>NZ_CM147949.1:0-4720000 GCF_055811895.1 Rhodopirellula sp. SH410
GTGGTGACACCTTCTCCGCCCGCTGTTTCCTCATTCCCATTGGAGCGTCCCACGCTGCGCCGGCGGCGGCGTGAAGCCCCAGTGGTGCGGCCGGTCACGCCGCTATTTTACTACGGCCGTGAGAATCGACTGGCAGGATACGTCTGCGACCAGTCGGTGTCCCCACTGTTGGAAATCGCTCGACCGCTGCTTTTGGTCGGCCCGCCGGGGGTGGGGAAAACAGCGTTAGCGTTGCACCTGGCTCAGCGGATTGGCATCGATTCGATTTGGGATCAGATGGCCGATCCCGATCCTCATGCCGACGTTCCCGTTTCCAGCCGCGCTGCGGCCATGGCGGGCGTCACCAGCAAGGTTCTGTCTTCGCGGGTGCTCTATCAGCCAGCCGTTGACTTTGCCCGTGAATTTGCTTCGTCCATTGATTCCAAAGACATGCCACGGATGCGCAAGAAGCTGGATGAAGCCTGTGTGTGGGTGATCGATGACCTGCATCTGATCGCGGACAAGGCGCCTGCTCAAGAGGAACTCGCGGCCCGGCTGGAGGCCCGTGACGCTGCTGGGCGGATCACGATCGTGACCTGTCGCCGTCTGCCTTCGGAAATTCGTGGGCTGCGTCCACCCCTGGTCAGCCGCACGTTGCCGGGGCTGACGGTGGAATTACGTCCGCCTGCAGGGGACGCCCGCAAGGCGATTTTGCGGGAACTGATGCTTGCCCACATGCCCGATGCCGAGCCGGACACGTGGGCACTGCTTGACGGCGGATTGCCGAGCGATGTGAGCGTGCGAGAACTCGAATCGGGAGTGAAACAGGTGGCGATGTGGTGCCGCATGCACACCTCGCCGGTTTGTGCTGAGGCGATTGAGTCAGCGGGCGGACGGGCCAGCGGGCAAGAATCCATTTCGATCAAGTCGATCACGTCGGCCGTGGCGCGGCAATTGGGTGTTAAGTCATCGGAGATGCGCAGTGGATCGCGTCGGCAGAACATCGTTCGCGCCAGATCCTTGGCGATGTGGTTGTCACGCCAATTGACCGACTCGAGCCTCTCCCACATTGGTGATGCATTCGGCGGTCGAGATCATTCGACGGTCTTGCATGCCATTCGTAAAATGGAGTCGTCGTTTGATGACGATGCTGATCTTCGCCGCGCCGCTGACCGCATCGTCGAGCGATTCGCGTAAGAATTGTTTCCGGCCGCCGGCTGCGAACCTAAAACGGTGCGTCCTTCTTTTCGATCGGCTGCAAAGATTGATTGAGTCGGTCGTACTTGCGACGTGCCATCTCCTGGTACCACGCTTCATCGGATGCGTCGGCACCCCCACGTGCCTGTGTTTCGTCTTGGCGGGCAGCCGTCTTCCGGGTGAGTGCCGAGAGAGATTGGGAGAGCAAGGTGAACTGATCGAGAATTTCACTCAGGTTCATGCCCGAACGGTCACTCGATCCCCTGATGAGCTTTTCGACGAGTTCCATCGACAGGACGCCTGCGGAGCGATAGTGGATTTGGGTGACGACGGGTTCGGCAGGATACATTCCCATCAGAATCATTTTATCAAAACGAATGTCTGCGGATATCGTGGGCAGCGGCGAGTTGAGCTCCGACGCCTGCAGATCGAGTCGATTCAAGGTGCGACGATCATCGCTGGTGATGAACACTTCCATTGGAATGTCCGGAACGCTGGATCGCCCACGTTGATCGATCGCTGTGTCGGTGGCCTGTTCGGGCAGATGGAAAAGCAACAATTCGGTGGCTTGCCGGTCGCTCGATCCCACCCCGGAGACGAGCTGATCGCTTTTCTCGAACGTGAACGCCATCACGAGAGTGCGACCAGGCTCTGATGGGGTGGTTGAGTCATCGGCGGCTAAATTCTTTGCCGGCGCCGAGGTCTTGCCCCCCGGCGAACTGAAGACGCCCAGGGATCGAAAACGTGCGACGGCGGATTCGATCATGGGTTCGGGCTGAATCGCCGTTCCCGGTCGCTCCAGCTCAAAGAAAGCGGCCTGGCAATCGGTACCAAAGTAATACTGCCCGGATGCGTCGCAATAAACGACGGGCTGGATCGATAGGCGATGGATCGCAAAGTAGTTATCAACCTGACCGCGGGTGACCGCAGGTAGTTTGCTGCGTCCGGCTCCCGCCATCTCCAATCCAACGGTAATCGATGGCACGCGGCCGATGGTCGAGGCCTGGCCCTGGGCAGGGCTCGTCAGGTTGGGCAGCACGGCGGCACCGGACGTCAACATCCGGCACGAGGCCGCTTTGGAGAGCGCGTATAACCGGTTGATTTGTGAATCCAGAAGCGGCAGCGTTTGAATTTGGGTGATTTCATCGCGTCCGGGCGTCGCTGCAATTTTGCCGACTCGCAGCGAGACCTCGACCGGACGGTCGGCGTCGAGGTCTCGCTCGGCTTGGTGGGAATCCGTCGCCGCGGAATCCGTCGCCGCGGATTCGCTGGCGAGCTCTCCGAGTTGCAGGGCAGTCCGTTGGGGCGACTCCCGCGGGGCGTCAGCGATGGTCGCCGAACCCGTTGGCTGAAACACCGACTCGTTAGCCAGTATGGCGATGAGTGCGCCCGTGATGACGACACATCCGATCTTCAAGAAAAGTTGGTTGATCATCGCAGCGGTTAATCGATAAGGAATTGAGGAAGAGTATTGCTGGCTCGGGACAATGGTCCCAAGCTACGAATCCTGCAAATCGCAGTTGCCCCTTCGGTTTCAGCCATCAAGCGACGACTGAAGAGCCGATTCATCAATCGGCATATCGATGCGGCAACCGTGACCATCAAATTTGACATTCGATCATACGTTGGCATTGGCTGCTCGACCATGATCGAATTTCCCCTACTGGTTTTATCCGATACAAAAAAACACCGTGGCGAGAACGCCACGGTGTTTCGAAAGTATCGGCTGTCAGGCCTGTTCGACTTAGTTGTCGACCGCTGTGAAGAGGAGCGCGTCGCCGCCGAAGTAGTTCAGGAACCCGTTGAAGAACGCTGCTCCTGGTTTCTGGTGCAGCATCACAACGTCGTCAGGCATGATGCGAATGCGTTGCTTGTTATCATTGATTGCGCGATCAAGATCGACCCGTATGTTGATCTGGCGTCCGTCGGGAAGCGTTCGCAGGATCATCACCTGAGTGGCTTCGCGAATGTATCCAGGCCGCCCACCGATCAGTGCCTTGCCGCCCAGTCCCAGGGGACCACCGGGCGATCCGGTCGCCAACGCGATGGCTTCGAGGACATCGACATCTTTGTCACGCGGCAACGGAATTCTTGCTCCTGGCAACAGGCCACCGGTGATGAAGTATTCGTCGCGACGAGGGATATAGATGGTGTCCCCTTCGTTCAGAATCACATCTTCGGGTTGGTAGGGAATGCCGTCGCAGGGGCAACCCACCAAGGGGATACGGATCACGCCTGGATTGCAGTCGCCGCCTTCACCGCCGCTGACAATACCCTGCAGCGATGCGCCGCTGAGGAACTGTGTGTTGATTCCCGCGCCGCTCCGGATGACGTACAGTTCCCTCGCTGCATCGGTACCGGGCAATCCACCGGTGGCCCCGAGAGCGTGCAACACGTCGTTTTCATAAATTGGCAGGTCGATGACTTCGCCACTGCCGCGGTGCACCTGGTCGACGACGCCTGGTGGCGTCAGGGCGACAGCCTGTGCAGGTGTATCTTGTCGGAGCACAACAATGCGGCGGACGCGTGGGATCAACAGATCCACCGTGACCCGTTCTTTGCCCTCCTGCAGCACGTTTTCGTCCAAGTACGCCTGTTTGATCTTGGCAACCGCTTGCGGCATGGTCAGGCCAGTAATATCGATGTCGCCGATCAGCGGCATGTCGATCGTCCCATTGCCCTCCACGCGAGCGGGCAGGCCCGTCAGAGGACCGACCACCGTACCACGAGGTGGATAGTAACGCTGGTTGATGGACTGTGTACGTTGTTGAACCGGGGTTTCTTCCTCATTCGCCGGGAACACCCCATACACGTACACCGACAGTGTGTCGCCAGCACCGATGATGTGTTGCTGCGGCTTGGTCTGCCCCAGTGAAGAAAAGGGCACCGGCGCCAACGCTTCTCGGGAGCATCCGAATAGATTCGGATCGAGCCGGTTGGCTGGAATCGAATTGCGGGCGGATGAGACTGAGTGAATGTGACAACCGGTGCTGGACAGCGTCGTGATCGTGACCAACGCCGTGGCAGCGATCGACGCTGTGATGTTCTGGAGTAGATTCGTGCGAATCATTGCTGAATCCCTTCGCAATACAGAATTGAATAAATGGGATGTGAGATGAATGGGGACTCGCGAATCATTCGACGAGTTTGATGACAGGTTTGGCTTCGGTATCACTCATCTGAAAGTGCTGATACGGAGCTTCTTCAATCACGATGGGTTCAGCGCCGTCGCTGGTGGAACGCTTCGATTGAGCGTCTTGAATCGGTTCGATCATGCGGATGAATCCAACTGGCTGGGCCTCGGTGGGGCGAGCCGTGGGCCGATTCCACTGTGTCGTGGCCCGATACCCTGGAATCGAGACCAGCGGCGTTTCTTCCGCTGCGGCCGCCGGTTGGGCGGCGACCTCACCAGGAGCAGACTGGGCGGATGCCAACCCGATCTGAGCAGACTGGGTGGGTGCCGGTGGAATCATCGGGAGCGTCGGGAGATCCGTGAACGTTTCAACTGCCGGTGCCGGCAACGGAATCGATTGCGTGGTAGTCTCGAACGGGGCATTCTCGACGTCATCATTGATCTCGGGAATCGTCAGCTCGATAGGAGTGTCCTGTTCCCACTGCGTATCCGAGTTCGAGCTCGAGTTCGAGCTCTCCACTTCGATGTACTCGGGCGGGGCAGCCATCGTCGCCGGTAGAGCGGGTGCGGCCTCGATCATTTCGGTCGAGGCGGTCATGCCCACGAAAGCCTCGCGGCAAGGAGCACATTGGCCGTCGCTGCAGGGTTTGTCACAGCGTGGGAACGGGCACTCATCCGTTTCGTAAATTCTCAAGTAGTGAGTGTCGGGAAACTGCGATGCCCGCGCCGCACCCGCCTGCCAGCCGCTGTAATAGTCATGACGTTTTTGGTCACGATATTTGAGAATTTCCTTCGGCTCGTAGTATCGTGCCGGAGCGACCGAAGGTGGGCAATCGCTCCCCCCCGTTGCGACTTCGTAGAAGCCGTCGATCCAGCCCTTTTTGTAGTCACGCGGATATTCTGAACATTGTGGCTTGCCGCAATGTGCGTACTCCTTGAAAGCACGCACCCTCTGCGATTTTTCGTAGTAGCAGTCGGTGAATGACGCGCAGCCCCCCAGCGTCATCAACGCTAGCAAGCCCAACGACACTCGGTGGATTTCGATCTTCATATCCGCAACTCGTCAGAGCATGAGTGAAATGGGTATTCACCTACTGTTTTCGGTTGCTCCGGTAATGCGAGTGTTGCTATTCGTAGGAATTAGGACATGTTCGAGCCGTTACGAGCAGGTCAGGCTGCCTATCTTCTCTATTTTTAACTTGCTGTGGGCAGGGCGGGTTCTTGCGATCATCCGCAGGTCGCAATGCGAGCGAGTTGCCTTAGAATCTCTGCAAGCGGAATAATCGGAGGTCTTTTGTTGCCAAGTCGTCATCAACGATACGATTTGCCTTGGACCGCTAGGCCGGTGATTATGATGAACGGTCTCATCTCTCCTCGCCCGTCCATCTTCCGCAAGAGTTAATTTCATGCTGATGAGCAACCTTGGTCGGGCTCACGCTCGACGCTCACACCGGGAGTTCGCTGCGTGAGCGGGAAATTAGCCCCAGACGATCGATCTCGTCGTCGCGAAACGATGCTCCTGACGGGAGCCACCGGGATGGTGGGTTCGTACGTGATGGCTCAGTGGCTGCGCGGTGGGCGACCGCTCGCTGTTATTGCTCGGGGCAAGGGGGCGCAGAGCGCGGCCGAACGCGTTGAGCATCTCCTCAGCCGGTTCGAGGCGGCCTGGGACCTGACGCTGCCTCGCCCGCGGGTGTTTCAAGGCGATTTGAACCAGCCCGGCCTGGGGCTGTTGTCGGTTAATGCCCAGTGGATTGCTGCAAACTGTGACCAGATTTTGCATAGCGCCGCCAGTTTGAGCTTTGCACCGGCAAGTGAATCGGCCGATAACGAGCCGTATCGGACCAATGTCGACGGCACCGGCCATGTTTTAGAGTTCTGCCGTCGGTCCAATCTCTCGACGTTTCACCATATTTCGACCGCATACGTGTGTGGCCAGCGGAGCGACACGGTGTTGGAAGCCGAGGGTGACGTCGGACAAACGTTTGCCAATGACTACGAACGCAGCAAGAGCATGGCCGAAGCCATGCTCGCTGGGGCATTGCACTCGGGCATGCTCGGCTCGCTGACGATCTATCGCCCTTCAATCGTGATTGACCGTACCGGTCTATCGCCGATTTCGGGTGACCGCACGATCTACGGTGCCTTCTCGATGTACCAAATGTTGGCGTCGCGGTTCGGCCTGCCTGATCATGGTGAGTGGTTTCGCAATCTCGGTTTCGACGGTGATGAGCAAAAAAATATTGTCGATGTCGATTGGATCGCCAACGCGATCCTGACGATCGTTGCCGACTCGCGGCATCACAACCAAACCTATCACCTGACGTCTTGTTCGGGCACGACCGTTCGCGACTTGGACGCCGCGTTTCATAGCGCGACCCGGGCTTGGCTGAGTCGCCCCACCCGCGTGAAACGCACCCAGCCGACTCGTCCTGCCAATCTGAGCGTTGACGATCGGGCCGAACTCGATCGGATGGCAGCGCCATTCGTAAACACCTTCCTCCCGTATTTTCGCGATGACCCTCAGTTCGACCGAGAACAGATTGATCGCGTGATTGCGGAAACAGACCTGCCGCCGACACCGGAGATTCGTACCGCTGAGCTGCTGGAAATGGTGCAGCATTGGTCTGCCTTCACGCCGAAAACAACCACGCCAGGAGAGCCTGTCGCTCCCACGAGTCGTTCGGACGCGAGCCCCGGTTTTGAGGTTGTTAAGGAACGAGCGGAAAAAAAGTGGCCGAGCGCTCCGCGTTCGGATTGTTCGACCGCGGAGCGTTCGACCACAATTTCAGACAGTGAGGTTCCGCTCGTTTCTAAAGCCGGGCGAACGCCTGCTGGCGAATCTCCCGCGAGCGATCCCAACGAGATCGTGATCTGCGGTTATGAAGTTCGATTGCCTGGCGGCGTGGACAACGCCCACGATTTCGCGGATCTGTTATGGGCGGGCCGTTCGGGAATCGCGTCCATGCCCGAGGATCGGTTGGATCGCTCGTTGTATTTCGATACTGAGCGGAATGTGCCCGGCAAAACCTACACGCAGCTCGGTGGTTGCGTCTCACCCACTCCGCTGAACACTGCGCGGGAGCAACGAATCAACTCGCTCGGCGATTTCGATCTGACGCATCGACAATTCGCCCAGGTCGCAATGGCCGCGTTTGAATCGACGTTTGGTGCCGAACGAATTGACAACGTGGAAGGATTGAATCCGCGACGGGCGGGGGTTCTCGTCGGGCATAGTGGAGGAACCCAGGCCGGTGGTCCACTCGCGATGAGCACTCTGGCGTCGGCGGCGTCCGAGTTGATCGAGCAAACGAATTTGCTGCATGAAGTGGATGATGCGAACGTCGATCGGCTAAAGGCGGAGCTGACCACCGCGATTCGTCAGGGCCGACCGAGTTGGCAAGGCGATGGTTCGCCCAGTTTCAACGCGTACAGCGCCGCGTCCCTGACGGCGGACCTGATCGGATTTCATGGCCGCCGGGAGGTTATCGATGCCGCCTGTTCTTCGTCGCTCCTGGCGCTGCAGCATGCGGTCTCGGCCATGGCGGCTGATCATTTGGACGTTGCCGTGGTGGGCGGTGCCACTTTCAATAATGTTGATAATCTCGCCCTGTTCTCGCAGTCGGGTGCCTGCAGTGATGACGGGTGCTACCCGTTTGATCGTCGCGCCAGCGGTCTGATCAGCAGTGAGGGATACGTTGCCGTCGTGCTGGTGCGGCGCTGCGTGGCCGAACGATTGGGGCTGCCGATCCATGCCGCCGTCGTCGGGGTCGGGGTCGCATCGGACGGCAAAGGCAAAGGCTTGTGGGCACCGCGCAGCGAAGGCCAACAACTCGCCATCGGTCGTGTCTCCAACGACCCGGCATCCCGTCTGGACGTCGATTACTTGGAGTGTCACGCGACCAGCACCCAGGTGGGTGACGCCACCGAACTGGAAACACTGACGGCCGTCTTGCGAGGCGAATCCGGTACGCAGTCTGATCGCTCGCCACTTGGCAAGCCGCAACTCCCCATCGGTAGCGTCAAGAGTAACCTCGGACACCTGCTCGAAGCGGCCGGTTTGGTCGGGATGGTGAAGTGCTTGATTGCCATGCGACGAGGTGAGCTGCCACCGTCTATCCATTTCGAACAGCCCAACGAGTTCTACGATTGGACCGATTCGCCTGTCCGCGTCGTCAATGCGATCGAGCCCTGGCCTGAACGTCCTCCTGCTCACCGGAACTCTGCTGAGGGGAAAACGTCCGGCGACCGAGTGGCCGGGGTCAACGCCTTCGGCATCGGCGGCTTGAATGCGCATCTCGTGATCAAGCAGTCAGACCGATCCGGCCAACTTGCAGGCCCCGACAGCACACCCAAACAGGCCCCCGAACCCATCGCGATTGTCGGCCGCGGGCTCGTCCTGCCGGGCGCCAGTAATCTCGCTGAGTTTGCGGATTTTCTGCAATCCAGTAAGACTTGCATTTCCGATCCGCCGCCCGGAAGGTGGCCGCAACGGTCCCGCAATCGTGGCTGGATCGGTGTCGAACACGCGGCGTCCGGTGGCGCGGACTTCGACGGGCGCATTCCGCACTGCCGGGGTGGCTACATTCACGATTTCGAGTTTGACGCGCAAGGGTACCGGATCCCACCGAAAACGGTCCGGTACGCCAATCCCGCTCAATTGATGTTGATTCAAGCGGCCGCTCAAGCAATCGATGAATTTGATGGCGGAAAGTGGTCGATCGACCGCACCCGCGTCGGGGTCGTCGTGGGGACGATCTTTGGCGGTGAGTTCAGTAACGCGCTGCAGATCGGCTTGCGGCTGCCGGAAATCCGCCAGCATCTCCTGCGAATCGCTCGTCGCGAAGGCATTTCGTCCCAGGCATCTGAAACGATCGTCGAGCAATTTTGCGCGGCCGTGATGCAACGTTATCCTGCATTGTTGGACGAAACGGGAGGCTTCACCGCCAGCACGCTGGCCTCGCGGCTCTCACGCACGTTCGATCTGATGGGTGGTGCCTGTGCGGTCGACGCCGATGAGGCATCCGGCGGGCTGGCCATTTTGACCGCCATGGAGCAACTTCGCAGCGGGCAAGTCGACACCGTTCTGTGCGGCATGACCCATCGTTCGATGGATTTGGTGGCCTTCGAACAGTTGTATCGAAGAAACCAATTGGTCCACTCCGGTCGCGCCGCAGACGTGCCCAACGACGGGTCTCGGATCTTCCCAGGCGAAGGGGTTGCCATCATGATGTTGCAGCGTCTCGCTGACGCCGTTTCGCAAAACAAGCCGATTTTTGGCGTCCTTGAGCACGCTGCGGAGAGCTGGACCGACGACGTTGCCCAGGCCCGCGCCGACGACGCACGTCAGTCAGCGAGTCATCCTGGCACGTCAGCACCACGATTAATTTCAAAGCTGGGACATCTCGGCGGTGGACAGGGAATCGTCCGCACTCTGGCCGCGACGATCGCATTTGAACAGTCCACGTCCGCACCGCCGGCCCAACGGATTTGCGAAACGGCACAGGACGGATACCAAATTCAATACCAAATTGCCAAACAGCCCACATCGACTCCCATGATCCGAGCGTCTGCCGCACTGACGTCACGCCCCCACGCGATCGCCGCGAGCGCGTCGGGAGTTTCATCGCGCACCGCCCACGCCGCGCCAGCCCAGGTGAGGACGGGTGTGACGGCGCCGGATGACGCAGTCCTGCAAATTCGCTTGCGAACGAGCGACGCGGCCAGTCTCGAGCGGGACCTGAGGTTGCTCGTCGAGAATGCCGTTTCGAATGATCCGTCCCCCGCCGCACTCGAGTCGGCAGTCGATTCGTTCCGTGATCCGGACGCGGCGATGGGCGTCAACATTGCCGGCAACGTTATCGAAGTCGCGATCATCGGCCAAGACATTCACGAGGTTGCCGCGGCCGCGAAAGCGATTCTCGATGGACCGCTGAAAGAGCGCCGGACGACGGCGCTGCCCAAACAACTCGCATGGATTCGTTGCCGAGAATCATCCGGTAATCGTGTCGGTTGGTTGTTTCCCGGGCAGGGCTCGCAGTATCCCGCCATCCCACGCTTGTTCTCATCGGACGACTCCGGTGCATCGGCGGCTGAGACCGCATGGTCATTCCTGCAAGACGTGGATGATCGACTGCAGCGACGGGGGCTGGAAACCATCGGCGATCGCTTGGCCGATCCCAAACGACAGCTTGGACGCGACGTATGGTGGACCCAGCTATGGGTATTGGCCGTCGGTTCTGCGATGACGAATTCACTCTTTCAACGCGGCCATCGTCCCGATTTCGTGCTCGGTCACAGTTTCGGTGAGTGCACCGCCGGTTGGGCTGCCGGCGTGATGGACATGGACCAGGCGATTGAGTTCGCCAAGTGCCGCAGCGACGCCGTGATCATGACCCGCCAAGTTGGAGGTGAACTGCTGTCGGTGCGAGGGGAACCCTCGGCAGTGCAAGCGGTGATTGATCGCCATCAATTGGCCGCCGTGATCTCGCATCACAATTCGCCCGTGAGCACCGTGATCGCGGGCTCCAAAAAGGATATCGCCACCGCCAAAACGCATCTTACCGACGCCGGGATGGCAGCGATCGTGATCAACGTCCCCGCCGCGTTCCACACGCCCGCGATGAAGCCGGCGCAAGATCTACTGCGCGCCCGCTTCGGGGGACAATACTTGTTACCTCCCCGCGTGGGTTTCCTCTCGGCGGTCTCCAATCGGTATCTCGCCGAGCCGACCGAGATCATGGACAACCTGATCGACCAACTCACCGAGCCGGTGTGTTTCAACGGCGCCCTGCAACGGATCGTCGCCGAAGGTTGCGGACTATTGATTGAAGTTGGCCCCGATAACGTGTTGACGCGACTGGCGCGAGCGACCGTCGATGGTCGGGCGATCTGCTTGAGCGCCGATGATCGCCGCCGTGCGTATCCGTTGCAACAGTTGCTCATCGAGATGGCCTGCGAAGCATTTCATGGAACCGGTGCTGACGAGTCACCCATACACGCCATGTCCGCGCGGTCGATCGATTCACCGTCGCGGGTGAAGCAGTACCTCCAATCATCGCCGAGCGATGTCGATGAGCAATCGACGATGTCCTTCGAGAAACGATTCGAAGTGGTCGATGTGACCCGCAATCGCCGCCGCCCCTCAGCACCTGAGCCGACGTTGCTAGCGGCGGGTGACACCCACAGCGTCCCCACGTCGCCACCCGCCGGAGCGGTGCCCCGGCAAACTGCTCCTGCGCCGCAGACCGCGAATTCCGCCCAGACCGATGCTGTGCCTGCAGCTGACCGACAAGGTGCGCGAGCGTTCTTATTTGATTTGGCCGTCGATCTGACGGGGTACGATCCGGAGATCATCGACTTCGCAGCCGACCTGGAAGCCGAGCTCGGTGTGGACAGCATCAAGAAAGCGCAATTGATCGGCGAGATCGTGCAGTGGGCCGATACCCCAATCGATGTCCAATCGATGCAGCTCGCCCAGTTCGAAACGCTCAATGACATTCTTGGGATCTTGGACAACGCTCCCGCGAATATCTCGCAACCTGAGCCGACAGCGCTGGCCGCGGGCCCACCACCGACCACCCTCTCAAATTCCACACCCGCAAAAGCGCCCACGCCAGAGCAAACCGACACCGTTTCGACTGCGAATGTCGGCCACCCCCGCAATGATTCGGACGAGTTGCTACGCCGCTTGATGATCGATTTGGTCGTCGACCAAACGGGCTACGATGAGTCGATCATTGACATGGACGCGGACATGGAGGGTGAACTCGGCATCGACAGCATCAAAAAAGCTCAATTGCTTGGCGAGTTAGCACAGCAATACCAGCTCACGTCGCTGCGAGATTCCGGTTTGACTTTGGCCGATTTTGCAACCCTCGAATCCATCCGGGCGTTCGTGTGGGAACAGATCTCCCCGGCGTTAAACAATCCCGAAATAGTGGGCTCTGCCGCATCCTCTCCAGAAAAAAAAAACGAAACGGGGCCTGCGATAGAAGAGCTTTCTGAGAAAAGCTCGGGGCCCATCCGGTCCCTCAACGGGGCAGACATATTTTTAGATGCGGCGTCTATCCCCGCGACGGGAACGCACCGGTTCGTCTTAGGCATGCGATCGGACCCACGGCTGGCGAATATGCCGACGGGGCCAACTTGGAATGGCCCTGCACTGGTGCTGGGCAATAATCCTATGTCCGGCGCGATCATCCGTCGCTGGCGAGCCGATCCGCAGTCTGCTCAGTACCCGATTGAGTTGCTTGACTCATCGATCTCACGCGACGAATTGGACGCGCGGCTGGACGAACTGTGGGCCGATGGCGTCTCGCCGCACTTGTTCATCACGACACCGCACGACGACGACGCGGTGTGGCCGACTACCGATGCGGTGGCGTGGCAGTCTCGGCGTGAGGCCGCGCTGAGCAATCCGTTCCGCCTCTGCCAACGTTGGATGCAAGGTTTGATTGATGCCGGCCGCATGTCAAGCAGTACCCTCACCACGCTCGTGCGATCGGGAGGCGACTTCCATTTCGATGGTCGCGGGCTCGTCTCGTCCGAATCCGGTGGTTTGTCGGGCTTGACCAAAGCGATGTTGATCGAGGCCTGGATGCGCGGCTACCGCAACACTCCCATGCTGATCATCGACGCTCTCCCCGCTGCCACCGCAGCCGATGTCGCCGACGGGATCTGGCGTGAACTCGCCGTGCCGTCCTACGACGAAGAAGTCGCCGTCTCCGGCGAGCAACGCTTCGCGACCGCCGCCCGCTACAGTCCCCTCTCAGTTCCCTCCCACTCCCTTTCTTCCTCTCCGATCACGCCCGGCGGCAATTGGATCGTCGCCGGTGGTGGACGCGGCATCACTGCGATGACCGCGATGGAGTTGGCATCGCGTCATGACTTAAAACTGCATTTGTTGGGTACCGCGCCGGTACCCCAAATTGATGAGTCCACCCGTCGGCAGGCCGCCGACGATCGGCTCGCACTACGGCGTCAAGTCATGAACCAAACCCAAACCCAGGGCGGCAATCCCGTTACGACGTGGCAGAAACTAGAGAAAGCGATCGAGATCGATCAAACCTTGCAAGCCTGCCGGGAGCGGTCCATCGACGCGGTTTACCACAGCGTGGACGTCTCGGATGTCGATGCTGTGAACCAACTGTTGGAACAAATTCGACACACCAAGGGACCGATCCGTGGTGTGATCCAAGGTGCCGGTGCCGGCCAAGACGCCCGCTTTGATCGCAAACGCCCCGACAAGGTCGAGAAGTGTTTCCGTGCTAAAATCGATGGTTGTATCGCCTTGGCCAACGCCACCCGCCATGATCCGCTGGAGTGGTTCATCGGTTTCGGCAGCATCAGCGGTCGCTTTGGCGCGAACGGGCACACCGATTATTCCGCTGCCAACGACATGCTCGCCAAATTGATCGGCAACCTGCAACATCAGCGTCCCAAGACTCGCTGTGTCACGTTTCACTGGCACGCCTGGGGCGATATCGGCATGGCGACGAAACCCGAAGCGAAGCTGGCGCTCGACATGATCGGCATGGAGTTCATGCCCGCCCGCGAAGGTTTGCAACACTTCATCAACGAAATTGAGTTTGGCGGCGATGCGACGGAAGTTTTGATTACCGATCGGCGCTACATACGGAAATTCTTCCCGGCTGGCGAATGTGGCGTAGGCCTCCTGCCTGTGAGTACTGGAAACCCGAAGGATGCTGAAAACACAGGCACGATGCCCATGCCACTACCGATGCTCGACCCCGAGTCCCATCTCGCATCGCCACTCGAGCGGTCGTCACAGGTCTCCTATCCCGTAACGCTCGACCCTGTCCACGACCGATTCCTCAGTGAACATTTGGTAAACGGTCGGCCGACGCTGCCGTTCGTGATGGCGATTGAAATGCTTGCCGAGGCAGGTCACGCAGCAACCGGCGACCCCGTGATCGCATTGCACGATGTCCAAGCCCACAGCCCACTGAAATGTCTAACGTCGGATCCCTTCCACGTGGAGATCGTGTCATGGAGGGACCATTCTGATGCACCGGAGGAGTCTGCTCCAACACAGCACCGTTGGTCGTTGGTCAGCGATCTGCGACGTCGCGACGGGCGTCTCGTCGAAGCGGCGCGGCCGCACTTCAGTGCCACGATCGAGACGGCTGGGATTGTCGACCGACGGTTCCGCCCGTTGAAACACCAGGCGGAAGGCGATCTCAGGGGGACGCGGTCGGCTGGCTACGATGCCAACCTGGACGTCCCGATGGAACCCGTTAACTACCAACCGATCGATGCTCCGGTCTATCACGGACCGCAACTCCAGTGTCTGCAGCAGATCGGTTTCAGTTCGAGTGGAAGGACTGCCGAAGGGTTGATTGTCGCTCCCAGTGCCGCGCACCTGGCGGGTGAGAATCGACCGCTGCGAGGTTGGGCGATCTCGCCTGCATCCATGGATGCAGTGCTCTATGCCGCGGGGACGTTGGCGTACCGCATTGCAGGACGATCGAGCCTGCCGATCTCGTTTGACAAAATCGAAATGGGCCGCTTGCCCATCCCCGGCGAACCGCTACGAGTGGTTGTGACCTACGAGCGTGAAGAAGAGACGGGTGCGATCCTGGGTGCGAGCCTGACTGGATTGAATGGAGATAGCATTTTGGAACTGGTCGGCTACAGAATTGGGTGGTTGGGATAGCATGATGAATCAAGATTTGATGGGCAAACGCGCCCTCGTTACGGGAGCGAGCCGTGGCATTGGACGAGAGATCGCTTTGGAATTGGCCGCCCGAGGGGCCAGTGTCGCGGTGAATTTCCTCAATTCGCAGGAACAAGCTGTTGGCGTCGCGCGCCAGATCGCTGACACGATCGCGCCCGACGCGGATGTGATGTTGGTGAAAGCGGATGTCTCTCGGCGCGGGGATATCCAATCGATGGTCGAGGAAATTCAATCGCGTTTCGGCGGACTCGACATCATTGTCAGCAACGCGGCGGCGGGCGGGTTTCGAGCCCTCTCAGAATTGACACCCGTCAATTTCGAAGCCGTCCTGCGAACCAACGCAGCACCCGTTATCTGGTTAACCCAGGCGGCGGCTAAGCTGCTCGCCGGCGGCTCGGGTAACGGTAAAGTCGTCGCAGTCAGCAGCCATGGGTCACGCTGGTCCGTTCCGCACTACGGCGCCATCGGGGCGTCCAAAGCCGCACTGGAAAGTTTGATCCGCCACCTCGCTCTCGAACTCGGCGACCAAGGTATCAATTTCAACTGTGTGCTCCCGGGAATCATCGCCACCGACGCCATCGCCAGCATGCCGGACGCCGAGAGTTTAGTGAAAGCCGCCCACCAACGGATGATGCTCGGCGAGCGAGAACTGACCCAACAAGACGTCGCCAAGGTCGTCGCGTTCTTATGCAGCCCCGACAGTGATCTGATCCAAGCCCAAACGATCGTTGTCGATGGCGGCGTCAGTGTTCGTGTGTGAAGAAATTGAGAATGCCAGCTGTTTTGAAACCACTCAGTATGTGGCATTTTCCATTTTTCCGTACTTCTGACGGTATCCCGTATCTCGCGGGGCAGTCGACTCTCTCTGTTTTTGACAGTCCTTTCTAAACGATTCTCATCCAATGGCACTGTCTCCCCCTCTCCTTCCCACCACCGTGATGGAGCGCTATCTCGCTCGCCCGGGGCATCGCAGTGGGATGGTGTTCAGTATCACGCTGGTGCTCGAGGGTGCGATGGAGGTGGAGACGCTTCGGCGGGCCTGGTTTGAAACGGTGCATCAGCATCCTCGCATGTACGCGAGGCTCGTCGGGTGCGGCCGACACCAGGAGTGGGAAATGCAACCGCACGCCATGGATGCCTCGTTCGTTTATCGCGGGCTGGCCGCCGATGCCTCACCTGATGTTGATGACGCGGAATCGGTGTGCCCGCGATTGGGCGTCGGCATGAAATGTGTGATCCAGTCATCGGACCAACATCGATGGTCGATCCGTTTGTTGTTCCATCATGCGTGCTGTGACGGTGTGGGCGCGATCCGTATGATCGGACAATTTGCCAAAACCTACACCACTGCCAACCCGCCGCTCCACCCGTCGGAAGTTGTTGACCCCACGCCAACTCACGCGAAGAGCCCGCCGGAAACGCAATCGACGGTGGCCCCGTCGGCTCAATTGCCCGACTTCCAAAACCTATGGACGACCATCCGCGGCACCAATGTTCGGTTATCCCAGCAGGACGTTATCGGCAACGCCGCTGACTCTCCAGATACCGACGCGACGATCGCCTCGTTCCAAAACTCGTTCCGGCTGATGTTCTCTCGTGTTCAAAGTGATGAAATCCGCGACGCCCTGCGGTCTCGAAAAATCACGCTGAACGACTGGGCCGTTGCCGTCACGCTACATACTTTGGCGAACGTCACCCGCTCGGCCGCTTCGCGACGCAACCACGTGATGATCATGAATCCGGTCGAAATGCGGACGTGGGCACAGCGTTACGACACCAGCAATCACATTGGTATCGCCTTCGTACGCCGCAGGCATGGTCAACTGGACGATATTCAACAAACGTTGGATTCGGTTAGCGAGCAGATGCGGAGTGTTCGCCAACATGGAACGGCCAACGAGCTGGCCGGTGGTATCGCATTCGCCGAACGCGTCCCTGGATGCCTCGGACTATTCGAACGTTGGGGCACGTTCACGCCCACGGCGTCCCTGACTAGCGTCGCCGGGCTAAGATTGGGAAAACGGTTTGGGGTTCATCGCCAAAACGACAGCATCTGGATCGCTGACGCCGAGCTGACGGACGTCTTTTTCGAGGCACCTATCCAGAGCGGGGGTCAAGTGTCCACCACGATTTGGGAATTCGAGGGTCAAATCGCCGTCTCGCATCGGACACGCCCTGGCCTCCTGAATGCCGACCAGAACCGCCACCTGCTCACTCTGTGGGCGAGCATCGCACTCGAAGCGTGCGGCTAGCTGGGCTGCGCCACCTCTGCAACGGAGAAACCGCCGAGTCACCCCCTTCTTTGCCGACCCTTCCCCCTTCGCAGCGCGTGAAGAAAACCGACGTAGCTACGCTCGCCAGAGCGTGGGGGCCCATCGTCTGGCGACGGTATCTACGCTCGCCCATCGGCTAATTCCATACAAAAACTTCTGCACAGGTGCGTATTGCGATTTTCCACCGTCTGGCGACGGTATCTACCAAGAACTTGTTCAAGGCGCTGCCCGGTGGGGACGCCGTCATCGTCTCATCCCCGCCTTCATCCAAAATTCGCCAATAATTAAAATGCACTCTTTTCGGAATGCATTTTCGCGTGGAATTCGTGAAAACTCACGTCATTTTCAACTGCTGTTCGGTTCATCGAGCCGATAGCGAGTTCAAGACGCTATCCGCGCCCATTGCCGAGCGATGGTGTGTTCTGCAAAGGCATCTCCTCGTTGCGGTCAGCATGTCCACCACGTGGGTGCCCCGCGGATTTTGTTGGCCTATACTTTGACACCGCGATTTCGGCTCGATGATCGCCTGCGTATGACGGTAAACCGGTTTGTCTGCACGGATCGTGCCGATTGGCCTGGTGACTGCTAGCAAATCGGGTCAGGCAGCATTTTTTGCCTTGACGATCCCCGGAAAGCGGAGGATTATTGAATATCTCATCGGGCCCGCAAAAGGCCCTAATCCACTACATCTTATCTAATTGAACTAGGCGTGGTCGCTTTTCCACGTGGGGATGAACTGAATGATCATGGCGGAACCCAACGAACCTAAGAATCGCGTTCAATCCCTGGCGCGACCGAAGCCGGACGACGACCAATCGGACTCGTTGGATGTTCTGCAAATCCTCCATCGCCAACGCTGGATTATCATCTTCCTGAGCATTTGCGGGCTCACTGCTGGTGTGGCGTACGCGAAATATGCCCCGGTGTGGTATCAATCCAGTGCGACTGTGTTGATCAACCAAAAGAGCGCGGGCCTTGATAAGGACGGGACCGGCCAGGAAATGGTCGAAGAAGATATTCTCGCCAACCATATTCAATTGATCAAAAGTCGGATGATCATCAGCGAGGCACTCGCGCAGAATGATTTGGCGAGATTGCCCTCAATTGTCAAACACCTCAACGCTGAGCGACCGGGGTTCGATGCCACCGACTATGTCGCCCAGCATCTTTCCATCTCCAAGGGCGGGGAAGGGTCTGCCAAGGCCGCCCGCAGCCTGCGAGTGACGCTGACGCACACCGACGCCGACGACACGGAACTGATCTTGACGGCTGTGATGAAACGCTATGAGCAATTCATTATTGCGCAGGTGGAACAGTTGATGGGCCGCGCCAATGAGATGGTCAACGAAGCCAAGCAGGACATTGAGGCTGAGTTGATCGCTGCCGAGCAAGAGCACATGAAGTCGCGGCAGGACGCACCGCTGTTCTTTCAGGGCGAGGGCAGTAGCAACGTCTATCAAGACCGCTATCGCCGCCTCCAAGAAGAACTACTTGATCTCGATATCAAAGAATCAACCGTGCGAACGCGACTGCAACGCGTCGATGCCACGTTGAAGGAAATGGACGGATCGGATGACCCGACCGACCACCTCGACAAGCTGGCATTGATCGATAGCGAGAGTCTCGAGCGACTCGGTGTCTTTGCCGGCTTGCAAATGAACGCGTCCGATTCCGCTGAATTCAAAGCAGCGATGCCCGCGAAGGCGGAAGAAGCACGCACTGAAATGACGTACCTGCTCGAACTCAGCAGTGAGAAAAAACGACTGTCGCGACTCTTCGGGGAAGAACACCCCAAGGTGCAGGAAATCCAAGGCCAAATCGAACTCGTTAACGAGTTTTTGAAGGAAAAGCAGAGTATTGCGAATCCAAAAATCGCGTTCAGTGAAAGCTCGTTGAGTCCCGAAGGGCTACTCAAGGCCTATGTGGGGTTCCTCAATCACGACCTCGCCACGCTGACCGAGCGTCGCAAGGAGTTGACGTACCTTGCCGCCGATGCTGAACGCAAAGCCAAGGAGCTGATCGAGTTTGAACTCACCGACATGGTGCTCCGGAAAAAGATTACTCGCCAAGAAGCGTTGTTTGATAGCATCGTCCAACAACTCCGCGATCTCGATACAGCGAGCGGACTCAGCGGCTATTTGTATGAATTCCTCGAGGTTCCCCGTCGCGGTGAAAAATCGTGGCCAAAACTGTCGCTCTGTGGCCTGGGTGGCCTGATGTTGGGAATGTTCTCGGGATTGTTCTTGGCGGTTGCCAATGATCTTCGTGACGGTCGTTTCCGTTCCGCTGCGGAACTGGACGAAGCCGTCGGTCTGACGAGCCTTGGCCGTGTCGGCAAATTGAACTCGATGAAGAAAGGGGTGGCTGGCTTGATCGCTACCGGCGAGTCACCGGACGCCGAGGCCTTCCGTTTGGGACGCACGATGTTGCTGCCCGAAATCCGCAGCGGAGCGCTGCGGACGATCGGGTTTACCAGCCCCATGCAGGGTGATGGCAAATCCACCGTCGTCTCCAACTTCGCTCTCTCGTTCTCCCAGATCGGTTTGAAGGTGCTCGTTATTGACGCTGACCTGCGTCGCCCCAGCATCCACCGCTTCTTTAACCTGAGCAAAGAAAACGGGTTGTGTGATCTGCTCGAAGGGCGCATCAGCTTTGAACAGGCTGTCAAAGAGACCAAGGCTGACAATGTGTTCGTGATGCCAGCCGGTTCAGTGAGCGCGTCGCCCGCTGAATTCTTGCAGTCCGAAGAACTCGATGAGGTGCTCGCTACCGCACGATCTCACTTTGATTTCGTGCTCGTGGATCTGCCACCCGTGTTGGCCGTCTCTGACCCTGTCGTCGTGCTGCCGCGGCTCGACGGTGCGATCCTCGTCGTCCGGGTCTCGAAGGTCCGTCGTGACGAAGTCGTTAACACACTTCGGCGTGTCGAAAACGCGGGCGGCAATTTCGTCGGCTGCATGCTCAATACCTACGGGGCGAGCAAGACATTCGATGCCGATGGTGGCTACTACGGCTACTACCGTAGCGATTACACCCGGCCAATGTCCAAGTCCGCGACGGCGGCTGCGGCGGCCGAGAGGTCCAATCGCGTCGCTACCGCACAGGTCAACGGCAAGGCGCACACCAACGGACATGCCCATGCCAACGGAACGTCGCAAGCCAACGGCAAAGCCAAAACCAACGGCAAAGCCAAGTCGAAATAGTAGCTTGGGACCATCGTCCCGAGCGAGTAAGTTGGCGACGGTTTTCCAAAATGAAGCCTCGCCGGGACCATGGTCCCATCCTGAGTCGCTAAGTCTCTTGGTTCCCAGCGAGCTGAAGTCGTATCGTGCTTGTTCCCCTCAGTGGTAGAGCCACGACATGCAAACACCCCGGGCTCCAGTCCGGGGCGATAAGCAACTACCCACATGCGCCTAAGTTCAGGGATAGAACCCAGAGCTTAGCCGATGGACGCTCGCCCCGGTTACCGCGTGAAACGCGGAGCATTTCGAGAACCGGGGCGAACGTCCATCGGTTAAGCTCCATACAAAAACTTCTGCACAGGTGCTTACACTTAAGGAACGAGCGGAAAAAAGTGGCCGAACGCTCCGCGGTCGGAATGGTCGACCGCGGAGCGTTCGACCACGATACCAGACAGTAATTTTTCGCTCGTTCCTAAGTAAACCGATGATCCGTAGGATTGCCACTCGTCTTAACCGGCGTCACTCGCAGTTATTGAAATTCTCTGGGGATCGGACGCCCTGAGGCCGATACGGAAATTGGAAGCCTATGCCACGTAATCCGCCGGGGCTTGTAGGTGGTTGGACTGGCGTTGCTGCTCGGTGCCATATGGCACTCGACTCACCCTTGAGGCAATAGCAGCCAAGAAGATCGATAAGCCAAGGCCCTGCCTACCTTGCCTTATCGTTAAGGTTTTCCTGGCCGTTGAACTTGCTTTTCATCCCGTCTGAACTAGACTTCGTTATGTGCCAGGGAAAGCACCTTTAGTCGTGATCGGTGGAAGATTTCGGTCCGCACGCAAGCGGGGCCGGTCGCAATAGTTCCACGGAGGGGCGTGAAGTTTTTCGTAACAGGTTCCTAAAGGTAATTTTTTTCACAAAAGGTGGTTTAAGCGCGTGCGAACACGCTTGACTGTGCGTCCATCGGAGAGGGTGACGTAAGTTTTTGACAAAATGTCGTTTAGGAACGAGTGGAAAGTAAGTGGCCGAACGCTCCGCGGTCGGAATGCTCGACCGCAGAGCGTCCGGCCACAATATCAGACAGTAATTTTCCGCTCGTTTCTTAACCGCATAGGCATCGCCCCGCGCGTTCCCCGAATACACGCGGCCCGATGGGCAGGCGGTTAAACGAAGAAGCTTCGTCGCCGGTGATACTTCATAGCGAACCTGATCGGTTCCATCCCCTACTCACTCTATCAAGTCTGAACCCTTGGCAACTCTCAATGACACTGGCAATGACCGGCGCCTCGTGGGCGGGGCGGCTGCTGAATCACGATACCGTCGAGTGGTGGCTTTCGTGGCACCAATCCTACAGCAGTCGGCAGTGCGTCTGCCGATCCTGATCGCTCTCCATGTCGGCATGTTCTCGGCTATCTACGCGTTTGCGTTCTTTGCCCGATTCAACTTTCAGGCTTCGGTGAATAATACGAACCTGTTCTGGACAACACTCGGCCCTGTGGTGACTGTCAAGTTGGCGGTATTCTATTTCGGATCTCATTTTCATGGTTGGTGGCGATACGTCACGTTCTCTGACCTGCGATCGCTATTGAAGGTCACTTTGATCTCGATGCTCGCGGTCGCATTTCTCGATTATTTTGTGCTGTCCTTCAATGGCGCAATCCCGCGGCTGACGATCCTTCTTGACGCATTGTTGACTGTTCTTGTCGTCGGAGGTCTCCGGTGTACCTGGCGGCTCGTCGACGAGATATTGGGCAATACATTGTCGAGTCGTCGAAAGCGTCCCGCGGTGTTGATTGGTACCGACCATCACGCGGGTTTGCTGGCTTCGCAAATCAATTCCAATCATTCGATGCCATGCCGCGTGAACGCCCTGCTGGCGATTTCGCCTGTATTTCGTCATAGAGCGATTCTCGGTGGCGTGCCCGTCCTTGGGCACATGGGTGAGGTCGTTAAGGTCGCTGAGAAAATCGGTGCATCGGATGTTTTAGTGAGAACAGGGGCGCTCGATGGAACGTCGCTGCGGCGTTTAACGAATCAGTGCATTGAAGCGGGGTTGAGCGTCCGTGTGCTGCCACGGTTCGAGGACGCCATGGCCGGAACGAAAGAAATTCCGCTACGCCCCCTTAACATAGAAGACCTGCTGCGGCGTGATCCCGTCAAGCTCGATACCGACGAAGTGGCATCGTTATTACAAGGCCGACGGGTGCTTGTCACGGGTGCCGGTGGGAGCATCGGTAGCGAAATTTGCCGGCAGGCGATTCAGTTCCGTCCCACCGAGCTGGTGCTACTCGGTCGCGGAGAAAACCGAATCCATGCCATTCACGGTGAACTCAAGCCGCTCGCTGATGAACTCGGTGTGATCCTTCACATCGAGATCGGGGACATTACGGACGAACCTCGTATGCGTCGCCTGTACCGCTCTCGTTCACCCGAGATCGTGTTCCACGCTGCCGCTCACAAGCACGTGCCGCTGATGGAGCTGAATCCCGGTGAAGCGGTCAAGAACAACATCCTCGGAACCAAAACCATCGCGTCGCTCGCCGATGAGTTTGGCGTCGATCACTTCGTCATGGTCAGCACCGACAAGGCCGTGAATCCGACCAGCATCATGGGCTGTTCGAAACACTTGGCCGAGCGGATTGTGTACGAGTTTGCCCAAACCAGCCGCACGAAGTTTGCTGTCGTCCGGTTTGGGAATGTGTTGGGCAGTGCCGGTAGCGTGATCCCGATCTTCCAGAAACAAATCCGCAACGGTGGCCCCATCACGATCACCGACCCACAGATGACGCGTTACTTCATGTCGATCCCTGAAGCCTCGCAGTTGGTGATTCAGGCGGCATCGATGTGCAGGGGTGGTGAGATCTTTGTGCTCGACATGGGCGATCCGATCAAGATTGTGCAGCTTGCCGAGGACCTCGTCGCCCTCAGCGGGCTGCCCAAAGGCAGTATCGAATTCGCATTCACCGGTATTCGACCTGGAGAGAAACTCTACGAAGAACTCTACTTCGATGATGAGGCCACCGTCTCAACCACGCACGCCAAAGTTCACGCTGCCTACGCCAGTGAATTCCGTGGCTCGGACGTCAGGGGCAAGCTCGACAAGCTCATCGCAATTGCCGACGGCGACCCCGATGTCGTTCGCGCTGCTATCATCCGCTTGATTCCGTCGTACCAGCAAACAGAGGATTCCGTCCTCACGCCGGTCTCTGTTTCCGACGACCAACGCGTCGCTCAGGTTGGCTAACGTGGAATAGGCTCTCAGCCTGTTTTCTTCCTCGCCGAGCGAATGGGCAGCAGAACGGCACAAACCGGCTGTCTCATTGCTAGGATCGAGCGGTTGTCTCGTGTCATCGTACGCCCTGAGGAACAACGCTCTCAAGCATGTTTCGAATGGAGGATGGAGCCATTGTTCCCTCCAAGTGGTCATTGTGTCAGTTGGTCGATGAATTGCTCGCTCGGGTCGATGGTCCCAAGCTACGAAACGTCGTCAATCGCCGCAAGAAATGCGTTACATTCCTGCCCGAATTGGCAGCCTGATGATATCCAGGGCACCTTCTGTTAAGTTTTTGCTCCCTCCATTTTTCGGCCTCTTCATCTCGTCGGGGCTAACTCAGGTCGCTGAACACGCTAGCAAGGGATCACGTTGGGTTACTTGCCGTTGCATCGGGTCATTAAAACAACAGGACGTTACCAGACTCGCCAGTCGCACAATCGTTCTATCTCCCCTATCTCGCCGCTTTCGAAACAAAAGCTGTACTTTCACACCAGCTTCGCCCCTGGATAACCGACATAGCAAGTAGACTTTTGCTCATCGGCACCGCTTGCCCAAGGCTTGTTCCCGGCTCTTCGATATTTTGCTTCAGCGCGATATTGATATTGTCGAGGCAGAGCGTGAAGTAGTCCATGTCGGTGAAACACAAATGCTTTGTATCGCGTCGTCGAAGTGGAATCGCAGTTACCCAATAGTAGGTACGGAGAAAGGTTTCTCTGTCACCCAAGGGCACGAAGTG
The DNA here is from genome assembly GCF_055811895.1 of Rhodopirellula sp. SH410. Classification (NCBI taxonomy): domain Bacteria; kingdom Pseudomonadati; phylum Planctomycetota; class Planctomycetia; order Pirellulales; family Pirellulaceae; genus Rhodopirellula; species Rhodopirellula sp. SH410. The sequence continues at coordinate 24,471 of NZ_CM147949.1, forward strand.
CGCGCCGTCGGAGGCCAAGACTTGCTCATTTCCTCCGAGCGTCCGTGTCGCCGAGCTTTCTACAACGCCGATCCCTGATAGGTGCGTCATCTTGCTGTCGGAGACCTACCTTAAGATAACGAGCCTGTGTGGTCTCATCCGGCTCGATCCATTCGACACGTCGACCGACGAGGGCCGATCAAAAGAACGTTTGCGGCGAATGGCACTGACTGCCGCGACAGCGGCAATAATGAAGGTCATGGCGATGGCGCTGCCGCTGATCACAATCAGCCTCGCGTTGCCATACATGGGCAAGGAAGTCTTCGGACTCTGGATGACGGTCGTCGGCTTCTTTCAGTTGTTTGTCTTCGCAGACTTTGGACTTGGCAATGGCCTATTGACGACACTCAGCCAAGCCTACGGGAGAGGGGATCTTGTCACAAGCAGAAAGTTGACATCTTCCGCCTTTTGTATGTTGATCTGTGTGGCGATCGCAATCATGTGTCTGTTTTGTTTACTGTACCCATTTGTGCCCTGGGCGAGGGTACTCAACGCCCGGAGCGATATTACTATACGGTTCAGTTCGGTCATGATTGCCGCCGTATTTGTCCCACGTATCCTGCAGCTTCCCTTTGCGCTGGTAGAGAAGAGTCAATTGGCGGTACAAGAGGGGTATCGCACGAACCTCTGGCAATGCTGTGCGTACCTGCTTAGTGCGATTTGCGTTGTCATAATCGCTCATTGGGAGATCGGTATCGTGCCTCTCGTATTGGTTGTCGGAGCGATTCCGGCTGCTTTCTTTTTTCTAAACTGGTGTCACTTCTTTCTGATCGACAAACCGGAACTGCGGCCCACGCGGGCGGCGGCAAGTCTTCAGGAAGTCAGCCACTTGTCGCGTTTGGGTTGTAGGTATTTTATTCTTTCTATCCTCACGACCTTTGGGCTGGCTTTCGACACTATCATTGTCGCACAAACGTGCGGCTTGAATGCCGTGGCTGATTTCTCTGTTGTCGCTCGCGTCGCGACGCTCCTTACAGTCGCCTTGGGCATGGTTTGCATGCCGATGTGGTCGGCCAATGGCGAGGCGTTCGCGCGGGGCGACTATGCATGGATCGAGCGTACGACGGGCCGCGTTGTGAGGATCACGTCTGGGCTAGCGATCATTGGAGGCATCTGCCTAGTCACGGTGGGGCCCTTAATCTTTCACGTGTGGCTCGGCCCGTCATTCAGTGCCTCTCGGTGGTTGCTCGCTGGAATGGCTTGCCAGAATCTCGTGCTCGCGGTGGCCGCGCCCTATTTCATGGTACTGAATGCCGCAGCGAGAGTTGATGTCCAAATACGCCTGTTCCTGATCTTCACGCCAATCGCTCTGGCGTTAAAGTTCGTCATGGCGACGTTGTACGGGAGTGTCGGCGTGCCGTGGGCGATGGTGATATGTTATGGGATCATGATTCTGCCCTGGATCCAGCGATCTTCGGCACATAGTTTGAGACGCAATCCTACGGATAAAGCATGCGTATAGCAGTATCATGCAAATATTTAAACTGAGACCGGAAATTTTAAAAGCAGGGAGAACGGTAAATGATTTTTCGTCAGTTTACAGGTATCGCTAAGTTTGTATTTCACCAAGCATATGCAAAACTTCTTCCGATTAGGTATGCGAGGTCACTCGGCGTAACCCTTGGTGATAACGTTGTATTCTACGGCATGAAACCGGGGATGTTCAGTACGGAACCATGGCTGATAACAATCGGGAGCAATGTGTACATCACGGCTCGTTGTCAATTTATCACCCACGACGGCGGAACGTTAATTCTAAGGTCGGAAGTGCCTGACTTGGAGTTGACTGCACCGATTACAGTCGGAGATGACGTATATATTGGTATAAACACGACTATTCTTCCCGGAGTGAGTATTGGCAATCGGGTCATCATTGGGACTGGGGCGATCGTCACGCGAGATATTCCAGACAACTCGGTTGCTGTGGGGGTTCCGGCCCGCGTGATTAAAACTGTCGACGAATATCTCGCATCCGCAAAAAAACGTTCACTGCATCTCGGTCATTTGTCGGGAAACACAAAAGTAAGAGCTCTGAAAAAGCACTTTGGAGTTGACTGAGATTGTCCTGCTGCCGTCTTGGTGGATGGTGCTGCGAGGAAAAGTTGCGTTGCGGGTTTGCGGATTATAGTGACGATGCTGTAGAGTGAGTGGTGTTTTTTAAAGCGTGTCCTGCTCGAGGTTCGGGCGGCACTGTCGTTGTGTGAAACAAATCGACACTTTTTGAGGTTTATTAATGACTATTGTCGCGTTGGCACTTCTGATTGTCGCATGTGTCGTCGCCTGCCGATATCCTCCTGTTGGCTTAGCGATTTACATGACATGTGCGACGGGCGGTGACTCGCTGGGTATGACCGGATTCTTTGAGTCAATAGGTGTGGTGTATTTTACGTATTTCGGAAGGCTGATATTGTTCTCTGCGGTTGGCTCAGCACTCGCGTCGCTGTGGCGATATTCTAGTGATTCCAAAGAGTCTCGCCGTTTGTTTCGCTACGCTCTTGTCTCGCTCGGTATTTCGCTGTTCATGGGTGTGACTTGGTTCGTGCGTGGCGGAGGTGCCTCGCGAGCTGTGATCGAAGTAACTGCTCACGGGGTGCCGTGTGCGGTCATTGCGCTGGCGTATGCTCGCGATAAACTGGCCAGAAGGGTATTCGTTTCAATGGTATTTGGTCAGCTGCTTCTCGCGGCCTGTATTGTTCTGTTGCCAGGATCGTTTGGTCGGTTTTCTACAGACTCCTTTATGACTGCGAGAGGTGAAGAAAGTCAGGATACCGAGCGATTCTCGGGTGGATTTTCGCGAGACTCGCAGGAGCGTCAACGCGCCCAGTTCTATTCGGCAACTAGCTACGGGCTCTACTCGGCTATTGGGTGTGCTGTAGGTTTCAGTCTCTTCTTTTCAGGGAGTGTGTGGCCACCGATTGTCGGCGGGACGCTGTTCGTGTTGGGGGGAGGAGGTGTTATTGCTAGTTTGTCGCGTTCTGGTTCTGTCGGTTTCGTGGGCGGTGTAGCAGTGTTAGCTTTTCCGCAGGGGGTCGCGGTGTTTCGTGCAAATCCGCTGCGAGTCAGTCTCGTGGTTATGGTTGTAGTTAGTCTGGCAATTGCTGCATTGGCCACTTCATCTGGGCGAGACGCGATACAGAGTAACTTTTCCATCATGGAATGGCAGCGTGCAGTAGATGATCGTAAGGAATTGGCGGATGATGGTCTTGAAAATACAGTCAAGCATTCATTCTTGGGAGCGCCGGTAATTACGTTCGATACAGATCGTGGTTATAAGCCGCCGCATCAACTATCGTTGAATTTCGCCGAGCGAAGTGGGGTTATTCCTGGTTTGTTTGGTTTGTTTGTTATGCTATATTGCGTTTGGGAATCGTTTCGTCGAGTTCTTTGGTTGCTAAGTAGTAAGTTGCATTGCAAACGCCATATGGGGGATGTGAGTCTTTCGGTTTTGTTTATGGCGGTTTTATTTGTTACTTCTGTGTTTAATAATTACGGTTCTCCAAACCTTTTCTGGCTTGCGTGGGGATATTGTGTGTGCGTGTCTCCCTCTTCGGCGGCGAAGCGAGTTGTGTTGTGATCCTGTCTCCAGGTTTTTTACTTTTATGCTAGAGAGGGTCGTGGTTTTGAAGTCAGTGTTCTTTGTGTTGGGAGGGTTGTTATGGCAAAGATTCTCTACGTAGGGATGTTTCGTTTTCCTGACGGAGATGCTGCTGCGGCGCGCGTGCTCGGGGTTGGTAAGTCGCTTCGGGACGCCGGTCACGACGTGTTCTTTGCAGGTGGAGAAGAGAAGGAGAGAGACGAAGATTCTATTGGTGGGAATGCTTATGTGTATCAGGGTTTTTCGTATCGTTCGATGCAGGAAACTGTGAGTAATGATCGTTCTCTTTTTGGCCGCATGCAGCACTTTGTCGGGCAGGGTAGTCGGACCTTGGAGTGGATTGAACGGAGTCAAGAGTTCTTGCCAGATATGGTGATCTCGTATCACGGATCAGCCAGTTTCTTGGTTAGGCTCCGGTCTTACTGTAGGGATAAGGGAATTGCCTTGGCTGTTGATAACACGGAATGGCAAAACGCGTTTCAGCTTCCCGGTGGAGTGTTCGGGCCGCCGTATTGGTCGCAGGAGCGTAGGCAGAGGCAGGTGATTCCTCGAATTGGCAACGTCATTGCGATCAGTAGCTATTTGAGTGACTATTTTCGCAAGCGGAACTGCCTTGTTGTTCGTGTGCCCCCGCTCGTTGATCTTGAGGATGCGAAATGGCGGCGATGTGATACGGCGGATGATTGGATGCTTCCTGATAGGTTGCGTCTCGTGTATGCGGGGGCCCCGGGAAGAAAGGATAACGTAGCGTCGGTTCTCGACGGCATCGCTCTTGCGAGGCAGAATGGCTTTGATGTGACGATTGACCTTTTGGGACCTAGCGAATGTGAGTTGAGAGACTCGCTCGGCAAGGATGCACGGGTTCTTCATTGCCTAGGAACGTCAGTGCGGTGTCTTGGAAAGTTGCCTCAAGAGCAGATTCCGGCGGAGTTGGCCAGGAGAGATGCATCTATCCTTGTTCGACCTGATATGAGATATGCACATGCTGGATTTCCGACTAAGTTCGTGGAGAGTCTGTCCAGTGGCTTACCGGTGTTTACAAACCGGACAAGCGATATTAATGAATATGTTCAGAATGGTAAAGAAGCAGTGTTGTTGGAGGACGCGACCGCGGTAAGCGTCGTCGAAGCGATTCGAAAATGGTTCGGTTGGTCCGTTGAGCAACGCAGGGCGATGCGGGGCAACGCGCGTTGGGCATCGAAAGAACTGTTTGACTACCGTTCGCATGTTGGTAATCTCAATTCGTTTGTTGTCAGCTGCCTCGAGCAAGTGGGGGATGAGTAAGATATGAAAGTGCTGTACTACTACCTTTATGGCCGGGGCGGCGGATTTTCCAATTTGAAGCATCTCTTTGAGACTGTTGTTGAAGCGTATCCCGATGATGAGTTCTACGTGGTCTGTGGCGACGGATTTGTGACGGACGAATTGGAGACTCATTCCAACGTCCGTATTTTTCGGCAATCGACTTTTTTTGGAAAGGAGATCAAGCGAATTCAGCTAAACACTTTCGGGTTACGTGGTATCGTGCGATCGCTTCAGCCTGATGTTATTTGGTCGGTCAATATGGGGCCCTATTGCGACCTCGGGATCCCGCACGTTATGAGTATGAATAATCCCTATCAAGTAGCCTGTTTAAGAGACTTAAGAGAAGCCCATCCGTACGGGAGCTTTCACTTGAGAATGATTCACGCCTTTTTCCGGCAATCGCTTAAGCATACGTCCACTGTGATCGTTCAAACGGAAATTATTAAGAAATGCCTGCGGGATAACATGGGATTTCAAGGTAAGGTTGCCGTAGTACCCAAGGCAGTTGAGTCAGATGACAACTTCAGTTTTAAGCCATTGTTAAGTAGCCAGCAGGAACTTATTGAGGGTGGAATGGGGCGAGATGCCGATACATTCCTTTATGTCTCGGCTTACTATCCGCACAAAAACTTCGAGGTCATTTTCAAGGCAGTGGATATTCTTAGAGCTAGGGGGACACCTGCCCGTATTGCGGTGACCCTTGATCGTGAGACGATCGTCATGATTGGTGGCGATCGGGCGGGGCAGCTTGTGGACGACGGTCACATCCTACCTTTCGGCTGGGTCAATAAGGCCCAAATGAAGCCGCTGTATGATGCGTGCGATGCGTGTGTTATGCCGAGTCGAGTGGAATCGCAAAGTTCTGCTCATCTTGAGGCGATGAAGTGGCAGAAGCCGCAGGTGACGATCGATCTTCCTTACGCACGCGAGCAGTGCCGTGACGCTGCGGTCTATGCGGGTGGCGATTCTCCGGAGCAATGGGCTGACTGCATGCTTGAGGTTATGCAAAACTCGGAATTGCGAGCGAGATTGACGCAGGCGGGGCTCAAGCAGATGGAACAATACCCCAAGAGTTGGAAAGAGATGGCCCATGCCGTGCACGGTATCTTGGAAAAAGAGGTTCGTTTGTGCAAGTAAGTTCTAATTGTTTTAGCGTAGCTTTAGGAGAAGTCTGGTGAGGCACATACTTATTACCGGTGCAGGGGGATTCCTTGGCCGCAATTTGGTAGCGCACCTGTCGCAGCGAGATGACGTGAGTCTTCAGTTGTACGGTACTCAGAACACTAAGGTTCAGCTTCGAAACTGGGTGGCCGATGCCGATGTCATCTTTCACCTTGCGGGCGTCAATCGACCCGAGCAGGTCGAGGACTTCGAGACCGGCAATGCGGGCTTTACCGAAACGCTTGTTGAGGCGATCGCCGCCAGTGGTAAGAAGCCACATGTGATCATGAGTTCCTCTATTCAGGCGGCGCTTGACAACCCGTATGGCGAAAGCAAGCGGCATGGGGAAGAGATTCTGCAGCGGTTCTCCGAGCAAACGGGCTCTCCGGTTTCTATTTTTCGGTTGAAGAACCTGTTCGGGAAATGGTGCCGACCTAACTACAATTCCGTGACGGCAACATTCTGCCATAACTTTGCCAACGGCTTGCCGATCGAGATTAGCAATCCTGATCATCAGCTTGATTTAGCCTACGTGGACGATGTTGTGGCGGCCTTCATTGATGAGATGTTGACCAGGCCGGATCGGACCCGCGGTATGGTTGATCCCGATCCGATCCCATCGCATCGAATTTCGTTAGGTGACTTGGCGGCTCAGATTCAGTTCTTCCGGGACATGCAAGTCACGCAGCAGTTGCCTGACTTTTCGGTCGCGTTTAACAAACAACTCTATGCGACCTATTTGTCGTATCTCCCGAAGGAACGCTGGGAGTATGGCCCACAGAAGATTCATTCCGATGATCGTGGCAATTTGGCGGAGCTCATCAAGTCGCCTCAGTTCGGACAAATCTTCATCTCCCGAACAAAGCCTGGCATCACACGGGGCATGCACTATCACCACACCAAAACCGAAAAGTTCATGGTGGTCGCGGGGGAAGGTCTCATTCGTTTTCGACATGTCAACGAAACGGAGGTCATCGAGATTCGAGTGCGCGGCGAGGACTATCGAATTGTCGATATCCCTCCCGGCTATACGCACTCCATTACCAACGTCGGCGACACTGAGATGATCACGGTGTTCTGGGTCTGCGAAACCCTCGATCTCGATCGTCCGGATACGTATTACGTGCCGGTTGATGTGGTGTGAAGAGCTGCTAGCTTCTAGCTTTCCTCCAGCCCGGAGGGCGACAGGTACTTGCCGGTGGCGTCAGCCACCGGAGCACCATCCTCCAAAAAATGCCCAGCCCGGAGGGCGACACAATTTCGAATCAGCTTTTTGCTGTGTCGCCCTCTGGGCTCGCAGTGCTTTCGCTGCTCCAACCGGTGGCTGACGCCACCGGCAAGTATCTGTCGCCCTCTGGGCTAAAAGCTTGAAGCTTGAAGATTTTATACATACTCATTCGCTCTCTATAAGATTCACTCATGAAGGTAATGACGCTTGTTGGTACGCGGCCCGAGATCATTCGGCTCTCGCGTGTGATGGCCGCTTTGGACCGCTATGTCGATCACGAGATTGCCCATACCGGCCAGAACTATGACTACGAGTTGAATCAGGTGTTCTTCGACGACCTGGAGATCCGCAAGCCAGACCATTTTTTGGAGGCGGCTGGCAAGAATGCTGCTGAAACCATTGGGCTGATCATTGGCAAGACGGATGCCTTGCTCGCTGAGCGAAAGCCAGACGCGCTGCTGATTCTGGGCGATACGAATTCCTGCTTGGCTGCGATCTCAGCCAAGCGTCGCAAGATTCCCGTATTCCACATGGAGGCTGGAAACCGTTGTTTCGATCAACGCGTGCCGGAAGAAATCAACCGCAAGATTGTTGATCATATTGCCGACATCAACATGCCGTACAGTACGATTTCACGCGATTACCTATTGAACGAGGGGCTGCCGCCCGACCGGGTTATCAAGACTGGCAGCCCGATGTTCGAGGTGCTGCATCACTACCTGGCGAAGATTCAGAGTAGCAAGATACTGAGCAAGTTGGAACTTGAGCCACGCGGGTATTTCATCGTCAGCGCGCATCGTGAAGAGAATATTGACGATCCCGATCAATTCGCAAAGTTGTGCCAAGTCCTGAACAACTTGGCCGAAACCTACGACCTGCCCGTGATCGTTTCCACCCATCCCCGCACCCGCAAGAAGTTAGAGGCAGAAGGAATTCAATCTGATCAGCGGGTTCGGTTCCTGAAGCCATTCGGGTTCTCCGACTACAATTGGCTCCAAGTCAACGCGAGGGTGGCGATCAGTGACAGCGGGACGATCAACGAAGAATCGTCGATTATGAATTTCCCGGCGTTGAATATTCGCAACGCCCATGAGCGGCCCGAAGGTATGGAAGAAGCGTCGGTCATGATGACCGGACTCGAATGGGAGAGGATCCGTGAAGCCATTGGCGTGCTCGAGCATCAAGCCAGGGGCGAGGAGCGAAGCCTGCGGATCGTGCAGGATTACAGCAAGCCGAATGTCTCGGAGAAGGTGGTTCGAATTATTCTGAGCTATACGGACTATGTTAACCGTGTTGTTTGGAAAAAGTCGTAGGGTGGATGCAAGCGTGTGTACCGCCTGGAGGGCGGCACACGAGCTACTGGTGGCGTCAGCCACCTCACTCACACATTCTCAGCCCAGAGGGCGGCACATGGACTGCCGGAGGGCGTGAGCCACCGGTTTCAGGTTGGCTCACAAACAGCTAGCCCGGAGGGCGACACAACCCTCAGCCAACAATGAGAGTGTCGCCCTCTGGGCTGGCAGAGTATTGACCAGCCAAACCGGTGGCTCACGCCACCGGCAATGGTTGTGTCGCCCTCTGGGCTAGTTGGAACCAAGACCATTCATCCTCCCAGCCCGGAGGGCGATACAAGGTATATTCATTTGATAGACTAACCTCATGTCCTCACATCAACATCTTCTCTATCACCTTGTGTTTAGCACTAAAGAACGGCGACCGTTACTGCGAGATGACGAATTTCGCGACGATACTTGGAGTTACATGGCTGGCGTGTGCAAGAACCTTGGCGGTCATGCCGTCAGAATTGGCGGCTATTTCGACCATTCTCATGTCCTGGTGAGAATTCCCGCAAAAGTGGCGGTCGCTGACTTCGTTCGGATGCTAAAGTCTAACACAAGCAAGCATATTAACGAGACACGAGACGCCGTTTTGAAATTCCACTGGCAGGATGGCTACGGTGCGTTCACGGTCAGTCGCTCGCAGGAGGCAGTAGTGGTGAGCTATATCGATGGCCAGTTGCAACACCACGCCAAACGAGACTTTAAAACCGAATTTCTGTCGATGCTAAAAAATCATGAACTTGAATTCGACGAGCGATATCTGTGGGAGTAAAATTAGTAGGGATGCCCCCATCTCGGAGGGCGGCACAATTCATCACACGCGGTCAGTGTGTCGCCCTCCGGGCTTATCGGGTTTGTGGGCAGCCAAACCGGTGGCTCACGCCACCGGCAATGATTGTGTCGCCCGCTGGGCTAATCGGGAACAAGTCGCCCTCTGGGCTAATCGGAGGCGAGTCGCCCTCTGGGCTAATTGCGATCGAGAACACACACCCTCCCCAGCCCGGAGGGCGGCACATGAACTGCCGGCGGCGTCAGCCGCCGGATGCAAAGCCACTCGGCCATCCAGCCCGGAGGGCGGCACAATCCACCACACGCGGTCAGTGTGTCGCCCTCCGGGCTAATCGGGTTTGTGGGCAGCCAAACCGGTGGCTCACGCCACCGGCAATGATTGTGTCGCCCGCTGGGCTAATCGGGGGGCGAGTCGCCCTCTGGGCTAATTGCGATCGAGAACACGCACCCTCCCCAGCCCGGAGGGCGGAACATGAACTGCCGGCGGCGTCAGCCGCCGGATATAAAACCACTCGGCCATCCAGCCGACAATTGAAATAATACGCTTCAATAACATCACACAACCAGGAGATAATCAATGAAAGAACTCTCAAAAAAACGCGTCCTGATTACTGGCGGCACCGGCTCGTTCGGCAAAGCGACTGTTGATCGACTCTTGGATACAGACTGCGAGGAAATTCGCATCTTCAGCCGCGACGAATTGAAACAGGAGGAGATGCGGATTAAGTATTCGAATCCTCGCCTGAAATTCTTCATTGGTGACGTGCGTGACAAGACAAGTGTGAATCAAGCGATGAACGGTGTGGATCTGGTGTTCCATGCCGCTGCACTGAAGCAGGTTCCTTCGTGTGAGTTCTTCCCGATGCAGGCGGTGCAGACGAATATTCTGGGCAGCCATAATGTGGTCACGTCCGCGATCGAGCATAACATCGATCGAATCATCTGCCTGAGCACCGATAAGGCGGCCTATCCCGTCAACGCGATGGGGATCTCCAAAGCGATGATGGAGAAAGTAGCCCTTGCCACCACGTTCCATCTGGAGGATTCGGCCACGGTCGTATCGCTCGTGCGGTATGGGAACGTGATGTGCTCACGGGGGTCCGTTATTCCTCTGTTCATCAAGCAGCTCAAGTCGGGCAATCCCCTGACGGTAACCGTCCCATACATGACACGGTTTTTACTTGCCTTGAGCGAGGCGGTCGAGTTGGTTCTCTTTGCGTTTGAGAACGCGGAACAAGGAGACCTGTTCATTAAGAAGGCACCCGCGTGCACGATTGAGGACTTGGCGACGGCAGTGAAGAATCTGTTTGGTGTTGAGGTTCCGATCCAGGCGATCGGCATCCGTCACGGCGAGAAAATTTATGAGACACTGGCGACCCGTGAAGAGCTAGCCCGGGCAGAAGACATGGGCGACTACTACCGCATCAAAGCGGACGGCCGCGATCTGAACTACCAGAAGTACAAGCAGTATTTCACTGAAGGCGACATGCGTGAGGCAGAGATCGACGATTACACGTCACACAACACACGCCAGTTGACTGTGAAGGAGACGGAAGACGTGATTGCTGCTCTTCCTGAGGTCCAGGAAGAACTTCGACTGTGGGAGATGGAGCGGCCGATGACTGAGGAATCGAAGGTTGTTAGATAGGAAGGTAGTTCTGGTGGTAGGGGGGGGGCTTTCGCACGGTGCCAAAGCGATCGCTGCAATCCGGACCAATGCCTCCAGGACTCTGCAGGAGGCAGGCATGGGGGCACATTCATAAATCCATCTGAGTTTTGTGGTTGCAAACGGCTCTCAACGTGTAGCATAGTTGGCTTCGGGAACTGCCTGCCGTGTATCGCTTGTTGGTGATCGGTAGAATTCGATGGACATGTATGTATAGGCAATCTGGTACGTCAAAGTAATGTTATCAAACAGCAGTAGTTCGTCAGACCGACAGAAGACAGAGGTGACGCAACGCCGTGTTCTTCTGATCAGCCAGTACTTTCCGCCTGAGCCGACCGGAATCGTTCAGGAACTGGCGGAGTCCTTAGGTGATCACGGATTGGACGTGACTGTCTTGACAGGCTTCCCCAATTACCCACATGGGTGTTTGTACGACGGCTACCAGATGAAGCTGTGGAGTACGGAACGTATTGGGAGCGTCAATGTGATTCGTCTTCCGCTGTACTGCGCACATGGAAGGAATGGCATTGCTCGCGCGGTTAACCTTTTGAGTTTTGCGTTGTCAGTCGCCGTGATCGGTCCATGGGTGTCCCCTAAAGTTGATGCGATTCATGTGTATCAGTTAGTAACGGTCGGTAGCGCAGCTCGTTGGCTAAGTTTCCTGCGCCGAATTCCCATGACGATCGAGGTTCAAGATCTATGGCCTGACACGCTATCCGCCACTGGGATGGTCGACGCGGGGTTAGCGTTGCGATTGGTAGGATGGATTTCTAATCGAGTCTACAGTGGCGCGAGTTATGTACGTGTGATATCAAACGGATTTCGCTCAGCGTTGATGAAAAGAGGTGTCATTAGAAAAAAAATCGACGTCATTCCCAACTGGGTTGACACAGATCTCTATTGCCCTGCGCCTGTTGATAACGAACTTGCCAAGTCCGTTTCCATGGATGGGAAATTCAATATCGTTTTTGCCGGAGCAATTGGTCTCGCGCAAAATCTTACAACGGTTATCGAAGCGGCGGTAATGCTCTCAGCGGAGAGAGGGATACAGTTCGTGTTTATCGGAGACGGCAGTGAACTAGGTAATCTCAAGACACAAGTTGCGGCACAAGGGATTACGAATGTCATTTTCATAGATCGGCAGCCTGGATCAGAAATGAGTCGTTACTACGCGATATCAGATGTCTTGCTGGTACATCTTCGGAGTACACCCTTGTTTAAAATGACGATTCCTCACAAGGTTTATTCGTATCTGGCATGCGGTAAGCCTGTGCTCGCGGCGATTGAGGGTGAAGCAGCAAATGTCGTGGCGGAGGCTGGAGCGGGTTTGGTCTGTCCGTCGGATAACCCGAGTGCAATGGTAGAGGAAATCCGCAAGCTATATGTGATGACGCCGGATGAGCGACAAGTATTCGGACTTGCAGGGCGTCAAGCCGCGTTGACAAAGTATTCCCGGGTGATGCTCACGGGCCGCGTTGCGGACATGATACGATCCGCAATTGCTGAAAATCGAGTCTCTCGTCACGACCGATTTGATCGCATAAAACGGGCAGCCGATTTTGCAGTTGCGTGTGTTCTATTGGCCATCCTAAGTCCATTGTTAGGTTTGCTCGCGTTACTTGTTCGGGCATTCCTGGGTAGCCCAGTGTTGTTTAGTCAGTTGCGTCCGGGACGCCATGGCAAGCCCTTTTTGATGCGAAAGTTCCGTACGATGAGCGATGAGCTGGATCAGGACGGGAGTTTGAGGTCTGATTCTGATCGTCTGGGGAAATTTGGGGCACTGCTGCGTTCAACGAGTCTTGACGAACTGCCTGAGCTTTGGAACGTATTGCGAGGCGACATGAGTCTGGTGGGCCCTCGCCCTTTGCTGATGCAGTACATGCCGCTGTATTCCGAATATCAGATGCAGCGGCACGAAGTAAGGCCGGGTATCACCGGATGGGCGCAGGTCAATGGGCGAAATGCGATCAGTTGGGAAGAGAAGTTTGAGCTCGATGTTTGGTACGTGGAGAATCGCACTTTTGTACTGGATTTGAAAATTCTATGGATGACGGTTTGGCAGGTGTTCCGCCGCGACGGTGTGAGCGCCGATGAGCACGTGACAATGCCGGTATTCACGGGCAGTTCGTCGTCGATGGAGAAGACTATATGAACAGCTGTCAGCAATATGTCGTCATTGGAGCGGGAGGGCATGCCAGGGTAATTATTGCGGCAATCGAATCGCTTGGTCGGCAAGTTGGCGCTGTCCTTGATGACAATGTCGAGAAACACGGCACGCAGCTCGCCGGTGTCCCTGTGGTGGCTCCCGGCGATGTTCTAATCACAGCGACGTCATATCCCACGGTGGTTGGAATAGGGGATAACCGGATTCGCCAACAAATTGTGCGGCGATTTGAATTTGATTGGGCCACGATCATTCACCCCACAGCGATCGTCGACGCCTCGGTCACGATCGGGCGCGGCAGTGTGGTGATGGCGGGAGCCATCGTCCAAGCCGGGACACGCATTGGTGAGCACTGCATTATCAATACGGGGGCCACGGTTGATCATGATTGCCGCATTGATGATTTCTGTCATGTGGCACCCGGTGTCAATCTCGCCGGTCACTGTGAGTTGGATGCTGGTGTTTTCATAGGGATTGGTGCCTGCATGGTGCCGTCGGTGCGGGTCGGAGCGTGGACGACCGTTGGTGCGGGGACAGTGGTGGTGAGCGACCTGCCCGCCGGCGTGATCGCGGTCGGGGTGCCGGCACGATCTCGACGCGGTAGCACATAATTGCGTGCTGCAGTGAATTTCAGCAAATTTCGATTAGACTCACGTTTTAATATCTTAGTATTCGCCATTCTATTCTTGTCTGATTCGGTATGACCGCCTCTACACCACGTCTGTATCTTTCGGCACCTCACATGGGACCGCGCGAGCGGGAATTGCTGCTCGAGGCGTTCGATTCCAACTGGATCGCGCCGCTGGGCCCACATGTCGATGGGTTTGAGCAAGAATTTGCCTCCCTCGCAGGACGCAAGCACGCTGTCGCCGTTTCAAGTGGTACGGCGGCGTTGCATCTCTGTCTCCGGTTGCTAGATGTTCAGCCAGGCCAGGAAGTGTTTACCTCCTCGTTGACATTTGTAGCCACGGCCAACTCGATTCGATATGTCGGTGCCAAACCGGTCTTTGTCGATAGCGATCGGGAAACGTGGAACATGGATCCAGGACTACTCGCCGACGAACTTGAACGTTGTGCGAAGAAGAGTAAATTGCCCGCAGCCGTGATGGTGGTCGATGTCAATGGACAGTGCGCAAACTACCGTCAGATCTCCGGGATTTGCGAAGCCTACGGCGTCCCTGTGATTGAAGATGCAGCGGAGTCACTCGGAGCTAGCCTCGATGGGAAACCGGCGGGAAGCTTTGGTGCAGCCGGTTGTTTCTCGTTCAATGGAAACAAGATTATCACCACATCGGGAGGCGGGATGCTGGTCACTGACGACGAGGCCTGGGCGAAACAAGCACGCTATCTTTCAACCCAAGCACGTGACCCTGCTGCCCACTACCAGCATTCGGTTCTTGGATACAACTACCGGATGAGTAATCTATTAGCCGCTGTCGGTCGCGGTCAATTGCAGGTTTTGCCTGATCGTGTCGAGCGACGTCGTGAAATTTACGCGACTTACCAGCAGGAGCTGGGGTCGCTACCTGGAATCGAGTTCATGCCCGAACCCAAAGGTTTCTTTTCCACGCGTTGGCTGACGGCACTGACGATCGATGCGCAGCAGTTTGGAGCTACTAACGAAGAAGTGCGATTGAGTCTTGAGGAGCAAAACATTGAGGCTCGACCCGTGTGGAAGCCAATGCACCTACAGCCTGCTTTCGCAGATTGTCGGTCGATTGCCAATGGCGTCTCAGAATCGCTATTTGACAATGGGGTTTGCTTGCCGAGTGGGTCTTCCATGAGCGATGGTGATCAACGGCGGGTGATCGAATGCATCCGCGCGCGATGCGTCCAACCATTGGTGAGGTGAAGTGGGCCGGTTCCCACCCGCCACGCCCTGTGTCCTGGGCAAGAAGTCTCGTTCCAGCGAATGTGGCCGGTAGGAACCGGCCCTACTTTCACTACCCACGTTAAACCCGGATGGACCATTATTTATCTGTCGAACTTCGATTGGATTAGCTGACCGCGAACGGCCAAGTGACCAATCAATTTGTCGCCGTCCAGCTACGCTTTAAGGGTCTTGGCCGCACGAATGTCTGCAGGCAGTCCCGCGGTGGCGTTGCGGGTATCGACAATGAACTGCGACCACTGCGCGAGTTGGTTCATGTCGAGGCAGTCATGCCATGTCGAAATCAACACCAAGTCGAACTCTTCAATCGTGGCTTGATCCCATGGGACGCTCTTGGTGCCTGCCCAATGACTGTGCTCGCGTGAGGGTAGGATGACGGGAACGTAGGGGTCATGGTAGCTGACCTCAGCGCCCATCTCTGTCAGTCGATTCAGCAATTCATACGAGGGTGATTCACGGGCGTCGTCGACGTTGGGTTTGTAGGCGAGGCCGATCAGTAGAATCTTGCTCCCGTTGACTGCTTTTTTGACCGTGTTGAGCGCTTCGCTGCAGCGGCGAACGATGTGCGTGGGCATGGCGCGGTTGATCTCGCCCGCCAATTCAATGAAGCGTGTGTGCAAGCCGTATTCGCGAGCCTTCCAGGTCAGGTAAAACGGGTCGATCGGAATACAGTGTCCTCCCAATCCTGGGCCCGGGTAGAACGCTTTGAAACCAAAGGGCTTGGTACTGGCCGCGGCAATCACTTCCCAGATGTCGATGCCCATGGCATCGGCGACCACTTTCAATTCATTGACCAGCCCAATATTAACGGCGCGGTAGATGTTCTCGAGCAACTTTGTCAATTCCGCGACCGCGGTGCTGCTCACTGGGACGACTTGATCGAACACGGCTCCGTAGAGTGCTTCACCTGCTTGCAAGCAATTCGGTGTATGGCCGCCGACGACTTTGGGAATGTTGGTGGCGGCGAACTCGGGGTTACCGGGGTCTTCTCGTTCAGGTGAGTAGACGACGTGGATGTCCTTGCCAACTTCGAATCCTGCGGCGGCGACGCGGCTGACGAGTTCTTCCTCCGTCGTGCCTGGATAGGTCGTGCTCTCCAAGCTGATGATGTGGCCTGCTCGTAGGTGTGGCACAATCGCTTCGATGGTACTCACCACGTAGGAGAGGTCGGGTTCGAAGTGTTCGTCCAGCGGAGTCGGGACGCACAGGATCACAGCATCCGCTTCTCGGATTTGTGAGAAATCAGTGGTCGCAGCAAGCGTTCCGGCTTGCACCTGCTTTGCGATGGCTTCGCTGCCAATATGCTTGATGTAGCTTTTGCCACCATTGATTGATTTTGTCTTGGAATCATCAATATCAAACCCGATCGTTTTGAATCCGTCACCAGAAAACGCCAAGGCCAGCGGCAGGCCGACATAGCCCAGGCCCACCACTCCGATGACCGCTTTTTTGGTCTGGATTTTGTTGATTGTCGATGAGTCGGAAGCGGTTTCTGCCATCATTGCGGATATCTGTTGTGTCGGAAGGAAAGGATTGATAGGGCACCCTGTCGGTCGGGCTGGTCCACGCAGGTCATTCTAAATGAGGTTGCCCCGATAGAATTGAAAAAGAGCGCGTATGTAATCGGGGAGATTGCCACTGCGTATCGACTATATTGATTGCAAGGGTTTAGGACACCAGGAACAATAAGTGACGGGTTTACCGTAGTGGATCTTGTTAAAGATCCTGTTCTGGATGGATCTTTAACAAGATCCACTACGCCAGTTATTGATCCCATGTTCCTTAGCAGACCGGCGAGCGATCAAAATAAGGAACGGATACGAGGGTGCTCCATCCTGAATACCGTTACACGCAATCATGGAGCAACGATGCGATGCGATGAGCGGCTTTTCCGTCCCAGAGTTCGGGGCAGCTGCCCATCGGGTAGTTTCCAGAAAAGACCAGCTCAAGATTCTCGCGTAGCAAATCAGAAGAATTTCCGATCAGAGTTCCGGTGCCTTCCGAGCAGGTAATCGGCCGCTCGGTATTCTCACGCATCGTCAAACAGGGGATTTCCAAAGCCGTTGACTCTTCCTGCAGACCCCCTGAATCGGTGATGATTAGCTTCGATTGCGAGGTCAAGCAGAGGAAGTCCAGGTATCCGAGTGGGTCAAGGAGCTTGAACGATGCGATGTCCTGAACTTTCTCCAGGAGCCCAAAGTCTTCCATTCTCGCTCGCGTACGCGGGTGAACTGGGAACACGATTGGAACCTGAGCGGATGCCTCTACCAAGACATCCAATAATGCTGCCAGCGTATCGCGATCGTCGACGTTGGAAGGCCGGTGAAGTGTGACAACTGCGTAGTCGTGAGGAGTGAGTTGTAGTCGCAGCAGCGTATCCTGTGATTTGGCACGCTCCACTTGGCTTCGCAGCGTATCGATCATCACATTTCCCACGAGGTGCACTCGCTCTTTTGGGTGGCCCTCCCGCAATAAATTTTCCACGCCCGCCGGTTCCGAGCAAAGCAGGAGATCCGCGACGGAGTCGGTGACCATGCGATTGATCTCTTCGGGCATCCTGCGATCAAAACTCCGCAGGCCAGCTTCCACATGGGCAACCGGCACGTTCATTTTGGCCGCCGCGATCGTCGCCGCCATGGTGGAATTGACATCGCCCACAACGACGAAACGATCAAATGGCTGCTCCTCTATTCGAGCCTGCACGATCAGGTTTTCAATTGCGACCATCACATCAGCAGTCTGCTGAGCATGGGAACCCGACCCGACGCCGAGCGATACATCGGGAGCGCGAATCCCTAGGTCTTCAAAAAATACCGCTGACAGGTTGCGATCGTAGTGCTGGCCGGTATGAATCAAGGTCGTGACCGCGTCGCCGCGTGTATCGAGTTCACGCAGGATCGGCGCAACCTTCATGAAATTCGGCCTCGCGCCGGCGATGATTGCAAATCGTTTTTTTAAGGCGGAACTCATGTCGTCCAATCGAGAGGTGGAGATGGTCGGTGTGATCGGTCGCTAGCAGCACCGCGTTCTGCCGTGCCATCAACTCTGCCGTCAATTCTTGGCTGGTTAGCAACGCGGGATCAATAACTGGCGTAGTGGATCTTGTTAAAGAACCATCCATAACAGGATCTTTACCAAGATCCACTACGGTAAACCCGTCAATTCTGGGCTGGTTATTGCGAGCGGATCGACAATATACCGGCATTGGGTCGCTGTGTCTCTCCGAGCCATGGTGACCGCCTTTCCGAACGGAGCCGTATGACTTCAGCCTGTGACAGGATCGATTTTTGCACTCTCGAGCGAAGCGAGGAAGGGCGTTTCTGTTACAATCAAAGATTCGTCCGCCGCGATTCGCTGTTTTTTCTAAACATTCCCACCGACTTGAATCGTCATGAGCACGATGGATCCAAGCAGCGGAATGGTCAGCTTGTTCGGTATTCTTGGGGAGTGGCGTGTGGAACAGTCACATCCTTTGTCCAATCGGCTTTCAGCAGGTACCCATGAACTTTCATCGCTATTTCACTGGATTTGTTCGTTTCATCGTGATTGCGTTACTCGTCGCATGGGGTGGTTGTTCGAGAAAGCCGGATTCCGTCACGCCTCCTAGCGATTCTTCCGGTGCTGCATCCGACGTTGCGGCGAGCGGCGTGGACGCCGAGGCGGCGGATGGAGCGTTTGAGGCGGAAATTTATGAAGCGAGTGCGGACGATTTGCTGGGTGCACGATTGCCGATCGAGCAAACCACTGAGGGTTGGATCCGGTTGTTCGATGGCCACACCCTGTTCGGCTGGATGATTGCCGGCAAAGCCAACTGGCGGGTCGAAGACGGCGCCCTGACAGCCGATCGCGGCGAGCAATGTCTCCTGAGCACTTCGACTCAATGGTCTGATTTCGAACTCGAGCTTGAGTTCCAAAGTGAAGCCGAGACCAACTCCGGCGTCTTCCTACGCAGCGTGCTGGACCCCACCGACCCTAAAACGGACTGCTTTGAGATCAACATCGCACCGGCCGACAATCCATTCCCGACCGGCAGTGTCGTCGATCGAATGAAGTGTGATGGCTATGAGGGTGCGGCTGAACAGTGGCATACGATGAACCTCGTCTGCGACGGAGCCTCACTGACGATTAAGATTGACGAGACGCTGATGTGCGAGAGTGAGGACGCTGGCTCACCGCGAACCGGCCATATCGGACTGCAGTTTCGCAGTGGAGCGGTTCGTTTCCGCAATATTCGCCTGCGTCCCCTGGGGCTCGAGAATTTGCTCGATGCAGAGCTCTCGAAATGGAAGCGATACGACGACATGCCTGGCGAGATCAGCGTCAACGACGATCAAGAATTGATTATCGACGGCGGGAAACAACAGCTCGAATCCCAGGACAGCTACGGCGATTTCACACTTCTAGCGGACTACAAGATGGACGACCCCGAGTCCAATTCGGGGCTGTTCTTCCGTGCGATTCCCGGCGACGTGATGATGGGATACGAGTGTCAGGTCAACAACGCAATCGTCGATGACGATCCGTTCCAGCCCGCCGATTGTGGGCCGGGCGGCATCTTTCGTCGCCAGGACGCGAGGATTGTTGCGGGCGAGCCCGGTCGTTGGAATTCAATCTTGCTCAAAGCGGACGGGCCGCATTTTGCAACCTGGGTCAACGGCGTCCAGGTCACTGATGTGGTCGACGACCGCGCTGCCGATGAAAACCCCCGTCGTGGTACTCGCGTCGAACCGGGAACCCTCATCGTTCAAGGGCATGATGAAACCACCCATGTGGCCTATCGCCAAATCGCGGTCAAACCGGCACCATGAGTGGGGATGGGGCCATCGTCCTGTCCGAGCAGGCCAGTCGTGTCGCTGTGCACTCATCGGAAATCCGCACACCAACGTGTTGTGGAGGGTGAGAAATATCGGTTCCTCGATAGGTATTCATCGCCGATTTGATACGGCAATGAACACATGCCCCCGGATTTGTTCGATACGAATCCGGGCATGGAAGTAGTCGCTCGGGACAAGGGGTCCCCAGCTACCCGACGCCGGCCCCACGCTACCAACGGATATTGCTCATGGCCTCCCCGCGAATTGGCGGCGTGATTCACGCCTATCAGAAATACGACCCCGTCGCGTTTCCACCGCCGAGCCAACCGCCACCGGATTTGGTGACGCCCGCATTTGAGCAGGCGCTGATGTACGGAAACTTCCGGCAGCTCAGCGATGACGAACTGGCCAACGCCGTCCGGCTCGACCCCTCCCAGATCGCGGGACTGGGGCCGAGTATCGACTTCCTGCGTGCGCTGTTGGAAGAACGCAAGCGGAAGATCCTCGAAACCTACGAAGCCCGGCGGGTCCAGAAAAAAGCGCGTAAGGCGTTCCTGCAAGCTGCCGAGCGAGTGCGTCCGCCGGCGAGAATGGAGAAATTATTTCGTATCGCCCTCAATCAAGAACAGCCTTTCTTGATCGAAAGACTGTGGTATGAGGCCGGCGACGACAACAGCGACCTCGCCCGCAACCTGCTCGCTACCGGGGCGGCGATGGCCGACAAACACAACATCGAAGAGCTCGCGAGCAAGTATGAGTTCACGGGCAAAGAGTCGATGACGGTGCCCAAAGCACTCGAAATCAAGGAGGAGCTAGAGAAGATTGATGAGCTGCTCGCCCAGCTGGATGAGGCCGAAAAAACGGCACAGATCGGCATCATCGATATGGAAATGCTATCCGAATTCGCTCAGCCCGGAGACATGGAACAGCTCGAAGAGATGCGTCACCAAGTCGAGAAGTTGTTGCGAGAGCAAGCCGAGCAACAGGGGCTCGAACGAAACGCCGACGGCAGCGGATTCCGGTTGACACCGCAGGCTTACAAGATTTTTCAAGGCCGATTGCTTAAACGCATTTTCAGCGAACTCGCACCATCACGCAGTGGGCGTCACGAGGGCGATGTCGTTGGCGAAGGAGCCGTCGAACTGCAGCAGACCAAAGCGTACGAATTTGGCGATAGCGTCGCCAACTTGGATTTACCGCAAACGGTAATCAACGCCTTGATCCGACAACAGGATCAGCGACCGCTGCGGCTGCACAGCGACGATATTGTCGTCCACAAAACACGCAATCACCCCAAGTGTGCGACCGCCGTGATCATGGACATGAGCGGATCGATGCGTCATGACGGCCAGTACATCAACGTCAAACGCATGGCATTGGCACTGCAAGGATTGATCAATAGCGAGTACCCAGGTGATTTCCTGCGGTTCATCGAGATGTATACGTTTGCCAAACTGCGCTCACCCGGTGAGATCATCGAGTGCATGCCCAAGCAAGTCACGATCCATGACCCTTGGGTGCGATTGAAATGCGATATGAGTAATCCTGATATTAGCGAACATCAGATTCATCCGCACTTCACCAATATCCAGCACGCGTTGCAGATCGCCCGGCAAAATCTCGTCAACTGCGACACGCCCAATCGTCAAATCGTCTTGATCACCGATGGCTTGCCGACCGCTCACTTCGAGGGCGAAACCCTGTACATGCTCTACCCGCCCGACCCAAGCACGGAGGCGGCCACCATGCGGGAGGCGGCATTGTGTCAAAAGGAAGGCATCACGATCAATATTTTCTTGGTGCCGAGCTGGTCCCAGAGCGAGGAGGACATTCGATTTGCCTACCGCATGGCACAGTCCACTCGCGGGCGTGTGTTTTTCACCAGCGGCCAGGATCTCGATCGCTTCGTGCTGTGGGATTATGTCCAAAATCGCCGCGATATTATTACGTAAGCCAATGTCGCCCGACTATCGGGACTTCTCAGAGTGGGCTTCGCGGTCCATCATGTTGGGATACCGGCGTACCGATCGATTCCCCACAGAAGAAAATGGCTCTCATGACCACTTCCATCGAACTCAATACCATTCCTGAGGCCGTCGACGCGATCGCCCGCGGCGAGGTGATCATCGTGATCGACGCGGAAGACCGGGAAAATGAGGGTGATTTCATCTGTGCAGCCGAAAAGGCCAGCGTCGAGACAATTAATTTTATTCTTGGGGGGCGCGGTCAGTTGTGTGCCCCGCTGCTGCCCGATCTCTGCAAACGGCTGGAGCTGAATCCCGTCGTGGCACAGAACAATGCCCCTCTGCAGACTGCGTTTTTGACGCCGATTGACATTGCGACGGCGCGGACGGGCATCACGGCGGCCGAACGCAGCGCGACCATCCGTCGGCTGGCCGACTCCGACGTCAAGGTTGACGACTTCGTTCGCCCAGGGCACGTCTTCCCCTTGTTGGCGATGGAAGGCGGTGTGCTTCGTCGCGCTGGGCACACCGAGGCGGCGGTGGATTTGGCACGGATGGCGGGCCTGCAACCGGTGGGGGTGCTGTGCGAGATCCTCAACGAATCGGGCGATCGGGCGTCGCGAGCCGACTTGGCCAAACTCGCTGCTGAACATCATCTGAAAATTATCAGCATTGAGCATCTGATCGCGCACCGACGCGTCAGTGAGAAACTGATCACTCGCGCGGCGACATCCACCCTGCCAACCCACTACGGTGAATTTAGCATCATCGTTTACGAGGTGGAGTACGAGGCGCAAGAGCCGATCGCTCTGGTCTTCGGGGACTTGAGTGCCCCCGGCCCACCACCCTTGGTGCGGATGCATAGCAGTTGTTTCACCGGTGACGTTGTCGCATCACTACGCTGCGATTGCGGAGATCAGCTGCACATGGCCTTGGAGATGATCAGCAAGGAGGGCCGCGGCGTGCTCGTGTATCTGCCGCAAGAGGGACGCGGCATCGGGCTGGCGCAAAAGATTCGTGCCTACGCACTTCAAGACAATGGCTTGGATACCGTGGAAGCCAACCACGCACTCGGGTTCAAAGCGGACATGCGAGATTATGGCATCGGGCTGCAAATTCTCAAGGATCTGGGGCTTTCTGAGGTCCGATTGTTGACCAACAACCCCAAGAAAACCAAAGCTTTCAATCTTCGTGGATTCGATTTGAAGGTGGTCGACCAAGTCCCGATCGTGTCGACGGTGAACAAGCATAATCAGCGCTACCTCGAAACCAAACGCGACAAAATGGGGCATCAATTGCCGCCCATGTCGTGAGTAATCGGTTCACCGTTTCGCTGCACCGCTTTGTCGAAGGTGGATGTTCTAGCGACGGTCGCCGTGATCATCTGGATTGGTTCTTCTCCGCCAATGACAGCGTGAACGGACCGCTGGTGACCTGGTCGACGTCAATCGGCGGGCCGTCGGCGGGCGGGGGGCAATCGCGACGGTTGCTCGATCATCGCGTCCGCTATCTCGACTACGATGGCGACATCTCCGGTGGCCGTGGTTGTGTGCAGCGTCTGGTAACCGGTGCCTGTCAACTCATGGAGCATGACGCCGCGAGCATCGAGTTTGCCGTGAAATCGGTTGCCGTGGCGGATTCAGCGATGGGGGACATTGCCGTTGCAAAGCTCGCCACGGATTTGTGTGAGCAGCTGCTCGCAAGCATCGGCGATCGAGTTCGCTTGTCCACGTAGTGGGATCCACACTCAGGCGACCATCGCGACTCGGTCGATTCATTCGCGGCCGCTAACGATGTGGGCTTGGGGGCCGCCTGTGGATGGCATTTCCGCTCCAGGCGAAGCCGAAAGCGTGCGCTCCCCATCACTCCTCTCCGGTCAGAAACGCGACCAGATCGCGAAACTCTTCTAGCGACATCGCTTGCTCAAGCCCGGCCGGCATGATCGATTGTTCGACGGGTTCCTGATGCTCGATGTCCTCGAGTCGAACGTCGAAGGTGTTGCCGTCAGCACCTTGGTAGCGCATCGCAGTGCCACTCCCTGGGGAGTGCAATTTCAAGCCGGTCAGGACCTTGCCATCGACGGTGAGAATTCTCCAGGGAACATACAGGGGGCCGATCTCTCGGCTCGGTGTCAAAATCGACTCGATCACGCGGCGACTGGTCATTTGACCGGCGAGTGTGGACAGATCAGGGCCCGTGCGTGCGCCCCGTCCGCTGTGGGCGTGGCAGTGAATGCATGTCTTGCGCATGAAGACTCTCCTGCCGGCATCGGGGTCACCCCCGTGCCCCACCAGTTCTTCCCACTGTTTGAAATCCTCTTTGCCAGGAATCTTTTCAGGTTGATTCCGTGGCTCGCTCGGCCGGTTTAAAATCCGGCTGGCTTCGGTGCGTAGCGTGTCGGATTGGCGGGGCAAGGATAGTTTATTGATGATCGCAGCATGTGATCCCGCATTGCGAGCGAGTCCAGCCAGAGCATCCGCGCGGGTTTGGTCGTCGAGAGTGTCGGTGGCGGCCAGGTCGGCCAGTGCATTGCCTGCTTCGGTGGTTTGCCGTGCGGTTAGCAAGCGTACGACTTCCAATGCGAACTCTCGCGAGTTCAGTTCCATCGTCCACTGAGCGAGCTGCGTGGCGGTCGGCTTGGTCGCCAGTTCGGAGATCGCGTGGACTGCAAATGCGCGCGTCATGGGGGAGCGGTCTGGGGCCGCAATGATTTCGATCAGCCTTTGTTCCGTGGCCGGGTCACGGATCGATCTCGCAGCAGATCCCGTTTCGAGGTAGGCGATCGCGGCGATTGCGGCAGTGAACACTTGGGGCGAGAGTTCGGTGCGTGAGAGCAGCGATTCGATCGCGGGTAGGTGCTGTTGAGCGCCTGCCTCGGCTGCGTAACGAATCGCGGCGATCACGACCTCGTCGCTTGCTTGTCTGAGTCCCCACGCCATCCAATCGTTGAGTTCTTGATCAGCGACCGTGTCGCCGGATGAGGCCAACGATACCCATCGCCACGCCGCGAGCACACCCACCGCTTGCGTTGGTGAGAGGTTGACCTGATGGTTGATTTGGTTGAGCTGGTTCGATTGGATCAGCCCGGCGATCGCGGCTTGCCGCGTGAATGCATCCTCGCTGCCGAGTGCCTCGATCCGCTCATCGATTTCCATGGATTCTTCGCTGCGGAGTCGTGCGGCAGTCTCTTCGTCGCTGCTGAGCGCAGGAAACGAATCTGCGTTGGTTGCCCCTGCCGTGGCCGCTTGACCATCATCGTGTGAAAGTCGCCATAGACGCCCCTTGCCATGGACAGGGTAGCTACGGTCGACCCAGTCGGTCACGTAGAGACTGCCATCGGGGGCAACCACCATGCCCACCGGGCGAAAGTTCGCGTTCCCCTGAACGATGACTTCGGTGCGTCCCGTCAGCGTGGCGCCAAGTGGGTGCATTTCATAACGCTCGATTCGATTGTCGCCCCAGCTCGTCACCCACAGGTACTTGCCATGGACTAAAACGTCACAGGCCGCCTCGCCGACAGCCGCCGCCATGGGAAGCGTTCCCGGAAGCTCGCCGTTCCAAGCCTGCAGCGGATGGGTGCCGGCTCGACCCAAACGAAATTGGAATCCGAAATCGGCGGTGGGAACGACGTGCAGCAAGCGGTTCGGTGGCATCGAGTCAGGGTCGTTGTCGACAACCCACAGCCGGCCGGCAGGGTCATAGCACGAACCGAAAGGATTCCAGAAGCCAGTTGCCAGTCGTTGCACGTGAGAACCGTCGAGCCGGCATCGGAACAGGTCCCCGCCCTCGCCGCCGCCCACTTGTTTTGAACCGTCTGAGCCAACGAGTTCATAGGGCTCGCCAAAGTTTTCGCCCCGCCCAATCGTCAGCCAGCCATCGGGGCCGACGGCAAGACTCGACAATCCGTTATGCGGATAGTTTGCCTTCGTATTGAGGCGTAGTAGTGTTTCGACCTGATCGGCGAGACCGTCTCCATCACTGTCTCGCACACGCCGCAATTCGTCTCGCGTTAGCAGTCCGATCCAGCCTTCGCCGAGATCAGCGATCGCCATCGTGGCCCGTCCACCTGCATAGAACAGTTGTTGGTGACTGAGGGTCGGCGAATCGTCGGAGACATCGAAGCGATACACCCGATCCGTTTTCGGGCCCGGATACCCTGCAGGTGGAAAGTGCGTGTGGCACTCGATGACCAACAACCGGCCCGACGCGTCGAGGCAACAATCGGTCGGCGTGACCAGTGCCGGCTCAGCAGCAACGAGTTCGATCTTCCAGCCCGTCGATAGCACGTCGGGTTCAGGAATTGCCGCATGATCGGTGCCGCGATGGGGTGTCTCTTCGGCGTGTGACAAGGCCGAGCCGTGCCAGCTCGCTAGCAGAAAGAGTAGAATGATTCTGGAATGCATGATGGCCTCCGCAGCCGACTGATTGCATCGAAAAACGTCCGGAGTTCACAACGTGAGGGTGCCACCGATGATAGACGATCGACTCAAAGTCATGGAAAAGCAGAGAAATATGTGTGATTCGCAATGTGCGGCGATTCGAGGCGGGGGCAAAATGCCGTGGACGTCTTCGTTGAGCTGCATGCTGCTATTGAGTCTGAGCTGTTCGCTTTTAATGTGCACGTTCGCTCGAGCCACCACACCGGACGTGACGGCGTCGCGATTGGCAGCAGCGGGCGATAACCGGAGTGAGATCGACAAGGCGCTCGCCGACGTCCCCGCGGATCAGCGTGGCGGCATGGAGTTCTTGATTGAACACATGCCTGAACGCGACCTGCGAACTCTCTCGGCAGCATTTTTGCTCGAGAATGTGGATCTCGCCTACCAGTCACGCGCATCCGACGGGTGGGCAAAGTCGGTGCCGCTGCCGATCTTCTACAACGATGTGTTGCCGTATGCGAGCATTAACGAGCGACGGGACAATTGGCGTGCCGACTTTCGCAAGCGTTTTTTGCCGCTCGTTGAGAAGGCGACAACGCCGAGCGAGGTCGCCGCAATCCTGAATCAAAATATCTTTGGGATCCTGAACGTGCGGTATTCCACAAAGCGTCGCAAAGCCGACCAAAGTCCCTACGAGTCGATCGCGGGCACGACGGCATCATGTACCGGTCTGTCCGTTCTGTTGATCGACGCCTGTCGCGCCGTTGGCGTGCCCGCGCGTTTCGTCGGCACGCCGTTGTGGAGTGACGGCAGCGGCAATCACTCCTGGGTCGAGATATGGGATGGTGGCTGGCATTTTACCGGCGCGGCTGAACCGACGGGCGACCGTCTCAATGATGGCTGGTTCATCGGTCGCGCCGCCGCAGCGAGCATGGACAACCCGGCCTCGGCAATCTATGCAACTAGCTTTCGGAATACGCCGCTCTCGTTTCCGTGTGTATGGGATCCGACCATCAAGTCGATTCCGGCGGTGGACGTGACGCAGCGGTACGTGAGTCTCCGTCGACACACGGTCAGTGCGAAAGCCTCCCACCACGCAGTCGAGCAAACACGGGATTGGCTGAGTGCGAATTCGGATCTCGCGTTGCTAACCAAGCAGGATTTCGCCAAGGTCCCACTGACGAAGTCCGATGCGATCGCCGCTCGCAAAATTCTTGCTGAGAAACAGCTTGCTCAGCTCCGCACTGAACGAGGGCAGGAATTGGAGTCAGGCGTGATTCGCCTCGAGGCACTCGAGATGCCATTTTCATTCAAGCGGTTTGGCAACAAACCCGCCGACGGATGGAGTCTCTACATTTCGCTGCACGGTGGTGGCGGCGCGCCCGCGGCGGTGAACGACAGCCAATGGCAGAATCAAAAGAATCTGTATTCGCTCAAGCAGGGCATTTATGTTGCCCCTCGTGCGCCGACCAATACCTGGAACCTATGGCATCAGGGGCATATCGACGACATGTTTCGCCGGTTGATCGAGGACATGGTTGCGATCGAGGGAGTGAATTGGAATCGCGTTTACGTGATGGGGTACTCGGCCGGTGGTGACGGGGTGTATCAACTCGCCCCACGCATGTCCGACACGTGGGCCGCTGCGGCCATGATGGCGGGGCACCCCAATGAAACGTCTGCACTGGGGCTGCGCAATGTTCCTTTTGCGCTGCAGGTCGGCGGCAAGGACGCAGCATACGATCGCAACAAAATCGCCAGAGAGTGGGAGGTGAAGCTTGATGAACTCCATGCCAGCGATGCCGGCGGGTATCAGCACTTTGTCAAAATCTATCCCGACAAAGGGCACTGGATGGATCGTGAGGATGCCGTCGCAATCGATTGGATGGCCGAACATGTGCGCAATCCCACGCCCGATCGAATCGTGTGGGTGCAAGACGACGTAACCCATCGCGAATCGTATTGGTTGGCTGTCGACGAAGCGAATTGCAAGCCACGCAGCGAGATCATCGCCGACGTGGATGGGCAAACCATTTCGCTGATCGCAACAGGTGTTGAACGTGTCAGTGTGCGGCTCGACGATCGGTTTATCGATCTGGATCAACCGATCAAGATCGTCAGCGGGGGGCAAACTTTGCACGAATCGCTAGTCGAACGCACCGTCGGAGATGTCGCCAGCACCTTGATCGAGCGTGGTGACCCCAATCTCTCCTTCCCAGCGATCGTGACGGTTGATTTGCCCCCATCGATCCCCCCCGCGGCGGTGAGTAACCGTAAAACTCTTCGCGGCACCGTCGGCGAGGTTGCCGAGTGAACCTTCGCGAACATTGGCAACTCGATCCGAACTTGGATTTTCTCAACCACGGCTCATTTGGGGCGACGCCCCGCGTGGTGATGGCGGCCCAGCGCACGTTCCAAGACGAGTTGGAGTGGGATCCGATTGAATTCTTGGCTCCTGAGCGAAGTTTGAATCCAAAGCTGGATCACGTTCGTCGGATCGTGTCGGAGTTGGTGGGGGCGGACCCTAGCGATGTGGCCTTCGTTCGCAATGCGACCGAAGGGGTCAACGCCGTATTGCGATCCCTGCCCCTGCAAGCGGGCGACGAAATTCTTGTGACCAATCATGGCTACAACGCCTGCATCAATGCAGCGGAATATGTGGCGCAGCGGAGTGGGGCGGTAGTGCGGGTCGCCGAGGTTCCCTTTCCCCTGTCCAGTCCTGATGCGGTGATGGATGCGATCGAGCATCAGATCGGTGATCGGACACGGTTGATTTTGATCGATCATGTGACCAGCCCAACGGGGATCGTGTTCCCGATCGCGGCGATCGTCGAGCTGGCTCACCGGAGGGGCGTTCGCGTGCTCGTCGATGGTGCCCATGGACCGGGCATGCTGCCGCTGAACCTCAACGCACTCAACGCCGACTACTACACCGCCAACCATCACAAGTGGTTGTGTGGCCCGAAGGTTTCAGGGCTTCTGTGGGTTGCACCGCAGTGGCAGGATGAGGTCCGCCCCACCGTGATCAGTCATGCCGCCAATCGTCCGCAATCGGATCGCTCTCGTTTCCTTGCCGAGTTCGACTGGACCGGTACCTACGATCCATCGCCGCTGCTCGCAATGCCGAGTGCGATTGAGTTTCTCGGCTCGTTGTTTTCGGGCGGCATCAGGGGGTTGATGCATGCCAACCATGCCAAGGCAATTGCGGCGCGAGACGTGTTAGTCGAAACGCTCGAGATCGACGCACCTGTTCCTGTTGCGATGATGGGCAGTCTCGTCACGGTACCCTTGCCGGATACCGATGGACGTTCGCACGCTCAGTGGGCGTCCCTGCAAGGTCGGCTGCATGAACGGCACCGCTTTGAATTGCCGGTCTTTCCTGGACTCGTCTCCGGTTCGTGGTTGCTACGAATTTCGCTGCAGGCATACAACGAGATCGAGCAGGTCACCCGACTGGCTGAAGTGCTGAACGCAGAACTTCATTCGTAGTGTCTGTGGTGGACGGGCGACTGGAGTCAATCGTCATTCGCGTCGAACCAGTGATTGGAGTGATGTAACGGCTTGCCGAAGCGAAGCTCGACCATCAATCAATAACTGGCGTAGTGGATCTTGTTAAGACGCGCCCGACAAAAGTCTCATGCTACCGGCTTCTTTCGTGGGCGAGATGCGTTACCTTTTGCTGTCTGGATTTAGCTTTTTTCTTCGAGTGGTCGGTTAGTCAGTGAAAACCATCGAACTACCTACGCAGCAAAGACTTTTCGACCCGTTCGAGGGCGTCATCGGCCCCATGGGGCGAAAGATGATTGACAACGGATGGCAGGGCCTCCTTCGCGACGTGCTCTTGGAGCAGATGCCCATCGGCCTCGTCGGTGAGCATCTCAGTGACGATCAAGGACGACCAACCTTTGAGTTGCACGCGATCATCGCGCTCCTTTGGATCCGTGACTTTCAAGGTTGGACTGTCCCCCAGGCCCACGAAGCACTGCTGTTCCGAACCGACATCCAGTACGCACTGAACTTGGAGCCAAGCACCGAAGTCACTCAGCGAACCATTGAACGCTACATCGCTCGAATGCAAAGCAACGAGAAGATCAGTGAGGAGATCTTCGCAGGCGTTACCGACACCCTGCTGCAAAGCATGGAAGTCAAAGTCAAAAAGCAGCGTCTCGATTCCACCCATGTGCTTAGAATACCAGGAACAATAAGTGACGGGTTTACCGTAGTGGATCTTGTTAAAGATCCTGTTCTGGATGGATCTTTAACAAGATCCACTACGCCAGTTATTGATCACGCGTTGCTCAGCGAGATGGCCAACTGCGCCGGTGAACTGGAGTCTTGCCCGGCTGGTCACGCTCCCGAGTCGACCAACTACAACGCCAAAGGCGACTACACTTTCGCACAGATGGATCCCGAGAAGTGCCAGCACTGCCCGCTGCTTGCACACTGCCGCGTTCAACGCAATCGGGACACCGAGCAGCCGACCGGCCGCATTCAATTTACCGGCAGTGCGGTTCGAGCCGACGCGCGTCGTCGCCACGAGCAGAGCGACGAGTTCCGCGATCGCTACCGTTGGCGGTCGGGTATCGAAGGGACCAACGGTTGCCTCAAGCGAATGATGGGCTTGGGTCGGCTCCGCGTTCGCGGCCACAATGCGGTGAAGCTTTCGATCCTACTGAAGCTGGCCGGTTGGAATCTGCTTCGAGCGGTGGCAATGCGCCGCCAGCGAAAGAATTCGCTCCAATTGGCCATTAACTAGGAAAAACAGGGGCAATAGGCGACTAGGACGACGGTTCATGTAGAGCCTGCGACTCCTCGACAGTCAAACCAGGGCCTCCAGAGACCCCCGGCTAAAAACTTTTGCACCACCCAAAAAAGTCGCCCGCAGCAAAGCCACCTAATGTCGGTTGCGTCTGTTAAAGATCCATCCAGAACAGGATCTTTAACAAGATCCACTACGGTAAACCCGTCACTTATTGTTCCTGGTATCCTTAGCTCAGCGAGGTTCGCATCCGGCTGGCGAGACCCCAAAACTGTTCGATCGCGGGGAGCGGTTTGAAGTGATATTTTCCAGGTCCGAGTGCGATGGGTTGCTCGGTATGTTCGGACACAACCTTTTCGACCGTCTCTTGGGACAGATCGTTTTTCGCGACTTCGATCGCGAGCAGTTCGTCATCGCGATCCGCGTCAAAGTCGCCGTAGTTGTGAGCGGGTAGGAAGATCGTACCGTTGTAAAAATCAACGGCAAAGGCGATCACGCCTGGGACGACAAATAGCATCAAACCGATGCCGTCGATGGCCGCGATCTTCCAGTCAATGGGACCTGTTCGTGGCTGGCCGACGCGTTCGGGATGGAGAATCGAACCGCAGCCTGCGATGGTAGTCGTCGATACCGAAAGCGAAATTTCGATCAGAAATCGACGACGATCTTGAATGCGTGGCACCTTGAACGGTACTCCAGAGCTGGCGAGGCGTAGCTGTCCAAACGGCGTGCAGCAATTCGCGACACGGACAGATCTCACCCTCAGTTACTGGATCGGTGAAACGCAGGTCCAGACCAATAAAACGCGTTGCTTCCAGCGTCACGACCGTCGCCAAGTGTGTGGAGTCCACATTGGTGCCGACGTCGCTACCGTCCTCGGATGTAGACGGGGACGTAGTAGGTGGTGGTGGCGGGATAGCGGCTGGTCGTCATCAAGTTGGAGGGCCACGACGGGCGCAGGGAGGGCAGGAGTCCCCACCGCTCGGCTTCCAAACGGGCATCGCGAGCACGCATTTCGGCGAGTGCCCGCGCCTGGCGAATCTGCATCGCTTTGGATTGCCGGCGTTCGGCTTGAGATCCGGATTGATTGGTCAGTCGCAGGTCGGACGGACTCTCAAGGTCGCTGTTGACCGGCCGTTGGGATCGTGAGGTTTCACGAGTTTCGGCGCGGGTGGGGGCGGGTAGCGATTCAAAGTCTAGCGGGGAGGGAGTCGGGGCTTCGACAGCGTCCGGCAAAACGTTTTGTTCAGCGGTGCCAACCTGATCAAAAAAAGCAAAGCTTTCATCGTCAGTTTGGGCAAACAGTTCGTCATAGTCTTGAGCGCCCGCAATGGACCCGGTTGTCAAGACAAAAATAGCGGTGAGCAGTCGCGGAAAATGTCGCTGTGAAAGAAATCGTCGATTCATAATCCCTGGCCCGAAAGAATGCGTGGCGTATGATCGAGCTATCGTCGACACCCTCACCCGTAGTCGAGACACACTGCATGTTTTCATGGTCGTGGCGCGGCCTCGATGTCGATTGTGCCCACCACGCCGATTTTACCGCCTCGCGTGCGACAAGATGCCCAGTGCCAACCTCCCAAAAAAAAACGGTGAGAGAGGGTGCAAAATTTGATGATTTTGTTAATCTTACACTCAAGTGCAGACGTTGCTTCGTGGGTGTTAGCCTCTGTCGCGGCACGTTTGCAAAGAAACCTTCCAAACCGCCCTCCGATCCATTACGCACGAAACCCATGACACACAAAATCATCTCCAGCATCTTCGCACTCGCCCTTTTGACCACAACGCTGGGTTGTCCTCCGCCAGCACCACGTAGTGACGAAGAAGTCGACATCAGCACCGAGGAAGTTGTTGAAGTCGACCCCGCCGTCGGCGACAACATGACCGGTGTTACCGAAGTTCCTTCGGACAACATGACCGCTGGCAGCGAAACTCCCTAGTTTCAGTCGGTGCGTTTATCATGCGTCGGCATCGAGCAGCTTGCCCAATTGGCTACCGCTTTGGTCGCGACGGACGCTCATTTTAAAAGTGCCCCCACGAGTCCACTTCGACCGCTGTGTTTCGGTCTGGTAGGGACCTTGGGGGCCGGGAAAACTCGGCTCAGCCAAGAGATCGCCCAAGCCTGGGGGATCGATCCTGCCGAGGTGACCAGCCCGACCTTCACGCTGCTGAAAAGCTACGAGATCGCAGGTCGTGGCGATCATCCCACCATCGCCAGGCAGCTTCATCATCTCGATCTATACCGCGTCGTTGACGAAGACGAACTGTGGGAACTCGGATTGGATGAGTTGTGGGAGACCCCCAACGCTTGGACACTCGTCGAGTGGGCTGATCGGTTCGCGGCCAGCATGCCAGCGGATACGATCTGGATCCGCATTGAGGTCTCGGATGATTTGATTTCCGAAGATCCCCCGGCGTCTGCGGGGCGCGAGACGCAGCCGCTGCGCTCGATCGAACTGCAGTCATCTGACTCAGGCCGGCAGGCATGGTTGCGAACCCTCGAATCTCGGCTTCATGAAACAGGCTTTACCGGCACCATCCAATCGGGCTGAGTAGCCTCCTGAGTCAAAATGTTGCCGGCCTGGCTGGCAGCCCCTGTGCCCACAAAAATCGCGAATACCGCTCAATTGCGGGCCTCAAGCGATATCTTACCGGCGGCAGGGAAGTTGAACGGGATTCCAAAAAAAACATCTCGGCATCCTGAATTGCTGGGAATTTCAGGGTTCGGCCTGCGCTGTCCTGGGGAATTCACAGGAAAATCAGAAATCTTCGCGGATTTTAAGTGTTAACCTTTTACCCTTCCCAGGAATATAAGGGTATGAAACCGAACCACCAAACTAACGATGAGACGGAGTTCGTGGCGATGCTCACGGGCAACCAGAACACGATCGTGATGACGGTGCGGGCGTTGATGCCAGGAGAACGCTCGATTGACGAAGTTGTGCAGCAAACCAATGCCAAACTGTGGCAGAAGCGCAGCGACTTTGAGCCGGGGACGAATTTCCGGGCCTGGGCCGCTGCGATCGCCCGCTACGAGGTGTTGAACTACCGAAAGCAACAGGCTCGTGACTCACGGCTGACGTTTTCGGATGAATTGGAATACCAGATCGCCAGCGAAGTAGGCGAACTGCACGACGATCTGTTCGATCGCCACATCGCACTCCGGGAGTGTCTCCAGGAGCTCAAGACAGAGAGTCGCGAGTTACTGCTATCTCGCTACAACAGCGACGAGACCTTGGCTCAGCTCGCATCTCGCGTGGGTCGTTCCGTGGGCGGGATCAAAGTCACGCTATGCCGACTTCGCACCGCATTGGCGGACTGTATCGAGCGGCGACGTAGCGCCGAGGAGGGCTTGGTATGAACCGGGAAGAGCGTCTGTTACTGATGGATTCGCTGCTCGATGGCAGCATCAACGAAGCCGATTTGTTGCGGATCGAGGCAGAGCTGAGTGTCGACCCGCAGGTTCGGCAGGAATACTACCGCCGTTTGCAGCTCGACATCATGCTCGGTCGGGAGGCGGCGTCCGTGCTGGGCACGGCAGTCAAAGCAGCCATGCCGCAGCCGAGCCGTGACCGCTTCGGCTGGGTCAAAATCCTATCTGGGTCGCTCATGGCGATCGCTGCCAGTCTCCTCCTGGCGGTCTTTCTCAATCAGCCGATCGAGCCATCCGGTGGGCTTGGGAGAGCCGGTGCACTCGCCGATTCGGGAGAGCCGTCGGCAAGCGGGTTTGCCGTCCTCAGTGGCCTTGAGGATGCCGTCTGGTCGGGACCTTCGATCGCTGCGGGAGACCTCCTGCCGACAGGCGAGCTGCATCTGAAGTCGGGGCGAATTCACATCGAACTATTTAGCGGCGTTCAAATGGTGCTCGAAGGAGATTCTTTATTCTCGATCGATTCACCCATGCAAGTCACCATGACGAGCGGCAGCGCCCGGGCCCGGGTACCGGAGCCGGCCCAAGGGTTCCGGATCAAGACGTCGTCCGGTGATGTCGTTGACCTGGGCACGGAGTTCAGTGTCGACGTTGACGACAATGGGGCAGACGTTCATGTCGTTGATGGCGAGGTCGAACTGCAGCCTCGCGATAGCGACGCGCTGCGAATCGATGCGGGCTTGTCCCGTCGGCTGGCCAGTTCCGGGGGTGTCACCGATGCTTCCTCAACGGCGGCCGTAGCGATCGGGCCCAGGGAATTCGACGACCTGCGACAACAGCAGCAGCAGCAACGGCTGACGCACTGGGCGGGCACGCGAGCGAAAGTGGGTGCGGATCCAAGGGCGGTTGCTTACTACCGATTTCAGTCCGATCGCCCTCAAGCACGCCAAATTCAGAATTTGGCCAACGGCGCAGAACAGCCCGCCTCCGATGGGACGGTCGTTGTTGCATCGCGAGCCATGGACCGCTGGGGGCGGAGCGACGCGGCGTTGGATTTCAGCCGCGTTGGCAGCCGCGTGCGAGTGAATGTCCCCGGTGAACACCGTGGATTGACGCTCATGTGTTGGGTCAAAATCAATAGCCTCGATCGCTGGTACAACTCACTCTTCTTGACCGATGGCCATGATGATCGTGAACCGCACTGGCAATTAATGGACGACGGCAGAATCTTCTTTTCAGTCAAAGTCCCTCAACCGGGCACCGACGAAGGGGAGCCAAACAGCTTGGCTCAACGAGTATTTTATTCGCCGAAAATCTGGGACGCGTCATGGAGCGGTCGTTGGGTCATGCTCGCGGTGACCTATGACGTGGATCAGTCACGGGTCACTCATTACGTCAATGGTGAACCGGTCAGTAGCGAAGCGATTCCGGATGAGAAGCTGGTCGAATCGATCCGTATCGGCCCTGCGTCGATCTGCAACTGGAGTGATCCAATGTACCAAACCGACCCGCAGTTCGTGCTTCGTAATCTCAATGGAAGTATGGACGAGTTTGCGTTGTATTCGGGTGCACTGCCCGCTGATGAAATTTTGCAATTGTATCGCGATGGAGATTCCGGTGAACTTTAAATCGATTTCGATGGCCGTCATGGCAACTTCCCTCCTTGGCGCCTGCGGCGTGAATGCTGCTGCTGCAGACGAAGCGACCGAGCGGCTTTTTACGCTCAAGGTTTTGCCGCTATTGAAAGACAAATGCCTCGGCTGCCATGGTGGTGACCAGGAGGACGTGAAAGGCGATTTCAGCGTGCTGACACGGGCGGCATTGCTGCATGGCGGTGAATCGGAGGAGCCGGCAATCGTCCCTGGACATCCCGATGATGGGACACTCGTCTCAGCCATCTCCTGGGAGGATTATGAGATGCCGCCCAAGGAGAATGATCGACTCAGCGAAGAGCAAATCTCGCTGGTTCGGCAGTGGATCGAACGAGGGGCACCGTGGCCGGACGAGACCAAGCAAGCCGAGTTTCGCCGCGAAGAGAGCATGCAGACGACGACCGAAGATGGCGTGATTGTCACGACGAGTGGAGGCACGTCCGGCGAATGGACGAATCGTCGCTATCAACCCGCGGACCTGTGGGCGTACGCGGAGGTGAAACCAAAATCAGAGTTGCTGCCCAGCGACGTGCAGGCTGGTGAGGCCATCGATTTCTTCATCAACCGTGGACTCGACGAGAACGGTCTGACGGCATCAGGCGTCGCCAGCCCCAGATCCTTGATCCGACGCGCCACGTTCGACTTGACAGGGTTGCCACCCAGCCCGGAGGAGATCGATGCGTTCACGATTGCATACAAGAAGGATCCCAAGCAGGCGTGGAAGTCGCTAATCGATGATCTGCTGGAGAGTCCTCGCTATGGGGAGCATTGGGCGCGACACTGGTTCGACGTCACTCGCTACGCGGACACCGGCGGGATGTCGAATGATTATGAACGTTCGAATATGTGGCGTTATCGCGACTATGTGATCCGCTCATTCAACAAAGACAAACCCTACGACGAGTTTGTCATTGAGCAATTGGCGGGGGATGAACTCGCCGATCGCTCTGTCCGGGCGCGGAAGGGCGACGATCCAAAGATTGTCCATCAAACGCAGCTGGATGGAGACTACACGCCCGAAGAAGCGGAATGGATTGTGGCCACGGGGTTCCTGCGCATGGGACCGTGGGACAATGCGATGATCGCGACGGAGGAGGCTCGGCAAATTTACTTGGACGACGTGCTGAATATCACCGGTCAAGCGTTTTTGTCGACCACGATGCGATGCTGCAAATGTCACGATCACAAATTTGATCCGATCCCCACGCGAGATTACTACCGAATGTACTCCGCGTTCTCAGCAACGCACTTGGCCGAACGCAACGTTCCTCTGCTTGCCGAAGAGGATCAAAGTGGTTTCGCCGAAGGGCGGGAGCACGTACAGAAGATGCTCGACTTCGCAGTCGTGGAGAAAAACCGGCTTATCGAGAAACGCGAAACCGCAGCGCGAGCTTGGTTTGAAGAGCATGACCTTCCCTACAAAAACGAAAACGCACGCAAAAATCTGCCGGATGAAGAGAAACCGCCACGAGCGGTGGGCTTGGACCACGTCGAGCAGGGGCAGCTGAAGGTGCGAGAACAGGATGAGTGGATTTGGCAACGACGGCTCGAACGCTACCAACCGATGGCCCAGAGTGTGTTCAATGCCGATTCGGCCACGTTGGCATGGAATGGTGCTCGGCATCTACGCATCACACGCA
Source organism: Rhodopirellula sp. SH410 (assembly GCF_055811895.1). Taxonomy (NCBI): domain Bacteria; kingdom Pseudomonadati; phylum Planctomycetota; class Planctomycetia; order Pirellulales; family Pirellulaceae; genus Rhodopirellula; species Rhodopirellula sp. SH410. The sequence goes on from NZ_CM147949.1 coordinate 62,227, forward strand.
AGCCAAACAAGCAGAACGAGCTGGAGAACTTTATTCTCATTGGGGGAGCGCTGACGGCGCTCGGCGACAAGGTCCTGCCGGGGGTAATGAGCGCGGTCGCGATGCCGACCAACCCGGCCAAGGACGACCCTTACCTGCTCACCAGTGATGTCGATGGACGACGACTGGAGTTGGCCCAGTGGATTGCGAATCCGAACAATGGGTTGGCCACACGCGCAATCGTGAATCGTATCTGGCAATTCCACTTTGGGACTGGGCTGGCCGCCAATTCGACCAACCTCGGTGCCAAGGGGGCGAAGCCGTCCTACCCCGAACTGCTCGACTACCTCGCTGCCGACTTTGTTGACGGTGGTTGGACGATGAAGCGATTGCATCGCATGATCATGATGTCCGATGTGTATCAACGCGCATGCGAACCGGCGGACGAGCGAGTTGCTGATGTGGATCCAGACGATCGATTGTTGTCGCATTTCCCACGGCGCCGTTTAACCGCCGAGGAAATTCGTGACGGAGTTCTCGCCGCAACCGGCGAGTTGGTGCATTGCAACGGTGGTTTACCCGTGATGCCTGAAATCAACATGGAAGTGGCACTGCAACCGCGGATGATCCAGTTTTCATTGGCACCTGCCTATCAGCCGTCTCCTGAGCCAAGTCAACGGAATCGGAGAACCGTCTATGCGTACCATGTCCGTGGTCAGGCGGATCCTTTCACCGAATTATTCAACCAACCCAACCCGAATGAGTCCTGTGAAGTCCGCGAGTCTGCTGCGGTGACCCCGCAAGTCTTTACATTGCTCAATAGCGATTTAATTGTCGATCGCAGCATTGCATTGGCGTTAAGAATCGAGCAGGACGCGGATGCATTGCCGGAGCAAATCGAGCGAGCATTTCGATTGGTATTAGGTCGGCATGCATCTCCACAAGAGATGCAGTGGATGACTAAGTATGTCAACGACATGCGAACCTACCACCAAGGTGTCACTCCCGAGCCGCCGGAGTATCCCGAACAGATCACACGGTCGCTCGTTGAAGAGTTCTCGGGCGAGCCGTTTCAGTATCAAGAGATATTGCCGGTGTTTGCCAATTACCAACCCGACACGAAACCCAGTGACGTGTCACCCGGCCAGCGAGCGCTCGCGGACATGTGTTTGCTGCTCTTCAATAGCAACGAGTTCATGTATGTCGACTAAAGCCGGGCTCACTCCAGATCCGGCTTATTGAGCCGAGTCGCTTAGCAACGCGGGATCAATAACTGGCGTAGTGGATCTTGTTAAAGATCCATCCAGAACAGGATCTTTAACAAGATCCACTACGGTAAACCCGTCACTTATCGAGCCGAGTCGCGTAAGCGGCCCGGTGGCTCGCGTTACCCGATGCCTGACGGCATTCGGCTCATTTGAAAACGAACGACTTGCAAAGCACTGCCCCCACCTTCAATTCTGAAAAATGAGTATACCCATGAGAGTCAATGACAACGCCGCTCGACGGAACTTTCTCTACGGACTCGGTGCGTCACTCGGATCCGTCGCATTGAGCTCGCTGTTGCAAGCCGACGACGATTCGGCGAGATCGGGTGTCAGTGTATCGCCGTTGGCTCCCAAACAGCCGTTGCTTCCGGCGAAAGCCAAGAATGTCATCATGTTGTTCATGGAGGGCGGGCCGGGGCATATGGACACGTTCGACCCCAAGCCCGAGTTGACGCGACTGCACAAGACGGAGTCCAAGTTGTCGGCCGGGCAGGAAACCGGGTTCAAGTTTTTTGTTGGCAGCCCGTTTGGGTTTCAGAAGGCCGGCAATAATGGGATTGAAATGTGCGATCAGTGGAAGCATCTCTCCGATCCTTACGTTGCTGACGAACTCTGCAACTACCGAGGATGTCAAGCTGAATCGCTCAACCATCCCGAAGCCTTGTTCCATATGAACACCGGCAGCCGCTTGGGGGGCGATCCTGCCATGGGGGCGTGGGTGAATTATGGCTTGGGTACCGAAAACCAGAATCTTCCTGGTTATGTCGTGATGACTGAATTGGCGCTCCCTCAAGGTGGCCCCGGAAACTGGAGCAATGGGTTTTTGCCCCCGTATTACCAGGGAACTCGCTTGCGTTCGGAGGGTTCGCCCATCTTGGATTTGAAGCCACAGTCGTTCAAGTCTCGCGAACATCAGCGTCGAGCGCTCGATGAACTGGCCAGACTCAACCAGCAGCATCTGAACTCGCTCGGTAGCGACGACCAGCGTCTACAAGCACGGATGGAGAACTATGAACTCGCGTTCCGAATGCAAACCGAAGTCCCCAACGTTGTCGACCTAAAACAGGAGTCGCAAGCCACTCTGGATTTGTATGGGCTCGATCAACCGGAAACGGAAGTTTTCGGTCGGCAGTGTTTGATGGCTCGACGGCTCGTCGAAAATGGGGTGCGGTTTGTGCAGATTTTCAGTGGGGGATGGGACAGCCATGACTATCTCGAGCGAGGGCATACCTCGAGAATCAAAAGTGTCGACAAGCCCGTCGCGGCTCTGATTCGGGACTTAAAGCAACGTGGAATGCTCGAGGATACCCTTGTCATCTGGACAGGCGAATTTGGTCGTACGCCCGACAACAATAAACGCGGTGGAGTGTACTCACTCGGGCGCGGCCACAATAACCAAGCCATGACGATGTTGATGGCTGGGGGCGGTATCAAGCCTGGTGTGGTCGGTGCGACCGACGAACTCGGGGCTAGCGCCGTCGAATGCGTGCACCCGATTCGCGATTTGCATGTCACCCTGCTAAACTTGCTTGGGCTCGATGACAACAAACTGACGTATTTGCACGCGGGCCGATACAAACAGCTCAGCCAATTTGGTGGCGAAGTCATCAAAGAGCTCATCGCTTGAACTCGAATGATGGCGTCACCGCCCATCACCCCTGGTCTCACCGCCTCCGTATTGATTCCCCCGATAGAGTGTGTTCATGAAATTTTGCTTCGCTATCTCGCTGAAATTGACCCTGTTGGCAACCCTATCGCTGTATGCGTTTGGGACCCTCGCCAGTGCGGCTGACCGACCGAACATTCTGTACATCATGTCGGACGATCATGCAGCGCACGCGATCTCTGCATACCAAGGTCGTTTAGCCGAGATCGCGCCAACGCCGAATATCGATCGTCTTGCCAGTGAAGGTGCGTTGTTCACCAATGCCTTCTGCACCAACTCGATTTGCTCGCCATCCCGCGCCTGTGTTCTGACGGGGCAGTACGACCATACCAACGGCGCATTCGATTTGAGCGGGCGGGTATCACCGGGCGATCAGATGCTGGCGATCGAGATGAAGAAGGCCGGATATCAGACGGCAATGATCGGGAAATGGCATTTGAAAGATGAACCCGCGGATTTTGATTACTACTGTGTGCTGCCTGGACAAGGCAAGTATCACAATCCCGACTTTCGAGTCCGCGGTGACAAGCCCTGGGGCAAGAACCTCATCCACTTCAAAGACAAGCACGTCACCGATGCGATCACGGATTTGACACTCGATTGGCTGGCCGAGGGGCGGGATCAGAGCAAGCCATTCTTTTTGATGCACCACTACAAAGCGCCCCATGACTACTTTGATAACGCCGAGCGGTACGAGTCGTATCTACGGGATGTCAATATTCCAGAACCTGAGACGCTCTGGAAACGTGATCCCAAGTTCGGTTCCCTCGCGACTCGCGGTGCCGATGATGAATTGATTCCGCACATCGGCACTTCGATCGGCGGTCGCAATCCCAGACGATCGTATCTCGGTGACCTGCCGAGTCTGTATCCGGCTGAGTTCCCAGTGGACTTCGATCCCGCGGACTACAGCGATGAGGAAAACACGCGTTTGGCCTACAACGCCTATCTGAAAAAGTACCTTCGCTGCGTGAAGGGGATCGACGACAACCTCGGCCGCCTCTTCGACTATCTCGAGCAGAGTGGCCAGATGGACAACACGCTGATTATTTACACGGGCGATCAAGGTTTCATGCTCGGCGAGCACGACTATCAGGACAAGCGTTGGATGTACGAGCAGTCTCAGCGAATGCCGTTTTTGGCTCGCTATCCCAAACAGATCCCAGCCGGCCAACAGTTCGACACCATCATTGAAAACGTGGACTATGGCCCCACGATGCTTGATTTCGCTGGTGCCGAGATCCCAGCGTCGGTCCAAGGGCATTCGTTTCGATCCTTGCTCGAGGATGGCGAAGAGCCCGAGGGATGGAAGCAGGAGGCCTACTATCGATATTGGATGCACATGGCCCACCACGACAATCCGGCGCATCTCGGTGTCCGGACGAAAACTCACAAGCTGATTTACTACTACGGTTGTAACTACGACGGTGGCTACCAGACACCGGCGGGTTGGGAACTCTATGATCTGGTGAACGATCCCCAGGAAACTCGCAACGTTATCGACGAGCAGGAGAATCAAGAGTTGGTCAAAGAACTCAAAAATCGGCTCGCCGAACTTCGCACGCGGGTTGGAGACGACGGCAGTCACTTCCCTGAGTGCGAGGCAATCGTGCAGGAGTTTTGGGACTATGACGAAGCCGATCGCGCCAAAGCCACCGAAATTTCGCACGAGTATTTGAAACGCCGAAAAGCGGAACTGAAGGCGGGCAAAACCAACGTGCAGACTTGGGTCGGAAATTAGTCGCGTTTTTATTTTTGACCCTAACCGCGGGGTGATTTTGGATATTTGTTCGTAATGAGCGAGAACCAGAACACACCAGCGGAGACGATTCGACAGATCAGCCTGCATCAGGCTGCGCTGCTCGCCTACATTCTCGTTCTGCTGCCGGATCGCAATCAGGCGCAGGATATTTTGCAGGAAACCAATGTTATTCTGTGGCAGAAGATCAGTGAGTTTCGTGTCGGCACCAACTTCAAGGCTTGGGCGTTTCGGGTCGCGTATCTGCAGACACTCGCTCATTTGAAGAGAGCCAAACACGGGAATTGGCTGGGGTTTTCTTCGGATCTCGTCGAGACGCTCGCCAGGGAAGCCGAGCCGCTGTTGTCGGACTTTGAGCAGCGGCACAGTGCCCTGCGGAGTTGTGTGGAGAAGCTGCCAGGCAAGGACCGCGAAATTGTGCAAGCGCACTATGAAAGTGAGCGGTCACTCGCGGAAGTCAGTGCGGAGATTGGGCGGAGTGTCGGCGCGTTGAAGCAGGTTCTCTTTCGAGTTCGGAAAACGCTTCGAGCCTGTATCGAGCTCCGGCTCGCCGAGGGGGCAGCGAATGTCTGAACAAATCCCACCGGTCGACGACGATCTCATCGAGTTGATCGAGGCGGCTGCGAATTGTGAGCTGTCACCTCAGCAGCATCAACGACTGGCCGAGCGACTCGTGGCGGATGTGGATGCACGGGCTGCGTTCATTCACGCCCGGGCCCTCGATGCAATGCTGTCGCATGAGTTTCCAGCGGTCCAGCAGGGCCTGGCCTCCAGTGCGTTGGAGATGTCTGGGCAGGATGGCGTTTCAGTCCGCCCTGCGAGATCCAGGCTATTTATCCTCGGACTTGTCTGCATTGCTGTGTCAGTCGTCGTGGCCTTTGTTGGGACGCCGCTGATGTCGGGCCCAAAACCTGTCGCCACGCTGGTGTCGAGTGAACTCGCCGCGTGGGAGAGTTCGCTACCGACAACACCCGGCTCAGAGCTCGTGCCCGGGATTCTCAAACTGAAATCGGGGATCGCAACGATTCGATTTCATTCGGGTGCCGAAGTCGTTCTGGAATCCCCCGCTGAACTCGAACTCATTTCTTCCATGTGCGGGAAGTTGGTCGAAGGCGCGGCGGTGATCGATGTTCCCGATACGGCGGTTGGCTTCGTGATCGCGACTCCCGACGGTTACGCAATTGACTACGGGACGCGGTTTGCCGTGCAGGTTGATACGGTCGCCCAGCGGTCCGACTTTGAGTTGCTCGAAGGAGAGATTGCCGTGCACCATCGGAGAACCGGAAATGAAATTAGGCTGACTGAGCCGCACAAGGCGGTCACGGTGCAGGAGGAGTCCGTCAGCGTCGTTGACCTGGAACAACGGTCGCGGGCACCGGAAGTCGTGGGCGATGTTGTGCGGATCGGCACCGACGGCAGAGCCACTTCGGTGCTTCGTAATGACAAACGTCAGAAGTTTCTCGATCCAGAAATACTGGCCGTCAAGAAGACGGACAACGGCAAGTGGGACCATCGCTCGTTTTTTGCCTTTGATCTGTCCACGATCGATGTCAGCCGAATCGACTCGGCCAAGGTGCGGTTGAATCTGGTTCCAAGTCGGCGTGGGTTTGCGTCGCGATTGCCGGTCGTGAATCGATTTGGACTTTATGGATTGCTCAATCCCGAGAAGGCGGACTGGCCCATCGACTGCACTTGGGAAGCGGCACCCACGCCCGAGGACGGTGTCCTGTTGGGGACGTTTGATGTTCTTCGCAGTCAGCAGCGTGGCGCATTTGGAATTGCCAACAGCACGATTGTTGATTTTCTGAAAAAGCACCCTGGCCAATCGGTGACACTGATTCTGGTGCGTGAGACAACCCAGGTGGAAGGTGAGCGGCCTGGCCTCACCCATGCGTTTGCGAGCGATGCTCACCCCGAGGCCGTTGGGCCACTACTCGAACTGACATTCGAATAGAGTTTCTATGTTCTTTTGGTTGAATCCTATGAGTCGTGTTTGTTTTTACACCCGATTGATTCTGTGCGTAGCGATCTCGATGTGTATTGCCATCGAGACATGCTCGGCTGAAGATCAGACGCGTCAAGCGCTCATGCCCGGTGCACATCAGGCCGTATTTCAAAACTACTGCTTGGATTGTCACGACTCCGACACACAGGAGGGCACGATTGATCTCGAATCGTTGCCACTGGAAATCAGTAGCGACATGGCCACTGCCGAGCGATGGGCAAAGGTTCTCAATGCGATCAATTCAGGCGAAATGCCTCCGGCGGATAGCGAGCCGATATCAGACGAGGAAAAGACGGCGTTTCTTCGAGACTTGTCCGAACAGATGGTGGTCGCGCGGAAGATTCTCAGCGATTCGGGTGGCGTGATCACGCTGCGTCGTCTGAACCGCCGCGAGTATGCCAACACGATCGAGGATTTGCTTGGCGTTCAGCCCGATGTATCCAATCTGCCCGATGACCAGGCGTCGGCGGGATTTGATACGCAGGGCGCTTCCCTGTTCATGTCCAGCGACCAAATCGAGCAGTACCTTGCAGCGGCGAGGCGGTCGCTCGAACTGGCATTGTTGCCTCGCAAGGAGCAGCAATCCAAGACCATTCGCATCGAGCCCGAAGAGTACTACACGCCGCATTATGCCGCTGCCGCGGAGGAGATGCGGGATAAAAAGCGGCGTGGTGAAGCGTACTTCGCGCAAACCGAAAAAGCAGCTTCGGAGTTCGGATTTCTGGACGATTATGCGGCGAAGAAGCAGCGTCACGTTGAATGGTTGCCGCTGATGGAGGACTACCTGAGTCGGCCGGAGACGGCGACAGGTGCCACGCTGATCATGACGATCAAGCAGGGCGGTTATACGAAGATCAAACTGCCCATGCTCCGCGAAAATCAGGAGGGACGCTACACCGTCCGCGTCCGCGCGGCCGCCTATCCCAACGCGAGCGAGCGGTTGCATTACCTTGAGTTTTCGCAGTCCGATTCGACGGGACAAACTCGGTTGGGTTGGAGAAAAGTGACCGCGCCGCTGACCGACCCTGAAATTGTCGAACTCTCATTCGTGCATCGACCGGGTGAGAAAAATCAGATCGTGATTCATCAACGCAGCCACCAGGACCGCGCCGACAAAAACCAGGCGACGATCGATATGCATGCCAATGGGATTGGCACACCGCCCGGGCTGTGGGTCGACTGGGCGGAACTGATCGGCCCCGAGCCCTACGGTCGACGTGAGGTGCTGGCCAAACAAATACTTTTCAATCAGTCAGATGATTGGAGTGACGAGCAGTACGCGCACGAGGTTTTGCAGCGTTTTGCGTGGCGAGCATTCCGAGGCGAGCAGCCCGACGAGGGCTACGTCGGCAAACTGATGCAGCGGTACGCCGAGAACCGCAGTCAAGGAAAAGGTTTCACCGAGGCGCTGATCGATCCCCTGTCGATCATCCTGACTTCGCCCAGCTTTCTTTACATGATCGAATCGTCTGGCGGCGAATCGTCGTCGCTCCTCACAGGCCGTGAGTTAGCCGTTCGCCTATCGTACCTTCTTTGGAGTGCTCCGCCGGATGACGAGCTGATGGGCCTGGGCCTGAGCGGCGAACTGCTCGATGACGGTGTGCTGCAGACGCAGGCGTCGCGACTGCTGGCCGACGCACGCTCGGACGCGTTCGTGACCGGTTTCGTTGACCAGTGGCTACAGATGGAGCGACTGGGCATGTTCCAGTTTGATGGTGTGCAGTTTCCAACATTCGACAACGCCGCCCGCGAATCAGCCCGCGAGGAGATTTTTGAATCTTTTCAACTGCTCCTTGATGAGAAGCTGCCGCTGCAATCGCTGCTGAAAGCGGACTATGTGGTTATCAATGATTTGCTGGCCGCCTACTACGGCATCCCCGGCGTCGAAGGCCACGAGTTTCGCAAGGTTCCGGTCCCCGAGGAATCGCGGCGCGGAGGGCTGCTCGGCACCGCGGCGGTGCTGGCGATGGGGTCGGATGGTCAACGATCTTCGCCCGTCGAGCGAGGTGCTTGGGTGTTGCGCAATCTGCTCAATGATCCACCGCCACCGGCACCCCCGAACGTACCAATGCTCAGCCGGTTGGACGGACAGATTCTCTCCGCCCGCGAAGTCGCTCGCGCCCACCAGGAGCAGCCACAGTGCATGAATTGCCATCAAAAAATTGATCCCATTGGCTTTGGGCTGGAGAACTTCGACGCCGCCGGATTGTGGCGAGAGACGGAAGAAATTTACACCAAGGTGAATTTTCTCAAGCGAAAGAAGGTACAGGAATTCATCATCCAACCGGGCGGCCAACTACCCGATGGAGAACCGTTTGCCGACTACGTTGAACTTCGCGATGTCGTGGCAGAACGCGGTGATGACTTTGCCCGAGGTTTTACGGAGTCGCTCATTTCCTATGGCTTGGGGCGGCCCTACGGATTCACCGATCAGGGATTGGCAGACGTCATCCTCCGCAGCGCCAGTAACAGGCAGTACGAAACCGGTTCGTTCATCGAAGCATTCGTTCAGTCGACGGCGTTCCGTTCGAAGTAAACACGCAGCGGCGCCACATTTCAGCAAACTCACTCAGTGCACTCAAAATCACCCATAGGAATGCAAGATGAAGAATCAACAATTGACACGTCGCGGAGTTCTTCGCAGCAGCAGTGCTGTCATTGCTCTACCGCTACTTGAATCGTTCGGCTTCAGTCGGTTTGCGAGCGCCGCACCGGTCGTGACGGCCCCGGCCAAACGCATGGTGTTCTTAGGCATGGGCTATGGTGTGACCGCTGATCGCTGGTACCCCGACCGCAGCACCACGGGCTATGACTACGCGCTGCCGGAGTTGCTCAAGCCACTTCAAAAGCACAAAGCTGACATCACCATCATTCAAAACCTGATGCATCAGTATTCCGCCGATGGACATAGCGGCAGCACGTTCTGGCTGACGGGAGCCAATCGGTACGAAATTCCGGGTCAGAGTTTTCACAATACGATCTCTGTCGATCAGGTTGCTGCAGAATCCTTGGGAGAGAATACTCGATTCACATCGATTCAACTCGCCGCCAAGGGCCATTCCCATTCCGGCGCCGATGGGCACGGTCCCGGAAGTTCGCTGGCATGGAATCGATTTGGAAAACCAGTCGCGGGACTCAACACACCCGTCGCTGCATTCCATCGCCTGTTTTCCAACGATGCGACTCCGCTGGCACTGCGTCAGCAGCGTTTGCAGGAACAGCGCAGCGTACTCGATACAGTACTTGCCGACGCGAATTCAGCCAGCCGTAAACTCAACCCATCCGATAATCATAAGCTTGACGAGTATCTCCAATCCATCCGCGAGATGGAAGTGCGGCTCGGTAAGGAGGAAAAGTGGTTGACTGTTGAAAAGAAGTTGCCGCAGAATCCTGTCTCCGAGCCAAGTGAATCGCTAGAGGGGCTCGAAGAGATTCGCATCATGTACGACCTGATGGTCGCGGCCATGCAGGTCGATGCGACGCGCGTCTTCACCTACCGAATGCCAGCGCAAGCGTTGATTGAGAGCCTCGGGGCAACCATGTCTGCTCATAGCATGAGTCACTTTTCCGAGGGCGAGCGGCGCACGGTATCCCAGTCACGCGACACCGCACACGCCAGGTTGCTGGCCGAGTTCATCGACAAGCTGAAAGCCTCCAAGGAGTCCGATGGATCGAGTCTTTTCGATCACAGCTCGATCGCGTTTGGTTCGAATCTCAGCTCCGTTCACTCGCTGACGAATTGCCCCACACTCGTCGCAGGCGGTGGAGCCGGTATCGAGCACGGACGCCATCTCGTGATGGACGATCGAAAGACCCCGCTGTGCAACCTTTGGCTAAGCTTGCTAAAAGGCTCCGGCATCCCGGCGATCTCATTCGGCGACTCGAACGGTATCATTGAAGAATTGTTCTCCGCATGACGCTCCGCTACCCGCCGGATCGGAGTGACGAAACGACGTTGATAGAATACGTAGGATCGATCGGAGAAAGCATGACCGAGAACGCAATACCAGCAGTCGGAAAAATCGATGAATAAGCAATTCGCAGCGGTAATCTTCGCCTTTTATGCGTTTTCGACGTGTGCGTCGTTTACCCATGCATCCGGCGCAGAACGTCCACCGAACGTCATTCTCATCTTTGCCGATGACCTGGGGCCAGGGATGCTTGGATGTTACGGACAGCAAGTCGTGACGACGCCCAATATCGACCAATTGGCGGCCGAGGGTATGAAATTCACGAACTATTACGGCGGAGTCTTTTGCGCTCCGGCACGCTGGACGCTGCTGACGGGGATGCATGATGGCCGTCTCGGTGGCTGGGCAAATAGCCGCGCGGGGCTCCCGATTCTGCGAGATTCCGGGAAGATTACCGAAGAACAGTATCAGGCACGACTGGCCGCACTCAAGCAGAATGCGAATCCGATCGGTGACAACGAAATCTTTCTGGCGCAAATCGCTCAGCAAGCCGGATACGAGACGGCCCAATTCGGGAAACTCGATCGTGGTTTCCTTACCTGGCACGAACGAGTCAAACGGTTTGGGTGGGATTTCTACGAAGGTTACTACGACCACCAACGCTGTCACGGTTTCTATCCGCCGTACCTGTGGCGCAACGGTGAACGCTTTGAGTTGCCCGGCAACACCCTGGCGGACTGTGGGAAGACCAGCGAGGCGGGTAACGAGCCGGTTGGGTACGGTGGTGAAACCTATTCGCAGAATGTCTTCATCGAAGGCATCTTGAACTACTTACGATCGCACCAAGATCAGCCATTCTTCCTCTACCATCCCACTCAGTTGCCCCACGGGCCGGTCGCGATCCCGGAGTTGCATCCCGATTTCGTGGACCATCCGACGATGACATTGGCGGAAAAGAAGTATGCGTCCATGGTCAAGATGCTCGACGATCACGTCGGGTTGATCATGGATGAGTTGACGTCATTGGGGATGGATGACAATACGGTCGTCCTGTTTTCCTCAGACAATGGACACGAGCTCTACTACGGGCCGAAGCCCGACTACAAGAGACAGCGACTGCCCAGCGGAGAGGCAGCGAACTTAACCGACAAAAAATGGCGTACCCGGGAACACGGTGATGTTTTCGATGGAGCCGGTGGTCGCGCGGGTCTGAAACGCAGCGGATACCAGGGCGGCATGCAATGCCCGCTGATCGTCCGTTGGCCAGGCAAGATCGCGGGGGGGACTGAGACATCGCTGTTGAGTTGCCACTATGACTTTCTGGCGACGTTGGCCGACCTCGTCGGTGAAGAAACGCCAGCCGGAAAAGACGGCATCTCATATTTACCGACGCTGCTCGGTAATCCGCAGGATCAGCGGCATGACGATGTCGTCGTCAACAACCACTTCCAAGCCATGGGCAGTCGCGCCGTGATTTCGCATGACGGTTTCAAACTCGTCGAGGCGGATAGGAATCGCGGTCTCTTTCAGCTCTACAATCTTGCCGATGACAACGAAGAGCGAGTGGACCTATCGGCGCGATACCCCGAAAAGGTTGATCGATTGAAGCGAATCCTGCGCCAGCAAATCGACTCGCAGCGACCGGATCTGAGATGAGAGCATCCCCTGGATGCCTCAACCGGGAAGCGTTCGGCTCGAGAGCATGCTCAGCCCCGATGCTTGGCTTGCCTTCGGAACTCAGAGGGGGTCACACCGGTAGCGCGGCGAAACGCCCTCGAAAAGGCACTCTGATCGTAGAATCCGCTGTCCAGTGCAATCTCTGAGAGCGAATTCTCGGTACTGAATAATAATCGTGATGCGACGGCAATGCGCGTTTTGCTGATGAACTGGCTCGGCGTCAATCCGAACAGGCGTTTGGTGAGTCGGGCCAATCGCTGCAACGACATTTGCGACTGCTCTGCAAGCGCCGACGGCGTGTTGAGTTCCATCAAGTTTTGTTCGAAGCCATCCAACACGGCCGCGAACTTTTCCGGTATTTCGTGTTTCTCAACCGGTGCGCGAACATCACGTGAGAAGCCAACAATCCCGACGGTTTCTCTGTCGTCGTTGACGATGGGAAGCTTTGTCGTCAAACACCAAACCGGTTCATGGGGCAGGTGCCACTGCATCTCGAGATGATCGATGAGCGGCATGCCGGTCCGCAATATCTTGGCATCCTGACTCGCGGGGACGAGCCCAAATTTCCCAACGCAAATGTCCACAGGACGCTTTCCAATCGCGTCTTGGCATCGTTTCAATCCATGCCGTCGGGCCAGTGACTTATTGACCGCCAGGTAGCAACCGCCACCATCTTTGACAAAAAAGGCTACGTCGGATGCGTGTTCAAAGAGCTGTGCCAGAAGCTCAATGTCGATCGAGCGTACCTCTCGAAGTGCTCCGCTGTTGAACCCGGGACTTGCTGGACTATTCATGCGAGACGTTTTCGGCAATGCAGTGAGCGGGGGCCAAAATGACACGGTGTTGCAGAGGTTCGGCGGGGACTCCTCGGCGGGTACTCCTCGGCTGGTACTCCTCGACGGGGACACCTCGGCTGGCACACCTGGACGGGGGGAATCACCGGATCGATGCGGTGTGCCAAGACAACCTCTGACGCATGCCTCCCTCGGATGAACCGAGCTTTATCGTTTGATATCGAATGCGAATAACAGATCTTGATCACGAATAAAAAGCGTTTGGTTGGCGATCACCGGGTGGGCCCAAATGGCGCCGCGGTCGCGTGGCAGTTTTGTTTCTCGCGGCAGCTTCAATTGCCCCACTTGTTTGAATTCCGATCGACTCGGTTCGAGTAGGATCACGGTGCCATCACCGTCGTTGTAGCAGTACAGTCGTCCGTCGGCGTACGCGATGGAACCGCTCGTGTTGCCGCGGATTTTCTTTTGCCAAAGTGTCTCGCCGCTGGCGAGGTCCTGTGCCATCCAAGTCCCCCCGTCGACTTTGGTGAAGCCATAAATCACACCATCAACGAGCACGACACCGCCGTGATGATTGAGCATGGTTTTATCATCGAGGTGATAGACCACATCCGCTGTGATCGACTTGCTGCTGCCGGTCAGTCTCAGGAGTGCGTTGCCTGCCCCATAATCGCTCGTGTGATAAATTTTGTCGGCACCAATCAGCAGCGGTGTGGGGATTGTCGCAGTCTCATTTCCGGTCAATGAATTTTCGAAGAGCTTGGCACCCGACTCACAATCGAAGCCGACGACACCAATGCCTGCCGCGGTGACGTAGTATTCGGTCCCGGCAAAGGAGCCTTTGAGAATGGAGGAATAGTGGGCCTGTGCCTCGACGCCCTGGGAGCTCCAAAGCAATTGGCCATTTTGACGATCGAGCGCTACCATGAAATTTTTACCGCCGGGTTTGACGACCACGCGATCGCCATCGATCAGCACCGATTCACTGTAGCCCCACTTTGGGTAGCCGCCGCCGTGATCGGCAACCAAGTCGACTTTCCACAGCAGATCGCCGGTCTCTCGCCGCAATGCCGCGACCACGCCGATATCCGACAAGACGAATACCTGATCGCCATCGACAGTGGGAGTGCTGCGAGGTCCACCCCCCCAGCCCCGGTTGTACTCTCGCCGTGTGCCCGCGGGGGCGATGTTGGACTGCCAGATGGGCGTGCCTGTTTTCGAATCAAAACAACTGGCAACGCATTGCTGTTCGATCTCGCCCATGGTGTAGAGGCGCCCATCGGCGATCGCTACGGAGCTGTAACCGGCACCGACATTGCTGGCTTCCCATTTCAGTGTCGGTCCCTTGCTCGGCCAAGTCTGGGCGAGCTTTTGCGGGGCGGCATGCGCGTCACGTTGCGGCCCACGCCACTGGGGCCAATCCGTTGACTCAGCGTGAGCAGGGGCAAAGCCAGGCAGGCAGCACACGAAAAGGATGCAGGCTGCAAAACACGGTGTGGCACGCATCAAGATATATCTCAGCAGGCGAGGGGAAACCGAATCTCACCATCACTCTACAGCACGCCTTTGGTGCTGGGGATGGCCTGGTTGCGTGGATCTTTTTCCACGGCCATTCGAATCGCGCGGGCGGTCGCCTTGAAGACGCATTCGGAAATGTGGTGTGCGTTGCGTCCGTGGTGCAGGATGACGTGCAAATTGCATTTCGCATTGGCGGCAAACGATTGCCAAAAATGTTCCACGAGTTCACTGTCGAACGTCCCAATCTTGTCCGCGGCGATCGGGGCATGGTACTCGAACGCATAGCGGCCACCCATGTCGACGGCCGACGTGACGAGACACTCGTCCATCGGCAACGTGAAGTGACCGTAGCGATACACGCCCGCGCGGTTTCCCAACGCTTCATCGATCGCGCTGCCCAAGGCGATGCCGATATCTTCACAGGTGTGGTGATCGTCGACATGCAAGTCACCGGTCGCGTCGACATTCAAATCGATCAACGAGTGTTTCGCAAACAGATCTAACATGTGGTCGAGAAAGCCGATCCCCGTGTGACGTTTGCCCTCGCCACTGCCGTCGAGATTGACGGAGAGTTGAATCTGAGTTTCGCCGGTGCGGCGGTCAATCGAGGCGGTTCGTGACATCGTTTTTTTGAATTGCAGGTGTGTAGAAGGATGGCATGTTCAGTAGGACGGGACCATTGTCCCGTCCGCAACCGACGTGCTCGCTCGGGACGATGCGCTCGTCCGCAACCGATGTGCTCGCTCGGGACAATGGTCCCAAGCTACGTGTTTTAACCCTGGACGCCGCTGGGCAGCTTGGCAAGGGCACGTTGGATCATTAGCAGGCACGCGTCGATCTGATCGTCAGTGCCCACACTGATGCGGAGCCCGTCCCCCCAGTCACCAAAGTCCATGTATCGCACCAGTATCTGATTGGCTTTGAGGAATTCGTAAATCGCCCGGTGTTGGCCGCTGGGGTGGGTGCACCAGATGAAATTGGCATGTGACGGCACCACGTCAAACCCCAGACGGGCGAGTTCCACTTCCATGCGGTCGCGGGTGCCGTTCATGGTCGCGACGATATCAGCCAGCCACGTTTGGCTCTGCATCGCCGCGGTCGCCGCAGCGATCGAGAGCGCATCGCAGTTGTAGCTGTCTTTGATCTTCGTTAACTCGGCGATCACATGCGGCTGGGCGACGAGGAATCCAAATCGCACCCCCGCTAATGCATATGATTTGCTGAGTGTTCGGGTGACGAGAATGCGCTCGTGGCGTTGTACCAGGTCCAAGCAATTCTCTTCGGCGAAGTCCGCATAGGCTTCGTCGACGACCAACGGACACGTCAACGAATCAGCGATGGCCTCGATTTCGCTGGGCGGCAGGACCGTGCCGCTGGGGCTGTTCGGGTTCGGCAGCAAGACGAGTCGTAGGTCCTCACGCGGTTGGCGGAATTCGGCCGGTAACTGCCAGTCGTCGTTGAAGGCAACTTGCTCCCATTTTGCACCCTGGATATCAGCCAGCGTGCGGTACAAGATGTAACTCGGGGTGGGCAGCCGCAGCGATTGCGATTCACCGACAAAGCCACGGACGAGCAGCGTCAGAATTTCATCGCTGCCGTTCCCGGCGAGCACCCATTCTGGGCCAGGCAATCCGAGTGCTTCGGCGGCGGCGCGGCGAAAGCTGTTCGCTACCGGATCAGGGTAGCGATTCAGCGGACCGTTGGCCGCGTCGGTGATCGCGCGAACCACCGCGGCAGGTGGTGGGTATGGGTTTTCGTTCGTATTGAGCTTGATGAACTTGCCCGGCGGAGGTTGTTCCCCCGGTGCGTACGGTTTCATCTGCGTCAGGGCAGGGCGAAATTGCAAGTCAGTGCAGTGGGCTAGAGCTACTAGCTGTTTGCTACTAGCGATCAGCTACTAGCTCCCGGCTAAGCGGACGTCGAATCGGGCGATCGTTTCTGAGGACCGATGCCCCGATTTTAGGCGTGGAAGCGATAAAGAGCGATAGGCTCGAATTTATCGTTCCACCGTGTCCCCAGCGGGCTGCGATTTTTGACGCGATTAGCCAGCAAAGCTGGTGGGGAGGTGAAGAATAGTTCACAATGGTCATCCGTCGCCCCCGGGCGGCTCGATCGGTTAAAAAAACGCTATTGGGATTGCGTAAAACCAGTGCAATCGGAAAAATCCGGAATAGACTGGGCGCGAGTTGAAATGGATCCTTCCTTCTGCGGTAATCAACCATGTGGCCACTGACCAACGGCATGCGATGCCTGACGGGTGCCGAGGCAGCGTTATTTCGCGGTTCGGTCGGCATGATGCTCGATCAGTTGACCATGGAATTTGACGCCGACCCGATCGATCTGGACGAAAATTCGGTGGCAGACGAGTCGGCGGGTGGATATGGCTTCCAGGCGCCTCATTGGTTTTCGATGTGGGAGCCGGAACAGCGAATTTGGCTGCTCGAACGAGTGACGACATCGCTGTTGACGGCGCGCTCGGCGCCGCCTCATTCCGCCATCTTTGAAGCGACCGTGGAAGCGGTCTACATCGAACTGGCGGATCTGGTGGCGATGGAGATCACGACCGGTTTGCCGATCGAGCGTGGAAGTTGGCGGGGAGCCCTGCTCGACGCCTTCGTCCAACGCTGCCCCGAAGACAGCCTGCTCGGTGCGTTGCAGTTCGAAGCCACCACGCTCGACCCCTGCCTTCCGCCATCGTTGACCCGGCAATGGAAAGCCGAGCAAGCCCGTTCGGAAGCCGATTCCGATTCGCCGCAGAACCAGTCCAGCAATTCAGGGCAACCTGAGGCGGGCGGCAATCCCGATTGGATGGCATGGTGGACGAGCGTGATCGAGCGACTCGTCGACGCTACTTACGGGGTGCGTGTGTACCAAGCTGCCGAGCAGTACCGTGACGAGGATCCCAAGCGGCTGCGGCGATTTTTGAAGTCCAAGGCGGTCAATGACAAGTTCATGCAGCGAATCCCGCCCTTGCGCTCACGCAGTCAAACTCAAGCCGCGATCGACCGCCTGCATGCGATCGTGTTCCAGGGCGAATGACAAGCGCCTTTGACTAACTTGACTCGGGGCGTAGACTTCGCGTTTGCTTCTATTCCCCCGAACTGCTGCTGATCTCCTCAGTCGTTTGCGCCGCAAAGGCCTGGTATGAAATTTCGTTTCCCGATTCTGATCATTGACGAAGACTATCGCTCGGAAAATACCTCCGGACTCGGTATCCGTGCGTTGGCCGAGGCGATCGAGGCCGAAGGTGTTGAGGTGATTGGCGCGACCAGTTACGGGGATCTGTCCCAATTCGCCCAGCAGCAGTCGCGGGCCTCGGCGTTTATCCTCTCCATCGACGACGAGGAAGTCTTGTCGGAGGTCGACGACGAGGGGCCGGCGATCCAGAAGCTGCGTGAATTCATTCAAGAAATTCGCTTCAAAAACAACGATATCCCGATCTTTCTGTACGGCGAAACCCGTACCTCGGCGCACATCCCCAATGACATTCTGCGTGAACTGCATGGGTTCATTCACATGTTCGAGGACACGCCGCAGTTCGTCGCCCGGCACATTTTGCACGAGGCACGGGCATATACCGATGGATTGGCTCCGCCGTTTTTTCGGGCGTTGTTGGAGTACGCGAGTGACGGTTCCTATTCCTGGCATTGTCCCGGCCACTCCGGCGGGGTGGCGTTTTTGAAGAGTCCTGTCGGCCAAATGTTTCACCAGTTTTTTGGTGAGAACATGCTGCGGGCGGATGTTTGCAACGCCGTTGAAGAACTCGGCCAATTGCTCGACCACACCGGGCCGGTGGCCGCTTCGGAACGCAATGCGGCTCGCATCTTTGATGCCGACCACTGTTTTTTCGTCACCAACGGCACGTCGACGAGCAACAAGATGGTTTGGCATTCGACGGTCGCATCGGGCGACATCGTGGTCGTCGATCGCAATTGCCACAAATCGATTTTGCACTCGATCATCATGACCGGCGCCGTGCCCGTGTTCCTGATGCCCAGACGCAATCACTTGGGGTTGATCGGCCCGATTCCGTTGGAAGAGTTTCATCCCGACAATATTCAAAGAAAGATCGAGGCGAACCCCTTCGCTCGTGCCGCCCAGGCGGCACATCCCAATCGCAAACCACGGATTTTGACGATTACCCAGTCGACCTACGACGGGATTGTCTACAACGTCGAGATGCTCAAAGAGCTGCTCGATGGCCAGATCGATACCTTGCACTTTGACGAGGCCTGGTTGCCGCATGCAACGTTCCACGATTTCTACCGCAACATGCACGCGATCGGCCATGGCCGGGCGACGTGCAAGGAGTCGATGGTGTTCGCCACGCACTCGACGCACAAACTGCTAGCTGGGATTTCGCAAGCGTCTCAGATTCTCGTTAAGGAACCCCAGAGTCGCAAACTGGATCGCCACGTATTCAACGAGGCTTATATGATGCACTCGTCGACGTCGCCGCAGTACGCGATCATTGCATCGTGTGACGTCGCTGCCGCGATGATGGAACCGCCCGGTGGCACGGCCCTCGTGGAAGAGTCGATACTCGAGGCGATGAATTTCCGCCGTGCGATGCGGAAGGTTGACGCCGAGTGGGGCGATGATTGGTGGTTCCAGGTCTGGGGACCGGACGAAATTCCCGAGCAAGACATCGGCACCCAAGCGGATTGGCTATTGAAAGCCGATGATGAGTGGCATGGATTCGGCCACATCGCCCCCGGGTTCAATATGCTCGACCCGATCAAGGGCACCGTCGTCACGCCCGGGTTGAATCTCAACGGCCAGTTTGCCGACACGGGCATCCCCGCGTCAATTGTGACTCGCTATCTTGCCGAGCATGGCGTCATCGTCGAGAAGGCCGGACTGTATTCGTTCTTCATTATGTTCACGATCGGCATCACGAAGGGGCGTTGGAATACGCTCGTCAGTGCTCTGCAGCAGTTCAAGGATGACTACGACAAAAATCTGCCGATGTGGAAGATTTTGCCGGAGTTTGCGCAGCTTTTCCCGCAGTATGAGGCCATGGGACTGCGGGAACTCTGCCAAGCGATCCACATGACGTACAAGGAAAATGACATCGCCCGGGTCACGACGGAGATGTACCTGTCGGACATGCTGCCGGCGATGAAACCGTCCGACGCGTACGACATGATGACGCACGGCGAAATTGACCGCGTGGAAATCGACGATTTGCTTGGGCGTGTCACCGCGGTGTTGTTGACGCCCTATCCGCCCGGCATCCCGCTGCTGATTCCCGGCGAAAGTTTTAATCAAACGATCATTGAGTACCTGCAATTTGCACGGAGATTCAACGCCAAGTTCCCCGGTTTTCATACCGATATCCACGGCCTCGTCGAAGAAACGGTCGACGGCGTCCGGCGGTACTACGTCGACTGCCTGCGGATGTCTTGAGAGCGGCTCCATCGCCCCGAGTGGGACGGAAACGCACTGCCGGGGAAGTCAGTCTCCGGATGCGTCGGTGGATCAATTTGAAGTCCCGGCGGGACGACAGCGACATCGGGCCTGGCGCCTTCATGGCAAATCGCTGACGGCCTGTTCGTGAACCGGTAGACCTGTCCCTGCTTGGGACGTCGATTCTAATATCGCAGCATTGGTAACTCAGCGGATCGCCGAGAGGCACTCGACGATGTCGCTCAGCTTTCCAAGCTGATAGCGATTCCGCGTTGGTTTTTGCGAGGGAAAAGTCGTCAATAATTAAATCGACGTTCCTCGCGGCTCAGGAGCGAGGGAATGACCGGGGTCCGATGCCCGCTTTATCCTGCACATCTCATGAGGCATGGTTTTCGATCATATCTCGATAGGGATGCAAAGCATTCGCCGTAGGTAAGCGTAGGGCCACCTAGGGAATCGAGCGTGCGAAATCGGTTTCGACCCTGAAGGGGGTCGCAGCCCGGTTGTCTGTGACCCTTTCCGGGTCAAATTCGAGGGTTGGTCTCAGTTTTCCGGTGGTGTTCGCTGCGCTCAAACCACCGGCTACTATCTAAAATCCCTATCGGGATTGAAAAGAAGGATGCGTAAGATACAGGTGCCCGGGTGGCCAAGGCACCGGCAGGGGGGCGATCGTCCCATCTGGGACTGGGTGGCATCCGGTGCCGTTAGTCCCCCGTGGTCAGGTTTCCGGTCAAGGCGTATATTTCCGCCGACGGCTCGTTTGACGTTCACGCTAAAAATAATTTCACCCTCTGACCCGATCTGCTGGATTCGTCCTGATGAAAATTCACGAGTATCAAGGCAAAGAACTCTTCCGCGCCGCAGGCGTCCCCGTGCTCGAAGGGCACATGGTGACCTCGCCGGAGGAAGCGGCGGCCGCGTACACCAAACTCGGCGGCAAGATCGCAGTGGTGAAAGCCCAGATCCACGCGGGGGGACGCGGTAAGGGCAACGTGATCGGTAATCCGGACCAGAAGGGCGTTGTGCTGTGCAAATCAGCCGACGAAGCCAAAGCCGCAGCGGCTGGCCTGCTCGGTCAGAAACTCGTGACGATTCAGACCGGCCCCGAAGGCCAAACCGTCGGCAAAGTATTCGTGGAAGCGGGCTGCGATATCGCTCGCGAACTCTATCTCGGCATCGTCGTTGACCGTGTTTCTTGCAAACCCGTCTTGATGGTCAGCACCGAGGGCGGCGTCGAAATCGAAAAGGTTGCCGAGGAAACCCCCGAACTGATCTACAAGGAAGGCTTCGATCCAGCGATCGGCTTGGAAGCTTTCCAAGTCCGCAAAATCTGCAAGAAGCTCGGCATCGAAGGCGCAGCAGCCAAGAGTGCATTCCAATTCATGACGGCGATGTGCCGGTTCTTCATCGATTACGATTGTGCGCTCGCCGAAGTCAATCCGCTCGTGATCACCGGCGACGGACAAATGATCGCCTTGGACGCGAAGATCACGTTCGATGAAAACGCGATGTTCCGCCACAAAGACCTCGAGGCGCTGCGTGACCTCAGCGAAGAAGAGGAAAGTGAAATTCGTGCTGGCAAGGCCGGCCTGAGCTACGTCAAGCTCGACGGCAATATCGCCTGCCTCGTCAACGGAGCCGGGCTGGCGATGTCGACGATGGACATCATTAAATACCACGGTGGCGAGCCCGCAAACTTCCTCGATGTGGGCGGTGGTGCGAACGCTGCTCAGGTCACCGAAGCCTTCCGGATTCTGCTTTCGGACAAGAACTGCAAGGGTGTGCTGGTCAATATCTTCGGCGGTATCGCACGCTGCACCACAATTGCCTCGGCATTGATCGAAGCGAGCAAGGAAGTCGGTTTCAACGTGCCGTTGGTCGTCCGTCTCGAAGGCACCGAAGTCGAAGAGGGGCGTAAGATGCTCGAAGACAGCGATGTCGACGTGATCACGGCCGTCGACCTCACCGACGCTGCCAAGAAGATCGTCGCCGCCACGGCGTAGCCGCGTCGCGGCTGGCTCCGATTGCAGTTTGCTTCTTTCTCACTCATTTCATCTCACCTCGGTTATTAGTACCTCGCTAATATCCAAACGCCAAAAGCTATCCTCATGAGTATTCTGGTCGACAAAAACACCAAGGTCATTTGCCAAGGCATCACGGGCAATGCAGGCAAGTTTCATGCGATGGGTTGTCGCGATTACGGCACGCAGCTGGTCGGAGGCGTGACGCCAGGCAAGGGCGGTCAAGATGTCGAAGGCATGCCCGTTTTTGATACCGTTGAAGAAGCGGTTCAGCAAACCGGTGCCGACGCGACGATGATTTTCGTGCCGCCGCCATTCACCGCCGACGCGATTCTCGAAGCCGTCGACGCGGGCATCCGCATCATCGCCGCGATCACCGAAGGCGTGCCTGTCATCGACATGGTGCGGGTCTACGAGAAGGTCCGAGCGAGCAACTCGATCTTGATCGGCCCCAACTGCCCCGGCTTGATCACGCCCGGCGAATGCAAAATTGGCATCATGCCCGGCTACATTCACACGCCTGGGAAAATTGGTGTGATGAGCCGCTCGGGGACACTGACTTACGAAGCGGTATGGCAGACCAGTAACCTCAATCTCGGCCAGAGCACCTGCGTCGGTCTCGGTGGCGACCCCATTGTCGGTACCAACTACATCGACCTGTTCAAGCTGTATCAGGAAGATGATCAAACCGAAGCGATTCTGATGATCGGTGAAATCGGTGGTAGTGCTGAAGAAGAAGCCGCTGCCTACGTCAAGGCGCACGTGACAAAACCCGTTGCAGCGTTCATCGCGGGCCGCACGGCACCTCCCGGCAAACGGATGGGTCACGCCGGTGCGATCATCAGCGGTGGTAAAGGAACGGCCGAAGAGAAGGTCGCCGCTCTGGAAGATGCGGGCATCGTTGTCGCCCCCAGCCCCGCTGAAATGGGCGACGCTGTCCTGCAAGCGATCAAGAACAAGTAGTACAGCCCGCTGCATAGGTTTCCCATCGCTTCACCCTCCCGGCGAAGCTGGGAGGGTCGGGAAACGAGCCTAGCGGGTTTTCCGGGGAGGGCTGACCACCGACGCATTGGACCATGACGCATGAATCAGTCTGCATCAACCTCATCGATCCATCCGCTCGACATGATCGTGCCGCGACGCAAGATCACGGGCATGTCCGCGATCCTGCTGCCATTCCTCGCCGATGGTGAGGTTGACTGGATCCGTTTCGAGCAGCACACGGTGGCGACGTTGGATGCCGGTTTGACACCCGCGATCAACATGGACACCGGCTATGCCAACTTGATCACGGCGGAGGTCCGAGAAGAAGCCCTTCGCCGAGCCGCGTCAGTTGCCGCTGGCCGCCCGTTTCTCGGTGGTGTGTTCGTGTCCGATAGTGCGGGCGATGCGTTCCGGCCTGACGCGTATCGCAGTGGCATCGACGAAGTCCAATCCAGTGGTGGCACGCCGATTCTGTTTCAATCCTACGGACTGACGTCGGGCGATGACGATCAAATCCTGGCCGCCTATCAAACCCTGGCCCAGGACTGTGACTCGTTCTATGCGTTTGAATTGGGGAACATGTTCGCTCCCTTTGGGAAAATCTATTCGCTCGAGTTGTATGAGCGATTGCTGGGGATTTCCAACTGCGCCGGTGCGAAGCACTCGTCGCTCGATCGAGTTCAGGAATGGCAGCGTATCGAGCTGCGAGATCGCGTTCGCCCGGATTTCCTCGTGCTCACCGGGAATGATTTGGCGATCGACATGGTGATGTACGGCAGTGACTACCTATTGGGATTGAGCACGTTTCATCCCGCTGCGTTTGCCCAGCGCGACCAGTGGTGGGCCGATGGAGACGCGAGGTTCTACCAGCTCAACGATCAGCTGCAGTATCTCGGCATGTTCGCCTTCCGCGATCCGGTTCCAGCCTACAAGCATTCCGCCGCCATGTTTCTGCGGATGCGTGGTAAACTGCAAACCGATCAAACGCACCCCAACAGCCCGGGGCGCCCGGATTCTGATCGCGTCGTGCTGCAGCAGATCGCCACGAACATCGACGCGATGCTGGCTGACGCTTAGCGGCTCGTTGGTTTCATGAGCCGAGTCGCGTGAGCGGCTGGGTGGCTCGCGTTACCGGATGCCTTGCGGCATTCGGCTCGCGATTGCCCGTCGAAGGTTCGATTCAATCAATAGCCTGTTCGGCAGCGAATGGATGAAACCGAGCCGCGGTGTCCGCCCGAACGTGGATTCCACCCTCTGGCGGCACTCGCCACGCGGCTCCGTTTGGCTCAGCCTTCTTTCTTCTCAGTTTTCTTGTAGCCTTTGGCGAACGCTTTTTCGCCGAAGACGAGCTCAGAGGCTTCTTTTTTCTCAGCGCCCTCGACCTTGGCCTTGCAGTTCTTGCAACAGAAAGCGACTTGGGTGCCGTCGACCTTGATCATGGTCTCGGGGTTAATTTTGCCGCCGCTGATCGGGCAGCCCTTTTGCTCGTACTGATGCGTTTGGACGAGTTGGCGGTTGGCCTGGGTGGCAAACTCCTTGGGGGCTTTGGCGAACTTGCCTGCGCAGCCATTGCAGCAGAAGTAGACCTTGCCTTCTTTATATTCTGCAGATTTGTCTGCACTGGCGTCGCGATCGGCGACGGCGCATTTCACGCCTTCGAGGTTGACCTTGTCGGTCTCCGCCGTACCCGCCGCAAACACAGAAGCGGAGGCGACTAAAAGGACGGCGAAGCTGGAAAACAGGCGATTTTTCATCGGTTCACTTTAAAAATGGGGGCCAGGGCGACCGGTTGTGCTGAAATTGCCTAACCGGAGTAGGTTGCGTGATTGCACGTTATCCTACGCTACGGGGGGGGCGGAAGTCAAATTCAGAAATCTGACTGGTCGTCGGGCCCGTCATTCTGTTAGCGTTTCGCCGGAGACTATGACAATTGCGAAGCCTTGGGGACGTGCGGTCCGTCTGGTGGAGCAACCGGTCTTGAGTGCCGATACCAGAAGAAGGGATTATGGATTCGTCGAACGTGGATCAGTTGATTCCGATGAATCGCTATGACAGCAACGGATTTCGCTGAAGAGGAATATGATGAAAACGCCACGACGCCAATTTTTGGGATTGAGCACGGGACTGTTTACTGGTGGCCTCATTTCTAGCGCGGTCGCGTCACGCGTCGCCGCACAGCCGCCAGCAGGGCACCCTGACTGGGCCAATCCCGTTCACCGGGTTGCCAACGCTGCCATGTCGGCACCGAAGCCGTCGGTCCCTCAAGACGAGCCGGGTAAGGCGGCCCTTCGCCGCGGTTTGGACATGGCACGCCAGGCCCTCGAAACGTCTCGCAATGAAGTTCGCGACTACACCGCCATCTTGGTCAAGCGCGAGCAGATCAGCGGCACGGTCGGTGAGCACGAATACATGTTGATCAAGGTTCGAAACCGAAAAGTGTCCGGTGGTCAGCTCCTGCAGCCCTTCAGCGTTTACATTGGTTTCCTGAAGCCGGCCGCTGTCAAAGGCCGCGAGGTGATCTACGTCGAGAATCGCAACGACGGAAAACTGGTCGCGCACGAGGGTGGTTTCAAAGGACGATTCCTGCCCACCGTCAATCTGCCCGTCGACGGGATGCTGGCCATGCGTGGTCAACGCTATCCGTTGACCGAAATCGGCGTCGAGAAGATGATCGTGAAGCTGATCGAACGGGGTGAGCAGGCCATGCGTCACGAAGACGTGACGTGTGAGTTCCGCAAAGGCGCCAAATTGAAAGATCGCGTCTGCACCGTGCTCGAAGTGACTCAACCGACACAGCGGCCGGACGCCGAGTTCTATCAAGCTCAGGTGTTCATGGACGATCAACTGAACATGCCAATTCGGTACGTCGCGTACCATTGGCCGGACCAGGCCGGTGGCCAAGGTGCGGTGATCGAGGAATACAACTACCTCAATCTCAAAATCAATGTGGGGCTGACCGACGCCGATTTTGATCCCACCAATAAAGACTACAACTTCTACTCGTGAGCCTAGCAGGCTGTTGATTTAGGATACCAGGAACAATAAGTGACGGGTTTACCGTAGTGGATCTTGTTAAAGATCCTGTTCTGGATGGATCTTTAACAAGATCCACTACGCCAGTTATTGATCACGCGTTGCTTAGCTGGGGATGGTGGCGCCGAATGCCGTCAGGCATCGGGTGACGCGAGCCACCCGGCCGCTCACGCGGCTCGGCCGCAAGAAATCAACACGCCGTTAGGGCTTCGTCCCAGCTGCTGTCTATTCAGCGGGCACCAGTTCTCGTTTGACTTTCTCGATCGCTTGCAATCGCAGTTCATTGTTTTCGGCGGGGAAGCCGATCGCTTGCACGATGAAACCGAACTTGGAATGGATCGCCTTCTGGTCCATGTCGAAATCGGCGAGCTGCTGGTCACTTAAGAGCACAATCGCGGCCATCGCTGCGTCTCGTAGTTGAGGTTCGATCACGTTGCCGCCGAAATACTGCACCTCGCTGGCGGCTCGCTCGTCACCGAGGAACTTGGCGACATCATTGATGTTGCTCTTGTCGCCGAATCTCGAGATCGCTTGCATCGCCATAGCGAGCGTCGGTGGATCGGTAGATTTCTGCAGCGTTTCCAGGGCCAGCGGCAACGATTGTTCCAGGTCGCAGTTCAGGGCAAACCACAACATCTCTTGGCGATTTCTCACATCCGGGCGAGAGACCCAGCCACTCAGCAATGCTCTAAAGAGCCCCGACAGCTGAGCGTCGACTAACAGTCGGGTGGTGGCCTCACGCCGCATGATGGTGAATAGAGCGCTTTCTTCGACCCGGCTGATGGGCATGTCGTGGTCATTGACCAGCAGTAATAACGCAATCACATCTGCTTCGGTCGTCACGCGTTGCTCGACATACATTCCACGTTGGATATCGATGATGGTGGATCGAAATGCTTCGGATCGCTGCTGCGTCGAACTCTCCAGCGCGGCGGCGGCGGCCTCGTGCCGCAGGAAAATCTCGACGTATAATTCGCGAACGCGAACACCATCGCCCAGGATCTCGCGGGCAACGTTCCAACCCTCCATCGACACGTCTTTTCCCGTGAGGAATGCGTCGACTCGGCCGGCGGTCTCGTTGCCGGCAATCCCGTCAGCGACGGTGCCGGCCCGCATTCTGACTTCGAGGTCAGGGTGCTCTTGGGCCGCCATCCGCAACGCCGGCATGGCCCGTTTGCCAGCCGCACGCAACTTTGCGGTGGCTTGTTCGCGAGCGGCAAATTCGTCCCAGCCGAGTTGGTCGACCCACTGAGACATCTCGTTCAGAGTCACCTCGGCATCGTCTAACGTCGCTTCGCCGTCAGTCGCTGCGCCATCGAGTTGCGCTGCCGACGGTTGAGTTGGCCTCTGTGCTCGAAAAACGCCCGCGATCTTGTCACTTGGCAGATGCGGCAGCGAAAACGCCGCAGACGCGCGTGCGGGCGCCTGCGCATCTTCCGTCTCCTCAGGGGGCTGGCCCAAAGCCCGCGCGGTCGCTGGCCGCACGGGGGCGTCTTGCGCAGGCAACTGCTGCGCGGATGTGGCGGTGCTTGCCAGAATCAGCAACGTGCACGCGAGCCATCGTTGGTCAAGAAATATCATCAATACGATCCACTGCGACGGACGCGTTCAAACCGAAACCCTCCAAGTAGCCACGCTCACCAGAGCGTGGTTCACTCAGACAAACCACCGGCATTGTACGTCATGCCAGTACGAAAGATCCACCGTCTGGCGACGGTGGCGACACGGTGATCTCTTGAATTGACCGATCACGCCTCTCGACAATTCGAAAATATCGCCACGAAAATCTGTTGCCCAAACCGATGCCGATCGTTAAGCTGCGATTCACTCTGGTCAAATTTCGCGGGAAATTTGGCTCGCAAACATGTAGGGATTTGCGGCCGCTTGCAGCCTCACTGCTAAAAAGCCATCACAATGAAAACCAATTCAGCTAAAACGAATTCAACACAATCAATCGGCATCTCCACTCGTAGCGTCCATGGCGGCGAGCGACATCAGAATTCGGAAGGTGCCCTGGCGACTCCCATTTATGGAGCGTCAACCTTTGCTTTTGATTCGACCGACGATTTAATCGAATTCGTCGAAGGCCGCAGTGATCGCGTCGAGTACGCCCGCTACGGCAACCCGAATGAACGGATTGTCGAAGCCAAACTGGCGGCTCTCGAAGGCGCTGAAGAAGCGATTTTGTACTCCAGCGGCATGGCAGCCGTGGTCGGGGTGCTGTTGAGCCAGTTGTCCTCCGGCGACGAAGTCATCTTTTTTGACGAGTGCTACCACCGCAGTCGTGAGTTCTGCTCCGATCACCTGTCCCGCTACGGTGTTGTCACCCGCGAAGTCCCAACGGGTGACTTTGCCGCCATGGAAGCGGCGATCACACCCCAGACAAAGATGTTGGTGTCTGAATCGCCCACCAACCCACACCTCACCTGCGTGGATCTCGAGAAGTTCGCGGCCGTTGGCAAAGCTCACGGTATCGAAACCTTGATCGATGCAACCTTGGCCACGCCCTATAATGTCAAGCCGATTGAATATGGTGTGGATTACGTCCTGCATTCGGCAACGAAATATTTTGGCGGGCACAACGATTTGCTGGCTGGCGTGATTTGCGGCAGCCGAGAATTGCTCAAGCCCGTTCGCGATTTCCGCGGTTACCTCGGCAGCGTCTGCTCGCCGCACAGTCTCTACCTGCTCGAACGGGGACTCAAGACGTTCGCCCTACGGATGGCTCGGCACAATGAGAACGGGATGGCCGTCGCTACGTTTTTAGAGAACCATCCCCGCGTCGGTCGTGTCTACTATCCTGGCCTCCCATCGCATCCCACCCACGCGGTTGCGACGAAGCAGATGAACGGGTTCGGTGGCCTGATGACGTTCACGGTCAAAGACGCCGACGGCAAGGAGGCTTCACGAGTCGTTGATGCGGTCACGATACCGCGGATCGCAGCGAGCCTCGGTGGTGTCGAGTCGCTCATCGAGCAGCCGCTTGTGATGAGCTATCTGCACTACACGCCCGAGCAGCGCAAGGCAGTGGGCATCGAAGACAATATGATTCGGTTGTCCTGCGGCATCGAAGATTCAGCCGATTTGATCGCCGATCTCGATCAGGCTCTGGGCAAGTAGGATGGGACCATTGTCCCGTCCGTGAACTCGCAACGCGTTGTACATTCAAATCGAAAGCCGCAAGGAAGGGATGCCAAGGTTTTTATCTGCATCCACCACCGGCAACACTGGTTCATGGGCTCGCGTGACTTGAGCGAATCATTGTGCGTGGAAGGCATTCACGCTTCTGACATGGGCAGTGATGCTCGCATCGCCTCCATAGGCAGGTGCTCTTGTTCAATGCGTGTGTTTGTTTCGCATAAATGGTGATAACACCGTAGCTCGTCGGTGGTCAAGAAATCCAGTGGTTTGATTTGTGCCCTGTTACCTGCGGTTGCCAAACCAGTGAATTGTTCGACCGTCTGTTTGTTCATCATCAGACTCTGCACGCGGGGCAGGGCACGGCGCAAACGGTCGAGGATCAGAAAGCCATCGGCATCGAGGTCTCCCCAGTACCACAGGTCATTGGTGCTAAGCCAGCCGATACTCGATAGCTGAGTGACACCGTTTCCCAGTCCTCCCAGGGCCAGCGTTCGTGGCAGCGGTGGCAATGCCAACAGGCTGACTTTGTTCTCGACAATCAAGATGCGAACGTCACTGACCGCCAGTTTCGACAGTGACTCCGCGGGTAGCGATAACTCGTCAAACGGCAGTCCAGCTTCCTTCTGGAGGTCCTCGTCGAGAACCCGCAGCAAGTAATGGGGGCGGGCGTAACGGAGTCCGTAGCGTGGCTCAAAAGCGTCATGGCCGTAGCGAACATCGATCGACTCGTGGGGCAAAACGAGGTCAAGCCAAATCGCCAATCGGCGACGATGGTTCTCAATCAGCTTTGTCGACACCGGAATCGGTAACTCGCGAGCAAAGCAATCAGGACGGGGGTGCGTGACAAAGTAATCGAGGATGCTGAGCAAGTCGTTCAACTCATCACCGACCTCGAGCAAAACCTTCCAGTTCGTGCTGCGGGTAAGCCAGTCGGTGAGAGCGGGTTGCCTGCGGAGCAGCGTTGCGGCAGCGACTTGCAGAAGTTGCCAATGTTTTGCATGACCGCTCAATCGCACCAAATCGTCCATCGAATCGATCGTGATCGCGTCAGGAAAGTCATTCAATCCATGGGTGCGGCTGCGTCGCGATACCCACTCGATACGGTACCCGTAACCGATCGACGTCTTACTCGCGGCACGAAGTGAGTCAACTTCTGCAATCGCGCTGGCATGGTTTTTCGCAGGCGTCAAGTTGGCGGGTATGCGGTAGGGGAAAAACGCATCGAGCTCTCCGGTGATCCACGACTTAACCGCTTTGCCGAACAACCGCTTGGCTTTTTCGCGAATCTGTTCGCTCGTAATCACGTTTCGTCGTCCTGCACGGCTTGATATTGTTCGGCCGTCAAGCAGATCAGTTCGCTTCGGTGCGTATCGGGATTTTTGATGATATGACCGTACGTGCCGACGTAACTCTCCGTGATCCGCGCCTTCGCATCGAGAGGTGCCACGATGGCGAGTTGCAGGTTGAACTTCGCGAACAGATTGAGTGCATACTTGGCACGCGTGTCATCGCTCCGAGAGAACATCTCGTCAACCATCACAAAATGAAACCGATCGCAATCAGGATCATCGAGCTGCAAGTCGTACTGATAAGCGATCGCGGCAACGAGAACGAGGAACGCGAGTTTTCCTTTCTCACCACCAGATTGTCCCGTGCCGCCGTCATAGTAACTACCCGCCTCGCCTGTCACCTTGTCGTATTCGCGGGCAGCGAATTTGAACCAGTTCCGGACGTCAATCACTTTTTCACGCCAACGTAGGTTGGCATCATCTCGCAGCCGATCGACGAGCTTTTCAATCTTCTGAAACGTCGCCTCGTTAGCTTCGTCGGCGCCGCTGAGGGTGCCTTCCAGGCAGCCCGCCAGTTCACGTCGGAAATCGCGAATTTCAGCATCCGCCGTGTCGGTCGGTTCGAGTCGCATGTACGTATCCGTCTTCCACTCGAGTTGCCGCAATGCCTCGTTGAGCGTTTCAATCTTACTGCGTATCTCTTCGCGTTCATCTTCGAGCGAACCGTGCAGGAGGCCGATCTCTTGCAGCACCTTTTCTTTCAAGCGTTGTTTGAATCGACGTTCGTGGCGCGGCAAATCGTCCTTGTTGATTCGCTCAGCGAGTGCCTCAAAACTGGGGAGTGCTTGCGGCGCCGGGTCGAGTTCGGTTTCAAAAACGGGGAATCGTTGTAGCAGTCGCCCCATCGCCTTCGTTAACTCATTGCGAACCGGATCGATTCGCCGCTCGACCTCAGTGACGCTGGCGGAAAGTTCGTCGGTGATGTCACGTGGTAAAACGCCAAGATTAGCAAGCGTCAGGTTCCGCTCACCGCACAGCGAGTCGATTTCCTCGAACTGCAAATGAAAGCTCGCCAGGCGACCGTCTGCGGTGGCCGCAGCAATCTTCTTGTCGACACGCGTCAAAGTGTTGCCGCTCGTTGCGACTTCGCTATCCAGCTTGGAACGTTCGCCTACGAAGCGATCACGCTCGGCGTCCAAACCCTTGACTTCGGCATCGAGAGCCGCCAATTTCGACTTGAGCTGAACCATTTGGTCGTTCGACGATTCGAGCTTGTGTTTTTCCAAACGCAGCTGCGAGGCTTCGTAGTCATGCCGAGAATCATCCATCGTATCAAATTCGGTCTGGGCGGCTAACTCGTCCAAGATGCCAAGTAACTCGGTGGCGCGGTCGCTCGTTTTCCGTAACCTCACAACCGCAGCCTCGATCGAAACGAGTTCCGTTCTCTGTTGTGCCGTCGAACGTTCCAAAGCTTCGCGTTTCGCTTTGTTGTCCCAGCCGAGCACGAAGGCACGTCGATCGTCAGGGACGCTGCGGTCGTCTTTGGCATGCTGTCGTTGGTTCTGCTTGACGTGCCGATGGATCGTCATCGCGCGGCGAGCCGCCTGTTGAAAGTCCGCAATGCTCTCGCAAGCCAAATGATCGAACCGTGACAGGATCTCGCCACGCACGTAGGGCATCAGCGAATGGTCGTCGCGATAGTGCAACATGTCTGGCAGACTCAGCTGTGTCCAGCGTTGGTTCGTTTTTGTCACCATCCCACCGACACGATCATACGTCAGTCGTAACCCACGGCCCCGAGAATCCGTCAATCGCTGCGAATCGACATAGCCGGACACCTTTGCGTATAAATCATCAGGCACCAACAGCGTGCGTGCGAATGAGTGCAAGACTTGTTCGATCGTCGATTCCCAGCGTCGGTATTCGGGATCGACTGCGATCAGTTCCGCCGCGAAAGGAAGATCGGAGGGCGACAGTTTGAAGGCTTGACCGATTTCAGCACGCAGTTCGATGAAGGCATCAGGTAGGTTTCCCTTGCGACGGCGTAGCGACTCCAATTCACTTTCGTCGTCAGCAAGCTGTTGTTTGCGAACACCGACTTGATAGCTCTGGTTCTCAAGTGCCGCGACCGCCGTTGCACGCTCAGCGGTGAGTGCATCACGTTTTTGAAGGATTTGTTGATGAGCTTTGGCGAGCAGCTCGGTACTCGTGATGGTCGTTTGAATACCGGCTTGTTTGAGTTTGGATTCAAAGACCAGTCGTTTGTCGCGTTTGGAGTTGGCAAACTGTTCCTGTCGCTCGATCAGGTGGGGTAGCTTCCGCAATCGGTCGCCACCGCTGTGCTGAATCTCTAATTCAACCGCCGCGGCTTCGCTGCGTTTGGATTTGAGTTCATCGTCGAGCAGCCCGATCTGTTCGCCGAGGTGTTCGATGCGGAGACACCACCGCTCACAGAGCGGCCGCAGTAACCGCTCAGTCGCGACGTCAAAATACAGTCCCGAGGCGGCTAGTTGGTCGCGGGCAGATTGCTGTTTCGCATTCGTTTTGCGATACCGCTCGCCCGCCTTCATGATCGGCACGAGCAAGTCAGATTGCTGACGAACCTGGACCAGTGCCCGATGGGCTTCGCTCAGTTCGGCAAAGTGTTTGAGCAGGTTGGAAACTTTGTTGTTCCAAGGTTTCTTCTCCAACATGTGTTCGCGAATGAATTGATCGAGCCGCTGCACGTCTTTGACGGCGACGGTTTGATTGAATATATCCATCGCTTTGGGCCGAAACTTCGCCTGTCGCTGCATCCAGGAGTGATATTGTTTATAGCTTTCAGTGACTTGGAAACCGCGGTCAGCCATCGTTGCCTTGACGTCGCTGCCGGATTTCAGACCGGCCAAATCTCCAGCGATCGTTCGTGGCTTGGTATCGAAACCGTATACGATGTTCCGATCACCGGACGAAGTGAGGTGCATCACTTGGCAGACAGTGAAGGTTTTTTCCGATCTGGAACTGGTGAATGTCGCCAGTAACGCCGTGTAGAAACCATTTCCATCCCGCAGGTATTGGATTTGCGGCTTTTCATCACGCCCCGCCGTACGATCGTAGGCTCCGCGGATGTAAGTTCTTTCGTCGCGTTCTTTTTTTGCCGCTCCCGCAGCAACGTTGTAGTTTCGGACGCCTGGACGAACCAGTAGCGTCAACATCGCGTCGACTAAGGTTGACTTCCCCGCACCGTTCTCGCCAACCAACAAACAGGTCGTTCCGTGGGGCGAGATCGAATGCACTTGCCCATCAAACGTCCCCCAGTTGAAGACTTCGAAGGTGGCTAAACGAAATCCGGCGGTTTGACTAGCGTGCGTCACGTCGCTGTCCTGCGAGATTGATTTCGGGTGGGGGAGTCGGTTCATGGGTGGTGGTGGAGAGAAAGTTGACGCAGAGTCGCGAGAGACGGTGAGTCGCAGAGAAGCGGGGGGACGCGACGAGCGGAGGGTTTTCTCTGCGTCCTTGCGTCTCCCCGCCTCTGCGTTGGATTTTTACAGGCCATTGACGACACGGTGGAATCCATTCTTCACCATGCGTTCGCCAAAGTTGACGACGATACCAAGTTTGCGATTGATTAGTCGCAAGTACGTCAGGCACTGAGCCGCGAAAATATCATTGTATTTCGAGGTCGCTTTGCATTCGACGATGACCAGGTCATTGACGAGCAAATCAAGCTTCATTGGAGTTGCCAACACGTTTCCTTTGTAATGGATTGGTACCAATTGTTGCCGTGCAACAGACAATCCTACTTCGTTCAGTTCCCAAGCCAACGCTTCCTCGTAGACGCTCTCGAGCAGGCCTGGGGCGCCGAGCGTTCGGTGAACTTCGATGGATGCATTCAAAATGATTTTGCTAATGTCGTTCTCGTGCATGACTGGTTCCCAGGAAAATGGACGCAGAGTCGCGAGAGACGGTGAGTCGCAGAGAAGCGGGGGGACGCAACGAGTGAAATCAAGTGAGGGTTTTCTCTGCGTCCTTGCGTCTCCCCGCCTCTGCGTTGGATTTTAACTAACCGCCTTCCAGTTCACTCCGACGATGCAGTTCCGCTTCGAGATCCGTTCGCAATCGCTCTAGCTCGTCGAGCGGTAGCCTGGCTTTCAAAATTCGACGAACCTCCCAGCTTGCTGGTTCCTTTTCAAACTGCCGCACGAATTTGAGTTCTTCGAGTTTGCGTAGTTGTCCACCTAGGCTGCGGTTGGCACGCACGTCGTCCTCCTCCCCGGGCACTAGCGTCTGCCAAACTTCTAGCAGGGAAGATTGCAACACAACGCAGCGACCGTCGCGATGGATTTCTTCTTCAAAACGACGTAGTTCCTCCCGCAGCAGAACGCACAGCAGTGATGCCTCGAAGGTCAAACGAATGCTGCGGAACAATTTCGGGATCGGCGGGTAATCCGACGGTAGGGATTCCGGTTCGATCTGGCGCAAGTACGCGAAGCCATCTTCTTCGTTAACGATCAGCAGCAGTCCGAGACGGGCGAAGTAGTCGCTCAGCGGTGTGGCACCTGCCAAGATGCACTCCCACGCGTCTCCCGGATCGTCATGATAAACGACATTTTGCAACAACCGAACGGCGGCGCCGGCCCACGGTACGGGTGGCGGTAACATCTCAGGCGTGAGAACGGCATCGGGGGGTGAGTCACTCATCGAGGTTTCCGTTTGCGAACCGACTCGTTTTCTAAGTCGTGTGTGCGTGAGAATGTAACCAGCGGTACGCGGACGCGAACACTGTTGGATTGTTTTGAGAGCGGATCGCTCGTTGTTACGGTGACTTGCTCGTAGGCATTGCGATCAATTCTGTGTCCATCCTCGTGAGCGATCTGCATCCAACCGACCAACTCAATCACACCCACCTTGGGTGGGCGATGCTGCAATAGTTCAGAGAGTGAGACGTGGGTTTGCATTGCGGTCACGCGTTGGATCAGGTCGCGCATCCGGTCCCAGTGCAGACGTTCCAACCCTGCGAGTTTGCGAGCCTGCCGCTCGACCGTTTCCCACGCGATCTCGTGGTTTTGCACATCGACATCGAACGTCTGTGGCGGTGTCCAAAACGGGCGTGCAAAGGGTGAGTGGACACCGATCGACGTATCGACTCGCAAACCAATGTTTGCCGGGACATGCTCCTCTGTCTGCTCGACCGAGCGTTTCAGCTTGACCGCCAACGTTCGCAGTTCCTTCAAGACCTCAGCCGTTCGTTGTCGGTGGCCAGACGATTGGCTGTCGAGCAACCGACGTAGCGTATGGGACAGACGGCCGGTTTGGCGGAGTACATTTTCGGCTTCGGCCAATAGCGATGGCACCATGGCTCGCACATGTTCGATACTGCCCCGGTCCTCCGAGATCGCTTCGAGCCGTGTGACTTCGGCGATCGTATCACGAAGTTTCGCTTGTGCCTGCGGTGAGAACAGAAACGCCACAAAGGCGTTGAAGCTGACCCCTTCGTCCTGTTGTTTGACCAAGTCTTCGGCATCCAACGCGGTGGCCAAGATTTCACCGCGCTGGCGATCGACATCGAGAGCACTGCGTGTGACTTCGCGAGCGATTTCGTCGAATCGATCTTCGACGGCGCGAAAGTCACCCTGCAATGTTTTCAGCAAATCAACAGCCGTATGAAACCGTTCGCGAATTTGGGCTGGATGATAAGTGTCGATAGGAGCACCGCCCTGGATCGCCTCGATCTCTCGACTCAAGCGTTCCCGTTCGGTGAGCAACGACGCCAACCGACGATCAGGATCCGACGATGCACCGAGCACCAAATCGGTCAGCGTGTCGATCACCAGCCTCAGGCGACTCTCGGTGCCGACCATCCGATTTTCGCGAGAGAGTGCAGCGTCCACGAACCCGATCGCGTCCTCTGCGTACCGAGTCAACTGATACCGTGGGCCGGAAGTGTCAGCAGGTAGAAAGCGACGCAGCCAGCCCGCGTCGGACCACTCGCGAAGATACCGATCGGGTGAACCGGTCAGCGCGTCGTAGCCATCCGCATGAAGGTTTTCCTGGAAAATTTTGAGTTTGTGTTGCAGTTCGTCATGCGGCAGGGAGATCGCGGAGTCTTCGCACGTGAGTTTCAGTGATTGGCGGAGAAAGAACAGAACAAACGCCCCCGAATCGGCACGCAGCAACCGAACGGTCGGTGATGATTCCAAAAATGCCTGTACGCTTTCGATTTCCATGCCGCCAGTTTAACTAGCCGGCTGGACACGTTTGGTCACGGATTGAGGAAAACCTTCAGCGGCAGTTTTCGAAGCACCTCGGAATTTATTTGCTTGATTCGGTGTCCTTTGAAATCGTGACGGCGGGCGAGTTCATGGATGAGCCTGAAAAAAATTGATGCAGAGACGCGAGAGTCGGGGCGTCGCAGAGAAGAGAGAACGCGAGATGACTGACTGGGTTTCTCTGCATCTTTGCGCTTAGGAACGAGCGGAGAATTACTGTCTGAAATTGTGGTCGAACGCTCCGCGGTCGATGATTCCGACCGCGGAGCGTTCGGCCACTTATTTTCCGTTCGTTCCTTACCCTTCTCAGCGTTGATCTTTTGAGGAGTGGGCAAACGGGGCTGGCGACCGTCTCTCAACTCCTCCGTTCAAGGCAGGACATCGTTGCCAATGCCCAACGAATTCTGGGGGGGCCCTTCTTTTGGGCCCCGTCATTCCAAGCGGCAGCCACTGGAAATAATTTCGTACTTAAGAACGAACATCTAGAACAATCAGGCATCGCCGAGAGAACTGTCCACATTGCTCGCCCGCCATTTTTCTGCCAAGTCTTCATCCCTGAGCTTCATTGCCAGTGCGGTCACCGCGCATTCGTGATGGCTGCGTTAGTGGAGGCAGTCGTTGGACTGCCGGCTAACTGCCCAAAAACGCTTTCGACGTACTATAAATTGGTGTAGCCGCAGACTGACGCCCCAGGCTATCCCGCGCGTGTCCAGACTTTTAGAATTATGGGACCAATCGCTGGGGCAGTCGCTGACCGCTAGGCGGTCGAAAGCTTGGATCGCGAAGCAATCCGCGACATCAATCGTTCCTGTGGTCTTGAGAAGGTGAAACAACGATGAACGATCCCAATCCCCAACCGAACGACAACGGTTCCGCTGGATTCCGCACACGGGCGATTCATGTCGGTGGCGAAGTCGATCCTGCTACGGGCGCGGTGGTGGCACCTGTGCACTTTGCGAGCACGTTTCGCCAACCCGGGGCAGGGGAGTGGGGGCAATTCGATTACTCACGCAGCGGCAATCCAACTCGTTCGGCGCTGCAGAGGACCCTTGCGTCGTTGGAGAGTTCGGATGCCACGGAATGCACCGGAGCACTTGCGTTCTCCTCCGGCATGGCTGCCATTCATGCCGTCATGATGCTGCTGCGATCGGGCGATCATGTTGTCGCTGGAACGGATATCTACGGTGGTGCTTATCGCTTGCTGCACCGGATCTGCGACGCCAGCGGCATCGAGGTATCGTTGGTCGACATGACCGACGTGACAGCGGTCGAAGCAGCGGTCCAACCGCAAACTAAATTGATTTGGGCGGAAACGATTGGCAACCCACGCATGACGATTCCTGATCTGCCCGCCATTGCGAAGATCGCAAAGCAGCATGCCGTGTTGCTCGGTGTCGACAATACCTTTGGCACGCCGGCGCTCATCCGCCCGCTCGAATGGGGCGTCGACATTGTCATGCACTCGGCCACTAAGTATCTCGGCGGCCATAGTGATTGCTTGGGCGGCACGCTCGCGGTCGCGGACCCGGAGCTATACGACCGGTTGTACTTCATCCAAAACGCGACCGGCGCGGTGCTCGATCCGATGACCTGTTTCCTGATTTCGCGAGGCCTGAAAACTCTTGACCTGCGGGTGCGCGAACAGTCCGCCACGGCAATGAAGTTGGCGGAATGGTTGGAATCACATGATCGCGTCCGCTCGGTGCTCTATCCCGGTTTGGCATCACACCCGCAAGCGGCGCGAGCACGTGACCTGTTCGACGCGGGACTGGCCGATGAGGCCAAGCGATTTGGCGCAATGATTACGTTTGATCTCGATGGCGACCTCGAGACCGTCAAGAAGTTCTGTGGCAGTACGCGGTTGT
The DNA here is from genome assembly GCF_055811895.1 of Rhodopirellula sp. SH410. Lineage (NCBI taxonomy): Bacteria > Pseudomonadati > Planctomycetota > Planctomycetia > Pirellulales > Pirellulaceae > Rhodopirellula > Rhodopirellula sp. SH410. Next base: position 100,794 of record NZ_CM147949.1, read on the forward strand.
TCCATCTCGCGGTGAGTTTGGGCGCGGTCGAATCGCTGATTGAGCAACCTGCGACGATGTCTCACGCCTCCTACGCCCCCGAAGCGCGCGCCAAACACGGGATCACTGATTCATTGATTCGGCTGTCAGTGGGTCTAGAGAATTTCGCAGACCTGCAGGCTGATCTGGAGCGAGCATTTGCGGCATGCGGATAAGGGAAGCCGTAGCGGCTTCGGGCCCATGGTGTTGTTTCAACACGGGCTGGAGGCATCCCAGGCTGTTGATTTCAAATGTTGAGCCGAATGCCGTAAGGCATCGGGTGCCACGCGCCACCCGGCCGCTCACGCGACTCGGCTCAAGAAATCAGCACGCCACTAGACCGCCTTCTTTCGACCGGCAATGTTGGGCCGAATGCCGTAAGGCATCGGGTGCCACGCGCCACCCGGCCGCTCACGCGACTCGGCTCAAGAAATCAGCACGCCACTAGACCGCCTTCTTTCGACCGGCAATGTTGAGCCGAATGCCGTAAGGCATCGGGTGCCACGCGGCCGCTCACGCGACTCGGCTCAAAAAATCAGCACGCCGCTAGGCCGCTTCCTTCGACCGGCAATGTTGAGCCGAATGCCGTAAGGCATCGGGTGCCACGCGCCACCCGGCCGCTCACGCGACTCGGCTCAAGAAATCAGCACGTCGCTAGACCGCTTCCTTCGACCGGCAATGTTGAGCCGAATGCCGTAAGGCATCGGGTGCCACCCGGCCGCTCACGCGACTCGGCTCAAGAAATCAGCACGCCACTAGACCGCCTTCTTTCGACCGGCAATGTTGAGCCGAATGCCGTAAGGCATCGGGTGCCACGCGCCACCCGGCCGCTCACGCGACTCGGCTCAAGAAATCAGCACGCCACTAGGCCGCTTCCTTCGACCGGCAATGTTGAGCCGAATGCCGTAAGGCATCGGGTGCCACCCGGCCGCTTACGCGACTCGGCTCAAAAAATCAGCACGCCGCTAGGCCGCTTCCATTTCCAACACTACCTGGGTCACTCGCTCGGCGACCTCGTCAACGCTGCCCGCTGCCGAGATCACTTTTCCACGTCCACCTGTGGCAGGCAGTTGTTGCAGGAATGCTTGCCGCACCCGTTCGAGATAGTCGCGTCCCCGCGCCTCCATCCGGTCGACTTTCTCGCCGAGTCGTTCGTAGGCTTGGTCGACCGGCAAGTCGAGCAGCAGCGTGAGGTCTGGATGCAGGCCGCCGCAGGCGAGGTGCCCCATCTGCCAGAGCGTTGCGGGCGTGACCTGCGGTGCTCCCGCGGTGTCGTTCGTGCTTTGATAGACCACGTTGGCAAGTAAGAAACGATCGGAGATAATCGTTTTGCCAGCATCCAATGCGGGCCGTAGCACGGTTTCGATCATCTCGCATCGGCTCGCCATGAACAGCATCGCTTCGGTACGTCGGTGCATCGAGATTTCGCCGTCCAGCAAAATCTCGCGCAGCTTCAAACCGATCTCGGTGGTTCCTGGGTCACGCACGACGAGCACATCGACCCCTTGCTCGCGAAGGGATTGAGCGAGGCGTTCGATTTGCGTCGATTTGCCGACACCATCGATGCCGTCAAAGGAGATGAAGCGAGGGATCGTCATGGGGAACTTGGGAGTTGTGGAGTCTATTTCGGCTGTGTCGAAAAGCCATCGGAGGGACCGATAATCGACATGTGCTCATATTTCGTGACCACCCAACCGCCACCGACTTGATCGGCATTGCTGTCGCGTTTTTCAAGTGTCAGCAGCAGTCGTCGGGGAACGCGGAGTTGTTGAAACCCGCCTCGTTTGCTGCTGACCTCGACCTTGACGGTCATGTCCACGTCGGCCTGCATCGGCATGGTGTCTTCGATCAAACGGATGCTTTGGATGCTGCCCACGTCGGCTTGGCTGAACTCCCACTGCGGTAATTCGCTGAGTGCTTGGCGGCGGGTCGCTTCGTCGCCGATGACCGCGACTGCCCGTTCGTAGTCGTTCGCTTCAACGGCATCGGCCGTTTGATAGATCAATTGCTCAATCTGCTCACGGTCGGTTACCCAGTTCTCCGATACCATCCAGGCAACGGGAATCAGGCACGCAACGATCAATCCTGCGATCGCCAGAGGCTTGCGGCCGGACTGCAACCATCCGTAGATCAGTCCCGCGGCCAGCACGCCGAGCATCATGGCCAGGATGACGGGACTTTCGGCGATCAATTGCATCATGATACCAGTGACTCCTCAGCGACCGATTGGTCGTGAGCGGGACCATCGGTGTCATCCTGGATATAGGTTTTCTCTTTGTAGAAGTAACCGACCGGGACGAAGAGGACCGCGGCGACAAAGATGCACGTGGTCCAGAACCAAAAATAGTCCGCACCTTCGAGCAGCACGCGGCCACCGATAGCGTACTCGCGAGAGAAGGTGGTCTCGGTACCGCCGCCACGTGCTTGGTCGATCTTCGCTTTTGCCGCGGCGGTTTTTACGGGGTCATTTTGGCCGAGTAATTCCAATTTCCGGCGTTCCAGCCAGCTGTACGCGTCCTGCTCTTCATCGGAATTCGGACGTTGTAGGATCCCGGTCAGCGTTTCGTCCCACTTCGTCCCATCCACGCCATCGGCACCGGCGGAGACGAGTTGGTAGCGGTCGCGAGAAATGAGTTTGTACTCAATCGGGTTGCCATGCGCGTCTTCCACGCCATCGAGCAAACCGGTGATTTGTTTGACGTTTGGCAGCGTGTCCGCGGACTCGCTCGCACCGGCAAAGAACGCTTTTTCAATCTTATCGGCAGCGGCTTCGAAGATTGGCTTGGACGCATTGGTCATCGATTGCATGAGGCCTTCGTGATTGACACTGATCACGACATCGTCGTCAGTGCCGGTCTTGCCATCGGGCCCGGCGATCAAGAGCTGCCGGATTTCGGCGTCGTCGTTTTCCAGAGGCAGGACGTTGGATGTAAAACCACCGTTGGTGATCGTTGCACCGGGCGTGAGCTGTTCGGCAGTGAGGCCGCTAACCAAACCTGTGACGGCAGGCGTTTGGATGAAGTGGTTGACCGAAGCGGTGAAGATATTGCCCAGCGAGACTGAGAGTAAGAACAATGCCATGACGATGGATTTCATGTTCTTCGGGGCTTGGGTGTAGGCGAATTCCAAGCCTGTGATCGACACCATGACTTCCGACGCGGTTAGGACGACATACGCCAAAAACTGCCAGCCCAAGGAGGGTTCCAATCCGGAATCGATTTTCTCTTGGAGCACCGACACGATGGCAAAGCCACCCATCATCACAAACAATCCGATCGAAATTTTGCGGATCGGCGTGAGCGTGAAAACGCGATTGACGAGCGGATAGAGGACAAATTGGAAGAGAGGAATGAGCGTGAGGATGAAGATTGGATTGACGGCTTGGATTTGCGATTCTAGCCACGTCATGCCTAAAAACGTTCGATCGAGACTCTTGGTCTGCAGGACCCACGAAGAGCCGGTTTGATCGAACAACGCCCAGAACACCGCGATGAACGAAAAAATGATCATCAACTTGAGGATCGCGGAGATCCCGGTCCAGCTGAATGTTTCGCGGACGAATGCCATCCCACCGGGCGGGATGTGGACGAATTCCTTTCTGCCTAGCCAGAACAGAAATGTTGCCACGGCCATCAGCACGCCCGGGATACCGAAGGCCCAGTGCGGACCGTAATGCTGGAGCACCCACGGTGTCAGGAGTGTGGATAGAAACGCGCCCAGGTTAATGCTGAAATAGAACCACTGGTAGACTTTTGATAACAGGTGCTGGTTGGCTTTGCCGAACTGGTCACCGACGTTGGCCGACACGCACGGTTTGATGCCGCCCGAGCCAATCGAGATCAGTAACAGACCGATAAACAGCCACATGCCCGCGCCGACCGGCGGCGTGCCCATCAAGGCCAGCGCCGCGTGGCCGACACAATACACAATGGAGAGGTACAGGATCGTGCGATACTTGCCCAGGAAGACGTCGGCCAGCAACGCGCCGAAAACCGGGAAGAAATAGGCCGCGGCGGTGAAGGTATGGAAATGCTCGGTCGCCGCGGCATTACTCATGCCGGCTGTTGCCGCCGGCGCGCTACTGCCCATCCACTGCAGATACTCGACCATGAAGATCGTCAGGATGGCCTTCATGCCGTAGAAGCTGAATCGCTCGGCGGCCTCGTTCCCAATGATGTAGGGAATCCCACTGGGCATCCCCGGCGATGCTGCGGGGCGGGTGCGGTAGGCAAATGACGAATTGCCCGAATCGGATTCGGGACCAGCGGCCGGGTCGACTGCGGATGATGACATCGAGATCCTCTCGGATGATTTTTAAGGTGCTGGGGAAGGCACCGAAGTTGTTGGATGCGTAATTTAGCAAAAAACAGGTGTCCGTGACGCTCGATGGACCAAAAGTATTCGTAGGATAGGCCTCCAGTGGTCGTTATGCCGTTTCGACAGGCCCAATGTTTCCCTTGCGTACCTCGCATGCGGAGCATTTCGTGTAAATTAGCTGCATGTACACCGCCTCCACACGCGCCCTTGCGATTGCCGCTGAGCCTGAACTCGATGCTCGCGAGATTCAACGTAGACCGCGGTCACGCGGATTGACGACGGCAGCGACTGAGGCACCCACGCGTCCACTCGACACTACGATCGAAGTCGTGACGCCGGAGAATATCGCATTTGAGTACCAGTTAGCGGGGCCCTTTCGGAGGCTGCCGGCCTATCTCGTCGATGTGTTGGTGCGATATGGGATCATGCTCTGCATTGTGATCACGCTCTGGTTCCTGGTCGGTATGTTGGCCATCGAGGTACTCGGTGCGTTCGCCGTCAGCGCTATCCTGGTCAGCTATTTCGTGATCAGTTGGTTCTATGGGGCGTCGATGGAGACCTATTTCAATGGTCGCACGGTGGGCAAGTGGATGCTGGGCATCCGCGTGATCGACGTCGATGGATGCCCCATCACCGGCCGCCGAGCGATCATTCGTAATCTATTGCGTGTCGCGGACATGGCACCGATGGCGGCACTACCTCAGTTCGCGATGGACGTGCCTCCGGTGTTCTTTATCCCCACAGGAATCGTGGGGCTGATCAGCGTGATCTGCACGCGGCGAATGCAGCGGCTCGGCGACATCGCGGCAGGCACCATGGTCATCGTCGACGAAAAAACGTGGAAATTACCGATTGCCAAGATCGACGATCCCCGCGTCGCGCCGCTGGCATCGTTTGTGCCCGGGGACTACGCCGTTTCGCGAAGCATGGCGCGGACGCTGGCCATCTATGTTGAGCGGCGGCATTACCTGACGCCAGGCCGCCGTACCGAAATCGCTCGCCATCTTGCCATTCCTCTGATCGAACGGTTTGATTTCGTGCCCAATGTCGACTTCGATTTACTCATGCTCGCGCTCTACTACCGCACCTTTCTCGCCGCCCCGGCCGACGAACCCGCCGATCTGGGACCGCTGGCCGGATACAGTCCGCTGCGGCGTGACCAAAAACAACTCGTCCCTGAGTAGTGTTCGGGGCCGAGTAGTGCTTGGGGCCACGAGTAGTGTTCGGGGCCACGAGTAGTGCTTGGGGCCACAGCGAATCGTGACGGTGGGCGGTAGTGAATTTTGGGAAAGATCCTCATCCAGCTGCGTCGTTCACCAGATCCACTACCCCTAAAATTTATCTGTGACAAAATACGCGAAACGCCCCCGGAACTCAGGCCACGATTATGCAAATCCAACATTTCTGTCAGGCGATGGCTGAGATCGCTCCGCTGCGGCTCGCCGAGGACTGGGATAACGTCGGTTTACTCCTGGGTGATCGAACGGCGGCCGCCGTTCGTGTGATGACGTGCTTGACCGTCACGCCCGCGGTCGTCGACGAGGTCGAAGCTGAACACGTTGATCTGGTCATCGCTCATCATCCCCTGCCGTTCCAGCCGCTGAAGAAAATTACGGCGGATTCGGTTACTGGTGAATTGGTGTGGCGACTGTGTCGAAGCAATACAGCTCTCTATAGCGCCCATACTGCCTATGACTCCGCGATTGGGGGGATCAACGATCAGTGGTGCAAGGCGTTGGGCGTCAGCACTCTGGGGCCGCTCGTTCGCCGGGCGGTGGGTGAGCAGATCGGATCGGACGAGCGATATGGGGGCAATGGGGCGACCGGGCAAGATGCGGCGTTGGGAGCGGGGCGGTATGGGGATCTATCTGAGCCCTGCACCGCGAATGAAATTTTGACGCTTGCAGCGGAATTTTCGGGCGCGACACGGCCTCGGATGGTAGGCGATCGGCAGCGCCGCGTGCGGCGAATCGGGATTGCTTGTGGCAGTGGTGGCAGCTTTGTTGCGGCCGCGCGTCGCGTTGGTTGCGATTTGCTGCTGACCGGCGAAGCCACGTTTCACACCTGTCTGGAGGCGGAAAACACGGGAATATCGTTAGCCATGCTCGGGCACTACGCCAGTGAACGGTTTGCAATGGAGAGTCTGGCCCAGCGTTTGCAAACCATGTCGCAGTTGGTCAAGATCCATGCCAAATCGACTCAGGCGGATGGCTTCAGGGTTTGGGCGAGTCGCTGTGAGCGGGACGTGATCGCAGTTGACCGAAATTCGCCAAACCCGTAACGTGGAACACTGCCACGGTTTACGAAAGAACCTATCCGCAAAGGGGTCAGACCCTTTACAACCAACGCGTTTCACCCCTTAAAAAAACTCTATGTCCATTTTCGAGCGTCTTTGGGACCTTCTCGGTCTCGTTTTCGGCGGAACCTTCGAACGAGTCGGCCAGGCTGCCACCAACATCTTTGGCTCGGCCAACGCGCGACACGTCGCCAAGCTTCAAGACCGCGTCGATCAGATTAATGCGTTGGAGCCCAAATACGAGGCGTTCACGGACGAAGAGCTACGTGCTCAAACGGAGCTATTTCGTAAACGGCTGCGTCAGGGTGAGACGCTCGATGACCTGCTTGTCGAAGCATTCGCAGTCTGCCGCGAAGGCGGCAAGCGATTCCTCAACATGCGTCACTACGACGTCCAGTTGATCGGCGGCATGGTGCTGCACGCCGGTGGGATTGCTGAAATGGTGACGGGTGAAGGGAAGACGCTCGTCGCGACGCTGCCCGCCTACCTCAACGCCCTCGAGGGCAAGGGCGTGCATGTCATTACGGTCAACGATTACCTGGCACGCCGCGACATGGAGTGGATGGCACCTCTGTGCATGAACCTCGGTCTGACGATCAACGCGATCCAGTCCGGTATGAGCACACAGGAGAAGCAAGCGGCCTATCAGTGTGATATCACGTACGGGACCAACAATGAATTCGGTTTCGATTACTTGCGTGACAACATGCGCCCGGCGGCCAAGGGCGACGACCGATTCCCCAGCGATGCCCAACAATGCCAAGGGCCGCTGAATTTCGCCATCATTGACGAGGTCGACAATATTCTGGTTGATGAAGCCCGGACACCTTTGATCATCAGCGGTCCCGCCGATCTCGATCTCAGTCGTTATGCCGACGCAGACCGTGTCGCCCGGCAGCTTCAAAAGGAGATCCACTTCACCGTTGATGAGAAGCAGCACAACGTCACGCTGACCGACGAAGGTGTTCGGGCGGCCGAGGAACTCGCGGGTGTCGAAAGTTTCTATACCGCGGGCAACATGGAATGGCCGCACCTGATCGACAATTCGCTGAAGGCTCACTACCTCTATAAAGTCGACGTTAATTACGTCGTCAAAGACCAGCAGATCGTCATCGTTGACGAGTTTACAGGGCGTCTGATGGAAGGTCGCCAATGGTCCGATGGGCTGCACCAAGCCTGTGAAGCGAAAGAGGGTGTGCCGATCAAGCAAGAGACGCAAACCTTTGCCACCGCGTCGCTGCAGAACATTTTTAAAATGTACAAAAAGCTGTCGGGCATGACCGGTACGGCAATGACCGAAGCGGACGAGTTCTGGAAAATTTACAAACTCGATGTGGTCGCGATCCCCACGCACCGAGAAATGCAGCGGATCGAGCATCCCGATCTGATTTATCTGAACGAGAAAGATAAGTTTCGCGCGATCGCCGACGACGTCGAGCGTGCCCACAAGTGGGATGTCGTGTCGCTCAAGGACGGCAGCGAAATTTGGGGCAAGATCCAAAGCGAGACGGACGATTCGGTCACAATCGTGCCCAAGAATGAGAAGCAGCCTGAGAGCGTTCCTCGCGCCAAAATCGTGCAAATCGAACGTGCCGGCCGGCCGGTATTGGTTGGTACGGTCAGTATCGAAAAGAGCGAACGACTCAGCCACATGCTTGAAACCCGCGGCATCACTCACAACGTGCTCAACGCGAAACAGCACGGCCGAGAAGCGGAAATTGTCGCGCAGGCCGGACGCATTGGCTCCGTCACGATCGCCACGAATATGGCCGGTCGTGGTACCGACATCATTCTCGGCGGAAACCCCGAAACGATGGCGTGGGCCCAACTGCAGCATACCTATCCGACGCGTTTGGAAGTGCCCGACGACGTATGGAAGAAACTCGTTGATGAAATTGACGAGAAAGAACAGATGAGTGCCGAAGGCGAGATCGTTCGCGACCTCGGTGGCCTGTACGTGCTCGGTACCGAACGCCACGAATCTCGCCGCATCGACTTGCAGCTACGCGGTCGTTGCGGTCGGCAGGGCGACCCCGGCGGCAGTCGCTTCTTTTTGTCACTCGAAGACGACCTGATGCGGATTTTCGCTGGCGACTTCGTCAAAAGCGTGATGGAGCGAATGGGGATGAAGGAGGGCGAAGCGATCGAATCATCGCTCGTCACCCGCCGCATCGCGGCCGCTCAGAAGAAGGTCGAAGAACGCAACTTCGAAATTCGCAAGAGCCTGCTCGAGTACGACGAAGTGATGGATGAACAGCGCAAGCGAGTCTATCGCTATCGACAGAATCTGCTCGACGGTCACTCATCACGTAACATGATCCTTGGCCTGATCCGTTCCGAGATTGAGTCGCATGTCGATACTTTCCTCGAACCGAACTACGGCATCGAGACCTTTGCCAGCTACGCCGGCACGCAGCTCCAGTGCCAGCTCGATGCACGCGATTTCTCGAATATGGACTTCGAGATGGCCGACAGCTACGCCAAGGATCAAGCCGAACGAAAATCGGAAGTCACCATCGCCGAAGCAGTCGAAGAGAACTTGCCGAGTGGCATGGAAGATGAGTGGAACTGGAAGGCGATGGCCACATGGGTGAACACGCGGCTGCAAACCAACTATCAAGATCACGAACTCAAGAATCTCGATCGCGAAGAGATGGTCGACGAGTTCGTCGAGAAAGCCCACAAGCTCATTGAGAGCACCGACCTCAGCGAAGGCGAGACTCTGCTCGATGCTGAGTATGGTCTGCGAGTCCTCTGTGCGTGGATGCGGAATAAATTTGGCATCGAAACCACACCGGACGAGTTCCGCGACATCGAAGATAGCCGCAAGGTGTCAGAGACGTTGATGCAGCGTGCCGAAGCCGCCTATGCCGAAAAGGAAGCTGAGTATCCCGTGCTGACGGGCATCTCACGCTTCACCGACAATCAGGGTGGGCAAGTATCACTCGATCGTGAAGGTCTGATCGCCTGGGTCCTGGGTCGCTTTGACACCGAGTTGTCGGTGGATGAAATCAAACTGAACCGGGATGACTTGAAACAACAGCTGATCCAGCACAGCAAGTCAACCGCCGGCCAGTCCGTTGCCGTGCAGGGGCAAGCCATCGCGAAGGTCGCTGAAATCTTCGCCGGTGCGGACGATGAAGCAACCGCCTTACTCGCCAGCGGTGATAGCGGCCAGCTCGAGTCACTCGTTGAGTGGCTCGGTAGCGAGCTGAACCACGAAACCACTGTCGAGGATCTGTCTCGCATGGACCGGGCTGAGTTGACACTCGCTGTCCAAGGGGCCGTCGATGATCGGTTCTATCCCGAAATGCGACGGATGGAGCGACAGATTTTGCTCAACATTGTTGACGATGCCTGGAAAAATCACCTGCTCACGATGGACCACCTCCGCAGCAGTGTAGGGCTGAAGGGCTACGCGCAGATGGATCCCAAGGTCGAGTACAAACGCGAAGGCATGCGGATGTTCGAGACGATGTGGGGATCAATCGGAGAGCGCGTCTCGGAACTGATCTTCCGCATGGAATCGTTCAACGAGGCGTTCATTCGCAGTACCTGGGTCGATGCTCGCCCTCGGCATGACGATGCTCACGAAGCCGGTTCGATTGCTCGCATGCCCAGCGACACCGCGGCGCAGCGTGCGGCCTCAGGAAGCGAAGGTCGCGGTGACGGCGAAGAAGTCAAACCGGAACCGATCCGCAAAGACGAGCCTCGCATCGGACGCAACTCTCCATGCCCCTGCGGTAGCGGTAAGAAGTATAAATCCTGCTGCATGAGAAAAATGGTCTGAGGGACTGAGCCTCGATCCGGTCGCCCGGTGGGCTCCGTCACGCCGAATCAATCCAATCGATCTACCAGGGAACACGGATGTTTCTGAATCTTCTCTACGCTGTCGCCCTCTCTCTGCTTTCGCCAGTGATTCTCTACCGGTTCGTCCGGTACGGGCGATATCGTCGCGGTGCCTCCGAGAAATGTTTCGGTTTGTCTCCGCAGCATGCCGCGGAACTTCTCGGCGGCTGCGACCGATCGATTTGGTTGCATGCTGTGAGCGTGGGTGAAGTCAATTTGCTGCCTGAATTAGCCAGATTGTTGTCTGCTCATTCGCCCCAATCAGCGATCGTAATCAGTACGTCGACCGACACCGGGTACGATCTCGCGGTTAAGCATTTTGGTCAGGAACGTGTGTTCTTCTGCCCACTCGATTTCACGTGGGCGGTCCGCCGCACGCTGCGGAATCTCAGGTGCAGCCAGTTGGTACTTGCCGAACTCGAGCTGTGGCCCAACCTGATTGCTGCGGCGACACGCGTTGATTGTGCTATCACGGTGATCAACGGGAGGCTCAGCGAACGGAGTTCGGATCGTTACCAAAAGTTCGCGTGGCTGCTGCGGCCGACGTTCGCCTCACTCAGCGCAGTCGGGTGCCAAGACGAAGTGACGGCAGACCGTTTTGTGGCTTGTGGAGTCGAGCGGGATCGGGCTCGCGTGACCGGTTCGCTCAAATTTGACAATGCACCCCGTTCGCGTGATACAACGGAAGTTACCGCTCGGATGAATTGGGCCGGCGTCAGTGCCTGGCATCGGGTGTGGTGTTTCGGCAGCACCCAGGCCGGCGAGGAAGCAATGGCGATGAATGTCTATCATCGTCTCCGCAGCGAGCATCCCGAACTGCGGCTGATTCTCGTGCCCCGGCACCCCGAGCGTTTTGACCAGGTTGCCGAGTTGGTTGTCGCGAGTGGGGATCGCGTGATTCGACGTAGTCGCGACGATTGTCAGTTCAACGATGAGTGGGAGGGCGACGAGGTCATTCTCGTCGACACGATTGGCGAGCTGCGGCACTGGTGGGGCGTGGCTCATATCGCAACAGTGGGTGGCAGCTTCGGCGATCGCGGCGGCCAGAACATGCTCGAGCCGGCCGGATACGGTTGCGCCGTCTCGTTCGGGCCCAATACGAAAAATTTCGCCACGATTGCAAACCAGCTCATCGATGGGCATGGTGCCGTCCGCGTTGCGGACGAAGAACAACTCGAAGCTTTCGTGCGGCGATGCCTCAATGATCACCCTGCTGCCGATTCCCTGGGCCACGCCGCCCAGAAAATCGTGGACCAGCATCGTGGTGCCTACGACCGCACGACCGAACTTCTGGGGATGCGATCGATCCCTCAGGACGCCCAGCGACACGCCGCTTGATCAGCGGCGACGTCAGCGATGAAACCGTCTACGGCGCTGGGGAGTTTACGTTGGCTTGCTTCCTTCGTGTCCGCTGCGGTCGTGACGGCTTGTGCTCGCTCAGGACGTCAGTCCAGAGAGAGCATTGCCCTGCAATCGTTTAGATTTCCACGTGGCGCACACCGTTGATCTCGTCGAAATGACCGATGTTCCAGAGCACGCCGGGCTGGTCAGGGAACTCGGCCACAAATGCGGGGTCACAGACCGTCAGGGGTGTCAGGAACAGCATCGTGATGGAGGCAGCTCCAGACAGACCCAGTGAGAAGGCCGTGAACCAGGGAAGAACGCCAGCGGCCAGGTGCAGTAGCTCGTCCTGACGGGATGGGGTCAACTTTTTTTCGATTCCATACTGCCGGATCACGTCCGCCGTCTCGAGAGGATTGGTGAGTGCCAGCATCTCATCAAACGTGCAGCCTTGCGAGCGGCACTGGTGGTGTGCCTCGACGGCGAAAAGTGCCGTGCGCCGCCGCTGGAACTCGAGTTTCGCGCGGTAGTCATCGAGCGCCTTTTGACGACGGTTGGCAACGAACTGCGTGCAGACTCGCGGAATGAAAATCGCCGCTTGCACTCCCGCCTTGGCAACATCTTTGGCGACATAGAGTGGCAACCAGCGATGATAGTGCGAAAATACTTCCGATTTGATCTTTTCGACAGCCGCAAAAATGTCCTCACGCGATGTGAAGTGCAGTTGATCGTCGATCTCAACACACAGCGGTTTCAGATACGAAACCCTCACGCCCTTGCGGCGACCAGGGCCGCTCATGAATTCATCGAGCCGGGTCTGCACGCAATCCGGCACCTCGTCGGTAATGGATCCGAAATCCTTCGGTTCGGTCACGCTGACAAATAGACGTTGCTGAGGTAACCGAATGGACGCTTTCGTCATTTCGATTTCGCGAACTTGCGTGAATGAATCGCGATGCCGGGCGGTGACATCGTCCCAATGTTTCTCACGCGAGGCGAACCATGATGAATGATGCAGCATGGATCTGGCCATCTTATCGCTGGCATCCTTCGGCGGTACCCAGATCGGTTGGTCCGCCCAGGTTCCAAATTGTTTGAGTTCTTGATCCAGCGTAAAGGGTCTCGACGCTGGCGAATTGATGATGGACGGTTGGACTCGAACTGCAGTCTGAGCAGTGGGCCGAGTTCGGGGCAGGGCAGGGCGGTCCGATGCGACGGGGCGAGTTTGTAGAGAAGCTGACATCACCAAGGGCTCCGAGTAGGGGGAGATGATCGACAAGAAAAGAGGCCGGTTTGCGATGAAAGCGGGGCGCGTGTCTCGATCAATCACCATTTCTCAATCGAGGGCTCTTCAGCAGAAACGGTGGGGGGAAGCCAGCCGAACACTCCTGTCGGGCACGCAGGTGATGCGGGGAACAGAGAGTGATCGAGCTATTTCTTCCCAAGTCAGCGTTCCCACAGAGCGCGAGTCCGTTTTTTCTCGGCATGCGCCAGCATACCGCTTTGAGTCGCACAAAGCAAAAAAATGAGACGCAGGAGTCGTTACCTCCGAACGCCCAACGCCCTGAACGAACGCTTTGCTGCGTCAGCGAGAACAGCCCCCTGGCCCTTCATCTCGACCCGCCGATGCGGCGTTCCCCGTGGTACGAAACGAGAACCAGATGTGAGCGAGTTTCAAACGCTCGAAGAAACGCGGACAAACGAAGTCGTTGCCGCTCTCGAAAAGATGCACGACAGTGCGCCGGTATCCGCCAAACGGATCGGCGTGGCGGTTGGGATGGGGCACCGCCAGACGTTGGTCTATTTGCACATGGCGGCCGAGGAGGGACTGGCCAAGCCCGTTCGTACCCACAACAGCGACGTGACGCGGGGTTGGGTGCCGAGCAATGCCGACGCCTCGATGTCGCTGGCCGACGAACGAGCGACGTTGGCAGCGGATACGCTGGCTCGTCTCTACAAAGGCAAACCACTGAGCGGGCGGCAGGTCGCCGAGGAAATGGAACGGCCAGCAGGCACGGTTGGACGCTGGCTTTCCCATGCCAAGACGCTGGGGCTAGTCGTTCGCACCGAAACGCATCGCGGATGGATTCCCATCGGCGAGTGATGCCGACTATTGGTCGGCTATCGCGTGCAACGCATGTTTATAAATGCAAAGGCAATCTTCCATCTCGCCCGCTGTTAGGTTTTGAAACGGCTTTGGCAACGACGTCGGGTCAATCCATTTCGTCGAAGGCTTGTACCCGAGGGCCTTCGCGCCGACACGGACTCCGGCATGTAGATAGACGTATTCGGGTTTCCGGTTCAAATACGCACCAAGGCGATGGGCCGTGTCGTACACCATCAATTCTCCGATACCAGAGATGCTGGCTATCGCTTCGTGAACCATCACGAATAGTTCGTGAAAGGTTTCGCAGGACTCCAGATCGTATTGCTTCAATCGTTGGTGGACTTTTTGCAAGTTCGCACGCTGTAAACGATATTGATGTGGATGCCGTTTCCCATCTGCCGCCTTGGCATAAGCGGCATCTGCCAACGCTTTGTCGAAGCTACCGAGTTCTGCATAGTGCTGAGATTCTGAGTCGGCACCCGCCTGAAAGAACTTCTTGTAGTGGCGGACGATCTCTGCATGGGATTCGGGGCGATCATCGAATCGCAACGGTGGACATCCAGACTGCCGTTTGACTTTCTTTTTAACGATTTTTTGCTTGGTACTCATTGACTGATTATCTCGCAGAATGACCCCGGGAATCAATGACCCAAGATAAGGCGTATGGACCAAGACACGGAAGTCTATATTGAACTTGCTGACGACGAACATCCCGAAGCTAATGCTGCAGCCGAGGATACAGCACGGTTGCTGATCGAATCACGAGATCGCCGTCGCACCCAGCAAGCCAAACTGGCTATCGAAACAACAGACTCGGACGGTTCGGATGTAGGCTGAATGGATTAACAACCCTATTCGCTACGCCTGGAGAACGAGCATGTGCCAGAACGAAGAAACCGACGACGAAGATCTTTTCGTATTGCCCGAAGAAGTTGCTGATGCTTGGGCAGCTGTCCTGATCGATATTCACGAAAAACGCATGGAAGCGTGCAAAGACGACGAGAAGCAATCGTCGGACGACGAATAGCACCACGGACAAAGCCTCAAGGATGAGACGTCGCCGACACGAATCTACAATGACGGACCTTGCTTCCCGCGAACGACATTGGCGGTGGAAGCGGATAAGGCGTATCGCGATTGGTTTGCTAAGAACGCGATGGGCGTTCCTGCTTGGACGCGTCCTGACGTGAGGTCGTATGACCGATTCATGTTGGCCAGAGAACGCTTGCGTGCGAAAGCTGTTGTCGGGGGCCTCGCAGGTGTTGCGTAGTTCCATGCGGGGCTGGGACGCTCGCTTGCGGATCGTGTTGATCTCGGTTCGCCGGATGTAGAGCGGCGACATTTCTTCTTCGTGTTTGGCGGCTGTCGCGGCGAAGGCTTGCTCGGCAGTGTCGATCTGCTTGGCGAGCTTGGTCGCTTCGCTTTCGAGCGGCGCGATCGCGTCGTACTCGTCACGCAGGTTTCGACGGCGGGCCAGTAGTTCGGCGTCGTGGCGTAGTTCGTCGAGCGTCCGTTCGTTGTCGGCCAGCACGGTGGCGATCTTGTCGGCGTCCGGTTCTTTGTCTTTGAGGTTGCCGCGAAGGTTCGAGACGAACAAATAGACCCTGAACTCGTCGCCGAATACGATTCGGTCGTCGAAGAACTCAGCGCAGCCGATCAAACGCGAGCGTCCCTCGCCGAGGAGATGGAAAAGCGCGAAAGCTGGGCTCGCCAAGACCGAGAGAAGGGGAAGGCGACACCCTTCGTGAACGAAGCGAACCGCTACAAGGAGCAAGCCGAAACGCACGAAGCCATCCTTTTCGACCTGCGAGCCAAGTACGAGCCCGCCGAAAACACGGTTAACGTGTTGCAAGAACGCCTATTGGAAATCGAAGACCGACTGCTCGAACCATAAACGCCAGCCCGCTGGCGGACACTGATCTTTGACAATTTGGTTGTAGCCATGTTTGCGCCGTCGGGACTGGCCATCCCGACGGCGAGAATAAGCGTCACTAGTCTCGATTTGTAGGAGATCGAGTGACATATCTCTCGACGAACTATTTGCATACAATGAACGTAAAAACTGGCCGCTATTCGGTTTTTCCCTCGCCGTATCGTTTAACGGCACGTAATTTTATGACCGAGAACATTGACTTTCTGAGTCCTCGCTTAGTCGGTGACCGTTTTAACGGGCACTCGATTCCGCTTGAGGTATTGAAGGACTTGTCAGCGTTGGAGGAATTGCTTGTCGAGGTTGCCAAATGGCACTACCGAAATGAAAACCCGCAACGGAAACGGATTCCAAAAGGATTCGCGGATGAAGTTTCGTTGAAAGTTACCGAGATTGGCGTTGGAAGTGCGATCCCCAAAATCGTATTGTGCGTTTCGACGGTGACGGGCACACTCTTTCCGGTCGACCATCGCGATTATTTTGCGAAAGCGAAAGAGTCGATCGTGACCGCGATCGACCACGCACAACACCAGCGTTCGGTTGCTGGGATTCTGCAAGACAGTCACTTGGCCTACTTCGATCGAATCGGACGCAGCCTTCGTGACAGTGAAGCATTGGAGTTGAACTATCCGGACACCAAGCGTCCGGCACGAATCAACCGAGCAACTCGTCGCTACTTAACGCTTGCGGCATCGTCCGCTGGCGGCTTTACCGAGGAAGTCACGCTGCGGGGAAGTGTTTGCGAGGCAGATCAACGGAAGGACCGATTCCAATTGCAACTGATCGACGGGCGGGTCATTGACGCACCCATCCAATCCGAGCACCGCGATACGATCTTAGATGCCTTCCATCGTTTCCGTCGGGGGGGGCGCGTGATGATCGATGGTGTTGGTCGATTCAATCGCCGCAACCGACTTGATGGTCTCGAATCCGTTGAGCACATTAGCTTGCTCGACTCATTGGATGTCGGCGCACGGTTGGAAGAGTTCAGTTTTCTGGCCAATGGATGGTTAGAAGGCAAAGGCGTTGCACCCAATGTCGATGATTTGGAATGGCTGACCGATCAATTCGAGGCAAACTACTCCGACCGCTTACCTGCTCCATATTTGTATCCCACGGGCGAAGGCGGCGTGCAGGCGGAATGGAGTCTCGATCAGTGGGAGGCGACGCTCGATATCGACCTGAAATCGAAGACGGCGTATTGGCATGCACTGAACCAAAGCAGCGACGAAGAGAGCGAGCGTGAAATCGACTTGTCATCGCTTGACGGTTGGAAGTGGCTTGCCGATCAATTGACTTCGCTCGTTTCTGGAGACTCAGGCGAGTGAATGCCTCAACGACATTGATACGGCAGATCCATCCGTCCTTTATTCAAGAAGGCAGGATCACATCACAGGCTTTTCGTCCGACACCCAAAGATGAAGACAATCTTTCAACCTACGATGGTGACCAGATCGACGCTAAGTCCGCGTGGAAGCACTACACCGAGACGCTCGGCCACGCTTCCGATGGCGCATTGGGTGTGAGCGTTGGCGAATGCGAAGCATTAGAATTGAGCGTTGTCCCCGATCCGGAGCCGTTCCCCGAGCACGTGCTGATTGATTTTTCCGAGCATGGGCGGAAGCAAATCGAAAAGCGATCAAAAAAGCTGAAATCTCATGCCGAAACACGCGGCTGGTTGTTTCAGCCCTGACGTGCGATTCGCCTCCAATCGGTCGCGATCATTTCTAGTCGACCCTATGTCGCCTCCGGCGTAGCTGTTCGCCGAGCGACGACGGCTTGGAGGAGTTGCTGGCCGAGGGTGGGCGAGTTGCTGTTCGAGCTGGTCCACCAACGCCATCAGTTCGTCCACTTTCGCCACAATCCGTTTTTGTTCGGCTAGAGGTGGAATGGGTATTGGATAAGCTTTGACAGTCGACACATTGACACGTGGGGCCGCCTCGCCGGTTGTTCGATTCTTTGCAATGGCAGTTATTAGCGGTGAATTGAGAACGTACTCCAGGTACTGTGGCTGGAAAAGTTACCTGGTCGAATGAGCATCATTCTTTGTCCAAGGCAAAGTTCCACATCCGCAGGCACGCGGCACGCCACGCCAAGAATTTCTCCTTATGTCGTTCTGCTTCGGGCGGAGCCTCTGGACACGTTCCTCAAGGGGCTTGTCGCTAACAAATTTGCTTGACGCCAAGTCGAGTCGTCCCGGTGCGAACTGGTTAGTTCTCACGCAGATTTTTCCGGACTCAGTCCACTTTGGCGTGGAGTGAGGGCAGTCGACGGACGGCTTCGCTCCGATTCTGGGCCCGAACAACCACGAAGCGATCATCGACGACGCGACGTTCGCAACCGTGCAAGCGAAGATGAAGGCGCGGTCAAAAGTCTCGGGCGGCCGGTTTCGCAAGTACTTGCTCTCGGGCGTTCTGCGATGCGGGCACTGCGGTTCGATCATGACGGGCGCGAGCCAGGGCCAGGGGCAATACCAGTACTACAAATGTAAACGCTCGCGGGTTTCGGGTACGTGCAACAACTATTCGATCCGGACGGGGGTCATCGAAGCGACGTTGATCGAGCATTTCCGCGATGTCTGGCTTTCGCCCAAAGGCCAACGGGCACACCGCAAGGCGATCACGAAGGTCACGGACCCGCAAGGCCAACGACCGGCGAGGCGAAATCGCCGCGCTACAACACCGCCTCGATGCTCTCGAAGCCCAGATTGCCAAGGGCAAACAAAACCTGCTGTTGGTCGACGCGGAAGACATGCCGGACCTTCAATGCATCCTTTCGCACTAACGGCGACTCCGTCGATGCTGCCCGAGAGGCTCATTTCGTAGGCGTGATCCCTATGCTGGGTAGCGAGTATTGGGATACGCCCGGTTGAAGCGGGCCAGCCTGGCGCCTCGGTGCGGTGGTATCCCAAGGCCGGGCCGATGCAGGCCACACGAGGTTCATGATGGGGCAGGGCAGGGCAGGGCGGAAGTACCAAACGTTCTCGTCGGGCATCCGCTTTTGACATGGGATCACGCCGCCCTGATCAATCCTGGGGGCGGATAATCCACCAAATCCGCTGTAGGATCAATGCCTCGTCCAATTCAGCACTTTGCATCTGCTCGGCCAGTGTTTTGACATCTTCGGGAACGTCGCTGAGGCCAGCCAGGTTTGCGATATGTTCGAGTCGGCTGTCAAAGTCAGGCAATTTCCCCATCCACGCTGGCATCACGATCGTCGCGCGAACCGGTAAGCCCGCCACCATCGCTGGCGAAGGTTCGGGCATTTCAGCGGGCAGGAACTTCTTCGGCCCCAGCAGGTCGTCTAATCCGAGATCATCGCTCCCCAAGGGTTGAGCCAGCAGTGCACTGGTAGAGTCGACGGAGCCCGTATTCGGCAGTTCATTGAGCACTAGGCTCATCCGATCCACTCGCGATGAGGGCATGGATGCAGGCGGCGCCGCGGCGAACGATTCGACCGCAGCCACAGCTTGAATCCACTGATCGGCACTCGCTGTCAGTAGTCCCTTCGGCGTCATCGCGTTTGGCGTGCTGCGCCCGACAATCGGATCGGTCATGATTAACGAGATCGTCCGCAGCAAATTGAAATCACTGGCGACCAAATCGTCGGTGAGCTCATCGCGAAGTTGTTGCAGTTCGGAATCGTCAGCGCTACCTGCGAGGTCGTACGGAGTCGAAGTGAGCGGTCGGCCGTGCACCATTTGCCACATGGCACCGACTAAGCCCTCGGCGAGTTGGCGAGAGCCAACGATTTGCCGCGGCCAATCCGAGCCGCCTTCCATCACGGCGAGTCGCCGGCGTCCGTCGAGCGTATCGTAGAACCATCCCGATGGTGCATTGGTCTTCCCAGCCAACCAAGGGGAGAGACTGGCGGCGAACTGCCAGTATTCATGTTGTGAGCCAATGGCGCCCGCGCCGCTGGTGGGCAGGTCGTGGCAGCGTACGCAGCGCATGTCCGAGCCAAGTGCCAGTGAGGCGCTGCTCACAACGGCTTCGTGCTGGCTCAGGGGGCTCAACAAGCTACCGATGGACGCTACTTCGGGTTTCTCCTCAGCCTCTGTGTTGTCGTCTCCCTCGCCCTCTGCCTTCGTCTGTTCGATGAACCATGAGGCGATGAGTCGATCGAAACCTCGGCCTTCACGGAGCCTCCCAGCAACCTGGGCGATCATCTGCTTGTCGACCGGCCGTGTGAGACTCGCATCAGGCCGCGACGAAATCGCTGCGAGGACCGGTCCGGCAAGCGACTTGGCGTTCTGGTCCTCGGTGAGCAATGACAGCATCGCTTGGCTGTCGCTGATCGCCTTCGGCCCCACTTTCACATGCAGTCGGTCTGCCAGTCGTTTGGCAGTCTCGTCAGGCGATAATAGTTTCGTGGGCTGGACGCCGGCACGGTCCCAGTACTGGGTCAGGTGATTGGCAAGCGACGTCGAGACCAAGGTCAGCGGTTGCGCCTTGGGTTTACGCGAAGGCGCTGACGCGATGAGCGGCTGCGAATCGGGTTCGCCAAACATCTCGATAGGACCACGGCTGGGCAGCTCGGAGTCAGAGGACGCATCGGCCAGCGCGATCGGGCGCGAGGGCAGGCGATCACGCGGAGTCGGTGAATCCGATTTGCGGTCGCCCGCGGCGGAACCTGCCAACTGTCCAGGCTGGACTTGCGAACCGGATTCCTCAGCCCCCTGGTTACCTTGGAGTGCTTCGGGGTTGAGTGCGATGGCCGCGTCACGTTGATACCGAATCCCCACAGCAGCGCCCGCGCACAGCAGCAAGCCCGCAGCGGTAACCCACCCGAACTTCCAAGGGGAGGTGGAGCGGTTTGAGGGGGAGCTGGTTGACGGTGAGTTAGGGCCTCGCGACGGCCGACTGCTGGATTTGCGAGTATTCGCGGCACTGAGAACGACCGGTTGCTGCAGCCGGCGGATGATAATATCGCTTTGGTCCGGCGGCGTTTGGCCGGCGAGGACTTCCGCCAACAACGCATCGAGCATCCTGTCGGCGGCTTCAAGGCCGCCGGCATTTTCGCCAGAAGAGAGGGGGTCGTTCGGTTGGGGGGGGATCATATTGGTCCGCCTTGTGGGACGGGGAGTGAGATCAGGCGGTTCCAGTAGGCACTGCCCGTTCTACACTAAATGTTTGGGGCATCGATAGTTTTTTTTAGTCGTTCGCCGACACATTCTCGTAATTGTGATTTGGCACGCTGCATCAAGTTTCTGGCGCCGTGATCGGTAATACCGAGCGATTCGCCAATCTTGACTCGCGGCACGTTCTCAACAAAACGCAGTCGTAGGGCCTTGCGAGCCCGATCGGTGAGCAGTTTCAAGCACTCGCCGAGCGCATCGACCGCCTCGTCACCCGTCAGGTCCTTGCCCGCCCATTGCTGCCAGCTTTCATCGAGCACCGCTTCTGAAGCGGTCACTCGCATCCGGCCTAATTTGCGGTGGCTGGATACCAGTAGATTGTAGGCGGTCCGGCGAAGGTACTCCGACGTCGCTTTGTCTGAATGTTGAACGAAGTTATCGCGACGAAGTACACGCAGAAATGTCTCCTGCGTCAAATCGTCCGCTGTGTTGGTGTCACATCCGAGAGCACGAAGGTATCGCCACACCCCGTTTTGGTGCCGCTCTATTAATTCGGCCGTCGAAAGTTCACTCACGCAAGCAATTCATTGATCAATTTGCCACCTCCGGCGATTTTCATCGGACGACCGTTTTTACTGGTAAACGTGGTCTCTGTGGAAATTCCTAAACCCTTGCACACCGTCGTCATCAGATCTTCGCTGCTAAACGGTTCGGTTTCCACGGCGCTGCCGTCCGAGCTGGTTTTGCCAACAGCCAGCCCTCCTTTGAGGTTACCACCGCCGACCACACAGGACCAGGCCCGAGCGAAGTGATCGCGGCCCGCACCCTGGTTGATTCGGGGGGTGCGTCCGAATTCACCCATCCAGATGACGACGGTGTCGTCGAGCAGTTCCCGCTGCGCCAGGTCTTCGACGAGCGCACTCATGGCCATGTCGAGCTGGGGCAGTTTTTGGTCCTTGAGTGTGGGGTGCACGCCCGCGTGGTTGTCCCATCCACCGAGATCGACTTCGACAAACGGCACGCCGGCTTCGACCAAGCGGCGGGCCAGCAAACAGCCCTGGCCGAATCCATTGGTGCCGTAGCGTTCTTTGACAGCCTCGGGTTCTTCCGCCACCTTGAACGCCTTCATCTGGTCGCTCGTCATCAAATCAAATGTTTTCCCCAGCACCTTGGCATGCTCCATCGCTGGCGTGTCTCGCGTCCGGCTGGCAAACCCATCTTCGATCAATTTCAAGGCGGCCATTCGCTGCATCAGCCGCTGGTCGCTCATCTGCATCTCCAGATTCCGAACCCGCCCGCTGCTGGTGACCGAAAACGGTGACCAGGCCATGCCGAGGAAGCCCGGGCCGGTGCCAGGGCCCCCCACTGAAACGAAGGGCGGGATCTCGAGTTCAGGGCGTTGGTAGATCAATTCATGCGCGACCACGCTGCCGTAGCCGGGGTGTTCGATGTTGGGATTGGGGACGTAGCCGGTGTGCATGTAATAGCGGCCTCGCGCATGATCGGCTTCACGCGTCGACATGCTGCGTACGACCGACAGGTGCTTCATCTGCTGAGCGATCATGGGCATGTGCTCGCAAATTTGCATGTCGCCGGTCGTCGAAATCGGCCTGAATGGGCCACTCGTCGGTGCGCCGGGTTTCATGTCCCACATGTCAATCGTGGACGGGCCACCACCCATCCAGAGCAAGATCGCTGACTTGCGGTTGCGGGTCAATTCCGCCGCATTGGCCTGGATCGAATTGCCCAGCGTGAACGCTGCGGCAGCCGCTGCCGAAGAGCCCGCCAAGTGGCTCATGAAGTGGCGACGGGTCATGCCGGTGGGGGTCGAGAAGTCCATGATCTTTCCTTCGAGAGGAGATTGTGAGGGTTCAGGGTTCAGAAACGGAGAGCTCAGCAAGCTGTACCCTCATGGTGATCGGTATGAGCACCCGTTTGGACGATTGCTTAGGAACGAGCGGAAAATAAGTGGCCGAACGCTCCGCGGTCGGAATAGCCGACCGCAGAGCGTTCAGCCACAATATCAGACAGTAATTTCCCGCTTGTTCCTTAATGTTGCATGATAAATTCGTTGCTATTGATGATCGCCCACCACATGTCTTGCAGCATTTCTTTTTCTTTCCCCCCGCGAGCGGTCAGCAGTTTGCCGGCAATAGCCGTTTCGTTGGGGGTCGGACGGCGAGCCAATCCGGTGAGGTATAGCTGCGTGAGCCGCTCCCGCGGGGAGCGTCCCGATTTCGATAGCCGGTCGATGAAGGAGCCCGCTGCTTCACTCGTGGCATTCTTCGTCAGCTCGCCGTTGAACAACATTAGTGCTTGCGGGATCGAGCCGTTGAATGTCGTCGCTTCACCACCCTCATCCGTTCCGAAAGCGGTGACGAACTGCGACAGCCATTTTCGCCGCTCGGCCTCTTGGTCGGCGTAGCTGCCTTTCCCCTTCGCGTCAGATGCCGCCACCAGCGATTCGTAGAGCTGTTCAGCACTCATCTGGCGAAGGTAGAAACGTGAGAACTTGGGTGACTCGCCAATCGATGGGTCGTCGATTTCGTTTTGTTTGCTCAGCGTCGCTTCGAGCTGATACGGGCGGCTGAGGGTGATCCAGGTGATCAATTCCTTTAAGTCGTAGCTGGCCTTGCGGAACTCCTTGCCGAGCGAATCGAGCAACACGGGATGTGAGGGTGCCTGGTGGGGCCCCAAGTCGTCGACGGGGCGAGTGAAGCCATAACCGAGGAACATGGACCACATCCGATTGACAATCATTTTATCGAGATACTCGCTCTGCAGCATCAACCTCGCTAATTCGTCACGTCGGTTGGAGTCTTCGAGGTACCCGCTTTTGGCAATTTCAGTGCCATCGGTGAACACCGGATAGGCAACCTTTTGCAATCCATTTCGCATCTCATAAAACACGAGTGCGTCTTCGGGGGTGCCCGCTTCGCCTGCGAAATCTTCATTGACGAGTTCAGCCGACTCAATATCGTTGGTGCCATCGACAAACCGGCGCAACGCACGGGTTTGCCGGAAGAACGCGTTGAATTCCCAGAATTTTTGCTGCTTCCACTGATTGAATGGATGGTTGTGGCACTGCGTGCACTGCACCTGTTGGCCCAAGAAAGTCCGCGAAACACTGCTCGTCGCGAGCGTCCCTTTCTCGGAGTTGACCTTGCCGATGAGGAAATTGACGGCCCCGTTAAAGTTCGGATTGCCGGGCGTCGATGACCCGGTCGCAGAGACCAGTTCGTGGACCAGGCGGTCGTACGTCTTGTTCTGGGCGAAGCTATCACGCAGATACTTCTGCATCCCAGTCCGATTGGTCAGATCGCGGCGATCCGTACCGCCACTGCGTCCGATGAGCAAATTGGTCCAAACCGCGCTCCAGTGATTGGCGTACTCCTCCACGTAGCGGTCGTCGTTGAGCAGCCGCTGCACCAGGGCGGCGCGTTTGTCGTGTGTTCGATCGGACATGAACTCGGCGAGTTCATCATAGGTGGGGATACGACCGATCACGTCGAGAAAGACGCGTCGACACCACTGCGTATCGTCTACTTCCCCGGCGGGGCGGATTTCGTAATCCCGCCACACCTGTTCAATGGCATCGTTGATCATCGCGACTTGAGGCGGTGCCGACGGGCCTGCTGCGACGGCAACCGAGTTGCTCGCAAGACTCACCACGCCACCCAACAGCAGAAGACTGACGGGTCGCAGGGTACGGAGCAGGGCAGGCAGACAGAAACGCATCGCTGTAGACTCGTTCGGGTGTGGATTAGAATCGCGGAGATCGCCCCTTGACGAAACCATCGCCGCGGCTACTGAATCAAACGCGAGAGAAAATGGGATGTACTCAAACCCCCATATTCTAACCCAGACCGAAAGCCTGCGAAAAAAAACGTTTCGCACGGCGCTTGCCCGTTGCCGCTACGCTCGCCAGGGCAGGGGGCCGGCCACTGGCTGTGACTTCCCATCCTCTGGCGACACTCGCAGCCGAAAAATCGAGTCATCCCACGCTGCGGTTAATCAGCCCCAGCACCTCAGCACGCGATTTGGGATCGGTTTTGAATGCCCCCCGCATGGCGCTGGTTAGGCACAGGCTGCCCGGTTTGCGGATGCCCCGCATCGTCATGCAGCTGTGCGTGGACTCGACGACCACCGCCACTCCGCGGGCCGATAGCCGCTCTTCGATCAAATTGGCGACCGTGTGCGTCAGTCGCTCCTGGACCTGCGGTCGGCGGGCGACTTCCTCGACAACCCGCGCCAGTTTACTGAGTCCTACCACCTTGCCGCTGGGGAGGTACGCAATGTGGGCTTTGCCCGTAAATGGCAGCAAATGGTGCTCGCACATGCTGCAGAAACTAATGTCTCGGACGAGCACGATCTCGTCGTAATCCTCCTCAAACACCTTTTCGAGATGCCGGCCTGGATCGGATTTGAGTCCCGCGAACATCTCCGCGTACATTCGCGCCACCCGCGCTGGTGTCTCGAGCAGTCCCTCACGGTCGGGGTCTTCGCCCACCGCCCCCAAAATCACACGAACGGCCTGCTCGATGGCTGGGTAATCGACCGCGTCGTTCTTGGGAGCGTTCTTGTCAACGAAAAACGGTGTTTTCTCATTCGCGGAGTTCGCGTCAGGGTCGGGTTCGGAAGCTTTCGATGAAGCAATCATGCAGGACAATTCCAGGTGAATTCAGATGGGCAATATGGCACGGATTATAAAGCATTCGCTTGGCGTTTGTCGCCGTCAAATTGGCGTCAGTGCCTCTTGGTAGGCGCCCGCAATCATCATGACGATCCGAATAATGAAGAAAATCAGGAATCCGGCCACCATTAACCAGATCGCCCCGGTGGCGATCCCGGCAATCACCCGCGTCGCCGTCTTCGCCCGCGCGTCGTAGTCGCGGGCGACGTGTGCGATCGATTCAGCATCCGTGCCCGACAACTCCGCCACACTTACCTGGGTCAAGAATTCTTCCGGGAAAACCGCTGTCGCCTGCAGTGCTTCGGTTAATGTCCCACCCCCTCGGATGGATGCTTCTGCGTCGTCTCCCCCGCTGCGATAGAAATCGCTGTCGGTCGAATCGAGTGCCAATCGGATCGCGCGGATCGGATCGAGTCCAGTGCCCAGGGCCAGCGACAGCGTCCAGGTGAACCGTGATAGTGTGATCGTTTGCAGTGAGCTGCCGATCCCAGGGATCTTGTAGAGCAGCGGAATCGCATTTTGAATCCCGCCCACATTTTTTTGGAATGCGACAATAGCAGCCACTACGAAACTAAAAAAAAGGAGTAAAAGCCCCCAGAATTTCAGGACACCTGATGTCCCGGACAGGCCCAGACCTAAAATGTCGGCCATCTGGCGGCCACCTGAATTCATGATCCCCATGATCCAAATGACCAGCGAGAGTACGCCCACACCGATCACAAATTGGATCGCTGGCCACGCGATCGCACGCTGGAAGTTGTTCCGCAGTGTGAGTTGCTGGTCATAGTACTCCGCCAATTTGAAGAGCGTCCGCTCGAGCGTCCCGGTGGCTTCGCCGACGTTCGTCATCGATCGCAGCAGGGGCGGAAAGAACTTCGGTCGCTTTTTCATGCCGTCGGCGAGTGTCACGCCCGCAGCGGCCTCGGCGCGGAGGTCCGTGATCGCTTCGCGTTGCCGGGGTGGCCCGATCTTCGCCTCGCTGTCGAGCATCCGCAGCAAATCCACACCGGCATGCATCCCGGTGCCGAAACGTTGACAGAAATCCCTGGCCGCCTTCAGACCCATCCGCTGGCTAATCAAGGCTGCACCTGGCTCAATCTTGCCGTCGCATTTCGCTCAGGCGGAGTGGCCCGCCGCGTACGATGGCCAGCCGCCGTTTCGCCGCCCAGCACGCGGGCTACCTCCGCCTGGGCGTAAACGAGCAATTCTGCTGCCTCCTCGTGGCGACTCAGCTTCTCAATCGCCAACGCATAGATACTCCTGGCCGTTCCGCGCTGCCCTTCGCTGACGGCTCGGCGAGCGTTGCGTACAAGTGATTTTGCCTCGGCAATCTCGGTTTCCGCGGTGACGACGGTCGTCCCTCGTTGGCGGGCTCGTCTGGCCTCATGCGGATCATAACCCAGAATTTGCCGATCCATTTCGTCGAGGTCGATGATCGTCGCGTGCACGGACACTCCGCTGCTCGACGACCGGGAGCTGCGATAGATACTGCCTGGTAAACGCCCCACGCCTGGCAAACCACGGGATGCCGACATCGTCGCCGAAGATTGATTGCCGCCGAGATAGGCCGAACCGCGATCGGGGACCAGCACGCTACCGCTGGTAGAGAACTGTCTCATCGCCGGCAATTGAACGGTTTGCGAGGAAGCCGTGTTGGCCTGAATCAGCGCCAGAAAAACGATGGCGTAGAGAGGGTTGCGTTTCATGCCGACATTCTATCCGATCGCGTTCTCGCGGTCCTGCAATTTCGCGGCCAGCAGCGTATTGTGCAGCAACATGGCAATCGTCAGCGGGCCGACACCACCCGGGACGGGTGTGATCGCCGAGGCGACCTGCTCGGCTTCGGCAAAGGCAACGTCGCCGACGAGCCGATCGCCGACGCGGTTGATGCCCACGTCCACGACGACCGCACCGGGCTGGATCATGTCACCGCGAATCATCTCAGGGCGTCCGACCGCTGCGATCAAGATGTCCGCGCTGCGGCAGATTTCCGCTAGATTCTGAGTGCGACTATGGGCCAACGTCACGGTGGCATTAGCAGTCTCGGGCCCGCAACTGCTGTCTTTTTGAGCCAGCATCATGGCCATCGGCTTGCCGACAATCTCACTCCGACCGACTACAACGACGTGCTTGCCCGCGGTTTCAATTTGGCTGCGATGCAGCAATTGAATGATCCCGTGCGGGGTGCAGGGCAAGAATCGCGGCCGGCCCTGCATCAGCAGGCCCACGTTGATCGGCGAAAACGCGTCGACATCCTTCATCGGATCGACCGCATCGAGTACCGTCCGTTCGTCAATAGCCGGCTGGCCCACGGGCGGTGCTGGTAGCGGGAGCTGCACCAGGATCCCGTTCACGGAATCATCTTGATTGAGCGATTCAATTCGCTCGAGCAGCTCAGCTGACGTCGTCGTCGCCGGTATCCGGTCGAGCTGGCTGGTGATCCCCGCTCGCTCGCAAGCACGTTCCTTGTTCCGCACATAGACTTGGCTGGCAGGATCCTCGCCCACTAAAATTGCCGCCAGCTTCGGCGGCGCGTGGCCGGCTGCGACATACTGTTGGACGTCGCGGGCGACTTCGCCGCGAATTTCCAGTGCGATTTGTTTACCATCGAGTCGCGTGGCGGACATGTTCAGACTTTCGGGTTCTCGGTTCTGGCGGGGCAGGGCAGGGCGGGACGCTATTTTTACCCCGACCGGCGAAGCTGGGGGAGGGTAGGGCGGATCGGTCGACTGCCAACCCAACCGCCGGGAAACGCTGAGAAGCATTTTTAGCGTGTGTCGCATCGGTCATCGTCAATCGGTTAAGCAGGAATAGATCAATGTCATTCACCACTCCCTTCACTGTCATGCTCACGACAGCAATGGTCATCTCCGGTGCGTGGCGGTCCATCGCGGTGGCCGCCGGACCCACGTTTCCGTTGCAAGCCAAACGCATTGTGTTTCTCGGCGACTCGAATACTTACGCGGGCGGGTTTGTGAGTGTCGTGGAAGCCCAGGTCATCGCCAGCGGTATCGAGCCACGCCCCGAGATAATCAACCTGGGGCTGTCAAGTGAAACCTGCTGCGGTCTGTCCGAGCCCGTCCACCCGTTCCCTCGCCCGGACGTGCGTGAGCGTCTCGCTCGCACGCTGGAAAAACTCAAGCCTGATGTCGTTGTGGCCTGCTATGGCATGAACGATGGCATCTATTATCCACTCTCGGAGGATCGATTCGCAGCGTATCGGGCGGGCATCGACACGTTGATCGAGGATGTCCACGCCGCGGGTGCGAAGTTGGTGTTGATGACGCCGCCGCCGTTCGATCCGTTGCCGCTCAGGAAGCAAGGCAAGCTCTTGCCCGCTGGCGCCCCGCAGTATTCTTGGATGCAAGTCTACGAGAACTACGACGATGTGATGAAGGCGTATGCCCAGTGGATCGTGAAGCAGTCCGATCGCGTGGAGATGGTGATTGACCTATACACCCCTGTGGCTGAGCACATGCAGTCCAAGCGTGCCGACGACCCTGACTTTGTGATGTCGGGCGACGGCGTTCACGTTGACGCGGAAGGCCACCGCGTGATTGGCGAGGCGATCTCACGGGCGTGGGGGATCACGCCCATCAAGCTCGGGCCCAAGCGACTCACGCTCGTTCGAAAACGCCAGCAGTTGATGCGTGACGCGTGGTTGAGCGAAGTCGGCCATCTTCGTCCTGGCATCGCTCCGGGACTGCCCATCGAGGAAGCGATCGAGCAGGCTGCCAAGCTCGATCAAGAGCCGTAGCGGGCTCTCAACGGATGCCTCGAGTCGTGGCGACACGACGTTAGGAACGCGGGATCAATAACTGGCGTAGTGGATCTTGTTAAAGATCCATCCAGAACAGGATCTTTAACAAGATCCTCTACGGTAAACCCGTCACTTATTGTTCCTGGTATCCTTACCAGGCGTAGTCCAGGCCGAGCACGATGCCTTGATAGAAGACGTGATCGTACGAGTCGATGCCGTTACCGGGGCCGCCGACACCCACGAGTTCGTAGTTGCTCGCAGAGAGCTGTTCGGTGCCAACTGCAACACCATCGATCCATAGCAGCTGATAGCCAAGGTTCACCGACCATCGATCGGTGAGCTTGTAATTGCTCTGCAATGTCCATTCGCCGACGAACGCTACGGTGTCGTTGAAATCATTCGCAACTGAACTAACGGTTCCGAACACAGGGTCTTGTGTCGTAATGCTCGATCGTTGGTGGGCACCGTTGCCATAGATTCCGCCTTTGAAGTCAGTGGTCAATGAAAGTCGCGAAGACTTCCACAGACGCGCACGAGCTCCAATTTGTCCACCAAACAAATCATTGCTGGCTTCCGTTTGAGCGGATGTGGGGGATGGTGCGTTGAAAAACGCAGTGCTAGCGTCGGGTATGTTTAAGCTAAGGTTGTCCTTCAGTCGGACATATCGAAACCCAGCAATCGCTTCGATGTTTTCAGTTAGTTCATGATTCATGTTCAGTTCAAAGCTGTACAACTTGGAAGCCAAGTGCGTTTGAATGCTCGTTCCTGATCGCCGGGGTATCGCTGACGAGCCTAGTTCCAGGAACTGCGGGTCCAGAAACGCGTTGGGCGTCGTTGCTTGCGTGGTGTTATCGTCCCAGTCGTCGGTCCCAAAGTAACGGGATTCAAACCGTGTGCGTTGCGTGAGTTGGCGTTCCAGGCGGAGTTGGTATCCGTACGCAAATCCATACGATAGGTCATCTGCGTTCACTGAATTGTTGGGATCGTTGATCCCTCTAACCAGTTGTCGAGAGCCTGGATCCGAGCGGAACAGGAACAGGCTGGATGAATCAATCGACCAGGGCGTCAGCGACCACGGATCATTGAGCTCATCTTGGCTGGCGTGCGTCGTATCGAAATTTTGCCCTGAAGACACCGTCGCCGGTAGGCCAGACACAATGCATAAGGATGTGATCACGAGAGAGCGAAATAGCGTCATGCGTAATTCTCGGTTGGCGGAATCATTGGTAGGGCTTCTCTGCGATGCGGTACTTCCTTACGCCTCGCCCCCTGCTCTTTCGTCGCTGCTCTCGGCTCAGCATTCGCAAATGTAGGTGAAGGACGGCACACCAGCGTGGTGGGGTCTTGATAATCAGATCAATCAATACAAGAGTAAGAGGTGGGGGCCAGTTCTCAGGAAAGAAGGTGAGGTCCCGTCGGGGCAGGGCAGGGCAGGGCAGTTCAGAATCGCTGTGACACCGCCCCTGCGCTCTCGTTCTCATTTCTCTCCTGCATCCCTCAGTTCGTCGATCAACTTGGGCACCTCGATGCTGGCGCGACCGTGCCGATGTTCGTCAAAGGCTGGCGAGGCGGGTGTATCACCGAGGTTGATTTCGATCTTGCGACAGGTTGGCTTGGTCGACTGCACGATGCCGGCAGCGGGATAGACAAGCCCCGAGGTCCCGATTGCTACAAACAAGTCGGCTTGCGCGGCGGCTCGCTCGATCAGGTCGATACCCAGC
The DNA here is from genome assembly GCF_055811895.1 of Rhodopirellula sp. SH410. Taxonomy (NCBI): domain Bacteria; kingdom Pseudomonadati; phylum Planctomycetota; class Planctomycetia; order Pirellulales; family Pirellulaceae; genus Rhodopirellula; species Rhodopirellula sp. SH410. The sequence continues at coordinate 131,903 of NZ_CM147949.1, forward strand.
GGGACTTCGCCAAACCACACCACACGCGGGCGCAGCCAGCCACGGCGTGAATCGTCCTCGGGGAATTCGGGATGGGGCGTTTCGAGGCTGAGATCGTCCCGCCAGTCGAATACTTTTCCCGATTCGAGGCATTGCACCTTGAGCAGTTCACCGTGCATCGGCAGCACGTTCTGGCTGCCCGCCCGCACATGCAGGTCGTCGATGTTCTGCGTGACGAGCAGAAACTCGCCCGCCGACCCGGTGGTGTGGTCTCGCTCCCACTCCGCCAGCGCGACGTGGGCCGCATTGGGCTGAATCTCAGGTGACAGCAGGCATCGCCGCCGGGTGTTGTAGAACTCGTGGACGAGCTGGGGGTGACGGGCGAACCCTTGCGGCGTCGCGACGTCTTCGACCGCGTGACCCTCCCATAGCCCATCGGCATCGCGGAACGTGGGGATGCCAGACTCGGCAGAGATGCCAGCACCGGTGAGGACGAGGATGTTCATGGCGGAAGGGTGAAGGGTGAAGGGTGAAGGGTGAAGGGGCGGGGATTGAATTGAGGGCTGAAAGCGGCCTCGCCGTCACTCGCCATCGTATGGGATCGCATGGCGCGGTGGGTTTTCAGCGTTTTTGACGTTCCGGCGTGGGGCAGGGGAGGGCGGTTCGAAAATGGATGCGAACCCGAGGGGGGGCTTGCCCAGTTTGCCAGCACTTCCCTTTCGGCGTGGGGGTGGTCTGGGGTATCATGCGGCCGTCACAATCCGCCTGACCGGTGTTTTCCGTCCTCGTCTCTTGTCGCCAGCCTGATGTCAAAATCCCGCGATTTCCTTGGTCCCTACCGACTCGCCCGATTGATCCGGATCGGTTCCACGGCGGAAGTGTGGGAAGCCATCGACGAAACCAGTTCGGACAACAAGCGATACGCGCTCAAGGTCCTCAGGGAAACCTGCTCGAAAGACAAGTCTGAAATCAGCTTGCTCAAACACGAATATAACGTCGGCAAAGCGTTGTCGAGTCCGCGGATCATCAAGGTGATCGATCTGCAAACCGACAAAGGGCGACCCTTTCTCGTGCTGGAATTGTTCAGCGAATTGAACATGAAACAGGCGCTCCGAAAGGGCCCCGAATCACTCGCCTTCATGCTCAAGAAAATTGTCGAGCAGGCTGCCGAGGGCCTGTACTACATGCATACCAAGAACTGGATTCACCGCGACATCAAGCCGGATAATTATCTCGTTGCCCGCGATGGTGAGACCAAGCTGATCGATTTTACGATCGCGGAACGGAAGCTCACCGGTGTCAAAAAACTGTTCTACAGGTCCAAGACGGTTCAGGGGACGCGGAGTTACATGGCGCCTGAGCAGATTCGCGGCAAACTCTGCGATGAGCGGACGGATGTGTACTCGTTCGGATGCGTGTTGTTTGAGTTGGTCACAGGCAAGCCGCCCTATACGGGGCAAACACCGAATGACCTCTTGTCAAAACACTTAACCGGATCGATCCCCAGTCCGGTTGTTTACAACGACAACGTGACGCCTGAGTTCGCGACGTTGATCAAGAAAATGATGGCCAAGAAGCAAGATGATCGGCCTGGTTCCATGTGGGAATTCTTGAAGGAATTCCGGGCAATGGAGATTTGGTTGAAGCGACCCAAGGCACCCGAGGTCAGCGTGTTTGATGACATGGGCGGAATGAAGTCCGCCGACGACATGATTAAACGACCGGATGGAAATTACGACGTGGTCAAGGAATCCGAAGCTGACAAGAAACGGAAGGAACAGGAATAAACAATGGCAGGTCCTGGTTTAGAATTTGAATACGAGATCGCTGATCTCGAAGAAAAGATCGCCTCGCTCGAGCGGACGACTGATCGCACGACCGAGGTTGAGTCGGCGATCCGGTCGCTGCGGATGGCGCGAGTCGCCAAGCTGAAGGAGACTTACAGCTCGCTCGACCCGTGGCAGACCGTTCAGGTGGCACGGCACAAGAATCGGCCCTACACCCGAGATTACCTGAACCTCGCTTTCGACGAATTCGTTGAACTGCATGGTGATCGTCATTTCGGTGATGACCGCGCCATGCTGTCCGGTTTTGCCAAGCTCGATCGCTTCAAAGTGATGGTGCTCGGGCACCAGAAAGGCCGTACGTACAAAGAGCGTGCTGCCTGTCATTTCGGTTGTGCTCATCCGGAAGGTTATCGCAAGGCGATGCTGCGGATGAAACTCGCTGAAAAATACAAACTCCCCGTGGTCTGTTTTATCGACACGCCCGGTGCATATCCCGGAATCGGAGCCGAGGAACGCGGCCAGGCTCAGGTGATCGCGGAAAGTATGTTTATGATGAGTCGGCTGAAAACGCCGATTATCTGTGTTGTTATCGGCGAAGGTGGTTCAGGCGGCGCATTAGGCATTGGTGTTGGAGACCGCGTAGCCGTTATGCAGCATGCGTATTACAGCGTGATCAGTCCGGAGGGCTGCGCAGGCATTTTGTGGAAGAGTCACGAGCATGCTCCCAAAGCCGCCGCCGCGTTGAAGTTCACCAGCGGGCATTTGAAGCGACTCGGGATCGTCGATGACGTGCTCGAGGAACCGCTCGGTGGCGCGCATCGCGACCATCATCAAATGGCAACTCGGATGAAGGATTATCTATCGCGCCAGCTCGTCCAATTGGAAGCGATGCCGATCGATGAGCTCGTCGAGCAGCGATACGAAAAGTACCGCCGCATCGGCGTGTTTTTGGAGTCCGGCGAAGCCAGTGAATTCGTCGGCTAAGGCGGCAGCATGTGAGCCGAATGCCGTTGGGCATCGGGAGGCGTGTGTCGCTCGGCCGACTGCGTTTCCCGGCTCACGAAAACAGAGGCCCGGACGTGCTGGGCCTGGCGTCGCCGCGGAGCTAAGCGGCGACAATCCAGCGGTTCACCAACGGATTTTGACCGCCCCGTAACGTCCGATAATGCCTCTTATGTTGTATTCAAACCGTCTGAAACGATGGTTTCAGGCGAATCGTGTGCAGACCGCTCCGCCTGTCTGGACGGGGATGCACCGTGGCTCACGGCAAACGCACCGTTGCTCATGGCGAACGAAGTCGTCGGCTGGCAACCGGAACCGTGCTCTCGCCAGCAACCGAAACCATCTTCTCGGCAGCCGGCCATCTATCGCTGCCACGGTGCCGGCCGAGCGGCTTGTTGCCACTGTGGTGGAGCGGCGGAATTCGTTGTGGGCGGCTGTGTGTTGGGTGTGTTCGAGAATGTGTTCGAGGCTGAATTTTGAGCGGTCGACCAGGCTGGGTTCCAGGCCGGGTTCGGCGCGGATTGGCCGCCCGGAAATGCCGTTGCCTCAGGGTGTGTTGATGCGGCTCCGGCGAGCCAAGGTTGGGCGTCGATGGCGGGTTCGGGTTGCGACCCGAGTTGCGACTCGGCGTGATCGAGATACGGTTGGACCACGGCGGCGAGTTCCTCGGGCATGATCGCGTCGGATTGATCGAGTAAGCGCGCGATCCAGCGTCCGCTGCGGCTCGCGGTGATCGCGTGCTTGAATTTATCGCCGAGCAGAGTGACGCCGAACAATGTGATCAATGTGCAGAAGATGGCGCCTTTGCCGAGCCCGAAGAGCGCACCGATGGGACGGTCAAATTCCTTTAATTTCATACGATCGATCGTGCCGCTGATCATCCGAAAAGCGACCCAAATCACGATAGACGTCCCCACGAACAAAATCAGCATCGCCAGAAAGCGATTCCACGGCGGCTCAGCCTGAATGTTCTGGCTGAACGGTTCGCGATAGTGATAGGCGACCGCGTAGCTGACGACGATCGAAGCGATCGAGGCGAGTTGCCAGGCAAATCCTTTCAGGGCGCCAAATAGCATCGCACCGATGAGGACGATTGCCATGAGGATGTCGTAAGTTTGCACGATAGCGAATTTGCTGGTGAAGGCGGCTCCGAAGTTGCCGTCGTCAGACGGTGGAGGGAGCTAGCTAGCTGGACAGCGCCACTTTTTCACCATTGGTGACGCTAGCGGGCTGTTGATTGAATCGAATTGCGGTCGGCAAGGGCGACAGCTTTCGCCTTGTAGCAGAACCAGTGGAGCAGGGCGAAGAGCAATTGATGGATTTTCCGGTGTGGCGATAGACAGGGGAAATTTGTTAATCGCGGGGGTGAATCGATCCGGATTTTTTTCGACCGCCCTGCTCTGCTCCGGTCTCCGCCGCTCCTCCTCTCTCGCTGTTCTTTCCCTTGGCTGGCTTCAAAACCCATATTTCAACCAGCACTGTCGTAGGCATTGTCTACGGGTATTGGGGTGTGGCCACGCAGGGCATGTCGATCGAGAGTGGGCTGCTTGCCGGCGGCTTGTGCAGCGTGGCGGGCATGTTGCCGGATCTCGATTCCGACACCGGCGTCCCGCTGCGGGAAACGACGCTTTTCATGTCAGCGGTGATTCCCATACTGATGGTCGAGCGATTTCGCGATATGGGGCTCTCCCATGAAGCGATGGCGTTGGCGGCGATGTTGATCTACGTCATGATCCGTTTTGTCGTCGTTGAATTCTTTCGGCGATACACCGTCCACCGTGGCATGTGGCACAGCATCCCAGCAGCGTTGATCGCGGGGGTTGGGGCGTATTTGATCATGCCGTGTCCGAGCGAAGCGATTCGTGTTTACAAGTCCCTCGCGGTGCTGGCCGGTTTCTTGACCCATTTGATTTTGGACGAAATCTGGAGTCTCGACTTCAGCGGTCGTGGGATGCGTGTCAAAAAATCATTTGGCACCGCACTCAAATTCTTCGGCAAGAATTGGTGGGCAAACGCGTCGGTTTGGGGCAAGCTGATTTTGTTGTGCTATCTCGCTTGGGGTGACCATGGGATCCTCGATCGACTCCGCCAGCGGGTGCGGTTGGAGCGTGAACGATACTCCATTCCTGAATCGGGCTGGTCGGCTGGTCCTGGGTCATTCACCCTACCATCGCGTTCGGCTGCCCCAAGCCAACCTGGCTCGGGTTTGAATCCCCTGGATGCCTGGCAAGCCGAGCCATCTGATTCCAAGCGGATCGCTGATCCACGCGACCAACCTGCCCTGCCCCGTGACGGATGGCGCTAGCTCGTAGGATGGGACCATTGTCCCGTCTGAGCTCTGATCCCGCCCGAGGCCGATTGGCACGCTCGGGACGATGGCCCCAATCTATGCCAGGATTTCGGCGGAATCGAGGATGATCGTGACCGGGCCGTCATTGATCAGGCTGACCTGCATGTCGGCCGCGAAGATGCCACGGGCGACCGGGATGTTTCGCGCCGCGAGTTGTTCGGCGTAGAGTTCGTAGAGCGTCTTGGCGAGAGCAGGCGGCGCGGCGCCGGTGAACGATGGCCGACGGCCTTTGCGGCAATCCGCCAGCAAGGTGAACTGGCTGATCACAAGGATCCCCCCGCCGGATTCGACCACGTTTCGGTTCATCTTGCCGTTCTCGTCTGAAAAGATCCGCAGGTTGGCGGTCTTGTCCGCGAGGCTGCGAGCGGTTTCTTCGCGATCGCCCTGCCCTACCCCGATCAATGCGACTAAACCATGCTCGATTTGACCGACGATTTCGTTTTCAACTCGCACGCTGGCTTGCAGGCTTCGCTGCAGGATGACTTTCACCGATCAGTCTCGCTAAGATAGGGAGGGAAGATGATTATTGTATTCTCTCGAAGCCGCCCTGCCCTGCCCTCCTCTGAATCGTATGCCCTATCTATTTACCTGCCCACATTGCCGTGCACGCACGGAGGTGGAAGACGCGTTCAGTGGCCAATCCGGTGAGTGCGTGGTTTGCGGTCATGAGATCACGCTGCCCGATTTTGCGCCCGGTGCCCGAGCGGATGCAGCGAGTCGACCGGCCGCCACTCGGAAACGGCGCAAACGCTCGGTGGCGTGGGTGGCTGCCGCGGTGGTGATGCTATTGATCGTCGGTGCCGCTGGAATTGCAATTGTGCGGGTCGGCGGCGCAACGGCAGCGAGGTTGCGAGCGGGACGGGTGCAGATGGGGAGTATCAAGAATTTGGAAAAGATTGCGGAGGCGCTCAATGCCTACGCAGCGGACCACGGGGTCTACCCTGCCCCGGCGATCCACGATCGCACGGGCAGGCCGCTGTTGTCGTGGCGAGTGTTGATCCTGCCCTATCTCGGCGAAGAGGAACTGTATGACCAGTTTGATTTGAGTGCGTCATGGGACAGCGCCCAGAATCAACGGGTTACCTATCGCGACATGCCCGCGGTCTACCGTCATCCAAATACCGATGCGTGGGCGACTGATACGGTGTATCACATGGTTACTGGAACGGGGACCCTCTTTCCTCGGTCGGGGCCGCTCGGGCCGAGGCAAGCGATCGATGGTGCCACGCAAACGATCTTATTGGTCGAGAGTCCCGTGTCGAGTATTTGGACAGAACCCGCTGATCTCGACTTCCCCGCCTTCGGCGGCACGATCAATTCCTCCAGCGGCGCTGATCTGGGCGGGGTGACCGATGGCGGAGCCTGCATTGTCACCGTGGACGGACGCGGCCATTTTTTACCCGACACGACCGCGCCCATGACGGTGAATGCTCTCATCACGCCCCACGGCGGTGAACCACTACCGGATGACGTGCTGGATTGACGGCTCATTCATTCAGTAGTCGCCTCACGAGGCTGAGGGAGTTTTACGAAAAAATATCTTCGATCTGCTCGATGTAATCGAGTGCCACTTCGGGCTCAACCACATCGACGCCCGGCACGCGTCCGCGTCGATCGCAGAAACCGAGTTCGAGCAGGTCTTCGTCAAGTTGACCTCGGACTTGCGTCCGAGGCTAGCACATGCCGTCGCGACTGCGTGACGGAGTAAAGTTCGACATGCGTGAATTGCAATCCGATACGATGAAATGGATTCGATCTCAGCAAACTTTAACTGGAGGGGCAGATGATGAGTCGCCACCTGACACTTGTTGATTTGATCGGGGGCACCATCCTCGCTCTCGTAACGGTCTCACTGCTATCGATGTCCGTGTCGCGATTGCGAGCGGCGGCGCGGATGGAATCGTGTGCGGCCAATCTCAAACAGATTGGTCTTGGTTTTCATAACTATCACGCCGCCTACGGCCGATTGCCTTTTGGTAGCGGCGGTACCTCAGCAGGAAGTGAGTCGGAACCGATGCTCGGCAACGCCAACCGTTTATGCGGCTTGGTCGGTGTGATACCGTTTATCGAACAGCAGGCGTTGTGGGAGATGATCTCCAACCCCCGCAAGGAAAACGGCGAAGAGTTCCTGGCAATGGGCCCAGTGCCCTGGTATCCGCCTGCAAAGTACACGCCATGGTCGCGCCGGCCCGCTGCGTTTGTGTGTCCGGATGATCCGGCGCAGGATGAAAACAAGGTCGCGTCGAGCTACCTCTTGAATTATGGTGACGCGATCGAGAACGTTGGCGCCGCTTGGCAAATCGCGGAGGCGCCCTATGGTGATAACCGAGCCACCACGAGAGGTCTGTTCGTTCGTCAAAAGCAGTTCGGCTTTCGAGACGTCCTCGATGGTCTCTCCAATACCCTCATGATGGCCGAGGGAAAGCTCGCGGGCTCCCGTGTCGCCAAGAATGTCACGGGAATGATCGCCGATCCGTCTCGCTGTATCGCGGCGCATGAGAATGCCGCGACCGAATTTTGGGACGATCCACGCCCTGCGGTCTGGGCTGACGGATCGCTGCTGTCGATCGGATTCCAAACCATCCTGCCGCCGAACTCACCATCCTGCACTTCGGACAAAGGTGTCTTGGAAGGCGTGATGTCGGTATCGAGCCATCACGGGGCCGGCGTGCACGTGTTGATGTCCGACGGCAGGGTCGCGTTTGTGTCCCATTCGATCGATGCCGGCGAGGCGAGTCGCCCCTCGGTCGCAATTGGAAAGCTCGAGAATGGAAACCCTGTCCGGCCCGGCTCGCCAAGCCCTTACGGAATTTGGGGGGCTCTGGGCACGCGGGCGTCGCGAGAGGTCGTTAATCTTGATGTGCTTCAGCCGCCTCGGCAATCGTTCAGCAAAGCACAGCTCAAGGAATTCGCCTCGTTCCCGCTCGAGACGTGGCGAGACGCCAAGGGCCGGGGCAGTATTCAAGCCAGGCAGATTGACGTCGAAGACAATGTGGTCACTCTGTTAACGCCTGAAGGCAAAGTCCGACATATCCCATTGTCGGACCTCAATCGCGAAGATGCCTACCGTGCTCTGCGAGCCAAGCAAGATCGTCTTGATCGCTTGATGGATACCTTCGTTGACGACATGCAAGTCGCGTTGGGCTATCTCGAGAGGAAAGAGTTTGAGAAATTCGTGGATGAGTGCGTCTTGGCAGGTGATTCGTCACCTGCCAATGCGTCCTCGCAGCGAGCACAAATCGCTGAACTGGCGATTTTCCGAGGCCGCCTGATCCTCGCGCTCGACCAAGTGATCGCCATGCCGCCCTCGCAACAGGGCCTATGGGCAAGACAAACCAAGGGCGGTCGGCTGACGCTGAGCATTCGAGGCGCCAATGCAGAGTTTCATGCGCAGCGTTCAAAGGGGCATTGGAAGATTGCCCTGGAGTGAGCGAGCGAACGAGAAAATGGTAACCGCCCTGCCCTGCCCTGGCGGCCTGCAATCGATCTCGCCGCACGACGGTTGTTCGAATCGCGAAGCGACGACGGCAGTTCGTTGTGGGCGAGAATCATTACTGCGATATCGAGATTGGTACGTGATCGCGGAATCGGCTCTTTGGCTTGGGGTCGCGCCCGTTAACCGCAGTCCGCCGCAGTGGTCCGCGGTGTGCCATGCCATGCCAATTCAATTCATTCAGCTCGTGGAGCTTCAACGTTGCTGTTGATTAATATGTTTTCGCAAGTTCCCTCTTGGCGGACGGACGGTGTGGCTAACCGCGAGAACAGGTTTCCTGAAATGACGACTGCTGAGCAGTTTTGCAATAAGATGCCGGTCGCCTCGTTCGGATTTTTCTCGGCCTTGGAGGGCTTGTCCTCTCGCTTTTGTAGCGGCTTGCCGCCGGCATCATTTCCAACCCACGTATCGCTGAAGTTGTTGGCACTGATCGTGATGCTCGCCGACGACTCGCGAACAGCGATCGCCGCGTTCTTGACGATGGTGAATGTGTTCGCCGAAATCGCGCATCCGTGAGCATCGCGTAGGTCGATCCCGCCTGCGAAATCATGCGCGATGACGTTGGCCGACATGGTCGTTCCATAGCAATCGCGATCCAGGACGATGGCCCAGCCTTGGCATTCCTCAATCATGTTGGCTGAGACGATGCTGCCGTACGTGTTTTCGATGACCACGCCATCGCCCAGGTGGTCGTCTAAGTTATTGCCACTCATTGTCAGGTTGAACGAATCAATGCAGTGAACGCCGTCCTGGTTTTCTTCAAACTGGTTCGCGGACACGATGATGTCGTGGCAGCCTTCAATTTGCAGACCCGTCTGTTTGTTGTAGGTGAACAGGTTGCCGCAAATTCGCGGGTCTTCGTAGCAGAAATGGAGTTTCACCCCGTCGCCACCGTGGTAGCTGCTGGTCACACCTTCAATGAAAATCTCCTCGATGTAGCGGGCTTCGATTCCTGCACCGCTCTTGTCGTTGCCCGTCACGCGGAGGTTGGCGATGTTGACTCGCCAGAGCCGATCCGTATTTGGAGTCGCTTGGCCAGCGAAAGCAGCGTTTTCGATCAAGATCGCTGGTTCCCCGTCGGTGTTGTGGTTGATGAGATGCGTCGCTGTGCCATCGCCCACGACACGTGTGTCACCTGTTTTGATACGTAGCGGCTCGGTGATCTCGTATTTGCCCGCAGGGATGTGTAACACACCGCCGGCGGTCGGGATCGCGTCGGCCGCGGCTTGCAAAGAATCATATTTGCTGGCGTCGACGACATTCTGCGAGTACGCCGGGATGGTGAGGAACAATCCAAACGAGATGGACAATAAAAACTTTGGAATCATGTTGGTCTTCTCTCTGGGGTTAGACTCGCGGTAGTGGATCTTGTGAAAGATCCTGCTGGATGAGGATCTTTCACAAGATCCACTACCTTAGAGCGACACTTGGAATCGTCCGTCTCATTGCGATCCAGCTCGGCGTCAGTGTGCGTAGGTCACATGATCGCGAAATAAGCTGGACGCCTGGCCTGGGAAACCAATCTAATTGCTAATTGGCTGAGAAATTCTCAGGTACGCAAAAAAGTCACGTAGCTGCTCGTCGGTGAGTTCGTCGAGCAATCCGTCTGGCATGAGGCTACGACCGACCGGTTCGATCGATTCGATATCGTCTCGCTCGACGCGGATATCCTCACCCGACTTTCCTCGCAGAGTAACGATCTGGTTGTCTTGATCGGTCAAGAAACCGGTCAGGATGCGACCATCGAGCGTCAGCAACATCACTTGCTCGAACCCTTCTCGAATTTCAGCACTTGGTTGCACAACGCTGGATAGCAACGTGTCCATGTTTCCTCGTTGGTACGGCGTCAGGTCGGGGCCGACGTTACCACCTTTATGAAACAATCGGTGACAAGCCGCACATTGCGTCATGAAAATGGACTCGCCGGCATAAGGGTTCCCGGTGCCATCTTCGACAACCGAGCGGATTCGCTCGATTTCTTTCATCGATTCGGCTGGGTTGTGTTCTTCGCTCGGTCCGAATTGCTCTTCCGCGAGACGGGCAATCTCAGCATTGGAATGCCGCCTGAGTTGCTCGACCACATCGCTCGGGATCGCATCGGCCGCGATCTTGCCATTCGAAATGGCATCGATCATCAGTCGAGTCCACTCGGTTCGGCTGAGGAGAGAATCGAAGACAGCGGGGCGAACCTCGTTGGCGAAGGAAGCAAATTCTTCGACCAATTGCTCACCAATTGCCCGTTCTTCGAAGACCGAAACCGCCGTCAACGCGGCGCGTTGGAGTTCTGCGTCGGTGGCGGAGATCGATACGTTGAGCAGTCCCGCGAGCGCCTCTTGCGCCTTGACTTCGCCGAGGATTCTCGCGATCACAATTCGCTTCTGAATGTCAGCCTCGTTGTTTTGCAGCAACGCAATCGCTTCGTCTCGTGCGGCCTGGTCACCCAGACGCACGTTTAATTCGAGCGACGAGCGGCCGCTGTCGACCAATGCCCGGACAAGTTCGTCCGGCAGTCCCACCATCCGTCGCCCGGCGTATGCGAGCTCAAAACCTGCCAGCAAGGCGTCGGTTTGTGCTTGCCCGTCGGCGAGTTCAAGCAAGTGGGCACATTGTTGCAGGTCAAGATTGCCGCCTTTGAGAGCAAGGCCATGCATGATGCGCGAAAGGATGTGTTTGACGACCATCGGCTTGCGGCGAAAGGCGGGGTCTTCGAACAACGCCATGATCGCGTCACGGTCCTGATCGAGGTTGTACTCGAGCACCCACCAGCACAGCAGCGGCACGTACTTGTCGTTGATGTCCTCGTCATGCGCCAGGACGGCTGTAACCAAACGCAGCGCTTGATCGACAGGCAGTCGGCGGGCGGATGCCGCGATCTGAGAACGTACTTCCGCGTTGTCCTCGATTTCGGTCTGGGCCAGGATGGCGGCGAACAGTTCATCGGCGACCCGGGTCGGATCGTCTGCGGCTGGGCCACCAAGACTATCGGTCAATCCAATGACGGTTCGTTTATTGGCGAACCCGACATCGTCGCAAATGAATCGAATGGTCCAGTACCGGACCAGGGGCACGTTGCGAGCGAGGCCTGCCAGGGCAGTCTCTTGATCGAGACCGAACCCTTGATACAGTGCCCACAATGCCGCCAACGATTCGTTGGCTTCACCATCGACAACGAGCTTGCGCAATTTCGCAGCCGACTTGGGATCCTTTCGCTCACCCAATAATCGCACGGCGGTGTGCCGGTGCCAACGATTGGGATGGTTCAGCAGCGAAATCAATTCATCCGAGTCCTTGGCATCCAGATTGAGATCGTTCTCCAGTGGTTCGTCTCGGCCGCGTAAGCGAAAGATGCGTCCAGTGGTGGGGTCGATCTGGCTTTGGTAGTGCTGGCCGTGAGCGATGTATTGTTCGTAAAAGTCCGCGATGAGGACCGATCCATCGGGTGCGTTGGCGATGTACACCGGCCGGAAAGCGGGATCGTCCGAGGTCAAGACTTTTTCGGTATCGCTCGTCGTGAACGTCGCCCCGTCAACGAGTCGTTTACTGCCGATCACAAAGTTATGCAGCGGTTCGACGCTGAGGAACGTGTCGTGATACTTCGCGGGCATCGCGGTCGATTCGACCAGCGTGGCGAAGTGCGTGAATCGTGGAATGGGCTGTTCGTTGGCAATGTATGGCAAGTGTCCAAAAGCGAATTCGTTTCGGACGGGCCCGAACTTGTTCGGCGTTGTGCCCTGCATCAGGTGCAATCCGCCTTGTAAGTAGTGCCAACCGCGTGTCCGGCCGCCGTTGTTGCCCGTGAAGAGTCGGCCGCCGGAATCGACCTCCAGTCCAAAGTTGTTTCCTCCGCCTTCAGAGAAAATTTCAAACCGATGGGTCTCGGGGTGATATCGCCACACCATGCAGCCTTGGAAATAGATGCCTGGATCGTTCTCGGCATCGATTCCCGGACGAGTGACATGGCAACTCGCCGTACTCCCCTGGGCACCGTAGAGCCATCCGTCCATACCCCACACCAAGCCGTTGGCGACTGAATGGGAGTCTTCCAAACCAAAGCCCTGGAGATGGACAACAGGGGGCCCGTCGGGCACATCGTCGAAATCTGCATCCGGATAAAACAGCAGGTATGGCGTATGCATGATCCACACACCGCCGCGGCCACGAACCGCGGCATTGGCCATGTTTAATTCGTCCTGAAACACGGAGTGCTTGTCGTATTGACCATCGCCGTCGGTGTCTTCATGAATCGATACCACATCGCGTCCATGGTCGTGATGCGGCGGCGCTGGCGGAACGCGGTCGTAGTGCGAGCGGTAATACTTATCCCGGCTGATCATTTTCAGACCTGCGGGATACGGATACTGACGGTACTGGGAAACCCATAACCTCCCCCGTGAGTCGAAACTGAAGTGAGTCGGCTGGGCAACCAATGGTTCACTGAGCATGAGTTCCACGGTCAGGTCATCGGGCGTCGTCATTGTCGCGAGCGAATCAGCGGGCGACATCTTGTCACCATGGACGAGCGTGTCGGCTTCCCCGAGTACGCGATTAGATTCATGAAAGGAATCAAACGCGGAGGTGGTTGGCTTCGTCTGCACAGCACCCACGAACTCCGGTGCATCCTCTCCAAGTCGAAACTCCCAGTCTCCGTCAAAGACGCACTCCCAGAAGTAGTTCATCACAAATGGAGCTTCTGAGAGAAACCCGCCCGTGCCCTCTGGGTTATAGACACGCACAGTCAGTTCGTTCCATTGGTCAGGCACTAAGCTACCCGAGGGGATTTTGTAACGATGGTTTCCAGATCGACCATCGGCATACTCGGGTGGAAAGGATCCTCCGCCGCCAATTTTCTTGCCGTTGAGATAGACTTCGTGGGCGCCTGCGAGATCACGAATGTTGAGAATCACCGATTCTCCGAACAGGTCCCGTTCATGTTTGCTGAAGAAGGTCGGGTGGGGTTTGAACCAAGTTCGATACCACGCGTTGCCCGTAAAGTCCTGGCCTTCAGGGACAGCCACCGTTTCCCACTCAGCCGCCATCGTGGGCGAGTTGGCGCCAAACGATAGGCATATAAAAAATGCGAAAAAGAAACGGAAAGAAGCGTTGTTCATGGTCTATTAATCTCTATTTTGGATACAAGAAAACGTCGTAGGATGGGACCATTGTCGCATCCGAGAACGACCTGCTCGCTTGGGACCGTTGTCCCAAGCGACATCATTGTTCGGTGGTTGCGTTTTGTGCCTGCTGCATAACGCTTTGGAGTGTCACGGATGCACCGCCGCGGCGTTTGCTTTCATCGGCGGCTTCCATGAACGCGAAAATCTCCAGCGTCTGTTCTCGCGTAACCGGTGGTTTACCTGTCTGGAAAAAGCGAATGATTTCGACAATCAACGGCTCATAGCCTTCGAAGCCACCTGCCTGCACGATTCCTTGGGTACCGAACACCGTCGCTCCATAGCCGCGTTGGCCGTCACGGACGCCACGGAACGTGCCGATCCGTCCGTCCTGCCACACGCCCACGCTCAGGTCGGTACCCTCGGTGTGGACGCGAGAAACCGAAACGCAACCGCTGCCCATGATCGTGAACAGCGGTTCGACGCCATGGATACCGTACCAGAAGAAATCGGGGTGGTGTTGTTCCAGCGTGCAGGGTGCGTATTGGTCACAGCCCACGACGTCACCTAGCTTCGCATCATGCTCAAGATTGACCGTTCGCGGCGCGAAGCGGAGTGCGGAACTGGAGAAGCAGGGAACGTCGTGCTGCTTTGCCAAGCGAAAAATCTCGATCGCATCGGCCAGCGAGCCGGCAATCGGTTTATCGATAAAGACGGGTTTGCCTGCCGCAAAAACCTTGCGTGCCTCGTCCAAGTGTTTGCGACCATCGATGCTCAGCACCAGCACCACATCGACTTTGGGTAGCAGTTCGTCGATCGAGTCGACGATTTCCACACCGAGGTCCGCGATCGGCTGGGTGTTCGTTGCGATGCGTTTCATGCTTTCAGGGATGTCGGCACTGCCGCCGGGGACCCCAGCGACCACGGTCATCTTGGCCAGCTCACCCTTGGCATCGGGATCGTTGATGATCTGCACCCACGGCAACGCGTGAGCATCCATCCCGATGATGCCAGCTCGGATCGCGGTGGCGGATTCATCCGCTCGCACCGAGCCAATCGCTGCGCTGAATGAGCATACAAGCAAGAGTGTCAAACGGATTGAATAGGTATTCATGATGGTTGCTTCGTGTGAAATATAAGGTCGTGGGGGCAATTCGTGGCATAGGCTTCTAGCCTGTGAAGAAGATTCAGCATGGGCATGAAAGCTATGCCATGTTTGAATCAAGCCGAGATCATTTGTGCTGCTTCGCAACACAAGAGCTCGTAAGCAACGTCGGGGAGGTGGGAGCGTTGTCGGGGGGGGGGCGCGTTTCAGTGAACGCAATTTCAACGCGGAAGACGATGCCGCAAAGCGGGCCAGTTTTTGACTCGACCATCTTAGCGGATTGGCGGTGGAATCAACCGTCAACCGACGCGGTCTGTCGGTTCAAAAACACGCATAGTGGGTCTCACGCGTACCGCGTCGTCGTGGAGGTGTTACCACGTCCACGACGATCGATCCGCATGGACAGCGATGAAATCAGGCACCATCGGCCGGATCTTTTCCATCGATCCACGGCCCACCGTACTTCATGTATTCCGGGTCGGACTGGGTGCTGCCGTAATCGCCGGCCTTCCAACCGGGGATGTGGACGGGTGGTCCACCGGCCAGTGACCGGGCTTCCCATTTCGCCGCCCAACCGGGGTCAACGTCAGTGATCTTTCGATCGTCGACGAAGTACACTTTTCCCTTGCGATAGCTTTGAGCGCCCAAGTTCACGACCGCCATTGCGGCCGCACCCAAGTCGGGCTGGTTGTTGCACATTGATGGGTCATTTGCCTCGCAGGCATCGAGCCAGTTTGAGAAGTGTGCCAAGGTGGTGTTCTTCACCGGCTCTGTGGTGATGCGTTCGGCTTCTTGGCGCACGTGGGTGACCGGGCCTCGCTCGGGGATGAAGTCAAAACCGTCGAAGCCCTCACCGTTTCCAAATGCGAAGGTGCCATAGTGACCGCGAATCAATTGGTTAACACGTGACTCTTCATTGCACATCGTGGCAGTGACGAGTCCTTGAACGCCTTCGTTGAAGTCGGCTGCCACGGTCGCCACATCGGGAACACCCCGTCCATCGTACTCCAGGTAAATTCCGCCCGCACCGACGACGCGACCAGGAATCCGCAGTCCAGTGGCCTTCAACATCGAAGTGGTGCGGTGGACGAAGAGGTCCGTGAACATGCCGCTTCCGAACGGCCAGAACCGGCGCCATTGCCTGTACACTTCGCGGTCAAACGGCATGTCTTCGGCGAGGTCGTGTTCGCGTCCGAGCCAGCGATCCCAGTCAATGGACTTGGGGGTCATGTCGGGAGTGAGTTTGTAGTACCGCCATTGTCCCACATCGGAATTGCGGAAGTACTCTGTCTGGAATCCAAGTACTTTGCCGAGCTTGCCATCGCACAGAAGTTTGTTCACCTCGTTCCAAACGGGCAAACTGGTCGATTGCACGCCGACTTGCATCACCTTCCCGCTGGACCGCCATTTGTCTTCGACGTCGAATGCTTCCTGCACCGTTTTGGTCATCGGCTTTTCACAGTAGACGTTCAGTCCCGCTGCAAGTGCGTCGATCGTTTGTTTGTGGTGCCAGTGGTCGGGGGTGCCGATGCAAACGGCGTCCAGGTTTTCCTTTTCGATCATGTCGCGATAGTCGACATAGCGGCCCGGATCGGTGCCCGTTTCTTTCTTGATATGATCCGCGACCCGGTCACGTTGGACCTGGAAAACCTCCGCAACACCGACCAGGTCAATCGCGCGTCCCGCAGCATGGAGTTCGCACAACGACTTCACGTGAGCACCGAAACCCCGGCCGCCGGGGCCGATGAACCCGATTCGCATCCGCTCGTTGCTGCCCGCAGCGGCGGAGGCTGATTGCGCTGAAAGTGTGGAGGCACCCAAGGCCGCCACGGTGGCCGAAGTTTTCAGGAAGTTTCGTCGGTCTGTCATGTGAGCAGTTTTCAATGAAAGTTAGTGAGAACGGTGAATGTCGCGCAGATTCAACGCAGTAATGGCTCGCTAGCATAGCCGTCCGGTCATCCGATTACAAATTTTTGGACCACCATCGTTCAAGTGCCCCGATCGGTTGCATGCCTACGTGACTACCGGATCGCGTCGCGTCGTCACCCCGCCTGAAGTCGATAGGGACCTGCGCTCAGGATCGCGATGTCTTGGGCCGGGGGGGCGGTTTTCGCTCCGCGACAAGCGACACCCATTGAAACTGCCGTAGGGCGATACTGGACAATACAACTTGACGGATCGAGTTGCTTGAAATGGGCGCCGATTCCACGGTCGCGAGCGACGAACGACTCGGAAGCACTATTCGCTTGGGAACGAGCGGGAAATTACTGTCTGAAATTGTGGCCGAACGCTCCGCGGTCGATCATTCCGACCGCGGAGCGTTCGGCCACTCATTTTCCGCTCATTCCTTATGTGTTAGCAAAGAAACGAAAAATGGATCTCGGCCGCGCTTCGACATTGCCGCGGGAATACGCAGCCATCGAGCGATTCATCGCTGCGTTGCGAGTCAAAGGCTCCAGCGTCGATCGGGCGTAGGAGCATCTGAAACGCTGGGCTGAGCTTGCGAAGCAAGATCCTACGCGCCCCGGATGGTTTCGGGAGAACGGAATTTTTCGACTACAGAAACGTGACGCGGAACGCTTCTCTGCCAAAACACGAAGAAAATCTGAGGTTTTCACAGAATTTCCGTGACAAGAGGCCGTCGATCCCCTAGGGTGGGGGTGTCAGGGGTGTCTCGTCATCACTGACAGCGACTTCCTTGAAGCGCGGGTGAATCATGAAAACGAAAACGTCGGCATGGAAAAGAGTCTCCATTTCCCTGCGTGATCTCGGCACGCCCAGAACGGTCCCACCCAACTTCTCACCGCGACGAGATTCACGGCGGACGTTGAGGGTGGAAACTCTTTGCCCACACCAGATGCTTGCCGCTGACATGGACCAGCAGCCCGAGCCTTCTTCGGCAGACGGTGCAGACGTTCCCTCCGAAGTCGCACCGCTCGAAGGAGATGTCAATGTTGATGGGACTCTGACCTCGCTCGATGCTCTCGCTGTACTGAACTCGATCAACGATCCCAATGCTTTTCCGGCGACTCCGGTGATGGACTTGAGTCAAAATGGAAAGGTCGATTTGGGGGATTACAGCCTTGTAATGTCTGCCATTGAATTACAAAGTCTCGTCGCAAACGGCCTCCAAACGCAGTCTGGAGTCGATGCGGCATCCATGGGCGACTCAACGCTGGTGACGAGTCCGTGCGCTGCCGATGAGGTGCTTTTGTCGACCTTGCAAGGGACTCGCGCGACTCTGGAAGATCAGCTCGCTAACGGGACAATTTCCTCTCAGGTCGATGCACTGAATGACCAAATTGCGGCGGTCGATTCGTCGATCGCGCAGATGCAAGATAGGTTGAACGGTTGCGACGCATACGGTGGTGACGACCCTGATTCGGGCGACGACGGAACTTTCGGTACAACCAGCGGGGTGCGTGAAGGAAAGAAACTCCGAGTCGCGGGCTGGGTGAACGGTCCATGGAGCAAAGGCCCTGCACACGACCTCACCGTATTTGCAGACATCAATTTTGATGGAGACTTCGACGACGATGGTGAAATGGAAGTCAATACTCTTAAATTGAAAGTATCTGGAACCAAAAACCTGGAGCTTTCCGATATGGTGCAGTATGTCAATGTACTTCCAGGATCGATTCTCCACAGATTGCTCGATTCCCCAGCGAAGCGAAACGCAATTGCCTCTAGTCACGTCTACGGCGTCCGGGATAGCAGCGGAAATGCGGATGCACATGGGACACCAATCGATAGCCCCGACTTCGGGTTGCAAATGGTTTCAATTGAGGAGTTGTCAGAACATCTCGCAGAAAGTGAAATTAGCAGCAACGATAAGGAATTCATTTTAGGCCAGTTTCGCTACAGTGTTCTAACGATAAACGACACGACCAGCCAATCCGTGTCCGGAATGGCAATCGCGTTCTATCGCGACCACACACAACAAAAAGCTTATCGCCTTGCGTTTCGGGGAACGAACCCTACGCAAATAATCGATATTATGGCAAACGCAGAGCAACTTATTGCCGGGTATTCTGAAATGTATCGTGCCGCGGGGAGTGTATCTGCGTTGTTAACGCGTGTCCCCGAATATCACGACCGACTGAGCTTGACAGGGCATTCTCTTAGCGACGCGGGGTCAATAACTGCCGTAGTGGATCTTGTTAAAGATCCCGTGCTGGAGGGATCTTTAACAAGATCCACTACGGCAAGTCCGTCACTTATTGTTCCTGCCATCCTTAGAGGTGATTTGGCGAGTGCTGGCGCGATCACAGCAGAACTCCAAGCGGACAGTTTCAGCGCCGCTGGTCTCGTGGAGGAGGCGCTTGCTGACCCGATCGACGGCGCTGATTTTGTGGACGGCGCTACGGTCCGCTTCGGTTTCGGAAGCGAGTACGTCGCATCGTATCAAGTTAGGACATCCTACACGCGATCAGACGGGACGCGAGATTCGCCTGATCTACTCAGTTTCCTGCAAAATTCTGTCGACATTACGATCGGCGATAGGATCTACCTTCGCGATGCAGTGGGCTTTTCGATGCATGATATTGGAAAAACATGAAAACAAATCAGCGAATCACGATGTTTGCGTTCGCAACGGGAATGCTTGTTCTTTTTGCGATTCTAGGTTTATCTGCATTTCGTTCCGTGCAGTCCACGACGCAAGGGATTATCGATGCAACTAAAAAATATAGGCAGATCACTGAGGAAATAGATTATGTCATTAACTATGACAGATTGACGCACTGGCGACGCGAAAAGTGGGAGTTTGATACCTTTTTTCATACACCGGAGGCCATTGCGGCCTGCAATATCATTTCGTCGCAAGATGCCAGCGAACTTCAAGCTTGGATTAGGCAAGGTGGAGACGTTAACCTCACCGGAGATCATGGTGTGACACTCCTGTTCTGGGCACTGTTCGACAGGGATATAAAAGCGTTTGAACGATTGTTGATACATGGCGCCGATCCAGATCTGGCATTAACTGGTGACATTCAGCGAATGCATCAACGGCCAATATTTCGAGGTGACACAGTTATGTTTGCGGCAATCGAATTCCTGGAATTTGACTTTGTTAGCACGGCGCTCCCTTTCTCCAACTCGCCTGATCAACGCGACTTTAATGGATGCAATCTTTTGGCGAGAATAGATAACACCAGATTTCTTTTCAGTGTTCGTCCCTCTTTAGCGGCGGAGATGATTCGAGCTGGGGTTGATCCCGATGTTTGGTCACCAAATGATCAGGCGGTACCCGCAGCCTCGATGGTCAATTTTAATCGACCGGGCGTTGCGTACGCCATGGTTCTCGCTGGAGCAAGCCCGACATTCGGTTCGTTTGCCGACGCTTCTGTCGTAGATATTGTTGAGAACCGGCGAAAGTGTCAACTCGATATCATCAACACTCCCGACTTTCAAAGACTTGAGCATTGGTTAGTTGACAATGGGTTTCTCGAAGCTCGTAAGGATGCACTTCCAGGAATGAAGGTACAGGCATTTCCCGGAAATACGCCATCACCGAAGTTAACCGAATCTCGACGCGAGGAGAAATGAGAACGCTGGTTAAACTCTCCGTGGGAGTGCGGGTGCAGTTCGCGTCACGGGTTCGTTGAGTTGGCCGACTCATTTGGTGGGATCATTGCGAGTGTGGCCGGTTGGAATCTCACAGTCGTTGATGGTACTGAGTCGGGTGTCCCGCGACAGAAGCCCACCTCGGATGCTAAGCCATGTGTAAGGAAACTAGCCATCTCGCTGAGATTCAAATGATGCTTCTTCACCATCTAAGCACGTCGGGTGAATTCATTCGGCACAATTAAAAAAGGTAGGCATATGCGACAATTCTCCAAACTCATTGAGTGTTTTCGTAGGCGTGTTTAGAAGTGTGCTGAAGCGTTCCCGTGCACCAGCAGGAAACAGTTGGTACTTGAGTGTTTTTTAGAGCATTTCGATCGCGTTCAGCTCTGGACGGTATGGCGACAGATGGTAGGTGTAGAGTCCTTTCTTTGCCCTGTCTTCCATGCGAGCTTGAAATGCTCCGCTCGTGTGGACGGAGGCATTTTCAAGGACCACAACGGTTGGACCGTCGATTGTTTGGCAGTAATCATCGGAAATTGCAATCACGATTTCGCTGTTCACGTAGCCTTTGTGAAGATAGGTGTGGGGGTCACCGTCTTGACCTTGAAACCCAGTCGCCTGAACGTTGCTGCGGTGTGCGCCCGTAACGGGTACTTCGTAACGCCTACCGATCGGATGTGCTTGGCCGATTAGGCTGAGGACTTCTTCTGGCTGAGGGTCGCGTTGGTATTGCTCTAGCTAATTGCTCAGGATGTCGACCGCAGGCAAGAAGTCGTGATCCTGCATCATCATCAGGTCGATGTTGTTGTAGTTCTCACCGCAGCTAAAACAATGAGCGAGATTGTTCTTGGGGTTCACTGTCGCTCGAAGTTCTTTGCACGATGGACACGGTCGCGAGCGACGAACGACTCGGAAACACCATTCAGTGGGGAACGAGCGGGAAATTACTGTCTGAAATTGTGGTCGGACGCTCATTTTCCGCTCATTCCTTAGGTGTTAGCAAGGAAACGAAAAATGGATCTCGGCCGCGCTTCGTCATTGCCGCGGGAATACGCAGCCATCGAGCGATTCATCGCTGCGTTGCGAGTCAAAGGCTCCAGTGTCGATCGGGCGCAGGAGCATCTGAAACGCTGGGGTGAGCTTGCGAAGCAAGATCCTACGCGCCCCGGATGGTTTCGGGAGAACGAAATTTTTCGACTACAGAAACGTGACGCGGAACGCTTCTCTGCCAAAACACGAAGAAAATCTGAGGTTTTCACAGAATTTCCGTGACAAGAGGCCGTCGGTCCCCTAGGGTGGGGGTGTCGGGGGTGTCTCGTCATCACTGACAGCGACTTCCTTGAAGCGCGGGTGAATCATGAAAACGAAAACGTCGGCATGGAAAAGAGTCTCCATTTCCCTGCGTGATCTCGGCACGCCTAGAGCGGCCCCACCCAACTTCTCACCGCGGCGAGATTCACGGCGGACGTTGAGGGTGGAAACTCTTTGCCCACGCCAGATGCTTGCCGCTGACATGGACCAGGAGCCCGAGCCTTCTTCGGCAGACGGTGCAGATGCTCCCTCCGAAGTCGCACCGCTCGAAGGAGATGTCAATGTTGATGGGACTCTGACCTCGCTCGATGCTCTCGCTGTACTGAACTCGATCAACGATCCCAGTGCTTTTCCGGCGACTCCGGCGATGGACTTGAGTCAAAATGGAAAGGTCGATTTGGAGGATTGCAGCCTTGTAATGTCTGCCATTGAATTACAAAGTCTCGTCGCAAACGGCCTCCAGGCACTGTCTAGAGGCGATGCGGCATCTATGGGCGACTCAACGCTGGTGACGAGTCCGTGCGATGCCGATGAGGTGCTTTTGTCGACCTTGCGAGCGACTCGCGCGGCTCTGGAAGATCAGCTCGCTAGCGCAACAATTTCCTCTCAGGTCGATGCACTGAATGACCAAATTGCGGCGGTCGATTCGTCGATCGCGCAGATGCAAGATAGGTTGAACGGTTGCGACGCATACGGTGGTGGTGGTGGCGACGATGATGACGGGGGAATGACGGAGGGTACTCAGGCAGATCCCTACGGTGGCGAGCCCGGTTCGGCCGAAAACTTTCGCATAGCGGGGCAATCTCTAGGAGGTGGCTTGGCAAGCGCCGCATCATTCGCATCGGGGATGCACGCGACCACTTTCAATGCTGCAGGTCTTGAACCGCACACGCTGCTCAAGACAAAACCAGATGGCGGGTATTATGGACAAGATATATTTGAGGATTCGAGTCTGCGATTCGGAAATGCAGCCGAATTTATTCGAGCCTATCACGTCTACTGGGATTCGCCAGTTGACAGTGAAGGGCGCCGGGGCGTGCCGGACATCCTGACTTGGCTTCAGCGCAATACTGACGCTATGGAGGCCAAGGGGGCGCCACTTCCACTGCAGGGTCTATACACGTTCTACTCGGATGAACATCGCTACATTCAGGATTTAGCCGCAGCGCTGAATGGATCCGCCTTTGGGACCGGCTACGTAACTTTTGATGCCTTCTTAGCATCCCTTGGTTTAAGAGATTCAGTACTTTACGGTGCTCTCGAAAAGATGGCTGAATCGCATCGTTTTCCCTCGATCTACTATGGGTTTCTTCATGACCCATCTGGATGGGATGCTTACTACGGTCAGTAGGGACAAAAGAAATATGAATCAACACTTCAGTGTCAACGCCCGGTCGAAAGCGGTGCGTGCTGTTCCGCTGCTGAGTGATAGCTTAATCGCGATACATGATTCTTGTCTATTTGGAATCACAGGTCGATTGCGTTATGGAGGGAACGCATTTCTGCAAGGCTTGTTTTCTCCTGGTTTCCTCAGGATCGTTAGCAAGAGGCCTGTCGCTACTGAGCGATTGCTGTTGGTGTCCATGCTTTTGTTCTTCACGAGCTGCGGTTCCCAGCCTGTTGATGTAGTGAAGAAATTGTCGTCGACCAAGAGAAAGGTGGTAGCATCACGTCAGCTTTCGATCTGTGAGCTTGGCAATTACGACGAGCGAACATTTTTTAGTTCGCCAAAACAGGTGGAGCTTGCCGTTGCAATCTCTAATAACGACTTGGATAGCATTCGGGAAATTGTTGCAAGCGGAGCGGACGTGAACACCCGTTCTAAGCTCGGGATGACTCCACTTGTCTGGGCTCTCTTTAATGATAATCTTGCTGCGTTTCAGGTGCTCATCTCGCTTGGCGCTGATCCAGACTCTAAGCTTGCACGCGACTACGATGAATTTTACCGAATTCCTAGTGCTGTCATATGTGGGGGGGATACCGTGATGCGGATTGCATTGCGTCACGAAAAGGCTGGGTTTTTCTTGGCTTCTTTTCCGTTTTCAGACAATCCCGATGACTATTCTCAGTTTGGCACTTTATTGCACAGTTTTGCTGGCCCGCCGAATCGGAATCCACTTTCAGTTCTAGAGGTTATGATTGATGCCGGGATTGATATCAACGCGAAGGATCCGTCTGGGAATACGGCCTGTTATTTGGCTTTAAAGAATGGGCAAATTGAGGCCGCTTCTGCGATGATTATGGCAGACGCCGATGTTGACTTAGGTAATGGATTAGACCAGGAAACAATTCGCGACGGTATTAGAAATAGCATAGCATTTAAAAAGATTGCGATTCCACAGCTCGAACTGACACTTAGTGGACAGGATGCAGACGCGGCTGAGAAGCAGGTTCTTGAGAGCTACATTGATAAATTAGAGGCGCTTGTTGAGTTGGACGAGTATCTTTCTAGGCATGTTAAGATGCCCGCGGTTGGTAGCCGCCGGTCCATTGGTAGCACTGACAGTACTGCGCGATCAATTCATTTTCTCTCTGAACAAGACCCGCTGGCCAGGAAATCTGCCATGTCTTTGAGTGCGACGAAGTCAGACGACGACTGGCTTGCACGGACTCCCATGAAGTCGACCGTCGGGCAATGGCCAGCATCAATCTCGGCAGCGAGTCGGAGGCTTGAGGAGTCGTCGGAAGACGTGAAGACGCGTCATCCTTTCTACGGGAAGGGCAGTAGCAAGGTCTCCACGCGTCCGAGTGTATTGGATCTCGAGCACTGGAATGCTTCAGAGTTCTTTAGCGACCCTGCCGCGCGAAATCTTGCGGACGCAATCAGCCGCAATGATCTTGGCGCGGTAAAAGAGATCATGGCGGCGGGAACAAGTGCTAATGTTTCAGGTCGGGCGGGGATGTCGTTACTGTTCTGGGCGTACTTTGCTGACGACCTCGAGAGCTTCTGTTGGTTACTGGACCAGGGAGCCAATCCAGATCAACGTCTGTCACAGGTATTCGCTCCAGATAGCACCGGCGTTCTGTGGAAAGGGCAAACCGTACTGGGCGCGAGCATTGCCGAGCAACGTTACGATTACTGTCTTGCGGCGCTGCCACGGAGTAAGGATGTCAATCAGCGATTTGACGTTGGCTTCAACAAGGAGTTGACACTGCTACACGTCGCAGTTTGGATGCCAGGGCCTTCGGATGTTTCAAAAGTTATCTCCGCTTTGGTTGACAGCGGCATCGATATCAATGCTCAAACTGATCAGGGATGGACCGCTGCCTACGTTGCGTACGAAAGAGAAATTCCCCTGACTACCCTACAGTTGCTCCGACTGGGCGCCGATCCCGACATCAACGTTGGTAGCGAAGTTACGCTACGAGACGCGGTCAACAAGGAAGTGCGGCAGCGAATTCACGATGACACGGCATTGCGTCCACGCTACTTCCACGATTTGCTGAAAGTTCACGCATTTTTGAAGAAGGAAAGTCGTTAACCGAAGAGCGATGCTGGCAATTGTTTGCACTAGAATAGTGTCGAAGAACAGGATTGCGCTGAGTTCAATCTGGACGCACTCACTCGCGTAAACGAAACATAGTCGCTGGTGGAAAGCGATCTTGTCTGTTTGATCCGTACGCGCGTTTGAGTTTTTGTGAGAGTGGCTGGAGTTTCCGCGAATGGTCCATGCTTTGGAACGAGTAGGGAGCGCCGGAGGAACAATTGAAGGTTTTGTTGGTACGCTGAGATTCAAATGCCGCTTCTTTTCCATCTTGCTCGAAATGGCGATTGAGAAGGCAGGAGTTGGCACGCATCTTGACGTGCGCTATCCCGACCGGTTTATCGAGACCTTGCGCACTGGATTGCATGCGGACGACTATCGTGCTCGGGCGAAGCGATTTGAGGACCGTCACGCAAGCTTGTTCCGTGATCGGAATGCTTGTGTCCTCGACCGATTGAATCGTCAATTGGGCTAGCGAACTTCCGGGGACTTGCGTCCCCGGCATCGGGCTGCCGTCCCTGACGGGACTCAGGGCAGTCAACTCGATATTGCTAGTTCGCTAAATAGGGACTGAAGGCTCGCGACGGGCGGAGCCGTCGGTCGACGATCAGAACTTGCGTGGGGTGACGCGGCCTTGGACTCGGCAGGGGAGACCGTGGATCCGCAAGAAGCCTTCGGCGTCGTCTTGGTTGTAGGTGCCGCCGCCTTCCATCGTTGCAATCTCTTCGTCGTAGAGACTGTTTGGACTTTTTCGGGAGGCGACCATGATGTTGCCCTTGTAGAGCTGCAGGGTCACTTCGCCGGTAACCGGTTTCTGGGCTTCGCGAATGAACTCGAACAAGGCGTCCATTTTGGGTGTGTACCAGAACCCGTAGTACACCATCTCGGCGACTTCCGGGGCGAGCCGGTCGCGGAGGTGCATCAGGTCGCGGTCCATGGTCAGTTGTTCGACGTTCATCAAGGCGTCGTAGAGTACGGTCATGCCGGGTGACTCATAGACGCCGCGGCTCTTCATGCCGACGAAGCGGTTTTCGACCATGTCGATCCGTCCGACGCCATTGCGGCCGGCGATCGTGTTGAGTTGCTCGACCATTTCCAGGGCCGAGACTTTCTTGCCATCAAGTGTCACGGGCACTCCCGATTCGAATCCGATCGTGACTTCTTCGGCCTTGTCAGGGGCATCTTGCGGCGAGACGCCCATGCCGAAATCGACGATTTCGACACCGTTGACGTCGAGTTCTTCGAGCTTGCCGGCCTCGTAAGAAATGTGCAGCACGTTCTCGTCGCTGCTGTAGGGTTTCGCGGTCGAGGCTTTGACGGGGATGCGTTTGACATCGCAGTACTCGATCAGTTCGGTACGGCCCGGGAACGCGTCACGGAATGATTTGATTCGCCACGGGGCGATCATTTCGATGTCGGGGTTGAGGGCTTCGGCGGCGAGTTGGAAGCGGCATTGGTCGTTGCCCTTTCCGGTAGCCCCGTGGGCATAGGCGGTGGCACCGACTTCGCGGGCCACTTCGAGGCAGACTTTGCTGATCAGCGGGCGAGCGATCGAGGTGCCCAGCAGATAGATTTGTTCGTACTTGGCTTGCCACGCCAGCACGGGGAACGCGAAATCGCGGCAGAGTTCTTCGCGGACGTCGACGAGTCGCGAGGATTTCGCGCCACAGTTGCGAGCTTTCTCCATGATCGCATCGCGATCTTCACAGGGCTGGCCCAAATCCACGTAGACGCAGTGAACTTCGTAGCCTTGGTCTTGCAACCAACCGAGGATGACCGAGGTATCGAGTCCACCGGAATAGGCCAGCACGCAACTTTTCATATCGAATCAGCATCCAAATGCGGGGTGAAATTGTCTATTGTATAGGGAAGAGAGCATTTAACAGCCGTCTCGAAAAGGGGGCCTTCCGCAAACGGAGGGTAGCGAAACACGCATGCCGTGCGGTGACCTGCCCCGACAGCCCTGCGGCAGTATAAACTGATGGTCCGTCCGAGTTCGCATTCCCCTGCCATGAAATCCCCCGATGAACTCCCCTGCCCCGCCATCGCCGCCCGCCGGCCAAGTCCCCTCCCCTGCCCTGTTAGAAATGTTAGCGGCGGTAGCCGATGGGACCATGGCCGTCGAACAGGCGGCCGACGACTTGTCGGGGAGACTGGCGGAAACGTCAACCTTCGATGGCATTGCGCCGATCGCGGGAGCGACCGTTGATATTGGTCGGCGGGCGCGGTGCGGGTTTGGTGAAGTGATCTATGGCGAGGGCAAGACCACGGAGCTGATGATTCGCATTGTCGAGGCGCAGCTCGATGCCGGTGAGCACTGTTTGATCACCCGGATTGATTCGATGGCGGCAGCCCAGCTGCGGCGGCATTTTGCCTGCACGCACCACAACCCATTGGCCCGCACGCTACGGATCTCCGCAGCAGCGGATCTGCTCGTTTGCCCGCTGCGAGAGGAAAACGTCGCTCACGTCGCCATCGTGACTGCGGGCAGTACGGATGCGGCGGTGGCCGAAGAGGCGGCCGAAACGCTTGCTTGGATGGGCATCCCGCATGACCGATTTGAGGACATTGGCGTGGCCGGGCCGCAGCGAGTTTTGGCCGCGGTACCTGAGCTGCGCAAAGCGGCCGCGATCGTCGTGATCGCAGGCATGGAGGGCGCACTGCCGCCAACGGTAGCCGGACACGTCGCTGTGCCTGTGATCGCCGTGCCCACGAGCACCGGCTACGGTGCCAACTTTGCCGGCCTGACGCCGCTGATGGGGATGCTGACGTCGTGTGCCCCCAACGTTGCCGTGGTGAACATCGATGCTGGATTCAAGGGTGCCTACCTGGCTGGCTTGATCGCGGCGGGACTCAATGCCCAACGGCGTGATTTGGAATTGTAACCAGACGGCTCGGTCCATCTGAGCTGGGAGGGAGGGAGTGCTCGTTCTCGCGACAGGAGAAGTTGTCGGTCGACAATGTGACTTTGAGTGACGTTGGAAATGCGAGTACAATGAACGCAGCGTTTTGCCCCGTTCCGCTGAAGGTAATCCAATGAGCACGACCGAGTGGAAGCAGCACATCGAATACCCCGAATCGGATGGGCTTCCCGTGGGTGAAACGGATCTGCACATCTATTGGATGATCCGCATCGGCGACATTCTCAAGCGGCGTTATCGCGGGCAACGTGTCTACGTCGCGAGTGATTTGCTGGTCTACTACCGCGAGGGTTTTCCATCGCGAAACGTCGTTCCCGATACCTTTGTGGTGATGGACTGTGAGCCTGGGATGCGGCGGGTTTTCAAGGTGTGGGAGGAGCAGCGAGTTCCAAGCGTTGTGTTCGAAGTGACGTCGCGGAGCACGAGTCGGAATGATCTGGTGACGAAGCTGGGGCTGTACGAAGAGTTGGGGGTGAGCGAATATTTTCTGTATGATCCCGAAGCCGAGTATCTCGATCCTGCACTGCAAGGGCATCGTCTGGTTGAGGGGCGGTATGAACCGATTGACCGCGCCGATGGCAAGCTTCGGTCGCGAATTCTGGGTGTAGAGCTTGAGCGGGTCGAGACGGATCTTGTGTTGATCGATGCCGAGAGTGGCCAAGAATGTTTGACGGGTGAAGAGGCGGAGCACGCCGCTCGCCTTCGCGCCGAAGCCGAGATCGAGAAACTGCGGGCCGAATTGGCGAGGATCCAAGGAGAGAAATCATGACTGCGGCCACGCCCCCGTTGCGTTTACCGTCTCGTGAGTCCGCCGACCATAAGGGCACGTTTGGCCGTGTTTTGCTGGTGGGCGGATCGCGGGGGATGGCGGGTTCCATTTCACTCTCCTCGATCGCGGCGCTGCACACCGGTTCGGGGTTGGTTTCCGCGGCGGTTCCCGACCGGATCCTCGAGACGGTCGCCGGTTTTCACCCCGCGCTCATGACCACTGCCCTGCCCTGCCTCGACGGCAGCTTTGCGGCTGAGGCGTGGCCCGAATTACGAGATTCGGTGGCGCGGCAAGACGCGATCGGTGTCGGGCCTGGGATGGGCACCGGAGAAGGCAGTACGGTGATTGTCGAGGAGTTATTACGACAGCGTCGTACGGCGCTGGTGATCGATGCCGACGCGCTGAATATCATCTCAAAGGAGCATTTTTTTGATGACGACGGCTTTGCTCGCGTCGCTGGGAACGCTCCCGTGGTGCTGACGCCTCACCCCGGTGAATTGGCTCGCTTGACGGGGGTGGATGCGAAGGAGGGGCCGGCTCAGCTCGCGGCCGCCCAACAGCTCGCCGATCGGTTGCGGGTCACGATTGTGGTCAAGGGTGGCCCGACCCACGTCGTCGACGGTTGTTTGGCTGATCGACGTCGACGTGCGTACGTCAACGGCACGGGCAATCCCGGCATGGGGACGGCGGGTTGTGGAGACGTGCTGACGGGCGTCATTACGTCATTGCTTGGGCAGGGCTTGTCGGGTTGGGATGCGGCCCGGTTGGGGGTCTGGATTCATGGGCGGGCGGGGGATGCTGCCGCAGCCGGTCTTTCTCGAGCAGGCATGACGGCCTGGCATTTGGTCCAAACGCTCGCTGCCGTGGCAGATGAGATGGCTGATGGTAGCCAGACGGCTCGCTCCGTCTGAGCTGGGCGGAACGCCCGACGGTGCACTCTCGGGCGTCAGAAAGGGTGCCGACGCCCTGCCCGGCGAGGCGAACCAGGGGCCGACCTTTCCCGAACGGCGTTTGGGGAGGGTGATGTCACGCAAACTCTCGTGCAGGAATAACATGCACCCAGCGCGAGCGAGTGCTCGAAATCGGGTTTCCGCTGCGATTGACGATTCGCTAAGATCGCGTGGTTCGCTGTTCCTATCTTGCCAAAGAAGTCCGCTTTGATTTCCACCCTGCCCCCCGCGGTCTCCGTGAAGGATTTGCGAAAAAGCTACCCAGATCCGGGAGCCGGTTGGGGATTTGGCGGCAAAGCGGGTAAGAAACACGTGGCGCTCGACGGGATCACCTTTGAGCTGCGCCAAGGCGAACGGTTGGCGTATCTCGGCCCCAATGGTGCGGGGAAAACAACGATGATTCGTTGCCTTTCCGGGCGTGCCGAGGCGGACTCGGGGACGATCGAGTTGCTGGGGCAACCCGTACAGCGGGCATCGCCACGCGATATGCTCGGACTCGTGCCTCAAGAAATCGCTCTGTACGCGGATTTAACAACGCGAGAGAACCTATTTGCCTTCGGGCGTTTTTATGGGCTGCGTGGCTCGGCACTCAAGCGTCAGGTCGAGTGGGCGTTGCAGTGGACGGGGCTGGCTGATCGGGGTGACGAAATTGTCGCAACGTTTTCCGGAGGCATGAAACGCCGGATCAATCTCGCCTGCGGCGTGCTGCACGAGCCCGAAGTGCTGTTGCTTGACGAGCCCAGCGTGGGGGTCGATCCGCAAAGCCGCGAGCGGATCTTTGGGATGCTTGATCAACTCAGCGAACGCGGTACCTCGATCCTGCTGACGACCCACCACCTCGACGAAGCGGAAACGCAGTGCGACCGGATCGTGATCGCCGATCATGGTCGCGTCGTCGCCGCCGGCACATTTGATGAACTGCTCCGAAGCACGATTGGGAGCGACCGTGTGGTCCGGATCCAACTGGAACAACCCTTGCGTGGCGAGGGCAATGAGCCGCTCGCGACCACAGGGCTATCCCTGACGGCGACGCCTGGCGAGTCCTTCGTGACGGCCAAGGTGCCCGAAATCGCAGTCGGCTTGCCGCGATTGATCGATGCCGTTGGTGCGGCAAAGTACGCCGTGGTGGACGTCGAGGTGCAAAGCCCGAAATTACATCATGTGTTTTTACACCTTACCGGTCGCGAGCTACGGGATTGAATGATCTGTGATTTGGAAAGTAATCGAAATTCATCTGCGACGCCTTCGCCACAATCGCGTGGAATGGTTGTTGACATTCGTCGTGCCGATCGCCTTTTTTAGCATCTTTGCGTGGATTTTCACGCATGGGGTTGGGACCACGCCGAAAGTCAAAGTGGCGCTCGTCAATGCTGTCGCGGCCCATGCGGCAGCGGGCGACGTGGATGCGACCGATGCGTCGCTGCGCTGCCAACATGTCCTTGATCAGCTGGGAGAGAGCGAGGGGTTGCGGGTGATGCCGGGGCCGACCGACGGCTCGAAACTCGATCGGGAGGCAGCGGAAACGATGGTCCGTCGCGGGATTGCAACGATCGCCGTCGTGATCAATGTCGATGGCGACCAGTTGTCCGCGGAGCTGCTCAATGACTCCTCTGATAAAGTCGCCAGCCAGGTGGTCACGGCCCTGGTCACGCAAGCGATGATGGGGGACGCGATGCCGGCCGGCCCGCCTCCCGGCCCACCAAACAGAGATTTGGCTCCGCGAAACAAGACTGCCGCGGCGGACAACGCGGAGTTCGCTCAGTTCGTCCGCAACGTGGCCGCGAAACCAACTCTAGCATCCCAGCCGAACGCATTCTCGGCAGGGACACCAGCATTCGAGCCGCCCCGAATCGAGGTCGTCAATATTCTCGGGCAAGGCAAATCGAATCCGGTCATCAGCGTCTATGCGGCGGGAATCGCAGTCATGTTTTTGCTCTTCAACGCATCCACCGGCGGTGGCGTGTTGCTCGAGGAGCGCGAAAATCAGACGCTCGAGCGTTTGCTAGCGACCCAAATGACAATGGATCAATTGCTGCTGGGCAAGTGGTTTTACTTGACGTTGTTGGGCTGCGTGCAGGTCACGGTGATGTTCCTGTGGGCCCAACTCGTATTCGGGTTGGATCTGCTTGGACACCTCGACGGGTTCGCCATCATGACGTTGGCAACCGCGGGGGCTGCGGCCTCGTTCGGATTGTTTTTAGCCACTTTATGCCGGACGCGTGGGCAGCTCGGTGGTCTGTCCGTGATCGCAATTCTCACGATGAGCGCGCTGGGCGGCTCGATGGTGCCCCGCTATGTGATGAGCGAATCATTGCAGCGAGCGGGTTTGTGGACGTTCAACGCGTGGGCGCTCGACGGCTATGACAAGGTCTTTTGGCGTGAGCTGCCGGTCGGTGAACTCGGACCCCAGCTCACCGTGTTGATGGCTGCCGCGTTCGGATTGCTGGTTGCGGCCCGGGTGCTGGCGATTCGCTGGGAGACGGCGTAGGTCCAATGCGGACGGGGACGTCTGCACTCGCGATCTCGCATCGTTTCGAATCGGGCTGAGCTGGCAAACCCTCCCCTCCCCACGCTATTGTTGGGACAGGTGAGGCAAGACGCAGCGGTTCAGCCCGAATATTTCTCGAGCAGCTTCGCGACCGCAGCGGGGTCGTCGGCCGCTCGTAGCGATTCGATCTGTTTCTCGGGGACACCCACTTTTTCCAGGTGGCTGGCTAGGCGTTTCCAGACGGTTTCCCGCTTTTTGCCTTCGCTGAGATACAGATCCGTAACTGCTTCGGAAGCCTTTTGCAGACCAATCACATCGCGATTCTGGTAGTAATTGCGAATGATCTTTTCTTGATGGGGCGTGCGGCTCATCGTTGATTCAACTTTTCTTCGGCGCGGGCAGCGCGGAGTGCGGCTGCTTCACGTGGCAGCTTGAACTCAGGTCCCGCTGGGAAATACTGGACGTCGTCCTGTAAATAGTAGGGACTCGGCAGCGTTTGACCATTCAGGGATGATTGACAACCCGTCGTGGCAGCCAGAATCGTCGTCAGGGTGGTAAGCGCCACAGCAGTGGTCACATGTCGTCGTAGATTCATGATATTTGTCATCGTGGTACGCCTCTTGCGCGATTCAGGTCCAGCCAATCGGTGGCACAATCGTTATCGGCGGCACAACCCGACTAACTTCACTGGATTCTCTGGAAATCGTGTGTTTCTCGATCTGCGGCGGGCGTGCTATCGTAGTGGGTGAGGATTACTCACTGAATGAGCGTCGCTTGGGGCCATTATCCCGAGCGAGCAAATTGGTCTCGGACGGGACAATGGTCCCATCCTACGAGTTTTTTCGTCGTCCCCGTGACCCTGTCCCGTGAACTTGCCATGAACTTTCCTTCGATCGATCGACGCCGCTTTTTGCACGCCCTGGCTGCTGGCGGATGCGTTGCGGCCGCCAACGGTGTCCCGATTACGGCTCAGGCTGCGATCCCCAAGCCGAAGTGGCTGGAGGCGATCAACCGTGGTCTGGAGTGGTTGGCGAGCAAACAGTCCTCACGCGGGCAATGGAACACGACCGTTTATCCGACCGCGATGGCGGCGCTATCGGGAACCGCGCTGATCGCTAGCGGCAGTACAACGACCCAGGGGCCCTATGCTCGTCAGATTGCCCGTGCTGCTGACTTTATTATTAGCAAATCACGTGGCAATGGGCTGATCGGCGACCCCCAGACGGATTCGAGATACACCTACGGTCATGGTTTTTCGATGCTGTTTCTCTCGCAGGTACTCGGCGAAGAGGGGCTGATCGATCGCCGGGAAGAGATTGTTGACGTTCTCAGTCGAGCGGTGCAGTTCAGTGGCAACGCCCAAACCGCCGCGGGCGGGTGGGGCTATGTTTCGGCCAAAGAGGGCAACGATTTTGACGAGGGCAGCACGACAATCACGCAGGTTCAGGGCCTACGGGGCTGCCGCAATGCAGGGATTCCCGTCAGCGGTGAGGTGATTGAGAAGGCCAAGGACTACATCTATCGCTGCCAAAATCCAGACGGAGGGATCAGCTACAGCAGTCGGCAAACCGGCAGCAGCCGACCGGCGATCACCGCGGCCGCACTCGCTGCGCTCTATAACGCAGGCGATTACGATAGCGAGCAGGTGCCCGAGATGCTCGCCTACAGCAAGGAATCTCTGCATGACCTTGGCGAAGCGGGGGCCGCGTTCGGCCATTGGCACTACACCTATCTCTACTACAGCCAAGTCGTCTACCGGCAGGGTGACCAGGAGTGGTTCCCGTTTCGCGATCGGCTGTACGATCGCATTTCGTCGGAGCAGCAACCCGATGGCTCGTGGACCGGCCCGATTCACCCGGTGTACATCACCGCCTGCAACCTCACGATGCTACAACTCGATCGCGGTTTCCTGCCGATTTACCAGCGGTGAAAACTCAACTTGGAAAAAATCATCTGACTTGACTTTTTTGACTCAAGTTTGCTAACCCCACAGTGAACGCATTTTGTGCGTTGAGAATTCATCACTGTGGGAGCGTGTTATCGCGTTGCCAGCCGTGTCCGGGTCTGAGGCCGTGATCATCACATGACGAAGCATATGCAAGAGGGCCATCGCCCCGTCCATCCCGCCGCGAACGCTGTGAAGTTCCTTTCTCCAGGCATTTGCTGGGGTCGTCGCTTGGGACTATTGTCCCGAGCGAGCAAATTGGTCTCGGACGGGACAAGGGTCCCATCCTACGTGGGACGAAATGCTTCACCGCCCTGCCCTGCCCTGCTCGGATACCGCGCATTGAGCTTGTTCGTGGCAGTCGTCCTCATGTGTGCTTGCAGTACCCTGCCTGTCACCGGGCAAGACGGTTCGGGACCACAGCGTCGAATCCCGATCCGTGGATATGCCTCGCCCCCCAGTTCCAACTCGCGCGTTCTCACCGAAAAGCCAGGCGTGCAGCCGGGCCAAGTTACGAGTGTTGAGATTCGCAATGCCGAGGGTGAGGTCATGGAGTCAGAGTTGGCCGATGGCGAGTATTTCATGGGCGCGGCCCCCTTGCCGATCGCGGTCGGACAATCTGTGTCCGCACGCATGACGGCGTCACCCACGATGGCGTTGGAGTCACCGTTTTTGGACGATCCCGAGGTCATCGTAGGCGATGAGTATCCCGAATCCGAAGTGCTAGAATTCGATGAGTATTCTGGTTTTGATGGCAGCGTGATGATGGGCGAGCCCATTGATGGCGGATGCGATGCCTGCGGCGAGAGTGCGTCGGGCACGTGTGCGTCGTGTCGCTACGGAGATGGCGTGCATGGACATTACGATGAGCGTGTTGAACACTGGGCGCGATTTTTGGCGCATCCGCTCAACGGTTTTTGGGCACGTGCCGAATATGTCAACATGACTCTCGATGGGCAAGGAGCCCCGCCATTGGTGACCACGAGTAGCCCTGGCACCTCGCTCGCGAACGCTGGCGTCCTAGGCCAGGTTGGCGCTCGAACGCTCTATGGCGGCGACGAACTGGGCGACGGCAGCCGATCGGGTGGTCGTTTTGAGATCGGTCGCTATTTCGGCACCTCGGGTTTGGGGCTGTCCGCGTCGATATTGTTTGCCGATGATGTTACCGATCAGTTTTCTGCCGATTCATCCACCTACGCAATCCTAGCTCGTCCGTATGTGGACGTTTCTCCGGGGGGGATGGGCAGCGATGCGGACCTATTGAGTTTCCCCGCTGAGTACGCAGGTAGCGTCAACGTCCAGTCATCGACGCAGTTCGCCGCCGGTGATGTGCTGTTGCGAGCGATGCTAGTCAGTCGCGGCGATCGGCAGCTCGAAAGCTTGGTGGGCTATACCTACTCCCAACTCGACGATGATCTGACGATCGGCGGTTCCACACGGATCCTCGGCAGTGGTGGTGGACTGGCCACGGGCACGCTGATTGATCGCGCTGACTACTTCAAAGCAACCAACCGCTTCAACGGAGCCGCATTCGGTGTTCGCAGCGAAACGAGTTGGGGCCGCTGGTCACTGGCGTCGATGTTGAAACTCGGCATCGGTAGAACCAGTTCCACGGTCACCGCCTATGGTATGACGCGGACGACCGGGACCTCACCAAGCGTTCAGAATAGCGGGCTGTTGGTGCAAACCAGCAATGCTGGGTCACAAGACTACAGCGAGTTTGCGGTCTCACCGGAGTTGCGCATCATGCTCAGCCGTCGACTGCCCTATGGCTGGGACGCTTCGGTCGGATACCACTTTCTCTACCTCAGCCGAGTGCTGCGGGCGGGCGAACAAATCGACCCGCTCTTGAACCT
This sequence comes from Rhodopirellula sp. SH410, assembly GCF_055811895.1. Classification (NCBI taxonomy): domain Bacteria; kingdom Pseudomonadati; phylum Planctomycetota; class Planctomycetia; order Pirellulales; family Pirellulaceae; genus Rhodopirellula; species Rhodopirellula sp. SH410. The sequence goes on from NZ_CM147949.1 coordinate 168,023, forward strand.
GACCCAGCAGAGCCCTGGCGGCCTGCAGGGCTTCGCCTCCCCTCGCCAACAAGTCTACTACAACGACCTGACGGCCAACGCAATCACGTTTGGGGTGATGCGAAGTTTCTAAGTAGGGCCGGTTCCCACCGGCCGCACCCACCGTATGTCTCGACTCGTTGGGTCAGCCAGGGCTTCGAGTTGCTTGGTCCTTGCTCGGTAGGTCAGCAACGTAGGAAATGGCCGGTCGGAACCGGCCCCGTTTTCGCGATCAAGTAGGGCCGGTTCTACCGGCCGCACCCACCGTGAGTCCTGATTCGTTGGGTCAGCCAGGGCTTCGAGTTGCTTGGTCCTTACTCGGTACGTCAGCAACGTAGGAAATGGCCGGTCGGAACCGGCCCCGTTTTCGTGCTCAAGTAGGGCCGGTTCCCACCGGCCGCACCCACCGTGAGTCCTGATTCGTTGGGTTAACCCGGGCTTCGAGTTGCTTGGTCCTTGCTCGGTACGTCAGCAACGCAGGAAATGGCCGGTGGGAACCGGCCCCGTTTTCGTGATCAAGTAGGGCCGGTTCTACCGGCCGCACCCACCGTGAGTCCTGATTCGTTGGGTTAACCAGGGCTTCGAGTTGCTTGGTCCTTGCTCGGTACGTCAGCAACGCAGGAAATGGCCGGTGGGAACCGGCCCCGTTTACGCGATCAAGTAGGGCCGGTTCCCACCGGCCGCACCCACCGTGTGTCTCGACTCGCTGGATTAACCAGGGCTTCGAGTTGCTTGGTCCTTGCTCGGTACGTCAGCAACGTAGGAAATGGCCGGTCGGAACCGGCCCCGTTTTCGCGATCAAGTAGGGCCGGTTCTACCGGTCGCACCCACCGTGAGTCTCGATTCGTTGGGTTAACCAGGGCTTCGAGTTGCTTGGTCCTTACTCGGTACGTCAGCAACGCAGGAAATGGCCGGTCGGAACCGGCCCCGTTTTCGCGATCAAGTAGGGCCGGTTCCCACCGGCCGCACCCACCGTGTGTCTCGACTCGTTGGGTTAAAGGGCTTCGAGTTGCTTGGTCCTTGCTCGGTACGTCAGCAACGCAGGAAATGGCCGGTGGGAACCGGCCCCGTTTTCGCTTGCTCTGAAGCGAGTCGGTGATGTGTTACCAGATCCGGATTCGATTCTTCGGTGCGACGTAGAGCTCGTCCTCTTTGTCGATACCGAAGGCTTCGTACCACTCGTCCATGTTTCGCACGATGCCGTTGACCCGGTATTCGCTCGGACTGTGAGCGTCGGTGATCAGGCGTTTGCGGAGTTCTTGCTCGCGGTACAGACGACGCCAAATCTGCGACCAACCTAGGAAGAATCGTTGATCTCCGGTCAGTCCATCGATCACGGGAGCTTCCTTGCCATCGAGCGACAGCCGAAAGGCCGCGTACGCGACGGCGAGGCCGCCGAGGTCGCCAATGTTCTCGCCGAGAGTGAGTTCACCGTTGACGTTCATGTCTGGAAATGGTTTGAACTCGTCGTACTGGGCGCTCAGGCCAGCGGCACGTTTTTCGAACTCCTCGCGGTCGGTTGGTGTCCACCAGTTGCGAAGGTTTCCATTGCCATCGTATTTACTGCCTTTGTCGTCGAATCCGTGACTCAGTTCATGGCCGATGACCGCGCCGATACCTCCGTAGTTCACCGCATCGTCAGCGGCCATGTTGAAAAACGGTGGCTGTAGAATCGCGGCTGGAAATACGATTTCATTCATCGTAGGGTTGTAGTAGGCATTGATCGTTTGCGGCGTCATGTGCCATTCGTTGCGATCGATCGGTCCCCCGAGTTTGTTGAGATCGCGATCAAATTCGAACTTGGCCGCCGCGATCATGTTGGTTGCGGGCGAGGCGTCCGTGATGGTGAGTTTCGAGTAATCCTTCCACTCGTCGGGATAGCCGATCTTGGTCGTGAATTTGTCGAGTTTGACTTGGGCCTGCTTCTGCGTGCCCTTGCCCATCCAGTCACGGGTTTTGATCCGTTCGGCGAAGGCTGCCTTCAGGTTATTGACCAATTCATTCATCCGCTCTTTCGCCTGCGGTGTGAAGTGCTTTTCGACGTAGAGTTGACCGACGACTTCGCCGAGTACCGACCCTGTTCCGTCGACCGCCCGCTTCCACATCGGTTGTTGTTCGTCGGTACCGGAGACCGCTTTGCCATGAAATTCGAAGTGTCGTTTTTCCAGGTCTTCGGTGAGGGCTGACGCGTACGCATCGACGATGTGGAAGGCGAGGTAGTTCTTCCAGGCGTCGATGGGTGTGTTGGCGATGACAGCATCGATTTCGACAAAGAAACTCGGCTGGCGAACGACGATCGCGGCTTGGTCTTTGATCTCGGCAGCGACAAGCATTTGGTCGACTGGGAACTGAGCGACCAGTTCGCCGAGTTCGGCCATCGTTTTGCGGTTGTAGGTCGCGTCCGGGTCGCGGTTATCAGTATTGGTCCATTGTCGCTCAGCGATCTGCTTCTCGATCTCGAAGACTTGCTCGGCCGCCTCGGTGGGATGGTCCGTGCCGATCGCCGCCAAAATGTCTGCGATGTAGGTTTTCAGGTCGCCGCGTAGCTCGTTGTAGCGAGGCTCGTCTTCGAGATAGTAGTCACGATCGGGCAGCGTGAGCCCGGACTGCGTGAGGTACACGATGTACTCGTCACTGTCCTTGGCATCGACTCCCACGTAGGGAGCGAGCGGCCCGTAGACGCCTTGCCGGACAAGCTTGCCCATTGCAGCGGCGAGGTCGTCTGATGATTCAATGCCATCCACGATTTCCAGCAGCGGCTTGATCGGAGCGATTCCAGCCTCGTTACGCTTGGCAACATCGAGTACCGAGCGATACATGTCGCCCACCTTTTGGCTGGGCGTGCCCTCGTCGGCATGCTCTGCCGCTGCCGCTTCGATCAGCGTGCGGACCTGTTCGCGGGTTTCATCATCGAGGACCGTGAAAATCCCATAGTTCGATTTGTCCGCCGGAATCGGAGTGTCGTCCAGCCATCGTTCATTGGCATAGGTATAGAAATTGTCACCGGGTTTGACCGATTTGCTGAACAGTGACTGGTCGATCCCCGAGACCTTTTCGGTGGCAGCTGCGTCCTCGGCGAGCAGGCCATGCGGGGACGTGAGGCAACTCACGCTCAAACCGACGAACAGCGTCCTGGCCGCGATTGCACGAATGACGCGAGGTGGGAGTAGGAAGGTGTGATTCATGGTTGCATCGCGATCGGGAAAGGGTCGTGAAAACGGTTTAGAGATGATTTTGGGGCAATTTCACTCCACTGCCCAGAGGGTGATGACATCGGTAGGGAACTCGCAAGCAGGGGCAGGCAGAAGGACCCTCGCTCGGTACGATGTGGGGCTGGTTCCTGTTCCCCGCATCCATTTCCCAACGCTCAAATACCCATGCCTCGTGCAGCCCTGCGAAAGCCGAACCCTGATCTCGATCTGTCGAAATGGTTGAAAAAGCCCGAGGATCTGCCGCTGGAATTGTCGAGCCAAACGCTTTTTGGGAACGATCAACCGCTGGAGATTGAAGTCGGCAGCGGCAAGGGGCTGTTCATCCAAACCGAGTCGCAGCGATGCCCGGAACACAACTATTTTGGCATCGAGATCGCCGGCAAGTACGCGGCGCATGCGGCGGCGAGACTGGCTCGGCGAAAACAAGCCAACGCGATGATGCTGTCCGGAGACGCCGAACCGCTCTTCGCCAGTCGCCCGCGCAGCTACGCGCAATCACCGAGTGACAGCAGCGAGCACGGCCGTTCCCCGGATCCGCTCGTGCCCCGCATCGCCAGCGGATCACTCGAAGCTGTGCACGTTTATTTTCCGGACCCGTGGTGGAAGAAGCGGCATCGCAAGCGACGGGTCTTGAGTGACGCCAATATCCGCGAGTTCAGCCGTGTGCTCCGCACCGGCGGACGACTGCATTTCTGGACCGATGTGCTCGACTACTTCGAGCTCACCGTCGAGCTGATCGCGGAGATCGCCCCAGAGCTTGGTGTCCCCTTGCCGGAGGTGCAGCGGGAATCGACACACGATCTCGATTACCACACGCACTTTGAACGACGCAGCCGCAAGTTCGGCATCCCGGTCTATCGGGTCTGTTACCGCAAACGCGACCGCTGATGAACCAGTATTGAGCCGAGTGCCGTAAGGCACCGGGTAACGCATGAACCAACATTGAGCCGAGTGCCGTAAGGCACCGGGTAACGCACGAACCAGTATTGAGCCGAGTGCCGTAAGGCACCGGGTAACGCACGAACCACTATTGAGCCGAGTGCCGTAAGGCACCGGGTAACGCACGAACCAGTATTGAGCCGAGTGCCGTGAGGCACCGGGTAACGCACGAACCAGTATTGAGCCGAGTGCCGTGAGGCACCGGGTAACGCATGAACCAGTATTGAGCCGAGTGCCGTGAGGCACCGGGTAACGCATGAGTCACTATTGAGCCGAGTGCCGTGAGGCACCGGGTAACACCGCTTACTGATCGCTCGTCAACTCGCCTGGCTCGGGATCACCCAGGTAATCCTCGATGTAGAGCATTTGCACGATCACCATGATCGCGACCACCAGCGGAGCGGCCATCATGACTCCGAGCACACCGACGAGCACACCCATTAATAATTGGGCAGCAATCGTCAAAATCGGCGGTAGCGAGACTTCGCTCCGCTGGATCATCGGTGTGATCAGGTAGCTCTCGACGCCCTGTAGGACCACGTTGAAGATCGCCACATAGATTGCCGTCTCCGTGCTGACATTGAGCGCCAGCAGGATCTGCGGTACCGCCGCGAGCAGCGGTCCGAAGTTGGGCAGGAACGTCAAGAGTGCTGCGACAACACCGAGCGTCACGGGCAGTGGGACGTTGAGGAAGTACAATCCGATCGCCGTCAGCACACCCACGATTGCCATCGACATCAGCCGTCCCACGATCCAGCGGACGAGAGCATCATTGAGTTGATCGAGTACTTCCTCACCTCGTTGGCGTGACCGCAGCGGAACCAGTTTCATCATTCCGGTCCGGTACAGCTGGGGCTCGTAAGCCGCGTAGAGACCAACGAACAGGATGACGAACGCGCCTGTGATCGCCGCTCCGGCCGAACGCATGCCGCTGAGGACGCCCTGCCACGCAGTGCTCGCGTGCTGGAACAGAGTCGTTTTGAGGTCAACCGATTCAGGCACCACTTTTTGGGTCAGCTCTGATTCGCTCGCCCGCTGCTGGGCGTTTACTAGCGAGGTTTGCAACTCGGAGGCGAACTCGTCCGCTCTCGCTACAACGAGCGACCCTAGATAGTAGAACCCCAGACAAGACGTCAGCAGAAACACCGCCACGACGATCATGTAGTTCGTTCGGTACGACAGCGGCGTGTTGGAGGCGAGCCAGTTAGCGATGCCATGGATGAGTAGTCCGAACATGAGCCCGGCGAAAATCAGCAACAGAACGTTCATTGCCGGGACCAATAGCCCGGCGGCCGCGAGTACCAAGCCGAGAAGCAGGATTCCGAGTACGAGCGGTTGGAGGTGGCGGAGACGATGGGACACGGGGGACTCAGAGCGAGGATGAAACGTGGGAAACGACAGGCGGTTCACGCAAGCGTTTGAAAACGCAACTTCGCCTGCAGGCAGGGGAAGCACTTTTCATGCCAGGCGGGTTGCATGCGTCGACTTCCATTTCAGCTACTTTGTTGCGTCAGCATCTCTATCCCAATCGCCGCATGGATCGATGCGAAACCAGAGTCGCTGACCGTCTTGGAATGGCATGCTGAGCTCGAAGTTCTCGAAGCAGACGCCGCCGGCAATGGGAGCGTCCGTTCCCCAATAGGTCCGCCGTGCATTCACCGCAACCATCGGCGCGGCATCCGCCTCAGCACGCCAAACGTGCATCGCCCCCTGGCCTTGGTACCGCCACTGGGGTGGAACCGCCGGCGCATAAGCGGCGCGAGAGGGGTGAGCAAAATCGCTGCTCAGACCGGCCCAGTAGTCGCCGCTGGCGGTCCGGTCGAGCGTCTCGGCGGGCCAGTCTCGCCAAGGGAGAAACCCGAGGCCGTCAAGCTGCTCGTCGCTCCAAAGTTGGGACGCCCACTCAACTCGACCCTCAGCGAGATGCAGTTCACGCAGTAACCCGTAATTGCCCATCGTCGCCGAAATGACACAGCTCTCCATCGGAGCACTCTCGGCGGCGGCATGGATCACGATCTCCACCTCGTGAGGTTGGCCGCGATGGAAGAGAAGTTCGAGGATCGGCTGAGCCCCATTTTGAAATCGTTCGGGATGCACGAATAGTCGCAGCGTTCCGGCCGCTCGATCGAGCACTCCCGGCGGCAGTTCGTCAGCGACCTTCGGTCCAGACAAAGAGTTCGAGGGGATGAACGTCAGACCACCCTGCCCTGCCCGCTGGCGGCTTTGCTCAAGCTCCGACTGCCCACGTCCTGCCTGGCCTTGGACTGCCGGTTCGACAGACAGGTAGTTGACCATCCGAGGGTAGTGCTGGCCCAGATAGGGCGCATAGATGCGAATCAGCCCGTGTGGCCCTGGGGCCGGGGCCAAGCCGATCTGCAGTCCATCACGATGTCCCCAGGTCGGCTGGTCCGCGGGGACGCCGTCACCGGGCCACACAAAATCGTCGCTTCCTGACGCTAATGGGCACGCGATCAACGACAGCAACAGGAACCGATGAAACCAGGACATGATGTTCCTCACGCGGGTTTTGCGTTGGTTTATTGAACGACATTGAAGTAGGGCCGGTTCCTACCGGCCGTCCCCAGTGCGTCACACACAACCGAACAACCGCCTTCCAATTCGCATTTGGAACCAACCTAATTGAATGAGCGGCGCCTTTGGCCGGTGGGAACCGGCCGTACGGTCGCGCACGCGGGTTTTGCGTTGGTTTATTGAACGACATTGAAGTAGGGCCGGTTCCTACCGGCCGTCCCCAGTGCGTCACACACAACCGAACAACCGCCTTCCAATTCGCAATTGGAACCAATTTAATTGAATGAGCGGCGCCTTTGGCCGGTGGGAACCGGCCCTACGGTCGCGCACGCGGGTTTTGCGTTGGTTTATTGAACGACATTGAAGTAGGGCCGGTTCCCACCGGCCGTCCCCAGTGCGTCACACACAACCGAACAACCACCTTCCAATTCGCAATTGGAACCAATTTAATTGAATAAGCGGCGCGGGTGGCCGGTGGGAACCGGCCCTACGGTCGCGCACGCGGGTTTTGCGTTGGTTTATTGAACGACATTGAAGTAGGGCCGGTTCCCACCGGCCGTCCCCAGTGCGTCACACACAACCGAACAACCACCTTCCAATTCGCATTTGGAACCAACCTAATCGAATAAGCGGCGTCTTTGGCCGGTGGGAACCGGCCCTACGTTAGCGTTGCACGCGGGCTGAACCGCCCTTGGCCAAGGCTTCAACTTCGGCGAGCGAGGCGCGGGAGACGTCGCCGGGGAACGTTGTCAGCAATGCTCCGTGAGCCCAACCCAAACGCAGTGCTTCGTCGGGGCTGCGACCATCGAGCAGGCCGTAGGTCAAGCCGGATGCAAATCCATCGCCGCCACCGATACGATCGAGCACGTCGAGTTCTGCCGTCGGGGCCACGTACTCTTTGCCTTCGTGCCACAGGACGGCGCTCCACGAGTGCCGATTGGTCGAGTGGACTTCACGCAGCGTTGTCGCGACGGCTTTGACGTTGGGGAATTTTTCCACCGCGTCACCGATCATCTTGAAGAAATTCTTGGGGTCGAGTCCACCGCCGGCTTTCTCTTCGACGTCGGGACCTTTGATGCCGCAACCCTTCTGCAGGTCTTCTTCATTGCCGACGAGCAAGTCAACGTTCTGGACGATCTTGGCCATCATTTCTTGTCCCTTGGACAAGCCACCGATGGTGTCCCAGAGCTTGGCGCGGTAGTTCAGGTCAAACGATCGAATCGCACCGTGGCGCCCAGCCGCTTCCATCATCTCGATCACGACTTCGGCAGTCGTTTCGGACAGGGCGGCAAAGATCCCGCCGCTGTGTACCCACCGCACACCGCCCGCAAAAATCTTGTCCCAATCGAAATCACCGGGCTTGAGCATCCCGCCGGCTTCGTTGGCTCGGTTGTAGAACACAACCGGGGCGCGGACGCCTTGCCCGCGATCGCTGTACACGGTGGCCATGTTCGGTCCCCGTACACCGTCATGCTCGAATTGTTTGTAGAACGGCCGCACGCCCATCGCTCGGACCTGACGCTGGATCAGTTCACCGATGCCGTTGTTGACCATCGCCGTCGCCACGCCCGTGGACAAACCAAAGCAGGATGAGAGGTTTGCGGCGCAGTTGTATTCACCACCCGAAACGTGCACGTCGAAATTGGTCGCCGTGCGAAACGGGATCACACCCGGATCGAGACGATGCACGAGGGCACCGAGAGCAAGGAAATCGAGATCAGCACCAGCAGCGGGGATGTTCAGGGAAGCCATGTTTTTTCCATTTCAAGCAAGAGGAGTTTAAGAGCCGTGGGGGCGTTAGGCCCTGGTTGCTACCAAGGAACCAGGCTGTTTCGTGAATCGAATTTCTGGCCGGCAATGGTGAGCCGAATGTCGTCATGGTATCGGGCAACGCGCGAAAGTCGGCCGACCGAAGGAGCGAGCGGGAAATGACTGTCTGAAATTGTGGTCGAGCGCTCCGCGGTCGACCATTCCGGCCGCGGAGCGTTCGGCCGCTTATCTTCCGCTCGTTCCTAAGCATCGCGGCTCACTATATCAACCGCCCGCGAACGCCAAAATGGTCAAACCTCAAACGAAGGTTCCGCTCTGGCCAGCAAGCTGATTGCAAACCGTTCCGTAGCCGGCAGCTAGATCGTCACCGAGGCGAAACCGCCATCAACGGCGATGTTCTGGCCGGTGACGAATGAGGACGCCCGTCGGCTGGCCAACCAGATCGCTGCACCGGCGAGTTCTTCGGCCTTGCCAAAGCGTGCCATGGGCGTGTGACCGATGATCTGGCCGCCCCGCTCGGTGTAGCTGCCGTCTTCCTGGAACAGCAATTTGCGGTTCTGTTCGGCTGGGAAGAAACCGGGGCTGATCGCGTTGACGCGGACACCGGTCGTCGCCCATTCACGGGCCAGCCACAGGGTCAGGTTGATCACGGCGGCCTTGGCAGCCGAATAGGCAACGACTCGCGACAGCGGAATGATGCCCGACATCGAAGCGATGTTGATGATGCTGCCGACACCGGCGTCAATCATCGCCGGTGCGAACACTTGGCTGGGTAACAACGCACCGCCAACGAGGTTCAGGTCAAAGACGGTCTGCCAGGCATCGAGTGGCAGGCCACAGATATCGCCGCCGGGAGGGATCGTGGCATCGGGGTGGTTGCCGCCAGCGGCGTTGACAAGCACGGTTGGCGTACCGGCCCAGGAGATCACGCTATCGCGGGCGGCCTCGAGCGAGTCGCGCTGCAAACCGTCGGCAGCAAAAAACTTGGCTTCGCCGCCCGCCGCTACGATCGCCTGAGCGCGAGCGTTGCCGCGATCCGCATTTCGCCCGAGTACGGCGATTTTCGCCCCCGCACTACCAAGCGATTCGGCCATCTGCCCACCGAGTTCACCGGTGCCGCCGATCACGACGGCGACATCATCACTGAGATCAAAGAGTTTATTCATAGTGGCCGACAATTTAACCCTCTGACGATGGAAAGGCTAGTCGTGATGCGGCGGCTCTGGGATAGGCTCCAAGCTATACCGACAAGCGTGTTTCTCTCCGGAATTTTGCATACCGCTATTCGTTGCCTGAAATGACCGACCAGGGAACGTTGTAGTAAACACCGTTGGGATCGCTTATTTTAGGGCCTCCAAAAGGAGGAGCGATCGCGGGGACCTCCCAAGCCGCCTCGTCGCCCCGAGATAGTTTCAGGCCGCGATGGTTCTGCCGGATCGCTGCGTAGTGCCAGGATCGTGTTTCACCTTCGACGCGTGATTCCACCAGCAGGAGCAGTTCAGGATCGGTGCTGTCGGCAAACGCAAAGAGGGACCCACCGTCGACGTTGTTGGCCTGGCTCTCGTAATGGTAGAGCGGCGATGTCAGCAGACGCAGTTCTCGGAATCGATCAGCTTCTCCCTCCTCTTGGATCCGACCGCGGAACTGTCGTGCGATCCGCGACATTTGCAATCGTCGCAAGGATGATTTTGGGCTTGGGGGAGGCACGTCGGTCAGCTCATTGAACTCAACTCCGGGCTCAGTGGGGTGCCAGACTGGAACGCCGTTCAAGCGAGCGGTCAGAGGATCAAGGGATAGCGACTGAAAAGTCAGTCGTCTGGCGGTGACGGGGCCATCGAATCTCGCGTAGATACTTAGGAACGCGGCGGGGCGACCTTGCTCGGTCCACAAGTACGAGTCCCCATGAAAATTTCCGGCGATCGGGTTGGACCAACGCAGCAGCGACTTGTCTTTCTGGATTAGCTGTCGCCCCGTCGAGTTGTTGCTGAGCTTCAAATTACCAACGACGTTGGTGACCCACTCACGCACCTGTTCGCGATCGGCGATTTCGGCGGGTTGCGATATTGGTTCCTGGGCTTGCGAGTCCCCTGCGAACAGCAAAACCAGCGAGATGGAGACCGCAGATAAGTAGAGAACGCCAACCCGGGAGCAACGAATCTGCATGACTTCAAAACTCGCTCATCGGGTTGACGCTAAGCACACGAGCAAATGTCTTTCGGCTGACGGGGTTACGCCCAAGCTCTCTCGCTCACATGCTCAGGAGATCCAGATCACTCACGACGGGCGGAGCCGTCGGTCGACAATTGACTTCGGAATGAGCGGGGAATTACTGTCTGAAATGGTGGTCCAACGCTCCGCGGTCGACCGTTCCGATCCGCAGAGCGTTCGGCCACTTACTTTCCGCTCGTTCCTTAGCTTAGAAGTCGAATGGGTCGCCTGAACCGCCCGTGCTGAATGGGTCGGCACCGCCGCCGGTCGGATTGGCGAATGGGTCGCTACCGGGGGCGTCAAACGGGCTACCTTCGCCAGCGGGCTCGGGAGCAGCAGCGGCTGCTTCGCCTTCGGCGGGGACCGCGTTCTTGGCAACATCCTTGAGCACGTCGTTGGATTCGACGACGGGATCTTGGTCCATGTCATCGGCAAAGGGATCGTCTCCTGCTGGCACGGCGGGGGCCATGACGGCACGGGGGCGGGCCGCGGCCGCTGGTGCGGTTTTCGCCGGGGCCGCGGGGGCTTTATCCGCTGCGGGAGCCTTGGCGTCGGAGGAGGCTCCGAGTTCGCCGTATCTCGCCTGTGACCGGGCCAGTCCCTTCGCTAACGCAGTTAAACGGGCGGTCTCGCGAATCTGTTCCAGTTTCAATCGAGTCGGGCCTTGGATGCGAGCCAAGGCACGGCCGACCGAATTGCCGAACGCGCCGCTGGCTTCGATCTCGGCACCCTGCTGGAAATCACCCTCCGCTTCGACTTGGCGACCACTCGCCGCAGCGCTGAAGCCAAGGAAGTAGTAGGCGCGAGGGTCACGGTAACCGTTGTCAATTGCCATGTTCAACCATTCCGAGGCGCGGTCGTACTGTCCAGCGTTGTACGCATGGACTCCCCGGCCGTAAATCTCAGACAAAACCGCGGATTGAGCGTGGCAGGTGGTCCCGGGAACGGTCGCCGCCAAAGCAGTCACGCAGGCAAGAACGTTAAATATAGGGGTAAAGCGAATTTTCATCGCAGACGAGATCCTTGAGGAGGCAGTGAACACGAGAGGCGTCTGTGTTGGCAGCTTAACTTCCGGAACGACCGCTGGCAAACTTTTTGTCGTGGCAAGCCGGGAGATTTGCTACGAAAAACACCTTTTCGCGCGGTGAGGGGAACTGTGCGGGTTGTTTTTTGGGGTCTTACAGATGGGAGCGAATGATCGGGATGAGTTGTTTTTGTGGGTTGTGCCCCGTCCGGCCCACGCTGCCGATGTGAGGCGACTGCACCAAAAAACCAACTTGGTTTTCAGTCAGGGGTGGTGCGGATTTGGTAGAGTGGAGTGAACTGTCGACGATTGTAGCCAGGCGGTTCCGTCCGTCTGAGCTGGTTGAGCCTGCACTTCATTTTTGCGGATACTTCTGACGATGTTACTCAGTCTGCCATTTTTGAACCTGTCAGCTCGCGTTCCACGACGTCTTGTAGTGGCTGCTCTGCTGGTGTGGGTTTGTCTGGGATGCGGGCGAGTGCCCTGCTCTGCCGCCCAGCGTGAGGTGGTCGGGGTGAGCGATGCTGAGATCGCCAGGTTGATCGAAGGGCTGGCGTCGGATAGTTACGCGATGCGAACTCGCTGCCGCGATCATCTGATGCAAATCGGTTTGGCGGCCTTTGATCAACTGCGTGAAGCACGCAATCATCCCGACAGCGAAGTGGCTATCGTGGCGCGGCGTTTGACGAGCGGTTTGCAGGTCCAATGGTCCACCCCCGCGGACGCTACCGAAGTCCGTGATTTATTGTCGGAGTACAGTTCGCACAGTGTCTCACAGCGACGCAAACGGATCGACGCGATCGCCGATCTGACTCGCAGTGACGCGTTTTCGCCGCTGTTGCGGCTCGCCCGATTTGAACCGGAGCCCGTCCTCGCTCGGGCTGCAGCGTTGGCGTTGATCGGATTGGATGCTCGGGGGGCGAATCCTCTCGAGTCCGTGACCGGGGGCGCGGCCTCGGACCGGGAATCGAAAGCATCGGTCCGCCGTGAAATGGAGGCCGCCCAGATCGCAGCGAGCTCACTGCCGCCGGCCCGGGTCAGCAGCGAATGGTTGCAGCAGTACGCCGTCGACCTGCGTTCCGGGCGTTTGGATGTGGCCGCCTGGGAGAAACTGATCGCCAAAAACCGCGAGCAACTGGTTTTGGATGACGGTGACTTCGCTAGCGAGTCCAATGTTTCGGCTGTCGAGCTGCTCGATCTCATTGAGATGACGGCCGAGCGAGCACTTGCCTACGAGAGCCAGGACGATGCCGTCAGGATCATGGTCGCTAACGTCGATCTCATTCCGGCAAAAACTCAGACGTTGATCGAGGCGGCGACGTGGGCGCTCGATCATTCGCTCGACCCTGTCGTGATCGCCCTGTATGAATCGCAGCGAGCATTGGTCGAGAAAAGTCCGATTCTGCTCTACTCGACGGCGGAGGCGTTCTCGCACCTCGATCGTGATGCTGACGCAACCCGGCTTGCCGACGCTGCGCTCGCGATCAACCCCTTGTCGCCGCCTGACGACGCCGCGGTGCACCCGCAAACCATCGAGTACAATGCTCTGGCGCATATTGAAATCGCGGCCGAGCTGATCGAACGGGGGCTCTTTCGCTGGGCCGAGCAGGAGTACGGGCTTGTCATCGATCGATTGCCCGTCGACACCGCGGTCTCTTCGTTTGCACGATTGCGACTGGCCGAGATGCTCGGCGAAATGCAGCGTCATGCCGATGTGGTGGACATACTCACGCCGCTGACCGAGCGGATCGATCAAGATAACGAGTTTCGCGACCGATTGATTGCACGTCGCTTCTCCTACACCGACGTGCAAAGCAATCTGGACTTTCATCGTGCGTTGTTGATGATCGAGCAAGGCGAGGGCGAGGCCGCGAAGCCGATCCTGCGGAAAGCCTACGACATGGACAAGGAAAACATTGATATCCTGATCGCGATGTATCGCCTCGATGGCGATGGCGATGGCGATGGCGAGTGGGCGAAATCGGTCGCCAAAACGCTCGATGAGCGAATTCGGATGGTCCAAAGTTCGATCGATGACGCCCGCAACAACATGCAGCGGCTGGGGCCGTTTCGGACATCGAGTTTGGAATTGGCTCAAGAGCTCAATGCCTATGCGTGGTTGGTCAGTAACACGGCCGGGGATACTGCCAAGGCACTGCGGTACAGCAAGGAGTCGCTGCGAATCTCGCCAGGCCGATCAGCGTTGATGGATACTTGTGCCCGCTGCTATTTTGCGGTGGGGGATCTCGAGGCCGCCGTCAAGATGCAGGCCGAGGCGTGCGCGCTGACCCCGCACTCACCGCCGCTGCAACGCCAACTCAAAGAGTTTCGCGACGCGTTGCAAGCGTCGCAAAAGCGTATAGATTAGGTGGCCGTGGTATCGACTTCTTGCCTATGTTGAAGAACCCTCGCAGGCTCCAAGTCGATGCCGCGTTCCACAATGCACCTTCGCCGAAATCGATTCACTTTTCATGACCCAGCCTATTTCACTTGGACTCGATTTCGGTACGGAATCGGTTCGTGCCGTTTTGGTCGATTCGACGGGCAAACAGCACGGCACGGCAACGGTTCCGTACGCTCACGGCCAAATCACCTCGTCGCTGCCAGGCTGTTCCGAACCTTTGCCGCCGCACTATGCCTTGCAATCTCCTCGGGACTGGGTCGATTCGGCAGCCGAGGCCACGCGGGCGGCGATCGCCCAAGCGGGTGTCACGGCCGATCGTGTGAAGGGTATCGGTGTCGACTTCACCAGCTGCACGATGTTGCCCACCACGCGAGAGGGGCTGCCGCTGTGTGAGTTGGAGCGGTTTCGCACCGTGGCGTTAGCGTGGCCGAAGTTGTGGAAGCACCACGGGGCGGTGACGCAAACAGCGCACATGAATGAGGTCGCGAGCGGTCGGGACGAATCGTTTTTGAAACGATACGGCGGCACGATTGGGTTGGAATGGTTCTTTCCCAAAATGCTTGAGACGATCGAGGATGCACCCGACGTTGCCGCAGCGGCAGAGATTTGGATCGAGGCAGGCGATTGGTTCGTCTGGCAACTCGTCGGTGGACCTGCCGAGTCACTGGCCCGCTCGACGTGTCAGGCGGGCTACAAAGCGATGTGGTCCGCGGCCGACGGATACCCTTCGCAAGACTATTTCTCAGCCGTTTCGCCGGCACTCGCCGCCGCGGTTGAGAAATGCTTGCCTGGTGAGATGCGTTCCCCTGGCGAACGAGCTGGCGGCTTGAGCGATGCGATGGCTGAGCGGTTGGGCTTGGCACCGGGCACCGCCGTTTCCGCAGCGATCATCGATGCTCATGCCGCCGTGCCGGGCGTCGGCGCAGGCGATCCGGGAACACTCGTGATGGTGATGGGCACGAGCAGTTGTCACATGCTTAACTCCCATGCGCTGGCGGATATCTCCGGTGTAGCCGGTGTGGTCGATGGCGGGATTTTGCCTGGGCTGTATGGTTACGAGACAGGGCAAGCCGCTGTGGGGGATGCGTTCGCTTGGCTGCGAAACCTGCTCGGATTGAAATCATTTGACTCGCTTTCCGACGCCGCCATGGGGCTGCCGCCGGGTGCCGAAGGCGTGACCTGTTTGGACTGGATGAACGGTTGCCGCACGCCGTTGATGGACGGTGACTTGCGAGGTGCGTTCACTGGGCTCGGCCTTCATCATCGTGGCGAGCACTTGTATCTGGCGATGTTGGAGGCGTCTGCCTTTGGTCTCCGCTGGATCGTGGAGTTGCTGCGTGAAGGCGGGGTGGAAATCAACCGGTTCATCGCCACCGGTGGACTGCCGCATCACAATCGTGCCTTCATCGAAATCTACGCAGACGTGATCGGCAGCGAGATTGAGATTCACCCTTCAACGCAAGCGACCGCGGTCGGCGCGGCGGTGTTGGGGATGATCGCGGCGGGCTCGCAGGCCAGCGGTTTCAGTGAGATTTCGGCTGCCGCCACCGCCATGGCAGCAGCACCGCAGTCCGAATTTGACGTCGTGCGTCCGCGTTCGGACCGCACCGAGAAGTACAACGATCTGTACCGGAGATACCGAGGCTTAGCCGCCGCTGTGGCCGGCGGTCTCTCCAGCGAATGATCCCTGTCCCCACAATTTTGAGCCGAGTGCCGTAAGGCACCGGGTACCACCCCGCGAATATTCCCTGTCCTCACAATTTTGAGCCGAGTGCCGTAAGGCACCGGGTAACTCAAGAAAATGATCCCTGTCCTCACAATTTTGAGCCGAGTGCCGTAAGGCACCGGGTACCACCCCGCGAATATTCCCTGTCCCCACAATTTTGAGCCGAGTGCCGTAAGGCACCGGGTACCACCCCGCACCCGGTCGCTCACGCGGTTCGGCTTATTCTTCATTATTCCCCAACCACACCTGTCGCCTATGTCCACTGCATCACTCAACGCAAACGCACCCATCACACTCGTTGCCTCGGGCGACTTACGCGATTCGGCCAACCAGGTTTGTTGGGAGGCTCAGCAAGCCATGGAATCGCAGTTGACCGCGGCGATCGGTCGTTTCGGGCGCACGGTCGTTCGCGGTCACGAGTTCGACGAGGCTCGCGGCCATGGCTTCATTCGCTCACAGCGGCAAGGGATGGATGTGTTTCGTGGCATTGACCCTGATTCGCCCGTGATCATTGCCGAAGCGGTCTGGCAATACTCGCACCACGTGCTCGCTGGATTGATCTCGCACCGAGGGCCAATTCTCACCGTTGCAAACTGGTCGGGACAATGGCCTGGGTTGGTGGGGCTTTTGAATCTAAACGGGTCGCTCGCCAAGGCAGGTGTGAAGTATTGCTCGCTGTGGAGCGAGACATTTGACGATGACGCTTTTCTCGAAAAGCTGCAGTCATGGCTGGAGACCGGTTCGCTCACCCATGACACCTCTCACGTTGGCCCCTTCGATCTCTCGGCATGCGACGATCAAGCACACGCGGTCGGCCGAGAGGTTGCCCAGACCCTGCGGCGTGACCAAGCGATCATGGGTGTTTTTGATGAGGGGTGTATGGGCATGTTCAATGCCATCATTCCGGACTCGCTGCTCAATCCACTCGGTGTTTTTAAAGAGCGGCTCAGCCAATCGGCCCTTTATCACGAGACCCGCGGCGTGTCCGATCGCGAGGCCCAGGCTGTCCGTGACTGGCTGGACAACCAGGGCATGAAATTCCATACCGGCGATGATCCTGCGAACGACCTGACGGATGCTCAAATCCTCGATCAGTGCCGCATGTATATCGCGACATTGCGGATCGCGGATGATTTCGGTTGTGATTGTGTCGGCATTCAGTACCAGCAGGGACTCAAGGATTTGTTGCCGGCGAGTGATCTCGTCGAAGGCATGCTCAACGATTCGGTGCGGCCAGCGGTGATGTCGCGCGATGGTTCACGCGAGCTGTTTGCCGGCCGTCCCTTGACGCACTTCAACGAAGTCGATGAGTGCGCGGGCGTTGATGGCCTGTTGACCGACCGCGTCCACCGTGCGCTCGGCCAACCGGTTGAAAACACGCTCCATGACTTGCGGTGGTCCGACCGAGATGCCTCCGGCACCGTCGATGATGAGGTGTGGGTGCTCGAGATCAGCGGCGCAGTGCCTGCGTCGCACTTTGCCGGCGGTTGGGCCGATGCGGAAGGCTTTCGGCAACCGCCCATGTATTTCCCTAGCGGCGGCAGCACCGTGCGAGGTGTTTCGAAGCCAGGCTCCGTTGTATGGTCGCGAATTTTCGTGGCTGATGGCCGACTGAAGATGGATATCGGGCGGGCTACTGCCGTTGAGTTGCCCGCCGAGGAAACGCAGCGCCGCTGGGATAGCACGACTCCGGTATGGCCGGTCATGCACGCGGTCTTGCACGGTGTCACCCGCGACCAAATGATGGCCCGGCATCACGCCAATCATATCCAAGTCGCCTATGCCCATTCCGAGGCGGAAGCCGATCTCGCCATGCAGGCGAAGGCAGTCGCCGCGGCCGAGCTGGGTATCGAAGTGTTCCAGTGTGGTGGTGCGAAGTAGCCCAGGACGACAGCCATTGCCGTCGGTTTAATGATTTTTCGGTGGCTAGGCATCGCGGGATCGCATAAACTAGACGGTCCCGCCGCCGACTCGATCGGCAGAATTCCCCTCTCCCTTCCCCTCATTTTGCTCTTGCGGAGCACCTGATGCTCGCGATACGCCACGCCACGATCCTTTTGCTTTTGCTGGCCGGTAATTCGGTCGGCCGAGCGGAGTCTCTGCAGTCTACTTTCGAAGGCACCGTGCAACCGGTTCTGCAGTCGAGTTGTGTCGAGTGCCACAACGGTGACACCACCGAGGGTGATCTCGATTTGACGGTCGACCATGACCTCGCGTCGGTGGTCAAGAATTTCCGTCGCTGGTCGGGTGTCTTGGATCGGTTGGAGGCTGGTGAAATGCCGCCCGAAGACGCCGATCATCAACCGACGGATGCGGAGCGTGCGGCGGTGATCGCGTGGATCGAGCAAGTCAAATCGGCGGAGGCGGCGCGGACCAAGGGCGACCCCGGCATCGTGCTGCCCCACCGGCTCAGTGGTAGCGAGTACAACTACACCATCCGCGATTTGACGGGCGTTGATATTCAGCCCGCCGCAGCCTTTCCGGTCGATCCAGCCAACGAAGCGGGGTTTGATAACTCCGGTGAATCGCTGGCCATGTCCCCTGCCCTGCTGAAGAAATATCTCGATGCGGCGGGGAAGGTTTCCGAACATCTGGCCCTGACGCCGAGTGGATTTGAGTTCGCTCCACATCCCGTGATCACGCCCACCGATCGCGATAAGTTTTGTGTCAATCGCATCATTGATTTCTATCGAAACCAGCGGACGGACTACGCGGATTACTTTGAAGTGTTGTGGCGGTTCCAGCATCGCGAGGATCTTGGCAATGACGACGCAACGCTCGCACAGTTGGCGAGTGAGCGCGGCCTCAGCGAGCGATACTGTGAAACGCTATGGCAACTTCTCGGTGGCCATCATGAACCAACAGCAGACCTCCCATCGGTTGGCCCCGTCGCCGCGTTGAGGCTTTTGCTGAGCGGACTTCCCGATGCCTCGACACCCGAGAACATCGCTGCCGCACGGGCGGGATGTCAGACGATGGCTTCGTTCGTTTCGGATTTGAGAGCGTCATTGGTCCCCAGTATTCCGAACTTGACCTCACCGCAAATGAACAACGGGTCGCAGCCGTTGGTGCTATGGAAGAATCGCCAATTCGTCGCCAACCGACGTCGCTATGTCGAGGGCGAACTACCAACAGGTGGCTTTGGACTGGAGCCTGATTCGGCGGCCGCCAAATTGATGGAGGTGGCTGACGATGCGGATGCAGCGGCGCTGAAGCAGTCACTGGCTCAGTTTTGTGATGTGTTCCCCGACACCTTTTTTGTTTCTGAACGCGCTCGCGTGTATCTCGATCAAAAGAACGAGAAGAAATTGAAGGGGCGGTTTCTGAGCGCTGGGTTCCATAGCCAAATGGGATACTTTCGCGACGACGCGCCGCTGTACGACTTGATGCTCGATGATGCTGAACGAGAGGAACTCGACCGTCTGTGGCTAGAACTTGATTTCGTCGCGGCGGCTCCGATGCGCCAGTACTCCGGGTTTATCTGGTTCGATCGTACGGATTCAGGGTTCATGCGTGATCGCGTGTTTGATCTCTATCGCGCCGAAGATAAAGACAATACGTCGGCGGAAAAGGTTGCTGGGCTAGCGGATGCTTACTGCGAGAAAGCCAAGCGAGTCGGTGCGAGCGACCAAGCCCTGGCGGTCATCCGGTACTACTTTGAAGACATGGCGAAGACCTTTCGAAGACTCGAGAAACTCAGTGTTGAGTCACAACCTCGCCAGCTCGAAGCGTTAATTGATTTCGCAGCGCGCGCGTACCGGCGCCCGTTGTCCGGGGCTGAAGTCGCATCGATTCGGTCGTTCTACGATGCCATGCGTCAAGACGAAGGGCTCAGTCATGAACAAGCGATTCACGACGGGGTGGTCGCGGTGTTGATGTCGCCTCATTTCTGTTATCGGATCGATGTGTCGCGTGATGGGCAGCCTGCTGCCTCCTCGCTGGACGCCGCTCCAACGGTGGCGCCAGCAGTCCAACCGCTGAGTGATTACTCTCTGGCCAGTCGCCTGAGTTACTTCTTGTGGTCGAGTATGCCCGATGACGAACTGTTGGATCTGGCGGCCAGGGAACAGTTGCGGGAACCGCAGGTCATGCTCGCGCAGACCCGGCGACTGCTCGCTGATGATCGGGTCGAGGGGTTCGTTACCGAGTTCGCAGGTAATTGGTTGGATTTCCGCCGCTTCACCGAGCACAACGGCGTCGACCGGGAGCGGTTTCCGGTTTTTACCGATGAGCTCCGGCAAGCGATGGCAGAGGAGCCACTCCGGTTCTGCCGCGATCTCATCGAGCGAGATGGCTCGGTGCTGGATTTTCTCTATGCCGACTACACCTTCGTAAATCCTGTGTTGGGTCAGCACTATGGTCTCAATGCCGATCACGTGGGTGAGTCGAATGAGCAGTGGATACGTTGGGGCGAGGCGGGCCAGCACGGACGTGGCGGATTGTTGCCCATGGCTGTGTTCCTGACGCACAATTCGTCGGGGTTGCGGACGAGTCCGGTCCAGCGAGGCAACTGGCTAATCAAACGGATGCTCGGTGAAAAGGTGCCCGCGCCGCCAGCGACCGTGCCGGACCTGCCTAGCGATGAATCCAAACTCGGCGATTTGACGCTTCGTGAAACGCTGGCGCGACATCGGCAAGACGTTGCCTGTGCTGGATGTCACAACCGCATCGATTCGATGGGGTTGGTCTTCGAAGGCTACGGTCCGATCGGCGAATTTCGCGATGTGGATCTCGGCGGGCGTGCGATCGACGACTCGGCCGTGTTCCCCGACGCCAGCGAAGGAAGCGGTTTGACGGGCGTGCTGGAGTATATTCGCACTGCACGTCAGGATGATTTTGTCGACAATCTATGCCGAAAACTGTTGGCCTTTGGTCTCGGTCGGACTTTACAGTTGTCTGATGAGTCCATCGTTGCCGACATGAAACAAAGGCTCGCCGAGAACGATTATCGATTCAGCTCGATGATTGATGTGATCGTGACGAGCCCCGTATTTTTGAACAAGCGTATTCGCATTCCTCTTGATGAGACGGTAGCAATCCCATGACGTCTGCAAACTCTCACTCCAATCCTGTGAACGATTCTGTTTCGCGTCGGACGCTGCTGCGTGGTGCGGGCGTCGCGATGGCGCTGCCATGGTTGGAATCGGTTCCCGTGTGGGGTAGCGAATCGCCTGCGGGTTCCGACCCCACCTCATCACCCCAGCGTTTTGCCGCCCTGTTCATGGGCTGCGGAATCAACCAAGACCATTGGTGGGCCAAGGGCAGCGGCGCGGAGATGGAGCTCGGCAAAAGCCTCGCGCCGATGGAAGCGATCAAGCACAAGATGAATTTCATCACGGGGCTGTTCAACGAAAATGCTACCCAGGTCGGCATCCACCCGGGGCAAACCGGCAATATCCTCTCAGGAGCTTCGTTGAAGAAGGGTTCGGAGCTGCGTGGCGACATTAGCGTCGATCAGGTGCTCGCCAATCATTTTGCCGACCAAACGGTTGCCCCCAGTCTCGTGCTCGGTTGTGAGCAGCCAGTGACGGGGTATCACGAAACGAATTTCTCGATGGCGTACAGCTCGCATATTTCGTGGCAGAATGCGACCTCGCCCGTGCCGATGGAAGTCTATCCCTCGCTGGCTTTTGATTCACTGTTCGATAATCACGGCAGCCGGCGGATGGAGAGTATTTTAGACCGCGTCCGTGAAGACGCCTCTTCGCTGAGTCGACGGGTCAGTCAATCCGACCGCACCAAACTCGACGAATACCTCAGCAGCGTTCGCGAAGTCGAAAAGCGTGCTGTCTCCATGCGCGCCGCCCACGCCAAGGCCGCCGAGCGAGCCCAGCACCGCGGCAAGGACATCGCGGCGATGAAACGTCCGGATGATGGTCTGCCCGAAGACATCCGCGAGCACATGCGACTGATGTGCGACCTCGTCGCGATCGGATTCCAAACCGATAAATCACGAGTGGCAACCCTGTTGCTCAATCGTGACCTTTCAGGATTGTTCTATCCGTTTTTAGATGTCACCAACACGCACCACTCCGCGTCGCACAATGACCGCTCCGATGAATACGAGCGGATCTCACGCTACTACTGTTCGCAGTACGCGTATCTAGCGAGCAAGCTCGATGCGATGCCCGAAGGGGACGCTACCGTGCTGGATCATTCGTGCCTGTTATTCATCTCAAGCATGTGGTCGGGTAACTCACACGACTCGAGCAAGGTACCCGTGTTGTTGACGGGCGGTTTGTCCGGAACATTGGAAACCGGCCGCGTGCTGGATTTCGTCGGCAAAGACGACGACGACCGCAAACTCTGCAGCATGTATTTATCGATCATGGACCGCATGGGCGTGAAGCTCGATCACTTCGGTGACGCCGAAAAACAGCTCGCCGGATTGTAATCCTGCCGCCGCGCTCAGCAGCTTAGCGGCGTGTTGATTTCATGAGCCGAGTCGCGTGAGCGGCCAGGTGGCTCGCGTTACCCGACTGCCTTGCGGCATTCGACTCACCATTGCTGGTTGAAATTCGACTGAGCATTGCGTGAACAACACGTGATAAAACCTCCCGTAGCTACCGTCGCCAGACGGTGGGATCCCACGCTCTGGCGAGCGTACCTGCGTCCGTTTTTCTTCGCGTGATGCTAAATCAACAGCAGGTAAGGAGAAGCCCAGGCTAGCCCCGCCATTGGTCGGCACTGCGAGCCATGATCCGTTCGCAGTGCACGTTGAACGGGCCATTGGGAAGATCGAAGTTTTCGACGGATGCGGCGAGGAATCGAGTGTTTTTTGGGGAAATGTTTGGATTTCGGGTAACCTTATCCAAACAGCTGCCATGACACTAATGTGACTACCATGAACTCATTACCGGATGATTCGCAACCCGATGATTCGAAAGTGACCGATGCCTTGCAGCGTGTTTTGCGTGGTGAGACGGCTGCTTTTGAAGTCGTGCTGCGCCAGCATGAGCGGTCGTTGCGCGCCTGGTTGGCGGCGCACGTGCCGATGGGCGTTGATGTCGATGAGATTGCTCAACGTAGTTTTGTGGCTGCGTTCTCGCGTTTGGAAGAGTTCGAAATGGGAACAAATTTTGGAGCTTGGTTGTTCACCATTGCACGCTACCAGTTGATGTCTGAAAAGACTCGCCTGCGACGAATTGCGGACTATCATGCTCGCTACGGGCCGGAGCTGTTGCAGAGAGAGCTCGATCGTCGCTGTGACGAACCCCCGGAGGTTTGGACGGCAAGGCTCGAACATTTAGAGCGTTGCCTGGGGGCGTTGGGCGATCACGTACGCCGCTTCGTAACGTGGCGTTATGACGAAGGGATCCCGCTTCAAGAGATGGCTGCACGCAGCGGACGATCGGTGCCCGCGGTGAAGAAGCAGCTTTGGAAGATCAGGGGAAAGTTACAGGAGTGCATTGATGCAAGGCTTGCCAAAGAAGGGGTGTCGCCGTGAATATCCAAGACCGTTTCGCCGAATTGTGGACCGATTACCTCGAAGGTGAGTTGGACGAACGCGGATTCGAAGAGTTGCAGGAATTGCTCTCCATTGACGAGAACTTCGTGCAGCGTGCCGCCGACTTGCTGCAAACACATCGGCTGCTTGGGCTGGTTGTCGGGGATTCGGCACCGCAAAAAGATGCGTTCGTTCGCGAGACGCTAGCTCGATTACCGGAGGGCCAGGATGCGTTCGTCACCCAGGTGATGTCGCAGGTGACTACCCAGGTCGCCGCTCAGGGGGCGACGTTGGAGCCCACTCGGCGAACGCAATGGAATCGCTCTGTGATCTCTCAGCCCGTTTGGGGTGTGGCCGCATTGGCGATGGTCGCGTTCTTGTTCTTTACGTTTCGGCCGCAAGAACGATCTCCGGGCGTAATCAATGGTTCATCTCCGCACGTCAAGACAGTGGCAGGACGTCAGGTTCGGCTGGGCAGCAGTGCGCATGCGAAGTTTTTCGGTGAACTCCCTCCGCCCGTGGGCGCCGTGCTCGCACCCCATCGCGAGTACGTCCTGATGAGCGGCCTGATTGAAATCTTGTTTCCCGCTGGCGCGGCGGCGATTCTCGAAGGACCCGCGGTGTTTCACGTTTTGTCCGACGAGAGTCTGGCGTTGGACGTCGGCCGCTGCTCGGTCCATGCACCCGAGGGGGCGGAAGGTTTTCATGTCGAAACGCCAGTGACCCGCGTGGTGGATCGAGGGACCCGGTTTTCCGTGAACGTCAGCGAAACAAGTGAAACAGAAGTGCAGGTGATCGAAGGTGCCGCAGATATCTATGATGTTCAGCGATTTGCAAACGCTCCCGACGCAGACGACTCGGGGGAGCGGTTGGCGGGCGGGGAAGCGAAACGGTTTGTGACGGCAGGTTCCTTCGCGACAGTGGATCTTCCATTTCAGGCGAACTCCTACCGCAGTCAATTGCCTGACCGCGTGATGTCTTATGAAACAACTTTGGGACCGGACGGGGACGCTGAAAACTTGACGAGTGTGACCGTCCAACGTGGCGGCAAAGTGACGCAATTCCCCGTTGGTTCATTGATTCCCGCGCGGCTCACCTGGTTCAAAGCGACCGTCCCCCGACCGTTCCTGTGTGGTGGTGCAACACTCCCAGCGCCCCGCATCGAGTCCCTGGTGGATTGCAGTCTCGTCACAGGCGTGATCAATCCTGATGGGAGCGTCGATCCGCTGACAACCGATCCGGTTCTCGAAGGTGATGCGGGTTCGCCGGGGATGGCAATTCGATTCGACCAACCGGTCGTTAATGGTCCCGGAGCGGATGTGCTCGTCTTTGACCTGCAAGCATTCGGGAATCCGCCTGATGGTGATCCGTTTCACGTCAGCCCGCTGAAGTTCCGCGACGGTCTAAAATCGCAGACAATTCGGAAGTATGATCTCACGATGGAATCGCCCGAAGTAAAAGTACTGACGACGTTCCATGTCCACTTTTTTGCGGACAAGGTGAGATCGCTCGCAGAACTCGACTCACTTAAGACTTCATCTCAGCAGCAAAATATCAAATTTCGCGGCCTCGCCGTTGGGATTGATCTCTCAGACATGGGATACGCGAGCGGCGAGGTCGTCGAAGGACTCTTTATCCAGGACGCACTTGACGATGGTCATTATGTCGACCCTGTTTTCATCGCTGGCCTGCCAGAGGAAGAATTAGAATGAAATTTGCTGAACAACATGATGTTCGAGCGACCGGTACGCCGGCGCGTCAGCGACGGAACGCGTTGAGGCAGTTCCCTCGCTTACGCTTCGGAGTGCATTGGCTATCGTCGCCAACAATGCTTGGCGTTCTAACAATCGCGTCGCTGCTCGTGTGCGGACGTCCAGCGATCGCTGCGGACCCATCGACGGCAAAACGGGACTTGTTTGAACAGCACGTCCGACCGATGCTGCTGACGAACTGCATCAAGTGCCATGATGAGAGCAAGCAAGAGGGCGGACTGAACCTGACCACCATGGAAGGTTTGCTGCTCGGAGGCGACTCCGGTCCCGCGATCGTTCCCGGGAATCCCGATGAAAGTTTGCTGCTCGAAGCACTGCGTTATGAATCGTACGAAATGCCTCCGAGTGGTCAGCTAGAAGATTCACTGGTCGGCGGCGTCGCTGCCTGGGTGGCTGCGGGGGCGGACTGGCCAACCGGTCTGGAACTGAAGAAGGTCTCGAAGATCGACGAAAACGATCGCCACTGGTGGTGCTATCAACCTGTTGGGAATCCTGCGGTTCCCGACGTCGATGATAATGGCTGGTGTCGTAATGAAATTGACCACTTTGTCTTGCAGCGTTTGCGGCAGGACGACGTCAGCCCCGCGGTCGAAGCGGAACCGCGAAAGCTCGCTCGCCGCGTTCATTTTGCACTCACAGGATTACCTCCTTCCGACGAAACGGCTTTGTTGTTGCAGAGTGGAGATGGATGGTACGAATCACTTGTCGATCAGCTTCTCGACGGGGCTTCCTATGGTGAGAATCAGGCAAGGTTCTGGTTGGATCTTGCCCGCTATGCTGATTCGGATGGATACAATGCGGATCACGGTCGCCCCGAGGCCCGCCACTTCCGTGACTATGTGATTCGTTCCTTTAATGAAGACAAACCTTATGATCGTTTTGTGCAGGAACAACTCGCCGGGGATGAAGTCGATCCAGGGAATAAAGATGCCCTGATCGGCACGATGTTCTTGCGACACTGGATTTACGAATACAATCAACGTGATGTTGAGGGGCAATGGTCGCAGATTATCAACGACGTCACCGAAACAACTGCGGACGTCTTCCTCGCCCAAGGTCTCAAATGTGCCCGCTGCCACGACCATAAGTTTGATCCCTTGTTGCAGCGAGACTACTTTTCCTTCCGCTCCTTCTTCACACCTCTGCTGCCTCGCGAAGACCAACCGATTGCAGACGTTGCCACACGCACCAAGCATTTTGAGCAACAGCTCGTCTGGGAAGCAGCGACGGCCGAGATTCGTCAGCATCTGCACGAAATTGAAACGCCTGTGCTCCTCAAGAAGGCGGGAGGACAGGGCTTCAAGATGTTCACCAAGGAAATCCAAGCTCTCGTATCGAGTCGACGTGCTGAGATCAGTCCGTACGAGTATCAGATTGTGGCACTGACGAAGCGTCAGTTGGAGATCAAGCCTGAGAAACTACCTGAATGGCTCGACGAGGCTCAGGAAGCTGAACGCCAGGAACTGCTAAAGGAACTGGCGAAATTTGATCACTTAAAGCCTGAACCACTGCCAACGATGAAATTTGTCGTCAGCGACGTAGGGCCGGAAGCACCACCGACGTTCATTCCCGACATGAACGATCAGACTCCCATTGAGCCTGCATTCCCTGTCGTTTTGGGAGATGAATTGCCGGAAATACAGCCTCCTGCCGTGGCGCTGCAATCGACAGGACGACGCACCGCGTTGGCGAATTGGATTGCCAGTAAAGAGAATCCTTTGACCGCCCGAGTGATGGTCAATCGTGTCTGGCAACAACATTTCGGACGTGGTCTCGTCGAGAACACCAGTGATTTTGGTCGGCTTGGAACACCTCCATCGCACCCGGAATTGCTCGATTGGCTCGCGCGTCGGTTCATGGACGACGGTTGGAGCTTCAAGAAACTGCACCGTCTGATTTTGACGTCAGCGACCTATCGTCAATCGTCTGAACGTCCCATGGACGATCAACTGGCGACGCTCGACCCGCAGAACATACTCCTGTGGCGGCAGAGTCCACGCCGACTTTCAGGTGAAGAAATCCATGATTGCTTGATCACGGCCAGTGGTGAAATGGGACCGTCGAAACGAGCAATCTACAAGAACGTCAAACGCAACGCTCTGGATCCGTTGTTAGCCGTGTTTGATTTCCCAGACCGTGTCGAGAGTCAGGGGATGCGGCATCGGACGACCACCTCGCCTCAATCGTTGCTGATGATGAACAATCCGTGGCTGCACGATCGTGCCAAGGGGTTCACCGGAAATGTGGGGTCAATGAGCCTGGATTCGCTGGTGGACGAGGCCTTTCAACGCCTCTATTTCCGTTCGCCGAGTCCGGAAGAACTCGAGATGGCCGCCGCGTTCATCGAGTCGTATGAAGCCGATGCCGAGATTTCTGAACCGCCGAATCCATTGGTCTCCATGCCGAGCGGCGGCTCCGCAATCCAGCTCAGTGCGAAAAAGCCGATGTCCATTCAAGTTGCCCCGCTGAAAGAGTTGCTCGAGCCTGAAGCCGATGGTGACTTCACGATCGAAGCGACCGTGATGCTGCATTCGCTGTACCCCGATGCCTCCGTTCGGACAATCGTCTCGGGTTGGTCGGGCAATAACTCCCAACGCGGTTGGTCGCTCGGTGTGACGTCCACCAAGAGTAGCTACCAGCCCCGCAATCTGATTCTACAGTTGATCGGTTCACGAAGTGACGAGAGTAGCAAACCGGAATACGAAGTCATTGCCTCGAACTTGCGACTGGAGTTAAACAAACCGTACTACATCGCAGTGTCGATTGATTTGGATAGTCCTTCCGAGGAAGGCATCACGTTCTATCTGAAGGATCTGTCGAAACCAGATGCTGCACCGGAAGTTGCTCATGTTGCTCACCAAGCTCGCTGGAACGTGCAAGCGAACCGCCCGATTGAAATTGGTGGTCGTGCGGGTCACCATGTTTGGGATGGGTTGGTTCAAAATGTTCGGTTGCAAAGGAGTGCTTTGAGCCAGGAGGATTTGTTGGGCGATCAACCCGATAAGTCCCCGTTACTCTTCGATCTCCAGTTTACAGACATCAAAAATTTAGGTCAGGATCAATCGGGGCATCAACATCATGCCAACGTGACTGATCGAGAAGCGACATACGCTTCGCCTGCGATGCAAGCACGTATCGCATTGATCCACGCACTCCTATGCTCTAATGAGGTGATTTATGTCGATTGATAAGAGTGGACCAAACTTCCCGTCTGCCATGCCGGAACGCCAGCCCGAAAGCCCATCCTACGAAAACCTGTCTCGTCGAGAAATGCTCTTGAAGGGTGGCGGGGGCTTCGGTGCGTTGGCCTTGGCGGGTCTATTGCAAAACGACGAAGCCAACGCATCGGAGCAGGCGGCGACATCACCGCTGTCCGCCAAATTGACTCATCATGCCGGCAAAGCGAAGAGCGTGATCTTCCTGTTCATGGATGGGGGACCAAGTCATCTAGACACGTTCGACCCCAAACCCGCTCTCGACAAACTGGCGGGGAAGCCCATCCCTGAAAGCTTTGGTCGTGTGATCACGGCAATGGGCGAATTTGACTCACCCATCATGCCGACGAAACGAAAGTGGAAGCAGCATGGAGAGGGTGGGCTGTGGATCTCTGACTGGTTGCCGCACACTGCAAAGATGGCCGATGAACTTGCCGTCATCCGCTCCTGTTGGACCAACGGTATCAACCATTCAGGCGGCATCTGCCAAATGAACACAGGGACTCAGTTCGCCGGTCGACCATCACTGGGCAGCTGGGTGACTTATGGTCTCGGTACCGAGAACGAAAACCTGCCAGCATTTGTTGTGATGCAGGAAGGCAAAGGACGTGTGATCAACGGTGCCCGAAATTGGGGGGCTGGATTCATGCCCGCGGTCTATCAGGGAACCACGATGCAGCGGCAAGGGCCTGCGTTCTCGGACCTCGTTCCTCCGAAGCACGTCGCGATGACTCAACAGCGCAAAGAACTCGACTTTCTTTCGCAACTGAATCGACGACACGCCGAATCCCGGCAGGACAACACGGACCTCGACGCGCGGATTCGCGGTTATGAACTCGCATATAAGATGCAGTCGCATGCTCCCGAGGCCGTGGACCTGTCACAAGAATCCGCCGCGACGCATAAGCTATACGGCATGGATGATAAGAAGACAGAAGGGTACGGACGTAATTTGTTGATGGCACGTCGACTCGTCGAACGAGGGGTTCGATTTGTGCAGTGCTACCATGGCGCCGGTAGTAAGTGGGATGCCCACTCCGATATGGAAGGGAATCATACGAGGATGTGCGGTGGCATGGATTTGCCGGTCGCAGGACTTCTCCAGGATCTCAAACAACGTGGATTATTGGACCAGACTCTGGTCGTTTGGGGAGGTGAATTCGGTCGGACGCCGATGAGCGAAAAGGGAGACGGTCGCGACCACAACCCAACCGGTTTCACGATGTGGATGGCCGGCGGTGGAGTCAATGGTGGGCAAGCCTATGGCACGACCGATGACTTGGGGCTTCATGCGGTCGAAGATCGCTTGCATGTTCACGATATCCATTCCACCATCCTGCATCTGATGGGTGTGGATCACAAAAAACTAGTGTATTTGCACAAGGGACGCCCGGAACGGATTGATCAAAACGAAGGCCACGCCTACAAGGAAATCGTATCGACATAGAAGTCGATTGAGGTGTGGCGTGGATCGTTCGGCGCCGCAAAACAAGTAAGGACCGAGCGGGGAATGACTGTCTGATATGGTGGTCGAACGCTCCGCGGTCGACCATTCCGACCGCGGAGCGTTCGGCCACTTATTTTCCGCTCGTTCCGAAACAGGTTGTCCGCCTCAGGCTGGTTGTTCGGTCAGCTTGCATGTTTCTTAGGCGGAACCGTTCTTCGCCACGTCCATAGGTGATTCCAGCCCGCTGGCGCCGGACGATCAACGACTCGGATCGGCTCTCTCGAAACGCAAGAGTCGTGGTGTCCCCGTGTGGGAGCCGACTCGTTCATAAGCACAAGCCATCCGTCGCCGACGGTGCATCACGATCGTGAACAGCGTTTCGTCAAACGATGATCCATCGATCGCTGGGGCGATCACGGGGAGGTCAACATCAGTGCTGTCATCGCAAGAACAGGCGGTAGACCGGGTTGTTGGACTCGTCGGTGCAGCGGTAACCCAGCGAGTCGATGAAGTCCGCGAACGCGGGCAGGTTGTCGTCAGGAACCTGGATCCCTACCAAGATGCGTCCGTAGTCCGCGCCTTGGTTGCGGTAATGGAACAGGCTGATGTTCCAGTCCGGGTGCATGGTTGAGAGGAAACGCATCAACGCGCCGGGGCGTTCGGGGAACTCGAATCGGTAAAGTCGTTCGTTCTCGCCCAGTCGGCTTCTGCCGCCGACCATGTACCGCAAGTGTGCTTTGGACAGGTCGTCATCGACGAGGTCGAGCGTCGCAAAACCCTCGGCGGTGAGTGCCTGGCTGATCTCCGGGACTTCATCACGATTTTGAATCGTCAGCCCCACCAACACGTGGGCTTTTTTTTCGTCCGAAAGCCGGTAGCTAAACTCGGTCACGTTTCGCTGGCCGATGGTTTGGCACAAACGCATGAAACTGCCTCGCGCCTCGGGAATCGTGACAGCAAACAGTGCCTCGCGCCCCTCACCCGCTTCGGCCTGTTCGGCAACAAATCGCAGCCGATCGAAGTTCATATTGGCGCCGCAAGTGATCGCGACAAGCTCTTCTCCAGCAAGCCGATGCTTGGCGATGTATTGTTTCATTCCAGCAATCCCCATCGCGCCGGCGGGTTCGAGAATACTGCGGGTATCTTCAAAGGCGTCCTTAATCGCGGCGCAGACGGCATCGGTATCGACGGTGACGTAGTCATCGACGAGTTCTCGCGTCAGCCGAAAGGTTTCATCACCGACTTGCTTGACAGCCGTCCCGTCCGAGAACAATCCGACATCCGCCAGTGGCACGGGCCGGCCCGCCCGAATCGATTGAATCATGGCGTCGGAGTCAGACATCTGCACGCCGATCACCTTGATCTCCGGCCGGACAGCCTTGATGTAGGCGGCGACTCCCGAGATCAGGCCACCACCACCAATGGCCACAAACACGGCGTGGATGGGGCGTTGGTGTTGGCGGAGGATTTCCATCCCGATGGTGCCCTGCCCCGCGATCACGTCGGGGTCGTCAAAGGGATGAACGAAGACGTACTGATGCTGAGCCATCAACTCCATCGCGTGAGCATAGGCGTCGGAATAACTGTCGCCGTGCAGGATCACCTCGCCGCCCCATGCCGCGACCGCATCGGCCTTGAGCGAGGGCGTCGTGACTGGCATCACAACGACCGCCCGGCAGCCCAACTGGCGCGCACTGAGGGCAACCCCTTGAGCATGGTTCCCGGCTGAGGCACAAATTACGCCGCGCGCCAGCTCGGCGGCCGACAGATGGACCATCTTGTTGTACGCCCCCCGCAGCTTGAAGCTATGTACCGGCTGCGTGTCTTCGCGTTTGAGCCAAATCTGATTTCCCAAGCGGGCCGACAGTCGCTCAGCCCGATCCAGCGGCGATTCAATCGCCACGTCATAAACGCGGGCGTTGAGAATTCTCTGCAAATAGTCCAGCAAGCGGGTGTCCATGGATACTCATTCTGATTCGGTGCAGCGTGTCCCAGGCGAGATCGCCTGTATATTGACGTGACCATGACCATCCTACCGAATTGCTTATTCGGTGCGAATGAGTAGGCAGGTTTCTCCGGGACGTCGATTCACTGTCACCGTACACGAGAACCGTTGTAGACGCGGGGTTTGGGTTGGCGGGTTTTGCTACCCGCACCCAACGGAGAAACCCCATGACCTATTCCGAAACCACGAACCTTCGGACACAGCGATTGCGGAGATTTGATCAAGCCGATACTACGGTTGCCAAGTTCTGTGCACGCGAAGGCGTCTCTCAGCCTTCGTGCTACAACTGGAAGCGAAAACTATGTGGATCTGCAGTCGAAACCGATCGTCAACTATCCGCGTCGTTCGCTATCAGGCGAAACCGACTGGCGGTCGATGACGCCGAACGTATGGAAGGCCGAGCACGCCGAATCGATCCGGCAATACCGCGACGACGAACGCCGCCAAGTCGCCGACCGCAAGAAAACCCGTCGTGCCCGCCACGGAATCCGCAAGAAGTAGTCGAGCCCAAGGAACCGACTGGATCTGGTGTACGGTTACGGTTTTGTCAAAGATCCTTCGGGTGATAGAGCAGGTCATTCTGGAATCGACCTCCCATGCACACGTGGATGCTCGGTACACTAGCACGGGATGACAGTTTACAACCAATGACAATGCAATAAAGGCCATTCAGTGCGATATGCCAATCGTCGCGGCGATACTTACTTCGCGTTTCAGGGCACCACTAAAACGGGCAAGCCCAAGTACTTTGCGTCCAAGAAAACCGACAGTCCGAAAGCGGAGCGTGTGTCCGAATTACCGAGTGAGTATGAGTTCTATGAGAACCCGATGAATGCAACGGTGGTGATACGTCGCCGCAAACAATCCGTGTTGACGACCGCCGAACGGAATCTACTCTCACGTCTCGCACTCGAACATTGCGAGGTCGCGTGCGAAGTCGTGATCGATGGCGATTCCCTGATCGTATACGCGGGCCCGTCCCCTTGTGACAACAGTGCGTTGGAAGCAATGATGCCCGGAATCAGCGTGACGCTCCAGCGTGGATTCAACCTTGAGCCCGGATTCAAATTCACGTTGGCTCAGGTCGAAGCACGCAAGTTTACAGTCGAGAGGTATTGCTATCGCGGTGCGATCGATGGTTGGTGGGAACTTCACGATCGGCCAGGCGTTCTGGAGTCGCTTGCGGTGAAGTACTTGCCTCATTTGGGACAAGAATCATTTTTCGAGCTGGTGTGAGGCGAGGTTCTTCTCGGAATTGAGTGGCTGGGGTGCCGGATGTTGGATTTTTCAGGCATTGACTCCTGCGTCCAATGAGCAAAAAAGGAAGTCCCCGACGGGAGCATTCCCGTCGGGGACTTCTCGCACCATGGGCGAGCTGTCGACCGAGATGTCCCTTCGCAGGCCAGCGTCCCCGCAGTGCCCGCGTCCGTTTTTCCCGGCACAATTCAGTGTGTCGCCTAACCTCTCGCGAGGCAAAGAAATTATTGGACGCAGGAGTCAATTCCTTGAAAATCCACCACGCTGTGTAGCCGCCCAGCAATCAAATCGCGATCTTCAGTGCCACTCAATTCCGAGAAGAACCCGAGGTGAATGGCTCGCTCGCAGGTGTGGTGCAACTCAGTCATGGATTCGATATTAGCTGGTCGCGTATCTGAACTTTTCCATCGTCAGTATCTTTTGCGAAACAGCAGCTCGAATGCTGGCGTCAGCACAGACGGACGGAGCCGTCTGGATAACAGTGTCGACCGCTGGCTCCGCCTGTCGTGAGAAATTAGCGTCGAATCGCTCCGGCTGATCGACGAGAACTGTGCTTTTGACACGAGCCTTGCAACCGCATCGTTGGCCAATACGCTATTACTTTGCCTGCTGGTTTTCAACTGAATCGAGGAAACCGCGAATCAAGAGTTCTCGCGTGGCTCTAATCCAATTGCTTCAGGATCTTTTTTAGATAGTTCGCCATTCTGTGGTCCAGGAAGCTTATTCCAGGAATAATGCCTTCGACGTTCGGTGTGTCGGAGTTGGTTGCTTCACCCATGGCAATGCTCGATTGCAACTCGCGGAATTCCGTCTCGGACATCGTCAGCGTTTCTGTCCCGTCTAAAGATGCAGTTCCCAAGCTCTCATTGGAAACTCCACCAAAGAATCCGAAACGGTATACTTTGCCGACATGAACGTACCCCGGCGGTACTTTGGCAATGAGATCGCCATCGTTCACGACGCGATAGAAACGGGAGCTATACCGCTGCATAAAGGTGCGGAAGTCTTTTTTGCCAACCGCAGGCTGACCGAATGTGTAGACACCAGACACCGAATATTTCTCATCAAATTCAGCCGCTGCGATCGTTGCAAGTGCCCCACCGAGACTGTGCCCCGTCAATACGAATGACTTACTCTTTGCATTGACTCTCTCGAGCACGCGGAGGATTGGGGCCTTCACTTGTTTCATACCGAGGTAGAATCCTTCATGCACAGATCCGTACTCCGCATTTGTGCTATAGACCGTCAAGTCCCGAACCCAATCGGCAGTCCCTGCAGTACCGCGAAACGCGAGCAGGACTTCATTTGCTGTTGAGGCGACGAAGCATTCTGTATCGTTGACGTGGATGAAATCGCAAGTATCGAAATGCCACGTGTCCAAGCATACTCTCTCGACACCCAACCTGTTTTGATACGCCAAATTGCTCGCGGCCCCCGTTGCTAGCACGGTCTCCCAGTCGAAGCTCGTTCGTCCCAGTGCGCTGGTGGAAAATTTTCCATATGCCTTTGCCACGGTCTCTGCTGCGGTGTCACCAAATATTCCTTCAACCCCTGCGTCTGCTGATGGCGGAGGTTGTGCTGCTCCGTCGGCAGGGGCGACTTGCGGCATGCCAAATGTAATCGTCACACTCAGCGGGATCGTCCAGGTTACGGAATTGCCCTGGACTTGGACACTTGGGCTTGCTGGCGGTTGCTGAGTTGGCTGTTTCGACGGTGAAGGTGGCGGTTGTTGAGGCGTGATCGATTGTTCTGTGGGAAATCCTTCAAGAGGCTGATCTGCGATTCGCCAGCGGCCTGCCCAGTCATCTGTTTGTTCGACATTACCGGCAAACCGGACTCCCGCATTCACAACGCGGCTATCTCGTGCCAGTTCATACGACGGGACTGCGAAGTTCGCATCGAGGTACAGCCCAGCGAAATGCAAAGCAACAACCTCGCCGGTGTTGATATCGATCACTGCCGACCCCGAGTTGCCTCCCAGGGTCGATGCGTCATGAGTGATTGCATTGACTTGATTTTCAAAACTTGTGATTTCTCGCCGCTGGCGAAGAAAACCTGGTTGCAGGCGTTTGACGTCGAATACGCCCCCAAATATTCTATTTTGTAGTGCAAGGTCGTTTCGTTGATCCTGCGCGGGATATCCGATGATCACGACGTCGCGGCCATCTAATTCATCAGGATGCAGGACCGACAGTTTCAGTGGCTTTCGCTCTTCGCGATGACCCTCAACTTGCAATAGAGCCATGTCCCAATAGGGATGGATCATTAATACCTGTCGCACTATCAGGCTTTCAACATCGCTGGGGATTTGCTCTCGCCGGAAATTGATCGCAGATCGATGGTTGGGTTTGAAACGCAATCCATGATCGCCCAGTCCTGCTGCAAAAATCTCCGCTACATGGCGGTTCGTCATGATCAAGTCCGGACCAACAATGAATCCGGTGCCGCCATATTTCCGAGAGATGTCGCCTGGCAGCTCTATCCGGCCCACAGACAGAATCGCATCCTTGATTCTCGGCTTGATTTCCTGGGATCCCAAATGTTCCCAAGGAGCTGACGGCGGGTGATAGTCGTCATTGATTACATATTGAGCTGGACGGAACTGCTGATGAATGATCGCCTCCAGCCCGATCGCTTCTACGGATTCAAGTACCTGATTCGCTTTGATCTTTTTCAACCCTCGCTCGGCAGCTTCCAAACCGGTCGACTCGGACATGCCCATCGACTCCAATTCTGTTCGTGGGTTCTCCAGCAGCTCCGGTGGAGCAACCTGCGGCAGCATTTTCCTCAACAATCGAGTCTTCTTTTTCAAGTCCATCGTCGATCTCCAGAAATTACAATGTGTATCTAGTATGCTAATAAGCAGACGCTCGATGACCGATTTCGGCTTCCCAGCAAACTCAAAATCCGTGGTTTGTTTGTTTAATCCGCCGGATAGATTCTAAGGTATTTGAGCATCAAATTGTTCAAGCCTAGAAATTTGTTTGCTGTACTTCGAAAGATCACCCGTGACCATCTCTGATTCGGAACGAAGATTAAGACTAGCGTGCCTGCTTACGAAGCTTGCCCCCGAGGGTTCGTTGGCGCAGTTGCAGGAATCGCTTCAATCCAGGGCATTTGGATCCGAATCACTCGAAGCAAACTCGGCGGGGGAGGTGCTGGAGTCTTTTTCGCTCGCTCATGGGCCCTCGAAAGCTATGGAAGGCCTCGATGTCTTGATTCAGAAAGGGCCTGATGGTTTGGACCGACAGCTCACTGAATCCCTCGAGGCTGTGGTGCACCTTCGTCTGCGTCCTGCTATCGACATTGTGAACGATCGTTTCGTCGAATTGTCTCCAGAATCGGAATGGAGTTGGCTCTCCGAGTCGAAAACACGCGAACACATCGAACGAAACATACGATCGATAGGCCGAATCGAATTGCCCGGCAAGGCGTTATTGCCCTTCGCAGGAACTGGTTTCGTTGTTGGTCCTGAATTGGTGATGACGAATCGACATGTGGCAGAAATTTTTGCCGAGCAGGACGCTGATTCGCTGATTCGCTTTCGGACCAGTTACACCGCGAACATAAACTTTTTTCATGAAATCCGTCCACGTGAAAGGGAGTTGGAGCAGATTTTGGCTGTCGAGGATGTCGTGATGCTTCATCCGAATTGGGATATGGCGTTGCTGAAAGTGAAAGGTCTTTCCGCACAGCAGATCCCGTTGCAGCTTTCCACCATTCATCCCGATGACTTGACGTCCCGCGATGTTGTCGTGATTGGCTACCCCGAAACGGATGATAGGGGAGACATCAACGAGCACAATCGAATTTTTGGCGGTATGTACGGCGTGAAACGTATGTTGCCTGGAAAGGTTGGAGGGTATCAGCGAACGGTAGGGCTGAAGGATGTCGTCGATGCACTCACCCACGACGCATCGACCCTGGGAGGCAATTCCGGTTCGGCCGTGATCCATGTCGCGACCGGCGAGGTTTTGGGACTGCATTTTGCCGGTGAATACTTGAAAACAAATTACGCGGTCGCCACCAAGGACTTGAGTCAGGACAACCGGGTCGTTGATATGGGAGTGAATTTTGTACAGCCACGGCAGCCGAGGTTTGGTAAACCAAGTCGGCTGAGAGTTGGAAGTCATATCGGTGATGGCGATGATCGGAGCGGACCTATCAGCGAAATTCCGGCGAAGTCTCTGTTACCTAATGGTGCCAGTGATCAACCGAAATTGACCGAACTGGACCATGTTTCTGAGAACGATAACTGGGAGGACGGCACCAAGGAAGTTGTTCCGAGACGCCACGAACCGACCTCACATGTTCGCGGAATTTCCGAGGAAGATGCGATCTCCAAAACGAACGGACCGCCGCTAGGTCCTGTGATCGCAGATGTTGTCCGTGTGCCCTCGCCAACGCCCGAGGCACTCATTGGCTCTTCGGTTGGCGGTGCGAGCACGGGAATCATAAAACTGTTCAGTGACGCGATCAAAACTCTTCTGGAGGCGCTTTCACCGTTCACTATTCAAGCTGAGTTGCAGGAAACCGTTTGGTACATTGAAGCTCATTTCCCCAGCGAGCTCCCACAATCGGGCTCGGGTGTGATGATCCGCCTGAAAGATTCGTCTGGAAGAATGGAGAACTTCGTGTTGACTTGCCAGCACGTCGTGAGAAACCTTGCCTACGGCAACTATTCCAGCGACATCCGTTGCTGGCGTCACAACGATGGCTACCATCCTGCGCAGTTCTGGCAAGCGAGTGTATCTGGCATCTCAGGCTCAACTCGAACGGATGTCTTTGAGGCCAAGGTTGCTGGCGGAAAAGACTGGGTTCTGCTGAGGGTCGAAAAGTTGGGTCAGTTAACCAGCGGCCTGCCCTTTGCTCCCGGTTTTGCAGGCGTCCATTTTGCCAAACGGTTCTGGCTGGTTGGATTTCCGGGAGGGACTCAGACGATGGCGCGATGTATCGTCAAGGCGGATATATCCCAGGAGTTCCGACTTTCGCGTTTGGACGCCACCACCGGAACATTGCCCCTGGCTGGATATGAGCGAACTGGGGGCGGTTTCAGTGGCGGCCCCTATTTAAAGAGCAACGGCAAGATTGTTGCGTTACATCGAAGTGTTAGGAGTACGAACCAGAGGCCTGTTGCTGTGGACGGCAAATCAATCCTGACCGCCATCAAGGATAGAGGCTGGGACGTTGTTGATACCGGAGACAAAGCTCCAATGCGATGGGCGATCCGCGCCGCCGTCGCGGTGGTTGTTATCGTGGTTTTTTACTTTTCGACACGCGCGCCGGATTTGACAATTACCGCGATCGAAGGAAAACAGGTGGATTTTGAATTGCCAGCGGAAGACTATTCGATCCTTCGTACGCGCTCACAAGTTCTGTCGAAGTACGATGCCAATCAACGACCTGCAATCACTGGCAAAACCTTCCGTTGGGCAAATCCAGTTTTTCACGAACGAAAACAAAGTTATGATCGCGCAGAACGGTTTGTTTCGACTTCGCATTTTCAGTATCAGAGGAAAATCTTCGGGATTTCGCTGCCAGTTGGAACGATTACGGTGCGTGTTCGAGATCACAAGGTATTTGCAAACTGTAAAGAATTCTATGATGCTCTAGAAAAAGAGTCTCCCGAAGAGTTTATGGAATGGTACGACGATTCCGAACTTCGGCCTCTGCTTACCATTCATTTTTTTGCCTCAAAAAAACCAGCTGTAACCAAGCATAGTGTTGTAGCCATGACGGTCTGTCAGGACCCAAGTATCCAGCTAACGTTAATCACCGATTCAGTGATTCCGAAGTCGCGAACGGATTACTTGATTCGCAAGAGTGACGGCCAGGATTTACCACGTGAGTTCACGTTTGAGGACGTTTATATCAGCAAAGATTCCAAACCTATTATCTCTAGTGCAGGGACGTGGTATATTGCCTTCGAGCGTTGCAAATAGATTCATTCCTTGTTT
This sequence comes from Rhodopirellula sp. SH410, assembly GCF_055811895.1. NCBI lineage: Bacteria > Pseudomonadati > Planctomycetota > Planctomycetia > Pirellulales > Pirellulaceae > Rhodopirellula > Rhodopirellula sp. SH410. Next base: position 206,956 of record NZ_CM147949.1, read on the forward strand.
AGGAACACGCGAGAAACAAGTGGCCGAACGCTCCGCGGTCGGAGCGTTCGACCGCAATTTCAAAAATTAATTCACCGCTCATTCCTTACATACCTGGGTAATTGTCATCGAGGATTCGCTGCAAGGTGTCTGAGTCCACTGTTCCTTTAAGTATCGCTTCCTTGCTGACTCCTTCCTCAAGGTTCATGTCGGTGTCATTGCTGAGAAGATCCTTGAGGAACTTCTGAACATTGTATTCAGGTACACTGCGGGTATAACTCGATTCCACCGGAAAGACCTGGGTCACCCTTGCGCCGTGATCGAATCCCAGCGGTGCGACGGGAGAACGTCCGGGAAAAGCTGGGCCCTCATGCCCGACCGCTACTGTTCCGGCAGATGGTTGACACAGGACCACATTTGGTGGACTGGACGCGACGGGATTGCAGACCGTTGGCGCGCATGGGTTACAAACAACGGGTGCTGATTGACACCGGTTGTTGCGGCTTCCAAAACAACCTGCGTCCGCGTTGGTCGCGAACAAGCCCGATAGCATCGAGGCAATTGCCACTGATCGTAAAACCATCTTTCGTCCCCTTCTTTGTGCCTAACTCGATGTTTTAAACCGTAGATCAGACTACGATGATAGAACAACTTGAAGCACAAATCAAATCGGGGGGTGGCTGAATGGCTCACGCACTGTTTTTACAGATCTTTTGCACTGCTCTTTTGGTTGAAGTGGGGTTCGCCTACGAGCCAGGCGAATTAGTGATTGCGGCACGAAGTCTTGCTTTGCGGGAGCGGTCCAACGTCAATGACGAGGTGGCTGCGGGCCAGGTGCTTCGTGTTCTATCCGTTGCCGAGTCGCGTTTGTGGGTCAGTCGCGGCAAGCCGGGGTGGGTCGAACAAACTTGGGTGTTGCCGCTCGGTCAGGTCGAGGAATTTTTCAGCTCCGCCATTGAAGCATCGCCCACAGCTCAGAGTTACCTTGCCCGCGGAAATTCTCGACTCGCGACGGGAAACCACGCGGGGGCACTGCAGGATGTTCGCAAAGCGATGGAGTTATCTGGCGGGTCCGACGAGTACCTTGAGCCCCTTGCATACGCTCAGCTCGCATCGATGCAACTCACCGAAGCAGCCCAAACGTTTCAGCGTGTTCTGGCGCAGAAGCCTGATTACGTGTCAGCGTTGATGGGGCGCGGCGTCGCGTACTACCAGCTTGGCAACCATTCGGCGGCTCTGGATGATCTCAAGGACGCGATCAAAATTGAGCCGAGGCACGCGTTTCCACGCAAGTATCTTGGCGCGCTTTATTACGACCAATCGAAACTTGATCTGGCAAGCCTGGAGCTCGACGTTGCGATCGAATTGGACGCGTTGGATCCGTTTGCGAGAAAGGTTCGCGGCCGGCTGCATTTTGAGATCGGTGAATACCAGTCAGCACTCACCGATTTCGCGGTCGCGTTGAAGGCCGACCCCGACGATATTGAAGCGCTCACTGGTCATGGCATCGTCGCTCACGCGATTGGGGATGACTTGGAGTTGGCCAAGCAACACTTCAAACGCGCCGTCGAGCTAGGAACCAAGACAAGTGGCGATGCTTACCTGTGGAGCAACATAGGGCAAGTGCAAATGGAACTTGGAGAAAAAAACGTTGCCTACGAGAACCTCACCCGTGCAATTGAACTGGATCCCACGTTCAATGAAGCACGCAGCCATCGAGCCTTTCTATTGGCAAACTCGCGTGACGCAAACCACGAAGCGAGGAACCAAGCGAAAGACGATGTGATCAAGGTCTTCGCATCGGAGGGGCCAAGGTCATTTTGGGATTATCGGGCGCTCGCCGCAGTCAACGCAGCGATGGGAGACTTCTCTCGCGCGCATAAGTATCAACAACAGGCAGAAAAAATAGTTCGAAAGACTGGGCCTTTGCGTTTCATTGAAACCGCTGTTGAAGCAAAACTTCGCTACCGCAAAGAGGGGAATGTAGATGTCGAGAAATGATGAGATGAGATGAGATCGTTTGAATCAATTCGTAAGATGGAATGGTCAGGCTTCTGGGATGCCGAATTCGGCGAGCAGAGAGCTTGTTAAAGGCGGAGCGTGTTTGTTCAATTTCGATGACGAGATCTGGTGGCGGGGCGATCGGTCTTTTCGGCGAGAGAGAGATAGGTTTCCAGTCAAAATCACGGAGCACGACGCGTTGGTCGCGTGGCGATGCAGTCGTGCTCATGAGGGCTTTCTCCGGAATGGATTTCTTTGCAGGGTGACGGAGATTTCAGTGCGTGCTCACTGCTTCTTCGTCGGTTGCACGTTGAGGATTTTTAGGTCGGGGAGGGAGGTTAGGAAGCGGCGGCCGTAGGGTTTCGTTTTGATGCGTCCGTCGAGGACCACAACCATGCCTTCGTCGGTGCGGGTGCGGATGAGCCGTCCGAAACCTTGCCGGAACTTGATCACCGCTTCGGGGAGTTGGTAGTCCGAGAATGGGTTGCCACCCGAGGCTTTGATGGCTTCCAAGCGGGCTTCGAGCAGGGGGTGATCGGGAACCGAGAACGGAAGTTTGGTGATGATCACGTTGGTGAGTGCATCGCCGGGGACATCAACACCCTGCCAAAAACTATCGGTACCGAGCAGGACACCACGCGGGTTCTCGCGAAAGGCGTCGAGGAGCTGCGTGCGATTTTGCTCGCCAGCTTGCGAGTACAGCTGCAGGTCTCGTTCGATCAACCACGGCGTGATCGCTTCGGCGCAGCGTCTGAGCAATGCGTAGCTGGTGAAGAGCACGAAGGTGTGTCCGTCGCAGTACCCCGCAAAACGTTTGATCTGTTGCGGGATCGATCGTTCAAACTCTTCACGCTGCGAGGAGGGATCGGGCAAGCCATTGACGATCACCAGCTTGGCTTGCTTTTGATAGTCGAAGGGGCTGCCGACTTGCAGGTTCCGTCCGCCGGTTAGCCCCACGCGGCTGCGGAAGAATGAGAATCGTTGTTCGTCTCCGCTGGCCAGCGTCGCGCTGGTCATGATGACGGAGTCAATGTCTTCGTTCTGAAACAATTCGGTGCGCAGTGTTTGCCCGATATCGACGGGCGACGCGGATAGCGACACGCGGTCCATGCCGCGACGGTTGCCGGTCTTCTCGACCCAGTACACGCACTCATGCTCGCTTTTTTGGGCCAGCCAATCCCGCAGTCCGCCGGCGAGGGCGAGCAGGCGATCATGAGCGGACTGGAAATCCTGGCGGTCGGATTCGTTCTTTTGCGCGTCGGCATGAGCGCGAAGTTTCCGAGCGAGCTTCTCCATGGGCTCACTGAGCGGGTTGTCGACCAGGTTCGGATCATGGACGCGGCCGTTGCGTGATTTGGTTTGGTCGAACCAATCCAGTACGTCGGCGAACAGATTGCTGGCGGCATACCGGCACTGTTCGACTTGCGATTGCAAGCCTTGCAGGTCATGCGCGACGAGCAATCCCTTTTGCTGGCGATCGTTATAGAGTCGGTCGAACAGGTAGTCGAACTGGCCGCTGGTCAGCCGGATACCGAGGTGGTCACCCGCGACCGCTTCGATGGTATGGCACTCGTCGAGAATGACGACGTCGTAATCGGGCAGGAGCGAGAACCCTTGCCGCCGCATCGCCATGTCGGTGAAGAGCATGGCATGATTGACGATCATGACTTGGGCGTTCTGGGCTCGCCGCCGAGCACGAAAGTAAAAACAATTCTTAAACTCGGGGCATTTGCTGCGGAGGCAGTTCCCCGTGTCGCTGCGGACCTCGTCCCATACTGCACCGTCGGGCTTGACCGGCAGCGTGGCGAGCGATCCGTCGCCAGTCGTCTTGGACCAGGTTTGCACGCCGCGGAGCTGCTGGATCTGAAAGTCGTTGGCCATCAACGAGGTGGATTTGGCAACGGCCCGTTGCATGCGGCGGAGTGAGAGATAGTTGCCACGGCCCTTGACGAGGACGGCGGAAAACTCACGCGGGATCACGCTGGCGAGCAGCGGCACGTCTTTGCCCACGAGTTGTTCTTGCAAGCTGATCGTGTGCGTGGAAATCAGGACGCGGCGACGTTTGGGTTGTTCACCGGAAGATTGCTTGGCTTTGTCGGGATCGACCCGATCGTCGAGTTCGGCATCATCGAGTTTCTCACCGGCGGCCAGCGACTTGGCATCGGGTTGTTTGGCGCCCGCTGGCTTGCCCAATTCGCTTTGGTTGGCGGTCGCGTACAGGATGGCGGGGACGAGATAGGCAAAGCTTTTCCCCGTACCGGTGCCCGCTTCGACGACCAAGTGCTCTTTGGCTGCGATCGCAGCAGCGACCTCGCGAGCCATGTCGAGTTGTTGCTGACGGGGTTCGTAGTTGTTGAGCCGGCGGCTGATGCTGCCGCCGGGACCGAGAATCGCATCGACATCGAGATCCGGGGTATCCGGTATCGCGTTCGATGAGGGATCCGGCGGTGAGCTCATGAAGTGGAACCTGCGTCAGCGCCGGCGACCAGATCGGCTGCGGGTTTGCCGTCGACATCGCCGGAGGTCAGCGGGCGATCGTAGATGCGGTGCGTCTTGGTCGCCTTTGCCCCGCCCCGCTGGATCGTGCCGCGGGAGAGCTGATTGCTTTCGAGCACCCAGGAGAACTCGCCCATCTGGATGCCGAATTTAACCGCCGCTGGCACGATCGGGTACAGCGTGACCAGTCCGAGGCCCCATTTTTGATATTCCGGTAACACGTTTGCGCTGACCATCCGCAACCGCGTGAGCTTTTTGCGACCCATCAGGAGGTGCAGCCAACCGAACGGGAGTAGCTTTCCGCCGATGCGGCGGATGATGGGGTTGTAGTCGAGCAAGCCGAATCCGGCACCGACGGGTTTCCCATCGATCTCCGCGATGCTGGTCAGTTCGGGGACCAGCAATTGTTTCAAGCCGTTGCTTTGTTCGTCGACTTCGGCTTCGCTCATCGGAACGTAGCCCCAGGTTTGTTGGAGCGACTTGTTGTAGATTTCAAGGAAAATTCGCACGTCTTCCTTGAAATGGGAGCGGCGGATCGGTCGCGTCGACGTTTTGAAACGCTTCTGTGCCTCTTCGATGATGAACATCAATTTGGGATCGAGATGGTTCAGGATGTCGATGCTGGCTTCATAATTGAACACATCTTGAATTTTCTCGAATCCAGCGGCATGGATCAGCGATTCGTAGTAGGGATGGTTGTAGGTGATCAGGAACGTCGGCGGCGTGTCGAATCCATCGACGAGCAGTCCGACTTCATAGTTCAGGCTCGGGTGAATCGGGCCGCGGGCGATCGTCATGTCGCGTTGGGCGAGCCAATCGCAGGCGGTGTCGAGCAGCAGGCAAGCGGCTTCGGGATCATTCTCGCACTCGAAGAAACCGAAAAAGCCGACTTTGTCCTTGTGAGTTCGGTTGTGGGCGTGATTGACGCAGGCGAGCACGCGACCGACCACTTTGTCGTGGCGCAGGACGAGAAAGGTTTGACCCTCGGCATCGAGCCAAAAGGGATGGGGTTTGAAGCCGACGAGTTTCTTTCGCTCGCTCCATAGCGGGGGGACCCAATTGGGGTCGTCGCGATACAAACGTCGTTCGAGTTCGAGAAACGCTTTTTGATCGCGACGGTTCTCGACCGGGCGGCAGGTGACCTCCGACATGACAGGTTTGGTTTCGCTCAGGCGGGTGCGGAAGGGGGAAGGTAGTGCTGGACAGACAATCTGTGGGCAATCTGTGGGCAATCTGTGGGACGCTGGATTCCGTTGGGAGGATTCGTCGGTGGGCGTTCGCCCCGGTTACCCAAACGCTTCGCGTTCTACGCTGAAAACCGGGGCTAACACCCATCGGCTAATCGCGTTATACCCAACGGCTTCTTCATACCCGTCTAGAATAACAAACCGAACTCGATCAGCCCATTGCGTTGTCAGAAAGGAAGACCCCCCTTGGAAATTCTCCGCAGTAACCAAAACGCCACCATTCGCCGTCTGGTGGGGTTGCGTAATAACCGCCGCCGCCGTGCTTCGGGAGCGATTTTGGTCGATGGGGCGAGAGAAACTCGGCGGGCGATTGAAGCGGGGCTGGCCCTGCGTGGCTTTTATGAACAAGTCGACGCGGCTGGCAAAGCGATCGCGGATGGCCCTGATTGGCGGTTCCTGCGGAGTCATGCGGTCGAGGCCGGCGTGTATCGTGGCGTCGTGGGTGAGCTGTTTTCCAAGGTCTGTTACGGGGAGGCGGCCGATCGCTGTGTGGCGGAATTTGAGGCTCCGAGTGATCGTCTCGCGGATCTGCCGAGGCTCGGGCCGGGGTTGATCTTGATACTCGACGCCGTGGAGAAGCCGGGCAATGTGGGAGCGGTGTTCCGCACCGCTGATGCCACGGGAGCCTCCGCGGTCCTGCTGAGCGATTGCCCGAGCGACCGTTTCAATTCCAATGCCATTCGTGGGTCCTTAGGGGCTGTGTTTACCGTGCCCTCGGCGGCTGGTAGTCAAGCGGAAATTGCCGACTTCCTCGGACGCGAAGTTGACGATGTATTCGCGATGCGAGTGGAGGGGTCTCAGTCACTCTATGACGTGAGTTTACAGCCCGCGGGGCCCCACGGCCGGATCGCGGTCGTGCTCGGCAGCGAAGCGGACGGCTTGGGGCAGCGGTGGCAAACATGGCCGAAAGTGAATTCTGCTGGTGAGGCGGACGCCGCGGGCCGTTCGATCGGTGGCATCCATCTGCCGATGGCCGGCCGTGTCGACAGTCTGAATATTTCCGTATCCGCGGCCGTTGTCGCGTTTGAATTCGTCCGTCAGCAGCACAGTCGCTAGGAATCGCATCGTTGGAAAGGCCCTTTCATGCCGAACTATCATGCCAACTGGAAGAATCGCTAACGTCAGCGGGTTCGGTCGACGATACAGAGACTGTCTGACAGTGCCAACGTAAAAACAGGGCACGTCGGCGCGGAAAATGTGCCGGGGGGGTACATGGACCCAGTGGTCATGTGTGGAAGGAATCCGTGATGGATAGTTACAATCGCAGAGAACGTCGCCGCAATCGGTGCGTTTCTCCACAGCAAATGCGGATGACGCATTTGCTCGGTTTGAACTCTCTCAAGCTGGGGGCCGGTGTATCGATTTTTTTGAGTTCCTGTGGCATGGTGAGTGGATTCGCCGCAGCTGAGGAGACATCGCTCTCCGTTCTGCCCACCTCGGATCACCCGGCATCGGAGATCCGATTCAAATCGATAGGCTCGAGCATCTCCTTGACGCCCATTGGCCAATCGACGGACGCTGTTTCGAACACCGAAGTTTCTCGACTTCACCCGTCCAAAATCCAACTCGATCCGATGGCCGGTGGTGCTACAGAAGTGCTCGATCAACCTGTCTTCCTTGGTGAGGGCGGCGAAAACCTCGGCCATGCTATGGCGAGTCCGGACGCATCGGTCGTCGAGCACGGCGACCTTCAGCAAAACCCTCAGGCCTGCCCAAATGTTGAGCTCTGCCTAGGCGTTGCGGGAGTCGAAGCAGGCCCGCAAGCTCACTCCAACCATCCACGCATCCTCTCGATCCGGCGGCTGGATCTGAATCCGAACATGGACAGGTCCGTCCTCCTGGCCGACACGCTCGAGCCCACTTTCGACGGCCCGCCCGCGAAAACGGTGGCACTGACGACACCGGCAGCACCGGCGACACCGGCAGCACTGACGACACCGGCAGTAGCAGCACCCACCGCACCGGCGAGCGACATGCCAGCGAGTCTGCTCGTGCAATCGCTCGAAAGCGAGGCGGAGATTGAAGTGAAGCAAGCGATTTTGTTTTCACTCAGTGACGCCGCGGCTGCTTCCAGCAATGAAGCTGAAGAGATCGCGAGTTTGCCACCGTTGCCGGTTCCGAATCGACAGTGGGTGGCGGCTGGGACAACCGAGCCGGTCGCTGGGAAACACATGGATCAACGCCGGCAGCGTGTCGAGGTTTCGGCCCCGCGGACGATCTCGGCCCCGCGGACGATCTCGGTAGCGCAGGTGAATCGTTTAAGCACGATGCACTCGATGAGCGTCGTGCAGGCGAAACCTGCAGGATTCGTGCGGCCTGTCCAAGCGGCGGCCCCGGCGCGGAACCATGTCACGCGGAACCATGCCACGCGGAACCATGTCACGAGTGCACCGAACTCCGCCTCGCTCATGATGAGAGCGATCCGGGACCGCTATCCAGACGCCCACGTTGTGTTGGCGAACGCGGATAACCGTTTTGTCGTGAAGGGCAACTGCAGCGACCGTCAACAGGCCACCGAGATCATTCGCATGATCCGCAGCCAATACCTGATCCCAGTGGATGACCAATTGGTCATTCGCTAACCGCCGTAAAACATTACCCATCGTTCGTACGTTGTCGGCCAACCGGCCGTCAAAACATGTCTTGAGGTTCGATCATGAACATTCCCTTGCTTCCACTCACCACCAAGCACGTCGGTGAGTCGATTCGTTGCTCCAGCTTGGGCATGGCGGCGGGTATTGCTACGCTCGCATGGTCACTGAGCGGGAGCATCGCGGATGCTCAGCAGCCCAGAACCCTGCAGCACGAGGGGCAGTCCTTCGAGGTCGTCCCTGCTTCAGAGATGGGGAGCGTGTTCGAGACGTCCAGCAATGAGACGATCGTGTCGGAGTTCGATCAGAACTTTCCGCTCGTTCACGGCAGCCAACTTTCAGCGGGCTCGTGTGGCAGCGGTCAGTGTGCCGGCGGTTCGTCCTGCTCCACGGGTGGGATGAACGGTGGTGGTTTCTTCGGTGGCCGTCGGAATAACTGCAATGACGGATGTGCGACCTGCAATCCGTTCTGGTACGGACGCGTCGAAGCCGTCTACATGCAGCGCGACGGACTGGATCGCTTCACCCGCTCGGGAAGTCTCGGACTCGTCCTGGACGATCCTGGCTTTGAGGTCGCCCCACGCATCACGATTGGCACCTCGCCGGACTGCGTTACCGGATTCGAAGCAAGCTTCGTCGGGCCGCTGAACTTTGAGACCAGCCGTACGGCAACGGGGCTCTATGGTGAAACGCTGCTGGGCGATACCGAATCGGGCGACAATATCTTTCGACTCTTCGACGGTCCGACCGATCCAGCGATTGCACCCGATAGCGTTCAGTTCCAACGCTACGAGTCGAATTACTGGAGTGTCGAAGCCAGCAAGACGTCGATGGCCTGGGACATTGCAAAGCTGTTATTCGGTGCACGCTATATTCGCTTTGACGAGCAATACGACTACAGCGGCTCGACCACGAACGCACCGAGCAGCGTGATGGCACCCTCACGGGAGAGTGGCTCGATCTATTCCCAAGCAAGAAACAACATGTTCGGGTTGCAGATCGGTGGCGATATCTTCACTCCCGTCTGCCGTTCGGCCGCGGCATATTTCCGAGGTCGCGCTGGGGGCTACTACAATAATGCGGAATCGACGGCGTACGTGAACAACTCGGTGAGCACATCGGGCAATCCGGCAGTGAATGTTTCTCGCTACGGGGGCCGTGACAACCACGACGGCTTGGCCGCGATGTTTGAGTTCGGTGGCGGACTGCAGTATCACATCAATGACATGTTCTCGATCCATGGCGGTGGCGAACTGTGGTACCTCAGCAAAGTCGCTACGGCGGCTGATCAGATCCCCACGGTCGTCGGTCTCGGCACGACGTTTCGTGGAACGAAGGCTAGCGATGACGTGTTCTTCGCCGGTTTCAACGTCGGTGCCACGATGAAATACTGATGCCCCTCGCAATCAGCGACCGTGGGGTGAGAGTCGCCGAGCGACGGCAATCTCTCGTCTGGGGATCATAAGGAACGAGCGGGAGAAAAGTGGCCGAACGCTCCGCGGTCGGAATGGCTGACCGCGGAGCGTTCGGCCACAATATCAGACAGTATTTACCGCTCGTTTCTAAACAGTGGGTGGTCCGCAGGGCGGACGCCCCGGGCTCAAACGCTGCCGTGCCTTCTGCACTCAGGGAAACGTCGCCCCCAAATGAAACCGACGGGTTGCGAATTCAACTGTGGCTGAACGCGTCGGCGACCGCTTGGTTCATGATCTCGCCGTGGTGGATGTTCAGCGCCGAGGCCAACTCCGGATCATTGGGTTCCGACGTGTTGCCTTGCCCGGCCAGGCGCACAACGTAGGGAAGCGTTGCGTTGCAGAGTGCGTACGTGCTCGTGCGGCCGACCGCGCCAGGCATATTGGCGACGCAATAGTGAACGACATCATCGATGATAAACGTCGGTTGCTGGTGCGTGGTGGGACGGCTTGTTTCGATGCATCCACCTTGATCCACCGCGACGTCAATGATCACGCTGCCGGCTTTCATGAGTTTCAAGTCTGCCGCGTGAACGAGCAGGGGTGCTTTCGCTCCCGGGATCAGGACGGCACCGACCACCAAATCAGCACGCTGGATTTCGTCTAGAATGGTGTGTCGATCGCTGAAGAGCACATTGACATTGGCGGGCATGATCTCATCGAGAAATCGCAGTCGATCGAGATTCACATCGAGGATGGATACGTTGGCTTGAAAGCCCGCGGCGATTCGGGCCGCATTGGCACCCACGACGCCGCCACCGAGGATCGTGATGTGTGCCGGTGCAACGCCCGGTACACCTCCGAGCAAGATCCCACGTCCCATCTGAGGTTTTTCGAGATACTTGGCGCCCTCTTGAATGCTCATGCGTCCCGCCACTTCACTCATCGGTGTCAGCAACGGCAATCGGTCCTTGCTGTCCCGCAGAGTTTCGTAGGCGTAGCAAGATGCGCCCGACGCGACCATCGCGTCAGTCAACGGTCGACTGGCGGCAAAGTGAAAGAACGTAAAAAGAATCTGTTCGGGATGAATCAATTCATATTCGGACGGTAGCGGTTCCTTGACTTTCACGATCATGTCGGCGGCGGCGAACAGCTCCGCAGCCGTCTCGACAATCGTTGCCCCCGCGACTTGATAGTCTTCGTCCGTCATCCCCGATCCCGCACCCGCTCCGGACTGGATTAGCACCTCATGCCCCTTCGCGGTGAGTACCTCGGCACCGACGGGCAGCATCGCAATGCGGTATTCATCGGACTTGATCTCGGTTGGAACGCCAATTCGCATGATGTACCTGAGTTGGGAGGGGGGTCAGTGGATTGGAATGAATGTTGGCATTGTAGGTGATTGTGGAGGTGGTCAAGTGGAATACGCCGCCTATACATTGAAGGGTTCAGTCAAGTCGGCAAGTCCGATTGTCGCACTCGTTCGCAACTTCAGCTCCCATTCCCACGCTCGGCGATCTTCGTATCGGAGCGGGGAGACCGTCTTGATCCCGCTGCTCGCATGACCACTGACCTGCTCCATCGCCTCACTGCCGCGAACGACCACCCGCTACGTGGCGATGGTGATTACGTGCTGTACTGGATGATCGCTCAGCGTAGGTTGCAGTACAACTTTGCTCTCGACTATGCAATCGAGCGGGCGATCGAGTTTCAACGTCCATTGTTGATTTTCGAACCGCTGCGGATTCGATATCGATGGGCGAGCGATCGACTGCACCGATTTGTGATCGAGGGCATGCGAGACAATGCTGCCGCTGCCCAAGAACTCGGCGTGAACTACTATCCCTACGTCGAACCGAGAGCGGGCGATGCATCGCCGCTGTTGCATCGTTTGGCAAGGCGTGCTTGCACGGTGGTCACCGATGAGTTTCCGTGTTTCTTTCTGCCGACGATGATTGATGCGGTGAAAGAACGCATTCCCGCGAGATTGGAACTCGTTGATGGGAATGGTATCTTGCCACTGCGTCGGGCTGAGAAAACCTATACGGTCGCACACAGCTATCGCAGGTACATGCAAAAGAACGTGCTTGACGAACTGCAGCGAACCCCTGCGGCGACTCCCCTGCCCTGCCCTGCCCTACCCCGCTCAAGTTCGAATTTGATTGAGGACAAAATTCTCAAACGGTGGCCTGCTGCCGATCTTGATGATTTGCTCGAAGGTGATGGAATCGCACGGTTGCCGATTGATCACAGCGTCCCGCCGTCGCTCGTTTGTCCGGGGGGCAGCGCCGAGGCGGCGCGACGGTTGCAGGATTTTCTCGATAGGAAGCTCGAGCGGTATGATGACGACCGCAACCAACCCGACGAGCACGCCACGTCCGGGCTCAGCCCGCACCTTCATTTTGGGCATCTCTCGGCCCATGAGATGGTACTGAAACTGTTCGAGCATGAGGGGTGGACCGCCGAGCAAGCATCCCAACCCAACGGCAAGAACCATGGTTTTTGGAATGTCAGCAAGTCCGCCGAGGGCTTTCTCGATCAAGTACTGACGTGGCGTGAAATTGGGTTCAATTGGTCGTTCATGAACCCGGAGACCTACGACACGCTCGCATCGCTACCCAACTGGGCGCAGAAAACATTGCGGGAGCACGCCGCCGACGAACGGCCCTATCGATACACCCTCGAGGAGTTTGAGAACGCTCGCACGCACGACGAGCTTTGGAATGCGGCTCAGACGGAGATTGTGCGTACCGGTATGATGCACAACTACATGCGTATGCTGTGGGGGAAAAAAATCTTGCACTGGACCCGCTCACCGCAGGAAGCACTCGATGTGATGATCCATTTGAACAACCGATATGGGCTCGATGGTCGGGACCCCAACTCCTATTGCGGTATGCTGTGGGTGCTCGGCCGGACGGATCGGGCGTGGGGGCCTCAGCGGCCCGTTTTTGGGAGTGTTCGGTACATGACCAGTGACAGCGCTCGCAAAAAACTCCGCCTCAAGGATTACCTTCGAAAATATAGCCCCGAGCAGCCTATCCCCCGAGCAGGTCAGTGCTCCGATACCTACAACCGTGAAGGTAAACCATCGCCATGACTTCATCGTCTTCGATTCCCCTTGCCGACGCCCATGATTTGAACTGGCCCACGTTCTCGGTCGCGCAGTCGCGAGAAGTCGATCGTTTGGCGATGGAGCAGTTCCACGTCGCCGGTATCGAGCTAATGCGAAATGCAGGGCGAGCCTGTGCCGAGCGCTTGCTGCGGGAACTCCCCGAGTCCGCGCCCACCACGATGATTTTGACGGGGGCGGGTAACAATGGCGGCGACGGCTACGTCATCGCGAAATGCCTTGCCGAGGTGGGCCGGTCGGTGGTCATCGTTTCGTTGGCGCGGACCCGTCAACTGTCTGGAGACGCGAAAGTCAGTCATGACGACGCGGTTGCTGCGGGGGTCGTCATCACGGAGCCCAACGCCGCTGGGGTCGTTTCAGCCATTGCGGGGCATGACGGCATGATTGTCGACTGCATGTTGGGGACGGGGTCTCACGGAGCACCCCGGAGTCCGTTTGCCGAGGCGATCCGTGCCGCCAATCAGAACGCCCGACTTCGACGCGTTGCGATCGACGTGCCCTCGGGCTTGGACGGCGATACGGGAGAGCCAGCCGAGCCCACTTTCCAGGCGGATTTGACGTTGACATTTGTCGCTCCAAAGACCGGAATGAGGCATCCCGAGGCCGTCTCAGTGACGGGGGAAATTGAGATCATCGACATCGGCATTCCAAGCGAATTGAAACGCCAACTGGGGATCCCCGGATAGCAGGCGATCGAGATGCTGTTAGGCTGTTGGCGAGATTGTGCTCGATCTTCGACAACCCGCAACCCAAAAGCATTTCTTCCCGTGGACCGCGTTCGCCAACTGTTCAAACACAACGAACTCCATTCGCTTGGAAAATGGATCCTTTTGGCATCGTTGGTGGGGGTTGTTGCGGGACTCGGTGCGATTGTCTTTGACGTTCTCGGCCAGACCGTGACGCGGTACACCCTGACACAGTTTGCAGGATACACGCCCCTCGAAGCTGCTGGCGAGCATGCTCGCTATGCTCATGTGACGCAGTCGTTGTCGCCCTGGATCCTGGTCGGCATCATGACGTTGGGTGGTTTGGTTTCTGGCATCATCGTCTTCCAGTTCGCTCCCGAAGCGGAAGGGCATGGTACGGACGCCGCGATTGACGCGTTTCATAATAAGCGGGGCCGTGTGCGTGCGATCGTTCCGATTGTCAAAACGATTGCCTCGGCGATCACGCTGGGGACAGGCGGGTCGGGCGGTCGTGAAGGTCCCATTGCGCAAATTGGTTCCGGATTTGGGGCGTGGCTCGGGACGAAGCTGAAACTCTCTGCTCGCGAGCGGCGGATTATGTTGGCGGCCGGAATGGGCGCGGGGATCGGCGCGATCTTTCGTGCTCCCTTGGCGGGTGCTGTGTTCGCCGGCGAAATTCTGTACAGCGACGCGGATTTGGAGGCGGACGTTATCGTCCCTGGCGCCGCCGCATCGATCGTTGCCTACAGCGTTTATGTGCAGTCACTCCCCGCTGATAGCCGCTTTGTTCCAATCTTTGGTGACGGACTCCAGCACCGGTTCGATTCGCCATTGGAACTGCTCGCCTACCTCGTATTGGCCGTTGTGCTTGTGCTCGTCGGTGGTCTCTATGTGCGGACGTTTTACGGCACGCAAAAACTGTTTCACAAACTTCCCGTCATCCCCCACTTTCGTCCCGCAATCGGGGCCGCACTCGCCGGTTTACTCGGAATCGCATTGCTGCAGATTTTCGTAGACCAGCCCGCGATTCTGGGCGTGTTGGGGACAGGGTACGGCACCCTGCAAATTGCTCTGACCGGTGCGACGAGTCTCGGCATTCCACTGTTGATGGTGGTCGCTCTGATGAAAATTGTGACGACGTCGTTGACGATCGGTTCGGGCGGCTCCGCAGGCGTGTTCGGGCCATCGATGGTCATTGGCGGTTGTACGGGCGCGGCAGTGGGTCTGACCATGCAACAGTTTTTCCCGAATCTCGTGTCCGAACCCGAAACGTTTGCGGTCGTTGGTATGGCGGGCTTTTTCTCTGGCATCGCCCGCGCCCCGATTTCGACCATCATCATGGTGCGCGCCCTCACCGGTGACTTTGGGCTGCTGGTGCCCACCATGCTCGTGACCACCTCCACCTTTGTGATGAGCAATCGATTCCATTTGTATCAAAAGCAAGTCCCCACGCGGATGGATTCGATGGCCCACCGCGGCGATTTCATTATCGATGTCTTGGAAGGTTTGCAGGTCAAAGATATTTTCAACCCCGATCGCAAAATCACCAAGATTCCCGAGGGCATGACCGTCGAAGACATCGTGCATCATCTGGCCTATAGCAGCCAAAACTATTTCCCAGTAGTCAATAGCGATGATAAAATGGTAGGGATTTTCTGTGATGATGACGTGCGCGGGTACCTCTACGATGAGAGCCTTTGGAAGCTCGCGGTCGCGCGAGATATCATGATCGACAAGTTTGTGTCCGTCGCCCCCGACGACGATCTGAACACTGCCCTGCTCCGGTTCACCTCTCACGATCTCGACAAACTGCCGGTCATCAATCCAGAGCACCCCGGCGTGTTGCTGGGCATGCTGCGTCGTCGCGAAACGATCGCAGCCTACAATCAACGTGTCATGGAACTCAAACGCGACTCCAAAGAAGACGACGAAGCGGTCTCTTGAGCATCGTCGATCCGTTTTCCGCTTCGTCAGTAACCGGGCGTGTCAGGACGATGGGTGGCCGGTCTGCGGACCGACTCATTCAATTGCTTTGTGAACGGAAGTAGAATAACAACTTCCCATTTGTCGAAACCAATAAGGTTGCGTGATGTCTCTCTTTAAAATTTGCCTCTCGCTTGTATTTGGGGCGACCATTTTCGCCGTCGATGCGAGATCTCAGGAGCGGCCGAACGTCATCGTGATTTTGGCTGACGATTTGGGCTATTCCGACCTCGGCTGCTATGGCGGTGAGATCAATACGCCCAACATTGACTCGTTGGCAGGTGGCGGTGTGAGGCTGACCCAGCTCTACAACTCGGCGCGATGTTGCCCGAGTCGTGCGTCGCTCATGACGGGGCTGTATCCGACTCAGGCGGGCATCGGTGATTTCACGACAAACAAGCCGGATTCGAGTCGTGGGGCGGGCTATTTGGGTCGACTTCGTGATGATTGCGTGACGATGGCGGAAGTGCTCAAGCCCGCTGGTTACGGTTGCTATTACGTTGGCAAATGGCATCTTCACAACGAAACAGGTCCGATCCAACGCGGCTTTGACGACTTCTACGGCTACACGTTCGATCACTCGCACGATCAATATGATGCGAGCTACTACACCCGACTGCCCGAAGGGAAAGCCAAGGAAATTGATCCGCCGGCCGATGAGTTCTATGCGACCGATGTCTTTAACGACTACGCGATCGAATTTATCAAGCAGGGGCAGAAGACGGACAAACCGTGGTTCCTGTTCCTCGGCCATTCGTCGCCGCACTTCCCGGTGCAGGCTCCGCCCGAGCGAGCCGACAAGTATGAAGAGACCTACCTGCGTGGCTGGGATGTGCTGCGAGAGGAACGCTTTGCACGCATGCAGAAGCTTGGTTTGATCGATGGGAAGCGTTGGAGGCTGTCGCCGCGTGAGATGGTGCCCGTTGATCGCGATGACATCGCCAACCATTTTTCGGGACAGCAGAATCCGGCGTGGGATTCACTGGACTCGGATCGTCAACGCGACTTGGCTCGTCGCATGGCGGTGTTCGCGGCGATGGTGGAAGGCGTCGACACGGGCGTCGGTCAAATCACGGACCACTTGAAGGAGACCGGCGATTTTGAAAACACGTTGATTGTGTTCCTGAGCGACAACGGAGCTTGCTACGAATGGGGACCGTTCGGATTTGATGGTCGGTCTCGTCTTGGGGAAACGATCCTGCGAACGGGCGACGACCTTCGCGACACCGGCGGGCGAGGTACGCATCAGTCCTACGGAAGCGCATGGGCGAATCTTGGCAATACGCCGTTTCGCATGTACAAGCACTTCACTCATGAAGGTGGCATCAGTACCCCGTTCATTGCTCATTGGCCTGAGGGCATCGGCAAACAAGAGGACTGGGTACGCGAGCCCGCGCACATGATGGATGTGCTGCCGACTTTGATCGAAGCGACCGGCGCGGAATACCCGAAACAGTTCGGTGGCAACGAGATTCAACCGGTGGAAGGTAAAAGTTTACTCCCAGCGATGAGGGGCCAAAGCTTGGCCAGCCGTACCATTGGCTTCGATCATCAAGCAGCTCATGCACTACGCGATGGCGACTGGAAAATCATCTATTCCAAGCGAATGCCTGAACCCTTGCAGTGGGAACTCTATCACCTTGCTGAAGATCGTTGTGAACTGAATGACTTGGCGGCAAAGCATCCGAAGCGTTTAGCTTCGATGGTCGCCAGTTGGGAAGCATGGGCGACTCGCGTGGGCGTCACTTGGCGTCCGTACGAATCATCATCTGATCGTACCGCGTCTGGAACGAGCGATATCCCATCGCCTCGGATTGCCAAACAAGCACTCTCGGTGACTGCGAAAGTCGAAGCAGACCTGCCCCACGGGGTCGTCGTTGCCCAGGGTGGCCAGGAGCATGGCTACGCGCTGCACTTCATTGATGGCACACCGGCATTTGATGTGCGAGTGAGAGGCGAGGTCACGCGAATTGTCGCTAGCAAAAAGGCAACCGGTACGATTAAGCTGCAGGCGACACTGTCCGCTGGCAGGATGACTCTATCGGTCAACGACGGGGCGCCCCTCACAGGGCCATCGCCCGGCTTGATTCCCGTTCAGCCGGTCGACTCGCTCAGTGTTGGGTTCGATAAACAAACATCGGCGGGCGACTATGCATCGCCCAATCACTTCAATGGAAAAGTTCTCGAACAACGCGTTGAAGTTTCTCCACCAACGGAAAATGCTGACGACCGAACATTGAAGTTGCTGGGCAATGAGTAGCCCGCGGTCGTGGGACGCTGGGATTCGGCTCATCCGACGGCAGGGTGCGCGGGAGTCCAGTGGAAGGTTTTTTGAAGGCATCGCTCCAGTATCCAATCTGTTTTCAAAGAAGCGTCCCTGCCGAACGAATGTTCGGTAGGGACTGGCAACACCCTTGGCGTACCATCGACCGGGATATCCCTTGCCAAGCCCGCACCTCTGCAGAGCTTCGCTCCGATTTTCCCGGCAGGCCCAGTCTAAGAGGACACCAGGAACAATAAGTGACGGGTTTACCGTAGTGGATCTTGTTAAAGATCCTGTTCTGGATGGATCTTTAACAAGATCCACTACGCCAGTTATTGATCTCACGTTGCTAACGCTGTCAATCCAATCCCACAAAAACCATTGGATACTTCAGACATACCTTCCAAACCTCCGGCGCACGCTTCCGTCGGATGATTCTGGGATTCTGCGTGCACGCACGCTTGGTAGGCAGAGCTCGCGTGGTGAAATTGGGGAAGTATCCGCTCAACCGATCGCAACGAATGGGGGGTGTTCGCCCATTGCTGCCGTGTTCTCCACCGCGCGCTCGTATCGAACCGGACTCAGTTACGATACAGTTCAGTGTCTCATCACCTTCTAGTGGCCGAGGAAATAATGGCAAAAGACGATCAAGCAGCCCCGATGAAAGATGCCTCCGTGGCGTTATCAGACCACACGGAAAAGATCAAATCGCAGGTGCTGGAGAAAATCGGCAGGCCACCGCGTCTGCATCGTGTGGAGGTGTGTCAGCACCACAACGGCAACTATCGAGTCAACATTTGGGAGAAGTTGGAGCCGATCGGGGACTTCGCATTATCCATGCGTGTCCACATTTTATCGTCCTATTATTTGAAGGTATCCGATTCAGGTGAGATCATTGGCAGCAACCCGCCGTTGACGAAACTCCGTTTCCCGGCTTGAAATCATCGACGCGATCGCCCAATAAATAGCATGAATTCAGAGCATCCCAGAGTTTGTCGATAATTTTCAACCTCGACTGAGGTTGATTGTGCAGCCCGTGGTATCCTCGATCTTGCGATCGCTGGGACGGGGATGGTGGCCAGCCTGAATCCTAGCCCTCTCGATTTCGCTCGGCAATCAATTCACGACGTTGCTCGTGATACCGCTGCTTGGCCCGGTCGTATTGCTCAGCCTTCTTGCATCCATAGACCCCGCTCCCGATGGCCATCACGATAAACAGAATGCCGAATAGCGCCATGGGGGGAAAGATACTGCCGGCAAGGACGGTCCAGAAAACTCCGAATAATGCGACGCTCCCCGTCCCCAACATGATCGGTCCCTTCGACGGCACACTCTGCATCCCGTTCTTATTGGTGGAAATCAACTGACTCCGCTCCCGATCCCACTGCCGATCGAGTCGGTCGAGCTCGGAATTTCCCTTGAGTTTCTCCACGTCCCGAACGAGGGTCTCGGTGGTTTGCTTGATCTCTTCGAGCAGCTCGGTCGAATAGGTGCTTCCAGTATGATGAATCGCCAATCGGGCGCTGCAGTACGCGCAAGTCACGAACTTCGCCGACTTGGGAACGTCCAACGGCGCGCCGCAGTGATTGCAGGTCAGAGAGATCAGTTTCATAAGCGGGTCGGCCGTGGTCGCGTCGAAATTGGATTGTCAGACCGACAGTTATACACGACACCGGATGCCAAGAGCGATTCCATCCCGTCCAGCCCTATTTCGACGGTTTCGTTTTGTGAGTCGAGTGCGGCAAGGCAGCGGGCAATGCATGGCACCCGGCGGCTTGCGTGACTCGGCTCATTCAATCAACCGCCCCTCTCCCCTCGCCCCTCGCCCCTCGCTTCGTAGGGAAGACTCAGGGATGCGTATTTCCTCGTATTTCCTGGGGATCGGCCTCGCTCTCTCAGAGGCGTCTGGTGGGCTATAATGGTCGAGCGTGCCATGCGACACCTGAAAACCCGTTCGGGCGTGAGGCCGC
This sequence comes from Rhodopirellula sp. SH410, assembly GCF_055811895.1. Classification (NCBI taxonomy): domain Bacteria; kingdom Pseudomonadati; phylum Planctomycetota; class Planctomycetia; order Pirellulales; family Pirellulaceae; genus Rhodopirellula; species Rhodopirellula sp. SH410. Next base: position 226,717 of record NZ_CM147949.1, read on the forward strand.
TCGAGAGCCGCCCCACCGAACATCCAATCCAAAGAGCCACCCTATCATGTTCGATCGCCGTCAATTTCTAGGCGTCATTCCCGCCAGTGCGCTCGCGATCTCTGCGGTGACGTCTCCGCAAGCAGCGCAGTCGCAAGACTCACCTGCGGGCGACGAAAACCGGATCGCCAGCCCTCCGGTTGTTCAAAATCCGCGTCCCAAAAGCTTCGGCGTCAGTATTGCTGTCAGTGGATTGGCGACAGCCTGGGTGGAGTACGGTTTCGCCCCAGAGGACTTGAAGTTTACGGCCATCGCCAGTCACCATGGTTTGATCCAAGCCGACGACCAAGCACTCCACATTCGCGTCAATCATGCCGACGACCTGCCGACCGACCGACCTGTTTTTTATCGTGTCGTCGTGCAACCGCTCCGATATGTGACGGCATATAAACTGCAACGGGGCGAGCCTCAATCGACATCGACGTACGCGCTCCGCCTGCCCAATCCAGCCGCTAAGAAGCTACGTGTGGTGTCCATCAACGACACGCACGAGAATCTCCCCACCATCGTCAAACTGCATGACGAAATAGAGAAACTCGATCCTGATCTTTTGATCTGGAACGGTGATACCTGCAACGACTTCCACAAAACAAAGGCGACCGAGCAACTTTTGCTCAATCCAGGCAAGGATCACACACTGAGTTGGGCGAGCACCCGACCGCTGCTGTTCTCCAACGGCAACCACGACGTGCGCGGAGAACGAGCGAGAGAAGCCACGAAATCGTTCGCTGGCTGTCCCGAATCACAATCGCTACCGTACAATCAAGCGTTGCGACTCGGTCCGCTCGCCCTGGTCACGCTCGACAGTGGCGAAGATAAACCCGATCGCCATCCCGTGTTCGCTGGGACGGCGGCGTATGAGCCGTATCGTGAGCAGCAAGCCGCATGGTTAAGACACATCGTCACCCAACCTGAAATCGCAGCAGCACCCTTCAAGGTAGCGACCAGTCACATTCCACTGCGCGGATTGCCAGGTCACAACGACGGCACCTCGCTCGAAGGTTATGCGTACTACAGTGGTTTCGGCGCCAAGCTGTGGTTGCCAACGCTCAAGGATGCGGGCTTCCAAGCGGTCCTTTCGGGACACATGCACGCCGATCGCCTCGACGGTCCGACCGAAGAAATGCCTGTCCTGCAATTTGTTGGTGGTGGTCCCAGCCCAAAAACGGCCACTCTCACCATCATCGACGTGGAGCAGAACGACGATGCCGCTGAACTGGATATCCGCATCGTCGACTTAGCAGGAGTGTTGCTGCATCAGAAGAAGTGGTCGGTGTAGCGGCAGGCTACACCCACAGGTCGGCGTCGAGGTTACGGTAGCTGATCGCCTCGGCGAGATGTTCTTCTTCGATCTTGTCGCTCGCGGCGATATCGGCGATCGTTCTCGCGACGCGGAGAATTTTGTCGTGGGCGCGGGCGGAGAGCCCAAGGGATTCGACGCCGACACGTAGTAACTGTTTGCTCGCGGTGTTGAGCTCGCAGTACTGACGGACCTGCCGGCTGGTCATTTGAGCGTTGTAACGCACCGGGCTGTTTTGGAACCGTTCACTCTGTGCGACGCGAGCGCGGACAACGTTCTCACGCATCATCGCACTGCTCTCGGTCGTCGTGGTCTTCGCGGAGAGTTCTTCAAACGGGACTGCGGGAACTTCGATGTGAATGTCGATGCGATCAAGCAGTGGACCGGAAATTTTGCCCATATACCGCTCGATTTGGGGCGGCGTGCAATTGCAACTTCGCCGGGGGTCGCTGCGATATCCGCAGGGGCAGGGGTTCGCCGCCGCGATCAGCATGAAATCGGCGGGAAAAGTAGTGCTCCGCAGAGCCCGTGAGATCGTCACGACGCCGTCTTCGAGCGGTTGCCGCATCACCTCGAGCGTCTTGCGATTGAACTCGGGTAACTCGTCGAGGAACAAGATCCCATTGTGAGCTTTGCTGATTTCACCGGGCGACGGTGGACTGCCACCACCGACCAGTCCCGCGTCACTGATCGTATGATGTGGACAACGGAAGGGCCGTTTGGCCAGCAACGGTTGTTTCGAGGGCAGTTGACCGACGGCGCTGTAGATACGTGTCGTCTCGATCGACTCGGCGGGTAGCAACTGCGGCAAAATCGTCGGGATGCGTTTGGCGAGCATCGTTTTTCCACTGCCCGGTGGACCGATCATTAATAAATTGTGTCTGCCGGCGGCGGCCAAGGTCATCGCTCGCTTGGCGAGTTCTTGGCCTCGTACGTCGGCGAAGTCGACATCGTATTCGCTGAACTCTTCAAATATTTCTTCGAGACGACTCGGGACCGCGGGGATCTCGATCTCACCGGCCAGGAAGGCCACGCACTGCGCCAGAGAATCGACCGCAATCACTTCGAGGTCTTCCACGACGGCGGCCTCGGGTGCGTTCTCCGAGGGGACGATCAAACCTTTGAGTGATTTGTCTTTGGCAGCTTCGATGGCGATCGACAACACGCCTTTGATGGGGCGTGTGATGCCCTCGAGCGCGAGTTCGCCGACGACGGCGTAGTCTTCGATCCGTTCGGCATCGAGTTGCCCGCTGCCGGCGAGCACGCCCAGTGCGATCGGCAGATCAAACGAGGGTGCCTGCTTGGGCAAATCGCCGGGAGCTAGGTTGACCACGATACGATCGGTGGGACGAATAAAACCGCTGTTGGAAATGGCTCGTTCGACGCGGTGCGTCGATTCTTTGACGGCCGTGTCGGGCAGTCCGACCAGAATGGTCTTCGGCATCGCGGCGGGCGAGATGTCGACCTCCACATCGACCGGCATCGCTTCAATGCCCAACAACGTGAATGTCTTCAGTCGTGCCAGCATGAGTGCCTCGGTATCCACAGAAGAAAAGTACGCTCGATCGAACTTGAGCTGTCCGGTCGACGCAGCTCATTGTCAGCGCAGTCCCTGAATGCGCCGACACATCGATAATCTTGCTTCAGTATACCGGCTCATCCGACGCAACGGTACTTCGTGGTGACTGGTGCGAAGCCTGAAAACCTGTCGCTGTACGCCGCCCATTCGCCTCTAGAATCAGTCGCTGTTTAGGCGTTTCTGACGTTCGGGGATCATGGGCGCGGGCGGAGAGCCCAAGGGATTCGACGCCGACACGTAGTAACTGTTTGCTCGCGGTGTTGAGCTCGCAGTACTGACGGACTTGCCGGCTGGTCATTTGAGCGTTGTAACGCACCGGGCTGTTTTGGAACCGTTCACTCTGTGCGACGCGAGCGCGGACAACGTTCTCACGCATCATCGCACTGCTCTCGGTCGTCGTGGTCTTCGCGGAGAGTTCTTCAAACGGGACTGCGGGAACTTCGATGTGAATGTCGATGCGATCAAGCAGTGGACCGGAGATTTTGCCCATATACCGCTCGATCTGGGGCGGCGTGCAATTGCAACTTCGCCGGGGGTCGCTGCGATATCCGCAGGGGCAGGGGTTCGCCGCCGCGATCAGCATGAAATCGGCGGGAAAAGTAGTGCTCCGCAGAGCCCGTGAGATCGTCACGACGCCGTCTTCGAGCGGTTGCCGCATCACCTCGAGCGTCTTGCGATTGAACTCGGGTAACTCGTCGAGGAACAAGATCCCATTGTGAGCCTTGCTGATTTCACCGGGCGACGGTGGACTGCCACCACCGACCAGTCCCGCGTCACTGATCGTATGATGTGGGCAACGGAAGGGCCGTTTGGCCAGCAACGGTTGTTTCGAGGGCAGTTGACCGACGGCGCTGTAGATACGTGTCGTCTCGATCGACTCGGCGGGTAGCAACTGCGGCAAAACCGTCGGGATGCGTTTGGCGAGCATCGTTTTTCCGGAAAGCGAGTACATGCCTTTATTGCGTTCCGACCAAGCTACCATCAGGCTTGCCCGCCGGAGATCATCGCACAGAGCTTTGAAAAAACCTCTGCCAACTCTTGCTCGGGATCAACCTGTTTCAGTTCTTCTTCGGTCATCAAAGCAGCCGTTTCGTTGTTGAGCATCCGTTTAACGACATTCTTGTGTGGCCTAGCCATTCTACCGCCACTGAGAGGAATCTTCGAGTTCGTCTCATGCAGCCTCGCCACAACAGCCGTTGGAACGCAGTCGTCCGCCTGCCACTCCACCGCGACGCCAAAGCAACGTTCGATCGCGCGAGGATGGATGTAACTTTCTGCCGCCCTCCGTTTCAGTGTCATGGCTACGGAGCCATCTGTACGTGCGTTGACATCGCTAATCGCAGTGCCGACCTTGGCATCATCAACGTAGTCACCATCGTACAGGTGAAACTCGGGCCGGTTGAGCCCCGATAAATAGTGGTACTCGACCCATTGTTCCAAGGAGCGTCCGCCAAGAGGAACAAATGCGACAGATTTGTCGGTTGAAAGGTCGCGGATACGTTCGTCAAAACTCGAAAGAATCCGTGTAATGTTCCAGCAGAAATGGACATCGTTTGGTCCTTCCACACAGCAGAGGACCTGTACACGACTATCCGGAATTACGCCGAGTGTCTCTGCAATTCGGCAAAGCATGTCGTCGTCTTCCGGTGATGCAGCCACTACGGTTCGTTTGCCACTTGCGTCTCTGTCAACAAAGCGTAATGAAGACACCGGAACCAATCCGGCTAGCCCAGGAACATGTGTAGTCAGCAACACTTGAGCATTCCCGGAGTCCGCAAGCATTTTGAACGCATCAATGAGCAGGCGTTGGTTGCTTGGATGCTGCGAAGTTTCCGGTTCTTCAACGGCAAAGATGATCGATTCCGTATCCGCGTTCGACTGGCGCCGCTCCGCCTCTGCCCGGAAAAAGTTTAACAATATTAGACGCCTTACTCCACTCCCTCGTTTGTTGAGCGGGACTCCGTTGTCGGAGTCCAGCTTGACCGAAAATGCACTCTTCCACTTCGGAGCATCGATGCGAGGTTGTAGTTCACTAGCGAGATCGGGAGCCATCTCCTGAAGTTTATCCAGCGTTCGCTGAATCACATCCCGGACTTCTTCGATGACAATTTTTTGAGCCTTGTCTAGTTCGGCAGAAGCGGCTTTGAGTGCGATATCGATTGCGGCTTTCATCGGATCTTGGACTTCTGTATCGGAGTCAGTGCTTGGGCGGTCAGACTGAAATAACGCAAAAACAGGTAGGATTTTCTCAATCTGCGTGAAGATCGGTTTTGCGTTTTTCTCATCCATTGGCAATTCCACAGCAACCTTCGCACTCTGTAGCCCTTTGCGGATCGCAGTCCGGAGAAGCGGATTCTGCTTGTTGTCTGAGACTGTCTCGCCGGAATCTCTTACCAGCTTTTTCAATTCAGCATTGGTCAGTGACAAAAGGCACTTTCCATCGTCCAAGAGGCGATGTTCCGCACGAATCGTCATGCGAACTTTCGGTGTCTTCAGCGAACAATCGTACGTCTTGTGAATCTCAAGTTCTCCGTCGGAGTTCAGCAATTCTTCACTTGCGAAAGTCGTGCTCGTGAGGGCATCCAACACAATCTTGTCGGGGAGGTCCGCGAAAACACAGCCGATGCGAATTTTCTTCTGATCAACGTCGCCTACTTTGCAGCCGTCGTCAGAGTCGATTTTTACGGTCTTGTTGTTGAAGAAAATTTCCAGCGCGTCGAGAATGGTTGACTTCCCGGCATCGTTCTTCCCCACAATCGCAGTGAGTTCCCCGCTCCATCTTGCTCAGATGCGACTGCGTGATCCCCAGTGTTTTAGCCAACTCGACCTGAGTGATTCCGGCTACCTCGCGAGCGTTCCGAAGGACCCGCAGAAACATCTCGTGCTCTTTGGTATGAACCGACTTGTCCATCGCACTCGCCTGGAAGAAATGCGAAAGCGTGAAGTCAGTCTTGGAATAGTCCAAAATAGACTACTTGCTAAGCCGAATTTGCTTGGCTCTAATGGGGGGGGGGGCAGTGTTTCTTTCGTCAAAAGGTTTTCAAGGTCAGATCGCCGATGTCCAAAACAAAATTTCAGAATCACGTAATCACGACGTTATTCCTATTCGTTTTCGGCGTCGGACTCGTCGCAAATGCAAACTCCGCCTCGCCAAACATGGTCCGGATCCACACTTGGAACGATGAGAAGCATTTTGGCCCTCTCATCGACGAGAACGATGACGAAATAACGATGTTTGATATCGCCGCAGCGACCACGGTGAGCGTCGAAAAGTCAGCGATCAAGGCGAAAGTCGATAAGATCGACGAAGTACTCGCAGACTCCTATATCCCGTTCGCTTCGTACGCTGCCTGGAAGCTCGGCAAGATCCTGCACACAGGACGCCTTGAAGCCACCGTCGTCCACAATTCGAAGAAAGGCGTTTTTATTAATAGTGGTTCGGAGGATGGGATTGAGGCCAACCGTCGCTGTGTGCTGCTCAGCGATCCAGAAACGATCGTTGACCCTACAACCAATGAAGTCCTCGGAGTCATTCGCGAGCAGTTAGGTGACGCAATTCCGTTGACGGTAGTTTCTCAACGCTTGAGCAAACTCGATTTTCCAGAACCAGCCGACGAAGATGTTCAAAAGGTGGTAGACGCCTTCGCAGTGAAGCGACAAGTCGAGATCGAACAACAGACAAAGCGAATCGTTCTTGCACCACCACGATGGAAGCCGACCAACGACGCCGAGTCATTGGAGGACGACGCGAACTTCTTACACGCGCACCTGATCGCGGAATTGGTCCGATATGGTTTCACCGTTGTGTCGAAAAAACAAACGGAACTGACGCGACAGCAGATCGCTGACAAGCGTCAGATTGAAATCCGAGACGTTCCCGATATCGAAATAGCCAAGGCAGCCCAAGCTGATGTACTTGTCTCCGTCGACATGCTCGCGAAAGGCATCACGTGCCAAACCCAGCTACAAGTTACGGATCTGAAAACCGATGAATACCTAGGCATCTTTTCGGGTAGCACGCGACGAAAAGAGCAGCGTGAAGAATCAGCACGTTCGGTTGCATTTGCTCGGGGCGTCATCGCAGGAAAGCAGCTTGGAACCCGCATGAATGGCATTGCGGTGTCTCTATTTGCTTTCGCCGACGGGGTTTCGTTTGACGATGATGGGAACGTCAAGTCTTTTGATTGGCACGGCAAGCCAATGACGAAACGCCATTTCGATCTGCTTTGCAAACTCGACACAATTAGAGACCTCCGACTGGGTGGAACTCCCTTGGACGACCACGGCTTGCAACTGCTGACGGGACTATCAAAGCTCGAATATCTCGATGTTTCAAGAACACGGATATCCGATCGAGGATGCGAGACTATTGCAGCCAACTTCCCTCGACTTTCGTATCTACTCTTGCATTCATGCAAGAAACTAACAAATGAGGGTGCCAAGCATTTGGCTCAGAAGAAGACGTTGCAGATTATTCACGTTGGAAATACGAACGTCGATGACGAGGCCGCACTAGCCCTGTCAACATTGCCAAATTTAACGGGCCTGCATATGTGGGGGTGCAATGTAACCGATAGAGGACTCGCCGGACTACATAAATGCTCGAAATTAAAAGAGCTAAGTGTGTGGAAAACAAATGTTACTCGCGACGGCGTGCAGCAACTGAAGGCAGCGTTGCCAGATTGCAAAGTCAATCACACGCTATGAAAGTTAATCGATAATAGATTCTCCTTGCTAGTGAGTTCACTCACCACCAATCACGCACGTTCCAGGAATCGGACCTGCTCTAACAGCTTGCTGATTTCATTATCAGGGCGCTCGAAGCAACCACCAGCAGGGTGATCATAGGACTGGATGCGAAGCACGGCAAACGCACACTATAGCACGGGAATTCCAAGTACTTTAGCGAGATAGTCCACGTTCCAACCAGCGACTCGTCGCCTCATCGCAACGCTGTACTTGTCGTCTTGCTGCTTCAGCATGCTCAGACCGAAGCGTTTCAGCCACGCCATACTGTTCGCAGTGTTTCGCTCGCGGACTCGATTTTCATCCTCGCGGAATGTCACATCGAGGCACCAATGAAGCGTGTTCTCGACCGCCCAGTGACCGCGTACGTAGCGAGCAAACTTCTTTACTCCCGGTGCAATCGAAGCGATGAAAAATCGAACCTCGGTTGAGGACTTTGAGCCACTCTCACTTTGCCGGATAGCGACACCTATCGTGCGTAATCCTGACCATTTGTCGAAGTTCGCAAGTTCCTTCGGAGCCCGCATATGGTAGTAGGTGATTTCATCCACACGACCGTGTCCTTTGAAAGTCTCAACGTAGCGGCGTACCTTGATGTCCGCGAAGTCATTTTCCATATGCTTGGTGATATAGTCCCGTACCGAGTCATGCAGCTTTCCCTGGTTGCCCTTGAGCGCAAGAACAAAGTCGCCTTCGCCATCAATGATCTTCTTAGCAATCTCTCGCTGACACCCTGCAGCGTCGATCGTGACCACCGCCCCCTTGATTTCAATATTGTCCAGAAGTTCAGGAATCGCAGTGATTTCGTTAGATTTCTCTTCCGTGGCGAGTTGCCCAAGGCTGATCGAGCGATCGACTGCCCAGGCGCTAACCAACCACAAAGGCCCCAGTCCTTTTGACCGATCGTGGCTGCGTCGGAGAGCCTTACCGTCAATCGCGATCTGATTCATAGCGGCATCTTCCTCCAACGGTGCAACCTTTTGAATCCATGCCTGGAAACAGTTCTGAAATGCGAGTGGCTTGAGAGCTGCAAGCAAGCGTCCCAAGGTATCGTGAGACGGAATACCGTTGGGGAGTTTGATATGCTTTTTCAACCATGCTTGATTAGTGTCCGCCCAGATGCCGATTGCTTGCGGTCCATCGGCTCCTGCAATGACCGCCATGATACAAATGACGAGTAGATCGCCGAAGATATGGAGTCGATTAGCGTGGGAACGCGGGTCGTTGAGTTCGTTGAAACAAGTGAGTATCGAATCGACGTTATCCAACTGGATTTCGGCCATAGAGATGAACATTGGAAAGCGATGGGAAGCAAACAAATCACCCCCATATCATCACCTAAAAACCGGCCGATCGCAACTCGACGCATGTCGCCTGTTCTGCCTATAGTGCGTATTGGCCGTGCTCTATTGGATGTACCAAAGCATTAGGCCTTTACCTTCTGCATTGGTTGGTTGGATCATAAACCCCTTGTGGCGTTCCTGGGCTGTCCAATTGTAAAATAGGCGATCCGACCGGACTACCAAAATCCCATATCTTGTCTGTGTCGAGCTTGGCAGCCTTGGTATTGTAAATGCTTTCAATATCCACGCTCCTATGGCCTGTTTTGTTGATGGCCACACAGCTAGCGCCGCGTTCTTCTGAGCAGCATGGACAAAGAATTTGTTACCGGCGATCGTCTCATTTAATATCCAGCCGCTTCCCTCGGCTGCCGCGAACTGCGTCGACATTGCTGACCATTCGTACCACGGATACTTCCCATTCAGCGCAGAGACGATGGCTGCGATCTGATTTTTTCCGTCGCTTGCATTAAAGTCCTTGAGCCATACTTGGAGTTGTGATTTAGCGTTTGGCTTGGCCTGGGTTTGGCACAATCGCTGCCACTTCCGCCAGTCCGACTTAAATGTTTCCAGGGCAGTATGGTGATGAGCGGTGTTTCTGGGGGCGCCCTGCCAAACGGAAATAGCGCCTTCCAGCTCCAGTGTATTCTCAACCAGAAGCAAGATTTCCGCCGCCACAGCATTGATGGCACCGATATCGCCATACGATTTCTCATAAACGGACTGAAGAATTCCAGATCCCGTCAGCGTCGTTTCGTTTTGTCCAGCCGACAAGAATCGATAAATCTTGGGGTGCAGATCTAATAAGATATTGAAACCTTTGAAATCATCAATTGTGGATTGGACGGGGTTTCTTGGCCTTGATCTCACATCGCGTTGGTAGTCCGCGTAAAACGATCTTAGTTCTGATAAATCTGCTCCAAGGGCCTGAGCTGCAATCGAATACTTCAGGTCTTTGGCAATATGGTCTAAATGACTCGACAAGTTCGATTGAACGCCTTGGACTGCAATATTTGTTTTTTCGATGGCACTTAAAATCTCTTCTTTGTCCGACGGTCCCCCCGTGAAGCTCGTTGCAATATCGACGACCAGGCCGACGACGGTGCCGACTGCCCCCATTACTTCTGCGGTTTTTCCAATCTTCTTGGCCAAGTTCTTCGCGGCCCCCAATGCGTTGGCTGTGTTCGGATTCGAAGCGGCTGCGGCAATGGACATCGCCGTCGAGGCAACTCCGACGGGCTTTGAAGAGTTATCCAGCAACTTGTCAATTGATTCCAGTGCTTTGGAACCCGAGTCCGCGATCTTGACGAGGGAAGTCGTCGTTGCCAACGAAGTCTGAAATAGCGATTTGGCTCCGGCCGGTGTTCGCTTGAGATCATCGACGCTCAGTGATGAACCCGTAAATTGATAAATGGATTCCGGCGTGTTTAACGCATCCGTACGCTTGGGAAACCCGGGATCGGCAGCCTCACCCCATCGAAAACGCGTGTATTCAACTCCGTGGAATGCATAAAATCGATCGCTGTAATTGTCGTAAAAAATATTGTCAAAATGCGTCCAGTAGGCTGGCAGCCATTTCGGACGAGGCGATGAGATTGTTGAAACTAAGATCGGATCGCTTCGCTCGGGGATTCCGTAGATTCCATACGTATTGGGGGTTCCATTTGTGATATAGAAGTCGAACAAGAAACACCTTTTCTCTGGCGGAAAGTAGATGAATCGATCGTACTGTTCGCCAAGCGGTGTTCTGATTCCGATATTGGTCCATGATTGCTGTTGAATGTTTTTCCCGTCAGGGGAGAAGGAAGTAATCTTGTCGTGAATAGCGTAGTAGCGATTGTTGTCCGGATTCCAGAACATGTCTCGCAGTGCGTTGACATTAACATTCGCAAGTGCAGGCCATTTGTCCTGAATCTTGAATGTATACTCCATTCCAAATGCAGCTTCTTCAACGGACGCATACGGCTCGCACATTCCGTCTTTGAAAGCGTAGTATAGTTCGTCGCTTTGCGAATAGACGATGAAATTCGGCCGTGACAGGGCTTGGGGTGGATTGTCAATGTATGCAACCGATTCAAAGGTGTTTGGCGAGGTTGCCATCGTCCAAGTTCGTCCCTTATCTTTGCTGTAGTACGTTTGCGAGTTTTTGTTGCACCCCCAGACATGCTGATTGCCCGTGACACATGCAGAAATATTACTAAGCCTTGAGCCAGGACTCGGCTCAGTCCAGGATCTTCCATCGTCGACACTCAACCAGACGCGTTGGTTACCATTGACACCGATAACAAACCCCCGCCCTGCTGCTATCTGAGTTAGAGCATCTACACCGCTTGTGCTCTGTGCTGTCCAGGTGCTTCCCTGATCCGACGAGACTTGCAAAACCTGGGAAACGTCCAGACCATACACAATCTCCTGGCCTTTTTGATCAATTCCCACAGCAATCGATGTGAACTCAGGTTGCGTTGTCCCCCAACGAAGCCATTGCTCAGTCTCGTTGTCCCAGCGATTTATGTGCGAGTTGACGTCAATCAAATAGGACGATCCGATTCCAACAGCAATCCTCTTGCTGGTTTGCTGCTCTACTCGCGAACTCCGGTTTTTTCCTGCAATAACGCCCCCGGAAGTTTGCTGTGTTGCGTCCGCGCGTTGCCAGGTTCGACCATCGAATGATCGATATACATTGTTGTGGACATTGGATCCCCACAGGACCGGGCCTACTTCACCCGCTTGAGCGCCTGCGGACACCGAAGTCAATCTGGCCCCGGGGGCTTCTACTTGCCACGTTGATCCCCAGTCATTCGTCCGAAAAACCGTACCGTCCGCTTTCAGGGCGATGGCTGACTGCCCCCAGGCATCCCCAAAGAACACCCCGGCGCAAAGCAATGCAAAAAAAGCCAAAGAGATCATTGTACGCAAGACATTTCCCTTAAAGTGCCGACGGCTTAGCTTGTAGAGCTTCGCTCAAGCCTAAGCGTTACGAAAAATAACTTCCAATGCAAGGGGTGGGTGAGTAATCAAGATGGGGGCCTGCCTGAGCAAAAAGTGCACGACAACGCATGGGGATGTCCGGTTGGTTGTTAAAAGATCAGATGGCATTGGTGCTGAAGAGCGATCGATGCAGAGTGTTGGGAACTTCCAAATGACGCAGGGCTAGCAAGTCGGGGTGCATGACAGCTTTTGTGTTGGCGCAAAATTAATCAAAGACGTCAATAGGCGATTTTGGGGGCTCATCCGACTAAAGCGTACTTTTTCTGATGGAGCGAATAAAGCAATAGTTCGAAGTATTCGCGATCACGAATGCCGTAGGATTGTCGTTGGAGCGTCTTGATTTTGTTATTGGTGCCCTCCATCGGTCCAGAAGAAATCCGGTGTTTGAAATAACTCAACAGCCCTTCCTCAAGCCGCGTCAGGGTTTTGGCCATCGTCTTCAATGGTGAAAGTCCCGTCGCGGTGGCTCGCCTGCACCATGACCGCAAGAACAACTGCGCAGGCCATCGAAAGGTGTGCCCCCAAAACAATCGCAACTCCTCTTTGAGATAGTATCCCGTGGCCAGCGGTTCATTGAGCTTCAGCGCCGCTGCCAAGTGAGCCTCTTCGTCCCGATCCTCGCTCTGATTCTCGGGGTTCTTCAGCAGCAACCAGCGGCTCCCCTTGAGCACCGATTTCTCGTCGGCCGTCGCCTCTTGGTACAGTTGTCGACGCAGCGTGGTCAGCTTCTCGTTCATCAACTTCACCACATGAAAGCGGTCAAAGGCGATGTCGGCCTTGGGGAGGTTCCCGCGCACCGCCGAGATGTAGGCCGAGGACATGTCCATTGCCACCGCTTCGATTCGATGCCGCCGACGCCCCAAGCGTTTCCAAAAGGGAACCAGCGATTCAGCCGATTTCCCGTCTCCAACGAAGATAATCGCTCCACTATCCAAGTTCATTACCAGTGTCACGTAGCGATGCCCTTTGCCGATGCAGATCTCGTCGATCGCAATCCGCCGAACGTCTTTCAGGGAAGGATTGGCGAATCGTCGCCTGAAATCGTCTTTTTTGATTTCCTTGATCACGTCCCATGTGACACCGAGAAGATCGGCAACGTCTTTGATTGTCATGCTGCGAGTGAGCTGCAATGCGTAGTTGGCCCAGTTCTTGGTGTAGCTTCGACGAGCATCGGCAAAGCCGACCTTGATCTGTCGAACGACCCCGCAATCGCGGCACTGCAGACGTGGCAAAGTGCCGACAATGACGGTCTGCTTCAATCTGATCGGCGAACACCTGAATTCGCGTTGCGTGACGCCTCGTTTGATCACGTTGTTGCTTTGGCACGAGGAACAGCAGATCGACTTCTCATTTGGATGGACATGGAACCGTGTAACGCCTCCGGTGGGCTCGATTCGAGTCTGCCGGTAGCCACGAATGCCGAAAGAGTGATACAACAAGGAGGTGGACATGTACGTTCCTGCAAAGAAGATGTGAGAATTCTCTTTGAAGGATGGCATGTCCACACTTTTTTATCCATCCGTCGTAACTTCCGCGACTTCAAACCCGGCGCACGCTTCCGTCGGATGAGCCATTTTGGGTCTCTTCGTTTAAGATACGGGGATTGGATTGCCCCGGTAACATTTTGGAGTGGTCGCATGGATGCGAAACAAGCTGCGTTAGAGAAAAAATTTGCTGAGATTTTTAGGCATGCTGCTGAGGTTGGTGCTCAGATTCAGGCCCTCGAACAGGGGCCAGGTGTTCCGCATTACGACCAGATTGAATCGCACGCTCATGGGGTTGGCTAGCGACTCAGTCAGATTATGCAGGAGACCCGGCTTGGCGACGTCACAACCCAACAACCTCCACAGTCAGCCTGTCCCGATTGCGGCAGGGCGTGTCGCACGAAGACGAATTCCTGGCAAGTCGTCTCTGAAGATTGGCCGGTGGACCTGGTTGAAAACGTCGCCCGTTGTACTCGCTGTCGACGGGATGTTTTCCCTCAGCGTGAAGCACTCGGGCTCGATTCAAGAGAATCCACACCCGGTCTCAAACGCCACATGGTAATACTTGACGCCGAATGTCGTTCGCTCAAGCGAGCCGCAATCGTGATGGAGAACGTCGTCGGGCAGGTGCACGCCACCACACCAATCACTCAATCGTTCGTATTTCTCGGCTGTTGGCTTCGTTGGGATCTGGGCATCCGACTCGTAGCCCTCGCTTCGCACGAACCGATCAATCGAATGGGCGACCACGACGGCGTCATGCTGTTTGGCGAACTCGCAAGCCACTATCAGTCTTTTCCGCTGGTCTTCCTGTCCATCCAAAACGTACCCGCTCGAACAATCAGGGGGAGTGGCCAGCACAGTCAAGCCTATCACGCGGCAAGCAGCGGGCAGATGCTGTTTCCGCTTGTCGAACGTCCCGGCTCGCTTTTGCTCACGACCGGACACTCGGGCATAGCAGACCACTGGCGTTGATGTGGGAACGTCATCCAGGTCGGCAAAGATAGACCGCATTAGGGCAGCATGCCTCGCGGTCGATATTTTGCATGTCATCAGAAGTCTTTGGTTGAGAGACGGGTGCGTTCTCCGAGGGGACGATCAATCCTTTGAGTGATTTGTCTTTGGCAGCTTCGATGGCGATCGACAACACGCCTTTGATGGGGCGTGTGATGCCCTCGAGCGCGAGTTCGCCGACGACGGCGTAGTCTTCGATCCGTTCGGCATCGAGTTGCCCGCTGCCGGCGAGCACGCCCAGTGCGATCGGCAGATCAAACGAGGGTGCCTGCTTGGGCAAATCGCCGGGAGCTAGGTTGACCACGATACGATCGGTGGGACGAATAAAACCGCTGTTGGAAATGGCTCGTTCGACGCGGTGCGTCGATTCTTTGACGGCCGTGTCGGGCAGTCCGACCAGAATGGTCTTCGGCATCGCGGCGGGCGAGATGTCGACCTCCACATCGACCGGCATCGCTTCAATGCCCAACAACGTGAATGTCTTCAGTCGTGCCAGCATGAGTGCCTCGGTATCCACAGAAGAAAAGTACGCTCGATCGAACTTGAGCTGTCCGGTCGACGCAGCTCATTGTCAGCGCAGTCCCTGAATGCGCCGACACATCGATATTCCGACTCCATCATACCGGATCAGGAGCCCGCAGCGTGCCGCGACAAATTCACTCGCTTTCTCGTTGGTCCTCGGGAGGCGTCCTCGACAGAGCCCCCTGCTGCCAATCACGCCATCATGCACCAACCTGTTCTGTCGACCACCAACGGGCTGATTGCGATTCAGTTCATCCGTCGCATCACGCCGACCTCGACACGCCGAGATCCGCTGCTAGGCTCGGCCGATGGATCTTCAAAAGCAATACCCAAGAAATGAACGGCGACACCGTGATTGCCGAAAATCACGGTGCGGGACACCGTTGATCTCGTCGATGTCGTGCGTCGTGCGTCGTTTTTGCCAACCGGTTTCAACGGACTTGCACTTCCACTACTTTCGAAAACGAATCGAATACATAGCCTTTATTGCCTTGGCTGCGGATGCGTACAAAGCGAACGTTTCGCGGTTCGAATTGGTGTTCGACTGAGGGGGTAGGCTTTTCGGGCTTTTCAAGTCGTGACGCGACTTCGTCGAATGTCTTGCCGTCGGCCGAGACCTCGACGGTGTACTTCTCGTACGAGCCGCTGACTGTGTAGGCGACCACTGTCACGCTACTCACCAGTTGTGGCTTCTGAAGGTCGATCGTCAACACGACCGCTTCCGGCACGGCAGGATAACCGAGGTAAAAATCGAGGTTGGCGGTGCCGCCATCGGTGATCCGCTGCATGGAAAATGGACTGCCATCGGAAACCGAAGAAGTCACAGGCTTGCCCAAAGCAAGATTGTCGATCGGTGTCACGGCGGTGAAATTCTTGCGACTGCCGTGGCCAAGTTGTTTTCCGTCGACAAATGCGGCAGCCCGGACGGTCGCGGTTTTGGAAAGCGGAATCGGCTGCTCGTATCGCGGGGACTTAACATTCGGCTCGGAACCATCAAGCGTATATCGGATTTCAGCGGCTGGGCTGGATGTTAATTCGATATTCGTGTTGTGGTGAAAGACACCGTCGTCAGCGATGACCAAGTCCGATGCATCGATCGTGACCGGATAGAACGCGGCGCGGCGTGCGGTTTCGGTTTTTGCCGCTCGAGCGGAGAAGTCGGCGTAGTCACGTGTGACGTCTGGGGTCCATGCGACTTCCGCAAACGGAATCAAACGCGGGACATTTTGCGGGAAATAGTTCAGCTCGCGGCCTTCCCACCAAGGCATGCAGAATCCAATCAACCCATCCGTCTTAGGAGTTTCGATTGGATCAGCAAAAGTGGGAATGCCCGGGTTCACGTGTTTAAAACGAGTCAACGACAACGTCTCGTAGATATGCTGCGGCGATGTCATGGTGAAGTTGGTACGCGGATAATGGTCCACAAGGTACAGAGGATCCCAGGCCGCGTTGACGACGCGGTAGCCGTCTGCGAGCATCTGGTCGGCCGGATAGTTGATCGTCCGCCAATTGATGTGAATGACTTCGGTGTTGACTCTGTTGTCACCTTTTCCGGGAGTCGGCCCTTCCCAAACCAACGTCTGCTTTCCTTTGGATTTCAGGTAGGCGTGCAGCGAGTTGATCAGGTCCCGTTGCAGATCCTCTGGGACGCCGAATGCTTCGTCACCTCCGATATGAATGTAAGGCGTCGAGGAAAACACATCCATCATCTCATCGAGAAGCGTTTGGATGCCTTTCAGAGCTTCGTCGCTTTTGACAAGGTCGGTGCCGGTCTCGCCAAACACCTCGGGGTAAAGACCTCGCAACTTGCCCGAATGACCGGGAACCTCGAGTTCCGGGATGATCGTGACGCCGCGAGCGACCGCGTAAGCTTCGATCTCTTTGAACTGATCAAGCGTAATCAGACCATCCCACAGTTTGGGGAACGCGGTTGAGGGAAACGCAAAACGCTGGTCATCCGTCAGATGCAGTTGCAGCGAATCCACTTTGTAAAACCACAGCAGGTCGATGGTCTCTTTCAATAGTTCAGCGCTAAGTGGGTTGCGTCCCATGTCGACCATGAAATTTCGATAGGTCAATTTTGGCGAATCGCTGATCGACAATTGTGGAATCGGCTTGGTGTCATAGCCGCCGATTAGTTGCAGGAGGGTGGCCGTGCCGTGGGCCAGCCCTTTCAGGGTCGATGCCGTCATCGCGATTTGCTTGTCCGTGACACTGAGCGTGTACGCCTCGGGGGCAAGAGTCTTGTCCTGTTGAATCACCAGCACGACATCGGTATCGGCATCCCCAGCAAATTTGAGTTGGTGCTTGCCCTTGGTCATTTGATCGATCGTGGTGCCCACGATCTCAATGTGCTCTTTCCAGGCGGGATCGTTCGGCGCGGACACCGTGATGACCCGGGGGATGGGCATCATTTTGTTGTCAGCGATTGAATATTCGACAGGTTTGGGAACAAGCGGCAGGCTTTCTGCCAACACCGCAGGTGCAAGCATGAGAGCGACGATGAAGCAGCAGGCGCGTTTCATGTTGAATGTCCAATGAGGATGATTGTGTTTGTGCATAAGGGGGGCAGCTGAGTTGAAAAGTTCCGAGGTGTGACTCAATCGCCCGCTGTGAAAACTTGCTGCCAAAACTGGTTGTATTGAGGCCATTTTACGAAGGGACGAGCGGAAAATAAGTGGCCGAACGCTCCCCGGTCGGAATGGTCGACCGCGGAGCGTTCGGCCACAATATCAGGCAGTAATTTCCCGCTCGTTCCTAAATTGTTTCCCCAGTGCGGACCCGCTCCGGTTGTCGACGCCGTGACTCGACTTTGGCCGAATCGGTGGGCTGCCAAAAGCGGGCGCCAGCGGCCAGCATATTCGATGTCCACAAATCGTGGCGGACACGTCCCGTGGTCGGCGTCTGCCCATGGCCGGCGTCTCATGAAAGCCCAGAAGCGGCGACAGCGTGTCAAAGTCGATTCCGGCGACAGTCGGATGGTCCGATTGACTCACTCGTGTGGCAAACCTGTGCGGAATGCATCACCCGCATGCGCTTACGGTGAAAAAACGATCCAGGTGGCACCCTGGGCTGGGATGGTTGCGGTCACTTTTGCATTTTCGCGGCGGTCCAGATTTATCTTCTGGCTGTCACCACCGACGATACGGACGGTCGCCGTTTCGCTCAGGCCAGAATAGTACAGCGGAATGGTGATCTCGCGCGTGATCGGTACATTGAGCGGGTTGTAGACGACGGCGAGCGCTGGCGTCTTCAGTTCAGGATTGACGTGCAGCCAACCGTCCCAGTCTCGTCCGTCGGCTCGACGCAGAGGAATCAATGCGCTGTCCAGGATCGACCGATGCTGTCGGTAAAAATCGACCCAGTGCTTCACCATTGATTTGGTTTCTTCCGTGTCGTAGAGGCGAGGTCCTCGGAAACAAGCCTGCACTCCGGCCCCCAACAGATTTTGCAATCGGCGTTCGTAGTGGTCCAGGTGTTCGCTGAGCGGTTCGATGGTCGCGTCTGCCCCGCCCCCGTGGTACTGCGTTAAAGGAACAAACATCCAGCCCATCGTCGGGAGTTTGAAGCGAGTTCCATCGTGAATGTTTTGTCGCTCGATGATCTCCTGGTAATCTCGTGGCAACGACCAGTTCGTTTCACGATAGCCCATGCCATTCTTGTTGGAACCGTTCAAGAAGTACCAATCGGGCACGTTCAGGTAGACGCCGCGGCCTCGACACCAACGGTAGAACTGTGTGATTGCCTGCCACTGCCGCCACCGAGAATCCTGATAGCCAGCATGTCCGGGGTGATCATGAGAAGCACAGGCGTCTCCAGGGTACGAACCATCATGCTCCAGCAGATCGCACCCGGTTGCTTCGTAGAACTGGTAGAGTTTCCGAAAGTAGTCTTGCCCCCATTCACTTTCCAGGCAGGGGCTATTGCCGAACCGAGCAAACCCACCGGGCTGGCCGGTTTCCGGGTTAACCACGTCGTCTTTGGCGCTGACCGAACGGCTTGCCAATAGCGAATACCCGCCCAGAGCAATCCCTTTTTCATGTGCATAATCCGCCAGTTCACGAATTTGTGCCAGATAGTCCGGGTCTTCATTTTCGATATTAAAGCCACTGCCGAACGTCATGATCACCAACTCGAAACCGACTGCGGCCGATTGGTCAATTGCCAAACGAACAGCGTCAGGTTGGGCACTGCGAACATGGTGGATTAAAGGATTTTCGGTGACCCAAGGCGAAATGGTCTTGTACATACGGCAGAGAGCGAGTGCCTGCCGAGTTTCGTTTCGATCGTCATAGGCGAGGATCCAGGTGCGAAACGATTCGAATGTTTCTTGATTGGCGACATCGACATCCGGCCCCAGCGGAGGACGGCATTCCAGCAGACACTTTGACTGCAGTAGGTAGTTCACCTGCGTCTTGTAGGTTGGGTCTGCCATCCAATGCACCGAATCTCTCTGCGCACTGGCGCCGTGCATGGAGCAGGTCGTGAAGTCGGTTTCAACGTGCAGATTGGGGTACATCGGTGCGGCCAGGTCTTCGACCTGGCTGGATGCTTCCGCGCACGCCAGAATTTCACTGGTGAATGCATTGAGATGGATCGGCCGACCACTGTTGTTCTGCAGTGTGAACCATTTGCAGATCAGTGGCAGGCCGTCATAGATTTCGTAGTGCACAACAATTTTGACACCACTCACAGATGACGTGCTCGTGTCACTCACTTTCCCCAGAAAAGCGAATTGACTGATTCGACAGCGCTGCGGTTCGCTGGGTTGATCGGAGTAGTCCTCGGCTTTTCCATTGCGAGACATCTTGCCGACGCGGACTGATTTTAGTTCGCCGGGCGAAGAGACCGCGCCGATGTCACGCCATGCTTCGCTCTGGCTTCGAGCCCACATCTGGATGGACTGGCCGTCTTCGGAAAGCAGCAAACGCAATCGCACCGGCTTGTCGGGCGTCATTCCCGACAGGGTTCTTTCCTGGTCATTCTGCAGGATGCCCAGTTCGGCTTTTCCCGGACGCAGGTTGAGTCGCACGATACCACGTGTTCCCACAATCGCTAGACCTGGCCCCCAGCTGGCCGATTTGTCGGTTCCAGGATCGATTTCACATTCGACGCCCCGCGCACCGTCTAGCCATTTTCGTTCGGCATAGGCGAAACTGTTTTCCAAAGCAAACACTTCTCCCACTTTGCCTTCGTTCTGAAATGAAGTCCGGGGATGAAGATCGCTGGTCGTCACTTTCCATGAATCGGACAGGCTCTCAAATCGTTCTTCCAAAAGCGTTGTGCGTTCTGGATTTGCGTTTGCCTGGAGTGGCGCTGTAAATTCGAATTGGACTTCGACTCCCTTGGGTGGCCAGGCCACGTCGTTGGCCATCCACGCAGGGCGTTGCTTCCAGGCGAACCGAGCTTCTATCGGACGGACAGAGAAGTCCGCGAATTGGAAAGATGCTGGATCGTTTTTGAGCTGGGGATACCATTCCTGCCGCAGGAAGTTCCCCAGCGGCTGTCCTACCAGACCGCCGACATTGAAGTCCTGGCCATTGATGCGAACCTGGCACTCAGGCCGAACGCTGCGTAATAGCGATTCGCCATTCTGCAATTGACGTAGTTCGACACAGGCGAGGTTGGGTTCGATGAGAAACGTGCGTCGGACGAGACCATTGTCCAAAACCAGTTCCCCCGGACGCTCGGTGCGGTAGGCACCTGCCGTTCGTGCAATGGATCCAACCAGCCAATCGCTGTCCGCCGCAGCCGGGACCAAGGCAAGCTCCAGCAGCTTCGAGGGCGGCCCCGCAGCGGGGGCGGGCGAGTTCACCAGTGCCCAACTGGCCACAAGGATGAAAGCCATCACCGAGTGACGGGGAGCCAAACGCGAGCTGGCGGAAGTCGATGATGGCATTTAGGTTGTTCCGGTGAGAGATGAGCAAGCCAAAATGATACCCCGAAAGACTGCTTGCTGCGCGTAGCGCTTCGAATCGTTGCGTTGGCGTCCAGGGCGATGAGTTTCCTCGCATGAACCGCTGGGCCGGATGGAGCAAAAAAAACGGGCGACCCGAAGGCCGCCCGTTGGACGTTTTAGTTCACTGGGATGCGTCTGCCTTCCCTGATCGATTTCTCACGGACTCGACTTCAACTAGACCGTTTCCAGGTCCAGTGTGAGCACGCCTTCAATGGACAAGCCGTAGCGATCTTCGCTTCGCACGCGAATGCTGTAGCTCGCTTGTGCGGACGAATCAAGATCCGTGGTGGACCTCAATTCATTGCCGACAATCTCGAAGGAGCCATTGTCCGCATCACCATCGCCAGCAACCAGTGTGTAGACATGGCTGTCGGCCGTGTTGGCGTCAGCCGTTGACAGCGTACCGAACAAGGTGCCTGACAGCGGGTTGGCAGGAATCGAACTGCCCGTGATCGCGATCGCTGTCGGGGCAACATTCGCCTCGCTGATCATAATCTCCAACGTCTGCGTCAGAGTCAGCCCACCGGCATCTTCGGTTTGGACATCCACCGAGAACATGTCCTGGATCGCATCATCGAAGCTCTGGTTGGTGACCAGGTTCCCGCCAACGATTTTGAACGCGTCCGGTTGACCACCGCCATCGGAGACGATTGTGTAGGTGAACGTGTCACCTGCATCAGGATCAACGCTGCTAAGAGCGCCAACAACGGTATCGACAGGTTGCCCTGCCGCAACAATGTTCTGGTCGAGATTGACCGCCGTGGGTGCCGAGTTGGCGGGCGTCTCGGTCACATGGATGGTGAAGGTCTTCTCGACCGATAGTCCGCCGGCATCCGTGACCCGGAGGTGGATGGTGTAGCTCGACTGCGTATCGAAATCGAAGCCTGCAGCGGTCTTGAGCTGGTCACCGTCGATCATAAAGGATGCGTTGTCGGTATCGCCAGCGCCTTCGACGAGAGCAACGCTATAGGTAAACGTGTCACCGGCGTTGGCATCGATCGCACTCAGCGTTCCCACGACACTGCCGATCGGCGCCGACTCATCGATCGTGTCATTGCTAAGGTCGATGTCGGTCGGAGCCGTGTTGGCGGGTGTCTCGGTCACCGTGATCGTGAATTCAGCTTCGGTCGATAGGCCACCGGCGTCGGTCGTGCTCACTCGAATCGAGTAGCTTGACTGGGTAGCGAAGTCGAGAGTTCCTACCGTCTTGAGTTGATCGCCATCGATGACGAACGATGCGTTGTCGGTATCGCCCGTGCCCGCGACGAGAGCGTAGGTGAACGTGTCACCGACATTCGCGTCGGTGCTCGTCAGCGTGCCAACAACGGTGCCGTCGGGTGACGATTCATCGATCGTGTCGCTACTGAGTTCGATCGCGGTCGGAGCTGTGTTCGCGGGTGTCTCGGTCACCGTGATCGTGAACTCAGCTTCGGTCGATAGGCCACCGGCGTCGGTCGTGCTCACTCGAATCGAGTAGCTTGACTGGGTAGCGAAGTCGAGAGTTCCCACCGTCTTGAGTTGATCGCCATCGATGACGAACGATGCGTTGTCGGTATCGCCCGTGCCCGCGACGAGAGCGTAGGTGAACGTGTCACCAACGTTTGCGTCGGTGCTGGACAACGTGCCAACAACGGTGCCGTCGGGTGACGATTCATCGATCGTGTCGTTGCTGAGTTCGATCGCGGTCGGAGCCGTGTTGGCGGGTGTCTCGGTCACCGTGATCGTGAACTCAGCTTCGGTCGATAGGCCACCGGCGTCGGTCGTGCTCACCCGAATCGAGTAGCTTGACTGGGTAGCGAAGTCGAGAGTTCCCACCGTCTTGAGTTGATCGCCATCGATGACGAACGATGCGTTGTCGGTATCGCCCGTGCCCGCGACGAGAGCGTAGGTGAACGTGTCACCAACGTTTGCGTCGGTGCTGGACAAAGTGCCAACAACGGTGCCGTCGGGTGACGATTCATCGATCGTGTCGTTGCTGAGTTCGATCGCGGTCGGAGCTGTGTTCGCGGGCGTCTCGGTCACCGTGATCGTGAACTCAGCTTCGGTCGATAGGCCACCGGCGTCGGTCGTGCTCACTCGAATCGAGTAGCTTGACTGGGTAGCGAAGTCGAGAGTTCCCACCGTCTTGAGTTGATCGCCATCGATGACGAACGATGCGTTGTCGGTATCGCCCGTGCCCGCGACGAGAGCGTAGGTGAACGTGTCACCAACGTTTGCGTCGGTGCTGGACAAAGTGCCAACAACGGTGCCGTCGGGTGATGATTCGTCGATCGTGTCGTTGCTGAGTTCGATCGCGGTCGGAGCTGTGTTCGCGGGCGTCTCGGTCACCGTGATCGTGAACTCCGCTTCGGTCGACAGGCCACCGGCGTCGGTCGTGCTCACCCGAATCGAGTAGCTTGACTGGGTAGCGAAGTCGAGAGTTCCTACCGTCTTGAGCTGATCGCCATCGATGACGAACGATGCGTTGTCGGTATCGCCCGTGCCCGCGACGAGAGCGTAGGTGAATGTGTCACCGACATTCGCGTCGGTGCTCGTCAGCGTGCCAACAACGGTGCCGTCGGGTGACGATTCATCGATCGTGTCGTTGCTGAGTTCGATCGCGGTCGGAGCTGTGTTGGCGGGTGTCTCGGTCACCGTGATCGTGAACTCAGCTTCGGTCGATAGGCCACCGGCGTCGGTCGTGCTCACCCGAATCGAGTAGCTCGACTGGGTAGCGAAGTCGAGAGTTCCCACCGTCTTGAGTTGATCGCCATCGATGACGAACGATGCGTTGTCGGTATCGCCCGTGCCCGCGACGAGAGCGTAGGTGAACGTGTCACCAACGTTTGCGTCGGTGCTCGTCAGCGTGCCAACGACGGTGCCGTCGGGTGACGATTCATCGATCGTGTCGTTGCTGAGTTCGATCGCGGTCGGAGCTGTGTTCGCAGGTGTCTCGGTCACCGTGATCGTGAACTCAGCTTCGGTCGATAGGCCACCGGCATCGGTCGTGCTCACCCGAATCGAGTAGCTTGACTGGGTAGCGAAGTCGAGAGTTCCTACCGTCTTGAGCTGATCGCCATCGATGACGAACGATGCGTTGTCGGTATCGCCCGTGCCCGCGACGAGAGCGTAGGTGAACGTGTCACCAACGTTTGCGTCGGTGCTGGACAAAGTGCCAACAACGGTGCCGTCGGGTGACGATTCGTCGATCGTGTCGTTGCTGAGTTCGATCGCGGTCGGAGCCGTGTTGGCGGGTGTCTCGGTCACCGTGATCGTGAACTCAGCTTCGGTCGATAGGCCGCCAGCATCGGTCGTGCTCACTCGAATCGAGTAGCTTGACTGGGTAGCGAAGTCGAGAGTTCCCACCGTCTTGAGTTGATCGCCATCGATGACGAACGATGCGTTGTCGGTATCGCCCGTGCCCGCGACGAGAGCGTAGGTGAACGTGTCACCGACATTCGCGTCGGTGCTCGTCAGCGTGCCAACAACGGTGCCGTCGGGTGACGATTCATCGATCGTGTCGTTACTGAGTTCGATCGCGGTCGGAGCCGTGTTGGCGGGTGTCTCGGTCACCGTGATCGTGAACTCAGCTTCGGTCGATAGGCCACCGGCATCGGTCGTGCTCACTCGAATCGAGTAGCTTGACTGGGTAGCGAAGTCGAGAGTTCCTACCGTCTTGAGCTGATCGCCATCGATGACGAACGATGCGTTGTCGGTATCGCCCGTGCCCGCGACGAGAGCGTAGGTGAACGTGTCACCAACGTTTGCGTCGGTGCTGGACAAAGTGCCAACAACGGTGCCGTCGGGTGACGATTCGTCGATCGTGTCGTTGCTGAGTTCGATCGCGGTCGGAGCCGTGTTGGTTTCCGTCACTGAGATCGTGAATGTCTTTTCGACCGACAGGCCGCTGGAGTCGGTGCTTCGAACACGAACGGAGTAGCTGGATTGGGTAGCAAAATCGAGTGTGACAGCGGTCTTGATTTCGTCGCCATCGATGACAAACGAGGCGTTGTCGGTATCGCCCGTGCCCGCGACGAGCGTGTAGGTGAATGTGTCACCGGCATCCACGTCGGTGCTCGTCAGCGTGCCCACAGAGGTGCCGACGGGGGCCGATTGAATGATCGAGTTGTTGGAGAGAGAAATATCGCTCGGCGCATGTGTCACGTCGCCGGGGATCTCAGGCAGGTTGGGAGTCGGCAATCCGACAACGCGGCGGAGAATATCGCTGGAGTCCAGCGGGCTGAGCCCGTCCGCCCCTGTCACGTCACCTAGCAGAACCGGGTCAATCGTAGGGAACAATCGGTTCGTGGGTGTGGTGCTGGTTGGATCGGAGTAGACAAAACCGGTATCGAGGCCAACTCCAACGCGAGCGACCAGGCGAGCATCCTCAGCGTCGTAGCGTTCGTTCCCATTGACGTCGCCGAGGTAGGCCACGACTTGCAGACTGTCGTTAGCCATGGCATCCATCGCGCCGGCGTTGACATCAAGGTCTGAGAGATGGATGACCTGTGAGGTTCCATACGCCGCGTCGTCGGGTACCGACCCAATCAGCTTGAGGAAATCGGTTTGGTCAGCGGTTAATGGATTGATGGAAAAGAATGAAACCGTGGCCGTCCCGGGTACGGTTAGATTTGAAATGACTTGGCTGCCCGCGGGAGCGTCCGCTCCCAATTGCACGTCGCTAATATCGAGCATCGCGGGATCGTAGTGGATCGTCAGGGTCACCGAGGTCACACCCTCGGACTGACTCAGTTGAATCGGGAGCCCGTCCTGCAACCCGGCACCATCCGGGGTTTGCAAGTCCTGGCCGGGGCCACGGACAATGCCGGGCAGGCTGACCGAGACAGGTGGCGCCGCGTCAACGGTGAAGGTGGTGACAAAGTCACCGCCCGCGGTACCGTCATTGTCGCCATCGAGCAATTCTCCGTCGGCGAGATCCGTAAACGCATCAGCGGCGCTTCGCAGGGTAGCGGTATAGGTATCCGGCGAGAGCGCTCCGTCACTGGCGACAAAGGCGATGCTGGTACCGTTGACAACAAATGATCCGCGGACATCGCCTGTCGTCGCCCCATGCAGTACCACGTCGGCGGCGCCAGCGGCTTGGCCTTGCGTGTCGAATAGGTTCAGATCATCGACGTTAACCTGCTCGCTGAATTCCGCCGTGAAACCGCTGGCGGACGGCTCAAAAGCAGCGATGGTCGCCGCCAACACACGCCGATTTTCGAGAGATTGTAAAGACAGTTTGCGCGGCTGACGATTAATTCGACGTGAGTTGGACGAAGAACGGATCGACTTGAAAAAACTACGCATAGAGAAGAGAACTCACATGGGTGGGACTGGGGAGGTACATCGTGACTGTGGTTGCGTAAAGCGAGAGGGAGCAACAACAGCACAACACGAAAAGCCATCGCGGATGCTTGCGTCTAAGAGGGGGAGAACCCCCCACTCCACCGAAAACAAAATTCCGATGTCCGACCACATCATCCTGGGTTTCTACCTGTGGCAGCTGCCCTCGACGGAAGGCTTCCAGTCTATGTCTCGTCGGATTTTTAGATTGGACTATTCTAATCGTCGGAAAGTTCCATGCTCGCCCAAAATCGATTCATTTGTGCGGTTATAACGCTATATACTGTCGCGCCGACGCATCGCGAAATAAAGTCCAGCGGTCGCCGAGTTGACACGGGCTGCTAGACAGTTGGTGCCGATAATCAAAGACGTCTGCAGAGCAACCGTTCGTTAGCCACATCGACGTGCCACGCGACGCCCCCCGGCAAAAGCTACCCGGTCAGTCACAGCCCCGTAGCCAGCATAAATCAACACAATTCTGTGAAACTGATCTGTCTGTAGGAACTTGCTGGCACTCTCGCGAGTCAAAACGCACATGAAGAAAAAACGCTCTCGATCGCTGACGGTCCAACCGCTCGAATCACGGCGACTGCTCGCCGCTGTTGATATCCCCGATGATCTGACGGGAGACGCCTCGGCATTGGTGTCCGTCCCCTTAAACATCGACGATGCGGCAGCCATTCGAGGGGCCGAAATCCGGCTCAGCTACAATACGGATCTGCTCGATATCGATCCCGACGCGATCACCGCGGGTTCGGTGTGGACAGGTCTCGACACCCAAGTCACCGCGAATGTGGACGACGCCGCGGGCACCGTGACCATCTTCGTTTCAGCATCGGCCGGGTTGCCCACCGGTGGGGGAAGCCTCGTAATTTTGCCGTTCTCCATCGCGGGCTCGGCCGTCGCAGGCGACACAGCAATCCTCGATTTAACCGAGGTCAAGTTGAACGAGGGCCAAATCCCGGTCACGCCCACCCCCGTCCCCGGCAGCGACGCCACCGATGGCTTGATTACCGTGACGGCGGGTTCGGGAAGCGAGACCATTGGCGGATTCGTCTATGCCGATACCAATACGAACAACACGCCCGAGCTCGTCGAGGGCATTCCTGGCGTCGTCATCACGCTGACCAATGTCGCGACGGGCGAAACGCAACAGGCGACAACCGACGGCACAGGACGCTATGAATTCGATGAACTGAGTCCGGGCACCTATCGAATTGAGGAAGTTCAGCCGGCGGCTTATCTCGAGGGCGGTGTCAACGAAGTGTCCGTGACCGTCGTTACCGACCAAACCGTCTCGGACCAAAATTTCCGCGAACTCGGGCTCCTACCACAGTACGTCTACAGTCGGCTGCAAACGACCTTAGTTCGACCCATCGGATCGACTGCGTGGACGGACTCGATCCTACAGATCAATTTGGACGCCACCAACATCGCTAGCCAGGCGGACAATGGCGCATCAACCGCCAGCAACGCCGACCAGGCCGCGGCTACCCCGTCGGCATCGATCTCGAGTGAATCACAATCGGCGCCCGCCGGTGAACCGCTTCCCTCGAGTGAATCGGCACCGGTCAACGCCAGCCTGCTGTCGAGCCAGTCCCAGGTGGTACCCGCGACGCCCGAATCGAGTCAGCGGAAGACTGATGACGAGGCCGTTGCACGAGATAGAGCCTTAGCATCCATGCTTATTTGGTAGTCAAGCAGGATGAAACCAGCGTGAAACTGGAATCATCTCGCGATTGCGATTGCCTTTGGCGAACGCCGTTGAGTAGTTCTCTGCATCGACACGCTCGATGTTGGCGTTTTGGGTGCGGCATGGTGGCTGGGCTCATCGTCGATTCTCTTCCCTCTTTTCTGGCGGGCCAAGGATGGCAAACCGAACCTCTCGTTTGACGGTGCAGTGTCTCGAATCGAGACGTATGATGGCCAGTGTTTCTATGCCGAACACTCCGCTACCCGCACCGGCGAACTATCAACAGTCAGCAGTCCCGGCGGAGATCTCGACGCCCATTGAAGTATCCGGCGCTGACGGAATGCGGGCAGCCGAGGTGCGGATCCAATTCGATCCCTCGGAAGTCACCACGGATGCGTCGCAAATCCGCAGCGGGTCAGTCTGGGGCGGTCGTGCGGCCGTCATCGCGAACGTGAACCAGGAAGCCGGGACGATTGTTGCATTCGTTTTTTCGGCGACTCCCGTTGAGACGGGCGATGGAGCATTGATCGACATCGATTTCACGCCGAATCCCAATGCTCAGCAGGATGGAGCAATTCTCATTGACGTGCAAAAAGTGCGTCTCAACGAGGGGCTCATCACACTGACGAACGAGCCTGTTGTGGGCCCCGACTCCAGCGACGGGCGAATCGAGATCAGTGGAGGGACCTACGCGGAGGTGCAATCAAAGCGGATCCAAGGGTCATTTTCCGCTGATGCCAATGAAGATAACTGCACCGCAACTCCCATCGAGTCGCAGTTCGACCAAGAATACGAGGACGCTTCCTGGCAAGAACCGCAAGTGCAACGCACTCAAGCAGCAGGCCCCTTGGCGGAGACACAAACCCCGCTCACGCCCCAAGCCGTCGACGATGTCTTTGGGGACATCTTTGATTCGCACACCGCAAAGAAGCACGATTTCAATGTGCGTGCGACGTGGCGAAATTGAGGTCGTGAAACCACCGGCTAATCACCGGGATCGTTTCAGGATCTCTAGGTAATCCGCAGGGCGTTGTCCCGGGCGAGGTGGATCAACGCCGTTGATGGCGATGGACACAACGTTGCAGCCGCAGTCGCGAACGCTAGAATGTGGCCATGGACAATGTCACGGGTTTGGACGAAATTCGCTGCGCCGCTTACCTCAAAGCGTTAGCGGAACCGCTACGGTTACAAATCGTGCGGGCGCTGCAGTCGGGACCGCTAAGCGTGTCGGACTTGGCCCTCGCCCTCGATCAAGAAGTGGGCACCGTCTCCCACCACTTGCGAGTGCTCTTTCACGCCCATCTCGTTTCGACGCAGCGGCAAGGGAAATACATCTACTACTCACTCAGCAGTGATTTCCACAAGCAGCCCAGCAAAACGGAAAAAGTCGGCTCACTCGACTTTGGATGCTGCAAACTCGACATCAGCCCCACGTCGAAATAGGGAGCGGGAGTCGTTCAAAACATCCACGTCGATCCAATCGAGCCCAGGTGGAACGTAGTATCGGGGGTATAGAAACCCTGGTAGCCACCCGATAAACGGCCTCCCCAAAACGCTCCCCAGTCCAACTGCAGGCCGACGGATGCTCAATCTCGCCCCGCGTTCACACTGCGTGAATCGAACGGTGTGGTGGCATTCGCGTTCTGGGACTGGTTGGCGAGGGTACTCGTGTTGTCTAAGAATTCATGAAACCATCCCAGTCGCAGACGCGTGGTAGCCGGGCCCAGCCCAGTTGGAGCTGATTGCTCGACGTCAATGCCGACTAGGGATCGCAACGAATCACGGTCATTCGCACTGACGTTCAAGCCAAAGTCCGCGTCACCTGACTCTCGAACGGAGTTGAGATCAGTGTAAAGGCTCTGCAGTCCAACGTGCGGTAGCCACAGTGTCGGCCCGGCTCCGAGCGCCTTGCCCAGTTCCAGATAGCCATAGCGAGACGTCCCGCTGAACGAACTCCCACAGATCTTGTGAAAACTCGTTGGCGTGTTGACGCTGCTGAGGAGCAAAGAGAATACGTTCGGAAACGCTACGCGTGCGTCGTTCCTAAGAGGAACCAGCTCTGTGAATCGCCATCTCGCCGCAAGTTCAGCTCTTGAGCTGACCAGGATGGGACTCGTTCCCATGCGAGGCCTCGTCTCGGGGAACCGTTGCCGCATTGTTCTCTCGGAACAATGGTCCCAAGCGACGACTCCTGCCCTCGATGCTTCACGCGTCCTGTTTAGCCCACGTTAAAACGTGATCGTGCCACCGACGTTCAAACCATGGGCGAAGAAGCTGTCGGTCTGGAACTGGTACGCGGGATCCGCGCTTCCCGTGATCGGTTCGGGTGGGAACTGGGATACCTTGCGACTGACCTGGTCGCTCACGCGGACGGCATCGGACCAGTACAACAGACTGTATCCGACGAACACCTCGAGATGATCGTCGATGCGGGTATGCAGATTCACACCAACCTCGGGCAAGACGGCGAACTTAGACTCGTCGTAAACACCGATGTTCGTGCTCTGGGCGAGCAGGCCACCGTTGAACGTCGCCGAACCGCCACCGGGAACGGTGGTCACGGTTGAACCGTCAATCGTGGCCTCGCCTTGGTTGACACCCAAACCAATCTTGCCGATTAACGACAAGGTCGTCGACGCGGAGCGTTGCTGGAACTGGAGTCCCAGCTGTGCGCCGTTGAAGCGATTCTCCGCCGAGAAATGATCGTACAGGTCCACCGTCGTTCCCGCGATGATTTGACCTTGGGGCTGCGTGTAAACCGATGACTGGTTCACCTGCAGCATCTCGTCGAGTTGAGCATATCGGTAGCCGACCAAGAAATCGACGGACTGGCACTGCGACGACGCCAGGTTTAATCGTCGGCTGATGTCGTACATCTGCAACTTGTTGCCGACGGTTGCGGAAACCGAACCGGTCAAATAGTCCGGATGAGCGACGATCATCGACGCTTCGGACGCGGTCCCGGTGTCGAATACGGGGCGAGCGAGCAAGCCGGCGTTGCTGAAAAACGAGGTGTCGTCATTGAAAATGCCCATCGCACTGGCTTCCCAGCCATTTCCGCAGGAATCATCTTGCCAGCCGATGGTGACGCGAGCGCCCGAGCGAAACGAGTCGCCGTAGGACGTGCCACCGAACAGGACCGCGGTTCCGGGCTCGCCCAGGACGCCGGTATTTTCGGGCAAGGTGCCCGTCGGGCTGGTTGTGACCAGGGCGGGTAAGTCGATCGCATCGAGGGACCAGTGTAAGTATTCGGCGCGAATCCAAAAGTTGCGTGGCATGCGATTGGGGGCGCAGGCACTGAACTCATCACAGGCGCCGTATTGGTCGCATGCATCAAGCTCGAATGAACCGAGGTCAGGCAGGGGCTCATACGATTCGTCAAACTCCGCATAGGGAGCCTGTGAAGACGACGCCGCACACTCTGCGGCACTCACCGGGCGCCAATTCGCCTGCTCCGTCGTCTGCATCGCTTGTGCACGCGTCATCGGAGCATCCGCTTGGACGGCCTCGATGGCGAGCACGGCTTGACACATGGTCAATACTGACAGGCCGAGAATTAACGATTTCGCAGGTTGCCGAGGCTGGGAAAGGTTTCGCATTGAAATCATTTCGGGGGAACAAACGGGTGGCGTATAAGTAGACCTCCATCTGAACCATTTATCGGCACCTTCCGCTAACCTCCGTTAGGGTTTTCCTAATCGTTAAAGTCGAATTTTGAGAAAGTTCGTTGTACCGCTAGCATCCCGAGAGCCACCTGGCCCGCTC
Source organism: Rhodopirellula sp. SH410 (assembly GCF_055811895.1). Taxonomy (NCBI): domain Bacteria; kingdom Pseudomonadati; phylum Planctomycetota; class Planctomycetia; order Pirellulales; family Pirellulaceae; genus Rhodopirellula; species Rhodopirellula sp. SH410. The sequence goes on from NZ_CM147949.1 coordinate 258,471, forward strand.
ACGCGACTCGTGAAATCAACGCGCCGCGATGCCGCGTTCTGTGAAACTCGTCTAGGAAACGTCAACCAGTGACTCACCCGTCATCTCGGCAGGCTTGGCGAGCCCCATCAGGGCCAGAATCGTGGGCGCGATGTCGGCCAGACGCCCACCCTCACGAAGCGTTTTACCGCGTGAATCTGGGTCCACCACGATCAGTGGCACGGTGTAGGTCGTGTGTGCGGTGTGAGGGCCACCTGTTACCGGGTCAATCATCTGTTCGCAATTGCCATGGTCCGCGGTCACGACGAGACTGCCGCCGGCCGCCAAGGTTGCATCCACGATACGCCCGACGCAATCGTCGACCTTCTCCACGGCGGTGATGGCGGCTTTCAAAACGCCGGTATGTCCCACCATGTCGCCGTTGGCGAAGTTGACAATATACAAATCATTTTCACCGGCCTGGATGTGCTCGAGCACCTGCTCGGTGATCCCCTCGGCCGACATCTCGGGTTCTTGATCGTACGTCGACACGTCCCGCGGTGAGGGCGCCATGCCCCACTCTTCGCCGGAAAACGGATCATCGCGGTAGTCATTGAAGAAAAAGGTCACGTGCGGATACTTTTCGGTTTCCGCACAGCGGAACTGTTTCAAGCCTGCCGCGGCGACCACGTCGCCAAGAATATTGGGCATCTTGGCCCGCTTTTCAAAGATGACTTCCACAGGCAGCCCTGTTTCGTAACCGGTCATCGTCGCGAAAAAGAGGTTATCGATCTTCGTTCCACGATCGAAACCACCACCGGGGATATTCTGCCATTCAGCGTCGCTGTAGGTGAACGCTTTGGTGATCTCCCGTGTTCGGTCACCGCGATAGTTCATGAAGATGACCGCGTCCCCCGCCGCCACAACGATTGGCGATTGGCCCGGCGCGACGATTGACGTGGCCACGACAAACTCGTCTCCGGTGCGATTCGAGTCGCTGGGATGATCGTAATAACTTTGGATCGCTTCCCCGGCCGAAGCCGCAGTGTTCGCGGCCCCCTTGGTCATCATGTCGTAAGCGGATTGCACACGTTCCCAGCGCAGATCTCGGTCCATTGCATAGAACCGACCGATCACCGATGCGACGACACCGACACCGGCCTCCGCGCATTTGTCCTCGATTTGCTTCACAAAATTCAAACCGCCGTGGGGCGAAGTATCGCGTCCATCGGTGATCGCATGGATGGCCAGTTGGTCCCCCTGCAAGCCGTTCCGCTTCGCCAAATCAATGAACGCCATGCCGTGCTGCAGGTCGCTGTGAACGCGTCCGTCGGACATCAGTCCGAGCAGATGGAGGCGACCACCCGACTTCTTGACATGTTCGACGGCACCCTGGATGACAGGATTTGAAAAGAACGATTCGTCGCGGATCGCCCGTGTGATCCGCATGACTTCTTGGTCAACAATTCGGCCCGCGCCAATGTTTTGGTGTCCCACTTCGCTGTTGCCCATCACACCATCAGGCAGCCCCACGTCTTCGCCGGACGTCGCAATCAATACCGACGGGTATTCCGCGGTGAGTTTATGGTCGACGGGACGCTTGGCCAGATAGACAGCGTTGCTGTCATTCCACTTCGGGTCAGGGTTCTGTCCCCATCCATCACGAACGATGAGAACAACGGGGCGGCGGCGTAATTGGGTCACAGCGGTGAGTGGGGCGAGAGGTTGGTTTTGAAAATGGTTTGATTGACGCGGCGAGGCGATGAGAGCCTAGCTCGGCATCGGAGCGATTTGATATGCCCGGTTCCGGAACAGGAACTCGATAATATTGCCTTCGTGCGGCTGCAACCAATTGATGCGATTGGTCGCCATCGGCCCGATGTTTAGGCGGTCGATTTCGACGCAGCGGCCGGCATCGGAGATGAACGTTTCGTCCGATGTGATTACCGTTCCAATTAACGAGGGGCCGATGTTTCGTAGCATTTGATTTTGTGGGCACTCGACCACACTGACGAACGGGAACATGTATTCCTTGGCCGCGACGGCTCGTTCGTGTGAGTCAGCATGCACGACCATCGGTCGCAGGTACGCGCAGTGATCACGCTCAATCAGTTTCTCGCCATACTGGGCTGTCATGTCCGTCACGCCAGTCTCCGCGAGATCCTGCTCGACCATCGCCCACGTTCCCGTGGCCATTGCGGGGACGGTAAAGGCGGCGAGCTGGGCAGTGGGATCGGTTGGCGGCACCACATCGATAGGACCGATTTTTTCCGCGATCGCGGCGGCAATTTCGCGGGTATGGCGACTGGCCCAGATTCCCGAGCAATTGATGCAGCTACGCCCCGAGTTACTCAGGACACTCTCGACCATCACGTCGAGATACCGCTCCCAATCGTCGACGATATCATCGCCGAGCAGAATCTTGGAAAAGCCTGGCCCGTGAGCTTGCACGCGTGGATTGCCAGCGTGTTGAGCGAGCGTTTGAGCGCTGCCAAAGATCATACTGCGAGCCGTCTTGGCCATGATCGCGCCACCGGCATCGTGGCCGCCCGGGTACAACCCGAACGCGGCGGCGGGGACGCCCGCCTCCATGAACGCAGACACCATCCGGTAAGGCGTCCAAGGCTCCTGCGATCCCGGTTTGAGCGCCAATCCGATTTGCAGAGCGATCGCCGGCAGCCACAGCGTATGAACACCAGGCGAATTATTGGGCAACACCGCGCCCAGTACAGGCGTTTGGGCTTGGTAGCTGACCGTGACACCCCGCCCTTCATCACCGTATCCCTTGGACAGAATGGACAGGTCCAAACCACGCGTCAAGCATTGCAGGATCTCATCCATCCGGCTGAGCACGAAACTGTTCTTGGCCATGTTCGAACGGCACATGTGCTCGGGCAACCCAGTGCTGGCGGATTGCTGATGCACAAAGTCATCGACGCTTTGCATCGAATCGCCCACGCGCAGTGGCTGGTTCTCGAACAGTTCGGCTGCCTTTTTGCTCATCGCAATCAGTTCGTCCGTCGGCACTTCGAGCAACGCTTTGCGAGCGAGATGAGCCTTGGCGAGATCCTTCGCGACAATTCCGCCACCGACCGTGCCGACTCTCGCAATCGGTTCTCCCGTATCAAAATGAACAACGTCATTGAACTCGAGGGACTCGTATTGCTTGCCCCAGCGAAGTGGATTGAGAGTAATCATAAGAAGAAGGGTTCAGGAGAAAGGAAGGGTGAAGAACCAAGAGTTCAGAGTTTAGAGTTCAAGGAAGAAAGCAGCTCTCCGCGAACCACTTTCCTGAACCCTGAACCCTCATTTTCTGGACCCTCTCTAATAAACTCCCACGGTCGTGGCGCCGGCGAGTTCGTGGAATGGACGGACGCCACTGACACCGTCCCAGGGGTAACTCGCGATGGGACGTTCGCGTTCACCTTCGTCGCGTTCCATGAATCCAGGCACAAAGAATTCGTCGGTGAGCGTGTAGAGTTTCACCCGTCCCGTTTCGCCGTAGCCGACGACTTGGTCGTAGTCGTCGAATGTGACCACCTCCGTGGCGGCGCGGGGTTGGGGGGCGTAGTAGGCGATTTTATAGCCGTCGTCCGCGGTAATCGGTTTGCTGCAGGCCAAGCCCATCAGCGTGTTGCCATAGGTGGGCGTCATGTAGATGCCACTCTCCTCGGGCAATCCGCCCAGCATTTCTTCGACACAGAAACGCGTCCATTGCGACGTGAACTCGGTGCCCCCTGAAAAGATCCCCGTGATCCCGACTTCCGCTAGGCTGGTGCCTTTTTCCTCGAGTGCTTCGCTCAGTGATTCGAGCAACTTTGGCGTGGCAAACATGCACTTCACATCATGCCCCGCGGTCAAGATCGTGACGGCTTGATCGACGCAGTGCTTCTTGTACTCCTCGAGATGATCCATCCATCCTTTCTTGATCAGCTTGACGACCCAGCGCGGATCGAGGTCGATACAAAAACAGATGCCGTCCCGGTATTGGGCCAGGTGCTCAACTGCAACACGGAGACGCCGCGGTCCACTCGGGCCGAGCATCAACCAGTTCGCGCCTTTCGGGAAATATTTATCCGGCAGCGTCTCGCTGAATAACTCGTAGTCCTTCCAGTGGTCCTCAATCACCATGCGGCTCTTCGGGACACCGGTGGTGCCGCCCGTCTCAAAGACGTACACGGGTTTGCCCGCGTGTCCTTTGGGAACCCAACGACGAATCGGTCCACCACGCAGCCACTCGTCCTCGAAGTGCGGGAACTTTTTCAGGTCGGCAAAAGAGCGGACGTCTTTGAGCGGATCGAAATTCAACTCGGACTTCTTTTCTAGCCAAAACGGACAGCCCGTTTCGTCACTGAAATGCCAATGGACGGTCTTGAGCGTATGCTCATTGAGGCGATCCAGAGACGCCGCAGCAGACGACTGAAGTTCAGCTTCGGAAACTTCCTCAACAGCACTCATATTTTCCTCAGGCAAAGATAGGTGTCGATCCGAAACAGGCTTGGCCCTTCCCGGATGAGTCGATCCGACTCTCAAAACAACATGCCAAGCAGGTAAGTAGCAATCGTCCGATGTGACGGAATACTTGAGCCTGCTCAACGTAACGTCGCTATTGTGAACGCCCGGCACCATTCCCACAACCACAACAAAAAACCTCGAAAGGGGACTTTCGAGGTTTTGGGATTCGGTGTTGTGTCAACGAACTCGTCAGGAACGAGCGGGAGATAAGCGGCCGAATGCTCTGTGGTCGCAATGGTCGACCGCAGAGCGTTCGACCACAACTTCAGACCGTAGTTTTCGGCTCGTTCCTTAGCGGACTGGGCTAACTGGATCTGGAGGAACGATGATGGGGTCGCCGGAACCGCCGAGCCCTGCGAGTCCCGCCAGGCCAGCCAAGCCGAGGAAACCGCCGCCCATGCCGCCACCTCCTCCGCCACCGCCACCGCCGCCGCCAGTGCTGAATCCGCCGTCACCCACGGCGCTGCCGCAGGGGTCAGCATCGCAAATCGGATTCCCGCATTCATCAACGGCTCCGCAGGTGTCGCATTCGGCAACACAATCGACGCACTCTTCGGTAAGCAGAGGTTCTTCGTAAACCTCTACTTCGCAACACTCCATTGCCTGCGGCAGGGGCGCGATCTGCATCGCGAACTCCCGGCAGCAAGACAGGCCGTTGCGTAGCGACGTCAGCGTTTGTTGCCCCTGTGCGCCGGCAGTACGGCCAGTCGCGGTGCCCGCAACTTGATTCACAATTGACTCATCGATCAGTTCAAACCCAGCCATCCCCAGACCTGCTTGGCCCAGAGCTAGGATCGAATATTCGCCGGGGGCCACGTCAGCAAAGGTGAACGTGCCGTCGTGCATCGAGACCACGCGATCCAGGACTTCGCCCTGGTGAACGAGGAAGACGTTTAGTAGCCCGGCGTCCCCGAGTGTTGTGCCGTGCGCTCCGGCGACATGCAGACGACCTTTGAGTCCACCTTCGCTCTGGCTGACGCGGAACAAGGCCGCGCCCGCTACGCGTTCGGAAATGCCCGCCAGGTCCACGTCATCGATGCTGTATGAGATTTCGTCACGGGAAGGCGGCAGGTAGCGTAGGATCGAGGTCTTAACCACCGTGTAATCAATCGCTGCGGCGGCAATCTCCGCTTGCTGAGGCAGCGTGTCGGCAGCAGCCATCTCGCCGTCAACGACATGCATTGCGCAGCACGCAAACACACCCTTGGCGCGAGCGGTCAGTGCATACACTCCTGAATCAATTCCTGCGATCACGAATTGCCCCGCCTCGTCTGTCACGCCGTGAAACTTTTCGCCATCTTGATTGGTCATGACGACGACAGCGTTCGCAATCACTTCGAAGGAGCCGTCGGCTAATGGCAAAACCACTTGACCGCCCAATTGGCCAGGCGTCGCCGGATTGACCCACTGCGGTACAGTAAGGTGACCGGTGGCAGCGAGCGTGCTCGATTGAGCCACGGCGGGAGCTGCGGACAACAGGCAGGCCGCCGATCCGCATAACGCGATCAAGGTTAAGAAACGTGTCATGGTGAGTCTCATACTGAAAAAAGTTTCAAACCTACGCGAAAGAGTCACTAACCCTCTCCGTCAACCGTCAATTCACTGGCAAAATAGGCAAGCTGTACAGCCTTATCCTAAGTCAATGAATCCCCCGTATCAACATAGTTCCCGAGAAGAATGTGGAAAAAAGCAACCCCAACCCATTTTCCGTCTCCTCGGATTCGCCTCCGCAGCGAGGGGCTTTTTCGGATCATGCGGTGCTGCTGCGTAGCAGTTTCCTGTTCCGTGTTATCGACATCGATGGGCCGTTCGTGGGGAGGCTGACCTACAGCGGTTGGCGTTTTCGCCAAATGGTCGAAATCGATGGCCGGTTGTGCTGGTTCCGTGTCAGTTGGCTGAAAATCCACTCCAAGTTCGACTTCACGCTTCCGGAATCGATCGCAATCAAGCCAGCATGGGGGGGTGGAGGTGATCGCAATATGTCCGTTGAAATCGGATTCTCTCGCGGTGTAGCCATCCGCCGCTTCCGGATCTGGTTGGCGGGCCGGATCCTGTACGACGAGATCAACTAGCAGCGAATCGTAGCGGGCGAACTCTCCGCGGTCGGAATTGCCGATTGCGGAGCGACTCGCCACAAAGCCTATCGCGATTTCACGCTCGATCTTAAACGTCCAGATTTCGGACATCGAGCGCGTGGGTTTCGATGAACTCGCGGCGTGGCTCGACCTTGTCCCCCATCAGCAAGCGGAACATTTCGTCGGCCGCACCGGCGTCGGACAGGTTCACCCGAATCAGGGTGCGGTTGGCGGGATCGAGCGTGGTTTCGCGAAGCTCTTCCGCGTTCATTTCGCCGAGTCCCTTAAACCGGGTCAGGGTCAGGCCCTTTTCACCAGCGGCCCGGATTTCGGGCAGCAGGCCCCGTAAATCTTCCAAGGGGCGCCGGATATCCTCGCCCCGAATCAATTCGAATCGCGGTGCCGTCGATCCCGTGCGGTCAGCGGGGATAAGGTCGTCGAGCCCAAACCCGATCGGCTGGAGTTCCCTCAGGCCACTGTTGATGGTGCGAACTTCATGCAACTCGGTCAGGTGGGCAACGATCCGTTCGTCCGGTTCCGTTTCGTCCACGGTGGCTGCCGCAGCAGCCTCAGGCGGCGTTTCGCTTGCATCCGCGTCAGTCGCTGCGTCGCCGTCTTCCTGAGCGTCTTCGTGGGTGTCCTCTTCGATATCGAGGCTGGCGCCTCGCTCGGTCAGGAACAGTTCGACTTCGTCGAGGGTATGGAACCAATGCTCTTCGCCCTGGAACGTAACCAGGAACGCCGGCAGTTTGCCGGCCACAGGATCCAGCCGCATGGCATGCACTCGCAGGCTGACGCCTCGACGCTCAAGGGCCAGGACAGCATCCTCCATGCTCGCCAATGCCTCGGCCAAGGCACGCATCTGCTGCGCCTCGACTCGGCGTCCATCTTCGGCTTCGAACACGGTGTCGTTGAGACCGCGATCGAGCAATTGCCCTTTCATCTCCTCTTCACTCTGCACGTAATAGCGGGATTTGCCGTGCGAAACGCGAAACAGTGGTGGCTGGGCGACATAGACGTGTCCAGCGGCGACCAATTGGTACATCTGGCGATAAAAGAAACAGAGCAGCAGCGTGCGGATGTGGCTGCCGTCGACGTCCGCGTCAGTCATGATAATGACTTTGTTGTAGCGGCGCTGTGTCAGGTCCTGATCGACACCGATTCCAGTGCCAATCGCCTGGATCATCGACTGGACTTCCTGGTTGGCGAGCACCTTGTCTTCGCGGCTCTTGTAGGCGTTGATGATTTTACCACGCAGCGGCAGAATCGCTTGGAACTCTCGCATTCGCCCGCCCTCAGCGGACCCGCCTGCCGAATCACCTTCGACCAGGTAAACTTCGCATTCTTCCATCTTTTTCGAGATGCAGTCGCGTAGTTTTCCTGGCAATCCGCCTCCGCCCAACGCATCTTTCCGCTTGCGGAGTTGGTCCTTTGCCTTGCGAGCGGCCTCACGGGCTTCGGCGGCGAGCAGTCCCTTGCGGACGATCGTCCTGGCGACTTTCGGGTTCTCTTCGAGATATTTCGAGAGTGCTTCGCCCACGCCGCTGGTGATGATCCCATCGACTTCGCCGTTACCGAGCTTCGTTTTGGTCTGCCCTTCGAACTGCGGGTGGGGCACGCGGACGCTAATCACGGCGGTCAAGCCTTCGCGGAAATCGTCACCCGTGGGCGTGATGGCCTTAAACAGGCCTTCCTTTTTGCCGTAGGTGTTGAGCGTTCGCGTCAGGGCCGAACGGTACCCCGAAACGTGCGTGCCGCCTTCGGTCGTATGAATATTGTTGACGTAGGACTGGACCGTATCGGTGAACTCCGTCGTGTACTGCATGGCGATGTCATATTCGACACCCTCACGTGCGCCGAGGACGTGGATCACATCGGCATGCAACGGGTCGCTGGCCCGGTTGAGGTGTTGGACGAACTCGACGATGCCCTCGTTGTACTGGAAGTCGCCGCCTTCGCCGTTTCGCTCGTCGAGGAACTTGATTCGCACGCCACTATTGAGAAACGCGAGTTCCTGCAATCGCTTGAGCAGCGTGTCGTAGGCGTACTTGGTCGTTGAGAAGATCTGACCGTCGGCTTTGAATGTCGTTTTCGTCCCGGTTTTCTTGGTCGCCCGGCCTTTCTTGACCGGTCCCATCGGCACGCCGCGTTCGTACTCCTGAGTCCACGTGAACCCATCTCGGCTGACTTCGACCTCCGCCCATTGGCTGAGGAAATTCACCACGGTGACCCCCACGCCGTGCAGACCGCCGGAGGTTTGGTAGGCACCTTTCTCAAACTTGCCACCAAACTTCAGCACCGTCATCACGCCCTCGAGCGTGCTGACTTCGCGATCGAGTTCTTCAGAAAGCTGTTCGTGACGAGTCACCGGGACACCTCGCCCGTCGTCTTCAACCGTCACGCTACCGTCGGTATGCACCACGACCGAAACCGTTTTAGCGAATCCAGCCATCGCTTCGTCAATCGAGTTGTCGACGACTTCATAGACCAGGTGATGCAAACCGCGGGAAAACGTGTCCCCGATGTACATACTCGGCCGCTCGCGGACGTGTTCGAGGTCCGAGAGGTGCTGCAAGTCCTTGTCGGTGTATTCGGAATTGGCAACCAACGCGACGTAGGGGTTCTCCTCGCTCGGCGCCGTAGCTACTTGATCTGTGGCTACCGGGTCCGCAGCAACTTGTTCAGTGGCAGCAATTTCCGCATCCCCATTTTGGGCATCGGACTGGGAAGGATCAGGGGCAGAGGAGTCGCTCATAAATCGGCGGCTGTGAGGCCGGAAAACACGGACGAAAGACACGTGAACATCGGGCCGGATTGTAGCAAATATCCGGCTCCAGCGTGAGGCCGCCTCAGGGAACCCACCAAGCGGGGATGCTGAGGCTGTAGCAGCTCAGACGGACGAAGCCGTCTGGCTCATTGTCGACTGACGGCTCCGCCGGTCGGGAGGAGTCCGGCGTGCAAGCACCCGTCGATCCATTTCATGGTTTGATCAGCCGGAGGGCGCCGCCAAACCGATCGTCTCCTCCGCCAGCTCAGAACGGATCGTTCCCGCCACCAAACGGATCTGCTCCACCACCACCGAATGGATCGGCTCCACCACCAAAGGGATCCGCTCCACCGCCAAACGGATCGTTGGCATCGGGAGCTTCCTTGGCGGGGGTTTTCGACTTCTTCTCTTTTTCTTGGGTGGCGTCTTCGGCAGGGATGACTTCCGTGCTGACCGTCAGCGTTGGCATCTCAGCATCGGGCCGACGCAAGCATTGGATGGAGCCATGCTTATCAAGCAGATACAGCCGATCGCTGACAATGTTCGTTGACCAGATGTGGGGTCTCATCCCAGGCAACTGATAGATGACTTTCCCATCGGCAGCATCCAAAACCTCCATCGTCCCACTGAGAGTCCGCACATAGATGCGATCTCCGATCACGCCGATGACCAGTTCCACTCCGTGCGCCAAGCTATCCCAGCAATCAGCTCCGGTGGCGGCATCGACGCACATTAAATTGCCATCAGTGGAGAGAAACAGCACCCGATCATTGAAAACAACGGGCGCCTCATGAATTGGGTCACCGGTCGGTCGGGTCCATATGACCTCTCCCGTCCGTGTGGCCCGCAAACCGTAAATTTGCCCCGAGCTGGAGCCGAAGTAGAAACGGTTGCCGGATGCCGCTGCCAATTTTCCGTTGACGACGCCGTCCGTATTCAGGCGGAAATCCATCGTGGGTTCCCCCGAGACTTCCAGCACGTAGATGAATTCCCGCGCCGTTCCCCACGCAAGTTTATCGGAGCCGATTGCGAGCGTTGGTGACGCCAGAGCGTCCCCATAAACGGTTTCGGTGAGCGGGTCACGGTGCTCGTCGGATAGCGGATAGGCCACCATCCGGTATCCCACCGATGGCACCACTGCAAAATCGCCGCAGTGCTGCGGTCCACGGGTCGGGATCAAGGTCAATTGTTGCACGTCGTAGACGCCGCCCTTGACGCTGTCGAGCTTAATCAACTCGCTGCCGTTGACGACGGTTAGGAATCGATCGTCCACCCCGAATCCGCTGTAGCCTTTATCGCGGTTTCCAACACGTTGCAACCATACGATCTCACCAGTTTCGGCGTCACGGCACTCCAGCGTGCCGTCATCGGCGAGTGTGTACATGCGAATGGTCGGCACTTCGCGGAACCGGATTTCCGCTTCGATACCGCGGCGTTTGAGCCGCCGGATGTCATTGCGTGCCCGTCGCTCGGCCTCGGTTCGATCGAGCAAGCCGCTCGAGGCAAAACTAGCCTTGCCGCTCATCGTCATGCGGGCGAGCGTCGATTGAGACGTGGTCTCGGGTTTCGTCGGCTCCGTCTCAGGTGTCTCCGGTTCCGGTTTCTCGGGGATATCAGGTATTTCGAGCAAGTATCTCGCGTAGACGGGTGGTTCTACTGAGACGCTGGCGGCCGGCGGTTGGCCCGCGGTGTCTTTCGCACCCGTGTCGCTCGGTTTCGCTGTCTTGGTTGCAGCCTGATCCGCGCCACCGGATTCTCCTGGTGCTGCGGGTTTTTTGGGGGCCCCAGCGTTTGCTGCATCGATTTTGCCAACCACCTCCACATATTGCTTGGGCGACGTTTTGTGCACATACAATTTGTGATCGATGATCGATTGGGTGCCAACGGGGACGCTGAGGTGCCGCCGCCATGCCTGGACCAATCCAATCTGATCCATTTCCGTGGGCGACATCACGTCACGCTCCACCGCGCCCACCCGCGACGACAGTGGCGTGGCGACAATTGCCAACATCCCAGCCAGCAACAGGGCGGTCGGGCGTTTGCCCGCGGCGCGAGAGGCTAGGCAGTTGCGGGCGCGGCGACCAAGCCCAGACTGGGTGAGCATGCAATGCATGGGGGTGGATCCAAGGATCAGTGGAAAAGTGTTCAAATGAATAGAGTACCGTTGAATATAGTTCATCCCTGGCGCAATCGCCAATTTTATCTGGCCTGAGATTCCCTATCGCCAATGGGATCGGGTAAGCTCAAGACATATCCTTACGTTCTCCTGACAAAAACCGATGGAATTGAGATGGCTGGTTCGGGCAAAAGAATTTTAATGCTCGTGGGCGACTTCGTCGAAGACTACGAAGCGATGGTGCCCCTGCAGATGCTATTGATGCTCGGCCACGACGTCGCCACGGTGTGCCCCGATAAAAAGGCCGGCGACAGCGTTGCGACCGCAATCCATGACTTCGAAGGGCATCAAACCTATTCGGAGAAACCGGGCCATCGGTTCGCGATCAATACAGATTTCTCAAGCCTCGACGAGAAAACGTTCGACGCGCTGATCATCCCCGGCGGCCGAGCACCGGAGTACCTGCGGCTCAACGAACGCGTGCTCGAGATCGTCCGCCACTTCGCCGATGCTGCCAAGCCGATCGCTGCGGTCTGCCACGGCCCGCAGATCTTAGTCGCCGCAGGCGTGTTGGCTGGGCGGCAATGCAGCAGCTATCCCGCCGTGGCTCCCGAAATCACCGCTGTGGGGGGCCAATATGTCACCCCCGGCAAGAACCTCGACACCGCCCACGTCGACGGCAATCTCGTCACGGCCCCCGCATGGCCCGCACACCCCGCGTGGATCCGGGCATTCCAGGAATTGCTCGAGTCCACCTGAGCCCCGAGGTTACCATGAGCGAATCGACATGACCCCGCCCGAGTCGGGCCGCTCACCCCGCCCAACCGCCACGAACTCGCCCGCCACGGAAAGACCTGCTTTCGAGCGGGGTTCTGCCGAGCGGGACGCCCCGCCGCCAGTCGGTGGCGTGCATCGATCTGGACAAATCGCCGGCCAGCGGGCGAAGATCTTGCACGAACTGGTCCGCGTTCGCCGCCAAGCCGAAGCGGCAAGGCTGGAGGCGCAGGCCTCGCGACTGGATGCCTCCGCCGAGCAGCTTGAATCGCTCCTCGAGCGTATCGACGCGGGGGAAACCTTCACTCCCGTGCAGCTTTTGGAATTTGGGTTCGATGAAACCACCGCGGCGGCTTCCGCTGAGTCCCCACTGAAAACTCCCGATATTGCACCGGAGGCCAGCGGCGCCCCATTGGGCGGGCTCGGGGGCACTGTCGGCTCGGGGCCGGACCCGGCCCCGCCCAAAATTCGCTTCGAGAGCTGGGATGCCATTCGGGAGGTTCAATCACGCGAAGGCATCAAGCGTGTCCGGCAAGATGGACCGCACGGCGGTATCAAGCCACCTCGGATGCGTTGGCGTACCGGCAGCGAGGATTCCGCCGAAGCACCGCCACCGGCGCAGGTGTCTGCACCGGCAGTCGATACACCGCCGGCAACCGAGGGCCGCGACGACCATGGCCCCCATGCCAAGCCAATCGACGATGGCTCCCACCGTCCAAACGGCCCCCTGCCCTGCCCCGCCGAGCTGGTTGAACAGGCTGGCGCGTCGGCGCCACAACGCCGCTCCACAGCCGTGATCACCAGCGCCGTTGTGCACCTCGTCCTCTTGCTGTGTCTGGCCGGTTTCACCCTGAATGCCGTGATGCCCAAGGATCAAATCGCGCTCGCCGCATCGGCAAGCGAGCCCACCGAGGAAACGATTCAAACTCTCGAAATCGAAGCTGCCCAGCCCGAATCCATGACATCGGAGGCGACACCTGAGGAGTCGGTTGTCGAGCTCGACCCACTCGGTGAGATGAGAATCGTCGAGGTCAGTGCGGACTCCCTCGGTTCCCTGTCGACTCCCTCACCCGCGATGCAATCGTTCGTCTCAAACGCTGCCGCTTCCTCAGCGGCGATGCAGGCACGACCAAGTGACACTGCCAGCAAGATGCAGTTTTGTGGCGTTGAGGGCGGTGGCAATCATTTCGTCTATCTCGTCGACAGCTCAGGCAGCATGGGGGATGCCTTCATCTCGGCCCGCCGGGCGCTGTTGGAGTCCATCGATATGCTCCAGCCCGAGCAGCGGTTCTACGTGATCTTCTTTGACGCCGATTGCGACTACATGCGGATCACACGCGCCGACCAAAATGAATCACGCAGTGTTCCAGCGACGGCAGTCAATAAACAACGCCTCAAGAGCTGGGCCATGCGGGTTGAGATGGATCGTGGCAAGGCACCGTACGAACCGCTTGAGTACGCGCTGCAAAAACTCAAGCCGGACGTTATTTTCCTGCTCTCCGATGGTGAGTTCCCACAGCGCATCGAAGACTTGCTCCAAGAGGAAAACAAAGTCACGAATCTATTCGGTGAAACCAAGCCGATCAGCATCATTCATACGATCAGCTACCACAGTCGGGAGGGAGAGAGTCGCATGCGGCGGATTGCGGAAAGCAATTTTGGCCAATACCGTCACGTCCCCAAACCGTAGGGCCGACGGTGCTGCACTTGCATGCCGAATGCAGGCAAGGCGGCGATCACTACGCTGCTCAGTGCACTTTCGATTGCGTCAACTGATCGAGGTAGTGCCGTGTGTGTTCGAGCACAATCTCATACTCGAGCGGTTCGACATCTTCGCCAATCACCTCGGCTTCGATTGGTCCTTCGTAGCCCTGGTCCAAAAGCGTGTGGACGATCGACTCGATCGGTACGCAGCCATCACCCAACAGGCAGCGGTTCATCTCGCCCAGTGGACTGTGTCGGCCATCTCCGAGTTGTAGCAATTGCACATGCGGACACACGTGTGGCAACCACCTCAGTACTTCGTCGTCCATGCCGACGTGGTACGTATCCAACACGATACCGAGATTGGGGCTGCCGACCATGTCGATGATCTGCAGCGTGGATTCGAGATCGTTCACGAACGACCATTCGTGACCACATCCCGGATGAAACGGTTCGAGCGCGATCTGCACTCCGAACTCTTCCGCAACGATCGATATCTTCGCTAGCGCTTCGCACAGCGTTCGCCTCGCATGGCGGCGAATATGATTATTGCGGCCGCCCGCTAACACGATCAACGTATCGGCGCGTAGATTCGCTGCGTCCGTCACCGCCGACATCGCGTCACGAACCGCGTCGTTGAAACCACGTCCATCGCTGCCGGTAAACCCACCCGCCCAACTCAGCGACGTCGCCGATAAGTTCAAGTCAGCGAGCAACTCCACACAGCGATCGATGCCAAAGTCGTCCACTTTGGGACGGAACAAGCCTATGCCACCGAACCCGTGGTCGGCGTATGCCTGGGCATCTGTCTCGAGATCCCACCGAAATGTCGATAACTGATTGACCGCGAGGGTGTTCATCATCAAGTCGGATCACGCGAAAAGAGCAAGTCAAACGGACGCTGTCAAAGTACCCATCCCACGCAGGTTGGGTCGACCGCGACTGCACGGTATGATGGTTGGCAGTATGCCGAGATCGTGTCGCTGTGTAAAGATTTGTTTCGAAAGTTATTCAGCATCCGACGCCCACGCACGATTCAAATCACGATTCGCTTTCACTCATCGCCGCACTCACCTCACGGTTTCTATCATGGCCGCATTCTGTCGTTACTTGGAACCTTCGGGTCAAGTTCGTTTCGCACTCTACCGCGCCGGTGCCACCGATTCATCGCAATCCCCGCAGGTTTGTCCACTTGCCGACCTCACGGATGAATCGACGGAAGCATTGCTAGCAAACAGCAAGAATATTTTTGACTGGACCGCAGAGCAGATTGAGAGCATACCACAGCCGACAGCGGGCCAGTGGCAACCCGCTCCTGAAAAATTTTTACCGCCCGTCGATGCGCCGGAAAAAGTTATCTGCATTGGCCTGAACTATCTCGACCATGCGATCGAAACGGGGGCTGAACCACCCACCGAACCGGTTGTCTTTAGTAAATTCAACAGCAGCCTGATCGGCTGCGGCGAAGACATCGTGTTGCCCAAACTGAGCACGAAGGTTGATTATGAAGCCGAACTTGTCGTCGTGATCGGCAGGACAGCACGTCACGTTAGCGAAGCAGACGCATTGCAGTTTGTATTTGGATACACGGCCGGCCACGACGTCTCGGCGCGTGATTGGCAGAAAGGTCGCCCCGGCGGTCAGTGGCTGCTCGGGAAAACCTTCGATACGTTTGCCCCCGTCGGCCCCGCCATCGTCACCGCAGCCCAGTTCGGTAACGCCGATGACGTGCGTGTTGAAATGGTGCTTGGCAACGGAGCCGGAGCCGAAGTGGTGCAGTCGAGCACGACGGCCCAATTGATCTTCGGTATCCCCACGCTGGTCTCGCATCTGAGCAAATTCATCACGCTTCGCCCTGGTGATCTGATCTTCACAGGCACACCACCCGGTGTGGGCGATGCACGCGTCCCACCGCGATACTTGAAAGACGGCGATCGATGCAGCGTCGAAATCGCGGGCCTCGGCCCGCTGGCGAACACGTGCCGCGACGAAGTGCTGAGCTAAACGCAAGCAAAGACCGGCAAGCCTCGGGGCAACATGACGCCAGACGCGTCAGCGACCGCGTGCCCATCGGGCCGCGTTTCGCAAGCCTCGCGTGGGCGTGCCCAGGCGGTTCACGTGGGCGTGCCCAGGCGGTTCACGTGGGCGTGCCCAGGCGGTTCAACAGAAGGACTTGATCGGACGTGCTTCGCTCACGCCGAGGCAAGCATCAAATCCGCCGCTTCGACCAAATCAATATCAATGCTCTCGACACACGCGGGCACCAACATCGTATCGCCTTTGCGCAGCACGTCGCCCGACGGATCGGAAGCAACCCGAATCGCTCCTGATAAAACGGCGATGACCTGAAAGGTGCCCTTCGTGGCAAGGCTTTGCGACTCGCTGAGCGAGTATCGCCGCAGCGTGAATTTGTCGCAGTCCACCAGCGTGACCGCCGCAGGTTCACCTGGCACCGGCACCGGTGTCACGGGTCGGACCGGCCCGGCCTCGAAATCGATCACCTCCAGAGACTGCTGGATGTGTAGCGTCCGCGGTTGTCCACTCGCTTCGACGCGTCCCCAATCATAGATCCGAAACGTCGTGTCGCTGGCTTGTTGAATTTCCGCCACCAGCAATCCCGCTCCAATAGCGTGCACGGTGCCCGCGGGAATGAAGATGCAGTCACCGACGCTCGGTTCGAATGAGTGGAGTGTCTCTTCCGTGCGCCCCGCTGCCACGGCCGCCGCGAACGCTTCGCGGTCAACCCCCGCCTTCAGCCCCGCATAGATTTTGCTACCAGGAACGGCATCCATCACCATCCATGCTTCCGTTTTCCCCAGGTCTGGCGGCACCAACCGACTGCCTTGTGCGTCGTTCGGGTGGACCTGTACCGATAGATCGCGATTGGCGTCGAGTATCTTCAACAGCAGCGGAAAACGATTTCGCAAATTGCTGGGCAGTGACTCACTGCGGATCGACGACGCCACGCGATCGCCGAGTATCGCTGTCGCATCCTGCTCGATCAATTCGTGCAGGCCCGCCCCCGCCCGCGATCCATTCGCGACGATACTTTGATCATCACCATGATCGACAATTTCCCAGCTCTCGGCGAACACACCATTCTCACCAATCGGCTTATTCAGCTCCGTCCCGAGCCGCCGCCCGCCCCACAAATACTGCCGAAACAGCGGCTTAAACCGCAGTGGATAAAGTTTGGTCATGTCATGCACCAAGTAGCAGGCCAATCGAGCGAGAAGAGCCCATGACTATGGCCCATTGCCAAGTCATATTCAAGGACGAGCGTCGACGATTGGCTCACCGTCACGACAGCGCGGGTTTCCACTCACAGGCATACGGGGGCGGCAACACCCATCAGCACCGGCACAATCAGGCCGGAGGGCGAAGCGGCATTCACGGCGCGTTCGCTAGCGGCGCGTTGATTTTTTGAGCCGAGCCCGCGTGCGCGACCGGATGGCATCGGGCTACCCGATGCCCAAACTCATTCGGCTCACTATCGCCGGTCGAACTTCGGCTAAGGACACCAGGAACAATAAGTGACGCGTTTACCGTAGTGGATCTTGTTAAAGATCCTGGTCTGGATGGATCTTTAACAAGATCCACTACGCCAGTTATTGATCCCGCGTTGCTAAGTTCCAGTTTTGCACTTTTTGCTAACTGATATTGGCACGAAAAAGGCGGCCCGTTCCAATGAGATTTGAACCTTCAAACTTTCAAATCCTTTGGCACGGAAGCCGCCCACCATGGAACTTACCAGTTCGTTCGAGACTCTGCTACGCACGTTCTCCCCAGCTTTCACCGCTCCCAGCTTCCAAACGTTTCGCCTGTTGATGACCGGCTGGATTCTGTCAGCCCGACATCGCTATGTCACCGATCTGATTATTTCCAGCGACTCCGTTGGCAACGGGCATTTCTCTGATTACCACCGCTTCTTCTCGCAAGCGGCTTGGGACATCGATCATCTCTGGAAACTGTTGGCCCAGTTGATCCTGAACAACTTGATCGGTGCCGATGCCACGATCGTGCTTTCGGGGGATGACACCCTCTGTCGTAAACGCGGCCTGGGGATCTTTGGTGCTGGAATGCACCACGATGCGTTGAGTTCGTCGAAGTCCAAGAAAATTTGTCACTGGGGGCACGATTGGGTGGACCTGTGCATCGTGATTGCTCATCCATGGTGGGCACCGACGAAAGTCTTTTCTCTGCCGATTTGCATGAGGCTCTATCGCAATCGCCAGGGGCTCGCCAAAGGGAAAGGCAAACGCAAGAAGAATCCCACCGCCGCGCAGGTGCGTGCCGCATCCAAGCAGGCCAAGCAAGCCGCAGCAGCTAAGAAGAAGGCAGCTGAGAACGCCAAGAAGAAAAACAAACCCGATCCAAAAGCCCATAAAACACGGCCTGAACTGATGGCTGAGATGGTGGCCATGGTTGCTGCATGGTTCCCAGATCGCCAGTTCATTCTCGTCGTCGACAGTCTTTACAGCGGCAAGAGCGTGCTGTCGAAGTTGCCTGAGAACTTTGAGTTGATTGGCCCAGTTCATGCCAAGGCGGCGCTCTACTCACCGGCCCCTCAAGAAACAACCGTCCGTCGTGGGCCTCGCCGTAAGAAAGGTGAGCGGTTGAAAGATGCCGCTGCTTGGGAGCAGGACAGTTCACGTTGGCAAACGCTCCACTACGATCAATACGGGCTGCACGGATCGCTGCGGGTGAAAACTCGCACGGGACTGTACTACAAAGCCGGCAACGACCGACTGCTTCGCCTGGTGCTCTCGCAAGACACCGTGGGTCAGCGGCCGACACGAATCTTTTACTGCACCGACGTGTCGATGAAGCCCCAGGAAATTCTTTCGATCTTCTCGCAACGTTGGTCGATTGAAGTGACGCACTTCGATTGCAAGCAACATCTCGGACTAGAAGATCCGGCGAACCGCACTCCCAAAGCGGTCGAACGAACCGCTCCGATGGCGATGTTCCTGTACAGCCTGTCGATCCTGTGGTTCGCGACCGAAGGCCACGAGGAACTCCAGTTTCCGAATCGACCTTGGTACCACTGGAAGTCTGAACCGAGCTTCGCGGACATGCTCACGACGCTACGCCGCAAATCCTGGGAAGAGAAATTATCGGGGGTGTCGCTCGCTGCGACACCCGACGATAATTCCAGACGTCTGCTCACGTTCCTGGCGACGCTCGCCGGATAGCATGCGGAAAGTGCAAAACTGGAACTAAGCCAACAGCCTGTTAGGATACCAGGAACAATAAGCGACGGGTTTACCGTAGTGGATCTTGTTAAAGATCCTGTTGGGTGCGATCTGGGTGCTGCGCTCATCGAGTCGGTAATTCACAGGGTTCCCGAATTCATAAGTTCGCTGACGGTTGGTTTTGAGTTGAGCCAAGCCCTATAGACAGTATCCCAAATTCCGCTCAGTAGCAGACAGCGTAAGCTCATGGTTCTTTGGCCGCCGGTTTTGTGCCAACGCATGCCGGACAACTTCATCCGTTCGCTGACCACTTGCTTGCAAGCCGATTCCACGACGCCGCTACCGATTGGGTAGCCTCGTGATTTCATCTCAGCATAATTCATAAAACGACTGTAGCGACGAAGGTATCGTTCCGCTTTGACGGCTTCTTCTTTCTCTGACGCCTTGTACTTATGTAGCTCTCGCATTTTCGCGATACTGCGAAGCATCCTTCCGTGTCCGCCGGGCTGCAGCAGCAACCAGCGAGCATGTTCAAGCCACTCCTGCCGCTTGCCTTTGTTCTTGCCAAACTTGAGCGCTTTGGCAATCGTCGTCAGACGCTCCGCCGCATGGTAGTAATCCACGACGCGAGTGATCTTGATCCGCACGCCATCGACGAAGAACTTCCGCAACGTGTTCTTCCAATATGCCGTCTCGACCTTGCCGGCATCGCTGACGTACACGATCTCCGGCACGCAGTCACCGCAGCGACGGATCGTCGATTGAAGCAGGCTGGTCAATTGCGTCGAGAGCGTGACTTGATTGCTTTCGGGAGTGCAGCCCAGGTAGACTGTACCGAGCTTCTTGCCGTCAGCCAACACGCTCACGCAGGCCACGCTCGCCATCTCGAAGAAGCTCCATGGTGCCAAGCCCAAGGCCACACCATCGCGACTAACCGACAGCACCGGCTTCAGTTTCCGCTGCCGGGCTTGCTCGACCAGTTTCATCAACTTGTCCACCTGAGCCTGCTCACGAAAGGGTTCCATGCCACCAGCGAGTGTGCCGACGAGTTTGCGAAGCTTCTCGGTGCCGATTTTCGTACCCATTTGATCCTCGACCAACTCCAGCGTTCGGCCTTGAGAACTTCCTGCGGCAGCAAATTGTTTGCCGACGCGGGTCGCCGCTGCGGGCGTGAATCCGTTCTCCACGCCAAGCAACATTTCGAGCGGAAAAATCGTTCGACCGGATCGACCGCGTCGATAGCGGGCGCGAACAATTGTGACTTTCCCGAACCGCGTGACAACGTCGGTCCGTGGCGTTTTTTCGGCCAAGCGACGATAAGATTTACGTTGGTGCTTGATCGTTCCGGGCATCTGCGAGAGTTCCGGTTCAAGTCGAGAAACGAGCCACTGTATCAACTTGCGTCCGAATTCCCGAAGATGGTCTTGAAGAGCATTTTCCAGGTCAAGCGTTCGCGAAGGTGTCGGGTCGTTCCCGGCGAACAACTCCAGCAGCATGGTGACTTGTTGCCGCAAATCGTCGGCAATTTGGCCAGTGAACTGCGCAATCTCATCAGTTGCGATTGCGTGAATAAGGCTTCCGACGTTAGCTTTGACATCCATGAGGCTTCCTTTCCTGCGGTGTTAGTGTGAGAACCAACATTTTGCAGGAGGAAGCCTCTTTTCATGAATACCAATCCCAGCAAATCAAGGGCGCATTACGTGGATCGCACCCATCCTGTTCTGGATGGATCTTTAACAAGATCCGCTACGCCAGTTATTGATCCCGCGTTGCTTAGTGTTCGTGATAGAGGTTTTCGTTGTCAATGAATGCGGCGACCGCATGGGGGACGCGGAAGCGGATCGATCTCGCATCATGCACTCGCTGGCGCAAGCCACTGCTGCTGATTTCGATTTGTGGCATGGTGATTTCCGCGTGGCGACATTCATCGACCTTCTCCAAGGAGGCGAATTCATTGAGGATGTCGTAGTTGGGCGGGAGCATGCCACCGCGTCGGACAACCGCCAGGGTGCATTGCTGCAGCAGTCGTTGCGGTTCCTTCCACTGTGCAAAACTCGCCAAAGAATCAGCGCCAACGATCAAAAACAGACGCCGATCAGGAAACGCTTGCCGCAGGTACTCCAGAGTGTCGACGGTGTAGCTGACGCCGTCACGATCGAGCTCGTGAGTGTCGATGAGGTGTCCGGACTGGCCGGACAAGGCGAGACGCAGCATCGTCAGACGTTGCGAATCACCGGCCACCGGGCCGGACTGTTTCAACGGACTCGTCGCAGCGGGGATCCACCGAACGTGATCGACAGGCAACTGTTCGAGCGCCGCTTCTGCGATCCACAAATGCCCGAGGTGCACCGGATCAAAGGAACCACCGAAGATCCCCAACGCCGATGGAGGTGTCATGGCGTTTCGCTTGCCTCGGCTTCGTTCGCTTCCGCTTCGTTCGCTTCCGCCTCATCGGGCTTCTGAGCTGAGAACGTGTAGGTCAGCAGTTGACTTTGAATCGTGGCGAAAATTTGGTTGCGTTGTGGTAACAAACGCACTTGCGTTTCGATGCGCACGTTGCGGCTGCCAATGTTTTTGCCCAGCAACTCATTGAGTGTCTTTCCACTTTCGATATCAAGTGCCCAGATATCGAGTTCGTGTCGTCTCGTCGCGGCGTTATCGACGTACGTTTGACGCCGGGCAAGCATCAGCATCGGCGTCAACCAAGGCTGGTAGGTCGTCACGCCTCGGGACTGGTCAAAGGTTTCCGACCAGGCCAGCTGGGCCTCCGATTCGGCTTCGTCGTCGGGTGCTTCGTCAGGCACATTGATGCAGTGCACGCTCGTCACGTCTTGGACGGACATGCCGCTGGGGATGGTGATGATGTTGCCTTCGACGTCTGGGGGCGGGGGCAGTTCGCAGCGGGGCATCAACAGGAATCGTTGGTCGACCTGCACGACAGATAGGCCTGACAATCGCGGCCGCACGGGAATCGTCAGATCGGCGAGAGACGCGCCCGACAGAACGTCCCAAATGGTCGCGTGCCCTTCGTCGTCGAGCAGTGTCATGTAACGCCCGTTGACCAACTCGCCGTAAGCGGCCGATCGAATGTCGTCCGTCAAATTAACAGGCGAGGCGACGCGGCTTCGCACACGTTCGCGTGAGACGCCGTCAACGATTTCGAGCAGATAGGGATCATGAAGATCGCGATCGCCCTCCTGCTCTTCGTCGTGTTTTTTTAACATCAATACGTGTCGTCCGGCCGTGGCGATCACGGAATCGACCTCGAGCGGTTGGGTTTCTATTTCTCGACCGTCATACCAATCAAAGTAGGCGACTTCGTCAGCTCGCTCACTTAGCACGGCGACACGGCCGCCGCCGGCCACTACCCCGCTGCCAGAGATACCGGTTTGGGTGCGCCAGATCTGTTTGCCGGTGACGGCGTGGTAGCAAATCAATTCACGCCCTTGCAGCAGAAACAATCGATCGCCGAGTACGGGGCCAAGACGCAGCTGCGCATCGTCCGCGTTGGCAGTAGGCGAATTGGAAACGTAGCGGTAGATCTGATCACCAAACTTAGACGTTTCGCTACGCCGTTTGGCAACGGATTGGCCATCCGGACGCAGGCTTTGCCGCCAACGCACCGGATCATCGGCTCCCGGCGAGAGCAGTCGAAACAGATCGATGGCGATTAATTCCGAAGGTGTCAACACGAGCATCAAGCCACCGCTCAAGGTGACCTCTTTATCACTCGAATTGCGGTTGGTCAGCCCTTCCACGGTGATCGGACGAGTGATCCCATCCTGGTCCAACAGGGACAAAGGATTATTGTCACTGATCGCTTGCCAGCCCAATGTTTGTCGGCCCATTAAGCGTGTCGTTCTGGCGTATCGTCGGTCCGAGATCAGTGCCTGCGTCTGCGGTAATCGTGTGGATTCCCACTGCAATTCAACGTGCCCGCGAGGCCAGGACGCAGGGCCAGATCGGACCGCACCGCGAACTTGAAATTCATCCAGGACACTGGCGATCTGCTTGATCTCCTCCGGTGCGGCGTTTGGTTCCTGGATTCGTTGCTGCAGGATTTGACCGACGTAGCGACGGTCTTCGCCCCAAGCGGTCGTGCTGTACATCTGTGCCAGCGTTAGCAAACTCGATGTTTCAAGGTCCGCCAGGGCGGCGTCTGTCGCGAGTCGCGTGCCCCAGACCATGCGCTCGGTTTCCAGGGAATCACCCTGCTGCTGAGACTGCTCGACCACACTGAACTGGAAATCGTCCACGGCGCGCCCGAGCGGAGCAAAGTGTTCGACAATCCGGCTCATAGTCATGTGGTTGGGATGGATGCGAGTTTGCACCTGTTGTCGCAGTCGCTCGTCGAACTGAGCCAATGTGTCGTCCTCCGCAGCGATTGCCACCTCAGCAACCCGTGCGGTCAGCCAAGCATCCAGGGTGAATTGGCGCGTTGGATTCGAAAACAGGGCTGCGTCCTGGCTGACCAAACTCGGTCGCTCGGTCGTCAGCATCGATAGCTCGAGCAGCAGATCAAGGGCTTCACTGAAGTCCGACTGAGAAACTTTGCTGGGCGGCGGTTCCGAATTGAGCGGCTTGAGAAGACGCTCGATCTGTAGCACGAGCAGTTCAGCGTGTTCCTCGGGCCGATCGATTAACTGTTGCAATATCTCCAGATCTGCGGCGGAGATGTCCTGTTGCTCACGTAGGCTGCCGAGCATCGCTTCGACCGACAGCGCGATGGCATCGATGTTTTCGGGGTCAATCGAGCGTGCTTTGGCGAGAAGTTCGAGGGCGGCGTCACGCTGATTGTCTTCCAATAACAATTCAGCTTTGCGAATGGTCGCGAAAAAGTCATCCGGATCGGCAGCCAAGAGACGGTCGATGTTGGGCCGTAGGGAATCTTCTCCATAGGCGACCGCGAGTGTCGAGGTCCCTTGCGAAATCACTTCGCCATCGATCGCAACCAGGTTGCCTAGCGGGAATCGCGTTTGACGGCGTGAGAGAACTCGGCCTGACTCCAGGCCGATTTCAATCAACTCGTCGTTGGTGGTGGGCAGGAAGTAGCTCGCGGGGCCGAACACGCCGCGACCGGACACACGTTGGCCAGGACTCATCAGGTCAACCGCAGTCCCCCAGATTTCGTTGCCGGACTCTAAGTCGAACGCCATCACGCGATCGGCACGAACGATCAGGTATTGATTGTTCCGAATTCCGGCCAAATACAAATTCTTACCCCGTGGTTGGGGACGGAAACGATCGATCCCCGTGACGGCATCGGCCACGATCATGCGATCAGACTCCACCGGCGTTAACGCGATGCTCGTGCCGTGACCGATCGCGATCGACGTCATCCAGCGTTGACTCAGTTGGCTCATCGGCAGGTCGACGGGTTGGCGAAACGCATTTTGGGTGAACTCGCGGTTGCGAGCATGTTCGTTGGCCCAACGCAGCGTCCGATCAACAAGATCGACAGCCACGGTAATGCCCGCGCCGGTAGGGCAGATCAACAATCCTTCGTGATAGGTGGGCGTCGCGCCAGCGACGCGTCGGACGGGATCGGTCGTGATCCCACTCGCTTCGACGGACACGAGCACCTGCCGCCACACTTCGCTACCGTCGCGTGGCTCCAAGCAGACCAGGACAATCTCACCGGCCATTTCGGCCATGACGTAGAGGAGCCCACGAACGGGCAGCGGCGGTCCGAGGAAGAAGGCTTCGGAGAACGGGGAAGGCGTGGTTTCGGAGGAGCCGAGTCGCCATAGCAACTTGCCTTCGGTGGCTAAATCCAATGCCACGAGGGTGTTCTTGCTGGCTTCGACGGCTCTCGTCGCACGCATCCCAAAAGGATTGAAGCGTTCGGTCTCAATGGGGCCGAGGTCGTTGATCATGAACGCACGCTGGCCGTCACTGGCTACTTGGCCATAAGGAACATCGTTCCAAACCCGCTGCATCAAAATGTCTTTGGGATCTTCTTCCTCACGCAAGTCGCTGTCGCCTTCATTGTCCGACGCGGCAAGGTCTTCCGGAGGGTCGAACCAGGGGTACTGCCAGACCCGTTTGCCCGTGCGGTAGTCAGCACCAATGAGCCGCTGCGTCGTCCGCATGAGTAATTGGTCACCGACGCGGAGCGGCATCCACGATGGCGGTGGCAATTGACCGCTCGACTTCAGCCGCGCCGTCTCTGCCTCGATCATGCGTTCCTGGCGTGGGCTGCCCGACGTTTCGAGCATCCAGCGCGGATTGCTCAGCGGCATCTCACCCTCTGAAAATCCACTGCGGTTGGGACGTCCACCTAAATAGGGATAGTTTTCCGCAGGCGGATCAATCGTGAACGCCATGTCAGAGTACCGCGCACGAACAGCGGATTCCCATTCCGCGGTCACCGCGGCGGCAGCCTGCGGATCGTCGGTCTCCGTGGCGACAAAATCGGCGGGGAGTTCAATGGGGCGTTGCAGCGGCCGGCCCGCCAACAGACAGGCACCCGCGTGCATCCATATCATCTCGTCACCGAGCTGCTCGATCGCTCGGGGCAGAGACACCACATCATCGAGCAAGAGGGAGACGGCGAGCGGGTTACCGAGCAGCCACTCTCGCGTGGCCAATAAAGAGGTGGCCTGGTAGCCCGCCGCGGTATGAAAAAACTCTCGCCGTACCTGTTCCACCCGATTCCAGTCACGCGTGGGCTGTGCCTCGCTGAGAATTTTGGCCGCTAACGGCCCATAGCGAAGTTCGTAGACTTCCATCGCAGGTTTGGGCAATCGCCCAATCATTTCACGCACCAACCGCAAGACCGAGATCGCACCGCCATCATCGTCGACCTCGTCTTCATCCTTGCCCTCGTCGGTGAGGTCGTCGTCGGTTCGACGGGAACCGGGCTCGCGACCCGCGTCCCGTGACGAGAGATTGAGGAAATAATCCTGGGCGGTCTCGGGTAAGGTATCCTTGGCCAGACGTCGCGATAGGTCGCCCAATCGCACCACCGCGTCACCGTATCGCTCTTGCTCGAGAGCCTCTTTGGCCTCACGAATTTGTTGTTGGACACTCCGCGGCGGTGGCAAAAACTCGGCCACACCCGACACGGGAGCGGAACTGAACAATCCCTGGCCGGGGCAGGCAGAGGGCATGATCGCAAGCCCGATCATCAGCAACGCCATGACAGCAGACATCTGCAGGGTGCCATGACGGAACGGCTTCGCAGTCAATTTCACAAAACGTCTCATAGCTATGTCGGGGAACAAAGAGAATCGAAGCACATCCTATCAAAAAGGACGCTGCCATCGGAGGAGCCGAGATTTCACTGCGTCGACGTCTCGGCGGGCTTGGTCTCGTTGAAATAACGCAATCGTCTGGCCGTTTCACCCTTGGGGCTAACGCGAAAGGGGAACTCGAAGACGTCGGGGTCGATGGGGAAGTCGCCCCGCCCGTCGGCGTGAATGAAGGCTGCAATATTGAGAATCTGCAAGACCTCGGCTTCGCTACGGCTGCGTTTGATGCAGCGGGCGAGAAGGTCTCGTGGATCGGTGGCTCCGATGACGGCAAGGAATTCAGCGGCCCGCGCCGCGACCAGCGGTTGTGGATCGAGCGTGGCCCGCTCAGCGAGTTGCACCAAGGTCGCGTCGTTCGCCGCGGCCGTCCGTGCGGCGGCATCGGATGCCGCCATCGAACTGGCGGCGTCAAAGGCCCAATACCGAATCCAGGGGTCGCCTGAGTTCATGCTGGTGATTAACTGTGTCGTGGCACGGTTCCAAGGCTGCAGCGCGATGTTAACGGTGTCAATGTACAGGGTGATCGCGGCGGCCTGCTCATCGCCATATTTGACCGGGTTGCGTGAGCCGTCGCGAAGAAACACCGATTCAGGAATGAAGCTGAGGTCATGGGTGTCTTTGAGATGTTCACTCAGCAGACGCCGCATCTGAGTCAGCTTTCCCCCGTGAGCCTCAACGGTCGCCAGATTGTTGATTTCGTCTGGATCGTCGGACAAGTCAAAGAGGGCTTCGACGGGGCGTGACTGAAAGAAGGCTAATTGTTCCGGTGGTGTCGAGGGGGTCTGCGAACGATCTCGCCACTGTTGATAGGCGAGCATGTTGTAGCGGTATTCGTTGTTGAGCGAATTGGGATACTGAGCTTCGAAGTAGCGGATGTACTTCCAATCGCCCACTCGAACCGCCCGCACGAGATCATACTTTTCGTCCATGCGATCAGCATTGCTAAACGTGGTGTCGCGTGCGTCGACTTCAGCAGCCGACACATCACTGCCGAGAAACGCTTCGCCATCGAGTCCCCCGGGGATGTCGACACCGGCGAGGCTCAGTACGGTCGGGGCAAAGTCGATAAACGATACGAACCCGCGCGTGCGTGAGCCGAGATCGCGATCGATCCGGTCTTGATATTTTTCGGGAACACGCACAACGAGCGGTACGTGCAGGCCGGATTCAAACACGTATCCCTTGGATCGCGGCAACACGCCCCCGTGATCGCCAAAGTAAAACACGAACGTGTTCTCGAGTTGCCCCGCCGCTTTCAGGTCGGCGAGCGTCTTGCCAACCATTTCGTCGATCTTGCTGATCCGGTCGCGGTAGTAAGCAGCGGTGAAGCGAGTCAATTTGGTATCGGGAAGATAGGGCGGCACATGCACCTCGTCTTGCGAGAACTCGGTGGGCGTATCCATCGCCTGGCGATCAAAGTGCAGGCTGCTTTCATGCGACTGCGTATGCGTCTGGACATGGAAAAACGGCGTCTCAGGATCGGGCCGGTTTTGCCACGAGGCTTTTTTGCTCGATGCGTCCCAAGGCTGTTCGTTGGGCAGCACGTTGTAATCGGTTTTGCTGTTGTTGGTCGTGTAGTAGCCGGCCTCACGCAGGTAAACGGGGAACATCTCCATCTCCGGCGGCAGCGACACACGCTGGATCGCGCGGTGATACTGGCCGCCGATGCGAGGGGCGTAGCACCCCATGATCAACGTCGTCCGGGCGACCGAGCATACCGGTGCGTTGGAGAAGGCGCGATCGAATGTGACGCCATGCGCCGCCATGGACTCGATCGCCGGCGTGGCGACTCCGGATTCATCGAAATGTTTCAGGTAGTGTTTGGAATTGTCCTCGGACATGATCCACAGGATGTTCGGCCGTGGGGCGTGGACCTCGGTTTCGCCGTCCGCTTGCGTTTCCGCTTGCGTTTCCGCTTGCGCAGTCATGGTCGCGAGCAACAGGACCGTCGCGAAAACTCCCGCGACGAGTAACCGCGACGGGCAATGGCGGTTTGCCTGCATGAAAGAGAATGAGGATTGTAGGTCGCGGGAGGAAAACCGCCTGAACTGGCTCATAGAAATCACAAAACTCAAGAAATGGAAATAGTGGCGTGCCGGCTAACGCTGTCGATGCAATCAATTTAGCGTCGCAATCGTGAGCCGAATGCCGCCAGACGATCGGGGATCGCACGGCAACTGGTCGCTTGCTCGTCTCGGCTCACCCCATGGACTTAGCATCGCGTGAAGACAAACTGATGTCGCTACGCTCCCCAGAGCGTGGGGCCCACCGTCTGGCGACGGTGGATACGGGAGAATTCGGGCTCATCCGACGGAAGGGTGCGTTAGAGTCCAGTGGAAGGTTTTTTGAAGGCATCGCTCCAGTATCCAATATGTTTTCAAAGAAGCGTCCCTGATGAACGAATGTTCGGCAGGGACTGGCAAGACCATTGGCGTACCATCGACCGGGAGATCCCTTGCCAAGCCCGCACCTCTGCAGAGCTTCGCTCCGATTTTCCCGGCAGCCCCCGTCTAATTTCCCGGCAAGCAGTCTAACGCTGTCCATCCCATCCCACAAATAAATCATTGGATACTTGAGACATGCCTCCCAAACCTCCGGCGCACGCTTCCGTCGGATGATCCAGAATTCGTCACTTGTTGTTCACGCGATGCTTAGCAGGGGGGGCTTCCGTAATCCTAGCCATCGATTGTACCGAAGAGTTGAGAGCGTAGGCTCGCCATTCCTCTTTTCTTGTTCACAGAATGGCCGCAGAAGTGTATTCTTCGTCCCTCGCCCCACCCCTACCGCTCTCGGCATCCTCTTCACGCGTCCCATGCAAGCCAACCCGCCCCCCCCTTCTGTCATCGTCCCCCGGTCGCGTTATCTGATGTTTGGCTGCCTCGCGGTGATCGGTGCGGGGCTGGATCTATGGACCAAAGAGGCGATCTTCGCTTGGCGCGGACTGCCCGGGCAACGCGATGTGTACTGGGTGATCGAAGGTTATTTCGGCATTGAAACGGCCGTGAACATTGGTGCCGTCTTCGGCATTGGGGCTGGCAAAGGGATGATGTTTGCCGGCATTTCCGTGGTCGCGCTGGTGGGGATTCTGCTCTGGCTGTTCCTTTTCAAAGCCGCCGAATCCGCATGGCTGACGTTTGCATTGGGCTGCGTCACCGGTGGGATCTTCGGAAATCTCTATGATCGTTTGGGGTTATGGTGGCAATCGGGGTATCCGGACGAGTGGAAGAGTGGCGTCCGGGACTGGATCCTGTGGCAAGCTTCGGACGCGTGGAAATGGCCCAACTTCAATATCGCGGACTCATTGCTAGTCGTTGGCGCGATCATGCTGGTCGTCCAATCCATCTTTTTTCCGCCTGCTGCCATGTTGCCCCAGCCCCCTGAGGTGGATCCCGATACAGACGTGGCCTAGGCTTCGAGTTGTCGCTTCACCGTCAATCCGTTCCCCCTCCCCGTGTGCTTGTCACCGGGGAAACCACGTTTTCAGATTAGAGAGACGATGAACCGATTGTCGGTTCCCTGTCGGCTTGTCCGATAGGGGATCCGGTTCTGTGGGTAGGTGCCAGACTTCCATCCCATGATGGTCCATCAACACAGGTTGGAAGCCAATGCCACGTTTTTTTGTACCGACCTCGCGAAACCGCCCTGCTCTGCTGGCCCGATCGGCGGATTCATTTGCCACACGCCTCGCCGCCTGGCGGTGGTCGTTGATGGTGATCGGTTGCCTCTGTTTTATACCGCTGGCGTACCTGCAGTCCGGTTTGACGATGAATCGTTCGCTCTCGGCGATGTTCTCGCCGGAGGATCCAGCGATCTTGGATTACCAACGGATGCAGTCACGGTTCGGTGGCAATTTGGTCGTGATGTGGGTTTACGACGATGAGGAATTGATGACCGCCGCAGGGCTGGCTCGTAGTCGCCAGTGGACTGAGCGAGTCGAGTCGATCGACGGCGTCGAGGGTGTTCTGTCGATCGCCAAACTCGTCGATGCGTTTCATTATTTGCGACCATCCTTAGCGTCATCGTTTTTCGGCGAGGCAAGGTCCGAGCAGCCATCGGAGCCACTTTTTCGTCGTGATGACCCGGTCGCCACGCAGTTTCGAGAGCTCTTTGCCGGCTACACGCACAGTCCCGATGAAACGACCGCATCTATCGTCGTGATGCTGCGCGGCGATACGCTGGCCGAGCCCAGCCGAGTGAGCGAAACGATCGCTCAACTTCGCCGGCTCGCCGCTGAAATGCCGCCCTCGTCGGCGGCCCTGCTGGTGGGTGAGCCGGTGCTATTGGAGGATGCCTTCGATTTAATTCTGGCCGATGGACGGCGACTGGCCATCGGTACGATTGGGCTTTTGTGTCTCGTCATCCTGCTCACCGTACGAGACTTGCGAGTGGTCGCACTGTCGGCGATTTGCATTGCCTGGTCGACCGTCGCAACGCGAGCGTTGATGGTCTTGGGCGGCGTTGAGTTGTCGCTCGTGTCGACCATTTTGCTGGCCCTGATTTCCGTGATCGTGGTCGCTGCCATCATGCACTTGGGGACGAGAGGGAAATCGCTGTCCAAATCGATGGTCGAACGCTCCATGGCAGCCCGCGATCGAGCACCGGCCGTGTCGCTGACGAGGGTGATCGGAGCGCTGGCGATACCGATTGCCTGCACCTGCTTTACCGACGCGGCTGGATTTGCCTCACTGATGATCTCACACGTCCGGCCGGTTGCCGAGTTTGGTGCCATGACCGCGACCGCTGCATGCTGTGTCTTAATGTCGCTCGTGCTGTTCACCCCCTCGATACTGAGTCTACCGGGATGGTTGAGCGTTGGTGCACGCAAGGGCCCGCGGCGCTCCACTGAAACGGGCGTGGATGCGTCGCCGCTGCATCGGCTCCTGCTATGGCTCGCTCGCGGCAGCGTGCGATGGCGCAGGTCGCTGACGCTGACATCGCTCGTCTTCCTGATCGCCTCGACGTACTACGTGATGGGGTTGGAGACAAATTCCAGCTTCCTCGATAATTTCCGTCCCTCCAGCCCCATCGTTGGTGCCTACGAACGGGTGGAAGATCGTTTGGGGGGGGCTGGAGTTTGGGATGTTACCCTGCCCGCCCCCGCACGCATCACGCCTGAGTATCTGCAGAGCGTGCGTGATTTGGAAGAGGAGCTGCGGGCGATCGAGATCCCGCCAGACGACGATGGGGCCCGGCACGCTGGCGGCGTGCGATTGCGGAAGGTGCTCAGTCTGGCGGATGCCGACGCCGTCGCCGCGCAGGTCACGATGCTATCGTTTGCGCCTCCGGAGGTTCGCTTGGCGGGGATGCGAGCGGCGATTCCCGCGTTTGCCGAAGCGTTGTTATCCTTTCCGGCAGTCAATGAGCCGGCGCGGCCGCGCCGCATGCGAGTCATGCTACGGAGCGACGAGTCGCTGTCCGGTCGCGAGAAAACCGCATTAATGGCCGCGGTGAAACGCACCGTCGAGGCGGCGACAGCCCCCCCCTCGGGCGCCAATGAAACGCTTGCGGTGCCGACCGGTGACAATCAGGCCGGCGTTGCTGGCCAGGGCGTCGTGACGGGGTACTCGGTGTTGATGTCGCACCTGGTCGCCAGTCTGGTGCGTGATCAGTGGACGGCCCTCACACTCGCGCTGGCGGCGGTGGGGCTGTTGCTCCTCGTCGTCACCGCGAATTGGCGATTGACGATCGTTTCACTGATCGTCAACGCACTTCCCATCCTGGCGGTGTTGTCCTGCATGGGATGGTTCGGTGGGCAGCTCGATTTGGGATCGGCGATGATTGGTGCCGTTTCGATCGGTTTGTCGATCGATGGCTCGATTCACTTTCTCAGCGGCTATCAACGCCGTCGGTTCGAGGGCCACACCCCTGAGGTGGCAGCCACGCAGTCAGCGGCTGATTTAGGGGCCCCTATTTTACTGGCGAGTTTGGCGTTGGTGGTCGGTTTCGCGGTTTTGGTGACGAGTCCATTCGTGCCGACGGCCACTTTCGGGCTGCTTGTTGCCGCGACCTTGACTCTTTCAGCGATTGCGAATCTAACCTTGCTACCCGCCATGGTGGTATTTTCATCGGCGCCCCCATTGGAAGACCAGGTGAATGAAGCATTCCCTCGAACTTGAGATTCAAACTCAACCGACCAACACGAGTTGCGGGCCGACGTGTTTGGCGGCGGTCTATGACTATTGGGGCGCGGACGTTGATCTGGGGCAGTTGATTGCGGCCATCGGCGAACTCGAAAGCGGCGGGACGTTGGCGGTGCACTTGGCCTGCGACGCGTTGACGCGAGGGTATGACGTTGAAATGGTCACCTACAACCTGCAGTTGTTCGATCCAACCTGGTTTGACGCGGATGGCGAAATGTTATCGCGTGACGTGATGACCGAGAAATTGCAGGCGCAGTGGGCAGCCAAGCGAATGCGATCCGACGTGGATCAAGCGCGGTTGTTCAACGCCACCGAGGCATACCTCCAGTTCCTGAAGTTGGGTGGCCGCATCCGCATGCAACCACTCGATGAAAAGTTGATCGTCGACACGCTGGTTCGGGGGATCCCGATTTTGTGTGGGCTCAGCGCCACGTATCTGTATCACGAGCAGCGTGAGCGGACCGAGGAGATCGATGAAAACCGCGTCGAGATCCATGCCGACGATATCCAAGGCGACCCATCAGGACACTTTGTCGTGCTGCATGGCTACGATCCGTCGACCTCGGCGGTTTTGATCGCCGACCCGCTGCACCCCAACCCGATGGCGCCGACGAACAAGTACGCCGCGCCGCTCTCCCGATTGACGTCCGCCATTCTGCTTGGCATTGTGACGTACGACGCCAATATCATGACGATCGTTCCGCGGTCGGATTTTTAGAATCCTATCCGCAAAGGGGTCTGACCCTGTGGAGGCGAATCGACTTCATTGATTTCACGGCCTCACCGGAGAGGGTCAGACCCCTTTCCGGATAGGCTATTTGCTGGCAATGGTACCCTACTGAATGAACGCAATCCTGGTCGCCGAATCTGGCGATGATTGGTTGGGAAATTTTGACGGCGTCGAGACCGTCGATCCGCGAGACTATTTGGCCTCACCGGATCCAAATCTCCGCCGTGGGACGCGGGTGTATAACCTGTCTCGTTCGTACTCCTACCAGAGTATCGGCTACTACGTATCGCTATTGGCCGAAGCCCGCGGGCACCGTCCGATTCCTGACGTGCAATCGATCCAAGATTTGCATGGCACGGCTGCGGTACGAATCATCCCGCAGGCCTTGGAGGAGCTGATCGCTTCGTCGCTGAAGAACTTGACGGGCGACGAGTTCGTGCTAAGTGTCTACTTTGGGGCGAATTTGGCTAAGAAGTACGACCGATTATCGAAGGAGTTATACGGGGTATTTCAAGCCCCGCTATTGCGGTTCAAGTTCACCCGGCGAAGCAAATGGAGGCTCCGCCGAGCGTCGGCGATCTCGCTCAATGCGGTTCCCGAGAATCACCGTAGTTTCGTCGCCGAGTCGGCTCGCAAACACTTCGCCAGCCGCGCTACGAATCGCCCCAAACCCAAGTCGATGCGGTACGACATGGCGATTTTGCATAATCCCGAGGAGGGGGATCTCGCTCCATCGAGTGGTGCGGCGCTGAAGAAAATGGTCAAAGCGGCTGCCAGTGTCGGGATCTCCGCCGAGCTGATCACTCGCCAAGACGCCGGTCGATTGCTGGAGTTTGACGCACTCTTTTTGCGCGAAACCACCGCCGTGAATCATCACACCTACCGCATGGCCAGACGGGCGGAATCGGCGGGCATGATCGTGATGGATGACCCGCTGTCGATTTTGCGATGTTCCAACAAAGTCTACTTGGCCGAGTTACTCACCCGCGCCAAGTTGCCCACCCCCGAGACGTTTGTCGTTCACCGACGCAATGCCGAAACGATCGCGTCCCAACTGACCTTTCCCTGCGTTTTGAAACGGCCTGATAGTGCGTTCTCAAAAGGTGTCGTGAAAGCCAACGACGAGCAGGAACTCGCCGCCAAACTTGCCGAATTCTTTGCCGATTCCGAACTCGTGATCGCACAGCAATACATGCGGACCGATTTCGATTGGAGAATTGGCGTCTTGGATCAACGAGCAATCTTTGCTTGCAAATATCACATGGCTCGCGGTCACTGGCAGATTGCCAAACACGATGCCGCCGTGCAAGGATCACCACCGAAGTTTGGCAAGGCAGAAACATTCCCCGTTGAAACCGCACCACGCAAAGTTGTCGCCTTGGCAGTCAAAGCTGCCAATCTGATCGGCAATGGTCTCTATGGCGTCGATCTCAAGGAAGTCGATGGGAATTTTTTTGTAATCGAGGTCAACGACAACCCCAATATCGATGCGGGCGTCGAAGATGCGATTCTGCGGGATGAACTCTACCGCCGCATCATGGAGTCTTTCGTGCGACGTATCGAAGCAAACAAACAAGGCGGATGAACTGATGACTCTCGAGAAAATCAAAATGTTCGCGGCCTTTGGCATCGAGCTCGAATACATGCTCGTCGATCTGGAATCGCTCGACGTGCGCCCGGTCGCCGATGAAGTGCTCGCACAGTTGTCGTCGACGTCCGCGTTGGCGTCGGCGACGTCTGCGGGGCACGCCGGCCCAGCTGATCCGCTGCCGGTCGCCGTGGGTGCCTGTAGCGACGTCTCCTTGGGCGACGTCACGTGGTCCAATGAACTCGCTGCCCATGTGATCGAACTCAAGGTCAGCGAGCCGACGGCAAACCTCCGCGGATTGTCGTCGCGTTTCGAGTCGGCGATCAAGAACCTACGGCCAATCCTGCGCTCATCCGGCGTCCGCTTGCTACCCACGGGCATGCACCCGTGGATGAACCCACGGACGCAAACGGTCCTGTGGCAGCACGACAACCGGGAGATTTATCAAGCATTTGATCGAGTGTTCGATTGCCAAACCCACGGTTGGTCGAACGTGCAAAGTGTGCACCTCAACCTGCCCTTTGCGAGCGAAAACGAGTTCGCTCGCTTGCATGCGGCAGTTCGATTGGTCTTGCCGATCCTGCCTGGCCTGGCGGCGAGCTCGCCGGTGGTCGATGGTTCCTTGACGGGAAGCCTCGACTCGCGGTTGCAGCACTACGCTGCCCACTGCCGTGCGGTGCCTTCGCTGACGGGCGACTTGATCCCCGAACAGGTGTTTGATGAAGCATCCTATCGACGCGAAATATTTGCGCCGATCCAGCGAGATATTCAGCCACTCGATCCCGATGGCGTGTTCGATGTCGAATTCCTGAATGCCCGAGGGGCGATCGCGAGATTCGATCGTGGCTCGATTGAGATTCGCGTGATGGATGTGCAGGAGTATCCTGGCGCGGACGTGGCCATCTGCGCCGCCGTGATCGCACTGCTGAAAGAGTTGGTTGCGGAGAAATGCTCCTCGTTCGAGTCGCAGAAATCCATCACGACCGCCCTGCTCCGCAAGAGTTTCGATCGGGTCTGTATCGCTGCTGAAAACGCAACCATCGACGATCGCGTTTATCTCCGAGCGTTGGGCATCGAATCGCCATCGAGCACGGCGGGAGACGTTTGGCAGATCCTGCTCTCTCGCCTGCGCCGTAGCGACAGTGTCTTGGATGGACTCTTTGCTCCCCTGGAAATCATTCAACAACATGGAACGCTGGCGACGCGAATCACTCGTGCGCTCGGCCCCACGTTCACGCGTGAAGACATTCACGATGTCTATTCACAGTTGGCGGATTGCTTGGAAGTTTGGGAACCGTTTCAATCGTGAGCCCACCACGCCCGTTTCGGTTTGTACTCTCCTGTGAACATGGTGGTAACGATGTCCCGCAGCAGTATGCGTGTTTGTTCGATTCACCTGGCGCCAAGGCTTGGCGGAACAGTCATCGCGGCTACGACCCCGGGGCCTTAGCTGCAACGCAGCAGATCGCTAACTATCTAATCGCCCGTGACCTGCTCGATAGCGAGCCCGTCGTTGCAACGACGACGCGATTGTTGGTGGACTTGAATCGTTCGGCCGACAACCCGAGCCTATGGTCGAAGTTCACGTCAGGCCTATCGCAGTCCACCCAAGATGAGATTTTGCGAGAGTTTTATGAGCCGCATCGGCGGGCGGTCGAGCGTCTCAGCGAACGGGTCGTCGCCAATAACGAAGTCGCGATTCACCTATCCGTACATTCCTTCACACCGCGGATTCGAGGTCAGTGGCGACCACTGGAGATCGGTTTGCTGTTCGATCCGCAACGATCGCTCGAGGCAGAGTACTGCCAAAGCTGGGCGGCAAATTTTGAATCCGAGTTACCTGCTCCCCAGCGGCATCGACTGCGCTGTAACGAACCCTACGCGGGAACTGATGATGGCCTCACGACCTACCTCCGACGGATCTTTCCGGACAACGCGTACTGCGGGATTGAGATCGAAATCAATAACCGGTTCTACCGCAGGTCACCCGAGCACCAAGCGAAGTTAGTCGCCCGACTCTGCGAAGCGATGCCATTGGTTCGCATCCTCTGCACGGCTGGTATTCACTACGGCGAGACAATTGCGAGTGAAAGGTGCGGTGTCACTCAGTAAGCCCCTCGGTAACCTCCAAAATACGTTTCCGTCGAATGAGCCGCAATCATCGCAGATGCTTGCTTCTACGAATTCGCGATGGCAGCTGCTCTCGTAGCGACCGCCGGTGAGTCGATGATGAGTGACTTCAGATGAGTCGGGATCAATCACCATGTAAATCGCAACACCTTCGGATTCATACAACTCTCGCTTAGAGTGCAGATCGTTTTGCCGGGTTGATTCTGATAACACTTCGGCGATCAGTCCGGGCGGTGATTGCAAGTGCCGGAGCGGTAAGGATACCATGAACAATAAGTGACGGGTTTACCGTAGTGGATCTTGTTAAAGATCCTGTTCTGGATGGATCTTTGACAAGATCCACTACGCCAGTTATTGATCCCGCGTTCCTAAAGCCCCGCAGACAATCACGAGATCCGGTCTGACCACTGTGCACTCGTTGACAACCCAATCGAGTTCGGCAATCGCTTCGGCAATGTAATTTTGTTTCTCGATCCCCGAGCTGAACGCCTATGCCAAGCGGGTCGCTATCGTCTGATGACGCCCGAACGGGCTTGGGCTCATGGCGATCGCAAACCCGTTCCACAGTTCCCAATCACCTTGCCAGTGCTGGTCGTCGGCCGCGGTATCGTGAGCCAGTGATTTTTCGGCGGTCAAAGTGGAACTCCCTTTTACATGATTTTGCGGATCAATCGTTGCTGGAAAAACTCATCAAAATTCGCAGCACGTACCAGAACAGCAGTACGACGGATGCGAAAAGTGCCAGCGATGCGGCCACGTACTGGTCGGTGCGGTACTGATGGATGATGTTGGATGTATCGTAGAGAATGTAACCCGACGCCAGTGCGACCATCGCGGCGCTGAAGAACAGCCCCAGCGAGAACCCGAACAAGATTCCCACGACAATCACGCCCATCGCGACAAATCCCGCAATCGCCAAGTACTTGCCCCAGCTCGACAAGTCGGCACCGGTGAGGAACACAAATGCGGTCAATCCCAGGAAGCAGGTTGCGGTGATCGCGCCGGCCTTGATCGGCAAGCTGGGGTCACCGAGGACACGGATGCAAAGATAGAGCATCGGCAGCAAGATCACCGCTTGGGCGACCACATACAGGCTCAGTCCCAAGTACTGCATCGGTTTCGACGTATCGCTATTGGCCCACGTCCGCGCGACCCAGGACACGGCCATGAACGCGCCGAGCACCAACAGCCATCCCATCCCACCCATCATCCGGGCCACCATCGCCTCCATGGTGGCAGCGGGAACAACGGAAAACAGGACCGTTTCGATCGCGATCAGACCCAGAATCGCGACAGTCAAGTGTGCGTAAGTCCGACGGATAAAACCTACCCGGGCCTCGTCGAGCCCAAGTCCCACGTCGACAGCCTGATTCACGCTGTGAACGGAATACGGATTTGATTGATCGTATGACATCGGTGTCAGCTCTCTGGAAAGTCAAAAGCGGTCGTGCAAAACACTGGCCTCACACACGAGGCACAGTCAAGTTGCCCCCATGATAAGCTATTCTCAAAAGTCATAGCGACCCATTCTTTGTTCGAGGACAAAGATCCATGGGCCGAGCGGCAGCAGTGCGATATTGCCAAGATCGATGCGATCAGGGAACGGCGCAAACGCTTCGCCACTTCCTCCGCTCGTCGTGAGATGCGATCTAAAACAGATTCACAGGCCCTGCCCGGACCCGTTTACGGAGGGCCAGCAGACCACTGAACAAACACACCGACATCATCAGAACGAGGACGGAGGCCCGAGTGGGCGTCAAGTGTCCAGAACCTGATCAATCCAGAACTTTGCCTCGCGAACTCAACCGTCCGTGTTCGTGGTTCCTACGACTTTGTCCTTGGCCATGGAGAGCCGTGACAAAACCAGGTGAACATCAGCGTTCGCGACGCCTTTGGCTTCGAGCGCGTCGGCAAAGTGACCGCAGAATTTCGCGAAGTGCTGGCCCGTGATCCCGCGTCCTTTGTGAACCGCTGTCAGCTCAGCGCCGGAGTAGGATACCGGCCCATCCAAAGCCGCCACCAAAAACTCGTACTGCATTGTCTGCAACCGCTCCATCGACGTGTGTTCGAAGAACGGTGCCAACTCGGGATCCGCTAACACGCGGTCGTATAACTCCTTGACGAGAGCGGCCACCGCGGCTGGCCCGCCGAGTCGCTCCAGAAGGTCTTGTTCTGTCTCAGACATGCGTTTTCTTGAGTGTTCATTTTGATCGTTGACGGAGAACATCAGTTTAGCCCCGAGAGATCGCTTGTGAAATCCCATGGGCCGGCCACGATGTCGTCCGCAGTCGTCAGCCGCTGTCGCCTGCCGCAGGCGGCTGATCGCAAATCTCACGTAGGGGATCGGCAGTCCAGGGCTGCAGGATTTTTAACAAAATCCACTACCCTACGATTCCACTGTGAGAAAACACTAGCGGGCCAGGAACAGGCGTTTGGATAGCGTGGCCGGGGGCCGGATCGTGACGCTCGTTTGATCGTCTTCGTCGGGATCGTGGTTCCCTGAGGTGCTATCGATATCGAACTCGTTGGTTTCGAGCACTTCCACGTCGAACGTTTTCACCGTTTGGGTGTCAACGCGGAACGTCAGCGTGAGCTGTTGGCTGGTGTCGGGGGTGATCGTGCCGACTTGCCATTGCTGTGTCGCTGCGTCATAGACGCCCGCTGGGGACGCATCGAGCAGCGTCAGGCCCTCGGGAATCGTCACTCCGATCACCACGCCCGTGGCGTCGGAGATTTCTTGACCCGCAGCGGCGGCCAGCGGTGATATCGAGAGCGGCGCGGACGCTGTGGATCCGTTGTGCACGGTGACGGTGAGCTGCACGGTGTCACCGAGTTCGATTACCTCGGGGATTGCCGATGCCGAGACGCTGAGGTCGATCACTCGCGGGGTGACCTGGGCGCTCGCCATGTCGTCTTCACTCGGGTCGCCGTTGCCGGGCGTGCTGTTCGGATCGAGTTGATCAGCGGCGATGATCTCGGCGACGTTGGTCACGATGTTCGGCGTCGCCACACGGGCGCGGATTTGCAGCACGGCGGAACTGCCGGAGTCGAGTTGGCTGATCGTCCAGTGATTCGTGGAGGCGTCGAAATCGCCGGTCAGGGCGGTGATCTGTACGTCGGCTAAACCAACGGGCAGAGCGTCGTTGACGACGATGTTGGTGGCGGCATCGGGACCGGAGTTGTTGACTGTGACGAGAAACGTGATGATTTCGTTCTGGTCTGGGGTGGCGTTGTCGACGGTCTTGGTCAGCGACAGGTTGGCCTGTGCGATCGCGACGGTGACGGATTGATAGTCATCTTCGCCGGGACCGTTGCCGGGGGTGCTGTCGCGGTCCGGTTGGTCGGCAGCGACAACCTCAGCGATATTGATGATGCCATCGGCCAGGATCGCATCGACGTTGCTGGGGTCTGGAGTGACTGTCCCCCACAGCATCAGCTCGCGGGTTTCACCAGCGGGGATTTGGGGGATCGACCATGTTCCCGATTGCGGGTTGTACGTTCCACCATCG
Organism: Rhodopirellula sp. SH410; assembly: GCF_055811895.1. Lineage (NCBI taxonomy): Bacteria > Pseudomonadati > Planctomycetota > Planctomycetia > Pirellulales > Pirellulaceae > Rhodopirellula > Rhodopirellula sp. SH410. The sequence continues at coordinate 298,925 of NZ_CM147949.1, forward strand.
GACGGTGTCGCCGAAACGAAAGAGAGGCCGGCGGGCAATGGATCGGACACGACGACGCCGGTCGCGTCGGTGGGGCCATCGTTGCTAACGGTGACGCGGTACTCGACCGTATCACCCACGTTGGCGAGCTCGGTGTCACTGGTCTTGGTCAATGCGAGATCGATTAATTGCGGGATAAACGACACCGAGGCGTCGTCGTCCTCATCATCGCTGCCGTTGCCCGGAGTGCTGTCGGGGTCGAACTGGGAGCTTGCAACGATCTCGGCGTAGTTGGTCCGCGTGATCGCTGTCGGGCTGTCGTTGGCGTCACGGTCCACCGTGGCGGTGAGCGTCAGCGTGGCGGTGCCACCGGCGGCCAATTCATCAATGCGCCATGTTTGGTCGTCAGAGTCGTACGCACCCGTTTCTGTTTCGGCGCGAATGTTCGTCAAGCCGGGCGGTAGGGTGTCGAGCACGGCGATGCCGCTCGCAGCATCGGGTCCATCGTTTTGAACCGTCAGTGTAAACGTGACGTCGTCGCCGACATTCGGCGTGTCATCGTCGATCGTCTTCGTGAGCGACAAATCGGCGCTAGCGGGAGTGACCGTGACACTCGCTGTGTCGTCCTCGCCGTTGTCGAACCCGTTGTTCGGTGTGCTGTCACTATCGAACTGGTCCGCCGCGATGACTTGGGTCAGGTTTTCAAAGGGATCTGTAGCGATCACCGTGCCACGAATTTCCAAGCTCGCTGACTCTCCGCTGGCTAATGCCCCCACATCCCACTGGCCCGTTGTCGGCGAGTAGGCGATTGGTTGACTCGACGAAATGAACTGGAAACCATCGGGCAGGTTGTCGGCAACGACGACGCCGGTGGCATCATCGGGGCCGTCGTTTTGAACTTCGAGCGTGAAGGTCACTTCGCTGCCGACGGCCGGACGCAGCGGCGCGCTTGTCTTTTGCAACGAGAGATCAATCACTGGCGTGGACAGCGACGAGCTGGATTGGTCGTCTTCGTCGGGCAGCTGATTATTCGCAGTCGAATCGGGATCATCTTGATCGACGGCGATCAGTTCGGCGGTGTTCGTGAAGGTTCCCGCAGCCGTGACGTCGGCATTGATTTGCAGGGTAACACTTTGTCCCACATCCAGGGTCGCAATGGTCCATAACCCGGTGTCGGGATCGTATTCATGGCTGCCGTCACTCGGGCTGTCCGAGCTGTACGTCAGGCCCGACGGAAGCATGTCAGAGACAACGAGATTGGTCGCGATATCCGGACCCGCATTGTGGACGACAATTTCAAAGCTCGCCGTCTCGCCGATATTAGGTGACGGCGTGAGCGTGGTTTTCTCCACCGAGATATCCGCGATCGGGATTCGCACACTCACCGAGTCCTGGTCGTCTTCACCCTCGACACCGTTGCCGGGCGTGCTATTGGAATCGGTTTGGTCGACCGACATGACCTCCGCCGTATTGACCAGTCCCGTGTTGATCGGATCGTCGGCAGGGAGCCCCGCGACGGAATCGATCTGCCCGTCGAGCTGCAGCGTGGTCGACTCGCCGGCAGCGAGTGAAGCGATCGTCCACGTGCGGGTGCTCGTGTCGAACGCTCCGGTGGCAGGTGAATTGCTAACCAGCGTGATTTGGTCCGGCAGTGTATCGGCGACCACGATGTTGGTCGCCGTATCGGGGCCGCTATTGGAGAGCGTGATGGTGTAGCTGAAGATTTCACCGACGCGAGGTGTTGGGTTGTCGACCTGTTTGGTCAAGGACAGATTGATCTGTTCCGCCTGCGCGGTCGCTGACGCTTGATCGTCCTCGCCCTCGACACCGTTGCCGGGTGTGCTGTCGGGATCGGGCAAGGTGGCCGCGACAATTTCGGCAATATTGTTGATCGCGCCGCTCGAGGTGGCACGGAGCACAAGGGTCAGTGTGGCCGTTTCGGTGCTGTCGAGGTTGTCCACCGTCCAACGCTGCGTTATCGGGTCGTAGGTGCCGCCATCGGCGGTCGCATCGACAAAGGTCGCACCGTCGGGAAGCGGGTCCGAGACGACGAAAGCTCCGGATGAATCGGGACCTGAATTCGTTGCCGTAATCGTGAACGTGAGATCTTCACCGACGTTGGCAAGCGGATTCTCAATCGTTTTCGTGAGTGACAAATCTGCATTTGCCGGCGTGACGGAGACGCTCGACTGGTCGTCTTCGCTGGGGTCATGATTGCCCGGCGTGCTATCGGTATCAAATTCGTTGGCGGCCGTGATCTCGGCGGTGTTGCTGATCGGGGCAAGCAGGTCCGTGCGGGATGGATCGAGCATCACGTTGATCGCGATCGTACGTGTCTCACCTGCAGGCACCGTGCCAACGTTCCACACGCCCGTGTCGTCGGAGTAGTCTTCGTCCACGGTTGCGGACTGATAAATCAGTCCGTCGGGGATCACATCGGTGACCCTCACGCCCGTCGCATCGTCGGTGCTGGTGTTGGTAACGACCAAGTCGTACGTGAAGACTTGACCGGGAACGGGGCGTTCCGACGTCGTGGTTTTACTCAGTTCCAGATCGATCGTGACGGGGGTGAGCATCACCGAATCAATGTCATCTTCCTCGCCCGCGGCCCCTGCGGACCCATTGCCGGGCGTGCTGTTGGGATCGGATTGATCGGACGCGATGATTTCAGCCGTGTTGGTTTTTGTGCCCATCGTGGTCACCGCGGCGACCAAATTGAGCGTGACGGGCGTCCCCACCGGCACGTTCGTCAGCGTCCAGATTCCGCTGACCGGATCGTACTCGCCTGCGGTAGGCGTGTCCGAAACAAACGTTAGCCCCGCCGGCAGCAGGTCTTGAACACTGACGTTGGTGGCGGGATCGGGACCCGCGTTGTTGACCGTGATCGCGAAGGTCACGTTGTCACCAATGCTGGAGACCTGCCCCACGATCGTCTTGTCGAGCGAAAGATCAGCGATCTGGGTCTGGAAGGTGACCTGATCTTGATCGTCTTCGTCGGGATCGTTGTTATTGGGGGTACTGTTGGTGTCAAACTGATCGACCGCAACGACTTCCGCGACATTTGTGTAGCTGCCTGCCGCGGTGACCGTCGAGCTCAGGGTCAGTGTTGTGGATTGACCGGCGGCGAGCGAGGGGATGGTCCACTGCGCAGTGCTCGCGTCGAACGAACCGGAGGCAGGGTCGTTCGACGAGATCGTCAAACCGGTGGGCAGCGTGTCCTGAACGACGATGTTCGTGGCGTCGTCGGCCCCCGAATTGGTCAGCGTCAGAGTATAGGAGATTGGATCACCGACATTCGGTCGCGATTCTGAGACGGTCTTGTCGAGTGCGAGGTTGATCTGCGCCGCCGCGACGACTGCAGATGCTTGATCGTCTTCGTCAGGATCGGAATTGTTCGGCGTGCTATCGGTATCAAATTGGTCGGCAGCGGTTACCTGAGCGGTGTTGGTTTGTGGCGTGTTGCTGGTCAATAGCCCAGTCAGGTCGAGCGTGGCCGTCGCGCCCGCCGCCAAGCTCGGGATCGTCCATAGCCCCGTATCGGAAACAAACGAAGAACCCGCCGAAGGTTGGTCCGCGCTGTACGTGATCCCGGCGGGCAGCAGATCGGTCACGACCACATTGGTGGCTGTGTTGTCGCCTTCGTTAACAAGCGTTAAGCGGAAGGTGACCGGCGAGTTGACGTTGGGATCCGTCGTCACCAACTCCTTCGATAGGTTCAGATCGATCGGTGTGAAATTATCGAAGTCAGCAACCGGGATCACATTGGGGCCGATCGTGCCAATCAAATCAGCGAGCGCGTCATAGTTGGGGTCCGCAATGACCTCGAACTCGATCGCACCGACGTTCGTCAAGTCGGCGGGGCCACTCGCACCCGGCGCGACCGAAAACTGGCTGAAAGGCAGGAACTCGACCGAGGTCGGCTGCGTCGTCGTCTGCGGGATACTCAGCGTCGCGGTACTGACCAGGGTCAGCGTGTCACTGTCTCCATCATTCGTGTAAATCCGTACGACGGCAGACCCAGCGGGCAGATCGGCACCGATGACGAGTCGCATCCCGGCGGCGTCCCCGCCGCTGGTCAAGTCGACCGAGCCGAGACCGTCGTCGTCCACCACCGCGGGATCATCGCCGGCCCCGTCCCAAATCACCGCGCGTTGCCCGCCACCAAACCCATCCGAGCGGACCTGGAGCAGGTCCGGGGAAGCGGGGTCATTGACGACCAAGCTGATCGAGCCAATGTCGCTGGTCTTGTTGACCAACAGATCTCGCGAGCCGCCGATCGCTTCGGGGGCCGCCGCCGTCGACGTGACCGCGATCCCATCTTGTAAATCATCCGAGACGGTTTGGGTTTCGCCATCGAACCCATCGATCGTGCGAATCAATCGCCCGGCAACCTGCTCAGTCGTGATCGTGACCGCTGGCGAGACGGTTCGCTGAAGAGATTCGCCGTCCACGTCTTGAGCGGGCTGCAGCACGAAATACTGCCCCGCCGTCAGCCGCGCGAACGTATACTGGCCATCGGTGTCGGTCGTGGCAGTGGCTACTTCGCTATCGCCCGCATCGGGCTCAAATTGACCATCACCATCATCGAGGTACAATGTCACCGACGCGCCAGCGACTTGTTCGCCCGCTGTGAATCCATCGCCACTGACATCGACGAAAACCAAACCCGAGAGATTTGCGAGGTCCGTGCCCGCGGCCAGTAACCGCCTGTTTTCGAGCGGTTCCAAATGGAGGCGGCGACGGTAGTCGCGGCTCTCCCGGCTGCGCCGCCGCTTCGCGGTTGCTTTTGCGTGGGATTGGAGTTTCCGTCGGAGTTGATCCGTCATCGTCTGGGATTCCTAGTTCTCGCGGCCTGCGTGGTTAGTCCGATTAGGCAGGATAAGAGGATAGCATCGCCCAGGAAAGATGGCGAGTCGGCAGAGGCCGGGTGGAATGTCGAGGGGTAGAGCCCGCGCGTCGACCGCGCGTCGACCACCGCGTCACGCTTGTCAGCTCGACAGCGAGTTCCCCATCAGGCTTGGAGCTGGCTGATCCAGAGTCGCAGAAAGCGATCGGTGATGACGTAGGAGGATGCTTCCCGCTCGATCACGTCGCTGGAAACGAGCGATTGAGCAGCTCGCTGGGCATTGGAGGCGGTGCGAAGACCGTACTGGCGAGTGAAATCGGACGAGAACGGTTTGGGGGGTGCTTCGCTGCTGGCCAGCCCCCTCAGAAAACGCTGCTCGTTCTTGGTCAACGTCTCCCATAGGGTGACGTAGGCATGACTCTCCCGCCGCAATAGTTCGCTGACGGCTTGATCCAGGTGCGCCGCCTCGACGCTGCCGCCTGAATCGATCATCGACCAGAGCACGTGACATAAGTGTTGGGTGTAGAAGGGGTGCCCCTGCGTGCGATCACAAAGCTGAGCGATCAGCGGTTTGGGAAATGACTTCCTCGCATCGACGAACCGCTTGGTGATGAAGGGTTGCCAGTGCTTGGTCTCGATCGGTCCGATCGGATAATGCATCGCTGATCGGTACAATGGCCGCGATTGCTCCAAGAACATCGACTGCAAAAGGTGCTTGCGACTTCCCAGAAACAGATATGCCACATTTTTGTGATGCTGGATCGAGCTGCGAATTTGCCGCTCGGGAAGATCGCTATCGTACTCGGCAATCTGCTGAAACTCGTCGAAGACCATGACCACCCTTTTGCCACTCCGCACGGCCAGAGCTTCGGGAGCTGCCAGCACTTCCGTCAAGTCAGACTTCGTTGCGGTTCGTCCATCGATGCCAAACTCCACTTTGGGTTGGCCGGAGTTATCGAGCGAGACGCTCGGTCGCAGACGCCCGAAGAGTGCCTTGCCCAGCTCCAATATTTTTGTGGTGTTGGTTTCAGCGGCCATCGTGACGGCGCGGGCGGTCGCGGTTGCGAACGCAGCCGAACCATCGGTCGGCCATAGATCGACGTAAACGGGGATAAAATCCTTCTTCGCGAGCTTATCGAGTGCCCGCATCACCAGTGACGTTTTCCCCATCCGCCGCTCGGCGTAAACAAAGCACCGACCACTGGATTTCATCGTCTCGGTAAGGTCGGCAAGCTCCTCAACGCGATTGCAGAACTCACCATTGCCGACGACGCCACCATAAGTAAAAGGGTTCACCGCACCAGTCTCCTGTTGGAATTACGCAAACTGCGTTACGCATTATGCGTAATCTAGGCGTGGATTGCAAGCTGGCTGTCGATTCGGTGTCAATCGTTTGCTCAGGCGAGCAGCGGAAAAAGGGGCGTCTGCGATGAGTAGCCGAGTCTCTCCGAGACTCGGACGCAAGACTCGGGTGTAAGACTTAGACGCGAGTCTCGGAGAGACTCGCCTACTCAAAACAAGCTTGCCGGATCGGCTCGGACGAGTTTCCGCAGGGCCAACAGACCACTGATCAAGCACATCGAGGTAGTCAAGACGAGCACGGAGACGGCGCGATCCATCGTCAGCCGCATCGGTAGTCCGGAATAGTTTTCGAGTGCCCAGAACAAACTCAGCGTCACGATCACGGCGGGGACGAAGCCGAACCAGGACAAGAAAATCGCTTGTCGAACGACCACGCCGACAAAGTAGGAATTGGGGTACCCCATTGCCTTGAGCGTGGCAAACTCGGGCATCGCGTCTTGCAGGCTCGTGTACAGGATCTGGTAACAGATGATCACGCCGACGACGAATCCCATCACGGTACCGATGAAGAAGATCGCGCCCACGGGCGTTTGCTCGCTCCAGAACTGTTTCTCTTTCTGCGCGAGATCGGCGCGGCGAACCACCTTCCAGACATCGGGTGCTAAACTCGTCAAACGCTCGGCAACGGCAACCGGATCGGCTGCCTGATCAATCTGAAACATACCGACATCCACCACCTCCAGTGGTCGACCATTCCCGCGGACGGGAAAATACCTGGCGAACTCGCTTTCTCGAATCAGTAGCGAGCCTTCGTTGGCAAAGTCCGTCCCGATCGTCGCGCTGCCGACCAGGTCGATCCGTTTCCCCGCGAGCTCGACGGTTTGCGGCAATGGGTTGCTATCGCGGTCGAATTGGAATCCATACTGCGAGCGGGTTTTGCGGTCGATCAGAGCGGTTCCGGGCGGCTGCAGTTTCTGCCGCTGCTCGTGCAACCCGGGGATCGCCAACCAGCTAGGTTGGTTCGGCACCGAGATGACGCGAATCGGGCGAGCCCGCTGACCGGCGACGCGAACACGAGCCATCAAGCGTTCAATCAGCAGCGGCTCGGCGGCGGTCACGGCGGGATCGGACATGGCGCGGCGGAGCAAATCGCGTGGAAACCGCTGGTTCACCGGCAGCATGTACCGCGCCGTGCTGGTCGCCACGAGATCGCAATCCATCCACTCGATCAACTGCACGGGGCTGTCCAACAACGCGTTTCGAAACCCGTTTTGCGTGAACATCAGTACGGCGGCAAACCCGACGCCGGCCGACGCCAACAGCAACCGACGGGGTTCGTGGACGAGGTTTTTCCAGGCCAGTGGTGTGCGGCTCATGAGCCGTTTCGCTCGGCACGTGACTTGCGTCTGAATTTCTCTCTCACGAGCGAATCGTCCTCAGGGTCTGGATTGGCAGGTTCATATTCACTGCTGATACCCATTTTTTTTTCCAAACCGGAGATGATTTTCAAAAAGTCCGTGGCTCCCGAAAACTCACGGTACACGCTGGCGAAACGAATGTAGGCGACTTCGTCAACGTCCGCCAGAAATCGCAATACCACCTCACCAATCTTCTGAGCGGGAATCTCGAAGTCGAACTCGGAATAGATCGCCGCCTCGATTTGCTGCACGGTCGCTTCGATCGTTTCGCTCGCCACGGAGCGTTTCGAACAGGCCCGTTCGATCCCGCGGCGGATTTTTTCGCGATCAAAGGGCTCTCTCGTTTCGTCGCTCTTGACCACCCGCACGTTCAACGCCTCGATATGCTCCATCGTCACAAATCGTCGACCGCATTCTTGGCACACCCGCTTTCGACGCACCCGGTAGCCGGCTTGAGCGGATCGGGAGTCGAGAACCTTGTCGTTATCGGAATGGCAGAACGGGCAACGCATGGCGGCGGGGGCTAGAGTGGGAGAGGGGAAACGACAATTACAGGGAAAAATGGGAGGCTCACGATTTTCACCGCCCTGTGTTATATTCGATCCTGCCGTATTTCCCCATGGCAACACCGACCAATCAGGAAAAGCGACCTACCATGAGCGAATCAGAGCACCTTGACCCACCCGCTGGCGATCAACCTTTTGGCAGCGAATCACGCGACGCGGCGATGAAGTCCTCGTCTGCGGGCAGTCCGGCTGAATCTCCGTCGGCGGACGCGGCACGGCCCACCAAACCCGAATCACCCCGTGATCGGTTCGAGCGGCACGTCGCCAATAGCCGCGATTCGCTCGATGACCACGATCCGGAGGAGACATTGTGGAGCGGTGGCTACAGCCCTAAAGCCATGACGGGTTGGTGGATTGTGCTGAGCTTGGTGACCCTCGCACTCATCATCGCGTGTGTCATGTTCACCCAACTGGCGTGGCAATTAACGTTCGGCATCATCGTCATCCTGTGGGTTCTCGTCGCTGGCAACTACGCTCGCATGCGATTGGGGTACCATTATGAATTGACCAGCCAGCGATTTATTCATAAAACCGGATTGCTTAGCCGGCGCAGCGATCGGATCGAGGTGATCGATATCGACGACGTCAGCTACGAACAAGGCCCGGTGCAACGTATCCTGGGTGTGGGCACGATCCATATCACCAGTTCGGATCGCAGTGATCCCGAACTGAGTCTGGTCGGGATCGATAAAGTCAGTCAGGTGGCGGGATTGATTGACGATGTGCGGCGGAATGAACGCCGTCGCCGCAGCCTGCATATCGAATCCATTTGAGCGAAACACCTGTTTCATTTCGTCCGATACGAGCACAATCATGACCGCATGGTTTGTCCAGAGAGAAAACGATGAGCTCGGGCCGTTGCGGCCTGCCGACTTGCTAGCCCTGGTCCGTGAGGGCAGCGTGCATCCCGAAACAATGGTCCGTAAGGACGACTCCTCATGGTTCGCCGCCAGCGTGGTGGGCGGTTTGTTTGAGGCGGCGCGGCGGCCGACAATCGAACACTACTGCCCGCACTGCAACAATGTCCGCGTTGCCGCCCCGCCGACCACTTGCCCGAAGTGCGATCAGGCACTGACCAAGACACGCGAACGGATTATCGAAAATTCGCTCGGCAAGTCCCAAAGCCGCCCCTCGGACTCGGCCGCCTCGCAGGGGCCCGCGATGTCCGCTCGCCGCTGGCTGCAAAAACGAGTCGGCAAGGACAAGTCTTCCTAGGCACCCACACGGACGTCTTTTGTTTGTCCGCGTGCAACGGTTGTAGGAGCTGCCGCCGAAGAAAATGCCCTTGTTTCTCGGGTTTTGCATCGCTCGGATCAGGGCTCCGTAGGAAACTGGAGTGCTCCGCACCCATGCCCCCCGGACTTTGTGAATGATGTCTGCCGAATTTTGTAGCCCACCGCTTTGGATGCGCATCCGCCGGCGTTGCATTGGCGGAGGCTTCGCGGTGCTGGCGGTGTTCCTCACGGTCGATGCGATCCCGTGGGGCGTGCTCGCGAGCGACGGGCCGAAGCGATGGGTGGCCCGTACGATGCAACGGGTCGGCTTGGTGACCGGACCGATGGTCATGTTTACGCCCAACCCAATCGCAGACAATTCGTGGCTGTCGGCGAGTATCGGTTCCCAACCGCCCTCCGTCTCGCAGTGGGACTCTCCCAATTGGAGCTCCCTCGGCGCTGCAGAACGATTCATTCGCTTCCGATCGATCAACTACTTCAATCGGCTGACACTGGCCACCAATCGCGCTGGCGCCGTGGATTTTGCAGACTATTTGAGCCGCAATGCGATGTCGGACGACAACCGGCAGCCCCGCGTCGTTCTGTCCGCCAACGGGCTCAAAGTGATCGTCCCCAGCGAGGGCGGCGTTCCCACGGGCGACAGCGTGATCAGAATGCTCTACAGCGAAACGATCGTTACTTTGGATGCAACGCCGTGACCGCTTGGATTGTGCGTCTGAATCATGCCTACGAGCGATTCCTGTTCCGCTCGTGCAGTCCACTGACATGTGTACTCGTTCGGGTGACGTACGCGGCGTTATTGATCGTGTATGTCGGCGTCTGGATGCTCGATGGGACGAAGTGGTTCTCCGACGCAGGTGTGCTGCAGGCGGCCACGGCGCGAGGCCTCACGACCCCGCCACTGGAGTCCCTCTTTCAATGGATTCCCTCAACCCCTGCGATGATCAATGTCTGTTTGGGCATTTTGATGTTGCAGAGCGTGTGTTTGCTCTTAGGGGTCTGCTCGCGTTTCCAAGCGGCGTGTATTTTTGTCTGGTTGGTGTCCTTCCAGTCTCGCAATCCATTGATTCTAGATGGCGAGGATACGGTTTTTCGCGTGTTCGCGTTCTGTCTGATTTTCATGCCGACGGACTATGCATGGTCCCTGGGCAGACGATGGTGGCCTCCGTCTTCGCCAATCGATACCGTCGATCAAGCCTGGGGGCTCAGGCTCATTCAGCTTCAGATGATCCTAATCTACCTCTCAGCGGCGTGGAGTAAGCTCCTGGGCCAGACGTGGCGCGACGGGTCCGCGATGTTCTATGTCTACCAAATGGAGGACCTCTTCGGTCGTGGTCCGCTGCCGATGTCCCTGCTGGAAACCGAACCCATGGTCCGCATGGTCACGTGGGCGGTGCTGGTCGTCGAATCCGTCTTGCCGATCGCGTTGTGTTTTCGCCGCACTCGCCCGATCGCAATCGGCGTGGGCATCACGTTGCACCTGAGCATGGAGTACGCCATGCACTTGTTTCTCTTTCAATGGATCATGATCGTCGGCCTGCTGTCGTTTGTCGATTTGCGCCGCGACGGTCCGCAATCCACTTGTCGCGTTTGAAGCCGTTGGTTCGATATTGGCGATTGATCCGTCTACGCGGATTCTGCCAGGCAGTGAAAAGGGGCCCAGAACTGGGATGCGGCTGCCATCGCGGGACTGATCGGAAACGATATCTCGCTATTCGGCCCAACGTTCCGAATCGGCTTGAACTTCTAGGCGGCGACCGACCAAGCGAGGACAAAGGCGGCGTCCGGAGGGAGTACGGTGGTTTTTCTATCAATGAATCCCCGTGCGATCGAAGGGTGCTGTCGACGGTCTTGGGAATCCCCCTCGCTTGGCTCACCGCCTCGGGACCCACGGTGAATCCCGATGGCCCGGATTGCCCTGGACAAAAAACGGGCGGTTCCCCCCTACACGCGATGCACTCGTGCGTGCGACAATGACGCGATCACGCCGCGACTCTCACACCGGTGAATCTGCCTGCGCGTGTTACGCTGATTTTCCATCCCCCTTTAGCTCAGCTTGTTATGAGTGACACCTTCGACCCCGATTTGCCAAACATCGACGCTCCTGCGATTGGAACGCCTACGACCGACCCGGTCCCCGCGCCTTTCGAGGTGAAATTCGCGTCACGGGTCGATCGATTGCCGCCGTACATGTTCGGACGGATCAACAATTCCCTGTACCAGAAACGCCGCGCCGGCGATGACGTCCTCGATCTCGGGATGGGCAACCCCTCCGATCCGCCGGATCCCGTGGTGATTCAAAAGCTCACCGATGCGGCCGCCGACGTCAACAATCATGGCTACAGCAAATCCAACGGGATCACGAATCTGCGCCGCGAGGTGGCTAGCAAGTACCATCGCAAGTACGGTGTGAGACTGGACCCGGAATCGGAGATCATCTCCTGCCTGGGCAGCAAGGAGGGTTTCTCGCACATGTGCTTGGCCCTGATGGGGCCGGGTGACACCGCGATCATTCCGTCGCCGTATTTTCCTGTGCACATGTATGGCGTGATTTTGGCATCGGGCAATGTCGTTGCTCTGGACGTTGCCGATCCCGATAAATTCCTCAGCAATGTGGCCTACACGTGCGAGAATTTGACGCCACGGCCCAAGGTGCTGATCGTTAACTACCCACACAATCCGTCTTCGGCAGTGATCGAACCGGACTTCTTTGTCGAGGTTGTGCGGTTGGCCAAGAAGTACGGCCTGCTCGTGATCCATGACTTTGCCTATGCCGACGTTGCCTTTGATGGTTACGTTCCGCCGAGTTTTCTGGCCGCTCCCGGGGCCAAGGATGTCGGTGTGGAATTCACGACGATGAGCAAGGGATACAACATGGCTGGGTGGCGGGTCGGGTTCTGCGCCGGCAACTCTGAGATGGTGCGCGGACTCGGCACGATCAAAGGCTACTATGACTACGGGATGTTCCAAGCGATTCAGATTGCGGCGATCGTGGCCCTGCGTGATACCGAGGCCAATGTGCTGCAGCAATCAGAGATCTACCAAGGCCGCCGCGACGTCTTGGTCAACGGCCTGCGGCGATTGGGGTGGGACGTTCAGTCACCCAAAGCGGGCATGTTCGTGTGGGCGCAGGTTCCCGAGCCATGGCGCAGCAGCATGAGTACCATGGATTTCGCAATGAAGCTACTCGAAGAGGGGAACGTCGCGGTCAGTCCCGGCAGTGGCTTCGGCGCCGCTGGCGAAGGCTATCTGCGGATGTCACTGGTCGAGAACGAGCATCGTTTGCGGCAAGCCGTCCGGCAGATCGGCAAGTGCTTGGCCACCCCCAAAACGAAGTCGGAAACGGTCGGCAGCTAGTCGCGTGTTGATTTCATGAGCCGAGTCGCGTGAGCGACCGGGTGGCTCGCGTCACCCGATGCCGGACGGCATTCGGCTCGCCCTTGCCGGTCGAACGTCGACTTAATCAACAGCCTGCTAGAGGCCGTGTGCACAAAATAGTCGCCTTTCACGCCGCGAACGCTGCGTGGGACGACTCCAACACTGAGAAAATATCATGCGATTGGGATTAGCGCTGCGAGCGTTTTGGAAAGCTCTCTTCGACCGTGCCGTGGCCGAGCGGTTGGTGATCGCGTTGGATGCGCCGATTGATTCTCGGATCGAACAAAACGCTCCGCCGGCCAAGAGCGAGCCAGCCCCCAAAGCCCCGGCCAAGCCCCTGCCGGCTCAAAATCCAGCGATCACGTTGTTGGCAACGTTGCAGCGTGACGCCCGGTTGATCGATCTGATTTATGAGAATCTCGATCAGTATCAAGACGCCCAAGTCGGCGCGGCGGCGCGGCCCTGTTTGAAGCAGTGCCGGCAGTCGCTCGATCGCATTTTGAAAATCGAGAAATTGGTTGCCTCCAACGAGCAGGACACCGTCACGGTGCCGGCGGATGCCTCAGTCGCTCGTTTCCGCTGGATCGGTGAGTCGCCTGCGAGTGATGCAGCGACGGCCAAACTGGTGCATCCCGGCTGGCAGGCCACCGCGATCCAGCTCCCCCAGTGGAGCGGTCAGCCGGAAGACACCGAGATTATTGCCCCCGCACAGGTCAGCGTTTCGTAAGAGCGACTGCTTGCTCGGGACAATGGTCCCAAGCTACGGAAATGGCTGGATTGGCAACTGCCGGGGCAGACGAAAATAGAGGCGCGCAGATTTTTTGCCTCCACGGGCTCTGAGTGAGTAGGCTTGTTTTTTTGGCATTGCGATCGCCTGCCCATTTCCGCGCATTTTCGCTGCTCTTGGCGTCCTCATGGAATATCTGCTGCTCATCCTACTTGTGTGGGCTTTCATCACTGCCCTCGGCCATGCCTCCTGGCTAGCCGTGGCTGCCGTGTGGCGTCTCTTTACCGGGACGGGCACTTCGGGTGAGAGGAATGGCCAGCGCCAGCGTTCGGTTTCCGCAGGACGGCAGCAGCTAGGATTGCCGGAGACGAGGCAGCCACCGAGTCCGGTGAATGACATCGCTGCGTTTGAGCGGATGGTCGACGCGCTCAATGCCACCGCAGCGATCAAACCCGAGTCAGCGCAGAAACTGAAACAGCAGGCACGCAGGTTCGCGGGCGTCGCACGCGAGCCCGCCGTGTCGCCCACGCCAGCTCAAACGGCACACAAAGAGCCGCCTGCCGGCAAACAACTCGCCGCCGATGGTGAATCGATTGAACTCGATGAGTCATTCACAGCGGTTGACCCATTGGTGCTGGATCTGCCCGTGACGGTCCCGCCCAGCCCCGTTCCGGCTTTGGTAGCTCCCCGTGCGGCAGTTCCCCGTGCGGCAGTTCCGCCGCCAACGACTCCCCAGCGTGCGTTTTCGGAAGTCGTCGCGTCGTTCCTCGCCGAGCACAATATTCGCTGGGGCGAGCTGATCGCGGGGCTGCTGATTGTGGTGTGTTCGATTGGGCTGGTGGTCAGTCTGTGGAGCACGTTGACGTCCACGCACCGCGTTGTTCCCTCGTTAATTTTCATGTCCGGCGACGCGGCGATCTTCGCCGCTGGGCTATACACGATGCGGCGTTGGAAGCTGCGGCACACCTCGCGTGCGGTGCTGATCATCGCCACGCTGCTGGTGCCACTCTGTGTGCTGGCGGGGCTCGCTGCAGCCGGGGCGAGCGTGGATTCGGTGTCGTTGTTCTCGCCGTCGACCATGGCCGCGATCGTGATTGGCACGCTGGTATGCGGCTGGTTGCTATGGCAGGCTTCGCTGGCACTGGTCGGCCGGGGCAGCGCAGCGTCACTGACGGCGAGCGTCGTCGCAACAACGCTCTGTCTGCCACTTCTGCCCTCGGCGGCGCGGCTGCTGGGGGCGAATGCAGGCAGTTTCCTGTTTGTGCCGGCTGTGGCTTCAGCGATCGCAATGCTGATTCCCGCTCGCCATTACTGCCGCACTCGATCGGGCAGCGTGGTGGGAATGAAAGTGGGCCACCGATTCTGGAAGAACCACTGGCTGCGCCTTGGCATTGCCGTCGCGTCATTTGCGAGCGTCGTGGTGTATGCAGCGTTCTTGTATCAGCCCGCTGGTCGGGCCGCGTTCATTCAAATCGCAATTGCCACGATTCCCGTTTGGGTCGCCTTGGCCACGATACACACGATCTACTTGCAACGGATTCGAGAACAGAACAAATGGGCGACACACCGTTTCATAGCCACCGTGCTGGTCGTCGTCGCGAGTGCCGGCGTGCTGGCCATCTTGCCCGCTTCGATTGAGCGGGTGTCGTGGTTGTGGACACATGCGGCCGCCGTTTCGATCTCACTGGTTTTGACGAGGGGGCTGCTGCAAGGCAAGTTGAGGATACTCGCCGCGAGCGTACCACTCGGAATCGCGGCCATGCTGTCATCGCCCGCCTGGTTGGCCGGTGCGGACTGGAGTGATGTGCCGGTCTGGCGAACACTGCTCGGCGGCGAGCCACTGATGGTTGCGATCGGCTTAGCGATCCTCAGCGGTGTGGTGTGGGCGATACGATCGACGAAGGCTAACCGTCTTAGCGGCGAGGGCAACCGTCGCTCAATCCAATCCGCCGAGGTGGTGCTGGGCTTTTGGTCTGCGATCGCGGGCGGGCAAGCGATCGTGATGAGTGTCGCGCCAACGAGTTGGCTGGGGATGCTACCCATCACCGTACTGGCCGGACTCTTAGCAATCTTCACGGTAGCCGCTGCGGTGTTGGCGATGCGTGTTT
The DNA here is from genome assembly GCF_055811895.1 of Rhodopirellula sp. SH410. Classification (NCBI taxonomy): domain Bacteria; kingdom Pseudomonadati; phylum Planctomycetota; class Planctomycetia; order Pirellulales; family Pirellulaceae; genus Rhodopirellula; species Rhodopirellula sp. SH410. The sequence continues at coordinate 314,484 of NZ_CM147949.1, forward strand.
CCCGCATCGTATGGCTGTCGGCGCTGACAGGTATGAGTTTTTGGATCACTTGTCTGAGCGTGATTCGCTGGAGCGAGGAGGGGATGAGGGTTGCCTATCACTCCATTGCACCGGCGATGTTGGGACTGGGGGGCTCGATGCTGGTGCTGGCCATTGTCTTCCGGGTGATCTGGTCCCTGCGCCGGCCGGCGAGTTGGACATCGGCGTGTCCAACGATCTCACGTTTCTCTGCAGTAGCCGCGGCGTCGGCGTGTGGGGTCGTTGGGACGCTGGCAATCCTGGCTGTGGTTGGGCATCGCGCGCCGTGGATTGCCGCACCGACCTGGGCAGCGGCCACTTGGTTGATCGCCGCCGCGAGTGCTGTGCTGTGCGCCGCCGCGATGATCGTCCACAATCGCAGCTATCTGCGGCTTGGCATGTTTGCCTCGGCGGTGACCGCCTTCTGTGGCCTGACCCATTTCCTGGGTGCCGAACTTTGGCAACTATCGTCGTGGGCGGAGGCGTTGTGGAGTTTGGCGGGGATTTTTGTCTTCGTGTCGGCAGGCTGGTTCCTGGTGCGTGAAGCGATCTGTTGGAAACAACCAAAATCATTGGCCGTTTTCGCGACGCGGTTGCGGATGCCAGATGGTTGGCTGCTGTTGGCGTCGCTTGGCCTGCTGAGCGTCGCAGTGGTGCGGCAATACGTCGCTGTCCTATGCGGCCCATTGGGAGCACCGCTCAATGCATGGTTTGATTTCAATCTGGGATCGGGGACCGGCTTGCTGCTTCGCTTGATTCTGTTGGCGGGAGCGGCGTGCAGCGTTTGGTTGTGGCACATGCGAGAACCGAGCCCATGGCTCCAGCGAGTTTTGGGCGTGCTCGGAGCGATCAGTGGATTGTTGCTGGCGATGGAGATCTCATGTCGGCTGACGGAGTCAACATCGATGCGTTTGGTCGGTGCCACAACGTTGGCGTCAGGCGGCATCTTGGCGTCTTGGTTCGTCGCAGGCTGGACCGGTCGCCTCCGACACGTTTCGCCGGAGCGACTGCGACTGGACCGCATGGTGGGCGTGTCGGCGATCGCGTTATTAATCGTTTGGGGGTCGACTGTCCTACTCTGGTCGAACTGGTGGTTACCCATTTCGACTGGATCTGCACCCGACCGCTGGAGCACACTTGCCGTAGCGAGTTGGTGGTTGGCCGCATCGTTAGGGTTGTTGGTGGGTCGCAGGGCATCGAGTCCTGGGCAAGATGCCAAGAGCACGTTGTCGGCGATGTTGCTGCCGATGGCAGTCGGCGCCAGCGTTCCGGTCATCTTTCCAACCCTCCCGGTAGTGTGGTGGCAAGCGTCCGCACTGGGGGGTGTTGTATGGTTGTTCCTGGCGTGGTTGAAGTGGCACGCGGATGCTTCGCCAGGCAACGAGTCGGATCGAGGTGCGGCGTTGTCACGGGTATGGATCGCCGGCGTTGGTATGGTGTCGGCGGCAGTGGCGTTATGGTTCGTCCTCCGTTGGCAGCATTCGCCCCGAACGGTCGCTTGGAGTCTGCCGCTCGGCGCGATCACGTCGCTGTTAGCGCTGCTCGTCTGCTGCCTCGATCGCTTGCGGTCAGTCAGCCTGCTCGAAGTCAATCGTTCGAGAGTATGGATGAATCTGCCGTTTTTGCCCGTGGTGATGAGCGGCCACATCGCAGCGGCGGTTGAGGCAATCGGTTGGGTCGCCGCGCCGCATACTCATTTGATTGTCATGAGTTGCGTCTTGATTGGCTGCATCGGTTCAGCGATCGTGGTCTGGCGAGAATCGCATCCACTGCATGCATGGCACGTCAGCATGCAGGCTCTCCTGCTGACCAGTTTCGTGTTCTACGATTGGTGGGAATCTTATCAAATCACCCGTTCATTGGGTGGCTGGCCGGCATGGATGGCGCTGGCGGGCTTGGTCACAGGCGCCGTGGCGCTCATGCGTTTTGCGCCCGCAAGAGAACCGAATGTGAGTCCCATACGATTTCACTCTATCGATATTTTGCCCCGTCTGCTCGGCTGGTTCATCGCTCTTGCCGGCGGCTGGATTCTGCTTGTTCATCCGGATCTTTCGTTCGCAAGTGAATTGGCGTCGATCACCTACGTCATGCTCTGGACGGGATCTTGTGTCACGCTTTGGCGGAGCGATCGATTGACCGCCCGCGGTGATCGTCAGGTGTTGCGAGCAGATATCGGCGTTTCAATGCTATTGCTACCGATGTTGGCAGTCAGTCTGTTTGCATTGGCGAGCGGGAGTGGTTTCCCCTCGCGACACGGTTTGACGCCGACCGCCATGAGCCTGGCTCAGTTTTTGATCATCATGGTGGTCGCCCTGTCGGCTTGGTTGCGTCCCAATGTGGTCCCCAGGTGGCCGTTGTCGATGTGGACGATATCGATGTCTCTGCTGGTAGGCGGTACAGCGGTGGCGGCAACGGGTGTGTCGCGATTGTTTGACGTTTCGTCGCAGCTGCTCACCGTCATCGCTGTTTTGGCTGCCGCCGTTTCAACGTCGATCATCGTTGGCGTGCTGCCATGGGCCGAGCGACTGCGCACGAGGCTGGCACAACGCATTCCACGCCGCAACGACGTGATCGCTAGCGTTGATCGAGTGGGCATCGCCACCGAACATGTCATTTTGGGACTCGCGTGCATCGGCAGTTTGGTTGCGTTCGGATTCTTTGCGGGCGGCGAGGATGCGAATCTGGTACGGGCCAGTGTGCTGGCCATTGGTGTGCTGGCCGGGGCTCTGTTCCAGTTGTCTGAGCAGACCTCGCCCCTCGGATCCGCGCCAGCGGAACGTCGCCGGTGGCTGTGCATCGTCGTCGGACTGTGGGCTGTCGCACTGATCGCTATGCTGGGCCAACCGCACGCGGCTCAATGGTTATTGAACTCGACGATGCGCCTGCTGATCGCAGGCGTGCTCGCGATCGGGGTGTTGGTGCTGGCCGTTCCGCGTTTACTGCGAGGATCTTTTGTCCAGCGTTGGCAACTCGCACTCCGCCGCGGCGGACGACTCGCCGCGTGGGTGACCGCCGCAGCGTTATTGAGCATGCTGGGATTGGAGATGATGTTCCGGCAAAGCGGCGTTGGGATCCCCGAAATTGGCAAGCCCTTGATCGTTGTGGTGGCGTGTTTGTTGGGAGGGCTGGCGTTGATGGCAGGAGTCATCGCGATTCTGAGTGGTCCCGGGTTCGCCAACACCTTGTCGGACCAAGGCGAGCAAACGAACTGGCTACGGATGGATGACTCCGCCCGGCGCCGGCTCTTGTATGCCGCCCAAGTCATTGCCGGTTTGACATGGTTGCATGTGTTTTTATGCCGCACGGGCATGGCCTTCTTGGGGCTCCGCCAGGTCTGGCCGTACCTCGTCATGGCCTTGGCGTTTGCCAGCGTCGGGCTGACGCAGTGGGCGATCCGGCGTGGTGACCGAGTGCTGTCCGATACCATGCGCGGCAATGCAATGTTTCTACCATTGATACCCGTGATAGGATTTTGGTTGAGCGGTTCGTACGCGGTAATCTTCGATTCGCAATCGTGGTCCTGGACTTTCTATCGCAGCGCGGCGTCGTACCAAGGGCTGCTGATTGTCGGTGCGATCTACTACGGAGTGTTGTCCGTGATGTGGAAGCATGGGCTACCGCGAATCGCGACCGTTGTGTTAGCCAATGCCGCCTTGTGGGTGACGTTGACGCAAACACCAGGCTGGGATTTCTTAACCCATCCTCAAGCGTGGCTGATTCCGCCCGCTGTATGCGTGCTGGCCGTTGCATATTGGCAGCGTGACCAGCTCGACAGGACCTTGGGATCGGCAATTCGGTACGGTGCCACTCTGGTGATCTACATCACCAGCACGGCGGACATGTTGATGAGCGAGATTGGCAGTTCGCTTTGGGGGCCCGTGATCTTGATCCTCTTGTCGCTAGCCGGCATGCTGGTTGGGGTGGCCCTCCGCATTAAGCCGTTTTTATACCTTGGAACGATCTTTGTTTTCCTAGGCGTGACGAGCATGGTATGGCATGCTGGTCAAACGCTCGAGGCGGTGTGGCCGTGGTGGGTATTTGGTATCACGACAGGTTTAATCCTACTGTCCGTGCTCGCAGGCATCGAAAAGCACCGAGACAAACTCCAACGCTGGTCCGACGAGTTAGCGAAGTGGGAAAACTAAGTCCATCCGGTTCCCCCGTAGGTTTCGCATTGATGGGGCACCTCACGATGGAATGCGGAGACGGCGCGAGAGGACCGCTTTCAACTGACCGTGAACCGAATCTTCTGTGATCCGGCGAAACGTGATGAGTTTGATGCGGTCGCGAGCCCCGTGGCCACAGGGTTAACAGCTCGACCTGCTTTTTTGCCGGCTTGCCTTCTCGGATCTGCTCGGCCGCGTTCTTTGCCTGGCCAATTAAGTGCTCGATGATTTGGTTGGAAGACGCGGTCAATACGGCCAACCAATACCTCGTTCCGCAAGGCGTCGCGAAGTCGCACTGGGACAAGTTGACCGGTGCCAAACGGTTCTATTTAAAAATGATCGACAAGGAATCTCGCGGGTTCAAGACGTTGGACAACTATCAGAACTTTGCCAAGGCGTTCAAGGTTCGTGATTTTCAAGAGTTCATGGCCCGCCACCGAGCCAATTCGGCGCGACTAAAAACCGCCGTTGAACTGGCTCGGGCAGAGATGGGCGAAGGATCGGAGCTGCACCAATCGGTTTTGCGAGCGGTCTTGTACGCGGTCATGGAATTGCCCGGCGACGTCGAACCCGACGTCGAACCCGACGATATGCTATCGCATCTGACCATGAATGTCCCCAACTGGTTCGGCGACATGAACCAACGGGAAATGGGCAGGGAGTTCGCCGTTTACTTGGCCAAGCGACTCGAAGAGCTTCGTACCGAAGAAGCCGCCTCGCCGAGGGTGCTGCGTGATTTGATTGGGAACCAACGAATTGGCTACCAATACCACAGCCTATTGCGATGCCAGGCAGAGACTTCCCGCCAGGCAGAGACTTCCCGCCAGGCAGAGACTTCCCGAAGAAATGGTAGCCGAACTGGCGCGCCGTAGCGGACGTGGTTGCCAGCAAACGGCCCGCGAAGATTGGCGATGGAAAGGACGGCCTATCAAGATGGTCGACGGGTTGACTTTGACGATGCCTGACACCGACGAAAAGTTGCTGCAAACATCGGCGGCAGTCGAGTTGCTGCCGGAGCTTCCGATTGGCACCAAGAGAACCGAGGCCGAAAGTTTCGTTGCCCCAGCGGTTGCCCCAGCTTCGTACAAAAGGAGTCAAAACGGGTCAAAATCTGACAAGATGGGAGTTTTATCTGACTCGGCAGGAACACCAAAAAACCCCGTAAAACACAGTGTTTTACGGGGTTCTGAGGAGTGGGCGATACAGAACTCGAATCTGTGACCTCTGCCGTGTGAACGTGGACAAAACACCCCGTAAGAAAACAGGCTTCGCAATGAAAACACCGCATTTCCCAACGAAAAGCAGCCTAGCAACGTGCAACAGCCGATGCAATAGTGGCTTTGATTGTGGTATTAGTGACGCAATTCGCCCCTTTTCCGGTTCATTTCTGGTATCTGTACCATTTATGAAATCGATCCGTTTATTGGCAGCCGCAAGCCGGGCTACGCTATCATTTCACAACTCAACTCGCGTCGCCGACCAACTCGCCTCCAAAGTCTCCCAGGGAATCTTTCGATGGATAGCAGTACAAACATCCCTTCGCCAAAGGTAATGGCCGAATTGCTTCGCCTTCAGAGATGGGCAGGAGGCGAAGCAGTGAAAGCGGCCCGTATTTTCGGTTTGGAACACGGGTTTGAGTCTGTGCTCAAAGCTGAAAGCGAATCCTTCGGCATCACTCGCGACGCCCAGCGCAAAGTTGAGGACATGTTTCAAGATGTCGAGAGTGGCAAGCAAGCGACCGACGGAGACGCGATCCGAGAACGAATGGAACGGGACGAAATCGATGAGATGGTGGCAGAACACGTTCTTGAGTTGTGTCGGCTGCAAAGTCGCTTCGTGGACGCAGTTCGAAAACTGACGGCTGGCGAATCATACTTTCCGCACCTGTCGCGGTCTCGTGCTCCCGAACGCGACTGGGTTGGCGCTCTTCACTACATCGAATTGGTTGATGGAACCGAGGGAGTTTACAGGAAGCTTCACGCGTGCTTCTCCCCATCGGTCCCAAGGGTCGGCGAGGTGATCACTCCAGAGAACGGATCGGCGATGCGTGTCGTTGAAGTGGAATACGTTATCTCACGACATGGCAAGTCTGAGTCAGACACATTCCCCGTGCTCACCCCTCACGTCTACCTCGAATGTGAGGCGGACGAATAGCCTATGGTTAATACCTACCCTGGCATGGGGTACTCGCTCGCCGATCCCTACCACTTACAAACTAACTCCCGCGTCATCCACCGCGCCCGTCAACCCCGTCACCGTCCCACGCTTCGAGCGCTATCCGGAACTCGTGACCGGTGACCAGTGACTTGGCGCCGAGTCGCTTGATCTTGCAGCCGATCCGCTCACACTGGCTCTCTGCGGATCTCGCCTGCTTGTACCCTAGTAGCAATGCGAGGGCCTTCGTCGTGTAGACGCAATCGTCGTGGATGATTCCATCGTGGGGCGTGTTGGCCATCGGTCTCTCTCCCTGGTTGTTGAACGAAATAGCTAGCTGCTTCCTGGTGGACACGTTTGGTCACCCCCGGTCACGTGCATCGAGCCCTGCAACGTATCCATCATAGAAGACGTTCCGGAATGCGGCGTAGATGAACTTATCGTCTTCGCCGTCATCGTCGCCAATTCCCTGGCCGATAACCCTCGCCTCGATCTGCTCCAGTTCGCGCAGGAATGCGGCGAAGTCTTCGGGGGTGACACGAGACTGGACATACTCCCGTCGCTCTCGCCAGATTTGTTCATCTTCTTCACGATCGCGCCGGTCGTCTTCGTCTTCGTAGGGGATCACTTTGCTTTACCTCTGCGGGTCGATCTCACGTGTTTGTAATGGCCTCATTGCTCCGCTGGATGATAGCCGTTGCTGCCCTGCTCACCCCATCCCCATCAGCGCCCGGTTGATCTCACGACGCCGTTGATAGATGCCAGTACCAGGAACACGTTTTGCCCTGAAATCGCCTCCTAACACGCTCGCCACGTTGCCCGGCTGAGATGTCGCACCATCGCCCCCAACGCTGCCAGCATTGACGTCAGGAGCCCGTTTTTGCTCTGGTTCCGACTTGGCACCTCGCTCTCGGTCGATGTCGTCCATTCGAGCACCAGCGGCAACCTCATCGGCACTGGCAAACCGCTCCAGCCCCGCAGCGGATAGCTTCCGGTAGGTGATCCCATCGGACACCCACTGCTCGGCGCCCTTGGCATGCCCACACTGGATAACCGACAACCGGATCGACTCGGCGGCGGATCGGTCGCGGCGGTCGGTCGCCTGGCCACGCTCACCGATTCGCCGGATAGCTTCCTCGTGATCGATCGGCGGGTCGGTCTTGCCGGTCAACCAATTCGATAACTGCCCCGGTTCCCATCGTTGTGGTTCTCGATGCCCACCGCATTCGATCCACAACTCGCGAACCACCTCGATGGTCATCCCTCGATCACGTGCCGAGTCGACGGCTTGGGCTGCTGTCTTCAATCCCCATCGGAACAACTCCGCCACCACCTCCGCCCATTCGTCTCGGTCGGTGGTGGCGTTTAGATTTGCGTTTAAGGTTACGTTTCCCATGTCACTATTACATGACGGACTTATCACAGTGACGCCTCCGTCATGACTCTTTGATAAGGTTGACTTATCAATTTGCGGTGACGACTGTGACTCTTTGACGTCACGATTTTCCGTAGCCCTGCCGATCAGTCGCACCGCCGTCCAATTGATTCGGTGATGATTTGACGACCACGGGTTAGGACGCTCGGACGTGATCAGGTCTTGCCCGATCAATGCGGCAATGGCACGGCTCACTGTGGCCACGCTGCAACCGATCTCACTGGCGAGCGTCTCCTGTGAAGCAAAACACCCGCCACCGCCATCACGATCGTCTATGACGCGTAGAACAGCCTTCTGCATCCGTCCCGATACTTTCACTGTCTTATGCTTCCAAGTGGGCAGTTCGAGCGTTCTGAGCGCGGCCAGTTGCTCGCCACGGGATTGTCCCGCCGGTCGGTTTTGTTGTTTGTCCATTGTTATTCATGGTTTGGAACTCATAAACGAGGAGGGGACCGGGCGACGATTGCCACCCGGTCGACAATTGCGAGATCAGACGAAATCAGGACTCATCGGCAGACGCATTGAGCATGTGCTGCATCACGGAAACGGTACTGAATCGACGATGCCCGCTCTCGGTCTTGGTCCCCTCGGCAATCTTGCCGTTGCTGGCCATCCGCTTGAGCGTTGTCGCTGGGATCTCAGTATGGGCGACCACTTCACCGATTCGGCGGTACTCAACCCGCAGGAACTTGATGTCATCCGCGTCGAGATTGTCTCCGTGCTGCTCGATGAACGCCTGGGCGGCTGATTGACCGATGCTTGCCCCTGGGCCCGCAAACGTCGCCTGCAGCTCCAGGGCCTTATCGAATAGCTGGATCTCGACCTCGATGTCGATCAGTGCTTTCCTCGCTTCGGCCTGCCTTTCGAGGAGCCCGCGATACTGCCTCAGTGTGTCTTGCATGCTCATTCTGTGCCCCTCCCTCTACGCCGAGTCTGTGTCGAGGTTGCTTTGTGCTCACTGAACCAGTTCATCACGTCGATTTTCCGGTAGATGCGTTCCTTGGGGGTCGTCCACCCTGGGATCTGGGTTCGATAATCGCGCTGAAACGTCGTCCACGAGATCGCGAACAGTTCCATAACGGCCGACTCGGTGACCATGCGATCATCGCCAGACGCAAAATCTTCCGGCAGTTGTCTCCTCGGTGGTTTCTTGGCCATCAGACTGCACCCCCAGTAACTTCGGCGGCGTTGTCCTCATCGATCCATGTTCGATCGTCATCGTCGTCATCGTGGCACTGAACCCACTCGCCACCATCCGCTGCGTAGACACGAGCGTCCGAATACGATCCACGGCCCAGGCTGGCGCATCCGGCTTGATCACGCTTGAGCGACTCGAACGCGGCCGACTCATCGGTGTGGCTGCTCACGAGCCCCCGCACGGCACCGTAGACGATGTGGGACGAGGAACTGGCTACCGTCTGATTGCCGATCATCGCGATGGTCTCAGGCCGGGTCGGTGCCTCTGGCTTGGGATTCTGCCTAGCACGGCGCGAACGGGCGTCCCGTAGCATTCGGTCGGCTTGGTCACCGGCTGCCGATAGCTTTCGAGAGCAGTCTCGGCAGACGTGTGCCGGCCAACAACAGCAAAGGGTTGCTCCGGGGGCTCCGCAGCATTCACATAGGTTTGACATTGGATGATGTCTTTCCACGCACCGCTTGGGCACGTGCATGCAACTGCCGCTCGATAAGATTAGAAAGCCGGCACAAACTCCGGCCCCTGGTCTGGGCTCCACCACCTTTGTGGCTTCAACGCTTCGATACCTAAACCGCGATTAAACGGATGGACTCATCGAGCGGCAGTTGCATTCCTGATTTGTCTTAGATGGTTTGTGCTGGTGTTGTCATCAACCGGGAGGAACTCGGCTGATCAAGTCTCGAATGTTTCTAAGCAATCGGGACGACCGGACAGATGTCATCAGTATTAGCCGACACCCATCGCCGCGTCAACCACGATTCCTGAATTTTGTTGCACGGAAACGTTTCCAGGCGAGGGACTTTGGCGATCTCGACAGCCTGTCTTGCGTTCGTGATTTGTTCAGCATGCTGAACGTTTTGTGGCAGTGACCGACGGGCGCTCGGTTTGGATCTGTTCACAATTGTGAACGTTTGCGGCAGTGACCGGACTGGCGTTCGCTCGTTATCTGTTTCCAATTGGAAACGTTTCCACCGCCTGGTGACTGGGCTCGGCGAAACTGTGTAAAATTGTTCTCACACACAACCCATCTTAACATTGGGCCTTGCCGTCCTGGACAGCCACCATTCCCGGTCATCGGCAGTTACGCCGTTGGTTCCGATCGAAGCAGCACTGGCAGCAACCCAAGATTCAGTCAGCGGCATGTTGACCACTGAGGATCGGTGAGCGGAACATCGACTACGTCTGTGACGCATGACCGACCGGGTTGCAGGCTGGCAGTGCCCGGTTTTGTAATGTCTGAATTCCCTCACCGTGTGCGATGGCGAATCGCTCCGGTCCTTCCACGGCTCCCACCGTGAGTAACCCCGTGTGAATTGTTCCACACGTCTGTCTGAGACTACCTTTGCCACACGCTGCCGTCTCTGAGGCTTAATTTTGTGCTCAGTGCCTTGGCTCGATCTAGGCTATCGTGTAGGATCACGCTATCTTGATTTGCTGTTAGCCGGGCGGGGGTCTCAACCCTTCCCGGCTTTTTTTATGATACAGCCACAAAAAGCTGAGTCAAACAGGTGTCCTATCGTCGGTGAAAATGTCCGGAATTCCGGTCCTTTTGGAAACTCAAACTGTGTACAAATTGTTCACAAAACCGCCAAGTGAATACGGTCACCAACTCTCGCGGATCTCAGCGGCGGCAATTTTGATTTGCGATGGTGTCGGCTGCCATGGTAACGCCTTGCCGGAACGATTGACCGGTAACAGCTGGCATTGATCAATACCAACTACCTCGCACGCTTCCGCCTCGCTCATGCCGTGATAGTGCATGAACGCCAACACCTCGATAGACCGGGTGATCTGCAGTTCTCGGGACTCGGTCTCAACCTCGGTCATCCTATACCCCATCAAATTGTTCTTGGCCTTCCAGGATCTCATTCGTCCGTGCGGCCGCGTCGATCTGTACCTGCCTCATTGCGATCTGTTGACGTCGCCATGCTTCTTCGCGGTCCCGTGTGCTATTCATCCGGTCGGCGAGCAGCTTGTACTCCTCACGCGATCCACGGGTGATAGACGGCGGTAGCTCAACCTTGATCGGTGCCGTTTTGCCTGCGAAGTCTTTCGATGCGTCCCTACGTGCCCTCGCTGCCAATCCCGCGTTGACCAACCCGGCTTGCTCCGCTGCGTTGATCTCTGCGAGCTTCTGCACCAGATTGTCATAGGGAGTCATCATCGACTTATTCAGCCCGTCACCGATCGTTTTCAGCCGTTGCTGAATCTGTTTCGCGTGATCCTCGGCTAGCTTGTTGCGGTCGGCTTCCTCTTGCTTGGCTTGCTTTAATGCTGTGTTCTCCTTGTGCATTTCCGCAAGTCGATCAACCTGGGTTTGGGTGTATCCCTTATTGAGCATGTCTTGCTCCTTGCGAAGGCGAACCATCTCAGCCGCGTATACAGTGCCCTCACGAAGTGCCACGTTTTGATCGCGGATCGACCGGTATTCCTTCATGTAGGAATCAAGCGCCTCTTTCTTCTTCGCCTGCTTTGCCGCGATGGTAGCGAGTGCGTTTTGCTCCTCGACCGCAGTAGCCTTGACCGCTTCCGCGTGTGCCTCTGCCTGGGCGGTTGCATCGGCTATCGTGGAGTCCTGTTCGGCGTAGGCAGCATTGACACCTCCTACAGCCCATGCGGCAAAGCCAAGCCCCGCAACAATCGACGCGATACCAACGGGCCCAGTCAGGGCTTTCAAGGTAATTTGTGCTGCGATCCATCCACGCACCGCCAGCACGATAGCACGAATAGCGCCGAGAACCTTGGGAACAATGACGATCATCGACCCGAACGCAACGACGCCGGCTAACACTTTCGCGTTGCCTTCGCTCATACCATCCTTAAAGCCTTTGACCGCAGACACAATGCTGCGAAGACCGCTTGCAGTGCCTTTGATCACGGGGAACAACGAGGTCAGCAATTCGGCGGCTAAAGTCTGTGCGTCGGTCTTGAGCAGCGTCAGTTGTCCGGCTGCGGTCCCTGCATACTTCGCCATGGCGTTGAAGTACAGCCCGCCCTCTGACGTTGCGCCCCTGATCGAATCCTCGACCATCTTGGTGGTGATCAATCCCTTGCTCATGTCATCGCGAAGCTGCGACATTGACTTGCCAGTCGTCTCAACCATTTTCTGTAACGGGTTGAAACCGATGTTGACGAATTGCAGCAAGTCTTGGCCATTAAGCCTTCCGTTAGCGCTCACCTGTGCCATGACCAACGATAGCGATTGTAGGCGTTCCTCGTTTCCGCCCGAAATGTCGCCCAGCATCTTCAGCATAGGCAATGACTGCTCAACGCTCATGCCATAGCCGAGCATCGTCTTAGTCGCCTTCGACACTCCGCGCAGGGTTAGCGGGGTGGACGCGGCGAGATCCTTCAACTCGGCGAATACAGCATTGCCTTTTTCGACGGAGCCCGTAAACGTCTGAAACGAGATCGCGGACGCCTCCAACTCCATCGCGAACGAAAACGTACTTTTGACGGCATGGAAACCAAGATAGACCGCCAGCAAACCCTTTAGTCGACCGACCAATCCACTGGTAGAATTAGCCGTCTTGGTTTGCGACGCACGAAGCCTATCGGTCGCTACTCGCCCTTTATTTGTCGCATCGGTGGCACCATTCGCCGCCGCCTTGAGTGTCGTATACTCCTCGCGCAATCGCTTGTTGGTGCGAAGGAATGCGTCTTGGGATACGTTGCCGTTTTGATACTCGCGGCGCAGTTCACGCATCTGTTGCGCTAGCTTGGTCGCCGGCGGGATCGATGCTTCCACAAGCGAGTTGACTCGACGCGTAACACCCGTAGATGTCGCAAGCTGATCATTGATCGCCTTTTGGGCTCGTGCGTATTCCGACTTCGAGATAGCCCCGGCCGCCATCACAGTATCGAGCGACTGGGTGGCTGCCTGCGCCTTGCCTGCAGCTCCAGCGGCAAACCGTAGCGACGCATTGACCTGACCAATGTCGCGGCGTGCTAACTTGGTTCCTGCGGCAAGCCCTGACGTATCGGCACCGATCTTGAGAACCAATGCGTTTAATGATGTGGCCATTTATATAATTCCGTCGGGTCATCGATGTACAAAAGGAGACGGAACGCCCCGCAGCAAGGCTACGGGACGCTCCACACGAAGATTCACAAGCCGAGAGACGCTAGCCTTAGGCGGTTCTTGGCGCGCTGCACGCTTCCGCTATCGCTGGATGCCGATGCTGTCGTCGTGCGGTTGCTGGCTGATCGCTTGCCCGCCTTGGGGTCGACAACTTCGTCACAAAACCCATGCAGCTTGGCCTCAGCGGCGCTAAAGACTGTGCCGTCCGAAATGCCGTCAATCCATTCGACAATTTGCTGGCGACTCTTGCCCGTCTTCTCTTGATAAATGTCGATAATGTGATCATCGATCGTATTGAGCCACTTGACCGCCGATAGCAATTCTTTTTGGTTGCCCATCGTCAAAATCATTGCCCTGTGGATGCCGAAATCAGACTGACGATACATCCGCAGCGTGTCACCAGCCAACGCGATAAACGACGCGGCCGAGTATGCCAGACCCTCGATCGTCACCGTTACGGTCTTGGGATGCTTGGCCAACGAGTTGAAGATCAGCAGCCCCTCATACACGCTTCCGCCTGGTGAGTTGATACGGACGTCGACGGGCTTGGATTTGTGCTGCTCAAGGAAGTTGACCACGTCAGCCGCGGAGACTCCATCGCCGTAGTAGTCCTGGCCAATCTGCTCGTAGATTTGGATCGTCACGCTCGATCCTTCATTCCTGAAATCGATCGGTAGACGATTGTTCGCGGCCGCATCCCGAACGCATCGCGGGGCTGCAGCTAGATTGATCGGCATGGCGTGCCGTCCTCGATGTGCGTATCTCATGATCACTCTCCCAACTTCAAGCCGACGAGTGCACCAGCGGGATCGTTGGCGTTGGTGCTGCCCTGATCCCAAACGCGGAAATCGGTTAGCTGCTTCACGCGAAAGATCGCCACATCGCGGACGCCGTCAACGATTGTCCGGTACTTGATCTCTTTGTTGAACCCAAACGCGGAGGCGAGATCCAAGTGGCCGAACACAGCCGGAACATCGCCGGTAGTGGCGTCGCTGCCTGGCATGCCGGGAACGAAATGGACCTTGTGATTGAGTAGCCACCCGTCCGCATCATCGGGGGCGACCATCGACGCGGACGACGCACCGAATAAGCGAAGGCATGCCATCGTGTAGAACGCTCTCGACATGAACCAGCGGGGCTTCTCGGATGCAAACTCGGGCAACTTGGCTTGGGTTTGTAGGAAGCTGCCGAGCGTTACCGCACTGGCCGATGCCTCGCCTGTATGGAGACTCGATGCCTTCAACGCGTTGCAAATTCCGAGAGTGAAACCGGAATCCTGGCTGCCATCGCCAGCGAACGCGTTTTGATCCTCTTTTGCCGACAACGCCACCGCTGCAGCGTCCACTAGTCGCTGTAGCAACCCCTGGGCATCCTCCTGCAAGTCCAACGTAACCGCGATGTCGACATAGTCGACGTTTCCGGCAAGCTCGACTGATCGCGTCGCGCGAATGTCAAGCTCCGGTTCACCCCCGCCACCAAACTGCGGTCGATGCTTGACGTACGGGACCAACGACTTCAGGATCGGGATAGACCACTCAAGCCCGGTCAGGTCGCGAGTCGTCGAGAACCGGCGGACGATACCACCCTTGGCTAGCTGGGTGATAATCTCCTCGCTCAGTCGCTCAGGTATCAGCGAGGAGCCAGGAACGCCCCCTGCATCACCATTGAGGATTTCGAGCAACTGAAATGAGTCCATCCGGTTCAACATCGCGTTGCATTGTTCGGCGCGATACTTGGCTTGTTCGTGGTCGATGGCTGCCATCGTGTGTTCCTGGTTTGCTAAAAAGTCTTGAGTGAGTTTGTTTGATTCACCTTATTGTTGCGGGATTAAAAATACTGGCAATGAAGTTTGTAGCACGCCTGCTAATTTGCTTTAGGAATCGCCTGTAGTCGCTCAATGAGATCAGCCTGTTGAGCGATTATCGCAAGTAGTTTTTCGCGTTCGCCGGTTAGTAGTCTCCTGCCCTCTGAGTCGATCCGAAAAGTACATTTGCCAGACGCGCTGCATGATGGACAGCGGAGGTACTGCCGCCGGATGCTGCCGACCGTGGTTGTGTTTTGCACTCGCATCCTGCCGATGCCGCAGTCTACGCATAGGTCGCCTGATTCCATCGTTATTTCCCCTGGTTCACGTTGGCGGTCAGCTGCCACAATCGGCGGGTCTCGTTGCCGGATAGAGTCACAACATCCAATTCCCACAACAACCATAAAATTCGGCGAACGGTCCGATCGGATTGCTTGTTGCCTGCGCTCGCCAGTGCGTCCATGATCGATTGAACGGTCCTAGGGCGGTCTGCATCGTCGAGCACTGCGTAAACGTCTAGGATGCGGCTGTGTGCCCCGCCCGGCCATACACTGTCAGGGATCACAATCTCCTGGCATCTCGTGTCACCTGGCGCGGGCTGTGGCGTGTTACTTTTGGTCATGGATTGCCTCGCTGATCGGGGTCGTAAAATTCATTTTGCTGCACGCGGGGTGAGAAACATCGATCGAAAGGTCGTGTTATGTGGTAGCCTAGAATAAACCCACCCCGGTGGGGGGGGGTATGCCCTGTGAGCCTCTGACGTGCCCTGTGCTGCGTCGTGCGTGAAACCCTACATCTCAGTCGCATTGCACACGCATCGACGCACACTGCATCGACTAGGCGTCCTCGCCGGTTAGTAGTCCATCGAGTCGGCTGATCACCAGGTTTTGTAATCGCTGCATCGATCGCATGGCCACTCCGCACGCCGATGTGACGATCGGGTCATCATCGAATAATTCATTCACGTCGCGGCACAAGTCCTTGGTAGCCTGGGTCATGTCCTCCAGGCCGGTCACTGCGGACGTGATACCACTCTTTAGTTCTTCTCGTTCTTGATCATTCATCGTTCGGTCTCTTTGGGTTAAGGGTGAAATACTCAATCAATCAGTCAGTCAGTCGTGGTCTCATGCCATGATCGATGTCGGGCGAGGCTGTGCGATGCCCCATGGCTTTGCTGTGTGGCACCGTGTGGTGGCTGTCCTGGGTGGTGGTGGTGGTGTCGGTCGCTGCTCGATGCCACTGGGCGCCCCGCAGTTCGGGCACCGCGTTGTCGAGACAATCCCACCGCAATACTCGCAACCTGTAGTTGGCGGTCTCGATGGGGTCTTCGGTGGTGGTGGTCCATTCCTCATTTGTTGTGCTCCTCATCGTTCGGGCTGGGTGGTGGTGTCGTCGTGGCCTGGTCGGTCGCAGGGACGCACGCAACGCATTTCAACCCGTAGGATCGCAGTGCACACTTCAGGAACGCTCTCAATGCTCTCAATGCCTGGTCATCGCTGTAGCATCGGTCTGCCCTCAGCGTGACGAGGTACGCTTGGCGATTGGGCTGGCTGCTCATTCGCTCACCCGGTACCCAATGAATCGCCCGCACTGCTTGCATGTAGTCCGGACCCATCCTGCCCGGTTGGGATCGTCAACATCGATGTAGTTAGCCGCGTTGTTATGCGGCGAGCAACTAGGTTTGACGTTGAGTTGCTCAGCGGCTTCGTCGTTTGACTTTGAAAGTGGGCAACTTTGCCCACTTACTTTCGACTCAGAGGGACCGCAACTTTGCGGACCCACCTTTGGCTCAGAAGCTCCGCCATTTGGCGGACCTACTTTTGGCTCAGACGATCCGCAATTTTGCGGACCGCTCTTTCCGATGCTGCCTGCCTCATCACCCGCCACCTCGATCAATGGTCCGCTCGGAACACCTAACCACCATGGAGTTGTCACCTCGCCGTGGACAGGCTGGGACAGGTGGACAGGCAGTTTTGCATTGTGCGCCATATACACGTTATTTTTCATTTCATAATCTTTTTGGATATTGCCTGTCTGCCTGTCCCAATGTCCGTTTCGGTACGTAAAACACGGTAATTCTTCTGGACAGGTAGACGTTCTCTTGCCTGTCCTAGCCTGGCCAAAACCTGGTTTGCCTGTCCCAATCATTGGATTTTGATCCCTTTGAGACAGGTAACACGTGCTCGACCCTCTCCAGTGGACAGGCTACTGCCATCGGTGCCTGTCCAAGATCGACCCCTTGTGACCTGCGGAAATGCGGCGGTGAGATCCTTCGAGAAGTTGGCGATTGCGGGTGACATTTTCGCACCTCGTGATTCGCCCCAACTCACAAACTCGCGATACAATTCACTCAACGTGACGCTGGCGCCTTCGGATAGCTCGCACCGCTCACGCACGAACTCGCTCACTGGCGACGATAGATCGTTCATTTGGTCGACGAGATCCTGCCCAGACTCTGGTTGTGTGAATCGACCGGCAGTGCGAAGTGCGATCCAGCCGCCAATTGCCCAGAGCAGGATGCCCTGACGCTCAGCGATTAGGTCGCGTGTTAAATGTTTGTCCTCGACCCCAAAGAACGAACGGGTCAACCGCAAGATCAGTAACCGACCGGCCAACGCACCAGACGCATCATCGAGACTCGGCAACTCGTTTGATACGATCGTGAACTTGGTCGGCAATTGCGTCGTCACCGGGTCGCGATGCTTGCGATCAATGGTCTGGGCATCCTCTCCGGAAATGGACAGTAACCGCTCAGTGGTCGCTGAAACATCTGAACGCTTCGACAATCGCGCATCACCGATGATCGCCGCCGACTTGCCCAACAGTGGAGCTAGACCGAAATTAGTGGCCAGTCCGCCGAGTGTTGGCGCACAACAATTACGTTCGCCGATAACTGAACGAACTACCCTCATGATCGAGCCCTTGCCGCCTCGCTTTGGACCGACCATCAGCATTATCTTTTGCTGTGATGTATCACACGTCAGCAAGTACCCTATCCATTGCCGTAGCAATTCGATCGATTGCGGATCGTCCGGCCACAACTCTCGCAGGAACGCCATCCATCGGGTCGGTGGCGGTGCGGCCGAGTCAAACTCATAATCAACCGCGGTGAAATTGAAATACGATGGCGTGGTCCGCACGATCGCCCCCGGTGACTGCTCGGCCAACAATCGCAAATTGATCAAGTGCGACCGTGTGGCAAACGTCTCCTCGGGCTTCCATGTCTTCGCGGCATTGTCCGCCCCATCGAGCCACACGGGCGGAGTGCGAATCGACAGGACACCACACTTTGCGGAAACGTTCATCAACACGCTTGCTACGTCACCGCTCCGGATCTTGCAATATCGACCTTGCAAGTGTTGAACCAGCGTATTTTTAACGTCGCTCGTGGTCAGTTCCTCATATCGACCGTTGAAGTACTTGAAGAACGATCCTTGCCAATTCCGCAGGGTCAACACACCGTCTTGGTACTGGCATCCCAAAAAAGCGTCTGCGGCGTCCTCAGGATTGCCCTTGTCGAGCCGCGAAGCCTGTCTCGAATGCCTCGCGTCCTGGTAGTGATCGCTGGGTTGCTGTGCTGTGACGTTCATTTCCACGCCCCCATCGATTCGTCAATCTCGCGGAAACACCGGTAGACAACATCATGGCATTGCTTGTTCGGCACCAATCCTTCCAAGCCATCCACCATCCGCATCATCGCGCCGTTGTGCTGCTTGATTGCCGCTTTCAACTTTGACGCCTGCTCAGCCTTGGTTGGCTCAGGTTTCCGCTCGGGCTGAGTGCCACGGGGTGGAAACGTTTCCACTTCCGACTCATCATCGACGTCTTTATATTCATCGTCTGATTCAAACCCAAGTGAAGCATCACCGGCATTCTCGCAGGGTGGAAACGTTTCCACTTGGGCGGCATCGCAATCGTCGACTTGCTCAGGCACCTGAGGCACATCGTCATGGTGATCATCGACGTCCACCAAAACCTCGTCGACGTCTTCGCAGGGTAGAAACGTTTCCACTTCCACCGCAGTCTCGGGTGCACGAACCTGATTTACGAACGTGTGGCTAACCGCACAAGTCTTTGCTATCTGCCGTGCCGACGCTTCCGGCCACGCATCCAACGCCATTTCCACCGACTTGCGTTTGTCCGCGTTGCTGCGAGGCAAACCGTGATCGGCGTTTGCGGAACACGCAGCGCGAATGCAATCGGCCTCGGTCTCACCGGGCTTCTCAATCGCCGGGATCGTCGTCATCCCCATGCGGCGTGCGGCTTCGATCCTGTGGAATCCATCCACCAAGAATCCGCCGACCATCGTGACGGGCGGGAACGGCCACCGGTCGCCATCCTCTTTCGCTTCGGTTGCGATCCGCATGTAATCCACCACGGTCGCCTCATCGAGCGCCACGCGGCTCTGAAACGCGGGATCGACTATGATTTGTTCTAACGGAATTTCGCGGCTTGTACTTGACCGCGGGTTCTTGTCGGCTATCATGTTTGAGTAATCCATTCAAGGATTTGTCGCTTTGTCTTTGCGGGACGTGGGGCGACGAAGAAAAGAAATTGAGATCCAGACGGCCTTCGCTTAGCGGCGTGGGCCGTTTGGCGTTTAATGGCAACAACGAAACGGCATAGCCTCCCCGCCGGGTAGCGAACCGCTTTTGCGAGTCACTGTGACCTTGCGGCAATAAACCTGGTCATCGCTGGGCGGGACGTCAGGATCATATTTCCGACGCGGACGTGCTCAAGTCTCACGCCGCCGACACCACGGGCGCACCAACGAGTGAGAGTGCTTTTCTCAATTCGCTTGCCCAGAATTGGCACAAGTTCGGCTCGGGCGACGGAAAGCGAAATAGGGTCCTCAGCGAGGATTCTGAGCTTTGACGATACTGCGTTCTTCGGTAGCGCTGGCATGAGAGGTTCTCCTGTGGAGTCCAGGAGACGCACCAACGACAAACGGGATGGTCGCATCCTGGACCATGGTTAAATGGTTCCAAGAAGCGTCCATCCCGCTAACTAGCCAGGATAAAGCACTTCGGTTTCGCAATTGTTACCAACTGCTAATAGTTATGTCTCACTGCCGTATGGTGCCTATCCCGCTAACGAGTTGGATAGAACACTTTGTCCTGAAAGCTTTAGTCTTAAGCCGTCAGTCGCGTGAGGCAGTGCCGTTTCACTGCTTGCGTCTATTGTTGCAAAAAATTTTTCTCTGTCAAGTCGCGCCGTGTCTCCGTCATGCATGGCATAAAGGAATCCAGCGTGGTCATTCCTGTAGGTAGTCTTAATATGGTCGCATCGTCGCCGACATTAAATCCTATCACCTTGCGACCATCGCACTACAGCTCTGGGGCAATCCTTGCTGCTTCCGTCGCTCGCCTTAATGACGTGCGTGCGTAATGCTCGGCCATCGCCTGTTTCGAGTGCCCTAACAACGCCTGGGTAAACTCGATGCCAAGTGCATCACATACAGCCGATGCGTTCGTATGCCTCAGCTGATACGGGAACCAGTGATCGACGCCTGCAGCAACAGCGGCCCGCTTTATCGCTCGTGCGTAGGTGTCCTTGTTGAATTGCGGGTTGTATTTCCGCTTCGGCTTCGACGGGTCTCGTGTCGACTTGCCATAGCCTGGCCGATCGCCCTGGTTCAGCGGTGTTTTGCGTTTCGCCGTCCGCTGCTCACGGTACCATCGCGCCGACTCCTCTGGCTTGAAACAGAACTCATCGGCATGACGTCCGACCACGTAGGGCTCAAGTGCTTTGCGAGCATGGCCGACGATCGGGATCGCGCGGGTCTTCTTCTTGTGAGTGGTCTTGTGTTTCGGTGGCCGATAAATCCAGTCGCCGCCATCGCTCATATCGATATGACACGGACACATGCGGAATAGCTCCGATGGCCTCATTCCGGTTGCCACCTGCAGCAACACCATTGCGCGGAGGGGCGGCGATAAGTGTGCTGCCGTCAGCCGGACCGATTCAAGCCCCACGGGTTCCACCGGATCGGACTCGGCCGCGATTGACTCACCTTCGATCAGCGGGTCGAGTGTTCGTAGCGCCAACACGACGTCAATCGGTATCAGTTCTCTCGACACCGCTTTGGCGAAGATCCGTACGATGTCGCTAACTTGACCGTTGACGTACGTGCGTGTGTTGTGCCGCCCCCTGCGGTTCGTGGTGGCAACCAGTAGCTCGCGGATCGCCTCCAGCTTTCGCGGCCCGAACTCCTTGGCTGGCGAATCTGCGTACTCGTCATCGATCGTATCGCACAGATTGTTAAAGCGTCCGAGTCGACTGGGGTCGTGCTTGTATCGTCCGCTGGCAAACGATCGGTAATTGGCAGTGACGAGCCGCACAGTGATCACGCTATCCGGATCGGGGCTTGTCTCGACCTCATCCGGAATGATCTGGCCGTTCCTGCTGTACTGGTCGCACAGCGAAAAGAAGCGTGCGTGACTTTCCGGCGAGTCGTACTCACCCAGGTAGAAATACCGCCCGTCGAGATATACTCGGGCTTGGCCAGATACGTGGTAAACGTAGTTCGGCCTGGTTGATCTCGGTCTCGCCATGCGTCTCGCTCCTAGGGGTTTCTGGTAGTCGATACCAGAAATGATAGAAAGCGGTCGCACAGCCTCTCGGCTGGTAACGGTCCAGATGGCCGTTCCGACCTGTAATTTACAGGGTTTTTCAACTTCTCAACAAGTGGGCGATACAGAACTCGAATCTGTGACCTCTGCCGTGTGAAAGCAATGGCGACGCTTCGGATGTCCCGCAAATTGCGGAGCAAATCGACGCGGGCGATCTACGTTGCCCCAGCGGTTGCCCCAGCGAAGGCACTTCGGCCACATCAAAGCCAGCTTCGAATGGAAGTAACGTTCCCCAACAACTCTCGTGGGAGCAGCTTCAGGAAGTGTCCACCATACAGAATCCTGTCTCAGAATATTTGCAGATGCTGAGCGACACCCATGGATGCTCAATGGCCCCGACTGAGCTCGAGCTTGTTTTCCTGCTCACCCGCTGGCAGAACCTGCCACAGCACATCCGGCAAAGCATCATGACGCTGGTTCGGTCGGTTGAAACTCCCGCAGCGAAGTGCGAGGTGTGGTGATTTAGGAAAAGTGTCAATCGCTTCAAGCCCATGCCCGAGCAATAACTGCCGCCGCTCACGGCGTATCCGATTTGGAAACCCAGAGCGTCGTACGTCCGCTCAAGGATCCCTTGAAACGAATGAAGTGGTGACTTCGCCCCAGTCGGCTTGGAACCCATTGCCAGGTGGATGGTCGATGGGAACATCAACTTCCTGCCGGGCGACTTCAACGTCAGCATCCAGCAGAACTCGGAATGGGCGACTAACCCGGTAATGCAGTCGTATATCTACCACTTCATCGGCAAGAGCAAGCCGTACATGAGGGAGTGCCAATTCCGCGTTCAAAGTCTGCATGCAGAAGACTTGTACGCAACTCGTCTCCGGCGGCTTGCTGGCGAAGTGTCCCGCGCTCGCGTACTTCGCCCAACTCGAAGCCTAGCTCAACCTGCACGATCTCCCGCAGTGGCAACTCTTCCGCGACTGCAAAGCGACCGCCACCGACGATGAACTTCGCACCTTCATCGAAACCAAAGGCATCCCGCAGTGCGGCTCGTGCCCGAACAAACGCACCGGATTCGTCCATCCCGATCCTCTGCAACGGAGTGCATTGCAATGACCACGCCCGGACCCTACGAACCAGACATGCCGCCGTATCCGTTTGTCCCGCCGTTTGATCCACCGGACGACGATCCACCTTACGAACCGGAGGAACCCGACGGCCCAATCATCCTGACGCCGCCGCTCGAACTACCGCCACCGGTTTAGCCGAACGACTATCCGCCCGGCACGCCCGATTCTGGCCCACGTCCGCCGTGGTGGCCTGAAGACTACGATTAGCCGCCGCGACCGGAAGAACCAGTCGTGATCGAATCGCCTTTGCCACCGCACATTTGGCCGCGACTTCGGCCGGATCACCCATACCACGTGCCGCCGGGGCATTCGTATCCAGACAACCTGCCGCCGGGTCACCTCGGCAAAGCCTACCCCGGCATGCTGGACTACCCGGTCGTGCATCCTGGTGACTGGGGCGACGACTGGCCCCGCTATCCCGGCATCCTCAACGACTAGCCGCCGAGATGCGCGGATGATGAAAGTTAGGATGCCCGGCAACTAGGTGAATGTGACGGCCGAAACACCTGGCACTGTGCGAGCGATGGCAACGACAAGGGCTCGGTCGTTGGCGTTCTCAGTCGAGCCGGAAAGTTGAATCGCTCGGTTCCCGAGATGGGCGACCGAAATCAGTGGAAATCCATAGCGACGAAGTGATCTTGCGACCCTTTGGGCAAGCAGGTCGGTTTCGTCGCCTTTTTTGTGCGCTGACGGACTTCTATCGCCCACGTTGACCGCCTTGCAGCCAGCTGGTGGGCGACGATCCATGGCCGCGTTTTGATTTTCCATCGTGTTTTGTAAATCCCGTTGCTTGTAGGTGGTGCTGGCCGCGGCGTCGTGCTTGGTCAGAATCTTTTGCGTAGTCGTTCGGCAGAGACGCCCTCGAACAGATGAGATTTATCGCCCTCTCCTTGAAAGGGCGAGATTCGTAGCGGTTTGTCACGCTTCTGGTAGCGGAATTCGTCAAAAGATTCGGCGATCCAGGTGTTTCTGTGGCCGAAAGTCACGAATGACTTCCATTACGAAAAATTTCGCGAGAAGGAACTGTGACACCGGCGCGTGTGAAACGTCCTTCAAGAGCGGGGTAGTATTTTGATGTCCCCGACGCTCCTCTTCAACTCGTACGGGAAAACTTTCCATGTTCTCGAATATCCGCGGATTTTCGATGATCGCAGCAATTGCTGCGGTGATGATGTCTGCCGCCGACGATGCCCAGGCTCAGTGTTCACGCGGTGGAAGCGGCGGCGGTGACTTCCTTGATTGACATTCGCTACCAATAACTGGATCGTGTGACCGACCATGGCATGTTGGATTTGCCGAAGGGCACCACGCTTGATGCGATTTTGAATCCATCACAATGAGGTTTCTTTGCTGTTCGCGTTGCATTGAGGGACGGTTTTCGTCCTTGCAGTGTATAGGGATTGCTACGCCGCTTTTTTTTCTCTTTTCGCGCACCGCCGAGGAAACGTCTCATGGCTTTCAAGCATCGGTACGGATTGGCTGGGTTTCTGATCTTGGCCCTGATCATCGCCCCTCAAGCAATCGCTCAGGATACAATCGCTGGCCGCGAGCTGTTTGAGCGGGAATGGGAATTCGTGGACCGTGCACCAGCATTCACGGAATTTGATTCAACGCATCTGGATCCGCAGTGGGGACATCGGGGACGCGGTCGAGGAATGGGGCGAAGTCCCCATCCACAACACCGCGACAACTCTCGAGAGTTAGCATCCACGCTCCCAGCTGATGGACTGGGGCCACTGCACAACGCGATCTCATGTGCAGCGTGTCACCCTGGCGGTGGGGCCTCGGGCGTGAATCACAATGTGACTCAGATCACTGTTGACCCGCGCTCGCCATTTCTTAGTCAACCGACTAATCGTGGTGGCCACAGAGATCCCGCAAGTTCAGTCATGGATCTCTTTCCGGGGCTGTTGTCCGGTAACTCGCTGTCGTTTAACACGGTCGTGCATGACCTTTCCACGCGGCCCGGTTATGAAGTCATTCGTCAACGTTTGTCCGTTGGAGTGCCCTCCGGTTTACAGCCAGAGTGGTTCAGTCCTCAAGAGCGAACGGTTGATGCAATCGCAAAGCAACCCGTGGTTGCCGGGAGATATGGAACGCTCGACTACTATCTCAGTCAACGCAACTCACCGCCGCTGCATGGCATGGGCGATATCGAGAAAATCTCCATGAACCGGTTGCGAGCCATCTCACTTTCCCAGACTCGATCATCCGGTGGTACCATCTCTGGCAGAGTGGCTGGGAAGTATGGCTGGCGGGGCCAAGTCAACACGTTGTCCGACTTTGTTGCAGGAGCTTGTGCAACAGAGATGGGGCTGAATGTGACCAGCATCGCTCAACAAGCCAATGATCCGGCAGATCCTCGCTACGTCAGCTTGGCATCCGATATTTCAACGAGGCAAGTCGCGGACCTAACGAGCTACGTCGCCGACTTACCAGCCCCAGCCAAGCAATTGCTACCTTTGGAGGACCGCAAACGAGTTCGCCGTGGAGAACGTGTTTTCAGCTCAGTTGGATGTGCCGCTTGTCACATCGCTGACATACTGCCAGCGCGAGGCATCTTCAGCGATCTATTGTTGCACGACATGGGCTCCGAGATGCAAGATCCATTCCCGGCTCCTGCGAACCAGTTGATTAGCACCAACTCAACTGGACCTGCGAGTCCTTACCAGAGTCAATACGGCGGCGGCGAAACATCCTCTTATCGTATCGGCTCTTCACCCAACCGTAGCGGGTCTCCGAACCGTCCTGGGCCACCGCCCAATCGCAGACGTTCAGCCCCGAGTGTCGTCAGCTCCTTGGTACCGGCGGGGACGCCTCAAGCGATTGCTATGGATTATCCCGAGCAACCGCAGTTTCCCCGCGGCGATGTCAGTCAGGCTGAGCTGAATGGTCGATACCGATTCTCTTGGGATGCTCTACAACGGGAATGGAAAACACCGCCGCTATGGGGAGTCGTGGACTCGGCACCCTATCTTCACGATGGTCGCGCCGAAACCCTGACCGACGCAATCCAATGGCATGGGGGCGAAGCGGATGAATCCAAGCGAAACTTTTTCGAGCTGAAAGAAGACCAAAAGGAATTGATGCTTGCGTTCTTGGAAAGCTTGAAGGCACCGTCGGACTGATCGCCCACTGCGGAATCCCATCGTCGAATGGTAACAGGATGATGTAACGTCGTGCGGTATGCTAAGAATCCGACCGAGCTGCGAGGGCGAGAGCCCCTATTTCGCTGGAGTGGCCGGGCCTCCCAGGTGGAACGATGTAGTCATCTAAATCCATGGGCGGTAATAGATGTGGATGAAGAAAGCATTGCTGCCGGGCAAGAGATCGGAGAAATCGCGCCGCTGGCGATCTCGATTTTGCGTTCGGACGACAGCTCGGATGATCCAGAACCCGATTGGGGCGAAGGAGGGCGTGTTGCTGATGGAACTGCGTCGGCGAACGGTTTTCCCGTCAATAGCGGAGCGACGGAATCCTTTGATTGGGAGCCCGATCCACTTACACCCTCCGAGTCCGGAGATGCCAGTTTAACGCTAGGTGCCTATTGGGGCGGAGTCACTCCGTTCTCACTTGATTCGGGAGATCTGTACCGCATCGGCGCACCACCGGAGCCGGGCTCGAATGAATACGTTGAAGACTATTGGATGGTGCAGGCTTTGGGATCATCCCCCGACACGACTGGTCGCTTGTCGAATCCGGACACAGGATTCATCAACTATTGGAGGTATGACGCAACACCGCTACTGGGAGCTCCGCCCAGACTTGACCGCCAGATCGCCGTGCTGGTCGCTCGCAATGAAGGTATCCGGGATGCAACGGATATGGCCCGATACCTCGCGATGATCAACACCGGGTTCCCGATGACATGAACTGGACGGGTGCAGAGATCAGGCCCTGCTGCCGTCTGTCGGCACTTTTGGATCTTTCACTGAAGCTGGCGGCTCAGAACGTGGTTCCTGTCGCCGTCACTGCGTCTGAGTCGATGGATCGCCTGCGGTCGATGTCTGTCGGCCAGTCGCTCAGGAATCTATCAGCAGACCGATGGGGCGCCAAAGACTCGTCGCCGTGTTAACGGCGAACCGACGAACAACTGAGCCGGGTTTAAAAGCCGGATTTTAAAACTAGCCGGACGATGTCGGTCGGCAATTAAACAACTTCGCTCGATCATGGCCGCGGACCGGTTGAGTTTCAATGGGTTGGCGACGGTGACACGTCATCGAGAAAGTCGGAGCAACCCGCGAGAGTATCGCCGAGCAGGCGATTGAGAGCGGATTTGGCCCAACGGCGAAGAAAGGAAGCAAGTGGCGACACTTTGGCCGCATCGAAGCAGGATCTTCCCGAAGTGGCACCGCCGCCTATGACGCGTGTTGCTATCTCCAAACGGAGCAGCGACGGACCGATTCGGTAGCTGAGGATGGTAGGTGAGGTGCACCAGTCCAATCCCACTTTTCAGGAGCTTGGGTAACTGCACATCACATCGTGACGCCCGTCGACGCTCCCCGGACAACATGCCGCAACCACCAGACCGATCAGCGACAGGTGCACCGTCGCGGCGAACCATGATGAAGCGACGTTCATGTTGTGGGGCAGGCAAACTTGTGGTCGGTGAGTGACAATGAATGCTGATCACACTTTTAGTCAGAGCCCTCGTGCGGCGGCGGAGCCTGCACATCCAGCCCTCGCCAACTGGTCCAGCTGCCGGTGTCGATGGCTGACGACTCAATTGAGGTGAATGCCTCAACGTGGTGCTTCCATTGACAATTTGAAACCGAATTGGCAATGGGCACGCCCCTGACCATCATGCGTCCGCGCATGCAAATCGCCGATCAGCTCAATGACAGGAAACCACTGCCAGTGTCGGCGGCGTCGCGACATTGCTGACGGGCGGTTAACTCAGGCCAAAATCCGAAACTATCCAGGACGTGCATCGAGGCGGTCTAGTCCACGGCGACCGTCATCTCGTCGTCAGTGTTGATGGCACACATGGGCAAATTTCTTAACATGACAGTTGCGACCGTCAATGCGTTCCGCAAAAAGCTTGACCCGCGGGCTCGCCTCCCTCATAATCATTGCCGCTGGAGCGATCGGTGATCTGCTGTCCTCTTAAATCGGCGATAACTCCAGCAGTGTCACCGACCGGACCGGAGGTGCATCCGGCAGTGAGGCTTCTAAAACCAGCTGGTTTAACAGGTCGCCTCGACGAAGGCAGGAAAAGAAATGAAACGCTAGGAATCAGAAGCGATTGTCGGGTATCGCGTCCTCGAGAAATTCGAAGACCGTTACCAATGCAATGAGGATGCTTGCTTTATCGCTGGCTCTCAGAGCAGCGCCGGTGCTTTTCTGATCAATGGACACGGCGACGCGAAGGATTGCCGGATCGACGAAGTGACCTTTGACGACATCATGCACGACTCTTGGGGTGCGTGTAAATTTCCGTCGTCTTCACATCGTTGTGTCCAAGTAAATGCAGGATCTCACGCATGTTCGTACCCGCTTGCCCAGGATGCACTCGTAAAGAATCAGCAGCGATGATTGCGCCTGCGTCTGCGTGCTCGCTGCCACCTGCCCAGTGACCGCCAGCTTGGTCAAAAACGACTCGATATCCCGTTCGTTGAACAGCGCCAGTTCCATGGACCCCACGTGTCCCATGAATCGCTTTACCCACCGCACGTATGCTTTCTCCGTCGCCATCGAGTAGTGCAGCACACGCATGTCGCCCCGCATCGTCTGAACCAGCACGGGTTCGGCAGGATCCATCTTGCCACGGATAATTGCCAATTCCTCCTCGGTCGGCGGTACCTCCAAGGCGAGGTTGCGTTCTGGCTTGCCCAATTGCGCGAGTTTCGCAAGGATGCTCGACAAATCTGGCTCGGAGCGTCCCAGCACCAAGTCGCGATAACACTCCAGAGACCTCACCGCCTGCCAACGCTGCCAAGCCGGAGCCCCCGCCTCCAACAACATGCGGGAAAATTGCAGCGTCGTTTCGCGATTGACAGCCAACTCGTTTACCAGGCCCTGGGGGAACGTCATCGCACACCGCCGCAGCCACTTCGGGAACCAAACCCGGTCGCTCTCCCCCACGCCATCGGCAGACGCCACCGCGATCTCAAATTTCAAAAGTGTCATCAGAATGATCCTTCGAGTTAGCGAGGTTGCTTTTGCGTCCCGAGAAGACTATCATCGACTACCACCACAGCGGCCTGCGGGATATTGGTCAAACACCCCAACTCACTCAGGTCGTATTGGCAAAATTCCCGAATACGACCCTACTGACAAGGGTTGAAACTATTGTTCTGGCAACTAGATAAAGACATGAAGAGCGACTACATGAATTCCACGAATGCTTTCAAATTACCGATGCGCCTTGTCGCAATCGTCACGTTTGTCGCCATTGGCTCTGATCTCTACTCTGCGGACGGTTGGTATTCTCCTGACTATGCGTCGTGGGGGGTCAGCAGGGGACCTGATATTGATGGTGCATCATTTGACGCGGACTTTCACTTTGCATACAAGGGACAGCACACGGACGATACGAATGGACGTCTGCTTACGCTACTGATTTCAACAAGCGAACGGAATCATCCAGATCTTGCGTTTAGTATTGTGCTGGCGGACCCAAAACAGCATGCTGAGCCTGTAACGGCACAACGCCGGACAGGGTATAGCGTTGTAGTTTGGACATTTGAATTTACGTTTAATGGCAGACCCTCGACAATAATTCATACGGTCAAAGAGAATGCACGGGGCGGCTTTACGGATGTCCTAGGCATTGCGAATCGTGCCATCAATCTGGATGAAGGGCGAATCATCGAAATCGGTACTATCGATGACGAAAACAAACTTGACTTGGTTCGCCAACGCCACCCAGCGGAGGATGAAGGCTTCTTCGTTGAGATGAAGAACGAATTTCGTCAGGATATTGAACGCTGGAACGCTTATATCGATGACGAATCGCCAGAACCATGAATTGCACCGAAGAACGCGAGCATGACGGTTGGCCATCACAACGATTTCCTCGCGTTCTCGGTGAATTCAACCGTTACCGCACCTAGATGCACGAACTACTCGTATCTTTTGAACACGATGTATCGAACACGTTAGCGCCAATTCGATCTGAGTGCGATTTGTGGTGGTGGCACCTTTTCGATAACGTGCCAACGTTTACCGACGATGAGACCGCCCTGAAATACGGTGACTACACTACTATTGCACCAACAGCTCGAGTTGGTCATCCAGGCTGGTGCTCCCGGTTTATCGATCACATGCAGGCACAACAGAACGCATACATTGCAATATTGGATTCCGAGTTCCCGATCGCTACGATTGAACGCATCAATGCAATCGATGAGAACGACCTACTGTTCATGTCGCCTGACGAACTTGGTGCCGTTTTGCCCGATGATGTGCCACTGGTTTGCCGCTTTTTCCATATGGCGTTTTACAGCCTTGTTTTTCGGTCCACCAAACATTCAAATCTCGTTAAAGCGTCTGTCCCACTGCTTGATACCGGCTGGGCACCAAACAAAATGCGGTAACCATGCCATGCAACGGAGCACGGCTTGCATGTTTTTTGACAATGGAAAATCAAACGTCCGTGCCCGCTGATGGCCAACGTTCGTCGACAAAATCGAATATGGAAGACGCTGCATCTATCGCGAAGTCAATCGCCCCCATACTCAACGATCTTCTTTGGGAACAGCCCTTCGTTGTCGAGGGGCGGCACGACGCAGGATGGTTCTGCCGGGAACACGCATTCATTACCAAGCTTGTGCTTGGACAATCTGGGCTGAAATGCGATATTGTTCGCGGCCAAGTAACTACTTACGTGGGCGGGAAACAGTGTTTTACCACTCGAGGAGCTGGCGCGGATCACGCCTGGTGTGTCGCGGACGAACTGATCCCACTCGACCTGAGCATGACGTTCCGCCACTTTCTCGGACACCCAGACCTCAATTCCCCCATCATTGGAGAAAAGACCAATGGTCCGTTCTCCATCGTCTACGGCATTACGGAAGACAATCTTCCATCGCCTATTGCAGACGCAATCTGTTTCACACCAGAACTCACTATTACAAGCAGTTGTCACGAACTCATTGACAACCCTGGTGGTCTCCTTCCAAGTGCCGAGTCGGCCCATGTCTCGCTCGCTATCGCCGCCTTCGTTGACATGTTGACTCGTGGTGAAATCGGAATGCCGTTCGACGACAGTGCGACACAAAAACAACGATTGCAAACGATTACTCAACTTATTCCAGACACATCGAATCGTCTTCATGATGCTATCCCGGTCGCCCTATAGTGACGCGACGAACAAAAACGTGAACCGGAGAACGGCGTCAGGTTCACAGGTATGGAAAATCTACCGGGCCGTTCCCGGTTACGCTTGGCGTTGTACTGGCCACGGAGAATCTTAAGGAATTTTACCTTTATATTGGCGAGTCGGATGTCTCTCGCTGATTGCGGATCTCAAACCAGCCACTCCGGAGCAACGTGTGGAACCCAGGGTCCAGGTGGCTGGCCGCATCCCTGCGGGCAGAAGGTTGGCATCCATGCCAACCAACAGTTATATTGATGAGCTTCGCTCGCTGTTTTTTCTTTTTTGGGATACAGGTGCAGGGAATGCATCAATCCCGTTGACGAGCTTGACGCTTTGGTAGGTGAGTCTAATGTCGCTCGACATGCAAACTCTTTTCACTCGGCATCTCGACGCTTTTACGTCAACAAGGAAATTGACGCCTGACATGCAGCACGCGGCATGGTGCATCATCCACTGCCGAACTCGCGAAATGGGCGGTCACGTTAACAGTTGCCCCGAAGGGCATTACCACCAAGTCGCTTACAACTCGTGTTTGCACCGGTGTTGCCCTCAATGTGCTTGGCTGCCTCGCGAAAAATGGCTCAATGGATGGAAGCAACGGTTGCTCAGCGTGCCCCATCATCACATCGTCTTCACGGTCCCACACCAGCTCAACCAACTCTGGCGTTACAACAAACGCGAGTTCGCCGACACGCTCTTCGCCGCCGCTTCGCAAGCACTTTCGCAACTGCTCGATGATCCACAGTATCTTGGCGGGCGACCCGGTATCCTGGCGGCCCTGCACACATGGAACCAGAAACTCGAGATCCACGTTCACCTGCACGTCCTCGTCACAGCGGGAGGTTTGAGCGATACGGGCCAGTGGATCACGCCGCAGAAGAGATGCCTGCTACCACGCAAAGTGTTAATGATCACGTTTCGGGGCAAGTTCAAAGCCATCCTGCGAGAGAAGCTCAATAAGGGCAAGCTACGATTGCCACCGAAGTTGACCCGCAACCAATTCTATACCTTGCTCTTCAAGCTCAGCGATGCGTGGAATGTCAAGATTCACGACGCCTACCGCGATGGCCAGAGCGTCACGACCTATCTGGCACGCTATATCAAGGGCGGCCCGATGGGCAACTCGCGATTGATCAACGAACAAGATGGGTACGTCAAGTTCCGCTACCGGCTCAGTGAACTCGAGGGCGGCGACGGCAAGCGTCAAGGTGCAATGCGGCTGCCCGTCAACGTGTTGCTAGCCCGTTGGTTCGAGCACGTGCCACCACGAGGCTACCAGTGCGTGCGAGGCTACGGGCTGTACTGCGGCAACCCGCATTCCAAACTGGCGATCGCGAGAGCAACGTTAGGCGAGCCCGCACTGTCGAGCGAGGGGGCAGCACCACCGAGTTGGCAGGAGGTCTGCGAGGCGGCTGGCATGGATTCAGCGTGCCGGTGCCCCAAGTGCGGTGCGATTCTGGTCAGCCACCATTCATTTCAGGCCGGGCGGTCACCACCTGCGGCCGCCTTTCGTCAATCAACTCACGGACAAGCCGCATGACGCGCTCTCAAAAACACCGCAGTGCGAAGCAAAACGCGACACCCAAGGAACCGAAGGTGCGCGCTGCGGAGGATGCGATATCAAGCAACGACGCCAAATTGCATTTCCACCACTGCCGGCGATGGTAAAACACTAAGCCCGTAAAGCCATTACTGAGCCGTTGATTCGCGACTTGCAACCGCCCATAGTGCCCAGTACAACAAAGTCGTTGCACCACGATTCGGCGGAACACGGTTTCGAGGGGTCAACTCAGCCTAGCCGAACGGGTGAACTTAAACGTTACCCGAAAGGATGCAGGCCTCAGCGTCCACCAAAGGTTGGACAAATGCGAATGGACAATCAATTGAAGCGACGCGGTCTGACGCTTATCGAGACGCTTGTCACGATAGCCATTGTGGGCATCATTGCCGCGATCCTGATCCCTGCAGTCCAATCCGTGCGTGAGTCTGCTCGAAAGACACACTGTCAAAACAACCTCAAGCAGACCGCGTTGGCTTTGCACGCTTTTCACAACACGAATGGCAATCTGCCTTCGCCGTATAACGGTACATCCCTATCTTATCCGCTCAATGAGACGGATCTACATCACATGCACTCGTGGCGTGCCGCCTTGCTGCCATACCTCGAACAGTCGGCACTACGTGATTCGATCGACTGGAACGTCCTCGCAACTGATGTGGAGAACAAATCGGTGGCTACGACTGTTGTCTCGCACTACGTTTGCCCAAGTGGGGCAACGCCTTCCGAGAACATGGGATGGACCTGGACACACCCATCGCAAAGCCAAGACGACAAGTATCGCGTGGTTCGTAGCGATTACGATGCGTTGGCAGGCGTTTGGGTTATTCCCGAAGTCCTTCCCAGCGATGGGCGGGACGGCGATACGCGGTATCTTCGTTGGGGCGTATGGGGGCTGCCGACTTTCGATAATGGAACGATAGATGGGGAACTGACTCGCTATCGGGAAGGTAGATTCAGAGATGTCTCAGATGGGCTATCGAACACAATCATGCTTATCGAACGCGGCGGACGCCCACTGCATATGGTGGATGGACGTCCAACCGTAAGCGCATTCCGACCAGACGCGGATTACGGCGGGCAAGATGGGTGGTCTGCAAGTAACTCGTTTTCCTGGCGGGTCAATGCCCGCGATGTCGGCGTGAACCATGACAATGAACAAGGCATCTATTCGGACCACGTTGGCGGCGCTTTTGTCGCATATGTCGATGGGTCGGTTACCTATCTTTCTGAGTCGATCGATATCCCCACGCTTGCAAAGATGATTGGGCAGTTCGATCGTGAGCCATGATACAAACGTTCGGGTAACCATGCCGATCGGGATAGGAGCCCGGTTGCCCGGGACCCCTCCCACACCACCTAGCATGCGGGGCCGCACTAGGCGGTTCGCCTCAAGGATGCAAGCGATTTCCAACGCTCTTCAAGATTAAACAAGCCCTCGGTAGTCAGGTACTCGATGGACAAGGCCCGCTGGACGCCGGACGTCATGGAAAGACGCCAGGCACCCTTGCCGCTCATCGCAAAGCCGCGAGCGACACGATAAGACAAGCCCAACGAAATCAGTTTCTTCAGTCGAGTCTTCGACTTCTTCCACTGCTTCCAGTAACAAGCTCGGACCCGTCGCCGAAGCCACTTATCCAAGTTTGCGAACGTTGTCTTGACCTGATCCAGTGCGAAATAGCCTAGCCAACCCATAGCATAAGAACGGAACTCCGCGTATCGCGATTTCATCGACACACCGCGGCTCTTACGAAAGATCTCCGCAATGCGTTTCTTGAATGTGTCGAGCTTCTTAGCACTCACGCGAATCTGGCCGCCGTAGCCACGAAACTCGTAGCCCACATACTCCAGCCCGTCCGTCTTGCGGATCGAGCTCTTGTCGCGGTTGACGGTCAATTTCAGTCGCTCATGTAAGAAACGTTCGACGCTCGCCGATACACGCTGTGCGGCGGCTTCGGACTTTGTGAAAATCACAAAGTCATCCGCATACCTCACGAACGAAAGACCCCGTTTCTCCAGTTCCTTATCCAAATCATCTAGATAGATGTTCGACAGTAGTGGCGAAAGTGGGCCACCTTGCATCGTTCCTTTCGTGCTGGCTTGGCATAAACCATCGACCATCACGCCGGCTCGCAAGTAGCGTCCGATCAACTTCAGCAGTCGTTTGTCGCGGACCTTGCGGGCCACGCGAGCCATCAATACGTCGTGTTGGACTCGGTCAAAGAATTTTGAAAGGTCCATATCAACGCATCGGCGACGACCACCGCGGATGATCTTCTGCACTTGCCGGACTGCATCTTGAGCCGAGCGATAGGGTCGGTAGCCGACACTTGAATCGGAGAACTCCGGATCAAAGATCGGCGTGAGGACTAATACAATGGCTGTTTGGATCACACGATCGAGCAAGTTTGGAATGCCGAGCTCGCGTGTGCCGCCATCGGGTTTATCGATGCTGACTCGTCGCGCCGCTGAGGGCTGATAAGTCCCATCGAGAAGTTTCTGTCGAACGCCTGACCAGCACGGAGCGATCCACTCGGGAAAGTCTTGGACCGTAATCCCGTCGGGCCCTGGGGCTCCACGGTTGGCCTTCACTCTCGCCCAAGCCATCTCCATGATGACATCGTCGACAATCTCCTCCATCAGTTCGTTGGCGTCATCGCCCAAGGCTGGCTTCTCGATGCCCGCCCCTGTCGAATCATCTCGCTGGATGTTTTGCGATGCGTCGCCGTCTTCAAACAATCGAAGTTGGCGACACGTTTCGTTCGGCGGTTCAGAGGTCATCGGTGGTTCGTTCCTTGTTTTGTGACGTTCAGTCCTTCCCATCTTCGCTGGTTTGCGAAGGCTCGGTACTACGACGTTTGCTGACTTCTCTTTGCACGGAAGTGCGTTGCCGCATCCGCCCCGCCTTTCGGGCAAGCCCTACTCACGGGTACGCATCGAGATCTCCCCAAATAAGGGACGCCTCGGGTTGATGTAATCGCACCGAGACACGTGATCTGTCCCTGCCCAAGTTCCTCATCTACCTCCGCTCTTTCTTCCGGTTCGGCTTCGCGGTCAGCAGCCCGCTCGCCTGGAGTCGTCGGCCTCGTATGAGGTTTCTGTTCGTAACCTGGCAGGTCTTGGCGAGAAGACGTCCAGCACGTGTGGTTCGCTGGCTTAACGATCGTCTTCGCAGGCTTCCTCCCCACGGTCTGTCACCTCGCCGCAGTTGCCCTCGCCTCGTACTGGCTTCTTATGAGCTATCCATCTGGTATGATGACTCCCTTCGAAGGAACCGGAACTAAGTACAGGGGACTTGCACCCCACAAGATCACGCCCATCGTTGGGCGTACTGCAACGGAGCCGGGCTTGCAAGGTTTTACGAATGGAAAGTCAATCGTCCCGGCCCGCTGATCGCTGCCGACTATGAAGTCCAAGGTTTGACAAGTGGTGTTGGGTTGTTTTTTGTCTTACTTCATTTTTTTCCGCTGGTGGAGGTGAGGTGCCGTTCGCCGGAGGCTTTTTTCGGTCGCTCGCCCGTTAGTGGCGACCGAAAAAAGGCGCAGGTGAATGGCACCGGTTTCCATCTCGGTTGATGTCGATCACGGATGCATCAACGGCTTCTGACACGAACGGGTAAGGAGCTGGATTAAACGACTATTCGAGGTGTGAACGCTCTTGGTCCTGGTGGGCCAACATGATTCATGATGGCGGCGTCCCCTCAGTTATCCTTGCACGGTTCCAGCCACTTGATTCGGACTGGCGACGTGTTTCGGCGAGCACTTGCCTGGAGGCTTCAATGAGCAGCAAGTGGTCTTCCTTCGGTACGGCACATTCTTTAGGGCGATGTGTCGGATAGTTCTAGCGATCCTTTGCAATGGATCGATCCTAAATCGAACGGTCCGCATCAACTTGGGTCGGTGCTCAGTACGGAGGGCAGGTCTGTTCCTTGGTGGTTCGTGTCGTGGGCTGGCAGCGGGCTCCTGGGGTGACCGGGTGGTGTTGACTGAAGGAATGACGATAGGGTTGGAGTAATGAGATGGTTTGAATGGTCAGCAGGTCCGATTCGTTACGCCGATGTCGAAGCATCAGGCAGCCGATACAGGTTGTCCTGGTGACCGGAAGATGAGAGCGGCGAGCAAGGCCGATTCGTTACGCCGATGTCGGAGCATCAGTCACGCGATACTGGCTTTCTTGCTCGCCGTGGCTTGGAGGTTTTCGTTTGTCGTTTCCCGTTTGTTTGAGAAGTGGACCGAGGCGAGCGCGTCGCCGGCGAGTTGGTCGCCTTGCGTTTGGAAGCGGTCGGCTTGGCAGATCCAGTGCTCGTTCTCTTCACGGGATTCTGCCCAGTTGTTTTTGAAGCACCCCTCTCGGCGGCCTCTCTCGCCGCGCGGGCTTCCTTGCGAAGACGACTTTTTCGCTGATCTGCATTCTCTTTGGGTTTCATGTTTTGCAGTGAGTCCTTGAGCCCCGTCGGCATCCTTCCGAACGATTCAGTGACCTGGATCATTTGCTTGGGATCCCAATCCTTTTCGTCTCGCAGCATTGCCCAGGCGATCACAGCGATCTTACGAGCCAACGCGATAGCCGCTTTCTTCTTACGTGTTTTTTGTTTGCCACAGATCCTTTCGTAGACGCCCTTGGCCCATGGGTTGTATCGCAGCGAGGCCCAAGCACATTCGACGAGGATCGTTCGTGCCAGTGGATTGCCACGCTTGGTAATGCGTCCGTTGCGATCCGTTTCGCCGGATTGATACTGCCGTGGAACCAAGCCGAAGTAGGCCGACACTTGTCGTCCGTTTTCAAAGCGGTGCGGGTCGTCGAGACACGCGACCAGGATTTCAGCGGTTCGTGGTCCGACTCCGGGGATCGTTTGGACTCGCTTGATGCGTTCGTCATTCTTGCCGATCGCTTCGAGCTTCTTGACGACACCAGTGAGTTGCTCGGTCAGCGAATCGAGGATGGTCAGTTCGATGTCGAGTTCTCCTTTCCAAAGCTCGTCAGGTCCACAGTCAGTCAGGGGTTTGCGAAACGAGTTGATGTGCTCGCGACCGGAGTACCAGGCTTTCTCGCCGGTTGCGATCTCGATCCCGTGGTTAACGAACCAAGCACGGATGGCGTTCTTGGTTTTGTTGATTCGTCCGTCGAGAGTCTTGCGGTATTTGACGAGCGATCGGAACTCACGATGTTCCAGCGTCGGTGTGTGAACGCCTTTGAGCTCACCCATGGCGGCCATGCGAGCGAGCTTGAGAGCGTCGTCCCGATCGGTTTTGCGTTTGACGTTGGCCCACCGCCAGGCTTCTTCGTTGGTGGAGCAGACGAGTGTTTCATGCCCTTGATGTTGTGCCAGATCATTGATCCATCCCGAGGGGCCGCAGGCCTCCATGACGACCAGATCGGCCTTGGTGTCGTGGAAGATGACACCGAAGTGTTCTCTCGTAGTGGGTGTCGTGACAAACTGCGTTTTGCGAGTTTTTGAGTCGAACAAGCAGCAAACGGAGTTGAATTTGCCGAGGTCAAGTGCGAGAATCTTCATGTGATTTCAGTTCATGTGTTTGGTGGGTGGAGTGAATGTGACCGGCAGTCGCAAGCTGCCGTGATCACGGGTTTGAGTCGCCAGTTTTTTAACGAATGGCTCCCACCCGTCAAACCTTGGACTTACATGGATTCTTTCCCCGACAAAATGGTGCTTCAATCTTTCGGGACTTAGCTCTTGGACGCACAACAGCTTGACTTAATCCAGCACGTATGTAAGCGACCGGGAATGTACGTCGCGCCCGGTACGCTCAATAGTGTTTACGCTTACTTGACTGGCTTGGATACTGCGACCGGATGCCTTACCGGTTTCCGTGAGTGGTTGTTGCCGCGATTTGACGACGGCAACAATCTTTTCTGGACTGGGATCGTCGACATGCTGCTTGAGTCGGAACAGGTTCAGGATGACGATTCTGTCGCGCGACTTGCCGAACTGATTTCTGAGTTCTACGACTATACACGTGAGGATCGCGGAACACGCCCCGACTTAACTCGGGTTTACGTTCGTTACCACGCTTGGTTGTTGAATCGCTCGTGGTATCATGATGGCCAACCCGGATACATTCCACCGTACGATGGAATCCGCGTTGATCGTCCTCTACCGTGATACAACATGCGGGGAACAATCGCGTGCACCCGAGTACGCGAGTCGGGCGGTCTTGAAATTGAAAATCCTTTGCGCGTACCGGGTGACGCGTTGCGTTATCGCACTGACTTGAGGTACTTATAGACGGTGAGAGAACCGTACGCCCCGCCGACCTCGTCCCGAGCTGAAAACGATCCAAAACAATGGGCCGTTCGTTGGCCGGTGCTTATGCTGCTTGTATTTGGTTTCGCACTTGTAGCCTACGCGTCGTACCGATCGGAGATCATGCTTGCGATCGTGGACATCGTCGCTTTCGGGGCGATCTGTGGATTGGTGATCGCATCTCCGCTGGTTACGTTATACGCTTATCTCACTGGACGATCGACTCGACGACTCCTGTGGTCCTCATACATGTTCCGATTAACCGTTTTCTTTGGTTTCGTTTCGGTCGCGACACTGTGGCTCTTGTTCACCAACGCGGACTTCCGATGATGGCCGCAATTTACAAACAACTTGCGATAACCATGCCGTGCACGTGCGGACTGGCAAGGTCTGATTGACAAGCGGGTGTGAATCCCGTCCGGGTAAGTGCTAGCCACACGCCCGGTATCGAGTGTTGCAGCCAACGTATAAGGCGTCACCGCCGAAGTCGTTGGTTGAAGCGTACACAGAAAGGTAGTGAGGGTGAATGGATCGCAGGTAGCCCTGTGACCGTGAACGGGATTAGCTCCGAAATTTTGTAACTGTTGAATCTGCCCAAGGTTTGTGCATGCCTTAAGGCAACATTGCTCACAGCGCTACCGGCAAGCTGTGAGTGGAGATCCGGAGTCGGCGCCCCGCTCGCGCTACACACCATGTCAATCAGGCAACCAGTGAGGCCCTGAGGTTCTTGATCGATTCGCGACTGCCGATCTCGATCGATCGAGTATGTCCTAGAAGTGGAATAAGCAACGAAGACAAATGACTTTCAGGGAATCGGACGATCCAGTAGTACCGCAGCGGCCCGAATGCCAATCGGGACGCGGCATGCCGAGTAATATCGGAGCAGGGAAGCGGATCGGGATGACACGCGGTCCAGACCGGGCACCGACCGTACTCAGTGACGGAGACTCGGTGCTAACTCGGCTGGATCGCATCTCTCAGAGAGCGAAGGCTGACCACGAAGGGGTTTTTAACAACCTCTTTTCGCTGCTCACTCATGAGCTGTTGTGGTATGCCTTTCGCCGACTCAAACGAGGCAAAGTACCTGGTGTCGATAACGTCACGGTGGAAGAGTACGAAGCAGATCTCGAAGCGAACCTTCGCGGTCTACTGACGCGACTCCATCGAGGCTCGTATCGCCCGCAGCCGAGCTTGCGAAAGAACATCCCCAAGGGGAATGGGAAAACGCGACCGCTCGGTATCGCTTGCGTGGAGGACAAACTTGTCCAACGCGCAGTCGTGATGATCCTGGAACAAATCTACGAAGTGGATTTTTACGATACTTCGTATGGTTACCGTCCAGGCAAATCTTGTCACGAGGCATTGTCGACGCTGGGAGGATTCATCGCCACGCGGAAAGTAAACTGGATCAGTGATGCTGACATCAAGGGATTCTTTGATAACGTGTCACACCAGCACCTCGAAGAGCTACTGCGACGACGCATTAGCGATCCGAAGTTGCTGCGGCTGATCGTATGTTTTCTGAAAGCAGGGGTGATGATCGAAGGCCGGTTGCAGGCCACCGAAGACGGCGTTCCGCAAGGAGCCAGTCTCTCACCGCTGCTCGCCAATGTGTATTTACATTATGTGTTGGATGAGTGGTTCGAGCGTGAAGTCAAACCGCGACTCAGAGGAGAAGCGGAAATCATTCGCTTCGCTGATGATTTTGTGTGTTGTTTTGAGCTCGAAACCGATGCGATGAGATACCAAGCGGTGTTGCCTAAGCGACTGGGCCGTTACTCGTTGTCAGTCGCCGAGGAGAAAACCAAGTTGATCCGGTTCGGACGTTTTGCGAGTCGCGATCACCAGCGACGTGGCGAAGGCGCGCCGAGCACGTTCGACTTCCTCGGATTCACTCATTACTGTGGCCTGTCGCGTGCAGGAAAGTTCAAACTGAAGCGGAGAACGTCAGGAAAGAAACTTCGTGTGAAGTTGATGGAGATGCGTCTGTGGTTTCATCATCAGCTCTCGACACCGGTCGGCGAGATGTGGCAAACGCTTAACATGAAACTTCGCGGTCACTATCAGTACTACGGCATCAATGACAATTGGCCGATGCTGATGGCTTACCGTAGCAAGGTTCGTCGGATGGCGAAGCGTCACTTGAGCCGTCGGAGTCAGAAGAGCTATGTGAACTGGGACGATTTCAATCGCTTCACGGAACTTCATCCCTTGGCGGGCCCGACCAAATTGAAGGACCTGATCGCGATGGACCGTGAGTTGCTGAGTGCGAGGGACAAGTGACATCTGGGAGCCGGATGCTGTAACGCGGCACGTCCGGATCTGCGAGGGGCCGAGGGTCAATGAGGCAAGGTTGAAATATTGTGACACCACAACGGGAAACCAGTGGCAAACAGTGAACACAAAGCATAACCTAAACCAAAGAGACCCCGGTCTACTCTCCCGAAGGACGGCTTGCGCGGATTTTGAAGTGGAAAATCTGTTGTCCGTCCTCGGTGACGGCTAGCGTTCTGCCAAAACCAAATCGATCCGCAAACATGCTATTTGGCAACCCCGATGATTTTGCCATCGAGGCAATGAGCGAATCCCATCTATCGGCACCTTCTGCCGTTTGGGGAAGGATGCGTGTTGTTTGCGACAAACAGATCTATGGCGACTATGAAAATCCACACTGTGGACTATATCCAGCATATTGTCAATTTCGCTGGTTCCGAGAAAACGTTATCGATCTCTGGGACGCTTCCTTCAATGGAATTTCCAATGCTGAACTTCACGATTTATTGGATCATGCAATTTACGGGGATGACGACCGGAACAGCCAAGAGATTGAACGCGATTCGATGCGTT
This sequence comes from Rhodopirellula sp. SH410, assembly GCF_055811895.1. Classification (NCBI taxonomy): domain Bacteria; kingdom Pseudomonadati; phylum Planctomycetota; class Planctomycetia; order Pirellulales; family Pirellulaceae; genus Rhodopirellula; species Rhodopirellula sp. SH410. The sequence goes on from NZ_CM147949.1 coordinate 356,026, forward strand.
ATGGTCGCTTTAACTTTTTGACGAATTGGGGCGAACAATTCGATGGTTACAAATCATTCATTGTTTCACCAGTGGCGGGTACGCTTGCGATTCTGCGACGAGACGATCTTGGACTTTTGACTGTCGCAAATTGTTCGACGCAGGGATTTATTAACGCATCTGAGGAGTATCTTGATTGGTTTCACGCAGAGACAGATCGACTCACCTAAAGGATGGCAGAACCAATGGATTGCACGGGAGTCGGGCATCACGCGTTTTGGCAGATCAAACTTTTCACGGCCCGACCCAGTGAATCCAAACGTTATTTGACTGAGTTCTTGATTCCTAGCAAGTGACAATTTTGAAATGGCCATACGAGGGCATGCTGCAAATTGTGCGAGATGTTTTACACTGCGTCTTCGGCCTCGGGCACGGTTCGATCCGATCTTATCGCTGGAAATTTAACATTGCCTTTGTTAGTGGCGAACCGATGACAATACAAGAAATCAATGAACTAGAATCGTTCCTCTGTCTCCCTCTCCCGGTTTCTTATCGTGCATATTTGTCAATCGCTGGTAATAAAAGAGACTCCGGAGGCTTTCGTTCTTTCGAGACTTCTGACCTGCACGCAGAACATCTTCAGTCACTAAGATCACGTGGCGAAGAACTAATTGGATCATCACCTCAACGATTGACAACGCCGGACCGGGCTATATTTGTTTGCGAATTCGAGGGCTATCTTTGCTTTTACTTTATTGCCGATGGCATTACGAACGACCCAGCAGTATATTCGTTCTGTGAAGGCGACCACGAATTCAAGCTGGCTGATGAAAGCTTGACTCATTGGCTGGGCGGATGGTGATGCGTGCAAATAACAATCCCGTGAACCGGAGTCGCGTGTCAAGCGTTTTGGCGATGGTAAACTTTTTCGACGCGACCCGGTTACGCTGAACGTTACGAGATCAAGGCTCGTGCTGAAGGCCAGTGTTGTTGAAATGCCAAGTGTGCCCTGCGGGGCATCGACTCACGGGCGGGCGGTGACAACCAACGCCAGCCCTGCGGGGCACGAGTCAGCACACGCCCTGCGGGGCATCGACCAACGCCTGCCCTGCGGGGCATGGTCCGACGCCTGATCAACTGGTGACTGTGACTCAGTGCTCGTTGCGGATCGAAGACGTGGGTAAGCCTGTGGGCACTACGCTACACTAAACAACTCGTAACAATGCAATGATGACGGAGCGGCGTTGGTCGCCGTTGGCTCAGTGGTTGAGTCGCTCGCCGCCGCCCGCATATTGCCGCCGTTCTCCGATCGTAAATCTTGAATGTTCCGCTACACGATAACGATCACCGTCGTTGCTTGGCTACTCACCGTGCCCACGGGGTGCGGACCGACGGCACCGTCTGTAACGAATGGTCCTCCGGTTGTTTCATGGGACCATCTCCAAACCGAAAAATGGCGATACGAACTTCAGGACCCGAAACGCATCGCGAACTATTCCTTCGGCAACAATGGCGGCGTTCTTTGGACTGAAGGCACAAAGCACGGTGACATTCATGAGGTGGCCGCGCTAGGTGGGCAATGGTACATTGACGACGCTGGTGATCTGATCATCACGGACGAAAATCACTCGCAAGCATACCGAACGTTGCAACTTGTCTCTTTGACTGTGTCCGACGCGACTGTTCTAGACGCCGACACAGGCGTAACCGAACTGTATTCACGACGATACCGACCATGAATAAACGGGGAACCACGAAATGCACACGAGCGGCGAAGTCAAGTTGGTTGAAGTGGTGAGTAGTTCGTCGCCGCCGCGTGATTTCTACCGTTCCGCCATTGAAAGGATTCTTAATGCGTTTCACTGCCGTCTTGAGCCTAGCGTTATTGGTAAGCAATTGTCTCGCTCAAAGCGTTGAGGAGCTGGACACCAATGGCGACGGCGTTATTGACGAGTACGAAGTGCCTATTCTCCCCAAGCTTCTAGCGACAACGACCACTGCCGAACGTGAGAATGAATTGATCGACGGGATATATGTCAACGTTAGTGAAATCCAGGATTTCCACAGGTCGTTTCTTCAGGTTAAAAGTGGCAAGTTCACATTTTTTCTATTTAGCTGCGAGGGTGGAACATCAGAAGATGGAGAAATTCAGTTTGAACAAGGGTGGTTTCGTGCCGCCGACAAGTATTGGCACCCTGGAAAAATGAATGGTTGCGACATGCTTTGGCGTGATGATGCGTGGCTATGTTGGAAGAAAGAACGGAGACTCTACGACTATGGCATTCTCGTTCGTGTAAAGGAGAATGATCCAAAGCTCGCAATCAAAAACCCTCCTTCAGTTTACACGCTATATAATTCGAAAATGAAACCCACTATCGGTGAGTGGCGTGACCCGTTCGTGCATGGCGCGCGCAAGACGGTAGGCGATGAGAATGCGGAACCATAAATTGCACGGGAGCCGCGAGCTACCGTTTTTTAAAATGGGGCGTCCGATGTCGCGGCCCCGTGAATTTTAACGTTATTGCAACGAGCTGATCATCCCACCTCTGATTTGACCGACCATGGACGTCGAAACCGAATCCAATCTCATTCAGCAAGAGCATCGCTTCTGGCGGATTGTTTACAACTTTCTGACCAGAAAGGATCGGTTTCCAAACGCAGAGGACCCTCGTCGGTCCGCGTGCGTTAGTGCGTTTTGCTGGAACCTGTTCTTCTCACCGTCTTCGGTCGCTGCAACCGGTGGATTGATTGCCTTGCTGACGATAGGTCTCTTGTGGTGGCAAAACAAATTGTTGCAAGAGAACAACTCCCTGATAGCTACTTCAATCAATCCCGAGCAACGCTATGTGATCTCAGTCGCAGATGAGCTGGGTATCATCCGCACGGTCACGGAGGGTAATCAGAACACCATCGACACTCACCCGCTCGGTGTCGGAAGCGTCCTTTTACTCGACCTAAACGTTTCGTGTAGCGGCAGCAGTCCACTCGTAATTGAGCGGCTCGATGTAGAGCTGAATTTTTCAAATGGCGAAGAATCGCACGCTGTGCGATTCGTGCCCTATCCCACGGACAGTTTTCGGAAGGTGGTTCAACCTGGCGAGATTGCGATTCTAGACGCACGGCTAATTCCGGCAATTAAGACTGAAGATGAGATTCACCACTGGACCAACGAATCACTTAAGTCCGGCGAACTTCTTCTTTCCATCTCAGGTCGCGATGTAGTGGGAACGGAGTGGCGACTCGACGAGCGTAGACGCTTTTCTAAAGACCTCGTTAGATCAACGCCACCGGTTACGTTGGACTCAACCACAGAAGACCACCTGCCGAAACGGGACATCGAGATCCCCGATCATGTAGAATTTTCGCTTGACTTACCTGCGGGCAATCCGAATCGGTCGATTGGCTCCTTTTTGTTGTCGTACGGACTTGAGAAAAAGGGCAATGAAAACCGTCGCGTAGTTGCTCAAATGGCGCGTCAAGATCGCTAGCCGAACACCGGCGATAACCATGCCGTGAACCGGAGGACGGCATTGGGCGTTTGCAAATGGAAAACCAACTCGCCGTCCCCGGTTACGGCGACCGTTACGAGACCAAGCCGGACTGAAGCCGAATGTGGATGCAAAGCCAAGTGTGCCCTGCTGGGCATCGTCCGCAGTCTGAGTTGTGACAACCATCGCCTGCCCTGCGGGGCACGAGTCAGCACAGGCCCTGCGGGGCATCAACCAACGCCTGCCCTGCCGGGGCACTGTCGACGCCTGATCAATTGGTGACTGTGACGCAGTGCTCGTTGCGGATCGAAGACGTGGGTAAGCCCGCGTGTACTACGCTAGACTAAACGACTCGTAACAATGCGATGATGCTGAGCGGCGTTGGTCGCCTTTGGCTCAGTAGTTGAGTCGCTCGCCGCCGCCCGCATATCGCCGCCGTTGAACTTAATCGAATTGCTCCGGAGCAGAGCATGGGCGCAGCTTTCTGGTGACTGGCCGCATCCCTGCGGGTGGAGGGCTGGCATCCATGCCAGCCAAGAACTGATATGAGGAGTTGTGCTTGCTGTTCGCTTTGCTTTCTTTGGGATGCCGGTGGTGGATGTGTGTCGCCTCCGCGCAAGTAACTCCCAGCCAGAGCATGTCGAGACAGGCATCCTGAAGCAGTACCACTGAAGACGTCGAATGGGTGCGGATCAGGCCAAGGGCAACCGGTTCGGTTGTAGGGGATGTGAGCTACAACTATTTCTTCCGGTTAACGATTAAAGTGATTAAAGAGGTTGCGCTTTTTGTAACGGCAATTCTACTGGGTCTCCTACTTGGCCGCTCCCGCTTCGGGAACTGGCAAGTTAACTGCCTACTGGAATACCCAGCATGACTCCGTACCAAAAACGTCTTTGCCCACTCACACAGCGCCTCGCCGAAGACATGAAGATTCGCCATATGGCGGGCGCCACGATCGACGCCTACACCTACCACGCCAAGCGGTTTGGTGACTTCATTCAAAAGCCGCTGGACCAGGCAACCCCGGAAGACGTTAGAAGCTTCCAGCTTTACCTAATCGAAAACAAGAATCTCGCATATAGCAGCTTCAACCAAGCCGTTTGTGCGCTACGGTTTCTCTACACCCATTCGATTCGTGTCCCATGGCCGGTCTCCATGGTGCCGTTTGGGAAAAGTCCTAAGACGCTGCCTGTTGTGCTCAGCCGAAATGAAGTCAACGAGCTGCTCACGTGCACCGAGAACCTCAAACAGCGAACTTTTCTGACGACACTCTACGCGACGGGGATGCGGTTTTCCGAAGCAGCCAATCTGCGACTCGTCGACATCGACTCGCAGCGGATGCAAATTCACATTCGCCACGGCAAAGGAGGCAAGGATCGACAAGTGCCGCTCTCACCGAGACTCTTGACCGAACTGAGAGACTACTGGCGGTCCTACAAGCCGAGCATTCTCTTGTTCCCTGGCAACCTGCCGGACCGACCTTACAATCACACGTCGATTCTCAAGGCGATCAAGCACTCAGCCAGCATGGCGAAGCTTCGCAAACGCATTTCACCTCACACGCTTCGTCACTCCTACGCGACGGGACTTCTCGAGGCGGGCGTGGACTTGCTGACGATCAGCAAGCTGCTCGGTCACGCGAGCTTCGTCACGACGATGATTTATCTGCATTGCCGGCGAGAGCACATGATCTCGACGCCCAGTCCACTGGATTGGTTGCCGGTGAAACAACTGCCAACGTATCAACCACCGGCCGAGAACGGCAGGCCGGAGAGCAGCGCGTCTCCAAACTGCGAACCGGAGAAGACCGAACCGGAGAACAGCCAACCGCACAACAATCCGCCTGGCAATCCAGCCGAATAACGGCCGCGGCCGAGAAGCTCAGCGTAGCTCAAATCATTCGACTCGGTGCGGCTCAGTACGTCGCCGAGTACCGTGATCGCGGAGCTTGCTACAACGTGCAGAGTGTGTTGGCAAAGCTATCGCTGTGCCGCACCTCGGTGCTGGGCGGGCACAAGTATCAGTGTGACACGTGCGAGGCGACTTGTCATGTTTACAATTCGTGCGGTGATCGGCACTGCAATCAATGCAGCGGCAGCAAACGATACGACTTTGCCGAACGAGCTGGCAAGCTGCTGCTCGATGAAGTGGCTTACTACCAAGTCGTGTTCACATTACCGAGCCAACTTTCGCGGTTGGCGTTGAGCAATCGCGAGTCGCTCGCTGACTTGTTATTTCAATCGGCCTGGAAAAGCCTTCAAAAGTCGATCCGCAGTGAACAGGGCTATGATCCCGCGGCGATCATGGTGCTGCACACCTGGAATCAAAAGCTGGAAGCCCACTGGCACGTCCACGCACTTGTCCCCGGGTCGGGACCGGGCGTCGACAACAGTGGTTGGCAAATCAGCACGTCACCGGCAGGGGCCGACATCAGCGACAGCCATTACTTGGTCGACGCGATCAATATTCGCACCTCGTTTCGCAAGTTTGCGATCTCTCATCTGCAGCGATTACGCGTGCGTGGCGAGCTGAAGCTCGATACGGACAGTGAGTTTGGCGACTTGCGAGAGGATTCTGCCTGGGATTCGCTGTTAGCGCATCTTTCGTCCCTGGAGTGGGTCAGCTTTATCCAGCCACCGCCATCGGGATCGAGCGGCCCGAACGATTTGGTGCGTTACTTGACTCGCTACTTAACGGGCGGACCAATCAGCAATTCACGCATCGTCGCGGCGGATGAACAAGAAGTCACGTTCATGGCTCGCGAGGGGGCGAAACAGGGCGGCGAGTCGAAGCAGGTTCCGGTGACGCTTTCGACACTCGAGTTTGTGCGTAGTTGGTGCCTCCACATCCAGCCTGATCAACTGACCAAAACCCGATACTTTGGCGGTTGGAGCAATAGTCGCCTGGCGAGTTACCAGCAACGCTGCGCCGATGACATGAATGCGGCCGAGCTACCGTATGCCGCGGGCGCGATGGAGTTCCCACCCACTGCACCGGAGCCCAGCGAACCAAGATCGACGCAGCCAACGTGCCCGCGTTGCGAGCAGGCGACCCTGCGAGTGGTATCGACGACTCCGCGTCCATCTTGGCGAGAGATATTTTCACGTGGCAGCAAAACGATGCCAGCCTGGTACTCCGGTTCGTTGCAAGGATCAGATCGAGCGTTCTGGGACGGTGCCAATGGTGACGGTTTTTACGACTGGTACCTGAAACATCAGGTAGAAGGTGCATACGCAGTCGCGGCGGTGACGCTGGATCCAGTGAGTGCCCCAAGCAGCCAGCCAATGCTCCCAGGACTAGAATCTGGCAGTTACTACGCGATAGAATAGAGTTCGTGGTCGCCACCGCCGCATCACTCGGTACGCGAGCCCAGCAGTGTGGCGACAAAGTTCAACGCACGATCTATGCCATCCGTGAAACACGCGTGAAACGCTGTTTTCTTTATAGCTGAAACGCTGTTTCACGCTCGTAGTTTGTCGGCTGAAAAGATCGCCGAAAAAGACGGGAAAAAGTTTGCAAAGTGCGGTTAGTTTGGTGTCGCGACACCAGGGGACGACACCGAACCGATCATTCAACAGGCGACTCACCACAAGTGCCGCCCATCGCTGCCAGCCAGCCACCAGGTTTCGCCGCTCGCTCGCTTGGCTGGCGATTTCGACTCAGTAGCCGGGTTGTCGGCGGCGTCGCTTAGAGGGGCGATTCTGTGGCGTGCCTTCGTCGGTGGCTGACCGCCTTTCGTCGTCCGGTGAATTTCGCGATCCTGCGCAGCGTGCGCTCAGCCTTCGGGGAGGAAAGCATCGGTCGTCCGCTCAGCCTTCGGGGCTCATCGATGGCTGGCTTGTCACGCAGCCGGGCGGCCCGGACCGCAATTGCTTCACGCGCGATCTCATCCGGCAGGGGCAAGCCAGTCAGCCCTCGCCATTGAACCAGGGCGGCATTTCGACGATCCGGAGAGCACGACAACCAGCAAGTGCACCGGAGTCAGCCCGCGCCATTGAACCAGCTCGGCATTGTCACCGGGGAAAGTGCATCGCCTTCACAATCATCGTCGCCAGCTCCCCCGTCGTCCACTTCCTCGGTGATCGGCTCTGGCTCATCGTCGGCCATCTCGTCCCGCCATTGCTGCCAGCGGTTGCCGCTCGATTGATTGACGACCACGTGCCCGGCCCGGATTGCCTCAGTCGCGTGGATGATCTCACTGGGCAATGGCATGAACGCCAACGGCAGCTTTCTTTCAACGGCGGCCCTGATGTCGCAGCCCAGCAGCTCGGCGGCGGCCGAGTGCGACCATCCGCGAAGCATCACGAGGTGAAAGGCCTCCTCGCACCTCATCGTGGATGTGTGAGCGTCCAGGGCAGTCGCTTCATCGATGTGTTGTTCCATGTGATGTGTTACCGCGTCGTCGACGGCAAGCCAATAAGTGGTCCAATATCAAAACGAAAAAACCCGCTCGGGCACCACTGGCGGCAATTCAGGACCAGTGGCACCCGGCGGGCTTGGTGCATCGCCGCGATGATGACACGCGGCAGCGGCGATGCTTTGAATCAGCTTGGCTGCTCGATGCCGTCCAGGATGTGAAACGCGGAAGGATCCAGCACGGCAAAATCGCCTCTGAACCAAATTTTGAACAGCAATTGGTGGCGGCTGAAAGCTTCGTCGCCCTGTTCGGTGATTTCAATGGTCGCACCTTGACGCAAGCCCAGCACGAAGTTGCTGAAGTTGCCAACCACGATCTGCTCATCTGGCACGCTCGTGCTGTCCAACCCGGCAACCCCGCGAAGAACCGGGGGTGCATCCAGCCATCGGTCTTGCAGATCGACAGACATTCCGAGCGAGTGGCTGTTGTTCACGCTCAAAAGTGCCGCGGTTGGCTCGTGATCGTTCAGACGCACCGCCTTGGCACCCAAAGCCAGTTTTGCCCAATCGATCTCGCCCACGGTGTCGGTTGAATCAATGCCCGGCTGATGGAGGATTCCGCACGGCTGTTGAGCGGCTCCGAGTCCGTTGATTCCGAGATTGTCAATCACGGCGGCAAGTGCACGAAACAGTGTCAGCTCGATGACCGCTGCGGCGTTCGGTGCATCCTCGATCAATTCGCGGCTCGAACGGACCATGCAGCCGATCAACTTCGGCGTGATCGTCACGCGGCCCAAGGTGATCGCCGATTCCTTGAACTTGTCGTTCTCGAATTTGACGTCCATTTCGGGGTCAGCATCGACTTTGGCGATGTCCAGGCCAGCACCGTTCAAAGCAATCGTCCCCATACCGGCATTGACCAAAATCGATCGGGCGCGGGCCTTGTCGATCACTTGGCTAGCCAGGGCAGTTGGCAAGATGTAGCCCGCGCTCGTCGCGTTGCCACGGTCCAGGGCCGCACCGATGCTGGGCGGTGTGTATGCCGTTTCGCCCGTCACGAGAGCCCGCAAGTATTCCCCGGCAGGATGCTGGCAATCGCTGGGTTGCTCGCCAGTGCCGGGCAACCCAGCGAAACTTTGCCCCCTGCTGACGGAATAGTGCCGCTGGCCTTGGGCGTCAGTCAACACCGTGTAACCACGCGAGCGGCCGGGGTGTGGCAAGTGCTCGCCAATATTCTCACGGGCGGAAATCATGGAGGTGATCGACGCGATCTCGCCAAGTTTGGCTTGGTGCTCTCGCTCGTGATCGTCGTTCCATGCCGATTCGTTCACATCCAAACTCGCTTGCATCTCGGCGGCCAGCTTGCTCTTTTGTTCGCGAAGCTCCTTGATTTTTAGACCGCGATATTTTGAATTGAACGTGGGCGCGGGCTCAGGACCACCGACGTTAATAGGCGCTTGGGCGGTGGCTGCTGTGCTGTTGAAAAAACTCATTGTCTTGGCTTTCAAACTTGGGTTGGGGCTTCGTCGACGCCGCGCGGCATCGCTCGTAAATGGTCGGTGATCTCGGCCCGGGGCCAGCGAAGTGTTCGCCGGCTGAATCGCCTTGGTTGTGGAAGCTGGCCATCACGTGCCCAGTCCAAAACAGTTTGCGACGACACGCCCAGTTGCTCAGCAACCTCGGCGGTGGTCATCCAGTGAGTGCTCATCGAAGTGCCTCTGAAATTTGGGCGATGATGTGGTTTTCGATTTCGTGGAAAAGCCGCCGAAGTGAATCCGGCAACTTTTCAACGCGGGTGTAGGATCGCACGTCGATCAACGCGGCGGCCAACTCTGCAGCCGGCAAGATCGGCACCACGATCGTCTCCATGGGTGAGTGCTCGCCACGATCGCAAGCCACACGGCGGTTATGCTCGGCAGTGACAATCGAGAAGAGCCACGCCGGAAACTTGGCTGCCCGGCCCAATGAATCCATCGAGCGGTAGGACGCATCCCACGCGGCCCGTTTGATGCGAAGCAGGTCTTCGCACTCAACGGTGCCGATGGAAACGCGGGCGGCGGCTGGCGTCAATGTTGTGCTCATGTGCGAAATCTTAGAACAGCGGGTTGGCCGAGCGGGCCAACCTCTTTGAAAAGCGGTCGCTCGGCCATCTTTTTTTTGATTGGCTACGGCCCGTCATCCAGCAGCAAGCCAGCTCCAACGAATTCAAACCGGCTCAAAACTGGCCAATATCGAAATCGTTTTTTTTGACATTGCACGCGTGGGAGGGCATCAACGCTCGCCATTTTTTTTGAACGTCAGAATCCAGAGGGGGCTATGGGGGTGGCGGTGATCTCGATCGGCTCTCGTTGCTGCTCGTCGCTCAGCTCGCTTCAGACTGGGCGTGCTCGTCAAGTTCACTTTTTAACGAGCATGATCTCATGCTCGTTTCGCTGGGGGATGTCTGTGCTCGTCGTCGTCGTCCCCTATAGGGAACGACGACGAGCACAGAACCCCTGTTTCCTGTGCTCGTCAGATTCATGCTTGACGAGCACGAACGAGCATAACGAGCATAACGAGCAGGGTTCACAATGCCGCCTCTTGGGATGCAAACTTGGCGAGGATCAAACCAGTCAATTGGTGGTTCCTGGCGTCGGTGTATGACTGCTCGACGATGGATAGATCATTCAAAAGTTCCGCGATCGCAAGCCGCGTGACTTTTTGCGGATGCCCGGAACGATCCTCGATCCAGCTTTTCGACCTAGGCTCCTGCTCATTCGCGAGTGAGTGAAGTACACCGGCGCGGGCCTCGTGAATCTGCCGGGCCTTGGCGGCCAACTTCTTATTGCGGGCATCCCTGGCTCGCTGCTCGGAAACATCGTGGCCAGAGGCGATTTCGGCAGTCCATTCAGCCTCGTTAAAGACAACCCTCAGCAGTCCGGCCTGCTCATCGCGGCCACCGTAGACGACAGATAGGTCGTGCATCCGATCGAATGCGTAAGGAACGTTCCGGCCAATCAGCCACCAATTGCCCGCAGACTCGGCCAGTCCGGCCCCTGACAAGTCTTCTAGTGTCGGCTGCCCCATTTCCCGCGCGGCGGTTTTGACAATGTGGTGGGCGATAATCACGCTAGCTGGCTGGCACGCTTTCACGAATTGAATGATCGCTTCACCCATCTCGTTCATTTTGAACAGGTCGAGCCCTTGCAAACCGCGATAAAGCGGGTCGATGATAACCACCTCGATCCCGTGTTTCTTCACGTCACGTGTGATTGCCGCTTGATCCGCCACGCTCGGAAGCGATGGAAACTCGATCGCTTCCACGCGAAGGAATTCGGAAACATCGCTCCAGGTGAAGCCCCTCACGTCCAGGGCCCGCTTGATCCGCTTGCTTATCGCCCTGTAGTTGGATTCCCCTGTGATGAACAGCACCTTGCGACGTTTGGAAACGGGAAAGTGTCCAAGCCAGGGTGTGGTTGTCGCCAGCGATACCGACAAGTCAACCAATTGCGTCGTTTTCGTTGCCTTACTCGCTGCCCCGAAAACAGTGGGTTGATCGGCTGAGAAGATGCCATCGACAAGCCAGTCGGCTTCCATGTCGACGTACTTCGCCAACTCGCTGGCGTCGACACCGGCAAACGTGATGCCCAGTTTGCTCTTCGGTGCCAGCAGCTCGCCATCGAGAGTCATCAAAATTGTCTTGGATAGCGATACGGTTTCGGCTTTGCCTTCTGGCGAAACGAACCGCACCATACAACTATCGCCATTATCCGAAACGACTTTTCCAAGGTTATTCCGATCGGTGGCATTTACCTGCGTGCCAGGTTCGACAGCGCGAGCCTTTGGCACTATCGCAGTTGCTGTAGTTGTCGCCTGTAAGCGATCCTCTCGCAGCTTCACGCCCGTCTCGCCGGACTCCCGGGCCTTGCACATCCCTTGGGCCAATTTCCGCTCGAGCTCATGCTCAGACCACGGCGGCGAGCATTTCTGATTGTGCTCGAGCATCAACGGCCATCCCTCCTCGAACGATAAGCCAAACCGCTCGATTGTCGCGCCGACTTCCAGGGTTTTGTTTGATCCGTGCTCGCCTTCGACGGCACCGTCAAACGAGTCGAGATACAAGCGGCATCGCTCCACGATCGCAGGCGAGGAGGGGCGAGCCAGGTGGCTTGCCGTTGCTGCTGTTTTCGCCTTCGGCAGATCGGCCTTTGGTTTTGCAAACTCAGCCACAAGCGATTCGATTAACGCACGATCAACCACCTCGATCTCTTGGCCGTCATCGATAAACCACGCCTGCCGATGCGGGCGATCCTCATAGCCGTCGACGCCTGCCAGGTTTGAGCCTTTGCGTGCCCAGGTTCCGGCTACCTTTAGAATTCGGCTTGCGTTGTAGACGGTATGATCCACGTCTACTTTTTCGTCAGTGAATCGATCGCCGATCACTGTGAGAAACGACGAAACCAGCTCCTTGGCTTGCTCATCATTCGGCAGATCAACGCGATAAAGCAAGTACGCGCCATTGCCGCTCATACACCGCAGCGGCTCGGGCCAGCCACGGGAAGCAAGCCAGTTTTTTATCTCCCCCGCTGCTCGTGTCGCGGACCGATTCTCGGCATCGGTTGCCGATGTGCCGCCTTCTCGCTTCGGGTCAATGTCGATAAGTATCCATCGACGCGACACGATGTCGTGATCCTTGGCCGCGAACTTGACTCGTGGGGTGATTTCATTAGTAGACCGGCCTAGCAATCGATTTCCGTCAACGGGATTCAAGGAAACATAAATCCCTGGAGGATGCTTGCAACCAAAATACTTGATTTGCCCATTCGCTTTTTTGTGGTCAACGAAGTAGCCCGCAGCCGTCCCCTTAAAGTCGCTTCCCTTCTTTGCTGGGCAATCATAAATCCGAATTTCATAACATCCGTCTGGGTGCAGGATTGATAGAAACTTCTCAACGTCGTAGCAGGCAACGCCTCTCGGTTTCGCCACTTCGGCAACCGGCACGATCTCAGGTGCAGCGCATGGACACCATGCGGTAGTTGTTAGCCTCACGGGTGCACCCTCCGTCGGTTCCACTGCTTGGCGGATTCGGGCAGCCGGTCGTAAACACGCCGCGAAATTGCCACGCCAGTGTTTAGACTCTGATCGCTCGCTGCTTGGCGAAACCCGCAGCGATACGCGGCGACAATTAAAGCACCGTTCGAGACGTAGCCGGATTCCCCGCGAAGCCTCAGCCATCGCTCAATAGCGTGCTTGGCCGCGTAGGAGCTGATTGACGGGGATTTGATCTTTTTGTTGCGGGCAAGCCATCGCATTGCCAGTAAGATTTCCGATTCGCTGGGTGCATCCCCTTCGGGCCACTGGCGGCGAACGTCGATCAATCCGCATTCGTCGACGCGGTAGGTCTTGCCGTCGATGGCCTTGATTTTTGGGTACCGCGACCGACGTTTTACGATTTGCGATTGCCCGGAGCCGGCCACCGGTGTATCATCCGCTCGCCGGGTGTCAACACTGGCAACTTTTTTGAGGGGCTTCCGATTTTGCCGATCGGTGGCCCTTTTTTCGTTTTGGGTGCTCATGAGAACACCTTCTTGACGTTCGCGTCAATTCGCTGACGACGTGATTCACTGGCCTGCTTGGCTTGTGAAGTCTTGGCGGTCTCAGGCGTCATAAACGCTTCGAAGTCACAGCGGCGGATTGTCCATCGGGGGCGGGTGGCGGCGCTCGTGTTGACGGCGGGGAGGCGGCCCAGCTCAATCAGAGCGCGAACCTTTTGGGTTGTGATGCCCAATTCGCGGGCCACCTGGCCAGTCGTGAGGTACTGCGTTTGCCCTTGCTTCGTTTTCATAAAAAACCTTTCGAGTAGTGGTTAAGCACTCGAAAGGTAGGCAACACGTTTTGCAGGAAAAATAGGGAGAAAGTCAGTTCTCCGATTCTCCGATTTCGTTTTTACGCTTTCTGCCGGACGATCTTTTTTCTATTCTCCGATTGATTTTCTTGGCGTAGTACTTGATCTGCTTGGCTACTCGCTGGATCTCGTCTTGCCCCGGCTCGGCAGTGCCATTGATCGCAATGCAAACATCCCGCCACGTGACAGTGCTGGAGCTGTTCCAGAGCGTCAGGCCACGCTCGTTTCGATCGGTGATCAGATCGGGATTCAGGTCGGGATTCAGGTCGGCAACCGCTGGCGCCGGGGCTGCCGGGGCGTCAATCGCCGCAATGATCTTGCTGACCGGCATGTCCAGCAGCAGACTTGTGGAGCAGCCCAGACGCTTGCCGAGCCATCGCAGAACCGCCGTTTCCCGAATTGGCTCGGTGCCACCATCTGCGATGAATGCCGCGTCTATTTTCTCCATCGACTCGCAAGCCAGGTCATTAAGTGGACGGACGGCGGTACTGACTGCGCTTCGGCCATCGCCACTCACGAGCAGCTTCGCGGGGACGCTCTCCCAACGGTTCTCGGATCGGACGCCGGCCGCGAAGAAACTCCGTAGTGGGTAGGACGTCGCGTTGAAGTTCGATGTCACTTCAACCCGCGTCCTTCGGTGGCAATCATCCTTGCCACACCTTGGACAAATGCGAGGTGTGTTCGGGTCGTCAGGTATCCATTGGTGTTCGCATTGCTGGCATGAATCCAGGTGCTCGACTCGACTACTCATTATTCAGATTCCCACAAGTGAAAGATGGTCGCTGCCAGCCGCCGAGCGTCGTTGTGGGGCAACGCTCGGCGGGCCGACACGCGGGGAGCTACCCCGCTGGCGACGTGAGATTAGTTTATCGAAACTACAGCCGCCTCGGCACCATACAGCCATGCCCGCACCAATTCACACACGCGGCGGATCCGCTCGTCTGAGATACCTTGTAGGTATGTCGCGCCTTCGCCTTTGCCTTGGTGCCCCATGCAGTGGTTGATCGCTTCCAAGTCGCATGTTTCGCTAGCCACCGTGCGAAAGGTCCGACGCAAGTCATAGTGGTGCCCCTTGGTGACACCCGCGGCGGCCTTTGCCTTCTCCAGTCGGCTGGAAACCAGATCGACAGAACCAGTAGACTCAGCACGCGCCCAGGGCAAGCCGCGCAAGGTCAAGAGCAGCCGATTATCGTACTTCTGCCGAGCGGGCGTCGCTCGCTTGGCAACAGCGTCGGCCATCGCCTGCCGAGTCTCGGGCCACAACCAGACGCGGCGGTCAATGCCAGTTTTGTTTCGCGGGCAGTCAAGATACTCTTGGCCAGCTCGCCATTGACTTCGGGTGATCGCGGCAATGTCTGAGGAACCCATGCCCGCATTTATGCCGAGCAAGAGCACGGGTTTCAGTTCCACCGGGGCAGCATCGAGCACTTTCCGCAGATCCGCAGCATCCCATAGCCGTTTCCCCCTCGCAGTGGCTTCACGGCGTAGCAACCGTTTGGCTGGCGGTGTCAAGGTGTCGGCGATGTCGATTGATTTGATATGCTTGTGGAGCAGGCACCATTTCAGGAACGCGCGACACCTCGCCAGTCTCCCCTGTAACGTAGCTTGGGCAACAGCCCTGCCAGACTTGCCGATCGACAATGCCGAGCGTACGGCCTGCCATTGCGGAGGCGTCATCATGTCTGGCTTGGCTTGCCCACCGACGGCACCGATGACGATTTCCAACATCGCCTTGTAATCCTTGGTGTGATCAGCGCGGACGACACCACCTTTCACGCGGTCGCGACTATCGGCCAGATATAAGTTTGCCAACTCGGACAGCGAAGGCTTGCCATCGATTCGCGGCGGCTCGTAGCCGGCCAGCAGGTGATCCTTCTCATCGGCCCATCGTTTCAACGCGGCATCCAGATCAGTGCCGAAGTATCGCAGCTTGCCACGAATCTTTTTGGACCACTGGCGGTTAGAATGCAGGAATAGCGGGCAGCCTTTCGGGCGGTTCGGTTGAGCCATTTTCGGCACCAGTTTGTTAGTGAGCAGGAAGTGAAGAACCCGCCATGCTAGCAAATTGGTGTCGGATGGGGTGTCGTCCATGAAAAAATGACGCTATTCGGGGCGTTTTTCCTCTTTATAGTGTACGATCTATCCGCACGTCAGGCGAGCAGCCCAACCGACAAAGTTGAGCTTTTTCTACGCCTGACATGCGGATAGATCGCAATTCGTTATCGGATAGAAAATGGAGCATGATTGGATCGTTCGAGCGTTCTCCGATGTTCCACCAAAGCGGAATCTCCTGGCAGCTGCACATCTGCGTCATATGGGCGCTAAGGGGATCGCCTACGTGCCAACGCTCTTCCAGATGTGCCGTGAAATTCATGCGACTCCAGAGCCACGCCCCGCCGACTATGGATTTGTTCTTTCCGGCATGCGATCCGTGGGTGCTGTGCTGAATGCTTGTGGCTTTGACTCTACCGATGTGTTACACACCAAGGTCCTCAAGTGGACGATCGATTTAACGCAAAGTCAGGACAATGAATTTCGCGCTACTGGAATTTGGGTTCTTGGAGAAATTGGCGTACCACCGGAATCTGTTCGCACTCGGCTGATCGAAATGCTCTCCACTGAACGCCACAAAGGCGATCATCAAATCGCAACGTGCCGCTCTGTTGCATTTCGCATGCTCGCTAAAGTTGACCGCGAAACTGCATTGCAATTTACTGCGACCGATGCGTGCGATGAGTATATCGCATCAATGGACCACTGGCTTCAACGAAACGCCAGGAGACCAGAGAACCACTACGATTGGGGGCCTGAACTGAGGGCAGAGATTGCTTGGTTGCGCGGAGACGAAGACCGATAACCATGTCATCCACCGAAGGAAAGTTCGTCAGGTCCACAGTCAGCCAGGGGTTTGCGAAACGAGTTGATGTGCTCGCGTCCGGTGTGCCAGGCTTTCTCGCCCGTTGCGATCTCGATCCCATGGTTGACGAACCACGCACGGATGGCGTTTTTGGTTTGTTGATTCGGCCGTCGAGTGTCTTGCGGTATTTGACGAGCGATCGAAACTCGCGGTGTTTCAATGAGGGCGTGTGGACGCCTTTGAGTTCGCCCATGGCGGCCATCCGAGCGAGCTTGAGGGCGTCGTCACGATCGGTTTTGCGTTTGACGTTTGCCCATCGCCAGGCTTCTTGGTTGGTGGAGCAGACGAGAGTTTCATGCCCTTGATGTTGTGCCAGATCATTGATCCAACCGGAGGGGCCGCAGGCCTCCATGACGACGAGGTCGGCCTTGGTGTCCTTGAAGATGACACCGAAGTGTTCTCTCGTAGTGGGTGTCGTGACAAACTTCGTTTTGCGAGTTTTCGAGTCGAAAAGGCAGCAAACGGAGTTGAATTTTCCGAGGTCGAGTGCGAGAATCTTCATGAGATTTCATTCCATGTGTTTGGTGGGTGGAGCGAATGTGACGGGCAGCCGCAAGCTGCCCAGATCACGGGTTTGAGTCGCCAGTTTTTTAACGAATGGCTCCCACCCGTCAAACCTTGGACTTACATGGATTCTTTCGCCGACGCAATATGCTCCACTTCCGTCTTATCACTGTCGCGCTGCTCATTGCACTGCCTTTCATTGCGGGATGCGAAGCATCGCGGCAACCGGCTGCTATGTTGCCTCCGGATGACCGACAACCGGCTGCGACGTTGGTTCCGGATGAATCGCAACTGACTTCCTCCGATGCACTTTTGATCGCGAAGAAGACTGCGACCGAAAACGGGCTGCAACTCGAAGACTACAGCGCCCCGACCGTTGTTTACGATGATTCGCACGGCCAACGACAGTGGTGGGTGCACTTTGATGGAAAGCGGGAAATGTTTGGTGACCATTTTTCCGTGCGCATTACCGATGGTAATCGGACTGCAGAGGTGTTTCTTGGACGATGACCGATTCATCGGAGAATGCGATTTTGCAAACGCCAACTCACGATCAACGGTTGCGGCGAACCATGGGATTCAGCGGAGCGGCGGTGGTGCGGTTCTTGCTGACATCAAAGTCGTCTCCCGCCGCCCGCTGATCCCGAACGTTCTGCCATTGAATTGAAGACATGCCGCTGCCGCAGAGCATCCAACGTCGTGTCTCGCACATCGACGTCTTGATCGACGCCTTTCACGGTTCGGTCACGTATTGGCGATTCGCATCGGAAAGCGAAAAACGCTGGTCAACCGTCATGGCCCCAACGCAACCCCTGCTCATCGGCGAGGCTGACGCGCTCGATATTGATTCTGCCTGTGATGTCAACCTCTCCGCGCCTGACGGCGGAATCATTCACATTAATGGTGATCTGAACGCCGATCTGGAAACCGGAGGTTTCCACGAGGTCGTCATTCGTGGCAATGTGGCGAAAAATGCTACGGTACGTGCCAGCGGCTATCTTCACATTTATATTGGTGGTTCCGTTTTCGGCCGGATCGAATCAGCTGATAGTTCAAAGATTTGGGTGGACGGCGACTTCACGGGCTCGATTGGGACAGGCCATCCTTCGACTAATATCAACATCGGCGGCAACTTTTCCGCGACAGTTTCACCGCTTGACGATGGCTCACTCCTATACCTGTGCGTCGACGGATTCGCTACGCTCGAATTGATGTCATCGATCTCTGACATTGGGTACACTTTATTCCACGCAAGCGTCGGTTCGAGCGACTGCGAACCAGGGCTGTATCCAGATGGAGCCGGACGACGAGCAACTGAGACTGGCAACAGTTACAGTCGTTGGTGTGTCTTGTCACGCCGCAAAGAAGCAGAACGATGACATGCACGTGAGGACGGCTTCAACGTTTTCTGAAATGGATACTCTTCCATCCGTACCCCGTGTTGTCTGCCCTTTACCCGAGTGAAAGCAATGATTAGGGCGATGCACACTTTTCCGATTTGGCTTGTCTTCATCGGTCTTGCGACACCAATCGCGTTGCTTGCCTTCGCTTCGATCTCGCTTGCCCGCGAATCTTTTGCCGCCACCGATCCAGAACTGATCGACACGGACATCGTCACAGGACAAACCTACACCGACGATGGCACTGTTACTCGCACCTATTCCGTGAACATCCCAGGCTCTCGCAAAACCACCGTCTTCATTGGTCCGTTGGCTTTAACGTCTAACGCACGATCATGGGCCGGTTACTCGGCACTACTGGGGCTTCTGCTGCTTGGCATTGGGATTGGTGGGATGTTGCATTTCCCAACGCAAACGTCGGCTCCATTGATTCCGTCCGACTTCGCCACCGCTGGTTACGATGACGACTCTGCATCGGTCCAAGACGGTGGGTAAACATCCCGTCCGCCGGAGCCGGGCTTGCACGGTTTCACAAATGGACAATCAAATTTCCCCGCCCGGTGACGGGCACCGTTCCCTGACTGAAATCCGCATGACGGAAAATCCTTACTCGACTCCATCGCTAGACGCGTCCTCCGAAAAGACGAATTCGCTAGCTGCATCCACAACTTCGCCTTCTCTTGCTTCGATCGCTAAACCGACGTTTCTGGCATGGGAACGACTGCGACTCATCTTCGTCGTCTTACTGGGGTTACTCACGCTTCTACTCGCCGGACCCAATCTGACGAAACTGCGTACTCTTGTGCTTGTAGCCGAGGGCGCTATTGTTGCCAACGTCTGCTTTTTCGCTGGCCCAATGATCGAAACTTACGTTCGATGGCTTGGGTACGATCGCAGGTGGGTGCGATGGTTTCTTTTCGTGGGCGGAACGATGCTGACGGCGATGCTTGCCGTCGTTACGGTGGCGTCAGTCCTCCTGCCCGACCAAAAGTAAATCAAAGAGCGGGGAACAATGACATGCACGTGCGGACTGGCAAGGTATGTTGCCGAGCGGGTGTGAATCCCGTCTGGGTAAGTGCTAGCCACACGCCCGGTATCGAGTGTTGCAGCCAACGGATAAGCAGGCCGCCCGGGTTGTTGGTTGGAGAGCACCCAGCAAGGCAGTTTCGGTCATGTTGTATTGGACGCCTTTCATTGGTTTGATCTCACCGTAAGGACACAATGTGTCGTCGTCAGTGGGACACCGGAGATCTGAGACAGTGAACAGTAAAAGGGATCACATCATCGAATCGGCTGTGCAGAACCACTGAGTTGCACTTGAGAGCCTTGATCTTCCCCCGCTTCTTCCACGCGCGACAAAGAAGTACGAGCGGAACATCACTTGACTTGATCTTCATCGCGATCGCACCACCGCGTGATGAACCAACGATCACATCCGGTTGGTGCTCATCGAACTCCGCTTGTGCCGTTACGACCGCAGCATCGTCATCAGGTTTCGGATTGATGACGTCATCACCAGCGTTCTTGAGAAGCGTCGGTTTGATGCCACCGATTACGCTGTGCCAGCCGTGCAGGAAGAGGATTTTCATAGGGATCGTTGAGGCTTCACGAAAAAAGCACCAGCGGAACCCTTGAAAGCAGCATTGAGGTTGGTCAGGATGCGACTTGTCATCTCTGCGTTGCCTTCAAGCAAGCACTCAGCCACGATCGTTCTTCATCGCTAAGATTCAAGTTCCCTACTTCGCCTGCCACAACCGGATGTTGTGTATTCCATCCAATGTCGCCGCCACGCAGATATGATTCGCCAGTCTTTCGATCAGAAGTGTAAATCCACTGCTCGCCATATCGGTTCTCAAAATAGCCGACATACGTGTTGCCGTCTTGCTGGGAAACAATCGGAGGATCGCCGCTGCCGGCGGCGTGGTGATTGCGAATCGATAACAATGGATCAGACATAGAATCCCCTCTTTAAGGTCAGTGCAATCGGACGGAAAATGTCATGTTCGTCTACGGAACTCTCATTGACGAATCCTACTTCATTGCCGCACGCGACATCCATGCCTTTTTACTCTAATTGCTTCGGCCATTAGGCGTGCCTTCTTTCTCTGACGCTCCGGTTTCAGCCACTTAGTCTGAAAAGCCGAAAACAGCTTGATTAGCGTAGAAATCACGTAAATCCCGCGTCAGAAATCGAATTTTGGCGTTTTTGGTGTCACTATTAATTGGGAAGACTTAGATTTTCTGAGTCCCCGGAACCCCCGCCAAAGCCCCGTCGTTCAGTCATCTCACTCAGAGATGCCTGGATTGCGGGGCTTTTTTCGTTTCTATCCCATCGATTTTGAAGGAGACCCAATGGCCTTTGCCGTTCTGGCGGCCAGCAGCGTGCTGGTCGTGCTACTCACCCTGGCTTGGGCGAAGGAGATCCGACTCAGACGTGCTCTGCAGTCGCTCCTGGCCCGAGTCTTTTCCCAATGGAGAAATCCTCGTGAAGCAAACGAACCATCTTCAACGCGTCGCGATGTGCCTGACTCTGCTGATTCTCAGCGTCGCCGGGTGCAATGACTCATCTGACGAACGGCTTGCGGCGTTCGCTCAACAATCGATGGCCGAACAACGCATGCAGAACGAAAGGCTCGCTGATCAGTCCCAAGCCGTCGTCGCAGAAAGCCACCAACTCGCGGAAACCGCGAAGGAACTGGTCAAAAGCGACGCCGAAGCTCGTCGGGAACTGATCGCGGCCCAAACTGAGATGACTTCGCAGCTCAATGAGCAGCAGTCGGTCATCTACTCTGGCCATAACCAGCTGGAACAGGATCGTCGCGATATCGCATCGCAACGTCACCGAGATCCTATCATCGCAACGGTGATTCAGAACTTTGGGCTGACCGTTGCGTGCGTGCTGCCGCTCGTCGTCGCGGTGTTTGTGATCCGGCAAATGCATTTGCAGGAACCTGATCATGCCGCGGTCGCGGAGATGCTCGTTCTCGAAATGACATCGGATGAGCCAAGGTTGTTGCCGGGGCCTGCGTCTTGGCGTCCAGCGTTGGATCACGACGACGAGCAAAACAATCACGCATTGTTCAGTGGTGACTCGACGGATGACGTCGAGCCACCGATTTAACCATTTCACTTAAGCAAAGGAGACTCAATCCATGAGCCACATCGTGGAAATCAAAACGGAAGTCCGAGACGAGGTCGCAATCGGTTCCGCTTGCCGGCGTCTCAAGCTGGATCCACCCACGCGGGGCACCGTCAAGCTGTTCAGCAGCGAGGCAACCGGCGTGATCGTCAACCTTCCCGGCTGGCGATACCCGACTGTGTTCAACACACAGTCGGGCGAGGCCCGCTTCGACAACTACGGCGGCCACTGGGGCAAGCAGGTTCAACTCGATCGCTTCTTGCAAGCCTACGCCGTCGAGAAGGCGAAACGGGAAGCTCACCTGAAGGGTCACACCGTCACGGAGGTGTCACTCGCGGACGGTTCCATCAAGTTAACCGTCACGGTGGGAGGTGCCGCATGATGCCAACCATCGAAATCGTCGTCTCGCCCACGGGCCAAACGCAGGTTCAGACCAAGGGTTTTGCCGGCAGCCAATGCCGTCAGGCCAGTCAGTTCATCGAAACGGCACTTGGTCAACGCACCAGCGAGCAGTTGACCGCTGAGTTTCATCAGCAGGCCAATCAGTCGCAATCCAATCAACAACACCACTAGCAAGGAGATCAACCTTGAAACTCAATACCCGTCTCACGGAGTACGTGAGAGCTTGCTTTACCGGCATCTGGATCGAGTCCCACGAACACCAGGATGCCCTCACCGAAATCGCTCAGCTCTGCCGCGATCAACAGTGGCAACTGGCTACCTGGGACATTGAATCCGGCTTGAACGTTCCCGATCAACCGCAACAGGACACGATCGGCAACGATCCGTTGACCGCGATCCGGTCGATCAACGCTCTCGCCTCGCCTGATGGCACAGCGATTCTCGTGCTGCAGAACTTTCATCGGTTCTTGCAGTCCGCTGAAGTCGTCCAGGCACTGGCACGGCAGGTCGTGGCTGGCAAACAGAACCGCACGATCGTGGTCGTGCTTTCACCGGTGGTGCAGATCCCGACGGAACTCGAAAAGATGTTCGTCGTGATGGAGCATGACCTGCCCAACCGCCAGGAACTCGATGAGATCGCTCGGGGAATCGCCACTGAAGAGGGAGAATTGCCGAAAGACTCCGAACTTCAAACTGTGATCGACGCTGCGACTGGCTTGACTCGCATGGAAGCGGAGAACGCTTTCAGCTTGTCACTTGTCCGTCAGGAACGGATCACTGCCGATGCGGTTTGGGAAATGAAGACCCAAACGCTAAAGAAAAGCGGATTGCTTTCGCTATACCGCGGCGGCGAGGATTTCAGCAGCCTGGGAGGCCTGTCGGCACTGAAGGCGTTCTGTAAACGAGCCATGCTACAGTCGCACCGAGGCAACTCACGCAATCGACCGCGGGGCGTTTTGTTGCTATCACCGCCAGGATGCGGAAAGTCGCAATTCTGCAAAGCACTGGGAAAGGAAGTCGGTCGGCCCGTGCTCAATATCGATGTCGGCAGCCTGATGGGTTCACTCGTCGGGCAGTCGGAGGAACGCACTCGCCAGGCACTGAAAATCATCGATGCGATGGCGCCCTGCGTGGCGATGATCGATGAAGTCGAAAAAGCATTCGCGGGAATGAACGGCAGTGGAGACTCAGGCGTGGCATCACGGATGTTCGGCACGTTCTTATCGTGGCTCAATGATCACGAGTCGGATGTGTTCGTGGTCTGCACAGCCAATGATGTCTCCAAGCTTCCACCTGAGTTCAGCCGTAGCGAGCGTTTCGACGGTGTGTTCTTTCTCGATCTGCCCAGTCGTGAAGAGAAGGATGCGATTTGGGGGATCTACCGTGAGCTCTACGAAATCGATTCCGCCCAGAGTGCTCCCGATGACACGAACTGGACTGGGGCCGAGATCAAGTCCTGCTGCCGTCTGGCAGCGTTACTTGATCTGCCACTAAATCAGTCCGCGCAGAACGTGGTGCCGGTGGCGGTGACCGCGGCAGAGTCCGTGGGTCAACTGCGTTCCTGGGCGAGCGGTCGATGTCTGTCGGCCAGTCGCTCAGGCATCTATCAGCAGACCAACGGTTCGCCAAAGGCTCGTCGCCGAGTCAATAGAGAACCGTCGAACAACTGAAGTCCCTTTCTAAAATCCGGATTTTGAACCTAGCCGGACGGTGTCCTCACGTGGGATGCCGTCCGGCTGATCGTCAACTGGATGGCCGTTCGTAGGTCACGGAACTCGTCGAAGAAGGAGGCCATCAAAGCCGCATCGAGAAGTAGATTCGTCCCCAAGATTGCGACAGCAATCCCCGAACAACTAGCGACCGCTAGCTGTTCTTTCAACTCGTTTTTTGCCACCCCTGCCGGGAGTCGATCATCACGATCGGCTTCCGGCTTTTCTTTTGGAGATTTTTGACATGTCCACTGTCCTCGAAGAACCGACGTCCCAAAGCGTCACCACCTCCAGTGATCGTCTGCGGTCAACGATGGCGGCGGCCAGGCTCAGTTTCAACTGGCTCGGCGTTCGCAAGACGCTGACGTCCGAACAGAAGACTCAGGCTGCCGATTCCTTCGACGCTGAGTCAAAGTACTTGTCGGCGTCGAAGAAGCTGATCGATACGACCCACCCCGCGTACAAAGCGGTCACTTCGGTTCGATCGCGAGCGGTGTCGTACTGGAAGACGGTGTCGCTTCCCTATCCCGAACCGGGATTGCGGCTCATCAAACGTGAAACCATCGGTGACTTCGATTCGCAGATGGAAGTCTTTCGCGATGAGTTGGCTGTTGCCGTTTCCGAACTCGATCTGCATTTCGCTGAAATGCGTGAAGCCGCTCGTGACCGACTCGGCGACCTGTTTGACGTGAGCGATTACCCAGCAACTCTAGTCGATGAATTTGCGATCACGCATGACTTTCCGGCTGTTGAGCCGCCCAACTACCTACGGCAGCTCAACCCAGAAGTCTACGAGTCGGAATGTCGCCGTGTGCAGTCTCGTTTCGTGGAGGCCGTCGAGCTTGCCGAGCAAGCGTTCTTGGAAGAACTCGCAAAGCTTGTCGAGCACTTGACCGAGCGGATCGCTGGTCAAGAGGACGGCAAGCCGAAGGTGTTTCGCGACTCGGCGGTGACGAACTTGAACGAATTCTTCGATCGATTCCGATCTCTCAACATCGGATCCAATGAACAACTCGATCACTTGGTCAGCCAGGCCCGTGCGGCAGTGAGCGGCGTCGGTCCGCAGGAATTGCGAACGAGCGAGCAACTTCGCCAGAGTGTTTCTACTCGAATGGCGTCGGTGCAAGCTGGTTTGGATCAACTTCTGGTTGATCGTCCACGCCGTAACATCCAGCGACGACCTCGATGAGCGGTGACATGGAAATTGTCATCACGCCGAATGGAATGATGCGAACCGTGTACTGCGAAGCGATCGAGCTTCATAGACTCGGGAGCATCGAGATACGCCGTGGATCGCACGTCGAACCCACCGACGACGGCCAATGGATGGCCGACCTTTCACCCGTTGACGGTCCGATGCTCGGACCGTTCGACATTCGTAGTGAGGCACTCGATGCCGAACTTCAATGGCTCAACGAGCACTGGCTTTTGCCAGCGTCGAGTTAAGCCTTCAACAATCGATTTGTTTCTTTCCTAGCCCTCGCGACTTGGCACCATGCCGATCGACGAGGGCTTTTTCGTTGACATCTTCCAACTCAGGAACCATCCCAATGTTTCAAACAGAAATGTACCGCAACATCGCTCGTACCACCGGCGACTCTGTCTCCACCATCAAGCGTCTCGGCTTTCTGATCGCCAATCCCTCGCAGCCGATCAGCGATCCGGAAGCCGAACACCTCGGCCCCCACGTCATCGACTGGGACGAGTTCGAGGCCCACCAAGAGGACTTCGATGCGACCACATCATTCGATTTTGCAGCGTTGTAAACCGTACACCGGTTTCACCGTTGCAACCCACGACCGGCGGCACTCTGAACGTGTTGCCGGTCGTTCTTTTGTCCCACGCGGAACCCGACGGCGAAGACAACAACACGCGCCGGCGACGACCGCACATCTCCATCACAACAAACCCAGGAAACACAAACCATGAAAATCCTCTTTATCAACAACGACGGAGCCGGATTCGCCAACCACATCGACATCGAAGCCGATACGACGGTGCAATCTCTGTTCAACCAACGCATCGGTGAAGGCAGGGAATCGAACTATCTGATTCGCGTCAACCGCCAGCCTGTCTCGGCAGACCAAATTCTGGTCGAAGGAGACCGAGTCTCGATCACCCCCACCAAGATCGAAGGTGCCGGATCGTGAGCTGCTGTACTCCACAGAGCCGCCGCACCGTCAAGCGTGCGTGGCGGATGGCGAGACTCGTCAAGGCGGCCGTTGATCGTCATTGCCTCTCACACCCGAAGGTTTTTCAAACACCGACAGTGGACAGGGTGATGCGATGGCAGCGGATGATCTCGGTGGCTAAGTCGCGTCAATATCACGGTGCGGCGAGGGTCCTGACCAAGCGACTGCTCGATGCTTTGAACGATTTGCAACGCGAGGTCGACGCAGCTACCTGCGTGGCAGTCGCGTCGATGGAGTCATCACGCAGCGTGACGATCGCTGACATCATGGGCGACCTGCTGACGATCGTGACCGAGTTTCCGGGCTGTGATTTCGACGTTGCCAAGCAAACGATCCAAGTCACTACCGAAACTATTGAGCTTGAAAGCACTGAGCTGGGTGCCTTCCGAATCGAATTGGAGCTGCGGTACCTGGGTCAGTCATGCCCCTACCGCGTGGTCGCACTTGATCCCAACCCAGCGACCTGCTGTGACTCGACGACTCATCCGCATGTTCAGTCGGAAGTTCTCTGCGAAGGCGAGGGCCAGGGACCGATCAAACTGGCCCTGGCACAGGGGCGGTTGCATGACTTCTTCACTGTCGTGAACCAGGTCCTGCACACCTACAACCCACACAGTGCCTACACAACGCTTGGCGACTGGTCGGGTACTGAGTGTCGGGACTGCGGCAGCACGGTTGATGAAGACGACATTTGCTCGTGCGATCAATGTGACGGCCAGATCTGCAGCGGCTGTACGTGCTCATGCGATGGTTGCAGCGAAACCCACTGCGACGACTGCATGACGAAGTGCGAAGGCTGCCGAGACTCATTTTGCGGAAGCTGCATTTCAAGCTGCGACCGATGTAACAAACCCTTTTGCCAAGACTGTCTAACGGAGGAGAAATGCGATGATTGCGTTAACGAAGAAGAAGAGGAGTCGACGTCGGATCCCAGCGAGGAATCGTCAGTGCCTGCGGTTCACGCCCTACGCGTGGGCGAAGTTGTTGTTCCTGCGTGACCTGGGGAATACGGAGGTCGGAATGTTCGGGATCACCAGTCCCGACGATCTACTGCTGATCGAGTCGGTCGCGATGGTTCAGCAAATCTGCACGCCTGTTACCGTGTCATTCGATGATTCCGCAGTTGCGGACTATTTCGACGATCAGATCGACGAGGGGCACACGCCGGAAACGTGTGGACGAATTTGGCTGCACACGCATCCTGGCTCGTCACCGCTACCAAGTGGCACGGACGAAGAGACATTTCAGCGTGCCTTTGGCACTCCGGATTGGGCCGTGATGTTCATCGTCGCACGCGGCGGTGCCACTTACGCTCGCTTACGGATGAACGTCGGGCCGGGCTGCAACAAGCGGCTTGCCGTCGAAGTTGACTACGACACGGAATTCCCGGAGGCCGATCAAGATCTTTGGGAATCTGAGTACGAAGCGGCTGTCACGGTTCATGATCCGTTCACTCGGCGTCCGAGGGCACTGACCAGTGATCCCTTTGAGTGGCGGGACGACACCGGCTGGTGGGAAAGCGAATGGGTGGCATCTTGAATACCAACCAAGATCGTTTCGAGCGTCAAGCGAGTCTCGTTCCACGAGATCGTATCCGCGACACCAGCGTTACGGTGATCGGCGTCGGAGCCATCGGTCGTCAAGTCGCTCTGCAACTCGCATCGATCGGCGTCACGAAGTTGCAACTGATTGACTTCGACACCGTCGAGCTGACGAACGTCACCACCCAAGGCTATCGAGAAGATGAGATCGGGCAAGCGAAGGTCACCGCAACGATGCTGGAGGTCGAACGCATCGATCCATCGATCGAAATCGACTTCATCATTGACCGCTTCCGCTCAATGCACACCGTCGGTGACGTCGTGTTCTGTTGCGTCGACAGTATCGCGACTCGAGCAACGGTGTGGCGATGCCTTCAAAGGCGGATCCAACTGCTGATCGATACCCGTATGAACGGCGAGACGATTCGTTTACTAACGGCTGAGCCCAGAAAATCACGTCACTCGTACGAATCGACGTTGTTTGCCCAGGGTGACGCTCACGCAGGAACCTGCACGGCCAAATCAACGATCTACGCAGCATCCATTGCCGCGGGCTTGTCCGTGCATCAATTCACTCGCTGGCTCCGTGATATGCCACTGGACAGCGATTTCACCTTTAACTTACTCGCCAGCGAACTGAACGTCGCGGGCGAATTCACATCTTC
Source organism: Rhodopirellula sp. SH410 (assembly GCF_055811895.1). NCBI lineage: Bacteria > Pseudomonadati > Planctomycetota > Planctomycetia > Pirellulales > Pirellulaceae > Rhodopirellula > Rhodopirellula sp. SH410. The sequence goes on from NZ_CM147949.1 coordinate 384,202, forward strand.
CATTCAGGAGAACACATTTGCATAGTGCAATCACACTCGGCATTACGGCTGAAAGCTCAAATGGACAGTCAGGACCAGCAGTCCGAGTGTCCGTGCCCCTGGACAGTCAGGCGAGCAATGACGCGATTCTTGCTGCCGTCCGGCGTTGCCGGATGCTGGCGGAACAATCACTTCCAAGCGAGCCGCCGCAGCGGGGTCCCTCGCAAACAGCACCGACCGGTCACCAACCATCGGTGAAACGGTTTGCGACTGAAAAACAGATCAACGCGATCGCGGTCATGTCAAAGCGACAAGGCATCACGCTCGACCGCACGCTTCACGATCGGTTTGGTGTATCGGAACTCTCAGCACTGACCATCAGCGAGGCGTCCACGTTGATCGATGAGCTGAAGGGCAAACAACCCGCTTCGAATTAGCATTCAGTCCATCCCGACTCACGAACCCAGCCGGATCGTATCCGGTTGGGCATCGTGAGCTTTTTTTTAGCTATCCGGCAATTGTTCTTGGCAATAACTGATCGAGTTTGGAGTGCACTACAGGGTATCGGCCACGCAAGTTGGCATCCGCACGCCGTCGAAACGAGTCATCATCTGATCTCAGCCTCGTAACACCGCTCGACTATTCGCCTGTGGTTGCAACCGCGAGCTTCCGTTGCACAATCGCGAACTGCGAAACTTGTCACTCGCCGTTGACGAAGTACCTGCGGTCGCTAGGAAGCGAATTGATGCTGTCACAACGGAGCGACTGTCCTTGCACCAACCATTGAGCCCCCGACAGCCTGGACGCCGAAGGATAGAATAGGGACAGGCAATGAATAGTTGCCTACGATCGCGGATTGCATACCATTGCCGATGGTCTCGCTGCTCAAAACCGTGACGCTGATGGAGTTGATGAAGATGCCCAGGCAAGCTCGTGGGGAAGTGATCGATCCGAATGAGGTTCAGATCCTCCACTGTATCGAGAGGTGCGTCCGCAAGGCGTGGCTCTGTGGAACCGATCCCGCTACTGGAGAGTGTTTTGAGCACCGCAGGGGCTGGATTCGCGACCGAATGGAGTTCCTTGCATCGGCGTTCGGGATCGATTGCCTGACCTTTTCGATCATGAGCAATCACCTGCACCTGGTTCTAAGAAGTCGCCCGGACGTCGTCGTGGCGTGGTCGGACGAGGAGGTCGCCCAACGTTGGCTGCGACTGTTCCCCGCACGTCGCAACCCTGACGGCAGCCCCGCCGTGCCGACGAGACCGGAACTGAACATGATCCTGAATCAGCCGGCGGTTCTAGCCTCGCGGCGTCAGCGATTGTCTGACGTGAGTTGGTATATGCGCTGTCTCGCCGAGAATATTGCCCGCCGCAGTAACGCCGAAGACAAGGCTCGCGGCCACTTTTGGGAAGGTCGTTTTCGGGCACAGGTACTCCTCGATGAAGCGAGCTTGCTAGCGTGCGCGGCCTATGTGGATCTCAACCCAATTCGCGCCGCCATGGCGGAAACGCCTGAATCGAGCAAGTACACCGGAGCCAAGGATCGGATTGACGACTTGACTCAATGCTCCGATCGGACCCGCCCAAGCACCCATGACTGGGAGCGAAGCCGCGGTCGGCAGCACAGTGGTTGGATGAGTCCAATCGAAATTGACGAGCAGAGCGATCCCGTCGGGCCGCACCTGGATCATTCGGGCAGACGAGGCAGCCTGAAAGGTTTCCTAAGTGTCTCGTTGGCGAGCTATCTGGAATTGCTCGACTGGACAGGCCGTCAACTCCGCAGTGACAAGGTCGGTGCGATCCCCTCGCACTTGCAGCCGATCCTCACACGTATGGGCTTGGATACCCATGCCTGGTGCGACGTTGTGAGCCGATTTGGGCGGGTGTTCAAGCGAGCAGCGGGTAGCCCAGAACACCTCGCCGAGGAAGCCAGCCGTCGCGGTCAAGGTTGGCTCTGCGCCCGTGACAACCCACTCGGGATATCTTCGGCCTGACCGTCTTCGAAAAACCTCCCACTTTGATTCCCTCCGGGGTCGCTGCTGCGCCGATATTCGAGAATCGGATCAGAATCAGCCCGATGCCCGGTGGCGGCACTCTGCGAGGCCCCGATCGTAGTTAAATCGGCCGAAAAACAAGCCGCAGCCCGGACTGAAAAGTGGGTGGCCCTCTTTCTTTCACTACAGTCTCAATTCGGCCAAAAATGCGACATCAAAAAGGCCGGTAACAACTCACCTCACTTGGCTTTGCACTCGGAAAACTCAACCAAATCATCATTACCCTGAAGAGCGGCAAGTCAACACCTGAAAAGGAGCTATGTCCCCATGATTCTCACTGCTTTTTCAGTTATTGGCGTGCGTCCCCTTCTCTCCCCGCCCAAACCAGCAGATTGTCGATGGAAGACTCAATGAGACGATCACACCGACCGCTAAAAGCCCAAGCGTCGAACACAAAATTATCGCTAGAACGAAGTCATTGTCTCCATCACGTACGGCAGCTACTGAAATTGATGCAACACTCAGACTCAAGATAACGCCCCAAACCAATCCAAGCACTCGGGAAGAAGCTTCTCCACGCTCAATGCGACGTGAGATTGAGACACCGCCTATACCAAGTAGCAAGGTCACAACACCTGGAATCAAAATGTGGAAGCCTACAAAAATCCCCGTTGCAACCATTCCCAAGGAGAACAGCAGCAACAGTGAACCACCAACCGCCAACAATGTTGACGCACTCCGCACACCCAGGGGAGGATCAGTGTTCATCACTGACTTTTCCCGATGCAACTATTCCAACATCACCGACAAGATATGTCCCATTATCGGTGATTAGATTGTACACCTTTGGAACGACACGCTTTGGTTGTTCTCGATCCAACGAGACGCTCACTGTGCCTCCATCTTTAGTCAAATCAAAAGTCCGCAGAGTAACCATATGGGAAAGAACCCAATTTGCGCCGTCGAAAAGCGGGTGGCCATCGGTAACTTCGATGGAACTATTATTGCCCAACAGCAACGTGTTCAACTCAAAGTCCTGATCTTCGTGAATCAAAACTTCAACGACCAGGGTGAGCTCAATCTTTTCTTTCTCAACATCGAATGCCAAGACCTTATCGCCTTCGTTGACTGACTCGATATTTACTGCACCGTCGCTGGTCCAGACAACCGTGCCAGCTGCGAAACAAGGAAACATAGACTTTGGAAACACGACAGGTGGCTGCGGATTTGTTGCCTTTTCAGGATCGACCATCGCTTGAGCGCAAAAAGCTTGTTCAACCTGCCAAGCGGCATTTTCACAATCGGCTTGCCCGTCTGCATCGTTTGGATAACTCGCCGCACAGCCACTCTTTCGGGCATTGTAGGCATCAACGCATAAATCTCCGGCGCATTGCGGCCACTTATAGCACTTCGACCATGTTGGAACACATGCATCATGCTTCTTGCACGCCTCGTCCAACGCGTCGATTGGCGGGCCATTCTGCCCATTCAAGCTGAAGCCACAATAATTTCCATAGCCCCAGCCGAAGAATAGGCCTGTGGGATCAAGTTGGCCTAGCGGATCACTGCCAACGTACTGATACAAATTCGTGCGTTGCCGTTGAACATCTTCGTCGATGCTCATCAATCGACCACGCCCGAATTTCAACCGGTCAAAACGAACTAACGCATCCTTCGGGTCAATCGGATCTCTGGAGCTAAACCGACCCAGTTGAGCGTCGTACCACCGATTCCTGAAGTAATACAGCCCGGCATCCGGCGTCCACTCCCGGCTAGTGTACGTGTAGTGAACGGCGTAAGCACGTCGGGTGAATTTATTCGGCATAATTAAAAAGCGTAGGCATATACGACACTTCTCCAAACTCATTGAGTGTTTTCGTAAGTGTGTTTAGCAGTGTACTGAAGCGCTCCCAGGCGCCAGCGGGGAGCAGTTGGTACTTGAGTTTTTTCCAAAGCATTTCAATTGCATTCAGCTCTGGACTGTATGGCGGCAGATGGTAGATGTAGAGTCCTTTCTCTGCCCAGTCTTCCATGCGAGTTTGAAATGCTCCGCTCGTGTGGACTGAGGCATTGTCAAGGACCACAACAGTTGGACCGTCGATTGTTTGGCAATAATCATCGAAAATTGCAATCACCATTTCGCTGTTCACGTAGCCTTTGTGGAGATAGGTGTGGGTTTCACCGTCTTGACCCTGAAACCCAATCGCTTGAACGTTGCTGCCGTGTGCCCCGGTTACGGGTATTTCGTAGCGTCGACCGATCGGTTGCCATCCGTAGGGAACAACTCCTTTGAGCGAGAAACCCGCCTCGTCAAAGTAAACAACGTTCAAATCCGGTTCTTCGAGAAACTCGGCTAGCTCTTCCTTGGCCAATTGAAATTTCTTTTCATCCCGTTTTTGCCGCAAACTTCGACGATAACGTTTCCAACTCAGCCGAAACCGCCTCGCGTATTCTCGCAGAGTGGGTCGCTTGATTTCCTTGCCGGTTTTTTCTTTCAGCTCTTTCAGCACCTTGGCTGGTCGATTCGGGTATTTTCGAAGTAGTCGCCGGAGAGTTTGCTGCTCTGAGGCGTTGAGTATCGGCGGCGCACCGGGATGCTCGGAGTCTTCAAGTGCGTCGGGGCCGCCTTCTGAAAATCTGTCAATCCAACTGGATACCGAATCTCGATCCACGCCAAAGATATCGACAAGGGAACTTATTTCGTACTGTTGGTCGCTGAGTAAGATTGCGTGCGCACGAACTCGCGTATAGTGGCAATGATGACTTTTCCACATTTCCGTCAGTTGCTGTTTTTGCTCGACTGAGCCAATTTGTGCGAATTTTGTAGAGGGGCGTGCCATTTGAATCTCCCGGTTCGTGAAACAGGGAGAAACATGATGCTTCGCATAATCTCGACCATCGAGCATTTGCTAGCAAATCAGAAAGGATTCCCAACTCAACATGGGTGCAAAAAGCTTGCCAGTTATACCGAAATACTTACCCAGATGTGCTTAGCTGCTAACCGCACGCGGCGTGAAGTTAGCCTCGAAGACGCTCAGGTTACCGTACGGGTCGTACTCGTAGCGTTCTTGCACGCTACCTGAATCACTCACCACCGCCGTCGTGTTCCAGTTCGCATCGGCCAGGTAATACAGTCGCTCGGTCAAGAGTCCTCCCGACGGCGAGATGTCACGGTCGCGGAGTACGAGATCATCAATGTATCGCATCCCCCACACGTATTGTCGATGTGGCGTGTTGGAGGTGTCGACGTGTTCCTCCACGCACTGCCAGGCGTCGGTGAAGTAGTACTCACGCGTCCGAGCGAGGGTTCCCGAGGTGTACTCTTTGGCAGCGATCCGGAAGTTGCGGCCGTCGAACTGATTTTCCAGTAGCACGTTTGAACTGGAGTCGTCGACCAGCTTCGTCATCCGGTTCCACGCGTCGAACGTCGCCGTCATGGTGGCGTTGGTTCCAAGATCAGGTCGTGGGTTCGTTGTCGTGTTACCGTTCCTGTCGTAAACGGGAGTCGCCCAAATGTCGCTCGGCGTGTTGCTGATGTCGGTGATCTCGTTGACTTCGTTCGCAGTACGAGTTTGATTGAAATCCCAGGTGCCGTCGCCGTTCTTATCTGTTACCGACCTCGCTCTGATCGCATTTTACGGTCTTTTCCTGCCGAATTGTTGTCGTAGTCACGGACTGTTCTTACACCGGTAATTCGGTAGGCAGCAGCCCGCCGCCCGCAGACCAGAGCCTTGCCCCCCGCGCCTCGCAACCCGCCCCCTTCAACTAAATCGTACCCCGCCTCTCCCCTCGCCCCCCGACTCACTTTTCAGGCAGTCGGTTCGCGATCATTCGAATCCCTGACTCGACCAACTATCCTGCTGGACTTTTCTACTTCAAGTTCAAAAGCCAGCGCCCGTGCGAGCCAGAATCTTCCGCTCTCAAGCAGAACGTGATGAGTTCCTGCTGGAGCTCAAGCTCACCCAGTGCCCCCACTGCAAGAAAGTCGGCGCACTCAATCGCCATGGGTCCTTGCGCGGATACGACGAGAACAACTTCCGCCACAAATCTATCCGGGCACGAAGGGTCTTCTGTAGCAACCGAAATCAAGCCGCCGGATGTGGACGCACCTTCAGCGTGTGGATTGCTGACAAAGTCAAACGACTCTTTCTCAGTGCAGAGCAACTCTGGGCATTCCTCAACCAGGCCGCCGCGACCGGCAACAAACGCAAGGCATTCAAAAAGCTCAATAGCAGCATGAGCGATTCGGCACCCTATCGAATTTGGAAACGATTGCAAGATGCACAATCCGCGATTCGGACCGCACTGTCGACCATGTGCCTGCCGCCAAAAATCGATAGCTCACAGCCCAGCAACACGCCCGCTGAGAGCACACTCGCTCATCTGATCAAAGCCTTCGCTGGCCACACGCTCAATCCCATCGCCGCCTTCCAGCTCACACTGCAGACCTTCTTCATCTGACACGCTGCGGCCGCACCTCAGCAGGCCGATTCGGTCCGTGATCACACGGCAACCTGTCGATCCTGGCCAGCATCGTCTGCCTCGGATGGTCGATTTGCCATCGTAGCTCACGCTTGCGAAATTCTTTTTTCTGCTCGACAACACAACCCAACGATAGATCCACCGCCGACCGCACTTAGACTCGCCTGCGAATCGATTTCATGAATCGATTTCGTTCAATCAAAAGTCAAAAACCAGCGGAGCGGTCCATGAAACGACCATCGATCTACGTCAAAATGAAAGTCCTCGGAGCGATCGAAGTCGCCCCCGGAAAAACACGTCACGAGAGAATCCACAACGTCGCGGCGATGACGTTCCTGGACGACCAAGGAGACCCACACCAGTTCACCTGGCGGACCATCCAAACGTGGTACTACCGCTACAAAAACGACGGCATCACCGGCATGAATGCTTCACCGCGAGCCGACAAAGGCAAGCCACGCAAGGTCACGCCCGAAGAAGTTCTCGAAGCGATCAACACCGCGCTGCCGCACTTTGTATCTGCGAAAACGGGGCACAAGAGGACGCCCACCAAGTCAGCCGTCTATCGGTTCTGCATTGAAAAGGGACTCCTGCACGCTAGCCAGATCGCTCTGACCACGTTCTGCCGCTTCGTCCGTGAGTACGAATTACTCAAGGACGATCCAGGCGAAAATCGACGCCGACTCGCCTTCAGCATGCAGTACGCCAACCAACTTTGGCAGGCCGATACCATGTTCGGACCGCACATCGGTGGCCGGCAAGCCAAGCTGATTGGCCTGATCGATGACGCCAGTCGTGTGCTCTGTCATGGCGAATTCTTCTTCGAAGAGAACACCGATTCGATGATCAAGGCGCTTCGCTCGGCCTTCTACAAACGAGGCTTGCCCGAACAGCTATACGTTGACAACGGCTCGATCTACTGCAGCCAAGAGATCACGCTGATCTGCGCCCGCGTGGGCTGCATCCTTCGTCACACCGCCGTTCGAGACGCCGCCGCGAAAGGGAAAATCGAACGCTTCTTTCGTCGCGTGCGTGATCAATTTCTAATCCGCAAACTCGACCTCTCCTCGATCGACGCTCTCAACAAACAGTTCACTCACTGGGTCGAACACGACTACAACGCCACTGTACACACGACCCTCGGTATGAAGCCGATTGATCGCTTTGGTGTGGATCTTTCTCGGATCCGATTTCTCTCGCCATCGGAGGATACCGACGAGTTGTTCTACGCCGAGGCGACTCGCAGTGTCAAAAAGGACAACACGTTCAGCTTCCAAGGCGAGCGTTACGAAACTCCGATCGACTTGCGTGGCAAGAAGGTCACGCTGCGGCATGAGCGACATCACCAAGGTGTGGTCGTCGTCTACGAAAACGATCGACGCATCGGCAAGGCCCGGTTGCTCGATGCCGTCGCCAACGGCATGAAACGCCATAAAGACTCATAAATGCCCGGCAGCCAATCCACCGTGATCCAACTCCTTCTTTTTCCAAAAGTCCACCTCACCATGATCCGTTCTTACTTCGGCTTGTCCGAAAATCCCTTCGCGCTACGCGACATCCAACTACTACAACATCAGCAGGAAATCCATGACACGCTCCGAGTCCACAGCCAACAAGGCGGCCTATGTCTGGTCGTCGGCAGACCCGGCACCGGCAAATCCGTGATCAAAGAATCGCTCAAACGACTTCCCGAGAAAGAGTACTTGGTCGCCACGGTTGCACGCACACTGCACACCTATACCAATACAGTAAAAATCCTCTGTGAAGCGTTTCGGATTGAGTTTGAAAGCTCGGCGTTCAAGTGCGAACGCAAGCTGATCCAGCAAGCCTTCAGCCTCAATCGCAGTGGCAAGATGCTCGTCACGGTGATCGACGATGCCCATCTGATGGCGATGGATAACCTTCGCCGACTACGACTCCTCTTGGAAGATTTCCCGAAGAATCACAACCTGATTCTGGTCGGCCAGCCGGAGTTGCTCGCCGATCTGGACTTGGCGGTCAACCTGGATTTGAAAAGCCGGGTGACGTATTCGGTGATCACCAAGCGGTTGCACGACGATGTGATGCGCGCGTTTATCGAACGTGAACTCGATTCGATCGGTCTAGCGCACAGCACGTTCACTGCTGGAGCAACGGAGTTGATTATCCGCTCTGCCGATGGAGTGTTGCGCAAGTGCCGCAACCTGTGCTTAGCGTCGATGCTCGAAGCGGTCCGAGCCGCCGCTGGAACGACGATCGATATCGACTTGGTCAATCGCGTGTTGCTTCAACCGCACTGGCAAAACGAAGTCGACCTAACAGATTTTTAAGACCCAAAAATGCTCCCTCCCCTCCCTCTAACTCCAGGCTTCTGTTATGAAGATGACGAACGACTTACTCCGCGCGATCCGCAACGATCTACCGATGAAACTGACGATCGTTCGGCTCGGCCAGCACGGTCCGATAGCGAAACAAAGCGACGGCTACTTCCGTTTCCAATGCCCATCGTGCAAAGAACTTCGAGCGACCGTGAACCCGAAGAACAATCTCGCTCATTGTTTTAGCTGCGGCCAGAACTACAACAACATCGATCTGATGATGACGCAGGGCCACGACTTCTTGCCGGCGGTCGACATCCTGAGCAACTGGCTTGTGCAATACCAAAGCGACCTCGGCCAAAGAAAGTCTTCGGCCTAATCAGTCAATCGCATCGGCCCCCAGCCAAAGCTCTTTCAATCAGTGCGACCGCTTTGCCCAAGCGATCGCACTTTTTTAATGCGCTGAGCACACACGGCTCCGAGCACACACGGCTCCGAGCACAACAGGTTCGAGCACAACAGGTTCGAGCACAACAGGTTCGAGCCTCGACTCGGTCGCTCCTATCGCACAGCCCCGAAACACGCTCTCCAGAATTCTCAACAATTCGGCAAAAGGACCATTTCGGGCTTCAAATCCCTACAGTCACAATTCGGCAAAAAGTGCGACCGCAATTCGGTCGGTAACACTTATCCTGACGGAATTCTTTCCAGTTACCCGTCGGATCGAGCGTCCAGCATTGGGCGGAGTCGAGCGAAGTGATCGCGGTGTGCGTGACATTGAGCTGGCCACGTTGAGCGGACTGCAGGCGGTTGAGTCCGTCGTATGCGTACAGCCAGTCGTGTTCCCGATTGGGATCCGACGGGTTTTCTCGCCACGTGCGGTTACTGGCCCGGTCGTAGCCGTATTCAATTCGGGATAGATCGGTGCCTGCCGAGACATCTCGCCAGCGAACGTCTTTTACCCGACCGAAGCGATCCAGACCGCTGTAGATGTCGCCAGTGTCTGGGTCGGTCGACAGGGTTGGCGAGATCAGCGTGTAACGGAGATCGGCCTGCGTGCTGTCCTGTTGGACGAAGGTGCCAAAACCCAGGTATTCGTAGGCAGCCAAGACGGTGGAATCATCATCGATCAGGCTGGACACCTGGTTCAGTTTATCGGTGATCGAGCCACTGCTGCCGTAGTCGAGCGTGACTTCTCGCCCGTTGGGATAGAGCGTGGCGGTGGGACGCAGCACGTTCCCGCTGCCATCGGTGTACGACCGTCCCACGCTGGGTGTCGAGGCGGGGTTGACCGCGCCGCTGTGCGACTGGAACGTTTTCGTCACTTGTCCGAACCCATCGAACTGCCGGGTGATTTGATTCTCGATCGATCCGCTGCCGACCGACGGGTTATTATAACAGGTCACCGCCGAGACATTCCCGCGAACGTCGTAGGTTTGCTCCACGCGGCGGATCGTTCCGTCGACGCCTGCACCTAAGGTCGTGACTCGGTCTTGCGTCTGACGACCGAGGGCATCGAAGTCGTACTGGCGGGTCGTACCGTTTTGGTCGGTGAGACTGGTCCGCTGCGACTGGCGGTTATACGTGTAGCTGACGCTATCGGACGTGCCGGTTGAATCCGGGTAGATCTCACGACGAAGCAGGCTGCTCGAGGCGATCGCGCTGTCTGAAAGCGTGGTGCCGTAGATGTACTGCGTCACCTGATTGCCGGTGGAGGCGTTGACGGCGGTGAGTGTTTTGAGATCACCATCGGGTGTGTAGGTGAACTGCACGGTTTGGTTTTGATCATCCGATGCTGTGCAAGCAGTGCCGGTGCTCGAACTGGCCGGAGGATCGACGACGTTATCGATCGTCTCGATTTGACGACTGGCGGCATCGTAAATGGTCCGCGAAATCTTGCCGGCAGGGTCGATACTGTCGCGCAGTCGACCCGCGTTATCGTAGACTTGCCGGGAGACCAGGATCGTATCGCTGCTGGCGGGAATTGTGGCCGAACGGGTCAGGGCGGTGCCACCGTTGGTTCCATACTCAGCCGAGGCGATCATGCGGCCCACGGCGTCCGGGTAGCTCGCTGAGTACTGAACACGTGCATTCGGCGTCGCCGAGGGCGAGCCCAACTCACCGGTCTGGGCGGCCGAAGCATTGTGGTAGCGCTGCCGTGTGGTGGATTGGATCGAGTTTCCCGCATCGTCGTAAGCCATGTCCGTTTGCGAGAGGATCACGTCGCCGGTGACGTTCAAGGCGTCGGCATAGGTCGTGTCGTTGCCATAGCCGGTATACGAGTGGACCATCCAGCCCGTGCTGTCGAAGACCTGTTTGGTAAAGCGGCTCGAACCTCCCGGCATGGATTTGACCGGGTTGCCGACCGCATCGAACCAGGTATTGCTGGTGATCGGGTTGCCGAGCGTGCCCGTGTTGGGATCGACTGCATAGCCGGTGGACTGGTAAACCCGTCCCAGGTTGTCGTACTTGGTCGCATTTCGAGAGACCAGATTACCGCTGGCGGAAGTATCGTAGCGGTCGGACTGGATCACCCGGTTCAGGTTGTCATAGGTAACTCGCAGGAAGAGATCGAGCTCCCCGTTGGTGTCTACCCGGCGGTTGCGCCAGTCGTAGGTGAACGCGGTGGTGCGGGTGTTGACGCCATCGACGTAAGCGATCTGGCTGGTCAGGTTGTTGTCGCCCCCGTCATGGCCATGATCGAAGACAGAGCCGCTGAGCTGGACCATGTTGTTGCCCGAGGCACCGCCGCCGGTCGGGTCCGAGTCAGTGGCCCCAGTATCGTTGGTGCCCACGAAGATCGCGATGACGTTGTCGCGAACGTCATAAACACGTTGGCTGATCGTGCCGCCGGGGGAAATCTGCAGGTTCTGCCGCTTCTGGCTATCGTAGCCGTAGGTTGTCTGGTCGTAGTTGGTCCCACTGGTTCCTTCGCCGGAGGCCGGGATGGTGTGATAGGCGCGCATCGAAGAGACGTGGCAGCAGTCGGTGTATTGCCAAGTGGTCCAGCTCGTGAACGACGCTTGCGAGAACGTATCGGTGGGCTGCAGACGGCCCGAGGTTGATCCACGCGGCACTTGGATCTGCTCCAGAATATTCCCGCGTGCATCCCGTTGCTGGATATTGCCCGGGTTGATCAGCGTGTAGGTGTAAGCAGGTGCCGTTCCGGTGGCGTAGCCGCTGGCGGTCCAGGTCGCGTGCTCAGCATCTTTGTAAACCGTCCAGTGGGCACGTCGCACCGCAGTAGCCGTGCCGCCGATGTCGATGGTGTGAACAGGACCCAGTTGCTGGGTCGTGCGTCCCCGTGAATCGATCTCGTAATCAGAAATCAAGTGTTTTCCACCGCCGCTCGGTGTGCTCCAGCCCGCTGGCACGCCGGAGAGCAACGAGGTGTCGGCATCGTCAATTTGCTGCAGCATCGCTCCGAGAACTTGATCGTAGAGCATTCGCGTGATGAACCCGCGGGCGTCCATGGACCACGTCAGGTTACCCCGTTCGTCATAAAACTGCTTTTGAGTGGTCGGGGTATTGGGACCGTTCTGGGCTGTTGTCACTACTGGCAGCGTGACCGTTCGCTGCTTGACTTGGACCGTGTCGGCGTACCACTGGTAACCCCATTGCACTCGAAGACAACGTCATAGCCAGATGCGTCGATCTCCGACCGCAGCACTTCCACGGTCATGCCGAAGCGATAATAGACTTCCTGCAGAAGTTCGGAAATGAAAACGTGTTCCACCAGTTGCTCAAAGAATGACGACTTCAGGAACGTATCAGCGTGAGACGTGGGGCGTGTCAAAAACTGGGGCGGAGGCCGGTGCTGTGGGTTGGAAGGGTCTTCAGGTTGCATGGGAACTCCAGTGTGTTCGGCTTTCTCTTGTTCTATCGGTTCTTGTCAGGCTTACGCTCCGATCGCCCGGGATTTGAGTTTTTCGTACAGTCCCAGTTGATTCAGCATCAGACCTTTCAGGCTTTCGCGGATCTCGGCTGAGTTCAATGCTTTGCTGCTCAGGTCGACCTGCACATCCATCGCATCGATGATCGCATTCATAATCTCGTTGGTCAGATCTGGCGAGTTCGCGAATTGTTCTTTGGAGTTGCTGACTGCCTGTTGCTGTAGGACCGTTGACTCCAGGATCTTCTCATTAAGTGTCGTCGCGTGAGACAACTGGTCGCCGTCGGTCGTGTCTGTTCCGTAGATCTCATTCAGTTTGGAAATGATCTCGGTCAGATAGGCCGTCTGTTTTTCGCGGACCGTACCGCTGCCGATTTCTGTCAGTGGGTTCAGCTTGGGGGCGTCTTTGTCGGACAGCCCGAGATTCTGCTTGCCGTGATGGCTAAGTTTGTGGTGAGTGAGTGTGACTTCCGACAAATCCACGCCTTCCCGTTCGCGACCAAACTTCAATAGCCGGACCAAGTGCTTGAAGAAGATGGCCCGCTTCTCGAAGTCCGTGTTGCCATAGTCAAAGATCTGCGACAGAAACGTGTAGGCCCGCAGATACGTCGAGATGTCGCCACGAAACAGAATCAACGCATCCATCGCGTCCTTGGCCGCCTGGATCGCTTTCTCGTCCTTGTGTTCGACGGCTTCCGCATGAGCCGTCTTGGCCGCAGAAAACCGATTCAGCAATCGACCGGCAACCGGCGTGATCGCCGCCTCCAGTTGTTTCTGTTTCGAATTCGGATCGAGCACCACTGCGACGACGCGGTCAATTTCGTATTCGTCGTAGTAACCCAACGCATCCAGCTTCGTCCGCAGGTCGAGGATGATGTTGGGGTCGGTGGCGTCCGAAAGCTGGGCGGTCGTGAAATACGTTTTGAACGCATCGAGGACTTCCCCAGGTTCATTCACGAAGTCGAGCACGTAAGTATCTTCCTTGCCGGGATAACACCGGTTGAGCCGGGACAGAGTCTGCACGGCCTGAATCCCGGCCAGTCGCTTATCGACGTACATGCCGCACAGCAGTGGCTGATCGAATCCGGTCTGGAATTTGTTGGCGACCAACAGAATCTGGAATTGGTCATCCTTGAAAGCCTCAGCGATGTTGCGACCCTTCAGGTCCGAATTTAACGCCGTGCTGGTTTCCTTGAATGGTTCCGGGCCTGATTCCTTGTCGTTCACTTCGCCAGAAAACGCGACGAGAGTTTGCAGCGGGTAGCCTTTCTCCTTGATGTACTTGTTGATCGCCAATTGCCACCGAACCGCTTCCAGTCGGCTGCTGGTCACCACCATCGCTTTGGCTCGGCCTTCCAACAACGGAGCGACGGTTTCGCGGAAGTGCTCGACGACGATCTGGACTTTCTGGGCAATGTTGTAGGGGTGCAGCCGGACCCAATTCATCAGGCCCTTCACGGCGGTGCTGTGTTCGACTTCGGTGTCGTCGAATTCCTTGCCCGCGTTGGCCAGTTTGAATGCCAGCTTGTAGGTCGTGTAATTCTTCAGCACGTCCAGGATGAATCCTTCTTCGATCGCCTGCCGCATCGAATAGACATGGAATGGGGCGGGGAGATTGTCTTCGGTCGGTGGTTGCGTGGGATCAGGGCGACGACCGAACAGTTCCAGCGTCTTCGCTTTCGGAGTAGCGGTGAAGGCGACATAGGTGATCCCGGTATCAGCGGCACGGGAGGCCATTTGTGCGGTCAGGATGTCCTCGCTGCTGATTGCCCCGCCGTCTTCGAGTTCCTGTTGTTCTTCGGCAGACAGCAACATCTTCAGTTTCGACGCCGCTTCGCCAGTCTGCGAGCTGTGGGCTTCATCCGCGATCACGGCAAATCGTTTGTCCTGCGTCGCGGCCAGTTCACGCACGGCCTGCAACGCAAACGGGAATGTCTGGATCGTGCAGACGACAATCTTCTTGTCACCGGACAAAGCATCAGCCAGCTCGGCACTCTTGCTGCCCTGGTCGCCTTTGATAATCGCCACGACACCGGCAGTTCTTTCAAACCCACGAATGGCATCCTGAAGCTGTCCGTCGATCACCCGGCGGTCCGAAACCACCAGCACGGTATCGAAGACCTTCTTGTCATTGGCATCGTGCAGATCAGCCAGAAAGTGAGCGGACCACGCGATCGAATTGGTCTTGCCGGAGCCTGCCGAATGCTGGATCAGGTATTTCTCTCCAGCACCTTCGGCCAAGACAGCCTGCTGGAGTTTGCGGGTGGCATCGAGCTGGTGGTAGCGAGGAAAGATCAGCTTTGTGATCTGCTTCTTCTCGTCCTTTTCAGCCACCATGTAGCGACCGAGGATTTCCAGCCAGCCGTCACGGTCCCAAACCTGTTCCCAGAGATACGAGGTGCGGTAGCCATCAGGATTGAGCGGATTGCCAGACGCTCCGTGGTCGCCCAAATCAAACGGCAGGAAGTGGGTACCGAAGCCAGCCAGCTTGGTCGTCATCTTCACCCGGCTGCTGCTGACGGCGAAATGCACCAGAGCACCCGAAGGAAACGACAACAGCGGTTCCGCCGCCTGACCTTTGGGCTGCGGGTTGCGATCCTTCTTGTACTGGTAGACCGCGTCGTCGATGCTTTGGGTGTTGTCGGTCTTCAGCTCGACAGTGGCCACCGGAATCCCGTTCAGGAACAGCACTAGGTCAATGTTGTTCTCGTTGTGCAGCGAGTAACGCACCTGGCGAACAACTCGCAGTCGGTTGGCGGCGTACCGCTTCATGATGTCCGGGTTCATCGCCAACGCCGGTTTGAACTGAGCCATCCGCAGCGGCTTGCGAAGCCCCAGCACATCGAACCCATTGCGGATGACGTGCAGGGTTTCGCTCTTGTCGAGCGTGTCGCGAAGCCGTTTCAAGAGGATGGCTTCGACAGAGGCACCATGGTTCATTGCCAGCGTCGCCCACGCATCGGGATCGGTTACTTGCACCCAGGCCAAAACATCGGCAGGAAACAGAGCGAGCTTGCGATCGTAGTCGGCAGCGTCTTTTTCTGCGTACAACCAGCCGTGTGCCGCGAGGTGATCGCAGATGTCGTTTTCGAAGTTGATCTCGTTGTGGAGGCTCATCGACGCTCCAATTTTGAATCTCGTATTGCGTCAATCAAACCGCACTCACTTTCCTGAAACACCAATTCCACCGTGATTTGCAAGGAATTCACCGCCGTTTTTGCGTCGTTTTGCGTCGTTTTGCGTCGTTTTGCGTCGTTTTTGCGGCGTTATGCGTCATGCTGTTCTCCATCCTCTGCAGTTGGGCCGGGGTACCAAACGCCTGCCCGTCGCTGACCTTGAGGATGGGCTAGCCCTCGTCGTTTCAGTGTCTGCAACAGCGACTGAACGTGAGTTCGCGGCAATGATGGGATCACCTGGCAGAGTTCATCGAGTTTTGAGCCAACCGTCGCGTTCTCGTCGATGTGTTTCTTTAGGAGAGCCAAGTTATGCTCCCGGTCCAGACCCTTCTTCCGGGTGTAGGCACCGGTTTTCCCAACAAACTCGTAGAACTTCCGGGACAGGATGTGAGTCTGTCCCTTGCCTCGTTCAAGAATGCCGAGGTCAATTAGCCGAGCTACCTGTTTCTCAAATCCCTTCGGCAGCTTTTCACCACGTGCCGCCGCTGACATCAGCAGCCAGTCGTGCGTGTTGAAGAAAGCCGTTGTCTCTTTCGACACTTTTTCGACAAAGCTCACGAAAGCTGGATCCTGCACGGTTCCATGCAACGTCAGCCCGACCTGATACTGGTCCGTCCGAGCGAAGTCCGGCACCGGTTTGCTCTGCTTGATCTGCTCCTCGAAGATCAGATTCATGCCCTGACCGGATCGTTCCACCAACCCGCAGCGAGTCAGTATCTCGGCCACACGGCGATTTCGCGGGTTCTGTCGGTCGAGAATGTTCTCCAGCGTGATACCGACCGGCAGCCCACCTGGACTGTCAATCTCCAACCGTCGCGGAAACTGACGGATGAAGATGCTGCCGCTGAGCTGGTAGTTCCGATGACTGACGGCGTTCAGAATCGCTTCACGCACCGGACGCTCGCTGAACGTCGAAATCGGCGTGACAAACAAGCCTTCCTGAAAGTCCTGCTTGTCGTTTCGCAGATTGATTCGCGACCACAGTTCGTCGTAATACCCAAAGAAACCCTCACGATACTCTTTGCGATCTTGGGCCGGTCCGGACGCATCGCTTGACCGATATTCAAAGACGATTTCGGCCGCTGCCAAACGCCTCGTCACCGCTGCCGGTTTCCCGAACAGAATCAATGACGCGTAGTTCAGTTTGCCATCGGTAATCGCTTCGGCGTCTTCGAGCAGTTGTCCCAGACCGAGCGACTGCAACCGCTCCACCAGTAACGAGTCTTCTGCCTTCGCTGCTTTGGCCATCCACCGTTGGCGAAACGCTTCGACGGCAGATTCGTTTAGGTCATCCAGTGTCAGGCCGGAAACTGCGTCTGCCGTAAAGTCGTGTCCGCTTTCGGCAAAGATTGCACGCAGCCGGTCTTCGGACATCTCAACAAGGCTGTCTTCCTTCCGCATCCAGTAGCGGCCGTCGTATTTGATCGGAATGCCCACCGGTCGAGGTGGAATCGAGAAGGCCAGCACGCGGCTTTCGGCAGCACAATCCGGATGGTGGATTTCCTCGAAGTCGATCGCCAACGGGATGCGTTCACACAGTCCTTTGCGAGTGCGTTCGGGTTGGTCAAACGCTTTCGAGCCAACAATCTGTCGCGGGCGTTCATCCGTCACGCCTAGCACGATTCTGCCACCGCCTTCGTTGGCCATAGCGGAGCAATACTTCGCGAGTTCCTCAAAGTCGAAGCGATTGGTGGCCCGTTTGAATTCGAGTGTTTCACCTTCCTTGTCACGAATCCAATCTTCGAGTGCTGCGATCTTTGGCGAGGCGGTGCTCATGCTATCTCCTGATAAGCAAATTCTCGAACGTCGATCTTGCCGGTGACGGCTGCGGAGATGAGGGCGGTGCGGCGTTCTTGGAGAAGTTCGATGGCTCGTTCGGCTTCCGCTTCGAGTGAGTTTAGTCTCGCCGTCTGTGTTTTGACGTACTCAACGATCTTGTTCTGTTCCGCGACGTCGGGAGCGGCGAAAAACAACTCTGTTATCACAGACTGGGCAATGTTCTTCATTGAAGGACTCGCACCTGTTGCACCCTGTTCGATCGGCTCACGAGCAAGTTCGCACGTCAGAAAGAAACATAGGAATTCGGGCAGAAAGCGTGTTGATTCCATTCGCAAGCGGTAGAGCTTGTCACAGAGCATAAGGTTGGGATAGTCGTTGTCGGCAACGGCTGCACTGCCGACAAGTTCGATCGTGTTCGCCCGCGAGATCAGCAAGTCACCTTTCTCGATGCCCAGTTCTGGTTTGGGTGTAAGTTCGGGCGGAAGTGCTTTGTTCTCCTGATCATGGAACTTGCCGTAATTTACGCATCCGACCTTCAACACACCCCATTGCGATTCGTCTTCAACTGGCGTGATCTCGCATTGAGGACTCCAGCCTTGCTCAATCGTTTCAATCGCGTGCTTAATCCGCTGCACCTCCCAATGTTGCGGGACATCGCCGAGCCATTGGATGCCGGATGGTTTCATGGGGGCGTTGGGGTTCAGGCCTTTGGTGACCGCGTGACTGATGACCGCCTGACGCTTTTCCTTCAGCAACTCAATCAAACGACGCTGCTCCGACACCAAACCGTCGATCTTCGACGTTTCCACATCGAGGAACGACGAGATCGCCTTTTGCTCGTCGAGAGGGGGGCGAGTGATTTGCAAGTTTTCAATCACGTTCATCCCGATGTTTTGCTGTGTGCCAAAACTCCAGTTGAGTGTGACGCCTTCTTGGAAGTTGCGGGAACGCAGAAAGTTCAGAATGAACCTTGGATACGATTCCTCGTCGCAGCGAATTGCGGCCAACGGCGACCAGATACTAAACTCGCGGTCGTCTTCAACAATTGCAGTGGTGCCGGTACTCGCTCCCGACTTGACCATGTAAACATCGCCAACTTCCGGTTTGTATTTTTGGCAATAACGGTCGTGGTCGGTTTGAGAAATGAAGCCGCGAATCTTATCAAAATTGATTTCGCCTGATGAAACGGCTTCCGCAGAAACAAATGGGATTCCCTCGTCGATAAACTCGGGCGTTTCGTGTGGCCCATCTGTAACCGGCGTTGAAACGATGTGCTTGATGGCGGCAACATCCCAGTGCGATGGAACTTCTCCAAGCCAATCAACGCGGCTGTCTTTGTATTCGTCGTAGGGCCGAAAACTCATTGCGAAAGCTCTCCGATCATTTCGACGATCCGATCCGTCACCCCTTTCAATTCCGTGTCAATCTCATCCAACTCGCGGGGCGGTTTGAACACGTAGAAATGACGGTTGAACGGGATCTCGTAGCCGATCTTCGTCTTGTCGTGGTCGATCCATGCGTCGGGGACGTGCGGCACGACTTCTCGCTGGAAATACTCGTCCACATCTTCGCCCAGTGGAACCTCTTCGCTGTCTCGCAGTTTCGAGTCGGGCTTGGGCTGGCCTTTCCGTTTGCCTCGCGTTTCGAGAACGGGTTTGCCGTCTTTATCAAGCAGCGGTCGCTCGACGGTGATCGTCTGGTAGCCAAAGTCGGTAGTCTTGAAGATGCGGCTGATCGGCACGCCTTTGCTGGTGACCTTCTTGGCATTACCGAACAGACGTGTGATCTCGGAAATGTGTTCGTCGCTCAATTCCTTGCGTTTGCTGCCGAGAGACTTTCGCATCTTCTGCCACATCGCACTGGCGTCGATCAACTGCACTTTGCCCTTGCGGTGGGCGGGCTTGCGGTTGGTCACGATCCAGATGTAGGTGCTGATGCCCGTGTTGTAGAACATGTCGGTCGGCAAGCCGATGATGGCTTCCAGTAAATCGTTCTCCAGCACGTAACGGCGAATCTCGCTTTCCCCGCTGCCCGCGTTGCCGGTGAACAGGGGCGAGCCGTTCAGGACAATGCCAAAGCGACTGCCTCCGTCTTTGGTGGAGCGCATCTTGGAAATCAGATGCATCAGGAACAGCAGCGAACCATCGCTGACTCGCGGCAGTCCGGGGCCGAAGCGACCGTTGAAGCCGTCCTGCTCATGCTCCTTTTTGATTTCCTTCTGAATCTTTTTCCATTCGACGCCAAACGGTGGATTGGAAAGCATGTAGTCAAACTGCTTGCCCGGCAGGCCATCGTCGGACAACGTGTTGCCGTGGATGATGTTGCTGATGTCCTGACCCTTGATCAGCATGTCGGCTTTGCAGATGGCGTAGGACTCGCCATTAAGTTCCTGACCGTACATCACCAGTCGGGCATCCGGGTTCTGACCGCTCAGATGATCCTCGGCCACCGATAACATGCCGCCGGTTCCGGCAGTCGGATCGTACAGCGAACGGACAATGCCGGGCTTGGTCAGGGCGTCGTCGTCTTCGATGAACAGCAGGTTGACCATCAGGCGGATGACTTCTCGCGGCGTGAAGTGTTCCCCGGCGGTTTCGTTAGAGAGTTCGGCGAACTTCCGGATCAGTTCCTCGAATACGGTCCCCATCTGCTCATTGCTGACGACTTCAGGGTGCAGGTCGATGTTGGCGAACTTCTCGGTGACCAAGTACAGCAGGTTGGCTTTGTCGAGACGCTGAACCTGCGTGTGGAAATCAAAACACTCGAAGATGTCCCGCACCGCCGGGGAGAATGCATCAATGTAGGCGAACAGGTTCTCAGCGATGTTGTCTTGATCGCCCACTATCGCTTTTATGTCTTTAGGACACGTGTTGTAGAACAGCAGGCCAGACTTCTTCAGCATAAACGGTTCGGGATTGATTCCGGCGTCCTCGCGTTTCTGTTTCTCCTTAAGGACCGCCTCTTTAGTTGGGGCCAATACGCGGTCCAGTCGACGCAGTACCGTGAACGGCAGGATAACTTTCCCGTACTCGGACTGCCTGTAATCACCCCGCAGCAGGTCCGCGACGGACCAGATGAAGGAGGAGAGGTTTTGTTGGCTCATAAGTCAGTCGCTTCCTGCGTCCGTGTTTCGTTTGATTGCCATCATTTCGATTTCCGCGTCACCGGCCTGGCCACTGAGTCGAGGAATGCCTGCAGGTCCTTGCGACGAAACAGCCGGTAGTTGTTCACCGGATTGACCTGCACTGCAATCTTTCCCTGCTTGGCCCAGGCCCGCAGCGTGTTCTGCGAGACGCCCAGGAATTCTGCCGCCTCTGCCGTCATCAAGTAATCGCTCAGTTTCTCGCTCATCTCTTCCCCCGTCAGTGGAGTGAGACCGTCGTGGTTCTCGTCCCCCGAAGGGTAACAGAGTCTGCAAAGAAAAGCAGCTAGGGAGGACGCCGGACGATGGGGCGGGCTTTCAGTTCCGGATTTGAAGGCGGTATTGCTCCGGCACTCGGTGCCGTCATGCCTGAGGAGTGTGTCGCGTCGGTGGCAGCGAGCATGCACTCGGTCAGCTTGAACTGTCACGACCGTCGCGATTAGCGAAAGCAGCGGACTCCAAAGGTCGTCTGCGAAATCGGATGCAAGTCAGTCATAATGCAGGCCACCCTGACTAAGGACGCTGCTCATGATACAACTTCTGCTCATCCCATTATCCCTGCTCGCCATCGCGTCGACTGTTGCCGCTGAGGAACCGGACAAGCCGCAGTCAATCACTCGCATCTGGTTGACGCACAACACGAACGACTACAGCAAGATCGTCGCGAACTGGATGAGTGATCGGGCGGCCGCGTTTGCTGAAATGCTGTTGATTGTTCTCGGTGCCGCTGGTCTGATCGCGGAGAAGTTTGGTTGGTCACTCTCGGTCGCGTGCGCTGAGCCCTGCCAGGTATCCGATGTGAAAAACGTTCCGCATTGCCACGAAAATGAACTCGTCGTCTTCGCCGTCATCGTCGTCGAGTCCTTGGCCATCTGTTGCCAATCGTTGGGCCCGATTCCCCCTGGCCTAAGCAGCTTGGCAAGCAAGGGCTCCTCGACCCGTTCCGATTCGACCGGTGCATCTCTTGGCGAGAGAGGCATCCGCCCAGGTTGCTATCGAAGTCGCCATGATTGTCCCGCGACGTACTCCAGACGTTCGTCGTCCGAATCAGCCTTTTGAATACTCTCGGCAACTATCGCCAATCGTCTGCATCTCCAGTTTTCCGCATCGATCTTGCCGGTCTCTGCCGCAGTGGCACCGATACGAGTTCCGCCTTGCTACCTCTCGGTGCTCGTGAACAACGCACCGTGGGGAAGCTCCCTTCTCCGCTGCCAGGCAGATCGAATCGCGGTTTAAAATCCGGATTTTAAACCACCGGTTGCAGGCGACCGCCTGCCGAGATGGAGGTGCCCCAGACCGCGGAACAGTGACGGATCGATTCCTGGATTCCGTCATGCGTATCGATTTGCGGTCCATCCGCTGGTCACGTGATGAAAAAGCCAACTTGCTGGTTTGACTGGCCGCCTGACTTGCGGATAGCTGTCGCGTTGAACTTTGTCTTTGCACTGCGGACTGCGGACTGCGGACTGCGGACTGCGGACTGCGGACCGAGTAACGCAGCAACAGCGACGATGCTGTCGAGCTATCGCGTAGTAGTTACGAGATTCTGGTCGTGAAGGGAACAACGGGCTACTTTCCTCTAGCGGGGTGCTTTGTTCGAGAACCGTCGCCAGACCGTGGATGGAGCGATCTGGTTGGCCCGACGCACTGACTGATCTATCATTGAATCAGGCACACACCCAGTGGAAATGACCAGGAAGACCGATGATCGCGATTAACAAATCCCCAGAACCTCGCAAGCGACCCGATCCGCCATGGCCGATCGATGCCCACGCCAGTATTTTTGTGGAAGTCATCCAAGCCTCCGGTCAGCGTTTTCTGCATCCGTCGACCGTGCAACTACCTAGCCCGGATCCGTTCAGCTCTGGCGTTAGCCATCCTGATCCCATTTCGCCCTTCACTTCACCGGGACTGGGAACGGAGCCGACCTCCGAACTGACGTATTCCCTGTTTCTCAATCTCGAACTTGGCAACCTGAACCCCTTTCCAATCGCTTTTGAAACCGTGGTGATTCATTTTGATGACGGACCGGTACCACGAAACGAATCGGATGCGATTGAACAAACAACCATCTTCACCGAGAGCGGAAAGATCGTTTCCAACTTTTCGTATTCACGTGTGAATTTTAGGAAGTCTCCGTCCGGAGAAACGCCACTAGCGTTTCAGATCGAGAGTCGAGGCAACATCAGTCTGCCCGCTTTTGCGTTGGGAGCCGCTCGTGAGATTGAGAAGCGATATGCCACGCGAGTCATTCTCCAGCTCTTTCATCAAGAGGTGGCCGTTTCGCGGCCAGTCGTTGCCAGCATTCCGCACGAAGCTCCAATGCCAGTGCATGACCCGGTGCAACACGGCATCTCGCCATTCAGAGGCCTCCCGGTTCGCTTTACACAGTACTGAATACCAGCTCAGGCTGTTGGTCAGCATGCATGTGCCGTTCAGAGCCATACGCTACTTCACATTCGCACGGGATCGAAACGAGGCATCATTTCAACTCAGCTCCGCAACACCGCTCGACTAGCCATCACCACACGCCATTCTTCCGTAGCGGCCAGTGAGTTCGGCGCCCGAGCTCGGCAATCCCTTCAGCAAGGAAGCTGCACGTCGCGAAGCACGATCTACGCAGCCAGCATCGCGACGGGCGTGATGGTTCACCAGTTCACACGCTGGCTCCCAAATATTCCGATCGACGCATGCGCTAGCGTCAATCTGTTATCCGGCGATCGGCCCGTCCGCGACACTCCATTGGCAAACGCTCAAGGCATGTGCTTTCACCACGGCGCCCAGCCCATGGCAACGAGTACTTTGTCGAATTGTCAGTGTTCCAAGTCCATTCGAGGCCATGTCGCGGAGATTGTTTTTACGGAATCTGTCATTTTGGTGAACCATCCGGCCGCGAGATAGTCTATCTCTTCGAACACACAAGTCACATTCACGCCACGAGCGAGTAACGAGCTTTCTGATGTTATCAAATATTCAATCCAGTCGACTCGAACAGAGATACGAAGGCAATGCGTTCGGCGGGCAACCGCTGAATATCAATAATGCCCCGGCGTATCCGCGTCTGATGTGACACTCGCTTTCATTAGCGAACGACTTCTTCATGAAGGCTCGGTGTTACGCAGACACCTGAGCCTTTTTTCGTGCCTGCATCGAACGGGCACCCCCAACAACGAACCCAATTTGGGCTGGTAGCTGAGACGGTCTAGCGGCGGTCTGAAGAACCGCAGACGAGGATTCGAGCGCCTCCCGGCCCACTGACAAGGAATATATGCGCCGACAGCAAACGCTGCGGCGATGGAAGCAACACAACATCGGATACAGGTGCAGATGGAAGCACGCCTGGTTGGGGACCAGGAGACGGTTTTCATTTGTGGGTGGCTCCGCCACGGGGCGGTTCGACTCCGAGGTGTCCGACTTTTGAAACGACAACATGGTAGTCGAGGGCTGGTCGCCCAAATCCGACTGATGCGCGGGTCACGCTGAGTTCGATCCTCGGGGCTACCACTGACGACAACAACACGAAAGGAGAACCAGCATGCTGCCTGTACTGCGATTGAAACGCATAGCCGTGACTGAAAAAGCGGGGCTGTGGTGTAACTGGCAGCATGACGGACTTTTAATCCGTTCGGTGAGGGTTCAACTCCCTTCGGCCCCATTGGCTACGCATCGGCGTGTAGCTCAGGGGTGAGAGCGGCGTCCTTATAAGGCGACGGTCGCGGGTTCAATTCCCGCCACGCCGACTGAAACGAAACAACAACGACGACACATGGGATTGTGGCAGACAAGGTAATACATCGGACTCCTAATCCGAGCAATGTGAGTTTGATTCTCACCGATCCCACTTGAGACATTCTGAAACAAGCACTGATTGTCTAACTGCAAGACTCCTCCGTCGCGAGCGAGGTGATGCGGGTTCGATTCCGGCTCGGTGCTCTTGAACGCTTCGGCGTATTGATCTTTGACAATTTGGTTGTGATGCAATTTTGCGCCCATGATGTAGCGGTAGCCTGCTGCCTTGCCATGGTGCGCCCGGAGATGCGTAACTGTTTTTGCCAACGATGGTTGGCTCCGCTGGAAGAACGCGGATAAAGCAGCAACTTACCTTCGCTCGAAAGGATCGGGGGGACAGTAGCATGTTGTCTAAAAGGCACGTGAGGTTGAACATTAACGACCGAGAAGTGTGCCAGCTAGGCTGTATATGGGTAAAGCTGAACTGCCTGAACTCTAGTTTCCTGAGGCCCAGGCTGCCTATCGGGAATGATGTTGAAACCCGAATTTTCGATGTCGCGGGATAAGTCGTGGCTATCACGCGAACTTCCCATCGAGACGGACCCTCAATGAGAGGGACAAGAAACGAACGGAGGCCCTACGTACAGACCGAAGCGGTTACGTAACCCGGGGATCGCCTAAGGGTGGCAACACCTAAGGTGACGGAGTTCCCATAGTAGTTTGGGGTCGGACCTCAAACGAAGGGGAACAGAACACAGGGCTTCAACGACGGGGATGTTCCGTATGGAAACACAAGCTCTCGAACGATTAGAAGCACTACGCAAGCGAAATGTCGATCGCGATTGGTTGAACTCGGATCTTTACCGACTCCTCTACAGGTCTGACCTGTATGAGGTTGCCTACGAAAAGATTCGCTCCAGTCCGGGAAACATGACTGCGGGAACGGACGGAATCACACTCGACGGTTTTTCATATGCAGCCCTTGGTGGCATCATACGGCAACTGCGAGATGAGAGTTTTCAATTCAAGCCAGCGCGACGGGATTATATCCCGAAAGCCAACGGCAAGATGAGACCACTCGGGATTCCATCACCGAGGGACAAGATCGTCCAAGAGGCCATTCATATGATCCTCGAAGCGATCTACGATAGCCCCCACGGTGCCTATTTCCTGGATTGCAGTCATGGATTCCGACCCAATCGAGGTTGCCATACGGCGTTGCGGGAATTCGGCGGTAAATGGAGAGGGGTGACCTGGATCATCGAAGGAGACATCAAGTCTTGCTTTGATGAAATTGATCACCATGTCCTGATTTCGTTGCTCCGGAAAAAGATTGCGGATGAACGCTTCATCAACCTGATTTGGAAAGCCCTC
Source organism: Rhodopirellula sp. SH410 (assembly GCF_055811895.1). Lineage (NCBI taxonomy): Bacteria > Pseudomonadati > Planctomycetota > Planctomycetia > Pirellulales > Pirellulaceae > Rhodopirellula > Rhodopirellula sp. SH410. The sequence continues at coordinate 410,046 of NZ_CM147949.1, forward strand.
CGAGCAGGTTATCTGTGGAAACGGGAACGATATCCATCGCTCCTTGGTTCGCCACAGGGAAGTATTTGCAGCCCCATTCTTGCCAACGTCTATCTTCATGAACTCGACTGTTTTGTCGAGGTATTGAAAAGGCGGCATGAACGAGGCCAGCGCCGCAAACATAATCCAGAGTATATGCAGGTTGCCAAGAAGCGGCAACGCTTGCTGAAAAAGAGCGAAGGGCAACGGACATCTGAAATCGACGAGCTTACAAAGCGACTTCGATCATTGCCGTCCAAAGTGATTGACGATCCGGATTTTGTTCGGATCAACTATCTCAGGTACGCGGATGACTGGATTCTCGGAATCATCGGTCCACAATCTCTGGCCGTTTCAATGAGGGATGAGGTTAAATCCTTCTTGAAGGATACTCTTCATTTGGAGTTGAGCATGGAGAAGACCCATATTCGACACGCCAGGACCGAGGAAGCGTTTTTCCTCGGGACCCGATTGACGATAGGGGGATCGAAAACCCAGGAAGCCAAAATCGGAAGTTGCCGGTCATCAAGTGGCCGACGCTACCGAAAGCGGGTAACCGGATGGAACCCCGTGATGAAGGCCCCGACCAGCAAATTGGTCGAGAGACTTCATCAGAAAGGGTTCTGTTCCAAAACTGGATACCCAACATCCAAGTCTGGATGGACGCTGCTCGATGCGGATCAAATACTGAACCTGTTCAACAGCATCAATCGCGGTCTGTTGAACTATTATCGGTTCGTGCATAACTTCGCTTCGCTAACACGCGTCCAGTACATCCTGCGACACTCACTTGCGATGACTCTCGCGCATAAGTATCGGATGACAGTCGGAAATGTCTTCCGGAAACATGGACAAAACTTGTGCTTTCGTTGGCAGCTTTCCAATGGGAAGTTTCGCGAACTTCAGTTCGCGGAAAACACAGACTGGCGAAAAAACACGAACGCGTTCATGGTAAACCCGGAACCCAAAGATATTTTGGGCTGGCATGTTACGCTGCGAGGCAAATCTAAACTTGGATTTCCTTGTCTCATCTGCGGGTGTGAAGAAAACGTGGAAATGCACCACGTTCGACACATTCGCAAGATGGGTGATCGAAAGCCAACCGGTTTTCGATCCGTAATGCGGGCACTGAATCGAAAGCAGATTCCAGTCTGTGCTCCATGCCATCAGAAGATCCATAACGGTGACTACGATGGCATACGCCTGACCGATCTTGCTTACGACTTCAAAGCCCAACCGACGTAGCTGTGTTTGGAGAGCCGTATGCGGTGAAAGCTGCACGTACGGTTCGGAGAGGGGTGGTTGATGTTCCGCGAACTTAACGCGGACTTGGCCATCTACTCTACGCGGAAGTGTGGGTTCGACTCCCACTGGGCGCTTTGCAGAATCCGGTGTGGCCCAATGGTAAGGCGGCTCCCTGTTAAGGAGACGAGTGATGGTTCGAGTCCATCCGCCGGAGCTTGACTGTCGCCGAACACTCCGTGGTCGGTTCTAGAATGGACGGCCACCGAGTGTCCGGCGACTCATGTGTCCTTGGCCGAGCGGCAAAGGTTCCGGACTTCCAATCCGGCTAGGTGGGCTCGACTCCCGCAGGACTCTCTTTTGTTCTGAAAAACTCTCTCTCCGGCGCGTAGTCGCGACGTGAGCCTTTGAAGCTCGCAGGTTGGGTTCAATTCCCGGACGGAGTGCTTTGCAAGTTTGATGTACGCCGGAGTAGCAGTTGTTGGTCGCAGCACCTCGCTCTGCCCAGTAACGATTGGACAGGCGAGTTCATTGGTTCGATTCCAGTCTCCGGTGCTGTGGCCAGATCTGGTGTTGGTTTCCAGAGACTCACTGTGTATGAGTTTGTCGCCGGTTCAATTCCGGTTGGTCACCCTCGCGTGAACATTTTCGGTGGCAATTTCCTCTGGGAAGGAAGCTTGATTGTCTATCAAGTCGCTGCGGGTTCGACTCCCGTTGCCATCGCTTTCAAGAACGCCGCATTCGACTACTGGCTAGGTCGGCTGCTTCTCAGGCAGCAGGAAGGAGATCGAAACTCCTATGCGGTACTCGCTTCGATCGAAGCAACAGAACGGCGTGGTAGATTCTGATGGCAGAATCGTCTGGTTTTCATCCAGAAGTCCGCGGGTTCGATTCCCGCTCACGTCACTGCGTCGCGATCACGCAATACGGAAGTCACCCGGCCGGAAGCAAGGCCTGCCGCCTACCAAGTGGGAGGATGAAGGCAAGGGCCACGGTAGTGAACCGCTTGTCTTAGGAACAAGTGCTTGCGGGTTCGACTCCCGCCCTCAGTACTTCGCCAACTCGTCATGCAGCCGGCAACTTTCCAAGGTACAAGAACGAGCGAACAAGCATGACGACAACGCCAATTCCATAGGTAGCCCCAACGATGCCAGCGTAGACGCCCAAATCCAAATTGGGAATCAAGAACGCGCCAGCAGAAACAACGATTCCTGCGACACCGACCCAGATCATTTGCCAAGCAACGTACACGTTCGCCGGGTACCAGATGTTTGGGTTGCTTAACGTACGACGCACGCGAAAGCCATACCAACGATTCGGTGGGACTTTGCCATAAACGAACGGAAGACTCAAGCCAATGAGAAGTGCACCGACGACGAGAAACAGAAACAACAGGGCAGTGATCATCGAGTTTGTCCGAAAGGTTTCGATCCATGATACCAAAAGCGAGACGATTGCTTTGGTCACCCATCAAATGCGAACAACGATGCGGGTGAGCCAGGCTCATCCGGGCCTCATAAGCCTGGACCGTCGGGTGCGACCCCCGAACCCGCTACTTCAATGCGACAACAACGCGGATGGGCCAGAGCTCAGCCCGGCCTCATAAGCCAGGACCGCCGGGTGCGACCCCGGATCCGCTACTTCATTCGGCCGGGTACGCAAACTGGCAAAGCGACGAGGTCGAGAGCCTCGTGACTTTGTGGGTTCGACTCCCACCTCGGTCATAAAACACGATCGCGTGGTCCAGCGGGCTAAGACGCCTGCGTGACAAGCAGGAGACAGATGGTTCGATTCCATACATGATCACTTTCAAAGATGGGGAGTGTGGGAGACAGGGAGTCTGGGAGAAACCGTGCACGATTCACTTTGACTTCTAGACTCCCCATCTCCCTGACTCCCTTACTCAGAAGCGGAAGGCAGCCGGATACGGTTTGCCGGGCCGCGCTGCTAACGCGTGCCACCTTCGGGTGATGAGGGTTCGACTCCCTCGCCTTCCGCTTGTTTGAAACGGCTCGATGGTGAAACGGACATCATCTCTGGCTTCTAACCAGAAGTTCCGGGTTCGATTCCTGGTCGGGCTACTGATGGAAACAAAGCCAGCCGACGTGGCTCGATGTAGAAAGGCACCGCTCTTGGCTGTCGTTTTTTTTTGGCGTGACCCATGCTGGTGCGAACCCAGTCGTCGGCTCTTGTGACTATGAATGATGAAGACAATCAAACGACTCGCGGGTGTGCTGGACAGCATGGCAGTCTTCGAAACTGTCGGACCAGGTTCGATTCCTGGGCGAGTTACTCGGCTCTGAACCAGAGCCGAGATCGAATGTTCTCGGAGTGTGCCGGGTTCGATCCCCGCCAGCGGACAAGTGTTCGCGAGTAGCTCAGTAAAAACGTCTGGCCAAAACTTCGTCGCCACCCGCACACGATTGACTGCCCAATTGGACTACATCACCTCGACTGTCGTGGGTTCGAGTCCCACCGAAGTGAACCTTGCGTTCGCTTCGTAGCTCAGTTGGTAGAGCATCGAAACGTCTGATTAACAAACTTCGTCAATTGTTTTTACAAACAACACCAGAACAAGGCGACTGCCGGTTCGGAGTACATAGGTAGAGCGCGTCGAGCGATCGACGAGGCCGCGGGTTCAAGCCCCGCTCGGTATCCGCAAGGAACGCCGGTAGCTCAGAAAGAAACCTCCGGCCAAAAACTTCGTCGCCCATCGTACACGACTAACTGCCGTTTCGGAGTACATCTTAATTCGGAGGTTGCGGGTTCGATTCCCGCCGGCATTGCCAAGCGGTGCCGTAGCTCAATTGGATAGAGCATCGAAGTGATTCTGATTCAACCACTTCGTTAGTCGCGTTTTCCCCAATCGTCTCGAGAGATCGAACTATGCGTGTTTTACATTCCTGTTTCGCCATTACGACCGGCCGCGAGTAATCCAAACTCGCTGCCCGACAGAGAACACACCTGCACAATTCAATCTTTCAACGACTACGGAAACATGAAAACCACAACCGAAAGCCGATCGAAAACCGTGACAACCGTCGCGGCCAGGATCGCAGGCGAAGACATCGCCAAGGGTGACTACATCACCATCCTCAGCGAGATCATCGAACTGCCCTCCTTCCTCTGGAGCTGCTCGGGTATCTCGCTACCAATCGACGAACCCGTTCGGACTCGCTACCTGCCGCGTGCAGTCGGTGAGCCGCACAAAGTCGTCGCCGTTTGCTTGCCATTCGTCTATGCGAAGCGACCCAAGGGAAACCTGATCGCCTTCGACACGCGACAGCAACAACTCGTCCGGCTCGACCGAGATAACGGCCGTTCCCTTTGGAAACAAATGCGAAAAGTTGCCAAGAAGAAAACGAAATAGTAAACGCACACGATCGACTGCCGATTCGGAGTACATGCTTCAGGAGCCGGATGTCGTGGGTTCGACTCCCACCGCCCCAACTGCTTTTCAGGGATCGCAGGGGCGTAGCTCAGTGGTAGAGCGCCGTAAATTCTCTGGTCACAACTTCGTCGATCGCGTTTTTTGCATCACAACCTTCTGGCAAACCAAACGCCGCGAGCGTTCTGCCCTGACTTCGTTGGGCGAATGCATCGCGGCGACAAGACACACTCGACTGCCGGTACGGAGTACATGGCAACGACCGAAAGGTTCAGCGAGTTCAAATCCCGCCGCGTCCGCTTGGCAACATTCGGACGTGATCTCTGTCCACCCATTCGTCGAGTGTGTTCTTCGATTCACTTCGTGGAGCCAGCAGCGTGCCGGTTCCACTGCATTTCCGTAGGAGGTCACGATGGCCAACAAGTCTCTCTTCCAAAGCATCACTAGCGTTCTTCCACGAGCGACCGTCGTCAACGAAGCCGGCGGCCCAGCGTACAAGTCGTCCGCGAAGCACGCGCTCGCGCAAATGGCGGCGACCGGCACGTTCGGCAACGTCTACTACGCGTCCGCGCAAAACCAACTCGACGCAATGCGAAAACTGATCGACGAGATTGACGACAACGAGTTCCTGGCAAAGCTGGCTGTCTATTCACGTGAGCGTGCTTACATGAAGGACATGCCGGCAGCGTTGTTGGTCGTACTGTCGACGCGAGATACCAAGCTCATGCACCAAGTCTTCGACCGAGTCGCGGACAACGGCCGCGTTCTACGCACCGTTTTCCAAATGACTCGTTCGGGACAGTTCGGTCGCAGGGGCCTGTCGTCCTCGCTGCAGCGTGCATTCCAACGTTGGCTGAACGACGCGTCTGTTGGCAAGTTGCTCTCAGCTTCGATTGGAAACGATCCAAGCCTGCGAGACATCTTGAGAATGGCACGTCCAACGCCGAAGGATGACGCGCGTCGAGCGTTGTTCGGATGGTTGACCGACAAGCCAGTCGAAAAGTGGGCACCAGCAACAGCTGACCACCTGCCTTCGACGGTTCAGTCGTTGGTCGCTTACCGCGCAGCCGATACGGCCGAAGCCCAAACGTTGATCGCCGGCGATTTGCAAGTTCGATGGGACTTGCTAGCCGACGCAGCCAAGGGACCGTTGGTTTGGAAGGCGATTGCCCGACAAATGGGAGCGCAAGCACTGCGAATGAACCTCAACACGCTCTTGCGTCACGACGTGTTCAGTGTGGCCGAACACTCCGTGGTCGGTACTGTGGGTGAAATCGGCCGCGGAGCGTCCGACCACAATATGATCGACTACGTGGCCGGCCAACTGGCTGACCGCGACGCGATCGCTCGCAGTCGTCAGTTCCCGTACCAGTTTCTGGCGGCTTACATGAACGCATCGGACGAGGTTCCAGCCAAGATCAAGACGGCGTTGCATGACGCTGCCGAGATCGCGTGCGGAAACGTGCCAACACTACCGGGACCAGTCATCATCGGACTTGATACTTCAGGTTCGATGTCGAGTCCGGTCACGGGTAGCCGAGGCCGTGGAGGAACGTCGAAGATGCGATGCGTTGATGTTGCGGCACTGTTCGCAGCAGCGATCGTGCGTCGCAACCCAGACAGCGTCGTCATTCCATTCGACACGCAGGCTTACAAGGTCAAGGTCGATCCAAGCGATTCGATCTTGTCACTGTCAGCACGCTTGTCGAAGTACGGAGGTGGAGGAACGAATTGCTCGTTGCCATTTGTCGAAGCCAATACGCGTTACGCCAAGCAAGCCTTCGCGGGCATCGTTCTGGTCAGCGACAACGAAAGCTGGATCACCTCTGAACGTCCTTTTGGTTACGGCCAAAACGGCTCAACCGGCGTGATGACCCAATGGGAGAAGTTCAAGACGACCCAGCGAGCACACGGCATCGCCGATCCAAAGCTCGTCTGCATCGACATCCAACCCTACGGAACCAGCCAGGCACCGGAGCGAGACGACATTCTGAACATCGGTGGCTTCAGTGACGCCGTGTTCAACGTTGTCTCATCGTTCCTGGAAAACGACGCATCCCGCTTCGTCCGCGAAGTCGAATCCGTCGAACTGTAAGCCGAAAGGGGAACCGAAATCCAAAACGCCCGCGGAGGAGCAATCCCCGTGGGCGTTTTGTACTGATGGGTCGGATCAGCGCCAGATATCGCTATTTCGTCTAGGAGGCGTATAATCGGCTTAGAAAGGTAAAATATGAATATCGATCTCACCACTCCCGCGTTGCTATTCTCAACAATATCACTGCTTTTGCTTGCCTATACCAATCGGTTCCTTGCCTTGGCAACCGTCATCCGCACGCTGCACCGACAGTACCAAGAGACACCGGATCCAGTAGCTGCGGCACAAATCGAAAACCTGCGCCGACGCGTGAACTTGATTCGGGACATGCAGACTCTCGGCGTCGCTAGTCTCCTGTCATGCACAGTATGTATGGGGCTGCTGTTTGCTGGCTTGGTTTTCTTCGGTAAAGTCATCTTCGCGATCAGTCTCGTACTGATGGTCGGATCACTTACCATTTCTTTGATTGAAATCCGCATGTCCGTCGGTGCGTTGAATCTGCAACTAAGCGATATGGAAAAATAGACGTAAGTCCGATTCATCCCGAATCTCGCTCGACAACCTACCGCGGAGGAATCATCGAACACGAATCGTGCTGCTCCATGCCGACATGCGGATAGTAACTGGCCGCTCCGGGAGCCGCCAACAGAATCAAACGAGTGGCCAGCCCGACGTGCTCATGAGTCACGCGAATCAGCTCCCGACCGATCCCCTGGCCCTGGTGAGCCACATCAACTGCCAAGTCCGACAGATAGGTGCAATATGCAAAATCGGTGATCGCTCGCGACACGCCAACCAGCGTCCCATCTTCATCTCGCGACGTTACGACCAAGTCAGCCCCCGCCAGCATCCTCGCGATCCGAGCCACATTTTCCACCGGCCGCCGTTCCGCTAGCGTCGATCGTCTCAACACGTCGATGAACTCCGCGGGCGTCAGATTCGCTTCGATCTCGCACCCGAAGGACTTTCGCCAGGCCGTCACAACGATCATCCGCTGCGGCGGCGATGCCGATACCACCGCCGCGATCGTCGGCGGCATTGTTGGTACTGGCGTCGGTGGTTAGGGTGTTCCCGAAGATTGTGTGGATGCGAACATCTGTTTCGTTCATGGATCAGCTCGCTGCGAGATCCGTAGTCGAAACATCCGACTACTTCGAAAGCTTCTTCTTGGCCGTAGTCAGCCCTTTGGAGATCGTGTCCGCTGACTCCGTTGCGTCCATGCCAGCAAGCACCATAAACGCTTCGCTGAGCACTCGTTTTGTTTCCGCAACCGAGATAGCGGTCTTGTCAGTGTCCACTCGGCGTGACACTTCATTGTAAAAGTCAGTCAGTTTCATCGAATCAATCCAATCTTGGAGAAGTTTGCCAGTCGAACTGGCGTGAGAATATCGAAGTTATTGCCAAACGAACTGCTGCCGCCAACCCATGGGCAACCTCGCAATGGTGAACTTCACACTCAGTGTAGCGAGTCATGCGAACCGGTGGCTGCCGTGCCGCACACGCTCACGATTGATCGCTGTCGCCTGCTTCAAGGTAGACCCAAGCGGTCGGTGTTGCTCCGAGTTCCGACGTGCTGCCTCTCGGTGCTCGTGAACAACGCCCCTTGGGGATGCTCCCATCTCGGCTGCCCGGCAGATCGAAGAGCGGTTTAAAAGCCGGATTTTAAAACGCCAATTGCAGGCGACCGTCTGCCGAGACGGACGTGACCCAGACAGCGTACGCGTGACTGATCGAGTCCGGGATCCTGTCATGCGTAACTGGACACGCTTTCGACTGTTGCATCGCCGCTGGTCGCCGGAGTCAATGCTCTGCATGGCCGGGATCGGGGCAATAGCAAAAGCCTGCGACCCCTTTGGGGATCGCAGGCTCCGTTTCAGCTATCAGAGACTGCCGCTCAGACGGTTCGACTGCAGGCGTCTGCCCGGTTCAAGGTGTGCTGGCAGTACTCCTTTCAAAAGTACGGCATAGCCCCTCGAGCATCGCGTTTGAAGGCGAGGTGCTCGTGGAGCTCTTGCCGTTAGCATCGATCGCTTCACCAATCCTATTACGACGCGTGCTCGATTACGCGCACATCGATTCACCGTCGCTGGAATCCGTCTGCTTACGACTTAACTCTTCCAAGCGTTCGGCTACCTCACTTTCAAACTCCTTGAACTCGATTTCTCGTTGATTCAGCCGGGCTTCGTCATCTAAGCATTCGGCTACTCCGTCCCGATGGAATTCTTGCCGCGTTCTCATGGAACTCCAAGCTGAATCTAGCTGCTTGCGTTCGGAGGCAAGCTCTTGGTGTGCTTTGGCAATCTGCTCATCGACGGAGAGCGTTTCTCCTTCTTCCGATTCAAAACGAACCCCGTCGCTGGCCAAGGTTTCAAACACTTCCTCTGAGGCTCGCCTTCTCGCAGCTTCGTTGGGAAATTGGACACGAATAGTCCCGCGGCCAAAAGCCTTTTCGAAGTCTTGAAGTCTCACGCATGGTTTGGAGAGGGTCGCGATATCGCGTTGGATTCGTGTTACAAATCCATCGTGTTTGGCGATAATGCCTAGCAAGGTTCGTTCGATGCGACCGACTCCGTCACGTCTTTCGTGTTCTCGCGGAACACTTCTTTTCGAGTGTCCGAGTTGGAATTCATAGGAGAAGCAGCGTGAATTCTTTCCCTCGCCAAAAGGGATCGAGCGAGTCGTGTAGTCAAAACGAGTCTTTCGATCTTTGCTCTTAAACTGAATGCCTTTCGCCGACAGGTCATCGATTGCGGTCAATCGATCTTCATGGGAGAGTTTGGCAAACTGTTTTCGAAATTCTTTCTTGTCGAAATTGAAATTCCGAATTTCTTTTTTCGCGTAGTGCACGTCACCTCCTTCGCGATAGGGTTCGGACCTGACTCCATATTGGCCCCATTCAGCTGCCACCTTCTGGATTGCTGCGGTGCGACTTACTTCTGAGAAGAACATGCCGACCAGATGATCGTCGCTCCCGAATCCTTCCTGGAATCCGTGGAAGCGACTGGATGGCTTGTCTAATGGCAGGTATCCAAAGTCAGGTCCGTCGCCCTCTTTGACGACTCCGCCAAGACGACAAATCGTCGCCGCGATGGAGTCTTTCACGTCCTGCACGGCGACCATGGTTTCTTCGTGCGTCGAGAGCTTCTCTCCTTTAAAGCTGAGATAGCCTTTTGCCAGTTCATCGTGGCTGATTGTGAACACCCGCATGATGGGAGTACTGCTGTAAAGGCAGTCTGCCGCTGGGTCCAGCTCCGTGGCTTCGAGTTCGAACTCCCAGAAACTCCGAAATTCGTCAACTCGTTCAGCTTCGCTCATCTTGGGGAAACTGGATTTGATTTTTCGCCAACGGCGAACGACTACGTCTTTGCTGAGTGCTGCCCGCGCCGATTGGTCTTCACGTTCTGATGGCGTTGAACTTGGATTTTGACGTTTCTCTTTCATCATGTATCTCTTCTACGGGGTTTTTGGGTACGGCGTCGCTTCAGTAGCGTACGGACCAGTCATTTCAAACCGCTCCTGCCGTTGACACTCATACCTATCGCGAGGGCGTAACACGGAATTCGAACTTGACTCCTTAAGGCCAAGACACGCCGTGAAAAGCGGAGTTTTCGATGCCGGGAGGGCTACCATGAGGGCAGATGGAGGATGGGAGGTAGGCCGATGTTTTTGCCGCTTCGGGTGTGGCGATGCTCAGGCTGCTTGAGCAATGCGAGCACCGGGAAGCTTCGCCTGACACGCTGTCAGATGAGGAACTTGCTCTTGAAGCAAGCCGAGCACGGGCGGCCGTGTTTGCTGAAATGCTGTTGAGTGATCCCGGTGCCGCTGGTCTGATCGCCGAGAAGTGTGGTTACCGCCTGTCTATGCCAGGCATATCGAAGAGCGGTTTAAAAGCCGGATTTTAAAAGGTCGATTAAAGGCGACCATCTGCCGAGACGGACGTGACCCAGACAGCGTAAGCGTGACTGATCGAGTCCTGGATCCCGTTATGCGTAGCGGATTGCCATGCGTACGAATTGCGATCTATCCGCTGGTCACGTGATAAAAAAGCCAACTTGCTGGTTGGACTGGCCGCCTGACTTGCGGATAGATCGAGCGTTGAACTTTCGCCCCACACTCTGGCCCGTGTGACGAGTGATGCAGCAGCGGCAACGAATATCATTCTATTGCGTAGTATCCGCGGCATTCTAGTTCCGGCATGAACTGGCGACCACTTTGGGAACGCAGATGCACCGGCGGTTTCGCCCATCCAGGGAATGAAAATTCCATCTGATATTTCAAGTATCTTCGCCATTACCAGAGTGCAAAAAGTCGATCCCCCAGGTCTGGTTCGCGAACGATTGAACGTCAACCGTCTCGAAGACATATCGTTTCGCGAAGCTAGCACCCTGATTGACGACCTCAAGCGTGGACCGGTCGACGTGCGGTGCTGCCTATCGAGCATCGCGTTTGAAGGCAGGGTGTCTACCTATCTCAAGCGCGCAACACGGAGACTGCAGAAAATGGAAATCGCCCTGAAATCTAGCGAAATCCGGTGCCACCGAGGGCAACGGCTATCGGGCAGGCAGCTCAATGACGGGCCGCAGGCCGATGTTGCCGCTCCGAGTGTCGGGCTCGGAACTTTGCCGCCAATAGGACGTCGCAGAGAATGGCGGATTGGAATAAACACCCAGCACAATCGCGGCGATGTGTACTCCGAAACGGAGTCCTGCATCCGCCAGATGCCGCCGATGCCACCGTTGAGTTACTTCGCCGTGGTTGTGCGAGTGCTCACTTTCACTGTGGTGATGTCTCGCGAGAGCTTGGGATCAACAGGAATCCTCCGCGTCTTTGTGGATACGGGCGAGAAGACGAGAGCCTTCGTGGTGTCAGCGAAAGTGCTTTGCATCATGTTCAGGGGAGCAATCGTGACGCGGAAATTGTTTGTCTTATTTTGAGGCGTACCGAAAGTCCATCCATTTACGAGCACCGGTTCATCGGGAAGCGGCAGGTGCTGATAGACCGGGGAGACGAGCAGGTTCGGGACACCATTGAAATTGCGATCCGCGGGCAACCCACCTCTCTGAAACGACTGCGGTAGTTGCCAGTTGACATAATTGTCAGCGAACCATTCCCACGCGTCGAGGTCGACTTTGCCTCCGAATTTGTCTACAAACTGCGTCTCGACCCGACGTGACAAAAGTGGAAATGCCATAGGCCGTCCTTCATCATTTGCCTGAGCAGCAACGATTTGAAGCCAATGTTGGCTTTTCGGTTTAACGAACTGCCATCCCGTGCCCTGTACTTCAACTGCGCCAAAATCAACAACGTAGTGCATCCAAACTTGGTACGTCTGAGCACTGTTCCAATCGATCAGCAGCGAGACTATCCCCTGAGTCCCTGCTGTTCGCGGATCACTTTCGATCTGCGGTATCGAGTAAACCGCCGGGATATCTTCCGAGTTCTCTGGTCGAAGTAGTGTCGGACGAACAGTTGTTTTTTGCGGGTCACCAACTGCGAGTGACTCGAGGGTTTGTCTCAGTCGCGGGAGGCTCGCTCGGTAGGCGGCTTCATTGGGAGCCAATCGGACGGTGTAGGCGAGTTCGTCCGTTCCCTGATCGTATGTGGGTGGCTGCGGGACCGTTGCCACCACCATATTGGGGAGTGGCGAAAAGAGTGAGCCCAATTCGTTCGAAACGCCTTGATCCGGCGGGTCAAAGCGAATTGCATCCAGCGTTGCTTTCACGTTAGAGCGTAGCTCTGCAGTTTCTCGTTCCAGGCGAGGGGCAATCTCGGTATTCCACTCTTTTGCAAGAGCGTCGTCGGCCAGCTGCTGACGTGCCTCGAACTGTCTTGTCACTTCATCCTGGACCGCAGATTGGGCAGCAATCCCATTGCCCCTATCGCGGTTGTTCGCGAGAAACACCGAGACGCCCAGCGCTACGACGACCAGAAACGCAGCAGCGTAGAGCAGCGGCCTGATCTTGGAACGCAGCAAGGGGCGTTGGATCTTCTCAAGCTGCGAAATCACGAGTGAGATGTTCTTTGGTCTGGCCCTCGGCGATTTGCGGGTCATCCATTCGGCCAGGGCTTTGAGCTTCTCAAGGGCGCGAACCTGTCTCTTGCTGGTTGAGAGATTCTGTGTTTTGGCCAGCAGATATTTCAACATGCGGCCAGCAGAGTAGATGTCGGATCGATGATCGATCGGCCCGGTTCCGTGTGCCTGCTCGGGCGACATGTAGCCAACAGTGCCAGCAGCGACGCGGGCGGCGGACTTGGCGGAATCTGCCGCCATTGCCAAACCAAAATCGATTACTTTGATCGTGCCGTCGTGCAGCCGATCGCTATCCAAGTTCCTTGGCTATTCACCCGACGAGCCCACGCCGGACCACAGCACGTTGTCGCTCACTCGCGATCGACTTCCGATGGAGATTCACAATCTCGCTTTCGAATTGATACTCAAGGCGACTGCTGATCACGGACTGTTGGCCGGCAAGACGCTGGGCGTCGACGCGACTGATTTAGAAGCCAACGCATCACTCAAAAGCATTGTCCGAAAAGACAATGGTGATGACTGGCAGGCGTACCTCCGGAAGCTGTACGCCGAAGAGACCGGGAAGACGAATCCTACGGACGAAGAACTGCGGCGATTTGATAAGGGACGCAAGTCGAAGAAGAAGGTCAGCAACGAGCATTGGGAAAGCGCAACCGATCCAGATTCCCGCATTGGGAAGATGAAAGACGGGCGTTTTCACCTGAAATACAAGGCCGAGAACGCGGTCGACTTGAAAACTAATGTGATCGTTTCAGCCGAGGTTTACCACGGTGATCGAGGCGACACGAGCACGATCCTGGATACGGTGAATGCGGCAAAAGTGAACTTGAAGAAAGCTGGTACGGACCTGGAAGTGGAAGAAGTGGTTGCCGATAAAGGCTATCACAGCGAACAGGCACTGGATGACCTTCAGAACAAATGCAACGCGCGGACTTACATTCCTGAACCGGAGCGAAAAGGTCATCGAACTTGGACCGACAAGACTCCTGAACGCGAAGCATCGTACCGACGCAATCGTCGAAATACCAAAGGCAATCGTGGCCGCAAACTACAGCGTCTTCGCAGTGAGCGAGTCGAACGCACGTTCGCTCACTTATGTGATACCGGCGGTGCTCGTCGTACTTGGCTTCGCGGCCTCGAGAAGGTGCAGAAGCGATACATGAGCGCAGCGATAGCACACAACTTGGGACAGGTCATGCGCAAACTGACCGGTGCGGGTAAACCAAGGTACTTGGCGGTGCTCGCCGAGCGAGCTTTCTCGCGGTTTGGCGTGTGTTGGGCAGACTGGGCGCCTACTGTGCGGCTCTTGAAGCCATGGACGCATCCAATTGGCATCCATACCGAATTTAAGAACGCGATCGCCGCGTGATCAGCGCCCGAAAGTTGATGTGGCGTTTTATGCAAAAATCAACGGGCTGCTTGGGGATCAAGTCAGCCCAACAAGTCTGGGACTTGGTAAAGTTCTGGTACACCGCCGCGTCGTCGCTGATCAACACTCCGGCGAACGTCCCCTTGTCCAGAATCCTGCCGAGCGTCTGGCCGTCTTTGTGAACGCCGTAAAACAACACGGGCAACTTGTCACTCAGGAAAGCCCAGACGCTGTTGATGCTCCAAGAGGTCTCGTCGGTATGCACCACCGCGCTGGGGGCCAACAACGTGCAGAGATGATCGAACTCGCTTTCCCACGCGGCAGCGAGTTGATTGAGCAAGGCGTCCGCTTGGCTCTTACGAAGCTTCAACTGTTGAAAGAACGACAAGACCGCACAAGCCTTGTCGATCGACAATCCCAGGCAGAATACTTGATAGGCCAATGCGACGATGATTTCGATTCCGAATTCACCACGACCGATCGCACCGGCAGGCTTGCCGAATCGGTTGCCCGACCGGAAGACCTCGTAAGCGACCAGCACGGCTCGTTCGTTCTCCTGTCGCCACATCACCCGGGTGTGGGAAAGGCGGCAGTCTGCGGTGGGCACACCCTCGGGGAAGACCTGCTCCGTTCGCTTGGCGAGCTTGACTTTGTCAGCGGTGCTGATGCGTCGCTGCACGCCCATCTGCCGACGGTTCGGCGAGCGTCTTGGCAGTCCTGCGACATCAGGAGCCACTGGAGGCCCCTGTGAGCGTACTGATGGGGCGGAAAGTGCATTCCTCGTCAATCGCCTCCCTGAGGCCTCCAGTGGGCTTCTCGTGGCCGGGTCGCTCTTTGCTCCCGTTCGCCTTCCCTGTTGAAGTCTGCGATACCAAAGCGTCAACCCACCGGTTTCCCACCACAGGCCTTGATGCGATCCCGCTTTCGGTTGACAAACAGGAACAACGATCCATCGGTGACGTTCTTGCCGAGCGACGTAGTGACGATGCCGGTCAGCCCGTCGAAGCCTTTTCGGAAGTCGACCGGGTCGCTACACAGATAGATTGTCGTTCCGGTAGGCAGTTCGATAACGACCGGTCCTCCGTGCCGCCGGCCGAATTTGAATTGGCATCGTGTTGCGGATCGGTCGGAACTTCGATTCGGATGCGAATCCCACCGGGCAGTTCGATGGTAGTGCAGACACGAGGCGGGTCGTCAGGCTTGGTGGCTTGCTCGGCTTCGGTGACTTGTTCGAGCTGGGCTACTTTGGGAGCGAGCATGACAGGCAGGAATGCAGTGGGCGGAATCTTTGATTTTGATCGGGCTCTACTGGCCAGCCCCCGCAGTCTGCGTCGCCAGTAATAGTAGGATGGCTGGGAAACGGCCTCGGCGGCACAGAATGCAGCGACGGTGGTGCCAGACAGATCAAAGCGCTGCAAACGCTCGTCCCAAAGTCGGGCGGTCTCGGACTTGGACATGGGTTTTCTCCGCTCAAGTGAAACGAAACAAAACCCACCAAGCTAAACTCCGCGCCTACCATGGTTCTGGTGTACGGTTACGTACTAAGACTGCCCCAAGGCAGCCGATTCCGCCAACTGGAGCCAATTCATGGCCCTGAAGCTCTCAACTGCGTCACAGGTGCTTCGGCACTGCTACTAATCCGTCAATCCGAAGTCCGCGATCAGAATTAAAGGAAATAGGCAATATGAAGCCATTGCAGGCCTTTTAACCCGCCTCTTTAGCTTTGCCAGCACAGCACCCTGGGGAAATTTTGGCACTTTGTGTTGCGCCCCTGCGATAGGTATTGGGTGTCGCAGGCGAAGACGACTGGCCAGACACGGAAATCAAGCGTGTCACGCTACGCCGTCCAAACCTGATGGACGTTTCAAACCCTCATTAAACGAAGGTAGTTTTAATGCATCAGCAACAACTCGCTGATCAACTACGGCAATCGTCGAGCGACTGCATCTCGACAGCACGTCGTCACGGATTATGGCGTGGTCGTCATCGTCATCCGTCGTCCAGCGAACACGCGACTCCCGTCGCACTGGAGGCCCCTGGATGCCTCGTCAGTCCGAACCAATGTCTGGTCTGGAGTCACACCGACGAGGGCGGCATCGACGACATCACATTAATCCCGAGAGACTACTGGGTCGCC
The DNA here is from genome assembly GCF_055811895.1 of Rhodopirellula sp. SH410. Taxonomy (NCBI): domain Bacteria; kingdom Pseudomonadati; phylum Planctomycetota; class Planctomycetia; order Pirellulales; family Pirellulaceae; genus Rhodopirellula; species Rhodopirellula sp. SH410. Next base: position 426,326 of record NZ_CM147949.1, read on the forward strand.
TTAACAAAGACCCACGGTCGCCGCACTCGGCGAGGTCGTCGACGTCGAGGCGGGAAAGCACTACTCAACTCACGGCGTTCAGTACCCGCATCTCGCCCCTGGCGATTATGACGATGACGGGTTAGCGACATAGTGAAACGCCGGAGCTAACCCTCGACGGGCAGGACCCTACCTTCACGGGTCCTGCCCTTTCTTTCGGTAAGATTAGTGTACTCCATAACTTATAGTTATGGAGAGCTGGACTCGTAAGTTAGTCCATGCGCACACCCAAGAATATAGAGACGGCGTCAGCCGGTCCTCTAGATTCTAGATTTCAACCCACAGTATCTTGCCTGAAGGCTAGGTAAGATGGCACGTTTTTTTGGGGCGTGCCATATTACCTAGCCTTCAGGCGGTCAACGTCGGAGTCCTGAAGGTCGTTTAAAATCCGGCTTTTAAGATGCCTGGTTTTCGACCTTGTTTGCCACCGTCTCTATACCAACACGGATGAGCATGCGGGCATCTTAACGAGCCCACCTCTCCATAACTGTAAGTTATGGAGTACACTAATCTTACCCGTCAACTCCTCTAACCCTGAAGGCTCCCATGCGTAAGCCGTTCGACACTACTGCCCCTGTCGTTATGAAGGGGGCCATTAAGCACATATTTTCTAAACCGGAGTTTCCGGTTCTCGCCAAGACCGCGAAGGTGTGCGTTACTGACCCGTTGGTAACTGATCCTGAGCTGACCTTTGTTGATAGCACTCTCAATGCGACGTTGGCCTTGCAGTACGCGATACGCGGGCATTACTTCCAGGCGACGCAGTTCAACCTGCCGAAGGCGAAGGATTACGCCTACAACATGAACTGTCCGCCCAGTACCTTCCACGTCACTCCGTACACCAAGCTGTGCGGGAACTGCCGAGTGTGCCCTTGGTGTTTCTCTCGGCGGATGTTCAAGGTGTTTTGTGAACTGACCAAGCCGTCACTCGCGATCCGGAAGACGTGCAAGCTTGTGTTTTGGAGGCGTTTCTTCGACTCGACCGACGAGTTGCCGTTTCTCCCTTCGGCTCGTGGCCCACACGACTGGCTTGACGCCTTGGTGACCGTTCAGATGATGCTGCCGATCTTCAACACTCACACCCAATCGATTTACCTGTCCCATGTCGGGATCCAGATGGTCCCGAAAACCACTGACGATCTCTTTCCTCGGTTGAACCGCAAGAGCGGCGACAACCCGCTGACGATTGGCGAAACACCTTCGTGTACACACGCTAACATCTTCAAGGTGTTCAAGAACGTCGCGAAGGTACCTTGGATGGACCTGTACCAACCTGACAACTTCCCTCACTTCATTGACTTACTCGGTATGTTCCCGCGACAGCAGTTGTTGCGGATCAGCCGATACAAACCCTAAGGAGATCTCCGTGGAGATCGACTCACCGCCATTTCCAAAGGACTCAACGAGCCCGGAGCAACTGTTCTGGACATTGAGTGCCCTTTTTGATTGGACACTGAATCAGGAGGCCTGGGCGAACATGGAGGCGTCAAGCCTGAAAAGGCCGATGTGACGGATTGATCGAGCTTCACTACTCAAATACTCATCGAGTCGCTGCACGGATGGAGATGGGCCGGCGGTTCGGCGAGCATCATGGCAGTCCTGCGACACCAGGAGCCGCTGGCGGCCCCTGTGAGCGTCTTGATGGGCCGAAAGTGCATTCCTCGTCAATGGGGCCGATCCCTCGCCTCCCTGAGGCCTCCAGCGGGCTTCTCGTGGCCGGGTCGCTCTTTGCTCCCGTTCGCCTTCCCGTGGTCAGGAGCCCGGCCTGACGGGGCCTGAAGCAGTGCTCAGCTTCGCTCTGCGGGTGCAAAAGCGATCAGCGATGCCGCTTCGACGTAACCGTACACCAGAACCAGTTAGCGACGCCTAGTTGACTTGTTGAGGAGGCGGCGGCGGGCTCGGCGGGTGCGTTTGTCGTCACAGCCGACCGTTTGGTCCTGCTTCAAGACGTTACGCAAGTGTTCGGCAAGCGGACGCAGAGCGAATTCGACCGCCGATTCGATGTTCGCCAGTGTGCTGCGACTGGGCGTCCAGCCGCTGCCGGCGAACAGGTCCTGGTGACGATAAAACGGCAGGTGATAGAAGTGTTTCCAGGCGACGACTTCGACACCGATTGAAACATCAAAACGATCCCTTTCGACCAGCCCAGTGGGCCGCTCGGAGCTGACGACGCTTTTGGTCTTGTCGACTGGACTGGCGTATTTGGTCACGCGGACTCTCAGCTCCGGCGCGGTGAACTCGAGCGTCTCGACTTCGTCGTAGCCAATTAGGGCTAGTTCACGCTGTCGGCCCGCTGGCTGCGATCACTCGCAGTTTGCGGGCTTTTGGTTTGAGGCAGAGCGTGGGCGTGTGACGGGCGTGTAGGGCGTGTAGGGCACTACCATAGGAAACGTGAAGTTCAAAAGCGTTCACGGTTTCCATCGTGACGCCGCCGAACGCCGCGTCGTGTACGTTCCTCGGCGGATTAAACTTTTCGCGACCGGAATCAATCGAGAGCGAGCGGTTGTGGCACCCACTGCGACACTTCGAACTGGGCACGCTTGGCAACTTTTTGGCCCGCCTGCCACGCAAGTTGAGCCTGCTCGTCGCTGAAATGCGACATGTCCAAACCACACTGGTCGGCCAGCAGGCGAATCTGCTCTGCAACAACGGGCACCTGAGCCGCCGAGACGCCCACGGCCTTTTGTGCCAGCCATTGGAATCCGGTGGATGCGACATCTTTGACCGTCAGTGTCTCACCATTATCGCTTTTGCACTGATGCTCCAGCAGTTTGGCTTCGAGCTTGCACCAGCTCGATTCGCTCAAGCTGACTCGCGTCTTCCCATTGGCCCACCGCACGCGGAAACCAATCCAGTCCACGTGGTCGCCTGATGCGAGGTCGTAAACAGCGTCGTCCTGGCTCTCCTTGATCTTCATTCCGATCGCTTCGATGCGTTTTCGGAGTGCCTCGTAGCATTCGACCGCCGCCTCGTGAGTCTCACAGAAAATCGCGAGATCGTCAGCGTATCGCACGAGCACCGTGCCCGGGAAATTCTTGACCCACCAGTGATCAAGAAAGTGATCGATATATAAATTCAGACAGATCGGCGAGATGGCAAGCCCCTGCGGAATTCCGAGCTTGCGTTTCGGGTCAAGCAGCTCTTCGATCAGTCCCATCACCGGTGACTGATGCAGCCGAGATCGTAGGATTTGCAGCAGTCGTTTTTTGGGCACCGTGCCGAAGGCATCACGGATGTCGCACGCGACCATGTGGTGCATGCCATTCTTTATCAGCGACTTGGCAGCCATCACACCATGTGCGGGCGACCGCTTGGGTCGGAACCCAATGCTCAGATCGTAGAAATCAGGATCGAGCAGAGGCGTCAACAAGTTCGAAAGATTGCGTGCAACGATCCGCGCTTCGGACATCGGCACCTCGATCGTTCGGAAGCCCGCTTTGCCAGGTTTGGGAATCTTGTACTTCGTAAACTTCCCGCGTCGAAAGCTGCCGTCGAGGATCCGCTTCTCGATGTCACGCAGCCACTCCCACGGATACCAATTGGCAATGGCTACTCGCGGGTCGTCGCCCAAGATTTTCCTGCGACCGATGTCGTCGAGGGCGATACTCAGCATGCGAGGGTTGGCGACGGTACGGAGCAGCGACTGGCAGTGCTCGTGCGTCCTCTTCTCCGAGGTGCGAGCCCAGTTCTCGACATCGTCCCTGTACGACACCAGTGGCTCGACATCCTCTGAGCGGTTGCCGAGATAGTCGCGCTGCAGATAGCGGTGCCACAGCGGCGAGAGGGATTGGTAGGTCATATTCTCAATTCGCGGTGATCTGAGTGGGTCGTCGAAAAACAACCGGGGCCGAGCAAAACGGCCCAGCCCCGGCTATCGTGAAAAAATGAGGTTCTGGCGGTAGCCAGAGACAAAAGGAGAAAAATGATCGCTTCAATCTCTGAACTAATCCTTAGCCGGCTCCACACATTGAATCACGTTCAACGTGATCAATCTGTTGATAGCGGACTAAAGACCAATGGAGTCACCAACGTTGGTATTCCTCTCCATCCAGGAAATGAAAATGTTCTCCATGTTAGAGTACGTGTGATAAGTGGAATCAGAAACAAAAACTCAGACAGTTGTTCTTTTCAACACCCTCCCTCTTTGAAAGATCTGTTCAACAGACAGAGCGTTCAAAGAACCGCAAGTCTCGAAGATGATCTCGGTTCCCGAGTGTGGCTTCGATCGATGCGGTAACAGATCTAACTCTTCGGTAATCGAATGTTACCGTTGCTGGTCAAGACGATCAGCATGAGTGAGTCCAAGGGGAATGAATCAAGAAAAGCTGTCTTCTTCAATCGGTGCTTTCAGTAATTGGCCTCGTTGGGTTCACGTTCAGGGGATTGAAAGTAAATCGTTAGCCACTAGCTTCATGGCCCGCTTTCTAAAAGCCGGATTTTAAAGAGAGTTAACCAGCTTGCTAATCTTTCCGTCCATCGCCGTGATGTCCTTTTTCGCTTCAGCGACAACGATCGATCTCATGTACTGGTTTGCCGGCATGTTATTCATGCTCGCCACGAGTTTCACGAATGTCTGTTCGTCCGGTGTGAATAAGACTTTCATTAAACGGGTCGGCTTCTTCTGGTCGTTACTTCCCTTCGTTTTCATCTTCCAAGCTTTCCTTGTAATTCTTGTGCTCTCGGTGCCGTAGTGGCACATGTTAAACGCAGGTACTAAATATACCCCGTGGCTTATAACGTGGTCAACAAGATTACTACAAATGCTTTCACTAAACGTAAACCGATCGAGTGAGTCACATCGGCACTGAACTACTGCCATGTCACGTGAGAAGATCAATCGGATTCTGAGCCACAATGACGCTCACGCACCTGACACGAAGGCGAGCACTCACAATGGGATCAAGTCAGGACCGAATCGACACAGCAACTTCTTCACACTGCTCATTGCACAGTGCGATGGCGATCCTTCTTTGGCTTCTCGAGCCACCTGTTCTATCGACGACTGCAAACAGAAGAAGGTTGGTTATCGTTCCTTGCTGAGCCAACCAAAACTCCACGCATCACTCACGCGATCATCGAAAACGATCACATCGTCAACATGAACGATTCACTCACGTGACACGCACGAAAAAGGCCTGCCAGCCCTGACGCTCCCGCACGGCCGCTGCTGCACGCCAAAAAGGATCGCCAGGATCTCGCCTGAGTCGCTCAGCAGGGCTCTGCGGCCCGTTGTGGATCTCCTTGGCAGCGTGTCTGCCTGAGTCTCGTCGTTCTACCGTATGTACGTCGGATCTTGAGCACCGATCGCGTCAATCTTCGGCAGTGATCGTTGGCGGAGGCCACGGCCATTCGTCGTGATCTGTACTGCGAGTCGCACCAACACGCTTCAACCATTCTCGAAATTCGGGACTCGCCCGGCAAACGGCAATGTCAAGCGGCGTGCAGCCCGATGCGTGCACGCTGTTGACGTTCGCTCCGTGTTCGTGAAGTATTTTGGCGGACTCGAACTGGTTGTACGCACACGCATAGCTGAAGGGTGTCTCGCCATCATCGTTCTTCCAGTTGACGTTTGCGTTGAGTTCCAGCAGCACCTTCAACGCAGATAGCTTGCCACAATACGATGCGATAGTGAGCCAGCCACCCAGACTCTCATGAGCGATCATCAGGTTCGACCGAATGATATCCCGCAACGTTTCGGCGTCGTCACGCTCGATCGCTGAAGAAATATCCGAATCGATGTCGTCTTGAGATTTCATTGGTTGGTGAAGTGCCTATGAATCACGTGGTCGCCGTTCTGACCACTCCGGTAAATTTGACTTGGCAACTCAAATGCAACCGATGAGTTGTCGCGTTCCACGGTGGGCGGTTGTACAACGTCCAATCAATTGCGGTCGCGATGGATCATTCTTTGAACGTAGAGTCAGGTTATTAGAATGTCGTTTGGAAACTGGCTGTTCTCGTCTGTGAACCATTCGTCAGGATCACCACCAGCAATGTACCGGCCGTTCCATGTTCGATTGAGGTGCCCGTAAACATGGCCAAGTTGAATGCCAAAGTCGATCACACAGATGTGCTTCTCTGCAACCATTTGGTCGATCAAGTTCCCAAGATGTTCACGAGCATCTTCAAGTTGTTGAATCGTGTTCGCCCATGCGAGATAGTCTGGTTCAGCTGACAGATTGTCGTCGCCTTTGAGCATAAATCTTCCTTCACGTGATTTAGTGGAAACAGTGGGTCATGTATTCAAACCCGAGTGACTCGCTGCTCATCGGTCGGCCCGGTGAAACAGAAATAAATGGCGTTCTCGCCGGCTTCAGCACGGGCATGGTGAGCGTCACCGAAATATTCTCACCGACTCGCGAGATCGCTGAGGTGGTATTCTCGTTCGTGTCCGATACCCCGTCAACAAGAACCGAAAAAGCACTCTCCGCGGTCATCGCTCGTTACAACTGGGTTTCCACTTTAGTAAACCGATTCCTGCACGTTGCCGAGCAGGCAATGCTCGCAAGCGTGCAGTCTCGGCGATGACAGACGGACCTTCGGAAATGCGTTTTAAAATCCGGATTTTACAGATCGTTTTCGAGTATACCGCTGTCCAGAGGTCCGTCTCCTCCGCTCGCCAATCCAACGATTGTTTGGGGGCGATCTCGACCATTTCGCTTGCTGAAGATCGCCTACGGCCCAGCCAAGCTCGGCCCCCAAAACCATAGCTCGCCTGATTCACGATCCAGTTTACCGAAAGCCTTTGGCTTCATGCTGGAATGGCGTGGTGAGATGCCAAAATCCTCCGCTCCGTTGAGCCAAGACGTGAACGCATCAATGAGTAATCTCAGGCCCGCGCCAGTCATTTCAATTGTCACAGTATCAGAGTCATGCCGGACGCTCATGACCCGTAAGTCTTCACGCTTGGGAACAACCATCAGCCGCAAGTTCGACATAGCACGTTCGCGAGAACAAGCGGCGACTGTGAGCTTGCGTTGTGCTGGGCACTTCTCGCCCGTCAGTTCGTTCAGGGCATCGAGAATCGGTGAACCGGAACCCAATGAATCGTGATAGAGGCAAAGCGAAGGTTCTGTGAAGCCAAGCTTTCCGCGGTGGACCCAGAAATCGATTTCAAGATTTGCAAATGCTGGTTTTATATCAGTCTCGCCCCCATTGCCGCAGGCTTCCTATCAGGCTGATCAATCGCTTGCTTTTTCGGCTTCGGGTGAGGGATTTGCAGTCGAGCAACGTTCGCCAGCAGCGGGCCGCGACAAGCGATTCAGGTTCATCCTCTGCGAAAAAACCTTGACACGCGGTCCCGTTGCATGGTTTTTCTATTCGCAGTACTCGTGTGGTGGTTTCGGGCTATTTGTCAATCCAGGATAAAGTGCAAAAATCATACACGATAGGTAAAAGCCGTAGATGTAGCCAAGAAACACTAGATCCGATCTGGTTAAAGCATCCTTCGGCATCACGTTGGTGAGGATGATGACCGCGTCAACCACAGCGAGCACAAGTATCGCACAGCACAACGCCACAAATTGCCCAGATCGAACGATACGTCCGCATCGGTTTATGGAGATGTGCCATACGCCGACTTTGAAACGAAGAAAGAACGCGACAATCGGCAGGATGACAGCCATTACTTCGATGAGTAGTGGGATCTTCGGCACTAGCAATCTAACCGCAAATGGTAGGAGCCAGATTGCCGCTGGAACGAGCCCATCCCATCCGAGAAAACGGATGAGCCACGTCACCAGCGGATGTCGATGCGAACGCTCCATTGCAGTTGTGATGGTTTCCGGCAAATCACGGCAGATAGTGAGCTGATCACACATTCTATCAGACGCCGCAAGCCCTCCGTCTGGGCACGTCATTGTTCTGCCTTCAGCGGTATGTTGAGGCGTCGTGTTCCACTGATGAATATACCACCCGCAACCGACACGCCAACAATCAATCCGATCATCACGATTGCGGGTCCTTGTCCATTGGGCCCTGCGAACAGAAACAAGACCGCAGGAGGCAACGCGACAGCAAGTGCCGAGTAGAGGATTTGCTTTTGACGAATTGTCGGGTCGTGCGGCCAATCGCGTGACCGAATGCGATAGACCAGTCCGCCTAGGATGCACCCGGTGAGCACTACGACGAATCCAATCGGATTCTGAAGTGCGAGAAACGGTATCGAACCAACCCCACCCAGAAATCCGAAACCGGCTATGTAGAGGGCAGGTCCACGACGAGCCCGCTGAGTCGCCGAGTTCAGAGACACAAGCGTCAACTCTGCCGTCGGCGGTGCGTATGGGTTTGTTGTCACAGCAATGTCAGCGTCTTCATGAGAGTGCGTCGGCGATAACCGAGAAAGGTGATCCCAGCGAACGCGTCAAAATGGCGAAACCAACCGCCGTAGCGGTGAGCAAACTATTCCGGTTTATCGCCTCGCTAATCACCGTGTGGGGATTTGGGACGTGAGGCGATGTCATACACCGAGAGCATCAAGTCGATGCCGAGGGATGACATCACGCCCATCAACTCCGCCGGTAGCGTATTGTATTGCCCGATGGTGCCGCGAGGGAAGTTCCAAGACAGATCGCGCGTCAGCTTGCAGTCCGCGGCGACGTCGGCCAATCGCGATATCGCCGCGATGTTCGCTCGAAGGAAGGCGAGGCTTTCGTCAAGTTGAAGCGGAACAGAGTCACCGGGTGCGTCCGATATCGTTAAGTTGAACGTTGTAGTTGGGTAATGTCCGGTTGGATCAAGACGTCGCCTACGTGTTGAAGCGTGAGATTCCTTGAACGAAAGCGAGCAGTCGCTCAAGATGTTTGCGATCGCTTGACGGTTGCCGGATAATCGAAGTACAGCAGGCAGTGTCAAACTCGCAGTAAATGGGCTTCAGTCAAACAACTTGCCTTTCAGCGGTCGGTTGTGTGAAAACAGCAGGAAGCAGCGTTCTCGATATCTTCACATTGGGCATGCAGGGGAATGCCGTCACCGATCATGAGGTCGCGACAAGAGAACTACGATTTTCAGAGAAATTTGACTGCTCCGATCCAGTGCACACGGAATCGCTATTCGCCGTCTTGCGGTTTCAGAACAGTCGCGTCAGACAATACTGAGGGCTCAGCAGTGTCGTCGTCGGTGGGATGCATTTTAACGATCAAGTATTGTTTACTTCCAGCGCCGAGCACGTAAACGTCTTGCGTGACCGGCTTGAACCCGTGACATGAAAAAGAAAACTTTCATTGGCCACCGACTCAGAGGTCCGCATTTATTCTCCCCGGTGCCCACTGCCCCGTCAACAATAACCGGGGGATACACTACTTGCGGAAAAGACGGTCGCTCGCTGCCACTGCGTTCTCACGCTCGTGAACGTTTGAAATGCATCTTTCCGAGCAGGCAATGTTCGTTAACGTGCAGCCTCGACGCCGACCGCCAAACCATCAGACCAGTAGTTTAAAATCCGGATTTTAAACCACGTTTTCTGACATACCTTTGCTCAAAGAACCAACGCCAGTTGAGTCACCGATGACTCGGACTGCGTTGGACGCGACTTCAAAATACCATCGAGAACGTCCGGCCGAGCAATTCCCGTATCCAGATTGGTCGATTGTGCCACGGTGAACTCAGAGGCTCCCAGGAGCAGAGCCCCGGTCATACTTCGTCCTCCCATAAGAGGCCCCTGCCGCCATATACAGCCGACACGGCGTCGCGGAAGGAAAGGCGAAGAGTCGCTCAGCAGGGCTCTGCGGGCCCATTGCGGGGCTTCTAGCCGCATGTTCCCCGAGACACATGGCAACCGGCGGCGAATTACCGCAAACCCCCGGCAAAACATAGGCTCAGTGGAATCCATCGATCATTCGCATCCGTCGGTTCACTTGCGGTTGGCATGCTCTTCGACGAACTGCTCGATTTCGCGACCAGATTCGACGGAAAGTCCGCTCGGAACCGAAAGGGCGTCGAGTTGAATGCTGTCTCCGAGCCAAACATCCACATCAACTCTTCGCCGATCGCATTTGCAGCGACCGCTGAGCACATCTTCAAGCGGGCAGTATCTGCGAACCGACCAGTCGATCGCGAGTTGATTGGAAGCCGCAAGTTGCTTTGAAGCTTGGTCACCAAATCCAGTGGCCGGCTGTTCCTCCGGGCTGTCGACTTGTTTCGCGCCTGCGTGCAGGACGACCTTTCCAAGAGGATGACCCGCAATCTCTGCAGCGAGCGAAGCCAACTGCACGTTGAGCAGTTCAGTATCACCACGGAAATAGGCGATGTTGCCGTGTTCGGAAATCCACCCGCCAACGCATCCAGCACCAGCCTCCGTGACGTCGCGTTGTCCGTACCCCATCGTGAGTGCCTGTGCGATGGTTGCGGCAAGCAGGCACACGATCAAAGAAATGAAAAAGAGCGAGAGGCGTCGCATCGTCTTACATCCCTGCGTGTTGATGAGTGTGCGTTTCGATCGACGAGCGGTGGCGATCCAGGCATTGATGTCAAAATCGCCGTCGCTGCCGCTCGTGGGCAACAGATTGGCTATTCGCCGCTTGGAGTCTTGGAGCTTGAGGAGTCCGGCTCTCGGAGGGAATCGGTGAATTCGTCGAGAGGGAATTCGTCAAACAGCCCAGGTTCGGTTTCGTTCAGCATTTCAAGTTTCGTCGCCATCGTTCCGGGATCGACAAACAGAAGATAGATCGCCATAAACGAGTCCTCGTCGTTGTCGTCGCTAAGCTGGATCGTGAACCCTGCATCTTCCATTCGCCAAATACCCATCGTAGGGTCGTCGGCGAAGGTCGGTTGTTCATGTTCGCCGAACCGAGAATTGATTGCGGAGCGAAGCACCTCAAAAGGCTTCGACCGGTCGTAGTGGACCATTGCACCGTAACAAGCCCCGTCTTTGTAGTCGAGAACGACCTGTTTTGGTGACCAGTCTGCATTTGCCGTCGTCAAGAGCATCGGGATCGCGTCGGTCGGGGAGGAACCAAGTACCGCTTCGTTGAACAGCTGGGCACTCGCATCAGTCGAGGATTGGGCAGTAGTCATCTGATTCGGATCCCTACAGCCGAGCATGAGTGAAAGAACAAAGAGGACGAGCAGACGATTCATTCATGTACGTCGGGTAACTTGTTTGGCAGCGATCGGTCAGGTGAGAATCGAGACAACCAGCGTTGAGTGGACACGAAGTGAGACTAATTAGTATAGCGTTTTCTGGCTGGCCGAGCGTTGAAAACTCGGCAGGCCACGACGGCAGTGTCATCCCACAGGTCACCGGATGGAAGACGCACCAAGTTGACGCAAGCACGTGGAATTGCAAAAAAGTCCGTGCGGGCGACCACTGAGGTCACTCGGTCACATTTTGCGTGATCGAAGAAACCGTCTGACCCGACGAGAATGATGCCATTGAGCGGACCGTGCAAGAATGGAGCTGGCTTCGCGGCCTGTGAACCGAGCAACGGTTTGCGAACCTGAGTTCGCGTCAAGTCGGTAATATCAGGGCCGTCGATCACCCATGCACAACTGTCGCCGACACTGGCACCGAGGATGCGATCCGGGCGAAGATCGACGACTACGGCAGTCGATTCACCAGACGCCACTCGCAGGTCGAGCTGGGGCAGGAACTGCGACCAAGCGGTTGAACTGTCAATTGCTGCGTAGTTTGCTCGCGTTTCGCGGATGACCGTTTCTGCTGCAAGATGGCCGTCGCCGGTGCCGCCCGCACCATCGGCGACGACGATCACTGTGCGTTCGTCGTTCGTGATGACGTCGATACGATCCTCGCACGACTCACGATAGGCTTCGATTCGTTGTGACGTTTCAAACGACGGCATGACTGGGCATCGAGTGTTGAAGTTGACGAACGCAAAGACACAGGTAAGCGGGCGGTGAAGAGCAGGAAATGCCAAGACGCGTGACGCTGGGTGCCCTTGCAGGTCATTCCTCTGTCACGATGTGGGCCATTGGGATTCGATGGCGTGAGTTACCCGGTTTCCGTATCTGCGAACGTAGTCTTTGTTGGAGCGAGCAGCAATGGAAGCCGCATGTTCAAGTCGCTCGCGGTCAAACCGCATGGCCATTGAGAGCTGATCCTTGAATTGTTCATAAAAGTATCCTCCCAAAAGACGGTCAACGATCGCATCGACTAATCGATCGCAGTCGCCTTTAGGCGGTGGATGGTTTTTGAAGTGACGACAAAGCTTCGCACGTGCCCGATTATGCCAGTAACCAAAGCTCTCTGCGATCACGAATGCAGTGGAACTTGAAATCGCCTCCGTGTCACCGCTTTTGACATCAGCGATCAATGATTCGAGGTCGGATTTGGAAAGTGAGCGAATCCAAATTCCTGCATAAGTAGGTCGCATGGCAGTCATGTAAGCAATACGGATTCGAACCAAATAGAACCTGAAGCCAAACCATTGAGGCCAAGCGACTAAACATCGAGAAAAGCGAGATCCACAACTCGAGTGCAATTCTATGCTCGTCGACCATTTTCAAAGTGATGGACCAATCGTGCGACCCAGCAGGTTCACTAGGAGTTCATCATCTCCGCTGGAAAACGATCTGCGTGGAATCACAGAAACATCACGGGTTCCATGATACAACATGTAAAATTCGTTGTCACTCAACCATGAGTGGTAGAGCGACCACTTGAGGTTAGAATCTATCTCGATCGTCTTGAACCCAATTCCATCGTCACGAAACTCAAGTCGATATTCGTTTTTCAACTTGGGTTGGGAGCGGTAAATGAGCGAAGGCAAGATGTAGATCACATAGACAACGAGGGAAACGAGAACGACTCCTGCAAGAAGTAAGCACCAAGCAAGCGTATCCGCTCCGGGCGTGATCAAAAGGTAAACCCCAACTACGATGGCGATCACGCCGCCAACAAGGTCACGCTTTATCTGTAGTTTAGTTTTGTAGTGTCGCCTCATTGCTCGGATGTACTCGCTCCGAGTGATCGTGAACATGGTTGAAATCGATCCTGGCAATTGGCTGCCCTCTTTCAATGAACTTAATTCTCCACCGACTCGTGAGATATTCTCGCGTGTGCCGAACTGTCGGTCAACAAGAGCGGAAAAACGCATGCCTGTCGGACAAACTAACGCTCGCTGCGAAAGCGTTTCCCAATTGGTGACCGTATCTTTGCAGGTTCCCGAGCACTTAACGGGCGGGACAAGACTCCTCTACGCCGACCGCCGAACTTTCGGAAAGAGTTTTAAAATCCGGATTTTGAAGTGCATGTTCGAGCATGAGTTTGTTCACACGCGGCAATGTCAGTCGGACCCACTGGCGGCCCAGGCTACATTCTAGGCTGCTTCCGAATCCTCCGCAGGAGTTGGCAAAGCAATTTCCGCCGAAAGCGTGAGCGAACGTACCGCAGAGAGCTCGGAGATACCTAAGAACAGAGCCCAAGTGATGTTTTGTTCTCCCTTAAGAGAACCCCTGCACACCCGACACGGCGTCATGGCCAGTTAGCCCGTGACCGTCGCTTAATCTCAGCAAACACGCCACAGACCGCGATTTCGGTCAGTACCAATTGCACCGTTATCCGCTCGACGAACTGTTGGCCAGAGTTCGCTTCGACCGATCGTCAACATCACGGAAAGTGGCTCGTCGACGAACTTTGGATTCCATTGGAATTGCGTTCAGATGGCGACGAACAACTTGGATGGTGCGATGTCCGAACTGCCCAAGGTCGATCATTTCCTGAGCCAAAGCTGCCAATTCAAGATTCTGGTCGTCTGACAAGACGGACCCGGATTTCGTGAGAGCGACGTACCGATCCCGCAGCCCACTCACGCGACGCTGTTCCTTACGACATTCGGGGCAGCGAACACAGTCTGCCCCGACGTAAAAGTGGAGTGTCTCGTACCAGTACTGCTGCTCCTCTGCGAAAAAGATGAACGGCCGAGAACAGTCGCGACATCGTCGCTTGAGGTCGACGTAGTGCGTGACCGGGATTGTCGCTTTGATTTGTTGGGACGGTCGAGCTTCAATAGCAGTTTCAGGTATGCGGTCTTCCGGTGATGCCCACCATCCAAGCCGGACTTCCGAGTAAGTGCCGGGTTGAACTGTCATGCCGGTGATCCGTGGCCCCCGCCCGTAGCGAGGGTGGATTACGTAGTCCGAAAAGGCGTCTTCAGTACGCTTCATAGCATGGAATCACGTAGAGGTCACTGGGAACGTGGCATTGCAACGGAGGCGGTGAAATAGCAAAACCATCTGCGCCCACAAGCCCAGGTGTCGATGCAGATTGCGTGTCCGACCGATAATGGCACGCCGCCACGTTGGGGCGTGTGACCGCAAACCATCGTCAAACCGGATTCGTGTGGCGTGGGATTGCCGAACGGCTCCCAATAAAGCATGAAGTCCGGTTGGGCATCAATTGGGATGTCGGCGTAGGCATTTGCGTGCACGAAGAAATGAGTCTTCGTGCAATAGTGCGATCGAAGTGACGTCGCCAGGAAGTCCCAGTGATCGCCGGGAATGTCGTCAACTCGATCTGTGCGATATGACGCAAGCACGGCGTCGCCACCGCACGCGAGCCATTCATCGTGGTGCCGTTCAGATTGTCGGGCCGCGAGCCTCATTTACTCATGGTTGCCGCGTAGTGGGATCAGTCTGCCAGTTGCGCTGCGGTCAATCAACCACTCGATGACACGGCGCGAAACGGGGCCACGGTCGACATAGTCACCGTCCCCATTCCGAATCCGACGGTCCCGACAGCAATGTTCCGTCTTGGTCACTTAGCATGACAACGACAGAATCGACGTCGTCAACCGAGAATCCAATACGAACTGTTGACGTCGGACCCGTCTTTCCAGCTAAATAAATCTCAAAAGCGAATCCGCTGACCTCTGAAGCGTAATGGTCCAGCCCGCTACCGTGCCGGTGCTTGCAAAATGTCAGCCCTATAGCCGTGTAGAACGCGGCGGCTCTCTCGATATCGAAAGACCGAAGTACAATGAGGTTCACGATTGGAGATGTTGCAAACATTTTTTCGTCAAGCGGTAGTCTACTGCGGGCGGTGGCGATTGATTTGCAGACAGACGCAACTGAATGCCCCCGCCGCACCTTCACAGCCCATGCTTCGTCGCTATTGTACGCGAAGATCAAGTCTGAGCGTTACCGATTCGCGTTCAAGAACTATTGTCTCGGGAATGGGATCAGGAGCGAGCCAGACTTCGTACGGCGGGCCATCGCGTTCCGACCAAACGGTTCGATAGTCTCGGTTGGTCAAGCCGAGAACATTCACACGTGGTTGAGTACCAACGTGCGGTCCTTTTAATCGGATGACAAGTTTGCGATCCTTCTCAATCCAAACCTGCACGGGTTCGTATGGTCCGAGTTTCGCACCTTCGGGAACTGAGTATTCGGCGGTTAGGACGCCGCGAGACGTTGCGTCTTCGACCGAATACGACGACGACCCAACGCGGGCTCCATTGCAGCCGACAGTAAAGAGCACAGCGATTGTGACTGTAGTTGACGCTAGCTTCATGCCTTCCTGCTGTCGACGAACGGTAGGGTTTCCGTGCGATACTTCAGATTACCCCGGGAAGCAAGCCAAGAACAATTCCCGCAAACGAATAGGCGCCAAATCCATAGAACGCACCCAGTTCGGCAGATCGCCGTGTTCGATATGAATCGTAGGCCACGCTTGCGGCAGTCATCGGAACTACGATGAACCCGCCGAGAACGCATGTCAAAGCTGTCACCATCCGTGCATTCTCGGAGTTCGCATTCGCCGATGCGATGAATGCCAGGACGCTATCGCTCTTCCGTCATGAGCTTCAGTCCCGCCTTCTGAAAGGACTTCGCTCGCCGCTGTAGAAGCATCTTCAGAATAAAGTAGATCACGGTTGCGGCAAACGGTCCGGGGAGACCGGCGAAATACGCACCGGCTCCCTGTAGCGAAAATAACACTGCCAGAACGACGCACAGACGCCACCACGACGACGTCCGTGCTACAAGCGGTTTCGTCAAAGAATAGCCCCTTTCGTATCGAGACGGACAACGACCGACGTCAGCTGGGACGGCAATTTGCAAAATCGCGATGCCATCCTCCGTGTGCAGGGCATTGTTGTGTCCTCTTATCGCGAGACCTGGCGGTTTCCATCATAGTGGATTGAGCGTTGCCGAACAGCAACCATGTCCCAATCCATTCTATGCGGCGGCGAGAGATAGTGGCGGTAAGCTACCGACATCTGTCGTGCGACCTCGTCGAACGGAACGCCACCAAATCCAGCCCCCATCGCAGGGAAAACGACAGTTTCCATGTCAGCAAGACCTTGGGCCTTGTGTCGATAGACGGCGATGAGCGAAGCCCAGGTCGCGGCATAGACCTTGTCAGTGCCAGCAATTGAACCAGGTACACGCATCGTCGGCGAATGTGCGATGAAAGGATAGTTTGGAGTTCCGGTGGGTTCGATGAATGAAGTACCGATTGGCTGCTCGCCAAGGTATTCGTCCAATACCCTGTTCTGAACGCGTCGCATCAGGTCATCGCCGTGAAAACGGACCACCGCAGCATCGATTCCAGCGTTCATGATGCCGAACGCGTTGGCGGCAGTGACGAAGCAATCGTGTGGTGGCAAGTCCTCGAAGCGGCTTTGGATTACCGTGACACGTGGTAGTCCGTCGAAGCGTGCACGGAACGCTTCGCACATTTCCGGCTCAGGATGAATGAGCCACAAGTCGATCGGTAGTGCCATTCAGTTAAGATTCTCCAAGTGACAGAACGTTGGCCGCAACCGGGCGGCGACGATAGATTGTCCATTTCAAGATCGATCGACTTCGGTTCACGGAATAGTTATGCATCGACTGGTGAAGGCGGCCAACCCCAGAGCTTTCCGATTTCGTCAGCGAACCGCCACCAGCATCGTTTCATTTCAAAGTGCCCCCAATCGGTTGCGGAGTGCCATGATTCTACCCAAGCAGATAGCATGTAAACAGGTTGGGCACGTTGCCAGTAGACCAATTCCCGATCGGCGACTCCTGTCGCTGTTCGACCGCCGCGATAGTCAAGGAATCCAGATTCGATTCCAGCATCGAAGAACGCGTGACATATTTGTCGTGAAGGACCGAGAACCGTTATTCGATGCCGTTCCGAATTTGGACGTGAGCCACCGTAGTACTCAGTTACGTGTCGCGTCCAATCAGGCTTTCGTTCCATCTCCCATTTTGAACCGCCAGTTTGCGTCATGCGAATCGTTCGATCCGATTCACCATGACGATTTTCCGTTGGCTTGCTAGTCAAGATTCCGCGTGTTTCAAAACGCTCCAGCGTCTCGATGAGCAACGAGTCATCCAACCCGTGGGCTGGGCAATTAAATTGAAGCGGAAAAACATCGTCGAAGTACATCGACCGAACGCCGCCGAGCATAGCGACTTTGTCGAGAATTAAGAGTTCCGAATCGGTAAGGTCTGTAACGCCAGTTCGTTCAATTGGTTTTGCCATTTCATAACGGATTAGCCCGTAAACGCGAACGCCACCGATCACGCGGCGGCAACGGAAAAATGTGATATTCGAATCCGGTCGACCGTGCCGCTGACGTGCAGTGGGTTGGTTATCCCTTCGGTTTTTCGGCGTACTTACCAATCCGCTCATAAATTTGATTGGCGGCTTCGCTAGTCTGGACATAATCATAAAACAATTTGTCAGGATCGCCACCGTAGCTTACTTGGCGACCGCCGGTAAGCCGAACGTGATTTAACGGTACGTCTGAGTCTTGAATGTCAGAAATCGATACATCCCAGTCGACGTTGATGAGTGATTGAAGTTCCTCGAATGTCCATGCGTAGTGCTCGGGAACCGCAAGACGATCGTATTCGTCATGTAGGTCCTCCCATCCAGTTGGCCATTCCCCCGTAGTGCGAATGTGTTCAATGACGAACACCGCAGTCCAGTCAGACGCGTATGCTTCACGCGGGATACCAATCACCTGTTTGGCAAAGGATAAGCACATCTGGGTAAGTATTTCGGTATAACTGGCAAGCTTTTTGCACCCATGTTGAGTTGGGAATCCTTTCTGATTTGCTAGCAAATGCTCGATGGTCGAGATTGTGCGAAGCATCATGTTTCTCCCTGTTTCACGAACCGGGAGATTCAAATGGCACGCCCCTCTACAAAATTCGCACAAATTGGCTCAGTCGAGCAAAAACAGCAACTGACGGAAATGTGGAAAAGTCATCATTGCCACTATACGCGAGTTCGTGCGCACGCAATCTTACTCAGCGACCAACAGTACGAAATAAGTTCCCTTGTCGATATCTTTGGCGTGGATCGAGATTCGGTATCCAGTTGGATTGACAGATTTTCAGAAGGCGGCCCCGACGCACTTGAAGACTCCGAGCATCCCGGTGCGCCGCCGATACTCAACGCCTCAGAGCAGCAAACTCTCCGGCGACTACTTCGAAAATACCCGAATCGACCAGCCAAGGTGCTGAAAGAGCTGAAAGAAAAAACCGGCAAGGAAATCAAGCGACCCACTCTGCGAGAATACGCGAGGCGGTTTCGGCTGAGTTGGAAACGTTATCGTCGAAGTTTGCGGCAAAAACGGGATGAAAAGAAATTTCAATTGGCCAAGGAAGAGCTAGCCGAGTTTCTCGAAGAACCGGATTTGAACGTTGTTTACTTTGACGAGGCGGGTTTCTCGCTCAAAGGAGTTGTTCCCTACGGATGGCAACCGATCGGTCGACGCTACGAAATACCCGTAACCGGGGCACACGGCAGCAACGTTCAAGCGATTGGGTTTCAGGGTCAAGACGGTGAAACCCACACCTATCTCCACAAAGGCTACGTGAACAGCGAAATGGTGATTGCAATTTTCGATGATTATTGCCAAACAATCGACGGTCCAACTGTTGTGGTCCTTGACAATGCCTCAGTCCACACGAGCGGAGCATTTCAAACTCGCATGGAAGACTGGGCAGAGAAAGGACTCTACATCTACCATCTGCCGCCATACAGTCCAGAGCTGAATGCAATTGAAATGCTTTGGAAAAAACTCAAGTACCAACTGCTCCCCGCTGGCGCCTGGGAGCGCTTCAGTACACTGCTAAACACACTTACGAAAACACTCAATGAGTTTGGAGAAGTGTCGTATATGCCTACGCTTTTTAATTATGCCGAATAAATTCACCCGACGTGCTTAACGCTTCAGCGATACCGAGGACGGCAAGTACGCAGACAGACAAGGAAACGACGGTAATCAAAAGGCGTCGCATGGAACGTCGGATCGAGTAACCCTCGCTAGCGAACGGCGGAAAACACGTGCAAGCCGACCAATAAACACGACTCCCGTCCTCGCGTGCATTTCACTGGTTACGCGATTCCGCAAATTGTGCAACCGATCGAATTTCAGCAGTAGTCAAAACGTCGAAAGTAGGAAGCAAAGCAGAATTATTATGGCGACAGCGACCAGGATCCACCGTGGTATTCCAAGCGTGGTTGACTGGCGCCCATGTCTCGTTGATGGCGAAAACTCCCAAGCTTCGCCCTCGAAATTGATACCACAGTCTTCGCATTTAATTGCGTGCATGAAGATTCGTTTGCCACACTTTGGGCATCGCACTCGGGTGTCCGCATCCGCAGTTTCTCGGTGTTGATTGAAATTCAGTACGGGGGGATCGTCGTCCATCATGATGTGCAATATTAATTCGCCGTGACCAGTCGTTCAAATGCAGGCACAAGCTTGTACGAGTAACGGTCGCTTTCAGGTGACGGGCGAGTGACATGCAAAATTTCAAGAACAGGCGTCGTCGCCCGCTCGCGTGCGATTCTCTCGTTATGCGATTACAACGGGCCGAGTCTAGTATTCACTCGGCAGCTAGCGGCCGCATTTGCGCACCACGGAAAGTAAGTGTATCGCCCAGATTGCAAGTGTTCCACCAGCGAAGCCGAATGAATCGGCGAAGAACGGTAGTGTCCGGAATCGGTCTGTCACCGAACCATTTTTGTCAACGACGTCAAGCAGGCGAGGCAGGCAAAAGATCGCAATGCCGGCAATAAGCATTGAGTACAGATGCCGAGTAAGCAGCGATCGGTTGAATACCGAAGGCGAATCGCTCGCGTTGTTTGTCGAGGAGGGTTGATACGGGTTCAAGATGGGAATTCAGTCGGATGACGAGGTAACTATCCCCGGTTGGGCCAAGGACAAGAACGAGAGAAAAGCGTGACCGCCGGTTGCACCTTCGGCTGCTTCGGTGACAGGTGAGGTACTCTCGCCGATTCGACGGGGACTTATCACTGGTGCCCCCCGTCTGTCTTGGATTTAGCATGACAAGTTTAGGGTCCGATTGCAAGCAGAATCCAGCGGCACAGGTAGCGAGGGGCGAGCAGGCGCCCGCGTGCACGAGCATCATTTAGAGAGTAGGGGACTCAACCGTCGCGTCGATTAGAAGTTAAGTCCACGCTGAAAATTCGCCGTCTTCGCGATTAGCTGAAACCTCATTGAGCTCGGAGAAGTCTGGGCTCCATGGGTACCTTCGTGGGTCAACGCATGCGGCGTTAGAACAGAGCTTCAGGTGATACGTTGGGCATCAGCTTGGCAGCCAGTTCCGCAATCTCAGCATCCATTAGACGCTGCAGCTTCCATCTGCGTACTAGGCTTGCGGCGTTCCATTCGTCTGCGTACTTCGCCTCAACAAGTCGCCGGGCGTCTGAATCAACTCCTGCGGCGACGTTCGAGTAACCATTGGCGACAATCCCCGAGCGGCAAGCAATCGTCGTTCTGCGAGACGTTGGATCGTTGCCTGAATGTTTGAGCATCATTAGTCTCTGCCATAGGATCAGTGGGATTTTGTACATTTTGCGGCAGCACAACGTTGAGGTTAGGGATCAGGCCAAGCATCAGGGAGTTCCGAGTGAAAAACGTGAGAATCGATTTCGCTGAACAGCGTTGGCCGTCATTGGCCCCCGCGACCGGTCAGCCGTTTGGAAACGCGTTGTCGACGGTTGCGGGTTCGTCGCTTGGTTCATTGGCTTTCAGGCGATCCAAGTACTGGTAGATCATACCATTAGGGTCACCCCAGTATGCGTGCAAAGGCGAACCATCTGGCCTCGTCACGGGCGTTGGGTTCTGAGGATTTGCGGTGTCAAATGACCAGTCGATCTTGATCGTACGTCTCATCCGTCCCATGTAGTCGGGCTCCTCGGGGTGGCGTCCCCGCAAGAACAACTCAGGTTCACTTTCAATGGCGGACTGAAAGTCATCCCAGCTGTTGGGCCAGTCGTTGTTGCGGGAACGCATGTACCAAAGCAGCATGTCACCGGCATCCCACGCAGCATAAGCCTCAGGAATATGCCACCACACGTAGGCAACCCGGCCAACGAACCCGGCACAAAGGGAGAGGATGAACAGTCCAGCGATCAACCATGGCCGTTTGAAAATGTTCATGCACAGACCTCTTCATCCGATGAACTCGTTTCTCAGCGGTCGGCCCGGTGAGAAAGGAAACTATCCGCGTTCGCAAGGCTTTTCTCAGCCGCTCGTGAGATATTCTCGCTGGTGCCTGACCCCCGGTCAACAACAACGGGGAAAGCACTCCTTGAGGAAGGGACGCTGGGTGAACCAGACGGTCTGGGGCCTGCTTCTGAATGGTAGGAGTGGGCTTACCCGGGAGGGTCGCGACGAGCACATCAACGCTGCCGGAGAGATTCTTGAACCGGAGCGTCAAAATCCGGATTTTAAACTCGTTCTCGGGCATTGCCTCTGATCGGAGGCAACAATGCCGGTCTGGATCGCTGGCAAACCGCTCCATGTCGATTCTCGTCAAAGGAGCCCAGCGAAGCGATTGAGTTTCGGTTCAGAGTGGACAGCCATGCTGGTGAAAGAGCGGATCGAGGAAGCGAAACCGGAACTGGTGTCTATTCTCCTCAAGGACGCCGACACACCCGGCACGGTCGCTCGGCTGGAATCCCCAGGCCGCGGTTACGACAGAGGTTGTCATCACCCGAAAGCTCTATCGTGGCATCCACACCGATCAAGTTGTTCAGGATCTACTGGGCCACCAGTTCCCAGAGATGATCGATGTCCCAAGCCGCTGGCGAGACGAAGCGGTGGTGATCAGAGAAATGCCCGTTGCCACCGGAGTCGCTGGAAATAATCAGATCGGCGACATGGCGATGTCAGACTGAAAGAATCCAGCCCGTCATCAACGGGCGAAATGTTTCGAAGCTGGCTTTACTAGTGAAAGCTGGGGAGAACGTGTGAAGCAGCGTCTCGAACGAACGAGTAAGTCCATGATGGGCGGATTACCATCATTTTCCCTACGTTTTCGTGTGATGGACGAGTGTCGGGTGCGATCGCGCGGAAGGCAATCATCGGAGCAGAATCCTTAACTTGCCCTACATCGCCTCGCCGAAACTATACAAATCCGGAGGATCTTATTTACGCATTTTGGCAATACCCTGCTCGCTAATCAACCTGGCCAACCACTTTGATGCCGAAACCAGACAGGTTCGACCGGGTCGATGGCCGCTTTTAGGACTTAGCGACTGTCTTTGGCAGCCACTGTAAAAACACTTTCTGAACATTGTCGCCACGACTGCCAGGCGTTCGGGGCGTGCTTGTCGGTAAGTTCGGTCATGGGATCGCTGGCTGGTTCTGCATCTTCAAAGGAAAGGTCGCGAAGGTGCATGCCAGACATCCACTGCCAACTCGATCAGCATGTCTTGCTGATCATCAATGCCTTTCGCATCCCAACGGTCAAGTGACTGCACCTTTTGTTGATACGATTGATGCTGGAGGATTTTTCGATGACCTTTAACTCAACAATGCTACTTGCCGGGTAGCCTTGGCATTTCCGGCACTCGACCGGAGTCACCAATTTTCGACAACTATCGAATCTTGACTCTAGCACTTAAATTGGCGTTCACTAAACACCGCGCGTGCGGTACAATGTTAAGTGAGTAGATTTTGTATGACCGGGAACTTTAAAGGGTGTAGTCTACGTGGCATGGGAGAAGCGCCAAAGCGGTCGGAAGTACTTTTATCTTTGCCGACGCATGCCGGATGGCCGAGTTCATAAACAGTACTTGGGCAAGGGACTGCGGGCTGAGATGGAATCGCTGCGTTTGGAGTCGAAGGCTTTTCAAAAGCAAATTGACTCGCAGCTTCGAGAGAGAATTGTTGAGCTCGAGGCGATGGCAGAGGATTACGCGAGCTCAACGCGATTACTCTTGGACGCCCACCTTTATGCGACCGGATACCACAACCCAAAAAGCCGAGGATGGCGAAAGCGACGGAGCGTTCAGATGAACAAGTCTGCAGAGTGCGAGAATCAGGAGCAGGGAGACAGCGATCTGGAACCAGGTGAATGGGTTTCCGAACAAGTCACTCTGGATGAAGTGGTCCGCCGGTGTCGTAACGGTGATCAAGACGCGTTAGTCACGCTTCGCCGAGCGACGCAGGAGCATCCAGATCTTTTCAGCCAACATGGTCACATCGCAGCAAAGGTTCAAACGGAATGGATTCGCGCCCTGTCTGGCCATGATTTGTTCGAGCGAGAGGTGATGCTCAACAGGACCCGAGAGCTTCGGCAAGGATTGATCGAAGAAGGCACCGGCAGCTATCTGGAGCGACTGATGGTCGACCATGTGGTTGCCACGCATCTTGAACAGGGCTTTCATGGCCTGATAGAGGCGAGGTGCGTCGGTAAAGGCACTGAGTTGCCCAAGTTCGAGATTGAAGCGTCACAGCGTTCTGCTCGCCGCCATGAGAAGGCTCTCGCGGCTTTGACCACGATCCGTGCTCTTGCCCCGCGAATGGAGTCGCACGCGGAGCTGGTCAGGGAGGAACCCGCTGAAGAAGCGGCTTGCGAGCAATCCACATCTCATGCTTATGCTGAGAACAACCGTATGACAGCCGTTTTCGATAGGACGCGACATCCGGTTCCATTGAACTGATCAAGCCGCGGGCAGCCACTGCGACACCTGGTTTTGAGCACGCCTGGCTAGATGCGAAGCGTTCAAGCCTCGGGCCAATCACGACCGTTACCGGTCTGAAGGCAATCGAGCATTGGCTTTTCACTTTGCTCGATCATTCCTCCGTCGGTCGGAATGGCTTTCGAGCGAGTTCACGTTGATAATAGGATCTCACCGCTTGGTTGGCGTATGTCACAGCGGCATTGCGCAAGAACTCCGCGATCGTTATTTCGAGCTCTGCAGCAGCCATTTTTACGAGCTTGTGCTCGTCTGGCCCCAACTGAACCTTCAGGGTTACCTCTTTGCTCGTCGTCTTCTTGGCGGCTTTTTTAGGGGGCATCTCGCACCTCGATTCTTAGATACCAAATTTAATTTTTCCGAAAGGTCCATCAGGACCCTTTTGACTATTAATTCCTACGGTATACTTTGGATTGTCGATGGTCAATGCTGAGCCAGCGTTGATTTCACGTTCCGAATCGCAAGCTCAAGGATGGAGTTGTTCACCACTTTTCCCGGGGTTTTCAACATGCCTACGTCAGGTCATCAAACTGACGCCGCTCGACTCATGTCAGTCGATGCAGTGGCCGCCATGCTGGCAATTTCTACTCGACACGTTTACCGACTCGCCGATTCCGGTCGAATGCCGCGACCGGTGAAGCTCGGCGGCTCCAATCGCTGGGATCGTGACGTCGTCGAAAACTGGATCAGGGAAGGCTGTCCTGTCGTTCGTTCTGTGAAGCACCCTCGGCGACGAGGAGCGTAAAAGCGTTTCCAGAGACTCGAGTTAAACCGGCAGCCGCCGAGCAAGGGACGGCTCTGCAGCCCGGTACTTTTCTTTCCAATTCAAAACTCGTGCGTACGATAGCGGTGCTCTCAGGGCGACTGGCCAATCCAGTCACAGGGCAAGACGCACGAATTGATCAATTAAGAGGGGATATGCCCAATGGCATCCGTCAAACGAAAAACCGTTACGCGATCGCTGCCCAGCGGTGCTACGATCACGACAAAGAAACGCCCAGCTAACAAGAAAGAGCTAGAGCAGGATCCATCGACGACGACGATCATCGAAGAAATCGCTACCTGGAAGGATCGCAACGGCAAGAAGCGAATAGGAACGGTCGTCGTCGACAAGCGGGGTAAGCAACGCGTAAGAACCAAATCGGAGACCTACTACGCCAAATACCGCGACGGCGACGGCATCGTCAAGGAAGTCGCGACTGGGTGCCGGGACAAACAAGCGGCACAAGCCCGATTGGCGGAATTGGTGGCCGTGTCTGAGAAGGTACGAGGCGGTTCGCTCACTATGCGGGATGTGCAAATCGGCGATCACAGTAAGACACTGCTTGCCGATCACGTTTCCGACTACATCGCCGATCTGAAATCGCGGGGAGTGAATGCTGATCGGATCAAAACCAGCGAAACGCGATTGAAGGCGGCGTGTGCAGGCTGCGGGTTCCGATGGCTGGGAGACTTGAATGCGGAGGCGTTGCGAAAGTGGTTGCGTCAAGAAAAGGGAATATCGGCTGCGACGTACAATTGGCATGCGACGTTGTGGACGGCATTCGGGAACTGGCTGACCGGTATTCGCTTGGAGGGGAAGCGGCCTTCACAAACGGGCGAGCGTCGCTTGGCGTCAAATCCGTTCGACGGATTTGGTAAACGTGACGAAAAATCCGACCGGCGGCGGGTTGCTCGTGCCTTGTCACTTGACGAGATGCGGCAGCTACTTGCCACCGCCCAGCGTCGTCCCTTGCAAGAAGCATTGACCGTGCGACGAGGCAAAAATAAGGGGAATCAGGTTGCAAGCGTCTCTGACGCCAGGCGGGCGGAATTAGATCGCCTGGGGACCGAGCGAGCGTTGATTTACAAAACGCTGATTTTGACGGGGCTACGGGCGAACGAACTGCGGACGCTTCGAGTTGGCGATCTGAGCTTCGGAGATGTTCCGTTCCTGGTTCTGCGAGCGAGCAATGAGAAGAACCGCAAGGGTTCTACCATCCCCATCAAGAGCGACCTTGCCGCCGACTTGAGAGTATGGAGCGAGGGCAAGACATCGAGCGAGCTCGTTTTCAACGTCCCGACCGGGTTGCTTCGGATACTCAACCGAGATCTGATCGCCGCCGGGATCGACAAGATGGACGAGAACGAAGGCCGGATTCACCTGCACGCGATGCGGCACTCAACTGGCACACACCTGTCGGCGGCGGGCGTCTCGCCTCGCACCGCCCAAGCTGTGATGCGGCACAGCGACATCGCGTTAACGATGAACACGTACACCGACGAAAAGTTACTGCAAACATCGGCGGCAGTCGAGTTGCTGCCGGAGCTTCCGGTTAACACCAAGAGAACCGAGGCCGAAAGTTTCGTTGCCCCAGCGGTTGCCCCAGCTTCGTACAAAAGGAGTCAAAACGGGTCAAAATCTGACAAGATGGGAGTTTTATCCGATTCGGCAGGAACACCAAAAAACCCCGAAAAACACAGTGTTTTACGGGGTTCTGAGGAGTGGGCGATACAGAACTCGAATCTGTGGCCTCTGCCGTGTGAAAGCAGCGCTCTAACCAACTGAGCTAATCGCCCGTATGTGTGACATACGGTGGTTTCAGTGCTCCACTTCGTGTGGGCGGCTGCCAGGAACTCGCTCTTGGGATGCATGCTCCTGGCTCTGAAGTGGGCATGATAATGCTCTTGTGACGTGGCTGCAAGATCCGGTTGGTGGGCTCAATAGGTGGGGCGATGGCGCTCCGGTCGTGCTGGTGAACCGATTGCGTGGCGGGCAGTTCGCAAGCAGCGGGGCGGGTGGGGTGCCGTCGGTCTGCTGGGTTGGAACGGAGCCTATCCCGGTTGTCTCGAAATTCCACTATCCTAGTGCTTTTCCCAGGTTCTGATTTCTAGGTTTTGCTTTGTCCCGCCGCTACCAACTGATCGACTTTGGCAACGGGCGCAAGCTCGAGTCGCTCGCCGGACGACTGGTTGACCGGCCCAGTCCGGCAGCCGAGAACCTCTTGCCACGTCAGCCCACAGCCTGGAAAAATGCTGAAAGCCGATACGATGCGGCATCCCATTGCTGGTCCCATCGCACGGCCTGGCCGGAGCGACTGGCGATTGAGGTATCCGATCCGACTCGGCCCGAAGCGGCGGTGCTCCGGATGCCGGTCCAGCCGACGCCCTTTGGGCACATCGGTGTCTTTCCCGAGCAGATGGAAAATTGGCAATGGTTGATGCGAACGGCCCCGGCGGAGGAACTGCCCAGCTCGCCTCGCAGTCGTCAACGGCATGCACTGAATCTGTTCGCGTACACGGGGGCCTCGACCATGGCGATGGCGAGCAGCGGCATGTCGGTCGCACATGTTGATGCCGCCAAGCCCAACGTGGAGGCAGCCAAACGCATGGCCAGCACCAACGGACTGCGGGACGCTCCCGTTCGCTATCTCGTCGATGATGCCGCCGCATTCGTGCAGCGAGAAATCCGACGCGGCAACCGCTATCACACGATTGTCTTGGATCCGCCCGCGTACGGTCATGGCCCCAAGAGCAAACGCAACCCCACCTCCGCGGACAAACGGCCTGCCAAGCAAGCACAGGCGTGGCGGATAGGCCGCGACTTTCCCGATCTGCTCAAGAGCTGCTTCGAGCTGATTTCTGGACGAGCATTTCGCCTGTTGGTTACCGGCCACTCCGCCGAGATGGACCAAGCCGATGTGCTCGATCTCATCCACCGAAACCTCAGCCACCGCCGCATCGGCCGCTTGCAGCCGCACATCGAAGCCGGCCGGATGACGCTCGCCGATCCCGCCAACCGCAAGCTCGACGCTGGCTTCTACGTCCGCTGCCTCCTCACCCCGAACCCCGAACCCCGAACCCCGAACCCCGAACCCCGAACCCCGAACCCTGAACCCTGAACCCTGAACCCTGAACCCTGAACCCTGAACCCTGAACCCTGAACCCTGAACCCTGAACCCTGAACCCTGAACCCTGAACCCTGAACCCTGAACCCTGAACCCTGAACCCTCACCTTCCCTTTTTGCGGTGGCGGTGGTGCAGCATCGTGCGAGCGACGTCGAGGACCGCAAGGGCGACGATAGTGCAGAGCACCATCATGGCGCTCATCCAGCAGCCGATCCACAGCGTCCGACGGTCTGGGGTCGCCAGCGTCGCCCCGAGAACCAACACCCCACACACGAAGAACATGGTGTTGACTCGGCGTCGTGAACGCGAGCGTCGGCGGAGATAGACTTCGTCGTCCGGATCATCGCACGCGTCATGGGGCCATCCGATCTGCTCGGACCGGAACAGCCAAACCGAAAAGAACAGCAAGGTGACTGCGAGGATCAATCCGCCGGCAAACATGAGCTCGTTTTCCCAACCACAAAAGAAAGCTGAAACACTATTCGCCGGTTTCCGATTGCGCGACGATCCACTGATGGACCACCCACGTTACCGCAGCCAGGCTCAGCCCGCTACACTTATCAGCCGTATCCTCGGTGGTATGCCAGTACTGGGGGGCGCGGAAACCCGGCCGCGGATAATCGAAATCGATCAAGTCGGTTGTCGGGATTTTTGCAATTTGATTGAGCGGCAAGTGGTCGTCGCGAAGCTCTTGCATTCGCGTGCGGGGCACGAAAGCCGTCACACCCAGTTTTGCCGCCGTCCGCCAGATCGACTTGGTCACGTCTTTGGCATACCGCAAGCTGGCCCTGTCGTAGAGTAGCTGCAGCTCGCGATCGCCGACCATGTCGAGCAGCACGCCGGCGCGGTACGGCACCGGCGGTGGCGACATCAGGTATTGCTGGGCGAAATGGATCGACCCCAAGAAATAGTCGTCCGCCCCTTCGGCGAAAACGAATTCTTCGGCATCGAATAGCACCACGTCGACACCGACGTCCTGGGGCAAGTCCGCGAATTGGTGGCTCATTTCCATCAACGCCGCCACGCCGCTGGCCCCGTCGTTGGCCCCGACGAACACGCCCTTGGGATCCTTGCGATCTTGATCCGGAAACGGTCGGGTGTCGTAGTGGGCACACAGCAGGAAGCGGATGGGCCGCTCGGGGAACCAAGCCGCGACCAGATTTGCCATGTCGACGCCTTCGCCGGTCAGCGGATGGCGGATTTTTGTCTTTTGCAGCGAGACGTCTGCCCCCTGTTGGGTGAAGAATTCGGTGAGAAATGCCTGTTGCCTGAGCATCGCCGCGCTACCGGTGGGGCGCGGTCCCATGTCCACGATCGCCCGCAGATAGCCGATCGCTCGGTCGGGGGAATAGCTCGGCGGAATCGGGCGCGCGCTCAGCTCAGAGGCTCGCTCGGGCCCGTCAGCGAAGCGTCCCAGGAAGTAAACCGCGAATCCGGCACCAATGGCGAGCCCGATGACGAACAGGGGCCAGTACCGCCGCAACCGCCCGGCAAACGTCCCCCGCCGTCCGCCGCCTGCCAGTCGCTCGGGGGGGGCTGCCGGCGGAGGCTGCTGGGACGAGACTGGGGGAGTCGGCCGGCTATTTTTAAGGGATTTTTTTTGTCGCAAGTGCGTCTGATCCGAAACCGTCATCAAGAAAATCCGTTGTTTTCCGCGAATGAAATCACTTCCCGACGCCTCGTCCGGCAGCCCAGTATCACCCTAGCGAAAGTCGGACGCTTGCGGTAGAGTTTGTCTTCCTAAAAGATGGGTTCGTTTACCGCATCGGTCTTTTGGGATACGGGATGTGGCTCAGCCTGGTTAGAGCGCTGCACTGGGGGTGCAGAGGTCGCAAGTTCGAATCTTGTCATCCCGATCAACGATAAACCCCGGAAAACACGTGCTTTTCGGGGTTTTTTCGTGCTCTGACGACTGCCGTTTTATCTTGCCTATCTTGTCAGATTTTGACCCGTTTTGACTCCTTTTGTGCGAAGCTGGGGCAACCGCTGGGGCAACGAAACTTTCGGCCTCGGTTCTCTTGGTGCCAATCGGAAGCTCCGGCAGCAACTCGACTGCCGCCGATGTTTGCAGCAACTTTTCGTCGGTGTACGTGTTCATCGTTAACGCGATGTCGCTGTGCCGCATGACAGCCTGGGCGGTGCGAGGCGAGACGCCTGCCGCCGACAGGTGAGTGCCGCATCGCGTGCAGGTGAATCCGGCCTTCGTTCTCGTCCATCTTGTCGATGTCGGCAGCAACCAGGTCTCGGTTGAGTATCCGAAGCAAGCCGGTCGGGACGTTGAAAACGAGATCGCTCGATGTCTTGCCCTCGCTCCATACCCTCAAGTCGGCGGCAAGGTCGCTCTTAATGGGGACGGTGGCTATCGCCGCCGATGCCAACATGAGTCTCGAAGAGACGCTCGCTATCCATCGCACGCTTGGAAACATGGGCATCCAGGGCTCGTCGGCTGGTAGTGCCACGCGCCGGCTGCTGACGATCAGTGCCGCAGAATCCGATGCACGGCTGACTACCATATTTCCGTCTGGTAGAATAAGAACAATCGTCGACAATCGCCGCGTTTTCTACCATTGTTTTTTGCTTCATGAACGAACTTCTCCATCTATCAACCAGAGCGTTCGCGGGTTTCTTGTCGATTAGTTTGCCGCAGCTCGGTGAAAATTGGTGGCAGAAGTTTGTGGTTAGTGCGCTGAGTTTCCAGCAACAGCGAATGGTCTCGGAAAAACGCGTTAACGATCTGAAACAGTTTGACTTTGCAGCGTTGGTAAGACTCGTCGATCAGAATTGGTACGAACTTTCACGATCGCTCAATTTGCCGCGTGAAGGTCGTAGTTGGATTAAAGAACTTCAAACCATTCGGAACCGATGGGCGCACCTTTCGTCGGAGGCTGTGTCCGCGAGCGATCGTTATCGAGATGCGGATACGCTGGACCGAGTTCTCGCAATGCTGGACGCCGACGGCATCTTGCGTGGAGAAGTCGAGAAATATAAGAACAAGGCGATTGCTGAAATGTCGTCGCTGAACTCAACCGACGAAACAAGTCCAAGTTCAAATCATAGTGGTTCGATCGATGTCCCCAGTTCAACCTCAGTTGCCGAACCGGATGTTGAGCCAGAGGAAACGACAAACTCTTTTCGCGTAGGCGATATCGTTGCACTACGGTCAGATTGCTCGGTATTGGTTCCCATTATTGGCATCGACAGGAGCGGACGTGAAGTTCGATACACCGTGTTCCACGAGGGAACATCGACTCAGTACTACGAAAGCCAGCTAACGGCAGATCAGCAATCCAGTGCGGAATCCAGTTCATTGACTGCGAAGGATCTGCACGCCTATTTGACAAGTCTGATTCTGCTTTCGCCCTCATCGACGAAGCTGTTCTCTTTGCGCAGCGGGCGAGTGCAATTCGTTCCGTATCAGTATCGGCCAGTCTTAAAATTGATCCGCGCTGATCGTCCTCGATTGTTGATTGCTGATGAAGTCGGTGTCGGCAAGACGATCGAAGCGGGGTTGATTATCAAGGAACTGAAATCGCGGATGGACATTTCATCCGTGCTCATCATTTGCCCGAAGGCACTGGTTGCCGAACGCAAATGGCTCTTGGAGATGAAACGATTTGATGAACAGTTCACCGCTCTGGACGGACCAACACTTCGACATTGTATTCAGGAAACAGATCTCGACGGCGAGTGGCCGCAGCAATACGAGAAGGCGATTGTCCCGTTCTCGTTGTTTGACTCAAACTTGCTGTTCGGAAGTGAGGGGAAGAGTCGCAGGGCAAAAGAAGGCTTACTTTCCCTCGATCCACCACCAAAATTCGATTTAGTGATTGTTGACGAAGCTCACCATTTGCGAAATCCGCAAACGTTCTTGCACCAAGGGGTTCGCTACTTTTGCGAGAACGCCGAAGCTGTCGTTTTCTTGTCGGCGACCCCCGTGCAGCTCGGCAGCGAAGATCTGTTCACCCTGCTAAACGTCTTGCGTCCGGATTTGGTTATCGACCATGCCAGTTTCAATCAGATGGCCGCGCCCAATAAACCGATTAACGCGGCGGTAAGTGAGTGCCGTACCGCAGGAGATGGCTGGCAAGGCCGAGCAGTTGATCATTTGCAGGAAGCCGCTGAGACCCAATGGGGCAAGCTGTTCCTTCGCGAGTCGCCTGCATTTCAATCTGCGTTCGACCTACTTCGCAGCAACGAAATCCCAGACCATGATCGCGTCGCGGTCACTCGGACGATCGAGGAACTCTACACATTCAGTTCGCTTATCAATCGAACCCGGCGGCGTGACATCGGCGAGTTCACGGTACGAACGCCTGAAACGCTCAATGCCCCGTTCACCGTCGGGCAACAGGAGCTTCATGACAAGTTATTGGAAACGATCGCGAACATTCTGTCCGCGTCACATGGTCAGCAGAATGTCAAGTTCATGATGACTACCGTTCGCCGACAAGCGGCGAGCTGTTTGTACGGACTCAAACCGCTCTTGAGCGACATCCTTCGAGGAAAGCTGAGAGACTTGGAGATTACGGACGAATCGGGTGAAATTCCAAGTGCGCTTGAGCCTGCGCTATTGTCTCAAATCAAAGCGAGCGTCGATGAGATCATTTCGCTGGCCGAGAATCTCGATCCCGATGATAGAAAAGCCGACGAGTTACTCCGAGTACTCCGCGACAAGGGCAAGATGCCCAACAACAAATCACTCCTATTCACCACGTTTAGGCATACGCTGAGCTATCTCGCTGGCCGCTGTGAACACGAGGGATTGCGGTTCGGCGTGATCCACGGCGGCATACCTGACGAGGAACGTGCTGATCTTCGCAAGCGATTTTCCTTTGACAAAGAGCGTGATGATGCGATTGACGTTCTTCTTTCGTCGGAAGTGGGATGCGAAGGTTTGGATTTCCAGTTCTGTGACTTGCTCGTCAATTATGACTTACCCTGGAATCCAATGCGGATCGAGCAACGAATCGGTCGCATCGACCGCTATGGGCAAAAGAGCAATTCCGTTGCAATTGTCAACTTGATCACTCCGGGAACAGTGGACGCTGAGATCTATGAGCGATGCTTGCTTCGCATCGGCGTGTTCAACCACTCGGTCGGCGGCAGTGAAGAAATACTCGGCGAGATCACCGGCCAATTGCGAAGTATCGAAGAGAGCTTCGCATTGACGCCTGAGCAGCGCGAGAGGCAGTTGGCGCAGTTGTCCGATAACGGTATTCGGCGGATCCAAGAAGAGCAAACCTTGGAATCGAAGCAAGCCGAGCTATTCGGTTTGAATGTACCGAACCAAACGTGGGAACAGGAGATTGAGGAGGCTGAGTCGTTCTGGCTTTCTGCGGAATCGTTGCAGAAGACGGTAGAGGCCTACCTTGCCAGTAAAATCGATTCGTGTGGAGAATACGTCTTGGGCGAGAAACCGCTCAAGACGCTTCGACTCAATCAAGAAGCTCGCGCCGTACTGCTCGACGCTCTTCGTAAGTTCCCGCGTTCAACCGAGCCAGTTTGGCGACACTGGGAAAAATGGCTCAAAGGTGACTTGCCAACGCTGTCAATCACATTCGACCAAAAAACAGCCGCCGAAAATGACCGGGCGACCTATCTTAACGTACTACATCCGCTTGTGCGGCAAGCCGCCGAAGCATTGCAGCGGAATGGGATGCTGACGGTTAGCCTGGAAATCGTCGATAACACACTCGTTCCGGGAGAGTACGCATTCGCGGTCCATCAATGGCGGAACACCGGTGTGAAGCCAGACGAAACACTGGTCGCGATTTGTGATTCGCCAGAGGTCGAGGCTCAACTGATGACGTTGCTTCAGACTGCGTCTGATTCAGCCAAAGGCAGGAGCCTGGAAGCCGAACAGATTAAACGATTGGACGCTCGCCATCACGCGAAGTGGAGCGACGCTCGTGCCGAACACATCGCTCGCAACGTTGAGTTGGTCCAGCATCGGATTCAGAGCTTACTAGCCAGCGGTAGAGCACGCTGCCAATTACTCGAAGATCAAATCAACGCTGCCACGAATGACAAAATCACACTGATGAAGCAACGAGAACTTGCGTCGGCGCAGCGAGACGGTAAACGTCGACTTGAGGAGTTGGAAAAGTCTTCTGGAACTGCGGATATCCATGCGAAACAAGTTGTCGTTGGACGGTTGCATATCGTAAATGCGAAGGGGCAGTGAGAGTGCATTTTATCGAACAGGTGCGGGCAAAAAGACAAAAACTGGCGGATGTTTTAGTCGACGAAGAGTACTCGGGGCTTCGGCAATTCGTTGAAGAACTTTACCCCGACAAGGCTCACTTTATCTATGAGTTGCTGCAAAATGCCGAGGACACCGGGGCACGAATTGTCCAGTTTCGGTTGGAGAAACATCGACTCATCTTTGCTCACGATGGAAGGTCGTTTACGGAGGACGATGTTTGGGGAATCACCAACATTGGCAAGGGAACCAAGCGAGACGACGAAGACAAAATTGGTCGCTTCGGTGTTGGCTTCAAGGCCGTGTTCGCCTATTCCGAGACTCCCTCAGTCTGGTCACCGACACACAACTTCCGAATCAGTGATCTCGTTCTTCCCACTGAAATTCCGCCACGTACGCCGGCAGACAACGCAACTGTCTTTAGTTTTCCATTTAATAATGCGAAAAAATCGCCACAGGCTGCCTTTAGCGAGACGGCAGAGGGACTGCAGTTGCTTTCCGAAGAGTTGCTGCTCTTCTTGAACCATATTCATCGAGTAAAATGGGAGGTCATAGACGGTGACAAAGGTGAACTGAAACGCATCGACCGACCGCCTCATGTGATCGAAGTTCAGAAGATAGTCGATCGCAAGATAATCGCTAGTTCGTCTTTCCTACGATTCAAACAGTCAGTAGGCGGTCTCCCTTCGCAGAACGTGGCCGTTGCGTTTCCACTGGAGGCGAAAAACAGTGATACTGCGCGGCGCGACTCCGATCCGATTTCAGAGGCATTCCGCGTTGTTCCACCTTCACTCGCGCGGGTGTCTGTCTATTTCCCTGCTGAGAAGGAAGTCTCTGGGCTAAGGTTCCATATTCACGCGCCGTTTGTGCCGGAGTTGAGCCGAGCGAGTATTAAGGACACGCCAGCGAACGAACCATTGTTTCAACAGTTGGCGCACCTGCTACCGGAGTCACTGAAAATGATCCGTGACCTTGGTCTATTGACCGTAGACTTTCTGAATGTGCTTCCACATCACAACGATACAATACCGTTAAAGTATCGGGCGATTCGCGATGCGATTATCGATTCAATGAACGTGGATTCGCTAACGCCTACTATGTCCAAAACCCATTTCCCAGCACGGAAGTTGCTTCAAGCGAAGGCCGTCCTAAAAGAACTGTTAACAGTCGATGATCTTCGGCAGATTTTAAACGACGATAACGCATGTGATTGGGCAATTGCTGCACCACAACGAAACAGTCACGCGGATCGCCTATTGGCTAGTCTTGATATTCGACGCTGGGACATTGATTGTTTTGCTAGTTTGCTTGCGAGACGAAAATGCGAGGATTGGTTTCGGGATGTTCGAAGCCGCAGACAACAAATGCCGGAGCCAAGCGAGGAATTTGACGATTGGTTGGCATCTAAGCCTGCCGATTGGTTTCAACTACTGTACGCAATGCTCTACCGAGAATTTGGCGAGAAGGGCGTTCTCGATCGGTTTAAAGCAATGCGAATTGTTCGCTTAGTCGACCACAGTTTCGCAATGCCGGATCAGGCTTTTTTTGGCAAGAGTGCGACACAGAATGATGACCGCTTTCCCAAGGTGGACTCGCATGTTTTTGAAAGCGGTAAGAGCAAAGTAGATCAGGAAGCAGCGAAGAGGTTTCTCGAAGTTGCAGGGGTTCGTGCCGTCGGTGAACTCGAAGAAATTCAAGCGATCCTTGATACATACTATTTGAATAAATCGACACGAAATTTCTCTGACCATCTCAGTGATTTAAGCCGTTTTCTTAAGCTAATTCATTCAAAACCGAGATCAGTCGATCTATTTGCAGAACGCCACGTGCTGCTCAGCGAAACTGACATCTGGTCGCGTCCATCCGAGTTGTATCTGGATGAGCCATACTGCGCGAGTGGACTATCTGCATTCTTCCAAACCGTTGGTACGAGACGCGGTCCTCTCGCCCTATCTAGAAAGTATGCAGAATTTGACGGAATAGCTAAGATAGCTTTTGAGTTTGCCGAAACTATCGGTGTATTGTCAAGCCTCCAAATTTCCACGACGAGTTGCAACGCGAATATCAACGCGACATATCTCGTTGAACAGGCGCCTGGAAATCCAAGTCGCTATCAGATCGACGAAGACTATCAAATTATTGGTTTAGACGAAGCGTTGCTAAATCCGTCCGTACCGCTGGCCAGACTGCTATGGAAGACGCTCTCACGGCACGAGGACTCAAGCTGGACTCGTGCGAAATACCGCAACAATCTAACGCAGCCTACGCGTGAATCGGTCTCTCAGCTTGCTTATATCTTGCGTGATTCGAGATGGTTACCGCAGCGCGGCGGTGATTTCGTTCGACCGGCCGACGCCGATACCCGATTGTTACCGGATGACTTCGAGTACGCCCCAGGTTGGGAATGGCTCACTGCGATCGCGTTTGGCGCAAACATCGCAAAGCGATCCGAGGAGTACAAAAAGAAAAAGGAGTTCGCCGTTGAGTTGGGCTTCAACGATGATCAGTCGCTCGAGGATGCCAAGTGGTTTGCAGCCCTAGATGCCGACGCGCGGCAATCGTTCAGATCTGAATATCGCTCAAGAACGAACGTTGAACTACCAGAACGCTCGCCCGCCAATCCCGAACGACGAGCCGAAAAAGTAAGTCAACTCGCTTTGGACGCTCCCGAAGATGAGAAGGAGAACCGACCGAGATCAGTTTCAACGGTCAGCCCCAGCGTTAAAAAGGAGATAAAAACGTATCTGTGCGAGCAATACACCAATGCTGATGGAGCTATGTTTTGCCAAATTTGTCAGAACGCCGTTCCGTTTTCTTTGGCCAACGGTGATCCCTACTTTGAGACCGTTCAATTCATTCCCAAGACTAAGAAACTACACTTCCAAAACTATCTCGCACTCTGCCCCAACCACGCGGCGATGGTTCAGTTTGCCAACGAATCGAAGGACGCGATCGCTGAGCAATTTGCTAGTCTCGACGGTGATCGTTTGCCGATCGTCCTCGCTGGGAAGTCGTTCGACGTCTTGTTCACCGAAACACACCGTAGAGATCTGCAGGCGGTCATTAAAGCGTCCCCGCAATCCGGGATCGTCCAAAATCCGTAGTATCGCCAGCACTCGGATAGATCAAGTGCGCGGATGAACGAGGAATTCCAACACAACAAGTTGCTTGAGTTCGTCGATGCTTTGAAACCTAGTTGATAGCTTACGCGGCGTTTTTCGGAAAATCCACTCAAATGTTGTCGCTACTCCAGCGAGATTCGACGCATGAGCCGAAGCGCTTTTCCACATGTCCGCCCGTTCGCGTCAACAATCGCTTAAAGCACGTTTCGGAATCAAAAATGAAACACGCCTTGTTAATCGGAACGCCGTGTCCCGCTATGCGAGTACTTCCAAACGCGGTAATTCCGTTCAGGCTCGGGAATCCAGGCTCTAGTCGATTGAAAATTGCGTGCCAAAGCTCCGTCAACTCATCCGCATTTTGCACGCAAGTGTCGTGACCATACCCGCTATCGTCAATTTTTAGGTCAATAGTCTCGACGAGCGTCTGTCGCATTTCATCCAAACTGCTGTGAGCATTGAGTGAATCCAAGCCTACGAAATCCTTTCGATACTCGCGACGCCACTGGCGAGTCATCGCCGAGAAATGCCGACAAGCACGCAGTAAATCAAATCGCTCTTCCTCCCTTAGTGACGCCAGCACGTTATCGTAGGGGATCACGATTCCGCTATTTGAAATGTCTCTAGCTGGGCGACCCTGAAACTGCCTTTCAGCCCAAGCTGCGAAGACTTCTCGACAAGGCCTACATATGGCCTGAGCTTCATCGCTTCGACTACGCTCTCGCCAAGGCTTGAGACCGCCGTCCTTTCAAGCTTCACGCCCGGTTAATTGCCGGACAGCTTCGAGCCCAAGTCGGGCCCAACGGGGCAAAGCCCTGATCCTTTTGCTGGGTCAGGACCACCGTCGTAGCTGCATGGCCCAGCCGATCTTTGACGGAGTTCTCGACCCGCTCGTGATTCACGATCCACTCACAAGCCAAATCGTTCGTTTGTGGGACGCGGGAACTCGAGACGTTCGAGCGATCGCGAAACAGTGCGGGGTGCATTCCACTAGGCTCCCCACCGGAAGGTTTTGAGTGATGAGCCAACGGACCTCCCTTTCGCTCGCGTTGATACCTGCATCCTCAAGCAGTTTTCGCAATATGGTTCTCCCGGGCATTGGCACTTCGGGATAGCCGAACGTGGCCAGAATGGGCCCCGCCGCTTCGAGCAGTCGCTCTCGCGTTTCTTGGGGGCTTGAACGAGGCTTGACGCGAGGCCGTGCCGTTCGCGTCTGACACCAATCCCCCCACTTCCGCACTGACTTCTGGCAGCGAGTCATGAGAAATCGGCTGTGCCACTGCTGAGGCGAGCAGAGGGTCGTCGTTGGCCAGAGAAACAGTCCGTGGGTGTTGCTCTCCAACTTTACCTGTTTAAGCTCGTTGCCCACGATACCGCCGTGCACTTCTTCCCGCACACCACGGAACACTGCGCTGCAAAGCTTCCGGGCCTAAGCTACGAGCATGACTCGGCTGGCAACGCTCTTGCCGCGATGGTCAAACCGGGACTAATCGAATTTCGCCATCATCGATCTTTCTCTGATGCTCGTGTGCGAATGATCGCCAGACGCATCATGATGCACCCCGACTCTTGCTTCACGGCGCTGTTCACCGTCACTTACCAAGGGCGAACTTTGATCGCGGGTGCCTGATAGTACGCTGGCCGCGACGGTCGTCACGGTTTTGGATCGAGTTTCGGTTGTGGTTTTCATGTTTCCGTAATCGTTGAAAGATTGAATTGTGCAGGCGTGTTCTCTGTCGGGCAGCGAGTTTGGATTACTCGCGGCCCGTCGTAATGGCGAAACAGGAATGTAAAACACGCATAGTTCGATCTCTCGAGACGATTGGGGAAAACGCGACTAACGAAGTGGTTGAATCAGAATCGCTTCGATGCTCTATCCAATTGAGCTACGGCACCGCTTGGCAATGCCGGCGGGAATCGAACCCGCAACCTCCGAATTAAGATGTACTCCGAAACGGCAGTTAGTCGTGTACGATGGGCGACGAAGTTTTTGGCCGGAGGTTTCTTTCTGAGCTACCGGCGTTCCTTGCGGATACCGAGCGGGGCTTGAACCCGCGGCCTCGTCGATCGCTCGACGCGCTCTACCTATGTACTCCGAACCGGCAGTCGCCTTGTTCTGGTGTTGTTTGTAAAAACGATTGACGAAGTTTGTTAATCAGACGGTTCGATGCTCTACCAACTGAGCTACGAAGCGAACGCAAGGTTCGCTTCGGTGGGACTCGAACCCACGACAGTCGAGGTGATGTAGTCCAATCAGGCAGTCAATCGTGTAGGGGTGGCGACGAAGTTTTGGCCAGACGTTTTTACTGAGCTACTCGCGAACACTTGTCCGCTGGCGGGGATCGAATCCGGCACACTCCGAGAACATTCGATCTCGGCTCTGGTTCAGAGCCGAGTAACTCGCCCAGTCTTCGAACCTGGTCCGACAGTTTCGAAGACTGCCATGCTGTCCAGCACACCCGCGAGTCATTTGATTGTCTTCATCATTCATAGTCACAAGAGCCGACGACTGGGTTCGCACCAGCATGGGTCACGCCAAAAAAAATGACAGCCAAGAGCGGTGCCATTCTACATCGAGCCACGTCGGCTGGCTTTGTTTCCATCAGTAGCCCGACCAGGAATCGAACCCGGAACTTCTGGTTAGAAGCCAGAGATGATGTCCGTTTCACCATCGAGCCGTTTCAAACAAGCGGAAGGCGAGGGAGTCCGATGCATTACCTTGTCTGCCACAATCCCATGTGTCGTCGTTGATGTTTCGTTTCAGTCGGCGTGGCGGGAATTGAACCCGCGACCGTCGCCTTATAAGGACGCCGCTCTCACCCCTGATACGCCGGGGCATTATTGATATTCAGCGGTTGCCCGCCGAACGCATTGCCTTCGTATATCTGTTCGAGTCGACTGGATTGAATATTTGATAACATCAGAAAGCTCGTTACTCGCTCGTGGCGTGAATGTGACTTGTGTGTTCGAAGAGATAGACTATCTCGCGGCCGGATGGTTCACCAAAATGACAGATTCCGTAAAAACAATCTCCGCGACATGGCCTCGAATGGACTTGGAACACTGACAATTCGACAAAGTCTTCGTTGCCATGGGCTGGGCGCCGTGGTGAAAGCACATGCCTTGAGCGTTTGCCAATGGAGTGTCGCGGACGGGCCGATCGCCGGATAACAGATTGACGCTGGTGCATGCGTCGATCGGAATATTTGGGAGCCAGCGTGTGAACTGGTGACAGGCCTCCCAGGCTGCTGAAGTCCTCGCCGCCGCGATACAGCGAAAGCAATCCGCTTTTCTTGAGCGTTTGGGTCTTCATTTCCCAAACCGCATCGGCAGTGATCCGTTCCTGACGGACCAGTGACAAGCTGAAAGCGTTCTCGGCTTCCATGCGAGTCAAGCCAGCCGCGGCGTCGATCACCGTTTGAAGTTCAGAGTCTTTCGGCAATTCCCCCTCTTCAGTGGCGATTCCCCGAGCGATCTCATCGAGTTCCTGGCGGTTGGGCAGGTCATGCTCCATCACGACGAACATCTTTTCGAGTTCCGTCGGGATCTGCACCACCGGCGAAAGCACGACCACGATCGTGCGGTTCTGCTTGCCAGCCACGATCTGCCGTGCCAGCGCCTGGACGACCTCAGCGGATTGCAAGAACCGATGAAAGTTCGCGTATCGCCAGCCGGGAAGGCTGACAATCACGCCGGTTGCCTCGCTGCTAAACAGCTTGACCGTGCCCCGCGTGGGCGGATCGAGTTGGAGACGACGGCAAGCGGAACCAACCGCGACCTCGTCTCGAACTTCTGTTTTGATTTCCACAATGTGGCTCATGGATTGGTTCTCCTTTGCTTAAGTGAAATGGTTAAATCGGTGGCTCGACGTCATCCGTCGAGTCACCACTGAACAATGCGTGATTGGTTTCCTCGTCGTCGTGATCCAACGCTGGACGCCAAGACGCAGGCCCCGGCAACAACCTTGGTTCATCCGATGTCATTTCGAGAACGAGCATCTCAGCGACGGCCGCATGGTCCGGTTCTTGCAAATACATTTGCCGGATCACGAACACCGCGACGACGAGTGGCAGCACGCACGCAACGGTCAGCCCAAAGTTCTGAATCACCGTCGCGATGATCGGATCTCGGTGACGTTGCGATGCGATATCGCGACGATCCTGTTCGAGCTGGTTATGGCCAGAGTAGATGACCGATTGTTGTTCATTGAGCTGCGAAGTCATCGCAGTTTGGGCGGCGAGCCACCGCGACAGGACTTTCACCATTGAAGACGATGGCCAAAACCCTGACGCGGCTTGAGGAAGGGCTGTTGAGTTATTTCAAACACCGGATTTCTTCTGGACCGATGGAGGGCACCAATAACAAAATCAAGACGCTCCAACGACAATCCTACGGCATTCGTGATCGCGAATACTTCGAACTACTGCTTTATTCGCTCCATCAGAAAAAGTACGCTTTAGTCGGATGAGCCAAAAAAGACACGTTTTCGCGTCCAAAACGGTGTTCTGTCGCCGCGGTAATACGCCGAGGTGGCCAAGACCGAAGCAAGCTTCGCGGCTGGCTGAGTTGCGGAGGTTTGTCCAACCGCCGCGCCGTAGCAGAATTGCCAAGTCGCATCGGTCGAGTTGACCGATGCAGCGAAATATCGGTCCAGTTCATAACCCCGCAGTCGCTGATCCGAATCCGATTCCCACAACTTCTCGGAACGATCAAAGGCGTTTCCGACCCTGATGTGAACAAGGGGTCGACATGGCTCCCATGTCAGCCTTTTTTTTTACGCCGTATTTCGCGGTGCTTGCGAATTCACCGACGCCCGGCCGAGTTCTTCGTTTCTCTGCCCGCGTCATGAATTGGGTAATGGGATCGGCGGTGATTTGGCCTCTCTGGGCGGGATTTCTTTGTTTCTCTGCCGCTCCGGGTTAAGGAATGTCTTAATCGCCCTGACGGTCCCAACGTGAAAAGGGTTTGGCTCGGCAAAACGCTCGCTTTTTGCGAGACTAGTTTTTGCTACCTCCTAAGAAGAGC
Source organism: Rhodopirellula sp. SH410 (assembly GCF_055811895.1). Lineage (NCBI taxonomy): Bacteria > Pseudomonadati > Planctomycetota > Planctomycetia > Pirellulales > Pirellulaceae > Rhodopirellula > Rhodopirellula sp. SH410. The sequence goes on from NZ_CM147949.1 coordinate 468,510, forward strand.
CGGTCTCTTGGGAGACCGGCCGAGAACGCTGGGTAATGCGGCTTAGAGAAACCAAGAATAGTGTCGCTGCTAGAACGCGGGCGGTGTGACGCCTTTGGCTTTTAAGGCGGCGAGGTATTTGTCTGGCTCGGCGGCTAGCTTTTTGGCGCAGCCGGGGCAGCAGATGTAGACGGCTTTACCGTTCACATTCACTTTGCCGGGGACGCCCATGCCGCCGAGTGGTTCGTCCATCACGGGGCACGTTTTCTGAGCGGCGATCGCGTCGGCGTCGGCGAGCGTCGACTGGAAGACACCTTCGCGGACCTGTTCGCCTTTGGCGGTGTAGTACTCGGTCAGATATTGCTGCGGCGATGCTTCGACTTTCTTCGTGCAGCCGGCACAGCAAACGAACAGCGATTTGTCGCCGATCGAGATCTTGGGTGGCTTGCCCATCGAGCCGAGTGGTTGGCCGCTAACGGGGCACGTGGCTTGAAGGCTGATGAGTAACTCGTCGGATAGTTTGCCGCTGGCGAGTTTCCCCATCGCGTGGAAGCCGAGCGGTTCGCTGCCGATGTTTGTGATCTGGACGTTCATGTGCAGCGGCTGATCAGCGACCTTGGAAAGATCCACGCCGACTCCGATGGCGAGGTTGTTCAGTGTCTTGAGTTCGTAGTTGTATTCCTTCTCGCTGTCGCCGACACGCAATTTCAAGGTGCCAGTCGCATCGGGTGGTGCGATCGGTTGGTCGTTGCTGCCAAGGATCATGAACATGATACCTTTGTCGGCGATCACGGTTTCGACACGGCGTTCGCCAACGATTTGCACGGTCCCGCCGTGTGGGCCAGCGGTCGCTTCGGCGGCATGACCGGCGTGCTGGTGAGCCGCGTGGTCATGGTCAGCGTGGTTGTGCGGTGTGGCCGCTTCTTGGGCAAATACGAACTGGGGTGCTGCCAACAGTGCGGCAGTGCATACGGTTGCGAAGAATTGACGTCTCATGGAATGTTCCGTTGCGGAGGAAATTGGGAGAAAGGCGATCCGTCGTGGGTTAGCTTGTGTGGTGATACACGTGGAAGACAGCCGATCCGTACTCGTAAATCAGGGACTGCTCGAAATACTCGGCGTCGGCCAACAACTCTGGGAACCGAAATTCGTCGATGATCAAACAAAGGTCGCGAGGGTGTTCCTTGAGCGACGACCGGATCATTTCGAGGAAGCGATCGGTAACGGGGTAGTCTAACGGTGAGTAGAGAAAGAAGACGGTTTCGTTTCCGGCCATCTGATAGTCGAGAATATTTGTGCAGGTGACTTTGATCGAATCAGCATTGGGACAGACCTTGCCGAACGCCTCGACGTTTCGCTCCGCGATCCGGCATAACGCGGGCGAGATTTCCAAGTCGAGGACTTGGTCGAATCCGTGTTCCGTAGCGAGCAACAAGACTCGGCCCTTGCCGCATCCAACGTCGACGAACACGCCTTCGTCAGGGAGGTCGACCTTGTCCACGATCTTGCGAAAGTACCTCGCACGCGTTGGCTTGTATTTTACCAGTGTGCTGTTTGTCTTCTTCGCTGATGTCCAGGTCGTTGATTGCGACCTCGGTTCGGGTATCAAGCTTGTAGCGTTTATCGAACGTGTAGTCGTCGATGACGCTCAAGACACTTTGCATCGTCGTTGTCTGTCTCGTGGAGGAAATCTGTTTCAGGAACTCATTAGTGGCCATTGGTACTTTCGGGATTAAGCTTTGTCGTTGCCGGTTACTTCAATTTTGAGAGATATTTGTCGGGGTCGGCGAGCAGTTTTTCCTTGCAGCCGTCACAGCAAATCCACACAGACTTGCCGTTCACATCGACCTTCTCCGGGGCTCCCATCGTGCCGAGCATCTCGTCGCTGACGGGGCACATGTGTTGGGCCATCGCGGACTTGGAGTCTTCCGGCGACAGTTCTTTCAGACCGAGCATCATCTTGGCCATCGGTGAATCGGCATCCATGGCGGCGTGGTCATGGTCGGCGTGTTCGCCGTGGTCATGATCCGAATGGTCATCGGCTGTTTCGCTGGCGGGGGTCGCCGGCGGAATGATGGGATCGGTCTCGGGCTTTTTGCAGCCGTAGAGACCCAGTACGAGTAGACCGCCAAGCAGGACGGGAAGCGATTTTGTCAAACGCATTGGATTTGCCTTTGCAGAGATACGAGGGCGGATGTTCCGTCGAATGTGCGTTTGGATGCGTGGGGCGTGGCTTTCTTCACGACTTGGCGAGAGAATTATCTTTTTCTGCTGAAACCGTGAAGAAATGGACTCGTCGAGCATCCAAAACCACGTCAGCAAAAACGCCCCTGGAGAATGAGCGGGTCATGTCTACGAACGAGTGCCAATCGGTGCAGCCTTTTCTGTCGGCCTACCACGACGGTGAGTTGTCGGCTGCGCAGGTTGCTGTGATCACGAAACACGTCGAATCGTGCTCAGCGTGCTCGTCCGAACTGGAAGCGATCGCATCGCTTGGTTCGATTTTCTATCAGGCTCCCGTCCTGGCGAAACCGGCCGATCTGTGGCAGCGAATTGAACGTGAGCTTCCGACGCCAGCAGAGCCGGTAACACTGTCGCGGAGATTTGGCGTTTGGGTTCGCGAGTCACCGTACGGGGCGGGATTGGTTTCGACGGCGGCGTCCGTTTTGGTGCTGCTGGGTGCGGGACTTTGGTACGGCGGCGACAATAAGCACGACATGGCTGGCAACGGTGGTAAGATGGCGATGCACGGCAGCGACGGGCATACCCACAACAATAAGATGCCAGCCGAGCACATGGCCGAGTTCGCCGGCGTGATGACCGACTATTTGCAGAAATTGCCCAGCGATCCGGACGCTGCGGAAAAGATGCTGCTGTCGAAGTACAGCGGCGAAACCGTCGACTCGGATGGTGCTGTGAGGTTGGTCGGCTATCGACCGATCATCTCAGGCGGATTGCCAGAGGGTTATTCATTGGCGTCGACCAGCGTGTTGAAGATGCCGTGTTGCACGTGCGTGAAAGCGGTTTGCAAACGCAGTGACGGATCGACATTGGTGTTGTTTGAGCACGACGACGAAGACACCGCGTGGTTCGGCGATCGTCCCTCTACGATGGCGATGTGTGGCGACAAGGATTGCTGTCTCGTTGATCTCGATTCCAGCATCGCGGCGACCTGGAAGCAAGGCACACGAAGTGTGACCGCCGTCGGCGTTCGCGATCAAGAAGAAGTGGCGACGCTGGTGAATTGGTTGGACAAGTCTTAAGGAAATCTCATGAACGAACTGATCAAACGACACCGCGGAAAACTCTGGATTGCACAGGCGGTAGCGTTTGTGCTGTTCGGTGTGTTCGTTGCCTCGTGGTTTGGTGGCGGGGAATCAGGCGAGTCGAAAGTCTCTGCGACTTCCGCTACGGGGGAAGCTCAATCCAAGCCTTCGATCTGGACATGCAGCATGCACCCGCAGATTCGTCGGGACGGTCCAGGCAGTTGTCCGATCTGCGGGATGGACTTGGTGCCAGTCAGGGAATCGGCCGACGGAGTCCGCACGGTTTCGATCAGTTCAGAAATCAAGAGTCTGATGAAGGTGCAAGTCAGTCCCGTGCGTCGGCAATATGTGACGGCCGAAGTTCGCATGGTCGGCAAGATCGACTACGACGAAACTCGCCTCGCACACATCACCGCTTGGGTGCCTGGTCGCTTGGAACGCATGTTCGTTGATTTCACGGGCGTCGAAGTCAACAAGGGCGATCACATGGTGCAAATTTACAGCGAGTCACTTTACACGGCTCAAGAAGAATTGCTTTCCGTGACGAAGCGTGATCGACCGCTGAGTACCTCGCGCTTCATCGAACCACTTGATCTTGCCGAATCCGCTCGCGAGAAGCTGCGTTTGCTCGGTTTGACCTCAGAGCAAATTCAGGCCATCGAACAGCGAAGTAAGTCGTCCGAGACCGTAACGATCTATTCACCTGCCGGCGGCGTGGTGGTTGCGAAGAACAAGCAAGAAGGCGACCGTGTTCAAACTGGCGACCGCATCTACACCGTCGCTGACCTGAAGGTCTTATGGGTTCAGATGGATGCTTACGAATCGGACCTGGCTTGGTTGCGGTACGGGCAAGACGTCGAGTTCACGACAGAAGCATATCCCGGCGAGGTGTTCCGCGGCCGAATCGCGTTCATTGACCCAATACTTAACGAGGACACGCGAACCGTGAAGGTTCGAGTCAATGTGCCGAACGAAGATGGTCGCTTGAAGCCGGAAATGTTCGTGCGCGCAATCGTGCAGAGCAATATCGCGGCCGGCGGTCGAGTACTGAATGCTTCGCTGGCGGGAAAGTGGATCAGTCCGATGCACCCGGAAATCATCAAGGACCAACCGGGCGATTGTGACATTTGCGGCATGCCGTTGGTGCGAGCCGAGTCGCTTGGCTACGTCACAGCGGAGCCAACGAATGCCGCGAAGCCTTTAATCGTTCCCGTAAAGGCTGTGCTGCTGACTGGAACGCGAGCGATTGTGTACGTCCAGATTCCCGATGCAGAGAAGCCGACATACGCCGGTCGCGAGATCGTGATCGGGCCGCGAGCCGGCGACTTCTACCTAGTGAAGTCCGGGCTCGAAGAAGGCGACTTGGTCGTGACCAACGGCAACTTCAAACTCGATAGTGCGCTGCAGATTTCTGCGAAGCCCTCAATGATGACGCCGCAAGGTGGCGGCGGGGGAGGCCACAACCACGGCGGCATGGAAATGCCTAAGGCAGACGAAGGTGTGAAAATGGACACGAGTCCGATGGAGTTGGCTGCAGCGGTACGTGACGCGATGCAAGGTATTGTTGAGCGATACAAAAGGATTCTAGAAAAGGTCGAAGCGGCGAACCTCGCAGCGATTCGCGAAGGCTACGGTCAACTGGGTAAAAATGTGGAGGCCGTCCCGGCAGACTTGATCGGTCCTCAAATGCGACCGCAGTGGTTCGAGGTTGCGATGCTATTGCGGAACGATGTCACCGAAGGCCGCGAGGTCAATTCCATGCGTGATGCCGATCGGGTGTTCGCGTTGACTCGCCAGCACGTCGATCAGATGAAGGGTCAGTTTCCGTTGCCGATGTCGCATGACGAAATGCAGATGCCAGCGATGGCGACCATGGACGCTCCGCCAGAAGTCGTTGAACAACTCAGTGGTTTTGTCGCTCCTTACTTGCAACTTAGTCAAGCACTCGCGGCCGACGACATGGAAGCGGCGAAGCGAGCAGTCGAACCGTTGCATCGGAGATTGGCCGGCTTGCTGCCGATCGTCTCCAAAGCCAAATCGGTCGAAGTGTGGAGCAAAGAGAAACGCGACTTGTCTGAGATCATTGCACGACTGCAGAAGGCGAACGATCTCGAACCCTTGCGTAGCGGGTTCGCTTTACTGTCCGAGCAGATGTTGAGTCTCGAGCGGATGTTCGGACTGCCGACCGACGAAACCCTCTATGAGCTTCATTGCCCGATGGCCTTCGAGGGTCGCGGTGCGTCGTGGCTTCAATCCGATGACGCGGTTCGCAATCCGTACTACGGCGCTTCGATGCTGAAGTGTGCCGACAAAGTCGAAATGCTGTAGGCCAAGTAATTTAGCATGACAAACAACGATGAGACCATTGAAATCGCGAAACGCTCTATCCTTGGTCGACTGATCTGGTTCTGCTTGACCAATAAGCTGGTCATTTTGTTGTTGGTCATTGCGACGATGGGTTGGGGCGTCATGGTCGCTCCATTCGACTGGGACACCGGAGCGTTGCCTCGCGATCCCGTACCCGTCGATGCGATTCCGGACATCGGCGAGAACCAGCAAATTGTGTTCACGCAGTGGATGGGTCGTAGCCCGCAAGACGTGGAGGACCAAATCGGTTATCCGCTGACGGTCGCGCTTCTCGGTATTCCTGAAGTGAAGACGATCCGCAGCTATTCGATGTTCGGATTCTCGTCGATCTACATCATCTTTGGCGAAGACGCGGACTTCTATTGGTCGCGAACGCGGGTGATAGAAAAACTGAACAGTCTTCCGGCTGGAACCCTGCCGGAAAGTGTGCAACCCACGCTGGGACCGGACGCGACGGCGCTTGGACAGATCTATCTCTACACGCTCGAAGGCCGTGACCCGGATGGCAACGCGACGGGTGGTTGGGATTTGCGAGAGCTGCGAACGATCCAGGATTACTACGTTCGTTATTCGCTGATGTCAGCGGAAGGCATCAGTGAAGTCGCTTCGATCGGCGGCTTCGTTCAGGAATACCAAATTGACGTGGACCCGGACGCGATGCGGGCCGCTGGTGTGACGCTGGCCAATGTATTCGAGTCCATTCGCATGACAAATGTCGATGTCGGTGCGCGAACGATTGAATTGAACAAGGCCGAATACGTCATCCGGGGTCTCGGCTTTATCGAGAGCATTGAAGACATCGAGAAGACCGTCGTGAAGGTGACTGACAATGTGCCGATCACGGTGGCCGATGTTGGCAACGTATTGCTTGGGCCAGCGCTTCGTCGAGGTGCGCTCGACAAAGCCGGTGCCGAAGCCGTCGGCGGTGTCGCGGTCGTGCGTTACGGTTACAACCCGTTGGCGGCGATCAAGAACATCAAGCAACGTATTAAAGAAGTCTCGCCGGGTTTGCCGACGAAGGTGCTCGTTGATTACACCAAGACGTCGGCCGATGAAGTTGATCTGTACGCTGATCAGCATGACCTGGAGCCGATCACAGGAACAACCCCCAGCAGTGATGCGTGGGTGAAACATCTTCGTGGCATGCCTCAAGAACAGTGGCCGACCTGGATCACGACCAGCCAAGTCGCGGTCGTTCCCTTCTATGATCGTACGGGCTTGATCTACGAAACGCTGGGCACGCTAAACACGGCGCTCTTTGAAGAAATCCTCGTCACGATCATCGTGATCCTGGTGATGGTCATCCATCTGCGCAGCTCGTTCCTGATTAGCTCGCTGTTACCGCTGGCGGTACTGATGTGCTTCATCGCCATGAAGACTTTCGGCGTCGACGCCAACATTGTGGCGTTGTCAGGCATCGCGATCGCGATCGGGACAATGGTCGACATGGGAATCATTGTCACGGAGAATATTCTCAAATATCTCGATGAGGCCGATCCCGAAGACGACAAGATGACGTTGATCTTTAAGGCCAGTCACGAAGTGGCCGGTGCGGTGCTGACCGCCGTGACAACCACCGTGGTCAGTTTCCTGCCCGTGTTTACGATGATGGGTGCCGAAGGAAAACTGTTTCGGCCGCTCGCGTTCACCAAGACATTCGCGCTCGCTGCGTCAGTGATTGTCGCGTTGACCATCATTCCGCCAGCCGCCCACGTCCTGATGGGGGGACGCATTGAATCCAAGAGCCTGCGTCGCGGAGCTTGGTTCGCGTTGCTGATCCTGGGCATCGCCGCGTCGATGCTGCTGACGTGGTGGGTCGGTGCAATCTTGATCGTGTTGTCGGCATACAAGCTGTACGAAGAACGGATTCCCGAACGGTTCCAGCGATACGGTCCGTACGCAGCCAGTGCACTCGCGGCGTTGGTCGTCGGGGTGTTGCTGACTCAGGAATGGCTGCCGCTGGGGCCACAGAAAGGTTTGCTGCTGAATTTGCTGTTCGTCGGCGGATTAATCGGGAGCATCCTCGGGTTCTTTACCGTCTTTCAGCGATTCCTGTACGAACCGATCCTGCGTTGGTGCCTGAATCACAAACTTGCATTTCTTTGCTTGCCAACTGCGATCCTGATGTTCGGCGGATCGGCTTGGTTGGGCTTCGACAAGGTCTTCGGGTTCGTCCCCCAGACGCTCTCGATCGTTGGCGTTTCTGAAACGACCGTTCGACAGACCGCTCCTTGGAAAGCAGCAAGCAACTTACTGCCGGGTCTTGGCAAAGAGTTCATGCCACCGCTCGACGAAGGCTCGTTCCTTTACATGCCGACAACGATGCCGCACGCTTCGATCGGCGAAGCACTCGACGTGTTGCAGTTGCAAAACCGATTGCTCGTTTCGATTCCAGAAGTCGAATCGGTCGTCGGCAAGATCGGTCGCGCCGACACGCCGCTCGATCCGGCTCCCGTGTCGATGCTCGAAACCTACATCACTTACAAGTCGGAATACAAAACCGATCAAAACGGTCATCGGCTGAACTTTCGCTACGACAACGCATCCGAAGAATTTGTCCGCGACGAAGCAGGCGAGCTGATCCCTGATCCCGGCGGCCGACTGTTCCGACAATGGCGAGATGAGATTCGCAAGCCGGATGACATTTGGCAGGCGATCACGACGGCAGCCCAGATTCCCGGCACGACGTCGGCACCCAAATTGCAACCGATCGCTGCTCGGATCGTGATGCTGCAAAGCGGCATGCGGGCACCGATGGGAATGAAGGTCAAAGGTCCGGACCTTGAAACGATCGAACGGGTCGCGTTGGAGCTGGAAGCCTTGCTGAAGCAAGTCCCAACTGTCCAATCATCCGCCGTCATCGCCGATCGCATTGTCGGTAAACCGTACTTGGAAATCGATATCGACCGCGACGCGATCAAACGATACGGGCTGCACATCCGCAGCGTTCAGGACGTGATCGAAGTCGCGATCGGAGGCCGACAGATCACGACGACCGTCGAAGGCCGCGAACGATTCCCCGTTCGAGTGCGATACGCTCGCGAGTTGCGAGACGACCTGGAATCGCTCGAACGAATCCTTGTCCCAACGCCGATGGGACCACAAATTCCGCTCGGGCAACTCGCCGACATCCGTTACACCCGTGGCCCGCAGGTCATCAAGAGCGAAGACACATTCTTGCTTGGTTATGTGTTGTTCGACAAGCTGCCCGGTGAAGCGGAAGTCGATGTTGTCGAAGATGCCCAAGCGTTCCTGCAGGCTAAGATCGAGTCGGGCGAGTTCACGCTTCCCGCCGGCGTGACGTACACATTCGCAGGCAACTACGAAAATCAAATTCGATCGCAAAAGACTTTGTCGATCGTGTTGCCGCTAGCCCTCGGAATCATCTTTTTGATTTTGTATCTGCAATTCAAGTCGGCCATCACGACCTCATTGGTCTTCAGCGGCATCCTGATCGCATGGGCCGGTGGCTTCATCATGTTGTGGTTGTACGGTACCGAATGGTTCCTCGACTTCAGTTTACTCGGCACCAACATGCGAGAACTGTTTCAGGTCAAAACGATCAACCTCAGCGTCGCGGTCTGGGTCGGGTTCCTCGCCCTGTTCGGTATCGCCAGCGACGACGGCGTGATGATCGCATCGTACTTGGACGAGAGCTTTCGCAAGGACCACATCGAGAACGCCAAGCATGCACGCGAAGCCACCATTGCCGCTGGCATGCGTCGCGTTCGCCCCTGCTTGATGACCACGGCAACCACGCTGCTCGCATTGATTCCGATCCTCACCTCCACGGGACGTGGCAGCGACATCATGGTTCCGATGGCGATCCCCAGCTTTGGCGGCATGACGATCGAGATCATGACGATGCTGGTCGTACCGGTGCTGTATTGCGGTGCGATGGAATGGAAGCTGAGACTAGGAATCAAAGACGAGCGGTTCGTGAAGAACGCTTAGATCACATCAACGGTCTGTTAGGGTTTGGCGTCGACACTCCCGATGGCGTCCGCGACATGGTCGCTGCATGGCCATCGGCAGAAATCGACTTGCGGGTACGGGCTATAGACGTCCTGTTTACCCCCGGTGGGTATGAGTAGAATGGCGGAAATGGAGCCTTCGCATGAACCCCCTGCTCATGATTCGATTGACGACCCGACGGTGCAAGCCGCTGCGGCCGGCGATCGACGTGCGCTGCGGGAGATCTACGAGGCGACCAGCGATCGGGTGTTTCGGTTGATGGTTCGGATGGTCGGCGTCCAAGATGCCGACGACCTAACGCAGCAGGTCTACGTGCGAGCGTTTTCCAAGCTCAGTCAATTCAGTGGCGACTCGAAGTTCGAGACTTGGTTGTACCGCCTGGCGACCAACGAAGCCTTGCAACACTTGCGACGAGAAAAGCATCGGCGAACGAGCGAGTTGGTGGTTGAACCAACCTCAAGGCAAAGTGATTCCGTCGAACAAGACGAGCGTGCCCAATTTGTCCGACAAGCACTCGCCGCCCTCGACCCCGACCTGCGAGCGATCTTCACGCTCAAAGAAGAGAACGGATTGTCTTATCAAGAAATCGCCACGACGCTCAGCATCCCCGAAGGAACGGTCGGTTCACGGCTGAATCGGGCGCGGCGGGAATTGCGGAAACTGTTCGGGAAAATGAAGTGACTCGTCGTCCTCTGTGGAGCGTCCAAACGGATCACCGCCTCGAAATCTCAGCCGTATCAATTCGTTCTTCATGCGTTTTACTCCGGTAAGGTTCTTCGTTCCCTTGGAAGAGTTCGGATCGCAACATTCTCACAGAGAATTTTCAATAAACTCTTTGGTAGCCAAATCACGGTGATTGCGTTGAGTACGGGCATCCCACCGTGCGGTCGATCTGGGCGATCGTGCCGGCGATGGTGGCGTCGATGCGGGCGAGCTGAGTCTCGAACATTAAGAGTTCGCGATAGGTTTCGATCAGCGTGAAGAAGTCGGTGCGTTTGCCTCGGTAGTCAGCGATCGACAGTTTCAGTGTGTCTTCGGTGCGAGGAATGATGCGGTCTTGGTAGATGTCGCGTTGTTCGACCAGAGCGTCCGCTTGCACGATCAGGCGACGGATTTTGCCGTATAGCTCATCGCGTTCGGCTTCCAGGCGGCGGGTCGTGCTGCTGCGGCGGTGGGCGGCTTCGCGAATGCCGGCGTTGATCTTCTCACGCCAGATCGGCAGCGTCGTGCCGAAGCTGATGCTCAGGTTGTCGTTGCCGTCCGCGACGGGGCTGAGGACGTCGTGACCGTCGCTAATGATTCCCCAGTTGAGGCCGACGCTGAAATCAGGATATTGCTGCAAACATGCCAAGCGTTCTTTGTCACGATCGCGTTGAATTTCCCAGGCGAGGCCGCGCAATTTCGGATTGCACTGTTCGGCTTGGGCGATCAATGATTCGATCTGTTGTGGCGTGTCGGTGACGCCCAGTTCACTGGACGCTTCGGGAAGCAGGCCGACGGGTTGTTGCAGGAGTGTGGCCAAATCGGCTTGGGCGACCTGCTTCTGTTTGCGAAGCCCGATGAGCTTTTCATCGAGTCGATCGGTTTCCAGTTGAGCGCGAAGTACGTCTTGTTGCGAACCGCCACTGCGGTAGCGAGCCTCAGCAACGTCGGTCAGGTCAGCGACGAAGTCTTTGGTTTCTTCGATGATGCTGATCGCTCGGGTCGCGAACCAGACTTCGTAGTACGCCAGCCGCACGGACTCGGTGATCTCACGAGCGATCGCGTCGACTTCCGTTTGAGCCATCTGAACTTCGCGACTAGCGATGATGGCTTTCGTTTTCAGCTTGTCAGGGAATGGAACCATTTGATTGACCGACATCTGGTTGCCGACGCGTCCGGCTGCCGTTTGCAGGGCGTTGTCATGCAGTGGCCAGAACGTGTTGTTGAACGTCGGGTCGGGCAACGCCTTCGCTTGGGGGATGACGTTCGTTGCTGCTGAGACGCGCTGACGTGCGGCAAGGATCTTGGGGTGACGTGCCAACGCGGTGCCGACGAAGTACTCGACGGGCTGGCCGGTGGAGACTGGCGTCGCGATGGTTTCAGCTTGGCTCTCTTCGTCTGACTCGCCGGTTCCGGCAGAATCTTCATCCGACGCGTCGTCGGCATCGTCCTTGGCGTCGTCATCCGTGTCTTTCTCGTCAACGTCTAACTCCTCCGCCTCGATCTCCTGAGGCATCGCGTCCGGGTCGTCGTCTCTAGGCGGGTCAAGCTGCAAGAACTCGCCGAAGCTGCGATCACTCTGATCCTTGGATGGTTGGGCGAACACGGCGGGCGATGCGCCGAAGTCGCCGTCGTTGTAGCCAACCGCCTGGACGGGAGTGGACGACGGCTGAGCGATCACTTGGCTCCAATCAACGTCGCTCAGGACGTTGGGTTCCGGAGCCGAATCCTGGATCGGTTGCGCAGCGACAGCGGTCCCTTGCGGCGTCGAAAGCGACGTTTTTGTCAACGAAACGCCTCGCCCGGTCGCGCAGCCAGACACTGTCGCGGCGACCATTGCTGCCAATAGAAGGCGTTTGGCGTGCTTCGTGTCGGGGGTTCGCAATTGCCAATCCATGGCGTCCGAGTCCTAATGAGCTATAATTCAACTGTCAAAGTTTGCCCAACCGGTTAATTCCTATTGAACATTTCGGCCAGATTTCCGATACAGTTCATATACCTGGCATGGGTATACTTTTCGGAAGGTCACAGTGAGCCACTCCCCCCTAATTCGTACCGCCGTCAATCTTTGTCTAATCGCTGCAATAGTGATTCAGCCGATGGCGATCGTGGCTGCGCAGGGAACATGTGCTCAAGGCGTTCGAAATGGCGCGTGTTGCGACGCTAAAACGGTCTGCACCGCGTGCAAGAGCTGCGAAGTCGAAACGGATGGCGACCTGTGCGGTTGCTGCAGCGGAAGCGAAGACAACGCCGCTAGCTGCTGCACGAAGAAGACCGGCAAGCCGAAGGTCGACGAATTGTTCGGAGCGATTTCCGACGTTGTGCCGGAGCCGCCCAAGACTGACAACGAGTCGCTGACACAAGAAACGATTTCATCGTGCATGTGTGGTATTCACTCTGAACCTGTCGCGCCGTTGCCCCATCGAGTTCCGGCTCCTCAAGTTCGCAGCTTTGTGGTGATCGCGTATTTGGATCACGTCGCAACCGACACGGGTCTTGTGGCTCGTTCAAATCCCGCGACATCACGTCTCCCAATCGGCGACCTCTCACCGCATTTCTCTCAGCGGTTTCTTTGCATCTGGCGTATTTAACGGCGTCTTCATAGGAGAGCTGCGCGCTCGCAGGTCTTCGACTCCCAGTTGGCTCCCAAGCGAATGATGCTGCGCGCTCATTGGTTGCGAAGCCCATCCAGATGCAACCCCAACGCGATTCGATCGCGTCACCCAAAACAATGAACCGGTCACAGCCTGGAAGCAACTGACCGGTCGGCGATTCGTGCCTTGCATGCGTCGTCGGCCGGTCGCCTCTACGCTGAACGCGTATGGATGGAACCATCGCGTTACGCCGGCAACCGCCGTGAGCAATTTTATGAATCAGGATGAGCCCAGCAAACCCGACAGCATCGACGTTGAAGACCAAGTTAATAGCGTGGATGTGACCGCGCCGGTCGAGAACGCGCCAACGGAAACCAGGACCGAAACAACGCCACCCCAAGTCTCCGCAGAGCCAACGGCCAAGGAGAGTGATGGCGGTACGAAGTGGCTGGTCCGCACCGGCGCGCAAGCGGCCACGGTCGTCGTAGTCGTCGGGCTGATCTTCTTTCTGCTCGGCGTCGCACAGCGAACGAAGTGGTTGACGGCGGATGGCTTTTCCGGCGGGCAAGGCGAAGCCGTCGCGGAAGCTGGCGGCGGCGAAGACAAACGATACATCTGTCCGATGATGTGTACGCCACCATCAACCGAACCTGGTCGCTGCCCTGTTTGCGCGATGGAGTTAGTCGAAGCGACTGGTGGCGGAGGCGGCGATGGCATCTCGGTCACGATTGAATCCGCCGCTCGGCGATTGGTCGGTATTCAAACCGCGATGTCGAAGATGGGCGAAGTCAATCGCACGATCCGCACCATTGGCTCGATCGACTTTGACGAAAGCCGCTTGTCGACCATCAGTGCCTACATCGACGGCCGTCTGGAAAAGATGTACGCCAACTATGCCGGTGTGAAAGTCAACGAAGGCGACGACCTAGCGTTGATCTACAGCCCGCAACTCTACACCGCTCAGACAGAGTTCATCACCAGCATGAACAGCGACGGCAAGATTGGGCGTTTTCAAATCTCAGGAGGTGACCTCAACAAGATGGCCCGCGAGAACCTCGCCGAGCTTGGGATGACGCAAAGCCAGATCGACTTGTTGGCAAAAACCGGCAAGCCGATGTCACGTATCCGCATCAAGTCCCCTCAGAGCGGTACGGTGATCGAGAAGTCAGCCGTCGACGGCGACTACGTGAAGACCGGCCACAAACTGTACCGTGTCGCCGATCTAAGCAGCGTTTGGTTGATGCTTGATCTGTTTCCCGACGACGCGTCTTCAGTTCGATTCGGGCAACAAGTCGAAGCCGAAATTCAGTCGATGCCCGGCGAAGTCTTCACGGGCCGTGTTGCGTTCATCGACCCTACCGTCAATCCGACAACGCGAACCGTTCGTGTGCGTGTGGAAATCATGAACTTCGACGGCAAATTGCGACCGGGCGACTACGCGACCGCACGCGTGACTGTACCCGCAATCCCAATGGACGAGGTCTACGATCCGGCGCTGGCGAACAAGTACATCAGCCCCATGCACCCGCAAGTGATCCGTGACGAGCCGGGGACATGCCCCTTGTGTGACATGGACCTCGTGCCGACATCGCAACTCGGTTTCTCGTCGGAGCCATTGCCTATGCAGCAAGTCGTCACGGTCCCTCGCGACGCGGTTTTGCTGGCCGGCGAGAACAGTGTGATCTATGTCGAAACGGAACCGGGACGGTTTGAGATTCGCCGTGTCACCATCGGCCCAATGAATCGCAAGGAAGCGGTCATCATCGAAGGACTTTCCGCCGGTGAGACCGTTGCCACGGGCGGCAATTTCCTGATCGACTCGCAAATGCAACTCGCTGGCAACCCATCGTTGATGGACCCAACCAAGGCTCCGAGTTACTCTCCAGGACCGTTGGAACTTCCAAAATCCAACCCTGTGATGTTGGCGGTCTACGCTGGCAAGCAGTTTGATCGAGCCTACGACGCCTACTTTGAGATTCAGTGTGCGATGGCGGCTGACCAGACGCCTCCGCCGGTCGCATTGAACACAATGATCGAGGGACTGCGAGAACTGGAGATGTCGGCCAGCGTTCCCGATGAAGCTCAACGCAAGTTCGCAATCGCTCGTCGTGCGGCATCACGTATGGACGGATCGTTAGAAACGGCTCGCGAAGCCTATCGCGGCGTCAGTCATGCGATGCTGCGAGCCGCAACGGTCGCTCGTGGCCCGAAGACGGCCATGAACCTGACGCACTATTACTGCCCCATGGTTCCCGGCGGCGGGGGCGATTGGATGCAGCCTGGCGGCGACTTGGCGAACCCCTATTGGGGCAGCGAAATGTTGACGTGCGGAGAGGTCGTTGAAGACATGGTGATGCCGGTTGGCAAAACTCCCTCAATCGCGCGATCGGTGCAGTAAGGAAACGAACCATGCTTAATTTTATCATTCGCTTTTGCGTCAAAGAACCTTGGCTGATCGTTCTGCTAACGATCGGACTGAGCATTGCTGGCTGGGTTAGTTTCAAGTCGATCCCGATCGACGCGATTCCGAACATTGGCGAGAACCAAGTCATTGTGCTAACGCCGTGGCCGGGGCGTTCGCCCAAGGACATCGAAGACCAGGTCACGTATCCGCTGAGCGTTTCGTTGCTGGCAGTGCCGGGTGCTGCGTCGGTGCGTGGCAAGAGCATGTTCGGTTACAGCTTTGTGCAGGTCACGTTCAAAGACGAAATCGATTTCTACTGGGCACGCAGCCGCGTTAGCGAACAGCTCGGCAGTGCCGCATCGCAGTTGCCCGATGGCGTCGTGCCGCAGCTCGGTCCCGACGCAACGGGACTTGGGCAGGTCTACTACTACACGCTTCAGCCACCCGAGGAAGGATTGGGGTTGGCGGAACTACGCAGCATGCAAGACTTCGTCGTGAAGTACGAACTGCAAGCCGTCGAAGGCGTCAGCGAAGTGGCCTCGATTGGTGGTTATGTTCGCCAGTATCAAATCGAAGTCGATCCCGACAAACTTCGATTCCACGGCGTCTCTCTCGACAAACTGGCGATGGCGATCAAGGGATCGAACGTGGATGTAGGGGCGAAGACCGTCGAAACGACGGGCATGGAGTTCATCGTTCGCAGCAAGGGTTTTCTCGGCTCGGGTGGCGACAAAAACAAAGCCGTCGAAGACATCGAGGACACGGTCATCATGCAACGCGACGGCGTTCCCGTTCGCGTCCGTGATATTGCGAGCGTCCAGATCGGCCCGGACTTCCGCCGTGGGGCGTTGGACTACAACGGGGCCGAAGCCGTCGGCGGTGTCGTCGTGATGCGATACGGCGAAAACCCGCGAGTTGTGATTGACCGAGTCAAAGAAAAGATCGCCGCGATCACGCCGTCACTTCAAGGCGTGACGATTCATGGCGTTTACGATCGCAGTGGCTTGATTGATGAAACAATGGCGACGCTGACACATGCGTTGCGTGATGAAATTATCATCACGGCGATCATCATCCTGCTGTTCTTGCTGCACGTCCGCAGTAGCTTTGTCGTTGCGATTTGTTTGCCCGCTGCTGTACTGATGTCGTTCATCGCGATGCGAGTGGTCGGCGTTGGTGCGAACATCATGTCGCTAGCGGGAATCGCGATCGCGATCGGAACGATGGTCGACATGGCGATCATCGTGTCGGAGAATATCTACCAGCACCTTTCCGACTGGGAGTCCGGCAGCGACGAATCGCGATTGAAACAATCTCGCACCGATGTAGTCTACGAAGCCACGGTTGAGGTCGCACCGGCCGTCGTGACCGCGGTGGCGACAACGATCGTCAGTTTCTTGCCAGTCTTTTTCCTGACGGGCCGCGATTACAAGCTGTTCTCACCGCTCGCCTACACCAAGACGTTCGCGATCGCCGCCGCGATGATCGCTGCGGTCACAATCGTGCCAGCGTTGTGCCGGCTGATGCTACGCAGTTCGGTCCGCCGCAAAAGTACCGCCCTGGTCGCTGGTCTTTCGCTAGCCAGCTTGCTCGGCTCGGCCTCGCACTTCATGTGGGGATCACGATTGGCCGAGCGTTTTGACATCGAGACTTGGATCGTCACCGTGGTCGCAACGATCGTCGGATTCGTTGGTGGCTGGCAATTGATGAGAGAACGGATTCGTCCCATCGAAGAAATCCCGTCAAGCCGCTTTGTTCGTTGGATCTATGCGGCGAGGCTGCGTCATGCTCTCAATCACAAAGCGTTCGCTTTATCGTTCCCGTTGATCTTGCTGGTGATCGGTGTCGGAGCGTTTGTCGGCATGCCAACGGTGCTGCGTCCGGTCGAAAAGGTCGCGAATTGGTTCGGAGCCGAACTGAATGATTTCCCCGGATACGTCGATGCGAAACACGTCTTTACCGGTTTGCAGAGTGACGACTGGATCGCGCTGGACGAGGGAAGTTGGTTCTACATGCCGACGCTCTATCCGGCGGCCAGCTTCTCGCAAGCGATGCAGGTTCTGCAGACGCAGGACGTTTTGATCGGACAGATTCCCGAAGTCAAAGACGTGCTTGGCAAGATCGGCCGTGTTGAGTCCGCTCTCGATCCTGCGCCAGCGTCAATGATCGAAACCTATGTGATGCTCAAGCCCGAGAGTGAATGGCGAGAAGGCGTCACCGCTCGCGATGTCTGGGACGAGATCAATCGCGTGGCCACGTTACCCGGCGTCACGCCTGCGTCGGCTCTTCAACCGATCGAAGGCCGTGTCGTGATGTTGCAATCCGGTATCAAGGCACCGATGGCGATTCGCGTTTACGGTGACAAATTGGACACGCTCGCCGATGCCGCGATGAACGTTGCGGCCGAGTTGAAGAAGTCGCCGCTCATCAACGCGGGCACGGTCAATCCTGACATCGTGCTCGGTAAACCTTACGTCGAGTTCACCGTTGATCGCGAAGCCGCGTCGCGGTATGGCATGAATGCGGCGATGGTGAACCAAGTCATCGAAACGGCACTCGGCGGAATGAATTTGATCAAGACGGTTGAAGGCCGCGAACGATATCCCGTGCGGCTTCGATACAACCGAGATCTTCGCGAACAAATAGATGGACTAAAAAGACTGCCGGTCGTCACGCACTCCGGTGCCGTCGTTCCCTTGGAAGAACTCGCCAAGTTGGAAACGACCTGGGGGCCTGGTGCCATCAACAGCGAAAACGGTCGGCTGGTCGCTCACGTCTCTTTCATGGCCAATGGCAGCAAAGGCGATTTGGAGTCGGTCGCCGCGATCGAGGAACAACTTCGAGACGCTCAGTCGCTTCCCGCTTCCAACCCAAATCGGTTGTCGTTGCCCGCTGGCTATTCGCTCGAAGCCGTCGGCAGCTTCCGCAATCAAATTGAAGCAAACCTTCGTTTGATGTGGATCATTCCATTGGTCATCTGCATCAACTTGCTGTTGATCTACATGGAGTTTCGCAACTTCGCGATCTCGCTGGCAGTGTTCTCGGGCATCCCCGTCGCCTTCGCCGGCGGCATGATCGCCGTCGCAACGATGGGCGTGGAACTCAACACGGCGGTCTGGGTCGGCTTCATCGCACTGTTTGGCCTCGCCGTTGACGATGGCGTGGTGATGGCGACCTATATCCATCAACTGCTCAAGAAGCGAAAAGTTCAATCGGTCGAAGACATCCGCAACACGGTCTACGAAGCCGGCCTGAAACGTATTCGACCGTGCATGATGACGACCGTGACAACGCTGGCAGCGCTCGTCCCAGTCTTGATCGCAACCGGCCGCGGTGCCGACGTGGCCCGCGCGATGGCGATCCCCGTGTTCGGTGGAATGCTAGCCGAACCGTTCACGTCGTTCATCGTGCCGACGCTGTATTGCGGCTATCTGGAATTGAAGATGCGATTCGGTTTTCAAGACGAGCTTTGGGACGGAACCGAAGCGATGCCCGAGGAGGAACTGATGAAAGCGGCATAAAACTTTTCGTTTGCTCGTGAAGAAACCTTCGACTCGGGCATCCAACTAACCAACCTCACCAATATCGACGGACCATACGGATTGTGTCCTGACTTTCACAACGGAGTTCTCCCATGAAACGAACATTTATCATCACCGCTTGCTCGCTCGCGATGTCCGCATCGACTGTGTTTGGGCAAACCATCCAATCGCAACACGACCATGCCGGTCACAACCACGCGATGCCCAGCATGACGAAGGCTCGCGAGGTGACTCAAGCCGGACCACATGGCGGCAGCTTGAAGCAAACGGGAAACCTGCAAATCGAAACCATCGTTTCCCAAGGCGGCATGCAAATGTTTGTCTATGATCGCACCGGCAAGCCGATCTCAGTCGATCAAGGACGCGGTGCCGTGTCAGTGCGAGTCGAAGGCAACGCGAAACGCTATCGCTACGACTTACTGCCCGACGGCAAAGGAGCGTTGACGGCTCCCGTGAACTTGTCGCAACTCGCTGGGCGGCAAATCGACGTCGACATTCAATTGGTCGGCATCACCGCCAGCACGGTGAGCTTTAACGAAGTCGCCACGGTCCCCGCCAGCGAACAACAACTGGCCGCCGCCGCAATCGCACGCCAAAAGATCTGTCCCGTCAGCGGCAAGCCGCTAGGCAGCATGGGTGATCCGGTCGCCGTCGATGTGAACGGACAAAAGCTCTACGTCTGCTGTTCCGGTTGCGTGAGCGCCGTCAAATCAGACCCAACCAAGTACGCCGCCGGTCGTCCGCAAATCACGGTCACCACGGCGACTCAAGCGGATGCAGCCGGAATCGCTACCCAGAGGGTTTGTCCCGTGATGGATGAACCGCTCGGTGGAATGGGCACACCGATCAAAGTGATGGTTGGCGATAAGCCGATCTACCTGTGCTGCAAAGGTTGCATCAAGAAGATACAAGCCGAACCGGCGAAGTACCTTGCGATGGTCTACGGTGACGACCAATCGAGCACAGCGACCGCCTCAGCCGTTCCAGCGGGAACCGAGCAAGTTCGCGAAGGCATCTTCCAGGTCGTTTCTGCTGACGCACCTTTCATCGCCGCACAAAAGAAGTGCCCGGTGATGGATGAACCGCTCGACGCGATGGGTGGACCCTACAAAGTCAACGCGGCAGGCAAAGCGATTTACATTTGCTGCCCCGGTTGCGCAAAGAAGATCGCCGCAGAACCGCAAAAGTGGTTGGCGGTGTTGAAATCGCAAGGGGTCGAAGCTCCATTCATTCGTTAATCCACTCGGGAGCGAGACAGCAAGTTTGCCGCTCGCTTCCTTTCTGACACACGCGGGGGCGGTGTCGCGTCTGATTCACGCAAGTGATGACGTCACCACGCCGTCCCTGCCTGTTTTGTTTTAACTCACGACAAGGACGTCGTCATGAAATCTCAATGGAAATCCTGCGCCACCGCTGCGCTCATAAGCACCACATTGCTATCCACGGGATGCCAATCATTGCCCAGGGCTGGCAACCGAAACGACAAGCCGGTGATGACTGTAGATCAATATATCGAGCAGGCCGCCGCCAACATTCAATACGACACGTCGGTCGACATGGACACAGACTATCAACCACCCGCACCGCGTTCCTCATTCGCTGCTCCCAGTTCAGCGCCGCCTCGATCGTCTTCAGGCGGTGGCAGCTGTTGTCACTAACGCTTGCGGAATCCTCCCAATGAAGATTGCATCCTCTCGCTCGCTACGGTGGTTGCTGTATCGAGCGATGCGGCGACTCGCGATTGCGAACATCTGTCATTTTACCAATCCCCCCATCGACCAGCTGCCGCGAACACCCATCCCCGATGGATACACGATCGAGTCGTGTTCCTCCGATCGGCTTCGCTCGCACGCACACGGACTGGAATACCAAATCCCAGAACGGGACTTTGAATTGCTGGCTACCGGACACGCCAAGTGCTTCGCAGCGTTCCAGTCCGATTCACTCGCCGGGTTCGCGTGGGTGGCCTACGGAAATGTTCCTGGCGACATGAACCACGACGGCAAACCTGAAACCGGTTTGCAAATCCAATTGGCCGACAATGCTGCGTTCGTATTCCAAGTGTTGGTCCTTCCCACCTACCGCGGCCGTCGCCTCTACGCAGCCATCATGAGCCAGATGGCTGACCAGTTGTAAACCGATGGAATCCAAACGCTCGTGCTAACCACCGAAGGCTCCAACTATCGAGCTCTAAAAGCAGTCGACCGAATGGGCTTCCAAAACGTCGCTCAAGTATCGCTTTTTCGGTTTGGCCCACTATGCCGAGCAACATACGCAAATTTGCCAGAAACCAGCGGCTTCAAAATCAGCCGCTACGCTGGCGATGAATCCTAACGCGAAAGCTGAGCAACCAAGAGCGTCGTGTCATCGAACGCTTTGCGACCATTGCGAAAGGCGTCGAGCGATGTCTCAAACTCTTGGACCAGCTCGCGAGCGGTCGACGTTGGAACTTGGCTCATCAGTTGCTTGATTCGATCGGTGCCGTACTGTTCTTCACTCGGATTGAAGGTTTCGGTCACTCCGTCGCTGACGATGACAATGCGTGCGGGGCCGTCAATTTTGATCGTCTCTTCTCCGTAACGCGTGTCTTCTCCGACTCCCAAGATCAAGTCACCGACGTTCAAACGGACCGGCGTTTCCTCGCCCATTTGGACAAATGGCAACTCGTGGCCGGCGTTGGCGTACGTCATTCGTTGGTTCTTCGGATCGACGACCAGCAGCGTCATCGTCGCAAAGTGCCCCAGCACCACATATTCGCAGTAACGCTGATTGACGTCAGTCAGAATCTCCGCAGGACTCGATGACTTCTTCGCTGCTTCGGACACGAAAGCCTTTAACAGCGTCGCCGCCATCGCCGCCGGCACTCCGTGTCCTGACACATCTGCGACACAGAGTAGATGGCGATCATCGGGCAACGAAATCACATCGTAGTAGTCTCCGCCAACGTCGTCGGCTGGCTCGAACAGTTCCGCGACGTCGAGACCATCGAAGTTCGTCAGGTCAGGTCGCAGGTTCTGTTGAATCTGGCGAGCCTTGTCCATGTGGAGGCGATGATCGCGTTGAGCGTGGGCGAGCGCCTCGGTCATCGAATTGATCTGGTCTGCCAGGTAGCTCAGCTCTTTGCAACTGCGGGTGTGTGCGATCGTGCTAAGGTCGCCGGATGCAACCAATCGCAGGGCCGAAACCAGTTTCTCGATCGGTTTTGCGATCAATTGCCGCAGCATGACGCTGACGATCACCGGTGCGATCGCAGCCATCGCCATGATTCCAATTGTCTGTCGCAGCAAGGATTGCCGGGTTGCGTCGACGACCGCCGAACGAAGCTCGGAGATATACACCGTGCCCCCCGGGCCGCTGAACGAGCCGACCACGATCGTTGGCATCTCCGGCATCTTGCCGGCAATTCCATTTGCTTCCGCCTTCATTGCCGCGAGCATTTGATCAGACGCGTGTCCGTGCGAGACGGCTTGGAACGGAAATCCACGCCAATCCGCAGCGATATGGTGACCAGGCGAATCATCCGTGTTCATTCGAGCACAGACGTTGTCGACCAAGTCCTGGATTGCCTCGCCTCCACCGACCTCAGTCACCAACAACGATTCGTACATCGTCTTAGCTTCCTCGGTCAGCGAGATCTGCTTTTCGCCGATCCGTCGGGACATTCGAATGCGATAGTCGCCGACCAGAAAGACAGCGACCAAGCCGATCAAGATGGGGTTGACCAAAAAAAGAAGCTGGCGACTTATTGGCAACCGATGCCAACGTTTGGTGATGGTCTTTGATGAGAACGACAAGGAAGAATCTCTTGGGTGCGGCAGGAACAAACGCCATCAGCCGAACGAAACAATCGTCTCGCTCGGCTGATGAACGATTCAAACGGAGAACGTGCGACTAGATCAGTCGCGACGCTTCAGGCTCGTTTACACTGGCAGCGTTCTTGCCGCAGCACGCGGCTTTAATCGAGCAGCAGTAGGCGTGTTTCGCACAGCAGGTCGGTTTGGCTGCAGTGGCAGCGTCAACATTACTTGCGGGAGCGAACGAGACGGCAAACAAAACAGCAGAGAATACAGTCGCTAACATTTTGGGAACTCCAAGGTTGGCGGCGCAGCCGACATCGACATGCACCTATTGGGTAACAAGCAGGAAACATCTTTGATTCAGATTGGCTCTGGCCTCGCAGGTCGAAGCACTGCCAACGGCTAAATCTGAAGACGAACGTGTTGTTCAATCAGGGAGTTGGAGCGAGCAAACTGGATCGGTCGGCCGAACGACACCGATTCGATTTGCCAAACGATCCGCGAGTAATCGCTGTCGATCAATCCGCGAGGCGTGGGTTCCTCGCCAGTCGTTCGCGGAGGCAGCCACGCCGTTGGCTCGCACGAAGCCATCGAGGGACACTCGTGCGATGAATCACCACCGTCACAGCAACCATGACCGGCAGGCTGCGTTGAGCAGCACGCTTTGTGATGAGAACCAGGACATGGTTTGGCCGCCCGAACCACCGGTGACGCTGCCAACAAAACCGCCATCACCGCGAAAGCGGCAAAGACTCGAGCGGTGGTGTTGTTGCGACGGCGGTTCATGGTCCACGATTCCGTAAGAGCACCTGGGGATTCGGATAGGAATCCTTCTCTTGATGCTCTTTGGATGCGTGACACCGTCGCTTCTTCACGGCGAGAATAGAGAATCTCAAAAAACTTTTTGAGAAGTCCCCAGCCGACTGGGACAGCATTCAGTCGGAATACTTACGGAAGATCTTGATCAGTTCTGCGATCTTCTCATCCCGATCGGCAGCGTCACCGTTCTCGATCGCATCGCTCACACATGACTTGATGTGCTGCTCCAAAACGATCTGCCCGACCTTATCTAATGCTCCCGTCGCGGCCGACAACTGCATCAGAATGTCGACGCAGTATTCCTCTTCCTCGATCATACGACCAACCGCCTCGACCTGTCCGATGACACGCCGGAGTCGATTGTTGAGCTTCTTTTTCTCGTCGTCTGAGAGCATGGAGAGAACTTTTAATACAAATACGCGGCTTCAGACCGGATTTTAGCTTCCAAGACCGTCGGGCGTTAGACGGGGAAGGTTCTACGGTGGTCGCACGCTGAACCCTGCATGTGCAAGGCGGAAATACGTCATGCGAGCCTTGCCGCCCGCAATCTCAACGCATTCGCGATCACCGACACGCTGCTCAAACTCATTGCCGCTGCTGCAATCATCGGACTGAGCAGGACGCCGAAGACGGGATAGAGAAGCCCCGCTGCGACTGGAATGCCCAGTGCGTTGTAGATGAATGCGAAGAACAAGTTCTGACGAATGTTGCTCATCGTCTTTCGGCTCAGATTCCCGGCCGCCGCGACTCCGCGAAGGTCACCGCCGACCAGCGTCACGCCCGCGGATTCGATCGCCACGCCCGTTCCGGTGCCCATCGCGATGCCAACGTTGGCTTCGGCCAGAGCCGGTGCGTCGTTAATGCCGTCGCCGCACATCGCGACTATTTTTCCTTCGTTCTTCAGCTTGCGAACGAAGTCGTGCTTGTCTTCAGGCGAAACGCCGGCATGGAACTCGTGGATGCCCAACTTCGCCGCCACCGCTTTCGCTGTTGGCTCTGCATCGCCGGTCAACATCACGACCTTCAGGCCAAGTTCGTGCAACGTCTTCAATGCCGCCGGCGTGCTCTCTTTGATCGGATCCGTGATCGCCAGGATCGCAGCCAAACAATTGTCAATCGAAACGAACACCACAGTCGCCCCTTCGGACTGATGCGATCCAGCACGACCGCGTCCCGAGTCGACGTCCGCAACACCCTGTTCAACAAGTAGATCAGCGTTGCCGATCAATACATCCCGTCCATCCACACGAGCCTGAACGCCACCGCCGGTGATGCTGTTGAAATCAGTAGCCTCGGCGACATTCAATTCATCCGTCTTCGCTCGCCGCACGACCGCTTGAGCCAACGGATGTTCGCTCTGAGCTTCAACGGCTGCCGCCAATGCCAGCACATCGCTCTCGCTCCAATCGCCGAACGTCTCAACTGCCGTGACCTCGGGCCGTCCCTGAGTCAGTGTTCCGGTTTTGTCGACCACGATCGTGTCGACCTTTTCCATCACTTCCATCACTTCCAACACTTCCGCATTCTTGATCAACACGCCCTCTTTCGCACCGCGACCGACGCCTAGCCGCGTCAACGCGTTACAAATCGCAAGCGGGATCTGGATGGAGGACTTCAGCCGCCGGATCAGAATGCCAGATTTCAGCTTTGCCGACTATCTTGGCACACACCTCGACTTGGCAACTTAGAGGATCGTTTGATACCTCGCTCTTTACGACTGCCAATTCGGCGAACTGTCCGTACCGGATTAGCGTCTCCCCGATTCCGAAATGCAGCAAGTTTCTCAACAAAAACCGATGGAATTCGGAATTCCAGAACTTTTCGGGCCTAGAAACAGACGAAACTAAGTGTATAGTTCTGGAAACTGAAATTGGAGTTGTCTGGGAGGGACATCAAATGAGCTTTGGGACTCGCCTGAAATGGGCTCGGGAAGCGGCTGGGATGACCCAGAAAGAGCTATTTGAGGCTACGGACATTGGAATTTCCACAATTTCCGAGTTTGAAAGTGATGGCCGCGAGCGTGGGCCCTCGGCCATGCAGATGGTTCAGATTGCGGAAGTACTGCATCGCAGCACGGACTTTTTTTATCAGCCTGGTGAACCTGAACCCGAGGTCGTTTTGTGGCGAGAGCGACCAACGGAATCATCGCCCGAAACCATTCAGGTTCGATTGATCGAATTGGCAGAGCAATTTCACCGACTCGAACGGGTTTGCGGCAATCCTGAACCGCCCCAGCTGGAATTCGCTAAAGGGGCAGCCGAATCGTTCACGTTTGCGAAAGCGGAGTCGCTCGCGCATACATTTCGCAATCGTTTCGCGCTCGGCGAGCGTCCGGGGCAGGTCCTGCTGAGAGTCTTAGAAGATGTCATTGGGGTGAAGGTTTTCTTCTTGGAGTTTGAGCCGACCGGGACAGCCGCTTGCACGCTATCGGAACGCTTCGGCGCAGCGATTTTGTTGAACTCACGCAACGTCAGTTGGCGACGCAATTTCGATCTGGCGCACGAACTGTTTCATTTGTTGACTTGGAAAGTGTTTCGTGTGCCTGGATCACCGTCGGCTGAGGTGTCCGGTAAACGCGAGGAGCAATTTGCAAATTGCTTTGCAGGGCATCTCCTGATGCCTTCGGAGGCACTGCGGACAGCGATCGCAAGGCAGCAGCGAGACAAGAAGACTCTCGACTTTGATGATTTGTTTGACATCGCTCGGCAATTCGCGGTGTCCGTGCCCGCCTTGGTTTGGCAGATGAAGGATGCGGGTATCGTCAATCGAGAGGCCGCAGAGAAGTTGAGTGAACGAATCAAGGGTCGAACGCACTATTGGGAAAGTCGTAAGAACACACCCCCACCGAAACGGCCACTGCGATTTGAGGCCCTCGCCATTGAAGCGATGGATAAGGGGCTGATTGGAACCGGCAAGTTTGCGCAGTACATGGGAATGACACGGCGTCAGGCAATGAAGTTAATTGAAGAGCGAGCGGAGGAATTTTGGCAGGAGGACGACGGTGTCGAGATTGAAATTATTGATTCTTGACGCCTGCGTCGTCATTCAACTGCATGAGATGAATTGCTGGGATTTGATCCTCCAACGCTGCGATGTCTATCTGTCGGAGATTGTCGCCAAGGTTGAAGTTCGCTTCGATGATGCCAATGGCGTTCGGATCGACCTCAGTTCGGCAATCACTTCTGGGACAGTTCGGGTGTTTGCCGTCGACAAGTCGGATATTGAAGATTTTCGCAGTCAGTTTGATACGGAGTATCTGGAGTTACTCGACGACGGTGAGGCTGAATCACTCGCTTTTTTGTTCGCCTCCCGCGACGAGTACCTGATCTCGTCCGCCGACCGAATCGTCTATCGTGTGCTGGGTAATCTGCATCGCCAGGAGCGAGGAGTTTCGCTCGAGGAGATCCTGAATCGCCTCGGATCGACGCCATCCAGTTTGCCCCAGCAATACCGCAAGTCGTTTCGTGACAGGTGGAGCGAGGCGGGGTACCAAGAACGGATGCGAGGTATTGGCGTCCGATCCGATTCAGTAGGAGACTAATCATTGTGGATTAGCGATTTCGGATTGAACGCGAAATTTAGGAACGACAGCTAGCACCCATGAAACAATCGAAAGTCCCAAATGAGTACCGCACACGTACCATCGACGCTTTTTGAGGAAATTGCGACGTTGTTTGCCTCGGCTCCTACGCCGCAAACGATCGTCGATTTCCATCCCTCGCAAGCATCGGTGGATCGAGCGTCGGAATTACTAGAGCTGAATCGTCAGAATCAACTCACTGAAGAAACTCGCGAGGAACTGAATCGGTTCGAGCAGGCTGAGTTGCTGATGCGTTTGGTGAAAGCTCGTATCCGGGCCGCCTGAGCGATTTTGGATTTGGGATTAGCAAAAATCAAGCAACAACAAATAGAAACCATGACCCAATCGACAATCCAAAATCCAAAATCGAAGTGGCTCTCGAAAAGCTGTTCACCAAGCACCGCATCGTGTTTTGGTACGACGAAGAGGACTCGTTGCGCAAAGATTTTGAAGCAATTGATGTCGCCGGCGTTGAGAAAGCCGAAATCGTCAACAACGAGTTCGGTCTGAAGTTTCGGATGCTGCGGCAAGAGCCGAAGCAGAAATTCCTTGTCTTCAAATCGGGCGGACCGCCAGAGGATAATGAGAATTGGTTGCTCGATGTCCAGTTGGCGCACACGGATTTTCGTACGGACAAGGCTTCGCTGTGGCTAACGGAGTTGGAGTTGCCCTACGAGTTTCGTCCCTTGGTTTCGCGGCATGCGTTCTTCTTCAATAGCGCAAAGCGACGGGACACGCTGAAGAAGAAGGTCACCAAGAACGACACGCTGACGCAGGTGGCGATGAAGATGCTAGTGCCGCAACTTGAAATTATCACGACGCTAAACCACTCGGGCGGGGTTTTTCGAAGCGATCCGTCGAGCAATTCCGCCGATTTTATCGCGATTTCCAGCATCTTGGAATTGCGCAGACAGCGTCTGCGCAATTGTTGCCGAACGAAACGGAATCTCAGTTTGCGCAGACGGCGTTTGCGCAAATGTCATCCCCCATCCATCTCGAGTCGGTCGCGTCATCGCCCGCGATTCGTCTGCCATCGCTTTCCTGGTCCCACTACGTCAAGCAGTCACGCCGCAATGTGCCTAAGAACAAGTCTGTCTCGCAGCAGCCAGGAAACGACTGCAGTTGTAGCTGACGGAGGGATTCCTGGCAGTTCTGCTCCCGTTTGATGGGGATCACCGAGTTAGTTCTTGCTCGGCCTGCTGCCCGTGAGCATCAAGGGGGCGTTCGATCTCAAGCTTTTTTGGGGATCTTCGCTTTATCACGATTCCAGAAATGAGATCCCTTGACGCCAGTTGCTTCATGTAATATCATATGTTGCATGAGACGCGATAGCAAACTTTCTGGCGTGCTTCACATTCTGCTCCACCTCGCTGAGCGTGATGGGCCTGTTACGTCCGCGGACCTTTCGAAGGTGATGGACACCAATCCGGTGGTGGTGCGTCGCACAATGGCGGGGCTTCGGAAGCAAGGCTATGTGCAATCGGAGAAGGGGCATGGCGGCGGATGGACGCTTTCGTGCGATCTGGCAAAGGTAACGTTGCGGCATATCTACACAGCAGTTGGCAGTCCTTCACTACTTGCGATCGGAAATCGCACCGAGTCGCCAGAGTGCCTCGTTGAACAGGCGGTCAATGCGGCACTGCAACAAACTTTTGATGAGGTCGAAGAACTTCTGCTCACCCGGCTTGGC
Organism: Rhodopirellula sp. SH410; assembly: GCF_055811895.1. Lineage (NCBI taxonomy): Bacteria > Pseudomonadati > Planctomycetota > Planctomycetia > Pirellulales > Pirellulaceae > Rhodopirellula > Rhodopirellula sp. SH410. Next base: position 497,225 of record NZ_CM147949.1, read on the forward strand.
GATGTAACGCTCGCCAAGTTAAACGCGGACTGCCATGCCCGTATCGTTGTTCGTGGCCGTAAAAGCAAATCGAAAGGTGATACTCATGGATGAGGATAAATACTTCGCTGAGACTGCGTTCTCCGACATCGATGCAGTCGCACGTTACACCGAAGGTCCGCCACGATTCGTGCCGGGATTTTCAGGCATGCAACGGATGGCGAATTTGCTCTTGGCAGAGCGAGTCCCGGAAAATGGTCGCGTCCTCGTAGTCGGGGCAGGCGGCGGATTGGAGCTGAAAGTTTTTGCAGAGGCTCAGCCCAGCTGGTCTTTTGACGGAGTTGATCCGTCCGCAGAGATGCTGGCGTTGGCCGAACAAACCATGGGGCCAATTGCATCACGCGTTCAATTGCACCACGGCCTTATTGACGTTGCCCCTGACGGCCCATTCGATGCAGCAACTTGCATCCTGACGATGCACTTTGCCGAGCGTGAAGAACGTCGGCGAATAGCGAGCGAAATTCGCAGACGTCTGAAACCCGGCGCCCCACTCGTTGTGGCCCATCTGAGCATTCCGCAAGGTGATGGAGAACGGGCTGTGTGGCTGTCGCGATACGCAGCCTTTGCAGTCAGCTCAGGTGTCGAATCCGAAAACGTGAATAAAGCTCGCGAAGCAGTCGATACCCAGTTGTCGATCCTCACTCCCGAAGAGGACGAGGCCATTCTGCGAGAGGCAGGATTGTCAAACGTCAGTCTGTTCTACGTCGGCTTCGCTTTTCGTGGCTGGGTGGCTTATGCCTAAACAGATCAGAATGAACAAAACCAGATTGTCGATCTGGGTGCGTTGTGCTCAAGACTGAAGTGGCGATACGAAATTCATCTCCCGCCGGGTTCATCCCAGCGATCCCCAGTGCTAACAGGTAATACTGTCATGAATAGTTTTGCTGTTTTTTTGATGTTCTTCGCGATTGCGGCTAGCATCGCGGGATGCAGCCAGCAAGAGAAATCTACCATGGCTGACGCCAACAACGACGCCCCGGTCGATCACGAGCCAACACACCAAGACAACGGGGGACAGGAGAAACCAGCCATGCATGATGGCGGCGAACATTGCCATGCGTTTGCCAATCCTGCCGAACTTGCGAAGAAGTGGAATGCCCCGGAACGCGATATTTGGCAGCGCCCTGATCAAATCGTTGAGGCGATGTCCCTTGAACCGGGAGCGACAGTGGCTGACATCGGTGTAGGAACCGGCTACATGGTGGCGCACCTGAGCAATTCTGTTGGCAAAGACGGAACGATCATCGCCCTTGATGTAGAGCCTGCGATGGTTGAGTACCTAACCGCACACAAGTCGAAATTTGGCCCAGCGACGATCGTGCCAAGAAAAGTTAGTTCTGACGATCCTGAACTGCCGCCAGCGAGTGTTGATGGCGTTTTGATACTCGATACATGGCATCACGTCGTGGGTCGAGAAGCCTATGCGAAAAGAGTGCATGACGGCTTGAAGCATGGAGGGCGGTTCGTGATTGTCGACTATGAAGTTAATGCAGGCGTTGGTCCACCAGAAAAAGTGCGACTTTCCCCGGAACAAGTAACCAAGCAACTCGAATCAGCAGGGTTTCGAGCTGAGGTGGTGAAGGAGTCCATGCCAAGACACTACATCGTTGTAGGGCATAAAGACAAAAAACACGAGCAAGAACTCAATAAAGCAATTCCTTCACAACAGCAAGGGCTTCCGAGTGCAGAGGATGTCGAACGCTTTTTTGCCGATCCAATAACGCGTGCGAAAAAGTGGAACGATCCAGATCGCGACAAGTGGCAGCACCCGGACGAAATTGTTGCGGCACTGGCTTTGCGGCCGGGATTGACTGTTGCTGATATCGGTGCGGGAACCGGCTACATGGTGGCTCGATTGAGTAAGGCGGTCGGTGAAGATGGCACAGTCATCGCGATCGATACTTCAGAGGAGATGGTCGCATACCTGAACGATCAGAGTGTTGACCTGGGGCCGGCCAGACTCGTGGCGAAGAAAGTTGGTTACGACGATCCGGAGTTGCAAACGGGCAGCGTCGACAGTGTGCTGATGCTGGACACGTGGCTTCATTTGGATAAGCAAGTAGACTATGCCAAGAACGTGTTTGCGGGGCTGAAACGTGGTGGCAGGTTTGTAGTGGTGGACTATGCAGTTGATGCGAAGGTCGGGCCACCAAAGGTGATGCGACTGTCAACATCCCAAGTGACCAAGCAACTCGAATCAGTCGGCTTTCGGGTTGAGGTGGTGCGTGAGTCCATGCCTCGGCACTATATCGTTGTCGGTATTAAGGGCTAGCGATGGCGTCCGCACCTGAAACAAAGGGAACTAGCTACGTGCTGCCAAGCGGACCACGTTTGGGCTTGATGACGGCAATCTTCGTGGTGGTCTCAAGCACGATCGGTACGGGAGTCTTGACCATATCGGGACTCACAGTCTATGTCGTCGGTAGCAACCAATTGATGCTCTTTCTCTGGATCGTTGGTGCCATCCGTTGTCTCGCCTCGGGCTCCGGGTAGATAGAATGCTTACTGATGGAACAGCTGCCCGATCGGTAAAACAGCCTGCGGTCCCCAACGAGATCGCAGGCTGTTGATATTGCCACTGTTCAGTGTTGTGAAAAGCGAATGGGAAGGCCTTCGAATTGTCTGACGCCGTGTTGCCCCAGGTCACGTACCGGCATCGGGACCTCATGAGGGATGCTGGCAACGATTGGCCGCGACACGGCCACCTCCCGATGAAAGAGCTGGAGAATGAAACGCGTGGCATGCTGTTGCTCAATCTTGCGAACTGCTCCCAACGGAAACGCAGGCAGGCCGATCTTCTCGCGGCTTTCGACTTGAAACTGCATTGGTTTCTCTCCAGACGGAGACGTTCTGAAATTCACGCGTTCATATGAGAAGTTGCACTCGAACCTTCCGCTCTCGGTGAAAATGGTCGCTTGTTCAATCACATCCCAGTCATTTCGCGGTACCGGTGCGTGATCGAAGCGAATCACCACGGTATCGAAAGCGATTGGAAAGCGGTTGAGGTTGCCAAACTCGAAATTGAGAAACAGCGAATAGGTCAGCTCAGAGGTGGGCTTCGTTCCCAGCCCCGAAGTACCGAAGGGCGAACAGGGACCGGATTGACTAATGCCAGAGCTGAATGGATCAGGGCCAGGTAGTTGCAAAGTTGAGGGATGGCGGAGGTATTGGCCAGAAGCTTGGACAATTTGCACAAAAATACTGGCGTGTGCGTCGATCGGCCACGGCGGATCAGGTTGCTTGCGGCGTTGTGGAGGCTTCGGAATGGCAATCATCTGTCGTCCTTATCCATTTGCAAATGGTGCGGGGGTGGTTTTCATCATAAACCAGTGCGTTCGCGGGGCCAACTTGATCGCTCCAGAGAACCGTCTGGAAAAGCTCTTTGGACAGCAGTCTGCGAGTTTTTCGACGCAGAGGACTGGGCTCTTGTCGAGTCCGGCATCCTTGTGTTGAAAGCTCCTTGGCATCCATTATCTAGATGTGAAGCCAGCAAGCATTCGCGTGAGTTCAATGAAGGAGCCTCCGATTTGCGACGCTGCACAGAACAAAACTGCTCGGGAAATCCAAGTTTTTGGCTGATGAACCATTGCCGGATGTGTCGATATCGTCTATCGTGAATGGACGATAAAGGAATTCAATGGCAAAGCAATCTACCAAAAAAAACTGTGACTCGACGCCGGTGAAGCTGCACGCGGATCCGACAGCGGAGACGTTTGCGAAACTGGCGTGGGCGATCGCACACCCGGCTCGCGTTCAGATCGTGCGGCTGCTGATCGGTCGCGAGGCGTGCGTATGCGGTGAGATTGTGGACTGTCTGCCCTTGGCTCAATCGACGGTTTCTCAGCACCTCAAAATTCTTAAGGAGTCCGGCCTGATCCAGGGTGAAGTCGACGGTCCTAAGGTTTGTTACTGCATCAACCATGACAAACTCGACCAGCTCAAATCGCTCGTCGCGGAATTGTGACGACGTTTTTTTACTCGCTATTAGCGTCCATCGGCGATGGACGATCTCGTGCTGGTTTCGGTCGCCAGGTGTTGTTTTTTGTCTATCGATTGGGGCAAGATCGCGTTCGGCGATGTTTGCCCTGATGGCCGTTGTGACGACTCACTATTGATACTCTTATTCTTGGAGATGATGTGATGACCAAAGTTCAGATTTACGACAGAGCGATGTGTTGCTCGACGGGCGTTTGCGGTCCCCAGGTTGATCCTGTCCTGCCGAAGTTTTCTGCTGACCTGGATTGGCTCCGAGGTGAGGGGCACGAGGTCGTGCGGTTCAACTTGGCCCAGGATCCTGCCGAGTTCGCAAGCAACGCGGTCGTCCAGAAGATGCTCACCGACGAAGGCGTTGAGTGCTTGCCGCTGGTCATCGTCGACGATCGGGTTGTCAGCCGCAGTGAATACCCATCGCGAGAGAACTTGGCGATGTGGACCAGCACTGCGACGAAGCCGAAGGCCGCGCTGCCAGTGTCCGGTGGCTCGGGTTGCTGTGGTGGCAGTTCGGGCTGTTGCTAGATCCCTGGCGAGAGCGAAATGACTGTCTGAATTGGCGGCCGAACGTTTTGCGTTTGACGATTCCGAGCGTTCGGTGATTCGGAACGTGGAGCGTTTGATGATTCCGACCGCGGAGCGTTCGGCCACAGATGTTTCGCTTGTTTGTGAACTTCCAGTGAGCCTACTCAATCTTTTAAACGAGGAGAATCGAAATGCAATTTCTCAATCAGCCTACTCGCAATCTGTTTTTTACCGGCAAAGGCGGCGTCGGTAAAACGTCGATGGCGTGTGCGAGTGCCGTTCAGTTGGCCGATCGTGGTTTGCGAGTGTTGCTCGTTTCGACTGATCCGGCGTCCAATCTTGATGAAGTGTTGGGGACCGCTCTAACGAGTGCACCGACGCAGATCGAGTCGGTGCCGAATTTATTTGCGATGAACCTCGATCCCGAAGTGGCGGCTCACGAGTATCGCGAGCGCATGGTGGGTCCCTATCGTGGCGTGTTGCCTGATGCGGCGGTCGCGAGCATGGAGGAACAGTTCTCGGGATCCTGTACGCTGGAGATCGCGGCGTTCGACGAATTTGCAAAATTGCTGGGCGACAAAGAGGCAACGTCCCAGTTCGACCATGTCGTGTTTGACACGGCACCCACCGGACACACGCTGCGTTTACTGACACTGCCGTCGGCTTGGTCGGGTTACATCGACAGCAATACAACCGGTACGTCATGTCTGGGGCCGCTCGCTGGATTGCAGGCTCAAACGTTGATCTACAAGCAAACCGTCGATGCGTTGGCGGACGGCGACTGTACGACGTTGGTGCTGGTCACACGTCCTGAGCCCTCGGCGTTTCGTGAAGCGTCTCGGACCAGTAGCGAGCTGCAGGAATTGGGCGTTCACAATCAGCACTTGATCGTCAACGGCATCTTCACAAGTCAAACGCCTGGGGACGAAATTGCGACGGCGATGCAGCGCCGAGGCGATGAAGCGGTCGCGGCAATGCCCGCCGGAATCGCCGCGCTCGATCGTTCGACGGTTCCGCTGGCGAGTACCGGATTGATGGGGATCGATTCGCTGCGGCGTGTCGGCCAAACCGTAACATCTCCCCGGGTTCCCGATCTCCCTACTCCCCCGCCCCCGGTGTTCTCCGATGGCCTCGGTTCGCTGGTCGACGAGCTGGCCGCCGTTGGCCATGGCGTGATTCTGGCGATGGGCAAAGGGGGCGTCGGCAAGACAACCGTCGCCGCTGCGTTGGCGGTCGCGTTGGCGGAGCGAGGATTGGATGTGCATCTTTCGACAACGGATCCGGCGGCGCATCTCTCGGCGACGATCGCAGCGGACGAGCTTGCTGGATTGACCGTTGGCCGAATCGACCCGGCTCAGGAAACGGCTGACTATACCGCGGAAGTGATGCAAACGGCGGGTAAAGATTTGGACGCTGAGGGCAAGGCACTCCTCGAAGAGGACTTGCGTTCGCCTTGCACCGAAGAAATTGCGGTGTTTCGAGCGTTCGCCAAGGCGGTTTCGGAGGGGGCAGACCGGTTCGTCGTTCTGGACACGGCACCGACGGGGCACACGATTCTACTGCTCGATTCTGCATTGGCTTACCACCGCGAGGTGACACGGCAATCCAGTCAAATGCCTGAATCCGTTGAGAAGCTGTTGCCACGTTTGCGCGACCCAGACTTCACGCGGGTTCTCGTGGTGACGTTGCCCGAAGCGACTCCGGTTCACGAGGCGGCACGCTTGCAGCAGGATTTGCGGCGTGCGGAGATCGAGCCATTCGCGTGGGTCATCAATCAAAGTCTGGTGCCGCTCAGGGTGACCGATCCGATCCTTCGTCAGCGCCAGCAGAACGAGTTGCCGTTCATCGAGGAGGTCCGATCAACACTGGCCACTCGTGTGGCGATTGTTCCTTGGCAAAGCGAACCGCCCACCGGCCTGGCGGGATTGCGCCGCCTCGTCGCAGCGGATTCGTCTCTGACTCGCTAAGGGGCGAACCGATTTTTTGGCATCGCCTTTTGCTTCCCAATCGCAACCCGCCACCTCGCTGCCGCGGAGCGAATGGCGACAGTTTTTTAGTGCCCCCGTTTATTTTAGGGGGCTGTGTGAATGGCCGTTTCGGGTGCGTGGCTCTGCCACCCATGCACCATGGGAGGTACTGAAATCACTCCAACGATGGGGCGGGGCATGGGGTTTTTCCGTCCGCCCGATCGATTCATTGATCGCTACTCAAGCAAAGGTGAAAACCAATGTCCAAAAAGAATGTTCTGTTTCTATGCACCGGCAATTCCTGTCGCAGCCAGATGGCTGAGGGTTGGGCGAGGCATTTTCATGACGACAAGATGGAAGCGTACTCGGCCGGCATCGAGGCACACGGTATGAATCCGAACGCGATGCGAGTGATGCAGGAAGCAGGCGTGGATATCTCCGGTCAAACGTCGAAACTCGCCAGCACGCTCACCGAAGTTCCTCTTGACCTGGTTATCACTGTGTGCGGTCATGCGGACGAAAACTGCCCTGTGTTTCTGACCAATGGAAAGTTGGTTCACGTCGGCTTCGACGATCCACCGAAGCTCGCCAAGGAAGCGGCCAGTGAAGAAGAAGCTCTCGATCACTATCGCCGCGTTCGAGACGAGATTCGGGATTTCGTCCGTGACAAACTGGTGGGTTTGTTGCCGTAACAGGCTGTTGATTTCGCCAACGTTCGCCCGGCAATGGTGAGCCGAATGCCGTAAGGCATCGGGTAACTCGAGCTACCCGGTCGCTCACGCAACTCGGCTCAGGAAATGTCTGCGCCGATTCGCTCGTCGGTTGCGTGAGTGGATGCATCGGGCGGTAGTTCGACATCGTCCGCTGTCGGCGCGGCGTAGTCGTGCAGGTCGTCGGCGTGCAATAGTTCCAGTAAATTTTGCTCGATCGTGGTGCAGATATTGTCGAGCGGCAAAAAGTCAACGCGCCGCGTATCGAAGGGGTTTTGCAGTTCCATGCCGATCCGATCGAGCGATAGCAACATGAACGCAATCACCATGATGAACCATGGGATGAGCCACACGTTACGTCCGACTTCCGAGCCAAAGATGGCGATGGGAAGTGTACCGTGAAAATCGTCGAGCAGCGAAAACGGCAGGGACGCTAGCAGGATAAAGATAAACTGTCGAACTTGGATTGCGCTGGAGCGGGCCAGCGGCGTTTTCAGAATGCGTTCGCAACCGCCCAGGTAGTCGATCAGCGAGCAGCGTTGTTTTTCTGCAGAGTAGAATGCGAATCCGTCCATGCCGTTGCTCCGCCCCTCGGCCAGCAATGAGGCGATCTGACGCGACACCGCATCGGGCAAATGGCGGTTGGCCAGCAGACCTTCGATTTGTTGCTCGGTCAGGAGTCTCGCCAGTTCCGGCATTTGGCGTTCACCACGCAGTGAGCGCCGGGTCACATGCGGGAATGTGGCGACCCATTTTATGAATTGAACCCGCCAGTGATGGTCGGATGGACCGTACGCCAGCCCGGCAACGGCGAGGTTGCGAGACTCGTTGACGATACCGCCCCATAGCTTGCGAGCCTCCCACCAGCGGTCGTATCCCGCATTGAGGCGCAGCACCAACAGCAGACCCAGCACACCGCCAGCGACTTCAAACGGTCCGCCGGGCACGGCGAGGCTGACTTGATAGTGCTGCATGGCATATTCGCTGACATACACGATGCCCGTCGCCAGCAGCCCAAAGCCGATCACGTCGAGCATGACACGCGGCGCCACTGAGCCTTGGAGAACGAACGTCCCCAGCCAATACGAATAGGAAAGTGGCTTCGAAGGGACGGGAACCGATTCAGTTTTTTTCAAAGTGTTGGGGTTTCCTTACGACGGTCTCAGAACGGAGCAAAGTAAATGGGGTGGGCGTTGATGAGGCAGCGACTTCAATCACGCCAATCGTCGGAATCTCGTCCGCATCCATCACGATCGCCACTGGTGAGCAAGGTTCGTCGTGTGTCCACCGATTCGATCATGTTGCCTGCATTGAATCATGCCGATGAGGACTATTCCGCGACACGATATCGAGTGGACGTCTACCTTCCTCTGTCAAACAGGCGATAATGGTTGTCGCGTTCGTCCACCCCGTCCTCGCATTTTCATTCTCAGTTTACTAGGTTTTTCAGATGAGCAGAGCCCTCTTAGTTATTGACGTGCAGCGTGAATATTTCGAAGGAGCGTTTCCCATTCGGCACCCGGTCGGTCACTTGGACTCAATCCTGGAAGTCATGGATGCCGCGAAACAAGCGAATCTGCCTACCGTGGTGGTGCGGCATCACCAGCCCGATCCTGAGTCTCCCATCTTCCGCAGGGGGAGCGAGATGTGGCAGCTGCATGACGAAGTCGAATCGAGGCCGCGCGACGTTTTGGTTGACAAGCAGTTACCGGGATCCTTTACCGGCACCCCATTGGATCTGTTTTTGAAAGAGAGAAAGATCGACACCGTATGCATCGCCGGTTACATGACCCAGGTGTGTTGCGACACGACAGCGCGTCAAGCATTCCACCGCGGGTACCAGGTCGAGTTTCTGCGGGACGCCACGGGCACACTCGATGTGGAAAACAAAGCCGGTTCAGTCACCGCTGAGCAGCTTCATGAGTCGATCCTGGTCGCGCAACAGATGTTCTTTAGCGATGTCATCGACAACCAGACTTGGCTCGAGCGAATTGGCTGAGGCGGAAAGGCTAGCGAGTCGACCGATCATGTGACCACCGGTACCGATCGGTCTGCACATCGGTACCGATCGGTGTGCACACTGGGGAGTCTCCGGAATCACATTCGTTAGGCGATGCGATACCGCTGGATGGTATGCGTCGTTCGGGTGTGAGTCCGTTGCAGGGCCGAACGCGGTGAAGCGTTCTGGCAGATCGACGCGGTCATCAGTCACAGGGGGAGCCCGACGTCTCGCGAGTCGACGTCTCGTGTCGCTCCGACATGCCGTCCACACAAGGTCCGTGCCCGGTCTCGGTGGAGGGGCATTCGACTATGGTTTGGCAGGCTTGGGGCCTTCGCCGATGGGGTGTAATTCCCAGCGACGAACAAAAACCTCGGCCAGCTCCGTCTGCAGCTGCAATTGTCCCGACGCTGGCAGCACGTTGAACGCTTCGTTGACCTTCACTCCGTTGACAAACACTTCGACATGATCGCCATCGCAGATGGTGTCGATGCGAGTCCATTCTTGGCCGGGGCTGTCAACGTCTTGGCTGCCACGAAATCCTCGCACGTCTTCCCAGTCCGGGTCGCGACCGTACCAATTGATGCGTTTTCGGTTCGTCAGATCAAAGGTTTGTTTCGTGGCACCCGGCTTCCACACGACTTCGCCGTCGCGATCAAGTTCGACTTCGCAGGTAAGCGACAAAGGCATTGGATTGCCATCGGCGCCATTGCCCGTGACCATCACGAAATCGCCCACACCACCTTCGATGATCTGCACCTCTAGCGACGGCATCCAAATACCACCATACGCGCCGTCGGGGCCATTGCTGTGAATCAGCAGCCCGGTGTCCTTGGTCTTTTCAGTTCGATCCTGCCATGACTTCGTTCCCCATTTGTATTCCAGCACGCAATGATAATCGCGATACGATTTCTTGCTCACCAAGGGCGCCTAGGCCATCGCCGGAAATATGGAGAAGACCATCGGTGACACGGAAAACATTGCGAGGGTCTTCGTATTTGGTGTCCTTCAGGAAGGTATAGAACTCATCACTCACAGTACCATCAAGCAACTTGATGACCTTAGTGGGTTTGATCGCCGCGTCAGGCGTGGGGGAATCCGCATGGGCGATACACGCCAGCGAAGTAAATGCGAGGACGGCAGCACCGATCATTCGGTTGGGCATGAAGTCAGTCTTTTCGTTGGTGGGAGAGGGGGGGGGGAGAGGGGGGGGGAGTGGCCTGGTGACAAAACAGTGTTTTGACAGGCTCGTTAAGATCGAGTGGAAGTGCGGGCCGCTTCGTCGATTCCAACAAACGGACTGTGCTTCTTGGCTCGGCATTGAATGGGGCCGCACAGTCATGCGGCTGCGAACGAACGGGCCTTTTCGACGATCTCGTTCGAGCGGCAAGTCTTACTGTGGTTATGCCATCAGAAAAGTCAATTGCCGAAACCCATCTGGTACAGCGTTTTTGCTGCATCTGAGGAGCTTGGTCGTCTCGTCGTTTTATTCCGTTTAGCGATGACTCGGGGCTCGAACTTCGCTTCGAGCGATCGATTGTATCGTTTTTCGTTGATGCGTGTGACGACGTGAAATGCACCACTGGATGGGTGCGTCCGGCCCCTCGTTGCGCAGGGAGTTTGAAAGTAAAGCCAAACGTGCTGCAGCCTTGGAAGAACCCCGATCCAACGCGGCCCTGGCGATGAACCGACCACCACCAGGCTGAGATTCGCGAGGTCAAGCTTCGGAAGATCTGGACGGTGATCGTCACCCGCTCCCGCGAACCGGCCCTACTCTGGTGCGAAACGGAAGTGGAAGTGGAAGTGGAGGTGGAGGTGGAGGTGGAGGTGGAGGTGGAGGTGGACCGAACCACCGCCAAAGAGGCTAGTGATTTTGTCCTGCCCCGCAACGGCGGTGAGACGAACGGCCGTTGGATATGATCGCTTGAGCGGTGTGGTTGCCGGCTAGGTCCTGGCGCAACGCAACTCCGTGTGATCGTCTGCTAGACACTTGTGTTGTGTTCGGGCGTCGATAAGATGGCGAGTCGTGTTATTAATTCCATCCTTGTCTTGAGTTTGCTATTGTGCTTTCCAACCGCCATGTTTTTTGTTTAGCCATCATTTTCGTATTCGCATTAAGATCGAACTCGATGGCTCACGAAGGTCACGACCACGGTGCGTCCGTCAAGTCGTCGGCGGTACCCCCCTCCGGAATCGACCCTACTGCAGCGACAAACACTTTCGAGGCCAACGGCAAGACGTATTTCTGGAAGCATCGGCCTGAACTCGGCAAGCAGTCTGACGCGATGATCGATGCAGCCAAAGGAGGATTGCACAACAACGCCGATCGCGATCCGTCGACCGGTGAGATTGTAACGGTCATTGCCAAGCATGGACTCGTGACGCTCGATTCACAATTGAAAGAATGGAAGTTGGTCGACGGCCAGGATCCAGTCTTTGCTAGTGGCGTCAATGCCCATGGAACGGACTGCTTTACGATGGATGGCGAATCCTACTGGGCGTTTGCATCGACCAACACAAAAGAAGTGCTGGTGACAAAACGTGGCAAGATCCTCGCCAAACTGACCCAACCCAAGGGAGACGAGTTTGATAATCCAACGGTCAACGAATACTTCGCCGCGGGCGGAAAGTTCATACCCTGTGACGTGGTCTACCTGCCCGTTGCAAAACAGCTGGTCGTTGTCATCGGATACGCACCCGGCGACTTCGCCCTAACAGCTGTGCTTCGTGACGGCCAGTGGAAATGGGGTGGTCCGGCATGGGGCGGCGGAGAAAACAATGGGGGGATGCTCAGCACCGGTCATGGTGTGGAAGTTGCAACCGAAGGCGGCAAAGAGATTGTTGAAATCGCGTCTCGTGCTCACGGACGCATTTTCGCGTTCACCCCCGGTGGAGCACAGCTCCGGATGCCTGGGGCGGACAAGGATTATTTCATTCAGCTACCCAAGGGTTCCAATCCATGCAACCTCTCGCATCAAGGTACCAGCATGTTTTTGCCGCTGCTCAATCCCTTGCCCCGAACCGACGGATTGGCGCCAGTGTTGGTGTTGGATGATGGCAAGCCAGCCGGTAGCCTTGTACCGGCGACCTACGACACACTAGCGTTGATGCGCCACATGCACGGCTTTTGCCCGGTCGAAAAAGATGGCAATCTGTATGGCATCGTCTTATCATGGAGGAACGCTGGCGAACACTCCCAAGGCAAACTCAACGATGGTCGCATCGCAATCTTCGAGGCTGTCGAAGAGTAAGGATCGAACGCGAAAAAAACGGTCCATCCGGGAAGAACCTCCGAGATTGTCGGGGTCATCCGACGAAAGCGTGCACCGGAGGTTTTGGAGTACTGTCTCAAGTATCCAATGATTTATTGGTGGGATTGGATTGGCAGCGTTCGACTGGGCCTGCCGGGAAAAACGGAGCGATTGACCACCGCTCCCTTAATCGGCACATTGATACTCTGCTTCAATATTTGAACGAAGATGGGAGGTCACAGCTACCTTTCAAATCGGCATTGGACCATGAAACCATCCCCCGCGAAATTGCTGGCCGATCTCCTGTGGGTGGTCAACAGTCCATCGTTGATCGAATCGGATGCGGAGGTGACGGCGCTTGCGAAGTCGGACGTTGACTTAGATCGATTGGTGCGATTCTTTGACGCCGGAGTTCCGCGGCGGGTCGGATATTACTTTGAACGCTTGGTACTGTTTTGGTTGGCACACGTTCGCGGCGTCGAGATGGTCGCCAATGGCATGCCAATCCGTGAGGGCAAAATCACGCTCGGTGAACTGGATTTCATGTTCCGAGACGAATTGAATCGGCTGACACATCTTGAAGTCGCCGTCAAGTTTTATCTGCATCATACGGAAACGCTCATCGAGGGCAGTCACTTCCTCGGCCCAAATCTCAAGGATACCTTCGAGCGGAAGATGAAGCGAATGTTCGATCATCAACTGCCGCTCAGTCACGATCATGTCGAAGGCGTTGATGTTCGTGAGGCGATGGTCAAGGGACGAATCTTTTATGCGACGTCGGATTGTCAATCGATCGAATTGCCAACGTTGATGTCCGCAGAACATTTGCGTTGCCGCTGGATTCGAAGGGATGAGTTTGAAGCGGCGCCGCGCAGCGATGTCAATCGCTATCGCGTGGCTGCGAAACCGTATTGGTTGTCTGCCGAAATCGATACTGGAAACGAGTCCGGCCTGATGGACAAATGTGAAATCGGTGCTTGGTTAAACGAATCGGCTAAGCGAAGTGAGCGACCGGTCTTGATCGATCAGCTCGATGAATGGGAAGACCGGCTGAGCGAGGTCGAGCGCTTCTTTGTGGTGCCCAATGGTTGGCCGGACCAACCGAAGGAATCAGAGTGACACCTCGGGGAACAAGGGAGATATCGCAAACACAAAAGGCAACACCGCAGTCGTAGCGAACTGGAACGACGAAGGCACTTATCCACCCCAAAACAGGGCACCGCCGGGAACTGCTGGCGAAATCCGTTCGTGCTGGGGTCGCCACACCGGTCGATGAAAACGGAACCGCTTGAAATTACGTTGCTCATCCGGCGTCGGCCACCGGAATAAGTCACTGCTGATGACTAGAAACCTCCGTGGACTCGAAATATTACCCCCGTCACATTTTCCGACCCACATTTTCCGACCCCCTGAGGAGCTTGGTCGTCTCGTCGTTTTATCCCGTTGGGCGATGACTCTGGACCCGATCTTAGTTTCGAGCGATCGATTGTATCGTTTTTCGTTGATGCGTGTGACGACGTGAAATGCACCACTGGATGGGTGCGTCCGGCCCCTCGTTGCGCAGGAAGTTTGAAAGTAAAGCCAAACGTGCTGCAGCCTTGGAAGAACCCCGATCCAACGCGGCCCTGGCGATGGATGGGCAAGGAACCTGGACAGCGGCAAGCATCGCGTGAACAACAAGTCACGAATTCTCCCGTGCCACCGCTGCCAGACGGTGGGCCTCCACGCTCTGGCGAGCGTAGCCACGTGTTGCCCGGGCTGACCGCTGGGAGACGCAGTGTCACTTGGTCGAAGTGACACGAAAAAAGGGTTTTCGCTCGAATGAGCGAAAACCCTGTAAAAGATGATCTTTTTCTAGTACGGATGAGAGGATTCGAACCTCCACGTCCTTATCGGACACTAGATCCTGAGTCTAGCGCGTCTGCCAATTCCGCCACATCCGCATGTGAGCGAGCTAGAATATCCGCTCGCAGGATTTTCGGCAAGTGTCGCTTGGCGACGATCTTTGCTCATCGTTTCCGCCCGCCGCGGCGGAACTCGGCACGACTCCGTTTCGTTGACGCCGCATTGAATGACCCGGAAGAGGGGGGCAGCGGAGTTGGAAGGTCCTGCTCTCAGGCCCAATACATGGGACTATGCCTTTGGTGCGGCGGGGCGAAATCGACTTCGGGCAGCGACAGGTGCTCGGCCGGGGGCGATTTGTTCGCTCGGGGGCGATTTGTTCGCTCGGGACGATGGTCCCAAGCTACATGCACACTGGCCGCTGGCTACTGGGGAGCGTTAGGATAAGTGAGGTGAAATGCCGTTTGTCCGTGCCGCTCATTCCCAAAACCTGCTGTTGTGACTGATCCAGCGAACCCGACGCCGCCCGCCGCCGAGCCGCTGGAACCGGCTACGACCGTCCCCGCGGCTGAGTTTGAGTTGACCACGCCGCTGCAATATCTGCCGGGGATGGGGCCCGCGCGAGCCGATCGGTTGCGGAAACTGGGACTTCGCAAGGCCCAAGATGTGCTGTTTTTCTTTCCTCGCGAGCATCAGTTCCCGCCGCCACCGACCCGCGTCGATGATTTGCGTGAAGGGGTCCCGGCGACTTTCGTGGGCAAGATCACCGATGCGGAATTGGTCTCACGGACGCCGGGGAAATCATTGTTTGCGGCCATCGTCGAGAATGAATCAGGAGCGGTCCGAATCGTCTTTTTCAACCAGCCGTTTCGCGCCGAGCAGTTGACGTTCTATCGCTATGTGCGGCTCAGCGGCACGCCAAAACTCGATGGGTTGCGGTGGGCGTTTTCGCACCCGAAGTACGAGATGCTCGACAAGGAGGAGTTCGAGGGTGAGGAGGGGCTCGAGGGTGCCCCGCATCGTGGCGACATCGTGCCGGTTTATTCGCTCACCGAGGGGATCAAGGATTACGAGCTACGGCGATTGACGAGGCGGGTGGCGGATGTGCTCGCCGGTCATGTCACGGAGGTCATGCCGGAGTCCCTCCGTGCTGCGGCGGCCGAGCGGTTGCGGGAGTCGGGAATGGAATTTGTTGGTGATCTCCCGGACATCGCCACGACACTGCGTGATATCCATGGGCCACCGTCGAAGGACGCGTTGACGGCAGCCCGGACGCGGCTGATTTTCCAAGAACTCTTTGTCATGCAGCTCGCCTTGGCGATGCGTCGCAGGTCGCTGACGGGACGATTGCAGGCTCCCGAGATGCCCTGCACGGCGCAGATCCGGCAACGCATCCTGCGGCGTTTTCCGTTTGAGTTAACGGCCGATCAAGACCGTGTGATCAGCGAACTCGCTCGCGAGATGGGGCGACAGTTCCCCATGAACCGATTGCTGCAGGGCGACGTCGGCAGCGGCAAGACGGTCGTCGCGATCTTTGCCATGATGTTGGCCGTTGCCAACGGGCATCAGGCCACGCTGATGGCGCCGACCGAAGTGCTCGCCCGGCAGCACTACCAAACACTCACTAAGATACTCGCCGATAGCCGCGTGCGGATCGGGTTGCTGTGTGGATCGCTGACCGCCGCCGAGCGACGAAAAACGCTCGCCGCGATCGCGTCGGGTGAGTTGGATCTGATCGTTGGCACGCAAGCTCTCGTGTACGACATCGAGTTTCACTCGCTCGGTTTATGCGTGATCGATGAACAGCACAAGTTTGGGGTGCGACAGCGAGTTCAGTTACGGGCCGGGGGTGTTGACCCGCATTCCCTCGTGATGTCTGCCACGCCGATACCGCGCAGCGTGGCGATGACCCAGTTCGGGGATGTGGACCTCAGCACGCTACGGGAAAAACCTGCGGGACGAGGGGATGTCCACACGTATCTTGCCAACGACAAATGGCGTGATCGTTGGTGGGAATTTGTACGGCAACGCATCACCGAGGGGCGTCAGGCGTATGTGGTGGCGCCGCGTGTCGGCGACCAGGCGTCGGGCTCCGAACCGTCCGGTAGCGAGGCAACCCAAGCCGAGCGATCAGGTGACGCACCGGCTGTTTTGGAAGAGGAGGTGGAGGACGTCACTTCCGTCAGCCGTACGTTTGAGCGTCTGCGTGACGAGGTCTTCCCCGAGCACCGCGTCGAACTGTTGCATGGGCGGATGAAACCGGAGGTCAAGCAGGAGGTGATGCAGCGATTCGCCGATGGCGAAATTGACGTGTTGGTCAGTACCACGGTGATCGAAGTGGGGGTCGACGTCGCCAACGCGACCGTGATGACCATCCTCGGTGGCAATCGATTCGGTCTGGCCCAACTGCATCAACTTCGCGGCCGTATTTCGCGGGGCACTCACGCGGCGTACGTGTGCGTGTTCACGGATGGGGCACGTTCGCCGGAAGAGAGTGAACGCTTGAAAGTATTTGAGCAGACCTCGGATGGTTTTGAGCTTGCCGAAGCCGATTTTCGTCTTCGTGGTCCGGGCGATCTATTGGGGAAAAAGCAAAGCGGATTGGCGCCCTTGCGAATCGCGGACTTGAGTCGCGACGTTGAAATCCTGCAAGTCGCCCGTGCAATGGCTCAGGAGATGATCGACGAAGATCCGGAGATGGACGCACCTGAGCTGGCGGGACTGCGTGATCAGGTGCTCCGACGGTACGGGGAGCGGCTCGATTTGGGCGATGGCGCGTGAGTCTGGATCGCTTGGGGGGATTGGTCCGAGCTCGCGATGGGTCTTGGGCAAGGCAAGGATTCTGTTCTGCGATCGTGGCGGCGATATGGTATTGGAACTAAAAAGGAGCCTTCGGCGTCGAAATGGCGAATTCCCTCCCCTCCGAGCTCCGGAGGTCGTGGAGCGACGACAGCACTCAGCCTTCCTCTTCAGGATTGACCGATGAAGCGATACGCGATGCCCGTCATTTTGACCCTGCTGGTCGCCAGCAACCTGGTGGCTCAGAAGCCTTCGGGGGGTGCTGAGTTCAAGGGGCCCAATAAGGATGTGACCTATCGACTCGTGTGGTTGATCGAATCCGACGATGAAAACCGCGTGGCGTATCAGGGGCCTGCGCGGGAGGGTTTATCGTCGGCGGGTTACCGTCGTTTGGTCGTCGCGGGCTCGGCGACAGCGATGGTGGCAGTCGGGCAACGCAGTTCGGTGATGGGCACGTCACGGTATGGCCAGATGAACATGACCGTGTCGCTGTTGAACACGATCGATCGCGACCAATTTGAGGTCAAGATCAACGTGCAAACGAGACACCGATCGCCGATGAGCATTGAGACCACGGCGCGAGTGCCTAAGGGGCATTGGTTTTTGGTCGGAGGTGCCGACTCGCGAACCGGCCAGCCGATTTATGCCGACGATGGCAAGCGAGCCGTCGCGATCATGCGGATCGACGACGGCGTGATGCTGTTGGACTGACTCTTTGAAATGGCTGCGAGAGAATTCAAAAAGTTAAATTGAAACGGGAAAAGTAAGAGCGATGGTTAGCGGATCACGAGCAGCATTTTCGTGTTGCCGCGGCGGACGACGACTTGCAGCGGTAGCTGTCGCTGTTTTGCCGCGGTCAGGATTTTGGTGAGCTGGTCAACGGATTCCAGGGGCCGGCCAGCAGCGGTTTCGATCACGTCACCGGCCTGCAGACCGGCTTCCGCGGCGATGCCTTGGTCGCTGACGCTGGTCACGATCAGGCCACCTTGTAGATCGGCGTAGCCGTACTCTTTGGCTGACTTGGGCGTGACCGGTTCGAGCTCGGCACCCCAGGGAGAGCGTGGGCTGAACATGGCCATCGCCTTGTCGGTTCGCAACTGCAAGTTAACCGTTACGTTCAATTCTTGGCCGTGACGATTGATCTTCATCTGGACACTTTGGCCTGGCGTGCGGCCTGCGATGTAGTTGACCAAGCGTGAGCTGGTGGTCACGGGGCGTCCGTCGGTCTCTAGGATCACATCGCCCGGTTGCAGATCGGCATTCGCTGCGGGTTGGCCTTCGAGGACACCGCGGATGAGTGCACCCTTGCTGACTTTTAGACCGAATTCGACGACCACTTCGGGGGTCACATCGGCGACCTGAGCGCCCAGGAAACCGCGGCGGACTTCACCGTTCTCGATAATGGATTCGAGTACCGGACGAGCGAGGGCCACGGGAATGGCAAAACCGATGCCGGCGCTCGTACCCGAGCGTGACAGAATCGCGGTATTGATACCGACGAGCTCACCGTGCAGGTTGACCAACGGACCGCCTGAGTTGCCTGGATTGATGGCGGCATCGGTCTGCAGGAAGTCTTCAAAGCCGTGGCCGTCATCGACGATACCTTGGACGCGATTTTTGCCGCTGATGATGCCCGCGGTAACGGTCTGGTCGAGCCCGAAGGGGCTGCCGATGGCGAGTACCCAGTCGCCGACGCGGATCGCTTCGCTGTCGCCGAAGGGCACGGGTTGCAATCCATCGCGGTCAATTTTCACGACCGCGAGATCGGTTTCGGGGTCAGCCCCGACGACTTCCGCTTCGATCTTGACACCACTGCTGAGTTCCACCGTGACGATATCGGCGCCTTCGACGACATGGTTGTTGGTCAGGATGTAACCGTCTTGGCGAACGATGACCCCACTGCCCTGCCCTTGCTGTTGCGGTTGGGGTTCGGCGGCGCGTCCGCGGCGGTTGCCATTGCCAAAGAATTGGTCAAAACCGGGAGGCAGTTGTTGTCGGAGATTGGGCGACAGTTGGCGAGTATGGGCGCTAGGATCCGTTTGCGTGCTGATGCTCACGACGCTGGGACGCATCGCCTCGGCGACATTGCGAAATGCCGTCGAGATGTCTTGGGCCGTGTTGAGGTTCTGGGTCGCCGCGCGGTCACGGAGCTGTTGATCGGCATGGGCTTCCGAGTTCGCTGCGCGGGGCAGGCTCATCATCAGTCCAAACACGAGGGTGGCAACCCAGGCGGACGCCAAGACAATACTGATTCGCTTCCAGTGCAGTTGCATGATTCGGGTTCTCCGTGGCGGGGCGATGCAATTTTGGGGGGGATCGGTTCCAAATTTAGTTGAAAAAGGACACGTGCTTACTCCTACGTGCCAAATTCAATTTTGGTTGATCATTTGCGTTAGAACTCCACGAGTCAACTTTGGCGGGGCTCCTGCTGCGACAAAATTCCCCAAGCAAGCCACGCACCTATTTGCTAAGTTGGTTCGAGGGTCTCGGTGATGCGGTGCCGATGAATACCCTATCGCGTGCACGAAGGGTGTCTGTCACCCGTTGGTGGATTGCGTAAAAACCGATTCGCGCTGCAGTTTGGCAACGGATGGATCTCGAAATGATGCAAGAAACCTTGACGGTGATTTTGGCGGGTGGTCGTGGCTCGCGGCTGGAACCCTTGACGCGGGACCGTGCCAAACCGGCCGTGCCGATCGGCGGTTGCTACCGGATAATCGACTTCGTGCTGAGCAATTGTCTCAACAGCGGCATGCGCCGCGTGCTGATGTTGACGCAGTACAAAGCTCAGTCGCTCGACCGACATATCCAGCTGGCGTGGACGAATTATTTTTGTCGCGAACTCGGCGAGTTCATCGACGTTGTCCCGCCCCAGCAGCGCATCGACGACAATTGGTACCAGGGCACCGCTGACGCCGTCTACCAAAATATCTACGCGATCGAGCGGGAGATGCCGGAGTACGTGGTGATTCTCGCGGGCGATCACTTGTACAAGATGAACTACCGCACGATGGTGGATTTTCACCGTCGCAAAGGTGCCGACGTCACCGTGGGTGCCTTGCGTGTGGACCGTCGGGAAGCTCATCAGTTTGGCGTGATGCAGGTCGATGCGGACAATCGGCTGGTCGAGTTCCAAGAGAAACCGGAGCATCCGCAGTCGACGCTCGATAACCCCGATGTCTGTTTAGCATCGATGGGGATTTACGTCTTCAGCACGCGGTTCCTGTTTGAGCGTTTGTGCGACGATGCAACGGATTCAAACAGCAGCCATGACTTCGGCAAAAATATTATCCCGGCGGCGATTGTCGACAGCAATGTGTTTGCCTTTCCGTTCACCGACGAGAATCGGAAATCCGATGCGTACTGGCGAGACGTCGGCACGATCGAGGCGTATTACGAGGCCAATATGGATCTCGTTCGTGTGGACCCCCAACTCAATCTGTATGATGCCGAGTGGCCCATCCGTTCGTTCCGGCCGCAGTTGCCGCCTCCCAAATTTGTCTTTGGCAGTGATGGAGGCTCGACGCGTCAGGGTGTTGCGTTGGATTCGATCATTTGCCAAGGTGCCATCATCAGTGGTGGCAGCGTGATGCGATCGATCATCGGGGCGGGGTGCCGAGTCAATAGCTACGCTCAGATCGAAGACAGTATTCTGTTTGATGATGTCGAGGTCGGGCGGCACACTCGCATCCGGCGTGCGATTATCGACAAGGGTGTACGGATCCCGCCGGAAATGGAAATCGGCTATGATCCGGTTGCGGATGCTGAGCGTGGTTTAACGGTGACGGAAAGCGGATTGGTGGTCATCGCGCGTGGCGAGCTGGTTGGCGCTCAGGATTCCGTATCTTCGTTCGCCTGATCGACTGGATCGGAAAGTACTTCTCGCTGTCATGTTGCCTGTCAACATCGTCTTGCTCAACTCTCTCGTATTCAACGCGGTCTCATTCAATGCTGGCGTGGTCGTTGCCAGCCTGCTCGTGCTGATCGGTTTTTGGGCTGGGCGGCGGACGCGTCGGACGGAACCCTATCTCACGGAGGCGTATACCGACTCGTTGACGGGTCTGTCGAACCGTCGGGCCTTTGATAAGCGGCTCGACGCACTGTTTCGAGCGTACCGCGACGGCGGGAGTGCGTTCGTCCTGGCGTTGGTCGACATCGATCGTTTCAAAGCGATCAATGATTCCCACGGCCACCCTGCGGGCGACGTCGTCTTGCAGCGAATTGCGGCGATGCTGGACGGTGGATGCGGCGAAGCGAGTATGGTGGCGCGGTACGGTGGTGACGAGTTCGCGATTCTCGTCGCCGGACCCCTCGAGGCTGCTGTCGAACGATTCGACCAATTGCGTCACCGGATTGCCGAACAACCGATCGCGGTAGGGCGTGCTGCAATCGATGTCACGATCAGTGTGGGGCTGAGTGAATCCCGCAGCGAGCAGGCGGTCGGCGCCGTTGTGCACCGCGCTGATGAATCGCTGTACCTCGCAAAGCAGCAGGGGAGAAACCGGGTCTGTTTCGACGCCGCCCTAACGGAATCAGCATTGATCGGGCATACTGGCGGCATTCTCCGTCCCAAGTTCGAGAACGATACCCGCCTGGAAATGACCCCGCCCCGCCCTACCCCCCTTTTGACCTGTCACCTGGACGAGCTGGAGACCAATCCCGAAGTGCAGGATCGGGTTAAACAGGGGGCTGTCAGTATCGGTAATTTTGACGGTGTGCATGTGGGGCATCGCGAGCTGCTCGCACGCGTGCGAGCGGCAGCCGATCGTTTGGGGGGGCCCGCCGTGGTGGTCGTGCTCGACCCGCACCCCGCAACCGTGCTGCGGCCGCATAGTGCGCCGGCCCGATTGACGACCATTCCGCGCCGCGCCGAGTTGATGGGCGAACTCGGTATCGACGTGCTGGTCGTTTGCCCGGCCTCGCTGGAGTTCCTCAATCGCACCGCGGACGAGTTTTTTCAGTTGTTGATCGTCGATCGTTTGCAGGCACAAAGCGTTGTCGAGGGACCCAATTTCTTTTTCGGACGTGATCGCGGCGGCGACATCAATCGATTGCGTCTGCTGTGTGAACAGACGGGGAAATCGTTGGAAATCGTTGAGCCACGGATGGCAGAGCAACGGATGGTGAGCAGTTCACGCATCCGTGAAGCGATATCGGCTGGGCAAATTCGGGCAGCCAATGCCATGCTGAACTCGACGTATCAAATCACCGGTCGGGTGGCGCGAGGCGCCGGCCGCGGTCGTACATTGGGGTTCCCAACGGCCAACCTCGTCGACGTCGCCGCGCTCATTCCAGGCCATGGTGTCTACGCCGCATTCGTGACGGGTGAGAGCTTGCCCGCCCAGGGCCAGGCCACCTCGCCACTGCTCGCTGCGGTCCACGTCGGTCCCAACCCAACGTTTGACGATGAGCAGCGGACCAAGGTCGAGGTCCATTGTTTGGATTTTGATGGCGACCTGTATGGTCAAACGGTAACCGTCCATTGGTTGGGTGCGATTCGCGGAGTTGAGAAATTCGATGGTGCCGATGCGCTCGCGGCACAGATCCAGCGGGACATCTTGGCGGTTCGCAATCTCGCTTCCGACATAGAATCTCTTTAACAACCGTTTTGTCTTAAAAAAAGAAAGTGTCTCCGTGGGAGTCAATTGGAAAGCCTTCGTCGATCAAATCAGTCACTACCAATCGTTTGTCTTGGTCAGTCACATTCGCCCTGACTGTGACGCCTTAGGCAGTGAGCTCGGCATGGCCGAGGTGCTCCGGGCGATCGGTAAAGACGTCCGTATCATCAACGCCCATCGCACACCGCAAGCGCTTTCGTTTCTCGACCCCGCGGGCAACATCGATGTGCTCGGTGACAGTGTCGAAGCGGAGGATGTGAAGGCGGATTGCATCATGATTCTCGACACCAGCGCATGGGCGCAGCTCGGTGACATGGGCGACGTGATCCGCGCCTCGCGCGCCGACAAAATGGTGCTCGATCACCATGTGGGCGAAGACGACCTCGGCGCGACGATGTTCAAGGACTATCAAGCCGAGGCGACGGGGCAATTGGTGGTTCAAGCCGCTGACGCGTTAAAGGTTCCGATCACCCGCGCGATGGCGGTGCCTGTGTTCGCAGCCATCGCGACGGACACCGGCTGGTTTCGCTTTCCCTCGGTGACAGCGGAGACGTATCGCGTGATTGCCCGGTTAATGGACGTCGGCGTCGTGCCCAGCGAAGTGTATGGTGATTTGTATGAACGGGACACGATCGGCCGCTTGAAACTGCGCGGTCTGATTCTCTCACGTACCACCACGGAAATGGATGGCACGCTCGTCTACACGCATGTCAGCAAAGGGGACTTCACCGCCTGTGGGGCTGAGGCGAACGACACCGAAGACGCGATCAATTTGACGCTAGCGGTGCGCGGCACGCAGGCGGCCGTGATCTTTGTCGAACAGCTTCGAGGTGGCTTCAAATTGTCATTCCGAAGTCGCTGTGGATTTGACTGCAATGAGATCGCACGTCAGTTCGGTGGCGGGGGGCACAAGGCCGCCGCCGGCGCCTTCCAAGAAGGGTCGCTCGCCGCTGTTCAAGAGCGAGTGTTGCCCGTCGTCCGCGAAGCATTGCAGCGGGCACTTGCTTGAAAACGGGCACTTGCGTCGACGCACAGGCACTTGCATCGATGGATGCTGGGCTAGCGTCCGAGGTCTTGGGGGGCCCCGGATTCGCCCCGTCGATTTTTAATGGGTTTTGTCGTCGAGCGTTTCCGTCGCAAAGTCGTCCGGGTGCTGCTCTGCATACACAAGGCTCTCTTGAACGTCTTTGCCAGCGGTCCAATAGAAAATGATTCCGATTCCGGCAATCACGAGCTTCACCAGTTCAAACACCAGTGCCACCAGCGTCCCCGACGCGTCTGTCACGCGGGCTGGAACGAGGTGGTAGAGCGTCTCAATGGTCACTTCGAGCACCCCAATCCCGGCGGGCGTGATGGGCAGGGCCGACGCGAGCATACCGATGGGAACGATGACGAAGTGCTCGGCGAGGGTCGGCGGTGAGGCGTACATGGATGTAGCGATCAAGTACATGCTGACAACGAAGGAACCCTGCACGCACACGCTCATCAGTAGCGACAGGGCAAACGCCCATGGATGGTTGTGGAAGGCGCGTAGGGGCGGTCCGACTTTTTCGATCAACGGCCCAACGACGGGGACGCCTGAGAGTTGCCGAATCACGCGGTCAACAATGTTTCCGCCCAGGACGAGCATGAGCAGGACGGCCGTGCCGGTGCCCAGCATTCCGCCCACGATCCATTTGATGTGCTCGACACTAATCCCGTTGAGCTCGAATGGATCGGTCGACTCACGCATGATCAGTCCCGCCGAAACGAGTAGGAGCAACCCATACATGCCCGACCCACGATCGACGAACACCGACGCGACTGCGGCAACGCGTTTCCCGGGGCTGCGGCGGGCCAGAAAGACAGCTTTAAACAGATCACCGCCTACGCTTCCCGCAGACACGAAGCTGAGTAGAAAGCAAATGGAACTGAGCCGTAGCGACTCGAGTAAACTCAGCGGGATGCCTTGGCAGCGAACGAGTACCCACCACCGCAGGAACGACACGAAGAGGGCGATCATGGCGACGCCCAGCGCGGCGGCCAGCACGGGGTAGTTGATCGGACGCTCGGCAAGTTGTTGCCAGTTGGACGCGGGCATCCGCCACAACAGGTATCCAATGATCAGGACAGGCGCAAGGAACTTCCCGAGCGTCAGCGCAATGCCAATCGCTTTGGATTTTTGTTTCGGACGTACGGGCGTGTCTGTATTCACCGGATGAACCACTCGTGAAATCCTTCGACGAGCATCGCGGGCTGGGCTGCAACATGGCGCAGCAGCAAGAACGTCGTCATCATGGCGGCGACTAACATGGCCCAGCCACGACGAGGATACGGGGGTGGGGTGGGGCGAAGTTCGGCGCGAAGGCGTTTGGCGAACTGATTCCAGAAGGCGAGCGGGAGTGTTGGCTCAAACGCCACCACGCTGCTGCAATCGTTCCCGCGAACGGGGTCGAGTCGCAGGTGGGCGGCCAATGCGGGGAGGTGCACCTGCAGTTGAGTGTCGTTTTCGACCGTGTTCGAGTCCAGTGCCTGGGCGGCCCGAATCATGGCGGGGTAGACCTCTTCAGCCGTGCGGCCATAGATGACTAGTTTCGCTGGGCTATTGATGACCACCAAGCAAGCGAACAGGAAATACAAAAGCAACAGGGGGATCCAGACCCATACGCCGAGCAGAGCAGCGGTTGCGCTGGGGAAGAATAATTCCATCGGTCCGATCACGATCAAGCCTGAGATCGCGAGCAAGACGAAGGCCAAGTCGCGGGCACCGGTGGTCACCCAAACAAAACCACCGATGCGAATGACCGAAAAAATGAGCAGGTAAACGATCAAGGGCGAGAACGCAATCGTTGCGGCGAATGGATCAAACATGGGTAGCTTTGTCTCCCGTTTCTGGCGAGTCATGGTCCGTCGTGTCGTCGGGTGAGCTGTTATCCTGTGAAGCGTGCTGCGATGGAATCGGGCTGACCGTGACGAATGTCACAATTGTTTGTCCTGCCACGGGGACGAGAGGATCGTCGATCGTGTTGATTTTCAGTGTGCCTTCGCCATCGATCGAACACATCACGATCGCTTGTTCACCATATTTGGCGTTGAAATCTTGGTAAGTGAATTCAGCGGATATTTTCGTCGACTTGATTACCGCGCCTGCGTCGTGCATATCACGCAGTAGCGAAAAGGTAACGCCCTTTCCGAACAATTCGCGACCGGCCAGACTTTTGGTCAGCTCTCGACGGCCTGGGACATTTTTCGTCTTGAATGTTAGTTGATACAGCCGCGAGGAATCAAACTGGTTGCGGCATTCTCGCAATGCCAGCGAGTTGACTTCATCGTTGGGCGTTAAGGCCATGAATCGACTGATCCCCGTCATGTCCAGTTCGTCGCGGACATGTTCGTTGAGGATATTGGCGCACTCAGCACGGATTCCTGCCATTCTCGCTTGAGTGACCTTATTGAAGTTCGTGTCGACCAGCAGCAGCGGTATCTTGGCGTGGTCGAGTTCCTCGGCAAACTCACGGACCCACGGATCCGCACCGACGATCAATATCCCTTGAGACGCTTCTTCGGCAAGCTTCAGAAATCTTGCGAGCGGACCGGCTGCGATGCCATAGACGGTCACCGTTCCGATGATGACTAAAAAGGTCACCGTCGCGAGTTGACTCGACCCCGGAATGACCAGATCGCCGCGACTCTCCATTCCGAGGGCAAACACACTGCTGACGGCTGCGGCGACAATCCCACGCGGTGCGAGCCCCGCGATAAACGTTCGTTCGCGATAGTTTAGCGGACTGCCCAGTAGCGATAGGTAAACGGAAAGCGGGCGGACGACTAACACCAGCGCCAAGAGCAAAGCCAGCCCCGGCAATCCAATTGCACCGATGTCGGCCAAATCAACACGCGATCCAAGAATAATGAACAGGCAGCCGATCAAGAGAGTCCGCAGGTTCTCCTTCAGCTCGACGATATGCTCGATATGAAAGTGCTTTTGGTTGGTTAGCCAAATCCCCAGGACGGTCACGGTAATCAGCCCCGACTCGTGGGCCAGTTCATTGCTAATCGCGAAAAGCAATAACGTCAGGGTGAGCGCGGTCACGCCGTGCAAATGATCGGGAACCCAGAAGCGTCGTAACGCCTGGGTCAGCATCGCACCGCCAGCGCATCCAAGCACCAATCCAACGGCGAGCGTCCAGGTCAGCGATCCGATGACACTCGTCCATTCCGGTGACGCATGTTGGAGCAGCACCTCTTCATAGACCAGCACGGCTAATACCGCACCGATCGGGTCGATGACGATACCCTCCCACTTCAGAGTCGCGGCGACCCGGCGGCTCGGCCGCACTTGACGCAGCAGCGGACCGATGACAGTCGGCCCGGTCACCACCAAAATCGCGCCCAACAGGGCGCTGAGTTGCCAGCCCCAGTGCAGCAGGAAATGCACGGCGACCGTATTGCCCATGAATGAGAGCAACGCTCCGATGGTTACCAGCCGCAGCGATGCCGACCCTGATTCGCGAAGTTCGCCGAGCTTCAGCGTCAAGCCGCCCTCAAACATGATCACGCCTACCGACAGGGCGACCCAGGGAAATAGCAAATTTGGGCCCGCCGAATGATCGCCGTCGGTCAGGTTGGCCAGGAATTCATCCGGCTGCACGAACCAGCCCAGGCAGACGCCGAACAGCAGTAGTACCAGAATGCTGGGGAAGCCAGTTCGCCACGCCAGCCACTGAGCCGTCACACCCAGAGCGGGCACCAAGGCCAAGTAAAGCAGAAAGTCCATGACGCTGAATCAGTTCAACAAGGAATGGGAAGGGCTGGTATTGTAGCCAGACGGCTCCGCCCGTCTGAGCTATGGGCAAATGGTAGCTCAGATCGAACGATCGATCGAAGCCGTTGGCGACCAGGTGCTAAAAAAATTTCGCTCTCTGTGATCGTTCAGACTCGCGAGTAACGCAGTTTTTGCGGTTCAATGGTGAACCGATTGCCGTAAGATGCCAAGCAATGTGGCGTGAACAGCCGTTTCCTCGCTGCGGCTCACCAGGTCGCCGGCAACCGCCAGTGCGGAGAAGCCGATCAAAAAATTTGTCCATCGGTGCCACCCTCGCCGACCTGCCCCATGAATTGCAAAGGTAGGGCCGGTTCCACCGGCCGTATGCGTTGGATGAGGGGCTCGATCGACGAAGGCCAGGGGATGGCCGGTAGGAACCGGCCCTACGTGATACCCCTCACGCAAATGAGTCGTCCTGTTTTTTCAAGAGGATGTAGGGCCGGTTCTACCGGCCGTATGCGTTGGATGAGGGGCTCGATCGACGAAGTCCAGGGGATGGCCGGTGGGAACCGGCCCTACGTGATACCCCTCACGCGAATGAGTCGTCCTGTTTTCAAGAGGATGTAGGGCCGGTTCCACCGGCCGTATGCGTTGGATGAGGGGCTCGATCGACGAAGTCCAGGGGATGGCCGGTGGGAACCGGCCCTACGAGATACCCCTCACGCGAATGAGTCGTCCTGTTTTCAGGAGTATGTAGGGCCGGTTCTACCGGCCGTATGCGTTGGATGAGGGGCGCGATCGACGAAGGCCAGGGGATGGCCGGTGGGAACCGGCCCTACGTGATACCCCTCACCCAAATGAATCGTCCTGTTTTCAGGATTATGTAGTATGTAGGGCCGGTTCCACCGGCCGTATGCGTTGGATGAGCGGCTCGAACGACGACCCCCAGGGGATGGCCGGTGGGAACCGGCCCTACCTGCTAAACTATTGGCAATGAATTCTTCCTTTTTTTTCCATGGATTTTTAAATGAGTGCTAATCGACGCGATTTCCTCCGTACCACTGCCGCTGCTGGCTCCGCTCTTTCGCTCGCGGGGGCTGCCTCCGCCGCCGAGCAAGCCGATGCCTCCGATTCAAAAAAACGACGCCTTGCTGCGATTGGTGTGGGAGGCAGTCGGGGACGCTACAACCGTGGAGGGAGTATCGCTCGGGGCGCCGCAAAATTTGCCAACATGATCGCGGTCTGCGACGTCGATGACAAACATACCGCCGAATTTAACGAAGACTTCGGCGGGAAGCTCAAGATGTACCGCGATTATCGGGAGATGCTCGAAACTGAAAAACCCGAAGTCGTCACGATCGGTACACCGGATCACTGGCACGTGCCCATTGCAATCGCCGCCCTCCGCAGTGGTGCGCATGTGTACTGCGAAAAACCGTTGACGCTGACGATCGACGAGGGCAAGCAGATTCGCAAAGTGGTCGAAGAGACCGGCAAGGTGTTCCAGGTTGGAACGCAGCAGCGGAGCGATATGTCTCGCTTTCTGACTGCGGTCGCGATGGTGCAAACCGGGTATCTTGGCGAAAACGTCAACGCCTACGTGGCGATCGGTGGCGCTCCCGATGGTGGTCCGTTTGAAAACACCGCTGCTCCCGAAGACATCGATTGGAACATGTGGGTGGGGCCAGCACCCGAGGTCAAGTATTGTGACGAACGCCGCCGGTTCTTCCGCTGGTTCTTTGAGTACTCCGGCGGGAAGATGACGGATTGGGGTGCCCACCACATCGATATCGCGCAGTGGGCACTCGCACCCGGTGAAACGGGGCCGGTCCATATCGTAGGCAAGGGCACGTTCCCGCAACGGGTGCCCGCTGACTTCAATTGGAACTCGTTCCTCAACGGAGAAGCTTCGTTGCCTAACGGCTATAACACGGCGACAAAGTTTCACATTGACTTGAAGTATGGAAACGGATCGACGCTCAGTGTCAACGATCACTACAAACGGGAAAATGACAATGTCGACTTTCCCAACGGCATCTTGTTTGAGGGCAGCAAGGGACGGATCTTCGTCAATCGAGGCAAGCTCGAAGGCAGTCCCGTCGACGCGCTCACCGACGAGGATCGCAAGAAGATCGACGAGCAAATCATCAAGCTGTGCAAAGGCAAGAAGCCGGGCAACCACATGGCAAACTTCTTTGAGTGTATTGAGGATGGTGGGGTGCCGATCTCCGACGTCTGGTCGCACCATCGCACCATGACGACCTGTCACTTGTGCAATATTTCATTGATGTTGGGCCGCGAACTGAAATGGGATCCCAAGGCTGAGGAGTTCATTGGCGATGACCAAGCCAATCAACTGCTCAGTCGCAAATCACGCGACGTGACCTGAGCGACCGCTGGGGTGACGCGGACCGTCTGGTTTGCGGAGGTTGCACGATAGGAGATCTGATCTATCTTGGTCTGGTTCCTGGCGTCCGAAGCTCCGCACACTGAGAGAAGTGATCCAACACTCATCTGCCCATGAAACCGCCTACCGCTTCCGCATTCACCGATGATGCGTTGGCCCGCCACGACGGGGTGGCGATCGCGCGTTTGATTCGTGATGGGCAGGTGAGTGCCAGCGAGGTGATCGGTGCGGCGATCGCGCGAGCGAACCTGGTTGATCCTTCCCTGGGAGCGATTGTCGCCAACTGTTTTGACACGGCTGGGCGTCGGGCCGGCCAGCCCGTCAGCGGGGCGTTTGCTGGCGTCCCGACCGTGATCAAGGATATGACGGACGTCGCGGGAATACCGACGAGATACGGTACGGCGGCGTTTGATCATTCGCCCTCCGTCAAACGCACTCACCCGACGGCCCAGCAACTGTTCGACATGGGCATGATTTGTTTGGGCAAGAGTGCGATGCCGGAATTTGGGTTCACCGCGTCGACGGAGTTTCCCGACCGGCCGCCTGCGCGAAACCCATGGAACCTCGAGCACACGCCTGGCGGCTCATCCGGCGGTTCGGCTGCCCTGGTCGCTGCGGGCGTGGTTCCGATTGCCCACGGCAGCGATGGGGGCGGTTCGATTCGCATCCCTGCCTCGTGTTGCGGGCTGGTGGGGCTGAAGCCCACACGCGGTCGGCTGCCGGCGTCACAGGGCCGCGAGCCCTTCGTGGGGATCGTGACCGACGGCGTGCTCACACGCAGCGTTCGCGATACCTCGCTGTTCATGGCCGAAGCCGAGCGACTCACCCCACGCCCCGGATTCACGCCGATCGGTCATGTTGAGCGGCCACTCGAGCGACCGCTGAGAATTGCTGCGGTGTCCGGTAAATTACTCGATGGTCCTGTCGACGCGATCGTCAAACACGAATTTGAATCAACCCTCAATCTGCTCGAATCGATCGGCCATCAGGTCTTGCCAATCGAACTGCCGGACACAGAGCAGTTTGCCGAGGACTTCCAGAATCTTTGGTGCCTGTTGGCATGGATGACAGTGTCGACGGCCAAGCGACGGATTGATTCGAGTTTCGATCGCCGTCGAATGTCCGATTTCGTGAAAGCATTGGCGAGCCAGGTACCGCGGCGACTTCGTCAATTGCCGGGGGCTCTGATTCGGCTCCGGAGGTCGTCGCGTCGGTGTGCCCGTTTGTATGCTCAGTACGACGTTTTGGTCAGTCCCACGGTAGGCCAACGACCGCCGCAGATCGGCCATCTCGCAATGGACCTCCCGATGGACGAGCTTATGCAACGGATGCGGCAGTGGGCGTGTTTCACCCCCATCGCGAATGCCACCGGGGCACCTGCGATCAGTCTCCCGCTCGGGTTTGACAGGGAAGCGAACCTGCCCATTGGGATCATGTTCAGCGCTAACCTGCAGCAAGAACGGTTGCTGTTGGAGCTCGCGCTGCAATTGGAGGCAGCGCAGCCGTTCAGGCAGTTGGTGTGAGTCGGATGGTACCCTTGTCCCGTCCGAGGCCGTCGTCATGACGTCACTTCCGTATTCACCCAACGCGCCGGTGTTTAATCGACGATCTCCAGCACTGCGAGCAGGTTACCGGCCTGTCGCGTACCAGCCACTGTCTTGGGACTGTTGCCGTACTTTCGATTGCCATGCGTTAGCTTGAGGCTGTTTCACCGGGGCTGGTGCAGTGGTGCGGCGACGTGTTGTCTCGCCGGGCACGCTCGCTGGCATGCGGTCGCTCGTTCCCTGGATCGAGGCTTCCCGAACCGGGACGCTGAGGCGTTGCGGTTGATGGGAGTGACTCGATGTTTGAGGAGTGCCGCGATAGTAGGATGCCGACGGGGGAGGCAGCGCCGGCAGTAAGTCCGGAGCCGTCAATTTTTTAGTCGAATCAAACGGATTGAGGTAGTCGTCTGGTGCGGGAATTGGGCGGACTCGCGGCGCCGAATCGGACGATTCATACACCAAACGATTACTGCCTTGAGGATTGGGCACTCCTGTCGTCAGCCCTTGCAAATCCCGTTCATCGCGTTCGATTTCGGCGCGGGTACGCTGAGACGAATCATCGGTTGATGAGCGCGTATTGTCGGGGGGATTGAGTTGATATTGCGAATCGGTCGATGGTTGCTTCGATTCGGAGCTACCACTGCTTCGATTGCTACCATACGGATCGCTTGTGTTCTCCGGTGCAGCATACGGCGACGCTTTGTCAGCAGATTCCTTTTGAGTTGCGGTGCGGCCGGCCTCATAGCCCTGCCGGTAGGCGTCGTCGACGGAGGCTGAGTTGTCTTGCGGATCTGGATACGCGGGTTTCGCGGAATTCAAGCTCGGTGCCGCAAGCGGTTGGAGGTCCGGCTGCACTTCTCGCTGGTAGGCGGGCGCGTTGTCCGAGGAACTGCCCGTTAGCGGGCTGAGGTTGCCATACGCTCCACTCGCATCGGAATCGGGATAGCTCAATCGACCGGAGAAATTCGAAGTCGTTGGCGGCGGCGGCAGCGTGGGGGGGGCGAGCGGCTGCAAGTCACCGTTGCTGGTGGCGCCACCCATCGAATTTTCGTAGCCGTTGGGCAGCGATGTGCTCGGGATGGGGGAGGTGCCGTAGTATGTACCCGCCGCTGGATCGTATGGGGATGTCGCGTTGCACGGGGCGATACCTGAGTTGGGAGTCATCTCATACGATGTGCCAGGGGGCGGCGTTTGAGCGTATGATTGGGCCGGCGCAAAGGTGGCATAAGGTGTCCGCTGTACCTGCTCAACCGTGGATGCACAGGATTGCTGGACCGTGACCGTCGTGCCCGTCACCGGATCGACGGTTGTCGCCGGGCGGTAATACGTGATCGGCGCCGCGTAGTAGGAGGTGCGGTATCCGGTCCCAAGCAGGGAATTGAAAAACCGCGACAATCCACCTTGTTGAGGTGCAGCGTACGTCGGCGTCACGGGCAACTGTACCGTTGATCCATAGTTGGCTTGATAGGTCGTCGCGGGGGTCGTGATGACGCTGGGCGACGCGGTCGCGTAATTATTGGGGTAGAAGTTCCCGGCTCCATAGGGGCCGCCACCTGCAGGCACCACGCCGCGATATCCCGTTGTGATGGGCTGGTCCGAATACACCGATGGATTATTAAGCGGTACCGCAGCATAAGCGGGCATCTGAACCGAACTGGGTTGCGCGTAGATGCTCGTGCCCGCCATCGGTAACACGGTCGTACTCGGCGCAGTCGTCACCAAGGGTGTGTAGCCCGAGGTATACGGCGTGTACCCTGCTGCATAGGGCGTGGTCGGGCATGTGGTTGGAACCCCCGGCGTGACCTGCACCGCGGGGGCGACCGCGTAGGCAGGTTGTCGACCGTACAACCAGTCCGTCAAGCAACAGGCCGATGCTGATGGCGCTGATGTCGCGCAGACCAACAAGGCAAGGAGTGTGCGACGAGCAGGTGTCATTTGTGATAAGTGGGCAGGCATGGGCCATTCCAACGGTTAGCGTTCAAAGCAAAAATCAGTCGTGTCAAATACGGGCGCAGCGTCACCAAATTCGCCGATATGGGAGAGGTTCCGATCCAAGTGAACGTCGCAAGCTCGACTTGGTCAATAGTTCTTGAGCTAATATTTTCATCCTGAGGAGAGTTGTCAGTAACAACACTCCGATCAAAACGACTGTGTGGAATATTCCGTCGCGCCGAGCAAATGGATAGACAGCTAGCCGCGCCGACTACTCATGATAATCGGGGATTGGGTTTGCTGGGCGACCCGCCGTATAAGTCTCTGAAAAGTTTGCCTGATCGGCAGAGTCGGTGGGTGGATAGGGCCGGCCAGCGATTCTGCTGCTGAGCCAAGAAGTTTCTGGCGGGCGCTGTCGCTGCTTCCATCTATCGACGGGATGCCGATAACGCCGCTTGACGGGGGGATCAGGAACTCGCTTTTTGGTCGGTCGTGTGCTCGGCGGCGTGCTGCCGATCGAGTTGTTGCTGGCGTTCGCGGCGTCGGCGACGTTGCTCTTCGGTGATGCTCGCGGCGCAGCGTGGGCAGGCCACGCCATGTTCATACCGAGCATCGTCTTTCATCTCAGGTGTCACCGGCCACCCACATCCGTGACACAGCGAGTGCTGGCCCGTTTGCAGTTGGTGGTCCACCGACACGCGGCTGTCGAAGACAAAGCATTCGCCCTGCCAGCGAGATTGTTCCGGCGACACCTTTTCCAGGTAATTGAGGATGCCGCCTCGCAAATGATAGACTTCCGAGAAACCGCATTCCTTTAGGTAGGCCGTCGACTT
The DNA here is from genome assembly GCF_055811895.1 of Rhodopirellula sp. SH410. NCBI lineage: Bacteria > Pseudomonadati > Planctomycetota > Planctomycetia > Pirellulales > Pirellulaceae > Rhodopirellula > Rhodopirellula sp. SH410. The sequence continues at coordinate 531,425 of NZ_CM147949.1, forward strand.
CTCGCAGCGAATCCCGCCGGTACAAAACATCGCGACCTTGGGATGCCGTTCAGGGTCGAGGTTCTCGGCAACGTATTGGGGAAACTCGCGAAACGAATCGGTGTTCGGATTCACCGCTCCAGCAAACGTCCCAATTTCGATTTCGTAGTCGTTGCGGGTATCGATCAAAATCACGTCGGGGTCGTCCACGAGCGAATTCCAATCCTCGGGGTCGACATAGGTTCCGACGCTGTGGAGCGGGTCGATGCCGTCGACACCCATCGTCACGATCTCCTTTTTCAATCGCACGCGGGAGCGTCGAAACGGAATTCGCGCGCACGTCGACCACTTTACATCCGTCGCCGCGAACGGCAGGTGAGCGTCGTGTTCAAGGTTTCGCAGCCAATCCACAAACGCCCGCAATGCTGGCGGTTCGCCAGCGATCGTGCCATTGATGCCCTCGTGGGCGAGCAAGAGCGTGCCGAAAATGCTGCCTTGCTGCATCCGATCGAGCAATGCGGCTTGCAGCGACGGGTGATCGGCCAGCGGTGTGAAACGATAGAGCGCCGCCACCAGCACTGGGGCAACCTCGGTCGAATCGGTTGGGAAATCTTCGGCGCGGTCGGTCACGGCAATCGAACAGCAAGTGTGATGAGAAGTGGTTGGTTCGAACAATTCGCCATGAATCATTGACGACCTATTTTAGCGTCCTCTCGCTTTGCAGTCCAGATTGCTGAGGAATCCTCTCAAGCATGTTCGTGCGTCAGCGGTGCCGATGCGGGGGGAGACGCCCGCCAACCGGTGCGCGGGTGTCTGAACGGCACACGATTCACGAAAGGTATGCCGTCAGGCAGCACGTGGGGTAACGCAGCGACTGGAATTCCATGTTATTATGTGTCGATGAATACTATTCTTCTTCAGAAAACGGCCGCTGCATTGTCTCGTGGGCTGCCCTGTGTCGTGCTCCTGGTGCTGGTTGGTTGCGGACAAACGCCCGATTCTCCAGCGGATTCTACGGGCACCCAACGCAGCGAAACATCGCAACCGGCAACCGAGGATGAGGCGACATCTCAGCCGGAGTCGGTGCCCCCGAAGCCGCCCGTCGCCGAGAAAACGGCTGAGAAGAAAGAGTCGGCCACACCACCGTCACCTGCCACGACACCGGTCGACGTCCCCCGATTCATGGAAGATGCCCTCGAGGGGGACACCACCGCGGTCGAGCAAGCCATTGACGCCGGAGTCGACGTCAATGCGATCGACGAAGAAAAACGCACCGCCCTGATGCTCGCGGGGTTCAATGGGCATACCGAGACCGTGAAACGATTGCTCGAACACGGGGCGAAGCTCGACAACCGTGATTCAATGGGGCGAACGGCTCTCATGTTCGCGGCGACGGGCGATAATGCCGACACCTGCAAAGCGTTGCTTGACGCGGGCGCCGATGTCAACGCGACCGACACGGGTGAAGGTTTTACAGCGCTCATGCACGCCGCCGCCGAGGGCCAGCTCGAAGTGGTCAATTTGTTACTCGAGCACAAGGCCGACCGTAGTCGCCGCGACATTGACGGCGATACCGCCAAGAGTTTTGCCGAGCAAAATGGTCATGCCGAGGTCGTTAAGGCACTCGCCAAATAACGTGGCATCGGCTTCCTGCCTGTGGGCATCCGGAACACAGGCCGGTTGCCTAAGCGATCGCGTGAGCAGCCAGTGACGTTGCTTGGGAAACCACGGCGCCATCCCTCCAGTACCCGTGGATCTGATTAAAGTAACCACGAAATACGCGAAGCACAGCGGACTTCTAAATTCGTGTCATTCGTGTGTTTCGTGGTTCAAATGAACCGCCTCGATCGCCGCTTCCAATACCTCGTTGTAGTACTTCAACCGAATTTCGGCTTGGTCGAGCGAGCCGCCGAAGGATCGCTCGAGGTCGAGATAGATCAGCGGCACAGGTAGCTCGATCACGCGCAGCTTTGCGGCAGCGGCTTGCACCCACAGTTCGAGTGGCATCGCGTAGCCATTGTCGGTGATCGTCATCGCACGCAGAGCTTCGGCGCGGTATGCCTTGAACCCACAGAAAGCGTCGGTGAGCTCGAACCCCAGTCGCTCATTGATTTCGGCGGTGATTCGCCGATTGATGCCCATCCGTTCGACAGGCGGTTCATCGTCGCCCTCAAACTTCTCCAAGTAGCGGCTGCCCGAAACGATATCTGCCGATGCTGCCGCCGCGATGAAACCAGGGATGCGGTGCGGTTGGTGCTGGCCGTCACAGTCGAGGGTCACAATCCCCGCGTAGCCATGCTCGAGCGTGTAGGAAAACGCACTTTGCAATCCTGCACCATAGCCGCGGTTCTGCGGATGATGGATCACGTCGATGCGATCGGGCAGGTCCGCCTGGCGAGCATCGAGCTTGGCCGCCGTCCCGTCCGTGCTGCCATCGTCAACGACCAGGATTCGGTCGCTGTACCGTAAAACTTGATCGAGCACGTCATCGACGTACGCGACTTCGTTGTAAACCGGCAGCGCCGTCAGCCACTGGGGCGAACCCTCGTCTGAACGATCCGGTTTCGAAACGATTTTACGGCGAACAGAATCAGGCATGGAGGACGATCAGTGCTAGGAAAAAAACAATACGGTTGAGTCATGGACGCTCGGCTCAGCGAGCCGAACGCGTCTGAGTATTTGCGATCAGCTGGGGGAGCTGAACGGCGCTCATTATCTGGGAAAATGTTCGTCGGGCACCACGCCCCGTCACCGCAACGAGTTCCAATACCACGAGGTACCTGAAATTCGGCGGGGCTGACCGTTCGATGCCCATTTTGATGGTGTATGATTCGTCGATCCGACCTGCGTGCGCGCACCCGCCCCAATTTTGAGTTTGCTTTGGACGGTTTAAAATGAATATTCAACAGTCATGTTCCAACCCCTTTCTGTTAGCCGCAGGTCTGTTGAGTCTACTCGCGTTGGGCAGTATCGGCTGCGAGCCGCCCCAATCACGCGAAGGCATTGCCACGCCGATCCCAACTAAATTTGACACAAACATCGATAGTAACAAACTGGTAATCGTTAAATTCGGAGCGACTTGGTGCCCGCCTTGCCGCGACGTGGAGCGTGAACTCGACGAAATGTCGGGACAGCTGCCCGCCAACGTCGAGGTACTCAAAATCGACGTTGATGAGAATCCTGAACTCGCTGAGCGATACGGGATTTTTAGCATTCCAAAATTGATGCTCGTTCGTGACGGCAAGATTCTCGACGAGCACGTCGGTTACATGAGCGGCAGCCAAATCCAGAAATGGATTAGCGAGTACCACCGATGAATTTCAGGGGCGTGGATCTTTCACAGGATCCACAGCCACCGACTCAACGGGGCCCCTCGTTTTGCCTGGTGCCCCCAACGCGAAGCCGCGACGGAATTCTAAGTTTTCCCGTTCATCTTTTGACGGGCACGGTGCAGCAGCGGGCCAATCGAGTTCTCATTGACACCGACCGCTTGGCTGATCTCTTGATACGACTTGCCTTCGAGGTGATACATTCTCACCACATGGGCTTCGCGAGAATCTAGCCGCGTCAGCAGATGCTCGACCTCTTCAGCATTGTCGATCCGCTGGATCTCGGTGGGCGCGGCACTGGCGGCCTGCTTCATCGCCGCAGCCTGTTCCTGCGCCCGCGGCCCATCGACGATGGTATCACGCTGTGTCTGTTGCAGTCGCCGGACGATGACCCGGCGAGCGATGACGGTGAGATAGGTGGCCAGAGAGCATTGGCGGCGGAATCGACGTAGAACCGCAAAATCGTGCCGGATCAATACCAAGAATACTTCGCTGACGTAGTCGTCTCGCGTGGAGTCGTCGATCGAGATTCCGCGACCGGCCGTCGTGCGGTGTACCACATGGACAACCAATCCCACGAAGCGATCGACGAAATTCTCCCACGCCCGCGGTTCACGGTCTAAGCAACGCTGGAGCAGGAGTCGATCGACGTCGGAAAGGCTCACGTGGGGGACTCGCGAGGAAGGGAACGAGAGGGGCGGTCATGGAATTTGCATCCAGTTCGGATGCGATTTTAACCGTTTTGACCAAGTTTGGCCCCGCCGCTAACAATGCATGGTAAGTCGAACTGGTTCGCAGGGCAAGTTTTGGTTTGTGGTAACGGGCATTTCTTAGCCAGGTCCATGATCCGGTTGTGTCGATTGCGGAAGAAATCGTGGCTTGTCATCAAACGGGCCCGCTGCGTGACCTAGGATTGCAGCAACCTTTTCAGTCCCCGACGCCCCGCGTACTGTCATTTTATGAACGACCAAATCGCTGACATCCTGTCGCCTGTCCCGACCGTGGTTTTCTCGGTACAGCCTCCGGCCGGGATCGGTAGCAGTGCTTCAGTGATCTCCCGTCACTTCTTCGAGGCCCTGGGCGACAGCCTGCACGATGGTGTCGTTTTCCTGGACGACTCCGGCCGAATTCTTTATTGGAACGACGCGATGGCTCAGTTGAGCCAGGTCGCTGCGGCAGACTGTGTGGGGACGCGGTGGGATTCTGTTCAACTTCACTTTGCGAGTGCCGAGCCAGGTGAGACGACCGAGTGCCTCGTCACCGCTTGCCTCGACCGACAAGTTGCATTTGCGAGAACCATGAAGCTCATCGCCAGCGATCCATACGCCTTCGACGAGAGGCCCGCGAATGAGGAGTCGGCTCGGACCGTCGCCATTCAGGCTGGGCGAGATGTGCTCCTGCACGCGACTCCGCTCGGTATGGAGCACGGTGGCGGCGCCGTGGTGATCGTCCGCGATTTGTCCGATCGGGTAGAAATGCAGAGCCAAATCCTATCGCTGCACAAGAAAGCGATGAGTGATCCCCTGACGGGCGTTGCCAATCGAGCGGAGTTCGATCAATGCCTGTTGCGATGCACGACCGAAGCCCGCCAGCAGGGACCCACGTTCAGCCTGATCATGTGCGACATCGATCATTTCAAACGGATCAACGATATTCACGGCCATCCCGCTGGCGACGAGGCCCTGATTCAGTTCGCCGACGTGCTGCGGCGTCAAACCCGCAGCTCTGACCTCGTGGTCCGCTATGGCGGCGAAGAGTTTGTCGTCCTGGCGATCAGCAGCGACAAGGCCACTGCCACGCGGCGGGCCAACGAAATTCGTCAAACCGTCGCCGCCACACCGCTCAAGGGGCTCGGGGGGCAATCCATCACCGTCAGCATCGGTGTTGCTGAATATCAAAGCGGCGATACGCCCCAATCCATCGTCGCGCGAGCTGATCGTGCCCTGCTGGACGCGAAAGGAAACGGCCGCAACCGGGTCGAGTAAGCGGTGAGCGGGGACCACGCTGCGTCGATCAATCGCCCGCTGGGACCTCCGACTCAACCCATTCGCAACGCCTACCGCAAATCGGATTTCGGTTATGATGGGCAGTCCCCACCTAACTCCCCTATCCCCAGAGGCTACCTTGAAATTTGCCACATCGATCGTCGCGGTTTGCACGCTTTTCTTAGCACCGGCGCATGGTGACGAAGTCGACGCGAAGGTGCCTGCCACGGCAACGCAAAATACCGCAGCACAAAATGCCACGAGCAGTGATGCGCAAGCGGAATCGTCGCCATCGAATGCGACACCGCCCAATATCGTGTTTTTCTTTGCCGACGATCAAACCACCACCACGCTGGGCTGCTACGGCAATGACGTCATCCAAACACCCAACATAGATGCCTTGGCCGCCGACGGCGTTCGCTTTCGCAACGCATTCGTGAGCCAATCGATCTGCTGGGTGAGCCGCACCACGATCCTGTCGGGGCTGACCGGTCGTACCTATGGCACGCCCGCTAACCCCGAATTGGCCCGTCCCGAGGCGGTCGCAGAGCTGTATTCCGACATCCTTCGCGAGCATGGCTATCGAACGGGTTACTTTGGGAAATGGCATGCCAAGATGCCACAGGGGTACAGACAGCAGGATCACTTTGACGAGTTCGAAGCGATTGGGCGCAATCCGTATTACAAAAAGCAAGCAGACGGAACTCTTCGTCATGAAACGGATCTGGTCGTCGACCGCGGCATCGAGTTCCTCCGCGAGCAGCCCAAAGGCAAACCTTTCGCCCTGAATATGTGGTTCAATGCCTGTCACGCAGAAGACGGCGACCGGCGGCCTGGCATCGGGCACTTTCCATGGCCTGAATCAGCCAACGGGATGTATGAAGGCATCGAGATTGCCCAGCCGCCCTTGAACGCCGCAGCTGTCTTTGACGCGCTGCCCGATTTTCTGAAAACAACGATCAATCGAGAGCGGTTCTTCTGGCGATGGAATACCGACGAAAAGTATCAAACCAATATGCGATCCTACTACCGTATGGTCAGCGGCATTGACAATGCGATCGGGCGATTTCTCAAGGTTCTTCGAGAGCAAGGATTGGCCGAGAATACCATCATCGTCTACTCCGCCGACAACGGTTACTACATGGCCAACCGGGGTTTGGCCGGCAAGTGGTCGCACTTTGAGGAATCACTTCGCGTCCCCTTGATCATCATGGATCCCCGGGCCGCGGCCACCGAGCGTGGTACCACGACAGACGCCATCGGATTGAATCTCGATCTACCGGCAACGTTTTTGGATTGGGCGGGGGCTGAAATCCCGGAGCGGTATCAAGGCCATAGCCTGGCGCCGATTGTCGCAGGGGACCAGCCGCAGGACTGGCGGACCGAAACGTTCCACGAACACTTTGCCGTTCGTAACCGGATCCCTGCCTTTGAAGGACTGCGCAACGATCGGTTTAAATATGTCGTCTATTTCGACGATGACAACTACGAGTTCCTCCATGACCTGAAGAACGATCCCGACGAACTCGTGAACCTCGCCGGTGACCCCAACCACGCCGATACGCTGGCCGCGATGCGTGGGCGATTGGCAGAGCGAGTCAAGGAACTCGGTGGCCCTCTGGATAAACTGAACACACGGTTCAGCAAATCAACCGTGCCACATCCGGTCGCCGCAGCCAATGTCGGTGCCCGTGTTGACAAAGATGGTTTTGTATCCGTGTTCGATGGCAAAACGCTGCGGCATTGGTCAGGCGATCCTAAATACTGGTCCGTTCAAGACGGGGCGTTGACGGGCGTGACAGATGGTTCGCTGAAGATGAATCAGTTCATCACCTGGGAAGATTCAACGATTCGGAACTTTGACCTGCGTGTGAAGGTCAAAGTCAGCGCTGGCGGGAATAGCGGGATTCAGTATCGCGGTCTCTCCCGCCCCGATCTCGGGCTCGATGTGGTCACGGGCTACCAATGCGATGTTGTCTCCAATAACCCGAACTACAACGGCATGCTGTACGAAGAAAAAGGCCGTCGCATCCTGTCACATGCCGGTGAAAAAGTCATCGTCGATGCGAAGGGGCGCGCCTGGGTGGTCGGCAGCACATGGGGTACCGATTCGGGATCTGTTGCGAGCATGCCATCGGACTTGAAGCACTTCGATACCGATCAGTGGCACGACTACCGGGTGCTCGCCCGAGGGAATCATTATCAGCATTGGATCGACGGGCACCTGACGACCGATGTGATTGACTTCGATGCCAAGGGACGTGCCCTCGAAGGTGTTTTGGCGGTCCAGGTTCACGTTGGGCCGGCAATGAAGATTCAATACAAGGACTTTAAGATCAAGCATCTTGCAGACGACCTCCCGCTCGCGGCAAAGGATGACATTCCCATTTCAGACGCGGCTCATTTAGTCCGCCCGCAAGGCAAGCTCCCACCGGGCTGGACACCACCGACCTACGGTGAGCGAGACCAATAGTTATCGGTGAATTCGCGATCACCCGTCGGTGTGCCGCCGACGCGGTGATCGGGGGACCGATCGCACCTCGTCGGCGAGTTCGATGAGGTGCTCAAGTACCGGCGGGTTGTTCCACGGCCGATTTTAACGCGCGGTAGGCTTCGATGCTTTCGATCACCTCCGCGGGCCCGCCTGCGGCGTCGACGTGTTGCAGGATCAGAAGTAGATTATCTGCGTTACTCGCTGCGGAAATGGCAGCGGCGAGGTTTTCGAGCTTGTGCTCACTTGGCATCAGCGATCCTTGCTTCGCTGCGGGGGCCTTTGTCTTTTTCGGACGCGCTGCCGCTGTGGTGTCTTTCACTTGATTGCTGGCCGGGCGTTTGGTGGTCACCGCGTCGTCAGGTTTTTCCTTGACCGTGTCTTTCTTGGCTGTCTCGGCCGCATCCGCCGGCGTCGCTTGCGCAGATTCGGTGGGCTTGTTCGATGGTTTCGTGTTGGCAGGTTTGGCCATGATTTAGCTCGATGATGATTGGTTGTGAGCGAGAATTTGACAGTACAGTTGTCGGATGCTTCGCGTCATCGTCTGATGGCGGAATTGGTCCGTGAATCGCGACCGCCCTGCACTGCCCTGCTGCAGTCGTTGATCAGGGTGGGCGATCAGGTGGATCATCCGATTGGCTAGGTAGGATTCGTCCCCGGGCGGCACGAGGTAACCGGTCTCGTCATCGATGACCACTTCGCGGGCTCCGTCGATGTCGTAGCTGATCACGGGTTTGCCGGCGATCAAGGCTTGCGGGAGGGCGCGGGCGAGTCCTTCGCGGTACGAGGTGTGAACGAGTAGATCCATCGCACCGATCATTGCTGGGACTTCACTCGGTGGGACAAGTCCCGTGAAGATAAAGTGATCGTCCAGTCTCAGTTCCGCGATTTGTGCTTGCAGGTCATCCCGCAGCACGCCGTCGCCGACCAGAAGGAAACGCACCTGAGGGCATGCGTCCACGACGGTGCGCGCCGCACGGATTAAGTCCTCATGGCCTTTGAGGTGAAATAGGCGGGCGATTTTGCCGACCACGACGTGTTCCTCAGTGATCCCGTATCGCTGGCGAATTCGCTCGCGATGGCCGTTGGCAGCGAGGAACGGTTCGACGTTCATGCCGCTGCTGATCGTCGTGAATTTCTCGCGTGGGGCGACACCTGCTGCGACCATCAGGTCAGTCATCGCATCGGCGACGCTGATCATGTGGTGGCAGCGTCCGGCGGCCCATCGTTCGCATGCGATGAAGAACTGCTTGGCAGACGTGGATTGATATGCGTGAAACGGCGCGCCATGGACGGTGTGAATCACTGCGGGGCGACGGTCCGATGCCGTTTTGAACTGTTTCCAGGCGACATGCCGTCCCAGCAACCCTGCCTTGGCACTATGCGTGTGGACGACATCGGGATCGAACTCGCCCAGCACACGGGCGAGTTCGCGAGCAGCCTGCCAGTCTCGCGTCGGATGAATGGACCGACGCATGGAATCCACGATCTGGACGGGCACGCGTGGCGAGGCACCCGGTCCTGGTCCGCCCTGGGCCGCTGGCTGCGTGCGACCGAGCAGGTCACCTTCGGGGCCGGTTTCAGGACCGCAGATGAGCAAGACCTCATCGCCGTGATTGGCAATCAGGTCTTGGCAATTCAACAGCGTATTCTCTTGCGCTCCACCGATGATCATCCGTGTGATCACATGGGCGATCCGCATGCTCAGGCGCCGAATTCGAGTCGCCGGACGCCGAGTTGCTGCTGCAGACGCGTCACGATCGAGGTGTGCATTTGGCTGACACGCGACTCTGAGAGATCGAGCGTGGCTCCGATCTCTTTCATCGTCAACTCTTCGTAGTAGTAGAGGATGATGATCAAGCGTTCGTTGCGATTGAGTCCCTTGGTGACCAGTCGCATGAGGTCGGTCTTCTGCACCCGACGAGTAGGGTCTTCGCCCTTCTTGTCTTCCAGAATGTCGATTTCGCTAACGTCTTTGTAGCTGTCGGTCTCGTACCACTTCTTATTCAGCGAAACGACGCCCACCGCATTGGCTTCGGTTTGCATCTTCTCGATTTCGGGAATGGCGAGTTCCATATGTTCCGCAATTTCAGCCACGGTGGGGGCGCGTCCGAGCCGTGTTTCGAGTTGCTTCGTCGCAGCTCCGAGCTTGCTCGCTTTACTGCGAACGAGTCGTGGTACCCAGTCCATCGTGCGAAGTTCATCGAGCATGGCGCCGCGAATTCGTGGCACGCAGTACGTTTCGAACTTTACGCCACGGTCGCGATCGTAGGCATCGATCGCGTCCATCAGGCCGAAGATGCCCGCACTGATCAAGTCGTCGAGCTCGACGCCATCAGGAAGTCGCTGCCATATTCGCTCACCATTGTATCGCACCAATGGCATAAACCGTTCGACGAGTCGGTTACGCAAACCCTCGTAGTTGGGATGGTCTTTGGTGATGGCTTTGAATGAATCCCAAACTTGGGCGATTTCTTCGTCGACGGGGGCAGCGGCGGGCATCGAATCCTCCATGATGATCACTGATCGCCAGTGCATCTCGTTGTCCGTGAGAACAATAAGACACGCCTGACGATGGAATGTTTCTACGTTAGTTTTAGTTCGAAGTGGGCGGAGACGAGGCCTGGCATCCATGCCTCGGTCACATCTCCTACTTCGGATTTAGGCTTTCGTCGATCTCGCTGCCGAGGAGAGTATGTCCCCCTGCGAGCGGTCACTGCGAAATAGCGAGCATCCGTTTCATAAGTCAACTCCGGTTATTGAGTACACCGTTAGTGAGTGCTTATTGAGTCGGCGGTATCGCGTCTCCCAAATCGATTAATCGGCATCGTGAAAAATTGTCTCAAGTGAGCTTTGTTCTTCACGCTCCGGTTCAGTTCATGTTATCGGCTCAGTACCGTTTAGTTCTTGAGGTAAAAGTCGTGGAAATGATTTTGGCTCTTGGTCGCTGCTGGAAATCGTTGTTGTCGGTAGTGGATCTTGTTAAAGATCCTGCGGCATGAGGATCTTGAACAAATCCAAGTCCCTGGAATTCATTGGTGATCTCGCACGACCTGCTAGCCGGCCGCTTCATCAAGCCGCTTCTCCGAAGGGGACGGTCAGTGGGGTCATTGGCAGGAGTGCGCCCACCAGATTGGGCGCGTCGGCGACGGCGATGTCATCGGGCACCTGCTGGCCATGGGTGATGTAACTCAGTGGCGTCGACAGATATCTCTCGCTCGCCGTCAGTGCCGAGAGCACGCCCGCGGTATGCGGGGTCTCGTCCAGCTTCGTCAAAATCACGGAGGTCGCTCGTACCGGCGTGAACCCACTGAGCGTGGTCAGGATATTTTCGCTCGAACTCGTTGCGCTGAGCACGAGATGGGTCTCGTCCGGTTGGGCAGCGCGGAGGAACTCCGCCAATTGATCGATTCGGGCATCACTGCGGGGACTGCGACCCGCCGTATCGATGAGTACCAAGTCGACATCCCCGAGTAGATCCATGGCGGGTTGCATTTGCTCAGGCTTTTCAACGACCTGCATCGGTAGGTCCATGATCTCAGCGTAGGCCTGGAGTTGTTGGACGGCGGCAATTCGGTATGTGTCAATCGTTAGCAAACCGACGCGGCGTTTGGATTCGATGCGGAAACCTGCAGCGAGTTTTGCAACGGTCGTGGTCTTGCCGACGCCGGTAGGACCGACCAATGCGACGACGTGTCGCTCGCCGGGCTGCGTTCGAATCGGACCACAGAGGTTCAGTTCACGGGAGATTGCACGCTGTAAATGCTCCAATCGGCCATTGAGGTCGTACGGCAGTCGGTCGTTCATACCAACATTGCCAGCGAAGCTTGAGGCCGACGCCAGCCAGCGACGGATGACCGCCTCGGGGACACCGGCTTGACGCAAGGGGCCAACCAGCGGATCGATCGACAGCGGATCAACGTCGCTCGAATCACCCATGTCATACAGCTTCATGGAGATCGTCTCCCCGTGTCCCGTTCGATCAATCGATGAGGACGCGCCGGAGAAGAGTCCTTCCGAATATCGCTCGAGGCTCTGAAGGTCGTCAGGACGCGAGACGCTACCGTCATCGGTCGTCAGGCCGGATGGATAACTACCCGCCCCACGCAAACCCGCGATCACTTCGACTTGGGTACGGCCGAGCCAACCAAGCCAGCCGTCACGGACCTGGCGGGTGTGCAGCACCGAGGCATCCGGACCCATTTGTTCCCGGATGTCGGCCAGTGCGGCTTGCAGGTTTGCTGCTTTAAAAGTTCTTATGGACATCAATCACTCACCACGCCATGCGATTGGATTTGCGTATCTTGCGTGATCTCGTTGTAGGATAGGATCCGCACGCGGGGCATCGATGCGGCGACGATCCTGTGCAGCCCCGGACGAATCCGCGGGCTAACCAAAACGACCGGGTGATGACCCAACGCAATCAATTTCTTAACACCAACGGAGATTTTCTCGCAAGTCGAGTCGACCGCCGATGGACTCATCCGTACAAAAAGTCCACGATCATTCTGTTCGATGCCCGCCGCGATCTGATCTTCTGTTGCTGCGTCGAGCGCGATCACGTGCAGTTGTCCTCGTCCGTCGCGATATCGGGTACTGATCGTACGGGCCAGACGTTGCCGGACGTGCTCACTCAAGGCGATCGGGTCTTTCGTCGTGCGCGCGTGATCGCCCAATGTTTCGAGAATGATCGCGAGTTGGCGAATGGGCACATCTTCACGCAGCAGCGTCTGCAGTACCTGCTGCACATCGCTGACGTTGAGCAAGTCGGGGATGAGCTCCTCGACGACCGCCGGAGCAGCCTGTTTGAGTTCGTCGATCAAGTGTTTGGTCGCATCACGGGTCAGCAGCTCATCGGCGTGACTACGGGCAATTTCTTGCAGGTGGGTCGCCAGCACGGCGGCGGGTTCGACGGGCATGTAGCCGTAGATGGCGGCTTGCTCACGCCGGAGCGGATCAATCCACACCGCCGGCCCACCGAAGGTTGGATCGTAGGTCGGTTCCCCTTCGATCACGCCAGTTGTGCTGCCGTGGTCGATCGCGAGCATGCGGTTGGGCAAGACCCGCTCCGTCGCGATGGGATTGCCCGCGATTCGGATCTCGTACTGATTGTCTTCGAGATTCATGTCATCGCGAATTCGGACTTTCGGTAGCACGATCCCAATGTCACCAGCCATCGAATTGCGCACTCCCGTGATTCGCTGCATCAGATCGCCGCCTTGCCGGGGGTCAGCCAACGACAGCAGGCCGAAGCCGATCGCCAGTTCCATCGGGTCGACGGCGAGAAAATCTTCAACGCGCTTGGTGGGGGTCAGCTCCGCGGCGGCCTGCTCGTCCTGTACGGCCTGCTCGTTAATCGTGTCCTGCTCGTTCTGCCGTTTCAGCACAACGGCCAGTCCCAGGCACCCTGCACCGAGGGTGGCCATCGGAACCGTCGGTAGATTGGTCATGATCAGTAGGCACAGAAAGCCTCCCGCCACCGCCAGAGCTTTGGGGTTGCTGAACACCTGCTGCAAAAACTGTTCAGGTAGATTGGCTTTGTTCGCACTCCGCGTGACCAGCAACCCGGCCGCCAGTGAGATCAACAGCGCGGGCAGTTGGCTGACCAAGCCGTCACCGATGGTGAGTTTGGTAAACAGTTCGACGGCCTCAGGAACTGACATTCCATACCGCATCACGCCGATATACAGACCACCGGCCACGTTCACCAGCGTGATCACGATCCCAGCGACGGCGTCACCGCGGACGAATTTACTCGCACCGTCCATGGCCCCATAAAAATCGGCTTGCGCACCGACGTCTTCACGTCGCTGCTGAGCCGTCTTTTCATCGATATTGCCCGCGTTGAGATCCGCGTCGATGGCCATTTGTTTGCCCGGCATCCCATCGAGGGCAAATCGGGCCGCCACTTCGCTGATCCGTGTGGCACCTTTGGTGATCACAATGAACTGGATCAATACGATGATGACAAAAATAATGATTCCAACTTCGATCCGGTCGCCGGCCACAAATTCGCCGAAACCTTGGATCACCCCCCCGACGGCACCGCTGTCGCCGGACTCCGTACTGGTCAGAATCAACCGCGTCGTGGCCACGTTGAGCACGAGTCGGGCGAGCGTGGTTGCGAGCAGCAGAGACGGGAAAATGCTGAATTCTAGCGGCGTTTGGACGTAGACCGTCGTCAGCAGCACGATCACACCAACGGTGATATTGGCAGCCAGCAACAGATCCATCAGAAACGGTGGCAGCGGTACCAGGATCACCACGAGGCAACCGATGATGCCCAATGGCAACACCAGATCTCGATAGCGCATCAACGACTGCATGGACCGTCCTTTGTCCCAGAAACTAGAAATTTCGTCTCAAGATCGAGGGTAGCAAGTCCGGGGAGCACGCGTCCAGGTCGTTCCCAGGTTGTTCGAGTTTCACGCCGAGCGAGATTTTCACGCCGAGCGAGATCACGCTGACGCCGCCAGGCACCCATTGCCATGAATTGTCGCTCGGCGGCACGATCAAAGAAAGAAGAGCGGTCGACCGGGGAACATCGCATTGCACGGGGCGTGGGGAACCGGGACATGGGGAGCCGGGACATGGGGAACCGGGCCGTGGGGCCATCCGAGTTTGAGCTTCAGCGCAGAAGATGTGACGCCCTTGGTGATCTGCTAACATAGCGAACAGAAATACGAGAGACTCGCGTTCTCTGTATCCCACCTTCCCACCATCGCTCTGGGCGTTGGTGCCCGCCGGATCAACCGATTGGATTGATATGACCTCTCCTGCATGCGCTCATCGCAACTTCCCGCTGACTCGTCGTGAGATGCTGACGGGCATCGGTGCGACACTCGTCGCGACGGCCGCCCCTCATCCTCTGGCAGCGGATCAAAGCCGCGATGTCTCCCTGGCGATTGGTCAGGCGGTCGTCGACATCACTCCACCGCTGGGGATCGAACTTGCTGGATTTCACAAACCACCCGGTCAAGAACGCCGCATCACGGGGATTCGGCAAGCAACAGCAGCGAGAGCCTTGGTGCTGCAAATCAAGGATCAGGTGGTCGCCATCGTTACCCTGGATATCCTGACGCTCTCGGCGAGTTTCACCCAAAAGGTGCAGCAGCAGGTTGCCAAGCGGACGGGGATTCCCGCGTCGAACGTACGCGTCTGCGCGACGCATTCCCACTCAACGCCCACATTTACCTTTTTACAACAATGGGGCGCCATACCGGAAGATTACCAAGACCAAGTTGCCGGGCTCGCCGTCGACGCCGTTGAGCAAGCACAACAGGATTTATCCTCTGCCCAATTGCACTTGGGTAAAAGCAAGGTCGAAGGCGGCAGCTTTAACCGCACCACGCCGACGTGGAAAACCGAGCAAGCGTTCGATGACGAATCAACGGATGCCGACCGCTGGTTGGATACAACGCTGCATCTACTCCGCTTCGTTCGGGCGGGCAAGTCGGATGTGTTGTGGTATCACTTTTCCTGCCACCCTGTCTGTTACCAAGATGGTCTGGCTGGGCCCGATTGGGTGGGCTTGGTGGCAAAACAAGTACAAGCCAAACACGGAGTCACGCCCGGCTTCCTGCAGGGGCATGCCGGAGACGTTAATCCGGGCGACGGGAAAATTTGGATTGGGAAAGCCGAGCCAACCGCCGCGGCGATCTCGCTGGGAATTGATAATGCTCTCGCGGTCGCTCAACCGATCACGACTGACGAATTACGAATCGTTTCAGAACCGTTTGCGATTCCGTTGGACATCGAATTGCTGCAGTCGCAGTTGCAAACCTATCGCGACCATCCCGAACAGTGCGTCTCGGGAGAATGGGTCGATGCGCGGTTCTCCAAAGCTTGGTATGACTCGGCAAAAACGTGGGATCTCAACACGAAGGCACATTCGACACCTATGTCGGCACTGCGGTTGGGAGACCTCGCGATCCTGTTCCACTCCAGCGAACTGTATAGTTTCTACGGTCTCGACATCCAACGCCGGTCGCCATTTGAGCACACAGTGGTCGTCGGTTACGCCGACGACAGTGTCGGATATCTCGCCGACCCGACTGCTTACCAGAACAAGGAATACGCAGCCGTCACGGTTCCTCGGATTTTGGACCTGCCGCCCTTCACGCCGACCGCTGCTGCGCATCTATCGCAACACGCAGTTGAACTGTTGGGGAAACTGACCTCAGCACGTTCACGCAATGGTTTCGGCTAAATATCGCATGGGCAACAGGTGACGAATTCTCCCGCACCTACGCTCGCCAGAATGTGAAATCCCGCACTCCGGCGAGTGTACCGACGTCATCTTTTCTCCACGCGATGCTAATAGAGGTTAGGTGGAGTGAATCACCCAAACGTGCTTCGGAACGAGCGGAAAATAAGTGGCCGAACGCTCCGCGGTCGGAATGGTCGACCGCGGAGCGTTCGACCACAATTTCAGACAGTAATTTTCCGCTCGTTCCTTAACAGGCGAGGAAGCCAGTATGCACATCGCCACGGCAGTGGCAGTCGCATTTATCCCGGTGCATCCGCATGGGGGTAGGCTGGCCCAGAAATACATCCCGTCGCAATCGCGGCCGCAGCAAATCATTCTAAGGAGAAACATCATGCGTCGTATTGACCGAAAACTTTTCCGGGCGTTCCTTTTCGGAGTCTCCGCCACTCTGTTGAGCGGTGTCGTCGGTGAACGCTTGCCAGCCGCCGACGGCAATCCGTTTGCGTATCTCGACGATTACTCAAACCCGTACTATCCGCACACGAATTTTCCCAAACTGACGACGCCGCAGTGGGTGGGGGAACCAGGCGTCGAGGCGGTCGTCGTATTGGGGATCGATGACATGCGAGACACGGCGAAGTACGAGGCCTACTTGCGACCGATCCTCAATCGTCTGAAACAGATCGACGGGCGAGCGCCGCTGAGCATCATGACCTGCCAAGTCGATCCTGAGGATCCGCAACTACAAGCTTGGCTCGACGAAGGGCTGTCGTTCGAAACGCACACCGTCGATCACCCCTGCCCCTGTTTGCAGAGTGGTCAGTTGGAGCAAGCCAAATCGACTTATGATCGCTGTGTCGATATCGTCTCGGCGATTCCCAATAGCCAACCGGTCGCGTTTCGGTTCCCTTGCATGGATTCTCAAAACACGCCCAGCCCGCGGGCGTTCGCTGAGATTATCAACCAAACCACGCCGGCGGGGAACTTCCTCCAGGCGAGTACATCGGTCGTCTGCGTTTTTACATCGAGTGACCCGGACATTCCTCAGTCGATCACGCTGAATTCCGACGGCGAGGAGCGGTTCAAACGTTACATCCCGTTTCCCTCGTTTGTCAATCAAATCGAAAACTATCCCTACCCCTTCGTGATCGGCAAGAAGTGCTGGGAATTCCCGTGCATGATCCCGGATGATTGGCAGGCGCAGAACATTCAACAACCCAACAACCCGAGAACGGTCGACGATATGTTGGCCGCGATCGATGCGACGGTCGTGAAAAAAGGAATCGCCGATATCGTTTTTCATCCCTACGATTGGATCCGTAGCGAACAGATTGCCGAAGTCGTTGACCGAGTCGATGCGAAGTACGGCAAGCGGGTTAAGTTTTTAACCTTCCGTGAATGCATCGAGCGAATCAACAAGTATCTGTTACTCGATCAACCACTCCGTCGGCGAGTCGGTGGAGGGGACAATGGGGTCCGCCTTGTCGACCTGAATTTGGACGGATATTTAGATGTGATGATCGGAAATGATCAACGGCAAGTCGCGAGAGTTTGGGACCCTGAAAACCAGGTGTGGAATGATTTCACCAGCCCGGTGAAATTTGTGGCCAGCGATGCCAGCTCAAACTCGATTGATCAAGGGGTTCAGTTTGGGCAGCTGATCGCCGGCCAAGGCGTTTCCATGTTGGTTAATAATGACCAGGACCAGTCAATCTATCAATTTGCAGGGAACCGCTTTGTGCGGAAAGCGTTGCCTGAAGAACTGATTCCGTTTCGCACTCGCGTCGCGGGCGTTGATCAAGGGGTTCGATTGCGTGACTTTGATAAAGATGGAACGTCCGAAGTCTTGGTTGCCAACCCTGAAACGAAAACATTTTTCGAAGTGGAGCGAGACGGTACGTGGAAGCCAAATCCGTTTCCGTATGCGGTGGTGGATATCAATGGGGCCGATAATGGGCTGCGTTTCGTTGACTTGGACAAAGACGGATACGATGACCTGATCGTATCGAATCCATCCGAATCCGCGGTCCGTTTGTATGACGCCGGATCGCGCAACTTCACTCGCTCGGTCGAACCGGATGGCGAAATCCCGCTGATTGTTCGAGGCGGAACGAACAACGGAGCCTGGTTTGCCGACGATCATATGTGGGTGCAGAACGAGGACACCAACCGGTTGCCCGATGGGGTGGATCG
This sequence comes from Rhodopirellula sp. SH410, assembly GCF_055811895.1. Taxonomy (NCBI): domain Bacteria; kingdom Pseudomonadati; phylum Planctomycetota; class Planctomycetia; order Pirellulales; family Pirellulaceae; genus Rhodopirellula; species Rhodopirellula sp. SH410. The sequence continues at coordinate 549,611 of NZ_CM147949.1, forward strand.
TCGCTCGTTTTCGCAGTTGACCGGCAACGCCGAGCCCGGCCCACGCAGCGCCGATCAATCGTTGAAATCGATGCGGGTGCGACCCGGTTTCACGATTGAGTTGGTCGCCGCCGAACCGCTGACGATGGATCCCGTCGCCCTCGATTTTGGACCGGATGGAAAACTATGGGTTGTCGAAATGGCCGACTATCCGCTCGGACTGGACGATCATGGGACGCCGGGCGGTCGGGTCCGGTATCTGGAGGATATCGATGGGGATGGAGTCTACGACCAATCGACACTCTTTCTCGACAACATCCCCTTCCCCACGGGCGTTCTCGCTTTTGGCGATGGCGTCATCGTCAGTGCCGCCCCCGCGATCTTCTATGCTGAGGACACCGATGGTGATGGAACCGCTGATGTGCAAACAGAACTCTACCACGGTTTTGGGGAAGGGAATCAACAGCACCGGGTGAATGGATTTGAACGCGGGTTGGACAATTGGATCTATTTAGCCAATGGAGACAGCGGCGGGACGATCAGGTCGACTCGAACAGACGAGGTCGTCGATATTCGCGGACAGGATCTTCGCATCCGACCGACCACCGGGGCGTTCGACCTCCAAGCGGGCCCGACTCAGTTCGGACGCCATCGCGACGATCATGGCAATTGGTTCGGATGCAACAATTCCGTTCCCGTTCGACATTACCTCCATCCCGCTCAGTACCTACGACGAAATGCCTTTGTGCCGCCGGCGACGCCGAGTCGAGACATTGCCCGTCTGGACAACACGCAGGTGTTCCCTATTTCTCGTGTGCTCAGCCACTGGTCCGGGTATGTGCCTCCCGCTCCCGGCAGTCGGCATGCATTCACATCCGCGTGCAGCACGATCGTCTACCGCGACAGCTTGTTGGGACCCGACTTTTTGCGAAACACCTTTACCTGCGAGCCGGTCCACAATTTGGTCCAGCGACGTCGGCTTGTGCCCCACGGGGCGACCTTTGAGAGTCATCGGGTCGGCGACGAGGCAGACGTTGAGTTCCTGGCGTCGGCGGATAGCTGGTTCCGCCCTGCGAGCGTGACGACGGGCCCCGATGGCGCGATCTGGGTCGCGGACATGTACCGGTTGGTGATGGAACATCCCGAGTGGATCGACGATGAGCGGGAGAAAACGCTGGAACTTCGCGCCGGCCATGATCGTGGCCGGATCTACCGCATCTTCCCAACGGACCAGCCTCCCAGGCCGATGGTGAATTTGAGCAGCATGAGCACCCCTCAGCTTGTTGATCAACTCGGTTCGCCCAGTGGCCGCATCCGCGACTTGGCCCAGGCGATGTTGATCCGCCAGCAGGGCACTTCCGCAACTCGATCGCTGCAAGAGGTCGTTGAATCATCACCGCGCCCCTTGGCGCGTTTGCATGCGATGTGCACGCTCGACGGATTAAACGAATTGACCGTCGATACGCTGGAAGTGGCGTTACGGGATCCGGATCCCACGGTTCGGCGGCACGCGATTCGGTTATGTGAACCGTCGCTGAGCGGTGACGCAGGTTCCGCCCCACTGTTGATGGCTGTGCTGCAGTGTGACGCCGCCGATCCACACGTCCGACAGCAGCTCGCGTATTCACTTGGTTACAGTGATTCGCCGCAGGCGGTTGCGAAGCTTGCCGACATCGCTGCGAACTCGGCCGATCTGCCGGCGATTCGGGACGCCGTCATCAGCTCCCTCCGTCCCGAAATGCTGGGGGCATTTCATGCTGCCATCCAACAGAACCCTCGCGCCGCGGCGGCCTATCAGGACGTCATCCTGGAAATGGCCGCTCGCAGCGGCGAAACTCAGTTTATATCGAGCTTGGTCAAATCCCTTGTCGCCTCGATCCGTGATGACGTTCCCGCCCCAGATCGAATTGATGCATTAACAAAGACCTTGAAAACTCTGCGTCAAAAAAACGCGGAGCTTGCGTCGAGTACCCAAACGCTCATAGCTGAATTGAAAACGCAAGCGGTGCAGTGGGCATCGGACGCCCAGGCCAGCATCCCGCTGCGAGTCGCCTCGCTCCGGTTGCTCGCGTTGGAGAAGCGGGACGACCGTGTCAACCTAAACCTGCTCACCGCCGCGCAACCGGTCGACGTCCAGATCGCTGCCGCCGAGGCGATCGTTGCCAACGATCCCGAGGCGATATTGGGCCGCCTCGCATCGATGAGTCCCACGGTGCGGCGAGCGGCGTTAGACGCAATCCTCGCCCGCGAATCGACGACACTCGATCTGATCGCAGCGTTAGAGTCCGGAGGGGTGCTGCTACACGCGATCAGCGACGACCATCGACGGCGGCTTCTTTCACACGCCAGCGACGAAGTCAAAACGGCGGCGGCCGACCTGTTTGGACGCCCCAGCTCCGCCGCGGAAAAACAAGTGCTGTTGCAGCACTACCTCGCTGCCGCGACCGGGGCGGGCGATCCACAACAGGGAGCGATCGTTTTCCAAAAACACTGTGCCGCCTGCCATCGAGTCAACGAAGTCGGGCACGCCATCGGCCCAGACATCGCCAGCCTGAAGGACCGCACTCCCAAAACGATTTTGACGGCGATATTGGATCCCAATCTCGCGGTGGAGGACAAGTATCAGGGCTACAGCATCCTGACGCTCGACGGGGAGGTGATGACGGGAGTCATCAGCAATGAATCCAGCACGGCGATTGAGCTGCAAATGCAAGAGGGGAAACGTCAAAGCGTCTTACGAGACGATATCGAGTGGATTCGCAATACGGGTATCTCGCTGATGCCCGAAGGTTTCGAACAATCCATTTCGCTGCCGCAAATGAACGATCTACTGGCATATCTGAACGTCCCCGCCGATCTCGCTCCCACTCCCGCACCAACATCACCTGCAGGAGAAACCCCATAGAGTGGCCGCATCGTTGGCGGGGGTTTCAGCCTCGCCGCCAGGGCGAGATCGGTCTCTTGAGCGTTTCGTCGGCTGTCCAATGTTTCAGGATTGGTTGGTCAACAACTCATTCAACAAATCGGTTTCACTCGGCAAATCCGACTTCACTGCAGTCGCCAGGGGCAACGATACCGATCCGTCGCCACGGATCACCATCCCAGGTCGATGCAGCCCCGCGACAGAACATGCTCGGTAGGTCTCCGCCAACTCCGGTCCCGGATCGATGCCGCCAAGTTGCAATTCAGCGGCGCGCGAATCGATACTGAGCGGCGAACCAATCCGAATGTCGAAAGCGGTATCACCGTTGGCGCCCGTGGTCGTCTCAGGGCTGGTGTTGCTGCTCCACAGGCACACACTTCGTAGCGTCGCAGCGGCATCGAGCGTCAGCAACACGGCGCGTTTCTTCGCGTTGCGTTGTCGCACCAAGCGTGCCAGCATGGTCGCACTGAGCGATTCTTCGCCGCTCACAAAGGCTCCCGGGCCAATCAAAATGGCACAGTACTCGGACGAAATCCAGTTGTCCGAGTGATGAACGAGTTCATTGGTTGCCAGGGGCGAGACGTGCTCACGTTCAGCCGTCGCGGCCGCGACGGCGGTAGCAGCGGCGAAGCGTGAAAGGTCATCGGCGGTGCATTGCTCGAACCGCTGGACTTGCGTTTGATCAGAACCGTTTCCTTTCAACCGTAGCTTTTCACCCAAACGTGGCCATGCCTGATCGACACGACCGATCATCCACACGAGATCAGCATGCGTTGCGATGTCGGCGAGCGTCGCCGAAACGATTCCATCGCGACTGGCCGTCTGCAGCAACGCCTCGATGCTCGGGTCCGATTCGATGGTCAAGTCAATCCGCTCTGCCGCTTGCCACCGAGCCAATTGCCGCGCGGTGGATAAATCGACACCCGTCGTGACCACGCGAAGTGTCTTGGCCGAAACGCTCGCGATCGGGAGGTTACCACGCTTAGGAGGCGGGATCTTAACCGGGGACGCCGCTGACAGGATCGGGCAACGGTTCCCCTCCCCTGCTCCATTCTCGTCGATGCGAACGTCGTCACAGTTCAGCGGACACAGCGGGCAGACGATGCTCGTCATGCGTCTGGCCCGCCGGCAAAATCGTCCCGCACTGAGAGTTCTTGGACCGCCTTCACCAGCTCGATGGCGTTCTCAACGGGGGTCATCTGCATGACGCCATGCCCCAGATTGAAAATATGCCCAGGCCGACCGCCGACTTGATCGAGCAATTCTTTCGCGGCCGCACGAATGGTTGCTGGATCCGTCAACAACACGGTGGGGTCCATGTTGCCTTGAACGGAAATGTCGTGGCCGATGCGTTTCCACGCCGTCGCCATGTCAATCCGCCAATCCACGCCCACGACCGTGCGGCGGTCACCACGTAGCAGAGGCAACAGTTCCGGGTTGCCTGTCGCAAAGTTAATCAGCGGCACTCCAGGGGTGACTCCAGCAATGATCCGCCGCATCCAGGGCAAGACAAATCGGCTGTAGTCCGCTGCCGACAAACACCCTGCCCAGCTGTCGAACAACTGCACGCACTGCGCGCCCGCGGCGATCTGTTCATTCAGGTACACGATGATTGCGTCGGTCAACCGGTCCATCAACGCCGACCATCCGCCGTCATCCGCTCGCATCAGTTGCTTGGTCGCCGCGTATTGTTTGCTGCCGCCACCCTCGATCGCGTAGCTGGCCAGCGTGAAGGGGGCGCCGGCAAAGCCAATCAGCGGGATGGAATCGGGCAGGTCCTTCCGCGTTTGTCGCACGGTTTCGTAAACGAAGCCGAGGTCTTGAGGATTGTCCAGCCCTTTGACGCGGTCGATGTCCGCTGCCGTCCGGACCGGGTTGTGGATGACGGGCCCATCTCCTTTGACGAACTCAAGGTCGAAGCCCATTGGCACGAGAATGGGAAGCAGATCCGAGAAAATGATCGCCGCATCAACACCGAGTCGATCGACAGCTGTGCACATCACTTCGCTACACAGGCCCGGATTGGCACAGAGTTCGAGGAAGCTCTGTTGCGAGCGAACGGATCGGTACTCTTGCATGTATCGCCCGGCCTGACGCATTAACCACACCGGCGTCCGCGGTGTCGACTCACCGCGACACGCTTTCATGAACAGGCTCGATTGCGAGGGATGGTCGTCGATCGCAGTCATCGGTTCTCGATCCTCTTCGTCTGTCACGCTGACTCGCATTTGTTTGGCATCTGCCGTCGCTAGGACTCGGCGTTTTTCCACGAGCATCGCCGAATCCCGCGCCGCCTCATTGACGAGATGGCCCATTTTGGGGTGCGAGGGTTCCATGTCAACGTGGATATCACTCTCGCGAAGCATGTCGCTCGTCGTGGGGCCGATCGACGCGACAACGGTTTGGGCCAGCCCCTGACGCAACGCATCTGTCAGGCTCAGCGAGTCCGCCATGCGGAGCATGTTGACGACTTGGTGGGCACTCGTCAGCAAGAGCATGTCTCGCTGGCCCGCCGCGATCGCACGAACATTGGCCTCCAGTGGTTCGGTGTCTTCGGGGTATTCCCAGCCGTAGACACGCACCGTTTCGGGGATCGCGCCGCGAGTTTCCAGTCCCGCGATCAGAGACGTATTGGTCACCCCATATTCCTGGACACCCACCACTTGGTTGGCGATCGGGATGCCCCCATCGATCATTTTGAGCAAATCCCGCCACGTATTCGGCTCAGGCACCCGGAAAGTGGGGGTGACGCCGACATCTCGCATCGCGGCAGCCGGTTTGGGGCCACGGCAAATCGTCGTGATGTCGCTCAACGCATCGAGAAATCGTTGGGGTTCAACGTGCTTTTCGATGCTCTTGAGCAAGTACCGGAAACCACCGCCAGTCATGAATATCATGATGGGAATCTCACCCGTGATCACCCGATAAGCGAAATCGATCGCCGGCCGGTTCGGTTCGATCGGTACCTCCCGCATCGATGGGCTGACGCAGGCCTCCCCGCCAAACTTCGTGATCAGTCGGGCCATATCCTCCGCCCGACGGCTTTCGAGCGAGGCAATACGAAGTCCAGAGAAAGGCATAGTGGGAGCAGAGGGGGAGGCAGGGGACGGGAGAGGGGGAGACACGGAGAGGGGGGAGACAAGGAGCGAGCTTCGAACTCATTGTTTGGCAGCCAATCCTCCGCAGATTGTAGGGGAATCTGCCGCGTTGGGGATGCCGGGCAAATATCGTCGCTCGGCTCTCCAGGCCGCTAGTCTAGTGGATTCCTCCGGCAAGATTTGCTCCGATATCCAAGCGGTGGGGAAGACGTGAGCCTGGCGGGCTCAACCGTTGGGCTCGCGCCGAGTTGAAGCTGGAGTTGTGTCGTGTTTGTTCTCAGTGGCGAAGCCACGGCATGCAATAGCCCCCGGAGACGCCAGTCCGGGGAACCCGTTGCGAAGGATGGTGGCGAAATCCTGAAGGGACGGTATGCGTCTCTCGCGCCAAATGGATTGCGGGCGAAATGCTTGGCATCGCTTCGCGATTTCAATTTGTTGAGTACCCGTTACCTCGGACTGGCGTCCGGGGCTATCTCGTGCCACCGCTTTGCGGTTACGAACAGGAGTGCGATCCCGAGCACGATGGACACCTCCCCAAACAACCAATTCACGCCACCGGGGAAGTGATTCGCCAATCCAATTGGAACCTCGGTCGGGTGCCGGTACTTCTCTATAAAGGCCTCGTCCACATCAATGCCCTGGGCAATCCACCGTGTCTCGTCCGTCGCAATCTGCTCCTGCAGGGCTGCCGCATCCGCCAGTTCTGAATGCAGTTCAGCTTCGACTTGATCGATGTCGTGGCCGACTTGCATCGACAAGCTCGCTTCGGCTTTCTGTCGATATTTTGATCGTGCGGGCTCGTTGCGTTGCATCTTATTGCACCACGCCCACCTTGGGAGCAGTATGATAGACAATGCGATTCCGGTGAATCAACACGCTGCTAGGCGATGCCAGAAATCAGCGACAATGCGAGCAAAATTTTAAAGGCAAACAATTCCCATGACCAAAACATTTTTGACGTTGATGCTCCTGATTCCGTTCGCTCTGTCGAACGCTGCGCGTGCCGACGACAGTGGCACGCTGATCTTCAGCGACGATTTCGAACGAACGGAGTCTCAGGAAGTGACCGATGAAATCGGCAATGGCTGGGCAACGAACAGCAAGTCGCGTGCGGGGGGGAATAAGCAGGTTGATCTGAAGGATGGCGCGATGCATATCAAAATGCATCCCACCGCCGACCACGCGGTGTCCGTAACCCACCCCGCTGAGTTTCGAGACGGTGTCGTGGAGATGCGGTTCATGTTGGAAAACGATAATGATCGGCTCGGCCTCGACTTCGCCGACCTGAAGTTCAAAGACGTTCATGCGGGGCACTTGTTCAAAGTCGATGTGACTAACAAGTTCGTGCAGATCAATGACATGAAAAGCGGCAGCATGAACATGAAGTTCTATGACGCCAAGAAAGCCAAACAGCTGACAGCGGAACAACTGGCGTTCCTCAAGACGACGATCAAAAAGTTTCCCACCAAAACGGCCAAAGGCGAGTGGCACCGGCTCGTTGTGCGGGTAAAAGGTGACCAGGTAACGGCGTCGGTCGATGGAACGGAGGTCGCGAAGTTCACCGCTCCCGGGTTTGCGCATCCGACCAAGAGAATGCTACGTCTATCGGTACCCCACAGCGCCGTGGTCGACGATGTGAAAATAATCTCGCTTGCGAGCTAAGTTCACGAATTCAGAGCGGAACCCGCACTCAGCCGCGAAGCGGCCCGCTCTACGTAGCCATGGCCGTGAGGCGGGATGAGGGGTAGCTTGGGACCATTGTCCCGAGCGCGCGTTCAGCCGACTGCTCAGCCGCATCGCCGCAGCATTACGTGCCAGCAAAACAGGTCAATCCTTGTGCCGGACATTTGTTCATGGTTTTGCTTGACCCAAGAATTCAGACCCCCCATACTCAGCAGTCGCCAACCGGCGATAACCTTCCCTCGAACCGGCGATAACACTCCGCGTGTCACCGAGGGAACCGAAGGTCCAACCGGCGATAATTACCTCGTTCGCCAACTGAAATGACACAATGTGGCCTGAACTGAAACCCGGTCCGCTCTACCTCATTGAGGTCGATGGTGCGATCCTCGCTGAACTCACCGACCCTTCGTGGAGTGACCGGTTTTGGTGCGACTATACGTTGTGTCCAACTGATGATGAGTCGGATGCGGCACTTCACGATCCCAACCTTTGGAACGAAGTTCTTTTTGCGGTCCGACACGTGCGGACTCAGTCCATTGCTGAGCACTGCTTTTCTGGTGGGTTCGAATCATATTGCAAAAGAGAAACTGATCGCCTGTCTTTCCGTTCACTGTGGCCAAGGTACGAAGACGCAATAAACCCACCCGGAATGATCTCGCGTTTGCTCGATCGTTTTTGGCGATGATACTTTAGCGATACAATCCGACACACAAGAGCGGAGAACCATGCGTTGGACCGAAAAAACGCATCGGGCGTTTTGAAATGGAAACCACAATGGCGTTGCTCGGTCAACGCGGCCGTTATTTAATTTAGAGAGCCTCATCGCATCGTCCAGAAATTAAATCCGTATAGGCCGCTGATGGACAACGCTGCTGAAGATTCGACGAGCCTTCGTTCAATCTCTACGTCACGCTCGAGGTTGGTCTTGCTCGCGATCGCGACTTGCTACGCTTGGCTCGCCGTGCTCTTTGCCGTATGGCTGCAAGATGGACTGAACGTGCTGATCCAACGCGAATTTGCAAACCTTCTCAAACTCGCTACATTGCTGGGCACCTTGGTCGTTGCGATTACCTACTTCCGATTGCAATTCGCTCGCTCAGCATACCGTACTGTGGCATACATTTGCGTGCTTGCTGTACTGCAAATCGCCGCGACACTCGCGATATCGAACCATACTGTTGATCGCTTTCCGTTTTGACGATCGCCCAACTCGGCAAATAGCAATGGATTGCACGAGAGTTGGGCGTCACTTGTTTTTGCAGTCCAATCCCTTCGCGTCCCGGTTACGTGAATCCTAGCGTTATTCGACGGGAATCGGTACATGACCTATCGGACATTCGACCTGCTAATCCTGGTCGTCGCTTTCGCGGGCGTTTTCGCCGCACAGCGACTTTCAACAGCACCCGCGACATTCATCTCGGTTGCGATTTGCACGTTTTTCGCTGCTTTCAGGTCGGCACGTACATCCGGGTCTTTTCCGCGTATCATTGCAACCGTCGTCTCGGTTTCCGCCTATTGGCTGCTGCTCCTAATTCGGGGTGTCGCTTACCCGTTAGTATCGGACGGCGGCCTTGACCGATTTTCGTCAGCGGGTCGGTTCGTTGATCCCCCATTGCTCTTCCTGCTTGTCGTGGGACCGACTATTCTCGTCGGGTTGTTCGGACTGCTCGTCGGGCACTATTTCGCAATGTGGCGAGACCACGGCTGGACGCGCGTGTTCGACGAACCTGGCGGCCACCACTGACGTTATCGGACATACGAATGAGCCGTAGGCGAACCGCAATCTTGTGTGCCGTTGCCCTTGTGTCACTTGCGTGCGTTGCATCGCGGAAAACAATCTATCGCATTTACCTCGCGGTGAACCGCGCTCGTGTCGCAGCATCAGCTCCACTTGCAAATGCGCTGTCGCCTTCCGTCGCATGGGACGAGTCACAAATCATCGGCTGGCATTACTCGCTCGTATCGACATCACGCGTTGCCAACTTCGGGTTCTACGCAGCTGGCGCAACGGCGAGTATTGGCGGCCCGCCGGAAGAGGATTTGCCTCATCTTGGAATCAAGGCGGGCGATCCAAATTTGATGGAGGTGCGAATATCTGGCGTATTCTGGAGCATTTCGCCGACAGGCGAACTCATCCTTGTTGAACCTGATTCCGATTACGCGGTAACGCTTCGGCTGGTATACATTGATGACCATGTTGCGTCAGTTTGGAACACCACACTGTGTGAGCCGGAGGTTTACGTTCGATCCAAGTAGCCTACGTTTGTCCCGTTAGTAACGCGCGATCAATAACTGGCGTAGTGGATCTTGTTAAAGATCCATCCAGGACAGGATCTTTAACAAGATCCACTACGGTAAACCCGTCACTTATTGTTCCTGGTATCCTTACTCGAATGTTTCTGTTCCATGCCTACGCGTTTCCAGCACGAACGATAACCATGCGATGGCTACGGAGCGGCGCTGGTCACGTTTTTAGTCTGCTTGCAGGTCAACCGCCGCCGCCCGCACATCGCTACCGTTGAACTTAATCGAATTGCTCCGGCGCAGTGCTTGGAGTGAGGTGTCCAGTTGGCTGGCCGCATCCCTGCGGATGGTGGGCTGGCATCCATGCCAGCCACCAACCCAACGGATGAGTTTCCTGGGCTCGCGTCCGGGGCTATTGCATGCCGTGACTTTGTCGCTAAGGGGGAGTCAAAACGAAGAAGCTCAGAGGTGCATAGGAACGCGGGATCAATAACTGGCGTAGTGGATCTTGTTAAAGATCCATCCAGGACAGGATCTTTAACAAGATCCACTACGGTAAACCCGTCACTTATTGTTCCTGGTATCCTTACTCGAATGTTTCTGTTCCATGCCTACGCGTTTCCAGCACGAACGATAACCATGCGATGGCTACGGAGCGGCGCTGGTCACGTTTTTAGTCTGCTTGCAGGTCAACCGCCGCCGCCCGCACATCGCTACCGTTGAACTTAATCGAATTGCTCCGGCGCAGTGCTTGGAGTGAGGTGTCCAGTTGGCTGGCCGCATCCCTGCGGGTGCTGGGCTGGCGTTCCTGCCAGCCACCAACCCAACGGATGAGTTTCCTGGGCTCGCGTCCGGGGCTATTGCATGCCGTGACTTTGTCACTAAGGGGGAGTCAAAACGAAGAAGCTCAGAGGTGCATAGGAACGCGGGATCAATAACTGGCGTAGTGGATCTTGTTAAAGATCCATCCAGAACAGGATCTTTAACAAGATCCACTACAGTAAACCCGTCACTTATTGTTCATGGCATCCATAGTACCTTCTCAAACGCGGCCTGTGCGATGGTCGGGGCAATGTTGGTCGCTCCGTTGTCATGGACATTGATTCGACCACGGAAAACACGAATTACACGAATTTGACCCATGCCGCTCTTTTCGTGTGATTCGTGTCTTTCGTGGTTCAAGCCTCACGCTGGTTGCCGGGCTAGCGTGGGTGTCTCTATGGGCTGAGCTGTCCGTTGCCATTTCGATTGACGCACAACTGGGCGTTTTGGGATCATTCGCCAAGCCCGCCGTCGTCTGCTCAGCAAGTCAACCAACCCGACTGAAGCAGAGCAGATCGCGTTGGCCAACGTATGCGACAGTCGTGGCGTAACGATTCGTGACGGTCTATACTTACGGCAACACACAAATTAACGGTGGTGGTGTCTGGGTTGCATACGGCCGACACGCTGGGCGTGCCTACTACCAGTCTGCACCACGTTGACAACTACTGCGATGCTCTTGTGAATTTATAACAGCCGGGAACCATGGCATGCACGTTTTCTCAAGTAGACAGTCTTCTGTCTGGCTTCCCCCCCCCCCCCGTGATTTCTACCGTTATCCGAAAGAACAGCTCAATTGAGGCAAACGTTCATGAATCGACTTGCAACCTTATCCGTTGTCTTTGGCGCCTTTCTGGCCTCTCACGCAGTTGCACAGTCGCCCGTTGATACGCCCCGGATGATGTTCGCAGATGACGCTAGTGGCAAGCCGATGTCAAAAGACCCGGCTGTCGTCAAATTTAAGGGGAAGTACTGGCTCTACTACTCGATACCGCCTTTTGATCGCAAGCCAACGACAGGCTGGACAATCGGGGTTGCGACTAGTGACAACCTCGTGGATTGGGAAAAGGCCGCGGAACTGCAAAATACCGGGGCAGCGGAGGCGAAGGGCTTCACCGCTCCGGGGGCGATCGTGTTAAACGACAGGATCCATCTGTTCTACCAGACCTACGGCAATCGCCAGAAAGATGCTATTTGCCACGCTTGGTCTGACGATGGAATCAACTTCGTCCGAAATCCCACAAATCCAGTGTTTCGCCCGACTGGCGACTGGACAGCCGGACGGGCCATCGACGCCGATGTAATCGTCCATGAAGGTAAGCTGTTGTTGTACTGGGCAACACGGGATCCGGGAATGAAGGTCCAGATGATGGGGGTTGCAGCAGCGCCGCTTGACAGTGATTTCTCCCGCGAAAGCTGGACCCAGCTTAATTCAGATGGCCCGATACTCGCCCCAACCGTTCCGACCAAACTGGACGACAAAAACCTCGACTTGGCATGGGAGAAGCAATGTGTCGAAGCCGCGGCAATGGCCCGTCATGACGGTCGACTCTACATGTTCTATGCCGGGGGTTACAACAACGATCCCCAGCAAATCGGTGTGGCTGTTAGCGATGATGGAGTGAACTTCAATCGCTTGTCGGACATACCGTTTGTACCCAACGGCCCGCCAGGTAGTTGGAACTCCAGCGAGTCGGGGCATCCGTTTCTGTTCCAGGACGACGATGGTCAAGATTACCTCTTCTATCAAGGCAACAACTCCCAAGGAAAGACTTGGTACTTATCCGTTGTCCCGATTGACTGGAAAGACGGAAGTCCGGTTGCAGCGTTTGAGAAACTTCCGCGGATTTGACGGGCTCTGGTATGGAAGTTCGTTTCCGACGGATGCGCTCCTCAGCGAAGTGCAGTCATTCTCGATGGCGGTCTGTCCGGTGTGCGGTGGTCGTCGCTCCGTTGTCGTGGGTATTGATTTGACCACGAAAAACACGAATTGGATCCATGCTGACGATTCGTGTGATTCGTGGTTAAACCTCGAAGCTTAGGGGGGGGCATTGCACGTTCTCAAGGAATTTCTGCAAGCGTCAAAATTCGGTTGTCCGCTCGGATGGGGATCAACGGTGTGCAGTCATTCTCGATGGCGGTCTGGCCGGTGTGCGGTGGTCGTCGCTCCGTTGTCGTGGGTATTGATTTGACCACGAAAAACACGAATGACACGAATTGGATCCATGCTGATGATTCGTGTGAGTCGTGGTTAAACCTCGAAGCTTAGGGGGGGCATTGCACGTTCTCAAGGAATTTCTGCAAGCGTCAAAATTCGGTTGTCCGCTCGGATGGGGATCAACGGCGTGCAGTCATTCTCGATGGCGGTCTGTCCGGTGTGCGGTGGTCGTCGCTCCGTTGTCGTGGGGATTGATTTGACCACGAAAAACACGAATGACACGAATTGGATCCATGCTGACGATTCGTGTGATTCGTGTGATTCGTGGTTAAACCTCGAAGCTTAGGGGGCATTGCACCTTCTCAAGGAATTTCTGCAAGCGTCAAAATTGGGTTGTCCGCTCGGATGGGGAGGTCAGTCGCCAAGCCGTCTTGGAGCGAGCCGCCGTCTGATCAGCAACTCAATTAGGCACCGCGAACAGGGGCTGTTGTACCGTTACGGCCTAATGAGTCGAAGAGCCAACGCATGCGGCCGGTGGAACCGGCCCTACGGCGATAGCGATTTTTACGGTTGGTACCGGGGGCGCTGGTGGAAGGTGCAAAGGAAACCGGGCAGCGATGGGCACAGCGGATTCCGTTACGCCCTCCCCGTCTGGACGGTTTGGTGTCACCCTGCGAATACTATCTGCTAGAATCATTCTGACGAATCAGTCGTCCTGATTCCACGTCCAGCATCGCCCAGTGTGGCGACAAAGTTCAACGCACGGTCTGTTTGCACGTCAGGCGATCGGCTCAGCCGATCAAGTTGAGATTTTTCGGCGCCTGGCTGCGGGTAGATCGCAATTCGTTCCTCGAATTGGATAATCTTGAGTCACCGTGAGTATCCTTAGCTGTCCGAATTGCGGGATGCGAGTCATCCCAGAATCAAATGGAGCTTGTCCCGCGTGCAAGCAAGACGTCCACGGTATGGGCGGGGGCGAACCTCGGCCAGCGGCCGCGGGTCTCGGGGCGGTTTCGCAACCTCGAGAGAACGAAGAGGCACGTCCGACACACTTCGATCTGTTTTGGATCTTGTTCTCGTTGCGGGGCCGTCTTTCTCTCGCAATGATTTGGATCGCAGCGGGGCTGTTCATCATTTGTTGGGGTGGGATTCTACTGTTAATCGCCGCCGCATCGGCCAGTTTCCCAATCCCGCAGTTGGCTTTCCTGAGTATTCCAATTGTCATGTTTTGGAATGCAGTGGCTATCGGAGCGAAGAGATTTCACGACATCGGATGGTCTGGTTGGTCGATTGTTCCTGGGCTCATTCCCGTTTTCGGTCGAATTTTCCTCTTCTTTACCATCGGAACGCTCAAGGGAAACCGTGGGCGCAATCGATACGGATATGATCCTCGCCAGATTTGGTCCGCAGGTATCATCGACGAACAGTGATGCGCACCGAAGCACGCGAGCTGGAGCGATGTTGGTCGCTCCGTTGTCGTGGGGATTGATTTGACCACGAAAAACACGAATGACACGAATTGGATCCATGCTGACGATTCGTGTCATTCGTGTGATTCGTGGTTAAACCTCGAAGCTTAGGGGGGCACAGTACATTTCACTCGCAATTGTCTAGCCGCAATGGATGCGAGCCGTGTAGGGGGTGCGAAGCTGCAGGGTTTGCGTTGATGTCTCTCTCGCAAACGTGCTGTGTCCCTCGTTTGCCGAAGAAACCGACGCATATGGCCGGTGGGAACCGGCCCTGCCGCTGGTTCTGTTGTACGGTTGCTGCCCAAGGAGTTGGAGAAACCGACGCATATGGCCGGTGGGAACCGGCCCTACTGCTTTGATTTCAATCTTGCGTTGCGATACATTGCTCTCGTCGGGCGAGTGGTTGCATCGGCCTCTGCGGTCGCAGGGGGGCATGATAATCCTTCGCTCGAAACCGGATGCTACCGGCGACACCCTGACGGCAGACCCTATACGGCGGTCCAATGCGGACGGGCAACCAAGCCATCCAACCGAGCGCGGCTTGCACGTTTTTACTAATGGAACGCCAGTTGTCCGTGCACGCTGATGGCCATCGTTCGTCGACTGACTTATTCACACCCGCAACAAACGAATTGAATAAATATGCTTCAAAAGCCTGATCTCGTAAGGACGATCGCAGATCGACGTATGGATTTATGCTACGCGGACTTGGGCGCCGCTTGCGCTGATGTTGCTCGGTTGCGTGAAGACGGTTATGCACTGGTCGGCAATTGGAGTCTTGCCCAAATTCTCGATCATTTGAGCATGTCCATGCAGATGACAATCGACGGTGCGGGATTCACATTTCCTGCCCTGATGCGCCCGGTGATGAGACTGATGTTCATGCCGACGATGCGGAGGGGCAAGCCATCCAAGATGCGTGGCAAAGCTCCGAAGCCGCTTCAGCCCGCAATCGATCTCGATGAAGACGCTTGTGCAGACCGATTCTACGCACTGGCGAACACTCTAATGGACCCTTCCACCCCTTTCGTCACGCACTATCCGATGCTGGGGCGACTCAATCGTGGGCAATGGCTATTGCTTCAGCAGTGGCACGCCGCCCATCACTTGAGCTTTGTCGTACCGCAAGTCTAACCGCCCATTCATGGCCTCCCGCAAATCGAATGAGATCATGCGAACTGTATTGCTAGCCTTGTTTGCAGCGTTGGCGGTCTCGGTTCACGCAGATGATCCACCATACCGGATGGTGATACATCTCCTCGATCCCCGTGGCGCACTTGCTGGCGATCAAACTGTCTCCATTGAATGGCATGATCGTGTTGCTGACGTCATTGCAACTCGCCGACTCAACCGAACAGAGGCGAAGAAACTGCGCACGCTTCTGCGCAAAGACCTTGCAGATGACGCCAACGTTCCATTCTGTGGCCACAGCCCTGCGTACGCCGTTTCGATCACTCCCGAAGGCAAATCAATGACGACGGTAACGCTTTGCGGCACCTGCGGAACATGGGCCAAAAAGGGCAAGTTGCGTGCGCTTCATGGAAAAGGGTCGCTTGAATACCTCGACGTGCTGCTTCCACTTCCGGATGTCTTCCGCGCTGTCGATGGAAAACCTCCTGAATTGCTGATGCCCTTCTTCGACGGGAAGAAGATTCCGTTCCACGAACTCGAAGCTGTCGATGGCGGGTAGACCGCGCCCAATGGGATCCGTTTCTTCAGACGAGTTTTGGGCTTCTTCCACGGTTTCCAATCACAAGCTCGGATGCGTCGCCCAGACCTACTGAGGGATACAGCGATTCTTCGAGCGGTTTCACTTCTTCATCGCAGTTGATGAGCAGGTCTTGGGGCTTGCCGCGGATTGCTTGCGGGGCTGCTCTTTCCCTCCACTGCTGACGCCGTTGATGAATGTTGGTGAAAGAAAGTGGACGCAGAGACGCGAGAGTCGGGGAGGCGCAGAGAAGAGGGAGGGGGGGCGTGTTGGGAGACCGACGCATGTGGCCGGTGGGAACCGGCCCTACGGTTGTTTTGCGGTTGTGGTCTGGTGAGGTGAAGAGCCAGTGCATGTGGCCGGTGGAGCCGGGGGTACTGGGATGGGTCGGTGGGGCCGCTGGTGGTTTCGGTTCAGGGGGTATTCGGGGGATTGAGGGCTCCGGCCGAAACGAAGAAAGCCCTGTTT
The DNA here is from genome assembly GCF_055811895.1 of Rhodopirellula sp. SH410. NCBI lineage: Bacteria > Pseudomonadati > Planctomycetota > Planctomycetia > Pirellulales > Pirellulaceae > Rhodopirellula > Rhodopirellula sp. SH410. Next base: position 566,163 of record NZ_CM147949.1, read on the forward strand.
CCGCTCGGAAAACAGGGCTTTCTGTAGTTCAGGATAGTAGGGGCAACTACTACCTGATGGGCGTTGAGGGACTCGAACCCCCGACCCTCTCGGTGTAAACGAGATGCTCTAGCCAACTGAGCTAAACGCCCTGAAGTTAGCTGCTGGTCGCCGATGGCGGGGCAGCTAGTTGAGGTGATTCTTAGCGGGCTAAGAGTTGGGTGCGTTTGTTGCGGCGTTCGGCACGTAGGCGGGCGCGGCGGTTGGTTTCGCTGGGCTTTTCGTAGAATTCGCGGCGGCGCATCTCTTTCTTGATGCCGCTGCGTTCAACCAACTTCCTGAACCGTCGTACTGCTTCTTGAATCGTTTCCCGATCTCGCACCAATAACTTTACCATATCCGCTTCGTAAACCCTTCGTCTGGAATTTTGTGCATGTGAAGTTCGCCTCCATTTGAGGACTGTCTGAAAGGGGATTCGCAGAGCGAGAGGCGTGATAAAACGCATCTCGGGCGGGGAATTCCCTCGTGAGGAACGGGGATCATAGCGTTACAGGGGGATCATCGACAACCGAGGATCGCAATGATTTATCGAAATTCCTTTGGATCTTGGCAAATTCCGCTTTACAACGCGTCCCAATCGACGGTTTCCCGGCGGACTCCGTCACTGCCGTAGTACACCATCGAGCGGGTTTTGAGATCCGCGATAGCGGTTAATTTGACACTACGGGGGCCGTGCAGGCAGAAGTAGATCGCACAGGTTTTACCCCGGCGTACCACTTCTCTCTGGGTCAATGGGAATTCTCGCGGTTCGAGTGCTCCCAATTCACAGAGTTTCAATTCGACTTGCTGCCGCATCCGCGACAAGTCCAGTGATTGGAGGGAAAAACCGATCATCGACAACTTTCGGAAAGGAGCCCAGCAGCTTGGGAGGCCGCTACCTTGATAGATGCTCCCACGGCCATCCTGGCATCGTGGGGTTCTCGGTCGCCGAACGTACGCAAAATGGTCGAGCGTGGGATTTCGTCAAATCCGTTGCCGCCGCTGCGAGGTCGAACGACCGATAGCGAGGGTATCGGCGGTCGGGCAACTTCAGTTCAGCTTGCCTGGGGCACGCGGCCGAATTTTCATGCCCTGCCGACGGGTCAGGATAAATCGGCAAGACGGCGTCAGTTATGCGGGTTGTGCGGGGGGGCGGCGCCTCAATTTTTGAATTCCGGGACGTTTCTCTTCAGCGTCCCCAGATGTTCACTGGGTTGGTTCATTCGACGATGTGTAAATTTCCCGCCGGCGCGATGACGACGAGATAGGTGTTGCGTCCATTGGCCACGCGAACGGTAGCCGGCCGCTCGGGGCCGATCGAGAATCCGTCGGGGCCCACGGGAGCGAGCTGGATGCGGTGCTCACCGGCGGGCAGTTCGGCCCGCAGGACTTGGATCTCCCGTGGTAGCAGCCCCCAGCACCGGGTGTCGGCTTTTTCGGTGGCTGTCCACGCCGTCGAGGCGGCGAACTGGACCGCGCTGCCCACGCCGCCGGTCAGGCCGAGTCCCTGGCGAGCTTTGCTCACCGCGAGCTCTTTGCTCGCTTGCCGGATGAAGCTGCGGGCGATCGTCCAGGGTTGTTCCGCGGCGGCTTGGGTTTGGACCATCTCGGCGACGTCCGTCAATGATTGGGTGGCTCCCAGCATTTGGAACGACCCCATCGGCTGCGCCCCTGGGCCGCCGTTCGAGGCCCCTGGGCCGCCATTCGAGGCCCCTGGGCCGCCATTCGAGGCCCCTGGGCCGCCATTCGAGGCCGGTGAGGAACTGGTGACGGTCACCGCGGCAATGGGTGAGTGCGGCACCACGACGGCCGGGATTTTGACGCTGATGATTTTTGGCAAACGCGTGATATCGTCCGCTTTGTCTTGATCGTGGAACATCACCATGGAAGCGATGGACACGGCGGCGGAGGTGACGGGCGCGTCGGTCGGCACCAGGACGGGGCCGCGTCCGACCAGCGCAAAGACGTACAGGGCCCCGTGGCCGGGCTGGCTGTGGGCGCCAACGGTGGCTCTCTGCAGGTCATCTTGGGCAGGGCGGAAATCGGGTTTGATGGCGCTGACGAGCCGGTAGTTTCGCTGGGCATCGTCAAAATCATGGTGCGTCGCCTCTCGCAAGACGCCTCGCAGATAGGGTGCCAAGGCGAGTTCCTGGTGCGGGGTGGCCTCGAACGAATCGGGGAACAGGTCGTGCTGACGCGTTTCAGCGACTTTCCTCAACTTCGCCTGATGCATCGCCGCTTGGTTGATGTAGCTTTCCGCATCCATGCCATCGCCAGCGAGCGAGCAGATCGCAAGCATCGTGCGGATCATCACTTCTTCGTATCCGGCGGGCTTGAAGACGCGTGCGGTGTCGTCGGTGACCATCGACATCGCCTTACCGGATGCTGACTTAGCACCCGCGATCAGCCCGCCACCCCCGGCGCCGATCGCTGCCGCGTCGCTGGTTTTGTCAAACTGATCCCGCAGGCTGCGGAGGCCTGCGGTGGCTCCATCGATGTCACCGGAGGCGAGCTGGACGACGGCTAGATCGAGCCGGGCGGGGGCCGCGAAACGGCCGTTTGAGTCAGCGACTTCGCCGAGCATGGTTGCGGCGGTGTTCAGATCGCCGGTCACGAAGGCATCGCGGGCGGTGTCGATCGAGGCGAGTTGGGTGGCGCAGCCGGAAAACAACAGCACGCCGCCGAGCAGCACGCCGCCCAATAGCATGCCGACTGGTGGGCATGAGCGGATGAGGGGCGGAGTCGTCGGTCGACAAATCGCCGTGTGGGCTGGCGCACCCTGTTGGTTTGGTTCGAGGGTCACACTAACCATCAGCTTGGTCAAAGAGGCCAAAATTCCACCATTTGCCAGCCCGTGTTTTGTGATAGCCCTTGCGGATTTTCGAGGATTCTTTGATGTAATCGCCCGTCTCTAAATTCACCATTTCCAGCGTCAAGAGATAATCTCGTTGCGTCGATTTGTTGCGATCGGTCGTGCCAGAGGTAATCGTGGCGTACAGCAAATAGTCGACCGGTGAGCCTTGGCGGCCGAGCGCCGCGGCGAAAGCGGCGCGATTGGCGGGCAGAAATAGCGAATCGGGACGTAGTCGGGCTTCAATCAGTGCCGCATCGATTAGCCGCCGGTTGATGCTGCGAAATGCTTGGCTTTCATTGATTTGGGAATCGATGCGCTCATAGAGTTGGTCCTTGAAATCGACTAATTCTTCGGCACTTTTGTTTTCGATGCCGATAAAGCACACGCGTGCAGGCCCGGTGACGAGCTGTGTGGGGCCGTTCGGTTCGATCGTCCCGAAGATTTCTTCTGCTTGAGGACCCATCCCTGGCAGATTGCCCGAGAGGTTGTGGCTGGCCATTTTCGCGGGCGTGCTGCCCTCACCTGAGGAAGGCGTCTGCGCAGTCGCACCATTTGCCGAGGCGGCCTCCGCGGCGGCATCCGCATAGGAAGGGTCTCCAAAGGGGGCCCCTAATGATGTCGGCAGCGACACAGGCGGGCAGCGTCCGAGCAGCTGTGCGACGGACGTGTCGACCAAGGGATTCCAGGTCGCCGCGCCCGCATCATGGCTGCCGACCATATCTTTGTCGTCGCTGGCGAGCAGCTGTCCGTATTGGTGTGACGCGCAGCCGGTCAAAAGCACCGTGGCAACGACGCAGCTGATCAAGACAAACAGCAACGGCAGCATGCGAGCGGAGTCGGCCGGGTTGGCTGCGGACAGGGCAGCGGTCGATTTGCGGGTCTGAAAATCACCATCCATGGCAATGTGAGCTCTCAATTGGTGAAAATGCCAAAATTCCGGCGCGGGCGGCTTGTGATGATTGCACCAGTTAGCAAAATGATCGGCATGGTGTCGAGATGTCGCAAGAAATGTCCAGCCTGTGGATAAACTCGCCCCAGTTACTACAGACCCTGCAAGTGGTTTATCCTGTCTATTTGGCCGAGTGTCGGGATCTGGCCCGGATTCGCCCGATCTGGTCCACTACCGCGACGCCAACCACGATCTGGCTGGCGAGTTTTGCTGTCGGCCTGTTCTCGCACTTTCACTTCTTTAGACTTCCGTGTTGATTGACCGTACATGACTGTCACGATCCAGCCAAAATCGCTCTACGTCGATTCTCAACAACTCACTGCGGCGAGCCCTTTGCCCGGCGTGAGAATGCCGTTGTACATGCCGACTCCCGTGCTGATCGAACATGATGACGACGACGATGATTCATCGTCAGATCACGATCATGATGATGATGACGATCACGGTGGGTTCGGGGACGATCTGGATGACGACGAAGATGACATCGACGAGTTTGATGACATCGACGAAGATGATTTCGATGACGATTTCGATGACGATTTCGAAGAAGAGCTCGACGACGACTATGAAATCGAGATAGACGACGAAATCAGCGCCGAGTTTGGACTCAATACCGCTGGCGACGAACTCGACGAGGAAGAAGATGACCTCGACGATTTCGACGACTTTGAAAATATCGATTGAGAGATAAAAACATGGAACAAGTCAAGCTGTTTAAAGGCGTCGATAACGATCTGCCTGAACTCGAGCGGCAAATCAATCGCTGGATTCGGAAAACCGGCGTGAAAGTGCTGTCGATCTCTGGCAATCTGTCCAGTCAATCGGGTGCCAGCGGGGGCCCCATGAGCAGCTTCGCCGCCGGCGATGTCTTGATCATCGTGCAGGTGGAAACCGACAAGCCGCTGGGCTGAGGGGCGAACACTAGGAAAGTGCGCCAATCTCTGCGAAACGGTGACCGATCCCTCCCCGAGAAACTCGCTGAAGGATCGTTTCTCGACCCTCCCAAGCTTCGCTCGGGAGGGTGAAGTCAGGACGCTTGTGATCCATCTATTCTCACGTCGGTCCGCCTGGAGAACTTCAATGGTTACGATCTGTAGTCGCGCGGTAGTGGTTGTTGTTTCGCTTGCTCCGTTGGCTGCATTCTCTCAGGAGCGAGATAAGCCAGTATCCGCTGACCAATTGATTGCCGAGGCGATCTGGTCGCTCGTTGACTTCGATACGATGGAACCTCAGGATCCACAAGCGGCATTCGCAAACGCTGTCAAAGCCTATCCTGAATCCGCCCATGTCGCTTATTGGCGGGGGCGATTCGGTGCCTACTCCGCCGACCGAAGTCGGATCACTCGCCAGATTGGCGCGACGCTGAAAAAGCTATCCGAACCTCAGCCGGATGATTCAAAGATCACCGATCCCGCTCTCGAGCGAAAGATGCAAAGTGTTCGAAGCTACGCAAAAGTAATCGGTGACCGACTTCAACAGCGTGCCAATGACGAGTCGAACGCCGATACGATGGAGTCGCCTGAAGCGTGCTTCCTCGATGCCGTCTCACTTGATCCGTCCTTGATCGCCGCATGGGCGAGACTGGCGGAAAGCTCTGACCAGAAAATCGCCTTCGCGGCGATCGATGCTTGGGCGGAGCAAGAACCGGACAACGCATTGCCGTTCTACGCCAAGGCGATCGTGCTGATGCGAACCGCAAACCAGGGCGATCCGTTGGATGTGGCGGTGATCGAAGCATTGGAAGAGGGCAACAGCCGGCCAGGCTGCCGAGTGCCCGAGCAACCTTGGCCTGTTGATTTTCAATTGAGCTTTCCTGAGTCCCTGCCCGAGGACGGCGCTGAATTCGCGGGCAAGCCGGTCAGTCCGTTCATGTGGCGAAGCATGATCGAGAACCTGTTCTTCCAGATTCTGGCCATTGATGGCGGCACCACCGTTTCCGAGACATCACTTCGCCATCTTGGCAGCGCAATTTTGCAATATTCACATCGGCTATCGCCCCAGGAGGACGTGCGTTATCTCCGCGCGTTCGTCGGTCTTGGATTGCACTTGATCGACTCCAACCGACTGATATTCGGGGGTACGGCCGCCAGTGTCGAGCGGATCCTCCACCGCCTTGAGAACATGGCCGTCGATCAAGGCGACTTCCAGCATGCCGACGAATTTTTGCAGATTGAGAAACATGTGGGGAAAGTCCAACGCAAGGTCTTCGACGAATATCGCGCAGCCGAGATTGGTGAAGATCCAGCTCGCAACGATCGCGAAGCGACCAAGATCATGGCAGCGAATCGGAAGTTTTTCACGGTGCCAACGATTCAGTTCACTCGCTCGACGGAACCTGTCATGGTTATTTCGGACACGGATGAGGCCGGTGAAAACGGCTGGGTGCTGATGAACTTATTTCTCTCTGGCGACCGCCGTGTGATGGTGGGGCCGTCCGACCAGGAACTACCAGACCCCGTGCCGGACGCGGATGCTCTGTCCGATCTTGGGTATCTCACACTCGGCCAAGCGATCAACCACGTTCGCAAATCGAACATGGAGAATCGTCAGCGGCAAGGACTTTTTTTAGTCGTTGACCAGCCGTATCTCGACACCGATATCGTCGGCGAGTGCTTCACCAAAGGTTATATGGGACAGCGTGATTCTTGCGTCGTTGCGTTCACCGAGCCAAAGTCGCTCGAGTCGTTTCGCGAATACGATCCTGAGGTGAACGTGCGGGTCGCTCAAATTTTGAGTCTTGGTGGTGGCCTGGATGACGAGAGGATCGATGCGGTCTCGCCGAAGGCAGATTTGGTCGTCGTGCCGCTGGCGAGTCTGCTGGGCCCCGATGGTGGGATTTCGACCGCGATGAAGTCGAGCAAGCGACGGTTTGTCGTGACGGGAGCGGATCAGAAAAGATTGATGCGAGTGGCGACGAAGGTGCCGGCGATTGTGGGCGTGGTTGTGGCGGAGTTGCCGTTGCGCTAGTTGCATCGTGCGATTCGCACCGGATTCGTAGCTTGGGACCATTGTCCCGAGCGAGCAGTTTGGCGACGGTTTACTAAAAAGTTGCCCCGGACGGGACAATGGTCCCATCCTACGGTCAAAAAAATGCTTCGCAGTCTTATCCGCGAGAGGCGGCACGCCCGCACTGAAGTCGCTGTCGTCCCTCCGGTATTATGCCGGGACTCAGGAAAGTCAGCTGGTGGACGCGAAAACAATCGTTTGGCATTCAAATGAAAGTCGCACGCCCGCTTGCGGCTCGGGGAGCCGAGTGACAATCTTTCGACTCGACTACTTCACTTTGATGAGGTCGATGGGGCTGAACTTGCCAACTTCCATGCTGGCGCCGCCGATCATCAACAATTCATGATCGCTCAGTGGCACCATTCGGTGGAAGAACCGTTCGCGATCGGTTTTGGCGATCGTGTGCCAGCTCTTGCCGTCATCGGAAAGTTGGTTGACGAAGCCGTCCATGGTCGTGACGTACAAGTGCCCGCCGGTGGCGAATGAGGACGAGCCGAAACCGGACATGCCTGTGCCGGGCAGTTCAGGGCCTTTGCTCCAGGAGTCGGAGGCTGGATCATAGACGGCGACTTCCGTGGTGGTCTCGTTGTCCGACGTCATGCCGCCGATGACATAGAGTTTACCCTGATGCGCCGCCACGCTGATGGCTCTGCGTTCAAAGTCGGTCGCTGCAAGTGGTTGCCACTTTGCCGATGCATCGCTGAGGTCGAGTGACCAGGCGGTGTCGTGCCACTCGCTTTGGTCGCTTTCGCCCTGCATGTTCCAGCCACCGAAGACATACACTTTGTCACCGAGGACTGCGGCATCGAGTGACGAGCGAGGTTCAGGGAGATCGGCCAGGTTGGTCCAGGTCTTCGATTGGGGGTCGAAGCTCGCCACGGTGCTCTGCGACTGCAGATTGTGATCCTCACCCTCCTCGTTGACCGCGGTGAAACCGCCGATGCGGATCAAGCGGCCGTTATGAGCGACCAGGGCCAGGCCTTGCAGGGTCGGACCGCTGGGCAATTTCTCCCATTTCGCGTCTTTTCCCTGGGATAGATCCACGCTCCATAGGCGATCCGACTGTTCTTGTTTGGAATACGAGTGGGCACCACCGGTGTGGCCGCCGTAGACGTACAGGTGTCCGTCCGCGATCGCGGCACCGAAGCTGGTTAGATTCTCAGGCAGGTCGGGCAGGTTTGCCGGTCCCGTGCTCGCGCCGCTGTTAGGATCGACTTGGGGTTCGGGCTTGGATTCCTCTTTCGCTTCGGGCTCGCCCGCGGGCGAGTTCGGCATGCGAAAGGTTGCCGTCAAGTAGTCGGTGGTGCTGGCGTAGCTCTCGCCGTTGAGGCTGCCGGCCGCCTGATCGTCGGAATAGCCCACGATTACCGCGTTGAGCCCTGATTCGACTTCCTTGTTCGTGAAGTGAACGAGGCCTTTGTCATCGGTTTTCCGATCGGCTTCCTCGTGACCTGCTTCGCAGTACAGCTTGACGTCGGTGCTCGGTAGCGGCTTGCCGTCACGCAGGACGGTGACATTCACGCCACCCTGGTCGTCGGGGCGGATCACGGTTTGCAATGGAGCCTCATCCCGGGCCTGCTGCGGCCACTCAGCGGGGTTGCCTTGCGGGAGGTGTTCGACGTGATAGGTCAACTTGGTGCCGTGGTACAAACCGTAGGTGACTGTGCCGGCGAGTTCGGAATCGGCGTCGATTGTCTCGACACTTTGGATGCCGACCAAGTCGTCTTGGTCGACCGACTCGGTCGTGATCGGTTTGCCCGCAACGCTGTTTCGTAGTTGAATCGTTTGGATCGATTCCGGCATGGGGTAGGTTCGGTCGTCGGTGGACTCACCGAACCACATCACGGCATGGCCCTCGTCGTTGGTCGCCAACCAGGGGAAGTGGGCTTGAGCGGGACGTGCGAGCAGGCAGCTCGCGGTGACCAGGGCGATCGGCAGGAACAGTTTGTTTTGATTCATCCGAGTAAATCTCCGAGGGGGGCAGGAATCTGGAAGGATAACGGAATCAGCGTCCGTTGAGTTCGAAATCGAATTGCGAATCCATATTGCTGTTTTCAAAATAGAGCAGTCCCGCGGTCAGCGGTCCGACGAAGTTGTTCAGCCACGAACCCTGCGGGGAAGGTATCGTATGTCTTCAGCAAAACAGGCACACAGAAAAGAAGGATCTACGCTCGAAAAACGGATTTCGAGCACTGGATCGAGCGTGGCTGGCTAGTTGACGGGAAAAATCGCCTATCGCTTGCTGCGTCGTCGATGATGATTCGCTTAGGAACGAGCGGAAAATAAGTGGCCGAACGCTCCGCGGTCGGTATGGTCGACCGCGGAGCGTTCGACCACAATTTCAGACAGTCATTTTCTGCGTGTTTCTTATTGCGAATTGGTCTCAGTAAGTATTGCGGGAGATGTGGAGTGATGCAAGTGGTTTGTCGTCGCTTTCCTGGGGAAGTCCCTGCGTTGACCGGAACGTGGATTGCACTAGCGGTTGTGGCCCATCGCCAGCCCTTCGCATCACCAACTAGGATGGGGCCGAAAAACGCTAGGTTCCCCTTCCGCCCTGTGAGTCCGTCGTGACGCTGCTCGACACTGAAACGCTCGCACATTGGTGGGGGCTGATTGTTCCATCCGGTTTCCTGTTGTTGCATGGACTGGCTCTGGTTTCGGCTTGGCATGCGGTTCGAAATACTCGCACCAGTCAAGCTGCAGTGGCGTGGACGGTGGCGTTGTTGACGATCCCGTTGCTCACTCTGCCCGCGTACTGGGTGTTCGCACGCCATCGATTTGCCGGCTATCGAGAAGCCGTGCGGGGGGTCGGGCGTCAACATCTGGCCTCGCTCAATGCCATTGAGCGGGAGACGATGACGCGCCCGGATGCTCGAACGACGTCACTGATCTCGCCGCTCGATCAAGTTGCCGATGTCTTGGACACCCCGATTTGTGCGGGAAATCAATTTCAGTTGTTGATCGACGGCGATGCCTTTTCACGAGCGCTGATCGAACAGATCGCTTCGGCGGAACACTACATCTACGCCGAGTTTTACCTCATCCGCGACGATGGGTTCGGGAATCGGTTTGCCGATGCCTTGATCGCTCAGGCTCAGGCCGGCCGGACCGTCCGTCTGCTCTACGACGAGGTGGGGTGCATTTCGTTGTCGTCGGCATACCTTAGCCGTTTGCGTGATGCAGGGGTCGACGTGCGGGCGTTCAACACTCGCCAGGGCTGGGTCAATCGGTTTCAGTTGAACTTTCGCAATCATCGCAAGTTGCTGGTCGTCGATGGCCACTGGGGCGTTGTCGGTGGGCTCAATATTGGCGACGAATATCTCGGCAACCATGACTGGGTAACGCGTTGGCGAGACACCGCAGCGACCGTGAGGGGCCCGATCGTCAAAAAAATTCAAGCGGTGTTTGCATCGGATTACTACTGGGCGAGCCGTCGAGGATTACCGGAAGCGGAGTGGGGGCATCACGACGACAGGGAGCCCGCGAACGCGGGTGAGGAGGCGGGGTTGGCGGCGATGTGTGCGACTGGCCCGGCCGACCAGCGTTCTCGCGCGACGATGATGTTTGCCGCCGCCGCCGGGGCGGCCCGGGAGCGGTTGTGGATCAGTACACCGTACTTGGTCCCTGACGAGACGACGCTCAATGCGTTATCGATGGCCTGTGCCCGCGGCGTGGATGTGCGTGTGTTGCTGCCCAATGAAGCGGACCAGTGGATCGTCTATTTGGCGGGATTCCATTTTGAATCGGAACTGAAATCGTTGGGCGTCGCGGCCTACCGCTACACCGAGGGGTTCATGCACCAGAAGTGTGTGTTGGTCGACGACAAATTGGCGTTAATCGGTTCGACGAATCTCGACAATCGTTCGCTGCATCTGAATTTCGAGATGATGCTGGCGATCGACCAGCGTGATTTTGTCGCTGAGGTCGCAGAGATGCTGCAGCAGGACTTTGCGGCGGCCACCGAATCCGAATCGACGTCTGGCCGGCTCCGTCCCTGGTACGGGCGGATCGGTACGATTGTGGCGAGATTGTTCAGCCCGATCTTGTGAGGGGAATTCCTCCTGGGCACGCCGACCTCTCCATTTGTCGCCAACTTGGGAACGGGGTATGCTGCACGCCGACTTCGGTGGCGTGCCCACTATCACGTAGGATGGGACCCTGGTCCCGTCCGTGACCGATCTGCTCGCTCGGGACAATGGTCCCCGGCGTACGGACCAATTTACTCTGACCTAAGTAACTGATTCATGGCCAATCCGCTCCAATCGCTCATCGACACTGGCACAAAACTTTACCTGGACTCGGTCGAGCCGACCGAGGTTGACAAGAACCTTCGTTACGGTGCCGTGGGAGCGACCAGTAACCCTGCGATCATCTCGGCGATTGTCGCCGGGGGTGGTCTCGATGGGCAGATTGAGTCGTTGCTTGGCGAGGGCAAGACGGACGAAGAGATCGCGTGGGCGCTGACGGATCAGTTGGTGAGCGAGGCCGAAGCCAAGTTCGCAGACATTCACAAAGCGACCAAGGGCGACGCAGGCTGGGTCAGCTTCGAGCTCGATCCATTGCTCGAAGACCCGTCGCTGAATTTGAGCGAGGACGATGTTGTCGAGCGGTACGTCGAACTGGGCAAAAAATGGGCTGCCGGGCACACCAACCGGATGATCAAGGTGCCGGCCTCGCCGGCGGGTCTGCGGGCACTCGAGCCACTCGCTGCGGCAGGCATCACTCTCAACGTGACGCTGATGTTTGTCGCGGACCAATATCTCGCCGCTCGCGAAGCGATTTGGCGAGGTGCCAATGGGAAAGTCGATCCAGCCACGTTCAAGTCGGTCTACAGCATCTTCATTTCGCGGATTGATGTGTACACCGAGAAAAACCTACAGCTTTCCGACGCCGCCCAAGGTCTCGTCGGACTCGTCAACGCGAAGCGAATCTGGAAAGAGAACCAGTCCTTTTGGGCGGACAAGGGTTTGGCACTGCAGCAAGAACTCATCTTTGCGAGCACGGGGACCAAAGACCCCAAAGATCCACCCTGGAAGTATGTGCAAGCGCTCGCCGGTAGTGACATTCAAACCAATCCGCCGGAAACCAACGCGGCCGTCGCTGAGAGCGGACTGACGTTCTCACGCACGGTTGACGACATGCCATCCCAAACGGTGCTCGATGAAATTGACGCGGCGGTTGATCTCGCGAAGATGCACGATTTTCTAATGGCCGAAGGCATCGACAAATTTGTCAAGCCACAACGTGCCTTGATCGCCTTGATCGCTGACAAACGCAAAGAGCTTTCACCGACAGCCTAGCGTCGAGATAGCGTCGAGATAGCGTAGTGGATCTTGTTAAAGATCCATATGCAGCAGGATCTTTAACAAGATCCACTACCGCCCTCCCCCTCTTGTCTACCCCCCCCGCCGCCATGCTCAGCCGCATCTGCGAACCGCCTATCGAAGATCCCCAAAGCGAGGCGCAAATCTACCGTGAGATGGATCACGGCGACGTCAACCGCCGGTTCGTGACCGATCTGCTCGGTAGCGGGCCCGTGGGTCCGCGTGTGATCGATTTGGGCTGCGGTCCGGCGCTCATTCCGATCCTGCTGTGTGAGCATGCTGATGATCTTGCGGGCACGGAGGACAGCGAGCTCGAAGTGATGGGCGTCGATAACTGTTTTGCGATGCTCGAGCTCGCACGTGTCGAGATTGAACTGGCCGGGCGACTGCGGCAGGTCCATCTCCAGCAAATCGATCTGAGCGACGACGAGGCATTGCAAACGGAGTTGGCGGACACCGTGATCAGCAACACCGTGCTGCATCACCTCGACGATCCCGCAACAGTCTTGCGACTGGCGATTCGCGTCTTGCGGCCCGGTGGCCGGTTGTTCATCCGTGACTTGGTGCGACCGGAAACCGACGCTGAGGTCGAGCGGCTGGTCGCTCTCCATGGGGGAGTGGCTGGCGAAGAGACAACCGGCGTCTCGCCGCCGCAGTTACTGCGGCAATCGTTGCACGCCTCGCTGACACTCGCTGAGATCGGCGACCTCCTGTCGGATCTGGGCATTGACTCGAGCTGCGTGAAGATGACCAGCGATCGACACTGGACGCTCGATTGTGAACGACCCAAAAGTTCGTAGGACGGGACCATGGTCGCGTCCGAGTCCCACCTGGTCCCACCCAGAGAAAAATGCTGGGGACTCGCCGCAACTCTCGGTACGGCATGTTGGTGGGCGCATGATTCATTGAAAAATGAAAAATGAGAATTTGAAAATGCAAAACACCGAGTTTTTGTCAGGTGATTTGCTGTTTGGGTTGTCCCTTTAACGTTTTGACGATTCCGTCCTATGGCATATCGTCTTAGCGGCACTTGCCCAGACCGAGAGTGAGACCGAGAGCGATCCATTCGCTCGGGACAATGGTCCCAAACTACCGAATCCCTCAACCATAAATATTTCATGCAAGGCTACTTAAACCTCGTCGAAGAAGTCCTCGCGCAGGGGACCGATCGCGGTGATCGCACCGGGGTCGGAACCCGCAGTTTATTCGGCCGGCAGATCCGGTTTGATTTGGCCGACGGCTTTCCGTTGCTGACGACAAAGAAACTGCATGTTCGCTCGATTCTCTATGAGTTGTTGTGGTTTCTGCGCGGCGATACCAACACGCGTTGGCTCAAAGAGAATGGCGTTTCGATTTGGGACGAGTGGGCTGACGCGGATGGTGAACTGGGGCCGGTCTATGGGCATCAGTGGCGGAGTTGGCCCACCGGTTCGACAGAGAGCGGCGAAAACGCCGCGTCGATCGACCAGATTGCTTGGGTCGAAAACGAGATCCGTACCAACCCGCTATCACGGCGATTGATCGTCTCGGCGTGGAACGTCGCCGACGTGCCGCGGATGGCGTTACCGCCCTGTCACCTGTTGTTTCAGTTCTACGTTGCGGGTGGTCGGCTGTCCTGTCAGCTCTACCAACGCAGCGCGGATTTGTTTCTCGGGGTCCCCTTCAACATTGCCAGTTACGCGTTGTTAACCACGATGATGGCGCACGTGACGGGGCTGCAACCCGGCGAGTTCGTGCACACGCTCGGCGACGTGCATCTGTATTCCAATCATTTCGAGCAAGCGAAACAGCAGCTCGCCCGCGAGCCACGTCCACGCCCGCAGCTGAAGATCCTTCGCCAGGTCGATTCGATGGGCGATTTTCGCTTTGAAGATTTCGAGCTTGTCGATTACGATCCACATCCCCACATCAAAGCCCCAGTGGCGGTGTGATGGGTAGGCGAATCCCTGGAGACTCGCCCCAGTATTTTGGTAGCGAGCTCCGGTTTCATGGGTCCGTTGAGCGTCACGGCGAGGCGCTGCTACTGAGCGATTTGCAGCACTCGCTGCAGGTCCATGACACCGTCGTAGAGTGAGCGGCCGATGATCGCTGCGGGCATCTTCATCGCCACGAGTTTCTCGACATCTTCGTAGGTCGTGACCCCGCCGCTGGCCACCAGTGGGATGTCGGTGGCGGCAGCCATCTCGGCCAGCCCTTCAAAATTGGGGCCCTGCATCATCCCGTCTTTGGCGATATCGGTATAGATGATTGCTGCGATGTTGGCGGTCTGTTCACGCAGCGATTTCGCTAGCTCGATCGCCGTGACTTCGCTCGTCTCCAGCCAACCTTGGGTGGCCACCAGTCCATTGCGGGCATCGATCCCGGCGGCGAGCTTGCCCGGAAACAGGTCGCACATCTGGGTGAACCACTGGGGATCTTTGAGTGCTCGCGAGCCCACGACGAGTCGAGCGACGCCTGCCTCGATCAGCGCCTCGATGGTTTCTTGATCGCGGACTCCGCCGCCCATTTGACAGGGCAGTCCCGTGGCCTCGACGATCCGTTGGACCGCCGTGCGATTGGCCGTGGGATCGTCTCCGCGGGCGGCATCGAGATCGACCAGGTGCAGTCGCCGCGCCCCCGCTGCCTGCCACTTTTGAGCGAACTCCACCGGATCGTCACCGAACGTGGTCTGTTGGTCATAGTCGCCCTGACGCAGCCGTACGGGTTTGCCATGACGTAAATCGATCGCGGGCCAAATTTCCATACAGCGGATCCGGGGGGAGTTCAGAGAAAGGGAGAGAGTCGAGAGTGAGAGTGGTTTGAGTCGCGAAGCGACGGCAGGAAGTAGCCCCGGACGTCAGTCCGGGGGTTTTGGGAAACCAGCCTGCATGAAGTCGCGAAGCGACGACAGCAAAACGGGAACGGCTTCGAGCTTCGCCCGTATTCTGTCGGAAATTTCGCTTGGCCGGAACCAGGAGATTGACGCTGCCTACTTGCGAGGGGTTTCTTTCGCCATTTTGGCGGGTTCGGGGATCTCGACGTCTTCGAGCAGTCTCTTGACGATCGCGTCGGTGTCCATGCCCTCGGCTTGGGCTTGGAAATTGGTCGCGATGCGGTGCCGCAGCACGGGCAGGGCCACGCGATGGATATCGCCGGGTTCGACGTTGAACCGGCCGTTCATGGCGGCGATCGCTTTAGCGCCCGCGATGAGATTTTGGCCCGCGCGGGGACCGGCACCCCAGTCAACGAGTTCACGGACATATTCTGGTGCCGAGGCGTCGCTCGGCCGCGTCGCCCGGACCAGTCGCGAGGCATAGCGGATCACGAGCGGACCCGCCGCGATGCTGGCGACGAGTTTCTGACACGTCAGGATCGCACGTCCCGACAAAACTTTGTTGACCGTCGGTGTTTCGCCGCGCGTGGTCGCCGTCAGGATGCGTTCTTCCTCGTCTGCCGAGGGATAATCAATCTTGATGTTGAACATGAACCGATCCAACTGAGCTTCGGGCAGTGGATAGGTGCCTTCTTGCTCGACGGGGTTCTGGGTCGCGATCGTGAAGAAGGGATCGGGCAGAGTGTGGGTTTCCCGGCCCACGGAGACCTGGCGTTCCTGCATGGCTTCGAGCAGCGCCGCCTGTGTTTTGGGCGGTGTGCGGTTGATTTCGTCAGCGAGCAGGATATTGGTGAAGATCGGGCCTTCGACGAATCGGAAGCTGCGCCGCCCCGAGTCGGACTCCTCCATCACCTGGGTTCCCGTGATGTCAGACGGCATCAGGTCGGGAGTGAACTGGACCCGTTTGAAGGACACGTCGAGGATGTCAGCGAGGGTACTGACCATCAGTGTTTTGGCCAGTCCCGGGACGCCTTCGAGCAGGCAGTGGCCGCGGGTGAAGATGGCCGCCAGTAATTGTTCGATGGTGTCGGTCTGGCCAATGATGACTTTGCCAAGTTCGTCACGCATCTTCTGCTGGTACTCGGCAAATTCACGGAGCACGTCAGCGAGGTTGCGGGCTTTCCCGGCCGCGGGTGGATTTGCAGCCTCGGGCGTTTTCGAGGAGACTGGCGGATTGCCAGAAGATTGGAGAGGGCCAGTTGGCTTGACCACGGGCGGTGGGGTGGGCGAAGACGAATCTGTCATCGAGAACTCGGCGCGTGGATAGGGCGGCAGGGACGAAGGGGATCAACTCAACGATATCAGTCTAGGCGTTGCCAAGGAAAATCAAAATCGGTATCCGATGAAATTCAACGTATTCAAACCATCCCGCGGTGGCTCAATCTGCCCGGCGTTGCCGCTACCGCGAGAACTCGAAAGATCCGCCCGCATTCTTCACCCTCCCAGGGGGAGAGTGAAGTTATGGGTTCTCGCACTCACCTGCGTCCTTTCGCTCGCCGCCCCGCTGCCCGCCCGTGCGGATATCGACGCGATCTCGGTACAACGATCGATTGATCGAGGGATCGACTATCTGAGGAAATCACAGAACCAGCGTGGGGGGTGGCGGGAATATGGTGACTACAACTGCGGCTTGACCGCGCTGTGCACGTTGGCGTGGATCAATGCGGGCGTTTCGCGTCAGGATCCTGATCTGATTCGTGCGATGGAGTATTTACGCACGTTTCCGCCGAAAGATACCTATTCTGCGTCCCTGCAGACGATCGTTTTTTGCACGGTCGGCGCTCTCGAGGACGTGCCTCGCATCCGACGCAATGTCCAGTGGCTGACCGAAATACAAAAACCTGCCGATGCTCGGAACGCTGGCGCGTGGGGTTATTCGAGGACTCGCGGGTATGGTGATCAATCGAATTCGCAGTTCGCGGTGTTGGCTCTGGGCGCTGCGGTCGAGCGAGGGATCGAGGTGCCTCGGAAAGTCTTTGAAGCCTCCGCCGCCTAC
The DNA here is from genome assembly GCF_055811895.1 of Rhodopirellula sp. SH410. Taxonomy (NCBI): domain Bacteria; kingdom Pseudomonadati; phylum Planctomycetota; class Planctomycetia; order Pirellulales; family Pirellulaceae; genus Rhodopirellula; species Rhodopirellula sp. SH410. The sequence continues at coordinate 583,182 of NZ_CM147949.1, forward strand.
TGGCGAAAAATGCAATTCCCAGGAGGTGGCTGGTCCTATGGCTCGGGGCTGCGTCCGAGTGGTTCGATGACCTGCGCCGGCATTGGGTCACTGATCATCTGTGGTAGCAGTCTCAGCGATCTCGATGAGGCCGCCGCGGCGCAGCTGAATTGCTGTGGTGGTGATACGAGCGACGAAGCCGTCGACCGCGGGATGGAGTATCTCAGTGAAATCTTCACGGTGGGCGCCAATCCCGGGGGCGAAATGTTGAGTTATTTCTATTACCTCTACGCGGTCGAACGGATCGGCCGCCTGTCCGGTCGCCGCTTGATCGGCAATCGCGATTGGTACCGGGAAGGGGCCGAGCGATTGGTTTCTCTGCAGGACAAATTCCAGGGTTTCTGGCAGGGGGGGGGAGTGGTCGAGTCCAATCGTGAGGTGTCGACTTCGTTTGCGCTGTTGTTTTTGGCGAAGGGAAAGCGTCAAGTCGTCATTGCGAGACTCGACCATCCCTCGCTCCGCACTGAAACGGTGGCGGCCCAGAGCGGCCCTGCGGGTCGGGGTGGGCAGGATTCTGAGTCCTCCTCACTGCCACTCGCCGGCGCCCTGCACTCGCTGGTGCGGCACGTCGAGCGAGATTGGTCGCGAGAGCTGACGTGGCAAACCATTGGTTCGGAACAGGCAACGGCCGCGGATTTGTTGAAATCGCCCGTGCTCATGATCACCGGCAATCGATCACTCGACTTTGATGCCGATTTGCGAAGCCACCTCAAAGCCTATCTCGATCAAGGCGGCACGATTCTTTTCGACGCGTTGGCCGGTGACGGTTGCGGCGACGGCAAGGCGTTCGAGCAGAGCGTGACGTCTCTGTGCAATGAATGGTACCCACAATCGAAGTTGGAGAGACTGCCACTGACGCATCCGGTGTGGTTCGCCGAAGCTCCCGCGGATCCGGTAGCGATTGCTAAGAACTACTGGGTTTACGGCGTCGGTGCCTGTTGCCGGACACCGGTCTTCTACTCACCGCGTTCGCTGGCCTGTCGGTGGTCGCACGGTGGGCCCCTGCTGCGCGGTGCCGATTTACCGCCCCGCATTCATGCGGGCGTGGTGGCCGGCATCACGCTCGGCGAGAATATTCTGGCGTATGCAACCGGCCGCGAACTCAAAGATAAACTCGACAACTCGATGTCGGTCCTCGCCGACGACGCACCTCTTCCGACCCGTGGCGCGATACCCATTGCCGCTGGAGCAATGGGTGCGGGCGAAGAACAAGTCAATCGAGCCCTGCCTCACGCCGCCACGATCATTCGCGAAAAGATTGCTGTCGAAGTCATTGCGGTTGATAAACCCATTGCGCTCACGGACCAGTCGCTCGCCCGGGTCGGAGTGCTTTACTTGACGGGCCAAACCGAGTTCGAGTTGGATGCGATATCGCGACAGGCACTGAAAAACTACATCGATCGCGAAGGCATTCTCTTGGCCGCTCCGATCTGTGGCAACGAAGCCTTCGCCGCTTCGCTCCGCCGTGAACTGGCCGCGCTCGTGCCGGCTCAAAAGCTCGAACCGATGCCGAGCGACCATCCCGCCTGGACCACCCGATTCGGCGGCTTTGATCTTACCAACGTTGAGATTCGCATTCCCAGCCAGACGTCCAGCGGGGGGAAATCGGTTAAGGTGTCGCGGCGATCGGGCTCGCCGGTGATGGAAGCGATGCAGGTCAACGGTGTCGATACCGTGTTCTTCTCACCGCTCGATTTAAGTTGTGCGTTGGAGAGCCAGAACTCGATCCAGTGCCCGGGGTACGCGACCGCCGATGCGGCCAAAATCATCGCGGGCGTGATCCTCTACGCGTTGCAGCAATGAACACGCCATGGTCCCGGCATCTGCGTTCGCTACTCTCGCCCGCAGCAATCGCACAGCGATACGCGGACTGGCGATACGGAACTTTTGATCCCAAGGCAAAACTGGGCAAGCGCGGCGAACAGGTCGCTGCGGTCGTGCTGCGCCGCAAGGGACTGAGGGTGATCGCGGAGAGCGAATCGGACCGGGCGGGCGAAATGGATTTAATTGCCATGGACGTCCGCCGCCGGATCATGGTGTTTGTGGAAGTCAAAACACTGGCAACACGCAAACCCGGCCACCCCGCCGATCGTGTCGACGAAAACAAACAAGCGAGGATCAGTCGGGCGGCGCTGCGGTATCTCAAACGAAAAAAGCTGGTCGGTACGGCCTGCCGATTCGACGTCGTCGCGGTCTGGTGGCCAACCGACCAACCGACACCCGTCCGCATCGAACACTACGAAGCCGCGTTCGAATCCACCATCGAGTACTCGCTGTACTGAGGACGTAGGATGGGACCATTGTCCCGTCCGAGCTCCTCTTTTCCAGGATTCTAGGTGACGCTCGGGACAATGGTCCCAAGCTACGACGAAAGCTCATCAAAGAAATCCCAGCCCACCTTTTGCCAGGAGGGACTGACCCAACGATGCCATTGCTTCTCTGGGATTTTTGCTTTGCGAGGATTTCGACCGATGTACTGCACCACGCGCCAAAGATGTTCGTCATCACGAATTATGCTGTCGTAGCATTCTTGCTGCCACAGTAGGCCAGTCCGGCGTTCTTCTGTGTTGACGTATCGAGCTGTCACTCGCTTGATTGCTCCAATTGCAACTTCTAAATCAATGTTCTCAAATGGTCGCAGGACGAGATGGCAGTGATTTGCCATGATCACGAAGCATCCCAAATCATAGTGCGTGTGATTCCGATGAAGCAGGCTTCGGTGGAGTTCGCCAGAGTACTCTTCCCGCTGAAACCAACACTGCCCAAATCCGCCATCGACGATCCTTTCGTATCGTTTGAAAGAAGCTTTCGCATAGGCCAACCAAGTTTCCTCGTTTCGGGGTGGCGGAAACCGGTGCTCCCACTCACGGCGCATCGATGCCAACTCACGTTGCTTGTTCGCGGGCACTGCGTCGGCGAGATTGAACGTTACAAAATAGGTTGCGCCATCCTGACGCCAATGGGGGAGATGCCGATGGTAGCACCGAATGGAACGAGTGGCATCCAACCCGCGAAAGTTGGCAGGTGGCTCAAGATTGAAAGTCATGGTGCCGCGTAGGATGGGACCATTGTCCCGTCCGAGCTCCTCTCGGGCTCATCCGACCGAAGCGTACTTTTTGCGTGAGGGGACACGTAGGCATCCAAGTGGTTCTAACTTTGATTCAAAAAGGACTGATGGCAGGTGCGGCTTGCTGTCCGACGAGAAACACACTGGGCGTACCCTCGCCCGCGATATCCCTCGGTAGGCCTGCGTCCCCTCAGAGCCCACTCCCGCCTCTCCCGTCGCATTCAGGATATCGGTTCACTCAGGACAAAGCAAATATATGGATGCCACCGCGTTGCTTCAGCATCCACCAGTCTGGTTCTGCACTGAAAAACATCGCATGCCAGCGATTGTCGTAGATAGTGAGATCGGAGTGCGGTTCGGTTGGAGGAGTCTTTTTTAAGGTGTTTTTGTCTCGCTCGGGACAATGGTGCTTTTATCTCGCTCGGGACAGGTGCTTTTGTCTCGCTCGGGACAATGGTCCCAAGCTACGGGTGTTGTTTTTCTGCAACATGCGGTGACTTTTTTGACTATGCCGGTTTTCTGACCTAAGTAATTAGGTAGCCATCCATGCATCACGATGCCCAGGAAACACCGCATGACCACTCGCACCCACATTCTGCTCGTCGACGACGACGTTCATCTGGCTCAGTCGCTTGGCGATTGGTTGGCCGAACAAGGTTTTTTAATCGAAGTTGCGAATGATCTTGGGAATGCTCGTCAGCGACTTGCCGAGCGAGCATTCGACGTACTCATCACCGATTTGCGAATCGCTGACGAAGACGGCTTCGATCTGATCCGCTTCGCGGCCAAGCATCACCCGTCGGTGGCGATCCTGGTGATGACCGGTTACGCGGGCCCGCATACGGCGGTCGAGGCCGTGCGTGCGGGAGCGTTTGATCTGTTGACCAAACCGATGTCGGATGACGAGTTGCTGCTGGCGATCGACCGGGCGATCAAGCATCACCATGTGGAGCAAGAAAACGAGTCGCTACGCAAACAACTCGATCGTCGCCGCGGGCTCGAGAGCATCCTCAGTCACGATTACCGGATGATGAAGATCTTTGACGTCATCGACAGTGTCGCCGACACCCAGGCGTCGATATTGATCACGGGCGAGAACGGCACGGGCAAGAGCATGATTGCGCGGGCGATTCATCAACGCAGTTCACGTCGCGGTGGCCCCTTTGTCGAGGTCGCCTGTGGCGCGTTGCCGGACACATTGCTCGAGAGTGAATTGTTTGGTCACGTGGCGGGCGCCTACACAGGGGCAGCGACCGATCGCATGGGCAAGTTTGAGATGGCCGACCATGGCACGTTGTTCTTGGATGAGATCGGCACGGCGACGCCCGCCATGCAGGTCAAATTGCTCCGTGTGCTGCAGGAGTTTCAGTTTGAGCCGCTCGGTGGGATGGAAACGCGTCAAAGTGACACGCGAGTGATCTTGGCAACCAATCAAGATCTCGAGAGTAGTGTCGCGAACGGTTCATTCCGGCAAGATTTGTATTATCGCATCAATGTGATCAATATTGCCCTGCCGCCACTACGCGAACGCCCCGGCGACATCCCGTTGTTGGTAGAGCATTTTATCCGTGAAGCCGCCCTGACTGCTTCGCGCGATGTCGAAGGTTTTGATCGCGAGGCGCTCGCCGCGATGCAAGCCTATCACTGGCCCGGCAACATCCGGCAACTCGAAAATGTCGTCGAGCGAGCCGTCTTGTTGAGCAGTGAACGGGTGCTGGGGATCCACGATTTGCCGCCCGAGCTATTGGGTCCGACCCATCGGCCGGACCACGAGATTGGCTTTCAGCGATCAGCGTCGCCTGGCACTCCGCATCCCAACAACTTGGTCGCCAGCCATTCGCTTACGTCTCGCTGGAACGGCGCGGCGCTGACCGCGAGCGGGCGAAGTCTGCGAGAGGCATTGGAGTTCCCCGAGCGTGAAATCATTCTCCAATCGCTCCGCCGGCATGGGTGGAACCGCGCCGCAACGGCCGATGAGCTAGAGATCAATCGCACGACGCTCTACAAAAAAATGAAACGCCTCGGTCTGGATGACCCCCGATTGCAGTATGCGTTATGATGCCCGCCGAAGTGGATTTTATTCGACGGTCTCATGTGGGTGATTTCCCCGCATCGAGTGAGTGGTCGGCTCACGAAAATGGGACAAGCACCCTAGCAAAGCGTTTTCATGGCAGGCATCGTCGTCACCGGGGCTAGTAGCGGGATCGGTCGCGAGATTGCGATTGGATTGGCGCAAGACGCGGCCCGACGAGAATCGCAGGCGGTGACGCGGATGCTCGTCCACTACCGTCGCAATCGAGACGGCGCCGAGGCGACCGCAGACCAAATCCAACGTCTGGGGATTGCGTGCGAAATCATTGCTGCTGATTTGAGTGAGATTGCCGCGGCCGAGCGATTCGCCTACGACGCGCTCGAGAGCGTCGGGCCAATTGACACGTGGGTGAACAACGCCGGCGCTGACGTTTTGACCGGGGAGCCGGCGTCGTGGTCCTTTGACCAAAAGCTGCGGTGGCTGCTCGACGTGGATGTGTGCGGTACGGCAGCGATATCACGCATTATTGGCCCCGCGATGGCGGACCGAGACACGCTCAGCAAGAGCGAGCATGGATTGGCCACGCCCTCGATGGTTTTCATTGGCTGGGACCAGGCCTCTGAGGGGATGGAGGGTGATGCGGGAATGATGTTTGGTCCCGTCAAAGCGGCCGTGATGGCGTTTGCCAAGAGTCTCGCCCAGACCCTTGCGCCGCGGGTCCGTGTCAATTGCGTCGCCCCCGGCTGGATCCAAACGGCTTGGGGGGAGTCGACGAGCGAGTATTGGAATGAGCGTGCGACCACCCAGGCGCTGATGAATCGGTGGGGCAGCGCCCGTGACGTGGCCGCGGCGGTCGCCTACCTCACCAGTCCCGAAGCCGGGTTCGTTACCGGCCAGGTAATCAACGTCAATGGAGGTTGGAATCGGAGATTTGCGAGAAAAGATGGGTAAGGGAGGTTAGCGTCAAGATCCGTTGGCTTTCACAGATTGGATGCGAAGCATAGAATCCAAACCGATCGGACACGGGCCCAGGCAATTTCCTGGTTTTCATGACCGGCTCCCTACTTTCCCACATCACTCTTTCCCTAAAGAGTTTTTCGCATGACCGCTTCGGCTCCCTCCGCCGCCACTGCCTCTGACCGCCTATTCAACTTCTCTGCCGGACCGGCTGCGTTGCCGGAGTCGGTGCTCCGTGAGGTGCAAGATGAGATGATGTGTTTGCCGGGCGCGGGGGCTTCGCTGTTGGAAATCAGCCATCGCGACAAGTTTTTCGTTGACATTCTGCACGACGCGCAAGACACCCTGCGCAGCCTGTTGGGCATCAGTGATGACTACAGCGTGATGTTCATGCAGGGTGGAGCGACGCTGCAGTTCTCCGCGATCGCAGCCAATTTGCTCCGCGGCAGCGGCAAACGGGCCGAATACTTGTTAACGGGATCGTGGGGCAAGAAGGCGATCGTTGAAGCCCGGAAAGAGGGCGACGCCGTGGCCATCTACGACGCCAAAGAAGCGAACTACGACCGCCTGCCGGCTGCGGGCGACTATACGGTGAGCGACGACGCGGCCTATCTGTATTACTGCAGCAACGAGACCATCCAAGGCGTCCAGTTCGCTAGTGAACCTGCCTGTCCCGAATCGGTCCCCTTGGTCAGCGACGCATCGAGCGATTTTCTGTGCCGCCCGCTACCGATCGACAAATACGGCCTGCTGTACGCTTGTGCGCAAAAGAACGCGGGACCGGCGGGCGTGACCGTGGTCGTGATGCGAAAAGATTTGATCGAGCGTGCGGACCCCAATATTCCTGGCTACCTGCACTACAAGAACCATGACGAGAACGATTCGGAATGGAACACGCCGCCCACGTTCGCGATCTACGTGCTCGGCAAGGTCGCCCGGTGGCTGCGTGATGACATCGGTGGTTTGGCTGCGATGGAAAAAATCAATCGCGAAAAATCGGATTCGCTGTACCAAATCATTGATAACAGCAATGGTTTTTATCGCGGCCACGCGCAGCCCCAGTGTCGCTCGCTGATGAACGTCACCTTCAATTTGCCTTCGGACGATTTGACGGCGAAGTTCATTGCCGGGGCATCGGAACATCGTCTGGCGGCACTCAAGGGCCACCGCAGCGTCGGTGGCATCCGGGCGAGCATCTACAACGCGATGCCGCGTGAAGGCGTCGACACGCTGGCCCATTACATGACCGATTTTGCCGCCGCCAACGGCTGAGCAATTCGTGTGACGAAAACGCGTCGAATCAAGGGATGCTACGCTCGCCAGAGCGTGGCATCCCCGTTTTGGCGAACGTTGCTACTCGGTGTCTTCATTCGCTGTCGCTAAGCCATCCACCCCACTCCCAACTCCCCACTTAGAAACCCCATGTACCGCATTCTAGTCCTCGACGACATCGCCCAAGAAGGAATTGACCTGCTCGAAGCCACTCCGGGTATCGAGTACGAAGTCCGCACGAAACTCAAGGGCGAAGAATTACGCACATCGCTGAACGAGTTCGATGGCGCGATCTTGCGCAGCGGTGTGAAGATCACGCCTGAATCGCTCGAAGGCAACACGCGTATGCGGGCGTTGGTGCGGGCGGGTGTTGGTACGGACAATATCGACAAGGCCGCCGCGACACGTCGCGGGATCGTGGTCATGAACACGCCTGCGGGCAACACGGTTTCAACCGCCGAGCACACCTTTGCGATGATGCTCGCGCTGAGCCGCAATATTGCCCCCGCCCATCAAAGTTTGGTGGAGGGCCGCTGGGATCGCAAAGCGTACATGGGCACCCAACTCGCCGGCAAAACACTCGGCATCGTCGGCATGGGACGGATCGGACGCGAAGTCGCTGCCCGAGCGCGGGCGTTTGACATGAAAGTGATCGCCTTCGATCCCTTTTTGACTGCCGATCAAGCCGAGGGGCTCAACGTCGAACGCGTTGAGACGGTTGACGAAATGCTACCGCAAATCGACTACCTGACCGTGCACACGCCGCTGACCCCGGAGACCAAGGGGCTGATCGGGATGGCGCAACTCGATAAAGTCAAACCGGGGCTGCGGGTTGTCAACGTCGCTCGCGGCGGTATCTATGACGAGGCGGCACTGGTCGCGGGACTCAAAAGCGGCCAGATCGGCGGCGTGGCCCTGGATGTCTACGAAACCGAACCCTGCACGGACAGCCCGCTGTTCAAGATGCCCGGCACCTGCTGCACACCGCACCTGGGGGCGAGCACGGAGGAAGCCCAGACGCAGGTCGCTGTCGAAGGTATCCATCTGCTGATCAATTACCTGCAAACCGGCGAGATCCGGCATAGTGTTAACGTTGCCTCGCTCGATCCGAAGACGCTCAGCGAGTTGCGCAGCTATCTCAATATCGCCCACCGTCTCGGCTTGCTCGTCCATCAGTGGCACGGCGGTGGTATCGATCAGATCCGTTTGATCTATCGTGGCGACGTCGCTGGCAAAGACACCCGCGTGCTCACCAACGCGTTCTGCGCCGGGATGCTTGAGCGAGTCGTCGAGGAGGTCAACGTGATCAATTCCGAGATGCTGCTGAAGGAACGTGGCATCGAACTCAGCATCGAGCATAACGGCGACCAAAGTGCGTTCACCAGCAGCATTGTCGCCGAAGTGTCCGGCGGTGGGAAAACCGTCAGTGCGGGAGCAGCCGTGCTCGGCCATGGCATGCCGCGGCTGATCCTGCTCGATGGATACCGGCTCGAATCGTTCTTGGACGGGCGATTGTTCGTCTTCGCACACAAAGATGTGCCCGGCATCATTGGTAACGTCGGCACCGTGTTCGGCAAAAACGGCATTAATATCGCCCAGATGGCGGTCGGTCGCGAGGGCAATGCGCCCGGCGGACAGGCTATCGGCGTACTGAGTGTCGACGGCGACATCCCCGAATCGGTCATGGCGGAGTTGATGGCAATCGACGCGATCGAGCAGGCCAAACTGATCGAACTGCCCGCCGCGGGCGAGTTGCCGACTTGGATGAGCTAGGACCAATCGGAAAATCGTGAAGCACTGTAGCTGCCGTCGCCAGACGGCGGGAGAAATGGTAGCTGCCGTCGCCAGACGGCGGAAAACCACGCTCCGGCGAGCGTAGCTACCGATTTTCAGATGGGAGTCGCAGACCCCTCTGATGGCCATTGGGTGGGCGTTCCGCCCATTTGGAGATTGAATTCGAGTCGACCTCGTCGCTGCCGATGACTAGATTGGGATGGCAAGAGCCGCGGAAACAACCGATGCTCGTTGAAACCTGCCATTTTTATCTCGTCTACCCGCGTTTGAGACGCCGCTGATGTCGACTACTGATTTAACGTCAACTGAGTCCCGTCCGAGTGCAAAATCGGTGCCGCCTGGCAGCTCGGTTGGCGACCAGGCCGCTGCTCAATACGATCCGATGGGCGACGAACTGCTCTACAAGGACGAAGGGACGCTCGCCGGACACGATCCGCAGCGGTTGCCTCGTCCGGAGGCCACCGAGCCGCTGCAGATCATGTGGAAATACGTGATCGTGCTGACGATTGTCCATGTGGTGGCTCTGCTCGCGTTTCTGCCGCCGTTTTTCAGTTATTTGTTCACCTGGTCGGGCTTGATCGCGGCCATCGCGGGGCACTTTATCTTCGGCATGATGGGCATCACGATCGGCTACCATCGCTTGCTGACCCACCGCGGGTTCACGTGCCCACAGTGGCTCGAGCACACCTTCGCAATGCTCGGGATGTGCAATATGCAGGACAGCCCCGCTCGCTGGGTAGCGATTCACCGCATGCACCACCAGCACTCGGATCACCAGCCCGATCCCCACTCGCCGCTGGCCAGCCTGTTGTGGGGGCACATGGGCTGGGTCGTTTGTCGCCACCGCGACCTCGATCGGACGAGTCGCTACGAACGTTATGTTCGCGATCTATTGCGTGACCCGTTCTATCTGAAGCTCGAACGCAAGGACGGCTGGTTCTTCGTCTTTATCGCCCATGCGATCATCGTATCTCTGATCGGCGGTCTGGTCGGTTTGATCGTCAGCGGCGGGAACTGGTCCGAAGCCGGGCGGTATTACCTGAGCTGGGCCGTATGGGCCGTGGCCGTTCGCACCGTCTTTGTGCTACACGGCACATGGTCGGTCAATTCGCTCGGCCATGTTTTTGGGTATCGCAACTACGAAACCCGCGATCACAGTACCAACAATTGGCTGGTCGCATTGATCAGCCACGGCGAAGGTTGGCACAACAACCACCACGCCGCCCCACGCGCCGCCCGTCACGGTCATCGCTGGTACGAGTTCGACATGTCTTGGGGGGTGATCCGATTCTTGGAAATGTGCGGATTGGCCAAAAATGTACAGCGTCCCAAAGCAGTGAGTGTCCCAGGCAAGTCGCTCACGCCGTAGGATGGGATCTTTGTCCCGTCCAAGACCAATTCACGCGCTCGGGACAATGGTCCCAATCTACTCGCAAACCAAGCATCTTCCATGAACAGACTCCTCTTCTGCCCGCTGATCGTTTTGCTTTCGAGCTCCCTGCTGTCGGCCACTGAAGGTGACCCGGTGGCTGTTCGCGCCTGGGACGCTGGCGTCGTCTCGATCGAAACCCAGTGGGGATTTAACTTGGTCGTCAGCTCCGGCGCAAAGCCGGGGGCTGAGCTAGCAGAGAAAGCCGATCGCGTGGTGGCTGTTTCCGCTTCGGTCGATCGTGTGCTCTCGCGATTGCCCAATGAGTCAAAACCCAAATGGCTACCTGCGGGCGAGTTTCAGGGCAACGACCCGAATGCGTTGGCGGTGAAATCGATCGCTGGCAACGCACTTCGAATCAACGTCGACGGTGTGTGCGTGGTTGTCGCGACCGGTCGTCTCGATGCGTCGGGTTTGCCGGGCGATGAGGAGGTCGATGTGCTGGTACTAACGGACGCCAGTGCCGAGCAATTGACGGCCGAGCCGTTCGCATCGCTGCAGCAATCGCTTCGCCCTCGTCTCGTCGTCCCCATGATGATTGCCAATCTCGCAGCGGACGGCGATGAGATCCTCAACCACAACACACTCGCGGTTTCGGCATCGGATCACGATGCCGACGAGACGCAAACGATCTTACTCGGTCATTCGCCCTGGGAAATGCCAGCGGATCTTGCCCGTCTGTTTGGCAACATGGAGCAGGCCTGCAGCGATTCGCAGGCGGTATTTGCGAAACTCTCGGTGGCCCAGTTGAACTTCAAACCGGCTAACGGTACCCACACACCACGCTGGAATGTGGAGCACATGATGGGGCGGCAGTTGCAGTTCTTCTCGCAGATCTATCATACGGTCGATGCAGAGGTCCCGGTCATGAATTTGAACCCCAAGCAAATGCCAGCGGACTACGAGTTCGCGCACTCTGACTGGGACGGAGCCGAGGAAGCCCGGCAGATGCAGCGGGTCAGCGAGTTCTGTCGCCGCTTCGCGTACTTGCTCGATGGCGTGAAAGTCGACGAGAAAGCTCCCGGCAGCCGCTGGCCGTCGCTGCGAGCGCTGCTGATCCAGATGGACAAGCATTACCAAGAGCACACCGCCAACACGAGCAAAAAGTTCGAACTACCGGGCTGGCCGGGCGCGTGATGTGGACGTGCCGCGAACGCAGTCTGACAGGGGCATCACTGCGGTTCGACACCTCCTCCGTACAAATACCAACGCGGGGGTGGGGTACGACCCGCAGAATCTTGGGTGAGCTGTAACCCACTGCGGGGTCGGGGCTTAGGTTGTTTTCATTGTCTGCCGGTGTTCGCTTCTCGCGACCGCTGGATAATGGCTGGTATCCCTCCGAGAGAGACAGCCATTGATCCTGAAAGGATCGCAGCGGATGCCACCGGTATGCGGTGAATCAGCCAAACGTGTACGCGTACAAATTGTCTGCTCGACACGCCAGCGGCACGTTACAGACTTTGGCGAGTTCGTTGCGGAAAGCGGTCTGGTCGATGGGGGCGTCGTTCTGGAAGGCGTTCATTAGGATTGTCTCGGCAGACCTCAGGGCGCGTTGAACGCGTGGATCGGTGGCACGCCATGTGGATCGTTTGGGATCGAAGCCTCGCGAAATACGCTCTTCTTCGTCGCCGATCGCGAGGGCAAAGTAAAGCATGCAGGCATCGAAAAACAGATCGCAGCGAGGCCACAGACGATAGGCCAGCGAGATGACACGATCGAGCAATTCGATTTCACAGTCGACTTGGTCTGCGTAGCGAGCAATATCACCGTTTGAGCCACGCACGATCAGGTCACTGATCCGCTGGGCACCGGTGATCGCATGTGCGAGTCCCGTGCTGTGCAGCGGGTCGATGGTCGCGAAGGTCGTCGGTAGGGCTAGGAAGGACGGCGACATCGCTCGGCCGCCTCGCCATCGATGTTGGATCCGTGGTGCTTGCCGCCAGCCACCGGGTGATTCGGCCAATCTCGCTGACTGCAGCCAGTCCCGGAGATTGGGATCGCTCATCACATCAAGGTTGCCCGCCAGATCGTCAGGCATCGTTCGCGTGGCCGCCACTGCGCTGTCCGTCGACGCCGGTCCATGCCAGACGCGTCCCACGCTCGCTCGACCGTCACTCATCGGCAGTTCCCACACCCAACCATCGTGCAGCAGATGGTGGACGGCCGCGTTGCGGGCGTGGTAGGGCAAGTCGTCTGTGTCCACAGCATTGCGAACGGTGGCGTTCACAATATGAGTGAATCTGGCCGCGGTGTTCGTCCGCAGGGAATCGGTGGCTTCGCGGTATCCCAGCCCACGTAGGATGGCTCCTGCTCGTCCCGATGCATCGACAAGTGTGTCACAGGTGAGCGTTTCGCGGACGCCATCGTCGTCAACCTGGCGAACGACGATGCGCCAGGGGGACTCGTGAGTGAGTTCTTCAACAGTGACTCCCAGTCGCACCTCGACACCTTGGCGGCGACAGATGTCAATCAAGTATTGATCGACTTCGGCGCGAACCCAGTGGGAGTCACCGTTTGCGTCATTGGCGCTGGCCGCGACCAGCAAGCGTGAGGCGGGATCGACGGGCCAGGGGCCCGCTGAATCCGAACCAAGCTTAGGCCGATGGTCGTAATAGGTGAAGCCACGCTTGAGGCCGCCGGTCATGGGGGCGAGCGATTCACACCACTTTCCCCAGCCTGTGAGCGGCGCGAGCTCATCGATTCCAAAATCAACTGAGATCTGCTCGAGCGTGCGGCTGGCGATTGGCGTGGACGATTCGCCCACGGCGAAACGCGGGAAATGCGTGCGGTCGAGGACTGCCACGTTTCGTCCGCGGCGCGCCAGTTGCATCGCGGTCAGGGAGCCACCGGGACCGGCCCCCACCACGATTACGTCAAAATGTCGAAGACCGGGCTGGGACATAGGGTCGTTGTTTGAGATTCGTAGGATGGGACCATTGTCCCGTCCGAGAGGTACTTGTCCCGTCCGAGAGATACTTGTCCCGTCCGAGAGATACTTGTCGCTCGGGACAATGGTCCCAAGCTACCTATGCCACAATGCGTGCTCGGGGGGCGAACGATTCTTTCACCGCCTCGACGGAAAATCGATCGACGAGTAGCCCGTCTTGCATGCGGTAGCAGCGATCGGCGCGTTCGGCGATCGATTCGTCGTGCGTGATCATGACGATCGTCAGCCCGTCTTCGCTGTTGAGTTGACGCAAAAGCTGGAGGATCGATTCACCGGTTTCGGTGTCCAGATTTCCCGTCGGTTCATCCGCTAAGAGCAACTCCGGTTCACTCATCAGCGAGCGAGCGATGGCGACTCGTTGCATTTCGCCGCCCGACATCTCCGAGGGTTTATGGGTCTTGCGATCGAGCAGTCCGACTCGGTCGAGCATCGCTTCGGCACGATGGGTTAGCGATTTGCGGTCGCGGAAATAGCCCAGCACGCTGCGAGAAATCATCGCGGGTGTGAGCACGTTTTCCAGAGCCGACAATTCGGGCAGGAGATGATAGAACTGGAAAATGATGCCGATTTGGCGATTGCGATAGGCATCGCGTTGCCGGCGTGAGAGGTTGTCGATACGTTCGCCGCCGAACCAGACTTCGCCCGCATCGGGTTGATCGAGCGTGGCGAGCAAGTGCATCAGCGTGCTCTTGCCGCTGCCGCTGCGACCCACGAGCGCGGAGACCTCACCGTGCTGGAATGCCACATCGACGCCACGCAGCACGGGCAATTCGATCTTGTTCTTGTAGTAGCTCTTAAAGATACCACGGGCTTCGAGAATTGGATTCATGATGTCTTACTCAAAACGAAGAGCGGTAACGGGGTGCATGCGGGCGGCTCGCATCGCTGGCAGTACGCTGGCTGTGGTGGCGATCGCCACCGCACCGGCCATGACCCAGGCGAGTGTGAACGGATTGAGAATGGTGGGGATTTCGGTGAAGTAATAAACCGTGGGGTCAAAGACTTCTTGGCCGGTGATTTTTTCGATCACACCCGCGATCTCGTTGATATGCTCAACGAACAGGATCCCGCCGAGTAGCCCCACACCGCTGCCGACAATCCCCAGCAGCAACCCGTAGCTGAGGAAGATGCTCATCACACCACCCCCACTGGCCCCGAGGGCTTTGAGCGTGCCGATGTCACGTGTCTTTTCGACGACGATCATGAAGAAGGTGGCGAGAATGCCGAACCCGGCAACGGCGATGATCAAGAACAACAGGATATTGAGAATGGTGGTTTCCAAACGTACCGCCGCGAGCAACGGACCTTGCATGTCCCGCCATGTTTGGATGCTGTAGGCGAACATGTCCGGTGGGAAACGATCTCGGAGGGTGTCGCGGACCGCGTTGAGGTTCGCGCCCTCGATGAGTTTGAGCTGGATCGTTGTGACGCTTTTCACGCCCGAAATCGGGTCGATCATGCCGCGGAGATCTTGCAGTTGATCCAGCCGCACGAAGGCGAACGTGCTGTCGTATTCGCTCATGCCGGATTCATACAAATCGACAACGGTGAATTTCTGGTTGAGGACTTTGGGGTTCTCCGAAGCACTCGGGAACATCATTCGGACGTCGTCACCGGGGCGGCAATAATAGTGATCGCGGACAGTGCCCGCATCATCGCGTAGTTTGTTGCTGCACGTAGAGATGCCCAGGATGATGCCGGGGTACTGCTCTGTGGCTGGGTCGAAAGTGGCCGCTTGGGCCGCACCCACTCCGCCGCCGAGTTCAGGGGGCAGGAGGCTGCCGAAGGTAGGCCCGGCCGAGGCGAATGTGTTTTCGTTCTCGTTGTTCTCGTCGTCTTCGATCAGTCCTGCGGCGGCTTCATTCGCCGGGGAGTGTTCGCCCATACCCAACCGCGTCGGGCCGTCTGTCTGCGCGACCGCACCGGTACCGCTGCCGCCCGATTGTGGGCGGGGTGGTTTGCCGCTGCTGAGTTTTTCGGCTTCGCGATTGATGGCTTCCACCCGGGTGCGTTCCTCTGTCAAGGCTCGCTCGTAGGCGACCCGAGCACGGCGATAATGCCAGCCCGATGCGGGGAAGTTCTCTCGCGTCTCCGAAAACCCAGTCTCTCGCAAATCGAAATCGACTTGCTTTTGATTTTCAGGGTGGATCAGGTAGCGACCAAATTGGCTGACTTTGTCGTAGGTGGCGGCGTCGATGCCCACGAGGTTGACGTGCCGCGTGATCAGTTGGCCGTTGAAATCGATCCCCAGCATACTGGGCACATGCACGCTCACCGAGGCGCCTTCGAGATCGTCGCCGACGATGCGTTTGATCTCAGCGAGGTGGGCCTCCGGGTCCGGCATCCCGCCGCTGGCGTGGCACTCGATCAAAATATCCGAGGCCAGGCCATGCAGCCGCTCGTGCATTTCAGCGGAGAAACCTGACATCACGCTATTGACCACAATCAGCGTCGCGACACCGAGCGTGACGCTGATGATCGAGGCGAGCGCTATGTAGCGAGTGCGAAGGTAGCGAAAACAGAGCAGCAGGCGGTACATCCGAGTCCCTGGGGTGGCCGGGCAGTGTCGATTCCTACCGTGAGAAAGGCTTCCTCACGGCATCGCGAGAGTCTACGGGCGCAGCCACGCCGGCAACAATGTCAATATCGCGACGGTATTGTCGACGAGTGCACCTGACGGTTTGCAATTGGCATGGCCTTTGATCTGTAGATCGGTCAGAATCCCGGTTTCACGGTTCACTTCGGATAAACCAGGAGGGCTAGGATGGCCATTTCACCCAAGAATCGCGCTCGAGCGCTCGAGCTCGCCAAGGAATTAAATGAAATCAATGGTGGTCGTTACCACGACGACGGGACGCCCAAGACCTTCGATGAGCTGGAAATCGAAACCAATGCCCTAACCGATCTGCTCAGTTCGATGGCACTGAACGATTCGGCCAAGGATCTGCCCGACGAAGAAAAGCCCATTCGCTGTCCAAAGTGCAAAGCCGTGCCCAAGCCGCACGACCCTGACGACGACGAGCCGATGATCATTCAATCC
Source organism: Rhodopirellula sp. SH410 (assembly GCF_055811895.1). NCBI lineage: Bacteria > Pseudomonadati > Planctomycetota > Planctomycetia > Pirellulales > Pirellulaceae > Rhodopirellula > Rhodopirellula sp. SH410. The sequence continues at coordinate 599,759 of NZ_CM147949.1, forward strand.
GCTCGCGGTGAAGTCGAGTGGATCAACGAAGGCTTCTATTGCCGGCGATGTCGCCGGTCTTTTTTTCCCTCGGCTCGCTGAATTGGCGCTTCGCGTTGAAGCCACCGTCAGCCCCAAGGTCGAACGCAAGATGGTTTACGCGGGAGCCAACAAGGCCAGCTATCAGATCGCCAGTGACGATTTGAAAGAACTGGCTGAACTGGACATCAAGACCGAACGGATCCGACTGGCTACGCTGCGAAACGGTAAGGCTCGGCGCGCACTTGAGAAGATCTTGCAGGACGCCTTCCTCGAGAAATCCATTCCCGATCAGAACTACTCGGGGCCCGCTGACAAAGAGGCTCCTGAACTGGCGGTGGTGATGAGCGATGGCGGTCGGTACCAGCGATTCGATCGCGCTGGCGAGAAACCTGAGTCGGGTAGTTTTTGGAAAGAAAGTCGAATGGCGATCTTACTGTCGATGAAAACTAAGTCACACCAGGAAGATCCTGACGCGGAGTTGCCTGACTTCCTGCAAGACGTTTGCATCGCCAAAAAGCTTGCTGATATGGGGTGCGTTGCTGGCGAAAACCCCAAGGGCCAGCGCGTCGAGGTGACGCAGGAGTCTCCTTGGCAACGGCCTGAACTGCTCAGTAAAGACGTGGTTGCTAGCGGTCAAACCTGGAAGGAGTTTGGGCCGATGGCAGCCAGTTCCGCTTGGTACGCCGGCTTTTTCAAGGCGACTGAAAGGGTCTTTGTCTCCGATGGATCCTCGGCGATCGAAGAGATGCAGCAGCAGTGGTTTGGCAACTTCACGAGCGTGCTGGACATCATGCACGCATTGTCTTACAGCTTGGCAGCTGCCCGCGCGATCTACGATAAGCAGCCGCAATCATGGGAGTGCTATCGTCGTTTCGCAACATGGGTTTGGCAGGGAAAGGTCGACGAAGTGATCCTGGAATTGGATCAGCACCAGAAGGAACTTGGGGATCCTCCTGCCGATGCGAGCGACACGGACCCTCGAGAGATTGTTCGTCGATCGCGAGTTTACTATCGCAACCATCGGGGGCGAATGAACTATCCGGAGTACCGTCGGCGTGGCTATCCGCTAACGAGTTCGATCATGGAATCGACGGTCAAGCAGGTCAATCGCCGCATCAAAGGAAGCGAGAAATTCTGGTCGACCGCTGGCGGAGAGGCCGTTTTGGGCCTGCGAGCGGCGTACATTAGCGACAGCAAGCCAATAGAACGCTATTGGAAGCACGCCCAACAAACGGCCAACGGTTGCCGCGCCTACGTCGCAGCTTAAACCTGCAAACTGTCAGGTGCACTCATTGTCGACATTGTCAGCATTGGTGACCGACGACGCCGCCCGTCGCGAGGAACTGACGCGTCTCAGTTCAGGCGGATGGAGCCGTCTGGCTACAATGAGGATCCGCAAAAACAGAAAGATTCTGTTTCGTTGCCAAGCTTTTTCCCCGGCGAGCGAATGGATTGTACGACCTCCCCGCTAGGAACATCGATCATGGTCTCCGAAGCCTTTGACATTACCCGTATCGAGCGGCCTGACTCGGCTCTGCTTCGCTACTACATCCTATGTTCGCTCGCATCGGGGCCGCTGTTTCCGATCATGCTGATCCCGCTACTCTGTCGCTACTACACGCTCAGGTACCGCTTTGACGATCGTGGGATTTCCCTGTCGTGGGGAGTGCTGTTCCGATCGGAAACCTATCTGACGTACAAACGGATCCAGGATATCCATCTGAATCGCAATATCATCCAGCGGTGGCTGGGGTTGGCGACGTTGACGGTGCAAACCGCCTCGGGAGCGGCCACTCCGGAGATGAAGATTGAAGGGGTGTTGGAGGCCGACCTGCTGCGTGATTATCTGTATTCGCAAATGCGAGGCACTCGTCACGAGGACGCATTGAAGGACACGCCGTCGCCGGTCGGCTTGGCGTCGAGCGTCGGCTTGGCGTCGAGCGTCCCCGCGGGTGGCGATGAAGTGCTGCAGCTACTGACAGGTATTCGCGACAATCTCGAGATTCTGACACGCCGCGTGACGCAAATCGAGGAGCGGCAATGAGCGATCTCGATACGTCATCGCCCGAGCAATATGGAGGGCGGGTCTATGAAGGCATCTGGCGGATTTTGGCCAGTTGGTTGCGGGTACCACGCCAGCCACCGGAATTGCCTCAGCAGGCGGGCGAAACGATCCAATCCCGACGTCCTGCGCCCGGGTTTTTGAAATACCTCCAATTCGAATTTGCAGTCGGGATGGCGATCCTCCTGTTCGTTGTCATCATCGGCTGGATCGCACTGACCGTCGCGATACCGCTGGTTGGATTTATTGTGTTATTGCCCTTGGTTCTGCTTGTGGTCGGGGCGCTCGCGATCAGCTGGATCGCCATCCGGCTGCGATTTGACACGACGTGGTATGTGTTCAGCGACCGCAGCATGCGACTGCGACGGGGGATTTGGCTGATTCGTGAGATCACGATCACCTTTGAAAATATCCAGAACGTGCAAACCCGTCAGGGGCCTCTCCAGCGTTTCTTTGGGATCGCCGATGTGATCGTGGAAACAGCGGGAGGTGGGGTGTCGCCCCAAGGCGGCGCGTCCAACGGTCATCAAGGACTGATCGAAGGAATTGCCGATGCCTCCCAACTGCGTGACGTGATCCGTGAAAAGATCGCCGCCAGCCGCACGACAGGTCTAGGCGATGAAACCTCGCCAGCACCCAGCACGGAGACGACGGGGGTGGGCCCTCAGCACATCGGGATTTTGCGAGAAATCGATCGGTTGCTGCGTTCCCAGGGCAACGAAACGCAAGGTCGTCCACTTCATTGAGAGCGAACGCCGAACGTGATCAGGCTGGCGACGCGTGCCCGCCAGTCACCTATTTCGAGCTACTGTCGGTCGGGGACGGCGGGAAAACGAAGTTCTTGAAGATCGCTTTGATCGGATGGGGGGCCTGCCGCCACGGCACGCTCCACGTCACCTGATCGTCCAGTTTGGCCGTGATCGCGTAACTGGTCATCGGCGCCAGGGCGATTTTCCAAACCGATTCGTCTCCGCTCCCCGCAGCCGATTTTCTCGCTTCGATCAAAACCAGTAATTCGGGATCGGTGCCGTGAGCGTACGTGAACAACGCCCCGTCAACGGCCGCGTCGTCCTGATAACGCACCAACGGCTTGGCCAGCAGACGAAGTTCGTCAGCATCGGCACCCTCAAAATCGTCCTGCACCGACAAACGCCGCGAAATTTGTCTCATTTGCAATAACCGCCGCACGACCGATGGCGACGGCGCTGTGGTGTTGACGACGTCTTGGAATTTCACGCCTGCGCTTGCAGGAGACCATACCACCGATCCATTGAACTTGAATTCGAGTGGTTGCTCAGCCAGTGATTGGAATTCGTGAATCCACAATTGATCCGTTCCGGGAGCAATGAAAAACTGCGCAATGGCAACCGGCCTGCCCTCGTTACTCTGCCAGATGAACAGCCCTCCATCGACCACGCCGCTGACGGGATTGGTGAACCGCAACACGGGATCGGGGCGGAACGTCGCGGTTTGATCGTCGCCTAAAGTGACCTCATACATGGCACCACTTTGTTTCATATACGCCAGTCGTTGGTCCGCTGAATCATCGACTGTTGCCATCGGCAGCGGCGATGATGCAGACGCTGGGGGGCTCTGGGCGGACGCGGGCCGAACGGCCACCGAACTCAGCATACAAAACCCAAGTGTCAGCAGCAAAAAGCGTGAGTGGATGTACATGTTGAAACCGAGATGAGAGTGGGCGTGAGGGTTCGAAGGCTGATGAACCCAACCGACGTTTCTGCGACTTGCGCGTTTTGAGCGGACTGTCGCCATTCTATCCGAAATGCCCCGGCGATGAGTCGTTACAATGAGAGCATGTTGTTAGGTAAACGACAGAGGAAACACGATGAGTAGCCCGCTCACGCGAACCAATTTGTCGAATGCCTGAGTCCGTCCCCTCAATAGAGCGAAATTACTGATGAGCGTTTACGACGAACAGTTCGAAGTCATTCGTAACCGGCCTGGCTTCATCGCCGCCCTGGATCAAAGTGGTGGCAGTACGCCCAAGGCATTGGCTGCGTACGGCATCGACGAAAACGCCTGGAGCAACGAAGACGAAATGTTTCAGGTGGTGCACGAGATGCGCACACGCATCATCACAGCCAACAGTTTTAACTCTAGCCGGATCGTCGGCGCCATTTTGTTCGAGGATACACTCGATCGCAAAATCGCCTCCCAACGCACGGGCGACTATCTTTGGACCGTCAAGAGTATCGTGCCTTTCTTGAAAATCGATCATGGACTCGCCGACGAAGCCGACGGGGTGCAGTTGATGAAGCCGATACCGACCTTGGCCAACAGTCTGGCCAAGGCGAAACAGCAGCCCGTCTTCGGCACTAAAATGCGGTCGGTGATTCGGCATGCGAACCCGTCTGGAATCGAGGCGGTCGTGGATCAGCAGTTCCACGTCGCGGCGCAGATCATGGATGCTGGGTTGATGCCGATTATCGAACCCGAGATCGATATCCATTGCCCCGAGAAACGCGAAGCGGAAGGATTGCTACGGGACGCCCTCCAGCAAAAACTCGATAGTTTACCGTCCGATCGCGTGGTGATGCTGAAATTGACACTGCCGGAGATCGATAATCACTACGAGTCACTCGTCGCGCACCGGAACATCCTGAAAGTGGTCGCTCTATCGGGCGGCTATTCTCGCGAAGAGGCCGACGTCAGGCTCAGCCGCCAACAGGGCGTCATCGCCAGTTTCTCGCGTGCGTTGGCGGAAAATCTACATGCCGACCAATCCGATCAACAGTTTGACGAAACACTCGACCGTTCGATCGAATCCATTTTTAAGGCCTCGATTACGTGATCGGCGATGCGGTAGTGGATCTTGTTCATTAAAGATCCGTGCCGTGAGGAGGAGCTTCAACAAGATCTACTACCGCAGTAATCAAGTCGTCGCCGCTTTGCAACTGATAGCCAGGCAAAGGCAGGTGCAATCGTTCGCCTCGATAATCGCTATCGGGATTGACCGCCCAATCGGATCCTGGACGAGCTCGTTGGGGGCGGACGCGTTCACCGACGTGCTCCTTCCGGCGCCGCATGACTTGCGGCGCGGCCCTGATCCGTTCATGCTGGCTGGCAAACAACTGCACCTTTGGTCACCGAGATTCCGGCTCGCTACATGAACGTTGCTCTGTTCGTTCCCTGCTATATCGATCAGTTTTTTCCCGACGTCGCGATCGCGACGCTCGAACTGCTCGAGGCCCAGGGCGTCACTGTCCACTTCCCACCCTCGCAAACCTGTTGCGGTCAGCCGATGGCCAACACGGGGTGTTCGGCGGATGCCGCGCCGGTGGCGCGGAAGTTCGTGGACATGTTTTCGGGTTACGATGCCGTGGTGTGTCCGTCGGGGAGCTGCGCATCGATGATTCGCAATCACTATGGTGACTTCTTTGCTCCCGACGACGAGAAGTACATCCAGGTCCGCGATTCGACCTTCGAGCTCTGCGAATTCCTGGTCAAGCGGCTGGGGGTGCGCAAGATCGAGGGGCGATTCCCGCACAAGGTCAGCATCCATGCGAGTTGTCATGGACTGCGTGAATTGCGACTGGGGCCGTGCAGCGAGGAACAGACACCGCGCGAAAATCTCCTGCGAACGTTGCTCGAATCGCTCGACGACGTCGAAATCATGCCGATCACGCGGGCCGATGAGTGCTGTGGTTTTGGCGGCACGTTTGCGGTTACTGAGCGAGAGACCAGCGTCGCGATGGGTGTCGATCGGGTCCAGGACCACATCGCCGCCCGCAGCGAGGTTATGATTGCAGGGGACATGAGCTGTCTGATGCATATGCAGGGTTTGATTAGCCGCCGCAAGATGCCGATGCGAGTCATGCACATCGCCCAAGTCCTTGCCGGCCGCGAATTAGCGACGAATTAGCGTGAGCGTCAATGCGCTAACGCAAGACGCGGCGAATGACTCGTTATCCCTCCCGGATGACGAGCGGCGTGCGTCTGCATTCGAGGTTCCCATTCTCCCACTCCTCCCACTCTTCCACTCCTCATGTCCGCTTCCCTTCCTATCGTCGATCACCCTCAGGCCGCCAGGGATTTCGTCAATAACGTCCCCCGTTCGCACTGGCACGATGACGCGTTGTGGTTTGTTCGCGTCAAGCGAGATCGGCAGGCCCAGTCGCTGCCCGAATGGGAGTATTTACGCGGGCAAGCATCGGCGATCAAACAGCACACCATCGCCAATTTGGGTGACTATTTAGAGGAGTTTGAGGCCAATGCGACGCGGATGGGAGCCGTCGTGCACTGGGCCGCCGACGCGGCCGAGCACAATCGAATCGTGCTCGAATTGCTGCGGAAAAGCAACGCGCATCGGATCATCAAGAGCAAGTCCATGCTGACCGAGGAATGCGGTCTCAATGAGTACTTGATCGAGAATGGAATTGACGTTGTTGACACGGATTTGGGTGAGCGAATCGTGCAGTTGCGAGGTGAGCACCCCAGTCACATCGTGTTGCCGGCGATTCACATCAAGAAGGAAGAGGTCGGCGAGACGTTTCACAAGTATCTGGGCACCCGTGCGGGTGAGTCTGACCCGCAGGTGCTCACCGAGGCGGCACGCGGTCATTTGCGGGGCAAGTTTCTCGATGGCGAGGTGGGCATCACGGGCGTCAACTTTGCGATTGCTGACACGGGCGGGATTGTCGTTTGTACGAATGAGGGCAATGCCGACTTGGGGGTCTCGCTGCCGCGGGTCCACATTGCGTGCATGGGTATCGAAAAGATGCTGCCGCGATTTGAGGATCTCGGCGTGTTCACGAGGTTATTGGCCCGGAGTGCTACCGGGCAGCCGATCACCAGCTACACATCGCATTTTCACGGTCCACGCGATGAAAACAGCGAGCTGCACATCGTGTTGGTCGACAATGGGCGTTCTCAAATACGCGACAGTGACACGTTTCGCGATTCACTCAACTGCATTCGCTGCGGTGCCTGCATGAACACGTGCCCGGTCTACCGGCGCAGTGGTGGGCATAGCTACAACGCGACTGTGCCCGGGCCGATCGGCAGCGTGCTGGGGCCCGCCCGCGAGCCAAAACTCCACAAGAGCTTGCCGTACGCATGCAGTCTGTGTGGATCTTGCACCGATGTGTGCCCCGTCAAAATTCCGCTGCATCACCAGTTGCTCGCCTGGCGAAAAGTGCTCGTTGGTAAGCGGCTGCTGGCGTGGAACAAACGAATGGGTATGAAGGTGGCCTCGATCCTGTTTCAGCACCCCAAGCTCTTTTCCTTCGCGGGCTACACAGGCCGCGCGGCACTTCGCATGCTCCCCAAGGCGTTGACGCACAATCGGCTCAATGAATGGGCGATTGACCGCGATCTGCCGCAACCGCCGCGGCAGAGCTTTCGGGCCTGGTATGCAGAAAATCGAACCGACACGAAGCTGGAGAAAACGAAATGAGTAACCCAACCGCCGCCACGGAAGAGTCGCACAGCCGCCAGGTGATTCTCGATCGATTGCGTGGCCGGACCGTCGACGCGCCGGCTTTGTCGTCGGTGGACCCTCGCCAACTGATTCATTTCGACGATCCCGTGGCTCACTTCGAGCAGACCCTAGGCCAGGTCGGTGGTCAGTCGCACCGGGTGGAATCGTGTCAGGAAATCGCGGAGATTCTCGGTGGTTTGGACGAGTTTCGATCCGCCGAGCGGATTGCATCGACCGTCCCTGAGGCTGTCGCGCCCACTGTTGACTTGACGGCTATCGACGATCCACACACGCTCGCTTCGCTAGACTGGACAATTGTGCGAGGCGAGTTCGGTGTCGCCGAAAACGGATCGATTTGGATCGATGGGGCGACATTACCGCACCGGGTGATGATCTTTATCGCCCAGTACCTCGCGATTGTCGTTTCCCGCGCGGAGTTGGTGGATCAGATGCATCAAGCGTATGCGCGGATTGGGACGCCTGCGCCCGGCTTTGGAGTTTTTGTGTCTGGGCCGAGTAAAACCGCCGATATCGAACAATCCCTCGTGTTAGGTGCTCATGGCTGCCGCAAATTGCAGGTCTTTTTGTTGCCATGAAATCCACGCATGTGGGTGGGTGTTGAAAACCCGGCATGCCAGCGAGGGGCGAAATGTCGCCGCTCACCGGTTCGTCGGGTTTTGTTTTTTGCGTTACTGTTGGGTGGGCAAATTGGTCGCCAGGCTGTCTGAGAATTGGGAATATAAATTTTCAATCAATTCCCCAGAACCCGTTGACGATTCTTGCTCCCGCCCGTACATTCTCGCCTCCTCGCAGCAAATTGGTTTGTTGCGGTGGATCTCGTGTTCGCCGTCAAAGAAGATAGGTCTCGATCGTGTCAACTGGTGCCAGTGAAATTATTCGCATTCGTATGGAAGCATACGACCATGCAGTTCTGGATCAGAGCGCGCGTGACATTGTCGATACGGTGAAAGCGACCGCGAGCATTGTTCATGGTCCGATTCCACTGCCGACCCGCATTGAGCGGTACACAGTGCTCTCGAGTCCGTTTGTGAATAAGAAGGCTCGTCAGCAATTTGAGATCCGTACGCACAAGCGTTTGGTAGACATTGTCCAGGCTTCGGCCAAGACCATTGAAGCGTTGAATAAACTCAGTCTACCGGCTGGGGTTGACATTAAGATCAAGGCGTCCGCCCGCTGATCTGGTCAGTCGCGAGAGTCGCGGGTCGCTTGAGCTGGATGAGCTATGCTCTCCTAGGCACGCCACTCATGGATCTCTCGCCAGCTCACTTTTTGTGGGCGAGTGTTTAGCCGGTTCTCTTGCGGTCTGTTTTCCGCCGGAGCGTGTTTGAGTCAGGTCCCTTCGTCAGCCGTTGGCGTTGGGTTAGTTCATTACTTTTGTAGTTACAGTTTTCCGTATGGTCGGAAGCTTCGGTGATAGCGTTTGAGGCTGCTCGTTAGTGCGAGGGTCTTCAGTCGAATCGCCGGGCGGTCCCGGAACTCCTAGCGAACTTTCAGGTAGCTCGCCGCTGAAACGGCGGGCAGGAATTGTTATGTTACCATCCATATTAGGCCGCAAAGTGGGGATGACTCAAGTCTTCCTCGAGGACGGCACCGCTGTCCCGGTCACTGTTGTGCAGGCTGGGCCCTGCCACGTGCTGCAGGTTCGCAGTAAAGAGCGGGACGGCTATGAAGCGGTTCAGCTAGGGTTTGAGGACAAGCCCCGTCGACTGGCTGCTCGTAGTGAGCGTGGCCAAGTCGCTTCGATCGAGAGCAAGCGGTCGAAGGCTCGTGTTGCAGCTGGCGTTGAAGTTTCCGCTAAAGCTGATTGTGAACCACAGCGTTTTGTCCGTGAGTTCCGCGGTCCTGTCGATTCCGCCACTGTTGGCGACGCGTTGACAGTTGAGCAGTTTGCGGACGTTAAGGCCGTCGATGTTACCGGCACCAGTAAGGGTCGCGGTTTCTCGGGTGTCATGAAGCGGCACAATTTCGCCGGTCAACGGGCGACTCACGGTGTTAAGAAATGTCACCGTCACGCTGGTGGTACGGGCATGAGTGCTTCGCCTAGTCGTGTCTTTAAGGGCAAGAAGATGCCTGGCCAGTATGGCAACGCACGGATCACGACTCGCAATCTGCAAGTGGTGAGTGTCGATACGGAAAATAATCTGCTGCTCGTTCGTGGTGCAGTACCTGGCCCTAACGGCGGATTCGTTTCGATCCGTCAAACCAATAAAGTCTGAGGGCGAAAAAAATGGCAACCATTCCAGTTCTAGACGCGTCGGGCAAAGAAGTCGGCACGTACGAAATCGACACCACTCTGATCGCTGATCGCGTTAGTAAGCAGTTGCTGCACGACGTTGTGGTGATGTATCAGGCGAACAGTCGTCAAGGGTCGCATAATACTCGCACCCGCGGCCAGGTCAGTGGTACTAATAAGAAGATGTACCGCCAGAAAGGGACGGGCAATGCTCGTGCTGGTTCGAAGCGGACGAATGTTCGTCGTGGTGGTGGTGTTGCACGCACCGTTAAGCCGCGTGATTACAGCTACCGGCATCCCAAGAAGGCTGTCAAGTTGGCGACGCGAATGGCGATTCGTTCGCGGATTGATGATGGCGAAATCGTGTTGATCGACAGTTTTGGCATCGAGTCGCCGAAAACCAGCCAAATGGCAACTGTGCTTCGCAGTCTCGGGCTCGAGGGTGTGACGACTTTGGTCGCGACATCGGGCGACGATGCAGTGATTTACAAGAGCGGCCGTAATATCGAAGGTGTTCGTGTTGAGCCGGTTCGCCAGCTTAATGCTCTTTCGGTGCTGACGCCCAAGAAGGTTTTGTTCACAACCGCGGCTCTCGATAAAGTCAAGGACGGCACTTTTGCTGGTGTTGGCTCGAGCGATAATCAAACCGAGGAGGCCGTCGGCTAAGTTGGCGTGAGCGGGTTTCGTTCCGCACACCCAGTCAACTGTCGAAAGGAAAATCATGGCACATATTCAGCCCCCCAAACCCGTTGAGCGAACTGTCAAGCTCGAGCCGCATCAAGTTCTGTTGCGTCCGCTTGTGACAGAGAAGGGCGTTCACCGCGCCTCGCGAAATAATCAGTACGCGTTTCAGATTCATCGTGACGCAACCAAGATCGACGTGCGAGCTGCCGTCGAGACTTTGTTCGGTGTGAAGGTTACCGGCGTGCGAACGCAGACCCGCAAGGGCAAGTTCCGTCGCTTTCGTAATCGCATGGGTCGGACGAATGATTGGAAGAAGGCGATTGTGCAGTTGCACAGCGACGATCGTATCGACTTCTTTTAACGGTTGGCGGTGAGTGTTCGCTCTTTCGAGTGATCGCCCTGCTGCTGACAATAACCACATAAACTTACCGTACCCAATAAGCCAAACGCTAATCGCTAACTGCTAGAAGCTAAATTTCATGGGCATTCGAATATACAAACCGACGAGCGCAGGTCGACGTAATGCGTCGGTCAGTGACTTTAAGGATTTGACCAAGGGCTACTCGCCCGAGCGGTCGCTGTTGCGTCCTAAACGCAAGACGGGCGGTCGGAACAACCAGGGCAAGATCACGGCACGGCATCGTGGCGGTGGTCACAAGCAGATGTACCGGGTAATCGACTTCCGTCGCGTCAAAGATGGCGTGGTGGGTATGGTTGAATCCGTGCAGTATGACCCTAATCGCTCCGCTCGCATCGCATTGTTGAAGTACGCTGATGGCGAAAAGCTTTATGTCGTTGCTCCGCAAGGCATTAAGGCTGGTGATCGGCTCGAGAACGGTCCCGATGCGGCACCGACGCTCGGCAATTGTTTGCCGCTAAAGAACATTCCATTGGGCACCTCGGTGTGCTGTATTGAGATGCGAGCAGGTCGTGGTGCAGTGATGTGCCGTTCGGCTGGCACGCAAGCTACCCTGCAGGCACGGGAAGCAGATTGGGCTCAGTTATTGTTGCCCAGCGGCGAAGTGCGGCGGGTGCCAAGTGTCTGCCGTGCAACGGTTGGCCAGGTCGGCAATAACGACCACATGAAGGTTGTCATCGGTAAAGCAGGTCGTGCTCGTTGGATGGGGCGTCGGCCTCATGTTCGCGGTACTGCCATGAACCCGGTTGATCACCCGCACGGTGGTGGTGAAGGTCGTACCAAGGGTGGTCGTCATCCGGTCAGCCCGCAGGGCAAGAGCGCCAAGGGCGGAGCAACGCGTCAGAAGCGTAAGCCGAGCAACTCGTCGATCGTTCGTCGTCGTAAGAGTCGTCGATACGGTCAATTGAAACTTCACAAGTAGGCCGGCCAGCAAACGTCTGAGAATCAATCATGAGTCGAAGCAGTAAGAAGGGTCCCTTTGTTGACCCCAAGTTATTTTTCAAGGTCCAAAAGGCGGCTGAGACCGGTTCGAGTGAACCGATCAAAACGTGGTCACGTGCCTGCACTATTGTCCCCGAGTTTGTCAATGTGACATTCATGGTTCATAACGGGCGTCAGCACCTGAAGGTGTTGGTGACCGAGGATATGGTCGGTCACAAACTCGGTGAGTTCTCACCGACCCGGACTTTCCGGGGCCACGGCGGTAAAGGCAAGCGATAAGCTTAGGAGTTCGTAAACATGTCTCAGTTCAACGCACATCACAAGAATGCCCACATCAGCGCACAAAAAGTGCGTCTGGTGGCCAACATGGTTCGGGGGATGTTCGCCGACGAAGCGCTTGATACGCTTAAGTATCAGCCGCAACGCGGTGCACGGATGCTCGAAAAAGTGATCAAGAGTGCCGTCGGTAACGCTCAGGACCCCGACCAAAATAGTGGTAGTGGTTTCCGGATCGAAGAGTTGGTGGTCACAGACGTTCGCGTCGATGGCGGTCCAATGTTCAAGCGAATTCGTCCGCGAGCTCGCGGGATGGCATTCATGATTAAGAAGCGTTCTAGTCACATTCATGTCGGTTTGACACACATCGACGAAATTTAGAGAGTTCACCATGGGTCAAAAAGTCAATCCGATCGCTTTTCGTCTCGGCGTTACCCGCGGCTGGGCGAGTCGTTGGTACGCTTCCAAGCAGGACTATGCAGCCCTGTTGGTCGAGGACAAGAAGATTCGTGATTTCATCACGAAGCATCCCAAGAAGACACAATACAAAGCGGCGGGCATCGATCGCATCGAGATCGAGCGGACACGCGATGAAGTTCGCGTCATGCTGTTCGTCGCTCGTCCCGGTCTGATCATCGGCAAGAAGGGTCAGGAGATTGAAATTCTCCAGGCTGAATTGCAGAACCTGGTCGGTCGCCGGATCAATTTGAAAGTCGAAGAAGTCGGTCGGCCAGAGCTGCAGGCTCAATTGGTTGCCGAGGATATCGCTCAACAACTGGCGAAACGATCGAGTTTCCGCCGGACGATGAAACGCTCGTTAGAGCAGACGATGGATGCGGGTGCGAAAGGCATCAAGATCCAAATGGCGGGCCGGCTCGGCGGAGCAGAAATGGCTCGACGTGAGAAACAAAGCGCCGGATCGATTCCGCTGAGCACACTGCAAGCAAAGATCGATTACGGAGTCACTGAAGCGATGACGCCACAGGGGCACATCGGGATTCAGGTGTGGATTAATCAAGGTACTTACGGAGACGACAACGATGGCGTTGATGCCCAAACGGGTCAAGCATCGAAAAAGCCAAAGAGGTCGTATAAAAGGTAATGCGACTCGCGGCAATACGGTCGTTTTTGGCGATTACGGAATCCAGTCACTGGATGCCGGATGGATCAAAGCAACGACGATCGAAGCCGGCCGGATCGCAGCCCAGCAATACGTTCGCGGCGAAGGCAAGCTCTACATTCGCATCTTCCCAGATAAATCGGTAACCAGCACACCACTGGAAACTCGGATGGGTAAGGGCAAGGGGGAGCCTGACTTTTGGGCCGCTGTCGTCAAGCCAGGGACCATTTTATACGAACTCAGCGGTGTCACCGAGCAGCAAGCTAAGGTTTGTTTTGCACGGTTGGCTAGCAAGATGCCAGTGAAGGTTCGCTTTGTCGCTCGACGTACTGTCTGAGTGATCATTTCGATCCGAAACCGAATTGACTATATATCATTCCCCTTTCGTTTGTTGAACGATGACATCATTGACTGAACTTCACGAAATGAGCGATGAGCAGCTCGAAGCGACTGCGAAAGAAGCGGCGGAAATTCTGTTTCGGCTGCGATTTCAATCGCAGTCCGAGCGGCTCAATACGCCCAGTGAAATCCGCAAGAATCGTCGGCTGATCGCTCGGATCAAAACGATTCAAACCCAGCGAACGACAGCGTCGCAGTCCGCATAAGTGTGGGCGTGCGTCGCCACCGAATAACCACCGAGGCCCTCGCGGCCTCGCCAGTACACCCCTTCCAATTGAATTGTCCGAAACGTCATGCCTAAACGCGTGTTAGCCGGAGTCGTCACCAGCGACAAGATGAATAAGACGCGTCGCGTCGAAATCAATCGTGTGGTCCAACATCCGAAGTACAAGAAATACCTACGCAGTCGAACTGTTTGTCACGTCCATGACGAAGACAACGAGTCGGGTGTTGGGGATCGCGTGGAGATCATCGAGTCCGAGCCATTGAGCAAGCTGAAACGCTGGCGGCTTGTGCGAGTGCTCGAAAAGAGCACGGCAGTCGACGTCGTGGCTCTTCGTGCGGCGCGTAAAGAAGCGATCAATGCTGCGGAAAGTGAAACGATCGAAGCCGCACATGCGGGCGAAGCTCCCTCAGGCGATGCTTCGTAATTCAGAGAAGCGTCGGTAACCATCTATTTGTCGTTGAAGTAAATTAAATGATCCAACAAGAAACTCGGCTTGACGTCGCGGACAACACCGGTGCTCGTCAGGTGATGTGCATCAAGGTGCTCGGCGGAAGTCGTCGGCGGTTCGCAACGGTCGGTGACGTGATCGTTTGCAGCGTCAAGAGCGTGATTCCCGGTAGTGAAGTGAAAAAGAAGGCGGTTGTGCGTGCGGTCATCGTGCGTACCAAGACGCCAACTCGCCGGGCCGACGGAAGCTACATCCGGTTCGATTCCAACGCCGTCGTGTTGGTTGACAAGGATCGCAATCCTCGTGGTACGCGAATTTTCGGTGCTGTCGCAAGAGAGCTTCGTGAGCACAAGTTCACAAAAATTGTGAGCTTGGCCAACGAAGTCGTCTGAGCGAGATTTCAACCGAGACCAAAACACAGCTAGTCGCAAATTGCTAGAAGCAAACAAAATGAATTTCCGAATTAATGACGAAGTGATCGTGATTTCCGGTGCCAATAAAGGGCACAAGGGGAAAATCATCAAGATCGATCGTGATGCCAAAAAGGTGATCGTCGAAGGTGCCGCCAAGGTTTGGAAGCACGTTCGTCAAAGCCAAAAGAACCCTCAGGGCGGTCGTCTCAGCAAAGAGATGCCGATCTGTGCCAGCAACGTGATGATCGTGGACCCGACCTCTGGTAGCCCCAGTCGAATCGGTTTGCGATATCTCGAAGACGGCAGTAAAGAACGTTTCGCCAAAAAGAGTGGTGCGAGTTTGGGCCAGGTTTCACCCGCCAAATCAAGCCGAGCAGCGAAGTAAAGTTCCAGGTTGCCGTATCTTCCGGCAGCGACATTCAATTTTAATTCCCAACGTTTCATCACATCGGCGCGAACGCCTCCATGTCCACTACCAAACCACGATTGCAAGCTCGCTACGAGGAATCCATTCGGGAGTCCTTGAAAGAGCAGTTCGGTTTCGCCAACGTTCACCAGATCCCCCGGCTTGAGAAAATCACGCTGAACATGGGTGTGGGTGCCGCTGTTGCGGACAAGAAGGTTCTTGACATGGCATACGAGTCGATGACTCAGATCGCCGGTCAAAAGCCCGTTCTGACGCTCGCTCGCAAGTCGATCGCCACGTTCCGACTGCGGGAAGGCATGCCGATCGGCTGCATGGTGACGATCCGTCGCCAACGTATGTATGAGTTCCTCGATCGTCTGATCTCCGTGGTTTTGCCACGGGTCCGTGACTTTCGCGGAATCAATCGCAACGCATTTGACGGGCGCGGTAACTACACGCTGGGCCTGAATGAGCAACTCGTGTTTCCCGAGCTGAATCCAGACAAATTTGTGCGGCAGCAGGGCATGAACATCAGTATCATTACCTCGGGTCGAACCAATGACGAAGGCCGAGCGTTGCTCGAGCACTTTGGAATGCCGTTCAAACAGCCCAAAGAAAAAACCGGCGCTGCTTAAAACGCAGAGTCAGTGATTCGTTCACTTTAACCAACATCACCGTTACGTTTCCCAAATGGGCTTTGCCGCCCGCTCCGTTCACCGCAGGTCCTTTCGTGGCAAGCAAATCCAAAATCGCCAAGGCGGCTCGCACGCCAAAGTTTTCCTCACGGAAAGAAAACCGCTGCAACTATTGTGGTCGTCCGCGGTCGGTCTATCGCAAATTCGGTTTGTGCCGGATTTGTTTTCGCCTGAATGCGAACATCGGGTTGATCCCCGGCGTGCGTAAGGCCAGTTGGTGAGTTTGGAAACAATACAAGGGAACCCACAGCTATGATGACCGACCCAATTGCCGATATGCTCACACGAATCCGTAACGCGGTGCGTGTTGAACGGCCCTATGTTGACATTCCTGCCAGTCGCGTGAAACGCGGTTTGGCCGACGTCCTGAAGCGAGAAGGCTTCATCTGGGACTGGAAAGAGGAAGACACCGAGCCATGTAAGACGCTGCGTTTGGAGCTTAAATACGGCCCCAACGGCGAACGCGTGATTCAAACGATCAAGCGACTCAGTAAGCCTGGACGTCGGATGTACTCACGCAGTAAAGAACTGCGTCCGGTACTCGGCGGTCTCGGAATTCGCATTATCAGCACCAGCAAGGGTGTTGTCAGTGACCGGGAAGCTCGCCGCGAGAAAATCGGTGGCGAAGTTCTCTGTGAAGTGTCCTGAGACCCTTGCGTTTTAGTTTTTCACACCTCGGTCGATTCGAGGTGATCCTCCCACATTCCCAGTTTGTTCAAGCGAATCAGCCATGAGCCGCATCGGTAAAAAGCCCATCGCGATCCCTGCCGGCGTGACGGTTGCGGTCAATGACCGCACGCTCAACGTCGAAGGCCCCAAAGGTAAGTTGACGTTCACGCACCGCCCCGAAGTTTCCGTGAGCGTCGATGGCGATGGCAACGAGGTGACGGTCACACGTGCGGATGACACTCGTCCCTCTCGAGAATTCCATGGCTTGACACGCGCACTTTTGGCCAACATGGTCACCGGTGTGATGGAGGGTTATGAGAAGAAGCTGGAGATTGTCGGCGTCGGTTACCTGGCCGCGATTAACGGCGACGTGTTGCAGCTCCGGGTCGGCTTCGCGAACGAACTTCATCGCAAAATTCCGGCTGATTTAACGGTCACCTGCCCCGATCAAACACACGTGGTCGTTCAAGGCTGTGACAAGCAACGGGTGGGGCAGTTCGCTGCTGAAATTCGCTCGCTGCGTAAGCCCGAACCGTACAAGGGCAAGGGCGTTCGCTACCAAGGCGAATACGTCAAGATCAAGCCCGGCAAGTCCGCTACCAAATAATCACAATCATCGGTGCATCGTCATGGATAAAAACAAGAAGATTCAGTCGAGGCGACTTCGCCGTCGCCATCACGTTCGTAACAAATTGCGTGGTGATGCTAGTCAACCAAGACTGTGCATTCACCGTTCGCTCAAGCACTTCGCTTGCCAGGTCGTCGACGACGAGCAGGGCACAACGATTGTGAGTGCGAGCACGCGTGATAAGAGCATCCGCGACCAAGTGAAGGCGGGTGGCAACTGTGACGCGGCGGCAATGGTTGGTAAACTCGTGGCAGAGCGAGCCGCCGAAGCGGGTGTTAAAACCGCTCAGCTCGATCGCGGCCACAATAAATATCATGGTCGTGTGAAGGCATTCGCCGAAGCCGCTCGTGAAGCCGGTCTTCAGTTCTAAGTTTACCAACGCCATTCCCACTCAAAAATAGCAGTCGGCCAAATGCCGCCTTCTGCAACCCTTTCAGCAGATTATTTGCCACAATGAGTAACTCACGCAGCAATAGCCGACGCAGCAAAAAAGAAGAACCTGCTTTGGAAAGCGGTCTGGTCGACCGGATTGTGAAGATTAAACGCTGTGCCGCGGTCGTCAAAGGCGGTCGCCGGTTTAGTTTTGCCGCCATGGTCGTCGTCGGCGATACCAACGGTCGTGTGGGTTGGGGATACGGCAAAGCCAATGAAGTGCCACCGAGCGTTCAGAAGGCGACCAAGCAAGCTTCGCGAAGCATGATCGAAGTACCGCTCGTCAACGGCAGCATCCCGCACCAGGTGTGGGGCCATTTCGGTGCCGCTAAGGTGCTTCTGATCCCCGCGGGTGCTGGTACGGGTATTATCGCCGGCCAAGCCGTGCGGGCCGTTTGCGAAGCGAGCGGTATTCACGATATTCTCACCAAGTCTTACGGTACCAATAACCCGGTGACGCTGGTCAAGGCAACACTCGACGCGATGAGTAAGTTGCGGACACGCGAACAAATCGCTGCTCTTCGTGGATTGACTCCCGAAGAACTCATCGAGGCCTAGGCCGCTGTACGCCGTGAGCCGACGGCGCTTGTCGCGGGTTCGCTCGCGGGTTGGATCGGTTCGAAGCTCATTTTTATCAGAAGGATGTTGAGCGAGAGATTGTCTCATCCCTCAGTCCTCCCAACTCACTATCGTTACTATGCAACTCAACGACATCCATCGCGGAATCACGAAGCACCGCAATCGAAAACGTATCGGCCGTGGCCCTGGTAGCGGCACCGGCAAGACTTCTGGTCGGGGGCACAAGGGACACAAGAGCCGCAGCGGTTACAGCCGCAAGCCTAACTTCCAGGGCGGTGCGATGCCGATGTTCCGCCGCATCCCGAAACGTGGTTTCAATAACAAGTGGTCCGTTACCGTGTTCGCGGTCAACGTCGCTCGGTTGAATGAAATCTTCAACGATGGCGATACGGTCACCCTCGAAGCGATGTCTGAAAAGAATGTTGCCAAGGGTACCTTTGACGAGGTCAAGATCCTCGGCGATGGCGAAATCACCAAGAAGCTCACCGTTCGTGCACACCGGTTCAGCAAGACCGCTGAGGACAAGATCACCGCGGCGGGTGGGACGATCGATAAGATCCCAGCCAAGCGCACCCCGGATGAACGTGTTGCAGACTTGAAGAAGGCAAACGCCTAATTCGTAGCGACTGGAGCGAATGTTTCCATCCAAGTGAGCCGCCTGCCCGTAGGTATCGGGCAGCGGTGCCAGTCTCCGGGCTTGCACGCTCAGGCTCACGAGATGATCAGACAGGCCTGGATGTTGACGCGTCGGGGCCTAGTTGATTTTCTGGCAACGAAGATCGTTGGTTCTGGAAACCGCTCTCGTGTTGATCGCTGTCGATCGCTAGACTCCTCGGCGTACTACGCCTCACTTCCCCCTCCAACGCTCGACGACGGACGGATCGATGTTCGAAAAGCTCCGAATCATTTTCTCGATACCCGAACTCCGCAAGAAGATCTTGCTGACGATCGGGCTACTTGCTGTTTATCGCATTGGGTTTCACATCCCGTTGCCGATGATCGCAACGAACCTCGAGGATGCCGCCGGTGGCGGTGCTGCCGATTTCCTGCAAAAGGTCAGCGTTTTTGCTGCCAGTGACCTGCGACAGGCGACCATCTTTGGTCTCGGCATCATGCCCTATATCTCCGCGTCGATCATCTTCCAGTTGTTGGGTAGCGTCTATAAGCCGCTCGAAGACCTGAAGAAGGAAGGCGAGGCAGGACGCAAGAAACTCAACGAGTATACGCGTTACCTGACCGTCCTGATCTGCCTTGTGCAGAGCTATATGTATCTGAAGTTCATGCTGATGGCGGGTGCCGATGGGACCAGCAATATCAATCCGAGCTTCATGAACGCTGACCAGCAACTCTATTTTGGCTGGCAGATTGTCGCTGTCCTCACGATGACGACGGGAACCGTGTTCCTGATGTGGTTGGGTGAGCAGATCGACGAGTACGGTATCGGCAATGGGATCAGCCTTCTGATCATGGCAGGCATCTTGGCTCAGATGCCCAAGGCGCTCTTTGAGTTGGTCTCGGGGATGAAACCCCAGTTGACTGGCCTGTCGAAGGGTGATGTCGGGATCGAGACGCTCATTATTCTGGTCGTGCTATTCGTTGTCGTGGTCTTTGGTGTTGTTTTCATCACGTTGGGTCAGCGGAAGATACCCACGCAGTCTGCGAAGTTCACACGAGGCCGGCGGGTTTACGGTGGTACACGTCAATTCCTGCCACTGCGGATCAACCAAGCCGGCGTGATGCCGATCATTTTCGCCAGCAGTTTGCTGATGATCCCCGGCGTGTTCTTTAGTTTCCTGGCGGGCCGCTTCGATTCCTCAGGAACCTTGTTCCGAGCTTTGAATACCGTCAGTCTGACTCTGAGTGACCAAACGTCTTACTTCTTTAACCTGCTCTACGTCGCGCTTATTTTCTTCTTCTGCTACTTCTGGACGGCGATTACGTTCAACCCGAAGGAAATGAGTGATAACCTGAAAGAGAGTGGCACGTTCATTCCAGGCTATCGTCCGGGCCGCCGCACAACGGATTACTTGGAAAAGGTTATGGTGCGTATCACCTACGTAGGTGCCGCGTTCCTCGGTCTGATCGCGATCGTTCCGACGATTGTTTACGGATCGCTCGGTGTGCCTTACTCGATCGCAGGCTTCTACGGCGGGACGGGGCTGTTGATCGCGGTCAGTGTCGCGTTCGATTTGGTCCAGAAAATTGACAGTCACTTGGTGATGCGTAACTATCGCGGTCTGCTCGAAGGGGCTGGCGGCGGTACGGCACCGGTTGTCTAGAGCTCCCAGTGGGGACGACTCAGTTGTGAGAATTATTTTCATCGGTGCGCCCGGATCTGGTAAGGGCACTCAGTGTGAGCGATTGAGTGTTCACCTCGGAGTTCCGCACATCAGTACCGGTGAGATGCTTCGCTCGCTTGACCGCGAGGCGGGGCGAGACATTCACTCACGCATCGATCGCGGGCACTTCGCTCCCGATGAGTTCATCATGACGATGATCGCCGAGCGACTCGGCGCGGAGGATTGTCGCCGCGGTTACTTGCTCGATGGATTTCCCCGGACGCTGGTGCAGGCGCAGGCGTTTGATGCGGTGTTGCGTGAGCGTTCGCAGCAGCTTGATCACGTGTTTCATCTAGTGGTCGAGGTCTCTGAATTGATGCAACGACTCTCTCAGCGGTCCCAAAGTGGCCAGCGTAGCGATGATTCTCCGGAATTCATCCGCGAACGGTTTGAGATTTACGAGGAGCGAACTGCCCCGCTTCTGGTCCACTACGAACGCCAGAACCTCGTCCGTGCGGTCGATGGGATGCAGAGTGCGGACGGCGTCTTCGACGCGATCTGCCAGCTGAGTTGAATTCCACGAGCTCGGTTAATCTGGATTCGTAGCTTGGGACCATTGTCCCGAGCGAGAAGTCCATCTAACTCAGAGACCTCCAGCGACACGCCGGCTTCGCAACGCGATCCGGCGGAAGCCTACTTCGCTGCGAGTCGCTACGGCAAATGTCGCTACGGTCGCAAAACGGGTGGAATCCACGTTCTGGCGAACATTGCGATCTGGGTTACTCATTTGTGATCGCTACCGATGTCCCCTCACACAAAACGTACGCTTCGGTCGGATGAGCGAGGAAGAGCTCGTTTTTGCTGGTTGATATCAAATCAGCCGTGCTGACTTCCCATCGCTCACAATTGCTTGTGGTCCTGCTATTTGAAAGTAGAGTCGCGATGGGGCTGTGGATTGAATGCGCCGAGTCGCGTAATCGGCCGGGTGGCGCGAGTTTCCCGTTGCCTGTTGGCATTGGGCTCACGATTGCCGGTCGAACTTCGACAGACTCAGCAGCCCGCCAATGCAGATTGGGTTGCATCGGCCGGCGTGTGGAGTTGGCGTGGACATGAACTCTATCGCTGAGAAACGGTTTGGCTCAGGAGTTGCGTAGTCACCTCTTCGCATACGCAAAGCTCGTATGCGTAAGATCGACTTTACCTCTTCAGAAAAGGGAATCAACAATGGCCAACACAACCCACCGACCCGCCTGGCAAACCGACGACGAATTGAGTACCTGGGAACGCGTCAAGAAGGCGTTTGCTAATGACTGGGAGCAAACGAAAGCCGATTTTGGCTCGGATGAGGCCCGGGACATGGATCAAGATGTTGACGATACCGTCAAGCAGATGGTTGGTAGCGACGACGCGTTCGAGAATCGCGAACAAGCGTTCCGGTTTGGGTATGCCGCTCAGCGACAGTACCGGTCGGACTACCCCGCCTGGGACAAAGACCTGGACGAGAAGTTGCAAGCGGATTATTCAGGGGATTACGCCCGTGACCGTCGCTACATCCGACATGCCTATGAATACCAGCACACGAGTTGAAATTCGCTCGGTTGAAAGTGTGATAGCACTCCCAGGTTGGAGCCTGGGATGTGGATTGTCGGGGAGGTGCCCGTCGGAAGTCGCCATCGATGGCTTCGAGATGTTCACCGCTCCGGTGCTGTTAGCGATTCGATAATCCCTGAGTCAGGTAGCCACGATGCAGAGCGAATGGATATTTGCTGATTCCCGCGACATGGCCATGGTACTGCTATCAGCAGTGGTGACCTATGTGGCAATTTTGGTGTTCACGCGGCTTGCGGGGCTACGAAGTTTTTCGAAGATGTCAGCAGCTGACTTCGCGATGACGGTCGCTGTGGGTTCATTGTTTGCATCCACGATTTCTTCCCCGAGCCCAGCGTTGACCCTTGGGTTATTTTCGCTCGCGTGTCTCTACCTCGGGCAATGGCTGCTGGCCTTTTTGCGGCGACGCGTGTCTTGGTTCAGTCGAGTTGTGGACAACGAACCCATGCTGTTGATGGCTGGCGGTGAATTCATCGACGAGAACCTACGTCAAGCGAACGTTACTCGCTCAGATGTATTTGCGAAATTACGAGAGGCGAACGCTCTCAACTATGATCAGGTGCTCGCGGTGATTTTCGAAACAACCGGGGACATTTCGGTTTTGCATTCGGCAGACGCGAGCGTGAAGATTGAGTCTGACTTCATGCAGGATGTGGTGGGTGCAGAGCTACTTTCGAGCTGAAAGGGTGACTCAATCGGCGCGCGCGTGTACGGGGGCGGACCCGTTCACGATGCACTCCTTGGTGATCTCTCGTCGCGCCGCCGGTGATGTCCCGTTCCAGGTCCCCGGAGCCCCTGTGATCGGCAGCGGCGTTCCTGCCTGAGAGCGAGTTCGAAGGGGCCGTTTTGTAAATGCAACCCTCCGGCCTTGAAGGCGTTCTCCTGGGGGGCGTTCGCGAGCGTTAAGATAGGGGGATTTTGATGACGGCATGGGGGATGCCGGTTTTTTCGGTTTCTTCATTAGAATCGGTTATCGCGGCTGGCGACCTGCGCCGATAAATGGAGTAACGCTACTTTCATCACGCGCAAGACCCTGATACCCGGAACCCAGCCATGCGGATTGACACACATCGCTTCGGCACGCTCGAACTGAACGCCGATCAACTGTTCGTCTTCCCGCAGGGCCTGGTCGGAATGGAATCGCTGCACCAGTGGGCGATGATCCCCGATCCTGACAACGAATCAGTGGCCTGGTTGCAGTCCGCAGCGCGAGGGGACCGGGCATTAGCCGTGGTCAGCCCGCGGGCGTTTTTTCCCGACTACCGCGTCCACGTTGGTCGTCGCGATTTAGCGGGTCTGCATCTCGGTAGCGGTGCAGAGGTCTACGTGATGACGACCGTTGCCGGTCACGTCGGGAAATTGACGACGAACTTACGTGCTCCGCTGCTAATTAATTTGGACCGGCGGCTGGGATGTCAGGTTATCACCAATGACGACCGGCCTCTGCGTCAACCGCTACCCACGTTGCTCAAGACGAGTGTGGCGCCTTTACCGGTTTCGCAGGTCCGCGCCGCGTAAGCGAACGGTTTGTTATTGGCGGTTAGCGGTTCGCTCGGCGATTGTCAGAGCGACGACATCACCGGGAATGAGGAGCGCTCACGCACCTCATCATGCTCGTCATTTGTGCGGAGAATGAACCCTTTCATGCCAACGGGTGTCGTATTCTTGCGTAGCGGCATCGCGAGCCGCTAACACCTAGTATCGGCATGACCGGTAAGTGCGGACCTTCTGGGCAGATCGTGGACAAAAGGGAGTGTGGGAGACGATCAATCTTTTAACGAGGCGGAGGCAATCAGTTTTGCCGCCACTTTAGACCTCGTTGGATTGTTGCAATGGAATGCAGATCACGGCAAGGATTGCCGAACCGAACGCATCAAGATTCCAAACAATTTGGTCCCATAGATTCTCCCCCTAGAATAGCAAACCGAGGACATCATGCTCGTCCTTTCCAGACACCGCGACGAAAGCATCATGATTGGTGATGACGTGGTTGTGACCATCGTTGACATTCGAGGCGACAAAGTTCGTCTCGGCATTGAGGCGCCGCAGGCGATCCCGGTGCACCGTCAGGAGGTCTACGATGCCATCCAACGTGAAAATCGCCGCGCTTCGCAGACCGGAGCGGGTGCTACGAAGGACGTCCGTCCCCCGAAATCTTGAGTCACGGCTCGGCCAGTTTCGCGCCGCCGCGGGCGCTGCGAAACCGATCGGCCGGCGATGGCAGTTACGTGTCATCGCGTAAATTCGGTCGCGGCATCCGCCCATAGGCGTGAGCGAGCAATTTCAATGGATGCACGGCGGAGTAATCGCCCCCGTGCTCCATCTGTAATTTGCATGCGCTACATTCGGTCGCCGGTGCCGCATCCACGGCCTTGCGAACGGCAGAAATCATGGGCCATCCAATTCGCAAACTGTTGCGAAGATTCTTTCGATGCAGCCCCCACGTGCCGGCCATCCCGCTGCAACCCTTGCCGACCACATCGACTTCGATGCCGGGGATCAAACGCATCAAGCTCGCCGCGGTCGGTTCCCGATCGAGTACCCGGCTGTGACAGGGTTGGTGGTAGACGATCCGGTGATCAATCGGCGCGAATTCGAGCTCCAGACGATCCTCTTGGTGCAGCGACCACAGGTACTGACAGGCTTCGTAGGAATGGCGGGCAACCAGGTGTGCGTCTTCGCTATCGAGCAGATTGGGGTACTCGTGCTGCAGGCATAATGCGGCCGCCGGTTCACTCGCCAGTACGGTGTAGCCTTGCCGAACAGCGTCCGCGAGCACGCGAACGTTCCGCCTGGCGACCCGGCGAGCACCTTTGAGATCGCCCGCCGTGATTCGTCCCATGCCGCTAAGTCCTTGACCGACAGGCACATAAAACCCGATGCGGTTGTGCTGCAGTATCTCGGCCAGCGCCCGTCCGATTTCCGGATCATGATAGTTGGCGTAGTGATCGACAAAGTAGACGACCTTCAAACCACCGTGCGGTGACGCCTTGTGCCAGCGGCGACGGATCGCGTAGCGGAGGAATGTCTCATTCACCAAAGGCGGGATGTGGCGGGCCGCCGACAAACCAAACAGGCTTTCGCCGAGCCATCGCATCGAGCGTCGACGCAGCAGGAAATTGGACAACCAAGCCACTCGCGACGCGGCGGCCGCCACCAAATCGATGCGGCTGATTAACCAATCCGACAACGCCAATCCGTTCGTGGCCACATACTGCGCTTTGATCTCGCCGACAATCTTGGGAATGTTTACCGACGCCGGGCAATCGATGCGGCAGGAGTGGCAATTGAAGCATAGGTCCGCGACCGCTTTGGCACGTTCGCCGGTCAACTCGTCCACGCCCAGTTCGCCACTGAGCACCCCTCGTAATAGATTCGCTTTGGCGCGAGGCGATGCCTCCTCGATCGAGGTGACACGAAACATGGGGCATTGGCGCTCGTCGGCGCTGTTCGAGCGACACCGCCCGCATCCGTTGCAGGCTCGAGTGGTCGTCGCAATCGGGGCGCTGCCCGACCATTGTTGCAATACTTCGAGCTGCGGCGGCGGCTCGTGGGGCATCAGCGACGTGACTAGCTTCGACGCCGCCGACTCCACCAACTTCGCTTCCGCAGGTGACGCGGGTTTGGATGATTCGTCATCCGCAGCGATGCCTCGCTCAGCGGCCGAGTTGTCGTTGGCTTGAGAGCTGCGGGAATGCTCGAGCATCGCCAGAGCGATCTTTTCGTCCGGTGCGATCGCCGGCAGTCCGTCATCGGATCGGCGTTGTGGCAGGACGCTACGCCCCGATGCCACAATCTCGATCGTGTGATTGAATGGGCGGAGGTTCTCGTCAGGTTTCTGCAAAACGGCACCGAATAATTTGCCGCCGTTGAGACGATGTTGGGGGTCGAAGAGTCGCTTCACCTGGCCCATCGCTGGCCATAAATCGCCAAGCTGGGTCGGCATCAGGTACGAGCGGCTGAGCCCAGCGGCATGTTCGGCGCCGATCTGGCCACCTTGTCGCCAAACGACTTCCGCGATCGCTTCGCTGAGCGGGTGCACTCGCTCCCGATCCTTCGGATTGGCCAGGTCCAGCATCGGCCGGATATGCAGTTGACCATGCCCCGCGTGGGCAAAGACCGTCGCGGTCGCTTGGTGCCGCTTGAGCACGTCTTGCACGGCAAACAACATTTGGGGAAGTTGCTCCGGAGGCGCATAGATGTCTTCGACAAACGGCAGCGGCATGGCGCGCCCGCGGACGCGGTATTGGCGTTGAATCACGCGCCGAAACAGCACCCAAAACAGATCGCGTTGGTCATTCTGTACGGTGTCTTGGGATGTGAAGGCGGCATCGGGACCGCTGGCCAGCGTTTTCCGCAGGATACCCAAGCGGTGATAGAGATCGCCGAGCGATTCCCCTTGAATTTCCACCAGCATGCCCGCTTCGGCTTCCCGCGGTACCAGGTCAGCAAAGCGTTTTTCACCCTCCCGAGCGATCTGCAGCAACCGGCGGTCCATCACGTCACAGGCGATCGGGCCGTGGTCGAGCGCCATCACCGCGGCCCGCATCGCCGAATCGAGGCGGCGAAAGAACAACAGCACGACGCCGCGATGAGCAGGGATCAACTCAGTGCGGAGCGTGGCGTCGACCATCACTGCCAGCGTGCCCTGGGTGCCCGCGTAGAATTTCGCCAAATCGACGACACCAGACGGGTCAACGACATCGTCGATTCGATACCCATTGCTCGCCGGTGAACGAAACGGGTGGGATTGCAGCTGCGTGCGAAACTGATTCTGGATCTCACACAGGCCCCGCGCAACGCGATTGGGGAACCCCACCCCACCCTCATCGCCCGCGACGCTCGGTGACGGCAGGTAATCGTCGGGCGCGTGCTGGGCCAGTTCCACCAATTCGCCTTGGGCGTTGATCACACGCACGGATTCGATCGTGTCGCGTGCCGAGCCACTACGCAGGAAATGGCTGCCCGATGCGTTCGTCGCGATCACGCCGCCCATGGTGTTGATTGCGCGGGTCGCGGGGTCGGGGCCGTACCAACGTCCCGCGTGGGCGAGCAGCCGATTGACGCTGGCCAGCGTCGCACCGCTTTGGACCGTGATCCGGGTAGCGTCTTCTTGTAATGAAACACGCCGCAGGTGGCATGACATGTCCAGGACAATGCCTGGGCCGAGCGATTCACCCGCCACACCGCTGCCGCTGCCGCGGGGGTGAATGGTCAAACCGTGGTCACGGGCGTAAATCACCGTTGCCGAAATATCTGCCGCTGATCGCGGTCGGACGACACCCATCGGCCGGATCTGATAAATGCTCGCGTCCGAAGCGTATAGCTGGAGCGACACGTCATCGCACAAAACCTCCCCATCGACTAAGCCGCGGAGGTCGTCGTGCAATCGTTGGCGGTCGAGATCAGTGCGCATCAACGCCATTACGACTCAGACCGGTAGGGTTCGTCAAGACCCAGCACACTACCGTGGGTCCGCTGACTAGCGATCGAGTACCAGATCGAGCAAACTGTTGAGCCCTGTCTTGTTGTCTTTTCCGATCACCAAACGGTCCCCAGGCCGCAGTGCGTAGTCCGATTCTGGACGCACTTGCTCGGCATCATGAGGTGAGAACAAGACGTCCATGCGGACACCGTCCAAACTGGTTGGCGAAGGGCGATACAAGGCCGCTTGGGCTTTGCCGAGCTTCCGTAACACGCCGGTTTGTTGCAGCAACGTGCTGACGTAGACGCTCGGCGGCGCAGAGCCACCCGTGCTGGCATCGCAACCGGGCCCCGCGGCCCCGGCCGGCGGCAAGGGCAGCACGCGAATGGGAACGTCATCGCCGAGAATTTGCAGCACGATGGAATTGTTCGCCTTGGCATTCCGCACGCTCTCGTAGGCCTCCTGCGTGAACGTCGTCGATGGCAGGATGGTGTCCGCGCCCACGGGAACGTAGTTTTTCTGCTCTTGGGACGAATTCGGCAACGCGCCAGGCATCATGCCAGGCAGGCTCGAAAATCGTAACGGCGAACCCGAAAATACCGAACATCCTGACGCCATGATCGGTGCCAGACCCAACGTGATCCACAGTACTCGCCAGGTCCAGTTGATTGCGAGACTCGGGCGAGACGAAATTCCGCATGCATCGGGAGTATTGTCAGGTTGCATGGATCTATACTTTGCGAACGTGGGGGAATGGGGGGAGATGCCGGTTGCCACGGTCGGGAGGATTAGGCAGACTTTGACACCAGTTATTGCATCGACGCGGCGACTGCATTTTCTTGAAGAATTTTGTCGATTTCCCTCATCTTGCTACTGCTGCGATCACTCGGGTTGTCCCCCACGACGTCGGCGCACCTCAAAAACCCCCTCAGCCCACGCCATTGCGGGTTGCCTTGCATCGTCCGGATTGGTAGAAGCGTGTTCATGTCCATTCCAAATAGCGTTCGTACCCCAGTCGCCAAACACGAGAACCGCAAACGCGGTGTGATTGGTGTCATCTTTCGCGATGATCGTTTGCTCATCATCCGCCGCTCACTGACCGTTAACGCCCCCGGGAAACTCTGTTTGCCCGGTGGCGGCATTGAGCTGGGCGAGAGCGAAGAGGAAGCACTTGTCCGCGAAATGCAGGAAGAAATTGCGGTCGATGTTGAACCGGTGCGACTCTGTCACCGCAGTGTCACGCCCTGGGGGACCCGTTTAGCGTGGTGGATTTCGGACATCCGTGGCGATGTCGAACCCGTCGCCAACCCCGAGGAAGTCGCTGAAATCCACTGGATGACGCCGCGTGACATCGCTGCGGCAAGAAATGTTCTGCCGAGTTTGCCCGAATTTATCGCCCAATGGCGAGCTGGGCAGATTGACCTGCCGTGGAATGCACCGAGCGAATAACCCACCTTGCCTCAGAAACCGTTTCTGCTACGCTAGGAGACCCCGGATGGCGCGGAAATCGTTGTTTCTACGCCATCCAGATTTTACAGCTTTCGAAATTTCCAGCAGAATCGACGAGGAGAATGAACTAGGTGGGTACTAAGAGAACAGGCAAAGGCCGACGCAAGGTAGGAAGAAAAAAACGACGAATGCGAGCAAAGATTCGTCACCGCAAGAAATAAATTCGGGACGGCCATTCTTCGGATCGGTTGTTCATTGTCCATGAGTCAATGCTTTCGAGTGCCCACGCGATGCCCGGTCCTTCGATTCAACAACTGCTAGGATTACCATCCGACGTCTCCCAGCCCAATGCGTATCAAGTATTTGGGTTGGCGTTGGGTGAAGTGGATCAAGAGGTTGTCAACGCAGCCATCGAGCGGCGGATCAAGACGATCAAGCAAGCCAAATCGGCGACCGAGCCGGACGTTTGGATGCAAGCGGTGCGGGCCGTCCAGGCCGCCCAAAAAGTGCTGGTCGATCCTGAGCAAAAAGCCGCTCTGGACGCCAAATACGGTATTCTCAACGAGCCAGCCCCTGCTCCCACCACGCCCACAGCTGCCGTGGACCCACTTGCGGCACTCTTGCCGGGCGCTCACTCCGCTCCCGGAGCCACCCTGCCCACTCCATCGGAGCCAGCGCAATCGCCGCAGCTCACAGGGCATCCACAAGTGACGGGGCATCCACAGGTCACGGGGCATCCACAGACGCCGGCCCCACAACCTGCGGCCGCCCCCCAAGGCTTGCGGGTCACCGATCAACGGCGGGCACGCCGGCAGCGTGGTTCGGGCGGGGTGATCTTTGGGGCGATGGTGATGACGACCCTGGGGCTCATGGTGGCAGGACTCGCCTATCTGTATTTCAATGGCAGTAGCGTCCAGGTCGTCAAGGGCGGCAGTGGGTTTCAGGTCAATCCCGGATCGACGGCTGCTCAGCCCGGTGGATCCCGAATTGCGGCTTCTCAAGCAGCACCTTCGAACCCCAGCGGTGATGGTATTTTGAATCCACCGCCTCCGACGCGCCTCCGCCCCACCCAGCCAGCACGTGTGCCTGACAACACCACGCAAACCGACCGCGACAATCCACCGGCGATGAACCCCCCGATGCCGATGCAGGACACGCCCGCAATGAATGCGGAAATGGCGAGTATCGAAGAGGCACCCGTACCTCCCACCCCTCCCACGCCCCCGGTATCGACTCAGCCGGGGCCCGAGCAAGTCGCTGCCGGAGATGCGGCGATCACCGCGGCGCGCGATGCGATCACGGGCGCGGACTGGGGAAAGATGAAATCGCTCGCCGAAACCGCTGGAAAGCAAGCGGTTTCAGCCGAACAGAAGCAGACCGCCCAAACACTCTACGAATTCGCTGATCTAGCGACCCACTATCGCTCAGCGGTCCAAAAGGCGATGGCCGAGCTCGTCGCGGGGAACGAGTTTAAACTCACCGACTCGATGACATTTTTGGTTCAAGACTCCAGCGCTCAAGAGATCACGTTATACCGTAACAAGCGAGCGTATTCCTACACGCTCGACGACCTGCCCTTGAGTGTCGCCGATGCCTTGGCCCCCTTTGGCATGAACGTCACCACGCCAGAAGGCCAGGCAGCCCAAGCGGTGTACCAAGTGATCTCGCCGAAAACGACGCTCGGACATCGCACCCAATCGATCGAGATCTTGCGTGGCCTCTCATCCGTGCCGGGGGCTGACCCTCAAAAACTCGCCGACTTCATCGCCTCGCTGGGGGCTCCGTGAGCACGGCAGGGATGGCCCTCACGGAATTGCTTCGCGTGCGCTTGTTGCTTTCGCGGTCCAGGCTTGAGCCTGGTGGTGTTCGCTTTGTTCAAGCCACCGGCTACTCTCTGCGATCCTTCCAGGGTCCACGAATTCGGGTGATCTCTCGGCTAAGGAACGAGCGGGAAATTACTGTCTGAAGTTGTGGTCGAACGCTCCGCGGTCGACTATTTCGACCGCGGAGCGTTCGGCCACTTATTTTCCGCTCGTTCCTAACTCAGATATAGAACATGGGTTGGTCGCTTTCCTGCACGCTGCGGATCACGTCGCCGAGACGGACGTGGCTGAGCTGGATGCGGGACTGTTCATCGGCGGCACGCCAGTGTTTCTTCAGGGCCGCTTGGGCTGACGGTTCATCGTCTTGGGCGGGCGAGATCGAATCGTGGCATCCGATCGTTTCGGCAATGTCCAGCAGCGTGATCGCATCGGGTTGGACCGTTAGGAGGTAGCCGCCCTGGCTGCCACGCATTGCCTTGACCCATCCCGCCGATTTCAACGTTCGCAAAATCTGTGCAAGGTACGGGCCTGGGATCTCATTGCGTCGAATGATCTCACCCGAACGCACCGGTGCCCCATCAACACCGTGAATCGCTAAATCCATCATCGCCAAACAGGCGTAATGCACCGCTGCGTTGACTACCATGACTCGCCAGCGATCAGTTCGTGCAGGTGGATGAACGATTTGCCGAGCCGGCCGCCATAGTTACCCGCGCTGATGCGTTTCAGTCCCGGGACTTCTGCTGCGGCGAGGATTGCTGCACGGGTTGCCGTTTTTAGGCATTCCAAATCCGAACCGTTGAGAATGATCTCCATGATGCAGTGGACGCCCTCGGGGACCTTGGATTTCTCGCCGAGCTTCTCTTTGAGGGTGGGGCAATACTCTGCATACGTCGACGCGATGGTGAAATCGTAGCTGCTGCCCGCCTTCGAACCACTCGCGGCGACACCGCCCGGGAACGTCGTAATGCAACCCGGAACCGATTCGCTCGCGACCGCCGCTCGTTCGGCGGCATCGATCGCGGTGTCTTCGTCACCGGCGTAGAACCACAGGTTTCCGCCCATCACGCCGTCGGCGTATCCGAATCGTCGCGACAGGAAGAACTCGCCGCCGAGAATCGGGATCACCCATCCTTTTTCACCGTATCGCTCGTCACGAAACTGATGCCGATCGCCAAAGAATGCGATCTTGCGACCGAGTTTGAAATAGTCTTCGCTGTCGATGCGATTGAAACAGCGAGCGGTCGGGCAGGTGAGCACATTTTGGCTAATCCGTGCCAGCATCACGCGTTCGAGATGTTCGCGGCGATCCTTGCGAAACCGCGGCACGTGAAATTGCACGACCGCGCCAATCCGTCCATCGGGCGTTTGACTCGGATCGACAATCTCAGCCACTCCCGCTTCGCAATCACACAGAATCGTGCTGCTGGCGTGACCCGTCGCTGCCGCGGTGGCGCGGTCGAGCCAGCGGCGATCGCGCGCCGTGATCAGGACTTCTCCATAGATGCTGCGGAAACCCTCGGCGTAGGTGTCTTCAACGAGTTCGTTCAGCGGCAGGCGTTCGGGCGTTGAATTCATGATTGCGGCCGCCCTTTGCCAGGGTACACGTCGACTTCTGTGACGACTTTGTCCATGTAAATGTCGTGTGATTGCATGGGGATTTCGTCGAAGATCTGGCATTCAAAGGCGAGTGAAACCAGCGGCGTGTCGGGGCGTGCGTTCTCGAGTAGTTTGTCGTAGTAACCTTTCCCGTGCCCCGTGCGACCACCCTGTTTATCGAACGCAACGCCCGGCACCAGGATTAAATCGAGCCGTTCGACGGGCACTCGTTTGGCCTCGACCTCACGCAGTTCCTCTCGTGGCTCGAGGATGCCGTACATGCCTTCGGCGAGTTCGTCCATCGATTCGAGATGAAACAGTTCCAGCTCACCATCGACGCAGAACGGAATGATGATCTCTTTGTCGCTGGCGACGGCCGCGGGCAGAGCCTGGCGCGTGCGAGCCTCGGCGCGTACATCGACGTACCACATCACGCAATTTGCTTGTTGATACTCCGGCAGCCCCATGACGGTATCGGTGATGCGTTGGCTGACGCTGTCTTTGTCGGGTTGAGCTTTCCGGGCCGCGTGAGCCGCCGTGCGGATTTCTTGCTTGCGGCGTCCGAGTTCATCTTGATCGAGCGTAGTCATGAAGGTGGGATCGTTGGCAGTCGGAAAGAGAGAAATTAAGCACCGTTGCGTAAGTTTTTCGCAAAAACGACAGGTGCGCGGGCGTCCCGCCCGCTGGTTTTGAGGGATGCCGACGGGACGCCTGCGACCCCTTCCATCAAGAAACGAATTCGAGAGGGGTTACAGCTTAGCAAATCGTGCGGCGGGGGCGTCCCAGGCTTGCGTGTTTTGCGGCGAGTATGTCTTGGTCGGGAAACTCGTGCGGATCAGCCCACGTGCTTCCTCGATCGAATGCAAGTGACCGGTGCCGATCATTTGCATGACAACGTTGCCGATCGCTGTGGCTTCGACCGGGCCCGCAACGACGGTGCGGTTGCATGCGTCAGCGGTCATCTGGCAGAGCAGTTCGTTGAGCGAGCCGCCGCCGACAATATGAATGGTGCTAATTGACGACTCCGTCAAACGCTCGAGTGAACTGAGTGTCAGCCGATACTGAAGCGCCAGTCCTTCGAGTGCGGCGCGGAACAGAACGCAGTTGTCGGTGGGCACGCGCTGCCCCGTCCGGTCTGCCAACGCGTTGATCTCGTCGATCATATCCGTCGGCGCCAGCAACGCGGCGTCATCGGGATTGATCAGCAGAGAGAAGGCCGGAGCGGCCGCGGCTTGCTCGACCATTTCGGCCCATGAAGGTGCGGTCCCCCGACGCTGCAGTGCCGCGCGAATCTGCTGGAAAATCCACAGCCCGCCAATGTTCTTGAGCAATCGGGTGCTGCCGTGAACGCCGCCTTCGTTGGTGAAGTTCAGCTCCGCGCAGAGCGGCGTGATCTTCGGTTCAGGCAATTCGACGCCCATCAACGACCAGGTACCCGAACTGATGTAGCACCAATCCGGCCGCGCGGGGGCGAACCCGGCCGCGGGCACCGACAAGACCGCTGAGGCGGTATCATGCGTGGCCGGGACGACCACGGGCACGTCGTGCAGGCCAGTCAACTCGGCCACGCTGTTTTGCACCACGCCAATTTGCGTTCCCGCCGGAGTCGGCGTGGGGAACCAGGCCGCGGGCAGGTTAAACGCGTCGAGCAGTTTCTGCGACCAGGTTCCGTCGACCGGTGATAGGAGTTGGGTTGTCGAGGCATTGGTGGCCTCGATCGTCCGCTCACCCGAGAGCATCCAGTGGAACAGGTCGGCCATCATCAATAGCGAGTTCGCGTTTCGGTAGCCGACGTCTCCCGCCCGCTCAGCGGCCAGCAATTGATAGAGGGTGTTGATTTCCATGAATTGGAGGCCCGTCTCAGCAAAAATCTCCTCGCGGGAGACCCGCTGCATCGCGTCTCGCATGCGGCCCTGGTTCCGCGGGTCACGGTAGCATCGGACGGGGCTGACGAGTTGATTGTGCTCATCGAGCAGTCCGAAATCGACGCCCCAGGTATCGACGCCGACGGACGCAATTTTCGCTCCGGGAATCTTTTCGAACTGGTCCGCCGCCAACCGCAATCCGTGGGTGATGTTCTGCCACAGACCGAGGTGATTCCAGAGCAGGTCCTGCTGCATCCGGACGGGCTGATTCTCAAAACGCCAGATTTCGGCCAGCTGAATCTTTCCATCTTGGACGCCGCCCGCGATCACACGCCCGCTCGAGGCGCCCAGGTCAACTGCCAGATGAACCGGCCCGCGTAGGTCAGTGGCCACGGTATCACTCACGGTCTTGCATCCTTCAATGGTTGTTTTTTCAGCCCGGGGGGCGGCAGATGAATTGCCGGTGGCGCCCGCCACCGGAACATGCCTAGGAATATTCCAGTCGCCCGGAGGGTGACACGCTCGAAAAATAACGAAAAAGGTGTCGTCCACCGGACTGAGTCCATGCTGTTGTAACCCGAGACGGGTGGCTGACGCCACCGGCAGACCATATTTCGCCCGCTGGGCTGGGAGGTCGCCCTGGGCCTGTCCCCCCGATTGAAATTCCTCGCGAAATCTTCTTAATTTGCTAGCAATACCGGCCCGGATGGGGACGGCTGCCGCAAGGTCCGGTCTGGACGCTCGTTACAGAACCGACTGTCTCGCCCACGCGACCCGCCGA
Organism: Rhodopirellula sp. SH410; assembly: GCF_055811895.1. Lineage (NCBI taxonomy): Bacteria > Pseudomonadati > Planctomycetota > Planctomycetia > Pirellulales > Pirellulaceae > Rhodopirellula > Rhodopirellula sp. SH410. The sequence goes on from NZ_CM147949.1 coordinate 634,700, forward strand.
AGAGGGCTCGAAATGGGGACGAATCTGAATTTCGTGAAAACAGATGTTGACCCGGATCGTTCGGTACGTAGGCTAGTTCATACCTCCGCGAGTTCGCCTTCGCGTGGAGCCGAACGCGGTCAGCTCGCGGCCATGGGCTGACGTTCGTTGAATCGGCCGGGGAATCCAAAACGCCCCTCAGAAACCTTGGTTTTTGAGGCGATTTGGGTTATTTCGGTCTCTTTTACGACGACTCCACGGGCCGGGTACAGGATGTGCCCGGTTGCGGACGCTCGCTCGGTTTCTCGTGGTCGCGATCCGGTGGGACAAGTCCCCCAGACCGCCCCTCCCCCCAGCCGATCATCGGTCGGTTATGCTATTGGGAACCTTCTCGTCGTGATTGTTTGATATCCGGCTGCCCCCCCTAACCGAGTGACCCACCATGCCGTTCCGCTTTGTTCCGATTGCCTGTTTGCTGCTGTTCTTCGGGGCTGCGACTTTGACGTCCCCCGCGCATGCGGAAGACCCGCAGGCTGGTTCGCAGTTCTACGAAGTTCGCACCTATGTGCTGGGAGAGAACGGCGACGAAGCGCTCGTCGATGCGTATTTAGAGTCCGCACTGCTGCCCGCCCTCGAACGCCAAGAGATCGGCCCGGTCGGTGTCTTTTCACCGTCCGCCGACGACAAATCAGGCACGCCAGCAATCTACGTTGTCATCCCGTTCGATCGACTCGAGCAAATCGCCAGCGTGCGTGACGCATTGGCCGCCGATGCCGACTACCAAGCCGCCGCGAAAACCTACCTGCAGCGTCCGCATACCGATCCTCCTTACGCGCGTATCCGCAGCGAACTGCTCTCGTCGATGGAGTGCTGGCCGACACTCAAGGTCGCCGACGGCAGCCTGGAGAACGACGAGCGGGTGTACGAGCTGCGAGTCTACGAGAGTGCCAACGAGCGGATCGGCGATTTAAAAGTCGAAATGTTCAACAACGGCGAGGTGCCGATTTTCCTGAACGTCAACATCACTCCCGTTTTTATTGGTCAATGTCTGTTGGGGCCGCAGTCGCCGAGTCTGACCTACCTGACCGTTTACGAGAACGAAGCGGCGCGGCGTAAGGCCTGGGTTGACTTTATCGCCGATCCCGATTGGAAGGTGCTCAGCAAGAATCCGAAGTACGCCGGTACGGTCAGCCATATCGACAAATTCGTATTGTCCGCCAAGCCGTACTCGCAAATGTGAGCTGCCGGTTCTGTCCGCCCATCGGCTAGCTCGCTAGGATTCTCGTCATGACACCAATGATGAGACAATATCACGACGCGAAAGAAGCGTGCGGCGACGCACTGCTGTTCTTTCGCATGGGCGATTTCTACGAGCTTTTTCTCGAGGACGCGAAAACTGCTGCCGGAATCCTTGGGCTGACTCTGACCAGTCGCGACAAGGACAGTGAAAACCCGACCGCGATGGCTGGGTTTCCTCACCACCAGCTCGATCAGTATCTGCAGAAGCTGATTCGAGCGGGCTACCGAGCAGCGGTCTGCGAGCAGGTCGAGGATCCCAAACAGGCCAAGGGGCTCGTCCGTCGCGAGGTCACCCGCGTCGTCAGTGCGGGCACGCTCACCGATGACGGACTGCTCGATCCTCGCGAGCCGAACTATCTCGCTGCGGTGATTGTCGCCAAGCCCACGGGGAAATCGAAAGGCGCGGCCGTCGATCCTGCTGCCCACACGGTGGGGATCGCCTGGGCGGAGCTCTCGAGCGGTCGTTTTGAATCGGGCGTCTTCCCTCGCAATCGGCTCGACGATGAGCTCGCTCGGATTTCGCCTGCCGAAGTGATCTACTGCGAAGACGATCCGCACCTGTCCCCTGACACCACGATGCCTTGGGCGTGGACCCGGCGCCCGGGATGGAGTTTTGCTCGCGAGGCAGCGGAAAAATCGCTCACCAAACAACTCGCCGTATCGAGTCTCGAAGGGCTGGGGTTCGAGTCCGATTCGGGCCCCGCGATCCGGGCCGCTGGCGCCGTGCTGTCCTACCTGCAAGAAACGCAGCGAGGTTCGCTCGACCATTTTCGTACGCTGACCTGTCACAACCGTAGCCCCGTACTACAGATCGACGCTGCCACGCGGCGCAGCCTTGAGATCAACCGCACGATGCGCACCGGCGGTCGTGACGGAGCGTTGCTCGGCGTGATCGATCGCACCGTCACGCCGATGGGGTCGCGACTGTTGGCGGATTATCTCGCCGCACCACTCGTTTCACCCGATGAGATTGCCTACCGCGCCGATGCCGTGTCGGAACTCGTTGCCAATCATTCGCTCCGCGGCGATGCACGCAAAATTTTGCGAGAGACCTACGACCTGACGCGATTACTCGCGCGGATCGCGACCGGTCGCACCGGGCCGCGTGACCTGCAGCAGATCGCCGCCACGCTGGCGGGTTTACCCGCCCTCAAAGCGAAACTCACCGATCGCGTCAGCCATTGTTTGGGCGAACTCGAATCACACTTGCATCTCTGTCCCGAGCTGCGAACGAATTTGCAGAACGCGCTGGCCGACGAATGCCCTCTATCAGCGGCCGACGGCAATTTCGTACGCGCCGGGTACGATGAAGATCTCGATGCCCTGCGAGAACTCGCCAAGGGAGGCAAGCAGTGGATTGCCTCGTACCAACAACGCCAGATGGACGAGACCGGCATCGCCAATCTCAAGGTTGGTTACAACCGCGTATTCGGATACTTTCTCGAAGTCTCCAACGCGCACAAGAGCAAGGTGCCAACCGAGTTCATTCGCAAACAAACGCTGAAGAACTGTGAGCGGTACATCACTCCCGAACTGAAAGAGTACGAGGAGAAGGTGCTCGCCGCCGATGACAAAGCCAGTCTGCGTGAGCAGGAGATTTTCCAACAACTGCGGCAGATGGCTCACGCGAGCTTGGCGATTTTGCAAGAGGTCGCCGACGCAATCGCACGCGTTGATGTACTCGCCTCCATGGCGGAAGTGGCCGCCGTGCAACACTGGGTTCGCCCTAAGATTACCGACGACAACACGCTGCGGATCGAGGGCGGGCGTCATCCCGTACTCGATGTTTCAATGCAGCATGGCGAATTCGTCCCCAACGATTGTGTCCAGAGTCCCGCCGACGGCATGGTGTTGTTAATCACCGGCCCCAACATGGCTGGCAAGAGCACCTACATTCGGCAGGTGGCACTGATCACGTTGCTCGCCCAGACCGGCAGTTTCGTACCTGCCGACGCGGCGGAAATCGGTGTCGCCGATCGTATTTTTGCTCGGGTCGGTGCCAGCGACGAACTCAGTCGCGGGCAGAGTACGTTCATGGTCGAAATGGTCGAGACCGCTCGCATCCTCAATACAGCCACGTCCCAAAGCCTCGTGATACTTGACGAGATCGGACGTGGCACGAGCACCTACGATGGTCTCTCGCTGGCGTGGGCGATCACCGAGCATCTGCATGAACAGATTGGCTGCCGCACACTCTTTGCAACCCACTACCACGAACTCGCCTCACTCGAAGAAACGCTGCCCCGCGTTCGCAACCTCAACGTCGCGGTCAAAGAGTGGCAGGACGAAGTCGTTTTTCTGCACCGGATCGTCAGCGGCAGCGCCGACAAGAGCTACGGCATCCAAGTCGCTCGTCTCGCGGGCATTCCGCCGGAGGTCAACAGCCGCGCCAAAGACATCTTGTTTCAACTCGAGACCAATCACCGCGACAGCCACGATCGACCCGCGATCGCTCCACCGAGCAGCGTGAAATCTGGAGACACTTTCCAGCTCACCCTGTTCGGCTACGCCGACCATCCGATGATCCAACAGCTCTCCAACCTTGACTTGGACAGCATGACGCCCATGGACGCATTGCAGTTCCTGCAAAAAGCCAAGCAAGAGATCACGAAGTAAGACTCGCGTGGATGACCCGTGACGAAGTCTCCCTTACTTAAGCACCTGTGCATAAGTTTTCTTCTGCATCTCCGCCTCCTGACGACCAGACTCAATTGTCCAGTCTCCCCTCTCCTCCGAAGCGGGGCAGAGGGGAGACTGGGACGTTGTTGCTTCGCTCGGAATCAAAATGCAAGGCAGGATAATAGCATCAACCCCAAAGATTTAGCGGTCCAGGCTAGCGCCTAATCGGCTCTTCTCGGGGGCCTATCCCGGAACTTATGCGAATGTGCTTGCCGTCGCCAGAGCGTGGGACGCACGCTCTGGTGAGCGTCGCTACGCGGTCGATTCATTCGCGGTCGCTTCGCTGAAAACGAATCGTTTGCGGTGCCAGATTGGATTGCTCGGCACATTTTGCCCAGCGATACTGGTGGAGATTCGGGTGGGGAGGCATGCTGAAAACACCTCGGACGCACGCTCGCATCGGATGAGCCTTTAAGAAAGGCAGGGATCCGGATATCCTGTCGAAACGGCAGCGATAAACCCACGAGTACTCCAGCAATCGAGAGTCTGAATATTGTCGAACACCAGTCTGGCCCAGCGCCCCACCACCGACCCCGCCACTATCCTGCGTTTTCGTGATCGACAGTACGCCGCTGACCTAATCGCCGCAGCAATTCTGGAGTTCGATCTCTTTAGCTTTCTACAAGAGCGAGCCGGGATTTCCTTCGCTGAACTCTGTGAACACTTTGGTTGGCAATCACGGCCTGCCGATGTGCTGATGACGCTATGTCGGGCCAGCGGCTTTGTCGTCACCGATTCCAACGGCGGCACAAAGTTAACCGATGTGGGTCGCGAATACTTGACCAAGGACAGCCCTTGGTTTCTCGGACCCTACTACCGTCCGATTGCCGACTCGGCGGTGCTCAAAGACTTTGTCACGATCTTGAAAACTGGCAAACCCGCTAATTGGCAGGCCAAATCGGACGGTGCCGATTGGCATGAATCGATGAAGGACGAAACGTTCGCCAATAGCTTTACCGATCTCATGAACTGCCGTGGTATCGCGTTTGGTCAGCATCTCGCCGAAGCGGTCACGCCCTATATGAATGATCGGACTCACATGCTCGACGTTGGCGGTGGGTCGGGGATCTACAGCACAACGATGGTCGCCCGTCATCCACACTTGCGAGCCACCGTGCTCGAACAGGCACCCGTGGACGCGATTGCACGCCGCGAAATTGAACGAAACGGCTTGAGCGACAAGGTCAGCGTCGCGTCGGCGGATATGTTTTGCGATCCGTGGCCAGATGACGCCGACGTGATTCTGTTATCGAACCTGCTCCATGATTGGGACATGGTGGAAGCACAATCGATCGTCGATCGGGCGGTCGCAGTGCTGCCTCCGGGCGGCTTGATCATCATCCACGGAGCCATCATCAACGCTGAGAAAACCGGCCCGCTGCCCGCTGCCGAGTATTCATCGCTGTTGATGAATATCACGCAAGGCAAGTGTTATAGTGTGGAGGAGTACCGTGATTTCCTGCGTCCTCATGGCTTCGAAATGCATCCCTACCAAGACACCGTTGGTGACCGCGGCTTCCTCACGGCGACGAAGCTGAAATGATGCTTGCAAGGCACGAGCGAGGAATCGGTATCCGAACGCTCCTCGCTCGGTATGGTCGTTCGCGGAGCGTTCGGCCGCTCATTCAGACAGCCGTTTCCTACTCGTTCCTAGCGCCAACGATTGTATTTCTATCGCTCTTGATCTCGGCGGCATCCGGGATCGTGACGGCAGGCGACCGCGAAGCCTCCGCTTTCAACATCACGTTACGCGATGCCGACGACACGGCAAAAGTGACCACGGAAGACGAACGCGTTATCGTGTCGATTCGCAGCTCGCGGGGCATCGGCAGAGCTACGATTGAGCGACGTGGCGCCTCGTGGCCGGAACGCGTCGTCATGCGGTTGCACGTCAGTGGCCTCGAGAGATTCCAGGTCACCAACGGTACCGTCACGCTGCACGCCTCCGTTTCCAGCCATGCCGCGACACCACGTGTTCGGCGTTGGAAAAACGATCAGGAAAACGTCCTGCTCGACAAAGAGAGTCGATATTGGATGCCCGTGAAACTTCTGGATTCCAAGGGGCAGCAGACGAGAGAAGTCCCCATCAAGGAGGGATACTTTGAAATCCTGCTTCCCACGGCATTTTTTGCGGGCAATCCGCCTGAAGTGACACTGCAGTGGATCGACTTTTACCGCGGGTAGAAAAGTGGCGGAGGTGGATTCAGCTCAGGTCATCCGGAACCGGGCCGCCAGCAGGCGAGAGGGGATCAGCAGGGCGAAGATCAGCACGGCAATCTTTGCTCCGACCGCGAGCATCGTGATGGTTGCCGCAATCGGGATGATCGCCATCAAGCCCGAACCAATCGTGGCCCCAATCCGTTGCGGCGAAGGGTTTCTCGCGGCGACGTAACCGCGGTACAGAGCGGTGGCCAGCATCAGCAAAATCGCCGCTGGAAAGATCGCCACGGGATCGACCCGCCAAGCAGTCGTCCACGCCCTTCCCAGGCCGTCGGCCGACCAGGCAGCCATTCGCGGTGCGAAGGCGAGCATCATCGCGCCAATTCCCATCATGACCAAACCGACCGGTAGATGGACCGTGCGATCCCCCACCGCCTCACGGCGACCGAACGTGGTCAGGCCGGCAATGTACGTTCCCATGCCGATCGCGAACGCTAAGGCAACCGGAGTGAATCCCCACGCGAGCGGATCACCCAATGTGACGCGTTGGAGCGCGGCCAGGGTTTCCTCGTCAACGAGTTTCGACAACGCTGCACTGGCCGAAGTCGCACCGAGCAGGAAACTCAACGTCCGACACGCGCCCATCAGCAGCGGCGCTAGGGGCGTTCGTTTGAATGGCCCGTCATAAAAAACGATGCAGATGCTTAGTATCACGGCAACTACGGCAGGCACCCAACCGAGACGGTTGTCGCAACAAAAACCAACGGCAATCGGGGGCAAGACGCCGAGGAATAGCAGCCCCCACCCCGCGGCGCGAGCGCTGCGGACCGAGATCGCGCGGCGGGCGAGCGGTCGTCCGCGGCGGGCTCGCACGTCGCGGCGCAGATCGAAGACATCGTTGAGAATCATGCCACCCCAGTAGAGCGACACCGCTGAGATTAACGTCAGCCCCAGCACGATCCAAGGCTCTCGCTGGTCGCCATCGGGAGCCGCTCGTCCCAGTGCGCCCGCGTACCAACCACTGCCCCCGAGAACCAGAAGGAAGGCGGCGGAGACGTCGGCGATGATCGTGAACATATTGGGCAATCGCACCAATTCGGCCCAGGACTTCCAGTTCGCGCTGCTCATATTTGATCGCTTCTCATCGTGCTTCTTAACGCCGCAACATGCGACTTTGACGTTCGGTGATATGAATTCCATACCGTGACAAATAACGGCTGGTGTCGTTCGTGAAATTCACTTCCATGTCTTGGTTTTCGAATCGAAATCGACCGATCGGCGGCGATGAGATCGGACGAATCGAATACAGTTCAATCACGCTGATGAGGTGAGCGGGATCTGTCGATGGGGCCGCGGTGCTGGGTTCGGTCGATTCCGAATCGGATTCGTCGGTGGAATCCGGCACGGTGGACATCGCGACAACGGGATCGCTCCAGAATTCGATCCGCAGCGGCAGCCCGCGTCCAAAACCGGTCTCGGTAGAAGCTGATTTGGCGATCGCCACGACCACCTCGGTGGGACACAGTTCGGGCCAGGTTTCGGTACCGAATTCAGTGAGCCGATGCTCGCGAACATCCGTTCGCAGATTCCCGCGGATAATCCATACCTCGCGTTGCTCGAGTCGGCCCGAGGCGAGGGTGAGGTCATGGTCGGCAGCGATCCGTTCGAGCATCTCGGTCCACGCGCCCACACGCACACTCGGCGGTAAATGGTTGGCGACGGGTTCGCCCGACATGCCACCCTCATGATAGATGGGGGCCACCGCACCCTGGACCCATTGGTCCAGGCGGCCCACGTCGACGCGTTGCAACGTGACCTCCTCGCCAATCTGTTCACGGGTCCACGCCAGTCGCCCGTCGCTGATTTGTTGCAGGGTATGTTTGCCGTCTCCATCGTGCATGGCGACCTGGAGATTGAACCAGCCACTGCCGCCGCCCGCCTGTTCATAGGTGCCCACGCCAATGACTTCCCGATCGCCCACCCGAACTCGCTGGCGAATTTTGGCGTCAAAGGCGGGACCGAGGGCAATCTGCTCGATCACCCGTGCTAATAACCGCCGGGCAGGGTCGGTGGCTTGCGGGGGTTCTGGATTTTGAGGTTCCGATGCGCCCTGAATCGTCGCAGCCGATTCGCCGACGGCATATTGAGGCACCGCGCCGACCAACATGGCAATCCAGACCAAGACTAAGAATGCGGTTGGGTAGGTCCAGCGAAAGACGCCCGAATCACGGGCCAGGCGTACTAAACGGGGCGGATGACAGGCCATGCGGTGGTAGGAATCAATCTTCATATGCAGGTTGTGACGATTTTAGCAAAGATTCGGAGCCCAGATTGCCGATGCAACCCCATAGCGATGGGTCCGAGAGCGGATTCAGAGCGTGTGGCGACGCGATCGTAAAGATCGGCGGTCGTCCAAGTCCATCCCATTCGATCCCGATTCGTCATCAGGCGAATCACCACCTGTTCGGTTTCCGTAGCGTAATTCACTCTCGAATTGCCGGGGAATTCGAACCCAGCGACCCATGACGGGGGAAAACATGAAACGAATCGTCACTCATTTGGCGCTCACGGCGACCACGGCGTTCATCGCCACCGGGTGTGTGCCGGTTCGCCACAACATGCCACCGGAGCAGCGTATGATGCAGCCCGGACCTGGCGTGGGCGGCCCCGGCCCCGGCGTACTTGGGCCTCAAGCCTATAACCCTATGATGGGGGCAGCGGAATCTGCGACCCCGATGGCGGAAGCACTTGCTAGCAGCAAAGCGGCCATCGGAAAGCAGATCGCAGAAGCATCTGCCGAGAATACCAACCCGGAAATTTCGCAGGTTGGATACGATCAAGTCGACGTTCAGACCGCCGGCTTCCGTAGAATGATCCAGGACGGCCCGTCGCCTACCGGCGGAGCTCAATGTGGCTGCGGCGGTCATGGTGAAGCTGCTGGCGGCCTCGCCGGTTCGAGCTGCCTGGCCGGTGGCAATGGCGGTCAGTTCATTCCGCCCGGTGGCGGCGTGACGATGACGTCGGGCATGCCCGGCATGATCAGTACCGCTCAGGTCACCTTTGGCAGCCCTGATGGGATGCACGTCCGGTACGATGTGACCGGATCGGGCTTGTTCGATAGCGAACCGCTCGTCGTGCCCGCCCGGCAGAACTTCCCTCAAGGCGGTCTCTATCGCCTGAAATTGACCAATATCCCCAGCCGACCCGGCGTGGAACTGTATCCGACCGTTGAATTGGCCTATGCCAATCCACGCACCGGTGCCTACCTGGCTCACAACTCGGTACCGCTGCAGTTCAGCGAAGAGGACTTCGACCAGGTCTTGACGGGTAACTTCGTCACCAAAGTCATCTACCTTCCGGATCCGGAATTCCAAGGACCGGCCATTGCGGGCATCGATACGCTCGTTAGCACGCGGCTCGATCCAGGCATCGATCCGATCGTCGAAGCCGACCGTCGTGGTAGCATCCTGGCCATCATCCGGCTCGGTGACAAAGACATCGAAATGGCCGGTGGCAATATGGTCGGCGTCGCGAACAACAGCATGATGGGACCACCGATCACCGGTCTACCCTCGCCGTTTGCTCCCGCGATGACCGATGGTTGTGGCGGCGGACCTGGGGCTGGCAAAGTCGGTGGACCACCGAGCCTGCCCGGCATGGTCGCTGGTGTCAACGCTCCACAGTACGGCATGCCGTACACCGGCACGCCGATTGGATTGCCCGGACCGCCCCACATCCCATTGGGGGCTCCCGCGGGCTTGAAGAGTCACACGATTCGCAACCACACTGCGATGCACATGCCACAACCTGTCAGCAACGTGAAAATCGATGTTCGTCAGCAACCCGGCATGAGCTATCCCAACCCGGTCAGCCGCATCAAAGTGACCGAGCAGAACATCCATCCCGGTGTTCCCAATGCTCGACCGCTGTATGACCAAAGCAGCCAGCGAGTCTATTAATCACGATGGACGGTAACCGACAGTGAATGAATCAACCGAGTAGCGACGTTCGCCAGAACGTGGAGTCCACCGCCTCACGGTGGTAGCGACTCTGTTGATTCGATGCGATTGAATGTGTCGCTGTCGCTAAATGAGCGAAGCGGACTCCTGTGGTCCGCTTCGCTTGTGTTGAAGTCGCTGGGGGCCCTTGCCCCGAGCGAACAGGCTCAGTCTGGGACGGGACAATGGTCCCATCCTACGTCCAATCTTACGGATGATTTGAATCGGTACCCGATACGAAACGATCAAGAAATGACCATTCGATCCGTCCTCCTGTTGTTGATCATCTCCGTGGTAGCGTCCATCGCGCCCGCTGCGGATCCGATGGACCTGCTCGGCCCTTCAAGCCGTCATCGCCTGCTGACCGGCGACATGCCGGCCGGTGTGATCGCATCGGCTCGCCAAAATATGGGGCGTCAACAACCGCCACCGACCTATTATCAACCGGTGGCATTTCACGGCCCCAAAGGCGTGCGTTTCTCGTTGGCCCAGTATGGGTCCTTCGGCGAGGGCGAATCCGACTTGATGGCGGGGCTGATGATCGGCCAAGTCTATCGTTTTCGGGTTACGGGCATCCCTTTTCAAGCCGGCGCCGAACTGTATCCAACCATTGAAATGGTCGACCGGACGTATCCGCCCCCCGGCCTGGCGACAACGTATCCGATCCCAATCAACCTTGACGAAGATGACATTCTGGCGGCACTCGAAGGGCGATTGGTCACTCGCGTGATTTATCTCGAGGACCCACAAACGGCCACCCCGCTGCCCGAAGGCCCGAACGGGCCGACGGCGATGGACGTGCCGGAGAACCAAGACCCCTTGGAAATTGCGGACTTGCGTGGGCGTACGGTCGCCATCCTGCGGATCGGTTCCCTCGCGCCCCCTCGGGCTGAAATCCTACAAGCTCAATTCTTTTTCGGTCACCCTTCCTGGGCACCCATTTTCAAGCCACAGCCATGATCGATATCGCCGAAGTATTGAAACGTTCACGAACGACTCACGCGTCTTCGCATGTCAGCGTACTGGTATGCCTCGCCACGATTGCCACTGGTTGCACGGGAGTTCCGAACGCGAACCCCTTGGCAGCGCCGCTCAGTCAGGCACCCGTCGCAAAAGCCGCACCGGGCGCTCATTCAGCTGTTTCGCCCGTCCAGCCCGCTCAACAGGCCAGTCGCGAAATTGCCCAGGTTGGCTTTCGGAAATCAGTCCACGTGGGCGATGATAACTGTGTCAGCAACGATTGCGGTTGCACGTATGGCCCCTGCGCAAACGGATGCAATGCGACACCCTACGGATATGTGATGCCCATGGTCCAACAACCGTGGCAGTACGATCCGCAAGAGTTCCTGTGCGATGGCGGTGACCAACGGCCCCATGCCGTGCTGACTCGTGATGATTTCATCCGCGGCTTGCAGCCCGAAGATACGGTGTCGCATTACACGACCGAAGCTGGCGACATCGAATTCGCAGCATCCAATCGAGTCTGTGTCTACTCACCTCGCTTTGGCAACGTGCGGCGAATCACTGGCGCGATCCAAGGCGACGGTGCGATTGCCGTGGCGGGTGCCACCCGTCCGGTCGGCCCGCAAGACGTCAACTACGATTTGCCCGGTCTGGTCATGCGTGACACGGTTGAGGTGGGCCAGGAAGAATTCACACGCCGCATCGACTCGATGCGTGATCGCAATCGCGGCGTGCGGATTGAAAATGTTCAACAACCACTCCAGTCCGTCGATGTACGTACGGTGCTCGCAGGGATCCAGAACGTTGGCATCTCAGAACTCGACGAGTCGCTGCTGGCGTTGTTAGAGCGTTACGCCGTCGCTGCCACCATCTGGACCTTGGACGAGAGTGTCGAGGTCGCGATTGGAGATCTCGCACCGCCCGTGCTGACCCGCGATCAAAAGGTCGATGCCTTGGTCGTCTACGACTTCCCAGGTCCCGGCAGACTCAACCTGATCAAACTCGCCGACAAGACAGATGCTCCGATTGGAGACACGGTCACATTCACCTTGCGGATGCAGAACGTAGGCGACTCAGCCGTCTCAGGGGTTGTCGTGACAGACAATCTCGTCACACGACTCGAGTACGTCGCCGACAGCCAATCGGCGAGCGTCGAAGCGGAGTTCGAAACCAAACCCAACCAGGTCGAGTCGTCACAATTGATCTGGCGTCTGAAAGAAGAGCTCGCCGTCGGCGACAGCGTCACGATTGAATTCAAATGTCGCGTACGTTGAGCTCCCGTTTTTCGGAGTGGATCTTGTAAAAGATCCCAACAGCACTACTGTAGTCGCTGGCAACGTTTGTGATTTGAGCTCATCCGACGGCAGGGTGCGTTGGTGTACAGTGGAAGGTTTTTTCAAGGCATCGCTCCAGTATCCAATCTGTTTTCAAAGACGCGTTCCTGCCGAACGAATATTCGGCAGAGACTGGCAACACCATTGGCGTACCATCGACCGGGATATCCCTTGCCAAGCCCGCACCTCTGCAGAGCTTTGCTCCGTTTTTCCCGGCAGGCCCAGTCGAATTTCCCGGCAGGTCCAGTCGAACGCTGTCAGTCCAATCCCCATCAAGAAATCGTTGGATACTTGAGGCACGCTTCCAAAACCTCCGGCGCACGCTTCCGTCGGATGATCCGAGATTTTTCGAATGGAAGGTATCGGATCTATGTAACCGTGTCACTTAACCAATGACAATACGCTCACTCGTCGCGGTGCGCCAGCCACTGCGCCCCGATCGACTCTGGAATTTGCAAACGCAGATCCAAATACGTTGCTCGGCATCCTCCAATCTCGTCGCTGGGAGTTCTTCCTCCGTTTCAAAGTTCCAGTCGCTGCAGAATGACGGCTTGCAATTGGGGCACCGCTGGCCCTTCAGTCCACACACTCAAACCAATTTAAGTATTCTCTACCTCGCCACACGAAGGTGGCGATTCGCCTGGACCGCGAGCGGCCCGGCAAAACAAACCGACAGTGGGATCGCCAGCGAAGTCGCCATCAAGACTGTGACGAACTGAACACCGGCGTACGGCCAGAGAGCGTACCAAGAACACGCCGCGGCGATCACGACGACGCACCAACCGGTGATTGCAATGGCAATCTCACGCCAAGAGAACATGTGCCGGCTGGCCAGCCACACCACGCCCGCATCGAAAACGATCTTGGCCACAAGAGCAATATAAAAGAGTCGGTAGGACCACACCAACCAATCGTTGGCCACGCGAGTGACCTGTTCCCAGTCTCGTTGCTGCAAGAACCATCCCAACATGCCTATCAAGGGACTCATCAAAGCCGTGCAACAGGCCGCAAATAGCCACAAGATAATGGTTTGTCGTCCCCGCAAAAGCACACACACACTGCGTAGCGATCCGCCCAACATGACCATTAAAATGGCAAGGTAGATCGCGGCGACCATCCGCAGTGGCACCGTCGAGGATGCACTCGCTTCGGCAACGGTCGCCCACCACCGCCAGGCTGTCTCACGATTGCTTTGCCAGGCGAAGCAAGTCAGCCAGAGCAGCGTCACGCACAGCATCGTCAGCACATATTCGGTTGCGAACTTGCGTAGCCGGATGAAGGCCATCGGCCGCGACGGGATTGGACTGGCGATGAGGTAGCTCGGCAACGAACTGCGAGCTCCCCAGACGGCCGGTTCGACCTGCACTGTTAGGACCCCGCCTAACGCTGCAACGAAAACCAATGCAAAGATCGCACTCCCTGCCGATACCGGGATGACCCAGAAAAGCAATGCGACGACCGGAAGCATCCCCAGCAGTCGCCGTAGCATGCTCGCTCGCGACCGCTTGGCATCGTACCAGTTCAGTGCCTCCGGCCAGTGAGAGAACGATCGCCGGGCCACGGGCTCGGTCGACTCGCGAGCCACCCTGTGGTGAGCCCGCTTGGTTTGCTGAAAACGCCCCACCCGCGACTGCTTCACGCTGTAGACCGCAAACAAGACTGCAGCGATGTAGCACACCCCGATGCCCGCAATCGCCCAGCGCATCTGCGTGGGGTGATCAAAGGAGACGGCCACTGCCCCCAAGCCGACAAAGTACAGCAGCGGCATCGCGGAGATCGCCAGCACGATCCGCTGCCACGCAGCACGAAAGGGCATCCACACGAGTGCGCATGCGGTAATCCCGCATGCCGACATGCCCAGGGACTGTGAGACAATCGGGAGGGCGGGCGCCCCGAAAAAGCGGCAGACCAGCACCGTGGTCCCCCACACCACTGTGATCCAGACTGTGATCCAACCAGCCGGAATGATCGCGAGCTTCCAGTTCGCAATCGGCAACCGCAGTAGCCATCTGTCGTAGCCGCTGGTCGGGTCGAGTAGGTTGGACTGACGTGAGAACCCAAACAAACCAATCGGGCATACGAGGGCAACCAGCACCGACAGGAAAATGAACCCCATCGACGTTTGTGTCAACCAATGGGGAGCCTGCGAGAGAGTCGATACAACTGTGAGTGTGCATGCGACAACAAAAATCAAAAACAGGATCCACAAAAAGATCCGATACCGGGTCCAGACGTACTTCGTCAGCGCGATGGTTTCGTTCATGCTGTCACCTCTTCTACGATCGCTCGCGATGGAACGGGTGCCGGATCGTCATTCATCACCCGAGCGGCAAACCAGCGTTCGAGACTGAGCGGCCGGATCTCACGGATAGACTGACCGCCGAGGGCTGACCGCACCGCGTCCTCGTCGGTATAGACCGACCGATCCACCGCGACCGACCATTCACGACCACGGTTCTGCCAACCAAAGAACCCCGGCAACTCGTGTTTGGAAAGGTCCTTTGCCGAAAGTTCGCAAACGATTTCAAGGTACCGCTCGGGCAATTGCTCCATCGCAATGACTTCCAATAACCGACCTTGCCCGATCACGCCAACGGTATCACAGACCCGCGAAACTTCGTCGAGTAGGTGACTAGAAAACAGCACCGTGCGGCCTTCGTCCGATGCCGTCCGCACAACCGCCTCCAGAATGTCCTGACGGGCGATCGGGTCCAGCCCATAGCTTGGCTCGTCAAGAATCAGCAGTGCGGGACGATGAGCCAGTGCCACAAGCAACCCGGCCCGAGCACGCCCACCCTTGGACAGATCGGCAAGTCTAGCAGTTGGATCCAGCGAGAATTGCTGCACGAGTTCATTGCACAGATCGACGTCCCAGTTGTGGTACAAGGCACGCATGAATTCAATCAGCTCGCCCACTCGCATCCAACGCGGCAGGACATCCTCTTCGGCGACGTATCCGACATGCTGCATGACGCTTTCAGGTGTCCGCGCCGGATCTTCGCCGAGCACGCGAACATGCCCCGATTGCGGTCGCAGACCGCCGATCAAATGCCGGATCAAGGTCGTCTTGCCGGCCCCATTGAGACCGACCATGCCGAACACGCATCCGGCGGGGATCGACAGCGTGATGTCATGCAGCGCCTCACTGCGGCGGAATGCACAACTCAAATGATCAATTTCGATCGCAGGATTGGAGACACTCATTTGGATTCCTTGGCAGGAGTAGGAACGGGGACATCTTGGAGCTTCGCGTCACGCTGGGTCATCTGCGCCAGCAAATCATCGAGCGGAATCCCAAGCTGCTTGGCTTGAATCAGCACGCGATCAATGTGCGGGGCAATCAACCGTCGACGCTCGGCCGCGTTCAGCTTCGCCTCGCGGGCCGCAACGAAGGTTCCGACGGTTCGGCGTTTCTCGACCAGCCCCTCGTTCTCGAGTTCGCGGTAGGCTCGCGCGACCGTGTTCGGGTTCACCCGGCTACTCTCGGCCAGCCCGCGGATTGTCGGCAATTCATCGCCGACGGCGAGCTGGCCGGAAACGATTCGAAAACGAATCTGTTCGACGATCTGTTGATAGATCGGCGGCCCATCAGTGGTAATGTGCAGGAGCATCTTGTTTCCTTGTGTTAATTCAACGATACAAGAGTGGGCTGGCGGAGTCAAGTGCTTTTCAGACGTGGTCTTACGCGGTGTTCCCTGGCACCGTCGGTGCCTAGCCCCATGCGCTGCCGCAGCGTGTATTCTGAGGCCATGCTGCGTTCCTCTTTCGTCTTCCTGTTTGCCGCTCTCCGCATGTCGAACCTCCTTCCCTGGCCAGTCCGCCAGTTTTGGCGAACGATCGCTGTCTTGTCTTTGTTGCTGTCACCTCTGATCCAACCTGCATCGGCAGCCTCTCCGGTGCCACCGCCGTTTGTGACGTCGGTCGGCCAAGAGGACTTGGATGCCGACGTTTTTGCGGACTGGATTGGCGGGGTCGAAAACAAAATCGATGAAAGTCGATGCAAGCGGGGGCCGCTCGATGTGATCTGGACGCGCGAAACACGACCGGATTGGCGCGGCGTTTCTTTCGGTCGCGACAAGGCGGCAGGCATTCGGCACCTGCGCATCGGTTTTCGCAAATCGATCACCATCGGCACGGTCGTTGTTCGCGGCGGAGGGGCCCTCAGCGTGCTCAAACCGGACGTTGCCTACCCAGGTGATTTGGGTGACGACACGCAGTGGATTTCTGCGGAGCGGTTGGTCACTGGAGAGGCAGGCACTCGAGTCGTGTCACTGGATGAAGTGGATCAAGACGAGTACGCGTTTTGGGTATTGCCACCGTCGACGCACACACGCGCAATCCGATTCACCCATGATGCTTCGCCATCGCAGCATGATCCAGCGGGAGAGGTGGGCAACGTGTGGGTCTTGTCCGATCGTGTTGCGAATATCGGGCCTCAAGGCAACGCTGTTTCACGCAGTCATAGTGAGTCGGTTGATCGCGTGATCGATAGCACCAATGACACGATGTGGAAGGCCTGGGCAAACACCGAGCAGGATGCGTCCCAGGGCGAACTCATCAATGCGGCAAACCCCGAGTGGATCATTGTCACGTGGCGGCAACCGATTCGGCTTAACGGCGTAGCGTTGATGTGGGCAGGTTTCTCTGCTTGCGATTTACAGGTGCTGCGTGAGGGTGTCGGACTGTCACCTACTGTTGCGCCGGAGTCAAGCTGGGTCAACGTCGCGAACGCTATCGAGATGGAAGAGCATTATCCGATGCCGCTCTGTCCGACGTGGCTGGCGGTGAAATCGCCGTCGACTGATTTCGTCACAACGACCGCGATGCGGCTGCGGATCAAGGCCCCGTCATCGAGCAATCACGATCATCTACGCAGCCAAATCGCGGGTGGCAGACGGGTTTGGTTGGGTGAACTCGCCGCGATCACGAACCTAAAGAATGCCCCACTCTCGTCTGCCATTCTCGAAACCCCTGAACGTGCCCATGCGCCGGTACCCGTCCGCTTCCGCCTCCCTCGCCCCGGGCTCGTGACTCTGGTCATTGACGATGACCATGGGCAACGGGTGCGGAATCTGATCAGTGAAACGCCGTTTGAAGCTGGCGAGCACGTGGTTTGGTGGGACGCCAGCGATGATTTGGGTCGCGATCTCGATTCGCCGCAGCACGGTCTGTACAACATCCCCACGCACCTGGTCGCGCCCGGTCGATATCAGGTTCGCGGCATCTGGCGAGACCCGCTCAAACTCGTCTATGAAATGAGTGTTTACAGCAGTGGACATCCTGCCTGGGAAACCGAAGATGGGACGGGTTGCTGGATGACGAACCACACACCACCGACGAGTGTCGCGTTTGTTCCGGGAGATCGAGCTGCTGATGGCGAGTCGCTGGTGTTCATGGGTGCCTATGTGTCCGAAGGTGGCCACGGTTTGCAGTGGGTGCGTGAAGATGGCACGAAAGTCGGCGGCCAAGGACGTGTGGGTGGGCATTGGACGGGTGCTCCGACTCTCGCCGTGGACCAGGGAGATGGATGCATTTCGGATGACCTGTGCTACGTGGCGTCGGTATGGGAAGGCGAACTGCGTATCACTGCAAAGACGAAGTCGCTGGCGGACCGTGAGATTCTTAAGCGGACCATTGGTGACGACCCCCAGCCCAACAGAATTCCCGTCGACGAGCGACCCATCGTGCTAGCCGGATTCGACGGTGGCGATCATCGCTTCGTGCTGGCGGGACTCGCTGTTTATAACCGACAGATCGTCTTGTCGTTCCCGCGACAGAACGAACTGCGGCTGATCTCCGTCGACGCGCCCGACGCCGAGGTTCGCCAACCAATCGATCGACCCCGCGGAGTGGCCTTTGATCAAGCCGGGCAATTATTCGTGATCAGCGGTAATCGCGTGCTGCGCCGCGAAGACGCCAGAGCGAATTCGCCGACCCAGTTTATTGATACGGGGATCGATTCGCTGCAGGATCCGAGACAGATTGCGATTGATGACATCGGTCGTTTTTACATCAGTGATCGCGGCGACGCTCACCAGATCAAAGTCTTCTCCGCCGATGGGGCCTTTCTCCGTGCCATTGGCAAACCCGGGCCGCCATCAGTGGGGGCTTATGATCCACTGCACATCAACACGCCCAACGGCGTGGCAATTGATCGACGCGGCTATGTCTGGGTCGCGGAATGCGATTTTCGCCCCAAACGAATCAGCGTGTGGAATCCGAGGCTGGAAACGACTCGAGACGCGGAGTTGGTCGATGCATTCTATGGGCCTGGCGAGTATGGCGGCGGAGGTGTGCTCGATCCAATCGATAAGTCGAAATTCTACTACAAAGGCCTGGAGTTTGCCTTGGACTGGGAGCACGGCACCAATCGGCTGGTACGCGTTTTTGATCGCCCCCCGACCTGGCTGCACAGTCACTACGGTAGTTGGTCTCCCGACACGCCGTTGTATCCCAACCTTGATCGACACCATCCTGATCGCGCGGAAGCCTCCCGATACTTCACCAGTTGTTACACGTCGAACCCAACCAATGGTGACGCGGTCGCGTTCGTTTGGCGCGATGGAGCGGACCATGCGAGACTGGTTGCGGGCGTGGGAGCGGCGCAGCATTGGGATCTGCTCAAGACGGCGGCGTTTCAAGACCGTTGGCCGGCGGGTATCGATCTCGCGAGCGATCGTGGTGACGCGGCAGCGTTCTTTTGCTGGAGTGACACCAGCGGCGATGGGGAACCTCAGCCGGAAGAGGTATCGATCCGCCCCGGTGCGTCGGGTGGCATCATTATCGACAACTCACTGTCCGCCATTGTCGCCCGGCTCGATGGTGAGGCAGTCCGATTTCGAGCCACCATCGATCCGGCGACGGGTGTGCCCTCCTACTCGATCGACGATCCGGACGTGTTGCTCGATGAGGTTCAAGGGCCCGTTTCATCAGGCGGTGACCAAGCCCTCGCTACTGAAGATTCGGTCATCTTCACCAACGCCCCACGGCCATTTTCTAATCATGGACTCGGTGGGGCCGCTGGTGGCCATCCGACTTGGAGTTACCCAAGTCTATGGTCGGGGTTACACGCCAGTCACGAGGCCGCCGTCCCTGATCGTCCGGGCATGATTGTCGGACACACGCGACTGCTCGGAGGACTGATCCGTCCCTCTGAAGCCGCTGGGCCGATGTTCTGTGTCAATGGAAACATGGGTAACATGTATCTGATGACCACCGATGGCATGTTTGTCGCGACCCTGTTTCATGACATTCGACTGAGACCCAAATGGTCCATGCCCCATGCCGTCCGTGGCATGGACGTCAGTGATGTGTCGCTGCACGACGAGAACTTCTGGCCCTCGATCACGCAGACGACCGACGGCGAGGTGTACCTGGTTGATGGCGCCAATACCAGCATTGTCCGTGTCGATGGTCTCGATTCGATTCGCCGCTTGCCATCTCAATCGATTGAGATCACGGCCGCGGATCTTGGCCGTGCGAGCGAATGGACGGCAGCGGCCGAACTGGCCCGTCAGGCTGATTCCGTTCACTCCCCGCTGCGGGTTTCGATTCGCAGCGAAATGCCTATTGTCGACGGAGATCTCAGTGATTGGCCGGCCGACGAAGGCTGGGCGATTATCGATCGCCGTGGTATCGCGGCGAATTTTAACAGCAACTCGCGGCCCTATGACGTGGTGGCATCGGTTCGTATCGCCGACAATAAACTCTTCGCTGCATATGAGTCCGCCGAACCAGATCTGCTCCGCAATCGTGGCGGTGCCTCCGAAACGTTGTTCAAGACCGGTGGCTGTTTGGACCTGATGTTGGCTACCGAACCAGAACACAATCATTCGAAATCGCGTGACACGCAGGAGGGTGATATTCGGCTATTGGTCACACAGGTCGACGGGAAGGCTCGTGCGATGCTATACCGCGCCCTTGTGCCGGGGACTGACGAGCCAGTCAAATTTAGCAGCCCATGGCGGACAATCGAGATTGACCAAGTTCAAGATGTCAGTGATCAGGTGGATTTCGCGACCAACAACAAAGGGCATTTTGAGTTCAGCATTCCCCTGTCGTCGCTGGGCTGGGATCCACAAGCTGGCGAAGTCTATCGCGGCGATCTCGGTGTGCTCCGTGGCAACGGACGCGAGACCACGCAGCGTGTCTATTGGTCCAACAAAGCGACCGCGATTACCAGCGACGTTCCCAGCGAAGCTCAACTCTCACCATCGCTATGGGGAAGTTGGCAGATCCAGTAGCAGACGATCATCAGGCATCGAATCTGGTAACCGCTGCGACAAACATTGCGGGCACGGCTAGCACGGGATCGCTAGAGTAGAGGCTGGGATCGAGCGGTCGCAGAATAGATTTCCGGGAATCGATCCGTTTCGCCTTCACCCATTTTTAAAATGACAAAGCATTCAAGTCTTCAGATCACTCTTCGCGGTGCGGTCGTCGTCGCGATGGGCGTGGCAGCAATGACAGTCGCGGCCCGCGATGGCATCGCCGCGCCACCTCGCCCGACCAGCGAGGCGGGGGATGCTGGGGGCACAGGCGGTGGCCAGCGTCCCAACGTGTTGTTCATTGCCATCGATGACATGAATGATTGGACCGGTTTTCTGGGCGGACACCCCCAAGCCCATACGCCCAACATGGACGTGTTGGCTCGCCGTGGTGTGAACTTCACCAATGCGCATTGCGTCGCTCCGGCCTGTTCGCCGTGTCGGTTGGGGCTGCTCTATGGCGTCGAACCATTTCACTCGGGGCTATACCCGTTTTACAACCACGACAGAATCCAGCCCTGGATCACCGAGAACTATACCAGCTTACCCAAAACGCTGCGTGACCAAGGCTACGAGACCTATGGTGCGGGCAAGATCTTTCACTCCAGCACGCATTACGACATCGATTGGTCGGACTATCACAAGCCCCAAAGAACGAAACTGGTTTACGCGCCCGAACACGGGTATCAGATCGGACAGTCCGGCAAAATGGCGTTCTGTCCGACGACCAACCCGCTGTCGGAGCACCCTGATTATCAAGTTGCCGATTACGGTATCGAGGTTCTTGGCGACGAGCACGACCAGCCTTTCTTTCTGGCGGTGGGGATTGTCAAGCCGCACTTGGCATTCGTGTGTCCCGAACGGTTCTTCGAGATGATCGAACAGCCCGTCGAGGCGCCCCTGATTCGCAATGATGACCTGGCCGATGTGCCCTGGGCCGGGCGTTCGATGGCCAATTTAGGAGACGATCTCAAGTTCCGAAACGATGCAGCCTGGCAGCGAGTTCGGCATGCCTACCTGACCTGCATCACCTGGGCTGACTTCAACATCGGCCGAGTCCTCGATGCACTCGCCGCCAGTCCCTATGCAGAGAACACCGTGATTGTCCTGTGGTCGGACCATGGATATCACCTCGGCGAAAAGCGGAGCTTTCGCAAGTTTTCACTCTGGGAAGAATCGACACGAGTGCCGCTGATTGTTTACGATCCACGCCGGCATGAGGGCGAACCGGATGATTGCGCTGAGCCGGTTTCGTTGATTGATCTGTACCGAACCATCACGGAACTGGCGGGTGTCAACACGCCTCAGTACGTCGATGGTGACAGTTTGGTGCCCCAGTTGGACAACCCAGCCAAACCGATCTCAGAACCGGCTATCACAACGTGGGGGCGTGGCAACTACAGCCTGCGAGATGCCCGCTACCGATACACGCGATACTTCGATGGCGGGGAGGAGCTTTACGATCACCACACCGATCCGCAGGAATGGACAAACCTGGCCGACGACGCTGATCACCAAAACATCAAGCAACGACTCGCCAGATCGCTACCGCAAGACGAGGCGCCGTTAGTTCGCACTGGCGTCGCCCTATGGAACGTGACCGACGCCGATCGACCGGACAAATTGAAAAGCTTCGAACAAAAAACGTGGCCCAGCTTTGTCAAAAAGCTCCGCCCCAAAATCGAATAGCCGCGAGCTTTCCGGACTTCGAAGCGTATCACGCCATTTTCGCTAGCCCAGTCGACGCGGTCCTGGACCGATGCGAGGGCATCGTGTCTGCCCCGCCATTCTCCTCAGCTGCCGCCTGTAGGGCAGTCCACTGGTTCGTCGTTACTGATTACTGACTGCCGGCTTTCCGATGAGTGGCGAGCACTAGATGTCACCCCCCCGCCATTGCCAGGCACTGGACATATGACTATGATGGGTAGGCTACAGAGTTCTATTTTAGGAGCATCCGGTTCATGTCTCTGAACTTCGGTCACTGTATCAATTTCTTCGCAGGTACGAGAGGGCGAGAGGCATGCCAACTGAAAACGACACTCGCGTGCGGAGAACCAAGCAGCTCGCCGTTTACATTATCGGACTGATGCTGTGGTCGATGGCGGGCGGTGCGAGCGGTCAAGATTTCACGCGTCCCCGGGAATGGACTGACGTATCCGGTCGCTTCAAGACGGAAGCATCGCTGGTGAAGTTAGATAGTGACAGTGTCAAATTGCGGGTGGCCGACGGACGCGAGATTTCACTTCCCACCGGCAGGCTGTCTGAAACCGATCGCGACTTTATAGGTGCAGTGAGAATTCTGCAGCAGTCCTCTCAGCAGTTCGCCATCCTGCAGGAGTATTTGAAAACGGAAGACCTGCATTTGGCTGGCACGGTTGCAAGTCTGCAGAACGCGGCACGTGGTCAGCCCGACGGAATCGTGGCACCGTTCTTCTTGGTTGTTGCTCAGCCGCTGCTTTCGCGAGAATCTCGCTCGCACGATCAAGCTCAGCGAGCCAGTCGGCAGGTCATTGGTTTGATTGAAAAGGTACAGAAGTACTGGCCGAATCTGCATCGCCAAACGCTCTCGTCGACCTACAACAACCTGGCGGTCATAGCGGCGCGAAAGAAGAGCGAATCGGCGTTCGTCAACTATCTCCGATCCAGTGCGAAGACATCGGCACCGGAAATTTCATTTGCCACCCATCACAATGTGTCCGTGGCTTTATCGGACAAGACTATTTCGGCGAGCTTTCGGAGCGACCTCTCAGGGGTACTCACGGGCGGCACGCCGCAGCCTGGGCCAGCAGGGCCACAGCGTTTGGCTTACACCTTGGATCATGACTCGTTTGAACTCACCGCGCGCGGTTCAAATGAGCAGACTCCTCCACTCGATTCACCGGAAATGCGAGCCGGCCTCGTGCGATTGGGGTCTGGCAGCGCATTTTTAATCACGCCCAAACTAGCGTTAACCAATCGTCACGTTGCCGAAAGTGCGAAATCATTTTCCGTTCGCAATGACCATGATTTCAAGTCGTCTGCAACGACATTTGTCGTGAGCGATGATCCTCGTGTCGACCTCGCATTGCTCCAGCTAGCATCGCCAGCTCCTGAAGCCATTTCGACGCTCTCTATATCGCTGACCAATGCACGCGAGCAAGAAGAGATGATCCTGCTAGGGTACCCTCTCCCTGATATCCTCGAGCCAACTTTGACCAGCAGTCGAGGAAGTGTCAGCAAGTACATCAATGATGATCTCGGATTCATTCATGAGGCGTCTTCCGATCCCGGTAGCAGTGGTGGACCTTGCATCAATCTTTCCGGTGAGGTGATCGGTGTTCACTTTGCCGGGAATTTAGCGAGCCGGAATGTAAGAAACCACGCCGTCAGCCCGGCGGCAATCCGGCAGTTTTTGGCGGGAGTGAATGTCGAGCTTACCGATCCGACACGAGCTGCGGCAACGAACTTTGCCGACGTCGTCGAGGCATCCAAGGACGCAGTGTTGTTTGTGGATGTCTATGGCCCGCCATCGGCGCTGGATATTCCGCAACAGGGAGGTTCGTTGGCTGAACCCGTGGTGGTATACGACGACTGTTGCTTGATGTGCAGCGGGAATGGGATGGCAAAATGCGCACGCTGCATCAACGGTTACGTCGAAACGCCTTACATCGAAGTGGTCGCTCGCGATGTCAAGGGCCGACCCATGACGGCTCAGAAATTTGCGAAGAAGAAGTGTTCGCACTGTGACCAGCGAGGCCGGTATCGCTGCCCTCTCTGTGGCGGTTCGGGTAACGCGAAATAACAGCCCGCTCGCCGAAGTCTCCTGTCGTTCCGTAAGAAAGCTTTCATGCCTGCCGCCACTACCAATGCAGTACCACGTCGCGCCGCCGACAAGTCGAGTTCACTGACTCTGTTGCCTCAGCTGACCTGTCCTCACTGTTGGCACCAATTCGCTGCCGAGGATGCGTTGTGGATCGCTGGCCACTCAGACTTGCGCGGCGATGTCAAACTCGGTGAATCTGAGATGCGACGCTTTCTCCCCACTCGGTTCAACGCCAGCGGGGATGCGATCGATGTTGCCGGCGCGGCATCGACCGATACCGCTTGCCCGCGATGTCATCTGAAGATTCCACGTAGCCTGTTTGAGCTGCCCATTTTGTTTTTCTCCATACTGGGGGCGCCCGGCAGCGGAAAGAGCTACTTGCTCACATCGATGGTTTGGCAGGCGAGGCAGATTTTGTCCTCCGAGTTTTATTTGCGTTTTGCCGACGCCGACGCCGCAATGAATCGACGGGTTAACGAGTACGAAGAACAACAATTCCTGGCGCACCATCCCGATCGCCCGATCTCGCTAGCAAAAACGGAGGAGCAGGGCGACCTATACGACCGCGTTCGATTGGAGGAACGCACTGTCAATTTTCCTAAACCATTTTTATTTCGCGTCGGCCCTGGTCTCAAACATCGCAACGCCGATCGCGCGGCGGCGCTTTCGCGGATCATGTGTTTGTACGACAACGCCGGCGAGTCTTTTCTGCCAGGCGCCGATGAGAGCAACGGACCGGTCACCGGGCATCTCGGCCGTAGCGAGGTACTGTATTTCTGTTTTGATCCGACGCAGGATCCTCGGTTTCGACGTGCCTGCGATGGGATCAGCGAGGACCCTCAGATGTCGATGGATGATGCTGGCCAGCCGCGGGCGACCGTTCGGCAGGACTCGATTTTGACCGAGGCAATCACCCGGACCCGACGCGGTGCGTCACTGCGTGAAGACCAAAAACTCTCCGGGCTGCTGTGCGTGCTGGTGACCAAGTGGGATGCGTGGGAGGGCCTGCTGCCGGACGTCTCCACCGAACCGCCCTATGTGGTTACCAAAGACGACGGGCATGTTCTTTACGAGGAACGAATCGAGGAAACCTCCAAAGCGGTCGAAGAATTATTGCGACGCACCTGTCCCGAATTGGTAGCGGTGGCCGAATCGGTGTCCGAGGAGGTTGTTTTTATTCCCGTTTCCGCGACAGGAACGCCGCCGCATCGAAATTCCGAGACTGGGCAACTGGGCATCCGACCGGCGGATATCCAACCATGGTGGGCGGAAGTCCCGATTCTCTACGCGATCTCGCGGCGAACCCGTGGGTTAGTGGGTGTCGTGTCTCGCCAGGGCGTGGGAATGCAAGCTGCCAAGCCAACCCCGTGGCCAAAATCGGATTGATTTCACAACAAACAAATATCGCCTTTCGCGGTCTGCGAGGCAGTAACTTTTAGCTCCCGCAATTCACCCGCTCGCTCCTCTTTCGCCCCATCCTGCACTCGTCATGGCCAATCATTACGAACTGATCTACACCTCGGTACCACGAGGACTGCGGGCGGGCAGCCAAGGTTTTTGCACGGTCGCGACGACGGCCAGCATGCCCACCGGATTGATCGGCCCGCTAGAGAATTTATCAGCGTACCGTCACATCGAGGCTGCGGTGATGCCCGTCAATTTCTCGCATGTGCGGATGAAAGTGGCCGGGCGAAACATCGACGTGCTCTCGCGCATCGGCGACGCGGGCGCGGATTACACCGGGCGGACCAACAAGATTGCTCACCACATCGTGGTCGACGCGGCTGACCGTCCCGCGGGTGGACCGGCAGCGCTGTTGATGAGTGACTTGACGCGTGATGTGTGGGACCGTGAGCCCGGTGAACTGCCGCCGCTGGCATCGTTGCCTCAGGTTCAGTCCAGTCCACGAGTGGCTCGGCAGTGGGCGGCGATGGCGGGTGATGCAGGCTGGGCCGGGCACGTTGCGTCCCATTTCGTCAGTGGCGGGCCAACGATGTGGTTGGTCTATCGCCCTGACCAGAACGCCCAATTACTGGAGATGATTGACGAGTCGCTGTCGATTCTTACTCCCGCACAACGCTGGGCCGCCACCTTTGCGACCTATTGTGGTGACGTGGCGCCAGGCGTGACGCTTCGGCTGCGATGCGTGTTGGCGGGATCGCCAGAGGCCGCGTCCGCAGCGGCGCATGGCGGAATCGATCTGGCGTCGGGGACACTGGGTTCGCCTCCGGAAAGCCCTTACGTTGACGCAGCCCGCCACGGAGTGGCGGTGGAACCCTTGTTGGCCAGGCCCGTCGCCAGCATTCCCTCGCAAGCAACGCGTGCGTCGGCATCCGATCACGAGGCAGACACAGACGATCTGTTCGCTCTGCAGCCCCCGCCCCCGCCGGTCGCCGGGGGACGCCCCACGCACTCCAGCAACGTCGTGCCACCGGCACTGGGCACCTCGTCGAAGAATTGGTCGTGGTTGCTGCCGGTCATCGCAGTGGGCTTGTTGCTAATGTTAGTGGGAGTTGGCGGCGCGGTGTGGGTGCTCAACGAGCGGCGTCAGAACGACTCGCTAACACAGTTAACCCAAGAGAATGGAAGCACGCCGACTCCCGTTACTAAGCCTGCACAGGATGGGAACCCAATGGAGGGCGATAGCGAAACGGCTGAAATACCCGCTAGCACCACCGAAGAGCCGCAAACGAGCACAGTTGATCCGAAGTCTTTAGAACCCGCGGTGCCCTCGCCTGAAATTCAACAGCTAGACGAGGCAAAGAACCTGTTCGCGTCAATCAAGCAAGCCAAAGAGTCGATTATCGAAGGTGCGGATGAGGTACAGAAAACGTTAAATAATATGCAGGAGAGAAACGCAGAAATCCAGAGCGAACTCTCCAGCCTTTCGACAAAATATACTAACCTCACGGATCTTGATGTTCTGCGCAAACCAGGGTCGCTGGAGGAAATATTTGTTGAGCCAGCCAAGAGACTCAATGATGACATTGGGAAACACCAGCAAGATATCGTTAAGCTTCAGGAAAAGAAAACGGAATGGATTGATAAGCTAGTTAGACTGAAAAAACAGTCTGAAAACGCCCTCGGCAATGAGGTAAGTGAGTGGCAAGACATCCCGGTTGACGTCCAAGCAAAAGTCGACCCAGACGAGCAGATGCCAACGTGGACGGAAAGTATTAAAAATGTCAAGATTGGGATCGATCCCCTGCAAAGCCTTTCAGCCGACGCGGATAGTTTATCCAAGCGTTTTATCGTACTTGAAAGTAGTGACCTCGGAGAAATGTCGATAGACGAAACGCGTGCAGATTTCGAGAAAGAACGCGAGTCCCACACTCTGCATGTGTACCTGTATTTGACTGGTAGTGGCAATAATACCAAGCTGAGAGCGGAGATGCGTTGCGAGCTAGCAAACCAAGGATTGATGGATTGTAGTGTCGCCCTAGCAGATGCGCCTAAAGACTCTGGCATCGGCAGCCAAGTCGTCGACGAGCTTCGGGTTTTTCCGAACCAGCAGCTGTATTTGGTTGAGGGCAACGATCACCTCTATTTTCAACTGAAGCCCGATGGCGGTGACAGGAAGTCCAGCGCGGACAGGACGTTCAGCGAGCTCGTAGCGGATCTCGTAAAAGCGGCTGAACCTGTGATTTTGCAATTTGAAAAAATAAAAATCAATATAAGCACAGTAAAAGAGGTAAAAGAGCCCACTGACCTCGATGCAAATGCGACGCAACGAGCTCCATATAACACATATGCATTGATTCAAAAAGCGAAGGAAGTGGTCCCCGAATTCAAGAAGAAGCAGGGTCTAGAGAGCTTAATTAAAAGCACTGATGATTTATTTGGCAACGTTGATCTCAAAGGCGATAACGGCCCGAAAGAAAAAAGAAATCTCTCCAGTTCTGAGCAGGATTTCAAGACTCGCCTGTTGGCTGAGCTCGAGGGAATGCCCAATTCGTTTCCGGAGAGCAGTGATTCCATTTCCAGGGTCCGGGTGGTTGCAAAGCAACTTCATCAGTATCTCAAGAACAGAGACATTGCTAATGAAAAACTCACACAGTTGCTGAACAAGACGCTAGTCGACTTTGGAAATGTTCTTGTATTTACATTATCCAAGAATGTACTCAACATAAACGGGGTGCCTGAAACTGAGATTAAGGAACGCTTTGATTTGGTGTTCATCCCCGAATTACACTATGATTCGCCATGACGATAAACGTTTGCCTGTTGTGCTCATTGTTTCTTACTCGTTTCTCACCTTCCACTCTTTACGTAGAATTTGATGTCGCCGATTGTCCGCCGAATTCAAACCCTGCTCGATAGCCAGGGAGCCGTTCTTGACCCGCAGCCGCTGGGGGAACTGAGCGAGGAATACGCTGCGGCGGTAACGGAGGTAAACGATCGGCTCAATGAGGCCGCCGATCTGGTCCGTCGGGGACTGCGCAGCGAGGCGATCGCGATGATTAGCGGGCCACCGTCGGTGCTCGATCAGGCACTGGACTTGGAGTTCCCCCGCTTCGAAGAGTTCGTTGAGTTGATGGGGTTTTTCGATTGGCCATTACCGCCACACGTGGACCATCATGCGATCGAAATCCTCAATGACGCGATGGTCGAGATCACGCCGATCGAGAAGCTTCTGCGGCGGCAACGGCAACTCGCTCTAGCGCGGGCTCCACTGGCATGGCGACTGCGAACGCTGCGCGCCATCGCCGCAGCAGATCCCGTTTCCATGCACTGGCAAGAGGATATCGAAAGCTGGGAAAAAGTCAGGCAATCGCAACTCGCCGCTGACGTTCGTAGCGCCATCGTCGAAGGCGACTTGAACCAAATCGATGACCTCCATCGCGAGCTAACCGATGAGGCGTGGAGTAGCAAGCCGCCAAAATCCTTGGTTGACGCGGTGCGTAAAAAACGCCGGGATTTGCAATCGTCTGACCTCGTGAATCAACTGGCCGGCGCGGCGGACCAACTGGCCGAGGCATCGCGACAATTTGACGAAGCCGGTGGTCATGCTGCGGCTGACCACTATCGCAATTTACTGGGGCAAGTGACCAAACTGTCCGGGGCCACGGCTGTTCCCGAAGAGACCTCGGCGAAGGCGCGAGAGGGTTTGGAATGGATCGATGGATTGCGTTCCGAAACTGAGCGACAACAACAGCGTGCGGCGGCATTGGGACGGCTCAATGAGATTCTCGATCGACGCGGCGTCAAGGTCGCTGAAGTCGAATCTGCCTACCAGCAGGCCGCAGTGTTCGACGAAACGTTGCCACCCGAATTATTCAATCGTTACCGAACGTTGGTGGATGAATTGAAACTGGGATCGAAACGTCAATTCATGCTGGGTGTGGCTGCCGTTGCGGCAACGACACTGATCCTCATCGGGACGCTTGTTTCGATGCAAATCAGTCGAACTCACCGACAACGCGTGGCCATTGTTGAAACTCAACTGAACAAGCTGCTTGAGGCTGGCCAGTTGACCCAGGCCACTGAATTTATCAACGCGTTCCAGAGCCAGGAAGCGGGAATGGCCAGCGAGCCATCAATCGCCCCCTTAATCATTAAGCACACCGACTTGCTTCGCCGCGAAGCCGAACGGATCGCAAAATTTAAATCCGATCTGGAAGCAGTCGTCGCAGTCGAAACCGAAGCACTCGAATCTAGCCAGATTAGTGAATTGGAGTCCACTGCGGTCACGGACACTGAGATTGCACAGGCCCATGAGCAGCGAATGCGGTATCGGGGCCTGGCAGCTGAGCGGACTCGTAACGACACCGAAGCGTTAGCCGCGGGTTTGGAGAAATCTCGGGACGCTATCGCAAGAATGTCGCAAGTCGACATCAACGAGATAGGTCCCGATGAACTCGTCAAACAGGTGGACGAAACCCACGCGGTCGTCGAGAATCTCAATCAGCTCAAACTCACGCATTCGTGGGCGGCACCGCCGCTGCTGAAGGAGGTTGATTCTCAAGTCGCACGGGTGAAATCGCTGCGGCAACGATTCCAAAGTCAGGTCACGCAGGCACATCTGGCTGCTTCTGAGATGGATTTGGTCCTGTCGGCACGTACACCGCGAGATCTATTATCTCGTTTAAAAGGTTTTGTCGAAGCGGTTCCCAGCCACCCTCGATCGGATGATTACCGTCAAGTGATTGAGGAATCCAAATTTTGGGGCACCATGGATCAGTGGAATCAATACTTGAGCACGACCGCTGCCTTTTTTCGGCCTCCTTTTAGCAAACAGAACGCCGAGGCACAGTCCGAAGCGGAGCAGAAACTCAAGGAAGTCGTTGCCGCGCCCCCGGCAACGATTCCTGCGCCGCTAACTGATGCGATCGACGCGGCTGAATCGCGACGTCAGGAGTTAGCGGCTATCGACGCAGATCTCAGCCGGTCTTTGTACCGGCAATTGATCTCCGTTACCGAACGCAACGGTGCAGGTGAGCGTTATTTTGTCTATCGAACCTACTATCAGCGGAACTCTGATCAATTTGAATTCGAAGAGTCCGCGAGTGTCAAAATACGCAAATACGATACGCTGGCGTTGCTCGACGGGTCTGTTCGCAAGGTGAGCCTCGAGGGAGACTTTCTTATCGAGGACGAACCCAGAGCATCGGTTGATGGATTGCGGGCTGAACTCGGTCGCGACCCTGGTCGCTTTATTTCGGATTGGGATGGTGCCATGTTGGCAACGATGGCTTGGTTGCGAGGCCGTCAAGCACTCGACTCCAATCTCCGTCAGATGCTGACCTATTCTCTCGCTCAAACAATGCTCACGGGAACCCGCCAGTTGAAAACGCAGACGACCCGGGTGCTGCGCGAGATGGAAGGGAATCGACCGCAGTGGGAAAACTGGTATCGCCCGGCACCGCGAATGGTCAAGATCGAAGCGCTGATGTCGACAAAGGTGTATGGCGAATTGAGTCAATTGTATGGCGCGCGGCCCCAACTAAAACAACTCGCCAGCGGACTGGGCGAGTTCCGACTCGAACCGATCGGGATGATGCGTTCGAATCGTCTCGAGAAAGCCTCGGCGGCGCAAATTCCTCAACCTAAAGTTCAGTTTTGGCGAGACGAGGCTGAGTTGAAAAGCGGCAGCCTGCTGGTTGTACGACGCGATCGTAACGATCCGCTGCGGGCCCGCTGGTTCACCGTCGCAACCATCCATGGCCCATTGCTTCAATGGGCCGATACGGTAGATCTTCCGACGACTGGTCAACTGCTGTTTTTTTCCCCTGGCCAATCGCAATCGTCCTCCACTGGCCAACAGCCACTTTGATTCATGCAACGTCGCGACATGACAGTCGAGTCACACCCAACCTTAGTTTTTTAAAATGCAATACTATGTTCGATTCAAAGGTAAGCGCATTGGGCCGCTCGATGCCCAGCGTGTCGAGCAGTTACTGCATCGCGGTCAACTGACAATCCATCACGAAATCAGTGAGACCAAGGGCGTTTGGCTACGCATTGGTGAATGGCAGAAGTCGCAGACGACGTCCGGGGCATCCGGGACGGAGTCTGAAAGGTCCCATCAGGATCCTGCGGGCGAAGTTGCTCGGCAGCAGGGGGCCGATGATGAGTTGCGGCCAGCTTCCGGATCGTCCTCAGTGGCCAGCGATCAGTGGCACCTCGCGATCGACGGCGAACAGGTTGGTCCCTATTCGGAAGCCAAAGTCGGCGAGATGATCCGCGATGGCCAGATCGTCAATGGATCTCAGGTATGGCGGAGCGGAATGGATCAGTGGCGAAATGCTGAGGATGTTTTCCCCGGTGCAATCCGTGCCGCCCACGAGATGCCACGCGTTGATCGCGCGGATTCCGGTCTCTCCGTAGCGAATATGCCTCAGTCCGTCGTTGATTCCGTCGCGTCGCGGAGATCGTGGGTCACCATCGCATGTGTTTTTGCGTATGGTCTGGCGTTGGAAATGTTTGCGTTTGCCGCCGGGCTGATCTATCTAATCGCCAAGGGATTCATCCCCGAGGGGCCCGGCATTTTTTTGCCCATCATGACGGTGTCTGCATTCGTTCTTGCATTTCTTTTGTTGGTGATTGCCATTCACATCACACGACTGTCATTAGCGATGAGTCTATTTGCCATCTGTGGAACAGCCGCTGGCTACCGTAGGCTGGCACTGCATGAAAATCGAATTTGGTTGACAACTGTTGTGATCGGTTCTTTTCTTGGCATCGTGCAAGTTACGGTGTTTTTCGTGTTTCTATCAGTATGAAATTTCACCAGGATATCGCTTTGACTAATGACGCAGCCCACTGCGACAAGGCTCGCCGTATCGACTTGGCTGCCTTCGCCGAGAGCGAGGCAAGATCAGCCTCCCGTTGCACTTGTTGTTTTAATATAAAAGAACGGTGTGAGCGATGAGTACGAA
The DNA here is from genome assembly GCF_055811895.1 of Rhodopirellula sp. SH410. NCBI lineage: Bacteria > Pseudomonadati > Planctomycetota > Planctomycetia > Pirellulales > Pirellulaceae > Rhodopirellula > Rhodopirellula sp. SH410. The sequence continues at coordinate 667,559 of NZ_CM147949.1, forward strand.
CACGGTTCCGGAGGTTCGTCTTTCCATTAGCCGCAGCGATCCTGAAGCGATATTTGGTCTGTCTCCCAGTGGTGGGACATCCGTGCGCACGGGTCTTGCCGGACTGATCGGGCTGGTCGCAACGGCGGCATTCTACGGATTGTTGATGCTGATGCCGAAGGGTGCGTTTATTGAAATGATGACCGAACGAGGGCCGACTCAGTATCTCGCCGTTTTGTTTGGGTTTTGGTCGGCGACGATCCTGTTATTCAAAAGGCAGAAGTTGGCAATTCAACGACGCGCATTGGACTATCCTGTCATCCCTGCGAATCACGACTTTGTGCTAACCCGTCAAACGGCGCCGGACATTTTGACGACGATCTATGCGTTGGTGGACGCACCGGAGCGGTTCATTGTTTTCAATCGAATTCAAATCGCGCTTTCGAGTTTGAAGAATCTAGGTCGGATTGGAGATGTCGACGATATTTTGGGATCGATCGCCGATCGAGACGAGTCGGCAGTCTCCACTTCTTTCGGGATGCTCGCCGGATTCCTATGGGCGATTCCCGTGCTGGGATTTATTGGAACGGTATTAGGTTTGGCCAATGCGATTGGCAACTTTTCTTCTCTGCTGGATGGTCAGAGCGACGTCCAGGGGATCATTGGCTCTCTGCGCGAGGTGACCGGCGGGCTTGCCACGGCATTTGAGACTACTTTGGTGGCTCTGGTCATCGCATTAGGCCTTCAACTCTGGATTACCGCCCAGCGAAAAAGCGAAGAGGAGTTCTTGGATCGCTGCCAAGATTATTGCCTACGTCAAATCCTCAGTCGGATGCGAAGCGAAGATGGTCATTCCACACCAAGTGAATCTGCGACGGTTGCGACCGCACCACGACCGAATATGCCTGTCAAACCTCGAGATGGTGTGCCGCGATGACGCGACGTGTTCATCCACCCGGAGTGTCCTTTTTTGCCTTTCAGGACATCATCACCGCGGTCGCCGGCATCTTTATTTTGATCACATTGGTTATGGTTCTTGATCTGATTGAGAAGGTCGACGCCGCCAGTAACACAACCGTCGGTGACGCGGCGGCGATCCAGCGAATCATTGAGCAAATGGATGCGGAATCCGAACAGATCGAGGCGGAGCTGAATCAGCGATCGCAGCAACTCGGTCGCGTGACGCAAGCTATCGAGGCGGCGGGGACCATGGACGTTGAGCAACTACGTGAACGCGTGGCATCGCGGCGCAAGATCGCTGATGATGTATCCGGCCAAGCGAGCGCCGCCCAGCGACAATTCGACAAAGCAAATCAGCGATTGGAAGAACTGACGCGTCGCGATGCCGCTGAAGAATCAGCGGCCACTACCCAGAGCGAAACATTGCTCGAACAGGCCACGCTGTATCAGAGCCAGTTGGAAAAACTCTCGAGCAGCAGTTCGCCGTTGTACAACGATACCCTCGCCGATGGACGTGACTTGATCATCATCCGTTTGGGTGACCATCCTAGTAGTACCGATCGCTTGTCGATTCGCGACGGGGGATCGCAACAGCGACTGGCATTTAACAATATCCAGTCGCTGATCGATCACCTTCGGCACGCCGACCATCGAAAACGTCACTATTTCATCATGATCGCCCCTGGTGGGGCGAGTGATTTTAAAATGCTGAGGGATTATCTCGATAGTGCGACGCGGACAGCGAGGTATGGGTATGACGTCGTCGGTTCGGAAGATGACGTGATGCTATATTTTGAGCTGGAATTATGAAACGACGCGGCGCCGTCTCAGAAGACAGTTTCGATCTGTTCCTGGACACGATTTGCAACACGTTTGGCGGAATCGTCTTTTTGGCGATCCTGGTGACGCTACTTGTTCAGGTACGTTCGGATCCATCGGGGCATCAGACCCCTACCAAAATCGATGCCGCGAAGTTGCGTGAGCTGGAACTGAAATTGGATCAGGCATCCGTTCGAGTGGAGGCACTTCGAGAATCGCAAGAGTCTTTGCCGCCGCCGGTGATTGATCCGACCAATGTGAAACTGGTGGAATTGGACCAGGAATTTCAGCAGCTACGGTCACAGATCGATCTCGCTTCGGAGAAACGCGATCGGTTGGGGATTGAATTGCTCGACGTCACGCAGGCTGCTATCGAGATCGAGCACGAATCCGAGTCCCATCAACAAATGGTCCAAGAGGCCACCGCTACACTGGCCAGCACGATGAAGCGGTGGCGAGATGCGAAGCAAAACGCCGTCGAGACAATGTCAGTGCCCCGCCAGCGAACCGGTAGGGGGTCGCGAGCCATTGTCGTCCTGTCTCGTGGCCAGCTCTTTCTGGTCGCCTCGCCGGATGATGCCCAGGGAGATTTTTTCGAAAGGCACGTCGAAGCGACAAGCCTTGGCGATGGCGGCTATCGAATCAAACTTCGTTACGGCAAGGGATTGCAACTGGGCGGACCAAAGTCAATTGCCGCCGTTCGTGGTACCGCGCAACGAATCAGCCGCTACGAAGGAACTTTGATCATTGTCGCGTACCCCGATAGCTATGACGAATTTGCGCCCGTAAGAGACGAGTTCAAGCGGGCCGGTCTGAATTATGACCTGTGGGTCATGAAACATGGCGAGCCGCTCGAGATCCACTACGGTGGTTCATCGGGGACGGTGCAGTGAGTTTCGCTCCGTTATGATAGCCATGGATAGATTCGGCGGCGGCGTTTCAGCGGCCCGCCGCGAAGGAACGAGGGGTTCTATTTTTATGATGCGTACTTGAGTTGATTCCCGATGAAAGCTTCTTTTACATGCCCGCAATGTGGATATACCCAAGCTGCCCCGGAGGCTTATATCGGGCGGAAGAGTAAGTGTTTGAAATGTGAGGCAGTCGGCGAGATCATTGCCGGTCCGCCGCAACCGCAGCGACAGGCATCTAGCCGCACAGTTGCCGGTTCCAGCTCAAAATCGAAAGGCGTACCTCGTTCGGAAACCCAAACACACATCCCGGACGCTGGGCGAGACAGTTCGGGTGTGGACGCCCCATTTGCGATTGATACGTCGACGCCGCAGCGATCCGCCGCGGCAAGAGAGCCGGTCAATGCGTTTCAAGCATCCAATCGCACCGGCAGCGCGGGCGTGCCCGAGAGGTATCCGAATCTGACGCTCTACCTAGCAATCGGGACAACCGTCACCAAGGTTCTTGCCATTCTAGCCGCTGGAGTTTGGGGCTTGGGCGGTCTGGGGGCGTGCGCCCAAGCACTCTTTTTCACCGATGCGCCTATGCTAGGCAGAATTGGAGTCACCTTCATCACACTTCTCGTTTTAGCGTTCGGCCTGTTGCTGATCTATCTCTACTACGTGGCTTTCATGGCGATCATCGAATTGATTCGGGTTGTCATGGATATCGAACGTAACACTCGAAGGGTGTGAGTTTAGCGCTGCCTGCAGTTGATCGCCGGTCGCCGCCTCTGAAAGGAACGAAGCCCGATGCTGCGTGAGATGTCAATCTGCGCAGCGCATTGTTACCTCATCGCATTCACAGGCTGGCGGACGTCTGTCTGCTATCGTCGCCTCGAGGCATTCTTTCCGGCAGGTTCTTCCGGGAACTGTCCAACAAAAAAACGGACTGGTGTCGGGTACTGAGTACTTCCATCGCTTCGCGGTTCAACGCTCAACCGTGGTAAGAAGTGAATCACCCGCATTCCATCCCGAAACGCACGCTGGCCTCGAGCTGGGAGGGGGGCTCACTCGCAGTCGCGGATCTGTTTTAGCAGCGCCATGAAAACCATTTCGTTGGCGTCAAAGTCGCGGCTCTCGGCTTGGAATTGGACTAGAATCCGGCCGGCGATGGGCATTTGGTCGCGGGTCGATGCTGGCGCGTCGAGCAGGACGATGCGGGAGAAGACCACCAGGTCGAGATGGCAAAAACTCAGGTCAACCGCCCGCTCGCTATCGTCGGCACCGGCGAGTTGGATCTCTTCGAACTCGACATCATTGTACTGCTGACGCAGCAGTTCTGCGATTTCGTCAATCAGCTCGTCATCGCCACGGGTGATAGGCAGTGTCTCGATCGAGACGAACCCACCGCTGGGCAGATCGAAGGTTGCCCCCTGATCGCCTTCATCGTCACCGCGGGGTGCGAGGGTCCAGTTCTCGGGATAGAGCAGTTTAAGACCGAATCCCTCAAAGGTAGCAGGCATGGGCTGGAGCGTTCGGTTGCGAGTCGGAGGAATCAGGAAGGAGTCGACATCGTCAGCGCGAGACGCATCGATTCAGGCACGGGCATTTTGATGAGTTTGCCGCCTGGTGCAAGTCGACAGCATACGACTGAAATTCTCCCGACCGCGACCACTTGGGACTCACACTCGATGCGGTGGCGATAGTGGATACTGCTCGTCCCCACCCGGTCAACGAATAGCGAGATATCGAGCAGGTCCTCGAATCGAGCCGGCCCCATGTATTCGCAGGCGGCGGCAATGCGGGGCCAGGTCAACGAATCGGGGGTGTCGTGCCGAGGCAAGACTGCGACCCCGATGGACCGCAAAAACTCGTGCTCAACGGATTCCATGATGGGGAAAAACGCTGAGAAATGAACGATCCCGGCCGCGTCGGTGTCGCGAAACTCGACGCGGCGTCTCGTCTGAAAACGGGCTGTTGGATCGCCTGTAGCTTCAGAATCGTTCACTAGCGGAGGTCTACTCGCCCACGAAGGGCAGCAGAGCCATGAAACGCGCTCGTTTGACCGCAGCGGTCACCGCGTGCTGGCTGACGGCGGTACATCCGCTCTTGCGACGACCCATGATCCGACCTTGACGGTTGACCATTTTAGACAGCAAATCGATGTCTTTATAGTCAACGTACATCGGCCGGGGGCGATGACCATCGACGAAAATCGGGTCTTTCTTGCGAGTTCGGCTGCGGACGCGTGAGCGTTTGCGGGCACGGCTACGCGTGCTCATTGGACGTGGGGGCATGCTTTTCCTGTAAATGGAAGGCGAATGGTCTATGTCGGTCGGCTAATTGAACCGAAGTTCTCCAGCCGACTCGCCGAAGGGCCGCATAGTGTGACGATCTCAGCGCAGATTTGCAATGCGTCTCGAATCACAAATTTGAGGAGCCGATTCTCTGTGAGACGGCGGTGTTTGTTTCGGAGACGTGCGTACGCCTACTCTGCTCCAAAACCGCCGCCGCCCGGGGTTTCGATCCGCAGTCGATCGCCTGCCTGAACGGACATCGAGACGCAGCCCGGAAGAGGGGTGATGGTCTCGCCACGAGCTAACGATTGCCGGCCCGATTTTCCCGGTGATCCGCCCTCGGCGCCGGAGGGCTGGGTCGTCCGGCGAGAGGTGATCAGCGACAGCGTCAGGGGCCGAAGGAATTCCATCTCACGAACCATGCCATCACCCCCGCGGTGGCGTCCCGTCCCGCCGCTGTGGCGGCGAACCCCAAATTCCCATAGCCGTACCGGCAAGCGGGACTCCAGCACCTCGGGGTCAGTGATCCGCGTGTTGGTCATGTGCGTGTGGACGGCATCGGCACCGTCAGCGTGACGGGTCGCCCCCGCACCGCCGCCGATCGTTTCGTAGTATCCAAACGTGCTGTCTCCGAGCAGTAAATTGTTCATCGTTCCTTGAGACGCCGCGGCCACACCGAGTGCGCCTAGCAACACGTCGACGACCCGGTTGGACGTCTCCACATTCCCGGCGACCACGGCCGGGCAACGCCTGGGATCGTCATGGCCGGGGGGATCGAGCAGTCCTGGGGGGATGATCAATTCGATTGAGTCGAGCACGCCATCGCACAACGGCAGTTCGTTCGGTGTCACGCATCGCAGCACATACAGTACCGCCGCAGTGACGATGGAGCGGGTCGCGTTGAAGCCGTGCGGATGCACGTCTCCGGTGCCGGTAAAGTCAACGGTCAAACGCGGCCTCGAGTCGGATTCGCGGGTGCCGCTCGGTCGCAAGGAAACCTGTACCGGCGTCCCGTCGTCGAGTTGATCGGAAAAGGACCTTGGCGATGTGCCGAGGGATTCGATCCATCTCGCAGTCGCTTCGCCAGCGACACTCATCAACCGAGCGAGCAGCTCAGCGAGTCTGCCCGGCGGAAGCGAACCTGATAGCATTGACATCATCCGTGCTCCCTCACGCCCCGCCGCTTCGGCTGCAGCGATGTCGGCCATGTTCTCATCGACATTTCGCGACGGATAAGGAGCCGTTTGCAGCAGCTCACTGAGTTTCGCGTGATGCGAGACACCGCCCCGGGTCAACGCCATGTTGCGGATCAACACACCTTCTTCAGCCAAACAGGTCGCCGCGGGCGCCATCGAGCCGGGCACCATCCCGCCGATCTCTGCATGATGGCAGCGGGAGGCAACGAAGTAATCGCATGGCCATCCGGCCGGTCGCCTCGGTGCCTCTGACTCGCAAAATACCGGTGTCACGACAGTCACATCCGGTAGGTGCGAACCGCCTGCAAAGGGATCGTTGCTAATGTAGCAATCACCATTCATCATCTCGGGAAATGACGCAATCATACTGCGCACGGTATGGCCCATTGCTCCCAAGTGAACCGGCACGTGTGCGGCATTGGCGACGAGCGACCCGTCACCGAGGAATACCGCACAGCTATAATCACGCCGTTCCTTGACGTTCACGCTCACGCTCGTGCGGCGGATGACCTCGCCCATCGCTTCGGCAATCCCTTGGACACGGCGGCTGACGATCTCCATCTCCACGGCCTCGTGCCCGGATTCGGTACCGCGACCGGCATTCACCGGTGGGACGCGCGTTCGCCGCAACTCGATCACCCCATCCCCGCCCATCGTCGCGGTCCAGTCGGCTTCGACGACGAGGATCGAATGCGGCGAAGCAACGATCGCTGGCCCGGCGATGGAATCTCCGCCGATGAGCTGTTCGCGATCGAGCACCGCCAATTCGCCATTGCTCGAGCGAGGGGGTTCCAGGCATCGTTCCCCGCCGTGGTTCTTACTCGGTTCATGTGGCGAAAGTGGATCTGGCTTTTGAAGGGTTGTTTCGCAGCGCAGAGAAACGATTTCGATCGGCATGCTGATGCGGTCATATCCGAACGTTGACTTGTGCTTGGCATCCATCCGAGCGGCCAGCGTCTGGGTCGGTTCGAGCGGTAGTTCCAGTGTCGACTGCGTGCCTCGGTAGCGCAGGTCGGCCCATACCTTGACGTTCACTTGCTCGTCTCGGGCGGCCAGGCCCGCGGAAGCTGTCGCGGCGGAATGGTCACGGATCGTTCCGCGATCCGAACGAGGGGCCACGGAACGATCGACGACTTTAAGATCAGCAAGCGACTCTTCGTCATATAGGAGCTTGAAACAAGCATGCCGCAATGTCGCTGCGGCATCGTGCAGTTCCGCCAAACACGCCGCTGAGCTGACACGCGCCAACGGCTCTGCATGGGACGGATCGTCCTTGGATCGGCCCGGGGCGATCGTGCCTTGTTGTGCGACGGTCATCAGGCGACCGATCGCAGCTTGGCCGATGCCGACGGCCGACAAAATACCAGCTTGCGGATGATCAACGATATGCGACATGCCGAGTGATTCGGCGATGCGGCAGAGGTGCCCGCCTGCGGCGCCGCCGAAGCCGACCAACGTCATACCCCGAACATCGTTGCCCGCCGCCGTGGTCACGCTCCGCACCGCCTCGGCCATCTGCGTGACCGCGATCCGCAGAAAACCTTCCGCCAACTCGTGCGGCGATGTTGCAATCGAGTCGGGGAGCGATTGATGAATGACCTTGAGTGCTCGGTGCGCCGCCGCGGTATCCAGGGGGAACGGGAAACGCTCAACGGGCAGTCGCCCCAGCACGACATTGACATCCGTGATCGTCAGTGGCCCGCCACGCCCATAGCAGGCCGGTCCTGGATTCGCACCGGCACTTTCAGGACCGACGAACAAGCGACCGTCACGGCATCCACAAATCGAACCGCCCCCGGCCGCGACCGTATGAATATCCATCATCGGGCTGAGGACCCGGATGCCACCGATCTGGCTCTCGTGGCGTCGACCCGTCTCACCGTCGAAACGGCTGACGTCCGTGCTCGTACCGCCCATGTCCAACCCGACGGCGCCGGCCAAACTTCGCTTTCTCGCAATGTCCGCCAGTGCGACCACACCACCAGCGGGCCCGGATAGGACGCTTTCACGACCGTGGAAGCCGTCCGAGGCGACCAAGTTTCCGCCGCTGGTCATCCACCGCAAATGACATCTCTCCGGTCCACCAAATTGTTTCGATACTCGTTCTACGTAGTCCTCGAGTACCGGCTGTAGGTACGCGTCGAGGGTTGTCGTTTCGGCACGGGGTACGATTCTCGGTAGTGCGGCGACGCGTGTCGAACGGACCACGCGATCGAAGCCGACGTCCCTGGCGATCCGCTCGACAATGCGTTCATGGATATCGCTGCGATAGGAATGGAGCAAGCAAATCGCCAGCACTTCGGGACGGTCGTCCGATTCAAATAGCTGGCGCAGTTGCTCTCGCAGCAGGTCTTCATCGATCGGAATCAGCTCTTCGCCATCGGCCGACAATCGTCCCCGCACTTCGATGACGTGCCGCGGCAGCGGTTCGGGTTTGATAATGTCCAGAGCGAATAGTGTGGGCCGATCTTGAGTGCCGATCGATAGCAGGTCACCGAAACCCGCGGTGATCAACAGCGCCACGTTGGCTCCGCTGCGGGTCAGTAAGGCGTTCGTGCCGCGGGTCGTGCCGAGCCGCACCTGCAGCGGTGGTAGCGGTTCGCTGAGTGCAATGCCCAGCAGTAACCGCGTCGCCAATACAGGGGCTTCGATGCCCGCATCCAAAGTCAGTCGCCGCTCGCCACAGTCCGCATCGCTCAGGCCGTGAGCACGATTGAGACGCAGCAGCACATCGACGCGATCCCAGCCGAAACTCTCGCGGGCCGGTGCGTCTTTGGGGGCTCCCAGTTCGCACGCCAGGATTTCGCCGAGTGCTTGACCATCCGATGCGATCACACTCGCACCGACCCAGAATCCGCGATGCACCAGTGGGCTCGGCATCCGCACGAGAAGTTCATCAGCCGCACCCACGCCGACGACATCCACACTCACCAGACCGCTGCTGAGGACCTTGAGCGAGACCTGGTCGCTGGCGGCGTCGCCGGTCTGCGTGACCAAGCAATCGGTAAACGTGCCGCCAATGTCTGCCCAGACTTCGATCATGATCGAGACGCTTAGCTCGGGTTGAATAGCCGTAAGATTTCGGTGGTGTCATCGAGGTCGATCAAGGCGACAATGATATCACCCACCTTCAATACATCTTTAGCGGTGGGCACACGCACAAACCCATCACGCTGGATCGCTGCGATCAAACATCGTCCGGCCAGTGGTAGGTTGGCCAGTGACGCCTGCGTGATAGGGCTGTCGGGCATCACTTCGAGTTCGTAGACGCCGATCGATCCGTTGGGCAATTTTGCCTGACTGATGACTGCGCCCTCGTTGAGGAACCCCAAGACTTGGCGGGCCACGACATCTCGTTCGCTGACGGCCAGGTCGATGCCGAGTTTCCCGACGACGTTGGCGTAGTCGGGGCGACCGACGACACACATCACTCGCGACGCCCCGAGCTCGCGGGCTTCGACTCCCGCCATGATATTGTTCTCATCGTTCCCGGTGCAGGCGACAAAAAAGTCCACGGTGCCGCCGCCCTCGTCCTCGAGCACGCTACGGCGGTTGGCATTGGCCAGTACCACGGTGATATGCGGCAAGAGTTTGGAAAGCTGTTCGCAGCGGTGAGGGTCCGTTTCCAGCAACACCACGCGGAAATCTTCTTTACCGAGGAGGTTGATCAAGTGGTACCCGGTCTCGCCACCGCCCGCGATCATCACCTTCGTTTTCTTGCGTGCGCGTTTTTCGCCGCCAATGATTTTCCTCGCCACGCTGATCGCATCGGGCATCCCGACCAAGCTCACGCGGTCCCCGACGTGGGTTTCATCGGCACCGCTTGCAATCCACATGCGGCCCTCGCGTGCCAGCGATCCAATCCGCACGCCCGGCGGCAAATCGAGTTCGATCAGCTTCTTACCTGCTGCGCTCGCCCCCGCGGCAACTTCCATCTCATAGACCTGCAGTTGGCCACGGGCAAAGTGCTCCAGTGGGATCGCGTCGGGATTGCGAATCGCTCGAGCCAGCTCTGATGCCGATAGCTGTTCGAGCGACAGCAGGCTGTCGATGCCAAAATGCTGTTGATAGTCGAACGTCGCCAAGTCGCGAAAAGCAGGGGCATAGACGCGGGCGATCGCCCGGCGGGCACCGAGCGCCTTGGCCATGCTGGCGGCAACGATGTTAACCTCATCGTTGCCGGTTACCGCCAGGCAGAGGTCCGCACTGAGCACATCGGCCGAAAAAAGGACCGTACTCTGCGACGCGTTGCCTTCAATGGCACGGACATCGAGTTCGCTATTGATCTCGCGGACGATCTCTGGATCGCTATCGATCAGCGTCACGCTGTGTCGACGTCGGCATAGCATGTCGGCGATCCACCGTCCCACCGTGCCACCGCCGAGCGTCAAAATTCGCATCGGCCTATACCATCCAATCCATCACCAGCATGGCGACAAACACGATCGCCATGAAACTCGTGATCCAGCGCGCCGTATGCAGGGCGTGTTTCAGAATTAGGTTCATGTCCTCGTGCCGCGTCGCACCAAACACCAACGAAATCGCCACGATCAGCGGCAGATAGTACAGCAGGTAAGTCCAAGAGATCGTGAGCATAATTGAATTCGCCGGGGAAAAATGCCGTCCACGGAGCCGTCTACCGAAGGAACGCCGCACGGCATCGTAGCTCAACGCCCGCTGTCAGGGCAATGCACCCTCCAATCGGCCGACACTACGAACCAGGCTCGTGCCCGTGTCCCGCCCCGCAGTTCGCCGTCCCTGACAGGATTCTCGGTGGCAGATCGGTGAATCCGTTCACAAACGAAAATACTTCGGCAGGGATGCTTAAAAGAAAACCTGCTCAGCGGTGTCTCTCAGTATGGATTGCTTTTCGGCTGGTGACAGGAAATCAGCGTGATCGCGAATCAGTGCAATTGAGGATTCATAGCTGTGATCGTCTTGCACCTGATAGGGGCAATCGCTGCCCCACATCAAGCGATCCGCTCCAAAGCAACCGGTGACGCGTTTTATCATCGGAAGCAAATCTTGGTAGGGTGAGGTCTTTCTCCCCAACGCATAGAATGCGGATGTCTTCACGAACGTGCGGGGGAATCGCGACAGTCGACAGAGCCGATCAAGCGATTCAGTCTCGACGGTTCCGTTGATGCCGATTCTTGCGAAGTGATCCACGACGACGGTGGTCTCCGGAAACTTTTGGCAGAGCCTGTCAACGAATTGGATCTCATTGGGGTTGATCAGTGGACAGACCGCCAGTCCTTGCTCGCCACACGTTTTCCACAACGTGTGGATTCCCGGGGCAGCATTCCAGTCCTTCGCGTCGCCGGTTGAGTGCAATCGAAAGCCGCGAATTCCTTCGCCGGCCAACGTACGCATTCGCTCCACCAAGTTTTGGCTGCGGTAGTCAACGATCCCCACACCCGCAAAGACGCCTGGGTGGGATTTCATGGTCTCGATCATGAACGAGTGATCGTATTGGTAGAAACTCATTTGGACGAGAACAATCCTGGCGACGTTCGCCGGCTTGCTATGGCTGAGCAGTTCGGCCGGCAAGAAGCTGGGCGGCTGCATGTCGGAAATCTTGAAGTCCGAGCTGATCGGGTACTTCGTCGTGTCAGGGCTCCAGACATGCACATGGGCGTCGATCCACTCCGGAACAGCCTCCGCTGCAGCGACAATTTTGGGAGGCCTTGCCACCGCGATCCATGCTGCGGATGCGGTACTGACCATGAGCGAACGCCTTGAGGTAACACTCCGTTGGACAGTATTCATGGTCTCGTTATTCATGGTCTCGTCTCGTGATCAGGATGCTGTTTGTCGCTGCCAGGCGATCGGTTGAATGGGCCCGACAAGAAACAGGTAGGATAGAACACCCGCCAGCATCACTGCCGCGGCAATAAAGAAGGCTGTTTGATACGTCCCCGTCGCTTCGACTGACCACCCCGCCACCAAGGGCGAGGCCACGCCGCCAAGGTTGCCGACGCAGTTCTGGATGCCGGTCCAACTTCCCGCGGCGGGACCGGCCATGGTTTGCGTCATTGCCCAGACGTTCGAGGTGAACATGCCCAACGCAACGCAGGCCAAGGTGAGGACAACGATGCACGTGGTCGAGGACTGCACGCGTGACGCGGCTACCAATAGTACCGCGGCGATGGACAGTCCGCTCAACGCAATCGACTTGCGGGCCAGCGTCGGGGATCGTCCGCGTCGGATCAGCAGGTCGGCCGCCGAACCCCAGAACAGCGAGGAAACCGCCATCGCCAAGAGCGGCAGCGCACCCAGAACGGCAGTCTCTTTCAGGTCGAGCCCGCGCGCGTCCATTAAGTAGGACGGCAGCCATGTGAGCAGGAAATACCACACATATCCCAATGAAAACATTCCCAGGGAACTGCCCAGAACCGAGCGGTGCAGGGCAACTTGAGCCAACGAAGGCCGGTGCGTGATGGAATGCTCATCCCGATCGTCATCCTCCACGGCCTGAGCCGATGGTTGGGAGCGTGACGGAACGTACTTGATCCAGGGCACCAGCCAAAAAATGCTGCCGGCACCTAAAGCGATGAACAGGGATCGCCACCCAAATTCGTTGACCAGCAAACCGCCTGCCAAGATGCTGAGTGCTGGCCCGACCTTCGTGCCGGCATCGATCGCGGAGTTGACCACGCCTCGCTGGTCCTCAGGGAAATTCTCAACGATCAGTTTTGAGATCGCGGGATAAGCCGCGCTTTCACCCAAGCCCAGCATCAAACGCGCCGCGATCAACGCGGCGAAGCCGTTGACGACCCCCGTCAATGCCGTTGCCAACGTCCAGATGAAAAAGCAAATCGCATAGACCCATTTGACGTCGAATCGGTCGACCAACCAGCCCGCAGGAAGCTGCATCAATGCGTACGTCCAAAAGAACACTGACAGCAGTAGTCCTTTCTGTGACGGCGTCAGCGAGAACTCGGCCTCGATGTCGGGAACTGCCACCGAGAGCGCGCCACGGTCGATGTAATTGATCAAGATCGACAACACCAGCAACACCAAGAGTACCCAACGGGCCTTATTCGCATTCGCGTTTGCAGGATTCAAGACAGAATGCCCTTAACGACTTCTCCGGCGACGTCGGTGAGCCGAAAGTCGCGTCCCGCATGGCGGTAGGTCAGCCGCAGATGATCCAGGCCCATCAGGTGCAATAGCGTGGCATGCAAATCATGGATATGGACTTTGTCCAGGACAGAGTAGTACCCATATTCGTCCGTCGCACCATATTGGATTCCAGGTCGGACCCCACCGCCGGCCATCCACATCGTGAATCCTTCGGGGTTGTGATCGCGTCCGTCGTTGCCGCTGCCCTGGCATGTGGGGGTGCGACCGAACTCGCCGCCCCACAACACCAGCGTATCCTCAAGCAGGCCACGCGATTGGAGGTCCTTCAATAAACCGGCAATGGGCTTGTCCACCTCCGCCGCATTTTGTTGATGGCCCTTTCGCAGACCGCCGTGTTGATCCCATTGGACTTCACTATTGCTGTGCGTCACTTGGATGAAACGCACGCCCCGTTCGGCGAACCGCCGGGCCATCAAACACTGGCGACCAAAGTCCTGCGTGACCTCATTGTCGAGTCCGTACATCTGGTGGGTTGATTCCGTTTCGCTCGCTAGGTCCAGCGTTTCGGGCATCTCGGTTTGCATCCGAAATGCCAGTTCAAACGATTGGATTCGCGCATCCAAAACAGAGTTGTTTCCCGTTTGCTCGATGAAATCACGGTTGAGCGACTGGGTGAAATCAAGTTGTCGACGTTGTTCTTGCCGAGAGAGATTCGCATTCTGCAAATACTTGACTCGCGCTTGCTCGGATGACTGACTCGCGTTCCCCAGCGGGGTTCCTGAAAAGTTGGCGGGCAGGAATGCTGAACCCCAATTTTTTGCGCCACCGTGCGCCAGCGTCGGGCAGATCGTAATGAATCCGGGCAGGTTCTCGTTTTCGCTCCCCAATCCATAGGTCACCCAGGATCCCATGCTGGGCCGCACGAACACGTCGCTGCCGGTATGCAGTTTCATCGACGCCCCACCGTGCGCGGGATTCGTCCCGTGCATGGAGTTGATGATGCACAACTTATCAACGCACTCGGCCACATGGGGAAACAGTTCACTGACAAAAATCCCACTCTCGCCATACTGTTTGAACTTCCAGGGCGACGCGAGCAGGTTCCCGGTGGGGGCGAATTGCACTCGCGGTTTATCAAACGGTAGCGGCTTGCCATCATCTTTTTGAAGCTGAGGCTTGAAATCAAAGGTGTCCATATGGGACGGGCCACCTTTCATGAATAGAAAGATGACTCGTTTCGCACGGGCGGGAAAATGGGTCCGCGGCAGTTCGCCACCGACCGCGAGAGGGCTCGCCGCACGAGTCTCATCGGCCAGTAGCGAATGGAACGCTAGCGATCCGAAACCAGCAGCACAGGTTTGCAAAAGTTTCCGGCGTGAGTCAATCATGGTATTGGCCTTACTTTATCGCAGATAGAAAAATTCGCTGGACGACACGACCGATTGGCAAAGTGCCTGCCACACGCGGAGGTCACGATCCGTGACGTCACCACTTTGAACGAGGACCTCTTGGTACTGAGCAGCAAATTGGACCGCTCGGGCTCGCTCTTCTGTCGAAGGGGGCCGTCCGTAGGCTCCCATGTAGAGTTGTTCAACGCGGTCATCAACGTCGTCGTTTGTTTCCAGCAGGCGTTCGGCCATGGACAGGGATAACTGCTCGACGAGGGGTGAGTTCATCATGAAGAGTGCTTGTGACGCGATCGTGCTGGTGCTCCGATCACCCGTCAAAACACTTGCGTCGGCATAGTCGAAAAGCTGGAACATGTCATACAAGTGATTGCGAATGACCGGCACATAGATGGACCGGCGCATGGTGTCATAGGTCGACTTGTCTTCGGACGTGTGATTGAACACATACTCGCGATTGTCGTATCCCATCAAGTTACCACCGACTTCAGGATCGAGTTTTCCGGCGAGGGCTAACAGTCCGTCACGGATCGCTTCGGCCTCCAGACGCCGAAGATCGAAACGCCAGTAGTATTGATTGTCGGGGTCAATGCGAGCGTTCTGGGGATCCGCGTCACTGGCGGCTTGGTATGCGTCAGACAGCATGATCATCCGGTGCATCGCCTTGATCGACCAGTTCTCCTCGACGAATCGAACCGCTAGCCAATCCAGCAATTCGGGATGACTGGGACGGTCGCCACGAAGTCCGAAGTTATCAACCGATTTCACAATCCCTTTTCCAAAGTGCCCATGCCAGATTCGATTGACCATCACGCGCGCGGTCAGCGGATGCGTCCCGCTGGTCAACCAGTTCGCGAACTCGAGTCGGCCGCTGTGACCTTCAGGGACGTTGGGCTGCTGTTGGTCGGTCAAGACTTCGGGGAATCGACGTGGCACCGAGTCGCCTAGCGTCAGGTGGCTGCCGCGAAGGTGTATCGACGCATCAGCGATCTCGCCTTCGACGACGCCCATCGCCGTTGGTCCGGCAGGCGGCTTCGCCTCCAGTTCCTTGACCTCGGCGCGGAGTTTCGTCAGTCTCGCTGTCGTTTCTTTTGGAAACTGTGTTTCGCTCTCTTGGGAAAGCTCGTCGGGGGCAATGTCCAACTCCGCGGCAGCCGCCAGTCGACAATCTTCGATACTCTGCTTGATCGCCGCAATTTTCGCGTCGTGGTCATCCCACAGGGCAATCTGTTCACGCGTCCCGACGGGATTTTCATGCCATTTTGCGACCGTGCGATAGTGATCCATCGTCCGTGTGCTTTTGAAAATCCCGGCCAGGGCGTAGTAGTCGTGATGACTGATCGGATCAAATTTATGGGTGTGGCATCGTGCGCAGCCCAACGTGAGTCCCATCATGCCACGGCCGAGGGTATCGATTTGCTCGTCGATGATATCCATCTCCATCTTGGCTTCATCTTGCTCGGCCAAAAACTTCGGCCCCAGCACTAAGAACCCTGTCGCGATCAAACGCTCGTTGCGAAGATCGATGTCATCGTTGGACTCCAGTAGATCGCCCGCCAGTTGTTCAACCACGAACTCGTCATACGGCTTGTCTTGATTGAGAGACTTGACGACGTAATCGCGATAACGCCATGCGTTCCCGTAGGCCACGTTTTCATCCAGCCCGTTGGAATCGGCGTAGCGAGCGATGTCCAACCAGTGGCGGCCCCAGCGTTCGCCATAGTGAGGCGAAGCCAGCAATCGATCGATTAAACGGGAGTACGCTTGGTCCGACTCATCGGCCAGGAATGAATGAACCTCCGCCGGTGTCGGTGGCAGACCGGTCAGGTCGAAGGTGGCTCGGCGGATCAAGGTCGCTTTGTCCGCGGGAGCTGCCCTGCGGAGTCCCTTTGTCTCCAGGCCGGCGATAAGGAAGGCATCAATCGGATTGCTAGCGGCAGCGTTCCCACACGCACCCTCTGGCAACGCTGGCGACGATGCCAAGACGCGGGGCGGGATTGGTTTGACGGGGGAGCGAAAGGCCCAGTGCTGACGACCTTCTTCGAGATCGACGTCGCCGACTGGGCGTGCGTTGCCCATCTTGTCGGAGTCCGGGTGCGGCACGCCCATTTCGACCCAACGCCGAACATCCGCGATTTGAGAATCGGACAACTTTTCAGAAGGCGGCATCTCCAGTTCGCTATCGCGATAGCTGATCGCGGTGACCAGCAGACTACGGTCGGGCTTGCCAGGAGAAATGGAAGCCCCGGCATGACCGCCTTGAAGCATCCCTACCAATGTATCGACTCGCAACTCCGACTCTTGAGTGTCGGCCCCGTGGCACTCGTAGCAGTGCTCAGCCAAGAGTGGCCGGATCTTTGTCTCGAAGAATTGGATCTGCTCGGCAGTCGCCGCCGTAGCGTCCGCGTTGCCAGGATCGGCTGCCCGGGTGACGGCATGACCGATCGTAAGACTCCCTGTAAACAACGCTGCGACGACGCTAAGCGTACGGAGTGTCGCGGCTGCGGTCATGGTTGATGTGTCCATCAAAAGTCTTCTATCGGTTCAGGTTACCGTCGCTGTGCATGCCCAAAATCTCGTCATCGTCGATTCGGATTCAACCGTTGAAGTCCAATGGCGTTTGGTTTGCGGCTCGGTTGGAGGCGGGACGGCCGTTGACGTTGTGACTCATCGATGCTCGCTTGCCGACGTCAACTGACGTAACATCGATCCAGTCACCCTGGCCGTGGAGGTGGGGAGCGATTCAGTGTATCGCCAATCCGCGCCCAAAGCAAAAATATTGCCCGCCCTCCCGTGGAAACGTGCCGGTGTTCTGCGTGACGCCTTCTGCTCAGCGGATCAAGTCACTGAAAGCAGTGTCATCGATATTTCGCCCGCTGATGATGGCGACGATGTCGCCATCACCGTCGACGGAGACGTGCCCGGCCAGCAACGCAGCGATTGCAATGGCACCGGATGGTTCGGTTCGTAGGCCGTGGTGCTGGTAAATCCAAGCCATCGCTGAACGAACTTGAGTGTCCGAAATCGTTTCACACGCCGAGACGCAGCGTTGCAGGATTGGCCAATTGTGCGCGCCCACCTCGTACGACAATAGGCCGTCGCAAATGCTCTCCGGCTTTTCCAGACTGACCCGGTGCCCGGCACTCAGGGATTGTTGGAAGTCGTTGGCGTGCTCGGGCTCCACCGCAAGAATTCTCGCCTGTGGAAACGCGTCCTCGATCGCCAACCCGATTCCAGAAAGCAGTCCACCGCCACTGACGGGACAAACCAGGTGGGATAGCCCTCGGTTCATCGCGGTCAGCGACGAAACGATTTCCAGCCCCCCGACGCCGTTGCCGGCGATCACGGCATTGTCATCGTAGGGGGAGGCTTGGACCGCGTTCTCCTGTTCAGCGATCTGCCGGGTCATGCGCTCACGTTCGCCTGTTAAGTGATCACGTGAGATATCATAGGTCCGGACTTCGGCGCCGAACGAACGCGTTAGATCAAACTTGATCTGCGGCGCATTGTCGGGCATCACGATGATGGCTCGTTTGCCAAACTTTTGACTTGCAAAAGCGAGGCCGGCTGCAAAGTTACCGGACGAGCACGCCGCGACCGGTCGTTGGCCGATTACCGCGTCATACAAGATCATCCAACCCAGTGCCCCCATGACCTTGAACGACCCCGTCGGTGACCAGCCATAGTCCTTTAACCAGACTCGGCGTGACGCCGAAAGATTGAGCCTATCTTCCAGCGCGTACGAACGAATCAGAGGGGTTGGTGAAACAAAACGATGCATGTGAGTTTCCAGTCCACGAACATCGGCGATCGTCGCAATCTCGTTAGTATCCATCGGCAGTTTTTTATTGAGGCAAATGCCAGTGCGTCACGGGTTCGATGCTATTGTAGGCGAAACTGTTTGGTGCTGTTCGCCCTGCCCTTTTTCCTCTCAACGGAAACGATCGATGACCCCGACAGAAATTCTTTGCGACCTGATCCGTTGTCCGAGCGTCAATCCCATGGGCGGCGACGAAATGGGAGATATTTTCTATGAATCTCGCCTGAGTGATTGGCTCGAAGGATTCTTTGCTTCGATCAACGCACCCTGCGAACGCATCGAAGTCGCGCCGCAGCGAGCCAATCTTCTGGCGAAGTTCGAATCGCGGGGGGCAACGCAAACGATTTTGCTCGATGCCCATCAAGACACGGTGCCCGTGGTCGGAATGACCATCGATCCATTCAGCCCCGTCCAGCAGGATGGTAAAATATATGGACGCGGTGCCTGTGACGTCAAAGGCGGCATGGCCGCGATGTTGCACGCGTTCGCTCGACTGCATCTCGAACGGCCCGCCGGTGCCGCCAATGTGATCCTGTCCTGTTCCTGTGACGAAGAGGCGACGACCTTGGGCGTTCATGATTTGGTCAGCTACTGGGGTGATTGCAAGGGGAAGTCAACGTTGATCAGCGACCCACCGGACGTTGCGATTGTGGCCGAACCAACGGGCTTGGATGCTGTCGTCGCTCATTTAGGAGTCTTGCGATTCCGCGTGCACACACACGGCAGGGCATGCCACAGCAGTGTTCCAAGCCGCGGTGAGAACGCGATATATAAAATGGCGAGGGTGGTTGCGGGCTTGGAGCAAATTGCATTGAGGCTTCCCGTCACGGTGCCATCGCATTGCCTTTGCGGACCGGCCGCGTTGAGCGTTGGTCGCATCGACGGCGGCACGAGCGTGAATATCGTTCCCGCCCGTTGCACGATCGAGATCGATCGCCGGGTCGCTCCCGGTGAGCAACTCGGCGAGCTCCAACAAAAGATCAACGAACAGATATTGTCCCTCGACCCGACTGCGACCATCGATCCTCCCTGGGTCAGTTCTGCGGCACTGGATGATCGCGAGAACCATCCGATCGCCGATCGTATTTTGGCCATCACCCGTAAACTCTCGGGGCCACATCACAAAGTCGGTGTCGCCTATTGCACCCACGCGGCGACGATCGCGGACAGTGGCCGCCCCGCGATCGTTTTTGGGCCCGGCTCGATCGAGCAAGCACATACGCAAGACGAATACATCGAAGTTGAGCAACTCGACCAAGCTGCGGAAATTTACTATCGTTATTGCGCCGGTCATCGCGACTGACGAACAACGATCGGGTGGATCGTCGGTCTGGCGAAGCGACCGTGTGGGAGGACTCGACTTCGTTGCATTTGGGGGCGAATTGTTGGGGTTCGCTTTCCTGCGGTGTTCGACCAATCGTAAGTCATTGACCCACGCAGCTGCGTGGGATCCATTGATCTCACCGTTTGCCAGCCAGTGATGGCCGTGGGTTGGCATTGATACCTGGACGGTTTTCTAACGACGTCCTCTACTAGCCTTGGCGGCAATCCGCTAAGTACTATCGAGCCAGTCGACCAGTGCAAGGCTGATTTTGTTTCCAATCGAATAGGATATTGACCGTGAGCCAAGAAGCTGAACCCACCTCGTCGACACGCTTAAAGCGGAGTCGAGTCTTCAGGCTGCTCATCGGCGTCGTCTTGCTATGGGCCGTCTTGGCCTATCTGCTCGTCCCTTTGGTCTGGGACGGTTATGCCAAGATCGACCCCGCACTGGACGACGTGCCGCGGGTCACCGAAACGGGAGATCACCATCCCGGCGACCCGTTGAACGTCGAACTGATCGGCACCGAGCTCCAACTGGAATCCATCATGAAGGCGGCGGATTGGTATACGGCAGCCGCATTGGGGATTCACAGTGACTTTGACATCGCGGCCGACACCATCCTTTCACGGCCCGATGACGAAGCGCCAGTCAGCAGTTTGTACTTGTTCGGGCGAAAAGAGGATTTTGCTTTTGAACAACCTGTCGGCGACAATCCGCGGCATCGACATCACGTGCGATTATGGAAGACAGAGCATTTAAGCAAAGATGGTCGCCCGAAGTGGATTGGCTCGGCCGTCTATGACGAGCGAGTTGGCCTCAGCCGAACGACGGGCCAAATCACCCACGTCACCGCCCCGGATGTCGATGTCGAGCGAGACTATCTATTTCAATGTCTCGCCAAGACCGGCGATCTTGAGTCGCAATTCATTGTGCACGGATTCCATCAGCAGCTTTCCGGACGCAACGGGGGCGGCGATCCATGGCGAACCGACGGCGATCTCTATGGCGGCGTCATCAAAGCGACGGCCGAGTAAGTGCTACCGACCTCGCTCGGTTCGCATTTTCCGGCATTTTCTAGCCGAATTGTTGTCGTAGTCTCGGACTGTTCTTCCACCGGTAATTCGGTAGGCAGCAGCCCGCCCCTCTTTCGACTCAATCGTACCTCGTCTTTCCCCCGCCCCCGACTCACAGCTCGCGGGCACTTTTGGGAAGGACGTTAGTGTCTCGTTGGCCAGCTATCTGGAATTGCTCGACTGGACGGGCCGTCAACTCCGCAGTGACAAGGTCGGTGCGATCCCCGCGCACTTGCAGCCGATCCTCACACGTATGGGCTTGGATACCCATGCCTGGTGCGACGTCGTGAGCCGATTTGGGCGGGTGTTCAAGCGAGCAGCGGGTAGCCCAGAACACCTCGCCGAGGAAGCCGGCCGTCGCGGTCAAGGCTGGCTCTGCGCCCGTGACAACCCACTCGGGATATCTTCGGCCTGACCGTCTTCGCAAAAACCCTGTTTTTGATTCCATCCGAGTTCGCTGCTGCGCCGTAACCGGAGAATCGGATAAAAATCAGTCAGATGCTCGGTGGCAGCATTCTGCGAGGACCGGATCGTAGTTAAATCGGCCGAAAGACAAGCCGCAGCCCGAGCTGAAAAGTGAGTGGCCCACTTTCTTTTCCTTGAAGCGTCGTTTTGCTCCGGCGCAGAGTCCGGCTTATCGCCTAATCGGAACCGGACACCCTAATCTTCTCCGGTGCAGTCTATCGCTTACTCATCTAAGTTCCAGTTTTGCACTTTCCGCATGCTATCCGGCGAGCGTCGCCAGGAACGTGAGCAGACGTCTGGAATTATCGTCGGGTGTCGCAGCGAGCGACACCCCCGATAATTTCTCTTCCCAGGATTTGCGGCGTAGCGTCGTGAGCATGTCCGCGAAGCTCGGTTCAGACTTCCAGTGGTACCAAGGTCGATTCGGAAACTGGAGTTCCTCGTGGCCTTCGGTCGCGAACCACAGGATCGACAGGCTGTACAGGAACATCGCCATCGGAGCGGTTCGTTCGACCGCTTTGGGAGTGCGGTTCGCCGGATCTTCTAGTCCGAGATGTTGCTTGCAATCGAAGTGCGTCACTTCAATCGACCAACGTTGCGAGAAGATCGAAAGAATTTCCTGGGGCTTCATCGACACGTCGGTGCAGTAAAAGATTCGTGTCGGCCGCTGACCCACGGTGTCTTGCGAGAGCACCAGGCGAAGCAGTCGGTCGTTGCCGGCTTTGTAGTACAGTCCCGTGCGAGTTTTCACCCGCAGCGATCCGTGCAGCCCGTATTGATCGTAGTGGAGCGTTTGCCAACGTGAACTGTCCTGCTCCCAAGCAGCGGCATCTTTCAACCGCTCACCTTTCTTACGGCGAGGCCCACGACGGACGGTTGTTTCTTGAGGGGCCGGTGAGTAGAGCGCCGCCTTGGCATGAACTGGGCCAATCAACTCAAAGTTCTCAGGCAACTTCGACAGCACGCTCTTGCCGCTGTAAAGACTGTCGACGACGAGAATGAACTGGCGATCTGGGAACCATGCAGCAACCATGGCCACCATCTCAGCCATCAGTTCAGGCCGTGTTTTATGGGCTTTTGGATCGGGTTTGTTTTTCTTCTTGGCGTTCTCAGCTGCCTTCTTCTTAGCTGCTGCGGCTTGCTTGGCCTGCTTGGATGCGGCACGCACCTGCGCGGCGGTGGGATTCTTCTTGCGTTTGCCTTTCCCTTTGGCGAGCCCCTGGCGATTGCGATAGAGCCTCATGCAAATCGGCAGAGAAAAGACTTTCGTCGGTGCCCACCATGGATGAGCAATCACGATGCACAGGTCCACCCAATCGTGCCCCCAGTGACAAATTTTCTTGGACTTCGACGAACTCAACGCATCGTGGTGCATTCCAGCACCAAAGATCCCCAGGCCGCGTTTACGACAGAGGGTGTCATCCCCCGAAAGCACGATCGTGGCATCGGCACCGATCAAGTTGTTCAGGATCAACTGGGCCAACAGTTTCCAGAGATGATCGATGTCCCAAGCCGCTTGCGAGAAGAAGCGGTGGTAATCAGAGAAATGCCCGTTGCCAACGGAGTCGCTGGAAATAATCAGATCGGTGACATAGCGATGTCGGGCTGACAGAATCCAGCCGGTCATCAACAGGCGAAACGTTTGGAAGCTGGGAGCGGTGAAAGCTGGGGAGAACGTGCGTAGCAGAGTCTCGAACGAACTGGTAAGTTCCATGGTGGGCGGCTTCCGTGCCAAAGGATTTGAAAGTTTGAAGGTTCAAATCTCATTGGAACGGGCCGCCTTTTTCGTGCCAATATCAGTTAGCAAAAAGTGCAAAACTGGAACTAAGAGGCCTGACCCATTAGATGGCTTATCGCCGAAAACCCGGCTATTTAGCCAATGCGATATAGATACGACAGCAAAGACGCAGATTAGCAAGTCCACCTGCATCTTGCCGTAAAATAACCCATGGAGGACAAACGTGAGCGCGGTGGAAAAAAAAAGTAGAAAAATGCTCGGTCCTGACTACTTCTAATCATTCGGACACTCCGCGCAATTCGCCATGCATTGGCTATACCTCATCTTCAATAACGGAACGCAACGCATCTTCCCCGCCATCGGGAACGTTACGCATATGACAGTGGCCGACATGCCTTCGAGTTGGCAACCCTTTTCACAGGTAGAACGACTACAGCAGTCACTTAAAGTTGCAGGCGGGTCAGATTCAGCTTCCTCGATTTCAAAATCACCTGTCGCGAACCCATTTCCAGGTAGCTCACCGCAAGCAGCACTGCAGCAATCCTGCGCGCTGTTAGTGCCGTTTCCCGCGCTTTTTCCGCAGGGTGTAGTCACCGTTGTTGGTGGCTCCAAAAATCCTGGCAGTATTATTGAACTCTCTTGGCAAGTGCATGTTATCTGCGTTGGCGTGAAAGCGGGAGGGAATCCCCTTCGCGGCGGCGGCAATGGTGGATGAACGTCGATAATCGTCGGAGGCTTTGGAAGGTGCCAAGATCTTGGCGGTCGTCCCATACCCGGAGGTGGGCCATCGCCGAACGTCTGCAGCCCCATAGGGTCTAGGCCTGCGAGTGGACCTCCATTTACGTATTGAAAAAGGTTCCACGGGCTCCCTCCATATCTGATCGGGTCTCTGGAGCAAGACTGGTGGGGAGCAAGGGTAGAGGCACTTGTAGTCATCGTAGATGCCGAATCGTCACGCTTGGCGATCTCGGAGTCGCTGCTGTAAGGCTGCGAGCTGAGTCGTAAGTACATCTGTTTCCTGCGATTGGAGTGCGGCATCCGTCGCAGGCGGTTCCTCAAGCAACTCCTGGAGCATCTGAATCTTGCCAGCAAGTTTGCCCTTGGCTAGCCCACGCTGCTCCCCCTCTTCACGCCCTTCTTCACGCCCTTCCTCGCGGGCGCCAGAGATGGCCCATTCGTAGTCTCGTTGGGCCTTTTCGCGTTGGTCGTACATGTCTTTGTCCTCGGTCTTGGCGGAAATGATCTCGATCGTCGATATCGCGATGTCGAACTCGATCCCTGGCAACAATCGCCTGAGCGCGTCCGCATCGTAGTTTTGGGCAAAGAGTAGCAGGAACGCCCACTGCTGTAGTTTACCCGCCCCAGCGATCGACCGCTCGTCCAATTCGTATTTCGGCAATTCTAACGTGTGCACCTCGATTGCGTTTGACAGCTCCCGCTCGCTCTCCCGATCCATCATTTGAAATCGATGATGGGGCTGGCGAGATTCCCGGAAAAGGATGCCATTGAGCAGGCAAATCGAAATCGAAGGCGCGGCCAGGGCGTAGTTGCCACCTTGAGACAGTTGGTCGACGTACATGCTGCAGGCGTAGTACACCAGTCGCTCGATCAGCCCTGCGTAGACGGAGACCTGCATTTCCACGTTGAGCCAACGCCCCGCCGAGTCTCGGCAGCGCACGTCGAGCACGATCAATTTGCTCTCAGAAAACTCCTGGTAGCTGAACGGATTGAGGACTTCGACCACTTCGATCGGGTGCTCGAAATCAAGAATTGCATTGAGTAGCCCAATCAGCGCTGCGGAATTCTGTGGCGAGCCAAAGATCTTCTTGAAAGCAAAATCGACGGTCGGCCGGATTCCCAACGGCATGGCATGATCCCAAATGTGTGAAGGAAAACGACAGAAACAACACCCATTCTAGCTGCGCCAAGTTGTCAGGTGTCATCCAAGTCGAACGCAGAAGTCGGATTGGGCATCCTGATTGAAGTTGGTTGCGACGTCTCTGGATGTTGGTGGATCGTCCAACCTTGGCGAAACGACGGCCGAAGAACTCGCAGGTGATGAAGTAGACTCCAGAGTTTGACAAGGTTGGTGCTTCCGGTTTTGGTGATCGGCGAACTGGTCGGCAAGGATGAATAACGATTTCTACCCGCCACTCGCTGCGTCGATCTTCTGCTGAATTTGTTTGATGCAGTTGGTGGCGTAGGCCGAATGCTCAGGCCAACGATCGACAATCTGGCGGTACGCAGCAATAGCCTCATCCCAATCACCAGTCTTGTCTAACCGCAATGCAGCGTCCAAAGCGTCATCGGCGGACAGATCTTGTCCTTGCTCCTCATCGGCGTCACCGAAATCAAAGTCATCGGACCAGTCAAACGTTCCGACGTCCATGAACGCATTGCACTTCGGACAGTTCTGCGTCGTTCCTTCTTGCAAGGCGGGGAACTCGCTCGTCTCGCCGCACTCTTCGCATTCCGATTCGATCGGCGGCGAGTCGTCCTGCTCCGCCCGGCGCTGGTACCGTTGGATCTCGAACTGACGTAAGAGTTCGCCAGCTCGCTCGAGGTCTGATTTGTCGACGAAGACTTGCGGCTTGTGGAATTGGCTGATCGTCCCGAATGCGAACAGGCTCACACCCGAATTATCTTCGACAGCATGGGACCGAACGCCGTTCGCCTGCAGCCAAGTGACAACCGAATGGGCTTCGAGATTCCCGCTGGCAGTGTAGGCCAGCACGGGATCTTTCAGCGGAGCATCATCGTTACCGGAGGAAAACTGGTCACCAGTTCCGCTGTAAAACGATTCGTCGGATGTGGGGTCTTTCATGCGTCACCTTCCGATTCTCGTTCTTGCAATGCGTCGCCAAGTTGAGCCATGAAGTGGCCAAGTTCGTCGGCGTTTTGGAGTGCCTGCACTTTCCACTGATCTTCGGTCAGCTCAAACGCTCGCTCGCCGATACGCTCGACCTCTAGCCGCGTGCTTTGGATCACGACGCGGCCGTTCGCGTTGCTGTACCACTCCAAGTACAAACACTTTTTCCATGTGAAGGGCGGCTTTTCACCGGCCATCAAGCGACGCACCAATTCGCTGTCGGGAATGTCGTGATGCTTGATCATCTGGTCCGCGGTGATGTCGCCGACGTGACCAGACTGGTCGAGACTGATGCCTGAGTAATCGGGCGATTCGTCGGCGTCGAATAGCTCCGGTTCGACACGATGGATGTTGAACTTCCAACCGGCTAGATCCGGGTGGCAGTTGCCCGCTAACTTGAGCTGCAATCGCTGGTCGATCCCATCAAGTTCAAGCCATCCGACGGTCCAACCAAGGGTGGTGTTATCGAGCTGGCCGGCTTTCACAAGTCGTTCGGGTCGCCACGCCATGTTAAAACCCAGGGAAAAGAACTTTGGGATGAATATGGTTGCGATTTTAACAGAAGAGTTTCAGCCTGGCATGGTGGACGCGTAATGAGAACACTGAAACGAGGTGTCACGCCGGGGCCGTTCATCGAGTCGGTTTTCTTGGATCCCAAGACACTTGAGGCTGCGATGGATTGGTGATGCTTGGCTGGAAAAGAAGAGCCTTCAGTTAGCGACAAACATGACGGCCGAAGGTTCGGACCGGGATCCGTGGAGCATCGGCGTCTCGTTGAGTTGAATCTCCCCGTTCACTCGAACGACTCCTGGCTGAGGACATCCTTGATGTAGGAGTTCACTTCGCCAGGGTGAGTCAGCGAAACGACGTGTCCGCCGCCTTCGACGATCTTGTCTGGATCTGTGTAACGCAGTGGGAGTGTCCAGTCGTGGTCGCCGTGCAGATGGAAAATCGGGCAAGACACCGTCGGTGCGACCGACCAATCCAGGATGCGACGCAAAGACCATTTAAAAACGTCCGGGTTGGAGTCGCGGAACTGACATGCCAGTCCGTATGCGAACGGTGCATGCCGCTTAACGAGTCGCGTCGCGATCGGTCGAGCTAAAAGTTGAAGAAGGCGTATTGGAATGAAGGGGATCAAGAATCGAAGCGGTCGAGCGCAGCGGGCATACATTGGCAGTTGTGATGGCGACTTGATACTTCCGATCAAAATCACTGCCTGGGCGTCAACGTATTTCGCCAGATGAAGAGCGACGATTCCGCCAAACGATGCGCCGCCGATAATGCATGAACCTTCGCCGAGTGTTCCGGCTAAACGCCCGGCGTAGTCATTGATGGTTTCGGAACGTTCCGGCTCCAGCCAAGCTGGGCAATGCATCTGCGGGAATGCAATCTTCTGCGGCGTGAAGATGCGCGCGTCCGCGGCAAGCCCGGAGAGAAGAACGAGTGGCGTCGCCGTATCGACTGGAGTCGTGAACATTGCCATGAATTAACTTGGGATATCGCCGACGCACCGAAACCCGAGACACCGGCCGCGGGCGTTGGGATTTCGGCCGCGGCGGTAACTTGGCCGGCATAGTTCAATCGGACCCACCCAACTTCCGCCACGCTCACTTCGTATTCCGGTTTCAACTTCGGCGACCGGGTCGAGTTTAGTGGCTGGTTGGCTGGAATAGAATTCAGGCGAGAACCAATCGCGGCACCAATGCCAGATCGTGCCGCTCATGTGCCTGAGGTCAAACCGCGATTGGCCGTAGTTTTGCTGCACCGCCGGCATCGGCAAGCCTTCCGATTCGTACGTCTCGCCGCGCTGGTGAATCCTAGCGTAGACATTGTCTTTGTCATTGAACGATGCCTCTGCGGAGTATTCCCACTGTGCTTCCGTCGGCAGATAGCTCCGCTCCGACCCATCCGCCGCCCAGTCGTGGCCGTTTGCCCAACGCGAGTAAGCATCGGCGGCGTACCATGAAACCATCACGACTGGTTGCATCGCCGTGCCCGCTCGAGGCTTCCGCGTTTGTTCGCTCCGTTCAAATTGCATGTCACCCTGGCGATCATCGTTCGGGGCAAGAGCGATCAACATTTCGATGTCGTGCTTTTGAAGGTCGATCGCATTGAGGAATCGGCAGAACGCGGTGACCGACACCGGTTCGATGTCAATCAGAAACGGTGAAAGCGTGATCGCGTGGCGTGGTCTCTCGTCGTCATGAGCATCCTCGTCATCGCTTCCTACCAATACCGAGGCCTCCTGAAGTTCCACGCAAACCATGCCGTCTGTGACTCGGCGAAACATCAGACGCTCTCCGTCCGCATCCAACTTTTCGTACCGTCCGATTCGCTGCAGATCGTCGGAGTTAAAGCGTCCACCGAGTTGCGAGAAGCCGGATTCCGCTGCCGGCGGATGCTCGATCGGTTTTTTCCGCCAGCCGCTGCGAATGGGTTTGCCGGTGCCCTGGTTCAAAAACACGAACTCCGCGAGGTCGCGAATTCTGAACGGTTGCCGCGCGAAGATCAGTTTGCCGACAGGTGTCTTCGGTGTGTCTGGGATTGTGATGCCGAATTCATCTTCGGTTTCCATAATCAGCTCGATCAGATCGAGACTGTCACAATTGAGATCTTCGATCATTCGGCTCTCGGGCTTTACCTTATCGAGGTCCATTCCAACCTGTTCGGCCGTCAACACACAAAGCCGTGCCTCGACTTGCTCCAACTCCAACCAAACCGAAGACGCGTTCACGATGGATCTCTCTGCAGTGGAATCGAATGGGGAGGCAATTACGAGGGTTTGAACACGACCATTGTATGGTCTTCGCCGACGAGTTCTTCGCAGATGATTTCAGAAATCGTGTCCCAATCCCCGCCAGCCAGTCCGGCACCGATCATCGGGTGCCCGATTCGCCTGCCCGCGAAATCACGTTGGATGCTCTTGAACACTTCGCGGATCGCTTCATAGTCCGCCTTCACGCCGGCACCTCGCCAATGGAACTGCGTGTAAGCGTTCACAACGTCGAACGAATGCTCGCCGACGATGACCTTCGCAGAGGAATACGTCCCGAGCTTGTCACGGTCGCCTTTGGGGGTCGCCAAGTCCGCCTCGTATGCGGCCGGAAATTGATTGCGGATCGACTTGGCGATGCCAGCTCCCATCGTGCAGAAACAATTGCAACCATGAACGATGACATCGAAACGTCCTTCGCCGGCCAGTTTTAACAGGTCCCCTTCAATGCTTTTCATCGTTCATCCGTCCTCATCGCGTACTCTGACACCGCCTCCACGATCACAACGGAGTCGCAATCGTACAAGTCCGCTCCACCGAACGGATTCAATTCGACCAAACGATACTGATCGCCAACTTGGCAAATGTCCAAGACATAGACGGGGCAAGGTGGCAACATTGTCGAGGCCACTTCATCGGCCAAAGCACGAGCCTCAGCGTCGCCACCACTGTCGGCCGCACGCCGCGTGTCCGCGTCGTACCCACTGCCGGCAACCACTCGCCCCTCAACCACGACAAACCGCCACTCGCGGCCAACGTCGACGACGGGTGCGATGACCACGGGCAGGGTCTCGTCCTCGTAGTAAAACCCGTGATCGAGTGTTTGGAGCGAAATCGAATTCACATCCAGCACTCGACCGCTAAACGGCTTGAGCGGACTGTCCGGCCGAACAAACACGCGCTCATCGCATCCAATCTCAGCGGCCACATCGGCCGCATTCGCGATCAATTCGTTCGCTGGCAAGCACCGCCACTGGCGATGCAACAACCACCGACTCGCCCGCGGATACCAAGACGTGCAACTGAATTCGTTGACCGGGCAAAACGAACCAGGAAACCAAATCGCCTTCATCTCGATCACCGCGGCATTGCCAAGCGAGCCATGAAAAATAATCGGTGTCTCCCGATCAAACTCCGGCGGCTCATGCAGCCACCATTCATCACGAGACTCAACGATCCGATGCCCCTCCGCAGCAATCGCCTTCCGCAAACGATCATGCGAGTTCGGAAAAACATCCGATTCAAGAATCCAAGTCACGGCAGTCATTCGTCTCGCGCCCAATAGAGTTCTTTCATTCAACAGCACGGACCGGCTTCAAGGACCGAAGGTTCATGCGGCCAAAACCCTCAACAATATAACCCAACATCATCTGATTCACACCAAGCAGGCTCACGAGGCAATCGGGTAGCCACGGATGGACAAGTATTTTTAAGCTGCGATCATCGCGAGACGAATCTATGTTTGATCAGTGAGAATCCGTGGAACAAGACCGATTGAGTCCATGCAAGTGATGAATAGAGACGCAGATATTGTTGAACTTGTCGAAACGAGTGTGCGGGAACGCATGGACGGGCATGCGAGCCTTTCTGGATCAGTTCAGCGTGAGTGCGGAGGGGAAATCTATTCTCTCAATGTCAACTCCATGACGAAGTTCGTCAACTCGACACCGAGACACTCGACCGTTTGTTCGGCGACGATTTTGAATCCTCGCGACAGAAAGAACGGCTTCGCTGTGATGCTGGCTTGCGTGTGGATGCGAGTTAAGCTGTCATTCTTTGCGGCTGATTTGATCGCGCGGAACAACATCGTCGCGATGCCTTGTCGCTGGTGATCGGCGGACACAAACAGGCGGTCGAGGTAACCGTCGGGTGTCATGTCATGGAATAGGGACAGGCAAGATATAGTTGCCTTCGATTGCGTCTTGCGTACCATTACCGATGGTTTCGCTGCTCAAAACCGTGACGCTGACGGAGGTGATGAAGATGCCCAGGCAAGCTCGTGGGGAAGTGATCGATCCGAATGAGGTTCAGATCCTCCACTGTATCGAGAGGTGTGTACGCAAGGCGTGGCTCTGTGGGACCGATCCCGCTACTGGAGAGTGCTTTGAGCACCGCAGGGGCTGGATCCGCGACCGAATGGAATTCCTCGCCTCCGTGTTCGCGATCGATTGTCTGACGTTTTCGATCATGAGTAATCACCTACACCTCGTTTTAAGAAGTCGCCCGGACGTCGTCGCGGCGTGGTCGGACGAAGAGGTCGCCCAGCGTTGGCTGCGGCTGTTCCCCGAACGTCGTAACCCTGACGGCAGCCCCGCCGTGCCGACGAGACCGGAACTGAACATTATCCTGAATCAGCCGGAGGTTCTTGCCTCGCGGCGTCAGCGATTGTCTGACGTGAGCTGGTACATGCGCTGTCTCGCCGAGAATATTGCCCGCCGCAGTAACGCCGAGGACGAGGCTCGCGGCCACTTTTGGGAGGGGCGTTTTCGGGCACAGGTGCTCCTCGATGACGCGAGTTTATTGGCGTGTGCGGCCTACGTGGATCTCAACCCGATTCGCGCCGCCATGGCGGAAACGCCTGAATCAAGCAAATACACCGGAGCCAAGGATCGGATTGACGACTTGACTCAATGCTCAGATCGGACCCGCGAGAGCACCCATGACTGGGAGCGAAGCCGCGGCCGCCAGCACAGCGGCTGGATGAGTCCAATCGAAATTGACGAGCAGAGCGATCCCGTCGGGCCGCACCTGGATCATTCGGGCAGACGAGGCAGCCTGAAAGGTTTCCTAAGTGTCTCGTTGGCCAGCTATCTGGAATTGCTCGACTGGACGGGCCGTCAACTCCGCAGTGACAAGGTCGGTGCGATCCCCGCGCACTTGCAGCCGATCCTCACACGTATGGGCTTGGATACCCATGCCTGGTGCGACGTCGTGAGCCGATTTGGGCGAGTGTTCAAGCGAGCAGCGGGTAGCCCAGAACACCTCGCCGACGAAGCCAGCCGTCGCGGTCAAGGTTGGCTCTGCGCCCGTGACAACCCACTCGGGATATCGTCGGCCTGACCGTCTTCGGAAAACCTTCCACTTTGATTCCCTCCGGGGTCGCTGCTGCGCCGATATCGGAGAATCGGATCAGAATCAGCCCAATGCTCGGTGGCGGCATTCTGCGAGGACCGGATCGTAGTTGAATCGGCCGAAAAACAAGCCGCAGGCCGGGCTGAAAAGTGGGTGGCCCTCTTTTCCTCTCCGCAGTAACGCCGAGGACGAGGCTCGCGGCCACTTTTGGAAACGTGCGGTGCCATGCGTCGAAACTCTCAATTGGAAGAAGTTGAATTTGTCGTGTGCTTACGCAGTAGCTGCGTGAGTTTCTAGCTTGTCTTTCGGACAGTACGTTGCGGGGTCCGAAGTGATTCTGGTGGTGCAGGGCGACCTTGACCGCTTTGGTGCTCAGATAACCGACGCAATCGCTGTACCTCGTTCTCGTCTGCCCAGAACAACCAGACGCGTCCGAACGGTCGTTGGTCGGCAATCGCCCAACCACGCGTCACCCAGTCTTTCAATTTTTTCTCAGCGACTCCAATCGCGGATGCGAGATCGCTACCAAGCCATTGGTCATCAAGTGGCTCGGGGGCAGTCAGTTGCTGACGACTTGTTGGATCGTCCGCTAGCAGCTTACCGATCATCGACGCTGAAATCGGCTTGGTGTGCCGCGGCGAACGATAGCCTTCTTGCTCAAGTATCTTGGCCACCTCAGGAGTTCGACGCCTTTCCAAAACCAACTCAAGCATACGTGTCATGAGTTCACGATAGTTGTCCATCTGCGGATACAGTGTGACCGTTCGTGTCATCTCGTAAACGCTCTCATATCCACCTCGCCACTGCAATCGAACGTCGACACGCTGAGTGTTGTTCTGGACCGCTACGATCACTTGTTGTAGTAGCAGTCGAATGATCTCTTTACGATCGACAATGCTTAACGATTCGTTCCAAAGTGAATGCACATCGCGAGAACACTGAAGGATCACATCGCGTTGAGCCTGTGCGAGTTTTGTTGAAACTTGGCCTCGTAGCTCGTTCAATTCCTGCTCAGTGGCTTGCAGTTCAATGAGCGACTGCTCCCAATTGTTTTCCAACTGTGCCGCTACCAAACGATTGGCCGGATCAACATGACGATAGCCTCGCTCAGCAACCTCAACTGCATAACGTGCTTGCTCGACGCGATCAACAAACAGTTTCTCCATTTGTTGCCTCCGCGTCTCTTCATTCTCGATCACTTGCAGGCTCAGTTCGACGCCTGCTGGCGAGAGAGCTTCAAGGATTTTACTTTCAACGAAGCTATCCAATATCTCACAACGAATCGAGCTGTGACATGGCGTGGCAGCGGCGACCGTTCGGTGGCGAAAGCAGCCATACATTGAATGAGAATTCTTCGGATAGTTGGCCGACAAGCGACGACCACAATGGCCGCACTTGATGATTCCACCTAACAACGCTGTGCCACCGCGAACCGGACCACTGCGGTCGGGACGACTATCGTTTTCGGCCAGACGTTGTTGGTTATCACAGTACTGCTGCCATGTAATGTAAGCAGGATGTCGATCAAGCAGTAGCACCTTCCACTGTTCGGGCGGAAGATGTTTTTTTGACGTTTTTTGTGGTGATTTAAGACCGTACTTTTTTTTACGTCCATAGCCATACGCGCCAGCGTAGAGCGGGTGTTTGAGCATCTCGTAAACGGTCGTCTTGGCCGCCAAACGCCAGTCGATCTCGTTCGTGACCCCTGCTTGTCGGTTGCGAAACGGAAGTCGAATGTGATGCTCAGACAAATAATGAAATAAGGCGTGAGAGCTACCAATCACTTGAAATTGTTCAAAGAATATTTTCATCACGTGACGTGCGGATTCGTCAGGATCGAGTTGTGGCATTCCACGCGCGTCGAGGACATAGCCAACCGGAACATCGTGAAACAACTCCCCGCGCTGAGCTTTGCTCAAACGCCCTCTTTCCAGTCGGACCTTCATGGTGTGCAGTTCCATCTCACTGATGATTCCCTTGAGGCCCAGGACGAGTCGATCGTTCGGATCATGGGGGTCAAAGACACCATCTTCATCTGCAATCAACGTATTGAAAATCGCACATACTTCAAACAGATCGCTCCAGTCCTTTGAGTTGCGAGCCAAGCGGCTCATTTCGAGTCCCGCGACAAGACCGACTTTTTGATCGGTGATTAATTCGAGCAGTCGGCGAAAACCTTCTCGCTGGGCGCTGCCGCTTCCGCTGAGACCAAGATCGTCATCAATGACCATCACTTTGTCGGGCTCCCAGCCCAGTGCAATGACACGATCTTTCATCGCGTACTGACGTGCGGTTGATTCCTGATGATCTCGTAGTTGGGCACAGGTGGACTGTCTGACATACACGGCCGCATCAAGCTCGAGATGCTCCGCCGTCACTTTCGGATGAAGGAAGTTCCTTGGGCTCGCTTCGAGAACTGCCTTCGCGCTAATTGCAAAATTATTCATCACTGTCCTCCTCGCCGCGGGGCGACTTCAGTGATGACTTGGCCGCTGCTTGCGACAGGAGTTGCAGAATTCGATGTTTGGTCTGCGGGTCGATCGCATGCTCCCACACGCGATCGAGAGGAACCGCTTTTACTATCGATGGCGACGATAGGCGCGGGGGGGGACAGCGGCGGGTTTTCCGTCGGGGCGCATGGGAGACCTTCCGTGATTTGTTTGCGGTGGTACCGCTCCAGCCAGCAAACGAGCGATTTGAGTGCGGAAAAGTCAATTATCCCGATTTGGTCAGATCGGCCAATCCCGATTTCCATCGCGTTGCGAGGGATGGTTCTGGGAGGGGCGTTTTCGGGCACAGGTGCTCCTCGATGACGCGAGTTTATTGGCGTGTGCGGCCTACGTGGATCTCAACCCGATTCGCGCCGCCATGGCGGAAACGCCTGAATCAAGCAAATACACCGGAGCCAAGGATCGGATTGACGACTTGACTCAATGCTCAGATCGGACCCGCGAGAGCACCCATGACTGGGAGCGAAGCCGCGGCCGCCAGCACAGCGGCTGGATGAGTCCAATCGAAATTGACGAGCAGAGCGATCCCGTCGGGCCGCACCTGGATCATTCGGGCAGACGAGGCAGCCTGAAAGGTTTCCTAAGTGTCTCGTTGGCCAGCTATCTGGAATTGCTCGACTGGACGGGCCGTCAACTCCGCAGTGACAAGGTCGGTGCGATCCCCGCGCACTTGCAGCCGATCCTCACACGTATGGGCTTGGATACCCATGCCTGGTGCGACGTCGTGAGCCGATTTGGGCGAGTGTTCAAGCGAGCAGCGGGTAGTCCAGAACACCTCGCCGACGAAGCCAGCCGTCGCGGTCAAGGTTGGCTCTGCGCCCGTGACAACCCACTCGGGATATCGTCGGCCTGACCGTCTTCGGAAAACCTTCCACTTTGATTCCCTCCGGGGTCGCTGCTGCGCCGATATCGGAGAATCGGATCAGAATCAGCCCAATGCTCGGTGGCGGCACTCTGCGGGGACCGGATCGTAGCTAAATCGGCCAAAAAACAAGCCGCAGGCCGGGCTGAAAAGTGGGTGGCCCTCTTTTCCGCTTTTCCGGGCTGAAAAGTGGGTGGCCCTCTTTTCTCCTCTTTTCCTTTTCTCTCTTTTCCTCTTTGGGATGCGAAATCAAGTTTGATTAAACCGACGTGACGCGGTGGGTGGGTTCGGGGCGTCCGGGGCGGAAGGCTTCAATCTGTTCGATTTTCATGGTCGCCTGAAGTTTCTCGGCGACTTGCGCGAGTACCTTTTCGACGAGTGGACGGAGCGACTCGGGGGCCAAACATACGCGAGCATTGACGACCATCTTAACCTCGTCGGCCGAGCTTTCACTGGCCACCGACAGCATTGTCTCGGTGTCGCTGCTGACGAGGTTGGCAACGCTCACGCGGTCGGCCGAGGAACAAAGGATTTTCAAGTGAGCGGGCTCGGCATCGATTTCCGCTAACTGATTGCGGATCGCTTCGAGCGTTCGCATGGCGAGGTCATCGATCACCATGCTTTGTTCGGAGTTGAAGTTGGCGGTCGCATTGAGCCACCCGAGTTCCGCTTCGCCTTCGGCGTACACGTCGTAGTCAACGTCCATCAGGCTGCTGCGCGGGGACGCTGGTGCTTGCAGCGCCTCGTAGAGTTGGTCGAGATTCTCACCCGTGCGTGCGGAGAGACAGATGATTTTTCGACCCGGATATTGCTCGTCGATATGGTGGCGCAGCAACTGAACTTGTTCGTCGCTAAGTTCATCGATCCGGTTGATCAACACCAGTTCGGACTCTTCGAGTTGCTTGCGAAAGATGTATTCAGCCTGCGGCGAAAATCCGGCTTGCCCGCTGGCGAGAATCCGCAGCGCGTGACTGGGTTTGAGCAACACCGCATAGGGACTGTGGTCGAATTGCTCTCCCATCTGCTGCATCATGGGCAGAGCGATCGTGGCAACCAAATCGGTACAGCTTCCGACGGGTTCCGCCAGCACCACGTCAGGGCGTTGGCGAGTTTCGAACTCCGCCATCGCATCGGTCAGGCCGTTGAAGTTGCAGCAAAAGCAGGAGCCTGCGACTTCATTGACATCCAAGCCTTCACTGCGGAGCAATTCCGTGTCCACCAATCCCGCAGCCTGGTCGTTGGTGACGACGCAGACATGCTTGCCATCGGCTTGGAATCGCCGCGCCAGTTTTGAGATCAACGTGGTTTTTCCCGCACCGAGGAACCCGCCGATCATGATGAATTTAGTTGGGCTGGACATGGCGTGAGCTCAGAGGGGAAGGGGCAGGGGCAGGATGAATGTCCTGGTGAGGCGCCCACATTCTAGTAGAACATTCTGACGAACGCCAGAATGTTCGGCCGAGATACGCGGGCTCGTAGGATGGGGCCATCGTTCCGTCGGAGACCGTCTCGCGCGCTCGGGACAATGGTCCCAACCGACACTACGATGCGTTTCCTCGTCGCGATGAGGTCAGGTATGTGTATCCTGCCAGTGCCTTTTCGTAGGCAGCGACGGTTTGCCCGGCTTGCTGGTGGTTGATGCGACCGCAGTCGATCGCGTTTTCGACGGCACCCTGAATCGCTTCGACCAGTTCTCGACCTTCATACTGAACATAGCTGAGGACTTCGGAAACGGTATCGCCTTTGACGATAGAGCGAATCTTAGTGACGTCGCCATCAAGTTCGACGTGCACGGCGTGGGTATCGCCAAAGAGGTTGTGCAGATCGCCGAGGATTTCTTGATAGGCACCGACCATGAACACGGCGAGTTGGTAGGGTTCCCCGGCTCGCAATGGGTGCAGCATCAGCGTTTGCGTGCGGCGTCCATCACCGACGAACGAGTCGATTTTGCCATCACTGTCACAGGTGATATCGCCGAGGACCGCATGACGGGTGGGGCGCTCGAGCAAGCGATGAATTGGCATGATTGGAAACAACTGATCGATCGCCCACGAATCAGGCATGGACTGGAACAGCGAGAAATTGGCGAAGTAAATATCCGACAGCATGCGGTCGAGATCACATAGATCTTCGGGAATCTCATCGAGTTCAGCGGCAAAATCTCGGGCGCGGTGACAGATCGCAAAATACAGGGTTTCCGCGGCAACGCGTTGCTCCAGAGGCAGGTACCCGCCGCTGAACAGGTTCATGCACAAATCGAGTGCGACTTGAGCATCGTGAAATGTTTCCAGCATATTGCCGGGGGTCATCAGCTTGTACTGTTCCCAGAGGTCATGGACGGGTTGTTCGAATTCGAGGGGCGGTCCGTCGGGCTCGTCGCTGCGTAGTTGTCGTCCACGAACCTCTTCGCTGAGCTCGTCTTCGCCGAGATTGTTGTCGTCGCCCACCTCACTTGCTTCGGCGGCCCGGGCGACTAGTTTTTCATCCGCCGGCACGCGCGCCCAGCTCGGCAGGCTCCCGCCGCCTTGTGACGTCACGCCGAGCGTCTCCATCACCAAGACACTGTGTTGCGCCGCGACGGCTCGACCGCTCTCGGAAATCAATTGCGGATGCGGCACTTCGGCTTCATCGCAGACGCTTTGAACATGGTAGACGACGTCATTGGCGTACTCTTGAATCGTATAGTTCATGCTCGATTCGTTGTCGGATTGGGAGCCATCGTAATCCACCCCGAGGCCCCCGCCGACATCGAGGTATCCCATTGCGGCGCCGCGTTTTTTCAGATCCACGTAGACCCTCGCCGCTTCCAGAATCGCAGATTTTAACTGCCGGATATTGCCGATCTGGCTACCAACATGAAAATGCAATAGTTGGAAACAGTCACCCATGTCCATCTCGATCAAGCGATCGAGTTGGGCCAGGACTTCGGCGACCGTCAGGCCGAATTTGCTGCGGTATCCGCCGCTGGCCTGCCACCGTCCGCTTCCGCGGGTGGCGAGTTTGACCCGGATCCCAAAGGTCGGTCGCACGCCGACTTCTTCGGCAACCCGCAGGATCAGATCCAGTTCGCTGACCTTCTCGACGACGGGGATCACGGTCCGGCCGAGCCGTTGGGCGTGCAGCGCCAAGCGAATGAATTCCTCATCCTTGAAGCCGTTGCACACGATCGGTAGTTCGAGCGTGCCCATGGCGACGGCCGCAAGCAATTCTGGTTTGCTACCAGCCTCGATGCCAAAACCGAGCTGCGCGCCCTCGCTGACGATCTGCTGCACGACTTCGCGTTGTTGGTTCACCTTGATCGGGAACACGCAGCGGTATCGATTGCCGTAGTCGTGGTCCTCGATCGCTTTTTGAAAGCACTGGGCGAGGCGGCGGAGCCGATCCCGGAGAATGCCATTGAAGCGGATCAATATTGGCAGCTCCAACCCACGGTCGACCAATCGATCGACCAGCTTTTTCAGATCAATGGATTCCGGTTTGTTGGGGTCGGGCGATACCAGGACGGTGCCGTCCTCGGAGATCGAAAAGTATCCGTCGCCCCATCGCTCGATCCCATACATCGCCGCCGCATCCTCAATCGCCCAGGACTCGTCGGTAGGGGTATGGGCCATCGCCAAGTGTTCGTTCACAGGTTTCACATCCGGGGTGCAGGTGTCGTCCAATTCTCACAATCGGACCGCGTTGCATTATCCACGTACCGAGCATCTCGGCAACGCGGCTAGTTGTGCTGGGCAAGGTCGCCACGGGCTGCTCCGCTGCGGATGTTTACTTGTGACGCAACACGCGAGGTCAGCGGCGATTCTGGAAGCCGGAGATGCCTTTGAAGAGTAGGCTCAATCCAGTCGAGCCACAGAAGAAGATGCCTGCGATCGCTTTGAACGGGCGTTTGGCCTCGACTTCGCCCATCAAGACGAGAGCGAGCAAGACGATACAGGCGATTGCCAAGCCCAAGAACACCACCCCGCCGCTGATACAAGCAACGGCCCCGAGCGTCGAGCCGGCTCCGCCCCCGGACGACTGTTGTCGATTGGCCTCCTGTTGGGCTTGCTCCAGGTGTCCACCGGCCGAGCGATAGCTGGCCGCGGGCGCTGGGTTGGGCGGAGCGTAGCCGCCGCCCGCATAGGCCGCCGGCGATGGAGAGGTGCCGAACAGGCTGATGAGTCCCCAGATGGCTCCCCCCAAGGCAAAGGGATATAGAAGAAAGCCGACACAGGGACCGCACATCAAAATGGCGGGCACAATCGCCACGAGGCACGTCGCGATATTGAGCCACCGAGGGGCTCCGATGAGCATGCCGACGGCACCGGCGATCACGACCAAAAGATTCATCGCCACCACGCCGAAGATGATAAAAATCACCGTCGAGGCGCCAGCGGTCGTGGAAGCATCGCCGCGGAGATTGAGGACGATCGTCAAGCCAACAAGCAGCAGCGCCAGCGCATTGGGGATGGCAATCAGCAACCCTTGCCATCGCAGATGGGGTTTGCCGGCACGGGATTTCGTCAGGCGCCCCGTAGCAGGGGCCCCCGGGGGTGAGGCGTATGGATTCTGACCGAGCGGGCTGGCCTGGTGCGAAGCGGGTCTTGCGCCCCCACCATACGTGGCTGCGGGCGAGGTGGGCAGGTTGCCGAAAATGGAGTCGCTGGGGGTTAGGGCTGCCGGTCGCGGGGATACCGGTGACGCAGGCCCCGTCCCCGATGACGGGACCGTCCCCGATGAGGGGACCGTCAGTTTGGTGGAGCACTTCGGGCACTGGAACGTGGACGTCCCCGCTTGGGTGGGCAGTCGCATCTGCACCTGGCACGTCGGGCACCGGGTCGTCCGTGGCTGGGGGGACCCTTGCGGAACTGCCTGCTGGGGGGCGGCCGGCTTGCGGGCTGGCCGGTTGGGCGTCGCGGGGCGAACGGGGGCTTTCCCCGTGGTGGACTGGGGCGACGACGTCGGCCCCGGTGTTACCTTGCGATCGACCAGGTACACTTCCCGGCATTTGGGGCAACGGACCTGCTTGCCCCGCATCTCGTCGGGGATGCTCAGTCGCTGAGCACACTTGGTGCAGGTCAGAACGAGAGCCATCGGCGTCGCTCGCAAGTGGGGGGATGAGAAAAGAGCGTTTATTCTAATCCCCGCTGCGGCACCCGCATCAGGTTCGAACGCAAAAACTCAGTGTTCATCTGACGGAAGGTGCGCGGGAGCACAGTGGAAAGTTTTTTAGGGCATCGCTCCGGTATCCAATCTGTTTTCAAAGAAGCGTCCCTGCCGAACGGATGTTTGGCAGGGACTGGCAACACCATGGGTGTATCATCGACCGGGATATCCCTTGCCAAGCCCGCACCCCTGCAGAGCGTCGCTCCGTTTTTCCCGGCGGGCCCAGTCTAATTTCCCGGCAAGCAGTCGAACGCTGTCAATCCAATCCCACAAATGAATCATGAGGCAATTGAGACAGTACTCCAAAACCTCCGGCGCACGCTTCCGTCGGATGATCCAGAACTCAGCGTTCTCGGAACAATTCGCTGATCGATTGGTCGTGGTGGATGCGTTTAATCGCTTCGGCCAACAACGGAGCGATCGACAACTGGACCAAATTGGGGAGCAATTTGTCTTTTGAGAGCGGAATGGTGTCCGTCACGGTGATGGAATCGATCGGTGCATCCCGCAGTCGCTCGACCGCGGGACCGCAAAAGATGCCGTGCGTGCATGCGATATGGATTTCCTTGGCGCCGAATTCGTGGACGAGTCTCGCCGCACCACAAATGGACCCTGCCGTGCTGATCATGTCGTCGAACAACAGCGCGATCCGGCCTTCGACGGGGCCCCCAATGATCGTGCTCTGGCGCACTTCGAGCGCGCTGCTGCGTCGTTTGTCGACAATGGCGAGTGTGCCGCCGAGTCGTTTGCCGTGTCCGACGGCGCGTTTGATGCTGCCCTCATCGGGACTGACGACGACGATTTCTTCGCCATCAAAACGACGACTGAGAAAATGATCGTTGATGACCGGGGCGGCGTAGAGGTGGTCGACCGGAACGTCAAAGAAGCCTTGGATTTGGGCCGCGTGAAGGTCCATCGTGAGCACCCGATCGGCACCCGCACGGGTGATCAGGTTCGCCACGAGTTTGGCCGTGATCGGCACCCGACCTTCGTCTTTGCGGTCCTGGCGGGCGTAACCGAAGTACGGGATCACTGCGGTAATACGCTCGGCGCTGGCGCGTTTGCAGCAGTCGATCATCGTCAGCAGTTCGATCAGATTGTCGTTGACCGGTGGGCATGTCGGCTGCATCAAGAAGACGTCGCGACCGCGCACATCTTCATCGAGTTTGCAGAAATTTTCACCGTCGGGGAACTGTCCGAGCGTGATCCGGGCCGGTTTGAGGTGCAGGTGCCGGCAGAGTTTTTCAGCGAGTTCCGGATTGCCGCGGCCGCTGAAGATTTTGAGTTCACGCATATCCCATCGCTCGCATCGTTTGATCGACAAGTTGAAGTTCGGACGGATTGTTGATCGACAACGATTCGCAATCCTTCAGTACCGGCAGCGCCTCGACCGGACGACCGGCCTCATTGAGTAATCGGGCGCAGTCGGTGAGATAATATTCGCCTTGGGCGTTGTCATTACTAAGGTGTTCAAGCGCCCAGAGGAGGTCGGGCGTCGAGAACAGATAGGTGCTCATGTTCACTTCGGTGATTTCAAGCTGTTCCGGCGTGGCGTCTTTGTGTTCGACAATCCCGGTGAAGTGACCCGCGGAATCTCGCACAATTCGCCCCAATCCCGTCGGGTCGTCTTTCTTGAGCGTGCCCAGCAGCAGGGCTGGACGGGTCTCGTCAAAATGAGCGACCAGTTTCCGCAGGCTTTCCGCTTGGATCAGCGGAGAGTCACCCGCGATCACGAGGGTCAGGCCATCGTGGCCGGCGAGGTGCTCGCAACACATCTGAACGGCGTGACCGGTCCCCAATTGTTCGTTTTGCTCGGCAAAGACGATGTCCGCGTCACCGCGAGCGTTGAGTTCGTCCCGAACGGCTTGTTTTTCATATCCGACAACCACCACCTTTTTGCCGAATCCTGCCTCCGACGCGGCATCAAGCACGAAGTGGATCATCGGGCGATCGACGACGGGACACAGGACCTTCGGTAGGTCGCTGTTCATGCGAGTGCCCTTGCCAGCAGCCAAAATCACGGCCACTGCAGTAGGGACGGGAGCGGGGACAGGGTCAGTCATGGGGTGGTCAGTGGGGGCCGATGGAATAAGGAGTGATGTGCTTGGGCACTCTGCGGTGCCCAATCGTCCTCTGTCAAGCTGAATCGGGCAACCGGGCTGCCATGGCAATGCTGCGACTGCTCTTGCGACACGGTCAACGGGGTTGCTAATCTGATTGTTGACCCATGCTCCGGGAATGTTTTCTGTTCGAACGAATAAAATACGCTTTAGAAAACGCGATGACCGAGTCGATACTAACTGTGTTCTCACTCATCTGCGCTTGCGAAGTCTCCACTGATTCTGACGGAATGCATCCTGGGACAAGGATTGCGGCGCTGGTAACCGAACCCGAGAATTGTCACTCAGACGTACGAATTTTGCTGGGAAACCAACCTGTTCGTGTGTTCACGAGTCGACTCGGTTGCCGCACAGCCCAATTCTAAAACCGTTTCTGACGAGATTCACTTTATTGTCAATTGTCCACCTGTTTGGAGGGCGAGCACCCACGACGGGTGACAATTGGAGATCGTCAGGTTCCGCTTTCCTCCCAGGGAGCCAGTGAAGATGCAAATTTACGGACCATTTCGACTTTCGACCGCCGCGCCAACCTCGTCGGCTGCAAGTACTGCTGCGACGAATCGCAGTACCAATCGACTCGCGACACCGAACGCGTCAAAAACGTCGTCGGCGCCCGTGGATCAATTGGATTTATCGTCGAGTGCCAAAGCTGCCACCAGTGCGCCAACGAATCGGATGCTGGAAAGCTCCCCGATCGCCGGTGGCGGAGACATTCGTGTCGATCGAGTCGCCGACCTCCGCCGCCAAATCGCTCAAGGCAATTACGATACGCCTGAGAAGATGGACATGGCATTGGACCGCTTCCTCGACGGCTTCGCCTGATGAACCGAATGCCGTAAGGCATCGGGTAACACGCGCGGCACCCAGACTGCGAACATGCACGGGTTGGCCGGTGGCCGAGCTGGCTGCATGCTCTTGGGGAATGCAGCTGTGCGGCGGGCTGGATATTGAAAAAGCTAAACTGAAAAATGCAAATTGCCTTGCGATGGCTTAGCAGTTTGCATTTTTCAATGAATCACACGTCTGAGTTCAGCCTTTGAGTGACTCAAACGTTCGCAAGCGATATCCAATGCGCGTGTAGTCGAGCAGATTGCACAGCGCGCGGGCCGCGATACCGAATCCATCGGGGCCGCTGAAGCCGCCGAATTGGCCGCCGCCACGAACATGCGGTTCGAGGTCCAAGAACACGCCGTCGGCACCACGGTCGACCATCCGCTGGTTCAGGGTTGGCAAAAACTCACGCAGATCTTTCATGATCGCTTCGTGCGCGCTGTCGCCACGGTCGGCGGGGACGAAATGGCTGGCCGATTCCTCGTCGACGTGCTCGACGCGGCCCCGCAGTCCCGGGTCACTGTAGTCCTTGATGTGCAGCCAACCGAGTGAGGGTTTCATCGCTTGGTACTCTTCGTACACCTGATCGGGTGTGAATCCTTGCATGGCGATGTTCGCCCCATCGAAAATGGTCAGCATCGCAGGATGGTTAACCTTCGCAGCGATATCAGCGAGCAGTTTCCCTGTTTGTCCGACCAGGTTGGCTTCGACCTCCAGCCCGAACGTCAGGCCGCGGGCGTCGCAGGCCTCGGCGATTTGGCCCAATTGATCAGCGACGAGGTCAATATGATCTTCCGGCGCGGTGCCTTTGGGGTGATAGAAGGAGAACCCTCGCAGCAATTTGGACCCAAACGCTTCGGCACGATCGCAGGCGATCGACACGTCTTCACGCAGGTACTTCTCGAACGGGATGAACTTATTTGCCGTCCCGTCGTCGATATCGAGCAATTTGACTTTGCCGATCGGTGAGCCGATGCTCGAAACCTTCAGCCCATAATCGGAGTGCATCTGCTGCAGCAGTTTGATTTCGGCGTCGTCGAGTGCCATCACGTTCTTGATGCCGCCGCCCACATCGACAAAACGAATCGAGTAGTACTCCAGTCCAATGGCGGCGAGGGCAGCAAACTGTTCGTTGGCTTGCTTGGAGAGTGCGGACTCGTCAGCGAAACCGCTGAGCAAAACGATTGGTGCGGAATTCATTAAAAAGGATATCCGAAGGCGAAGGTGATCAATGTCAACGGCTGTTCAGTGTGCGATAATATGGTCCGGGAGTGAACCCCGCAGCTCG
The DNA here is from genome assembly GCF_055811895.1 of Rhodopirellula sp. SH410. Lineage (NCBI taxonomy): Bacteria > Pseudomonadati > Planctomycetota > Planctomycetia > Pirellulales > Pirellulaceae > Rhodopirellula > Rhodopirellula sp. SH410. Next base: position 712,085 of record NZ_CM147949.1, read on the forward strand.
AACCAATTTCTCGAACGCAGCAACGCTTGGCACCGATGAATCCCTTTCAGTTCCAGCCCGCCTTTACGATCGACGTTCCCGTCGACCAAGACCGAGCGATGGCACGCTTGAAGTCGGCGATCGCGAGTGAGGAGCTGCGCGGGGGCGCTGAAGCGGCGGGAATGGTGATTGACTTTAAAATTGCGCCCGCGGAACGCCGATTTTGGTCCCCACACTTGTCCGCCCAGTGCAGTGCGACGGAGGAGGGGACGCGAATCTTTGCTCGCTTCTCGCCACGTCCCGAAGTTTGGACGATGTTCATCGCAATCTACTTTGTCGTCGCGATCCTGATCTGCCTGGCGATGACGGTTGGCTACGTCCAGTGGTCACTCGGCTACGCTCCCTGGTCGTTGGCAGCTGTTCCGATCGGCCTGCTGCTGATTGCGGGCTTGCACGTCGCCAGCTTGGTCGGCCAGCAGCTCAGCGCTGACCAGATGACGCTACTGCGTAGCCGGCTCGACCGCGCAGTCGAAATCGCATTTGACGAATCGGACTCGTAGCTTCGGACCATTGTCCCGGGCGGGAGTTTTGACGAGGGACGCATCCCAGCGATATTTGGGGAGGGGGGAAAGGTTTCCTCCTGCGATCGCAAGCAGCGTTACTCCTAACTTCCGCACGCATCACACCGCGTCAGCGGTTGCGATCGCTGTGTCGAATTCATCGCGTGAATGTTCTGTATGCGTGATCCCTGGCACGCGGGGCAGTGTCTCACCGCCTTGATGTCCCAGGTATCGGCGGTGGCAATGCACTTCGAGTCGTGGGCATGAATCCAGGAAAGCGACTCGTGCAATGCGGTCTCCAGCTGCCTCAGCGTCGGCGAGACGAACTCACCGAGGGCGATGAGTTGTTGCATCTCCGCGGTATCGCTGCGGGTGGGAATGATGGCGACGAAGACCGCTCCGGCTCGGGCGGCGTGGATGACGGACTGCACAGCATCGTCGATACAGCGATTCGGATCGGCGTGCGGCAACTGCAGCATCACGAAACACCGCAGAGCGATGTCATTGCGGCCCAGGAACTCGGCCGCACGAGCGAAATCGTCCAGTGTCATCTGTTTCTGCTGGCGTGCCAACACATCGGGCTGGGCTGTCTCCAGCCCCACGGCGACTTCGAGTTGGGGAGTGAGCCGATCGCGAAATCGCAACAAGCGATCGCCACACATGGTGGCGTGATTTTCCACGATCACGCGTTCGAAGGGTTCGCAGAGTTTGGCAATCGCGGGCCAGTCCGCGGGCGGGATACTCAGCGGATCGGTGAAGTTGCCACCATTGTAGAGTTTGATGGCCCAGGTCCCGACAGGGAATGTCATGGACGCCGTGGCGGCGGCGATCTGCTGCGGGATCGACCCAGCCGGAGTCGGCTCGGGGTGGTTGTGTTTCCAGAGATCGCAAAACACACATTCAACCGGGCATCGCCGGGCCGTTAGCAACAGCGTCAGTGTGGGGCGCGTCCGGTTTTCACCGATCGGTTCCTGCTCGACGCTGACCCCGTAGGCACGTGGTTCACGCGGATTCGAAACGGGGTCTGACCCGTTAGAGTGAGCGTCTTGTGCCATCGTGCCGGTGGTTGATAGAGCGGGGCCGACGTCTTCTTGAGATCACGAACACAGTTCGCGAAACGCCCTGCGATATTCCATGGGCGATTGCGGGAAAATGCGATCGAAGGTGTCTCGCGAAACGGCGCCGTGTTGGAAGCGTCGTTTCTCAAAGGTCGGCATCTCGATGCCTGTCACCGATTTCACTCCCGCGGCGACCACGCTGCCTTTGAGCTGATACAGCGACTCGTGATCCCAGTCGGTCAGGTCGATGAATGGAATGGCTTCGGCGACTTCGATGACCGAAGGGACCGCAAAGGGGCTGAAGCCGGAAAATCCGAACGCGCGTGCGACGGCGGAAGATCGTGAGTGCCCTCGACTCTGGCCGCCGCTGTAGGTTAGCGAGTGCTTGATCGAGTCAACGCCCCAGCCTTCTTGATACAGCATCAGGTTATTGAGCACGCTGCGGATGGTTAGCTCGGGGTTCTCCTCGATCGGATAGTCCTTGAGGTTTTCGTCGCCGCCGTCGCCATCGACCAACCATCGCCAGTCCGGATATCGTTCTCGGATCGCTTCGGAGAGTGCTGCTGCGAAAGTGGCGGACTGGATATCGAGTGGTTTGTAGTCCTCGACCAGTTCGATTGCCCGCCGCCAATTGACGCTTTCCACTGGGACTTCGACCACTTCGAGCAGTTCGGGAAAGCCGCACTTGTTGGCGAACTCAGCAGCTTGTTTGAAGTCCTCGGACTGGCCATCGACGGCGAGCGAAAACGCTTTCAGTCGAGTGGGGGCTTGCCCGCGTCGCAGCAGCAGATCGTAGAGCACGCAGAGGACCGCCCCGCTATCAATGCCTCCGGAGAACGCCACCCCAATGGGCTCGGTTTCTCCGATTCGATCCAACCAGGCATCGCACACCCGTGCCAACCGTGTGATGTATTCGTGGCCGATCGCGGGGATATTGGCTGGCAAGCGGTTCCGCTGGGGCGTGAAGAAACGCTGGTGGACGGGGTTCGGATCAGGGCATCCGAGGAGCTGCAGTTCGATGAGGTAGTGGGCCGGCACCATCCGCGTGTAGGACGGGTCGAACTGATCTCGCAAGCCTTCGCGTTCGAGCCAGGCAGCGATTTCATCGATGCGCTCGGCGACGACTAAGCACGGTCCAGCCTTCAGTTTGGCCATGAAGTAACGCATCGGTCGCCCGATCGTACGCACCATCCGCACGGTCCGGCCGTCTTTTTCGCAGATCGCGAACTGGCCTTCGATCTTTGAGATGCGGTCGTGGTCGCCACTGCGCACGATCTCCGCAGCCGATTGGCTGGTTTCATTGAGGAGGACGTTGGCCTCCGGGTCCATTAAATTGACAAGCCGGTCAATGGTTTGTTGAGTGCGCATTTAGTGGGTCTCCGGGAACAAGGCATCCAGACACAGTTGACTCCATGTTTCCAACGCATCGTACTGCGATCGCAATTGGGCGATCGTCAGAAACTCTCCGTCGGCAAGCTCGGCTTCGTTGCTGGTCACGTTGGGTTGATCGAGTGTGAAGCGGTGGATCACGCCGAGATGAACGCGTCCGACCTCGTTGGTTGGGTCGTACAGCAAGCCTTCCTGCAGGTCGGTGTAGTCGCACTGGATCGTGACTTCCTCATCGAGTTCACGCCGCATCCCAGTGATATAAGGATCCTCGTCGCCCTCCGCATCCTCGCGGCTGATGTGGCCGCCCACTCCGATGCTTCGTTTGGCGTGCAAGCGAGATTCGCCTGAGCCACCGCCGCGAGTGTAGGTGAACACGCGCACGAGACCATCGCTCGGATCGGTCCACTGCAACACGACGTAGGGGATCAGTTGTTTAAAGCTCGGGTCCGATTCCATCGCGGCCCGAGGCCGATAGGAAAGCTGATCGCTGGCGAGGATCGGGATGAGAAATCGATCGACATCGACCTCAAATCCCTCGAGATGTCCCAGTGAGGAGATGAGGTCGGCGGGAACGACCAAGACGTGTTCTTCAGACATGGGCATTTTTCAAGGGAGGAGGACTTGTCGGATCGGTGTCTACTTTAGCGGCGGCAACGCGCGGACGTCCCAGATGTCCTGAGCGTATTGTGCGATTGTACGGTCGCTGCTGAACCATCCACTGCCGGCGGCATTGAGGATGCTCATCTCGTTCCATTTTGCCGGGTCTTGGTAGACGTTGCCCACTTCGACTTGCGCGTCGATGTAACTTCGCAGGTCAGCGATCGTGACCCAGGGGTCGTGAGGGCTTCGCAGACCGCCTGTCAACAGATCGTAGAGACCGGGGTTTTTCCGGTTGAACGTTCCGCTTTCGAGGGTGCTCATTAAGCGGGCGATGTCGGGGTCCGCTGCGATGATATCGTTGGGGCGATAGTCTTTCTTCGCTTCCACGACTTCCGGGGCGTCGAGGCCGAACAGGAAGAAATTCTCTTCGCCCGCGTTCTCACGAATCTCGATGTTGGCGCCATCGAGGGTTCCGATCGTCAGCGCCCCGTTCATCATGAATTTCATGTTTCCGGTACCCGATGCTTCCTTGCCCGCAGTCGAGATTTGCTCCGACAATTCGGTCGCCGGACAAATGACCTCCATTGATGAGACGCGGTAATTCGGGAAGAACACCATCCGCAGTAGATCACGGCACTTCGGATCCGTGTTCACAACGCTGGCGACGTCATTGACCAATTTGACGATGAGTTTGGCCACATGGTATCCCGGTGCGGCCTTGCCACCGATCAACACGCATCGCGGCACCATGCCAGTGGTTTCGCCGGCCTGGATGCGATCGTACAGGTGGATGACGTGCAGCACGTTGAGGAGTTGGCGTTTGTATTCGTGAATCCGTTTGACTTGCACGTCAAACATAAACGAGGTGTCGAAGTCGACGCCGGTGGTCTGGGTAACGAGCTCAGACAAACGCTTCTTGTTTTCGAGTTTGATCGACTGCCAGCGTTGGTGGAACGTGGCATCGGTCGCGTGTGGGGCGAGTTCTTTGATCTTCGTCAAATCGGTTTGCCAACCATCACCGATCGTTTCATTGAGCAGTTCCCGCAGGCCTGGATTGCAGTGAGCGAGCCAGCGGCGTTGGGTCACCCCGTTGGTCTTGTTATTGAATTTGCGTGGCCACAGTGTGGCGAAGTTCTTGAACAAACCGCTCTCGAGCAGTTGGGTGTGCAGCCCAGCGACCCCGTTGACGGAGAAGCTGCCCACGATTGCCAGGTAGGCCATGCGGATGTGTGGGTTGTCGCTTTCCTCGATCAGCGACATCTCACGCCGCATGCCCACGTCGCCCGGCCATTGTTGATCGACGATTTTGAGGAAGCGGGCGTTGATCTCGTAAATGATCTCGAGTAGTCGCGGCAGCAATCGGCTGAACAATCCGACCGACCAACGCTCCAGAGCCTCCGGCAGCAGCGTGTGGTTGGTGTAGGCCATGCAGCGAGTGGTCACCTCCCATGCTTCGTCCCACTCCAGGCCGTGTTCGTCGAGCAGCAGACGCATCAATTCGGGGACAGCGCAGGCCGGGTGGGTGTCGTTGAGTTGGAAGCAGTTCTTTTGCCCGAACTGCGAAAAATCCTCACCATATTTCTTTACCCATCGGTCCAAGACGTCTTGGAGGGATGCTGAGACGAGGAAGTACTGTTGTTTCAGTCGCAGTTCCTTGCCGTTTTCGCTGGCGTCGTTGGGGTACAACACCATCGAAATTTGCTCTGCATCGTTCTTGGTCGCGACCGCTTCGGTATAGCTGCCGGCGTTGAATTCAGCGAGGTCGAACACATCCGTTGTCGAGGCTTTCCAGAGACGCAGTGTGTTGACGGTGTGGTTGCGGTAGCCCGGGATGGGCATGTCATAGGGCACCGCGAGGACATCTTGGGTATCGACCAATCGCGGGCGCATCTTGCCTTGCGCGTCCGGATACTGCTCCGTGCGACCATAGAATCGGATCCGCCGGCTGCTCTCCGCACGCACGATTTCCCATGGGTTTCCGTCGCGGAGCCAGTGATCGGGGTCTTCGATCTGACGCCCCTCTTCGATGCGTTGGTGGAACATGCCGTACTCGTAACGGATGCCATATCCAACGACCGGCAACTGCAGGTTCGCGCAGCTATCCAGGAAACAGGCAGCCAGACGTCCCAGGCCACCATTGCCCAAACCTGCGTCGAGTTCACGGTCTGCGATCTCTTCGATTTCCATTCCATAGGCATGCATCGCCTCGCGAGTGGCATCGTCGAGATCGAGGTTTTGAATCGCATTGGTCAGCGAACGACCGATCAGGAACTCCAGCGAAAGGTAGTAGACCTTGCGGTCATCGCTCTGCCTCATGCGACGTAATGTCTGTTGCCATTCCGGCACCAAGCGGTCACGCACCGAAATCGCCAAGGCCCGATACAAATATCGCTGGTCGGAATCGCTGGTGGGTGTCTGGCCATCGTCGAAGTGACCCAGCGTGACCGTTAGATGTCGGCGGACAGCGGTCGGAAGGTCGAGCTCGCCGAGTGTGAGCGGCGGCTTGGTGGCCGATTTGGGCGTCGACGCAGCTGAATTGGTGAGCGTGTTGGACATGTTCGTTGTGCTTTCGTGGAGAACGTAATGGAGTCCAGAAGAGACCAGTGACCCGTCCCCCCCAGGACATAGGGCCGCCCTGTTGATAGGGTCGAAGTATAGAGTGATATGATTTCCACGCCAACGTCGTATCGACTGCGACAGGTGCGCAAGGGCGAAATTGATTACGGGAGGCGGGGCTGCGGTTGGCGATCGAAACAGTAGGAAACGACGCCCAAGACTGGTCTCAGCGAACGCACTTCGATCCGGCGCCGGATCGAGAAGTCGCGTCTTCGGACGTCGACGCGTCTTGATCGATACCGAGTCAATTGCAAGCTCTCAACCCGGGGCTCACGCCCGGGGCTCAACCCGGGGCTCACACCCTGGGTGCGCCCCCGTTTTCGCATCGCACCGAAGACGCTCAAGAAATTGGCCGGCAGTCGCGTGAAGCGAACACTGCCCGATACGGGGGAACAACACGATTGCTGCCCCCGAAGGGACTGTGTTCGCTGCGACTCAAACCACCGGCTCATTAACGTGATCCTGTCAGGATCAAGACAGTGGAGTAATCCACAGGGCTAACGCGGCAGGCTAGATGCTGCCGTTGCAAAACGCGTGATTTCACGACACGCCAGCACTCACCGGGCGGACGCCCGCGGCTGAGTTGCTACGTCAGCTGTGCGTTGCAGACGTAGATCTTCATCGAATGTCGTGGCATGTCGATGATCCGGTTGCATGGCGCGACAGGGCCATCAATGTCGGGATAGACATCTTTCGGTGGAATTGCGGCGGTGTCGGCGAATAGATTCCACACCACACCGCGACCGATCGAGGGCAGTTCGAAGTCGAGGTTGTCTCCGGTGCTGTTGAACATGATGACCAAATCGCGGCCCAGGCCTTCCAGGTCGTCGGCGCGACTTGGGGCGGCAATATAGGCTGTCATGGCCAGCATTCCTTGGTCCCAGTGCAACGAGTTGCCTTCCGTGTCATACCAGGAAACATCCGGAACTTTCCGGCCGTCGATCGGTCGACCCGTCAGGTATTCTTTCCTCCGGATTGTCGGTTGGTTCTTGCGGAATTGGATCAGTGCGCTGACGAAACGTGTCAGGTCTGCATTCCTTTCCACCAGCCGCCAATCGAACCAAGAGATGTCGTTGTCTTGGCAGTAGGCGTTGTTGTTGCCCTTTTGCGTGCGGCGAACTTCATCACCGCTGACGATCATGGGAACGCCTTGGCTGACCAATAGCGTGGCCAGCATATTGCGGACCTGCTGAGAGCGAATCGTGGCGATTGCTTTCTTGCGGGTCGGCCCTTCCACACCATAGTTGTCGCTGATGTTGTGGTTGTCGCCGTCGCAGTTGTTCTCGTTGTTGGCTTCGTTGTGTTTGTCTTTGTACGACACCATGTCGTTCATCGTGAAGCCGTCGTGGCTGGTGATGAAGTTAATGCTGCAAAAGGGAGGGCGTCCCGCGTGTTCGTACAGATCGCTGCTGCCGGCCAGTCGTGTTGCTAGGGGGCCGAGCGTCCCACCGTCACCCCGCCAGAAGCCGCGGACGTCGTCTCGATAGCGTCCATTCCATTCGGCCCAGCGATGGTTGCCAAAGCTGCCGACTTGATAGGCACCGGCCGCATCCCAGGCTTCCGCGATGATTTTGGTGTCCGCCAACATCGGGTCTTCGGCGATCATTTCCACGATAGGAGGGTTGGGGATCAGGTTCCCGGTACGATCGCGACTGAAAATACTGGCGAGGTCAAATCGAAAACCATCGACATGGTAGTTGTGTACCCAATGCCGCAAGCAATGAAAAATCATCTCGCGGACGATGGGATGGTTCCCATTGAGTGTGTTGCCACAACCGCTGTAATTGCAGTAGTGCTGACCTTCGCTGAGGATGTAGTAGACCTGGTTTTCGAGGCCTTTGAAGGACAGAGTCGGACCGTTCTCGTTGCCTTCACAGGTGTGATTGAAGACCACATCGAGGATGACCTCGATGCCCGCCTGGTGCATGGCCTTGACCATCTGTTTGAACTCGTTCACCTGCGCGCCAGGGGCCTTGCCTTGGGCGTAGCCGCGGTGGGGCGCGAAGAACGCCATGGGGTCGTATCCCCAGTAGTTCGGGCGTTCGAGTTTCTTGCCATGCGGGTCGAGAATGGGGAATTCGTGGATCGGCATCAGCTCGACCGCGGTGATGCCGAGCGATTTCAGGTACGGGATTTTCTCAATCACACCGAGGTAGCTACCCGGCGCGGATACCTTGGCGGTGCGGCTCTTGGTGAATCCCTTGACGTGCATTTCGTAAATGATCGTCTCGCTCATCTCGCGGCGGAGATGTCGGTCGCCTTCCCAGTCAAACGAGTGGTCGACGACGACGCACTTGGGTGGACGGACCAAGCCGTCTTTACCGGTTTGGTAGGTGCCTGCAAGCGCTTGCGCATAAGGGTCGATCAGACGTGCTGAGGCGTCGAAACGATGTCCGTTTTCCGGCTCCCAAGGACCGCTGGCTTGGAAATGATAAAGTCCACCCGCTTCCATTCCGGGAACTTGCAAACTCCACACGTCGCCCCAGCGATCGGTCTCGCGATCGAAATCGATGATCTCCGCCGGTTCCCGATCGCTGACTTTGTTGTAGAGCAGCAATCGCATCTCGGTCGCCGAACGGCTGAACACAGAAAATTGTGTACCGGCCGCCGAAGGCGTCGCCCCAAATGGCGGTGCGTAAGCAAATTGTAGATCAGGGCACGGTTGTCGCATCAGCATTGAAAGATCGCTCCTTGAGTCATTCAGATCGGAACGGCCGAGCGAATCAGTTTGCCTCACGAACCCAATGTCGTGGGCACTCATTACGCCGGCTGTCCGGTTAGGTTCCAGTCGTCAGATCAACCCTATCACCCGGTTCCGGCCGAAGCCGCAAAACCGCCCTGCGAAACCACAAAATCGGCACGCGGGGCGACCATGCACTCCAATAAGGCAATCGGTTCATTCCAGGTAATTCATGAGCGCCGTGACGGATAAACCACTCCCGCAAATCGATGGGGATGATCCAGCCCTTCAAACGCCAATAGTGGGGTCTGCTCGGAGGGGGGGAACCCTGCCGGGATGAACGCATTCATCCCAATAACTCGGGAACAATCTCCTTAATATGAAGGAATAGTAAAAATGTCTGAGGAATCGCATCTTATCTCCACCAGCGGGCGAAACCGAGAACGAAATCACGTGTTTCGGTGGGGAACACTGCTACCGTCCCTAAATTACCCCTAGTGGGGAATTACCTCCCCACGGTTCGCCGGGCGCGGGTAAGATTTCCAGCGGACGATCGATTTCCTCTTTAAGTACTCGTAAAGAATAGGCATTTTAGTCGCGATGGTGGACTATTCAATTCAGCAGCGGATCAAACAGCTCGTCGAGCAAATTCGCCATCACGACCGGCTCTACTACCAGGACTCGGCGCCGGAAATTTCGGACTTGCAGTACGACCAGATGATGGCAGAGCTGGTCAGTCTCGAACGAGAGCACCCCGAATTCGCCACGCCGGATTCGCCCACCCAGCGTGTCGGCGGGGACATCGTCGAGCACCTGGTCTCGGTCGAGCACCGCGTCCCGATGCTCTCTATCGACAATACCTATCGTCGGTCCGAACTGCAGGCTGCGATGGAGCGGATCGAAAAGTCGCTGGCCCCCTCGCTCGCCGAGGGGGAAACGGTGGCCTGGGTGATGGAGTACAAGATCGATGGGGTCGCTGGTTCGATTCGCTACGAAGATGGGCGCCTCGTGCTGGCCCTGACGCGGGGCAACGGTGTGGTCGGTGACGACATCACGCACAATGTCCGCACGATCCGGGACCTGCCGCTGAAGTTGGAGACCAACGCACCGCCGGCGGTCGCCGAATTGCGGGGCGAGATTTACATGACCGATGCCGATCTTGCGGATCTGAATGTGAGGCAAGCCGAGGCGGGGGCAGAACCCTACAAGAACACTCGCAATGTGACGGCCGGAACCATCCGGCTGCTCGACCCCAAAGTCGCTGCCGCCCGTAAACTGCGGTTCTTCTGCCACGGCAGTGGTGAACTGGTCGGGGTCGATGCCGACAACCACATGGCATTCCTCGACTGGGTGCGACGGATGGGTGTCCCAGCAACACCCCATGTCGTGCGGCTGGAGTCGATCCAGGCGGCGCTCGATGCCGTGGCCAAGCTCGAGGAAGAGATGCCCGACCTGCCTTTTGAAGTCGACGGTATCGTGTTCAAGGTCGACTCATTCTCCCAACGCGAAAGGCTCGGCGTACGCAGCAAGAGCCCGCGTTGGGTGATCGCATACAAATTCGAGCGTTACGAAGCCACGACACGGCTCGAGGCGATCGAAGTGCAAGTCGGCAAGACGGGCACGATCACGCCCGTGGCGTATCTGACACCGGTGGACATTGCCGGGACGACGGTATCGCGTGCGTCGCTGCACAATGCTGACGAGATCGAGCGTTTGGACGTTCGCGTGGGGGATCTCGTCGTCGTTGAAAAGGCGGGCAAGATCATTCCCAAGGTCGTGCGGGTGGAGAAACATGAACGCACCGATGAGCTGCCCGAGTATGTGTTTCCAACAGAGTGCCCCGAGTGCGGCGAGCCGCTGACGCGTGACGAGGGGGGCGTCTATATCCGCTGCACCAATCCGTTGTGCCCTGCCCAGCTACGCCAACGACTGGTTTACTTTGGCAGTCGTGCAGGCATGGATGTTGATGGATTGGGCGAGGAGGTCGTGGACCTGTTATTACAGAAAAAGTTGGTGACCTCTTTTGCGGATCTGTATCGCCTCGATCTCGACACGCTCTCGGGCCTGACGTGGCCGCGTCAGCGAAAGGGCAAAGGCGATGAGTTGATCGACGTGCAGTTCGGTCGCAAGAACGCGGAGAATCTGATCGCGGGGATCGACGCCAGTCGCACCCGGGGCCTCGCACGCGTGCTGTCATCGATCAGCATTCGCCACGTCGGACCTCGCGTGGCGAAATTGATCACAGCCAAGTATTGGACTCTCGCACAATTGCAAGCTGCCACGGCCGAAGAGATTGCGTCGATCCACGAGATCGGTGAGCGGATTGCTGAGAGCTTGACCCGTTTCTTGCACAGCAACCATGGCGGGCAGGTGCTCGCCGACCTACAGTCCGCCGACGTTGTTCTGAGTGAACCTGAACCGCCGGAGTCCGTTGCGGGAGAGGGCGATTTACCGCTCACGGGTAAGGTTGTCGTCGCCACCGGCACGCTCACCCACTACACCCGTGACCAGATCAAAGCGAGAATCGAGGAGCTTGGTGGACGGGCGGCGAGTAGTGTCAGCAAGAGTACGGATTTCCTGATCGCGGGAGAAAAAGCTGGCAGTAAACGGAACAAGGCAGAGGGTCTCGGCGTCGAAGTCATTAGCGAAGACGAATTCCGCTCACGATACGAGTCTCTGTAGCGATTGGCTGATGGGCTGAATTGTCGCTCGGCGCTCCGAGCCAAAAGCGTCTGCCCCGACACGATTCGACCGATGACGATGCGGATACTCTATTGAGTTCAAGACATTCGCGTGATCGTTCAAGTTGCAACGCCAATCGACAAATGCCATGATCCTTGCTCAAGGGCTCCGAACCATGCCACGCCCCGCCCTTTTTTACAGCATTGCTGTTGCTATCGGCCTGCTGTTGCCCGGGTTCTGCTCAACGGCCCAAGCTGATTACACCGTCTATCAATTGCCCGGCACGCCTCTGCAGCTGTTACTCGAGGGCTCGGTGACGTATCACGCGGGCGGTAATGTGACGCACCAGCACCCTCGCGGTTCACTGCATTTCAGTGCGCAGGACATACAGGTTCTCAAGAGCCCGACGCCGCAGAGCGTCTATGCCAAGCGGCTCCGCGAAGTCCGCAAATCGGGCGACGTCAACGAGGTTCTCGAGCTAGCCCAGTGGGCGCTCAAGAACGGCATGCTCGACGAGTCCAAGTCCCTGTTGAGCGTGGCGTGGAAGATTGACTCCAGCGACGAACGGCTGGTCAAGCTGGCGGGTTTGATGCGATACATTAATCATTCGGTCCCTGCCAACCCTGAGGTCGAGCAACACGCTCGGCAGTTTGTCGGTAGCGATAGCATGGTCGCAACCCGTAGCAAACACTTCTTGCTGCTGCATGATGCGAACACGGCCACTGATGAGGTAACCCACAAAACGCGGGCCGAGATGCGGTTAGAACTCCTCGAAAAGGTATACGAATCCTACTTATTGACGTTTGCCTTTGAAGGCGTCTTTCTGCGACCGCCCAACAAACCTTTGGAAGTGGTGCTGTTCAGCCGGCAAGCCGACTTCATGCAGATGGAACGCCGACTCGGTGGCTCGCTGAAACAGACATCCGGGTTCTACCTGCCCAAAGAGAACATCTCGATGTTCTACGACTCTGGCACTTCCCAAGAATTCCAAGTCCTGATGGAGCTCGACCGTCAGCTCGTGAAACTACGAGAGACTGCCAAGCAGACCCGCGGCCCCGGCGCCGGTCAATTGATCCGGTTTGCCAAGACGATTGAGCTGTTGATTGATATCACGCGTGAGAGCGAAGATGTATCGACCGTTTCGCACGAAGCGATCCATCACCTCGCCGCCAATACCGGCGTCTTCCCCCGGGACGGTGCTTTTGTGCGCTGGGTCCACGAAGGCATGGCCTCCTATTTCGAGTCCGCCAAACTTGCCAAGTGGAGCGGTGTGGGAGTGGTTGATTCGAGTCGGATCAGTTACTACCGCGTGCTCGAGGGCGACCCGCATCGTGGCAGCCTCGAGTTCATCGTCTCGGATCTGGGGTTCTTGGTCGAAACCGCTCTGGGCGACCAACTACCCGCCTACGGTCAAGCGTGGGCGCTGACTCATTTTCTGTTCAATGAGCACTTCATGGAGCTCATGCAGTATTACAAGAAAGTAGGTCAGTTGGAGGAACACGAAGGCGACATGACAGCCGCGATTTTGAAAGAGCGATCCGAAAAGTTGTTATCTATATTCGATGAATGCTTTGGTGATCGGACCAAACTCGAAATGGAATGGCGACGCTACATGCGTACGCTACGAACGGATATGGAACGACTGGCCGAGAGTCGACCGTAACCTATCCACCGTCGGATGATCCGAAAATCGGGCGGGGCACGCCGCTGATCAAAAGCGGGGAGAGCCGGTTCTTACCGGACATCGCCCCGTTTGTTCCCGATGGAATCGATTCTCCCACCCATGTGGCCGGTGGAACCGGCCCTACCCGTTGAATACAAAGCTTCCGTCGCGGAAGTCGACTTGGATTGTCGAGCCTTCTGGGTAGCTATTCTTCAGCAATGCGCTGGCGAGCGGGTTTTGCACTTCGCGCTGGATGACCCGCTTGAGTGGCCGGGCACCGTAGGCGGGGTCGTAGCCGACCGCGGCGATTTCATCGACTGCGGCGGGGGTGAGTTCGAGCGCCAGACCGCTGACGGCCAAGCGGCGACGCAGTTCATCGAGCTGCAGTTCAACAATACGTCGGATCTGCGTCTGCTGGAGAGGATGGAAGATCACGATATCGTCGACGCGGTTGAGAAACTCGGGTAGGAAACGCGCCTTCAGGGCGTCGTGCACTCCCGCTCGCATCTCGTCCTCGCCACCGCCCTCTTCGGTGACTCGCTGGATCATCTGGCTGCCGACATTGCTGGTCATCACGATGACGGCGTTGGTGAAATCGACTGTCCGGCCTTGGCCGTCGGTCAGCCGACCGTCATCGAGGACTTGCAGTAGAATGTTGAATACGTCTGGATGGGCTTTCTCCATTTCGTCGAGCAGGATCACCGCATAGGGGCGGCGTCGGATCGCTTCGGTGAGCTTGCCGCCCTCTTCATAGCCGACATAGCCGGGAGGGGCACCGATCAAACGCGAAACACTGTGCCGTTCCATGAACTCGCTCATGTCGATTCGTACCATTGCCGAATCATCGTCAAACATGACTTCTGCGAGTGCCTTGCACAGCTCCGTCTTACCCACGCCGGTCGGCCCGAGGAATAGGAACGAGCCGATTGGGCGATTCGGATCTTGCAATCCGCTACGGCTGCGGCGGACGGCGTCGGACACCGCGGTGACGGCTTCGTCTTGCCCGATCACGCGTTGGTGCAGTCGCTCTTCCATGACGAGCAGTTTTGCCCGTTCGGTTTCCATCATCCGCGAGACCGGAACTCCGGTCCATGTACTGACGACTTCGGCGATCTCTTCTTCGGTGACTTCTTGACGGAGCAGTCGGCGGTGTTCCCGATCGTCCTTGCCCGCGTCTCCCGCGTCCCCGGCGTTACCGGATTGGGATGCCGCTTTCTCGGATTCGGCGGCTTCCAATTCCTCGATGCGAGTTTGCAGTTCTCGCTGACGGGTTTGGACTTGCAGCATTTCGCGGTAGAGGTCTTCCGGGCTCTCGCCGCGGAGTTGTTTCTCTTTCGCTTCGGAATCCAGTTTGGCAAAGCGATGTTGCAATTGCTCAGCTTCCTGGCGGATTGACTGACCATCGTCGAGGCCCATTTTCTCGGCTTCCCACTGCTCACGCAGGCTAGCCAGTTCGGCCTTCACCTCGTCCATTTCCTCTTCGACTTCGGTGCGTTTTTCAACTGCCGAGGCTTCGCTTTCATCGACGAGTTGGCGATGGGCGAGTTCGAGTTGACGGAGACGACGTTGCAAGCGGTCGATCGGTTCCGGGACAGATTCCTTTTCCATTGCCAAGCGACTGGCGGCTTCGTCGACCAGGTCGATCGCTTTGTCGGGCAGGAAGCGATCGGCGATGTATCGGCTCGACAGATTGGCCGCGGCGACCAACGCACTGTCGGTGATCCGCACGCCGTGGTGTGATTCGTAGCGAGATTTCAATCCACGCAGGATCGCGATCGTATCTTCGATGTTGGGCTCGCCGACGAATACGGGTTGGAAACGTCGTTCGAGCGCGGCGTCTTTCTCGATGTGTTGACGGTACTCGTCGAGGGTGGTCGCGCCGATACAGCGTAGGGTACCGCGGGCCAGTTCGGGTTTGAGCAGGTTGGCCGCGTCGGCGGACCCTTCGGCATTGCCAGCCCCGACAACGAGATGCAGTTCGTCGATAAACAGCACGACGCCGCCCTTGGAATCTTTGACCTCACGGAGGACCGCTTTGAGTCGTTCTTCAAAATCACCACGAAACTTCGCCCCGGCCACCAATGCCCCCATGTCCAACGAGATCACTCGTTTGCCCTTGAGGCTTTGTGGCACGTCGCCTTCAAAAATTCGCAGCGCGAGTCCTTCGGCGATGGCGGTTTTTCCCACACCGGGTTGGCCGATCAGAACCGGGTTGTTCTTGGTCCGCCGTGAGAGCACCTGGATGACTCGGCGGATTTCATTGTCGCGACCGATCACCGGATCGAGTTTGCCGGTTTCGGCGAGCAGAGTTAAGTCGATGCCGTATTTTTCGAGAGCTTGATAGGTCGACTCCGCGTTGGGATCGGTCACCCGCGCCGAACCGCGAATCTCGCTGGTCGCTTTGAGTAAATCGTCTGCGGTGACGCCGGACATCGCCAGCAAATTCTTGACTGTGTTTTCGACCCTCGCCAAGCCGAGCAGCAGGTGCTCGGTGCTGACGTATTCGTCCTTGAGCGATTTGGCCGCTTCATCGGCGGCCTGGAAAACCTCTTGCAGTTTCGAGCTCACTCGTGGCTGTCCGCCCCCGCTGCTGCGAGGTAGTTTTTCCAGTTCGCTGGTGGCCAACGCCTGCAGCGACTTTGTATCAACGCTGAGCTTGTCGAGCATCGGTTTGGTGATGCCGCCGGACTGTGCCAGTGCGGCGACGAGCAGATGCAGAGGCGAGATCTCAGCATTCCCTGCCTCAGTCGCCTGGGCTTGCGCCTCGGCAACCGTGTTCTGAGCTTGGGTGGTCAGTTTATCAAATCGAAACGCCATGGGACTGCTCCGCAGTAAGCGGCTAGCGATGGGCCACTAGCCTGAGATGCATTCAATGAATACGGCTGGATCTGTAGCTTGGGACGTTGTCCCGGGCGAGCGATAGATAGATCCCTCGCCACGAGTAGTCGAGCCTCCGCGAGGCTCGAACGCGTGTCTCGGAGAGACACGCCTACTCAGTAAGAGCCAAATGCTACGGGCCGATAGCCCGTAGCATTTGCTAAAAGTTCTACTCTTTGACTTCGAATTCCGCGTCGACCGCGTCATCGTCATCACCGCCTGCAGCGTTTGCACCCGCAGCGGGTCCACCAGCGGATTCGCCGGCGGCCTCGGTCTTCTCGTACAAGACCTTGCTGAAGGCTTGCGAGGCGGCATCGAGTTCGTCCGAAGCGGACTTGATCGCAGCCAAGTCGTCGCTTTCGGCGGCTTTCTTGACCTTTTCGATAGCAGCATTCATCGGTGCCTTGTCGGCATCGGTGAGTTTCTCGCTGTTCTCAGTCATCAGTTTTTCGAGCTGATAGACCTGTTGGCTGACCTTGTTGCGGGCTTCGACGAGTTCAAACTGACGTTTGTCTTCTTCGGCATTCGCCTCAGCGTCTTTCTTCATTTGGGCGATGTCATCATCCGACAACGCACCACTGTCCTTGATTTCGACGTGTGCTTCCTTGCCGGTTTTGAGTTCCTTGGCCGACACACTAAGGATGCCGTTTTGGTCGATGTCAAACTTGACTTCGATTTGCGGGACCCCTCGTGGCGACGGTGGGATCCCGTCGAGGTTGAACTCTGCGAGCAGACGGTTGGCGTTCGCAATTTTGCGTTCGCCTTGGAATACTCGGACCGTGACGGCCGTTTGGCTGTCGGCGGCGGTGCTGAACACGTTTTTCTTTTCCGCCGGCACTGTCGTATTGCGCTCGACCAACGCGGTCATCACACCACCTTCAGTTTCGATACCGAGGGTCAGCGGTGTGACGTCGAGCAGCAGCACGTCGGTACGATCCCCAGCCAGAACGCTGCCTTGGATCGCTGCGCCAATGGCCACGACTTCATCAGGGTTAACGCCTTGGTGAGCCTCTTTGCCAAAGATTTCCTTGACAGCTTGGCGTACCTTCGGCACGCGGGTACTACCACCGACCAACACGATTTCATCGATGTCGCTCGGGCTCATGTTGGCATCTTTGAGAGCTTGCATGACGGGACCGCGGCAGCGATCGACGAGTTTGTCGATCAGTTCTTCGAACTTCGATCGCGTGATCTTCATCGTCAAGTGCTTCGGACCGGACGCGTCCATCGTGATGAACGGCAGGTTGATGTCGGTTTCCGGCAGCGTGCTGAGTTCCTTCTTGGCTTTCTCGCAGGCTTCTTGTAGTCGTTGCAACGCCATCGCGTCGTTACGCAAGTCGATGCCGTTGTCCTTCTTGAATTCGTCGGCGACATAGTGAATCAGGGCGGCATCGAAATCGTCGCCGCCGAGGTGGGTATCACCCGAGGTCGAGATGACTTGGAAGACGCGGCTCTCTTGCTCCTCATCACCACTGTCGGCAACCTCGAGGATCGAAACGTCGAACGTTCCACCACCGAGGTCAAATACGATGATGCTTTCGTCTTTCTTCTTATCCAAACCGTAAGCGAGTGCCGCAGCGGTAGGTTCATTGATGATCCGCGCCACTTCCAGTCCCGCGATCTGGCCAGCGTCCTTGGTCGCTTGACGCTGGGCATCGTTGAAGTATGCGGGCACGGTGATGACGGCTTTGTTGACCTTGTGTCCCAAGTAGGATTCCGCGGACTCTTTGAGTTTCCGCAGCACCTTGGCCGAAATTTCCTGCGGCGTGTATTCGTTGTCGCCGACTTGGATCTTCACGTAGTCGCCCGCACCTCCGGTGATACCGTATGGCACCATCTTCTCTTCCGACTCGACTTCGTTGTGTCGCCGACCCATGAAACGCTTGACCGAGTAGACGGTGCGTTTGGGGTTGGTGACGGCTTGGCGGCGGGCCGGTTCGCCAACGATGGTTTCTTGCTTGTCGGTAAAGGCCACGACGCTCGGTGTGAGGCGGTTGCCTTCTGCGTTCGGGATTACCTTCGGCTCGCTACCTTCCATGATCGACACGACGCTGTTCGTGGTGCCGAGGTCGATGCCGATGATTTTTTCGCCTTGTGCCATAATGTTTTCTCCGCGGAGCTGGGGCCCCGCAGCACGCGAGGCTAGTTTGTTTTAGGAAGTGGTGGTTTATAGGGTATCAGCGAGCCGGTAGTGCCCGGGAACGCTGGTTGATCAGGATGTCAGACTTTTTCAACGAGATAAGGGAATGGCAAGAACTGTGCCAGAGCGAGGAATTACGTCAAATTGAACCCCATGCCAAACCGACACCCTGTTGAAAAACCCGCGTTTTACAGGGGGGGATGGCGTGATGCTGCCAATGAAAAAGTTTTAGTGGCAAAACTGGCAGTCCCGCGCTGCGCCCGTTCCCGGACAAATAGGGAGTGTGTCAAAACGGCAGTTGTCGCAGGCTTGATGCTCACGTTTGACCCTGGCTGCGTTCCAGGTCCCGCTTCGTTCTCACTCTCTCGACGAAGGGAAAGACGCGGTGAAGCAGTCGCTACTGCGAGAACCATCTTCGCCAGCGGGACCATAATGAACTGGCGGGAAATTGGATGCGGGCTGCTGTCACGAGCCGTGACGGGAACGCGGCGCGCCGCGGGGCGTGCTCGAGCGTGACGATGACTTCGTAGTGAACCACATTAGGGATTGTGCCGCTGTGCACAGCTTGCTCACTGCTCATCCAGCCCGCCGCCAGAATCTCTTCGGGCGCGTTGTCGACGGGGTCTGCTGAGATCGATGCAACCCGCCCCCGAACCGAACCGTGGGGCAAGCCGCGATAGCCCAGTGTCACGGATTGTCCGAGCCGGACTTCGCCGATGGATTGCTCGGGTACGTACAGTGACGCGGTGCGGCGATCTGGACTGCCCGCGCGGCCGACGAGCGTACCCTGTCGCAGCGTCGCGCCCACATTGCCCGGCTTCAGCGGTGTGCCGGTCCATCCCCACCGGCCAGCGATTCGTTCCTGGCGCGAGACGTGACGCGGCGGTGGTGGGAACAGTTTCTCCAGCGGATCGATCGCCAGGGTGAGCTGATCAACGCGACCGGCCAGCGTCGCGTGGTTCTCCCGCTCGCTGGCGATTTGGTTGGCCAGGATCGGTTGGATCAACGATCGAGCGGGGCGATCGATGCGATCGATGCGGTTGGCAGCCAACTCGGTTTCCAGTTCCGTGATCCGCCCTCGCGAAGCAAGCTCTTTTAATCGTAGCTGCCAATCATCCAGTCGCACCTCAGTCTTCGATTCACGCGGTAGCATGATCCCTGGGGTTGTGACAAAGATGGGACGCTCACCGAGCGGTCGGATGAGGGCGCCGACCCGCAGGCTGTGCGGCAGCGGCACCAAGATCAGCAAGAGAATCCCGAGCAGGATCGCACCGGTTAGAACGCTTCCCCGCCAGCGATCTTGCCGAGATGTTTGGGGGTGTGGTCCGCTCGCGATGAGGTTCGACCAACGCTGTTTCAACAGGATGAACCCCAGTACCAACACAATCGGTAACGCAGCCCCGTAGCCAATCGAAACACTCAAGAACGAGAACGCCGCCCAGCCGATTACGCCCAAAATGAACAGGCGGTACAGATTGCTGGCCACGCCATAGACAACCAACCATGTCGGGGGCGACGCCGATGGAGTGTCACCGCCCTCGGCACGGGTCCATTTTGCCCATGTTCGATGGATCGCTGAGTTGGCTTCGGCCGCGAGATTCGGTACGCCCGCTGCATCGGAAAGCACGTAGTAGCCATCGTATCGCAGCAGTGGATTGGCATTGACCAAGAACGTATTCACGGATGCCACGACAACGATTAACGCCGCGACATCATGCAGCAGTCCCGGCTGTGTCATCGCCCACACGATGACGGCAACAGCGGCAACGATCCATTCGGCGATCACGCCTGCCGCGGATACGAGAACCCGATCACGGCGTCGAGGCATCAGCCATGTATCACTGACGTCGCAGTACAAACAGGGGATCCCGAATAACAGCAGGATGCCGATCTCACGGCACCGGCCGCCGAGTCGGTGGCACACCCAGGCGTGAGCGATTTCATGAAAGATCTTGGTGACGACAATCGCAATGGCAAATACAAAAAGTGTGCTGCCAAGGGACCGGGCCACGAGCGGGTTCGCTGGCGCCGTCATGGACGCGACCAGATGCGAACTTGCCGCCGCAAAATCGTCGATAAAGTCTTGTTGCCGTAGCATGATGATTAAGAAGGCAAGGCAACTGATCGCGACGATGGCGCTGATAACGAGAGGACTCGTCTTTCGCTCGGTAGAGCCCACGCCCGGCGCCGCATTCGCGGAGCGACCAGGCATCATTCTTTTCCACGAGATCTTAGAAAGGCCGATGCGGTCAGGCGTGATCCCCGGAATCCGAATCGCCAGTGGGTTCTCCCACCACGCGGGACGATGGAGCTGCCGGGCAGGCCGCCAGGCCGGTGATGCTGGCATGCCATCAGGAGTCAGGAGGATGCCCGCCCGGGTGGCTGAGGAGAGGAATTCGGCCAGGACGGCGGGCGGCAGGCGATCGCGGTAACGAGCCGCCAGGTCGGCGAACGAAACGCCGCCGCGCAGTCGACGCAGGATCGCAAATTCAGCGTCGTCAAAAAAATGAAACCGCGTCGATAGAGGATCCTTCAGGACCCACACGCAGCGATCGCGCAGGGCGATTCGCCGCATGATCAGATCGGGACGCAATTGTAAAAGGGGAATCGACATTAGCGAACCTCGATCGAGGCCTTCGATCCGGGGTAGACTCTGCCGTCGCGATTGTCGAATTCAATCCAGACTCGGACTTCTCCGGTCACCGCATCCATCTCGGGGCTAACAAACCGCTTGACGCTGTCGCGTCTGACGTTCGTGCCATCGCCGTTGGCAACCAAGACGCTCACCTCGCGTGCGTCTCGCATCCCCTCAGCGTGCTCGGACGTCACATAGCCTTCGGCACGCAAGCGTTCTCGGCCGATGATACGGGCAACGACTTGTCCGCCACGCACCCAATCGCCCACCTGCGCTGAAATGGAAACGACGATCCCATCGATGGGAGATCGGATGTGGTGGTCGTCACTGGCAACGCGTGCCAAATCTAGTTTCAGGCCTTGGATTTTCGTTTCGAGTTTCCGCACCTCGTCCGCCGATCGTGCGGCTTGGAGAGCCACACTCGCGGACTCGAGTTGCCACTGCAGCGTTTTGCCCATGGCTTGATCGAGCCGGACGTCAATCGCTGCCATCTCCATTTGAAAGATCGCTTCGCGAGTTTCCAGTTGACTGCGTTCGTAGGCGAGTTGCAGTCCTTCGATTTCAGAGTCCGACACGGCATCGGCAAAATTCTGGCGGGCCGCCTTGGCTCGCTGCCACTCATTGTTGGCAACCAGTTCGGCCTTCTCGGCGGCTTTGACCTTGAGCTCATTGGCGGCGCGGCGGCGATTGAGTTCGCTGCGAATCTCATGCTCGGCAATCATTTGCTCCTGTTCGGCGACAGCTACTTTGGCCGCATCCACTTCGCTGGTCTCGGTCTGTCGATGATTCGCGATTTCCGCCGCACGCTGTGCCAAGGATTCTTCCAGGCGTGCCTTGCGATCATCGAGTTGGATGATGACATCGCCCGCTGCGATGGCGTCCCCCTCGCCGACGACGACTTCACTGACCGAGCCTTCAATGGTGGCAGCGATGGAGGCTTCGTCCACCAGGACAACGACGAGACCGTCGATGGTGCGAGTCGAGACCGGGGGTTCCGCACCGACGCGGGCCCATGGGAGCAATGTCAGGGAAACGAAGATGCCGGATCTGATTAGCCGCCCAGCCTTCGCTGCGGTTGGCAACGATCCCCGGGGAGCGAATGGCCCGCCGCAGTCGCTTAAGGATCGCTGCAAGCGTTCGATTCTGCATTCCTGTTTCAAGCGTCGCGAAAACCGTCCCGCATGGCGGGTTTCGATGGGCTTCCGATTGATGTTTACCATCCGTAACTCCGGAGAAACTCGATGATGGGGCGGAACCAAACGAAACCCAATGCGCGATGGCCAACATGGATAGTGCCGACCACGGTGGCTCCGATGTGCACGTCCTCAGGAAGCGATTGGTCGATAGGAATCGTGACTTCGATCGCAGGTTTGCCACGTTCATTGAATTGGACGGTATCGGCAACATGGGCTACCCTGCCACTGAAGTGGACATCAGGTGCCGCCAACAGACGCAAGGCCCCGGGCACGCCGGCGCTATCGACGCTGAACGCCCGGCGTAGGTATGTGTCGTCGCTTTCGGGGAGATCAATGATTGCAACATAACCATCGGCTGGATCGATGATCTGCATCAACCACTGGCTCTGGCTGATGTTCTGGCCAACGAGGTCGGCCTGTTCGTCGCGGATGATGGCGCGTCCGGCGATTGGCGATCGGATCGTCAGAGATCGTTTGACGGATTTCATGAGGTCGGTTTGTGCTTGCAAGGATTGGATCCGCGACCGCAGTACCATCTGCCGCGATCCACTGTTGCCAGCGTCCCGACCGACCGGCGAGGGGTTGACGGAATCAGAGGCCGCGGCGTCGGATTGCCTCAGCCGTAATGTGGCGAGTTCCGTTTCCGCAACGGTGAGCTCACCGGCGAGCCGTTCTTGCTGGAGGTCGATTTCGACATTGATGAGTTCGGCCAGGACAGTACCTTTCGCAACGGGCTCGCCGTCCGCGACGAGCAGATTGGCAAACGTCCCGGAGGCGGGCGCGAAGACACCGAACGAGTTGGCTGGTTCGAGCCGCCCCTCAACGGGCAATCGGAATGCGATAGGCAGGTTCAGCAACGCGACGATTCCGATGCACAGCACGGCGACGACGGCCAGTCGCTGCCCGTTGGGTGCTTGTCGCCACCATGCCGTACTACGCCGGACCGTCTTCGCCGTCCGCGATCGCAGTGCCGTGGCGACCTCCGCGGCCGCTGCGTCGATGGGGGGGCGGATTCTGGCCAGGGAGGCCGCCAGGGAGGTTGGCTTGAGCGTGTATCGCTGGATTACGATGACCGCATCGACCTGGTCAACCGACTCACCGGTGACGACAGGAATCGCCAGCGTCTCGGTCGCCCCCGCCAGGTCTGAGGGGGCGTTGGTGGGCTCGTCAACCGTCCGAAGGTCGGTCCCCGTCCGACAAACTTCGTCGGCGAGTTGTCGGAGCCAGGCCGCCTCGGTCGAACGCGGGTCGATCGCCGCAGTCGTGGACGTCGCAACGAGTTGGGATGTGGAGCCGTGTTTTGTCAGATAGCTCACCCGGTCGGCGGGGACCCGGCTCGCGATTTCACCGCACAGGCTTTCCGCACGCACGATCGGATCGGTCAAAATATCGGTGCGGCGCAGCCACGCGACTTCAAAACTGTCGCCGAGAGGATCAGTGTTGGGATGGGGAGGATGACTCATCGACGTATCTTAGCTTGTCTGAGCGAGAATCTTGTCGTTGCGTTCGAGTTTCACGCTGTGAAACTCGGTGGGGCATCGTTTCATAACGATTTCACTGGATGTGGTCGTATGGAATCGTCGAATAAAGAGGGGTGTACGGATTGTTACATCTGTCGGACATTGACTCTATTACGCAGTATTTTGATCGCATCATCGAAATCAGTCGGCCAACCGAACCCCCACGCTGTGCCTGGGTTGCGGGAATCGCTAGGGGACGGACTGTTGTCCGATCCGCCTTCGGTGATGCTGGTCGGTGAGGTGATGGAGCGATCCCGTCGAGCGCCCAGCTCGCTGCACCGCTGGCCATTTTTCTCAATCGTCCTATGGGCGCTTGTCACCGGTGTGTTGTTGTCCGCCTTCGCGGGCCTGTTGGGGTGTCGGGCCGTCAAGAGTCTTCCCGAAACGCTCGGTAACGACACCGCGTGCGTCGACGCGATTATGGCCAACGTGGATGCGGGGGCTCCTCCGGGTCAAGCGGCCGAGGTGGTGATCCAGACGACCGCGCCCTTGCCGCCGATCACTATCCGGGACGTCACGTCCTTGGAAAACGCAGACTATCGCGATCTAACGCTCCGTGAAACGATTTTAATTGCACTCTCCAATGCGGAGGTGCTCCGAGACCTCAATGCCACCGTGCTGCGAGCTCCCGAGCAAGTCGCCACTGAGCAAACGTTGCCCTTGGTGCAAACGAATCCGCAACTCGGGTTTGAGGCGGCGCTCTCCGCGTTCGACGCTCAGCTCTATGCGATGGGGCAATGGCAGAATAACAACCGCCAATTTAACAACCGATTCTTCGGCGGCGGTGCCAACTCGTTCAAGCAAGATTTGCACGACTATGTTTTTCAGACGTCGAAACGAACGGCCACGGGGGCTGAGTTGGCGCTGCGCAGCGTGACGGACTACGATGCGAATAATGCCACGGGGAATCTCGTGCCGAGCGCCTGGCAGTCCCAGTTTCAAGCTGAGATCCGGCAGCCGCTACTGCGCGGAGGCGGTCTCACGTTTAACCGCATTGCCGGTGCGGCGGCGGTACCGGGGATCTACAACGGCGTGTTGATTGCCAAGACAAACAACGACATGTCGGTTGCCGAATTTCGCCGGAATACACGAAATTACATTAGCAACGTGACCAATGCCTATTGGGATCTCGCGTTTGCCTATCGCGATGTCGACGCGCGGGCGGAGGCGCTCGAACGTAGTCGCTTAACATGGCGCAGCTATGATGCCCAGAAAACGTCCAATCGGCGCGGCGGGTCGGCCGAGGCGCTCGCACGTGAACAGTACTATCGATTTCAAGGTGAGTACCAGGATGCGGTCGCGGGGAAATTGGTGCAGCGGACGCAGGTCTACAACGCGACCTCCGGTGGCACGTTCTCAGGTGTCGGTGGTGTGCTGGCGAGTGAACGTCGTTTGCGTTTGCTTGTTGGGTTGCCCGTCAGCGAAGGGGTGTTGATACGGCCGACAGACGAACCGACTACCGCGCCAGTGATTTTTGATACCGACTCACTAGCCGCCCAAGCCATTCGGATGCGCGCCGAACTGCAAGAGCAACGACTGCTCATCAAACGCCGAGAATTGGAACTGCTCGCCGCGAAGAATTTCTTGCTGCCCACTCTCGACCTGACCTCGACGTATCGGGTTCGTGGGTTAGCTCAGGATCTCGCTGGTTCGGGTTCGGCATTTGAAGAGATTGGCGACATGAATTTTCAAGAGTATCAGGGTGGACTGGAGTTCCGAATGCCGGTCGGATTCCGCCAAGCCCACGCGGCAGTTCAGCATGCGAAGCTACAGATCGCAAGGGATCAAGCCCTGCTGCGAGAGCAGGAACGCCAAGTCATCCATGATCTGCTGGGGGTCGTCGCCGAAACCGATCGTTCCTATGCGTTGGCGGAAACGAGTTTGAACCGATATCTTGCCGCCAAGGATGCGCTCGATAGCCTGGAAGCCAGCCGGGAAGCGGGGTTGCCGATCAGCTTGGTTCAATTGCTCGATACCCAGCGGCGGGTCAGCGAAGCGCAAGTTCGCTATTATCTCGCGGTGACCGAGTACATGGTCGCACTCAAAAACGTGCAGTTTGAAACCGGCATGCTTCTCGAAGACACCGAGATCATGATTGCGGGCGGCTAGCCCGCGCGAAACATTTCCGCCGGATGATCCACATCCCTTCGCCGCCACTGTCGCCAGACGGTGGAACACTCCCCCGGTCGATCGACTCGCGGCGTGTTGATTTCATGAGCCGAGCCGCGTGAGCGGCCGGGTGGCTCGTGTCGCCCGATGCCTTACGGCATTCGGCTCACCATTGCTGGTTGAACTTCGCCTCAATCAACAGGCCGCTAGGCCGCCTCGGCACAATGGGCGAGTTATGTGTCAGAAATTCGTACGGTTAAAACGTCATGGACTCAACAGCAACTCACGAGCGACGACACGTTCTGCTCACCGGCGCAACAGGGCATGTGGGAGGTGCGCTACTTCCTGAACTGCGAAAAGCCGGATTTCATGTCCGCTGCATGACCCGCGATCGCAGTGCGGCCAAGATTGTCGAAGACGAACAAGTTTCGGTAGTGGAAGCGGACGTGCTGCAGCCCGAGACGCTCAAGGTCGCCATGGATGGCTGTCAATTGGCGTACTACTTAGTGCACTCGATGTCCGGCGATGGAGACTTTGCGCAGCGGGATCGCAAGGCGGCGATCCATTTTCGCGATGCCGCCGCCGACGCGGGTCTGGAACGTCTCATTTATCTCGGCGGGCTCGGCCGAGAGGCTGATGGGTTGTCGGAGCATTTGCGCAGCCGCCAGGAGGTCGGTCGAATCTTACGGGAGGGGGGTGTGCCGACCGTCGAGTTTCGCGCCGCCATGGTGATTGGTGCGGGAAGTCTCTCATTCGAGATGGTGAAGAATCTGTGCCATCGTTTGCCGGTGATGATTTGCCCTCGCTGGCTCTCGACACGAACCCAGCCCATCGGCACCATCGATCTGGTTCGCTATCTGATGGCCGCAGCGGATATCGAACTGCCGGCATCCGCGATCGTCCAGATCGGTTGCCCCGATTTGACAACCTATCGTGAGATATTGGCCGAGTTCTCACGACAAAAGGGCCTGCGACGGTTCTTCATTCCCGTCCCGTTCCTGACGCCGCGATTGTCCGGCCTGTGGCTGTCCCTGGTGACACCGGAGACCGCCCGTATTGGATCGGACATGGTGACAGGGTTAGCCAATCCGACGATCGTGACCGACGCTTCGGCAGAACGTTTTCAAATCGACGCCATGCCGGTGGCCGTCGCCATCGCCACCGCACTCGCAGGGGAGAAGAAGGGA
Organism: Rhodopirellula sp. SH410; assembly: GCF_055811895.1. Lineage (NCBI taxonomy): Bacteria > Pseudomonadati > Planctomycetota > Planctomycetia > Pirellulales > Pirellulaceae > Rhodopirellula > Rhodopirellula sp. SH410. Next base: position 738,976 of record NZ_CM147949.1, read on the forward strand.
CATGCAGACGCATGATCTCTCTGCGCAGACCCACCGATCAAGAACTGCTGAAGCTCACGCGAAGTCAGAGCGATGCGGAAGTAACGTATACGGAAGTCGGTCAAACGCGTGGTCAGATGCCAGCGGACTACTTTCACAACGAACACGCGGTGGAACTGGGACGCGGTGAGGCCTGTTTTGCCGCAGCGCATGATAGCCTGCGGCAAGGCCGTTGCTTGCAGCTCAATTGGGTATCACTTTTTGGCGACGGGCCACCCCTGGTGGGGCGGAATACAGTGGTTGTGGCACGCGTGATGCGGTTGTGGACACTCAATTGTTGCCGTGTTGTTGACGTGCAAATGTCAACCGATGCAGATCGCGGTCGCTGTTTTTCAATTGCCCTCGGTACGCTGCCCCGGCATATCATGGTTGGGGAAGAGCGGTTTACCGTTTCGCTGGAATCAAAGACGGAAACCGTGCGGTTTTCGATTCGCTCCTTTTCCCGCGCCAGCAATCTGGCTGCCGTCGTCGGCACACCATTGATCCGCCGCTACCAGCGCTGCTTTGTCAACGATGTCGCCCGTGCCATGCAGTGCGACCTGAATCTTTAGCGTCCGCGAACCAATCGTGTTGCCAAGTATCCGCGTGGAAGATTTTTTGGTGTCACCGCGTGGGCGTCGCCCCACGCTTCCAACCTTGATATCGCGGCCCGCTGGGCACGCGGTTCAAGGAGTTGTTACCCGATTCGTTCTCCGCCGGTGCCTCTGTTTGTCAGGTCGAGGATGGCACTGTCCTGGCGACAACCGCAAGCGTTCATCCGATGTGCTTGATTGGCTCGCTGTCGCGAGGGTTTTTTGACAATCAAGGTACCGGTCGCAACTCAAGATTTGGCTTGGTTGACCGTTGCTCGCCCGTTCAACGAATTCAGGTAATCGGGAGCAGGGCCAACGTAGCAGAGGCAGTGTTTGCATACGGTCGACGCCTCGGACACATCGCGTGAACAGGCCGGGCAGTGACGCAGGATTGGCTGTTCTTCACTGATGACCGTTTCGTTCGGGGATGGGTAGTCACCGAGAATGCGCATCACGCCCGTGTCGGAGAGTGTGTCGCGTTTCGTGGTCGGCGGGTTGACCATGGGTGTGTTGTGGTTATCCGTATCATGCATTCTATCCATCTCCCAACAAGGAATGAGTCGTTTGTCCTGCCAATGAACAAACCCCAACCTCGATCCAAAGTATCGCTGGGCAACGATTGTTTTCGTCGCAGCCGTCGGGGCGACTAGATCCCCCCTTGGCGGACGCGGGCGCACTGCGATGTCAGGCCCGCGATCACTCCAATTTGAAATAACAGCCAGAAACTGAAGTCGTACGACCAATGAACCGTCCAGATTTCAAAACTAACGGCAAAGAGGATACTCGCGTACGCCACCATCACGCGGCCATCACTCGGGTAGAGATACGTGCCCGCCGCTGGCGCGAGATGCAGCGCTTGGACAATCGCGGAAATCAGGAAGATGACAAACAGGGCGAGACCAACCCAACCAAATGCGAGTCCAATATTGATGTAGGTGTTGTCGATGGTCTTCGCATGTCTCATGACCTCCGGATCGGTCGGCAGGCCGGGGATATTGCGCGGCGGAAAACCGGACGAGTCGGTGGTGCCGTAGCCAAGCGGTCCGCCTTTGAGGACAATGGGCCAGTACACCTTTGGGATCAACATGCGATGCCGGGTATTGTTGTAGAGCTCAAGATCACCGTGGTCATCGATTTCTAAAATCTGACTACGAGTGTGCTTGTCGCCACCGCTTTCGAGAAAATTCGCCACGGTGTCAAACTGTACGGTCGTGAAAATCAATCCACCGACGGCGATCACGATCAAGCCCCATCGCGCGACTCGGTAGACACACGCAAGGGCGAATGCACCGGCCAGTGGCACGCAGAGCATGGGGCCTCTCGAGACGGTCGCAACGATGCCGAAGATGAGTAGCAGCAGTCCGGCAAAACCCATTGAACGCTGCCATGGGGCATCCGCTCGACGCGTCGTCAGATCCACCGCAAAGGGCAGCATCGCAAGCAGCATGATCCCGAGGAAAATCGCATTTCGAACCGGGCCGATCGAACGATAGAGTAAGCCATAGCGTTGGCCTACGACTCGTGTGACTTTATCGTCGACGTGAACGAAAACGGTTTCCCAGAGGTTCACCGACGTGAACGATTCGTAGACCGCCGCTGCGGCAATGAAACCCGCCACCGCAACGAAGACGGGTGAGAGTTTCGACAGCGATCCGGGATGCACAAACGCATAGCGACCGGCGGCGTAGGGCAGCATCCACTGCCCGTATGCCAGCAGTGTGAATGCAAGTGGTTGTCCCTCGTGGGCGACATCGACGATGATGTGCCAAACCATCAGTGCGCTGACTAACACATCGAGCAAATTGAGTGACTTGAAAATCTCGCGCCAAGAGTGCGTGCAGTAAACGATCAGCAGCACGATCGCCGTCGCCATGGTGACGTTGATCTCGGTGTTGAAAAGCGTGATTTCAAACCAGGTTCCCGCTAACATCGAGACCGCCATGCCCGCACCGAGCACGTATTGCTTCCCGTGTTGGTAGCCATACCAAGCAGCGAAGCTGCACGAAACCAGTAGCATGATCACGAAGGAGGATTCGTCAGTAAGCATTGCTGGTTTGAATTCGATGTCCGAGGAAAGAAGAGTCCACTCGACGATTTTGCGCCAGAAATTAAGGCAGCACATCGCCGATGAGGTTCTCATCGCTGATCGCGGGCGCTCGCCCGGGGTACGTTAGATGCACGAGCACGATCGTTTGTGCTCGCACTTGTTTGCAATCCGGAGAGATCGTCATCCCGCCGAGCGGTTCGTCCAAGCGTGCAACCAGTCTCGCCGATCCAGCGGGTATCGCATTCGGTGCGAGCAGGCGATCCATCGCATCCGTCATGCCCATGGGGAGTCCACTCGGCACGGACACACGTCCGGACGCTTGCATGCGAATCGATTTGCGTCCACCACTGCCGATCGTGCCCATGGCCGCCATCCGCGTTTCGCCAGTCGCGTTTCGCTCGATCACGAACGCATCGAGCAATTCCAGCGAGGAATCATTGACGACGGATGCTCCCTCGAGCGAACGGGAGTTTTTCTCCAGTGCAGCATTTTGTACGTGTATCGAACCGTCGACGTCGATCATTTGCTCGGTATGCACGATGCCGTACGAGTTGCTGCCCACGCCGATGTTATTCATCGAAGGTCCCGGTCCGAAACCGAGTTCCAATTCCGCTTCAACGGCACCAAAAAACTTTGCTTCCGGTTGATCCTGGCCTCGCGAATCGATCACGTCGATCGCGGCATCCGGATTGTCGAAATCGATACGGTAGCGGCTCGCCAGCGAGTTATACAAACCGACCACGCGAGTTAAGTGTCCGCGTGAATAGTCCACCGGCAATTCGAGCAGTGCCAATTCGTTGCGGCTCCGGGCGAACCCGACATCGAGCTGGGCCGCGTGGGCCACCCAGAACGCGCCGGCAATCGACAGCGGCACGACGGCCAACCAGGCCCACTCGAGGTGCCCGAGCATGCGAAAGATGAAGTAGTTCAGTGGGATCAAGACAAATAGATAAATCAGCAGGCTGCGAAACACCACTGAGGATTCCGGGATGGATACGCCAATTTCTTGACGCAGTTGACCCCGGCTCCACGTCAGTAGGTCACTCTCGTTCGTCCAGGCACCAAGACCGCTGACCGGGTGCGGCCATACATCGTCACTTTTCCACGCCGCGAAGGGCGAGTCAGCATCCGTGGGAGATCCGCTCGTCTGCGTCTGCGTCTGCGTCTGCGTCTGCGTCTGGGCTGGCTCTGGCTCTGGCTCTGGCTCGATGACGCGTGCTCGCATTTTGGCATCGCGCGAATACAACCGCACGCCGGTATTGATCGTGGGCGAGACCGAATCGCTTTCGGCTCCGACAAATCTCTGACGCACCGGTGGTGGGGGGGCGGCGGCGGTGTCGAGTTCCACGGCCTGATCCGGTGATCCCGGCGGTTGCTCCAGCAAGGGCGCGATCGTGGTCGGCGCAAACAGTCCAGCGGCGGCGCGGTCCAATCGGAATACGCGTGGCGGTCGTGCCAAGACCGCTGAATTGACAAAACTGTCGTACGACTTCCACGTCATCAGCCAAGGACTCGTCAAGTCGATACGGCTCTGTACCATTCGCCCGCGGCCCACCCGCCGCTCGACGAGTAACCCGCCGTCGCCGATTTCCACCGCGTCCGCTCGCGCATTACCCGCAGCGGCGACACGCGAGGAATTGCCATCGAGGTCAGCGATCACTGCGGCGGTCGATGGATCCGTGGCGACGCTGTGTGAACGAAGGAAACTCTGTGCATCGTCTGCCAACAGTTCAGCGGCGCCGCCGGGGGCGATTGGCAAGCGGTCTCGGAAATCAGCATCGGTGAGCGAGTCAACTCCCGCTGGGCCGTTGACGACGATCAGTCCCCCAAAATTCAGCCAATCCAGAATGGCGGTTCGCTGTCCGGCAGTCAGCGATGTCACCGGCAAATCATCCCACACCAAGACGGCTGTCGAGGTCCAGTCCAACGCTGTTTCGGCAATCGGTAACACACCTTCGGTGGGCGGGATGACGATGCGGTAGTTATCGGGCGGTCGCTCCAAGGAAGTTTCGAAATGAATCGGTCTCATCCAGTCGGACGTTTGCCAGCGTATGAATCGCTCGGGCCGGTTGGTGAGAATGACCAAGAAATAAGTTTGTGGCAACATCGCAGCAAAGCGGGCGGGCCGGAGGTCGGAGCGGGCACTCGAATCTCGACCCAAGAACTGTCCGTCCATGACCACATTGTCAATCATCTGCGTGCCGTGACTGGGCACGAGCAATCGCGTCTCCAGTCGCCGCATCTGTCCCTTGGGCAAGACGGCGGGGCGGCGGACCAGAAATGAACTCGCCGATTCAAAATCGGTTGCGTTCGGTGACGCTTCGCCGAGAAAACCATCTTGCGAATCGCCCACCTCGGCGCGCGTTTGCACGACGCCGCGGCGGTCCTCCAGGTTGCTGCGTATGGATAACCGGGCGCTCGTCCAGTGCCCCGGTTTTACCGATCCGTTTGGAAACCCCGAACTCTGTGTGTCGGGGCGTGATGCGGGATAGGCGCCGGCGGCGAGAGATGTGAAGGGCGGTTGCTGCGTTTGGCTCTGTGGGGCCGTTTCGTCCGGTTGGTTTGTTAGCCGGCATCCGTCACAGCCGACGACCAATGGCAAACAGACGAGAAAACACCACCACGCTCGACCGAGCGAGGCTACCATCCCATCACCATGTTCGATTCGATGGCGCGGCGGGCTTGATCGACGTCGCACCCCGTCTCCATCCGATATAAGCGAATCGCATTGACTTTGTCACCAGCCGATTTGCTGAGACAATCCCGCGCGATCATACACGGATCGAGCGTACGGTCGGTCAACCCCAGGGCTCCCTTGCTGATCACCCATGAGTCACGTGGACGCTTGGTGATCCGCAGGATTTCATCTTCCGGATAAGCATCGTCGACGACCAATTGCGCGGAGGCTTCGTCGTCCGACCATGTGATAATGATATGTGCGTCGGTTTCGATTTCAAACAAAGGCATGGCGCTGACTCAGGTGGGGGCAATGGCGAAGAATGCGGGTAACATCGCCGGCGACAAAATCTTGCCGAACCGGCGCGGTCGACCACCTGTTCAGCATAGGCGCACGGCGGGGCGTCGGCAATGTCGCCAGATGGTTCGGTCCCGTCTGGGCGGAGACGCGTTGGTTTCTCGCGACCGACACCGCCATTGACCGATCCATGCCATTGGCGGGCATCCCCTTTAGCGGGCATCCTCTTTAGCGGGCATCGCTATTGGCGGACATCGCCACTAGCGGGCATCCCCGTCGGCCGACCAGGCGTTCCACCGAGAATGATTACACCGCTTCGCTGTTCTCGAACATGATCAGCTCGGCACCATCGAGAAAGCTGACCAGCGATTTTGCTCGGTAGGGCTGCTGCAGTTTGCGAACCGCTTTGCTCTCGATTTGACGCACCCGTTCCCGGGTCACCTGGAAAATCCGCCCGACTTCCTCGAGCGTGTAGGTGTAGCCGTCAGCCAAGCCATACCGCAGTCGCAGAATCTCGCGTTCACGATAATTGAGTGTTTCCATTGCGAGGTCAATTTGTTGCTTCAACGCCTCGCGATTGGTTTCCATCAACGGATCTTGTTCCCGGTGATCTTGCAGGAACTCACCGAAGGCACTGTCTTCGTGATCGCCAACGGGTTGATCGAGCGACAATGGCTGGCGGGCCATCTTCAGAATGATTCGGGTGTCGTCGAGTGATAAACCGCTGCGTGCACATACTTCTTCGGGGGTCGGTTCGCGACCAAATTCTTGGACGAGATCGCGGGTGATCTGTCGAATTTTGTTCATCGTGTCGATCATGTGCACCGGCACGCGAATCGTGCGGCTTTGGTCGGCAATCGCCCGTGTGATGGCTTGGCGGATCCACCACGTCGCATAGGTGCTGAATTTATAACCACGGGCATGTTCAAACTTGTCGACCGCACGCATCAAGCCTGTGTTTCCTTCTTGGATCAAATCCAAAAACGACAGACCACGATTGCGATACTTTTTCGCGATCGACACGACCAGGCGCAGGTTGCCCGCTGACAGGACGCGTTTGGCGGCATCGTAATCGTCGCGGAGTGTGTCACAGCGGTCGACTCGGCGGGATAGTGTCTGAGGGGTTTCATAGGTCAAACGCATCAGGTCTCGCAGTTCACCCTGGAGTTCGTCAGCGGTTGGCATGCCCGCCAATGCCAGCCGATGCGGTGCGCTTAAAATTTGGCGAATTTCGTTCATTCGCATGGCACTGCGACGCAGTTTCTCAAAGATCGGCTGCAGCTTGTTGGTCCGCAGATTCATTTCTTCGACCAATCGCACGGCCTTGTTGCGGCGGATGACGAGGTTTCGCCATGCGGCCCGGCGACGACGCATGGGCAATGATTTATTGATCGCGATCAAATAATCGCTGCGATTGCTCTCCAGAAGATGACCGAGCGTGCGGGTGTTCGGAACGATCCGCTTCATGATCGCCTTTTTCTCGGCCGCGTTGGTCACGCTGACTTCGATCGTGCGGTCCAGCCGAAGCTGCTTGTCGCGGACCTGTTGCAGGAGCTTCAAGGCGGCCTGCAACATGAAATCCGTGGCCATCATGCAGTGCCGGTAGCGTTCCCGGGTGGCCTCGATCTGGACGGCCGCGGAAACTTCTTGATCGCGGGTGAGCAGTGGGATTTGCCCCATCTGCATCAAATACATCCGTACGGGATCCTCGGTCGGATCGCTGGGCATTTCGTCGCGGCGAACCACGAGATCGTCATCGGAGAGCGAGCTGAGCTCCGGATCCTCGGAAACAGCGTCGGCAAAATCTTGGCCCATGGTCCGCGAGCGACGGGAGATCGAGTCCTCGGCATCAAAGGCGTCATCCTGCAAACTGCGACTGCTAAACTTTTTGCCCATCAGGTTCTCCTCGTCTCCCGGTTGATCGTCAAAGCTGTTTGGGAAGGAACACCAAGCACTGTTGGTGCCAGCGGAGAACTCAGGTAACGCATGGATCATCGCAAGTAATGGCCGCACAATAGGTTAGGCGATCAAATCGCCGGGGATCAGAGAAGCGTAGCGGCGCGGGGTGTGGACGAGGCTCATCGTGATGTTGCTCGCACGCAACATCCGGTGAATGCTTTCAACTCGTCCCACAACGGGCGATCGGTTGTCGATCTCACGTTCCCCAGCGTTCGCATGTCCAAAGGTAGGTTAGGTTTTGCGAGGGCAGCGCCAAAAAATCCATGAATTACCCGTCCACCGACTCCGCTACACCAACTCCCCACGGGGGCGTAAACTCGGGGCGATACGTCCCTAGCAAGTTTAGATGCCATCGAGTCGGGAAAGTTCCCGCCACACGCAGCAGCTAATCCCTCGGGAATGTCTACTAAATAGTGCTTCGCAGCGTTACGCTTCGGGCCGAATTCCCTCCCGGAGACGTGGAGCACTACCACACGGTGAAGCCGCACGACCCCCACGTCTCTGCGGAGGACAATCTGCCCCATCCACAAAATGCCCCGATGACGACTGCTGTGAATTCGTTCAACGACTACCATCCGCTCAGTGGCAATCGCTTCGCTGACCCGACAAGCGTCCTCAATGCACTGGGCCAAATCGCCGCCAGTGGTGTCGCACCGGACCTGTTGACGGGGTTATGGACGGCCCTGCACGACCATTTGGGGTTGGTGGACGAGCCGGATGAGGCGGTGCGTTTATTGAGCCGATTCGTGGACGTTTCACGCAGCCCGACCTCGTTGCTGGCCCTATTCGACCGCGATCCCCAAGCCCTTCCCGCGCTCCTGCAGGTGCTCTCGACCAGTCCCGCGGTGGCGGAATTGCTAATCAGCGACCCGGAAAGTTTTGACTTGATCCGTGCCAGTGACGGGCGCCCGACGTCGCGGGAGCAGCTTCGCGACGAATTGGCACATGAACTCGGCACGACCGCATCAAATCCCCGCGCCGCGGTCGCGATTCGCAGGTACGTCGGTCGGGAAGTTCTGCGAATTGCCTATGGCGAATTCGTCCGCGGTCTCGCTCCCGATCGCGTCGCGCGGCAGATCAGTCATCTGACCGACGCCGTGCTTTCATGCGCACTGGATTTCACCATCGAGCAGGTTGCCTCCCAGTTCCATTACCCGCAACGGATCGATGCCAGTCGACCGAAGTACGCGATCATCGCCCTGGGCAACTACGGTGGCGAGGAAATTGGCTACGACTCGCCGTTGGACCTGTTGCTACTATGCGATCAGATCGACCGCAAAAACGAGAGTCATCTCAAGTTCAACCGTCACATCGTGGCTGGATTGATCAGCCTGCTCGGGTCCAACCGCGGGCCGGTCGTATCGATCCACATGCGGTTCGTGCAGCAGCCCGGTGAAGAGTTCGCTGCCGCCGATACCCATCGGCTCAGTGATTTTGTCCGCATGGGAGACTCGTCCTCACGGCAAATTGACTTTCACGCTGCCAGCGATGCGGCGGCCTATTACGAGCGTGAGAACCAAACCTTTCAGCGTCTCGCATTCGTGAAAGGGCGGGTCGCCGCAGGCGATAGCGGGCTGGGCGATTGGTTCCTCCAGCGGATGGAACCGTGGGTTTACCATCGACTCCTGAGCCGCAGTGAGATTGCCGACATCCGGGTATTGCGACGAAAACTTGAAAAACGCGCCCTGTCCATCGACACGCAGCGTGGCACGCCGATCGCCGATTGTCCCGGGGGTCGTCGCGACATCGAGCTGACGATCCAGTTTTTGCAGCTTCTGCATGGCGGTGAACTCCCCGAACTTCGCGTGCCGGGCACCCTCGATGCGATCGCGGCCCTGAACCGACACGGTTGTTTGACGCAGCAGGAAGCCTCGATCTTGTCGGAAAATCACGCGCGACTGTGTCGGCTCGAGCATCATCTCGCCGTCCTGTTGGACCACCGCGTCACCTATCTGCCGGATGACGATCAGATTCGCACCCGGTTGGCCTGGCGATTGGGCGTACGCCGGTCATCGGACCCGCAACCCAACAGCGGTGATGGGCCCGACGACGATGTGGCGGTGGGTGACCGCGAGCGGTTTGAAACGCTGCTGGACGAAACGTTTGACGTCAATCGGAAGATCATCAATCACTTGATGGCCCAGAACGTCGCCGCCAGTCCGACCTCAGCATCCGACGTTGCCGGACCCACGGCGGCCCCGCAGTCGAATCTTGCCCCCGATGTCGATGTCGTCGAAATCGAAACCGAACTGATTCTCGATCCGGATCCCGACCCCGATACCTTTGCGGAGGTCTTACGAGGTCATGGTTTCACCGACCTGGACCGCGCCAGGGATCAGATTTCATCGCTCAGCCATGAAACGGTTTCGTTCCTTTCACCACGCCGGTGTCGCCAATTCTTCGCTGGCCTGGCACCCCATCTGCTGCGTGAGATTGCTCGCACTCCCGCTCCCGATCGAACGCTCGACCAACTCATTGAGGTCGCCGATTCCATTGGAGCGAAAGCGACCCTGTGGGAGCTGCTCGGAGCCAACCCGGCAACGTTGGCCTTGATGGTCAATCTATGCTCGCTGACCCCCTACCTGACAGGGATTCTGACCGAGAATCCGGGCATGATCGATGAGCTGGTCGACTCGTTGCTGATGAACCGCCTGCCGCCTTCGGAACGACTCGATGCTCAGTCCATTCGGTTGTGCCAATCTGCCGACGATCTCGGGCCCATTCTGCAAACGTTCCGCGCCGGTTGCCATTTGATGATTGGCACCCGTGACCTGTTAGGGAAAGAGACGGTTGATGCAATCGGACAATCACTCAGTGACACCGCCGATGCATGCCTGCGGCGGGTGATCGAGCGCGAACACGATCGCTTAACGGCGCGGTTCGGTGATCCCGTCAGCGAGCAAAATGAGCCCGTCGAAATGGTCGCCGTTGCGCTGGGGAAATTTGGCGGTCGTGAGCCCAACTATCACAGCGATCTCGATCTCACGTTTTTGTACACCGCCGAGGGGCAAACGCAGCGCCGCGTCGGCGGGCCGAAAGCAACGCTATCGAACCGCCAGTTTTTCAATCAACTCGCTCAAAATGTCGTCCGGCAAGTCGATTCGGCAGGCGATCGTCTCTACGAAGTTGACCTGCCGTTGGCTCAAGGCGCCGATGAAACCGTGCTCGCTTACTCGATCGACCAGTTCATCAAACCCTTTCGGCTCGGCGGCGCGCCGCTGTGGCGGCGAGCGGCGTTATGCCAAGCTCGGCCGTTCTCGGGGTCACGCCGCAACCGCGAACTGGTCAGCGACGCGATTGCCAAAGCGATCCGGCAAACGCCATGGCGAGAGAGCCAATTCGCCGAGTTCAAGACGCTGCGTCAACGCGGCGAATCCACGGCCGCGCCAGGCAATTTGAAACGCGGCATCGGCGGTACCGTGGACGTGCAGTTCATCGTGGCCGCGGGAGTACTGAAGTCAGCGGGCAGCCTCGGCACCGAAATCGCCACCGGCGTTGCCGCTGCACTCAGTGACCTCGCTGCTGCGGGCGTTTACGACCGGGCCGACGCTCAAACGCTGATCGACAACTATCGCTACTTGCGCCATGTCGAAACAAAACTTCGGCTGATCGATACACCCGCCCGGCACGAATTGCCCCTCTCCGCCGACGGCAGGGCCGACACGCTCGAAATGAAACAGCTCGCGGCCCTGCTCGGCGAATCCGACCCAGGGCAAATTGTCCGCCGCTGCGACGATGTCCGCTCCTCGAACCGCAGCCTGTTTGAGCGTTTGCTGTCACCGTGATGGTGCCTGCCGTTTTTGCCTGTAAAGCTTGGAAGGTCGTGGATCGCTCGCCGGTCCAACGTTCTGACCGCGGCGCGATCAGCGGGCCGTCATCCAGCCCGGTTCACGAGGGGCTCTCACGCAGGTGGCCGGCGCTGGTTTGAAACATCCGGTGTCGGCGTGTTTGCGAATCGCGTTCTTGGGCGATTGCCTGGTTCAAATCGTCGAAATTCGCGTTGCACACACGGCAGCCAATTTCCTCGAGATGAAATCGAATGTAGTCGCTTTCGGCGCCCGCCAATTCGCCGAGTAGATGGCGACGGAGCGATTCTCGATTCGGGCAGCTGAGCCGCTCACGCCGCCAGATCGCACCGATGGTATGTAGGCCGGCAACGTTTTGTCCTCGCAGTCGCACCAGTCGTTGGTGCAGCAGGGGACGCTCCCGGATCGCCACCTCAATTTTGGCGGACTCTTCCGGTGCGAGCGACTCATCCAAAAACGCGAGTAATTCAATATCGCTGAACTCCGGTGAGTCGCTGTCGTTGTGCTCGTGATTGTCGTGCTCGTGATTGTCGTGCTCGCCGTGGCCCATGCGGTCGTCATCCGGGAGAGGGAGTGGTTGGGGACGAGCATTCGTTGGAGTCGACACTGAACGCTCGGCACCGTTGTTTTCGCCGACGTCGTCGGGGCAATCGGTTAGGGGACGGCTTCGAGTACGGTTTTTAAGACATCGATCAATTGGTCCAAGCGAAATGGCTTGTACAGAACCGCTTTGGGGTGCAGTCCGTTTTGTTTCGCTTTGACGATCGAATGCCCAGGATCGTATCCGAAGCCCGTCATCAGGATCATCGGTACGTGATCCATGAACTTGCCGAGTCGCAGCATCAACTGATATCCGCTGTAGTCCGAAAGTCGGATGTCGCTGATGATCGCATCGTAGGAATTCTGGCCGCCACTGCGGCGGACCATGAGCAGGGCTTCGTCGCCCGCATGGGCCGTCTCAACGACGCATCCGTAGCGTTCGAGTAGACGGTGCGCGTCCTCGCGAACCTGCTCGTCCTCATCAACGACGAGGATCCGCTTGCCGCGTAGGATCAGGTGTCGTTCTGATTTTTCATCAGCGGCGACCGCTTCGAGCGGCGTCATCTTCTGGCCGATCTGCTGGATGGTGCGCTTGATGTCTCGTGAATTCTGCAGGATCCTACCGAGTCGATCCATCACCTCGCTGCTGTGTCCGATGTAGCCTTCCATCACATGCACGGCATCGTTGAGGATCGCATCGACTGGCATCGCGACCGCACTGTGAATGGCGTCGCAACTCTGCTGGGCCGTATTCGCTTTCTGAGCTACGAGCAACTCGAGCGTATTGAGCGCAAAGGCAATGTCACGAGCAAAAATCTCCAGAAATTGCAGGTCGCTGTCCGTGAACGTCGCAACGTCTGGACTCTCGACGTTGATCGTCCCGAGCACCTGGTCGTGCAGGATCAGGGGCACCGTTAGCGAACTGCGGGTATCGGCAACGCCGGGAATGAACAGCGGGTCATTGAGCACGTCGTGGCAGATGTACGGCACTCCGCTGGCGGCGACGTACCCGGTGATTCCATTTTCGTGCATCCGTGCCAGCAGCTTGCGGTCGGAGGCCTCCTCGTCAATGCCCACGCTCAGCAGCGGCAGTAGGTCGCCCGTGGATTGCTCGAGCACGCGGATTTCAATCACTTCAAAGTTCAGCAAATCACGCAGGTAGTGCTGGATATTGTCTTTGAGCAGATCGATCCGCTCATCGACCTCCATCATGAAGATTTCATTGGGGCGAAGATCAGCGAGTTCGCGGCCGGCTTGGTGAATCGCCGCCAGCTTCTGTTCCTGAAGGATCTCTTCGGTGATGTCACTGACGGTGACAATGAGATGCCGCGATGCTGCCGACGAGTGAATCGGAGCGGCATGCACCTTGAAGTACTGATTGCGGGTGCTGTGCAGGGTCGAATGGCTCGGATCGCCCGTCGCCAGCGACGTGTGGAACGGACAGAAATCCGGTCCCATGATTTCCGGATTGTGCAAAAGCTCGTAAAAAGTCATGCCCAACGGCGGGCCTTCGTCTCGTTCGGCCCACTGCAGTAGCTGCCGGTTGGCCCAGATCACTCGCAAATCCGAATCCAATAGGGCGACACCCTCGGGCATGTCACGCAGCATCAGTCCGCTTTGCGTGATCCCGCGAATCTCGGAAATTTGCGGCAGAGAGGAGCGTTCTAGCCAAATCCCGGAGACCGATTCGTCCTCGAGCATGGGAAATGCGTCGACAATCGAATCCGCATGGACCCACTCGATGTCACCGGGCAAATCGATGGAGTCGGCGGAGATCGCCTCGGGCGGCTGTCCCCCGTTGCCTACCCAAATCATTCTTGACACAGCTTGATTTCCCCCACCTCTGGAAGCCATTCATCCCGTCGCACAAAATGCGTATTCCAACGCTACACTCAAAACTATAGACGAAAAACCATGGCGGGACGTTCCTTATGTTTGCAGATTGGTCGCCGTTTTCGACGGCACTGAGGAAATTGCCTGATGGCTCGCCAGCGAGAATTTACCCGCCGCCAAACGCCGGCCGATCCGGCTGGGAGACAAGGGAGCGTTCGCCCCCCAAGAAGCCCGGATGGCGGGAGCCAGGTTGAAATAAGGCAAGCGTCCTCGAAATTCGCCCGAATTGCCGGCCGACGCGGCTGGGAAGGACCTCCTCCCCGACAACTGTCTCAAAAAGATCTAAATAATTTTTTTCGATTTATGGCAAGTACTTTTGAAAAATCCGTGAAACTTGCCGCCGAATCGTGCCCGGATTGTTGACATAGACTACCCAGCATCTACCTTGGATCGTTGTAGGGTGATGTCCACCCAAATTACGCAGCCGTTAAAGCTTGCCCGTGTTTCTTCTGTTGCCTCACGGCCACGTGAGCATTTCGAGAGGTTTTCAATGAAGTCTAGTGTTTTGAGGATGTTTATGGGGGTCGCCGCAGCGATGTTATTCGCTGCTTCGGTCCACGCAGGATGCGGAAGTTGTAGCGGTTGCGCCAGTGGAAGCGGTTGTGCTTCACAGGGTTCAACGGCTGGTTGTGGCGGTGGCTGTGCCAATGGTGGCGGAGCAGGCTGCGGCGACGCTGGAGCCTGTGGCTCGACAGTGTCCTATCAAACGCAAACGGTCATGCGTTCGCAGTACGTGACGGAAACCCGCTTGGTTCCCACCACCACGTACGAGCGTCAGACTCAGACACGCACTCGAAACGTGACGAAGCAAGTTGCCCGCGTCGAAACACGCTCGCAAGAATACACCGTTAACGTGCCCAAGACGGAAACACGTACCGAAACCTATGACGTTCAAGTCGCTGTGCCTTACACCGAAGAACAAACCTACACGGTCTCGGTGCCTGTGACGACGCAAGTCGAACAGACTTACAAGGTCTCGGTTCCTTACACCGACCAAGTCGAACAGACTTATTCGGTTTCGGTCCCCTACACCGAAACGAAGACCCAGGAATACACCGTCTGCGTTCCTTACACCGAGGAAGTGGAACAAACTTACAGCGTTCAAGTTCCCGTAACGAGCACGCAAACCCAAGAATATCAGGTTTGCGTTCCTTACACCGAAACCCAAACGCAAACGTACACCGTTCGTGTTCCGCACACCGAGACCAAGACCCAAGAGTACACGGTCAGCGTGCCTTTCACCGAGCAAGTTGAACAGTCCTACAACGTGACGGTTCCCTACACTGAGGAAGTAACTCAGACGTACAACGTCATGGTTCCCTACACCGAGGAAGTTGCCCAAACGTACACCGTACGTGTGCCTGTGCAACAAACTCACACTGCCCACCGTACCGTCAGCAAGTGCGTCCCCGTGACCAGCATGCGAACCGTACAACGCGATTTGGGTAGCTACGAGTGCCAAGCAGTAGCGGCCTCGAGTGCTTGTGGTTGTGGCAGCAGCGTCAATGCCTGTGGCAGCCCTTGTGGCGGCTGTGGTGGATGCCAAAGCAGCTGTGGTTGCGGTAGCAGCACAGCTTGTGCTCCAGCAGTGACTTATCGTCGCGTCTATGTTCCTAACATTGTGACCGAAGAAGTACCGACGACCTCCTATCAGCGTACGACTGAGCAAGTCCCTTACACCTACACCACGACTTCGTACAACTGCGAAACCAAGACCCGTATGGTCCCGGTTACTCGCATGCGTAGCGAAACGCGTGAGCGTAAAGTCAACGTGACTCGCTGTCGCACCGAAACCCGCACCCGCATGGTTCCTGTGACTCGTTGTCGTCAAGAAACTCGTACTCGTGACTACCAAGTCACCACGTACACGACCGAAGAACGCACCCGCGAAGTTCCCGTTCGCCGTACTCGCATGGAAACTCGCACCCGCGAAGTTCCCGTGACGACGATGACGACCGAAGAACGTACGCGTACCGTGACGCTTCATAAGACTCGTCAAGAACAACGCACTCGCGAATATCAAGTCACCAAGTGCCGCACCGAAACTCGGACTCGTACGGTTCCCGTCCAACGTTGCCGTACGGAAGATCGCACTCGCATGGTCAATCAAACGACCATGACGACCGAAGATCGCACACGCACTGTTAACTTGACTCGCATGGAAACGCAACAACGCGAACGTGAAGTTTCGCACACCGTCTGCGTTCCCGAAAAGCGTACTCGCACCTACAACGTGACTGTTTATGACACCGTCACCGAAGAAGTGCCAGAAACCTACACCGTTTGTGTTCCTGTGCAATCGACGAAGGAAGTTCAAGTCCGCGTCTGCAAGCAGGTTCCAACAACGATCCAGGTTCCTGTCTACAACACATCGGCTGCCGGATGTGGCTGTGGTTCGGTTCAAGGAGCTTCCGTTCAAGGAACTCCTGTCATGCAAGCCGGTGCTGGTTGCACCAACTGCGGAAACTAATCGAGCTCTCCGGCCGGCTCACTCCTCGGAGTGAGTCGCTGGAATCGAAACTACGAAACCGCGTGAGTTCCCACTCACGCGGTTTTTTTTTGAACGTAGGATGGGACCATTGTCCCGTCCGAGAGTTCGTCCACGCACACCGTCGGTGCACACCGTCCGAGAGTTCGTCCACGCACACCGTCGGTGCACACCCGTCCGAGAGTTCGTCCACGCACGTCGTCGGTGCACACCCGTCCGAGCGTTCGTCCACGCACGTCGTCCGATCGCACGTAATCCGTTTCTAAACCCAGTCCAGCTGCGTGATCTTGCGCAGTCGGTCGTCGAAATTGCCGATCAGGCCGCCGACCATGACCCATTCATGGGACTGGCGTAACTCAATTTCTCCGAACTTGTTAATTCGCAAGATCGAGTCGCCGGTGACACCGGAATCATGCAATTGACGCATGTCGATCTCTCCTTCGTTGACGATATCCAGCAATGTTTTGCCGGTGAGTTCGATGAACTGCATGACTGAGGTTGCCGACATGGCTTGCCGAGGAGCTAGAGGGAATCGAGAACCGGTCGTTCGGTTCCCCGTTGCCTTCAATTTTAGTTTAACGAATCCGCTTTTGAACCTCGGCGGTCAAATCTTCACCGGAAAAATCGAGGTGAACAACTCGCCCCTCGGCATCAATGACCGCGACAAACAGCAAGGTCACGGCACCAAATCGATAGGCGACTTCGTTGACGATCTCGGCTCTCGGATCGGATTCACTGCGGAAACTGGGGAAATCCAGCTGGTCGTGGCGCACAAACCCTTCCACGTCCGTCCCCGCCACGTCCAGGTTCATGCCCACGATCGCGACGCGATCTGGATATTGCGATTGAATGTCCTGCAGATTGGGCACGACCGCCAAGGAATCGGGGAACGCACTGGACCAAAACGGCATCAAGACGACTTTGCCGCGGTAGTCACTCATTTTCAGAGGCCGCCCATCAACCGAGGGCAGATCGGGATCGAACTCTCGACCAATGACCGCGTGTCGATTCTCCCTGGCGCGCAGAGCCGTCCGCGCCACCCGGCCGATGGCGTCTTGTCGGTCGGCGAATTGTTGTTGGAGCACGTCGTACGTGGCGTCGGCGATATCCTCCCGACCGACTGCTTCGGCTTCCAGACTGGAGCCACACAGGAACTCGACCGTCAATAGATCCGCGGGGGTCGCCAGGACCTCATCGATCGCCGCCTTCCAGGCCGACACACTGACGGGCTCTGCGTTGCTGGGATCGCTCGTCTCTGGGGCGGCGGCGACGACTTTTTGGCGAAGTTGGTCGAGGCGTTCCATGGCGGTATTGGCTTGGGAAAACCCGGATGCCGCAATCATTGCCGCCATCCGAGCGACTTCCGCGTCCTGGGCATGACCAAAGCGAGCGGTGATCAAATCTCGCACTTTCGCCGCTTCGTCCTGGTATTCGTACTGCAGGAGGGCGTCCTTGGCCTGCCCTAACACCATTAAGGTGGGCACGTCCACTCGTTGGTCACTGTCGAGTAATTCGTGAGCAAGTTTGATCAAGTTCTCAGCGGCGTCAGGTTTGCCGTGGCGGAGGGATTCAGTCTCCAGCCCGATGAGCACTAACCGGCTGTCCGATCGCAGAGCCGCGTTCGGAGAATCTCGCGATTCCATCACCACGGCCTGTAGTTCCTCGGCCGCCTGCAGGTCGCCTGTTGAGGCGAGATGGGAGAGCGCCTGCACAACGCCACGGTAGCCAGTGATTTGGTCTCGCTCGGTCGCGTCGGGATGCTCAGTCAATCGTTCGGAGGCCACCCGCTTGAGTGAGATCAGACGTATTACCTCCTCTTCTACCTCTTGTCGGTTCGTGATGCCCGCTTGTCCGTTGATCAAGGCTCCCAATTCACGATCGATGTCCCCTAAGAATGCGTTCAGCTCTCGCGGTCCCCAATTGGGACGAAGCTGTGGGCGATCCCGGGTCGCATCCATCGCCGGTATTTGGGGGGGCGACGACTCTGCAATGGGCAGCTCGGCCGATGCGCCAGCGCCGGTCGGTGAGGATCGATCGAGTGTCGCTGTGGGGGGGGGGAGTGACTCTATCTTCTCGTCACTCCTGTCGGCCGCCAAATGCTGGTCGCTCGGCGGCGGTCCCGCTGTTGTGGAATGGTCAGCGTCCGCTGAGGGCTCCGTTCGCCCGCAACCCGTCAAAGCCAACGTGACCAACCCGATGCTCGCTAATCGCAATGGACGCGTATGCAAATGGGTCGTAACGATCCGTTTGAAATAATCTCTAGGCACGCGCAGTGTCCCTCCCGTGGAAGCCAAAGCCGGCAGTCTAAACCGTTTGTCGCCAACAGGGAAACCCAAACACGTGCGAACGGCAACGTCTTAGGCGGCGGAATGGTCCAACGAGAGAGCTTCGAGTAAGCTCGCGAATCGCTCGCCCGCTGCTTGGCGACGTTCCATCCGTTCGGCCGCAGTCCAGCCGCTACGGATGCTGCGAACGCGACGCAAAATTTCAACATCAGACAATCGAGTCTCATTTTGAGGCGCGTTTGCGATTTGCGAGACGAAAGTAGTCGTAGCGGTCGAGGTGGTAGCAGAAGCAGTCATCATGAGTCTTCATCCTGAAATAGGGGGCTATGTCGGTCGCAAGCTAGTTAGATCGCGTTTCCGTTTTTAACGATAATGCGATCTAGTGCAGGACGCGTGCCAAAAACCCGGGTCACGCCAAATATTCATCGGGTTTTCCAGGATTCACCTTGAGGATGCCGTCCACGGTATGCGGAGAAAAGAGCTCAAACACGGGGTGTTGGGTGCTTTGAGGGCCACGGGCGGGCGGAGCAATTCGTGGGTGGTCGAGCAGCGGGCTGTCGCGGTGGGCGATCGCGAGTCAATCTTGGGCAAGCGACTCTTTTGCAAACTCGTGTAAGTTTTGCCATCGCCGATCCGGTAAACGCATGAAATTCAGCTGCTCCGGGTCGCCCCAGGCTGCAAAGAGGTCGCCAATTCGCTCAATGAGCAGACGGCAGCCCTCGCGTGACACCGCCCGGCCGTGCAAATCGACGTATTGAACCTGTTGTCCGTTATCGAAGATGGTGGCGTCAATTTGCCAGCCGGCCGTCTGGCTCGCCCACGTCAGTGAACCGTCCCACTCGAAAAACAGTCCTGGAAGCGAGTTCATTGCCTCGGCCAATTCTTCGAGTGTACGACCTAACGCGCACCCTTGTCCGCGATAAACATAGGCTTGAAAAGAAAAATAGGGGGACATTTCGTCACGATCGAGCGTATATTGGATGGAAAAGAGATTTTTACAGGTTTGTCAACCCGGAATTCCTTGACCGCGTCCGTTTTTGTCCTAGAGTAAAGTGCTCTAGGATCCCCGTCCACGGTTAAGAACCCTACGGCCTGTCCTTCCTATCGATGAATTGGAAGGCCGTTTTTGAGCGATACTGTGGCCATTGTAAAGGAATTAGTCCATGTTGGTTTTGTCAAGAAAGAAGAACGAAAGCATTATCATCAACAACGATATCAAAATCGTTGTCGTTGAGATTCGCGGCGACAAAGTTCGTTTGGGTGTCGAAGCCCCGCGTGAAGTGCCCGTTCATCGACACGAAGTCTATGAAGCGATCCAGCGTTCCAACGAAGCCACTGACAGTTCCATCGAGGGCTAGTTCGCGGTGACCCCGCGAATTTTAGACTCGTCGAGCTCGTCGCTGCGCCAGCCTTCGACTTCGCATTCCGCTCCGAACTCACCGTTTGGCTGCTCGTGCATGCGTTCGCTGAGCGAAGCCGAAAAGCAGACTTATCTCAAATTTTCCAGCTCAACGCCTGTGAACCCTTGACGCCCACCGCGTCTCCTTGTAAAACACGCCCATCACGGCAGCGATGCCTGATTGAGGTCCCTTCGTCTAGCGGTCTAGGACACTGCCCTTTCACGGCGGCAACACGGGTTCGAGTCCCGTAGGGATCATCTGGGTTTCATTACCCACCGATACTGACCCCGCAAAACCAAGCGTTTTGCGGGGTTTTTTCGTATCGGTGCTCTTTCCATGGTGGTCGATAGCGGCAGCGATAGGACCACCCGTGGGACCACGGCGCCGGGTGGTCCCATTGATCGTTACCGTCGATGCACCTGCCGCCCAGTGATCTGGGGTGACCTGCAAATAGTGTTTGGCGGCCACGGCGGCGGAATGACCTAGCCAAGCGTCGATGACGTGACCAGCGAAACATTCCTCGAGTTCGGTGCAACGGAATGCCGTCAAATTCTGAAAAGTTTTCGCCCACGGAACAATTCCCGCAGACTCGACGACGGCCAATGAGGGACACAGCACTTTTGTGAGGGGGATGCGAGGGCGACATCCATGAAAATTTGCAGCTCCGCTAGGCTTCGCAGCCTCTGCATGCCTCGTGTTCATGGCGGCGAGACAACTGCGAGTGAAATGAGCTGTGTCCCTCAGTCAGTGTCGTGTCCCTCAGTCAGTGTCCTGCAAGTCTGGCCCGGCAACCAGCGTGCGGTTTGAACCACGAAAGACACGAATCACACGAATGGTCAGCGTGGGTCACATTCGTGTGATTCGTGTTTTTCGTGGTCGAATCAATGCCCATGACAACGGAGTGCGAGGGCGGCATCCATGAAAACTTGCAGCTCCGCTAGGCTTCGCAGCTTCTGCGCGCCTCGTGTTCATGGCTGCGAGTGAAATGTGCTGTGTCCCTCAGTTAGTGTCCAGTCAGTGTCTCCCTCAGTTAGTGTCCTGCAAGTTTGGCCTGGCAGCCAGCGTGCGGTTTGAACCACGAAAGACACGAATCACACGAATGGTCAGCGTGAGTCACATTCGTGTGATTCGTGTTTTTCGTGGTCGAATCAATGCCCATGACAACGGAGTGCGAGGGTGGCATCCATGAAAACTTGCAGCTCCGCTAGGCTTCGCAGCTTCTGCACGCCTCGTGTTCATGGCTGCGAGTGAAATGTGCTGTGTCCCTCAGTCACTCACGAATGGTCAGCGTGGGTCACATTCGTGTGATTCGTGTTTTTCGTGGTCGAATCAATGCCTTTGACAACGACGACGGCCAATGAGGGCCAATGAGGGACACAGCACTTTTGTGAGGGGGATGCGAGGGCGACATCCATGAAAATTTGCAGCTCCGCTAGGCTTCGCAGCCTCTGCACGGCTCGTCATTCATGGCGGCGAGACAACTGCGAGTGAAGTGTGCTGTGTCCCTCAGTCACGTCCTCAGCGAGTGAAATGTGCTGTGTCCCTCAGTCACTTCCCTGTGTCCCTCAGTCACTTCCTGGATGGGATGGCGGCTGGAAGCAGTCGTCCCTACCGCGATCCTCCAAAACCTCCGGCGCACGCTTCCGGTGGATGATCCTAAATTAATCGTCTGCTAGCCGTGGGCATCAGTTCCCGAAATGGCTCACGCCCCTGCGGCTAATGGGGTGACGCGGAATGAATGACCCCGGTCAGTTTACTCGGCCGCTTGCATGCGTGCCTTGAGGCTGGCCAGTTCTTCGCTGAGCTCTTGCTCTTGTTCCTCTCGCTCGAAGCGTCGCTGTAGGTCATCGCATTCGTTAGGGTCGCCGTCGAGGCGTTGCCAGGCTTCGCTGACGGCTTCCTCGCGGTCGACTCGCTCTTGCAATCGATTGAACTGGGCGAAGGCCGATTGGCTGTCGGCGCGGTCGATCACGGAGTTGATCTTGTTCGTCGTCGAGGCCCGCGCCAGTTTCGCACTGAGTAGTGTCTTCTTCTGTCTGGCCTGGCGAATTTTGTCCTCCAGATTGCGGACTGAGTCTTGCAGTTTATGAACCTCGAATGCTTGCGAGGCATGTTCGCGGGCGTACTGATCGGCGCGTGTCTTGGCCGCCAGTTGCTGTTTGATCGCTGCCTTGGCCGACTCGTCGTCACCGCGTTGGACCGCCGCGGCGGCGCGGTCGGACCACACCGTGACTTCGGCATGTTCACGCTCGACCGTTTTTCGCATCAGGATTTCGTCCGCGATTGCTTCGGCGACGGACTGCTTCACTCGCGCAAGCTCGTCCTGCATGTCCAAAATGAGTTGGTGCAGCATCCGTTCGGGATTCTCGACATTCTCACACAACGAGGTGATGTTCGAACGCATGATTAAGCTGAACTGGGAAAACCATTTCATGGGAACTCTCCAAAAAGGGGGGGGATTTCATTCTTACTGCCACGTCGACAGTTCATCGCTGAGGATTCGGATCCGGCTGAGCAAGCTCTCGCGATAGTGCTCGCACATCGCACCCATCGCGATCACGGATGCTCCGACGACCAATCCGGTCACCCACAGCATGCCGGGATGATCGATCGAGGATCGGATCACCATCGCGACCAAGTCGACGCATAAGAACGCCGTACCTGCATGAATGAGAGCCCGTAGTCGCAAACCAATCGCGAGCAAAATTACCAAAACGGACAAGATCATCAGCGAAACGATGTGCAGCCAGCTGCCGCCGAGAATTTCAAAGCAGGGTGACACCAGGATTGCCAGGCCGCCGAGATAACGCAGCGGATCATGAGCCGACTGCGGAATGTCCATGCGAAGGAGTTCGACCAGTCCGATCACCGTCAATCCAATCGGAATCAGGTACATCTGGGGGTCGGTCAGTGACCAGGATACGAATAACGTGCACAGCCCAGCGTTCAGCATCGCCGCCGCGCCCACCACATACTGGCGCTTCGCGTAGACGCGTCCGTAGGCGAACCAAGTCGCCGCAGCAGCGAAGATGGTCAACAGTTCGGTCGGCCCGTGGGCGGATTCAAATAAGCTCCATAGCATCGCGAACAAGGGCAGGATGAGACCGGCCACGGTGGCGGTGCGAACAAACACATGCAGTCGTGCATGGTCGGTGACCCGTCGAGCGAAGACGAGCAAACCGGCTGCTACCGAAACGCACAGCAACTGCAGTAGCTCGTGGGGGGCGGGGATCGGTTGGTGCCAGTGAAACCACATCACCATCATTCCGGCGATCGCGCACATGCCCCACACGTGCTCCTCGAGTTGGCGGCGTAGGGCGGCGTGGCACTCGACACCAGCGGCCATGACGAGCGATCCGATGATGATGGCTCGCTCGTACCCGGCAAAGCCCGCTGAACCCAGGCATACGACAAAGAAGAATAACGCGAATGCTCGCAACGCCAGGCTCCACAGCCGACTCGCGGCCGCGTCCAGCTTCGCTTCGCAGCACTCAAACACAATCACCGCAGCGACGGTAGCGGCCAGCATCCACACACAGGCTGGCACGACCAAGGGGCTGGTGGGCAGTGTGAAGATGAACCCGCGGAAACCGGCGAGCATGGATGCGGACTGGATCGCCTGAATGCTCGCCAGGATCGCCAGGCCGGTGCGGTGTTTCGCGAGATTGCGGGCAAAGCGGCGATGGAGTACCAACATGGCGAGTATCGCCACAGTCGAACTGGCGAGCACCAGTGGCGACACATACAGAATCGCCAGCGGCGCGACCGTGGCTAACCACATCGAACTGACGGCGATCGCTAGCGGCTCGCGGACGCGGTTACCGTGAACGGCAATTGCAAGCATTCCCGCGGAGCTCACCGCATAAGCCAGCGGCAAGGCTTCGTAGCTGAACCACTGAGGCATCATCACCCCAATGCTGATGCCCGCGATGATAGGGCCAACGAGCAGAGCCGTCGTTGTGGCCAAGGTGCTGCGAAACACACTCGTGCCGATTGCGATGAGGGCAGCAACGATGCTCCATCCCAGGGGCAGGATGGAAACGTCGAGGGTGATCGTCGCCCACAGTAGCGTCGGTAGGAAAAAGAAGGCGCCAGCGAGCGAGAATGCAACCAGCGTGAGATCGGCCAGCGGCAGCAACACGGCGGCAGCAGGCGTGGGACAACGAAAGTTCTGGCTGCGTGTATGGTACGCCAGGAATCGCTGTGCCGAAGCATCGATTCGGCACGCCCGCAGGGTGAGGTGCGTGACGAGGGTCGTGACCCCCGCGGCGATGGAGCACGCGGACAGCATTACCTCGGCGTTCGGGACGAGATTGGCCACGGATAGCCCCGCGGCGCCCAAGATGATCCACCACGTCCACATTCCACTGAGATAGTTCTGCAGCCGAATGGTGAGTAGGCCCAGCGAAGTGGTGACGACGCCCATCACGATCCAATCCAGTCCATCGAGGATGGGAAGCGTCGACGCGTCCGTCCGCGTCAAAATGCTGCCGACCCAGAAGACGCTGGTCGCGACCGTGATCGCTTGACCGGTGCGGCAAAACCATGTGACCGGTTCACGCTGGTCAAACAATGGCGTGCTGAGAAATCGATCCAGCGCAGGCGTGCTGCTGAGAACAAGTCCGAGCAGGCTCAGGCCGACAAATGACCAACGCGGATCACCTTGGGCAATGTCCATGGCACCAGCGAAGGGAATCGCCGTGACGACAGTAAGGATGAGGCAGCCGATCGCAGCGAGTATGAAGCGACGGTCGCGCAGCACGATGCTATGGAACACGAAGGCGACGGTGCTGGCGGCACTGACGACGAACGCTGCCTTGAGGTTGATGAGTGAGAGCAGTGATAGGAATACCGACATGCCGCTGACGAACTGTTTAAGCGGTACTTGGAATTCGCTGCGATCGTGCCGCCCCAACGATCGGCTCGCCAGTGAGAACCCGGCTAGCAGAGGTAGATACGTCAGCCCGTAAAAGGCAACCGGCAGGCGGTCCTCCCGAACTGCCGATGCGGCACTTGATTTAAGAGTCTCAACCAGGTCACCGAGCAGCGTTGGGCATGACTGATACGCGATCGCGACCAGGATCAATCCCACCCACACGAATCCACGATGCCGCGTGTCGCGGCCGATGGTGAGCATCAGGCCCGCCGCCATGATCGCCGTCGGCACAACGGCGCGAGTCGCTGCCCCGGAGAATGAGAACCCATGGAACGAAAGTAATACGCCGACCGCCGTCAGCGTGAGTCCAACCAATAGCGGAGCGACAATCGACCAGGGCAATGGATGGACCAGGTTGCCGGTGCGTTGACGAAAGACGTCTGCGATTGTTTTGGTGGTTAACAGCATGGTTCCCGCCAGCATCACGAGCCCCAAGCCGAGCCAGTGAAAGGGCACCGCGCCAATCGTTTTCGTAGCGAGCAGGACCACACACTGAGTCGCCAGAATCGCGATCGGCAGAAAACCAAACACGCGTGGCAGGTGATGTTCCTCTGTCAACCAAAAGATATGGCGGTTGACTCTCACGACACCGATCGTCATCACCAGCCAGAAGCCGGCTGAGAACAGCACGGCGAGCCAGGTCGTGTTGATGACCGGCATCGCGCCGGCCAGACACAGCAGCATGTAGGCGGCGGCAAAGGCAACTTGCCGGCCGTGTAACCAATGCGAAAAAATTCGACCGCTGGCAAATACCATGAATCCCGTTGCTGGCACGAGCAGCAGGAACGTCATCGCCGAGTAGCTCAGTGAGAGCGAATCACCGGTCAGCCACGCCAGGGACAAAAAAACGATCGGGATCAGGACCAATGTCAAGCATCGAAGTACTTGCGCGGTCGCATTGAGTCGCATCCGCCGCCCGCAATATTCCGCTGCCGCGTAGATGCCCGCGGTATAGCCGAGAATGGTCAAGAATTTGAGCGTGACCGGCAGGCTCGCCCACTGTCGTGTGACGAGCATCAGCGACGACGCCGAGATGATTGCCGCCCCAATGACGAGCATCCACTGGATACTCGATTCCTGCAAGAAACTGTCGATCAGTCGCTCGAGCGCCGACGCTCGCTGCTTGTGTTGGGGAGGTGGTTCAGCGAGATCGCTTGGTTGTGCATCGGTAGCCATGGCCGTTGACCTGCGGGGCTGGAGAGGGGGGGGAAGTGCGATAGCTTCCCAGAGCCTGCCCTGCACCGGATGCTGCGCGGGTGTCGTGATATTGTCGACCGGCGGCTCGGCTCGTCCTGAGGAGGGTGCCTGGATCCGCTTAGGCGGACAGAGCCGTTTTTCAGCTCAGGCGGGCAGAGTCGTCTGGCGGGCGCTTTCAATGAGACGCCACGAATCTTCGCTTGGCGGCGTGTTGATTTTTTGAGCCGAGTCGCCTGAGCGACTGGGGGGCTCGCGCTGCCCGATGCCCTGCGGCTCACCATAGCCGGTCGGACTTCGGCTAGATCAGCAGCCTGCGAGGCGTTTGACGGCAGTTCAGCTGAGGTGGCAGCGCAGATTTTCTCTTGCGTCCATCGGCTAATTTCTGGGGTCTATCCAAGAACCTATTCGCAGATGCTTAGCGAACCGAGGAAGGGGCTTGCTCGCGCCAGTCGACGAGATGGATCTCGACACTTTTGTAGCCGCGGAACTCGTTGATGACGGGGCGGTAAGCGATCTCGATGGGACCCGCACAGTCATTGAGCGGATCGCACCAATCGGCGGCACCAAAGGCCACACCGCGGATGACCTTGTCACCCTGTTTGAGCCGCACTGTGAGGTGTCGCTCGCTCTTGCCCATCTTCTTGGCCGGCTCGGCCAGTTCGACACCCCGACCCATCAAGATCGGTCGGGGGTTGCCGGCGCCGAAGGGGGCCATGGTTTCGATTTGGCTCATGATGTGCAGATTGAGTTGACCAAGCGGTGCTTCCGCATCGATCTGGATCGCCGGTTCAATCTCCTCCTCCGCCCACTGCCGCGCGACCGCTTCGCAGAAGTCCCCACGAAAGGCTTCGATCTCCGATTCGGTAATCGTCAAGCCGCCCGCTGCAGGGTGCCCGCCGAACCGGACGAGTCGGTTTTCGCACTCCTGTAAAGCCTCGAACAAATTGATCCCCGTCCCGCCCACGCGTCCCGAGCCGACCGCGTCGGACTTGCCGGCTTGGTCGAGCGAGAGAACGATCACGGGCTTGGCATACTGCTCGGCGAGTCGTCCGGCGACGACACCGATCACGCCCGCGTGCCAGCCCACGCCATCGAGCACGAGCGCGGCGTCGGCCTCGGCGTCAAACTGCTCTTTAATCTGTTTTTGAGCGGCGAGCTGAACACTCCGCTGCAACGTGTCGCGGGTGCCGTTGAGCCCATCGATATATTCGGCCAGCATCTTGGCTCGCTCACCCGCTTCGATCGTCATCAGCTCGATCCCGAGCTGGGCTTGGCCGAGTCGGCCGGCAGCGTTGAGTCGCGGGGCGAGTGTGAATGCGACGTTCTCAGTTGTCAACTCGGAGACTTGATCGAGCTTTGTCAGCTTCATCAATTCGGCCAGTCCCGGCAACGGATCGGTTTGCAAGGTTTTGAGGCCGTGAGTGACCAGCACCCGGTTTTCGTCAATCAGCGGTACGACGTCAGCGATCGTGCCGATCGCGGCGAGGGCAAGCGACTGCATGAGCAGCCGTTTCATCGGCGGCGTGACCTTTTTCTGACCGGCTTTGGCTTGGCACAGCGACCACGCCAATTTAAACGCCACGCCCGCACCGCAGAGTTCGCCGAATGGATAGGCGGTGCCTGGCAAGCGTGGGTGGACGATCGCCGCAGCGTCGGGCAATTCGCTCCCCATCTGGTGGTGATCTGTGACGATCAATGTCAGATCGAGTTCCCGGCACAGCCTCGCGCACCCGGTGCTGGTGATCCCGCAATCGACCGAGACAATGATTTTTTTGCCACGGGTGTGCAGTGTGCGGATCGCATCCTCGTTGAGCCCATAGCCCTCTTCGAGCCGATTGGGCACGTAGTAACTCACGTCTGCACCGAGCAGCCGCAACGCGTTGACCATGATCGCAGCCGCCGTCATGCCGTCGGCGTCGTAATCGCCATAGATCACGACCGGCGTTTGGGCTTCGATCGCCGCGAGCAACAAGGCAGTCGCCTCGGGGATCCCCGGCAATTCTTGCGGATCACGCAGGTTGGTGAGCTTGGTCTCCAGAAACGCAGCGGCATCGTCGGACGTGTAAACACCGCGGCTGACCAACAATTGGGCGACGACGGGAGCGAGTCCCGACGTGCGAATCAATTGCTCGACCAACGGTGCGTCGTGCGGAGTGATCCGCCATTGCCGCTTCATTCCGGCAGCCTATTTCTTCTTTTCGACGTGCCAGGTGTGCTTGCGGACGTGTGGGTTGTACTTCTTCAACCGGAGCTTTTCGCCGCCAGGTTTCCGTTGGAGGGTGTAGTTGTAGTGGCCGGTTTCTTCACAGACGAGGAAGACGGTATCGGCTTTTTTCTTGCTTTTTGCCATCGAAATGCGGGCGTGGGTGGAGAGTGGGGGATTTGAAATATGCCAGTTTGGCCCGGAAGTATGATCTGTCGACCGTGTTTCTGGCAACCCGTGAATTTTCACGAGTTTTTTAGGGCACGCGCCGGCGCCAATCGGACCGAATCGGCCCAATGGTCGATTGGGGGAAATGGTCCACGGCCGCCGCCCGTCGCGATCTCCCCCCCGCCGACCCTGTCTGTCCCCACCGCACCCTGTCCCCACCTCACCCTGTCCCCACCGCGCCATGCATGATGGGGAACAGAGCTATCGTCCAAGCCAACCTGGTGCACACGAGCGGGCACCCGAATCTCCATTGGCAACGCCGCCCTACCCTCGTGCACTGCATTGGCTTGGCACCGGGCTCGGTTTGTCGGGCGATTCGCCAACGGGCGGCAATGCAGTGGCAACAGCCATTTCCGGCAGCATCAATATCGAGCCGATGAAAAATCCGACCGCACCGAATAGCGTGAACAGGACCGATGTCGTCGCGCACCATGGATGCGACGCGGGAAGGGCATTGGCGAATAAGGCCGAGACCATGAATCCGGTACAACCCAGTAGGTTCATCAACGCCACCCAGTAAGAAATACTCGCCGGCTGCCATGCCCAGTACCCATGGCACGTTTGGATCCATGCCAAATAACCCGACGTCAGAAATAGAACGCTGCCAACAAGATTGGGGACCCAAATTGCCAGCTCCCGTTGGAACCCATTCGGCCAAGTTCGCATGGCGTCAAAAGTGTCGAAGTTGAACAGGATCGTGCCGATCAACTGCAACCCGCTGCTCAGCCAGTCGATATTGTCGGGACGCCAGCGAAACAGCGTTCTGCGGTATTTCCGAGGCACCGCAGTGCCGGCGTCTGCCGTACTGGCGGACTGGTAAAACTGCAGGAAGGCGGCGGAGGTGAAAGGAATTGAGCCGGCAAAAAAGATCGCATTGACCTCCCACGTGCTCAACGACAACGCTTTGGCCAGTTCAGTGGAGAGGCTCAAACTGCTGGCGATGATAAAAAGTAGCGACCCCAGGGCAAAGACCGTCGCGATCCACCAATTCAGCTGAGCCGGTTTCCACAGGCAACGCCAAGTGCCGAATCCCCACGCCTCGATCAACCGAGCCTGCGCACCGATCCTCCTGGGTTGCGAACCGACGTCAGCTGCCGTTTGATTCGGCATCGTGTCACCGTTGCGTCGCTCGAGCAATGTGGATGTTCTCCTGTCGATAGAAACGATTCGTTCAGCCTGCTCGCGGGACCGCGATCGATCGTAGGGTTCTAAATCGGACGTGAGGAGCTAACGGATGGTGACACGTCGCTGGCATCGGCAGGCGGAATCCTGCCTAGTAATGCCCAGAATGCAGTACCAGACAGCATGACAGGGGGGACAACACCAACGCAGAAATAGGCGGCAATCCATGGGATACCGCTCCATTTCCCCCCCACCGATGCGGACGCACAAAAAACCGAAAACAGGACTCCCCAGCAGCACGCCGAAGCATGGATCGTGAATGCGTTGAGTGAGTTTCGGCGTCGAAGATAGAATGCAATCGGCATACCGATCAATGCCGCAACGAGATAGCACGCCGCCAGACCGACCGTGAAAGCTAGCACGGGGAGGACAAGAAATGCGGCGGGATTGATTTCAGCACCCGCGGCCGTCGCGATTGCGCCAACGGCAACCAACAGGACAAAAAAGGCGATCGGCGTGACCGCCGGAGCGATGGCGTAGGCACGCCACATCGCCCGGTTTGTGGGTGTGAGATTGGTATTTGACATGGGGATGCTCAAAAAAAAGGTTCATCCGACGGAAGCATGCTTTTGCCGAGTGGAAACCCATCAGCGTTCACCGCGTCAGGTGAATGGTGGTTTTTTCAAGTGCTGTCGTATCCAGATCGAACCTGTACGGCGCGCGTCCAGGGAACGGCACCCACAGCAAGATAGTTTTTGGGACACCGGATGTCCACTGATTGTCTGCTCCGTCACTCAGCCGTTCACGTCCACGACCACACGGCCCCTCACTTCTCCATTGAGCATCTTCGTTGCGAGCGGAATGAGTTCGGTCAGGCCAACTTGGTTGCCGATCGAGGCCAGCTTCGAGACATCGAGATCGAGACTTAGACGTCGCCACGCTTCGAGACGCTCCAGTCGCGGGCACATCACGCTGTCAATGCCAGCGAGCGTTATGCCACGCAGGATGAAGGGCGCGACCGTCGCAGGAAAGTCCATGCCGCCGGCCAGTCCGCAGGCAGTGACGACTCCTCGGTATCGGGTCGTCGCGCAAACGTTGGCCAGCGTGTGACTGCCGACGACATCGATCGCCCCTGCCCAACGCTCGGCGCCCAGTGGCTTGCCTGGTGACGCGAACATCGCGCGGTCGAGTATCTCTGCTGCGCCCAAACTCTTGATGTAGTCGGCTTCCTCTGGCCGTCCACTCACCGCGACGACGGTAAAACCGAGCTTGGTGAGGACTGCCGTCGCCACGCTGCCGACGCCACCGGCCGCGCCGGTCACGAGGATCTCTCCGTGCTCCGGCTTCACTCCATGCCGCTCCAGTGCCAGCACGCAAAGCATTGCGGTATAGCCAGCGGTGCCGATGGCCATCGCCTGCTGCGGTGTGAATCGCCCCCGCAGCGGCACCAGCCAGTCTCCGTTGACACGTGCCTTCTGGGCCAGTCCGCCCCAGTGTTTTTCACCGACTCCCCAACCATTGAGAATCACCACGTCACCGGGATTGTATTCGGAATGGGTCGAGTGCTCGACGATCCCGGCCAGATCGATGCCGGGAACCATCGGGAACTTTCGCACCACCGGCCCCTTGCCCGTGATGGCCAACGCGTCCTTGTAGTTCAGCGTCGAATGACTCACCCGAACCGTGACATCACCGGGGGGCAACTGCTCCTCATCGAGGTCCGTCAGTGACGCGTGATAGGCTGCCTCGTCTTTCCGAATGAGAATGCCTTTGAACATGAGATTTGTGTTCCTCGATGCTGGGGGATACATACGTTGGACGGCTTTTTCCGAACGGTAGCGGTCGCCAACGGACCGCATTCGATTGAATCAGAGTGATTGCATTTTGGGATGTCACCGCGATCCTGGTAACCACCCGAGAGGAAGTTCGTTCGTTCAACCGGATGCGCACCGCCCTCACGCCTCCGCCATCCAGATCGCGGCCCGCTGGGCACACCGTTCAATGATGTTTTCTGGCTCATCCGCCCGCCCGATGAGCCCTTTTTCTCGATATCTTCCTCGGTGATCTGTGCGTGGTTGATTCGCTCGTTCGCTGCCCACTTCGGGAAATGAGCGTTTATCCGATGTGCCCAGTTGATCCCCCTTACCTCGCAGGGATTCGACTTGCTGCGGTATGCACGGCTAGTGAGCAATCGCTGCCGGTTTCCTGTGCACCACGAAGATTTTCGATGCGGATAGCGCAGCGGTGCAAGTGATTTTGGCGTGGCCTGCTAACGGAGAATTCTTAAAAAACGATTTTTGTTGCGGGGATGCAGGGCATCTCCTGGTCTTCACAGTGGTTTCATCTCTGCCGTTAGTCATCGTTGGCGATGCGTTCTCCCGGGGCCGATTGGGGACGCGACATAGAAATGGCGCTCGAATTGCATAAGCCGATCTGACAACTAAGCAACGCAATGACTCCCTCCATGCGGCCGCGTCAGGAGGAACGTGCGGCTGCCGAGTACTGCATCCTATTCGCTATGGATCGTTGATCCGTTCTATCAAAATCAATTGAAGGATTGTTATGTTTAGTTGTTGTCGTCGCATCAATAGAAAAAGAGGAGCGTTCACGCTTGTTGAACTGCTCGTGGTCATTGCCATTATCGGGGTGTTAGTAGGATTGCTATTGCCGGCGGTCCAGTCAGCTCGCGAAGCGGCTCGACGAATGAGTTGTTCGAATAACATGAAACAGCTCGGTCTCGCAATGCATAATTATCACGATGCCTTCCGTAGCTTCCCATATGGTCACCTCAGCTCATCAAAGTCTGTGAGTCATAAGCGAGATTGCTGGTACCAGAATTTGCTTCCGTTCATTGAACAGCAGGCATATGCGGAGAACTATCAGAATGCGGCCACCATTTACAGTGTCTATGACGCGGAATGGATTCATCGTTTGCCCGTCGAGTTGGCAGGGATTGCAGTTCCAGCCTTCATGTGCCCCTCGGATCCCGCTGGTCCCGCGCTCGGCGGCGGTGGATCCGATAATGGATTTCAAGGAAGTTATGGTGTTTGCGCAGGTGGCGGTACGGAGCCCCAGGACCTGAACGGAGGAATTACTCCGGCACAAATCAACGTGGTGCAGGCGGATGCGGGCGGGATGTTCGGTGAGAACAAGCCTTTTCGGTTCAATGCCTGTCTCGATGGAACTTCCAATACCCTGCTCGCCAGCGAGACGATTATTCGCGGTGGGAACGGCGGGGGTTGGGGTGGCATGGGTGGCTATTGGGGTGGTGCGCCCCACGGTTCCTTCGGGTTCTCCGCGGCAGAACCTCCTAATACATCCGTTCCCGACCGGGTCTATTCTTGTAAGAGCACTACTTTTCCAAAATCGCCTTGTGAGAATGGAAATGCTGACGGGCTGGTTGGTAGGTGGAACTTTGCACGCAGCCACCATAGTGGTGGCGTTTTGACGGCACTCTGTGATGGGTCAGTCCGGTTTGTTACCGAATCAATCGAACGGCAGATCTGGCGTGACTTGGGCAACCGTGCCGACGGCCACACGATCAAAGAGTTCTGAGTGGCAGCCACTCGCTCCAACTTGTGTTGATCGTACGACAAGACAGTTTTCTAACTCTATAAACATTTCTTACTGTTGAGATCCTAGACTGATGAATACGAATGTAGTTTGTTGTCTTACGTTATTTATGACGCTGCCAATACTGGCCGGTTGCCCAAGTGGCAGCGAGATGGATCTGGAGCCGGTGACTGGGACCGTGACGTTTAACGGCAAGCCCATTGAGGTCGGCCGGATTCAATTCCGATCGATCTCGGGTGACCAGCGAAGTTTCAGCGGCGTAATCGAAGACGGCAAGTATGCGGTAGAGACGGCCACTGGGCCGATGCAGGTCGCCGTTCGCGCCTCAAGGCTGAAAGCGGGTAAGTTCGATGAGTCCAACCCCGGCGAAAAGTCACCGATGGGCGAGATGTACATCCCACAGAAATACAATTCTCGTTCGGAACTGACCGCTGAGGTGCCCGAGGGCGGAAACGCACTCGACTTCGACTTGATCGATTCTAAGTAGCCAAGCGGCGAGTTGATATCATGAGCCGAGTCGCATGAGCGGCCGGGTGGCTGGTGTCACCCGATGCCTTACGGCATTCGGCTCAGCATTGCCGGGCGAATTTCGGCTGCGGAGCGTTCGGCCACGAGATCAGACAGTCATTTCCCGCTCGTTCCTAAATCCACAGTCGAGCGAGCAGTGGGCGTACCGAGCAAGCCACGATGGGTGGCCCTGAGGGCGGCCAAATCTCGATTTCTTGTTTGAATTTGCGATCGGTCCGCTTGCTGATTCCCGTTGAAATACCGGAATCGTAGCTGGAACAGCAAGTAATCGGTGCCAAGAGTGCGCTCGGCTCGCAGCCAGAGACGCTGCCCTGGCGGGGATGGGGCAGTCGAACTGAGCGGGGGGGACCGGAGCGGGGGCGAGAACGGAGTGACCAAAGGTGTCACCGGCCCAGACGATACTCCATTCGAGCCCACTTTCCTTGGTTTCGCGGAGTTCTGACATGCCAACACTTGATTCACTGCCCGTCCTCCCGGATGATCTAGGCGTCGAACCACTCGTCTTGTCTCCGCCGGCTGCCCGCCGCCCGTCTGGATTGCCCGTGTCGCCTCCTCTGCCCGCCGATGACTCTGCCGAAGAGACAGACGAACACAACTCGCTCGATGACCTCGGCGGGTTGGATGATTTGGGGGAATTGCTGCCGGAACTCTCCGCGTTCGGGAAATCCTCGGCAAGTCAGCCCGAGCGCGAGGATGCGGCGCAGGCGGAACTATTCGAGACCGATCCGCCGCCATGGGAACTCGCCATCGAAGACGACGTGATGTTGGCGTCGATCGTCTTCCCCCGCTCGCCCCATGGACCCTACGACTACCGCATTCCCGATTCGATGCTGGACGAACTCAAGCCGGGGATGCGAGTGGC
The DNA here is from genome assembly GCF_055811895.1 of Rhodopirellula sp. SH410. Classification (NCBI taxonomy): domain Bacteria; kingdom Pseudomonadati; phylum Planctomycetota; class Planctomycetia; order Pirellulales; family Pirellulaceae; genus Rhodopirellula; species Rhodopirellula sp. SH410. The sequence continues at coordinate 773,628 of NZ_CM147949.1, forward strand.
CGTGCCGTTGGGGCATCGCAAGAAGTCGACGCCGGGTTGGTGCGTGGGCGTCAAGAAGGGCACGGCCTTGCACCGCAAGCTGCGTGATGTGGCCGAGTGTCTCGACGATGCGCCCTTATGCGACTCGGCGCTGGTGCGGCTGGTGATGTGGATGAGTCACTACTACCAGGTGCCAGCCGGTCAGGTGTTTGACACGTTAATCCCATCGAGCGTCCGCTCGGGCGCGGGCACGAAGAAAACGACGTACTTCACGCCAGCGAAAAATCTGCCCGATGCCGACATCGAAAAACTGCCGGCGAAGCAGCAGGTTGCGATGCGGTTACTGATCTCGTCCGGCCGAGCGATGACGGCGGCTGAGCTCGCCGTGGGCGCCGAGTGCACCGAAGATCCGATCCGGCGGCTGAAGAAGAAGGGGATGATCGTGCCTGAAGTGCGCCGTGAGATGCACTCGGGGATTCGTATTCTCGCTCAACAGAATGACGGAGAAACGGACCAGAGTCACGAGCTCACCGAGCAACAGACCAATGCACTGGAGCGGATCAACGCGGCTGTCGATAGTGGCCGGGGCCGGACCCTGCTACTGCATGGGGTGACCGGCAGCGGGAAAACGGAGGTGTATATCAAAGCGATCGAGCACGTTGTCTCGCAAGCCGGATCGGCGATCGTGATGGTGCCTGAAATCAGCCTGACGCCGCAGACTCGCGGGCGGTTTGAAAGTCGATTCGGATCCGTCGCTGTCCTGCACTCCCAGATGTCCCCGTCGGAACGCCATTTTCATTGGCAACGGATTCGGCGTGGTGAGGTGCAAGTCGTCATCGGGCCGCGCAGTGCCGTCTTCGCACCGCTGCCGAATCTCGGATTGATCGTGCTCGATGAAGAGCACGATACCTCTTTCAAGCAAGACTCACAGCCTCGCTATCATGCGAGGAAAGTCGCTCATGCCCGCGCCATGTCGCTCGGCGTGCCGCTGCTACTCGGTTCCGCCACACCCTCAATGGAGGCTTGGCACGCAGCTCAGACCGGTCACGCGGAACTGATTTCGATGCCCAACCGCGTTGCCAACCGGCCCATGCCTGACGTTCAGCTCGTCGATCTGCGGGTTCGCGATGAACGCGGCGGTGGCGGGGCGATCAGCCGGCCGCTCAAACAGGCTGTCGATGACACCCTGCGCGACAAAGGACAAGCGATTCTGCTGCTGAATCGACGTGGGTTCGCGACCACGATCCAGTGCCCCGCCTGCGGTCACGTGGTCGCCTGTCCCGACTGCGACATGCCGCTGACCCATCACCGTGACGGTGGCAAGGCGATGTGCCATTACTGTGACTACACGATCGCCACCCCGCCGTGGTGCCCGGCCTGTCGATTTGATGGGATTCGCTATGGCGGTTTGGGGACGCAGAAACTCGAGGTCGAGACCAAAGCGAAGTTTCCCGGTGCGAACATTGCCCGGATGGATAGCGATACGATGAAGCGGCCGGGCAGCCACCAGCGTGTGTTGTCCGAATTCCGCAGCGGCGAGATCGATATTCTGCTCGGGACCCAGATGATCGCCAAAGGTCTCGATTTTCCAAACGTGTTGTTGGTCGGTGTGATCAATGCGGATTCAGCATTGCATTTCCCCGACTTCCGCGCCGCCGAACGCACGTTTCAGCTCGTCACCCAAGTCGCTGGGCGGACGGGGCGAGGTGACCGGGGCGGGCGTGTGATCGTCCAAACGTTCACGCCGGAGCATCCCGCGATCCAGGCCGCCTCACGCCACGATTACACGCGTTTCGTCGAGGAGGAAATGGTCAATCGGCGGAAGTTCAATTATCCACCGCTCGGTAGCGTCGCGAGGATCATCATTCGAGGCCCGATCGAAGACAAAACCGAAGCGGTGGCCGATGCGATTTTGGCGAGATTGGAATCCGCCCGGGACTTGCTCAATAGCGAAGTCCGCATTCTCGGTCCCGCACCGCCACCGATCGTGCGGCTGCGTGGAAAGTATCGGTTTCACCTGCTGTTGCAGGCTACCGAAGCGGCTGTGGTGGGCGAGACGATTCGCCGCGCACTGGCTGATTTTAAAACCGACCCGAAGGAAGACATCGAGTTTCTGATTGATATCGATCCGGTGAATTTGCTGTGAGGTGATTCGCTGCGTGATCTCGTGGACGCAGAAACCAGAGCGAGAAAACTGCTAAAATCGTCGTTTACCGCGGCGGTTGTTGATTGTTTTCGCAACAGGTTCTGTGAGCGCCCATGACACCTACCCGCAGCGACCCCGACCTTGAAAGATCATTCTCAACCCAAACCCCATTCGCCGTCGACGAACCACCTGTCGCATTTGATCGACGCTGCGCGGGCGGGTGACAGCGCGGCGTTGGGCGAATTGCTGGATAGCTATCGGCGTTTCTTGGTCTTCTTGGCCCGCGCCGGGCTTCACAATCACATGCAGGGCAAGGCCGATCCGTCGGACATTGCCCAAGAAGTCTGCTTGGCCGCACATGGGAATATCGCTGAATTTCGCGGCGAGTCCGTCGAGGAGTTTGCGGCTTGGTTGCGGAGCATTCTCGCCAATATCTTGGCGATGCATGTCCGCAAATACCTGGGGACCAAGAAGCGTGATCCGCGTCTGGAACAGCGATTGGACCAAAGCATGGCGAGCGCGACCGGGTTCCTGCAGTCGCAGCTTGCCGGTGACATGACGTCGCCGAGTCAACACGTCGCTCGCGACGAAGCCCTATTGCAGTTGGCGGGCGCGTTGGAGGATTTGCCTGACGACTATCGCCAGGTGATCGTGTTGCGGCACGTCGAAGGGTTACCGTTTGCCGAGATTGCCAGCCAGATGGGTCGCAGTGTTGATAGTGTTGAGAAGTTGTGGGTGCGTGGATTGGCGAAGTTAAAAGCGGCGATGAGCGAATCATGAATAATTACGATGACACCGACGATGGACGTGTGGTGGCCGCGGTGAAGGATTACATGCGGATGCTCGATGAGGGCAATGCCCCGGCGCATGCCGAGTTTTTGAAACAGCATGCTGAGATCGCTGACGAATTGCGACCATCGCTCGAAGGCTTGGCCCTCGTCCACCGGGCGGCCCCACCCAAGTCGGTCGCGACGATGGTGCCACCGGACGCGGAGTTCACCGCGCTTCCGATCGGCGATTTCAAGATCGTTGGCGAGCTCGGCCGCGGTGGCATGGGGGTGGTTTACGAAGCGATTCAGCTCTCTCTGGGGCGGCACGTGGCATTGAAAGTCCTGCCGTTCGCATCGGGGCTGAACGAGGTGAGGTTGCAGCGGTTTCGCAACGAGGCTCACGCGGCGGCGGCGCTCCACCACACCAATATCGTTCCGGTCTACGCGGTCGGTAGCGATCGCGGCGTGCATTATTATGCGATGCAATTGATTGATGGCACGACGCTGGCCGAATTGATCGAGAAAATGCGGGTGACCAATGAGAGTGATTCCGCCCAGTCCGCTGGGGGGCACAAACGATCGGCGGGGTCTGTGAAGCGGGATCCGCAAGGGGCGAGATCGGCCCCTGCGGATCGAGGTCATGACTCGAGAAATACCGATGACACGATCGCGCGGTATTCAACGATCCTCAATGACAGTTCCGCGGGCCGGAACCGCTACTATCGATCGGTCGTCCGAATGGCCCATCAGGCTGCTCTGGCGATCGAGCACGCTCATCAATATGGCGTGGTCCATCGTGATATCAAGCCAGCAAACCTGCTGTTGGATTCTGTTGGCAAAATATGGGTGACCGATTTTGGTCTCGCGCAGATCCAAAGCGAAGCGACACAGTTGACCCGGACCGGCGATCCCATGGGCACGCTGCGGTACATGAGCCCTGAACAGGCGGCGGGCAATCGCGATGAACTCGATCATCGCACCGATATCTATTCGCTCGGCGTGACGCTGTACGAACTGCTGACGCTGCAGCCTGCAATCCAGGGAGAAGGCTACCGAGAGATGTTGAACAATGTCGCGCTCCATGACCCGCCCAGCCCACGCACGGTGGATCCCACCCTGCCCGTTGAGCTCGACACCATCGTGCGCAAAGCGATTGCCAAGATCCCCGGTGAGCGATACGCCAGCGCTGGCGAACTGGCTGAGGACTTGCAGGCCTGGCTGGACGACAAGCCCATCGCTGCCAAGCCGCCGACAGCGTGGGAACGCGCGAGTAAGTGGCGGCGCCGGAATAGTGGTTTGGTCACCGTCGCGAGCGGATTTTTATTGTTGGCGACGTTGGGGTTGCTGGCGACAACACTATTGATCTGGCGCGAGCAGCGGCGGACGGCTTCGGCACTCGGCCGAGAAACACAGCAACGGATGCAGGCACAACGAAGTTTTCAGCAGGCCCGCAGTGCTGTCGATACCTTCAGTCGTCTGAGTGAGAGCGAACTGGCCTACCGGCCCGATTTGCAAGACGTACGGCGTAGTTTCTTAGAGGCATCGTTGGAGTTCTACCAAGACTTCTTGCGAGATCGGGCCGAAGACCCAACACTCGCCAAGGAACTCGAAGCAACCTCGAATCGTGTTGCGAAGATGGTTGAAGAGTTGCAGATCTTGGAGAGTATTTCGCCACTGCGTGCACTCGCTGACCAGCGCGTTCAACATGAGATCGGGATGGAACCCGATCAAGCCGATGCGATTGTGATCGCGTTTGATGAGTTCAATGAGCAGCGTCGATTGATGGCGACCCAAGTTGTCGGCGGCCTGACGACGGAGAACGCAGGGATGAACGAGTTGACAAAGGATTTCAACACGTTCGTGACCAACCAGATTTCGGAGCCGCAGATGACGCGGCTTCGGCAAATCATGCGGCAGGAACGGCTGCCGTTTACATTCACCTCGTCGGCAGTTGTCGCCGCCCTCGGGTTAACCCGCCAACAACGCGACGAAATCAGCCGCATCATCGAGAACACCCTACCTGGCCGTGGTGACGGAAAAGAAGGGCCAGGGAGTGGCGGTCCGCCGCGTTTCGGCGGTCCTCTCGGCAGAGGGGGCGGGCCGATTGGTCCCGGTCGTGAGGGGCCTGGGCGTGAGGGGCCGGGGCGTGAGGGGCCGGGTCGTGAGGGCCCCGGTCGTGATGAAAGAGGTCAATGGCGATTCGACCTATTACGATTCGCCGCCACGCAAAACACCGTGAATCAGATCCTGGAAATTCTGACGCCGGCCCAGCGGGCCAAATGGGACGAACTCATTGGTAGCCCCTTCGCACGCTGAACTATTTTCTCAAAGGGCGATGGACTTTTTTGTGGCGGTTTTTCGTTGGCTGGGCAACAGGGTTAGTAACCAACTACTTTCCCGTTTCCCCGAGACCCGTCCATGTCGATCAGAAATGTATTTCTCGTCCTCCTATTTGGTGCTTGGTCACCGACACTCTCAATCGCCCAGCCACCTGGAATGGGTGGCGAAGACCGCGAGATACTCGATCAGTTCGACGCTGATCAAAGTGGTTGGTTGAACAACGCCGAGCGTCAGGAAGCCCGAGCATTCCTGAAAGAGAACCCACCACAGCGTCGCGGGTTCGGTGGCCCTCCCGGTGGCCCCGGTGGACCGGGCGGACCGGGCGGACCCGGTCAATTTGGCCCCGGTGGACCTGGTGGATTCGGACCCGGCGAGGTTGGACCCGGCCGCCCCGGTGACGCTGGCGGTCCTGGCTTCGGACCGCCTCCCGGCATGGAGCGTGAAGGGCGTGGGGGTGCGGATGGTCGCCCTCGCGACGGTCGTGGGCCTGGCCCAGAGGATGGTTTCGGGCCTCCCGACGATCGTGGCCCCAATGATCGGGGCCCCGGTGCACAGGACGGACGTGGTGGGCGTGGTGGACAACGCGATCGTGGCGACTTGGGGGGACGCGGACGCGGCCCGGGTGGCCCTGGTGAACGCGGCCCCGGTGGACGTGGGCCTGGCGGCCCTGGTGGACGTGGACCAGGGGGCCCGGGCGGAAATCGCCCCGCAGCGACCGAGGGGATCCAGGTCGACAAATCATCGGTCGCCCCGATCGCTGGCGAACTGTACGACCTCGGCGCCTTTCGAACCGTGTTCATCGATTTTGAAAACACCGATTGGGAAACCGAGCTCGAAGATTTTCACGGTACCGATGTCGATGTTCCCGCGACCATAACGGTCGATGGCAAAACGTACGAAGGGGTCGGCATTCACTTCCGAGGCATGTCGTCCTATGGCATGGTCTCGGCTGGATACAAACGCTCGCTGAATCTGTCCTTGGACTTGGTCGATGACGAGCAACGGCTGATGGGTTACAAGACACTGAACCTGCTCAATGGTAGTGGCGATGAGTCGATGATGAGCACGGTTTTATATTCGCACATTGCTCGGCAACATCTCCCTGCCCCCAAAGCCAACTTTGTTCGAGTGGTGATCAACGGTGAAAACTGGGGCGTGTACACCAACGTTCAACAATTCAATAAAGACTTCGTGAAGGAAAACTACGGCAGCGATAAGGGTGCACGCTGGAAGGTCAGCGGCTCACCCCGCGGCGGCGGTGGCCTTGATTATCGCGGTCAAGATCCTGCGAACTACCAGTATCCCTACGAGCAAAAATCGGGCGGCAAGAAGTCTCTGGCAAAACTCATCGAGTTGTGCCGTGTGCTCGATGAGACGCCCACCGAGGAGCTGCCCGCCGCACTCGAGCCGATTTGTGACGTCGATGAATTGCTGTGGTTCTTGGCTCTCGACAATGGACTGATCAATTCGGACGGCTATTGGATTCGTGCGAGCGACTACAGCATCTATTTAGATAAGGACGACAAATTTCATATCATTCCTCACGATATGAACGAAGCGTTTCGTGGTGGGGGAGGACCGGGAATGCGTCGCGACCGTGAGGGCGGTTCGCCCGTAGAACTCGATCCCTTGGTCGGACTGGACGACGCCAGCAAACCGTTGCGGAGCAAAGTATTGGCGGTACCGAAGTATCGCGAACAATACCTTGGCAACCTACGCGAACTCGCGGAGAAATCGCTCGTTTGGGAGACGTTCGGTCCGGTGGTCGCCCAAGCGACCGCCGTCATTGACGACGCGGTTAAAACCGAAACGCGAAAATTGGGTTCGTATGAAGCGTTCGTTGCAGCCACCCAGAGTGAACCATCGGACAGCGAGCAGCCGCAAGCCCGTGGCGGACATGGTGCGATGAATTTGAAAGAGTTTGCCGACGCTCGGCGGGAATATTTGCTAAAGAAGGAGTCCAAATGAGTCCCTCCCAACCAGCCATCCAACGTATCGAGATGAAGTTTCAGCTCGATGCCGCATTGTCGGATCAAGTCAAAGACTGGGCGCGAGATCATCTCGGTGTCGATGAGAACTGCAACGTGGTTAGTGGCGATAGCTACGACATCAACACCTTGTACCTCGATACCTCGGAATTTGATTTGTTTCATCGAACGGGTGTGATCGGCCCGGCCAAGCATCGCATTCGACGCTATGGCGACGAGCAGAAACTATGGGTCGAGACGAAACGCAAGAAACAGATGGTGGTTCGCAAGAATCGCACCGTCGTGTTTGAATCGGACCTGATGGCCGTCCTCAACCCACTCGCAGCGGCCGGCAGCGATGACGTTGAGGGGGACGCGGGACGTGTTCCGTGGTGTGCCGATTGGTTCATCGATCGGATTGCCGACCGTCGGCTGCAACCCGCGATACAAATCGGCTATCGTCGATTTGCACGCACCTCAACGCTAGGCGATGAGAACTTGCGGTTGACGATTGACAGTCGAATGACTGCCAGCCCAACGGACGGTTGGAATGTTTCCGGAACGACAACCGATCGGTCGGAGTCGATTGCGGATTGTGAGATTCTCGAGTTGAAGTTTCACAATCAGATGCCACCCCTTTTCAAAGAGCTGTTGCGGACCTTTCCGATTCCAGCAACAGGGTTTTCCAAGTACCGAACGGCGATGACGCATTGCGGAGGGCTCGCCCGTGGAGCCTCCGCCTCCGATCTGGATTCGCGAACATCGTTATCTCACCCGGCTTCCGTAGCAAGTATGGAGGAAGCGACGAATGCCTGAGTGGTTCAATAACGTCACCGCGACCCAAGTGGATCCGACGCTGCAAGTCCTCGCTACCCGATTAGTCCTGGCTTGGTTCTGTGGATGTGTCGTTGCTTGGATGGATCGACGGAACAAACCTCCCGGTACGGCTGACACGCTGTCGCTGACGCTTATCCTGATGAGTATTCTCATCGCGATGGCGACTCAGATTATTGGCGATAACATCGCGCGTGCGTTCAGTCTCGTCGGCGCCCTGTCCATTGTGCGATTCCGAACGGCTGTACCGGCAACCCGCGACGTGGCGTTCGTTTTGGCCGCCGTCGTGGTTGGGATGGCGGTCGGCGCAGGACAGTACTGGGTGAGTGGTCTGGGGTTGCTCGTCGTGGGACTCGCTACGCACTTCGACCATTCAGGCACGAGAGCGGCCGAGTCAAAATCGAGCACGTCAATGTCACGCATGTCGGCTTGGCGATTGACGTTGACGGTCGGCCTCAGCGCGACCGAGGGCTGGCAGTCGGAGTTGGAACGGTTCTCCGAAAGCTACGAACTGACGTCCGCTGAAACCACCCGCCGTGGCGGTGCCCTCGAACTCGTCTACCGTCTCGTCCCCCAGCAGGACGCCAATGCCGCCGATCTGGTCGCGGTCCTCAACTCAGTACCCACCGTCGAGTCGGTGTCCGCTAAGATGGTTTGAATTTCCGTTCCGCCACCTTGCAGGGTTTCGCCGTGTGTCTCCGTCAGATTGTTTTGCTGCTGGTATTGCTGCCCATTCCAACTTGTTTTTGCAGTGCCGACGATTCAACGTCCCCGACTGAACAGGGGGATCGCTTGGTCGCAGAGTATTTTGCGGGGGAAACGACGAAACTCAGTGAGTCGACGTTTGCGGAGATCAAGACACTCGAGGACTGGGAACAAAAACGAGTGGGGTACCGACACGAGCTGCAAGAGATGCTCGGACTCGATCCAATGCCAGAGCGAACGGATTTGCACCCGGTCACGACAGGCACTCTCGAAAGTGATGAGTTTCGTGTCGAGAAGTTGCATTTTCAGTCGCTCCCGGGGTTATACGTTACGGGGAATCTGTATCGTCCTAAGGGCGTGACGGAACCCTTGCCCGCGATCCTGTACGTGTGCGGTCATGGCGGCGAGACGTCCGGCGGAGTGAGCGTTGGCAACAAGACGCATTACCAGCACCACGGGGAATGGTTCGCCCGCAATGGGTACGTCTGTTTAACCATCGATACGATCCAGCTCGGGGAAATCGAAGGTGTTCACCATGGTACCTATCGGTACGGGATGTGGTGGTGGAATAACCGGGGCTACACACCGGCGGGTGTGGAAGCGTGGAATTCAATCCGCGCGATCGACTACCTGCAATCCCGCCCCGAAGTCGATTCCGATCGCATTGGTATTACCGGGCGCAGTGGCGGTGGTGCCTATTCATGGTGGGCAGCGGCGCTGGACGAACGCATCAAAGTCGCGGTGCCGGTCGCTGGCATCACGAACTTAAAAAATCATGTCGTTGACGGATGCGTCGAGGGGCACTGCGATTGCATGTATATGGTCAATACCTACCGCTGGGATTACCCCATGGTCGCCGCGCTGATTGCGCCGCGGCCACTATTGATTTCCAATACAGACAAAGACTCGATCTTTCCACTCGATGGCGTCGTCGATGTATACACCAAAGTCCAGCGGATTTATGAACTCTATGGGGCCAAATCGAAACTGGGGCTCAATATCGTCGAAGGACCTCACCTCGATACGCAAAATCTGCGAGTCCACGCTTTCCATTGGTTCAATCGCTATTTAAAGAAGGATGAGTCTCTGATCGAAAAGGTGGCGGCGCCCTACTTTGAAACCGGCGAACTGAAGGTTTTCGAGGAACTGCCTGATGACGAACGCGTCACCACCATTCAAGAAACTTTTGTACCGAAGGCTTCTGGCGCGGAACTGCCCGAATCGAAGGATGAGTTTCAGAAATTGAGTCAGGGTTGGATGAAATCCCTGCAAGACAAGTGCTTTCGCGGTTGGCCGGAATTCGATTCAGTATCTCTCGACACAAAAGTCATTGCCGAAACGGAGCAAGGCTCGTTGCGGATTCGAGCGATCGAATACACCGCGCAATCACCGTATCGACTGACCATGTTTGTCGTCGAGGACACCCACGCGGATGCAGCGAGAGACGGCGCTGTGCGTGACAGCAGTCCCATCGACGTGAAGGTCCTCGACGAGCAGCGTTGGGATGACATCGCTCCGGCGCTGGCTCATCTGTTTCCGGAAATCGTATCGAGCGTGGAACCGGATGCGGGGGCGTGGAATTCATTGAGTGAAACGCTCAAGGGCTCCACCTGCGCATGGGTCACTCCCCGCGGTGTCGGTCCTACGCAGTGGTCGACGGACGAAAAGACGCGAAGACACATCCGGCGGCGGTTCATGCTATTGGGCCAAACGGCCGCGTCCATGCAGATCTTTGACGTGCGCCGAGCATTGCAGGCAACGGCGGAGATCGACGCACTTCGCGGTCGCCCTCGCCGTCTCACCGCTACAGGCGACGCGGCTGTGTGGGCGTTGTACGCATCGCTGTTTGAGGATCACATCGCTGATTTGACGCTGGTTGATTTGCCAGCCCGTAATCGCAACGCTCCCGATATTTTGAACGTCAGCCGCTACGTCGAGATGCCACAAGTCGTGATGATGGCAGCGGATCGGGTGGAGCAATTGGAGATTGAAGTCTCCGGCGAGGAACTGGCTCAGTGGCAGTCAACGCAGTGGCCCGATTTCTGTGACGACATCATCATTGTCGAGAACACAAAGTAGTCAAGCTGTGGAAACGTCTGATGGCCGAATCGTTTTCGAAGCGGATACCGTTTATTGCGTTCGGAGTCGTTGCGATTCAAGTCGTCCTGGTTGTCTGGACCGCAACGAGATGTTCACCCACTTTTGATGAATCCGCGTACCTACCTGCTGGGATCGACCACTGGCAAACCGGTCGTTTTGAACTCTATCGAGCTTGTCCACCCTTAGTGCGATGTGTCGCGGCCCTGCCGCTGCTGGCAACGGATGTTTCGACGGATTGGGGGACTTACGTGCCTGCACCGGGCAGGATGCCTGTATTTGACGTCGCACATCGCTTCGTCGCCGCCAATGGCCGGAGTATTTATGCTTACATGACGTTGGCCCGCATCGCGTGCTTGCCCTTTTGCCTATTGGGGGCGTGGGTGTGCTATTCCTGGGCCAGCGACTTGTATGGTCGTGGAGCGGGCTTGCTCGCACTGAGTCTGTGGTGCTTCGATCCGAATATCACCGCTCACGCGTCACTCATCACCTCGGATGTTGCGACAACCTCTTTCAGCGTCCTGGTATTTTATATGCTATGGAAATGGCTCAGCGCGCCAACCATGGGTCGCACGCTCTTGTTGGGTCTTAGCTTGGGGTTGCTGTTGCTGACGCGGATGAACGCCATCTTGCTGCTGGTTTTTATTCCCCTGATTGGCTCCGTTTGGATTTTTAGAACTGACTGTGCCTGCTGTGGTCGTAGGCTTCGCTTTGCTCAGATGTTTTTCGCTCTCGTGCTAGCCTTGTACGTGCTGAATATGGGGTATCTCTTTGAAGGATCGCTGCGGCCGCTCGGGGACTTCGAATTCGCCAGCAGCTCACTCAGCGGCGAGGATGGTATCGGGAATCGTTTCCGGGACGGGTGGCTCGACCGAGTCCCGGTCCCCTTCCCAGAAGACTATGTTCTCGGCATCGACACGCTGAAAAGAAATTTCGAACGCAATCCAAAACTCGCCTACCTGGGCGGAGATTTCAGCCCGACGGGTTGGTGGTACTACTACCTGTATGGACTGGCGGTCAAAACGCCGATGGGGACCATCCTGCTGGTGATTCTTGCGGCAGTGTTTGGATGGCGATACCGGAGTTCGGCAGCAAACGAGGCATTCGTCGTCATTCCCGCAGTGTGTTATTTCGCATTTCTCAGTTCCCAGGTAGGGCTGAACAGTCACGTTCGCTACGCGATGCCGATCGCGCCGTTTGCGTTCATCTTTGTGTCCAAGCTGGCTCGGTCGTTTCCCGCCGGGCACCGCGCGATCGCGTACACGACTTCGCTGCTGGTGCTGGCGGTTCTAGCGAGCAGTGTGCGGATCGCGCCTCATGGATTGTCGTACTTCCATGAGCTCGCCGGTGGGCCGATGGGTGGGCACGCTCATCTGCTCGACAGTAACATCGACTGGGGCCAGGATCTGCAAGACCTCGACGATTGGCTGCAGCAGCATCCCGAAGCGAAACCGCTGGGCATCGCCTATTTTGGCAGCTATGGCCCCTCGGACGTGGGCATCCCCTTTCGGCTGCCACCAATGCATCCGCCAGATCAGGGACGCAAAATGGACGACCCTGATGTGGGACCGCAGCCCGGGTACTACGCGATCAGCGTGAACTTTCTGCGAGGTTATCGCTTTTTCGTTTGGCAGCCCGATGGCAGCACGCAGTGGCTCCCGGAACCTCGCTTCACTTATTTTCAACATCTCGAACCGATCGCGCGGGCGGGATACTCGATCTATATCTACCACGTCACGGATGAAGACGCCGTCCGGCTGCGACGTCAGTTGGGATACGACAGCGAGGGCATAGGTGACAGCGAATGAATAAGGATGGTAGGAACAATAAGTGACGGACTTTCCGTAGTGGATCTTGTTAAGACGCGCCCGACATTAGGTGGCTTTGCTGCGGGCGACTTTTTTTGGTGGTGCAAAAGTTTTTAGCTGGGGATCTCTGGAGGCCCTGGTTTGACTGTCGAGGAGTCGCAGGCTCTACATGAACCGTCGTCCTAGTCGCCTATTGCCCCTGTTTTTCCTAGTTAGTGGCCAATTGGAGCGAATTCTTTCGCTGGCGGCGCATTGCCACCGCTCGAAGCAGATTCCAACCGGCCAGCTTCAGTAGGATCGAAAGCTTCACCGCATTGTGGCCGCGAACGCGGAGCCGACCCAAGCCCATCATTCGCTTGAGGCAGCCGTTGGTCCCTTCGATACCCGACCGCCAACGGTACCTATCGCGGAACTCGTCGCTCTGCTCGTGGCGACGACGCGCGTCGGCTCGAACCGCACTGCCGGTAAATTGAATGCGGCCGGTCGGCTGCTCGGTGTCCCGATTGCGTTGAACGCGGCAGTGTGCAAGCAGCGGACAGTGCTGGCACTTCTCGGGATCCATCTGTGCGAAAGTGTAGTCGCCTTTGGCGTTGTAGTTGGTCGACTCGGGAGCGTGACCAGCCGGGCAAGACTCCAGTTCACCGGCGCAGTTGAGCTTGAATTGGTCGTAGCCGATTTCATCAGCATCGTACTTCTTCGAGCCTGGCACCGGAGCGACCAATTCGACGCCTTCTTGCTTAGCCGACTCGACGTTGGCATCGCCACCGTAAGCGGTATCAGCCAGCAGTTCGTCTGGCATGGCGTCTCGCTTTTTCAAGTCCTCCAACACCGGCGAGACCGCATCGGCGTCGTTGTCCGCAGCGGTTTCGACTTTGGCCGAAGTAATCAAGTTCGGCTCGCCGTCTTCGTTGAACGTCTCGGCGATTTGAACCTGGTATCCGGCTCCTTTGTGACCGCTATAGGTGGCGTCGGCATCCGACGGATTGACGATCACATGGCCGCCGGTTTTCTTGCGAACTTCGACGAATTCCTCCCGAAGCTCGCACTGCTGGTTAAAGATCGTTTGCAGTTGTTTGAAGGAGTCCCAGTCGCAGATCGGCTTGGTTTCGGTTAATTCATTGAGGATTAAGCAGAGGTCTTCGGCGGCTTGCTGCAACGCAATTTTCCGCTGTTCGGTAGTGCGTGCGTCGCCAAAGATTCGGCTGTCAGATTGCTTGCGGTAGCGGGCCAAAAGCTCGTCGTCAAATCGGTCGATCAGCCTAGCCGAACCAGACTGAGCGTCGTGCTTTTCGACTTTCTTGAAGAACCGCCGCAGTGCCACGCCGATCATTTGGGCGCGTCCCAGGGTGGCCATGTCGCTGAGCACATGGGTGGAATCGAGACGCTGTTTTTTGACTTTGACTTCCATGCTTTGCAGCAGGGTGTCGGTAACGCCTGCGAAGATCTCCTCACCGATCTTCTCGTTGCTTTGCATTCGAGCGATGTAGCGTTCAATGGTTCGCTGAGTGACTTCGGTGCTTGGCTCCAAGTTCAGTGCGTACTGGATGTCGGTTCGGAACAGCAGTGCTTCGTGGGTCTGGGGGACCGTCCAGCCTTGAAAGTCACGGATCCAAAGGAGCGCGATGATCGCGTGCAACTCAAAGGTTGGTCGTCCTTGATCGTCACTGAGATGCTCACCGACGAGGCCGATGGGCATCTGCTCCAAGAGCACGTCGCGAAGGAGGCCCTGCCATCCGTTGTCGATCATCTTTCGCCCCATGGGGCCGATGACGCCCTCGAACGGGTCGAAAAGTCTTTGCTGCGTAGGTAGTTCGATGGTTTTCACTGACTAACCGACCACTCGAAGAAAAAAGCTAAATCCATACAGCAAAAGGTAACGCATCTCGCCCACGAAAGAAGCCGGTAGCATGAGACTTTTGTCGGGCGCGTCTTAACAAGATCCACTACGCCAGTTATTGATCCCGCGTTGCTATCACATGTCGAGATTGGAATTCATCGTGAGCTACCGGAGCTGGACGGTGAAGGTGGTACCGTTGGGGCCCGTCTCGAAATCGAGGTTGCCGTTGTGTTGGCGGATGATTTTATCGCAGAGGGCGAGGCCCATGCCGGTACCATCGCTACGGGTCGTGAAGTAAGGGTCAAAGATTTGGGACTGGATGTCGGCCGGGATTCCCTTGCCGGTATCGATCACGTCGATGCGAATACCATCGTTTTCACTGGAGATGACGAATTGCAGGACACCACCGCTGGGCATCGCTGCGATGGCGTTGAGGGCCAGATTCAGGAAGACTTGTTCGAGGCGTGCCGAATCGGCTTGAATGAATGCAATCTCTTCATTGGACCGGTCCACCTCAAGCTTAACGTTCTGCTTCTCAGCATGTGGGCGAAGTAGACGCACGAGTTTCTCAACTAGCTCGCCGACATCGACAGGTGAGCGTCCAATGTCATTGATGGACGCATAGTTGCGAAAGCCATCGAGCACGTCACCGATGCGTTTGACTTCGGCATTGAGAATGCTGAGAGACTCGTTGACTTCGGCGTCGTCGGTTTCGGTGGCCAATCGTTCGCAGAGCAGTTGGATATGGAGCGCCAGTGCCGCGAGCGGATTTTTGATCTCATGTTGGAGGCCCGCGGCCAGGGAGCCGAGTCCCATGTACCGCTCCATGCGTCGCAGTCGTTCTTCCATCAGAGCTTTCTGGGTGACGTCGCGGACCTGCAGGACGAATCCAATTTCGTCGTCCGCCCGATTGTGGAGCCGCGTGCATCCGGCGCGGAGAGTCTGGGTATGGCCGTCTCGAATGATGCAGTAGTCGCGGTCGCGGATGGGGTGCCCGAAACGCCGGGTCTCATCAAGTATTTCGTCCAGCGACGCGTGCTCGAGGCCGATCTCACTAATATTGTGACCAATCCCCGAAGCGAGTTGTTGCTGATCTGGGTCGTGCAGCCCGATCAGTATTCCGCCGCGTGGGTTGATGCTGGTGAGCGTGCCGTCCGGGTCCGTCGTGATGACTCCGGCATCCATGCTGGCAAGGATGTCTGAGGAAAGCACCTTGACGTCTTCCAGGGATTGCTCACTCGATAGGTAGGCGCGAACGACGAAGACAAGTGCGACGCCTGCAGCGGCAAAATCGATCACGAGCAAAAGCAATAGGCTGCGCTGTAGAACGAGTTCCCCTTTCAGTTCCAAAGCCACCGCGAGATCGCTCTCGGGCAGGTGTTTGACGATCTGGCTGACGATTTCCTGTTCGCGACTGACGGCGGAGAAAATCCAGGCCGTGGTGAAAAACGATAGGCAACTGAGCACGGCCAGTCCGATGGCGAGCCGCCGAACACCGCGCCCCCCGGGAGCGTCAATCATTAGTGCAGCCCGAATCGGCCCATTTTGTAGTGCAGGGTGCGAACGCTGATACCGAGCGTTTTGGCGGTTTTTTCACGATGCATTCCCGACGCTTCCAAAGCCGCGGTGATCGCCTGTCGCTCACAGGCCTCAACCACTTCGGCTAACGGGACGACCGACGTGGCGGCGGCGGCAACTGGATTCACCGTTTTACGCAGTTCGGGTGGCAACTCGTTCTCATGAATCACGTCGCCAGCGGCCGTAATGACCATGCGTTCGATCACGTTGCGAAGTTGCCGAACGTTGCCCGGCCAGGCTGCGGTGATCATGGTTTGCATGGCCTCAGGGGACAGCCGTTTGATTTCGCGGCGGTGGCGAGTGCAGAAGTGTTCGAGGAAATGTTCAACGAGTAAAGGAATGTCTTCGCGGCGACCTCGCAACGGTGGCAGCTCAATCGGGATGACATTGAGCCGGTAATAAAGGTCGTCACGAAACGTGCCATCATCGATCAGGTCTTGGACGGGGCGGTTGGTCGCCGAGACGACGCGAGCATCCGAATGTAGGAGCTCCTCGCCACCAACGCGAGTGAAGCCGCGGGTCTCGAGTACGCGTAATAAGTCGACTTGGCTCTTGGCCGACATCTCCGTCACTTCATCGAGAAACAGCGTACCCGAGGAGGCTTGCTCAAAGCAACCAGGTTTCTGCCGCGTGGCGCCGCTGAAGGAGCCTTTCTCGTGACCAAATAATTCGCTTTCGAGCAGCGTTTCGGGCAATGCACCGAGGTTGACTGCAATGAACGGGCCTTTGCTGCGGTCGCTCAGTTCGTGGAGGGCGCGGGCGATGAGCTCCTTGCCCGTCCCGCTTTCGCCGTGGATCATGACGGTGGCCTCCGTGGCGGCAACTTGACGAATTTGCCGAAATACATCCTGCATCGCAGCCCCTCCCGCGACAATCTCCGACATCTCGCCGGAATCAACTAAACGGCTGCGCAGCCGCTGGTTTTCCATTTGTAAGTCGAAATGGTCGCGGGCCCGACGTACCTGCTGGCGAACGAGATTGAGATCGAGAGGTTTGAGCACGAAGTCAAATGCGCCGGCCCGCATGGCCTCGACGGCCGTCTCCACCGTGCCATGAGCCGTGATCACAATCACCGCGGTTTGAGGTCGCGAATGGATGATTTTTTGTAGTAAATCGATCCCCGTCATCTCGCAGTTCAGTCTCACATCGACGATCACGAGGGGGAAACTGCCCTTCTCAAGTTTCGCCAGCGCCTCGGACGCGTTGGCTGCCGTCTCGACATGGTCGGCATCCCCAGCGAGTCCGCGGGCAAGTCCGGATCGAATGTTGGGTTCGTCGTCGACAATCAAGACGCCAAACGGATCGGGGTGGGGCATAACGCTGAAGTGAGTTGCGAGGCGAGTTGACGGTCCGGTGGCCGGAAACCTTTGAGATGGCATGAACCCGTCTTCACGAGAGCACGTTGCGGGCCGAATACCCTCACAAGAGCTCAATATGCGACCAGCCGCTACCCAATGGGACACCAATGCCGCCCGAAACATGGGGCGGCTGCCATGGGGTGGTCGGCTACTCACTCGATATTTTATCAACAAAAAAAGCACTCAGCGAGCTGCCTGTGCAGATTGTTGCATATCATGGTGAAAAGTTTTGCAGGTAGGGGGCCGCCGTTTGATTTCATGAGCACGACGCGGCCGCTCGGTGAACCCAAACCTCGGTAGACTGTCGTGACTAAAAACGTTTGCTCAATTGCGACATAAACATGAATCGACTCAACGAACTCTATCGACCGTCCTTGTCTTTGTTGACCGATCTTTACCAGCTCACGATGGCCTACGGGTATTGGAAACAGGGGCTGGCCGAACGGGAGGCCGTGTTTCACCTCTTCTTTCGCAAGGCTCCGTTTGAGGGTGGGTACGCCATCGCATGCGGATTGCAAACGGCAGTGGAGTATCTTCAGGAGCTGCGATTTGACTCTCCGGATTTGAGCTATCTGGGAACGCTCACCGGTGCCGACAAGCAGCCACTCTTTGAGGACGCGTTCCTCGACTATCTGGGTGAACTGCGTTGGGCGTGCGACCTCGACGCGGTTGCCGAAGGTACCACGGTCTACCCGCATGAGCCTATATTGCGAGTGACGGGGCCAATTTTGCAGTGCCAGCTCGTCGAAACGCCGCTGTTGAATCTGATCAATTTCCAGACCTTGATCGCCACCAAAGCGGCACGGGTTTGCTCGGCAGCAGGAGTGTTTTTACCCCAGGCGTCTGATCGTGTGATCGAGTTCGGATTGCGGAGGGCGCAGGGGATTGATGGCGCGTTGTCGGCGTCACGGGCCGCCTTCATTGGTGGTTGTGCAGCGACGTCAAATGTCATGGCAGGTCGATTGTATGGAATGCCAGTCGTCGGGACACATGCTCACAGCTGGGTGATGACGTTCCCGAGCGAACGCGAGGCATTTGAATTGTATGCCGATGCGATGCCTAATAATTGCGTGTTCCTCGTCGATACCTATGATACGCTCGAGGGTGTCCGCAGTGCCGTGGAGGTCGGGCACCGACTGCGGGCATCCGGCCATGAGATGCTGGGCATTCGATTGGATTCCGGTGATCTGGCGTGGCTGAGTATCGAGGCGCGGAAAATTCTTGACGAGGCAGGTTTTCCCCATGCAAGCATCGTCGCGAGCAACGATCTCGACGAGCGATTGATCACCAGTTTGAAACTGCAGGGCGCACGCATCGATACTTGGGGTGTGGGAACGAAACTGGTCACCGCATTCGATCAACCTGCCCTGGGTGGCGTTTATAAACTGGGCGCGATTCGTGATGAATCCGGTGTGTGGCAACCTCGCATCAAGCTGTCCGAGCAAACCGCGAAGGTGAGCAATCCGGGGATCCTGCAAGTCCGCCGGTTTGAGCAAGCGTCCGAGCATCGAGGTGACATGATTTTCGATGAACAGACCAAGTGGGATCACGCCGGTGACGCTACGATGGTGGATCCTGCTGATCCCATTCGTCAAAAGACTTTTGCGAAGGACATGCAGGCCACGGATTTATTGCAGCCTGTGTTCCGGGCCGGTGAACGCGTCGGCGAGTCACCGAGTCTGCAGGCGATCCGTGATCGAGTGCGGGATCAACTGAGCCGGACGCCTATGGCGGTGCAACGATTTGAAAACCCGCACGAGTATCCCGTGGGGCTGGAACGAGGACTGAGTGATTTGAAAGCCGACATGATCCAAGCCGCACGGGAGCGAGCATGAACGCGTTGATTCTGGTTGATCTCCAAAATGATTTTTTGCCTGGCGGCGCGCTCGCGGTACCGCGCGGCGACGAGGTTATCGAGATCGCCAATCGTTTAATGCCGCGTTTCGACATCGTCATCGCGACCCAAGATTGCCATCCGCCCAACCATCTGAGCTTCGCACGCGAGCATGCCGGGAAGTCCGTAGGCGATCTCGTTGATCTCGACGGTCTGCCCCAAGTCCTCTGGCCCGTTCACTGCGTGGCGGGAACGCGCGGTAGCGAGTTCCCTACTCGATTGCAATCCGCTCTGATCACGAAAGTATTCCCAAAGGGCACCGATCGCAGGCGAGACAGCTACAGTGGTTTTTTTGACAATGGTGGCGCGGTGGGAACGGGCTTGGCGGACTACCTGCAACGCATGGGCGTCCAAGACGTCTACGTGATGGGCTTGGCCACCGACTACTGTGTCGGCGCGACCGCGATCGACGCCGCAAAACTAGGATTGACCACCTATTTAATCGACGACGGGTGTCGCGGGGTGGATCTGCACGCAGGTGACTGCGAGCGAGCCATCGATGAGATGGAACGGGCAGGCGTGCGGCGAGTGAACAGTAGTGAGGTGCCCGCAGTGGCCTGATTCCTGGGGCGTCAGCCCTGTCGGTTACCTACATATTGATGACGAAGGCATCGCAGATGGTAGCCGGTGGTCGCGGCAGCGCACCACCGGATAGTACGTGTTTCCACCAATTGGCCCCCGAAGGGGTCGCAGACGCCGCCGTGTTGTGCAACCACCTTCGGGGTCGGTCGTCATTTGTTTTGTCTACCGGCGGTGCGCTAACGCGACCGCCGGCTACCGTCTTGGACCGCTTTGCGGTGAACAACACGCTGTTCGCCTGCGGTGTTGTTCACCCCGCGTCCTCAAACGCCTTGCCGGTCATGGCGACGAAGACATCTTCGAGACTCGCTCGGCCGATCGAGATCGATTCGACGCCATCGCCGAGTCGCTCAGCGATGGGGCCGAGCAACTCGGTGAGGTCGCGCGAGCCTGATTGCTCGCTCGTTACGCGTAGCGTGCGACCAAGGCGCAGCGGATTCAGATGCAGCTCGTCTCGCAGGTATGCCTCGGCGCTCGACGTGTCATCGGCGACGATGCTCAGGACGCGGTCGCCAACGGAACGCTGTAGTTTTGCCGGCGGCGCGTCGGCGATCTTCTGGCCCGCGTCGAGCAGCACGACCCGAGACGCCTTGGCGGCTTCGTCCATTAAGTGCGTCGTTAACATCACCGCAACGCCTTCGGCCGCGAGTGATTCCAGGGCGTCCCACAGCGCCAACCGGGCCGACGGGTCCAGTCCCGTGCTCGGTTCGTCGAGCAGCATCACGGGCGGGCGGTGCAGCAATCCTTTGGCGAGTTCGACACGTCGTTTCAGGCCGCCTGACAGGGTTTGGCAAAACTCGTCGCGGCGATCTTCGAGGGTAAATTGTTTCAGCAATTCATCACAGCGATTTCGCAACCGATCGCCGGACAATCCGTAGAGGGCACCCTGGCAGCGTAGGTTTTCAAGGACGGTGAGTTTGATGTCCAAGCTCGGTGACTGAAAAATGATGCCGAGCCGACCGCGTGCCGCCATCGTCTCGCTGCTCACATCGGCACCAGCGATCGAGATGCGGCCCTGTTGCACCGGCAGCAACGTGCTCAAGAGACGGAACAGGGTTGTCTTGCCACTGCCGTTCTTACCGAGCACGGCTACAATTTCACCGCCGCTGACGCTCAGGTCCAAGTCGTCCAGCGCGAGCGTCGGGCCGTAGCGATGGCTTAGACCCAGGACCGATACTGCCGCGCTGGGAATCGTTTGAGGGTTCGCGTCCATTGTGATCACAGTCCGATCATGCGTAGCGTCATCACAAGCAACACCGCCGGCAACACGACCAGCGACCAACGCATCATCTTGCGAGCCCGCAGGTCATCAGGCTGGCCCGCAAACCGAACGGCGGCGGCCAATAAGGGCCAAGTTGCCACAATGACCAGGAAAGACGTCACAAAACTGGCCGCCGAGAGGATCAATTCGCCCGCCGGAGCCATGCATAAGATCACGCCGCAAGCCGCCAACGCGATGGCACCCACGATGCTCTGCCAAGCAGCACTGCGGCCACTCGGGTCGACCGTTGTGGTCATCTGAAAACCTGCTTCGGCGTACTGTCGGCGGCACAGCCAGGCGATGGCCATGAAGTGTGGGTACTGCCAACAGGCCAATACGCCGAACAGCATCCAACCCGCCACGTCGGTCATCAGTCCGCCCGCGGCGGTATATCCCATGAAAACGGGCATCGCCCCGGCGATCGCGCCGACCGTCGTATTCCAAGCCGTCCGCGTTTTCATCGGCGTGTAGATCAGCACATAAGCGATCCATGTCGCCACGCCAACGAGTGCCGGGGCGGCACCAAACCGCCATGCCAGCAGTGCCGTGCCGAGCAAACCCAAGGTTGAGGTGAACGCCACCCCGGTGGCCGGCGACATCCGACGAGACGCCAGCGGACGCGAAGCGGTACGCTGCATCAACGGGTCAATGGACCGTTCCCAAACCTGGTTCGCTGCCCCTGCACTGCCAGCAACCAAGCCTGTGCCGACCAACAGGATCAGCCAAGCACCGATCGACAGCATCACGCCCGCCGGAGCTGCCATGCCGATCCAGGCCGAGGCTACCGTCGTGACCAGAATCATCGTCACGATCCGCGGTTTGGTCAGCTCGATGAAGTCACCCATCATCGTCGGCTCACGTTCTCGCTGGGGCTTTTTCGCTGTTGATGGCGCGGCGGTTCCCGTTTGGATGTCAACCGATGGGCTCGATACAGTATCGATCGAGCGGTCCATCGCGCCGGGCGCTACCGGCTCCCCAGCCATTTCAGGCTCGTCGGGCATCACGGAATCGTCGGGCATCACGGGAGGTTCATCCAAGAGAGCGGTCGACGATTCGCGGCAATCGGTCGCCATGAGCGGCCCCGTCAAGAGAAGAGTTCATTGAAGAAAAAAAGTGTGTCAGCCCGTTCCGGCTGACTTGCTCGGTCGCACGCCCGACGCCAGCGCCCGATGAGCAAACCGATCACGCGGGCAATTGTGCCAACACCCAGCGACGACGTCGCAGCCGCACGGCCAATAGAGTCGAAATGGCCAAAATCAGCGACCCCATCGCCACGTGGCCTGTCACAATCCAAGCATCGAGCAGGTCTTTCGACGCCAGTCGGTACGAAGTGCTGCCAGGTAACCATTCCAAAAGGGATGGGTATCCGTAGTTCACGATCCAGGTCCCCGCGCCGAGCAGTAACTGCAGGGCGACAAAGCATACCAAGCCTGCCGCAGGACGCGAAAGCGTCAAATCGCCGCACCCCCGCATGACATTCCAGACAACCCACGTCAGGAGCCATAGGAAAATCCCTGTCGCGACGTGGGTCATCGCCGTATGGGCAAACATGCCGGGACTCGATGTCGGCAACGCATGCCGTAGCTGTGCCCCCAGTAAAATCTGTAAATATGCGACGGCGAGCAGCAGAACCGGCCACGCCATGCTAGGCGAGCGATTCACAGCGACCGGCGTTTCTCGTGTCCCGTCGGGCGTGCGTTCACTGTCTTGCCCCGCGCCCGCAGCGGTCAATACGGAACCACGCTGCCAACGCCGCCCCGTGACGCATGCCGCCACGACGCACAACGCAAAAAACAACGGTCCGGTACAGCCGTGCACCATCGCCAGCAACCGTGCGCTCATCGTGACCCGCATCCCACCTAACACACCCTGACCGATCACCGCCAGTAACACGCCCGCCGCCAGCACTGTTACCCAGCGGCGTTGATCGCCTCGCCATGCGGCAATCAAAAAAATAATCGCGACGAATCCCACCAGGGCGCCGAGCAACCGGTGGCCATGCTCGATGAGCAAGTCGAACGGTCCCAGCAACCACGTCGACAAGGGGTACAAAAACAAGTTATAGCCGTAGGTCCCCGGCCAATCCGGGACCGACATGCCCGCGTCATAGGTCGTGACCAAGCCGCCGACCCAGATCAACGGCCATACGAGCACGACCAACGTGCATGCCCATCGCCGCGGCCACGGCGAAGCAATCGCCGCCGTATCCGCAAGTTCGGCGGACGGAGTGCTGTAGGCGGTCGCGGAAATCGGTGTTGAGCTCGTTGTTGAAGTCGTTGTGGTCACTTGGGGCGGCCCCCTCGATCGGCAATCCGCTCGCCGCTCATCCCACCGAGCACAGCCCCGCCTGCACCGAAAATCGCGGCCGGCACCATCCCTCCCCACCCCAGCAACCACATCAGGCCCAGGCCCAGGGCCAGGCCGGTAATCGCACCAAAACTTCGAAAGGTATCGCGCATTGTGAAGGGTTCAGAGGAAAGAGGGTTCAGGGTTCAGGAGGGAGGGGGAAGGGAGGGGAAAGGGTGGGGGAAGAGGTTCAGGGTTCAGGGTTGGGGTTGGGGGGGAGGGTTAGGGTTAGAGTTGGGTCGTATTCATTGTAGGCGCTCAGTTCTTCCTGAACCCTGAACCCTCCTTTCTCTGAACTCTTTTCCATTTTCTTTTCGAGTTGCTTTTTCGCGAGGGCACGCATCATGCGGTTGAGTTGTTTCGTTTCGTCGATCAATCCAGCAGCGGTTTCGCCGTTCACTATCGAGAGATCCGCTGCAATGTAAAGTTGCGTTCGCAACTCAGAGGACGAGCCAATGGCAATCGCAAGAAATCTTGCAAAGTCTTTCGGTGAACGCTCATAACCTTCTGCAATATTTGAGGCGATGGAAACACTCGCACGCTGCATTTGGTCGCGTAAGCCAAAATCTCGACACTCACGCAACTCAACATAGACATCCACCGCCAATCGTCTACCGCGTTGCCAAACGATTAAATCTTCAAACGATTGAAAACTCATTTGCCTCCACCCCGTTTCTCTCCCCTGAACCCTGAACCCTGAACCCTGAACCCTGAACCCTGAACCCTGAACCCTGAACCCTGACTTCCTTCTTCACCCTTATTCTTCCTTTTTCTCTTCTAAAAAATTCACAAGATCCCACGCGTCACGTGGCGTGAGGCCTGTCGATTCTTGCGTGGCGTCGCGGATCTCGATGCCCGGCATCGGTGTTCCAGCAATGCCGAAATGAATGCGGCGGTAGAGCGTATCGGGATCATCGCCGCCGCGAAACAAACCGTCCGCCAACACGCGGGGTTCGATTTTCCGCGGTGGCAGTGCCCCCGCCTTGCGGAATGGCTTGACGGCCTCCGAGTCCTCGGGGGTGATCCCGATTCGGGTCGTGAATTCTTTCGTCCAGTCGTCATAGTCCAGTGATGGCAAGCCGCCGACACCGTCTTGGCCGTGGCAGCCAGCACAGCCCGCGATGGGGCCATTGAAAAGTTCGCGGCCATGGGCGATCGATTCGGCGAGCGCTTCGCCCTCAAGGGGTGGTCGTGGCGGGACCGGCGACGACGCGGCACTGACCCAGCGTTGGACCACATCGTTGATCACTGCGGCAATGGTCTGTTCGCCTTCGCTGAGCTGATTCACGTCGATCGATTCGTCGATGTCCGTTCCCACGTGCGAATCTCGCACCTGAATTCGGAGGTCCTGTGGCGGCGGCCCCTCGTCGTAATCCAGCATGTCCACGGCGAAGGCCAATAGTTCCCGTTCGACTTCGCCTCGCACCGCCAGATAGATCACGTAGTCCACCAATGCCTCGCGATCGGCCGACGGCAGGGTGCGGAAGCTGGGCATGGGGGTTCCCGGGATGCCGGTCACCAGCAGGTGAGCCAGATCGGAGCGGGTCGGTTTCTCAGATCTCGCCGTCGATTTCCACTTGAAGGTGCCGACCCGGAAGTCGCGTGGATAGGGCACTTGGAACCGCGAGGCCGCGCCTGTGCCGCTACCGGAAATGCCGTGACAGATCACGCAGTGCTCTTGGTATAGCCCCGTATGCACGTTCGCTTGATCGCTCGTCACGCCACCCGCTGCGACGGTGAGTTGCTCGAGCGATACCAGATTGCGCTCGGCCTCCGTTTTCATCCAGTTCCGTGGCCAGTTCGGCGATTGAGGGGTTCCGAACAACTTATCCACCGCGGCGGCGACGTCCTCCATCGCCGCCTCGGTCGGCACATCCCGCGAAATTTCCAAGGACATCGCCCGCACCCGATCGTGTTCAAATTCGGGCGCTGATTCTCGGCATCCCACGACCAGTCCCCCTGCACCGACCGCCAATAGCAGCGTTGCGGCCCGAAACGGGGGCGACAGCCGAAAAAAGCGACGGTAGAGAATCGGAATACGAGCCATCGAAAAAAATTTTTTCAGAGTCGGGGACAGCAGCGAGGTAAAACGTCGCCCCATTGTCGCCAAGCAACCCACGGTGAACACCACCCAAATCTAGGAAATCGACGCTCCGCGACAAAACGCAGCAGGCACCGTCCTCTGCGCCCAGCACAAAACGTGCTATCCTCCGCGAGATTTGGTCACCTCTCCTGACTCGCTTTCTGGAATCCACGACTGTGCCGCGACGCGACGACCTCAAAAAAATTCTCCTTATCGGCAGCGGGCCGATTGTGATCGGCCAAGCCTGCGAATTTGATTACTCGGGCACGCAGGCCTGCAAGGCACTCCGCGAGGAGGGTTACGAAGTCGTGTTGGTCAATAGCAACCCGGCCACGATCATGACCGACCCTGCGACCGCGGATGCGACATACATCGAGCCGCTGACGTGGCAGATCGTCGAGAAAGTCATCGCGAAGGAACGCCCTGACGCGCTCCTGCCCACCCTCGGCGGGCAAACGGCCTTGAACATCGCCATGGAACTCGATGCCCAAGGCGTGCTCGAAAAATACGGCGTTGAAATGATTGCCGCCAACGCCAAGGTGATCGCCAAGGCCGAGGAACGCGATCAGTTCAAGGAGGCCATGGAGAAAATTGGTCTCGATGTCTGTACGGGCTTCACGGTCAATTCTCTCATCGAGGCCCGCGCCGCCCTCGCCAAAGTCGGCCTCCCGGCTGTCGTTCGGCCCTCGTTCACCATGGGCGGTTCAGGATCGGCAATCGCCTACAATAAAGATGATTTCGATGCCTTGGTGCAAAACGGGCTGGATCAATCGCCGGTCTCCGAAGTCTTGATCGAAGAATCCATCATCGGCTGGAAAGAGTACGAGATGGAGGTCATGCGCGATTGCGACGATAACGTTGTCGTGATCTGCAGCATCGAAAACTTTGACGCCATGGGCGTGCATACGGGCGACTCCATCACCGTCGCCCCCGCCCAAACGCTCACCGACAAAGAATATCAGCGGATGCGAGATGCGTCCCTGGCCGTGATCCGCGAAATCGGCGTGGAAACGGGTGGCAGCAATATCCAATTTGCGATCGAGCCGGACACCGGGCGCATGATCGTGATCGAGATGAATCCACGGGTCAGCCGCAGCAGTGCCCTGGCCAGCAAAGCGACCGGTTTTCCGATTGCCAAAATTGCAGCCAAACTCGCCATCGGATACCGCCTGTGGGAGTTGCCCAATGACATCACGCAGAAGACCAAGGCCTGTTTCGAGCCCACTATCGATTATGTCGTCACCAAAATACCGCGTTTTGCCTTCGAAAAGTTCCCCGAAGCCGACGCCACGCTGACGACGCAGATGAAGAGCGTTGGCGAGACAATGGCCATCGGCCGCACGTTCCAAGAATCATTCCAAAAGGCACTCCGTGGCCTCGAAGTCGGTGCGTTCGGCTTCGGCAGCGACCCGAAGGATAAGTGGGGCACCGACGAGCAGCCTGATCGTGACGAAATTCGGGCCAAACTCAGCACCCCGGGTAGCGAACGCGTTTTCTACATTCGCTACGCCATGAAATCCGGCATGAGCGTCGCGGATATCCACGCCCTGACGCACATTGATGAATGGTTCCTCGAGCACTTGATGCACCTGATCGAGATCGAGAACGAAATCACGGCGCTCGGCTCGCTTGAGAAAATCGATGCCGAAAAACTTCGCGACATCAAACGACGAGGCTTCTCCGATCGGCATATCGCGGCCATGACGGGAACCACTGAATTGAAGGTCCGCAGCCACCGGCTCGCTCAAAATATTCGGCCCGTCTTCAAGAGTGTTGATACCTGTGCGGCCGAGTTCGAAGCCTTCACGCCGTACTTCTACAGTACCTATGAGTCCGAATCGGAAGTCCCGCCCAAAACCGACAAGAAACGGATCATGATTCTTGGTGGCGGTCCCAACCGCATCGGCCAAGGTATCGAGTTCGATTACTGCTGCTGTCACGCCTCGTTCGCGCTGCAGGAACTCGGCATCGAATCGATCATGGTCAACAGCAACCCGGAAACGGTTTCGACGGACTACGACACCTCCGATATGCTGTTCTTTGAACCGCTCACGATCGAGGATGTGCTCAATATCTGTGATGAAGTGCAGCCCGATGGCGTGATCGTGCAGTTCGGCGGGCAGACACCCCTGAACCTTGCTCGTGGTTTGCAGGAGTCGGGGATCCCAATTATCGGTACGAGCGTGGACACGATCGATGCTGCCGAAGATCGCGAGCTATTCCAAAGTCTGATCAACGAACTGGGGCTTCGGCAACCGCCTGCGGGCATCGCTCGCAATATGGAAGAGGCGCGGATCGAAGCGAAACGGATCGGATATCCGGCACTGGTTCGGCCCAGTTTTGTGCTTGGGGGACGCGCCATGGAAATTTGCTATGACCGGGCTCAGTTCGAGCGGTATGTCGCCGAAGCGTTCATTGTCGCTGATGGACAACCCGTGCTCATCGACCGGTTCCTCGAAGACGCTACCGAAGTCGATGTCGACGCGATCAGTGACGGCACCGATTGTGTCATCATGGGCATCATGGAGCACATCGAGGAGGCTGGCGTGCACTCCGGTGATTCGGCCTGTTGCATCCCCTCGTTTAGTTTGACGCAACCCGTGCTCGCCGACATCCGTGACGCGACGCGGAAACTCGCCGCTCGGCTGAATGTGGTGGGACTGATGAATATCCAGTTTGCCGTCAAGATCGAAGTTGACGGGCCACAGGTCTACATTCTCGAAGTCAATCCGCGGGCCAGTCGAACGGTGCCGTTTGTTGCCAAAGCCACCGGGATTCCCGTCGCAGGGATCGCTACCAAGGTCATGACCGGCAAAACGCTCGCCGAACTCGGCGTCACGACAGAGCCGATTCCCCGCCACGTCTCGATCAAAGAGAGTGTGTTCCCATTCCGGAAATTTGCGGGCGTCGACATCGTGCTCGGCCCGGAGATGCGGAGCACCGGCGAAGTGATGGGGATTAGCGAAGTGTTCTCGATGGCGTTTGCCAAGAGCCAGCTCGCCGCGGGCACCGTCCTGCCTGAATCGGGCAAGATCTTTCTCTCTCTCTCAGCACGGCATAAAGACGACGTCGTCAAGTTGGGCAAAGCACTGAGTGAACTCGGTTTTGAACTGCTCGCCACCGAGGGCACCGCGCTGCGACTCACCGAAGCCGGGATCGCGGTCACGCAAGTTAAGAAGATCGCCGAAGGGCATCCCAACCTTATCGACTATCTCAAGAACGATGACGTGCAGTTGATTCTGAACACTCCAAGCGGCAAGGGGGCACGCACCGACGAGGGCAAAATCCGCGCCGCCGGCGTCCAGCACGGTGTTCCCTGCATCACCACCCTGGCGGCTGCCGAAGCGGCCGTCCGCGCCATGTGGGCGGTCCGCGAAAAAGAGATGGACGTCGAGTCGCTCCAACATCGCTACGCTCTGAACAACCAAGCGTAGCCAAATGGCACCGTCCGTCCGAACTGACGGGCGATCTGTTCACCCGACGGACGGAACCGTCGGTCGACAAGGGATCACTGATAGCCTGCCAGCACACCACCACCACCGAGGGCTTGGTAGGCGTCGACGGCGGCCGTCAGCTGTTGCTGTTTGGTCTCGATCAAGACCATCTTGGCTTCGTTCATGTCACGTTGAGCCAGCAGCACGTCTAGATATTCGCCGCGAGCGTTCTGGAAGAGCGCGGTGGCACTATCGATGGACGCAATCAATGCCTCCAACTGCAGCTTTTTGTTCACGATACTCTTGCGATAGTTCTCCACCTTCGTCATGTAGTTGGTGACTTCGGTGAAGGCCTGCAGGATCGTGCGTTGGTACTCGTAAACCGCTTGCAGTTGCCGTGCGTTGGCGGTCTTGTATTCAGCCTGAATCGCCCGCTTGTTGATCAAGGGACCTACAAGGCCGCCAGCGAGATTATAAATCAAGGCTTCGGGCGTCCAGAACAGGTACTTCGGATTGAAAGCCTCAAAGCCAACGCCGCCGGTTACGATTAGCGTGGGATAGAAGTTGGCCCGGGCCACCTTGATATCCAGCCCCGCGGCTCGCAGCTCTCGCTCGGCTTGACGAACGTCCGACCGGTTTCTCAATAAATCGGCGGGGACGCCGACGCTGAGTGCCTGTAGATTCAGATCAATGTATTTTACAGACGAACGTTTGACGGGCTGAGGATAACGCCCGAGCAGAAAGTTGATGCGGTTCTCTGCTTCGACAATCTGTTGTTGAATGATGAGCTTGTTGCTTTGGTTCTTACGAACTTCCGCTTCAAAACGCTGGACCGCCAATTGGTTGCCGCGAGCTTGAGCCATCATGCTCTTGGAAGTCTCCAGACTCTGTTTCTGGAGAGCGATGGTCATATCAAGAGTGGCGATTTGGTTATCGAGTGCCATCAACTCGTAATAGTTCTCGGCAACTTCAGAGACCATTCGAGTGACGACGTAGTTCCACCCGTCTCGTGTACCGAGATAGCGCAGGCACGCTGCATACTGTGCATTGTGTAACTGATTCCAGATGTCGATCTGCCAAGAGAGCTCGGCGGCCATCAAGAAATTGGGCAGCGGGTCGGGGAAGCCTACGCCGGGGAGTGGATCAAGTTGCTCCTCGGCTGCGCCAAACGGTGTGAATAGGCTGGGTTTCTCTGCCCCAATGCCACCCCCGAAGGACAGGAAGGGGCGATACGCACCGCTTCGAGCAAGCACTTGGTTGTTGGCGATCTGGATATTCTCAGCCAGGATTTTCAGATCCTGGTTCCCGGTCATGGCCTGTGCGATCAGCGCCGAGAGATTCGAGTCTTCGAAAAAATCGTGCCATCCGGCAAGAGCCGAGTTTTGTGGCCGCGCTGGACCGAAGTCCATGCTCATCGAATCAAATTCCAGCTCGGTCGTCGTGCCATCTGCCGCGATCGGTGGCACCGTGGGATCGACGGTCCCGTTGTCGTCGTCGCTCAAGTCCAATGAGCTGTCGACCGCGTTGACTGCGGCGGTGGCATCACTGCTCGCCACGGCACCACTGCTCGCGGTGTTCAGGTTGATGATACCGTCGATGGGACTGATCGGTTCAGCGATGTCGACTGAGACCATCTCGCCGGTACGAGTGCTCAGATAGTTGTCATCCGATACCGCCGTGCCGACATCCGTACTCAGTTCCGCCGCGGTCCCGTCGTCTTTGATGTCGAGTTCGCCACTGCTCTTCAGGAAGCTGGCAAAGGTGACCGCGCCATCGGGGCTCTTTCCTGTGGCGGGGTGATCATCCGCTTGGCTGGTCATGCCCGTCGGCTCGAGCGTCTGGTCGGCGGGGTCGATCGGCACATCGTTCTTCTCGCCATCGTCGGTTTCGACGCTGATGACACCGTTGTTGCCGGCCGGGTAGGCTTGCGGCAACATCGCTTGCGCCTGCGGGCCGCGAAGAGACGGAATGTTGCACGAGGGCAGGACCAAGAGGGAGCCTGACACTATCGCAGCGGTAAGAGCGATATGTTTATGCTTCGTTAACGTAAATTTCATGAAGGGGTTCATCCTTGTACTCCTTGACGTCTTGACGCAGAAGCTTCAGCTCCTGGTTGCTCGGTCGCGTCTGGCGAAGCAAACGTGTAACTCATCGGATCACTAAATGTTACTCAGGTGTCCGTACCTGAACGATTGTTCCGAGCTGGTCGCTCCATGAAGGCCTGCCGGCAGTGGCCGGCAGCATGATATAAGCGATCGATACTGGTTTCTTCTATCGACCATACCGGTGATTCGTCTTTATCGGTCATGCCTGCGGTAAGGCTAATTTGCATGGAAACGAGCGAGTCGGAACGTCACAATCGGCACAACCGAAACGTGGAAAATAGTCCTGAGACGCTTCGCAATCTCGATAGAAAGAGAGGTCCTAAAGCTCCCTTTCAAGAGGATGGGTTAGGTGGATTGGAGCGAGTTTTTGGTCCGTCCGGTCCTATCCTGCGTTTCGCAGCGATGAACCAGCGAAGCGTGATTTTCAAGGCCTGGCGGCGGTATCCAGAATTTTGGTCCGTCGGATGTCACTGTGGAAGGATCGGTGCGTCGGGAGACGCGGTAGCGACGCTCTGGCGAGGGTCGCCATCCAAGCGTGGACTCATTCGTGTGGGCTTTCACTCGCCACGTGGGGTGTGCTTTCAAAAATCTCGCTTAATGGTCCGTCGTGTTCATCGCGAAGGAGGGTCTTTCCATCGGCCATCTTTGCGAAAATGTAATAGAGCCCAGGAATCAAGAAGACACCGATCACCGTACCCAGAAGCATCCCGCCTACGGCAGTGGTGCCAATCGTGCGGTTTCCAATCGCCCCTGGACCGGTGGCTCGGACCAAAGGGATCAGGCCCGCGATGAATGCGAACGAGGTCATCAGAATCGGTCGGAATCGCAATCGCCCACCTTCAATACCCGCCTCGATCAGCGACAGGCCATCTTGCCGGCGTTGGACGGCGAATTCAATAATCAAAATCGCGTTCTTGCCCAGCAAACCGACCAGCATGACCAAGCCGATCTGGCAGTAAACATCATTGGCGAGTCCCATCGCTTTGAGGAAGAGGAATGACCCGAACAGGCCCACCGGTAGTGATGTGATCACCGCCAGCGGCAGCAGGAAACTCTCGTACTGGCCCACGAGCACGAGGTACACAAAAATCACCACGATCAAGAAAATATAGATCGCCGTGTTGCCCTTGCTCGCCTCGTCATAGGACAAACCCTGCCAGCCGATGCCGTACCCGTTTGGCAGTGTCGCTTCGGCGACTTCTTTGATTGCCTCGATTGCTTGGCCGGTGCTGTAGCCTTTGGCGGGTGCACCTTGGATCATTGCGGTCAAGTACAGGTTGTATCGGTTGATCTCGTTGAGCCCCTGCATCTTCTCGATCTTCATAAACGCCGAGTACGGAACATTGTCGCCCTTATCGTTGATGACAAACAGATTTTCAAGATCTTCGGGGTACCGCCGGAACTCGGGCAAGGCCTGTACGTAGACCTTGTAGAACTGATTGAAGCGGACAAAGCCTTGCTCCCAGGTACTGCCTACGACGATCGAAAGGTTTTCCATCGCATCACCAATTGACACGCCTTTCTGCATCGCCTTGTCGTTGTCAATCTTGATCTCGTACTGTGGATAGTTACTTGCAAAGAATGTGAATAACCCTTTCATCTCTTTGCGTTTGCCCAATGCGGCCATGAAGTCATCGGTTATCTGGCCGAATCGCTCGTAGTCATCGCTGTTTGTTTTATCAAGCAAGCATAGCGAGAATCCACCGGCCGCACCAAAGCCTGGAACCGCAGGCGGCTCAAAGAACTCTAGCTTCACGTTAGAAATATCCGCTCCTTTTTCTTCGAGTTCTTCAATGATTTCCTTGGACGTCCGTTCGCGATCAGACCAGTTTTTCAAGTTGATAATACACGTTCCGGCATTGGACCCCCGCCCTTCGGTCAGAACCTCGTAGCCGGCCAGCGACGAGACCGACGTAACTTCTGGAATGGCTTTACAAATCTCTGCCAACTCGTGTGACTTTGAGTTCGTGTATTCGAGTGTCGAGCCGGGCGGTGTCTGAACAATTCCATAAATCATGCCCTGGTCTTCGAGCGGAATAAAACCGCTCGGCAACACTGTATTGACGAAGACGATCCCGTACGCGAAGGCACCGATGAGGATCATTGTCACCAGGCGTCGCGTCACGATCCGCCGCAGGATGGCGGCATAGCCTCCTGTCACCGCCTCGACGCCGCGGTCGAATGCGTGCAGGAAGATTCCCAGCGGTCCACGTTTCTTTTGCTCGCCCGGTTCACTGCCCGACAGCACTGATCGCACAGTGAAGGCGAACAGCACGCCGAAGACGGCCGCAATTACCATTTCCTTCGTCGGAGTAACTTCGATCTGCTCGGCGACCAATTCGTGCAAAAACTCTACATGCAGCAGATAGAAAAGTCCGATGCCCGCGGCCGCACCGAACAGCACGGCCAATATTCCCCGCATGACATCGGCGCCACTGCCAAACATCCTTTTGATTGAGCGGTTGGTGAATCCGACCAAACCGTGCTGTTCTTGGTGGCCGTGAGTATGCGGTTTGAGAATCATCGCGCAGAGCACGGGCGTGAGCGTGAGGGCTACCACACCGGAGAGCACGATGGACATGGCCATGGTCAGGCCGAACTGGCGATAGAACACGCCGACCGGACCGGGCATGAATGTCACGGGGATGAACACCGCTGTCATCGTCATCGTGATGGCGATAATGGCGCCGCTGATTTCGTGCATCACCTCTCTCGTTGCCGCATACGGCGACATATGCTTGGCAGCCATCTTCTCATGCACCGCTTCGACCACCACGATCGCGTCATCGACCACCACCCCGATCGCAAGCACCAATGCAAAGAGCGTGATCAGGTTGATCGACATGCCGAACATCAACATGAAGAAGAACGTTCCGATCAGCGAGACGGGAACGGCCAGTGTGGGAATCAGCGTGCTTCGGAAGTCTCCCAAGAATAGGTAGACGACCAACGACACGAGCACAAAGGCCTCTAGCAAAGTATGCAGCACCTTCTCGATCGATGCGTCGAGGAAGCGAGAAACATCATAGGTGACGGCATAGTCCATGCCCGGTGGAAATGATTTCTTCATCTCCTCGAGTTTCTCTTTGACCTTGTCAATGATCTCCGTGGCATTTGAACCCGGGGTCTGCTTGAGAACGATAGCTGCCGAGGGCAAGCCGTCTAGGTCGGAATAAAGGTCGTAAAACGATGAACCCAACGTGACTTTCGCGACGTCTCTTATCCGCAGAATCTCCCCTTTGGGATTGGACCGTAAGATGATATTCGCATACTGCTCCGGCTTGTTGTACCGGCCGATCCAGGTCAATACATACTCGACCGTTTGTGACGTGGTTCCTGTTGCTTGCCCCAGTCGTCCGGGCGAGCCAATCATGCTTTGTTCTTGAATCGCCTCCATGACATCTTTAGTAGAGATCTTATAGGCACGCATGCGTTCTAGGTTGAGTTCGACCCGCATCGCATAGGCGCGATTACCTAGGATTTTTGCGCTACCGATCCCAGGCGTTCGATACACCTCCGGCAGGATGTTGCTGGACGTGTAGTTGTAAAGGAAATTCTGATCGACGTTTTTATCCGAGCTGAAAATGTTCACATACATCAACATGCTCGTCATATTCTGCATAACGATGATGCCTTCACGCTCCACAATCGGCGGGAGTTGGTTCCGGATCATTTGAATCCGATTGTTGACGTTCAGCACCGCCACGTTCGGGTCCGTACCGGGCTCGAAAATGATCTGGATCGTTGCCTCTCCTGCACTGGTAGCAGCAGAACTCATGTAACGCATGTCTTGGACGCCGTTGATGGCTCGTTCCATGATCACCAGCGTCGAGTTCACCAAGATCTTTGCACTCGCTCCAGGATAGGAGACAGAGACGATGACACTTGGTGGCGCGACCGAGGGGAACTGAGAAATCGGCAGCGTTATGATCGCCAGACCTCCCAGAAACAGGATCACGAGCGAGATGACAATGGCCAAGGCTGGCCGGTGGAGAATGCGTGCAAACATGATGGAATGGTGGCGTGGTAGCCGGAGTCACGAGGCGATCAGGAAACGTTAAGTTCACTGGGCTCAGACGCGAGCCCAGTGCGGCAGCGGTGATTATTCAGCGTGGTATTTCAAGTGCTTCATCACGTCTTCAGGAGACTCGTATTCGTATTCAATCTTATCGCCGTCGCGAACCTGCCGAATCCCTTCCAGAATGATTCGGTCGTTAATATCGAGACCATCTTCGATCATGTAGATGTCATCTTTTTCACTCGCAATGGTGATGTCTCGTTGGCGTACGATGTTATCCTCACCAACGACGAATGCATATTTCTTGGCCAGGATTTCGTAGGTCGCCCGTTGCGGAATGACGAGGGCCTGCTTGACAACGTGGCTCAGTAGAATGGTGCCGGTCTGGCCATGACGCAGTAGACGGTCGGAATTCTGAAAGTCAGCACGAAAGGAAATGTTCCCTGTTTCGTTATTGAAGTCAGCCTCGATTGCACCGATTTCGCCGTCGTGTTCAAAAATATTGCCATCGGCAAGCCGAAGCTGAACAGTCAGTTCGTCATTTTTGGTGGTCGTCTGGTATTCCAGATATCGAGCCTCGGGAACGTTGAAGTACACCCACATCAAGGAATTGTCTGACAGAGTCGTCAATACATCTCCTTCCGAGATTAAGCTGCCCGGTTGGTGGTACTGACGATCGACGATGCCGTCAAACGGTGCCTTCACATTGGCGAAATTCAATTCAGCCTGCGATAATTTCACCTTGGCTTCCGCCTTGGCAAGCTCGGCATTGGCCAGTGCCACTTCGGGCTGAGCGACGATATTCTGCTTGAACAGCCGTTGGGTGTTGTCTCGCTTGATTCGCATCAGATCGGCGTCGGCAATATCCGCATCTAACTTGGCTTCATACAGAATCGGTAAGATTTTGAATAGCAGATCATCCTGCTTCACCAGCTCGCCTTCTTTCACCAAGATCTTTTCGAGATAGCCACCCTCGAGCGCGCGAACCTCGATATGTCGCCACGAGTGAATCTGGCAGACGTACTCTTGCGTGCTGACGACATCCTCACGCATCGGGCTGGTGACCACGATCTTATGTGCCAGCTCCTCTTCCTCTTCGCCTCCCTCGGCATGCTCGCCCTCGGCATGCTCGCCCTCGCCGCTCGAATGTCCCCCAGTGTATTGTTCCTTGAGCTGTTCGATCTTGTCACATGCAGGGAGGCAGAGGACTAAGGACAGGATGATGAATACTGGGAAGGGTGCGATTTTCATGATTGGATACTTGAGGGTTGCTGGCCGGGTCGCGGCCCGGGTCACTTGGCAGATCGGAGGGGGAGGGGCGAGGAGATCAGCTCGTGTCAGAGGTCCTCATAGCCCTTCGTGACACAGCGGGATGGACCCGTCTTCGGAATACTCCGCTGCGCTCTGATTGCGATCACTGCGAAATGTGTCCGGGCGAGGTCTGCAATCGAGTGACGGTTTTCACTGTGCAAGGAAGTGGTCTGCAAAAAAAAGGTAGGGTCTGCAAGCGATGGTTGAAGTGTGCAAGATCTTGCATGCAATGTTTGTGAGGCGGTCGGCATGCATCTGCCTGCGATTAACGGTTGTTACGGGGAATTCGCACGGAAAACGCATCATTTTTAAACAGAGATGCTATTTGCCGTTGAGATATCTCGGTCCATCGCATGGAAAGCAAATGATGGGCCAAACCGAAGTGGGGGTGTTTGGGTGGCCCGTTGGGTTCGCCCGTTGGGTTCGTGCTCGTTTTCCCCTCAGCGCGGCTGGGGGCCGCGATCGCCAAGTTGCCCCTCGATCTGTCCCTGGTCGCTACCTTTTTCGTCGTCCGAGGCGCCGGCGAAGTGATACGATAGGTGTCTGATCCGCACGGATGCGTTGGAGTGCCGCTCACCCAAACCCCAAAACCACGACCGAGAAACTCATGCGATTGATACTGCTCGCTATCGTGGGGTGCTTTACCTCGCCCCTCCTCGCTCAGATCTCTCAGCCCATTGGTGTCTCCTCCGACGGGACGCATTTCGTTCGCGGGGATGCAAACGAGCGTTTTGTGATCTGGGGAGTGAACTACGATCACAACTCGTCAGGAGAATTGCTCGATGAATACTGGATCGACCGCTGGGAAGAGGTGGTCGAGGACTTCGCCGAGATCAAATCGCTTGGCGCCAATTGCGTGCGTATCCATCTGCAGCTCGGCAAATTTGTAGAGGCACCCGGCCGAGCCAATCAAGCGGCACTGGATCAACTGAGCCAATTGCTGGCGCTTGCCGAACGCACCGGTTTGTACCTCGATATTACCGGATTAGCGTGCTACCACAAATCGAACGTCCCGGCGTGGTACGACCGCCAGAGCGAGCAGGAACGCTGGGGCACGCAAGCGTTCTTTTGGGAGTCGGTGGCAGCGGTTTGTCACGACAGCCCCGCGGTGTTCTGCTACGACCTGATGAATGAACCTATCTTGGCGGGCGGCCAACCGGAGACCGAATGGCTGGGGGGGGAACTGGGGGGCATGTTTTTCGTTCAGCGGTTGACACTCGATCTGGCCGGTCGGTCCCGCCAAGAGGTTGCCAAAGCGTGGGTCGACAGGATGGTCGACGCAATCGAAAAACACGACACCCAACACCTGGTGACCGTTGGTGTGATCCCATGGGTGTTTGTCTTCGGTGGTGGGAAACCGTTGTTTTACTCGCCCGAAGTCGGTGAGCGATTGGACTTTGCAGCAGTGCATTTCTATCCCGAGAAAGGCAAAGTCGAGGGGGCGATCGAAGCACTCCAGCAATACGACGTCGGCAAGCCGTTGGTGATTGAAGAAATGTTTCCGATGAAATGCTCGGAAGACGAACTCGCTGAATTTGTTTCACAGTCGGCAGCGATCGCCGACGGTTGGGTCAGTTTCTATTGGGGGCAAACCGCCCAGCAGTTGCGTGAATCATCCGACGTGACCATGGCCCAGGCGATCACAGCGTCATGGTTGGAGCGTTTTGAGTCGCTGTCGCCGCAAGTGACACGAGCGAATGGTCGGTAGTGGTGCTCCGCCTGGGACGCTTTCGAGCCGATCCGAAAACCGAAAAGCGATCGCAGCTGCCGTCGCCAGACAGCGGAATCGCTACGCTCTGGCGGGCGTAGCTAGTGGTTCTCGGATAGGAACCTAGGAGCGAGCGGGAAATTACTGTCTGAAATGGTGGTCGAACGCTCCGCGGTCGACTATTCCGACTGCGGAGCGTTCGGCCACTTATTTTCCGCTTGTCGCTTAGTCACGCTTGGGCAGGACCCAATCAGGGCGAGGGAAGTGGCAGGTGTAACCATTCGGGATGCGTTTTAGGTAGTCCTGGTGCTCTGGTTCCGCTTCCCAAAAATCGCTCACCGGCTCCACTTGCGTGACGACTTTGCCGGGCCAAACTCCGGCCTCGTTCACGTCGGCAATGGTATCGATGGCAACCTGACGCTGCGCATCGTCGACATAGTAGATCGCTGACCGGTAGGATGTGCCGCGGTCATTGCCTTGCCGGTTCAACGTGGTGGGGTCATGGATCTGGAAGAAAAGTTCCAGCACTTGGCGGTAGCTAACTTGCTCCGGATCAAACAGGATTTCGATGGCCTCGGCATGCGTGCCATGATTGGGATAGGTCGCATTGGGCACGTCACCGCCGGTGTAGCCGACACGGGTTTGTTTCACACCTGGCAGTTTGCCAATGAGGTCCTGCATGCCCCAAAAACAGCCGCCGGCGAGTACTGCACGCTGAGTCATCGTTTGATTCTCTCATTCAGATGGGTTTGTTCGACAAGCAATGATGGTCGCCGAGTTGACTCACGCGGGCAATCCCCATCGATCTGCTGATCCGCGCCCGTCGGGTGAATTGCCTGCAAACGGGAACGCAATGGGTTAGAATGTTAGCAGTCGCTCGTTCAGCGGTACGCAAGTACCCGTTTGGTGCCGCTCGACTCTCTTTCGCCTTTTTACTTGCCATTGATGATCATGTCGCATCGTTGTCGTTTTGATCGTGAGTCCTTTTTTCGAAGTCGCCGTTTCGTGTGGGCGGCAGGATTGTTGTTCGTCGTCGCCCTGGTTGGCCCGACGGATTGGGCTGTGGCGCAGCGTGCGGCCAAGTCTGGGGCGCAGAAGCCGAAGGACCCGGCATTGGAGCCGCGTCCTGAAATGTTGACCACCAAGGACGGCGTCAACATCACCGCGTATTACTTTCCTTCGGACCAAGCGAAGGATGCGATCCCTGTGATGATCGTGCATGAATGGAAAGGGCAGGCGGCGCCCTACTTGAAGTTGTGCAAGGCTCTTCGCAAGGCGGGTTTTGCGGCAATCGTGGTCGAGTACCGTGGCCACGGCAACAGCAAGTCCTATCGCGGTCTGACTGGGGCGGAACACGACTTCAATATCTCGACGATGGGGCGACGCGATGCGGATGCAATCATTCGCTATGACATCGAAGAAGTAAAACAGTTTCTCAAGGAGGAAAACGACGCTGGCCGCTTGAATCTGAATGCTTTGTGCATGATCGGCGTCGAGGAGGGTGCGATCCTGGCGGGGTTCTGGGCCGTGCGAGACTGGGGGATTCCGAGTGTCGGGCGGATGAAACAGGGGCAAGACGTGAAGGGGCTGATCTACGTTTCACCGGAGAAAAATCTTCACGGACTCGCGATGAGTACCCCGATCACCGAACCGATACTGTTAGGTCTACCGACCATGATCGTGGCGGGCTTGAGCAGTCCTCAGGGCAGCGAGGCTGAACGGATGGGGAGCCGGCTCGAGATAATGAAAAAACGATTCAATCGAGGCGTCGCAACCGGTTTCGAAATGCTCCTGCCAAAAACCAGTTTGAGTGGCGCCGCGCTCATCAATGACGACGCCACCGTGATCCCGGGGATCATCAAGTTCCTGCAAGAAAACGTCCGGGTGAGCGAGACGGAAAATCCTTGGATCGACCGTCCCTGAAACCGGCGTCGTTTGGCAACGATGCAAAATCGCCCGCGAGCGATTGATCTCCGCCGCAGCGGTAAGGAAACGAGTCTTCAAGCCAGGAAAACAGAACCGCCTGAGTGACAGGGGGCTCGGGCAGCCATTTGATGTTGCCATGCCGTTGCAAATCCGCAAACATATCCGTTGACGGAAACAGCAGCTCACAAGTAAGAAAACCGCGGTTTTTGCCACCTCAAAATGCTTTCCAGCGTTGCCCGTTGGGGCTATTCCGCTCAACAAGAGAAACTCC
Source organism: Rhodopirellula sp. SH410 (assembly GCF_055811895.1). NCBI lineage: Bacteria > Pseudomonadati > Planctomycetota > Planctomycetia > Pirellulales > Pirellulaceae > Rhodopirellula > Rhodopirellula sp. SH410. The sequence continues at coordinate 813,983 of NZ_CM147949.1, forward strand.
GATGAAAATTTTGCTTGCCGTCGATGGGTCGGCTCACTCGCTGGCGGCCTGCCGGTATTTGGCTGCTCTTCCGTTGCCGAAGTCGACCGAGGTGGAGATCTTGACGGTCGTCAATCCGCCGGACGTCGTGCTGACCGGGCAAACGGAATTGTGGTACCCGCAGTTCATTGAGCATCAAGAGGAGATCGCTCACCAAGCGATCGAATCGGCGCGTGGGGCGATTAGCCAGCTCGATGCCGCGGTCACCTCGCATCAGATGACCGGACACATTGGGCACTGTATCGTCGAGCGTGCCAAGGATCAGCAGGTCGACCTCATCGTGGTCGCCGCCAAAGGGCATTCCGCATTCGAGCGAGTCTTACTCGGCAGTGTCAGTGACTATGTCGCCACGCACGCCACTCGCAGCGTGCTGGTCGTCCGCGTCGCAACCACGCCCGACGGCGATCCTGTGCAGGGGGCGCCTGCCGGGAACATCGAACATGTGACGATCGCCGCCGACGAGCGAGAGGTCTCCGTCAAGCTGGTGGATAGGGTTTGCCAGTTCGCGTGGACCGCGGATCAGCATCTCAGTGTCGTCACCGCATCGTTGAAACTGGAAGTGTTTCGCGAAGATATACTCGCCACAACGATGGAAGAGGCGGCGCGGCGGCGAACCGAAGCCCGTCGCTGCGCCGATGCCGCCGCCGCTCGATTGTCGCAGTGCGGTGCGAATGCAGACGGCCACGGCATCGAAGTCGAGCATATTGGCAAGGGGCTGGTCGAGTACACCGTCCAGAATCGCAGCGACCTGATCGTGCTCGGCGACTCCGGCCGTGGGCCGATCTCGCGGATCTTCCTCGGCAGCACCTCCCGCTACGTCCTGCATCACGTCCACTGCAGCGTGCTGATCATTCGCTGAATTGCCAGCGTGGCAAGCAGGGAGTGAAAGTATCCGAAGGTGGGTTGGAAAGTGCGAACGTCCGGTGGAGCACCACCGGACCAATCCCTTGCGCTACTGAGTGCCTGCCCTTTCGCAACTTCCTCGCTTCCACGACACTTGACGTTTTACGTGGGAGCCTATCCGAAAACCTCGAGCAAACCCGCCGCTGGTGCCGTCGGCTCACGGTTTTCGGATGGGCTCTGAATGTCCGAACGAATGAACAGGCGGAGGAATCGCCATGAAGTATGTGATCATTATTCCCGATGGCTGTGCCGACGAACCGCTCGAATCCCTTGGTGGGAAGACGCCACTGCAGGCCGCCCGCTTGCCGGCCATGGACGCGGTCGCTGCGGCGGGATGTGTCGGGGTGACCGACAACACGCCTGCGGACTTTCCCGCCGGTAGTGAAGTCGCCAATTTGTGCTTGCTCGGCTACGACCCGAACGAGTTTTTTACGGGGCGGGCGCCGATCGAAGCGGCTGCAACCGGGATCCAGTTAGGGCCGCATGACTGTGCGATTCGCTGCAACCTCGTCACGGTCGATGATCAGGTCATGATGGATTTCACGGCGGGGCATATCGGTACCGAGGAAGCCAGCGAGCTGCTCGGTGAATTGAATGCGAAGCTACTCGGGGGTGAGCATCCGGCGATCTCCAGCGATCTGGCCGCGCGGTTGGAGTTCGTGAACGGAGTCAGTTACCGCAACCTGTTAATTTATCGCGGTGACGCAGATCATCCCTCGCCCTTCACGCCCGCGACACGTTCGTCGGCTCCCCATGATTTAACAGACCTGTCGATTTCGGATGATTTTCCGCGGGGGCCAGGCAGCGACATCTTGGTGGCGCTGATGACCGCATCGGCGGAGATTTTTGCCGATCATCCGGTCAATAAGGCTCGCGCGGCGGCCGGCAAATCCACAGCCACCAATGTGTGGTTATGGGGCAGTGGTGGTGCACCGGGGTTGCCGACGTTTGACGAACGATTTGGTTTGAAAGGCGTTATGATCACCGCCGTGGACCTGTTGCGTGGCCTGGCGGCGTTGGCGGGCTGGGATCGTATCGAAGTCGACGGGGCGACGGGCTACCTCGACACCAACTACGCAGGCAAGGGGCAGGCGGCCGTGGAGGCGTTGGATAAGTACGACCTTGTTTGCGTGCACATCGAGGCTCCCGACGAAGCTTCGCACGAAGGCCGAGCGGATGCCAAAGTTGAGGCGCTCGAGCAGATCGACCAACACATTGCTGCACCATTGTGGAAAGCGGTCAGGGAGCGCGACGATGCGCGAATCCTCATTCTGCCGGACCATCCAACATTTTGCCGTACCAAAAAGCACACTCACGGCCCCGTGCCGCTGGTGATGGCTGGTTGCGGTGTGAAGGCGGATGCGGCGCAGACCTACGACGAAATTACCGCAAACGAGTCGGGTTTTCGCTTTGATCCCGGCTGGACGATGATGGAGAAGTTCCTGCAGCGTTAAGCAGGTAAGCGACAGTGAATGAGCTCGAAAGGTGACCCGCTTTCGTGTCTTTGGTTCGCTAAGTTGAAAAAAATCCGGCCCGCAGGGCTGAGTTGAGGTTGACGATCAGCGGACGGTTCGCCAAACTTCGCCACTTCTCACGAGTCAATCATCTCATAGAGCTGGTTGGAATCTCGCGAGACCCCAAGTGGGAGAAGTGACCGCTCGCTCATTAGCAGCCATTTCCGGCTTCTGACGGAAGAGCCCGAGTTGTTTCGCCGAACCACCCGACACCAAGAGTCGTGACCAATATGCCAAAACAATCTAAGCGGTATCGCTCCGCGCTCGCTAAACAACCGAAAGAGCTTCAGCCGCTGCCCAAAGCGGTTGAGACGCTCAAGACCTATGACGCCACGAAGTTCGACCAAACCGTCGAAGTTCATATGCGTTTAGGCGTTGATCCCAATCAAGCGGATCAGATCATTCGCGGTTCGCTCGTCCTTCCCCACGGTATCGGCAAGACGCAACGCGTCGTCGTGTTCGCCAAGGGCGATCAAGCTAAGGCTGCCGAAGCCGCTGGTGCGGATGAAGTCGGTCAAGAAGACCTGGCTAAGAAAATCAAAGACGGTTTCACCGATTTTGACGTCTGTATCGCTGCCCCTGACATGATGGGTTTAGTCGGCCCACTCGGTCGCGTGCTCGGCCCTCGTGGCCTGATGCCCAGTCCGCGTGCGGGAACAGTGACCGCCGATGTCGGTAAAGTTGTTGGTGAATACAAAGCCGGTAAGGTTGAATTCCGCAATGACAAGGGCGGAAACGTCCATGCGATGGTCGGTAAAATGAGCTTCGAATCGCAAAAGCTCGAAGAGAATATCACCGCATTCGTCGACTATATCTCTGGAATGAAGCCCCAATCTATCAAGGGCACGTACATTAAAGGCGTTGCCATTTGTGCAACGATGACCCCCAGCGTCCGAGTCCTTACCTAAAACGCCGATTGCGATCGAGAAGGATCGGCGAATTAAAGTTTCAGCCCAGCCACGCGTTGTCGCGGTAATGAGTTTCGTCAGCGAAAAAATCAAATGAGTAAATACGTTAAAGAGCTGGTCACCCGTGACCTGAAGCGTCGATTCGATGGGGTCTCCGATGCCGTGTTGGTGACCTACACCGGCATGGACGCGAATACCACCAACGAATTGCGTGGCGAGCTCAGTGAGAAAAACATCCAGATGATGGTTGTTAAAAACTCTCTGGCCCGTCGAGCAACCGAAGGGTCCACACTCGCACCTGCATTCGATGACACACGTGGTCAAGTCGCAGTGATGTGGGGTGCGGATGACTTTGTCTCGCTCGTCAAAGAAGTCGTGCGGCTGGATAAAGACAGCGATAAATATGAGGATTTTACCGCCACTGGCGGTGTCATGGATGGCGAGCGTCTCGACTCCGATGGTGTCAAGGCAATCAGCAAGTGGCCTAGCCGCGAAGAGCAAGTCTCGATGCTGGTCGGCCAGATTCTCTCGCCGGGTGCCAACCTCAGTGGTGCGTTGCTCGGTCCTGGGCGTACGCTCAACAGCCAAATCAAGAGCAAGGGCGAAGGCGACGAGTCGTAACGACGCCTTCATTTCACCCGAGTTTTTCCCAATTCAACTTTTCCGAATCACCTTTTTCGTTTTTGAGGTAGTTTGACATGTCCGATGAAGCAACTGCGGTCGCCGAATACAGCGCCGAAGCCAAAGAACTAGGCGACAAGATCGCCAACATGACCCTGAAGCAAGCCAAAGAATTGAGCGACTACCTCAAGGATGAGCATGGCATCGAGCCAGCATCCGGCGGTGGCGCTGTAATGATGGCAGCCGCTGGAGACGGTGGCGCAGCCGAAGCGGTTGAGCAAACCGAATTTGATGTCATCCTGACCAGCTTCGGCGATAAGAAGCTGAACGTCGTCAAGGTTGTCAAGAACATCACTGGCGCTTCGTTGATGGAAGCCAAAAAGATGGTCGAATCCGCTCCTGCGACCCTCAAAGAAGCTGTCTCGAAAGAAGACGCAGCGAAGATCAAAGCCGAAGTCGAAGAAGCCGGCGGTTCTGTCGAACTCAAGTAGTTCCACAGGTGGTTTCGGAAACCCAATCGAACGTTCACCGAATCAATCGCATTCGGTGAGCGTTTTTTGCTGCGCTAGTGGTGCGGTGAGAGATTGTTCACTGCAGGCTGCGTTGTCTAGCTGTGCTCTCTTGTTTAGTCGCGGAGCGATTCCCGTATGCACTTGGGGCTTCAGCTCTGGGAATTCGAAGCCCAACGATCCGCGAGGCCTCGGAGACGCGTTGGCACGCAAGGCGTTCCGTTCCCTTGAGGTGGTCCGCTAGGACCAGGCCCCGCCCAAGACCGATTTGTTCGCTCGGGACAATCGCCCCAAGCGATGGACACTCATTTCCAAGGCATGACATCTTATGAAAGCCGCCTTCATCACCGCCACGGGATCACCCGATGCAATCCAATTCGGCGACGTTCCCGATCCACAGGTCTGCGGCGATCAAGTCCTGATCCGTGTTGAAGCGAGCTGTGTCAATCCGATTGATACCTACCTCCGCGGTGGCGTTATCGCGATGGACCTACCGTCACCGTATTTCCCCGGTTGCGATGCTGCGGGGGTTGTCGAAGCGGTCGGGAACGGGGTGAGGCGTTTTTCGGTTGGTGATCGTGTATGGACAACCAACCAGGGTTTGTTGGGACGCCAGGGTACCTTTGCCGAGAAGATCGCGGTCGATGAGAAGTGGGTGTACGGATTGCCAGAGGCAGTTTCATTTGAGGACGCCGCCGCGTGTGCGCTTGTGGGCGTGACAGCGCACCTCGGCCTATTTCGAGAAGCTGCGTTGGAGCCGGGCGAACGGGTCTTGGTGATTGGCGGTAGCGGTGGCGTTGGCTCGCTCGTCGTGCAGATGGCGGCCGCCCACGGCGCCCGCGTGATTGCGACCGCTGGCAGCGAAGAGAAAGCTGAATTGGTCCGCAGCTTCGGTGCCGAAGAGGTCATCTTGTACAAGACACAATCCATTGCCGAGCAGGTGCGGCGGTTTGATCCTCAGGGCGTGAATGTGCTCTGGGAAACCCGCCGTGAACCTGATTTCGCGTCAGCGATCGAGATGCTCGCTGAGCGGGGTCGGATGGTGCTGATGGCTGGACGTGATGCGCAGCCTCCGTTCCCGGTCGGCCCGTTCTATGTCAAAGAGTGTTCGCTGCACGGGTTTGTGATGTTCAAGGCGACGCCGATCGAAATGCGGACCGCTGCCGAAGAGCTTACCCGCATGCTCAAGACCGGAAAGATCCACTCGAATATCGGGGCTCGCTTCGCGCTCGATCAAACTGCCGAAGCGCATCGTTTACAAGAGGCCGCTACGCTCGGCGATAGCGATCGATTGTGTGGCAAGATTGTGGTTGTCAACAGCGAGAGTAGCAGATCATGAGCGAGTCACCTGCTTCCATACCGAACTTCGCCGCAGGAGTGTCCTGCGAAGCCAGCGGCGATCGACTGCTGCCAGCGATTGCCCAAGACGCAAGCTCGGGTCGGGTGTTGATGCTCGCGTGGATGAACGAGGCAGCGTGGACGGAGACGATCAGGACCGGCCGCGCGGTGTACTTCAGTCGCTCGCGCGGCAAGCTATGGCGTAAGGGGGAAACAAGTGGTCACCAACAGATCGTCCAGAAAGTCCAGGTCGACTGCGACGCCGACACCATCTTGCTGCACGTCGAGCAAACCGGCGCCGCCTGCCACGAAGGCTACGCGAGCTGCTTTTTCCGAAATGTTGAGGCGGACGAATCGATTCAGATTCAGGAACCGCGGCTGGTGAACCCCGCCGATGTGTACGGCTGAAAATGCCGGGCGCAGGAAAGGATGGCCGGTTCTACCGGCCATGCCCTCCCGCGTAACTGAGTGGAGTGGAGTGGAGTGGAGTAACCAACGCCTGTGGCCGGTGGGAACCGGCCCTACTTGATGGCAACGTCGCCAGCGGGTTGGTCCCGTAGGGCCGGTTCCTACCGGCCATCCCGTCCCGCGCGACCGAGCGGAGTGGAGTAACCAACGCCTGCGGCCGGTGGGAACCGGCCCTACTTGATGGCAACGTCGCCAGCGGGTTAGTTCCGTAGGGCCGGTTCCACCGGGCATGCCCTCCCGCGTAACTGGGCGGAGTGGAGTAACCAACGCCTGTGGCCGGTGGGAACCGGCCCTACTTGATGGCAACGTCGCCAGCGGGTTCTACCGGGCATGCCCTCCCGCGTAACTGAGTGGAGTGGAGTAACCAACGCCTGTGGCCGGTGGGAACCGGCCCTACTTGATGGCAACGTCGCCAGCGGGTTCTACCGGGCATGCCCTCCCGCGCGACCGAGCGGAGTGGAGTAACCAACGCCTGGGCCGGTGGGAACCGGCCCTACTTGATGGCAACGTCGCCAGCGGGGTCTACCGGGCATGCCCTCCCGCGCGACCGAGCGGAGTGGAGTAACCAACGCCTGCGGCCGGTGGGAACCGGCCCTACTTGATGGCAACGTCGCCAGCGGGTTCTACCGGGCATGCCCTCCCGCGTGACCGAGCGGAGTGGAGTAACCAACGCCTGTGGCCGGTGGGAAGCGGCTCTACTTGATGCGAACCTTCGGCGTGGGCAGGTGCTCAATCAAATCGTAGGATTCAATTTCTTACCAGGTATCCGTAAAGCTGCGACAGAATGCTGTCCCAATCCACGCATGAACACTTCCACCGCCGCAGTCGCGTCAAGCGATTCTCCCCAGTCCCCTCCGGCGATCGAGCAGACTGCTTTGACGGTGCTCGGGGCGATTAGCGTCGCTCACATGCTCAACGATATCATTCAGTCGTTGATTCCGGCAACCTATCCATTGTTGCGAGATTCGCTGCAACTGAGCTACGGCGACATTGGACTGATCACGTTCGCCTTCCAGCTCACCGCGTCATTACTGCAGCCTTTCGTGGGCATGTACACCGACCGCAAGCCCAAGCCATACTCGCTGGCGATCGGAATGGGATTGACGCTCATCGGCTTGCTCTTTTTTTCGCAGGCGAGATCGCTGATCACGTTGATGGCTTCAGCCTCACTGATCGGCATGGGGTCGAGCATTTTCCATCCCGAAGCCTCGCGGATGGCGCATCTGGCCGCGGGGGGACGGCATGGGTTCGCGCAGTCGTTGTTTCAAGTCGGCGGGAATTTCGGGACTTCGTTGGGGCCCCTGCTGGCCGCTGCGATCATTTTTCCATTTGGCCAAAGCTCGATCGCTTGGTTTGCACTGCTCGCGTTGGTGGGAATCATCGTCCTGACGAAGGTGGGCGCGTGGTATCACAGAAAGCTCGCCAGTCGCGCGGCAAATGGTATTTCGTCGAAACCGCAAAGACACAGCTATCTCACCGGCCGCCAGGTCACCGGCGCCATGGGGGTATTGGTCGCACTCGTTTTGTCGAAGTACATTTATCTGGTGAGTTTTACTAGCTACTACGCTCTCTACATGGAGGACAAGTTCGGCGTGACGAAGCAGCAGTCGCAGCTCTGTTCGTTTGCGTTCTTGTTCGCAGTGGCGGTGGGGACGTTCGCCGGTGGTCCGCTGGGAGACCGGTTTGGGCGAAAGGTCGTGATCTGGTTCTCGATTCTGGGTGTCGCTCCCTTTGCACTCGCTTTGCCCCATGCGGGATTGGTCGGAACGATTGTGCTGACGGTCTTCATTGGCGTGATCTTGGCATCGGCCTTCTCTGCGATTCTCGTGTTCGCACAAGAGTTGTTACCGGGGCGCGTGGGCGCGGTCGCAGGCTTGTTCTTTGGATTTGCATTCGGGATCAGTGCGATCGCAGCGGCGTTGCTCGGCGCGTGGGCAGATCACACGAGCCTCGCAAACGTTTTCCAGCTGTGTGCCTATTTACCATTGATGGGGATCATCACTGCGTTTTTGCCGAAGCTCGAGTCTCCAACCAGGTAGGTCCCGTTCCACCGGCCCTCCCCTCCCACGTGGCCGATCAAAACGAGCAACGAATGCATGTGGTCGGTAGGAACCGGCCCTACTCGCTGCTCGCGGCAGTGTAGCAAAACAAACCTCCCCCGACGCGATGCGGCGGGGGAGGCATGAAATACAGGGAACGTCGATCAGTTGTCGCTGCTCGATGCACCGGCTTCGGCTGTCTCGCCGCCGCCACCCAACAGTGGGAAGGATTCCTCGAGCGCCGACACGGGGGTCGCGGCGAGTTCTTCCAGGGCTTCGCGACGGTAGTTGACTTCCGACTCTTGGAAGATTCGGAAACCGGTACCGGCCGGGATCAGGTGACCGAGGATAACGTTTTCCTTCAGGCCAACGAGCTTGTCGACCTTGCCTGCCAGAGCAGCTTCGGTCAACACCTTGGTCGTTTCTTGGAACGACGCGGCACTGATGAAACTATTCGACTGCACGGCCGCCTTGGTGATCCCGAGTAGCTGGGTACTCGCGGTCGCGCTCTTGCAGCGTTTGCCCTTGGCGGTCACACCACCCATCGCTTCGACTTCCGCGTTGGTTTGCTCGAACGCTTCCTTCGGTACGATGGTGCCTTCGGTGTAATCGGTATCACCTGGGTTAGCGATCTTCACGCAGTTACGCATTTCTTGGTTGCCACGGCGGAAGTGGAACCTGTCCATCACGCTGCCGGGCAGCAAGTTGGTATCACCGGCCGATTCGATCTTCACCTTACGCAACATGCGGGCGATGATGATCTCGCCGTGCTTATCGTTGATCTCAACGCGTTGGCTACGATAGACCTGTTGGATTTCGTGCAGCAGGTACTGCTGCACGGCTTCTTCGCCGGTCACCCGCAGGATGTCGTGAGGAACCAAGGCTCCGTCGACGAGTGCTTGCCCGGCTTTGACGATGTCGCCCGTGTGGACGAGGAAGTGCTTACCGTGAGGCACGAGGTGTTCCCGTTCGATGCCCGAATCGCTGCGGACAATAATCGTACGTTTACCACGTTTACGTTCGCTCAAGATTTCGACTTCGCCGTCGACTTCCGCGATCACAGCAGGGTCTTTCGGCTTACGAGCTTCGAAAATCTCGGTCACTCGAGGCAGACCGCCCGTGATGTCGGACACACCGCCGGTCTCACGCGGCATTTCCGCGAGCACGGCACCCGGGATGACTTCCTCACCTTCCTTGACGGAGATCGTGGCTCGTTCGGGCAAGTACTGGGCGTGCAACGCCCGGCCATCGCCATCTTCGATGACGAGCTGCGGGTGCAGGTCGCCCTTGTGATCGATGATGACCATCCGCAGGTTACCGCTGGCCTCGCGGTCGACCCGCATCGTTTCGCCTTCGACAACGTCTTCAAAACGAATTCGACCGGTCACTTCCGAGAGAATTGGAATCGAGTACGGGTTCCACTCGCAGAGGACTTGGCCGGAGACGACCTGGTCGCCTTCCTTGACCATCAGCGTCGACCCGGTCGGAATGTCATACGACTCGATTTCACGACCACGATCGTCGACCAGCATGACTTGGCCATTACGCGTCAACACAACGTCGCGGCCTTCGGTATTCGTCACCGCTTTCATGCGTGTGAAGCGAACTTCCCCGTCGCGTGCCGACTTGATATCGGACTCTTCGACTTGCTTGGTCACACTACCACCGATGTGGAACGTCCGCATTGTCAACTGCGTGCCGGGTTCACCGATCGACTGGGCGGCGATGATACCAACGGCCATGCCTTCTTCGACCATCGATCCGGTTGCCATGTCCATGCCGTAGCATGAACGGCACACCCCGAGGGGTGCGTCGCAGGCCATCGGCGTGCGGACTTGGATTTTCTCCAGTCCCATCTGTTCGATCTTGCGAGCGATTTCGGGCGTGATCATTTGGGTCGCGTCGACGATGAGTTCATCGGTGACGGGGTTAACGATCGCCTTCAGGCTGACCCGACCATTGATCGAATCGGCCAGAGACACTTCGACTTTTTCACCGCGGTAGACAACACTCTTGGTGATGCCTTGGGTCGTCCCACAGTCGTGCATCGTGACGACGACGTTTTGCGCGACGTCAGCAAGTTTCCGGGTCAGGTAACCGCTGTCGGCCGTCTTCAACGCCGTGTCGGCCAAGCCCTTACGAGCACCGTGAGTGGACGAGAAGTACTCGAGCACCGAGAGGCCTTCGCGGAAGTTTGCCTTGATGGGCGTTTCGATAATTTCGCCGGTAGGCTTGGCCATCAAACCCCGCATCCCGGCAAGCTGCCGGATTTGCTCGATACCGCCCCGTGCACCCGAGTGCGACATCAAGAACACGGGGTTGATGTACCAACCGCCTTCGCGAATGTCGTTTTCCATGGCAGTCATCATGTCCGCCGTGATCGCTTCGCGAGCATGCGTCCAGGCATCGAGAACTTGGTTATAGCGTTCCTTACCAGTCATCAAACCACGGTCATAAGCCTTCTTGTGCTTCATGACCGTCTTTTCAGCGTCCTTGATGAATTTCAGCTTGGTGTCGGGCGTGACGAGGTCATCCGTTGCAAACGACAAACCGCTGCAGGTGGATTCGCGGAAGCCCATCTGCATCATATCATCGAGCAGGTGAATGGTCGGTTTGCGGCCGAGACGCTGGTAGCAATCGCTGATCGATTTCGCCAGGTCACCGCTACGCATTGCACGGTTGTAGAAATCCATCCCGTCGGGAAGCATTTCGTTGAACCGGACGCGGCCTGGGGTGGTGTTGATGGTCGCCCCGTAGACCCCCGATTCGTCATCGGTCTTGAGTTTTTGGAACTTCGGCAAACGCATCTTGATCTTGGTATGCAGCTCCACCTTGCCTTGGGAAAGTGCGTAATCGACTTCGTTGTAACCGCTGAAGGTCATCCCTTCGCCTCTGCGGCCGGGCAGCTCCACGGTCATGTAGTAGCAACCCATGACGATGTCCTGGGAAGGACTCATGATCGGCTTACCATTGGACGGTGCAAACACGTTGTTGGTACTGAGCATCAACGTGTGAGCTTCGACTTGAGCTTCGATTGAAAGCGGCAAGTGGACGGCCATTTGGTCACCGTCGAAGTCGGCGTTGAAGCCCTTGCAAACCAATGGATGCAAGTGAATCGCGTTCCCTTCGACAAGGGTGGGCTCGAATGCCTGGATCCCCATCCGGTGCAGCGTCGGAGCACGGTTGAGCATCACAGGGTGATTCTTGATGACCTGTTCGAGGATATCCCACACCTCTTCGTCTTTGCGCTCGAGCATCTTCTTGGCCGACTTGATGGTGTCGGCGTGACCGAGTTCTTTCAAGCGACGGATGATGAAGGGCTGATACAGTTCGAGCGCGATCTTCTTGGGCAAACCGCACTGGTGCAGTTTCAGTCGCGGGCCGACCACGATCACGCTACGTGCGGAGTAATCGACGCGTTTGCCGAGCAGGTTTTCCCGGAAACGACCTTGTTTCCCCTTGATCATATCGGTCAAGGACTTCAATGGCCGGTTCGATGAACCGAGCACCGGACGCTTGCAACGGTTGTTGTCGAACAACGCGTCGACGGACTGTTGCAGCATCCGCTTTTCGTTGCGGATGATGACTTCCGGAGCGTTCAGATCGACGAGCTTACGCAAACGGTTGTTGCGGTTGATGATCCGGCGATACAGGTCATTGAGATCGCTGGTGGCAAAGTTGCCGCTATCGAGCAACACGAGTGGGCGCAGGTCGGGCGGAATCACGGGGATCACGTCGAGCACCATCCACTCCGGACGGTTGTCACTGTCACGGATCGACTCGACGATTTTGAGTCGGTTGATCAGGTCCTTTTTCTTCTGCTTGCTACCCGTTTCGGCGAGGTCGATACGGAGCTGCTCGGAGAGCGGAACGAGGTCAAGTTTGTTGAGCAGTTTGCGAACCGCTTCGGCACCCATGTCGGCTTCAAACGAGCCGTGCCCGTACTGCTGGCGGGCGGCGCGGTACTCTTCTTCAGTGAGCAGTTGTAGCGATTCCAGGTCGGTTTCGCCTGGATCGATGACGACGTAGTCTTGGAAGTAGATCACCTTTTCGAGCGAGCTGGTCTTCATCGCCAGCAGGTTGCCCAGTCGCGAGGGCATCGCTTTGAAGAACCAGATGTGCACGACGGGAGCGGCCAGCTCGATGTGACCCATCCGTTTACGGCGAACGCGTGAGTGCGTGACCTTGACGCCGCAACGGTCGCAGATCATGCCCTTGTACTTCATGCCGCGATATTTGCCGCAGGCACATTCCCAGTCCTTCTCAGGGCCAAAAATACGTTCGCAGAACAGGCCGTCTTTCTCAGGACGGTAGGTACGGTAGTTGATGGTTTCAGGTTTCTTGACTTCGCCGAACGACCAACTCTTGATGTCCTGAGGACGGGCCAAAGAGATGCGTACCGACGCGTAATCGTTGATGCGATCGTAGTTACTGGTTTCGCCAACTGACATGAAAGAAGCCCTTAGCTATTAGCTTTTAGCTCTTCGCCATTTCTCCGGTCATTGCCGGGTGTGAAAAGCGTTGAGCGATTTGGAGTGGAAGGTTTCAAGCGATCTTGGTCGCGATAGAGTCAGGCGAAGCCCGACGTCAAACTGTTTTAAGTGAAGATGCAATCTCACCGGATAGCCCACGCGGATCGCAAGCAGCGAAACGCGTGTGGCCGGGAACTGGCCGCGGACGCGGCTAGATCGGTCTCTTCTCGAGTTGCATGTTCAGGGCCAAACCGCGAATTTCGTTGGTCAACACGTCGAAACTGGCGGGCGTGCCAGCTTCGAGGGTGTTCTCACCCTTGACCATCGACTCGTAGATCTTGGTACGTCCTTCGACGTCATCGCTCTTGACCGTGAGCAGTTCCTGCAGGATGTATGCGGCACCGTATGCTTCAAGTGCCCAAACTTCCATTTCACCGAAACGCTGACCGCCGAAGCGTGCCTTACCACCGAGTGGCTGTTGAGTGATGAGCGAGTAAGGTCCGGTACTGCGAGCGTGGACCTTGTCGTCGACAAGGTGGTGCAGTTTCAGCATGTAGATGTAACCCACGGTCGTTTCCTGCTCCATCGGTTCGCCCGTCCGACCATCGGTCAAGCGAATCTTGCCGTGGGCGGGCAAGCCCGCTTCGGCCAAGCAGTCGTTGATCTCCGCTTCGACCGCACCGTCGAAAATCGGGGTGATCGATTGGAAACCGAGTTTAGCTCCCGCCCAACCGAGGTGCGTTTCCAAAATCTGTCCCACGTTCATCCGCGAAGGCACGCCGAGCGGATTGAGCATGATTTGGATCGGCGTCCCATCCGGCAGGAAGGGCATGTCTTCAATCGGTAGGATCTTGGCGATCACACCTTTGTTACCGTGACGACCGGCCATCTTGTCACCGACACTGATCGTCCGCTTGGTCGCGATGTAGACCTTGACCATCTGCAGCACGCCGCTGCGAAGTTCATCACCACGCTTCATGGCGTTGAGTTTGCGGTCGCGCTCGTCGATTTCGTTTTCGACATTCTGCCATTGGGCCGCATAGACCTTCTCGACATCGGGTCTTTTCGACCCGGGGACTTGGTCGAGGACCTGGTCGAAGCGGAAACTCGTGGCACGTTCGGCGACGAACTTGGGATCTTGACCATCGGCCAAAGGAGTCCCGGTGGCGTCCTTGAGTTTCGTCCCAGCGGCTTCTTCGAGGTCGCGTACCAACGATTCAAACGTGCTTGCGATCGCCTCGTTGCCTTCGGTCTCGTGCTGTTTCAGCTCTTTCTCGAACGCCTTTCGCTCGTCGTCACCAAGGCTCATCCGCCGCGAGAACTTGTGCGTGTCGATCACGATGCCTTCGATTCCCGATGGAACCTCCAGCGAATCATTCTTAACATCCTCACCCGCGCGACCAAAGATCGCGTGCAGCAACTTCTCTTCGGGCGTGAGTTCTGTTTTGCTCTTGGGGCTGACTTTGCCGACGAGAATATCGCCGGGTTTGACATAGGTCCCCGTTTGCACGATCCCACTGTCGTCGAGATTGCGAAGTGCTTTCTCGGAAACGTTCGGAATGTCGCGAGTGAACTCTTCGCGACCGAGCTTGGTTTCGCGAATTTCGACGTCGAAGTCCTCGATGTGAATCGAGGTATAGGTGTCGTTGCGAACCAGTTCTTCGCTAATGATGATCGCGTCTTCGTAATTGAACCCGTCAAAGGACATGAAGCCGACCAGGACATTGCGTCCGAGGGCGAGTTCGCCGAGTCGGGTAGCAGCACCGTCAGCGATGATCTGCCCCTTCTCAACCTTGTCACCAACCGTCACGAGTGGCTTTTGGTTTTGACAGGTGCGTTCGTTCAGCCCTTGGTACTTCTTCATTGTGTAGTGATCGCTACCGACTTCGATGCGGGTCGCATCGGCGTACGTCACTTTGCCGGCTCGGCGAGCACGCACGACCATGGCACTGTTCTTCGCGACCTCGCGTTCCATGCCAGTCGCAACGATCGGAGGTTCGGCCACCAGCAGCGGCACGGCTTGCCGCTGCATGTTCGAACCCATCAATGCGCGGTTTGCATCATCGTGCTCGAGGAACGGGATCAATCCAGCCGACACACCGACCATTTGGGCCGGTGCAACGTCCATATAGCTGACCTGATCGGGCAGCACGATTGCGAAGTCACTACGGAACCGAGCGATCAAGTTAGGCCCGGGAACGAGGGCCCCGTCCTTCACCTCGGTATCGGCCGGAGCGACGTACGATTCGCCTTCTTCGTCCGCACGCAACCACACGGTTTGGTCGCTGATTTTGCCGTCGATGACTTTGCGGAATGGAGTGATCAAGAATCCGTAATCATCAACACCCGCGAAAATGGCGAGCGAGCTGATCAGACCAATGTTCGTACCTTCGGGCGTCTCAATCGGGCAGATCCGACCGTAGTGCGAAATGTGAACGTCACGCACTTCGAAGCCGGCACGCTTGCGGTTCAGGCCGCCTGGGCCGAGTGCCGACAAGCGGCGTTCGTGAGCGAGTTGGCTGAGTGGGTTCGTCTGGTCAACGACCTGAGACAGTTCGCCGCGACCGAAGAAGTAATCGATCGCCGCCGAAACGCTCTTGGGATTGATCAGGCTGCGGGGCGTCATGTCCTGAGCATCTTTGACACTCATACGCTCCTGCACGGTGCGCCGCAGTTTCAAGAAGCCCTTGCGGAGTTCTTCGCTGGCGAGCTCGTCGATGGTCCGCAACCGGCGATTGCCCAAGTGGTCAATGTCGTCGATCTCCGCATCGCTGTCGGCGTCGAACAGGTCGATCAGGTAACGGATTGCCGAAATCATGTCGTCCGGACGCAGCGTCATCACGTCTTCGCTGACGTTCTGGCCGAGTTTACGGTTAAGCCGGAAACGCCCGACCTTACCCAGGCGATAACGATTCGCGTCGTAGAATTTCTCTTGGAACAGCGTGCGAGCTTTTTCCAATTGCGGCGGGTTGCCCGGGCGCAGACGTTGGTAAATCCGCAGCAATGCTTCCTCGTGACTCGCCGTCGTGTCTTCGGCGAGTGTGTGGAAGATCAATGGGACCTTCGGTAGGTCCATCGCCTCGACGCTTTTGACATCGGCGGCGCAGATGATCTCCGCCAGCTCGGCACTGATCTTGTGGCCGGGCTCGACAATGATTTCACCAGCCCGTTCGTGACCGCTGGGATACACGACGTCGTCGACACAGATTTTATTCTCGAGCAGGCTCGCATCGCTGCCGCCGGAGATCTTAATGGTCTTGGTTTCGTAGAATGCTTCGAGCAACTCCGCGTCCGTGCTGTACTTCGGATCCATTGCTCGCAGCAGCATCGTGGCGGGGAACTTACCGCTCTGGTCAATGCGGACCGTCAAGGAGTCTTTCTTCGTAACGTTCACCTCGATCCACGAACCCCGTTCGGGGATCACGCGACAGGAGGGCAGTTTGCGGTCGGTCGTCGTGTCTTGCTCCAGCACGAAGTCGACACCAGGACTGCGGTGCAGCTGGCTGACGACGACGCGTTCGGCACCGTTGATCACGAATTCTCCGCCACCGAGCATGATCGGTAGGTCGCCGAGATAGACTTCTTCCTCGATCGGCTCTTCCCGGTTCAATCGCAACCAAACCCGCAGAGGACGTCCATAGGTCAAGCGGAGTTGACGACACTCTTGTATGGTATAGCGAGGCTTGCCGAGGTCGTAACGGAGATACTCCAGCGTCGTATTGCCGTCATAGCTGCTGATCGGGAAAATTTCCTTCAGCACCGACTCCAGCCCTTGATTCTTTCGCTCTGTGCTGGCCGCATCGGCTTGCAGGAACGAAGAATAGGATTCGGTTTGCAGGGCAGTGAGGTCCGGCAATTCGAACTGGCCAAGGCCGGTTCCAAATTTACGGATACTGGTGGGCTCGAGTCGACGCTGAGTGGTGGTTGCCATCGAGAGGGAAGCTCCTTCGCGGGGAAGAACAAAATCACCACGCGTCCGAGCCAGGAGCTGCCACCATTTGGTTGCGGCCAGTTCCATTCAACGTCGGAAACGAGTGAGATGACTAAACTTAAGTTTGGCTATCGAAACCGGCGATAATCTTGTGCGGGGAGTCACACTGCGGGTCAAACTCTACAAAAATAGCCGAATCGGTCCCATGACGGCCAACTTACCAAGCGGTAATTGGCGGGAAATGGAAACGAAAACCTCTCACGAAATGAATCAGGCTTGCCGTGGAGGGCACAATTCCACGAGAAGTTTGCATCCGGAGAGAAAAGGCAGCAGAGGTCGGGGCGCGCGTTGTGGGATACCGGGTGGCGATAGTCGAAACTGAAATGTAACCCTATTTTCCAGTTTCGCAAAGGGCAACACGCTGATTTTGGTCCCGTTTGTGCTCTAGTCGACCGCGATGCTCTCTCCGCGAGAGCTGACCATGGCCTGATATCGCGTTCTTTCATGTCAAGTTGCTTCCGTTTTTATCGTCCGTGTTCATTCATCTTGATACCCCGCCATGAAATTTACTCGATCTTCCGGTGTTCTCCTGCATATCACCAGTTTGCCTGGAGATTATGGGACGGGCGATCTTGGGGACCCGGCCTACCGCTTTGTTGATTTTCTGGCCGCGGCAGGCCAGAAAGTATGGCAAATTCTACCGCTTTCACCGCCTGCGGAGGGCAATTCACCCTACAGTGCGTACTCCGCGTTCGCTAGCAATCCGTTGATGATCAGTGTGCCTCGGCTGGTTCACGATGGGCTGCTCACGGACGCGGACCTGGCGCAGATGCCCCCTGCCCCGGTCCCCCATGACGCTGCTGCAGGCGAGTCGAAGTCGGCGTCCTCGGCTCCCCAACGGCATTGCGACTTTCCCGCCGTCGCCGTGCACAAAGAAGTCGCACTGAGCCTCGCGTTCGAGCGATTCCAGAACACCGCGTCGCATCCGCTGCGTGCGCCCCTGCTAGCGTTTAGCAAAAAACACGCCAAATGGTTGGACGAGTTTTCGCGTTTTGAAGCTTTGATGCGGCGACTCGGGGATGCGGATTGGTCTCAGTGGCCCCACGAACTTGTCACGCGGCAGGTGTCTGCCCTGGCGCACTGGGACGAGGAACTCGCCGAAGCGATTCATTTCTCGAAGTTCAAGCAGTTTGTGTTTGATCGCCAGTGGCACGCGTTGAAGCAGTACGCGGGCGAACGGAATATTCAAATTTGTGGCGATATGCCGATCTTTGTCGCCCATGAGAGCGCCGACGTGTGGGCGAACCAGTCTCTGTTCGCGGTTGACGAGGCCGGCAAACCGACACTGGTGGCTGGGGTGCCCCCGGATTACTTCAGCAAGACCGGGCAGTTGTGGGGCAACCCGCAATACAATTGGGACGCCCTGGAGGCGACGCACTATCGTTGGTGGACCGAGCGTTTTAGTGAAGCAATGCGGCAGTTCGATCTACTGCGAGTGGATCATTTTCGTGGTTTCGAAGCCTATTGGGCAGTGCCCGCGACGGCCCGGACGGCGGTCTCGGGGACTTGGGTGAAAGGCCCCGGTGCCAAGCCGTTTGACGCCGCCCGGGAGGCGCTCGGCGAACTGCCGTTTATCGCTGAAGACTTGGGGCTGATCACGGAACAGGTGCACCAGCTTCGCGGACAGCTCGGTTTCCCCGGGATGCGAGTGCTGCAGTTCGGGTTCGACCGAATCGAAGACGACTTTCATCGACCGAATACCTTCCCGGAAGATTCGGTTGCCTATACCGGCACGCATGACAACGACACGCTCGTCGGCTGGCTGAAGAAGCGAAAGCCATCGTCGCCGGATCCGCTCGATCAGTGGATTGCAACCCACGAGCATCCGCCCGGAGAGCCAGTGCATTGGCAATTGATCGACGCGGTGCTGCAGTCACACAGCAGCATTGCGATCATTCCGATGCAGGACTTGCTCGGACTCGACAACGCTGCACGGATGAACATTCCCGGCCAGGCGGCTGGGAACTGGACGTGGCGGATGGGTGAAGACGCCATCAGCGCGGACCTGGCCGACAAGTTGAAAACGCTCACCCAGCGAGCAGGCCGGTAAGCGGGGCGATTTGCAGCTTTACCCCCTGCTGGAAAAGCGAGGGGGATCGAAGGGCCCGCGGATAAGTTGGTATCCGAAAACGGTGTGAGTATCGCCCGTGAGCCCGGCGCGCCAACGAGGCGCGGCCCGGTGTGGGCACGCGTTTCGACGCGGCGTCGCCATGTCACTTCATGCTAGGCGGCTCATATTCGATCGATGTACTTGTTGAACATGTTTTCGAGCATTTCTTGGCGTCCGCTGGTGTTGGCGGTCACTTCACCCTTGTCGAGCATGTACTTCTCCAGCTCAGCGAAGCCGACTTCGCCGCTTTCGATTTTAGCGCCGATGCCCTCGTCCCAGCTCGCGTAGCGATTTTTGACGAAGTCGCAGAGTTCGCCGCTCTCGCGAATGGCAGCAGCGATCTTCAGGCCCTTCGCGTACGCGTCCATGCTGCCGATGTGGGCGTAGAACAGATCGATCGGCTCGTGCGATTCACGCCGTACCTTGGCGTCGAAGTTCACGCCGCCACTACCGATTCCGCCATGTTTGAGGATCATCAGCATCGTTTGAGCGGTCAGGTAATAGTCGGTGCCGAATTGATCGGTGTCCCATCCCAGCAGCATGTCACCTGTGTTCGCGTCGATGCTGCCCAAGGCGCCCTGCATCCCCGCATAATCCAGCTCGTGCATCATCGTATGCCCGGCGAGCGTCGCGTGGTTGGTCTCAAGGTTGAGCTTGAAGTGATCTTGCAGGTCGTAGCTGCGGAGGAAATTCATGCATGCCGCGGCATCACTGTCGTATTGATGCTTGGTCGGCTCTTTGGGCTTCGGCTCGATCAGGAACTGGCCGGTGAAACCAATCTGTTTGGCATAGTCGACCGCCATATGGAGGAACTTGGCGAGATGGTCGAGCTCCCGTTTCATGTCGGTGTTGTAGAGGTTCTGGTAGCCCTCCCGGCCTCCCCAGAACACGTAGTTCTCGCCACCGAGGCGATGTGTCACCTCCAACGCCTTTTTGACCTGGCCGGCGCCATAGGCAAACACATCGGCGTTGCATGATGTCGCCGCACCATGCATGAATCGGGGATTGCTGAACATGTTCGCGGTGCCCCAGAGCAGTTTGACGCCCGTTGCTTTTTGCTGTTCGGCCAGCACGTCGGCGACCGCGTCCAGGTTCGCGTGCGTTTCTGCTAGCGAATCGCCTTCGGGAGCAACGTCGCGGTCATGGAAGGCGTAGTAAGGCGCCTGCAGCTTGGTGAACAGTTCGAAGGCGACGACAGCTCGCTTTTTCGCGTTGTCGACGCTCTCACTGCCATCGTCCCAGGGTCGCAGGGCGGTACCGGGGCCGAACGGGTCGCTGCCCGTGCCACGGAACGTGTGCCAGTAGACGATGCTGAATCGCAAATGTTCGCGCATCGTTTTGCCCTCGACCACTTCCTCGGGGTTGTACCAACGAAATGCAAGCGGATTGTCACTTTGGGGGCCTTCGTATTGAATGACAGGTACGTCGGGAAAAGCGGTCATCGCGATTTTCGGGGTTGTAAAGGTATTGAATGTGGAGCAGGCGGCGACTGCGTGCCGATCTGCTAAAAATGGTCATACGGCACAATCTCAGCCGTAGGCCGACTAATATCGGCCCAGTCCCCCCCTGCGACAAGGGGAGCGAATTAGCTGCCAACTCTCAACTCCGCGGCCCTGAATTCTGAATCCTATGCCCTCCCCCACTTCGAAAGTCGCTCTGATCACCGGCATCACCGGCCAGGATGGTTCGTACCTCACCGAGTGGCTGTTGGAAAAAGGCTATGTCGTCCATGGGCTGGTTCGCCGGACCAGTAACACGGTCCGCACCCGACTGGATTCGCTGTTTCGCAACAAGGACATCTACGAGCGTTCGCTGTTTCTGCACTACGGCGACCTTGACGACATCACCACCATCCGCCGGATCTTGGTGAAAACGCAACCGGACGAAATCTACCATTTGGCAGGTCAAAGCCACGTGGGACTGAGTTTCGAGATCCCTGAATCGACGTGTCAGTTCACGGCCATGGGCACGCTGCGGCTACTCGAGATGATTCGCGATCTGGATAAGCAGCCGAAGTTGTTGCACATCAGTAGCAGTGAAATCTTCGGACGCCCGGATATTTCGCCGCAGAATGAGCTGACGCCCATGCGTCCGGTCACACCTTATGGCGTCGCGAAAACGTTTGCGACGCAGATGGTCCAGGTCTATCGTCGCTCGTTTGGTTGCTTCGCGTGCAATGCGATTTGTTACAATCACGAGTCACCACGTCGGGGCGAATCCTTTGTCACTCGCAAGATCACACGCGCCGCTGCGGCGATTTCTCTGGGCAGACAATCTGAGCTACGGCTCGGTAGCCTCGATGCGCGGCGGGATTGGGGGGATGCTCAAAACTACGTCACGGCAATGTGGATGATGTTGCAGCAGGACACGCCGGACGACTACGTGATCGCGACCGGTCGTACGCACTCGGTCGCGGACTTCTTGCAATTTGCATTTGCTCACGTCGATCTGGATTGGCGGGATTACGTGGTCGCGGACTCCAAGTTCATCCGGCCGACGGATGTGGCGGATTTGTGCGGGGACCCGTCGAAAGCGATTGAAAAGCTCGGCTGGCAGCCACCCAACAGCTGTCGAGAGCTCGCCGAGCGAATGGTCGATTTCGATCGTAGGCAGCTATTAGCGACCAGCGACTAGCTTCTCTGAATCCCGAGCCCTCCCTTTTCCCTCTTCTTCCTTCTCGCTCTCATTCATGTCTTTTCAAAAAATCTTCGTTGCGGGGCATCGTGGTATGGTTGGCAGCGCCGTCCTGCGCCAACTCGCTGCGGTCGCTGCGACGGCGGAGTCGCCGCCGCAGGTTGTCACGCGTACTCACGCCGAACTCGACCTTTGTGACCAGGCTGCGGTGAACGCATTTTTTGCTGCGGAGAAGCCTGATTGTGTGCTGTTTGCTGCCGCGAAAGTCGGTGGGATTCACGCCAATGCGACCTACCCGGCCGCGTTCGGTTTCCAAAATACCACGATGGCGACCAATGCCATCGACGCCGCATACCGCCACGGGGTCCAGCGATTCCTGTTCCTGGGCAGTACCTGCATCTATCCTCGCAACGCTCCCCAGCCGATTGCGGAGTCCAGTCTTCTGTCGAGTCCGCTCGAGCCGACCAATGAAGCGTACGCGCTGGCCAAGATTATGGGGCTGAAGCTTTGTCAGTACTATCGCCAGCAATACGGGGTGCTGTTTCATTCTGCGATGCCCACCAATCTCTACGGGCCCGGGGACAACTACCATCCTGAAAACTCGCATGTGATTCCCGGCTTGATCCGCCGTATTGATGCCGCCAAACGCGATGGCGATCCTCTGGTCAGTGTGTGGGGATCGGGCACTCCGCGGCGCGAGTTCCTCCATGTCGACGACCTGGCCCGGGCGATTGTGCACTTGATCGGCTTGCCAGAGCCACCGGATTGGGTCAACGTCGGTAGCGGCACCGATCTGACGATTACCGAGTTGGCAACGAAGATCGCCGGCGTGGTGGGGTACCAGGGCCGAATCGTTCAAGATCCCTCCAAGCCCGACGGCACCCCCGTCAAACGCACCGACACGACACTCATCAACTCCACCGGTTGGTACGCCCGTATCGACCTCGACGAAGGTCTGCACGCCACCTACCAATCGTTTCTGGCGTCTCGCAACCTGAACCCTGAACCCTGAACCCTGAACCCTGAACCCTGAACCCTGAACCCTGAACCCTGAACCCTGAACCCTGAACCCTGAACCCTGAACCCTGAACCCTGAACCCTGAACCCTGAACCCTGAACCCTGAACCCTGAACCCTCCTGTTCCTCCTCTTTGAACCCTTTCTCTCATGTCTTCCAAAGTTGCGTTAATCACTGGCATCACCGGTCAAGATGGCTCGTACCTCGCAGAGTTGCTGCTTGAAAAGGGCTACACCGTGCACGGCGTCGTGCGCCGCTCGAGCACCTTCAATACCGACCGTATCGACCACATCTATCGCGACCCTCACGAAGCCGGCACGCGGATGTTTCTGCATTATGGGGATCTCACCGACGGTCAAAACCTGACGAATCTGGTGCTCGATGTGCAACCTGACGAGATCTACAATCTCGGTGCTCAGTCGCACGTGCGGGTCTCGTTTGATGCGCCCGCCTACACCGTCCAAACCACTGGTGTGGGCGCACTGAACGTGCTCGAAGCCGCCCGGCAGCTCAATAAATCCAAGCCGACACGGGTGTACCAGGCCAGCAGTAGTGAGATGTTTGGCGACGTCGTCGAGACACCCCAGACAGAAACGACCCCCTTCAGCCCGCAGAGCCCGTACGCGTGTGCCAAGGTCTACGCGTTTCACCAGACCGTGAATTACCGTAAGTCATACGATTTATTCGCCAGCAACGGGATTCTGTTCAATCATGAGTCGCCACGCCGGGGCGAAACCTTCGTGACTCGTAAGATCACACGTGCGGCAACGCGGATCAAACTCGGCCTGCAAGATAAACTGTTTCTTGGCAACCTCGACGCCAAGCGGGACTGGGGCTACGCCAAAGATTACGTCGACGGCATGTGGCGGATGCTCCAGCACGATGAACCCGACGATTTTGTCCTCGCCACGGGCGAAACCCAGACCATTCGCACCTTCCTCGACTATGCCTTCGAATCGCTCGATTTGGATTGGCAGAAACACGTCGAGATCGACCCACGCTACTTCCGCCCCGCCGAAGTCGATTTGTTGCTCGGAGATTATTCCAAAGCCAAGGCGAAGCTGGGGTGGGAACCGACGACGAGCTGCCGTCAACTCGCCGAGTTGATGATCCAGAGTGATATGGAGCTCGCCAAGCAGGAAGCAGCCAAGTAGCCAAAAAAACGAGTCGTCCCGCCGAAACTCGGGGGGCATTTCGATCGTACTGAACCAGCAATCTAGTTGGATCGTAACGATGTTCGCCAGGACGTGGGTTCCGCTGTCCGGCGACGGTTAGCCACGTCTGGCGACGGTAGCCACCTTGGGCTCGGTACGCTTTATTGCCTCGCGGTCGCATCTTTTGATCCATTTCCGAACTTCGCGTCCCCGCAGCATTTTATGATTGAAACCATCAAGCATATCGACCAAACGATTGGGATCATTATTCGGTCGAGCTTTCAGAAGGAAGGTATCGAGTTCTTCACGCCGGATATGTTTTCGCAGCAGCTCGGTTATATGAATCGACCGGCTGGCTACACGATCGAACCCCATGTTCATAATCCGGTAGAGCGAGCCGTTGTGTGGACGCAAGAAGTCTTGTTCATCAAATCAGGCAAGGTTCGCGTCGACTTTTTCACCGATGGACGCCACTATCTCGAAAGCCGCGTGGTCACCACCGGCGATGTGCTCTTGTTGGCGGCCGGTGGACATGGTTTTGAAATGCTCGAGCCTACTGAGATGATTGAAGTCAAACAGGGACCCTACTGCGGTGACCAGGACAAGACGCGATTCGAGCCCATCGCCGCCGACAAGATCAAACTCAATGGCTGAGCTTTTCGATAATTACAGCCGCTATTACGATCTGCTCTACCAGGATAAGGATTACCAGGGCGAAGCGGATTACGTCGGTGAGCTACTGCGGCGGTTTCACCCCGCGGCAAAGTCGCTTCTCGAACTGGGCTCGGGGACGGGCCGCCATGCCGAATTGCTGGCGGCCAGCGGTTTGCAGGTGACGGGCGTGGAATTGAGCCCGCGGATGTTGGAGATCGCTCGGCAACGGGCGCAGCAGATTGCCTCCGCTGGAATCCCATTGGGGTTTGCCGTTCATCAGGGGGACGCTCGGAACTTTCGCATCGACCGGCAGTTTGATGCGGTCATCTCGCTGTTTCACGTAGCCAGCTACCAAGTCAGCAACGCGGATATCCTGAACATGTTTCAGACCGCCAGCCACCATTTGGGGGCCGGCGGCTGCTTTGTGTTTGATGTCTGGTACGGGCCCGCCGTGCTTGCGCAGCAACCCGCCGTGCGAGTCAAAAGACTCGAAGATGAGTCCATTGGTGTGCTGCGGATCGCCGAGCCCACCATCGACACCTATGCCAACCGTGTCGACGTTCACTACACGATGCTCGTCACGGACAAGGCCTCCGGCACGGTCGAGCAATTTGCTGAGCATCATCCCATGCGGTATTACTTTCCGCTCGAACTCGAACTGATCGCCGAACAGTCAGGGTTGGAGATGATTCACAGCGAAGAGTGGATGACCGGCAAAGCTCCGTCGGAGCATACTTGGGGCGTGACTTTCATCGCCCGCAAAAACATTCCGAAAGGTTCCCTGTGATTCCCGTCAACACGCCTTTGCTCGACGGCAACGAACGAGATTATCTGCTTGAGTGCATCGACAGTGGATGGATCAGCAGCGAAGGGCCGTTTGTGGCGCGGTTCGAGCAAGCCTTCGCCGAGACGGTGGGGCGCAAGCACGGTATCGCGTGCGCAAACGGATCGGGGGCACTCGATATCGCTGTGGCCGCCGCAGGGATTGGTCCTGGTGACGAAGTCATCATGCCGACCTTCACGATCATCTCGCCCGCCGCGTCGGTGGTCAGGGCGGGAGGCGTCCCCGTGCTAGTCGATAGCGAACCTCGTTCCTGGAACATGGATGTTGGCCAGATCGAAGCCAGGATCACGCCGCATACCAAAGCGATCCTTGTCGTCCATCTCTACGGCCTGCCCGTCGACATGACTCCGTTATTGGAAATTGCCGAGCGTCACGGATTGATCGTGATCGAAGATGCCGCGGAGATGCACGGTCAAACCTATCGCGGTCGCCCGTGCGGTAGTTTCGGGGCGATGAGCACGTTCAGTTTCTATCCGAACAAACACGTCACCTGCGGCGAAGGCGGCATGGTCGTGACGGATGACGACGACGTCGCCGAGCATTGTCGCCGTTTGCGAAACCTCTGCTTCCAGCCTGGACGACGCTTTGTCCATGAGGAACTCGGCTGGAACTACCGGATGACCAACATGCAAGCAGCCGTCGGGCTGGCTCAGCTCGAACGCCTGGACGAGCACGTCCGTCGCAAACGAGCGATGGGCACTGCCTACCAGGATGCCCTATGCGACATCGCCGGCATCGAATTGCCGCTGGCGACGACCGACTACGCTGAGAATATCTATTGGGTATTCGGCATCGTGCTCGGCACAACCATAGCGGGGGATGCGGCGCACCTCATGCAGCAATTGGCAAACCAAGGCATCGGCACTCGCCCCTTCTTCTGGCCCGTTCACGAACAACCCGTGTTCAGCAAGCTGAACCTGTTCGCGGGCGAGTCCTATCCGGTCGCTGAGTCACTCGCCCGGCGAGGTTTCTATATCCCCAGCGGTCTGGGACTGTCGGCAAATGATCAAAGGGATGTCGCCGCGGCCCTGCATGATTGCCTTAGCCAATCCATGTAACCTGACGGCTCCGCCCGCCTGGGTTGTCAGACGCTCCCTTGCCTCCCGGCGGTCGGAGCCGTCGGTTGACAATCGGCGCCTCTCAAACCGCAAAACCCATAGATTTGGTCTGGCAGGGGTATACCTCGATGGGCTACCCATGATTTTGCCCGCGAAACCTTGCCGATAGGGTAGTCTTTGACTGTCGCGAGGGTTCTTTCGATGCTGGTTCTGCGTTTATCGCATGAATGGCGTCGGAAATGCGAGGGCGAGGGCGAGCAAAGCGAGCGAGCTTGTTTGGCTCTCTGAGCCGGAAGCGTCGACGCATCGATTGCCGGTGTGAGCGATGGCAGGGTACGAAATTCGGTAGCGAATGTCACCCAAGTGGACGAAGTCTGCGCGAATCGAACGCCGTCTGCCCCTCGTTAAATTCCGTGCGTTTGCCTCACGTGAAAATGATCTGTCCAAACGTCGCCGTTAACCGCGGCTCATCTATTTGAATATTTTGGCAACTGATACCTCACGAAACGAAAACCCCCAGAACCCCAGTGAACTGGCGCAGGGGGATGATGACTGGGATCTCATCATCGAACCTCATTCTTCTCTGCTATCACTGCAGTTGGGGGAAGTGTGGCGGTACCGGGATTTGCTGTACCTGTTCACTCGCCGTGACATCGTTTCGTTCTACAAGCAAACGATTCTCGGCCCGATCTGGTTTTTCATTCAGCCGATCTTCACCACGCTCGTCTACATGTTAGTGTTCGGCAAGATCGCCGGCCTTTCGACCGATGGGCTGCCTCAGATCTTGTTTTACCTTTGTGGAATCACATTCTGGAATTACTTTTCAGAGTGCTTCAACAAGACCGCGACCGTGTTCAAAGACAACGCGGCGTTGTTCGGAAAAGTCTACTTTCCGCGGATCATTTCACCGCTTTCGATCGTGATGTCGAATCTAATGCGATTTGGAATCCAGTTCGCACTCTTTATCGTCGTGATGATTTGGTATTGGTGGCGTGGAGAGATCCAGCCCAATTCGGTCGCGTTACTGTTTCCACTGACCGTCTTCTCAATGGCGATGATGGGCCTTGGTTTTGGGATGCTATTTTCGGCCATGACAACCAAATACCGGGACATGGTGTTTTTGCTTCAGTTTGGCGTCCAGCTACTGATGTACGCCACCCCGGTGATCTACCCCGCGTCGCAGATGCCTGCCAGCGTCGCGAAATATCTTGCCTGGAACCCGCTCTCACCACTCTTCGAGGCAACCCGCTACGGGTTTTTAGGTGCGGGGAACTTCACGATTTCAGGAGTGGCCTACTCTGTGGTTTTTTCCGTCATCCTATTTTTGTGTTCGACTGCCGTGTTTAATCGAGTCGAGCGAACGTTCATGGACACCGTATGACTGCACTAACTGGCTTCGTCTGAGTTGTCAGTGAAAGTCGTCAGTTGGCAGCAAACCTCGCGTATCGGTCCTCTGTCCCTCCTTCCCTATTCCTGCCAACTGCTAGCTTAAAACTGCCCACTCGCATTCTCATTACCGGTATCTGCGGTTTCGTTGGCTCGACGCTCGCGAAAGCGATCATGTCTTCGGGGATCGCCCGCGAGATTGTTGGGATGGATAACTTCAGTCGTGCCGGTAGCGAAATAAATCGCCGTCCGCTGGCCGATTTAGGCATTCGAGTCGTTCACGGTGACATTCGAATTGCCAGCGATGTGGAATCACTGCCAGCGGTCGACTGGGTCATCGACGCGGCTGCGAACCCCAGTGTCCTGGCGGGAATCGATGGCAAAACCAGCAGCCGGCAATTGATCGAACACAACCTCGCCGGCACAATCAATTTGCTCGAATACTGCAAACAACACGGGGCCGGATTCAACTTGCTGTCGACCAGCCGAGTCTATTCGATTCCTGGACTTGCCGAATTGTCGATGGATGTCGTGGAGGATGCCTACGAACCGAGACTCGACCAGTCCTTCCCATTTGGCATCACGGCGGCCGGCGTCAACGAACGATACACAACGGCACCACCGGTCTCCCTGTACGGCAGCACCAAGGTCACCAGCGAGCATTTAGCATTAGAGTATGGGGAAACGTTTGGGTTCCCGGTTTGGATCAACCGTTGCGGCGTGATGGCGGGGGCAGGTCAATTCGGACACCCCGCACAAGGCATCTTCGCGTACTGGATCCACAGCTACCATGAAAAATCACCCCTGAAATACATCGGCTTCGGCGGCCAGGGGCATCAAGTCCGCGATTGCCTGCATCCCAACGATCTTGTGCCGCTCCTGAAACAGCAGTTCTCCGAACCGCTGAAAACGCACAAGTCTCGAACGGTCAACGTCAGCGGTGGAGTCGTCAATAGCCGATCACTGAAGCAGCTTTCGAACTGGTGCGACACGCACATCGGCCCACAGTCCATTGAGCAAACTCCCGAAGTGCGTCCCTTCGACATCCCTTGGATGGTCCTTGATCCGACCCAGTGCCAACAATTATGGGGCTGGCATCCCATTACCCCCGTCGAATCTGTCCTTGAAGAAATCAGCGACTTTGCTACCCAAAACCCAAATTGGTTGGCCCTTTCGTGCAGTTAGTCTCATCGTCATAAATTTACCATGAAATCCATTCTCGTCACCGGTTCCTCTGGTCTTATTGGATCCGAAGTTTGCATGCACTTCGCCGCGCAGGGTTGGAGGATCCATGGCGTTGATAACAATCAGCGTGCCGTCTTCTTCGGTCCCAGCGGAGACACCCGGTGGAATCAACAGCGACTTACCGAGGCCATTGGCGAATTTGAGCACCACGAGCTTGATATTCGTGATCGCCAGCAAGTACTCAACCTTCTGAAAACTCTCAAACCAAACGCGGTCGTTCACACCGCAGCCCAGCCGAGCCACGATCGCGCGGCCGCGATCCCATTCGACGACTTTGACACCAACGCAGTCGGCACCTTGAATTTGCTCGAAGCGGTCCGACAAGCCTGTCCGGAATCGCCTTTTGCTCATATGTCGACCAACAAAGTCTACGGCGATCGCCCCAATACCATTGCGTTGAAGGAGCTTGATTCCCGCTGGGACTACGACGATGCTGAATATGCCAGGGGCATCCCAGAGACTTTCCCTATCGACCAATCAAAGCACTCGCTCTTTGGTGCGTCCAAAGTCGCTGCCGATGTGATGGTCCAGGAATATGGTCGCTACTTTGATATGCCAACTTGCTGCCTCCGCGGCGGTTGCCTGACCGGCCCCAATCACAGCGGAGTCGAGCTGCATGGCTTCCTGAGCTATCTCGTGAAATGCAACCTCGAAGGTCGCCAATACAACGTCTTCGGTTACAAAGGCAAGCAGGTTCGCGACAACATTCACAGCGAAGACGTTGCCCGCTTCATTGCTGCATTCATCGACGCGCCTCGTGTTGCTGAGGTCTATAACATCGGTGGCGGCAAGGCTAACAGTTGTTCAATTCTCGAAGCCTTTGAAATCACCCAGTCAATCACTCAACGAGAAATGAAGCACTCCTACGTCAACGAACACAGAATTGGCGATCATATCTGCTACTACAGTGACCTGACTAAAATGCGAGCACACTACCCCGAGTGGGACATTCGCATTTCACTCGAAGACACGATCCGCCAGATTGTCGAAGCAAACCTAGCTGCATCAACCAATTAAAAACGTAAGTTGCGTTTTTGAGCGACGTGCCAAGAAAACTTTCGCAATCATACTGATCTGATTAGAAACTTGAAAGCCGAAGGGACTCTTGAGGAACTGCGTCGCATTTTTGAAATGCAGAGCGCTGCTTTGGAGACGGTTGCGTTGCGACTAGGGCATGACGCGGTGAACCTCGTTGACAAACTATTGACGCTAAAAGGGAAGCTGATCCTTACCGGGGTCGGGAAATCAGGATTGGTGGGGCAGAAGCTCGCTGCAACCTTTGCCAGCACAGGGACCAGTTCTTTTTTTATGAATGGATCCGAAGCATTGCATGGTGATCTCGGGATGGTTAGCGCTGATGATGCGGTATTGATGATTTCAAATAGCGGGGCAACACCTGAGTTAGTGCGACTGATTCCATCGCTTCGGCACATCGGCGTGCCGATCTACGCCATTTTTGGAAATGTATCAACCGTTCTTGCAAAAGAATGCGATATCGTGCTGGATGCTAGCGTTGCCGAGGAGGCCTGTTATTTGGGTCTTGCCCCCACGTGCAGCAGTACGGTTTCGTTGGTGCTAGGCGATGCGATTGCGTGTACGCTGATGCGGCAACGTGGATTTACGTCAGATGACTTCGCAGTCAATCACCCCGGCGGTACCATTGGACGTCGTTTATTACTACGCGCAAAAGATATAATGCACCTTGGGCATGCGATTCCGACAGTGCTGCCTGACGCCAAGTTGCGTGATGCGGCTATCGAGATGACGCGTTCCCCATTGGGAGCAGTCTGTGTTTGCAACGCTCAGGGGCAGTTACTTGGGCTTTTGACCGATGGCGATTTTCGTCGACAGCTAATCGTATCGGATGACCTGACTGTTTCCGTTGAGTACTGCATGACCGCAGATCCTACTTGTGCCAGCCCCGAAGACACGCTCGATCGATTGATCAGGCTTATGGAAGACCCGATGCATCAAGTTTATAGTTTGCCCATAGTGGATGACAGCCAGCGATTGGTTGGATTTGTGCGGATGCATGACGTATTGTCTGGTGATCAATAACGATCGTGACGAAAGCAATCTTCCTAAACGACACCAGCGGCACCAGCAATCCGGGTTGCCAGGGGACAGTGGCCTGTCTGCTGCAACTACTGGCCCAAAGGGGCGTTGACATCGTATCGCGGTCTCCGGTTGGTTACGGATATCACGAGTTCTGGCATTGCGACGTGCCCATTCCCAGGTTGGGATTGGCACACCGAATCGTGCGGCGTATCGCCGGCGTTGGCTCGATCTCACGACCAATGGAAACTGCTGCACCCGAGCTTTGTTCGCGACTTTGGAATCAGGCGATTGACCAATTTGCGTCACGCGTCGAGCCGATTTGGGCCGACGCGGATCAGCTGATTGTCAACGGCGAAGGCACTATCCACCACGATACGATCGGTGCCCGTAATTTGATTGGGTTGTGCGTTGTTGGAAAAAAACTAGGTAAACGCGTTTCGATTTTGAACTGCTCGATAAATGCCTTGGGTGACACCTTGCTGGCGGCTATTCGTGACTCTGTCGACCAGATAATCGTCCGTGAACCGATTTCGCAACGGTATCTCGATGATCAAGGCATCAAGGCATCGCTAGCCGCCGATTGTCTTTTTTTGGCACGGAAGCGATTGGAAGCGGAGAATAGTATACCCAAGGCCTTTACGGATTGGTTCGTAAATGGCGATGAAATTGCCATCTACACACCGGGAGTACTGAGCGGAACCGGACAGGTTGCGGATTCGCTGGTCGGCAGAGATGTCAAGCAATTGATCAATTCCGGGTACTCCGTGCTCTATTATGTGGTGGAGGCTGAGGACGAAGAACTGGCGTCTGCAGCCAAGCGAGCTGGCGCGGCAATCATTCCACTGGGTGCCCTGAACTGGTTGGAGGTTATCTCGTTGATGAATTCGGTATCGCTTGTCGTTTCGGGACGATATCACATCAACATCTTCGCATCGATCTGCAGCGTCCCGTTTGTTCCAATGCGAACCAATACTTCGAAAATGGAGGGCTTGTTGGAGTTGGTTGGCTGTCCGGACCGACCGCTACGTGACTTCAGTTCCGGTATCGACACATTGGATTTAGAGCATGCGATCGTGGTGCCGATCCACGTTGTTCAGCGGATTATCGATCAGTTTCAAGCGACTTCGGTTCAATACGGAATTCCTGTTTAAGTGATTCGCCTAGCAACGACTGAGAATCAGGCGCGGTACCATCACTATCGAGCGGTCGCTGAGAAGTTTGATTTTCAAGATGAGCTCGCGCCACCGTTCGACGAGTCGCTCCAAGGCGTCGATGGCTTGATTGTCAGCTGCGACCAGCATTCTCCGAGCAGACTGGCAATCGCTGCTTGCAAAGCGCGAGGCGTTCCAACGTTTCATATCCTCGATGGAGTGATCGATTGGCGCACAACCTTTAAAAATCCAGCGTTCGATATTGATTCTGGTGAGGCTCCACTCTTCCAGCCGCTGCTATCTGATTATGTGTTCGCGATGGGGGACTTGCAGAAACGCCAGCTCGCTTGGCTGGGAAATGAGAATGTGTACGCGACCGGATTCCCGCGACTCGATGAGCTGCAGGTGCGGCCTTGTCGTTCGGAGCCTGTTGAGCATCAACCCCGGTTGCTCATTGCAACCGCAAGCACACCCTGGGTCACGGCGGAGCAGCAGCACGTCGTGACTTCGCAGTTTCGTGGTTTGATGAGAGGACTCGATGGATCCATTCCCCGAATCGAGCCGACTTGGCGGATTGCAAACGCGTTAGGGGAGACGCTCGGTTTGAATGTCAACGCGAAGGGGACAGCTTCTCAAGCTTTGGACGACGCCGATGCAGTGATTACCACCCCTTCAACATTTGCGGTTGAATCGGTACTGAAAGGCGTTCCAACGCTAATCTTTGATCCCTTTGCTCTTCCAGTTCTCACTCCATCTGCTTGGCATGCGACACATTGGGAATCTGTATTGTTGCAGTTGCCAAGTTTGATCGCCCCGTCTCCCAGCCAGGCTCAGTACCAGGATTGGCTGGCACAAACGTCGTATCGTGCCGATGGCCACGCAGCCAGTCGCATTGTCGAGGCGATCAACTATGTGATCAACGGACAGCCCCTGACTGGAAATGATACGAATCCAACCCAAAGCCCACCGACCTTTGAAGTCTTCAAAGGCAAGAAGTTCACACCCGAGCAAGTCGCCGCGTTGGAAGCGTCGATAGGCAAATTTGATCGAACGATCGACGAACTTCATCGGCAGTTGAAGGTTTTAGACGATCATCGGGATCGACCTACAGCACGCTACGCGTTTGGGACGCTCGTTCGATATGGCAAGCGATGGCTTACTTCATCAAAGACGAGATAGCTATGTTGACAAAGCTAAAGTCGATTGTCCGGAGCAGGATCTCTGCTGCTGGGTACTCCCTGTCGAAAGATTCGGCGGAAGCGTTTCCAGGATTGGTTGGCCTTCCTCGGTATCAATCATGCCTCGTCCGCCTGGAAGGTCAGGATTTCAAAGTCGCCGATGCCCTGTCATTTCGGCACAGTTACAAAGAAATATTTGAACAACGTATTTACGAATTCAGGACGACCAAGACGAACCCGCGAATCGTCGACTGTGGATCGAACTATGGAACCAGCGTTGTCTATTTCAAGACACGATACCCTGGTGCTGTGATCACCGCAGTCGAATGCGACCCCGAGATTCACAAGCTATTGATGTGGAATCTTGGTCAACGAAAGTACGACAACGTCGATGTGTTGAACAAAGCCGTATCGACGTCAGTTCAACCGGTCACGTTCTCGCGAGAAGGCGCTGATGCGGGACGCGTTGGTAAAGTTAAGGGAAGCCAAGAAGTGTTGCAGATCGAAACGATCTCGCTGGATTCTCTTATCGGCGAGCCTGTGGATTTTCTAAAGATGGACATTGAAGGGGAAGAGGCGAGCGTCCTGTGCGACAGTGATTTACAGCACGTGTCGGCCATGTTTATTGAGTATCATTCGTTCAAGGATCGACCGCAATCGCTCAGTTCGCTTCTGGCGAAGTTGACTGATTCTGGCTTTCGTTACTACATTCAGACTCAGTTCTGTAGTTTGCGACCACTGATGGAAAAGCAAGACTACCTGGGCATGGATCTTCAGCTGAACCTTTTTGCGACACGGGATTGATTCGTGATGCGTGTCACACATGTTTCTTCTGCTCCGGTTACCGGCGGTGCTGCTCGGGCGGGCCTTCGATTGCACGAAGGATTGCTCGCCGAAGGCGACGTAGAATCCACTTGGTTGGACGCGAGCAACTCGCCATCAATCGTTAAATTTCTGCCGGCACTATCTAGGCGTTCTCCCACAGAGCGAATTCGTCGTAGGCTTTGGCCAACACTTTTTGAAAAACTGCCCTCATCATCTGACACGCCGTTTAGCGATCCTGATGGCTGGGCGACGATTGAAATGTTTTGTGATTCGGTCCCTGATGTTTGGAATCTGCATTGGGTGTCCTGGTTTATGAACTGGGAAACCATCTTGCCTTGGATGGCCCAACAAGCACCGATTGTGTGGACGCTGCATGATTTGAATCCGCTTCGCGGGATATGGCACTATGAACCAACGGGCGTTGAGCTACGCGAACCCTGGTTGTCGATGGAACATCAAGCCATCCAGCAGAAACGTCGCGTTCTTTCTGCGATACCTGAAAACCGCATCACGTTCGTGGGGCCATCACGCTGGATGGCGGACGAGGTTGCTCGCAGTGAAGTAACGTCAGGATTCTCGGCTGAATGCATTCCCTACGGCATCGATACCGAAGTGTTTTATCCGTCCAATCGGCAAACGCTCCGAGACATTTGTGACGTCACCGACGAATCGTTGGTGATTGGATTCCTTGCAGATTCCATCAATGATCGTCGAAAGGGAATGTCCCAGCTAGCCCAGGCCATCACGCAAGTGAAACAATCGCTTGCAATCCACGTCGTGACAGTGGGGAGAGGTGAGATCGAATTACGAGGTGATTGTGTACACACACACCTCGGTCCACTTCGAAGTGATCGCTTGTTGCGAAACTTCTACTCCGGTTGCGATCTGTTTGTCTGTCCTTCGCTGCAAGATAACCTACCCTGCACAGTATTGGAATCTTTGGCATGCGGAACGCCGGTTCTAGCGTTCAGTGTCGGCGGTCTTCCCGATATGGTTCGCGAGGGAGTTTCCGGTATGGCAGTTTCACCCGTTGGTGATCCAAAAGCGTTGGCTGATGCGATGCTTCGGCTGCTTAAGGATCGAAACAGTCTGAGAGAAATGCAAGGCAGTTCTCGACGACTTGCGAAAGCTGAATTCAGCTTATCGATCCAAGCCAAACGCTATCGTGTCATGTACGCCAACCAATGCGGGTCAAGCTAGGTGACAGACATCGGTAACTCCAACAACCACAGCGATCCGCTCGCTCGGATGATTGATGGTTTTTCCTATCGGCCAGATATTGACGGCCTGCGCGCGGTTGCAGTCGTCGCTGTGGTTCTATTCCACGCCGGGATCGGCTTTCCCGGCGGTTATGTTGGCGTGGACGTGTTCTTTGTGATCTCTGGTTTCCTGATCACGTCGTTGATCATTAAAGATTTAGAACGAGGCGTTTTCTCGTTGGTGAGTTTTTGGGAACGCCGGGTGCGGCGAATTTGGCCGCCGTTAGTCGCCGTCGTTGCTGCCTCGCTCGTGGCCGGATGGTTTCTATTGCTTCCCGATGACTTTGCTGAATTGGGGCGTTCAAGTATTTGGCAAACATTCTTAAGTGCGAATGTCTATTTCTGGCAGGACAGTGGCTACTTTGCTGGCGCCGCCGAGCAGAAGCCGTTGCTGCACACATGGTCCTTGGCCGTGGAGGAACAGTTCTACTTGGTGCTCCCGTTGGCATTGATGGCAATCACTTGGTCAGGAAGGCTTACACGCAAGGCATTGACCGGCGTATTCGGTTTCGTTGTCGTTGGCGGCCTCGTGGTCAGTGGATACGGAGCGTTTTATCATCCTTCAGCAACATTCTTTTTGTTGCCAACACGGGCTTGGGAGCTTGCGCTCGGCTCATTGCTCGCTGTCATGCCGCCCACGCCAGTGTTGCATTCCCGCACAAGAGACATTGTGAGTGTCGTGGGTGTCTTGGGAATACTGATTCCTTGTTTTGCATACGGGCGAACAACCGTTTTTCCCGGACTGGCTGCCGCGCCGCCCTGCTTTGGGGCAGCGGCTTTGATTTGGGTGAATCAAAACGTGGATTCGCTACCCGCGGGCCGGGTTGCGTCCCTTCTTTCGTTGCCATCGGTTGTCTTTGTCGGGCTCATCTCCTACTCGCTCTACTTATGGCACTGGCCAATCCTTGCCTTCACCCACTACTGGAGCTTTGGCGAGCTGGATCTGCTAACCCGCCTGACGTGCGTGGCAGCATCGTTGGCGATGGCGATCATTTCGTTCTACTTGGTAGAAGGCCCGGCTCGCAGTAAACAGGTGTTGGCAGCACGTGGGCCACTGTTTGCGGCAGCCTTGGCCAGCAGTGTCTTGGTGTTGGGAGCGTCCTATGCCATCAACACAAGCAAGGGGTTTCCCGATCGCCTGCCAGATCAGGCGCAGGCCGTACTGGCGAAAGCCTATGAACGCACAGTGAACCGTCGAAACATGCAGGTCACGGGAGCGTCAATGCATCCAACATCGATCCAGGACATCGAAGCTGGGACATTGCCGACACTCGGTGACGACCAGGCACATCCCAACTTTATCCTCTGGGGCGATAGCCATGCCAAAGTCGCAATGCCAGCTTTTGATGCATTTGCGCGACAGCAGGGGATTTCGGGGCGAGCTGCGATCCTGTATTCCACTGCTCCGTTTGTCGACTTCGATTCTGGATTGGCCACCGGAGAGCCCAATGTCGTCGAGTATTCAGGACGATTGTTGCAGATGATTCGCGAGCAGAAAGTAAAAGACGTTTATCTGAGCGCCTATTGGAGCTTGTACGTAAGGACAATGGGCACGGAAAAGTTCTGTGAGGTCTTTCGCGAAACGGTGGATCAAATCATAGCGACCGGTGCGACAGTCTGGATTTTGCTAGACGTGCCTACGCACGAAGTTGATGTGCCAAAAGCGATGGTTGGCACGTACATGTTGCCATTTATGAAATGGCGAGTTG
Source organism: Rhodopirellula sp. SH410 (assembly GCF_055811895.1). NCBI lineage: Bacteria > Pseudomonadati > Planctomycetota > Planctomycetia > Pirellulales > Pirellulaceae > Rhodopirellula > Rhodopirellula sp. SH410. The sequence goes on from NZ_CM147949.1 coordinate 851,067, forward strand.
AAGGCTGTACATTAGAAGAGCATCGCAACAAGAACCAAATTATGTTTGAGCTAAGAGAGCAGAATCTCGCTGCGAAGTTCATTGACCCAGCTGCATCGCTGATGGACGAATCGACGGGGCGCTACGACGTGGTGCGAGATGGCACGCCCTTATATTATGATGACAATCACCTGACCGAAGAGGGCTCATTGCACGTGATTGAACCGGCGCTGTTCTCTGCGTCGGCATCAGTTCAATTGGAGCATAAGCCATGAATGGACACGACCAACCAGGATCCATCACTGTATATTCTGCTGAATCGTCATTGCGAGACCCGGCGAGGTTTCTTCGTGAATTGATGGCGGATACTTTGGCGTCGGGCGAACTCGCGATGGCGTTGGCGCGACGCGACATCAGCAGCTTGTACCGTCAGAGCTTGCTGGGCTATTTGTGGGCATTCTTGCCACCCCTGGGGACCACTGCCGTGTTTTTGTTTTTGCGGGCCGGTGGTGCCTTTTCAACCGGTTCATCCGGAATTGCGTATCCCGTTTTCGTGCTTGTCGGGACGTTGCTATGGCAGGTTTTTGTGGACAGCGTCAACGGGCCGCTGAAAGCAGTCAACAATGCCCGAGCGATGTTGACCAAAATCCGCTTTCCACGTGAGGCTTTGATTTTGTCGGGGTTGTTGGTGACGCTGTTTAACTTTGTCGTCCGATTGATTATTCTCGTTCCCGCGTTGTGTTGGTTTGCCTGGAGTGGTGACTACGAATTCACGCCATCGGCTCTCTTTCTGTTTCCTTTGGGTGTGTTCGGGATCATGTTGCTGGGTTATGCCATCGGCATCCTGATTACTCCTGCTGGAATGTTCTACAGTGATGTGTCGATGGCGTTGCAAACGATCATGATGTTTTGGATGCTGGTGTCGCCAGTCGTATTTGCGCGTCCCAGTCAAGGACGCGTGGCCCAGGTGATGAATTTGAATCCGGTGACGCACGTCCTCGAGTTCACTCGCAACGGCTTGGTGGGCCTCCCGTGCGACTGGCTCGCTTTTCTCTTCATCTCAATACTTAGTGTGTTGGGACTGTTTGTTGGTGTTGCGATCTACCGAGTTGCTCTTCCCCATACAATCGCTCGGATGGGGATGTAGGTGAGTAGCGTTACTCGAGATTACTGTCTCTCCAGGAACTGCACATGGTGTATAGCGTGAACGATCATGCCACCCACGATCCACCGACGGTCGCGGTTGATCAAGTCAGTAAACGATTTTGTCGCGGCTTGAAACGTTCGTTGTTGTACGGCGTACAAGATACGATCTGCGATTTAAGCGGGAGGAGTTTAGCGACGATTGGACTTCGCAAGGATGAGTTTTGGGCGAATCACGACGTCTCATTCGACGTGAATCGAGGTGAGTGCGTTGGATTGATTGGCCACAACGGGGCTGGCAAGACCACTGTCCTGAAAATGCTCAACGGGTTGATCAAACCCGATGGTGGAAGTATCACGCTGCGAGGGCGCGTCGGAGCGCTGATCGCGTTGGGCGCCGGGTTCAATCCGGTCTTGAGCGGCCGTGAAAACATATTTATCAACGGCGCGGTGTTGGGGTTGTCGCGACGCGAAATCTCTTCGCAATTAGACGAGATTATTGATTTCGCCGAAATTCGCGAGTTCATTGACGCACCTGTTCGATCGTATAGCTCGGGAATGCAAGTCCGCTTGGGCTTTGCAGTCGCAACTGCAATGAAGCCAGATATCTTGTTGATCGATGAGGTGCTGGCCGTGGGCGATCTGGACTTTCGAATGAAATGCATCTCACGGATTACGGAGCTGGTTCGTTCTGATACTGCCGTCGTGTTGGTATCTCACTCTATGACCGATATTCAGCGTGTTTGCAATCGAACGATTGTGATGGACCACGGTGTAGTTGCGTTCGATGGCGACGCTAGCAAAGGTATCGCAATTTACGAGTCAATTGGCCAGAGCAATCAATCCTTGACTCGACAAGAGGATGGCATTGACTCGAGGCGTTTGGTTCATTTAGATGGATTGCAAGTGGATGTAAATGGCACGCGGGCTTGCGACTTAGCCGGCATCTCCGCGGAAACTGGAGACGAACTCCGATTTCACTTGCGTTTCCGGTCCCATCGTTCGGGCCGTGGAGTTCGCGTGCGACTGTATTTTGATTCGAAAAAAGCGGGGATAATTGCGTCCCTCTCTTCTGTGACTGCGTGCGGCGAAATCGAGTTTGCCAATGGACTTAATCAAGTCGTATTGACGATTCCACGATTGCCGTTTCATGTGGGTGCCTACTCGATTGGAGTCAGTGTCCACTCAGGGGAATGCGATGTCCAGGTTCCCCAAACCGTAGTAGCGATGTTGCATGTCGTCGGGCCGCCAATCAAGATGGCGGCGCATGGCGATGCTGGATTGATCGAATTGGCGTCGCGTTGGTCGCTGTCATCCGCTGGCGAATTAAGCTCACAGAATTGAGATATCGTCCCGAAATCGATGGTCTGCGCGCAATCGCGGTTCTTTCTGTCGTGTTCTATCATGCTGGGCTGGGATGCCAGGGCGGGTTTGTTGGGGTTGACGTTTTCTTTGTCATTTCAGGCTATTTGATCTCCGGAATCATCATAAGGGATCTCAGAGCCGAGCAGTTTTCACTGGGAAACTTTTGGGAGCGACGAGTTCGTCGCATCTTTCCAGCTCTTTTTGTGTGTGTTTCAGTCACACTTGTGGCAGCATATTTTCTGCAGTTGCCCAAGCATCTTATCGCAACGAGCAAAGCGGCTTTTGCTCAGACGTTGTTCTCCTCGAATATCTACTTTTGGCGAACAACAAACTATTTTGATGGCGGCAATGAAGACAAGCCGCTGCTACACACTTGGTCTCTTTCGGTCGAGGAACAGTTTTACGTAGTTGTACCGTTGGCACTAATCTTACTGTTCAGATTCCGATTGCTACGCAGAACCCGGGGCCTAGTTGCCGTTGCTGGGCTTGCCGCCCTCGCTAGTTTCACGCTTTCGGTTTGGGGCGTGATTCATCAGCCTTATGCAACATTCTTTCTGTTGCCCACACGAGCATGGGAGTTGTTATGTGGCTCAATGGTAGCGTTGTTAGCGGCGCAAACATCGCCCATGCATGCATGGGGGCGGGAAACAGTCTCCGTATTGTCATTAGCCGCAATCATCGCTCCGGTCATTTGGTATGACGATAGCACACCGTTTCCAGGGGGTGCAGCGACTGCGCCTTGCTTGGGGACTGCTTTCTTGATCTGGGCGAATTCCCCGAGGATTGAATCAAAATCTTTCAAGATATCTGTCACCGGTCGTATACTCTCGACTCGAATCTTGAGGTTTTTTGGGCTGATTTCATACTCACTGTACCTCTGGCATTGGCCAGTAATATCACTGTCTTCGTATTGGCAAATCGCAGCGTTCTCCACTGTCGAAAAGTGGTCTCTTGTGATCGTCTCGTTTGTGCTGGCTGTTGCATCATGGTGGGCAGTAGAGACACCGTTTCGTAAGAAACGCATTTGCAGTAGCAGGAAGCAGGTGTTCGGCGCAACGCTACTGGCGACGCTTGTACTTTGTGTTTTCTCAATGACCCTTGTTGCGACAGAGGGTGCGCCTGGTCGAATTCCTGATAAGGCAAAGCAAATATTGCGAATGTCGGAAAAGGACGAAGCTCAGCGTTCTCGGTATAAGCATCTGATGCGAAACGTTGATGCGGAGCAGGACAACTGGAGCGAACATCTTCCTGTTCTGGGTTCGCCGAACACAGCAAGAGTCGATTTTATTGTGCTTGGTGATAGTCATGCTCAGTTTGCGCTGCCTACGTTTGACGCGATTGGCAAAGAATACGGTGTCTCAGGTGTTGCTGTTACTCACCAGGGCACGCCGCCTATTCTCGAGTGGCCATATCGATACAAGCATGCATCATCCGATCCGGAGGTGCTTTGGGAGGAGTCGCTCGAGTTCGTAGCTGAGCACGATGTCAAAATGACATTCTTGATTGCCTACTGGGGTAGTTATGAAAGAGAGATTGGTGATGCTGAGAAGCTCGCACTTGCGCTAGAGAAGACTGTGAGAAGGTTTGAGGAAGCAGGATCAGATGTCTATTTGATCGCGGATGTCCCGACCTATGAATTTGATGTGCTCCGCTGGCACGTTCGCGAACAGCTGTTCCCTTTTCTCCAAGGCAGCTTCACATCCATGCGAGTTCAAGACCATCGTAGAATGAATAAGGCGGTCTATCGACTGATGGAGCGATCCCTAACCGTATTTGATCCGTCAACTCAATTTCTGGACAAATCGGGAGAACGATATCGGGTTTCCGTGGGCGGGGTTCCACTGTATCTCGACAGTAATCATCTTACACAAGATGGCATTAAGCTTGCGTTAGAGGCGATGATTGTCGACGTATTTGTCGCCGTAGCTCAAGATCAATCCTCTGAGTAAGATAATGCTGATGCAAACTTTTCTGACCTGTATATTCGAAATCAAGAGATGAGCCTTCGATGATCAAGCAAATGTTGCGGGACGGGATATCAAAAATTCTTGCACGTGTTATGGCGCGTTTTGCATACGATCCAAGGTACTTTGAGCTTTGGCAGTCAAATGGATTTCACGTTGTTCCTGTGAGCTTCTATAGCGCAATTCCGGACACGTCTGATCTTGGTCACGCCTGGGGTTCCCAGGAATCAAGGATGTCGGGCATCGAATTCAACGAAGAGGGGCAGCTCGAGCTTCTTGCTGAAGTTGTTGAGGGTTTTCGAGACGAATACGAAGAGATCAAAGATCTGACGTCTGACGATACGCCGCGATTTCAGTTCGGTAACACGAGTTTTGAGTCCGTCGATGCGGAGATGCTCTATTGTATGGTTCGGAAGTTTAGGCCCAAGCGATTTGTGGAAATTGGCTCCGGATACTCGACGCTGATCGCTGCCCGTGCGATGGCAAAGAATAAGTCTGAGGGAGCCGGTGGTGTGTTGACAGCAATTGAGCCATATCCGCCAAGTTTTCTGAACAAATCACTGGAGTATCCAGTTGACCTAAGGGTGGAAAAGGTCCAGGAGGTGCCGCTCGAGTTCTTCAAGACCCTTCAGGCAGGAGATGTCCTGTTTATCGACTCATCGCATGTGTGTAAAGCAGGAAGCGACGTTCACTACGAGTTTTTAGAGGTGCTTCCCGAGCTCGCAGTGGGAGTGCAGGTTCATGTGCATGATGTTTTTCTTCCACTCGACTATCCACACTCATGGGTTATCGACCATCATCGTTTTTGGAATGAGCAGTACTTGCTGCAGGCTTTGCTAATCGAAAGCCGGGGATTTCAGGTGCGCTGGGGGGGATCATGGATGCATCGGACTCATCCCAAGCAGTTGGCTGAGGCCTTTTCTACTTACGACCCGCAGAGTGTACACCCAGCAAGTTTTTGGATGGAACGTGTTTCTCGTTAGATTGCCTGTCGATACCTGCTCGGTGGGTCTTGAGCAAGAAGGTAGCTTCATAGGAGGGCGTTTGTGAGTGAGGTTCGAGTAAGACCGAGAATCCTTATTGCGTCACATACGATTCCGTCTCAGACAATGGGGGGGGGATTGCTTCTGTATCGTCATTTCGTTGAACGCGACGATTTTGAGATCGGGATTGCGACGACCAATCCTGTGGATCGACCTGTTGATGTTTTCCATCGGTTTATTCCGGAGCACCGTCTCGTAAGTCGTGCTAAACGGACCCGTTTCGCTAACTGGGCAAACGATTTTACTCATTTGGCCCAGCCCTTCCTCGGAAATGATCATCTGGAGAAGGCGGCGCGAGAGTTTAATCCGGATTTAGTTTTCACTGTTGCTGAAACGCATTTGGCCTCCAATGCGCTTCGTTTGGCTCGGGAGCTTGGTGTTCCGTTCGTGTGTTACTTCATGGATTGGGCTAACTACGCGTCATCGCAACATGGATGGGCGGTGCCGCTCATGGATCGGATTTATAGGCGACTTTACCAGAAATCAGATTTGGCGATTTGTATTTCGCAAGGAATGAAAGAAGAGCTCGGGGAGCATCCGAATGTACGGGTTGTTTACCCTATTGCTTCCTCGGATACTGCCTCCCCAAGTGCCGCAGAGCGATCACGAAAAGGCTATTCCTTCTGTTTTGCGGGCAACCTCGCTCATTGGTACGGTGGCCAAGTTGGCGCGATAATGGACCTGCTTGCAGATGATCCGAGAGTACGAATTGACGTCTACGGAGCATTTCATGATTGGTCTCCGGAGTTCGAACAAAGGCACAGGCAAGACGGAACGTTTCATGGGTTCCGCGAATTTGCGAGGCTGAAGGCTGAGTTTGGGCGAACAGATGCGTTTCTCTTGCCAATGGGGTTTGGTGAGGATTCCAGATTGATTGAGAGCACGAGCTTCAAGACAAAATTTCTGGACTACATTCAATATGAGAAGCCAGTGCTCGTATGGGGGCCGGAGTATTGCACTGCCGTCAAAGTGGCCCGGGAATTCGGCTCGGGGATCTGTGTGACAGATCCCTCACCGGAGGCTGCTGTGAGCGCCATGCGTGAATTGGCAGTTGATGCGACATTGCAACGAGAACTTGTCAGCAATGCAGCAACGATGCGAGCGACGCACTTCAACCCTGACCAGGTCTACGCTACTCTCAAACGCGGATTGGATGAACTTCTATTGCCGAATAGTCAACGCGTCGAACCTCACTGATAGATAATGAACCACGACCGACCATTGAAGATCGCAATCAGCATCTGGATGTTCAAGCCTGGAACAGGTGGGCTACAGGCACATGCGCAGTCACTTGCGAAACACCTAGTATCGTGCGGACATGAAGTTACGGTGATTACCCGTGCATTCACGGAGGTTCCAAAGACGCTCGCGCAGTGTGTCTATTTCAATGAAGCAGACGCGAGTGGGGTCGTCGAGGGCATCCCGGTAAGGACACTACGATTTCAGCGATGGCTAAGGCCCATTCAATGGCTTGCATTAAAGCTTTCGGTGCGAAAGAAGTTCGAAAAACTTGCAATGCGATTGTTCATATGGCAGGGGCGTTTTGGGAACCGAAACTGCTTTCGAGGATTTGACGTGATTCACCACGTCGGTCAATCGACAGCGTTTATAGGATATCTTGCGGCAGATGCGGCATCTCGGCACGAGGTGCCGTTTGTTGTGCAGCCAACGTGTCATCCGAACGATGTCGGTGACGCCTCGCTTGACATCGCGATGTACCGTCGCGCGTGTCGGATTCTTGTTCATACGGAGTATGAATGTCGGCATCTGAAAGCGTTTTTGCCTCAGGCGAACTTTGACGTTGTCGGTAATGGGATTGAAGATCGTTCCAATGGTGATTCGAAGACGTTTCGCGATCACTACGAAATAGACAGGAGGATGATCCTGTTTATTGGGAGGCACGATCGAAATAAGGGGTATGATGTCACGATAAAGGCATTTGAGATTCTGTCACAGCAGAGAAGCGACGTTTGCCTTGTGTGTATCGGCCCACCTGGCGACACGCCATTGGCTGAGGGGCCACTAATCCTGGATTTAGGCTTTTCCGACGAGAGTGAGAAACACAATGCACTCGCTGCATGTGACGTTCTATGTGTGCCATCAGAGGGTGAGTCATTTGGGCTCGTCTACATGGAAGCCGGTCGTTACGGGAAACCGGTCTTGGCTCGTCGTCTGCCCGTGTTGATCGAGCTACTCGCCAATGGCAATGCAGGCCTTCTTGTTGGAACGATGGACGAACAGGAGAATTTTAACATTCTCGCTCCATCAGAATTGGCAGAGGCGTTGGGAGCGTTGCTCTCTGATCCAGAAAGATGCGCCCGGATCGGTGAAAGATGTCGCGACGTTTCTTCGGAATTCATTTGGCCGTGCATCGTGAAGCGATTTGAACGTTCCTATCGATTGGCTTTAGGGGAGAGTGAATCTTGTTAGGGAGCTCCTCCGTGGAGGAATTGCGATGCAACAACGAAGTTGCAGTGACCGTCGTGGTGACTTTGCATAATAAGGGACCCTACGTACGTGATGCGTTAGAATCTTTGACCGCGCAGACTCTGTCGGCCTGGGAAGCGATTGTTGTTGAAAACAATTCCTGCGACGAAGGTCCAGGCATTGCTCGGTCGTTGACATCGGATCGAAGGATCCAGTTTTTTGATGCATCCGATTGCGTTGCTGGTCCTGGAGCAGCCAGGAACTTTGGGATTGAAAAAGCCAATGGTCGGTGGGTTTTGTTCCTTGATGCAGATGATGCTATCAAGCCTGAGTACTTAGAACGAATGCTTCTGGTTGCTGAAACGCAATCTGATTGTGTGATTGTTGCGTCGCCATGGTTGCAGTATCCGAGCAGCGGTTTCGCGGGCGATGACTTTCAGTTGATGTTGCCCGCTGGCTTCGATCAGCCAGACAAGACAGTTGATTCCGCGGTCGCGTTTACCTGCTGGGCAATACACTCGGCAATCATTCGTCGGGACTGGCTGGACGCACGCAGATGGAATGAAGAACTAGATGGCTTTTTGGCTGAAGATACTGCATTCTGGTTTCAGTTGATCCAGGGTGCAAGCATTGCGTATTCAGACTTCGCCGGTGCGATGTACCGCACGCAGGTTGAAGGCTGTCGTTCGAACTTCACACCCGATGTTTGGTTTCGTGGTAACCACAAGGCGGTGCAAGCAAATCTGGATTTTCTGCGGCAGCAAAATCAGCAGATTTCAGCTGGTCAAATCGAGTCCATTATTCGGCTTTACAGCGACCTCTACAGGCGTGCTCAATTGGGATCTGACCAAGAAACGGCCGATCAGGCTTTGGTCGAGGCCGGAAACTGGCTCAAGATGCGCCGTGCGCATGGGCCCGAAATTGGTCTGTCAATGTATCTTCGGTCGATCGTTGGCATAGCGCGTTTTGAACAATTTAGACGGCTGTTTTCGCACCGCCCGTAGGTGTCAGTCGCTGAGTGGGACGATGCTTCTGTCGAAACGGAGCCCAATGATATACGGGCCTGCTCAAAACTCAAACACAGGACGACTCAAATATGAGCGCAGCTATTCGGGATTTCTTGTTTAGCCTTTTGTATGGCAACAAAGGTTACCCAGTTGATATTGGCGGTAAGCAGTTTCGTGTAGATACCACGCTTCGTCGCTGGGATTTTGGTGCAGAGCTCACGCTGTTGAAGACGCTCCATGATCACTTAGGTCAAGGTGCAGTGTTTGTAGATGTCGGCGCAAATTTTGGTATACACACTCTGTTTTCTGCTGAAACTGTTGGGAAGCAGGGGAGGGTTTTCGCGTTTGAGCCGGTTCCGGGTAACTTGGAGCTATTGCGAAGACATGTTGATTTCAATCAGCTCAATGAAGTCGTGCAGGTTATCGAAGGGGCCGTTTCCAATAGCACTGCTGAGTCGATAGCGTTTGAAATTCCTGACGATGGTCTGTCCGTTACGGCCTCTTTAGCAAGTGGCAATAGCACGTGCCAAGTTCCGAATTATAGGTTAGACGACTTCAACTTTGGCGCCAACAAAATCAAGGTTCTCAAGATTGATGTAGAGGGAGCCGAACTGGAGGTTTTGCGAGGTGGCAAGGAACTTCTGCGACGTGATCAACCCTATATCGCTTTGGAAGTACATCCCACAGATCTTCTTCGCTTCGGTGACAGCCGAGAAGACGTGATGAGATTTTTGTCTGATGAGGGATATGTCTGTGAAGTCATTAGTGAGGGATCTATTGGAGATACATTTCACTTGCTCTGCGAGTCAGCGGCATTGCAGGAAGCAAATCAATGAGGTGGTTGATTGTCGAAGACGCGCTGAAAAACCGAAAAGGCCACTGGTCGGAGTACGTTGAAACGTTCCGCGTTGGCCTACATTCGCTGGGTCATGACGTGACGATCTTGGCTGACCATTCCGCAGAAGATTTCATTGCCAATCAACCTGAAGTGCACTGTGTACTACCGGATTCAATTTGGAATCGCTTGGGAGACGATGCGGGACGGTTGACACGCTACTGGCGAGTGCCGATGCATGGCTGGAGCACGATGCGAGCAATGAAACGTTGGTTCAAATGCAATCCCGATGCTGACATTGTCTTTGTCCCGACGGTTTTGGTGCACCACTTGATTGGATGGTGGCGACTATACCAATCTACCTTACGGTATACCGATACCCGGTTATTGCTGTTCTTTCCGAACACCCCGCTGACACATAACGATCAAACGGGCGAGGCGATGCTGGGCGGCGATCCGACGGCGCGTCTGTTCGGATGGTTGATCGGCCAATTGGCTGATGGCGTGAAGTCAGGGCAAGTGGTTCTGGGCGTCGAGACACATAGCATGCGAGACGCAATGACCAGGGCTACGGGCGTTCCCTTCACCTACTTGCCTCATCCGGTGGAAATGGAAGCTAACGCCAATAAGCTGACCACCAACGAGCAATCGCTGCACTTTGGATGTTACGGTGCAGCAAGACATGAAAAGGGGAGCGATCTTTTGCAGGCTGCAATTCGCAAACACTTGTACGCGCACCCTGAAACCAAGTCACGGTTCTCGATTCAGTGGCTCGGTGACTTCCAGGACAAGGAAGGCAAGCTGATCTCACCAGACCCAAACTTGGTTGCCGATGATCGTGTGACCTACATTCGCGAGTACTTTGGCGAGGGCGGCTACGACGAGCAGTTGGCCACGACCGATGTGATGCTGCTTCCATATCGCGAACCCTACCGCTATCGTGTTTCGCGAGTGGTGATCGAGGCGATCGTTCGTGGGATGCCTGTGGTGGCAACTCGCCAAACCACGCTGTGGGAACAGGTCAATCAGTTCGGCGTCGGGCTTCCCTGCGAACTGGATGATTCAGATTCGCTTAGCCATGCGATCTGGGAGATTGAAACGCAGTGGCAACGATTCGCACAGCCAGCGATCGACGGAGTCGCAAACGCAAGAAAGCATTTTTGCGTTAAGACGTTTGCTGACCGCCTGCACACGCCCCAAAGCTAGTTCGGTTTCAATAGAACCTCGTGTTGTTCGTTCTCGATGGGATCAAAACCAACTCTGTCGGCTGCTGTGGAAGTGTTTGATCATCGATGGAACAAAGACCGGCAAGGCAACGAGTTGCCTGTGGTGGCCAGACCGATTTTTAAGTCTTCTCGAATTGAAGAAGAAAAAACACCTCAATGGCGACTTCGTGTGGCATCGAGACTTTTAGCCGGATGATCACACGTCCGGAACGAACGAAAGGCAATGGCACATGGGTCTACTTCGCCCCCGTTGGCGAAGGTGGGCTGGCAAAATATGCCGTGCACCAGGCGGCCGCACTCTCTGATGCGGGTGCCAGGGTGGTTTTCTTGGGCTGCACGCACATGCGATCGGCGCTTGAGAGCATTGCGCCGCAAATTGAATTCATTGCCCTCGAAGAACACCAACCAAGACGCGGTCGCATCGCGAAGACGCTAAGCTGGATCCGACGGCTTCGCCGTGAAACCAGGCAGTTGGTGGATTTGACTAAGCAACGCGACGCCTCCTATGTACTATTTGCAAGTTATGCTGAATACTTTTCACCATTTTGGGTTCGCCCATTAGTCCGTCTGCGTCGACAGGGAGTCCGCATGGGAACGGTCGTGCATGACCCAGTGCGAGATTTTTGCATTGGACCAAAGATTTGGCACGACTACTGTGTCGCACAAGCGTATTGCTTTGTGGATGTGGCGTTTCTTCACGACGATACTGAGATCGATTTTGGGTTCCCCCAACGCAAAGTTCATGTGGAGGTCATCCCGCATGGCCCATACCGTGTTCCGGATCCGGGGACGGAGCATTTGCGGGAAACTGTCCGCAAGTCGTTTGGGATCCCATCGTCGGCGAAAGTAATGCTTTCGTTCGGCCACGTTCGCGACGGTAAGAACTTGGACCTTGCAATTCGCGTCCTGGCTAAGTTTGCCAACCTACACCTCTTGGTTGTTGGACGTGAGCAATCCAGTAGCCAGCGTTCCATTGCTGAGTACAGGAAGTTGGCGGATCAAGTCGGTGTTGCGGATCGCTGCCACTGGGTCAACGAGTTTGTCGCTGATACTGCCGTCCATCGGTATTTCCATGCGGCGGACATGTTGTTGCTCCTGTACTCGGCCGACTTTCGATCTGCGAGTGGAGTGCTATCGTTGGCATCGCAGTTTGAAATACCCGTTTTGGCTAGCAGTGGGGCTGGTCCGTTGCGTCGGTGTGTCGAAAAGTATGAACTTGGGATTTGGGTGTCGCCTGATGATTCCGAGGCTGTTGAAGTTGGCCTCGGACAATTAATTATGTCCCACAATTTTGATCACCAGAGGTCATGGGATGCATTTCGACGAGATCATGGATGGCAAAAGAATGCTGAGTCAGTGATTCACAGCCTTGGTTGATGCATTTTTCAACTACTGAAATCCATAAAGAAACCGTATTGTTAATTGAGTCTAAAGCTGATTCGCATGATGAATATTCGTCTCATTTTGGGAGGCCTGCTTTCCTACGGTTACAATTCCGTGTTGGGGAGGATTCCATCCCGCGTATTGCGAAAGTGGTATTTGAGAATTTTCTTAGGCGCTTTTGGCGAGAACGCGAGTGTTCAGTTGGGATGCCGGTTTTTAAATGGACGCAAGGTGCACTTGGGTGATCGCAATGTTATCAACTTTGGTTGCTTGTTGGACGGCCGCAAGTTCAAGATCGTGACGGGCTGTGATGTCAGCATGGGGCCTGAGGCGACCATTTTGACGCTCGGGCATGATCCGCAAAGTCCCACGTTTGAAGATCGTGGTGGCGATGTGATCATCGGTGATCGCGTTTGGATTGGATATCGTGCTCTCGTGATGCCGGGGGTCACAATTGGCGAAGGAGCAGTGGTTGCGGCTGGGGCAGTCGTGACCAAAGACGTGGAACCCTTCACGATTGTTGCCGGTGTGCCTGCCAAACCAATTGGAGCACGCAACCGCGATCTTGACTATCAGTTGGACTATCATCCTTGGTTGGTATGAAAAAGCTGCTCCTGCATTTCGTTCGTTTCGGCCCGTACCATGTGGCGCGGTTGAAATCGGCTTGCGTATCGCTTTCTGCATTCGGGTGGCAGGTGCATGGTTTGCAGGTGTGTTCTTCCGACGCGACCTACGCTTGGGAAGACCCGACTTCGGACGAATCGCTGTTGGCGGCGGGGCTGCCAGTTGGTTGCATCGAAACGCTGTTTCCGGGGCGAGCGTATGAGTCGATTCGTCCCGCTGAAGTGCGGCGTCGCATGGGATCCACGTTGGATCAGTTGGCCCCCGATGGGATTGCGATTGCAGGATGGGCGAGCCAGGACGCTTTGGCGTGCTTGGGCTGGTGCCGCCAGCACGAGCGGACATCGATCCTGATGAGCGAGACCCGGGCCGCCGATGGGGCGAGGCGGTGGTGGAAGGAAGTAATCAAGTCGCGGCGGGTGCGTCGGTTTGATGCGGCGATCGTGGGGGCGGCTTCCCATGCTGATTATCTTCATCAACTGGGGATGCCGCGGTCTCGCGTTGTGATGGGGTACAACGTCGTCGACAATGGGTTCTTTCGAGGCGCGGTGGGGCGTGAGAGAAGCGACGAGTTGGACGAGAGGCGACCGTTTTTGTTGGCGAGCAACCGGTTTGTCGAGATCAAGAATTTGCATCGAGCGATCGAGGCGTTTGGGAAAGCCACGAAGACCGCCCGCTCGAGCCATGGGGATCCGCCAGAGAGCGGCTGGGATCTTTGTTTGCTGGGAGATGGGCCGCTGCGGCAGTCGTTGGTCGATTCTGCGCGGGCGTTGGGGTTGGATGTGGTCCAGGGGCGGCCTTGGGGTGAGGAAGATGACTCCTTACGGACGAATCGAGTTAGGGTGGAAAAGGAATCACGACAGGCGGGCAGCCTATCTGACGGGCCGAGGGTGTTTTTTCCGGGGTTCGAGCAGATCGATGCTTTGCCACAGTATTACGCTCGCGCTTCGGCGTTCTTTCATCCGGCGACGAGTGAGCCTTGGGGGTTAGTGATCAATGAGGCGATGGCGTCGGGATTACCGATCCTGGCCAGTCGGAACGGCGGGGCTGCGGAGACGTTGGTGGTGCCTGGAGAAAACGGGATTTTATTTGATCCGACGGATGTCAATGAGATGGCGGCGGCGATTCGGGAGTTCTTGCGGATGCCGCCAGGCGACGCAGGGCGATGGGGGCGACGATCTCGAGAACTGGTCGAAGAACGGGCGCCGATGTCAGCGTTTGGCGAAGGGCTAAGGAGGCTGCTCCAGGAAAACCTGCTGAATGTTCCTGGGGTGAACGATCGGTTATCATCGGAGCATGTTGACCATCAATGATTCTTATGCAGCGGCCTCCCATGCGGCGGTCTTGATATCGCCTGAAGCGGTCATGATGGTTGACGATTTTGGTCGAATCGATGGTGGCGAGGTGTTAGCGGGCTGGACCGTTGAACTTGAAAAACTCTTCTCGGAACTGGAGCGACAAAGTCCGCAATAGCCTCCCTTGGATCGTTTGCCAGCTTGGGGCACGCGAGCATTTCGCGATTCCTCGTGCCTTGCACGCCGCCGGACGACTGGATCGACTGTTGACGGATGTTTGGTGTCCGCCGGGCTCTTGGCTGCGGAAGGTGCCGGCGCTGTCTCGGTGGCATGATCGGTATCACGGCGACCTCGCGGACGCGCCCGTGAAAGCTTGGCCGGCTTCGTTTATTCGAGAGGAATTCTCGGCGCGTCGGAAACGTCTTCAAGGCTGGGATCGAATTCGGCATCGCAATGAATGGTTCCAAGATCGCGTGGCTGCGGAACTGGGGCGTGTCGACGATTCGGAGCGTCGCTTCTTCTCGTACAGCTACACCGCTTCGCGATTGCTGCCAATATGCCGGCAGCGGGGTTGGTTGAACGTGATCGGGCAGATCGATCCGGGGCCGGAGGAGGAGCGGATCGTGGTGGCTGAGCACGAACGCTACGCCCATGTTCCTTCGCATTGGCGGCCGGCACCGACGGCGTATTGGGACGATTGGCGGGGTGAGATGGAGCTGGCCGACCGGATTGTGGTCAATTCGGCTTGGTCGGCGGAATGTTTGGCGACCGAGGGGATTGATACCGAGAAAGTAGACGTGATTCCGCTGGTATTTCGTAGCACCGGCTTCCAACGTGTCAGCGTCTCGGCTGAATCGACAGGTTGGAAGCCTCCACGACAGCACCGCGAATCTTTGAACGTCTTGTTCCTCGGCCAAATCAACCTTCGCAAGGGCGTCGGGCGTTTGATCGAAGCGATGGGGCTGCTTCGAGATGATTCACGCATTCAATTGACATTGGCGGGACCATCGGAGATCAATGCTTCGTTTTGGGCGGATCTGCCAAATGTGAAGTGGGTCGGTCCGGTCCGGCGCAGGGAGGTGATGGACGTTTACAGCCAATCGGACGTGTTTATCCTGCCGACGCTTTCGGATGGATATGCGTTAACGCAATTAGAGGCATTGGCGGCGGGAGTTCCGGTGATCGCGTCAAAACACTGTGGCGCGGCGGTCACCCACGGTCAGAACGGTTATTTGCTCGATGATTTGGAACCTGGGACCATTGCCCAAGCGTTGGTGCATGCGTTGGAGCATGCTGACGAATTGCCCTGGGCGAACGCGTCGGAACCGTTCGGCATCGAACAACTTGGCGAACGCCTCATGGAGCTCACGTGATGAACGAAGGCAGAATCGTGCATGGTTTCATCAAATCGGAAGTTGCGATGGAATCCAAGGCAGGGCGAAGTCATCGCATTTTCATCTTCCCACTTACTGGCCCCAGATTTCGAGAGTCCTCCGTGCTCTGCTAATTAAATACAAATCCCCCCAAAACGCATTGACGATTCCAGCCTGGAACGCATTCTTCACTGATGCCTGATTTCACCCTCTTTCCGTTTTCGTTCGTGATCGCCTGTTTGTTGCTGGTGATGGCTGGAATGTACGCATGGAACCAGCGTCGCCGTGGTTGGGGAATTCCAGCCCTGGCCGTCATCGTGACGGTGTCGATATGGTATGTGGGTGATGTGCTCTACAACGATTACGCCCGCTACTGCTTGACGATCGGTGACGAGGCCTTGGAGAAGGCGTGGTGGCAAGTGTGTCTTTTCGTGGGGGCATTCATGCTCTTGACCCCTCCGGTGGCCGAGAGTCTTGCCGGTGAGCAACGCCCCAGCCAAGCGGTTGAGATTTTGGAACGGCGT
Source organism: Rhodopirellula sp. SH410 (assembly GCF_055811895.1). Lineage (NCBI taxonomy): Bacteria > Pseudomonadati > Planctomycetota > Planctomycetia > Pirellulales > Pirellulaceae > Rhodopirellula > Rhodopirellula sp. SH410. The sequence continues at coordinate 867,252 of NZ_CM147949.1, forward strand.
CCGCTGGATAAACCTCACTTGCAGGCCAAGCTTGATTTGCTGTGCAAGCCGTTGCTGGGCATTTGGATCGCGTTGATGCTGGTCGCGTTATATCTGGTTCAAGGCGATGTCGTTGGCCTGTTCGCGCCTTACCTGGGCCACAAGGCAGAGCCTTGGTCTCGGAACCGTATTGGCGGCGGGATTGACGCGTTGCTTGCGTTGGCAGGCTATTTTCAGATTTTTGTGACAGCTAGTTTCGGCGTGATTCTCGCTCTGTCCCGAAATCAACAAACACGTCGAATCGCCTTCGTCGTTTGTCTGCTGGCGTTTCCCTATTACATTTTTGATCGTACGCGAAACACCATGCTGGCAACGGTGATCCCCGGTTTCGGTGCCTGGGTTTTCGGACGGGTGCGTGGTCGGTTGTCAGTCAAGCTCGCTTATATCGGTATGGGATTCATCATCACCAGTCTGTGGTTTAGTTTCGTCCTGGAGAATCGAACAAGCAAAAGTATTGCCTCGGCATTTTCCGGTGGGGTGAGCTTGCGTGAAGCGGCAAGCACCAAGCATCTTGGTTTGAACATGGGCGAGGAGCTTGGCTGGATCAACAAGTTTATCGACCAAGGCAGTTACGAACCGAACTGGGGAATGCGGTATTTTGCCGAGGCGGTCAACCCGATCCCTCGTGTGATTTGGCCAGGGAAACCCTTGATCGGAATCGACTATGCGATCGCTCGCGGCCAAGGCGGCGGGAACGCGGGGAGTGCCGGTGTGTTCGCTACAATCTCAACCGGAATGATCGGCCAGGGCGTTGTGAATTTTGGGCCTTGGCTCGGGCCAGTCGCTGCCGCATTGCTGATGGCGGTTTGGTGTGGTGTCCTAGCCCGGCAAGATCGCATGGGGACTCGCCCGGCTCGTTTGCTCCTATACGCACTCGGTTTGATTCTCACCTTTAACATGGGACGTGACATCACGCTGTTAACTCTTTACCCGTTCATCTTTGGATGGATGGTGATTTGGTATTGGGAGCGGCGTGAACGCGCCAATGAGTCCCGGGCGGCCATGGGGTGAAGGGTGCCCTGGTAAACAAATCGTTGTCTCGCAGTGCCGTGTCGATCCGCATCCTCTTGTCGTTGGTCATTCCCGTGGATAGGTATTGAGCAGTTTTTCGATGCGTGCAACATTTTTAACTCTTTCCGCTTCACGAAACGCAGGCGGAATCTATTTTTGTCTCAATTCGCTGGCGAAGTCGCTCGTGGAGTGCGGTGTCGATACGGATATACTGGCTCCGAGGGATGACCATACGCAGGCTGACCAAAGTTCTTGGCCACCGGTCAACGTTACCACGTTTGACCCGGTGGGCCCCAAGTCGTTTGGATACTCATCCGAAGTTGAAACGCACTTGGCTAAACGTATGCCGGACATCATGCACGTGCATGGATTGTGGATGTACCATTCCTGGCAGTGTCAGCGTTTTGCTCAAGCGAAGCAAATTCCTTATGTCGTTTCGCCGCATGGAATGCTGGATCCTTGGGCGTTGCGGCAGGGACGCTTGAAAAAGCGAGTAGCGGGGGCGTTGTTTGGGCGACGCGTGTTGGACCAAGCGAGTTGTTTGCACGCGCTGAATGAGTCGGAGTTGCAATCGATACGAGCGTTTGGTTGCAAGAACCCGGTCTGTGTTCTCCCCAACGGGATTTCGCTGCCGCCCCCGCGCAATGCGCCAGCGGCTCAAGACGCGCCGTGGAAAGAACAGGTGGACGGCCGTAAATCGCTGTTATACATCGGTCGAATTCATGCCAAGAAGGGATTGATCAATTTGATTCAAGCCTGGGCGAAGCTGGAGCGTTCGATGAGCTCGGACTGGGTGCTGCAAATCGTCGGTTGGGGCCAAGATGATCATGAGGTAGAGCTGAAAGACTTGGCTGAGACGCTGGGGGTTTCCCAAAGCGTGCTGTTCTTAGGGCCCCGATTTGGGGATGAAAAGGATCGCTTGCTGAGAGAGGCTGATGGGTTCGTGCATACTTCCTTTTCAGAGGGATTGCCGATGGCAATCTTAGAGGCATGGGCCTACCGTCTGCCGGTTGTGATGACACCTGAGTGCAATCTGCCCGTTGGATTCGAGCGAAATGCGGCGATTTCAGTCACCACCGATGTGGAGGGAATCGGCGTGGGGCTGCGAGATCTGATGCAGTCGACCGATGTGCAGCGGGATCGAATGGGGCAAGCAGGTCGGACGCTGGTCGAAGATGAGTTTTCATGGCCGAAGATTGCTGCGAGCACGCAAGCGGTTTATCAATGGCTGCTCGGTGGCGATCGGCCTGACTGTGTCAGGAGTGTTTGACGATGCCCATCAACCTATTGAACTATCGATCAAATCTTGACCGCGGAGCGAGTCGGCCGAAGCAGATCGGATGGGCGATCGTCCAGTTTCTGTTCTTCTCGCTGCCGTATCCCTTGCCCTCTCGCATTCGTGTGGGGCTACTCCGCTGGTTCGGTGCATCGATTGGACACGGAGTCGTGATTCGAGCTGGTGTGAAGATCTCGTTTCCATGGCGGTTGGCGGTGGGGGATTATTCGTGGATCGGTGAGGACGTGATGATTCTCTCGCTCGATCAGGTGACCATCGGGTCGCATTGCTGTGTTTCTCAGCGAGCGTTTTTATGCACAGGGTCGCATCGGTTTGATCGGCCTGGGTTTGATCTGGTGACCAAGCCGATCGAGATCAAGGATGGCTCTTGGGTGGCGGCGCAAGTGTTTGTCGCTCCCGGGGTGACGATCGGCCCGAACAGCATGTGTGTGGCTGGCAGTGTTGTTCTGGGAAATGTAGTGGCCGACACGACCGTGTGGGGCAACCCAGCGATTGTGAAGACTGTGGTTCGTTGACAAGAGTACAGGCGAAAGAATGAAAATCTCGGTCATTACGGCGGTCTACAACCGGGCCGATACCCTCGGTGATGCGATTGACTCGGTCTTGGCTCAGCGCGATGTCGAGGTGGAGCTTGTCGTGGTTGATGGGAATTCGACGGACGAGACACCGCGTGTCGTTGCAAGTTATGGGGATCGCGTGACACGTTCCATTCGCGAAGCGGATGCAGGGATCTATGACGCACTCAACAAAGGGATTGCGGCGGCGACCGGAGATGTGATCGGATTTCTTCACGCGGATGACTGGTTCGCCGATGAGGGCGTGCTCCGGCGAGTCTCCGATGGGCTGGCCGACGAAGCCATCGATGGCGTTTACGGCGATTTGGTCTATGTCGACGCGGAGTCGCCCGGACGTGTTCGTCGCAAGTGGATATCAGGTGAGTACGAGGTCTCCAAATTTCGCCGTGGTTGGATGCCACCTCATCCCACGGTGTATTTGCGGCGGCGGTGCTATGAACGATTCGGTGTGTTCAATGATCGCATGAAGACGGCGGCCGATTACGAGCTGCTGGTACGGATGATGGTGAAGCATCAAGTTGCGATGCGTTATCTGCCGCAGGTGATGGTCAAGATGCGAGTCGGTGGTGCGAGCAACGCATCTCTCCGCAATCGGATTAGCGCCAACGCGGATGATCGTGATGCGTGGGTCAGCAACGGTCTGCTGCCGCCGTGGGGATTGCGGCTGACCAAGCCGCTGAGGAAACTACCGCAGTTTTTGCGGTAGGCCGAGGCTAGTCCATTTCAGCGAGGCGGCCGGTGGACAGAGGGCGTGCGATGAAGACTTGGAGATCGGAACTGTTCCAACGCTGTTGGAACTGCGTGGCGGATGCTTCATCAGGGTGCCAAGCAAACACTCCCGGTCCCCAGCTGCTTTGGCCGACCCCTGTGAATCCTGCGGCGCGCAGCCGTGCGATCAGTCGTGTGGTTGCGACTCCATTGTAGGCACCGCCTTGGACGGGAGCGAATAGTTCGCCGCTGCGTTGGTTGTACAGTGTGGTAGCGGCACAAAAGGACGCGAAGTCAGCATCTTGAATTGCTGGCACGAGCCGCGTCCTGAGAAGATTCGCCAGTGCGTCGCGACGCTCGGCCGCCGCAGGGCCGAGTGCATCGAACTTGGCCTGCTCTTGATCGCCGCTGACGGTACCGGCACTCTCGGCCTTCGCGATCGGCAGCAGGATTGCAACTCGCCAGGCGGGCGGCATCTCCAAGCGTATGTCGAGTGTGTTGAGCGGAACGTTGCCGGTCGCGGGCGTGAGTCCCTCGGCAATGAACCCGCCACTCAAATACCCGTGGGTGCCGACCGCTGAGCGTCTGCCGCGATCTGCGGCACCGAGCCAGAGTTTGCCCTCTCGCGGCGGCATGCTCCGCAGGTCAGCAGCCAGGTTTAGCGAAGGCGAGACCGGTGTCACTCGCAGGATCGCTTCCGCGATCGCCAGGGAGAGCTGTGTGCCGCTGCCCAGTCCAGTGTGGGAGGGTGCCGCGTCGAGCACCTCGATGTCGACGGGCGGTAGACGCGCCGGTGAGCCTATCGCATCAGCAATTCGCTGGGCAATCGCGGTAGCACGCTGGTGGAGTTCGCGGCCCTGGGAATCGGGATTCTTCTCATTTGCCGTGCACGAGAAAGCGGTCGACGCTCTCGCGGTCACGATCGTTTGGGGCGTGTCGATCATCACGCCGCAACCGCCAAACGGCGCGGCGACATCGAGCAGCCCGAAGTGCAAACGAGCGCCTGTCGTGATCCGAAGTCGCTGCGTCATGCCGGATTCTCGGCCATGGACGTTAAGTGCTGCTCGATGTAGGCCTGCACGAGTTCGAAGGCCGCCAACTCGTCCGGCCCCGCCGTTTTCTGCACGGGGAGACACAATCGCTGCAACTCTTCTTCGATTTGCGCCGGGGCGATCAAGCCGATTCGTGTCGCCAGGATCGCGGCCTCAATGACCGCGTGTTTGGCTCGGTTAAATCCGAAGAACGGCCGAACGACTCCCTCGGCAACGCAGTCTGCAATCAACTCGTGCCGTGGAGGGGTGCCGCCCGCGTGCGTGACTTCAATGGCGAACCAGCGGTGGCAATCGCGGAGCCGAACGTGTCCGGAGGAGGCTTGTTCGGCCGGGCAGGTCAGCCCGGTTGGGTCGACGCTTCCAATGGCCGTTCGAGCGAGCAGCAGCACGTCGTCGGTGACATGAATGACAGCTTTTCCAGTCGCCAGCAAGTTGCGGCAGGTGCGTGAGCCTTCGTAGGGACGTAGGCAAAATGTGGGCAGCGTTTCGTTGGCCCTTGGCGGGCGAACGATCGGGCCCAACGGTGCAATGTTCACTTGTCCCTGGGGACTGACGGTCGTGACAATCGATTCCAGGATCATTGGGGCGCCTCGCCGGCTAGCGGAGTTGTGCGTGCCGGCAGCGGTCGCGGTTGGGCGATTGAGAGCGTGGGGAGAGGCGATTTGCGATACAGAGCGGTCGTCGGTATGGTGTTTGTGTTTTCGGTCGATTCCAGCTCGCGGTGGGGATAACCGGACCGTGACATCCAAACGACGGGGCGCCCGGTACCAACACTTGCACCGAAAATACGGCGGGCGCGTTGGTGATGGCGATCGACCAGGGCGAAGAAATTCTGAAACAGATCATGGCCATGCTCGGTCAGCAATGACTCGGGATGAAACTGCACCCCGTGGACGCAGCGTGCATGATCGGAAACGCCCATCACGATGGATGGGGACTCGGCGGTTTCCAAAGTATAGGCGGTGATGTCGAGTGACGTTGGCAGGGTTGCCGCATCGACGCTGAGGGAGTGATACCTCCCCACTGAGATCGATTGCGGCAAGCCGCTGAAGATGCCTGTGGAGTTGTGGTTGATGATCGAGGCCGTCGCATGGGCGGGCGGAGAGACGATCACGTTGCCGCCATACGCAGCGGCAATCGCCTGGTGTCCCAAACAGATGCCGAGGATGGGGATCTCGCCGGCGAGTGCCCCGACGACATCGAGGCAGCATCCCGCTTGCTCGGGCCGGTGAGGCCCCGGCGAGAGCACGATCGCTTCGGGTTGCAACTGGTAGCACTGGTCGACCGTGATTGCGTCGCTGCGGATCACCCTCGTCGCCTTGCCGGCGAGCCGCAGGTATCGCGCCACGTTGTGCACGAAGGAGTCGTAGTTATCGAGCAGTACGATCACGATGATTCCAGCAAAACCGAAAAGGGGGGCTGACCCTCTCACGTGATTTTCCGGGCAATGAGTAAGCAGAATGTCTGGAAAGGGTCAGCCCCCTTTTCAGATCGACGCTTAGCGCCGTGGTTTGGCAAATTTGATTTTCTCGATCAATTTGACGACTTGATTGCCATCTTTGTAGCCGCTGACGGCTGTGATCGCCCGAATCACATACTCATATCGCAGATTGTAATCGGTATCGATTTCCACCTCCGGACCCTCACCGGCTTCTTCGGCGACGGGGCCTGCCGAGGCGATCTGCCCCACGATCGTGGTACGCAGTTTGTCGAACCCGGCGGTCCCGATGCCCATTTGAATATCGTTGAGTTTCATCCCCGAGAGGTTCCCGGTGTCATCGGCGAGCAATCGTAGTTTCAGCGGCAGGTCCGTTGGATCGATGGTCGCGTTGGAGGTGCCCGCCAACGGCATTTTGATGCTGAAGTCGCCTTCGAGTTCGACGACTTTGAAAGTCATCACGAAGAAGATCAGCAACAGGAACACGATATCAATCATGCTCGTCATGTTCAGCTCGTTCTTCTCCGGAGCCGGTGGGTTGCGGATTTTCATGACTTGTCCTCTTTCACTCGCAGGGCGAAGTTGACGAGTTTCGAGTCCTGGCAAACCCGCACGATTTCTTGAATCTCGCCAGCCGCACAGTCCTTGTGTCCCCGGATAACCACGTTGGCATCGGCGGGCGTTTTGCCTTCACCGCGAATGACCGCGAGTTCGCGGTCGAGACCGAGACGCAGGGTTTCGGCAGTGTAGTCGTCGCCGCCCAAATAAATTCGCCCATCGGCGGCGACATGGAGAACAATGGGCGATTCGAGGGGGGCTTCGGGCGGTTTGACGAGTTGGCTGTTGGGCAGCACGACATGATCGTTCGCTTCGGTTTGGGCGAAGTTGATCAGCACCATAAAGAATGCGATCAACTGGAACGTCATGTCAATCATCGGCGTCATATCGCCTTCGGCCATGTCAGCCGGCTTTCGTTTGACACGCATGCTCAGCGACCTCCGGCCTTGGGCGCTGTGTCTTCAAAGCGGCTCATCAGGTTCTCGCTTTCGACGCCCACCTCAAGCAACAAGCGTGCGACGCGGTTGCGGAGGATATTGTAGGCTGCGATCGCGGGGATCGCGATAAATAGACCGACCAGGGTGGTGAACAGTGCGGTGGAAATACCCTCGGCGAGCGCGGATGGCTCGGGGGTCGTCCCGCCGTTGGCAATGACCTGGAATGATGCGATCATCCCTTGCACGGTGCCGAACAATCCGATCATGGGGCTGAGGTTGCCGATCAGCGCCATGTAGCTGAGTCGGTGTTCGAGCTTCATGCTTTCCTCTTCGCCAACCTCTTGCATGCCCTCAAGTGCCTTGGGGTAGCCTCGCGAGACTTTCGCGAGACCCGCAGCCAGGACTTGGCCGAGGACCGATTCGTCGTTCTTGGCTAAGTCATAGGCACCTTGATTGTCATTCTCGTCGAGTCGCTGGCCGAATTCCTCAACCAAATCATGGGGGCAAAGCGTGTCGCGGCGGGCGGCCAACATATTCATCACGAACAGCGAGACGAGTGTCACCGAGAGCGCCAGGAAGACAATCACGTAAGGGATGCCGAGCGATTTGATGAACCAGGTCAGTAGCGACTGGTCTTTCTTCTTGGTGTCCGCACCGCCGTTGGCGCCCGCTTGGCCGCCGTCGGCCGGGCCTGCGACCTCCTCCTCGACGATCACCTCACCGCCCCCAGCATCAGCGGGTTGCTCGGCGGGCGCTTCCATTTCGTCGCCACCTCCAAACTCGGCCGCGGCATCGTCTTGAGCGCTGGCGGTGGAGAGTACCAGCGGGCTGGACAGCGACAGACCAATGACGAAAATCGCAAGCCAGGACGCGAGACTCCTGCTGGAGAAAGCGTCGCTCAACGGGGCGGAAATAGATTTCATTGAGAGACCTTCAGGAGAACCGGTTGGAATCGAGACGTTGAATCATCCGCGGCGCGGGTGATCCGAGAAAAGGTGGAGGGCAGTGGCATCCGCGTTGGTTGGCCACTACTGATAGAATAATCGACATCATGCTCGCTGGCATCACCCTGAAGAGGGCATTTTGGAGACATCACCATGACGGACGACTGGGACGACACGGACGAGTGGGACGATGACGATTATGACGAATTTGTCCAGCAGGAGTTTCCTGATGCGAGCACACGCAGCGGCGGATTGCCGGCGATGTGGAAATGGACCGCCTGGACGTTGTTGTTGATGATTGTCCTGTTCTGGGCTCTGTCGCTGTAATTTACTCCCCAGCCCTGCAATTCCACCAAAGATCACATGGAAAAACCTTCTCCGACGCCAGCCACTCAGGCACTCGATCCGCCCGCCCACGTGGTGCTCTACCAGCCAGAAATCCCACAAAATACGGGTAATATTGGTCGCACCTGCGTCGCGGTGGGGGCAAAGTTATGGATCGTGCAGCCTGCGGCGTTCTCTTTTGAGGAGAAGCGTCTGCGGCGGGCAGGTCTGGATTACTGGCAACATTTGGATATTGAAATGGTGCCGGACTGGGATACGTTGACGAAGCGGCTTGATCCAGCCCGCTTTTATTTCTTGTCGCGATTTGCCAAACGCACGCTCTGGGACGCACCGCTGCGCCGTGGCGACGTGTTTGTCTTTGGTCGTGAAACGAGTGGTTTGCCGGCTCAAATCCTCGATCCCCAGGACGGGCGAGCGGTCCGTCTGCCGACGCAGCCCTTGGTTCGCAGCCTGAACCTCGCCACGACCGCTGGGATCGTGCTGTACGAACATCTTCGCCAGTGCTCGATGGTGAGTTGAACGGCCGCAATGGTACCGGGGCGGGCCGCCCATCCGGTCGCTCAGTTCGAATTTCGCCGTTCCAGAGGACTTCTTCGGCGGAGTCGTGCCGGGCGCGCTGCAAGCGAGATGTTTGCGGGCACGGCAGGCGACTGAGTGCCTGCTCTTAGTCGGGTGGAGCGATGCCTGCCGGATGGCTTTGCCTGCGGTGCTGATCCTGGTGAGCGCATAAAAAAACCGGCAGGCTATCTCCATCGAGACGACCTGCCGGTCCAATTCGGTTTCAGCCACGCGGCGGCAAATGGAGCCGCTGGGAGAAACGCGTGAGTCTCGGCGTGCTACTGCACGTGCCTTGGATTGACTCAGGCGAACCCTGAAAATGATCCCTCTGCCGATGTTATGGGCTGAAACCTGACAAGCCTCACAAGGCTTGCTGAATGCATTTTAGGCAACACGCCGTTTGCTGCAAGATTGATCGGGTGTTTGTTGGCGAGAGATGAGGCGATTTAATCAAGAATTCACAGGTTGCAGGGCCTGGCTTCCATTTTTTTGCGGTCGACCATCAAATGAGGACACGTTGCCCATTCGCGCTGCTCTGTTCCGCCGCTCGGAGGATGGCCGAGGCCTGGAAGGCTTCTTCGAGCCCGCTGAGATTTCGCACCAGACTGGTGACGGCGCGGTGAAATTGCGACAGCATTTTCTCTCCGACCGGCGACTCGCTCTCGAGCGACTCCTGATGCCGCCCTGCATCATCGAACCAGACCAGGGTGCCGGGCAGGTCGATGAAGGCGACGCCGTTTTCGCAGCACACCTGCATCGCTGCGGGCGGGCGAAACCCAATCGCTTCCTGCCATTTGGCGGGAATGTAGTTGCCGCAACTGACCTGGGCAGTCACCGCGCCTCGGTTGGTAGGTGCTCGGTCCGTCTGTGGCCTGTGTGGAGTCCTGCTGGGAGCCGCAAACTGCAGGCTCAACGCTCGGTAATCCCAGGGGCTGGTGGAGTCACCATTTGCCGACATCACGCTCTCGGCGCTACCACCGACGACGTAGGCGCACCAATCAATCAGTTCGATGAGTTGGTTTCTCATCGTCGCCCGGGCCTCGATATGTCCACGAGCGGTTTCGGTCGCGTGCTCGCTGCCCCCGTGCTCGTGCTGGCGACCACGGACGGGATCGGTCGGGTCGCCACGCCGTGACAAACGTGTTTGCTGCTCCAGGAGACTAAGACGTTTGTGACAGAACAACAGCCGGGGCGGGCCGAGATGCGTCGCAATGAGTTCTTTCAGGCGGAGTGTCGCGGGAGCAAAACGTCGCGGGAAGCTGGCCATGAACGCGACGCCCGAATCCTCGACAGACCGGCGGAAACCAGCGTCGGCGACCGGGTCAAAGTCTAAGCTACCCGCCCAGTAGATCGCTTTGCCATGACTGCACGCGGCCAGCGCGGGGAGGTGTTTGAGCCATGACTGTTCGAGCACCAGGACGGCGTCAATATCATCACGGCCGACCATTGCCTGGTATCCGTCGACCGGATCCGCCTGAAATTCCGTGACTGCATTCTCTGCAAGTTTCGATACCGAGCAGTAAATGGCACGAACGTCGAAACGCTCATGGAGCATCCGCAGGGCGGGGCGATGAAGAGTTTGCCAGTGGTCACCAAGACCGATCAGGCCGACACGAAGCTTCACGAAAAGCGAGTCCTGAGAGTGAGAGTCCGCGGATCACACATCATTTCGTAGGATGGGACCATGGCCCCGCCGGAGACCGAGACCGATCCGAAGTTGATACGCATCGCAGCGGCAATCATAGCAAACGATGAACAGTGGTGGGGGTGCGGGCAACGACTCGGGCCACGAAAAAACCTCGATTGCGTGGAGGCAACCGAGGTTTCTGGGTCAACTTGCATTGATGAGCGGGCGGCGGGTTACTCGCGAGGACGAATCGCGCCGGTCAGTCCACTGTAATCCACGCGGTCGGTGGTATGCCAAAGCGGCTGACCGAGTTCGACTCGGCGGCGGAGCACCTCGATCTTCTCAGGACTGCCAGCGGGGGCGTCCGTGGCGGTGAAGTGTTCATCCTCTTGCGGGCTGAAGTCTTCATCGTGACCATAGCGAAGGATTGCTTCGAAGACGTTCTTACAATGAGTCATACGTTTTCTGAGTTCCCAGAGACACCGCGGCCCCGTCCGGGGATTCGCGGCTACAAAAATTAACTTGACCGTTCGCCAGTGAATTCGTTTCGATGGCGGACATCACACGAGAGGATTATTGGCGAGATTGGGCCGTAGTCAAGAAAAATTTTCGCCACGAACACGCGTAAAGTCGATCACCCATGACGCTGACTGGGACTGGTCGGTTGGCAACGAACAGGTAATTCGTAACGTAAATCCGCGGGCCAAAATTGCAACCAGAACGACACAGATTGTTCAAGGGGGCACTATCTTACTGTGCCTCCATTTTGAAGGGGCCCTTGTTGAGGTTGACAGAAAAGCGTTGATTGCTATGCGAACAAGGCGAACGGCTCAGACGACCTCATTTTCGCGCCATTTGGAACAACCTTCCGGACCGTTCGGGCACGCAAAGTTTTTTTATTTTTTTTACGAAGTCTTCTTAATTCAGGACAGTTTCGGCGATGATTTGGACGCAAACCGACCTCCGCTTGCCTCCACGCTCGCGTGGATTTCATTTGATCACGGCCGCCATCGAGGCCGCCGCACCCGAACTTGCCCAGGTTCGAGTCGGTTTGCTGCACTGTTTTATCCAGCACACCAGCGCCTCGCTGACGATCAACGAGAACGCCGATTCCGACGTCCGGGTGGATTTTGAAACCGCGATGAATCACATCGTCCCTGAGAATCTTGCCTATGTTCACACACTCGAGGGGCCCGACGACATGCCCGCCCACGTCAAAGCGTCCATGATGGGCGCCTCGGTGACGATTCCCGTCCGTGACGGACGGTTGCGGCTGGGGACCTGGCAGGGAATCTACCTCTGCGAACACCGTGATCACGCTTCGTCGCGTCACGTCGTCTTGACCCTGCAGGGCCGCGCGATCAACGACGCCGTCGGGTGACAACGCTTCGCGATGGTGTTCAGACGGCCCCGCTGGTTTGAGCTTAGATGCGCTGGTTGATCGCGACTCGCGGCGGGGTCGGTCGACAATGTCGGATCGTACGGACTCGATCCTGTTGTTAGATTGATAATCATGAACTTCTCCCGATCCGAACCGGAGCCCGCCTCTGCTGGCGCGATGCCTGACGCTGCGGAGACCGCCTTGATTGCTGCGATCCAGGCGGGTGACGAATCGGCATGGCGGCGGTTGATCGACCAGTACGAAGGTCGGTTGCTCGCCTATGTCGTTCGCCGGTTACACGATCGCAGCGTGAGCGAGGACATTGTTCAGGAAACGCTGATCGGGTTTCTCGTTTCGCTGCCTAATTACGACCGGCGCCGTCGTTTGGAAAACTATCTGTTTTCCATCTGCGGATACAAACTGACCGATCACCTTCGCAAAACCGGACGGCGGCCGACACTGCCACTTTACGGCCGCGGTGGGACGGGAGACGGGACCGCTGGCGAGCTGCCGATCCCGGGTCGCGGACGGGTGGCCAGTTCGATTGCACGCAGCGCCGAACGGATGGAGTTGGAGCAGGATGTCGTGGCTGCCGCGATTGCCGATCAGATCGCTCACTGGCGGGAGAGCGGTAATTACGCCAAACTGCAGGCGATTGAAATGTTGTTTGTCGCCGGACACAGCAACCTTGACGTGGCGAAACGCTTGGACCTTACGCAGCAACAGGTGGCCAATTTGAAGAGCGATTTTCTCACCCGTATCAAAGCGATCATTGCCCGTCGAGATCTCGATGCGGGCGTCTTTCCAGAACTGAATGAGCCATGTTGATTGTTCTTTCGCCTGCTAAAACGCTTGATTTCGAATCGGAAACGCCTGATTTCGCCGCGACCGAGCCCGCCCTGATCGCCGAGAGCCAAGAATTGATTCGTTTGCTGAAGCAGCAAACGCCAGGCGATCTGCGGAATTTGATGGGCATCAGCGAATCGTTGGCGGAACTCAATCACGCCAGATTCCAGGATTGGCATGCCCCGCACCCACGTACGGGTTCCAAACCGGCGATCTTTGCCTTCCAGGGCGACGTGTACCAAGGATTGCGAGCGGAGACGTTCACGGCCAAGCAAATCGAGCGTGCCCAGGATCAGCTGCGAATCCTGTCGGGGCTTTACGGTGTGCTGCGACCGCTCGACCGGATCCTGCCCTACCGGCTGGAGATGGGTACGTCGCTGGCAAATTCGCGTGGCAAGGACTTGTATGCGTTCTGGGGCGACCGGATCACGGAGCAGATCGCTGAGTCGATGCGCGCCGGTCGCTCCCGTTATCTGCTTAATTTAGCCTCGAACGAGTATTTTCGTTCGATCCACGCGTCGGCGCTCCCGGCCCCGGTGGTGGCGCCGGCGTTCAAGGAGTTCAAGAACGGCAGTTACAAAATCATTAGCTTTTTCGCCAAAAAGGCACGCGGCACGATGGCGGCCTGGGTGCTTCGCCACCGTGTCAGGACCTTGGCGAAGCTGACGCAATTTGCCGAGGACGGATATCGCCATGATGCGGAATCGTCCACCGACCGCGTTCCGGTATTTTTGCGAGGCCCCCGTTGATCTTTGGCGTTGATCAACGATAGTCGTATTGGAAAGAGAGGCAGATCCCTTTTTTCACAATCTCCGATTTCCCACTGACCCTACCATTCGTGTAGACGACTTGATGACCGAAAAGACTCAAACTCCGGCAACCGATGATCTTCGGATTCGTGCAATGAAGCCGCTGATGCCGCCGCAGGAACTGATGAGCGAAATTCCGGGCTCGCCAGAAGTCGCCGAAACGGTGACGGCCGCACGCGATGGCATTCGGCGTGTGCTCGGTCAGGAAGACGACCGCTTGGTCGTCGTCGTTGGTCCGTGTTCGATTCACGACCCGGAAGCGGCGTTGGAGTATGCGAAGTTGCTCGCCGTCGAGCAGCAAAAACATGCTGGCGAATTGTTGATCGTGATGCGGGTCTACTTCGAGAAGCCGCGAACCACCGTCGGTTGGAAGGGGCTCATTAATGACCCCGGACTCGACGATAGCTTCGAGATCAATCGCGGTCTGCGCACCGCCCGCGGCCTGCTGCGAGATATCAATGCGTTGGGCTTGCCGACAGGTACCGAGTTTTTGGATCTGATCAGCCCCCAATACATCGCTGACCTCGTTGGCTGGGGAGCCATCGGGGCTCGGACGACTGAAAGTCAAGGCCATCGTGAGCTGGCATCGGGGTTATCGTGCCCGGTGGGATTCAAAAATGGAACGAGCGGCAACGTCCAAATTGCCGTTGATGCGATTTGTTCCGCCCAGCGACCGCACCATTTCTTGTCCGTGACGAAAGAGGGCACCTCGGCGATTTTCGCGACCACCGGCAACAGCGATTGCCACGTCATCCTGCGAGGCGGAACGCACACGAATTACGATGCCGCGAGTATTGATGCGGCATCCGATCTGCTCGCCAAAGCCAATCTGCCGGCCCGGATCATGATTGATACCAGCCACGCTAACAGTCGCAAAAAGTACGCTCGGCAACGCTATGTCTGCCGTGACATATGCAGTCAAGTCAGCGATGGTGACTTGCGAATCATGGGCGTGATGGTCGAGAGCAACCTCGTCGAGGGCAATCAGAGCCTCGGCAAGGGGGGGCTCGTGCGGGGGCAGAGTGTCACCGACGCGTGCATCGGTTGGGGCGAAACGGAACTGATCCTGCAGGATCTCAGCGACGCAGTGATTGCCCGCCGCTAAGGGGCGGCCAAGAGAACGAGTGCTGCGAATTCGCGTCGTGAGTGTCCCCCAGCGGTCGCTGGAACCTGACTGGGCAAATTGACAATTTGCCGTCCGGTGGGCGCATTCACGCCAGAGGCCTGGGAAATCAAAACGTTCAATTGCAAAATGCGAGTGGCCTCACGGTCACGAGGTCTTTTGCATTCTGCAATCCTTCTTTTGCAACGAATCGCACGCGCCCGCGTCCATGTCACTTGGCAGCACCTTGCCGCCATCGATGTGGCGGGTGCTACCCGAGGCCGTTGGGGGGACGTCGGCGCGATTCAGCTAATCGACCCGCCCACGCTAGCGTCCGTACGATCGTCTCTCGCAAACGTCGTACGGCCGCCTCTCGCTAGCGTTGCTAAAGGTTCCGATCGATCAATCGGGGATGACTAACACGATCGGGTCATTTTCCTTGAAAGCCGATTTGCCCGCTCGGCCGTCGAGGCGATACTCGATGGTGAGCTGTTTGGGTTTTCCAGGGGCCGGATCGCCTCCGAAATTCGAGTTGTAGTTCGGGTTGGCGAGCCGGATGATCGGTAGTTTGCCGACTTGTTTGCGAAGCCGTTCGGTGACATCGACCTGCTCGTCCTCGGCACCATACATCGCGCGAACGATTTCCACGTTCACTTCTTCGATGTCCAACTCGGCGAGTAGTTTCTCGAGTTCGGGAGACGATTCGAGATCGCGAGCGATCGCCATGCCCACGGCTTGGGCTTCGCTCTGGAGTGATTCGTTCTGACTGATTTGCACAGTGAGCTTTAACATCGTCAGGCTCGGATAACGCCCGGCGGCATCCAAAATCAATCGTTTCTCATCGTCACGGTCACAGAATGACATGGCGGTGGTTGTCATTTCGTCACGCTGGGCGGGCGGCATGGGAAATTGGCGAAGTAAACGCAGGTAACCACGGGCGGCGCGGATACGGTAGGGATGATTGCCATCGGCGGCGATTTTCTCCAGGACGTTTGCCGCGTCGACGGTCATCCAGCCCCCGAGCAACCGGGTCGAAGCGTTCTGGAGTGCTGGCGAGTTGCCCATCGCGGCCTTCTCGATAGCTTGGAGTGCATCGGAATCGCCCATTGCGGCGAGTATTTCGAGAATTTCCAGCTGAGCGGTGGGGTTTGCGTTTTCCATGGCGGTTTCGAGTTGGTTGACGCAGGCCGCTCGATCGGTCATCCGCACGCAGGCGGCGCGGATCGCTCGCAGGGCCGCAGCATGCACGCTGCTGTCTTGCTGGCTGCCATCCGAAAACGCTTGTTTGCTCAGGATGGGCAGTTCGTCGAGGGTGGCAACGTCGCCCAGTGCCGCCAAGGCGGCAGCTTGAATCGCCACGTCATTCTGTTTGGCGGCGTCGACGAGCAAGTCGATGGCATCAATTCGACGTGCTCCGATCACCTCGATCCAGGTCTTCAATGCATCGCCCTGAGCTTGATGTGCTCGCTCGACGATGGCGGCATTCATGTCCTCGTCACCGACGTTCTGCAGCGCCGTGCGTCCCGCCGAAGCGACGACGTCGTTATCGTCCGTTGCGGCGGCGATGAGTGCATCCAGACACGAGGGGTCGCCGATGCGCTGCACCACGCCAATGGCCGCTGTTTTCACGTCGATGTCGGTATCGGTTTTCGCGGGCTGTTGAATCGTTTCGAGCATGGCGGGCAGCATGGACGCTTCGCCACGATCTCCGAGTGCGATCAAGAACAACGCGGCTTGCGAGGGTGGCACGTCGGATCGTGCAGCGAGCAAGCCATCGGCGACGCCGTCACCGCTGAGTTCCCGAGCGGCCGTCAGTGCGATGTAGCGAATTCGTTGATTGTCCGATTCCAAACTCGTCACGAGCAGTGCAATCCCGTCTTTGCCTCGCGACAAGATCGCACCCCGGGTCGCTTCGACTTTTCGTGGGTTCGGTAGTTCTTTATCGAGCACTAAATCGTAGAGTTCGATGGCCTCGGCAGATGGCAGTTTCTCGGCGCAGCGAATCAACCCCTCAGCAGCGGCCGACCGAATGTTCATTCGTGATTCAGCCAGGGCACCCGTTAACGCCGCGATCGCATCGGTGCTACCAATTTTCCCCAGTGACATCGCTGCCGCTTGGGCAACCATGTCGTCGTCACTGCCGAGTTTTTGAGTGAGCAGTTCGACTGCCGCCTCTGATTGTTTGACGCCGAGCGAGTTGATCACACCAACGAGCGGAAGTCCTTCGAGTGTCGACGCGGCATCGATCAATGCCGCTTCGGCGGAGTCGTCTTGGATCGCTTCGAGGGTGATGCGTGCCCACGAATTCAATTCGGGATCGGGCAGCAAAGCGGCGACAGCGGGCACGCACTCAGCGGAGCCAAATACGGCAAGCCGTTTGCACGTGATGGCTTTATCGGCTGACGGTGCGTCGGCCGAAGTCAATGTCGCAATCATCACCTCTTCCGTGGGAACGTCCTCGCCCCAGGTTGTTGTGGGGGAACCTATCGATACGAGGCCAAGTAACAGCAGGAAACATTGTTTGACGAGCATGGTGGTATTAATAATGGATTGAACGAGTGGATTGAAAAAAACGTCAAAGAGAGAGGCGGGGAACTTTAGATCTGCCAAGGTTCCCGGAATGCTTCCCCTCGCAACCGATTGGCTTCGGGGTCGTCGATGAATTGATAGGTCTGCGGATCCAGGTTGACATCACGTCCCAAGAACGCCGCCACGTTGGCGGCATGGCAGGTGATGTGCGCGTAGCAGGCGGCTTCGGCATTGGCTCGCGGCTGGCTGCGGGTTTTGACGCAGTCTAAGAAATCACGCACATGGAACGTGGCGGGATAGCCGCCAATTTCAGCGACCTCACGCCCGGCGAGCAGCTCCGGTGAACTGAGTACGAACTTGCCGCTATCACCGGTTTCGATCCAGCCATCATCCCCTTCAAACCGCACGGGGCAGGAGCCGAGCGGTAGCCAGCCGTCATCGCGAATCACCAGTTGCACGCCGCTGGGATACTCGGCCAGAATTCGCTTGTCCTTCGGGGCATGGTAATGGATGGCTGCGGTCGCGTCGGCACGGGCCGCCCATTGGCACAGGTCGACACAGTGCGAGCCCCATTCGAGAACACCGCCACCGGTCAGCCCGCCGCCTTTCTCGAAATTGAATCCGTCCAACCAAGCTTTGTTGTACGGCCGATACGCCGCGGGGCCGAGATACATGTTCCAGTCCACTTCCTCGATCGGTGGCAAGTCTTGGGCGGGCAGCCAACCACTCATCTTGGTTTGCATCCCGGCAGGCTGAGCATGTACCTTCCGCAGTGTGCCTAATCGTCCGGTGCGCGCGAGCATGCAGGCGAATTCGAAATGGGGCAAATTGCGTCGCTGTGTTCCGGCTTGGAAAACGACGCCACTGCGGCGCATCGTCTCGGCCAGCTGCAGGCTCTGGGCAATGTTCTTGGTGCAGGGCTTTTCGCAGTAGATGTCCTTGCCCGCTCGCGCGGCCGTGCAGGCTGCGGTGGCGTGCCAGTTCGGACCCGTCGCAATCAAGACGGAATCGATATCGTCACGGCCGAGCAGTTCCCGGAAGTCCAGATAGGTGTCGCAATCGGTGTTGTTGTGATGCGCGTTGACGCGATCTTTCACGGCCGTGCGCTGGGTCTCTTTGATGTCAGCGACCGCGATGAACTGCACATCGGGTTGTTCTAGAAAACACCCCAGGTCGTAGGTCCCCCGCCGACCAATCCCGATGCCGCCAACGGTGATGCGATCGCTCGGCGCGACCGCGCCGCCCAATCCAAGCGTGGACGCACTGACAAAACGAGGGATTGCCAGCGAGCTCGCCGCCGCGGTACCCACTGCCAGCGATTGACCCAGAAAACGCCGTCGCGACGGCAGGCCGATGGATTGCGTCTTTTGTGACGAACGCATGTGATAGATCCCTTGATTGTTATGTTGAAAGACTTCATGGCTGAAGACGCTATTCTACATCAGCCAGATCGAGCATTGTCAAACGAGCGGCAATGTCGTCGGGGAACGAGTAAGATGATGGGATTGTTAGCCGCTGACGTCCCCCCCATTCGCTTGCCAAGAGTTTCCTGATGAATCGATTCGCAAAACGTCTCGCCACATTGATTTTGGGGTGGGGCGCGATACTGATGCCCGCCATTGCTCACGCGGAGATCACGTTGCCTGCTGGCGAAGTCGGCACGTCCCTGTTTGACGGGGAGACTTTTACTGGCTGGCAGGGCCTGACGGACAAGTATTGGTCGATTGAGGAGGGGACGATCGTTGCCAAAAATGATCAGCCCAACCCGGCGAGTACCTACCTGCTAACCGAAAAGTCCTACCGTGACTTTCGTTTGCTGCTAGAAGTGCGACAAACGATGGGGAAGCGTTATTCAACGATGCATTCGGCGGTGTGTTGCCTCGGTGAGATCATCGAAGATGCGGGTCAGGAGTTCGGGTTCCGTGGGCCGTTGTTGATGTTCTGCCAGGACTGGGGGCTATGGGATGCCCATGGTCGCAATCGCGTGTTTCCCGCTGACCACGCCGGTCCCTACCATCCCGACGTAGAAAACGTGGGTGAGTGGAACCAGATTGAGATATTGGTTCGAGGCGATCGCATTCGAGTGGCCGCCAACGGTCAGTTCGTCATGGACCTCACGGATCACGCCGATCGGTTCCAAGCCTCGCCGATCGGGCTTCAACTGCACGGCAATCGGCAGCCTCAAGAGTATCATTTTCGCAACCTCGTCTTGGTCGAAGACCCCACCGATGGCATGGCCACCATTGCTACGGTCGCGTTACCGACTGCTGCCCCGCAAGATGTCGGGATGTCTACCGACAAGTTGGATGAGATCGACGAGTTGATGCAGCAGTCCGTTGCCGAACATGCGATTGCGGGCGGGGCAGTCATGATTGCCCGCGATGGCAAGGTCGTCCTGCAGCGGGCGTATGGCAAACGCGACATCGAAGCGGACGAAGGGATGCAGGATGATACGATCGTTCGTATCTATTCGATGAGCAAAGCGATCACAACCGCCGCTGCGATGATGCTCGTCGAGGAAGGCCGCATCCGCATCGATGATCCCGTGGCAAAATATTTGCCCGGACTTGCCCATGTCCAGGTCGTCGACGGTGACACCACACGCCCGGCAAGGCAGACGATGACGATCGCCGATCTAATGCGGCACACCTCTGGCTACAGCTACGGCGATGCAGGTGTCCCCGCCTACGACAATGCCTTCCGGAAGCTCGGCATGCTTGATCGTGATGTATCGAGCAAGGAGTTTCAATCGCGGCTCGCTGATTTGCCATTGTTGTTTGAGCCGGGAACCGATTGGCACTACGGGATCTCAACAGACGTGTTGGGGTGTGTCGTCGAAGTCGCGTCGGGGCTCTCGCTCGAGGAGTTCTTTCAAACGCGAATTTTCGCACCCCTGCGAATGGAGGATACCGGGTTTTGGGTGCCGCCGAACAAAGTCGGTCGTTTCGCAGCCAACTACACCAGCGACAAGAAAGGCAATCTAACAATCCTTGATGCCCCATCGTCCAGTCGCTATCTGGAGAAGCCCGCGTTCTGTTCGGGCGGCGGCGGGTTGGTCTCAACGGCCGGTGATTACATGCGGTTTCTGATGATGATCGAAGGCGGCGGCCAACTCGGCGGCGTGCGGTTACTCAAGGAGGATACCGTGGCCCTGATGACGACCAATCAATTACCGCAAGATGTCGGCTGGATCAAATTTGGCAAAGAGGCACGCACCGGGGTCGGGTTTGGATTCGGTTTCTGCGTCCGCGAGGAGATGAGCGATTGGGACCCGCAAGGCCGAGTGGGCGAATATGGTTGGGGCGGCGCCGCGAGCACACACTACTGGATATCACCACAGGACCGCCTCGTCGTAGTCACGCTTGAACAGGTCATGCCCTACCAGTGGCTGACCGAGTCCAAGCTAAAAGGTGTGATCTACGATGCCATGGATGCACCCACCGAAACGAGATGATTGCGGATTGAAAAGTCGCGGAGCGACGGCAGCGTATCGCCTGGGGCCGCTGACGCCCGAGAGGATCACTCGTCGTCGGGGAGTGCCAGGGGGTCGGCCTCCGGCTCGGGTGTTTTCTCCGGTGTAGGTGCTGGTAGTTCGAAAACGTTGTTTGCCACTTTGGTTGCGGCACCTTCGGCCGAGTCGCTGTCGGTGACTGGCGTGCTCGCAGACGCATCCGTTTTGCCGGACGTGTTGGGCGAGTCTGCTTGCTTGGCGGCACCATTGCCGAAGAAATTACCCAGGGCGGCGCCGACGCCGCCGAGCAGATCGCTCTGCGTGCTCGCTGCACCGTCTCGGCCGGCTTGTGGGGCGGGACCGTTGGTCAGGTTGGACGCCGATTTTGCTAGATCATTGGCTCGCTGAACGAGCCTGCCATCACGGTCACCCATGTGCACGACAAGTTCATGCATGGTCTCGCCGCGAACAATCCCGAGCGTGATGGAATCGCCGGGTTGCCTGAGGGCGAGTTCACGGATCAGTCCCCCCGTGTCGCGAATCAGTCGTCCGGCGGCCGAGACGATACGGTCGTCGACGTGGATCCCGCCGACCCCACCGGCTGAACCGTCAGTAACATCGACCACGATCACGCCACGCTGCGGGCGCGCGTCGCGGGCAGTGATCCCCAGCGACGCACGAGGCCGCGCCGGTGTGGGGGTACCCGGTAGATATGGGCGCTGTAGGGATCCTCGAGCTGCCGCCTGACCGTCGGGCGACTCGATCGGTGAACGGATGATTGTCGAGCTGTCGATCGGTGGCTTGGCTGCCGATCGCGCCGCCGCTGCTGTTGTTGGATCAGCTGCTGCGATGCCATCAACCTGCGCCCCCGCAGGATCGGCTGCTTGCCAGGCGGGCAATTGAACCTGGTAGAGTTGCCCGGCGCGGACGATCTGTATGGTCGCACGTTCACCTGGCGGAATCTGTCGCCGAGCGGCGACAATCGCCGCCATGGAATCGGTGCGTCTGCCATCGATTGCAACGATCACATCACCGCGGCGAATCCCGACTTCCTGAAGCGGTGAGTCAGGGCTAAGTCCCCGTACTTCGAGGCCTCGGCTGGGGCCAAAACCGACGGGGGCGATCTCGACTCCGAATGTGGGTTCAGACGCTTCACCGGTGCCAGCGGGCGGGGTGGCATACCTCCCCGATGGCTGTCTCTGCAGTGACATCGGCGTCGGCGTCGCGAGTACGCGTGGCGTCGCGAGTACGCGGGGCGATTCCGGTGACGCTGTCTGATCCGAATTCGGCGCGCCAGCGGGCGGGCGATATTCAGACGGTCGCGCCGGCGGCCCCGGTGGTGGTGGGGGAGAAGCCATCCGCGACTCGATCCGCGCCCGGATGCGGTTCATCAACCCCTGGGCTGACGCCGCCTGGCAGAAGACGCACTGCGCGGCAAACATCAGCATGGCACTGGGTAACAGGATGCTGAGGAGGCGTCGTTTTTTCGACGGATCGAACTGAATCATGAAATGCACTCGAGAGTTTTGGGATCAGATCCCATGTTATTTACTTCTGCGATCACTAAGATAAGGTGCGCCGAGCACACGGAAATCGACGAATTTTTGAATCCGCATCCTTCCACGACGTTGTCGACCCCATCGGTAGGTAGACGTCGGTAAGTAGATTCGCCCTCATGACCCGCGAGTCAATTCCGTCGCTTCCCACTAATTTAGCTGCCGCAGCGGGGGAAAGCCACGGCGAGTCCATCAACTCGATCGACGTGTGGGAAGTTGCCGTTGCGGAATTGGCAACGGTTCTGCCGCATGCGTTCAGTCGTCTCTCGCCCACCCGAGCATGTCTTCTTACCGAACAAATACGAGAGATTTTACGCTCTGAATCCGAACATCGCTTGGTCTGCATCGCGGCTTCATCGGGGCAACCGATACTGGAGGAGAGCGTGATGGCCATCGCTATCCTAGCACCGGATAGCGACACGGCGACCGTGCTGCATGTGGATTGGGCTCAACCCGATTCCCGCCACCGGCGAATTCGCCCGACAGTTAGGCGGGATCGGCACCTTGCCACCCTGGGCGTGTCGGAATCCCATGGGGCAGCCATCTGGCGGAAATTGGAATCCATTTTCTCGCTCGCCCATGTTCGTTTCGTCCAGTGGGCGACCGATGTGGTGTCACCTCAGCCGCTTGGGGCGAATGCGACGTCGGCTCCCAATGCGGAGGTGAACTCTCCGGTCCGCATGGCGTCACCAAGGGTCCGCATGGCGTCATCCATCGCTCAGTGGCCCGAGGCTATGAATTTTACTCAGATTGGAACGCTCCAATATTTATCATTGGACCGAGACGCAGCGGGGACATGGGACGCCCCCCCGCAGCGAAGTGACGACGGGGATTCGGCTCATCGGGAACGTCGCAATGTGATCTTTGAGCCGCTCGATCAAGCCGAGGGTGCTCAAACGGCGGCATTTGAACAGCTCGTTGAGCAGACCTATGTGGATTCACTCGACTGCCCACCGTTGGCCCAGTTCCGTACGGCACACGAGATTATCCGGGGTTACCGCAGCGCTGCGACCTACACGCCTGAATTGTGGTACACGGTCGCGGCAGTTGGGGATCCGGGCGATGAACCGATCGCGATCGGCTGCGTCGTTTTGGCCCGCCACCCCGCCCCGTCCGCTGCGTCCGCCCCGTACGCTCATCCCTCTGAGCCAATCCATACGGGATGTGTGATCGAGTTGGTCTACATGGGAATCGTCCCCGAGTACCGCGGCCGAGACTATGGTCAGGCCATGATCGGGATGATCGCGGCGATCTGTCAGCAACAGGCTGCCGAGCGATTGATCCTCGCGGTCGATCAAGCCAACGCTCCGGCGCTCGCCGCGTACCGCCGGTCCGGTATGCTGCGTCTGTTTCGTGAAACGGTATGGGGCCGATCTGTTGTATGATAACGGTTCTCCGACGAGTCGCTTCCATCAGTTTGTCTGATTTCCATTAGAAGTTTCGCATGATCCACCTCGAAGGCTTTGGCAAAGACTACGGCGACTTCACCGCCGTCGAAAGTATCGACTTGAACATCGAGGCCGGCGAGACGTTTGGGTTCATCGGTCCGAATGGAGCGGGCAAGAGCACGACGATTCGCTTTTTAGCAACGCTGCTCAGGGCCACTCGCGGCCGCGGCGAGGTTGCGGGGTTCGATGTGATGAGCGACCCCATGGGGGTTCGCCGCTCGATTGGATACATGCCCGACAACTTCGGTGTTTACGATGGCATGAAGGTGTGGGAGTTTCTCGACTTCTTTGCGGTCGCCTACGGCATCGGTCGCGCCGCGCGGGGGCCGATTATCGACAATGTGTTGGAGTTGCTCGATCTCGGGCACAAACGCAATGACTACGTCAACGGGCTCTCTCGGGGGATGAAGCAGCGGCTGTGTTTGGCGAAAACGCTGGTCCACGATCCGCCCGTGCTCATCCTGGATGAACCCGCCAGCGGTCTCGATCCGCGCGCTCGGGTGGAGGTCAAGGCGTTGCTAAAAGAACTGCGGAAGATGGGCAAAACCATTTTGATCAGCAGCCATATTTTGACTGAATTGGCCGACTGCTGCACGTCGATTGGAATTATTGAACGCGGCCAGCTACTGATGCACGGACCGATTGAGCAGGTGTACCGGAAAATTCGTCGCAACCGGATGGTTGAAATCGCATTTACCGAAAACGGTGAAGCGGGCATTTCGATTCTGCGCAGCAGCCCGGCGCTGCGGGATCTCGAGATCCGTCCCGACCGCGTCATCGCCGAACTCGAGACCGACGACGAAGGACTCGCCCAGTTGCTCGATTATTTGATTGCCCAAGGCGTGAAGATCCGGTCGTTCAACGACCGCGACCCCACACTCGAAGACGTCTTCATGACGGTCACGCAAGGTCTGGTCAGCTAGTGGTCGCGGGCCTCGCAAAGTTCTAAACTAGTGGGGCACATTGCATCCCGATTTCCTCTTCCTCTGAGCACCACAATGGCCTCCGACCCCGCACTTTCCGAATCGCCGCAAGTCCAAGCTGCGTTGACCGCTGTCGAGAACGCCTGCCAGGACGGAAAGATCACAGCGGGGGCGGTGGAGAATATTCGCTGTTGGTTGATCGAGAACCGTTATCGCGATTATCGAGACAGTGTGCTGCGTCATATTTCGGAGCAGCAGTGGCAGAAGCTCGATGATGTCTTTTGGACGATCATTCCGTTTGGCACCGGCGGCCGCCGCGGGCGGATGTACGAGATTGGTTCCAACGCGATCAATGATCGCACGATCGGCGAGAGTGCTCAGGGGCTGGCCGATTACGTTGTCCGCTACCATGGCGGCAAAAAATCGTTGTCCTGTGCGATCGCGTACGATACCCGGCACCGTTCGCGGCACTTTACCGAACTGTGCGCCGAGGTGATGGTGGCAGCGGGCATTAAGGTCTATCTACTCGATGACTATCGGGCCACGCCGCAGCTTTCCTATGCCGTTCGCCATCTGCAGTGCGATTGTGGGATCATGGTCACCGCCAGCCACAATCCGCCGAGCGACAATGCGGTCAAGGTGTACTGGTCCAGCGGCGCCCAAGTACTGCCGCCGCACGATCAAGCGATCATCGCAGGCGTGATGAACTGCCAAGAGATCAAGCGGGCGAACTTCCAACAAGCACTGGCCGACGGTCAAGTCGAAATTGTCACCGACCAGATTGACGCCGCGTACCTCGACGCTGCGGCGGAATGTCGATTCCCGGGGCCGCGGGATGTGCGGATTCTGTACTCGCCCTTGCACGGGGTTGGTGAAGCCGCGGTCGTGCCACTCTTGCATCGTGACGGTTTCGAGGATGTGGTCGTGTACGAACCGCATCGGGAACCCAGCGGCGACTTTCCCAACGTGCCCGGGCACGTGTCCAATCCCGAGAACAAAGCGGTCTTCGAAAAACCGATCGAGCAAGCCCGCCGCGAGGGTTTTGATCTCATCATGGCCACCGATCCCGATTGCGATCGTCTCGGCGTGGCCGCGCCGCTGGGCACTGACACCGCTGGCCCGTGGGGCACGTTCACCGGCAATCAAATTGCCGCACTCCTTGCCAATTTCATTCTCGACAAAGCGGCAGCAGCAGGGAAGATTAACGATCAGTCCTACGTCGTGAAGACACTCGTGACGAGCGAGTTGGTGCGCCGGATTGCGACCGCCCACAACGTCCGCTGTGTCGGCGATCTACTCGTCGGTTTCAAGTACATCGCCGAAACGATGGATCTCGAGGGACCCGAGAACTTCTTGTACGGTTGCGAAGAGTCGCACGGCTATCTCGTCGGCTCGTACGCACGCGACAAGGACGGTGCGGTGGCCTGCATGTTGATGAGCGAGTTGGCCGCTGAACTGAAAGCCAAAAATCAATCAATGCATGATTACCTTGGCGAACTCTATCGCCAGCATGGACTGCATCGCGAAGATCTGATCAATGTGTTCATGGAAGGCAGTGAGGGCATGGCCGCAATGAAACTATTGATGAAGGCCTTTCGGGAGAACCCGCCCCGCAGTCTTGGTGGCATGACCGTTGGGCATGTCCGCGACTACGAAAGCCAAACCCGCACGACACTCGGTGAGTCACCCGTGGTCGATCCTCTGCAGGGACCCGTTGGCAACTTGATTATTCTGGACATGCTGGACGAGGGCAATTATGTCGCGGTCCGCCCGAGCGGTACCGAGCCCAAGGTGAAATTCTATATCTTCACGCGACTGGATGCTGATGATTCACAGGACTTGGAAGCGGCCGATACAAAGCTCGGCGATCGCATCGCGGCGATTGAAGAAGACGTACGAGAGTTCGCGCGAGTGAGTGTGATGTAAAGCGATGCCTGTCGCTGGGGGGCGTTGTCTCAAACGCGTGATCGGACGGCGGATCACCGCAACGGGGTTTGGGGTGGAGGCCAGGGGCCTGTCCCCAGATGGTAGAATGCAATCCCGCGGGGCCTTTTGACCGCTACCTAGCTCAACAGGAGAGCCTTCGATGAAAATTTTGCTTGCTGTGGATGGATCGGATCACTCGCTAACGGCCTGCCGGTATCTGGCTGCGTTTCCGCTGCCGAAATCGATCGAGGTGGAGATTTTGATTGTCGTCAACCCACCCGACGTCGTGCGGACCGGGCAAGCTGAACTCTGGTACCCGCAGTACATCGAGTACCAGAAGGAAATGACTCGGCAAGCGATCGAGTCGGCACGGGAGGCGATCAGCCCGCTCGAGGCGGCGGTCACCTCGCATCAAATGGCGGGACATATCGGGCAGTGCATCGTTGATCGAGCCGAAGAGCAGCAAGTCGATCTCGTCGTGGTCGCGGCCAAAGGGCATTCTGCATTCGAGCGGGTCATGCTCGGCAGCGTCAGTGACTACGTCGCCACTCACACGGCCTGCAGCGTGCTGGTTGTCCGGGTGGCAACCACGGCCGACGGCAAGCCCGTGCAGGACGTGCCTGCGGGGAGCATCGCTCAAATCGCGATCGCGGTGGACGAGCACGAGGCATCGATCAAGCTGATGGACCGGTTGTGCCAGTTTGATTGGACAGAGGATCACTACATCACTGTCGTGACCGCATCGGTGAAGTTGGAGGTGTTTCACGAAGACATTCTTGCCACGACGATGGAAGAGGCGAAGTTGCGCCGTGCCGAGGCATGTCGCTGCGCCGATGACGCCGCGGATCGATTGGCTCGGTGCGGTGTGAAGGCAGACTGCTACAGCATCGAAGTTGGACATGTTGGCGAAGGGCTGGTCGAATACATCGCTCAAGCTCGCAGTGACCTGATCGTGCTCGGCGACACCGGACGCGGACCCGTCACACGGTTTTTCCTTGGCAGCACCTCCCGCTACGTCCTGCATCACGTCCACTGCAGCGTGTTGATTCTCCGCTGAAACTCGCAGCATCGGGTGCGATCGAGACGGTGGCGGGGCGATCCGGCACGTGTTAGCGAACATACTTCGGCAGGGGGCCTCAATACTGCGGACGATTAAGAATCTCGCGAATCAAGAATGCTTGGCGCAGACCACCCGGTGTGCGGATGATCTCCTTCAGGGCATCAGCGGGGCGGGGTTCCGATTGCCGCGGACTGTCGTGTTCTGGACTGCTAATCCTCGCGGCAGTCATGGCTCGTGGAGACGAATCATTTGACGGTGGCGTGTTTCGGTGATTGTCTTGATCGTCAACGACGTGCACCGCATCGATGATTTCGACGTCTCGCTCGTCCAGGATTTCAACTTCGGCGTCGTCGAAATAGTCGGTGGCTCCCTCAACCAGGCGTTCCTGACTCGCATTGGTGTAGGGACTGGGGCGCAAGCGAGCCTCTTGGTTCCGCTGTTGTTCTGCTTCGGCCAGCCGCTCAGCCTGCTTGCGTTGTCGCGTCTGGGCAGCCTGGCGTAGGAAATCTTCGAGATCTTTGGACATCGTGCGAGCCTCCCGGCCGGTGATTATTGGTGGGCGTTGATGCTGGCGGATTCGCCACCTTGTCCCGATAGCGACCGCCGCATTTCGGTATCGGCGATGATGTTTTGCATTCGGTAGTAATCCATGATCATGAGATTGCCACTGCGAAATGCTTCGGCCATTGCATGAGGCACGGCTGCTTCGGCCTCGACGACTTCTGCTCGGCTCTGCTCGATTCGGGCTTGCATCTCTTGCTCTTCGGCGACGGCGGCCGCTCGCTTGCTCTCCGCGTTGGCGCGGGCGACGGCGGTATCCGCCTCGGCTTGATCCGCTTGCAGGCGTGCGCCGATGTTGGCACCGACATCAATATCGGCGATGTCGATGGAAACAATTTCGAACGCGGTCTGAGAGTCCAGCTTTTTGGCCAGGACAGCTTTGCTGATTACGTCTGGATTCTCTAGGACCGCCTTGTGATTGGCCGCGCTACCGATCGCGCTGACGATACCTTCGCCGACTCGCGCGATGATGGTTTCCTCGGTCGCACCGCCGATCAACTGTTGCAGATTCGCACGCACGGTCACCCGGGCCTTCACTTTCAGCTGGATTCCGTCCCGGGCGACTGAATCGAGCGAGGGTTTTGCCGAGCCACGGGGCGGGCAATCGATGACTTTGGGATAGACACTTGTCTGCACAGACTCGAGCACGTCCCGTCCAGCCAAATCGATTGCTGTGGCTTCGCGAAACGTCAGCGAAATCGTCTTGGCCTTTTTGGCGGCAATCAATGCCCGGATCACTTGCTGGACGTTGCCGCCGGCGAGGTAGTGAGCTTCGAGTGCGCCGCCGGTCAATTCAGGATCGTCCAACCCCGCCTGAGTCGCCATGATTTTGGCGCGTACGATCGCCCGTGTGTTGACCTTGCGAAAGGTCATCGCGATGAGGTCGGAGAACCCGATATTGGATTTCGTGAGTACCGACTGAATCCACAGGCCGAAGTATTTTGCAAAGACAAAAAACACCAGCAGGATGAGCACAAAGACGAGCAGAGCACCGATCAATACGAGTGTATTGAAATTACCCAACCCCGCGCCTAAGGCGAATGTCCAGTCGGGAGTCGGCAGGAGAGGATTCATGGAGTTTCTCAGAAGACACGTGCGGGTGAGTGAGGTCAAATGGCAGATCTGTCGCCCGTCCATTGTAACATCGCCGAGGGCGAGATTGCGGGCAGCGTTGGGAATTTAAACGAGTCCTTGATCGGGTGAGGTCGGTCGCGCCGTGGCTGTGCGTTGCCTCCCCACCCGTTATACTGCTGCCCTGCATCGAGCCGCCGGGCTCGAGGAATTTGAACGAACAACCTGCGCGAAGTGAGCAAAAAAGATGTCGAAGCGACCCCTGAATGTTGGTTTGATTGGCGGCGGCGGCGGTGCTTTTATCGTCCAGCCTCACCAACGTGCGATCCATTTTGATGGCACCCGACGCGTGACGGTCGCGGCGCTGCACCCCGACGCCAAAATTGCCCAATCCGAAGCCGCCGCCTGGGACTATCCCATCAAGGGCTACGACAGCTACGACGAAATGATCGAGCAGGAGTCGGCCAAACCGATTGGTGAGCGGATCGATTATGCGCTCATCGTCACCCCCAACCACGTTCACTTCGATCCGGCGATCAAGTGCGTCCGCGCCGGCATCCCCGTGTTCTGCGAAAAACCGCTAACGATCAATCTGGACGAAGCCAAACAGCTCGTCGCGGCCGTCAAAGAGGCCCAGGTGCCCTTCGCGGTATCGCACACCTATCTCGGGCACTGGACCAGTCGCTTTTCACGTTTCATCGTCACCAGCGGGTTGCTCGGCGACGTTCGTTGGGTGGACGCGTACTACCTGCAAGGCTGGCTGGCCGAGCGGACCGAAGATTCGGGCAACGCGCAAGCCGAATGGCGTGTCGACCCCAAGAAATCAGGCGCAAGTTTGTGTGGCGGTGACATCGGCACCCACGCATTGATGCAGCTTCGCTACGTCACTGGGTTGAATGTTGAACGCGTGCAGGCACACCTGGAAACCTACGTGAAAGGCCGGATGCTCGACGATCACTTCACCAGCTACGTGGAATTGTCCAATGGCGGCAAAGGGATCGTTCGTGCTTCGCAGATCGCGATCGGACACAAAAACGACCTCGGCATCGAGGTCAACGGCACCAAAGGCACACTGTCGTGGCGTCAGGAATTCCCTGAGGAAGTGAAAATCCAGCTACCGGGTCAACCTGATCGCACCTATTTCCGCGGCGCCGTTTCGGCCAATGATGGCTTCCTGGGCGACCTGCCCGAAGATTTGATGGCCGAACCCAACGTTCCTGCTGGACACCCCGAGGCGTTCCACGACGCGTTCGCGAGACTGCACCGTTGTTTTGAAGCGGACGTGCGGCTATTCAACGATGGCAAACCGTTCGATTGCGACGGCAGCAAGTACGCCAACATCGACGACGGTTACACCGGCATGGCGTTCATCGAAGCCGCTGTGAAGAGCTCGAAAGACGGCAACGTGTGGGTGAAGATGTAGAGCTGCTCGAGTGGCGGCAATCTTTCCGGCCGGAGGACGACTTCCTTCGTGCCGTTAGGCATGGCAGCATTTAGCCGCAGGTTGACGTGTTTGAAATTGTGGTCGAACGCTCCGCGGTCGATCATTCCGACCGCGGAGCGTTCGGCCACCTATTTGCGTTCGGTCACCTATTTTCCGCTCGTTCCTAATCTCTGGAACGGCTACGGCGTGGGCGATCCGCTACCGAGGGCGTGGCCCTGGGCGAGGCAATCCGCTGGGCCCTTGGCCCGAACTTGGGGCACTGGGGCCCGAACCTGGGGCCCGAACGGCGTCGCCCATTTGCAAGTGAAAGCGTCAATTTCTCAGGTCGTTTCGGCCATGTCGCGAGCGTGGTAACTGCTGCGGACGAATGGGCCGGAGGCGACTTTCAAAAAGCCCATTTGTTTCGCGAGGTCGGCCAGTTCGTCGAACTCTTCTGGGGGCACGTACCGGACGACGGGCAGGTATTTTTCACCGGGCTGCAGGTACTGGCCGAGGGTGAGGAAGTCGACACCGTGCTCGCGCAGGTCCGCCAACGCGTCGAGCAGCTCGCCGCGTTCTTCGCCCATGCCGAGCATCAAGCCACTCTTGGTTTTGACGGTCGCATCGTATTTTTTGACTTCACGCATCATCTGCAACGTCCAGGCATAGTCGCTTTTGGGGCCTCGGACGCGGCGATACAGCCGTGGAACCGTTTCCATATTGTGGTTGAAAACATCCGGGCGAGCCTCGATCACGCGGCCGAGTGCCTCTTTGCAGTGCACGAAATCGGGTGTCAGGACCTCTGTCGTCGCCCCGGTTCGCTCGCGGACGGCGATTACGCAGCGGTAGAAGTGATCGGCGCCGCCGTCAGGAAGATCGTCCCGCGTGACACTCGTGATGACAACGTGCTTCAATCCCAGGCGGGCGGCAGCCTCGGCCACTCTCGCTGGTTCGTCCTCCGCGGGGGCTTGCGGGGGTCGTCCCCGATTGACCGCACAAAAACCGCAGGGCCGCGTACAGACGTTCCCCAGGATCATAAATGTCGCCGTTTGTTGGCTATAGCACTCCATCCGGTTGGGACATTTTGCGTTCTCGCAAACCGTCTCCAGCCCGAGTTCGTCCATCAATTGGTCGGTGAGATGATTCGAATTAGATTTCGGAATCGGGCGTTTGAGCCAACGGGGCAACCGCCCCGTGGCACTAACGGACGTGCCCTCAGGCATCTCGGGTTCGGAGACTACTGGCAATCGAAAAGCCATCGGTACTTTCACGTTCAAAATCAGGAAAAATTTTCGCGACCAAGCCATATTGTAGCCGCCCCAACAAAATCTCACCATTGCTGGGGCTGCCCTTTACCACACCCGCGATACAATGTCCGCCATGTCGAAGTCCAAAACAAAATCGCATAAAACCTCACTGACCGCTGCGGGCAGGAAAGACGCCGATACCAAGGCTAAGAAAAAATCGGGCGGCAAGGCTTCCGGAAAGCAGGTGGCTCCGTCGACGACGCCTGTTGCGGAGAATCGTAAGGCCAAGTTCCGATACGAGATCCTGGATTCCATCGAATGCGGCTTGATGCTTAAGGGCAGCGAAGTGAAGTCCATGCGCGATGGCAAGCTGTCCCTCGACGAAGCTCATATCCGCGTCACCAATGGTGAACTGTGGTTGGTGGGCGCTGATCTGGCCCAATACACCAACGCTGGACTGTGGAATCACGACCCCCGACGGCCCCGCAAACTGCTCGTCCACCAGCGGGAATTCGATAAATTCGCCGGCCGCGCCTTTGAACGTGGGCTGACGCTGATCCCGCTGCGAGTTTATTTCAACGATCGAGGCATCGCCAAATGTGTGATGGCGTTGGTCAAAGGCAAGAAAATTCATGATAAACGCGAAACCCTCAAGAAACGCGACACCGATATGGGCCTGAAGCGTGCCATGCGAGCTCGCTAGGCACCCCGTGGCGTAGGCATTTTGCCTGTGTTGTTGGAGGCTTTGAGAATATGGATTCCGCCGTCTGGCGACGGCAGCTACGAAATCATTCCGCCGTCTGGCGACGGCAGCTACGAATACAGATCTCCTGAACGAATGCCTGATGCGATGTTAAGTATTGTCGACCTGGTCAAGAAATTTCAGCAACCCGGCGGTGGTGAGCTGACCGTGCTCAACGTGCCGCAGTTCGCAATGGCCCGGGGAGAACAAGTCGCTTTGATTGGCGAGAGCGGTGGCGGCAAGACGACGTTATTGCACCTGATCGCCGGGATGTTGAGCGCGACATCCGGTTCCGTCCGCGTGGACAATCTGGAGTTGACGAAACTGAGCGAGCAGGGTCGCGACCGGTTTCGTGCCGCGACGATCGGGTACGTATTTCAAACCTTTAACCTGCTGCCCGCTTTTTCGGCGCTTGAAAACGTCAAGCTCGGAATGACGTTCGGCCGCGGCGGAGTGGACGGGGGTCGAGCGATGGACTTGCTCGAACGCGTCGGCCTCGCTGACCGGGCGCACTACCGTCCCAAGCAGTTGTCCGTCGGTCAGCAACAACGCGTGGCCATCGCTCGCTCTTTGGCGGGTCAGCCCAAATTGCTGCTCGCCGATGAACCAACGGCGAACGTCGATCCCGCCAGCGCGGATTCCGTGCTCGACCTGATTATCAACTCGTGCCAGCAAGATTCGATCTCGCTTTTGATGGTCACCCATAGCATGGACGTCGCTGATCGTTTCAAACGCATCGATCGGCTCGAAGACATCAATCACATCGCAGCCCTCCACCATCATCCGACTTCATGAATCTTCTGTTCATCGCATGGCGTAATTTTCGTTACCGCGCCCTCTCCAGTTTTCTGACGACGTTATCACTGATGCTCGGCGTCGGTTTAGTGGTGATGGTGATGGCGATCTACGGCATCATCAGCGAAGCGTTCGTGCGCAACGCGTCGGTTGGCTACAACCTCGTTGTGGGGCCGCGAGGCAGCGCCCTACAACTCACCCTCAATAGCGTCTACTACCTCAGCCAACCGATCGAGAACTTGCCGTACACGGAGTACATGGAGTTCTTCCCGCAGGAACAGCGGGCAGCGATGGTGCGTGAGTTTGGCGGTGATCCGGCGTTGGGCGAGCGAGACGGCGTGTACGCAGGGTACGTCGCCGGTGGGTATGTGATTCCACTGGCCCTGGGGGACTACTACGGCGACTTTCGCGTCGTTGGAACGACCCCTGAGTTCTTTGAAAAGCTGCGGCATGGTCCCGACGTGGACCAACCGTTCGAGTTTCGCGAGGGACGTGCGTTCGAAACATTCACACCCGAGAACCAGTATTTCGAATGTGTACTCGGGTCACGGGTGGCCGCTCAGTCGGGCCTGCATGTCGGCGACACCATGAACCCGACCCACGGTGATCCGGAGGGCAAGGGGCACGGCCAGGGATTCAAAGTCGTGGGCGTGCTCGCACCCACAGGCACTCCCAATGACCGAGCCGTGTTCGTCAACCTGGAGGGGTTTTACTTGCTCGAAGGGCATGCCAAGCCGCTCGAGGAGGGCGCCATCATCGAGCCACCTCAGCGAGATCCGAACGATGAACGACCGCCCCTGCTGATGATTCCCGAGCGGGAAGTGACGTCGATTCTGGTTCGCAATGGCAACCTGATGTTTGCCCCCGGAATGCAGAATCGGATCAACGAGAGCGGGCAGGCCCAGGCGGCCGCGCCGATCGGCGAGATTAATAAATTGATGTCTGCCATCGTCGGGCCGCTTCTGTCGGCACTGCTCGTGATCACGCTGATCACGTGCGTTGTCGCAGCATTTGGCGTACTCGTGGCGATCTACAATTCCATGAACGACCGGCGGCGAGATATTGCGGTGATGAGGGCGCTCGGGGCTCGGCGGGGCAGCGTCACGTGGATCATTCTGTTCGAGAGCCTGATTATTGCCGTCGTCGGGGGCGCCGCAGGCTGGCTCCTTGCTCACGCGGCAATTTTGGCCGCAGGGTCGTTCATCGAGCAGCAAACCGGCGTCCAGGTCGGCATGTTCTCAGTGACTCCGTACGAGTGGTTGGTGCTGCCCTTCGTGATCTTGTTGAGCTTGCTCGCCGGAATCGTGCCCGCCATGGCTGCGTATCGGACCGACGTGGGGTCCAATTTGTCGGCGTAATTTTAGACGAGAATCCCCATAGCTTCTGTATTTCCTCCAAACCGACTATATTGTCAGGGTCGGCTGGAGATGCGAGTGCATTGGGTCGGCGGGAATGGATCTCTCCCGAAAAACACAGCTGCCCGACGGATGATGCAGTGTACGTCGTCAAACGCCTTGCGGGTTACGGTCATTCATGGGTGTCGAGTCGGAGCTAAACAGTCGCAGTTTTCAGGACGCCATCTCGCGTCATGATATCGCTTCGATCACCCGTCAGCTCGTCGAAAGTCAGTTCGTTCTGATTCATTTGGGCGACGAGTCGGAATCGGATGAGGTGCTCGGTGCGCTCACGGCAAGCCGGGGGGACCACGATTACCTGGTGGCGTTTTCCAGTCAAAAACACGCCAGCGAGTTCGTTGAGACCCGCAGCGATCTGTTTGAGAGCGAATCGGAAGTCGGTGGATTCTGGGTCGATGGCCGCACAATGCTCGATTATCTCGACGACGAACTCGGCATCTTGCTCAATCCCGACGGCGACGGCCATCGGCAGCTCGAAACCGAGCTGATCGGCGAGATTCTGGACGAGCTCAACCTGCAGTAGCGATCGGGTCTGAGGCCTGCCGTAGCGTTCGATTTTGAGGGCGGTGCGGACCCCATGTCACGCGGCCCTTGGGGCGTGTCGCCATGGTAGAATCGACCTCTCGATTTGCCCGCCCGTCGGCGATGAACCGTTTGGGGCAGGCCTTCGTACGTTCCCCCACAGCCCAATCCGCCGTCACTCGCGGCATCGTTCGTCTGGGCACATTTTCACATCTGCTGCTCTGCGCACATTTCCAGGAAAGTTTTCATGTCACGTCACGGTCGGTTGATGAGTTCCTCGCAGTGGTTTGTTCTCTTGGTGGCGCTCACCTATACAGGTGCTCTGGCGGGTTGTCGGCCAGCCGCAGCGCCACCGGAAGCTCCGAGCGCAGATGGGCACGATCACGATGGACACGACCACGACCACGATGGACATGATCACGATGGGCATGACCATGATGGGCATGACCATGATGGCGATATCGACATCGACAACCTGACGCCGCTCAAGGAGACCCCGCCGCTTGAATCACTGAGCCAGGGCGTCGATCAATTGGTTGTTTTACGTGATGCGATTGCGAAGGGGTTTGCCGACGACGACGTCGACTCCATTCACGATCAACTGCATGATATCGGTGATTTGCTGGGTCAAATCGAGGATGCAATTCCCGGTAGCGAACTCCCGGACGATACGAAGAAGCAAATGGAGCAAGCGGTGGAGACTCTGTTTACTGCCTATGGAGACGTGGACGCAAAACTCCACGGCGATGAAGGCAAAGAGTACCAGGACGTTTCCACGGAAATTAATACCGCGGTTGATGTGTTGACCAAAAATTCCTCCTCTTAATCGGCACTCCCATGACATTGCCTCACTTCTTTCCACGCATCGTTCGTTTCACCGTACCCGCGTCGCTTGGGTTGCTCGGATTTTTTACCTTCGCTGGGCTGGTGGGATGTGACGGTGATCGTTCGTCTCGGGCGGCTTCGGAATCGAGCGGTCCAACGAGTGCGCATTTGCTCAAGGCACAGCCCTCGGATCCGATTTCGTTGACGCAGGCTGCTGAGGAATTGTCAGGAGTGGAGGGCGCCGCAGGTGAGACGGGTTCACCGCGAGAGGTGGTCTTGATTGGAAAGATTGACGCGGGGGATTTCCCCGCGTTCCAGGATGGCCAAGCGACGTTCCTGCTCAGTGAGCTGCCCGCAGACGGGCACGGTCTCGACGATCCAGAGCACGAAGACAATTGCCCGTTCTGTAAACGCCGCGCCGAAAAGGCTCCCAAAGCGTTCGTCAATATGGTTGGCCCTGACGGCAACACTTTGAAAACCGATGCCCGCGATCTGCTCGGAGTGGCCCTCGGTGACCGCGTCATTGCGGTGGGGACGGCGACGTATGACAAGTCCGTCAACGCGATCACGCTGCAGTGCAGCGGGGTGTACGTGGGGCGTTAGGGAAACCGATTGCCAATTTGCAATCTGGACCAAAGCCGGCTGTTGATTTCGCCGAAGTTCGACCGGCAGTCCTTAGCCGAATGCCGTCAGGCATCGGGTGACGCCCACCGCCCAGCCGCTCACGTCACTCGGCTTCGGAACGAGCGGAAAATGACTGGCTGAAATGGTGGTCGAACGCTCGGCGGTCGACCATTCCGACCGCGGAGCGTTCGGCCATTTCTTTTCCGCTCGTCGCCAGGAAGTCAACACGCCGCTGGCCGATGTGAGTCAGCGATCGCAGAGGAATGGTCGCAGCGCTACTCCTCTTTTGACCGGTTCTGCTGACGATAAGCCGCCCGCTGCCGAGTGTATTCCTCGGGGCTGGGCAGGGGTTCGTTGCTTTCGCTCGCGGCACCGGCGGTCTCGCGTTCGAGCAGTCGTGCCAGGAACGGGCGGCACCACCCGCAGCCGGTCCCTGCGCCGTAGCACTGCGACAATTCACTGGCTCGGCGCGGTCGTTGCACACGGATGTACTGGATCACTTTCCGTCGTGTCACGTGAAAGCATAGACACAGCTCGTCATCGTCGCTCATGGGGTGGCGGTCACGATCGGCAGGATTTGGCTGAGGATGATCGTGGTGGCCAAGCCGCCGAGGGACAGCATCGCGAGCAGCGGCGTCCAGCAACGGAGCGCCTCGGCTTCGGTCAGCCCGCCCATTTTCGTGAATACCCAGAACCCGCTGTCGTTCATCCAGCTGCCCATCAACGCGCCGCTACCCACCGCGGTGGCGACGTAGACGAGGTGGAAGGGGGGCTCTTCATTGCCCATGATCGCCGCGATCATGCCCGCCCCCACGATCATGGCAACTGTGCTACTGCCCTGGGCGACTTTGAATACGGCAGCGACCGACCAAGCCAGCAGCAGGATTGCAATACCAGCGGCCTGGCGGCCTGCGAAATAGTCGCGGATGGTGTCTCCCACGTTGGTCTGGAAGAGCATCGCTCCAAAAGCACCACCGGCCGCGGTGATCAAAATGATGACGCCACCGCTCATTAAGGATTCCTCCACGTCAATGCCGAGGTCACGCCAGGACAGCGAGCGGACGACTTTGAACGTCAGCATCGCCGTGAGTGCCGCCAACAGCAAGGCGAAGTTGGGGTTGCTCCATAATCCTAATGCGCTGGCGACTTTTCGCGTCGGGGTGTCCCAGCGATGGGGGGCGACTAATTCAGGGTACGACGCATCGAGCAGTGCCCGGTTCATCCGCCGCCGATCGACGGGCTTCATCCGCAGCTGGTCGGCTTTCTGCAGTTCGGCAGTGATCTTGGGGATCGATACGTCGGCAAACGCGTCGGCGCTGTAGAAATCAGGGTCCAGCAAAGCTTCGTTGATAATCGCGACGACCCGCTCTTTTTCGAGGTCGTTGACCGCCGCGGTGGTTAAACGCTGGCGTTGTTGAGGGGTGATCCGCTCGCTGGCCAGGATTCGTCCCGCGGGTGATTTTTCGGTGGCAGCGTCGAATCGTCCCGCCAGTAGATCAAAATTCTCAACATCCGTGGCCAGCACGGCGGCCCGATCCTCGCGGTCAGCGAGCGTCGTGGCCAGCGTACCGGCACCGATCAAGACAACGGGCAAGAGCACGGGCAGCAGCGAGACGAACAGGCCCGGCAGCTTATCTTCAGCGAGCGGTTGATGGCGATCCTCCCGCGCGCTGATCGGACGCATGGGGATCGGCATCTTCTTATCGACGTAGATTGAAAACAGCAGCCCTAGAATGGCTGAGGGGATGGCCACCATCACCCCGATCATCATCATCATCCCGATGTCGACGCCCAAAATAGCCGCGACCAACAGCGGGCCGGGGGTGGGGGGGACGAGCGTATGGGTGATGCATCCGCCGGTGGCGATCGCCATTAAATATCGCAAGTAATGCTTGCCGGTACGGCGGTGCAGCGACCGGGCGAGCGGCACGAGCAGGTAGAAAACCGTATCGAAGAATACGGGAATGGCCAAGATGAACCCGCTGATCATCAGTCCCAACGAGGCCTTCTTTTCGCCGGTCGCGTTGACGGCCGAGCGGACGATGCGGTCCGCTGAGCCGCTGTCGAGCATGCATTTGCCGATGATCGCTGCCATCGCGATCACAATCCCAACCCCGGCAGCGGAGGATCCAAAGGAGCTGACCACCGCGTCCATCCGGTCGCCCATGGAGGTGCCCTGCACCTGCCCCACCAGCACACTGACCAAGATCGCAGAGATAATCAACGCTAAGAACGCATTGAGCTTCAGGCCGATGATCAGCGCGAGCACCGTCACGATGCCGACCAGGACCAGCCACGCAGGTGTCCAGTCGAGTTCTGCGTCGCGGTCGACCTCGCTGGCGACGGTGGCACCCGCGGGAACGTCTGCGGAAACCTGACCCTCGGCGGCGATGGATGCGACGGGCGAGTCCGGGGTTGGAGTCGCGACATCTTGGGCGGCCGAAACCAGGGGCAGTATCGCGGCCAGCATCCCGAAAACAAAAATGAAAAATCGGAGGCGAGCAAGACTGGGAGCGTGGGTGGGCATTGTCGTGGGGTTTACTTAACGGAAAGTGCGGCTTGATCGGCGACGGGGTGAGGATCTTAGCATAAGCGAAGCGGTGGGGGATATTTCGATGCGTAGTTTTCAACCGCGGTGCCTGCCTGTTTCGGGAGATGACGGGCGTCCATGGACTTGCTCGCGGATCGCTGTGCCATCGAATGTTGGCTGTTTAACGCCCCGCCCCGCCGTCGCGGTGGCCGTGGATCGGCCTCGATAGCGACGCCCACGAGGCGTCGCTGGATGCACTCGGTCAAAAGCTGGCGGAGAGATAGGGGGCACAGACCGTCGGTTGTGTCTCAGCCTGATTGTCGTCATAAAGTGGCCCCCTACCCCTTTCGGAACCTCGCGACCCAACAAGGCCGATCACCTGGATATTTCGATGTTGACGATGATCACGCCCCTGCAGTGGGCGTGTTTAATTTTAGGTGCGGCTGGGATCGGGTTTTCCAAATCGGGGTTTCCCGGTGTCAGCATGCTGCACGTGGTGTTGTTTGCGTTTGTCTTTGGAGCGATGCCATCGACGGGCGTGCTGTTGCCGATGTTGGTTGTTGGCGACGTCTGTGCGATTCATTTTTTTGGTCGTGAAGCGAATTGGCGGCACGTTCGGCGTTTACTACCGCCGACGATGGGGGGGATTTTAATCGGCTGGCTGATGATGGATCGACTCGACTCCGACCAGTTCAAAGGGATCGTGGGCGGCATCATTCTTTCGCTGTGCGTGGTCCAGTTTGTGCGGACCTACCGTCCCGGTTGGTTCAACGAGTTTCCGCATCAAACCTGGTTTGCGATCGTGCTGGGGTTGTTGGCGGGGGTGACGACGATGCTCGCCAATGCCGCCGGTCCGGTCGTGGCGCTGTACCTGCTCGCGGTGGCACTGCCGAAGTGGGAACTGATTGGCACGAGCGCATGGTTGTTCCTGGTTTTGAACGTGCTGAAGTTACCGCTGAGTTTCAATTTGGGCTTGATCACCAGTTCGACCCTGCTCGTCGGCGTCGTGATGGCACCGGTAATCCCGCTGGGGATGCTGGCCGGACGTTGGCTAGTTGGCCGGGTGTCGCAGAAATGGTTTAATTTAATTCTCCTTGGTTTTACCGCCATCGCCGCGATTCGACTGATCGGTTGGATTTAAGCTGGCCCTACCAACCGCGACCTTGTTTTGCATGGATGTGACTGATGAACCAACGCAGTGGACTCAAGCTTTCGCAGCAACTTCAGGAACTCTCATCGTTGGTGGGCGGCAATCCGAGCCAGATCAAGAGGATGCTTGAAAATCTTGGCGTGCGGGTCTCGGCAAGCGAGTTGAATACCCTGTCACAGGCCGGACTCTTCGATTCAGACGAGGAATTCGATGCCACGCTGGCCGAGCAGTGGGCAGAAAAGTTCGATGCCCACTACGACGCGGCGCCCGAAGAGTTGGTCAGCGTGGCCCAGGAATTCGACTTTGACGTCACCGAAATTTATACCAACGGCGAAATCCACGGCGTCTGCCGAACAGAGGGGAACGTCTATCCGGTCTTTGCCAGGACATCGAGAACTGGTCCGCCGGCAGGCTGTGGGTGCCCGCGTTCGCAAGGCAGCCGGCTCTGCGTTCACGGGGTGGATTTTGGCTGGTACCTAGTCGGTGAACTCTATGATGAGTCGAGTCTGCTCTGCAAACGCGTCAACGCTGAACGGTTTTCACGAGGCAAGCCGACCTACGAGCACTTTCAGCCGGACCCGACGGCGCGAATTTTTCATGAATTTGATACGGCGTTGCAGCGTATCGAGGATTCGGGTGAGCAGCCATTCGTCCAAGCCGATACGCTCGCTCTACGCGAGCCAGCCCTGGCCGGTCGCTTGGCCTGGCGGGTCGAGGTGGATGATGACGCCATCGAGGTGTACCCGGTCAGTCAGCAGCCGAAGAAACGCGGTAGCGGTTATACCAAGGGCCGCCGTATCAAAATTCAGACGGCGATGTACGAATCGGGACTGCAGCGGAGTGCTCAGGATCGCCGCGTTTTTGACCACGTCAGTATCCAGGAGAGTTACTACAGCTACCGCAATGAATGGGAACTCGATTCATTCGCGGCACTGCAGACTTTGGTCGATGCAACCAACGTGTTTTTTGATCAAGGCCTCGCCACGATTCGGCACGACGATTTTGAATTCGAAGTCACGCCCGTCGACGATCAGTACATGATCATTCCTTTCATCGCCGCGGACAGTGACGAACAGCAACAAAGCCATCGTGAGACCTCGATTTCCGCATTCCGCGCTAAGCGGGACGGTGTCCCGGTGGAGCGATCGATCCAGGTTGCCGCCAACCGTGACGGCGTGGTGCTGCGTTTGGATGTCGGGCGGCAACTGATTTCATTGATTGAGATGGATCCGTTGGAAGTGCCGGTGATGTTGATGCTGCTAAGGTTTCCTGGGGTGGCCGCCGAGCATGGAGGCGAGCTCGTCAAGCGACTCAAACCCTTGCAATCACGATTCACGATCCGGTTGCCCGAAGCATTATTAGGGCCGATCGTGGACGTGCCCTCGCAGCCCGTCGTGCTGTTGCGTAGCAATGCTGATGGTGCCCTCGACGTCGCCCTGCGGATTCGCGACACCGAGGGCCGGGTTCGAGTCCCCGGCAGTCGACCGGCGGTGAGCGTCGGTGATCAAGATGGCAAGCCCGTTCAGAGGCGGCGTGATATCGCTCGCGAAATCCAGCAATCGCAGTGGCTGGCCGAGACGCTCGGTTTTCGCTTCTACGAATCCGATGACTCGATGGAAGGTGAGCGTTTTGCTGCCCATATCACCGATTTCGGTGATGCATTGAACTTGATCGAACGCTTGCAATCGTGGTCCGGCGGCGCAGAGGAATCGGCCATGATTGATACTGATTTTGCGGACATGCCCGCCCCCGAGGTGCTCTGGGATCGCAACAGTGAAAAGCCCGTCTCGGTGCTCGGAAGCATTTCCAGCAACAACGTGCGTGTCGAGATCCACCGCAAGCGGGATTGGTTTGGGATCTCTGGTCAGTGCGAAGTGGGCGATCGAAAGATCGATCTCGGGGAGCTGTTAGAAAATCTGTCGGCAGAGGATGCGGGTGCTATCCACGGTGATTTCATTCGTCTCAAGGATGGGCAGTGGGCACGGATCGGCGAGAAGTTACGGCGCCGGCTGCGGCGTCTGCGTGATGCGACCCATGCCGATCGCAAGACGATGAAAGTCGATGCGACCGCGGCTCCCGCGATCCGTGATTTTCTCGATGATGGCGAAATTGAATTCAAAGCCGTCAAGGCGTGGCAGAAGTGTCTCGATCGGCTCGCCCGCGCCGAATCACTCGATCCGCAATTGCCCGCTGGGCTCGACGCCGATCTGCGTGACTACCAAGTCGAAGGATACCGCTGGTTGCGGCGACTCGCCGAGTGGGGCGTTGGCGGCGTGCTCGCTGATGACATGGGCTTGGGCAAGACACTGCAGACTCTCGCCGTCCTGCTCGATCGCAAAGACGAAGGCCCCGCCCTGGTGATTGCGCCCACGAGCGTGGCGTTCAACTGGATTCGAGAGACCGAGCGTTTCACGCCGGGACTGGCTGTGCATCTGTACCGCGAAACCGACCGTGCGGAGTTTCTCACGCACGTCGGCCCGGGAGATGTCGTCGTTTGCAGTTATGGTTTGGCGTTGCGTGACAAAGAGGCCCTCGCGGGTGTCGAGTGGGGCACGATGGTGCTTGATGAAGCCCAGGCGATCAAGAACAGCCGTAGCAAAACATCCAGGGCGATTGCTGAGATTCCCGCAGCATGGACGTTGGCATTGACGGGCACGCCGGTGGAAAATCACCTCGGTGAATTGTGGAGTCTGTTCCACGTCGTTTCACCGGGGGTGTTTGGCGGTTGGGAGCAGTTCCGCAAGCGATTCGCGCTGCCGATTGAAAAGAGCAATGACGAAGCGGCGCGGCTCGGGCTGGCCGAACGACTCCGCCCCTTCGTGTTGCGACGCAAGAAATCGGAGGTCCTCAGAGATCTTCCGCCGCGAACGGAAATGAATCTGTACGTGGATTTGTCCAAGGAAGAACGGGCCGAATACGAGCGCGTGCGGCTCGAAGCGATCGGCGAAGTTGACCAGTTGGAGGCCACCGTGACGACGCAGGATCAGCGGTTCCGCATCCTGGCGTTGCTGACGCGATTGCGTCAAATCAGTTGTCATCCCAAACTCGTCAACGCATCATATACCGGCGACGCAGCCAAGCTCGTTCAGCTCCGTGAAACGCTGAGCAACCTCAAGGAAGAGGGGCATCGAGCGTTGATTTTCAGTCAGTTCACCCGGCATCTGGCGTTGATTCGTAGTGAACTCGAGCAATCCGGGTTCACGTACGAGTATCTCGACGGATCGACACCGGCCCAGGCCCGCCAGGATCGCGTCGATGCGTTCCAAAACGGATCCGCTGACGTGTTTCTGATCTCGCTCAAGGCGGGCGGCACGGGACTGAATTTGACCGCCGCCGATTATGTCATCCACATGGATCCGTGGTGGAACCCAGCGGTCGAAGACCAAGCCACCGACCGCGCTCACCGGATCGGCCAAGACAAACCGGTGATGGTGTACCGGATCATCGCCCGCGGCACGATCGAAGAAGAAATCTTCGCTTTGCATGAGACCAAACGGGACTTGGTCGCCGGCGTGATGGAGGGCACCGCTGCGGCCGCGAAGCTGAACAACGACGAGTTGATTGCGATGCTGCGGAAGGGGTAGTGCGAACGACGGCACAAAAAATCGCTCGAGCCTTATCGTGTTCACTTCCCTCGCAGGTGAATCGTTCGCGTTGCAGGATCGACTGAGTCAACTGCCAGAGAGCGGTCGCCCCCCGCTCTCTCGGCGATCTGGTCGACTGGAGCCATCTGATAGAGCCACACCTCCAGTTTTGATCCCTCCTGGCTCGACTTCCAAAATCTCGGTGGGGCACCCCCAGTGAGCCGCTTGAGGATCCTCTCGACGTCGCCGATTT
Organism: Rhodopirellula sp. SH410; assembly: GCF_055811895.1. Taxonomy (NCBI): domain Bacteria; kingdom Pseudomonadati; phylum Planctomycetota; class Planctomycetia; order Pirellulales; family Pirellulaceae; genus Rhodopirellula; species Rhodopirellula sp. SH410. The sequence goes on from NZ_CM147949.1 coordinate 911,614, forward strand.
TGCTTGTGTCGACGATGAAATGAACCACGTCGGAACTTGGAAACCCAAGTGGGTTAGGAGTCTCGACAACAGGCGTCCGCGAGGATATCTCCGGTGGAGGAGTCGGTCGCCCTGCCCTTCGAGGCGGCACGCGAAAAACGGGGTCGGTTGGCGGCATCGCTCCGCCTGAATTCACACCGGGATTCTGAACCGCTGAAACCACGAGGATTAAAAACATTAGGGTGCACTGGAGTGCATACCCGCCGGCAATCGTTCGCGCTAGCCCGATCAGGTACCACAACGCAATCACTGCCGCAATTGACAGCGGAACTAACAGGAACACCGCCACACCCCCGCCGGTGATCCCGCTGAAGTCGAGAGAGGCACCGCCATTGGTCCGTCGCATTGCCTTGACGATCGCCAAAATTACGATAATTGCGACGCCACCGGAGCCGATCGTGGCCGCGGATTGCAGGAACAACTCGCCCGCTTTCCCCAGGGCACCAAACACTCGCCGCATGACGTAAAAGCGAGGGATGAAAAGCAAACCAACGACGATTGCCCCCAGTACGATTTCCGCTATCCCAAAAATTAAAAGCGGCCAGGGCGCGATCACGCTCGCCACCAAGGTCGCCACCGCGAGCACCGAGACGGTGAGCGCTAGCCAATATTTCTTGAGGAGAGATCCGATCTGGATCGTCCCCTGCGGGCGGGCTCGAGGGCGAGGAGTCGGTTGTGCAGTTGAGAAGGCTGCATTTCCAGCCTCCTCGCCAACCGCTGGAAAGTCAAACGGATGTGGCTGCGCCGTTTTCGGTGTCGGCTTCGTTTTATCTTTCGTAGGTCGAGCACGCGGTTGTCTCGGTGCCGCTGCGCCCGATGCAGACGCAGGCGTTGTCGGCTGAGCTTTCGTGGGCTGTTGCGAAGACGCCCTGGCTCGCGTGGCAAATATTCGACCACATAACGGGCATTTGGCCTGCTTCCCCAATAACGATTCATTCAGGGTGAGCGGTTTCTCGCACTGGGGGCAGCGGACGCGGATTGTTTGCGGTTGCTCAGTACTCATTGCTCACATTCATATCAAAGCCGCTTAGCATCGCATGAAGAAAAATGGACGTCGCCACGCTCGCCAGAGCGTGGGACCTACCGCCTGGGACCCACCGCCTGGCGACGGTGGCTACGGGAGAATTCGTCACTTGTTGTTCACGCGATGCTAACTTCCATAACACCGAGCGAAAAAATCGATAGCAATCCGTTTCGCCATCTTCGCTCGATCGTGATATTCTTCCAATTTGTATAGCAGATTGGCACTGTGTTGGGTTGTGGCATCGGATGCGGAGATGGCTTGGCAGACAGACGTGGATGGCGTGTCGGCGATCGTTCCATCGGAGACCAAGAGATTGTTCATGACGGGTGACAAGGAACTCTCGGTAAGTAATGCCCAGTTGTCTTGGCTCCTTTTCCTGGCGTTCCCTCGCCGCGTGTGGTTGAAATGAGGAGTTGTCCCGCTTTGGCGACTAGCCGCGGTTGGGGCGAGGAATTTTGGCTTGCGAGGGATTGATGCCCTTTTGTTTCTTGCCCGCGCGACGGCCCTTTCCGCGGCCGCCTGAGCTCTCGCTCTTTTCGGGCAGTTCGATTTCCGAGAGCGGTTTGCCGATGTGGTCGCGGAGTTGACCGACCCGGTCACGGAGTCTCGCGGCGCGTTCGAACTCGAGATCCTCGGCTGCTGACATCATCTCTCGCTCGAGTGCCTCGACATACTCCAGCGTGATGTAGGTGATCTCGCTTTCCGCCGTCGCCTCACGGTGCGCGGCACGATGTTTGGCCGCATCCGATTCGATTCCTGCGCGAACGGATTTGAAAATGGTTTTGGGGACGATTCCGTGTTTTTCGTTGTAGGCGTGCTGGATGGCGCGGCGACGTTCGGTTTCATCGATCGCCAACTGCATCGAATTTGTCATCTTATCGGCGTATAAAAACACCCGTGAGTTCGCATTCCGGGCGGCACGACCAATCGTTTGAATCAAACTGGTTTCGCTCCGCAGGAATCCCTCTTTATCAGCGTCGAGAATCGCAACGAGAGAAACCTCGGGGAGGTCGAGGCCCTCCCGCAACAGGTTCACGCCGACGAGGCAATCGAATTGGCCGGTCCGCAATTCTTGCAGCAGGTCGACACGTTCAAAGGCATTCAATTCGCTATGCAGCCACCGGCACCGCACCGCTTGTTCTTGGAAATAGTTTGACAGATCCTCCGCCAAGCGTTTTGTGAGCGCCGTGACGAGAACCCGCTCGTTCCGCGCCGCACGCAGACGGACTTCTTCGAGCAGGTGATTGACTTGGCCGCGGGCCGAAACGACTTCTACGATCGGGTCGAGCAATCCTGTGGGGCGAATGATCTGTTCGACGACTTCGCCACCGGTGCGTTCGAGTTCGTAGTCGCTCGGCGTGGCGCTGACAAAACAAATTTGCCCCGTGCGTTCCACCCACTCATCAAACTTCAGTGGCCGATTATCCAAGGCACTCGGCAAGCGAAACCCGTGTTCGACGAGCGTGGTTTTGCGACTACGGTCGCCCGCGTACATCGCGCGGACTTGCGGCACGGTGACGTGGGATTCGTCGACAAATGTGAGCATATCTTCGGGGAAGAATTCGTAGAGCGTATCCGGGGTGGCACCGGGTTCCTTGCCCGAGAGCGGTCGCGAGTAATTTTCGATGCCTGGGCAATGGCCGACTTCGGCGAGCATCTCCAGGTCGAATTTGGTACGGGCGGACAAGCGTTGGGCCTCGAGTAACTTGCCGCGGCTTTGGAAGACTTCGAGTTGCTCGGCGAGTTCCTCCCGAAGCGATTTCAACGCCGCTTGAATGCGGTCTTCGGGCATCACGAAGTGCTTGGCGGGGTAAATGTAAAGGTCGTCGACCGTGCGGATCGTCTCGCCCGAGAGCGGCTTGATGAGCGAAATTCGTTCAATTTCATCGCCCCACATTTCAATGCGGAAGGCGAACTCCTCGTACGTCGGCCAGATTTCGATGGAGTCGCCCCGGACTCGGAACTTGCCCCGTTCGAACGCGAAGTCGTTGCGGTCGTACTGCACGTCGACGAGTTTGAGCAGCAGATGATCACGGCGTGTCTTTTCGCCGCGATGAATGTCGATCACGAGTTCCTTGTAGTCCTTCGGGGAACCGAGCCCGTAGATGCTGCTGACCGAGGCCACGATGATCACATCCCGGCGGCTGACCAGTGAGCTGGTCGTGGCCAATCGGAGGCGGTCGATCTCTTCGTTGATCGACGAGTCCTTCTCGATATAGACATCCCGCTGGGGAATGTAGGCTTCGGGTTGGTAGTAGTCGTAGTAGCTGACAAAATAGTGGACGGCGTTATTGGGAAAGAATTCCTTGAATTCGCCGTAGAGCTGAGCCGCGAGCGTCTTGTTGTGGCTGAGGATCAATGTCGGTCGACCCAGATTGGCGATCACGTTAGCCATCGTGTAGGTCTTGCCCGTACCCGTCGCCCCGAGCAGCGTTTGAGCGGGCTTGCCCGCCAGAAAACCGGCTGTCAATTTCTCGATCGCAGCGGGTTGGTCCCCCGAGGGGGCGAACGGTTGATTGAGGTCAAACTGGGCGGCGGGGAGGGATTGCGTGCTCATAGCGACTGATTTTACCGATTCGGGGTGGCTGGCACAGGCTAGATTCTTTACCGCCCGTCCGAGAGTCAGACGGCGGGCACTAACCCGCACGTGGTGTCCTCGCTCCAGTCCCTGCTCTTGGTTGATCGCACAATACCACGCGTCAAGAAGCGAAAAACCAAGAAATCCAAACAGCGGTTCCTCGCCGGCGAAGGCACGGCGGGGTGCCTTCGATACCCAGTGTGGGCATGAGGATCGCGTCCAGGCGACGGTTGAGTCTTATGAGCTGGCTGGTTCTGCCGCGGCCAGTCGGGCGTCTTCCTGGCGGGCTTCGTCGACACGGTACATTTCTTGCCAAGGCAATTGGATGCCGCCGTCGATGGTCAGCGTGCTGCCGGTGACGTATTGGCTGCCAGGATCGCATAGGAAGACGACGCCGCGGCCGATTTCATCGATCCGTCCGAGGCGTCCCCACGGCAGTTTGGAGGCGCGATCTTGCAACGTTTCTTCGGTGAAGAACTTGCGTTCGCCAGGGGTGTCGATCCAGCCCGGGTGGATCAGGTTGACGCGAATCCGGTGTTGGGCCAATTCGACGGCGGCGGTGCGGGCCATCTGGTCATTGGCTGCCTTGGCCATGTTGTACGCCATCGCGCCGGGCATTGCGATTTTGGCGTGGGGGCTGCTGATGACGACGATATTGCCGCCGGCTCCCGCGTCGACCATCTTTTGGGCACCTGCGCGGACGAGGTGGAAAGCGCCCCACATGCTGACGTCGATGGTTTTTTGAAACTCACTGAGGTCCGACTCCAGCATCAGGTGCCGGTCGCTGTAGGCGGCGTTGCTGACGACAATATCCAGCCCGCCCATTTTCTCGGTCGCCTGGTCGATCAATTGCTCGACCGATTCGCGGTCGGCCATGTTGGCGGGCAGCGTGTGGGCGGCGACTCCGTGTGCGCGGCACTCCGCGGCGACTTCGTCGGCTTCGCCAGCATGCGAATTGTAATTGATCGTGACCTCCGCTCCGGCTTGCGCCAGGGCCACGGCGATCCCGCGACCGATCCCGCGCGAACTGCCTGAGACGATCGCCCGTTGGCCTTGGAGCGGTTTGGAGGGGGCGTTGGGTTGGGTTTGTTCAGCAGTCATGGGAAAATACCGGATCAAAACGAGGGCAAAAAACGACCGATGACGTATAGATTAGCGAGAATCGAGTCGGGGTCGAGCAGGTTTGCCGGGGGGCGGCAAAAAAAGAAAACTCATCCAGCGCGGCAAGGGGCCCCGCGTGAAATTGACGGTGCGGGGCGAGGCTGCGACGCGAGTCGCTCGGTGGCGAAAGATTTCACGCTCCTGAGGAGCGTGGCCGACCGAAAAAAAATATGAAAGTGGTTAGACGCGGGCTCGAACCGCGGACACCGGCCTTTTCAGGGCCGTGCTCTACCAACTGAGCTATCTAACCAGAACAATTTGCCCTCCGAGTAGGATACAAACAGTTTCGATCCTGTCACCGGGTGGCTTTTTTGTTCAACTAAGTAGAAAACTACGCTATCATGTGGGTCCCCGTCAATCGGCCCCACCACTCTTTTTTTTTAAGCGACTTCTCATGGGCACGGCCGCACCCCCAAATTCGAACCCCGACACGACCAAAGTTCTCGACGCAGAGGACGCTGCCAGCAGTGAAAACGGGAAGTCCCGCAAGTCATCTGGTGCGGCGAGCGCGAGCGCCAAGGTCGAGCTAAGCCCCGCACAGGCCAAGCGGTTGGCCGAGCGTGAATCACTGCGGACGAGCAAGTTCGACGCCGTTTCGTCGCTGTTTCTGGCAGTGATCATGTTTCTCGGCGTGTTCGTGTTCATGTTGTTTATCGTGTGGTTAACGATGCGGATGCCCGAACGTGTGAAACCGATCGAGCCCATTATCGAGAATGCGGCGGGGCGCGCGGACAACGCGGAGGGCTTTGAACGCGATTTCGAGCCACCGGGGGCGGAAGAGGTCGAGGAATTGACGGAACCGACCCTTCAGGACACGATCGAAGCGGTCACCGATGCGGTCAGCAGCGTGGCGGCGTCACTCGATACGATGAACACCAACGCGTCGGCGAGCACGTCTGGATCGGGCAAGGGCGACAGTCGCCCGCCGGGGCCCGAGGGCGAGGGCGAAGACATTGTGCCGCGTTTTGAACGCTGGCAGCTCAATTTCTCAGCCAAGAACATCAAGGCCTACGCTCAGCAACTGGATTCCTACGGAATTGAACTGGGGGCGATCGGCGGTTCACAGGGCGTTGATTACGCTTCGAATCTCTCCACCCGGCCACAGTCACGGCACAGTGATGACAGCAAGGCGGAAAAACGGTTGTATTTCATGTGGACGACCAATAGCCCGTTGAAAAGCTACGATATCCAGTTGCTCGGCCAAGCCGGGATCACCACCAACGGAAGGCAAATTATTAAATTCATCCCCCCCGACCTCGAAAATCAGTTGGCGCACACCGAACTGGAGTATGCTGCCGCTAAGGGCCACAAGAGCGTCACTGAAATCGCAAAAACTGTTTTCCAGAGCAAACCGGCCGGAGGCGGCTTTGCATTCGAAGTGACCGAACAACGTTACCGAAACAAACGCTAGGCAATGGCTGAGCAATAAAATGCGTCGAATCGGCGGTGGCGACCGTCGCCAGACGGTGTGATCCACGTTTTGGCGAAGGTAGCTACTCTGGTGATCCACGTTTCGGTGATCCACGTTCTAGCGAACGTAGCTACTCTGGTGATCGATGTTCTGGCGAACGTCGCGAGCCCGTGCAAGACTGTCTGAACCCTCTCCTGTGAACCTCCTTCTCTGAACCCTAAGTAGGATTTGACCTTGTTACTTTTCGCTGCCGCTGACCTCTACACGATGATTTCCAACTCCACCTACGGTGCGTTGGCGATCGTGGCGTTGTGGGGGCTGTATCAAATTGTCATCGTGTGGACCCGTGTAGCTCAAAAACGATTTAAAACCGAAGAGCAACAGGATGCGTTCATGGACGATTGTGAGCAAATGCTCAAAGTTGCCGATTTTGAGGGCGTCGAGGAATACTGCGAGGGCGACGTCCGCGCGATCCCGCAAATGATGCACATGGCGATCGATAATCGTGGCGAAGGTTTCCGCCGGGCTCGCCAGATCATGATGGACCGGTTCCAGCGCGACGTGATGAGCGATTTGGAGTACCGGCTCAGCTGGGTCAGCACGGTAATCAAGAGCGCGCCGATGATCGGGTTGTTCGGGACCGTGTTCGGGATGATGGGTGCGTTTAAGACGCTCGCGACGGCCGAGAGCGTCGAACCGTCCTTGTTGGCCGGCGACATTCAGGTGGCACTCGTGACGACGGCCAGCGGTCTGGCGATCGCCATCCCGTTGATGATTCTGGTCGCATCGGTGAACATTCGCATCGCCAAAATGGAAGATCTCGTCGGTTCGGGCCTGACCCGGTTCTTCGAAGCTTTCAAAGCGGGCTTGGCTGTCGCCGCCACGCGTCCGGCTCCCGCGGCAACCGAACCCGCTGCCGAAGAAGCCACCTACGCGGAAACCATGTAAAGAGTAGACCAGCATGAGCAATGAGCTAATCGACGACGACGATGACGAGCTGGATGGCGTTCCACCTCGTGAGAAACGCGAAGAAGAGGAGATGGACATCACGCCGATGATCGACATCACTTTTCTGCTGCTGATCTTTTTTGTGGTGGCGTCAAAAATGGACCCGTCCCAGACCGGCAATATCCCCGAAGCCCAGAACGGCTTGGCGATTTCAGCCAAAGATTCGGCCATCATTTTTATCGAACCCGCGGGCGGTGACGCCCCTGCGATATTGAAACGCCGCGATCAGAGTGAGTTCAGCAAAGACGAAGAGGCCCAGGCGACTGAGATTGTCCAGTACATCACCGATGAGCTGGAAAAATCGATCAGTAAGAACAAGGACCAAGTGATGCTGCTCGGTGACGGTCAGGTCAAGGTTTCCGAAGTCACCCGCGTGCAAAAAATCATCGGCGATGAGTTCACCGACATGCAGTTCACCTACATCGCCGTCAAAGAAAAATAAAAGAGGAAAGTCATCGAATGTCGATCAGTGTCCAATGCCCGTCGTGCGACATGCGCCGCAAAGTCAACGAACGGTTGGCCGGGCGGACGATTCGTTGCCCGGGGTGCGATCAACCGCTGACGATCCCCGCGATCACGGCAGCGGAGCCGCTCGAGCAGGCCGGTCTCGAGGTGCGAGAGGGCGATGCGCGAGAGGACGATGCACGGCAGGACGATGGGATCGTGGAGGCGATGCCTGTGGTGGCCGCCGAGCCCGTGTTGGCCGCATCGTCACAATCCGGGCCCGGTAACGCGGCGAGCGCTACGCCGAGAGTTGCCTCCGAGCCGCACCACGCCGAGCACCCACCCTCGGCCCTGCTGCACGATGAAGAGGATGACGCATTGCCGCCGCGGAAAAAACGCGACGATGGTGAGCTCGACATGACGCCGATGGTGGATGTGACGTTCCTGTTGCTGATTTTTTTCATGGTGACGGCGAGTTTCAGTCTGCAGAAATCCATCAAGATGCCGAAGCAGAATTCGGACTTGCCGAGTATGTCCAACGTCAAGGAGCCCACCGAGGAGCTCGATCCCATTGAGTTGGAGATCGAAGAAAACGGTAGTTTTCTCGTCCTCGCGGCCGATTGGGAGCGGGAAACGCCCGGCAAACAGAACCTGATCAGCGCGCTCAAACAAGCCATCGGGGCGAACAAGGATGGCATGCGGTTGGACATCAAAGTCCACGAGAACGCCAAGCTGCAAATGCTCGTCGACGGCATGGACGCCGGCACCATCGCTGGCTTTCAAGAAATTCAAGTCGCCGAGGTCGATGGATTCGATTGAGGGCGACGAACCGCCGCAGCGTCAAGCTAATAGCTTCGGGCTACTGGCTTTCCTTCTCCACATTGGCTGTCCACTCATTTGCGAGCAGCTAATCTCTAGTAGCTAAAACCCATGAGCATTCTATCTCCACGTCGCGAACAGGTTGACACTGTAAACGAAAGTTCGCAGGTGGAGGCCGAGCACGCACCGTCACGGCCCAGACGCGAGGAAGGCGAACTCGACATGACACCGATGGTGGATGTGACGTTCCTGTTGCTGATTTTTTTCATGGTGACGGCGAGTTTCAGTCTGCAGAAATCCATTCGTGTGCCGAATCAGGATTCCGATCTCCCCAGCCCCAACACGCCCGTGGAACCGCTCGATACACTCGTTCCCGTCACCGTAAACGTCGACGAGAACGGTGGTTTCTTGGTGCTGGCCGCTGACTGGGAACGAGAAGCGTCCGGCAAACAAAAGTTGATCACTGTGCTCAAACAAGCCATCGGGGCGAACCAGGACGGCATGCGGCTCGATATTAAGGTACACGAGAACTCCCAACTGCAAATGCTCGTCGACGCTATGGACTCCGGCGTCATCGCGGGCCTCCACGATATCCACGTCACCGAAGTCGTCAGCTTTGATTAGGCGGCGAAACGCCGATTAGGCGGCGAAACGCCGCAGCGACTCGCTTCCGATTTTCACACTCTCTTCTCTTTGCTCTTCACCACATTTCTATCCTCTTCGCCTGTGGAGCTAGACGCTACTAGTTCGACGCTAGTAGCTGACAGCGAACAGCCAATAACTTTTTCTTTATGCTTGCTAACGAACTGATTGACCGCTTGGAACGACGTGGTTTGCTTGACCAAGAAATTATCGAAGCTCTCCGCGAACAATTGACAGAGGGCGGTGCCCGGGTGACGCCCGAAGCGGTCGCGAAACTGCTTGTTGACAATGGACAGTTGACGCGGTTTCAAGCGTCCAAGTTGATTGGTGAGCTCCGTAGCCCTGATTACGAAGATGTGGTCGAGGCGGTCGATGTCGACGATGATTTGACGTCGATCGGGGGCGATGACGATGTGATGATGATCGATGAGGTATTCGATGCCGAGCCGTTGGATGCCGAACCGGTCGAGGCGATGGCAGTGGAAGCCGAGCCCGTCGAAGCGGTTGCGGTTGCCGAGGGTGTCGAGGGCGAACGACCGCGGCCGAAGCGACCCTCAGGCCGGGTTGCGCCTCCGGAGCACAAGTCGGTTTGGGATTCGTTCAAAATCTACGGATATCTGGGCATCATTGGATTCTTGGCCATCGCGGGATATGGATTCTATTTCATCCTGAGCAAAGCCAGCGCCGACGACGTGATCGATGCTGCGAACAAGCAGTACGACAGCCAGAGCTACCAGCCGGCTCAAGACGCCTACATTTCGTTCTTGGCTCAGTACGGTCAAGACAATCAGTATTCGTCGCAGGCTCGAACACGCGTGGGGATGTGCGAGATCTACCGTAGTTCGCAGATGACCGACCCGACCGAAGGTCTCCACAAAGCCAAGGAGGTATTGCCTCGGATCATTGACGAGCCCGCGATGAACGACGAACGCGGCAATCTCGGGGAGCTGTTGGTGGACATTGCCGAGAACATCGCTAAGGAGGCTGGCAAAGCGACCGAGACCAGCGAGAAGCAGCAATTGCTCGACCAGCTCGACGAGCAGTGGACTCTCATCGACAACCCGAACTACATGTTGACGTCGATGAAAACCACCCTCGAGGGGCGGCTGCTGCAAGTCACCGAGGCGCGCAACCGTGTCAAACGCGATATCGTTCGCAACATCCGCTTAGACGAAACGGAAGCGGCCATGAAAGAGGCCCTGGCAAAAAAAGAAACGAAGGATGCGTATGACTTCCGCAAGGCCCTGTTGCGTGATTTCCCCGAACTCGCCGCCGATCCACGTTTAACCGTGCTCGTTGAGGAGGCCAGTGCGATCCAGGAGACCCTGCTCGCTCCCTCCAAGAACAAACCGGAATCGATCACGACGCCGATCGAGGGAGGCTCGCTGAAGTCGATCGTGTTGACCAACCGGGTTGAGCTCAAGCCGCCTGTGCCGGGATTGCAAGATGAGATTTTTTACCTGCGTGCTGGGGGCAGCGTGCTCGCCTTTTCTGCCTACGACGGTCAATTGCTGTGGCGGAAATTCACGGGCTACGGTGAAGACCATACACCGATTCGGCTCGATGACGGGAGGTCGGTGCTGCTCACGGATCTCAATCAGAACGAGGTTCAGAGTTATCGCGGCAAAGACGGTCAGTTGCAGTGGCGATTGAAGGTCGGCGAAACATTCGTCGAACCCGTCGCGGGGAAGGATTCGATCTTGATCTCCGTTCACTCGGGACGCTTGATCTCGCTGGATTCAGAAACCGGAGATACGAACTGGGTGACCGACCTGCCCCAGACCATCAGCTCGCCGGCGGGCATCGACGACAAACTCAACCGCATTTACCTGCCCGGTGATCACAGTAATCTGTATGCGATCGATGCCAACACAGGAAAAAGTGTTGAGAGTTTCTACACCGGACATGAAGAGGGAACGATTGCCGTCGCCCCGGTGGCGTTGCTCGGACACCTCTTTGTGATTGAGAATGCTGGCTCGGATTACGCGAACTTGCACGTGCTGCGAATGGACGAAAAAGGCGGCGGTTTGAAAGTCGCTCAGCAACCATTCCGCTTGACCGGAAACGTGCTCGTGCCGCCCGTCATCCAACAGCGCCGGATGATCGTGCTAACCGATCGTGGGCAAGTCGCGGTGTTTGACATTGAACCGACCGCCGAGGGAGAGCAAGTCTCCAAGATCGCTGAGCAGGTCGCGTCCTACGACAAGCCCACGCTGACGGATATGGCTGTGGGCCGCAGTCAAATGTGGATCACGGGAACGCGGTTGGGACGTTATGAGCTGCAGATCAATACCGGCCGTGTCGTCTTCGATTGGGGCAAGGATGAAGGGGATACGTTCATCGGCCAGCCACTGGCGACGGAGGATCTGTTGATCCATGCCCGCATCCTGCGTGGCACGTCGGCCATTCGGGTTACCGGTGCGGTGCCCAAGACCGGCGACGAAATCTGGCGGACGGATGTGGGCACGCCGATTTCGATGTTGATCAAAGCCGACAAGGGGTTCCATGCTGTGACCAGCCAAGGGGCGTTGTTCCAGCTCGATCTGGAATCATTCAAGAGCGGTTCGACCCAAGGACCGATCGAGAATCCGGGGGCGAATTCGATCTCGATGAACTTCACCAACCCCATCACGATCGATGGCAATCGCCGCGTCTTTCTCAACGAGTCCCAGCCCAACGAGTCGATGGTGTACGACCCCACCCGCCGTCGGGAAATCTTGCGGAAGGTCACCTATCACTTGTCCGATCCCAAGCCCGTCGGTGTGGGAATCTACAGTGGTGGCGGCATGTTGTTGCCGCTGGATTCCGGACGCGTCGTGCTGATGAACTGGGAAACCGGTGCGTCCAAAGGTGCTCCTTTTCAACCTGCGAGCAATCCCAGCCCGGACAACACGGTGACCTGGTCGACGCCGGTTCGTGTCAGTAGCGATGCCGATCAGGTGCTGCTGACCGATAGCCGCAAGAAAATATATCGGATTCGGGTTGGCGACCAAATTCGTGAACTCTCTAGCGTCGATTTGAAGGCTCCTTTTCTCCGCAAAACCATCGGCGTCGGCACGGTCTTCGTCGGTGGTGTGAGTGGCCCTGCGGCCGATTTCTTGGTCGGTTACGAAGAAGAAGGTTTGGCGAAGAAGTTCGAGAAACTGTTGGATGGTCGAATCCAATGGGGCCCGTCGCTGGCGACCACCGAAGATGGGGAGGAGTTAGCGATGTTGATCACGAATGACTCTGTCCTGCGAGCGTTCTCAGCGGACGGTGAGCAGGTGTTTCAGACCCCGATGCCCGTCGCAGGGTTGCCCGTGGACGATGTCGTGTCGATCCAAGGCCGCTGGATTTTGACTGGTGTCGACGGCTGGCTCGTCGCAATCGACCCCGCCACCGGTAAGGTGCTCGGCACCACGGAGCTGGGCCAGCCCCTGTCCGCCAGCCCACTGCCGGCGGGTAACCAATTGTTCGTCCCCGGCGCCGAGGGCGTGGTCTACATCACCAACATCCCCGGCGAGAATTGATTATGTCCTGGTATTCTTTCATGCACGTGTTCTCACCACCTCACACGATTTTCGTCAAAAACATCGTTGCAGCCGCTCTGATTTGCGGATCGGTGGTGTTTTTCGGATCGGCATGCACGCACCTGCAGGCGGAGATCATCAACTACGCGGAGGTAGGCCGCCCCGAGGATCCCGGGCTGGAACTCCTCCAGGAAGACCCGCACGACCTCATCTTTTTCAAACAGGATGCCGGCGGCGGTTGGGTCAAGGCGAGGCTGCTCGATTTGCCCAACCGCGAGATGCCGACCAATGCCAAGGGCCAATTGAAATTTCGCATCAACGGCATCGAAACCAAAGACTTCGTTGCGAAGTGGGATGAGATTGAGCTGATCGACTTTTGGGAGAAACGTCTCGAGCGGGAAACCGCCGATCGCATCAAAGCTGGTGACTTCACCGGTGCGTATCCGTTTCTGTCGGTGCTGATTCGCGATTACCCCAATCGTCCTAATTTGCGGACACTGCGCTCGGAGTATCTGCTTCGTGATGCGCTCAGCCGCTTCAAGAAAGGTGAGATTGGCCCCGCCTTAGCGATGCTGGAAGAACTCCATCGCTATGCACCGGAGTACAAGAGCGACTCGGTCATTTCGGGGATTGGAATGACGACGGACCGTTTGATGCAAAAGCTGATGGACGAGCAGAAGCTCGAGTTGGCACAGCAGCTCCTCGCGAGATTGGAGAAAGACTACCGTGGTCAGAATCTGGCGTCGATCAAGAAATGGAACCAAACTTTTCTTGAGATGGCGCAGGAGCGACAAGATGGGGCGATCGCAGCGTTGAAGGCAGAAGACTTTCGCGAGGCCCGTCGGCTTTCGCGGGAGAGTATCCACCTGAAACCATCGATCCCCAACGGCCAGGAACTCGTTCGCAAAATCGACCAGATCTATCCGCTCGTGAATGTCGGCGTGCTGCAAACCGCCAAGGATCCCGATCCCACGCGTTTGGACAATTGGGCGGCGCGGCGAGCGGGGCGTTTGCTCTACCGTGTGCTGTTCGAGATGCAGGGTGCGGGGCCGGAAGGTGGCGAGTATGACTTCTTGTTCGGTGAGACCGAACAGAGTGCCGACCGCCAGGAATTTAAGATGCTGTTGCAGCCCGAGAAGCTGGAGCCGCCACTCAATCGGATCAACGGATTTCTCGTTGCTGATCGCTTGGCCGAACGCGTCGACCCTGGTTCGCCAGTATATTTCTCACCCTGGGCGGCGGCGATCAAGGCCATTGGGCTCGATGGGCCCAAGGAGATTGACTGTCTGTTGCGGCGTCCCAACGTGTTGCCGTCCGCATTGATTCAGATGACCGTTGACGGCAGTTGGTTCGGCGGGGAACCGGGGTCGCCCACCGGGGATTATCGCCGCGATGTCGTCGAGGGCGACGTGGTCCGCTATACGCTCGTGGGCAAGCAGCGAACTGCGACCCAGCCCCGTGAGATTGTGGAAATACGTACCGAAAGCGCTGCCGATGGGGTGGCTAAATTGCTCAAGGGCGAAGTCGACGTGCTCGACCAATTGTTTCCCGCCGATGCCGTTCGTCTGGAAGGTAATCGGAAGATTCGTGTGGCGAAGTATCCGTTGCCCAGTGTGCATATGCTCGTCCCCTGCAGCGACCATGCGTACTTGGCCGAGCGAGCCTTTCGGCGTGCTCTGGTCTACGGGACGAACCGAGAGGACATCCTTGCGGGCGAACTGCTCGAAGGTCTCGAGGTACCCGGTTGCCGAGTCTTGTCGGGGCCCTTTCCCGCTGGACTGGAGCAGAACGATCCACTCGGCTACGCATATGATCAATCCATCGCACCCCGCCGTTACGAACCGCGGCTGGCGAAGCTGTTGATCACCATGAATGCCAACACGCTCGAGAGTCAGGCCAAACGCAAAAATGAGAAGGTCCCCGAGCTGAAACCCATTCGGCTGGCCCACCCCCCTGAGAACCTGTCCCGTTCGGCCTGCGAAGCGATCAAGAGCCAGTGGGAGTTGCTGGATTTAGTCGTTGAGCTAGTGGAGCTGCCGGTTGGAAAAGCGTTTCCGGACCCGGGGACGGCGGACCTTGCCTACGTCGCCGCGGCGGTATGGGAGCCGATCATCGACGCGCGACGCGTACTCGGCCCCGAGGGCATGGCCGGCAGCACGGATCAATTGGTGGGTTTGGGATTACGGCGATTGGAGGAATCCAAGAACTGGAAAGATGCCCGTGACCGATTGCTCGATCTGCATTACATCGTGCATCATGAGTTGCCCATCATTCCGCTTTGGCAATTGGTCGATTCCTATGCTTACAACCGCAATCTTCTCGGCGTTGGATCGGACGTCGTGTCGTTGTACCAGAACGCTGAAAAATGGAGGCTGAGCCAATGAACCGCCGCATAAGTTTGGCCATCGCGGCCTCGATCGTCATCCTCACGCTCGGCAGTTGGACCGGTGCGTTCGCCCTCGCGCCGGTGGCCGATGCCGTCGATGCCGAAAACAACACGTCGGCGTCCTCCGCCGAGCGTGTCGCTTCCGCTGCGGCGGACGGTAACGAAACACCAGATCCCCTTGCCGAGATAGAGGAGCGTCCGGAAGAACCGCCCCCGTTCGACTTCTCACCGTACCGCGTGCTGATTTGGATCGCCTCGGACAACCCCCGTATCAATGCGGAGTCGCTGCGGGGAGACCTGATGAAGTATCTCGATCGAGATTTTCGCTCGGTGTGGCGCACCGTTATCGCGGATGCGCCGCCCGGGGTCGCTTCGATCGCCCGTCGTGACCTCGCGTCGATCACGTTTGACTCGATTGCCGCAGCGGACCCCGTGATCGCACTGAAACGCGACCATCCCGATTCGGTACGCGTTCACTTCGCCTCCGACGCGGGGCGTTTTTTGAAGCAAATTCTCGGTACACAGGGGCGCGTCCAGGATGTCCTCCGCCGCATCGAACAGGATCCCGAATCAAAAACCACGCCCGCCAAATTTGCGTGGAAGGCCAATTTACATCCCATCTCGGGGGATGCCGTCGACCTGCGTGAGATGTGGAGCGACGAATCGACCGAGGCGATGTTGGTATCGCGGGGCATGGGCGATTCGCTAACCGAACCCGATGCCAAGCTCATTGTGCCACCGCTCGAAGGACAGGTGATCGAGGCGATCGAGCAATTCGATAAAATCTATGTTGTGCGATTGCAAACCAGGGTCGCGCCGGCAACGGTCGATGTCGTCGAGCTCGACACGCTGATGCAGTACTTCGGTGACGTGGTGCACCACGAGATGATCTCGCTCAACGATGTCGCGATGTCAGTCGGCGTCGCCGTGCGAGACGCATTTTCGCCCGTCGTCCGCATTGACGATGCCGGAAGAAGCTCGGCAGTCGGGTTGGTACGGGCCGCCGGTTTGGCGCTCGACCCCGACTCTCCCATTCATCTGCGTGTCGGCGAAGTGCTCGTCCCACTGGTCCGCAAAGATGATCGCAATGGCCGCCCGCTCACGCTCGGTCCACTCGATTTTGCGTCATTGTATGTCACCGAAAAGACCGAGAATTCGGTCAATATGGATTTTTATACAGGCCGCATGACCACGTTGCAGGGCCGCAAGAACAATCGTACGCATCGCATGGGGATACGACTCAAACCTCGCCGTGAGAGCACGATGCTGCGGCTGCACGCCAAGGGGAAGCCTAACGAACCGTTGATCGGCTACGAACTCTACGACAAGGAACTCGATAGTACGAGCATGACGTTCGTCGGACGCACCGACTGGAATGGCCGGTTGCACGTTGGGAAAATTGATCGCCCGTTGCGTTTGCTCTATGTCAAGAACGGTGGCGCCGTCCTGGCGAGACTGCCGATCGTTCCCGGTCAACATGAACTCGTTGTTGCCGATCTCGCCGGTGACGACATGCGACTGCAAGCGGAAGCCTACATCCGCGGCGTTCAGAATGCGATCGTCGATCTGGTGGCCATTCGCGAACTCTTCAAAGCACGCATTCTGATGCGGATCAAGGAAGGGAATTTGAAGGCTGCCGATGAACTGCTTGAGACCCTGCGAAATGAACCGTCCAACGAGAAAATCGCCAATGACATGGGCGTCAAGCAGACCATGTTCCTCAAAGAGATCGGGCGGAATCCCAATCAACAGCGCAAAGTTGATGAAATGTTCAGCGAGACCCGAGAGCTGCTGTCCAAACAGATCAACCCTAGGATCATTAATGACCTGGAAATCGCATTGATCGAAGCCAAGGCGGGCGGCGAGACGCCCGCGACAGACGGAAGTCCAGATGCGGAGGAGTCGGTGAAGGACGAGGCACCGCCTGCCGCAGCAGGCGAGGCAGAAACCGAACCGCCACCCGCAGGCGTTATTGAGCCAAAGTAGGGCCCGTTCATCCGAAGGGGGCGCAGCATACCGGGACAGGTTTTTCAGACATCGCTCTCGCATCCAGTGCTCTTTGAAAAATGCGTCCCCGTCGAACGAATGCTCGCCAGGAACGTGAGCAGACGTCGGGGATTATCGTCGGGGGTTGCAGCCACCGACACTCCCGATCATTTCTCCTCCCAGTATTTGTGGCGTAGCGTCGTGAGCATGTCGGCGAAACTCGGCTTCGACCTCCAGTGGTAGCGAGGTCGGTTCGGAACCTGGAGTTCCTCGCCAAAGTACCGGGTATTCCCGTGCGATAGTGTGCGTTTGCGGTGGGGGCAGAGGCGGTGATCGGCGTTCTCTGCGTCCTCGCGTCCCCCCGACTCTGCGTTGAATTCCTCTCTACGACATGGGGCCACCCATCTAGAACGAAGGGACATTAGAACGAAGGGACACAGCACTTGTTGGAGGATTTTGACCTCCCCATCGGAGCGGATCTCGCCGAGTTGGATGCTTGCGTCGATTTTCGCGAAAAGATGCTCTGTCCCTCTGATTTTGGTCCCTCTACAAGCATGCAGGGCGGCCTCTGCGATGGTCGGGGGAATCTTGGTCGCTCCGTTGCCATTGGCATTGATTCGACCACGAAAAACACGAATCACACGAATTTGACCCACGCTGACTTTTCGTGTTATTCGTGTGATTCGTGGTTCAAACCCCACGCTGGTTGCCGGGCCGGCTGCATGTCTCTTTCGAAGGCAACGATTCATTGCCTGTCCCTAATTTCCTGCGATGGTCGGGATAATTTTGGTCGCTCCGTTGTCATAGGCATTGATTCGACCACGAAAAACACGAATCACACGAATTTGACCCACGCTGACTTTTCGTGTGATTCGTGTGATTCGTGGTTCAAACCCCACGCTCGTTGCCGGGCGGACTTGCATGTCTCTTTCAAAGGCAACGATTCATTGCCTGTCCTAACTTCTATCTTTGGTGTGTGAAAGACCTGCCGTCCCTCCAGGACTACGCGATCATCGTTTGCAACCGGTTCCCCGGACTTGCGTCCGGGGCTGTTGCATGCCGTGACTTCGTCACTAAGAGGAACTCAAAACGAGAAAGCTCAGAGGGACATCGCACCTCCTCAATAAACTCCTACCAGCATGCAGGGCGGCCTCTGCGATGGTCGGGGGAATCTTGGTCGCTCCGTTGCCATTGGCATTGATTCGACCACGAAAAACACGAATCACACGAATTTGACCCACGCTGACTTTTCGTGTGATTCGTGTGATTCGTGGTTCAAACCCCACGCTCGTTGCCGGGCGGGCTTGCATGTCTCTTTCAAAGGCAACGATTCATTGCCTGTCCTAACTTCTATCTTTGGTGTGTGAAAGACCTGCCGTCCCTCCAGGACTACGCGATCATCGTTTGCAATCGGTTCCCCGGACTTGCGTCCGGGGCTGTTGCATGCCGTGACTTCGTCACTAAGAGGAACTCAAAACGAGAAAGCTCAGAGGGACATCGCACCTCCTCAATAAACTCCTACCAGCATGCAGGGCGGCCTCTGCGATGGTCGGGATAATTTTGGTCGCTCCGTTGTCATTGGCATTGATTCGACCACGAAAAACACGCATTCGACCCACGCTGACCTTTCGTGTGATTCGTGTGATTCGTGGTTCAAACCCCATGCTGGTTGCCGGGCGGGCGTGCCTGCGCTAGTCAGAAAGAATGGTAAATCCGGAGCGAATTATGCCGGATCCATCTTGTTTTCAGGGAAATATTATGTCTCCCCTCTTCCGGACCCGGATGATAGGGTCACAATACGTCTAGCGGTGTCCGTTTGCGGCGCGTGGGAAATTCCCGCGATGTCGGTCAGCGGACGATAGCCGTTGTCTTTTCAAAAGACCCTACCCCAATTCTCTCAAGGCAAAAAAGATGATGTTCCGAATTCTTGGTGTTGCACTCTGTGCGTGCAGTTTGACCTTCGCCGGTTGCGACGAGTCGGCCAAAGACGATGTTTCCACCGCGGCTGATTCCGCTGCTGAAACGACTGGCGACGCGATCGATACCGCTGCTGTTGAGACAGACGAAGCGGTTGTAGTTGTCGAAGAAAAGGCTGATGGCGCAGTCGAAGCAGTCGAGGAAACGGTTACCGAGTAAGGGTACCGTTCCGATCGAGTCAGAAAATTCACACGCGGCGACCGAGCAATTGGACGCCGCGTTTTTTATTGCCGAAGCGTCACTCAGTTCTGGAACAGTGCTTCCGCGAAGGAGTCGGGGTCGAACGCGGCCATGTCGGCGAGTCCTTCACCCAGCCCTACGAACTTGACGGGTAATTGGAATTGTTCGTGGATGGGAAGCACGACGCCGCCTTTAGCCGAGCCGTCGAGTTTGGCCAGCACGATGCCTGTGCAGCCGGCTGCCGCACTGAAGCCTTTGGCTTGGCTGATCGCGTTTTGTCCCGCCGTGGCGTCGAGTACCAACAGCACCTCGTGCGGCGCCCCTGGCAATCGTTTTTCGATAACGTTGCGGATCTTTTGCAATTCTTGCATGAGGTTGCTCTGCGTTTGCAATCGGCCCGCAGTATCGATGATCACGTAGTCGGACCCGAGTTCGATTGCCTTGTCGACGCTCTGGTAAGCGATGCTGGCGGGGTCGGCACCGCTTTTACCCGTTACGATTTCGCAGCCGATTCGGCCCGCCCAAATCGTCAGTTGCTCGACGGCGGCAGCCCGGAATGTATCACCGGCCCCGAGCACGAGAGTGTGCCCGCCGCCGTGCAGGTGATGGGCGAGTTTGCCGATCGAGGTGGTCTTGCCACTGCCGTTGACGCCCACTACCAGGATCACGGTGGGGCCGGAATCGGCTTTTGCGAGCCCGCCGTGGTCTTGCCTGAGTTGCTCGCGAACCTCGTCGGTGATCGTGGCAACGACTTCCTCCAACTGCACGACCCGGCCGCGGTACTGTTGGGCCACTTCATCGCGAATTTTGTTGGCGGGGCCGGTGCCCATGTCGGTGCGAATCAAGCGTGCGAACAACTCGCCCAAAAATTCTTCGTCGACGAGCCGCCCTTCGCTCTTGAATAGGTCGCGGATGTCAGTGCCGAGCACCCGGCGAGTTTTCTGCAACCCATGGGAGAATTTTGAAAACAGACGGCCTTTCCCTGCTGACTCTCCCGAAGGTGCCGCGTCGCGGGTTGCTGGTTGGCTCGGTGTTGTCTTCGATCGCCAAAACGCCATCGGTATCGGTTTCCTAAGGATAAAAATCGGTTGCGAGGGACTGAACACCATATCAAACGCCGGTGATCTATTCGACGGGTGGTTCGCGGGCAGGCAGGCATTCAGGTGCGCAGAGTCAAACGTCGAGACGCGGAATCTTCATTCGCTGTCGCCTAGCATCGCGTGAGGAAAAGCGGACGTCGCTACGCTCGCCAGAGCGTGGGGGCCGACAGTCTGGCGGACGGTGGCTACGGGAGACTTTCGTGACTTGTTGTTCACGCGATGCTTACTGCGAGAATGGCTGAAGGATGGTGGGGAGTTGGCGGTAGAGGAACCTCGGCATCATGCTGAGATAGCGATCCGAGACGGGGTCGTGCTCGATGAAGACGAGCGTGTCGGCGCGAGCGGCGGCGTCGCGGATGCGCTGCATGATTTCCTCGCGCCGGGGCCCCAGTTCGTCGCCGATCACCAGCAATGGCATGCGATCGTAGGTGGCCGCCGTGCCGACCCACCAATGCTTTGCGTCGGCAACGCGGACTTGCAGGCCCATCGGGGCCAGTGTTTTGGCAAGCATCGCGCCGGCGGGTTGATCGGCGTAAGGCAGCACCAGTTGTCCGGGCGTTAAACGCCGTTGGCGGGCGTCATCCCAGTTGACGACACAGGCGACTTGGTTGATGTGCGCGGTTTGCCGGAGCAGGCCCGCCAGTGTGATCGCGGTGTCAAGTTGCGGCCCCGACTGGCCGCCTTCGAGCAGCGGCCATTGTTCGGGGAAGAGCTCAGGCAGCTCGTGGGCGGCATCTCCCTGGGACAGCAAGCCGTTGGCATGGGTGGTCCAGTGCGCGATCGCTTGTTCGGGTAGTTTGGGATCCAGGCCACGTGCCAGACGCAGACAGTCCGTCACGAGCGCTCGCAAATTGAGTTGCTCCCGCTCGTTCCACTGGGGATCCTGGGCAAACCGATCGACGAGGGCCTTTGCCGACTCTTGCTCCGCGGCGAAGTCGTCGGTGGCGAGCACGGCTTGCAACTTCGCCTGGGTATCAGCGATTGTGAGCGTCAGCAGCAATCGTGTCTCCTCCCGCTCGAAGGCAACGCCGGCCTCACTGGCGATCGCGTCGATCAATTCGCCGATCGGCTTCCAACCCGGCTGCGGGTCACGGACCTTCTGCGAGATCGAAATGTCAGCTAAGTCGAGGGTGAACCAATCGATTTGGATCGGGACTTGAGTCAATTCGCTGCAGACGAAAACGAAGCCGGTCAAAGGATAGCCAGCCGTTTGGATCGCAACTCTCAGTTTGAGCGCGTTGTCAATGTTCACTTCGGGTGGCGGAGTGGCCAACAGCATCGGGTCGAGCATCGCGTCGGCGGCTTGATCCACGACGAGGTCGTCCATGGGAGCAGTCGCCGGGGTCACCGGTGGCGCGTCGGGAGCGTTGCCGGGCAGATCCAGCAGATCGACAAAGGCCGCGAGTTCGGGCGGCAGGTCCGTCAAAGGATCTGCGGCGGGGGCGTCGGTCTGCCCCGGCACAACGGCCGGATTGTCAGTCAGGGGACCTGTTGTCGACGTCGGGTCCCCGCCTGCGAGCACGTCCATCGGCATGAGATCCGCAGGGATCATCGCGTCGGTAGGGGACGGGACCGTGTCGGTGGGAGACGGGACCGTGTCGGTGGGGGCGGCGGTCTCGGGCTGCGGTGTGGTCGTCTCGTCCGCCGCGGACGGGCCCACTTGCTCGGTGGCATCGGCATCCGGTGTTGATTCGTCAGCGGGGGCCTGCGGCGTCGGGTCGGGAGTACGCTCCGTGATGGTCTCTTCTTCGACGGAACGCGATGGGGGCCCTGGCTCGCTGTTTGGCTGGGGCTGTGCCTGTTCGGCGATGAGCGGTTGCGGATTGGAGCCGCTGAGCGACCACATCACCAGGATCGCGACAATCAGCAATCCCCCGGCGATGGCGATGGCCATGAACAGTCGCTGGCGGAACTTTCGCGTCGATTCGCTCGCCCAGGCTGCATTGGTTTGCCAATCTGCGGGGTCGCTGGAGTCGTTGTCGGCTTCTGTTTCGTGAGGTGTCGGTGATCGGTTGGCGTCGGCTTCAATGGGTGGTGCCGACGCCGCGGCAAATCCGCCATTGCCGCGGCGTGAGCCCGCCGACAGTGCGAGGTCCTCGTTGTTGAGGAGATCGCCCTGGGTGATCTCCTGGCTATCGACCGGGTCACTGCCGACCACCATGGGCGGTCGTGCCGGCGTGTGGGGGCGGGAGGCCTGGGACGCACCGGTCGGTGGTGTTCCCGGTGGCTGTGTGGCCGCGGGAGGGGGCACCGTTGGGGCAGATGGCGTGGGCGACTTCGGCTCGGGTACCTCGATTTGTACCATCGAACCGCAGCGTGGGCAGGCTACGATCGTGCCGATCAAAGCCTCGTCGGTCACCCGCAGGCGACCATGACAGCTAACGCACCGAACGGCAAAGGAAACAGTCAAGGGTTATTTACCGCCCGCTTCGGCAATCATGCTGGAGACTTCGGTGGTGACGAGCGAGGCGGGCAGCGCGTAACTGACGACACGTCCGGCTCGGGCGATGTTGATACCGATCACATGTCCTTCGGTGTCGAGGACTGGGCCGCCGCACTGTTCGGGATTGAGCACGGTATCGTGCTGGAGGGCCCGCTCGAATCCTGACAAGCGAACATTGCGTGCACCGTTGACTCGCGCGTCGTTTTCCGACTCCTGCATGACTGCAAATTCGCTCAGTTGAGCAGGGATATCGACCGTGCTGCCATCGCGTTCGATGGTCAGCTGGACGACTTCGCCGGGAAACATACTGTTGAGGGTCGAGACGACGATATCGACAGTGTTTTGGGTCTGCCCATCGATGGCGATGATTCGATCGCCCATTTCCAAGCCAGCTTCATCGGCACCGCTATGCGGAATGATACTGCGAACGCGTGCCCCGGCTTGTTCGGTTTGCTGCAGCTTAATGCCCAAACGCCCCATGTGTCCGACTTTGCGGGGTGCCGCGCCGACGACACCAATTCCCGCAACACGTCCCGATCGGTCGGGGCTGACCAGGAAACTGCCAATTTGGGGAACGGCGGACGTGAACTGGACCGCATGGAGCGATTGGTCGACCGTTGCGGCATCGGCCTGGACGATCAGTAACGCCAGGTCACTGGCCCGGCGCACCGCTGCGACACGCGCCGGCAAGAGCTGGCCATCGGCGATGCGTATGCGGATCGGATCGCCTGACAATTCGCTGCGTTTGGTCAGAATGTAAACGTCCTGCAGGTCCGTCGACGCTGTTGGGATTGGGGTTGTGGCAGCCACGGCCGCGGTATCGGCGCGACTGACGACGGTTCCCAACGCCACCGGTCGACCGCTGCTGATGACTTCCACGACGCTGCCCTTGAGCTCCCCGGCAATTGGGTGGAGGAGTTGCATCATCGCATTGCTGTCGCGGCGATGGACGACCCGGTCGACGAGCCGCTGCTGCAGCCATTCGGGAATCGGCGCGGCGTCCTGGGCGCTGACGGGCGGTGCGGCGAGCATGGTGGCCGTGCCGAGCAAGAACGCACTGCACAGGAGTCGCCAACGGTGACCGGTATCGACGAGTGGATGGTTAAGAGGATTCATTGGCTCTTCCGATTTCGACAACAACTTGAACGAGACTGCCCGCACGGCGTAATCTAACTTGGATGCGTTCACCCGGCATCGTATCAGCAACCGCGTTTTTGAGTGATTCGAAATCGGTGATCGGTATGTCACCGAATCGTTCGACCACGTCACCCTTCTCGATACCCGCTGCGGCGGCGGGAGAGCCGGGGTAGACGATTTTGACGTTTGCTTCGTCGGTACCGTTGCCTTGGACGCCGAGTACCGGTTTGAACCCGGGCAAGAACCCCCATGATTCGTTCTGGCTCATGCGATCCCAGGATTCACCAAAGTGGTCGATCGGTACATGCAGGTTGTCCGCGACGTCGTTGCCAATCCGGCTGTGAACGGCAATCAATCGTCCGGCCAAATCAAAGAGTGGCCCGCCTGAATCGCCGCCAATGAGTGCGCAATCGGTATCGAGGGAATCCCGGCGAACGTCCAGAATTCGGCCCACCCGAGTCACCATGCCACGATCACGGTCGTATCCGCCGGGGTGGCCGGTGGCGATGCACCACATCCCACTGCGCAGGTCTTTGCTCTTGCCAAGGGTCGCGTAGGTCCAGGGTTTTCCACCATTTTGGCCGGGATCGATTTTGATCAGTCCGGCATCGACCTCGCGATTCATGCCGCGGGTCTTGGCGGTGACGGTGCGTCCATCGGCGAGCGTGAGGACGGCGACTTTGCCGGGCCGCATCGCTACGTGGGCTGCTGTTAAAACAAATCCACTGCCCGTCACGATGACCCCACACCCCTGTGCGGGGCCAATCTGCACGCTCACGGTACACTTGCTCGCCCGCCCCGCGACTTGCTGGGTCTGCCGTTGCAGCACACGAAGCATCTCGAGAGATTCGGGGACGCCCCCGCGATCGAGCAAACTTTCTAGGCTCGCCGGCGGTTGGACGTAGGTATCGCCGTTGACGTTGACGTTGACGTTGACGTTTTCGCCAGCGGGTTCAGCGCTCGACGAGATCCCACCATCGGGCGGAATTTGATCTTGCGCGATCACCGGCGAGGCCACCGCGAGTAGGACCGCAGCGGTGACAGACGCTTTCACGAACCAGCCGATTCGCGGCGGGGCGTTCGCTCCGGTTTCGGATGTTTTTGTTTTCAACCTGTCAGTCCCATCGCAAAAAACCACGGATTCGACACCTCGTGCACTCATGTTCTAGTATAGGAGCCCGCACAGAGGCTCCCGTATTGTACCCTCTGTATCCCCATTCGCCCACCTTTTTGGGGCGAGATGAACATAGAAACGGGTCCCTTCTGCCATGACAAAAAACACAACCGATTTAACTTGCCGTTCACCGAGTCTGCTGATTGTCGGCTGTGGCTATCTCGGCGTGCGAGTCGGCCGGGATGCGAAATCACGCGGTTGGTCCGTTACCGGAACCACACGAAACCGCATGAAATCACTTGCCGAGCAAGGGTTTCACCCGCTGCAGTTCGATTGGGACGATACTCGTGATCTGGCGGGGGTTGCACAGATTATCGAAAATCGTGACATCGATCGCATCCTCATCTCGGTTAGCTACGATCGAAACAGCCCTGTGGATCGGTTCGACTCGCAAGTGGGTGGACTGTCGCGGTTGCTACGGCAGGTTCGCAGTACCTCTGAGCAGCTTGGGCGAACCGTCCCGGATGTCTGCTACATCAGCACAACGGGTGTCTACCACCAAACCGGCGGCGTGTGGGTCGACGAGTGCGCCACCACGCGACCCACGCGCGAAGGCGGTCGGGCGCACTTGCTGGCCGAGGCGAAACTGCGCAGTTGTTTGGGGCAGTCGGCGTGGACGATCCTGCGGCTGTCGGGCATTTACGGCCCCGCACGCGTGCCCCGAGCCGCTGACGTCCGGGCGGGGCGACCCATCGCTTCGCCGCCCGAGGGGTATTTGAATTTGATCCACGTTGACGACGCTGCGGCAGCAACCATTTCGGCTTTGTCATGGGCCGACGGGGGCCGCTCCAGCAGTTCCGACCGCGAGCGGCTGTATGTGGTCAGCGACGATCGACCCGTCATCCGTCGCGAATTCTACGAGGAAATCGCGAGGCAAACCGATTCCGCCGAGCCTACCTTCGTCACCCCAGCGAAGAATTCGCCCGTGCAATATCGCAGCGAAACGGACAAACGGATTTGGAACCACCGCTGCAAACGTGATCTGCTGAGGCAGCTACGCTTTCCGACCTATGTCGAAGGTTTGCGGGCGATTCTGTAGACAAAGATGGATCATCCGACGGAAGCGTGCGCCGGAGGTTTTAGGCTAGTTTTTGCGCTATCTTGGGGACATACCAGGCATGTCTCAAGTGTCCAGTGATTTATTTGTGGGATTGGATGGACAGCAGTTCGACTGCTTGGTTTGAAAACAGATTGGATACTGGAGCGATCCTTAAAAAAACTTCCACGGTACTCCCACGCACCCTTCCGTTGGATGAGCCAAAAAGAGGCGCCGTGATGGTCCCCGCAGTGACGATCGTCGCGGCATGTGATCGCCCCGGACGCAATTCCAGGGGATTTATCGCCGCGGAGAGCCGCATCCTCGACGCGAGGCGGTAAACGCCCATCGGCTGATTCACGTACGGAAAACTTTGCACAGGTACTCGCTTCGCGATTCTAAATGTTTGGACGCCCGGCCACCCCAGGCGGGCGTCCGAGTCGATCTCGAGCTGCCGCTTCGTGGTGACGTCGTTGAACCCTGTGTTCATCGGGCCGCGATATCTTCGGTAGAATCGCGATATCTTCGGTAGAAGTGCGGGGCGATGCCCACGCAGTTAAAAAAAATTTCCGAGTGGGGGTTTACCGTTGTTTTTCCCGCTCGGCTTGGCGGGCGGGGAAGTCCACGACGACGAGCTTTTGGTTGGGCTCGTCCCAGGCGTATTCTTGGTAGTAGGGCAGCATCGGCAGTTGGATGCCATCGGTTTTGCCAGGCTTGATGATCTCGGACATGAGTTTGGCATGGTCGAGCGGCTTGGGATCTTGAATGCTCTGAGCGTTGCGAATCTGGATCGTCTTTTCTACCGACATCCCGCCCAGTTTTCCCACAGTGGTGCGGTAGGCACCCGCACTGGCGGCTAGCGGGTTGTTGGCCTCCACCTTGGTGCTGGCCAGGACGCCGCCCTCAGCGATGGCAGCTTGGAGATCGAGCACGTTCTGAGTCGTCTTGCCGATC
Organism: Rhodopirellula sp. SH410; assembly: GCF_055811895.1. NCBI lineage: Bacteria > Pseudomonadati > Planctomycetota > Planctomycetia > Pirellulales > Pirellulaceae > Rhodopirellula > Rhodopirellula sp. SH410. The sequence goes on from NZ_CM147949.1 coordinate 938,622, forward strand.
GTTTCTCGCGGGGTGGCTTCTTCGGCGGTGGTCCCTGGGGTCGTCGATTCGTTTGTTTCCGCGGTGGGCTTCGACGGCATGCATCCGCTGAGGGCGAGCAGCCCCATGAGGGCGGTCATCAGAAAAGTCGTCTTCATCCGTCGGTCTCCAGTTTTCGGCCGTTGTTGAATTCCAATCCTGCCGATCAAGATAGCAGATTTAGGCCCGCGAACCGGATAAATTGGCCTTGGGCGCGGGAGGATGTTTTTGGTAGTCGATACGGTTCTCGCAAGTTTTTGCTCGCTCTTCCTCTATCCCTCCGAGTCGGAACCTCCCCATGGCGTCTGAAAAACGTTTTGCCGATCGTTTCGGTTCCCCCGCAACGAAAATTCCCAACGCTGAAGGGCGACAGGGGATGGGACGGCGTGCCATCCTCGTCGCCCTGCTCGCTGCCGGGGCATCCGGCGTCACATCGGGGTGCAAAGACGGGCCGATGTATGCGCTCAAGACGGTCAACCCCTATTTCACGATGCGTCAATGGGCGCGGGACGAGGAGCTCGGGGTCACGGACCATCAGCGCCGCAAGGAATTGCAGGCGCTCGTCAAGACCATGCCGAATCTGCCACCGGAGCGCCAGCAGTATTGGTCGAAGCACCTGGAGCAAATCTACACGCATGACGAGAACGCCGAAATGCGCCGTTTAGCAGTGGTCGCGGCGGGCAAGTCATCCGATCCGACGATGTTGAAGTTGATCGAGAAGGGGCTGGACGACGACGTGATCAAGGTCCGCATGGAGGCCTGTCGGGCGCTCGGGAATCGGCGTGAAGACGAGGCGACACGCATGCTGGCGGAAACGATCGGCAGTTCGCAGAACAAAGACGTGCGCCATGCCGCGATCTCGGCCCTCGCGGAGCATCCCGGCCAGGTCGCGACCAATTCGCTCAAGCTCGCATTGGAAGACCGAGACCCTGCCACTCAAAGCCTCGTCATGAGCGCCTTGCGGCAGAATACGGGCAAAGATTTTGGCGATGATCCGGAAACCTGGATTGCAGGACTCGATGGCAAAGATGTCGATGAGAAACCACGCGGCGGCTTGGGATCGTATTTTTAAGCGTGGAGTCGTGATCGAACCGGGGACACTCGGCCAATGACGCTATGGAAACGGCGCGAAATGAAGTAGACTGGGGAGCCTCCCGCATGCTTCTCTGCTCACCGCTGTAAAAAACTCCACCGATGGCGACTCAACGACTGACCAAACACAACGCGTCGATGATTCTCGCGGGTGTGGCGTTGAAAGCCGACCGCAATGCTGACGCTCTGTTGTTGCTTTTGGATGGTGGAACGGATTGGAAACGCATCTCCGAGTTGACCGATGCCCCCAAGAACACGGTCATCATCGCTGTCGATACCCTCGAGGATCTTGATGGGGCTGCCGAAGCGGGACTGCGTCCGCTGGCGTTAAACAAGGAGAAAGCCCCCTTACTCGAACGGCTTCAAGAAGCGTTGTTGGAGGCGGCCGCCGATGAAATGATCCGCACCAATGGCGAGGTCGTGGCCGTCTATAGCGGGTTCCAGCAGGGGCGACTGGACTCGATCAGCCACCTGCAACTCGATGAACGGATGCGGCGGTTCACCGTTCGTGATCTGCAGACAATCGAAAGCAGTGTGCCCCTGAAAACGATCAAGGCCGTTGTCGATCTGGCGTCGCAGATCGGTCGCGAAGGCCGAGAGGGCAAAGCCGTGGGCACCATGTTCGTGGTCGGTGATACGCGAAAAGTTCTCGAGCACTCCAGCGACGGTGGCGTCGATCCATTTCGTGGCTACAACAAAAAACACCGCAACCTGCTCGACCCCAAAGTGCAGGAAGACGCCAAGGAGGTCGCCCAGCTCGATGGGGCCTTCGTCGTTACCAGCGACGGTGTGATCGAACGCAGTCGGCAGATGCTCGAAGTGTCCCACGAAGATCTGAAGATGACCAAGGGCCTCGGTTCGCGGCACTGGGCCGCCGCCGCCATCACGAGAAAAACCAAAGCGGTCTCGGTGGTGATCAGTCAATCGACCGGGACCGTCCGGCTATACCAAAATGGTTTTCTGATTCTGCAGATCGTGCCGATGGATAAAGCCGTTAAATGGCAGGAGTTCGCCTTCGAGCCGCCGCCGCAATCGAGTGAGGATTGACCGCGCGTCACGATTTGCTAGTTTCTGGCGAAATCATGATCCCCAGCTCGGGGCTCAATTTTTCTCGTCGTCAACCAGTGGATCTCTCTCATGACCAACACCCGAACCGAACGCGACTCCATGGGCGAAGTTCACGTTCCCGCGGACGCTTATTACGGTGCGCAGACGCAGCGTGCCGTCGAGAATTTCCCCGTCAGCGGCTGGGAGCTGTCACCGGCGATGATCTCAGCGATGGGACGCGTGAAATGGGCCTGTGGGATCGCGAACGCCGATCTCGGCAAACTCACCGGCAGCGGCAAAAACCCGCTCTCCGATAAACAGGTCGCCTCGATGTTGGATGCGTGCCAAGAAGTCGTTGACGGCAAGCTGGCGGATCAATTCCCCATTGACGTGTTCCAGACCGGCAGCGGCACGAGCAGCAACATGAACGTCAACGAGGTCATCAGTAACCGTGCCATCGAGATCGATGGCGGCGACCGAATGGCGGAGGCGAAGTCGATCCATCCCAACGATCACGTGAACATGGGCCAGAGCACCAATGACACGTTTCCCACGGCGATCCATGTCGCGACGGCTGTCGAAATTCAAAATCGTTTGATCCCGACTTTGCGGCGGATGCACGCATCGCTCCAGCAAAAGGCAGAGGCTTGGGACAAGATTATCAAGATCGGACGGACGCACCTGATGGATGCCACGCCCCTGCGTCTGGGCCAAGAGTTCGGCGGTTTTGCCCGCCAAATCGAAATGTCGATCGATCGCGCCGAGCGCGCCCGCGACGCGGTCCTCGAACTGCCCGTGGGTGGCACTGCCGTCGGTAGCGGCATCAACACGCACCCTGAGTTCGGTGCACGTGTCGCCGCAGAACTCGCCAAGCAAACGGGCATCGATTTCGTTGAGGCGGCCAATCATTTCGAAGGTAATGCTAACCGCGACGGGCTCGTCGAAGCCCACGGCCAGCTCAAATGCATCGCCCAGACGTTGCTCGGTCTGGCCAATAATATCCGTTGGCTCGGCAGCGGGCCGCGTTGCGGCTATTACGAAATCAAGCTGCCGACCCGGCAGCCCGGCAGCTCCATCATGCCCGGCAAAGTCAATCCCGTGATGTGCGAATCGCTGATGCAGATCGCCGCCCGCGTGATCGGCAACGACACGACGGTCACCGTCAGTGGCGGGTGTGGCGGCAACTTTCAGCTCAATATCATGATGCCCGTGATGGGGCACACTGTGCTCGAGTCGATCGGGCTGCTCGATGGTGGCTGCGCCGCGTTCATTGATTTCTGTCTCGATGGCATGGAGCCCAACGAAGAGGCCTGCAACGCCGCAGTCGAACAATCGCTGTCGATGTGCACCAGCCTGAACCCGCTGATTGGCTACGAGCAAGCAGCGGCGCTAGCGAAAGAGGCCTTCAAAACCGGCCAAACAATTCGCGAACTTTGTGAGCAGAAGAACCTGTTGCCCGCCGATCAGCTCAACGATGCCCTCGACCCGTGGAAAATGACCGAGCCGCAAGCGTAGTGATTACGCATTGCTGAGGTGATTTTTGAGTATCACGGCGTTGTTATGTGCTTCATCCTTCGCCGCGTAGATCAACAGGATCGGCTTTTCGCCTGCGGCATCGAGCAGTGCTTCGATTTGTTCGGACTTGCCGGACAATTCATCGGCGTATCGCGTCTGAAACTCATTCCACTTGTCGGGATCGTGATCGAACCACTTGCGCAGCTCATTGCTGGGCGAGAGTTCTTTCGCCCAATCATCTAAATTCAGCGATTCCTTCTTCACGCCACGCGGCCAGAGTCGGTCGACCAGCACTCGGTAGGAATCGTCTGACTCGGGCAGATGGTAAGCCCGTGCAATCTCGATGTTGCCGTGGGGATGTTTTGATCCGCTCATAGGTGATCTCGTTTGAGGAAACCGCAATCCGTCCATTGCCGAGCCTCGGATTGCAAAAATCATTCCGTTTCCGACGCTTTTCGAATCGCGTCGGCAAGGCCTTGCATGGACGCCGTCTCAGCGACGGCATCGACGCGGCGGTGATGGCGGCGGAGCACTTCGGCCGTGATCGGGCTGATCGCTGCGAAGCGACAGTTCTCCAGGTCATCCCCATAGAGTCGCTCGAGGTTTTCAGCCGTCGCACTGCTGGTCACGGTGACCCAATCGATTTCGCCTTGTCGCAGCATTGTAGCGATGTCGGGATTCGCGACCGTCACATCGGTGTTTTGATACGCGATGACTTCTTCAACGTCCGCACCGGCGGCTACCAGGCCATCGGGCAGCGCCCGGCTGCCGCGGCTTGCCCGGACGATCAGCACGCGTTCGCCCCGCACGCTTGGTCCCATTTCGTCGACCAACCCGTCAGCGTCAAATTGTTGGGGAATCGTGTCGGCGGCCAGGTGATAGTTGCTCAGGGCCGCCGCCGTTGCGTTGCCGACCGCGGCAATCCGCAGCCCCGCGAGGCAGCGTAGGTCTCCGCCTCGCGCGAGGATGCGTTCCATCCAATACCGCACGCCATTGGTGCTGGCGAAGACGATGGATGTGAAGGTGGGCAAGCGATCGATGGCACTGTCGACGTCTGACCAATCGTCGGGGGCGCTGACTTCGATCACACTGTGGCGAACGACACTGGCGCCGAATTCCTCGAGCGGGCGGGCGAGGTCATGGGCTTGATCGGCGGGGCGAGTCACGAGCACGCGTTGGCCGTGCAGCGGTCGGCGGCGGAACCAGTCCATGGTTTCAGCCAACCGCGTGACTTCGCCGACAATGGTGATCACTGGCGGTCGGAATCGGCTGGCGGGCGTGAGGTGCTCGACGACCTCATCGAGTCGGCACGCAATCTGTTGCTGGTCGGGCATGCTGCAGCGACGGACCAGGGCACAGGGTGTTTCAGGCGGTTTGCCCGCGTCGAGCAGGGCCCGTGTCCATGCTTCGGCTGTCGTCACGCCCATGTAGATCACCAGCGTCCCGGGAAACGCGGCCAGGGCCGCCCAATCCAGCGCCGATGTCGACTTGCCCGGCTCCTCGTGGCCGGTCACCAATGCGACTGCGGAGGCGATTCCCCGGTGTGTGATGGGAATTCCAGCATAGGAGCCCGCCGCCAAAGCGGCCGTGATCCCGGGGACAATTTCGTAGCGAATTTCTGCGGCCACGAGCGCATCGACCTCTTCGCTGGTTCTCGCAAAGACAGCCGGATCGCCCCCCTTGAGCCGCACCACGCACTTGCCTTGGGAGGCGTGGCGGATTGTTTCGGCGATGATCTCCGGCTGGGTCCAGATCCGAGTTTGCCCATGTTTGCCAACGCAAATGCACTCGGCTTGGGGGGCGTGGGCCAGCATCTCGGTATTCGTTAGCCCGTCATACAGCACCACGTCGCTGCGGCGCAGCCAATGTTCCCCTCGTAATGTCAGCAGTTCGGGGTGTCCGGGGCCCGCCCCGACCAGGGCGACGAAGCCAGCGGAGTCAGGCGCATTCATAGTTTTTCGGGGAGAGGTCACTGAAGGTTCATGTCCAAGCGTAGGATTTTCAAACATCGGCGGGAGCAGCGAAAGCGTGCTAATCGCGGGTTCCGTGTGTAGCGATTATGGAAGTTTTACTTGGATCTGGACAGCCGCCCGTCCAATGGGCATAATACGCCGCTTGCCAATTCACTCGCAGGCGGACACCCGCCGCGAAATCAACATCTTTTGTAGTCTCCAACGGGGCAGCACGCGATTGCTGCTGCCAAACACATGCCAAATACCCAGAGCGCCAAGAAACGACTCCGTCAAAGCGAAGTCCGCCGTCTCCGAAACCGCGGTGTCCGCAGTAGCATGCGTGGCGCCATTCGCCGTGTCCGCGAAGCGGTTGCAGCGGGCGAGCAGGAAAAGGCGCAGAGCGAATTTCGATTGGCGTGCAAAAAGCTAGATCAAGCTGCTGCCCGCAATGTCATCCATCGCAACGCCGCCGCCCGCACGAAGAGCCGGCTCAACGCAGCGGTGAAGAAGGTCGCTCAAGCCGCCTAGGCGGCCTGTTTGTTGGCGAAGCCCACGGCCGTGCAATCGCCCCGGACGCCCGTCCGGGGAACCGGTTGCGAAGGCTGTCCCCCCCGTATCGTCCTGAAGGGGCGGCAGGTGTTTCGTGCGCCAGCGATTCGCATGGAAAATGCTGGGAACGCCTGTTGTCGCTTTGCGGTTTCGGAGCCGAATCTGCACAGCAAAATAGGACGCCAACCCGCGATTTTTGAGCGACGCCAGTCCCCGCTCTATGGTCGCATTTCGGAACGAGTGAATACCAGCGACATGACATCACTCCCGTCCGCGAGCGTTGCTGTGATCTTGCCTGCCGCTGGTAGCGGCCAGCGTTTTGGTGATCATGCCAATAAACTGTTTGCACTTTTACGTGGGCGTCCGCTGTGGACGTATGCCGCTGAAACACTGCTGCGCCGAAGCGAAGTGAACCTGATTTGGTTGGCGGTGTCGAAGCGGGATCGAGATCGCTTCGCAGATCAGGTTTTGAGTTTGTCGCAGCCTGATCGGGTACGCCTTGTCACCGGTGGTGCCGAGCGTAGCGATACCGTCGCCGCGGCCCTGGCGGAAATCAATCGCACAACCAGCGAAGCGACTCGGTGGGTAGCGATCCACGATGCGGCGCGGCCGTTGCTGACCGACGCAGATGTATCGGCTGTCTTCTCGGCGTCCGCACGGACCCGCGCTGCCATCCTGGCCACGCCCGTGACCGGGACGCTCAAGCGTGGCTCGCACGATAGCTCCGCTTGCCAGACCATCGATCGGAGAGGAGTATGGGTAGCTCAGACGCCGCAGGTATTTGCCTTGGATTTAGTTTGCCAGGCCTACGCACGCCATCGAGGTCGGCCGGCGACCGACGATGCGGAGTTGGTCGAGCGAACAGGGCATCCCGTGTCGCTGGTCACCGGGGCTGCGGACAACCTCAAAATTACCTATCCCGAAGACCTGGCGGTTGCCGAAGCGTTGATGCAAACGCGTCCCGCGAACTAGAAGCCTTACTGAGAATCATAAAAAATCCGCAGCGAACGCCGCCGGATCGTGATTTTTGAACCAACGAACAACGAATCAGATCAACATGACGCAGTCCCATTCACCCGCGGCCGCCGAGATTCCAGCGGCCACGCCAACAACCGAAAACCTGCTCGATGAACTTCGGTGGCGTGGTTTGATCCATCAGACCACCGATGAAGAAGGGCTGGCGAAATTGCTGGCCTCAGGGCCCCAAAGTATCTACATCGGGTTTGATCCGACCGCCTCGAGTTTGCACGTGGGCGGTTTAATGCAATTGATGATGTTGCGGCGATTCCAGCTCGCCGGCCATCGCCCCATCGCGTTGGTCGGGGGTGCCACCGGCATGATCGGCGACCCCAGCGGTAAGAGTGAAGAGCGTAATTTGCTCTCCGCCGAACAGTTGCAGCTCAATGTCGACGGTGTCGCCGCACAGATGCGACGGTTCCTCGATTTTGAGGGCGAAGCGGGGTTCAGCGGCAGTAACGGGGCTCTGCTGCTAAACAATTTTGATTGGATGCAGGGATACTCGTACCTCGAATTCCTGCGGGACGTCGGTAAGAACTTTCCGATTGGCACGATGATGGGGAAGGAATCGGTACGGAGCCGGATCAATAGCGATGCGGGGCTGAGCTACACCGAGTTCAGTTACATGCTGCTGCAAGCCTACGACTTTGTGCATTTGTTGCGTGCTCACGGCTGCCGCATTCAGGCGGGCGGTAGTGACCAGTGGGGCAACATCACAGCCGGCATCGATCTGGGCCGGCGGATGACCGGCGAGCAGCTCTTTGGCTTGACGGCGCCGCTGCTGACGACCGGTGACGGCAAGAAAATGGGCAAGACCGAGAAGGGTGCGATTTGGTTGGACGCCGAGCGCACCAGCCCGTACGCGTTCTACCAGTACTGGGTCCACGTCAACGACGAAGACGTCATGCGGTGCATCGCCTACCTGACCGAGATCGGCAGGGACGAGTACGAGGAATTGGCTGAGCGAACCGAAAAGGCAGCTGGAGAACGGGCGGCGCAAAAGCGTTTAGCGCAGTGGATGACTCAGCTTGTTCACGGCGGCGAGGGGCTGCAGTCGGCCGAGCGGGCGACGACGATCCTGTTTGGCGGTGATATCGGCAATGCGCCGGACGCGGAGCTGCAGGAGATCTTTGCTGACGTACCCAGTTGTGATATTACGGACGAGCAGATTGCGGGCGATGGTTTGTGGATCATCGAGGCCTTGCAGCTCGCCGGGCTATGCTCCAGCGGCGGCGATGCGAGACGCAGCGTCAAGGAAAGTAGTATTTCGCTCAACAGCGTCCGCGTCAGTGATGAGCAGAAACGAATCATTCGCGACGATTTTGCAGGACGATCTGTCATTGTGCTGCGTCGCGGGAAACGAAAATACGCACTGTTGAAACTCTTGCCCGATGCATCCCCAGGTGAAAAAAATGCGAACGCAACTTGAAGAAACACTCCAGCAACTCCGCACCCAGCTCGCCAGTCTCGATAGCTTGGCCCCTGAGCAGCGTGAGCAGTTGCAGGCGACGGTCAATGAAATTGAGCAAAGTCTCGACGAGCAGGATGTCAATTCCCACTCGCTCGCCACTCGCTTGAGCGATGCCACAGCCGAGTTTCAAGAGTCGCATCCGGCGCTGACCAGCAGCGTCGGGCGTATCGCCGACATGCTCTCTCAGATGGGCATCTGATCTCCCCGCTGATCGCCCACCAGCGGCCTGGCTTGGTGTTGAAGACTGGCCGCAGGGGGGCGAGTTCGATCGCCGCGAACGCGGCATGTCAGGATCGGGGCAATTCGTTGGGGCCCCTTCGTGATGTCCAGGATGATCGTCTCATCGTCCTGCGGGGGTCAACGATCCCGCCCTACCCCATGCTGATATCCTGGAGGTCGAGTACAATGGACTGTATTCCGTCCAGGGTGGGAGCATCCGAGCGAGCGGCACGCAACGAAGTATCTGTGAAAACGAGGGATTCTGTGGGCCAAGAAATTCATTCCGTTCGTGCGTATCAGTATCTTCGCAACCGATTGATTTCCGGTGATTTCGAGCCCGGAACGCGGTTGTTGTACGGACCGATCGGTAAGGAGCTCGGGATCAGCGCGACGCCCGTCCGGGAAGCGGCGGGGCGATTGGCCAACGAAGGGCTGGTCGAGTTGGTGCCTCAAATTGGGGCTGTCGTCCGCAAGATCGGGCGTGCTGAGCTCGTCGAGATTTACGAAGTCCGGGAAATTATCGAACCCGGCGCGGCTGCGATTTCGGCCCGTAAGGCGAGCGAGGAGCAAATCGCGGCCATCGAGGCTGAACTCGGCAAGATGTATGCGGCGGCTCAGGACCAGGAGCGATCGGGAACCGACGTCGCGGGCCGCGACATCCAACGGGAGTTCGATAAAGCTGATTTTACCTTCCACATGCGGGTCCTCGAGGCGACTGGTAATCGCGCGATCGTGCAAACGGCCATGCACTCGCACGCCTTGATCCGCGTCTTCGGGATTCGCAAGAACAGTCACGATACCGACTCGATGAAACTGACCTGCGCTCAGCACCAGGCCATTTATGATGCCATTGCTAATCATGACCCCGATACGGCAGCCGCCGCAGCGCTCGGGCATATCCAGTACGGGCTGATGCTGTACTTGAAGCTGATGGATCAACAGGATGCCGAGTCTGCCGTCGGCCAGGCGTCTGAGGTCCACTGATTGATGCCTGACCTTATCGCGCAAGGTACCGTCGACTCCCAGGAAGCTTCGCCAGGTTCGGGGCGTTGGCGTCGCGGGTTACCCGAGATTGCTGCCGGTCGTGACGTGCTGTTGGGGCGGCAGCCTCAGTCCTCACCGCCTCCGGGGCGATCCTCCGGTCAGGGCGGTGTTGACGTCGATGTGCGGGCGACGACTGCCCCGGGCCAGCGTCAGAGACGCCATGTCGCTGCGATCCCCTGGGCGGTTCCCTGGGACAGTTCGATTTCGCGACACCACGCCATCCTCACGTCGCTGAGCGGCGATCGGTTGCAGGTCACACGCGATCCCCGCGCGCGCAATCCCATTTTTTACCGAGGGAAACCGCGAGATCAATTTGTCCTTGTTCCGGGCGAGCACTTTGTGATCGGGAAAACCACCTTCACGCTTGCTCGACGGCCTGGATTTTCGGTGGAATCGAACCGCCCCGCAACGCCGTCTGGTACCGCACTGCTCTCGCCGCATTGCGGCACTCAGTCCGCCGAGCATGCAGGCGTCTCCGGGGCACCGACCGCGGCGACGCCTGACTACATGGCCGCGCCGGAGAGCGGTGAGGTGACGGAGATGGCGTTCGCTGAATCGGCTCTGCGACAGAAGAACTTTTACGATTCGCAGGCCCGCATCGAGTTATTGGCTCGATTGCCGGACCTCGTCGCTGGCAGTGTTAGCGACGAGGAGTTGTTCGCCCGCGTCACCGATGTCTTGCTGCGGGCGACTCCGTCAGCATCCGCTGTCGCGATTGTTCGAGCGAGTGAGCGAGATCTCGAGTCGCAACTACCGGACTCGATGCTTGAAACGCCCGGCATGCAGATTCTGCATTACGACGTCCGTGATAACGAATCGAACTCCCACGATGTCAGCACGAAACTCGTCAATGCCACGCTCCGCCGCCGCGACAGTGTGTTGCATTTGTGGGAGTATCAGCCCTCCCGAACGAGCGCTGACCCTCAGGCTCCGAAAGACGCGGTTCCCGACTACACCGTGGCCGAGAATGTGGACTGGGCCTTCTGTGTTCCGCTGCGGAGCGACGCGTGTCGAGGGTGGGTGCTCTACGTGACCGGCAGCCGAGCGGGCGTGATGACGAGGGGGGGGCCTATGACGGGCGGCCCCGCGACGGGGCATTCCGCAACGGGGGATTCAGGGCCTGGCGGCGCAGTGAATCAGGGGCTGATGAGTGATTCACGGACGCTGGTCGATCGTCTTAGCGACGATGTTAAATTCGCTGAAGTCGTGGGTTCTCTGGTGTCAGGTATCCGCCAGGCCACCCAGTTCCAGCAGCGGCATGCGGCGATGCGCCGATTTTTTGCACCCGTGGTACTCGATGCCATCGCGGGTACCGATTCGGAGAGCTGGCTGCAGCCGCGCGAGTGCAGTCTGTCGGTGATGTTTTGCGACTTGCGTGGATTCTCCCTTACGTCGGAGGCCCAGGGCGGCCAGCTCCTCATTTTGCTGGAACAGGTCAGTGCGGCATTGGGGGTGATGACGAAACATATTCTTAATACGGAAGGTGTCATCGGCGATTTCCACGGCGATGCCGCCATGGGGTTCTGGGGCTGGCCTTTGCCTCTGCCGCATGGCACCGATCCGATGATCGCCGCGAGTGCCGCCGCGGCCCAGGCGGCAGCCGATATCCGCCGGGACTACGCTCGCGGCGAAACCGAGTTCCGCTGCGGGATTGGGATCGCCTCGGGACGCGCCGTCGCGGGACGCATCGGCACGGTCGATCAAGTCAAGGTCACGGCGTTTGGCCCGGTGGTGAATCTCGCCAGCCGTTTGGAGGGACTGACGAAAGTATTCGGCGTCGAGATCATCGTCGACAGCGTCACGGCAAAGCACTTGCAGCGGCAAGCGACCGCAGTTCAGCCCGGTGACTCCAGCGGTTCGCCTGGCACCCCGGATCCGGACGCGGTCGAGAGCGGCTCGTCTGCAGGCTTTCAATTGCGAACGCTCGGTCGGGTGCGTGCTGCGGGAACGCGAACGCCAGTGGAGATTTTTCAATTGATCGTCCCGCTCGAAAACCAGCCGCAACTCAGCCAGGATGAGCTCGAAATATCGCGTGCTGCTTTCGCTGCGTTCGGTGAGGGGCGGTGGGATGATGCCTATCAGCAATTGCATGAATTGCCTGCCTGGGATCGACCCAAAGACGTTCTGTTGCAGCGGATCCTGGAGTACCGCCGTGTGGCACCGCCAGACTGGGACGGTGTGCTCACGTTTTCAAAGTAGCGATTGCAGGAGCGACAGCCCGTCAGCGCGGCTGTTTCTCGCGGTATGCCCGCAGTACCGTGATCGCGTCGGAGATGCTTGCCCCCGTTTCCTCGCAATAAAGCTTTGCGGCGTCGGCAAGTTTTATTTCAGGATCGTCGCATTTCGCACGCACGGCATCTGACGGTTCGGGGAGTTCGGCGATATCGACTGGTTTCTTGCCATACATCATGACGGTGGCGGTAAACAGACCGCAGCCGATCCCGTAAAATACCCAACCCCAGAATGGTGGCAAAGCTTTTACCGTCATTCCAAGGATCATGAAGACGGCTGAAACGACGATGCCCGTGAAGAGAAACAGCGGGGTTTCGCTCCATGAAAAATCACGGGGTTGAGAAGACGGGGCCGCCTTCTCGACGTCGTGTTTTTCATCCGTCATATAAATCATCCGTATCAAAATTAATTCACGAGACCCGGAAGTGGCTGCCGCCTCCCCGCATCCGAGTTTTCATATTTGGGGGAGCGGAGGCAATACTGTAACTCGCCGGCACAGCCCTGTGGATTGCCCCATTGCTAGGCCTCTGTGCGGAAGTTTTGGCTCATCCGACGGCAGGGGGCGCGGGAGTCGAGTGGAAGGTATTTTGAAGGTATCGCTCCAGCATCCAAGCTGTCTTTCAAAGACACCATTGTACCATCGACCGGGAGATCCCTTGCCACGCCCGCACCTCTGCAGAGCTTCGCTCCGTTTTTCCCGGCAGGCCCCGTCTGATTTCCCGGCAAGCGGTCTAACGCTGTTCATCCAATCCCACAAATAAATCATGGGATACTTGAGACATGCCTCCAACACCTCCGGCGCATGCTTGAGTCGGATGATCCGAAGTTTTCGTATGGAATTAGCCGATGGACGTTCGCCCCGGTTCTCGAAACGCTCCGCGTTTCACGCGGTAACCGGGGCGAACGTCCAATCGGCTAATCTTGGGGTTCTGTCCCAGAACTTTTGCGCGTGCGCTTAGCTGGCTGTTGAGCTAGGAACGAGCGGAAAATAAGTGGCCGAACGCTCCGCGGTCGGAATGGTTGACCGCGGAGCGTTCGACCACCATTTCTCAAAAAGTCAACATGCCTTTAGGTTCTGAAGGGATCGCGGGCAATGGGTTGCCGATCATGCACGCCGACCTGGGAAGGGGGGGTGAGTCTGTTCGGGAATCCGCGTCAGTCCAGCCACGCACAACTCGGATCGGTGGCGCGAACCTGCTACCATGCCCATGCCCGGGTTCATGCCGGGCCCGGACTCGGGTTCGTGCCCGTGCTCGTGCACCGGACTGCGTGCGAACAGGCATCCTCTTTCTCCACAACGATCAACTCACCATGACCGACGCCACCTCTGAATCGATCGCCCTCCGCCCGCATGATGTCTTGCGTGATGTGCAGGTCGAGTGTGGCTATCTCGAATCGAATCCTGCCAGCGTGCTATATCGCAGCGGCAAGACAATTGTGCTGTGCACGGCATCGGTCGAGACAAAGGTACCGCCATGGATGGCCGGTCGCGGGAAAGGCTGGGTGACGGCCGAGTACAATATGTTGCCGGGGAGTACGAGCCCGCGGAAGAGCCGCGATCGCGGAGGTAAAGTCGACGGGCGAACCACCGAGATTCAACGGCTCATTGGACGCAGTCTCCGTGCGGTCGTCGATCTCGAAGCACTTGGCGAACGGTCCATCACGGTGGACTGTGACGTCCTTCAAGCCGACGGGGGAACGCGCACGGCATCCATCACGGGTGGCTACATTGCTTTGTCACTCGCCGTCGCTCAGCTGGCGAAAATGCCACTGCTCGACCCCGCGATCAACGTTGCCGACGTCTTGCCCCGCAGCGTCGCCGCCATCAGCGTGGGCGTGATCGAGGGTGAAGTTGTGTTGGATCTCGACTACCAACTTGACTCGGCCGCTGATGTTGACATGAACGTGGTGATGACGGGCGACGGTCGATTCATTGAGATCCAAGGCACCGGGGAAGAGGCCACTTTCGACGACGAGCAGCTCGCCGGGATGCTGGGTTTGGCGAAAAAAGGCATTCGAGAATTGACCCAAAAACAGGTGGATGCGATCGGGGTACAATGAACGTTTTGTATCTAGCGACAGCGAATCAATTGTTGGCGTAGGGATCTTGTAAAAGATCCTATGCTGTTAGGATCTTTTACAAGATCCATTATGAAGAACTCGGGTGATTGATCCGCGATCGCGTGCTCCTAGGAGTGTTCGATGCCCCGCCTCCACGTCATGAAGGTCTCGTTACTTGCCGCGGTGCTCGGTGTGTTCACCGGCTGCGTCGGCAAGACATACGATCTGCGACTCGTCCCCTATGGCGAATCGATGCAGCGAACTCTGACGGTCTCGTTCAATCCGAGTCGTGAGGGCGACGATGCGTCACCGCTGTCGGACACTGAGTTGGCTCACATGCGGGAGTTCTATGATCCTGCGATGGATCGGATCCAGGGCGGCTCGCACACCTTCGTAGGTGCGTTTCGCGGTGAGATGCCGGCGGACGTGGGAGGCGCCGGTGAGTACGCCTTGTATGAGTCGCCGCTCGGTTCGACATCACTCTACAGCGAACGGTTTCGCGGTGAAGATGATCTGCAGCAGAACATGAGCGATCGCAACGCCGCCGTCGATCGATTGGTGGATTTGCTGCTGAACTGGTCGCAAGAGGAATTCGCTGGCCAGCCGATCTTGCCTCGCGTCGAGAGATTGCTCGACCAAGACGTCCGCCGTGATCTAAAGAACCTCTCCGTCTACTGTTGGACCCATGTGATGGTTGTTGACGTCGACGAAGAGGTGGTCGGGCAACGATTCATGGCGCGGATGGGGCAGTATCTCGTCGAGCGAAATTACTTCTCTCTTGCTGATCTGCCGAACATGGTCCGGGTCTTCCAGGGCGAGGACCAAGCGGCGACGCTCGGGTTGTTTCGCGACGTGGTCATTCGGAAACTGCAAATCGGCGGTGACGAATCGGCGGTCGCATCGTTGGCAATCCTCGGTGATGCCGAGGGGCTTGCATCGTCGCTGCGTGAATCGATTCGGAAAACGGAGATTTATCAGATGGAGCTCGCGAAATACAAAAGCGAGCACAATTTGGACGAAGGTGCCGACGTCAAAGACAGCGACTTTGGTCCACTGAGCTTGCTGGTCGAGAACGCATTTCAAGCGATGTTGCCCAATGCCTTTGGCAATACGAGCATCAGCGTGACGTTGCAGAGCAGTGCGAGACCGTTCGCCACCAATGGAACCTGGGACGCAGGTCAAGGATCTGTCGAATGGTCGTCGAGGATTGCCGAGGGCGACAATCCTGCACTGTTCTTCAGTGCCTGGAGTACGCCCGACGACGACGCTCAACAACAATGTTTTGGCGAGACGATTCTCACCGGAGAGCCGCTGGCCCGTTTTGTGTTTTGGTATCGCGGTCTAACTGACATGCAGAGGCAGCAGTACGATGCGTTTCAGCACACGCTCGCGCCGGGGAGCACCTTGGTCGAAAAGATCGACGCGTTTGATTGGGTTGGCGATGAGAAGCTTGCCGAGGTGCCGCGTTTGCTACTCAGGGACGCGATCGAGGAAGCTCACTAGCGGTCCAGGATAGCGCCACTTTGATTGAAAAACAACGTATTCTTCCGATCGCATGAGCCGTTTTGGCGCTAGGGTAACGCCCCGCAGATTAGCCAAGGTGTTTGGATTTTGAGGGGCGTCGATTTTATGGGTGAAGCATCCTGGCCGCGCTGACGTGACACGATAACGCACCCGACGCGGTAGCCCGATGACGGCCCCAGGCAACGCCTGGGGGTGCTGGCTACAACGTATTTCACGATCCAAAACCCAGGGCGATGCCCTGGGCTTTCATTACCGCCGCCCCCGTTGGGGCTCACGCACACGGATTGAAAATGATCACCAATTCAATCGACGTCCCAAAGGATCGCAGAGAATAGCCGGTGGTTTGAACGGCAGTGAACACCACCGGACTCAGCTTGCTTTCGTGCACACCGACCCTGGAGGGGTCGCAGCGATACGGGGCCCTCCCACCACGTCGGGCTTTGAGGTTTGGCGATCGATGTCGGTCCTCAGTCGGTTCATGCTACCGCCGAACCGATGCCAAATCTCAGCAGGGTTTCTTGGAGGATACTGCGTTCGGCATCGTTCAGGGCGACCATGGGCAGTCTCAATTCTCCGGTATCGCGGCCGAGCATTTGCATGGCGGCTTTGACTGGGATCGGGTTGGTGGAGAGGCCCAGCATGGTGCTGCAGAAGGCGTATAGGCGATGGTGGAGTTTGGCGGCGGTTGTGTAATCCCCTGCTGAGGCCGCTCGGACCATCTCCAGCATCACGCTCGGGACGACGTTTCCGGCGACGGAGATCACGCCCTCGGCACCGACGCTCATCATCGGCAGGGTCAGTGAATCGTCGCCTGAGAGCACCGTCAAATCGGTGGTGCCCAAAATCGCCGAGCATTGGTCGAGCGAGCCGGTGGCTTCCTTGACCATGGTGATCCCAGGCAGTTCGGCGAGGCGCTGGATCGTTTCGACTTCGATGTTTTTACCGGTGCGGCCGGGGATATTGTAGACGCAGACAGGGATATCGACTTCTTCGGCGATCGCCTGAAAGTGCTGAAACATGCCTTCCTGAGTCGGCTTGTTGTAGTAGGGTGCCACCTGCAGGACCGCGTCGGCCCCCTCCGAGGCGGCGCGTCGGGAGAGACGCAGGGCCTCGGCGGTATTATTGCTACCGGCACCCGCCATGACTTTCACACGACCGGCGACGCAGGCAATCGTCTCGGCGATCACCCGTTCGTGCTCGTCGTGCGAGAGTGTTGGTGATTCGCCGGTGGTGCCGGCGGGGACGATGCAGTTCGTACCGGCATCGATTTGAAACTCAATTTGCTCTCGCAAACGCGCCACGTCGAGTTGATTATCGCGAAATGGAGTGATGATGGCGACGGCCAATCCAGCGAATTGACTCCCTTTTCGTTGACTCATATGTGGTTGACCTTGGATGGATGGGTGGAGTAGGTATTTGCGGCCCCAGTGTAACGGTTGGGGCTATAGTTTCACGAGGGCAAATGGAATCTCCAGAGAGCGAAAAATCTCTCTGCGGGTTCGGACTTGACAAATCGGCGCCACACGCGATACTTCGCCCCTTGCCGCATGACTTGCTTTGTGCCGCAGAACCGTTGCCCTGTCACCCTTTCGTTGTCGATTGCTTCGGCGATCTTACGTTCTGACTTCTATTTATGCCCACAATCAATCAGCTCGTCCGCAAGAATCGCAAGCTCAAGAAGAGCCAAAGTAAGTCGCCGGTTCTTGAAAAATGCCCTCAAAAACAGGGCGTTTGCCTGCAAGTTCGGACAATGACTCCGAAAAAGCCTAACTCGGCACTGCGGAAAATCACGCGGGTACGGTTGAGCAACGGCAAGGAAGTTACCGTGTACATCCCTGGCGAAGGCCACAACCTGCAAGAACACTCGATTGTGCTTGTCCGCGGTGGTCGTGTACGCGATTTGCCGGGTGTGCGTTATCAGGTCGTTCGCGGGTCGCGTGACGCACTCGGTGTCGATGGCCGTAAACAGTCTCGCAGCCGTTATGGTGCGAAAAAATAATTTTCGCTCGGTCTGCGACTAGGGTTTCCTAACGCACCCAGTACTCTCCCGCCCAAAAACACTTTTTTAGAACCGACAGACTTTCATGGGACGAATCACCTCCAGTCGCTCGATGCTCAAAGGCGACCCAAAGCACCAGTCGCTTTTGGCAAGCAAGTTCATCAACTGCCTCATGCTCGACGGCAAAAAGACGACTGCACAGCGAGTTTTCTACGATGCACTCGAGGAAATTGGCAAGCGGCACGAGGGCGAAGAAACGCCTTTCGAAATCTTTGAAGCCGCACTGGAAAATATCAAGCCGTACATCGAAGTTCGCAGCAAGCGAGTCGGTGGTGCGAGCTATCAGGTGCCCATGCAGGTCAACAAGGCTCGTCAACAAAGTCTCGCGATTCGCTGGATTTTGATGGCTGTGCGTGACAAAAAGGGTCGCCCAATGCACCTGAAGCTCGCCGATGAGCTGCTGGCTGGCTACAAGAAAGAGGGTGCCGCCTACACTCGTCGCGAAAATACGCACCGTATGGCCGACGCGAATAAGGCGTTTGCTCACTTCGCTTGGTAGACCTTTGTCTGTTGGCTGCTAGCCTCTTTTAATCGGGTTTGGCAGGCTGCCGAAATATTTACACGAAACGCTGGCGATCCTTGGGTAGGGTTGGCAGCGTTTTTGCTTGGATGGATTCCCCCCCCTGTCATGATCGCTCGTCGCTTGGGACCATTGTCCCGAGCGAACCCCGTTCCCGAGCGAACCCCGTTCCCGAGCGAACCCCGTTCCCGAGCGAGCAACCCGTTCCCGGACAGGACCCGGGTCCCATCCTACGAGGTCTTGCCCGGCGTCAAAACGCGTTTTATTGTTTGGCCTTCCCTTCATTCCAAATTCTCGGTGTGCTAGTCGCTCGATGCTAGTAGCTCACCGCGAGCCGCTAACTGCTGTCTTCCACCCATGGCCGCCGACATCTCCAAGCTCCGCAATATTGGCATCATCGCTCATATTGACGCGGGCAAAACCACTGTCACCGAGCGGATGCTCTACCTCAGCGGCCAAAAGCATCGTGTCGGTCGCGTCGATCACGGCACCACCGACACCGACGATGATCCTGAGGAACAAGAACGCGGGATCACGATTTTCAGTGCCTGTGTGAAGTACACGTGGGGCGATTACAGCATTAACCTGCTCGATACCCCCGGCCACGTCGACTTTACCGCCGAAGTTGAACGCTGCCTCCGGGTCCTCGACGGTGCAGTCGTTGTCTTCTCAGCTCGGGAGGGTGTCGAGGCGCAGAGTGAAACGGTGTGGCGCCAGGCCGATCGATATGAAGTGCCTCGAATCGTGTTCATTAACAAGATGGATCGTGAGGGTGCGAGTTTCGATGCTGTTTTTGGAGACATTGCGCCGCGACTCGGTGGTCGACCCGTGGCTGTCGAGATTCCCGTTGGAGAAGGACCCACCCACGTTGCCGACCCGTTTCGCGGCGTGATCGATCTGATCGATATGAAGCTGGTGCAGTTTGATCCCGAAACCCATGGCAAGACGGTAACGGAAGTCGACCTTCCAGACGAGCTTCGTGACGACGCGATGATTTGGCGTGAGCAGTTGATGGAGGTCGTCTATGAGCTCAGTGAAGAGGCGATGGCGTTGGCGATGGAGGAACAGGAAGTGCCGCGTGAGCTCGTGATCGCTGCGCTTCGCAAGGGCTGTATCGAGCGCATCATCCAGCCGGTGTTCTGTGGCTCGGCGCTGCATGGAATCGGTGTGCAGCCGCTGATGACCGGTGTGGGGAATTTCCTGCCCAGCCCTCTCGATCGTCCGCCGGTCGAAGGCATCACGCCAGGCAAGGCTGACAAGCCGCAAATCCGCAAGCCCGATATTAAAGAGCCGTTCTGCGGTTTGGTGTTCAAGATTTTGCCGGCCAAGACGGGCGACAACTATTGGATTCGTGTCTACAGCGGAAAACTCGAGCAGAACTCAAGGGTGTACTGCCCCAACCGCGAGAAAAAGGAAAACGTCGCACAGATTTGGCAGATTCACGCGACCAAAAAAGAGCGGGATGGCCAGAGCGACACCGTGGGTGCAGGCGATATTTGCTGCGTGATCGGCCCTCGTTTTGCAATCACCGGCGATACGGTCTGTGATGTCAAGGCACCGATCCAGCTGCCCACGATCCAGTTTGCCGAAGCGGTGCTGTCGATGGCGATTGAGCCGGAGAGTACGGCCGATCGGAAGAAACTCGAGGAAACGCTCGATATGTTACGTCGGCAAGATCCGACGTTCCGCGCGGTCGAAAACGAGGAACTGGGGCAAACCATCATCAGTGGGATGGGCGAATTGCACCTCGAAGTGATCCAGCATCGATTGACGCGTGATTTTAATCTCAACGTGAAGTTCTACAAACCGCGGGTCAACTACCGTGAAACGATTGGTGGCTCTGCCGACGTGACGGGTCAGTGCAACCGAATTGTGGGTGCGAACGCCATGTTTGCCCGCTTGAAAACCCGCGTCTTGCCCGCGGACAACCCGGCCGCACCCGTTGTCGTCTTTGATCGTCTGCCACCCGATTGTGGGCTGCCCAACGCGGTGCGAACGGCAGCCATTGACGAGATTCGCGAGCGGGCGAGCGGGGGGGGCATGATCGCAGGGTTCCCACTCTCAGGCGTGCGATTTGAAGTCTACGAT
Source organism: Rhodopirellula sp. SH410 (assembly GCF_055811895.1). Lineage (NCBI taxonomy): Bacteria > Pseudomonadati > Planctomycetota > Planctomycetia > Pirellulales > Pirellulaceae > Rhodopirellula > Rhodopirellula sp. SH410. Next base: position 959,030 of record NZ_CM147949.1, read on the forward strand.
GCCGAGATGCACGAGGATGGCAGCGACGAGGTCGCCTTCCGGATCGCCGCGGGCGACGCCTTTGAATCCGGCATCGAGGCCGCCGGGCCGGTTCTGCTCGAACCGGTGATGCGGGTCGAAGTCACCACACCGGATGATTACATGGGCGAAATTGTCGGTGACTTGCAGCAGCGTCGCGCGATCATTGCGTCGACGGAAACACGTGGCGCGATGACGGTGATCGTCGCTCACGCGCCGCTGAAGGAGATGTTCGGCTACAGTAGCGCCATTCGCAGCCTGAGCCAAGGGCGAGCCGGCGGCACGATGGAACCCTTCGGTTACCAAGCCGCGCCGAAAGAAGATGCCGATAGCTTTCAGTTCTAAGTTCCAGTTTTGCACTTTTTGCTAACTGATATTGGCACGAAAAAGGCGGCCCGTTCCAATGAGATTTGAACCTTCAAACTTTCAAATCCTTTGGCACGGAAGCCGCCCACCATGGAACTTACCAGTTCGTTCGAGACTCTGCTACGCACGTTCTCCCCAGCTTTCACCGCTCCCAGCTTCCAAACGTTTCGCCTGTTGATGACCGGCTGGATTCTGTCAGCCCGACATCGCTATGTCACCGATCTGATTATTTCCAGCGACTCCGTTGGCAACGGGCATTTCTCTGATTACCACCGCTTCTTCTCGCAAGCGGCTTGGGACATCGATCATCTCTGGAAACTGTTGGCCCAGTTGATCCTGAACAACTTGATCGGTGCCGATGCCACGATCGTGCTTTCGGGGGATGACACCCTCTGTCGTAAACGCGGCCTGGGGATCTTTGGTGCTGGAATGCACCACGATGCGTTGAGTTCGTCGAAGTCCAAGAAAATTTGTCACTGGGGGCACGATTGGGTGGACCTGTGCATCGTGATTGCTCATCCATGGTGGGCACCGACGAAAGTCTTTTCTCTGCCGATTTGCATGAGGCTCTATCGCAATCGCCAGGGGCTCGCCAAAGGGAAAGGCAAACGCAAGAAGAATCCCACCGCCGCGCAGGTGCGTGCCGCATCCAAGCAGGCCAAGCAAGCCGCAGCAGCTAAGAAGAAGGCAGCTGAGAACGCCAAGAAGAAAAACAAACCCGATCCAAAAGCCCATAAAACACGGCCTGAACTGATGGCTGAGATGGTGGCCATGGTTGCTGCATGGTTCCCAGATCGCCAGTTCATTCTCGTCGTCGACAGTCTTTACAGCGGCAAGAGCGTGCTGTCGAAGTTGCCTGAGAACTTTGAGTTGATTGGCCCAGTTCATGCCAAGGCGGCGCTCTACTCACCGGCCCCTCAAGAAACAACCGTCCGTCGTGGGCCTCGCCGTAAGAAAGGTGAGCGGTTGAAAGATGCCGCTGCTTGGGAGCAGGACAGTTCACGTTGGCAAACGCTCCACTACGATCAATACGGGCTGCACGGATCGCTGCGGGTGAAAACTCGCACGGGACTGTACTACAAAGCCGGCAACGACCGACTGCTTCGCCTGGTGCTCTCGCAAGACACCGTGGGTCAGCGGCCGACACGAATCTTTTACTGCACCGACGTGTCGATGAAGCCCCAGGAAATTCTTTCGATCTTCTCGCAACGTTGGTCGATTGAAGTGACGCACTTCGATTGCAAGCAACATCTCGGACTAGAAGATCCGGCGAACCGCACTCCCAAAGCGGTCGAACGAACCGCTCCGATGGCGATGTTCCTGTACAGCCTGTCGATCCTGTGGTTCGCGACCGAAGGCCACGAGGAACTCCAGTTTCCGAATCGACCTTGGTACCACTGGAAGTCTGAACCGAGCTTCGCGGACATGCTCACGACGCTACGCCGCAAATCCTGGGAAGAGAAATTATCGGGGGTGTCGCTCGCTGCGACACCCGACGATAATTCCAGACGTCTGCTCACGTTCCTGGCGACGCTCGCCGGATAGCATGCGGAAAGTGCAAAACTGGAACTAAGGACACCAGGAACAATAAGTGACGGGTTTACCGCAGTGGATCTTGTTAAAGATCTTGTTAAAGATCCTGTTCTGGATGGATCTTTAACAAGATCCTCTACGCCAGTTATTGATCCCACGTTGCTAAGTTCCAGTTTTGCACTTTTTGCTAACTGATATTGGCACGAAAAAGGCGGCCCGTTCCAATGAGATTTGAACCTTCAAACTTTCAAATCCTTTGGCACGGAAGCCGCCCACCATGGAACTTACCAGTTCGTTCGAGACTCTGCTACGCACGTTCTCCCCAGCTTTCACCGCTCCCAGCTTCCAAACGTTTCGCCTGTTGATGACCGGCTGGATTCTGTCAGCCCGACATCGCTATGTCACCGATCTGATTATTTCCAGCGACTCCGTTGGCAACGGGCATTTCTCTGATTACCACCGCTTCTTCTCGCAAGCGGCTTGGGACATCGATCATCTCTGGAAACTGTTGGCCCAGTTGATCCTGAACAACTTGATCGGTGCCGATGCCACGATCGTGCTTTCGGGGGATGACACCCTCTGTCGTAAACGCGGCCTGGGGATCTTTGGTGCTGGAATGCACCACGATGCGTTGAGTTCGTCGAAGTCCAAGAAAATTTGTCACTGGGGGCACGATTGGGTGGACCTGTGCATCGTGATTGCTCATCCATGGTGGGCACCGACGAAAGTCTTTTCTCTGCCGATTTGCATGAGGCTCTATCGCAATCGCCAGGGGCTCGCCAAAGGGAAAGGCAAACGCAAGAAGAATCCCACCGCCGCGCAGGTGCGTGCCGCATCCAAGCAGGCCAAGCAAGCCGCAGCAGCTAAGAAGAAGGCAGCTGAGAACGCCAAGAAGAAAAACAAACCCGATCCAAAAGCCCATAAAACACGGCCTGAACTGATGGCTGAGATGGTGGCCATGGTTGCTGCATGGTTCCCAGATCGCCAGTTCATTCTCGTCGTCGACAGTCTTTACAGCGGCAAGAGCGTGCTGTCGAAGTTGCCTGAGAACTTTGAGTTGATTGGCCCAGTTCATGCCAAGGCGGCGCTCTACTCACCGGCCCCTCAAGAAACAACCGTCCGTCGTGGGCCTCGCCGTAAGAAAGGTGAGCGGTTGAAAGATGCCGCTGCTTGGGAGCAGGACAGTTCACGTTGGCAAACGCTCCACTACGATCAATACGGGCTGCACGGATCGCTGCGGGTGAAAACTCGCACGGGACTGTACTACAAAGCCGGCAACGACCGACTGCTTCGCCTGGTGCTCTCGCAAGACACCGTGGGTCAGCGGCCGACACGAATCTTTTACTGCACCGACGTGTCGATGAAGCCCCAGGAAATTCTTTCGATCTTCTCGCAACGTTGGTCGATTGAAGTGACGCACTTCGATTGCAAGCAACATCTCGGACTAGAAGATCCGGCGAACCGCACTCCCAAAGCGGTCGAACGAACCGCTCCGATGGCGATGTTCCTGTACAGCCTGTCGATCCTGTGGTTCGCGACCGAAGGCCACGAGGAACTCCAGTTTCCGAATCGACCTTGGTACCACTGGAAGTCTGAACCGAGCTTCGCGGACATGCTCACGACGCTACGCCGCAAATCCTGGGAAGAGAAATTATCGGGGGTGTCGCTCGCTGCGACACCCGACGATAATTCCAGACGTCTGCTCACGTTCCTGGCGACGCTCGCCGGATAGCATGCGGAAAGTGCAAAACTGGAACTAAGCGACCGCGAGCGTAGCGACCTTGAAGTCGACACGCTCGATTGTCTCGCCGGCGCGAAGTGCCGGTTAGAAACTCTTGGACCAGCTCGCGGCCATGTACCAGTCCGTTTCGAGCTGGATGCCGTTTAGGTCCTGGTACAGGTTGGGGACGAACTCAACATTGAGTAGGTGTCCCTTAATGAGTGCGGCCGATCCCAGGCCCAGATTCAGGTAGTACCCGCCGCGAAAACTCTCCACATTCGTGCTGATCACATTGTCTGGCGACATGGGGTCCGCACCCTCATAGTTGGTCATCCACAGATTCTCGATGCGAATGCTACTCGAGAGATTGTGGGTCCAAGTATGGCTGTACCAGTTGTTGAGCCGGAACTCATCGCTCACGGTGTAGTCGCGGTAGTTGCGTCCAATGGGTAGGTTGGTTTGCAGCTGTGTCCCCAATGATCCCGTTTCAAAGTAGTGCTTCCAGGTGATGCCCGGGCGAGCATTGAAGGTGCCCGAGCCAAGCCGCATCGGATAGGCGTACGGTTGGGACATGGCACCGGCGGTGGGAATCGTCGAGGTGCGAAAGATTTTGCCTGTGGGCACGGACGCACCTAGGTTTAGGATCACGTCGTCATCGTCGTCCGAGTACAAACGCATCAGGACGCCGAGCCGCAGGTCACCAAAGCCGCTATTGTGCAAGGTGAACGGGGTGCCAGGGCCACCCGGATTCATGGGGCCGCGGATATGATCCATCGTGATGCTCGGTAGCTCAATCATCGTGTACGCCGTGATGTCATCGGTCATGCCTCGCATGATGTGCAGCATGTGCATCTCGTGCGTCATCTGCGTCGGCGATGCACCGCGGTTGGTCACCGGATCGCTGGTCGCCCCATACGCGATCGCTTCGGCGTCACTGAGCCTGCGCGTGCCGGCCCGGTTCCCGTCCATGTACATGTTCATGTACTTGTACTCGACCATCCACTCACCCGGGGCGTGCAGGTGGTCGCCCATCAAGCCGGCAGGCGCGTGTTTGTCGGCCCGGGATCGCAGGTCATCGTCGGCATGACCCGCGCCCACAACACTGGCCATGGCGAGGGTCAACGTCGCGGAAATAATTCTATAAAACATCGATTACCCTTCAATCTACTCATCAACGACTCAAAGCCTGCTCCTCACCTGCGGATCTATCGGGCATTCCCCTCTCGATCCCCTCCGAATCAGATGCGTTGCAGCGAAATCGCTGCGTTTCGCCGCGACGCACCGTCACAACCCACAGATTTCCCCAGTTGCCGCTCTCGTGATTTGACGCAGCAAAGCGCCGACGGCGGGCTAACGGGGAACTACAATGAGGGACGTTTTCCGTCTCTGTTCCTCCAGCATGCTTGTTCACTTCCATGACCATGAGTTTTTCCCCTTCCCAGAACAAACGCCCGGCAGTCGTCTCCGCGTTGATTTTGAGCGGCAGTCTGCTCGTATGCTCCGTGATCCTGCCTGCTCGTTCGACGTTCGGCCAAGACGAGCAGTCAGCCGAGTCGCCGGCCGCTCCTGCCGATGAAAAGCAAGACGCCAGCGCCCCCGAGTCGAAGGACCCGGCGCCCGAGAAGCCTGATGCGGATGCCAAGAAACCTGACGCAGCCCCTGAAAAGACGGATGCGGACCCCGCCGAACCCGCCCCGATGCCCGCCGAACCCGCCACCACGCCCGCTGAGCCCGCTGAGCCTGCTGAGCCCGCCGCGGACCCGGAATGGGTGGCCAAGGGCGTGTGGACGATGCCACCGACCGAAGGTGATGTGGCGCTCGACTTTTCGCTGGTCGGTGAATATGTGGGTGATTTGAAAACGAGCGACGCGGCACAGACAGACGAATCGTCGGACGACGAATCAAAGACAGCTGGCGTGAGCCGTCGCGGCGTCCAAATACGTAATCTCGGCGACGGCGAATTCGAAGCGCGGGTCTATGACGGTGGGTTGCCCGGCCAGGATGGGTATCAGAACGACGAGCCGATGGTCCTGCTCGGTCGGCGCAGCGGGCAGACGCTCGTGCTTTCGGGCGGCCCGTGGGCGATGTTTGTGACTCCTGAGCATTGTAGGATTATTGATGCGTCGGGAACGATGCTCGCCACCCTCGAGCGTACCCGGCGTCAGAGCCCGACCCTTGGGGCGGCGCCACCGGCAGGCGCCACGGTTCTCTTCGACGGCAGCGACACGTCCGCGTTCACCAACGGCGAGATGACCGAGGATGGGTTGCTCAAGCAGGGTGCTGATGTCCGCGAGATGCTGGGCGATTTTGATTTGCACGTCGAGTTTCGGATTCCTCACATGCCTAAACTCGCCGACCAACGACGGGGTAATAGTGGCTTGTATTTGCAGGGCCGATACGAGTGTCAGGTGCTCGATTCGTTCGGTGATGCCAACGTCTTCAATGGGCTCGGTGCTTTGTATCGATACAAAACCCCGAAAATGAACATGGCGTTCCCACCGCTGACCTGGCAAACCTATGACGTTCACTTCACCGCCGCCCGCTTTGCTGCAGACGGCACCAAGCTGCGCAATGCCCGTGTCACTTCGTGGGTGAACGGTGTGATGGTGCAAGACGATCAGGAATTACCAGGTCCGACGGGGGCAGGGAAAGACGAATCTCCCACGCTGCTGCCGACGAAGATCCAGGACCACGGCGATCCGGTTCGCTTTCGCAACATCTGGGCAATCGACCGTGGATTGACCGGCGGCGTCGAGTTCCCGCAGATGGCTGAGCCTGCTGCGAAAGAGTAGTTGACCAGATCAGCCGCACCCCCCGGAAAATAGTGGGCAGAGGTGGGTGGAATTTGGCTTGTGGACGAGTGGCTGGCTTTCGTAATGTCGCTTGCGGACGGTCTACCTCTGGGTGGATCGTCCGTCATTTGAGTGCCTCTCGACCACCACTGTATTGCAAAGTTGCCTGTTGGCTGCTGTTGTCCACCCCACCGTCACGCCACCGCGGCCCAAGCAAAAAATTCAATTTGCATGGACGCGGTTCGTTGCTGCGCTGCCGGTCTTGACGACGATGATGGGCATTCTGATGCTCCTGTCGACGCACTCGCTGACTGCTCGTGCCGAAGGACCGCCTCCGGATCGCCCCAGCCCCACGCGGATTGACGTTGGGAGCAGCGACTCGATTTTACGGGTTCGGGGTGAGACCGTGTACCGTTGGCAGCGGGAGGGGGCCGCCGCCGCATCCCTGCCGCAGACGGGAACTGTGGCCACGATTGGGGCAGCGACCGCCCTGCCGATGTCTCAAGACTGCACGGTGCTGCACGGTGACTGCGTGCTCGAGTACAAGGGCAAGCGTTTCGAGGCCGAATCGATCCTGTTGGTCGTCGATGGATTCGGCGATGCGATCAATGTGAAGTTGTTAATGGATCGTGTTGCGCTCGGTGCAGGAAAAACCAAACAAGAACCAATTGTGGGAGAGCTCCGTTTATCGGCGCCTCCGGAAATACGGGCTCAGCAGTACCGCGGCAAGACAGAGGTCCCGGCCCAGTGGTGGGCCCTGTGTGGTTTGACGCCGCCTGGCCAGATCGCACCGAGCGGCTCGGCGACGATTGCGCCGGTGCAGTACAGCGAACCTATTTCACCCGGCCCGGCGATGCAGTTGGTCCAGCCACTGCCGGCCCCTGCGCCGGATCCAAACATGCAAACCGTCCCTCCCTCGGGTTTGATCTGGGATGAATCCGGTGTGGTTTCGGATCCCTCATTGCGCACACCATCGGCGCTCGACGATCCGGTGACGAGTTACGCATCACCCCCATTGGCAGCGCCCGCGGATGCGGGGCCGGTGAGGTCGCTGCCCGAACCTCCGATCATGACGGACAACGGAGGTACGACCGGCGGATGGGCCTATTCGATCGGTGGTGGCAGCAAGAGCATCGAGTTGCTCTCGCGTGGTACCTCACGACCGACCGACTTCCGAACGATCGATCGCACGGAGGTCAATGAAACGATCGTGGTTGCCACGGGCGGTGTCACGGTTTTGGTGCGAGATATCATGGCGCAAACGCCCACGGGGTTGCGAGTGCCGATTGGAACCGTGTCCTTGTCGGCCGACCGAATCGTGGCTTGGACGCCCCCGTTGGGCGATATCATCACCGGCGCGGCCAGCGCCGCGGATGCCGAAGGAGAACTCTATCTCGAGGGCGACATCGTCGTTCGTCAGGGCGACCAGATCGTCTATGCCGATGCGATGTACTACAACGCGGCACGCGAGGTCGGCGTGATTCTCGATGCCGAAGTGATTGCGACGATTCCGCAAACGCAAGGTACTGCGAGAGTCAAAGCCGAGGTGATGCGGCAGGTCGCGCGAGGTCACTACGTCGCTAACAATGCTGCCGTCACCAGCAGTCGACTCGGCGTGCCCGGCTATTGGCTGCAAAGCAACGAACTCTCACTGACACAGCGTCCCATTGCCACGGTCGATCCAGCAACCGGCCAGGTCATTCCGGATACCGAGCCGTATGTTTCCAGTAGTGGGAATTTTGTGTATGCCGGTGGGGTTCCCGTGCTGTATTGGCCGCGTTTCTCCACGCCCCTGCGTAAGCCAAACATGTACCTCAATGGAGCGAGCATCAAGAGCGATCAGATTTTTGGTCGGCAGGTGCTGCTCGAATGGGACACGTTCCAGCTACTTGGATGGAACACGCCCGCCGGTGTCGAATCCAGTTTGCTAACGGATTACTTGAGCATGCGTGGTCCGGCGATCGGATCGCACACCGACTACACCCTGCCGAGCCTCTTCGGTGTCTCCGGCCCCGTGGTGGGGACGTATGACAGTTATCTCATCAAAGACCACGGGCTCGATAATCTCGGCAACGGTCGTAATAATTTGGTGCCTGAAACCGATATTCGCGGAGCCTCGGTGCTGAGTCATCGGCACTACCTTCCCAACGACTGGGAGTTCATCGCGGAGTTAGGGTGGATCAGCGATCGTAATTTCGTCGAGCAGTATTTTGAGAACCGTTGGGATCAGCGCGCCAACCGAAACACTGGAATGCGTCTGCGGAAATACGCGGGTTCGCAATTATACGACGCTAACTTCAACGTGCAGATCAATGATTTCTTCGAAGAGACGGAGCGGCTGCCCGAATTCAATCACTACGCGCTAGGCGGATCGCTATTGGGGGATCGTTTGACGTGGTCGATGCACAATCAGGTTGGCTACGAGAGACTCAACCCAGCCGACCCGCCCACCGATCCGGCGACCGCGGCGGTCACGGCGACGTTGCCTGGTGAGATCGCCAGCCAGGGGATTGTGGCGCGAACGCGGCAGGAGTTGTCGATGCCGATCCAGGCCGGTGTGGTCAAAATCGTACCCTTCGCGATCGGCGAAGTGGCGCAGTATGGCCAAGACATCAACGGGGACCCCCTCACCCGATTGTGGGGTGGTGGCGGTATTCGTGCGAACCTACCGCTCTCGCGTGTCGACCCCACCGTCCAGAGCAGTCTGCTCAACGTGCGCGGCCTCGCTCACAAGATTGATCTTTCAGCAGAATACTTTTATGCGGATAGCAACACCAACTATGAAGACCTGCCGTACTACGATCCGCTGGACGATCATACGCAAGAACAGTTTCGCCGCTCGTTCATTTACACAACCTTTGGCGGCGCTCTGCCCACTCAGTTCGATCCGCGCAACTATGCCCTTCGGCAAGGCATCCAGCGAAACGTGACCAGCCCGAGTAACACGGTGGTCGATGATATCCAACAGCTGCGTTTGAGCATGAATCAACGCTTCCAGACCAAACGGGGTCTGCCGGGCCGCGAACGGATTGTGGATCTATTCCGCTTTGACCTGCAAACCATCCTGATGCCTCGCGCCGACCGCGATAACTTTGGCGAGACCGTCGGCCCGACGCTCTTTGACGCACAATACAATTTAGGGGATCGGGTGGCGCTGCTCGGTGACGGCTACATCGACTTCTTCGATGAGGGATTGCGGTCGCTCAGCGGTGGTATCCGCACGAGTCGGCCTGGGCTCGGCGATTTGTACGTTGGTTTGTTGTCACTCGAAGGTCCGATCAGCAGCACGGTGCTGCAAGCAAAACTCGATCATCGTCTGAATGAGAAATGGATCATCTCGGCTGGCAACGTGTACGATTTCGGACCCACGGGCAGTAACACGCAGACGTTCGGATTGACTCGGATCGGTGAATCATTCCTGTTCCAGATCGGTGCCAACGTCGATTCGGGCCGCGATAATACGAGTTTCGGCTTCATGTTCGAACCACGGTTCTTGCCCTCCTCGCGACTGGGGCGACTCGGCGGACAAATGATCCCACCGCCCGGTGTCGAAGGACTCGAGTAGATGGTCATCCCGCAGGCGCTCCGATGAGTCAGACATGGTCTAATAAATTTCGAGTTGCCTGGGTGGGCCTCTTTGGGGCGCTGCGTGATCAAGCCAGTTTTCATGTTCACCTGAGCGTCGCGACGGCCGTGATTTGTTTGGCTGTTCTGTTGCGACTGCAGCTTTGGCAATGGATCGCTCTGATCTTTGCCATCGGCATTGTCTTCACCGCCGAACTGTTGAACACCGCGATTGAGTTGCTCGTCGCGGTCCTGCACCCCGAACATGACCCGCGTATCGGGCGCGCCCTCGACGTTGCTGCCGCTGCCGTTTTAGTGGCTGCTTGGATGGCCGCGACGATCGGGCTTCTGATCCTGGGCCCTGAAATCTACCATTGGCTAATCGAAGTTTGCGGGCGGGCAGCGTCGCCGGATGCCTGACGACAATCGGCTCGCCGGTGCATAGCGAAGGTCGATTGCAAAGCGAGCCCCGTTTGCGGCTGGATGGGGCGCGAGGAATACTGAAATACGCAGCCGTTACATGCTAATCCCACGACTCCACGCACCCCATCCGGAAGCAAATCAAAGCGAGCTCGCTGATCGACTGCCCCCTAGTGTAACCGGGACGCTGACCGGAGAAACGAAGAACGACACCAAAATCATCGAATCTACATAGACTCCGATAGCAGCGTGTGAACGTAGTCGGCAAAACCGGTCATCGAGGCAGGTGGCTCGCCGGGTCCGATCACAAGTGGGCCGCTGCCGGGATCGCTTGCGAGCAACCCATGGCTGCCGTGAACGAGTGTGGCATCGAGTGGGATGACGTCCATTTTATATCGCATGCCGAGCTTCTTTTGCAGTAATCTCGCGGCCGCTCGAACGCGGCTGGTCATGAATAATTCGCAGGGGTCGTAGCCTGGTTTACGATGAATGTCGACGGTGCGGGCGAAATCGGGGGCGTCACGGTCATCGTCCCAGTAGTAGTACGTGAACCACGCATCCGGATCGGCCAGCACGATGAGTTCGCCGCTGCGTGGATGATCAAGATCGAGCTCCGCGGGCGGTACGACAGCGGCCACACCGGGCACAAGACGCAAGCACGCTGCGACCTCGTCAATCATCGAGGCCTTTCGTACATAGACATGCGCCACCTGATGATCGGCCACGGCAACTGCATCGCAGTCGCCGACCAATAGCACTTCGCCAAACGGTCCTAACCGGGTACGAAGAAAACCGCCTGCTCGCAGGACGCGATTCAGGTGCACCGGGCGATGCACCTTTGTCAGTCCATACTCGCTAACGACGACGACCTGAGCGCCGACGGCATCAGCGGCGTCGATCACGCGGCCAGCCGCCGCGTCGACTTCGGCCACGCGGCGCGGATCCTGATGATCCAAACGCTGGAAATCATAATCCAAGTGTGGTAGATAGCAGAGCGTCAGTTGAGGCTGTTTCTCACGCAGCACCAGCGCCGTGGCGTCGGCGATCCAGTCGCTCGAGGCGATGCCGGCGCCCGGTCCCCAGAAGGCGAAAAATGGAAACGGGCCAAGCTGCTTTGTTAACTCGCAACCTGTCCAGTCCAAGACGTCGAATACCTTGCTGCCGTCACACCCATAGTGCGGTTTGGGTGTGGCGCCATACTTCGCGGTGGTCGCTTGATTGAACCACCAGAACATCTTGGCCGTTTCGTAACGCTCGTAAAACAGTTCGCCCTGAATCAGGGTGCGCGACTGTTGCCAAAACCGGATCTCCTGGGTATCGCGATACAGCCATCCATTGGCGACGATCCCATGCTCCCGCGGGGTGAGCCCGGTCAGCAGTGTCGCCTGGCTTGTGGCGGTGACCGCGGGCACGGGGCTGGTCCACGGCCGCGCCACGCCGATCTGCGAGAGACGCGGGGCGTGGGGCAGTAGGTCCGGCGTCAGTCCGACGACGTTGAGGATGCACAGCCGCTGCGTCATAGGTCATTCTCGGGGTCGAATGTGTTGCTCGTGAGTTCCTCGTCGCTGCCCGGTTCGACAGGCGGCAGCCAGAGGGAAAACCGTCAGGATTCTCTTACCGTTGTAGGGATTGCCGCCGAATGAATCGACCGTGGGGACGGCCCCTCGGAACGAAAGATCCAGAAAAAAGGGCTCGTTCGACCGACGCGAACGCGGATGAGTTCCCACCCGGCCGAAGTACGCTTGGCCCGGATCAGCCAGAAAAAAGCGAGAAACGTGGGATTGAGCAAGAACCCTGTGGGCATTGTTTCTCCGCGCGTGCACAGCGTGTGGGTGGGATCAGGGTGGTCGCGGGAGAGCGGGTCTCTGCGGAAAGCGAACGCGGTTTATGTTATCCTTCGGCTCAGTCAGCGGCCCCGACCTCGTTCCGGCCGATCCGATTTGCATTCAACACCATTTTCGCGTTCTCACATTTATGTCATTTCACGTGATTGTAAGCCGTCGTCCATTGCTCCTGTTCTTGCTGATTGGGTTCCTGCTTGTTGTCGGGGGCCAAACCTGTTGTGCCCAGTCCGATGCTGCTGCACCTCCTTCTGCGGGAGTCGGTCAGACGGATCCCCCCCTGACGGATCTCGCGGAAACAGATCCCGCGATGGCGTTGACTGGCGAGGAAGTGGTCACGTTGGGGTTGGATCAGAAGATCGATGAGTGGTTCAAGCCCGTGGCGGACACGTGGGGCGGGATTGTTTTTTTTGAGGTTTACATTCCGGGGGCGGGACTGCTGCCGTTTGTGCTGATTCTCCTGGTTGGTGGGGCCGCCTTTTTTACCCTTGCGTTCGTCTTTCCCAATCTGCGTTTCCTCCCGCTGGCATTTCAGGTCGTCAGCGGCAAGTTTGATGACATCGAGCAGCGGAGCCCAGAAGAGGTCAACGACTTCGACGCGGCGGGCGTTGACAAGGGCCTGGTCGACACGAGTCATGACAAGTGCATGGGCGAGGTGACGCACTTTCAGGCACTCGCGACAGCCGTTTCGGGCACGGTGGGGTTAGGCAACATCGCGGGCGTGGCCGTCGCGGTGGCGACGGGTGGCCCCGGTGCAACGTTTTGGATGATTATCTGCGGCCTGCTCGGGATGTCGACAAAGTTTGTCGAGTGCACGTTGGGGGTGAAGTACCGGGATGTCGATGCCGAGGGGACCGTCTATGGCGGTCCGATGTACTACCTGCATCGAGGGCTGACCGAAATGGGCGCGGGGCCCGTCGGCAAGGTGCTCGCCATGTTGTTCGCTCTGTTTTGTATCGGCGGATCCTTCGGCGGCGGCAACGCGTTCCAATCCAACCAAGCCGCTCAGCAAATTAAATCGCTCCTGGGGCTGCCCGATACCGGGTCGGCCGGGACGCTGATCGGACTCGCGATGGCCATCCTGGTGGGGTTCGTGATCATTGGCGGGATCAAGCGGATTGCCCATGTGACGGAAAAAATTGTGCCGCTGATGGCGATCATCTATCTCGCCGCGTCGGTCGTGATTATCGCCATGAATTGGGACAAGATCCCGTGGGCGTTTGGCGTGATCCTCCGCGGTGCGTTCACACCGGACGCCGCTTTGGGCGGTTTGATCGGCGTGATGATCCAGGGCTTCCAACGTGCCGCGTTCTCCAACGAAGCGGGAGCGGGTTCGGCTCCAATCGCCCACTCCGCGGTGAAAACCCGGTACCCAGCCTCCGAGGGCATTGTCGCACTGCTCGAACCCTTCCTGGATACCGTGGTGATTTGCACCATGACGGCCCTGGTCATCGTTTTTTTCAACGCCGATGACTCCTTCAAATGGGGGGCGGTCGAGTCGAAGAACGTGATCGTTGATGGCGTTCGCCTGGGCGGCGTCGATCTGACGTCGGCCGCCTTCGATGCCAAACTGCCAGGGTTCCGCTATGTGTTGACGATCGCGATCATTCTGTTCGCGTTCTCAACGATGATCTCATGGTCCTACTACGGTTTGCAATCCTGGAAATACCTATTTGGACGCGGCAAGGTGGCTGACCTGACGTACAAATTACTGTTCTGCATGGTGATTGTGATTGGTGCGGCCATTTCGTTGGGATCGGTGATCGATTTCTCCGACGCGATGATTTTCGCGATGGTGTTCCCCAACATGATCGGGCTCGTGCTGTTATTCCCGAAGGTTCGCGACGAACTTCGCAGCTATCTGACCGCGATCGGAAAACGCTGAGTGTATCGTTGGGGTTTAGGGTTTAGGGTTTAGGGTTTAGGGTTTAGGGTTTAGGGTTTAGGGTTTAGGGTTCAGGGTTCAGGGTTCAGGGTTTAGGGTTCAGGGTTCAGGGTTCAGGGTTCAGCGGTTAGGGGGATGGTTGGCTCGCTGGCGATCGCTAACTCGTCGTGGGCTGTTGAATCAGGGTTGGGCAATTGATCTCGCGACCCCTCCGGTGCGATCTCACGGGGGGACGGGAACGACGCACTATGGCGCATTGCCATCCTGATGCCGACGCCAGTCCTCCTCCCATGCTTTCGGTTGGACTTTGAGCGGTGGGGGGAGATGTCCGGGGCCCGGCAACGGACTGGGCGGCATGGACGACACTCCAATCGCTTGGTCGAGAGGATCGAGGCCCATGACAATTTGCAGTTCACTGAGCGCATCGAACCAGCTTCGCTGGGCCTCGATCAGCTTGATCTCGGTCTGATTCGTCTTTGTTTCAAGTAGATTCAAGTAAATCAGGTCTACTTTGCCCCGTTCAAACGCGAAACGGTATCGATCGAGCGTTTCAACGGCCGCCTTGAGTGCGTTGTCAGCCTGCTCGACGATCTCGGCAGAGAGGACCAGCGTGTTGTAGGCCGTTTGCAACTCCACCCCAATCTTGTTCCTCATCAGCCGTAACTTTTCAGTCGTTTGTACGATTTTGGCGTTGGTGGATTGAATTTCGCCGCGCGCCTTGCGGCGTTGGATGGGCACTTCGCCAGTGAAACCGACGACAAGTTTAAACGGTCCTTTCTCGTTTTCCGGAGTTGTTCGGGCACCGACATCTTGGGACGCTTCGGCGATAATGTCGAATTGAGGCCGTGTCTGATTGATGGCCAATTGACGATCAAGCTGCACGCCGCGGATTTCGTACTGCAAAATCTGCGGTTCAGGTCGTTGGCTTAGCGCGGCGGCCAAATCGCTTTCAAAATCGCGAGCGGGTAGCGGCTCGATCATCGGAAATCGCTCGGGAAGCCACGCGGCATCGGGCACGAGTGGACGTCCCTCAGCATCTCGTAAATACAAACTCAGTTTGAATGCCGCGGCTCGAAACTTTCTTTCCGATTCCAATTGGTTGGACGCCCGCTCGGCGATCAACTGTTCGTTCAGAATTAAGTCGATTTCCGCAAATTTTCCGGCTTTAAACCCGGCTTCATACTGCTTCCCACGCCTGCGGGCGATTTCCAATAACTCCTGCTGTGCCTGGCGAACGGCCCCCGCGGCAACCCACTGCCAGTATTGGTCAATCGCGTCTCGCGACACGTCCAGGATCGCACGCTGGATGATTGGTGTGGCGGCGCGGCGATCCAGGTCGGCTTGGAAGACGGCGACTCGCTGAGGATCAATCGCCCGGCCTCTGAGGAGCGGCTGGGCAAGTGAAATTTTGAACTCGCCACCTTCATTGGTTTGACGCTCCTTATACCAGGGTTGGTAGTAGCCACGCCCGATACGGTAACCGGCAGCAGCGTATCCGCCCCACCAAGTTTGACGGGCCAATTGGAGTCCATTGCGGTAATTGCGAAAATAGCCTGTCGGTTCGGAGTACGAAAACGTGCTCAGTTTGGTGTCGTATGCTCCGTACGCGGATAATAATTCACCCGCTGCCAATCCCGGTTGCTGCCGCGCACGGACGATCTCTGGATACGACCGATAGACGCTCGCGACCACATCGGCGAGCACGAGCGAGTTCTGCATCTCTGGCTCCGACATCCCCGCTGGAATCTGTTCGACGGAGAGCTCCTGATCAGGCGGCGGATTTCGCGTTTGTGCCGTCGAGAACAGGCCTACGCCCGACATCTCGATGGCGTGGACCTGCACCGGTTCCAGATTGCTTTCGAGCATTCCCGGTGAGCCCAACAATGCCGCGAAAGACGACTCGTCGCCCTGGATCGATTGCCGTGACGCGGGCAGTGGCGGCTCGGCCGCCGTCGTTCCCACCATCGCAAGCATCACCCATAGACACCCGCTCGCGATTCTTTGAGCGATCTTGATCATGCTTTAGGAAGTTTCACTTTGGTGTTGACCTTGCCTGGCTTTTGATCTGCGATCACGGGCGGGAATCCGTTGAGTTGTCTCCATAACTCGTATCCCAAGCTGACTTGTTTTAATAAAACCCAACCGTTCGCACGCACTCCCTGCCGTAAGTATCGGTCATCCGGCCAGTCATCCTGACGTTTAAATCGATTGTCCGGCGTCACCAGCACGCGAAAGTTGCCTTTCGCGTCATCGGTTGGAAAGACCCGGTTGACTTGACCGCCAAAAGTGCCGACCGCGACCGAGGGCCAACCGACGAACTGAACGGCGGGCCAACCTTCGAATTGCAGACGGACGCGGTCGCCTACTTGAACCAACGGCATGTCGTTGCCGTTGATTTGCATCTCCACCCCGAGTTCGTCCGCATCGGGGACGATCACGAAGAGTTGGTCGCCTTCCTTAATCGTGTCACTGCCCTCGAGGCCGAACCATTCTTGGATTCGCCCCGATCGCGGAGCCCTCATTTCCAAGCGATCGAACTCGGCTCGTTTGTTTCGCAGATCCAGAATTTCCTTTTCGATTTTGTTGATTTTCTGCATGGAATCCAGCACCTTTTGTTCGGCGGTGCGATTCTTGATAGAGATCTCCTGCAGTTTGGAATCGATCTCTTCCTCTTTCGAAATCAGGATGGCGGCGAATTCGTGCACCGCGTTTCGAGCCTTGTCGACCTTTGCCTCCTGCGACTGGACTCCCTTGCGCTTGCTGAACAGTTCCTCGCGCGAAACGAGCCCCTGTTCAGCGACCTCTTCGGCGATTCGCAGCTGATTGCTTTTGTCCGCCAATTCCGCTTCCAGTGAGGTGACTTCGTTCTTAGCCTGCGCCCATTTTTGTTTGGCCGCTTCCAAATCCTGAGTCAAGGACGCTGTCATGCTGTTGCCGGAGTTTGCCTGTAGCACGGTGGCCTGCTGGGCAACGGTCAATATTGATATCGCAGCCGCCTCCTGTGCTTCCATCGCCGTGATTTGCATGTCGACTTGCGAGATGCCGTTTGCGGCGAAGGGGGCCAAACGCATGAGGAGTTCATTTTGAGTGACGTAAGATCCCTCCCGCAGTCCCGGTTTGACGTACTCGACGACACCTTTGGCCGGGCTGCGGACCGCTTGAGGGCGTTGTTGCGGATTGACGGCGACCACCGTACCGACCCCGCGAGCGGTCTGCTGCCAGGGCGCATACAACATGGCCAGGATGGAAACGAGTAGCGACACAAAGGTCAGCTTTCCAAAGAACCGCACCCAGTTTCCGGTACGCACCATCTGCAGCGATGCGAAGTCTTCCGTGTCGGATTGTTTTAAACGCATATGTTTTGGGAAACCTCAATCTGACGATCACAAAGTTCGGCAATATCATTTCGTTGGGTGTTCACCACCAAGGTCCACGGCGCAGCATCGTCTGTCACCAAGTTCCAAATGTCAGCCCGCGAGCGATCATCGAGTTCATCCAGTACACCATCGATCACTAGCAATTTTGGTTGTGACACGATTGCTCGAGCGAGAATCAATCGGATGATCTGATCGCGAGAGAGTGGAAAGCCACCGGTTTGCAGCGATTGGTCCAGGGACACGCTGCTCGGGGAGATCGCAACGCTTCGGAGTGCCTCACGCACTCGTCGGTGGTTGATCCCACGGCGCCCACAACTCACATTATCGCGCAGGCTGCCATGAAAGATATCTTTGGGGCCCACGTAGGCGACGATGTCTCCCTCGCTATTTGCGGCCGCCTCCGTCGCTTCGATCCCCGCGATCTGCACGACGCCCTGAATGGTTGTTGACATCCCTGCGAGCGCCTCGGCCAATCGGGATCGTCCGCTGGTATCGTTGCCAACGATCGCCACTCGGCTGCCCGCATCGATCTGTGCCGCCTTGACCCGCGATTGCGCCGTTGCGGTGACAAACTTCAAATGATCCCATACGACCTCGGCTGGCCCCGTCGGGCGATTTCCCAGGTCGATGGGGGGATCGGTCGGGATGTCTACGAGATGCCCTACTTTGTCGATGCCAGCCATCAGGTCATAAAATTTCTCAATGGACTTGCCCGCTTTGGCAAAAGAACCGACGACCACCGTCACGATCAGCTCACTGGCCACGAGTTGACCAAGCGTCAGCTTACCTTGGATCACCAGATAGCCACCCAGGGCCAGCACCGCCGTCGAAGCGGCAACCTGCAATGCGATCGCAAAGGCGACTTGGCGAATGACGACACGAAACTGATTTTGCCGAGCGACCAAGTACTCCGAGGTCAATCGATCGGCACGCTCAATCGCCAGCGTTGCACCGCCACCGGATTTGAAGATAGATGGCTGTGAAATCACGTCCTGCAGCCAATGAACGACACGGTACTTGGCGACCGATTCGTCAATCGATGTGTTAATGCCGCCTCTTCCGAGGCCCCAGGTGATGGCGACCATGCACACCAATAGCACGACGTCAAAGCCTAACAATAGCGGATGATAGAATGCCAGCACGATCATCCCCAACACCGTCGTCAACACGATCGAAATGCCATCGAGTAGCAGCACCGCGGTTGCTTTTTGGATGGTCATGATGTCGAACACCCGATTGGCGAGTTCACGCGGATACTGCCCTACCAAAAATCGTTGGTTGGCGTGCGGGAATCGATGGGACAGATCGCTGACAATGCGGACGAACTGCCGCCTCTGAATGATCTCCACGACCACGGTCTGCAGGATTCGCAGCACTCCCGCGATGCTCAAACAAGTTAGCAACATCAATCCCAACACGATCAATGGTTGTAATTGCGTGCCCCAGCTCACCACGTTAACCAAGGCTTCAATCGCCAGTGGCGTTGCCAACGACATGATCCCGGCGACCAACGCGAACAGAAAGACGAGTCCAATATCGCTGCGGTCCAGGTTCAATAGCCCGATGAAACGCTGCATCGGTTTGGGATGCGGTGCCTGATGTCCTGCGGCCGGCACTGTAGAGTCAGCCGGGTGGGCTGAAATCGAATCACACTCCAGCCGACGCGTGGCAACGAAACATGTCGGTGGCTTGTCGCCACGCTGCAGTCGGGCGACACGCCGGCGACTGACGATGCCGTGGGGGATCCAGGAACCGCGACTGCTGACCTCAAAGCGACGCCCACGCGTTCGCTCCAGTACCGCCAGTTCCCCGTCCTCGAACCATAAGACGATAGGACTTCCGTCGCGGACCATCCCGAATGCGTCTCGGATGTCGCGTAGCGGGACTTCTCGAAGCTCAATGTTCGATTGGGCTGCTGCCGCCCGCAACAGCGAGATGCCACCCTGACCTGCGGCAACCGTTTCGTTGCCATGCACGTCCCCCGGCTCGACGGTGACACCCAAACAGTGTCCAACACGAATAAGCGTTCCCAAGATCATTTCCGCATCGGGCGCTTGCTTGCCGGCATTAGTAGTGGTACGGATCATTCGGTTTGACCCATGCCGCTCAGCTCACCCTGCACCGGGATCCAGCCGCCGGATAGATCGCGGCGGAAGGTCAGGGCACCATCGATCGCGGTCAAATGCAACCAATCGCCCTCGACGAGGTCGGCCACCGCAGGGTGTTTTTCCAAGACACGATCGATTGACAGCAGCGGTGCCGCGACCACGGCCTGCAGTCGCATCGGGCTGTGTTGGAAGCTCACGCCGTTGTGTACCGATTGCCATGGTAGACCCGTCCTGAGGTCTCCCGCGTTGCCCGAGAGAATCCCAAACTGACCGACAACATTATGGATCGTTTTGGTACCGCTGCCGAAATGTTTGTTGTCGACCGTGGACGCAAAGTACTGCATGTTGATCCAGTGGGCGACGATCAGAGGCGCGGTCATGATCGCTTCGAGAATGGTGCCATCCGGATCCTGTTGATGGTCGTAGCTGTGTAGAAACGATCGACCTGCGAGGTTGACGCCTCGCGTCATGCGGCGGGGGGCGATGATGAATGCCGCGTTTCCCGCGAGTGCCCATTCGGGCCGCACCTCCGACCAATCAACCGCTCGCCTGAACAAATCAGCGGTACTCTCGCTCTTGATCGTTAGCATCCTTTCGAGTCGCGTCGGATCCCCCGCACGATCGGAGAGCTCGGTGAGACTGGCCATCGCCTTCTGATGTGAATCGGGAACACGATGCGATTCAAAGTATTGAATCTTGTCTGTCGTCGTGTTGTGCAGGCCCGCGAGAAAATGAGTGTTGCTTGGAATGTCAATGCCCCGCTCCGCCAAGAGAGTGCGGATCGATGGTTGGTTCAATAGCATCGCCGCCAACCTTGCGTTGGGCTCGCCCGAGTGACCTCCGCACGCACCGCAGTCCAGTCCCGCAGCGAGCGGGTTGTTGTCCGTTTGACTGGCGTGGCCACACAGTACTACCAGTGGCGCGAAATCTGTCGTCAATCCCACCCCACGCAGCATCGACTCTGCTAAGTCGGCTTGGTGCGAGGGGGGCAAGCCTTGTCGAGCGAGATCCTGCAGTACCGGTCCCACTCGGTCGCAGAGCTCGGGCGGCACGGCGTCGAAGCGACCGGTCGCGGCGGCGGAATGAATTCCGAAGGCTCGCTTGGCGAGTTTCCACCCGTAGAACACTCCCGTCGTTTCAACGAAGGCGAAGCAGCTCACCGCACTGGTTTGGAACTCGGTCCAGATTCGACGCCACGTTCGAATTCGGGTTCGCTTCGAAAGTATGTGCGCTGGACGAGTTGGTTCGCCTATGGGCAGACTCTCATGGAGTTTGAATTTCGGTTTCAGTAGGGCGGGCACGTGCGAGTCCCCACTTGCCGCTCCGAGCGGTACGGACTCGATCGGCATCCCAAAGAATCCTGCATAGCCGAAGGTTTCGATGCCCTGCGAGAGCGATTCGATATGACGGCGAATTCGTTCGCTGCGAACGTCAATGCAGAACACCATCTGGGCCAGTTTGGGTTGCGAAGCAATTGGTGGTGAGTCGGAGATCGACGTCTTGAGCGATTGCAGCAAGGTGTTGCGGAATCCCATCTCGCTGGCACGCAGCAGCACCATGCGTACCGCGATCTCCTCTTTCGCGTCTCCGATGAAAGTACCGTGGATGGCCAAGCCGCGAGCAAAACCGTCCCACTGGATCGTGAGCGACTTCACGCTCGCCAGGGCGACGTCATACGCCAACCGGATGGCCAGCAAGCCCGCCAGATCGCCTCCCTCGACTTGGAGTGACACGGCATCAGGCGAGTCCTTCCAGTCCGTCTGGTACTTTGCCCACGCTGACCAGCCAGGGATCGAGTACGCCTGACACATCAGAAATGTGCTCCGCAGCCGTGGCGGAACGCGGAGTTGGGTGAGCAGCTGTGCGATCGCGGCTTCGGGATGGGATGGCAACTGAGCGACGAAGTGACGGAATCCCGGCAACCCCAAAAACTCGACGTTCCGATCGCAAGACGCAGTCGCTCGCCAGGCCGCGTAGAGCGACAGGTGCGACGTTGGGCTCGACCATGTCGCTTGGCCCTCGTCGTAGTGGGCGGAACAATGTTTCGAGACCTCGTCGCGAATCACCTCCGCCCAATTGACTCCGCTGGCGCCCGTGGCAACTTCCGCGACGGTCTGCATCCCCGAGAACGATCGATGGAGAAAGTCTTCATGGACGTCCGCGGTGAAGTCCTGCACGCTCGCCAATCTTGCTGCGATGTCACCGACGGTTTGAGGAATGGCCAGACCCTCTGAACTGAGCTCCTCAATCGCGTGTTGAATATTGGATCGATTGAATCGCTGCTCGCGAAACGCAGCAGCATAGTATTCCAGCGGCATCAACATTTCACAGTCGGAAAACGATTGCAAAAACTGTCGTGCATCGAGGAATCGCTTCGACGCCAGCCCCGCATAGGGATTCACCGCCACGTAGTCCCTCAGCGGCCACACCGGCGCGATGATTCCCGCGACTTCAGTGATTGCGTCTTGAATGGAAAACTGAATGTTTCCGAAATAGGTGGCCGCGAGCTCGCTGTCATGATGCGCTTGCACGCGATCATCGAGGGCGAAGGAAGTGGTTTCGATCTCGGCTCGAGAAGGTGTCATCGTCATGCGTTGTGTTGCTTTGCTGAAAGAGAGTTCGGTCAGTTCGTGTGAATCATGCGTGTCGT
This sequence comes from Rhodopirellula sp. SH410, assembly GCF_055811895.1. Taxonomy (NCBI): domain Bacteria; kingdom Pseudomonadati; phylum Planctomycetota; class Planctomycetia; order Pirellulales; family Pirellulaceae; genus Rhodopirellula; species Rhodopirellula sp. SH410. The sequence goes on from NZ_CM147949.1 coordinate 981,304, forward strand.
ACAAATCGTCGTTGGCGAAGTCGCTGGGATGCTGTCAGGTTTGACTAGCTACAGACGATCGAGCCAAACACGCGGCGCAATATGCTTTCGATGTAGAACCCGTTGGAGGCGTGGATGTGCCAGCGGTCGAGCCAGTGACTGCGGCCTCCCGACCTCACTCGCAGTTGCAGTAAGAACAGGCCCGCGAAGCCCGCTGCGATGAGCGTGGTGACCGTGAACCAACCCGTAGGGGCCGTGACGGCGGGCAAACTCGGCGAGACGAATGCGTCCACCGCGAGGTAGCTGGCCGAATAGGTCAGGCACAACGCACCACCTACCGCGAGCGAGCGCAGAAACAGCTCCTTGTCTCCCCTGCGTAGCACGGCCCCGAGCCAGTCCGTTAACGCCAAGCACAGCAGACCGCCGAGCAAGAGACCGCCTGGCTTTGCCATCGGATTGAGTCGGAAAATCGTGAAGGCCAACCCGAGCAGCGCCAGCGACGCAACCGCTGCCGCGAGAGTCGACCCCAAGTCCGATCGAAGGGTTGCCGTAGCCCGTGAATACATTGTTCCCGGTGCACCGGAGAATCGAAATCCGTTGCCGGCTTCAATCGGTGAGGAAACGCCTCGCATCGCGGCACGCCTGCTCAACACACTACCACTGCTCAGAAATGCGTGAGCCTTGTAGAGCGAGTGGGCGACAATGTGCAGCATCGCCGCTGAGTAGGCCCCGAGGCCACACTGCAGCAACATGAATCCCATCTGGGCTATGGTCGAGTATGCCAGCGTTTTTTTGATGCTGGTCTGCGTCAACATCACGATCGCGGCAAAACAAGCCGTCCCGCCACCGACCAACGCCAACATCGTCATCGCCGCAGGCGTTTGTGTTAGCAGGGGGCTGGTGCGGATAATCAAGTAACCGCCCGCATTGACGATGCCCGCGTGCATCAAGGCCGATACCGGTGTCGGCGTTTCCATCGTCAGCGGCAACCACGTGTGAAATGGAAACTGCGCCGATTTTGTGATGGCACCGACAACCAATAAAAAGCCTGCCGCCACCGTCGTTGACGTCGCCTCGGGTAACTTGCCCGATAGTGCGAACAAATCCGCAAAATCCAGCGTGCCGTACTGGCGATAGAACAATACCATCGCGATCACCAATGCCGCGTCGCCGATGCGACTAATCGTGAACTTGGTCCACGCCGCGCGGCACGCCGCGGGGCGGTCGCCGTATTGGATGAGCAGTTGATGCAGGCCCAAACTCGTCATCACCCACGCCGCAATGAACATGAGCAGGTTGCCCGAAACGACCATCATGCAGACCGCACCGAGCGTAAAACTCGTCCAGCGGTAATACCGACCCTCGCCCGATTCACCGTCGAGATATCGCATCGAGTAGCGAAAGATTGCCCAGCCGACAAACGAGACCAGCGCGAACATGATTGCCGCGACCGAGTCGAAATACACCGACACATTGAGCGGCAGCTCGCTCGAAAAACGCACCAGCGTGGAGGACTGCGGCAGCGTGATCCCCGTCCCGATCGCAATCCCTACGCCCGCGGCGATCAACGCCTGTAACCCTGCCAAAAAGGTGGCCGAGCGGCGGAAGCCGTGGAGATGGCGTGATGCGAACCGGTTGGGGACGCACCCGACCGCGATGAATGCTGCCGAGGACAGGACCAGAAGGAAGGGGACCAAGGAATTCATTGGGCGATCTCTGAGTGGCGATAATTGATACGCGAAACATAAAGCACGACACAGGAGTCGTCAATTGTGTTTCGTCTGAAGCGGCGGAGATTCTTGGGTCGTTCTCCGGGATGCTTGGAAGAAATTGAGGAAAAACGCGTGTTTTGCCGTCTCGAAACATTAGGCGAATTTCATTTCACGAATTCGATGGTATGCTAGTCAGCACGGATGGCGGTCACGCGGGCCGCCTTCGCACTGTCTCGACGCGTGAAATTTGGCTGAATTCGACGTGAAACGCACAACAAATCGAACCTCGACGAGCAAGTCGCCTGAAATCGCTGCGAGTGATGCTGGCGGAGACCCGGCCAACGTCCCCTCAAAGGTCGACGTGAGAACGCAATCCAGCGCGGCCGCACCGAGCGCGGCCGCACCGAGCGCGGCCGCACCGAGCGCGAACCGTTGGACGTTCTTCACCAACCACGCACATGTGCTGATCGCTCTGCACGCCGATCCGGGGCTTGTCCTGCGGGAGGTGGCGATTCAGGTAGGGATTACCGAGCGGGCGGTGCAGCGGATCGTCCAGGACCTCGAAGCCGAGGGATTCATTCGCCGCGAGAGGGTCGGACGAAAAAATCGGTATGAGGTGCTTACCGAAGAGCACTTGCGGCATGCTGTCGAAGCTCACCGCACGATTGGCGATCTGCTGGAATTTATCCACGGCTAAATCGGTGGCCAACGGGACCGCTCTCGGGCGGTCAGCGATCTTGTGCACCCTTGGGCCTGGAAATTCACTGCCGAATCGCTAATCTCATGCGTGTTCTGTTATTTGGGTGCGATGGTCTATTTTGGGAGATGGCGAGGCGTGGGGATTTATATTGGAGTGGATGTGGGCGGAACGACGTCCACGGTGTGCATGGGTGATGCCGAGGGGCATTTGCTGGAGATCACGCCGCAGTTTGCGACTCGCAGCGACGAGGGCCCCGCAGCGACCATCGCCGATATCGCAGCCGAAATCGTACGTGTTCTCGGCGCCCACGGGAAACAGCTCCAAGACGTCGAAATGGTGACGATTGCGACGCCGGGGCCAGCGACCAGCGAAGGCGTCTTGCTGTCCACGCCCAACCTGAAGCATGCCGACTGGAACAATTGTCCAGTCCGCGAGATGCTCGAAACAAAACTACGAGCCGAGGCTCGTCAGGATCCCCGGGTCGATGCAGCGATTGATGGACTCGCGGTGCGGTATCTCGGCGATGGCCAAGCGGCGGCATTGGGGGAATTCGCGGTCCGCCGGGGCGATATTCAAATGCAGCCCGAATTGGCGTCGCAACTGAATATTCAAATCCAAAGTCCCGAGCCTGAGCTGAACTCGCTCTTCATGGTCGCCGTCGGCACGGGGCTGGGAGGCGGTGAAGTTCGTAATCGTGAAGTGGTCCGCGGCAGTGAGGGCCGAGCCGGGCACGCGGGACACCTGATGCTGCCCGCTGATGCGTTTCGTTACCCGCACGACCAAGAACTGCAAGTCGGCAATGCGTTCTGTACGGTGGAATCCGCTGTGTCCCTGACCGCCTTGACCCATCAACTCGGCTATCGATTGCAACTCGATCAGTGGAAAGATCACTCCTTGCACAAGGTGGCCGGGACATCCAAAGATCGCGCCAAAAAACTCCGAGAGTTGGCGGCCGCAGGAGACGAGTTGGCGTTGGAACTGTTCGATGATCAAGCGACGGCATTGGGCATCGCGTTATTGATGATCCAGTACATCGGTGACTACGACGAACTCGTTATCGGCGGCGGGGTGTGCGATCTCGCACCGCAGATTCGCGATCGTTATCTCGCCACCGTCAAAAACGCGTTTTACCAACGTGCGTTGGACGGCTTCCGCAGTTTTGATGCCATCACGTTTTCGCATTGCGGCGACCAAGCCTCGGTGATCGGTGCCTACGTCGACGCGTTGGTTCCCAGGGGCGAAGCAGCCTGCTGCTAAAACGTGTTGGAATGAGGATAGTGAGAAAAAGAGAATAGAAGAGAATAGGGAGAGAATAGGGACAGGGGAGAGAATAGGGACAGGCAAGGAAGGAGAATAGGGACAGGCAATGAATGGTTGCCTTCGATCGCGGCTTGCGTACCATTGCCGATGGTTTCGCTGCTCAAAACCGTGACGCTGATGGAGGTGATGAAGATGCCCAGGCAAGCTCGTGGGGAAGTGATCGATCCGAATGAGATTCAGATCCTCCACTGTATCGAGAGGTGCGTCCGCAAGGCGTGGCTCTGTGGGACCGATCCCGTTACAGGAGAGTCCTTCGAGCACCGCAGGGGCTGGATCCGCGACCGAATGGAATTACTCGCCTCCGTGTTCGCGATCGATTGCCTGACGTTTTCGATCATGAGCAATCACCTGCACCTCGTTTTAAGAAGTCGCCCGGACGTCGTCGCGGCGTGGTCGGACGAGGAGGTCGCCCAGCGTTGGCTGCGGCTGTTCCCCGCACGTCGCAACCCTGACGGCAGCCCCGCCGTGCCAACGAGACCGGAACTGAACATGATCCTGAATCAGCCGGCGGTTCTAGCCTCGCGGCGTCAGCGATTGTCTGACGTGAGTTGGTATATGCGCTGTCTCGCCGAGCATATTGCTCGCCGCAGCAACGCCGAAGACAAGGCTCGCGGCCACTTTTGGGAAGGTCGTTTTCGGGCACAGGTACTCCTCGATGAAGCGAGCTTGCTAGCGTGCGCGGCCTATGTGGATCTCAACCCAATTCGCGCCGCCATGGCGGAAACGCCTGAATCGAGCGAGTACACCGGAGCCAAGGATCGGATTGACGACTTGACTCACTGCTCCGATCGGACCCGCGAAAGCACCCATGACTGGGAGCGAAGCCGCGGTCGGCATCGCAGCGGCTGGATGAGTCCAATCGAAATTGACGAGCAGCACGATCCCGTCGGGCCGCACCTGGATCATTCGGGCAGGCGAGGCAGCCTGAAAGATTTCCTAAGTGTCTCGTTGGCGAGCTATCTGGAACTGCTCGACTGGACGGGCCGTCAACTCCGCAGTGACAAGGTCGGTGCGATCCCCTCGCACTTGCAGCCGATCCTCACACGTATGGGCTTGGATACCCATGCCTGGTGCGACGTTGTGAGCCGATTTGGGCGGGTGTTCAAGCGAGCAGCGGGTAGCGCAGAACACCTCGCCGAGGAAGCCAGCCGTCGCGGCCAAGGTTGGCTCTGCGCCCGTGACAACCCACTCGGGATATCTTCGGCCTGACCGTCTTCGGAAAACCTTCCACTTTGATTCCCTCCGGGGTCGCTGCTGCGCCGATATCGGAGAATCGGATCAGAATCAGCCCGATGCTCGGTGGCGGCATTCAGCGAGGCCCCGATCGTAGTTAAATCGGCCGAAATACAAACCGCAGCCCGGACTGAAAAGTGGGTGGCCCTCTTTCTTTCTTTAGATTGCTTCCAACACATCAGAGCGGGATCTCGCCGTCTTTGAAAGACGAATCTTGGCACAGCAAATGCCGGCACACTGTGTGCGTTATTTGCTAGCACTACAGGCTGTGGTTGATCGACCGAAATCGTCTACCGGTTGATCAAGACGCTAAAACACGCGGCATTCGTACCGGACACCATAATCCTATTCTTCTCTATAGCAGCGTTTAATCTGCTTTCCAGAAACGTTAAGCATGAATCCAAAAGCAACTCCACAAAAACTACCCACACAGACGGGAAGCAGGAAAATGCAAGTATACGCCAACGGAAGCAAAACTAGCTCGAGCAGCAGGCCCTCCTCGAAAAACCAACCAGCGTCAGACGGTGAGGGATCCAAGATAAAAACCTTCCAAATCCCTATTGTGAAATACATTGCTAGGTGTAAGGCGATCAAAATCCCACCCCCGAAAAAACCAATCCGAAACGCACTCAACTTGCATGTGTCAAAAAACATGATGCTGAACATAGAAAGCGACGAACAAAACGCGAAGACGTGCAATGCATTGGGCCAATTGCGTTGCGGCCATTGGTTCAACAGGTAACAGCCAAGTGCAATTGGAATCTGTACCACGAGCAGGCTTCTTATTGTATATTTCAGTGGTTTTCGCACGGACACTAAGCACATCTGGGTAAGTATTTCGGTATAACTGGCAAGCTTTTTGCACCCATGTTGAGTTGGGAATCCTTTCTGATTTGCTAGCAAATGCTCGATGGTCGAGATTATGCGAAGCATCATGTTTCTCCCTGTTTCACGAACCGGGAGATTCAAATGGCACGCCCCTCTACAAAATTCGCACAAATTGGCTCAGTCGAGCAAAAACAGCAACTGACGGAAATGTGGAAAAGTCATCATTGCCACTATACGCGAGTTCGTGCGCACGCAATCTTACTCAGCGACCAACAGTACGAAATAAGTTCCCTTGTCGATATCTTTGGCGTGGATCGAGATTCGGTATCCAGTTGGATTGACAGATTTTCAGAAGGCGGCCCCGACGCACTTGAAGACTCCGAGCATCCCGGTGCGCCGCCGATACTCAACGCCTCAGAGCAGCAAACTCTCCGGCGACTACTTCGAAAATACCCGAATCGACCAGCCAAGGTGCTGAAAGAGCTGAAAGAAAAAACCGGCAAGGAAATCAAGCGACCCACTCTGCGAGAATACGCGAGGCGGTTTCGGCTGAGTTGGAAACGTTATCGTCGAAGTTTGCGGCAAAAACGGGATGAAAAGAAATTTCAATTGGCCAAGGAAGAGCTAGCCGAGTTTCTCGAAGAACCGGATTTGAACGTTGTTTACTTTGACGAGGCGGGTTTCTCGCTCAAAGGAGTTGTTCCCTACGGATGGCAACCGATCGGTCGACGCTACGAAATACCCGTAACCGGGGCACACGGCAGCAACGTTCAAGCGATTGGGTTTCAGGGTCAAGACGGTGAAACCCACACCTATCTCCACAAAGGCTACGTGAACAGCGAAATGGTGATTGCAATTTTCGATGATTATTGCCAAACAATCGACGGTCCAACTGTTGTGGTCCTTGACAATGCCTCAGTCCACACGAGCGGAGCATTTCAAACTCGCATGGAAGACTGGGCAGAGAAAGGACTCTACATCTACCATCTGCCGCCATACAGTCCAGAGCTGAATGCAATTGAAATGCTTTGGAAAAAACTCAAGTACCAACTGCTCCCCGCTGGCGCCTGGGAGCGCTTCAGTACACTGCTAAACACACTTACGAAAACACTCAATGAGTTTGGAGAAGTGTCGTATATGCCTACGCTTTTTAATTATGCCGAATAAATTCACCCGACGTGCTTAGCTTCATGCTTCTAAATCTCAATTACGAACTTCGGGCAGCGTTGGCGGTGGTCCTCCCTGGTTAGGTTGCGTCTTGAGGGGAGGGAGGAGATAACGTTTTGGAGGATTGTATGGCTCAAGAGTACATTCAAGACGAGTTTCGAATTTCGGTTGGCAGCCATCAAAGCTAACTGAAGTGTGACGCTCACAATGCAAATAGAAAGTTCCTTGGTTGTGTTCATCGATATCAACAAGAACGACTTTGTCATCTAACCAAAGCCAATGCTGCTCGATCTTTACCCAACGCTGTTCCAAGGGAAGCCAAACGTAGTCGATGTCTCGTCCACTGTCGCTACTTTCGCCTGGGGCAATTTCCGAATACTCCCAACTAAAGTCTTCATCTTCCCAACCGCCTTCCGCAACAATTACTGGTTCGTTAGTCGCATTGTGAAAACCACCGCCGAAAGGCCCCCAATCCCACGTTCCTAAAGGATCTACCCTCGTCATTGAACTGCTTGATGCATACTCCAAAAGATTCCAAGGGCTTCCTTCGAACCCAATAGGGTCTCTGGAGCTAAACCGCCCCAGCTGAGCGTCATACCAGCGGTTGCGGAAGTAGTACAGCCCGGCATCTGGTGTCCACTCGCGACTGGTATACGTGTAGTGGACGCCGTAGGTGCTTACCGCTCGCGGCGTGAAGTTGGCCGCGAAGATGCTTAGGTTACCGTAGGGGTCGTACTCATAGCGTTCTTGAACGCTCCCCGAATCACTCGCCACCGCCGTCGTATTCCAGTTCGCATCAGCCAGGTAATACAGTCGCTCAGTCAAGAGTCCACCCGACGGTGAGATGTCCCGGTCTCGGAGTACGAGATCGTCGATATACCGCATTCCCCACACGTAATGGCGACGTGGCGTGTTCGACGTGTCGACGTGTTCCTCGACACACTGCCAGGCGTCGGTGAAGTAGTACTCTCGCGTCTGGGCGAGGGTTCCCGAGGTGTACTCCTTGGCAGCGATCCGGAAGTTGCGGCCGTCGAACTGATTTTCGAGCAGCACGTTCGAAGTCGCGTCATCGACCAGCTTCGTCATCCGGTTCCAGGCGTCAAACGTCGCCGTCATTGTCGCGTCGGTGCCAAGATCAGGGCGGGGGTTGGTCGTCGTGTTACCGTTCCTGTCGTAAACGGGTGTCGCCCAGATGTCGCTCGGCATGTTGCTGATGTCCGTGATCTCGTTGACTTCGTTCGCAGTGCGCGTCTGATTAAAATCCCAGGTACCGTCGCCGTTCTCGTCCTGCCGGAATTCTTTCCAATTCCCCGTCGGGTCGAGCGTCCAGCATTGGGCGGCGTCGAGCGAAATGATCGCGGTGTGCGTGCCATTGAGCTGGCCACGTTGAGCGGACTGCAGGCGGTTGAGTCCGTCGTATGCGTACAGCCAGTCGTGCTCCCGGCTGGGATCCGACGGGTTCTCTCGCCAAGTGCGGTTGCTGGCCCGATCATAGCCATACTCGATCCGGGATAGATCGGTGCCTGCCGAGACGTCTCGCCAGCGGACGTCTTTCACCCGACCGAAGCGATCCAAACCGCTGTAGATGTCGCCAGTGTCGGGGTCGGTCGACAGGGTTGGCGAGATCAGCGTGTAACGCAGATCGGCCTGTGTGCTGTCCTGTTGGGCGAACGTGGAAACGCCCAGGTATTCGTAGGCGGCTAAGACGGTGGAATCATCATCGATCAGGCTGGACACCTGGTTCAGTTTATCGGTGATCGAGCCACTGCTGCCGTAGTCGAGCGTGACTTCTCGCCCGTTGGGATAGAGCGTGGCGGTGGGACGCAGCACGTTCCCGCTGCCATCGGTGTACGACCGTCCCACGCTGGGTGTCGAGGCGGGGTTGACCGCGCCGCTGTGCGATTGGAACGTTTTCGTCACTTGTCCGAACCCATCGAACTGCCGGGTGATTTGATTCTCGATCGATCCACTGCCGACCGACGCATTATTATAACAGGTCACCGCCGAGACATTCCCGCGAACATCGTAGGTTTGCTCCACTCGGCGGATCGCTCCGTCGACGCCTGCGCCCAAGGTCGTCACCCGGTCCTGCGTCTGACGACCGAGGGCGTCGAAGTCGTACTGGCGGGTCGTACCGTTTTGGTCGGTGAGGCTGGTCCGTTGCGACTGGCGGTTGTACGTGTAGCTGACGCTATCGGACGTGCCCGTCGAATCGGGGTAGATCTCGCGGCGTAGCAGGCTGCTCGACGCGATCGCGCTGTCTGACAGTGTGGTGCCGTAGATGTACTGCGTCACCTGGTTGCCGGTCGAGGCGTTAACGGCGGTGAGTGTCTTGAGTTCACCATCGGGTGTGTAGGTGAACTGCACGGTTTGGTTTTCATCATCCGATGCGGGTGCAGTCGGCCTGGTAGCAGTTCGCCGTGGCCGTGATTTTTCGGATTGCTATAGGAGAAAAACGGCGTCCGTGTCCCAATGGGTGTTTTTGGTTTGCAGGCCAAACATCTCAAAAGGAACGGACGCCATGAAACAGATTACCACATCGCTGGGTTCATTTGAACAACTCTTCGTTCACTTCGAAGTCGAGTTCGCAAGCAACTTGGTCAGCGTCATCTGGAGAGTCATCGCAGCGGTACAATCTTTTTTCCCGAGCAGAGATCACGCCCGCCAGCACCGATAAGTTCGAGCGGCGGTTGGAACGTCTCGTTCGAGAACTTGCTCGGCTAATCATGCAACGAGCCGTCCGAAACATCGAGTCGGACGACCGCGATCAGACAGTCAGTTCGTTCCGCTTCGATGGCCAAAGTTTCAGACGCAATCGCCGCACCACCAACACGATCGACACCCGCTTCGGGCCCGTCTCGTTTGAGCGGTGGTTCTTTCAAAACACACAAAGCGAAGCTCCAGGGATCGCTCCCTTGGACGTGCGATTGGGGATCGTGGCCAAGCGGATGACTCCGGCATTGGCGGAAGTCACCGGTCGTTTGGCTGCGGACCTGCCACAGCAAGCTGCGCGAGAGATGTTGGCGGAGCGGTTCGGTGTCACGCCATCAGTCGAAGCCTACCGCCGCGTCGTCGCCGATTTGGCCACACAAGTCCGCACCGTGCACGACGAAGAGGCGGTTAAACAACTAATCCAGTGGATCCAGGAGGCTCGACGGAGCGATGGAAAACACGACGTTTTACTGCAAGTGGGCCGCGACGGAGTGTTCGTGCAAACGCGTCCCTGTTGGGAGGAAGCGTCCTGTGGAACGATTGCCGTTTACGATCGCCATCGCAAACGAGTCGGGACGATCTACTTGGGCCAGATGCCCGAGAGCGAACAGCCGACGATGACCCGGCGCCTGACCGAAGTGATCCAAGGCGTACTGCGTGGGGCTGGATCGGAGGTGTTGAAACTTCGCTACGTCACCGACGCTGGCTGCCACCCGCAAGCGTACTATCGCGATGTACTCTGCAAGATGAAGCACCCGCTGACAAACCGGCGGCTGAAGTGGACTTGGTGCGTGGACTTCTTTCATGCTTGTGAATATGTTTCGCAGCTCGCCGCGTCGCTGTTCGGCAGTGGCACTGACGCAGCCAACCACTGGGCCAAGCAGCAACGCCATACCCTGCGTCACGAGCAGGGCGGCATCAAGACCGTGATCGCTCGAGCGGCACAACAGAAGCGACGTGGCGGACTCAAGGGAACCAGGAAAGACTTCGCACCAGCGCTGAACTACTTGAAGAAATACAAGGTGCACATGGACTATGCTGAGCGGAAGAAGATCGGTGATCCGATCGGCAGCGGTATTACCGAAGCGGGATGCAAGGTGATCTTCAATCAACGGCTCAAGCAATCGGGCATGCGTTGGCACCGCTTAACGGGCCAGTTCATCGTCGATCTTCGGACAGCGAACCGAAGCGGAATCTGGAATCGCATTTGGCATCGGCTAACTTCCTCGCATGCAGAGTTACCACCGATAACTCAAACAAACGCAAAACAATTAGCCTCAAACTAAATGAAAAACGCTGCTACTCAGCCGACTGCACCCTCCGATGCTGTGCAGGCGGCACCCAGAAGGTGCCACACGCATTTTCCCACGCTCGAAATGGCAGCCTGGGCAAAGCCGTGGAACTAGGAGGCCTGGAAAAACTAGCGACCGTCGCCGTCTGCGCGGAAAATTGGGTGGCCCCTTCTTTCCTTCTTTCGCTTCCCAAAATCACCGCAAAATCCCTACAGTCTCAATTCGGCCAAAAATACGACATCAAAAAGGCCGGTAACAACTACACGGATCGCACCCCTGCCCCATTTGGACGTCTCCAGTGCAGAGTCTGCTTAATTGGCACCTGACACCTTGATCTTTTCCAATTGCTTAAGATTATTTCGCTCTCTTGATGCCCCCAGTTCAGCTTCTGCATCTAGAGCCTCATACTGCTCATAAAGATTCTCAAACCGAATACCAAACTTTCGCGAATCGTTAAACCGACCAATGACTTTAAAATGTTCACCAAGGCGGTCGCGAAACGCTAGATCTGACGCATCTGCATCTCCTAGATCCCGAAGCAGCTCTCTGTACGAACTTAATGACCAAACCGCAACGTCCCAAATGTCATATCTCGCGAAATTTAAAAGATGTATTTTGCTAGCTCGGTCGAATAAATCTCGTAGTTCTTTAGAGTCATCCTGGCCTTTGGCTTCCGACAGCTCTCTAAGTCTTTTGTATGCTATCCTCGCGAAGGATTCTATGCACATTCCACGTGAGGTCTCACTCTCATCACTCCGGCAGCATTCGTAGATTTGAAATTCGGAAAAATCCATGATGGCGGGATATGGCGTTGCAAAAAGTTTGCCGATAAGTTCTCGGCTTAGCAACATTGTCAGGTGGGGTCTCCCAACTGGCAATTCGCCGACCGGAAAGAATTCAGATGAGCAATAGCTACGAACAAGATCTTTCGCGGGAGTGAAACCATCGTCTAGGATAAGAAGTCCAAGTAAAGCATGTGCTTCGGTTCTTTTGTCTGACCTGCAAAGACGGAGTATCGTCTGCGCGGAACGTGCTAAATCTGCTGGTAAGTATTGAGCATCTGCGATATATGCGATAGCCGTTGTCAAGCACAAGTTTCGCAAATCGTCATCCTTCGCTGCGATCGATAAACGCGAGAGAAGCGTGATACGTTTTTTGAATGAATCGCCATTAGTGTCTTGTGCAAGCGAGAGCAAAGCCTTAGCAGCATCAACTCGTTCTAATGACGATGATGTTGGAAACGCAGCGAACAATCTCTCGCTCAACCTGTCGGTCGCCGATTCTCTCTCTTCCCGAAGTAGCGGAGACTGGAGGATTGCTAGAAAGTTCATTGTTTCTGCTTCGCCACGCGGAATGACCGCAGCGATCTCGCCGATTTCCAGCGAGGGATCCAACAAAACAACAGGCCGGACAATTTCACTGGTAAATCCATGGTCAGCTAACAAAGTTTCTACAACAGCCCTCTGTGCATCTGAATCCGCGAAGCCGAACCAACCTTTAGAACCAGCATTTTGCATGCTACTTTGACCCATAGCTTCACAGCATGAGACTGACATTGCTAAGCACATCTGGGTAAGTATTTCGGTATAACTGGCAAGCTTTTTGCACCCATGTTGAGTTGGGAATCCTTTCTGATTTGCTAGCAAATGCTCGATGGTCGAGATTATGCGAAGCATCATGTTTCTCCCTGTTTCACGAACCGGGAGATTCAAATGGCACGCCCCTCTACAAAATTCGCACAAATTGGCTCAGTCGAGCAAAAACAGCAACTGACGGAAATGTGGAAAAGTCATCATTGCCACTATACGCGAGTTCGTGCGCACGCAATCTTACTCAGCGACCAACAGTACGAAATAAGTTCCCTTGTCGATATCTTTGGCGTGGATCGAGATTCGGTATCCAGTTGGATTGACAGATTTTCAGAAGGCGGCCCCGACGCACTTGAAGACTCCGAGCATCCCGGTGCGCCGCCGATACTCAACGCCTCAGAGCAGCAAACTCTCCGGCGACTACTTCGAAAATACCCGAATCGACCAGCCAAGGTGCTGAAAGAGCTGAAAGAAAAAACCGGCAAGGAAATCAAGCGACCCACTCTGCGAGAATACGCGAGGCGGTTTCGGCTGAGTTGGAAACGTTATCGTCGAAGTTTGCGGCAAAAACGGGATGAAAAGAAATTTCAATTGGCCAAGGAAGAGCTAGCCGAGTTTCTCGAAGAACCGGATTTGAACGTTGTTTACTTTGACGAGGCGGGTTTCTCGCTCAAAGGAGTTGTTCCCTACGGATGGCAACCGATCGGTCGACGCTACGAAATACCCGTAACCGGGGCACACGGCAGCAACGTTCAAGCGATTGGGTTTCAGGGTCAAGACGGTGAAACCCACACCTATCTCCACAAAGGCTACGTGAACAGCGAAATGGTGATTGCAATTTTCGATGATTATTGCCAAACAATCGACGGTCCAACTGTTGTGGTCCTTGACAATGCCTCAGTCCACACGAGCGGAGCATTTCAAACTCGCATGGAAGACTGGGCAGAGAAAGGACTCTACATCTACCATCTGCCGCCATACAGTCCAGAGCTGAATGCAATTGAAATGCTTTGGAAAAAACTCAAGTACCAACTGCTCCCCGCTGGCGCCTGGGAGCGCTTCAGTACACTGCTAAACACACTTACGAAAACACTCAATGAGTTTGGAGAAGTGTCGTATATGCCTACGCTTTTTAATTATGCCGAATAAATTCACCCGACGTGCTTATTACACTAGTGTAGATGCAAATCACACCTAATTTGCAAAAAAACATTATATGCCACTCCCCGCCGCTGGACAGTTGGATTCACACTCTTTTTGATCGAAAGCACCCTTTACAACTCCTCTATAGCCTTTGGCCAGTAGGAAAATCTTAAGTGCATCTTGGCATCCCAGTGCTTCGCAACATTCGCGACACTGAGGAGCTGCCTTTGGATTCTTTGGATCGGCACACATTGCGGGAGGCGTTCCGGGCGGATCTCCGCTGTCAGTTCCGTTTCCGCACGGATCGCCGAGTCCGAGATTGCCGGGTTTATTTCTGTTTGCCTCGCAGCAGACGATGCTAACGATAAACTCCAAGTTGTTCCCAACTATTTGCTTAGTGACGGACTTAATAAACTTTTCCCCGCACTCTCTTGCTGCAGTTTTTCGTTGAACACCATCCCTAAGCTTTTTAGTGAAACATTCCGCAAAGCTTCTTGCAGAGCCGCCCACTTGCGGCGGTTTTTGGCCACCACCAATCAGATGGGCAAACTTCTCTCCACAGGTGGAGCTTCCCGTAACTATAGGCCCGGCTGGCTTTCTCTGCGTACCTGAAGCATCTAAATAAGTTAATACTCCACTAGCAACGTACTCATAAATGTTCCAAAGGCTGCCCTCGAACCCAATCGGGTCTCTGGAGCTAAACCTGCCCAGTTGAGCGTCGTACCAGCGGTTACGGAAGTAGTACAGCCCGGCATTCGGTGTCCACTCGCGGCTAGTATAGGTGTAGTGAACACCGTAGGTGCTTACCGTTCGCGGCGTGAAGTTGGCCGCGAAGATACTCAGGTTGCCGTACGGGTCGTACTCGTAGCGTTCCTGCACGCTACCCGAATCGCTCACCACCGCCGTCGTGTTCCAGTTCGCATCGGCCAGGTAGTACAGTCGCTCGGTCAAGAGTCCACCGGAGGGCGAGATATCGCGATCGCGGAGTACGAGATCGTCGATGTATCGCATCCCCCACACGTATTGGCGCCGTGGCGTGTTGGACGTGTCGACGTGTTCCTCCACGCACTGCCAGGCGTCGGTGAAGTAGTACTCACGCGTCCGGGCGAGTGTTCCCGAGGTGTACTCCTTGGCAGCGACGCGGAAGTTACGGCCGTCGAACTGGTTTTCTAGGAGCACGTTCGAAGTCGCGTCATCGACCAGCTTCGTCATCCGGTTCCATGCGTCAAACGTCGCCGTCATTGTCGCGTCGGTGCCAAGATCAGGGCGGGGGTTGGTCGTCGTGTTACCGTTCCTGTCGTAAACGGGTGTCGCCCAGATGTCGCTTGGCGTGTTGCTGATGTCCGTGATCTCGTTGACTTCGTTCGCAGTGCGCGTCTGATTAAAATCCCAGGTACCGTCGCCGTTCTCGTCTTGCCGGAACTCTTTCCAGTTACCTGTCGAGTCAAGCGTCCAGCACTGAGCGGCGTCGAGCGAGGTGATCGCGGTGTGCGTGCCACTGAGCTGGCCACGGTGGGCGGACTGCAGGCGATTGAGCCCGTCATAGGCGTATAGCCAGTCGTGTTGCCGGTTGGGATCCGACGGGTTTTCTCGCCAGATTCGGTTACTGGCTCGGTCATAGCCGTACTCGATCCGGGATAGATCGGTGCCTGCCGAGACATCTCGCCAACGAACGTCTTTTACCCGACCGAAGCGATCCAAACCGCTGTAGATATCACCAGTGTCGGGATCCGTCGATAGTGTCGGTGAGATCAGCGTGTAGCGGAGATCGGCCTGCGTGCTGTCCTGTTGGACGAAGGTGCCAAAACCCAGGTATTCGTAGGCGGCTAAGACGGTCGAATCATCATCGATCAGGCTGAACACCTGGTTCAGTTTATCGGTGATCGAGCCACTGCTGCCGTAGTCGAGCGTGACTTCTCGCCCGTTGGGATAGAGCGTGGCGGTGGGACGCAGCACGTTCCCGCTGCCGTCGGTGTACGACCGTCCCACGCTGGGTGTCGAGGCGGGGTTGACCGCGCCGCTGTGCGACTGGAACGTTTTCGTCACTTGTCCGAACCCATCGAACTGTCGGGTGATTTGATTCTCGATCGATCCGCTGCCGACCGATGCGTTATTATAGCAAGTCACCGCCGAGACATTCCCGCGAACGTCGTAGGTTTGCTCTACCCGGCGGATCGCTCCGTCGACGCCTGCACCTAAGGTGGTCACCCGGTCCTGCGTCTGACGACCGAGGGCGTCGAAGTCGTACTGGCGGGTCGTACCGTTTTGATCCGTGAGGCTGGTCCGTTGCGACTGGCGGTTATACGTGTAGCTGACGCTATCAGACGTGCCGGTTGAATCCGGGTAGATCTCACGACGCAGCAGGGTGCTCGACGCGATCGCGCTGTCTGACAGTGTGGTGCCGTAGATGTACTGCGTCACCTGATTGCCGGTCGAGGCGTTGACGGCGGTCAGTGTTTTGAGATCACCATCGGGTGTGTAGGTGAACTGCACGGTTTGGTTTTGATCATCCGATGCTGTGCAGGCGGCACCCAGAAGGTGCCACACGCATTTTTTCACGCTCGAAATGGCAGCCTGGGCAAAGCCGCGGAGCAAGGAGGCCTGGGAAAACTAGCGACCGTCGCCGTCTGCGCGGAAAATTGGGTGCCCCTTCTCTCGTTGCACTTTCCGGAGCTCAATAGCTTGCCTGCGTTTCCCTTGGTACGGAAGCTCAGCACAACCTTGTTACCGCAGTCGCAACTCCGAGAGAGGCCGAAGTCGGTGGCTAGTCGTTCTTCGTAAGAAACTTTCATTCTCTATCCAAAACCGGTTTTATCCCGGCACTCCCGGACCCATTAGATGGTTTCCTTCCGCTTCACTGAAGCATTAAACGCAATTGCCCGTAAACCAGAAGGACGCCAGGTACGGCGGTGATTGCTACTAGCAATCGACGACAATTGAGCGTGCAAGAACCACGGCTATTGGGCAAAGTCCATGCAAGACAGCCCAAAAAGCTTGTGCAGATAGTTGTCAGAATTAAGCACGACGCGAATTCCGAGACGTCTTTCCCGGATGCATGCTTGAATGCAAAGGCGACTACCCATCCAAACTGAATCCATCCACAGGCCGTCAGCGACGCGCCGACAAGTGTCAATGTTGAAACCCTAGCCTTAGGTTCCGCTTTTCTGGTTGACGCAACCGATCTGTACGGGTTGGAGTCTTGCTCTTTCACAAAATAGGCCACGCAGGTCCGCCTTCTCCGCTATCTGGGTGGGGAGTTGGATTGGGATAAGTCTCAGGTTGGATTGGCCCAAGCCACGGTGCGTGTAAAGGCGTTGGAGATGGATTGCCAAATGGATGCACTTGTACCCAAGTCCACGACTGGCAGTAACGAACACCAAGCCAATACCCATATACTTGACACACTTTCCGAAATCTCAAAGGGTTGTACCAAGGGGCATTGTATTTCGGGAGCGGGTACCCCAGGTCTGGGATGGGAGTCGCATACCAAGAACGTTCCCAGTTAGAGTCCAAACAACATGTCGACAAGGTGTTGTTGACGCTGGTCTGACAATTATTGCCGGGTAGGCCACCAGGGTAGTACCAATTCCGAGCCGTACATTGCTGTATCTGTAGGTTGGTCGCCATGCAACAAGAAGTTCCGTCGGGCAAGGAACGACGGCAATCCGTGGATCGAGCTATTGGATACCAAGTCCACGAGCCCGCTGAATATTGATCTGTGGGGCACGGGCCATTTTCGATTTGACAGTGTGTTCCAACGCCCGTGAATCCCTCAGCTCTGCAGCATACTCTCGGCATCAACCCTTTCGGGTCGGTATAGACCATAGGTCGAGAACCAACATACTCATGTATGTTGACGGAGTAGCCGTGATACCCGATGGGATCTCTGGAGCAAGAATCGGTGGAGTGTTCGTAGGTGCAATCATGAGGCCGTCGTCGCTGCAGTTTGGCTAGGCATTGCGTTTTCGCAAGCGTTCCTGAAGGGATTCAATCTGCATCGTAAGTGTAGGTAGGTCTCCTTCGATCAACTCGGCGTCCATGGAAATGGTTTCGCCCAGCAGTTCTTGCAGTACTTGAATCTTGCCCGCCAGTTTGCCTTTTTCAAGCCCTTCTTCACGTCCTTCCTCTCGCCCTTCTTCGCGGGCACCTGAGATGGCCCATTCGTAGTCTCGTTGGGCCTTTTCGCGTTGGTCATACATCTGTTTGTCCTCGGTCTTGCCGGATATGATTTCGATCGTGGAAATGGCTGTCTCGAACTCGATGCCGGGCAGCAACTGCCTGAGCGTCTCGGAATCGTAGTTTTGAGCGTACCGCAAGAGAAATGCCCACTGATGCAGCTTACTCGCTTTGGCAATGGTCTGCTCTTCGAGCGAATACTTGGTCAATTCTACCGTGTGGACCTCGATCGCGTTAGTGATTTCTCGACCGCTTGCCCGGTCGAGCATTTGGAAGCGATGGTGGGCCTGTTCGTTTCCGGCAAACAGCACCCGATTCATTAAACAAATCGAGATTGACCGAGCAGCCCGTGCGTAGTTGCTGCCGAGCGTCAATTGATCGACGTACATGCTACAGGCGTAATATACCAGTCGCTCAATCAAGCCGGCATAGACCGAAACCTGCATCTCCACATTCAACAATCGACCAAACTCATCACGACAACGCACGTCCAGCACGATCAACTTACTCTCGGCAAACTCTTGGTAACTGAACGGATTGAGCACTTCGACAGCAGTGATCGGGCGTTCGAGATCGAGGATGGCATTGAGTAACCCAATCAGGGCCGCCGAATTTTGAGGCGAGCCGAAGATCTTCTTGAAAGCGAAATCGACAGTCGGCCGAATTCCAAGCGCCATGCTGAGTGCTCTAAAGTGAAAGGTACCGAACTTCTGTGCGCAGCCAGCTTAACGCATTCTGCTGGAGATGGCAGTCGGTGGCGAGCCAACTCGCCGAAGGCAAACCGACCGTCGGCGCTACCGAGAAAAAGTGAATCTCGATAACGTACTGCGTTTCTAAATGTCGCATTCGATCGCCCGTCACTCCCACAGACGCATCCGCACGCCGGCCAGAATGGTGCGATGTCCCCGTGAGTCGGCCTCGCTTCGCTAGCCTTTTTTGACTGCGTTCGCCGGGTGGGCTCCTGCCACCGGGCTTAGTCACGCGGCGACGTGCTGTCACGGTCGTTCAGCGATCTATCCAGAGTGGCGGCATCCAGCCGAAACAGCCGCGACGCACTTCGTGTGCGTCGGTACGTCCGCTTCGCTCACCCGGAAGAACCAACGCCTGGGCGGTTTCGTGCCGCAAGTGTAGCGGACTTGGTGTCCACCAACAAAAAACGGCAGCTTATCGGCTACCGTTTCAGCTTCGTTTTACTCCGGTTCACGGTGTGGTCTCCCGGAAACTACCCCCGTCCCCTTTGATCTTGCCGTCCCCTTTGATCTTGCTCACAGATCTCCCCGTTCCACTGAAGAGGAACTGAGAGATCATCGCCCACAGCGTTATCGCAGGCGTGAATACATCGTCGTAGGCGCTTCCGAACTCGACTTTTTCTTCGCTAAAAACATCTTTGACGAACGAGTCATCGATGATTTCGGTCAACGGCAAAGCCGTCGACTGAATCATTGATCGCTTGAAAATGCTGAAGCAATCCTTCGAGTCAACTGATAGAATGGACATGACCCTTCCTTGGTCGATTTCCTGAAAGTCCCCAACCAAGGAAGGTCACGTCACCGCCGAATTATATCGGCCGATCGGGTCACGCCAATCTCAATATTCATTTATCGGTGACAATCTGTCGAAACTTCGAACCGCGAAGGAACGCGGCTCTCGGTGCTGCGCGGCAGTCGACCGTCGCTGACAAAAAGTTCTCGAAAACAGCGTAGACAATGCCATTCGCGTCCGACACCTTTTAGAGCACTGCGGAGTTTGACCTATTTGGCCTCTCGCAGTTAGGTAATTTCTGAAGTTGATCGAAGGCATTTCATTCCAAACCGGAAGAAAGGCCAGCCAATCGGTGCAAGTACGAGGGAAAGACGCGATAGATTCAAGTTTGGAAAGACGGCCAACGTGCTCTGCGTCTCTCGAATGAAATTCAGCCAGATTGGAATTGCGACAAGAGCGGACGCGATTGCTACGCAGAATAATCCGACGCAATATACTTTCATTTCTATTCTGATGGTTAAAGGAGCAAGTTTGAATGTATACGCCTATTAAACATATGGTGACGGTTCGGCAGAATTACGGTCATCGGCTGGGCATTCGTGGCAACCTTTCAGACAATCATCGATTGCAGCACCAATAAGTGTAACTTGAGCAGTGTAATAACCGGTCCAAAGGGCTACGCAAACCAAACTTCCAGGGAAAAAAAGCAACCCGCATGTCGCGATCCCTGTGCCATATTCGACCAACGCAATTCCCAAAGCAGCTACAGCGGCTGCGGCACAGCACGCCTCGCAACCATCTGGATTATCAATTTCACCGCAACCATAAACAAGAGCAAGGGCAGCTGCCGCTGACAAGCTTCCTGGCTTCGAGGGTAAGGTTGGCTTCGCTTGCGTCCCCTGGGGATCTATTCCCCATACTGCAAAATACGCTCGATACAAACTGTTTCCATCCACATACCCGATGGGATCTCTGGAGCAAGAATCGGTGGAGTGTTCGTAGGTGCAATCATGAGGCCGTCGTCGCTGCAGTTTGGCTAGGCATTGCGTTTTCGCAAGCGTTCCTGAAGGGATTCAATCTGCATCGTAAGTGTAGGTAGGTCTCCTTCGATCAACTCGGCGTCCATGGAAATGGTTTCGCCCAGCAGTTCTTGCAGTACTTGAATCTTGCCCGCCAGTTTGCCTTTTTCAAGCCCTTCCTCGCGTCCTTCCTCTCGCCCTTCTTCGCGGGCACCTGAGATGGCCCATTCGTAGTCTCGTTGGGCCTTTTCGCGTTGGTCATACATCTGTTTGTCCTCGGTCTTGCCGGATATGATTTCGATCGTGGAAATGGCTGTCTCGAACTCGATGCCGGGCAGCAACTGCCTGAGCGTCTCTGAATCGTAGTTTTGAGCGTACCGCAAGAGAAATGCCCACTGATGCAGCTTACTCGCTTTGGCAATGGTCTGCTCTTCGAGCGAATACTTGGTCAATTCTACCGTGTGGACCTCGATCGCGTTAGTGATTTCTCGACCGCTTGCCCGGTCGAGCATTTGGAAGCGATGGTGGGCCTGTTCGTTTCCGGCAAACAGCACCCGATTCATTAAACAAATCGAGATTGACCGAGCAGCCAGTGCGTAGTTGCTGCCGAGCGTCAATTGATCGACGTACATGCTACAGGCGTAATATACCAGTCGCTCAATCAAACCGGCGTAGACCGAAACCTGCATCTCCACATTCAACAATCGACCGGACTCATCACGACAACGCACGTCGAGCACGATCAACTTACTCTCGGCAAACTCTTGGTAACTGAACGGATTGAGCACTTCGACAGCAGTGATCGGGCGTTCGAGATCGAGGATGGCATTGAGCAGCCCAATCAGCGCTGCCGAATTTTGAGGCGAGCCGAAGATCTTCTTGAAAGCGAAATCGACAGTCGGCCGAATTCCAAGCGCCATGCTGAGTGCTCTAAAGTGAAAGGTACCGAACTTCTGTGCGCAGCCAGCTTAACGCATTCTGCTGGAGATGGCAGTCGGTGGCGAGCCAACCCGCCGAAGGCAAACCGACCGTCGGCGCTACCGAGAAAAAGTGAATCTCAATAACGTACTGCGTTTCTAAATGTCGCATTCGATCGCCCGTCACTCCCACAGACGCATCCGCACGCCGGCCAGAATGGTGCGATGTCCCCGTGAGTCGGCCTCGCTTCGCTAGCCTTTTTTGACTGCGTTCGCCGGGTGGGCTCCTGCCACCGGGCTTAGTCACGCGGCGACGTGCTGTCACGGTCGTTCAGCGATCTATCCAGAGTGGCGGCATCCAGCCGAAACAGCCGCGACGCACTTCGTGTGCGTCGGTACGTTTGCTTCGCTCACCCGGAAGAACCAACGCCTGGGCGGTTTCGTGCCGCAAGTGTAGCGGAGTTGGTGTCCACCAACGAAAAACGGCAGCCTATCGGCTACCGTTTCAGCTTCGTTTTACTCCGGTTCACGGTGTGGTCTCCCGGAAACTACCCCCGTCCCCTTTTGTCTTCCGGGGACTAAACTGTTACAACCTTATCGGGCTTGTTCGCTAACGATCCTCCGTCCATCTACCAATTTTGGAATCGTAGTAGCATGAAGGATACCCACCGTCGGTAGCAAAAATAAGTACAAAGCTTTTCCCATCCTGTCGCACTAAGTATTTCCAGGATTTTGTGCCTGCATCGGGAGGAGGGATTACTGAAAGATAACCTGGAACTAGCTCATCAAGAGTATCGGGCAATGAATTATTCGACTGCTCGTGCTTCGCAATGGCCTTGATTATCTTGTCCCCGGATGACATTGACGTGCTGATCTTTTTGGTGGACCAGTTGGAACATCCCGGTAGAGAAATGCAGCTGCATACGAGCATACAGTACCAAAAGATAAAAAAGTTGCTCGACCTCGCACGTTGCTTGATCACGACGTGCTCCCCCCTGAGGAATTTCCAGACCCTGCGGAACCGCCTCCGCTGGCTGTTCCAGCTGGGTCGATCCGGGGATCGTCCTCAGATGTCACGAGTGTTCCATTTTTTACCGCCTCTGTACATGCCTTCTCCACATGGTACGACACATCGCCGCAAAGGTACCCCCTCTCGGCAAAACGTATTCCAATCCGCCTCCCTATTGGATTATTAAATTGATCAACATCACTATCGGTGGTGTCTTCGCCATATTCGTGGGCATTACCGATCGCTTCGGCGGCATCTTCGCCGTAGTGATAAGCTAACATCGCTTGCCAGTAGCAATGGCGAGCTGCATTCTGTTCTCCGGGCTCAATAAACCCAACCCCAAATCCCATAGCCTCCCCTCCAATTCCGTTACCGAGTAGGCCTGACGCTCCGAGCGCGTCGATCGGGCCGACCTCCCAGGCACCACGACATGCTTCGCAGGCTGTGTTCCACCATCCTTTGGCCTTGCCTGATGAATCTCTAGAGTTGAGGGGCTTACAGGTGACATAAGAATACAGATTCTGTCCATCCACGTACCCAATCGGATCTCTGGAGCAAGAATCGGTGGAGTGTTCGTAGGTGCAATCATGAGGCCGTCGTCGCTGCAGTTTGGCTAGCCATTGCGTTTTCGCAAGCGTTCCTGAAGGGATTCAATCTGCATCGTAAGTGTAGGTAGGTCTCCTTCGATCAACTCGGCGTCCATGGAAATGGTTTCGCCCAGCAGTTCTTGCAGTACTTGAATCTTGCCCGCCAGTTTGCCTTTTTCAAGCCCTTCCTCGCGTCCTTCCTCTCGCCCTTCTTCGCGGGCACCTGAGATGGCCCATTCGTAGTCTCGTTGGGCCTTTTCGCGTTGGTCATACATCTGTTTGTCCTCGGTCTTGCCGGATATGATTTCGATCGTGGAAATGGCTGTCTCGAACTCGATGCCGGGCAGCAACTGCCTGAGCGTCTCCGAATCGTAGTTTTGAGCGTACCGCAAGAGAAATGCCCACTGATGCAGCTTACTCGCTTTGGCAATGGTCTGCTCTTCGAGCGAATACTTGGTCAATTCTACCGTGTGGACCTCGATCGCGTTAGTGATTTCTCGACCGCTTGCCCGGTCGAGCATTTGGAAGCGGTGGTGGGCCTGTTCGTTTCCCGCAAACAGCACCCGATTCATTAAACAAATCGAGATTGACCGAGCAGCCAGTGCGTAGTTGCTGCCGAGCGTCAATTGATCGACGTACATGCTACAGGCGTAATATACCAGTCGCTCAATCAAACCGGCATAGACCGAAACCTGCATCTCCACATTCAACAATCGACCGGACTCATCACGACAACGCACGTCGAGCACGATCAACTTACTCTCGGCAAACTCTTGGTAACTGAACGGATTGAGCACTTCGCCAGCAGTGATCGGGCGTTCGAGATCGAGGATGGCATTGAGCAGCCCAATCAGCGCTGCGGAATTCTGAGGCGAGCCGAAGATCTTCTTGAAAGCGAAATCGACAGTCGGCCGAATTCCAAGCGCCATGCTGAGTGCTCTAAAGTGAAAGGTACCGAACTTCTGTACGCAGCCAGCTTAACGCATTCTGCTGGAGATGGCAGTCGGTGGCGAGCCAACTCGCCGAAGGCAAACCGACCGTCGGCGCTACCGAGAAAAAGTGAATCTCGATAACGTACTGCGTTTCTAAATGTCGCATTCGATCGCCCGTCACTCCCACAGACGCATCCGCACGCCGGCCAGAATGGTGCGATGTCCCCGTGAGTCGGCCTCGCTTCGCTAGCCTTTTTTGACTGCGTTCGCCGGGTGGGCTCCTGCCACCGGGCTTAACCTTTTCAGGCGGATCCCTTTCTGCTCATTCCAAGATCTTGCGGGGATCTTTCTGTATCGAATACCGTACAAGAATCATAGAGTGCTCCGAGCAGGCCCATGGCAGGAATTATGCATCCCTGAAGATTAGCTCCACAAAAATCTGCCGATTCAAACTTTGCAACATTGCTTGCCTTGACGTTGCGAAAGGACGACCCATGTAGATCACACTGCTTGAAGTCAACACCACGCAAATCGGCAGAATCAAAATTGCACAATTTTGCGGTCGCTCGGAAAAAGCTGCACCAATAGAGATCGGCGGATTCAAAAGAAGAAGCCGTCAAGGTGGAGTCGGTGAAATCCGCTCCCTCCAATGTAAGCCTTGAGAAATCGCAACGTTCTAGCACCAGTTCGTCCAAACGAGCACCGATTAGTTCGCCGTCGAATTCGTGCAGGACTTCGCCATTCAGACTATGCAGTTTCATGTAAATACAACCATTGTTGGACGTCGGATCATGCCATATTGGGGACACTCGGCCATATCGGCATGATGAACAGAGGCAAGCTAGGAATTCCCCAGGTCGGTGTTGTCCGAGGGGGCGGAACGAACGGCCTCGGTACTGGCCGTGGAACCGGGGTTTCCATAACAGGTAATGGAACCGGATTGGGTACCGGGTTTGGAACCGGTTCCGGATCATCGCAAGGCGGTGGATCAGTACATCTCGCAATGTAAAGTGCACTATTCAACGCAAGGGATGCTTTGTCAATGTTAATGAGTCACCGATGCCCACGCTTACTTAGACGAGGCTTTGCGTGATCGTTTGGATGAGTTTCCGGAAGGCCCAGAGGATCTTCACGTAACTCACTCTGACGTTGCGATATTTTCTTTTCTAAGTTCTTAATTTTCTCCGCAAGACGTCTGCAGTAGTCAGGCGAATGCGTGGCCAATCCGCTAGGATCCGTTTCGTCCACTCCAAAATACACGCAATACAAAGACGAGCCATCCACATACCCAATCGGGTCTCTGGAGCAAGACCCGAGGTGGGTGGGGATACATTCACTCGCGGTCATCGTAGATGCCCAATCGTCACGCTTGGCGGTCACGGAGACGCTGCTGTAAGGTTGCGAGTTGGGTCGTAAGTGCATCTACTTCCTGCGATTGGAGTGCGGCATCCGTCGTAGGTGGTTCCCCGAGCAAGTCCTGTATCAGTTGGATCTTTCCAGCCAGTCTGCCCTTCGTTAATCCAAGTTGCTCACCTTTCGCTAGTCCAAGCTGCTCGCCCTCTTCAATACCTGTTACCGACCTCGCTCTGATCGCATTTTACGGTCTTTTCCTGCCGAATTGTTGTCGTAGTCACGGACTGTTCTTACACCGGTAATTCGGTAGGCAGCAGCCCGCCGCCCGCAGACCAGAGCCTTGCCCCCCGCGCCTCGCAACCCGCCCCCTTCAACTAAATCGTACCCCGCCTCTCCCCTCGCCCCCCGACTCACTTTTCAGGCAGTCGGTTCGCGATCATTCGAATCCCTGACTCGACCAACTATCCTGCTGGACTTTTCTACTTCAAGTTCAAAAGCCAGCGCCCGTGCGAGCCAGAATCTTCCGCTCTCAAGCAGAACGTGATGAGTTCCTGCTGGAGCTCAAGCTCACCCAGTGCCCCCACTGCAAGAAAGTCGGCGCGCTCAATCGCCATGGGTCCTTGCGCGGATACGACGAGAACAACTTCCGCCACAAATCTATCCGGGCACGAAGGGTCTTCTGTAGCAACCGAAATCAAGCCGCCGGATGTGGACGCACCTTCAGCGTGTGGATTGCTGACAAAGTCAAACGACTCTTTCTCAGTGCAGAGCAACTCTGGGCATTCCTCAACCAGGCCGCCGCGACCGGCAACAAACGCAAGGCATTCAAAAAGCTCAATAGCAGCATGAGCGATTCGGCACCCTATCGAATTTGGAAACGATTGCAAGATGCACAATCCGCGATTCGGACCGCACTGTCGACCATGTGCCTGCCGCCAAAAATCGATAGCTCACAGCCCAGCAACACGCCCGCTGAGAGCACACTCGCTCATCTGATCAAAGCCTTCGCTGGCCACACGCTCAATCCCATCGCCGCCTTCCAGCTCACACTGCAGACCTTCTTCATCTGACACGCTGCGGCCGCACCTCAGCAGGCCGATTCGGTCCGTGATCACACGGCAACCTGTCGATCCTGGCCAGCATCGTCTGCCTCGGATGGTCGATTTGCCATCGTAGCTCACGCTTGCGAAATTCTTTTTTCTGCTCGACAACACAACCCGACGATAGATCCACCGCCGACCGCACTTAGACTCGCCTGCGAATCGATTTCATGAATCGATTTCGTTCAATCAAAAGTCAAAAACCAGCGGAGCGGTCCATGAAACGACCATCGATCTACGTCAAAATGAAAGTCCTCGGAGCGATCGAAGTCGCCCCCGGAAAAACACGTCACGAGAGAATCCACAACGTCGCGGCGATGACGTTCCTGGACGACCAAGGAGACCCACACCAGTTCACCTGGCGGACCATCCAAACGTGGTACTACCGCTACAAAAACGACGGCATCACCGGCATGAATGCTTCACCGCGAGCCGACAAAGGCAAGCCACGCAAGGTCACGCCCGAAGAAGTTCTCGAAGCGATCAACACCGCGCTGCCGCACTTTGTATCTGCGAAAACGGGGCACAAGAGGACGCCCACCAAGTCAGCCGTCTATCGGTTCTGCATTGAAAAGGGACTCCTGCACGCTAGCCAGATCGCTCTGACCACGTTCTGCCGCTTCGTCCGTGAGTACGAATTACTCAAGGACGATCCAGGCGAAAATCGACGCCGACTCGCCTTCAGCATGCAGTACGCCAACCAACTTTGGCAGGCCGATACCATGTTCGGACCGCACATCGGTGGCCGGCAAGCCAAGCTGATTGGCCTGATCGATGACGCCAGTCGTGTGCTCTGTCATGGCGAATTCTTCTTCGAAGAGAACACCGATTCGATGATCAAGGCGCTTCGCTCGGCCTTCTACAAACGAGGCTTGCCCGAACAGCTATACGTTGACAACGGCTCGATCTACTGCAGCCAAGAGATCACGCTGATCTGCGCCCGCGTGGGCTGCATCCTTCGTCACACCGCCGTTCGAGACGCCGCCGCGAAAGGGAAAATCGAACGCTTCTTTCGTCGCGTGCGTGATCAATTTCTAATCCGCAAACTCGACCTCTCCTCGATCGACGCTCTCAACAAACAGTTCACTCACTGGGTCGAACACGACTACAACGCCACTGTACACACGACCCTCGGTATGAAGCCGATTGATCGCTTTGGTGTGGATCTTTCTCGGATCCGATTTCTCTCGCCATCGGAGGATACCGACGAGTTGTTCTACGCCGAGGCGACTCGCAGTGTCAAAAAGGACAACACGTTCAGCTTCCAAGGCGAGCGTTACGAAACTCCGATCGACTTGCGTGGCAAGAAGGTCACGCTGCGGCATGAGCGACATCACCAAGGTGTGGTCGTCGTCTACGAAAACGATCGACGCATCGGCAAGGCCCGGTTGCTCGATGCCGTCGCCAACGGCATGAAACGCCATAAAGACTCATAAATGCCCGGCAGCCAATCCACCGTGATCCAACTCCTTCTTTTTCCAAAAGTCCACCTCACCATGATCCGTTCTTACTTCGGCTTGTCCGAAAATCCCTTCGCGCTACGCGACATCCAACTACTACAACATCAGCAGGAAATCCATGACACGCTCCGAGTCCACAGCCAACAAGGCGGCCTATGTCTGGTCGTCGGCAGACCCGGCACCGGCAAATCCGTGATCAAAGAATCGCTCAAACGACTTCCCGAGAAAGAGTACTTGGTCGCCACGGTTGCACGCACACTGCACACCTATACCAATACAGTAAAAATCCTCTGTGAAGCGTTTCGGATTGAGTTTGAAAGCTCGGCGTTCAAGTGCGAACGCAAGCTGATCCAGCAAGCCTTCAGCCTCAATCGCAGTGGCAAGATGCTCGTCACGGTGATCGACGATGCCCATCTGATGGCGATGGATAACCTTCGCCGACTACGACTCCTCTTGGAAGATTTCCCGAAGAATCACAACCTGATTCTGGTCGGCCAGCCGGAGTTGCTCGCCGATCTGGACTTGGCGGTCAACCTGGATTTGAAAAGCCGGGTGACGTATTCGGTGATCACCAAGCGGTTGCACGACGATGTGATGCGCGCGTTTATCGAACGTGAACTCGATTCGATCGGTCTAGCGCACAGCACGTTCACTGCTGGAGCAACGGAGTTGATTATCCGCTCTGCCGATGGAGTGTTGCGCAAGTGCCGCAACCTGTGCTTAGCGTCGATGCTCGAAGCGGTCCGAGCCGCCGCTGGAACGACGATCGATATCGACTTGGTCAATCGCGTGTTGCTTCAACCGCACTGGCAAAACGAAGTCGACCTAACAGATTTTTAAGACCCAAAAATGCTCCCTCCCCTCCCTCTAACTCCAGGCTTCTGTTATGAAGATGACGAACGACTTACTCCGCGCGATCCGCAACGATCTACCGATGAAACTGACGATCGTTCGGCTCGGCCAGCACGGTCCGATAGCGAAACAAAGCGACGGCTACTTCCGTTTCCAATGCCCATCGTGCAAAGAACTTCGAGCGACCGTGAACCCGAAGAACAATCTCGCTCATTGTTTTAGCTGCGGCCAGAACTACAACAACATCGATCTGATGATGACGCAGGGCCACGACTTCTTGCCGGCGGTCGACATCCTGAGCAACTGGCTTGTGCAATACCAAAGCGACCTCGGCCAAAGAAAGTCTTCGGCCTAATCAGTCAATCGCATCGGCCCCCAGCCAAAGCTCTTTCAATCAGTGCGACCGCTTTGCCCAAGCGATCGCACTTTTTTAATGCGCTGAGCACACACGGCTCCGAGCACACACGGCTCCGAGCACAACAGGTTCGAGCACAACAGGTTCGAGCACAACAGGTTCGAGCCTCGACTCGGTCGCTCCTATCGCACAGCCCCGAAACACGCTCTCCAGAATTCTCAACAATTCGGCAAAAGGACCATTTCGGGCTTCAAATCCCTACAGTCACAATTCGGCAAAAAGTGCGACCGCAATTCGGTCGGTAACAGAAACGTTTGTGGAAGAAGTTTCAGTTGTTGACGACACTTCCCGAGAAGGATCAACGCGCCGTCATTCGCATGGTTAATTCTTTGAGCAAGCAGGCATCATGAGCGATCGTGATCTACAGATTCTGGCCCGTGATGCTGGACAGTTTGTCGAGGCGTTTCGTCACGCCTTCGATTCCGATTGGCATCACACGAAGCGTTGCCTTTGCGATGACATCATGGTTCCCGAGAACCGAACGTTTCTCAGACTTGGACTCGATAACCTTGGCGAACTCAACAACGAACAAGCCAACTGGACCGCACGCGCCGGATTGCTCGACGCCTACCGCGATCTTTCTGATACGTTGACTCGACTTGGCGTCCACCCTGATCAACTTGATCCACCGTCAGACTGATCGGCCCAGAGTGGTCGCACGCGGTTGGAAGCTGTATCGGTGCGCGGGTGTTTGCTCGGATGGAGACTTGTGCGGAGCGTCGGTGCGCGGTCCCTGGCGGCAGCTCAATGGGCCTTGGCAAGTTTACCGCTACACGGTTGTCCGTTTGCTCGAAGACTCGCTGCACCGACAACCGCTTCGCTAGCGTTTCTGGTAGTTCCAACGTGGTTACGCTATCGCGAGATTCTATGCGTCAACTGCGGACGGACTGCGCTTTTGACGTACTGCGACAGTTGGTTAGCACTTTCGGTATTTGGACGTTTAATCCATCGGAGAATCTTTGGGAGTTCAACGTGAGTGTCGCAGAACGTCAACGCTTGCCGCCGTCTTGCAAGTCGTTTGGCACTCCGCCGCTACCGCGTTCGCTCAGCTTCGCTCACGCTCTAGGAGCGGTGAACGGCATCCTGCCTTGCTGTTTTATCGGCATCCTGCCTCGGTTCGCTCCGTCGATGTTCCGCCATCCATGGCTACACATCGACTCCGTTCACGACGCCCGGTCTCCGCTCGGTCGCTGCGGTGCGGACTCCGTTCGCAAAGCCTCACTGCGCCTTCCCTGCGCTCGGTCGCTACGACCCGGCGAACGCGGCGTCGGCCTCGCTTCGCTGGCCTTCCTTGACCGCGTTCGCCGGGTGGCATCCTGCCACCGGGCTTAGTCATGCGGCGACGTCCTGTCGCCGTCGTTTCAGCGATCTATTCAGGGTGGCGGCATCGTGCCGAAGATTGCGACGACATCCTGTCGTCGCTTAGGTCGCTTCGCTCCGGTGCGTGCACGTGTTGCTAGCCAACCAACGAGAAAGACCACCTTGCGGTGGCCTCGTTGGGCACTGTTTCACTCCGGTGCAGAGTCTGGATCACTCATCTAAGAGACCTGACCCATTAGATGGATTTTGCGCATCAAAGAGTCCTGACCCATTTGGCCGCATCCTAAACTGTTACGGCAAAAGTCCCATTTAGGGCTTCAAATCCCTACAGTCACAATTCGTCAAAAAGTGCGGCTGTAATTCGGTCGGTAACACCTAATCTTCTTCAGGCACAGAGTAGAATTCGCCAGAAGTCGTAATATTTCTGTTTCGCCAATCACGGACGTCGAGAAATAAATAAAAACTATTGAAATCTCGATGCAACAGAAGGTCGTATGTCCTTGATCCACCCGATTCAATTGGCGAGCACTCGTCTTTATAAACCGCAATATGAATCTGTGAGGATCCACCTTGTCTTGCATTCGCCGACCAATCATTGCCGGGAATGACGTCATCCGGCCCACGACACCAAATTGGCAGAAAGCCATTGTTCGTAACTGTGATACGAAACTGCCGATATCTATCTGAAAAAATTGGCTTCGCAACAGCTTGTTCGACATTGGAGAAAGAGACTCGCGGTCGAAACGGTGAGAGTATCCAGAATGCCACGGCCACCAACAACACTAGAAACAGCAATGTCCGAAGTCGGTACTGTCTCAAGATCCGCATGTTGGAAATCCTGCTTGACAGTAATTCAAGGTCAGCTCTCCTTGCAGGTTGAATTTGCTAGCGGACACCACCGATCCCTCTAGACTCCCCACACCTCGCGTTGCATTCAGTCCAGTTCTTATAAGCGTTTCCACGATCAAACTGCTGTCCCGATATAGCTGGAAGCATGGTGTCAACACACCTTCTGAAATCGCAACAATCACCGCAATACTGTTTCGGAGGAGGGTCCCCGCCATCTGAAGGCTCCCAGCACGGTGTTCTCGGATTGGAACCAGGTGGGTCATTCGGGTGCGTTCCATAATTACATGGGTCAGTATTTCTATTTTCGCTGGTTAGGCAACAGTATGTATTTGCCATTGCAATTGCGGTTTGCTCAGTCGGCTGTTTTATGTCTTCCATACCGACATCAATAGCACATTGAGCTGCGGCAATCGCTTCATTCATATTTGGCTTGTTCTTCATTTTCTTTGCAATGCACTCACTAAACTCTTTAATCTTATCAATGACCCCGCCGCCAGGAACACCCATGACTGGAAACATCCAAATGTATCTTTTCTCACAGGCTGTACCGGTTGTTGGGGCAGGATTTCCAGTGTTGCTTCTCTGCATGCCATTCCAGTCGACATACGATGTTGGGCCACCGCCGCAATAAGAATAAATTTGCAACAGACGCCGCTCATCACCGATAGGATCTCTGGAGCAAGAGTCGAATGAGCTAGTCGTAGATGTTGTAGGTGACAGCATCATCCGGTTTGTCGATCGCGGAGACGTTGTTGCAGTTCAGCTAAACGCTTCGTAAGTGCATCGGTTCCTTCGGTTAGCAACATGGCCTTCGTCGTACGTGTATCTTCCAGCAACTCCTGAAGCATCTGCACCTTCCCGATCAGTTCGCCTTCTTCACGCCCTTCTTCACGTCCTTCCTCTCGCCCTTCTTCGCGGGCACCTGAGATGGCCCATTCGTAGTCTCGTTGGGCTTTTTCGCGTTGGTCATACATCTGTTTGTCCTCGGTCTTGCCGGATATGATTTCGATCGTGGAAATGGCTGTCTCGAACTCGATGCCGGGCAGCAACTGCCTGAGCGTCTCCGAATCGTAGTTTTGAGCGTACCGCAAGAGAAATGCCCACTGATGCAGCTTACTCGCTTTGGCAATGGTCTGCTCTTCGAGCGAATACTTGGTCAATTCTACCGTGTGGACCTCGATCGCGTTAGTGATTTCTCGACCGCTTGCCCGGTCGAGCATTTGGAAGCGATGGTGGGCCTGTTCGTTTCCGGCAAACAGCACCCGATTCATTAAACAAATCGAGATTGACCGAGCAGCCAGTGCGTAGTTGCTGCCGAGCGTCAATTGATCGACGTACATGCTACAGGCGTAATATACCAGTCGCTCAATCAAACCGGCATAGACCGAAACCTGCATCTCCACATTCAACAATCGACCGGACTCATCACGACAACGCACGTCCAGCACGATCAACTTACTCTCGGCAAACTCTTGGTAACTGAACGGATTGAGCACTTCGACAGCAGTGATCGGGCGTTCGAGATCGAGGATGGCATTGAGTAACCCGATCAGGGCCGCCGAATTTTGAGGCGAGCCGAAGATCTTCTTGAAAGCGAAATCGACAGTCGGCCGAATTCCAAGCGCCATGCTGAGTGCTCTAAAGTGAAAGGTACCGAACTTCTGTGCGCAGCCAGCTTAACGCATTCTGCTGGAGATGGCAGTCGGTGGCGAGCCAACCCGCCGAAGGCAAACCGACCGTCGGCGCTACCGAGAAAAAGTGAATCTCGATAACGTACTGCGTTTCTAAATGTCGCATTCGATCGCCCGTCACTCCCACAGACGCATCCGCACGCCGGCCAGAATGGTGCGATGTCCCCGTGAGTCGGCCTCGCTTCGCTAGCCTTTTTTGACTGCGTTCGCCGGGTGGGCTCCTGCCACCGGGCTTAGTCACGCGGCGACGTGCTGTCACGGTCGTTCAGCGATCTATCCAGAGTGGCGGCATTCAGCCGAAACAGCCGCGACGCACTTCGTGTGCGTCGGTACGTCCGCTTCGCTTGCCGGAAGAACCAACGCCTGGGCGGCTTCGTGCCGCAAGTGTAGCGGACTTGGTGTCCACCAACGAAAAACGGCAGCCTATCGGCTACCGTTTCAGCTTCGCTTTACTCCGGTTCACGGGGTGGTCTCCCGGAAACTACCCCCGTCCCCTTTTGTCTTGTACACCAGCATCCTTGCCACGAGTTAGAATTGATCCATCAAAGCAATCAATTCTAACCTCGGGAAGTCAGGCGAAAACGGGGCAAAGACCAATTAGATTTGCTAGCAAACATGTCCGTAGAATGGGAATGCACCCGGATCCTGATACTTTCCGTCGCTAGTGATCGCCTGATTGATCGGGTGGACGAGTCGATTCAACCCCCGTCCCGTTATCTTCTTCCGATCCCCTCAACTTGACCGTAAGTCACAACCTCATCATTGACGTATGGCAACTCAACTTGATCACTACTAAGACCAAAGCTTTCGACCAAAATTGATTTCTCAATCTGTTTGAACATTATACATTGTGACCGCTTAGAATCGATGTCAGAGAGGACGAAGCAGGGCACGAAATTTCGGTTGATCTTGGGCTCCTCCGTGATTACAAGTTCGACAAGCAATTCTTTGTCGCTGTTTTTTACTCGAACGACTCTCCCAACAACATCACCGAAAAAGATCACGTCGATACCTGGCTCGATTCCTTCAGTAATAGGAAAAAAGACATGCAATCTAATCCTTGGCTTATCGTTGGACAGGTTTCGGCTCGCGAGAAAAACAAAAACGAAAGAAACGACCGCAACTGCGAGGGCCGCGACGACCATATAGGCTGGGCGTATGTGCATATCACAAAACGAATTACGACGGTAAATTGACAGATGAGAAAGCGTAAGGTCAAAACATCAAGCTCGACGATATCACATTTGCGAGTCCACTAATCACCCGCGCAAAGGTCATTCCGTTAACCCTAGATACACGTGGTGACGTATTTAAAAAATGCCGGGATTATACGGTGGTAGCATACGTGGAATATCTTCACCCAAAGTGTTTTTGCACTTTAAACGCTTGTGCTCATCCTCTATTAGTCTCAAGATTGGAGATATTCCCATGCAATGATCAATTAAAAGGCGAGCGTTTAAGGTGCAGCAGTTCTCTGCTCGTTGGCAATCATCTCTGCATCCGTCTGGGTCCTGCCATGCATACAGCTTGTCGCACTCTTGTTGGCAGAGAATGTCGTGTTGCCTGCAGTTATGAGTTTGTCTCGATGCAATTCCCTCGCAAGCTTCAGGCAGCCCAGGCAAGTCAGACAGGTCAGGAGGGCCGTCGTAACACCCACTGGCAATGGCGGGCGTTCCACCAATCCCCAATCGAATGCGCCAGTTGCCTCCGAAATACGCTCGCAGGAGATCAATGTCAGCAATGAAAATACTAGAGAGACCTAGCGGGTCTGCGTTGTGCAATGGCGACGATTTTACATATCCATAAATATTCCACTGGCTCCCCTCATACCCAATTGGGTCTCTGGAGCTAAACCTGCCCAGTTGAGCGTCGTACCAGCGGTTACGGAAGTAGTACAGCCCGGCATTCGGTGTCCACTCGCGGCTAGTATAGGTGTAGTGAACACCGTAGGTGCTTACCGTTCGCGGCGTGAAGTTGGCCGCGAAGATACTCAGGTTGCCGTACGGGTCGTACTCGTAGCGTTCCTGCACGCTACCCGAATCGCTCACCACCGCCGTCGTGTTCCAGTTCGCATCGGCCAGGTAGTACAGTCGCTCGGTCAAGAGTCCACCGGAGGGCGAGATATCGCGATCGCGGAGTACGAGATCGTCGATGTATCGCATCCCCCACACGTATTGGCGCCGTGGCGTGTTGGACGTGTCGACGTGTTCCTCCACGCACTGCCAGGCGTCGGTGAAGTAGTACTCACGCGTCCGGGCGAGTGTTCCCGAGGTGTACTCCTTGGCAGCGACGCGGAAGTTACGGCCGTCGAACTGGTTTTCTAGGAGCACGTTCGAAGTCGCGTCATCGACCAGCTTCGTCATCCGGTTCCATGCGTCAAACGTCGCCGTCATTGTCGCGTCGGTGCCAAGATCAGGGCGGGGGTTGGTCGTCGTGTTACCGTTCCTGTCGTAAACGGGTGTCGCCCAGATGTCGCTTGGCGTGTTGCTGATGTCCGTGATCTCGTTGACTTCGTTCGCAGTGCGCGTCTGATTAAAATCCCAGGTACCGTCGCCGTTCTCGTCTTGCCGGAACTCTTTCCAGTTACCTGTCGAGTCAAGCGTCCAGCACTGAGCGGCGTCGAGCGAAGTGATCGCGGTGTGCGTGCCACTGAGCTGGCCACGTTGGGCAGACTGCAGGCGATTGAGCCCGTCATACTGATACAGCCAGTCGTGTTCCCGATTGGGATCCGACGGATTTTCTCGCCAAGTGCGGTTACTGGCCCGGTCGTAGCCGTACTCGATCCGGGATAGATCGGTGCCTGCCGAGACATCTCGCCAGCGAACGTCTTTTACCCGACCGAAGCGATCCAGACCGCTGTAGATATCGCCAGTGTCGGGATCCGTCGCCAGGGTTGGCGAGATCAGCGTGTAGCGAAGGTCTGCCTGCGTGCTGTCCTGTTGGACGACCGTGCCGAGACCCAGGTATTCGTAGGCGGCTAAGACGGTGGAGTCATCATCGACTAGGCTGGACACCTGGTTCAGTTTATCGGTGATCGAGCCACTGCTGCCGTAGTCGAGCGTGACTTCTCGCCCGTTGGGATAGAGCGTGGCGGTGGGACGCAGCACGTTCCCGCTGCCATCGGTGTACGACCGTCCCACGCTGGGTGTCGAGGCGGGGTTGACCGCGCCGCTATGCGACTGGAACGTTTTCGTCACTTGTCCGAACCCATCGAACTGCCGGGTGATTTGATTGACGATCGAGCCGCTGCCGACCGACGCGTTATTATAACAGGTCACCGCGGACACGTTGCCGCGAACGTTGTAGGTTTGCTCTACGCGGCGAATGGTTCCGTCGACGCCTGCACCTAAGGTCGTGACTCGGTCTTGCGTCTGACGACCGAGGGCATCGAAGTCGTACTGGCGTGTCGTACCGTTTTGATCCGTGAGGCTGGTCCGTTGTGACTGGCGGTTGTACGTGTAGCTGACGCTATCAGACGTGCCGGTTGAATCCGGGTAGATCTCACGACGCAGCAGGGTGCTCGACGCGATCGCGCTGTCTGACAGTGTGGTGCCGTAGATGTACTGCGTCACCTGATTGCCGGTCGAGGCGTTGACGGCGGTGAGTGTTTTGAGATCACCATCGAGTGTGTAGGTGAACTGCACGGTTTGATTTTGATCGTCCGAGGCCGTGCACGCGGTGCTAGTGCTCGAACTGGCCGGTGGATCGACCACGTTATCGATCGTTTCGTT
This sequence comes from Rhodopirellula sp. SH410, assembly GCF_055811895.1. Taxonomy (NCBI): domain Bacteria; kingdom Pseudomonadati; phylum Planctomycetota; class Planctomycetia; order Pirellulales; family Pirellulaceae; genus Rhodopirellula; species Rhodopirellula sp. SH410. The sequence continues at coordinate 1,017,872 of NZ_CM147949.1, forward strand.
TTGGCGACTGGCCGCATCGTAAAGCGTCCGTGAGATCTTGCCGGCAGCGTCGATGCTGTCACGCAGTCGACCCGCGTTATCGTAGACTTGCTGTGAAACCAGGACCGTATCGCTACTGGAGGGAATCGTGGCCGAACGGGTCAGGGCCGTGCCACCGTTCGTTCCGTACTCGGCCGAGGCGACCATGCGGCCCACGGCGTCCGGGTAGCTCGCTGAGTACTGAACGCGTGCATTCGGCGTCGCCGAGGGCGAGCCCAACTCACCGGTCTGGGCGGCCGGGGCATTGTGGTATCGCTGCCGTGTGGTGGATTGGATCGAGTTTCCCGCATCATCGTAAGCCATGTCCGATTGCGAGAGAATCACGTCGCCGGTGACGTTCAAGGCGTCGGCATAGGTCGTGTCGTTGCCATAGCCGACGTACGAATGAATCATCCAGCCCGTGCTGTCGAAGACCTGTTTGGTAAAGCGGCTCGAACCTCCCGGCATGGATTTGACCGGGTTGCCGACCGCATCAAACCAGGTATTGCTGGTGATCGGGTTGCCGACCGTGCCCGTGTTGGGATCGACTGCATAGCGAATGGACTGGTAAACCCGTCCCAGATTGTCGTACTTGGTCACATTTCGAGAGACCAGATTACCGCTGGCGGAAGTATCGTAGCGGTCGGACTGGATCACCCGGCTCAGGTTGTCATAGGTAACCCGACCAAAGGCATCGAGCTCCCCGTTGGTGTCTACCCGGCGGTTGCGCCAGTCATAGGTGAACGCGGTGGTGCGGGTGTTGACGCCATCGACGTAAGCGATCTGGCTGGTGAGGTTGTTATCGCCCCCGTCATTGCCGTTGTCGAAGACAGAGCCACTGACCTGCACCATGTTGTTGCCCGAGGCACCCCCGCCGGTCGGGTCGGACTCGGTGGACCCCGTGTCATTGGTGCCCACGAAGATCGCCACGACGTTGTCGCGAACATCGTAAACACGTTGGCTGATCGTGCCGCCGGGCGAAATCTGCAGGTTCTGCCGCTTCTGGCTATCGTAGCCGTAGGTTGTTTGGTCGTAATTGGTCCCACTGGTTCCTTCGCCAGAGGCCGGGATGGTGTGATAGACACGTGTCGATGAGACTAAGCAGCAATCGGTGTACTGCCAAGTCGTCCAGCTCGTGAACGACGCTTGCGAGAACGTATCGGTGGGCTGCAGACGGCCCAAGGTCGATCCACGCGGCACTTGGATCTGCTCCAGAATATTCCCGCGTGCATCCCGTTGCTGGATGTTGACCGGGTTGATCAGCGTGTAGGTGTAAGCAGGTGCCGTTCCGGTGGCGTAGCCGCTGGCGGTCCAGGTCGCGTGCTCAGCATCTTTGTAAACTGTCCAGTGAGCACGTCGCACCGCAGTGGCCGTGCCGCCGATGTCGATCGTGTGGACAGGACCCAGTTGCTGGGTCGTGCGTCCCCGTGAATCGATCTCGTAATCAGAAATCAAGTGTTTTCCACCGCCGCTCGGTGTGCTCCAACCAGAAGGTACACCGGAAAGCACCGATGTGTCGGCATCATTGATGCGCTGTAGCATTGCCCCGAGCACTTGGTCGTAGAGCATGCAGTCCTCGTTCGAAAGCATCCGCCCTTTCAAAACTAAGGCTTGGCAATTTGCAGAAATGCGACGATGTGTTGATCATCCACGAGATGGTCAGAATCTCGTAGCATTTGGCGACCGAGACCGAACGTGGGCTCGCTCTCGTCCGGCTGCACGACCGGGGCAATGACCAGCGTGGTGCCCGGTTGGGCGGCCCAAGTCAGATTCAGCTCGCTGAGTTCCCAGCGGTCGCGACCGGCTTGGATGCGGACGGCTGTGTCGCTGCTAATAAATTTCTGATGGACGGCACCGTGCTGGATTTCGGGGCGGATTTGTATCTGAGACTGACCGTGTCGCGGTCCATTCTCGGCCGTGAGCGCTAATAGCAATTGAGGGGCGTCCAGTGCGCGCCCGGTCAAGCCGCCGGTATTTTGCAAGAGTACGGTTTCAGTCGCACCGAGTGCTGGGGCCAGGGGTAATTCGTGACGCCGGGACGGACGCAGCGGAACGGTCTCGCGCCCATCGGGTTGGGCGCCGAGTATTTTGGCTCCCGCGAACAGTTCATTGACCGGGTCGAGCTGAGACGCGTCTTGGCCGCTGGCATGGTTCGCCGCACCTCCCAGCTCATTGAGTATCCCAATGCGCAGTCCGTTTGCCAGCCAAGCTTGCCGAACACGCGCATCAAAGACGGTTTCGTCGATGCTACGCCACATTGTTTCGCCGAGTTCTGATGAGGGAACGTGACGAAATTCTACCGCCAGCGAAATCGTGTCGCTGCTTTTATGGGTGAGCGTGGAGCTGTTGTGTCGCGCCGGGACGATCTGATGATCTGCGTCGTCAGCTGGATCGCTGGACCCTGGCAAGAGAGCGGATTCCGACCATGCGCCCGAATTCCAGAGCGAGCAACCGGTGCCTGCCGAAACGATGAGCCCGGCGACGAGGAGCCCGGCGAGTTGCATTTCGAACTTCGAAGATTTCATCGCGGAGGGCTTCGTTCGTCGAAAAGTAGGTGGGGGAAACAAATCGGGGCCGTCAGGGGTCGGATGATCCGTCTATACGAACCCGGCTTCCCGCGTGTCAACGCCCAGCGACGAGCAACGCGAGGAAATGCCGACAAAAATCGGGCAAATCGTCGGGCCGACGACTGGAAACGTGATGTCCATCGACGACCACCGCCGCATCCTCAAATACTGCTCCGGCATTGACGAGGTCGTCCCGGATGCCTGGCGAACCGGTGACACGAACGCCTCGGTAGACACCTGCGGAAATGGGAATCCACCCGCCGTGGCAGATCGCCGCAATCGGCTTGCCCGCCGCGTCGAATTCACGGACCAGCCTAAGCACGTCGGGATCGCGGCGCAATTTATCGGGCATGAAACCGCCCGGCACGAGTAATCCGTCAAAATCGTTGCTCTGGACGCTGGAGATCGCCACATCGCTGACGCAGGGATAGCCTAGCTTCCCTTGATAGGTCGCCCCGGCGTCCGGCCCGGCGACGACGACCTCCGCGCCGGCCTCGATCAGTCGTAATTTAGGGTACCAGAGTTCGAGATCCTCGTAGATTTCCCCCACAAAAGCGAGAATTCGGCTTCCTTCCAACGTGTGGGGGGACACGTGATCGGTCGAGGGGAGAGCATTCATAGAGCGTTTTTCCAAATCGAAGACGACGGAATCGCAAAGTGATCGTGCGACTTTGCTGGAAACAGTTAAACTAGTAGATTCGTGAGATACAAGTCGACCTTCCTTTTTTCGATAAAGACTGCCGTGGACGCCCTGGCTCGCCCCAAAGACGACCTGTTTGACAATTCGACCATGACGGTGCGTGAGCACCTTGATGAACTTCGCGGTACACTGGTCAAAGCCATCATTTGGCTCGCGATCGGCCTGGCCTTCGGGCTGATATTCGCCAGTCGGGTGGTTCGCTATGTGCAGGAGCCGCTCAAACAGGCGATTGTGAAGTACAACGCTGATCGCGATCTCGTGCTGCTTGGCCTCCCCAATCGCGAAGATCCCGAGGTCGAGCGGTTGCACGAGTTTCTAATCCAGAACTCGCTCGTCGCCGAACTGATTTACGCGCTGCCCGAGCCACTGAGTAAGTCCGCTGCAGCGGAATTGATGGACAGCGACAAAGCACCGTTGACCCCGAAAGGTGCTGGCGCAGCGAGCGGTGCTGAGCCGGATGCTGGCCCGAGCGACACAGCAACGGCTGCGGCACTCGATTCGACGCGTCGTATTTTTACCGCGGACCTGATCGCGGCGATCGGCGAGGTTCCCAATCCAGACGCCATGGTGCCGACGATCCAGTTCCGGCGGAGCGAACGGGGGGTCAGCTCGTTGAAAGTAGAGGAAACGTTCATGATTTGGTTCAAAGCCGGATTGATCGTGGGAGCAGTGTTGGCCTCACCCATGATTTTTTATCACCTGTGGAATTTCGTCGCCGCGGGCCTGCACTCCCATGAACGACGCTACGTTCACGTGTACTTGCCATTCAGCGTGACATTGTTTGTCGCGGGCGTGTCCCTCGCGTTTTTCCTGGTGTTGCAGTACGTGTTGAAGTTTCTGCTCGATTTCAACAGCAGCATGGACGTCGAGATCGAACCGCGTTTGTCGTACTACGTGAATTTCGTGTTGATGCTGCCGCTCGGATTTGGTGTGGCCTTCCAGCTGCCATTGGTGATGTTGTTTTTACAACGCATCGATTTGATCCAAACCAAGGACTACATCAGTAGTTGGCGGATCGCGACGCTGGTGATTTTCATCATCTCGATGGTGGTCACGCCCGCAGATGTCACGAGCATGATCGCCTTGGCCCTTCCGTTGATGGTCCTGTATTTTCTCGGGATTGCGCTGTGTGCGTACATGCCGCGTGGACGAGGCATGGGCCGCGGTGCCTATGATCCAGCGTAAGATGGCTCATCGCATTCGACTGCGGAAACCGTGGCAGAGGTATGACCACTCGGTGCGTCCGGGGGGTGGTGCTGCCTCCCCGGGAGATCGCGAGTCGGTCGCTGCCCATCCACATCGTGTCGACGTTCCTGATCGACAGCCCGGCGATACCGACGGGGGCCCTGAGGACGCGAATCTCGTTCACCGCGTGATCTATCGCCGTCAATTTCATCGGCCCAGCGGGATCGAATCCGGCGAACGGGTGCTGCTCGAAGTAGGGGCCGCGGCCGGGCAAATCGTTGAAATCCGCGTTAACTCGCTCGCGATCAGTACCGAGACTGATGCGGACGAGGGCGGATCGGAGCAAAACGTGGAAGCCTCGCTGCGATTGAGCCTCGACGGCCGGCTGGCCGATCACAACGAACTCGAGATTGAGCTCGAATCGACGGCCGATGCACCCGGTCCGCCGCGGTTGGTCGGTGAGGTGAACCTATGGATCGTCACGCGTAAGTAGCCCCCGGCTTTTTGGGGGGCGGGAGGCTGGTTCTCTCAATTCTTGGGTGTGACTCGGCGTTTGCCCTGTCGGTCATTCGTCGCGTTTTAGGGACGCCGTTTTGTGGGGGTGACCGCGACCGAAGGCATCCAACGACCGCAAACGGCTAAGGAGCGAGCGGGGAATTACTGTCCGATATTGTGGCCGAACGCTCCGCGGTCGACCCTCCCGACCGCGGAGCGTTCGGCCACAATATCCCAATGTTTGGGCAGTCCCGCGCTAGCCTATTTGAGCTTGCCCAGCAACGCTTCGAGCACGTCGTCGCTGATCATGGATTCGACTTGGGCGTCAATGGGGTCGATGCCATCAGGCTGTGCACCTGCGGCCGGAGTGATCGTGGAGATGGGGGCGTGCGGAGGCTGTCGTTTTGCCGCTTTGGGAACTTTGATTAATTGCGTGTTCCCATCGAGCAGATGGTCGAGCCAGGTGACTGCGTCGTAGCATCCTGCCCGCCGTCGTCGTGCCGCTTTCGCAATCCGATGGTCCGACGACACCACGCTGAGTGTCTTGGGCGCCGCGTGCTGGGCGATGATTTCTTCGAGTAGATCATCCGCTTCCGGGTACTCGACGGCGAACCTGACGTCGATGCCGTGATGCAGGTATTGAGATGCGCGATGCCTCGGAGCGTTCTTGGCATCGAAGACCACGCACGTTCGCAGTCGCACGCTTTCGTCGAGATGCTCGACAAGGCGATCGAGCAATCGTTGGCGTTCGGTCTCCAGCCAACGCAGTGTCGCACCACGGCCGGGCGGTGCGACCGGCCCAATCACGTTGTATCCGTCGATCAACAGCACGATCGACACGGGGCAGCCTCTGGAAATACGTCACGAGAGAAGGATCGTTAGGACCAGAACAAACGGTCCATTCGCCATCATAGCAGCAAATCAGAGAATCGCGACAAAGCAAAATCGGGGATCCTCATTGCTACTGACGCCGATATCGCGTCGATCTAACTCGTTGAAGCGTGTGCCCATCGGGCTACGTTTTTCCAAGCAATCGCGAGGGGTGTCGCCCACGCGCTTTTGACCAAGCTGGAACTGGCTTAATCACTCTTCCCGGACGGAACGCACCCATGAAAATGAATCGCAATCACTGCTTCCTCATCGGGGTGCTGCTCGTTTTGTTAGGAGCTCAGTTCCGGATGATTGATTCGTTCGTGCTCAATGAAAACACCACACGAACGCTAGCAAAGGTGAGCCGCAAGGCCGCCATTGCTCCTGAGAACACGCTTGACAACATGATGTTGCAAGTTCATCCCAATCCAACCAAACGTGTGCATCCACCTCGCTGGCTAGGTTTGGCGATGATCGCCGTAGGCAGCGTGGTCAGTCTGCATGCCCTGGCGATGCCTCGCCAGGAATGAGCTTATCGATTCAGTTCGATACCGAATGTGTAACCGAAGGCGACGTAGCCTTGATCTTTCCGTCCCGTTTCGATCGATGGTGTCAAAAGCCCACCGGTCTGCTCGGTCAGGTTGTGGCTGGAACGCCAAACCCCACGAGCAATATCGATGACTTGGAGACCACATCGCACGTTGATCAATTTGGTCAACTGATAGCCGATTTCGGTTCGGCCGTCGAACCCGATCACAAACTCGCTGTTGCTGTCGAACTGAGTCGTACTCGTCGTTGTGGTATCCAAAACCACGGTGGCGGACTCTTCAAAACTGTCGTAGACCGTGGTCGCTTCGCTGCGTCGGTTCGAGTAAGCCTGCGAGTTAACGCCGGTGAAGCCTCTGAATTCAGCTGAGTATCGCCACCGATCTTGGTACTTGAAGTATCGAAAGCCTGCTTGCATGAGGTACATATCGTTTTGAATTTGCACAGCGTACGTGTTCAGGCGATCCATCGGTGTGGGATCGAGGTTGGGCGGATTCGGGATCAGCTGGACATAGGGTGATGTGCCGATGCCGATGTTCGCCAGAGCAGCATCATCAAATGTATAGCCATAGGTCTGGAGCGATGCCGCATCTTGAGCCCGGATGAAACGAGCCCCCAGCATCGGTTCGAGGATGCCGCCATAATGGTACGGTTCCATTCGCCAGGTTTTGCTCAATTCGTAGCTTCTCATGTGCATGGAGTTGAGCGTCAACCCGATGTTATAAAACCGAGTCCCATACCCCAATACGTTGCCGTCGGGGTCGCGGAACACGTCCGCACCAAAACGGTTGGGGTCAGGGTACGTTGGCGTTCCATCGAAGTCAGCACCGTTGATTCGGTTGAGTCGATCCACGATCAGTGAATCAGCCGCGGTGGCTTCGTTCTGGATGTAGGTGAACAACATCCCCGTGTCCTGGTCAGGTCGCATGTACCCGACTTCATAACGTTGGCCGCCACCGGAATCGAGCCGATTGCCATCACCAATGTCATCACTCTCGGACGGCCGTGAGCCGTACAAATTGATGCGATCGTACGTAGCGTACCATCCCGTGTGAGCCCGTTTCTTGGGCTTCATGTCGAGGATGTCTGCGTCGTAGACCGGCTCGAACCACTGAAAGTCCGGGTCAAATGCGAACGGATCCGCAAGTGCATGGTTGTGATCTTGTGCCGATGCGGAGACGCCTCCGGTCGCCAAGACCAGCAACATCGTCAGTTTCGTCGTCAGCTTCCGTACCGACATCGTATTTCCACCGTCATGCTAGGAGTTGCCGCCCGCGCCTTGAGAGCCGATCACGGGGGAACACCAACCGGTGAGGTTGATGCTGCTCCCATCATCGACTCTGCCCCGCGTGGCTGCGGGTCACTTAAATCAAACCACAATCCGGCACGCTGTTGTGTGCCTTTCGTATCGGGTTGTGCAGGTAGTATCGGCCAGGACACCCCCAAAGGCTTAGCCGGATTACTGGAGGAAACCGTAAATCCGCCAAAATGCTCAGAAGCCGAATGATCGCTGGCAATCCCACTATTCTGCTCAAACCGCATTTTCCCCCAAGTAATCGAGATGTTTTGCATCGGCAGGCAGCCCGAATTGCTGAAAATGGCCCCGATTTAAATGCGGCAAGGGTGTTTGTCGAAACCCAGTGACCAAGAACGCAAAAAAGAGGCTGGCGAACGGTGCCCCGTCAGGTAGACTAATGTTAATGTGATAGGGGGGCCGTACTCGGCCTGCCCTGAACCCCTCCCGGATGCCGCCTGTCTTTTCCAAACCAGGCATCTGACATGCTCCTCTCTCCTCGCCCCCCCTCCGACCGATTCTCCTCCTCATGGACTCTTCCACCCCGTCTCGGTCGGCGCGTGACTCGCGCCGTCGACCGCCCCGTATGCGCCATCCCGATCAAGCCGTCGATCAGCGCGTGCGCGAACTCGACGCTGAACGCGATCCTCTCTCTCTGCCCGAAGAAATTGTCAGCGAAGTCACCAAGGCTGGTGGCCGCGTCGGGATTCCGCAACCCGATGCCAATGGCTCGCCGGTCAATTTGGTTCAGCTGCAACAGATGTCGCATCCTGAGCTCATCGCGATGGCGGAGCAGGCTGGACTGGTGGATGTCGCCGGCATTGCCCGCCAGGAGCTCGTCTTTCGCTTGCTCAAGGCGAAGATGAGTGCCAACGGTTTGATGTACGGCGAGGGCACACTCGAAATCCTACCCGACGGGTTTGGTTTTCTGCGCAGTGCGCAGTACCACTATCTGTCCTGTCCCGACGACATCTACGTCTCGCCGAGTCAGATCCGACGCTTTGGACTGCATACCGGCAGCCATGTCGCTGGGCAAATCCGCCCGCCGAAAGAGAACGAACGATATTTCGCGCTGTTGCGGATCGAAGCGATCAACCATAGCGAACCATCACGGCGTGGTCGGCAAGTCCCATTTGATGAACTCACGCCGCTGCATCCTCGCACCCGTATCGTGATGGAACACGCGGTCGACGAGATGAGCACACGCGTGGTCGATCTCTTTATGCCGATCGGATTCGGCCAACGCGGTCTGATCGTCAGCCCACCGCGCGCGGGCAAGACCATCCTGATGCAACAACTCGCCCGTGGCGTGTTGGCGAATTATCCGTCCGCCTATGTGTTCGTGTTGCTGATTGATGAACGACCCGAAGAGGTCACCGACATGGAGCGGGAAATCCGTTCGCATCAATGTGAGGTGATCAGCAGCACGTTCGACGAGCCGGCATCGCGACACATCCAAGTCGCTCAGATGGTCGTCGAAAAAGCCAAGCGGATGGTGGAGTCGGGCACCGACGTCGTCATTTTCCTCGACTCGATCACGCGTTTGGCGCGAGCCTACAATAGCGACGTGGAATCAGCGACCGGCAAGCTTTTGAGTGGTGGTTTGGATGCGGGTGCCATGCAAAAACCAAAATCCATTTTCGGCTCGGCACGCAAAGTCGAGGAGGGGGGGTCGCTCACGATCCTGGCCACCGCGCTGGTCGATACCGGCAGCCGTATGGACGATGTCATCTTCGAAGAATTCAAAGGGACTGGCAACCTTGAAATTGTGCTCGATCAAGAACTCGTCCACCGGCGGGTTTGGCCCGCGATCGATCTGTACCGTAGCGGCACCCGACGCGAGGAAATTCTCTTCGATGCCGATGAATATCAGCGGATCCAAACGCTCCGCCGCTCGCTCGCCGAACTTTCGCCCACCGAAGCGATGATGACACTCACCAAGAAACTCGCCGCGACGCAAAACAATGTCGAGTTCCTGATGAGTATTCCACCGGAATCACCGTAGTACGACCCCGCTTTCACCCACCAACGATACCCACCAAGAGATCTCAATCCGTGTCAGCATCCATTGATGGAATGACCGGTCCGCTGCCCTCCGGGCGGATCGCAGTTGTCGTCAGTCGTTACAATCCAGGCATTTGTGATTCGATGTGCGAAGCTGCCGTCGAAACCCTGACGCAGGCCGGTATCGCCCCGGAGCGTCACTGGATTATCCGTGTCCCCGGTGCCTGGGAATTGTGCTGGGCCGTCGAGCAAGCCTTGCAGCACGCCGACGTTGCGGCGGCGATCGCATTGGGCTGTGTCATCCGGGGCGAAACCACGCACGACGAACACATTAACCGTACCGTCAGCGCCTCGTTGATGAATCAGAGCATCAGTAGCGGCCGGCCCGTCGGCTTTGGTTTGTTGACCTGCAACACGCTCGAACAAGCGATCCAGCGCAGCGGTGGCAACGTCGGCAATAAAGGCCACGAGGCAGCCGACGCGGTACTGGAACTCTTGCGTCTGGCCCCCAAACTCCGCTGAACGAATCTTTGCTGAAAGAGCACGACTGAGCCAACATGGAACAATCCTTTCTCGCCTATTTGCGTGGTCGTACCCGCAGCCTGCCCGCTGTCGCAGTCGGTATCGGTGACGACGCCGCCATCATGGATTCGCCCGCGGGCGGCCCCGGCGTGCAACAAGTCGCATGCACCGACCAGATCATCGACGGGGTCGATTTTGACAGCCAGTCTCAACCGCTCGCATCGATCGGCTACAAGTCCATCGCGATCAACCTCAGTGACATCGCCGCGATGGGGGCCACACCGACCGCAGCGCTCGTCACGCTGGCGCTCCCCGCCCACAACGCGACCGAAATCGCCGGTGAAGTCTACGAAGGTATTCTCGAAGCCTGCGGTCAGTTCAATATCGCCATCGCGGGCGGAGACCTGTCGACCTACGATGGACCACTTGCGATCAGCGTCTGCATGCTCGGCACCGTCACCGATCCATGGCTGCGTAGCAGCGCCGAAGAAGGTGACGCCATCTTCGTCACCGGTTCGCTCGGCGGCAGTCTGCTCGGTCGCCATCTGCGGCCCACCCCACGCGTCGAATTCGCAAAACGTCTGCGGCAACACGCCCAGGTTCACGCCGCGATCGACATCAGCGACGGGTTCAGTCTCGACCTCGATCGGCTGCTCGCCGCCAGTCGTGTGGGGGCCGAACTCGACCTCGAACACATTCCGATTTCCGATGCCGCCATCGAAATGTCCGCCGCGAGCGGCCGCACGCCACTGCAGCACGCGTGGAGTGACGGTGAAGATTTTGAGTTGATCTTCACGGTGAGCGAATCCGACGCGGCAGAAATTGAAAAACTGTCTGCCGACGAGCTGACCGTGGAAGTAACCCGCGTGGGCACCGTGGTCGGTCGCACCGGTTTATGGAAACGTATCACCGGCAGCAAACTCGAACGCGTCTTCCCGCAAGGTTACGTGCACGGCGAAACCGATGGCTGAGTCGTTCACGTTTGCGATGGGTGAATTCGATGCCGAATTCCCTACCGGCTACCTCTACGCAAAAAATCATATGTGGGCGTTGCCAATGCCCGCACCGGAGAATGTGGCGACGCCGCTGCGGTACCGGTTTGGTTTGACGGCCTATGCCGTGCGACTGCTGCAGGACGTCTACTTTCTGGAATGGATCGTCGACGCACCCGCACCCCTCACGCCTCGCATGTCGATCGGCTCCATCGAGAGTAAGAAAGCTGAGAGCGACCTCTTTACACCGCTGCCTGGAACCCTCACCGCGATCAACGAGGATGTGCTCAGTGACCCCTCACTCATCAATGCGGACCCCTACAACGCCGCGTGGCTGATTGAAATCGAAGCGACTCCCGAAGCAGCGGCGGTGCTGCTCTCATCCGCTCAGTACGCCGATCACCTCGTCGAAGCTTGGGAAGTCGCGCAGCGAACGATCAAGGGCCAAGCCAACACGTAGCTTGGGACCATTGTCCCGAACGCTTCGTTTCCGTGGAGGTTCACCGAAACGAAGCCCATGACGAGATCATGCGCTCCGCATCCATCAACCGATTTGTGTGAGCTTCCGGGTGGTTTGCGTTACTCGATGCCTGACGGCATTCGGCTCACCATCGCCGGTCGAGCTTTGATTGAATGCACAGCCCGTTAGGGCACAGGGTTGGTCAAACCGGTCAGGTAGGGCGTTTTTTGCTGCGGCGAGTCGCGATCGAAAAACTCGTCCCGCTGCCACACGTCCTTTCCCTTGAGTTGCAGTTTGAGTTCACGCCATGTGAAGCGAATGGGTTGATAGTTCCACGCCGGAACGCCATTTTTCGACGCCGCTTCGATCCGTAAAACCAATTCCGGATCCGTGCCGTTGTCCCATACGAAAGCAAACAATGCGCCGTCACGTTCTGGTGTCGAGTCGGCGTAGCGATAAAGTGGATGCGGCAACAGACGCAGTTGATTCGTTTGACCGTCATGAATCATCTGCGCGCTGAACTGTCTCGCCAGCGATCGCATCTGGGTCAACCGCATCCGTGCGTTCGCAGCAACCGCTGGTGCATCGTCAAACGTACTGAGTTGCAGTTCGTCAATGTCCGGATCCCAGCGTTTGGTGGGATAGCCGGGAATGGTCGCCGGTGAAATTCGTTCGGGTTTCAATAGATGCAGTTCGATAAACTGTATGTCCGTGCCATTGATGGGTAGCGAACCGATCGTACCGATCAGCGCCAGTCGTGATGCGGCATCTTCCCACACAAAGACACTGCCGAAAACGGTCCCTTCCGTGGCGAAACGCAACAACGGTGAGCGAACGAGCTGAAACGCTTTGTTGCCGTCGACAGGCAAAATCTCCAGTGATGCGGCTTGTTCTAAAAATAGCTTTGAGAGCATCTCGGCACGCTCGTTGGTGGGATCCGCCGAAGACGCTGCAGCGTTGTCCTGAGCTTGGCACGTTGTTCCCAGAGACAACGTGGCCAAGGTGATCCCGATTAAAATGGTTCGTTTCATGATTCGTATTCGGTGTTGAAGGATGGGCAGAAGTGTGATTCGCTCGACCACCGGATCATTGGCTGTAACGCCTTCGGCGTCATTCGATTTGTGGGTAACGAAGAGGGCCCACGCCTCCGGCGATAGGCTGCCGACGCTCCGCGACTCTATTGGTCGGCAGGTTCGTCGAGCAGCACCCGACGCGAGCGGTAGCCGTCCATGGATTCATTCGTGATCGGTTTGGGGGCGGGGAGGGACTCCGTTGCCGGAGCGGCCTGCTCATCTTCGTCCACTGGCGGCGCCTCCTCCGAGTTGTTTGCATTCTCTTCCTCCTCGATCTCTTCGTTCTCCGGTGGATCGACAGGAATGTAGGGTGTTTGGACTTCACTGCCGCGACCGTCGCCGTTGTCCTCCAGTTGCGCGTGTTCGGTTTGCAAGCGTTCGAGCGACTTGAAACGTCCGTGAACCTCCAGATTCACGACGACGTACAAATCAAACAGCGAGAGTTCGCCGTCACCATCGACGTCCCTCAGTTGTTCATGCTCACCACGACCGGTCAGCACGTCCGCCAGGGCGTAGGGCATCTCGGTACCGGTGTATTCCTGATCGGCTTCGGTTGCGCTGACCACGATCCGGTTCGCGCCGGCGAGCGGTTTGAGCCAAAATCCGCTGACCGGCAGGGTGACCCACACGATTTGACGCTTTGCCGCGAGTGGTTTCAGCCAAGCGGCCATCTCGATCTGGTCCAGGTCTGGGCCGAGGACGTTGAACCGGCTTTTGCCGGCGTAGAGATCGGCGTGGCCGAGCAAGAGGATCCAGCAATCCGCATCGGCGGGCACGGTGTCGCACCATTTTGTAATGGCATTTTGAAGCGATTCGCGGGTGCAAACTTCCAGCGTGCGATCGAGTGTCGCGTTGAGTGTATCCTGCATCGCTTCGTCGCCGACCAGACCCGTCACGTTGTCTGCCGGAACTCGCAGCACCGAAGTCGCTGCCGTCATGATTTGTTCGAACGCGCCGCTCAGACGCTCACGATGGGCATCGTCGCCCGGCAATCCACAGGCGACGAGCAGCCAGGACGGCGGGGCCGGAGCGATATCAGAAGTCGTTGCATCAGGAGTCGTTGCATCGGGATTCAGTATCTCGGGAACGGCCGTCTCGTCCGCGAAAACGGGTAGGCTGGCCAAACAAATCGCTAGGGTGATCCAGCGGGAATATCTCATTGCAAATTCTCTGCGTTTGGTTGGGTGTCCTGGGACAAAACCAGGGACGATACATAGTCTTTCGACAGGGTGTCGGCGAGGGTGTCGGTTTCCAATTGACGTACGTTTCCCGACCAGTCAACGGCAACCCAGCCGCTCTCAGACCGCTCCATCACGATCGCCGCAGGGCAATGGACGGGCCAGGATCGAATGGCCGCGAGCGAGCGACTGTCGACAAGATGAGCGGTTTGATCATTGCCGCAGTGACGCCATCCGCCTGTCAGAATCATCATGGTCCGACCATCCGCGGCGTAACGAATCGACTGGATACTCTGTTTCGAATCGGACCAACTCGCCAGAATCTGTCCGGACTGCAAATCCCAGCGGTTGACTGAACCCGATGAGTCGCCTGATACCAAGCCATGGGCCGCATGGTAGGCCACGCTCGTGACGCCGCCGGCATGTTTGCCGATCAGCGAGACGGGCGTGCCGGCGGTCAGATCCCACAAGCGAAGGGTACCGGACGCGGTTCCGATCACCACTCGCCGTGTCGAAGGTATTTCGACGACCGCTGAGACTTCCGAGTTGGAGAATGTGATGGGCGGGTATTGCTCGCCATCGATGCGAATGCCTTGATCCACATCCGCGACCAAATGGGCGCCCGGCAGGCTGAGGGCAAAGTTCGCCCAGCGTCGCGGTGGCGGCGCGTTCCAGAATCCACGGGGCGCTTCGGGCAAGCCGTCCGGCAATGCATCGATCACCGGCGGTGGTTGTATCGGGCTTGCGACCGATGCGGCGATCTCGCCGGTAACCAATGGATGCGTCTTGGCACTGTCGGTGACGACGGATCGCGTCGGCCTCACAGCAGGGTGGACCAGCAGCAGTAGCACGCATCCTATTCCTGCGGCCAGGTTCAGCGGCGCGGCAGACTGCACGAGCCCTCGCCTGCACATCAGCAGCCGGATGCGTTCTTCGAGCGAATCGGTCGGCCGCATGCCGTTGGCAAGCCGAGGCATCCCGATGGCGTGCTCGCTGATGAAATCGACCACCCGCAACAGTGCTTCGGCGTAATGACGCGGCGTCGAGTCGAGCCGGGCGACTGCCCAGGCATCGCAACATGCCTCCTCATGCCGCTCGAGTTGTTGCCGAGCGAGATGGACACCGGGGAACCACCAATAGAGACAGCCCACCAGCCACTCGAGCCAACGCACCCAATGATCGTAGCGATAGTAGTGAGCGGTCTCATGCGCCAAAAACGCGTGCTGCTCGGATTCCGACAAGACGGCCCATAACGGCTCCGGGCAGACGATGACCGGACGCAGCGAAAACCCGAACAACATCGGGGACAGTCGTAGCGGCAGTCGGATGACTTCGGGGCCCGTGCGACGTCGCTGATGCAGCCTGAATCGGGAGAGAAGTGTCATCCGTTTGGGCGTTGGCCCCGGTTCTGTGGGGGCGCAATCGGGGCCAACGCCCGAACGGTTCATGGAGTCAGTGCTCGCTAACAGCGACGCCACAAATGCAGATGCTTTCGGATCGAGGGTTCCCTCACGTTTGATCAGCACATGAAAACGGATCGAACGGACCATGCCACGCGAGACGAAGAACGCGAACCCCGCCAACCAGACGCTGCCCAATCCGAGCCACCAGTGGAAGCCCACCAACCAGTCCGAGTGACGGGGCAGGATCGGTAGCAGTACCAGCGGCGGCGTGATGAGTTTGATCAGGAACGCGACCCACAACAGGTGCGCCAGCACCGCCCGCCGACCCGATCGGCCGACAATCCACGCAAGCCCACCGATCAGTGTCGCGATCAATAGGTTGCCCAGTACGGTCTGCGCAGTGAACATCATTCGGCGTCCAGGTCATCGAGCAGTTTTCGCAGATGATCACGCTGGTTCGATGTGAATTTCTTTGAACCCACCAAGTGATTTAATAGCGTCGACATCGTGCCATCGCACAGTTCGTCGGCGGTGGTTTGCAGTCGCTGGGTGATCAATTCCTCACGGGCGACAACCGCATGGAAGAGATGCGGCCATTCATTTCGATCCCGGTCGACATAGTTCTTCGCCTCCAGTCGCGAAAGCAGTTTTTGTACGGTCGCAATATCCGACGGTGTGGAGGCACCATACAACGACTGCGACAGATTTTTCACACTTGACGGACCGTGTTCCCACAGTTGCTCCAGAATAGCCAGTTCGGCCCCGGTGGGTTCTTTGGTGATTTTTGCCATTTATCAATATACCTCGAAGTTTATAGTCCAATTGTCTTGCGCCAGACCCACTCTGTGGTCAGTAAACCGAGTAATGTCAACCATAGCCACCATTGACTCCACGCTGGCGTAAGGTCGCGATGGGGTGGGCCCATGGTCTCTTTGCGGTCTCTTAGTAGTTCTGCCAATTGATGCGGTTGATTTAAGACGTCGCCGCCTGAGAGCGACGCCAGGCGTGCCAGCAGCTCATGATTCGGTAATGGATTTTGCTGTTCGAACGGGTCGCTCAAGATCTGAATGGCGAGTGAAGTGCTGTCGACTTGCGTCCCATGATCGAATGCCGATTGGGAGCTTACTCCTTCGTATGCCGTCATCTCGATTCGCAAACCGCCGTCGCCGACACCGCTGCTTTCGCTGAGCACCAAATCCAATCGGTAACCTTCATCGGTCGGGTCGGCGTTGAGCATCAGCTCTTCACCCCACGCCAATCGCGGGCTCACCTCGCCACTCTCGCGCACGACGTTATCGGGCCATAGCAGTGGGGAGTAGAGCGATAAATCGTCTAGGGAAGCGGGCTCGAACATGGCCCAAACAGCATACTTGTTCGTCCGCCGGGCGCCCTCATCATACGCCCTGGCAAGAATCGACAGTGGTTCACCGGGGCGATAGAACTGCTTGTCGGAATTGGCGACCAGGCGTCGCCGACCGGTCGACGAACCCTCGGTTACCCAGTAGACCAAATTCCGCCAGAACTTGGCTGCGACGCGTTCGGGTTGCGGCCCCCAGTGCTCGCTCAAGCCCGTCAATGCGGTGCCACCGAGGGAGGCCGTCGATACCAATACGCGTCCGCGACCGACGCGATGGGCAACCATCGCGGGCGTTCCGTCATCGCGGTTTTTCGCCAGTACGTCGGCGGTCGCTTTGGCACTCGCGACGGACCCGCTTTCCGAAAGTGGTGGCAATGCCGCAATGAGTTGATCGTTTGCTGCCTGCTCCCAGCGCAACCGCCAGATCGGATGCTGCGCCAGCGTGACATCCACGTCGCGCGGCTGTGGATAGCTGCGTGGGCGATCTTCAAGGGTTGTAGGCAGCAGCGGCAGCAGAGCGGAATCCGACCAATCCGCGAGCATCAACGCGTCCCCACCGGCGACAATCAAACCGCCGCCCCGGCCCTCAATCCACTGTGCCAACCAACCGACTTGCTCGTCATCCAAGATGCTGGGGCTGACGTCACTGAACACGACGCAGTCATACGCGAACAGCTCCGCCCGCGTCTTGGGGAACCCGATCAGCTCGGAATTCGAAGGTCCGCTGCGCAGCCCACTCGGGGAACGACCACCCGTGCTGGTGAGGACCGCGCACTCGATATCTTCGTCGGACTGCAGTGCACTTTGAACCGTGACGACGTCCGCCTGCGCAGAGGTCGATGGGGACCCGCCAAAGGACAGGATCTGGGATAAGAAACTGGGCGACGAGCGGGTTGCTGTCGCCGCATTTTCGACGTACAGGACACGAACTTTCGTGCGATCAATGTCAACGTGAGTTTCGACTCGGTTATTTCGCTCGGTAACTTCTCCGACCAACGGGTCAACGATGACGACCAAGTCCTCAGGTTGCTCATCGACGCGAAACTTCAGCGAAACGGATTGCGCGCCGCCACTGAGGGTGATCGGTACGGTCGCCAACGTCGCCGAGTCGAGCTCTGAAATTTTGGTGCGACTGACAATCCGCACCGTGGTTTGTTGTCCGGTGAAACCGTAGCTGCGAAGAAAGACCTGCAGCTCATTTTCGGTGTACTTGCGGACTCGAGACGGCACCACCAACGAGACGACCGCGATGTCGCCATTCCCGCTCGCACGACCCACCGGGACGACATGCAGTGGCACCTTTGCAGCGGCAAATAACTCCGCCAAACGTTCGACCGATTCCGTTCCGCGAACACGACCGTCCGAGAACATCACGACGCCCGCCGTTTGACGTTCGTTGACCTGTGGGAGTAGCTGACGCAGGGCTTCGCCCAACCGGGAATCCGAGGCGTCGGGCGGCGCGATCGAGCCGGTATCGTCGGTGCCTGCGGAACTCGACGTCAGGGTGAGTGACGCCGGGGCATCGGATTTCTCGTCTGCGGGTTGGGCTAGCGGTTCCAAGCGATGTCCAAATCGGAATGCTTGTTCGTCGCCTGTCTCGCTCGCCCCCGCAGCAGACTGTGCATCGGTGAGAAACCGCAGACTCTCGTCCCAGCGAGTTTCGTCGTGGCCGAGCTGCATGCTCTGCGAACCGTCGAGCAAGTACAGCATGCTCGGCCGCACGATCGCGCCGCTGCGTTCGTCGACGATTGTCGGTCCGAACAGGATCAGTGCCAGTATCGCTACCGCCGCGGCCCGGAGCGCCCACAAACCCCATCGCCGACGAACCTGCGACGGACCCCAGAAATATCGCACGATGGCCCATGCCAACAGACACGCCAGACCGATCGCGATGAAGCCTTTGAGAGGCCACGCGGGCAGCCAAGTCAGAGAGATTTCGGCAGGTACGAAGCGGTTGAAGAGCACGTGGAAACTCATGGTGTGAGCACCCCCGTCAGCTCACGCTCATCGCCTGCGATGGCGCGAAAGTACTGATCGACGGCGCCGCGGTACTGTGTGGGAACGGGTGCGTCGCGATCAGCAGACACCTCCAACAAAATCATTTCCTGGATCCGCCGCCGTAGTTCACGCACAACCACATTTGCCCTCCCGGCGAGCGTGTGGCTGTCGGTCGGCGAAAATCGCCCTGCCCCAGACACGTCACCACTTTCCGGATCCGTAATGTCTCCACTTTCTCCCGAGGACGATTCGCCTTCTCCCGAGGACGATTCGCCTGCGAGCGTTTCGGCCAACTCACTCATCCCCTCTTGCTCGAGTTCCCGTTTGAGTGCTCCCGCTTCCGCCTTGGCTTCGGGCGTTTTCTCAGCCGCTTCTCCGCCCTGGCTCAATGTTTGAGCGAGTAGGTTGGCGCGTTTCTCAATCGCTTTGAGTCGAGCCAACCGAGGTTCGACCAATTGGCGATACAACAGATCGAGTTGCACGGCCGCGTCGGCGTACGTGCGTGCCCGCTCGTAACCTTCATCGTCTGCGGGCGGCTGAGCATCCGGCGCGCCTTGGAGATACTCCTCCGCTGCCGACTCGGTCGCATCGAGTTGTTCGAGGAAGCCGTGCTCCTCGATGAATTGGGCGAGATAGTCGCTGACTTCGCTGCTCTCAACATCGCCGACCCGAATCGGCGTCTTCAGCACGTCCTCAATGGTTTCGGCGCGTCGCTGCAATTGGCGTCCGAGCCGTCTGGCCCCATCGCCGGACTCGCGGCGTTGATCTGCCAGTTCCGGTTCCATGTTGGCCAGCGACGTTGTCATGTCACGTAGTGACGAGACTCGCTTGACCGGTTCCGTCGCCGAGATCGCGTCGAGCTGGAAACCCATCTCACGCAGTTGATCGGCGGTGTCCTGACTGTTCGCGCCGAATGATTCGAGCGATCCATCACGGGCGGACAACGCCAGTCCATCGAGTGCCGCCTGAGCATCTTTCATCCGTTGCTGCAGCAGCGGCGAGTCGGTCAGGCGGTCTTGAATCCGCTCTTCGATGGCCCGCAGTCGTTCGAGCAACTCCAGTTCACCGGCAAACAATTCGTCGAGACGCTCCTGGTGGCTGATTTCCTGCGCCGCTTCGTTCTCCATGTCATCGCCGTTATCGCTCGGCTCGCCGGTTTCGCTCGGCTCGCCGGTTTCGCTCGGCTCGCCGGTTTCGCTCGGCTCGCCGGTTTCGCTCGGCTCGCCGGTTTCGCTCGGCTCGCCGGTTTCGAGGCCGCCGTCGTCTTGTGGCTCGTCGCCGTTGCCCTGGTCATCGGTCGCGTTTTTACCTTGCTCAGAAGCTTCCTCCTCCTCAGTATTCTCCCCTCTGTTATTCACGTTGTCACCAGCGGGTTCCTGATCCGCGTCTGGTGGGGCCGGTGATGGGATGGGGGTGCTTTCCGTTTGCGGTTCGCCCTCGGTTTGAGCGGAGGACGGTTCGGCGGGCGTTGCTTCTTGGTCGCCGCCCTTGGTTGAGCCGGTGTTGGGGGACGTTGACTTGCCGCCTGATCCCTTGCCGGTGGTGGATGATGCCATTCGCTGCGCCTGTTGTCCTAGCTGTGACTGGGCTGTGGCGATTTGTTCGAGTTCATCCGCCAATTCCTGTTCGGTGCGATCTCGCTCGCGGCGGAGTTTTTGTTGCATCTGACGTGCGAACTGCTGCATGGCACGCTGCTGAGCGGCATTGGGGTTTTTAATGAAGAAGATTTCGAGGGTGCGACGAGCTTCGGCAAGCGATCGGAGCGAGTCCTGTTCTTGTGCGAGGGCGAGATCGAAGCTTGCTGCGGCGAGCGAGTCAGCGGCCTGCAACATCGCTGACTCGGCCTGATTGAGGGCTTCGACGTCGTCGTTGCCTCGCGATACCAAAAACTCCGCCAAAAACCGCGTTAATCCCGCCAGTTCACTTTGACTGGCAACCATCCGATCGAGCGTGCCGAGTTGCGATGCCAACTCGGTGCTGGACCGACCGCCCATCCGCCGTGTTCGATTGATCAAAAAACGCTGTCGTCGAATCAGTTCATCCAACTGCACGAGGATGCGACCGCCGCCCGTGCCCGGTTCAAGTTCAATCTCGCCGAAGAACTGACGGAGGGGACGGATGTCGATGTAGCGAACGTCACTCTCAGCACGCTGGGGATGCGGGGCTCGATTGTCAACGGCGAACGCGTAATAGCTGATGTAGTCCCGCTCGGACAACGCGAAGGACTCCAGCGGCAGGATCTCTTCCAATCGTAAACGAGTCGTCAGGCCAGGCTCCGTTGAATCCTCTGCCGACGCGTCCCAATCGGTCAAGACATACTCATCGTTGTCGCCGATCTGAAACACGATCCCCGCTGACGTGACGCCATAGTCGTCAGCGATCTGAGCTCGCATCGGCAGCTCGGCCAGCGATTGGACACGAATCTCGTCGTCAGGATCACGCCAAGCAATTCGTGGCGCAGCATCTTGGCGAACTCGCATCCGTCCCGCAACGGGCTTCATCGGTGTGCCATCTCGACCATTGCCTGAAAACCGCCACACCAACGAGGCGTCGCTAGGCAGCGAAAATGTCCAGAGTGTCGGGTCGTCTCCGGCGGTGATCGACACAGGTTGCAACTGCGAGGATTTCGGGCCGATTTCCAATTGAGCCTCGCCCAGTGGATGATTCGTCTCGACCACGACTTGCACGTCGGACGACTGCAAGACCGCGACATCTGCGGAGCCGAACTTTCGCTGCTCCAATTGGGTGTAGGCCGGAGGTTGCACAGCGACTTCGATGCGTTGTGCCTCGATCAGCAGTTGGACGTCGATACGATAGACACGAGTTTCGCCGATGCTGGTCAAAAACTGATATTCAATCGCGTGATTCGTTTTGCCCAAATCGAGTTGAAACTGCTCTCGATGCGATTCCATCGGCGACAGTTCCGTTTCCACCCAAGGAACGTACGGAGAATTACTGTCTGAAATTGTGGCCGAACGCTCCCAAGCCGATTCGGCATCGATGTCAGCTGTGTTCTTGTCAGCTGCATCCCTGTCAGCTGCATCCCTGTCAGCTGCATCCCTGTCAGCTGCATCCCTGTCTGCGGGAGCGAAATCGTCCACGACCGGTACATCACGATAGCGCAGGACCACATCGCGATCGATCCGGCCCTGCAGTTCCAATGACACGCTCACGTCGCTGCCTTCGAGCACGCGAGCGTCCCCGGGGCTGACCGACATCGTTGTGTACGGAAGATCCTTCCCGAGCGCACGCAGCATGGCCGTCCGCCAATCGTCCCCGGCGCAGAACGCGCCCAATGCCGCCATCGACACGAGCAGCAACCCGCCGCCACCGAGGACCAACGTTCGTGACGGAATCAGGGTGGAGGGCGTGAGCGTTTCCCACCGACCGAGTGTCTGATGCCCGAGCGCCGCCAACATCGCTTGAGGCCCCTGGACGCGGCCTTCGACGGTGTCCAGGACTGTTCGGATGCGTTGCCCGAAGTCACCGAAGACGCGTTCGAGCCGGTTCGCAAAGGTACGCTCACGCGTACCGGAAAAGCTAGTCACCATCCGCCACCCCCACCACGCAAAGACCACCAATCCGCCACCAACAAACGCCACCGTGCGTGTCCGCTGAGACCACTCCCAGAAAAAATCGCCGGTCGCCAGCAGTAGCCAAAGGCAGCCGATCATGATCGCGGCAAACACGGTCGCAATCGCCACGTCGACGACAAAATACCGTCGCCGCAACGAGTGGAAACGCTCGGCCACTTCGCAGGATACGGCAGGTGCATTCATGGGTTTTGATATTGTGCTCATCATGACACCGTTCGATTTGCCAGGGTAAACTCGCCTATTAACAACACACAGGCAGCAGCGGCCAACCACGGCCATAGCTCATTCGGCTTTCGCGTTGCGACCGATTGACCCCGCGCCCGGTCAGTGGCATCGGCGAGGTTCAAACCAAAATGGTCCGCCAGCGCCGATGCTTCCATGCGGGTGGGATCCGATTCGCGCGACGATCCGTTGATGACGTACAACGCGTCGGGCTGTTGTTCAAAGCCCGCGTGTTCAAAAACCGGTTCAGCGACTGGTTGTGATTCTGTACGGAGGGCAGCCTGAGTCACCGCCACACTGGGTGGCCGTTGGAAATCGAGTGGTTCCCCAATGCTGCGAAACCGAATGGGCCCTTCGCCGGTGAGATTCAAAAGGTCGCCAGCCATTTGTTGCACGAGAGGCAGGTACAGCGGATTGGTGGTCCAATTACTCCAACTCGAGTCGGCGCTCGAGAGGAACCACACAACACTTCCTTGGCCGACACGTTGTCGGGTCATCGCCGGCCGGTTGCTGTCAAATTGTGCCAGCACCGTTGTTGGGTCGGACACACTGACAGGCAATCGTTTTCGAAACGTCAACCGGGTCAGGTCACCGTGTTGAGGATCCGCAAACGGCGACAGCATGTCGGTACGCTGTTGAAGGGTTTGGATGCGGAACGGGGTCACGCCACTGGGTTGCGGTGGCCGCAGTGTGCCGGGTACCAACTTGGATTGATTCCATGCATCGAGCGCCCCGGCGTCGAGTGAGTCGCCGGCGAACACCAGCAGTCGGCCGCCATCACTCACATAGGATTCCAACCGCTCGATCATCAGAGCGGACAGGGCGCCGGCGTCGGAGACGACCACCAACGGGTTTTTCGGGGCATCCAAGTTAGAAACCGAGTCATCCTCCAAGAACAGCACCTCGACGGCAAAGCGACTCTGGGGAGTGGATTGGCGCGCGGCATCTTCTTCACTGATCAATGGGAGACGTGGGTGGCGGCCGAGGGCAGCGGCCAAATAGTAACTCGCGGCACTTGAACCGGCATCGGCGGCTCCTCCATCGATGACGAGTAGGTTCAGCGGCTCAGCGACTTGCACGGCGGTCAATCGGCGATTGTCGGCGGCCAAGTCATCGGCAACGTCGATGGACGCGGTGACCCTCCATAAACCCGCATCCAAGTTTCCTAAATCAAACTGCACATCCTCGGCTTGGCCACTGGGCACGCTGATCGACTTTTTCAATCGGACTTGGCGAGTCCCGTTGGATGCCGACACGACCATCGGAACTTCTTCTTGGGGCAGATTGCCAAAATTAAACAACGTCGCGGCGAATCGAGCGGCGGTTTCCGTTTCCAAACGCGATTGCAGCGGTGTAAACTGAGTGATCGCCAAATTGTTTGCTGCGGCGCGACCGACGTCGATGATGCGAACGGGCACATTGTCGGGAAACCCCAGTGACTCGGTCGCAGCGGGGGCGATCGCCAGACCGCTCTGTTGCAGGTCCGTAACGATCGTGACCTCGGCGAGCGATTCTGGAAAGGCTCCGATGCGATCGCGTGCCCACTCGACCGCGGCGAGATAATTGGTGTCGCCGTCGAGTGCCCGGGGAGCCGTCGGACGCGTCGTGGACGCAGGCAATGGCTCGACCTTTCCGTCAAACCACGCCCACAGCACGTTCGTGCCCTCGCCATATTCGGCGATTCCATCGGAGGCCGCTTGCAAAGCATCGTCAATCACCCGACCGCTATTGCCGGGCATTCCCATGCTGGCCGATCGATCAACCAGCACAATCTGTAGATGGTCACCATCACGCTGGCTTCTTCCAGGCAGAAATGGTCTCGCAAATAGGAGCGCCAACAGGGCCACCAACGCCATCCGTGTCAGCAGCAGTAACCAACGACGAATCCGTCGACGCTGCGCCCCATCACGAATCACTTCGTTGAGGAAACGCATCGTCCCGAGTTCAACGCGTCGCACCTGCCAGCGGTTCAATAAATGGATGATCAGCGGAATGGCGACTGCGGCGGAGCCGATCAGAAATCCGGTTTGAATGAAGTTCATGCGTTATCGAGTTCGCCTCACCAAGTAGTCGACCAATGCGCCCGAGGGCGGCTGGTCAGTGGTCAACTCCAAACGATCGACGCCCTGATGTCGGCAAACGTCTTCCAACTGATCGCACCAGTCCTCGATGCGTTTGAGGTAATCGACGCGGATACTCTCCACATCCGTCGTCACGTCCGCACTCCCTTCCATATCCAGCACCCGCACGCGGCCCTGCTTGGCGAGATAGCGTTCAAAGGGATCGAGGATATGGAACAAGACGACTTCATGACCCCGATGCCGCAATTGTTGCAGCCCACGTTCGATCCCGGCGACGTCGTCGACCAAGTCGCTTAAGACGACCACGATGCCCCGATGTCGCGCAACCGCAGCGGCTTGCTCGAGAGACTTGGCCAGTTCCGTAACGGGACGCTCGGGCGTCTGCGCCAGCATCCTCAGGCAATCCTCCCAACGCCCAGGTTTGACCGACGGATCGAGATACTGTCGGACGCCATCATCCATCAATCCGAGTGCCACCGCATCGCGTTGTTTCAACGCGAGAAACGCCATCGCGGCGGCGAGCGTGGCGGCATATTCGTACTTGGTCATCGCCCCATCGATCTTGCACTGCATCGAACGACTGGCATCGACGAGCAGGTACAGGTTGAGGTTGGTCTCGGCGTCGAACTCTTTGACGTATAGTTTGCGTTGACGAGCGAACACTTTCCAATTGACGTGTCGCAGATCGTCACCGGGGCCATAACGCCGATGCGACGAAAACTCGACGCTGTAGCCCACGAATGGACTGCGGTGCAAGCCTTGCAGGAAACCTTCCACCACGCCGCGGGCGCGCAGTTCCAGCGAACTGAGCCGTGCCAGTTCGTCGGGCCGAAGCCAATTTGGAGCAGTGGTTTTTGTGGAAGATTTCATGGGTCTAAGGGGTCTCTAGGTCGTCGTGGATCGTGCTAAAGATCTATTCAGCACCGGATCTTTAACAAGATCCGCTACGGGTATTAATTCACCTCGTCTTTGACATTCTCTAACAGCGCATCGACCACGTCATCGGAATCCACGTTGTCGGCGCGTCCATGGAAGTTCAAAACCAATCGATGTCGCAGCACCGGATGCGCCAGTGCTCGAACGTCTTCGAAATCGACGTGATAACGACCTTCCAACACCGCGCGAGCTTTCCCTGCAAGGATCAATGATTGCCCGGCGCGCGGGCTCGCCCCGTACGTGACGTACTTACTAACCATGTCGACACGCGGTTGGGAGGCGTCCGGGTTCTTCGCCGGTCGGCTCGCGTTGACCAGACGCGCCGCGTACATGACGACATCGTCCGCTACCGGCACGCTCCGAACGATTTCTTGCAGCCTCAACAAATCCGCTGACTCGAGTACCGCCGTGGGCGTCGAGACATCGGTGCCCGTCGTGCCACGAATGATCGTGGCCTCCTCCTGCACGGTCGGGTATCCCACCCGGATATTGAACATGAATCGGTCAACCTGGGCTTCGGGCAACGGATAGGTGCCCTCCATCTCGATTGGGTTTTGCGTCGCGACGACGAAGAACGGTGGATCGAGCTGATACGTCGTGTTGCCGATACTCACCTCCCGTTCCTGCATCGCCTGCAGGAGTGCCGCCTGGGTTTTGGGGGGCGTGCGGTTGATCTCATCTGCGAGCAGAAAGTTCGTAAAGATCGGACCCGGTACGAATTTGAGTCGATACCCACCACTCTCCAGTTCTTCCATCACGTCGGTACCGGTGATGTCCGAAGGCATCAGGTCGGGGGTGAACTGAACGCGTTTGAATTTCAAGTCCAAGGTTTGCGACAGCGTGCGTGCCATCAATGTCTTGCCCAGTCCAGGAACACCGTGCAGCAGCACGTGGCCGCGACACAGCAGGGCCAGCAACAGGAGGTCAACGACCTCCTGTTGGCCAACGATGACCTTGGCGACTTCCGCTCGCAATTGACGTCGTGCGTCGCGGAGTTTTTCAACCTCCTCGAGCAGTTGTTTGTCCTGGTTGACGGTCGAGTTCATCGTGCTGCTCATGTTGCATCCTTCGTGGCTTGAGTGGCTTCTGCTTCGTCGATTAAATCATCGTGATCGGCATCGGTTTGGTGAAACACATCGCGTGGTCCAAGAAATTCATCCCATGTCAAATCGCCATCGCCGTTGCGATCCATCCTTTGAAACCAGATCGGTCCACTCGGTGGTTTTAAAAACGCTTCGGGTGTTTCGATCGTGGGTCGATCGACGCGTCCGAACAGGCTCACGCCACCTCGCTGGATCTCGATCCGATACGATTTCGTCAGTCGTGACGGATTGATCTCCGGTTCATTGCCAGCAACGTTCATCAATTGAGACTCGCATTGTCGCAGCTCACGGATCGAGATGCGACCGTCGGCGTTGGTGTCGAGGATTTGAAAGAACCCATTGCCGTTATCGAGCAATGTGACTTGGCATGTTGTCGATGCAGGTTCCGTGTATTGTTGGACGTAGGACATCATTTCCTCAGCAAAGACCCGGTCGTCTTCGTCTTGATCCATCGCATCGAATAGGTAGCGAGCGAACCGTTGATGTTCGGCGATCTCGTCTCGGTCGAGATATCCATTGGCATCGACATCAATGGCGTTGAAGGCGGTCGCTGCATTCGTGCTGGCCTCCGCCATTGGGTCTCGATGTCGGTAGCTGACACTCAGCGACAAACCGTCGCGTGACAGACGAATCAAATCGGGGCGTGCAATGGTCACATCGGTTGAGTGGGTGGCAATGATCCGCATCGCGTCGTTGGACGATTGGTGCAAGTCGATCGTCAATGAGAGATCGGGTTCAGCGGCGGCGAGGCCACTCATCTCTTGCATGCTCAGTTTTTCGTCATGGTCGGCATCGAGCGAACCGATCCGCTCAGGCTCCCATCCTAACTCTTTGGCAGTGAGGTGCGCATCGCGGTCGGTGTCGTAGCGACGAACCAAGCGAGCGGCCAGAATCGGCTCGGTCGCATCGCGAAGTAATTCGGAGTGGACTGCACCGGGCGGTTCGGTATCAAACGCACTGACGACAATGCCCTGCATGGTTGTGGACGCCGTGCTTAGGAACTCATCGAAGGTCACACACTGATCAAAATCGCTGTCGCGTTCGGCGATTCTCGCGGCGGATAGCTGCATTTCGACGCGGTCGATCAAGCCGGACTCGTCTCGATCCAGCACACGAAAGACACTCAAGTCCTGGTCGGCGAGCGCGTTGTTTTGTCGGTAGGTCACGAGCTGTCCGGCCGCCCGATCGACGGCCAGTTCGAGGTCCTTGTTTGTGTACGGACGGCTCGAACGCAATGAACTCAGGAACTTGTTGCCCTCAAATCGCCGGCCGCTCACGAACAATGGATGCTTCTTTGTTTCGGTGCGGCTGAGCTTTCCATCTTGATCGGTGTCCAGTGAGGCGACCAAGCGAGTTAAGTAGTCCGCACGGGTTTGTTCCAGGGTCTTGGCATCATCCATGATCTGGACACGCAGATGAACGGGACCGTCGGGCAGCAGCAACAACATGTCGTGCCGACCCGCATCCTCAGCTCGCACCGTTGGCGATAGAACGGCCATCATCACCATGGTGAAAAGACGCGGAAATATGGAAAGGGAAAGGGGCGAATGAATCATCCCAGTAACTCCTTGATCGGTGCGCCCCCCTCATCGACGATCGGGATCGGCCGATCGCCTAAGGAATTACTCGATGAGGACGAGATGCCGATCGATTCCAAGACTGTCGCAAACAGATCCGCTGCACTGACGGGACGATCTTTGACCTCCATCGCGTCGGCCGTTGTCTCACCGATCACCTGCCCGCCCGCAATTGACGCACCGGCCAGGGCAACGCTCCAGGCATCGGGGAAATGATCGCGTCCACTGTTCGGGTTGATCTTGGGTGTCCGGCCGAACTCACCCATCCACACGACCAAAGTGGACTCCAGCAACCCACGCTCGCGTAAATCGGTCAGCAGCGTCGACCACGCCGGGTCGAGCGTTTCGCACATGGAAGAGACCGAGCGGAAGTTGTTCAGGTGCGAATCCCAGCTTGCCTCTCCGGCGGCATTCAATGAGACCTCGACAAACGGCACGCCGCGTTCGACCAGACGTCGGGCCAGCAAACAGCCTTGCCCAAACCGGCTTCGCCCGTAGGCGTCACGCAATTCCGTCGGCTCCTCGTCCAAATTGAATGCGCCTTCGCCCCGCGTCTCCACCATCCGCATCGCTTGATCGTAGACGGCGGCGTGTTTGAGCGCCGATGCCGAGCCGCCATGCACACCCGAACGCATCATGCTGAGCAGCTGTTGGCGATTCTCCAGATCGTCGTGTTGGATGCCCACCGGTTCGAGATTCTCAACAGTCAAGTTGGCACGGGTGGTCGGATTGTTGCTCGCTCCGGAAACCAATAAAGGGGAATAACGCGGACCTAAAAAGCCACTGCCCAGGTTGCCGAACCGGAACGGAGCGATCGATACGAATCCAGGCAGCGGTGAATCAGCAGGTTCGTTACGCTGGGCGACCAACGAACCGAGAACGGGGTACTCCGTCGCTCCGCCCATCGGTCGGTAACCGGTTTGCATCAGCTGGGTCGCCCGGCCGTGGTCGCCCTCCCGTGTCTTCATCGATCGAATCAACGCGACGTCCTTCATCTGCTTCGCCAACATCGGCAGATTGTCACTCAGCGAGATGCCCGGTACCGCCGTCGCAATGGACTTGGTCGGGCCACCGTTGCGATGTCCCGGCTTCGGATCGAGTGTTTCCAGTTGGCTGGGACCGCCCGACATCCACAATAGGATGCACGCTTTGGGCGGGCGTTTGCCCGCAGCAGCGTGAGCCAATCGCGGCAGCCATCCTGAGCAACTCGTCCCGGCCAGCGACGCGGCGGCGATCCGCATGATGTCACGCCGTGAATAATGATCAAACTGAAAATTTATCGACATAGCACAAACTCCGGGCTGTTTAACAAGGCCCAGAGGATCTCGCCATAAGCGTGCTCCCGAGCCGTCTCACTGGACTGTGTTTCCAAATAGTTCGTCAACGCCGAGACCTCCGCGGCGGTTGGCTCTCGCGTCAGCACCGCGAGATACAAGGTTTTGATGCGGTCCTGTTGATTGAAGAACGGGGATTCCATCACCGCACGCAGCAACCGACTGCGATCCGAACTGATCGCGTCGCTCGTCATTTTACCGTTCATCAGCATCAATGCTTGGGGAATTCCCGAGGCATAGTCCTCCGGAGTCGTGCCGGTTGTCTCACTCAATCGGCTGACCAACTGCATGCGATCACCCGACCATCGGGACGAAGCCGGATCGAGCCGGCTGACCGGCAGAATCAAAGACTGCTCGAGCGAGTCGAAGACTTGCTCGGGACTGATCACTTTCAATGTTCGCGTGAAGGTCTCAGGCGTCGGTTCTCCATCAGCCGCAGCACTCTCGGCTTGGTACCATGCCGATTTGCAAATTGCCGCCGTCAGCTGATCAACGTTGAAGCCGGTCGCAGCGAATTGCTGACCCAGTTCATCGAGCACTTCACGTTCGGCGGGTGTTGCTAAATCGAGGTTTTCGACATCGGGGAACAGCCCGCGTCCAACCAACTGCTGCCAGAAACGATTGGCGACCGTCGCGGCAAAGTTGGGATTCTCTTTCGCGGTCATCCACGTCGCGAAACGTGTTCGTGCGGCTTGATCGGGCTTGGGGAGCGCATCTTTGTCCCATAGGAACTTGGCAGGATACTCGGTCCCTTCGTACCAAATCGCGCCAGGAGCCTTTGCCTTGCGTGAAGCGTTCGCGACGTCGCCGGCGCGAGGCATGTCGCCATAGAACGCGGCCAGCCCCCAAAAATCAGACTGTTTCCAATCCACAAAGGGATGGTCGTGACATTGGGCGCACTCCATACGCACGCCCAGAGCGACGCGTGAAATGTGGGCGGCATAGTTCTCAGGCAAATTCCCGAGCAATTGGTAGTAATCGGGCGTTTCCGCGCTCGTCAGCCGACGCATCAATTCGTCAAAAGGCGTTTTTTTGGCGAAGGCCTCCTGCAACCACGCCTCGAGCGTCTCGGGAGCACCGTTGACCGTCGTTCCAGGCGGCAGCAGGACGCGCCGCCACTGACGAGCAAGATTGGCTGCCGCGAGTCGCTGGTAGACTTCCGCCCGAGTTCCTTCGCCGAAAACCAATTGATCGATCAAGGTGTGGCGACGACGTTCGCCCAATGCCTCAAAATCCCGCAGCTCCGAGACGCTCGGTACCCGCCCCAGTACATCCAAATAAACACGCCGCGCAAACGTCAAGTCGTCACACCGTGTGGGGAGCGGACCGAACAATTCCTGGCCACGTTGATCGAGCCAGGCTGCCAAATCATCGCCACGCGAATCGGCCAGGGCCCGGCGAGACGAACCGAGCACACCGCCAAAGACGATCAGTAGAAGGACTGCCAACGCTCGCATGCTTCGCTCTCCTGTCACAGGGATCAACTCATCACGACGTTTAATATAGACATTGTGTCTAGAGGAGTCAAGCTTTTGTGGCGAGATTCCTGAGCGGCGATGTCCTCGCCGTTACGACGAGAGTTTTCGCGAAGGTATCGGTTATCTTGATACCGTTAAGAATTGGGGCGTGACGCCTGCCGTCGCTTCGCGACTCTTCGGTTCGTTCCGTCCGTTCGACCCCGGATTTCATCCGGGGCTATCGCATGCCATTGCTTCGCAATTCCAGGTCAACAGTCGCGAAGCGTCAATTCACGGTATCCCAGACGCCGTTCTGGGGACACGAACACCAACACGCTACACAGTCGCGAAGCGACGGCAGGTGATAGCCCCGGACGTCGGTCCGGGGAGTAACGTCGTACACCACGCCGCCAAGTCGCGAAGCGACGACAGGAGAGTAAACGTATGTCATCCCACCACGGCATCCTCGTGCATGTCGTCTTCTCTACGAAATACCGGAAACCACTGCTTCTCGACGATTGGCGAGACGATCTGTTTGCGTATATCGGGGGCACGATCAAGGATCACCAGGCCGCTCTGCTGAAGTCAGGCGGCGTCGAAGACCACGTCCATCTATTGATCAGGACTCATCCGAGGTTTGCCATCTCATCAACGATTCAGATGCTGAAAGCAAACTCATCGAAATGGGTCAACGAGAGTCGCAAAACGCGTCTGAAATTTCAATGGCAATCAGGATACGGAGCGTTTTCTGTGAGCCAATCCATGGTGAGTACCGTCAAGCGATACATCGCGAATCAGCGAGAGCATCACCGGAAGATGACCTTTCACGATGAATACCTTTCGATGTTGAAAAGGCACGAGATCGAATTTGACCCGCGCTACGTTTTGAACAGGAGAGCGTATCGTGAGGTCGCCGAATCGCAGAGTCGCGAAGCGACGGCAGGCGTCGCATCGTCCACCGGAGATTCGCGATATCGTGATCTCCACGCACATCACCCATGAAAATTCCTGCCGTCGCTTCGCGACTCATCGTGTTTCGCGGGTCGCTGTGACCATGGACTTGCGTCCATGGCTATCGCCTGCCGTCGCTTCGCGACTCTTCGCGTTTCGCGGGTCGTGGTGACCATGGACTTGCGTCCATGGCTATCACCTGCCGTCGCTTCGCGACTCATCGTGTTTCGCGGGTCGTGGTGACCATGGACTTGCGTCCATGGCTATCGCCTGCCGTCGCTTCGCGACTCTTCGCGTTTCGCGGGTCGCTGTGACCATGGACTTGCGTCCATGGCTATCGCCTGCCGTCGCTTCGCGACTCTTCGCGTTTCGCGGGTCGTGGTGACCATGGACTTGCGTCCATGGCTATCACCTGCCGTCGCTTCGCGACTCTTCGCGTTTTGCGGGTCGTGGTGACCATGGACTTGCGTCCATGGCTATCGCCTGCCGTCGCTTCGCGACTCTTCGCGTTTCGCGGGTCGTGGTGACCATGGACTTGCGTCCATGGCTATCGCCTGCCGTCGCTTCGCGATTTAGGAGCAGTGCTCTACTGCAGGTGTCCTTCTTCGACCTGAGGTAGATCGTCAAGTGATTCCAATCCGAGGAGTACGAGCAGGCGTTCGGCGGGATAAAATTTGGATACCAATTTCGGTTTCTTTTTGGCGGAGGCTGGATCGGCGTCCGCCGAACTGTCTGGCGCATCGACTGGTTCGCGTTTCATCTCGATCAGCCGGCGGCGAACCATTTGATTGAGCAAAGGGCCGCTGTCGCGACCTCGTTTGTCGGTGCATTCGACGGCGGTGATGCCTGGTTGGTAGGCGACCATCGCGAGCACTTCGATCGCAGGTTGGGCGAGTTTGGTCTCGCGAACCTTGCCCGTGAACACGTGGCGCATTGATTCCACCTCCGGTGCGACGACGAGACGGTATCCCGTTTCATCCTCAGCAATCCGGATGCCTTGCCGGTGTTCGCGATACGACGCCTGCAGGCGATCGATCGCCTCGATCACTTCCTCGGGGGTCATGCCACGCATGATCGAGGCGAGTCGTGCAGCGGTGATTCCGTTGCCGTTGGGATTGCCTACGAACAGGGCCGCTTCAATGATCGCCTCGGGGGACGCAGCGATCTCTTCGGCCGGCTGTTCGGCGACTTCGGCCTGCCATGCGTCCCCTTCGTGTGCCGTGTCAACGTCGGCGTCATCATCCGCGTTGATGCGGCTGCTGGTTTGGGCGGCGACCAGGTGTTCACGCTGCAGTACCTCGCCGATCTCGAAGCCGGTCCCGTTCTCGTTGGATTCTCCATCGCCGACGAGATGTTGGTAGGCCGCCCCCAGTTCTTCGAGCGAGAACCCATCTTCGTCGTCTTCGAAATCGGCGTCAGCGTCGGGGGCCACATGTTCGAGTCGCTCGCTATCGTCGCTGGGCATTTCGTCGTCTTCAGATGGGCTATTCATGCGGTCCCGCCTCCGTACTGGGATGTGGTCCAGTCGGCACGCAGTTGTTTCATGCCGCGGTGCAACAGGCCTGCGACGGCGCCGGTGGTTTTTTCCAGCACCTCGGCGACTTCGGCCAATTTTAAACCTTCGAGATAATGCAGCTCGATCGCTTGTCGCTGGCCGTCGGGCAGTCGCTCCACCGCTGCTGCCAGCGCGGTGACATTCTCGCCGACGACCGCCACCTGGCTCGGCGTGGCTTGATCGGCCGCTAACAATCCCTCCAGCCGCATCGAGGATTGGGCCAGTTTCTGCTCCATCGATCGTTCGCGGCGGACGTCGCGTTTGTCGCGGTGCAGGTCGCGGTCGAGGTGGCAGATCTGTCGTACGAGAATCTGACGCAGCCATGCCCGCAGTTCGGCCTCGGTGCCCCCGCGAAACTGGTCAATCGCGCCGACGGCGTTGAGCATCGTTTGTTGGACAATGTCGGAGTCCCCGATCTTGGCTCGATAGGCAGCGCGCATATGGGTCCGCGCCAGCATTCGCAGGTACGGCTCATAGCGGGCGATCCATTCGGGATCGGACACCGATGGCGGGGGGTCGGAGGCGGCATCAGATGACATGATATGACTCCAGGAGACGAGAGTGGGGCTGCGTGGACGTCGATTCTATCACTTAGGAACGAGCGGAAAACAAGTGGCCGAACGCTCCGCGGTCGGAATGGTCGACCGCGGAGCGTTCGGCCACAATATCAGACAGTAATTTTTTTCGCTCGTTCCTTACGCTTCGGGTGGATGCGGAAATGACGCTATCGCGACGCCCTTGCACTTTGCCTGGGGGGCGGCCGCCGACCGATACCGCCGATGCTCGCGAACTGAACTACCGCCAATCGGGTCTCGCCCGCTACAGTAAACGTCTCGCCCGCTACAGTAAACAAAGTCGAGCAGAGAAGTTTGAGCGGCACTCCTCATGGCGCCGAGGCAGCCGCTCAGCGAGAACGTTTCTACGGAATTCAGCATGGCACGCGAAGCAATCTATCAACAATCCGACCCCGAGCGACGCGGTGACGCACTGGGGGATCGCGTGTCAGGAGGGCGAAGTCCAGCGCCCTCGCAACCCACCGGCCAGAAACCGCCTGCCACCTCGGCAGCGGGAACGCCGCCGGGTGGAGAGCCGCCAGCCCCAGGTGATCCGGGGGACGCGACTTCCGGACGCGCCGAAGCCGATGGGAAGCTACGACCGCGGCGGATGGAGGAAATGGTCGGTCAGCAGGACGTGATCGAGCGGCTGAAGATCGCTATCGACGCGGCCCAGTCCCGTGGTGAGCCACTCGGGCACATTTTGTTTGATGGTCCGCCGGGACTCGGTAAGACCACGTTCGCGACGGTGATCCCGGCGGAAATGAACACCACCGTCCAAATGGCAAACGGCGCCGGAATTCGCGCGCCCAAGGATCTGCTGCCCTATCTCACCAACGTGTCCGAAGGTTCGGTGCTGTTCATCGACGAGATTCACCGGGTTCCCAAGGCGGTGGAGGAATACCTGTACACAGCGATGGAGGATTTTCGGATCGACGTGGTGTTGGGTGACGGCGTCAATGCCCGCACGCTCAACCTCGAACTCAAACCGTTCACACTGATCGGCGCGACCACGCGGGCGGGCATGCTCAGCGCTCCGCTGCGTGATCGCTTTCAGATTCGTGAGCATCTCGGCTGGTACACCCCGGGCGAGCTCGCCGAGATTGTCCATCGCAACGCGAAAAAGCTAGCGATCAAGGTCGATGATCCTTCGGCCAATGTGATCGCCGATCGCTCCCGCAGCACACCCCGGCTGGCCAATAATCGTCTGCTCTGGGTGCGTGATTACGCCCAGAGCAAAGCGGGCGGGAAGGTCGACCGCGAGATCACCTGCGCGGCCCTGGACATGATCGGGATCGATGGTCTCGGCCTCGACAAACAGGATCGCAACTATCTCGACACGCTGATGCGAGTGTTCTTGGGCGGCCCCGCCGGGCTCGACGCGATCGCCCATACCATGAACGTCAGTAGTGATACGCTCGAAGACGAAGTCGAGCCGTTTCTACTCCGCAGCGAGTTGCTCGTTCGCACCCGCCGCGGGCGTCTGGCGACGCCCAACGCCTATGAGCACATGCGCCGTCCGATGCCGGAGAACTGAGCAACGATTAGAAATCGTCGGTGACGATCTCGTGCGACGCGCGGGTCCCCAACGCACCCCACAGATCATAGGGACTGCGTGAACCGGGGGCGTTTTCCCCGGTGCCACCGAGCCAGACGTTGCTGTGGTGATGGACCCCGCCGACAATCGACTCGGTAACGAATTTGATCGCACCGTCGCCCATCATGATGTTGACGCCGCCTTGGTGACGGCTGCTCGCTGAGGCAACGCCGTGCGAACTGGCCGAGTTTCCGCCGAAACAGATTTCTTGATTCGGCGGCCGGATCGTATTGAATCCGCTGAAGGCCGCGCCGCTCGCTGCCCAGCGAAATCCGCGTCCCTCCTCACTTGGGGCCAGCGTGATCGCACCAGGGAGCCAGAATTGGGGGCGTGTCGCATCGTTAAAACCTTCGTCCAGGCATGCATCAGGATCATCGCGGAGCATTTCGCCCGGTGGGGAATCAAAACCGATCCCCGGACGCGTGCGAATGTCATTATCACCGAGGTCCGTGGCGATTTCACCCACGAAGATGGTATTGGAGAGCCCGTCGAGCACATCGCGAAATCGAGTCGATTGGTGCGAAACAAACGCACCGCGACAGGCCGCGCCGGCCTGTTGAGCGTGGGTGCTCAAATTGCTCATCGAATAGACGGTGCGATTGACGATTCCGAGCGGACCTTGGTCCATGTAGTGCAGCGAATCGCCCAGACACGCGGCATAGTTGGTGCGTCCGAAACTGGGCAGGCCGATGCCCGGATCGCTCGGGCAGCGCAGTGTCGCGATCTCGGTCGTCCAGGGTGCGTAGTCGGCAGCGGTTGTTTCCGGGCCCATCGCTGGCCATGGATTCGGGGTTCCCCCGTTATGTGCCAGCGGACTGTTGATTTGTTGCCACAACGCTTGCTGCTCCATGAACGGCGTTAAGCCGACCCAGATCGAAAGGTCCATACGATTGGTCGTGTTGACGTCCAGTGCGGCACCGTCCTGCCATGTTCCACCACCGTGGATCGGCAGTTGTTGGAAGGCGGAGTGATAGTTGTGGATGCTGAGCCCGAGCTGTTTCAGGTTATTGCTGCAGCTCATCCGCCGGGCCGCCTCACGGGCAGCTTGAACGGCGGGCAACAGGAGGCCGACGAGGACGCCAATGATCGCGATCACGACCAGTAGCTCAACGAGCGTGAAGGCTCTGTGGGAGCCGGTGTGTGCGTGGCGAACAGGCTGCGCAGGCACCTGCACGCGTTGAAGTGAAATAAACATGAAGTGAGTCTTTGGGAAGGGCGAATAATAGGTGGGGCAAGCGAATCGAGGGCGACACAGCGGTCCGGGCATCGATTGGTTCGACAGATTGCGCACAGGCACACTCATGTCCAACGAGATGTCGACGGCGGATTAGCGGCGAGCCACGGGCAAAAGAATGGGCTGAGCGAGTTCAGCAGTCACGGATTTCGTTCGCACGTAGCGCACGAAGAACGAGACATTACTCAGGGCAGCAGTGGCTCAAACCGCTGTGGGGGGCCCGCGTGAGAGTGCGAAGCCGTATCGCTCCGCAGGCATCCAGCACGACTCAGCCAAGACGAACAGCTTGGCGTCGAAATCCCAACTCCAGGCAGCGTGGTCTGTGACCTGAGACGCCACCAAACTCTGGGCGACACAGCCGGCACACAGCGCAACACAATGATGTGCGTGCGTTTGGGATGGCACGATGAAGACATCGGAATCCGGATGCTGCTCCGTCGCTTCATGCTCGCAACCGCAGGCGTGAGCCGATTCGCAATCGCTGGCCGTCGGTCGCGGATGTTGATTTGCGAGCGAATCACAGCAGGAGCCACCGGCGGCGTGAATATGCGTCTCAACCTGACTCGCATGATGGTGGGCAGCAGGCAGCAGCCAGCCCCCGACCAAGTAGGCGATGAGCGTCAGGTGGATGAGAAACCGCTGCACGAAGGGTGGCCTGTCAAAACTCAAGAGAGAGAAATTGTTGTTGAAGCGCGCAGGTGCAACCTGCACGACCCCACTAATATGTCACGCTCCCACTACGGAGAGAAGTCCAAAATCGTTCTAAATCGTGAGGATTCATGAGAATATCACGAAACAGTGGGGCCTCCAGTCGGCGTCGATGATGAACAATGCTCAGCAAGTCTTCGCGCCAAAGGCCCGGCAATTTGCCTAGCCCAGTCCCGCAGGGCTGGGTAAATCTGCCGGGCCGTTGGCCCTTCAGGGAAACCTGCGGCGATCATGAACCCAGCCCGTTGGGCTGGGCTAGCCAGACGAATGGGCCTTTGGCCCGAAAAGCAGTCTCCCCAGATGCGTACCACACGCTGGACTGAGACGCCCCAGGCGACACGCCGCCGCCCCGTCGCGACTGAAGACGTTTCCTGCGACGCTGCGAGTTAGCGCTCGCCTCCATCGATGGTGATCATTTTCTGGATCTGCTCCGGGTCAGGTTTCTCCTCTGACTTCACACTGCCGTCGACCATGGCGTAAATGGCGGGCGAAAAGAAGTCGGGGGATTCACTGAGGTCCTCGGGGGCGGTCCAGGGAACCGTCTTTTTCGATTCCACGATCAGAATCGTATTCGCGCTGCCGTCAGCGATGTCCTTGAGTTTTCGGCCATCTTCTTTTTCCATCAACGCGTTCTTGGAGGTAAGGCCAAGGTAGTTCGTGTGCCCTTTTGGTTGGTCATGGGGGGCCCGGGGGCTGCGGTAGATCTCCGGCATTCTATCCAGCAGTGTGAGGTTGTGCTCGCTGTCCCAGGGTTCGGTGAATCGATAGGACTCAAATAGCTCCACTTGATCCATTAAGGGTAGGATCGCCACGCGCCAACTGAACGGCTGGATTTCTTTCCCTTCCTCCACAGGACCGGCTCCGAGCACATTCTTCGATCCAGGAAATTGATCATATCTGGCGTTGAAGTTATGGAACGCGATCGCCAGTTGTTTCATGTCGTTTTTCGTTTGCGTAGCTTTGGTCCTAGCGTGCGACTTGCTCACAACGTCGCGCATCTGATTCGGCCCCATGGATTGTGACTGGATGATGAACATCAGTGCTTTGACGTAAGGATCGTTGTAGTTGAGGCGGTGGTCCCCGAGTACTGCGCGATTATCGGCTTGGGTGACGGGGAAATGGCCGACGCGTTCGAAGTTCAGCGTGTTGGATCGAACCGTCTGCTCTGGGGTCAGACCCATCACATCGCCATCGGTTTTGACGGCCTGCGTGATGACCGAGAAGGACTGCTCGATCTCCTGCGGGGTCGGTTGGCTCAGTACAAGGGTCATGTCCTGGGGCTCAAAGTTGAGTTGAATCGACGTGTCGCGACTATCGTGTTGGGTACCGAAGTCACCGTACGAAAAATCTTGAAGTTCCGTGCTGACTGTCGCGATGTAGAACTGGAAACCAACAAAGTAGGCAAGTACTGCTTTTTTCGTTTCTGGTGTACTGTCGCTCGGGGAGGTGATTCGCCAGATACCCTGCAGTTGGTCGGTAAGCAGTTCGGCGGCGTTCATTCCCCGGTGCGATGCGTCGCCCGTCGATTGCGTGTTGGTTTTTGAGGACGCTGCTGGTGAATCGGGTGTGACGGTCGTGTTATTCCCGTCATCCGCCACAACCTCAATGTGCGTGCCCGGGCCTATCGGCAGCGTGACTTCGCGTCCGTCGGGATACTTGATTTTGATGAACATGCCCAGCATCAGCCCCGCCCAAACCCCGAAGAATCCGCAGGCGATCGCCATCGCTCGCGGAACAGGACGGCGCAGCCAGGGTTGCGAGGCGGCCACGGTTGACATGGGTAGCGGACAAGGGCTCGGCAGCGACTCGTCCGCTTGCCTAACCAGTTTCTGGAGATCGCTGCCGCGGGCGAAACGAGACAGGGTCTTGGCCACTTCGCTGGGTGTGTTCGGCCGTCGGTCCGGTGATTTTTCCAGCATCGCGTCGACCAGTTTGACGACTTCGTTCGGGCACTCGGGCAATCGCGATTGGATACTCGGCGGTCGTGCCGAGACGTGTGCGGTCAGCTTGGCGAACGAGGTCGGATATTGTTCAGACTCAAACGGGGCGTGCCCGGTCAGGAGCTTGAAGAAGGTGCAGCCGAGAGAATAGACATCACTGCGACTGTCGACATCGTGGGCATTGGCAACCTGTTCAGGGGCAACGTAGTCCGCGGTTCCCATGGTCTGGCCGCTGGCGGTCAATTCGACTCCAGGGTTGGTGTGGAGCCGTGCCAAACCCAGGTCGAGAAGTTTCACTTCGCCGCTGTGGCTGATCATGATGTTGGACGGTTTGACATCACGATGCACGAAGCCTTGGTCGCTGGTGTACTCCAGAGCAGCCGCAATTTTCGTAATCACGTCGGCTGCGTCGGCAAGTGACAGCGGTCCGGTTCTCTCGACGATTTGATGCAGGTTTCTGCCGTCAATGAATTCGGTCACCAACACGGCCAGCCCATCGACTTCCCGCGCGTCGTGGGCCGTGACGATGTTGGGGTGGCTGAGTCGTCCGACCGCTCGCATTTCCGCGTCGAACCGAACGCGGGTCTTGGGGTCGGTCAGGCGATGATCGGCAATGACTTTGAGGGCGACTTGGCGGCCCAGCTTGGTATGGCGAGC
Organism: Rhodopirellula sp. SH410; assembly: GCF_055811895.1. Taxonomy (NCBI): domain Bacteria; kingdom Pseudomonadati; phylum Planctomycetota; class Planctomycetia; order Pirellulales; family Pirellulaceae; genus Rhodopirellula; species Rhodopirellula sp. SH410. The sequence continues at coordinate 1,058,036 of NZ_CM147949.1, forward strand.
CAAGAAGACTCGGCCCATGCCGCCGTGCCCGATCTGCCGAATGATTTCATACTCGCCGAGTTGCTTGGGCAGGTCACTCATCAGCGAGCGGTCGTCGGTTTCGCCGGCTCGTGCGAGGGCGCCGAGCGCCTTGGCCAAGGCCATTCGGCATTCCGGTTCGCGACTGAACCCTGCGTGCTGGTCCTCGGCGCGGAGATTCACGATCAGCGAATCCTCGCCGTCGTCGACGGAGTTCAGTTCCGACTGGCACTCCGAACAGTCCTGCAGGTGCTCGTAGATCGCCTGCGAATCGTCATCCGGCAGACGCCCACAGGCATAGGCATGGAGGAGGCGGTGGGAGGGGCATTGGGTGGCGGTCATCATGGTATTCTCCAAAGAATGGGCGTCAAACTCAAGTGACGGGGAAAATCGTCTGGTTGATGAACGACGGGCGCTGACACCATTTTGAAGAGAATTTCCTGGTAGGTTTTCGGTATGAGTGACCCCCCAATCCCAACGCCGCCGGAGCATCCGACGCTGTCCACGTTCTTCCTGGAGGGGGTTCAGCAACTGGACCCTCGGCAATGGAGCCGTCTGGTCGAGGTGTTTGGGCCGATTGTCTATCGTTGGTGTCGCGCCGCCGGTGTCCCGGAATCAGAGGCCGCTGACTTGGTCCAGGACGTCTTCACATCGGTCGCCCGTAAGATCGCAGTGTTCGAGCGGCAAAAGGAATCAGGGAGCTTTCGATGTTGGCTGGCCACGATCACACGCAACCAAGTCAGGGATTTCTTTCGCCAAGCATCGCGGCGGGCGGAGGCTCAGGGCGGCACCGCGGCGCAGCGGTGGATGCTCGATCAGGTCGATGACCTGGATGACTCGATCAACGGGGATTCCATCAGCACACCGCTGTTGAAATCGATGTTAGAGAGTGTGAAAGCGGAGTTTGAGGACGTCACGTGGCAGGCGTTTTGGCTGACGGCGATCGAGAACCAACAGCCATCATGGGTGGCCGAACGCACTGGTCTTTCTTTAGTGAGCGTTTACCAGGCGAAATCCCGCGTGCTGAAGCGTTTGCGGCAGGCGGCCCGCCAATGGCCGGAATGAATCAGAGGACGCTGCTGTCCTCAGCGGGACACCGGCCGCGCGAGCCCCGCGGCCGGTGCGCCCCGGCTCAGCTGAAAAATCGCTAGCACCGGGGTCTGTCGGCGAACAAATCGATGGCCGCATGCGTCCACTGGGAAATCGGATTCGTTTGCATGGAATTTGACACTTGGGCACAAATTGCCCAATGGGAAGCCGCGGTTGCCTGCCTCCCCCCTTCCCCAATTGCCCAATCGCATGATAATCCTGCACCGAAGGCGCAATTTAAATGCGTCCATGTCCATTTTTACCTCCACTGCTGATCGATAAAGACCATGGCTGGAACCGAACGTCGTCGTGAAATCTGCCGCCTGCGGGCCCGTCGCAAGAAAACCATTCAACTGCTCAGCCGCGTCAAGGCAGGCACGATGGAAAAGGCTGAAGCGGCTCGCAAACTGCGTCGCATGACGCCGGGTGCCGACGCGATCATCAAGCGTGAAGGTCTGGCGTAACGACGCTGGCTGACTTCTTTTTCATCTGAACTCTTTCCCCATTCGGACATCGACTCGATGGCAGAACCTGCACGCCAACCCGATTCGGCCGCAATCGAGCTTTCCAAACAATCGTCTCCCGCCACAGCATCCTCGTCAGCGCAGACGGCATCGTCGCCGACGATGATGATCGAGGCGGTGGGGCTGAGTAAATTCTACGGCCCGTTTGCTGCCGCCCGTGACGTTTCTTTTAGCGTTAAACAGGGTGAGCTCGTTGCTTTTCTCGGTCCCAACGGTGCGGGTAAGAGCACCACGATGAAAATGTTGACCGGCTACATCGCACCGAGCGAAGGTTATGCCAAGATCGCCGGTCACAACATGATGGATGACCGTATCGCCGGCAGCCATCGGCTGGGGTACCTGCCTGAAAACGGGCCGCTGTATCCTGAGATGACGCCGATGGGCATGCTGGAGTTCTTTGCCGATGCACGCGGGCTACCTAATTCGCGGAAAAAAGATCAGATCGACAAGGTCATCGATATCTGCGACCTCAGTTCGGTGATCTACAAACCGATCAGTAAACTGTCCAAGGGGTTCAAGCAACGCGTGGGGATGAGCCAAGCACTGTTGCACGAGCCTGATGTTTTGATTCTCGACGAGCCGACCGCCGGGCTGGACCCGAACCAGATTCGTGGCGTTCGCCGGACGATGCGGAAGCTCAGTGAGACGAAAACCATTCTGCTTTCGACGCACATCCTCCAGGAAGTCGAAGCGATGGCTGACCGTGTCATCCTGATCAACGAGGGCCGCAAGGTATATGACGGCGACGTCGAAGGCCTTCGCGCCGCGGGGCACGGCGACGTCAACGAAGCCTTCCATGAATTGACCGGCCACAGCGAGAACTGACCCTACCAGTCCCCCACGGCGAGTCCTCCCTCGTTCGCAGCGCGTCGTTGCTTCTCATTCGATCCCACCTCTCCAATTTTCAATCGTCCCCATGGCGCTCAATTACGTTTCGATGTCCCTGCTCAGCGTACTGCTCTACGATGCAGTATTTCTGTTGTTGTTGCTCGCGATCGTCCTGCTGCTGTCGTACACCAATCGGGCCGCCTTTGCGGTCATGAAACGCAACTTTGTCGGCTATTTCAGCAACCCGACAGGCTATGTGTTTCTGTGTATCTTCGTCTTTTTGACCTCGGTGGCCGCGTTCTGGCCGTATGAGTTCTTCAATTCGAACCTCGCCACGCTCGACCAGCTCAACTACTGGTTCCCGATGATCATGCTGGTGTTCATCCCCGCGATCACGATGAGCATTTGGGCAGAGGAAAAGCGTCAGGGGACTGACGAGTTGTTGCTCACGCTGCCGGCGAGCGACTTTGACATCGTGATCGGCAAGTACATGGCGGCGGCCGCGATTTTTACCTGTTCGCTGCTCTTCAGCCAGTTCAGTACCTTCACGACGCTGGCGATTCTGACTGAAGGGTCGCTCGACATTGGATTGATTTTCACAACGTACCTCGGCTATTGGTTCGTGGGCCTGACGATGATCGCGATCGGCATGATCGCATCGTTTTTGACTGGCAACCTCACCGTTGGTTTCATCTTGGGAGCGTTGTTCAACGCTCCGTTGGCGTTTGCCTCGCTGGCCGATTCGGTCAGCCCGAGCCAGCGGTTTGCCGAGTGGGTCAAGAACAGTGGTATCGCCCGGCCGTTTGACGATTTCGGACGCGGCGTGATCAGTTCCTCCTCGATTATCTACTTTTTGCTGGTTGCCGCGGTGGCACTGTACGTCTGCATGATCCTGATCGGACGCCGGCATTGGACAGGCGGAAAAGACGGAAACCAAATGGCGTGGCAATACGTCGTCCGCGTCGTCGCAATGGTCGTCTTCACGGTCGGTGCGGTAATGTTCTTTCGCGCCCACGAGGTCGGCCGCACGGACATGACCGAGGGGCACGTCAGTTCGCTGGCCAGTGCGACGAAGGATTTGATCCAAAATCTCAGTGATGATCGCCCAATCGTGATCGACGCGTTCATCAGCGATGAGGTTCCCGAGCTATATGCCCAGACCCGCTATGAGCTGATCAACCTGCTCAAGGAGTTCCGCGCCGAAGCGGCCAAGAAGGGGCGGACGATCGAGGTCAACCTGTACGACGGCATTGATTTGTCGAGCGACGAAGCGGCACTCGCAGCGAAACGATTTGGTATCGAGCCGGTCACGCGTACGTTCCGCGAAAAAGGTGCCTACACGCAAAAACAATTGATTCTCGGGGCCGCGTTCCGCTCGGGTCTTGAGAAGGTCACCGTGCCGATTTTTGAGTACGGCATCCCCGTCGAATATGAACTCGTCCGTTCGATCAATACCGTCGCCAGCGGCACCCGGAAACGACTGGGGATCGTGAAATCCGACGCCAATTTGATGGGGGGCGTGTCGATGGCTGGGATGCAGATGCAGCGCATCGACAAGCACCGGTTGATCGACGAACTGGCCAAACAGTACGAAGTTGAGGAAGTCGATTTGAGCGGGCCTGTGTCGCCCGACATGTACGACGCATTGTTCGTTGTCCAGCCATCCTCGTTGGCGCCACCTGAATTTGATCGGCTCGTGACCGCAATTCAGGCGGGCGTGCCGACAGCGATTTTTGAAGACCCGCGTCCAGTGGGCGCCGCGTACATCACCGCGACCGGTGATCCCAAGCAAGCCGGAGGTGGTTTCATGGGCATGGGGGGCGGCGGTCCGCAGCCCAAGGGCGACATTCGCCGTCTGTGGGATGTGCTCGAGCTGAACGTGCCCGGAACGCCAGCGGCACAGGGACTCTACGACCCTGACGTCGTTTGGCAACAGCATAACCCGTACCCCGCACTCGAAGCCGCCAACGAACTGTGGCTGTTCATCGACGAGGCCATCGCCCAGAAACCGGGTGAAGGCCTGAGTGACGAGAGCCCGATTACGGCGGGACTCCAGCAAGTCTTGGCGATCTTGTCGGGCGGCGTCCAAGCCAAGCCTGATAGCACGCTCAAGCACACTCCCCTGTTGAGCACCGGCCCGATTTCGGGCACGCTGGATGCCAACGCCATCCGCAAGATCCTCTCCGGTGGTGCCACGCTCGCTCAAGAGATTCAGGGGCTCCAACCGAACATGCCGATCGCAATGTCGATCGAGGCGGCTGCGGCAACGGAGTCAGAAGGTGATGCTGCTGCCGATGAAACCGCCGAGCAAGCGAACACGGGCATCAAGGTCGTCTACGTCGCCGACTCCGACATCATCCTGCCTGAATTCTTGGTCATTCGCGCCGACCCCAAACAAATGGAACTGCGACTGCAACTGCAGAACGTGACCTTCGCACTCAACGCGGTCGATTGGTTGACCGGTCAAACCGATTTCATCGACGTGCGAAGTCACCAAATGAACTTTGCGAGTTTGAAGATGATCGACGCTCGGCAAGAGCAGGCAAACCAACAGGTTCGCAAACGCAGCCGCGAGTTCCAAAAGGAATTCGACGAAACCATCCGCACCGCTCAAGAAGAGATCGATCAAGAACTGCAGTCGCTACGCGAGGACGTCGAAAAGCTGCAGGAAGAGCGTGAAGATGGCACGGTACCGCAAAGCGTGCTGCAGGAAAAATTGATCGCGTTCCAAATTAAGCAGGACAACCAGCAACGGATTCTCAGCGTGCGTCGCAAGAGCATGGAGAATCAACGTGATCAAAAGATCGCCACCGTTCGCCGGGAAGCCGACCGAGACGTGACGGCGATCCAGAACCAAGTCAAGACGTTGGCTGTCGCGCTTCCCTGTATTCCGCCCTTGATTGTCGGGATCATGGTGTTTGCCTCACGTCGACTGCGTGAACGCGAGCACATCAGCAAGAGCCGGCTCAAGTAACCGTTGATAGAATTGATTTTGGTGACGCTGTCGTGAGCCGAAGGCCGTAAGGCACCGGGCAGCGTCGCCAGTCCGATCGCTTTTGCGTCTCGGCTCACTCTCCCAAAAACTTCCCTCATAAAAACGATTTCAAAGTGAACGAAGGACAAAAAACCGGACTGTTCTGTGTGATCGGCGCCGTCATGCTGGGCATCGGTCTGTTCGTTTCCTGGCCTGATTCGCCGGTTGACGAGACCTCCATTGCCGCTGGCAAGCCGCTGTTTCCTAGTTTTAAAGATCCGTTGGCGGCCGCTAGCGTGAAAATCGTTTCGTTCGACGAGGCGCAGGGCCAAGTCGATACGTTCGAAGTGCGGAAAGACCGCGAGTCAGGCCAGTGGACGATCCCGTCCCGCAAGGGGTATCCCGCGGACGCCGTCGAGCAGATGAAGGATGCCGCCAATGCCTTGGTCGGACTGGAGATCCTCGACGTCCAAACTCGCAACCCCGAAGATCATGTGGCACTCGGGGTCGTTGAGCCCAAGCTCGAAACTCTCGAGGCTGGCGATATCGGTGTCGGCCGATTGGTGACGTTCCGCGATGAGTCGCAAAAGGATCTGGCGTCGCTGATCATCGGCGAACCGGTCAAGGACGAAGAAGGCCGGCGATACGTGCGCAAACCCGGCCAAGATCCGGTGTACGTCGTCGAACTGGAAGAAGCTGCATTGTCGACCAAATTCCAGGTCTGGATCGAGAATGATTTGTTGCAGCTGAGCAGCATCGACATTAAATCAATCCGCATGGAAGACTACGCCGCCTCGATGACCTCGCGAGGGTTTTCCCTCGACCGTAGCTACACGGCTGAAGTCGCCGCCGATGGGAGTGATTGGAAACTGGAGCAATTGCTGGAATATCCGGCCGACGATCCATTGGCCGATCCCGTGGAGGTGAAGGTGGGTGCCGACCAAATCGTTAATAAAGAAAAACTCGACGACCTCAAAAACGCACTCGATGACCTGAAAATTGTCGATGTCGCTCGCAAGCCGGAAGGCATGAGCGCCAACCTTCGCGCGGATAAAGATCTGGTTTCTGACAACGAAGCGGTCAATTCCCTCGCCACGCGGGGCTTCTTTCCCGTGCAGCGTGGGAACGGTTCGGACGTGGAAGTTCTCTCGGCCAACGGGGAACTCGACGTCACGCTTACCGACGGAGTGCAGTATGTACTGCGGTTCGGCAATGTTTTCGGTATCGCAGATGAGAACTCTGGCGACGTCGAAGAGGAATCTTCGGACACCGCCGTCAATCGCTACCTGCTCGTCACCGCCCGGGTCGACGAAAGTCAGTTCCCCGCGCCTGAGCTGAATTCCGTCCCGCAGACGATCGAGGAGCTCGCCGCCATGCTCGGCGAACCGGCGACCAGGGATGAACAAGGCAAGGAGTCGGAAAAGGGTGAGTCAGCAGCGACGGAGGAACCGGCTGCTGGCAAGACCGAAATGAAGGAGAGTCCATCCGGTGAAGCAACCGAACCGGTCGAGGCCCCCGCGGAAACCGCGAAACCCGCTGGCGAAGAAACGCCCGCTGGCGAAGAGGCACCTGCTGAGGAGATGAAACCCACCGAAGAACAACCTGCTGCTGAGGAACCCGCTGCCAAGGAACCGGCCGCTGAGGAGCCCACTGCGACGGAGGAAGCCGCTCCCGCTGAAATGAAAGACGGCGGCGAGGGCGAGAAGCCTGCCGAAACCGAGGCTGCCAAGCCTGCCGACGAGGCCAAGCCTGCTGGGGATGCCAAGCCTGCTGGGGATGCCAAGCCTGCCGATGACAGCAAGCCTGCTGCGGATGCTGCCAGCGAAGAAGAACCCGCTGCTAGTGAAGAGTCTGCACCGGAGGACAAGCCTGCCGATAGCGAAGCACCCGCGACCGAAGAAGTCGAAGTCGAGGGCAGTGGTGAGGCGACCGGTGAAGGCCAGGGGCAAGCTGCCGACGATGACGACACCGCAGCGGAGCCTGCCGAGGCACCCGCAGCGACTGAGGACGTCCCTGCTGCCCCAGAGGCTGCTGCCAAGGAGGAGTCGGAGTCGGGTGTGCTGGCTTTCGCAGATCTGACCCAGGAAGAGAAACTCGAGCGGCTCGAGGCCGAGCAAGAAAAAATCCTCAAAGCGAACACGCGTCTGCTCGACGCCCGCAAGGATCGGCTCAACGCCGCCAAGCGCCGGGTCAGCGATCTCAACGCGAGATTCGCCGATTGGTACTATGTCATCCCCGAAGCCACCTATCGGGAACTGCGGATCAATCGCGATGAGTTGTTGACCACGCCAGGAGCCGCTGCAGCAGCGGCCCCAGCCCCCGGTCAGGGTGGCCCGAGCATGCCGTTTCAAATCCCCGGCCTCAACGCACCCCGCTGAGCGGGTGAGTGATTTCGCCACCCTCGCCCGAGGGTGGTCGTCGCCTTCCGCTCCGCGAAAGTTGCGTAGGAGGTTGCTGCCGCGATAGACGCTGGCTGATTTCTACCGGGCGGTGAGCCCGGTGGACTGGGGGTCTCGATCGAGACTCCCAATCGCCGATCGAGATCAGAACTTGCGTGTGACCGCGATCCGTTTGCGGTCCATGTCGACCTCGAGCACCTTCACCTTGACGACATCGCCGACCGAGACGATGTCGTTGGGGTCTTTGACGAATGTATCGGCTAGCTGAGAGACGTGAATCAATCCATCTTGATGCACGCCAAGATCAATGAAAGCGCCGAAGTGCGTGACATTGGTGATCACGCCTTCGAGTACCTTGCCGACGGTGAGGTCCTCCATCGAGTTGACCGACTCATCGAAGTGAGCGACTTTGAACTCGCTGCGCGGATCGCGTCCCGGTTTCCCGAGTTCGGCGATAATGTCGCGGATGGTGGGCAATCCAAACTGGGCATCGACGAACTGTTCGGCCTGCAGTTTTTGGCTCAGGCCCGCATTGCCGACCAGGGCTTTGACGTCCGCGGCGAGCGTACCGGCCATGCGGCTGACGATGGGATAGCTTTCGGGGTGCACCGCGGAGTTGTCGAGCGGCTCGTCACCGCCACGAATCCGTAAAAAACCAGCGGCCTGTTCAAAGGCTTTCTTGCCGAGTTTCGGTACCTTGGTCAATTGGCGGCGGCTGTTAAAACGGCCGTTGGCATCTCGGAAGGCGACGATGTTTTCGGCCAGTTTCGGGCCGATGCCCGCAACATGCGACAGCAGCGGCACGCTGGCCATGTTGAGATCCACGCCGACGCGATTGACGCAGGTTTCGACCGTCCGATCGAGGCACTTACGCAACTGCGTTTGATTGACATCGTGCTGGTACTGGCCGACCCCAATCGATTTCGGGTCCGTTTTCACGAGTTCGGCGAGCGGGTCCTGCAGGCGGCGCGCGATGCTGATCGCACCCCGCACGGTGATATCGAGGTCGGGGAACTCTTTCCCGGCCAGTTCGCTGGCCGAGTAGATCGAGGCCCCCGACTCACTCACCATCACCTTGGTCACATCGAGTTGATGTTCGCGGATCAAAGCGCCCACGAAGGCGTCGGTTTCTCGCGATCCGGTGCCGTTACCGATCGCAATGAGTTCGACCCCGTGTTTTTGGATCAGGGCGAGCAGCGTTTTGCCTGCCGTGGCCGTGTCGCTTTTGGGCGGCGTGGGATAGATGGTTGTGTTGGCGAGGAATTTGCCGGTGCCATCGACGATCGCGACCTTGCAACCGGTGCGGAAACCGGGGTCGATGCCGATCGTTACCCGGGGCCCCGCGGGCGCCGCCATCAGCAGTTCATGTAGGTTTTTGCCGAATACCTGGATCGCGTCTTCGTCCGCCCGCTCCTTGAGGATCTGCAGTACCGAGGACTGGGTTGCCGGTTGGAGGTGCCGCGAAAAGCACTCTTCGGCGGCGGTCTCCAGCTCTCGGTGAAACGTCGACGACGGGTTTTTGATAAACGTCGATTTCAGTTGCGAGACCGCCCGATCGTCCTCCATCGCCAGCCCCACGCGCAAGACGCCTTCGGCTTCGCCACGGAGCATTGCGAGCAAGCGGTGGCCGGGGATCCGGGCCGCGGATTCATGGCGGTCGAGATACTGTTCGAACTTGGCCGCCTCCTCTTTCTTGCCGCGTTTGACGTGGGAGGTGATCTGGCCAAATTTCATGCCTTTTTCCAGCATCCACTCGCGCGTCGGTACGTCCTCGCTCCACTGCTCGGCGATGATATCAATCGCCCCCGCAATCGCGGTGTCGGTGTCTGGCACGTCCGACTCGGCATTGACGAACGACGCCAGGACGGCGTCCTTGGGTCGATCGAGCTTGGATTGCTGGAGCAGCAGGTCGGCGAGCGGTTGCAATCCTCGCTCGCGAGCGATGGTGGCCCGTGTGCGTCGCTTGGGCTTGAAGGGGAGGTAGATCGCTTCGAGTGTCCGCAAGTCGCCACAGGCCTCAATTTCGGCCCGCAGTCGATCCGTCAGTTTCCCCTGGCTGTCAATTGTTTTTAAAACCGTCAATTTGCGAGCGGCCAGCGTGGTCGCTTTTTCGAGAGCATCTTCGATCGCCCGCAACGCGACCTCGTCGAGGCCACCGGTAACCTCTTTGCGGTAGCGGGCGATGAACGGGATCGTGTTCCCGGCGGCGAGCAGCTCGACGACGGAGGTGACCTGAGCCAGCGGTAAGGCCAATTCACGGGCGATGGATGCGGTGATGATCGGATCGGTGACGGAGGTCGTGGCCATGGGGGGAGTCGTGGGCGTTAGGGGTGTCGTTGTTGGGCTTGTTGGAAATGATGGCGAACGGCGCGGCCGCTGATCGTTGTTTTCTCGAGCAGCTCGCTGGCGATCGTGCTGATTGCGGCGATGTGGGCGTCATCACTGAGGATGTGTTCCGTCTTGGCGATCATGCGTCGCCGCAGCGTCTCATGTTGCCGTGTTGAGGCGGCACGGGTACATAGCAAATTGGCGACATCATCCAAATCGCGGCCCGCGCCCCGGTGGCAGTATTGACCCGTGAATCGGGCTTCGGCAACCATCCCCGCCAAAAGAATCAAGACATCGTCCTCGAGCCGGTCGTTGACCCCCTTGGCACGCCCTTTCTTGATCTCGCAGTGCCCGAGTCGCGTGCCGCCGAACGCCATTTTTCCCGGGGCGATCGTGACCTTGTGGATGTGCCGGCCCAGCGACACCGCCATCACCGCATGCCCCGCTTCATGGTGGGCTGTGGCGATCAGTGACGCGTCGGGTTGCGATTCGGTCTCGTGCGAAGAATTTTCAGATTCGGGGCTGTTCATGCCGTTGGTATAACCTGATCGATAGGGTCTGTCAGTTAGACACCATTTTCTCGATAGCGATTTCAGCCAGCCGCCGTTGGCAAGCGTATTGCCCGCGACGCCCGCGAACCGAAGGTTTTTTAGAAAACGGGTGCAACGGGGCTGGTTCTGCCAGAGAAATCGGGGCACTTTGCGCCCGATTTCCCGCTCGATTCCGCCTAAGCTTATACTCAAGACTCAGACTTGAATCGACATCCCCGAGAAATCGAGGCGTCGATCGGTAACCCTTCTCGCTTTCCAGAGGTTCGCACCGTGACACTGTTGTTGCTCGCCGACGGCGTCTCTTGGTCTCACTCGCTGCTCGAGCATCTGTTCGTTGGCCCAATGTTACCGGCCAGTATCCTCGCGGCGATTGTGCTGGCCCTTGTGCTGATCTCGCTGCTGGGGGCCTTCTCGCCGGATTTTGGTTTCGGCGGTCCCGACATCGATACTGGGGTGGATCTCGACCCGGGGCTGGACGTCGATCCGGGGGCTCATTTGGACACGGGAGTCGATGGGCACGGGCATCACGTTTCTGGGGATGTGTTGGGGGGGCTGACCGCCGCGACGATGCGTGCCGTTCACCTCGACCGCGTGCCGTTGATGGTGTGGCTGACCCTATTTGCGTTGTTTGACTGGGTGCTGAGTTATGTGCTGTGGTTTGAGTTCGATGCACGCCACTATCAGCCAACGCTCTGGACCTGTGCGCTTTTGACGATCCGCAACGCAGTGATTGCCGTGGTGCTGACGCGGTTCACGACCGCACCGCTGCATCGTCTGCTGCTCCCGCCGACGCATCATCATCCTGTGACGCTCGTCGGTGGCACGGCTGTCGTTGAAACCAGCACGGTGGACGGCACATTCGGCCGCGCCCGCTACGCGACCAATGCCGCGCCGCTATTGATCGATATCCGTACCGCTGGAGCGCCGATCGCAAAGGGCACCCGTGTCCGTATTGTCCGCTTTGAAGCGGCGAAGAATGTGTATCACGTCGAAGCGGATGTGACGCAAGCGGGAGCGCTGGAGGCGTCTTAGCACTCCGCTTCGATCAGCTGCCAATTTCCGGCGTCAGTTTCGACTTTCCAGATATCGGGCATGGCCTCGTCGTTCAGATGCGCCGCCACGAGGCTGGCCAGTGGATCGGGGATCACCAACGCGATGACTTGGTTGCGGCTCTTGCGGAGCAGTCGGTTGATGGCCTTCATGGCCCGGGCGGCTGCGGCCTGCATCGACTCGCCGCCGGGTGGGCAGACCGTCTCCGGGTTTTCCGTGCCGCTGCGATACAGCCGCGGTTGATTTCGGCGGATCTCGTCGATCAGTTTTCCGTGCCATAGCCCGTGGTCAATATTGCGAAGTGCATCGATTGATTTGGGCCGCAGTTCGCGGCCTTGGACCAGTAGGACTGCGGTCTCAACTGCCGATTCACAGGGGGCATGATAGACGGCATGGAACCGGATACCCGCCAGTTCTTCGGCCAGATTCTCGGCTTGCTCGCGACCACGCGGGCACATCGGCATGTCGAGGGAACCCTTCATGCGACCCTGTTCATCGAACGTGGTTGCGCCGGGGCGGACGAGGATTACTTTGGTTCGGGCTGCTGCTTTTAAAGACATCATTATTGGGCTCCTTGCTCGGACGCCATCGCCTCGTTGAGTCCAGCGATGGCAACGCGATAGTCGTCGCTCGAAAAAATCGCTGAACCGACGACGAATAAATCGCAACCGGCTTGTCGTGCTGCACCAATCGTCGACGCATTGATTCCGCCATCAATTTCCAGCAGCAGATCTGGAAAGCGAGAGCGTAGATCGCGGATTCGGTCGAGTGCGACGGGATTGAATGATTGGCCACCGAATCCGGCTTGGACGCTCATGATCAGCACCATGTCGACGCAATCGAGTGCCGCCTCGAGTTGGCTCATGGGCGTGTCGGGATTGATCGCCATGCCGACACCGACCCCGAGATCTCGGATCTGGCCGGCCACATCGACCGCATCGCTGACCGCTTCGACGTGAAACGTCAGCATATCGGCACCGGCGTCCACCATCGGTTTCGCATACGCCAGGGGATCGCTGATCATCATGTGAATATCGAGCGGCATGTCCGTGTGTCGCCGCAGTCCGGCAACCACCGGCATTCCATAGGTCAGGTTGGGGACGAAATGCCCGTCCATCACGTCGAGGTGCAGCACCTCAACGCCGGCTTCGCTCAACCGCTCGACCTCGGACTGGAGATTGCCGAAATCGCATTGCAGCAGACTCGGCAAGATCGCCGGCTTTGCATCGCGAATCGAATCGAGCTTGGCTCGGTTCATAAAGACCATTCCAACGAGAATTGAATCCGGCACGAATCACGAACGCCCGGTGTAGCGATCAAGATTGGACAGTGAGGGCGACGTTGTCAATCACTTGATTTTTCGAGAGCGACCCGTGGAATTGCCCGTTTGTGCCGTCCATAACGCCTTTTTAGGCCAATCCGAGGATCGGAAATGCCGATTCGGTAAAAAATGCCGCCGCTAAAAAAACACGCTTCGTGTGATCGTGAAGACATTCACCCTTGGGAGATACGCCCAAACAGGTTATACCTACGCGGAAACAACCCTCTACAACAGATCGGCTGTGTATTTTCCACCGCCCGATTCTCATCGGATTTCCACTCCCCATGCCCGACAATTGGAACATTCTCGCCAGCCTCCTGGGTACTCCGCGACCCCCTGAGCCGGTCGAAGTAAAAAAAGAAGAGCCCCCTGTGGCTCCCGTACCCGCGGAAACGGCATCGGCTCCGCCGACGGATCCTGGTGCGGATAGCAAAGCAGCGGATTCTGAAGGCACGGCGTCACAGACGCCAGGTTTCGGCGATGCTCGCAGCGACTCAAGTCGATCGAGCCTGCGGTCTTCGCATGCCTCGCCAGCAACGAAAACGGAGCAGCCCAACGACGACGGCGATGCTGACGTGATCAATGCCCTGACGGCGGTCCAGCCACCACCGAAGCTGCCTGGTTTTGGTATTCCGGACGACGAGCCCGTCGCCGAGACCAAACCAAACACGCCGCGAGGCGGTTTTGGCTCGGCTGAAAAAGAAATTCAGCAACGAGAGTCTCAGTTAGGGACTCAGCGACGCTCAGAAACCTCGCCCCAACGCCCGAAAGAACGAAGCGACGAGCAAAGCCGCGGTGGCAAGCCCGCTCGCGGCGATCGCTCGGAGCGGCCCCGCAGTGGCTCCGAATTCGGAGGCGAACTGGGTAGGAATGCGTTCGGCAGCGACGATGATCTAGACGAAGAAGAAGTCGTTGGCTTCGTGGACGATGAACTCGACGATGACGTCGATCTTGAAGACGTTGACGAGGGGCCATCGGCCGTCGCGGATGTTTCTCGGAAATCGGGCAAGCGAGATTCAGATGACCGCGGGTCAGAGCGATCGGCCCGCAGCGAGGCCGCACAGGACGACGCACCGCGTTCACGCCGCGGTGGACGCCGTGGCCAGCGTCAACGAATGACCGAAGAAAAAGTCGCCGATGATTCGCCGCGTCCGGCTCGTCGTTCCAGCTCCCGCGATGAGGCCAGCTCGCGCGATGAAGAAGTCGTCGCCAAGAGCGATAGCTCGCCGGAACGATCGCGTGGTCGACGTGGTGGCCAGCGTAGCGAATCGCGTCGTGGTGATGAATCGCCTCGCAGCGATGAATCCCGCCGTGGCGACGAACCCCGTCGTGGTAATGACGCCCGTCGCGGCGATGAGCCCCGTCGCGCAAGTGAACCCCGCCGTGGCGATGATGCCCGTCGTGGGGAATCGTCACGTGCCGAGCGGGATTCGGTGCAGCCGCGAGCTGCGAGGACTCGCCAGCCCATTGCTGAGGATGACGATGATGGTGACGTCGGTTTCGCGGCCGATCTTTTCGACGAAGTGGACGATGTTGATGTCGATGACGACGCGAACGCTGAATTCGGCGAGGCTCGCTCGTCGGCCCGTGACGAGAAGAACGATGACGATGGGCCTCGCGCCGGTCGCCGTTCTCGACGCGGTGGACGACGGCGTGGACGTCGCGGCGCAGCGAGTGGCGAAACGAGTGATGTCGAATCGACGCCACGCGACACCGCGAAGTCCGACGATTTGCCTCGCTCGGCCTTCGGTGATGACCCCGAAGATGATGACGAAGTCGAAACCCTTCGCAGTCGCCCACGCTCGGACGATTCGCGATCATCGGGCGACTCACGTCGATCCAGTAAAGACGAGGATGATGACCGGCCTGAACGCGGGGCTCGTGGCGGACGCGGGCGGGGTCGACAGCGGGATTCGCGAAGCGATGCCCCTGCACCCAACCAAGACTTCCCGAGCTGGGATGTTCTCGTGAACTCAATGGTCGACAAAAACCTCAGCGGTCGCCGTGGCGGCGGCGGAGGTGGAGGTGGCGGAAATTCCCGTGGCGGCAATGGCGGTGGACGCGGCGGATCCTCCGGCGGTTCGTCGGGTAACTCGCGAGGACGCCGTCGCTAAGAACACGATGTTGCGGTTCGCCGCAGCGTCAATGGATAGCCTTTTTGGAAGATCCTGAGCCAAGGGCACCCGCATCGGGTGTCCTGGTGGTATTCGGATAGGCTCGCAAACCGTACAACTCAAACTCTTATATTCATTCAGTCAAGGAAATAACCGACGTGTTTAAGAATTTTTGCCCGCAAGCACTTGGCATCAATGGACGCCAGAGCGAACTGATCGAATTGGCGTTGACCTATGCTTTCCGTGGCATGGATATCGACATGCATGACATGTTGCGTCGTTCACAGCGATCGTCGTTTGAAGAAGCGTCGAAATACCTGCGTGCTGCCGACATTCGTATCGGCACGTTCACGCTTGCAATCGATCTCGATGCCGACGACGATGCCTTCACCGCGGGCGTCGCCACACTGCATCCGCTCAGCGAAGTTGCTCAGCAACTCGAAGTCGATCGCGCCTTGATCCGTGTTCCGGCGGCGACCGATCGCCTGCCTTTCAATGAATTCTTTGACGTCCAACGTCAACGAATCAGCCAGATCGCCGACGTGCTCGGCGCACGTGACATCAAATTGGGTGTCGGTTTCCGAGCAGGCAAGGAACATCTCGAAAAGAAACAGTTCCCGTTTGTTTCCAAGGTCGAAACGTTTCGCGCTCTCGTCGATGCGATTCCTAACGTTGGCTACCTCATCGACACCTGGGACTGGGTCGTTGGTGAAGGCGGCATGGATCAGCTCAGCGAGATCCCTGGCGAGAAAATCGTCGCGGTGCGTTTGGGATCCATTCCGGAAGACGTTGACCCGAGCGAAGCGACCACGCACGACCGAATTCTGCCTGAAATGAACGGTCCCTTGGACCACGTGAAGGTGGTCAAGCACCTCGACGAAGGTCAGTTCGCCGGACCGCTCAGCCCGACCGCATCGACGATGCAGTACAAAGGCCAAACACGTGAATTCCTGGTCCAGAAAGCCCAGGAAGCGATCGATGGCATCTGCAAGGAAGCCGGTCTGACCGTGGCACCATTGCCCATGGAACTGATCGAAGACATTCCTTACGAACCCACGTCGATGATCTAATCGTGTGTTGATTTCATGAGCCGAGTCGCGTGAGCGACCGGGTGACTCGCGTTACCCGATGCCTTACAGCATTCGGCTCATCATTTCCGGTCGAACTTCGGCGAAATCAACAGGCTGCTAACGCCAAAACGGCCAATAGACCGAAAGGCATTCCCGAACCTGCTTAGACGGATCCTGCGTCCTGTGGTTCGGCACGGTGCGGCTCAAGACGTTATGTGAACGTACGCCCGGGGGAACGGGCTCAAGCTCTGTGTGGACGCTGGCTTGGGATCCCAGCGATAAAACGCTCGCTGGCATCCACCGGCGCTTTGATGTTGTTAAACTTGTGGATGATCTACGGCGTGAGACGCTCACGCTCTTCGATATCGATTCCACTGAGACCAACAGCATGAAAACCATCCCATCGTTAATGTGCCTCTGTTTCGCGGCGGCCGCCAGCCTGCCGACGCATTGCATCTCGACTGCAACGGCCGAGTCTCCACGGGAGATCGGCCACGTCGATACGATGCAGCCGGGGCTCGCTAAATTCTTCGCGTCCGACGCAAAAGCCGAGGTCATTGGCGAAGGTTTTACTTGGGTCGAAGGGCCTTTGTGGGTGCCGCCGGGAACGAAAGTCCAGGGCTGCGATAGCGAGTCCGGATGCTTGTTGTTTTCTGATATTCCTCGCAACACGATTTTTCGCTGGACACCGGGGCGCGGCGTCGACACATTCCTCACGCCGAGCGGGTATAGCGGCGAGGCGGACTACGGTCGCGAACCGGGGAGCAACGGACTCGCTCTCACTGAGGATGGCGAGTTGGCGATGTGCGAACATGGCGACCGCCGACTCTCCGTTGTCGGCCCCGATGGTACTAAGAAGACATTGGTAGACCGGTATGAAGGCAAGCGGCTCAATAGCCCGAACGATCTGGTTTTTGATCGAGACGGAAACGTGTATTTCACTGATCCGCCCTACGGTTTGCCAGGCGGTGAAAAGGACCCCCGCCGAGAACTGAAGCACTTTGGCGTTTATCGCTTGTCTGCTGCGGGTGAGCTCACTTTGCTGACCACGGAGTTGGTTCGTCCCAATGGCATTGGGCTTTCACCAGATCAGAAAACGCTTTATGTCGCCCAGAGCGATTCCGAACGCCCGGTCGTCGTCGCGTATCCGATCGAAGCGGACGGGAAGCTCGGCCCGCTGCGGGAGCTCGCCAATGCGAAACCGTTTCAGGAAGAGCTGCCGGGTGCCTTCGACGGCATGGCGGTTCACTCCAGCGGCACGTTGTTTTGCAGTGGCCCCGGTGGCGTCTACGTGATCACTCCCGACGGAGAATTGCTCGGCCGCCTCGTCACCGGTGGACGAGTCAGCAACTGCGCGTTCGATCAGGACGAAAAATGGTTGTATCTCACTGCCGATAAAGAGTTATGTCGAATCAAAATGCAGTAGCTCGCCAACCGGCGTTAGTTGATCGTTTCGGTCGTGTGCATCGAAGTCTGCGTATCAGTGTTACTGACCGCTGCAATTTGCGCTGCACCTACTGCATGCCCGAGCACACGCCCCAGTACCAGCCTCGCAGCGAGATTTTGACGTTCGAAGAGATCGTTCGCTTCGCTCAGATTGCCGTTTCGCTGGGCGTTCGTGATGTGCGTTTAACAGGCGGAGAACCGCTTGTCCGCGCTCAATTGCATCACCTTGTCGAGTCGCTCTGCAGCATCGAGGGTTTGGACAAAGTCGCGTTGACCACCAACGGCGTTTTGCTCGAAGATCAGCTTGCCGACCTGGTTGCTGCAGGGCTCCGCCATGTCAATGTCAGCTTGGACGCCTTGGATGAGGAGACCTTTCATATCGCGACGCGTCGCAGTGGATTGCAGCGGGTGCTCAGCGGCATCGACGCGGCGGTTGACGCCGGAATGAACGTGAAGGTGAACTCGATCGCAATGCGCGGGCTGACCGAGCATCAAATCATTGCGTTCGGTGAATTCACCAGACGAACGGGCATCCCAGT
Source organism: Rhodopirellula sp. SH410 (assembly GCF_055811895.1). Classification (NCBI taxonomy): domain Bacteria; kingdom Pseudomonadati; phylum Planctomycetota; class Planctomycetia; order Pirellulales; family Pirellulaceae; genus Rhodopirellula; species Rhodopirellula sp. SH410. The sequence goes on from NZ_CM147949.1 coordinate 1,076,287, forward strand.
TCGTTTTATCGAGTTCATGCCGCTCGACAGTGACGGAAGCTGGGATACCTCGGCGGTGTTGTCGGGTGACGAGATTATTCAGATGTTTAGCAGTCTTGTGCGGCCACTCGTTGCCATCAAGCGTCGCGACTCGGCGCCGGCGACAGATTATCATTTTGATGATGGCCTCGGCACTGTGGGCGTCATCGCTTCGGTGACCAAGCCCTTCTGTGATACCTGTGACCGATTCCGCCTGACGGCCGATGGGCAGCTTCGCAACTGCTTGTTCGGCGAAGACTCCGGCGACGTCCGTGAGTTGATGCGGACCGGTGCAACCGACGACAGGATCATCGTGGCAATTCAGCATGCCGTCGCTACGAAGAAACGTGGTCATGGTACCGATGACCTCTCCTTCCTACGTCCATCACGCCCCATGCACGCGATCGGAGGTTAGCCATGCAGCCCTCACCGACAGGATCAAGCACGCCTGCAGGCGATCTACAGGTGCTGGTGTTTGGTCCCCAAGCGCACCGCGTGGGCACCGATCGACTGCATATTGCAGATGTCCAATTTCCGATGACGGCCAGCGAATTGATGACCAAGATCACCCATGCATACCCCGATCTTGCGGCCTCGATCGGAGTCAGCCGGATTGCGATCAATCATGAATTTGCCGCGCCGGATTGTCCGATTGCGTCTGGTGACGAAGTCGCGTTGGTTGGCTTGATCAGTGGAGGCTGATATGCAGGATGGCACCCATGCTCCTCTTGTGATGGTTCGGTTGACGGACGGGCCGATCGCCGCACCCGCCGAATTTGCCTCGTCATCTCGTGCAGCCGCGCTGGCTGGTGCGGTGGTGGTCTTCCAGGGTTGTGTGCGTGGTAGCGAGGTGGTCGAGAAGGCGTATGCGGAACCCATTCTCGGGTTGGAGTATCAGGTCTACGAACCGATGACCTCACGCGAACTGCGACGTCTTGCTCACAGCCATGCGCTCAAACATGGCGTCCTCGCGATGGATGTTGAGCATAGTTTCGGCTTCGTCGGCAACGGCGATTGCTCCTTCGTTCTGCAAGTTGCCGCGGCGCACCGCGGCGAAGCGATGGCCTGTGTCGACGAGTTCATTGACGAGATGAAACGCCATGTTCCCATTTGGAAAGTGCCTCGGAAATTCGCTGTTCACTAATCCAGCAGAACTCTGCTACGCTTCGGCCGAAGTGTCGATCTGCAAGTTCGATTATCGAAACACTACGGAGTCTCCACATGCCGCTGTCTCAAATGGTTCAATCGCACGCACAGGTCGTCTTTCGCTCCGCGAAAGCTACTGGGGTATGCTCCGTCAGGCTGCTCGTTCTCTGCGTTGCGATCGCGTTGCAACCCGGCATTGCCTCGGCTGATGACAATTCCACGGAGAGGCTTCCTGTCTGGTCGGTAGAGTCCAGTGCCGCCGCCGCTCAACTCGCCGAGCGTGTGGACGGGGAGTGGTTTTCGATTCAGCCTCCCAAAGGTTTTGAGCGGGCGGATTTGGGGGGCACCGAGGCGCTCGGTAAAGCTGGCATCAAGGTCGCTGTGTGGACCCAGGAAACCGACCTGGAAATCCCTCCCGCGATCACCGTCATGGAATTGCCGAAACCCAATTCAGACGTTCAGGGCGATCAAGCCTTTCTCAAAGGCATGCTCGATTCCCTGAAAGCGAGATGGTCCAGCGTAAAAGCGACGCCCATCGAGCATGGGCAATGGAATGGACGGCGGGCGTTGCGGTTTGGATTTTCCGCGACGACGAATTCCGGCGCTGCGATCGAGGGCGTCGTTATGGCGAACGTGGGTAACATTCCCACCTTTGTTGTCTCGGCCATGCACATCCAAGATGCCTCGGGCAATGAAGACTCCCTCGCCGCACTCACCCATGCCGTGATCTCCTGTCAAAAGAAGTAACGCGAGTGGGAATCGTCGTTGAAGGGTAGTCGCTGACCGCTCCGCCGGTCAGGAATTGGGATTGGCGGAGCGATTCACGACTCTATTTCCCGTCGCTCACACGCTCTTCTTGTGCAGCAGAATGGTTACTAACAAGGAAGAGTTCTGGACGGCCTCAACGGCGTGGAGTTCGCCGGCATTGAGGAACAGCAGTTCGCTCGGATGCAGCGTTTGCGTGCCACTGGGGGAAGTGAATTTGACTTCGCCTTCCAGGCACTGCACCGTGATTTCGCCCGGAGCCTTGTGCTCGGCAAGCGTCTTGCCAGCCGGCAAGACCAGTCGCAACGCTTCTACGTTTTCGGTTTTCAATAGCGTGTGAGTTTTGGTCTCGGGCAGCTTGTCGGCCAGCGGCCGGATATCAATGATTTGGCCGGCCTGAGCATGAGGGATCGCCATCGTTTTCTCCAGAGGGGTTAGTGGGCAGGTTCGGACGCTTGATGCGAAGTCGTTGACTCCGCCTCCAACGCAATTGCCCGCGGAAACAAAATGTAGTTTTCTTTGTGAAGATGGTGATGCGTGTCGGTTTCAAAAAGATGCAGCGACTCGAGCATCTCGCGATGGCTCGGACACGCGTCATCAGGCACGCGGTAGTCCATCGCTGCCTGCCGGATGTGTCGTAGGGTATCGCCGACATCCTGGTGATCGAACACCATCCTGCGAATGGTTTTTTTAAGCCCGTGAATGCGTTCACGGGCCAGCGTTCCTGACTGTTCAAGGTGACTGATGGCGGGGAACAAGACCTCCTCCTCCCGCGACGTCGATGCCAGCAAGTCACTTCGGAACGTAATGAAGTATTGTTGCACGTCGACCAATTCCGGATGGGCATCTCGCTGAGAGCTAATCACTTCGGCGATCAAATCGGTTAATCGAGACAGTTCCCTTTTCAGCAGCGCGTGATGCGTCTGCTCAATATGGCGGCACAGGTCAGTCAAGGGTGCATGCAGCCAGTCGTCTACGGTCTCGTCATGGATTCCCGCAATGACGCGTCGCAGCCGCGAGTGGACGAGCAATGTCTCCAACCCATTTTTCCAGCACGCTTCTTCGACCGATTGATCGCCCTGACAGCAATAATTGATTTGGAACGCTTCAAATACGTCGGCGGTTTGGGGGTGTTCGGCAACCCATTGTCCGATGCTACTACTCAGGTTGACTTCAGACATGACTGATCTCCTCTGAAATGATTCGCTGGCGACTTCCCGGATTCAGTGCTAAATGTTCACCGTGATGTATAGTATGTGCGGTCAGCGGAGGGAGGGCAAGAGATCGTCTGTCGAGTGCTGCGGTGAAGGGAGCGAGTTGATACCGGCTCACTGGCACGGCGAATGATGGGGTTTTGAGCTGAGCACCCGTGAGCAACTTGATCAGGCCGAAGGGGTGATGGCAGCCTGCAATCGCTCCAGTACTGCCGTGGGGCTGAGGCCGTGTTGATGGCAAACGTACGCCAGCGATTTGCCGGCGCAGCTGATGTCGAGGCCCAATTCGCCAAACACCACGGTTGTTTCGGGGTGTTCGATGATCCAGTCGGGGATGCTGGTGTCGAGATCGCATTGCATAGGATCAGGCTCAATCGGTAGAGAAAAGTCGATCGACGACGGCATGCACGTTTTCGCGAAAGTTGTTGAGGGTTGCATCATCGAGCAATTCCGAGCGATCGCTCTTGATGATTGCGGCGGCGAGCGGTTTGTGTTTTTTCCAGTCCTCGAGGGTGAAGCTGCGAATGTCAACATAGACATCCGACAGATCACTCGTCACCTTCGAAACCAAGAACACGCCATTGCGGCCTCGGACGAGGTGAAAGTGCATCGCGGTGTACACTAGAACCACGCCTAGAATGAAGCCCAGCAGGAATTTCAACATCGCACATTCCTTCGTGAACGGATTGAGCAGGCTTGCTTATGACGAGTGCTTGAGACGAGTGGGCATCGCTCCGCGTCCGCCAACCCGTCACGGCCCGCTCGCCAACGAGGATTCACCAATTTACTTGCGGGCAGGTGTTCACAGTTTTGCGGCCGCGGCGTTATCGATGTAAAAGCAAACGTCGTCGCCATCGACATGGGATACCGGGTAGTCGGCAAACGACCCCTGTCTGCCGATCACCTCTGCCAGCACCTCTGCTTTGCCGGCGCCGCTGACGAGCACGGAAACTTTTTTAGCGGCGTTGAGCACACGTCCCGTCAGCGTGATGCGTTGCTGTCCCGATTGCGGATGCGTGGCGACTTCGCAGACGCGATCGGAATTCAAAAACTCGCTCTGATGGGGAAAGATCGACGCGGTGTGTCCGTCGTCCCCCATGCCGAGAATGATCAGATCGAATCGCGGATTTCCATCCCCATCGGTTGGAACGATCTGCTGGATCTCTTGCTCGTAGCGACTGCACTCCTGCGCGGCAGGTGCTTCGCCCCGAACGCGGTGAATGTTTTCGCTTGGGATCGCGATTCGATCGAACAGCAACTCCTTGGCAACGCCATAATTGCTCTCGGAATCCTCTGGCGGCACGCATCGTTCATCGCCCCAGAAAAACTGAATGCGTGACCAGTCAATTTTGCCTGCGTACTGGTCGGCCCACAGCTCGAAGAGCCTTTTGGGGGTGCTGCCGCCGGAGAGTGCCACGGTGATGGGATCGGTCGGTTGAGCATCCACCCAAGCTGCGAAGTCGGCGGCAAATGCCTCAGCAAGTGACGCTGGATCGGCAAGGATTTTAGTTGAAACGGCCATTTTGGTTTGTCAGAGCGATGAAAAAGAGCGGTTGAGTCCACATCCCGAATAGGGGCCAAGTATAGCGGAGTGTTCGCAAAATCGGTACGCGTGTACGTCGGGAACGCGGGGGCCCGTCATCGGCCCCGCATGAGGTTCGCGAAAGGCCGCCGGCTGCAGCGGCCTGATCTCATTGCCCAAAACGTTTTCGGTGATTCATGCCCAGGGGCCAAACAAGGTCGCTCAACCGCGATTCTTTGTCTGTGGGCTATTCGCGTTTTTGCGAGAACAACCACGCGTAGGTTTCGTCGTCGGCGTAGGTTTGCGTCCAGCAATCGTGCCCGACGCCCGCCCGTTCGGTGTAGCGGATTTCGCCAGGGTGTCCGCCGTTGACCAAGGCCGCGATCATGGCTCGGCTGCGGACGACGGGGACGGCGGTGTCCGCGTCTCCGTGGACGGCCCATACACTGACCGGGTCGTAACGATCGGCCCAACTCGAATCGCCGCCGCCGCAGATCGCGATCATGGCGCTAAAGCCGCTGGTGGGAGCGCGGCCTGAGGCCGGGGCTGAGTCCGCCGCTTCGCGGCTCGCCAGTGTGCGGTATTCCGCGGCCGCATACCAGCTTCCGTAGCCGCCCATGGAAAGGCCGGTAACGTACAATCGAGATGGGTCGACATCGCCGCCGGCAATGAGCTCGTCGAGCAGCTCAAAGACCAGTTTCATGGTCGGGGATGGTGTGGACATGAATGTGCCCTCACCCTCGGATTGGGACCAATCGGCATCGACCCATTTCATGTCCCGAGGACACTGGGGGGCGATGATGATCGCTGGGAACTGCTTGTCACGGCCCTTGGCAAGGAACTCGGTCGCGCCGTGCTTCAGCTGGGCTTCGTTGTCATCGCCACGTTCACCTGCGCCATGCAGGAATAAAACCAGCGGTAGCATGGCTTCGTCATCGGCGGCTTCGGGGACATAGATACGGTACTTCAGTTCCTCACCGCCCGAACTGACGTAAGTTTCTTTATCGAATTTAGCATCCATGTTAGTGGGTTCTTCTGCGATCGTTTGAGTCGTCACCAAGAGCGAAGCAGTCGCGGTCAGGAGTGAACAGGCGAGAAGACGATTCAGAGTCATGGTGAGCCGTATGTGTGAGAGTTGCGAGCGGTTGCCGGGCGATCGAACGTGCTCGGCAGCAACGCATTATAGCCGCGACGGCTGGGCCGCGTATTTACCGAACCGCCTTTTTCGACACGGTCCTGTCGCGGTACGGCGAGGCTTGGCTTACGAGGTCTTTCGATAGATGATTCGCACGTCGTTGTCGAATCGGTCGAGTTGCCAAAGCTTGAGAGATGTTGATCGCTGTAGCTCCGAAAACCCGGGATCGCCGACGGGACCGGGTGCCGACTGGCCACCGATCAGTTTGGCACCAAGGTAGACGTGGGCTTCGTCGATCTGGTTGGCTGCGGCGAAACTGCCCAGTAGTCTGCTGCCGCCCTCAATCATCACGTTCGTCAGTGGCACGCCGCCGGGATTGTCGCTCCCGCCGAGTCGCTGCAGCGCCTCATCGATCATCCCCACCGGATCAGCGTTCTCGCAGCGGAGGACCTTCACGCCAAAACCGTGCAGTGGATCGAGGTCCACGTCCCGCACCTGCGGGCCCGCGATCAGCCACAAAGGCGTCTCTGCTGCCGTTTGCACGAGCTGTCTATCGAGCGAGGGCACTCGCGTTTGCGCGAAGACGATGCGATGGAGTGTGCGTGGACCGCTCGGGCGAGCGGTCAACAGCGGGTCGTCAGCGATGACGGTGCCCATCCCGACAGCAATCCCATCGACGCGACCGCGCAGAGCATGGACTTCGCGGCGGGCCGCTTCGCCCGTGATCCACTGGCTCTGTCCGGTGGCCGTCGCGATCCGTCCGTCGATACTCATCGCCCACTTCGCAATCACCCAGGGGCGACCGGTTCGCAAGCGTTTCAGGTACGCGGCGAGCTGGTCAGTCGCTGCATCCGCAGCCACGCCGGTGACGACGCCAATCCCCGCACCACGCAGACGCTCGACACCGCCGCCGGCAACTTGATCGAAGGGGTCGACCACGGCGATCACGACACGGGCAATCCCGGCAGCGATCAGGGCGTCGGCGCATGGCGGGGTCTTGCCGTGATGGCAGCAGGGTTCGAGGGTGACGAAGGCGGTCGCACCGCGCGCATCGTGTCCCTGCCTCACGCAGTCCGATAACGCGTTGACTTCCGCATGCGCTTCACCGAATTTCTCATGGTAGCCGCGACCAATGATTTGGCCCTCTCGGACGAGCACGCAGCCGACCATGGGATTGGGTTCGACCCGGCCGAGACCGCCCCAAGCCAATTCAATCGCCTCGGTCATGTAGGTTTCGTCAGGCGATGGAGTGGTCATGATCGGTGTGGGGTGAGTGGCCAACGCAAGGAGGCTTCGGCATGCGGTAGCTGGGGATTATTGTCCCGAGCGAGCAAATGATCGCGCTTCTCGGGCGAAGGAAATTCGGACAGGACAGGGGGCCCATCCTACATTTTGAAAAGGCTTCACCGCGTTGGCTGGTGGGGCGATAGCGATTACGCGTCTTTGCTCCACGGTTCCGCTGGTCTGGCAACGAGTGGCTACGCCGCTTCGGCCTCGGCGTTAACGTTCAGGCGATTGTAGAGTGTTTTTAGGCTGACCCCGAGTTCCTCCGCCACTGCTTTTTTATTCCCATCGTGCCGCTTCATGCTGCGGTCGATCGCGAGTTGCTCGAGTTCCTTCAGCGACATGGGGGCTGTCCCGACCAGATCATCGCGGAGTTTTCGGTGCGAAAACTGAGCGGGTAGATGCTCCACACCAATCGGTAACGCATCACACAGTACCGAGGCGTGTTCAATCACATTGGCGAGCTCGCGGACGTTGCCCGGCCACTGGTGGGCTTGCAGTTCGGCGATCGCTTCGGGTGTGAATAGTTGTTCATCAGCACCGTCGCGGCGATGCCGCCGCAGCAGGTGTGACGCTAGCGTGACGAGGTCTTCGATCCGCTGGCGTAGGGGGGGCACCTGCAGTTCGAAGGTATTGATGCGAAACATCAGGTCTTCGCGGAACGTTTGTTCGCTGACCATCTTGTCCAGGTCGCGGTGAGTGGCGCAGACAATTCGCACATCGACATGCAGGCTCTCGTTGTCGCCGAGTCGGCGGATGTCGCCCGTTTCGAGCACACGCAGTAACTTGGCTTGGACCGCGAGTGGCAGTTCCCCGATTTCATCGAGGAACAGGGTTCCGCCATTGGCGACTTCAAATAGTCCCACGCGTGTCGTGTCAGCGCCGGTGAACGCGCCTTTGATGTGGCCGAACAGTTCGCTTTCGATCAGGTTTTCCGGCAGGGCACCGCAGTTGACCGCGACAAAGGGTTTTTCGGCGCGTAGGCTCTGGCTATGGATCGCGCGAGCAACCAGTTCCTTCCCACAACCGGTCTCGCCCCGGATCAGCACGGTGGAGTCGGTCGGGGCGACCCGTGTAATTAACTTGCGGACGGATTCCATGGAGGAGTGGCCGCCGATCAAGTCGCTCTGTCCTTCGGCCCGTTGCAGTCGGTGCATGAGTGCCGAGAGCAACCGTTTGCCCTCGCGTCGTTCGCTGACGCGTCCGAGCAGGGTGGCGATATCGGCGAGTCGAGTCGGTTTCGTGAGGTAGTCGAACGTGCCGTGCTTGATCGCGTCGATTGCCGTTTCGGTCGAGGGGTTGGCGGTCATGATGATCGCCTCGATCTCGGGGCGAATCTCACGCGCCTGTGCGATCACTTCGATGCCGTTGAACCCCGGCATGTTCAGATCGACGAGTAGGCAATCAATGCGTTCGCGTTTGATCGTTTCCACAGCGGTCACGCCATCCGGGCAAACGGTCACACGGTACCCCATCCGCGGCAGTTCTTTCCGCATCAATTCTTGGAGTGGCTTCTCGTCGTCGGCGAACAGGATGTGCATTCTTGACTGTGCCTTCTCAGCGGCAGCGGCACTTTCTTTGGCGGTCGGTTTTCGCTTGTCAGTCATGGGATGATAAGAGGGGTTTGAGATGGGGAGCTACGCTCACCAGAGCGAGGGTTTTGATTTTGGCTGTGACGGTCGCCACCGTCTGACGACCGTGGCGACATCATTTGATTGCTGGCTTTTTCTGGGCGGTCACCCCAAACGGTTGGTCGCTGCCGCTCGGCAAGTTTGCATGTCGATCGTCTAGGCGGCTTGGGGTTCGGCATCTTGCCAGTGCCTCACCGCATCATGGTTTTGTTGGGATGCGCGATCACGACCGATGGTGTTGCGGATCGGCAGCCGCAACTCGACTTCCGACCCGAGTCCCTCGCCTTTGCTGCGTGGGATCAGTTGCCCACCGTGTTGGGATACGATGCGGTAGGAGATGCTCAACCCCAGCCCGGTGCCACTGCCGTCGCGGCGACGCGTGTAGAACGGTTCGAACAAGTGCTGCATGACCTCGGCAGTCATCCCACAGCCGCTGTCGCGAACTCGGATGCTGGCAAAGTCGCCGTCGTTGCGGAGGATGATGTCGACACGTCCCTCGCCATCGACACTTTCCATTGCGTTGGTAGCCAGGTTCAGGATGACTTGGCGAATTTCCTGTGAGTTTGCATAGGCGGCGACGGGTTCGACAGCATCGACGTGAATCTGTTTGCATTTGTATTGGCCGAGCGTGCCGATCATCTCGACGACGTCGTGGACCAGCGGATTCACGTCGACGCTCTCTCGCTCGACATGTCCCACGCGGCTGAAGCTCAGCATGCGTTCGGTGATCGACTTACACCGATACGCTTCGCCTTGGATCCGTTGCAGGTTTTCCTGGAGCGTCTCCATCAGTTCCTCGTCCACGATCCGCTCCTGGTCGGGGAGCATGATCAGGTCGGTAACCCGGGATTCGAGAGATTCGGCGCTCCACGCAATCGCGGCCATGGGGTTGTTGATTTCGTGAGCGAAGCCGGCCGCGAGAAAACCGATGCCCGCGAGTTGTTCGTTGCGAATGACCTCGCGAGATCGGATTTTGACCTCCTCGTCTTTCTCGCGGCAGATTTTCTGAATGTGCAGGAGGCTGTTTTGAAACCGAGCGGTCACCTCGTTGAGAATCTCGCCGAGTTCGCCAATCTCATCATCGCTGCCCATTTCGATGCGGTGACGGTATTCTCCGCGGGCGACCAAGCGGGCTCCCATCACGAGATTGCTGAACGGCCCGATCACCATCATTTGAAAGTACCAAACCATCGCCAATGTGATCAAAGCGGCAAAGCCCAGAGCGATCCAGGCGCCCGCAATCCCGGCCCGGTGTTGCAGTTTGACGTGATTGCTGAAACTCGCCATTTGGCTGTGGATCAGCGCCAGGTGATCCTGCGTTTCGGTGACGAGTTCATCGAGTTTTGCCGACAGGTCGTTGCAGCCCTCCTGGGTATAGACGACAAGCGACCGTGGATCCTGCCGCATGCGGTTCACTTGCTGAATCGTGCATGCAATCTCCACCACCGACGCACGCTGTACTTGGGTGTCGATGAGCGTGGCGGCGAGGTCGCCTGTTCCGATCGGAACTGTCTGCTCGGGCGTCTGGCGTTTGTCCAGCGGACCGTCCAGCCCGATGGCATCGGCATAGCGATCGAGCGCCATCGTCAGCTCGAACAGGACGTGGTCAAAATGTGCTCGTTCGAGTTGCAGCTTGCTTTCGGCGAACATGGAGGACTCCGAGGACCCAAAAGAGTCGATCATGCCCTCGTGTGACTTCATCAAACAAATTCGTGTATTGCTATCACGAGCCGCCGTCGCCCACTCGATCAAGTCCGTCGCCATCGGCAGTTCTCTGGCACGCGTGCTGATCGCGTCGGCAAGAGCCCGGTATCGATAGAAGCCGACCAGCCCGACGAGCGTCAGCGACACGATCGTGAGCGTTAGCGTGATGACGCCAAAGAGTAATTTTGATCGGATCGAATGGCGTTGCAGTAAACCGGTGACGGGTGTGCCCCGCTTCCAAATCCCGGAATCGGAGGCCCCGCGGCTGTCGGGGCAATCGAGGTCGACGGTACCGTTTTCGAAGGACTCCCACTCGCTCAGTCGTGAAGTCTGGGAACGGGTGAAGTCCGCGTTAGGCCCTCCGGGAGCGGCGTTCGGAACCGCTGTCGCCTGTTCGTCAGGACTCGCAACCGAGCGTCCAAATCGAAATGCCCAGGCTTTTTTCCTGGAGTCATCCTTGAAAAAAAGGCGTTTCAGGGAACGCCCAAAATCTCGGGAATTGCGCATCGGTCGGCCTCCCAGGCCCATGACTCGCGTGAAACATCCATGTAACGGCTCGAGGAGCGTATCGGGGAGTGGATGCGATATCAAGATCGAAATGGTGCCGAAAAAGGGTGGTTCGATCAGGGGAAATGGCTGAAATACACGCATTTTGACGCTGAAACCTCGCCACACGATTGACCAAATCGCATTCTGCAAATACCCTTTCCCGCTCATTGACGGTACTAAACCAATCGCGATTGGCGCGCCCCGAGGCGGCCAGATGCTTCTGATCTGATGGTTTGGGCCGGTTTGGATCCAAAAACCCCCATAGGGACAGTTAGCGACGATGGCAAAGAAATCTGACGCAGCCAAAATGGTTTATTACTTCGGCAAAAAGAAAACCGAAGGCAAGGGTCACCCCAAAGCCCTCCTGGGCGGCAAAGGACTCAATCTCGCTGAAATGACCTCCATCGGGCTGCCTGTGCCTCCCGGATTCACAATCACCACCGAAGTCTGTGGTGACTACTACACCCACGGCAAGCAATTGCCCACCGGCTTGATGGACGAAGTCAATGCGGCGGTCGCAGAACTCGAAGACGAGCTCGGCAAGAAGTTCGGCGACAATGACAACCCGCTGCTCGTCAGCGTGCGTAGCGGTGCTGCCGTTTCGATGCCGGGCATGATGAATACGATTCTCAACCTCGGACTCAACGATACCGCCACCGAAGGGCTGGCGAAGGCCACCAAGAACGAACGGTTTGCTTTCGACGCGTATCGTCGCCTGATCAACATGTACGGCGACGTGGTGATGGGATTGTCCCACCACAGTTTTGAAGAAGCCTTCGACAAGGTCAAGAAAAAATACAAGGTCACCGAGGACACCGACGTCCCCGCCGAAGGTCTGCGGGAACTTTGTGACGCCTACAAGGCCGTCTACAAGAAGCAAGCCGGCGAAGATTTCCCACAAGATCCGATCAAACAACTCCAATTGGCCATCGAGGCTGTGTTCGGATCCTGGAACGCCGACCGCGCGATTTCCTATCGCCGGATCGAAGCCGCCAAGGGCAACACACTGATCGCCAACCTGATCGGTACCGCCGTGAACGTGCAAGCGATGGTGTACGGCAACATGGGTGACGACTCGGGAACCGGTGTGGGCTTCACCCGTGACCCGAACACCGGTCAAAACAAGTTTTACGGTGAATTCCTGATCAACGCCCAAGGCGAAGACGTTGTCGCCGGGATCCGCACCCCACAACCCGTTGCCGAAATGGGCAAGTGGGATAAAGCGGCTCACAAGGAATTGATGGAGATCAAGAAGAAGCTCGAAGATCACTACCAGGAAATGCAGGACATCGAGTTCACCATCGAGAAGGGCAAGCTGTTCATGCTGCAAACCCGGACCGGTAAACGCAACGGCATCGCCGCCGTCAAGATCGCCTGCGATATGGTCAAGGAAGGCTTGATCACCGAAAAGGAAGCGGTCATGCGAGTGCCCGCCTCGGACCTGACACACTGCCTGTTGCCGTCCTTCAAGCCCACTGCTCGCAACGCTGCCGACCTGCTCTGCCGCGGTCTCAACGCTTCGCCAGGTGCTGCCGTTGGGAAACTCGCCTTCACCGCTCAAGAAGCTCGTGAGCGTCACGAAGCCGGCGAAAAGGTGATTCTCGTCCGTCGCGAAACCAGCCCGGAAGACGTCGAGGGTATGTCCGCCGCCGACGGGATTCTCACCAGTACCGGTGGTGCGACCAGCCACGCGGCTGTTGTTGCTCGCGGTTGGGGTAAGTGTTGTGTCGCCGGTGCCAGCGACGTTTCGATCAACGAAAAGGCCAAGAAGATCACGGTGGTCAACGCCGAAGGCCAATCCCGTACTTTCGGTGCCAAGGACACGATCAGCCTCGATGGTGCGACCGGTGACGTCATGGCCGGTGAAGTGGAAACGCAAGAACCGAAGCTCTCCGGTGACTTTGCCCAGTTGATGGAGTGGGCGGACAAGTATCGCACGCTGAAGATTCGCACCAATGCGGATTCTCCTGCGGACAGCAAACGCGCCCGCGACTTCGGTGCCGAAGGCATCGGCCTGTGCCGCACCGAGCACATGTTCTTCGAAGCGGATCGTATCATCCACATGCGTTCGATGATTCTCGCCCACACGGAAGACGATCGTCGCGCTGCCTTGAAGAAGTTGCTGCCGTTCCAACGCAAGGATTTCGAAGGCATTTTCAAAGCCATGGCGAGCTTGCCCGTCACCGTTCGCTTGCTCGATCCGCCACTGCACGAGTTCCTGCCTCACGAGGCGGCGAGCCAAAAGCAAATGGCAGAAGAACTCGGCGTCAAGCCAGCCGAAATCAAGAAACGCAGTGACGTGCTGCACGAATCCAACCCGATGCTCGGTCACCGCGGTTGCCGGCTCAGCATCACCTATCCCGAAATTCTCGAGATGCAGGTGCAAGCGATCGTCGAAGCCGCGATCAATTGTTCGAAAAAGAATATCGACGCTCAAGTCGAAATCATGATCCCATTGGTCGGCACCGCTGCCGAACTTCGCATCCTGCGTGAGCAGGTCGAGATGACGATCGAAAAGACCAAGACCGCCAAGAAGTTCGAAGGCGAACTGCATATCTTGATCGGTACCATGATCGAGATCCCACGGGCCTGCTTGACCGCCGATGAAGTCGCTGAGTATGCAGACTTCTTCAGCTTCGGTACCAATGACTTGACGCAAATGACGTTTGGTTACAGCCGCGACGATATCGGCGGATTCCTGCCCGACTATCTCAATTCCAAGATCCTGCCCGTCGACCCGTTCCAATCGCTTGATCAAGCAGGCGTGGGACAACTCGTCGAAATGGGCGTCACCAAGGGTCGCAGCGAGAAAACCAAGCTGAAGATCGGTATCTGTGGCGAGCACGGTGGCGATCCTGCATCGATTGGATTCTGCAATAAAGTCGGATTGGACTACGTCTCGTGCAGCCCATTCCGCGTGCCAATCGCTCGGTTGGCCGCCGCCCAAGCTGCCCTTGAGCAACAGAAATAGTCGCTAAACGACGATAGATCAAAGCCTGGGGTGTGAGCCCCAGGCTTCGTTCGTAGGATGGGACCCTTGCTCCCGTCCGAGATCGATGTGCTCGCTCGGGACAATGGTCCCAAGCTACGGATACTTGCCCGAACCACTCTCAAAGCCCCGAACCATGTCAGATATTCACGCCAAGTACAGCGAAGTTGAAAAGCTGATCGACGCCGAAAAGTACGACGAAGCGATCCCGGCGCTTGAGGCGATTGCGGCCGAAGACGACACGTTCGTGCTGGCACACCTCGCCCTATCACGGGCGTACACGAAGACCGAACAGCACGATCTGGCGATTCAGCACGGCGAACGCGTCTGCGAACTCGAGCCCGAAGATGCTTTCAACTTCACCGCCATGAGCGTCACCTACCAACGCGCGTGGGCGGGGACGCAGAACCAGGACTACATTCGCAAAGCCGAAGACGCGATGGCACGTGCCCAGCAGCTCAACGCCCGCTAACGGGCTGTTGATTTTGACGCCGTTGGACCAGCGATGGTCAGCCGAATGCCGTCAGGCATCGGAAAACGCGGCTGACCCGGCTCGGCTCAAAAAGTCAACGCCCGGCCAGCACGCTGCGACCGGACAAGTAGTGAAAGTGGCTAAACGCTCCGCAGCCGGAATGATCGGCCGCGGAGCGTTCGCGTTTCTATTCAAGCCGCCGTTTCCTGCGGGTGCCATAACTGGCGAAACCATGCCGACGCGTCGAGTGCCAGGCTGAACAGGAGTGGGATCACCAGCAGTGTGAAGATGGTTGAGAATACCAAGCCACCGACAACAATCGATCCGAGACCCCGATAGAGTTCACTGCCTGAACCCGGGGCGATGACCAGCGGCAGCATGCCGAACACGCTCGTGCAGGTGGTCATGAAAATTGGTCGCATTCGACTTCGCACCGATGCACGAATCGCCTCCCGGTATGGCATCGGTTCGATCGCGCCTTCGGCCCCACCTGCGTAACCACGCATGTAGTTCAACGCTTGGTGCACGATCAGAATTGCGTTATTGACGACAACGCCAACGAGAATCACAAAACCCAGCATCGTGAGCACGTCGAGTTGCTGCGTCGGATCATTTGCACGTACGAACCACAGCCCGACGAACCCTCCCACAATCGCCAGGGGAACGGTAAACATGATGACGAGTGGATAGAGGAAGTTCTCGAATAACGCGGTCATCAAGAGATAGGTAATCACGAGTGCCAAGAAAAATCGACTGAGCGAGACGCTGCCGATCGACTCCCAGTTCCAACCCGTCCAACGTCCCATCAAAGACGCTTGCACCTCGGAGAGCCGGTCAGCGTTACCTGAGAGCGAAACAAAGATGTCATTGCTCAAGTTACCTTCGGCGCGTGCCTGAGCGACAATCTCCAAGATCGTCGATTGAGCTTGCTCGAGCGCCACGTTATTGGGTGGCGTGACCGTCAACGCGATCGCTCGCTGCTGTTCGACCCGACGGATTTGTTGTGATGCCTCCGTAGGAACAAAATCTGCGATCTGGCCGAGCGGTACCATGGCGACTTGGCCATTGGCTTCCCGCACGGCAATGGGGAGATCCTCGATCTCCTCGGGGGAGATATCAGTAGCGGGGTCTCGGACCAGAATCAGGTCGATATTGTCGCCCTGAAAATCGAAGTCACCAACGAATGAACCGTCAATCATGGAGCGCGCCGTCATCGCCAGATCACTGACGTTGATATTCAATCGTTTGGCAACGGCTTGCTTGATTTGCAACTGCCGTTCGGGGCCGGCCTCGTTAAAGTTGTCGGGTGACGATCGCACGGAGAACTTGGAAAACGCTTCTTGAAGTCGTTTTTCAAGATAGGTAGCGGCTAATTTTAGTCGGACCAAATCGTTCCCGCTGACTTCGATATCCACCGCATTGGAGCTGCCCGCGCCCCGGCCGAAAATGGAGGCCTGCGATGTGACTCCCTTGCTCGCTGGAATCACACCAAAGGACTTGTTGAATACCGAGGCAATCGGTTCGACGTTATTAGGATCCTGGCTGATCCCGATCATGAATACGCTCCCGCGGGCAACCACGAAGAAGAATTCCTTTAACGCGGGGATGTTGTGATATTCCTTTCCCGTCCGCTGGTCGACGACCGGACCATGCTGGGATGCTTCCGCCGAATTTGCCGCACTCCAAAAAGGCTTGAGTTCTTGCTCGATGCGTTGTCCCACATAGAAATTCTCCATCACCGAATAGCCTGCTGGCGTCGACATGCGGCAGAAGGTGAAGTTCTTGGTGCCGTTGGGGAGATAGCTGGCCGGTGGCATGAGCATCAGGCTGATGAGAATCGACGCCATCATGGTGATGGTGATTAACATGATCCGCAGCCATGCGCTCGAGAGACTGCGGTACGTCAACAGATAAATGAGCGATGCCCAACCATCACTGAGCCATCCAAAAAAGCGGACCAAGCCAAATAGACCCGCGATGCCCCTCGGCCCGCCGGCGCCGAAGTCGCTTGTCGGCTGATCGGCCATTTCACCTTGAGGAGCCCTCTGGTGGCGTTCAACGCTTGCCGGTGACGTCTGTCGTAGAAAGAGTGAGGCAGCGGTCGGGATGACGGTGATCGAGACAATGAACGAGAGTGCCACGGCGGCACAAATGGCCAGAATCAAGTCATAGAACAACTGCCCGGCTTCGTCTTGCACGGTCAGAACCGGAGCGAAGACTGCGATCGTGGTCAGGGTTGATGCCAGGATCGCCCCCCAGACTTCGCGTGTCCCATCATAGGCGGCCCGCCGGGGACTGGCCCCCAGTTGCAGGTGCCGATCAATGTTTTCCAGCACTACGATCGCATTATCGACCACCATGCCGACTGCGAAACTGAGCCCGGCTAACGAGATCACATTCAGGTTGCGATCGGCGAACCACATCACCACAAATGTCCCGATGACAGAGATCGGGATGGAGACCGCGATGATCAATGTCGAACGCACGCTGCGCAAAAACAGCAGCAATACCAACGTCGCCAGACCGCTACCGATCCATAGGTTTTCTTTCACCAAGCTGATCGCGCTGTAGATGTAATCCGAATCATCGAATGCCATCCGCAGACGCAGACCGTATCGATCATCCTTGAACGTCCGCAATACGCCGCCTTCGGCGTTCATTTGAGCGACAACTAATTTAACCTGCTCGATGATCTCCAGCACATTGCTGCCGGTTTTGCGTTTGACGAAAATCGTCATGGACGTTTTCCCTTTGCACTGATCAAAGTGGATCGTTTTTTCCAGCGCAAGTTCGACGTTGGCAACATCGGCGACCCGCACTGGGCTGCCCTCTTCATCGTATTTGATGATGGTGTCGCGAAGCGGTTCGAGTGAATCGTATTGCCCGAGGACGCGAAACCGCACGTCTTGACGACTGTTTGCCAGATCGCCCGCTGAGGCATTGACGTTGTCGAGACGGAGCGCGGAATTCAGTTCGGAAATGGTGATCCCACGCCGAGCCAACGCTTTCGGGTCGAATCGCACCTGAACCTGGTGCGTCCGGCCCCCTTTGATATCGATCTCAGCAACCCCATCGATGCGCTCTAGGCTCGGCGTGAGGAAGCGATCGGCGTAGTCATAAAACGTTGCGACCTCGAAATCGGGATCGTCCGCCTGTAGAAGTAAATAGGCAATCGCGTCATCGCCGGCAGTGTCGGCAACGTCAATGATGGGACGGTCGACATCTTCGGGATACTCAGGAACTTCATCGATCTTGTTGGAAACCTCTTGCAGGATCCGCTCCGGGGACGCCCCCACGTTGAACTCCAGCGTGATCTGGGCGCCGCCGAGGCTGGCGACCGATGTCATTTTCCAGAGCCCTTGAACGGACTTCAGCTTTTCTTCCTGCTCGATGATGATCGACTTCTCGATCTCCTCCGGGCTGCGTCCGCTCCAGTTGGTGCGAATGGTGATGACGGGACGGTCCACGTCGGGAGTCAGCTGAACAGGGATCCTCGCTAGCGCGATGACACCAAACAGCAGCACTAAGATCACGCCGACGGCGGTCTTAACAGGGTTCTCGATCGAGAATTGGATGATATTCATAATGCGCTACCGGTTTCGCTCCACAATTTGCTGGCCTGTGCGATACGTCCCCGGTACCGGGGTGAGTGACGAAATATCCGAGTCGATGCGAACGGGGGCTCCGGGGACCAATCTCTCCAGACCTTCGATGACGACTTGCACGCCGGGGCTCAGGCGTTCGATATCCACCTGGCGCTCACATGCAATGGCATACGAGTCACGGGTGTGCGACAGCACTTGAACGGGGACGGGCTGGGCGACCCACTGCGTCGTTTTCCCTTGTTCGGAAACGCTCCCATCGCGGGGCTGCAGGATCCAGATCGTTGATTCATCCGGTTCGATTAACACAGCGTCGCGAGGTACGACCAGTTCCGTCGACGCCTCCATGACGGGAACAAATACCGACACACCCATCCCAGGAAGCAATCGGCCGCCTTGGTCATCGAGCTCAATTCGCACTGGGAATGTGCGGCTGCCGACGGCTCCTTGCGAGTTGATCGAGAAGATCTTCCCATTGAGCTCGAGCGACAAACTATCGACGACCAGGTCGATCGAGTCGCCGATTCGCAGCAGTGGCAAGGACTCTTCGGGCACCATGATTCGGGCATCGATACGACCGTTCGAGACCACCTCGACAATCGGCGTTCCGACGGACAAGTATTCACCGATCTCGGCATGTTTGGCCACCACGCTGCCATTAAATGGTGCGAAGATGGACAGCCGTGAGGTCCGTTCGTTGGCTTCCCTAAGCAAAACGTTTAGTTGTGCCAGGCTCGCTTCGGTCTCCTCAATCAGTGAGAATTTCTGTTCGGCTTCACTGAGCGACACCGCCCTTTGCTCGACTAATTCTTTGAAGCGTTTCAGCTCCGCTCGCTCAAAGTTCAGCGTGGCCTTCTTTTCGGCAATTTGAGTGATGATTTTGTCCACCGCCAAGTTGGTCCATGTGTCATCGATGCGAGCCAGCATTGTTTTGCCGTCGATGACTTGGCTGCCCTCATCGACGGGCAGTTCGACCAGCTTTCCCGCCACTTCGGTGGCAATCGTGGCGCTGCGAACGGCGACGAGGTCACCGACCAAGGTCTTCACGGGCACAATCGGTTGGCGTTGGACGGTCCCGACCCGGACGAGCTGCGCCTGCGGACCCGCAGGTTTCCCCTTCGCCGCTGGCCCACCCGCGGACGCCCCATCAGTAGCGGGGCGAAACTGCTCAACCACCCAGTAGCTAGCCAATCCTCCGAGCAGGAACATCGTGAGGCTGGCGGACATCAGGGTGATCAGGGATTTCTGATTCAGGCGTGTCTTGCGTCGTGCATTTCGTAACATGGAATTCGCAATCGTTGGCAATCATTTTAAAGAACCGCAGGGGCATTCTCTCAAGTGCGACCGGCCTGCGGGCACTCGGGAACGCTTTTAAAGCGGGGCGATTACTCAGCAATGCGAAATTGTGGATCAACCGGGGCCAAAAAGGACTATATTCGAATCGGGGGTGGTGGGTGCCCCACGGTGGGTTTTTGTGGAAGTTCTCGCAATCGCTGTAAGGTCTCTCGATTTCACCGGTAAACACTCTTATCAGCCACAATGGTGGTGCACCGAACCAAATCGAACGTGAGGACATTCAAATGACATTCGACGTGAAAAACAAGACGGTATTGGTGACTGGGGCGAACCGCGGCATCGGAAAGGCGATCTTGGAAGAAGCACTTCATCGCGGTGCAGCCAAAGTTTACGCGGCCGTGCGAAATACCGACTCCGCCAGCCCACTGGTTGCTGAACACGGAGATCGAGTGGTGCCGGTTCCATTCGATCTGGAAGACCCCGCGTCGATCACCGCTGCCGCCAAGATTGCCGCGGATGTCGACTTGGTCGTCAGCAATGCGGGCGTCCTGAAGTCTGCGACTGCGATGGACGAACACGCGATTGAATCGCTCCAGTATGAAATGAATGTGAACGTTTACGGGCTGATCCGCGTTGCCCAAGCGTTCGCTCCCGTGCTCAAAGCCAACGGGGGTGGAGCGTTGGTGCAACTCAATAGCGTGGTCTCTGTGAAAACCTATGTGGACGTTACGACGTACTCCGCATCCAAAGCGGCCAGCTATGCCATCACACAGGGGCTGCGTGATTCGCTGCGAGAGCAGAACACGCAGGTGGTCAGCGTTCATCCCGGACCGATTCGAACGGACATGGGATCGGCTGCGGGCTTCGATGATATTGCCGAGCCACCAGCCCTGGTGGCGAATGCGATTTTTGATGCCCTCGCCGCAGACCGTTTCCATGTTTGGCCCGATTCTCTGGCCAAGCAAATTGGCGGTGCTTATCAAAGTTTTGCCGAGAATGTCATTGATGCCCAAGCGCAGGAAAGTCCCGTTTGATCGTGTCATCTTCTCCGGTGGCCACCGGGCGATACAATGAATCGTGCCCATTGTCGCCCCCCTGGAGACCCCGTATGACCGAGTCCCCACCAACGCGAGCAACACTACTGCTACGGTTGCGAGATCGTGGCGATGGGGATGCCTGGAGCGAATTCTTGCATGACTACGGGCCCATGATTTATCGGTTTGTTCGCGGCCGTGGCCTCCAAGATGCCGACGCCTCGGACTTGGTCCAGGACGTGATGCGAAGCGTCGCTTTGGCGATCGATCGACTCGACTATCAAAAAGAGAAGGGGGGCTTTCGGGCGTGGCTGTTCGCAATCACTCGCAACAAGTTGTCGACGTACTTTGAGAAGCGAAAGCGGTTGGGGCCGATCGGCAACGATACCGATCAATACGAATTGCTCGGGCAGCTGAGCACCGACCGTGGCGACCTCGAGCAGCAGTGGGAACTGGAGTATCAACGACAGCTCGCGGCGATCGCCATGGAAACGTTGAAGCAAAAAACGGAAACCAAGACGTGGATGGCCTTTGAGCTCACCGCGATGAAGGGATTGGCTGCTGACGAGGCGGGCGATCAGATCGGATTATCAAAGGGTGCCGTCTACGTTGCTCGCAGCCGAGTGACGGCAAAGCTGCGAATCGAAATTGAACGTCTGCTCGCTGAAGAAAAGGTCTAATGACTCATGAAAGTTGCATCCGCCTGCCCGACGCCTGAACAGCTCAGCGGCCTCATTCGCGGCACTTTGTCCGTTGACGACAATGCTCGTTTCACCGACCACATTGATACCTGCACGACGTGCCAGAGGGCGCTCCAAGCCGACGCGACCGGCGAAATGCCAATCGACCACTTGGTCTCGGGGGTTGAACAATGGAGCCCTGCGGAGGGGTCGAACTATTGGGCTGCGATGGCTCGCATCTCGATGGAGCATTCCGGCGCAGTCCCTGAGAGCCACGCGACAGGCCCCAGCGTTAAGGCCGACTTGGCGAAAACGACGGCGCCCACCAGCGAACTCGATTTCCTTGCCCCCTCGGAGGACCCGGCTTACCTCGGCAAGTTGCACCACTTCCAAATCGCCCGCGTGATCGGACGCGGCGGCATGGGCATTGTACTGGAAGCCTTCGATCCGCATTTGCATCGCAGTGTGGCGATCAAGGTGCTCAACCCGCAGTACCAATCGAACGACGTGGCCCGGCAACGATTCTGCCGTGAAGGACGCGCCGCCGCTGCGATCTCGCACGAGCATGTCGTGCCCATGTACCACGTCGCCAAAGCACATGAGGGTGAAGTCGCCTACTTGGTCATGCAGATGATCGAGGGCGATACACTTGAAAAACGCTTGCGTGATGGCCAGCCGTTTCCACCCCACGAAGTCGCACGCATCAGCATGCAGATTGCCGCGGGGTTGTCCGCTGCGCACAAGCGCGAGATGGTTCACCGCGATATCAAGCCGGCGAACATCATGATCGAGACGGAAACGAATCGGGTGAAACTCACCGACTTCGGACTCGCCCGAGCGACCGATGATGTCAAGCTGACCAAGACGGGGATGGTCACCGGCACGCCGCTCTACATGTCGCCCGAGCAAACGATGGGTGAGACCGCGAACGAACAGAGTGATCTCTTTTCGCTGGGGGCGGTGATGTATGAAATGGCGACAGGCGTGGCCCCTTTCCAAGCGCCGTCGGCGCTCGGCGTGATGCAAAACATCATGCACCTTACGCCCGAAGCGCCGCAAAAAGTGAATGCGGGGATCCCACGCCCCTTGTCTGACCTCATCCTGTCGCTGTTGGCCAAGAAACCCGAGGATCGGCCGGAATCCGCTTCAGCCGTGGCCACGGCGTTGGCGTCGATCGTCAATGGATACGGCCCCATTTCTCCACTGCAGGTACCGAGCGTCGCAGCGAAAGAAGTTAAAAAACTCTCTGGCAGCTACCGGCGTTTGGAGCGTCGCTGGGTGATGGCCGCCTGGGTTGCCGCTGCGGTCGGATTGGTCAGCTTGATGTCAGCGGGATTCTTAATGTCGCGTACCGATACCGGTGACGATTTTCCGTCGGTCATCCTGCCTGATAACCCGGGTACCGTGTGGTCCGTTGACTTTGCACCTGATGGCGAACGACTCGCCGCTGCCGTTGAAAACGGTAGCGTCCGAATTTGGGATATCGATAACCAAGAACTATTGAAGAGTTTCAACGCCCACCGCGGTATTGTCTGGATGGTCGCCTATCACCCGACACGGCCGCTCTTGATGACCAGCGGTGATGATGCGACGATCAAATTGTGGGACTCGAACCGCTTCGAGCTGGTCAAGGAATGGAGGGCGGGCAACGCCGTTCGCAGTGCCGCGTTTTCGCCAGACGGACATCGTATTGTTGCCGGCGATGGCGAGGGCACCATTCACGTGTATGACATTGATAGCGGAGAGCAAGTCGCCAGTACAAACCAACCCGGCTCGATCCTCGGTATCGATTACTCGGGCGATGGCAAGCTCATTGCCAGTGTCGGAAGTGACAAGGTTGTGCGTATCTTCGATGCTGAAACGCTCAATGAACGAAACACGTTGACTGGACACGACGGCCCAATCTACAGCGTGAAGTTCGCACCCGAAGGGTCGCGGCTGGCAACGGTTGGGTGGAATAAGAATGTGCGTGTTTGGGATACCGAGACCGGCAAGGAAGAGATGAATCTCGTCGGCAGTGAAGGCGACATTTGGGGCGTCTCATTCTGCGGCGATGGTACACACCTCGTCACCGGAGAACAGGGCGGCGCTGCCCGCGTCTGGGACCTGTCGAACGGGGACGTGATCACGACACTGCGCGGTCATGCCTCGGCGGTTCACAACGTTTCCCTCGATCCCACTGCCCACCGCATCGCCACGAGCAGTCGCGACGGAACCGTCCGTGTGTGGGACATGAGCTGCGTGGCACCGAAGTAACACGAGTCACCATTGAACCGAATGCCGTGAGGCATCGGGTACCACCCACCATGGCGATCTCTTAGCAACGCGGGATCAATAACTGGCGTAGTGGATCTTGTTAAAGATCCATCCAGAACAGGATCTTTAACAAGATCCACTACGGTAAACCCGTCACTTATTGTTCATGGTATCCTTAGCGACGCGAGAACGCGAACGATCAGTTGCCCTGTGGCGGATTGCCGATCGCGATCAAGCAATTCCCGACACGGACCACCATCGTGCCGTCGACCGCTGCCGCCCCGTAGAGCGTGGGTTTACTGAACATGGCCGCAGCGCTGCGACGTTCCTCTGTTGCCTCTTCGGCAAGTGGCGTCACGGCGGGCAGCGTGTCCTCGTTCCAAGACTCGTTCTCGGCCAGGATTTTGAAATCGCGGCCAGCCGCGATGACTGTGACCAGCCCTTGCTGGCCGAAAAAATAAATCCGCTCGCCGACGGCAATCGGTGTCGCCCAACACGACTGCTTGATGCGGTTTGCATAAACGGGCTCGCCGGTCTGGGCGTCGAAACAGTAGACGACGCCCGCTCGATTGATCCAGTACGCCAGCCCCTGGTGGATGATCGGTGACGCCCAGCTCGGGGATGCTTTCTCCGCAATCCATTCACGTTTCACCGACCACTCTCCGTTCTCATGGGCTACCTGCAAGAGGCAGTTGGAATCCGCTGCCGAACCTGCGTTTTCACCATTGCGACCCGCCGAGGCCCCAATCAAGAATCGGCCGTTGCCTGAGTCGATCGGCGTTGTCCCCGTATTGCCGCCGATATCCTTGAATGACCACATCAGATCACCCGCTGCGGCATCATACCCATCGACACTGCCCGCTGAGCTGACGACGATTTGCGTTGTACCGTCAATCTCCATCACAGCCGGTGAGCTCCAACTGCGGCGCGGTGTCCGTTCGGCTTTCCAGCTCGTTTCGCCCGTCTGCTTATCGAGTGCCAGCAAGCAGCTCGGGCCATCGTGCTCGAGCAAGACAAAAACCTTCGACGCCGTTTGGCAGGGTGAGGCGCCCAAGCCAAACTCAGCGGTCAAAGGACCGTCATCTTGGCCCAGGTTCCGCCGCCATAACTCGGCTCCATCATGGGTGTAGGCGACACAGTCGCCACTCTCGTACAGGGCCACGACGCGGTCAGCGTCGACCACCGGCGTTGGTGCCGCCCGGCTGACGTAGTGTGAATTTTCTACCGGAAACGAGTTCGCGAGACTCTTTCGCCACAATTCCTTGCCACTGGCTAGCTCAATGCAAATTGTGTGATACGTGTCCTTGTTCGGCCCCTCCACACTGGTGACGAATATGCGATCGCCCCATACCACCGGACTGGATTGACCATACCCCGGCAGTTCGGCCTGCCACGCCACGTTCTCCGTTGCCGACCACTGCAGTGGCAACGTCTCGGCGGAGTCATGGTTCGCACCGGCCCCCAGGAAGGCGGGCCAAACGCCGGCGTTTCCAGTCACCGCGGCTAGTAGCAGCACAAAAATCGAAGTCATTTTGATCTCTCAATGGATGAAAAGCGGGAGCGAGTGGTCGCAGTCAGTAAGCCGGAATGGCGTCCTGATCAGCATGGGAACCAATCCAACGCCACGTTCGAGGGCGGGGCAGCGGGCGATGAAATGCACCGAAACGTTGACAAATGCTACCATCACGACACTGGCGTGACGACAACGCACGACAAACAGAGACCACGCTAACGCGATGCCGTCGGCACTTGCCAACGCTGTGCTGAGTATCGCTGGCCACGTCAGGTGCGACGCCTGGGGGCGTGTGATTCAGTCAAACGTGAGAAGTGAAAAATGCCAATGACCTGTGACGGTGAGACCATTTGCATTCCTCCGTTTTCAATTTGACTTTTCATTCTCCAGACCTGTGGCGGAACGTTGCAACACAGCGGCGTGTTTTCAAGTTGCCCAGTCACTCGCGGTGCAGTGATTTTTGCCGGTTCACCCCCCCCCACTCTGGAGCAGACTCAACGTCCTCGCCACCTTTCGCTGGTAGGGGTATGATGCTGATTGCTCCTACCGTTCCCATTTCTCAGACCGCCGACGAACCATTTCGATGCTCTCGACCGCCGCCCAGCACAACGCTGCCCAAACTGACCTCTCGTTCCAGCGTTGCATCAATCCGAAGTGTGCCGCGACCTACGAGACGATGAGCGTTCGCACATCGTGCGACCGCTGTGGCGACCTGCTCGATATCGCATACGACTGGGACCGGGCGGCATTGCCAACCCAGTTGAGCGACTTCGAGGCGATGTGGAGCCAGCGCAACAATCCCATGCGGTTTTCGGGCGTTTGGCGGTTTCACGAATTGTTGCCCTTCGCCCCGCACGACAAGATTGTGACCGTTGGGGAGGGGCAAACACTGCTGCAGCAGGCCGACGAGGTGGCCAAGTACGTTGGCGTCAACCCAGGCCAATTGCATCTGCAGTATGAAGGCATGAACCCTTCGGGCAGTTTCAAGGACAACGGGATGTGCGCCGCCGTGACGCATGCGGGGATGATGGAGGCCAAACGTGCGGCCTGTGCGAGCACCGGAAACACGAGTGCGTCGTTGGCTCTGTACTGCAGCGCCACCCGCGCCATGAAAGCCGTGATCTTCATCGGCAGTGGCAAGATTAGCTATGGCAAGCTCAGCCAAGCGTTGGACTACGGCGCCCTGACGATCCAGATCGCGGGTGACTTTGACGACGCGATGATCCGCGTCAAAGAGATCGCGAAGGAACTGGGGATCTACCTCGTCAACAGCGTCAATCCATTCCGTTTAGAAGGCCAGAAGACGATTATGTATCGGGTGCTCGAAGCGCTTCGCTGGCAAGTCCCAGATTGGATCGTCGTGCCCGGCGGGAATCTCGGCAATAGCAGCGCGTTTGGGAAAGCGTTCAGCGAGCTGCACCAACATGGGTTGATCGATCGTATCCCACGTCTGGCGGTGATCAATGCCCGCGGTGCCAACACGCTCCATGAACTCGTGCAGAAGCACGGTGTTCGCTGGAACGGCGGTGATGTGAGCACGGGGCCGATCACGCAGTACAATGAGGACATGGACCGCGACGGCAAGCGGGCCGACACAATCGCCAGTGCCATCGAGATCAATCGCCCCGTGAACTTGAACAAGTGCTTGCGGGCCCTCGAAGTCATGGACGGTGTGGTCCGCGAGGTTGACGACCAGCAGATCCTCGACGCCAAAGCCCAGGTCGGTGCCGGGGGCTTCGGTTGCGAACCCGCTTCGGCCGCCAGCGTCGCGGGTACCAAACTGCTACGCAGCGAAGGCGTCATCGCACCGAGCGATCGCGTCGTGTGTATCTTGACCGGACACGAGCTAAAGGATCCCACCGCGACCGTAGCCTATCATACGTCCGACAAAGAACTCTTTGCGAAGACCCTGGGAAGCCGTGGTGTTACCGAGGCCTGCTTTGCGAACCGCGCCGTTCCTGTCGCCAACGATTTGAAAGCCATCATTGAAGCGATCCAGCAGCACAGCTGAGTCAGAATCGCTCGTTCATCTTCAAGCGTAATTCATCATCTCCGAACCGAAACCCCATTCACAGTTGCTCTAATTGTCTCCGGTATCTTGGAAACATAATGGCAACTTATTAAAGGAATGGGTGTATGTGGAAGCGACAACACGGGCGAATCGGCGCCAGTCATGACGGCTTCGATGGCCGCGAACGCCACGGTGATATCGCATCATTGATGCTGTTCCTGTTGGGTGTGTATGACCCCTTTTCTCCGGGGCATGATGTCGACACCCCTCAGCAGCATCGAGTCGTCGAGCCCCTTGAAGTGGAGCGATCTCGCTGCGCAAAACCGATGCATCACTGCCGCGCTTCTCAGCGAACCGATGCTTAAATCAATGGCGTGATTCGAGCCAGAATCCATCGCTGAACACTGGGTTGCTGTAACGGCACCGCGTGTTCCCTTCTGAGGAACGGCATGAGACGTGCAATCAGTCTCATGCCATCAGCCTATGTCGCGCGTCGAATACGGAAGACGGCGACGGCCACCTACCCTCGGAACTATTTAATGAGAACTGGATTTCTGATCGACATGGACGGTGTGATCTACCGTGGCAGCCAGATGATCCCGGGAGCAGATCAATTCATTAATGTACTACTCCGCCAAAACATTCCATTTTTGTTTTTGACGAACAATAGTCAGCGCACCCGGCGGGACGTCCAAACAAAACTACAGCGGATGGGCATCCATGTCGAAGAGTCCCACGTTTTCACTTGCGCGATCGCGACGGCTCGCTATCTAGCCAAACTCAAGCCCAATGGTACCGCTTACATCATTGGCGAAGGTGGCTTGCTACAGGCAATGCACCAAAACGGATTCTCAATCGTGGATCACTCGCCTGATTTTGTGGTTGTCGGCGAAGGCCGAACCGTCACGCTCGATGCTCTCGAATCCGCGGTCAATATGATCATGAGCGGTGCCAAACTGATTGCGACGAACATGGACCCCAGCTGTCCCACGCAAACAGGAACACGTCCCGGTTGCGGGGCCACGGTGGCCTACCTCGAGGCCGTCACAGGGCGGAAAGCATTCAGCGTCGGCAAACCCAGTCCGATCATGATGCGAGCGGCGAGAAAAGAACTCAATCTGGCGACTTCGCAAACCGTCATGATCGGCGACACCATGGACACTGACATTCTTGGCGGGGTGCAAATGGGCTATCGCACCGTGTTGACGCTCACCGGCGGTACTTGCCGGGAAGATCTTGGCCAGTTCGCTTACGGTCCCGATGTGATCGTCGAATCGGTCGCCGAACTTTGCGACATCAAACAGTTTGTGCAGAGCAGTCTGCCGGTCGGCAACCGCGATGATGACACCATCCACAACTTCCGTGAATGGGCGCTGGCCAACGCCTAGCTTTCAAATCAATTCACTTCAACCTATTTCGTTTCCATCTCTGAGGCTTTTCAATGAAGAAATTTCGAACCGGTTTTACTCTAGTAGAGTTATTAGTAGTCATCGCTATTATTGGCGTGTTGGTGGGGCTGCTGCTGCCCGCAGTCCAGGCTGCCCGCGAGGCCGCCCGTCGGATGCAATGCTCCAACAATATGAAACAGTTGGGGCTGGCAATCCACAATTACCACAGCGCCTACGATCAACTTCCAGTAGGGGCAACGCATTTTCAAGGTTACACCGGAGCGTATGCGGATTACCCGCATGTGAGTGCCTCGATTTTTCTGATGCCATTCTTGGAAATGAGCAATCTTTATCAAGGGATCGTAGAGGACGCAAAAATTGCCCCGCTGGGGTCGTATGTATGGAGCTCGACGACGCTTCAAAACGCCGGCCCGCAAGGCGCCTTCATCTGCCCCTCCGCCGCGGGCGGATCCAACTCGGAGTACAGCACCGTCTCCAAAAATCTCTACGTGTTTTCGACTGGTGATGCCATGTGGCACAACAACCGCACCGATGCCCAGGAAGGTAGCACGACATCGAGAATCGACCCACGCAGCATGTTCGTCAACGCATTGGAAGCATCCATGCGTAAGAGTCGGCGCGGTTTTCGAGATTGTCTCGATGGCCTAAGCAATACGATCGCGATGAGTGAAGTCACCGGTGCCCCACGAGAGCAAGCACTTGTGAAAGGTGATGTCGGCCGATTCAGCGGTCTCTATAACGGTTCCACCGCTGTCCCAGCCGGTTGCCTCACGGTGCCGATGACGCTCGATCGCCTTCAGTACGACACCGGAATCGATTGCTGGCGTGGGTTGATTCTCGGTGATGGCCGGGCGGTGAACAATCGATTCACGACAACTTTGTCACCAAACTCACCGTCCTGCGCCTACTCCGATAGCAACTACACATGGGGCACGTTTGCACCAACGAGTCAGCATCAAGGCGGCGTTCAAGGCTTGATGTTTGATGGATCCGTTCGATTCATCACCGATTCAATTGATGCCGGAAATCTGAATGCCCCTCAAGTGACTGCTGGGAATAGCCCCTACGGGATTTGGGGAGCGATGGGATCACCGCAAGGCAACGAAACAGCGTCGTCGTTGTAAGACACCCATCTATCAATCTAGCTTCAACTATCAAATTCAAACATTCTTCGAACCCTAATGAATATCTCTGTAACTTTCCTTAGCCTTCCCTGTCTCATTTTGCTTTGCGCAACACTTGGCTGTTCCAAAGACGATCGTCCTGAGGGTATGCCGGACCTGCAACCATTGACCGTCAAAGTCGTGCAATCCGGAACTCCCTTGGCGGGTGCGAGCGTCCGGTTGATACCGAACGACTCCTCCAGTCCTTGGGCCTTGGGGGGGACTACCGACGACAATGGCGAAGCCGCCATTCAAACCAATGGCAAATACAGCGGCGCACCTTCAGGAGAGTACAAGGTAACGGTCAGCAAACTGGAATCGGATACACCGGAAACAGCGGTCGATGATCCATCAGGTACCGCCGATGGGAATACCTTTCAGTTGGTAGACCTCGCCTATCAATCGGAACTGAAGACGCCGTCTAAAATATCGGTCACCACGGAAGACGAGTCAGTGCAGATTATCGATGTCGGAGCGGCCGTCAAGAAACAACTGCCCAAGCTCTAATCGCGAGCGTTTCAGAAGCATTGACGGGTAAGGACACCAGGAACAATAAGTGACGGGTTTACCGTAGTGGATCTTGTTAAAGATCCTGTTCTGGATGGATCTTTAACAAGATCCACTACGCCAGTTATTGATCACGCGTTGCTTAGCGAGATGGCCAACTGCGCCGGTGAACTGGAGTCTTGCCCGGCTGGTCACGCTCCCGAGTCGACCAACTACAACGCCAAAGGCGACTACACTTTCGCACAGATGGATCCCGAGAAGTGCCAGCACTGTCCGCTGCTTGCACGCTGCCGCGTCCAACGCAATCGGGATAACGCGCAGCCGACCGGCCGCATTCAATTTGCCGGCAGTGCGGTTCGGGCCGACGCGCGTCGTCGCCACGAGCAGAGCGACGAGTTCCGCGATCGCTACCGTTGGCGGTCGGGTATCGAAGGGACCAACGGTTGCCTCAAGCGAATGATGGGCTTGGGTCGGCTCCGCGTTCGCGGCCACAATGCGGTGAAGCTTTCGATCCTACTGAAGCTGGCCGGTTGGAATCTGCTTCGAGCAGTGGCAATGCGCCGCCAGAGAAAGAATTCGCTCCAATTGGCCATTAACGAGGAAAACAGGGGCAATAGGCGACTAGGACGACGGTTCATGTAGAGCCTGCGACTCCTCGACAGTCAAACCAGGGCCTCCAGAGAGGCCCCGGCTAAAAACTTTTTCACCACCAAAAAAAGTCGCCCGCAGCAAAGCTACTTAATGTCGGTCGCGTCTGTTAAAGATCCATCCATAACAGGATCTTTAACAGACGCGCCCGACAAAAGTCTCATGCTACCGGCTTCTTTCGTGGGCGAGATGCGTTACCTTTTGCTGTATGGATTTAGCTTTTTTCTTCGAGCGGTCGGTTAGTCAGTGAAAACCATCGAACTACCTACGCAGCAAAGACTTTTCGACCCGTTCGAGGGCGTCATCGGCCCCATGGGGTGAAAGATGATCGACAACGGATGGCAGGGCCTCCTTCGCGACGTGCTCTTGGAGCAGATGCCCATCGGCCTCGTCGGTGAGCATCTCAGTGACGATCAAGGACGACCAACCTTTGAGTTGCACGCGATCATCGCGCTCCTTTGGATCCGTGACTTTCAAGGTTGGACTGTCCCCCAGGCCCACGAAGCACTGCTGTTCCGAACCGACATCCAGTACGCACTGAACTTGGAGCCAAGCACCGAAGTCACTCAGCGAACCATTGAACGCTACATCGCTCGAATGCAAAGCAACGAGAAGATCAGTGAGGAGATCTTCGCAGGCGTTACCGACACCCTGCTGCAAAGCATGGAAGTCAAAGTCAAAAAGCAGCGTCTCGATTCCACCCATGTGCTTAGAATACCAGGCTCAATAAGTGACGGGTTTACCGTAGTGGATCTTGTTAAAGATCCTGTTCTGGATGGATCTTTAACAAGATCCACTACGCCAGTTATTGATCCCGCGTTGCTAAAAGCGAGTTGGACATCACCTCCTTTGCCTATTTGTGTGATTCGTGGTTACTGAATCTCTTGCGTTGGTTCATCCACGGATCCCAGCCGGCAACGTGCTCGTGTTGCTGGAACCACGAATCACACGAATGACACGAATTTTTGTGAGCGGGCATCAGCACTTTCTTTATTCGTGTATTTCGTGTCATTCGTGGTCAATGAATCCCTGAGTCTGGTTCATCCACGGATTCCCGCGGGCGATATGCTCGTGTTGATGGGACCACGAATCACACGAATGCCACGAATTTATGTGAGCGGCCATCAGCTCTTTCTTTATTCGTGTATTTCGTGTCATTCGTGGTCAATGAATCCCTGACGCTGGCTCATCCACGGATTCCCGCGGGCGATGTGCTCGTGTTGCTGGAACCACGAATCACACGAATGACACGAATTTATGTGAGCGGCCATCAGCACTCTTCTTATTCGTGTATTTCGTGTCATTCGTGGTCAATGAATCCCTGAGTCTGGTTCATCCACGGATTCCCGCGGGCGATATGCTCGTGTTGATGGGACCACGAATCACACGAATGCCACGAATTTATGTGAGCGGCCATCAGCTCTTTCTTTATTCGTGTCATTCGTGGTCAATGAATTCCTGACGTTGGCTCATCCACGGATCCCCTCGGGCGATGTGCTCGTGTTGCTGGAACCACGAATCACACGAATATTTGTGAGCGGGCATCAGCACTTTTCTTATTCGTGTCATTCGTGTCATTCGTGGTCAATGAATCCCTGAGGCTGGTTCGTCCACGGATTCCAGCCGGCCAGCAAGCATGGCAGAAACGGTGGGAAGGGCGTTTTGGACGCCGTTACGGCCAACGGTGACAGGACTGAAGTCCAGTATCTTGGCAGCGACGGGCACCGCTGGGATGTGTGTCTCAACCCGATGCGGCCCCGTGCGTGGACGATGCGAGTCAGTGCGACGAAAGGCACGACGTGAGCGGCTAGCTGTTACCGACCTCGCTCTGATCGCATTTTACGGTCTTTTCCTGCCGAATTGTTGTCGTAGTCACGGACTGTTCTTACACCGGTAATTCGGTAGGCAGCAGCCCGCCGCCCGCAGACCAGAGCCTTGCCCCCCGCGCCTCGCAACCCGCCCCCTTCAACTAAATCGTACCCCGCCTCTCCCCTCGCCCCCCGACTCACTTTTCAGGCAGTCGGTTCGCGATCATTCGAATCCCTGACTCGACCAACTATCCTGCTGGACTTTTCTACTTCAAGTTCAAAAGCCAGCGCCCGTGCGAGCCAGAATCTTCCGCTCTCAAGCAGAACGTGATGAGTTCCTGCTGGAGCTCAAGCTCACCCAGTGCCCCCACTGCAAGAAAGTCGGCGCGCTCAATCGCCATGGGTCCTTGCGCGGATACGACGAGAACAACTTCCGCCACAAATCTATCCGGGCACGAAGGGTCTTCTGTAGCAACCGAAATCAAGCCGCCGGATGTGGACGCACCTTCAGCGTGTGGATTGCTGACAAAGTCAAACGACTCTTTCTCAGTGCAGAGCAACTCTGGGCATTCCTCAACCAGGCCGCCGCGACCGGCAACAAACGCAAGGCATTCAAAAAGCTCAATAGCAGCATGAGCGATTCGGCACCCTATCGAATTTGGAAACGATTGCAAGATGCACAATCCGCGATTCGGACCGCACTGTCGACCATGTGCCTGCCGCCAAAAATCGATAGCTCACAGCCCAGCAACACGCCCGCTGAGAGCACACTCGCTCATCTGATCAAAGCCTT
Source organism: Rhodopirellula sp. SH410 (assembly GCF_055811895.1). Classification (NCBI taxonomy): domain Bacteria; kingdom Pseudomonadati; phylum Planctomycetota; class Planctomycetia; order Pirellulales; family Pirellulaceae; genus Rhodopirellula; species Rhodopirellula sp. SH410. Next base: position 1,109,436 of record NZ_CM147949.1, read on the forward strand.
CGCTGGCCACACGCTCAATCCCATCGCCGCCTTCCAGCTCACACTGCAGACCTTCTTCATCTGACACGCTGCGGCCGCACCTCAGCAGGCCGATTCGGTCCGTGATCACACGGCAACCTGTCGATCCTGGCCAGCATCGTCTGCCTCGGATGGTCGATTTGCCATCGTAGCTCACGCTTGCGAAATTCTTTTTTCTGCTCGACAACACAACCCGACGATAGATCCACCGCCGACCGCACTTAGACTCGCCTGCGAATCGATTTCATGAATCGATTTCGTTCAATCAAAAGTCAAAAACCAGCGGAGCGGTCCATGAAACGACCATCGATCTACGTCAAAATGAAAGTCCTCGGAGCGATCGAAGTCGCCCCCGGAAAAACACGTCACGAGAGAATCCACAACGTCGCGGCGATGACGTTCCTGGACGACCAAGGAGACCCACACCAGTTCACCTGGCGGACCATCCAAACGTGGTACTACCGCTACAAAAACGACGGCATCACCGGCATGAATGCTTCACCGCGAGCCGACAAAGGCAAGCCACGCAAGGTCACGCCCGAAGAAGTTCTCGAAGCGATCAACACCGCGCTGCCGCACTTTGTATCTGCGAAAACGGGGCACAAGAGGACGCCCACCAAGTCAGCCGTCTATCGGTTCTGCATTGAAAAGGGACTCCTGCACGCTAGCCAGATCGCTCTGACCACGTTCTGCCGCTTCGTCCGTGAGTACGAATTACTCAAGGACGATCCAGGCGAAAATCGACGCCGACTCGCCTTCAGCATGCAGTACGCCAACCAACTTTGGCAGGCCGATACCATGTTCGGACCGCACATCGGTGGCCGGCAAGCCAAGCTGATTGGCCTGATCGATGACGCCAGTCGTGTGCTCTGTCATGGCGAATTCTTCTTCGAAGAGAACACCGATTCGATGATCAAGGCGCTTCGCTCGGCCTTCTACAAACGAGGCTTGCCCGAACAGCTATACGTTGACAACGGCTCGATCTACTGCAGCCAAGAGATCACGCTGATCTGCGCCCGCGTGGGCTGCATCCTTCGTCACACCGCCGTTCGAGACGCCGCCGCGAAAGGGAAAATCGAACGCTTCTTTCGTCGCGTGCGTGATCAATTTCTAATCCGCAAACTCGACCTCTCCTCGATCGACGCTCTCAACAAACAGTTCACTCACTGGGTCGAACACGACTACAACGCCACTGTACACACGACCCTCGGTATGAAGCCGATTGATCGCTTTGGTGTGGATCTTTCTCGGATCCGATTTCTCTCGCCATCGGAGGATACCGACGAGTTGTTCTACGCCGAGGCGACTCGCAGTGTCAAAAAGGACAACACGTTCAGCTTCCAAGGCGAGCGTTACGAAACTCCGATCGACTTGCGTGGCAAGAAGGTCACGCTGCGGCATGAGCGACATCACCAAGGTGTGGTCGTCGTCTACGAAAACGATCGACGCATCGGCAAGGCCCGGTTGCTCGATGCCGTCGCCAACGGCATGAAACGCCATAAAGACTCATAAATGCCCGGCAGCCAATCCACCGTGATCCAACTCCTTCTTTTTCCAAAAGTCCACCTCACCATGATCCGTTCTTACTTCGGCTTGTCCGAAAATCCCTTCGCGCTACGCGACATCCAACTACTACAACATCAGCAGGAAATCCATGACACGCTCCGAGTCCACAGCCAACAAGGCGGCCTATGTCTGGTCGTCGGCAGACCCGGCACCGGCAAATCCGTGATCAAAGAATCGCTCAAACGACTTCCCGAGAAAGAGTACTTGGTCGCCACGGTTGCACGCACACTGCACACCTATACCAATACAGTAAAAATCCTCTGTGAAGCGTTTCGGATTGAGTTTGAAAGCTCGGCGTTCAAGTGCGAACGCAAGCTGATCCAGCAAGCCTTCAGCCTCAATCGCAGTGGCAAGATGCTCGTCACGGTGATCGACGATGCCCATCTGATGGCGATGGATAACCTTCGCCGACTACGACTCCTCTTGGAAGATTTCCCGAAGAATCACAACCTGATTCTGGTCGGCCAGCCGGAGTTGCTCGCCGATCTGGACTTGGCGGTCAACCTGGATTTGAAAAGCCGGGTGACGTATTCGGTGATCACCAAGCGGTTGCACGACGATGTGATGCGCGCGTTTATCGAACGTGAACTCGATTCGATCGGTCTAGCGCACAGCACGTTCACTGCTGGAGCAACGGAGTTGATTATCCGCTCTGCCGATGGAGTGTTGCGCAAGTGCCGCAACCTGTGCTTAGCGTCGATGCTCGAAGCGGTCCGAGCCGCCGCTGGAACGACGATCGATATCGACTTGGTCAATCGCGTGTTGCTTCAACCGCACTGGCAAAACGAAGTCGACCTAACAGATTTTTAAGACCCAAAAATGCTCCCTCCCCTCCCTCTAACTCCAGGCTTCTGTTATGAAGATGACGAACGACTTACTCCGCGCGATCCGCAACGATCTACCGATGAAACTGACGATCGTTCGGCTCGGCCAGCACGGTCCGATAGCGAAACAAAGCGACGGCTACTTCCGTTTCCAATGCCCATCGTGCAAAGAACTTCGAGCGACCGTGAACCCGAAGAACAATCTCGCTCATTGTTTTAGCTGCGGCCAGAACTACAACAACATCGATCTGATGATGACGCAGGGCCACGACTTCTTGCCGGCGGTCGACATCCTGAGCAACTGGCTTGTGCAATACCAAAGCGACCTCGGCCAAAGAAAGTCTTCGGCCTAATCAGTCAATCGCATCGGCCCCCAGCCAAAGCTCTTTCAATCAGTGCGACCGCTTTGCCCAAGCGATCGCACTTTTTTTGATGCGCTGAGCACACACGGCTCCGAGCACACACGGCTCCGAGCACAACAGGTTCGAGCACAACAGGTTCGAGCACAACAGGTTCGAGCCTCGACTCGGTCGCTCCTATCGCACAGCCCCGAAACACGCTCTCCAGAATTCTCAACAATTCGGCAAAAGGACCATTTCGGGCTTCAAATCCCTACAGTCACAATTCGGCAAAAAGTGCGACCGCAATTCGGTCGGTAACAGCTAGCCTCTCGCCAGAGGCAACAAAAAACCCCGCTTAAAAACGGGGTTAAATGCTTTGCCATACTTCATGGTGCGAGAGCGTGCCAAATACCCAGGGCGGGACTCGAACCCGCAAGGACGTAACCGTCCGGGGGATTTTAAATCCCCTGTGTCTGCCAATTCCACCACCTGGGCAGGCGTGTTTTACGCGTTTTTTGACCGATTCGGCATTTCTTGGTCTGAAACGTGACTTGTGCGTGACAAGTCTGCGAAAGTTTTGTCGCCACTCATCATGGCCGCTAGTTTTACCGGCGCGGACTCACATTGACCAGGGAACAGGTGCCCATAAGTATTCAATGTCAGAACCGGCGTACAGTGCCTCATGACGGCCTGAACCACCTTGATCGATTCTCCGGACATGGAAAGCCACGCCCCGCAGGTATGGCGCAGGGAGTGAAACACCAGGTGTTCGCCTTGGTGGTTCGTCCGCAAGAGGAAATCCGACGTAGCGGCGGCTATCTTGGCTTCGTCATCGAGCGACTGTATCCACGCTAGTCGAGCGGCCACCAGATCGGCTTCCAGCATCCTAGCGAGCTCATTTAACCCGCCGATTCCGAAAACTGGTGCGGCGGGGTGCTTCCGTGCGATGTGGGCGGCGAGATCCGCTGCCAATACCTGATCGATGTACTGCTTGGCTGGCTTCTTGTTTTTCGTCCCCGCTGCCTTGCAGGTGACGTAGGGGTGATCGCTGTCCAGCGTCAGGCTTCCACGATTGAGCTCGAAAAGCTCGCTTGCGCGTAATCCCGTCTGGACGGCTGTGCGATAGAGTAATAGCCGCTCCGCTGCTGTCATGCCATTCCGCTCGATGTCCTGGCTGAGTATCGTCGAGACAACCCACCGCCATTCATCCGGCAGGATCATCCGGCGCTCGTGCTTTCGGTCCTCTTCGGGATTCGGTTTCTTTACCGTCGCCAGTGGATTCCGTTTGATTCTCTCGTGATCGAAAAGCCATTTCGTGAAGCTCTTTATCGACTGTAGTCGAGCCTGAATCGTCCGCGATGAACTACCGGCCTGCTTGAGTGCGCTGGCGTGCCGAGTGACGTGATCGACGTGGATGTCGCGAACGGTTGCCCAATTTCCAGCGGCGGCGAACTCCTCGATGTGTTTACGGGTTCGCTCTCGATGCTCTTCACCGCCTCCGCTGGTCGCTCGGAAATGGAAAAACGCGTCGATGTGTTCGCTCAGCGGCATGGCTCGGTAAATGGCCAGTTCTGCTTCGGCGTCATCGCGGATGCCTTCGAGCTCCAGTCGCTCGTCCTCTTCCCATCGATTCGCAATCCGTTGGGCGACTGCCTTGTCCGATACCCTCGTCGACTTGCGGACTCGGTGCGTGCCGACCGTGAAATCGGCCGTGTAGTTGACCGCAGCAACCAAGATCACTGATTGCGTGTGATCCAGCGGGGCGGACTTCGTGCCTTTTGAATCGGTCCACGTCGCGATTGCCGTTTGTATCTTCTTTCCTTGGATCGTCGCGGTTCGCTCGCAGCCATCTCGATCGGTCCATGACGCGACACCTTTCGCAGTGGTCGCCCCGGCCGGCATCGGCTTGAGCGATTCGGCAATCGTCGCGCCGTCAGGGATCGGCTTGCGGTCGGTTCGCTTGTAGATACTCGCCAAGATCGGCACCATTCCCGCATGGTGATTCCCGCTGAAACCGAAAAAGGGGGGCAACCGCTCGGGAAAGCGGCTTTCAGTCCGTCGACCTATCCCCGGCGCGAGTATACCGGGTCGGGCATCCAGGGATAACCTCAATTTTCGGTTCACTCCATTGCCATCAGCGCCCGGTCGATCTCACGTCGTCGTTGCCCGATTCCAGTGCCGGGGGCCCGGCGGGCTCGAAATCGACGCCTGGCGGCTTCGCAGGGTTGCCCGGCTCAGATGCCGGGTCGGTATCGGTATGCTTGTGAGCGTCGACGTCTGGAGCCCGTTTTTGCTCCGGTTCAGGTTTGGCACCGCGTTGCCGGTCGACTTCGTCCATCCGAGCACCGGCATCGCGTTCATCGTCGCTCGCAAACCGCTCCAGCCCCGCGGCGGATAGTTTCCGGAACGTGATCCCGGCCGTGATCCAGGGCTCCGCCCCTTCGGCCCGGCCGGATCGCTTGACCGACAATCGGATCGATTCCGCTGCCGATTGGTCGCGTCGATCGGTCGCCTGGGCACGCTCAGCGATTCGCCGCAGGGCTTCCTCGTGATCGATTGGCGGGTCGGTTTTTCCGGTGAGCCAATTCGATAACTGCCCCGGCTCCCATCGTTGTGGATCTCGATGTCCGCCACACTCCAGCCACAATTCGCGGACCAGCTCGATGGTCATTCCCCGGCCGATTGCCGAGTCGACGGCCGTGGAGGCAGACTTGAGCCCCCATCGGAATAGCTCTTGTTTCAATTCATCGACCGCCACCACCACCACCGGATTCGCGGGGCGGTTGGTTGGGGCGTTTAGATTTGCGATTAAAGGGGCGATTTGTCTAGCCTCAGGCGCTAACGGTCTTGGCTGTAGGCTATCACGGTCTTGGCCTACGGCCATAACAGACTTGGCCGTAGGCAATGTCTGTTCTTGCCTTTGGCCATCACAGCCTTGGCCTACGGCAATGAAAACCGCAGTCCAGTTGATGCGATGGGTATTGGCTGACCACGGGTTGGCCTTCTCGATGGTGATCAGATCCTGGGCAACCAACGCGGCAATCGCACGGGATACGGTTGCAACCCCGCAACCTACCTCCTCGGCGATGGTCGCCTGCGATGCAAAGCAACCTCGGGAGCCTGCCCGGTCGTCGATTGCACGCAACACGCTTTTGGTGATCGCGCCGGAAACGGATCTACCGCGATGCTGGTACGAATCGAGTTTGATTTTGCGAAGGGCTTGCAGCTGCTCGCCTCTGGGCAGATCGGTGAAGAGGTCTTGTTGGTGATTCATTGGCTTGCATGTGATTAGACTTCGTGAACGGGGAGGGGACCGGGCGACGATTGCCACCCGGTCTACAATTGCGAGATCAGACGGCTAACCACCGTTCGCAACAACTTGGAATGTTTGCGGGTCGATGCTCCGGACGCGAACGCGATAGCCGGCCGGGAGTCCCTTCTGCATCACGAGCATTGTGCTGGCCAGTGATCGCAGGCCTTCCGGCGAATCATCGAAAAGCTTGCTCACCCGGTAATGGGTGCATGGATCCACGACGCGTTCGGTAAAGATGCGATAGCGGCATCCCGGCAGCAGCTCATCGTCTGGCTTGGCGCTAGCGAGATAGGCCGCGTCGGGGGCTGGACTGGCATCAAATGAATCAATCATCCGCCTGCCCTCCGCCAAGATCCGTTTGCGTCGCGATCGGCGGGCCTTCTGTCTTGGTTCGTGTCCGAGTGCAAGAACGTCAATTGCGTTGAGGTATAGACCGGCTCTCACGGACGTACCGGCATTGGACGACAACGCGGCAGTGATCGCGGCCAATCCATCGCTATCGATCAGACCGGCGGCCCGTACCGATGCTGCCATCTGATCCAGTTCCATCCCGTACGTCAACGCGCCCGTGATCGACACATACCCAAGCTGAATGAACGACTGCATGAGTGATCCAGCAATCGCAATCGTGGCGTGTTCGTCACCTGCATTCAACTGAACCCGCACAAGTGCCGCCTGTGCAGCGAGGGTGCGACTTGCCACCTCGAAAGTGATCTTTGCAGCGTCTCGTCGCTCGACCTTGCGGGCTTTCTTTCGCGCCCGGGCTTTCCGTGCCAGTCGTTGGTCTTGCGTCTCGTCTGGGTTCGATGCTTCCACGTCTTGGGGTGTCGTTTCATCGAGCGTCGGCACCTCGGCGGCGGGCTCGGTGAACATCATCGACGGATCGGGCGTGAACTCAGCGGCTTTTCGCTGCTGTGCTGCCTGCCTGTATGCCTCAGCGGCCTTTCGCTCAGCTACGCGACGCTGAACGCATTCATCGCAAAGGACGGCGGGATAGTACGCGTACAGAACCGCTTCGGGGGCTCCGCAGCTCTCACAGATGTGTGATTGTGACATTGGATTGTCGCACTTTCGCAACCACTTTTCGTGGGTGCGCATGAATCGGCCCGGCATCCCTGTAGAAAACACGGCTGTAACCCCGTGTCGACCTTCTCGTCGCTCCCCGCCTGCGCGGATCGATGCTTCGATGTGTCCAGAAATGCCGGGCCGATTCATTCTCGCTCGTTTTAGATTGTTACAGATGGCGTGGTCACCGCTGGGAAAAGAAACTCCAGACGGTCAAGCGTGATCAGGTTTTCTAGACCCGATCGGCTGCCAACGAATCGGAAGTATCGCCGATCGCCGGGGGGTATGTCAAGCGAGTTTTTCGGGTCGCTCGCAAAGTGGGTCTGCGGTGCCGGTATTTGCGGAGCACCACTGAGCGAGGTTCATCGCGACTTCTTCACAGACCCACGTGCCTGATCGACGCGATCACCCCTGCCCTGACGCATTTCTAAGAGGTCAGATTTCTGACATCTAAGATTCCGTGCCAACGAATCAAGGAATTGCTGCGTTCCCGCGTTCTCCCAATGCTTCGCCCATCTCATTAACCTGGTAAATGGGTGGGTGAGAATTCTCACCTACCCCCATGTGGCAGTGGCCGACGGGTGTGGATGTCACTTTGCTCGTGTAGAGCAGGTCGGATTTCCGACATGCTAGATTGTGGCAGTGACCGACGGCGCTCATTCCCCGCGAAACCAGCTCGGCATAACGACGGCATCCTCTGGCAGGCTTCCGGCCGTATCGAATGCGTCCGCTGGGCCGGGGGCCTCCCGCTCTCTCGTGACCGCCTCGAGCGTCATCCTCTCTCGCCACTGCGGCCGCAGTCCGCGCCGCTCGCCGCAGGATAGTTCCCCCGATCTGATTTGCGTCGTGATGGCTTTGATCATCTCCGGCATGGGGATGTAGTAGCCGATTTCTTTCGTCGCTGGCTGCAGCTGCTGCGCGTCGAGCGACACTATTCCGAGGGCCTCGTCGATCGTCAGATCGTGATGATACACGAGAGAATGCACCTCAATACTTTTCTCGCGAAAGATGTCGGGGTCTACAGGGTGTGGGAGCGTCCTGTGCATGGGTTGGTTCTTCTCAGAATCACGCTTGGCTGCGGTTTTTGTCTAGTTTGGTTTGGAGTCGCTCGCGTGCCTGCAGTCTCACGTCGGGGCTGACGTAGACGTTGGACTCAGTGCACTGTAGACGCTGGCGGCGATCCTCGTCGGTCCATCCGGCTTGGAGGATTGCGCAGCCCACGGCAATCTCTTCGGGGCTCGGGATGTACTCGGGCTGGCTCAGTTGACTACCTGTATCTGCAGATTTTTTTGCTTCGACATCGATGTCGTTGCTTCGTCGGTGCCCTTGGAGTGTTTGGCGATCACGTCGAGCACGCGGCTTTGATGTTTCATCATGTTCAGCAGTTCTTGCTGCCGATCCTTGACGGTGCCGCGTGTCAGTAGCCGGGCCTCCTTGGACTGCAGCTCTTGCGTGCCGCTCTTTCCGTTCTCGTCACCGCCGACCGCGTTCTCGCCGAGCTTTAACTCGATGTCGGCCGATAGGTCTTTGCTGATTTTGTCGCCCAGCTTGATCGACCGCTCGGCGAACTTGTCAGCGAACTCATCACCTAGTTCGGTGCCGATCTGGCCGATTCTGTCGTGCAGTTCCTGCTCTCGCTCCGTGAGCTTACGGGCCGCGATGTCAGGGAGCGATTCAGTACTGGCCTCGAACCCGTCGAGCAGGTTCGACATACCGTCGGCGATCGTCGCGGAGAGCGAATCCATTAACCCGCCGATCCCTCCCTGCATCCCGCCCCGGACGAACTCGAAAACCGTCAGCAGGCTATTCGCAATCGTTTCCCCAAGGTTGCCGATGACCGTGATCACGGCCACCGATACGTCACGGATGATGTTGAAAAAGTTGTCGGCAAACCACGCGATGTACGTGGGGATCACGACCGTGAATAGTTGCTCGGTATCCGCCCGCAGCGTCTCGTATTGGAGCAGCACGGAAGAGACAGCCATCTCCACTATCTTGCCGAAATTTCGGTAGACGACTTCGATGGCCGTCCAGTATCCAATCCAGCTATTCACGAGCCACACAACTCCGTCCACCAGCGTGTCGGCAAACGAGGTAAACATATCCTCAGCGGACGACAATTGAACGCCGAAAAAGTCCACAAAGATGTCGGCCATGATTCCGAACACGGTCGCCACTGCATCGCCCATCACCACGACGGACGTGTGGATCGCGTCGAGCACTGGCTCCATTCGTTCCATCATCGCGGTAGCCTGCTCGGCGGCGTTGGTGAGCAACCCGCCCATTGTCTCGGCGAGCACCTTAATGCCCGATGCTATGAGCAGGCGGACGGGGGCGAGTAGTGCGCCGACCTGCTCGATCATGTCGCCGACTGCTCCGGCCGCCCGCTCTTCCATCCCAGCGAGTCGGTCCGCACTGTCGGCCTTGGCGTCGATTCCCTTGGCCGCGAGTGCTTGGACCATTGCCAGCTTCTCCGATGCTGTGGCCGCCTCGTTGATCGCTGGGATCACTTCACCGAATGCACCGAACTGTCCCTGCAATGCGTTGTTGACCATCACGAGGGATTCGTCGAGCCCCTTCCCCGTCGCCTCGCTGAGTCCGATCGCGGCCTTGGCTGCATCGTCGAGCTGGTCGGCCTCGATGCCGAGCATTGCGGACTGCCGCATCAGTCCCAGAGTGACTTCGTCGCCGACGCCGGTGAGTGATTGCAGGTCGGCGGCGAACGCCTGTAGTCGGCTCGACTGAGCCTCAACCTCCTCGCCATTGAGCCGCAGCGCCGTCTCGAGTCCCTTGACCGATTCGGTCTGGACGTCGAACGCTTCGTTGGCTGCAGAGAACGATCCCACGATGCCGCTGATTGCCTTGCCCGCCAAGCCGATCGCGACGTCGACAGCACCGATGGCCGTTGCCATCTTGGCGAGATCGCCGAACCCCATGCTGATTCGCTGCGTGGCCTTTTCTGAGACGTCGGCGGTTTTCTTTGATGTGTCGCCGAGCTTGTCGAGCGATCCTACTGCCTCGTTGATGGGGCCGGATGCGTCGTTTTTCGCGCCGATGACGTAGTCGATGTTGGCCATGGTGTGTTTTCTCTGCGGTCGTGGGTTGAAAGAAGATCCACCGCGATAGTGGAGATTCCTATCGCGGTGGCGGCTATCGCGGGGCCTCAGCGGGGATCTCACCCGACGATCGACAGTCTGTGGGAATCACAAGGTTACAAATGTTTTTTCCCGCGACCATCCAGCCCCGTGATGCAATTACCTTGCGTTGACTTCACTTAACATCTGCTGACGCAATCCTGGGTTTTTTTGATCGGCGGACAATACGGCCTGGTGCCGGCTCAGTCCTTGCGCCAGTTCAGCGTCGACTGCATCACGCCACTGCCTGGTGGCATAGCTGGATCGCCACGCCCTGGCCTCGGGCTTGGGCGGCGTTGAACGCGATGCTGGGTGGTTAACTTCTGCAAGCATCTGCTGTCGCAGTCCTGGGTTGCCGCGGTCGGCGGCCATGACGGCCTGTGCGTCCGGCATCGTTTGCTTGGCCATCGCGACGGCTGCCTTCCATCGGGCCGTTGCAGAACGCGATGGTGCGGAGACAGGCTTTGCGGCGAGCCGGGCTGCAACGTTTGCCCTGACCTGTGCTCGGGCTGCCTCGATCCGCTCGGCACGCGCGATGATACGGTCGTAGATGTCGGGGCGTGTGGCTTGGCTCATTTTTGGGGCCCTTGGTTGGTAGAGAGGAACTCAGTGACTCGGTGTTAGGTTATTTCTTTCGCGGATGGCACGGGCGATACGCTCGGTGTCCGCTACGTTAAAGTGGGCCACGCCGTTGATCTTGCCAGCTGGCCTGATCTCGAGGCGATTCGCAATTTTCTCCAACTGCGAAACAGGAACACGCAGATCCCCGCTCAGACGGCCGATCGCGATAATATCGAAAGTGGTCATTTGGTTCGCCTCTGTGGGGTGTGTTGGAACGAATGTAACAACTCGTTGCACGGTGACTTCTAGTTTCTAGAAGTCAGTCAAGAATTACCACAAAGTTTTTTTCGCAAGCCTTGCAGGTGACGTGACGTTTTATGGACTCGTCGGCGGCGGCTCGTCGCGAATGTCGGGTCTTGATTCTGACGCTGCCACAATGGGGGCATCGTGGTCGCTCGACGTATACAATCTCGAGCGGTACGCGGCGCGGCTTGGTGGCTTCGCTCACTGGGCTACTCGCAATCCTTGAGAGGCTTCCAGGTCGTTGACACGTTTGCGCAACTCGCCAAAATCGCTGATGGCCGGCAGGGCGGCCAGAATCGCTTTTGCTGCGTTCAAACGAATGGCTGAATCGTTTGACGGGTCGAGCAATTCCCGCAGCGTGCCGGCGGCCTCCGTTGCCGCTTCGGCGAGTCTACCGACGGCCTCGAAAGTGACCTCATTGCGGATCTCGGCGACTCGCTGCCGGAAGTCTCGATCCGCCGAGATGTTGTAGGCCGTTGATTCCGAGCATCCTACCTCGGTTGCAGAGCTTCGGATCGATCGGCCAGAGGCGACCAGACACGCGAGAGGCTCGAAATATTTACTTTTCTTCATGGGTTTTCGTCACTTTCTGTCGGTGGTGATGTCCAACCCCAGCCCGTCGCGGGCAATGGGATGTAGATCTCGCTCGCATCTCGGGATCCTGTGCACTCGAGCGTTCGCCGCTCGCTCTGGTATGACATAACGTACAGGTCGTCCATCGCGGTCTCGGCATCGGGGAGGGCGATCGGTTCCATTTCTGCCGGCTCGGCGGCGAGTGTCGGCGAGTAGGCGACGCGGCCGCTCATATCGGTGTCGGCCTGGATGACTCCGCAGGTGAGCATCGGCAACACGATTTCCGTCATGTCGTCCCATTCGCTCGGATCGCCGCCCAGATCGCGACAGAACAGTAAGCTTTCGCGTACCGGCGAGGGGCCTCGGGCGTGGAGTTCCCTCAGCCAGATCAGCAGGGGTCGCGACTGCTCGAATGTGATCAGCCGGCTGCCGACCAGCGCTCGGGCATAGGCTTCACCGAACGGCGTAAGGAACACACTTTGCACCTGCCCGCTGGAATGGGTCGCCGTGAGGTGTCCGCTGGCCATAAGGTTTTGCCTGGCGGCGTGGGCGTCCTTCCAGGCGTCGCGGCCATCGGCCTTCGCCGCGATTCCGATTTGCCCTGCGAGGTACTCACGCTGGCGGCGGCGAATCTCGGCGATCGGAATGCTCTTGCTCGTTTGCCACCTCCAAGGCCAGAACAGTGCGTCGCGGCGAGCGAGAATCGAAATGATCAAACTCGATTCCTGCCGTGTCGGCTCGCGGCCGTCGGCGTGTATCTCGAGTTTCGCTAGTCGGCTTTTGAGTCGCATTATTTTGGAATTCGGAAGGTAGGGTCGGTGATTGTGCGCTAAGAAAAGGGCGAAATTTCTACCGCAATAGGAGGGTCAGCTCAGAGGGACCCAGAAGACCCCGGGGGGGGCAGGGGCCGGCAGGCGAGCGTGTCGCTCACCGGCCACCCGATCCCGTCACGGCGATCAATCCCCAATCGATGGCAGGCTGTCGTGCGATGCGTCGACGGCCTGTGCTCGTGCCTTCGTGGCGGCTGCCTTCCGCGAGGGCTTCGCGGCCGCTGGTGCGGGCTGTGCTGGGCTCTTAGGTGCGAATCGTCGCTCCAGCATCCGCTCGGTGCGTTCCTTGGCCTCAAGCGTCAAGCGATCGACACGGGCCGTGTCGGCCGCTCGCAACTCCTTGAGCTCTCGCTCAAATGCGTCCGGCAGCAACTTAATGGGCTTGATCGCGTCGCCCTCGCCCTCGAACAGGTAGCCATACTTGGCGCACAGCTCACGCTTGGCGCTGTCGATACTGGAGAGCCGCGTACCAGAGTCAGCCCATCCCACGCGAAGTTTCGCCAGATTGATTGCCGCCTCGGCTTCGGCCTTCACTCGGGCCAAGTGGACGCGGGCAGCTGTCATGTCTTTTGCCAGATCCCGGCAATGCTCTGCCCGGGCTTCAAGCATCGCGGCCCGGGGGATCGCCTCGATCAGCGACTCGTAGTCGGCCTCGCTCATGCCCGCACCCTCCAGTGCGTCGACCAGTTCCGGGCCGTCGTGCTTAGCTGATTTGCCGGTGATCTCGCGAACCGCGACGCTCACCACGAAATCGCGTGCTCTCACCTTGTCATCTTCGATTGCGGCATTTTCGGCAGCGGCGATAGCACGGGCTTGGTCTAAAACTAAACTCATCAGGTTTCCTTCAATGTGTGGCATTCGCCACGGGTTAAGAATCGATCTACTCACTCGAGCCGATCTGGGCGTCGTCGATCCATGCGATACCGTTGAGAGCGTCGAACACGGCCTTCGCGATGTTGTCGGCGTCTGGCTTCTTGGTGTGCCGCTCTCGTGGCATCGGCTTGGTTTTCCAGGTCATCGCCTTCGGCCGTTGGAACACGAACACGGCATCCACTCGCAGTGGCCCCGTGAGCGGTGGGGCGTTGCCGATGGCGGCCTGTGCCGCTAACCGAACGGCCGCCTTGAACGCGGTGACTGGGTCGGTTGCGGGCGTGTAGTTTTGCACGAATTGCCGATCGCCCTTGCCAGCGAGTCGGTGGCGTTGGCGGGGCTGGGCGACGGGGATGCCTGGCACGATGATTGAGATCGTTGTCATTGGCTCAGCCCTCCCACTCGACCGACTCGATCGACCCGAACTCAGTCCGGACCGGGTCGAAGCTCACATCGATCGTCTGTACCGGACCGTTCCGGAACTTGGCGAGCTTGATTGTTCCCGTCGTCGCGTCCCTGTCGGCCCGGTGGATAAGCCACACGTCATCCGCTTCGGCTTCGATCATTGAGGAGCCATAGAGCTCGTCTATCGTTGGGGCCTGGTCTGCTGCTCGATTGTCTTTTCGTTTCGCTTGGCTCAACATCAGAACCGGAACATTCAGCTCGGTCGCCAGATTCTTGGCCGAGCTGATGATGTGGGCGATCTGCTCGTGCCTCACGTCCCGTGGGTCGGTCGGCTTGATCTTGAGCAGGTGGTCGATGGCGACGATTCGCGAACCGTATCGGGCGATGTGAAGTCGCGTCATCGCCGCGATACGCTCGATGGTCTGCGGTTGCTTCGGTCGCCATACGTGGAGTGGGACGCCTGCCAGATCGGCTTGGGCATACGCTCGCAGCGATGTCAGTTTTTCGTCGCTCAACCGTCCCGATCTCAGTACCATTGAGTTCGTACCCGTGTCGGCGGCGATTGTCCGGTCGCCAATCTGGTCGTTCGTCATCTCGAGAGACACGAAAAACGCAGGCGTTCCGGATCGGGCTGCGGACGAAAGGATCTGATAGCCCAGCGCAGTTTTGCCCATCGAGGGGCGAGCAGCGATGACCGTCAGCCCAGGGAACACCCCGCCGGTCGCTTGATCGATTGTGTCAACGGTGGTGGGAATACCGACCGCGTCGGCATCACCTCGGGCGGCTCGCTCTGCTCGATCGATCGACCCCGACACGATTTCGGCAATCGTCTGAATGTCGTCATCGAGCGAGCCAACGTCAATCGCCCCCAGGGATGCCCGCAGGCTCTCCGCGATGTCGTCCGCCTGGTTGTCGGAATTGCTGCCGTGACACCGATCAACGGCCCGCTGACACGCTCCCACGATACGGCGGCGGTGATGTAGGTCCCGAACACACTCGATGTAGTGCCTCGGATTATCGACACGACGCTGAATCGTCTCGTTGATCGCCGCGTACCCGCCCACATCCCCTAACCGGCCAGTCCGATCGATCCGGTCGAGTAGCACAATGGGGTCGTCGATCGGTATCCCGGCCGCGTGCAAGTCAATCAGCGTCGAAAACAGGCTTCCGCGTTTGTCGCACGTGAATGCCGGTCCGCTCAGCTGGGTTTCGATTGTGTCGCAGAGCTGCGGTGCGCAGATCATCGCGCCGAGCACCGCCCGCTCCGCGTCTTCGTTCCTGAGTTTGTTCATTGCTTGTACGCTCCCATTTTGTCGTTGATTTGCTGCCATGTTTTCGCGGCCAGTGACAACGCGCCATCGGTCGCGGTGTTCCATTGCTCGAGTACCTCTCGGTGCTGGGCCGCATCGGGCCCCGTGATCTCGAGTCGCCCCTCGACGATCCGCATGTGCCGGTGGTAATCCATCGCCAGATAGACGCGGATGTAGCAATTTTCGCGCTGCCGGAATGCGTCATCGATTTCCGCGTCGGTGGCACCATTGGCCCGCAGTCGCTCCCGCAACCGCTCTCGCATCTCGGGAGGCGGAATGCGTCCGATGACGTGCTGGTGTAGCCAGATCTGGTGATTGACCGCTTGGCGTTTCGCTTCCATTTCAGCGGCGGTGATGTTGATGCTCATCGAGGGCCTGCCTTTCGTGTGCTGAGTGGCCTCGCGGCATCCTCAGCGGCCATCTCATCGATCGTGGGGGCGCGTTTGTCGGCTGCGGAAATTTTTGGCGTCGCCGGCGATGAACCTGCCCGGTCATTCACCCGTGAAAGCCAAGCCCCAATAAACTTAACAATCCCGTTGACGGTTTTTCGTTTGGCTGGATTATCCAAGCACCACTGACGCGCTACCCGCAGCTCTCGTTCGACCCAACCGGCGTCTCCGAACGTCTCGACATATTCGTCGTACTTCGCGCGGGGGAGTGTCCAGGTGCCGCCACCCTTGGCTTTGATCGCAAAATGGAACTCAGTTAAAGCATGCTCTGAGCGAGAATCGCTCGGAGCTTTATCATTGACTTGAATGGAATTGACTATGCTTGACTTGGTAGCACCATGCCTAGCGGCACCGTTAGTGGGTTGCTTAGTAGTCTGCTTAGCGCGTTGCTTAGCAGCTTGGTCGGCAAACTGCCGGCCATGCTTAGCAAAGTTGCCCTTAAGGAAAGTCGGCACGTGATCTGACCAGTCGTGCAGCACCAATCGGAACTCGGTGTCTCGATCAATCCACTCGCAATCGACCAGAGACTCAATTAGCGCGTCGGCATCACCGTCCCACTCGATTTCGGTTGCAATGTCTTCGTTTGACAGTTGCCCGATGTCGCCTGCTGGAGTATTTGCGATTGCACACTTCCACACGCTCTCCAGCACGCCGATAGCCTCCCACTGTCTCAAACACAGTTGCCGTTTCAGCTTCTTGAATTTGATTTTTTCGGTTGTGCCTTGTTTCACTTGCCTGCCTCCTTGGGGTTGCCGTGTTGTGGATCGTGCTCGATGTAGGTGATCATCGGCCAGCCCTCCACTCAGCCGCGGCCTCGGCACGGGCCCGGTCCCACTCATCGCGAGACCGTGTTTGATTGTCGTGCGAGAGTTGCATCGCCCGCACGATGGAGGCAAGCTGCTCGCCCAGGCATCCTGGCTCACGCGGCGGGGAGAATGCTGCGTTATCGGCAATCGCAAAAATGCGGGTTGCGTTTGGTCGCGAGTTTGGCATACTGATTTTTCCTTGGCTGGTTTTGTCGCCTTGTCTTTGCGGGACGGGGGCGGCATTGAAAGATCTCTTGAGACGGCAGACGGCCTTCGCTTCGCGGCGGGGCCGTTTGGCGTTAAGCCTGTGGCCGATGCCCCTTCCCGCTAGGGAAGCTTGCGGCGGCGGCATCAAGATCTGCCTTGGCATAACGGATAAGTCGCGGGCCAATCTTGCGGCCGGTGATCACGCCAGTGGCGACCAGTCCCGCGAAAGTCCGCTCAGATACCGAGTAGTAGGCTGCGGCCTGCTCTCGGCTCATCAGCCCTGGCCACGATGGTGGCGGGGGATGGCAATTGCTTTTCACTGCAGTGTGCCCTCCTCCTCGCAGTCAGCGGCCATTTTCGCGACGGCCGTAAGGGTTGCGTTTTTATTGAAGAGCAGGCGTTTGCCCGCCTTGATGTGCGGCACGCGTTTTTGATCGGCCTGCTCACGCAGCCAATCTGGCGGCACGCCGATCGTGGCTGCCATCGCCGATAATCCAAAAGGTCTTTCCACCGCAGGTGCTCCGAAGGGGGCTCAGCGTCGACCAACATGATCGACGTGCGGTAATGATGGCGGAACGGCCTGGGGCTACCGCGGGGCTAGCTGGGGTTTTCAGAGGGGTTGGAAATTATTTGCCAATTATTCTTGCACGCCCCTCGCTTGATCATTGTCCCGAACGCAGGGTGATCACCTTTGTTAAACACACTTCGGACCGTTGTCTGTTCTGCGCAGCCAGCGTGCTCGATCAGGGTTTCCCCAGACAGGAATAATCCGTCATTTTCCCATAACACGCGGACGATAGCAGCCTGCGCAGAGGTGAACTCAAAGAGCTCGCCCCCCCATCTTACCGAGCGAAAGTCCTCGCTGCAGGTGTCCTCTGGTTCAGGAATCGTCGCTAACGATGCCGTCGCATCTGACTGGTTCTCGGCATTCGCTGCGTTTTCGACAGCCGCGACTGCAGCGGTATATTCAAGACGAATTGTACTGTTGATTGAATCGTTGCCTCGGGCTAACTCTAGGTGATGCAATCTCGCCGAGTTAAGAATTTCGTAACATGCGTCGTCGCTATACAGTCCCAGTCGCTCAGTCTGCTGCGTCCATGAACTCACAAGCCTTGATGTCTCACCGACGCTGGCAATGCCACTCAAATGAAACTCCATGGCATCCCAGAGACAGTAAAGCCATGCATTCGCTCGAACGATCGCTTCGTGATGTGCCGACGGGCACCATTTAGAAACGGACCTTTGCACTGAGTGGCGTAGGCAACCCATGTCAATCACGTCGACTATTTCACTAGTGAGTCGCTCCGAAAGGGCAGCGGATTGGCCTGCGAGAACAGAGGACTGCGAAACCGCTCTTTCTAGCACGACAGAGATTTCGTCCGCGCACTCAAGTCCTTTTGAGTTGCAAGCGAGGCCGAGCGATACGTTGACGGCGCAGACCCCAGTGGAGTGGGTCACTTCCTCTGCAAGATCCCTGATCTCTCGCAACTCACGTTTGCTGACTGTCATCGGGTGTTCCTTCCGGCCGTTCATAGATGAAAAGGTCCGGCGGGACGATGAACAGTCGTTGATTCGGGAGCTACCCTAGCCGGTCCGCTCTAATCTTCGCGACTGCCAGCGATTCGCTCAAGCGCTGTTCCGCAGAATGTGACGTGTGCGTGACAAGTTCACAGCCTGCCGTTGCTATGTTGCTGCACTGAAAACGGCATTTTGAGGTGCGGCAGGCATGCGTTTTATCCCGTGTTTTACGGGTTAAATCACTGCTCTAGCCCTGTTGCTGCACTGGCAAGGAAGATAGCGGGAAATCGGCCTTTAGCGGATTTTAAATCCCCTGTGTCTGCCAATTCCACCACCTGGGCTAACACCGTAGAAAACGGTGTTTTTGTGGCTTTTCGGGTCCAAATACTTGGTCCCGAAATGTTCGTGGTGACAGATTCGGCACCATCTCTGGGCGAGATCCGGTACCACGAGTCACCAAGATAACCTGTCAGAATGACTCGAAACAGTAGGCGAGGTTCACGGTTTCGGGACGTCGATCGAAATCCACGACCTAGCGTCTGGGAGGGACGCTAGGTCGTGGAATGTTTGAATCGGCGTCTCGGCGGGACGCTGCTACTTAGAGCAGGCGTGACATGGCGGCGTCGATGGCGGCGGATAGATCGGTGTCTTCCTTCGCATCGTCGTCTTTTTGCTGGGCCGCAACGAGCCGGTCCAAGACATCCGTATCGATGTCCATCGGCGCACTGGTGTCAACCCACAGGTCTTCGCTGTCGAAGACGTCCACCGGAGCGGTAGCGACCGGGTTGGTGACCGGGCTCGGCGTCGATGGCACATTGACGGGGGCAACTGCGAGTGGCTCACCGCTGGCAGACTGCGGCACCACCGAACTGGCTGAGGGCAACGCCTCACCGACCCCACCGGACGTATCGCGGCGGTTCAGTTCGTTGATGATCTGCAGGACGTCGAGTTCGGAAATCACCCGGTTACCCGAAACGTCGAAGTACCCAGCTCCATAGGTGTTTCCGTCCGAAGACAGATAGCTTTCTGGAGGCACGGGGTCGTTGAGATCGACGGTCAAGTTCTCAGCCGTCGGAATGGTAGCCCCAGACGCCACAGCGTCCGAGTTCCGATTTAAGAAGTTAATGATCAACAACGCGTCGAGCGCGGACACTGAACCGTCGTCGTTGACGTCGTATCGCACATCCGGGTTCTGCAGACGGCTGGCGACCACCTGAATGCTGACCGTGGCGATGCCACTGCGTCGACCACGGGTATCGGCGACGGAGTAGTCGAACGAATCCCGGCCGGTGAAGCCGATTGTGGGTGTGTATCGCACGGTACCGTCGGGAAGCGTGGTGACACTCCCGGCTGCAGGCTCCGATTCAATCTGCACGCTCGTTAGATCGAAGTCATCGGCAGAATCGGTATCGAGGTCATTGTCGAGGATGCGAATGATGATCGACTCACCGGCGTAGGCGACGCCGGTGTCGTCTCGGACAACCGGAGCGACGTTGGGACTGATTTCCACACGCCCCTCTTGGCTGATCGCACCCAGATCATCTTCGACGGTGTATCGGAATTCATCTTGGCCAGGGAAGCCAGTGAACGGCGTGTAGACAATCGCTCCGGTATTGGGATTGATCGTCAGGCTACCGAACGCGGGTTGGCTGGTAATCTTCAACGTGCTCGGGACGATGGTACCGTCGATATCTTCATCGTTGGCGAGGACATCGATGGTCGTCGGCCCTGTCGGACTGAGCGTGGGAGTGTCGGGATTCACGGTCGGGGCGTCGTTGACACCGGCAACGTTCACGGTGACGAGCACACTGTTGCTGACGCGGTTTGGCGTGACGCTGCGTCCCGCATTATCGGTGACCGCATAGCTGAACGAATCCGCGAGTACGGGCGAGTCAGGTCGCAGGGCCTGCAATTCGCGAGATTCCGTTGGATCGTAGGTGACGATGCCCGTCGTCGGGTTGAACCGTACGATGGCTCCACGCAAGCTGCGTTGGACCAACGGCATTGACAACTGCAGCTCGTCGGGATTGGCATCGTTGAGATCCGCGTCGATATCATTGGCGATCAAGCGAGCGGCAGGGATCGTCAGTACAGCATCCTCGGTCGTCGGATCGAGTTGATCACCGACGGGAACGGGGAAGTCGTTGACAGGCGTCACCACGATGCTCAGGGTCACCGCCGCACTTTCAGCACCCTCGGAATCGATCGCGATCACTCGCACCTGAGCGGTGCCATTGGCGTTGGCTGCCGGTGTGAAGGTGAGTATTCCGGTGCTGGAGATTTCCGGTTGGCCATCGGTTGTGAACAAGGCCGCGTCACTCGAAGCAACCGGCGAGACGCTGAACGACACACCTTGGTTGCTCTCGTCTGCGGGGCCTGGCGAAATGCTGGTGGCCCAGGTTGACGAGTACGGGCCGCGATCTTCGAACACGGTGACAGTGCCACCGGGGACGAACGCGGGCGAGTCGTTAACCGGATCGACGTTGATAGTGAAGGTTCGGACGTCCGACTCGTTGATATCTCCGTTGCCCAGGTTATCGGGACCATCATCGAAGAGTTGTACCGTGAACGTTGCCGACCCGTTGGCATTCGGAGCCAGCGTGTAGTGTAGCGACGCGGTACCCCCTGCGTTGACGACCGCACTCGGGGCGACGGTGAACAAGTCCAAGTCACCGCCGATCGACAGGATCTCGAAGTTCAGGGCTTGGCCGGGAGGGCCGATTTCATCGTCCGCGCCGGGAGGTCCGGCTTGAACGTTGGTGGCCCAGTTGTCGATCGTGACGACACCGCGGCCGTCACCGGTGTTGGTGTCTTCATCACTCGTTACATCACCGGCACCACTGAACTGCGGTGCATCGTTGACAGGCAACACATTGAACGTGACGGTCCCCGTCGCGATCTGAGGATCGGCACTCGCGGAGCCACCGGTTCCGACCGGTACGGTCACACCATCATCGGTGACGGTGTAATTGAAGTTATCGGGGCCGACGTAGTTATCACGCGGTGTGTAGCGGAAGTACGGGCTGCCTGTCGTCGGCGTGACCAACTCCAGCGTGCCACCCTGTGCCGTTGTGACAGGGATGGGCTGTGTCAGAGTCAACGATTGGTTTCCACCGGGAACGGTGTTCGCCGCTTCGTTGGCCGGTCCGACTAAGAACACATCGAGCAAACCAGGGGACGTCCCATCTCCGTTGATGAGCACGTTTTGCGAGCCACCTTCGGAGAGTTCAAAACGAAGCGGGTTGGTAGCCGGCGTATTGAACTGCGGCGCGATGACGGGGCGATCGTTGACCGGTCGCACATCGATCGTCAGCGTGGCTGGGATCGACGCGTTCAAATCGCCACGGCTGCTGTCGTTGCTGCCGTTGTCATTGAGAACAACGGAAAACTCGAATGTGCCGTACACGTCCTTGGCGGGTTTGTAGCGAAGTTGACCTTGCAGATCGACCGTCGGCATTTTATCGAAGAACTGTGCGGCGTCGGCCTGGTTAAAGGACAGGCTCGACACGGTGAAGTTCAGTTGCTGGCCCTGTCCCGAATTGATTTCATCGAAGGCGGATTGCGCCGGTCCTGCCGAGATGCCAAAAGCAAATCCGTTGATGACTTGTTCGGGCCCGTCTTCGGAGACTTCGTACTGCAAATCGAGCGTGGAGAACTCGGGCCGATCGTTGACCGGGTTCAGGTTGAGTTCCACCACCGACGTCGATGTGAGGCGGTTTTGCACCAATGACTTGGTGTCCAACGAATAGGTTTCACCGTCACCGGGATTGTCGTCCCGAACGGTGTATTCGAAGGAGTCAACGGCACCGTTGAAGTTATTGAAATCGGTCGGCGGCGTGTACAGCAAGCCGATCAACAAAGGATTGCCATTGGCATCGACCTGTGTCGTCGAGAACTTACGGGCCAGCGTCCCGCCCAGTTTCGTCTTGTCGGGGAAATCGAAGAGCTCGAGGACTTGCGTGCCACCGGTTGGTGCATCCGCGGTGCCATCGACCGCTTCGTTGGCTGGTCCCACGTCGTAGACATCGAGCAGCCCGAGTCGAGTGTAGTTGCCCACCACGACCGAGTTGGCGATATCGCTCGGCAACGCGATGTTCTTGTCAACGGGAATGAAGTAGCCACCGGTAATGACTTCACCAGGCTGGCTCGGATTCGGACGCGTGTTGTCTTCCCGCAGCGTATAACGGATGGTCGCTTGATCGCTGAAACCGTCGCCATCGGTATCCGTTCCCGCTGTGACGTTGTAGGCCTCATCGGGGCTGGCGGAACCGGACGAGCCAGCAATCGACGGATCGATGCGGGGCCGATCATTCACCGGACGCACACTGATCGTGACAAATTGCGGATCCGAGAGTGAGGTCTCGTCGTTGACTTCGTAGGCGACAATCTTATAGACCAGTTGTCCAATTTGATCTGGCGCGGGGAAGATCGTCAGGGATCCCTGGGTATTTCCGGGCGTGTAGTTGATCACCGGCATCGAGTCCATAATGGACGGATCACCGGAGACCAGTTCAGGGGCCAGGAAATTGACTTGCTGAGTCTGCACTTCGTCAAACGCATCATCAGGACCAGCGAAAATCTGCGACACGAAGTCTGGGATCGTCGTCGAGGAATGATCGTCGCGTTCGAGCACATCGATCGCAAGCTGACCGTTGAATGTGGGGACGTCGTTGGCCGCGGCCACCGTGATCGTCAGCGTGCCCGACTCCGAAATCTTCGGCGGCAGATTCTGTACGTTCGCGGGGCTGGGGGTCGTCGTCTTACCATCATCGATGATCTTGTAAGTCAACAATTCACTCGGTGCGAACGGCAACTCTTCGTTGTAGTTCAGCGGTGGCGTGTAGGTGACGTTGCTGAAGTACCTCAGGGTCAGGCCATTGACGACTTCAGAGGCGATTTCAAAGCGGAAGATACCGCCCGCGTCACTCACCAAACCGGCTTCGTTGGCACCAAGTGGTGTCAGGGTGCCGATTAACGCTGGGTCAGCGGACACGAGGTTCGTGTCCGTCTGTAGGTTGAGTGTGCCCGCGGCCGTTCCCACCTCGATGATCCGCAGTCCAGCGGTCTGTTCGCTCTCGTTGAAGGGGGCGGGGAGTCGCGAATCGAAGTCTCCTGGCGCGTCGGGCAATTCACCCACGCTCGCTTGATTGATCACCTGCAAGGAAACCCGGGTGAAGTCGGCGGGCACACCAAAGGCCCCCACGTCAGCGATGGCACCCAAGCCGATCGAGCGGAGTTGTTCTTGCAATGCGATCGCAACTTCCGACGCCGTGCTGGAGGTTGTGAACGCGACAGCAGCATCCGCACCGGGCGATGGGGTACCGCTGGTATTGAACTCAACAATCACGGCGTCACCGGACGCACCGGCGAACTGGATCCGCTGACCGTCGATTAATACCGATCCGGCGGGTACGAGGACGTTGGTCCCATCGATTTGGATACCGCTGGCGGCTTCGCCGAGCGAAATCGTCGTCACATCTGTGAGCGTGACTTCCCACGTCACCATGGTGACGACGTTGGCGGACACGGCAGCGGGATTGGGGTTTGCCGCATCATTGAGTGCGTCGGCAAGTCGAGAGGACAGGTCCGGAGCGGTATCACTGGTTTGGAATGGTACGAAGACGAACGCCGGGTCGCTCGCCGCGGTGCCGCGTCCGAACTCGACGATAGTCGTGTCGCCCGCGGCATTTTGGACTTCGAGCAATTCGCCGTTTTGTAGCATCGCTCCCGCTGGCATGATCACATCGCTGCCGATTACCCGGATCGCCGACGTTGCGGCTTGAGGGTCGATGGATGCAGCGTTATTGATGTGAACGCGGAACTGCGTCTGAGTGGTGGACGCCGCCACTGCCGTCAGGCCTTCGGTGGTCATCGCCGTGGCCAGGGCCTCAGCGATTTGTTCGGAGGAGTCCGCCATGTTGATGGCCACGGCAATCACACCATCAGCGACATTGCCGGTGGTGGTCAGTTCGAAGAGGTGCGTGTCACCATTGATGTCGAGAACCTCGACTTGCTCACCGTCGCCGAGATCGGCACCCGATGGGATCGAGATAGCTTGCCGTGCCGAGTCAACGACCAATGAAGGGGTACGTGGCACCTCGGTCACGACGTTCGCATCGCTGAACGTGACCTGGTTGTTGACTGCTGTGCCGCCGAAACCAACCGCACGCAAGGCCTGTTCGAGCCGCGTCGCAAGGTCCGCGGCCACGTCGCTTGGCGAGTACCGCAGAACTCGGTCGACCCCGGCTGGAACGACACCCGTCGTGTTGAGTGCGATCGCCGCCCGGCGACCATTGGCAGCCGTGAAGATCAGCGTCTCGCCGTTGAAGAGTTCATCCGCATCGGGGAGGGTGACGCCAGCGGTAGAGACTTGGATATTGGAAGCAATGCTGGACGAGGCCGGCATGTTGGCAGTGATCAGGTCTCCGGCATCGATCGCGATCGATGTTGGAATGCTGTTCGTCGACTCCGTCAAACGCGCCAGTCGATCGTATGCGACGGGGGCATCGTTGACCGGTGCCACGAAGATGGTCGACGTGATCGTGGTGGTCTGTCCGTTGACCGCTCGTGTGCCACGATCGCCCGCATCGAAGACGTCATCGACGTCGAGTCCTTCATCGATGCCGCTATCCATCACCGTGTAGGTGAATGTGATCTCGCCATACACGTCGTCCGCTGGCGTGAAGGTAATCATGCCGGTGGTCGGGTCGAGTGTGATCGAACCGCGACTGAGCGTGCCCGCATTCGCGTCGTCCAAGCCCACTGCGACAACACGAATATCGCCATCGTTACCAATCAACGGATCCGTTTCGTCGACTGCCCCCGCTGGAGCCGCTGCATCATTATCGAGCAGGTAGGCTGCGGGGAATACCAATACCGTGTCTTCGGTTGGTGTCGGCCGGGTCGCAGGGTTGTTAAAGAAGTTCAAGTAACGGGTGTTGGGAGCACCTGTCGCATCGGTCAAACCGACGTAGTCCGTCACGGGAACGGGAGCATCGTTGCGTGGGACAACCCGAATCGTGGCGGTGGCAGTGGCTTCGCTTGCCGTGATCGGTTCGCGGAGGAACTGGTCACGCTCGCCGCCGCTGATGTAGTACGGCGCGGCACTGAGGTCATCGGTGCCGAGCAATCCGTCGGCCTTGAGCTCAGCAAGATTCGTATCGAGGTCCGCGGGCAGTATTGAGATGCCACTGTCGAACAGGGTAAACGTGAACTCATCGAGCAGCAGGTCACCGAGGGCACCGACGTCGCTGTTGAAATCGGCCGCAGGTGTGTAACGCAACTCGGTGATCCATTGCGGGTTGGCCGGATCGTTGAATTCGGCAACCAGCGTCCCGCCTTGCGGCGTCATGATCGTATCGCCGGCACCGCCGGCAATGATGCTACCGCTCGCGGTGGCAATCGAGCGAATCAAGATCGTTTGGTTCGACTCATCCAACGGCGCGGTCGATTCGTTGGGATCGAAATCTGGAATTGCTGCGGCGATCAAATCACCTGCAGTCATGACCAACGTGGCATCGCCGCCGTCACGGGTCGGTTCGAAGGTGACGAACATTTCATCACTGGCACCGGGATCGTCATTGTCCGGAAGGACGTTGATGGTCACGGTTTCGAACGTGATCCCCTCGAGGTTGTCACTGTCGGCATTCTGCTGCGTCGAGAGACGGTACCGGAAGGTATCCACCCCGTTGAAATCTTTCGCAGGCGTATACAGGAACGATCCGGTCAGATCGTCACCTTGGATGGCACCTTGCATGGTGCGGTTGACCTCGAGCGTACCACCGGTCGGCGTGCGATAAACCAACACGTCGTCACCAGGGAAGCTGGTTTGATCCGGTTCAACAAAGATGCGTGGCAGATCGATGAAGTAACGAACTGGCAAGATTTGCGAGGCAAAGTTGTCGTTGGTGAACAGGGTCTTCTGGTTAATCTGCAGGGCTGGGTTGGACGCCGAGAGCGTGGAGTCGATACGCAGTGGCGTGTCTTCCACAGCAATGAATTTGTCACCATCGCCCGAGGGGACGGGCAACGGCACACTTCGCACGCTGACTTTGTAATCCTCGACTTCACCACCAATCGCCACGCCGGTGGGGCGGGTATTGCCGGAGTCGCTCAAGCGGATTCGCAGCCAGGTGTCTTTGTTCGTTACCGTGCTCGGGGTGGTGATGTTGAGCGTATTGATACCATCGACAACAGGCGTGTTTTTGAGGACTTGCTCTAAACCGTCTTCATCGAAGACACCGTTGCCATTGAAATCGATCCACGCATCAACCAGGCCGCCACCGGTGACATACACCTGGACGTTGGTCCCTGCTGGATCAGCAGGATTCAGGAACCCGAATACTTGATCCGCCTGAGTTGGGTCGAAGGTCGCTCCGTTATCGGCATAGCGACCGAAGAAGTAAGCGGGCGGGGTCGCGCCACCTTGGTTGAATGTGACCACCGAGACACCGTCTTCGTCGTCAATCGCGGTCAACCGTATTGACGATGCATTGGCACCATCCAGGTCCGCAAGAATACTGCCGCCGAGGGCACTCAGGTTTGGACGGATCGCCGCCAACAAAGCCTCCGCAACCTGTTCGGTCGTGAATGCACTGGTGATCAGTACTGGAATGCTACCAGGCCGCGAATTCGAGCTGGGGTCAACGAACTCGTAGGTGAGCGTTTGATCATCGGTACGCAGATCGATCAGTTGCCCCGGCGATGGCACGGAACTGAAGGTAACGGCGAGGGAATGAGGATCGGAATCGTCGACAGTGAATGTGGACGAGAAGAGACTCGAAAGTGAACTGACCGCCAATGTGGGAGCAGGTGTTACGCCCACCGCGACCGTATTGACTTCGATCTGTTCGGGATGTGCCGCGTTGATGCTCGCCGTCACACCGGCTGTCAACACGTTCGCGTTGATTGCCGACAACAACGTGGCAGCCACATCGCTGGATCGGTCACCCGCAGAGATTGGGATCGTGATGCGTGGAGCCACGGCGGTCGTGCCGTCGGAGATGAACTGGAACTCGTAGTTCGCCGCACCCACTGACAGCGTGAGCAGATCACCGGAACGCGGGACTCTCGTGATCGAAATGCGAGCATCGTTCGGCGTGATCAGATCAGCCGCCGTCGCAGCGGATCCCACCGACTGCAGTTCATCGTCAGATACGCCCGCACCGGAATCAACGGGTTGTCCATCGGGTTCCGTATCGACGTAGATTCCGAGTCGGCTACTGCCGCTGCCGCCGGTGATTGCATGGCGTGCACCGTTTCCAGGGACATAGCCTGGGTCAGTGACCTGCAGGTTCGGCGTTGTTGACTGCAACAGCGTGCCGTACGACTGCGGCGCGTCACCGAAGTCGAAACGCACGTCCGGCATGATGATCGTGAAGCGAGTTTCGTTGTTGGCTCGAGTCGGACTGACGGGATTTCCCGCCAAATCTGAAACCGCCACGATCGTCGGCGCGACCGTACCCGCATCATCCACACCGCTGCGGGAAACCACGTTTTGTGTTCCTGCGAATAGCAGGACACCGCCGCCGGGCGAGAAGACGTCGGCATTGACGCCTGCATCGTCGATTGCTTGTTGCAATTTCGTGGCGACCGAGACGGCTGGGAACGCATCACTGGGGGTGTAGCTCACCGGAATCGCGCCGCCGCTGACACCGTCGACAATCAACGCGTCAGGTCCGATGACCGACGATCCATCAACCACGCTGACGGTCGTGAATTCCGCTGCGGTTTCACCGAGGGTGATGACCGCGTCGGTCCGCATCACGTTATGCAGCGTGCTTCCCAAGTTTGCCTCGATCGCTGCCTGGAGGGCCGTGGCGATCGCCGTCGCATCGGCGTTGACAGCGACGACCACGGTGACATTCGAAGAGGTCAGCTGAGGATCGGTCGTGAACAGGAACGTGTTGGATGTACCGCTGACATT
The DNA here is from genome assembly GCF_055811895.1 of Rhodopirellula sp. SH410. Lineage (NCBI taxonomy): Bacteria > Pseudomonadati > Planctomycetota > Planctomycetia > Pirellulales > Pirellulaceae > Rhodopirellula > Rhodopirellula sp. SH410. Next base: position 1,137,454 of record NZ_CM147949.1, read on the forward strand.
CACGGTCACCGTGGATCCGTCGATGCTCGTTCCCGTCTCGGTTGCGGGAATCGTGATGCTCAGGCCGCCCGTCACGCCGGGGTTGCCCGACAATGATAGAGTCGAATCACCCAGGTCAACCACGTCACCGTCGCGACCACCCACAGAGACCAAACCATCGCCAATCGCAATCGCTTCGCTCAGATCGATATTCGAATTGCGTAGCGCCGTGGCAATCGCGTTTGCGATTTGGTCCGGTGTATCGGTACGGCTGATTTCCACCCGACGGAGGGTCTGGGTTTGGTCGGCCGCCGCGAAGGAACCGTCCGAATCGAATTCGAACGTGACCGCCTGAGCACCGCGGGTGTAGGTGAACCGCTGCCCATCGACCATGGAATCGATTTCGCCTGTCTGCACGAGCCCGGAGGAGATGTTCCCCGTGTCGACCACGTGCCCAGGTAGGGTTCCTAACTGAATGGCATCATTGCCGACAGCGACCGGTGCCAATCCCAAGAGGGCGGCATAGTCGACCGCGTTGCTGGGGCTGCCCACGAACTGCGTGGGGGCGAGCACCCGCAAGATTGCATCGCGGATTTCAGTCACGGTTCCGGTACCAGCCAACGGGATCGCGACATTGGCACTTGCGACGCCGCCGATCGTGTTGATCTCAAACGTGACGCTCTGTGAGCCGTCGGTCGATCGAATCGTGAAGGTATCGGTATCGCGGAACCCGGCTTTGGTGTCGGTGACCACAAGCGTTTCGTTCTGCGGCACACCGAGTGTGTAACCGCTGTCGAATTCGAAGACGCTCTCGCGTCCGGCATTATCCGTGACGACGACTTGGTCGCCATCGGCAATGGAACCACCCGCAGGCAATTCGACGACACGACGTGGCTGATTGTTGAGCGTGACTTCGTAAACGGAATCTTGGTTCCAGACCCCGGCCAGTGGCGTCAGACGAATCGTACGGCTGTTTTCACTGTATCCGAACGTGAAATCACGGCCGGGCAGGAGTTGACGTCCATTTTCAGTCAGCAACACGGTGTCGGCTGTGATGGTTGTCGCATCCAGGCCGGTGCCTGCTTCGTCGATCAGTTGGATCTCGAAGAACTTGACGAACTGGTCTGAATTCACCAACCGCACGAACGATTGCTCTGGATCGGTATCGCCCAGGGTGTTGGGATCCGTCGGTGAGCCTGCAGCGTCCAAGTTGGGGGCGTCGAACGGATTATTCAGCACCGCATTGGGACGTCGAGTGTCCGCGCGATCGACGGCACCGCGATCGATAAACACGTTCGAGCCCGTACCGCCTCCCGGCGAACCCGCAACTCCATCGACACGACGCTGGCCGTAGATGTCGACTGAAGGTGCCAGGATGGGCGATGGTGGCAGGCCGATTGGGCCTTTGACGGTGCCCGCAAAGTCGCTTCGGTCGTCCAACGCATCGATGGAATTATCGATCAAGGAACTGCCGGCGGCGGGAATGTAAATCGAACGCGTTGCATCCTGGAAAATCTGAGCGAGATCCACATTGGTGCCCAGGTTGATCGAGCTACCCGCCATGGGCAGAGTGCTGTTGACGCTGTTGTTCGCAAACAGGTTGCTGCCCGTTCGGGTTCCCGAGGACGTTTGTGTGTCGACGTCGATGCCGGTACTCACGCCCACGATGACATTGTTGAGCAATGTCGGTGCGGCGCGACCGGAGACCGAAACGCCCACTCCACTGCCATCGCCGACGATGGTGTTATTGACAATACGGCTGAACAGACTCGGTGTGCCTTGTTCCCCGTTGCCAAAATCGCCACCGACGATTTCGATGCCAATATTCCCTGATCTTTCGATGACGTTATTGACGATCACCGCGCCCGGGATCAAGCCAAACTGATTCACGTTCCGCAGCAGACGAGCATCGCCTGGCAGACTCGATGAATTTCCAACCTTACCTGAGTTGGCAGCCACATTCGTCGAGATGCCCACATTGGCTGAATCACGAATGAAGTTGTCCGAAATGATCAGTTGTCCCTGGTCGTCGACACGGTTTTGATCCGTTTTGCCGAACTGATAGTCGACCATCAGGACGTCGCGTGACGGCACACCGGGATCGCCTGTGGGGCGAATCGACATGAAGTAGTCGCCCAACTGCATGTCCGTGGGGTCGGTCGAGAAACCACCATTCGTGTACGCAGCAGCGCTGCTGACGATGACGTCATAGTAGCCCGAATGCGTTGGGGTGAACTGCAGTGTTGCGCCCGCTTCGGTCTCGCCCACAGCCAACGTTGGCGAGTTAAATCCAGAGAATGCAGGGGCTCCGTTGGTACTTTCTGCGAACGCAAAATTCAGTTCGGTTGAAGTGAACTTCGTACCCTGTTCGACGACCGCCACGAACGGCCGAACCAGTCCGGCGCCGACCTTGAACAGGCCAGTCGTATCCACATCGATATCGATACCTTGTCCAGCCTCGAGATACACACGCACCGTGTCGATATCAAAGGTCGGCTCGGTGAATAGAACCGCACCATCGTCGGCGTCGCTGCCCGGGCTGATACCGAGATTGACCGCGTCGCCGATTTTCCCGACGGCAAACAGCGTATCGCCGCTGACATAACCCGGAACCGCGGCTTGGGCAAGTTCATCGCTGTAGACCACGTATTCGGTGGCGGTATTGGTGTTGGCGTTATTCTGGTCGATGACCGCAACCTTGCGGCTGGTGTATCGACCTTTGAAGGTTTCTTCCGCAACCAAATCAAGTTTTAGTGTTCGTTGCGATCCAGGATTAACCGTAACGTCTGTGGCGACAGGACGCCGCTGCAGGTTGTCGTCGAGCACGTAGGTGTTGCCGAACAACTCGATGCGGGAGGACGTCGAGGTACCGCTGTCACTGCTGTCACCGGTCGCTGCTGAGATTGCGAGCGTGTCTTGTGCTTGGTCCGAATTGATGGCATCACGAATCGACGCAGCGACCTGCGCCTCGGTATCGGCAGGATCGAATGCCACCGGCACGTTCCCAGAGTCCGGCGTCACGCCTTGTGCATAGCGGCTGTCAAATTCGAAGGTCAGTCGGTGCGATCCATCATCGAGAACGAATGTATCTCCATCGAGAAGATTCCGTCCGGCAGGGGCCACAATGGTCACAGCCCCATCGACGAGTCGATCGTTACTGTCGAACGATCGCCCCGCGGAGAACTGTTCATTGAGCTCCAAGTTGATTGGATTGTAGTCTTCGGGCACACCGTATTCGTCGGCGGTGCGAATCTCCAGCGAATAGCCACCGACGAGAATTTCGTCGGCGTGCTCGGGCTGGACCGAGTCGGTCCGAGTATCCGGCAGGTAGGACGGATCGAGCACAAAAGTGGAGTTGCCGGATTCGCCATTGTAATTTTCGTACAGCACAACTTCACCACGCTCGGCCATGCCGATAATGATGTCGTCGATATAGACGCCGGCGCCCACGTTGTCGGCACCGTCGGCTCCCTGAGCGGTCGTAATCGTGTTCGGAGCCCCCAGCCCAAACTCGTCGCCTGGCAGGATGGAATTGAGACCGTAGGGTCCGGAATCCAGTACGGGGTTGATACCGCTGTCGGGCAGGAACAGCTTGATGCGGCTGTCACCGGTAATGGGGTAGTGTTCGGCGCTCGCGTTGGTGCGGAAGTTAGAATTCTCAGCCGAGATGATGCCGATCGATGACACCAAGGCGCGTTGCAATTGCTCTGCGACTTCGACGGAGTCCATTGCCGCGTTCGTGATCACGGGGACGGCACGCGGCACATATTGGAAGCCCGACTGTCGTTTTGCTTCCCACGATACAATCTTAGAATCCGATCGTTGCACCGAAATCGATGCAGCTTCGAGGATCACGACCTCACGGCCGGACGTGCCGATCATTTGCCCGACGAGGTCGGGGTTGAGTGCGGCCAAGAACTTTTGCGCGACCTGTTGAGGGGTATCCGTCGTCGCATAGACAACTTCGTTAGCGGCCCCTGTGGCGACGGTGCGGAACGTGTAGGTGTTGCCCGTCGAGCTCAGTGGTGCGTCTTTCCGGAAAATCGAAATCGATTCACCGTTGGTCAGTTGAACGCCACCGGGCAACGTCACAGGCACGCCGTAGGTATCGAACTCGAGATTATCTTGTTGGGTGATCGTGGGCTGGATCGTAGGCACCGTGGCCGAGGAGTTGAATATCCCCAGTCCAAACCCATCACTTGTCAACGAGCGAATCGCCAAGAGTTCGGGCACAACGGTTTGCAATTTCTCGACGATCCGCGCCGAGACTTCGGCTGCCGTCAGGTCTTCGGTGAAGTAGACACGAACGTTGTTGTTCGGTGCTACGTCCGTGCCTTCGCGAGCGAAGGTCACCATGACCACTCGACCACCGCCGACCAGTCGGATTTGGTCGCCGTTACGCAAGTCCGCACCCGCCGGCACGTCGATCAGCGTGACCGGTTCGAGCGAAGTGACGATATTGCTCGATTCCGCTTTGGTCACGTCTGGCATTCCATTGCCGTCCCGATCTCCCAAGAGCACCCGCAGCGTGTTGGGTGACGTTGGATCATCGCGAAGAGGATCCAGGCCGGGAGCGTTGGAGGTGATCGCGGCTGCCAACGCAGTGGCGAGAGCTGCCTGACTGGTGGTGTTGTCGTACGTCAACGTGGCACTGCTGTCGTAACCATTGAGCAGGTTGGCAGGCAGCCCATCCCCATCGTCAAAGGCGACCGCGAACCGATTCACGCCGTTGGGACCGTATCGGAAAACGAGCAACTCGTCGTCCGAGAGCTGATTGCCAGCGGGGACATCGATACGAGTGCGTACGGTCGTCGGGTCGATATCGGTGATGACGACCAACGAGTCCGCGGCCTCGACGTTAAACGTGACGCCCAGTTGCACGAAGATGAGATTTCCATCGGTGTCGATGAATGCCGAACCGGCGGGCAGTTCGTCGACGATCCGATTGGCAATCTGATGTCGAGTTTCACCGGAGAGGGCGACAATTTGAACGTCACCGCTGGCGTCGAGTGGGTCGATGGCGCGGACGTAACGGAGGGTTACCGGTGGTGCCGTCGGGAAACTGATCGTCACCCGTTCGCCCACCGCGGCATCGTCCCCATTGGGAACGAGCAGATGTCGGAAATCACCCTGGAACTCGATCGGGTTGGCTTCACCACCGAGCAACTTCCCATCGATTTGAATGTTGGTTGCTGCCAACAGACTGAGACGCCCATTGTCGTCGACGCGTGGTCGCATGGGACCGGGCACCGCTGCCGCGACGGCATTGGCGACCTGCACAGCCGTAGCGGCCGGATTGATCAGCACCTCAATGCCCGACGCTCCGGGCGTGAGCGCGTCGACAAACGTGACGGTCGTCGTCCGCTGCTCAGGATTGGCAGCGGGATCGAGGTACGTTACCGCGAACGAATCGCCGTTGACCAAATTCGCCCCGGCGGGCAAAACAACGTCGCGTCCCACAATCGTCTGCAACGATGACACTCGGCCATTGTCATTCTGAATGAGCGTGATGTCATTGTCGATCAGCTTTTCGCCATCCACACCGACCAGTTCGACGGACCCGAACTGGGTGCGCATCGCTCCGGCGGTACTGAAGTCGAACCGGATGCGGGCATTGCTGCTACCCGCCAGCGGTGACAGATCAACACGAACTTGACGCCATTGATCGGTCGCGTTGTCATCGAAGACGGTTTGTACGGCGATGCCGGTCTTGACGTACTCGTCGTACTCATCGGAATTCGGTAATTGCCGGAATTCATCATTCGTGGCGAGCAATTTCCATTCGCCATCATCACCGGCGGCGAAGACGCGGAAGCTATCGTGCTGCGCCCGATTGAGGCGATAGTCGTCGTCGTCTTCGACGTCGATGTTGTAGGAGAAGTACAGGGTCGGTTTGTCGGCGGCGCTGTACTCGCTCAGGTCGATCGCATCAGAGATCGTCGAACCGTGACTGCCACCGGGGGACATCTGTCCTAGGTTGCTGTCCTCGGGCCGTCCAATGGTGTTGTTCTCTTGGTTGTTGTCGACTTCGAACCCGAAGTACAGGCTCGTTCCACCATTCGTATTCAGCCGGCTTTGATCGTATGGCACGACGTTGCCGTGGCCGTCATCACCGCGGCGGTCGGTGGTCGTGTGCCATGGGTTGACTTCCAAGTTGCTGAACGCCAGACCGTTGATCTGGTTCGAAAAACTAGTCCCCGCTCCCGCGCCATCTCCATACAACCGAATCTGGACGGCCGAGTGTCCGTTGTAGAAAATGTTCGCTGGCGTGGTCGTCGGCAGTCCTGCGTTGTCGGTATCGAGCGTGAATGCGTACATCCAGCCATCTCGTGTCGTCGCAAACAAGATGTCTGCGTACTTGCCGCCCTCGACGACTTGCGGTCCGAGCGACAAACCGGTGAAGAGCGGGAATCGTTCGCCGGTATCAGGGTCAATCCCAAGGTTTGCATTGGGGGCGGCGAGGTGGTCGGCATCGACGGTCAAATGGCCATACTTCACCGTCGGGATCACTCGATTGTACCCCTCCTCGAAGAAGCCTAATGGAGCTCGCTCGGTGTTGCGGGGATCGAAAACGTGAATACCGCCGGCATCGGTGACGGCGACCAGGTCATCGTTCAAATTGTTATTCAATGCCGCCAAACCGGTGATCGATCCGCCGTCACCTCCCGTGGCGCCGTCAATGAACCCGGTGTCGACGATACCAAATTCAACTTCTTCTGCAGCCGGACCTAACGTCGTGCGATAGGCACCGGTTCCGAAGTTGCGATCAGCGTCGCCATCCAAGCTCCCCAGCGAGGTGATCTCGCCGTTGGCGGCGGCAGCTTGATAGACAATGTTGGTACGCAGTTCGATCGGCACGCCGTTGCGCCCGCCCGAATCGCGGCTACCCACGACCCAGAGCCGTTCCGTGTTGTTATTGATCGCCGTGTTGTTAACGGATCCGTTCTGGGCACTGCTTGCGTTGCGGGCGAACGTCATCGCGTTGACAAGGAATTGCGCATTGTTGTCAACTTCGAGTCCGGTGCCCGCCTGATTATTTTGGCGGAAACTGATGTTGTCATCGCCCGCTGAGTTCGTGGCCCCGTTGGCGGGGCTGACGTTGAGGAAATTCCCCGTGTTGCCGTTGTTGGGACTGTTCGGTGGCAGGCTGTAGTTGAACAGCTCGCCGTCCCGCCGGATGGCGATGTCGCCCGACCGGGGATTGTCGCCGCCAATTCCGCCGTACACAGTGCCCGTGAAGGGATTGACGCTTACCAAGGTGCTGTTGTTGGAGCCCGTCCCGCCATTCAAATTCACGAATAGCCGCACGTCATCGAGCGTGTAGGCCACCGGCGATTCATCGCTGAAGACAGGTTGGATGACGGGGCGTTCGGCGGTGTAATCGTCGATGCGAGAGCTAAAGAAGGTGCCCTCGTCCAAGTCGTCTTGGCTGATACGACGCACCGAGTTCACCGGCATCAATCGCACGTTCGGATTGACCGGGTTGGCTTCGAAGAACTGGTTAAGCACTGCTGGCACAGCCGCTTCGCTGCTGACGGCGACGTAGTAGGTGCCTTCGGGAAGTTCCACGGGGCCGATGTATGCATCGAGAGTACCCGCCGAACCCCCGGTAAGATTGCTCATGTCGACGCCCTCGAGTGGACGGCCTTGATCGTCAGTGATATTGCTGTCACGTCCGACCAAAATCAAACGACCTGCCGAGTCATAGACCGATAGCACCGTGTTGGCGCGGCCGAGCTGATCAGCGTAATCGATGTCGAAGGTTGTCGTGACAAAGCGATTTTCGCTATCAAACGTGTCCGGCTTGAGTTGCTGTGCGTAGAGATCGACTTTGTAGATGTCGACATCCTCCAGCCGCGTGTCGAGCGTTGTATTGGTCAGGTTGCCCAGTTCGCCCGTCACCGTGAGCGCACCACGGTCGGAAGTCAGCAAATTGCCGAGGTCTTGCGCGTCGGCGGGATCGGCACTCAGACGTTTGTTGACGGTCTCTCGCGTCGTTTCATCGCCACTGTTCTGATCGCCAGGTGTGGGATCCACGTACACGACGGATTCACCGACATCACCGACGAGTGGACTGTGCATCGGCGTGCCACTGACTGCGATCGCGTTGGTCGCATAGCGAATGTCCGCTCCCCGGACGGTGGAGCCAGCCACTTCGTCGATGCCGCGCAAGCGGATGCCGAGTTCGTATTGCCCGGACGTCTTCGCGTTGGCACTATGAACGCGAATGTAGTACGAGTTCTTCGTATTGAAGTTACCCGGCAACACCACTTGGAAACCTGCGTCGAGCATGTTGGCGGATTCCACGTTGCCACTCGTTAAACCCGTCGGCAGCGAGCGAACGTCGCTCTGCAGCACGCCGGTTTGCAGTGCGGTGTTGACGTAGATCGTCTCCCTGCCATTCGCTTCGGCAAGCATATTGTCGCTGCTGGCGATTACCACGCCGCTATCATTGACCAGCTCGACCACGGTATCGAGCCCCGCGGACGTTTCATCGATGTCGAAGTACACCGCCGTACCACCGGCTGCACTGAAACGATAGGTGTCAATGTCATCTTGGGTCGCAAGGGTACCGCGGATGGTGAACCCGAGACGCTCATTGTCGTCGCCGGTGGTTTCACCGGTCGCGAGAATGCCGAGGATCTGTGCATCGACAGGGTCACGATTGGTCGTGATCGCGCCAGCATCGCCGCGTTCATTTTCGTAGACGTACGCGACGTTGCGGTCATTGATATAGGATTGCAATTGCAAGCCCTGCCAATCGCCCGCTGAGGCCGTGACGATTTCGTTGCCGTTGGCATCAACCGGTAGGCCGGTGTTGTTGGTGTCTCGCTGGGAGCGACCATCGGGCGTGAACCCGGCACCAATCGTACTGTCGTTGATACTGGTCAAAACGACCGGGAATCCGGGCGAACCGAGTACCTGCAACGTACCGCCGATGCGGTCATCGATATCGAGTGGACGTCCGCCACCGATGAGTGATCCGTTCGGGCCAAATTTCACAACGAGCGATTGATCGGCATCACTTCGCAGCCGAATCGCCCCGTAGTAGTGCTGCGTCAACGAGTAGATCGAACCCTCGACGACGTGAACAATGTCCGTGTCATCCCACACACTGTCGGTGGTGACGATTTCACTGCGGACACGCATCCCATTGAGTGCATTCCCGGTGAGCTCATTGTCGAGTAGCAAGGGGCCTTGGTTATCAGGACGATCGATGAAGCGATCGATCATGCCGGTCGACCGACCGGGGTCCGTCACGGCTTCGAAGGTGAGTGCATCGGGGTTGATGCTGATCGCGGCGCCTTGTCCATCAACAATCGTGTTGCCGATCAGGATGGGCTGGGAACCTCGTACGAAGATTGTCGACGCGTCATTGAAACCACGTCCCACGCGGGTGGCGAATAGCCCGGAATCCGCGCCAATCCCATCGATGTCTTTGCCGTCGGCATTGGCAACAAAACTGGAGTTAACGACCCGTACGTCAGCTTGCAAAATCTCCAACGCGTTAAATTTGGTCAAGCCACCTTGGACCGGGGCTTCCCCGCCACCGTAGCGAACGTCCACGTGATCCAAGCTCGCTGTCACGCCCTGGCGCATCACAAGCCCGCCCCAATCGCCGGCGGTACCTTCACTGATACCATCGTTGTTGGTGTCAAAGGTGCCGCCTACCCCGTACTCGTCATCGGACTGAGAGGTGAAGACAATTGGTTTTCCTTCGGTACCTTCGGCGTAAAAATCGGCGCCGAAAGTCGCTTCGATCCGAGCCGTGCCCAGTTTGATAATGGTGCCGGGATCGATCGTCAGACGCGCGTCAAAGCGAGCGAGCAGTTTCGAACCATTGTCGGCACTCGCACCGAGTTTTCGTCCCAGGAGCGATCCATCGATGCTCTGGTCACGGCCGTCGTCGAGCAGCGAGGTTTCGCCCAACCGCAGTTCGGCAACCAGGAAATAACTTCCGCTGCTGGGATCGCGGCGATAGACATTCGTACCGATGAATCCATCGGGCGCCAGCGGGATATTCGTTAATTGGATGGCCGCGTTTTGGTCCGTTACCGCTGTGGTTGTCGCGTTGCTGGCACGGGTCTCTCCGCCGTATGCGTCGGCAAAGGTGATCCGATAATCGAGGGCCTGGTTTTCACTGAAGAAACCTGCATTGTTAAATGCAACGACGGAGATCCCGGTTGCTTCGGGAACGGCTTGAATCGTCGGTACCCCGCTTTGCGATTGGCCCGAGTCAACGTACGTGCCGGTACGACGATCGAGCTGGTCGACCAATTGATACTCGATCACACCCGCGACGAGCGTGCCGCGATAAAGTTTTCGACCGACATACTGTTCCGGAGCGGTGGGCAGATTTCGCAGCGTTACCGATCCCAGCCCATCGATGGCATCGCTGACGGTTACCGTACCGGTCGGCAGGCTAACCAGCGATTCGTGACCTTCGCGAGTAACGAAAGACAGCACGTACTCATGTTGCCCCGCCGCGAGGTTGCCGGAGGTCGAGGGCGTCAGCGTCACGCTGCCCATACTCGGACGACTCTCTAGCAGCGTCGGGCCGCCGGGTGCACCGGAGATCGTTAGCGCTTGGCTGATGATGTGGACGATATCCGTATCATCAAACCGTGCACTCTGTGTCAAAGTCTGCAGTTCGCCGCCGGAGGGGGTGGCGACGCTAATGAACAGCCCATTGGTCGTGTTGTCGGACAGGATGTTGCCCGAGATTTCCGGACCAACGCGGTCGTAGTCGCTCGTGAAGTACGCCGCACCTTGGTACAAAGAGGTGTTGAAGTTGTCTTCACGGAAACTGTTGGGGTCGGCGCTCATGGCCGCGCCGGCACTGAACGAAATACGGTTGTAGATCAGCGTCGGACGGCTCTCGTTCATCTGGATCGGTGCCACTGCGTCGGCGAGCAGGCCAGCCCGGCCGCCACCGTATCGCATATCGGCGTGCGATACATAATCGAGGAAAATGCCTCGTTGTTCCCAAACTTTACGACCTTCGGCATAGTCGACTTCATTGTGCAGGTCGATGCCCGCCCAATCGCCACTGCCGGGGGCGGTATTGATCGGGTTGGTATCGATACCAACGCTCTGATCGTTGTAGCTGGTGAAGACGACCGAGGATGCCGGCGTACCGAGCACCTGGATCGCGGCGAGTTCCCGGTTGGGGTCGATTGATTCGCTACCAACGCCGATCTTGGCATCTTGCAATTTGAGCAAGGCACCCGCGTCAATCATGACTGTCACGCCGCGTGGGACATCGAACGTCGCTCCATCGGAGAGTACGCTGTTGTTCGCCCCACCGCGCCCAAATTCGAAAGCTCGATTGTCTTTCTGCGCGTTGAAGGCTTCGTTTGCGGTGGTATTCGGATCGTCAACGGCACTGACCTTGCCATCGAGACCAGCCGAGGGCAAGAGCCGAACGATATCACCGGGCTTGGCCACAGCGAGCGCCTTCGACACGGTGCCATAGGGCGAGGCGAGCGAACCATTATTGCCGTCATTGCCGTCGCTGTCTTTGGTGACAAAGATCGTACGCACGTCATTGGCATTCGCAGATGCAGGGGCCGTACGGAACCAGAAATTGAAGTCACCGCCAGCTTCGCCGTCACCGTCACCGTCCAAACGCGTGCCGTTGGCGTCGACAAACGCATCCCCATTGGCCACGCCAAAGGACGAATCGAAGGTCATCCGCAGCTCATACCCGCCCTCGCTAAGACCGCCATTGCCCGTTCCTGCGGCGGTTCCATTATACGCGTCATTGCCCTTGCTCGAGACACCGACGACGTAGTCACCCGCCGCTAAATCCACTTGCAAATACGAGTCGTCACCGTAGGAATCATCGTTCCTAGCGATCAATTCATAATTGGATGTGCCACCCGGTCCTGGTGCGACGCGGTACAACTGCACGAGCGAATCGAGCAAGCTGACGTTCTCGAGTCGCTCAGCGAATGCTTCGAGCGACAGTCGACCGAGAATTGCGTCGTCGGCGACATTGTCGTCGATCGACGGGTCGATCGTGAACGAGTAGAAATCGACGTCACTGCTCTCGGGACGATGCAGCGATTGGCCGAGTGTGATGTCGCTCTGGCTGAGGAAATCCGGTTCGCTGGGCAGTGAGGGGAACCCTGCGATGCCGTTGGGGCCACCATCGCCATCGTTGCTCTGCGTTTCGCTATTGGGCTCATCAGGGCTACTGCCGCCCGCGGCCACGCCGTCGGGTAATTCAAATAAATCGCCGACGCCGAGCAGGTTACTGATCCCACGGAGTCCCTCGACGAACCAGCTCGGTCGTGAGTCTGGTGACAGACCGTAGCCGTCGTACCATCCTTCGTCAGCTTCGAGCACCAAGATCCCACGCGACGGATCCCGTTCGTTGACTCGGTACAGACTGTAAGGGGTGCCTTCGCCGGCGCCCGTATCGGCCGTTTCCTGAATGCTCCGTAAATCGCCCGTGACAATCTGTAAACCGGAGTCTTTGGTCTCGACGAATTGCACGCCGAGGTGCTGTTCGAAAAGATCCAGGATTTCACGCGTCCGCTGTTTCTGCGCAGTCGTGATCGCGTTGTCCAACGGGTTGCCATTGGGATCTTCGCCATAGAGCGTGGCGAAGTTGTACGGGAAAATATCAATCCCTGTATTCGTATCAATCCGGCCCACCACGCTCGCATCGCGTCGTTGGTCACGAGAACCCGGTGCATCATACGCACCCGGCCACGGTGGTACGTAGTCGCCGGTGTTTTGAATCAACCCACCGCGCAGCACCACACTTTGCAAACCGTCCGATGGCGAGAAGGTGATCGGTTTTTCGGGCGATTGCCCAGCATTGGCGTCGGCGACGAAGACGCCTGAATTGCTGAACGTGTCGTTGGACGGCACGTTGATGGGATTCCCGTTGGCGTCAAGGACAGTGGTGCCTTCGCCGGCGAGATTGAACACGGTCGGTGCGTCGGGCAACGAATCACCGCTGCCCACTCGCAAGCGGAACGTGCCCACGCCGTCAACGCGTCCGGTGAGTACGGACAGGTCGTCGGCAAACTTCAGAATCGCCATCGATTGTGACGGATCGTAAATCACCGTTACCGGTTTCAGACGCAGGTCATCGGTATTGTTGACGGTGTCCTTCGTCATGAACAACTGATAGAACTCCGGCCGCACGACAGGCAATCCCGACAGGGTTTGACCGGCGGGCGGGGCCGTGTTGTTGGTGATGACGCCCGCGTTCGGGTTCGACAGTGGGTCTTCATTGAAGTAGACGTGGATCTCATCGCGCGCCTGCACACGATTTCCGACTGTTCCCGTGATCGGCTGCGGCACGACGGCCACGACACGGGCGCCAATTTCGACTTCGAAATCAATGTTCAGCGACGGCGTCGCTGAGTTGACCTGATCGGCGGGCAGGATGGGATTGCCATTGGTGTCCCGCAACGCCGTGATGTTCGTGTCGACGGAATCCCCATTGGCGAAGACATCGTTATTGTTGACATCGTCATAGCCAGCGATTTGGATCCGATAGCGATCGTCGGGCAATGCTTCGACAAATCGGGACACGACCACGCGGTCGCCGACCTCGTCATCAGCAAAACCCAAGAAGCCCGGCTGAATCAATACTTCGTTGCCGTCGTTAAACGTCCCATCTCCCCCCGAACCGATGACACGGATCCCACGCAGTGTGTCCCCGTCGAGCTGCGACGTCCCGTCGAAACGGAATGTCAGCTCCCGCGGCGCCGAATCGAGCCGATTCTCCACGCTCGTGCCATCGAGTCGGATCTGCGAGACCGCCCCGGCTTCGACGCTGACCAGTCGCGGACCGCTGAGAATCTCAGCGGCGAGCAATTCTCGGCGTTCAAGGGTTTGGTGCTGCAACCGTCGCGACATGTCGACGCCAGCGCGGCTCGATGAGCCAGCGCGGCGGGCATTTCGCCGAGCATCTTTACGAGAAATACTGCGGGCAGCTCGTGAAAGTGGGTTTCGTCGGTGGGTCATGGTTGACCGAAGCCTTGAAAGAATAAAATCGGTGGGTAGGTAATGATTGGGCGGGCACAGGCAATCTAAGTTACCTGCTGCCCGCCCGGCGTGGTGGGCGTATCCAGTCTAGTCACTCTCAGATTCGTCTGAAAAAAGATCCAGCAGGGCCGAATCGAACGCTTGGCTAGCCGATGCCGAGTCGTCGGATGGTGACGATCCCAATCCCGTGGCCAGCATGTCCACTGCCCGCTGTGCACTGGCTTCTCCTCCGGTTTGGAGCTCGATGCCACCCGTCAAAATATCGTCGAGCGGGTTCGACGAATCCTCGATCGTGGAAACCACCGGGTGGCCGATTCGATCGTTCGATCGCGGTACCAGGTTGGCCGAGCCCAAGTTCGCCGTCGAGACGCTCGCAAAGGCCTGAGTCGATGCAAACGAACCTTGCACACCGAGCGACCCGTCGCTGCCCGCACTCGCCAAGCTCACCGTCGACAACTCCGCCGGTGACGAGATCGGCTCACCTGATCCGTTGACACCGCTGGTGTCACGCTCGTTGAGCTCGTTGATCACCTGCAACACGTCGACGGTCGTGATGAAACCGTCGCCATTGACATCGTAGTAATCCGGCGGCGAGGTGGTCAGTTCGGACACACTAAATGGTGACGAAGTGTCCGCTCGCGAATTAATCAGGTTCAAGATTCGCAGTGCATCGATCGCACTGACAAATCCGTCACCCGTCACGTCGTATGAATCCACCGGATTCTGATAGATCGATTGATTGAACGTGATCGTTACCGGAATGGGATTGCTGAGCCGTCCGGTGTCGTCGATCAATCGATAGGTGAACTGATCCGTTTGGCCAGGCACCGGTTGGTTATTCAGATCCGTGCTCGCGGTAAACGAAAACGCACCGTCTTCGCGACCGAGTAGATCGACGGTACCCGTGCCACCTGCGGGCTGAGTCAACGACCCCGGAGCAATCCGAATTGTCGAACCGGGATCGGGGTCGTTATCGTTGCGGAGCAGACCGAGCGATGGATCGGTGATCCGCACGCTGCCACCGACGGGAACCGAATACGCATCTTCACCAGTAACATTGCCACGCGGTGCATCGGGAACTTCGTTGACGATGAAGTCGAACGAGTACGAATTGACAAAGGTGCCATCGAAGGCTTCGATCTCAATTTGCACTTGTCCCGATTGATCCGCTTTGGGGCTGATCTGCAACGTGTCGCCGATGAATCGAATTGAATCAATCAGCGGATCGGCCGCGAAATCTGCCGCCGTTGGGTTATTGATCGAACCCAGTCGACGGACACGATAGGTCAACGCGTCGTTATCGGGGTCGAAGAACAGCCCATCGGAATCAACCTGCAGTCGACGCAAGCGTGCCAAAGCCACCCCGTCTTCATCGATTTCGGTGGGTTGCAAACTGCCCACGACGATCGGTGCATCGGGTGTACCGATCACGTTGACATCGATCACTTGACTGACCGTCAACCCTGACGGATCGACAGCTTTCACCGTCAGTGTCGTCGAACCGAAACCAAACGGCGTGAAGTTCAACGTCAACATGTTGCCGCTGACCGTTGCTTGAATCAGGCTGCTATTGCCAACGTCCGGTTGTGGGAATGTCAGGACATCCCCGTCGGCATCGGTGAACCATGATGTGAGGTCAAACGAAGCTGTCTCGTCGGCTTGTTTGCGTTCTTGGAATTCAAGGGTCGTTTGACCGGCCTCTCCTCGCACGCCAACAAACTCGGGCGGATTGTTGATATTGCCCACCACGATCGTCGCCGTCGCGGTGGCTGTCGCACCGAGCGAATCGCTCACAACGTAGCTGAACCGATCGATGCCGCTGAAATTCACTCGAGGCGTGTAAATCAGGTTGTTGCCGACCTGAGCAATTTGACCGCCGCCACCTTCGGTACGGCGGTATTGCACCACCGCACCGTTGACGATCGACGTGAATTGATTCGGCACCAAACTGATCGTTTGGTTCTGCGGTGGGGCGACTTCATCGGCAGGACCGGCCGTGTCGTTGCTGAGAATTCCATTGATCGTTTGGCCGTTGACGACAATCGACCCCGTGATCGGAATCGTAAGAACCGGAGCACTGGCCGAGGTTCGCTCGGACGTTTGATAGGTCTCGTTGTTCAGTCGAGGGTTGTCGTTGATCGGATCGATCGTGATTTCGACGCGGCCTTTCACGGTTGCCGATTGGCTGACGATGGAACCGGGCAGCGTGCTTAGCAACCGATCGGCCACCGTGTAGGTGAACGAATCAGGAGTGAGTCCGTTGTAGTCCGCCGGTGGCGTGTACAGGATCGTGCGACCATCCGCACCGATGGCCAGCGACCCACCCTGAGCCGTCCGGAACGCCGTGGTATCGGTTCCGGCTCGCAGGAAGAACAGCACCTGCTCCTGCGGTTCGCTGCCGGGGCCGGCGGTGTAGAACGGATCGATCAGGTCGACGGCATCGAAGACGACCGGGCCGAGGCTCGTTTGATCGTCTTGACTGACCACATTGTCTTCGTTGATCGTCCGTGTCGTGATCACATCGCTCGCATTGACACCGACCTGTAATGTCGGTGGATCGTTGACGGGGGTGACCGTGATCGTGGCCGAGACTCGCTGCGTGCTGACGAGTTGATTCTCAGGAGCCCCTGGGACAACATCGCTCACGCGAGCGTCGAAGACCACTTTTCCGGCGAAGTCATCGTCGGCAGCGAAGGTGAACGTGCCGTTGGACATCACCGTGAGCGTACCCGCAAACTGTCCGGATTCGCCATACAGATCACGAGTGCCGACATCATCGGTGTAGATCTGCACGCCACCGGGCGTAACGGTTGTCACGCCGACGAGCAAGCCATTGTTGTTGTCGAACGTGTCACTGCCGAGGTCATCGCTGGCCTGCAGGAATCCGCCCTCGGGGATATTGTACTGCGGGTTGGGGATGCCGATGACCGGTGGTTGGCCACCGACAACACGCACGAGGTAATCTTCCACTTCGCCGCTCAACGCCAATCCAACCGGTGAACCGGTGCCGGTGCGCGAGATGCGGAACCGAGCGTAGGTGTCTGCGGACTGTCCCGCCGGCAATTTCGGCGTGGTGTCAGGAATCGTGATGCTGAACGAACGATTCGTCGTGCCATCACCAAAGATAGCCGGGTTCGCAACGCTGCTATCCGTCGCGAGATCGGGTGAAATCACCAATTCGCCTGGATCATCCCAGTCACCGTCCGCATTGAAGTCGATCCAACCCTCGAGCACTCCCGCGCCCGTCACGACCACATTGATCGACGTGGTCAGGTTGGGATTGAAGATGCCCTGCGGGTTACTCTCGCTGGTGAACGTAACTCCGTCTTCGTCATTGCCGCTGACCTCAACGACGACCGAACCGGCGGTGGGACCGTCGACGGTCGTTACACTGGCGGGGTTCAACGGGCTCAGCTGAATCGCCGCTTCGATCGCAGTGGCGATCGCAGCTTTGGTCATCGTGCCTGGGACGGCAACGGCGTAGTTGTCTTCGTCAAAAATTCCGTCGGTATCAAATTCAAAAGTAGCGATCGCCATGCCGGTATCGATCGTGAAAGTTTCACCATCGAACTGGGTGAGATCCGCCATGTCGTTGGGATTGATGGCGATGCTAACGACACCCGCATCCTGAGTGGTCGCGAACACGCCCCCGCCACCACTGACGCCGATGGTTAGATCGTCGCCATCGGCAGTTCGTACGGAGAGCCCATCGAGTTCCGCGTCCACGCTCGTGCCGAGCATTGGGCCGTTCCCGATGATGTGTCGAGCCCCATTGTCTTTGAGCAGCGTGGGATAACGACCTGCAACCGAGCCGACCGGGTCGGGGGCATCGCCATAATCCAAGGCAATATCCGACAGATTGATCGTGAACTGCGTCGTGCGATCATTGCGATTGGGTTGCAATGGATTGCCGACCGAGTCCTTGATTGCCGGCAAGTAATAGTTGTCGACGGGTCCCGAAATGATCGAGGCGTTTTCAACGAACAGCGTGTTACCGCCACGATCTTCGGCGGACAACGTCGTCGTTGGTAACTCACCAGGCTTGTTGACACTGTTGAGCTGACGCAACAACACCTGCTTGACCGCTTCGGCATTGAACAGTGGCGAGATCGTAATGGGAATCGCCCCGCCGGGAACGCCGATGACGTTGAGGGTGGGGGCAGCCGAGGTATCAACCTGGGTGCCAGGTAAATCGTTGAGGATCACCGCACCGGTTGGAATGCCATTTTCATCGCGTTCGGCGATCGGATAGACCGTGCCGTCTTCGGCAGGAGTGAATCGCAGACCACCGGTGTTGTTGCGAATGGCCGCAGCCAAGCTTTCAGCGATGTCGCCGGGGGTGCTCGTCGGTTGGAAGGAAACCTGAACATTACCCGGTTGCACGCCGCCACCGTTGTCGACGGAATCGAACTCGTAGGAAACGGACACGTCGCCTTGCCGGATACGAAGGATTTCGCCATCGCCGACAATCCCACGGACGATACCAATGGCGGGCGTTCCGCTCACACCCGGCAGTCCGGTGTTGCTGACGCGGTTGCGATCGGTGCGACCCAGTGAAATCTGAGATCCGTTGACCACGGTTGCTTGCAGCCCAACCGTCGAGGCATTGATCGCCGCGGTTAAGTTTGCCGCCAATACGTCCGCACTGTCGGCAGTGCTGTACGGGACGATAATCGCACCGAGAATGTTTTGGCCAACCGGCGGCACGCCACCAATATCAAACTGGAAGACAACATCATTGCCCTCCGGATCGGTGATGATAAAGACGCTGCCGTTGGTAATGCTATTGCCGCCCAGAACGGGCATCGTCAACAGCAATGGACCAAAGACCTGAACCGTGCTGCTGCCGCTGACGCCGGGTTCCCCACGCACCTCAAGGGAGCTGCTGGGTGAGACGCTCAGTGTGAGCGGATTGTTGACGTCAACGCTCACGGCAACTTGGCCGGGAGCCACCGTGTCGCTGCCGGGCAGCAATCCGGGGATCACCGGACTGCTATCGACGCTGCCGTCGCCGTCGGTATCACCGGCGAGCACGTTCAACGCCAAGGCGACCTTGTCGGCCAACTGGGTTGCGGTATCCGTCAAGGAGTAGAGGACCTTGACATTGCCCGGGGTCACGCCATCGCCATTCGGATCGGCGTCCGTGACGAGATCGAACTCGAGTGTCTGCCGCTCTTCGAACGCGGCTGAATCCGTCAGTGCGACACCGTTGAAATCGGTAATGATTCTCGCCGTTTGGCCGGCGGGAATCGTCAGGAATACAAATTGATCCTGAGCGACGGGATCGACATTGATTCCACGCAATTGGATCGCCGACGAAATTCGGCGGGCGAGTTCGTCGCGGGAAACGTAGTATTCGCTCGTTGTTCCGTTCTCGTTGATCACCGTCTCGGTGACATCGATGGCGATGTTGCCTGCGATCACTTCGGGAGGATCGACGTCGCTGGTGTCAAACTCAAACGTATACAGCTCTGGAAGCTCATCGCCTTCACGCAGTTCCAGCGTGAAGAGCGTCCCGTCGAGCGGCGAGTTGATGGTGCCGACCTCGAATCCCGCGGGATACGTGCTGTTGACGACGATCGCTGTCGATGGAGGCTCGGGGGCTCGGCTGACGCGGATCGCGTCACCATCGAGCAGCGGACGAGCCAGACCGATCAAACGCAATTGGCCAGCGGAAACGTTGGCAAATCCAGCGGAGGGAAGATCCAGGTAGACCGTGGAAACATCCACTGTCGGGGTCAGGCCCAAGCCAGAATCGGTGATGGCCACGTTGATCAGTTCGGCGATGTCCGCACCGCTGAGATCACCCAGGCTCGTGTCGAGGGCGATTGGAATCGCACTGCTATTGCTCAGCTGAGCATCAAACGTGAATTCGAACACACGCTGAATGTTCCCATTGCCGAGCGTGAACGAATCGCCGTCAGCGATACCGTTGGCGCCCGTTCCAATCGCGGGAACTTCGAACGCAAGCGTGCGAGAGTCCTGATCCAGTCCACCGCCGGATGTATCGACGACATACCCAGACGGAGCCCCCAGAACCACTCGGCTGCTATCAACCTGCACCTCGATATCGAACGCGGCGGCGCGACTCGCGGGCAGCTCACCCGTCTCATTGACCTTGCGGCGTTCCTGGGTGATCGCCGTTTGAATGCTCTCTGCAATTTGATTGAGATAAGCATTGCGTCCCACCGCATCCGTCGGGGTTG
This sequence comes from Rhodopirellula sp. SH410, assembly GCF_055811895.1. NCBI lineage: Bacteria > Pseudomonadati > Planctomycetota > Planctomycetia > Pirellulales > Pirellulaceae > Rhodopirellula > Rhodopirellula sp. SH410. The sequence continues at coordinate 1,157,649 of NZ_CM147949.1, forward strand.
GGATCGCCGGGAGGCTGTCCAACCGCAGTGACACACCTCTCGCGGGAGACGGTGCCGTTCCGGCGGCGAACGAATCGGGCTTCCCGGTGATCGAGATCGTGGGACCACCGGTTTCGCTGGTGATGATCAGATTACTCAGATCGTCATCGGGGACATCGACAAAGACATTGTTGATGCCATTGTTGGTCAAGGTGTTTTGGATGACCCGGTATAGCTCAAAAATACTGCCTTCGATCGCATCGACCGGGTTGAATGTGACCGGGATCGCACCGCCAGTGGCCGTGCCCCCTTCGCTCACATACTGGAAAACAAAGCTGTCGTTTCCAACCTTCAATGTGACCTCGTCACCCACCAACGATTCCGTCGGCAAGGAGATTCGTCGTGAACCGGGCAGCAACACACCATCGGCATCAAACTCGAATACCGTCGGTTCGTTCGTGCCATCGGAGATTTGGAAAATGTCTCCGTCGCGTAGACCGCCCGCATCCGTACCCACACTTGGTACGATCAGCGTGGGGGCTTCGGGGAGGAGCAATTGGTATCCCGATTCGAACTCGAATACCACCGTGCCACCATCCGAATCAGTGATTCGGATTTGGTCGCCGTCGGCAACCTGGCTGGGGTCGGGAGCGATCACCACACTGCGGTCACGGTTGTTCAACGCAACACGGTAGGAACGATCGTCTCGCCACACGCCTGCCAAAGGAATCAACGTGATTGTGTTGCTCGTTTCGTCATAACTGAACGTGTAGTCAATGCCTTCGGTGAGCAATCGGTCATTCTCAAAGACCGTGATGTTCGCACCCGATTTGCGTAGACCTGCAATCTCGGCAACCTTCAACGTGCTGTCGTCGACTCCAACTCCGGTGAACGGGTTGGAAGCATCGCCGGTGTCGACCAATTGAATTCGGAAATCACCCAACGTGCCCGATCCGCGTTGGATGAAGCTCGTCGTGAGATCACTGTCGAGTCCGGCCGCGTCGTTGTCACGTGGATTCAGAGCGACTGCAACGGGGCCGATGAAATCGGCGAGTTCAGAGCTACCACGATCCTTGAACACGGACTGTCCGGAACCGCCAGGGGTAGCGAAGTTCGGATTGTCCGCCCGCAAGACACCATTGACGTCTCGGTCAGGTGCCAGGATGTTGCTCGCCGGCAAGCCGACGGCAGACTTCACGGCCGAAAACGTACTGCGTTCGTTCAAGCTGCTCGTCGCACTGTCGATCAGCTTGGAACCCGCCGCCGGCAAGAAATTGTTGCCCTGAGCGTCTTGGAGCAACTGTTCATTGGGGCCGACGAAAAAGTTAAAGTCACCGGATTGTGAGGCCACGTTGGTCGCACCGACGACATCATCTGTCGAGAGTGATGTGTCGATCACATCGAACGGCGAGGTGGTGTCAATCGGCCAAGTGATATCAAACCGAATTTCGCTATTGCGAGACTCGTCGTGTTGGAACACGTTCCCGTTGACGATCACGTTCTGTGGCTTGATGTAATCATCGCCAGCGGTCTGCACCCGTTTTCCGAATCCAAAGAAATTGGTCTCGTCGACGGCAATGCTTTGGTGCAGGTTGGACAGCACGTTGTTCATCAAGGTTGGTGAGGCCCCTCCGGTCACCCAAATCCCACTCTCGATAATTAGCTGGTCACTGTTTTCGGCAAAATCCACGCGGTTGTTGTTGGGGAGCCGGTAATCGTTCGTTGACAATTTCAACCCGGCAGCAGTTGCCTCGGGGCTGAGTTCAATTTCCGCTACGTTATTGAATAACACGTACAACTCGGTTGTCGCGAATCCATCGGTCAGCGTGTTGGCTGGACGAATCGTCGAATTCAAGTCTTCCTGGCGATCGTGGCCGAAACCGAAGGGGAAATCGGTTTCGTTCTGCCCGAAGTAGTGCAGCGGGAAGAGCGTCCGCGTGATGCCCTCGCGGCGACTCGGATCGGACAGGTTGACAATCCCGGCGTTGTCGCCGTCTTGGCCACCGAGTGCCAATGCGGTCACCCGCGAGATCGGCCCTGAACGTCCATCCGGACCATTTCCGTTTTCGTAATTGGGGAGTGCGGGAATGTCCTGGCCTGACAACGGTTCCTGGAGTCCCTGAATCGCGTTGGCGATCGCACTCATGATGTCCGGAACCCGGTAACCGCCATCGGCCGTGTTCGTAATCAGTGGAATGTTGTAATTGCCATTGGCCAGAATGATGCTGCTGACACTGTCGGTGAACTCAAACGTCAAACTGTTTCCGACGGTGTTTGGAATACCACCGCTGACGGGGAAGTTTGGCCAGTCACCCGCGAAATCGGGAATCTGCGTCATCGTGAAGGTCGTCCCCACGAGAGCACCCGCTTTGGTCCCCGTCTGATTGGATTGAGATTCGGATTCGTTGTCGAGACTCATCACAAATTGACGCGGCGCGTAAACCTCAATGCCGATTTCATACTCGCCCGTTGTGGTGCCCCCAGTTCGACCCGAGATGCTATTGGCGTCGTAGTTGGCGTTGCCCACCGAGCTGACACCAATGTAATACGTGCCGGTCTTGAGCGCTGTGAAGTCGACAAAGGCATCGCGGCCATTGAACGCGTCGCCGACAGTCCCCGGTCGGTTGCTGGCGGGATCGGCAAAGGCCGTTGACCGCGGGTCGAGGTAACCTGGCGCTGCACCGTTGTCGGCGATCAAGGTCTCGTTGGCTGCACCCGCATTCAGGATCTGGCGTTGACCGAACTGATCAAAGATCTGAATGATCGTGTCGGGACCGCCGGCATCGGTGTCGATGTCAACGATCAGTCGATCGCCCACACCCAGTTCGGCTTTATAGAAGTCGACGTCATTTTCGTCAGCAACTCCGGCCAAGGCCGCTGGCAGGGTGAGTTCGGGAAAGACGAGGCTCAGGAACAGTTGGTCGCTGGCACTGATCGTCTGGCCACCGGTAAGGTTGACCCGTAATTGCGTGTCGGTGAATGTTACATCGACGCCCACGGTCGACGCGTCACTGACATTGACCCGCTCTAGGTCGCTGAAGTCACCTTCAAATACGTACCCATTGAAGGCTCCCTCGTCGACAACACCGGCTTCGGTGTAGTTGATCGCAATCGCTGAGTTGCTGATGCCAATGTCGGCGTTGATCGTCGTGACGGGGGCCCCGTCGGTAGCAAAATCATTGATACTGGGGAATTCCGTACCCACGCCGACCACGGCAGATCGTGAGTCGGTCACATTCGCGCCATCGAAGACTGTTCGGAATGTGATCGTTTGGTCCGCTAAACCTTGCGCGATATTGTAACCGATCGCGCCCGATTGAATGTATGGCCCGGAGTGATCCTTGCCGACGTAGGTAACGGTGGCTTCGGATAACACGTCGTTGGCATCCGCAGCGGCCGCGTCGGGGAACGACGACTGTATTCCATCGGCCCCGTACACGGTGTTGTTGATCACGCGTGCAAAGGGTTGTGGCGCTTCGGCAATGTTGGCTTCTGCGACAAAAATTCGCGAGCCGCCACCGCGTGCATACGCGGAGGTGAAGTAGATATTGCTGACCCCTTCCACATAAACCGCAACGGTTGGGAAAGCCTCGGGGGTGCGTGCGAATTCCTCGAAGAACCCGTTTCGTTGGGACGGTGACGGTGCCAGCGTCGCGGTCACGAGTTCGGCCATGTCGTTGGTCACGAGAATACTGCCCTGGATCGCTTGCTGGATCGAAAGCATCAACTCGAACGAGTCGTAACCGTATGCGCGGGCACCGGCTCGCGGTGGCACGTCGTTGTAGCCGCCCGTGGCCGCCGGGTGACGGTAGTAGATCGGCACGTGACCATCGGTCCAACCATTGCCGCCGACCACGCCACTGCCGCCCGCGGTCGTCGCTGCGCCAGCGACGTCTTCGAACTCAAAGACGACCCGTGTCCCGCCCGCGTCGATGGCCATCGCATAACCATCGGGGATCTGCGAGATGCTGCTGAGGAAATCAGTGATCTCGCCATTATTGCCAATGTTCTGGAACAAGCTGGCATCGATGACGAAGGGGCGTGACTCGCCCTCAATCTTGATGCCTGATAAGCCGGCCTGATCGACTGTGTTGTTGCGTATCACCACGCCCGTGCTCAACCCACCTTCGACAGAGTTATTGAGTGTTGGCAGGTTCCTTGCCACGCCCAGCGAAGGGTTGCCCACCGGTGGTAGTTGCAAGAAGGGGTGAGGATCGGTGACGGTGCGATCGAGCCCATACACGTCGTCCTGGTTACCGAAGAATCCACCGCCAAAGAAGGATCCGTCTGGGTTGGCGCGGATGTCTTCGGGATCGGTGCCGCGGTCGCCCGGTTCCGACCAAATGCCGATCGCGTGAACATCACTAATCGTGTTGTTTTCAATGATCACCTGGCCCTGGGTGCGTTTGTAATTACTATCGCCGGTGCCGTTAAAGAGCACGGCCGGCATGAAAATCCGGCGCTCATTGTTGTCCGTCATTTCGGACCCCAGCGGATCGGACGTGGCCGGCGCGTCGGTGAAGGACTGCAGCGGTTGGAACGTGCCCGCGACAATTCCGGTGAGATTCAAGCGATTGCCCGTCATCGTTTCCGTATCGAGCCCGGATGCCGAAGCGGCTTCGGCGTCGAGTTGGTTGGACTCATTGATCGCCGTACGCAGCCTCATCGCAAGTTCAACGGGCGTATCAGTGGGCAGGAACGGTAGCCGTTGATTGCCAAATCCGGCGACGCCATCGGTGTCGAACTCGAACACCTGCGTCATTTTTCCATCGCTCAGTTCGAACGTGTCACCATCCGCAATCTGTGACCCCGCAGGGACGATCAGTGCGATTTCCTGTGCCTGGCGAGCGTTCGTGTCGAACGAGGCCGTCAGCTGTTGAGCGAGCGCTGTGGGTGTCGAGAAACTGGTCGCCCGGCGGGCTTCGAGTTGATACTCGCCGGCAGGCCCGCTATTGAACCCGGTGCTTTGGAAGCTGGTCTCACCCGGGATGGCGTTGAATACCGTTTCACCACGCTCGGCGAAGCCGACAATGAAGTCATCCAGGAACAATCCATCGACGCCCGCTAACGCAGTCGCGTCACCCTCATATTCAAATTCAAAGCGGACATCCGTATCGCCCGCAAACGCACCGAGATCCACAATCTGCTGATGCCACTCGCCATCGCCGAGGAAGTCGGTGCCAAACTGATGATTCAACGCAAAAGGACTGTCTGTCAAATTGCTAAGCGTGATTCCCGTTGGGTTCTCATTGCTCGTGATTTTCAGGCTGACATCGTCTGTCGGGCTATCCCACAGATAGTTGAAATAGAGGCGTGGCAAGTCCTCAGCGACGTAACCGGTCAAATCGAATGGATCACTGCGCAGGTTGCCCGTGGACTCGTTATTGCGGTTAAGGAACAAGCTTTCGTTCGTGCTGATGCCCGTATCGACGGGCTGCCCCTCAACGGAAACGTGCAGCAGGTAGCGTCCTGAAATCGGTATGTCCGCAGCTGCGCTCGTTACCGTCACCACGCCATTGGAGATCGCCACATCGGTATCCGTATTAACGACACCAATGAAATAAACCCCCGCATCGAGAAATCCATCAAAGAATGGATCGCGACTACGACCGATGACATCCCCGGTATTGAAGACGAAACCGGCGCCGAGACTGCCGAGTTGTCCTTCACTTGGACGCGAATCTAAAATTCGGCCAGGTGGTGTCAGTACCTGCGGTGTCGCATCAATGATCACCAAATCCACATCAACGCTGTCGAAGTCCCGTGAGTAACCTTCACCGGGTTCTTGGTCGTTCGGATTATCAACATCTTCGCCTTGGAAGGGGTTGTAGCCCTCGTCGACATCGAGAATGACACGTGTGTTGTTGTTCGTAACGACCAACTGATAGAAGTCCGAGATATCGCCACCCATCCCGCCTTCAATCGTCACGTGCGGGATCGTGTTGGCGGTGTAATCGAACTGGCCACCAATCTGCGTGTTATTGCCCAGCGAAAATGGCAATGAACCGAGGTCGAGTGCCCCAAGCGGATTCTGGGCACCTTCGGGGATCGTTTGCACGGAGGTATATGGCGCCGTTGCAAAGAAGCTGGACCCTTGGGTCTCGCTGTAGAGCGTTTGGTCGCGTCCGGTTTGGGCGACATTGCTGTCATCGAAATTACCGTAGACCCCGTGACCGAATTCACCGCCCCGCTCCGTCGATTTGGTAAAGCCGCTGCCGACAATCTCTACGTCGTTAAACAGTTCATCAAAGCGCGGACCACCGAAAACGCTATCGTTGGATGCGGAACCCGTCGGCACATAAGTGTCGATGCGATCTTCGAATAATCGTTGTACTGAGTTGATCGGTTCACGTCGTACGTCGTTGTTGAACAACTCGTCGGGAACTTGCGTGGCCGCCGAAACAGCCACGTAGTAAGAGCCCTCGGGCAACGAAACCGGACCGATCAGAGGATCGGCGGTCGAGATCGATCCGCGGTCAAGGCGTTCGGCTAAATTGTCGCCATCACCGAAGGGACTCGTTTGATCCTCGGCGACGTTGCTGTCGGCACCGAACAAGACGAGCTGGGGTTGGGCGGGGCCGAATTCACCGTCGGAATCGTAATACACACTGATGTTGGTGTCCGGACGTGTCAGACCGGAGGCGTAATCAATGTCAAACACCGTCGATAGGTAGTTCTTCAGCTGGCCGGTGGTTGTGACGGATGCATCGAGGTCGATTTGGAAGAAGTCGATGTCGTTACTGCTGCTCAGCGAACCGGCCACACTGATGACGGGGTTCTTGCCCTCGAGCAAATTCCCAACGTTCTGGGGACGGTTCTGCGGGGCACTGTCGTCTTCTCCCAAGGGAACCAGCTGCAAGGTGTCGTTGCTGGCTACGGTGAACCCGTTTTCGTTAGTCTGTTCGTTCTCGCCGGCTTCACCCAATAGCGGTGATTCCCCGGGCAGGCCGCGGACATGGATGCCCTGGTTGGCATAGCGGATATCGGCGAACCGCACCACACTGCCAGGATACTCCTGTGCTTCTTGCAGCCGGACTTGGAATTTGTAGTTGCCGCGACTGCCGCCCGCATTCGGATCGTCTGGATTGTTCGACGCGCTGCGGACGCGCACGTAGTACACGCTGCGACTCTCGACGCCACTGGCGTCGCCTGGCAAGACAACGTGGAGACCGGCATCACGTGGATTGACGCTGCCAATGTCGAGATAGTTGCCAAACACATCGAAGTCGGTGTAGCTGTCGTCGCGTGACTGCAGTGGACCGACAAGTCCATCCACGGACGGATCCGTCGCTACCGTGTCACCGGCATTGGAGTTATCGCTGCGCGCCAACACAACGCCATTGGAATCGAGCACTTCGACAACCGTATCCAAACCGAATGTCGTGTCGTCGACGTCCACCCAGACACTCGAGCCGGCGCTACCGACAAAGCTATACGTGTCAACGTCGGTTGGCTCGGAGAGATAGCCGCTGACTTCGAAACCGAGGCGACGATTCTCATCACCCGTGTTCAAGTCATTTGCCAAGTCGCCCAAGACCTGAGCCTGCTGCACGGTGCCGTTGCGGCCCGGTGCCACGTCAGTAGCAAGTTCTTGCTCGAGCACAAAATCAACATTGCGGTCATTGCTGTATTGGTCCAGCAGCACGCTCCGCCAATCGTTCGATTCCGGACGCGACCCATAGGAATCACCGTTGGTATCGGTGAACTGCGTTCCGTCGACGCCGATTCCTGCGCCGACCGTGTCATCTTTAAAGCTCGTCAAAACGACGGGCGCGCCTGGCAGACCAACAATTTGCACGGTCCCGCCGATACGCTGAGCGCTATCGCTCGTTTCGCCCGTGGCGGTGAATCCGGTCCCGAGTGTGGGGCTGTTCGGCGTACCGCCGCCCATCAGTTTCACCACGAGAGATTCGTTGGCGCGGCTCTGTAGCCGTAATCCGCCCGAACTCTGCATGTTGCCGACGATCACGCTCTCGCTGAGCACGTGCACAATGTCGGTATCGTCCCAAACCGATTCGGTGAGCAACTCGCCACCGCGAATCACCAAACCGCTGATCTGTTTGTCGGCATCGTCGTCGGCGGGCACGACCTCGAACCGGTTCTCGCGAATCAACGGACCTTGGTTGTCGTCGAGATGCGAGAACGTATCAACAACGCCGGTTTGGCGACCGGTATCACGCAGATAGTCGGCGGTCATGGAATCGACATCAATCGCGATCGTTGCCCCGCGGTTATCGACAAAATCATTGGCCACGATGACCGGTTGACTGCCGCGCACGAAAATGACGGATGCGTCGGAGGCGAGTCGGCCGCCACGTCCGGGGCTGCCCGATCCGTCCTGGCCACTTTCATTGAACTCAAAACGAGAATTCACCACACGCCCATTGGCCTGTTGCAATTCCAACGGTGCGAAACCGTGGCTCTCGCCACCTTCGACTAAGCTGATGCCCCCGCCGTAGGCGACGATGGCATGATCCAAGCTAACGTTGGCGTTGGGCCCGGCGTAGATGCCCGACCAATCGCCGCGCTCGGCTGCTTGCGAGCCCGTGATCGTGCCCACATCATTATTGGTGTCAAAAGTACCCCCGGCACCGTATCGATCATCTTGGGTGCTGGTGAAGACGACCGGACGCGCCAAGGTGCCTTCGGCGAGCAGTTGGGCCCCGTGGCCCAATTCGATGCGGGCCCCCGTCAGCTTGACCACCATGCCTGGATCCACGACGAGGGAGGCATCGAGCCGACCGCGACGTCCAACGTGCGACAGATCCAAAATGCCTTCGGAAGCCGAGCCGGTATCGGTGTACGTCGAGCGGGAACCGTCGAGGTCAGCGATCAGGCGATAACCATTGAGACTCTTGCTGACGTCATCGGCATCGGCCGCTGTGGTAAACTCTGCTCGATAGAGCCGTCGTGATACGTAATCCGTTCCAATCGGAATCCGCGGCAATCCCGCTAGCTGGATGCTCGCGCCGGTGAGCGATTGCCCACTTGCAGCGGACTGACGGAGCGACCCCGACACGTTTGTCGGCGCCGATTCGAATCCATTGGCGTCAACATAGGTCATCAGGTAGGCCACCGTCTGGGTGCCTGCGGGCAAGCTGCCGCCGGTCAATACCTGTGCGGATGCCTGGGCCAGCGACGGTCGAATGCCGTCGTTAATGGAACCGCCGGGGGTGCCCGCGATGACGAGATTTTCAGCGATGTAATGGACAATGCTGATGTCGTCAAAGCGCGCAGCAGCAGTGAGCTGCGTCGGTGGCGAGTTCGGCGTAACAATCGTGCGGATGAACAGCCCGTTGATACTGTTGCCCGTCAACACGTTGTTCTTAATGTCGGGGCCGATGCGGCTGTAATCCGGCGTGAACGCACCCGCCTGTTGGAACGCAGGCGTGCCGAAGGTCGTCTCTCGGAAACTATCCGGGGCGGCACTGATCGCCGCGCTGCTACTGAGCGAGATTTCACTAAAGGAAATGCTGGGTCGCAAATTGATCAGTTCGATCGGATTGATCGTCTGTTGCACCGAGTCGACGCGAATGTCGCTGGCACCACCGTAGCGAATCTCGGCATGATTGACCGATTGGAGGAAGATGCCTTCATCTTCCAAGTCGCGGCGCCCTTGGGCTTGATCGACGTCACGGCGGAATACCAATCCACCCCAGTCGCCAGGTTTTGCTGCGGGGGAGGTGCCTGCACCGGACTTGTCGGCTTGACGATCACGTGTGCTCGTGAAAATGACGCTGCCGTCGTCGTAGCCAAGTCCCGCGTCGTTGCTATCGCCGAGAATCATCTCGGTGGGATCGGTCGCATTGAAGTCAACCAATCGAGGCGTCCCGAGTACCTGCAGCGCGCCACCACTGCGGTCGATCAACGAGCTGCTGCTGCCGACGCTGATCCGCGCCGAACGCATCTTGAAGATGGCTGCGGCATCGATCATCGTTGTCACGCCCGCTGGGATCTCCATGTCCCGGCCATCCTCGAGGACGCTGCCACCGATTTCGCTGAGTCCAAACTCATAGGCAAAATTATCGACTTCCGTGGTCACGTCTTGGTCCGAACCGCCGTTACCGACAATCCGGACAATGTCGCCCCGCTGCGTCGCACCAAAGGCGTTGGCCACGGCGGGATTATTGATGTTGTTAAACGGCGCATCGAGGCTGCCATCGGCATTGGTAGCGGCGAGTTTGTCGACGAAGATCATCCGCCCGAACGTTTCCACGCCGCGGAAATTATTCGAAAACTTGATCGCCTGTTCGCCATCGAGCGTGAGGCTGTCGCCACTGACCGTTGCCGTCACCTTGGTGGCGTCTTGACGGCCATTGATCGCTGTCGCAAGTAACTCGGCTAAGTTACCCGCTGGCGAATCGTTGCCGGCAGTGTTGCTATAGGAAACAGCAATGTTGCCCGGAAGTGGCGAACCACCGCCGATAGGAATGAATTCATAGGTGCGAGAATCACCGTTGCTACCGGTGATCATGATGGTCTGCCGCGGTGTGATCGCTTGGCCAGCAAGGGTGAAGTTCAGCGTTCGCTGTTCGGGGCGAGTCTGGAACCAGAAGTTGTTCACACCACGAGGGGTGCCGTCGCCGTCACCATCGAGCGGCGTGCCAGGGACGCCCGCGCGAGAACCATCTTGATCTCGAATCACGTCGACTTCATCGACCTGCGGTTCAAACTTGATCCGCAACTCGTAGTCGCCTTGCGTCAAGCCACCGAAGCCGCTGTCCTTGATCATCGGGTCGTACGTGTCATTGCCGCTCGCCGCGACGCCGATGTAATACACGCCCGCACCGAGCGACGCATTGAGGAACGAATCTTCACTAAAGTAATCGTCGTTGCGGCTGAGTTGCTGCACTCCGCCACCGGACAACACGACTGGACTGGTCCGTAGGTCCTGGCCGCTGATGTCGGTCGTCGACGAGCCCTTAACAAGGCTGACATTGAACAGGCTGCTCGCCAGAGCATCGCCCTGAATCGCCGCGATCACATCGCTGACCGGAACACTCGTGATGAATCGGCCGCGGCGAGGCAGGTCAACCAGGATGCCGTTTGGGATCACATTGCCGTTGTTGTCGACAAGCGGTGTCACCCGTACCGCATCATCACCCACACCGCGATCGCTCTCGATGAACTCGATTCTCGATCCATTGCCGGTCGCACCAACTTGCACGGCATCGAATTTCAATAGCAGCGTAGGACCAATCTTCAAATCAGTCGTCGCACTCGCTCGCACTTCCTGAAATAACGTCAGGGTGGTGTCGAGCGAACTGGAGTCCGCCAAACGCTCAGCATAGGTCTCCACACTGAGCTGACCGACGCGATCGGCGTCGTCCAAATTGACTTCAAACCGATACAGGTCGACGTCGACACTGTCGGGACGGGCGACGTATTGGCCGTGCAGCACATCGACGTTCGACGGGAACACGGGTTCCCAGTTGGGCAACTGGAAATCGTCAATATTGTCGGGCATGTAGACTAGCGAGCCCTCGGTCGTGGGAACCTGGCTAGGCAACACGATGGGGTCAATGGGATCGTTGAGGAACCCTCGGAACTCCGGGAAGTCCTCATCAAAGACTTGATAGTTGGGCGAGTTGGTATTCGTTGTGGGGGCGGTGATCTGAGGACCGAGCACACCGTCGCTGGCACGCCGTAGCAATGCCTCCTCGTTGAACGCGTTGAGCGACATCAACACCTGAGGTGCCTGGTCGGGAGCGGCCAGCAAACCCAGCAGGAAGCCCACCCCAGCGGCAGCCTTGCGCGTGAAGTCTTCGCCGTAATTCAGCCCGAAATTTGCTTGGTTACTGAACACAATCGATGCATTGGACGTCGCCGCAGTGGCATTGTCATTGATCGCGGGGTCGACACGCACCGACGCTTGCAATTGAGGCACCGACGTGAATCGTTGAGAAGCAGGCAGGAACGGGTTGGTCAATACGCTGCTGGTTTCACCCAATGCAAACGTGATGCCCTGATTCGCCGTTTCGGTGAACTGCACGCCAATCTCGTGGCTCCACAGCTCCAGCACTTCGCGAATACGCTGTTTCTGTGTCGGTGTGATCTGATTCAACGACGACGTCGAGCCGCTTTGGAAATAGACGCCCTTGAAGTTGTAGGGGATCTCGGTGATGCCCGCCTGCGTGTCAGGACCAAATGCCGCGTTGATATGCTCGATCAGCAATCGATGACCGGGATCATCGTCGCCACCGGGCAATTGAATCGCGAGATCCTGCGGCGAAATTGAGTCCCGAATCACCAGGCTCGTCAGCACACCGGATTGCCCGAACGTGCCGATATTCAGTGACGTGCCCAGCGTATCGCCCAGACCTGTCAGCGTGATCGGGGACGCACCGACCAGATTCTGCGGCAGCGGCAGATTGGTGGAATTGCTGTTGACCGAAATTGAGATGATACCGCTGATCACCGCATCGCCCGCGATCACATTGACGAGATCGCTGACAACGGGCGTGCTGCCGCCGTAGTTGAACACGATCACGCCCGTGGAGTCCTGCGACACCGATAGCCCGTTCGTGCCGGTATTGACAAATCGAATCTGTTGCCCGGAGGCATCTTCGCCGACCGCGCGTGAGACGAATTCGAACGAAGCGTTGTCCGAACCGAGCGATACGGTTGCCGACGGTGCCGTTACGAAGTCCGTTGGCGGGACGATTAAGTCAGCCTTGGCATCGACCGCGGTACCAATCCGCAATCGGAACGTACCACCACCGACCGGAACACCGGGCAAATTGTTAATGTCGGTATCGAAGATCAACCGTGCCGTGAAGGTGTTCGCATCGTAGATCACCTGTTTCGGCTGATAGAAGATGTCGTCGGTCGTGCGGACCGTTTCCTGGGTTAGCAGCAATTGATAGAACCGTGGGTTCTCCGCGGAACGCTCAGTCGGCTGCCCGTCCGGCCCATTCTCGGTGAACAACGGGTCTTCATTGAAGTAAACCACCACCTCGTCACGATTCTGCGTCAGCGATCCGTCTGCATTGCGAACCACCGGCTGCGGGACGATCGATTCGACCAACGCCCCGAGATCGAGTTGGAAGTCGATCGTTTCCGTGCGTGTCCCCGGCACCGACGGCTGAATCAACTCACCCTGCAAATTACGCAGACCCACGATTCGTGGAGTCGCATTGGGATCGTCATAACCGTAGATGTTGATGCGGTAGTTGTCGTCCGGCAGTGTGTCGGCAAACCGTACAACAATTTCGTTTTCGTTGGGATCGCCCAGCGTCACCAGACCGGGCTGGATAGCCACGTCGTCGGCGGTGCCGAACGAACCATCGCGACCGCTACGCGTGATTTGGATAGCATCCAGCGTGTTGGTATCGATCTGCTGATCTTGGTCGAACCGGAACGTCAGCACGCGTGGGGCGACCTGCCGCACATCGCCATTGTCGATCAGTTCCCCCTCGTTGGGCTGGATGCCGATCAACTGAGGCCCGGCTAGCAACTGCCGGGGCTCGAGCGTTTCGAGCAAGTGTTGACGCCGCGTCAGACGCGAAGCACCACGGCGTTTGCCATCACGCTCACGACGCTGCGAGCGTTCAGAACGCTCCGACGATGAGGAGGGAGCGGATGAGACGGGGGAAGACGATGAGTTTCGCTGACGCGAGGTCATAGACCGAACCTTCTTGGCAGAGCGGACGGCGGAACGGCGGCAGCAAGCAGGAAAATGCTCACACCACCGGAAAACCGTTGCACTTGTTGTGGATCTCGAAGTTCTGAAAGGGGCTGTCTGCACACCGCAATGGAGCTTATGGCGGGAGGCACTCCCACATTTCAAGCTCCAGTTGCCGCTGCACACATGGTGCCGAGTATAGTTGCAGCATCCAGGGTCGCAAATTTTTGCCACACTGCTGGATACCTCAAGAATCGTCTCAGCAAGCGGACTCACTCCGGACATCCGGGATGATTCCGCGTTCCTTTGGACGCCGCCGACAGGGAAAAGTTCCCGTGGAACAGCAATCGCCCAACGATTAGTTTTCAGCTTTTTGGGGCACTCTGGCAAACACTAAAATGGCATTCCGGGGTAAAAAACTCACCATTTGAGCGGCCTGTGGCGAACTATTCGGCACGACCGATAACAATGGGGGGGCAGATTGTCGCCAGCGACCGACGGGCGGCGTCCCCCCCCATTGAGTCCACCGCCGGCCTGACGCCGTAAGGGCGGGCATTGGAGGATCGCCGAAGGGTGGCGACCGTCACCAGAGGGTGGTGGATCACGGATGCCTTCAAATACTTCAAAAGACTCACGAAGTGGTGGTGAGCGACGGACGAAACCTACTTGGTCCCGCGAAATTTCGATTCAACCGGCGGCAATGACCGACACTCGCTGCGAAGGCCGGTGCCAAGCTCGGGGGAGGATGGCGGCGAGAACGTAGTCGACTTCGCGGTCTTCGATACGCACCCAACGGCGCGTTGTTTTCAGCTAGAATAGTCAACCCAACCGGTGTAACGTGCTCACCGAGACTCCCTCGCTCTTGAAGAACCATTCATGAAAAAGATTCCAATGTGGACGCGTACGCGTACCAGTGTGCTGAGTGCCCTATTTTTGATTTTTGGCATCATGCCGATCTCGCGAGGCGACGATTCGACGCTCGTCTTTGAGCCGAAATCGCCAGCCATCGGGAATATTGTATTGGTCTCGGGCGATGAGGAGTATCGCAGCGAGGAATCGATGCCGATGCTGGGCAAAATCCTCAGCCAACGACACGGGTTTCAATGCACCGTTGTCTTCTCGCTGTCCCCAGACGGCAGCTATATCGATCCCAATAATGCCGAGGGTTTACGAGGCTTGGCGGCGCTCGATAATGCTGACTTGATGATCATCGGCACCCGTTTTCGCCATCCCAGCAAGGATGAGGCCGAGCACATCACCAGGTTCATCAATGCCGGCAAGCCTGTCATCGGCATTCGCACTGCCACTCACGCTTTCAATGGAAAGGGTGACTTCGGCGGCAAAATCCCGTTCGGGCAATGGGGCCGTCAAATTCTGGGAGAACAGTGGGTCAGCCACCACGGCGGGCACAAGTCCCAAGGGGCCCGGGGCGTGATTGTGGACGCGAATGCGGACCATCCCATTTTGAACTCGGTTGACGATGTCTTTGCACCGAGTGATGTGTACGGCGTGACTCATTTGACCGCCGATGACACCATTCTGTTGCGGGCGGCCGTCACCGAGTCGTTGGATCCAAAGTCGAAGAATGTCCCAGGTGAGAAGAACGATCCGATGCAACCGTATGCCTGGCTGCACACCTACGAAGCTCCCAATGGGAACCACGGGCAAGCGTTCGCGACCACGTCCGGCGCGTCGGTCGATTTCGTCAACGAAGACTTGCGGCGTCTGATCGTCAACGCAGCCCTGTTCTTGACGGGACACGAGGTTCCGGCCAATGCCAACGTCGATTTCGTCGACCCGTTTCAGCCCACGTTCTACGGCTTTATCAACGAGCCCAATTTTTGGAAGAACGCCGACCGTCAGCCGCGCGATTACGGGCTGGGAGAGTCACCTGAACTGCCCGATCCCCCGGGCAGCCCTGAATGGCCGTAATGGGTTTTGTCGCGGGGGGACCCCCGGGTAAAAGGGGACCCCCGGGTAAAACACGTGGAACCGCTTCACGTGTTGGTTCCTCGGAGTGGCTCGTCAGACGCGAGGTCCACTCCTTTGGAAATCAGGCTGCGTGACCGGCGTAGCGACACGCGGCCTCAGGCAGCAACCTTCTGCATGGCGGCTTTCGCGACGGTGACGCATTGGCCAATCTCAGCGAGCGGGTTGCTGGGGTTCTCCTCATACTCCAGCGACAACGCACCGTTAGCAGGGAAGCCGACGTCCTGCATCGCGAAAAAGACGCCTTCGACGTCGAGGTGTCCCTTGCCCAAGACCACACCCTCGGTGTGTTCTTTCATGTCGGCAAAGTCCTTTAAGTGAACGCCGTACAATCGCCCCTTGAGCGAGCGAATGACGTCGACGGGTTGTTCGCCGGAGCGGATGTAGTGACCGAGGTCGGCGCAGGCACCGATCCGCTCGTCGTGACCCTCGATCGCCTTGAGGACATCGACCACGCGGTTGTAACGCGCTGCTGGACCGTGGTTGTGGATTGCAACGCGAATGTCGTACTCTTTGACGAGGTCGTCCAGGCTGTCAAAGGCAGCCGGATCCGGATCCGCTGTGATGGTCGGCACACCAAGGGCCTTCGCAAATTCAAACAGCTGGCGATTGGCAGCCGCATCGCCACCGAAATGGTTCACTCCATGGGCGGAGATCGACATCCCCAGGTCGGCCACACGCTTCCGAATGTCCGCAATTTGCTCGGGTGTCGAATTGACCGGCAGCATCCCGCTATAAAACTCAACTTGATCAAACCCGAGGTCCGCAGCGTGCTGCAACGCTTCGTTGACTTTGTAGCCGCGCAGCGAATACAGCTGGATGCCGAGTTTTGCCTGGGCGGGACCAGCGGCCAGGGCCGTCCGAGGTAGTGAGGCGGCTGCAACTGCTGCAGCGGTCGCCGCGAGCCATCGACGTCGAGTGAGTGACGGGGAATTCATAATGCGTTTCCTGCAGAATACGTTGGGGGTAAGGGAGTCCTAAACAGCATAACCGGGAGGCAACGCAATGACGAGTTACGCTGTCGCGAAAATGTCGGCGGCCCAGAACGCCCCCGGCTTGATGTTGCCGTGTCTCCGGCGCTACCAATGGCTCACAATCAATCGCCCGCCCGCTCACGCAGGATTTCGTCAATCGCGAGATAGTTGGCTTTAAACACGTCACCGGACTCTTTCAGCAGTTCCAGAATTTCGTCGACCGACTCCTGGGCAGCCGCGACGTCCTCGATGTGTTCGGCATAATAGGGGCCGGCCAGTGATAAGAACCCGCTTGGTCCCTGCTCAGCCATGACGCCGTTCTGCACCAGTCGCCCCGTTTCCCCTGTTTCGTTGTATTCGGCCACCATATCGATCAAACGATTTTGAACTGCCTGCACGATCAACGGCACCGCGTCGTCAACGTTCATGATGACGTCGAAAGCTTGGCGGTAGAACTGATCGTAATTTCGGAATAGGGGGTCGGTGAAGACTTTAACCGCAAACTGCACCGGAAAATCGAGCTTGCCCTCCGATCGCAGTTCAATCGCTGCGGTCAAAACATCGGGAGAAACTAACCATTTGGGCGGAGTCGGAAACCTCTGCGGTCTACTTGGGCCAACGATACTGTCGCCCATCATGCCACCGGACATCATCACCTCGTGCGGTGGTGGCGGAACAGTCTTACCGGTCACCGGGTCGACTTCACGTTGTTGCCATTGAGCGAGTGCCGTTTGCGTTTGGTCAACGACGTAATCGTCCAGCCATGTGGGCGCATCCACGCGCCCGTCGACTGCGTCAAGTATTAATCTGGCAGACGACCATTGTTGTTCCATTATCGAGTCGCCAAAGGTTTTGTCGTCGATGGGGTGACCTAAATTCACTAGCAATTGGGACAGTCGTTCACGCCCCGCAGGCGATTGCGCCATCTCATGGAAGTGCTCTGCCGAGGCTGCGATTGCGGTCGGTCCCTCGCTGACATCTCCCCGCACGCCTTTCAGGAAGTGGTCAAGCAGCATCACGGACGACAACCGCGCCCGATCATTGCCTTCCGCTAATTGTGTTTCGATCACGGCCAACCCGGGTGTGGGTAGGTAGTGATGAAAAGTGTCCATCAAGTAGCCCATGAACGCAGGTGCCGGGTCAGGTTGACTTGCTGAATCTCTACCAAACCCGCTGCGTGGCATATCAAACATCATCGTGCCATACCGACCCGCCCGCCCCAGTGTCTCCCGAGCGGCATCTTCGCGAAACGCTGTGTCACGTGAGAGCAACTCCATTGCACGCATGGCGGCGCCGATCTCCGTGATCTCTTGCTCGCGGTTGAAAATATCGACCCAGTGTTTGTAGTCTTCGCCTTTGTACAACTTCGTCGCTTCATTTGGTGCCGATGCATTCGCTGTGATGACTGGTTGAACTTCATCGTCGGCGACGACTTGCACTTTCGTATCCTTGCCATCCGTTTCCACGACGACGCTGCCGTGATCGGTCTTGATTTGAATGATGACGGTCGCCGCCAGTGCTGCCGCCGCAATCCATCCGGCCGCATAGAAACCGCCTGCGAGGCGACGTGTCTTGTGTGGTGGCGGTGGGACGCTGTTGTTCTCGCGCGCCGCCACGAGCGATCTCGGGATCACAGGAGTATCCTGTGATGGGGTCTGCTGCGCTCGTTCGAGTAATGTGTTCAAGTTCGCATCGCCGCACCAACGCTCGATTTTCTCTGCGACTTGATGGGCGGTGGGACGTCGCTCGGGGTTGCGGTCGAGCATCGTCGTGACCAAGTCACTCAGTGGCTTGTCGACATCATCGCAGCGTTTGGCCAGTGGTGGCAGTGTGCCACCGGTGATCGCCAGCACGCGGGCCGCGATCCCGCCATCGACCGCAAACGGCCACACGCCAGCGATCAAACGATACAGTGTGGCACCGAGTGAATACACGTCCGCAGATCCGCTGACCTGCCGGCTGTCGATTAACTGCTCCGGAGACATCGCGGGCAACGTGCCCATGATGTGCCCCGCAGTGGTTAATCGATCGTCGATGACAACGGGATCATCGCCGGCGAGCACCAATCCCAGGTCGAGCAGTTTGACGGTGCCACCGCCGATCAACATCATGTTGGATGGTTTGATATCACGGTGGACCAATCCGGAATCATGCACATGGACGAGAGCCAAGGCGGTTTGCCGAGCGATCTCGCAGGCATCGGCAACCGGGATCGTTCCAATCCGCTGGGCCACGCGACCGACGTCGAGTCCGTCCAAATATTCCATCACGAGGTAGTGCCAACCGGCATCGCAGCCGGCGTCGTCGGCGCGGACGATGCCGGCATGTGTCAGCGACGCGACCGCAGTCATCTCGCGATCGAAACGTTCCAGCCAACCGGGCTGGTCGACGCGGGCAGGCGGCAGCAGCTTGATAGCACATCGCCGCTTCAAACGTTCGTGTTGGGCCAGACACACCGTCGCCATGCCGCCGTGGCCGAGGGTGCCGAGAATGCGATACGGGCCGAGTTGTGACATCGGCGGCGGCGACGTCGCGATCAGACGCCCGACGGCGATTTGGCAGGCCGACTCGTTTTGCAGTGGGTCACCAGCGGCCGTGACCCACGCGGGACGCTCGGCAATTCGCCCGATCGCTGCCTGGCACTCGCTGCAACCATCCAAATGGTCGCTGGCGTTCTCGAACTGACGATTGTCGAGCTCGCCATCGAGGAAGCTCTGCCACCGCTCGGCGGAGAGACATGGTGATTTCGGTGCGGTCGCGATCATGATGCGGATGTCCTCGAAAAAGGGCCAGGCGGTTGTTTCCGCTCACACAACGAGAAGATTGGACACCCGGACTGAATTTTCTTCTACCGCTAACAAAACCCTATTCCTCGACGCCCTGCATTTCCTGCCTTAGCCGCCGCAGGACCCGAGCACGGGCCTTGTACACTGTCCAGCGAGACACGTGCATGTCTTCGGCGACTGCGGCGGTGTCGTGTCCTTCAACGACGACCCGGTAGAACATCGTCCATGTTTTGGGCTCGATCGACGCGCGAAGGATTTCCAACATCCGCAGTTGGATACTCCGCTTGTCATCGATGATTTCGCTGGGAGGATCAACCTGATCGGCGATATCCCACTCCACTCCGCCGATGGCAACGATGCCGCCGCGAGCGTCCACTCGCTGGCGATCTCGCATTTTGTTTTTCGCAATTGTCCACAGCCATCCACGAAACGTGGCATCGGCGCGTTCACCATCGAAGCGACCGATCGCGTGAGAGACGGCCATCAGCGTGTCCTGCATCACATCGGCTGCGTCGGCAGACTGGACGCCGCAGCGTCGGATCCAGCCATAGACCACTGGCCCATAGACTTGCACCAGCGTCTGCCAACCATCGTCACTGCCCGCTTGAGCGCGTTCGAGCAGCGAACGATGAGTTGATGGTTCATCAGCGGTGCGCGGCGAGTTCAAAGTTAAAATCCACGGATGGACGGTGCGATCACACGCGTATTGGTTTACTGCCCTTTATACACCCGGTCGACGTACTTCGTGTCGACGCTACCGTCGAGGAACGCTTTGTCCTTGAGAATCCACTGATGGAAGGGGACGGTCGTTGAGATACCTTCGACCTGCAGTTCGCGAAGAGCGCGGAGCATGGTGGCGATGGCGAGCTCACGGGTGGGGCGATGGACAATCAGCTTGCCGATCATGGAATCGTAGTAGGGCGGCACCGTATAGCCGGTGGTGACATGCGAATCAAATCGCACGCCCAGTCCGCCGGGAGCGAACATCGACTCGATCTTGCCCGGGCACGGCTGGAAGTTCTTCTTGGGATCTTCGGCGTTGATCCGGCATTCGATCGCCACGCCGTTGACCTGAAGATCGTGCTGGGCAAAAGACAGGGGTTCCCCGGCAGCAACGCGAATTTGTTCTTGGATCAAGTCGACGCCAGTGATCATTTCGGATACTGGATGTTCGACTTGAATGCGCGCGTTGACCTCGATGAAGTAGAAGTTGTAGTCCTTGTCAACGATGAACTCGACGGTGCCGGCGCCGGCATAGTCGGCGCCGGCGATCATGCGTACCGCGGCACCGCAGATTGCATCGCGGCAATCCTGCGGCAGATCAGGGCTGGGGGCTTCCTCGAGAAGTTTTTGGTGCCGTCGCTGGACGCTGCAGTCACGTTCAAATAGGTGGCAAACATTGCCATGAGTGTCCGCGATGACTTGGACTTCGATGTGACGCGGGTTCTCGACGAATTTCTCAAGATAGACGCCACCGTTTCCAAACGCTGCGATCGCTTCGTTGCGGGCGGCCTCGAGTTGGCTGACGAGGACTTCTTCGTTTTCGGCGACTCGCATGCCCTTGCCACCGCCACCGGCGGTCGCTTTGATCAGGACTGGGTACCCAATTTCCTGGGCCACCGGGGCGGCGCGCGTGAAATCGGTGATCAACCCGTCACTCCCGGGCACGACGGGGACGTTTTGGGCAACGGCCATGCTGCGGGCGGTGTTCTTGTCCCCGAGTTTTTCCATCGCGGTGGGTGAGGGGCCGATGAATTCAAAACCGCTGCTGCGGCACATCTCATTGAACTGAGCGTTCTCCGCCAGAAAACCGTAGCCCGGGTGGATGGCGTCGGCACCGGAGACTTCCGCCGCAGCGATGATCCGGTCGGTTTTGAGATAGCTGTCGGCACTGCGGGCGGTGCCAACACAGATGGACCGATCGGCCAGCTTCACGTGCATGGAGTCGGCATCGGCTTGGCTGAAAACGGCCACCGATTCGATGCCCATTTCACGGCAGGCGCGGATGATGCGCAGCGCAATTTCGCCTCGATTGGCGATCAAGATTCGTTGAAACATCGCTCAGCTACCGGTCTGGATGCGGAAGAGGGGCTTGTTGAAGTCGACGGGTTCCTGATCACCGACGAGCACTTCAACAATTTTACCGCTGCATTCGGCGGGAATCTCGTTGAACACCTTCATCGCTTCGACAATGCACACGACAGTGTCTTCGTTGACCTGGTCGCCGACTTTGACAAATGGCGGTGTCTCGGGGTTCGCTCGCGCGTAAAACGTGCCCACCATGGGTGAATTGATGGTGATCGTGCCGGCCGTGGAGGCTGCTGCATCGGCGCCTGCGGGGGCCGGTGCCGCCGCGACTGGGGCGGGGGCTGGCGCCGCGACCGGGGGAGCCCCGGCGGGATAAGCAGTCGGTACGGGCTGGGAACCGCCACGGGTCAATCGGATGCGATCCTCGGCCTGTTGCAGATCCACTTCGCTGAGTTCGTGCTGCTCCATCAACTCCACGATCTGGCGAATGCGGTCGATGTCAAAAACGTCGCCCTGTCCGGTCGCTGAGCGAGATTTTGTCCCCTGAGGGGATTTTGAGCCAACGCTCTTGGTGGACGAGCCGCGTTTGGGCGAATCAGCAGTCATGCGAAAAGCCTGGGTTTCAAAACGAAAGGATAGAGGGGCGTGGGGATTCAGACCGGTGTTTTACATTACCAGCGGGCAATCATCGAGACCCTTGGGCAAGTCGCTGAGCAATTCGCAGCCGGTATCGGTGACCAAGAGATCGTCTTCGATGCGGATGCCGAATTCCCCCTCAAAATAAACTCCCGGCTCGACAGTCAGCACCATGCCGCTGCGGAGCGTGTCCGTGCAGGCGGGACCCATCCGCGGATCTTCGTGAATTTGCAGTCCAAAGCCGTGTCCGAGGCCGTGGCTGAAGGCCTCGGCAAACCCGGCTTTGGCCAATACGGCGCGGGCGGCTGAGTCGACCGCGACCCCCTCGACGCCATCGCGAATCGTGGCGATCGCCGCGAGTTGGGCCTCCAAAACGGCCTGGTAGGCGGCTTCGAAGCGGTCCGAGTTGGCGGACTTGGTGCCCGGACGGTGCAATGTGCGGGTCAGATCGCTGCAGTATCCGTCGACTTTGGCACCCCAATCGATCAACAGCGTGCGACATTCGCCCAAGGGCATGTTGCCCGGTCGATAATGCGGGAGAGCCCCGCTCGGTTCGGCACCCACGATCGGATGAAACGACACGCCCTCGGCGCCGAGCTGCCGCATCGTGGCCTCCAGCTCGTAATAGATGTCTTGCTCGGTTTTGGTCGGTTTGAAGTTCGCGGTCACCGTCTTGAAGGCCTGTTGGGCAATCGCGATGGATTGCCGAATCGTGGCGATTTCGGAGCGGTCTTTGATGGCGCGGAGGTTCTCGACGATCGCGGATGTCTCGACCCAAGTCATCTCGGGAAGCTTTTCCTGCCAATCTCGCAGCATTGCGATCGAGACGTGTCCGGCTTCGATGCCAATCCCGCGCAGATCCTGAGACGAAGCCACTTCGGCAAAGAGCTCGCCGATTTTCTGGCTCGGCGGGCGGATGGCTGCGGGTAGCGACGGGCACTCTTGAGCGAGTTGGACTTGATAGCGTCCGTCCGAAAGTATCGTCGCACTCGCATTGGGCTGAATCAATAGCCACGAGCTATCGCCGGTGAACCCACTGAGGTAGCGGACGTTGATTTCGTCGACAATCAACATAGCGTCAACGTCGAGATCGGCGAGCGAGGCGGCCAAGCGAGAGATGCGATCAGTCATTGGAGAAGCTGCTGGCTTTTAGCGATTAGCTGCGAGCTATTTTAAGGAGGAGTGGCTGGTGAAGAGCACGCGGCGTCGCAAAATGGAGGGTGCCAGAGGAGGCCGTGTTCTGTTGTTTTGTAACCGACCGGCCAATCGTTATGGAAGGCAGGGGCGGGCGAAGAGAGCTCGTCGCGACAGGCGATCCGCGAGTAGCGAGCAAAAAAAACGCCACTGACGCGAGCGGGCAAGCGTCAGTGGCGTTTTTAAGCGAGGCGTTGAATCGGTTGGTCCTTAGACCAACTCTTTCTTGGCACCGACGAGAGTTCGCAAACGTTCGGCGAGCAAGTGCGCGTCGAATGGTTTCTTGAACGTTTCGTTGATGCTGCTGCGATCGAAGCTCATCGGTTGGCCGTCATCGGGCAACAACGCAATCAGCACAATATCGGTGAAGTCGACGTTCTTCCGCAGGTTCTGACAGATCTGGACCGCTTCGATCTTGCCGATCGAGAAGTCCACGATGATGCAGTCTGGGTTGAAACTCTCGGCTTGTATCCCGGCTTCGAAACCGCTCGCCGCGACAGCGACTTTGAACGATTTTTCAGGGGGTAACTCGCGCTTTAAATTTTCGATCAATACCTGATCCTGGGCGACGATCAGGCACTTTGCCATCGCTTCGTCTTCCAGGTCGCCCAGCGGCATGCCGTGCTCTTTCAGGAATTTGATCAGATATTCTCTCGGAATCCGTCGATCTTGCGATCCTGGAATCCGGTAACCTTTTAAACGCCCCGAGTCAAACCATTTGCTAACGGTTCTCGGGGCAACTTTACAGATCTTTGCGACCTGACCAGTTGTGAAGACCTTCATTCTAGGTGCTCCAAACGCCTCGTTGATTCATCCCTTGAGAACATGGTGCGTCGGTAACCATGTTCTCGATGGCCCGTGGTCGTTCGTCCGATCGTTTGTCAGTGAGACTGGGGTTTGCGGTGGGTCGCAATCAGTTTGCACCAAACGATTTTCAAAACGCTGGGTCTGGGCCAGCCGGCTCGCATCCTGCTGAACGCTTTGCCGAAGTGGGATCCTCGCTGTTGATAAATGTAAATATGAGGTGGCTCATCCACGCGGGTACGTGAATGTTAGGGGGGGATTGTAGATGCCGCTTGTCGCTCCTCTGTCTGCGAGCCATTCTCGGCCGAGACCGATTCTTGACCGCATTGACAACCTGATCAGCAGGTCGTCGGCGGTAAAAATCAATGACTCGACTTCAAACGTCCGTACAGGATTGCTCATCGACCGTGTTCCGGTTCTCCGCATCGACCACCGCACCGTCAGACCAAAGTCTGGTGGCGAGGCTTGGCGATGCGAAGCAACGCGAACACGTTTCCCAGAATTCCCCCCTGGGTGTCCGTCGACCTTCGCTGTTCTCTTCGATAACCTACCGGGGCAGAAAATCGAAGGGAAAGTGAAAGTGTCCTTCCAAGGCTTAGTGTCGAGCAAAACCGGGGTAACTCTTTAATGCGTTTCAGCAGGAATTATCACTATCAGCGGATCAAGCGGCTAACTGCCGTGATTTGCAAGTCAAGATCAATCGACACGCGGAGAATTTTTCCACCAAACGTTACGACGTAACCAAGCCGTGGTCGGTTCCCTCGCCCCAAGTTCCGAAATCGCTTTATTTCATAGTTTTTTCACAATCAGGATGGATTTCATGAGTCGCTCGGACCCGCCCAGCTCGACGCATTTCGATGAAGCCGGCCACGCTCAGATGGTTGATGTCACCGGCAAAACCGTCACCGCACGCCTCGCCACGGCCTCCTCGACCATTCGCATGAACCCAGCCGCGGCGGCCGCCCTCCGGTCAGGCACCAGCCGCAAGGGGGATGTTCTCGGCGTCGCCCGCATCGCAGCTATCGGTGCGGCCAAGTCGACGTCGACCCTGATCCCGCTGTGTCATGCGATCCCGATTGAAGGCGTTGAAGTGCAGTTTCAGTGGCTGGCAGGCGTGGGCAGCGCAATCGATGCAGGCGTGAGCAGCGCAGCAGGAGTGAACGCGGAATCGACCCTGGAATCGCTGCGATGCAGTGCGACGGTGCGGACGACCGCGAAAACGGGAGTGGAAATGGAAGCCCTCACGGCCGCCTCCGTGGCGGCACTGACCGTTTACGACATGCTAAAGAGCGTTGATCGGGCAATGGAGATTATCGAAACTCGATTGGACTTTAAATCTGGGGGCAAGTCTGGCATCTTCTCGCGAGATTGACACGCCCGCTGAGTTGTCCTCCGTGCTCGGAAAGCGGTTTGACACCTAGGAAGGATCAAAATCGCTCGGTGTTTCGAGCTGATGGGGAATTCTTTCAACGCGATCGCCGCGGCGAGCCGGGCGACCCTCCACTCGATATCACGCTTCTAACCTGCTCGCGTTGCTATGCACCCATCCATTGCCGCCACCTCGCGTACTGTCCCTACCTCAACCGCCGGCCAGGAGGAGAAAACCTCTACCGCCAACGCGATGCAGCGGGTCTACGCACCGGTGGCCGACCACCTCTCTGCCGTCGACGAGCGACTGCACCGCGAACTGCAATCTCGCTATGAAGCCATCGTGCCGGTGTTGCGGCACGGCACACAGCTCGGTGGCAAGCGATTACGGCCCGCGCTGTTGCTGCTCTGTGCGACTGCGACGGAGCATCACTGCGCGGCGAAAGTGTCGCCTCACGCCCCATGCACCGATCGCCATGCCCTGACGGATGACCACATCACGATGGCAACCGTTGTCGAGATGGTGCATACCGCGACGCTGGTTCATGATGATGTGCTCGACCACGCCACCACACGTCGACATGCTCCCACGATCAATGCGAAATGGAACGATGACACCAGCATTCTGCTGGGTGATTATCTGTTCGCGCAAAGCTTTTATCTGGCCGCGACGCTACCGTCGACACAGGCCTGTCGCTGGGTTGGCAAGGCCGCCCAACAGGTATGTGAGGGGGAACTGCGACAAATCCTCAGCCGCGACTGGCTGGACATCGACGAAGAAACCTATCTCGATATCTTGCGTGGCAAGACGGCGGAGTTGACGAGCGTGGCCTGTCGGCTCGGGGGCAGTCTCTCCGGTGGTGACGACGCGCTCGTCGCGGCGCTGAGTGTCTACGGCAACGACCTCGGCATCGCATTTCAGATCGCCGACGACTACCTGGACCTGTGGGGCAACCCGCACGAAATCGGCAAAACGCTTGGCACCGATCTCGCTCAGGGCAAGATCACACTGCCGTTGATTCGTCTGCTGCGTCACCAGGATCCGTCCATCGCCGCCCAGGCGAGCGATGCACTCGGCGCCTCCCCCGAGGACCGCCTCGCTCGAATTCTCCCGTTGTTGAGTAACAGCGACGCAGCGGAATATACTCGCCAGGTCGCGGACCGTTTTCGCTGCTCAGCGATCGCCGCGATCGAGCATCTGGCACCCTCGCCCGCTCTCGACTCCCTGATCGAAATCGCGAACTTCTCCGTCGGCCGGCGAATTTGAGATCTTTCCCATCCCACCCGCACTCCAGAACCTCCCATGCTCCGCTTCGGTGCCGTTTCTTACCTCAACACCAAACCGCTGATCGAGACCCTGCCGCAGCGTCTCGCTGGCTGGGGCTCGCTGCGGCTGGATCTCCCCTCGCGGCTGGCCACCGATTTGGCCCACGGCGCGCTCGACGTGGCGTTGATCCCGAGTGTTGAGTATTTTCGACATCGCGATCAGTATGAAATCGTCTCCGATGCCGCGATCGCCTGTCGTGGTCCCGTCTGGAGCGTGCGATTGCTCAGCCGTGTCCCCGTGCAAGACATCCGGACGCTCGCTCTGGATGAAGGCAGTCGCACTTCTGCGGCGATGGCGCAAGTCCTGCTCTGGGAAATGCACGGCGTGCGTCCCACCACGGTCCCATTCCCAATCGGAGCGGCTGCCGAGGACGTCGCCGCCGACGCGGTGCTGATGATTGGTGACCGGGCCATGCACCCGCCCCATGGCGTCTACCACGAGATCTGGGATCTCGGTGATCGCTGGTGTCGCTGGACCGAGCTGCCGTTCGTTTTCGCAATGTGGGTGGCACGCCGCTGTGTCACCGCGGATGCCACGCAGCGCAACCGGATCGCCGAAACGCTCAGTCTGTCCCGGGACGAAGGCGGAGAGTGCCTGGAAGCCATTGCGATTCGTGAAGCGGCGGCACATGGTTTGACGAATGAAGACCTACACCGTTACTTTGCTGAGAACCTGCACTTCCATCTCGGTACCCGCGAGCGTGCAGGACTCGACCTGTTCCGCCAGAAATCAGAGGCCACTGGATTGATTCCGACTGAAAATATGACTACCGCTACTGTCTCCAATTCGTCCTCCATCCGCCGCATCCTCGATAAAGCCGTCTCTGGCACGCGCTTGGACGACGCCGATGCGATCGCCCTGCTGCAGTCTCACGACCTCGCCGCCCTCGGCGCAGCCGCCGAAACGGTTTCGCGGCAAAAGCATCCCGAGTCCTATCGAACCTACAATATCGACCGGAACATCAACTACACAAATGTCTGCACGGCGGTGTGTGATTTCTGTGCGTTCTATCGAGGCCCGAAAAGCGATGAGGGCTACGTGCTGTCCCGCGAAGTACTGCTCCAGAAAATCCAAGAAACCGTCGATCTCGGCGGCAACCAAATCTTGTTGCAGGGGGGACTGCACCCCAAATACAAACTGGATTGGTACGAGGAGATGCTCAGCGAGATCAAATCGCGATTCCCCAGCGTCAACATCCACGGATTCTCACCGCCCGAACTGCATCACTTTACGAAACTCAATCGACTGTCGATTACCGAAGTTCTGACCCGGCTCAAGGCTGCGGGACTGGGCAGTATCCCGGGCGGCGGTGCGGAGATCCTAACCGACCGGGTGCGCGGTGAGATCACCCGTGGCAAGGTGATGACGGACGATTGGCTCGGTGTGATGCGGGCATGGCATGAACTGGGCGGCGTCAGCTCGGCAACGATGATGTTCGGACACGTCGAAACGCTCGCCGAACGCGTCGAGCACCTGCGCCGGCTACGCGACCTGCAGGACGAAACGAGCGGGTTCACTGCCTTCATCTGTTGGACGTTCCAGCCCGAGCACACTCAGATGAGCGAAATCCCCAAATTGGGATCGTTCGAGTACCTGAAGATGCTGGCGGTGGCCCGCTTGTACCTCGACAATATCCCGAACCTGCAGAGCAGTTGGGTGACTCAGGGACTCAAAATCGGCCAGATGGCGTTGATGTTCGGGGCCAACGACATGGGCAGTCTAATGATAGAGGAGAACGTCGTCGCCGAAGCCGGCACGGTGCACTATCTGTCCTTGCAAGAGATCCGCAGCGCGATCGAAGAACACGGTTTCCAAGCCCGCCAACGCGACGTGTTCTACAACCTCGTCGAAGAGGAACTCGAACAGAAAGCGATTGCAGCGAATGCAAACGCCAGCGCCCGCGAATTGGTGCAGATGTCGCTGTAGTCGAGCGAGCACGTATTGGGCAACGGATCGGTGCGGAGGGCGAGTGGCAATCGCATGCCCTGTGACGTCGACCAACAGGCTAGCGAACTTCCCGGCACTTCCCCTGTTTGGTAACGCGGGCGTTTGTGGGCAACGCGGCTTCTCATTCATCGTCACACGCTGCGTTGATGGCGGTGACGTCGAGAACTCCCGCTGGGCGGCACCGTCGACGGCTGGATCCCGGCTTCAACGGGATTCCGAATCCAGCTCTCTCGCCGGCCAACGGGGTCACCGTTGGCGTGCCTTGCCTCATTGTCGCTGCCACCTCTGTTCCCGTTTCCGCCGTGGCATCACGCCTGGAACATCGACGTGGACGCCGCTTCGGTTCCGTTACGACTCGTCATCGACCACGGCTTCGGTTTTGCCGGCTTTGAGGCGCAGGAAGGAATCGAGGAATCCTTGCAGCTCGCTGCCGTTGATCACGCTTTCGAAATTCCCGACATAGTGTCCGGTGCGCGAATCTTTGACGCGTTGATCGGGGTGCAGGAAATAGTTGCGGATCTGGCTACCGAATCCAGTTTTGGCTTGGCCGGCGTATTTCGATGCCTCCTCGACTTCGCGTCGTTCTTCTTCGATTCGTGCCATCTTTGCACGCAACATCTTCCACGCCGTGTCCCGGTTTTGGTGTTGGCTGCGTTCGTTCTGGCACTGCACGACGGTGTTGGTGGGGATGTGGGTCAATCGTACCGCGCTATCGGTTTTGTTGACGTGCTGTCCGCCCGCGCCACCGGCTCGGTAGGTGTCCTCCCGCACATCCTTCTTCTCGATGTCAATGATGATGGAGTCATCGATCTCCGGCGACACGCTGACGGCCGCAAAGCTGGTTTGGCGTTTGCTCTCGCTGTTGAATGGGCTGATTCGGACGAGCCTGTGCATCCCTTCTTCGCCTTTGAGGTATCCGTACGCCATGGGCCCTCGGATGGCGATTGAAGCGCGATTGATCCCCGCCTCCTCATTTTCGTGCCGGTCGAGCAGTTCAATCTTGTACCCTTCGCCAACCGCCCAGGCGGAATACATCCGGAGCATCATGTCGGCCCAGTCATTGGCGTCGGTGCCGCCGTCGCGTGCATTGATCTGCAGGATCGCGCCAGCAGCATCGTGGGGGCCGTTCAGTAGGGCCTTCAGTTCGAGATCATCGAGAACACCCTCGAGCCGTTTGATTTCGGTGCTAACCTCTAGCTCGATGGAGGGGTCTTCGTCTGCCATCTCGAACAAGGCACCGAGATCGGTTGCGGATTCGGCGAGGTCGTCGAGCGGTCCCACAATGCCCTTGAGCGCCTTCAGCTGCATCACGACCTTTTGTGCGGACTCGCTGTTGTCCCAGAAGTCTGGGGCCGCCATCTGGCTCTCAATCGCTTGGATCTTTTCGTTCTTGCCAGCGTGGTCAAAGAGAGTCCTGTAGTTGTTTCAAGCGAGCGACGATCGATTTACTGCGGTGGGTCAGTTCAGCGTCCATGACGAATCAGGCTCAATGGGTATGATAGGGACAGGTTTTCAATGTTTGTGTGGTTCTCTCACCGGGTTATTTATACATGTCTCGTGTCGTTCTTGCGATGAGTGGCGGGGTGGATTCGAGCGTCGCGGCGCACCTGCTCACCCAGGCGGGTCATGAGGTGATCGGCGTGTTCATGCGGCACGGTGAGGCCTCGGCATCAGCGTGCCGGATCAGCAGCGACGATGCCGCCGACGCCAATCCGCTGGGGCTCCCCGTGCTCGGTGGCGTCTCGTCGGGGGCCGCTGCCTCCGGCAAACGGGCCGATCACAAACAGGGTTGCTGCAGTGCTACCGATGCTGCTGACGCGCGCCGGGTGGCGATGTCGATGGACATCCCGTTCTATTCACTCGATCTGCAGGAAGACTTTCGCAAGATCGTTGATTACTTCGTCGACGATTATCTCAATGCGCGCACGCCGAATCCCTGCGTGAAATGCAATCACTGGATCAAATTTGGCAAGCTGTTTGACTATGCCGATGGGGTCGATGCGGATTTCGTCGCGACCGGCCATTACGCGAGAATGCAGCACGTTGATGGCTCGCAGCGGCTGCTGCGGGGACTCGATGACGGCAAAGACCAGTCGTATGCTCTGTTCGGCATCGGCCGTGAGCGTCTGTCCCGGATGATGCTGCCGGTCGGGGATTTTGAGAAGTCCGAGATCCGCGAAATGGCAGCGTCGCTGGGGTTGGGCGTCTCGGAGAAAAAGGACAGCCAAGAGATCTGTTTCGTGACCCAGGGGCACCACAGCGATTTTGTGAAGTCGCGGCGTCCTGACCGCGTCGGCACAACGGCGGGCGATTTCGTGACGACCGATGGCCGCGTCGTCGGCCAGCACGACGGTTTCGAAGCGTTCACGATCGGCCAGCGAAAAGGATTGGGGATCGCTTTGGGGACACCTCATTTCGTGGTCCGAATCGAAGCCGACACACGGCGGGTTGTGCTCGGCAGCCCTGCAGAACTGCTCGCCCCGGGACTGGAGGCCGATCAAGCGAATTGGTTGATCGACCCGCACGACCTTCCCGAGCTCGTCAGCGTGCAGATTCGCTACAACGGCAGTCCCTATGCCGCCCGCGTTCAACTCAACGCCGACGACCCGACTCGCTTCACCGTCCGTTTCTGCGAACCGCAATCCGCTGTCGCGCCCGGTCAAGCCGCGGTGGTCTACGACGGCGAGCAAGTCCTCGGCGGCGGTTGGATCGTAGGTGCTGCGACCTGATAAACGGCCTCTGCTGGTAGAGCTTCTCTTGTGAACTTGATTGATGCCACGATTGACTAAAACCTCACATCGAGTTGGGCTGCGGCAGAATTCCAGCAACTTCGCAAAACGCCAGTATCGAGTTGAGCCTTAGGAAACGTGTGGGGCTTCGGGACAGGCTTACTGCTAGTTCAGAAAATTACATCGTTTTTTCGTGACACATGCGGTTTTTGAATGTCCATAACAGTAGTCTTTCTGTGCGTGAGTGCCCTAGTTCGCAGGGAGCTGAGACGCAACAGGGAATTTGTTTTTTTTGCGTTAACGGTGATTGCAGTGACGCTGCGTCGGATTAATGTGTTCTAAGGTTCCACGGACGCTTCCGCGCCGGGATTAGTATGACTCAATTATACAGGGTGAATCATGGCTTTGACTCGAAGTGCTTTTCTGGCGTGTGCCTTGCTGGCGTTCTGCGGAACCGCCGAGGCGGCGATCGTCACGGGCAGCAGTTCAGCCGATTTCATTGACGTCGGTATTGAACTTGATTTGCTACCAGGGGTTGGCGGCGGGGCGACGGTTGACGCTCAGATCCATAACGTGGCACCGGCATCGGGCAACGCGCCGCCGGCATACAGTTCCAACAATCCGGTCGTGGGTGTCGATATCAGTGCGGGGGCGGCAACAGTTCCTGTCCTTGGTACACCCATTGTCACAGTGGCCAATGTAACCGCAGGTACGGTCGAGTCGACAGTTTCCTCCGACGTGGACGGATTGGCAGGGGCGCGTTTCGCGAACGGCACTCATGAGATCGTCGACTTGGACCTCTCCATCGCTGACCTACCTGTCCTTCCCGATCTGATCTCGATTACAGCAGACTCGATTGATGTTTCGTCGGTAGTGTCGGGAGATTTTGGGGCGTTGGGCGCCGTGGGAACTCTCGAAGTGGCGAACCTGGTGATCTCGATCTCAGGTGTCACCGCAGCGACATTCAACGGAACAATCGCACCCAATACAGGCATTGACCTGTCTTCCTTCTTGGGAGGCGTTTCGCTCATGCTCAACCAACAAACCTTGGTTGGCGATGGCTTGAATAGCTTGGCGCTGACGACGAATGCCATCAGTCTGGAACTGACGGATGTGGGGCTCTCGGGAATCGGAGACCTCAATGGCAGCGTCGTCGTCGGGCCAACCTTTGCCAGTCTCGGGGCCTCCGCCGTTCCCGAGCCTTCGTCCGCGATCATGCTGGGTCTCGTTTGTGCTGGTGCTGTTTGGGTGCGACGTCGTTCCAACCGCAAAGCAGCGTTGGCTCTCGAAGCTTAGTCCCGCCTCTTGCCATCTGGCGTGGTGGCCAATGCCCGCTTGGCCCCGACGGCCTTGTGGGCCTGCGATCACGCCCTGGCAGCGCGGGCAATCGGTGCCTCGCATCGGTTCACGGAATTAAAAAAGGCTCAGCCGACGGCAGGGTGCGCGGGAGGACAGTGGAGGTTTTTTGAAGGCATCGCTCCAGTATCCAATCTGTTTTCAAAGAAGCGTCCCTGCCGAAGGAATGTTCGGCAGGGACTGGCAGCACCATTGGCGTACCATCGACCGGGATATCCCTTGCCAAGCTCGCACCTCTGCAGAGCTTCGCTGTGTTTTTCCCGGCAGGCCAGGCTAATTTCCCGGCAAGCAGTCGAACGCTGTCAAACCAATCCCACAAAGAAATCATGGGACACTTCAGACATGCCTCAAAACCTCCGGCGCACGCTTCGGTCGGATGATCCTTGAAAAAGTTGTTGACCTGGTGGAGCACTGTCTCGTGCCGAGTACCCCTGCGGTATGGATTACCGCTGTCGGTTGATCGATGGCACCCAAACGAGGTTTTCCAATGCGCAATAGACCGGGCAGCAGCATTTGGCCGAAACCATAAATGGAGTTCATGGCGAAACCAAACACAGCGAGTTTGATTACCAATGCTCGACTACCGTCGCGATAGGCCGCTGGCCCGGACGCTCCCGCATCGACGCGTAGGTAGATTGTCACGACCAGCCAGAACCCAGACATGAACACGGCCCTGGCCCAGGTCGCGTCCCATTTCGATCTCGCGGCCCGCCACTGAGCGGCCCACAAAGTGGCGGACAAAATCAGTAGCATGACGGCGCTGCCAACGCCCACCACCGTGAGACGCTGCGGCGCCCACCACCGTGAGGCGCTGCGGCGCCAGCGACCAGGCGAACCCGCCCGCCAAACTGACCAGCGGCGAGGATTGTGGTAAAGTCAGCTTCATCGTTTCACTGCCTCGTCACTTGCAAATCATCGGGTTGCGACCTATTGTGCATGTGTGGGTATATATATGCAGTCGTAGTCTGCATCGCACACCTTTCGCGTGTGAGTACGAAGTCCCAAGGCCCGCAGAATTTGATTTCTCAAACACCAGGAAGCCATGATGTCAGACCATATCTATAAGAAGATTGAACTCGTTGGCACGTCGCCGAACTCGATCGAGGAAGCCACCGCGAACGCCATTTCGCTGGCGTCCAAGTCGATACGTGGCATGCGTTGGTTTGAAGTCGTCGAAACACGCGGCCATATCGCTGACGACAAAATCGCGCACTGGCAAGTGACAGTGAAGGTGGGATTCACGCTGGAGTCGGAATCGTGAGTCGAATGATGCGTTTTCGCGGGGTGCGATCGCACCTCGGCGGACCGTCATTCGCCATGCTCATTGCGTTTGGGGCGATGGGATTTCTCGTCGCGGTATCACGACCGGCGCTGGCGACTGATCCGTCGCCCAGCTTTCTGTCACTGCATCCCGACAACCCGCACTACTTTCTATGGCAGGGCAAACCCACGGTGCTGGTGACGTCGGGGGAACACTATGGCGTGGTGTTGAATCTCGATTTTGATTACGTGGCGTACCTCGACGAGTTACAGCGTCGCGGGCTCAATCATACACGCACCTTTTCGGGCGTTTATCGGGAGGACGCCGGCGCATTTCACATCACCGACAACACGCTCGCTCCCCAGGCGGACCGCTACATCTGCCCCTGGGCACGCAGTGGTCAACCGGGCTATCGAGGCGGCGGCAATCGGTTCGATCTCTCGCAGTGGAACGATGCCTACTTTGATCGGCTCAGGGACTTCGTTTCCCAAGCGGGCAAGCGAGGCATCGTCGTCGAGTTGACTTTGTTTTGCCCCATGTATAACGACAACATGTGGGACATGTGTCCCATGAAGTCAACAAACAATATCAATGGCGTTGGCAAGTGCGGGCTCAATGACGTTTATTCCTTGGCGAATGATGATCTCACCGCGGTGCAAGTCGCGGTGACTCGTAAAATCGTCGATGAACTCAGTGACTTGGGGAACCTGTATTACGAGGTTTGCAATGAGCCTTACATCGGCGGGGTGACCATGCCGTGGCAGCACCTGATTGTCGACACGATCGTCCAGGCGGAATCAACCTTTGCGCAGCAACATTTGATCTCACTGAACATCGCCAACGGACGCCGGAAAGTCGACCGGCCACACCCGAACGTTTCGATATTTAATTTCCATTACTGTGTGCCGCCCGACACGGTTGCCTTGAATGATGGGCTCGGCAAAGTAATCGGAGAAAACGAAACCGGTTTTCGTGGTTCGGCGGACGTGTTGTATCGTACCGAAGGCTGGGATTTTTTGATGGCGGGTGGTGCGATCTATAATAATCTCGACTACTCGTTTTCCGTCAAACATCCGGACGGGACATTGGCTGGGTATCGCTCACCCGGTGGAGGCAGCGCCGCACTGCGAGACCAACTGGGGATTCTCAAGCAGTTTTTCGACACGTTGGACTTCGTTCGAATGCAGTCTGACAACGCGGTCGTCCAATCCGTTTCGCCTGAATTGACGACCAGCGTTTTGGCAGATTCCGGTAAGCGATACGCTGTCTACATGCATGTGCCGCTGCCGAACAAGCCGAAAGATTTGCCGGAGCGTTTGCGTGACGATATCGCTGCCAAAATCGTCCTTGACGTCCCGGCGGGGCATTACGATGTCAAATGGCTCGATACCAAGACGGGCAAATATGAAGGCGCCGAGTCCGTCAATCATACCGGTGGGGCGATGACGCTTTCGTCACCGACATTCGCTAATGATATCGCGTTGCGGGTGAGTCGGTCCGAGTAGCGCCCGAGATAGGAAAACACCGGTGATGAGCACCGGTGGTGAGCACCGAGCGCGGACGCTGCATTCTTTGGTTCTCGTGTTGACTCTGTTCCAGTGTCCACACGGCCACTTGTTCTCTGGTGGTTCCTAAGTCTGACGCCGCACCCAGGCCGCTGCGTCCGCACGCGTATGGAGAACGTCATCGAGTTGCAGGCAGCGGATCTCGGCCAGCCAGGAACGGAAGTGCGGGCCAGGCGCCATCCCCATTTCGATCAAGTCATCGCCGCCGATCAGTGGCGGTGGATCGAGCAACTCCGGTTCACGCTGTAGCTCGGTTCTCGCCCGCTTGACTCCCGCTTCGTCCTCGGCGGTCGCCTCGGCAACGGGAACGATGACATCGATGTCTCGGTTGATCAAGAT
Organism: Rhodopirellula sp. SH410; assembly: GCF_055811895.1. Classification (NCBI taxonomy): domain Bacteria; kingdom Pseudomonadati; phylum Planctomycetota; class Planctomycetia; order Pirellulales; family Pirellulaceae; genus Rhodopirellula; species Rhodopirellula sp. SH410. Next base: position 1,193,555 of record NZ_CM147949.1, read on the forward strand.
TGGCTGTAGTGCTGACCACGGTGCATCGGCGCAGTCGATGATCTGAGGTGCAAACTCGATCGCAGCCGCAATCGCCCGCTGCTCCGCCGTCGACAGTTTCCATTTCTGCGTCAAACTCTTTAGGCTGTCAATCGCAGCGGCAGTCTTGGGGTGGAGAGAGAGTGTGGTGATTGCCATCGCTGTTTCAAAGGAATGCCGGGGCATGCGTTGCCATCGGGAGTTCAGTTTCGCCCAGTCAATGGATTCGAGATGCGGCCACACCTGGCGGTGCAGGCCCGTGTCGACCAGCAGACGCAGCCCGCGCACGGCGTCGGCTTGACACATCACGCGGCGCATCTCTGCGCCGATACGTTCGCCGCTGACAACGCTCAGCGTATCGGCATGCTGGTGGATCGCAGCCAGCGTGGACGCTTCAATGCTCAGCCCCAAGGTCGTGACAAATCGGACGGCGCGGAGCATGCGAAGTTTATCTTCGTCGAAACGGCGATCGGCCTCACCGATCGTGCGGAGGTGCATCGACTGCAGGTCGGTAATCCCATCGACATAATCCAGGATCTCGTTCGCCGCGGGATCATAGAACAGGCCATTGATGGTGAAGTCGCGTCGGGCCGCATCGGCTTCGGCCGTACCGTAGGTGACATGATCGGGGCGGCGGCCGTCGCTATAGGTGCCGTCAGCGCGAAAGGTGGCGACTTCGGTCGGTGCCAGTGGCTCCCTCGCGGTATTGTGCGCACGGGGCGGTAGCACACCGATGACACCGAACGAGGCACCAAACGCGACCGTTTGCCGCCTCCCAAAAACTCGCTGAACGGAATCCGGTGTCGCATCGGTGGCGACGTCAAAATCCTTAGGCGTGCGGCCGAGCAAAGCATCCCGCACGCAGCCACCTGCAAAGACTGCGAAGTAGCCGTCGTCGCGTAGGCGCTCGACGATGCGAATTGCCTCCCGCGCCGGAGGTGATTGCAATGCAGACGGAGGAAATTGCATGGCCGTCAACTAGTTATGCAGCCCGCACTCAGTCTTCTGGAAACCGCTCCAGCGACCGGACCGCTCGTCCTCGCCGATCGTGACCGGACGCGTGCAGGGCTCGCAACCGATGCTGGGGTACCCGCGGTCGTGCAGCGGGTTGTAGGGGATTTTTTCGTCCATAATCAGTGACCACACTTGTTGCTTCGTCCAGTTGGCCAAGGGGCTGATTTTGACGAGTTGAAACTTTCGGTCCCAGCCGACAATGGGTGCCTTGGCACGATCATCACTTTGGTCCCGCCGGATGGCGCTGGCCCACGCATGAAAGCCGCGTGCCGCCTCGTGCAACACTCGTATTTTCCGATCAAAGCAGCAGCGGTTGGGATCCGTTGCGTAGATCGGGCCACCGTTCTCCCGCTCGAATTCCTCGACAGAGAGCTTGGGGTATTTGTACTCCACGGTCATTCCGTACCGCTCTCGCACACGCTCGCGAAGCTCCAGAGTCTCCTGGAACTGATAGCCTGTTTCCAAGTTGAACACGGGCGTCTCTGGCGCGATCTCGGCCAGCATGTGAAGGATCGTCATGCCTTCGGGACCAAAGGCGGTGGCCATCGTGAATTTTGGAGCGTAGCGATCGATCGCCCACTTCAAAATGGCTTGCGGCGATTCGTTCTCGAGTGATTCGCTATCCCGCGCCAGCTCCGCCAAGAATTCCGGAGTCGGCTCCAGCGGTGGATCCGCGACCCGCGCACCACCGACCAACGGAATGCCCTGCTCATCGAGTTCCATCGCCTTTCGGGCTGCCGATGCGGCTCCGGCAGATTCCTCGTGCGAGAGTGCTTTCGACGATGGCGAATCAAGAGTCACGATGGGATGGCCCGGAAAAAGAGTGGACTGGACAGACTGGACGGATTGGAAAGAAGCTCAATACGAAATCGTTTTTCAACTTTGGATTGCGACAAGAATACAATCCTGACCTAAATGGTCAAGTATCTCCATCGGCCACCGTTGCTTGCCAGCTTGAGCGGATTTACGCAGCGAACCTGCTTGGCGGGGTCGTCGAGCCACCAATCCGTTCGGCAAACAAGTTCGGTTGGCGACCCGACGCGACCTCCAGGCCCGGGAGGTCGCGATTGCTCGAGCCTCGAAAACACGGGGTAAAAATGTGAAAAGAACAACGGGACATTTTGGGCAGCCCCTGCTCATGCTGCTAGAATAGAGTGCAGTCTGATCCTCGAGTCGATGGAGATTCCCATGTTCGTTCTTCCCCCCCGCTTGATTTCCGGAGTTCTCGTGGCTTTGGTCGCGTGGACGACTTGGCACATGGACGCCGCGGTGTGGGCGGGCAAAGTCGAACTGTCCGGCGGCGGTCAATTGATCGGCGACGTCAAAACAGCGAAGAAGGCGGACGGATCGACGACCCACGCGGTGGTGAAGATTGACGATGAACTCTCTGTCGCTGTCGCGGGCACGCACGTGCGTCACACTGTGGTTGCCGCTGATCTGCAAGAGTATCGCGATCGTGCAGCGGCCGCCGGGCAAGACGCCGAGTCCCAGTTTCAGCTCGCCCATTGGTGCCGACTCAACACGCTGTTGCCGCAGCATCGCTATCACCTGACCCGCACGATCGAACTGGATCCCGACCATGGTCTCGCCCGCGCCGCGTTGGGCTACATCCGCCACGATACCGAGAGCGGCTGGGTCAACGCCGAAGCACTCCGCCGCGATCAGGGGCTGATCCACTCCAGCAAGGGCTGGGTGCTTCCTGAGGTACTGGCCGTGCGCAACCGGGCTGATGAGGCGGACAGAGAAGCCAAGCTGTGGATCCGAAAATTCCGGCGAGTCCACGCCAATGCGGTGCGAGGCGACAGCGAAGCGATCGCGGAGATCGAAGCGATTGACGACCCGATGGCAATCCAGGCGATCGCGACCGAGTTGCTGCGCTCACGAAATTCCAAGCTGAACCTGCGCAGCCTGAGGTTGATTTACGTGCGTTTACTCGGTCGGTTGCGCTATGGGGGAACCGTTGCTGCACTGGTGGAAATGGGCCTGAACGAACCCGACGAATTGATCCGAGAGGAAGCCCTGCGGCAACTTACCGAGTACGGTGCCCCCTCGGCTGTGGCCACCTATCTTCCGATGCTCCGTTCCAGTTCGCCGGCTCAAGTCGATGCGGCGGCGCGGGCGCTAACCTACTTTGTCGACCCCGAGCTCGCCTTTGCCTACGTCGATGCGCTCGTCACCGAACAACAGTCTCAGGTCCAAGTCGGCAGTGGTGGTACGCAAGCAGGGTTCGGCAACAATGGTGCGTCAGGCATGAGCCAGGGAGCGAAGGTGTATACCAAGACATCGTCCATTCGCCATCCCGCCGCTTTACAGCTGGTCAAGACAATCGCACCGGGCGTCGATTTCGGCTACGACGAAGCTGCGTGGCGGCAGTATTTCGCAGGCCTGAGAAATCCGTATCGCGCCGACCTGCGGCGAGACCCGAGCAACTAGCTTGATCCTCAAAGCCACCGCCCGGCCGCCGCCCGGCCGCCGCCAGTTCACTCGGCGAGTAGCTGCTCGATGGTCGTCCGCATCTGCTGCTCACCGGGCGTGCCCTGCCAGTTCATCTCCCCCTGCCACCAGCGGCGAATGAACCCGTCTTTGTCGATGATGTAGGTGGTCGGCCACATCGTCGTGCCCCATGCCCGCCAATTGTTCGAGGCCTGGTCAAAGAGCACCGGGAACTCAAATTCATCGCGATGTTTGGCGGCCTTCACTTTGTCAAAGTCGCGTTCTGCGGACGTTTCGGGGCTCTGGATCCCGATCACCACCAATCCGTCGTCGGCCATATCACGATGCCAGGCGAGATAGTGAGGGAAGTTTCGCTGGCAGTTGATGCACTCAAAGGCATAGAAAAAGACGACGACGACCTTGCCGCGAAGATCGGCTAACTGCACCCCATCGCCGTCGATCCAAGTGGCATCCTCGGTGACGAGTTCGGGGCCGCGGGGGTACGTGCGTTTGACGGCGGAAAAGTCAAACGGCTCGCCCACCAAACCGCCAATCTTCCCTCGCTGGTCGTTGGACAGGACCTTGAGCAGCGCTTGCATCTCGTCCTGTGTCACCTCCGCGGTCTGCTCATTCGCCACACCAGCATCTATTTCCTGATCCGCCAATCGTTTCTGGATCTTGGCGACCTGTTCGCCTGTCTTCGCAAAACGCTGCTTTAACTGTTCCGACTGTGAGGGGGTGATCGCCAGTTCCGCAACCGTGTCGGCACGCTGCAGCATGCGAGTACCGGCGGCTTGCCGTTCGAGTTGCTCCAGCCGCTGCTGTTGATCGTCATCGAGAATGTCGTCGAGGCTCGCTCGCAATAGCTCCGTGAGCTCGTTGATCTCCGCAGCCTGTTTCTCTGCCGGCAGGATGCGACTGACCCACCATCGAGGATCAACCTCCCCGATGGCTTGGTCCACCTGTTCGATGGTAGCCGCGTCGAGGCCTAATTCCTGATGGACCGCGTCATCCCGAATCATCTGCAGGAGATGCGGCGGTGACGCTGTTACCGGTGAGGCCTCATCGCCAAAGGAGTTCGGCGGCGAACACTGGCATGCCAAAAAAGTGCTCAGGAGAATGCCTGTAGCGCGTCGAAGAGCAAAGTTCATAGTCGTCCCGGGCCGTCGATTCGGAAGATAAGTTGACGTAACAAGTCGCTGACCGAGGCGTCGAGACGCGCAACAGGCTTGCCGTTGGATGAGGCGTTTGGGCTTTCACGTCCGTTGATTTCGAGAGCCGATTCGCCTGGGCGGCGCGCGTTACCCGATGCCTGACGGCATTCGGCTCATTACCCTGAAATGGTTAAAATGGAAGCGGAACCGCCGCGGCTCAATTTTCGCACCTTTCAAGCGTTCCTATTGGCCAGGAACCGCACCCATTTGCATGGGGATGGGGGGCATTGGTGACGAGCCGAGAGCGATGCCCGGTTCAACCACGCCAGAGCAACTCGCTACGAACGCGATGGGCCGGATTGTCGGGAACGCCAGCGTCTCATCACGGCGGGCAATCGGCGATGCAGCGGCGGCTTGACGGGGGTGTCCACCAGTGCCAATTCGGATTGGATCAAATTATTGAGCGCCACAGCCTCCGGTTTCCGGGCAACCAGATTAAAAGGATGCTCCGCAACCGCCTCACGGCCTTCTTCGACAAACACCCGCACCCGAATCCCCCACTGAATCTTTAGCAGGTGACCGCGATAGCTCAGCGGCGACGACGGCAGGCGGCAGTGAATCGGTTGGCTGTCACGAATCCCCAGATTCCGCAGGCTCGCTGCATCGTAGCGCCGAAAGTAGTGGACACTTAGATCCTCATCGCCCTTGCCCTCGGTGTACCACAGCACTGAAACCTCCACGCCGCTTAGCTCTTCCAGCTTGACGCGGCTGACCCGCCAACTGGCGCGTAGGTAACCACCGGCCGTATAGGTCGCGTCGTCACGGCACAGCGATACATTCACCGCGGGCTGTTTGGCGGAGCCATTAGCGGTGGATGGACGACGAGCGGGAAACTTCGGCAGAACGATGGCCAAGGGCGGGCTTCTCCTGAAACAATCAATCGCCACCGCACCGAATTATTCGTCGCGCTAAACGAATGCATCACGTTGTGGGGTAGCTCGAACTCCAATTGTTGCTCCCAAGGGGCCATCGGGTCAACACGCACGGAGCTTTCGGTGAGCAAATCTTTGCTAAGGGCGACATATTGATCCGAACGCACGTCGGTGCCCTGTCGGAAAAACGACTCCTCTTCACAGACTAACCTAACCCGCAAACTCCGTAGCCGCATTCGCCCCATTTGCATCACAAATAATTGATACGTCCCACCGGGTTGTAGCGGGTGATCACTGATCTCGACGACCGTCGAGCCAACGCCCGCAATGCGGCGAACACGACGCAAAAACGATTTCAATGCCCAGATCGCGACCCCCGTAAAGGGAACCAATAGCATCGCCAGCACGGGTCTGGGGTTGTTGTACCACCATCCTGAGATGGCAACGGCAAGCAGCACCACGCAAACGGAGTTCCACATCAGCGCCAGTGAGGCGGATCCGAATACGGACCAACGGCCCGTCGATACCGACGCGAGGCGATATCGCAGTCGCTCACCGGGGCTCTCGTCCAGTGCGGGGCCGCGCGGCACCGTCGGCAGCCGGGGATATTCCTCCTGACGGGGCAATTCGCCCGCCTCACCGCCGGACGCTTTGTTTTCTTGGTCGTCAGCCGTTTCGCTGGCCGCGGAATCACTCGTGCGGTGGGTGGACGAAGACGTTCCCCAGCCTGAGAGCCGCCCCTTTTGCGCCGAAATTCGCTCCTGGCTAAAGCCGAGGTGCATCAAGCGGTAACCCAGCCCAAACACACCCGAGCCGATCGTCGCCAGCGAAATCAGGGCGACAATCCATCGCCCCCAGTGAAAGCCACCGCCGCGAGCAAGATCCGAATCGAGCACCACACGAGCCTTATCGGGTAGCTCCATCCCGATCTGCGGCACCATCCAATACGCCACCACCACCAGCGTGAAAATGAACACGCCGACGAAGATTAATCCTAGGTAAAACGCCAGTTCGCCGAGGACACCCCGAAATGGACCGGTGCGCAATCGACGGCCGAGCTTTTTACTCCACGGACGCCACTGCCAAGATTTTCGGGACCGTCGCACCAATGTTCGCCGCTCTAGTGAGCTTTGGCGGTTACGACTTGGCGACCCGGACGAAAGAATCCGAGTTGTTCCAAGGCATCGTATACTTCATCGAGCGTCTTTTCGCCAAAATTACTGATCTTCAATAACCGGCGCGGGGTCGCGTTGAGCAAATCACGCACTGTCAAAATGCCAGTTTCTTCGAGGCAATTGGTCGTCCGTACCGAGAGTCCCATCTCGGCAATACTCAGGTCCAATCGCTCGCGGCGCAGGCGGGCGTCCTCTTCGGCTTGGCTCAGTGGGATTCGCGTCTTCATAAGATTCCTTCCATTACAATGATGTGAATGAACAGCAATGCAAAAACGAGGCCACCCGATTGGGGGGGGTTTCGGCAGCATGGCATGATCGACCAAGCGTAACTGTATCAAATTTTTTCGGCAATAGGAAGAAATTCACAAAGGTTTAACGACGCTCGTGCCAGTCCTGACGGTTGTAACGCGAAATGAACAATTCGTCAGCGATCCTCTCGATCGGTTTTTCCAAGTCCGCCGGCCGTCCCTGCACCCCAAATTCCTCCGCGAAAGAGTTGACTAAGATCGATTCGTCGAGGTCCACATTGCAGATGAAATCGCGATGGTCACGACCCCGTCGATATTCCGGTTGCCGTGGTGCGAATGCGAGACACTTGGCAATCAAATCTAAATCAGCAGCCAGCAGCAGCGTGCCGTGGTAGAGCAGGTGATGGCGGGCCACACGTAGACTGTTGCCTGAAAACTTGCGGCCCTGCCACGTCAGATCGCAGATGCCAGACCGCTCCGTGTCCGGCAGTTGCCTGCGAACCGCCGCGAGCACACGCTGCATGACATAGTCGTGTGCGGCGTCAATATTGCGTAGTCCGCCATTGGCGGGCACGCCCACGACCACGCTGTACATGAGACATCCCGGGCCACCGACGACCGAGGCACCTCCGGTGCAGCGCCGCAACACGTCGAGCCCCTGCTCCCGGCACCAGGCTCGGTCGACTTCTTCGCCAATCTTCGAGCTGCGGCCCAGAATCACGGTGGGTTGGTCAAACCGCCAAACGCGAATCAAGCCGGTATCCACCACCTCGTCGTCTGGGCGGACACCGTTTTCGACCACACCGTCGGCCCACTGCAACATCGCTTCGTCTCGCGCCAGTTCATGGCGTGCACTCGCGCTCTCAAATTTCAATTCCAGCATGCTCGGCTCGCAGCGAATCCAAAAGCGGCAATGTCGCGACCCGCCACACCGCGATCAACCCCGCCAACATCCCAAACACCAAAATTCCCAGTAGAATCCACAGGGGTTCGGCGATGGGGACAGAGTTGCCCGTCATCCACGCATAGGGCAACACCGCCAGGATCGCCGTGATCACGCCGCAGCCCATGCCCAGGAGCAGGAGCACGAAGTTCTCAGCCATGACCAGTTTCGCTAAACGCCCGCGGGTGAACCCCACCGCTCGCAAGACGCCGAGTTCACTGCGGCGTTCCAGCACGCTGCGAAGTTGTGATACCGCCAAACCGATCGTCCCGAGCAGTAACCCCAACGCACCCAGACTCTGAAAGGTGCGTAAATAAGTGTTCTGCACCGCCAGCATGCTGCTGAGTACCTGCGGGGCGGATTCCACATCCATCCCAACATCGACCAAGCGAGATTCCAATACCTCCGAGATGGCTGCCGGCGGTACCCCATCACCTGCTCGGATCAAGAAATAGCGGTAACCACTCTGCTCGGGGAACGCCTGTTCGAAATTCCGCTCGCCGATCATTAGCTTGCCCTGCAAGACCGAGCCGGCCAGCAAACCGGCGACTTCGAATGTCAGCGACTTTCCATCGCCATAGTCAAACGTTTTCGTTTGCCCAATTCCGCCTGTCATCTGCAGACTCCACATCGCGGTGTTCTGATCGATGACGACGGGGATCGGATCGTCCTCCGTACCGCGGGCGGGCCGGGCTAGCAATTGCCATGGCGTCTGCGCATCTTCCGCCCCTGACGCCGCCCACCCGAATTGATCCAAGTCGTTTGGGGCGGGAATGCCCAGCACGGTGGGCCGCGTTGCCTGATACAAGTTGTTGCAGCTGGCGTCCTCGCCGGTGCGCATCCGGCACGCGACCATGGTGGCGCCGGCCAACTGCTTGGCATCCCGACCGAACAGGTCCTCACGCACGACGTCATCATGGAGGTCGAGCGAAATCGGTGATCCGGTTTCGGCAATCAAGTCAAACCCACCCGTACCCTCCTGCGTTGGCGACATGCGAAACGCAGTGATCGATAAGATCAGAAACGCAGCCGTCGCCACCAACCCAATCGTCAGCGTACTTCGCAGCGGATTGCGTCGCGCGTTGGCCATGGCCAGTGTTCGAAGGGACGGTCGCGCCGTCCGCCGCTGAGCCAAGCTGCCATGGATCCACAGCAGTGAGGCGATCAACAGCAGCATCCCGCCACCGACAAAGCCACCCGCGGCCGCCTGGGCACTGCCCCGTGACCCCGCCACCGCAGCGCCCATCGCCAGCACGATGAGCACGCCAATTGCGATCGGACGCATTCGGCAGCCGAGCCATCCTCGTTTCTGCCCGTGAGTGCCCGCCGTACCCGACATCCGCCGCCCGCCCAGTAAGGCCGCGGGGTTCAGTCGCAGCAGAAAACGCAGTGTCCAGGTCGCCGTGGCCATGCACACCAACCATCCCCCCACGCCGCCGAGCACGATCGATAGCGGTGAGGCATGGAACTGCAGGAACGGGACCGTGACCGCGCCCACCCACCATGACCGCAATGCCCACAGCACGAACGCTGCATAGCCGACACCACCGAGCAATCCTAATAACACGCCCACCGTCGATGTAATCGCAGTCTCGCCCAACACCAACGCCATCACCCGCCGTGGCGAAAACCCGACGGCGAGCAACGTGCCGAACTCGTCGATCCGCTGCAGCATGCCTAACCGCAGCAACAACGCAATCAACATCATCGCGGCCAGGATCACAAACATCGATAACGCCAAAAACAATCCATCAAACGGCGTCGTGCCTTGGGATGCGGTGAGTTGTTCACTGCGGATCGAACGCGGTGTCCATCCCAGTTCATCCTGGACGGGGGTGATGGCTGCGACGATCAATGACTCCAGGTCATTCAGGTCGTACTTGGGCACGAACCGCAGTCCCGTCGTCTCGCCAAACCGGCTACCGAATCGTTCCTGTCCATCGTCCAGGGGAATGAATGCTTTGGGGGTCAAACCATGCTCGTTCCAATACTGGTCATCCTCGGGATCAATTTTCCGCTCTAACGTGAAGGGCAGATCCCAGTCGCCAATCGAGTCCTGGTCCGTCACACCGGGCACTTCTGGTGTCAGGGCCGGATCGTTGTACGCCGTGACCGGGTCCTGATAGGTCCCCGGCCGACCCGGCCGATAAGGCCCCGCTCGAGGCGTCAGTGGAACGACCTGCGTGACCACCGCGTCGAACGAACGTTCAATCTCCTTGCCCCGCTGTACCTCCGGTTCGTAATAGAAGACTCGTAGCGGTGATCCCACACTCACATCCAACCGATCGGCTGTCCAGCGATTGAGCACAATGGGGACCGCGCCGTCCATGCGGACGCCCTCTGGAACCGCATAGTCCAAACGCAGTGTTGACCCGGAGTCCATCGCCGAGATCGTGCTATACGGTACGCTCTTTAAGGTGTCGGCCACCTTTTTTTCGGCCACCTTTTTTTCGTCAGGCTCGATCGCGTTGGCGAGGTAGGTCATGACCGCGGTCACATCGCCCTGCGGCAATGCCGCGGTGATCCGATCCACAGCGACTTGGGGCAGCAGCAGACTGTCGCTCGAGAGCGAGAGGTAGTCAATTGCCTCACCGTCCTGCACTCGCTGCAGTTTCCAGCCGAGTGACTTCAGGTCGAGCGAAATCGCGTCTGAGGCCAGTTCGTGATCAAACAGCATCACATTGGCTTGCCCCTTCCGGTCGAGCACGTCTGCGACCACTTCCCGCGATACGAAGACGGTCTTGGGGACGCTCTGGCTGGCAGTCAATGAAAATCGCCCCAACCCGCGATCGGGCACGATCGCGGCAACCTTCATCCGGGGCAGTCCTTCGCCTTGGAGTTCGCGTTTGCCCAGCGGACTGTCCGCGGGCACCGCTCCCTCGACCGGTAATCGGAGGGTCACATCGTCGCCAATGCGGACCTCCAGACCGTCGGCTGCGGATTGATTGAGCACGACACTATATTCACCAGGCATGACGTCAGGACGGACACCGGAAACATCGAGATCCCAGAATGATTCATCCACGCCAACGATCTGCACACCTCCCAGATGACGAATGCGAGGCATGTTCCCCGCTGGCGTCTCTCCCTCAGACGATGAGCCGGTCGGCGTTTTGATTTTCGTTTCCACGCTGCTGCCGGGAAATAAGATCACACTGACGGCGGAACCGTCGCTGGCGAGTGCCGATTGGCTCGCTAACTTGACGCTGTCGATCAGGAAAAATTGGCCGGGCGCCAGAATCGACTCAATGCGGCCGAGACGCTCGACGGTCAACGCCCGCAAGCTCGCTCGCATCGAATCACCCACCAGCAACGCACCCGTGATCACCGCGGTGGCCGTCGCGACGCCCAGGGCGACCGCGATCGTGACGGCGAGGCGATGTCGTAGTGTCGCGATAATCACGGAATACAACGAAAGCGACCGAGACGAGTGGGCCATCAAAATTCCTAGTAGTTTGGACCTGAATTCGGCGTGAGAAAACGCTGTGCGTTCTACTTCTGTCACTTAACCGCGCCGACCTGGAGCCCTTCACGACTGATGTTGGCGCGGAACCTTATACTAGCGGATCTTGGGACAAGCGTCTTTCAGGGGTGCGGCAACGACCATCGCGAATTCTCGGGATGCACTGAATGATTCGCTTCAATCGCGAAACGACCGCGCACTGAACGGCAGGTGAATTCGCCTCGGTGGCAGCACCTCGATTGAAGCACGTCTCCACACCGGGCATAATGGGTTGCGTAGACGGTTCCAGAGTCTTCGTGCTCTCACTGAACACTCTTTCGGATTTGGATCCAGCCCGATGTTGATGTTGCCCGGTGTTGCGTCGCGTGCCCTCCTGATCCTGCTATGCGCATCTGCCGGGCAAGTCGTCGCGGACGGACTGCGTGCGGGCAACCCCATCGCCACGGCGGCCGCCAGCGATAGCGTGAAACCCAATGTCGTCCTGATACTCGCGGACGATTTGGGCTGGAATTGCGTCGGGTATCACAATTCGAACTACCACACGCCTCATCTCGATCGGCTGGTGAGCCAGGGGGTTGAGTTGGATCAGTTCTATGTCGCCCCAATGTGCTCTCCGACCCGAGCCGGATTGATGACCGGACGGTACCCCATTCGCCTTGGTGCCGCTCGTGCCGTGATTCCGCCATACCGTGATTTCGGATTGCCGGTCAGCGAAGTGACTCTACCCGAAAGGTTGGCTGATCTCGGGTACCACAACCGAGCTGTGTTCGGGAAATGGCACCTCGGTCATCGCCGGTCCAAATGGCATCCGTTGAACCAGGGATTCACGCACTTTCACGGGCACTTCAACGGAGCGATCGACTACTTCGAGTTGACCCGCGAAGGTGTTCGTGATTGGCACGTCGACGGGCAACCCTCTGGTGAACAGGGCTACTCGACGCATCTGATCGCGGACGCCGCAGCGAATTGGATCACTCAATCAGCGGCGGGCGACACGCCCTATTTCTGCTACGTCCCTTTCAACGCCCCTCATTCTCCTTTTCAAGCTCCGGAGAAAACGATCGCTCGTTTCGATAAGGGGGCCTCTGGGACCGCCCGAGACGGCAAACCGGGCAAAGCCAAAAACGTCGCGATTCTCAAAGCGATGATCTGGGAAATGGACCAGGGCATTGGACGGATTCTCCAGTCCATCGAAGACTCCGGCGAAGCAGACAATACGATCGTTTGGTTCCTCAGTGACAACGGTGGTGTCGGGTCGTTACCACGATTGAATAAGCCGCTGCGAGGTAGCAAACTCACCGTCTACGAAGGCGGAGTGCGAGTCCCCGCCTGCATCCGCTGGCCGAACCGTCTGGCCGCGAACACAAAAAGTCAACGCGTGTGTGGTTACATTGATGTTCTGCCGACGATCATCGCCGCCGCCAGCGGTTCAATCGTGCACGATCCCGAACGCCCGATCGATGGCATTTCCCTGCTAAGCGAACTGGAGTCGCCGGACCGACCGGTCCACGATGATCGCCCATGGTTCTCGTATCATGGACAGTCTGGCGCCGATGATGAGCATCTTGCCGTGCTGGTCGATGGATGGAAACTGAAGGTGAATGGTCCCCAACTCACCTCGGAGTCGCAGTTGAGTGACCCCCACTGTCGAGTCGAACTGTTCCACCTCAGCGACGATCCCAATGAAACCAAGAACCTCGTGGGCGAATATCCCGATCAAGCCAAACGGCTCGGACGGTTATTGATTGACCATCGATCCCTGCAACCGAGCGATGGGGTGCCCGCGTATCGCGTCGGAAACAAAGGTTTTGTTCCGCCGGCAAAATGGCAGGTCGACCTGTCCACGCCCGATGTCTTGGTTGGCTCCTATCCTGACGGCGAAGTCCAGCAGTAGCCGCGGAGCGACAACCGGAACAAGATTCGTTGGACCGGGCCCTTGATCCCCTCTGAGGTCGCGTTTCGGTGAGCCGCCGCCCGGCATGGTCGCTCGAGACAATGGCCCTCAAGCGACCTATTGGCAACGGGGGACCAGGTCGCGAACGATACCATCTTGGTCAACAACGTACTTTTGCTCATCATCGAGTCGAAAGATCGCCCGCTGCTGGAATTCCACCGCGAGCTTTAAGACGTTGAATTCCTCAATGCCGGCAACCAGAAAACTTTCCTCTTTCCAATCCCCGGAGGCTGACTGCCCCGTTACCGGTTGGATTTGATCGGTGTGGCGGTGCAAGGAACGCCGCAAGTCTCTATTTCGAAGGCCATTTTCGACGGCACTCAATTGCTCTGACAACGGATTCCAAGCCGTGATCACAAAACACGGTGCCGTAAAAGGCAGCGCGCCAGCCAGGGGCCCGGCATACACCTTCCCTGCACCATGATCCACAATCAGCGATGCCCCATAAGTTCGCCAAATCGATTCAAAATGCATATCACTCCTATTCCAAATGAGCCGAGGGCCGTAAGGCCCCGGGTACCACAACAATGTTTTGGCGTTACCGGGTGAGAGCACGATTCGGGCGTCACCCGAGGCCTTACGGCCTTCGGCTCATGAAGACCGGTTTGGCCCCGGGTACCACAACAATCTTTTGGCGTTATCGGGTGAGAACACGATTCGGGCGTCACCCGAGGCCTTACGGCCTTCGGCTCATGAAGACCGGCTTGCCCTCTGAGCCGAGGGCCGTAAGGCCCCGGGTACCACACCAATGTTTTGGCGTTATCGGGTGAGAACACGATTCGGGCGTCACCCGAGGCCTTACGGCCTTCGGCTCATGAAGACCGGTTTGGCCTCTGAGCCGAGGGCCGTAAGGCCCCGGGTACCACAACAATCTATCGGCGTTATCGGGTGAGAACACGATTCGGGCGGTCACCCGAGGCCTTACGGCCTTCGGCTCATGAAGACCGGCTTGCCCTCTGAGCCGAGGGCCGTAAGGCCCCGGGTACCACAGCAATGTTTTGGCGTTATCGGGTGAGAACACGATTCGGGCGGTCACCCGAGGCCTTACGGCCTTCGGCTCATGAAGACCGGTTTGGCCTCTGAGCCGAGGGCCGTGAGGCCCCGGGTACCACACCAATGTTTTGGCGTTATCGGGTGAGAACACGATTCGGGGTGTTACCCGAGGCTCAAGCGAATTTGATATGTTGGAATCTTGGAGGAGAATGCGATGGATTCAACCCCGTTGGGATTGTTCATTACTTGGACTGTTTACGGAACATTTTTGCCAGGCGATACACGCGGATGGCGACATCGGCGGGATGGGGCTCAGATTCCTCAACCGAAGCTCGAACGGTGGCACCGTGATCGCCTGAGTCATGACGTTATCCTGCTCGATCTTTCCATGAGAGAAACTGCGGCAAATGCGATTCGCGAAATTGCAGGTTTTCGTTCGTGGTCATTGTGGGCCGTTTCGGTGCGTTCGAATCATGCTCACGTTGTGGTTACCGCACCCGACTATCATCCCAAAACAGTTCGAGATCAGTTAAAGGCGAAAGGGACTCGTGAATTGCGCGGCGTCTATGCGGTCTGGAAAGATCGCCCCGTCTGGGCTGATAGAGGTGATATTGAGTTTTTGAAAAACGAGGACGAAATTCAGCAGTGCATGACGTACGTGTCAGAAGCCCAGGACCGCAAAGCTCGAGACCCCCTGAGCCGAGGGCCGTGAGGCCCCGGGTACCACAGCAATGTTTTGGCGTTATCGGGTGAGAACACGATTCGGGTCGTCACCCGAGGCCTTACGGCCTTCGGCTCAATCGGACCGGTTTGGCCCCGGGTACCACACCAATGTTTTGGCGTTATCGGGTGAGAACACGATTCGGGGTGTCACCCGAGGCCTTACGGCCTTCGGCTCAATCGGACCGGTTTGGCCCCGGGTACCACAACAATCTTTTGGCGTTATCGGGTGAGAACACGATTCGGGTCGTCACCCGAGGCCTTACGGCCTTCGGCTCAATCGGACCGGCTTGGCCCCGGGTACCACAGCAATGTTTTGGCGTTATCGGGTGAGAACACGATTCGGGCGGTCACCCGAGGCCTTACGGCCTTCGGCTCACGCGGGGTTAGCGGGCTAACTCAAAATGGGCGGCGGTGGCTTTGAAATCCGTGAGCTGTTTTTCTTGCCAAGCTTGGTCTTGTCCGAGTTCAGTGGCCATCAGACGGGCGACCTCGGGGGCGACGGCTTGGGCGGCGCGGATGTTGAGGAACATCGCTCGGGTGCGCCGGGCTAAGACGTCTTCGACCGTGAGTGCCATCTCATTGCGGACTGCCCAGACGACTTCGGCGGCGCGAATGGGGAGGTCGTCGTGGAGTTGCGTTCCAAGTTCTGGCGAGGCGGCGATTAGCTGGTCAATGAGTGCCGCGTCGGTGCCATAAACACTGTCACTCGGTGCATCGGGGGCGCCGTGTATCGGAAGCTGTTTCGTGGACTTGCCGTTCGTCTCTAGGCCGGTCAATGCGACGGCGCGGTCGATACAGTCCTCTCCCATGTGGCGAACGGTTGTCCATTTTCCACCGGTGATGGTGATCATGCCGGACTTGGAAACCAGAATGGTGTGATCTCGAGAGAGCGATTTGGTATCGCTCTTTTTCCCACTGCCACGACTCGGGGGGCGTACCAAGGGACGGATGCCGATAAACACACTCAAGCAATCCTCTCGGGTTGGGGCGCGTGTTAGATAGTCGCCGGCGGTGCGGAGCAGGAACTCGATCTCATCGGATTGGGCCGTCGGTTCTAACGTCGCCTGCTCAATTGGCGTATCGGTGGTGCCAACGACGACGTGTCCGTGCCATGGGATCAGGAACAAGACACGACCGTCAGACGTCTTGGGGACGATGATGGCTGTATCGTCAGGCAGGAATTCACGCGGCAGCACGATGTGAACACCCTGGCTCGGCGCGATGATCGGTTCCGCCGAGGCGTCATCACTACGTCGAATGGCATCGCAGAATGGCCCTGTCGCATTGATCACGCAGCGTGCCTGCACGTCGTGAGACGTCTGTGTTTGCTGATCTTGGAAGGTCACACCGCAGACACGTCCCTCTGCATCGTGGCGCAAGCCTGTTACCTGGGCGGCATTGATGACACAGGCACCATGTTCTGCCGCGGTCATCGCCAGGTGAATGAGCAGCCGCGCGTCGTCGAATTGACCATCATGATAGACCACACCACCCCAGCGAACTCGCCGGGGCTGGATCGTGCTGGCGGCCTTGATCGCTTGGCCCGTCGATGCACCATAGGCGTGTGGGAACTTGCTTTTGCCCGCGAGCAGATCGTAGAGCACAAATCCCGTTCGCATCATGAAACGCTGCCACAGCGTTTCGCAGGGAACGAGGAACGGCAGCGGATGAACGAGGTGCGGGGCGTTGGCCTGCAGTCGCGTTCGTTCATGCAGTGAATCCCGCACCAGCGAAAGATTGCCCTGCTGCAGGTATCGCACGCCACCATGGATCAGCTTGGTGCTGCGGCTCGACGTGCCTTTGCCAAAGTCGCTCTGTTCGAGCAATAGCACCGACAAGCCCCGGACGGCTGCATCCATGGCCACGCCGACACCCGTGGCGCCGCCACCGATGACGACGATATCAAAGGGGTCCCGCCGATCACGAACCTGGTTTAGATATTTTTCGCGGTTCATGATTGTTGCCATCCCATGCTGCGTTGGACTGCGTGTTGCCAGCGGGCGCGACGTTTTTGTACTTCGGCACTGGGCATGGACGGTTCAAAGATCCGTTCGCTTTGCCAGATCGACCCCACTTCGTCTAAGTTTTTCCAAAAGCCCACGGCGAGCCCAGCCAAGAATGCGGCTCCGAGTGCTGTGGTTTCAATCACGCGTGGACGCTCAACGGGCACCTGCAGAATGTCGGCTTGAAACTGCATCAAGAAATCATTGGCGCTCGCACCACCGTCGACACGCAGTTCTTTGACAGCGATGCCCGTATCGGCATTCATGGCGTCGAGCACGTCGGCGACTTGGAAAGCGATACTCTCGATCGCCGCGCGGGCGAGGTGGGCGGATGTAGTGCCGCGTGAAATACCGACAATCGTGCCTCGTGCATAAGGGTCCCAGTGGGGGGCTCCCAAGCCTGCGAACGCGGGGACGAGATAACAGTCTCCGCTGTCGGGCACGGTAGCCGCCAGGTCAGCAACCGCCTCGGTTGTTTCAGCAATGCGGAGCTCATCACGCAGCCATTGCACCACCGCGCCGCCAATGAAAATGCTGCCTTCGAGTGCGTAATCAGGGCGGTCTTCTCCGGTGCACGCGATTGTTGTCAATAATTGACACTTCGATGGAATGGGTTCCGGACCGATGTTCATCAGCACGAAGCAGCCCGTGCCATAGGTGCATTTCGCCATCCCGTGTTCGGTACAGTTCTGTCCGAACAAGGCTGCGTGCTGGTCGCCGGCACAGCCAGCGATCCGAATCGGTTGGCCGAGAAAGTCTGCCGTGGAGTCAGCGAATTCATAACTCGACGGTCGGACGGTGGGCAATACCGAGCGCGGGATGTCGAGCAGGTTCAATAAGGTCTCATCCCAGTCGAGGGTGAGTAGATTCAGCATCATCGTTCGGGCTGCGTTACTGACATCGGTCGCATGGGTGCGCCCGCCGCTGAGGTTCCATAACAGCCAAGTGTCGATGGTGCCGAACGCCAGTTCGCCGCGTTCGGCGCGGCGGCGGGCTCCGGGGATATTCTCGAGGAGCCAGCGGAGTTTGGTGCCGCTGAAGTAGGGGTCGACAACGAGACCGGTCTTTTCAGCGATCATGTCGGCATGGCCGTCGCTGCGCAGTTGATCACAAAAATCGGCAGTGCGCCGATCTTGCCACACGATCGCGTTGTGCAGCGGTTGCCCCGTTTCACGATCCCACAGCACGACCGTTTCACGCTGGTTGGTGATCCCGATCGCGGCAATCTCTGCGGCCTTGACGTCGTTGCGCTCTAAAACCTGGCGAGCGACGTCACGCTGGGAATTCCAAATCTCCACCGCATCATGCTCGACCCAGCCCGATTGGGGATAATGCTGAGTCAGCTCCTTGGCTTCGCTGGCGAAGATTCCCCCGGCCCGATCAAACAGAATCGCACGAGAGCTCGTCGTGCCCTGGTCGAGTGCCAAAATGTATTTCACGGGGAGTGTCTCCAGGGGGGGGAGTGTTGGCTTCAAGGTTACCAGGTGTCGTCATGATGTCACTTCGGCATTCCCCGAAGTCATCAGTACTAAAAGTGCCGTGTCCCTAAGCGAGTCGTCCGTCAATCCTTACTTTTTCGGGGCCGCCGAATCTCGCAACGCATCGGCCAACCCGCGGCACCCGGCCGCTTACGCGACCCGGCTTCGTCATTGAACAAGCCGCTCGCCCCGGCTTCGTCCGTCACCGTCGGGGCGAGTGACGCAGCGAACCGACTCGACGTCTTGGCCGTCGACGGACCGCTCCAGCCATGGATCACGGAGCGATCGACGACACTCTTTACTTCAATTGCTCGTGATCGCAATTGGGATCGAGGGGCGTGGGATCGCCGACTGTATCGACATCGTGTGTGAACAGATATTTCCAGACCGCTGCGTGGATGTACTTACCCGTCGCGGCGTCTTTGATCGCCGAGCCGCCAGGTTGGACGCTGCCGTGGGCACGGTTCGCATTTTTACCTACATCCGCGTCCGTGATCAGTCGGCGGGTGTTCTCGTAGGGAGGTGCCGAGCGGTCGACGTTGACAATCGGGCCGAACTCGTTCAACCCGAGCATCTCCCAGCTGCGGCAATAATGGTCGTCCTCCCAGCCTTGATCGAGCACGTGAGAAAATGCGAAGTAGCGGTTGGCGGGGGTGGCAGAGGGCAGTGCTTGCCATGTTTGATGCTGATCTCGCGGGCCACATAAGGCGACCACGCGAGCCACTTTTTGCTGCTTGGCAAACCGTGCCGCCGTGGTGCTGCCGTGAGACGCCCCCGCAACGATGACCTTATCCCAATCCAAGTCAGACCCGTCGGCGTTCAAAAATTGCCCCCAATCTCCAGGGGTTTTTTGCTCAGCGAGCCACTTGACCAGCTGAAAGGCCCGTTCATTCATCGCATCGGGCTTGGCGATGGCCACTTCATCACTGGCGTCAATTCCCGTTGACGCTTCGAGACGCATGTTGCCACGACACTCGGGATCGACCGGTTGTCCTTGACAACAGATCGAGAACCACTGTCGTGCGTACTGCACGTCGATCGCATGCAGCCCGTAGCTGGTCAGCTGTTCAAAAAGTGCGGAATTGTGACCCATTAGCCAGATCACAACGCGTCCGCGAGCGGGGACATTGGGGTTGAACCATGCGTGTTCGACATCTGCGGGCTTGCCCTTCGCGTTCTCGAGCACGAATCCAATTTCGGGATAGGATTTGACACGCGGATCAATTTCGCTGGCACGGACCTGGACTTTGACGATCGGCGCCTGTGCGTCTGGCGTTTTCGTCGGCTGATCGGCAATCGCGAAAGATGCTGGCAAACAGACTGCCGCGGTCAGTACAAGGCGAGTTAGAGCTAGAGAACCATAGGTGGGTGATTTCATGTTCGTTAATTACTGGCGGGATAGTGGGGTGAGTTGCTGTCGCGACCCGAGGGGGGCGATCGACTGCCGTCGCTCTGAGATTCCGAGCGCGACTGAATCTTGCGGGTCTACTTTAACCCACCACACCCGGCCCGTGGGCAATCTGGATGCAATTCACACCAACAAGCCACTCCTGAAGCCGACTTGTAAAGTCATTGGGCGTGATCCCGATGGTTTCGATCAGCGCGTTGCCGCTTGCAAGCACCTGATTCAGCTCCAAAGCACTCGCAACGAGGCGCTGTAACACGCGTTCTCGTTCTGCGGCCGAGAGGATGTGGGGGTCATGTACTAACCGGCCTGCCGAATCGCTTCGCCGTGTCAGTTGAGCAAGTTGCCCCGCGTCGGCGGCCAATTTTTGACCAGCTAAGAAAACTCGTCGCAGTTGCCCGGACGTGTTGAACTGGAAAACCGGATCCACCCCATCGAAAAGACTCAGTGCGGTCTGGTCCCGCCATCCCGCAATCCACTCACGGTCGGTTGCGGGATCGGTGATGCGACCGCGCTCGCGAAGATTCACACCTTCGGCGAGCAAGTCCTCTCGGTCGGTTAGTTTTCTGGACACCGTCGAACCTCGAGCCTGACCCGCCCCGGCAACTGCCGGTTCGGTATTCAGATCCGCTGGCGTGGTCGGGTCAGCCCGTTTTTGCGATCTCGCCATAGATCAACTGTTTCGAGCACTACCCTGCGGCTTACTCGACTTCTTTTTCGTCGCGGTGCGACCGGTTTTGTGAGCGGGTTTGGTCCGTTTGATTTCATCGTGTTGCAACGTGCGT
The DNA here is from genome assembly GCF_055811895.1 of Rhodopirellula sp. SH410. Lineage (NCBI taxonomy): Bacteria > Pseudomonadati > Planctomycetota > Planctomycetia > Pirellulales > Pirellulaceae > Rhodopirellula > Rhodopirellula sp. SH410. The sequence goes on from NZ_CM147949.1 coordinate 1,214,276, forward strand.
GTCACTTTGTATTCCAATCCGTGGACCGTTTGAATGAAAGATGGAACATCGGCAGGAGCGAACATTGGAAAAGTCTCGCTGGGAGGTGGGGAGATTGAAGTGGAAGCAAATTCGCGTTTCTCATCAATAGTGATGTCGACGCTTGCTATATCCCAACGCAATTTCAATGCCGGTAGTTCGTGAAAATGCTCTTGCTGACGTCGGATTATAGCGAATAAATTCCGGTAGCGTCTTTCCTGGGCACTTCGATGGCTCACAACGGGGGAATGTCTGTCATTGTTGGGTCGGCTGGTCTGGATCCGCGAGCAGTCGGTCGGCTTGGCGGGCCGCATCGGCAAAATCTTGCATGGCGGCTGCAAGTCGCGTCAGGGTTGGCGCTAGGTCGCTGAGCGAATCCTGTTCAAACTTGCGCGCCGGTTCGTCGCGCCATTCCGCTCGGGTTCGCTGCCAGTGCCCGGCAAAGTCCAGGAAATCGTGACGGATTCGCGTTTGACTGTCCAGCAATGGTCCGAGGGGGAAGGCGTTCATGGTTGGTTGGGGGCTCAGATACCTTGTGGGTTGAAGGTCCGCAACATTTTGCGGCCTTTGTAGAGATGAAAGAGGTCGGCGGGGCTGGCCGGTCGCTGGCGTCCGGCGGTGGGCAGGTCCATGGTTTCGAGTCCATCGGTGACGACGACGCAGGCGACCCCTCCGCGAGCGGCCGTGAACACGGCCGCGGTCTCTTCCAGGAAAAACCCGAGCAGTGCAGGCTTGACCTCTTCGTACTCATTCCGCTCGAGATACGTCTGCAGTGGCTCGACCAATCGCCGCTGCGCTTCGTTGAATTCGTTCGCTGGTACGGTAAAGATATCGTCGTGCTCGGCGTGCCAGCCCGCATACATGGCGTAGATGTCTTCGGGCGGGAGATCGGCGACATCGGCCGAGAGCGAGAACACGGTGGGCCCCGCCAGGGCGACGTTGCTGTAGCTCCGGTCGCCAAAGTCGTATTGATATCGGACCAAGAACGCGTCGACGGGATCGTGAAAGCTCGGCCATAGCAATCGTCTCGAATCGACGACCTCAACCGATGTCGGCGGCACGCCCATCTGTTGAGGCTGGGACAACCACAGCGCAATTTCGGCTTGCGCGGTCGACTCGGGAGAGCGGAGCGATTCGTCGATCTTGTCACCGATGCCGAGTTCGTCTGCGTACGCGATCGCGCGCAGCCGCGCCGACGGTTCTTGGGCGAGCGAGATAAGCTGTTCGATGCCAGCGGCGTCCCCGAACCGGGCCAATGCCCCGGCCGCTTCGCACTGCACGCGGCGATGTCGCAGCTGGGCGGCTTTATTCAGCGGTGCGATTGAACTTTCATCACCGATCAAAGCGACCGCGTCGCACAGTGAAACCGCCAGCGCGACGGCTTCACTCAAAATTGCCTGGACCTGTTCGACATCGCTGCCGAAGCTGCGTGGGTCTTCTTCAAATTTGGCCAACCGATCCGAGACTTGGCCGAGTAGTGCGTTCAGCGCTGGGACCCTTCCCGCCGCCGGATGTTCTGAATGGTGATCGTCCGTTCGCCCGCTGCGGACGAGATGCCCGGCGAGGTCAAGAATTGGCGCCGCCAAAGACGGTTCACCCAAGCAATCGAGCAAGGCAGGGAACACGCTGTCGATGGGCCAGTCGTCGGATTGCATCAGCGGGCTCAATATTTGGCCTGCCGCCATCCATCCACGCGGCGGCGAATCCGACAATCGTTGCACGAGCGCCGCCAACGACGCGGGCGTCCGCATCATCGCAAGCAGTTGCAGCATCAAATGGCGATTGGCGACTTCCGGCGACAACGCCGCCAGAATACTGGACAAGGCGTCGACCGGCAGGTCGTGCAGAGCTTTGGTATCTCCAGCGGCCTGAGCGTGGAGAACACGAATGTGGATCAATCGTAGCAGGCCACCGAGCACGGCGGGGTCCGCGTCGGGCAAGCGGTCCAATGCAGCGGCCAACATCGCTACCAATCGAACACCATCAACGCATTCGTCATCAGCGAGTTTCTTCAGTGCCAGTCCAGCTTCCACTGGATCGACATTCTGAGTGAGCATCAGTTCAAGCAGTTCGTCGGGTTCGGTAAGCGAATTTGGGTCAGGCATCGGTGTGATCGTTGTGTGGTGAGTGGGTCAATGTTGGGTTGATCTTGTCCGACCATCCCAACTCATTTACGTCGTGGTCGTTCGCCCAGCGACTGTGGCGTGGATCGAAGAGTGGCTGGCCGCTGATGGGGCTGAGCGGCGATTCGGAATCGGTATAAACGTGGACACCTTGGATATCCGGTTGCAACCAAATGGCTTCGCATTCGTCACACAGGACTAACCCGTATGACAGTTGGTTGAAGTCATTGAAATAAGCGCGCACGGTGCAAAGGCCACCTTGGCAAAGCGGGCATTCTCCCACGCAAAGGCGAACGCTCTCATTCGGCGGGAGCGATGACGCCGAAGGGGGCCCGTTAGAGCGGGAATGCGGTGATGACACGATTGCCTTCCAGTACGAGTTGCACGCGACGCGCCATGGGTTTGTGCTTTTGGTTGCCCTCACGCCCGCCGACAAAACCAATCCGGTGACCGAGGTCGACGGCATAAATCGTACGGTCGTCATCAGTGTGTTGGGTGGTGCGTTTGTCGATTTTCGCATTCTCGTAGGCTTGGTCGATCGTTTTCAAGGCACCCTCCATCCCGCCATCAAATACGCCGTGCTTGCCCGGTCGGCTGGGCTGGTCCACGGTATGCCGACGAAGGTGTTCGAGACGGTGCCCCTCGGCGCTGCCGGGGGTGTAGAGCAAACCGGCTGGGGAAAGATAGCGTTCACGCCCCACTTCCCGCAGCAAACCATATTTCAGCGAAACGTCCGCCGCCGGTTGAGCCTGCAGCGGTTCGGCCGGTGCGGTCGTTTCGGCCGACGCGGCCGGTGCGGTCGGTTCGGCCGGTGCCGTCGCCGGTGCGGACTGCGACTGGGCGATCGCGGGCAGGTTCCATCCCGTCGCATCGTTGATGCTGGGACGCACCAGGCTGTAGAGGCCGATCAGAATCGCGATAGCGACCCCGGCGACCGTCGTTTTCGTCTTGCCGGAGGAGTGGGAGTTTGCCATCTATGGAAGTGTCAACGGAGTCGGTCGCGAATGAATGATTTCGCTAACAAAGTAGCACTTTCGGACGCGGCAAGCCAACCCGCAGGCAATCCAACATCGACCAGGCTAGGAAAACGCTCCGCCGCGTAACGGGACATCATCCTGCCGGCGAGGAACGGCTCGATACGCCCGAACGGGTCGCCGGTAGCCGCTGCGTTGATGTCCAGCGGATATCGGTCGGCTATTTACCGTTATCTCGTGAAGGGGGCACATCCCGGGACGGGGGCACGAGTGTTTTTATTAACGGATGTTTACTTTCGTGGCTGCACCGCGGCTGGCTCGAATGTTGCGAGGTCGGGGAGCTCCGTGCGAACGCCTGCGCCCGGCACCTCGCAGTTGGCTGTCCAGACGATACCGTTGAGGATGCAGCGACGTAAATCGTTGTTGCTCCAGTTTGCATAGAAATGCGGCATCACGATCCCAAATCCACGTCCGTGATCGCGTTGAACGCACCATGACACAATCTCCTTGCGTGGCGATTCGGGCGGCAGCATGGACGTTGCTATGGCTGTCACGTTGGCGGCGGGTTGGTTGTCGTTCTTGCCAAAGTAGTTGTTGATATACGGTTCATCGTGAAGGGTGAACTCCGACCAACCGCGTGAGATGGGATGTTGTGGCGAGGCCGGAACAATGGTGGCCGCTTCGTAGACTCTGGCGATGCCCGGGTGGTGTGCGCATGTTTTGTTGGCGAAGTAGCCGCCCATCCACCCGAGCAGCGGATGAGCGCCATCGGCAGCGACGTCTTGGCCCAACAAGGCGGTCGCAAAATGCACGCACGCGATACCACAACCACGCTGCATCATGCGTTCAATCCGGGCAAGGATTTTTTGGGTTTCTGGCAAACGTTGGGGCGGAAAGGTATCGCCCATGAAAACGATCGAGTCGGTGCGAGTCAGTAAATCTTCGTCGTCAGGCCAGCCATGCACGACGGTCGCCTCGACACCTTTCAGATTTTTAGCGTGTTCCAGGCAATAGGCCATCAATCTCGCTCCCGCGGCGACTTCATGCGATCCCGGTGGATGGGTGCTTGGGCCGACGACAATCAGGATTTGCTTGGGATTTCGGCGGACCATCATCAAGCGTTCGATTTCCGCTTCGACTTCGCCTCGTTGGCCGTCGGCAAAGTTAACCAAGCGATGGTCGTGGGCGTCTTCGGCGACCCACCGGTTCGTGCCGTTGGGATAGATCTGATTGCCGCCGTTGGTTTCGACACTCCAGTAGGACGCGTTTGGACGAACGGTGAATAGCAGTGCGACTTGATCCCAGCTCGATCGCGTCGGTTGGTCACCGAGGTACAGGTCATAGGCAACCCGCAGCGGATCGTCTTGATCCAGATCGTGGCGTTCGCGACCTGTACCGACGTCTTCGCCCAGACCACTGAAGTAGATCGTGCCTGGCCAGTGGTTGGCAGCATAGACGGCCGATTCAGGGTCCGGTTTGAGGTTGCCGAACTTGCCTGGATCGAGGTGCTCGGGATAACGGCCGCCCATCACAACCAAGTGCGAGACCTTCTGCCGCGCGAGCTCCAGCCCTGACAGCGGGCTGATGTCGTCAGCGGGTGATCGCAAGAGGTCAGCAACGTTGGTCAGATAGCCGACGGTGACCAATCGCACCGAGTCATCGTCCGCGCCGGCGAGTGCCCTACGCAGTACGGTCACGGCGGAGGGGGCGTCGTCATTGCTGGCGTATCGGCTAGGGAAACGCTCCGCGATCTGTTGTGCGTACCTCGAGCCACGGTCGACACTCGCACCGGCGCGTTTGGGCACGCCCAGCGGGAGACTCGGGCGCCCGAAGTAGCGGTTCAGTGCATCCAAGCATGGTGCCGAATAGGCAAAGTTCGAGCTGACCGTCGTCGCCAGAATTTCGATCTCACCCGTATCCGCCATCGCATGCAGGCATGCCACCGCGCCGACATCGTCACAGTCGGTATCAATATCGGTATCGAAGATGACGGGGACGGGCGGCTCGGCGGCATCGGTGACCGTGACGAGCGTGAGCGACAATGCAATGAGTAAGAGTGTTTTCATGCACCCAATGATAGCAGAGACGCACGCGGTGGGGATGTTCCGCCGTCGTGAATCGGGTCAAAGATTTGGGGGCGTCAACCCAGACGCGTCATCGCCCCGGTGCTTGACGGCATGTGGCTCACTGATCCCACTGAAAAACCGGCGGCACGATCTCAGCGGGGTCCTGGAAATTTGTTTCGGCGACGAACAACTGGCCTGCGTTGGGGCATTTCGGGCGATTGGCATCGCTCATGTTTTCGACGGCGGTGGTGATGATCAACCGCACGGAGCCCTGGTCAACGACGAGTGCCGGACAGGTGTTCTGGGGTGATCCCGGGGTCCGCCAGACGCACTGCAGTTGTCCGGTTTCGCGATCATACTGGCGTGTTTCGCCGTGACTGGCCACCTCGGGCAAATAGATAGAGACGATGATGCCATTGCCGTCGGGTGTCAGAATCGCACCATCGGGAACACCGGGGTCGTCCGCTAAATCAACTAAGACTCGCTCCGCACCGATCGTGCCGGCATCCATATCGAGGTCGTATTGCACGATCTTCTTCGTCGGCGAATCAATGTCGATCAAGTTTAATTGACCGGCGGCATCTGTCCGGATCATTTTTCCGTTGCTGCAAATCTGATCATCGCGCAGTCGGATCAAGGTTCGGTCACGCCCGCGAAAAAGATACAGTCCCGCTTTGCGTTCGGAGAATGCAAGGTCCTTGGTACCGAAAACCAAGTTCTCGCCGATCACCACCCCATCATTGATGATCGTGTTATCGACGTCCGCATCGATTCCCTCACAAAAAGGGGTCCATGAGGAATCGGTGGTATCGAAGATGCCGAGTGACCGCTCCACGCCAGCGACAAATCGAGTCGGCATCTCGCCTGCGGCGGTGCCTGAGCACGCGAACGCGAATCCGGGCCGACCGGGCAGATCGAATGACTGATTCTCGCCGGTGGCTAGGTTGAGCAGATTGATCGAGCCGTGGCGTGCCTGCGGTCCATGTTGAATCCCGACCCAGGAAAGGCAGTTTGCCGCGAGCAGCGGAATCGGGCCCTCAGGCAGATAACGTAGCGCCTGCGAATTGGGGATCGGCAGGGCGGTCGCGTCAATTACGAGCGAAGCTGAAGATGAATTCACTTGTTTTTCTCCAATGTAGCCGGACCACTCCGCTGGGCCGAACGGAACAGCTCGAACCGCGATTCTTCAAGGTGAGCATTTAGGGCTCACTCCCGACGGGCGGAGCCGTCGGTCGACAATTCAGTAGGGCACATCAATGGCGCTGCACAAAAACCGCATCAACGGTTTGGTGTCGCGGATCAGGCCCACGATCTTTGCAACGGCCCCGTCACTGGTGATCTCATGCTGCGTCAGGTTCGCGACGGCGATGAAATCAATGCGGCGGAGATCTTCAATCTCGGGATGATCCATCGGGTAATCACGCGGCGAGGTCTTGAGTGATTCACCGGAGAGACGAAACGCCTCACGGAATTTCTTTTGATCCCGCGCCCGATGCCAGGCTCGTGGATCGGTATCAATCGCGCGCCGAATCGCCGCCAGGGTGTCGCGGTGCGGACGCCAGCAGCCGGCGGCGACCACACACTCGTCGTTGGCGAGGTGAACATAGACCCCAGGAGCGTGGATATTGTCGTCGGCTTGATGCCGAATCGAAATGCCCACGTTCGTTTTATAGGGTGTTTTGTCTTTGGAGAATCGCGTGTCCCGGTGGATCCGCAGCAGCGACCCGCCGCTGCGTTTGGCGATCGCATTTAACATGGGTGCCGATCGCCGCAGTGGCACCGCGAGTTGCTCAATCAGCTCCAACGCCGGCTCACGCACGGCATGTTCGTATCGCTGTTTGTTCGCGTGAAACCATTCACGATCATTGTGACGCGACAGGTCGTCCAGGAACTCAAAAAGTTCGAGGCCGATCGGCGAAGCCTGCGTCATGAAGCGGCGTCCGGCTCATCCGATGGCTGATCCATTCCCGGCACGCTGTATTGCTCGGGCACATCACGATTGTCTTGAGGCAAGCATCGGAGCACGCTCCGCGGGGGCGCGGCAATGCTGTCGTCCATCCGCCAAACTCTCCAGATGACGTCGCCAGGGCCCTCGACGGAGTCGCCGTCTTCAATCGGCTCCTCCGCTTCTTCGAGGAAGCATGTGACTAGACGCAGGAAGCTTTCGACTTCTGTAAAATCGTACGACTCGGCGTGAAAGCAGGCTTCGATGTCGAGCAAGTCGAGTTGCGAATTGCCGACCGTATCCATGACCGCCCATTCGTTTTCCAAACGGAACAATCGGACGTTCGACCACAGGTCCAAGGGCGGGAAATCGTTCTCTTCGGCGTACTCGAAACTTTCGTTGAGCGTCTTGAGGTCGCGCAGGACTTCGCCGTTGGGATTGAAATAGCAGATGGCTTGAGGCAACTCCGTGATCGCCGCGGCAATCTCGGTGACCAATGCGAGCTCGTCGAACGGTTCATAGCCCTCGGGCAAGACGGGGGCGTTGTCGTCTTCACCGAGCACGTAGGAACTGCGGACTCGGATAAACGCTGTCGGTTGCTCAGCAAGTTCACGGCCATCTTCCCACACCCATGATTGCTCGCAAGCGCGTTGCAGCGATCCGGGGTAGTTGTGTGGACCGAAGTTACCCAGCGCCCACGCGTCGACAATCTGGCTGTCCTCCGAGGCAGACGGGTCGTCCGGTGACCCACCCATCGCATCGGGCCAGGGATGATCGACCACGTCGACGACGACCTTGCCACTGCCATCCTCATCCATATTCATCAGCACGGCGGGACCAAGGAATGTCCAGTCCTCGGAGGCTTCGATGGGATCGGACGGGAAGAAGTCGTCGATGGCGGCTGCGACCTCTTCGATACTCACGCTTTGGCGCAGTAAAACCACGATGCCTTGGGTAAAAAGTCCCTTAGCCATTGGAAATCCTTCGATTGGGTATTTGACAGGCCCGTTTGGTGCAAACGGGGGGCTTAGCGGGGCTTGGTCGAAAACAACGCGGCAGTTTAGGGGGTGATTCGAACGAGAGAAACCGGGGTAGATTCCGTTATGTAGGCCAAACGCAACCAATACCGGGCTAGCTGCCCGTCCCCATCACCTCGTCGCCATCACCTGTCTCTCCCCCCCACGGCCGTCTATACCCATGACTCGGCGGCCTGGTTCGCCAACGTGGCTTTGCTGGCGAGCTAATTCATTCCCGATCGGGATGGCAAAACTCTCGGACAAACAGGGTCCGCAACCTAGGCCGCTTCGTTGAAACGGCCGCCATGGGTCGATTGCAACTTGGTGGCAGCCGCTAAACTCGCCATCAAATCACCCGGGACCCCTGCCAAATGGTATTGGCAAATGAACAGTGAAGTGGCCCGCTGGTGCGTTTGGGCAACCAAATCCGCAACCTCGCCACAGCACTTCGCAAGCCTCGCGTCCTCAATTCGACGCGTTGAGAGCAGTTTTGCCGACAGACTTAGGCCGAAGGGAGGTGCGTCGTCGGCACGCAGTAACGCGTCGCGTTTCTCCACAATTCGTTCCAGCTCTGAGATCGCCGCAACTAACTGCTGCTCGGGAGCATCGGCCTCATCGCCGCAACGATTCGCGGCGCCCATTCGAGTTTCGTCTAAAATCAAGTCGATCGAGTTCGCGAGGTCAGTTGTCTCTTCGATATAAGAGGCAACACGCTCTCGCCAAGCCGTGGGGTTCGGTTGATCGACAGTGGAGCCTGCGTTCATGATAGGGCACTTTTGAGTGAAAAGGATTGATCGCGCCGTCATAGTTCGAACATCGGAATGAGGAGGTGTTTCAATGAGGGATTCGCCGTTTCTTCCCAAAATTTCTGACCGCACCGCCTTTTCGAGATTTCTTCACGTTTTCACTGCAGAACGTTCCGCTGGCTCTGAGCAGACGCGCACGTCTGCCGAAATCAATGGCTGGTCAGTGAAAGGTCCGATCGCTCAGACGTCGCCGACTCTTCACCACCACATTCGCTGTTGCGTTTGGGATGGTCTTGGCCTTCGAGGAACTCAATCATCTTCCGCCGGAACTCATAATATTCAGGGTGCTCGAGTACGTCAGCACGCTGTCGTGGACGCTCGAACGGCAGACTGAAAATCGCGCCGACGCGGGCGCGAGGCCCGTTGGTCATCATCACCACCCGGTCACTCATGAACAACGCCTCATCCACATCGTGAGTCACCATGACTGTGGTGACCTTGTCTCGCACGAGGATCTCCAACAAGATTTCTTGCAGTTCCATGCGAGTCAAGGAATCGAGCATCCCAAAGGGTTCGTCGAGTAGCAGCATTTTAGGTTTCAATGCAAATGCCCGAGCGATCCCCACGCGTTGCTGCATCCCCTGGCTGAGATCCTTGGCGCGTTTGTGTAGGATGTTACCCAGTCCGACAAGATTCAGGTAATAGCTCGCCAAGTCGATGCGGTCGCGTTTGGATGCGTTTCGGTAGACTTGGTTGACACCCAGCATCACGTTATCAAGCGCCGTCATCCAAGGCATCAAACACGGCGACTGGAAAACGACGCCGCGATCAGGCCCCGGGCCATCAATCTCGCGACCGTCAATCACCACGCCGCCCGTGGTGATCGAATTCAGGCCGGCAATCATCGTGAGGACAGTGCTCTTGCCGCATCCTGAATGCCCGAGCAGCGAAACGTATTCGCCTTGAACCAGATTGAGATCGAAGTCTTCGACAATCACAACGGGGCCACTGTGTGTGTCGTACGTTTTGCCGAGGCGGAACAGTTCTACGTAGCCACGCATGGTTGGATGTCCTTGGGATTGGGCTGCGATCGTGAGGGGGGCAAGATTCGGCCAGATGTTCGCGAACGCAGTTGGGATGGAATCACTGAGGAGCGTTTGGCCACTTATTCAGTCGGTGATTTTCGAGTCGACACGAAGCCGGTCAGGGGGAGTGTTTCGGTCGAACGGCGCTACTCGGGTTGTTCATTCGCGGTCGCTTAGCCCATTCGACGTCCCTTGCGAGTTAGGTCTTGCGGGTGGATATCGGGAAGTCGGAATGAGAGATGTTTGCTCGCCGCCAATTCTTCGTCGCGCGCCTTTTGCCGTACATTCACAAGGTAATTCGTGACAGCGTTGCGGAGACTCTTGAAATGCTCACTGTCATTGAGTTCGGCACGGTTGCGGGGGCGGTCGATGTCAACGTCGAAGATTGGACCGAGCGTCGCCTTGGGGCCCGGGGTGAGAGGCACGATCCGATCAGCCACCAGGATCGCTTCGTCGACGTCATTGGTGATCATCAAGCAGGTCTGGCGTTCCTCCTGCCAAATCTTCAGTATCTCGTCGCCCAATTGGGACCGCGTCAGCGCATCGAGGGCCGATAGCGGTTCGTCCAACAACAGCATTTTCGGTTTCATCGCCAGGGTTCTCGCCAGCGAAGTGCGTTGCCGCATGCCGCCGGATAGTTCGTGGGGGCGACGGTGAGCAGCATGGCTCAAGCCCACCATCTCAATGAAACGCTCGACATGATCGCGTCGTTCCGCCCGCGACCAATTTCGGAACACGGCATTGACGGACAACGCGATGTTTCCACGAACGGTTAGCCAAGGCAATAAGGAGTAGTTTTGAAAGACTAAACCGCGATCCGCCGAGGGCCCCGTAATCCGCTGTCCCTCCATTTCGATTGAGCCACGATCGGGTCGGATCAGACCCGCGGCGAGTTGGGTGAATGTGGTTTTACCGCTACCGCTGAATCCGACGACCGCGAGGAACTCGCCCTCGCGGATTTCGAGGTTGATATTGCTCAAGACTTCGCTGCGTGTCACGCCACTTCCGTAGCCTTTGCAAACGTTTTCCATTTGCAGGATCGACGGGGGCACCGAAACTTTCGGCGGCTTCAGAACGCTGGGTTCGTGACGGAGTAGGACACTCATGTGCAAAGCTTCTGTATCGAGATAAGGCAAGAATAAAAACGTTCCGCAGTCGGTATGTGTCCCCACACACCACCGACTGCGAAACGCAACGAAACCATGCCGTCACGCGGTGGCAGGGTTTCCGAAGCTGACGAGATTACGAAGAAAGATCATGAAGCGATCGAGTACGAGTCCAATCATGCCAATCACGATCACACTGAAGGCGATCCGTGCGTACGTCAACTCACTACCGTTTTGGAACTCATCCCACACAAACTTCCCCAGTCCAGGGTTTTGGGCGAGCATGTCGGCGGCGATCAAGACCATCCAGCCCACCCCGAGGCTGATCCGCATGCCCGCAAACATTAACGGCAGACTGGCGGGCAAAATGATCTTAAAAAGTCGTTGCATCCATGACAAACGCAGTACATCGGCAACGTTAATGAAATCTTTGTCAACGCTCGCGACCCCGAGCGTCGTGTTGACGAGGGTGGGCCATAGAGAGCACAGGCAAACGGTGGTGGCGGAGATCAGAAAGGCTTTGTCAAAGTAGGTTTCACCTGACGCATAGCCAGCGTAGTACCACATGATGACGATGAACGCCAAAGGCAACCACGCCAGCGGGCTGACGGGTTTAAATATCTGAATGAATGGGGTGAGAGCGGCGTTGCACCACGGGCTCATACCACAAAGGACCCCCAGCGGAACCGCGACGATCGTGGCCAGCAGGAACCCAAAGAACACCGTGCTCACGCTCGTCCAAATCTGATCCAGGAATGTCGGTGCACTGGAGGCTTGGTAGTTGGCGGCGGCCAACGCACGTGTCTTTAGCGTCGCCGCTTTGGCGACATAGGCCTCCTGTTTCGCACCTGTCGATTTCACCGCGGCGGCTTCATAGGCATTGGCCTCCGCAATCATGTACACCGCTTCGCCGAGCTTTTCTTGCTTGGCCAATCGATCGGCTTGTTTCTGTTCAAAGTGCATCGCAATCAGTTGCCGCCCCGCATCCCATGTCGCCATCGGGCTGGGGAGTTTCGCGCTATCGGTCACAACGGTCTTCGCCGCCGCGTTCCACATCACCAAGAATAGACCGATGGCTACCATCGGCAGCAGCACGTATTTGGCGATCCCTTTGAATTGCTCCTGCTTGTCTTCACCCGCAGCCAAACGCACAAACGGTTCGAGGATCGGCAGTCCGGCGACCTCACACGCACGCAGTAGATTTCCTCGCCAATTCATGACTCTTCCTTCGTTCCGATTTCAAAGCTGTTGATGTATCCAATGGGGTCGCGACCGTCGTATGGATTTCCATCGATGAATTCCGTCGTGGCCGGCCGATAGCCGTCGTAGTCCGGTGGCGGTAATTCATCGGGGGCAAGCCTCCCTTCACTAATCAACAATTCAGCTGCTTGACGATAGATCTCCGGCTTGTAGATTTCTTGGGCCGTCTCGGCGTACCACGTTGCAGGCTTCGCTTCGGTGATCTGCCCCCACCGGCGCATCTGCGTCAGAAACCAAATGCAGTCACTGTAGTGCGGATAGCTGGCATTGCCGCGAAAGAAGACATTGAAGTCGGGCATCTCGCGGACGTCGGTAGACTGAAACGTAAAGGTGCCTGTCATTGACTGTGCAATCACCTCCTCTTCAGCGCCGACGTAGTCTTTGCCACTTAGAATCTTGGCCGCTTCCGGGCGATTGATGAGTTTGCCGGATGCGTCCTTCTGGTCGAGCCATTTTCCGGCGCGGATCAGCGCCTTGATCACGGCAAGATGCGTGCTGGGATGTGCCTCTGCCCATGACTTGGAAACGCCAAATACTTTCTCTGGATTGTTTTTCCAAATCTCGCTGTTGGTCGTTACCGGAACTCCGATGCCAGTCGCCACCGCTTTCTGATTCCACGGTTCGCCGACGCAGTAACCCTTGACGATATCGGCCTCAAGGTTCTGGGGCATCTGAGGCGGCGGAACGGTCGATAGCTGAACCTGTGCGTCCTGAAAACCGTTCAAGTCACTCGCGGTATACATGCCCGGATGAATCCCCGCAGCGGCCAACCAATATCGAATTTCATAGTTGTGGGTACTGACCGGAAAAACCATCCCCATCGGGAAAGGCTGTCCTTGATCGGCCAGGTACTCAAGCACGACGGGTTTGAGGCTGTCCGCAGAAATGGGGTGCGGCGGCGTGGGACTCTTGAGCTTTGGGGCATGCTCCTGCATCTGAGCCCAGACGTCGTTACTGACGGTGATCGCATTGCCGTTGTAATCCATGCTGTAGGCGGTCACGATTGGTGACTGCGTTCCAATTCCAATCGTTGCACCGATCGGCTGGCCCGCCAACATATGGGCTCCGTCGAGCTGTCCATTGATCACATTGTCGAGCAGGATCTTCCAGTTTGATTGAGGCTCCAACGTGACATTGAGACCCTCGTCATCGAAGTATCCCTTCTCTTTGGCGATGACCAGCGGGGCGCAGTCGGTGAGTTTGATAAATCCAAACTTAAGATCACTCGCTTCGAGATTCAGCATGGCGACGGAGGAGGAATCCGGTTCATCGATCACGATGTCAGAGACGTCCACCTTGGCAGCAGCGGCTTCCAGATCCGCCAGCGTGATATCGCCGGATGAACAGCCGACGAACGTCAGCGGCATCCCCAGCAGCAACCACCAGGCGGCAAGGCGACAGACGCCCTGAGTATGCCGCGGGTGAACATGAATGGACACAGAAATAACGCCTACTGCTGACCGAATCCAAGCACGCGGTGCCCAAACAGTGGGCAGACGCAGTTAGAAAAGAGTGATGCTTAGGAAGGCGATGCATTCACTGGGCCAATTCGTTGCTCACTTCCTACGCAGCGACATCACGCGCTGATACGCGACGTACAGACGATGTTAAGGGGGTGATCAGCACCCAGGCGGCGTTGCTGTTTCTGGTTCGCCAGCGATTCAGTGCGGCGTCGTTCGCGTGCGTTTCGAGAACGCATGCCGACAATTCTCGCATTCACGCTGGGTTTTCGGGCAGTGTCACACACACACCATGCAAGGAGCACATTGTTGTTCGGGTGCGCCCAGACACGTCAGCGGCCGGGGGGCTCACGCTGCCCGATGCCGAACCGCATTGGGCTCACCCCTGCCGGTCGAGCTTCGACGGAATCAACAGTCGAACTAGATGGATTTCAATTTGCGGTAGATCGTTTTGCGATCGAGGCCGAGGATCCGGGCGGCCTGGCTCTGGTTGCCGCCCACGGCGTCCAAGACGTGGTGAATGTAACGGCGTTCGATCTCTTCCATCGGAACCAGTTCACTGGGGTCGAGGCCGCCAATGAAGAGTTCACCGCCCTGGAAGTTGCGGATTTTTTCGGGCAGGTCTTCCAAGGTGATCGTATCGTAACGCGTCAGCGCGACGGCACGCTCCATCACGTTTCGCAGTTCGCGGACGTTGCCCGGCCACGAGTAGCTGAGCAGTTTTTCCGCAACGCCCTCCCCGAATCCGGATACGGACTTGCGTTCACTGTCTGCGAATTTCGCTTCAAAATGCTCTGCCAAGCGTAGGATATCCGTGCCGCGGGCACGTAGCGGCGGTAGCTCGATGCCGATCACATTGATGCGGTAATAAAGATCTTCGCGGAAACGCCCCTCAGCAACCGCTGTTTCCAAATCGCGATTGGTCGCGGTCAACACCCGCACGTCAAATGGAAATTCTTTGTCACTGCCGACTGGACGAACCCGGCGCTCCTCCAAAGCTCGCAACAGTCGGACTTGCATCGACATGGGCATCTCACCCATTTCATCGAGCAGCAGCGTGCCGCCATCCGCTTCGAGGAAAAGCCCCTTGCGCTCCCCTCGCGCGTCAGTGAACGCACCTTTGACATGCCCGAACAGCTCACTTTCGAGCAAGGTTTCTGTTAATGCAGCACAATTTATGGCGACAAATGGTTTCTCCGCCCGCCGGCTGCGCGCATGAATCGAGCGTGCGACAAGCTCCTTTCCTGTGCCACTCTCGCCTGTGATCAGTACCGCAGCGTCGGACGCGGCGACTTGTTCGAGATGATCATAGAGCTTTCTCATCGTGGGACTTTGTCCGAGGATTTCTCCGAACGCGATCGCCGAGTCGCAAGTCGATTCGAGCAAGCGGACCTGTTCGGTCAGTCGGCGGTGCTCAATCGCGCGGTGCAGGGTGATCGAGAGCAGATCCATCTCGATCGGTTTGATGATGAAATCGTACGCGCCCGATCGCATGGCGCTGACGGCCGTTTCGAGAGTGCCAAACGCGGTCATCACGACGACCGGAATGTCAGGCCGTGTCTGCGAGAGTTGCTGGCAGAACTGCAGTCCCGTCGTCCCCGGCATGCGGACGTCGGTCAAGATCACGTCAAAATCGTGTTCGTGGATCGCCGCGAGCGCTTCCGTCGCGGATGTGTACCAGCGGCTGGGGACGCCACGCAGTCGCAAATCCGTTTCGATGAGCTCGCACATATTACGCTCGTCATCGACGATCATGATTTGTCGAGCGGTTGGTTTGCTGGTCATGGGGTTTCCGAACGAAAGTGTACTGCCGCGAGCCAGTGGATCCGCCCCGCGCTGGCTTGGTCGATCAACGGGGCTTTTCACGCGGGCCGCCGCTCCACTCGCCTTGGCAGCGACATGCACTGGATTGGGGAGAGGCTTGGATTCTAAAGGTGGCAGCCGTGGGGACCAATCCGGCAGGATCTGTCTGGGCGGAGCTGAACTGGCAGCCGCACGGTCCATGTCATTTGCGCCGGCAGCCCGTACGGTGGGTGGGGGCAGCGGGAGTGGACGTCGAGCCGTTGCGTATTGACATCGATATCTTGAAACTATACCATTAGGTGCATAACTTGCGTTTCGCTGGTCCCACGTCAGTGGCGGGCGTGATTGGGCACCCCGCTGATGCATGCCTACCGAATTTCCCACCTTCCCAGCACCACCGATCAACGAATTTCTCGTTCCGTCGCGAGTTTCGGTCCGGTGTCCAATACCACCGAGTGTCCATCATGAAATGCTCTCGAGCTTTCGCGTCATTGCTGATTTTGACTGTTATGGGGGCGACCGTCTCTGCTCAGTTCACTGCGGATATCGACATTGAAGAAGCGCCGTTTCGATACAGCGAAACGGCTGGTGAGAACCGTGTGACACGGCTCATGGACAAACTCAAGAAGAAAGAAATTACCCTCCAATACACCCGCGAACGAGGGTATTTGGAATCGCTGCTCGAAGCACTTGAAATTCCAGCGTCCTCACAAACGCTCGTGTTTTCGAAAACGAGCATGCAGGTTCGCTACATCTCGCGTCGCAACCCACGGGCAGTGTATTTCAACGACGACACCTATCTCGGTTGGGTCAACGGCAGTTCGTTGGTCGAGATCTCAACCGCGGATCCCAAACTCGGTGCCGCGTTCTATACCGTCGACATGGCGCCCTGGCGTGCGAAAGTGGAACGGCAGAACTATGACTGCTTGGCCTGCCACGCCACGTCGTTGACTCAAGGCATGCCCGGTCACACGGTGCGCAGCGTCATGCCTGCTTACGATGGCAGTCTGGACCCGCAGTTGGAGTCCTTCATCACCAGCGATACCAGCCCGCTTTCCCAGCGATGGGGCGGTTGGTACGTGACCGGCATCCATGGCGGCATGCGGCATATGGGCAATGCTTACATCCGATCAGGCAAGCTCGACACGAGCGAGACTGGCAACCGCATGAATCTTCGTGACGAATTCGACACGTCAAACTACCTTTCACCGTATAGCGACATCGTGGCGTTGATGGTGCTCGAGCATCAAACGCAGATGCACAACGCGATGGTACGCGCCAATTTTTTCGCCCGCAAGCTTGGGCACGATGCCGGCATGCTCGACGCCGACCAGATCGATCAGGCCGAAGCAGGGGCTCAACTCGAGATGATTGCCCGCGAAGTCGTTGACCGAATCCTGTTTCGCGACGAAGCGAAACTGACCGATGAAGTACGTGGATCGGTGGTGTTCGCCGATGACTTTCAATCTCGCGGGCCCCAGGATTCTCAAGGCCGCTCGCTGCGGGATTTTGATCTCCACTCACGCCTATTTCAGTACCCCTGCAGCTATCTGATTTACTCGGACGCGTTCGCTTCCTTGGAACCGAGTTTGCGAATCGAGATTGTCCGCCAACTCAAAGCGGTGCTAACAGGCCAGCAGGCCCGCCCAGCCGACGCCCACCTTTCGGCAGCCGATCGTACCAACATCCTCGAGATCTTGTCCGAAACGCATCCTGATTTCAAACCGACCTCGACGCAATGACGGGGCCCCGTCACAGCAATCATTCAGGGCTCATCCGCCGGAAGCGTACTTCGGTCTGAGGAGTGATGGTTAGATGAAGTTCCTGGAGATCGGGCGTCGGTTTCATTCAGTTGTATGGAAGCGGAGGGGTGTCGCCAGCGTGCATGCGGCATCATGGTGACGTGAGAACGCAAAAACACGTATGCCCAGCTGACAGGACGCTAGGTGCGGCAGGTCACACCAAACCGAATTCAATTGGATACATTGAGGAGATACTCTGACCCGATATCTGCTCCGATCCCGACCCTGCACGCCGCCACTGATCCAGATCAGATGTTCCGCTCCAAAAATTCAACTCGACTCGTTTAGCGTAAGAGGCAGTGGCTCGTCGTTGGGCAGTGTCATTTCTATCCAAGAACAACCATGAACAATCATCACAAGTCGACTTGCGGGGTCTGCGGCAAGCAATTTCCGATGTCGGAACTGACGCCGGGGCGATTCGTTCGACCGCTGATCGCCGATCGCATCACTGCCGAGCATCCCCAGTGGAGCGCCGATACCTACATCTGCCACAGCGACCTCAACCACTTTCGCAGCCTGTACGTCCAAAACGTGCTTGAACAGGAACGCGGAGAACTCTCAACACTCGAGAAAGACGTCATCGAGAGTTTGCGTGAGCACGATGTCATGACGCAAAATCTAAACGATCAAGTCGACGAGAGCATGACATTCGGTCAACATCTCGCGGACAAAGTTGCCAGCTTTGGTGGCAGTTGGACGTTCATTTCAATCTTCTCGACAGTCCTGGTCGCTTGGGTCATCATCAATTCGATCGCCCTGTCTAGCACGCCGTTCGATCCCTACCCATTCATCCTGTTGAACCTGGTGCTCTCATGCCTGGCCGCGATTCAGGCACCGATCATCATCATGAGCCAGAACCGACAGAATGAGAAAGACCGACTCAAGGCAGATAACGATTACCGGGTCAACTTGAAAGCGGAACTCGAAATCCGACACTTGCATTCCAAGCTGGACCTGCTGTTAACCCATCAATGGCAACGTTTGCTTGAGATTCAGCAAGTGCAGACCGACTTGCTAGAGGAACTGGGGGACAAGCGATGAGGTGGACAGAGGACGCCAGAGCGAAGGCACCGCTTTAGGGTGCCGGCCGACGGTGTCGAGTTGACCGCGACCCACGGGGCATCAACCGTCGCTGACGTCGTCCGGCCGGCTATGATCGGTACCGAACCAGGCTCCAGCCCTTGCCCAGGTTCGTGAATGATTCCAGGTCGTGCGGATCGCTGAGGCCACCGACGAAGGAAGCAGGATGACTGCCCGCAGGATGCCACTCCGCCCAGTCATCGTGCTCGGTGCCGCTGAGTTGCAGTTTAATCGCGCCAAGTGTGCTTCGCTCGATAGCGGAAATGCTTAACTGGTCGTTGGCCAGCGTCGGCGAGACGAGCAGAACAAGAACGGTGGGCCGTCCAAAAGGATACGCCATGAACGGGCCGACAGCTGGGATCTCGCCATCCCGAGCCGGCCAGTCATCACGCAGCGCTTCGGTAAAAACTTCGAGTTGATTGATTTGGAAACCCACTCGAATTCGCTGGCCTTGCCAAGCGAGCGCCGAATAGTTGGCGGCAATGCTGCACCACATCGCTACCACCAACGCGATCGCCAGTAGCGAGCGGATCGATCGTGATTGGGGGTTCCGCGCGGATCGAAATCGGTTGCCGATCAGCATGCAAAGTGTTGTCGCAGCGATGGACAGGATGCAGAGAATCAGGATCACTCGCACCTGTCCGACACCTTCCGCCGCATCGTAAAACCAAGCACCTGCAGAGACGGGGGGCATCCGCAGTGAACGGATTAGGGATTCAAAACGCAAGTCGATCATCGCCCAAATAACGATGCTGAAAAGCGTGATGAGATGAACCGTCCACAGCGAATGTGTCCGCATGTCCAATACCTTGCGTAAGCGATCGAGATGCTGCACGGGGCTACTCCCTATTTGCAATACGACAACGCCATCAAGGAGAATGCCGTTGCCAGATTCCGGTCGTTTTCAAACCAGCGTGAGTTTGAGTTCGCCCACGACCCATCTGCGTTTTGACGCTCAGCAAGCTCGGCAATCAGGTCGGCTTTCCAATCGTGCTCACCGCCCGCGGTATCGGTCAGCGTATGGATACCTGCCGCACTGAGTCCGGCGGCAAAGGTGTGGTAGTAATAGTACAGTCCCGCTGATCCCATCCCAGGATTATTTTCAACGTCATAGTGATCCTGGATCCATTGCAGCGCCGCTTTGACTCGCGGGTCGTCTTGGGTCAGCCCGGCGAAAATCATGCTTTTGAGTCCGGTGTACCCCATCGAGCCGTAACTGCGCAGACCACCGTCAGGCGTGTAGCGTTCATCGGAGGTGCTCGGATCGATTTTTGTCAGCGGAATCTCATAGTAAAATCCGCCATCGTCCACCTTCGCAGCAAACGCGGTATCGTTGTATTTCGAGTCGAGGTTCTGGCAACGTGATACGAACGCCAGGGCTCGCTGGATGGCTGGGTCTTCCGCTGGCACCTCGACCGCACGCAGAGCTTCAATCATGTAGCCCGTATTGGACAGGTCGGGACGCCCCGCACCCCCGTATCCGACGCCACCGTACCAAGGATCCGAAGGATCACGTGTTCCCTCGCCATATTGGATGCCTGTGACGAAGTTTTTGGCATTCTTCAAAATCTCATTGTACTTTCCCGATTCATTGGCCTCGGCAAAGCAGACCATCGCGACGCAGGTTTCGTAGTTCTTCAGGCGCCCGTTTCCATAGATCCCGCCGTCAGGCTTGACGAAGCCCGCGAGGGCTTTGAGTCCTTTGGCCACAACAGGATCATCGCTGGACCGCCCGTTCTTCATCGCCGCAGTCAGCGCCAGAGCGGTGACGCCCGGCCCCACTTGATCGGAGAACGTACCCGCTTCTGACTGTCCCTCCCCGGCGAGAAAGGCCAAACCCTTCGCGACTATCTGCTCCCGCTGAGTGTCCGCCTCGTTGGCCGCGGGCTTCTCCTGTGCAGCAAGACTGGGGGTGAATGTGAGTGACGGCACAGCGGCAACGGCGAGCGTAAGTGCGAGGACGAAAGAGCGTCGTCTGCAGTCGTGATTCGGGCGTTGATTCATGGGGAATTTGTCTCGGGAAACGTGTTCGCGAAATGGGGTGGCGGAAGTGAACGGGCACTTTGCTATGGAGAATGCAGTCCGCGTACCATCGGGGGTGCTCTCGAAGTGAATTCGAGACAATTTCCGAACCTCAGGGGTTTTCTCTCGCACCTGCACCACCCTTTGCGATCGATCGAACGCGGCTGGCGTGGCAATGATCCGAAAAATCGAACTGGACACGGCAGACGCGAGGTGGTTTTTCCGGCACTGCAGGCGGAACTTTCACCACCGATCACGGATGCACCTCACACCGAGGTGATTGACTTTGCTGTTTCCCAGCGAATTTCGCTTCTGCTCGAACTGCGATATCCAATGGGGGGGCGGCCGCAGTCCACCGCGGAAGGTTCGGTGGGGGCAGCGTGAGGTAGAACTCATCGGACGCGTGGGCGCTTATGCCAACAGTCCCTTGATCACCTTTCCGCCCTGGTTATCGAGAAGCGACATCGATCGGTTGTTGGACTCAAAGCTCAGACGTTCAGCATCCAAACCGAACAGATGGAGCAACGTTGCATGATAGTCAAAGTGATTGACCACATTTTCGACCGCTTTATGGCCCAGCTCATCGGTGGCTCCATAGACATGCCCTTTCTTAAACCCACCGCCCGCGACCCACATACTGAATCCATAGGTGTTATGGTCGCGGCCAACGCGTTTGGGCCCTGAGTCGTTCTCGATCACTGGTAGGCGGCCCATTTCACCACCCCAGTGCACGACGGTGGAATCAAGCATGCCACGTTGCTTCAGGTCTTTAACAAGTGCGGCCGACGGGATGTCTACTTTCTTGCACGCCGAGGGCAACCCGCTGGCGATACTGCCATGGTGGTCCCATCGCTGGTTTTCAGTGAAGACCTGTGCGAACCGGACGCCTCGTTCGATCAACCGACGGGCGATCAAGCATCGTGCTCCAAACTCTTTGGTCGCAGGATCATCCAGGCCGTACAGGGTCAAGGTCGCTTTGGTCTCGGAGCTAAAATCGACCGCTTCCTTCGCAGCGAGCTGCATTTTTGCAGCCAGTTCATAGCTGGCAATTCGAGCCTCGAGGTCCTGATACCCTTGACGCTCGGCGAGATGCTGCCGGTTCAGCTGTTCCAGGAAACTGAGGGCTTCTTTCTGGGCCACACCTTTTAGATGGGCCGGCGGATCAAGGTTCAAAATCCGTGGTTCCTTGGGCCGGATGACCGTCCCCTGATAAACGGAGGGCAAGAAACCGTTGGTCCAGTTTTCGACACCCATGACGGGCAGTTGACCGGGATCGATCAACGCAACGTAGGCGGGCAGGTTGTCCGTTTCGCATCCCAACCCGTACGTCAGCCAGCTTCCCACGGTAGGGCGGCCGGACAGGATGCGGCCGTTCTGCAATGCTTGAATCGACTGGCCGTGATTGTTAACCCCGGTGTGCATGGACCGAATCATCGTGATCTCATCGACAACTCCTGCCAGTCCGGGCAGCAGTTCCGACAGTTCCATCCCACACTCGCCGTGCTTGCTGAACTTCCACGGCGAAGCCATCAGTTTGGAGGTTGCTTCGGCGGCGTTGTCGTATTTAATATCGCCTTCAAAGTTCTTGCCATCCATTTTTTGAAGTTCAGGCTTGGGATCGAACAGATCCAAATGGCTTGGGCCTCCCTGCATCCAAAGCGAAATCATCGCCTTGGCAGTTGGCTGAAAGTGGGGCTTCTTCGGTTTGACGTCGTAAGACTTCGGTTCCAATTCCGGACGAAGGAACGGATCCTTCACCGGCGTTTCCGCTTTCAATCTTTCGTTCTGCAACAGCGTTGCGAGAGCGAACCCCGCCAAACTCATCGCCCCAGAAGCCATGACGTGCCGACGTGAGGAGGCAGAAGGTCCACTGCGGTGCGACCACTGCTCGCTGGACTGTTGATGTTCCATAGCTTTTTAATCTACGTATAGGAAACGGTTTGAACCGAAAAGCGTCTGACAGAAACTGGCGATTGCCAAACGTTGAGGAGTCTGCGTCTGGTCCGCTTTTGCAATCGCCGCCGCTTCCGCCGAATCGGTCAGGTGCTGTTCCTGTTGGTCAATAAACGCGACAGCCATATCGATCTGCTCCTCACTTGGAGACTCGCACAGCGCCAGTTCCCAACCAAGTTTCACCTGAGCTCTGCGATCCTCACCCGCTTCTTCGGCAAGCCGGCCAGCAAAATCGCTTGAGCGTTTCAGTAAAAACTCGCTATTCATCAATAGCAACGACTGCGGCGCCACGGTCGATGCCGGTCGGCTTTCGCAATTCGGCGACATTTTGGGAGCGTCAAAAGTATCCAGCAATCCGAGCGGTCGGCTTCGGCGCACTTGAATGTAAACAGATCGCCTCAAGTCTTCCCCCTGCATGTCAATCACTGCACCGGGGCGACCTGCACTCAGGTTTTCCTTGCCCACGACAATTTGTCCAACACGGTCGGCCATGACAGGGACAGGAGGGCCGAATCGTTTCGCATTCAATCGACCGCTAACCGCCAAAACACTATCTCGCAACGTTTCAGCTTCTAGACGTCGAATCGACATTCCACTGAGCAAGCGATTCTCCGGATCGTTTCCGTCGGGCGGGATGGTTCGCAGTGACTGCCGATAGGCCGTCGACGTCATGATCAATTTATGCAACCCCTTCAGGCTCCATTGATTCGCCATGAAATAAGTCGCCAGCCAATCAAGCAACTCGGGATGTGAGGGGCGATCTCCCAACATCCCGAAATCACTTGGGGTCCTGACGATCCCTTTGCCGAAATGGTGCATCCAAAACCGATTGACTAAAACCCTTGCAAGGAGTGGATGTTCGCCGCTTGTCAGGTATTGGGCATAAGCCAGACGGCGACCGGTTGTGGGTAGTTTTTCATCGTCGAGAGGAATTTTAACGGGCTTGTCTGCAGCCGGGATCGACAGCACGGCGGGCTGGATTTCCTGTCGTGGGTTGCGATGATCGCCCCGGGCAAACAGAAACGTTTCGGGGACTTTCGCAGGGATCTCGGTTAGCGCACGGACGAACTGTTCCTCCGGCTTTGTGGCTCGAATTGCACTCGCACGGCTCTTGATCTCCGCCAGTTGCGGAGCGCGTTCTTGGGTTTGATCGACTTTTGCTTTGAAAGCCGCCCATTCCGCAGCAGCCGCTGCATCGTGGTTCGCCAGATTCTCCACGGTGACCACGAGTTCGGGATGTTCCGCAATCAGGTCTTTCTGTGGTGTTGTCCGCTTGTCCACGTCGACCCGCAGAGCGGCTGCGAACGGTTTGGCCACATCCTCTGGGAGTGAGGCGAGCGCCTTCTCCTGAGCGGCGGCAAGTAACGTTTGAGTCTTTTCGGCGAAGGCCTTCTTCAGCGTCGCCAGTTTGCCGCGGAGCTCTCGGTCGTACAGGTACAAAGACGAAGCCGAGATTTTCAGGATTTTTGGATACTTCTTCAAGTACGAAATCTGCTCGTCGGTGCGTTCTTTGACTGGAGTCTGGTAGGACAGGCGAACCGCATCGTGGAGCTCTTCGGGGACATGATGGACCAACTGATCCTCGAGAGTTTCGGCGATCAATTCCGCCGCACGTTGGTTGTATTCGACGTCGACCACCTTCGCTTGGGCTTCAATTTCCGCAGCCGTTTTGCGATCGGCATCGTTGTAGAGCGATACCAACCGGGCACTGGGGGCTCTCCAGTTTTTCCAGTCATAGGCGGGCTCGAAAATCGCTCGGACTTGAAAGTAGTCAGTATGCGGGATTGGGTCATAGCGATGGTTGTGGCACTGTGCGCAGCTGAGCGTTAAACCCAACAGCGAACTTCCCACCACATGCAGGGCATCGGCCATCACCTGGTTTTGAGCGAGAGGCAGTTCCTCGCCACGAACTTTCCCCGTCCCATCGGGAACCATCCGCAGGAACCCGGTGGCAATCAGCTTTGCCGTTTCTTCGGTCGACAGATTCTTCTTGGGATAGCCAATCATTTCATCGCCCGCCAATTGCTCGCGGACGAAGCGATCCAATGGCATGTCATCGCTGAACGCCGAAATGACGTAATCGCGATAACGGTATGCATGGGGACGAACCGGGTCATCATCGGTGTACCCTTCGGAATCTGCATAGCCGACAACGTCCAACCAGTGCCGGCCCCAACGCTCCCCGTACCCCGGTGAATCCAGCAAGCGGTCAATCAAATTTTCGACCGCCTGTGGGTCGGTATCGGCAACAAAGTCGTCCACTTCGGCGGGAGTGGGCGGCAGGCCGGTCAGGTCTAAGGTGGCGCGCCGGATGAAGGTCGGACGTTCCGCATCGGGCGAGAACCCCATCTCCTCTTCTTCCAAACGGCGCAGCAGAAACGCATCGATGGGATTTCGGACGCGATCCTGCTGAGCCACTTCGGGAACCTCAGGATTTTGAATCGGTCGGAAGGACCAGAACTCGCGTTGTTCAGGAGGAACGTAGACTCCATCGGGAATCGACTCTGGCTCAGGCCGTAGCGTGTTCGCGCCCGATGCAACCCAGCGACGCAGGACATCAACCTCCTCCGCTGTCAACTTCACGTCTCCCGGCGGCATGTCTTGCGAAGCAGTCCGCTCAATGAGCGGACTTTCGTCGGGGCGACCGGCGACCACTCCGGGCCCGCTGTCGCCACCTACAACGATGAATCGACTCAAACGGAGATCTAATTCGCCACCGGTCTCGTCCCCTTCGCCATGGCACTCAAGACAATGAGCTTTTAGGATAGGGCGTACGTCTTCTTCAAACGAAACGCTGTCGGAGACCGCGTGCTGGTCGGAATCTGCCCATAAGGGAAGTGACAAACCGAATAGAAACACTGCGGTTAAAATGGAGTGGGATCGCATCAACGAACTCCTGTCGCATGTTGAGATCACAGGCGGGGGGGGTGAGCGGATTTACCGCTGGCGGGACATTCAGTGTAACAGGAATTCAACCCCAGTGTCGAATGCATCCGGCATTCGAGAGAGCTGAGAGTGCTTCCCCATCCTCCCAGTTTCGCAAGGATCGATGATCACATTTTTGAGTCATAACGATGGATCCGTTCGGGGCGTTGCAACGATTGTCGATTCAGCAGAACCAGCAACCTCGCAGGGCATCGACGTAGGCGTTCGGCAACTCCGTGCGGTGCGAAGCCCACGCGGTTAAACTGAAGGACCTGATGCCAGAAACGAAACTGTGGCTGCGAATCGAGTTCACAGGCTTGCCGCCCAGGAATCGACATCGATTTAGCCGCCCGTGGCCCCCCGCTCTTTTTAGACGCAGGATGCATCCGCGGCGGGCCATCATTGTGATGGATACCCCGTAGACCTCAGAGTTCAAACCACATTCACCATCCGAAATTTCCGATTCAACATGCTCAACTTGTTTTCCAAAATGCGGGCCGATGGTCACGCGGTCAGCGGTTGCCGCCCAACATTCCCGCGTCAGCTGCGACGCCGAATAACGGCGCTCGCCATTCCTGCCGTGGCGGTCCTCGTCGCACAAACGCTGCAGGCAACACCGCTGAAAGCCGAGGCCGCCGATCGTCCCAACATCATCTATATCATGGCTGATGACATGGGCTACTCCGACATCGGTTGTTATGGAAGTGAAATTGAGACCCCGAACCTTGATGCCCTGGCTGAGGACGGAATTCGATTTACCCAGTTCTACAACACAGCACGCTGTTGCCCGACTCGAGCCAGCCTTCTGACCGGCCTATACCCGCACCAAGCGGGCATCGGACACATGATGGAAGACCGCGGTTTCGATGGTTACCGAGGCGAGCTGAACCGGCACTGCGTGACGATCCCCGAGGCGCTCAAGTCGGCGGGCTATCGTTCCTACATGGCGGGGAAATGGCACGTTACCCAAACGGTCGCTCCCTCATCGCCCGCCGAGAAACAAAACTGGCCCTTGCAGCGCGGGTTTGACCAGTTTTACGGCACGATCCATGGTGCCGGCAGTTTCTTTGATCCCAATACGCTGACCCGCGGGAACGAATTCATCTCGCCGTTTGCGGATCCCGAATACACGGCTGCTGACCGCGAAGACGAAACTTATTATTACACGAACGCCATCGCCGATCATGCGGCGGGTTATGTCCGTGAGCACTCTTCCCAATCGAACCCCGAACCGTTTTTCTTGTATGTTTCCTTCACTGCGGCGCACTGGCCGATGCACGCATTGGAAAAGGATATCGAAAAGTACAAAGGCAAATATGACGCGGGCTATGCTGCGGTTCGCAACGCGCGTTATCAGCGAATGATCGAATTGGGAGTGATCGACGAAGACAGCACCGTCAATTGGGCGATTCCTGCGGACTGGCAGAACGAGAAAGAATGGGAGTGGGACAAGCGCAATATGGAGGTCTACGCGGCCATGATCGATAGCATGGATCGTGGAATCGGACGGATCGTCGCTGCCCTTGAAGAGACCGGTCAATTAGAGAACACGATGATCTGCTTCTTCCAAGACAACGGCGGCTGTGCAGAAAACTATGGGCGAGGGGGGCAGGGAGGACCGCGTGCGAAAACGCCTTCTCTTCCGGCACTTCCCGACGAGTGGATTCAACCGGACATGACCCCCCAGCAATCACGCGAGGGATTCCCAACGCGTACCGGCGTCGGTAGCCTCGCAGGACCAGCCGACACAGCGATCGGCTACGGCAAAGTCTGGGCGACCGTATCCAATACCCCGTTTCGCGAATACAAACACTGGGTCCACGAAGGCGGAATCTCGACACCTTTGATTGTCCATTGGCCCCGCAAAATCAATCGCCCTGGTTCTTTAGAGAACACCCCCAGCCACCTGGTGGACTTAATGGCGACGGCGATCGATGTTGCAGAGGGCACCTACCCCAAAACCTTCCATAACCAGAACACGATTAAGCCGCTTCAAGGAAAGAGCTTGGTCCCGCTGTTCACCGGTGGGAGTATCCAACGCGAGGCCATCTACTGGGAACATGAAGGCAACCGGGCCGTACGCAAAGGGGATTTTAAATTGGTTGCCAAAGGGACAAAAGGAGAATGGGAACTGTACAACATCGCAAAGGACCGAAGTGAGCAAAATAACCTGAGTGAACAGAACCCGGACCTGGTGAAAGAACTGGCCGATCTGTGGCAACAGTACGCAGAGCGATCCGACGTGTTGCCGTTGTCTCCGGCAAGGCCGGGAGGACATGCGCAAGCATTGAACCGCAAGCAGATGCATTTTCAGCTGAAAGGAGAACAGACGCTGCCATCGTCCTCTGCTCCGTTCCTCCCGAACCGCACCCTGCACGTCAAAGCGGTTGCCGATATCCAAGGCGATGGCTCCATCATCGCTCAAGGGGGATCGTCGCACGGATGGGGAATCTATGTTCAAAACGGCGAGGTGCACCTGGTGGTGACACGATCCGGAAAACGCAATCTCCTGGCCAGTGAAATCAAACCCAAAGGGAAGACAACGATCGAAGCCGAGCTCCCGAAAAAAGGGCCGCTTCGTCTTCGAATCAATGGGCAGAACGTCCCGACAAACATGCGTCCGGGCAGCCTAAGCGAACAACCGCAAGACGGACTTCAGGTCGGCCAGGATACCGGTGGCGCCGTCGGCAACTACGAGACACCGTTTCCCTTTTCCGGAACGATCGATTCCGTACAAATCGATCTCAAGTAAGGCGGTAAGGGGCACGTGGATCAGGTAATCGTTACTCCTGCGCGAGACGCGTGGAGAATGAAACGAATCGCGTCGCACTTGGCGATCCCCCCAGGGTTTATCGATCACGAATGAATAACCCGAGTCGCTACGTTCGCCAGAACGAGGATTCCACCGTTTTGGCGACGGTAGCTACTTTTGATTCAACGCGTTTTATTGTCTCGCTGTCGCTATCGATCGAAATCGATCGCATGCCAGATTTCTGGAATCGGTAGATTTCTAAACCTGGGAATCAATGCTCATGAAACGCTCGCCTCCAGCGACTTGCGTTCAATGCAGTCTCTGAGATGATCCCGAACTCGCTGCAGTGCTTTGGCGACTGAATTTGGCGTCATGTCAGCTCGAGAGGCGATCGCCGCTGGCTTCATATCGTCCCGGTACCGCAGCCCAATCAACTGTTTCGCACGGCCATCCAGGGAGCCAAGGCAGTCCTGCAGGAAATCGAGTGCCCGTGAGCGTTCTTGTGCTTCTTCGTGAAATGCGACCGCAAGGCAAGCAACCGCGTCGTCGTCAAACACCAGCGGATCTCGCCCCCGACGCCGCAAATACAGCCCTACCTGCCGCCGCGCGATACCGATCGCCCAGGGGATGAATGGCGAATTGGAATCATAGGAATCAAAGGATTCGATGACGGCGACCGCGACGTTCTGCAGAACATCGTCACGATCGCGGAAATCACGGACCACCGACGCAATGAACGCCGAGACGGCTGGCTGGGCCAATGTCCATTGTCGGGTCGCTTGTCGGGTTGTCTCGTCCACAAAATTCTCCACAAAAAGATGCCTCACATGGTTACTTATCCGAGTGAACTCTTTTATGACCGACTATTCCCGCATTTTGAGGAAAATTCGGCTCATTCGCCCGAAGCGACTTCGGTCTGATGAGCCAAAGTTCCCGTTCGATGCCAATAACCCCGCCGCTCGCCGCTAGGTCAGCGAGTCTACCGGGAACGCCCCCTTTGGATCCCTCCACGCGATGCTTGAAGGGATCGAGAAAGGGTTTCGACGAGATGGTCAAGAAACCGGACGAACACGCTACTGGTTGAGCGCATTAATCAGGAAATCGCTCGCAGCTTGTTCCGCCTCGTTGCCCGATGCAATCTGCAGAGCCGATGTGGCGCTGGTGGTGCTGTAGCCGGACTGAGCCGAATCGAATAGCAATTTGCGGCGATCCTCGGAGAGATCCTTGTTGTTGCCGTCAACAGGACTGACGCACATCAGGGGGCGAGGTGCACACAGTGCCGCCAGTTGGGGAACGTCTGCTACTTTGAGAATATTCGGAGCGTAGACCCACAACGGTTGCGGCAATGGATCAGCGATCGCATCGGCAAAGCTGCCGAGGGTCCGCTCGGTGACCACTGCGTCGATCTCATCGGACAGGGCTGCCGCCAGCAGAGCAACCAACCCGCTACTGCCACGTCCATACACAGCAACTTTCCCAAAGCCTTCCTGGTCCGAAAGCGTGCGGGCCGCGATGATCACATCCCAAGCCTGTTGAGCCAGCAGGGGGCGACCCAGCACGATCGCGTCACTGGCACATTGATTGGCATCGACCACCCCTTCTCCGATCCCCCGCACATCGAGAGCCAGGACGGCGATCGGCTGTTCGAGCAATCGGCGAACCGTTTCCGATTTCATCGCCGCCTGCTTCCCCTCCGAGTCTAAAACGATCACCAACGGCAACGGTGTTTGGGAACTCTCGGGTTGGATCAACAGAGCGGGTACTTCCAACTCACGCTCGGTGCGAATGGTAAGACGCTTAATCGTGTGACCGTCCCAGTCGAACGTTCCGTGCTCTTCGGCGGGTGAGGTGACCTGCAGCGGCTTACCGCCCAGGGTCTCCCAAAGCTGTTCGCGTAGGTTTTCTGACCAGGCCGCGTAACCGGCCGAGTCGCTCGGTACGCTCGGATACCCAGACACCAGTCGGTTCGCTTCCTCGCGAACCAGGTCGACGTAGCTCTTGGCATCGGACGGGAATTTACCGTCTTTGAAAACTTGAAGGTCTTCCGACTTTTTGTCTTCCAGCACAATTTCGGGTTCACTAACGGGCGAACCATCGCCACGTCCCTGCAGAAAACGATTGAACCATCCATAACCAGCTTCCCGCAGTGGTTTCGACCAACCATGGCCGGCTGGGACATCTCGCAGCGCCACGTGGTCAGCTGAATCGTAGAGAGCATAGATCTGTTCGGCGCGGCGAATCGTATCGCGAGTTCCGGCAATCGGGAAAATGGGGTCCTTTTGACCGTTGCCAGCAAGGAAAGGACGTGGTGCGGCAAGCCCCACGAACTGAAACTGCTCCATGTTGCGGGCGATACCCGGCAGATGGTTGCAAATGCAATGATTGCCGCCATCCTTGATCCATGCTTCGTAGGAGCACAGGCAGCAGAACGACGCTCCGGCAGCGAATCGACTATCGATCGGCATCGCGTACATCGTATTCAGCCCACCACCAGAGTTGCCAGCGATTCCGATCCGCTTCGGATCGACCTCTGGGCGAGTCTGCAGATAGTCCAACGACCGGATGCTGTCCCAGAGCATGTAACGCAAATTGGTGTGTCCGACGAGCAACGCGGGGTAACTGACTTGGTGCGAGTACCCGGGCAAATTTCGTTCGCCTTGTCCTATCGGATCATACGCCAGCACGACGTAACCTTGCCGAACCAATCCGATCTGCGCAGTCCGGTAGAGATCGTAATTTTTG
This sequence comes from Rhodopirellula sp. SH410, assembly GCF_055811895.1. Taxonomy (NCBI): domain Bacteria; kingdom Pseudomonadati; phylum Planctomycetota; class Planctomycetia; order Pirellulales; family Pirellulaceae; genus Rhodopirellula; species Rhodopirellula sp. SH410. The sequence goes on from NZ_CM147949.1 coordinate 1,245,154, forward strand.
CCGTCTTCCATGGAATGCCCTGCAGTCACCACGATTGCAGGCAGCGGTCCCTCCACGTCCGTTGGAACATACAAATTCGCCGTCACGTAGAAACCGGGGAAGCTCTCAAAGACGACATTCTCGATCGTATAACCGTCCCGTTCTACCCGCCCTGTCACCCGGGCGTTCAGTGGCGTTTTAGCGGGCCGCGGTGACAAACCAATCGCTTCGTCCAACTTAGCGGCGAGCGATCCTTTCGCCTTCTCCCAGTCCTCTAGCCCCACTGGATTCGCGTGTTGACGACTGGCTTCGACGTTGGCATCGATGTTGTAACGCAAAGCGTTGGCGCTGCTCGGCAACCCACCGGGATACACCTTCCACGGATCAGGTTCCGCCGCGAGCGATGCGTTCAGAATGATTGCGGAGGTCAGGATTGCCAACGGAAACGGAGTGCGAGACAAGTTCATGTTGATTTTCTCGGAAGGTGGGATGCGGGGCGGGGTTGAGAGGCGGGGTTGAGAGGCGGGGGGCGAATTCGTATCGGAATCAAAGCATAACATTGCCATCTCCAACATGCGAACAAACGCTGCATCCCAATCAAGTTTCTCAGTTGGGCGAAAGCACATCCGATCAAGTCGTTCCGTTGGGGACTCAGGCGAGATGGTGTTGCCGTGCGTCCCTCCCCTCCTCGCCATAGGTTACACTCGATCCCCCACCCGCTGTGCGACAGTCCTACCGCCAGCCAAACCTTAACCATCGATAGTGCTTCAACGCTCATGAAAATTCTATTTTCCACGTTGTTGATATGGCTGGTATGCCCCATCAGCTTGGCCTCTGCTGACGACACATTGCGTGCCGGAGCGTCGTCCGTTGACATTTCGCCTCGCGCGCTTCCTGCCATCCGCAATGGAGGGTTCCTGCAGGCTACCGACACGCGGGTCGCCGATCCATTGCACGCGAGGTGTTTAGTGCTGTCCGATGGCGATGAAACGATCGCGATCACGATTGTCGATTCGTGCATGTTGCCCACTGACATCTGCGATGCGATCAAGTCGAGAGTGACGAAACAAATAGACTTGCCCGCCAATCGGATCCTGATCAGTGCCACCCACACGCATTCCGCTCCCTCGGCAATGGCGTATTGCTTGGGCACCAGTCGCGATGAAGCCTATGTCGAATACGTCGTGCCACGAGTCGCTGAAGCCATCGTTTCGGCGCATGGGAAATTGCAACCGGCGAAGATTGGTTGGACGGCCGTTGACGCCCATGAGCAAACCAATTGCCGTCGCTGGATCACCCGCAGCGACCGCATGGGGACGGATCCCTTTGGTCAGCAAAACGTCCGCGCCATGATGCATCCCGGCTATTTGAATCCAGCGTATGTCAGTCCCGCGGGCCCGATTGATCCGCAACTTTCCTTGCTGAGCGTGGTGGCTGCCGCGGATGACGCTCCGCTGTGCTTGCTGGCCAATTACTCGATGCACTACTTCGGTCAGGGTTCCGGATTTTCGGCCGACTACTTCGGCGAAGTCGCTGGCTTGCTGGAATCGCGAATCGCCGAGACCGCCGACGCGTCGCCTGGTCACTTCGTGGGCATCCTATCGCAAGGCACCAGCGGCGATTTGCACTGGATGGACTATGGCAAGCCGCAACAACGCATCGACCGCACGGAGTACGCGAAAGCGATTGCTGAAACAGCGTTGAAGGCTTGGGGAGAGATCGAACATCGATCGGATCTGACCATCGCGATGGCCGAATCGCGAATGAAGCTAAGAAGACGAGTCCCCGACGCCGAACGACTCGCCTGGGCCAAGCCGATCAACGAGCAACGTGGTGATGCACCGCCCAAAGACCGATCAGAAGTTTACGCCCAGCAGGCGGAATGGATTCATGAAAACCAGGAAACCGAGGTGGTGTTGCAAGCCCTGCGGATCGGCGATCTGGGCATCACCGCACTGCCCAACGAAGTGTACGGAATCACGGGCCTGAAACTGAAACAACAGAGCCCCCTGGTAAGTACCTTCAACATGGAACTTGCCAATGGCGCCGAAGGTTACATTCCGCCACCGGAACAGCATCGTCTGGGGGGATACACGACTTGGCCGGCGCGAACCGCCGGTCTCGAAGTCGAAGCGGAGCCGAAGATCGTCGAACGGGTTTTAACGTTACTGGAGTCCGTATCGGGAAAACCGCGACGAGCCCTGATCGATCCGTCGAATGCGTATTCCCAGACAGTGATGAAAGCCCAGCCCGCTGCTTATTGGCGACTGGGCGACATGGTCGCTGACCAGGCTGTCGACGCGACCGGCAATCACCCTGCGCAGTTCGACGGTGGTGTGGCACTGTACCTGCAGGGACCCGACCTGCAGGTCGGGTCCCTGCAGGATTCCCCTGATACTGGAACGTGGGAATCCACCAATCGCTGCGTCTATTTTGCTGGCGGTTCGATGCAGGCAAACGTTGCCGATCTGCCTGCCAACTACAGTCTGTCGATGTGGTTTTGGAGCGGGTTGCCTGGCGGCAGTGAAAATCCGTCGGCAACTTTGTTTTCCCGTGGGTCTGGTGCGGGACAAGAGTCGTTGTCGATTGTCAGCACCCATGAGGGTTTGCCGGTGCTTGCCATTCGCAGCGGATCCGCTGAGCAGGAAGGCTCCGAGCAGCACGTGGGATCGACGCTCCTGGTGAGTCAGGCCTGGCATCACGTGACCTTGGTCCGCGATGCCGACGACGTCAGGATTTATTTAGACGGCAACGCCCAGCCGGAACTGCAAACGTCGTTGCGCTCGGCCGAGTCAGCGTCTGCCGAATTTTCGTTTGGCAATTTCGATGGCAAACTAGACGAAATCGCCTTGTTCGCGCGCCCGCTTTCGGTGAACGAGATGGTTGACGCCTATCGTGCCTCGAACATAAAAGCTCCCCAGACACAGGCGAAACCGGTCGTGCGCGGTGAAAAACCGTCGGACGCCGGAGCTCTCAAAGAGTACGCCGAGGCGGTTCGAAAATCGCAGCCAATTGCTTATTGGCGGCTACATGACAGTAACCGAAACGCCGCCAGTGACGAACAGGCAGCCCACGATGCGAAGTACGAACCGAGGTCAGGGCCCCGCAAACCAGGGACGTCGCAGGCAAATTTCTCGGGTGGCCGCATGCTGGCCAATGTCCCTCACTTGAAAAACCAATACAGCATCGAGTTCTGGCTTTGCAATCAACTGCCCCACACCAACCGTCCGGTCACTGGGTACCTGTTTACACGCGGCATCGACGGTGCCAATGGCGCCCCCGGTGATAGTCTGGCCATCGGCGGCACGTACTCATCGACGGGGCGGTTGCTGTTGTACAACGGCAACGAACGGGGCGAATTACTCAGCGGCGAAACCGTACTGGCAACCGATAGCTGGAACCACGTCGTGCTGATCCGTGACGCAAGCGAAGTGAAAGTTTTCTTAAACGGTGAACTTGAAATCAACGGCCAGCTAGCCAAAACCTACCCCGACGGCTGTCCCGAAATTCAAATCGGTGGCCGCAACGATAACTACGCAAATTTCCAGGGCATGATCGACGAGGTCTCGGTATACGATCGAACCCTTTCAGCCGACGAAGTGGGAGCTCACTTTGCCACTGCGGGCACAAAACCGATTGCCCAATTGAAAACGGAAACGCCGCAGGAATTCGAGCCCACAGCGGCCGAGGCCTCCCTTGAAAAGATTCACGTTCGAGATGGGTTCGAAGTCCAGTTGGTCGCCAGCGAACCGCTCGTGAAAGACCCCGTCGCCATTGACTGGGGACTCGACGGCAAGCTGTGGGTCGTTGAAATGGCGGACTATCCGCTGGGCATGGACGGGGAGGGCAAACCGGGAGGGCGCATTCGTGTGCTCGAAGACGATGACGGTGATGGCCGTTACGATTCGTCAACGCTGTTCGCCGATGGGCTTTCTTTTCCCAATGGGCTGCTGGTCTGGGGTGACGGCGTGCTGGTGACCGCCGCGCCCGAGATTCTGTATTTGGAAGACAGCACAGGCGATGGCAAGGCCGATATCCGCCGCAGCATGTTCAGCGGATTTCTAGAAGGCAATCAGCAGTTGCGAGTCAACGGATTGCGTTGGGGGCTGGACAACTGGGTTCACTGTGCCAGTGGCAGCCACCACTCGGGCTACGGAGAAGGCAATCAAATCACCTCGGTGCAGACGGGCCAGGCTCACCAGATTGGCAGCCGCGACTTTCGCATCCGGCCCGATCGCGGTGACATCGACCCGCAGAGTGGCCCCTCGCAATACGGTCGCAATCGTGACGACTGGGGAAACTGGTTTGGAGTGCAGAATAGTCTTCCGCTGTGGCACTATGTGCTGGCCGATCAAGATATTCGCCGCAACCCACACTTCGCTCCACCGGATCCCAAACAGCAGGTAGTAACGCCCAGCAACCCACCGGTCTACCCTGCGGCGCAGCTGCAAAAGCGTTTCCACAACTTTGACCAATCGGGCCGCTTCACATCCGCGTGCTCAGCGATCATCTATCGCGACAACGTGCTGTTCCCGCGTGCTGACAACCAACAACATGCGTTCACGTGCGAGCCGTTTCATAATTTAGTCCAACACAACATCATCACTGACGACGGAGTTAGTTTCACCTTTCACCGCGATCCGGCTGAGGCAGAATTCGATTTCTTCGCCAGTCAAGACCGTTGGTGCCGCCCCGTGATGGCTCGCACTGGGCCCGACGGGGCACTATGGATCGTGGACATGTATCGCTACATGATCGAACATCCGCAATGGCTGCCGCAAACCGGAAAAGACGAGCTGCGGCCCTACTACCGGCTGGGTGAAAATCGTGGCCGTATCTATCGCGTCGTGCCTACCGGCAAACCGCTTACCGCGTCCCGGATCGCCCCTTCGACCGCCGGCTTGCTGAGCGCTCTGTCAAGTTCCAACGGTTGGCAACGCGATGCGGCACAACAAAACTTGGTCCACCGAAAAGAGGCCGCCTCGATACCGCAGATCGAGTCGATTGCCATGGCGGGCGAAACGCCGCAGCAGCGGCTGCAAGCCCTCTGCACACTCGACGGCATGCAAACCCTCAGCACCGATATCTTGCAGTCGGCACTGCAAGATCCGCACGCCGGCGTTCGTCGTCAGGCCGTACGTCTGGCGGCTGAGCATACCGTCGACGTCCGGCGGCTGAAGCCGCTTGTCGAGGACCCCAACGCCAAAGTGCGACTACAACTGGCCGCGACGCTGGGTGCCTACGATGAGCCGCTGGCCGCACATTTACTGGCCCGCTTGGCGGTTGATTCAGCGGATGAAAATTACATCCTCGCGAACGTCATGAGCTCGCTGACCCAACGCAATATCGCGGCAGTACTGACGTCCACGATTGCGTTGTCGTCCGATGCGGCGGATTCTGCGGAACCTCAACGCCGTTTGCAACACCAGTTGTTCGGGCAGGTCGCGGCCCTCGGCGATGCAGCGGCTATCGGTCAGGTGATCATGCGAATCAGCGATCGTGCGAGCGGCCCGCTCGAGCCGTGGCAACTTTCCGGTCTGGCAGATCTGTTGGATGGACTCGCAAAACGAAACTGGCCGGTTACTCAGCTGACGACGGACCACCAACAACTGATCGACAAATCGATCGATCAGGCTCGCGCCTCCGTCTCCGCGACTTCCGAACGGCTGACGCCGCTGACCGCCGCTTCGCTACGACTGTTATTGCGGCAGGACGACGTGTATGCAGACGATATGCGGCGATTGTCGAAGTTATTGGTGCCACAGTCCGCAGTCGATCTGCAATTGGCTGTCGTCAATCGCTTGGCACTCCAGGACGATCCGCAGATCGCCGAGGTGATATTGGCAGGATGGCAGTCCTATGGCCCGTCATTGCGAGCGAGAGTGTTGGACGTGCTGGCGAGTCGTACACGATGGAGCAACGTGCTGCTAACAAGCGTTGTCGCGAGACAAGTTTCCAGTGGCGAAATCAGTCCCTCGATGCGAGAACGCCTGCTGGCAACGAAAGACGATGCGCTGCGAACGGCGTGGACGGAAGCCTTCACTGCGTCGACCAGCCCCGATCGCAAGCAGATTATCGAACACTACCAAGCTGCGTTGGCATTGACCGGCGATGTCGAACGCGGACGGAAAGTGTTCGCGACCAGTTGCGCGGCCTGTCACAGGTTTGACGACGTCGGCCACGACGTGGGCCCCAACCTGGCCTCGATCACCGACAAGAGACCAACCACCTTGCTGGCCAACATCATGGACCCCAGTGCCGAAGTGGAGGCCCGCTACTTGACCTATCTCGTCGTCACGGTCGATGGTCGTGTCCACAGCGGATTGTTAGCAACCGAAACCGGAAGCAGCATCACACTGTTATCCAACGAAGGAAAACACGAAACCATTCTGCGCACGGAGATCGAGGAATTGCGAGCGTCAGGAAAATCATTGATGCCTGAGGGGCTAGAAAAAGTTCTTACACCGCAAGCCGTCGCCGACCTGCTTGCCCTGCTAACTGCGAAACCAGAAACTCGCGATTAAGGCTGCGCTCGTGCTCCACGCTCCGGCGAGCGTAGCGACACAACAAAGTGCAGTTCCGAGGCACGGAAAACGGCAACAAGTTTAGCAACGCGGGATCAATAACTGGCGTAGTGGATCTTGTTAAAGATCCATCCAGAACAGGATCTTTAACAGACGCAACCGACAAAAGTCTCATGCTACCGGCTTCTTTCGTGGGCGAGATGCGTTGCCTTTTGCTGTCTGGATTTAGCTTTTTTCTTCGAGCGGTCGGTTAGTCAGTGAAAACCATTGAACTACCTACGCAGCAAAGACTTTTCGACCCGTTCGAGGGCGTCATCGGCCCCATGGGGCGAAAGATGATCGACAACGGATGGCAGGGCCTCCTTCGCGACGTGCTCTTGGAGCAGATGCCCATCGGGCTCGTCGGTGAGCATCTCAGTGACGATCAAGGACGACCAACCTTTGAGTTGCACGCGATCATCGCGCTCCTTTGGATCCGTGACTTTCAAGGTTGGACTGTCCCCCAGGCCCACGAAGCACTGCTGTTCCGAACCGACATCCAGTACGCACTGAACTTGGAGCCAAGCACCGAAGTCACTCAGCGAACCATTGAACGCTACATCGCTCGAATGCAAAGCAACGAGAAGATCAGTGAGGAGATCTTCGCAGGCGTTACCGACACCCTGCTGCAAAGCATGGAAGTCAAAGTCAAAAAACAGCGTCTCGATTCCACCCATGTGCTTAGAATACCCGTCACTTATTGTTCCTGGTATCCTTAACTGGTAAGAGGTGGCAATTGAAAGCCGGCCCTGTCGTTTCCGCTCAGCAGTTGGTTCGCCTCGGGACTGTCCACGAAGGTTTCCGTCGTTGCGTCAAACTGGAGCGTGGGACCGAGCCGATAGGACGCTTTCGACAAATCCAAGCCTGCGACGTTGGCCAGATGCCGTTTCATGTCGTTAAAGGATCCCGAAGCAAGCTGGTTGTCAGCAAGTTGCTGGGGCGGGTTGCTGAACGAAGCCTCCTCACCCAGACGATAAGAAATATTGCCCAGGTGCGCCACAGCAGCCGTTCGGTGCCCATCCAGAACATCCGAAGCGAGGTCTTGGCTTTTGCGGCTACGGACACAATCGATGAAGTTCTGAAAGTGGTCACGGGCGTAATCTTGCGGAAGTCCACTCAACGGAGCTCCCTCGATCACTTCTCCTGCCTTCTGCCCATGAAGATAGAACTTACCTTCTTTGATGACCCCTTCGTCGGTATGGAAATCGATGCTCATTTTCAATGGATCGTCGAAGTGTAGTCCGCGTTGTTGACACACCAATTTGGCATCGCCGAAATCATATAGCGTTAACTGGGTATTGGGGGTCTCTGCCTGATCTTCGTATCCGTAGCGACCTCCCAGGCTGACAACGGACTTGGGGTTGGCACTTGCGGGCATCGCCCAGCGAGCCATTTCAAATTCATGTGCACCCAGGTTTCCAATCTCCCCGTCGCCATAGTCCCACATCCAATGCCAGCGGTAGTGAACGAGATTGGTTCGATAGGGATTCAGCGGCGCCGGTCCGGTCCACAGGTCGTAGTCCAATTCACGCGGCGGTGTTACTGGGTTTTGAAAGCCAATGCTTTTGCGAGGGCGAAAGATTTGGATATTGGCGGTCTGGAGCTTGCCGTACTTGCCCTCTCGAATGTCGGTTGTATACGCCTGCCATTTGGGATCGGAACGCCACTGTGTGCCGTGTTGGACAATACGGTTATGCGTCTGGGCCGCTTCGACCATTCGACGACCTTCGGAAATATTGTGACTGCAAGGTTTCTCGACGTAGACATCCTTTCCGGCCTGACATGCCCAAATGGTCATCAATGCGTGCCAGTGATTGGGCGTCGCGATCGAAACCGCGTCGACCGATTGGTCATCGAGTACTTCGCGGATATCTTGCACACACTTTGGCTTTTTCCCTGTGAGCCGTTCCACTGCGGCACTTCGCGAGGCGAATAGCCGGCTGTCGGGATCGACCAGATGGGTGATTTCCACATTCTTCATCTCGCCGAAAACGCCCATGTGGACTTGCCCACGGCCATTGATTCCGGCGACGGCGACGCGAACCCGGTCGTTCGCGCCGATGACTTGACCAGACGATTTGGTACCGGAAATCGTTGCTGAGGCAGCAATGCCGCTTGCCGTTACCTGTTTTAAAAACGTACGGCGAGTCGGTCGATTCATGATTGATCACTTGAAGGTTTGGTGGGTTTCTGGATTCGATCAGGACGTGTTTGGCAGCTTCGGTCGAGGGACCGACGGGCATCCTTGCCACGCTCGCCAGAGCGTGGGAAACGTCCGACGTCTAACTTCTGTCGAAGGTCGTTACACTGACGAGGATAAATCAGGGGTGACCTCTTTCAGGTAGGGATGCAGTGCCTCAAAGCGATTATCCGCCTCTGCCAACTGTTCGTTGCTCAGTTTGAGTTCGGAAACGATTGGCGAGGCAGGCGTCGATTTTCCTGGTCCGTATTCGCGAGATACCAAGTTTTTGAAGACACCTCGCTTCTTCCAAATGGTCAAGTTCGCACCGCGCAGACTGCCCGGTTTTACCTTGACCATTTGAATGAACTTGTTGAACACGTCTTCGAGAGTTTTCGGGTCTTCACCGCTTTGCTGCAATTCCCAGATGCGGGTCAGAACGTCGGCGTATGCTGCGCGCTCTGTGATCACACCTTCGGATCCGAGCTGTGCCTCTTGGAGCCAATGGAATCCACCGCGTGCACTAAACACGCGGCGCACCGGAGGCATGGCGGCAAGCGAGGTACGCATTCGCCCTAAAACGTCGCCTGCCTCTTCCTTGATGTACCCAAAGTGCGGGAACTCGGCTGCCAGTTCAATCATTAGCTCCGGTGAAGGAAGTGGCCCGCGATAGGCAACGCCTCCGGTTGTCTGGAGAATGACTGGCCGTTTGGCCACCGCCGCAAGGGCTCTCCAGTATTGCCGCAGATCTTTCTCGGACTTCCCGGAATCGGGTGGTCGAGAGATGATGGCGTCCGGTTCCAAGGATTCAGCGTGCTCGGCAAATGCGAGCATCTCGTCAGTGTTTTTCCCCTGGACGCCGAGGCACAGCGCGGTGGGAAGACTCCGAGCCGTCTCGGCCAACACTTTCATCCCATGCATCTTCTCATCCATCGTCAACAGATCGACACTGTCTCCCGATTGGGGCCAGATCATTCCCGGGCAACCACCCCACGAAACGAACTTTGCTTCCGTCGCGAGGACGTCGTAATCGACCTCTCCCGAATCCGTAAACGGCGTTGACAGAATCGGAAACGGTCCACGAACCCTCGGGTCGGCCATGGCTGTCGCCTCGTCCTGATCAGCATGCAAGTGCTTCCCGGGCAGAACTGCTCCAGCAACGACGGCCGAAAGCCCTGTGAGTGTGCTTTTGACGGCGGTCCGTCGCGAAATGAATTGTTTCAATGTCATGGTGCTCCTCGGAATTCGGACACATTAATACAAATGACGATAGCGTGGCGCGGGTTGGGAATCCAGCGAATACGCTTAGAAATCAATAAGCGAAAAGAGGCGTTGTCGAAAAGTGGCGAGCAGCAACGCGGAGGCCGTGTCGACAAAGCGACCGGTGTCGACGAGCCCGAACGGCAGGCAGCAAGAGACCAGCGAGAGTAACGAGACCAGCGAGAGTAACGAGATCAGCGAGAGTAACGAGATCAGCGAGAGTAACGAGATCAGCGATGATGGCGCCGCATCGTGTGAAAGGGCGATCATCCGCGGGCGACTTGCATTTCATGGTAGATTGCCACAGGATCCAACATCGCTGCGGTTCAGGACGTTGGCACTGAGCATCGATCCCTCGGCCTGGGGTATACTGGTGGTTTATTTGCCCAGGGCGCACTCGACAATGAGGTCGTTGTCGCCCCTGTTGTTCTCGCCGGAGGATCCTCCGACAGGATTGAGGAGACGAAAAATGAGACTCGGTTGGAAAGAAGTTAAAATCGACGATTCACGGAATATCCATCCATTTCCAGTCCGTCTGAAAGTCGTCTCGACACTCGCCCTCTTGATTTTGGCGACCGCCGGCCAGGCCCTCGCGGCGGAACCCGTGGTGCAATGGCGGTTCGATGGCGAACCCCAGACAGGGACGTGGCTGGGAAAACCCGGCACACCGGTCGAGGGTCCACAACCTCCGAAGTATCCCGGATTCGATAGCGGCAATGCAGCCATGTCCTTCACCGGACACAAGGGCTCGATTTTGATCAAGGATCACGAGCGTGGCGGTGTCCCCAATGTTCGATTCGGCAGCGGCGATACGTTCGCCTTTGAAACGTGGGTGAAATTCAGAACGCTCCGTGCGGGACAGACTGCCTACGTTCTGGGCAAGGGACGCCATCCCAAGCACGGAGACGATTTCGCTGACAACAATCAAAACTATTCCATCCGCTTTCAGGGAACGAGCGATGGTGCCCAATTCGGATTGCTCTTTACGAGCGAGCATCCAGAGACAAAGGAGCGTGCATGGCATCGTTGGTGGAGCATACCGGTCGTGCCGGCGACCGGTTGGCATCATGTGGCGCTCGAGTTCACGTTTGGGAAGAGCGACAGTCTGCAAGCCTGGATCGACGGGAAACCGGTGACAGGCAAATGGGATGAGAGCGGCGCGACGGATCTGCCGCCTGTGCAGGACGCCGACGACCTCGTCATCGGCACAGGCTATACCCGCGGCGAAGCCTCCTCGTTTCAGGGTTCGTTGGACAACCTGGCGATTTATCGCGAGGGCTTTGATCCGACTGAAATCGCCCATCGCTACCGCTTCGTCCCGCCCCCGCCAGCAGTGACGCGTGAGATGGTTCCAGCCGGCAAGGTGTTGATGCAGATCAGCGAAGAAGGCGTCCCCAAAGCCAACAGCTGGCCGCAGGAACCGCAGGTCACCGAGACGTATCACGAAGACGTCTTTGGTTTCTTTGAGCTTCCACACAGGTACGTTGCAACCGGCGTCCGAGGAGATCGAGCCAATCCGTCTCATTTGCGAGCTTCGGCGGTAGTGACCTTACCCGCTGGCAAACACCGTCTGATGGTGCGTGGTCGTGGGGTGTGTCGGCTTTTTATCGACGCCAAGAAGTTGCTCGAAACGTCGGCCCGACCGCACGACCCCGGCGGGTATGAGCTGCTTTCGAAACAGGACAATTATCTCGATCTCGGTCCCGACTTCCGCTTTGCGCCGCCCGGCAATCGCGATGCTTGGTGTGAATTCGAAACCTCTGGCGGCGAGCATTTCGTTATTCTCGAAACGATGGTGGGTGGCATCACGGGGAGCAGTACTTTCCGGCCCGAACTCGGCGAGACCGTCGTGGCCGTCTCCCTGGAAGGCAGCGAAACATGGTCGCTGCTCACTGCCGGGGATCGGGAGGTGGATTACACGGACGCAGGCTGGCAGGCGTATGAAGCAGATCGCCGAGCCAGGCTCGCCCGCATGAACGCCGCTGCCCGTGCGGGACGCCGTGCTGCCAATCACGAATACTGGGACCGCCGCCGTACCGCCGCCGCTGAGTGGCTGGCGGAGACCGACAGGGTTCCCGTGCCGGAATCGGCCAATGGTTATCCAGCCCATAACGCGGTCGATCATTTCATTAATGCGAGGATCGCTGAAGTGAAGAAGGACGCAGTCCAGGGCGACCAAGGTGGCGTCGACTATTTCAAAGAGATTCGCCCACTTCTGGAGACGCGTTGCTACGACTGCCACCAAGGCGTCAAGGCTCAAGGTGACCTGCGTCTGGACGATCCCATGTCCGTGTTGGCAGGTGGCGATTACGAGGGTTCGGCCATCGTTCCCGGCAGCATCGACGAGAGTGAGCTGATTGACCGGATCACTTCGACGGACGAGGGTATCGTCATGCCGCCCAAGGGCGATCCGTTGACGGACGAGGAAGTCACCCTGTTGAAACGTTGGATCAAGGGTGGTGCCACGTGGCCGCAGTTCGATGTCGATCATTTTGAGCCCAATCCGCTCGCCGAGGACCTCACTTTTCTCCGGCGCGTGACCCTCGATACCGTCGGAGTACCGCCCACCGAATCCGAGATCGCTGTGTTTCTCACTGACAACCCGGAATCTCGCCGCGTCCAAGTGATTGATCGGCTATTGGCAGATCCTCGTTGGGCAGATAACTGGATGGGTTACTGGCTCGATGTTCTCGCTGAGAACCCGAACATGATTAACCCAACGCTGAACAACACCGGTCCATTCCGCTGGTGGCTGTACGAGTCGCTGCTTGATAACAAGCCCGCCGACCTTTTCGCGACCGAGTTGATTCGCATGGAGGGCAGCGAGCGGTATGGCGGACCGGCTGGCTTCGGCACAGCGACGCAGAACGACCTACCGATGGCGGCCAAGGGGATTATTGTCAGCTCCGCATTTCTCGGCGTCGAGATGAAATGCGCCCGTTGTCACGACGCCCCGTCGCACGTGTCGATGCAGGAGGAATTGCTACAGTTGGCGGCATTGTTGAAACAGCAGCCGATCAAGCTGCCCGCGTCCAGCAGCGTGCCCATGGGGCCGCTGAGTCAGGCGGGACGCAAGCCTCTGATTCAGGTTACCCTTGAACCGGGAACCGAAGTCGATCCAGCCTGGCCGTTCGGCCGTTACTGCCATGAATCGGTCGCCGATGCACTGGCGGAAGATCCCCAAAACCCCCGCGACCGATTGGCAGCCCTCATCACCGCTCCGCAGAATGAACGATTTGCCCAGGTGATGGTCAACCGCGTTTGGCAGCGATTGATGGGGCGGGGGCTGGTCGTCACGGTGTCCGACTGGGAAAAGAACAGTCCCTCGCATCCGGACCTGCTGCGCTGGCTAGGGCACGAGTTCGTCGCGGGCGGTTATGATCTGAAGGCGGTCAGCCGGATGATTTTGAATTCGCATGCGTATCAACGCGCGACCGATCCGACGCTCACCCAAACCAGTCCGCTGTTCGTCTCGCCAGCACCACGGCGTTTGACGGCCGAGCAGATCGTCGATTCCGCTTTTCACGCGACCGGCACCCCATTCGATTTGGAAGAGGTCAGCCTGGACATCGACAGTGTTCGTGCCGTCAACACCACGATCAGTCTTGGCAAGGCACGGCGATGTTGGATGCTCGCCTCGAGCTCAAACGAACGCGATCGGCCCAGTTTGTCGCTGCCCCGGATCACAGCGGTAACGAGCGTGTTGAAGACGTTTGGCTGGCGCGGTGCTCGGCAGGACCCCCAGAGTCTTCGTGACACGGAGTCCAACATTCTGCAGCCTGCGATTTTCGCCAATGGTGTCATGAGTATCTGGCTGACGCGACTCAGTGATCGACATGGAATCACGCAACTCGCATTGGAGGATCAATCCGTCGACGCACTCGTCGATCGTGTTTTCCTCAGACTGCTCACTCGGCGGCCATCCGCTGAAGAGAAAGAACGCTACGTCCGATTCCTATCCGAGGGCTACGACACACGCGTGATCCCCGAATCGAAACGAATCCCGCCGACCCCTGGCGAGCGTGAACCGGTCCGTTACGTGAGCTGGTCGAACCACGTCGATGGTCCGGCCAATTCGTTGGCAGTGCAAAAGGAAGCCGATGCCCGTCGCGGCGATCCTCCCACGAATGCCTTGAACGATGACTGGCGGCTGCGCATGGAAGATATGTTGTGGGCCGTCCTCAATGCACCCGAATGGATTTATACCCCGTAGTTGCTTTTTCGTTGGGTTATGCCCAGCGGACGCGAAATCATTCAACCACTGGATCACTCTCATGGACCGCCGACACTTCCTCACTCACACCGGCGCACTCGCTGGGGCCGCTCTCGCCGGTCGCTCGGCACTCGCGCGACCGACTGCGATCAACGTCCCGAAAGGCAAGGCCGAACACGTGGTGTTCATCTGGCTGGGCGGGGGGATGTCGCAGATCGACACGTTCGATCCCAAACGTCGAGGCAACTCCAAGGCCTCACCGAAGCTCGCCGGTTCGGAGTACGACGCGATCGATACCGCCGTGCCAGGAGTGCAGTTCTGCGAACACCTGAGCCGGACTGCGAAGCTCGCCGATCGATTGACCGCCCTGCGGACGGTGAACCATCACCTCGTCGATGAACACGCCTTCGGCACCAACTTCGTTCACACCGGCCGTTTAATCAGCGGCAGCGTCACGTATCCCTCGATCGGTTCTATCATCGGCCATGTGCGTGGTGCCGTGACCCCAGATGCCCCGGCCTACATGCTGATCGGCTACCCCAACATCAGCCGCGGCCCCGGTTTTCTAGGTGCTAAGGCTGGTTACGTTTACCTCGTTGATACCGATAGCGGCCCCTCTGGTTTCTCCCGACCGGAAGACGTGACGCCACTTCGTGTCGACCGGCGTCGTCAACTTCTGCAGCCACTGACCGAGCGTGTCCCCGAGGGCTCTGTGATCGCGCAGTACCGCACTGCTCAGGCCGAAGCCCTGCGGTTGGCCGGCCCCGACTTCATGCGTCACTTCCGACTGCAGGACGAGCCGGATGCCGTGCGAAATGCTTACGGTGGCGAGTTCGGTCAACGCTGCCTACTGGCCCGCCGCCTTGTCCAGGCGGGCGTGCGATTCGTCGAAGTATCCCACAACCTCAATTTCATCAACGGTACCGGCTGGGACACCCACAATGAAGGCCAGCAGAACCAGCACCTGCTCATCAAAGAACTCGACATTGCGTTGTCAGCTCTGATCACCGACCTGGAACAGCAGGGCATCCTCGATAAGACGCTCGTCGCGATCGGCACTGAGTTCGGGCGTCCCGCCCAATACGATGGTCGTGGCGGACGCGGACACCAGGGCAGTTGTTTCAGTCTGCTCCTCGCTGGCGGCGGCCTGAAACATCAAGGTGCTTACGGTGTGACCGACGAAGTCAGTAAGTCCATCGTCGAGAACCCTGTTTCTGTCCCCGACTTCCACGCGACGATCCACGCAGCCCTCGGAATGAATCCGGCCCACGAACTGTTCGACGGATCACGGCCGATCCCGATCACGGACCAGGGAAAACCCATCGCCGCGTTGTTTGGCTAAAGGGCTCACTGTCAGCGTCGATCACGCAGGTTTCATTTGAACGAAAACCTGCCCCAGTACTCCGGTGTCTCCTTCTGTCCGATGGGCTGCCATTTTCGCTAGTTGTGCTGACCACGCCCTGGCGAGCATACCGACGTCGGTGGTTGGCGACCTGCTGATTTCTTGAGCCGAGTCGCGAGAGCGGCCGCGTGGCTCGCGTTACCCGTTACCCGACGGCTTCGGCTCACCATTGCCGGCCGATCTCAGGCTAAATCGACAGCCCGTTAGGGAAGCGGCATTCGTAGCACACGGTGGTGGTAGCTGTCGACGACGTACAACCAATCGTCGCGGACGGTCACGCCGTGCGGGCGCTGGAGTTTGAAGTCACCCTTGCCCAGCACGGTGGTCAGCGTCTTAGCAACCGGGTCGTATTTGCGAATCGTGTGGTTCATATCGTCAGCGATAAATACATTGCCATTCGGGTCGATCGCCAGATACTTGGGTTCCCTGAATTGAGCTTTCAGGGCCGGACCGTCGGCATCGCCCGGCTGTCCGGTCCCGGCGACCGTTTCGATGACGCCCGAAGGACGTACGACTCGCAATGCATTTCCGTTGCGTTCCACGATGTATAGGTTGCCCGCCTCATCCATCGCCGCCGCACGCGGATCGACCAATGGCGCATCGGTTGCTTGCTGCCCATCAGTGGGAACGCCCCGTTGGCCGTTACCGGCCAGAGTCGTGATCTGACCCGATTTCAGATCGATGGAACGGATCCGATGGTTGCCCAGATCGGCGACCATCAACCGCGACTTGTCAGGTGTCAGGGTGACGCACATCACCACATTCATCTGGGCCTCAGAGGCTGGTCCACCCTCCCCAGAAAACCCTTGTTTGCCGGTGCCGGCGAAGGTCGAAATCGTTCCGTTGGTTGCATCGACCCGCCGCACGACGTGATTGGCATGATCGGATAAGAGGATGTCACCGCCAGGTAAAATCGCCAGGTTATGGATGGCATCGAAGGTTGCCTCCGTGGCAGGTCCGCCGTCGCCCTCGTATCCGCGGGCCCCGGTGCCTGCGATCCGTTCCAGCTGCCCCTGATCATCGACGCGGAATACCCGGCCGCCAATGTACTCGGCGATCACCATCTCTCCCTGTGGATCAAACTCGACACCGAAGGGGATGTTCAGTTCGTCGGTCGTCGCCGATTGCGGTGCTGGCGTCGGGTCGCCGATCACTACGGTCACCTGCTCAGCTCGCACCAGCGATGCCGTCAAGAAAACCGCCGCGAGTGAGGCCAGGTGGCCCGCAACAGAATGGGTTGGACGGTGATACATAGGGTATGGTCTTTCAGGTTGGATTTATCGGAATCACAAGGTGCGGCACGATCGCCCCACACATCGCGAGGGAGACGTTGCAGGATCGAACGGGTGACGTTGCTACGGTTGGCGGACGTCCGTGGCACTGCCGACGGCATCGCCGTGGCGCAGCGTCAACAGGTACTCGACGAGATCGGCTAGTTGTGGCGAGCTCAAACCGGCAACCAGTCCGGTTGGCATCAGAGAAATGTTTTGCGGGCGTTCGACTTCGACTTCGTCGGCAGCAAATGTCACATGTTGCCCTGTAGCGATTCCGATCGTGATCTGCCCGTCTTGCCGATCGATCACCAGACCGCTCAGCACGCGGCCATCCTCGAGCAGGAAGGTGTGAGCGACGAAATTGTAGTTGATCGCACCGCTGGGGTATTGAATGTGGTACAGCAATTCCGTCGCCCCGTACTTCATGCCGATCGACGCCAGATCGGGACCCACGAGAGTGCCGGAACCGTCGACGTGATGGCAGCGGGCACAAGCGGCGTCTGGATGTGTGGCGAACAATTGCCGTCCGCGGTCGGGATCGCCTTGCAGGGCCAGCACCGTTTGGACGTCGTGGATTTTCATGTCGTTCTCGCTGGATTGAACTGGTAACGCCTGCTCAGCCAGCTTGCGAATCCGGTGATCAGCGTGGTTATGCAGCAGGAACGAGAGTTCACCGTTGAGGTCTTGGGGAAAGGTTTTCTCGCGATAGATTGACAGGATCCGCCGCACACCCTTGATCGATGTGGTCATCAGCTGCAAGGCGCGGCGCCGCACGTCCAGCGGCATGTCGTCGCTCGTGATCACTTTCAAAAGAAATTGGTCAGCGGCCGCGCCAGCCAACTCGGCGTTGGCATCCAGGGCTGCCAAGGCGATCGGTCCGCCACTGGACTGGCCTCGAGCGGATTCGACCCACTGTGTGACCGCCGCTCGAGAGGGTTGATGTTGAAGTTTCCCCAGGGCAGCCACTGCCGCGGCACGCACGGGGACATCGGCTGTGTCGGTGAGGGCCAGATCCAGCAGCGTTGGGCCGAACTGGGTCAGGCCGCTACGAGCGATCGCGGCGATCGCGGCCTGCTGCAGTTCCGGATCTTGCAGGGCCGCTGCGAACACGTCATGCAAGGCAGCCGCGTCGGCCAATTCCTGCCAGGGACCGGCGACCCGGAGCCCCAGTCGTTTTAGGATTTCGCGTTTGCCGGATGCGTCGACGGCACCGGTCGAGTAGCGTTGGATCAGCAGTCGGCCGGCGCGGAGATCGTCCAGTTCCGACAACGCCACCGTGGCGGCTCGCTCGACCGATGGGGACTCGTTGGCTTGCAAAATTCTGGTGAGCGCCGGCAGAGCCTCGTGACGCTGCACAGCCCATGCCAACCCGATGATCTGGCCGGCCGGATTCGACGGTGGCAGCGCGTCGTCGGGACGCAGGAACGCGTCGTTGGTACCGATCGGATAATAGGGCGGCACGGCGATCGGGAGATCGTTCCAGCCACTGTGAATCGCCCGTTCAGCCAAGTGGTCGAATAACTGGCGTAGGTCGGCCGAGGGGCGGTCGATCAACGCGGCTCGCACGGCTTCCAAATAATACCGGTCGCGGCCATCCCAACGGTTGGCCAGTTCCAGCAACGCGTCGCCCAAGTCCTCCGTTGGCACGTTGCGCAGGCACGACAGCAACGCGCGACGGACACCGGCGTCAGGATCGTTGACCAAGGGCAACAGACGATCGAGGTAAGCGACGGCGGGTGACTCCAGTTTGATGCCCTCCGGCGAGGCGAGCAGGCATTCACTTTGCACATCACGAGCGAGCAGTTGCACGGCCGTCTCTCGAATTCGCGCATCGGCATCGCTCAACGCGGCCAACGCGTCGACATGCTCGGTGCCGGCCAGCGCGTCGAGCACGTGCAACGCCCGGGCGCGGACGTGCGTGGGTGCCTCGCGAAACAGCGTCAGCAACGGCGGGCGAACAGCCACGCCTTGCGAAACCAGACGGTCGCGAGACGCCAGTCGAGTGACGGCGTTGGGCGACTGCAAATCGGTGAGAAGTCCCGCCACGGGATCGCTGAGGGGCGGTCGGTCGCTCGGTGCCGCAGGCGGCTGGGTGCTCAGTCGGTAGATGCGACCTGTCGTTTGATCCGAAAATCGATTGCCGCCCACACCAGCGTCGTACCAGTCACAAACCAGCACCGAGCCGTCGGGAGCTACGGCGAGGTCGACCGGCCGAAACCAGTCATCCTCGCCTTTCAGCAAGACTTCGTAATCGGATCGAAAGCCAGCACCGTGGCGATGCAGGGGGAACGCGTTGACCTGGTGAGTTCCCGAGTCAATCTCCAGCACCGAACCAAAATAGTGTGCGGGCAGATTGTGACCTTCATAGACCGTCAATCCGGCGGGCGCACCGTTGCCCGTTCCGACCAGCTTGGGGATGATGCCCGGCAATTCTTCGGCCCAGTGCCGCGTCGACTCGGGGTGCTGATAGCCATACTGTCCGCCATCAATCACCCAGTACATGCGTGAGCCGCGATTGCCATCGTCGTCGTTGTCGGACCCGAACACGTTTCCGAACGAATCGACGGCGGCTTCGTAATTATTGCGATGCCCCGAGGTCAGCACTTCCAGTTCAGTGCCGTCGCGATTGACGCGGAGCGTGGTGCCAAAGTTGGCGCTGGACAATCGTCGGCCGGAACGATCCGTCACGTCAAAAGTTGGTTCGCGAGCCTGCACGCCATCGGCCCCGTAACGGGCGTCGCCAACGGTAAAGTACAGTTTGCCATCGGGGCCAAAGGACATGCCGTGCAAACCGTGGTCGCTATCGACGCCACGAAAACCACTCAGCAAAGCGTAGCGACGGTCCGCCCGGTCGTCGCCGTCGGTATCTTCCAACACCAGCAGGTCGGGCGAGTGACCGATGTACACGCGCGTGCCGGTTTGTCTGCCATCCGTCCAGATTTCTTCGACAGCCAGCCCCAGTGGGACTGGAAACAGGTCCTCGGCAAAAACGGTTACCGTATCGGCGCGTCCGTCCCCGTCGGTATCACTGAGGATTTTGATGCGGTCGGCACCGTCAACGCGTTTGAGCTGGTCGAATTGCCGCTGCTGCATGCGATAGTTCAACCCTTCGGATATCCACACTCGTCCTCGCGAATCGATATCCATCGAGGTGGGATTGTTGACCAGGGGTTCGCTGGCCCACAACGACACATCCACGCCGGCGGCGGGACGCAAGGATTTCAGCGAATCGGCCGGCGGCTGTTGAGCGTGTGATGGCGTGCCCAACAGCCCCCCGGGCAATGCGATCCCAAGCAGAACACAGCCGACCGAAAGCCGAACCGTGCAAACGGAAACAGATGCCATTGGATTCTTCAAATCAGTTCGTGGTCGTCGACGCTCGGCGGTTGCCAAGCCCTCCACGCTCGGGCGAGCGCGCTACGAGGAATTTTCACTAAACAAACAATTTGGCGATGGGAGTTCCCTGGTCGGTCGTGGGAACCGGGCGGTCACCCGCGTACAGGTGTTTGCGATAGTCCACTCCGACCGCCCCGCAGACGGTGGCGAAGAAGTCGGGCACGCTGACCGGATCGGCAACAATTTTCTTGGCCAATTCGTCGGTTTCTCCCCATGCCCCGCGATGAGCCAAACCACCGCCGGCGAGCACACAACTGAACGCGGAACCCTGATGGCCGCGCCCACCCCCGCTATCGAATTCCGGCGGACGACCGAATTCGCTCGTGATCACGATCAGGGTTTTGTCCAGCAGCTTTTTCTCTTGGAGGTCGACGATCAGGGTCGCGACGGCGGTGTCCAATTCTTGAATCAATTTGTGTTGGTTCACGATGCCGCTGTTATGCACGTCCCAACCCGAGCCGTTCAAGAAGTTCAGATTGTGGCTGACTTCGATAAACCGCACGCCACGTTCGACCAGACGTCGACTGAGCAGGCAGCGTTGTCCAAATTCGCCACCGTAGCGATTGCGCAGATCATCGGGTTCACCGTCGAGGTTGAAAACGCGATTGAACTCGGGACCGCTCAGCTTCATGCTCTGTTCGATCGCGGCTTCGTAGTCGATCAATTCCGTCACGGCTGTGGAGCCGGCGTTTTTGCGCAGCGACGCGAGGAACTGCTCGCGTCGGCTCTGACGCCGAGGCGTGATGATTTTGGGACGCGACAATCCCGCCGGCCCACGACCGGTTTCGGTCAAGTACAGGTAACCGTACTTCGATCCCAAGAAGCCCGGACCGCGAGTCACATTGGGATAGCCGATCAGGACATAGGGCGGCGCGTCTTCGCTGGCCGGACCTCGCTCGTGCACGATCAATGAACCGAGCGATGGATAGGTCACCGTACCGCTGATCGCCCGTCCGGTGTGCATGCGATTGGTGGCCGCCGCGTGTTCGTCAATCACGTTGTGATTGACCGTTCGCACCGCCGTCACACGGTCCATCACCTTGGCCATCGACGACAGGTGTTCGCAGACCTGCACCCCGTCCACGGCGGTGTCGATGGAATCGTAATACGCCCCCGCTTTTCGGGCTTTCGGATCACCTTTGGCCTTGGGGTCGAAGGTATCGATCTGTCCCATGCCGCCGCCGAGCCAGATGGAAATCACATGTTCGGCTTTCCCTTGCAGCAACGCCTGCGGGTCGCTGCCGCGAGCGATCGGCGCGATACTCAGGGCGCCAGCGGCCGCCATGCTGCTGGCCAGAAATTGTCGTCGGGTGGGATCTTGCATAGCTCGCCTCAGATTCGTGCAATAGAGAAAACGGTGCGGGTAGGAACAGGCATCGCAGCGACTCGATCGAGCCACTGCGAGAATGAATAATACGGGGAGATCAAGGAACCCAAGCAAACTCGCGGTGGTTCACCAGACTCCAAACAACATCTTCGTAGACTTCACGCCACTCCGCCTGGAGTCGCGGATCGACGGCGGGACCGAGCATCACCCGACGCTGCCATTCTTCCTGGACGTCGTTGGCTTCGGGCACCAAGTGGTTCGACCAGGTGGATTGCGGCAAGGGCGGCAGGGCGGCTGGTCGCTGAACTTGATCTTCGGGCACCAGGCGGGAATCAAACCCAGCAGCCAACGCCGGCAGCAGGTCCGCCCGTTCCTGTTCGCTGGGGTGACGGGCCAAGAACCGTAGGAACAGCGTGTCCAACAGAACCTGAGGCGAGGCCGCATCGAGGGCTAATTCCGCCAACTGGCTCTGGTCGGCCGCGCGGGTCAGCGACATCGATAGCGTGCCGTTGGCGAGGATCCCCGGTTGTAATAGGTTCGGTTCGGATTCACGCTGCACGATCGGCTGTTGTCGGGTGCCGGTCCAACCAAACGCCTCCAAAACGTCGGTGATCGGTTGAGCGCGAGGCAAGGACAAACTGGGACGGTCCCGTTCGTTGTTTAACCCTGCAAACATCCAGGCGCGCGTTGGCGAACCCAGTGTCTGCCGTGTGGTGATCGGTTCGGCTCCGTCGTGTACGAAGGTCAATTCGCCCGTATCCATGCGCTGTCCCGACGCAGCGAACAACGAATCAACAACCTGTTCAGCGGCTAAGCGACGTGGATCCGGTGCGTTGAAGAAACGTTGTTCGGCGATCGCCTGTTGATTGCGACCGACCGCTTCGCGTTGGTAGGTCTGTGACGTCATGATCTGCTGCAGAACGTATCGCAGGTCATAGTCGTGCGAAACCAACTCGTCCGCCAGCCATTGCAGCAGTTCCGGATGGCTGGGCGTCTTGCCCTCCCAGTCATTGACCGGCTGAACGAAACCGGCACCGAGCAGACGGTTCCATAAAAGGTTGACGACCACCTGTGCAAACCGATGGTTCTCCGGCGAGGTGACCAAGGCCGCCAAACGTTCGCGTGAGTCCTTGGGGTTTTGCATCAGAGCGTCGATGTGGGGCCCGTCTTCGACGCCAGTGAACGACGCAAACGGCCACTTCGGCTGGACTTGCACGTCCGGTTTCAGCGTCACCTGGATCAGAGATTCTCGCCCGATGCCTTCGAAGAAAGCGTCCGGCACGCGGCTGGTCTTGGGCGGCGCCAGCGACTTGCGGTTCAACATCGCTGCCACCGAATACAGATCTTCCTGGGTGGTGCTGTGGTAGGGCGAATCGTGGCAGCGGGCACATTGCAGTTCGATGCCCAGGAAGGCCGAGGCCACGATGTGTCCCTTGGCTGCCATCGGTGAATCGTTTTCGCCGGCCATCGCGAACCCGGCGCTACCGCCTTCATGACGACTGCCGCGCATCAGCAACAACTCCGTCACCATTCGGTCGAGCGGTTTGCCGTCCCGCAGCGATTCATACAAGAACAACCGAAAGGGGCCGGTCGAGTTGAGCGATTGATTTAGAAGAGTCGGGTTTTCGGCCAGCAAGTCCATCCAGAAGCTGACCCAGTGGTCCGCATACCGTTCGTCTTGCAATAACCGCTCGACCAGTTTGCTGCGTTTGGCAGGATCGTCGCTGGCCAGGAATTCCCGGGCCTCTTCGGCGCTGGGACCGACGCCCACCGTGTCCAGATAAGCACGGCGGAGGAACGAGGCATCCTCCACCAACGGCGGTTGGTCCACGGCGGCTGGATCGATCGGCGGATTGGGCCATACGGCGCCGTCGTTGACCCACTGTTCGAGCGTGGCGATCTGCTGATCGCTGAGGCCTTCGTCGGTGGGCGGCATATCACCATCCCGAATCCGAACGATCATTTCGCTGGCGTCGGAATCCCCCGGCACAACGGCTGGAACCTCCGACTCACCCATCGCCAGGGCGTGCTCGCGGGAATTCAGCCTCAGGCCCCCCTGTTCCTTTTCGCCATGACAGCGGAAACACTGTTCGCTCAGGATCGGCAGGACTTCGTTGTGGAAATGTGTGGTGGTCGCTTCGTCGGTCGTCGCCGCTTGGCGAATCGCCCGTGCGATTTTGTCGGCGACAAAGCGGTCGATAGGATGCGTGTCTGGAGCGGTGTCAGGTGTTTCCTCCGGCGTGACGGTTTTTCGAGCGAGCTCGTGCCGTTGCTGCCAAAAAGCGTCTTGCGTTGCGGCGGCGTTGCGGCGTTGCTCATCTTCGAAGGCGACCAAGTTAGATTCGAATTTCCGCAGCACCGGTTCAACCGACGCATCGGATAGCAGCAAGGGTGACGACGCGTCGGGCTGCAGTACAAACAGTGATCCTTCGCTGTTGGGCTGGATCGCCGCGCACACTTCTCCAGATTCCGTCCGGTCGCCATTGCCGCCCACCATGACTTCTAAGACCACGCGAGCGGTACGCCGGCCGTCTTGTGCGGGGGCTGTGATTTCGAACGAGGTGAATGCTTCCTGTTGCGGAAAGGGCAACAAGCGGGCGCCGGGCACCAAGGGATCGGGAACCGGTACCACGGCTTCGAGATTTCCGCCGCGGCTTCGCACCGTTTTGGTACTCGCCACCAATTCGCCGTCGACCCATAGCCGGCTGAGCGACCGAACGCGGATGAGGAAGCGATGGTCGCCGGCGGGCAGTTCAATATCGCCGGCGATCCGCATCAATAACGGAGCCTTCCAGCTAGAGCGGATACCCCAGTCGTCATATTGCACCGGGATTCGCGACAGCAGGAATGCATCGCCCAGCCAACGTGTCGACTCGGCTGGCCAGGACTCGCTCTCGTACAACCAGCGGTCGCCGGCAGGCATGTTTTCGGACAATTGGAACAGAACGCGGCCGGCGGGAATCTCTCCCAGGTCAGGCATGACCGCTGACGCCATGCGGACGACACGTTCGTCACCCACGCGATTGAATCGAGCAGCCAAGGTCTCGTCGTCCAGCACCGCACGGTGGATGGCAACCGCATCCAACTTGCCAGCAAAACGCTCGCCGATGCGGACTTCATCGTCATCGACGACCGGCGGGTCGGACGTCGGGCCGCCCATATCCCAGCGGCCATCGGTCGGTTTGCCATTGACCCAACCGCGGATCGAGTCCGGTTCACCAAATCGATAGGTAATCGCCACATGGTGCCAACCGGTATTCACAGGAAAGCCTTGTTCGGACGTCCAGCGGTGCCAGTGCTTGTCACCGCTCGAAGGCTCGGTTGCAAACAAAAAGTTCACCTTGGCTTTACCCTGAGCCCCCACAATTCGCAAGGCCCAGTTTTGATTGTCGCGTGCAAATCCCGGCGAATTGGTGCGTCCTTTGCCAATGATGTACCGCGGCTCGCCATCGCGGATGCCGGCCGGACTCACCCACGCTTCGAGGGTAATGGGATCGCCGTTTTTGAAATCAAATTCGCTGTCCGCCCCCGGATCGGGAATCGACAGGTAGGCTCCGGCATCGACGCCCACGGAAGTATTGTCGGGCGACATGTCGGGGAATTCTGGCGGACGCGGGCCCGCTTGGTCACGCGCCACGTTGCCGTGCGCGGTCAACGCCGCGGTCTCTTCGCTGCCAAAATCCCAGCGATCAACTGACTCGGCGGCAGCTGTGGTCGTAAACGAAACGAGTAAGAGCAAGATAGCCAGGCAGGTGGGACGCATTTCAAAACTCGAGGCCGCGCAGCGGGCGGGTGGGAGTGGGGCGGGAAGTGGGGGTGGGAATCAGGCTGGTGAGGTGGGACGCTTTCGGAGTGGGACACCTATTCTATACGATTTAAGCAGTACCTTCACCCTTTATCTGGGATCACCCGGTGGAATTCCGCGCAACAGGCTCCGTTTACCCACGATTGACGGACTCATCATGCCCACGTAGCGACGTTGAATTCCGCCGTGCCACCGGCATGGGCGGTTTGGTGGCCCTTCTGCTTGGCAATGTCCCCTTGCCCCACACAGCAGAGCCGTGCGTTGCCCCAAGATGCCGCTCACGACGACTCCCTCTTTCGCCTCGGTGCCAGCGGAAGAGGGCCATCTGAATGGGGGCTCGAAAACGTCTTGCTCGACAGTCCCGAGCGTGGAGCATTGGGCCACATCTATTCCGCTCGTTACTACCAAACCGGCCATCCCGTCCCGAGGAGAGAGATGACCGATGCGCTCCGATGCAATCACACGCAGGGGGGCTTAATTGCTCTCCGGCGGCGAAGTTGATTCGCGGCTGGTCTCTTGCCCGCTGCCTAAAAGATTGTCCACAATCTGGTTCCCGCTGCCGCCCAAGACGCGTAGCGAGACGCGTGGTTGTTCAGTGGTGTCACGGTCTTGAATCAGACAATCCGAGACACGACTGTCGACGACGTTTTCGAGTAACAGCCCACAGGGGGAGCAATCGAGAATCGTGCAGCCGGAGATATTAAACAGGCGGCAGTTGCGAATCACGATCGCGGCTGCGACATCACCGACTTGGTCGATATGGTTGCCGCTGAGCGTGCACCCCGTGCAATCTGAAAATACGAGACCGAGCCGCGCGGTCGAGCCATCGCCATAGTGATAGCGGGGGTTGCTGTCGAACACGTTGCCTGAAACGACGACGCTGTCGCTGTTGGTCACCCGCAGGTTGCTGGCAAAGCCTTTCCAGATCGTGTTGCCTGTGATGGCAACCCCACGCGTGTTCGCGATGTCAATGTTGACTTGAACATCCGACAGCACATTGTCTGCGATCGTGATATTGCCGTGCCTGGTTTCTTCGGTAAAGGCGACCTCGGTGCTTGTTCCGTTGATGCGAATATTTGCGGAGTCGGGAGCCGCATGGGTGTGCTGGATCGTGCATCCGACAATGGCGACTTCCCCGATCGAGCCGCCCGTGGAATCGAGCAGCACATTGGCGGTGGGTTCGGAGTCAGCCCCACCCATGTTGCCCTCGATATCGCATGTGCCAATGTGAACGTTGCGCACATCACCACCGCGAATCACAATACCGCCTTGTTGGTTGTAGCTGATGTGCGAGCCGATAATGTTCGACTGATGTAGATTCACGTGATCGTAGAAGACGCCGACACCATGGTTCTCGTAGATGTGGCAATCGGAAATGATGACGTTTCGGTTTCGGTTGACCAAATGTATCCCGTGCAACGCCTTGCGGACGACGACGCCGCTGAGCGTCAACTGCATCGTCCCGTCGGCTTCGATGCCACAGCTTTCGGGATGCTCGCCAACGATTTCGACGGCTTCTACCATCGGGCTGCGTTGGTTTTTCCAGACGTTGTCTTTGACCGTATGGGGTGCGGCGGTACCGGCATGGGTGCCGAGGAAGCGAATCGCGGGGCCGGGCCCCGCCATGACGATGCGTGCGGCTCCGCTGCTAATGAAGGATGTTGGCCCGACCGCCTCCAAATCGACCACAATCGTCTTGGTAATCCGGTACACGCCTCTGGGCAAGCAAATGTCACCGCGTTGGGAATCGACAGCACGCTGGATTGCGGCACTGTCGTCGGTGACACCGTCACCCACGGCGCCGAAGTCGCGAACCGAGTGCGATGCTGAGGACGGAACCGGCGCAGGCTGCTGCGCGGCGGTGTGATTGGGCCATCCTCTGAGTCCCACCAACGTCATCAAGACAGCAACTGCGAAGCAAGTCAGCCGGTAAGCACGCGTCGAGACAATCGGTTGCGAAGATCGTTCGCGCCGCAAGGATGGAAAAGCAATCCGAATGGACGATGGAGGCATAATGCGACCCTAAAAGTGAGTGGGAAACAATCGCGCGCCGATGGGGGTCGCGCGGACGAATCATGGTGGTGAGTGTGGTGATACGAATCGAGTGCTTCCATACGCACCCGCGTTCTTGCGCTGCGTCGTGGATCGAGGACTCGATCGCTGACTCGTGCAAAGTTTAACAGCATCCGAATCCATAGACTCACTTTTCCGATACAATCGCAAACTCGCTCACGACATCACTCCTATCCACGAAGCTGCTCCGTTGACCGACCCCATACAATCGACGTCTGTCTCACCCGTCAACCGTTTTTTCCAAGTCCTCGGCCCCGGCCTGGTATCGGCGTGTGTCGTGATCGGCCCGGGGAGCATCGTCACGAGTTCATCCGTTGGCGCAACAACGGGCTTCGCTAATGTGTGGGTGGTCATCGTCTCCGTGCTTTTTATGTCGGTGTATTTAACTTTGGCCGTGCGTCTCGGTGTGGTCACTCAGCGATCCGCTGGCGACGTGATCGCCGACGCGGCGCATCGGTTTTTGTCGATCATCGTCGGCGTTTCGGTCTTCTTTATCGCTGCGGCGTACCAGTTCGGCAATAATCTCGGCGTGCATGCCGCCATCAACGGTTTTGTTCCCTGGCACTACTGGATCGTGATCTTCAACGCGTTCGCATTGATCTTCCTATTTGGGTTCAAGAATCTGTATCAGGTGCTCGAACGCTGCATGGCGATGTTCGTTGGCGTGATGCTGGTGGCCTTTGCGATCAACCTGGCCTTCGCCCGCCCCGACCCGATGGGCTTTCTGCGCGGCCTCAATCCGTTCTCGGGGGCGACAGAGGTGGGCTTGCCGTTGATGGGGTTGATCGGGACGACGTTCATCGTCGCCAACGCGTACTACCAGTCGTATCTTGTGCGTTTCAAAGGTTGGAAGGTGACCGACATGAAGCTCGGTCTATTCGACGCACGCGTGGGTGCGGCGATCATGGCGGTGATCACGCTCATGATCATGTGCACTTCGGCGTCGGTCTTTCACCCGCAGCTGGTCTCAGGGGAGATGACGGTCGCCGACATCAACGACGTTTCCAAAATCGGTAATCAGCTTGAGCCTTTGTTCGGCCCCGTGGGCCGGGTCGTGTTCTCCGTCGGCCTCTTTTCCGCCGCGTTCTCGTCGTTCATTGTCAACTCGATGGTGGGTGGCTTCGTGTTGGCAGACGCACTGAAGCTAGGCAATCGCCCCGATGATCTGGGCCCTCGTATCATGACGGCGGTTGTTCTGCTTTCCGGTATGAGCGTCGCCCTGTACATGATCGTGACCGGTGTTGGCAAACCGGCCGCGTTGATCGTCGCGGCTCAAGCAACGACGGTGGTGGCCTCCCCGTTGATTGCTGCCACGCTGCTGTGGTTGACCAATCGCAAGTCCGTGATGGGCGAGCACACCAACGGTCCATTCACGAATCTGATCGCCGGCGTCGGACTGGTCGTCTTGGTGCTGATCTCAGTCAAAATTGTCTTTCTGGATCTGCTCCAGTGAGCCGAGACGCGTGAGCGGGCTGTTGATTTCGTCGTCTTCGCGGTTTTTGCGATTAAATAGTCCGGCGCGTCACGCTGTGGGGAAGCTCCGTGTCCGGTCGATGCCTGGCCGGGGGCAGGTGCCCGGCCGGGAGTGATGCCTGGCTCGGTTGGTGAACGCCGTTGGCGTAAAGAACCCAAACGCAATACAATCCACACTCCCAAAAGCGAAGCTTTTGAGCACGCTGGCACTCAACTCCGAACTGCTTCCCGGTTTCCATGAACGCTCCTTCCCCAGACGAAACGCACCATCCCGTGAAGTCCAGTTCGAACAGACTCGTGTTCCTGGTTGCAATCGCAGCGGTTGCATTGATCGCGATCGGTGCTTGGTTTCTATATGGACGCGGTGGCCGATCGCAAACTTCCCAGGATTCACCGGCGGCGTTGGCGCAACTTGAGCTGCTGCGGTCTGCTCTGGCAGCGACGGAAAACCTCGACATGCAGACTGCTGAGCAATCATGGTCGGCGCTGCACGAGCAGTCGCCTGAGGATGCTTCGATTGCACTCGACCGGGCGCTCAATCGTGTCCTGCTGGTCGACGACTTGGCCGCTCAAGCGAACAACCCAGCACTCGATGCGGCGGCCAAGAAGGCGGTCCGGGCGCAATTGCCTGCAGCCATCGCTGAGGCCCGCGCCGGCATCGAGGATGTTGCCCAAGTCGCAACGGACCAGGTCACCCCGCTGTGGTTGAGGACGCGTGTGGATATGCACGAAGCGGCGCTTCTGCCCGTATCGATGACCAAGAGTTTGCGTCGGGAAATTGCGCAGCGCTTGGTTACCGCGATCCAAGGTGAGCTTGGAAACGATCCACGCAGCATGGTCTGGGGCGGATCGCTCATCGAGGTCCTGCTGCAGATGGAAGACCCGATCGACGGATTGCCACAAGACATGCGAGCGACCGCGAGCAGCACGCTGGGCATGATCTCCGATCAGCATCCCGACAACCTGTTCTTTGCTCTGCGTGCGGCGCGGGTGAACATCGAGTCCAAGAATGACGATGCGGCTAAGTACGTCCAACGCAGCGCCGAGCTGACCCGTGCGATCGAGCCTTCATTGGCACGCGATATTCGTGCCCTCGGCGTGACGCCTGATCAACTCGTCGAAACGATCACGAACGCAATCGCCCGTGGAGAATGGGGCGCTGCCGACGCGAGCATGATGCAGTGGTTCAATGTGCTCAACGGGACCGAACTCGTCAAAACCGATCGCCGCCGCGCGGCACCCCACCCGCTCGATCGACTCAGTTTCGACACCCTCCGCCGAGTCTCCGCAGAACTCGAGGCCACCTCACCGATTGAGGAGGGAACTCAACCGGCCCGGTTTGCTGTGCATGAGTTGGCGACGCCTGAGAAAGTATCCATTATCCAAACAGTGGACTTTGATCTCGACCTGGATGTCGATCTCGTCACGCTCAGCCCCTCTGGGCGGATGCAACTCTGGCAGAACGACGGCGATGATTCATGGACGGACGCTGGCGAATTGTCGCTCGACATGCAGGCCACGGGAGTGATAGCGGCCGACCTGTTTGTCGTCGACAGCAGCAGCCCACAGCGACTGCGGAGCGGGCAAGCAACCGCCGGTCGGCACGATACGTTTCTGAACTTGCTCGTGTACGGGGACTCAGGCGTGAAGATTGTGCGAATCGATGGACGAACCGAAATGGGCGACGAGGATTCGCGTTTGGCCGTCGTGACTGAGGAAACCGGTCTGGAGGATGTCACGTCCGTCACGGCTGCTGTCGCAGGCGATTTGGAAGCCGATGGCGACCTGGATCTCGTACTGGCGACCGCGAACGATGGCGTGCGGATGTTCTGCAACCGCGGCAATCGGACCTTCTTTGAGCTGCCCGGCAGTGCGGATCGCTTTGCCGGTGACGCTCCCATCTCGGCGATGGCGATCGCGGACATTGACCGCGATCTCGACTTGGACATTATCACTGTGCAGGCACAGTCCGGGCAGGTCGGCATCCTTGAGAACCTCTTGCACCTGCAGTTTCGTGCTCGAAAGATCTCCGAGATCCCACCGGTGCCGGGCGCCTTCTCAGTCGCCGTCGAAGATGTGGACGCCAATGTTTCATGGGATTTGATCGTGAGCGGTCCAAACGACCATGCGATCGTCTTCTCGCAGACCGCCGATGCCGGCGTCTGGACCGTCGATCACATCGAGACGTCGCATGAAGCGTCCCCCGCTCGCGCCATTGCGGTTGCGGATATCGACAACGACTCGTGGCTGGAATTGATTCGCGGCACACCCGGCGAACTCACGATGTCGCGCATCGGACCGTGGGGATGTGGACCCTGGACCGCGATTCAGACTGACGCGGGACCAGCCGACGTCTCCGCGATCGTCCCGGGTGATTTCAGCGGTGATGGGACGATGGACCTGGCGGTGATCGATGATTCGCAGGCGGCGGTATGGGAGAATCGCATCGAGAATGTGGACCACTATCTCGACGTGCGTTTCAAAGGCATCGACGACAACGCCAGCGGCCGGGTCAATCACTTCGCCATTGGCAGTGTGCTCGAAGCTCGCTTTGGACCGCATTACCGCGCCCGGATCGTGACGTCGCCCTCGACACACTTCGGCATCGACGGATTCGATCAAGCCGACAGCATTCGCGCGATCTTGCCCAATGGACTGACACAAACCATCCGCAATCCGCCGGTGGATATGTTGGTCGAGGAAGAGCAAACGCTGAAAGGTTCGTGTCCCTATCTCTACGCTTTCGATGGCGAGACATTCCGCTTCGTGACAGACTGCCTGTGGGCGGCGCCGCTGGGGCTACAGGTCGCCGATGGGATCGTCGCCCAGGATCGACCTTGGGAGCATCTCAAAATCGACGGTCGGCACATCCAGCCGCGCGACGGCCGCTATGAGTTTCGCCTGACGGAAGAACTCTGGGAAGTGGCGTACTTCGACGAAGTCAAACTCACAGCCATCGATCACCCCGCGGATGTGGAGGTTTGGACGAACGAAAAGGTTGGCCCAGGCAACATCGCCACGCCGACCATTTTCGCATTCTCTGAATCCGACCGTCTGCGTCCCAAGCATGCGGTCGATACCACATCGGTTGACGTCACGGACAAACTCGCTGTCGTGGACCGCCACTTTGTGAAGGGCTTCGATCGTCGTCTGCGGCAAGGGTTGTGCCCGCCACACTGGATTGATCTCGACTTTGGCGATCTTGCCAGCCGAGTTGCCAAGCAGCAATCCGGTGATCGCGTGTATCTCGTTCTGACCGGCTGGATCCTGCCGACGGACACGTCACTGAATATCCAGATCGATCAAAACCCAGACCTGCCCGCGATCGAGTTTCCATCGGTATGGGTTCCCGATACGGAGGCCGAAGGTGGCTGGCGGAACGCTATCCCGTTCATCGGTTTTCCTGGTGGGAAAACGAAAACGATCGTCGTCGACGTCAGCGACGTTGTCACCCCCGATGATGCCCGGTTGCGAATTCGCACGTCCGCTCAAATTTACTGGGACGCTGCTGAACTCGTTGTGCAGCCAGCGGCAGGGGCCGAGTACACCGAGCAATCGCTCACACTGCTGTCCGCGTCAGTCGGTTTCCATGGTTTCTCTCGCGCCGTCCGCGAAGATTCCACTCATCCAGAGACGTATCAATACGATGACGTTTCGCTGCAACCACGGTGGCCGCCGCTGCGAGGACTGTTGACCCAGCACGGTGATTGCCTCGATTTACTACGCGACTGGGATGACGCGATGGTGGTCATCGGTGCGGGCGACGAGATTCGCCTGACCTTTGCCGAGCCCACTGAGACGCTCCCTGAGGGCTGGGTACGCGATTTTGTGATGCACAATGTCGGCTGGGACAAGGACGCGGACCTGAACACACTCGCGGGGCAACAGATCGGCCCGCTACCGTATCGCTCGATGACGTCTTATCCGCCCGGTCCCGATGAAACGGCCGCCAGCGAAGCTCGCCAGGCACTCAACGCCCATCATTTGCAACGCACGCAATCGTTCCGCGAGTTTTGGGCGCGCTAAGGCGTCGCGGCAGAATCAAGGGACGAGCGGGAGAGGCGCGGCCGAACGGTAGACGCTGAACCGGCAGATTCGTCGGCAGCGTGATGTCAGAATTGGTTAGAGAAAACACGCGAAGCGATTTTCTCTGCTGACGGGGGGATCTTCCCAGGCATCGCCTGTAGCGCGCCCGGTGTGATCCCGCGGGAGAAGCCTCTGAAACGGGGGAATCCGAATCGGCTGGGGGTGCGTCTTGCTCGCTATGCTGGCAAGACATTCACCCTCGGCGGTGTTGTTGTGCGCCGTTGGCGTCATGGCGACACCGCCTACCGGCTGAGCGACAGCGGGACAATAAATCGCGTTGAATCAAGAGTAGCTAACGTCGCCAGGCGGTGGAATCCACGTCCTGGCGAACGTAGCTACTTGGGGCATTCATTCGCGTTCGCTGAGCATATCGGCTGGGGTTGCCAGCAGACTATGAATCGATTTCGACGCGTTCTCCGTGGGTGTCACGGCAATCGACTTCGAGGTGCTCGGGGAACAATCCTTCGCTGCCGAGGATCTGAACGGTCATGTTGCCAGTGTCCTCCATGTCAGACATGGCGCGGCGTTTCTTGTTGTTCAGGAACGCGGCGACGGCATCATTAACACGGACGGTGACACGAACGATGTGCTTGTTCTTGACGGCGAGGGCAAGCGTGCGAACGACTTCGATCGACATGCTCTCGGGTGTCTTGACGAGTCCGCGGCCTTTGCAGCATGGGCAATCTTGATAGATGCTCCGCTTGAGGCTTGGACGGATCCGTTGCCGCGTCATCTCAATGAGTCCAAACGGACTGGTGCGGAGAATCTTGGTGCGGGCACGATCTTTGGCCATTGCGTCTCGCAAGACACGCTCGACTTTACGGCGATAGCTTTCCTTCCGCATGTCAATGAAGTCATTGACGATCACGCCACCGAGGTCACGCAGGCGAAGTTGCCGAGCGATCTCCTTGGCTGCAGACAGGTTTAAGCGGAACGCATTTTCATCCGCAGACGCCTTGCCGCGGAAGTTGCCGCTGTTGACGTCGATAGCCACGAGTGCTTCGGTAGGATCGATGACAATTGAGCCGCCGTCCTTGAGCTGGACCTGGCGTTGGTTGATTTTAACAATCTCTTCCTCGAGATTGTATTTGTGGAACAGCGGCACTTCGCCATCGTAGAGTTTCAAGCGATCGACGACTCGCGGCATCACGCTTTTAAGAAAGTCGCGAGCTTTGTTGAAGGACTCTTCTTCGTCGATCAGGATGTGATCGATGTCATCGCTATAAATGTCACGAATCGTGCGAATGATCAGATCGCTCTCTTCGTAGATTTCCCCTGGCTCGGTGGTCGTTTCGATCCGACGGGCGATCGCTTTCCACAATCGCAACAGGTAGTCCATGTCACGGTGCAGTTCGTCTTCGCTGCGACCGGCACCGGCGGTACGGACGATGAACCCGAGTCCCTTGGGGGGATTGCAGGCGTGGAGCGCTTTCTTGAGCCGTTTCCGGTCGTCTTCGTCTTCGATTTTACGGCTGACGCCGACCCGCGAGAGTGCGGGCATCAGCACGAGATAGCGGCCGGGGATGGAGATATAGGTCGAGAGGGTAGGCCCTTTGTTGCCGATGCCTTCCTTGATGACTTGGACGAGAACTTCGTCGCCGCGCTTGAAGATTTCTTGGATGGGTGGTTTGATGCGGGGGCGACCGCCTTTGTAGACACGCGAGTTGCCGCGTCCACTTTCGCGATTTCGGGCGGCCGAAGCGGCAGCCATTTCATCCGATTCCCGCATGATCTCTTCGGGATCGTAGCCACCTTGGCGAAAGTACTGAGGCTCGACATCGCTGATGTGGAGGAATCCATTGCGTCCGACACCAAAGTCGACGAAGGCCGCTTGGATACTGGGTTCGAGATTAACGATTTTGCCGCGGTAAATATTCCCTGCATATGCCTCGACGCTTTTGCGTTCGACGTAAAGTTCCTCGAGTACGTTGTCCTCCACCACCGCAATGCGGCATTCTTCAGGCTGGAGCACATTGATTAGCATTTCACGCTTCATGATATTTCACCAAAATGGGATTTTAAAAATCGGCTGAATACGGACAATCCCTCCGAGGGAGACCGCATGGACGCCGAAGTTACGAGTGTTCTAGTTCGCCCTGAAGAATCATACCGGTGCGAATCAACGTCGCACCTCTTTCGGGCCAATCGCTCAAACCGAGCAGATTGAGGATGTCTTGGATTTTTAACGACGCCCCCTCTCCGGTCACGATGCGAGCGACGAGTTGATTGGGTTGGAGATCGAGAATGGGGATGTTCGTCGCCACACATGCGACGACGGTCTTCCCCTTCCGCTCGATCGAAACGGTGTCTTGTTGCCGCATGCGTTGAATCGCCGCAGCGATGCGAGTTGCCTCGGCATCATCGAAGTCGTCGGGCAATGTGACGCGGTAGTCCATGGCGGCGAGTTGCGATTTCCCGTCGGCCAAGTCGACTTGCGTAACGCTGTTGATCGTCAGCCCCGGTTGGTCATCGATCTGCAATCGCTGCAATAACTGAGCGGCAGGCCAGTCTTCACTGAGTTCGAGATCGAGCACCTCATCGAGACTCTCGACCCCGAGTGATAGAGCCGAGGGAAACTGCATCCGCGGCTTCGGATGGAAGCCTTCGGTCATTGAGAAAGGGAGTTCGGCCCGACGACCGATCCGCTCCCACAAATTGGCCAGGTCGCGGTGGCTGATCCAACGCAGCAATCCGGTCTTGGCGAACCGAACTCGATAGCGATACCGGGGCGTTCCGACAGGCTGCAGGTTCGGCGACACGTTGCTGCTGGTTCTGGGATTTCGCCGTGTGCGGTTCATTGCATCACCAATTCAGGCACCAAGTCCGCGAGTCTGTCCATCAGATACAAATCCACATCGCGCGCGGATTCCAGCTTGCTGACCCGTTCGGCGAACCCTTGGCACTGCTCGATCGAAACGCTGCGGATCGCTTTCTTGACCCGTGGGAGTGCCGATGGCGGGACGCTCAGATTGCGAACGCCCATCCCGAGCAGCAGTAACGCACGGGCCGGGTTGCTGCTCATTTCGCCGCACACGCTGATCGGGGTGTGCGTTTCTGCGGCAATATCAATGCTCGCCTGAATCAGTCGCAACACGGCTGGATCGCTGGATTGGTAGAGATCCGCGACGGATTCGTTGGAGCGATCGACGGCCAGTGTGTACTGTGCCAGATCGTTGGTGCCGATACTGAAAAAGTCGACTTCGGCGGCGAAGCGTTCCAGCATGATGACGGCCGCGGGCACCTCCACCATCATGCCCACTGGCAGATCGCTGCGGTAGGGAATGCCCGCTTCCTTCAGGTCCTCAGCGACCACGTTGAGCAACATCCGAGCTTGGCGAAGCTCACCGATTGTCGTCACGAGCGGAAACATCACCCGCACGTCACCGAGCATGGCGGCCCGCAGGACGGCGCGAAGTTGCGGCCGGAAGAGGTCGAGGTTGCGGAGTGACAGGCGGATGCTGCGAAGCCCCAGGAACGGATTGTTCTCGGCATGAGCACGCTTGCCGTGACCCATCTTGTCCGCGCCCAAATCGAGCGTGCGAATCACCACCGGTCGTCCACCCATCTGCGAGATCACCTCCGCGTAGGCGGCGTAGTGATCTTCTTCGGTGGGTTCCTCTTCCGACGACAGGTATAAAAACTCGGTACGGTAGAGACCGATGCCATCGGCTCCACGCTGCAAGCAGGACGCGGTTTCGTAGGGGAACTCGATGTTCGCGTTAAGTGAAATTCGCACGCCATCACTGGTCTCGGCAGGCAACTGGCTCTGCTCGGCCAAGCGGAGGGCGAGAGTTCGCCGATCCTCCGCTCGCTGCTGATAGCTGGCGAGAACCTCGTCCGTCGGATCGATGATCAGTCGTCCCCGATCACCATCGACGATCACGCAACCGGCGCCCGCGATCACCGGCAGGAACTCGCCGATGCCGACCACAGCAGGAATTTCCAGGCCTTTGGCAACGATCGCGGTATGGCCTCCCGGGCCACCGATCTCGGTACAGAATCCCTTGACGAACTCCCGATTGAGTGACGCTGTTTCGCTCGGCGTGAGCATCCGTGAGAGCACGATGACGGGCTCTGTCAGTTCCATCAAAGGCTGTTGAGTGACCGCACCGAGCTGCATTAGCAACTGCCGTTCGATGTCCAGAACGTCTTGAGCCCGGTCGGCGAGAAATGGGTTCTCCAGCCGCTGTAGCGCCGTGGCATAGTTATGCAGCACGCCACTGACGGCGAACGCTGCGGACTGGTGGTCTTCCCGGATGCGTTTTTGCAGCTCGCTGTGCAGTCGCGGATCGTGCAGCATCTGCAGTTGGGCGGCGAAGATATCGCCCGTTTGGCTACCCGCGGTCGCGGTGGTATCCAGCCGGCTTTGTTCGAGCCGTTGGGAGACGACGTCGACTGCCGCGTGCAGACGCGCGAACTCACCCTCGACATCGGAAGCCGGGACGATGCACCGTGGGATTCGATAACCATCGGAGTCGAGCACCAGGGCCGACGCAATGGCCACGCCCGGTGAAACGGGAATGCCTTGTAGTTCCAGCATCGCGGTGGATGCATGTCTATTTCCTTCCTGATGTCCGCCGCCGACTGGTCCTATGGATAGAGCAAGCGGGGGGGGCGGTGACATCGACAACGAGTCATCCGTTTGAATTGCTTTGTATGCACACTCGTGGCACGACTTGGTCACGCTCATCGATGTCAACGCAGCGGTGGGCGGAGGCTAACCTCCGCGAACGGCCCTGTTGCATGAGGAAACAAACAGCATCATCTGATCTCTTGAAAAATAAGTTGGTATGGATCGCTGCAACGCAGCGAATAGACTCGCCATCACATCCCGGCAGGTCAGCCCGGGGCGATTGGAAAAGATTGGTATGGTTGTGTTCTTGCGACTGCCAGACGCATCGATCGCCTCAAGGAGACGGCTGGCCATTCTCGTGAAATCCTTGCTCGAACAGTTCGCAGATCGCCGCCAACGCGTGTTCAGCGTCCTGTCCCTGAGCGGTGAGTTTTAGTTCGGTCCCCGCGGTCGCCCCCAGCGTCAATAGCGACAGAATGCTGCGGCAATCGACTTGCTCAGCCCCTTTCTGAATCATAATCGTCGACTCGAAACCGTCCGCGCACCGCACCAGCAGATCAGCCGGGCGGGCGTGCAGGCCCTGCGGATTTGTCACGTGGACAGTGCATTCGAGCGGAGGCAGGTTATTGAGCGGCGGCTGGTTCATGGGGTTAGTTCATGGGTGCACCGAGGGTGTCTTGGCGGGCATCACCGACGGATTTAACCGGCGGCAAACTGATTGTCGTCGGCTTCTTGCAAGAGCTGCTGGATATCGTCAGCGGTTTTGCTCTGCTTGAGGAAGCGACAAAACGATTCGTCACGCAGTTGCCGCGAGATGTTTTCCAATGCTCGCAGGTGATCGCCGGGACGCTCAGGAGGACTGATCAGCAGAAAGAAGAGCTGAACTCGTTCACCGTCGAGTGAATCGAAATCGACACCCGCTTCACTCACCCCGACTGTCCCCA
The DNA here is from genome assembly GCF_055811895.1 of Rhodopirellula sp. SH410. NCBI lineage: Bacteria > Pseudomonadati > Planctomycetota > Planctomycetia > Pirellulales > Pirellulaceae > Rhodopirellula > Rhodopirellula sp. SH410. The sequence goes on from NZ_CM147949.1 coordinate 1,283,701, forward strand.
CAAGCTCCGCGACGCTGGGGTGCTTCGTGTGGGGAACCGCCACGCCGCGCCCGATGCCGGTGCTGCCGAGTTCCTCGCGTTTCATGATCGCCGCGATAATGTCATCACGCTGGTCGGCCGCGATTTCACCCGCTTCCAGCAGCGACTCGACGAGTTCATTGATCACAGCCTCTTTGGTGGTGGACTGCAGGTTGGCGCGAATTGCGCCTTTCTTGACAAAGTCAGAAAACTTCATAGCAACGGTATGTCTGAAATGGGTGGTAAAAAGTGCTTAAAAAAGTGAGCGAAACGGCTGTTTCGCTTCACTCGTCGTCGCTCATCGGAGCGGATTCGACGTGCTTATGTGCCGCCGAGCGGTTACCCGTCTTACGATCTTTGAGCCGCCTTAGCTGCTGCTCAACCTTCGGGATCGCATTATCCAATGCGGCAATCACGTTGCTCGCCTCCGCGCGAGCGATGCAGTCTTCGGCATGCTCAGCAGAAACGTTGATTTCGACGACAGGCTTGTCCAATTGTTTCAAATCAATCGTGACCTCGATCGCATTGATCCGGTCATAGAGTCGCCGAAGTTTGATCGCCTTTTCCTCAATCAGTTCCTGGTCACCAGGCTGAAGAGAGCCGTGGCGGGCTGAAACATTCACTTGCATGTTCAAACTCGTGTTAGGGAGAGAAGCCGCTCGTCGTGGTGTCTGGTGTTTTGCGTGTTTCGGGCATTTGTTTCCGGTAGCCGTTCCCGCTGTCCGACCGCGCTGAAATTTGAGAATACCACTCACCGCGATGGGGAGCATATAGCCTAGCTGAATCGAACGCTGCCGAATAGCGATCCTTGGGCTCATTTTCTCAACGCAAGCCAAAAAACAACAGCTGACGAGCGAAGTTCTGGGGTCGGCCCCACTTTTCTGGACTGCGTCCCCATGACAGGAACGAGTCAACGCGATAATCTGCCTTGAGCAAATTTTGTCCCAGCCCCGTGATTTTTTAGCAAAACCACTCCCCCTCTAACCCCTACAGCTGAGATTTATGGCTCGGAAGGTCGTCAATCGGCAGGAAAAAGCAGCCGAAGCAGATGCTGCTGAAAAGCTGGCAGCCGAGGTTAAGCGTAAGAAAACCTCCAAACGCAAAACCAAGAAAGCCGCCGCCGATATGCGGTTGCGGCTCTACTGGGGTGTCTTTAGCCAGAATCTCAAACGGGTAGCCGTTTTTGAATTTGACCAGCGTGACGAAGCCGCCAAGCGTGCCGAGGAACTAAGTAAAGGCGGGAAATCCCCGCACTTTATCCAGAAGGTCAAAGAAGAGATCAGACCTGAGTGAGTCTTTCGCGACGTTTTCCCGCCCAATGGGAACCGTGCGCTGCGGTATGGCTCGCCTGGCCGCATAATCTGGAGACCTGGCCAGGTCATTTTGACGGTATTCCAGAGGCCTTCGCCACCTTCGCGGTGGCGATCGCCGAATCGACACCGGTCCGGATTCTGGCCAGCGACGAGCTGGTGGAGTCTTGCCAACGCATCATCATGAAAACTCGTGATGCTCTCGGGCACGGCGATGCGCTCTGCGAAATCAAGACGGTAAACATCGCGACGGACGATTGTTGGATCCGTGATTTCGGCCCCACTTTTGTCCATGAGGACGGCGGTGTGCTCGCAGTGAACTGGCATTTCAATGCGTGGGGCGGAAAGTACGCCCCTCATGACCTTGATCAAGCCGCCGGACGGAAGATTGCCTTCGCCGCCGGTCTGCGCTGTCTCGATGCAAAACTTACCCTCGAAGGGGGGGCTCTGGAGACCGATGGAGCCGGGCGACTGCTCGTGCATTCGGCCTGCGTTTTGGATGAGGCCCGCAACCCAGGGTTGTCGCAGCAAGAAATCGCTCAGCGATTCAATCAGTATCTCGGGGTCGACGAAATCGCCTGGATCGACGGTGGGTTGATTCCCGGAGACGACACCGATGGACACATCGACCAACTCGCACGGTTCCTCGACCGCGAAAATATCGTGGCTGCGGTGGCCGAAGACGAGGGAGACCCCTGCGCCGCGGCGCTGCAGGCCAATTTCAGTCAGCTCCGTCTATGGGGCCAGCAAACCAGCCCAAACGTGCGGATTCACCGCTTGCCGGTCCCGCCGCCGCGAACCATCGACGGCCATCCGGTCCCGCAGAGCTACTGCAATTTCCTGAGACTCGGCCCTGATCGCATCCTAGTGCCAACCTTTGCCCAGCCGCGCAGTGACGAGCGGGCGATCCAAATACTCAGGGATCTGTGCCCCGGTGTGGAGATCCAAGGTGTCCCCTGCGAAAAGATCGCCTGGGGGCTTGGTGCTCTCCACTGCGCGAGCTGCCATCAACCCGCCCCACTCACGCAGGTGCGTGGCAGTTAGCACGCAGGTGCGTGGCAGTTAGCACGCAGGTGCGTGGCAGTTAGCACGCAGGTGCGAGGCAGTTAGGAACGAGCGGAAAATAAGTGGCCGAACGCTCCGCGCTCGGAATGGTCGACCGCGGAGCGTTCGACCACAATTTCAGGCAGTCATTTTCCGCTCGTTTCTGAGCGGCGTGTTGGTTTCATGAGCCGAGTCGCGTGAGCGGCCGGGCCGCTCGATTTCCCCGATGCCTGACAGCATTCGGCTCACGATTGCCGGTCGAATCTCGACGACATCAACCGCCTGTTAGTGATCGTGATCATGTCCTTCGTGGTCATGGTCATGCTCGATCTCACCTTGATAGGACGTGCCCGCGATCGTCAGGCTCAACTTGGGCGCCGCCGATGCATCATCCAGGTGCCCAACCAGCTCGGCATCTTTCGTCATGAAACGTGATGACTGACCCGCTGGGTCACTGGCGTCGGGGCTGGCCGCCAGGGTGAATTGCCTGGGAGCACCGCCATGCACCAGGTTGATGGTGAGGCTCTCGGCATCGATCGGCACCAGCTTTTCTGCACTGGACCCCAGTACATAAACGGTGACGGAATCAGCGTCATGGACCACTTCGGCGTGATATTCTTCGTCACCGAGTTCCACGAGGGTGCCGTGGTGAGGGCCTTCGTGCGGATGATCGTGGTCGTGGGTGTCGCCCGCTGCCGCCGATGGATCGGCTGCCGAGTCCGCAGTGGGCTTCGGTCCGCAACCAGAAAAGACGAGGGAGCAGGCCGCAAGGCAGACGATGCAGGAGTGTTGGAAGGTACGCATGGGGTTCTCTGTAGTTAAGAGGGTAAACGTCGAGTTGAGTTAGAAATGAAGGTGGAGTGTGTCGGCAGATGTGCTACGCGGTCATTGCGGTCCTCCTCGCGGGGCATGGGATTGGGGATCGTCGGTTTTCAATCGACTAGCTCAACTTCGCTGGTCGAGTCGCTCACGACTGCCGCTGCCGACTTCATTCCAAACAGATAGAAGAGCGCGGGGTGAACAAAGAAATCGAGCGCCGTGGAACTGATCAGGCCACCCAATATCACCGTCGCGACGGGATACAAGATTTCCTTGCCGGCTTCCCCCGACGCGAGTACCAGCGGGACCAAGCCAATGCCGGAAGTGAGCGCGGTCATCAACACGGGAGCGAGCCTTTCCAGGCCTGCCCTGACGATCATTGAAGTGGTGAACTGCTCGCCTTCGTGTTGCACCAGATGCAGATAGTGCTGCAGCAACAGAATGCCGTTTCGCGAGGCGATCCCGGCGAGCGAAATGAAGCCAACCATGGCCGCGATCGTGAGCGTTTGTCCGGTCAACACGAGCGCGGCGACCGAACCGATGAACGCCATCGGCAGTGCCGCCATGACTTGTAGCGACAAGTTCACACTGCGAAAGAGGGTGAAGAGAACCAGGAACACGCCCACCATCGCGACGGCGAACAAAGCTGAAATCACGCGACTCGCGGACTTTTGGCTTTGGAACTGGCCGCCGTACTCGACAAAATAGCCGGACGGCAGCGTGGCGATGATCGGCTGGATCGCCGTTTGAATCTCCTTGACGACGTCGACGACGCCGCGATCGGCAACATTGCACTGGATCACAACCCGGCGCCGGACATTTTCGCGTTTGACCGTGTTGGGGCCACTGGCTTTGTAAACTTTGGCCAGCCCTGAGAGTGGGAGCGTGCCGCCTTCGGGTAGCTGAATCGACAGCCGTTTGAGTTCCTCGATGTCCTCGCGATAGTTCTCTTTCATTCGCACGACGAGGTCGAACGTTCGCATCCCGTCGAGGACTTGCGAGACGACACGGCCGTTCATGGCCGTTTGCACGTACTCGTTGAGTACCGAGGTGCTCAGTCCATAACGCAGCAACTGGTCACGATCCCACTCGATGCGAAGCTGGGGCACGAGAGCTTGAGGTTCGAGCAGCGCATCGGTCACCCCCGGAATCTGTTGCATTTTCGCTTTGACCGCCTCCGCCTTCTGACGCAGGAGGTCCAGGTCGTCACCATAGATTTTGATACCGACCTGCGCCTTCACTCCCGAGAGCATGTGCGAGATCAGGTGCGCGATGGGTTGCTCGACGGCTGTCACGATATCGGGAATCTCGCTCATCGCATCGCGAATCTCGGCGAGTTGTTCCTCACGCGATCGCGGCGAAGCGGGATCGAGTTCGATGATCATCTCGGACATGTTCACGCCCTCGGCGTGTTCGTCCAGTTCGGCTCGCCCGGTCCGCCGCGCGAATCGCTGCACATCTTCGATCTGCATCAGCGACTTTTCGACCGTACCGGCGATCCGATCCGACTCGGCCAGCGAGGTCCCCGGCGGCAGGACCACGTTCAGCTGGATCGTGCCTTCGTTAAACGGCGGCAGGAAATCTTTCTCTAAACGCGACGCGAAAATGGCGGCAATCGCTACCATCAATAGGGTCATGCCGAGATTGAATCGCGGGAACGTGAGGCTGAAGCGGATGATCTTGTCCCCTACCCACTTCAAACCACGCAGCACAATTCCATCTTGGTCATGCCCACTGCCCTTGCTCAAACCGAGTAGCCAGTACGACAGTACCGGCGTGACGGTCAGCGAAACGAGCAAAGAGGAAAGGATCGAAACGATGTACGCGACGCCGAGCGGTGCGAACAGCTTCCCCTCCATCCCGCCGAGCGCAAACAAGGGCAGGAAGGCTAAGACCACGATCATGGTGCCGAAGACAATCGAGCGACGCACCTCCGTGCTGGCGCGATAGACCACCAGCAGCGGATTCAACGGGCTGCCAGCGGCACGATTCTCCTTCAGACGACGGAAAATATTCTCCACATCCACGATCGCATCATCGACCAGTTCTCCCATCGCAACGGCGATTCCGCCGAGCGTCATGGTGTTGATCGACAGGCCGAATACGGCAAATACGATCGACGTCATCACCAGTGAGAGCGGGATTGCCGTGAGTGTGATGAAGGTCGTTCGTAGGTTCAGCAGAAACAGGAACAGCACGATGACCACGAGAATCCCGCCGTCACGCAGCGCCTCAACCACATTTTCGATCGCGCGATCAATGAACGACTTCTGGGAATAAACCGTCGACAACTGGGTCCCTGGTGGAAGTGTGGAACGCAGCTCCTCGATCGCTTGCAAAACATCGTCGGTGACCGCCCGTGTATCCGCCCCCGGTTGCTTGTTAATCGTCAACACCACGGCAGGGCCACCGGCCCATTCAGAGGCAGGGGAATCGGCGTCCGATGATGAGGCGCGGGTGCGGACGAATGCCGAGCTATCACCGCGTTTCACCTGAGCACCTTCGACGACGTTGGCGACTTGCGATAGCAATACCGGGCGTCCGTTGCGGATGGTGACGGGCACTTTTTTGAGATCGTCAATGCTCTGGATGCGTCCGAGCGCTCGAACGAGCAGTTCATTGGGGCCTTGGCGATCGAGATAGCCACCGGTCCCGTTTTCGTTGCTGCCGGTGACCGCTTTATCAATCTCTTCGAGCGTGACGCCGAACCGCAACATCGCATCGGGATCGACCAAAACCTGGAACTGTTTCCGCTCGCCGCCCATCGTGAAGACTTGGGATACACCGGGGATCGTCAGCAGTCGCTGCCGCACCACCCAATCCGCGGCGGTGCGAATTTCCATCGGACTGACGTCGGGGTCATCGCTCCACATGCCCAGCATCAGAATCTGGCCCATGATCGAGGAGATCGGCGCCAGTTGCGGTGTGATCCCTTCAGGGATCCGGTCCTGGACCATCTGCATGCGTTCAGCGACGATTTGACGATCGGTATATACGTCGGTGCCGTATTCGAACTCGACATAGATCACCGAGATGCCGACGCCGGAGGAACTGCGAACCGCTTCGACGCCATTGGCGCCATTCATCGTGGTTTCAATCGGGAACGTGATCAACGACTCGACTTCCTCCGGAGCCATTCCCGGTGCTTCGGTCATGATCACGACACGCGGTCGGTTCAGGTCGGGGAACACATCAATCGGCATCACCATCGCCTGCCACGTCCCGGCACCGACCAGGAACAGGGCGATCGCGATCACGAGCAAACGTTGATGCAATGAAAATCGGATAATAGCGTTGAGCATCAGTGATTATGTCCCGCGTGAGGGTCGACGGCGCCGCCAGATTTGTTCGTGATCGCCATCTGCATGCGATGAGCGGACTTCATGGCGACGACATCGCCGGGGTAGATCGATCCATCGTTGGCGATCACCACGGAGTTCTGATCTCGGTAGCGAACGTGGACGGGCACGCGGGAGAAGTTGCGGCCGTTTTGCAGGAACACGAACCAGTCCGCACCCGACTCAACGACGGCGTCGACGGGCAGCACGATCTGTTGATCCCATTGTTCCACCGGCACGCGCAGTTCCAGTCGTTGGCCGACGCGATACTTCCACGCGAGGAACCGTTGCCCGTCGTCATTGGTCTCGTCACGGAGGATCTCGTTGGGCAGTTCGACAAAGAGCGACAGGGTGCGTGAGAGCAGGTCGATCGAGTTCGAAACGTACGCGAGCTTCAATCCATCAACGATCGTTTGCCCCGAGGAACTGCTAAATACCGCGTCCACACTCCAGCCTCGCTCGGCAGCGTCGGAGATCGCTGCGACATCCGTCTCAAACGCCTTGCCTTCGATAAACAATTGGCTGTAGTCGGATAGGGAACAGAGCCTTTCGCCGGCCACAATCGCTTGGCCTTTGTGGATGAGAAGGTCATCAATCACGAGCGGATCATGCCCCGGATCGTCTTGAGCGGCCGTTAGCGTTGAGAGTGGCGGTAGCTGCGAGAACGAGACCGTTCGTCGGGTGGAGATCTGGGTGAGTTGCAGTTCGTCATCGTGTTCGTGTGTGTCCACGTCGGGAGCAACAATTTTCAAGTTGTGCAGCAACTTCCCATTCTCGCCAATCTCTTCCACCTGACGTTCGTTGAGCCCGTGCATCCGCAAGGCTTCCCGTTGCGACTTGGCGAACGCTTCGAGCTTCTCTTTTGCATAGCGGCGTTCCAATAACAGCTTGCCCGATACCGCTCCGGAACGAGTGACATCTTCTAGCCTCGCGATCTCACGGTCTTCGACCTCGATCTCACTGATCGTTTTCAGATACGAGGTCTGCGTCTCGACCAGATCTTCGTAGGTCAGCCGCACTTCAAAGAGCAGTTCCCCCGGCATAACGGCTTCGCCAGTGACGGCGTGGACGTGTGTGATCACACCGTTGAGCGGCGAAGAGACGACGATCGAGGAACGCCCCGGTTTGGGGACAATGATCGCCGGTACAGTGATCGACCTACGATAGGTGGACAATTCCACCGGGCGTAGGAACTCCTCCGTCAGCCCCAGATTCCGGCGTGCTTGAGGAGACAGTACCAATGTCTCTGTTGCCGCGACCTCAGCGGCATGATCATGTCCGGCATGGTCATCTTGCTCGCCATGGTCGGCTGCTGCCCCGCCACGCTGTGACGCGAGTGTCGCGTCGACCCAGCTCGACAGAGTTGGCCACCATGTCGAATAGGTTGTCACAGCAACAACCATCACAATCAGGCCGCCAGCGATACGGATCGCCGGCCACGGAATCTTGGAGAGGTTTGGACTCATGGCTCGAACTCAGTAGAGATTGGACAGCGGAACGAAGAGTCTTCGGCGCGAATACGTCGGCTTTCGGCACGAACGCGTCGGCTTGCTCAGCGCAGCGAAGAACTCGGATGCGAACAATGTGTGATTCTCTTGCAAAGCACAAAACGCTCGATGCGAGCAGACACGGGGCCGCTCGGAAACGACGCATCACCCAGCGATTGCGAGCTGCTGTGAAATTAGAGAATGGCGCGAAAGAGGCTCAAATCTGCCAAGATTGCAGATTGGCACAGCGCTGCGATGACGACTCGATCGGCAGGCCGATCGCCTGGTCCACATCGCTCCACTCCATGCGGGCGCAGGTCAATGAACACCGATCGATGTCGACCGGCATGACATGCCTGACTGGGATACTCAGGAATCCGTTGAGCGGATTGGCATCCCTGGGAACAAAACTGCAGCTGGCTTCATCACACTCGTGAGCATGCTCGCAGGGGCCATTGCATACGGAGTTGACCGATAGGGTGGGCAGTTCGGTTGCATGAAGCGACTCGCCGCCATGCCCGTTGTGCTCATGCTCGTTGTGCTCATGCTCAGCGGCTTGGCGACTCGACGGGTCCGAGTGCTGAACACAGCACTCGACGTCCGCATCGACGTCAACATACTCGCCGTGATGGTGACAGTCATCCTCACCCATCGCGTGCGAGTGATGCCAGCAGCAACCCAACACCGCATGTGCGGTAAACGCGATCAGCGTCAATCGTTGGAGAAACCGGGCAATCACCGAGTTCATGTCCTTGCAAAGGTGTCCGAAGGGGTATTCATCTTTCCCCAATGTTACGATCGGGTCAAGTGGAAACATTTCTTAACCCAAACCCCCATCATCTTGACAGCAAATTCGCGAGGCACGAACCTGCGAGGATGGAACAACCGTGCGACCCTCATTCCCCGTTGGCCGATACTCCGCCAGCGGCGGATCCATCGCCAGCGGCGGGCACCCCGCCAGCGGCGGGCACCCCGCCAGTGGCGGATGCACCGCCAGGCGGCTGGCCGGTGCCGCTGTCCTTGTACCTGCACGTCCCGTTCTGCCGCCACCGGTGCGGATACTGCAATTTCAGCGTGCTGGCCGGACGCGATGACTTGCAAGATCGATTCGTCGACGCCATCGAAATCGAGTTGGAGGAAATCCAAAAGCAGCAGGCTCGTCGGATGGCGGGAGGTGGGGAGTTGGCTACTGACGAGGGGCGGGGCCGGCGGGCGACCATGGCGCCGATCGAGCTGGACACATTGTACTTGGGCGGGGGCACGCCGACGGAGCTCACGCCACCGCGTCTGCAGCGATTGTTTGCGATCTTGTCTGAACGCGTTTCGCTGTCTGAGGGAGCTGAGTTCACCTGCGAGGCCAACCCGGAGGACCTCACGGCCGACACCCTGTCGCGACTGGTCGACGGCGGCGTGAATCGGCTCAGTCTCGGGGTGCAATCCTTCCACGATACGAAACTGAACACGCTGCAACGCAGCCACACGGGCGACCAAGCGATCGCAGCGGTGCGGCGCGCCAGTGACCGAATCGAAAACATTTCAATTGATTTGATTTTTGCCGCCCCCGGCGAGACACTCGTGGACTGGCGGCGGGATCTCGAGACCGCCACGGAGCTGCCGATCAAGCATCTCTCTACCTATTCGTTGACATACGAAAAAGGCACCGAGTTTTGGTCGCGCCGCCGGCGTGGGACCCTGCAACCGGTCAGTGAGGATACGGATATTGAAATGTATCGCGCGACGCGGCAAATCCTCGCTGGGGCGGGTTTTCAGCACTACGAGATCAGTAGTTTTGCGAAGCCAGGGTCGCGCAGTCGCCATAATTCGGTGTACTGGAATGGCTACGGCTGGTACGCCGTCGGCCCCTCAGCGGCCCGGTTCGTCGGCGGCCAACGCGATGTGAATCATCGCAGCCCCACCACGTATCTCAAACAGATCCTCGCTTCGGGGACCGCGATCGCTGATCGGGAATCCATTTCGCTGGACCAGCACGCCCGCGAGCTTGCTGCATTCGGGATCCGCCAGATCGACGGTATCGATTTGCGAGACATCGAGCGGCGGGTTGGCTACGATTTCGCCGCCACGATTGAAGATGTCATCGAGCGGTTTGTTCATACGGAGACGCTTATTCGCCAGGGCGACCATATCCGATTGACCGAACATGGCCTGTTATTCGCCGACATGGTCGAGTCACAAATACTGGGCTGATTTTGCCCGTCCTGGTCGATTCGCAGCGACTTTGCAAGAATGCTGGCGCCGGACCCTCTGTTTTTCAACCGCCCTGTTTGCTGAGACTGCGTTACCGCTCATGTCGCGTCGCCTACTCGTTACCGCTGCGTTACCCTACGCCAATGGCCCCATCCATATCGGCCATCTCGTCGAGTATTTGCAAACGGATATTTGGGTTCGTTTTCAAAAACTCCGAGGTCATCGCTGTCTGTACATCTGTGCCGACGACACGCACGGCACCGCGATCATGATCCGGGCGCGTAAGGAAGGCCGCAGTGAACTCGAACTGATCGCTGAAATGAGCGAGTCGCACCAGCGTGACTTCGCCGGCTTCGGAATCGAGTTCGATAATTACGGCAGCACCCACAGCGACGAAAACCGAACGATCTGTGGCGAGTTTTGGCAGGCGCTCCGGTCGCAGGACTTGGTCACCGAGAAAACCGTTGAGCAGCTCTTTGATCCGGAAGCGGAAACGTTTTTGGCCGATCGCTTCGTTCGCGGCACGTGTCCGAAGTGTGGTCGAAAAGACCAGGCCGGTGACAACTGCACCTGCGGCCACACCTACGCTCCCACCGATTTGATCGATCCGGTCAGCACGCTCAGCGGCGCCACCCCAGTGCTCAAGGAGTCCGCCCACCTCTTCGTGCAACTGGAGAAACTGCATGGTTTTCTCAGTGATTGGGTCAAGACCTCGGGAGCGTTGCAAAGCGAAACGGCAAATTATCTGCAAGGACACTTTCTCGCCGATGAATTGCGGGATTGGGACGTCAGTCGTCCGGCACCCTACTTCGGATTCGAGATCCCCGATTCGCCGGGCAACTACTGGTACGTGTGGTTTGACGCGCCGATCGGGTACATCGCCAGCACGCAGCAGTGGTGCCATCGTCACGGTGAAAATCTCGCCGATTGGTGGAAGAGCGACGACTGTGAAATCCATCACTTCATCGGCAAAGACATCACGTATTTCCACACGCTGTTTTGGCCTGGCATGCTCAAGACGGCGGGCTACGCGTTGCCCACGAAGGTCCATATCCACGGCTTCCTCAACGTCAATGGCATGAAAATGTCCAAGCGTGACGGCACGCTGATCAAAGCGGAGACGTTCCTCAAGCACATTGACCCGAATGCCCTGCGTTATTTCTACGCTTCCAAACTTTCGTCTCGTGTCGAAGACCTCGATTTGTCGATCTCAGAATTCGTAGACAAAGTCAACTCCGACTTGGTCGGCAAGGTCGTCAATCTAGCGAGTCGGGTTGGCAAGTTTGCCAATCGCACGGGGCTGTCTGAAACCTATCCCGACGATGGCGGGCTGTTCACCAAGGCGGCGGCTCAGGGCGAGGCGATCGCTGCGGCCTACGAGCAGTGCGAATATTCCAAAGCGATGCGGCTGATCATGGAACTCGCCGATGCGGCCAACCCGTTCGTCGAACATGCCCGGCCCTGGGAAATGAATAAAGACGCGGACCGGCAGGACGAACTGCGTGACGTTTGCACGGTCGCTCTGAACCTGTTCCGCCAACTCGCCGTCTATCTCAGCCCGGTACTGCCATCATTGGCCGCGGCCTGTGGCGAGCTGTTGGGCGACAAAATCGTTTCCTGGGACCAGAGCCAAACACCGCTGGTGGGCTCAGGCGTCGGAAAATTCACTCGTATGATGGACCGTGTTCAAACAGAGGATTTAGAAAAGATGATCGAAGAAAGCAAAGCCGAAGCGGCCGCAGAAACGGATGTCGCCGCTGCACCCGCAGCGACCTTCCACGACAGCGACCAACCGCTCAAGGACGAACCGCTCGCCGAAGAAATTACGATCGATGATTTCATGAAGGTGGACTTGCGTGTTGCCCGTGTGCTCGCCGCTGAGCAGGTGCCGGAAGCCAACAAGCTACTGAAGCTCACCCTGGGGCTCGGGGGTGATGAAACACGCCAGGTCTTTGCGGGCATCAAGGCCGCGTATGACCCCGACCAGCTCGTCGGCCGCATGGTCGTGATGGTCGCCAACCTGAAGCCCCGCAAAATGCGTTTCGGCATGAGCGAAGGCATGGTCGCTGCCGCCGGCCCCGGAGGCCCCGACGTGTTCGTACTGGGCGTCGACGAAGGTGCGTTGCCCGGACAACGGGTGCACTAAGCGCCCCGTCGCTCGGTTCCCCTAGCCGATCGCCCCTACGCGGTCTCCCCGCTTCCCTCCCGCCCAGACGTGAGGGGCGGCGGGGGCGATTTCCGTCGTCGAAATAGGATTTTGAACAAGATCCACTCCCGTCGCAATTCAACCCCGCAGATCACGTGAATTCACCGCCCACTCACATCGCGATCATCCACTGCCACTTTGAGCCCGGCGATGTCACCGACGCGGTGCGCGAGCATGTCGAGTGCCTGCGAACGAGCGGCGACGATCAGATCGGCAAGATCGTGCTGCTGTCCGGCAATCGCGTCGCAGGCCTGAATGATCCGGCGTTTGATCTGGCTGAGGCAATTCAGATTCGCGATCTCGATCACGACGCTAGCGACGAATCATCCCCCAGCCAACCCGCTGGTGGACTTAAGGGATTTCGCCGAGCAGCCTCTGGCCAAGCATCGTTGGACGGCCACAATCTCTTTGAGCGAGTCGTTTCTGCCCTGCGGCGAGCTGGACTGCAGCCGGAGGATTCGATCATCCATTGGCACAATCACAGTCTCGGCAAGAATGCTGCCGCTCCTTTTGTGGTCTCGCATCTCGCCCATACGGGATGGCGGTTGCTGTTGCAGATCCACGACCTCGATGCTGATCAAAAACCGAGGAACATCCGGCACCTGCTCACCCAGACCGGAGCCACGCGGGCGACGACGCTCGACGCGATCCGGTATCCCGTTCACGAAAATATTGCGTACACGAGCCCGATTGCGACAGATCAAGATCCGCCTGCTCAATACGCTATCATGACCTCGTACGTGGCCACGATCCCCAGCATCGTGCGTGTACCACCGAGTGACCCGGCGAGTCGCCAAGCGGCGGTGGACGAAGTGTTGCGCAAGACCCATTGAACCAAGCCTCCCATTCAAATCGAGATTAAGCATGAAAGCGCTCCTGCTCACCGAATACAAAAAGATGCAGCACACCGACGTGGACGAACCCATCGTTGGTGAGGATGACGTGTTGATTCAAGTCGAAGCGTGCGGAATCTGCGGTAGTGACATCCATGGATACGACGGCAGTACCGGCCGCCGGATCCCGCCATTGGTCATGGGCCATGAGGCGGCAGGCACGGTCGTCGCCTGCGGCAGCAACGTAACGGACCTGCCCGCGGGAGCACGCGTCACGTTCGATTCGATGGTCTCGTGCGGTCAATGTCACTTCTGCCGCGATGGCCACCAAAATCTGTGCGACAACCGTATGGTGCTCGGTGTGTCCTGCGGCGACTATCGACGCCACGGTGCGTTCGCGCAGCGGATCTCGGTGCCGCGGCGAATCGTTTACGAGTTGCCTGAAACACTGTCGTTCGAGCACGCTGCATTGGTGGAGGCGGTGAGCGTCGCCGTTCACGCCGCCGCCGTCACGCCGATTCGACTCGGTGACACCGCCGTCGTCGTCGGCGCGGGCATGATCGGACTGCTAGCCCTGCAAGCCGCCCGGGCCGCTGGGGCGACACGCGTGATCGCTGTCGATCTCAACGACAAACGACTCGAGACCGCCCGCCAACTCGGGGCAACGGATGTTCTGCGTGGCGATCAAGTCGATGTGCCCGCAGCGATTCGCGATATGACGAATGGACGTGGTGCGGATGTCGCTTTCGAAGTTGTCGGTGCGACACCAACGATCAAGACGGCGATCGAGTCGGTACGCAAAGGCGGCTCAGTGACCTTGATCGGCAACGTCGCGCCAACGATTGAACTGCCACTGCAGTCGGTCGTTACCCGTGAGATCCGACTGCAAGGCACCTGCGGCTGCAACGGCGAATATCCCCAGTGCATCGACTTGATGAACCGTGGCGTGATCAACGTCGAACCGCTGATCACCGCAAAAATTTCACTCGCCGACGGCCCCAAGTGGTTTGAACGTCTCTACGCCGGCGATCCCGAGCAAATGAAAGTCGTGATCTGCCCAAACGAGTGAGTTTGGAAATTGCATTTTCCTAAACGAACCTTGCCCGCGAGATGATTGACGCGGGGGGGCGTCGTCGCGATGCCCTCAATCGTCTGTGGTTGTTGACGCGTGCACGGATCCACTCGAATCGAGCTCCCGTCCACGCCTTTCGGCCATCCCGCAGTGAAAGAAAATACTGGAAGCCAGCCCGCAGAACGGATATGCTCGGGTGCGGTGTGCCAATGGTTCGTTTCAAATGGGTGTCCGAGGAGATGAGCGAAATTCAATGACAAACAAGCTAGGCATTGTGTTGGCGCTGTTGAGCGCGATCGTTTCTGTCGTCATTCCCCATCCGCTCGGTGCCTGCACCGTCATGCGGATTCAGCGCGGCGAGCAAATCGTCGTGGCCCGTAATCATGATTGGGGTACTGGTGGTGGTTTGCTGCTCGTCAATCCACGCGGTATCGACAAAACCGCCATCACCCCCGTCCATCCCAAACAATGGGTGTCGCAGCACGGCAGCGTTTCGTTTGCTCAGTTTGGGCGGGAGCTCTCCTTTGCTGGCATGAACGAGCGAGGGCTCACCGTGGACCTACTGCAGTTGCGAGCCGCCGTGTTTCCGCAAGCCGATGCGGAGATACCATCGGTCAACGTCGTGCAGTGGGTGCAATACCAGCTCGATGTGTCCGCCACCGTTGCCGATGTGGTCGCGAGCCTCGATCAGATCAATCCGATGCCGTTCCTGGCGAATCTTGAAAAAGTCCACTACTTCGTGACCGACACCAGCGGCGACGTCGCGGTCATCGAGTACCTCGATGGCGAGCCACATGTGCACCGCGGTAGCGATGTCGTCTGTGCGCTCGCCAATTCGACATGGCAGGATTCCACCCGCGCCGTCACCGACAACAGTGCCAACAACGGCAGCGAACTTCGTTTCATGCGTGCCTCGGCGCTCGCGGCGAATGCGGAAAAGCAAAAAACCGATGTTGATCTCATCCAGTACGCGTTCGCTGCCTTGAACCGTGTTGTCCAGAACCACACGCAGTGGAATTTGGTTTATCAGCCCGCATCGCTGCGGATCCATTTCGCCACGCGGCTCGCACCCCAACGACGGTGGATCGATTTTGCCGATTTGGATTTCAACGAAGGTGCCGAAGTACTGTGTCTCGACATCAACGCGGACCTTTCGGGAGATGTGCGAGAGCATCTCGAACCGTTTACCAATGAAGCCAACCGTCTGATCATCAATGATGCCTTCGATGCTGGCCCAGCGGGGTTCATGCGCGAGACAGTCAAAGGCATGGTGCTCAGCTATGGCGAGACGTTGCGTCCTGTACCCTAGCAGGTGCGTCTCGCTGTGCCTTCGGCCTGCCCCTGCGCCAGCGGACCTGAGTCGGTCGTGCGATGAGTCCTGGCTCGCCTCCGTGAATACCGCCCACTGCGGGGGCTCTCGCCCCTTCTGTCCGTCGAGTTTAGGCGCGGTGCTCGTACTCGATCGACCGTTGGTTGCAAGCCAACGCACACGCCCCATCTCAATGAGCGCGAGTACGGTTTGCTAGGATGGTTGAAGGCGATTTCAGAGAAGAACCGATTTTTTAAATCCACTGCTGCTCATCCTCATTTGCCCTCTGACTAACAGGGCTCGTCTGAGTCGACTCTGCCTTCGGACTGCCACTCGGTGAGTTTCTGGACCACTTGGTCACGCAATTCCTCGACGCTTCGATCGTTCTGAATCACCCACGAACTGCGACGGCGTTTTTCTGACCAGGGCAGTTGCCGCTGCTCACGACGGGCCAGTTCGGCAGCATTCCAGCCACGAGCGGACAGGAGTTCCTCGTGTCGTTCGGGAGTGACCTGCATGCACCACACCTGATCACAATCACGGTCCCAACCACTCTCGAGTAACAGCGGGACGTCGAGGATGACGTACCGAGCCTCTTGGGCGATCGCATCACGCAACCTTGACTGAATAATCGTGTGCGTCCGTGGGTGGATGATCGCCTCGAGCTTCTTTAGCCGCCGATGCGATTCATCGTCGTCACCAAAAACAAGGTCCGCAATATGGCCGCGTGAGATCGAACCGTCGCTGGCGAGAATTTCGACTCCGAAACACTCAACAAGGTCGGCGATCACTTCGGCATTGCGGAGTTGCTCTTTTGCAATCGCGTCGGCATCGATCCAAACGCCACCGCGTGACTCGACGATCCGTGCGACCGTGGATTTACCGCTGCACGGCGGACCAACGATACCGATCACCAGTGTCACGTTGGAGTCTGTCATGAAAGCAGTTTCTCGCATCGTTTGGGAGACACCTTCACAGCGGTGCCGAGGGGTTGGGCAAACTGGCTGACCCGGAGTTCTTCGATCAACCAGCGAAACTCGGAGTCGGCATGGTCGAACGGTTCGCGATCATCCTCGCGTTTGGACGCCAGCCAACGGCTCCAGAGTGTGGCAATGATCTGGCGCGATTCCGCATCGCGCTGCTCAGCGCTGGCTTTCAGTTTATCGAGTCGATAGGCAATCGCTTGCAGATAGCGGGGGAGGTGTTGCAGGTGCTGCCACGGAGTCCACAGCAGAAACCCCTCGGTAAAGATCCACGCGAGTTGTGCGTCCACGTCCGCGATCGCGGCGGGGAACTTCGCCGGCGAAGTCTCCTCTCGGGCGATCCGCATCGCGTGATAGGCAGCGGTCAGTTTCGGCAGCCAGCCGGTTACATCCTGTGTCGCTTCCCCGATCCGCGCGGGGGCTTCCGCGAGTCTCGCGGCGTACTCCTCCGATGTGCGCACGATGGGACGCTTTTCGACGACAGCGAGGCGTATCAATAGGTCCGCCAGGGAGGGCTCGAGCAAGCTCGCGGGCATGATGGGAGCGAGTTTTATCTTCGCATCGGCGATCGCGGGGAGATGGCGTATTTGAGCTCGCAGATCTTTGCGGCACGCCATCGCGAACAACCGTGTCAATCCCATTTGGCTGCTCGCATCGGCCGCCGACGGTTCGGCAAACAAACGCGTTGATACAAAGTCGCCATGATCGACCACGCCGACATATTGGGCAACCTGGACACCACCGCGTCGTCGGATCACCTCGGCAGGGAGCAGGTCAATATCCCATGCCGTCATCCGCTCACGCGACCAGTTTTCCGCTTCGGTCGTACGATCAAGCGGAGCATCGGCAACGCTCGTCACCGCACCGAGTGATTTTTTGATCGCATCAACGCTGCGGTCTGTCGCGAGCGTCTTCCCTTCATCGTCGACCACACGAATCAGAAAACGCAAGTTCGATTCGAGTTTGTCATTTTGGAAATCGGCTGCGTCGATCCGCGTTTCAGCATGCCGTGTCAGCGACGCACAGAGCGCCGGCATGAATGGCGATTCGCCGCGGCTGGCAGTGATCTCCTGTGTCACCCGCCGGGCCACATCGGCGGCCGGAACGAGCAACCGTCGCAGTCGCTTGGGCAACGATTTAATCAACGCGGTCACCTTCGCCTCGAGCTGTCCGGGTACCAACCATTCGAGCGCGCCGTCACTGACCTGCGGCAGCGCCGCGGGATGGATCGTCAAATGGATCCCATCCTCGTCCGTCCCCGGCCGGAAATGATAGGCCAGTGGCAAACGGGTGGCACCCGAAACGAGTTCATCGGGAAAGTCCTCCTGCTCGATACGCGATGCCGAGGTCTCGAGCAGATCGTCCGGCCGCAGGTAGGGAGTTTCCACTCCGTTCTCCGGTGTAGCGGCTGGAATCCCCGGTTCACGCTCATGGTCGAGCGGCGGTGGGTCGGCCAGCCAAGCGGCGAGGTCGACTTCGTCACGCATGTCGCCCGACCATGACGGCGCGTCGCATTGCCGGTCAAACTTTTCGAGTCTCGCGCGATCGCAAACCCAGTCGGGCAGTCGCGAGTGGTAGAAGGCCTGCAGGGCATAGTCATCGACGACCAAGTCTCGCCGGCGAGTTTTCGCAGCGAGTTTTTCGATCGACTCGAGCAAGCGGCGATTATAGCGCACGAATTTCGCGGTCGTGGGCAGTTCGCCCCCGATTAAACCGTTACCAATCATTAGGTTGCGAGCTTCGATGGGGTCGATCGGCGCCAGCGGCACGCGGCGGCGAAGGACGACCGGTAAACCGAATAGCGACCGCCGCTCATAGCAAAACGCGCCGCTTGCCTTGCGACTCCAGTGTGGATCACTGAACGATGACTTGAGCACATGGCCGCCGACCGCTTCGATCCATGCGGGCTGGATTTTGGCAACCGTACGCGCGTATTGCCGTGTTGTCTCGACAAGTTCCGCGGCCACAATCCACTTTGGCTTCGCTTCAAACACACCGCTGCCCGGCCACAGGAACAGTTTCAGGCCGCCCGCGCCGGTGTATTCATTCTTTTCGCCCGCCATCGCAACACCAGACAATAATCCGGTTAGCAATGCTTGATGAATGGATGCATAGCGATCTGCGTCGACAATGGGCGCAAGCGTATCGGCTTTCTCCGGCGCCGCATCGCTGTATCGAATCGGCCCGATTGCAATTCGACCCCGATTGGCTTGCCGGCTTCTCTTGCCGGAACGCTGGCTTTTGGGCGGGGCCTCTGGTGTGCCAAGGTTATTGGTGGCTAGCTCTTTGAGTTGACGATAGACGTCCGACCATTCACGCATGCGATTGGGCGACAAGAAATTCTGGCGGAGCACACGAGTCATCTTGCCACGCCCGTACTTCGAGCTCATTTCGTCATAGAACTGCCACATTCGCAGCAGGCTGAGGAAGTCGCTTTCGGGGTCGGTGAATGGGGCGTGCGCCTGGTCCGCGGCGGCTCGCTTCTCAGGCGGGCGATCTCTCGGATCGGGGATCTCCATGGCTGCGGCGATGGGGAGGATTTCCGGTAACACACCGTACTCGGCTGCACCGATTAGGATACGGCCCACGCGTGGATCGACAGGCATCCGTCCGAGCTGCCAGCCGATTTCTGTCAGCTCGCCGTCATCGTCGACCGCACCGAGTTCTCGAAGCGTGCGAAATCCCTCGCGAATCGCCTCGACGCGCGGCGGATCGATGAGCGGGAAATCTTCGAGTTTGCCCAGACCCAGGACTTTGCTTTGCAGGACGACGCTGGCCAGGTTCGTACGCCGGATCTCAGGCGTGGTGAATGCATCACGGCTTTCGAAATCCTCGACATCGAATAGCCGTACCGCGATCCCCGGCCCGATGCGACCGCAGCGACCGCTGCGCTGGTTCGCGCTGGCCCGACTGACCGGCTCGACCGGCAGACGCTGGACTTTGCTGCGAACGCTATAGCGGCTGATCCGCGCAGTGCCCGAGTCGATC
The DNA here is from genome assembly GCF_055811895.1 of Rhodopirellula sp. SH410. Classification (NCBI taxonomy): domain Bacteria; kingdom Pseudomonadati; phylum Planctomycetota; class Planctomycetia; order Pirellulales; family Pirellulaceae; genus Rhodopirellula; species Rhodopirellula sp. SH410. The sequence goes on from NZ_CM147949.1 coordinate 1,303,313, forward strand.
ACGTAACGGATGCCAGGCACCGTCAACGAGGATTCGGCAACGTTGGTGGCGAAAATGATACGCTGCTTCCCGCCGCTGGGATGAAAGATCGCTTGTTGAGCCGATTGGGGCAAGCGAGCGTAGAGCGGCAACAGCTCCACTCGATTCTCGATCCCCAATCGTTTGAAGTGGCCACCCACTTGGTGTGACACGTCACGGATATCTCGCTCCGTCGGCAGGAACACGAGTGTGTCGCCCGTACCGTCCCGTCGCAGCGAATCGATCGCCGCGATCACGTGAGCGGCGAGATCGTATCCACGCGTGGGGCTCTCTGTGACATCCTCCCACGGCAGATACCGCAGTTCGACGGGGTAGCCCCGGCCCTCGACTCGCAAGATGGGTGCCGGAATCACCTCGCCCGTCTCCGCGTCCGTCGTCCCAAAATGTTCTGCAAACCGGTCGGCATCGATTGTCGCTGAGGTGATAACAATCCGCAGCTCGGGCCGACGATCCATGATCCGCCGCAGCAGACCCATCAGAAAGTCAATGTTCAGCGAACGTTCGTGAGCCTCATCGATGATGATCACATCGTAGGCCCGCAGATTGGGATCTGAGCCGGTTTCGGCCAGCAGGATCCCGTCTGTCATCAATTTGATACGGGTGCGGTCACTGGTTTTGTCGCCAAAGCGAACGTGGTACCCGATCTCGTTGCCCAGCACCGTCGAGGTTTCTTCCGCCAGTCGGGCCGCGATGCTACGGGCGGCCAGTCGCCGGGGCTGGGTGTGCCCAATCAGCCGATCGCGTCCAAACCCTGCCTCCAGGCACATTTTAGGGAGCTGGGTGCTCTTGCCGCTACCGGTTTCGCCGCACAAGACGATCACCTGATGATCGCGGAGCATCGACACGATTTCTTCGCGATGCTCCGTAATCGGTAGATCGTCGGGGAATTCGAGTTGGATCTGATCCAGATCCATCGGCGCCGCAGACGCTATCGGTTCCCGCGCGGGCGATTCCGGCAGGGGGTTGAGCGGTGAGGTGAGTTCGGGGCTACGGGGTTTCTGATTCAAAACGTTCAGCTGACTCTCGAATGAAGAAGACTCGCGACGGGCGAGGTATTCTAGCTGGGCAGCGACGCTTTGATTAGCCGCTTGGCCGCTCGCTCGACTCTCGCAGCCCTAAGTGATTTGCTAGCAGGCCGTTAAGGAGCGATCGGAAAATTCCTGTCTAAAATTGTGGCCGAACGCTCCGCGGTCGACCATTTCGACCGCGGAGCGCTCGGCCACTCATTTCCCGCTCGTTCCTAAGTGGGAACCCGCCGCACGCGTTTCCATTTGAGACGCCAATCCGTGGATGTCACCGCGGTCCTAGAGAAACCACCACTTCGAGCGGTTAGGCACGGTGCGAAATCACTGCCAGTTGGTAGCCGGACGCTCCGCGGTCGATCATTCGTGACCGAACCGCTAACGGACTAGGAGTTTTTGCTCGTTAGGAGTTTTTGCCGGTCGCAGCGATCCCGAGCACAGGTGGCACCAAGAAGAAGCCGTCCTGTGCCGCTGGGGCCGATCGCGTCGCGGTATCCGCGGACAGACTCTCGCCTGGGATGTCCTCGCGGAATCGGTTTTGCACATCCAGCGCACTGGTCATCGGCTCGATACCCTCGGTGTCGAGCTGGGAGAGCTGCTCGACAAACGCAAGGATTTCACCAATTTGAGGGCCAAAGCTCTCTCGCTCGGCATCAGTGAGATCGAGCTTGGCAAGGTGCGCAAGCTTATCGAGGTCGACGCTTTGAGACACTATTTCTGGGCGCCGCTAACGTCAAATGGCTTGGTCTTGACCGTCTTGCGTACCTTGCCGCTGCGGATGCACTGCACGCAAACCCGCACGGTCTTGTTCTGGCCGCTGGGCAACGTAACGTGAATTCGCTGCAGGTTAGGGACAAATTTGCGGCGGGTGCAGCCGGTGATCTTGGTACCGACGCCACCGAGGTATTTGGCTTTACCGCGGGTTTCGATCCGGTTGCCTACCTGAACTGTTTTGCCGCACGTTTCGCATTGTCGTGCCATCGAATTCTCCGCAACCGCTATTGAAATCGGTAAAAATGGTGAAAATCCGCAGCATGCCGCATGCCGCAGAGAAATGTTTTGATTTGGAAGCCCGGGAGGATAGCGACTTTTCTTGGTACGGAAAAGATGGGAATCGGGCGGCTCGCGCTTTATTTCTCGCCAAAAAAATTGTGACGCACCAAAAAATGGTAGAGGCTTGTTGCTGCATCCAACGGACAAGGTACACTCTTCTACCCTAAAGGGTCTACGATCGACCCCTTATCCCTTTGGAATGAACTGGAAAGCTCGCATGCCGTCATCGATTACCAACCAAATGCAGGGCGATATTTTGGTCCTCGGTTTCACGGACACAAAAATCCTGGACAGTCAGAAAATCGAAACTGTTGGGAGAGAATTGCAGGACGCCGTCGCTGAGGCGATTCATAAACGGTTGCTGGTCAATTTCGGTGGTGTCTCGTTCATGTCCTCAGCCATGATCACAAAACTCGTCATGCTCAACAAACGCTGCAAGACTCAGGGGGTGACGTTGAAGTTCTGCGAAGTCTCTCCCAATGTGATGGAAGTCTTCAAGATCACGAAGCTCAACAAACTGTTCGACATCCAAGACGGCGAAGAAAAAGCGATCGCCAGTTTCGATAAAAAGGGCTGGTTCAGCTGAATCGGCGAAAACCTCAGTCGTTATCAGGAACTCAATTGAGTCGAGAGACCGCCGCGATGGTTGAGGCCGAACGTGCCGCGATCGCGGCAGAAATCCACGATGGATTGCTGCCCTACCTCTATGCCGCCGCCGCCAAATTGTCAGCGCTGCAGCGATCCGAGGAGACCTCGGCTGACCTCCGGAACGAGCGTTTGGCGGATGCCGCTGAATGGATCGATCGGTCACGCGAAGTCGCGCGAGCTTTGATGAACGGAATCACCTACCCACCGCGAGCACTTGCCGACCCACTCGCTGCGGCGCGGGCCTTTGTCGAGCAAATCGCGGGCGCCTCCGATCAAGGCCCCGCTGCAGACCGCCCGTCACCGACAGTGCATTGGGGTTGGGGCGATGACCGTTCGCCGCTGGCCGACCGCCTACCCTCGACGACCGCCATCGCGGTCTATCGGCTGACGACTGAGTTCGTCCGCAACGCCCTGCGGCACTCGCAGGCGACTCAGATTGAAGTCTCGGTAGCCATTGTCGACGGTCATGCGATCGTGCAAATCGAAGATGATGGTTGCGGTTTTGACCCCTGCGATGCTGATCTGTCCGTGTCCCACGGGCTCTCACTGGCACGTGATCGGGCCGCGGCGGGGGATGTTGAATTGCAGATCGAATCCCACCGAAAATCCGATCGCGAAGCGGCGAGCGGGACCCGAGTGACCCTGCGAACCGCCCTGTCCGCGTGTGGCGTGTCGCGAGCGGCCCATCCCACGAGCAGATCCCGCCCCACCAGCAGGCATCCCGATGAGTGAAACGGCCTCGAACTCCATGGCGCTACACGATCCTGTCACGACGCCGCCTGAACCGGTCGTCGCGGCGTGGCAGCAATTGCAGAGCGTCGCCTCCCAGCTTCGCTCGGTCATCCGAGGCAAAGACGATGTCGTCGAATTGGTGCTGACGGCGCTGCTTGCCGAAGGCTCGATCCTGCTCGAAGACGTCCCGGGTGTGGGGAAAACTACGCTCGCCAAATCGGTCGCGAGATTGGTCGACTTGGACTACCAACGCATTCAATGCACACCTGATTTGTTACCCGGCGACATCCTCGGTGGCTCGATCTACCGGCCGGCCGTCGGTGAGTTCGAGTTCCGCCCGGGCCCAGTCTTCTGCAACTTGCTTGTCGCTGATGAAATCAATCGAGCGTCGCCGAGGACCCAAAGTGCGCTGCTCGAGGCGATGGCGGAAACGCAGGTCACGATCGAGGGCAAGCGGTACGACCTCAAGCACCCCTTCATTGTCATCGCGACTCAAAACCCCGCTGGATTTGAGGGCACCTTTCCGCTGCCGGAGTCTCAACTCGATCGATTCTTGTTTCGCTTGAAAATGGATTACCCCGATCCGCAGAGTGAAATTGATCTGCTCGTTGACCAGTCCAACCATGAGCCCGTATTGGACCTGCAAACGCACATGCATGTCGATGCGTTGGAACTCCTCCAGAGTTGGGTTCGTAACATTCGCGTGGATCGAAAAATTGCGACCTATATCGTCGCCTTGGCCACCGCAACCCGCCGCGATGGTCGACTGCGGGTGGGTTGCAGTCCGCGGGGATGTAAAATGCTCTTGCGGGCCGCCCAGGCTCGTGCCGTACTCGTCGGGCGGGATTTCGTGCTGCCCGATGACGTGCAGCACCTCGCCGTGTCGACACTCGGCCACCGCGTCAGTTCGAGGCATGCCTCGGTCGCGATGGACGAGAATTGCCAAATTATCGATTCCATCGTGAAGCAAACGGAGATCCCCCTGTAAGTAGGCTGCCCCCCCTGTGGAGTAGCCTGCCTATGTTCCCTGGCCCTGCTAACAGGATGGGGGTGGCACTTTTTCTGTCGCTGCTACCCAGGAAAATCTCCCCACATCGCTGCTGTTCGTGCAGAATGGAATATTCAGCGACGAACCACCCCAACTGAATGCACGCTCTTCCATGACGACTTCGACGTTTCGCTCTGACCCGCCTGATAATGCGTTTTCGACTCAATCGCGTACCAGCGGCGTGACTCTGTACTACGAAGACCTGGTCGAGGGGCAGTGTTGGAAGAGTCCATCGCGTCGAATCACTACAGAAGACGTCGCGAGTTTTTCCTCGCTGACGGGTGATTTTGATCCCTTGCACCTCTCCTCCCTGCCAGCAGGTGGGCAGCAGAAACTGCTGCAGTCTCCGTTCGGGGAGCCCGTCGCTCACGGGCTATTGGGGCTGAGTGTGCTCGCCGGCCTATCCATTGAGCATCCACGCGCAGCAACGCTCGCCCTGGTGGGGATCATGGATTGGCAATTCGAGAACCCGATTTTTTTTGACGAGGTGGTTCACGTGATCACGCAAGTCGAGGCGGTTGTTCCACACGGGCGACGCGCCGGCCGGATCACCTGGCTTCGCAAGCTGGTATCGAGCGATGGGCGGCTGTTACAACAAGGCCGATTCGTTACCTTGGTAGCCTCCCACAAGCGTGAACTTCATGGCAACTCGTCCAGCTCAACCGCAGCACCCCGACAACCGCGATAAGCCTTCGCCGCGGAGCTTTGATCATCGCGCTCTGCTCAGCGGACAGACCACGGGCCTGCTGGCGAGTTCGACGCGGCTCGGTCTGCGTTCGGCCAGCCTCTTTTATGGAGTTGGCTCGCGGGTCCGCCGATTTCGATATGACAGCGGGCGGGCGACGGTCAATCACGTCGATGTGCCTGTCATCAGTGTGGGTAACCTGACGACCGGTGGTACGGGCAAAACGCCAGTCGTTTGCGACCTCTGCGGACGCCTCCGCCTGCTCGGACGGCGGGTTGCGATCATTAGTCGCGGCTACGGTGCTGGTGATAGCGGAATCAACGACGAGGCCCTGGAGATGGCCGAGCGATTGCCCGATGTGCCGCATGTGCAACACGCCGATCGCGTCGAGGCGGCACGCATCGCTGTCGAGGAACTCGAGGCCGAGGTGCTGATCATGGACGATGGCTTTCAGCATCGCCGCCTGCATCGTGACCTCGATCTCGTGGTTGTCGACGCGACCTGCCCCTTTGGATTTGGATACATGTTGCCGCGTGGCTACCTGCGGGAACCCGTCAGCAGCCTTCGCCGCGCCGATGCGGTGATCCTCACGCGGACGGATCAGGTCGACACACAGTCGCTCACGGCACTGCAATCGAAGCTTCGCTCCTACCTCGGCGATCGGCCGTTGATCGAAACTTCCCACGCCCCATCCAAGATCCAGCGGGATCGTGGCGAGAGTGAGCCGATCGAATCGCTCCGCGGACGCTCCGTTGCTCTCATTTCTGCCATCGGCAATCCGGATGCGTTTGAAAAGACCGTCCGGGACTGCGGCGGCCGGATCGCTGGGCACTACAAGTTAGCGGACCATCATCCCTACGACCGCGAAACGCGGCAGGCTCTGCGAGCATGGATTGATTCACTGCAAGCCGTCGGTGCTGTCGAGCGGATCCTCTGCACGCATAAGGATGCCGTCAAGATCGCGACCGATCAAATCGCAGGCGTGCCACTGGCACACCTGCAAATTGATCTGCAAATCCGTGCCGGCGAGCAGACATTGCAATCGCTCGTCCAGAGTATGGGCGCCATGCCCACACCGTGAAACGAAACGACTTGATCGGATGTGCTTGGCGATCGCGAGACAATAGAACGCGCCGAGTTCAAGGGTGAACCGAATGCGGTGAGGCATCGGGTAGCGCGAGCCACCCGGCCGCTGACGCGACTCGGCTCATGGAATCAACACGCCGCCAGGTGACGTTCTTTAGGCACAATAATTGCTGAATAGCATCGCACCATGAGCACACCCCCTCCCACGCCTCGCCCGAACTGGTTGCATCGTTTCGTACGCTTTCTGTGGGGGCGTGAACCGATCGTGCTGCTGGTGCTCTTGGTGGTGCTGTTAGGCAGTTGGGGGTTCATCGCGATCACCGACGAAGTGCTTGAGGGTGACACGCAGTCGCTCGATCGGTGGGCCGTTCGCAGTCTCCGGCACGCCGACGACTTGGCTCGCCCGATTGGTCCAGTTTGGCTGGCTGAGGTCGGGCGCGATCTGACGGCCCTGGGTGGGATTGCCGTCCTGTTACTGGCAATTGCGGGAGCTGCTGGCTTCCTCGCGATCCACGGTGCCTATCGGATGCTCGTCGTGTTGTTGGTCTCGACGCTCGGTGGCATGTTCGCGAGCCTGTGGATGAAGCATTTTTTTGATCGTCCACGCCCGGATATCGTACCGCATCTTTCGCAGGTTTATACCAATAGTTTTCCCAGCGGGCATTCGATGATGTCGGCGATCGTGTATCTCACGCTCGCCGTTTTGGTGGCCCCGTTTTTGCGAAGTTTCTGGATTCGATTTTATGTCATTGCCGCGGCGGTGCTGTTGACCGTGTTGGTCGGCATCAGCCGCGTGTACATGGGGGTGCATTATCCAACGGATATCCTGGCGGGCTGGGCCGCTGGCCTGGTCTGGGCACTGCTGTGTTGGTTGGTGGCCCGCGCTATCCCTCATTCTCAAGCCAAACAGCAGCCGCGATCATGAAACAACTCGTCTTTTACAACCAGAACGCTGGGAAAGCCTCGCAGATCAATGCACTTCGCACGGCGCTCGCCGCGGACGAGACAACCTGGGTCGAGCTCAATCGCGAGGTCGAGATTGCCTATGAGATTCAACGTTTCGTGGCTGCGGGCGGGGAGACGGTCGTTGCCGCAGGTGGCGACGGGACGGTGCACGCAGTCGTCAATGGCATGATGCAAATCGAACCGCTCAGTCGCCCCAAGATGGCGATCGTGCCTTTGGGAACGGCCAACGATTTTGCCGGAACACTGCGCATTCCCGACGAGGTCGAAGCGGCTGTCGCGGTGATCCATCACGGCATCGCCCGGGCCATGGATGTGATCCACGTTCATGGAGATGGTTGGGATCGATATTGTTCCAACGTTGCCGCCGGGGGCAACTGCGTTCGCGTGTCCGAAGAGTTAACCGACGAGATCAAATCACGCTGGGGAGCGATGTGCTACGTGCGTGGAGCCATTGGTGTCCTGGCCGACATGCAGAGCTACCGGATCACTGCCGAACTCGATGATCAACGGATCGAAAATCTCGATACGTGGGCGGTATTGATCGCCAATGGAAAGACCAATGCAGGACGCATCGAAGTCGCCCCCGAAGCCTCGCCTTCGGACGGCATGTTTGACGTCATCATCATTCGCGACGGCACCGTCCTGGATATGGTGGATATCGTTGCGAAGAACCTCACCGGCCAATTCCTCGAAAGTGAACAAGTACTCTTTCGCAAAGCCAAACGGTTTCGCTTGCACTCGCAACCACCGATGAGATTCACGCTCGATGGTGAATTGATGGACGAGCAGCCGATCGAATTCGAGGTCATCGTGGGGGCAATCGTTACCTTCGTCGGGCCGGAATTTCGAGGGTAAGGACAACGAGAGCGACATGCAGCATCGGCTGCCAGCCCGTGATCCTTGATTCCGCCATGTACGGGGACGCCGACGCTGCGCAATCATAAACGCGACGGCAGCTCACCAATCTGGATGCAGTGACATTCGGTCAATCGCGAGCGTTGCCGGAATCCATGCATTGGGGTAACGCAGTTTGGATTCGGTGTTTGTCATTTTTGAGGCTCAATCCAGTTGCCGCCGAGCATGACGCGGGTGACATGATCGAGATCGCCAACGGTCTCGTCGGGGGCTCCATCCACGATGATGAGGTCTGCCAATTTGCCGGGTTCGATTGTGCCCAAGCGATCCTGCACACCGAAGAACTCACTGTTCGTCTTGGTTGCCGCTGTGATGACTTCGAGCGGTGTCATGCCCGCTTCGACCATCAGTTCGACTTCTCGAAGATAGGCTTTGCCGGTGCCGGCAAATGGAGCTGAGGTGTGTGAGCCGACGACTATCTTTACTCCGTGCCGATGACAATGCTGGACAAACCGAAGCATGTTTGCAAACGCAGAACTGGCCACTGGCGTGGCGTCCTTCTCTCCAGCACGGGCCTCGAAGATGGCCAGCGTCGGCGAGACGAAAGTACCTTGCTCGATGAGTTGGTCCAGTAACGGCCGCAGCCTTGGATTGTTGTCCAGTTCAATATTGCTCCATAGCCGGGGCCGCCACTCGCGACGTGCATTGGAGTCATTCCCGACGACTTCCTCAAAGATCCTCGCCTGCTTTGGGTCAGCCAATGCGGTTCCGAACGAGGTGACATGTTCGATGCCGTCGACCCCTGCCTGGATTGCTGCGTCGGCCCTGACGAGTTCCAGGTGCGCGGTGACCGGAATGCCATGCCGATCGGCCGCATCGCAAGCTGCCGCGATGTGCTCGACCGGCAAACGCATGTAGATCTTGATCGCCGAAGCCCCATGCGCCACATGATCGTCGACGGCTTCGGCAGCTTGCTCGGGGGTCTCGATGACAACTGCTTGCTGCGGCCACGCTGGCGGGGCGGCATCGAGATGACCGCCGCAGAGAAAGATGCGGGGGACCGTCAAAGGGTTGCTCCCTAACCAGCGATAAAATTTGAACGGATGGCCAGGATCTCGGAATGAGGTAATGCCGTTGTTGAGTTCGTACTGGATCGGTCCGTCAGCCGAGTCGCGGGAATGAAAGTGTGAATCCAGCAGTCCCGGCAACAAGGACTTCCCGTCTGCGTCAAACGTGCTCGCTTCCCTCGGGATACGAGACTCGGTTTGCGGCCCCGCAAAGACAATTTTGTCACCCCGTACAATGACACAGGCGTTCTCGATTGGAGGTCCGCCGTTGCCGTCGATCAATCGAGCATTCGTGATCGCGACCACACGCGACTCGGGTGCCATCGCGATTTGATTGATCTCGCGGTGTTTCGCCCGCGAGGTGGCGTCGTCGGCCAGGACGACCAGACTGCATGGGGTCATTAGCACCATCATCGCTGCATATCGTAGTATTCGTTTCATCGTCGGTCCTTGTTGAAGTTTGCGCCGGCGAGCCATTGAATCGTTGCCGGCGACGGTGCGTCTCTCGTCAGCCCTTGGGGTGTCGATTGTAGTACAACTGGGCAACCGACTTCAGTTGCAAGCGGCCGCGGTGCGTGCAGACGATCGCCGCGAGTGCTCACCGTCATCGCCGCAACGTGTGGGCGCACCCGGACGACGCGCATGGACGGTTCTCCGGTGAGGATGTTTCTGAAAAGGACGCGCCTACGAACGAGATGTTTGAGCAGGATGCCACAGGGGGAATCACCAAGTCCTTGATCCGCCTGCGAAGCTCCAGCCTTGAGGGTATGATGGTCCTCCGCAGCCGCGCGACGCGGCCGGTTGGCCTATCGAGTCGATTGTGAAAGGCCGCAGTCGGCGGGATTCATACCGGTGACCTGTGATGTGAATCTCGCCAAGACTGGGGCACGCTGTTGTCGGGCGTGCAAGTGTTCGACCCCGTGGCGGTCCAGCTCGATGCGCGGCCGCACATGTACCTCCCGCCGCTCACGCAGTTGCCCCCACCCACCCTCACCGCCGGAAGTAACCCGTGATTCCTGACGCCCCTAAGTCGCCTGCAGTTCTGTCGCCTGCAGTTCCGATGCCTGCAGTTCCGATGCCTGCAGTTCCGGCGCCCGAACGGGCTGCTGCTCCTGCGCGACTGGCGTCGCTCGATGCCTACCGGGGCGCGATCATGCTTCTGATGGCCAGTGGCGGGCTGGGGTTGGCCGAGATCGCAAAGGAGTTTCCTGACAGCTCCGTCTGGCAGCTTCTCGGCCACCAAAGCGATCACGTGCAATGGGCAGGTTGTGCCCTCTGGGACCTGATTCAGGCGGCCTTCATGTTCATGGTGGGCATCGCACTGCCCTGGTCGCTGGCCAGTCGAAGTGCGCGCGGCCAGAGCTTTCAGCTGATGTTGACGCATGCTCTCTGGCGGTCGCTACTGCTGGTCCTGCTGGCCGTGTTTCTTTCTTCCGCTTGGAGCAACCAGACCAATTGGGTCTTCACCAATGTCCTGGCCCAGATCGGACTGGGCTATCCGCTGCTATTCCTGCTCGCGTTCACCAAATCCCGCACCACATGGATCGCCGCCTTTTCAATTTTGGTGCTCTACTGGTTGGCGTTTGCCCTCTATCCGCTGCCGCCCGCGGACTTTGATTGGCAGGCAGTGGGCGTCTCTGAGCAGTGGGATCGGTTGACCGGCTTCGCGGCCCATTGGGAAAAGAATGCCAACTTCGCGTCCAACTTCGATGTCTGGTTCCTGAACCTCTTTCCACGCGGCGAACCTTTCATCTTTAACCGGGGCGGCTACGCGACACTTAATTTCATCCCCTCGCTGGCCACAATGACCTTTGGCCTGCTCGCAGGTCGTCTGCTGCGTAGCGACCTGCCCATGTCCGGCAAACTGATGCGGCTCGTCCTCGCAGGCGTGCTCGGCATCGCCATGGGGCTGCTGCTCGACCGCACCGGTATTTGCCCGATTGTCAAACGCATCTGGACCCCCGCATGGACGCTCTACAGCACAGGGTTCGTGGCCATCATGCTCGCGGTCATGGTCGCGCTCGTCGATGGGTTGGCATTCAAACGCCTTGCCTTCCCGCTGATCATCGTTGGCCTCAACCCCATCACCCTTTACTGCCTGTTTCAACTGAGCACCTCCTTCATCCGTAATCAGCTTCAGATTCACCTGGGCCAGGACATCTTTGCCATTTTCGGTGACTTGTGGATTCCTCTGATGAAACGAGCCCTCGTCCTGTTGATCCTCTGGCTGATCATCTTATGGATGTATCGCCGCAAAGTCTTTCTACGTCTGTGACGGGCGAAGAAACGATGGTGATAAAACGTTCCCTGCTAGATCGGCGGGGCGCGCCCCTGGCCCGCTAAATCTTTGGGGGTGACGCTATTACCCTGCCTTGCATTTTGATTCCAAGCGAAGCAAAAACGTCCCGGTCTCCCCTCTCCTCCACGAAGCGTGGGGGAGAGGGGAGACTGGACAACCGGCACCGGTTGCGGTGCAGCAGTACCGACACCGGTCTGGCTCACTTCCACACGTATGCTTCGCTTCACGGGATCACTCAGCGTCTCGGGAACCCGTCATTCACTTGCCATTCTGAGTGACGCAATCGGGATCACGGCCAGTTCGGCACTGTTTAGGTTGCTGCCTCGGCCACCATTGTTGGAGTAGCCGACATAGAGTTTGCCATCGTGTTCGGCAGCGCAAGGGTAAGACAGGCTCAAGCGGTTGTTGGATTCCCCCGCGAGTCCCTCATGCAGCGATCGACGGATGACAAAGACTTTACTGAAGTGGTTCTTGCCAGGTTCTGACAACGCAATCGTCAGTGGAGACCGGCTGCCACCATTGTTCTTTGCGGTCGTGCAAAGTAGATAGCGTTCGCCGGTGCTAAGCACTCCCGCTGCGGGCTTGGACGTCGTCATCGGCAGATTGCTGACTGATGAAGGAGACCAACTGCGTCCAAAGTCGTCGCTCACTGCGACGAGCGCCACGGCGCCACCGCCATACCTTGCGATGTTGTAGATCGTTTTTCCGTCTACAAAGATCGCTGACTCACCCCACATTCGCTGGACCTCATCTGCAACCGGGATCTCGATGTAGTCCCACTTCGAGAAGTCGTCACCGTGACTGATCGCGACCGCCGCAGGGAAGACACGATCACCCGAATAGGGGCCGGCACTGAAGCCGGGCATGATCCAGTTCCCGTCGGCCATTTGTACCGGCGCGTTCATTGGCCAAAAGCCATTCTTCACGACCACGCCCAGTTTTTTCCATTCGCCTGTATTCTCGTCGAGTTCGTAGCCGCGTGTGTGGACGTCCTGCATTTTCCCGTAATACGACCCCTGGAAAGCCCAGAGTTTTCCTTCGTGCGAAAGGAAGACCCCATGGCTGACGGCAAGATTCTCTTCGTCCCCCGCGTCGATGACGTGCAGCGGCCCCCATGACTTCCCATCGTCTTCACTGACGCGGTACTGTGCTTCCTCCGAAACGGTGTTTTCAGCCCCTTTGTTATGGCCGAATGAAGCGTAGAGTTTGTCCTTGTGCCAGGTCAGGCCCACCCCATGCAGAAAGGTATAGCCGTCCGCTGCCTTGTCCCACTTCTTGATGACGTGAAATTCAGCATCCTGAACAACCGGCAGTTCCGCGGCTGTTGGCAACGGCACCGAGCTTTCCCAGAGCAGTGATTGCTTTGTCGCCTGCGCGTTTGCGCACGGAACGAACACTCCCCAAAGGATGATGGGCAGCAAGAGTTGAATGGCATGGTTCATGGATGATCGGCTTACATACATACAGTAGTGTCCTGCGGAAATAGTGTCTTCAGTGATCTTAGTCGCATTGCACAGACGGTCCAGCCTGATTGGCGCCTGGTCGGATATTCAGGAGCTCATCCGACGGAAGCGTACTTCACTGTGGGGCGGGTCCCAGGGTGGAACGTGCCCATGGACGACAGAGCGTAGCAAGGTGTCGTCCATCGCGTGCAACAACCTGGGTGCACCGCGTTTCCCAATGCTGCCCAACATGCTAAACAACGGCGATTGCGAGGTGAATAACAGCGAACCGCACGATTCGCACTCGCACCTTAGCCCTGACCAATAGGCCTGCGGCCCGAAAACGGTTGCTCGAATTGTGTATAACGGACCGTCTCACGCTCCCGGCCAGCGATCTCCATCAGGATTCTTCCCATTCGCCAGTTCACTGTTGACGACACAATCGTAGCGATCGCCTCGCCGCTCGCCCCTGCGGCGCGCGGCATTGTGCGGATCTCGGGTGACTGCGTCGTGCCGATTTTGCAACGGGTCGCGTTGCTGTCTGGGGATCAATGCGATGCTCATTCGCGGCGTTTCTCGGCGTCGTTGGACTTAGGCGGCGCGCTGGGGGCGCTGGACATCAGCGTGCTGCTCTGGCCAACCCCGCGCAGCTACACCGGCCAGCCCTCGGCGGAACTGCACCTGATCGGATCGCTTCCGCTGCTCGATGCCGTTGTCGATCGGTTGATCGAGGCCGGAGCGAGGGCGGCTCGCGCCGGTGAGTTCACGATGCGTGCTTTTCTGGCTGGGCGTATGGATTTGCCGCAAGCCGAAGCGGTCCTCGGTGTGATTGACGCCGAGGATCCGGACACGCTCGATCAAGCACTCTCGCAGTTGGCCGGAAACTTATCGCGGCCCCTGCAAGCGGCCCGCAGTGAGTTACTCGACCTGCTCGCGGATGTCGAAGCCGGACTCGATTTTGTCGACGAGGACATCGAGTTCGTCACGGACGAGCATTTGCTTCAACGACTCGGCGAGCTCCGTGAGCGATTGTCATTGACCGCCGAACAGCTTCGCGAACGATCCGCATCCCAGTCCGCACTTGAAATTGTCTTGCGTGGTCTCCCCAACGCCGGCAAAAGCTGCCTACTGAATGCTCTTTCAGGCACTGAGTCTGCCATCGTCACCGCGCAGGCGGGGACCACTCGCGACAGTATTTCAGTGAACTTCGAAGTCGACGGCCACTCGATTCGGATGACCGATACAGCAGGGATCGAGTGGCGTGCTGAGCATGAACCGGACTCGGCAGTGCTCGCCAAGGCACAAACGCAGGCGATCGAGGCAGCATCCCGGGCGGATATCTGTTTGTGGTGTGTCGATGCGAGTGACCTGAATCCAGACAGTGCACTGGAGCAACTGAAAAACGCCCTCGATGCCTCCGGGGGCTATAAGGCATCGATCGAGCACTGGCTCGTGCTGACGAAAACGGACTTAGCCTCTGGGCCACCATCGTGGTCTGATTCGGTAAACAGTTTGGGGGTCCCGATCCTGGCGACCAGTACACTGACGGGCACCGGCATCGGTGCGTTGCAAGCCCGGATATTAGACGCTGCCGAACGCTGCGATCCCACCGAGACCGGTGGCGTGATCGGCACAGCGGCCCGCTGCCGCGATTCGCTCACCGCCGCCAGCGGCGCCATCGGGAGGGCGATCGAAATGACCGCGTCGCAGGCAGGCCACGAGCTCGTCGCGGCGGAAATTCGCGCCGCTGCGTCCGCCATCGGCGACGTCACTGGCGAGGTCTACACCGACGATCTGCTCGATCGCGTCTTCAGCCGATTCTGCATCGGTAAATAATCCGCGTCTCGAGTCCCCTTTTCGAGGCGATCCATCCGAGTACAACAACACCTCGTTCCCCTGTTTGCCGATGTTCGGCTCACGCTGGGGGCGTGTTCCTCATCCTCTCACGTTTGACCCTCTCTCAGTGAATTCCCAACCCTCTGATTTCCGTGATCTGTTGGAAGTATTCGACAATCCGGCGCCGCAACGAAACTTCTCGATCGAACATCATTGCCCTGAGTTCACCTCGGTATGCCCCAAAACGGGGCAACCTGACTACGGCGTGATCGTCTTCACGTATGTGCCAGACCAGGTTTGTGTGGAGCTGAAGAGCCTCAAAATGTATCTGCAGCGTTTTCGCAACGAGGGTATTTTTTATGAAGCGGTCACCAACCGCATCCTCGACGACTTCGTGGCCATCGTTCAGCCACGCCGACTGCGGGTGGAGAGTCGCTGGACACCTCGCGGCGGGCTGAACAGCAATATTATCGTTGAGTATCCCGACCCGGGCTAGGATTTTTCCAATCCGTGCGTGGTGCTCCGCGATCCCCGTTGTCGGATGATCCCTCGAAGACGCCGCACCCGAATGAATTGTGCCTGTCGCGAAATCGGTCGCGAAATCGATGGTAACGTCCACGTCAATCTCATCGGAGACAGAGCGGGATTACGAATGTGACGCGTACTCGCAGGCTTCGGCAATCAGGTCGACGGCGCGGTCGATCTGTTCGCGACTGGTTGTCCATCCGACTGAACACCGAACCGTGCGACCGATCTGTTGCTCGGTTCGCCCGATCGCGCGGAGCACGCGTGTGATCTCGTCGGGTGGGCTTTCTGACTGCGCCGCCGCAACGACAATCTGTCGCGCGGCCTTCTGAACTCGTTTCGCTTCGGAGGTCAGTTCGATGGCGACCGTGTTGGGCAGTCGGTCGACATGCTCGGACAACACCTCAATGCGGCTATCGAGCGTCGAACGCAGCCCATCGATGAGTCGTTGGCAAAGTTCTTGCAGTGTCGCCTGGGCTTCGTCAACACAGCGGGCGGTCATCGCGGCAGCGGCCCCGAGGCCAACGATGCCGGGCACGTTTTCGCTGCCCGCACGCATGCCCATCTCACGGGGCTCTCCGAATGAAATCGAATGCAGGTCCAGCCCGCGGCGAACAAACAACGCGCCACTTCCCTTGGGGCCGTAGAACTTGTGCGCGGTCAGTGACAGCGTATCGACGCGCAGCTGGTGCACGTCGACCGGGATGCGTCCCACCGCTGCGGTGGCGTCGCAGTGAAGTCGGATCCCACGGCTGTGGCAACGATCAGCAAGCTCTCGGATCGGCTGGATCGTTCCCACGACGGAATTGGCCAGTTGGAGGCACGCCAGGCGTGTCGTGGGTTCAAACCGCGACGCAAACGCCTCCACCGAGACCCGTCCCTGACTGTCACAGGGGACCCAATCCACCCGCCACCCGAGTAGCCGGAGGTGCTTGGCCGCCGCAATCACCGATTCGTCTTCGACTTCGGAGACCAAAGCGTGAGGCGGTGGCACGTCGGAGTTGCAGGGAAACCTAGGGTTTTGGTCTCGCGAATCGCTGCCCGCATGACAAATCATCGCCGCCCCGAGCACGCCGAGATTATTGGCTTCGGTCCCGCCGCTGGTGAAAACGACCTCGAAGGGGTCGCAACCGAGCACCAGCGAAACGTTTTCTCGGGCGCTCTCAATCGCCTCGCTAACCGCCGAAGCGTGCACATGCGATTGAGACGGCAGCATGAAATGCGTTGACCAAAAGGCCTGCATCGACTCAATGACCGAGGGGGCCATCGGCGTCGTTCGACTGAAGTCCAGGTAAATCAGCGACACAGGTACAGGGCTAGCTCGATTTCTTTTTGCGTTTCTTGGCCAGCCGTTTCATCTTCTTGAGCTCGTCCTCAGACACCACCCAGCCCCGACAATTCCGCGCACCGCAGCGGCAGCGGGGATTCCAATCGAAGGCTTCCCAGGCGTAATCAAACGTCAACTGCGTCTCCGCTTCGATATTGCAAATCGCGACCACCCCAAGCGACGTTTTCGTCAGTTGGATTAATTCGCAATTTGGGCTGCAGGAGTGGTTCATGAACGCACCGGGCATGCTGGGCTCCAGATACCATTTGGTATCCAAATCCATCACATATTCGCTGCCTTCGTAGTCTTTTTTGCTGATCAGTTGGCCGGTAACCTCCATCACCAATTCGCCTGGCAGGAACTGACGCACAGCAAAAACACCGTGTCCACATTTGCCCGTTGTGCGAACTTCGACGTCGTCGTCCCAGTAGGAACGGTAGGAGTAGTCTTTGTCGACGACAGCTTGCAGTTTTTTTCGACGTCGTTTGTCCAAGGTGATCATGCAGTGTTCTAGGATGAAATAAGTAAGGTGTGATCGTCCATTGTCGACCGACGGCTCCGCCCGTTGCGGGCAGTTCAGCGGCGAATCAGCCCGGACGGGCGGAGCCGTCTGGCTACAATCGTTGACACATTGCCCAAGCAGCGGAGGCCCCCTAGTTTCATCAACGGGGTGCCAAGCGTCAACGCAGCAATTTACCGAATTTTCCAATCACTTCGTTCAGCCCTCGTCAATTCACCGTTGACAACCTCGCGAACCTGCACTTCACTCGTGCTCATGAACATGCTTCCACTCCCAATCGACAATTCGTTTCCTGCCCACGGCCGCATCGCGGCAGTGGATTACGGCACCGTCCGAATTGGGATCGCCGTCTGCGATCCCGATCGGATTTTGGCCAGTCCGCTTGAGGTGCACACCGTCACCCAGCCCGACGCGGGGGGATACGAGGCCGACGAGCAGTATTTTCAGAAGCTCGCTGCCGAGGAACGCGTTGCCGCGTGGGTCGTCGGGTTGCCGATCCACTGCGATGGTGGCGAGAGTGACAAAAGCACGCAAGCACGCAAGTTCGCACTGTGGCTGAGCGAGGTGACCCAATTGCCGACGCGGCTGTTTGACGAACGATTTACCACGGTCGCGGCGAACCAGAGAATCCGGCAAGCCAAGACGACGCGTAAGAAAACAAAACAACGAATTGACGCGATCGCCGCCCAGGTGTTGCTCGAATCCTTTCTCGAGGCATGTCGCTACCGCGGCGAAATTGCTGGCCAGGACGCAAATGAAATTGCTGCGGGCGGCGATTCCTTGGTAGATTGACGTAGGGCGGGACCATGGTCCTGTCCGAAATCCTCCCAAGCGTTCACGCGATCAGGCGGCTATTGATCGAATCGACGTTAGCCTCGCAATTGTGAGCCGGGTGTCCTCAGGCACTGCTCAGGCCACCCAACCGCGCCGCTAACACGTCTCGGGTCACAAAATCGCTATCGGACGGCTCACCCCGTACCGCTACCATCTAAATAAGGACACTCCACGTGCTATCGCGACGCGTCCAGTTGAGAAACGGCCCAGCGGCCCCGCAAGGGCTTAGGAATGAGCGGCACCGACGTGGCCGCACGCTCGCGGGGCCGAATGATCGACCGCGGAGCATTCAACCACGCATCCAGACAGGGGGGCTTCGCTCGCTGCTCGGCGTGGCCTGCATGCTCGTGATCGCATCGGCGAGTTCGGCCGCCGACGTCGTTGTCGTATGTGCGGACAGCTTTCGCGAGTCACTTGAGCCATGGTGCCAACTCCGCCGCGATGAGAATCTGACGCTCGCATTCTGTCGCCCGTCCCGCACGGCCGAGGAGACGTCAAAACGGATTCGCGAGGCCGCCGATGTCTCGACGCGGTACGTTGTGCTCGTCGGCGACGCTCCACCGTTTGCACCTCGACACCAGAACGATGCTGCTCTCGATAGGCTTGCCGGACCGGAGGCGGATCGCCTCACGCGGATCCCTGTGTTCTACCTGCCCTCGAAAGTGACCGCCGCATTTGGTTCAACGCCGACGTACCCGTCGGACCTGCCCTACGGCGATTTTGACAGCGACGGCGTCAGCGATGCGGCCGTCGGTCGCCTGCCCGTCGTAACGCCGGACCAGCTCGCTGGTTTAGTCCAACGCATCTTGGTTTACGAATCGTCTCAGGATTTCGGGGCTTGGCGACGTAGTTTCCAACTCACCGCCGGCGTCGGGGGCTTTGGGATGTTGGTCGACGGAGCGATTGAATCGGTCACTCGTACCGTTTTAACGAGCGTCTTGCCCGCGGACGCGAAACCGCAGATTGCCTACGCCAGCCCCGGTCATACGTTTTGTCCACCGCAGGCTTCATTCAGCGACGCGGTGCTGGGGCGGTACCGAAACGGGGCGAGATTTTGGGTCTATGCCGGACACGGGAGTGTCGACCAACTCAATTTCCTTACCCGATCTGAACACGATGCGACTGCCCTGGCCGCTCCAACCCAGAGGCGAGCGACGAATGACAGACAATGGCAAGTCGAGTCGTTGCTGGACAATCAAACGGTCGCGAGATTGGTCGCCCCACCCGGTCGGACTCCGATCGCAATCGTGTTGGCATGCTACGCGGGAGCCTACGACGCACCGGGCGACTGCTTGTCAGAACGAATGTTGCTGACGCCGGGGGGGCCGATTGCCGTGATTGCCGCGAGTCGATTGACGATGCCCTATGGCAACGCCCGGTTCGGACTCGGCCTGCTGGAGTCCGCATACCAAGGTATCGATCACGCCGACGCCCCTGAACGATTGGGCGATGCGATGCGGGCGGCCGTACGCAATTTGCAGATCCAACAACCGGGCTCAACAACACAGATGATGGTCGATGGCTTGGCCACTTTGATCTCTCCAGCGGGCGTGCAATTGGCGGACGAACGCAGCGAGCACGCAGGTTTATATCAACTGCTTGGCGATCCCACACTGAACCTCCAGGCGCCCCATCCGCTATCGATCACCGTGAACTCGACCACGCCCACCGCCGGATCATCCAACGCCGCAGCGGTCCCGAGTAACACCGTCTGTGTCAGTGTGACCAGTCCGATTGCGGGCACGCTGACGGTGTGTGTCGATCGCCCCCTGACTACGGTCTCCGCCCCGTCCGCCGAAACAACTGCCAATGCAACGGACGATCCGCATGCCTGCACGCTCGGCTACATGACGATACCCATCGATGGGCACATCGCGGGCACCACGACGATCACCCTCCCGGAGGATTGGAGCGGCCCAGTCGTGGTCCGTGGTTTTGTGCAAGGCCACGATGGTTGGGCCAGCGGCGCGGCACGGACGGTGGTGGATTAGACGTCGGCTCGGTCCGCCCGCAGGGGGACACTGCTGTGAGGCAATTTACGCTCTTAGTACGGGGGTATTGCCCCGTTTGAAGCATCCTTCCGGTGAACGTGTTCGCCGGAATGCTTGGCTGGGACAGTCGTAGTCGGCTGGGTGATTGCTCGCTCGGGACAAGGGGCCCAAGCTACGGTCCCAAGCGACGAAACGCTACGCCAAGCCTGCCAATTCGGTTGCCCGTTTGACGCGTGAGATGCCGATCATGTAGGCGGCCGTGCGCAGCGAAACATCGTGCTGCGCGGCCATCTGCCAAACCGACTCGAACGCGTCGTTCAACGTGCGATCGAGTTCTTGACGGACGCGGTCGAGCGACCAGCGGTAGTGCTGGCGGTTCTGCACCCACTCGAAATAGCTCACCGTCACCCCGCCCGCATTTGCCAAAATGTCAGGCAGCACGGTCACGCCCCGTTCATTGAGTATTTTGTCGGCTGCCGGATGCGTGGGGCCGTTGGCTGCCTCGACGATCACCTTGGCCGTGATCGCATCGACGTTTTCTTCGGTGATCACACCACCGAGGGCCGCCGGAATCAAAACGTCCACATGATCGAGCTTCAACAGTGCATCGAGCGGCAAGTGTTCGGCATCGTCAAAACCCTCGAGCAGCCCCTTGGGGTGCGCCAGTTTATGCCTGAGCAACTTGGGAATGTTCAATCCATCGGCATTGAAGTAGGTGCCCGTGATGTCGGAAACCGCTACGATCGGAAATTGGCCTTCGTGCAAGAACTTGGCCGCATGCGAACCAACATTGCCGAACCCCTGGATGGCAACTCGCGACTGGTCCGCCGACATGCCGAGCCGTTTAACCAGTTTCTGCGTCAGCGTACCGACACCGCGTCCGGTTGCTTCCTCACGCCCGCGGGCACCGTATTCTTCGACCGGTTTGCCAGTGATCACGGCCGGATTGAAGCCGTGATATTTTTCCCACTGGTTGCGAAACCAACTCATGACCTGGTGGTCCGTACCCATGTCGGGTGCTGGAATGTCGGTGTCGGGGCCGACGATGTCGTGGATTTGGTCGACAAAGGCACGTGTCAATCGCTCGATTTCGTTCTTTGACAGTTTCGCCGGATCCACACCGATACCGCCTTTGGCACCGCCGTAGGGCAGATCGACGACGGCAGTCTTCCACGTCATCAAACACGCCAGTGCACGGGATTCGTCCAAGTCAACTTCGTGGTGATAGCGAAGTCCGCCCTTCATCGGCCCCCGGGCGTGATCGTGCTGGACACGAAAGCCGACAAAGTTCGCCAGATGCCCATCGTCGCGACGGATGGTCACCTGGACCTGAATCTCGCGGTCAGGCATCAGCAACACCTCTCTCAGCTCTTCGCTGATGTCGAGCTGGTCAGCGGCCTGATTGAAAAAGTAACGCGTCGCTTCAAAGGCTTTCATGATGGACTTTGCAAAGAAGATAAGTATCAACCCGGGGAGGCGTCGCCCGCCGGTTGGGTTTCGTCGACAAAACGTACCCAACGATAACCCCAACGGCCACGCAATGCACCCACTACCGGCGCCGTAAGATCGACCCGCCGCCCGAAGCGGTCGCCGGACCGATGCTGCGAGCAGGGTGCATCGATGCCATGGTAGCGGCCCGGCGGGGAAAGCCTCCATCGCCATCGCAGCGGCGCGGGAAGGAGAGCGGAAAATTAGTGGCCGAACGCTCCGCGGTCGGGATGGTCGACCGCGGAGCGTTCGACCACAATTTCAGACAGTAACTTCCCGCGCGTTTCTTAGTACCCCAGCAGGAAGTGCTGGAGACCGACGAGCGTTTTCGAATCGCGAATGTACCGCCCCCGAACAAGCCGCTCCACTTCCTGACGCCCGACCACACGCGTCACAATTCGTTCGGTAGCCTCCAGTTGCTGTTCGCCAGCGGTTAAACCTCGGGCGACGACCATCTGCATCAGCTCGTTGCCAAGTCCCGGTGCTGAGTAGAACTCGCACACCACCTCCAGCTCTTGGGCGTGATAGCCTGTCTCCTCAACGAGCTCCCGGGTTGCCGTTTCCAGCGGTGTTTCCCCTGGATCTCGCGTCCCAGCAGGCAACTCCAGCAGCGTCTCGCCGACGCCGGTGCGTTCATTTTCAATCATCACGATCGTATCGGCATCGAGCAAAGGCAGCAGCACGACCGCACCCGGATGCCGGACGTACGCCCGCCGATGCGTCTGACCATCTCGCGAGGGCAGCTCCATTTCCACCACATCAAAACGAGAAGTTTGCAGTAAAACGGTGAAATCAGACACGTTCGTCAGCTCCTATGAGTAGGGTTTCGGTTGAGTAGGGTTTCGGTCTCGATAACAACAACGATCGGCGTTTTGCCGCCCCAGACTGACGGGAGAATCCATTTTGACGACACGATATTGAGCCGAATGCCGTAAGGCATCGGGTACCCCCCACTGCGCCGAATGCCGTAAGCCATCGGGTACCCCACTGAGCCGAATGCCGTAAGGCATCGGGTACCCCACTGAGCCGAATGCCGTAAGGCATCGGGTACCCCACTGCGCCGAATGCCGTGAGCCATCGGGTAACCCCACTGAGCCGAATGCCGTGAGGCATCGGGTACCCCACTGCGCCGAATGCCGTAAGGCATCGGGTAACCCACGGCACCCGGCCGCCTATCCACCTCGGCCCAAGCAACCCACCGCCCCTAAAAGTGAAAACTTAAAAAAATTCTCATTCGTAGAACAACCCACTAGGCTACGGCTTGGCAAGCGCCTACACTGATCTAAACGAGAATCATTCTCAACTAGCGAGTTTTTCGGCAGGCAGTTTCTCTGAGAGGAGGATTGTAGGCCGTTCGAACGACGCTCCCGCCTCGATTCCAACCTCAGCGCAGCCCATGTTCAGCGAAGTCAGTCTAGAACATTTCATCGGCACCAGTGGCGAAATTGCGCGACTGGATCTCCCCGAAGCGTGTGCCACTCGTCTGAAGGCGCTCGGTCTGTTTGCAGGCCAGCAGGTACAGTTGTCACGTACCGGTAATCCGCTGATCGTCAAAGCGGCCGGTGGTAAGGTCGCCGTCGCCGGTGAGATTGCACGCGGTATCTACATGCGAGTGGCCTCCTGATGAGTACGTCGGTCGAGTCGACCGAATCGCAGCCCGGTAATACGTCGACACCAAAGAACGCGGGGCCGCCTGTCGTCGCGATGTTGGGAAATCCGAACGTTGGCAAGACGTCGATTTTCAACCGCCTGACGAACCTGCTCGCTAAGACCTCGAATTTCCCCGGCACGACGATCGATCGCCGCATCGGTCGTGTTGAACTGAGCGCCAGCAAATCGGTCACGCTCGTCGATCTGCCGGGCATGTATTCGTTTGAGCCCTCATCGCCGGAGGAGCAAGTCGCTCATGACTTTGTTCTCGGCCAGTCCGACATGGTGCCTGACGCGGTACTGATTGTTGTCGACGCCACGCACTTGCAACGCACCCTCTTCATCGTGCGGCATGCCCTCCAGCAGGGCCGACCGACCATGGTGGTGGTCAACATGATCGAAGTGGCGCGGCGGCGGGGGATTGAAATTGACCTCAATACGCTCGGCCGCAAACTCGGCTGTCCGGTCGTGGGTGTCTCGGCGCGAACGGGCGAGGGTTTTGATCGACTGAAATCACAACTCGACGTTTTGTTGTCCGGTCCTGCCCTACCGATGCTGATCGGTGACGCGTCAGCGAAGTGCCCGCCACAACCCGCTGAAAACGTGCTGACGGTCGTTTCCACCGATGAATCATCATGTGGATCCTGCCGGATTTGCCCATTCGCCGACGGTCACCAATGGGCGTCGGCGTTGGCGCGTGAGAGTATCGTTGACGGCAGCGTGGTGTCCGACGAAACGGCCGACCGGGTCGACCGCTTTTTAACACACCGTTGGTTCGGCATGGCCGTGTTCGCGATCATCATGGTGATCGCATTCTCGCTGGTGTTTTGGATCGCGCAGGTTCCGATGCAGTGGCTCGATGAGGGCTTTGCCGCACTCGGCTCCGTCGTCAGTCAGTGGTTGCCTGAAGGCGACTTCCAAAGTCTCGTCGTCGACGGGATCATTGGCGGCGTAGGCGGCGTGGTGGTATTTCTGCCCCAGATCCTCATCCTGTTCTTCATGTTGGCGATTTTAGAAGACTCCGGGTACCTGGCCCGGGCCGTCGTCGTGGTTGACCGCTGGATGCGGCGAGTTGGCTTGCCCGGACAAGCGTTTGTGCCACTACTGGCCGCTCACGCGTGTGCGATTCCAGCCATCATGGCCACAAAAGTCATCGAGAACCGCCGCGATCGCTTGGCCGCGATCATGGTCATCCCGCTGATGACCTGCTCGGCGCGTTTGCCGGTTTACACGATGCTCGCCGCGATGTTATTCCCGGACGATCCACTCCTGGCCGCGGGGCTGTTTGCAGGGGCATATGTACTCGGCATGGTCGCTGCCTTCGTCGTCGCCTTTGTGCTCAAGCTGACCTTGTTGCCGGGCCAGCCATCGCCATTGATCCTCGATTTGCCACACTATCGAACGCCGTCCATTCGCAACGCCCTGCGATATTCGTACGAACGCGGATGGATGTTTTTGCGAGACGCGGGCACCGTGATCCTGTTGATCTCAATCGGTATTTGGGTACTTTCGACCTATCCCAAACTCTCCGATGAACGCTTTGAAACGGAGCTGGCAGCGAGCCAGGTCGCGGTCGATCAAGTCAGCGAGAGCGAACTGGAAAACATGCGTGCGGCCGCCGATCAGGAGCACGCGATCATTGGTCGGATGGGACAGGTCGTTGCACCGGTCTTCGAGCCCTTGGGGTTCGATTGGAAGATCAGTGTGGGCGTCATGACGAGCTTTGCCGCTCGCGAGGTGGTCGTGTCGACACTCTCCATTCTCTACGGCCTCGGCCCTGAACCCGAGGAAGGCTCGACGCTGCAACATCGGCTCACGGCGGCCACGTATCCCGACGGCCGGCGTGTGTTCACGCCCGCCACCTGCGTCAGTCTGCTCGTGTTTTTTGTGCTGGCAATGCAGTGTTTGCCGACGCAGGCGGTCACGAAAAAGGAAACCGGCTCGTGGAAATGGGCAGCGTTTCAGTTCGGATACATGACCCTGCTCGCCTACGCTGCCGCGTTTGTGGCCTATCAAACGATTTCGATGCTCTCGTAGCTTTTGACTCTCTAGCTTACCTCGGTTCGCTGCTTGAACTATATTGCGGGGTTCATGTCTGGAAGTCGCTCATGATGTGTTTACGAACGAGCACAAAGGGACTGTCTGAATTGGTGGTCGAACGCTCCGCGCTCGACCATCCCGACCGCGGAGCGTTCGGCCACTTATGTTCGGCTCATTCCGTCTACCCGTAGCGGCCTCCCCCACCTATGCGCCCTCCCGGCGTTCTTCAAGTTTGGACCTTTAGAAAGCTCAATATGACTAGCCTGATTCGACGTTCGTTCCTCTGTATTGCTACGCTCGCTCTGCTTTGCGGCGGAAGTGTTTCGGCTCAAGAGACCGACAAATGGACCTCATTGTTCGATGGCAAAACTCTCGACGGCTGGCAAAAAGTGGGTGGTGACGACAGTCAATGGGAGGTCAAAGATGGCGAAATCCGTGGCTCAGGAAATCCATCCATGCTCGTCTCCACGACCGGCCCGTACACGAATTTCCGCTATCGCGTGGAAATGAAGATCAACGACCACGGCAACTCCGGCTTGTACTTCCATACCACCGAAAAACCAGGGTTTTTGGACGGCTACGAAGCCCAGGTTAACAGCAGCCACACCGACCCGATCCGCACCGGATCACTCTACGGCATGTGCCACGTCTACCACGAACTCGTCAAACCCGACACTTGGTTCACCTACGAAATCGACGTCAAAGCGGACAACTGGCGAGGCCGGGATATGCTGCGGATCAAATTCATCGTCGACGGCAAGGAACTGTACGAATACCTGGACTTCGAACAGACCTTCCCATCAGGCTACTTTGCCTTCCAACAGCACGATCCCGGTAGCAAGGTCAGCATCCGCAAAATCGAAGTCATGCCGCTGAAGTAAACGGTGTTTCCGCGAGAACCCGCCGCAGAGGCCCGGGCTTAGTCTGGGCTGTTAAAACTTCGGGGTTGACGTCGGTTTCTGTTTACGCAGATTTTGTTCCATGAACTTGCTGCTGACTTTAGCCCGGAGGGCGGCATATGAATTGCCGGTGGCGTCAGCCACCGGACTGAAACTGAACTTACGCTGCTAGCCCGGAGGGCGACACAAGGACACATGCAGGCCAGTTGTGTCGCCCTCTGGGCTAGCTGGCTATGAGGCCTCTGACACCGGTGGCTCACGCCACCGGCAGGTGATGTGCCGCCCTCCGGGCTGAAAAAGCGGAACAAAACCCATGCCCGTTTCGCTGCCGTCAGCCCCAGAGTTTTAACAGCCCGGGCTTAGTCCCAGGCTTAGCGGCGTGTTGATTTCATGAGCCGCGTGAGCGGCCGGGTGGTTCGCCTGCCCCGATGCCGGGCAGCATTCGGCTCGCCAGTACCGGCCCAAGTTTCGGCTCGCTCGGCAGCCTGGTCGTAAGAGCGACAGCATCGCAGGCACGTGTTTGGCATGTCGCGGTCGCGACGGTCGATTTGGGAAGAGCCAAGGCTGTCATCCCCGGGGAAAATCTCTGCCATGCTCCCGACGGGCGGAACCGCCGGTCGACAAGGTGCAAACTTCGGGAGATTCGCGAAAAGCCCCCGCCAAAGTGCTGTTTGCGACCTAGGTTGAATTAAGATGCCCCGGGTCGCGGTGCAGAGGGCGGAGTTTCTCCCAAAGAATTTGCGCCTTGTTTGCCGTTGGATTTCAGCCCAGCTCTCTTGACCCCGTTCCACTTCACCTGCCTCTTTGACAAAAGGGATAATTCCCATGCTTGCCGCATTAATCACCGATTCCTACATGACCGATGGAATTATCGTGTTCATTGTGGGGGCAATCCTGGTGATCCTCTTCATCCTCGGGATGATGAAGCATTACTACATCAAAGTCGGCCCGGATCAAGCGATCGTGAAGTCAGGGCGTGGCGGGGTGGAGGCGGTATGCGGACAGGGCATGTTCGTCATTCCGCTGATCCATCAATACGAATTCATGGATTTGACGCTCAAGAGCTTCGAGATCCACCGGGAAGGAAGCGCGGGGTTGATCTGCCGCGACAACATTCGGGCGGACATCAAAGTCGCCTTCTTTATCCGAGTCGCGAACTCGCCGGCGGAGATGAAAGAGGTCGCCGAAGCGATCGGCGCGAAACGTTGCAGCCAAATTGAAACGCTGCGTGAACTCTTTGACGCCAAGTTCAGCGAAGCACTCAAAACCGTTGGGAAACATTTCGACTTCATCGATCTGTACGACCAACGCGACAAGTTCAAGGACCAGATCCTCAAGGTCATTGGTACGGACCTGAACGGATACCGGCTCGACGATGCCGCCATTGACTACCTCGAACAGACGCCCTTGGAGTTGCTCAGCCCCAGCAACATTCTCGACGCAGAAGGGATCAAGAAGATCACTGAGCTGACCTCGATGGAAAAGGTCAAAGAGAACCAATTCACACGCGACCGAGAGAAGACGCTCAAGAAACAAGACGTCGAAGCCCAAGAAACCATTCTCGCGCTCGAGCGGCAACGTGTCGAAGCGGTCGAGAAACAATCCCGTGAGATCGCTGAAATTACCGCACGGGAACAAGCCGCAGCGACCAAGGTGCAGCAAGAACAGCGACTCGAAGCGGAGCGTGCCCGCATCCAGACCGAAGAAGAGATCGGCGTCGCTGAAGAGAACAAGGCTCGCCAGATCTTAGTCGCCCAACGCAATAAAGAGAAAACCGATGCGGTCGAACAAGAGCGTGTGACCCGCGATCGCGACCTCGAAGCGACCGAGCGTCTACGCGTTGTCGGTGTTGCAGAGGTGGAAAAAGAAAAAGCAATCGAAGTGGAACGACGCAACATCCAAGAGGTGATCCGCGAGCGCGTGGCCGTCGAACGGTCCGTCGTCGAAGAACAGCAGCGGATCAAAGACACCGAAGAATTCGCGACTGCCGATCGTGCCAAAAAGGTGCAGATCACGGCGGCTGAAATGAAAGCCGAAGAAGAACGAATCCGGCAGACCAAGTTGGCGCAGGCGGAGAAGGAATCGAGCGAATTGATCGCCGAAAAGATCCGCATCGAAGCCGAAGCCAATCGCGACGCGGCCGAGAAACAGACGGCCGCCAAGAAGATGCTCGCCGAAGCCGAGACGGCGCAGTCCGCAGCCCTCGGGTTGGCCGAAGCACAGGTTCAAGAGGCCAAGGCCGCATCACTGGAAAAAGAAGGGCTTGCCGAAGCCAAGGTGTCACGCGAGAAGTACAGTTCCGAGGCGACCGGTATCACCGAGAAGGCCGAGGCGATGAAGAAACTCGACGGGGTCGGCAAGGAACACGAGGAATTCAAACTCGGCCTGGCCAAAGAGAAAGACGTCGAAATCGCTGCCATCCAAGCTCAGCGTGGCATCGCCGAGAGTCAAGCGGGCGTGATCGGAGAGGCCCTGCGAGCCGCTCGTATCGACATTGTTGGTGGCGATGGTGAGTTCTTCAATCAAATCACCGCCGCGGTCAAGGGCGGCAAAGCGATCGATCGATTTGTCTACAACAGTAAAGTCGCCACGGATATCAAGGACACCTTCTTTGATGGGAACGCCGATTACTTCCGCAGCCAAGTCCAAGATCTGGTCGGGCAGTTCGGACTCGATACCGATGGTATCAAGGATCTGTCCATCGCCGCGCTGATCGCCAAAATGCTGGGCATGGCGTCGACGGACGAAATGCGAAATCAACTGACCAGTTTGCTCAGTATCGCGGCGACCGCCAACGTCACCGATCAAAAGGCAGGCCGCCTGTTGGCCCGATCAAGCGGCAAGGATGAAACCACCGTTGCCGCCACACTGGTCAAGAAGGCCAAACCAACCGCCAAAGGTTAATCGGTAAGCCAAATCCATGAGTGATACACAACTCGCCGGTGGCACCTACGAGATCCTCCGCAATCGCCTGAACGACTCCGCAGGCGATTTGCGGACGCGGTTGGGGCAACTCAACGCCGACCGTAGTGAGGTGTTCGGTAATATCGAGACGCGGCTGATCGCGACCCAGCGAATCACTACCGAGCATAACTGCATTGCACGCGACATTGTTTCGATCGGTGACCATTTCGTCTTCGGCTACAACGTCCAGTTTGGACTGAAAACGGAAATCCATCTGCCCGATGTGTTCGCGATTCACCGCATGGAGAATCACGAGTTTCATCGAGAGTCACTCGATTTGATTCGTGACC
Source organism: Rhodopirellula sp. SH410 (assembly GCF_055811895.1). Classification (NCBI taxonomy): domain Bacteria; kingdom Pseudomonadati; phylum Planctomycetota; class Planctomycetia; order Pirellulales; family Pirellulaceae; genus Rhodopirellula; species Rhodopirellula sp. SH410. The sequence goes on from NZ_CM147949.1 coordinate 1,332,619, forward strand.
CCAAGTTCGTTCGCGATTTTGAAGAACTCTATCGGTTCTACAAAGGCACCACGTTTCTGCGGTTCTTTGTGTCTGGCCCGATCCTACACATGGTGTTTCAGATCGGCCGGACGGCCAGTGATATCAAGTCGTTCAAGTGGCGGGTGTCCGACGGGAACGTCCAATACATCGATAGCCGTAGCGATCACGAAGTCCAACGGCCCACCCAGCATGCCTTCGCCTGGCAACGGGCGACCCGAGACATGCATCGCTACGGCGAGCATCCACACATCACGATCGAAGACAAGGTCTTTGTCGAAACCGTCGGTGGCGATCTGACCATCAAGGTTGAAAACAACACGGCCAGCGGCGAGGGCATCTACGCCGAACCGGTCGACAATCCCGATCAAAAACTCGATGACGCGGAAACCTACTACGCGATTGTGGGCGATCTGGTATTGCTCAAGATCAAACCGTATCAAGAGAACGCGTTCCGATACATTGTCTTCAGTGGGAAGGTTAACCAAGCCGTCCGATTGGACGAGATCCAACACGCCTGTGTGATGCTGCCAGGGGACCAAGGGCTGATCTTTCCCGGCGGATACTATTTGCAATCGGGCGAATTCAAACGATTCGATCATGGGCTGGCCGACATGCGTTACGAACGCACGATCGCGTCACCCAATGGGGAAGATTACCTCTACCTGTTCAGCAATCTCGAGCACGGTACCTACGTGCAATTGCGGTACAACCAAATCCGGCAAAAGGTCGACACGCCGCTGGTTTGTCATGGACAGACGTTCTTTGAAGCCGGCGAGATGGTGTGTTTCAAGGGCAACCAAACGCCCCAAAAACATCACCCGATTCAAATTTGGCAGACACCCTTTGTCAGCGAAGATTTTTTGCCAGCGCATCAGACCGACTCGATGCTCTTTAAAATTGGCAACAAAGACCTCGTGCGTGGGATGGCTGAGTGCAGCGAGGTGCTCCAGCTCATCGAGAAAGACGACAGCTACGATGGTTTGTATCAGGACCTGGTCAAAAAATCAGGCGATCTCCTGGATAGCTACTTCTGGATCGATAAACCAGAAACGCATCACCTCAGCCAACCGCTCACCGAAATCCGGGCGACCGCGACTGCCGCGATTGAAGAGTTTGAAAAAGTCACGCGAGTTCGAGCTGAGACCAGCAGGCGAACCGATCAAGTTCAAAAGGCAATCGAGCAAACCCTCAAAGAGGTCGAACGATCCCGGTTTGAATCGATCCATGACTTCGTCGTTGCGCTGACCGGTTTGCGTGAACATCGGGGGCATGCGATCACGCTGCGTGATCTGAAATTTGCTGACGTGTCGCTCGCCGAGACGCTCGAAGCACAGCTGGCCGATGCGACCACGCGGCTGAGTCGTCGCTGCGTCGACTTTCTGCTGACTGCCGACTCTCTGGCTCCTTACCACGCGGCCATCACGGCAGCCGAGGCCAAGATCTCCGAGGTCGATAGCGTCGCGAATGCGAAGGAACTCGAAGCCGAGATTGACACTGCTGCCTCGGAACTCGAACTGCTTACCGAAACGGTCAGTAACCTGCAGATCGACGATGCGACCCAACGCACGACGATCATCGACGCGATCGGTGACGTTTTTGGAATGGTCAACCGTGTTCGTAGCGCATTGAAAAATCGCCGTCGAGATTTGGTCGGGATCGAGGGGCGTGCCGAATTTGCCTCGCAAATGAAACTGTTGCAGCAATCGACTGCGGGATATCTCGACGTCTGCGACACGCCGGCGAGGTGTGATGACTACATGACCAAGGTGATGGTGAGCCTGGAAGAACTTGAGGGGCGGTTCGCCGAGTTTGATGAGTTCATCGAGACGCTCGCCGAACGCCGCGAAGAAATTTACACAGCGTTTGAATCACGCAAAGTCTCGTTACTCGAAAAACGCAATCAACGGGCCGAATCGCTGGCCTCGGCAGCCGATCGGATATTGAAAGGCATTGCCTCCCGCGTCACTGCGATGGAATCGAGCGACGCGATTGCGTCCTATTTCGCGGGCGACTTGATGGTCGCTAAAATCCGCAGCTTGATCGATGAACTCGACGAACTCGGTGATGCTGTTCGGGTCGGTGACTTGCAGGGCCGATTGAAAGTCATCCGCGAGGACGCCACTCGGGGACTCAAGGACCGTCAAGACTTGTTCGAAGATGGCGGCGATGTCATTCGATTGGGGCAGCGGAAATTTGCCGTCAATACGCAGCCGCTTGATTTGACGACCGTGTATCGCGGTGGCGATCTGTGTTTGCATCTGACGGGCACGCAGTTCTTCGAACCGATGAGCGACCCGCGACTGGAGGCGGCTCGTGAGCTGTGGGACCAGTCGCTAATCAGTGAGAGCCGGGACGTCTATCGCGCTGAATACTTGGCGATGGATCTGTTTGAATGGATCAAGAACGATCCCCACCCACACGCCGTCGATCAAGCGTGGGTGAGCCAGCAGATGAATGGCCGCTTCGACGAAGGCTACGCCAAGGGCGTCCATGATGTCGATGCTACCGCAATCTTGAAGGCGTTGTTGAAGATCGACCAGCAGCTTGGCTTGCTACGCTACGAACCGACGCTCCGGGCGTGTGCCCAGTTCTGGTGGCATCTGCTGCTTGACGAGCGCCGGCGTGGCGAGATGAGTGATTGGATCGCAGGGTTCGCGAAACTGGCTCGCGCCTACCCCCATGCGAAACCCGCGATACAGTTTCGCGAGCGACTGAGCCAACTCGCCCTGGCCGATGCGGACACATGGCAGCCCATCTTCGGCCCGCATCTCGCTGCGGATCGAATCGCTCAGTACCTATTCGACGAGTTGCTCGTCTCGCCTTCGAAAACAACCGCGAGTGGCCGTGCCGCTGAGTTGCTGCAAGAATTTCAAGATGCCCTGCCGGCATCGGATCGTAAGAAATGGCTGGTCGCGGGATTGCAAAACAATGCGGAAGATCCCATGCGATTGTTCGTGCTGGCTCGCAATTGGATAGACGCGTTCCTGGGCAAGCGGCAGGCTGTGAGCGATCGCGACGTTGATCCCGCGAGTGGATATCGTGACGAAGTCGCCTGGTTGGTGATGTGTGATATTGTCGGCCAATCACAGTCGAAATCCATGGCGATGCGGCCACGTAGCGATACGGGGGACGCCGAATCCATCCAGAGTCGATTAAACATCATTGACGTTCCCGTGGCGGTTGCAGTCGATTCGCTGGTGGGGAGCCATGAACGGATCGCCAACGGCCAGACAACACTTCACTTTCATGATTTCATGCATCGCTTGCGGGCATACCGTGAATCGGTCGTGCCGCGCTATCGAGCGTTGCACGTCGCCAAAGCGGAACTCGTCAAAGATGCTCGTGACTCGATGCGGTTGGACGAGTTCAAACCCAAGGTGCTCAGCAGTTTCGTTCGCAATCAATTACTCGACGAAGTCTATCTGCCACTCATCGGCGATAACTTGGCGAAACAGATGGGGGTCGCGGGCGCGGACAAACGCACCGATCGGATGGGGCTGCTGTTGCTGATCTCGCCACCCGGTTATGGCAAGACGACGCTAATGGAATACGTAGCCAACCGGCTCGGGTTGGTGTTCATGAAGATCAACGGTCCTGCCATCGGACACGGCGTGACATCACTCGATCCCGCCGAGGCGCCCAACGCTGCCGCCCGCGAGGAAGTCGAGCGGCTGAACCTCGCTCTTGAAATGGGTGACAATGTGATGCTGTATCTCGACGATATTCAGCACACACATCCTGAACTCTTACAGAAATTCATTTCACTCTGCGATGCGACGCGGAAAATCGAAGGCGTTCGGAACGGAAAAACTCGCACCTATGATCTGCGCGGTCGACGCGTGGCGGTGGTGATGGCGGGCAACCCGTACACCGAGAGCGGCGATCGTTTCCAAGTTCCGGACATGCTTTCGAACCGTGCCGACGTTTACAACCTCGGCGAGATTATCGGCGACAAGGCAGACGCGTTTGAGATGAGCTATCTCGAAAACAGTCTGTCCAGCAACACGACATTGGCTCCCCTCTCGTCGGCACCGCCCGTCGATGCCCGGCGGATCGCCATGGCCGCTCGGCGCGATTCGATCGAGGGAATCGAACTGGAGAGCAACTTTTCACTCGACCAGGTCCGCGACATGTTCGAAGTCATGCGGAAACTGCTACGCGTTCGAGATGTGGTCCTACGCGTCAACCGTGCCTACATCCGTTCGGCTGCCCAAGCCGATTCCTACCGCACCGAACCACCGTTCAAATTGCAGGGCAGCTATCGGAACATGAACCGGATCGCCGAGCGAGTCGCACCGGTGATGAACGACGCCGAGCTGCAAACGCTCATTGTTAGCAACTATGAGCAAGATGCGCAAACGTTGACGACCGACAACGAAGCCAACGTGCTGAAGTTCAAAGAGCTGATGGGGATCATGACGCCCGAAGAGACACAGCGTTGGGACGCGATCAAGTACGCGTTCGTCGAGAGTGTGCGGATGGCAGGCATGGACAGCGACGATCAAGTCGGCCAGGTGCTACGGCAACTCGCCTCGATGCGCGACGGCCTCGAGTCGATCCGGCAAGTCCTCGCCAAGGCGATTGCGATGACGGATCACTCCGGCGAAGAACGGATGGATGCCCGTGTCGATACCCTGAGGCAGTCATTGCTGGCCATTGGCGAATCGCTGAGCCATCAGATGCAAGCGACAGGCAGTAAAATGGAGGATCTGGCCCGTCAAAATGCCACCGCGCCGGTGGAGCAAAAAGTGCTCGTCCAGCACAAGGTGCCGCGCGTGATGGCGGAACTGATCAAGGGGCAATTTCACCTGATGCAGGAGTGGATGCGTCCGCTCCTGACCGAATCCATCGACAACGGCCGCGATATCGATCGCTTGGTCAAACAGCTCGACCAAATGATGCAGACCTACCAAGAGGTCGAAAATGCACTCGACCCACCGGCCGAGCCGGAATGACGCCCGCATCGGCAACCGTAATTGATTGTCGTGGTGGGCGAAGCAGTCCGTCCGTCCCGTAACCACCCGTGCGGGAATTCGATGGTTTCACCGCAGGGGGCAAAGACATTTTGCTCGATCAATGGTGCGCGGATGCTCCAAATCCCGCTCGGTCCCCACCTCAAAAAGTCTGCCCCGCTGGCTGGCTGGCTGGCCCGTCCGGCAGGAGCGGATGACTTGAAATGAGAGAACACACGCGACGGGCTGCCAATGCCTCGTCTTTGACGGCCCATTGGTGGAAAGAAACCGTCGTTGAAATGTGAGGAACGCGCTCAGATCAAATCTTGTTTACGCTTCGTGCGACGGTTGCCGGCACAGTCGCGGCAGATACCGTGCACGATCAAACGATGGCCGGTAACGCGAAATCCGTGTTCTGCAGCGACCCCGTCGCGGATATCCATCAGCGGTTCGCTGCGGAACTCGATCAGTTTACGGCACCGGTCGCAGTACAGGTGGTCGTGGTCGGGGTAGCCATAATCCAGTTCATAGACCGTTCTACCGTCGAGCTGAAAGCTATTGAGCAGTCCGGCATCGACGAACTCGCGAAGTGAACGGTACACCGTCGCTGGGCTGACGTAGTCCGAATTGCCTTTTCGAGGCAGTTTTTCGATCAATTCGTCAGCATCGAAGTGCGAGTGCTGAGCAAAAATCGTTTCAACGAGAAACTTGCGCGGCTTCGTCTGACGCTGACCTCGGCTCTGCAGATACTCCTCGAAACGCTGCTGCGGAGTGAGGGCGACTTCGAGGCGTTCGAGAGATTCGGCGCTAGACATGGGGAAGCGTTACAGAAAATGCAGAAGAGATTGGTCACATCTTAGGATAGCAAAAAAAAGGCCGGATGCCTCTGGGAAAGAAGCGTCCGGCCTAATTTGCGTTCGTTTTTCGTGGTTTTTCTTAACAGACGTTTATTTGTCCGTGAAGTCGAGGAACCACCAGCCGTCGTCCCATTCCAGGCTCACCTTACGCCATCCCAATGGGACTTGCGGGTAGGGGTAGAACGGCCCGATGAACGGGAATGCCGAGGGGCTGTACTGTTGTGGATACGAGACGGCCGCGTAATTTCCGTTGGCGGCGTACCCTGGCCATGCGTAGTTGGGCAGGTTGGGCGAATCATAGCGAGGAGCACCGACTCCGGCTGCAGCAGCCATCGGGACAGGCTGTCCCATCATCGGAGCACCACCTGAGTACTGTCCACCAGCGGAACCGGGGTAGGTTTGCCCGTTGGGGCCATGATTGACAATGCTGCCGGGGACAACCCGCTCGCCGTTGATCGATTGAGGATTAGCGTAGTTGCCATAGGACGCCTGTTGGGCAGGCACACCGCGTTGCATCTGCATTTGTGCGTGCATGGCTTGCATTTGCCGCTGCTGCTGCATTTGCATTTGAGGGTGCATCTGTTGCTGCTGCTGCTGCATCGCCGTAGCTGGCGGAAGCGGTTGCAGTCCTCCGGTGGAGGCCGCCATCTGCTGCGAATGGGTGCGGTGCGTTGCGGGCATGACGGGCGTCATGTCTCCGGCTGCGGCGCCGCTGCCCCCAACTTCGATTCGATTCCGCACGCCGCGTGCGCCCGGAGCGTGCTGAGCGACTTTCTCAATGAAGTCACGTTGCTCTTGCGAGGCGGCGTGGCCCTCGAGGTCGATCATGCCTTCGTAGACATTGACATCGACACCGAAATTCTTGACATAACCTTCGGCCTGAGCACGTCCGATCGCTCGCACCACCGCTTGGGTGAGCTGCTCGTCGTCGTGCGTACTTTGCTCGGCACCCGCTGCAGGTTCCGGTGCGGATGCGGGTACTGGAGCATTGAGTTGAGCTCCTTCGTAGGCAGCGGTCGGAAGCACAATGCCCGGCACCACTTCTTGTCCGGAGGATGCTTGCGAACCGGCCTTAGCCAGACCCGATTTTGCGGATTTCTGTTCGGGTCCAGCCAGTGCGTCGGCGAAGCTGAATTCGCTGTCGTCCTGCTTTGCTGAAGTCGCTTCGGCGGCAGGTGTGGTGGCTTGAATCGCCACGTTCGTTTTGTAGATTTTCGCGGGTTTGGAAGTGGCGACTTGTGCCGCAGTCACTTCGAGTTCGTCGACCACGTCGCGAATTCCATCGATGCCTTGGGAAGCATCCAGGACGAGTTGACGTTGTTCGTCGCCGATGACTTTGCCGCGGAACAGCACGACGCCCTCGTCGACCTTCATGTCCAGCGAAAAGTCCTTCAAGTCACCAGTGTCACGGCTCAGTTTGAGTCGTTCCATGATTGACTGCGCGATTTCTTTGTCGCCACCGTAAACCTGAGCAGGGCCCAGGGTGGCAACGGCAGCCATCGCTAGTCCAAAATATTTGCGTCGCATTGAAATGCCTCCCTACGGCCCGATTAAGTATTTTCCGCACTGCTTTGGACCCATCAGATTCAACGAATGACGTCGAATCGTGATGTGGCGATTTCGAAAATCGCCAGCCGGTCCAAACGGTGCTACTGACTGTTTCGGTTGTAGCGGGCTGCTGTCGGCAGGTTTTTTCGGATTTTGTCGGTAAATCGAGCTTGACGCGTCCAAAATCCGCTGTTTGACGCGATTTTCGGCAGACCGCTGGCCGCGATCAGTCTTCCTCGCCGTCCTCGAGGGTGGTCGCTCGTAGCTCTTCGAGCGAAATTCGCAACTGTTTACGGGCTCGGTTGAGCCGGCTGCGAACGGTGCCAATGGAGAGATCGAGAATTTCTGCGATCTCTTCGTAGGAGGCGTCGTTCATTTCCCGCAGGACCAAGATCCCGCGATGCTGTTCGCTGAGCCCACTGAGGGCCGTTTGGACCATACTGACCTGGTCCTGGCGGATCATGTTCGCATCAACGGCTTCGCCCCGATCGATCACCTCGTTTCCGAGTTCCTCTCGCTGGGCATCAAGCGAGATTTTGACCCGTTTGCGGCGTTTCCGCGAGAGCGCGATGTTGAACGCGACCCGGTACAACCAGGTAAAAAACTGACTGTTCTGTTGGAACGTGTCGAGTTTCAAGAAGGCTCGAACGAATGCCTCTTGCGTCACTTCCTCGGCGTCGTGGACCGAGCCGGTTACCTGCGTCATCGCGCGGAAGAGCCGATCCTGGTGTTCGAGAACGAGCAATTCGAATGCCTGCTCTTCGCCCGCCAAGGCTCGGCGAATCAGTTCGATCTCCTCACTCTCGGTCAATTCGTTGCTCGGTACCTAGCGTGGTTTCATGTTTTGGTAAGACGCGGTCCCATCTTAGCGGGTCCCGTAACCAAAGTGGAATCAGGAGCGTCACCAAACCATACCCCATTAGTAGGGGCGGGGTCGCCTGTTCGGACGGCCACCACCCCGATTGGGACAGCAAACGCCAACATACAATCTGCATCGTCAGCACCACCGGTAAACCAACCGCAAAGCGACCCAAAGCGTCGCGGCGGGATGGCATGTCAGGGGTTTGGACAGCCATCCGTCCCCACAACCACGCCAGCCCCGATGCGACAATCAACACGCCGCTGGTCGCCTGCCAACCGACGATCAGGCTGACCACCGCGATCAGCAGCGTCAGGTCGATCAGCCGACCGGTCTGCTCACCCAACGGATCGAGTTTTAAATCGGCCCGCGGACAGCATGATTTGGCGAGCACCCGGGCAAAGAATCCAGCCGCAGCGAGTGCCGTCAGCACGCGCACCATCGCCTCGACCTCCATCGTCGGGTCCATGACGAAATCACCCGAGAGCAGCCAATCCGGCGGTGGCCAGGCAGCGGGAACCGTCAACTGCCACGACACAATCGCCAGCGACGGACAGACGATGAGACCGCCTATCAGCCACAACCCGGCGAAGATCGCCAGTGATCGGGGGATCCGATTCCCGTCGTAACGCGTCAGCCCCATCGCCCAGGCGATCGACAAACCGACCAAATGAAAAACAGCCGTCACGATTTGAGCACTGCTGATCAATGGCGAATCCATCGACCAACGAAACGAGGTCGATCGAAACGGTAGATTCCAACCATACAACTCGACCGTCCCAATCAGGGCAAACGTCACCGCGACACAGGCTTCGACAATCGGATAACGCGGCGAAATCGGCAACCGGCAATCGCGGCATCGCCCCTCCAGCCATAACCATCCCCAGACTGGCACATTGTCTCGAACGCGCAGCGTGTTTCGACAGCGTGGACAAAATGAGTGACCACCCACACCGAGTCCCTGTGGCAGACGCCAGACAACGACGTTCAAGAAACTGCCCACGCTCGCCCCGCAGGTGGCAAAAAACGAGAACACGACGACCTCGTTGATCCGCGGCAAAAGCGCCTCGTAAAAACTGCCCCGCCAACGCCCCGCCGAGGGCAAAATCCCCGTCGACACAGCCCACGCGGCCACCACCACGTACGTGACCGCGAACGCCACGTAAGCGGCCAAAATCAGCACGGCAAGATATCGGTAGGGATGGCGGCGGGGTGACAAACGGTGGGATTCCAAGGATCAGGAAGGCGGGCGTCCATCGCGAACAATCGTCGGACGATTCGTCCGCATAATCGTGACGCTCAACGCAGGCTTTGTCGAGGTCATCGAGCCAGAGGAATCGAAGATGACAAAGTTCAGTGGAAGACGGGGAAATAAAATGGGCTCACCATCACGCGTCCCTTTGGCATCTTTCATTTCTCGTGACGGCAATGAATCGCACGCCCACCGACGCGCCGGAGAGCGAATTGCAATCATCACGTCAGCCATGTCCGCTCCCGCCCGGTCGTCCTATGGCACGCCCTTGACGAGACCGCCTGAGAACCCCGTGACCTAACGTGTCCGCCCCCTGCCCGATAGTACTGGTGTCCCGGCAAGTTACCTGCCGACCCCAAACGACCCGACCATTCACCTTCTTCAAGGAATCACCTCATGGCTAAGTTCTACGTTCAATCCGGTACATTTCGTCGCGTTGTCGCTGCCGACTCGTGCAACAAAGCAGCCTTGTGGGCCGTCCACGAAGTCATGCAGCAAATCCTGCCGACCGAGGAGGAGCGTGGCTCGGAGACCGCCGAAACGGTAACCATGCTGTCGGCTCGGGTGCGGGTCGACGAACGCGGTTTCGATCGCAACGATGCCCTCGAGTTGTCCACCATGGAAGTCATGGGCCAATGGACGGAAATGGTCATGACCCTCGATCGATTGCAACAGATGCTCGAGGGCACCCCCCCCGCCACGCCCGCCGCCAAGGGGCGGATCACCAGTGCCGATTTTTCGGGTGGCCATGTTTCAGACGATTTAGCCGCCTGATCCCAGTGTCCGATTCGCTAAAACCATTCTGATTATCTCCTTTCACAACCCACACCAATGCCAACATGAGTTTGAATCGCGACAAGGGCTCACGACAGCGGAGCGGGATTGACGTACAGCACGACCGCGTGATTGGGATGCAGGGCAACCGAGTCCTCGCAACGACCGCTCAGGGCCACGCGGCTATCGAGAACACAGGGTGGCAGGTTCTCGGTCAGTTGCAGGAACTCACTGAGATCGTCCTCCAACATCGCGTCGTCATTGGGATGCAGTGCGTGCGCGGGATCGGCCAAGCGGCACACGATGATTAATTGCTCATCGCCGCGGCGGAACTGCAACGCATAGCAACCGCGATCGATATCCGTCCTGACCACCAGATGCTCTCCGGCGAGCAACCCCGATCGGGTGAACCGATGCCGCAACGCGATCAATTCACGGTACCAAGAATGCATGGCGATGTTGCCGGCACTGACCTCGCCGATGCGAGCGGATGCAAACGCTTCCGCTTCGGTCGGCAGCACCCCGCCGGACCAATCATGTTGTGGATAGTCGCGGCGGCGGCCCTCTACCACAGCGTGACGCAATGACTCGTCACCAAAATCGACGAAAAAGGCGAACGGGTTTTCACACGCGAACTCTTCGCCCATGAACAGCATCGGGATCGCCGGCGAGAGCACCAACAGGGTCGCCGCGGCGGCCTGTGTCTCCGGTGCAGTGATCTGATGGAAACGTTGTCCGAGTGGATGGTTGCCAATGAAGTCGTGATTTTGAATGCAGTACACCACGCTCGATGTATCGACCCTCAATGCCGTGGCGTTTCCGATCTCTTCACGGCCGCGGTCACCACGGACGTCACCGCGGAAGACGAACCCACGCTCCAACGCCCGTGCCAGGTCGAGATGCGGCTGATACGAGCGGACGGTCAAACGATCATGAGAACGCACACAGGCGAGCAAGGCGTGAGCGAAATCGTCACCCCATTGGGCGTCAAATCCGCAACCGTTTTCGCTCAGGGACGCGGTCATCGACTCGTCATAAACATTCGTTTCGGCAATGAGCCAAATTCGCCGCCCGGCCCGCTCGGCCCACGCACGAACCTCACGCCCGAATTGACGTGTGATGTGCTCGTCACTGTGGTCACGCATGCAGTGAATGGCATCGACGCGCAACCCATCGAGATGAAACTCGTTGAGCCAGAAGATTGCGTTGTCAATCACCAGCCGCCGGATCGCTCCCGCCGCAGGCCCATCGTCAAAGTTCGGCGACGCACCCCACGGCGTGTCGTGACGGCTTGAAAAATATTCGCCCAGCAGCGACCAGTAATTGCCTTCGGGACCAAAGTGGTTGTACACCACATCGAGGAACACGTTCAGACCACGCGCGTGAGCTGCGTCGACGAATTGCCGCAGCTCGTCGGGAGTGCCCATCGCATTCATCGGCGCGAACCAGTGCGTCGCGTCATACCCCCAGTTCCACCGGCCTGGGCACTGCGCAATCGGCATCAACTCAATCGCGGTGATGCCCAAATCCACCAGCTCATCGAGCCGGCTGATCGCGCTCAGGAAGGTTCCTTGCGAGGTGAACGCCCCCAGGTGCAGCTCGTAGATGACTAAATCTTCTCGGCGCTGAGTACGCGGTTGATCGTCATGTTGCCATGGAAATTGACGAGAGACCACGCGCGAGGGGCCATGCACTCCATCGGGCTGGTAACGCGATGCGGGGTCGGGGATGGTTTGGGACCCATCGCCCACGTCGATCGCTGGTGAGCCCAGACGCAAACGATAATCGGTACCGATGGGGCAGTCGTCCACGCAGGCGATGAAGAAGCCATCGCGATTTCGTTGCATCTCGACCAAATCCAGTGCATCCGATGGTGTTTCGTTTCGCGCAATCTCCAGCGTGAGCGTCTCATGTGCGGGCGCAAAAACGGTGAACTGCGTGCGGCGGTGTCCAACCGGCACGGCGCCCCACGGCAGGCAAAACGTCTCATCATCGAGCATCGCCCCCTGCTCTGCCTCGGGGTTGCCGTTTTCCGGTCGCCAACCGAACCAACGCAAACCCTCGAGCACTCCCGCCGTGCTGGATTTGGACGCCAGGTACAAGCGATCGGTCCACCCCTGTTCCGCATGGGCCCGAAAGACACGTGCGGCGAGTTGCCGATCGGCATTCGCAACGACAACCGCGCGGTACCCCGCCACCAACGCCGCATAGTCGTTTCCCGAATCGCCGCAGAACACGACCTCGTCATTGCGGTAGCCTTGGTCATGGCACCACCAATCCAGTGCGAAGGCTTTCGACACCCCTCGGGGCAGCACATCGACCAACCCATCGCCATTAAACGGATCGATGCTGCTGATGACACCATAGGGCAGCGAATTTTTTGCAAGATACGCTTCCACCGCGAGATGACACTCATCCAACGCTTCGCCGGCAACATAATAGCTGAGTTTGTGTCGTTTTTGTTTCATCGGTTCCTGCAGGCGAAACCCGGGCAACTCACCGATTTCATTTCGCACCCGTTCCATGTCGAGCGTGCCAACGATCTCATCGAGGCGGTCCGCGAACGTTTCGCTGGGGCGATACTCGCTCGCGAGTGCCTGGACGGTCGCGGAACCGCCAGCGTCGCGGGCCGGGAGCGGCGAGGGTGTGCCGGGCGAGGGTATGCCGGGGGCGGTCTCCGCCCCCGCGACGCGCTCGTACAGGCTGGTGCCTACGTCGCACAGGATCCAATCGGGTTGAGGCAACCCATCGGCAGCGATGGCTTCCAGCACAAAGTCCAAATGGCGACCAGTAACGAACAGGAGCGGTAGGGTTTCAGCAGCCAATTGGCCCCTAATTTGCACTAACGCTTGTGCGGCTTCTGAATCATCACTCAGAGGGAGGAACGTTCCGTCCAAATCAGTGGCGAGTGCGCGGGGGCCAGGAGTTTTATTCATGTCGATTACAATCGGGTAGCTTTGTGTGATCTGCATCTCGCAGGTTGTTTCACGCCCAGAACGGCGTATGTTGTCAGGGGAGATTAGCACCCCCGTGATCGTGGAATCCGTGCTTACCACTGATTTATTTTCTGGAAGGAGACTGTCACAACATGTCTAACAAACCAGCCGCCATCATCGTAGGGGAAGTCTTGTGGGATTGTTTTTCGGAGCAGGACGGTGGCCAGCGAATTCTCGGCGGGGCGCCACTGAATGTGGCGTGGAATCTTGCCGGCTTGGGGCTCGATCCCTTATTTATCAGTGCTGTCGGGGATGATGACCTCGGTCACGAAATCCTCGCGAGGATGAAGAGTTTCGGGATGTCGACCGTGGGCGTAGCCGTTTTGCCCGGGGTGCCCACGGGAACCGTGCAGGTGACGCTAGCCGATGGTGAGCCCCAGTACGAGATTGTTCGAAATGTTGCCTGGGACCAAATTCCGCGTACTGACGCGGCACTCTCCGAAGCCATCAGTGAACGTTTAGCGTCTTCTCACCGAGCAGGCCAACCAGCGTTGTTCTATCACGGCTCGCTCGCCTGTCGGGATGAACGCTCGCGGGACGCGATTGTTGGGCTGCGCGATCGGGTGTTGAACGATCCCATCGACGCCCATGTTTTCTTCGACGTCAATTTGCGGGCCCCGCACTACGAGCGTTCGACACTCGAAATGCTGCGGCGGTCGGCCGCTTATATCAAACTCAACCTGGACGAATTGGCGGAGTTGACCGATGGCGTTCGCGGTGATGCCGTCGAGCAAACCATGGCCGCGGGAAAGTCGTTCGAGCAGGATCCGGGGGAAGTACGGTTGTCTGGATTGCTGGTCACACGCGGCGCCGAGGGAGCCTTGTGCTACACGCCGGGGTGCTGTGAGCCGCTGCAGGTCGAGTCGCCCTCACCCGACAAAATGGTCGATCCGGTTGGCGCCGGGGACGCGTTCGCCGCCGTCGTGATGCACGGCATTCTCATGGGCCGTCCGTTTACCAATTCGCTGCGCGACGCCGTTGCGTTTGCATCGAAAGTTTGTGGGCTCGCCGGTGCGACCTGCGACTCACCGGACTTTTACAAGCTACCTTCCTGTTAAGTATTGAATCTCGTTATGAAATCGCCTGACAACGATGGACTTCGCATCACCTTGCTCAGTCTCCATGGATTGATCCGTGGCCATGATTGCGAACTCGGCCGTGACGCTGATACCGGTGGACAGATCAAGTATGTGCTCGAACTCGCTCAAGAATTGTCGACACGTGAGGGTGTCGCATCGGTTGAGCTCGTGACACGCCAACTATTCGATGATCGCGTCGGACCGGATTACGCACAGGTCGAAGAGCGATTGAGTGACAAAGCCAAAATCATTCGAATTCCGTTTGGTCCTCGGCGCTATCTGCGAAAGGAAGCTCTGTGGCCCTATCTCGAAACATTTATCGATCAAATGCTCGGCCACTATCGCCGTACCGGGCTGCCGGATTTGATTCATGGTCACTACGCCGATGCTGGATACGCGGGTGCACAGCTCGCCCGGTTGCTGCATGTGCCCTACGTGTTTACCGGTCACTCGCTGGGCCGCGTGAAACGTGAGCGGATGCTCGAATCCAGAGCGAAATCCAAGAGCAAAAAGTCCCCCGATGATCTGGAAAAGAAATTTAAATTCAAAGCCCGTGAGGAGGCCGAAGAGACGGCGTTGGAAACCGCCGCGATGGTGATCACGAGTACCGCCCAGGAGGTTGAGCAGCAGTACTCGGTCTATCATCACTACCAACCCGACCGCATGGAAGTGATCCCGCCGGGCGTCGATCTGACAAACTTCTATCCCGACGATCCCACCGAGCCATTGCCACCGATCTACGATCAACTGCTGCCGTTCTTGCGAGCCCCTGACAAGCCGATGATCGTCGCCATGGCTCGTCCTGACGAGCGCAAGAACCTCGAGATGCTCGTCCGTGTTTTCGGTGAGAACCCCAAGATGCAGGAGGAGGCAAACCTCGTGCTGGTGATGGGAGGCCGTGACGATCTGCGCGCGATGCCTCCGTCGCAGCGAAAGGTCATCACCAATGTGCTGCAGCTCATCGACGTCTACAACCTCTACGGCAAAGTGGCATACCCGAAATCACATCGCCCATCGGACGTCCCCGACCTGTACCGCCTGACCGCCCGGCGCAAGGGGGTTTTCGTGAACCCCGCCATGACCGAGCCGTTTGGTTTGACGCTGCTCGAAGCGGCCGCCAGCGGGGTGCCGATTGTGGCCACCAATGACGGCGGTCCACGTGACATTATCGCGAATTGCCAAAACGGTTTGCTAATCGACCCCTTCGATCGCGAATCGATCGATCACGCGATCATGCGATGTCTGAGTGAACCGGAGCAGTGGCAGGAGTGGTCCCAAGCGGGGATTTCCGGTACCCGCGAGCACTACAGTTGGAAAAATCACGTCGATCGTTATCTGCGAGATGTCTCGGAAATTATCGGTACCTCCGTGCCGCCGGTTCTATCGCAGACTCCGACACGAACGTCGAAACGATTGCCGGAGTTCGACCGGATTATCATGACGGATCTCGACAACACGCTGACGGGCGACAACGACGCCCTCAATGAGTTTGTCGACCTGATGAAAAATGCTGGCAAAGATGTCGGCTTTGGTATCGATACCGGACGCTCGCTCGCCGAGGCGATGAGCTTGATCAATGATCTCGGGCTGCCGCGACCCGATGTGGTCTCAACGGCTGTCGGCACCGAACTGTATTACGGTAGCGGTTTGACGCAAGACAAGTCGTGGCACCAACAAATCTCCCACCAATGGGATGGTCCCCGTGTGCACGAGGTGCTCGACACGATACCAGGACTCTACCTGCAAAAGGACAAGGACCAAACCGAATTCAAGATCAGTTACCGCATTGACCCCGACATCATCTCGTCCGTCGACGATGTGCGCAAGCAACTGCGTGAAGCCGGTTTGAAAGTGAAGGCGATCCTATCACTCGGATCATTCCTCGATATCATCCCCATTCGCGGCGGTAGCGGGTTATCGCTGAGACACCTCGCCTATCGTTGGGGGTTCGAACCCGAACACATGCTCGTCGCGGGCGACTGCGGCAACGACGAGGGGATGCTCAAGGGTGCCACCCTCGGGGTCGTCGTGGGGAACTACAGCCCCGAACTGGAAAAGTTGCGTGGGTTGCCCCGGATTTATTTTGCGCAAGGCCACCACGCGAGGGGCGTTTTGGAAGGCATCGAGTACTATGATTTCCTCAATCATATTCGCATTCCCAACGATCGAACCGAGGCCGAATCATCCAAGGAAGACACCAACGAATCCCGGGATGCCAAGCCCAGTGATGCTTCGCCGGCCCTATAAACCATGTGATTGCCTCCTGCGATCGCTTTCGACGTCGAGCATGTCGTGCCGCAGCGCAAGGGCTGCCTGACCGGGTTTGATTGACGGAGTCGATTTTCATTCTGCGTGACAAACTCAATTCTGTGACGTATATCCCAGTACCTCTCCGAGACTTCACGCCGCTTTTGCGAAAATATGATTGCCCTGAAACTGAATGCACGATCCCGCGACGGCCATGGCGTTGCCGAGAGTCGCAACGACAAGCGAGCGAGAATCGCGCTGGAGCGAATGCTTCCGACGCTCGAGTCGTTCTGGGAATCCGAAGACGTTGACCAGGACGAAATCGATGAAGTGATGGACCGCTTGCAGCGTCACTGGCCGCGATTGTTCGGCCTGCTCGTGGAGCTCTATGGCGAGCAGTGGGATTTTTTCTATCATCTCGAACAGATCGTGATGACGCTGGTCCGGGGATGGCGAATGCGCAATGAGTCGCTGCGTCAATCCGATCGTCAGCGGATCAATAATCCGGGGTGGTACACCTCCGAGAAAATCGTGGGTGGTGCGCTCTATGTCGATCTGTTCAGCGAAAACCTGGGTAAGCTCCGCGATCAAATTCCCTATTTTCAAAAATTGGGGCTGACGTACCTGCACCTGATGCCGCTCTTCGCCGTCCGCCCTGGCAACAATGATGGCGGCTACGCCATCAGCAACTACCGCAGCGTCGATCCCCGCGTGGGAACGCTCGACGACCTCAAGGAACTTGCCGCATCGCTGCGTGAGGCCGGCATCTTGCTGGTGCTCGATTTTGTGTTCAATCACACCGCTGATGATCATTATTGGGCCCAACAGGCTCAGTCCGGGAACGAAGAGTTTGAGGACTTCTATTTCCTGTTCGCTGATCGCGTCGTCCCCGACCAGTATGAACGAACGGTGCGAGAGATTTTCCCGACGGTGCGCCGGGGCAGTTTCACTTGGCACGATGGAATGCAACGTTGGGTCTGGACGACCTTCAATAGTTTTCAGTGGGACCTGAATTATCGCAACCCGGAAGTCTTTCGGGCGATGCTCGCCGAGATGCTGTTTATCGCCAATACCGGTGTGGATTTGCTACGACTCGATGCGGTCGCGTTTATCTGGAAACAGATGGGGACGATGTGCGAGAATTTACCCGAGGCACACAAGATCATTCAGGCCTTCAATGCCTGCGCACGCGTTGCCGCTCCTGGTTTGGTCTTTAAGAGCGAAGCCATCGTGCATCCTGACGAAGTGGTGAAGTACATCAGCGAAGGGGAGTGCCAAACCTCATACAATCCCACGTTGATGGCATTGCTATGGGAATCGCTCGCCACGCGGGACACCAAACTTCTGCAGCGATCTCTCTCGCGACGCCACAAATTGCCGGCGCAAACCACATGGGTCAACTACCTCCGCTGTCACGATGACATTGGCTGGACGTTTGACGATGAAGATGCTGCCGCAGTGGGGATCAATGCGTATCACCACCGACACTTCCTGAATGCATTTTACACGGGCCAGTTTGAAGGCTCCTTTGCGCGCGGCGTGCCGTTCCAACACAATGTCGACACCGGTGACATGCGCATCAGCGGCACGCTGGCGTCTCTCGCGGGATTGGAACAGGCTATTGAGCAAGACCGCGCCGACCTGAAGGAATTGGCCATTCGCCGCATCCTTCTACTCAATGCCTCCATGCTCAGCGTCGGCGGCATTCCACTGATGTATTTGGGGGAGGAGTGGGGCACGTTGAACGACTACGATTTCGTCAAAGATCCCGCTAAGGCGGGTGATACTCGCTGGGTTCACCGCCCGAAAATGCAGTGGAACTATCTCGACGAACTGGGGGACGATGGATCGATTCGAGGACGGATTTTCAAATCGCTACAAAAGCTGATTGAGATTCGCAAAGAGACACCGGCCTTCTCGGGCTTGGATATGGAGTTGATGGCGACGCAGTCACCGCAGCTGCTCGCCTACGTGCGGGCCAGTGCCGGAAACCGAGTGATTGTGGTTTCAAACTTCAGCGAGTATCCGCAGACGGTCGACAGCAATCGGCTCCGCACCGCGGGCATGGGGCGGTTTTTCGAGGATCTGTATACCGGCCAAACCATTACCACGGCCGAAGACGTGCATTTAGAACCCTATCAATTCCTGTGGCTGCGCCGCGTGTAGTCGCCCCATCGCCGAGAGTACTCCCATTCGATGACACTCCCCATGTTTGCCGAGGCGACTCAGCTCGTCGATCATTTACGCGATTCCTCGTGGCGAATCGCATTGGCTGAGAGTTGTACGTGTGGGATGGCGGCGGCGCTCATCGGTGGCGTTCCCGGAGCCAGCGATGTGTTTTGTGGGAGCGCCGTGACATACCGCCCGTCCGCCAAATCCGACTGGCTCGGCGTCGACCCCGACACCGTGCGGAAATTCACCGCCGAGAGCAGCCAGACCACCGACGAGATGGCTCGCTGCCTGCTGCAGCGCACCCACGAAGCGGATTGGTGTGCCGCCATCACCGGGCATCTCGGCCCGCATGCGCCCGCGGCAATTGACGGACACATCTTTGTCTCATTAGCCCGTCGCCCAATGGATTCCGATAGCGACCCGATCGTATCCCGCCATGAATTCGTGCTGTCGGCGGTATCTCGATCGGAGCGGCAAAGCGAAGCCGCGCAGATTCTAATCCGTTGGATACTCAACCAAACTTCCACAGCGCATTGAAATGGACTCGTTCGTGTATTGCCCTGCCTGAGTTACCCCGATGTCGACACGCCCCCATTGGATCGCTGCAATGTAGCTTGTCCTCGTCGGCGTCGAGTCACCGAGCGTGCTAGAATCGCCTCATCTTCCCCTACTCTCCCACTCCGGCCGCTGCTCATGCTCGTTCACCATGGCGCATACGATGGCGTCACTGGCTCATGCCATCAATTGTTCTGGAACAAGAAGAAATCGAGTTTGCTCGTCGACTGCGGGATTTTCCAGGGCAACGATGCGAAGAAGCATCCCAATCCGGAAATTGAATTCTCCCTTCGTGGTATCGAGTGCCTCTTGTTGACGCATGTGCATATTGATCATGTGGGGCGACTGCCGTACCTGATGGCGGCAGGATTTGAACAACCGATTTTCTGTAGCGTGCCGACGGCCAAGCTGCTGCCGCTGGTCATGGAAGATGCGCTGCGAATTGGGTTCACGCGGTCCAAGCATTTGATCGAAAAATTCACTCATCAGATCCGGCGACTGCTCCGGCCGCTGCCCTACCATGAGTGGCACGACCTACCCGGCGGTGCCCAAGTTCGGTTGCTGCCTGCGGGACACGTGTTGGGGTCGACCATCTTTGAAGTCGAACTTCCCGCGGGCAAACGGGTTGTCTTTAGCGGCGATCTCGGTGCAGGCACCAATCCGCTGCTGAACCCTCCTGAGAGTCCCGAGCGGGCGGATCTCTTGGTGCTCGAAAGCACCTATGGGGATCGCCTGCATCCCACTCAAAAGGATCGCCAGGCGGAATTGGAGCAGATCATTCGGCGGACGCTCGCCGATGGCGGGGTGACCATCATCCCCGCATTCTCGCTCGGTCGGACTCAAGCCCTGCTTTACGAGCTCAATGGGATTTTTGAACGCGTGCAGAAGACGGAGCACCACACGCTGATGAATCGCGTTGATGTGATTGTCGACTCACCCTTGGCAACACGCTTCACATCGCTCTACAAAGAAATGAAAGATCATTGGGGAGAAGAGGCGCAGGTGGTGCTGCAGACCGATGACCAACCGCTCGTCTTTGAAAATCTCACAACCGTCGGCAGCCATACCGAGCACATGAAAACACTGGACATGGTCGAGGAGCACGGCCTGCCGGCAGTCGTGATCGCCGGGAGTGGGATGTGCACGGGAGGCCGTGTGATGAATTACCTCAAACGCTTCATTGGTGATGTCCGCACCGACATTGTCTTTGCCGGTTATCAAGCCGGCGGGACACCAGGCCACTACATCTCCCGAGGCAGCGACTGGGTACGACTCGACGGACGCAAGTTCGACATCGCTGCCAAGGTACACCAACTGACGGGCTATTCGGCGCACGGCGATCAAGCGGACTTGATCCGGTTCGTCCAAGAGATGGAGAGTCCGCCCAGCGAAATCCGGTTGGTACACGGCGACTACGGCCCGAAACGAACGCTGGCAGCGAAGTTAGCACAGCGCGGCTACATGGTCACCTGAGCGAGCGTGACAGCGAATGATGACGCACAGCAGCTGCGTTCATCAGAACGAGGATTCCACCCTCGGGCGACGGTCGTCACCGATCATGTGGCCCCGTTTGATTGTCTCGTGACCACTCGCAGGCGGGTGAGCGAGTCGAAGTTCGACCGGCAATGGTGAGCCGAGTGCCATCGGGCATCGGGCCACGCGAACCGCCCGGCCGCTCACGCAATTCGGCTCATGAAATCAACACGCCGCTAGGCTTGCCCAGCCATCTGCAGGCCATCGAGCAATTCAGCCGCGGCGGCGGAGCGATTGAGGACATAGTAGTGGATGCCGGGAACACCATTGTTGATCAAGTCAATCGTTTGCTGGCGGGCGTGCTCAACGCCAACGCGGAATTGGTGTTCAGCCGAGTCGTCCTTGGTCATCGCATCGGCGAGCCCTGACGGGATCACCGCCTTGCACATCCCGGCGATCCGCTGGGCTTGTTTGAAGTTCGTGACAGGCAGAATCCCCGGCACAATCGGCACGTCGATCCCCGCGCCGACGCAGTCATCGCGGAAACGATAGAAATCGGCGTTCTCGTAGAACAACTGTGTGATCACGATATCTGCGCCCGCGTCGACTTTGCGTTTGAGATTATCGAGATCCGTTTTCGCGTCGCTCGCTTCTTGATGCACCTCAGGATACCCGGCCACTGCGATGCCCAGGTCTTGAAAGTTTTTGCGAATCAACTCGACCAGTTCGTTGGCATACCGCAGGCCGCCCTCGGTAACGGAAAATTCAGTGGTGCCTTGGGGGGGGTCGCCCCGCAGCGCCACGATGTAATCGATACCGATTTCCGTTGCCTTCTGTAGATACTCGCAGAGTTGTTGCGTGTTGGATCCAACGCAGGTCAAATGCGAGGCTACGGGGAGATTGGTGATTTGTTTGACCCGCTGCAGCACCTCGAGTGTCGTCCCTTGGCTCGATCCGCCCGCACCGTACGTGCAGGTGAAGAACCGTGGCTGAAACTGCATCAATCGCTCGACGTTCTCACACAGCGAATCAATTCCATCGGCCGTTTTTGGTGGGAAGAGTTCAAACGAAATGGCACAGCCATCGGAGCGATATTGGTCGGCCAGAGTCATAGAGTATGGTGCTAGTTGAGGGATGTGTGATGGTCGCTCGGCTCGCCGAGCCGAATTCGTTCGTACGAAATACTATCGGCTCAGCGGGGTGAGCGACAGTGGTTTTTCCGGTCTTCCGGAATCGAACGCAACCCTCAAATCTCGCCTCCGGTAAAAGGAGACTGCTGATTTGAAGAGCCGTTCGGGCGAATCCGGGGGAGGGGGCCGGTCTCTCTGTTCGAGTGTGGCCCCCATTATAGGCGGATCCGACGCGGTGCCAATTGGGAACCGGACATCCCTCACAAAACCGCCTATCGCTGGTAAATGGGCAGGTAGTGGTAACGAACGCCGAGACTGAGGATCGCCAGAGACGTCGCGTAGGTGATACCAAAGTTGCGTTCTTCGCCGTCGCCGCTGATCCAGTGGCCGGCTCGGGTCTGGACCCGCAACAGCAATTCTTGCGTCAATCGCGTCGCCGTCTCCGCCGCCTCACCGCCGACCTGATGCATCCCCTGAGCGTAGTAGTACATTCCATAAAAGAAAAAACGGTCGTTGTTGCGCGGCGGATGTTCGATCAACCACGCCGCCGCACCACTGACCAGTGGCGAGTCGTACCGACCACAGGTCTGCATCGCAAGCAACCCGGCCGCCGTCATCGTGAACGTGGGCGAGTACGTTCCCGGCATGTAAGCAAATCCGTTGACACGCTCACGCGGAATGCCCTCATCGTTGAGCGAAGAGGTGAAGGAGTTCTCCAGGTAGGTAACCGCGTTGTCGATCGCTTCAGCGGGCACATCGAGTCCATCGTTCTTTGCCGAACGCAATGCCATGACCTGCCACACCGAGACCGAGAGATCGGAATCCCGTGCATCAGGCGTGTACCGCCAACCGCCTTGCATGTTCTTAGGCTTGGTCACCAACTGTGATTTCAAGATCACCTTGATCGCCCCATCGAGAGCCTCGTGGATACGCTCGTTCTGAAGGATCGATGAGCCCATGCCCAATATCTCGGTCAGCATCAACGTGGTGATGCCATGCCCGTACATCCGTGATCCATCTTGCCGTCCAAAGTAACCATCTGTTCGATTGCGTGGTTGCAACACGTACTCGATCGCCCGGTCCAATGCTCGACCGCGAGGTGAATCGTCGCCCGCGACGGAACCGACACAGGCCAACGCCATGATCGCCAGCGAGGTCATCGCGGTGGCATTGGTTCGATCGGCGATCGAACCATCATCAGCCTGTTGTCGCAACAAAGCGTCAACACCTCGATCGACTGCGAGATCGAGCGAGTCGGGAACATAGAGATCCGTGAGTTCATCGGCCGCCGAGCGGCGACCCAACAACGCGGCTCCGGCGGTCGCCACGCCACCTGCAGTCCACTGCGAGAGCAGCTGGCGACGTGTGATTGGACTGGTCATGGCGTATCCTCTGCGGGATTATCGCGAGTCTCGGTGGCACCGCCGCGAGCCCGTGAGGCTTCGCCGGCAATGGTTTGGAAATAAGCTTCGATCGCATTGCGGTAGGGCAACGGCACGCTGGCTTTGCGATCTTGGATCACGTCGTCACTCGCCCTCTCTCGCAGTGCTCCCCATTGCCCGTCGGCACGCATTTCGTCGTCGAGGCTGAGCAACCCGCCCGCTGGCATCTCGAATGAGTCACCTGATTGTGAACCGGGTTTGCCGGATTGACGTTGGGGCGGTTCGCCCTCGTTGGCACCGGGTTTTCCTGACGAGGCGATCTGGCTGAGCCGTTGTTGACGTTCCGCTGCGAGTCGGCGAGCGGCCTGCTGAGCTGCCGCGGCGAGGGTTGGGGAAGCCTCGCCGGCAGTGGATGCCGGCTTGCCCGAACCACTCGCGGCAGACTCGCTATCCCCACTCTCACCAGCAGCGGTCTGCCCACTGCCCTCAGCCGCCTCACCCTCCGTGGACGCGCCCTCGGTTGACTCTGCCGGTACGGAACCAAAGATCGCGCGATCGAGTTCATCGAGCGCCCGAGCGAGTTTTTCAGGCCGGTCGGCTTCGTCGAGCGTCCCGGTACGTTCAGCCGAGCTGGCAGCCTGGGACGCACCGTCGGATGAGCCTGTCGGCGAACCGGTACCACGTATCGCTTCGGCCATGACGGACAATGCATCGGCTTGGTCGGCTAACTGGTCCGCGGCTATCCCGAGATTCTGATGCGCCGCCTTCGCCGGCTCGCCCCCAGACTCGGTGGGCTCGGTTTCGGCCGCCTGCTGCAGATTTTCCTGAGCGTTTTGGATGGATGAGTCGGTGGTCTCCTGCAGTTCTTTTGCCGCGGCGTCGAGCTGATGGGCAGCATCGGTATTTCCCAGGCGTTCTTCGTGCCGGGCGGCCCGACGGAGGTCATCGGCCGCTTGGCGGGCAGTCTGGCGGGTTTGCCCCTGCGATTGGGCCAGCGACTCGGCGGACGATCGCCGCGGCTTGGGGGCCTCGCCCGGCGAGGCATCTTGAGTGAGTCGTTTCAACCCAGTGGCGAGTCGTTCCATTTCATGCTGCGAAATCTCACTGGCCCGGGCCAGCGACTCAGCCGTCGGGTTTTGGGCCTCCAGTTTGTTCACGGGTTCTTTCTTGGCCACGTTGGTAAACTTCTCGGCTTGCTGCTCGGCTTGCTCAGCGGCTTGTCGCGTGCCGGTTGCTGCTTCGGCTGCTCGCGACGCATCATCGACGCGTTGCTGCGTCTCTCGCACACGCTGCTGCAGTGATTCTTGGTCTGGCTTCTTTTGGAGCTGCTGCTCCGCTTGATCGAGTTGTTTTTCGGCGTCACGTTTCTGTTTTTCCGCCTGCTGGACACGCCGCCCCGCCTCCTCTCGTCGCTGATGCCACTGTGGAATCTGGCGTCCGAGGGATTTGATCCATTCGTTTTGCGTGCGCAGTTGGTCAGCCTCCAGTTGCTCAGCGCGTTGGTCGCGAGACTTCTCGCTCGGATGAATCTCCTCTCCGGCGGCTTGATTGGCTTCCTGCGACAGTTCGCGTGATTTCTCAGCCGCATGTTGAAGCGTTTCTTGGAGTTGCTGCGACGCCGCATGAATTTCCTCGAGCAGGGCCTGGTCATTCTGCACCCGATCTGCCTGCTCGGCCGCTGAGCGAAGTTCCTCCCGCATCTCTCGCACTGCTTCGCGAGCGGCTTCGTTCTCCGCCCGAGCACTGGCTCGTTCGGCGGCATTGAGCCACTGATCGTTGACGGCTCGAGATTGATCCGAAAGCGAACGGAGTTGGTCGCGCAACTGCTTTTTCCGCTCGAACAGTTGGGGGTCCGCTTTTTCGAGTTCTCTCTGCAGCCGATCCTCCTGATCCGCTGCGGCGCGGACGGCCTGTTCGACATCGGCAACCGTGCGTCGAGAAATATCAGACAGGTCCGCCTGCATCGGTGGATCTCGCTGGAGTTGTCGTTCGAGCTGTTTTAAGAGCTCCTCGGGACTTGTCTGCGCCAGGTCGCTGGTCGCGGACGCATCCTGGAGCGATTCTTCGAGCGCGTCGAGCTCTCGATTCTCACGCAGTTCTTCCCGAGTTTGCGATAGTTCCTCTCCCGCCTCGGCGGCGGCAAAATGGGCGGCGGTCGTTTCGAGCGTGTCCGCGAGTTGCTCGAGATTTTCGTTCGCTTCGGCAGGCGAAACCGACTTCTCCGGCTGGCGCAGCGGTGTGGAAACCGCATCCATCTGTTGTTGGATTTTCTGCAATGCGGCATCGGCATCGCGAGCGAGTTCACGCTCGGCGGCATTGCTGAGATCAGCCTCGTTGGCGCGGTCGACCAAGTCATCGGCGAGGCGATCGACCTTTGCTTGCAGGTCGTCGATCGACTGCTCCAATGCGTTTGCCTCGGACTGCGGTTCGCTCTTGTCGGACTCCGACGGATCAGGCTCGGACTGGCTCTTCGCACGCAGTTTCTTCGCCTCATCGGCGGCTTCCTTGGCAAGCTCACTGGTGGTCGGCAAGAATGCTCGCAACGTCTCGCGAGCTTCCGCCATCACCGCTTGGATCGCCGGCATTGCAACGCGGTAGCGGTCCGCCAGTGACTGCACCGGAGCGGCTGCGGACAGGAAGGGCCGAGAATCATATCGCCGCTGGGTAATCCATTGACGGGCCTGAGAGAAATCAGAGTCCCAGCGTGTGGCCTGCAAGTCCTCAAGAACTTCGTTGTCAATCTCAGTGGAGCGGAACTGCTGCAGCGGCGTTTCAGAAAATACTTGGAAGTGCTCGAGACGGATGCCCTGGTCAATCGCCCGGTCGGCGGGGTTGTTGCCGAAGCGTTCGCGATCAGCGATGTCTTGTAGCTGGGCGGCCAAACGCATCAGCTGCCCACCGGCTTCCAATCGAGTGGCCGCTTTGCTAATCCGGTCAAGAATTTGCGCTGGACTCTCGTCGGCAATGGGAACGAATTCGCTCCCGGTAACGTGCTCGATCACCTGACGTACCAATTTGAAATCGCTTGCCACGGCAACGTTCATGTCGGGCCTCACGCGTTGCCGTGCCTCGGCACGGTCGTATCGCTGGATCAATTCGTTTCGCTGGGCCGCGAACACTTCATGGCGAAGTTTCTCTTGGGCGACCAGCGGTGCGATCTCCTCGCTATTCTGCTGCTCTTCAATTCGATCTAAACGTTCGCGAGACACCATCCATTCCCGCCCGTCGCGTCGAAGTGTTTCGATCGCGGCCCGAGATTGTTGGTCCTCGCGACCGAGATCCCGAACCGCTCCTGCAATTTTGTTGAATGTATTCCCGTGCACAAAGCCGCCGGTGTGATGTTGCTGCATGTCCTTCAGGAGTACAGCGATGGAGTCGCGAAAGTTTTTCTCCACGTCGGGATTGCGATCCAACCGTAATTTTTCGTTCGCTTGTTCGATTCGGAAGATCGACTCAGCCAAAAATCGCCGCAGGTTCTTGAGGTGTCGCTGCGTTTCATCGGGCAGATCATGATCGAGTGACTCGATCAACTCCTCGACCTGCCGGATCCGTTCGGCCAATAAACTCGCTTGCCCTGGAAGTCGCTCGATTGGCACCGACGAGTCTTCGTCGACCAGCAGCGAGGTTTGTTCACCGATGGCATTCCAGTCTCGAATCAGGGCTTTGGCCAATTGACTGGCCAGTAATCGAGCGGGCAATTCGCTCACCGACTTGACCCGCCCCTGGACCCGGCGGGCCGCCGCAGCGACGGCGTCGACGGCGCGTTTGCGATCCGGTTCCGCGAGCGACTCGCCCAGGTCAGAGGCGAACTGCCAGGCCTCAATCGTTCCTTGGAGCTCCATCACGGTCGCCACCGCATAGCGGTCGATGAGTGATTCCTGATCCGTCAAAACGGAATCAGGGCTGCGAAACATCATTTCGGACAGCGTGTTCGGCTCAACAGCGACATCATCAATCGCTCGCTCTTGAGCTAGTCTTTGCAACACTTTCGGATCCATCGGCCCGGCAATTTTTTGCCAGCGTCGATCCAAAAGATCGAGTTCCGTTGCGAACGTACCATCGGGAGCAAACCCCTCGGCATCGGTGTGCTCTTGTGCCTGCTGAGCGGCCGTCTTGATCCGCTCGGTCAAATCCTGCAGGTCCGTAAACCACAGATTGAGATCTGCGACGAGGGCTTGCCAAGCAAACAGTGCTGCATGGCGATTGGGATCAAATTGCTCACCGGCGATGTAGACATACCGCCAATCCGATTCGCCCCGTTTCCCCCCTCGATCCAAGGCAACTAAGCGCACTCTCAAAAGCGTGCCGGCGGGTAACGCCTCACCCTGAGTGCCGCTGCCGCTGAGGTCCATCAAGTCACCGTTCCACTCAATCTCTTGCTGCATTGCGATCGGATCGAGCGGCACGACGCGTTCGCGGATTGGCCCACTGTCGACGATCGACTCAATCACATAGTGGTCCATCGGCACATCGTCCTCGATCCTCCCTGGAAAACGGAGCACGGCAGCCGACGAGGACATTTGACGGGTCGGTATCGACGCCGACCAGACCGCGGTCGGTGCCCGATCGATGATCGGATCGATCATGCAGTGTGGCAGAAAGGGGTTATCGAGTTCGCTTTGCAAACTGATCGCGTCAATGCGATAGCTGCCTGGTGTTTGGATCGCCACTTCAAAACGAAAACGCTTGGGATCGTCGTCGACGCTCTGCATCGGGACGGCAACGTCATTGCCGTAGTCGCCAAACCAGACCTGCGCCGCGCGGACGGGTTGGTCAAAGGTGACGGTTACTTCGGCCCGTGTTCCCACCAACGCTTCGAGGTCACCGTACTCCTCGATCGACTCCACATCAGGCAACTTAACATAGGAGGGGAAATGGTACTTCTTGGCAAATTCGACGACATGCGGTCGGGGCATGGGCGTCAACGTATACCAGTTCGACTCCGCGTCCCCGGCGAGAACTCGATAGTGGACGACGCTGCGATCGACCTGCAGATTGATCGCATACGATTCGGACTGATCTGCGGGGGGATCGCTCGCGTCGGTAGGTTGTTCACCGGATACGCCCTTGGTAGATCCATCCTTAGGAACGAGCGGAAAATGACTGTCTGATATGGTGGCCGAACGCTCCGCGGTCGACCATTCCGACCGCGGAGCGTTCGGCCACTTATTTTCCGCTCGTTCCTCAACGGGCATCACCGTACGCGGTGACATTCGCAAACTCCCTTTCCCTCCGTCATCGCTCTGCCATTGCAGATAGACCTCTCCACGTCCTAACTTCTTCACGGCAGCGACCACGGCGACGAGATCACCATGTGCAACCGATTTGGATGCAGGCTGCGGGGCGGTGATTCGGAGTTGAGTGATCGATGCTCGCTCGATCGGTGCGATGGGGACGAAGGCGCGGGCCAGGCGACGGGGGAGTTGCAGTGACGGAATCAAACTCAGTAACGCCACGACCACGCCCGCACCCACAGCGGCGAACAGCGCCGCTCGTACGAGACGCCATGGCAGCATACGGCGAATGTCGATCGATGAAAGTTCGCCGGCGACCCCGGACTGCAGTGATGAGCGAAATTCAATAGAACCGTTGGCGCGGCGCGGGTCTTCGAGTTCAACCGCCGAGAGCAAACGCTCCCGCAGCGGCGGCGTCGCCGCTTCCATGCTCCGCGCGATCGCCGTCCAATCCCGCATTCGCGATTGACGCACGCCGCACAGCCATGCCGCCATCAACGCCGCCACGTCGACGAGCAGCGTTCCCAGCGCGCGTAACGGCGTCGCCATCGACCAGAAGTAATCGATGACCACCAGCATCAGCATGCCTACAATCAAGCAAACGACGCCGACGGCCAACCCACGACCAAACTGCAGTTGCGCTCGGCGACGAGCAAATCGCTCAATTGCCGAACGTGTTGGCGGCAATAGCTCGCTCGTCGCCGGTGGGCTCGGAGACTCGTTGGAACCGTGAGGGCTGGCCGGCGGAGGTGTCAAGAGCATGCTGCCGGTACCCGATCGCGATGAATTCGCTGCACTCATATCAACCCCACTTTCTTTCGAAACCACCATTCCACCGCGAGCAGAACCACGATGATCGCGAAGATCCACCAGGTCTGCCATAACAGCGTATCGGACTCCACGATCCGTCCACCGGAGAGCGAATCGAGCGACGCCAAAATCTCGTTGGCCGACGATTCGTGCACGGCGACTCCGCCGCCCGATGATGCGATCCGCTGCAGCGCGGCTGCATCAACGGACACGTGATTGAGTTCGGTTGAGCGCGGCGCGACGACCCAAAACGGTGTCGATGCCTTGAGGGCCGCCGCATCGTAGCCGCTGGCGCGAACCCGCAACCGGTAATCGCCAGCCGGCAAGGGGCCTGTCTCGCCAAGATACGTCCGCCGCTCGGCATCGTCCAAACGTAGCGGCACGGTCGCAATCGGCTGGTCATCGCGGAGCAGCACCGCGTCCACGGTCGCCGCGGGCGCCCCATCGCCGCCGCGTCGGTCGGCATTCAACAACCGCACCCGAATCGTCGCGGCCTGTCCCACACGATAGTCAATCTTATCCGTCCCAATCGCAACGAATGCATCACGGACCGCATAGGGTGGCTGCATCGCAGCGGTCATCAACTGGTTCCAGAATCGCCCCTGCAACCGGCTCTCGACTCGGTACCGCCATCTCCATGTTTGGTCGGACGCGAGATAGAAAACTCGCCCGGCTCCATACATCCGTGTGACCAACCATGGACTCTGGTTCCCTTGATCGTCAATCGCTTCGGCCCATACCTCGGCGTCGGCCTGCGGCGTGACCGCGTCGATGGACGTGGGCGCTGGCAGGTGCGACCAGATCTCGCTGACCTTGCTGGGCGACTGGTCTCCACGCACGTCCAATCGCATCACGGGGTGCGATTGGCCCACCGCGGTCGGCTCAATCGCACGGATGTTCTTGAAAAATTTCTGCGTAGTATCAAATCGAACGGGGATCACACCCGCCATATTGGTCTGCTCGGCCAACTCCGCAATGCGGCCGTAACGACCATCGACAACGATCAGCCCGCCACCGCCCGCCACCAGTTCGGATAGCTGCTCGGCATCTTGATCGGTCCACTGATCCGGCGGGATCTCGCCCAAAATCACCGCGTCGTAACGGGCCCAAGCTCGCGCTGATTCAGGCAATTCGCCGGGGGCGTCACCGCGGCGGACCTGCCGCATGTCGGTTCCGCGACCAAA
This sequence comes from Rhodopirellula sp. SH410, assembly GCF_055811895.1. NCBI lineage: Bacteria > Pseudomonadati > Planctomycetota > Planctomycetia > Pirellulales > Pirellulaceae > Rhodopirellula > Rhodopirellula sp. SH410. The sequence goes on from NZ_CM147949.1 coordinate 1,363,144, forward strand.
CAAGACCGTATCGACCTCCCAAGCGGGATCACGCGAGAACAGATTTCGCAGATAGCGAGTTTCCCAACGCGCTGAGCCATCGAGAATCAATACACGCCGATCCCGGCTCGCTGCGGCAATGCGAAATTCCATCGAGTTGTTGGCGGACTGGGCATCCAAGCTCGCCGTCGAGGCGAGATTTTCAGCCGACTGCTCCGCTCGTTGCGACAGATCACCCACCAACGATACGTGCGCCGACAACGACAACGCCACCATGTCGCGATCAACACCACGCACATCGCCTTGGGTTGCCTGTTGCATCAGTGGCTCGACAGGGAAATTAAAATCGACGGGCGAGTTCCCGTCTCCTGTGACCACCATCGTGTCCGACCAAACCACTTGCTCACCGCTGTTGATGGCGACCCGCAATGTCTGGCCTTCGTGTCCAAAGTGTTTGACCCATATCCGTCCCGCCACATGACCGTCATCAGCCACCTGCTGGGGTGCGTCGATATCGACGAGACCAATGTCATCCGGCTCGTCCACGCTTCCCATCGCAATCGAGTGCACTGTCCAACCGACATCGGCGAGCCGCGCGGCAACTTCGCCCGCATCGGCACGGCCGGCGGAATCACGCCCATCGGTAAAGAGTACGACCGCTCGTGATGCTTTCTCGGCGGTGCGATCACCAGAAACACCCCCGCTGGTACGCTCCGCCAACGCCCGCAGCGGCGAGCTCAAGTCCGTGTCGCGCCCGTCGGCATTTTCCAACAACGCTCTGGATTGTCCGTCCAACTGCTGTGCCGGTTCGGGCGGATCGCTGGAATCAAAAACGGGTGCGGCCTCTGCCGTGGCGGAACTCCACGCCAGTCGCGCCGTGTCATCAAACACAACGACGTCCATCAGATGCGTCTCACGCAACTGCTCAACCCACCCCTCCTGGCCCGTCTGTCCGAACAACAGATCCGTTGCCCGCCGCAGCCTATTGGGGGAACTCTGGGTTTGCGAATCGCGTTCCGCCATGCTCTGCGAGCGATCAACCGCCCACACCACCCGGGCCGGATTACCGACCACTTGCCGGTGATGCCAAACGGGCCCCGCCAAGAGGAAGCATGCCAACACCACAGCGGTCCCGCGCATCGCTGGAAGCAACCACGACCAAGGAGCACCGAGTTTCGCCGTCTCTCGCAAATAGAGCACCATCACGACCAAACCGGCGGCCAATGCCGCCACGCAGATCAGCCACGTCGGTAGATCACTCGAAAATCGCAGGTTCGCAAACACGTCGCTCATGTCGTCGCCTGGGAATGAGGGCGTGCAAATCGATTCGCCGAGCGGGTGACACCAAGTTGCTGCCACACCACTTCGCTGACCATCACCGCCAACAGCAACCAGAGCAGCGGACGCCAAATCTCAACGCCAAATCGATCCCGCTTCGTCGCCGCGACGAGTGTGCCCGCGTCACCATAGCGATCAGCCTCAAGTCGCTCAGCACACTCCGCCAGCAGCTCCGGTGCAACGCCGCGCAGTGTCGACTCCGATGCCGGAACGCCAACGACCCGGGCCAGTGGCATCGGCACCTTGCCCGTGTCCGGTACCGAGTCGGTCGTCTCACCGGCATCCCCCACTCCAACGCTCCGGAATCGATACGCACCGACCCACTGCGTGTCACCGAACACGAGTGGCCGTCGGGATGAGTCTGAGAGCGTCTGCGTCCTCCCATCGGGCGTGGACACCTGCCACACCCCGACATCATCCCCATCAAGAGGCGACACCGGAGCAATAACCATTGCGGTGCCTGGCAGCACGCTGCCCGGGCAGTCCGAACCGACCATTTCCATCACCAATTCCTGCATCATCGGCAGGAAGACGGGACGAAGCGGCAAATTCGACCATGCCGTATCGCAGGGGATCGCGAACTGAACCACCCGCCCCGCGATCGTTGCCCGCTCTGACCCCGGTTCGCCCGACCCCAGTTCGCCCGAATCCAGCTCGCCCGAATCCAGCTCGTTTGAATCGGGGGCTTCTGGATCGGGGTCACCCGAATCCGGGGCTCCCGAATTTACTGCGGGCGAGATCGTCTTGGTCACAACCAATGGCCGGCCGGAAGCGGTGCGGAGCCAGATCGATACGGATTTATCTGCGGGGGTGATCGCACGCAGACGAGAAACTTCCACGGAATCAAACAGCGAGTCTTCCGCGTCCCCGAGCGATTGCCAAACCGCCAGCTTCGACCCCGGTGGCTCGATGCGAAACGGTACCTCCTCCGCACTCGTGGCCTGCTGGGGCGTCGCTGGCAACCACGGGCAACCCGCCCATGCGGATGCGTCAATCTGCTCTCCGTCAAAAAATAATACGCGTCCACCGGCAGCGAGATAGCGTTCGAGCGGATCGGTGCCATCGGGCAAAGATGGCGGTCGTTTCACGTTGGCTAGTACAATTAAATCGGGAAACGCATCCACGGTGCCTTCGTCGGCCGGTTGCTCGGCCGCAACCATCGGCTCCAGTTTGTTGGTGAGTGTACGCTCCGACATCACTTGGGTGGCAACGAGATCTTGCCTCGCGACGTTCAACCGGCCGCCCCTGCCACGCGTCGTGGAGACTCGGGAATTGCCGCGGCGAACGGCCGCTTGGAATGCAAAGGGACTGAGCGCGACTTTCAGGAAATCCGTTTCACTCTCCAGAGGCTCTCGCGACGGTTGGCCATCGACCAACCATACGCGGATCGGACGGAGTACCTCGATCGCCCACTCGCGACGATTGTCCGCAGCGATCGCGTCGGCATGTTCAATCGACAATCCCACACTCGCGCCTCCTGGATTTTCGAACGTGGTTTGCCAATCCAGACTCGCTGTCCCATGCGCTTCGATCGATACCGTCTGTGTATCAACCACACGACCATCGACCATCCAACCCGCTCGCAAGTTCGAGACCGGCAGTTCCGAGTCGTTGCGGATCGTCGCGGTGAGCGGTACCGGTTGCCCGACGAGAATGGCGGGTGCATCGGTTTGTACTGATTCGACGACCACGTTGGCGAGCGTATGGGGGTCGCCATCCGCTTCAGTAATGTCGAGGAAATCGACTTGCGGCCGGGGCTGGAATCCCGCCAATCGCTCACTCAGATGGTCAATCGACTCCAGGAACAAGGACGCATTCTCTGCACCGGCCCTTTGGAACGTATTCTCCTGGAAATCTGAAATGAGCACGATTCGGCGGTAGGGGTGCGCCGCATCGCGACACGCGTCGATGGCCGCCTGCAGCGTTTCGGTCATCTTCATCGGAGCACCGTCGAAGCGGAGATCGCGAAGTTTTTCTCGCCCGTCACGTGGCGAGCCGGTTGTCGGTGGCACGCCCAAGTGGCTGCTCGACATCAGGATGACCTCATCACGCCGGGACATCGAATCGAGTATCGTGGTCGCGGCATCGATGGCGCGAGCCGAACGGGTTGCCGCCGACATCGAACGGCTGTCGTCGACCATCATGATCAACGAAACCGGCGTCTTGCCCGCCATCGACTGCCCTCCGATCGATGAGAGCAGCGGCCGTGCCATCGCGAGCGCCAACAGAATTGGAATCGCACAACGCAACGCTAACAGGATCCATTGGTGCCACTGCATGCGTCGACGATTCGCATTGACGACATCCTGCAACAGAAACATCGCACCCCAATCGAGCGTGCGAAAACGACTGCGAAAGAGCAAGTGGATCGCCAGTGGAACAACAAAGGCCGCCGCACCGAATGCCATTGCCGCATTAATGAAACTCATGGCGTTTCCTCCATGACCGAGCGACGATGAATCGCGTCGCCAGCCAATCCAGAGACGGGCCCGGCCTGACGCATCGTGATGAACCGTGACAAACAATCCACCAGAGGCAAATCGGTGCTGATCAGCAGATGATCAACATGGTTGCGGCGACAGGCAGCGGTAATCATGTCGTTGTGCCGACGCAGTGATTCGAGATAGCGAGTGCGAATTTGACGCGCGTCAATCACCTCATGGCGATTATCTCTTTCGAGATCGCGGAAATCAATTCGTTCATGAAACGGAAAATCCAGCTCGTCGGGATCGACGACTTGTAAGAACACCACGTCCTGCCGCCCACCACGCAGCAGCGTCAATGATCGGCCGAGCGACTCGACATCGCCGAAGCCATCGGAGATCAAGACTACCAATCCACGCCGTGGTAATTTCACCGAGGCTTGACGCAGCACCGTGCCGAGATCTGTTTCGCCGCCACGGCGTTCCTGGGCAAGCGTGTTTAAGACCACGTTCAAGTGCGATGGCAGCATCCGCGGTGGAACATAGTCGCGAACTTTGGCATCGAACGTCATCACACCCACGGAATCTTGATTCGAGAGCATCAGGTACGCGAACGCTGCAGCCAAGCCCGTCGCGTATTCCTGCTTCGTCCCATCCCACCACGTGGGAGGCGGCGCCGTCGACGGAGCCGATGCGGCCCCATGGGCCTCACGACTGAGCGATCTCGCCCGCTCTCCGCCGTACGCCATGCTGCCGCTCTGATCGACCAGCAACATGCATCGCAGATTCGTTTCTTCCTCGAACTCCCGGATGTACAATCGGTCGCTCTTGCCGAATGCCTTCCAGTCAATATTCTTCAACTCGTCGCCAGGCACGTAGGGACGATGCTCTTTGAACTCCACGCTCGAACCCTTGTGCGGAGATCGATGCCGCCCCACCGCCAGCCCCTCGACGGCCTGGCGCGCGACCAGACGCAGCGATTCAATCCGCGACACATCGCGGGCGCGAAACAAATCAGCAAGTCGCATGGAGGTGGGGTCCGAGGCGGGAGAGCAGTCGCAAACAACCGCCAGTCTAGCTCACCCGCCCCCCGTCGTCACGCGCCAGCATCCCGCCGCCGCCCCTAACCTCCAATCCACAACCATTTGCGCCGAATGCCGTAAGGCATCCGGGAACACCCACCCCGCCGCCAACAGAGCTAAGCAGGTTCGGGTGATGGGGAATGAATAACCCGAACCTGCTTAAAATCCAACATGCGGGGTTTATCCACGACAAACCCGGATGGACCGAGCGATTGCCGCTGAGAAACCGCTCGCCAACATGTAGCTTGAGGAACCGTCGTCTTAACGCGTCGATTGAAACTCCGCCGGGCAATACGAACGCGATCGAGACTACAGCCCACGTCGCATCGAGACCGTTGATGGATCATGGGTTCCGATCGAGATTTTTGGCGCTAGCCTCTCTTTGCTGGGCCCGGTCTGTTTTTTTGACGTGGCGCGAAAAACCGCTACCATAGGCAACTTGTCTATTTCTTGAATTCACGGGGTTTTCTATGAACGTGCGGCGTTGCCTTGAATTGATATCCTTCGGCGTCATGCTGATTCTCTCTCAACCACTGTGCGCGCAAGATCCAGCTCCGCAGAAAAATGAACGGGCCCAGCGGGCCTATGATCTGTTCACGAATCTAGCCCCCCAATACGCGATCACGGATGCAGAAGGTGTGCGAGTTGCATTGCGTCGACAGCCGGTTATGAATTGGGTCAATCCCGAACGTTACGACAAACTAGGATCGGTCTTCGTTTGGGAGCATGCTGGTATGCCACTGGCCATTGGCACGCTGTTTAGCTATTCCGTGCGTGAGTCTCCACGAAGAAAGCTCGCGTTGCATTCACTTGCCGACGGCCCGTTAACTGCGAAGACGCCAGAGGGAACGAGCGTATGGTCACCCACTGTCGCCGGAGTGACCCGGCGTCAATTTCCGTTTGTGGTCGGCGATGCGAGTTCGGCGGCTCAGCGGATGATCCGAATGCGACAACTGGCCCGGCAGTTCAAGGTTACTTTGACCGACGCCAGCGGAAGACCATCCGCCTTGCATCTGCTCCCTCAACCTGTACTGCGATATTCTTCGCCGGAATATGGAGTTCGAGACGGAGCGATTTTTGGCTGGATGGTCGGCACCGATCCAGATGCCTTCCTACTGATTGAATGCACCGACGACGGCACGTGGCGATACGCGTTCGCAAGGTTTCATTTCTGGAAAGTGACAGCAGATCTCAAAGGTGACCAGGTATGGGAAGCGCCCGAGGAACTTGACCAGAAAGCCAACGCGATTGGCAATCCAGTTTTCCAAGACCGCGTCTATTCGACGATGCGCATCCCAATCACTCCGTGAAACCTGATCCATCAGGGGAACGCCACTGAGGGGACACAGCACTTCTTCGGCGCCACTGAGGGGACACAGCACTTCTTCACTCGCAATTGCCTAGCTGCGACAGGTACCGGCTGTGCAGAGGGATGCCAAGCCCAGAGGGGCTACGAGCTTTTGTTGATGTCCCCCTCGTGAAAATGCTGTGTCCCTCCGTATCCATGCTCTAAGAGGAACTCAGTAACCCTGGAACCGCGAAGCGGTGGCAGGCGATAGCCCCGAACGCCAGTCCGGGGGGGGGCGTGGTCGTGGGAGGGAATAGAAACCCGCCATCTTTCCCAACTCAGAAATGTGCGACAATGGCAAACGCAGAGGGGTGTTTTCGGGCACCACTGAGTTCGGCGTTAGGAGCGTTCGGCCACGATATCAGACACTAATTTCCCGCTCGTTTCTTAGGTATTTCCCGGCAGTGATGGCTGCGGAGAGATTCCAGAGCCGCAAGCCGTTTCCAACACACTTCGCCATTTTTCGCTGAAACAGAATTAGAACGCTTCATGTCTTTCGCAGCATACCTCGCCCCGTTTTCAGAACACCCCATCTTGCAGGAGCGGGTGCTGTACGTACTTGAAAGCCTGCCACGCGAGGTGCAGCGAGACTTTTTGGATGATCGCCGGTTCCGGATCACACTGGACAACTTCCACCCGGAACGCGGCTGGTCGTTCCTGATGCCGGCACCTGGTGTCGATGGCAACGGCAGTCGCTGTATCGTGCTTCGCTTGAAACTTGCCGACGCGTCCGAACTGTTCGCTTGGTACGTGATCGCGCATGAGTTTGCACACGCCTATCTGCGCAACGGTGGCTGGGGAGAAATCACGGACATCGAAGAGGCCGCCGATGCCCTGGCAGAGGCATGGGGATTCCAGAGACCCGAAAAGAACAGGTGACGAAACAGAACATGTGCTTCATCACCCCGAAGTATGCTCAGGAGGTTTTCGAGCGATGCCCCTGGCACCTTCCCTCACGATCGTGCGCACTGCCGTTGGATAAGCCACCGTTTTCCGTTACAAGAGCTCCCGTTTTCTCGGCAATCCTTGTTCGTTTCATCCTCCACCCGCGAGTTCCCCAATGCCTACCCGTTATGCTGTTCCCCGCCGCGACGTCTTGAAATCCTCCGCGGCCTGGATGGGGGCTGGTGTGTTGACGATGCACGGCCCCCGGGCGAGTGGTTTTGCGGCCGCCAATGAACGCCCTCGTATTGCCGCCATCGGCACCGGCAGTCGCTGGTTCATCAAGGCCACTGGTGTCGATTTACCCTATGGATCGGCACCTGAAATGAGCCGGTTTGGCGACTACGTCGCTGTCTGTGATGCCGACGCCAATCGTGTGGACATGGCCGCAAACTTCGTCAAAGAATGGACTGGGAACGCCCCGAGTACGACGGCTGATTACCGGGCGGTGATCGACCGCGATGACATCGACATCGTCCATATCTCGACCCCCGATCACTGGCACGCCAAAATCGCAATCGAAGCGATGCTGGCGGGAAAGGATGTGTATTGCGAAAAGCCAATGACGTTGACGATCGATGAAGGCAAACTGATGAGTGATGTTTGCCGCCGAACCGGACGCATCGTTCAAGTCGGAACTCAACAGCGAAGCGAGCTTGATTTCATCAAAGCAATCGCGATGATTCGCGACGGTCGAATCGGCGAAGTCACGAAAGCGACGTGCAGTGTCGGGAGTCCGCCGACGAGTCCCGCGATTCCCGTCGTCCCATCTCCCAAACACCTTGATTGGAACCTGTGGCTCGGTCCCGCCCCCACGACGGAGTTCCGGTACTTGGCGAGCGACAATGGCGAGACGAAAAGCTTCTCGCGTCACCACTACGAGTTCCGGTGGTGGTACGAGTACTCGGGCGGCAAGTTAACCGATTGGGGGGCGCACCATGTTGATATCGCGACCTGGGCACTCGGAAAGACGAACACTGGCCCGGTTTCGGTCAATCCCGTCATGGTCAAACACCCAGTTGAGTTCCGAGACGGATACCCGGTTGATCCATCGCGGTACAACACGGCAACTGAGTTTCTGATTCAAGCCACCTTTGAGGATGGGAAGGTGATCGAAATTCGGCACGATCGAGACAACGGAATCCTGTTTGAAGGAACCCAGGGACGCATCTTCGTAAACCGAGGCCGCTTGAGTGGTTCGCCGGTGGAGCAACTGGCAACGAATCCGTTACCAGACGGAGCGCTCGAAAAGGTTTACAAGAATCGACCGCTGGTGAATCATTTTCAAAATTTCTTTGAGTCAGTCGTCGCCCGACAAGAACCCATCTCCGACGTCCATAGCCATCACCGCGCGTTGACAACTTGCCACCTCGCCGGCATCGCCGCCAGGCTAAATCGCGAGGTGCAATGGAATCCAAACGAGCAAACGATTGAAGGCGACGACCAAGCGGCGAGTTTTCTGGCCCGCGAGAAACGTCCAGGCTTTACGATCGAGATGTAAAAGAGATCGATCGGCGCCCACCTGGAAAAACAGGGCGGCAGCCACGTCAGTCGCACAGACTGCTCGTTCTAGGAACGAGCGGAAAATAAGTGGCCGAACGCTCCGCGGTCGGAATGGTCGAACGCGGAGCGTTCGGCCACAATTTCAGACAGGAAATCCCCGCTCCTTCCTTAGCAATTCACGATCGCGATTTGCTATTGGGTTGTTTGCAAGTGTCGGCGCAAGAACTCAAAGGTCCCTTGCCCATTGATCGCATGGGGCCCATCAAACCATTCAATCTCACACTGTTGTGGCAATTTCAGTCGGGCGGAATAGAGAAAGCGAATTTTGGCGAATTCTTTGGCAACTCGATCGTCTGGTCCCACGCCGTCATAGTGTCCTCGCTCAACCATGAAGGGGCGTGGCGCAATGAGGGCAGCCATCTCTGCATAGTTGAACGTCTTCCCTAATCCAAACTCATAGATCTCGTACTCGCCGGTTCCCACATAGCTGTAGCGAGACCGGGTCGAAGCGGTTTTCCAAACCCAGTCGTTGAAGTCGGCACTGCAAATCGAAAGGCAGTAATCAGGCACGAGTGCAGGCAACCGCATCGCTGATTTACCACCATACGAGAGTCCATAAAAAGCGATTTTGTCGCCATCGACACTGGGGATCGTCCGCAGCCAGTTAATAATCTGCTGGTGTTGCGCCGCGATGATCGAGAACAGTGTCTTTCCCAGCGGGTAGGACTTCCGCTGCAGTGTTCGAAACGCATCTTTGCCGATATACGGGTTCTGGGGCGCGAACACGATGAATCCCGATTCAGCAAGCTTCGCGGCAAAGTTGTGATAGGCGCGATGATCACCGAGAAAGGTATCTTGAGGACGCCCTTCAAGGCCGTGCTGACAGACGACGACAGGAAGCTTTTGGCCCTCAGCAATGTTGTCGGGCATTAGCAGCACACCGGACGCAACGACGTCTGGGAAAACGTCCAGCATGACGTCGTAGCCTGTCCAGCCCTGTCCCTGATACGTTGCTTGCGATTGGGCCGAGACGGGCAGCTTGGGTTCGTCGTACCAGCCGACAACCTCGTTTCGGAAAATTACGCGAAACCGCTCGATCGACTGCTCGTACGAGGCCGGTGAAGTCGTATCGAGCGTGTTGGTGTCATTGTCCGCGATGCTACGAGAGTAACCGAGGTTCATGAATTCACCGCGTTCGTATTCACTCTCTTCCAACCATGCTTGGTTGTGCCGGTCTAACATTGCCAAGCGGCGGGCCCGTCGATCAATCGCTTGTTGCTGAAGCGATTGACGTACTTTATGGAACCTCTTGGCGTCGCTGTTGGACAGCAGCAGTGGTTGAGTGACGGCGGGAAAGATGGCCTTCGATGCTTGGCCGGGTGCGAGCAATTGACAGTGTGACGGTGCATCCGTTTTCGAAATCCAGGGCGTGGTGATCCGATCAAACTCCCGTTTGACGGTTTCCGCGTTGGGCGATCGCCAACTCGCCGGTGCGGCCCCTCGTTCGCCTGATTGTTCGATCTCAAAACGGGGCCAATCCTGGATTGTCACCTGCCGAGGAGCGATCGTGGCGGCGAGCCTCGCGTCATCAAAACGATTCAGTAAACCGAAAACATTTCGCTCGATGGGTTCCCGCCAAATCTGATCCCGTGGTCCGAAATACCCCGCCACCACCACATGGTCGATGCGTGGATCAACGACGCTCGCCAGTAACGCCGTTCGTCCGCCCTCACCCATGCCTGCTACCAGCACGCGAGCGTCTTCCGGTGCAGCGGATGGAGTCGTACTGCCGTCGGGTTTTGCCGTTTGTTGGGCCAACGGAACCAGCCAGTCGATTGCCGATTGAAGTGTTTGGATCTCGTATCCGCTGAGCGTTCGTCCCAGCACATACGCCGAGCGATGGATCAACTCGCGGCGAGAGAGGGTCGCGTTATTGTGCGATACCTGATCATGCCCCACGCATGCGACTTCCAAAACAGTCGTGCCTTCATCAACGAGTCGCTTGCAAACGCTCGCTTTGTAATCCGCATTGCTACTGGCATCTTCGCGGGCCCACAGCGACGGATCGCCATCGTGTGACAGCACGATCGCGCATCGCCCCGTCGCTTGCTGAGGCAACCACAGCAAACCATCGCCCCATAAGGAAGGCTGCCACTGAATCTTTGCTGACGCGCCCGGTGATGCAGTGACCGCAGGCGCCGGATGCGACGCCACGGGCCAGTCAACCGCGTGGATCGCATAGGACGGTGTGCGGTGCAACGCAGGATGGCGTATGACCGGATCGCTCGGGTACCGTGTTGGTTCCAACCCAAGTTGTGCTTTCAGGAACTCGACGTTCGCGTCGACATCTGCGTCATGGCCCCAGAATCTCGCCCGCTGGCCTGCGGACTCGTCCAGTTTGTCTAGCAAAAAACGGTCGATCCCAGCAAGCATTGCGGTCGCAGGATCGTCGGGGAACGCAGACGCTTGCGTGGTCGCTATCGATTCATCAGCGAACGTGCTTGCGCTCATCAAGAACAACGCGATCAGATGGAAGATACATTGTTTCATGAGTGCTGTCCTAATGAGGGCGAAGGGTTTCGGTGGGCAAAAAAGCACTCGCGATTCAACGACGATTTGCTCGATTTCGCGTACGCGTGCGGTTGTGTGGCCGAAACAAACCAGCCGGGCAGTTTACCAGATACACGACATCAACGATTCGCTGCCGATTCTCTGCCATGCGGTCAGTAACGCTTTGCTGTTGAGGACAGGCCGCGTGTGTGTCCCCGTTGCGATCGAGCAAGCTTTCCCGCTGCGTCGGCTCCCGGCTCGGTATCGAGCGAGTGAAACTCGGACAGTCCCTCCATCAACCGCAGCACTCGGATCGCCATGCACAGGATCATCCGACCGCAGCGTGCGCCGGAGGTTTGGGAGGCATGTCTCAAGTGCCCAATGATTTCTTTGTGGGATTGGATTAACAGCGTTAGACTGGGCCTGCCGTGAAATGAGACTGGGCCTGCCGGGAAAAACGGAGCGAAGCTCTGCAGAGGTGCGGGCCTGGCAAGGGATCTCCCGGTCGATGGTACGCCAATGGTGTTGTCAGTCCCTGCCGAACATTCCTTCGGCAAGGACGCTTTTTTGAAAACACATTGGATACTGGAGCGATCCTTCAAAAAACCTTCCACGGTACTCCCGCGCACCCTTCCGTCGGATGAGCCACAATAGCCACCATGTGAAATCCCTGGCCGACAATCCACACTACCAGCGAATTTATGGTACCGACACGATGGCGGACTGGGTTGAAAGCAACCAATGTCCCGAGAACGACAAGCTGTGCTCCGAAGCCGTCTGGTTCTCGCAGATCCAATTGCTCGGCACGCGAGCTGAGATGGAATACATTGTGGAGGCGATCGACCACGTTCGAAAACACGCTGGTGATCTGAAACAGGATGATGCCCCGACTGCTCGCGTTGAACGGGATCATGCCCCAGCTTTGGCGGCAGGATTCGCGTCTGAGCGGACCGGATGAGTGCTCTCCGATAGGTTACTCGGACGAGTTAATCGTTTTTCAGTCGTACTGGATCTGACCACGTCCCAATTGTCTTTCGTCGCCATCAGACGCGTGCCTTCGCCCGCCTGGGGCCATTGCAGCATTCGTCGCCGCGTCATCGAAGTCGCCAATGAAATTCACCGCTGGCAAACGCATCAGCACGAGTTTGCCAGCGAACATCACGAACCCAGTCGGCAAAAACATGGGATACCCACGAAGATGGAGCAGTGCCCTCGTGAGACACAGTGACTAACGAGTACACGCGGTCTGCGATTCTACTCAGACTCTCACGCCCGCGTATGAGCGGGCGACGTAGTAATGCCGAACGACAACGGCAGACGCAGTGTTTCAATCCACGCCCGCGTATGAGCGGGCGACTTCCCGCCGCCAGAGGAGCGGCAGGAGGGTCCAGTTTCAATCCACGCCCGCGTATGAGCGGGCGACGATGGCTAAAGTCCGACAACAACGCGCAGACGAGTTTCAATCCACGCCCGCGTATGAGCGGGCGACATCGGTGTACGATCCCTGTCCGTGTCCCTTGCGGTTTCAATCCACGCCCGCGTATGAGCGGGCGACGGCACCAAAGGCTAGCTAGTACCCTACGCCACTGGTTTCAATCCACGCCCGCGTATGAGCGGGCGACCTGAGCCTCGCGGGCAGGGCTTTTCCGCCGTACCTGTTTCAATCCACGCCCGCGTATGAGCGGGCGACACAAGCCCCGCTAACGGACTTTATACGTAGTGTGTTTCAATCCACGCCCGCGTATGAGCGGGCGACGATCGGTTCCCGCATTTTGGCGGGGCCGACTTGGGTTTCAATCCACGCCCGCGTATGAGCGGGCGACTGTCCGTCCCGTTCCGCATGGACGTAGCATATTTGTTTCAATCCACGCCCGCGTATGAGCGGGCGACGTGGATCTGGTGGTAGATGATGCACACGTTGGCGTTTCAATCCACGCCCGCGTATGAGCGGGCGACGAGGCGATCGAGGTGCTACTCCTGATCGAGAGGCGGTTTCAATCCACGCCCGCGTATGAGCGGGCGACTCCCGGTCTCGAAAAGTTCGTGATCGATGATAGCGTTTCAATCCACGCCCGCGTATGAGCGGGCGACCTGGCGGGCACCGCAACCCTGAAAACGAGAGAATGTTTCAATCCACGCCCGCGTATGAGCGGGCGACGTTCTACCGAGCCGGAAAGGGCCGAAAGGCTAAGTTTCAATCCACGCCCGCGTATGAGCGGGCGACGTTGCTTCACTTGGCACCAAGTGGAACAGGGGGAAGTTTCAATCCACGCCCGCGTATGAGCGGGCGACGCGAGGAGAGCACCGAGACTACCGCCCATGGGCCGGTTTCAATCCACGCCCGCGTATGAGCGGGCGACTCCACCACGGATGTATCGGGGTACTCCTCCTCCTGTTTCAATCCACGCCCGCGTATGAGCGGGCGACGCGAATCTGTATAGCAAAATCGTGTACGGGCCAAAGTTTCAATCCACGCCCGCGTATGAGCGGGCGACCCTGTGCGGCACGCTGCTCCTCCATGATTCGCTGTTTCAATCCACGCCCGCGTATGAGCGGGCGACAATCAATCCTCGTGCTTCCATTTCAGCGTTATAGTTTCAATCCACGCCCGCGTATGAGCGGGCGACGCCGAACCAAGCAGCATCGGATCGTCAATCACTGTTTCAATCCACGCCCGCGTATGAGCGGGCGACGGCTTCGGCCGCTTTGCGGATGGTCTTCTCGTCGTTTCAATCCACGCCCGCGTATGAGCGGGCGACATTTTGTTCCCACAACGCCCATTTGCCGATGGGTGTTTCAATCCACGCCCGCGTATGAGCGGGCGACCCGAGGTTTTAGTTTTTGTTTCGTTGGATTGTTTTGTTTCAATCCACGCCCGCGTATGAGCGGGCGACTTCTCGTTGAATCCGTAAACGGTCATGCTTGCAGGGTTTCAATCCACGCCCGCGTATGAGCGGGCGACAGCGAGTGACGACATGGGAAAGTTGCCTGGCGGCGTTTCAATCCACGCCCGCGTATGAGCGGGCGACTGCTTGGTGCGGTCCAGCATTTGTTGGTACGTGATCGTTTCAATCCACGCCCGCGTATGAGCGGGCGACACAAAGACGGGCTATTGGTGCACACAGACTACGAAGTTTCAATCCACGCCCGCGTATGAGCGGGCGACCGATCTGAGCCTTACCGGCATCACCAGCAACGCGTTTCAATCCACGCCCGCGTATGAGCGGGCGACCAGCCTCGATACGGTTCTCGATGTAACGATGGACGTTTCAATCCACGCCCGCGTATGAGCGGGCGACGCGGCGGCGGCGAAGGCAAAGCCAACCCACTGCAAGTTTCAATCCACGCCCGCGTATGAGCGGGCGACGAGTGTGATGGGGGCCCAAACACGGGATCTCGACGGTTTCAATCCACGCCCGCGTATGAGCGGGCGACGGTAATCATTGACGAAGTCGATCGACCACGAGTGTTTCAATCCACGCCCGCGTATGAGCGGGCGACGAGGACGGCATCCTTTCGATGGGAGACCGTGAGCTGTTTCAATCCACGCCCGCGTATGAGCGGGCGACACGCCATCCATCAGGTTGGATCAGCGAGCAGCGAGTTTCAATCCACGCCCGCGTATGAGCGGGCGACGGCTCACCTCCGAAACGGCGGCGGCATCGTCGCAGTTTCAATCCACGCCCGCGTATGAGCGGGCGACAGGCGAGGTACCCTCGGGGATGCGGCCCATCAACGAGTTTCAATCCACGCCCGCGTATGAGCGGGCGACCGTCCTCACCGACGGCACACGGCTCGTCTATCCGTTTCAATCCACGCCCGCGTATGAGCGGGCGACGTAGTTCGGCCCGGCAACCCTGCGGATTTTCCCAAGGTTTCAATCCACGCCCGCGTATGAGCGGGCGACAGCGATAGACAGTGCTCAAACATCGTCGTCTAACGAAACAGGTTTCAATCCACGCCCGCGTATGAGCGGGCGACAGTCATGGACCCACCCGAATACCCCAGGTCGGTTGTGTTTCAATCCACGCCCGCGTATGAGCGGGCGACTTTGATGCAACTATCAGTTGATCCGATCGCGTATAAGTTTCAATCCACGCCCGCGTATGAGCGGGCGACTCATGGACCCACCCGAATACCCCAGGTCGGTTGTGTTTCAATCCACGCCCGCGTATGAGCGGGCGACAGTCAGGGGCAATAACGCTATTGCTTTACAACGTGTTTCAATCCACGCCCGCGTATGAGCGGGCGACAAGCGTGCTCCCAAACAGCGGAAACTACAGTAGTGGTTTCAATCCACGCCCGCGTATGAGCGGGCGACACGAGAATCAGAGCGTGAAGCGGAGCAATACCGGGTTTCAATCCACGCCCGCGTATGAGCGGGCGACCGTGCTTGGTCCCAGTCCTCGGCCATCGCTCGTTGGTTTCAATCCACGCCCGCGTATGAGCGGGCGACGAGGGGACTCGCACCGTGGGGCCTTTGCCGTGGGTGTTTCAATCCACGCCCGCGTATGAGCGGGCGACCGCAAAAGGAGGAATAAAAGAAGATTGCCGGAATGTTTCAATCCACGCCCGCGTATGAGCGGGCGACGCGATGCACTCGGCATCGCGGCCGACGCCGACGTGTTTCAATCCACGCCCGCGTATGAGCGGGCGACACCCTTTTCCCCTCTGAACCCTTCCTCTCCTATGTTTCAATCCACGCCCGCGTATGAGCGGGCGACACGCGGTGCGATGCTTGGTGCAATGTTCATAGTTTGTTTCAATCCACGCCCGCGTATGAGCGGGCGACTTGATCTACGGTCCCGGTTACATCGACACGGACGTTTCAATCCACGCCCGCGTATGAGCGGGCGACACCGGGGAATCAGAGCACGATTTCGAGATGGTCGTTTCAATCCACGCCCGCGTATGAGCGGGCGACCCGCGGGCGACGTGGATTCCGTCGACCGCTTCGTAGTTTCAATCCACGCCCGCGTATGAGCGGGCGACCGAGCGAAATCGTCATGGGCTCGTCGTGCCATGTGTTTCAATCCACGCCCGCGTATGAGCGGGCGACGTTTCCGTCATAGTCCTCGTCTATCGGTTCGGTTATGTGTTTCAATCCACGCCCGCGTATGAGCGGGCGACGGATGGGGTAGGCGGATGGAAAAAACTGGAAGCCTGTTTCAATCCACGCCCGCGTATGAGCGGGCGACGCCCTCACCACAGCATTCGGCTGGTCCTGGCTAAGTTTCAATCCACGCCCGCGTATGAGCGGGCGACCCGATCGTGAGAGTGATCTCCAGATCCTCGATCCGTTTCAATCCACGCCCGCGTATGAGCGGGCGACATACCGAACACTTGGACCGTTATGTAGTCGTCGGTTTCAATCCACGCCCGCGTATGAGCGGGCGACTTCGGTTCCTCGGCACCGTGGCCGTCGTCTGGATCGTTTCAATCCACGCCCGCGTATGAGCGGGCGACTTTGCTGGCGATTACGGCGTGAGGGGATTAGTATCGTTTCAATCCACGCCCGCGTATGAGCGGGCGACACAACGCAGCCACGGGGCACGCTGCTATCTGCGGAGTTTCAATCCACGCCCGCGTATGAGCGGGCGACCACAACAGCGTAAGCTGAGGCGTAGACAAGAGTAAGGTGGCTGGTTTCGCGGACCTGCTTCCTGGAGAAGATTCGCGATGTGCAGTTGGGACAGGAGAGAGTAGATTCGTCGCGATTTAACGACGATAAGGTCGATCGCGAACCCCCCACGTTTTGCCGAGCACTAGAGGTCCGCGTGATCGATGATCAAATGATCAGAGGGCCTTCTAGATCAACGCTCGGTTTGGCGCCAATGTGTTCAACTTTGTCCTGATGCCGACTGCCCAGGAAGTAGAACCGCAAGCTGTCCGTCGATTCATCGATCTCGTCAATCAACTCCCTGCGAAACTGAATCCATTGGTCCGGGGTAACAATGCACTCGAAAACAGAATTTTGGACGCGTTGGCCATAATTCAGGCAAGTTTTTGCCACTCGTGTCAATCGACGCTGGCCCGCCTTCTCGACCGTTGATACGTCATACGCAACTAACACCATCATCGTATTTACTTCCAGTTGAAAGGTGGGTAGGCATCCAAGTCACCTCGAAGGTGTCGAGCGAGCAGTCTCGCTTGGATATGCGGGACCAAGCCGAGGCTCATCGTTTCGTCCAAAAACGGATGGCGAATGGCCTCTTGTTTTCGTTTTTGATACTCCGCCAACACCGTCTTGCGGGCTTTATCGGTCATCCACACCGCGCCAGTTGGCTGGATCTCGAAATCCGAAGCTTTCAATTGACGACGATTGACGAGGGACAAGGCGACACGATCGGCGATCGCTGGCCGAAACTCTTCCATCAGATCGAGCGCCAGTCCGGGACGGCCTGGTCGATCGCGGTGCAGAAAGCCGACGGCGGCATCGAGTCCCGACGCTTCGCACGCGGATCTGACGTCGTTGGCGAGCACTGAATACAGGAACGACAACAGGGCGTTGATCCGGTCAAGCGGCGGTCGCCGCGATCGTTTCGTGAACGCGAACGCTGCTTTGTCACCGCGAATCAAATCGTTGAACACCTCGAAGTACACACGACTGGCATCACCCTCGATCCCGCGAAGAAAGTCAACGCGATTCGCCCCACGATCACCTGCGTCGTTTGCTTTGACATCATCAGGTTCACTAGCATCGTCGCGTTGCAAACGTTTTGTCGTATTCGAAATCCGCAAAGCCGCCTTGTCCAATCGATCTTTCGCCGATTCGTCATCGGTTTCACGGGCCGCTCGTCGCAGGGTCGTGCGGTAGTTGGCTAGTTTGCCGATCACACACGCTCGCGCGATCTCTCCGCTGCGTCGTGGACAATCCGACCATCGGTATTGCTCTCGTCGCAGCAGCACGTTGCCCGGCGTGAATCCATTGACGGAGGCAAGGAACCGACCGTGCTCGGTCATCAGCGAGACGCTGATCCCCTTTTCGCCGCACGCACCGAGCAAGTAGGGACTTGCACCAACACGTCCGAAGCAGACCACACTGCCAACATTGATCATCGGCACGCGAAAGACGTCCTTCTTTTCAACGCGGACGACAATTGCGTCGCCCTGTTTCCGCAGGTAGGCTCCCTGGGTGGTAACAAACAGAGTATTGAGATGATGCTTCACGGCTGGTCCGTTTCATCGAAAAGAGATTGAAGATACTTGCGAGCTGTCGTGCGTGGTCGAGGGGCCGTTGGTAGGCAGAGGTCAACTAGCGAGCAGGCTTTGCACTTCTTCGGTTTGTAGATCGGCAACGGCGTTTTTTCAGACGCAATTTGAGCGTGCAATCGCGAGATCGTGTCGGCCGTCGTTTGCCTGAGCGGCGTATCCAGCGGAACTTCGACGCGCCGCCGCGTCATCCCAAAATAAAGAAATGCGGCAGTGACCTGGTAGCCGAGCATGTCTTCGATGCACAACGCTTGAGCACAAAGTTGGACTTGGTACGGCAGATCGAGTTTCGCTTTCGGCTTTCCCCGTTTGTATTCGACCACATGAATCTCGTAGTCGGTGTCCAGCCCCGTTGCCTTGCGATAGAACTCAACCAAGTCTGCTTTTCCGGTTAAACCGTGCGTGAGCGAACAAAGCCCGAGCGAGCGAACAATCATTGCCGCTGCGAGATTTTCACTCGCGCCCGGGTCATCAACGCGCGTGTGCAATTGGTCTCCTTCGACAGTGTATCGATTGTTCGCCCACAGTCCCTCGATATGGATCAATGCCGCCCGGCGTTCACAGAATAAAAAGTGCTGCAGGGCCGAGATCGGCAAACAATCGTCTTCGTCAAAAGCCATTAGGTCAGCTTGTCAAAGTCGCGTGGCAGATTGAGCAACTCGACGCCGGTCGGCAGTCGCGATTCGTCCACCGTCACGGTGTAATCCGCGAACGTCCGAGGCACACTGGTGTTCTTTTCGATTTTAACAATCTCCTCGAACAGTACTTGTGCAGGGGCGCAACCTAGCATTGATTGGCGTGTTCGTTGGGTCTCGTCGGAGTCGGTACCGACATGCTTGAAAACGAACAGCGGCTGACGAACGGTCATCGTTCCCTTGCTGGCCGATCGATCGTGCTCGTACATGTTCAGGACGGCTTCGAAGAGCATTCGCAAGTCGTCGGTGTTGAAACCGGTTTGCTGAGCCAAGTGTGCCGAAATGAATCCTTTGCCGATGAATAGCCCGTAGGGAATCATTTGTTTGCGGCCCATCGTCCGCAATTGATCTTCGGGAGTGTCGGCCTGATCGGCTTCGAGTTTCTCGCTACTATCAGTGGCCTTCCCAACGGCGACGGCCATTCGCGTGATCGATAGATCCAGTGGTAGGATCGGATCGACGCTGCGTGAAAACGCGATTTGCACGGGACCACGTACTTGACCAGCGTTGGCACCCGTGGACATCACGGCACCGAACGTTCGCACGTCGAAAAAGTTTTGGCACATCCAATCGCGCGCCGCGTGGACTTGCTTTTTGTTCGCGCCTTTCTTTTCGGGGATGCTACCAGCGGTGGCTTCGTGGGCACGTGCGATCTTGGTGTTCAGATTGCAAGCGTGTTCGATAAAGATCGCGTTAGGCATTTGGTTGCCGCTGGCGAGTTGCACGTAGTTGCGAATACGTCGCTTAACGGAGACATCGGAAACGAGTCCGTGCATATCTTGGGGATCGATCCGGGGCGCGTTGCCCGCATCTGGATCACCATTGGGGTTGCCATTCTCGCAATCGAACAGGAACAGGAATTCGTAACGGTTTTGGACTGGGTTAGACATAAAGTGATTTCCTTGAGTCTTAGTAATTTGAAATAAAAATTTGCAAGAGCGTTCTGCCGAGATTGCAAGCACGCCGATCCCCCACCCGCTCTTTTCCAAAGCGTGGCGAGGGGAGCCTGAATTGTTTACGTATCGGATGTTGCTGCGGCGACTTCTTTTTTGGCGTATCGAGTCGCCTGTTGTTGGTAAAACCCCAGGGCGAACAGCGTTTGTTGTTCCAGCGTCAAAGTTGTTGGTGGAGCCGTTTTCATGCGACTCCAAAGACGCGTCATTTGACTTTCGAAATGATGACGCAAGCCGCCATCAATTTTCGGCAGGTGAGCAATCTGGGCCGTTCGCACGAGTCGCCCGAGTACCAGAGCCGGTGTTGCGGATGCGGCGGCATAATAACGCTGCACGACTCCGGCACCGACATCGCCCAGTGCAGCCTGTTGAATGTTAGCCAACACCGCCATGATCCGGCCACACAGGTAGGCAGGGTCGTCAATTGAATCGTCAACATCAGTTGTCATTTCGGAAAGTTCCAAGTGAGAGTTACGAATTAAGAAGGCGCGCAAAAAACCGAGTCGCGCGTGCCGCGCCGCTTGGTCGCCAATCACGTCCATGCGGACGCGGGCAAGAACTTGAGCTGCGAGGGGCGGCGGGATCGGTGCTCCGGCGAGCGCTGCTCGCCATAGCGTCGCTACAGTCGGAGCCGGCATGTCGCGAAGATCACGCACCATCGCACCGAGTACTGCAGCAAATTTGTGTTTTTGAATCGTTGACTTTCCGTCGCGGGCGACGATCGACAAATCGTCGAACCACCGTTTGACGTGTCTGGCCAACTCTTCAAAGCTCCCTTGCATCCAATCGCGTATGATCACGCGACCGGAATTGCCGGAGATCGTCAGGGCGTAGTATTCGCAATTGAGCAAGTCAGTACGCTGGCCCGACCGGATCGCGTCGAGCAATCGCGAGGCACGTGATTCCGCCGCCAGAACTTCTTGCTGTGACGGATCTTCCGCTTCGTCGTCGCCCGAATCACCGGCCACCAAATCGCCGAAGATATCCTGGCTCAGTAAATCGTCCTCGGCGGCAAGCGGTCGGCTGTACCAGTAGACCACCTTCGTACCACACATTCGTCGTGACCGGCTGCCGATCAAGCGATTGAGCGAGTCGGCAACGAGTTTGACCATCTCCACGCTCATCGCCGCGTTCTCGCCTTTGGTGAACCCATAATGGCTGAACGAATCTTTATCGAATGAAGACAAAACGTCGCCTGTCGCGAGTCCTCCGACATCCGACAACCCGGTCACTTTGTTTTGTGTTGCCGCCGGATCGACCATCTTGCCGCTGAGGAAGCATCGCATCCGATTGTCGGCGGACCCGGACTTTGCAACCTGTTTGCCGACAGCAAGCGATTCGCGATGCGTTCGCCACCAATCATGCCAATCTGGTTCATCGACGAAGATCTTCGGCAAGGATCCATTCATGACCGCGATCGTGCAAGAGTCCGTCGGCTTAGCCTTTAGCTCTTTCAAATCACGACGGATCTCGGTGAGCGATTCTTCGTCATCCAGCGTGGCGGCGATCACACCGAGTGTTGGTATCGATGTTGCGGCTGCCGTGAGTAGCCCGACGTAGCTGGCGTGATGGACCATATCCCGCTCTGTCACCTCGTCCTTCACCAACAATGCGATCTTGTCGGTGCTATCGACAAGGAAGTGTCGCGAGCCGGACGATACCATTTCACCTTGACTCAGGTCGGGACACTTCGCAAACTCGCGACCCTTCTTGGACGAGTCGTCCTTGAAGTCCACGGCGCTGACGAATTTTCCGTCACGATCGAAGACCAGCAACCAGCGGACCCATTTCGGCTTGAAACCCGGTTCGCTATCGATGCCCGCGATGCGGGCGTAATGGATGAGTTCATGGAGCATGATGTTCAGTCAACCTCCACGGACGAGATGTTCGCTCGGAGTACCTCAGGACTGCCGATGGGAGGAACTTCGAGAACACCGCCGGCAATTTTCGCGGCAAACATGGAGACAGACGGTTTTACTTTCAAAGGGTTTTTCACGGACGCGGCGTGGTTGTCGGCGGTCAAATCAAACACGTCATACAGCATGAACCCTAGGTCTTGCGTGTAATTGATGGGTGCCGGCTCGTTGTCGAGGCTTTCAATTAAGCGAAAGAAACTGATGAACTCGCGGCAACCCAGGTACGGTTGTTGAAAACACTTGCCTTGCTTCGCACGGCGAACAAATTGACTGTCACACGAGTTCTGTGCCGCGTCACCTTTTCGTTTAGGAACGATGTGCGCGTGCAAGCGATAACGCGGTTGACGCAGTGCCATCGTTTGACGCTGGGTGCGACCTTTTTGGTCACTGCCAGTGAGTGATTTGTCAGCGTCAGCGAGCAGCGGTTCAGGCTGCTCGACACCCTTCATCCAGCGTTTGACCATCGTCTCGCTGATTTTTTCTTTGACCTCGTTGCGTCGCAGCGCGATATACGACGGTGGGTTCAGTAGTTCGATGCGGGTGACTTGCCAGTAGAACTCGGGCTTGAAGTAGATCGCGTCGAAGACACCCCGTGCGGCGCTGGGCGTTGGGCACGGGTACGAGTACCGCTCGACGGCAAGTTCTGGTCTCGAGAAACAGGCGAAATCACCCCACACTTCAAGCACATGGGTTTTTACATTGAGGGCTACCAAGATCAGGCTCCAGAGTTGGGGGCTGGGAAGTTAGACGCGTAACGAGGTTGACGAAATCGTTTTTCTTGGCTCCCTTCTCCCCCGGCTTTGCGGGAGAGAAGAGCCAGGGATAAGGGGGCGAGGACTATGGATGCGACGGTGAATTACGATGGTATCTCAGTACTCCAAAGCCCCTCTTCCCGAAGCGGGGCGAGGGGAACCATGTTTGTTGAGTCGTGATGATACCTTTTTTTACATGACCCAGTTCGTCTCGGCCAACTGCAGCCCAACCAAGTCGTCGTAACAGTCGTCAGTTGTGGGATGCCACCAGTCGATTTCTGACGTGATCGGGCTGGATTTCTCGTTCATTCCGTGCCCAAAATGAATCGGAAGTAAGCGGTTGAATAGGTCGTCATCTTCGCGAGGACGATAGACGCTGACGGAGTGAGCGGAAGCGAGTCGTTGCCAACGGCGAATTTGTTTGGGTGTCATCCCGCCTTGTTCGCTTGCAGTTTCGGTCGCCTCGTCGATCAACCGGGACGATGTCTCACGATCGTAGGGAGCAATGATATGAATCATATTTTGATCGATCAAACGGTAGTGCTGTTCCGTTTTCTCAAAGTCGCCGGCGCGGACGGCATCGAGAAGTTCCGCTTCATCGGGTTGTTGCCCGCAATCACGTCCCTTCAACGCGTACAACAATCGGAAATAGTCACGCATGCAATCGGGATCGTTGATGATCTCTGGAGTCGCGTCAGTTGATTGTGCCAGCACGGTCTTCAAGAAAAGCCGCGTCGCCTCAACGGCGGCGTCATAACCCGGTGGATAAGCGCGGCGGACTCGACCTTCCTCGTCCCGGTCGTCAAATGAGAAAACCGCCATATCGCACTTCGGTCTGTATCCATTGCGGTTGCAACGTCCGGCGGCTTGCGAGATCGCTTCGAGCGGTGCGAGGGCACGCATGACGAACGGAAAATCCAAATCGACGCCTGCTTCGACACACTGCGTCGCCACTAAATGAACCGGTTGGTCGTCACGGAGTCTTCGGCGAACCTGATCGAGAACTTGGGTGCGATGGCCGAGCGTCATGTTCGTGGAAAGATGCAAGACGTGTTCACAATTGCTAGAAACGGCCAACGCCAAATCGATCGCGTGACGTTTCAAATTGACAATGCACAGCGATTGACGATTCCGAGACAATCGCATCGCTAAATCGTCGAGTTCAACTGGCTCGTCTTGCTCCCAACACACGCGTACTCGCTCGGACGCAAAGTCAAACATCTCGCCGCCCGCGTCATTGATCTCGACGGGCTGCCAAGCCGGCGGTGCCCCTTTGGATTTGATCGGATCAACGATCTGTGAGACACGCTGGGAAAGCGACTCGAATGCGGGCTGGGTCGCCGTCGCAAACACGACGCTGGTGCGAAACGGTCCTGATGGGTCACACAGTCGCGATAGCGTGGCAAGCGTTGCAACAGCAAGTTTCGGCGGCAATGTTTGAACTTCATCGAACAAAATGACACTGCTAGCGAGCCGGTGCAGTTTCCGACAACGAGAAGGTCGGTGAGCGTGCAGTGATTCAAGCAGTTGCACGTTGGTGGTCAGCACGATCGGTGCGTCCCAGTTCTGTGAAAGTAATCGCCGACGAACTTCGGAGCGTGTGACGGAATCTTCATCGCTTGCATCCACATCACAACCTGCTGCGGAATGCGACTCGAGAACGATTCCATCCCCGAATTGCTGCGTCGAAAAGATGTCTCGATAGATCGATGCGGTTTGGTCGATGATGTTGAGAAACGGCATCACCACGACGATACGGCGAAGACGATGCGTGCGGGCATGTTCCAACGCAAATCGCAACATCGCGAGTGTTTTGCCAAAGCCTGTCGGTGCCGACAAGGTGAACGCACCAAGTTGATGAGTCGATCCGACGTGAGCGCACCGCTCGGCCAAGCGGTTTCGCAGAACGTCAATGGTCGACGAGGAATTCCTTACGAATCTCGCGGCGTAGCGATCCAGTGCCGCGATCAACTCATCCACGCACATTGGAGCACCGTCGGCGCGCGGCCGCCGGGGAATCTGCGAATCGCCATCAAAATGAGCTTCGGTTTCAACGAAGTCAGCATCGACGAGTGCGGAGAACAACATTCGTGTGTCAAGCATGTCGGCGGCTTGCGAACACCGTGGAACCAGCCCGCTGCCGCTGAGCCGAGGCATTTCAAATCCATCGGCCAAGAACTGCTTCATCGCTGCTTGGTGTTCTTGGACGGTCGACGTCGTGAACCGTAGCGGTTCTTGCGTCAATACCTTGCTCAACCGCTGATTGAGACTCGTCAAGCTATCGAGCGAAGGCAGCCCGGCATGATGTCCTAATATGGCGAGAGCGGGCATGATCGCGGCCGGTTTCTTTTGTGCCAACAAGGCCCACGCTCCGAGCGTCCAATGATCGCGGCCCGGTTCACGCCAATCCCGCAATCGCCGCTGAAACTGCTGCGAATACTTGCCCAGATCGTGCAGCAACCCCGCTGCACGAGCTTGCTCCTCAGCCCCGAACGCAGCCGCGTACTGTGACGCGCGTCGAGTCACCGCATCGAGATGTTCAAATACCGTTTCGAAGCGTTCATCACGCTGTTGTCCGTTGCCACTGTGTGCAAACCATCCCGACTGCATGAAGTGTCTCCCGATCTCAAACGCGTTCTTTGCCAATTCGTGACAATTTTACCAAGCCGTTTGACACGTTTGGTCAAGAGCGGGAAGGTTAGCCATCGTAGACGCCGTTGATATGTCGCTTGTCTTACTCTCCACGCATCTTGTCGTCGGTATCAAAGGCCTGCGATCTTTCACTTCTGAACGGGCGGACCGCTCCCGCAAGCGACCGGTCCGCGTTGTTCAATGTCGAATGTTCCTTATTTCACCCGTTCAATTTCCGTCGGCTGCCACTCTTTGGTGAAGAAGGATTCGAGTGGGCTGTAGAGGCGGAGGATGGTGAACCAGCCTTTGTTTGGCATGGTTTGGATCCAGTTGCCGCGATCGACACCTTCGGGTTGGGTTGGGCCGAAGAAGAGGGTGGTGGAGCCATCGGCGTTTTCTTTGGCGGCGGGTGATGGGTAGGTCTGGCTGCCGGCGCGAGGGTATTTCTGTGGCGTGGCGAGCATGGATCGCGACTGGTTGTCATAGACGGTGAAGGACCAGAACGCTTCGGCGGGGATGTCCTTGGGAAGGGTGACCTGGTAGGTCTGGCCGCCGTCGAAGGGTGTGTCCTGCGAATCGAGGAAGTTCATCAGATACTGCGAACCGACGCGTGGCAGACGCATGATCATGCCGGGAGAATCCAGCGTGTAGCCGAAGTAGAAGGCGGTACGTGAATCCAGCGTGCGGGCACCGGTCGGTGGGTTCGGGACGAACATGCCTTCCTTGGTGATCATCGGCGGTGGTGTTTCGAAGTTGTAGCCACCTTCCCAGAGCATGTTGCCCCAGTTTGAATCGTCGTAATAGTTCCAGTCGGGGTGAGTGGCGGCATAACGCCAGTTGAGAACGCGGCCGGTGGCGTTGCCGAACTTGGCGGCGTCGGTGAGGACTCGCTTGGCATTGGCATCAGGGCTGAAGGGCTTTCCGTGGACGATGCCGATCGCGGCGAGTTGCCCCGCGAGTTCAACGTCGTAGCTGGTGGCCGGCTCGTTCTGGACGTTCTCGTTGATGATCTCGAAGAAGCCGAAGTCGCTTGGTGGGACAGTGTTGAAGGCCTTACCGCTGGCTTCGACGAATTTCGTTTTGGGAGCCGGTGGATTCTTGCCCAGTCGCACGCCGCCTTCGAGTGCCGTCGCGATGCTGGTGCCGTAGCCGCCCGGCGTGAAGGGATAGATTTCCAGCGTCTGCTTGATCATTTCCACGACCGGCTGGGGGTCGTTATCGACCAGGTAGGCACGGGACGCGTAGAGCACGCGGTTGGTTTGGGAATGCGCGACGTGGAAGCCGCTGTCGGGAAGTGAGCCTTCGTAACCCGGCGGAACGATCAAGTACTTGCCGCCCTCGCCGCGGTCAGGGCCAGGGAACCCGATATCGATGATCCACGAGAACCACATGTCGTTAATCGTCCCCACGCCCTTGGGTGGCTGCTCGATGACCATCGGTCCTTTGCTCAGATCGACTACCGAGAGGTAGTAGATGGTGTCGGCGTTGGCAGTGAGAAAGATGGAAGACGAATCCATCAGATCCGGAAAAATAACGACATCGTTGAATCGAGCACCGATGCTTTCGAAGCCCTTCTGGATAGCCAGCGCCGAAGCGCCGCGGAAGCTGTTGTTGTAGACGTTCAGACCATTGGTGAAGAGCTGCATGTCACCAATCGTCTTGGCGGTCTCTGCCGTCGGCGCGCCGTCCTGAAAGGTCAGCTTGCCAAATCCGGTCTCGACGACGTCAGGGGTGACGATCGATGCGGGGATACCATCATGGGTTTGGGCGAATGCAGGCGATGCGAGGCAGCCGCAGAGGGTTATCGCGGTCGAAACTGCAGTAAGCGTGGTGCTGCGAGAGCGTTTGTGGTTTGTTTTCATCATATTTCGTGGTTGAGTTTTCAAGAGTGCATGTGAAGATCGCTCGCGTGGCGATCACGATTTCCCGTAAATACCCGCTCATCAGTCATCGAGCAAAACGTCGTTGGACCGCGTTCCCATCAGGCCGCGGTCTCAGGGGTGGAAGCAAGGGGGCGATGCCCACGTCGGTGAACACATACCGTGGAATCGAATCGGCGGTAAGAAATGCCTAAAGAACGAGCGGGAAATTACTGTCTGAAGTTGTGGTCGGACGCTTCGCGGTCGACCATTCCGACCGCGGAGCGTTCGGCCACTTATTTTCCGCTCGTTCCGAAGTGATGCACCCGATCGAGCGTCCGGCGAGCGAACCTCGCAATGGCTTGGTAGGCGTCATCGTAGCTGGTGGCACCATTCGGCATGCCATCGAGATCGAATCGGAGTTTTCTTTCGCGACCGGCGTCTGCGTACAGGGCACACCGGCGAGGAACGGGCAGAGAGCGGTGAATAGGCCGGTGATTATACCGCGTGCTCTCGGGAGATGCCCGCGCTGGATCTAAAAAACATCGGATGAGCCAAAACATCTACTGAACCTGGACGGCTTTGGGCATCTTGTAAGTACCATTGGTCAGTGGCACGTAGGGACCATAGAAACGCGCGGTGAAACGCATGCCGTCAGCCGGTGCGGGAAGCCAGTTCTTCGCCTGGTCTGCATCGGACGGTTTCTCATGCTGGATGTAAATCACCAGCTTGCCATCCTTGACCACCAGATCGCCAGCCTCGAGCATGAAGCTGTTCACGGTGTAGCGGTCGATCTCATTGGCCACGAAATAGCCGTTGGAATCGTAAAGAGGAATGGACCAGAACTGGGTCACGGGCGGCAGGTCATCCATGTCGAACGTCATCGTGTACTTGTTCTTGCCACTGAGCGGTTTGCCGTCTGCATCGGTGAACAGGAACGCGCCGGCGTGGGAGATGTTCTTGTCCGGTGCCGCCCAGGCGGCATCGGCGATCACGGCACGATCCATCCAACGGGTCTCGAACCCGCCATCATTGCGGACCGCCCCCCAGCCATTCATGTTGATCAAATTTGTTTTGAGAGTGTTGCGGACACTCTGGAAACCAGCCTGGAAGCCGGCTTCCAAGCTCGCCTGCTGATCGGCAGGCAGCTTCGACCAGTCAAAGTGGAGGCCGTTCCCGATGTTCACCGCCTGGAACTGCGAGATCATTTCAGTCTCGAGCAACGAGTCAGGCAGCAGGGTCATGGTGGGATCGTTCAGAATGACGCTGAGCAGGGTGAAGTACTGTTCGGCGGTCTGTTTGTCGACCTGGCCGATCGCATACCCAGGCAGGCCTTCGGGAACGACATACGTCCCTGGCTGAATCGTTCGACCTGCTTGCGCCAGCCCCTGATTGCCATTGGCGATCCACTGCGCAGCCGGTGTCATGGTGACTTGATCCTGGTAACGGTTGATCGTCTCGATCTCTTCTTTCGAACCGGTCTCGACGGCCATTCGGACCACCGCGTAGGCCGTCTTGGACTGCCACTGGATAACGTCGGTGGTGGGGAACTCCGCAGGTAGGTTCTTTTCATAGCCCGGGGGCACCAGGATATATTTGCGTGCCCGGGTCCCGTTGAATGGCGAGCCGACGATCATGCGGAAGATCCCGTATTGATCCATCACCTGGACGCTGAAATAGCGGTCGGTGATCTCGGGGACTTCAATGACGACGGGACCAGCCTGTAAATCGAGGAAGCCCGATCCATAGAGCGTAGTGGCGTTCGGGGTGACCACTGGAAAGTCGGGCGTGATCTGCTTGCGCACCCAAAAGAACCGGTTCACGCCTGAGTAGATTTCGTTTTCCTTGATATCGTTCTGGGTATAGGTCCAGCGCTGCCCATAGAAGATGGCCTGCTGCAAACCGTACAGATAGGCACGCTCGGCAACCGATTCCAAGCTCGGTGCGGCTTGCTTGGTTCCATCTTGGGCGAACGCATCGACGCCGGCCGCCGACAGCAGCGCCACCATCGTTATCGCGAGCATTTTCCGAAGTGCCTTCTGTCTTGTTTGCCTATTTCCTGCGGGTTGATTCCGGGCGTGTCGACCACAGGGAACTATAGGATGGACTCGCGTCTGGTGCAGCAAAATTTCTTTTTGGACAGTCGATTGAATCGGCGATGGCGATTCAACAATGAGCCGAATGCCGTGAGGCATCGGGTACCACGCACCACCTCAAATATTGAAACGATGCAGCGACTGACGGCAGACGGGGTGAAATCGATGCCGCTGCGTTGGTGACATCACACGGTGGGGTGATGAGCCGAATGCCGTGAGGCATCGGGTACCACGCGCCACCTCAAATATTGAAACGATGCGGCAGCTGACGGCAGACGGGGTGAAATCGATACCGCTGCGTTGGTGACATCACACGGTGGGGTGATGAGCCGAATGCCGTGAGGCATCGGGTAACACGCACCACCTCAAATACTGAAACGAGGCAGCGACTGACGGCAGACGGGGTGAAATCGATACCGCTGGGTTGGTGACATCACACGGTAGGGGTGATGAGCCGAATGCCGTGAGGCATCGGGTACCACGCGCCACCTCAAATATTGAAACGATGCAGCGACTGACGGCAGACGGGGTGAAATCGATGCCGCTGCATTGGTGACATCACACGGTGGGGTGATGAGCCGAATGCCGTGAGGCATCGGGTACCACGCGCCGCCTCAAATAATGAAACGATGCAGCGACTGGCGATGGGGGAGTGACCGCCAACCGGGATGCTTGCGAGACTCTGCCCCGGCGGTTGCGCGGCGAATCTAAATGGGCTCGCTGCTGGCAGTCGCGCCGCTCCTGAAGCACAGGGCTCAGGGCACAAAAAAACCCTGCGAAACAAATTGTTTCGCAGGGTTTATTACAAGTCGGGGCGACATGATTCGAACATGCGACCTCCTGGTCCCAAACCAGGCGCTCTGCCAGGCTGAGCTACGCCCCGAAGTGTCAATAATGTCTTCTTCTGGCAATTCCGCGGCGAACCAAAACCGGCTCGCTTGCTGAATTCGCCAGAGCGTAACGGACGGAGCCGATTGTGGAAAGGTTCCCTTGGGAATTTTTTTCAAATCGCTGAGTCCGGGTTTCCCGAGCGGGGCTAATGCTGTTGTTGTTGTGCGACAGGATCGCCCGTTCCGAGCTGGGCAAGGACCTGCAGAATGCCGTTGAGGTGCGCCATCCGGGGCCCGAAGCGGTCGATAAATTCGTTGAGCATGTATTCGCCCTCGACGAGATGCTCGCCCGAATCGTCGATTTCCTCGGTCACCGATTGGAGGAATTCCGTTTGAACTTCACTGAGCGTCTCAGCCGCCCGCCGGCAGGCGCGTGAGAGTTCCGGATGAGCGTCTTTCCACTGCTGCAGCTCACCGGCTCGCTGTTTCTGCATGGCTGCATTCTGAGCGACCAGTTCGCCCAGCAGTTTAGTCTGTTTCTGCTGGCCAACGAGCATCTGGCGGAGCAGTTGGACGGTCATTTCCTCGCTCGACAAGGTTGGATGGGGCTCGGATTTCGCCGAAACATCAATGCGAAACATGGGCGACATCGGGTTGTCTTCGAGGGACATGCTGAAAACTTCCTGTGGTCGATCGGGACGAGAATACGGTCGAATGAACGTCGAGTGAGAGTATAACCACGAGAGGTCGAGATTGTCGACCAAATCAACTTTTTCAGCCGCGTGCCTTACGGAGTTGCCGGCGGCACCGATTCGGTTCGCAGAGCCGCCTCGGGGAGAGTGACATTGAACTGTGTCCCCATTCGATCCCCAGCCTGGGCATCGGCCACGTTCTCCGCCCCGGCAGCGGTGGGGATGCTGTTGTACTCCGCGTCGACAATGTTGATCCGTCCGCCCAACGCATGGGTGACGTTGCGAACTAAGTACAGCCCCAAGCCAGTGCCCGTGGTGCTGCGTTCCAGCTCATTGCCTAGCCGAACGAACCGGCCAAATACCTTGCGGCGCAAATGGGCCGGGATTCCCACGCCGTTGTCGCAAACCGAAATGGTTACCTCACCGCTGGTCTCTGGATTCATCCGAGCGATGACCCGAACGAGCGGAGGGCTGCCACCATATTTAATTGCGTTGTCGATCAGATTGCGAAACAGAATTTCCACTTGGATCGGCGGTGCCGAAAGCACGATATTGGGACAGTCGATCTGGACCGTTTCGGGCGGGCGTTTGTAGCGCACACAGGCGGCGATGGCGACTTTGGCCAACAGCTCGGCAAGATCGACTTCGGTCGCGTCCTCCGATGCCGCGCCACGCTCGATCCGGGCCGCTTCGAGCAAGTGATCGATCAGCAAATCGAGCCGCTCGACATCGTCGAGCATGATTTTGTGAAATTCCGCTTGCTGGTCCACGCCCACTTTGTGCCGCGTCATCGTTTGTAAATACAGCTTCAACGATGCGATAGGACTTTTCAGTTCGTGGGTCACCGCATCGATAAAATTGGATTGCCGGCGATTCAAGTTAAACGCTTTGACACTCAAGGTCAGATAGGCGATCACGCCGGCGAGCACAGCGATGAGCAACACCGAACCGGCCAGCAACATCACCCAGAATAAGACAGGCGATTCCTTTTCGCGGAGCAACCCCAGCAGGCTGCCCGTCACCCACACCGCCCCCAGGATCACGACCAGGACAATCAACACGACGCCCAATGTGATCGGAGCGTGGAGCGTGATGGGGCGTGACAACGGCTTGGCCCGCGGCCTTGGCCGTGAATCGGAATCTCCACCGCTCATGGGTTGTTGATCGGAACCCGTGTGGCCGGGTGCTCGCTGAGGCGGAGGAGGCATGGACATAGAATCAGTGTTCGCGGTTACGCAGCGGCATTGAAATGCGGGCAGGAGTGGGGTGGGTCCCCGTCCCTGCGACCGGTTTTCAGCGCCTGCGGAGAAGGGTTAAGAGGAAAGCGACTTTTTTGAGGAAGTGCCCGCCCATGATTCGGGTCGAATTGAGAATCTGGGCAATCTACCCAGCGAGCGTCTCAGCATCGATTATTAGCACAAAATTTCCTGCTTGCCGATGACGCCAGCTGCTCAGTCGGCAATAATAAATGTATCCGGCCGAGAACCGGTTCGTGTAAACGGAGGTTTCAAATGCGTGCTCAAGCTCCCCAACGTCAATTTCCAGATCGAGTTTTACGCCAGGTTCGCTTGGATAGCGGCCGAGCTCTCGAGCGCGCCCGCTTCTGTCTTGAGAGCAGCGAGATCATCAACCTCCGCTGCGTCGATGATCGCTGCGAGACCGAGCGGCAATTCGGAAACCAACTGTGGTATTTTGAGGGCATCGGCGACGACGACAGTGCTGGCGACAGCGCCGAGCGACGAAACATCCACGGGGTCGTCGAATACTCAGTCCAGTTCGGAGTCCAGGAACTGGTGGAAGACGGCGTCTTCGACACTGCGGGCGAACGCGAGCGATTTCGCAGTCTTTACAATCGCGAAGTCAACGCGCCCTCGTGGCGACAGCCCGCCAATCAGCTGTTGCTGGCGGCGGTGATCGCGATGAGCGCGGCGGTCTTGCTGTCGATGATATTGCGGACTTGGCTCACGTGAGCCGAGCGGAGGCACCCGTCAGTAGTATTATTGCAGTTGATCGTCTGGAGAAAACCTATCGTGGCGGTGGTCTGCTACGGCGTGGTGACGTCGCTGCATTGCAGGGCGTCTGCCTGCATGCCGATGCGGGTCAGATTTTTGGGTTGCTCGGCCCCAATGGAGCGGGCAAAACCACGTTGATCAAGATTCTGCTCGGCGTGATTCGGGCGACGGGCGGACAAGCGTCCTTATTGGGTCTCCCCGCGGGATCCACCGACGCGCGACGCCGAGTGGGCTATTTGCCGGAATCGCTCCGCGTCGATCGCCATCATACGGCCCGTTCGGCGCTGCATTTCTACGGCAAACTCAGCCGGCTGGATTCGCTCACGATCACTCGCCGCAGCGACGAACTGCTCGATCTCGTCGGCCTGGCAGGGCGGGATCGCGAAAGCGTGAAGCGATTCAGCAAAGGCATGCTGCAGCGGCTCGGATTGGCTCAAGCACTCATGCACGACCCCGATCTGCTGATCCTGGACGAGCCCACCGACGGTCTCGATCCGGTGGGCCGGAGCGAAGTGCGTCGCATCATTGAACAATTGCGAGATGCGGGGAAAACCATTTTCCTCAACAGTCATATCCTGCATGAAGTCGAACTGATCTGCACGCACCTGGCAATCATGGCGAAAGGAAAGGTCTTGGCTGCGGGTCCGATCGCGGAGATGGTTGGCCCGCTCGGACCGACGACTTCCCACGTCTTGGTTGAGTTGGAATTCGAACTGCCCTCACTGACGGCGATCGCCGATCAAGCTCCTACGGATCGTGAACAGCGTGGTCGCGTGACATCCAGAATTCTCGAGCCAGCGATGGGGGATAGTGTGGTCTGGCTGAGCGAGCCCCTTGTTGCTGGCGGCGGTGAGCTGCGATATCGGTGCCGGTTGAGTTGCGAGCATCGTGCCTCGCTCGATGAAATCGTGGATCGAATCCGGGGTGCCGGCGGCTCGCTCATCCGATTGGTGCCGCACCGTCATTCACTCGAAGACACATTCATGCGACTG
The DNA here is from genome assembly GCF_055811895.1 of Rhodopirellula sp. SH410. NCBI lineage: Bacteria > Pseudomonadati > Planctomycetota > Planctomycetia > Pirellulales > Pirellulaceae > Rhodopirellula > Rhodopirellula sp. SH410. Next base: position 1,396,949 of record NZ_CM147949.1, read on the forward strand.
GTGCGCGATCAACAGCAAGATAACGCGACATGAGACCTTACCTAGCGATTATCAGCGACTCGTTCCATGCCGCGTTGGCTTCACGCGTGCTGTGGGCCGCCTTTCTCGCGATTTGGATTCTGCTGGCGACACTTGCACCGATCGGGTTGCGAGAAGATTACACGACGACGTTCCGTTGGTTTGATGTGTACAACGGCACGCGAATGAAAGCCATGCTGGCCCAGGGCATCGTGGACCCAGACGCTCGCGAGCTTCCGATCGGACGCATCGCACAGGGCATGCCCGAGGAACTACAGCGAGAATTGCGTCGCGTCGGCGAGGGCGATGAGGTACGCATCCGGCTCAACCTTTTGACGGACGCGTTGAACGTTTTGATTGAGTCCGATGCAGGGACGGCTGAAGCAGAGGCAGCCCCCCACCCACCCAAATCACCCGAGCTAGGGGCGGCGGTTCCGCCAGCGGATGGACCACGGACTGCGCCTGGGATTGATTGGTACGACGCGGAGGTGTGGGCCGACACGGTCCGCCTGCGAGAACTCCGGCAGCTCGATGAAACGGCTGACGCGGAACTCTCCGATTCACTCCGCAAACGGCGCAGTCGATTACGGATCGAAGCCGCCCTGCCGGGCGTGTTTGAATCCCGCAGTGCCCGCTCGGTCGTGCTGACCTACGCGGGGCTCGAGTTCCCTACCGATTTCCAGATCGATCGCTTGCAGTTTGACACGCTATTCAACCAGTTTGTCATCCCGCTATTGGTGAACTGGTTGCTGGGTCTGGTCCTGGTTTTCTTGGGCGTGTTGGTGACCGCGTCGATTATCCCCGACATGCTGCAGACCGGATCGCTGCATTTGCTGTTGAGCAAACCGATCACACGCAGCGGTCTGTTGATCAGCAAATTCATCGGGGGCTGTGCGTTCGTGACGCTCTGTGTGTCCCAATTGGTCTTAGGGCTGTACCTGATCGCCGGCTGCCGTCTCGATGTTTGGAATGGTCGAATTCTGTGGTGTGTTCCGATCGCCGTCATTATTTTCGCGGTGTTCTTCAGCGTCTCTGTCCTGGCGGGTTTGAAATGGCGGTCGTCGATCATCTCGATCGCTGCGGCGGGTGCCTTGGCAGCGGTGTGTGTGGTGGTTGGAATCGTGGGCGGTGTGGTTAATGCCCGCGTTGTCGCGCCAGATCGAATCATTGGAATGACGGTCGCCGGTGATGATTTGTTTGCGGCCACCGGCGGTAGCGGATTGGTGCATCTGCACCCCTCGTCGCAACGTTGGTCACCGGTAATCGAAAGTGAAGCGGGATCACGTGACCGCGTGCTCACGCCGGTCGCCCTGGACCCAGATCACGTGTTGACGGCGCGGATTCGCAATGGCCGTTTCAATCCGTTCGGTTCGGGATCACTCGATCTCGTCGTCCTTTCACGCGGTGATGGCTGGAAGCCGCAGCCGAGCCTCCGCTTGCCGACGGCCACCGAACATTTGCTTTGCATCAATGAGGAAACGGTCGTCGCCATCAATACGGCGGACCTATTGGTTACCGAACGCACGTCGATTCTCGAGGCCGCAGGCGAAGACCTCGAGGCCGCGGGCGAAGAACCAACCATCGCGGCAGGCCAAACAGTGGTTACCGAGAACGGCACCGAGGACAATGCAGCGACCAATAAGAGCGAGTCGAGCGAAGGTGCTCGCGCCCTCGGATCGGTGAGTTCATGGCTCCAATCCCTCGTCACCATGCAGGGTGGCGCGACCGATTCATTCGTGTCCATCCTGCCTCCTGACGTTGTTTTGAACGCACCGTTTCGAGTCACTCAGGTACCCGATCAGCGAACCCTGGTCGTCTTGACTGCCGATCGTCTACAGCGGATTGAGCCCCAGGGGCCCACTCGCAACCAACCCTGGACGACGATCGCACATGTCGACGTGCCACGAGCCACCGATCGAGCGGCCCCCGTGATCGCCGCGTCAGCGCGTTGGATCGTGCTGGCCCAAGGCGAACAGCCCGTGAAAATATTCGATGCCGAGACGCTACAGTTGGCCGGTCAGTGGGACCATGACTCGCGGGAGAACACGGTTCCCGGCACACCGCTGGAGCTGGTCGCGATTTCAGAGACCGATTTCCTGCTCCGCACCTCGTCGGGACACTGTGATCTCGTCAGGGTGGCTGGGCCTACCCTGCAGCATGTGACCCGGCTACCGATCGATGAGATCGAATCGATGCACTGGCAACCATCCGATTCACAGGCTGAGCCGGGAAGCTTGGTCGTCGCACACGATGTGGATCGCTTAACACGTTTTTCGATCGTTGTACCGAGTACGTCGACACGCGAAATCGAGGTCACCGTCGTGGATTCCATCACACCAGCGTTATCCGTCTGGCGGTGGGTCGATTACTACGTCGTGGGAGGATTGGAATGGCTGACGCCGCAAGTCCTGCAGCTTGGTGACACTTCGGCGGCCATGGTGTCGGGACACGATTCATTGGTGATCGGAGGTGGCGAAGCGGGAGCAGCCGAGGTGGTTCGCTACCGGATTGCGGGCCCACTACTGAGCTGCGGTGTTTTCATTGCGGTGATGCTACTGATTGGCTGTGTCTATTTCTCCCGTAGTGATTACTAGAGGTTTTTGATTTCGGTGTCTGAACTCCCTCAACTTGAGTCGCCCGACCGCTCTGGCTCCGCGCGATCAATCGAAACGGTCTCGCGGGGGCCGAAGGTTTACCGATCGGCCGTCGATTGGTGGCTAGCAATGCTGCTCGTGTTTCCGATTCTGGTCGCGATCACGATTGGCATGGTGTTGATGGCCAACGGTCGACCTGCCGATGCGTCGTCGATGTTCTTGACCGCAGCAGCGATTTTTGGGGTCACAGCCATCTTCGTCGTGCCCTGTCGCTACACCTTCCTGAACGATGCCCTGTCCATCCGCTGCGGTGTGATCTGTTACCAGGTTCCCTACGCAGCGATGCGAGACATCAACCGATCATCGACCTTGCGCAGCGGCCCCGCGTTGTCGCTGCGGCGAGTCGCCATCCAAACCGACCGCCGCGAACACATCCTCTCGCCCGTCCAGCGAGAACAGTTTATCGAGCAGCTGAAAAGCCATCTGCCGAGGTAGATGGCTCCCCGTGATTCTCGACAGCCCAGGTCAGCCGGCGAGCTACCGAACTCGGCTCACCCTCGCTAGGGGCGATTCCACCAAATCGTGAGATCAGGTGTTTCCGCACTCCCTTGCCGCAGGAAGTTGCCGACTGCAATATCGACGCGGCCGTCGGCGTCAAAATCACCGACCTCGAGTGAGATGTGATCGTAATGCCCGCTCTCAAGTTTCGAGGGCTCGAATTTCCCGGGTTCCGTCTGCGTGAGCAGCATCAGTGATGTAACGCCCGCCGCTGCGAACTCACTCGCGGTGCTGCCGGCCAAAAGAGAGCAGGCGACAATGTCCATGTCACCATCGCCGTCAAAGTCAGCCGCTTTCGCATTGAGCACACCCATCATATTCACGATGGGGTGATGGACGTACGGGAACGAACCCTTGTTCTCCAGCCATTGGATGCTGTGATGCGGCTTGTGTCCTCGGTCAAACGAGTCGCCGTTGGTGTACAGGACATCGAGATCTCCGTCGCCATCCATGTCAACCAGCTCAATTCCGCTCGAGCCGTAGGCTGGATCGGGCGCTCGCCAAACGACTTGGTGATCAAAGTTGCCCTGGCCATCATTGAGGAAGGCCTCGACGACTTCGTGTTCTTGGCTGATGAGGGCGATGAAGTCTAGGTCACCGTCGCCATCGATATCCACTGGTGGAACCCGAACGGCACCGTTGCGACTGTCGATCTCTCGTGATTCGAACTGGGGGACACCCTCGTCATTGAGCCCAACATTGAGCAGCAGCAAAATGCTTCCGGTGGTCCGCCAACCGAATTCAGCCACGAGCAAATCGGTATCGCCGTCCCCGTCGAAGTCACCGGGTTGGACGTCGCTGACGCGACTGAGTCCTTCACGGAGCACAACACTTTGGTAGGTTTCGCTCCCCTCGGACTCGCGGCGGAGCCACACGACGCGGCCCAAGTCGCTGTCGTTGGCATTGAACTCGCCGATATCCGCGACCACTAAATCCGTCAACGAATCCTGATTCAAATCACACGCTTCGCTGTGCACGGGCTGTAGTAGCGTTGCCAACTTCTTCGTCATTCCGCGTTCCTGGTCGGGCTGCCCGGGCCAATCCGCCTTCACGCCGCCCGTTCCAATGTCACAGTACACGAGCGCGGGCGATCCTCCCCAGCCGAGATCAATCCAGCGTACGTTCGTCACACCGGGAGGCCGTGAACCGGGCAACCGAACCGACTGAGCGGTGAACGCGAGTTCGCTCGGGGGCAGCGGCTGAGTCACCTCGGGGATCACGAAGGTATCAGGCGCATGAGGCTCGAAGTACGCCAGCACCGACTCCTTGCTGGGGACCTGCAAGTCCGTCCGCCCTGAAAACTCATACAGAGAAAACCCCTGCTCGATTTCTCCCAACCACTCGTCTTTGGGCGAGCTCGTCGGCCGTGGCAGCGCATGGCAATCACCACAGAATTTCTCCACCCGAGCGCGACTTTCGGCCGTCAGAGCGACCTGCTGCACAGGCGGTCTTGGTGAACCGGACGGTGACTGGACTGGGCGAGGCGACTTCTTCACCGCAGCGTCACGACAGCCCGTGGATGCCAAACCACCTAGGAGCGAAACAAAACAACCGATGTATCCGTAGATGCGCATGAAAAGGTAGAGAGTCAAATTCTAGAAATGAACCATGCGGGGTCGACGGAAGCCAGAGTGGATTCTCGACTCTTTCGCTGGGTGAATCGAAATCCTCGGCGTTTTCCGCTACGGTAGTCTATTGGCTCGCCCACTCGCACACAAGCATCTCACGGGCCCCGGACGGGATTGCCAACACGACCGAAGAGTGGGACAGCAAACCTTTGGGGTATGAAAAAAATGAAATCGATCTCGCCGCTCTTCGCCGCCCCGCTCGCAACTGCGGAGGCGTTGATCCCCGCACCCGTGGCGTTATTGCTGTTCCTGCTCGCCGGTATCGTCGGTTGCCATCCCTCGCAAACGCCGCTGTCACCACAAGAAGAGGCAGCGCAGTCGTCCACTCCGCTGCTCGACATGAACGCGGCGATTCGCGGCCAGCTCTGGGCCGAAGCGGCACTGTTCACCGACACGGTGTTAGCGAAGTATCCTGACGATGCAAAAATCATCTCGCTCGTGGCGCAGGTCGCCTATCACAATGACCAACCGGATCGGGCTGCCGACTTGCTCGTCGATGCCTGTCACGTGGAATCACTCAGCAATGAAAAGCGAATCCAGCAGGCGCTGATCGCGCTCGTGAACGTCGGTCGCCTATACGATGGCATCGAACTGCTCGATGAAGCGGTCACTCTGCATCCCGACCAAGTGGAAACACGCCGTTCGCTGTATGACCTGTACATCGGAACCGAAGATCGTCTGCGGGCACTGCCGCACGGCCGCCAACTCGTACGCCAGCGTCATTTCGATCTCGATTTGCTACTGTCGCTCAGTAACACGCAGCGCCGGACTCTCGACGCCAAGCCTCTCGCAACGATGGCCAAACGCCACCCCGACGACCTGCGACCGCTCGTGGGCGACGCAAAGATCAAATATGACTCCAACGAGTATGACGAAGCGGTCCGCATCACTCGAGAAATCACTCAGCAGCACCCGGGATTCATGCCCGCAACGCTATTGCTGGGCCGTTCGCTCGCCGCCACCGAGCAACTCGACGCGATCGAAAGCTGGACGAGATCGCAGTCGCCTGACGTCGCAGCGACCACGGACTACTGGATGACGGTGGGTGAGTGGGCGCGGACGCAACGTAACTCACGCGCGGCGGTGCGTGCGTATTGGGAAGCGGCATACCGCGCCCCCGATGCAACCGAATCCTGGTCGAAACTGAGTTCGGCTCTCCAAGTCATCGACGATGAGTCGCTTCAGCCCTACAAGGATTTACTGCCCCTCATCGGCACGCGAGCCTCGCGGCTGAGCACGCTGGACCAAGCCCATCATCGGTTCGAGCGTACGGGCAAGATATCACGAGCGATCTGTCTGGAGATCGTTGAGAACCTTCGCGACCTGGGCCGGTTGTGGGAAGCAGAGGCCTGGGCATCGATCGGGATGTCCCTGCCCGAAGACGATACGGTTCCGATGGAGTCAACTCGCCAAGAAATCATCTCCCAGCTTCGCAGTGACACCCCCTGGCAGATGACCGCGAATTTCCCGGAGCTGACAATGAACCTGGACGCTTTCGAACTACCCGAAATCGCTCAGGGAGCCCGCGTGACCCAGGGCGCGATGGCGGGGCCTGCCGCTGCAATCGAACCCGCCCAGGCAGACCGGTCAGGACTGCGATTCGAAGACGAAGCCGTCGCTCGGGGATTGAAGTTCTTTGGCCGCACCAGCGAGCATTTGGACCAGCCCGGCATCATGCTTTTTGAAACCCTCGGCTGTGGCGGCGGCACGATCGACTACGACCTCGATGGGTGGAGCGACGTGTATTGCATCGCCGCCGGGGGCACGCCGCCGGGCCGCGACTCCGAGCCCAACGCTCTGTTTCGAAACCAGGTCGGCCTGTTCTCGGATGTCACCTTGCCCACCGGTACGGGTGATCAAGGATTCGGGCAAGGCGTGGCGGTCGGTGACGTCAACGAAGATGGCTTTCCCGATTTGCTGGTGCTCAATTATGGCGCCAACACGTTACTGATCAATCAAGGCGATGGTACCTTTCGCGATGCCAGCGATCGAATTGCACCGCGGGAAAACGCGGAAGGGGACAGTGACTGGTCCACCAGCGGGGCGATCGCAGACATCGACGGGGACTCGCTTGCCGACATCGTCGTCGTCAACTACTGCGACGGCTTAGAACCCGTCACCGAACCGTGCCCGATGGCAGACTCGCCCGTCTTTCGCGCCTGCACCCCCGTCAAATTCCCGGCCCTCGCCGACCAGTTCCTGCAAGGCCAAGCGACGGGTGATTTTATCGATCGCACGCAAGATTGGGCCGCCATCCCGCAAGCCCTCGGCCGCGGACTCGGCGTCGTCGTGGGGTCGCTGGACAGCACCGCCGGCAATGATGTCTTCATCGCCAATGACATGACGAACAATCACTACTGGAGCCGCCAAGCGAACGCAGGCGAGTTCCAAATCACGGACTCAGCCATGCCGCGTGGGTTGGCCGCGAACGATCGCTTACAGGCCCAGGGTTCGATGGGTATCGCCGTAGCCGATTTCGATGGCGACAGCGATATGGATTTCTATGTCACCAATTTCGACAACGAATACAACACACTGCACGACCAGGTCCACGAGGGGATCTGGCAAGACCGAACCAGTCAACTGAATCTCGTCACGGAGACCATGCCGCTGGTCGGATTCGGCACCCAGGCCGTCGATCTCGATCATGACGGACAGCTCGAACTCGTGGTGACCAACGGTCATGTCGACCTGTTTTCACGAGGCGAAGAACGTGTCGAGTACGCGCAGCCCATGCAGATTTTTCGTCGCCGGACGGACTCTACTTTTGAGTCGATCGAACGTTCGATCGATGGCGAATACTTGCAAGGAGTCCATGTCGGACGCAGTCTCTGGACAATCGACGCCAACCGTGATGGAAAAACCGACCTGGTCGTGACGCACCAAACCGAGCCGGTCGCGCTGCTGATCAATGAGTGCGAAGGGCGTGGTCAGTGGCTCGACATCGAGCTTCGCGGGATCCACTGCAGTCGCGATGCCATCGGTGCGATTGTCCGTATTCAATGCGGTGAGGCGACGTGGACCCAGTCACTCGTATCCGGGGACGGGTACCTGTGCAGTAACGAGCGTGTCATTCGTTTTGGATTGGGAGACTGTGACGGCTCGCTCACCGCGCACATCACATGGCCCGACGGTGGCGAGCAAGAGGTAACGGGGCTCCAATCCAATGGCCGCTGGCTGATCATCCAAGACGAACCGGATGCCCAGCAGTCGTTCTGAGATTAACGGCTTGCGACCCAACCTCGCGGGACGGTGCCTCGACCTGACTGCGACGGTCCCCCCAAAAACGGCGAGTTGCCCAGGCGGATTTCACAATTACTTTCGCGAGAGCATCCCTGCCGGGGATCAGACCGGGCACTTCACGGTCCCTCGGAATGTCGATTTCATTGACGATGATGGTACATCAAGCGTGTGCGAGCCGCTCAGCGGGAGCGGGCCGATTGCATCTCGGGGCATCGCGATGGGGTTTCAGGGCAGCGGAATGGATCGGCAGGCGTCGGGAGTGCGAAATGAAAACCACCCGACCGCGTCTCGACTGCCCATGCCGCCAAGTCCTACAATGCCACTCTCCCATTCCCCCACTCTCCCAACTCGGCCCTCTGCCATGAATGAAGCGGAAAAATCAGCGATGGAAAGCTCCCACGAATTGCCAACCGGCTTCCGCTTTGCCAGTGCGACCGGCGGGATCAAAGCCAGCGGCAAATCGGACATATCGCTCATCGTGGCCGATCAGCCCTGTGTAGCGGCGTCCGTCACGACCACCAATCAGATTTTTGCCGCGCCGGTATTGCTCTGCCGTCAACGGACCCCGCGCACGACCTGCCGCGCCGTGATCACCAATAGCGGAAACGCGAATGCATGCACGGGGCAGGAGGGAGTTGACGACGCAATCGCCATGTGCGAGCAGGTTGCCGAGGCGATTGGCTGCGACGCCGAAGATGTCTTGGTGATGAGCACCGGCGTCATCGGCCAGCGACTGCCGATGGAGAAGGTCCAGCGAGGCATTCAACTGGCCAGTCAGGCACTTGGCAGCGGTGAACGCGATTTCCTGGCGGCCGCCGATGCGATCTGCACCACGGACAGTTTTCGCAAAACGGCGTCGGCGACGTTTGCAGCGGGCGGGCAGTCTTACCGCATCGCAGCGATGTGCAAGGGCGCCGGGATGATCGCGCCCAACATGGCCACGATGCTCGGCGTGATCGTCACCGACTTTCCAATGAGCGGCGTGGAAGCTCAGTCATCGCTTCGTCGAATCGTCGAGCGGACCTTCAACCGCGTCAGTGTGGACGGCCATACGAGCACCAACGATACCGTCGTCTTGCTCAGCAGCGGCGATGGCGACTGGGTGACCTCCGATGAGGCCGCCGCAGGATTCATTGAAGCGGCATCGGAAGCCTGTTTGAAGCTAGCGAAGCTCTTGGTCGCCGATGGTGAGGGCGCCGCTCGCTTCTTCGAAGTCGCTGTGGAGGGAGCGGCCAGCGATGCCGACGCGCTGACGATTGCACGGTGCGTTGCCGCCAGCCCCCTCGTCAAGACCGCCATTCAGGGAGGCGATCCGAACTGGGGCCGAATCGTCTCCGCGGCGGGTTACGCGGGACCGCCCATCGAAGTCGAAAAAACATCTTTGTTGATCGAAGGTCACTGCGTGTTTCGCGATGGTCGGCCACTGGCCTTCGACGCAGCCGATATGAGCAGGCGGATGAAACAAGCCTCCGAAGTGAAGCTTCGGCTGACCGTCGGCAGCGGCCCAGGTGCATCGAAGTACTGGTCGAGCGATTTGACGGAAGACTACGTGCGTTTCAATTCGCTGTACACGACCTAAAACCTGCTGCCGGTTTATTCCAGCTTTCCTCTTAGTGACGAAGTCACGACATGCAACAGCCCCGGACGCACGTCCGGGGAGCCGGTTGCAAACGAAGACACTTAGCCCTGGAGGGACGGCTGGTGTTTTACACGGGAAATGCCTGCCATCGCTTCGCGATTTCAAAATGGCGGAGGGTTTGTTCCCCTCCCCGGACTGACGTCCGGGGCTATCGCATGCCACCGCTTCGCGGTTCCTGGGATGCTGAGTCTCTCTCAGTTCCCCCTCCCCGGACTGACGTCCGGGGGCTGTCGCATGCCACCGCTTCGCGGTTTGAGAGCAACATGCCTCCGGTCGGATGATCTACCCGAGCATGCAGGAGGTCGAGGCGCACCATCCGTTCGCACTAACGGCGACTGCGTGATACTGCGGAAGAGGCATAAAAAAAGGGAAGCCCGGATGATCCGGACTTCCCTCAATTTTCGATGGCATCATTACCGATCGCCGGGGCGATCGACAGCAATTAGTCTTTCGAGTCTTCCATTTCGGCTTCAGCACCCTTTGGAGTGTTGTCGTCGTATTTGGCTTCCGGAATCGCGTCGTTGTCGCGAACTGGGATGACTTCGTGGTAGACCGCGAATTCCTCGTCTTGCGACTCGGCATCTTGGCTGACAGTTTCTTCCGTCACGTTTGCGGCTGCGGAAATCGCCTCGATAACCTTGCGTTCGACGATCTGATTTCGCAGCGCGTCCATCTGGCCCGATTTTTCGAAGCGAGCGCGGATCTTGCGTGGCGACGAATCGCTTTGCTCGGCGATCAGTTGAATTTCGGCTTCGAACTCTTCTGGCAGGGCGTCAATGTTTTCATTCTCGCCAATTTGCTCGAGGATGAAGTGTTCACGCAGCGACGCTTCGGTACCAGCTTGCAGGTTTTGGCGGCTGGCATTGACGAAGCGACGGATCATGTCTTCGTCGAAACCACTGCGGCGGAATTCGAGGACTTTCCGATCGAGTTCTCGTCGGGTCTGGCGATTAACCAGTGCCGGCGGCAGTTCGAATTCAGCACCCGCGAGCAATTGCTCGACGATCGAGCTCCGCACGGCTTGTTCGGTGCGGAAGTTGGCTTGCCGTTCGAGCGAGTTACGCACGAAGTCGCGCAGCTCGTCTTCGGAATCAAATTCGCCCAATTCATCCAAGAAATCAGCGGTGAGTTGCGGCAGTTCGAGCTTCAGAACTTCGACGACGGTGAATTCAACATCGACGTCCTTGTTCTGCATCGACTCGTCACTATGACCTTCGCTCAGTTTGGCTTGGCCAGTAATGACATCGCCTTCCTTCACGCCGGTCATCATTTCGCCGAAGTTCGCACAAACGGCATCGGACAGGCTCAGCCGATTCGATAGCGTGACACGCTCTTCGTCCATTTCGGACAACTTGCGGTCGCCGTCACGGAAGACGGCCGTGATCAGCAGCTTGTCACCCAGCTCGGCGGGCGCTTCGCTGGCTTCGAGCGAGGCGTAACGGGAGAGCACTCGTTTGAGTGCTTCGTCGATATCCTTCTCAGTGATTTCTTCGACAGGCTTGGTTAGCGAGAGGCCTTTCCAGTTCGGTGTTTCGAACTCGGGGCGGACTTCGATGCTGAATTGAAACTTGAACGGTCCATCATCGGGTAATTCGATGGATTCATATTCAAAGTCGGGTTCACCGATGGCAGAAAATTCTGCTTGCTCGGTGACTTGGCTGAGGCTGTCCATTAGCAACGAGCCTTTGACGCGTTCCTGGACTCGCTCCTTGAACTGCTTCTCGACCAATTTCCGCGGTGCTCGACCAGCGCGAAACCCAGCCACTTGGGCATCGGGAACGAGCTCGTCGTAGGCCTCTTTGAGATAACGATCGACTTCGCTGCGCGGGATGGACACAACAACTTCACGGAGGCACGCTTGTGGTTTTTCCACGGTGACTTCCAGTTGCAGCGGAGCCTTGCCGAGCGACTCATCGGTCGCGGTGGGATCAGTGTCGACTGACGTGGACATCCTGTATTCTTACTTATGCCAGAGGAGGGCGTCCCGAATGGGAGGGGCCGCCGCGGGACGGGAACTGTTTTGTATACGGTCGTGCCGATGAGGGCACTGTGACCGAGAGAATCCCGCAAGTGTAATGCCGAGTTAGTCGCGAAGGCAAGGCGCCAGAGGAAAAGTATCAGTGCGGATTCCGACCCCCTCCAAAAAAATCTCCGTTGCGCTAAAAAAGATTGCTAGACGGTCTTGTCACCCGGGCGAAGGCTCTTATACTCTAGCCCACACGAAGAGGAGACGAGTCGCCTGCAACGGCAGCTCAAAGGACAGGAGTGTTTCATCACACGCCCGTGCGTCCCTAACTCCTCTTCCTGCCATGCGGCTGTAGCTCAGTTGGCAGAGCATCACGTTGCCAACGTGATTGTCGTCGGTTCGAATCCGATCAGCCGCTCTTTCCAAAAAAGCCACCGATATTCCAATCGGTGGCTTTTTTTATGCGCGTTCCGCCGGCGGGGAAAGATTCACGCCCGGAGGACTGGAGAGACTTCAGCATCACCCAGCCCGGGGCTAACGCTGGGCTGTTAAAACTTCGGGGTTGACGTCGGTTTCTGTTTACGCAGGTTTTGTTCCATGAACTTGCTGCTGACTTTAGCCCGGAGGGCGGCATATGAATTGCCGGTGGCGTCAGCCACCGGACTGAAACTGAACTTACGCTGCTAGCCCGGAGGGCGACACAATGACACGTGCAGGCCGGTTGTGTCGCCCTCTGGGCTAGCTGGCTATGAAGCCTCTGACACCGGTGGCTTACGCCACCGGCAGGTGATGTGCCGCCCTCCGGGCTGGATGTGCCGCCCTCCGGGCTTAAAAAGCGGAACAAAACCCTTGCCTGTTTCGCTGCGGTCAACCCCAGAGTTTTAACAGCCCGGGGCCAACGCTCAGCCCGGGGCCAACGCTCAGCCCGGGGCCAACGCTCAGCCCGGGGCTAACGCTCAGCCCGGGCGACTCGACCACTTCACCACTTCAAGAACCGGGTGAGCAATTCGATTCCGGGAGCGGTTAGAAAACTCTCGGGGTGAAACTGCCAGCCTTCCATCGCAAATTCGCGGTGGCGAACGCCCATGATCTGCCGTTGGCCTCCCGTGTCGGTCCACGCACTGACAATAAGTTCGTCCGGCAGTGTCGGTGGATCGATCACGAGCGAGTGATACCGTGTCGCCACAAATGGATTGCTCAGTCCGGCAAACAAGCCCTGATCATCGTGGACAATGTTGTCGGTCTTGCCGTGCATTAACTGCGGCGCTCGCACGATCGTGGCGCCGAACGCCTGGCCGATGGATTGATGGCCCAAGCAAACGCCGAGAATCGGTATCTTGCCTGCAAAATGGCGGACACACTCCACACTCACCCCGGCTTCGTTCGGCGTGCAGGGCCCCGGCGAGATCAGCAATCGCGTGGGCGACATCGCTTCAATTTCAGGGACGGTAAAATCGTCGTTACGAATCACCCGGACGTCGACCTCGGGATCGATCTCACCAAGTCGCTGGACCAGGTTGTAGGTGAAAGAATCGTAATTATCGATGACCAACAACATGAAAGATTTCCGGCAAACAGTTTTGAAATTGTCAAGAGAGATTCGGGGTAGAACCACGGAAAGGATATTCTTAGCGAGTCAATACGTAAACGCTCTTTAGAATTGATGCGGGGTCGGCGTATAATCAGGTCCAGCGAAGCCTGACGAATCTTTGTTATTCAAACGAGACCCCCGATCGCCTTCGTTGGATTTGCTTTTCTCATTGCTCTGCCTTCTTCTTGGACTCATCGACGTGATTTCGGTTCGCCCCAAAGTCGCTGAACTTGCCTTCCACCTGTTCAGTCGACCGATTCATCCCGAGTTGATCGTTGTGCATCAGTCACGAATGATCCAACGCGGCCACTACAACGCCAAAGTCGACATCACCAATTGCGGGCATGTCGTCACGTTCAATGGTGGCAAGTCGACACTCTGCGAAGTGACGACGAGTGCTCAACAGCCGCTGCCCACACGCCGCTGTCTGATCCATCAAACGCTCAAAGGCAGCCGCACAGAAGAGGCAACGTGCCAGAGCGGGCTGGAGTATCGCACCCACTTTCAACTCGAAACGGTTGGTGCTGAAATGTTTTGGATGGTGGGCCAACAGCTTGGCAAAGGACAAACCGAAGGGCTGCTGCATCGCTTCGGCTCGAGCGGGCGCATGGCATTGGGCGCGATCAGTTATGTCAACATCGAGACACGGCTGAACTCGATGCTCGTCCAGGCGATCCACACGTTCCCAGATGATTACGCCATCGTGAAAGTCGAATCACTCTTCAGCTTGCCGGAGTAGGTTGGCTTGAGCGACCGGCGCGATTGGTCGCCGATGGCCGAACGTACCATCGGCGTGATCGACCTCCAAGGCGGATTGGCCGTCCACGGCATTGCTGGAAATCGCCAGCACTACCTACCCGTGCGCCCGCTATGGCGCTGCGGGCACCTTGCCGACGGAGACCCGCTCGCGCTGGCGGATTGGTACCGCGAGCAATTCCAGCTCAGCCACTTCTATATCGCCGATCTGGACGCACTGCAAAACAAAGCGGAGCAGCACGCGGCGATTGAATCTTTGATTTCACAGGGCGATGCTGGGGATCGCTGGCTGATCGATGCGGGAATTTGCCTGCACAACGCTGCCTCGCAAACGCAGTGGATCCAGCACATCGACACTCTATCGCAAAGTGTCCAGTGGATTCTGGCGAGTGAATCGTCGACTTCGACCCGTTTAATTACTCAGGTCAGCGACTCCATCGCCGCCGACTCACTGGTTCTCGGCCTCGATTTTCGAGAGGGCGAGTTTGTCGGGCCCGAGTCCGGACTCGAGCACTGGCTAGCGACTGCCGACCGAGCGGGGCTACGGCGGGGGCTAGTACTCGACGTCGCTGCTGTGGGCACGGGCGTCGGCCCGCAGACAGCAGACCTGTGCCGGTCATTGCATCACCGGTTGCCGGACTGGCAGTGGATTTCCGGGGGGGGGTGTCGCGACGCAGAGGACGTGAAAAGGTTCCTGGACGCTGGCTGCGATGCCTGTTTGGTGGCGTCTGCTTTGCTGCCACGGTAAACCACGCCGGCCGCAGGACGGGACGATTGTCCCATCCGAGGCCGCATGGCACGCTCGGGACAAAGGCCCCAAGCTACCGTCGAAACCGCAGGGCGGTCAGAATGCCGCTCTAACGGCAATTTCCGCCGGGACAGCCAGCACCGGTCTGCATGACGGGCGCCGAAGTGCGCATCACGTTACCGCTCATTGGGTAGCTGTTGACCGAAGTATACCCAGCACTGCCCGAGCAGCCGCATCCGCTGGAGTAGACAGGCGCACTTGAACAACTGCTTCCGCAGGAGGTGCTTGGCTGGCGATAGCGAACGACCGACCGGTGCGATGATGAGCACCCTCGGCGCCTGCTGGAGCAGCCCGAATACGTGCTGCTCGGGCAGGACTGACTGACTGTCGTCCCGGCCGAATAGCCGTAATGCGTCGCGGCCGGCGCGCTATAAGTCACGACCGAGGAACTGGCCCCGCCGCAATTGGTGCAACCGCTACCGGCAACCATTTGTGCCTGAGCGGCGGATGTTAAAGAGATCCCGCATGCGACGGCGAATGCCATGGCGAGTGAGCGAGACAGAAGGCGATGTGGACGAGTGTTCAGCAACATCAAGTTTTTTTCCATAGAGGAGGAAAGGGGGGAGGAGCACGAGACAATCGTTCGATTGCACGTATGAGAGTCACAATGGGCGTCTGCTGCCGCCATCCGCCAAGATATCGCGGATTAATCCTCAAAATCGGAAAAACCAAACGTGGCGATGGACGCGCAGCGTCGCCATAGGCCCCCCTAAAGCACATCCTTGCGGAGCGATATTGACGCCGTTTCGCGGCGTGTCGTAGCGTCGATTGCACTTCTTCTCTCGCTCGCTAGGTGGCACATCTTGTCTACGACGCAACCATTCCGCTCCACCGCATTGATACTGTTGAGCGCGTTGGTCGCCCTGCACGTGACTTCGCCGACACTTCACGGCCAAGATCGACGGGGACCTGAAACGGCGTATACCGAGCAATCCATCTCCATTGAGGCGGTGGAGCGTGTGATCGCGGACTTGACCGGCCGCAAGGACATTGATTCCGTCAAACGCGTGCAAGCGTTGGACAACTATCAATCGGCCCTGAACAACCTGAGATCGGCCGCCGAGAACGAAGCATGCCGCGTCGCCCTGGTCAGCGAAACGGAATCGGTCACCGCGCAGGCCGAACGCCTCAAACAACAGCGGGCCGATTTGAAGGACCAGAAGCCGGTCGTCGATTCCGGGCTAACGCTGCAGGAGATGGAGCAATTGCTGGCGCAGTGGGACCTGTTATTAGCACCTCTTAAAAAGGCACGCCAAGCCGCCGAGACGGAACTGCAATCACGCTCACAGCGACGCAAAGAAATCCGCTCCCTGATGGCGAGCAAGGAGCTGCGGATCGCCGACGCCGCTGCGCAGCTGCAGGCCCTTGCCACGGCGGAAGATTCGCTGCAATCCAATTCGTTGTCGGCCCGTTTGCTAACTCGCCGCATGACCTTGGCGAAGGAATTGCCGGCCCTGCAAGCGGAACTCACCAAGTACGACGCGGAGGATGCTGCCGACCTGCAGCGATTGCGATTTGATTTAGCCACCGCCGAAACGACCTACCGCGAAAAGTGCATGGAGCTGCTGCAGCAGCGTATCAACGCGGCCCGAGAGGCAGCAGCGGAACAGTCCATTCGCCAATCTCGCCAAGAGGCCATTGCCGCTGCACCGTCACTGAAAGACTACGCTGAAAAGAATCAGCTCCTCGCCGAAAAAACCAAAGCGATTGCTGACGAACTTGTGGTGGCTCAGGAAGAACAGAAGCTCGCCAGCGAGTTGTACGAGTCGCTAATGGGTCAATTCAATCGAACCCGTGCAAAAGTCAAGTCCGTTGGCATGACCAGTTCCGTCGGCGCGCTGCTGCGAAAAGAAAAGAAGGACCTCCCCGACCTATCCAGTCGGCGCGACGCGGTCGCCCTCCGCCAGCCCCTCATCAACGACACGCAGTACTCCAAGTTTGAGTACGAGGACCAACGCCGCGAGGTGGGCGACGCGACAACACTGCTCGCCAAAATCACGAAAGGCACCAGCGGCGACGCGGAAGCGTGGCCGGGCTCGGCGCTCGACGCCGCCCTGATTGAATCCGCGGCGGAGGACTTGATCGCCCGCCGCTCGGAAACTCTCGACACGCTGATTCGTAGCAACGACAAGTATTTTGATGAGTTAATTGAACTCGATACGATTGACCGGCAACTGATCAAACTCGCCGCCGAGTACGAAACCTACATTGACGAGCGTGTTCTATGGATTCGCAGCAGTCGCCCCTTAACGACCGCCATCAGTTTCGAGATGTCAGACACTTGGCTCATCAGCCCGACCAAATGGATGGAGGTAGCGGCGGCATTTGCAGCCGATGTTCGGTCGCGGTTTTACCTGTATGTGCTCGTGCTGGTCCCCTGGGTCGTGTTACTCGCTCGAGGCAGTTTCCTGCGCCGACGAATTGCCAGTTTCGGGGACGTTGCCAATCGCGTGAATTGCCGCTCAATCGTACCGACGCTGCGGACAATGGCATTAACGGTGGTGATTTCGCTGGTGTGGCCGACCCTGTGCGCCTTGATTGCGTGGCGATTAAACCGGATCGCGGGAGAGTCCGAATTCATGCTCGCCCTGAGCAACGGCTTTTACTGCCTGTCGCTGATCTGGCTTGCCACGGAACTCATCCGGCAATCCTGCCGACCGCTGGGACTGGGAGAGGCCCATTTTCGTTGGTCCACGCATGCGACACAGTCCATGCGTCGTGGTTTGCGTTCGGTCGCCATGATTGCCTTTCCGCTGACGTTGGTCACCGCGACACTGTGCGTGAGCGAGCAATCCCACGGGCGCGATACGCTCGAACGACTTTTCTTTATTGCGGGGATGTGCTTGGCAGCATTCCTCATCTATCGCGTGCTGACGCCCAACGGCGTCCTGCGGGACTACTTGAAGCTGGGGCAATCGGAGTGGAGCGATCGTGGAAAACATCTTTGGTCGATCCTCGGCGTCTGCCTTCCGCTGTCTTTGGCAGGTCTCGCGATCGCGGGGTACTACTACACCGCCGAAGTACTGTCGTGGAGATTGTTCCAGACCGGCGGTTTTCTGATGGGGCTCTTGGTCGTTCGCTCGCTACTATTTCGCATGCTCTTGTTGCGTCGACGATACCTGAGCATCGAGCAATCGCGGCAGCGGGCCGCCGCGCTCGCCGCCAGCGACGAGCCCGAATCGCCCCTGGTCGCCGGGATCGTGACCGAGGATGCCAAAGCGGATATCTCGGCTCATAGCGAACAATCACGACGCCTGATCAACACGGGCATGATCGCATGTTCGCTGGTTGGATTATGGATGGTTTGGGTGCAGGTGCTGCCCGCTCTCAGCATGCTCGACAAGTATCCGGTGTGGTCGACGACCGCGGTCACTACGGCGAGTGATGCTGAAAGGTCAGCAGCGATGTCCCCGACCGCCGCCATGATGCCGACCTCTGGCAGCAGGAGCGATCGCGACGC
The DNA here is from genome assembly GCF_055811895.1 of Rhodopirellula sp. SH410. Taxonomy (NCBI): domain Bacteria; kingdom Pseudomonadati; phylum Planctomycetota; class Planctomycetia; order Pirellulales; family Pirellulaceae; genus Rhodopirellula; species Rhodopirellula sp. SH410. The sequence continues at coordinate 1,415,210 of NZ_CM147949.1, forward strand.
CGTCGGCTCATCGGACCATCGTGAGGCCGGAGCGGTTACCCTGTCGGACCTGGTGCTGGCACTCCTGATCGTGGTCGTCACGTTCGTCTTGTTCCGCAACGGCCCCGGGCTGTTGGAGATCACGGTGCTGCAACAGCTGCCTGTTGACGCCTCGGTCCGTTATGCGATCACGACGCTCGTCAGCTACACCATCGTCTTGATTGGCACGATCGCCGCCTGCTCGACCATCGGCTTGAAATGGTCCCAGATCCAGTGGCTGGCAACGGCATTGACGTTCGGCCTGGCCTTTGGCCTGCAAGAGATGTTCGCAAACTTTGTCGCTGGGTTGATCATCTTACTCGAACGCCCGATTCGTGTGGGCGATGTCGTGACGGTCGACGACGTCAGTGGAGTGGTCTCCCGCATCCGCATTCGCGCGACCTCGATCACAAATTTTGATCGCAAGGAGTACGTGGTACCCAATAAAGAATTCATCACCGGTCGCCTGCTCAACTGGACCCTGTCGGACAAAGTCAACCGCATCGTGATCAACGTCGGCGTCAGCTATGAATCCGACACCGAACGCGCCCGCGAGTTGCTACTCGAGTCGGCCAACAATCATCCGCTCGTGCTAGAAGACCCGTCCCCGGTAGCTTGCTTCGAAGGCTTTGGTGACAGCGCCCTCAACATGGTTTTACGAGTCTATCTGCCAACCCTCGACAATCGCTTGGAGGTGATCCATCAGTTGCACACTTCGATCAATAAAGCGTTCCGCGCCGAGGGCATTCAAATCCCATTCCCACAGCGGGACCTGCATGTCCGGACGACCCCCGCAGCCCTCGGCCTGTCCGTGAACCCGGAGTCGAGTCACCGCACCGTTTCGGACGATCGAGAGGCCCTGGTGACCGAAGCGGCATGATCCTGTTGGGTGAAGGCAATTCGCGTTGGGCGATGCATGGGAAAGGGGTGAGCGGGAGTCGTCGTTCTCGTGGCAGATTCCAGTCGTTACACTCAAGAGCTCCTCGGCACCGCCACCTCTGTCGTCCTATCGCCCCGCTCACGCGCGATCCATGCTCCACGGCGATCACTTCAACACCCCGGAAGATGCTGCGGTACGGCTGGTTTTCGACCAGGGGACCTTGCTCCTCAGTGGAGTGGCCAGGAATTTCATCGAGCGTGTGTGGCCGGTCGATCTGTGGCGAGATGACCCGCGGGGGGCGAATCTCACCGGCGGCGCGCGGGCCCCGAATTCGACGAGCCCAGTTCATCAGTGGCGAACCGATGCACTTCATTACCACCGCGTGCGGGAGGATCTTGGTCGCTCATTGGCGGTCGAGAGCTGGAGCGATGGAGTCCCTGGCTGACGCGAGGTCAACTATCCGCGTTGTGACCTGCATGCTCCCCGCCCTGACCGGCGTGACGCGATCGACTCGTGGTTGAATCAACGCCGCGGCGTGATCGTCATGCCGACCGGGACAGACCGTATTCATGCCAGATTTCACGTTCCGCCACCCCGAGCACGGCGAGGCACTGCTCGAAATCATCGGCTTTTGGACACCGGAGTATCTTCGAGAGAAAGCCGACCGCCTGGCTCAGTTCCGCAGTCACGGTCGCATCCTGATCGCAGTGGCGGAGCACGCTGATGAAGCGATCCCCGACATCGGTTTGCCCCGCGTGGTTTATAAAACGAAGTTGTTGCTCAAGGCGGTTTGGGAAATGCTGCCGTCGTGGAGGCCGTAACCGGGGCAGGAACCCTATGGGGCTCCGCCGGACCCGCCCAGCGGTAGGGAAAGCACCCCGCAGGGAGGCTCTTCGAGATCCGCATCGGCCATCGCGTTTGAGCGTGTCTCGACTGGAATCAGCCAGTGGGCAGATCTACCGCAGACCTCGATGCCATTGCGTTTCCAATCAAAAAAATGCCTCACCGGGCTGCCCGAAGAAGGGCAGCCCTGAGTAGAATGATGCCACCTGCCATTCTGCGGATCGATCTTCGGCGCCTCGTGACTTTTCTCCGACCCTTTTTTCGGCCATCGCCATGATGACTTTTACGGGCCTGACGATAGGGCTCGCAAGCGCCGCGACCTCGTCCGCTCCTCAAGGAACGGAATGGGCGACTGCCGTGGCTCCCACCGCGCCGATCCATATCGCAACGACCATCGGACTGCTGTTGGCCGCCAGCCTCGTGGCGGGATTGGCCAGTGAGTTGCTGAGATTGCCGAAAGTGACGGCGTATCTGATCGCCGGGCTGCTGTTGGGCACGAGCGTCTTTGACGTCATTCCCCATGAGCACTACCAGTTTCTCGAACCGCTGACCAAGCTGGCGATGGCGTTGGTGCTGTTTTATCTGGGCACCCTGTTCCCCTTCGATCAAATCCGCAGAATCAGCCGCCGGGCGATTCCGCTATCGATCGGCGAAATGGTTTGCACCGCACTGTTCGTGACGACGGGAGTGTACCTGCTCGGGATGACGCCCGCCCAATCCGTCTTATTAGGCACGTTGGCGATCGCGACCTCGCCCGCGACGACGATGTTCGTGCTGCGTGAGACGAATGCCGAAGGCCCGGTGACGAGTCTGACCAGCACACTCGTGACGCTCAACAATCTCGCCGCTGTGATCGTATTCGAGCTCGTGTGGATGGGCATTGAGCTGGCGTCGACGGGCGGGCAGACACACTCGATCAGCGCCACGCTGCTGCGTCTGGTGCAATCTCTCGGCGGTGCCTTTCTATTGGGTTTGATCGGCGGATTGGTGATGAGCTACGCCTGCGAGATCATGCACACGCGTCGATGGCTGGTCCTGCTGGTCGGGATGGCATCGCTGCTGCTCGGGCTGAGTGAAACCTGGCAGATCCCCTACATGTTGGTGTTCCTGGTCGTGGGTGTGGTCGTGGTCAATTCATCGAGCGGCACGCAAAAGATTACGAGCCAGTTCGATTCGATCGGCGGGCTGCTGACGGTCGTATTCTTTTCTGTTCATGGCAGCGAGCTGAACCTTGGCCTGCTGTGGCAGGTGGGTGTCGTGGGTGCGGGATATGTTGTCCTGCGAAGTCTCGGAAAAATCTTCGGGGTGTGGGCCGTTGCGTCGCGAACGGGCGCCTCCCATGAGGTCCGTACGTGGCTGGGCCCAGCCTTGCTGGCCCAGGCCGGTGTGGCGATCTCACTGAGCGCGACCGCGACGGCGAGAAATCCGGAAATCGCCGGCCAAGTCCAGACGATCATTCTGGGCACGGTCGTCATGTTTGAAATCTTTGGACCGTTGCTCACCCGCGCCGCGGTACTGCATAGTGGTGAGATGCCGATTGCCAATTCGATCCATCACACGTTTGGCACACCGCTGAGCGCCCTGCAAAACGTGTTCACCCGCCTGGCGGGGTCGGCGGGTTTGCTGAACAAGAAAGTGGCGTTGTCCGAACGGATGCGGGTCGAGCAGGTGATGCGGCGAAGCATCGAAGGGATCGCTGAGAACGCCGATTTCAACGAAGTCGTGCATTTCGTAGAGCACTCCCACGCCAATACATTCCCGGTCGTCGATGATGATCGCTGCGTGGTGGGTTTGATTCGTTTTGACTTGCTCAACCAAGCCTTCTTCGACCCGGAATCGGACCTCCTCCTGCGTGCCGGCGACTTGGCAACGCCGCCTGACCTATTACTGCACCCCTCTCAACCCGTTCGTGATGCGGTCAGCTTGTTTCGCAATACCAGTGATGACTGCGTCGCCGTCGTCACCGATGATGCCCCACATCGATTGATTGCGACGGTACGCCGGAGTGATCTGACCAGCCTGCTGATTCGCGACCGCAAGGCGGGTTTCGGCAATAGTGAGTAACCGAGTCTCCCCGAGACTCGAAAGGGTGACTTGCCTGCGAGCCCAGGAGAAAATCACCAACCCCGTTTGGCGGGGCAGCAGGAATCCCCAGCTCTTCAGCGACCAGCTGAGAACCCAGATGACGCGAACCGCTCGACTGGCTGTGCTGGTGATCGCCCGAACGATTACTTTGCGTTGCGTTGCAGGCGCATGAAGATCAGCAGCGACAGGCCGGCCGACGCGAAGATCAGGCACATGATCATGATTTGATATCTCGCTGCAATCAGCGGTGAAACACCAGCCAAGACTTGCCCCGTCATCATCCCAGGAATCGAAACCACGCCGACGGCGAACAAACTATTCGTGATCGGGATCAACGCTACGCGAACGGCTGATTCCGGGTTGCCATCGGCCTCCGAATCGAGCCGTTCAATCGCCAGGGACAGCGCATTCATGCAGTTGCTAAACGTCATCCCCGCCAGCGGAATCAGCATACGCGGGTTGTACCAGGGCTGGACATTGAGCACGCCCACGGTCATCACCGCGAGCGTCACGCCGCCGCCAATCATGATCGAGATGAGAACTTGGGCATAGCGTCGCCAAGGCTTCTTTTCAGCGGTGCGAATCGCAATCGCTGAGGCTGCCATCATCATCGCGGTGAGCGTGGCCAGGGTCACCCACGCTCGGTCGGACTCAAATAGGTAGACGAGCACGTAGCCGACCAGCGACAACTGGATCAGCATCCGAGCGAGCCCTTGCAGGCTCGTCCGCAAGGAATGGCCTGCCATGGCCAACCACACCAGCAGTCCGAACACGGGCACCAAGGCGATTGCCAAACGGGCCAGTGAAATCGGTTCAGCCATGGAGCATGCCTAGGTGATGAAGGAGAAAGCGAGTCTCGGCGAGACTCCGCTATCTACTGCGGCGGCCTTGTTTGCGATATTTATTGGGATTATCGGCTTTGCCAGTGATCTCGTACAGGAATCGGCTCGGCTGGGTCGGTCGTGGTTTCCCCCACTTCCTCCGTGTCAGGGCCAGCGACATGGTGAGACTTTCTTGCGCCCGCGTGATACCGACATAACACAGCCGTCGTTCTTCGGCGATGTCCTCTTCACGCCCGCTTTTAACGCTCCGGCTATGGGGCAGGAAGCCGTCCTCCATCCCGACCATGTAGACGACCGGAAACTCGAGTCCCTTGGCCGCGTGCATCGTCAGCAGCCAGACAGCGTTCTTCATCGCGAGCTTGTCTTTTTCGCTCCCCATCTCGCGTCCCGACAGCGCGATATCGCTCAAGAAACCGGATAGCTCTGGCTTCTCGCTTTTATCTTGGAAGGCGGAAAGGGCGTTGGTGAATTCACCAATCGACGCCATGCGGGCCTCACGCTCCTCCGGCTGATCGTACAGCTTCGTGATTTCGTCGGCATACGCGGTCCGCTGCATCAGCGTTTCCATGGCACCGACGAGCGAGTCACTTTCCGCTCGCTGCTGCACGTCGGTGCAGAGCTGACGCAGTTGATCGATACCGCGTTTAGCGGCAGGCGGCAAGTCTTCGATCGCCGCTGCGTTCTGCATGACCTGCCATACGGGCACACCTCGCTGGACGGCTCGATCGATGAGCAAGCGCGTGGTCTTGTTGCTCAGGCCGCGGGCAGGTGTGTTGATCACCCGCAGCAATGAAATCTCATCATCAGGTTGGTCGATCCACTTCAGATACGCAATTAAATCCCGTACTTCACGGCGATCGAAAAACGATTGGCTGCCCAGCATCACGTAGGGCACGTCGGCTTTGCGCAGTTCCGTTTCAAACAACCGCGGCTGCTCGTTGGTGCGAAAGAGAATCGCAATCTCTTTGGGCTGAATGTGTTCGTTATCGATCAGGTGCCGGATCTCGCGAACGACCGTTTCAGCTTCGGTGGTTTCGTCCTTGTGCTGGACGATCCGAGGGCGTTTCCCCTTAGGCCGGTCGGGCTTGAGGATCTTGTCGTGGCGCTCGGTATTGAAAGCGATCAGCGTGTTCGCCATTTCGAGAATCGCGCCCGTCGAACGATAGTTGTCCTCGAGCCACACGATTTTGGCGTCCGGCCAATCTTTCGAGAAACTCAAGATATGCGTGACGTCCGCGCCCCGCCACGCGTAAATGGACTGGTCGTCGTCGCCGACGACGCAAAAGTTACGGTGGTCCCGGGTCAACGCCTGGGTGATCCGGTATTGGCTGCCGTTGGTATCTTGATATTCGTCGACGAGCACATGGTCGTACTTCGCTGCCTCGGATTGCCGGACTTCTTCATGCTCGGTCAGAAGTGTCTCGGTATGCAGCAGCAGGTCGTCGAAATCCATCGCGCCACGGGCCCGCAAGGCATCTTGATATCGCCGATATCCCGACGCGGCGAAATGCTCTTTATCGGTGCACGCATGCCCGGCGGCTTGATCGGGCAGAATCGACTCGTTTTTCCACGACCCGATAATCGACAACATGTCCGAGGGCTTCAGCGCCGTCCCGGGCAAGCGGAGTTCGCGGAGGATCCCGCGTGCCAACGACTCTTGATCGCTGCGATCATAGATCGAAAACTTCTTGGGAAACCCCAGCACACCGGCATGTTCGCGAAGCATCCGCACGCACTGTGAGTGAAACGTGCTGATGACCGGTTTGGGCGGGGGCTTTTCGCCTTTTCGGCGGCGTTGGTTTTTATGACCGAGCAGTTCGGAGACGCGTTCGAGCATCTCACCGGCTGCTTTATTGGTGAAGGTGACCGCGAGAATCCGCTCCGGCGAGATGCCGTGCTTGATCAAATTCGCGATCCGAAACGTGACGACACGGGTTTTCCCCGTACCCGCCCCGGCTAAAACCAGCAGCGGTCCGGACAGCGTCGTGACCGCTTCGGCTTGCGGAGGGTTGAGTCCCTCGACGCTGAATCCATTCAACGGAAAGTGCTCAGGCCACGTCGACGTTGATGCGGCGACCTTCGCGATCGAATCGTACCTTGCCCGCAACCAGGGCATAGATCGTATAGTCGTTGCCCATGCCAACGCCCTTACCGGGGTGGAATTTCGTGCCCACCTGGCGGATGAGGATATTGCCTGGAGCGACCGCTTCGCCGCCAAATCGCTTCACGCCGCGGCGCTGTGCGTTGCTGTCGCGACCGTTGCGGCTACTGCCCTGACCCTTTTTATGTGCCATGATCTCTTCGTTTTGTTAGTTTCGACGCCGTCTGCGGGGACGCGTCTAAGAATTGGATTGGAATGGATTCGTATGGGAAGAACAGAAAGTTACCGGAACACCCACCGGTAATCAAGCCGTTTATCTAGTCCATATTTTTTCAGTACGTAAGACTGCTCTTCGGCATCGTCGTAGGCGGGGACACCGAACCGAACCCGATCGGACATTTGGTCCATCGAATCACCGGGGCGATAGAAGTTCAGCATCAAAGCCTTGCGTCGATAGGGGGCCGCGTCCCCCTCGCCATCTTGTTCAAACGCGTTGGTCAAGCCAAACACGTTGACGGAGATGAAATCGAGGTTGGGGTCGACATCGACCCAAGTTGCCACGCCCCACACGCCCGGAGCCCCTGGATCGTCCGATCGCGGGATCTTGACCTGTGAAATGTCGACACTGTTGTGTAGCGGAGCGGTGATCTGTTCCCGAATTGCGATCCGCTGGACAGCCGTTGGCAAGATTTCATCGATGTATTGCTGCCCCGACTCGCGGTCTTCGAGTACGAACATCGGGAACAAGCGGCGAGATTCGTAGCTGACCGATTCGATTCGCTTGTAAATCGGCTCGTCCAGATTATCCGCCGCAGGACGCAAATCGCCGCCCCGGTAACGCACGCGATAGACCATGTATTGCACGAGCTTGCGCTGCATCTTCCCGTCGGGACGGGGGATGTCGAGGTAGATCTGCCGCAGCGGCTTGAACGAAAACTCGAAACAGAAGATCTCACGACGATAGATCACCTGTTTGAGCATTTCTTCGAGCGTACGAGATCTCGGGTCAAAATGCGGCTTGCCCTCGGGATGATGTCCCGTCTTCGCCCAAGCAATTTCCGGATGGGCGTCGATCATCGACTGCAGTGTCTGCGGCCCATCGAAGGTTTCCTTGGGATCGGGCGATGGCGGGATGACAGTGACCACGCCGGGAGCAAACGGCGTTTGCACTTCCGATGAGGGGTCCTCCTTCGCTTCGACGCCCCCTGCGTCCTGGCCGGTAACGTTGCGCGGGGCGCAGAAACTCACCAGCCCGATCGCCAGCAGACTGCAAGTGACCGTGAATCGGCTGATTCGCATGGTCATTCTATTGGTGGCCCAGCTGAAGGAATTTTCATTGCGGGAGGGTAGCATCGCGGGAAACGCCTAAAACTCGAAAACGGCTGTCAAAACATACTGATACGACGCAGCACTCCACAAAACGGATCGATGAAAGTCGTCTGGCGAGGTGCCAAAGTGTTTTTGAACGGTCCGCGATGCGAGTCATCGGTACGGTCTCGTCAACGAGTTTTCACGTCGCTGGATGAGAGCGTCTCTGCGACCGATGTGTTCGATTCTACTTCGTCCGCCGATTCGGCCGCGGATAATTCGATATTTTTGCTATTTTTCCCACTTGGAGAGTCGCTTCCGTCCGCGTCTTTGGAACCACCCGTCAATTGCAACGACGCTGCGAGTTGGATGTCGGAGCCCGCCAGCTGTGGGACGCTCTGCCCGTCCATCGTCCAAGTCGCCAGTACACGGTGGCGATGGTCGTCACTCAGATGCATCATGATCCACTGAATCGGGACCCCCTCGACCTGTCCCCCCACGACCACTCGGAGCATCCGCAGGCCGCCGTCGGTCAAGTCTTCGCGGCTCTCGATGAACTCGCCGAAACGGCCGCCCAGCGTTTTTTGCACGTCTTTTTCGAACGCCTCCAGGGTCAACTGCTCGCCCTCAGGGAGCCGGGCCAATGGTCGCAGGTTCAGTTGGGCGATGGATTGATCATTTTCGATCATTCGCAGAATCGCTTCGCCGGGGAGATCCTTCATCACCCGCCAGCGCCGGTCCATCAATCCCTGCACGCCCACATGATCGCTCGACATCGCGATGAGCAGACGGTCCTGGGGCGGGGGTTCGTTAAACGCGATTTTCGCTGGGGTCGACGGCAAGGTTTGGACGCGTGCCAATGGCTTGCGGACCATCCGAATGGTGGCGGTCACGTCAAATCCTGGCTCGGCGTTACCAATCTCACGCGTTTCATGGATCGCAATCGCCGCCCACGTGACCGCACCGGCGCGGCGATCGAGGGTCAGTTTTCCGATGACCCGCAACTGCGTGGGCACGCCGGAGACCGAGCCGTCGATCTTCCCACGCAATTGCAGCTTGGCTTCGGCTGCATCGGCGGAGATCAATTCCATCTCCACATCGCTCGAGGCGATCGAGGAAAGATTGAAGAACGACACCAAATCGGAGGATGCGATTTTGACTTTTTCGCCGCCCCGCATCATCTGCTCCGGGACCAAGGCGTCGACCGCAGCACTGGAGATGGGGGTCCGCAGTAAGTCAACCTCTTCATGGGTCAGATAATCGTCGCCGGAGTAGATCGTTTCCGGCAACTGGTCCCGCCGTGCGATCACGCTGCGGACCGAGTCTCGCAGTTGGATTTCCTGGTCGGTTCGGCTCAGTCGACTGGTTCCGACGGCTTCGTGAAATTGTCGTTCCGCAGCGAGAATTGCCGAGTCCGCCGTTGCGCCGGTGGGGCGTAAAAAGCGTTCTTCGAAATCGAGAGCCAACTTGGCCTCGAGCGGCAACATGCGTTTCTTACCGTCTCGGACCAGCGGATCGGCAACCAGATTCACGTTGCCCTTGACGTCGATTTCCATCCGCACCCGGAATAGATTCTGGTCCTTGTTGACGCTCAATCGCACCTCGTCGGTGGCGTCTGCCGCTGCGACGATCCCCGGCAACGAGGCCCCCGCGAGCGTTCCCGCCGCGGCGCACGCCAGCACTGCTCCGCCGCCCGACAACGACCTCAAGAACCCTCGCCGCGAGTACCCTTCGCCCCCACGGTGAACGGTCCGCATGCCTTCCTCCTGAAGTTTTTCGACCAGTGCTTCGAGCGACAACGAGTGGGACACGATTCCATGATGGGAACGATGCGACATAGTAGCGGACCAGTCGATTGGAGAAGGAGGCAAAAATTTCGGAGATCACGGCGCAAGTCACGCCGCACCTTCGGACAATCGGCACACACCTGCCAAGCGATTGAATCCTTGTCACAGAATTACCCGCATTCTCATTCTGAGACGCAGAAGTTTCAATCTGATTGTAAAAGTGACAATATCATCCGGCATCTACGCGACACCTGGGGAAACTCGAAAGTTTTTATCGTGACGAAAACACGCTGATTTACCGGACACTTACGAAGTCAAGGCTCCCTTTTGGTCGAGTGGCAGCACGTTTGGCGTGAAAGTTTCAGTGTAGTGAGATCGTTCGCATGAGAGTTGTGCGTCTGGGAGCCCGGTTTTGAGGGAATCCATCCTTTTGGATGAACAAACTTCCCGGTTTAGCGGTCTCTTAAGAGGACATTGAACACGTTGCTTCGAAATGACGCGATCGGATGAAACCGCCGGACGTTCGGCGGGCCGACTGCCTCATCAACCATTTCGAAGCGTTGAGAAGATGTCGCGTGGCAAGGAGCCACTCGAAACACTTGACGTGTCTGGTAAACTTCCGATCGCTGGATCGGATCGTTTGCTCAGACAGGTCAAACCTAATTCAATCGCCATATGGATTTGGCGATCCCCGAGCAAATCAGATTGATGTGTTGGCGACCCGCCGGGGTTGCAAGGAAAGACAGACACAAACGATCAAGCACTGGGAAATTCGAGATTATGCATACTACCTATCGTCATATCGGACTGATCGAACTTCGCGACCAACTGACTCGGTTCGCGCCCCGACTCAAGAAAATTGAACAAGGACTGCTCGCAGAAAAACTGCTCAGTGAAATCGTAGATGATCGCGACTATGTGATCGATTACGTGTGTTTCCGGATCACGAACTATCGCCCCGATTCCAAACTGCGCCAAACGATTCGATCGGCAGACTTGCAGCACGACCTGCGTTTGCTGGTCGAAGACCTCGCCGAATCGGCCTGCGTGGACGCGGACGATGCTGGCGAGCGGGTGCTGACGGTCGACGAATTGGCAAAGAAATTTCGTGTTTCGACCAAGACAATCAGTCGCTGGCGGGATGCTGGTTTGGTGGCCCGCAAGTTCATGTTTGGCAAACGCAAACGCGTGGGTTTCCTGCAGAGCAGCGTGGATCGGTTTATCGCGACCAACCGTGACAAGGTTCGCCGTGGTGAACGGTTTAGCCAGCTAAGTGGCGAAGAGAAGTCCGAGATGATCGAGCGTGCCCGTCAGCTGGCTGAGGGTGGCGCCAGCCTATCGGAGGTTACCTTGCAACTCGCTGGGCAGATGGATCGTTCGCCTGAGGCGATTCGCTACACACTCAAAAACTTCGACGTCAAGAATCAAAAACTCGCGATTTTCCCACATCACCGCGAGTCGTTGACCGAGGAAGACAAACGGGTGATCGCTCAACTGCACAATCATGGCGCCACCATTCCCCAGTTGTGCAAGCGTTTCAAGCGTACCCGCTCGAGCATCCGCCGGATTCTCGACGAAGTCCGCATGCAACAAATCACTGAATTGCCCCTGGACCATATCTACAACGAGGACTTCGAAGCGACCAGTCGCGAAGCGGAATACTTGGCCGAGATGCCCGAAGGCACCGCGTCGCGGAAAGCCCGTACCCCGTCAGACCTGCCCAGCTATCTGGCGGCACTCTACGACGTGGCCTTGCTCAATCGCGAGCAAGAAGGGCACTTGTTTCGCAAAATGAACTACCTCAAGCACCGCGCCGGTGTGCTGCGGGACGAACTCATCGCCAGCGGCCAGACCAATGCGGCCACCATGGATCAAGTTCAGTCGCTCTACGAGGAGGCCGTGCGAGTGAAGAACAAAATCGTGCAAGCGAACTTGCGGTTGGTGGTCTCCATCGCCAAACGTCACTTGGCGAGCACCGATGATTTCTTCTCGCTGATCAGCGACGGTAACATGTCGTTGATCCGCGCCGTCGAAAAGTTCGATTACTCGCGGGGTAATAAGTTCAGTACCTACGCAACGTGGGCGATCATGAAGAACTTCGCACGGACCATTCCCAAGGAGTTCAAACACCGCGACCGTTTCCGTACCAGTGGCGAGGAAATGTTCGATGCTCATCAAGACCAACGGCTCGATCCGTACACGGAAGAAACCGTGCAGCGACAGCGGCAACGCGAACTCGCTCGCATCCTTGACCGGCTCGACGAGCGTGAACAAAAGATCATCTCCGCTCGCTTCGGCCTGCAACGTGGTGTCGAGCCACTGACGCTCAAAGAGGTCGGTGCCGAAATGGGTGTGACGAAAGAACGCGTCCGTCAGCTGGAAGCTCGGGCTTTAACCAAGCTGCGAGAAGCGGCACGCGACGCCAAAATCGACGTCGAACTCGGTGCCGGCTGAACTTGGTGACGGAAACTTACTCGCTTGCCGAGTGTGCACGGGGCCATCAGCTTGATTGCCGAGGCGATCTTCGCTGATCGCCGAAGCGTTCTCCGGGCTCACGTCCGGCAGCGTGGCCCTGTTGATTCGGTGAGCCGAGACGGTTGCTTGGCCGACTGCCGCGACGGTCAAGCGGCCGACTGCCGCGAGTCACTCGGTGGCTGACCATCGGGATTTGGCATGGGCTGCTTCCCACCGCCGCTTCGCCGGTGACTGCAAGGTCGCCCGGCGAACGATTAAGTCTAAGTCGCGTTTACGACTTGCACTTGGCAGCAAAGATCGGTCCGCCGTACTGGGCGGTGTCGCCGAGCAATTCTTCGATCCGCAGCAATTGGTTGTACTTCGCCATGCGGTCCGAGCGGCTGGCCGAACCGGTCTTGATTTGTCCGGTCGACAATGCCACGGCCAAATCGGCGATCGTGCTGTCTTCGGTTTCGCCGCTACGGTGGCTGGAGATTGAGGTGTAGCCATTGCGGTGAGCCAACTGGATCGCATCGATGGTTTCAGTCATCGTGCCGATTTGGTTGACCTTGATCAGGATACTGTTGGCGATGTCTTCGTCGATACCGCGTTGCAGTCGTTCGACATTGGTGACGAACAGGTCGTCACCGACGAGTTGAACCTTGTCGCCAAGCTTCTGGGTCATCGTTTTCCAGGTGGCCCAATCATCTTCGCTGCAACCGTCTTCGATGCTGCAGATGGGGTATTTATTGCACCAATCCGCGAAGAAATCGACCATTTCGTCACCCGACAATTCCTTGCCATCGATCGTGTATTTCTCCGTTTTGCTGTCGTAGAACTCCGTTGAGGCGGCGTCCAAGGCGATCCAGACCTGCTCACCGGCCTTGTAACCGGCTTTATCGATCGCCGTCATGATCACGTCGAGGGCTTCTTGGTTGCTCTTCAGGTCGGGTGCGAAGCCGCCCTCGTCACCGACGGCCGTGTTATAGCCTTTGTCCGTGAGCACCTTTTTGAGGTTATGGAAAATCTCGGTGCCGGCTCGCAGGGCGTCGCTGAATCGCTCGAATCCGAGCGGCATGACCATGAATTCTTGCACGTCGACGTTATTGTCCGCATGCTCGCCACCATTGATGATGTTCATCATCGGTGCCGGCAGCATCCGGGCACCACAACCGCCGAGATAGCGGAACAGGGGCTGGTTGGTCGACGCGGCGGCGGCGTGGGCCGTCGCCAGCGAAACGCCGAGGATCGCATTGGCACCCAGGTTTTTCTTGTTCGGCGTGCCGTCCAAGTCGATCATCGCTTGGTCAACGGCGGCTTGGTCGGTCGCGTCCATGCCTTCGAGAGCGTCGGCGATTTTGCCGTTAACGTTCTCGACTGCTTTCGTGACGCCCTTGCCCATGAAGACGGACTTGTCGCCGTCACGCAGTTCCCAGGCTTCGTGAATACCTGTGCTTGCGCCACTCGGCACGGCAGCTCGGCCGGCCGCTCCGTCCATCAGTGTGACTTCGCACTCGATGGTCGGGTTGCCGCGGCTATCGAGAATTTGGCGGGCATGGATGGATTCAATCAGTGTCATGTTTTTTTGGTGGTTGAGAGGTGAAGTAATCGAATAGAAAAACGGACGAGGAAAACGCTGGGCGTTGTGCTTTCGTGACGTAGTTTGTCCAATGAGCGGCAAATTGAATACCCCGCCCCATATCTCATTCGACCTTGCCCGTCCATGTTCACCGGATTGATCGAAACCCTCGCCGAGGTGGTCGCGATCGACGACCAACCTCCTGGTAAACGGATCACGGTTGCTGCGCCAGCCTTCTGCGCCGCCGACGAACCGCACGCCGTGCAGATCGGCGATAGTATCGCGATCAACGGTTGCTGCTTGACGGTCGTTGAGATTGACGCTGAGCGATTCTCCTTTGAGGCAGGCGAGGAAACGCTGCTGCGGACCAACCTCGGACAGCTCTCCCCGGGGGCTTCGCGGGTGAATTTGGAGCGTGCCCTCGCCGTCGGCGATCGGCTGGGTGGGCATTACGTCACCGGGCATGTCGATGCGATTGGCGAATTGATCCAGCGGACCGACGACCCGCCCTGGTCCAACTTGAAATTCCGTATCCCCGGTGAATACATTCACCAGATCGTCGCCAAGGGCAGCATCACGGTCGACGGGATCAGTCTGACGGTCGTCGACGTGGGGGACGCCGACGATCCCTATTTCACCGTCGCCCTGATCCCCCACACACTCGCTGCCACGACCCTCGGCCGCTGTATCGTGGGCGATACGGTGAACCTAGAAACTGATATCCTTGCCAAATACGTGCAGCGCAGCCTGCAGCACCGCGGAAACTGAAAAACAAAACCGATGAACTCTCCCGACGACGTAGAACCCGCAGACGACCCTTCTGGTCAACCCGCCGACGAACCTGCCGCCCAGCCGGTCGAGCCGATCCAGCTCAACCGCGACCGGAGCCGGCATCGGCGACCGCCTGCCGCCGCGGGCGCGGCATCACCCACCCCCGCGAAACCCAAGCCGAAAAAGCCGCCGGCTGCGGACGACGCGCCGACCGACACCTCGCACGCGGCCTACATTCGAGCGAAACGAGCCCAGCAGGGACCGCGGCAAACCGTCAGCTACCTCTCCGAGCGACTGGCGTCGGCCGGGCTACGACCGGTTTCCAAATACGGCCAGAATTTCCTGGTTGACCTCAACCTGGTCGAATTGATCGCCCGCTCCGCGGAACTGACCAAACGCGATCTGGTGCTGGAAATCGGCACCGGTGTCGGCTCGCTGACAGCGATCATGGCTGAGCAAGCCGGTGCGATTCTGACAGTGGAAATTGATAAAAACCTGCATCAACTCGCCGGCGAGGAATTGGCCGACTACCCGCACGTTAAACTCATCCAAGGCGATGCGTTGCGGAACAAGAATTCGCTCCGCAGCGACATCATGGAGAGCGTCCGCGACGCCAAGGCGAGGTTGCCCGAGGGCGGCCGGTTTATGCTCGTCGCAAATTTACCTTACAACGTCGCGACACCGATCATCAGCAACCTGTTGCATGAATCACCGCCGCCAGATCGCATCGTCGTGACGATTCAAAAGGAACTCGCTGAGCGAATGATCGCCTCTCCGGGCACGAAGGACTACAGTGCCCTGAGCGTGTGGGTGCAGTCCATGTGCCACGCTGAAATCGTGCGCATCCTGTCGCCTGGTGTGTTCTGGCCACGGCCGAAAGTCGAATCGGCAATCATCCGTCTCGACCTCGATCATGCTCGCCGCGACGCGATCCCTGACCTGGCGTACTTCCACCAAACGGTGCGTTCTCTCTTCTTCCATCGCCGCAAATTCCTCCGTAGCGTCGTCATCAGCGCGTTCAAGGGTCGCTTGGAAAAGGCCGCCGTGGATGAGGTCCTCGCGTCGCTCGGACATGGTGAGACGACTCGCGCCGAAGCACTTGATTTGCAGCAAATTGAAACTCTCGCCGAAGCGCTGCGGCAAGCCGAGATGGCGGCGGAAGATTCAGCTCAACCGCCATTATGAGAAAGAAGGCCACACTCGACGGGCCGACTTCCCACCTGTATTCTGACGTAGCGGTCGCGTAGCCGATCGCGTTCTCACTCTCTCAACTATTAACTAGCTCAGGTTTCCGCATGAACCGCCGATATCTCCGTTTCGCCCTTACGCTTGCCTGTACCGTTGCCGCCACGGGACTCCTCCTCGCGCCCCGACCGGCATCGGCCGAGGTGACCCTGCACATCGGTGACAAAGCGCCCGAATTGGACATCGAGCACTATGTGCACGAACCCAAGGATGGTCTCGGCAAGGTCACGAAATTCGAAAAGGACAAAATTTACATCGTCGAATTTTGGGCGACTTGGTGTGGCCCCTGTATCTCCAGCATGCCCCACCTCGTCGAACTGCAAAATAAGTATCGCGGCGAAGGCATGCAGATCGTCAGTATCTCCGACGAAGATGTCGAAACCGTCGATGCACTGATGGCGAAACCCTATCCCGGAAAAGATGAAACCTTCGGCGAACTGACCAGCGCCTACACGATCACTACCGATCCCGATGGCTCCGTCAGCGCTGACTACATGCTAGCCGCAGGGCAAAACGGCATCCCCTGTGCATTCCTCGTCGGCAAGACCGGCTTGGTGGAATGGATCGGCCACCCGATGGAGATCGACGAACCACTCGGCGAGGTCGTCGCGGGCACTTGGGATCGCGAAGCTTACAAAGAGCAAATGAAGCAGGAGCAGCAACTGATGGCTGCAATGCAAAAAGTCAATCAGCTCGCCCGCACCGGCAAGTTTGACGACGCAATCAAAGTCGTCGACAAGGTCCTCGAAGAAATGAAGGCCGACAATCCGAAGACAGACATGATTCGCGAGCAACTCACCAACTTCCGATACAACCTGCGATTGGATGCGGGCGACACTTCTGATGAGGTATTGAACTTCTTCCGCAAACAGATCGCCGATGCCAAAGGCGACGCCCGCGCGGTCACCCAGTTCGGATTTGGCCTGATGTCGTCCATGCAGCAAGGCACCGACCCGGGGCCACTCGCCGCCGAAACGATCACAGCACTTGAGGCCGATGTCGATAAAGCTGACGACGAAATCAAGCCGCTGATGTATTTGTGCATCGCTCAAATCAGTGCGTCGATGTCCGATTTCGACAAAGCGATCGAGGCCCAGGGCAAAGCGATCGAGCTGTCCGAAGGCAAGCAAAAAGAACGGATGGAGCAAATGCTCGAGGAAATCAAGGAAATGGCAACGGGGAAAGACGACGCCAAGGCGTCGGAGTAGCCCCACGCCCGACGGTTCTGAATGAGTAGGCGAATCTCGCCGAGACTCGCCTACTCGCCACGCCTCCCGAGTCTCCAACCGACTCGGTTGCCCGCTTCGCACACAACCGTCGGCCTGTGTCCCCGGGCGCCTAGAGCCCGACGGGGTCCAGTTTGTCTGGGTCAATACTCAGCGTCTTCCTCGCGTCCGGCAAACGGCTTCGGTCGAACGTTTCGTCCGCAGCCATCGCCGCGAGTGCGGCATAGGCAATGTGGTTCGCGTTGATTTCAAAGTGCTCTCGCATCGCCTCCCTGGTATCGCTGCGACCGAACCCATCGGTGCCTAGAGTGACATAGCGTCCCGGGATCCAAGCTGCAATTTGGTCGGGTACGATTGCCATGTAGTCGGTCGCGGCAACGTAGGGACCTTGGCGGCCGGCGAGTTTTTGTTGTATGAAGTTGCGCCGGGGCTTCGCCGGCGACCGCAGTCGATTTTCGCGATCGCTCGCCATTGCCTGGCGGCGCAACAGGTTGTAGCTGGTAATACTCCAGACATCGCTGGGTACATGGAACTCTTCGGCGAGCAATCGCTGCGCGTGCAGTGCTTCGTTGAGAATCGCCCCACTGCCAAACAGCTGGGGCCTTGCCGAACCCTGGTCACCGCCTGCATCCTCACCTCGAACTTCATACATACCTCGCAAGATTCCGTCATGCACTCCATCGGGCATGGGCGGCATCGGGTAGCTCTCGTTGTAGAGTGTCAGATAGTAGAAAATATTTTCGTTCTGCTCGTACATCCGACGCATGCCTTCTTGGATGATGACAACAACTTCGTACGCGTACGCAGGGTCATAGATTTGCAGCGTTGGAATGGTTGAGGCGACCAGCGGACTGTGGCCGTCACCGTGCTGCAATCCTTCCCCCATCAACGTGGTTCGCCCGGCAGTGCAGCCGAGCAAGAACCCTTTGGCTTGAGCGTCGGCGGCGGCCCACAGGAAATCGCCGACACGCTGGAAACCGAACATCGAATAGAAAGCGTAGAACGGAATCATCGGCGTTTGCAGATGACAATACGCGGTACCAGCGGCAATGAAAGAGGCGATCGAACCCGCCTCGGTAATGCCCTCGTCCAAAAACTGTCCATCGATCGTTTGGCTGTATTGTGTCAGTGTGCCTGCATCGACGCTTTCGTAGAGTTGGCCGTCGGGTGAGTAGAGGCCATGTCGAGAAAACATTCCTTCGAGTCCGAACGTGCGTGCTTCATCGGGGACGATCGGCACGATCCGATCGCCGATCGAATCATTGCCCATCAAGCGTTCGAGCACCCTGTCGAAAGCCATGGTCGTGGCCGCGGGGCGATCGCCAGACCCTTCCAGCAATGAGGCAAAGGATTCCAGCGGCGGGATGGGCAGGGTCGGAGACTGGGTCGCTCGCGCGGGCAAGTAGCCTCCCAGTTCACGCCGGCGATCCTGCAGATACTGGATTTCACGACTGTTCTGGGGCGGCTTGTAAAAGGGAATCTCGGCGACGTGCTCGTCACTGATCGGCACGTTGAATCGCGTGCGAAAGGCCAGCAATTGCTCCGTCGTCATGCTCTTTTTTGCATGTGCTGTGTTGAGAGCTTCGCCGGCGGTACCCATGCCATAGCCTTTGACAGTACTGGCCAACACGACGGTCGGCGCGCCCTGAAAATTCACCGCAGCATCGTACGCTGCAAACACTTTGCGAGGGTCATGGCCACCACGACTGAGCCGGTGAAGCTGTTCGTCGGATAGATGCTCGACAAGCTTTTGCAACGTCGGTGATTTGCCGAAGAAGTGCTCCCGGAGGTAGCTCCCCGATTCATGAGCGTACATTTGGTATTCACCATCGACGGTCTCATTCATTCGCTCGATAAGTTGTCCTGATTGATCGGCAGCCAACAGTTCATCCCACTCACTCCCCCACACCACTTTGATAACGTTCCAACCCGCACCCGCAAAGATTCCTTCGAGGTCCTGGAGCACTTTGCCATTTCCACGCACCGGGCCATCGAGTCGTTGCAGGTTGCAATTGACAACAAAAGTCAAGTTATCGAGTTTTTCACGGGCGGCCAGCAACAACCCACCGACGGATTCGGGTTCGTCCATTTCCCCGTCGCCAAGCATCGCCCAGACATGCGACTTGGATGTATCGACGACGTCGCGAGCCTGCAGGTAGCGCAGAAATCTCGCTTGATAGACCGCCATCATCGGCGCCAAACCCATCGAGACGGTCGGGAACTGCCAGAAGTCGGGCATCAACCAAGGGTGCGGGTACGAGGGCAAGCCGGTTTCCCGTGGTGATTCGCGGCGAAATCGCTCGAGCTGTTGTTCGCTGAGACGCCCCTCGAGAAAGGCGCGGGCGTAGACGCCTGGCGAAGCGTGTCCTTGGAGGTAAACGAAATCGCCAGGATGATCGTCGCTGCGGGCATGAAAAAAATGGTGAAAGCCGACTTCGAAAAGAGTAGCGGCGGAGGCATATGTCGAAATGTGCCCTCCGATGCCGGGGGTGTGCCGATTCGCGCGCACGACCAACGCCATGGCGTTCCATCGAATGAGACCACGCAAGCGGTGCTCGATTTCCCCATCGCCAGGGTACTCGCGTTGCTGGGAGGGCGCAATCGAGTTGACATAAGGCGTGTGCAGCGATGACTCGACTGGCACGCCCAGACGCTGTGCTTGATCGCGCAGGGCACTCAGCAAACGTGTTGATTCGGTTTTGCCATACCGGTCCACGACTTCTTGAAAACTATCGAACCAATCGGTTAGTTCGTCGTTGATTGATGACTGCATAGACTCGCTCGCATTGAATGGATCGTTCATGGAGAAAGATACAAAGCAAATTTGATACCGTCGGTGCCATCATGCCGAGGCGACCGTCGAACCCGTTCGCGGTGTAATCGCTTCGCTGGCGGCGAGGGTATCGTGATGCTGCGCATCGAGTGCCAACGCGGAACCCTGGCACTCGAGCGGCACTGGCTTGGTAAAACCGCGAATCAACCAAATTGCCTGCGGAAATATCCCATGCTGAGCCCGTAGATGACCAATCCAAATACGGCAATCGCCAGGATGGAGTCCCACAGGAGCGAGATGCCTGAGCCTTTGAGCATGATGCCCAGGCTGGCGTCGATGTAGTGATGCAATGGAGCGACGGAACTGACCGCTCGCAAAAACGGCGGCATGTTCTCGGGAGGTGTCCATGCACCCGACAAAAACACCATCGGGACAAAGATCAACGCCGTCAGCATGCCTACCTGAGCAAGATTCCGGGCGATCGTTGCGAGCAGCATTCCAATCCCCGCCGTCGTGAAAACGTAAATCGCCGTCACGGCCATGAAGAGAGTCAGACTGCCGCGAAAGGGGACGCCAAAGAACGGTTGCAAGATCAGATGGATCGTGAGAAAGGTTCCCACCAGAATCACCGACGTCATCGCAAGTACCTTCGGGAACATCATCTGAAACGTTGACAACGGCGACACCAACAGTTGCTCGACCGTGCCACGTTCCTTCTCGCGAGCCATGGCAGATGCGGGAAGCAAAATCGCAAACATGGTGATCACATTCAGCATTTCGACCAGCGACATGAACCAGGCATCATTCTGATTGGCGTTGTACCAAACACGATGCTCTTCATGAATGATCGGCGCGGCGAGCCCGTTGATATTCATGCCTTCACGTTCCATTGCTGTTTCGAGACCATACTGGCCAACGATTTGTTGACCGTAGCTGGAGGCAAGAAACCCGAGGACGGGATTGGAGGTGTCGATTTGCATTTGCAACATCGCGGTTTGGCCGCTGAGCAAGGTTTCCTGAAACTGCGGCGGAATATCCAGCACCATCATTGCCTCGCCACGGTCGAGAAGTTCGATGCTTTCGCTTTCGTTGAACACTTCGCCATCAATTCGAAATTGGGGCGGGCGGAATCGGTGAATCAATTCTCGCGATGCAAAACTATGATCAGAATCGTGGACCCTCATTCCCGCGTCCTGGAGTTGCATGCTGACGCCTGACCCCGCGAGATAGACTTCCAATGTGAACGCGTAAATCATGAACGCAATTAAAATACGATCGCGATAGAGTTGCAAATACTCCTTCGTCGTCATCACGCGCATCCGATTCCACCACACGACGAAGCCTCGCAGGGCGTTCGTTCGCCATGGAGCCGACCGTGCTTCCGCCTGCGTAGAATGCGCGTCTGTGGAGCCGGGATGTCCGGCGTGCTCGATCGTGGATGGGGGCGTACTCATGTGCTCGGCCGTTTATGAAACATGCTGTATCCAATCATCATCAATGCGGCCGCATAGACTGTCAGGACAAGAACGTCGGGCCAGAGTTCTCGTAGCCCCACCCCTTTCATGAATGCACCCACGATAATGTTCGTGTAATACATCGCCGGCAGTGCGTGGGCGGTCATTTGCGCGGTCTCGCCGAGCGATTCGATGGGCACGACGACGCCTGAGTAGAGGATCGAAGGGATCACCGTCACGATGAACGTCACCACCATCGCCGCCACTTGGGTCCGCACCAAGACCGATACCACCAAGCCGAGCCCTGTGGTGCAGATGATGTAGAGCAACGTCGCCGGAATGAAGAACAGCAGGCTGCCTTTGAAGGGCGCACCAAACAATTGAGTCGCCAGCAAGAAGAGGATCACCGCGTTGGCGGCCGAGATTCCGACGTACGGAATTAGTTTCCCGACGAGAAACTCCAGTCGACTGACCGTCGATGAATAGATGTTGTAGATCGAGCCACGTTCTTTCTCACGGACAATCCCCAGGGCGGTGTAGAACGGTGGTGTCATCATCAGAATGACCATGATCAAACGCGGCGCGAGAGCCCAACTGCTCCGCATACTTTGGTTGTATAAATACCGAGTTTGGAATTTGACCGGCTGCAGGCGTCTGGCTGCCTCGCCGAGAGAGATCCCCCGCTTCTTGGAGACGTACATCGCCAGCATCTCGCTGGTGAACGCCGTATTCATTGCCAATACGTAGCCTTTGATCGTTTGCGCACGGAATGGAAATGTCCCGTCGATCAGCGTTTGCACCACCACCGGACGGCCCGCAAGAAGCTCTTTTTGAAAGTTCTCAGGGATCACGATTGCGGCGCGAATCTTGTTATCCTCCAACAATGGAGGCAATGCGTGGCGGTCCAAGGCATAGCCCTTGAAGTCAAAGTAGCGCGAATCGATAAACCGATGCGAATACTCTCGGCTAAGGTTCGATCCATCTCGGTCAACGATCGCCAGCGGGATGTCTTCCACATCCAGTGACAACCCGTATCCGACCACCAGCATGAGTGACGTCGGAACGAGAAATGTCAGCGCCAAAAATAGACGATCGCGAACGATCTCTCGCCATTCTTTCGATGCCGTTGCGGCAACACGCTTGAGATTCATTCTTTCGCCTCGTCGGACTTCACAACATCTGTTTTCTCAGCGTCTATTTTTTCCAGGGCGAGAACCCGATTGACGAATACGTCTTCCATGGTGATCGGCTGCTCGGAAACGGACAGGACTTGGATCTGTTTCCGATCGAGAGTCTCGCGGACACGTTTTTCGGCTTCCACCAGATTCGGTGCTAGCAGGTGAATCCGTTTTCCAAACAACGAAACCCCATCGAACCCCGAAGACTCCATGATGTCCAACGCCGCGAGCGGGTTATCCGTGCTGACTTCGAGCAACTGGCCGGAGTCCTGACGCAAATTGGCTTTCAGCTCTGTTGGCGATGCGTCTGCAAACACACGACCGGCATACATCATCGCGATGTGATCGCAATGTTCAGCTTCACTCATGTAGTGGGTCGTGACCAGGATCGCGACACCTTCATTGCGTGACAATTCAAAAATGATGTCCCACAATCGTCGTCGACCAATGGGGTCAACACCTGAGGTAGGTTCGTCCAAAAAGAGAACTTGTGGGCGGTGAACCAGTGCGCAGCCGATTGCCAGGCGTTGACGAACGCCCATCGGGAGACTTCCCGACAGAGCATTTTCACGACCCGCCAGGCCAGCCATCTCGATGATCCAGTCGGTGCGCCGGCGAGCTTCGCGACGCGAAAGACCATAGATGCCCGCGTACAATCGAATGTTTTCGACAACGGTCAGATCCTGATATAGCGAAAACGATTGCGACATGTAGCCGATACGCTCTTTAATGGATTGACTTGCCCGGCGCATGTCGGCTCCCGCGACCCTGCCCGTACCCGAGGTGGGCGGTATCAGCCCGGTGAGCATCTTGATGACCGTCGTTTTCCCAGCCCCGTTGGCTCCCAATAAACCGAAAATCTCACCTTGTTCGACGCGGAAACTGACTCCATCAACCGCGCGAAACTTGCCGAATTGTCGAACGAGGTCGTGTGCTTCCATCGCAAGCCCCTCCGGCTTTGGCGAGGTTGCGGGAGCTAATTGCGTGAGCGACGCGCCATTATCTTCATCCGTCAGCCCGCGGCGGCGCAACAGGGCAATGAAGACATCTTCCAGGTCCGGTTGAGCGACATGCATTTCACTGGGTTGGCAGTCGCTGATTTGAGCAACCACAGCAGCGGATGCTTGCTTGTCGTCGGCATCATCCACAAAAACACGTAGCCACGGTCCCACAGCTTCGGATTGAGGAAACGCGGTCTTCAAACTCGCTAACGCTTTGGCTTGAGGCTCCGCTTTCGTCCGCACAACTCGGCCGGGCACCAAGGCAGCGATTTCGTCGGGTTCGCCGCGGGCCAAGCACTTACCATCGAACATCAGGGCCGCATGATGAAAGCGAGTGGCTTCATCCATGTATGCGGTCGAGACCAATGCCGTGATCTGCTCCTCACGCAACAGTTTGGCCAGGATGCTCCAGAAGTCGCGCCGAGACACCGGATCCACCCCAGTGGTGGGTTCATCTAAGATCACGAGTTTGGGATGGTGAATCAGGCAACACACCAACCCCAACTTTTGCTTCATCCCGCCAGACAAGTTCTTCATCGGTCGATCGCGAAACTTGTCGAGCCGCGTCATCTCCAGCAGCCGTTGTTTTCGCTGCCGAAGAACGTCCTGGGGAACCAGTCGAATCTGGCCAAAGAAGTCAACATTTTCCTCGATCGACAAATCGGCATAGAGATTCAAACCAAGCCCCTGCGGCATCAACCCGATCCGGTCCTTGATCGTTTCGGCGGAGCGTTCTGAATCCACTCGAACACCAAATACATCGACCGAACCACTGTCGTAGGTCAGCACGCCAGCGACCGCTTTCATTAGGCTGCTTTTGCCAGCACCGTCGGGACCGATCAGTCCGTAGATTTCACCCCGCCGGATCTCCAGGTCGATGCCGTTGACGGCGACCTGCCGGCCATAGGATTTATGAAAATCTTTGACGCGGACGATCGGCTCGTCTTCTGGTGAGTCGATCTCGGTGTGACTTGTTGGGGCAATGTCAGCCAAATCATCAGCTGTCTGTGAACCTACCATTGCGGTTTCGCCCATGGTGCCTCTTTCTTCCAACGGATGACTGCGTCAGCGGGCAAGCCGGGGGAGAGTTGATGATCGATGTTCTGATCGAGATAGAGCTTGATGGCGTAGACGAGCTTGACGCGTTCATCGGGAGTCTGCACTTCCTTGGGCGTGAACTCGGCGCGGGAAGAGATATAGCGAACCTGGGCTGGAAACGGTTTGTCAGGAAACGCATCGGTGTAAATGCGTGCCGGAAGATCGAGTCGGAGGCGTCCGATCTCTATTTCGGGAACGTAGACCTTTAAGTACAGCCGGTCGAGATTGACGACGTCGAACAGAGGGGAACCTGCGGCGACAACTTCGCCCGCATCGACGACGCGCGTCGTGATGACTCCCGCAGAGGGAGCCCTGATGGTCAAGTCATCCAACACGCTCTGGGCTTCATCTTGCGCCGCTTCCGCGCCGGCGACCTGTGCGGCAGCCGCGGCAACCTGTGCGGTTTTGGCACGGATACGCTGTTCGCCAAGATTGGCCTGGGCCAGTTGCTTTTCCGCTTGCGTTACTGCGGTCTCAGCCACGCGAACATCGTTTTTCGCGACCGTCCACCCGAGTTCGGCCTCCTCGCTCTTTCGCTTGTCGACGGTTCCGTGCTCAGCGAGTTTGGCAAAACGCTCGGCATCCCGAGCGGACTGTTCCTCGGCAGCTTTGGCTTTGGCGAGGACCGCTAACGCGTGCTCCACGGATGCCTCGGCGGTCTCCACCATCAGCGGGACTTCTCGCTGGAGTAGATCCAATGCGGCTTCTGCGGCATGGTGCTGAGCGTGGGCAGCCGCCACTGCCTGCTCGGCTTGGTGCACCTTCGCTTTGACTTGTTCGGAGTCCAAGCGAGCGAGCACCTGTCCTGGCTGGACACTGTCGCCCTCGCGGACGAGCAGTTCGTTGATCTTGCCAGCAAACTTGCTGGCGATGGTGACATGATCCCCCTCGATCCGTCCGTTGGCCTGAATCAAACCTTCCGGTAACGACTCGACGCGTCCCCACCGGTCCCACGCGAAGTACCCGCCCGCAGCAACACCCGCCAGTATGAGGATCGTGAAAATATGCTTGATGAATTTCGCCATCGTGACGCGTTCCGGTTGCTTGAATCAGCCACGATCACCCTCAGTGAAGTGAGCAACCCACCTCGTTGACCCTGAATACATTCGCGGCTGGTCCTGCTCGGGAGCAATGCCTGTGCCAGTCCACACATTTTCCCGGTGACGCAGGCTGGGCGGCGAGCGGGAAATGGCGGACGGAAACGACGATCGGCCGCTCCGTCCTCGCCCCTGTCCTAGATCGTTCCCGTTGCTCGATCCAGCATAATACGGGCGAGAGCGGCGTCATAACTGGCCGCGTAGAAACTGCTGCGACGACTCGCCAGCAACGTTTGGGCATCGAGCACCTCGGTGTTCGTGCCGACTTCCTCGCGGTAACGATCCAACGCGACTCGCAGGTTTTCCTCGCCTTGCTGGACCGACGTTTCAGCGACTTCCATCCGTTTCTTCGCGTTCTGCAGGCTCAGCCAAGCTTGCCGCACTTGCAATGCGATGCGACTACTTAGGTCACGCTGCAAGCGGGCCAGGGCAGAAGATTGTTGCTTGAATGCCGCAGCCTTGTTCTTGGCCATGCCGCCATCAAACATGGTCCATTCCCCAGCGATCCCGACCGACCACAGGTCTTGATGGGTGAGGAAGCTGTTCTCGAGGTAGTGGAACCCACCGAGCGCCCCGATCTGAGGACCTTTTGCCGCCAATTCCTGATTGGCTTGATGGCGAAGCGCGTTGGACTTGCAAGCGATCGCCTTGAGCTCGCTGCGCTGTGCCATGGCCATCGCCGTCAACTCCTCAGGACCTGAGTAAACAGGCTGCCCCGCAGTCATCAGCTCCGCCAGTATCACCGGTTGGTCCAATGGTCGCCCCACCAGCCGATTGTAGGCTGCACTGGCGAGATCCAGTCCATTGGTCGCCTCCAAGAAATTGTCTTGCGATTCGGAGAGCGCCGTCTCTACCGCCAGCACATCGGCCCGGGAGACGACGTCTTCGCCAAACAAATCCTCGACGTCAACCAAGTGCTTTTCCAGTGTCTCCACACTCAATCGAGCGACTTCAACCAGTTTCTTTGTTTTCAGCACTTGGACGTACGCTTCGGCAACCTCCATTTTGAGATCATGGACACCCGAACGCTGGTCAAACTTGGTTGCGTTGACGTTCGCTGCCGATGCGTCGATCGCACTGGAGATTCTTCCGCTGGTGTACAGCGGAACGGATGCCAGCGTTGCCGATGCGAAGAAATCTTTCTCTCCAATGGGCAATGAGCCAAAGGGCACCGCAGCAAACCCGGGGAGGCTCACCGAGATGCCTGGCGTTTTATCCAACGCAGTGTAGGCGTTGAACGTTCGCAGTGATGGCAAACGAGCTGACTTGGCGGCTTCGTGAGTATAAACGGCAGCCCCCGTGACGTCTCGCTTTGATTGCAGTTTCTCGTTGACCGCGATGGCAATCGCCCAAGCGTCTTGGATCGACTCGCCGCCTTCCCCCGCGATCAAGGGCATCACGCTGGCAATGTCTGGGAGGGTGTCCGATTCGGCCTGACCAACTTCCTGGACATGCTCCTCCACTAAAAAATCGCCCAGACTCTCATCCAGCTTGCTTTCACTGTCGTTGAAGCTAGCCAGCTCGATGTTTGACTCAGACAGGGCGTCAGATGCGTTGCCGCCAACTTCCGCTGACCCCGGATCGGGACTCGGTTGCGCAGTATTGCGAGCGGTTCGGCGCACTCCTGAACCGGCACACCCGACAAAACACAAAAGGACAAACAGAATCGCAAAAAATGATTTTTGTTGAAATGGACGCATGTGATTAGATGCCAGATCGCGAAAAGTTCTCGATAAACGTTGACATTGAAACAACGCAATTCGTCGCGAAAGACACGACTTTCCCTCTCATCGTCATCTGCGGCAGCACCGGTAAATATAGAACATTCGGCTCCTAACGACCGTTACAACCGTTGCGACCGTTCCCTGTCACGCCGCACAAGTGTGCGACTATGACACACTGGCTGCTCCGATTTGTGAAACGGGCAGCCTTGCAGAGAGGTTGCGCTGCAAACCAGAGAACGCCTGGGCATTGCAAAACGCCTGAGTTGGGCAACAACCACGCTGGAATCTTCCATTCTGCGGGCACACGAGTGCCCATTCCGCACACCGATGCCTGCGTTGGTGTGTGGAGCAGTGGCACAGTCTTTGCCTTGATCGTAGCGCAACAACTCAATTCACGTATCGCTTGGAGACTCCCATGTCCGCTGTTGATCTTGTCCGCTGGTTCGACCAAATCGGGATTGACGATGTTCCAAGCGTTGGCGGTAAGAACGCATCGTTGGGCGAAATGTACCGTGAACTGACTCCGGATGGCGTGCGAATTCCCAATGGATTTGCAACCACCGCAGCGGCGTATCGGACTTTTCTCCAGCAGGCTGGGTTGGATGACAAGATTGCCCAGGTTCTCGCAGACCTGGACTCGGGGAATATGGAGAACCTGCGCCAACGCGGCCGCGCCGTCCGTCGGTTGATTTTGAGTACCGAGTTCCCCACCGACTTCAAAGACGCGATTTGTGAAGCATATCGCCGCCTCAGCGAAGGTCGCGGCGAGCCCATCGACGTGGCCGTTCGCAGCAGCGCAACAGCGGAGGACCTGCCCGATGCGAGCTTTGCCGGACAGCAAGAAACCTATTTGAATGTCCGGGGCGAATCGGGGTTATTGGATGCCTGTCGGCGTTGCTTTGCGTCGTTGTTTACCGATCGTGCAATCTCATATCGCGTGGACAAGGGATTCGATCACAACCAGATCGCTTTGTCGGTCGGGGTTCAGGTGATGGTTCGCTCTGACCTCGGTACGTCCGGCGTGATGTTCTCGCTGGACACCGAAAGCGGTTTTCGTGATGCAGTGCTCATCAATGCCGCCTACGGACTTGGTGAGAACGTGGTACAGGGTGCGGTGAACCCCGACGAGTACTACGTCTTCAAGCCCACCTTGCGAAGTGGCTACCGGCCAATCTTGAAGAAGTCGATCGGTACCAAAGAAATCAAGATGGTCTACGACATCGGCGGCAGCAAGCTTACAAAGAACGTTCCCGTTCCCCCTGAAGAACGCACACGATTCGCCGTCAGCGACGATGACATTCTCACCTTGGCTCGTTGGGCATGCCAAATCGAGGATCACTACAGTGCGAAAAAAGGCCATCCGTGTCCCATGGACATGGAATGGGCTAAAGACGGAAACACCGGGGAGCTGTTCATCGTCCAGGCTCGGCCAGAAACCGTTCAGTCGCAACGGTCCATGAATGTGCTCGAAACATATCATCTCAACGGGACCAGCAAACCCATCGTCACCGGCGGCGCCGTTGGCTCACGCATCGGTCATGGGCGGGTCCGAGTGATTGCCGACGCCAGTCGCCTGGGCGAATTCCAAGAGGGAGAAGTACTTGTTACTGAGAAGACGGATCCCGATTGGGAACCGATCATGAAACGGGCTGCGGGGATCGTAACCAACCGCGGTGGTCGAACCTGTCACGCCGCGATTGTCAGTCGCGAACTGGGGCTGCCCGCGATCGTCGGAACACTTCGAGGAACCGAGTTGCTTCACGATGGTCAAGAGGTCACCGTCTCCTGTGCAGAAGGTGACACCGGCGTTGTCTACGAGGGACTGCTTCCCTTTGAGGTGGAAGAAACCAAGCTAGACGACCTGAAGCGTCCCAAGACAAAAGTCATGATGATTCTCGCCAATCCCGATGAGGCGTTCTCCCAGTCCTTCATCCCCAACGATGGCGTCGGCTTGGTTCGGATGGAATTCATCATCAACAACCACATCAAAGTGCATCCGCTGGCGCTCCTGAAATTGGACCAACTCACCGATCCAGCGGCGCGTACTGAGATCGAACAACTGACAGCCGGGTATACCGACAAGCCACAGTATTTTGTCGATCGGCTGGCCGAAGGCGTGGGCATGATCGCAGCCGCCTTCTTTCCGAAGGACGTGACCGTTCGGATGAGCGACTTTAAGACAAATGAATACGCCAATCTTATTGGCGGCCGCCAGTTCGAGCCGACCGAAGAAAACCCGATGCTCGGATTCCGCGGAGCGTCACGCTACTACGACGAGCGATATCGCGACGCCTTTCGGTTGGAGTGTCGAGCGATGAAGAGAGTGCGGGACGAAATGGGACTGACGAATGTCAAATTGATGATTCCATTCTGCCGCACGGTCGAAGAAGGGAAGCGAGTTCAGGAAGTGATGGCCCAAAATGGACTCGCACGAGGCGAGAACGGACTCGAGATCTATGTCATGTGCGAAATCCCCAGCAATGTGATTCAAGCCGAAGCGTTCGCGGAAATCTTTGACGGATTTTCGATTGGCTCGAACGACTTGACTCAATTGACGTTGGGTGTTGATCGAGATTCCGAAATCGTGGCTCATATCTTCAATGAACGCGATCCGGCGGTCATGGCGACCATCCGGTCGGCAATTCAATCCGCCAAAAAAATGGGGCGAAAAATCGGTATCTGCGGCCAAGGGCCAAGCGACTATCCCGAGTTTGCTGAATTCCTCGTCGCACAAGGCATCGACAGCATTTCCCTCAATCCCGACGCCGTCTTGAAGACAACAGTTAGAATCGGAGAAATGGAAGACCGAATTTCGGGATGACTCACCCTGCAAGAAACGACACAATAGGAATCGTTACAGTATGAATATCGTATGTCCCCACTGTTCCACCGTGAATCGCGTGCCCGCGTCGAAGCTGCATGATGGTCCGGTCTGCGGAAAGTGCAAACAGCCTCTCTTGCCGCCCCATCCCGTTGACTTGGATGAAAGCACCTTCGCAAAGTTCATTGCGAAAACGGAGCTGCCGGTACTGGTGGATTTCTGGGCGTCGTGGTGCGGTCCTTGTCGCATGATGGCTCCGGCGTTCGCAGAAGCCGCGGGGATTCTCGCTGCCAAAGTGATCCTCGCCAAGGTGGATACCGAAGCCGCGCCCGTGACATCGTCTCAGTTCCAGATTAGTGGCATCCCAACGATGATTCTATTCAAAGGTGGGAAAGAGATTGCACGACAATCCGGAGCGATCAGCACGCAGCAGATCGTTCAGTTCGCAAGCAAATCATAGGCCTGCCGATGGGATGCTTAGCAACGCGGGATCAATAACTGGCGTAGTGGATCTTGTTAAAGATCCATCCAGAACAGGATCTTTAACAAGATCCACTACGGTAAACCCGTCACTTATTGTTCCTGGCATCCTTATTCGCGTTCGATACGAACATTCACGCCACGAGTGGGCTGTCGCCAAGCAACCACTTCAATGCATAGGACGAAGGGAATGACCAATGGGCAAAATGAACGATAAACTCAACGATGTCACCGCGCTTACGAAACGGCTGATGGAGGAGTATCCGACAGAGACCGGGGCCTTCCTGTCCTTCGTTAAGAAAACGGAAGCTGGGCCAGCGCTCACCTGTCGCGAAAAAGAATTAATCAATATCGGGATATCCGTCGCTGGCCAATGCGAATGGTGCATTGCAGTACACGTTAAGAACGCGATCAAGAGTGGCGCAAATCGTGACGAGATCGTGTCGGCGGGATTCATGGCCGTGATCATGCACGGCGGCCCGGCGCTGATGTATATGGTGCCGCTGATGGAAGCGTTGGACGAGTTTTTGCCACAAGAAAAGTAGGCTGAAATATTCTCCTTATCAAAGCTGGGACAGAACGGGGTGTGGAACAGGATGCGTGAAGTCAAGGTTAGGTTCTTCATGGAATTGAGTGGCACACAACCGATTGCCCAGACCGTTCCGGCCGCAGAGCGTTCGGCCACTTCTCTTCCGCTCGTTCTTAAGCAACGCGGGATCAATCACTGGCGTAGTGGATCTTGTTAAAGATCCCTCCAGAACAGGATCTTTAACAAGATCCACTACGGTAAAACCGTCACTTATTATTTTTGATGCCCTAACACCGACTGCTTGCCACGTCTCTGATGTGTGCACATGAGACTCGCCAAGTATGCGAATCCGCGCAGCAGCAGCATGGAACGGACTCTCGCACATTGAGAATCACGAGACCGAAGTCAATGGGCACGCGAGTTGCTTTCCTCAAAAGGGTCATCCACACCAACAGGAAAGAACCGATCATGCAAAGCAACGCCCCTCTCTTAATTATCTCGATTTTCTCAATGGCGTTTTTGAATAGCTTGGGGGCCGAGTCCCGAGCGGAGCAACCACTCGACGGCGCTATCGTTCAGTACGGGAAAATGCACGAGGCGATCGGGATGCAGCAAGACCAGGGCCGCGTTCGACTGAGCGATTTGGTCGAGCGGCCTCATTTCTATGGAGTGGCGGCACTCCAGGGACTCGAAGGCGAAGTGACCATTGACGACGGAAAGGTTACGATCACCGGCGTTGGTTCCGATGGCCTGATGAAGCCGATCGCCAATCAGGACGGCCTGCAAGCGACGATGCTCGTGGGTGCCTACGTTCCAGCATGGACCAGTCACAAGACGGCCCAAAGCATTGCTCCCAAAGATTTCGACCAATTCATTGCCGATACAGCTTCGGCGGCAGGCATCAACATTGACAAACCATTCCTGTTCAGCGTTGACGGGACGTTTAGCGATGTCAGGTTGCATGTGATTCATGGAGCCTGTCCCATTCACGCGCGGATACAAAACACTGAGCTGCCCCCCAGCGAGCGACCTTTTGAGAGCACCCTATCGCAGGTTCGCGGAAAACTCATTGGCGTCTACGCGAAGAACGCCGTCGGAAACCTCACGCACCCAGCGACTTCAACTCATGTTCACATTCTGTTCGAGGACCAGAAAACCGGAGTCTTGGTAACCGCCCACGTCGAGCAAGTCGGACTGACCGAAGGAACCACCGTGATGCTTGCGAAGTAAACGGAACCCATTGCAGGAGACTGCAATCGTCAGAGCAAACTTCGCCCTGGACAACATAGCTGCTGGGGTGAAAGGTAAGTTTAGGAACGAGCGGAAAATAAGTGGCCGAACGCTCCGCGGTCGGAATGGTCGACCGCGGAGCGTTCGGCCACCAGATCAGACAGTAATTTTCCGCTCGTTCCTTAATCCGTGGATCCGTGGCGTAATCGCAGCGGGCGGCAACACGGCTTTGGGATGGCGATGCACCTGCATCACATCGCATCGGTCACTCAACATCTCACAACATCACTGGTACTGCGAATGGCTCTTCGGCTTCTTGAGATGGT
This sequence comes from Rhodopirellula sp. SH410, assembly GCF_055811895.1. Lineage (NCBI taxonomy): Bacteria > Pseudomonadati > Planctomycetota > Planctomycetia > Pirellulales > Pirellulaceae > Rhodopirellula > Rhodopirellula sp. SH410. Next base: position 1,448,060 of record NZ_CM147949.1, read on the forward strand.
CATTCCGAGTGACTCAACCGCATTTGTGGGCGATCTGCCGAGCGTCGACAAGGTCATCCAACGCTGGGATGAAAAACTCGATGACAAGCAATCGATGGTACGGATGCTGCTCAACGCAGTGGACTCCGAGACGTTGCTCGATGACTTAGAAGAGCGGTTTTCTAGCGTGGACGGTTTTCGCCTTATTCTGTTGAACGTCGAAGCAACGATTCCACGACCCAGCGAAGTAGACGTCGAAAGCTCAGAACCAGCGGCGAAGTCCGCCGAGCGAATCAGCCGCGAAGAGATCTACGACGATGTCGCACAGGGAGCGGAGGTGACGCGAGTCTACCTCGCTCAAGTCGTGATCGCGACGGTCGTAGCTGCCATTGGGCTGCTGCGAAACGATAACGTGGTGATCATCGGAGCCATGGTCATCGCACCGCTGTTGGGCCCCAATATGTCGCTCTGCTTGGCCACAACATTGGGAGACTGGAAACTCGCAATGTCGTCTCTGAGAACAAATGCGATCGGCTTGTCGGTCGCGTTCGGTGTATCGCTAATCGTTGGATTCCTCTTCGTCATTGATCCCAATATCGAATCCATCGGAGCCCGCACGCAGGTATCCGGGGGAGACATTCTGCTTGCGTTGGCATCCGGGTGCGCCGGAGTACTCGCGTTTACCAGCGGCGCCCCCGCTGCTCTGATCGGCGTCATGGTGGCAGTCGCATTGTTGCCACCCTTCGCTGTCTTCGGACTACTCGTGGCATCTGGAGAATACGGTGCCGCGAAGGGGGCTCTCCTATTAGTCGCCACGAATGTGATCTGCGTCAACTTAGCCGGCGTGCTGACGTTCACCGCCCAAGGCCTACAACCAAGAACCTGGTGGGAAGCCGAACGAGCCAAGAAATCGACCCAGATCGCGATCGCCACCTGGTGCACACTCTTGGTGATCCTAGCACTGTTGATCTACGGCGCGATGTGATCAGGCAAAACGCCTCACGAAGATCACGAAAGAATGCGAGGTCACTCGATCCCAACAGGCGTTGTTGATGGTTCGAGGTTTCATTGCTAAATCAAAAACGGTATGAGCCGCTTCGTCTGTCTCGCGTAGTTTTCGTAATCGGGGAAGCGGTCGTGCAACTGTCGTTCTTCGATCACCGTTTTGGAAAGCAGGACGGCCAGCAGGACAAACCATACGATTGCCTTCCACGTTGCCAATGGACTCAACGCGAGTCCGCCAGCGAACAGGAGCAGCGCGGTGTACATCGGATGCCGCACAAACCGATAGGGACCGGTCGTTATCAATTGAGCGTTGGAGTGTAACTCAGGCATTACCGAAACGCGGCGAACCCCCATGACAGCAATCGCCCACCCGCCCAACCCGATGCCAACCACGGCGATGGACAAGCCAATGGCGAACGTTGGCGACGGACGCGTCGAAAGGACCATCGCAGCAGACGCAAGGACTTGCGTCCCAACGAGAAGGCGTGACCAAATTCTCGGGCGGCTCGTTTGATTCATTGGCAAATTGATGTCCAGACATCGGCTCGATCCGTCAAAATATTTTCACCGAACGCGGCAGCAGGGTTGCCGTGTGCGCACAGGATGCGCAAGCCGCACCATTGTGCGGACTAAACCGTCAGCGAAATTGAATCAATCGCGTCTCGGATGATCATGGCGCTGGCCTTCAACGATGCCTGCTCGGATTGGTCGAGAACCAGCGGGAGGGAGGCCATCACACCCTCACCGCCAAACAAATGCGGCATGGAAATTGTGACGTCCGCAACGCCAGCAACATTTTCGATTCGCGAACAGATTGTCAGAATGGAACGCTGGTCGTGAAGAATGACGTCAACAATTCGAGCCAATGCACAGCCGATTCCATAGTACGTCGCCCCTTTGCCTTCGATTATTTGATAGGCGGCCCGACGAACCCGCGTATCAATCTCTTTTCGGACAGCGGAATCCAACTCGATCCCGCGGACCTCACTAAACTCTTCGAGCGATAGCCCAGCGATCGTTGCCAAGGACCAAGTGAGCACTTCCGAATCTCCGTGCTCGCCAATCACATGTGAATGAACATGGCGGGGGTCGACGCCGAAATGCTCGCCGAGCAATGAGCGAAACCTCGCCGTATCCAGCGTGGTTCCCGACCCGATCACGCGTTGAGCCGGCACGCCACATGCCGCTGCGATCTCGCCAGCAATGTGCGTCATGATGTCGACTGGATTGGATGCGACCAGCAGGATGGCGTCGGGGGCGTGCTCGATCACTTTTGGAATGCAATCGCGAAAGACATCTGCGTTACGCTGCAGAAGTTCCAGCCGAGTCTCGCCAGATTTTTGGCCGACCCCCGCAGAAATGATGACGACCAAGCTATCCTTCACGTCGGCATAGTCACCCGCTCGTATGGTCAATGGATTTGCAAACGGAACCGCGTGCGAGATGTCGGCCGCCTCCGCGATCGCGCGAGACGAATTGTGATCGACAAGCACAATCTCACGACCGATCCCCTGCATGACCAGCGAATAGGCAGCCGTCGAGCCAACAAATCCACTTCCAACAATACTGACCTTCATGATTCTCTATCCTGATCCGAAATGGCTTTGATTGTGGCACGGGTACGGAGGTGAAACGAATGCGGAACACTCCTTCGATGGCTCAGGGAAGTTCATGGTAGCTGATCTCGATCACGACGCGAAGAGAGACCACTTCCTGGCGAAGTGAAGTGGTCGGGACGACTGAGCAAGATGACGCTATCGCCGCATTCTAAACCACCTGCCCCAATCTGAGCAAATGATAGACGACCATGTAGCCAATGGAAGCAACCGCGCATGTTCGCATGCCTGGAAAATCCCGCAGCCTGGAGGACTGCCACTCGGTTCCGAGAAGAACGGCAAAGTTCGATTCCATTTCCGCCGGCAAATTCAATGGATGCTCCAGCACCCACGCACTCAAATCATCGTTGGACATTTGAGCGGGGGCAGAAACGGATGGGGCACAAGGATGTTGAAACGACGATGGGCACGTCCCTTCATTTACTGTCCGCGGGTAGATTCTCTTTCGCCTGCTGGATAGCTGTAGGGATGTCCGTGCAGGCCACGTCCAGCCCCAACCCGATGGCCAGGTAGTAATCCTGCACTTTATGGCCAGGCCAGCCGTTGACTTTGTAACCGAGTTCCTGAGCCTTCTGCACCAACTCACGCGACGTCCCGGAGATTTTGCAGGCGATGTGCGTCGCGTGCAAACGTTCCGCGCGCTCGATGAACTCCATTGACAGCGGTTTGCTGGCGATGATCGCGATCGGCCAATCGGCATCGAGCTTGCGCATTTCTACCAGTGGCCGTTCGTCGAATGATGTGAATAGATAGTCTGAATCCGCTGGCTTGTACTTTTGGGCCATCGCATACAGTCTGTCGCAATACGGGGCAATTCGAGCGTCGGGATACAGTTCCTTATTGCTGGTCTTCATCTCCAGTTCAATGTACACGCCTGGTTTGTCTTGGAAGTATTTGAGGAAATCCTCCAGCAACAAGAAGGCTTGGCCCTTCTTCGTTCGCACGTCCTTCAGTTGATTCGCGGTCATCTCTTCGACGGCGCCACTGGCACGATGAGTCCTGTCCAGACTATCGTCGTGCAACACGACCAACACGCCATCCTTGGTCATCCGGATGTCCGTTTCGAATCCACGGATCCCGCGCTCGTAGCACGCCTCGAAACCCTCCATGGTGTTTTCTTCGAACTCATACGCGCCTCCACGATGTGCAAGAATCAGCGGCATCGGAGCCGATTCATCGGCGAAGCAATTCGTACTCAACGCCAGTCCGGTCAATAGTTGGCACAGCAAAAAAAAACGTAGCATGGGGATCCCATCATCGAGGTGAAATAAGGGTCGGAGTGGTGCTGATTCTAAACCTTGTGCGGCGTTCCAGAAACGCCCCGAATGGTTCATCTGGATGTGATTCACCGAACCTTCTTAGAGGCATGGCGGTGGTGTCCGAAATGAGCGATGCCGTCCCAGGATAAACGCTGACGGCGGACGCATCCGCCGCCAGCCGAAGGCACCTTTCGGCTCACCCCGACCGAGATGTTCCTCGGCAGGTTGCTCCCCCCCCCCGCAGTGCTTGCTTCCGCTTCTCTCGGCACCACGATGCGACCACCGTTGCGTCAGCGTGAAAAAATTTGGCTTATCCGACGGAAGGGTGCGAGGGAGTGCAGTGGAGGGTTTTTTGAAGGCATCGCTCCAGTATCCAGTCTGTTTTCAAAGAAGCGTCTCTGCCGAAGGAATGTTCGGCAGGGACTGGCAGCACCGTTGGCGTCCCATCGACGCTTTGGTGTCATCAATCACATCAGCGGGGGCAACACGCTCACCCATAGGGGCACCGGCAGTCACTCAAACGAACTAAATCCATGCACTGCACCGACGCAATTCGATTTAGTTTCGCGGCGTCGATCAGCCGGGGGTGACGGTTGATCATCCACTTTGAAACGCCCGACTTCGCCGCTCAGTTGCATTGGCTGGACGTTTTCGGTTTCGAAAAAACGGGCCCGTTTTTTGAATCTCGAGAGTGATCGCACCGCACCCGGGATTTTTAGACATCGTAATTGCTTGAAACGACCCTAGGTTTTATTGCGTCGACGTTCCTGCCCGATTTTCGCAGCGGTATAAAACCAAAATGGAGCTATCACGATACAGCCAAGCGTCGCAACGCTGGCTCCAGCCATGCTTGCACGCTCGGCCTTCTTGCGACTCGATCCACTCGAGTTGTAGATCAGAGCAATTGATCCGATGCCCGCGACGAGCATGACCACGAAGACAATTGCTGTTGCGATCAGCGGAACTTTGAAACGTTTCATGGTATTGTAGTATCGATTGGGAGGTATAAGGGAAACCGACAACGAGGACTTCCGTCCAACGGCAGGGGTTTGCGGGCGGCGGCCTTTGACTTGCACGCAAACGAAAAAGCGAGCCACCGCCGCTCCGTCGTGAACCATGGTTATTGGCTTTGTTCGAGTAAACGGTTGCCCTCAGCATCTACCTCCCAGTAGATTGCTTGCATGCTGTGGTATTCCCGTAGCGTCGCAAACGTTCCATGACAGCCTGGGTGTTCGCAACCGCTAACCGCCCATTGTATTGGAGAATGGTTCGTGCCACCACAAACCAGGCAACGCGGTGGTGACCGACGTTCCGAACGCCACTGGAGTATACCGCGACGCCTTGCGAGTTCGTTCTCGTACTCCCGCTGTGAATCAATCTTGATTCGCAAGAAAGATGCTTTGTCCTTGAGTTCTCGCTCATCAATGCCGTTCGTTTCGAGTTCAGTCAGCAGCTCGGCGAGCCGTTCCACGGCGGGCAACTGTTCGCTATCACGGATTCCATTGCAATCGAAGCACCACGTTGGGATTGCACACCCTGGAAGTAGTTGGTTGCCGGGTAACGCATACCGATAGATCAGCGTTGTTTGTATCGTCTCCCTCTGTCCGCAGGAGTCACATTTGACGTCACGGCGGAATGTCATGGCTTCTGCAAATCGCGGGACCCGTAACCGAGCGGCGAATATGAGTTTTTTACTTGAGGAACGTCGACTTCGCTGATTCGGTGCACGGAACGGTTATCCATCGCTCTGCGATTGCGAGGTGGGTGATGGCTGAGCTTTACCGTACCCAGTGTACAGCAAGATTAGTAACGCGGTGACACAGGGTATCGAGTAGACCAACGCCGCATTTGTTATGGCGGTCAGCAGGCACATGATCGTGGTGGCGGCCAAGCCCCAGGCAGGAATTGGAGCATTCCAACTGCGCGCCGCGGCGCCGATTTGCGCTACTAGCAATGTGACCGCGGTAATATCGAAGATAGTGGTGGACAGATCGGGGGCTGGGTTTCCGGGAGCGACGAGAGGACGCAGATGCCAAAACAAGGACGTAACAGAAATCAGAGCGAGCCAAGTTGAACCAAACGCGATCAGGGTGCCAGATGCAACCCTGGACGCTCGCGTCGGGTATGGAGAAGTCATCGGCGTTGATAGAAGGTTGGTGGGGTATCGCCAGGTGCCTGTCGCCGGTGTGACGGGCGTATCACTGGTGGGGCCTTTTTTGAGTTTGAGTGATGGTCATTCGGGGGTCAAGTAAATTTGTGCACCGATTTTTTGCGGGTGCATTGAACCTGTCCGGCAGAGACGCGAGCAATCGGCCCGAGGTTGCTGCGGCAGTGCGATTTGGCGTGGAGGACGATTCAGGTCCCCGAAACGTTGGGCTCCAACAGGCTGAGTCCGAAAACGGCGAAAGTCGAACTGCCTGTTCTGCGATTCTGACATGGATCGGTTACACTCTGAAGATCACGATTCATCGAATTCATTCGGGCATGCGCAGTTATGAGAGTTCGCAGTGGCGGTGGTTACCGGGCCATCCTCTATTCCTTCAAGAAAGCGCGAGAAGCGGGCGGCTATTGGAAGTTTTTCAAGGCGATGCGCTCCCGCAATACCTGTAAAACCTGTGCTCTGGGCATGGGCGGCCAGCAGGGTGGCATGGTCAACGAGGCTGGCTCGTTTCCGGAGGTCTGCAAGAAAAGCATGCAGGCGATGGCGTCGGACATGCAGCCCGGGATCGACCCGACATTCTGGAAGAAGAACTCTCTCGAAGAGCTGCAGAAGCTGACTCCTCGCCAGCTCGAGTATCTCGGCCGGCTACTCCATCCGGTGCGGTACCGCGCCGGCACCTCACATTACGAAACCATCACCTGGGAAGAGGCCTTCACGAGCATCGCTGCAAAGCTCTCGTCGCTCTCGCCCGATGAAACGTTCTGGTACTTCAGCGGTCGGAGCAGCAACGAGGCGGGGTTCCTGCTGCAACTGATCGCCCGTTTGTACGGCACCAATAACGTCAATAACTGCAGCTTTTACTGCCACCAGGCCAGCGGCGTGGGGCTGCAGACCAGCGTCGGCAGTGGCACGGCGACGATCGATCTGAAAGATCTCGAGAAAGCGGATCTGGTGTTCTTGATCGGCGGCAACCCCGCCAGCAATCATCCTCGTTTGATGACCAGCCTGATGCATGTGCGGGGGCATGGTGGCAGAGTCATCGTGATCAATCCTGTCCGGGAGACAGGGTTGGTCAAATTTCGCATCCCCTCGTCGCCGCTCTCGATGCTCACCGGCACGAAGATTGCCTCGCATTACACGATGCCGCACATCGGTGGCGATTTGGCGCTGCTGTATGGGATCGCCAAGGCGCTCCGCAGCGGAGATCAGATCAAACTCGACTTTCTAAAGAAACACTGCCGGGACGATGAAGCCTTTCTCGAGTGTGTCGACTCCTTGGGTTGGGACGAGATCGAAGGCAAATCGGGTGTCCAGCGAGCTGAAATCGAGACGATCGCCGAAATGTACGCCGCCAGTGAACGAACCGTGTTCGCTTGGACGATGGGCATCACGCACCATGCCCACGGTGTCGACAACGTGCAAGCGATTGCCAACCTGGCGATGTGCCGCGGCATGGTCGGACGTCCTGGAGCCGGATTGATGCCGATCCGCGGTCATTCCAATGTGCAGGGGATCGGCAGCGTGGGCGTCACCCCCAAGCTCAAGCAACAGATCTTTGACGCCCTGCAATCGAAATACCACGTCAAACTGCCGCTCACCCCTGGGCTCGATACGCTGGGGTGCATGGAAGCCGCTGCCGAGGGCGGCGTCAAAGCGGCTCTCTGTTTGGGCGGTAATTTGTTTGGATCCAATCCGGACGCCACGTTTGCCGCTCGAGCCCTGTCGAATCTCGACCTGAACGTGATGCTGAGCACGACCATGAACACGGGCCATGTCCACGGGCTGGCGAAGGAAACGATCATCCTGCCTGTCCTGCCGCGCGACGAGGAGCCCGAATCGACAACACAGGAGTCGATGTTTAACTTTGTCCGGCTCAGCGACGGTGGCCCACGCCGATTGCCTGGGCCGCGTAGCGAAGTGGATGTGATCTCGACACTGGGCAAACGACTGCTCGGCGACGACCAAGGGATCGACTGGGATCAAATGCAACACACCGAGACGATCCGGCAGTGGATCGGCGACGTGATCCCCGGTTACGAAGAGATCCAAGCGATCGGTACATCGAAGAAAGAGTTTCACATCGGTGGGCGGATTTTTCACGAGCCGACCTTTGGTACCGAGGACGGTCGTGCCGTCATGCACTGCCACGCATTGCCACCGCTCAAAGGCACCGCCGAGGGCGAACTGCGATTGATGACCGTCCGCAGCGAAGGACAGTTCAACACGGTCGTTTATGAAGAGGAAGATTTGTACCGCAATCAAGACCGCCGCGACATTATCCTGATGCATCCCGATGACCTGGAACGCCTCGGACTCAAGCATGACGAGCGCGTTCGCGTTGAAAACGAAACCGGACACATGGATTCCATCCTCGCTCGTGGCTACGAAGACATCCGGCCTGGCAACGCGTTGATGTACTACCCCGAGAGCAACGTGTTAGTGCCTCGGTATGCGGACCCACACAGCAGAACGCCGGCGTTCAAAGGTGTGGTGGTCAAGATCAAGCGGATGCAGCCAGCGTGATGTCGTTCGGAAAACAGCAAACGATATGGCGGCCGTATTGCCAAATGAAAACCGCCCCGCAGCCGCTGGAAATTGTCTCTGCGGAAGACTTTGAACTCCTCACAGCGGACGGCCGCCGGCTGATCGATGCGATGGCGTCGTGGTGGTCGGCATGTCACGGATATGGCCACCGGCATGTCGTCGAATCGGTTTCTCAGCAACTCGCGACGATGCCGCACGTGATGTTCGGTGGGATCACGCACGAGCCAGCGGAACGGTTGGCGGCGCGACTGGCGGCGATGTTGCCAGCGGATTTGAATCACGTTTTCTTCGCCGACAGTGGCTCGGTGGCAGTCGAAGTCGCCATCAAGATGGCCGTCGGATATTGGCGACGGCGCGGCCGGGCCCAGCGACAACGGTTCCTGTCGTTCACGCACGCCTATCATGGCGACACCACCGGCGCGATGTCATTGTGCGACCCCGATCGCAGTATGCACGCGGATTATGGAAACGCGATCCTCTCGCAGTTCCACTGCCCATTGCCCGTCGACGACGCCAGCGAGAATGCATGCCACGAGTTACTGTCGCAGCATCGCGAGGAGATCGCCGCGGTCTTCATTGAGCCGCTCGTGCAGGGTGCTGGGGGGATGCGGTTTCACGATGCAACCACCGTCGCCCGCATTCGTCGACTCTGCGACGAGCACGATGTGCTGATGATTGCCGACGAAATCGCCACGGGATTTGGACGCACCGGGACCATGTTCGCGATTGACGCGTGCGACGTCGTTCCCGACATCATCTGTTTAGGCAAAGCCCTCACTGCGGGCACGATGACGATGGCGGTCAGTGTGGCACGCAGCAAAGTATTCGAGGCGTTCTGGTCTGACCAAACCGCCGATGCACTCATGCATGGCCCCACATTCATGGCCAATCCGCTGGCCTGCGCCGCCGCGAACGCATCGCTCGATTTATTTGAGCGTGAACCGCGTGTGGAGCAGGCACAGCAAATGGAGGCCAAGTTGCATCTCGGCTTGGCCCCCACTCGAAACCTGCCCGGCGTGGTCGACGTTCGTTGCCGCGGCGCCATCGGCGTGATCCAAGTCGAATCACTCGCTGATGTCGATGATCTCCGCCAGCGGTTTGTCGATGCCGGTGTCTGGCTGCGGCCCTTTGGTGACTGTGTCTACGTTACCCCGCCACTGAACCTCCCCGACAGGCTGCTCGATGAACTGTGCACTGCCATCGTGCGGGTCATGAGTCAGCGGGCAAATCACTGTGTGGCACACTCGTTGTGACGACGGTGACGTTTCAAGGCCACACAGTGACGACAGCATTTAGTTGCAGGGCGTCAGACGGATGAAAATGACATTCACGCCTTGCGAATAAAATGCGAGGCGTAGCTCCTGACTTCACTGCCGTTGAGCACGTGGACCATTCTTAGCTGCTGAACCTCTTGGTCGCTAAACGACGTGAGAGGGACGTGCACGAGCTGTTTTTTAAATCGTCGGGCCAGTCGCCGCCAACCGGCACCCGGCGGCAGTCCGCTCATCAGGGCGATCTGTCGGCATCGCGAGTGCATGCATGCTGCCGCGATCAATCGTTCTTCGAGTGTTTCCGTGAAATCGAGCCGGCGATCAATCCAAATGTCACGGATCGGCGTTGGCGGGTAGAGGAACATCGCGCCGCCGTAGGTACCCAAGCCAATTCCCGGGCCCACCATCTCTTTGGTGAAATCGCTGGCAAAGAACGCGAGCGTGGATTCCCACTGATGCTCAGCAAACCAGGTCGTCCGCCAGGGGTAATCGCGGGGATCGGCGGGCGAGTCAAATAGCATCAAGCACGCATCGAGTTTACCGCGGCTCGGTGGGATCACGCGAACGTAGATCTGTTTTTCATACCAATGCCGGAGCGTGTCCCGGATATCGATCCCATCCTTGACGCTCGTGGTGAATTTTTCGGTGCGGGCGAGGTCCTGGCCCATGATCGCTTGAGCCCGCTCGCAGACCCGGTTACGGAGCATCTCGATGCGCTCGTCTTCGGGCGGGAAGCTGCACTGCGAGTATGGGTTCCAGTTGTATTCCCACCGGTGCTTTTCGTCTTGGCTCGGGCGTCGCTGCAGCGAGAGCGTTTGCCAGGTCAGAGGTGGTCCTGGCAAGCGATTGACGAGGGAAACGATTTCGCCGTCGGGCAATCGCCCCTGATCAATCCCCAGTTTGACGGTCGGCGGTAGGCTACCGCCCCAGGGGTATGCAGGGTCGGGAGCAGCGGCTGTCTCGTCGACCTTCGCGTCGGTATCAAACGGGTCGACGTCGACCTCCTCGCCGGACAGCACCGTGTCCGTGAGCTGTTCGTGAAAGGGGATATTCGAGGAGTCCGTGGCGTGCTCTTCGGGATCAGTCGAATCGGCAGCCAGGTCTTGTGTCGGATTGCGTTCGATCCGGTATTGATTGGCGATCTCGGCGACGTGCAGAGCGTACTGATCACCGAGGATCTGCTGGCATGCGGTAACGATCGTGACCATGTCCGGCGTCATCCGGCGATGGACCAGCGACAGGTTACGGATGTACTGTAGGCATTTCGAGAGCAGCAGCGGGGTGACGCGTCGGGCGCGGTTGCCAAACTCGGCGAGGTAACTCTCCTTGGCGGCGATTAAAAGTTCTTTGACACCATCAATCTGCAGATCCTCGTCTTCCTCGAGTTGCGCCCGGGCGCGTTCATACAGCCCCGTGATGAAGGGCAGTTCGCCGAACAGAAACAGCAGCGTCTTGGGATCGACAGCGAAGGTTTCCGGTGGCTGCACGTAGTCGTGTTCGAAGGAGTCAAGACTCCGCCCCTTCCCCTCTTTGAGCAACCGATGGGCTTCGCGAATCCAGGGCCAATCCAGGACACTGGTAACCAGTAGGATCTGTTGGTTGGTTTGGGCGAGTTTCACCAAACGGGCAGCCATGTACGCCATCCGCTCGCGAGTCTGGTCATCGCTCGGTCTCGGGATGCTGGGCAACACGGCAGCAGCAAATTTCTCGCACCGCACGTGGCGGACCGCATACGGATCAGGCATCACGGTGGAGTACGGCTGAAACCGATTGGTTTCTAGGTCGATGAACTCGCGCCGGATATGCTCTCCCATCGCAGCGCGAATCGCCATGATGACGCCTTGGCAGGGATCGATCGGGACATAGCTCGTTGGGATTTCGTCAGGTGAGTCGTCTTCGAACTCAGCACCAAAATCCTCGCCAAACTCCCCCGTTTCGTCCTCGCCATAGCGATCGCCAAAATCATCCTCGGCACTGTAGGTCGACTCATAATTCGGCGTTGGACGCTGGATCACAATCGAAGGCTTCGGCAATTCCAGGACAGCTTGTTCAACACAGACACGAAACGATTCGGGCAGCGAAACGGCAACACAATCGAAACGGTGTTCGAGCAGGAACCGACGGGTTAACCACGCGAACTGGCCACTGCCATGAATGATCGGCAGGATGGTCGTGCGATCATCGAGCCGCAACAGGGGCGGCACGTCGGTGCTGCCGAGACTCATGTGGTCAAGCTCGGTTCGCTGGTCGCCTGAGTGGTTTCAGCCGAGGCGATGACTTCGGTCACTTCGCTGCACAGGTAATTTCGTGCCGCGGCCTCAATCGCACTGGCGTCGACACGACGATACGCATCGAGTCGATCGTCGGTCGAAAGGTACTCATGACAGCACAACCAATGACTGCCCAGTCCAAACAATCTCTGGGCAGGACGTTCCGATGCCATGATCACTCCCGCCACGGTGCGATTGATGACCTGGTCCAGTTCCGCCTGATCGACCCCTTCGCGGACAACGAAATCAATGGCGTCGTTCATCAGTCGAATGTTCGAGTCCATTTGATCGGGTGTGCAGACGAGGTACGAGAACAACGCACCCGTGTCCGCGTACTCTTGCGGCCACATCGTGGCGACCTCGGCCCGCCCGGTATCAATCAAATCCCAAAACAATCGGCTGCCTCCATCGTCGCCGATGATCGAAGCGAGCAGTCGCATTGCGAAACGATCCGGCGAGGCCATCGCGGGGCCGCCCGACAACGTGACCCGGTAGGCCTGGGTTGCATCGGGGATATTCAAACGCGGTTCGAGTCCCACGCCGACGGGTAACTGATCAGGATTGTCGGCGGCCGGTGGTGATGGCAGCGGGAGGTCGTTCCAATCCGCCGTCGCCTGTCCGGCTTGATCGACCAGGTCATCAAAGTCGACGTTGCCTGAGGCGGCGAGCACCATATTGGCGGGCCGGTATTGGGTGCGGAAGTAATCTCGCATGGTGTCAACGTGCATGGACTCAATCGACTCGGTCGTGCCGAGTACGCGTCGGCCGAGGCCGCGCGGTCCGTAACAGCATTCCATGACGCGTTCGAAAGCACCGAAAGGAGGTTGGTCTTCGTACTTCGCGATCTCCTCTAAAATGACTTGGCGTTCGGTTGCGAAATCGTCAGCGTCCAATCGCGGACGCATCATGTCAGAGAGTAAATCGACCATCCGGCGTTGGTACTTGGGAAGCACTGCCGCGTAGTACACCGTTTGCTCTTCACTGGTGTATGCATTGCTCTGGCCGCCGAGTTCGTCGAGCTCGCGATTGACATCGGCGGCACTGCGACTCGCCGTGCCTTTGAACATCATGTGTTCGAGAAAGTGGCTCAGGCCGGACTGGGCGTCGGTTTCATCACGGGCGCCGGCGCGAACGAAATATCCGATCGCAGCGGAATAGCCACGATTGTCAACATCGGCGACAACTTGCAAACCGCTGGGCAGGGTTGCAGTACGAAACTCACTCATGGTCGTCTCCTGATGTGCTGGCGTTCAAAGCGTCTACTTCGACTGGGCTCGTCTGCTCGTTCCAAACGCTGCCACCGGCGAGCGGTTCTGAACCGATCGTGACAATGCGAAACGACTGCGGCGAATGCTGTTGATAATAGTCTTTGATCTGATCGAGCTGGATCGATTCGATCGCGGCTTCGAGTTCCTCCGTGGGCATCACCCGTCCGAGTTGAAACTGATCCGAAGCCATGGAACCGGCGCGCGAACCGGCCGATTCCTGCTCCATGATCAGGCTGCTTTGAATTCGTACTTTCCAGCGTTCGAGTTCATCTTCGGAGAGGCCGTCACAGAGGTGCTGGACTTCGTGGAGGGTCAAGTCGAGCGTCTGTTGAGCACGCTGCGGGGTCGTTCCCGCGTATCCGAATACCGCACCGGTGGCGGGGACGACATTGCCCTCGGCATCGGTGCTCGGAACCATCGAATTGGTGGTCGCCCACACGCTGTAGCAGAGTCCGTGTTGCTCGCGAACGCGATCGAACAGGCGGCTGCTCATGCCGTCGCTGAGGATACCCACGCCAGCCCGCATGACGAAATAATCAGGATGACCGTACGGGATATTGTCGTAGGAAAATCCAATGTGGGTTTGGCTGCTCGGCAGCTCAATGTGCTCGTGACCCTCGATCGGCTGCGGCGCGGGCAACCCGGCCCACGTGCCGGTCTTCCAGTCCGCGAACGCGGCATCAACGGCGTCGGTGATTTGAGCTTCGTCGAAATTGCCGGCAATGGAAAGGATACTGCCGCCCGCATGGAAATGCGCGGTATAGAAGTCACGGACGTGCTCCATCGAGAGCGACTCCAGACTGAGTTCGTTGGCGATACCGCTCCGCCCCAGAGCGATGCCGTACTGCCGCTGTCGCAGTCGCCGCATCAACCGCTGGGTCGGCTCGTCTTCGTTGGCGAGCATCTCCTGCCGGAGCATCAGTTTGGCATCTTCAAATTGATCGATCGGAAGGTGCGGACGGCGGACGAGATCGGCGAGCAATCCGATCGCAGGGGCCAGCGAATCAGCGGGCATGGCTGCCGAGAAACCTGTCATGCTGGTCGATGAGGACCCATTGGAGTCAATGCCGAGGTTGTCTTCAGCGGCAACAAATTGCCGGCTGTTGTACGCCCCCGCACCACGCTGGATCATTTCGACGGTGAGCGAAGCGAGACCGCATCGCGAACGAGCCTCCACACCATCCTCGCTACCCTCAATCTCCGCAGTCACCCCACCGGGCATCCAAAAGGTGTAGGCGGCCGTTCGCAACCACGGCATCGGTTGCCAAAGCACGGTCATGCCGTTGGCGAGGCGTCGTGTACGAACAGGTGAATTAGCGGTCGTCGTATCGAGGGAAGTCAGGGCGATGGCTCCGGGTTGGGGTGGGCGAGTGCGTAGCTTGGGACCATTGTCCCGAGCGAGCGAATCAATTTCGGACGGGACGGAATCGATTTCGGACGGGACGATGGTCCCATCCTACAATCATTTGTCAGATACCAATGGACACGAGTTCGACGGTGCGGACGCGTCCGATCAAGGTGTGGCTGCTGGCGTCGTCGACTTGGATGTCGAGCATCTGGCCGGCTTGGCGGCGGTTGCCATCAAAGACCACGATGCGGTCGCAGTGCGTCCGCCCCGTCATTTGGACCGCCACCGCTTCAGGATCGGCCTTTGCCGCCTTCTTGCTGGGGCCTTCGACGAGCACCTCGACGGTGGTGCCGATCAGTTTTTCATTGTCTTCCCGAGCGACGGCATCCTGAACGGCCAGTAGCTCATTATTGCGTGCCGCTTTGACTTCACGTGGCACGTCGTCCTCGAGTCGCTCGGCAGCCTTGGTCCCACCTCGCACACTGTATTGGAAGATGAAACTGTTCTTGAACCGGCAACGCTCGATCAGTTTGACGGACTTCTGGAAGTCCTCATCGGTTTCGCCACAGAAGCCGACGATGAAATCGCTGCTGACGGCTGCATCGGGGAGAATCCGCTCGATTCGCTCGAACATCTCCATGTAGTCGCCGACCGTGTAGCCACGTTTCATTCGCTTCAGTACCGAATCGCTACCGCTCTGGGCTGGCACATGCAGGTAGGGCGAGCACTTCGGCAGATCACGCACGGTCGTCAGCAATCGCTCGGTCATGTCCTTGGGATAGTTGGTGACAAATTTCAGTCGGTCGATGCCCTTAATTTCATGCAGTTGTTCGAGCAGACCGGCCAGATCGGTGTCACCGTCATCGGCGCGGTGGCGATAGCTATTCACCGTCTGTCCGAGCAGCGTGATTTCCCGGCATCCCTGTTCGGCGAGGATCCGTGCCTCCGATAGAATCTCGGCGGGCGAACGCCCCTGCTCAGGCCCACGGGTATTGGGCACGACACAGTACGTGCAGAATTTGTCACAGCCGATCTGGATTCGCAGATAGGCTTGAAAGGGAGTCGGCCGCATCGAAGGGTCACGCAGCGGATCAAAGGTTTCATGCGAACGAGCCACCGTAGCCTGCTTGCCCGCGGTCCGGGCCAGCGACACGGCCATCTGCCGGCCCTCACCGGAGTCGATGTTTTTGATCAACTGCGGCAGCGAATGCAGTTGGCCGGGGCCGACGATCATGTCGACAAACGGTGCCCGGCGGAAAATGACTTCTTGGTCTTTCTGTGCCATGCAGCCGAGGACACCGATTTTCTTGTCGGGATGACGAGCCTTCGTATCGCGGAGTTTCCCCAGCGCGCTGTAGGTTTTCTCCTCCGCCTGCTCACGAATACTGCACGTGTTGTAGAGCAGCAGGTCGGCTTCGGCGGGCGTCGCAACGACGCGGTATCCGTGGCGTTTCAAATCGGCCACAACCATTTCGCTGTCGAGCACGTTCATTTGGCAGCCGACAGTTTTGATGTATACGGTTTTGGTCATGTGAATCGAGTTTTTCGTCGGTGGGGCGCGAAAACACGTGACTCGGCGAGTCCGTGCTTAGCCCTAGGATAACCGGCGGTGACCGATCTCCGAAAGAGTGGCATGGTGGGGTGTTTTCTCGTCGCCAGACGGCGCCGCCGGTCTGAGCGAATACACGCTGGATTCTCACGACGGATGGAGCTGTCGGCCGGCGATTTACGCCAACACCGCCACCAGTAAATCGAGCGTTTCGTCCTGGATGCCCTGGGCGTTGCTCTCACGCGGTCCGGCGACATTGAGCACCTCGGGGCGGATTTCGTTCAGCCAGGCCATGATTTTGGGCTTCGCTCGGGCCGCATTGCCGATCGAAATGCTCAGTTCGGGCTTGCCCACCTGCCGGCACAGTCGCTGGGTCAGTTTCGTGCCGCCGGTCATCCGCCCGCGATACAAAATCAGCGTGGCATCGGAATCCCGTACGTTCTTCTCCGTCCGATCGGGGTAATAGCGAGAGCCGAGCTCGACGAGTTGGTAGTGCGCGGGAACCTGCCCGTCCTCGGCCAAACGACCCGCTGGACACCAACCACCGTGCTCAATCCCCAACGCCACGGCCGCGTCGAGGGCCCCGCGATCAACCCCCGTCTGGCCACCGGAGACAATTCGCACTGGAACAAACCGTTCCGGCGCGGGGTCGAACTGAGCGAACAGGCTGGATGATTGCATGACGTTAATATAGCGATATCCGCTCTGGCGGGGGAACTCACGCGGCTTGCCCATGGATTACGGTGGGTCGTACCCACCCGGGTTCCACGGGTGACAGCGACAGATTCTCTTCACCGCCGCCCAACTGCCACGAATCGGCCCCCGTTTGCGAATCGCCCCGATCGCGTAGGAGCTGCACGTGGGCGTGAAGCGGCAACTCGGGCCAGTCAAGGGACTGATGAACATTTGATAACTGCGGATCAAGACAATCAAGATCTGTTCCACGCCTTGGCGCAGCCACCTCATCGGCATGGAGCCGGTCGGTTTGGTATCATCGGGCTTTTCGTCGCTGTCCATCGATCCATTATCCCATGAAACCATCTGAAATTGAAGCCAAAGCGAATGACGATTCGCACCCGGTCTCCGAACGCGAAATCGTCATTGGTTGTGAACCCGACCATTCGCTGATCGATGCCTCCGCGTTCATCGCACACAACGCCACCGTACTGGGGGAAGTCCGGATCGGCGCCGAAGCGAGCGTGTGGTTTGGTGCCATCATGCGGGGCGATGCCGAGCGAATTGAGATCGGACCACGGACCAATGTCCAGGATCAGTGTGTGTTGCACGGTGACCCGGGGATACCCTGTTTGCTTGGGGCTGATGTGACGGTCGGTCACTCTGCGGTCGTGCATGGGGCGACTGTCGAAGATGAAGCATTGATTGGGATCGGTGCGATCGTGCTCAATGGTGCCCACATCGGCCGCGGTGCGATTGTCGCTGCCGGATCGCTGGTCACCGAAGGGACGGTGATTCCCGCCGGCATGTTGGCCATGGGGAGTCCCGCGAAGGTGATCCGGCCTGTCGGCGAATCGCTCACCACTCGCTGCCGCGAAAACACCCAGCACTACGTTCGAC
The DNA here is from genome assembly GCF_055811895.1 of Rhodopirellula sp. SH410. NCBI lineage: Bacteria > Pseudomonadati > Planctomycetota > Planctomycetia > Pirellulales > Pirellulaceae > Rhodopirellula > Rhodopirellula sp. SH410. The sequence continues at coordinate 1,465,905 of NZ_CM147949.1, forward strand.
TGGCCGCGAAATATAAGGCTAAGTTCGACGGACGCGAGATTCATTGATATCGCGAAAGCCCTGACCTCCTACATCCAATAACCAACTCCTGACGATGTTTCACTGTCTAACGGTTTTTACAATCGCGTTTGCGTTCTGGACGGCGTCGCTCGCAGACGCCCAGGACAACGCCACCGCGAGCCGGAGCGATGGTAAGCGTCCGAATATCTTGCTCGTCGTCGCTGACGATCTCGGCTATTCCGATTTGGGCTGCTATGGCGGCGAGATTGACACGCCACAACTCGACTCGCTCGCGACCGATGGACTGCGTTTCACGAACTTTCATGTCAACTCGATGTGCGCGTTCACGCGGACGAGTCTGATGACTGGGCATACCCACTATCAGTCAGACCGTTATCGTCGCTCGCTCCCCATCGCAGAGCGAATGGCCAGCGCCGGTTACCAAACCATGATGTCGGGAAAATGGCATCAGCCTGGCCACCCGATGGATGCGGGATTCGAGCAGTTCTACGGTTTCCTCGAAGGGCAGATCGATTCTTGGACTGGGATTGGGTATGGCCACGAAACGATCCGCAGCGGTCGCGGCGAGCCACAGGCCGTCCCCGACGGTTGGTACAGCACCGACGCGTTTACCGACTCCGCCATCCGCCAGATCGACGGGGCAATCGATGCCGGCCAACCCTTCTTCAGCTACGTTGCCTACAATGCGCCGCACACGCCATTGCATGCACCACGCGAGAACGTTGAAAAGTACCCGCCGCGATATCACGATGGCTGGACGGAGCTGCGAAAAGCAAGGTTTGCGCGGATGCAGGAGATGGGATTGCTTGACGAGCGATATCGCTTGAGCGAGCCTCAAGGCGAGGTCCGCCGGTGGGCAGAGCTTCGCGATGTCGATCGCGAAATCGAAGCCCAGCGGATGGCGGCGTATGCTGGTATGGTCGATCGGCTCGATCAAAATGTCGGTCGGCTGATCACGCACCTTCGCGAAAAAGGCGTGCTCGAGAACACGATGGTCGTGTTCCTTTCCGACAATGGGGGCGACTACGGCAACGGTGCTCCGGCGACCTATGCAAGCCAACTTGCGTGGCAACCGGGCTCGCATCCCATGGTCAGTAACGGCTGGGGCATGCTCAAAAATACGCCTTGGAATTGGTATAAACACTCGATGGCGGGAGGCGTACGTGTCCCCATGATCGTGCATTTTCCTCGTCGCACAATCCATCGTGGCGGCACGATTCTCAAGCATCGCTTGCATGTGACGGATCTATACCCCACGTTCCTCGAATTGGCGGAGGCAAGCTATCCGGACGAGGATCATGGTCGTCCGTTGACGCCCCTCTATGGCAATTCAATCCTGCCGCTGTTGAGCGACTCATCGCTTCCCGAAACCGCGATCCACGACGAGATTTTTTGGTTTTTCGATACCACCACAAACCAGCGAGGGCTCGTCGTGGGCCCATGGAAAATCATCAGTGTCAACGATAGCCCGTGGTTGCTCTATGATCTCGAGCGGGACCCAGCCGAGGCCGTTGATCTGGCCGCGGAGCAGCCCGGCGAGCTGGCGACGATGGTCAGCCGATGGCACGAATTTGCGAACACTGAAATCGTCGCGCCTCCCGACGCGCTGCGGCCTGTCGCGAAGGAGCGGCAGGGTTGGGGGCTGCACCGCTGTCGGATGGTCTTCCCCAAGTTGCTAGCCGTCTCGCCCGCCGAAGCGGCCACCGACGTGGAGCTGAACACTCACCTCGTCATGCGATTTGCCGGCGCTGCCGATTTCGCGGGCTCGCCAGGCAAACGTCTGCAGCTCTATCGGGTTGCCGATCCGACCGTGCCGCTGTGGCAATCCGATCCCGATGAAAATTCTCGCTGGCAAGGTGAACGGCGACTTGTCTTTGACGATCTACCAGCCCTGCAGCCCGATACCTCGTACTTTCTCACCTGCGACCCTGGTTGGGTGAAAATCGACGGCCAAAGAAGCGGCCCGCTCAATGACGGTGCCTATTGGTGGCGATTCCGCACGCGGAAACCGTAGCGTTCGCGGCGGCATCAGAGCATGCGGATGGGGCGCTGTGAGCCAAGCGGCGTGTTGGTTTTTTTGAGCCGAGTCGCGTGAGCGGCCGGATGGCTCGCGTTACCCGATTCTCTTGCGGCACTCGGCTCACGATTGCCGGCCCAACTTTGGCTAAAGCGTTAGCCTGCTATGCGTCCCGCGCACAAGCCATCGAGCAAGGCGTCGTTGAGCTGCGTGGGGGGGGGCTCTGTAGGCGGCATCGTCAATGTTCTCGCAGGCGGCGAGCTAGAAGGCACGTTGCTCCGCCGCGGCTGGTTCCGGTTCCGGCACGCGGTCGCGAATCGCGTCCTGCGCCGCTTGGAGGGGAACGTCGCGCCCGAATCTGCTCACGGGCTACCCAACTTTCCCACACGCCAATAGGCTATTTCCTTCCCAAGGCACGTTGCCGATGGGAATGCAGATGTTGTTTCAGTCCATGCAGAGGCCCATGAATGATCGGACTTTTAGGATCCACCGGCTACGTCGGTCAATCTATCGCCCGTACCCTGACCCAAAGGGGGCTTGAATTCGTTCCGCTTCGGCACCGCCAGATCCAGGGGATCACCGCCGAGGCGTTTGCGGCAATCCTTCGCGACCACGGCATCGACTTCCTGATCAACAGTGCCGGTTACACCGGAAAGCCGAATGTGGACGCGTGCGAAACCGATAAAGCCAACTGTCTGGACGGCAACGCGACGCTGGTGGGACGCATCCGGGAAGCCTGTGACCTCGCGGGGATCCCTTTCGGGCATGTTTCGAGCGGCTGCATTTTTACGGGCAGCCACGCCGACGGCAGCGGTTTCACGGAAGAGGAACCGCCCAACTTTAGCTTTCGTCAAGACAACTGCAGTTTTTACTCCGGGACCAAGGCACTCGGTGAAGAGCTGCTTGCCGATTGCGAAACCTGCTACGTGTGGCGGTTGCGGATTCCGTTCGACCACCGCGATTCCCCCCGCAATTATCTGAGCAAGGTCCAGCGGTATGATCGGTTGCTCGAAGCGACGAATAGCTTGTCGCACCTGAGCGAATTCACCTCCGCCTGCATCGACTCATGGGTCCAACGCATTCCTTTCGGAATCTACAACGTCGTCAACGGCGGCAGCGTCACGACACGGCGGGTCACCGAACTGATTGCCGAGCATCTGCCTCGCGACCGTCCCTATGATTTCTTTGACGATGAAGTTGAATTCATGGCCAAGGCTGCCAAAACGCCTCGGTCGAATTGTGTTTTGGATAACTCGAAAATTCTGGCGGCGGGAATACTCATGCGGCCCGTTGAAGACGCGATCGAAGACGCACTCAAAAATTGGCAGCCGGAAACAGCAGAGGTGAAATCTTAAACGCCTCGCGTCGGCGGCGATGGATCCAGCCTAGCCGCCCTTCTCTCGCTTGCCCCCTCCAGAATTCATCACTCTCGTCACATGATATCCCCCCAAGTTCGACAGCGAATCGCCCTTTGCCTATTCATTCCGTTGACGCTTTTGGTCGCGGCTTTCAGCTACGTTCAAGGCGGCAACTCGTACACGATTGCCCTGCCAAAGGTGCAGCTTCAGTCCATCCCCACTCAGCTAGGACCTTGGTCCGGTGAGGTCACGGGGCTATCCGAGCAAGAGTATGACGTATTGGACGCCGACGACGTGGTTGGCCTTTCCCTGCTGGGCCCGGATGGGGTCAGCGCCTACGTCCACATGGCGACCTGGACAGATAAGGAGCTCGTCGGGATGGTTTGCCCACACCATCCGGCGATGTGCTACCGAAACACCGGCTGGAAAACCGTTCGGACCCAACAGGACAGCGTCGAGGTGCCCGGCATTGGAGTCGTGCCACTGACGATCACTGAGATGCAGCGAGACGGTGTTCACGTCGTTGTCGCTCACACTTACGAGATCGGTCCCTATTACTTGGTCGATGACAGTGAAATCCGCAGTGTCAAGGTAAAGCTGTTCGGGCAAGACGAGTGGCCCCCGGTCACCAAGTATCTGATTCAGGTCAACACACCGACCCTCGCCGATGGTTCCACTGCCGCGAAACAGATTCTCACTGAGCTGCTCACTTGGCACGCTCCTCAGTAGCGAGCCAGCGAAACGTTTCGAGTCCAAGGCCGCTACTCTCAGCGGACGGTGGATCCACGTTCCGGTAGACGCAGTGATCGGTTTGTTGACCCGGTTTCGCCAATCAGGGGACCGCCGTTTCTTGATCCAGTGGGGGCACTGTCCTGGTGGTTGGAGCATCGAAACGACTCGCGTAATGTCGACAAAACGGCGTCCCCGAGCAGACTCCTACACGTTTTTTAGCGTTTGTGAGGACGGTGCTAGGGCTATCTAAAGGGGGCTGGTCGGACCGCGTTGGAGCGTCGGCAAAAGTTCATTTCTACTCCCTTGAACAATCCGGACGCCCGGCTAGCATTACGACCGCCTGGGGTGGATCCGTCACCCAAGCGGACGAAGTCTGCTTGAAACGACGCTACACGTTGCGGGCTGAGGTCGGATTGCGAAACAGGATTGCCCCCCCACTCGGTGTGATCCCCAAATCACAATCCACTCCACGGCAAGACGGTCGGCTTTGATTCCGTGGGTCGGTATGCTTCGTCGTATCCTTCATCGTGTTATGATCAGCATTCGCGGTCAAACATGCCGCTCTTTCGGTTGCCATGCAGGGTCCGGGCAGGGAGCTTTTCACGGGTTCCATCGAGGCAGTGATTCTTGGGGCCCATGGAATTCACATTAGCGATTGGTCAGTCATGGTAGGGCATTGGATGGAGTACTTGCTGAGTGACTTGCGCTTAAGGTCTCGATGAGTTTTCTGGTACCCATCGCACTGTTTACGTGGATCCCTTTTGTGATCCTGTTGCATCTGTGGTTGCCGGCGCGTAAGGCGACGAGTTATGCCTTTGCCGCGGGTTGGTGCTTCCTGCCGATGGCGGGGTACGCGTTGCCGGGCCTGCCGGACTACACGAAAATGTCGGCAACGTCGGTGGGTGCGTTGATGGGGATCATGGCTTCTGCCCCGCATCTGCTGGCCATGTTTCGGTTCAGTCGCTATGACGTCCCGGTGGTGCTGTTCACAATCGGACCCTTTTTGAGCAGCGTTTCCAATGGACTGGGGCCGTACGACGGGATCGCCTCTTCCGTGACGACCACCATCACGTGGGTATTGCCCTATTTCATTGGTCGGGTGGTCTATCGCACGCCCCAGGATATTGAGGCGTTGGTGACGGCGATACTGGTTTGTGGGCTGCTTTATGTGCCATTGTGTTTGTGGGAGATCCGGATGAGTCCCCAGTTGCACCTTCAGATTTATGGTTTTTATCAGCACAGTTTCCTGCAGACGATGCGCGGCGGTGGTTATCGCCCAATCGTATTCATGCAGCACGGTCTGCAGGTCGCTCTATGGATGGGGGGGTGCGTCATCCTGGTCGGTTTCTTGTGGATTGGGGCGCGTGTCAAGCGCGTCTCACGATGGCCCGTCTGGATCATTGCGGCGATTCTGGTGGGGACATTCGTGCTCCTGAAGTCGCTCGGCGCGTTGGTGCTGGTGGCGTTCGGGGCGTTTGCGCTGGCATTGTGCAAGTTTGGTTGGCCTCGAACGGCCGCTCTCCTGTTTCCACTGTTGTTGGGGGGGTACATCTGCGGTCGCGTCACGGGTGCCGTCACGGGGGAGCGATTGGTCGAAACTGTGACAACCTACGCATCCAAAGAACGTGCCGATTCACTCAAGTTCCGCTTCGACAATGAAAATTTGCTCATCGGCAAAGCAATGGAGCGGCCGATTCTGGGTTGGGGCGGATGGGGGCGCAACCGAGTCCTCACTGAAAACGGGGACATCGCGACCACTGATGGCTGGTGGATAATTATGCTCGGCATTCGTGGATCGCTGGGGATGATTTGTTTCTACTTGATGCTGCTGTGGGCACCCACGGTATGGTTGCTCAAAAGCAAGCCTCGGACTTGGCGGGCTCAGCCCGCAGCGGCCATGGTGAGTGGTCTGTCGGTGATCGCGGGGATGAATGCGATCGATTCGCTGCCCAACGCGATGATCGTCCCGATCACGATCGTTTCGTCCGGCGCCGTCACGTCGGTTGTTTTGGCCAGTCGAGCCGTGCGTCGGCCGGCGGGGCAGGTGACTCGGGTGGACCGGGGGCATTCGCGCGGCGGAGGGCCTATGTCTCAACGGCCGGTCGCCCACAAAAGAGAGGATTTGCGATGAGCGACTGGAGAATTGAGCAGTTGACCCGCGGAACCGACGAGGGTCGATTTCACTCGCACAGTTACTATGACATTCACGTGTTCGATCGAGATAGCCGATGGGTCGTGGGTTATGAAACCGGCTTTACAGAGCGGCATCCCTCATCTGAAGATATCGTTGAGGTGGGGTTGGTGGACACCGACCAGGGCCAGCCAAACTGGTTGCCAATCGGTGAAAGCCGTGCCTGGAGTTGGCAGCAGGGGCCCATGGCTCAGTTCGTCCCCGGCCGTCGCGAGGTCATTTGGAACGACCGGCGAGGGAGCGATGCTTTCGCCAATCGATATGACTTGGCGACGAAATCGACCACGATGTTGGACAAGCCCGTCTATGCGATCTCGCCCGATGGCAGTTATGCACTGTCCTTGAATTTTGATCGGCTCGACGTGTTGCGGCCTGGGTATGGCTACGCCAGTCCCGGTCCTCTGGAGGACTTGGCTGCCGCACCGGGCGACGATGGTATTTGGAAGATCGATTTGGAAACGGGGCAGCCCAAGTTGATTCTGTCATTGAGGAAAGCCGCGATCCTGTTGGCAACCAAGTTCGGTAAGAAGGCCGGGTTGAGGTTTGCAGCCAAGGCATTTCGGAATAAGTATCTATTCTGGTTTAATCATTTAAAGGTGTCCCCTTCGGGTGACTATTTCACTGTTAAGCTTCGGTTTCGCCCTCGCGATCTGTCCCAGGATTGGAACGACCGCCTCGGTGTCAGCTTGGTGGTCCGGAATGACGGGCGGCGATTGCGACTGTTGACCGACGCGACGTCGCACGTGATCTGGCTCGATGACGAGCAGCTCTATCTGTGGCAGCGCAATGGGTTGTACCTGTATCGCCACGATGCCGGTGGCGGCACACGGGTGGGCCAAATCGCAGCAGATGAAATCAAGCAAAATGTTCACGCTCGGCATTTTGCCAACGATCCAACGCAATTCATTTTCGACACGCCGTATCGCGAAGACATCGATTTAAAACTGCTTGACACAACGAGAGGCCATGTGGAAACGATCGCCACGTTCCACAACCATGTTCCAGTGAATGGCGCATTTCGCTGTGACCTGCACCCTTGTCCAAGTCCCGATTCTCAGAAGATCCTAGTTACCTCGCTGCAAAGCGGGGGACGCCAGATGTATGTGCTTAAAAGGACCTGACTCATCGAAGCGTCACCCCCAACGTGTGATGGGGGTGTTTCGGTGCCTCCCCTCAGCGTGGCTTGAGACTGCCTCCATATTCCATTGAGGCTGATCTAAGGCCGCTAGTTCGCCAGTGGCTCTGCTGGAGGAACCTTTCGTCGCGATTCGATGGACCGCCAAAGTGACAACGCTTACAGTAACAGGCTCGTGTTCTCGAGCAATGCTTGACGACTCTGTTCGAGGCAGCGTTCCTGATTTCTTCACCGATCATAAGGCAATTGATCGTGCCGCATAAAACTGAACGAAAGGGAGGGGATAAGTGTCAGAATTCGAATCTGTCTACGTTGTTACCGGGGCGAATGAATCACCGTATGTGGCAATGGCCCACCTCTCCCTGGCTTGTTTACGGCGATTGAAGCCTGACATGTTTGTGCGGGTGCTATGTGATCCAAGTACCTACGAAGCATTGCGAGCGAACGATTCTCCAATATTTCAATTGGCGTCTCGCGTTGATTCGATCCCGACCGAGTATTCCGAGGTCAGCGCGAAGAGTCGTGATATCAAAACTCGAATGCGAGATTTGATCGAAGGCGATTTCTTCTACATTGACGCCGATGCCCTGCCCGTCCGTGATTTCTATGATGTCGCAGATTACTGTGACGACGTTGGATTCGCCGTCAATCGTGATCGCTACAACCCGCCCGGCGCCGTCCCCGGATTTGCGACAACCATCTACGAGGATATGGGTTGGGACAGTGGCGTGAGTACTTACCACAATGGCGGTATCCATTTTTGGCGGGATACCCCTGCAGCGCACAAGCTCGGTCAGCTTTGGCATAGTCGTTGGAAACAAATTTACAACAAGTACGACGATATCCGCGACCAAATGTCGCTTAACTCCTCCATACACGAGTTGAAGCTGAGTGTTCGAAAGCTTCCTCCCTGTTTTAATGCCATGATTGATGGCGACCCACGCTTAGCGAGTAAAGCGAGGATCGTCCATTTTTTCAGCAAAGGCGGAGAGCCGGTAGCTGATACATTGCTCTGCCATCTCCTGACGCACCTTCAACGCACCGGCGAGATCGACTGGCAGAGCATCGATTCAGCGGTTGCCACTGATAATTACTGGACCAGTAAAGGGCAGACTTACGCGAGGGCAATGGCGGAACGTCGGTATGCGCGCGCAATCTACATGAAGGCTCGGGGCCGCTTATCGCGGTTAGTTCGAGCGACACCCTTACTCAATAAACGAACGTAGTCGTCTTGGTTGGATGTAAGGCACTGGTGCTCTCCGCAGTTGTCGTCCAGGTCTTACATCTCTCCCGTCGAGTGGCATTTAATAGCTTGGTATTTCCACTAGTGAATATGTTGAAAACTGATTTACCCATTCGCCGATACTCACCCGAATCAGCCGTTTCGCATCCGGCAAAGCTGATCGGCGACTTGTTACGCGACATCAATGCTGGTCGAGACCTTGCGTGGCGACTTTTTGTGCGAGACTTAAGTGCTCAGTACCGCCAGACCTATTTCGGCTATTTCTGGGCTTTTCTGCCACCCCTGGTGGCATCGCTGACCTTCATCTTTCTGCAGAGTCAAGGGATCACGAATATCGAAACGGGCGGGGTCCCGTACCCGGCGTTCGCGTTGATGGGGACTCTGATGTGGCAAACGTTCATCGAGTCGATGCAGAGTCCAGTTGTCTCTGTGACGGCTGCCAAGCCGATGCTGGCGAAGATCAATTTTCCGCGAGAGGCGATTCTGATGAGTGGCCTCTACATGGTGCTATTCAATTTCGCGATACGCTTGATGTTGCTGATCGTGGTGATGGGCGTCTGGCGTGTCACGCCAGGGATCACCGTTCTTTTCTTTCCCGTCGCAATGTTTGCCCTGATGGTGTGTGGATTCGCGGTCGGGCTTGCTTTGGTCCCCGTTGGCGGGCTCTACGGCGACGTGACGCGAGCGATACCAATTGTGGGACAGTTTTTGATGCTGCTGACACCGGTGGTCTATCCCGCGAGGGACACCGGGCTGGCTGGCATTCTCGCGACGTGGAACCCTGTCTCGCCACTGATCGTCACCGCGCGTCAATCGCTGACTGCACAGCCGCTTGATCACTTGACGAGTTTCTTCGCTGTGTTTTTCATCGCTTCGGTTATCTGCTTACTTGGCCTGATCGCATTTCGGCTCATCATGCCACACCTGGTCGCTCGAATGGGAGGCTGATCGGCCTGACGAAGTATCGAGTCCCCACCCAATCCTTTTCTAGTACCCAACCGTCTACGTAATAATGCTTGTGCAAAATTCCAACGAGTCCGAGGTATTGATCCACGCAGATTGCGTTTCCAAGAAATTCTCCCGTAGCTTGAAAAAGTCGCTGTGGTATGGGATGCAAGACATCTGTAGCGAACTGAATGTTTTTCGCAGCGATTCAAACACTTTGCGACGTGGCGAGGTGCTGCGTGAGAGCGAGTTCTGGGCTGTCAAAGACGTTAGTTTTGAGCTGCGTCGAGGAGAATGCCTCGGTCTTATTGGTCACAATGGCGCCGGTAAAACGACGTTATTAAAAATGCTCAATGGGCTGATCAAGCCAGATGCTGGGGAAATCGAGATTCGCGGAGATGTTGGGGCAATGATCGCGCTGGGTGCAGGATTCAATCCAATTCTTTCAGGCCGCGAGAATATCTTTATCGCTGGATCGCTGCGTGGATTCACACGCCGCGAAGTTAATGAGAAGCTAGATGAAATCATTGATTTTGCCGAAATCGAGGATTTTATTGACATGCCTGTTCAGAGCTATAGCTCTGGCATGCAGGTACGTCTCGGTTTCGCTGCAGCAGTCAACATGGATCCGGATGTATTGCTGGTCGATGAAGTGTTGGCGGTCGGGGACGTCGGCTTTAAAATGAAATGTTTGAATCGAATCGACGATATATCGGATGATGCTGCAGTAATTGTCGTCTCGCACTCAATGTCGCAGGTTTCCCGGACGGCGTCACACATACTGCTGATGGACCATGGGCAGGAAGTGTTTTTGGGTTCAGACGTTAGCTCTGGTATTGAACAGTACTTTGATATGTTTCCAGAAGAAGAGAAGTGCATCGCGGGCAATGGTAAAGTGCAGTTGAACTCAATCGAGATTGGAACTGGTTCCGGTGACCAAGCATACTGCGACAACTGTCTCCGCTATCCAGACGACCTGAACTTTAGAATTCGTTTTACGGTCGATCGCTCCGTCGACCGTTGTTCCGTTCATTTCGGAATCATGGATCGTGAAGCAAAAACTATCGCCCAATGCTTCTCGCGTGCTTCTGGGGTCGATTTCCAGTCGAAGGATCGTGAGATGGAGGTCACTTTGTCAATTCCATCGCCTCCATTCGCCACGGGAGTCTATAAAGTCAACGTGAATTTCATGGGGAATACGGTTGATGAGATTCGTGGAAGCCATTTAGCACATTACAGAGCGATTGCTGGATTTAAAATGTCGAATACGGCGGCACCGCTGCAGGCCCCAATTCAATTAGTTGGGAAATGGGAGGAGACTGAGGATACATCGATTGCACCTGACGGTCATCGTTAACGCAATTGCCTGTTTTAGTATTGGTTTCGACACCACTTAATGAGAGTTTGTAATGGATTTGTTAGTGATAGGAATTGACGGAGGCGATGTTGACATAATTAATTCGTTTGATATGCCCTGTCTTCAAGGGTTGCTAGCGGATCGGACGATGGTCTCGATCAATGAAGATCTGTGGTCTAGAGGATGGTCTGAAATTGTTTCCGGTATGCCCAGTAGTGAGACAGGGGCCTATTATGAAAAGCCTAAACTTGATGGCAGTTTTGAGTTTACCCAGAGTTTTAAGGGGACTGACTACTCCGCCAGTGCGAACTGCGTTCCGCTGTGGGATGCAATTGCTCAACGTGGAAAACGCGGTGGATTTCTAAACGTTCCTACTACGCTACCGGCACCAAATAATCCAGGATTCTTTATATCAGGTGCTGGTTCTGGGTTTAGCCCAACCTCACGCATCCCATCGCAAGCATGTCACCCCACGGAGCTTTTTGATGACTTGTTGGCTCGGAATATAAATTGGGAACAACGGTATGGCGTCTCCGGTATTACAAACCTCGACTTTTTCGTGGATCGTTGCACGCAAGCGGTAGTGCAACGAGGTCGCCTGTTCAGTGAACTCTGTTCTAGGTATCAGATCGACGTTGGTTTCCTCGTCCAGAAAGAAGCGGTAATCTTAAACAATCTCTTTATGCGAGAGATTGTTCCTTTATTAGAGCAAGGTTGCAAGCCAGAGACCTCTACGCAACGTCGCCTTGCTGAGTTTTATCGGGTTCTCGATGACTCTGTTGCGGTTATGCTTAACTGTTTGAAGCCGCAACATGTTATGGTTGTTTCTGACCACGCGGCCAGACCCTATGTTCATTCTTTGAACTTGAATGTTTTTCTTCAGGAACAGGGGCTTCAGGCTTGCGAGTCATCTAGTAGAGGGGGGGTGCGTGATACATGGGTTTATGGGCAGTTGCGAAAGGTCAAACGAGCAATTGAGCGGCGAATCCCCGCAGACGGAAAGTCAGGCGGACTGCGCCCTGACCTCTCGCAAGAGTGGAGTCGAGGTTCGCGGCGAATATTGCAGCATTCGAAAGCTTTTAGTCATCGCTACATTCCTGGAGTGTATCTCAATGATTCGCGGTTCTCGGGGATCGTCGTGGACGACCATCGTGAAGAACTTGTTGACCAAATTGTCTCAAGTATCAACGCCGCTTCGTTCGCGACCAAACATTCAATCATTGCCAGGCCTTTTCGCCAATTGCATCGCTCGTCGGCTCAGTTTGATTTGATGCCCGATGTGTGGGTTGATCTGCCAGATACAATGTTCCCGGAGCAACGGGGTGAACTCGTGCAAGATAACCCATATTGGATCAATCCTATGGGAGTCTTTGACGTCGGTGCGCGAGACATTATGACGGGCATGAAGGGGCGCAATGCGATATGCAGTGTAGAGAATCATTTGGCAGGTCACCTCGGTACGGGGCAACACTCTCTCTGTGTTGCCTATAAACTCATATTGGATCAAATGGATCAGTGAATAAAATAGGCATTCTGACGTATCATCATGTCGCGAATTGGGGATCGGCATTGCAGGCCTATTGCCTGTATGTTCTTCTTCGCCGGCTACACCCGGGGGCTGATGTGGAAATTATTGATTATATACCGCAGACGTCAGCGGACTATTCAGCACGTCAGATATATAGGGAATCTCCGCCTCGTGGCAGGTTGAGGCGTCTGACGTCTTTCACTGAGGCACCGATAGGTCCTTACGAGAGGAAATTACGAGCTTGTCAGAAGTTTCTCAGCACACGCTGCCAACTTTCAGCCTGTCGTTGTGTGACCGATTCAATCCCTGAAGGTATGGCATTCCTGGAGGATCAGGGCTATTCCCATGTCTATGTAGGCAGCGATACTGTTTTTCAGTTGGGGTGCAACTACGGCGGTACCTATATATCGGCACCGCAAGCTCCTAATCTCTACTTTTTGCCTGCACCATCGTCGTTTGAAAAGATTGCCTTTGCCGCTTCTGCTAACCCGTTTTCGCCAGCGATGCTTGATTCACTGGATCTAACGGCAACTGTAGATGCTCTAGATGACTTCAATCAAATTACCGTTAGAGACGACGCGACGCGGAACGCGTTGGAGTTGCTAGGAATTCCCAGTGGCAAGCTTAGCTTTTTGCCAGATCCTACATTTTTCGTTGACTTTGACTCTCTCGTTCAGCCTACGCCCTTTGTGACGGATCGGCGTCGGATCGCGGCGATTGCAATTGGAAATCGCGAACTCGCCGCTAGAGTTGCCGAAGCGGTGCGGGGTGGCGGCTATCAACTGATGAATTTACTTGGTGGTGACATTCAGCCAGACTACTCGTTGCAAGGCGTTGGTACAGTGGAAGAGTATCTAGCCGTTTTTCGCGAGTTTGCACTTGTCGTTACCGATCGTTTTCATGGCAGCATTATCTCTTTCGCCATCGGTGAGTGCCCCGTCATTGGGATCGAGGAAGTTGTGCGTTACCCTGAGCCAAACAGTAAGTTGCGAGATTTGTTTTGTCGACTACAACTTGATGACATGGTTTACCGTTATGCGGAGGACGCAGAGCTCGAACCGGGGTGGTTGGAATCTTGCGTCAACGCGTGGACCGTATCTAGGCCAGAGATGCTTCACCGAATGGCGAAGATCAGAGTTGAGGCGTTGGCTCAAATGACAGGTGACAATTCGACTTTTGCTACCGGCAACCATTTTGGATCTTATTAGTGACCTTGTACGGTAGCCCCTGGCTAGTCGCAGGCTGGATTTTGGGTCGGGTAGACCACGTTTCGTTTAAACTAACTCTTGTAGAAGTAAGCAATTGACCGGTAAAAATGTACTGTTTCTCTACGTGGCATTCGGTTCCCGATTTGTGGATGAGGCGAAGGGTTCAGTTCGATCGCTTCGTCAAGTGATGCCAAATACGCGAGTGGCATTGGTGACCGATTTGGCAAGTGTTGGTGATGCTGGCAGTCTGTTCGACGAAGTGATTATCCGACCTCGTGTCGGCGACTTGCGGGATCGACTGAATTATCTTGCTGAAGCTCACGACCACGACGGAATCACTTTTTATCTCGATTCGGACACGATGGTGATTGGAGATTTGCAGCCGGCAATCGACTTGCTGACGAAGGTGGATCTTGTCGCTGCTACCGTACCCGTCAAGCGACCTGTTGCCCTGGCACCCGACTGGGGTTCAGCATTATGTGAGTTCAATGCCGGTGTCTTCGCTTTTCGCGGCAATGAAAAGACGCGGGCCTTCCTGGCTGCTTGGCGTGACCTATATGAACAGCAGCGGGAAAGTTATTTGGACTCCGCCGGCACCGATTCCGGTCGCGACTATGAGGGCCAGCAGGAACTCAACGACCAGGATGCGTTCACCGTCGCACTGCTCGAAAGTGAAGTTCGGTTCTACACTCTCGACGGGGCGGAATGGAACTTTCGAACGCATTCTCCCGCCGTTTTCTATCGTCCCTGCCGTCTGATACACGGTCGCGATGCTGCCGAACTTGCTCCCGAAATCAATCGACACCGTAATTTCCGGGTGTGGCTTCCAAGTCAACGAAGGTTCATTCCCGAAGATAGGATCTACCGTACCCGGGCGCAACATACCGTTCGCAAGATTCGCCGTGCGATCACGGCGGTCCCCAGGAAAATCAAGAACAAGCTCATGGGGCGTCACCCCAAGCCCTAGACGAACGGGTTTGTCCGATGGAGCAATGCAGCGATAGGGAGTTAACTCGAGACAGGATATGGTTGAATTGACCTCGCCCAGAGAAGTTCCGGTAGTGGCTGAACCGCTCGTTAGCGTGGTCATGGCGGTGCACAATACGGGCAAGTTTTTGCGCACCGCGATTGGCAGTATCTTGAAGCAGTCCTTCAAGGACATCGAGTTCATCATCATTGATGACGGATCTGCGGACGCGACAGCTAAGATCCTGAAAGGTCAATCGGATTCGAGGATTCGGGTGATCACGCAGGAGAACCAGGGGCTGACAGCGTCCCTCAATCGCGGCATTGAAGTTGCGCGGGGCAAGTATATCGCTCGAATGGATGGGGATGACGTCAGTCTCCTATTCCGGTTGGCGGCTCAGGTCGAGTTTTTGGAACATCACCAGGACGTCGTGGCCGTCGGTGGCCAGGTGCTCGACATTGATTCCTACAGCGGGTATCTCGGCGGCAGACTCCGGCCAACGGTACATGAAGAGATCGAGCAGCAACTTTTGAAAGGCGTTGGCGATGTAATCGTTCATCCCGCGGTGATGATTCGTGCCGCCGCGCTGGGGCAGGTAGGCGGGTATGACGAACAGTATCGGACGGCCCAAGATCTTGACCTGTACTTGCGTCTGGCAGAGATCGGGCGACTGGCGAACTTGGAGTCTCACGTCTTGATGTACCGCCAGCATGCTGGAAGTACAAACAGCAAGAAGTATGCGATTCAAATTGAGAATCGGCGTAAGATCATGCAAGCGGCCTACCATCGTCGACAGCTGGATTTTACGCCGGACTGCCTCATGGACTGGACGCCTGTCGACCCGCAACAGCAGTCCATGACCTGGGCCTGGCGGGCATTATCTAACGGCGAGCGGTACTCGGCATTTCGGCATTCTGCGATGATGTTACGTCGACAACCGTTTAATTTCCAGAATTGGAAGACGCTGGCCTGTGCCGTGCGAGGATACTAGATGATGAAGCCACCTTTGATCTCAGTGATCATGCCGGTTTATAACGGTGAGACGTTTGTTGTCGAGGCGGTCCAAAGTATTTTGGATCAGACCGAGTCTGATTTCGAATTTTTGATGATTGATGATGGTTCGACGGACCGATCGCCGCAAATATTGCGTGAGTTCGAGCGTTCGGATGATCGCATCCAACTGACCGTTCGTCCGAACAGGGGTTTGGTGGCGACGCTGAGTGAGTTGATCGCATCCGCATCGGGGACCTATCTGGCGCGGATGGACGCGGACGATATCGCGCTGCCGGATCGATTCGAGAAACAGATCGCGTTTCTTAAAACGCAAACGGACGTGGTTGTCGTGGGAGGTCAGGCTGAATTGATTGACAACGCGGGTCGCGTGATTGGACCTTTTGGTTTTCCACAGCAACATGACGAGATTGATTCGCTGCTCGCTCAAGGTCACTGCACGATATGCCATCCGGCGGCAATGATGCGGCTTGACGCGGTCCACAGGGTCAGCGGCTACGACACCTCGTTGGCTGCTGCGGAAGATCTCGATCTGTGGCTTCGGTTGGCGGAGATTGGCCGAGTGGCCAACTTATCCGATACGGTTATTCAGTATCGAATCCATAGTGGATCGATCAGTGGTGCCAATCGCGAACTCCAGCGAGAGTGCGCCAGAACGGTGCAGCAGATGGCTTGCAAACGCCGCGGCGCTGATGTTAAGTTCGGCGCCGAGTCTCACTGGAGGCCTGGGAATTCCAAGAAATCACGTCAGTCGTTCGCTGCCAAGTATGCTTGGTTGGCGTTCAACCATCATCACATGGACACGTTTCGGCACTATGCTTGGCAAGCGATTCGATTGCGGCCTTTTTCGATGACGTCGCTTCGTTTATCGCGTGCGTGGATGAAGATTCGATGAGTGGCAACGCACCTCCAGTCGATTCGTGTATTAGTATTGTGATCCCCGTTCGCAATGCGGAATCAACGATCTCGCAAGCCGTCGGGTCCTGTTTGGAGTCGGCACGGGTGGGCGAGGTCATTATCGTCAACGACGGATCGACCGACGGGACGGTTGAGGCAGTTGCGAAATTGCGTGATGATCGTGTTCGCATGATCGACGGTCCGTGCCGTGGCATCAGCGCAGCGTTGAACGTAGGTTTCCGTGCCTGTCGGTTTTCCTTGGTCGCCCGCTGCGACGCAGATGACTGGATGGAAAGCGGGCGGTTCGAATGGCAAGCCCCGATGCTGGAGGATCCCAGTGTTGTCGCGGTCAGCGGCGCCTTCACGACCGTGGATTCCAAGGGTGTCCCGGTTGCCGAATTGGCGAGCGAGGGCCAGCAGCGGGACGTGACCGAATTACTGCGAGCCGGCAAAACGGTCACGCACCTGTGTACTTGGTTGATCCGCCGCGAGGCGTTGGAGGATTGCGGCGGGGCGCGGGAGTGGTTCCAAACCGCCGAAGACATCGATTTGCAATTTCGTCTGGCCGCGCGTGGCAGGATCATTCATATGCCACAACCGGCGTATCGCTACCGTCTGCACGATCAGTCGATCACACATACCCAGGGATCGCTGCAGCGTCAATTCTACGAGCAATCCGCTCGGGAATTTTCGCGTCAGCGGACGGAGACGGGCAGCGATCTGCTCGATCGCGGCTGCCCTCCGGAATGCCCTGCCAGCGAGTCGGATCCTCATTCAGCGGGCAAGAACATTGCGGGTCAGTTGGTCGGACGCGCTTGGCAGTGTCATGGGCAGGGCAAGCGATGGATGGCCGTCAAGACGATGCTGCGAGCGATTCGGCATGACCCCTCTGCGGGTCTGGCCCTGACGCGTCAAATCGCAGTCATGCTGGTCCGCAAACCCGGCCAACGCTCGAAAGAAACACCCGCAAATTTGCCGCTGCAGTCACGTCAATAAAGATCATGCGAATCACTATTCTTTCCCCGCCGCCCAATCTGTCCGGGGGCGAACGTGTCATCGCGATCTATGCCCGCGAACTGATCGAACTGGGGCATGACGTGGAGATTGTTTGCAATCGAAAGGCCACGCCGTCGCTGAAGTCTCAGGTGAAACGGATTGTCACCACACGTCGACTGCTGGAACCGGCGGGGCCTCCGAGTCACTACGAGAACTACGAGGTTCCTTTTCGGACCGTTGAGCATCATGAGGGGGTTCTAGAACGCGATCTACCGGATGCGGATGTCATCATTGCGACGTATTGGCGAACCACGCATTGGCTGCCGGGAATCAGTCACCAGAAAGGGGCGACGGTCTATTTCTTTCAAGATTACGGTGCCCCGGGGCAGACGTGGGATTTGTTAACGCCGACTCTTTCCTCATGCGGCCACATCATTACGTTGTGTCAGCGGCTGGTTGATGAAGTCTTGAAACGTCAACCCGATGCACGGGTTACGATCGTGCGTAATGCGGTTGATCCCGTCGATCGGTCGTTGTTGGTCAGCCCACGAAATCCGCAGCAATTCGGTCTTGTTTATCGAAAACCTGAATCAAAAGGTTGCTCGGACGCGTTTCACGCCATGGCGTTAGCGGCGAAACAGGTACCGGTGGAGTTGCTCACCTTTGGCGAACAACCTGACGAGGAGCAACTCGCCATTTTTGATCAGGTCGAGTCGCTGGGGCGAATTGAGGAAGATCAAATTCTGAAGACCTACGCTTCCTGTCGCGGCTGGCTATTCCCCAGTCATCTGGAGGGGTTCGGTTTGCCGATTTTGGAAGCGATGTCGTGCGGCACGCCTGTGATTGGTACCGACGCAGGTGCCGGTCCGGATCTGATTGAACTTGGCGGCGGGATCATGGTGGGAGCGGGCGACGTGCAAGCCACGGCGGAGGCAATTGTCAAAATCGCGAGTATGGATGATTCGCAGTGGGGTCACCGGTCTGAGCAAGCCTACCGCTTGGCCAATGAGTACACGTGGCAAGACGCAGGAAAGTTGTTTGAGGCTGCCCTGTTCAATGCAGTCGAGAACTCAACCGCTTTGGGAACGGCAGATTGACGACAGCAGATACAATCGGCGACGCAAAGCCACTCTCCGTCGTGGTGCTGAATTACAACTCGTTCGATTTGACGATCGACTTGTTGCGATCATTGGCCCAGCACGAGTTGGTTGATCGCATGTCCGTCGTCGTGGTCGACAACGATTCGCCCAATCGTTCTTACGAAAAAATTCAAAACGCCGTCGACGCGAGTGGATGGGATGGTTGGTGTCGCGTTGTCCAGAGTGGCCAGAACGGTGGTTTTTCGGCGGGCAATAATTTGGGGCTTTTAGAAACCGATTCGTCGCATGTCATTCTTTTAAACAGCGACACCCTGGTCGCGGCACCGTCACTGACGGAGTTGTCGCAGATCGCGTGCGACCAACCGGATGCCGCCATGTTTTCTCCGCAGTTGGGATGGCCTGATGGGACAGCTCAAAATAGTTGTTTCCGGTTTTTTCGTCCCTTGACCGAATTGGTCAATGCGGCGGGCAGTGGTCCCATTACCCGGTTGTTTACGAGGGCGACGGTACCCTGGGAAACCGATGGTCATGGCGGGCACCCCGCATGTGAGCCCGACTGGGTTAGCTTTGCTTGCGTTTTGATTCGGCGGGAAGTTTTTGATCGGATTGGAACTCTGGATGACTGTTTTTTCATGTACTACGAAGACGTCGATTTCTGTCGTCGAGCGCGCGACGCGGGGTTTGTGATCCGGCATGTCCCGGAAATCAAAGTCGTCCATCTGCGTGGTGGATCGTCGCCGGTCAAATCCCTGCAGACTCAGCGTAAACGCCGGCCTCGATATTACTACGCGGCTCGGACGCGCTATTACGCCAAGCATTTCGGACGCTTCGGGTTGTTTCGGGCGAATTGCTTTTGGTTGTTGGGACGCGGCGTCGCCTTCTGTCGTGAAGTGGGTGGTCGTCGACCGCCGCACTGCTGTGCCGCGGAATGGAGAGACATTTGGATCAATTTTTGGCATCCACTGACGGGGCGGCATCGATGACTCAACAACCGAACTTCATTGTCATCGGGGGCATGAAGTGCATGACCAGCACGCTGCACGATCAGTTGGCCCTGCAGCCGGGGATCCGCATGTCCGAACCCAAGGAGCCCAATTACTTCAGCGACGATGACCTCTTCGCGCGGGGCCCAGAGTGGTATCAATCGATTTGGGCCGCAGGGCAGTCGGACGATCTGTATGGTGAGTCGTCCACTCACTACACCAAATTGCCCACGTACCCTCACACCGTCGATCGCCTGCGGCAGCACTGTCCCGATGCCAAGTTGGTGTATGTGATGCGGCATCCCATTGACCGGTTGGTGTCCCATTACATTCATGAATGGTCGATGAATGTGATCCACTGTCCGATCGACGAGGCGATTGACCAATTCCCCGAGCTGATCGATTACAGTCGGTACGCGTACCAGTTGAAGCCTTTCATTGATACCTATGGCTTTGATAACATCTTGCCGGTGTTTTTCCGGCGTTTGCGAGACCATTCCCAGTCGGAGTTGGAACGCATTGCCAGCTATGTGGGC
Source organism: Rhodopirellula sp. SH410 (assembly GCF_055811895.1). NCBI lineage: Bacteria > Pseudomonadati > Planctomycetota > Planctomycetia > Pirellulales > Pirellulaceae > Rhodopirellula > Rhodopirellula sp. SH410. The sequence continues at coordinate 1,486,130 of NZ_CM147949.1, forward strand.
TATCCCCATCAACCGAAGTGGGAATCTGTTCCGGCAAGCAATGTTTCCAGCGAGCGGATTCGAAACAATGTGTGGCGAGATCGATTGGTGTATGCGCCGGGGATCAGCTGGGTGCGTCGGAACTTGGTCCCTCCCTCGGTTCGGGAGCAAGTCAAGTCTTGGTGGCGGTTGCGGCAGCGGCCCACTTTGAGCGAAGAGAGCCAATGTCGTCTGAAGGCAGTCTTCGATGACGACTTGCGGCAGTTGAGCGAATGGTTTGGATTGAGCCCAGCGCTGACATGCGATGACTTTCGCCAACGGACGGCTGATTGGACGCCATGCTGGAAACCGCCGGCTGAAACCACCTCACCAATATCGGAGCATTGATGACCACAGGATCACAGCCTTACTTCATCGTCGGTTCGGTTCGGGCGGGAACGACGCTGCTACGTTTGATGTTGGATCATCATCAGCGAATTTGTTGCTTTGGCGAATTCGAGTACGCGATTGATTTGTTGACCGATCCGGAGCGTTGGCCCGCCGCTGCGGACTACTGCGAATACTTGTCTTCGGAACGCCGTTTCGTGACGAACGGTTTGCATGCCGATCCGAGTCAGACGTATCCGCAAATTGCTCAAAGTTTGTTCGATCAGATGGCCGGCTGTGAACCCAAACCGATCAACGGCGCGGTGGTGCATCGTCATTTTGAGCGGCTGACGAGGCTGTGGCCGGATGCCAAGTTCATCTATCTATATCGCGACGGTCGGGACGTCGCGAGATCTTGCATGGCGATGGGGTGGGCGGGCACGATGTGGCACGGTGCCCAGTTTGTCATCGATGCTGAAGAGAGTTGGCAGGCGTTGTGCCAACAGACCGATGCGTCGAAACGGTTGGAGATTCGATCCGAAGACGTGGTGGTCGAGCCGGAGTCAACACTCGGTCAGATCTGCGAATTTTTGGGGGATGAGTTTGATCCAGCGATGCTTGAATTTCATCGCGATACCACCTACGAGGCACCCGACCCAACGCTGGTGGAGCAATGGCGACGCAAATGTTCGCCGGAAGAACTCCGGTTGTCCGAATCGCGGATCGGCGATCTGTTGCAGCGGCGCGGGTACGAACTCAGCGGCGGACCGCGTGATCCCATCAGTGCTGGGGAGCAGCGGCGGTTGAATTTGCAAAACAGGTTGGGAAGATACCGATTTGCGATTCGTCGTTATGGATGGCGGTTGTGGCTGACCAGTTGGTTGTCGAAACGGTTTCCCGGAACTGAATTTCGTGAGCGAACTCGCCACCGCGTCATGTCGGTTGATTTGAAGCATTTGAAATGAAACGGCCATTCATCGAAACTCTTGGTGAGTTCCACTCTCTACGTGTATCATTGAAAATCAATTGATTGAATTAGGAATTGTTGCGATCGGTCGGAACGAGGGCGAGCGTTTGAAGGCTTGCTTGGTTTCGCTGCAAAAAAACAGTGCGGATGCCGGGATCGTGTACGTCGATTCGGGATCCGATGACGGCAGTGTGGCGTTCGCCAGGTCGCTGGGCGTTGACGTGGTGGAGTTGGATCGCGACGTGCCCTTCACCGCCGCGCGGGCGCGGAACGCGGGGGTCGAGCGGTTGCGGAGCCTGCCGGGATCGATCCGCTGGGTTCAGTTTTTGGATGGGGATTGCCAGTTGCAACCCGGGTGGATGGAACGGGCAATCGGGTGTTTGGAATCGGATTCGAAACGGGCGGCCGTGTGTGGCCGCCGACGCGAGCGTTTTCCTGATCATTCGATCTACAACGCATTGATTGATTTGGAATGGGACACGCCCGTAGGCGAGACACTCGCGTGCGGCGGTGACGCGTTGTTCCGCTTGTCGGCGTTTGATGACGCGGGTGGGTTCACCGAATCGATGATCGCCGGGGAGGAGCCCGAGTTGTGCCAGCGACTGCGGAGCGAGGGGTGGTCGATTTGTCGCATTGATGCGGAGATGACGTTACATGACGCCGACTTGCATCATTTTTCGCAGTGGTGGCGACGTGCGAAACGGTTCGGCCACGCCGCCGCAGAAGCTTTCCAACGATACGGCAATCGCAGCGAACCGGTCGCCCGGTCTCAGCTTCGCGGCATCGTCCTGTGGGGTGGCATCATTCCGATACTCAACGGAATGCTGTTCCTGGTCGACTGGAGGGTTGGTTTGCTGGGATTGCTGGTGTGGCCGATCCAGTGGGCTCGCATGACGATCGCTTTCGCCAGCGACAAGGGTTGGGCGTTTGCGGCGAAACGGTCCGGCTTGCTACTGATTTGTAAGTTTGCCGAGTTCTTGGGTGTCGGTTCGTTTTGGTTTCGCCGCATCGCGGGCCGCCAAGCGACGCTCATTGAGTACAAATCGAGTCGGGGCAATGAATCCGAGTCCGAAATCGCACCAGGAACCGATCCCTCCGCATGAAAAACATCGCCTATTTGACGAATCAGTATCCCATGACTTCGCATAGTTTCATCCGTCGCGAAATCGCGGCGTTGGAACGATTGGGGTATTCGATTGAGCGTTATTCGGTTCGTAGCACGCGGTCTGAGCTGGTGGACGCGGATGACATTGCCGAAGCGAAACAAACCAAGTCGATTTTGCGTCACCGGTTTGCAATGGTGGCGCGAACTTTGGTGACGGCAGTCCTGTCGCCAGTCCGCTGGTGGTCGGCCGCTCGCTTGGCATGGCGTGCTGGACGTGGTTCCCGGGCCGGACGGATCAAACACGCGTTTTATTTCGCCGAGGCCTGTTGGCTTGCGAACGATCTGCGTCGCTGCGGAGTCGATCATGTGCATGTTCACTTCGGTACCAATTCCGCGACAGTGATGATGCTGGCCGGACAGCTCAGCGGCATCCCGTACAGCATCACCTGCCACGGCCCAGAGGAATTTGATTTCCCGTTGGCGATCGGACTGCCCGAAAAAATACGCCGGGCCGCGTTTGTTGTCGGTGTCTCCAGTTTCGGTCGCAGCCAGCTTTATCGTTGGTCGGCGTGGACGGATTGGTCCAAGATCCATGTCGTGCACTGTGGATTGGACGGATCGTTTTTTGAGGCGGGTGATCACGAGGAGGCGGAGCGGGCCGTCTCACCAATCCCGCGGCTGGTTTGTTTGGGACGGTTGTGTGAGCAAAAGGGCCAATTGTTATTGATCGAAGCGGCGGCGGAGATGTTGCGTCGCCAAATTGCGTTTGAACTGATCTTAGTGGGCGATGGTGACATGCGTGGCGAGGTCGAGAAATTGATCGTCTCCCACGGCCTACAAGATCATGTCACGATCACCGGTTGGCAGGACGGGGCGCAAGTCCGCGAATGGTTGCGGTCGAGTCACGCGATGGTGTTGCCGAGTTTTGCGGAAGGCTTGCCTGTGGCGATCATGGAATCGCTGGCGCTGCGTCGCCCGGTGATCTCGACGTACATTGCGGGCATTCCCGAATTGGTAGATGCCGAGTGCGGTTGGCTGGTCCCGGCCGGCGATGTGCCCGCGCTCGCCGATGCACTGGCGGATTGCTTGACCTGCGATCCGGAAAAATGGGTGCGATTGGGAAACACGGGAGCTGAACGTGTTCGCCAGCGGCATCACGTCGATATCGAAGCGGCAAAACTGGCGAGCTTGTTTTAAATGCTCGCTTGGAATTCAACCTTCACGGCAAGAGAACGCACATTTTGATATTCCTAGACGCTGTCTCTTGGTCGATCGCGATCGTCTTCTCGGGGATGCTCGCGATCATTGCGATGGAATGCTTGATCGCCTTGCTGCCGGCGGGCAAGGTCGATGCGGGCTCGGATGCGGATCAGCCGCGTGTTCGGGTGGCGGTGTTGGTCCCGGCCCACAACGAGGCCGCGGGAATCGAGCAGACGCTTCACCAAATCAACGCCTGCCTACTGCCGGGTGATCGCTGTGTCGTGGTGGCGGACAATTGCAGCGACGACACCGCCAGGCGGGCGGCGGATGCCGGTGCGCTCGTACTGGAGCGGCATGATCAACAGAATCGAGGGAAGGGGTTTGCGCTCGACGCGGGCATCCGGTTTCTCGAATCAGATCCACCCGATGTGGTGATTGTGATCGATGCCGACTGCGATCTCGAGCCCGACGCGATCGAGCATCTGGCGCGTACCGTAGCAGTGAGCAATCGACCGGTTCAGGCATTGTATCTGATGCGGATGCCGGTCGACGGCGGTCCAGAGGCATCGGTTTCGGTGTTCGCCTTTCTGGTCAAGAACTGGGTTCGCGCCCGCGCGATGCATCGCCTGGGGTTGCCGATCTTACTAACCGGGACGGGGATGGCGTTCCCCTGGCGCCAGATTCGCGACGCGAAACTGGCGTCGTCTGAATTGGTCGAAGACTTGGCGTTGGGATTGTCGCTGACACGTCAGGGTCATGGCCCGGTGTTCTGCGAACGAGCACGCGTTTACAGCGACCTGCCGAGCGACCCCGACGCTGCGATCGAGCAACGGACGCGTTGGGAGCACGGGTATTTGGGTTCAATTCTACGTGATGTGCCACCGCTGCTGCGTACGGGCCTCGGCCATTTTCGTCCGGTTTTGTTGGCCGTGGCGATTGATTTGGCGGTGCCACCGCTGGCGTTACTCGCGGTGGGGGCGATGCTGGGATGGGTGGTCGTTTTGGGCATTGCCCTGTTGACGGCGCATTGGCTGCCGCTGGCCATCTTGAGCGCGGCCGGAGCAATGACTTTGGCTGGTTTAGCAATCACCTTCGTGCGATTTGGACGCGACATCATGCCCTTTTCAGCGCTGGCCTCGATTCCCGCGTACATCTGGCATAAACTCGGAATCTATCAACGCTTTGTTGGCAAACGACAGACTGAATGGGTGCGCACCGCCCGCGACACCGAATCAAAGAACTAACGCTGTGGATCCTTGATGCGATTGCATGGGCTGCACAGGGCAATTGAGTCTTACCGACTAGCGGATGAGAATTGAATGGACAAGGATCGTGTTTTATTGATTGCCGAAGCGTGCAATCCGGAATGGTTCAGCGTACCACTGGTGGGTTGGGCGCATGCGTCCGCTCTGCGGAACCTCCCCGGTTATGATGTGACGGTGGTCACCCAAGTTCGAAATCGCGACGCCATTTTGAGGGCCGGTTGGGTCGAGGGAGAGGATTTCGTTTCCATCGATTCAGAACGCGTGGCAGCTCCGGCCTATAAAGTGGCGACCCTGCTTCGTGGTGGTGCGAACAAAGGCTGGACAACGGTCACTGCGGTGCAATCTCTGACGTATCGCTATTTCGAGCGTTTGATTTGGTCTCGCTATAAAAAAGAGCTGCGGTCGGGAAAGTATGACCTGGTTCATCGCTTGACGCCGCTTTCACCGACATCCCCCAGCTATCTCGCGAGTAAACTTCGTTCGATCGGGGTGCCGTTTATTATCGGGCCGCTCAATGGTGGCGTTCCCTGGCCGACGCAGTTCTCTGGCGTGCGCCGCAAAGAGAAGGAGTGGTTGTCTTACATTCGAGAATGTCACAAACTTTTGCCTGGCTACCATCGGACGCGGAGAGGTGCCCGTGCACTGATCATCGGCTCCAAGGACACTTGGCAGCAAATGCCCAAGGCCTATCAATCCAAGTGCATTTATATCCCCGAGAACGGGATTGATCTGGCGAGATTTTCGAAAACGAGAACGCATCAGGCCACCCTACCGCTCGAACTGCTCTTTGTGGGCCGCCTGGTGCCGTACAAGGGTGCTGACATGCTGATCGAGGCGGCGGCCGATCTCGTTCGGACGGGGCGAGCCCGAGTCACGATCATCGGGGCGGGCCCGGAGTCCGAGACACTCAAAGAACTGGCCGTCAAGTTAGGGTGTGCGGACGGCGTCGAATTGCTCGGGTCGATCGAGCACCAAGCGGTTCAGGATCATTTAATTCGTGCCGATCTAATGGTCTTTCCAAGTATTCGTGAGTTTGGTGGGGCGGTCGCGCTCGAGGCCATGGCCGTGGGGCTGGTGCCAATGGTGGTGAGGTACGGGGGAATTGGAGAGCTGGTGTCAGACGAAACCGGATTTCTGATTGAAATGGGATCGCGTGATGAAATTGTCGCGTCTTTAAAACAGAACCTCGATCGAGTCGCCGCGGACCCGACGCTCATTGAGCAAAAATCGACCGCAGCCAAAGAGCGAGTCCAGCGATGGTTCACCTGGGATGCGAAAGCCCAGCAGATGTCCCAGGTTTACGATTGGGTGATGGGACGCCTCGAGCAAAAGCCGGATTGGGGCATGCCGTTTGGCAGTCATCAAGAACAGGCGACCGCGATCACAGATAGGAAACATGATTAACACAGCCCAACTACGTCAGCTTCGTTCGTTCTTGAGGCGTGCCGATCCGATCGCGTCAGCATATCGGGAACATCAACTTAAAGTTGGGAAGGTATTGACTGGTGTAGCTGATTGCGAGCGAACCCTCGCGAAATATGACATTGTGATTTCACAGCGGCTTCATGGTGTTGTTTGTGCAACGTCAATGGGCATTCCTTCGGTTTCTCTGGCTTATCGACCCAAGTGCATGCGGTACATGGAGTCCGTTGGCATGTCCGACTTCGTCGTTAGTTTATCGAGTGAGAATGTCAGCGATGAGTTTTTCAAGATGATTGATTCGATTGTGAACAACTACGCTGATGTCAATCAATCACTCGTGCGAAACGTGACTCAACTTCAGGATCAAATCACTGGATTTGGCACGAAGGTTTCCGATTCGATTCGGCGAAACGCGAGCACTGCGAAGTCACGGTCCGCGGCGGAATGACCTGCGTTGATGTGGCGGTTTTCGCGGACGCAATCGTCTGTTGGAGAAAGTGGACGAGGGACAGGAGTCCTTTTTGTCGCGTCCAAAATAACCGCGTGGAACCCTCTCTCAATCGATCTTCATTCCTCATTCTAGATCAAACATGTCTCGTCCTTCTTTGATCGGGTACCTCATCCCGGAGTTTCCGGGCCAAACGCATTCTTTTTTTTGGCATGAAATTGAGGAGCTTTCAAAGCTTGGCATCGATGTTGAGCTCTTTTCGACGCGCAAGCCAAACGATGCATTGGCGACCCAGGACTGGGCGTCCGAAGCAAAAGAAAAGACCAGCTATCTCTATCCCTTGAGTCTGGCTGATTATGGCAGAGCAGTGATGGACTGCATGCGACATCCAGGTGTTTTCAAGTTGGTTCTCGTGTCGAGCGGTGGTGCTTTTGCAAAAAGAATCCGAAGGCTCTCGTTGATTCCGTTCGCGTCGAAGTTGCACCGCTTGACCAAAGCGAAGGGCATTCAACATGTTCACGTGCATTCCTGCGCAAACTCTGCCTATGTTGCATCGCTGGCAAAATGTTTCGGCTGGTGTGAATACAGTCTGACCCTGCACAATCCTTTAGGCGTATACGGTGACGACCAACGCCTCAAATGGAGGCGTGCTCGTTTCGCGATCGTGATCACGCAAAAGATCTATGAACAGGTCTGTCGCGAGCTGGCCGGAGATTTACCCTCTCAAGTCGTGATTGCTCCCATGGGTGTCGATTTGCCAAGTTTTACTCGGCAATCTCCGTATCCAAGTGGCGAAGCATCCCCGACCCGGATTTTCTCGTGTTGTCGGCTGAATCGTTGCAAGGGAATTGAAGACCTACTGGACGCTGTTGTGATGCTCAATCGATCCGGCGTCCGGGTGAATGTCCGGATCGCAGGCGAAGACGATGATGGCGGAACTGGCTATCGAAAGATCCTTGAAGCGAAGATCAAGGAGGCCGATCTGGAAGATTCGGTCGAGTTACTGGGGTCGCTCGGTCACATCGCGATCCGAAACGAGCTCGAGGCCGCCCAGATGTTCGTTCTCGCCAGCCATGCCGAGCCGTTGGGGGTCGCGTTCATGGAAGCGATGGCAATGGAACTGCCCGTCGTGGGCACGAATGCGGGTGGCGTTCCCGAGTTGATCGATCACGGCAGCACGGGATGGCTTGTGGACCCTCGCGATCCAGAGATGTTGGCACAGGCGATCGAGAGTCTTGTGCGGGACCCGAAACGATGCCTGGAATTGGGGAAAAGTGCTCGGCTGGAAATTGAAAGAAACTGGACGAGTCGACGCAGCGCTCAAGCTATCGCGGACGCGCTCTCAACGTCGCCGGAGCACGCGGGTGCATAGCGGATGAGTACCCAAAAGGCAAAAATACGCTACCGTCAGTGATCCCCATCGGGCGTCTCAGCGATCTTTTCGTCGCGAGACGACGTAGGGGCAATTTGGTCTTCGATCTATTCCGTGTCGGAATCTCTATGGTATGTCATCCCCGGCTCGCTGCTCTCCTGTTGGCTCATTTGCTGAGTGCGGGCGGTGTATTCGCTCAGGATCAGCAGGCATTTCCGGCCGGCCGAGCGGGGCTGATGGCCAGTGCCGAGCGTTTTTTCGGCGAGCACTGCATCCGCTGTCACGGGCCGGAGCTTGCGGAGGGCGAGTTCCGGGTTGATCGCGACCTGACAGCTGCCTTTGATGATCGAGCGACGGCTGCCAAATGGGCTGAAGTCGTCGACGTGCTCAACGGTCATCAAATGCCGCCTGCCGATGAGCCCCAACCCGAACCCGGCGAGGTGGCGGGACTGGTCGACGCGGTAACCACTGAATTGATTCACGCCGAACGTTCACGGCTGGATGCCGGTGTCATGCTGCGGCGAATGAATCGAGACGAGTATCACAACACGATTCGGGATCTGGTGGGCGTCGATTTTGACACGTCCCATTTCCCACCCGATCCGCCCACCGGCGGATTTGATAACAACGGCGCCGCTCTGACGATGTCGCCGCTGCTGATGGAAATGTACTTGGATGCGGCGACCGAGATTTTGGATCAGGCCCTCGTCGAAGGTAAGGAACGAGCGGGAAATAAGTGGCCGAACGCTCCGCGGTCGGAATGGTCGGCCGCAGAGCGTTCAGCCACAATTTCAGACAATAATTTTCCGCACGTTCCTAAACAGCCCCCGGTCATTCGATGGCGATTTGAGCCTGAATCGGGAAACTCCGACAGCAACCGGGTGACCTACGGCGGGCAGCGGCTGATCGTCAACGGTGGCAAGAATCGGGTGGAGGGTGACTGCATAGTGATGCATCATGGTTCATGGGATCGGAAATTCAACGTTCGAGATTTCCGTTTGGCTGATCCTGGCAAGTACCGCATCCGCATCCGCGGGCGCAGTGATGTGCCGGACCGAAATGAGGTGGTGGCTGTTGCGACTCGATTATTGGAGCAACGGCTCGAGGAGGCGATCCAACGAAAGCCTGAGGCAGAGTCGAGTAAACGAAAGGAATTTTTGGGTCGGCTCGAGCACTTCAAGACATTCCCACCTTACGACTACGGCCCCGCTCGCATCGAAGTGACGCGGCACCTGGCGGGGCAACCGGAGCTGATAGCCGAATTGGATATTGACGCGACGAGTGAGATGAGGACCTATGAATTCGACGCGACTTTCTCAGACGAAAGTGCGGGGCTGACGATTGAGTACGCCTATCAAATTCCACGAGAACTCGAGAACTTCCAGATCCAGTGGGATGATCAGTTTGCTCGCCCAACCGCTTGGGTTGACTGGATGGAAATCGAGGGGCCGATCTATGAACAATGGCCGCCGCAGAGTCACTCGCGACTATTGCCACCGGCCGCCCCAGGGATCCAAGAGCGAGCCTACGCGAGACAGGTGATCTCGCTGTTCCTGCATCGCGCCTATCGTCGCCGAGCAGACGCGGCAGAGATCGATTCCAAACTAGCATTGTTCGACGATGCGAGATCCCATTCGAGATCATTTAACCAGGCGATTCGGATCCCACTGACCGCGATCCTGGTTTCGCCCAACTTCCTGTATCTGGCAGAACCACAGGCTGAACCGGATGTCGTGGGCACTGTGCCGCTGTCTAACTATCAGTTGGCATCGCGGTTGTCCTATTTTCTGTGGAGCAGCATGCCGGACGACGACTTGTTTCGGGCGGCCAAGCGAGGCGAGCTGCAGACCCGTGATGGGTTGCACGCACAGGTCATTCGGATGTTGGCGGATGACAAAGCGGACGCGTTGGTTACCAACTTTGCCGGTCAGTGGTTGGGGATTCGCGAAGTCGGCGCGAATCCCCCCTCGCGGCAGCTCTATCACCGCTATGATCGACATCTGGAAATCTCCATTGTCGAGGAGTCGCTGTCGCTGTTTCGCGAAGTCTTGCAGAATGACTTAAGCGTGATGAATTTCATTGACTCCGAATTCGTCGTGATCAATGAACGCTTGGCCCGTTTTTATAACATTGGGGGTGTCCGCGGGGACCATTTCCGTCGAGTGTCATTGCCCGAGGGGAGTCACCGCGGTGGTGTTTTAACGCAGGCATCGATGTTGTCGCTGACGTCGAACGGGACGCGCACCTCGCCGGTCAAGCGAGGTGTATGGGTTTTGAACAATATTTTGGGGATCGATCCAGGATTACCGGTCGCCGATGCGGGCGACATCGCGCCGAAGGTGCCCGGGATTGATGATGCGACCGTGCGGGAACGTTTGGAGATCCACCGCGAGCTGCCACAGTGCGCCCGTTGCCACAACCAAATTGACCCGCTCGGGTTCGCGCTGGAGAATTTTGATGCGTCGGGTGCGTGGCGGGAACGCGAGGCGCATGGGTACGAAGGACGGATCCGCAGTAAGGACCCGCTCATCGACGCCTCGTCGCAGCTGCCCGACGGAACGGAAATTGCCGGGATTGAGTCACTCAAGGCTGAGCTCGTGCGGCAGCAGGACGCCTTTTTAGAATGTTTGGCGGCGAAGATGCTGACGTACGCCTTGGGGCGAGAGCTGGGCATTGTCGATCGTCCGCTGGTCGATGAGGCCGTGGCGCATATGAAGTCCAACGAACTGACGCTGCGGTCGCTGATCGAGTTTATTGTGCAATCGGAAGCGTTTCGAACGACGTAGAGTGGATAAGGCTTTCCGTCTGTTGTCGCCAACGCGGCGGGCGGGAGGCTTGTTGTCTTTCCCACAGGCGGGGGCGCCTATCACAAATTTCGGAGAACCTGATCCATGAAACCTCTTTCACGACGCTGTGTTCTTCGTGGTTTGGGCACGTGCCTGAGTCTGCCCTTGCTCGACGCGATGTTGCCGTCCGCCTACGGTGCCGCGTCCCAATTCACGCCCGTGGGGCGGTCGTTGGAACGTCAACCTCGCATGATCTGTTGTTATGTTCCCAATGGTGTGAACATCATGCAGTGGCAGCCCGAAGCCGCCGGGGCGGGCTATCCGCTGTCGCCGACCTTGCAGACTCTCAGCAAGCATCGGGACGATTTCACCGTCCTGAGTGGCCTGGGGCATCCCGCGGCGCGGGGCGGCCATAGCGGGGCGGATACTTGGTTGACGGCCGCTGATTTAAAAGCCACGCCCGGCAGCGATTACACGAATTGGGTTTCGGCCGATCAGATTGTGGCCGATCATCACGCCAAAGAAACTCGGTTCGGATCGCTTCAATTATCCGATCGCAGTGGCACGGGCACTGCCGGGCATACCAATACGCTCTCCTTCGGCCGCGGCGGAACGCCGATTCCCGCAGAGAGTTCTCCGCGGCGATTGTTTGAGCGATTGTTCGTGCCCGACAGCCTGGGCGACCGACGTGCCACCTTGCAGCGATACGCCGAGCAGAAGTCCATTTTAGACAGTGTGCTAAGCGACGCTCGAAAGCTGCAAAGGAATTTGTCGCCACAAGACCGCCAGAAGGTAGAGGAATATCTTCATAGTGTCCGCGAGACGGAGCGGAGCGTCGCCCAATCAGAGACCTGGATCGATGTACCGCGAGCGGATGTCGACGCGAAGCATCTGCTGCTTGCGAGCAAGCCCCATGATGCGCACGACCGTTCAATGTGGATTGATGTGATGTTGGAACTTTCTTACCTCGCCTTTGTCACCGACTCGACACGTGTGATCACGTACCAATGGTCTCGGGAGGCGAGCGGGTACGGCGGCGGGGGCGAAAATCACCACGAGTTGTCTCATCACGGCGGTGATGCCGGCATGTTGAAAAAACTTGGCGTGATCGATCGCTTTCATCTCTCCCGGTTAGCTCGATTTCTCGATCTATTGAAGCAAACCGCAGACGGCGATGGTTCGATGCTTGACCATACGATGGTGCTGTACGGCAGCGGTATGAACTCGGGTCTGGGCGGTGGGCATTCGCCTAAGAATCTGCCACTGGTATTGGCGGGTGGCGGCGGTCTGGGGATCGAGCATGGGCGGCATCTCAGCCACGATGAAGACAACCATCCACCGCTGAGTAATTTGTTGCTCGTTATGATTCAGAAGATGGGAGTCGAGACCGACGCCTTTGCCGACGCGACGGGCACTCTGGTCGTTTGAACGAGGGTGCTGAGCGACTGGCCCATTTCGCTATTTCTAGGTAGCTGATCCCTCATCGTTGCGTCCATTGGACTCACCCGCCCTTCCGGTGAGGCGTGAGCAACCGGGTGTCGCGATCAAGGGGAGGATCGGTGGAGCGATTCGAATGGTGGCGAATACTCGAACGCCGGTCCCTGGTGGTTTGTTGGCCTTGAATTTTGGGTAGAGGGTCTTGTTAAAGATCCTGCTAGGTGAGGATCATTCACAATATCCCCGACCTGATACCACCAAGATTTTATCTTTCACAAACCTTTAGACGTCCGTTGGCGTCAAGTCGCCATCTGTCTCCAGCTCGGTCGGGTGCATGACAGGGTTTGCGGCTGGGATTGGGGTCGGCTTGAATTTGGATATGAATTACACTTTGCGGCGTGCAGCCGGGAAGGCTGGGAGCTTTAGAGAACACTTTTCGAGGGAATCGCCATGGAATCGGCATCAGCCACACCCACCGCCCAACAAATCGCTGACCTCGTCATGCAGCGGCTCATCGATGGTGGCGGGATTCCCGATCTCGCCAACGCCAACTTGATGACGATCGAGCAACGGACCATCGAGGAAGTCGACCGGGTCACGCAAATCGTCATGAGCGAACTGCTCGCCAAGCAGTCTCGAGAGGCCGATCCGGTGACCGCCTGTCCCAAATGCGGTATGGAAATGACACCGAAAAAGGCTCAGCATCGCTCGCTGCAAAGTAGACGAGGCCAAGTGAAATTCAAAACCGACGTATCTCATTGCGAGGCTTGCCGCCTCGATTTTTTTCCCTCAGATGAGAACATTGCAGTGTGACATCGACATCGAGCAAACGCCCGCAGTCCTACAGAAAGTTACCATCGCCGCAGCGAGAGACCGTTCCTATGCGGTGGCCAGTCGCAACCTGCGAGACCTCGCTGAACTGACCATCTCTTCCAAGCAATGTCAGCGGATCGCCATTCGCATCGGCAACGAACGACTCGGCGAACAGCAACAAAGCATTGATCGCTACACCGCCGCGAGCATCCCCGAGCAACAGCACGGCCAAAGCCACGATGCACCAGCAAATGATTGGAGCGGACGTGCCGCAGTGATACAGGGTGACGGCGGTCGTGCTCAGATTCGCGATTCGCTTTGGGGGCAGGACAAACCGAGCGACAAAAAGCACCGTTGGTGGCGAGAGACTCAGGCCGGCGTGCTGCAAACGTATCAGTCCAGGCCATCGGACGTGGACCCTCACCCCGAGGTCCCAGAATGTTTGAAAGATCCGCTGTGGATTATTCCCAAAGTGAATGAAATCCATCGCAGCAGCGGTTCATCAAGTGATTCAGGCGAACCTGAGAGTGAGCCATCGCGTGACAGCCAGCCGTCATCAAAGCAATCAGCTTCGGCAGAACCAGCCAGCCAAAACAGCAAGTCGTCACGCAAGGATCACAAGCGTTGGAGCGGCGGTGATCCGTTGGTACAAACGATCGTTGCGACCCGACTGGGATATGATCATCTCGGGTTGGCGTTGGCGGCCGAGGCGTATCGGCGTGGTTTTAACAAAGCCAAAATCAAAGCCTTCATGGGCGACGGCTTGAAAGTGAACTGGTCGCTGTGGTCGAGTCACTTCTCGCACTACACGCCGATCGTCGACATCATGCACGCCTTGGCTTACGTCTACGGCGGTGCGATCGCATCCTGCGGGCGGATCGAAGATGGCTGGCAGTTGTATATCCAGTGGCTCGAGTGGACGTGGAGCGGTGATGTCGATCGAGTCATCACGGCGATGCAACAGCAAGCTGCCGGTCACGAAGATGTTCCCGAAGACCTGCGTCGGGCCATCACCTACCTGAGCAACAACGCGTCGCGGATGCAGTATGCTCGTTATCGGCGTGCGGGACTTCCAGTGACCACCTCGCCCGTGGAATCGGCTCAGAAGCAAATCAACGAGCGGATCAAAGGGACGGAAAAGTTTTGGCGAGACGATTCGCTTGAGCCACTACTGCAGCTCAAAGCGGACGACCTGAGCGAAACGCACGACCGAGACGCCTTCTGGCATCGTCGAGGCCAGCGAAACGACGGCTTCCGCCATCGCAAGACCAAAACCAAAGTTACCTAACAAACCCTGTCATGCACCCGCTCGGTCAGCCAGTCGTCGAGCAGCGATTCGTCAAGCCGGCGTGTCTCGTCATCGAGAGTGCCGGGTTGTGCGTGAACGGCGTCAACTTCGTTGACCTGTTTGGGTGAGAGCGAGTCCACGGGCAGCGTGATTTCATCAATGGCGGCAACGCGAAGCGTGGTCAGCTGTGGAAGTAACGCGGCGGTGACGTCTGGCACGGTCGCTATCTCGAGGACTGCGGGAGCGGCCTGACGGGCCACAACGGGCACCAGCATCTGGCTGGCTTCGGTTAGCACGACATCTCTGACACCGACCGTGTCCCCGTTCTGCACTCGATGTCGATCGAATGCAAATCGGACGAAATAGTACTTAAAACCCTGTGCCACGTCGACGCTGAATTCGGCTGACTGCCACTGGCCCTGGCTTGTCGGCGCCATGTTGGTATGAATGAGTTGCTGATATGAGGGCGCCTCGATGATACCTTCGCCACGAATCGGGATGCGGTCGATTTTGTACTGCTCAATACCGAAGTAGTCGTCAACGCCGAACACGGAAACCATCATCTTGGCTCCCCCTTCGGTCGAAATCCGGCGATAGTCAAACTGGAAATCGACGGCACCGGTCAAGCGATTTGAATCGGTGATGGTTTGATAGATGACCCCCTGCCCCCAACCATTGCCTGGGTTGATCACGGCGGTGTTGTTTTGAATCAGGAAGTCGCGTCCGGTCCAACCGTCGTCACGCGTGATTTTTGGATTCACGCTGCCTGCGAAATTAGGGTCCACCAGAACATTGCCGATGGGCTGGTCGGTGACATTGATGGTACGGGTCGTGATCGCCATGCGTCCTGAACTATCCCACACCTTCAGTCCCACCGTGTAGGCCCCAGGGGTCAAATACGTGTGGGTTACAGTCGCCCCCACGCCATCGTTAAATTGGCCGTCGTTGTCAAAATCCCACATGTAACCCACATAGTCAGACTGCACCGTGGCATTCAAAAGCAGCGACGACCCTCCACGCGAGATGTCGGTAAAAGCTGGGGTCGAGGCCGATCCAGGTACTCCAACGGCGCTGACGTTCTCAACGGAGAACAATTTGGAGAACGGCGTCCCGGTCCCCTTCGTGGACGAAACGAAGGCATTCGAGACGTTGGCAAACGTTGCGTGATCGAGCGAACTGACACTGAGCGGGTTGAGGTCGTAGGAGCTATCGTTATGGGGAATGAACGTTTGGAATCCGTACCGAAACCCTTCGACACGCAGTCCGTCGAAATCGATGCGATTGGCATCGCCTTCGTTGTGGGTCACTCCAATGCCTTGAGAGTTATTTCCTTGAGTACTGCGTTGGAAAGTGATAGGTGAGTCGACATCACCAACAACGAGTCCATCCTCAAACCGCATTAGGCTCGAGTAAAAGTTGTGGACACCATTGTTCACGCCCCAGATGGTGTAATCACTGATCACGGACTTGATGTCATGAGCGGTGCGGATGCCGAATGTAAACGCCCCTTCTTGGTCACCGCTGTCACGGTTGTGCAACCACGTATGAATGCCACGGTACGCATTGTAAACCTCGACACCGCTCATGCCTCGCATGGGAACATTGTTGGGGGTGAAGGTCGTGACGCCGGCATCGATATAACGCTGGCGAACGGCAGGGTCGTAGATCAAGGAAACCGGCAAAGTTTCCACGTGCTGCAGTCCATCGGTGTGATGCACCAAATCAAAACCGGCCCCGTTGATACTGGCGGCGACGTTGTCTTGCATCAATAAACCGAACCCACCACCCTGCACCCAATACCCACTGCCGGTGAAGCCGAGGTCGAATCTGGGGCCCCGCTCAGTATTCAAGAACGCTTCATCATCAAAGTTATTTTTGAGATCGCCGGTGATCTTGACCACGGTGTTGCCGATCCATTCTCCGATCTCATTACCATTCTCCGCCACGATACCGGCACCGACGACGTCGAAAACGACATTGTCACGCAGCACCGCGTGACTGTCGTGCTGGACGATCCCCCACCCTGGCGTGCCCCACACGACGTTGCCGGTCAGTTCCGCTTCGGGGCCATCGTAAGCCGCCGCTCCGATGCGGTGTAGATGCAATCCGTAGCGTCCGCGAGGGTTGTCACCGTTGCCGGCCGAGCCATCGACGTTGGTTCCCGGATCGTCGACGATCAGCCGTTTGTCACTGCGTCCTAAATCTTTAAATTGGGCATAGGCGATGGTGGCATTCGGGTTGTGCATGATCATCACATGACCACGCTCTTGGTTGGGCACGGTCGCGTCGCTGGACCGGACGACGACGTTGCGTGTCAGGTTGATCACGTACAGGGACAGTTCGTCGGCGGTAAACGTTTCGCCGCTGGGTCCAACGTGTTCCCAGGCAGTGCCTGATTCCAGGGTAATGTGATTCCCATCGATTGCGGCGATGGTCACGACGTCGTCGTGGAACCGGGCGTTCGCTGCGTCAGCTTGATCATATTGCTCGACCGCCAGGGTGCGATCCGTGCTGGTGCCGGGGATCAGTATCTGGTCACCGACACGCCAGCCTTCGACGGCTTCACTGAGGATCAGTTCGGTTTGATTGGCTGCGATGTCCCCCTGCGAGGTGACGCGGGAGGTTTTCACGGCACCGTGAATTTGAGTGCTGCCGTGGGAGATCAACCCACGGCCGAGCAGTGTCGGATCGGCCGCTTGGTCGATGGCCCCCCCGGTGGTATCAATCAATACCTCCGCGATCACATCGGGCTGGATCGGTTGCTCGACCGTGCCGATGTTCAATTCGCCTGTCCCCGTCACGACCAGCGTTTCGACCCACATCGTGGTATCAATATCGGTTCGCCAGCTCAGTTGACCACTGACGCGTAGCCAGTCGAGGGGCTGGGCCAAAGAGGCATCGAAGGAGACGTGAACGCCCTCGGGGATCAGAACTTTGTCGCCTGCGGCGGGTTGTTGTCCCGATTGCCAAATGGCAGGGTTCGACCAATCTCCCGATTCGATCGCTACGGCGTCGGCCTCTTGCACCGGCACTAAGTCGAGCAACGCTTGGCTTTCGGCATGCTTGACTGGATTGTCGGAATGCTCCATGTTTGCAAGGCTGATCGGCGTTGCAGTGGCCATAGATGAGTCAGCCATGACTGCGGTGATGGGCTGCTCCTGGCTGGGCTCTGCTGGTAAAATCGCCGGTGTCTCAGCGGTGAGGCCGGCGAGCAAACGACGACTCTCAAGTGATTGATGATTCAACCGTCTGCGGCGGGAGAGCGTCATGAGTAGGCTTCACGTGAAAGGCAGTTAAAAACAGTCGAGTGACAGCGAGTGACAGTGCCACCGGAACTCAAGCATGGAGCAACGGGTGAGCGTGATAGCCATCTTGGGGGGCTTTACAGATTTACCAAATTAGCGCTAGCCCATGATAATCCTAGAAGGTCTGAAGCGCGTTGTCTAGACAGCCCCTCTTGGCATGATGCTGGATGATCGCCCAAAGTTTAAATGGCTTGCTCTGCACCGGAGAGGCGATCCGGTGCAGAGTGTGCAAGCGATTTGATGCCGGTCCGTGCGTCGATGATCGGCGTGGCTTGGATGGTGGCTATGGGCGGCAGGCAGGCAAGGCGAAAATGAATTCCAGGGGACGGTGGCTCACTTGATCATCACACTTCAGCAATGGCGTCAGCGGCAGGATCCAAGGTTCTGGGTGGCTTCGCTCTTGATTGGGCTGTGGTTGCTGGTCCCGCCGTTCGCTTTGAGTGTGGGCGGAGGACTTGCGTCGAAGGAGCACCTTGTCAGGTTGCTGCCTTTTTTGATCGTCCTTGCGATGCGACCGAAATGGCTGCGGGCTCGGTTTTCCTGGTTCGATTTGCCGGTGTTGCTGTACTGCGCCTGCCCTTTTATCAGCGGCGTGGCCAATGGACTCGGGCTGAGGTTCTCGTTCTGGCAAACGGTCTTGGAATGCAGTTATTGGTTGGTTCCTTATTGGTTGGGCCGCGCCGTATTCACTGCAGGCTGGGAAGGCGAGAGTTCCCAAGGCGCGGAAGTCGGAAGCTATCGCATGGTTCGGGGCCGAAACGTTGGGCCCGTTACCGTCGATCATTCACGCGCGTTGGCGACAGTGATTGTACTGGGGGCGTTGGTCTACCTGCTGCCCACCCTCTTTGAAGTCTTTCGCGGTCCCGTGCTGACGGCATGGGCCACGGGCGAGGCGCGGGTAGGGCAATTGCGTGGGGCGGCTCGTGGGTTGACATTCAAACCGAGCGTGTTCTTGGCGTCGGGATTTGTGCTGACGATGTTTTTGGTTTTGGCTAGTCTCATCGCGGCCTGCCGAGCGTTCGTGCTTCGCGTCGCGATCCAGGATCAGCGGGCAAGCGGTGGTGGCTCGGCGCTCGTGTGGATTGTGACCGCCGCCGCCTTGGCAATGGTCGTTCTGGGATGCCGATCGTTGGGTAGCATCGCATTGTTGGCGACCGGGTTGGCGATCGTTGTGCTCATTCGATTTTTACCGACAGCGAGCATGCGCTGGACGCTGCCGGTCGCACTGGGAGGTTTACTCCTGCTGCCGCCGCTTTACATGGCCGCCCGGGTCACGGGCATGGCGAGCACGGAAAGGATCTCCAGTGGGGTCGAGCTTGTTGCGTCACCCACGCGGGCCGGGTCATTTGAGTACCGCTTGAGGGCCGAAGACGCTGTCTTTCAACGCATGACTGGTCATTGGTGGCTGGGCCACGGCCATTTTGGACGCTGGGGCGACGACAAACGCCTGCTCGATGCGGCGGATCGATCAACCCCTTTACCTACCAAGGCACTCGACGGGTTTTGGCTGTTCACGTTAACCCGGACCGGGTGTCTTTCGGTGGCGGCTTGGTGGGCGATGGTGGCCGTGCCGGTTTTCGTCTATTTGCTTCGTTGGCCGAGGCGTTTTACGGAGGGCCGCAGGACGCCCGGGGCGATCGCCGGCAACCAAGGGCTTCCGGGTGACACGATTGCCTTCAGTCTCTTTCTGGGGCTTTCATTGATCGATTCGATGGTCAATTACTTCGGCGCATTGCCACAAATGCTGCTGGTCGGATCGATGACGGGCTTAATCGTGAGCGGTGAACGACGGACAAGCGGATTGCTTTCTAGATCGTTGAGAGGTTTCCGGTTTCCTCGTCAGTGGTTGTACGCCGTCTATTTAGCGATGTCGCTGCTCTTGCCGATCGCCGCATTTGGACCACGCGCGGCCGACTCGACTTATTTCGCGGAAGTGGTGGGGACGGCTTTGCCATCCGGAGAGTTCATCAATCGCAGCACGGTTGCGGGGCTTTTCGCTTGGATTGTTGCGGCAATCATTGTGTTTGCCACTCGGCCGACGGTGGGCACCTTTCGTTTCGCGAAGGTTCGCGAGCATGTGACGTTCGCGGAGCGAAAGTCGATTCAGGTTGACCGCGGGCCACGTCATGGAGCCTGGCGTCATGTGCCAATCATGGTTTGGGTCGCCTGTCCGTTGCTGACGGGATTGTTGAACCCGAGCAGCCTGGTTGCTGCCTCGGTGCAATCGCTGTATTTGCTGCTCGCCTGGGGCGGGCCTTACGCGATGGGGTGTGTACTGCTCGGTAACCTCAACAGGCTGCGGTTCTCCGCTCAGGTGATCTTATCCGCAGGCTTTCTTAGCTTTGTGGTTTGCATGCTGGAGTTTTTTTGGGGACGGTTCCTTTACGAATCCCTATACGGACACCATCCGTATGTTCTGGAGGGGCGAACCCGGTATTTCGGCTGGCGGCCTCTGATGATGTTCGAAGACCCCAATCAGCTTGGGATGTGGTTTGCAACACTATCGATCACTGCCGTGGCTTGGTTTCGGTTTTCAGCCGTTGGAGGTGGTCAATCCGTGCTGTGGGGTTGGCTCACTCCTGCTGCGACGCGGGTGCTGCTTGCCGTCAACGCCTGGGGGGTGTTTTGGTTTCAGGCGATTGGAGCGAGTGTGCTCGCGGTGCTGGGAGCCATTTCCATTTCCTGGTGCCGACGGCCAAAAGGTCGTTGGTCGCGGCGTCTCGAGAGTCGATGGGTTTTGGCAGCCGTGTTCGGCTTGGTGATTGTGCTGTTCGCCCTCCGAGGTCCGATCCTTCACTATGGGCGGGCCACGTTGAAAACCACCACGGCGGGACGACAGGTGACGTCCGTGATGAAAGATTTTTCAATGGGATCGCTGACGTGGCGATTGGCCCGGGAAGACGACTATCACCGCCTGATTGGGCAGCATCCAATCGTAGGTTGGGGGTCGGTCGATTTCTGGCGGCAAAAACCGGACTTGGTGCGGCCGTGGGGATTGGTCACCTTGGTCGCCGGTGCGTACGGTGCCCTCGGAGTCCTCGCATGGCTGTCGATGCCCGTGGGGATGATTTGCACGTTTTGGTGGTTGCCGGGCGGGCGTGTCGACGGGGCGTGGCCGCTCCGGTGGGTCGTGGTCTTGGCTGTGATTCACACGATGGATGCGTTCCTGAACAGCGCCTACTTGTTGGCAATTTTACCGTTGTACGGCGGCGCCAATATAGCGTTCTCACGGTGTATTGAGGATCCAGTGGAATAGCCTCATGCCGGTCGGGACGCACGCGGCAGGCCGGAGGCCAATCCTGTAGATGAAACAACACGATGCGAACTCTTGTTTCGGTGTTCTCGAAACCGGTCGATGGATTTGTGGCACGTTACATGTTCACGCATGAAAGTCACATGAAAGTCGCATGTTAACGCATGAAAAGAGAGTCCCTCACGGACGTGTCGGGTTGCCATTCCAACGCTATGGATCGAAGCCCCGTCGTAGGGGGTGGTCTCATTTTACGCATCGATTTAGCATGGTGTTCTCCACCGTTCTGCGTAGTGACCGTCGTGAAATGTTTTAACGGTGTTAAGAAGCAGTTCAAGACGCCGCTGCGTTTTGGGCTGGTCGTTCTTGTTATTTTCCATAGCGCAACATGGGCAGCGATTGCTCAATGAAGTGTGTTGGTTCGTGTCACTCGATTGAACGCATGGGGGCACAGATGACGACGCCCTCATTTGATAACACTCCTATCGCGGTGAAACCTTTGACGAAGCTCTCGCTGCCTAGACAAGCTACGGTAGAATTGAATGGTGTCCGAATTGATGTCGTAACGGAACGGCAGGTCTGTGAGATCATCACCACCGAGCTGCTCTCCGGTGCCGGTGGCAGTGTGGTGACCGTGAACTTGGATCACCTTCGGCGATGCCATCACGACCCCGCATACTCCGAGTTGGTGTCTGATGCTGACATCGTGGTCGCTGATGGAATGCCGATCGTTTGGGCCGCTCGGTTGCAAGGCACTCCGCTACCCGAACGGGTCGCGGGGTCTTCTCTTTCGATATCGCTTGCACAATCGCTTGCCGAGCATCAATTGAATCTATTCTTGTTGGGTGGCAACGAAGGTGTGGCTGAGGCAGCCGGCCGCGAGCTTGCCGATCGGTTTCCTGGCCTAACGATCGCGGGTACCCACTGCCCACCCTTCGGTTTTGAGAAGGATCCTGTGGAGCTCGACCGGATCACCGCGGCGCTGCGAGCGGCGCAGCCCAATGTCGTATATGTTGCGTTGGGTTCCCCCAAGCAGGAACGGTTGATCCAGCAGCTGCAGGGCGAACTGCCGGATGCCTGGTGGCTAGGGGTCGGGATCAGCTTGAGCTTCATCACGGGCGAGGTGTCGCGTGCTCCCAGGTGGGTCCAGCAATGTGGGCTGGAGTGGGTGCACCGGTTGGTCCAAGAGCCCACTCGATTGGGGCGGCGGTACTTGATCGAGGGGCTGCCGTTTGCGGCTCGATTGGCCGTGCATTCTCTTTCGCGACGCGGCCGAAACGCTGGCGCGGCACAGACAGATCCCGCCAGGGTGTAGCAGCCTCGAGCCCTCATTGAAAAAACGGCGTTTGCTGGATAGCAAACGCCGTTTCTAGTATTTTCAGCCCTGGGACCTTTCCGATCTCACGCAGCCAGTGCGGCAGTGTTTTTTCGGTTACGCCGGGCGACTACGCAGCAAGCAACCGCGCCAATACCCAACAGGGTCATGGTGGCGGGCTCAGGCACTGCTGAGAGTTGAGCGAACGACTTGGTTCCAGCTGTTGCTCCGCTAGCCTGCACAGCAAACGTCACATCTGGTTTCAGCGAAGCCAGTTGAGCGGCGCTGACGTTGAAAACCGTCGAGAAAACGTTGGCAGTGAAGCTGCTTACGCCGCCCGTGAAGGTTGCGACAAAACCCGGGCTCGAAAGCTTGACGAGATCCAGTGTCGGTGCCACTGGTCCGAAACCGTTGCTGTTGGTCAGCGTAACGACCAGCGTACCAACACTCATTCCGCTGGCGTCAAACGCCTTGGGTGTCGAGATGAAGGCTACTGTGCTGCCGCTGGAAAGGCCCAGCGGATTTGCCGTCGCGGTGACTGGCATTGCCGACGCTGTGGCACTCGAGAGCAGTGTAATCGCCCCCAGTGCTAAACTCAAAACGAATGTCTTCATAGATTGACCTCTAGAAGGTGGAAGGGAAGACGGCTCTGCACATAGCGGAGACCAGCAGAAGACTAGCCGTTCCCCCCATCTGATGCAAGTCTTAGCAAGCGGATCGCCAGTGTATCAAGGGCGGATGATTGGGTCGGGAATTAAGGCGGAAATCGCACGGGTCCTCCAATGCACCAGTGACCTAGTTAATGGTTGACTCGACGCCAAGAGAGTCGTTTGCTTCCAACGCTTGAGGATGGTGGCGGGAAGCAGAAAATTTTTACTTTTTGTTGGACGCAATGGTGTTGGTGTTGGCAATTACCTAATGCGAGGGGGCCTGGGTCGCGGGCATGAAATGCCGGTCCCATGTGAGAAATCCAACCTGTTGAGACAACATACAGAAGGTCCGTCCTCCCTTCAACTCACGTTGTTTCTATAACGGATCCAGGCTCCAGTCGGATGGCCCGAACAAACCGATGGAACCCCGCGCTCACGGAAGTCTCCCCCCCCTCGCAGGGAAGTTCAAGGGGGGGATAGCTCAGTTGGAGGATTCCGAGGTCTTCTTGAATGAATCATAAGCGGCGAATTCAAGTGGGTGAAGTTCGGAACGCTTTAGTCCAGCGAGGTTCGCCCGGCGAAATTGTTCGCTCGCGGCGGTCGTATCACCGGCTTTCGCCGATGCTTGGGCGAGGTGGAACAAGATGATCGGATGCGGGAAGATTTCAGAAGCGGTGAGGAAACTTAAGATTGCCGCTTCGGTCTGACCGGCTGCCAGGTAGCAAACGCCTTGAGTGTCCAGGGTCACAAATGTTTTTCCGTTCAAACGGATCGCGCGATCGATGAGCTCCAGGGCTCGCTCGGGGTTTTGCTTACGAAGTGACAGCAGGGTGGCCAGGTTATTGCTGGCGGCAAAATGGTCGGGATCTCGAAGTAGGATCGCCTCATAGGTCTCCATCGCTCGGTCGTAATCCCCTTGGGCTTCGCGAAGGCGCGCCATGAGGACCGCGTAAACAATATTGTCCGCCTTCTCGCCACCGACGCGGCGTAAGACTTCGGCCAGTTTGCTGTATGCGTCACCGCAGTTAGGTTGAACCAAGACGGCGTCCGAAAACGCTACCAATTCCTCTTGGGGCGCGGTCGAAGCAATGCGTCCGATGGCCTCCACGGCAGCCTCGCATTCGCCGCGACGTAGCAGCTGCATCGCGTAGAATGTCCCTGGGAATTCACCCGACTCCTCGAGATGTGATTTCATTTCGGTGGCGGCTTGCTGCAGTCGCTGCACGTCGGGATTCATTGTCGCAGCGGAGGAGGGGGTCGCTTCCCTTGATTGATTGTCGCCTTTGAGACGCTCAGCGGTGTCGTCCATCAGTTGGGTTGTCAGCATGGTCAACAAATCTAACCGCCGCGAATAGGACAGCGTCGATGCGAACCATTGTTGCTCGCTATCAGCGGTGACCAGGTCGTCCGCCTGGATCGTCAATAGTTCCAAGAGTCGATCCAGGTTGCGTCGGCGCAGGAGCGCAATGGCGGTCAATTCGGCGGCCTCCTCATCTTTAATGCCTGACTGTTGCAATCGATCGAGCCACAACTGCGCTTCGGCTGCGTCATTGTTCTGCAGCAGCAATCGAATATAGGTTTTGATGTGAATCGGCTTGCGAAGTTCGTCGCTGCTCAGTAGCGGTAGCATCCAGCGACGTCCTTGGGTCCAGTCGCCGGTGGCGGCGGACAGTTGCCCGACAACGAATTGGTCGGGTGTGGACGGCTGCCAACCTTCAGAGATCATCGTCTCAAATTGCTCCAGGGCGACGTTCGGTTCGCTGGCCGAGAGGAAAATTGCGTCGATGATTGCCGCAGCTCGTCGATCTTCAAACGCCTGGTCGCGGGATGTCCGCGTCGAGGCCGCCGAGTTGATTTCGCTGGTATTGGCCGCAATCAACGCTTTCGCTTGACCATAGACGGAGGGGGCGCCGGTGGCTGCGAGGGATAACGCGAGTTGCCGCCGCGCCCAATGGGCGATTGGAGTGGGTAGCGACCGGCCGGGCGAGGCGGTTTCAGGCTCCGTCTCATCGCCGTCCGGATCGGACGCGGCACCCTCAGGCGGTTCCGACGCTAGCTCCGAGGGTTTGTCTGCACCGCTCGCCAGGGGAGCCTCGGGAGAGATGCCCAACCATTGGAACAATTGCTTCCGGCCGTGGCTTTCACCGTTGGCAGCGACGATGATCTGCAGGTATCGCTGATAGCTTTCCAGGTCCGTCAGATTTCCTGCCGGCACTTTGTGTAGGACCCGTGCGGCGTCGTCGACGGACCCGATTCGTTGGTAGCCATCCGCCAGCGTGAGCAGTTTGGCGGGGTCACTTGAGTCGATGCTTTGTTCAAATCGCGTCAACGCATCTCGCGCCTCGCCAAGACGCGAATTTCGCTCGAGATAGCCGATCCACGCGAGCGTTGGTCGTGCTGCAGAGGGTGCGATCTCGATGGCCTGTTCGTAGGCTTGACCCGCGGCGGCCGGGTCCCCATTCATTTCACTCAATTGCCCCAGCCAAAGAAAATCCTCGACCTCAGTGGAGTCCTTCGTCGCTTGCTTGGCGAGGCGAACGGCGCGCTGCAGATCCGCCATTTCGACACTGACTTCGGATGCGATGCGAGCCATTTCCGATGTGAACGGTTGGCTGCCCGTTCGGAGCCTTCGGATAACCAAATCGGCTTCGCCGAAGCGTTCTCTCTCGGTCAATAACTGGATTAACCGCCTGATCGAGGCCGGGCTTCGCCAGCCGAGATCAACGGCTTGGTTGTATTTCATGATCGCCGATTCGATGTTGCCGGCGCGGTCGTGCATGTTGGCTGAGAAGGCTGGAATGAGGCTCCAGTCCGGCCGTAGCACCGCCGCCTCGGCCAACAATTCCTGAGCTCGCACGTTGGCCTCGGGCGTGATCTCGTCCATCTCGTCATCGGAACGCTGCAATGACGTTTTGTCTAGCGAAATCGCCAGGGCACTGCCGTAGTACCAGCGAGCGTCCCGTCCGGAAACCTTTTCGAGTGCGGACAACTGTTCGCGAAGCCGCTCGGGTTGCTCGGACTGAAACGCGATTTGCATCAATTGCAAACGAGCGGCGACATTGTCGGGTTCTAGTTCTGCGGACAGTCTCGCTAACCGATCGGCATCCTCATAGCGTTGAGATGAGATCAACAGCGGTACCAGCGACTTCGCCAGTTCGAGCTGTTGCTCTGCTGACCAGGATGCCGGGGGCATGCTCCATCGGCTCAATTTTTGGTCGAGTTCACTATCATTTGTATCGGTCGCCGCTCTGGCTTGGGCGTAACGCAACGAGGGGCAGTCACCGATCGCCGCCTCCGCCGATGCGATGAGTTCCGCGGCGGCCTCGTACTGCTGCTCCGTGATTTCGAGCAAAATCCGGGCAGACCAAATCCGGGGCTCACCGGGTGCGTTCGCTAACTCCAGTCTCGCCAGGTCCGGTTTCTCTTGAGCGACCAAGATTTCCGCATTCAATAACGCCATGTCGGTGGCCAACGATGGCTGTTTGGACAGCGTGTCGATCATCGACTCCAATCGTCGCCAATCGCGGTCGGCTGGTTCCCGTCCAAGGTTTTGCATCAGCAGCAGGCGGGCAAAGTTGAGCGGTGCCCTGATCGGCACTCCCGGGCGATCTGCGACCATGCGATACTCCTCCACCGCTTCGTCGATACGCCCAGACCGCAAGTATGCCAGAGCGAGTCGCTCGCGTGCCGGAAGCCAGGACGGATCATTGAGGACGACGCGTCGCATGACGGCAATTTGCCGATCGACATCGCCCATTTTTTCATATAACTCGGCGAGCGTTAGATCGACCAAGCGAACTAAATCCGGGCGATCAATGACCTCTGAGCGAACCTTTTCCAAGCGGTCCGCGGCCACGTTGACGTCCCCGCTGGCGGCCAAAAGTCTTGCGTCGAGGTAATTCACCAACGGTCGGGCATAGCTCACCGAACGGAGTCGGTTGGTGATGTTCCGAGCGGCCTCCATGCGACCGTGCTCCAGGTGATACGATGCCAATGCCCATAGCAGCGTGGCATCTTGGGGCAAGCGTGAAACGCCCTTCACCAGCACGTCCGTAGCCCGGTCGACCAATGAGTTTTGGACATCCGGGTCGACGGATTGCTCTCTCATTGAATTCAGTGCCATGTGGGCATGTCGATAGAACGCTCCGCGTCCCGGGAATCTTTCCATGCCGTCCTCGCTCAATTGAATCGCATCGTCAAGCCGTTCGTCGGCGATCGCGATCTCGACAGCAAACTCTAGCGAATCGGCAATCATTGCTGCATGAATCTCGGCCGCATCGCGTTTGCTTGCTTCACCGTCTGTCTCCGTTGGCGATAATCCGTCAGCCAGTTTGATGGCGGTTTTGGCATCAAGAGCTGCATTTTCTAAAGCCTCTGCCCTCGCATCCTCCTTGCTATCATGTCCAAAACCGTTTCCGTGAAGCGATAAAAACCATCGGCCTCGCGCGAGGTAGGCTTCGGGGCGATCTGGGAAACGCTCGATCATTTGGTCGACGACGACCCTACCCTGCTCGGATTGGTCGGCTCGATCCAAAAGCGTTCCTGCCAGTTTGACGTAGATTTCCATCGGCGCTTCCCCGCTCGCAACGGATTCCCGGTATGCCTCGACTGCACCCGTCACATCGCGATTGCCAAGTTTCGCATCGCCGAGCAGCCCATACAACTCTGCTTTACTTTGCCCCGGCAAGGCAGGAAGTTGAGCGGCCAAGGAACTCGGTTCCGGCTGGAGAGAAGTATCTGGTTGGGCCAATAGTGGGGTGATGTGGGAAATCGAATCATTGAACCGTTGCATCTGCAAGCCAACCCGTGCGAGCCGAACCTGGTTGTCAATGTCCGCCGGACTCAATCGTGCTAAACGCTGAGCGATGTTATAGCAGCCATTGAAGTTACCGACTCTTTCATAAGATTCAGCGAGTCCCGCCAACGTGTTTAGATCTAGCGGATCCATCACAAGGGCTTGCTGGAACAATCGAATCGCAGCAGAGTAGTCTTCCGCCAACAAGGCGGACTTTGCCTGCCCGCCAAAAAATTCCGATTGTCGATTGAACTGGAAATGGTGGATTGCGAAAATGATAGCCGCGCCTAGGACGACAGTCCCTAACGTGATTGCCAAGAATCGGCGATTCAGATTTTTCATATGGAATGGATGATGCTGCTGAGTCAATATTGGAGATGCGGCATTCGCGTAGGTTCAAGCGTTGATTTCAAATACGCCGCATGGGCGGCAAACGGTCTGTTGGCTGAGTTAGGCAGGTTTGGGAAGGCGATCCGTCTTACTAAGACCGCCTGGGAAGCCGATTGGATGAGTGATGCCTCGAGAAACTCCGAGGCATACTCCCGTCGGATGTGTCTTTGGGGTTATCTCCTACTCTGGCTCGATCCGGGAGCAAAACAGCGTAGACGCAACTTGCCCAATTGTCCCGCTTTATTGCTTGCCCGCGTCGATGCCAAGGGTTATGTAGGGCTGCTCCCCCCCCCCCTTTTTAGGATTTCCATAGGAAGTCACGACGACGTTCCTGGGACCTTCGGTAAACCATTCGACGCGTCCTGCAGTCTCAAGTCGATTGTCTTGGGTTAGAAGCGAGCGGAGAATTACTGTCTGAAATGGTGGTCGAACGCTCCGCGGTCGACCATTCCGACCGCGGAGCGTTCGGCCACCTATTTGCCGCTCGTTCCTTAGCGCCCGTCGGCGGCATGAGCCAAATGATTGGTGCCGATATGCTTAGTAGGTCATTGCACGGATGAATCATTTATTCGCGCGTCGAGGAAGTCGTCACTGCTTTCCGTCTTGGGTATGTGCGAAGCTGTTGCTGGATTGTTGAGTCCGCGTAGGAGTAAGAATTAGTATTGATAGGAGTAGTCCTGGGTCTTCGACGAGCAGCCGCTGACGACGACGCCCATGACCGGGGTCCCGTGGGCTTTGAGCGTCTCATGGGCGGCGATGATTTGAGGGATTCGACTTTTGTCTTTCATCACTGCCAGCACCGCCGCATCGACGTGCTCGCCGATTACCCGTGTATCGACGACCGGCAAGACAGGCGGCGTATCGACGATGACGAAGTCGTATACGGCTCGCAGCTCATTGAAAAATTCCGGGAGTGTCTTCGTTCCGACGGCGGACAGATTGACAGGGCGACTCGACCCCGCCGTCATGAAAAATGCGTTGGGGCCATTGGATTGCACGGCATCTCTCCACTTGGTTTTGCCATGGAGGACGTCGGAGACCCCCGTGCCTAATTCGGTTCCGAGGTTTTCGTGCACACTCGGTCGCCGCAAATCAAAATCAACAAGAATGGTTCGGAAATTGGCGTGGGTCAAGCCGCGCCACAGACTCATCGCGAGGGTCGTTTTTCCCTCGGCAGCGACGCCACTTGTCACCATCAAGACGCTCGCCTGATCGAATCGCGACATGTTGACCAACATGGCTACGATGGAGCTGACGGAATTACCAAATTCGCCAGCGGAGAAACTCTCGTTCGTTAAGACCTCTTGGATCTTTCGTTGGCGAGGAACTGACCCGAGAACGGGTACGCTTAGTTCTCGGCCAACGGCGGAAACGCTGTTGACGTGGTTCTTGGTGAGGTCCAGCCCGGCGAACCCAATAAACGGGAGACAAAATCCCATCAGCCCTAGAATCGCGGTACCGCCATACCGCTTTTTGCTACCGGAATCGGCCATCGCGGCCGCTTCGGAAACGACGGCTATCCGCGCCCCCGATTGGAGTTCAATCTTCGTACGCTCGATTTCACCTCCGAGTCGTTTGAGCACGTCATCCAGAGAGGCGATCTCGGCCCTCATCATCTCGATATCGATCGAGGATCGGCCCAACTTTTTGGCTTCCGCATCCAGTTCCGTTAGATCTTGTTCGATCCGCTGCTTCTGTTGCTGAAGAATACCCACTTGGATCTCTCGAGTGACGATCCGTTTGGTCTCTTCCTCGAGTTCTGTTCTAAGCTGAGTGTGACGACGGGCGAGCTCTTGGGCTTCAGGGGACAGTGAAGCATCCACTTGGTTCAATTCGCCATTGGCGATTTTCCTGCCTTTTTCCTCCGATGCTAATTGGACCAGTGTCGTTTTGCGATCGTTCGCTTTGGATTTGAGTCTGGCCAGCTGATCAATTCGGTACTGGATCATCCCCTTCCCGAACTTCGTTTTGTAGAGTTCGATATCCTCTTCCAGGCTGAGAGCTGCGGCTATCAACGTCCGATAGCTTTGGTCGCTCGACAGCAAGCGATCGATTTCGTAATCGGACAAAGCCGAGGGGTCTTGGTCCGTTTCATCGCCGTCGTCGCGGTTCGCCTTATCTGCCTCCATGGTTGACTTCAATTGCGTCGCGATCAGGTCGGTTTGACGGCGCATCTTTTCGGACAGTTGTTGATATGCGTCCAATTCTCCCTGCGCCCGCAAGAGGTCAAAGTTGACCCTGCCCAGTTCCGCCTGAACTTGACCGTATCGTTCGACTGCCAGTTGTTGTGCCAGGCTCAGCGACTCAGGGTCACCCGTTCCCAGGGTTTCGGCAAGCATCCGGATCTCGCCACGTTTGGCGCGGACTTTCCCTTCGGCATCAGCATAAACTTGCTCCAGGTTGGCCACACGCTGATGCCGCTCATTTCGCTCGTCCCGAAACGCTTCGTCCATGTAGGCAGCCACCACGGCGTCAACAATTAAAACGGACGTCTGCGGGTCTCCAGTCTCCAAGGAAATCGACATGACCTCCCCCTTCCCGGGGAAATCAACTTGCAATTCTTCTGACAGCCATTGCAGGGGATTCGCGTTTTCCTTGACTTCCGGCAGATCGCGCACGGCTGGTGCCGCAAGTGCTTTGTTGAGCACAAATGGCGTCTTGATTAACTGCGCCTGCGTGTTCTTATACAGACCGAATGAATCACGAACATTGTGCTGACGATCGGCGGTTTGGAAGAGCAGCATTGGATCGACCGAGTCGACGCGTAGGTACGCCTTGGCCATATCCTTCGGGGCCAACAGGAACCAGCCAGCGGCGGCCATTGGCGGCGCTAGGAGAAGACCCAATAGGAGCGCAATGGGCCAGTGCCGACGCAGTGAATGAATGAGCCTTGTCGCGTCAAAGTTCTCCTGCGATTCCGTTTCTGTTTGCGAACCTCCCGACCAACTGGATGACGCCTCGGCGGGGGCCATCCATTGCCCACTGGGCGATGGACGGCGGTCCGTCGAAGATTCGAGGATCGCGGGGACAGTTGATCCATTCAAAATTTGATTATCCATGGCTTTTTGAAAAATTCCTAGGAACTTCCAATCGAAGACTCGCTCTGTTCGGTATCGAGCTCAAATCCAATGGTAGCATTAACGGTCCGAATGTCAGTTCACAATCGCTGTGAACAATGGTTTTTATTGCCTGGTGGGTAACGAGATCATCGCTTCCGAGCGAACTGAAATCGGTCACGCCCCCGCGGCCTTCGCGTTCCATTTTCCTGTCGATTGGGTGTTTTTCAAGTGGTCCGTTGAGGCGGGCGGAAATAGCTTCGATAGGAATTTTAAGACGGCCCACAGAAGCCCGATCGCCAGAAACATCATTCCCAGCCCAGCGTAATCGTGGACCGTATCGGCCCAATCGGGGCGGTAGTAGGTTGCGATGGCGACGACAACGACGCGCCACGCATTGACGATCACCGCAATCGGGATGATGCAGAACATGAGAATGATTTTGTCGAGTCGAGATCGTTCGACAAACATGGCCAGCGCGGACACCAGGGCCGTGAATGCCACGAGCATTCGCAACCCCGAGCAAGCTTCGGCGACCCCGATCTCGGCCTCAGGCAAAACGATGACGTTCCCACGTGAAATCGCGGGCAGACCCATCGTTTGCAATGTGAATACGCTCACGGACGTCGCTACCGACTGAAGAGCTGACCGTAAGGGGGTCACGAAGCCGCCGGGCAAAGGGATCATCAAAATCAAAAAGAGGCAGGCAGGCGTCATTACCCATAACGCCCTCCATCCGCAAAGCAGCAAGATCAACCCTGCGACCAGTCCAATGATCGAGTAACCCTCGAGCGGCAACGCACGGACCAATATCCCGGCCATCCGAAGTAGGAACCCGCCGCAGATCAATGCGGCACCCACCGCAACAACTGTCGCTGAACGCTCTTGATTGAATCCGTCAATCAAGACATCGCGGTGGATGAACATGTATACAGCGGAAACGACTGGTACAAAGAAGCCATGCGAGTAGTCCGCATTGTTCCACCACATCTCCGCCAGCCGAACAATCACACCAGCATAGGAAAGGAGGAACGTCGCTAGGATTGCGAATGCAAAAAGTGCCGACGACGTAATCGAGATTCTTGGCTTGAGCCCGTGCTGTTGCATTGAATTGCCTTGACACCCCAAGAATGCGAATGTTTTCCGCTGGCTCATCTCGCGGGGTAAACGCGACTGAATAAACCGGTATCTGTCTCCGAGGTCCGGCTAGGTTAGGCTACCATAATCAAGGACGCAACCATTTTCGGGGGGGAGGCGGCGCCGCCTGAACCCTTTCGCTCTATCGCAGTGCGTTAAGGTCAGGCAATGGAAGGTACCTAGCCTTAAAGCAGATGTAAAAATTGGCGATTTTTGTGGTCTGTGTCGGACACGTGGCGACTCGCAGGTGGTCGGTCGTCAGTCAAAAGGCCCCTTCAGCGGGTTCCCATGGCAAGGGAGATTGAATGGCCGAAAACGGGCACTGGCACAGATCTGGTATCGCGTTTCGGCTGGTTTTTCCCCTCACCTGGGAACGCGGTTGAGCGCAGGCACCCCATCGCAAGTCAGTGCAAGCACACAGGCCGGTAACCCCCTGAGGGGGAACTTGTCCTGTGAATTGCCGTCGGTTATGTTGACGCACTTCGATCGCTGGCATCGGTTGCGAACAAGAGCTTTGGCTCCTACTCCTTCGTCACTGGCTGGCATCTTCGTCTCTCTCTGGTATGGCTAACTATTCTGTAGGCTCCGGTTTGATGATTTGGGAATAGGGTTCCTCGATCACCATCAGTAGGCGAGGGTTGATGACAGGACGTGAGAGCCCTGCGCGGATAAAACAGGGTGTTGTGAACAAATGGTTCAGTAATAGGCAGGAGGGCTTCACTATTGGCTGATTCCCAAGGGTTCTGGCGGGCATACTCTCCCAATTGGCTGGCGGAAGATCTGTACGATGGCGCTCAAGCGCCATTGGTGAATCGGCGCCGTGGCCGTTCTCGCTCAACGCGCACAGGCCAGCATCCAGAGTCGGAGGATCTGCCATCGGTCGTTCCATCGGATGCTGCCTCGAATGTGATCGAGTCTAGAGAACTCGGTGGCACCGAAACGTTGGTTGAGGCCGATGTACGCGCTGAGGCGTTGGCGGCAATTGAAGTTTTGCTTGCGGATGCTCAGCACGGCGGCATGGAATCGACTGAGCCTTTCAATCATGACGCGGCAGCAAAATTGCCGGTGCGTGACGAGTCGGTGCATGACAAGCCGGTGCGTGTCGAACCGGTGCGTGTCGAACCGGTGCGTGTCGAACCGGTGCGTGTCGAACCGGTGCGTGTCGAACCGGTGCGTGTCGAACCGGTGCGTGTCGAACCGGTGCGTGTCGAACCGGCATATGCCAAACCGGCACATGTCGAACCGGTGCATGTCGAACCGGTGCATGTCGAACCGGTGCATGTCGAACCAGTGCATGTCGAACCAGTGCATGACAAGCCGGTGTGTGACGAGCCGGCACATGTCGAACCGGCACATGCCAAACCGGTGCATGTCAAGCCGGTGCATGCCAAGCCGGTGGCTTTGAAAACCAAGTGCCAAGATCAAAGTCGACCACA
Source organism: Rhodopirellula sp. SH410 (assembly GCF_055811895.1). Taxonomy (NCBI): domain Bacteria; kingdom Pseudomonadati; phylum Planctomycetota; class Planctomycetia; order Pirellulales; family Pirellulaceae; genus Rhodopirellula; species Rhodopirellula sp. SH410. The sequence continues at coordinate 1,519,912 of NZ_CM147949.1, forward strand.
TGGGGCGCGTCAGTCGGATCGGCGCCAGTATCGGCCGCGAGCGACGGGCTGGATGAACACAGGCTCGGCGGGGAGAAGTACATCGAGGTCGTCGAGACGCACGTGGGTGTTGATCGGCGTGGGCTGCGCCGTGGTCGGCTCGCTTTTCTTGTTTTGGGGGCAGCCGTTGTCCGGTCTCCGGATGGGGAGCGAGGCGGACGCTTTGGTTGGCTACCCGCCTGGGATGGAGGCATTGCAGGGTGATCGCACCGAGTTGCTGGCTGCGCCGCAGGTCGAGATCGCTTCGATGATCGTCGAGAACGAGGTGCCGGCGAATTTCCTTTTTCGGCCAGTGATCGAGACCTCAGGCGGTAAAACGTCGGGCGGGTTGGTGTTCGCCGCTTATCAGCGTGACCCCGAGCACCCCCTGTTCCTTGGGAATTTGAGTCGACTCGGCCCCGCCGGTGGGCTGAATGAACAGATTGATGCTCTGGATTTGTTCACCTCATGGCGATCGATCAGGTTGTTTGATCCACTGACTCATCGAGCCAGAGGGGTTTGTACGAGTCGCCCGAAAATCATTCCGGGGGCGCGTCCGTTTCCTGAGAATTCACTGCATGGAGACGTGTTTGCTGTGGGCGATCTGCCGACCAAACGCCTCAATGCGCTGCCGCTGTCGGCGGAGAAGCCATCAATGGATGATCCGGTTTGGGTCATCCTGCCCGTTCAGGATGTGGGTTTACGTGTGGTGCCGTGCCGTGTCAGCGGCTTCGACCAGAACTGGATGAGTTTCGTTTTTGAGGATGCTGCATCGCAAGAATTGATGAGCGGCCTCCACGGGGCTGAAGTCACCGACGAGAAGAGTCAGCTTGATATCGGTGGTGCTCCGGTCGTGAACGCCGCCGGCGAAGTGGTGGGGGTCGCCGCTGTGATGGAGCGGGAGGGCGGTCATTGGATTGGCCAAGCTACCCTGGCGGTCTACTTCGGAGACTATCTTTGAGGGGCCAAAGAGTGTATCTAGCCCCTTTTATCTGAATTGCCTATTTGACGGTGGAGCCGACGAATCGTAACCCGTGCGTTGACCGCCCAGCTCATGATGCGTTGTGATTCACCACCAACTTGTCCCTGCCACATTTACCTACAACTATTCACTCATAACTTTACGAGCAACAACGCTAAGTGCGGTCAAGGGAGCACCACAGCCCCTAGTACCAGTGGCCTTCCGGGGTGTCGATTTTGGGCATTGATTGATCATCGTCATGACCTATGCTGAACCCGCAGCTGTAGCTGCAGGAGCTCATGTAACGGCGTCTCAGACCGGCCACTAGAAAACTACCTCTTAACTGTAATGCTTGCGCCAGAAATCATGAAATGATACCGATTGTTCCTCAGTAAGGATTGAGCGAGAAGAAGTATCCGTTCTTGAGCGGCAACCGATCACCTCCGCCTTCAGTTGGGAACGGACCCACAGCTTTGGCGCCGAAGACAAAAAGCCTCCTCTTGTCAAGAAATCTCGTCGAAGGATAGCGATCTAATGAGCACGACTACAGCTGAACAGTGGGGATATGCTGATCCATCAGTGGTCTCCCTCGAAAGACCCGACGATGTGTCGCTGCGAGTTTCCAGGAACGAGTTGCGACGAATCGGCACTGACGCCGCACTACGGATGGGGCGACTGCAGGCATGGTACGATGTTCGATCGTCTTTGCCGCTCGTGGTCGCGGACGTGGCGATGGCAGCATCCGCAGCGGCTCTGGCGGCTGCAGCGGGCCAGTGGGCGGGCGACGTTGTGCCCGCATGGTTCGTGCTCGGCGTGGTGGTGATGACGGTGCTGCTTCAGCATTCGCAGGCCTTGTACCCCGCCTGCGGTGTCCCGCACTCGATCGAATTTCGACGAATCCTTCAATCCAGTTTCTTAACGAGTGCCGGAACGGCGGTTGGATTGGTCTTTGCCGCTCGCGGATCCACGCTGCCCTGGGCCTGCTGGTTGGTGCTCTGTCCCGCATTAACGCTTTTACTCAGCGTCATTCGTCCGCTGGTGCGTCGAACGCTCGCGACGAGTACGTGGTGGACGCAGCCTGTGCTGGTGATCGGTAGCGGCGAACGCGCCGCTCGATTGTTTGATCGGCTGCAGCAAACTCGCAGCGAAGGACTGCGGCCTGTGGGGATCGTCTTCGACCCGCTGACTCACTGGGCCAGTTCGTCTAAGTCGTCACGTGCCGTTCGATCCAATTCGCACGCTCAGAACCAATGCCGAAATGAGGCGATGGCGATGGCGATCATCGGTCGTGCGGGTAACGATGAGCAGTTGCACATCGGCCCCATCTCTGAACTCGAGGAGATTCTTGCTGAAGCGAGGGCGTGTCGTGTGGTCGTCGCTGATGCCAATCGCCAGTCGTGGAATTCATTTCAGTGTTTTCATGGCATTCCGCATGTGACCGTGCCCGTTGAATGGGATCACTATCCGACTGAGTCTGTGCGAATCATCGAGGCCGATGGCCAGATCGAAATGCATTGCCGCACGAATCTGACCTGTCCCCACGCGTTGCTCGCGAAACGATGGATGGATCTGCTCTTGGTTGTGCTGGCCGCACCGATTTGGATGCCGCTCGTCGTGTTGATTGGGGTTGCGATAAAAATTTGCGATCCCGGCCCCATTTTCTATCGCCAATACCGCGTCGGACGTTATCGACAACCGTTCCGAGCGATCAAATTTCGTAGCATGGTTTGCGATGCCGACAAGAAATTAGCCGACTACCTCGCCGTGCATCCAGAATCGAAAGCGGAATGGGACGCCACCCATAAGCTTCGAAATGACCCCCGGATCACATGCATTGGCGAATTCTTGCGGAAGTCCAGTCTCGATGAACTCCCCCAGCTTTGGAACGTGCTCGTCGGTGAGATGAGTCTCGTCGGCCCGCGGCCGATCATCGACTGCAGCGATTACGATCGTGAGTACATCGAGCAACATCCCAAGGTGTTCGAGATGTACCAAATGGTGAGGCCGGGGATTACCGGATTGTGGCAGGTCAGCGGCCGCAACGGGACGTCTTATCAGCAACGCATCCACTTCGATCGCATCTACCTACACAACTGGACGATCGGCATGGACATCTTCATTCTCTGGCGAACGATCAAAACGGCCCTCTTCCGCGAAGGGGCTTGTTAGGAACCGTCGGGCCACGCATTGGTGCGGTAGCGGATCCGTTGGCGGTTTCAGCCGAAACGCGTTGGACGAAAGACGAGCGATCTGTATCGCGGACACATGTACGATTACCTGGATGAAGCAGTCGCCGCCACCGGATGGGTTGGCCATTATCTATTTGCCACGTTTAGCAGGATGCTCGCAACTTTCTTGCAACTCAACTCAATTGTTTCCCTCGTCTCGAGACGGGTAGCGGCTTCTTAAGAGAGTACCTCCTCCTCGCCACTTGGGTTTGATCGACCGTCGCTCGACCGCACGGCCGGGTGCCGAATCTTCGCAAAGCACAGTATGCCTCACCCCAAAAAACTTCTGATCACCGGCGGTGCCGGCTTTATTGGTAGCAACCTTGTCCGCTTGGCTTTGTCGCAGGGATACGATGTCCTCAATGTCGATTCGCTAACCTACGCAGGTAATCTCGCGTCACTTGCAGACGTCGCCAGTCACCCGAGATACCAGTTCTCGCATGTCGACATCACGGACGCAGAAGGGGTCAGCCGAACCATTCGAGACTACGCGCCTGACGCAGTCATGCACCTGGCGGCCGAGAGCCATGTCGATCGCAGCATCGACGGGCCCGGCCAATTCATCCAAACTAACGTCATTGGAACATTCAATCTGCTGCAGTCCAGCCTGCAGCACTACCGGGATTTGCCGCCCGAAAAAGCGGAGCATTTCCGATTCCTGCATGTCTCGACGGACGAAGTCTACGGAAGTTTGCGTGACAGCGGTCTATTCACTGAAACCTCTCCCTACGATCCTCATTCCCCTTATTCAGCCAGCAAGGCGTCCTCGGATCACCTCGCCCGGGCGTGGGCGGACACGTACGGCCTGCCCGTGCTGGTCACTAACTGTAGCAATAATTACGGGCCCTATCAGTTCCCAGAAAAGCTGATTCCGGTCGTGATCCTGAAGTGTCTTCGTGGCGAATCGATCCCGGTTTACGGCCAAGGCGAGAACGTCCGCGACTGGTTGTATGTTGACGACCACTGTCGGGCGCTCCTAGCGGTCATCGAAAAAGGCCGGCCGGGGGAAACCTACAATATCGGCGGCAATAATGAGCTTCGAAATATTGATCTTGTACATTTGCTGTGCCGAATCATGGACGAGCTCGAACCAATGTCTCTCGTCGCCCCGCCGTCGCGGCGAGACGCCGGGACCGAGGGGCCGTCGGGCTACTCGCAACTCATCACGTTCGTTACTGATCGCCCCGGCCACGATGCCCGTTACGCGATCGACGCCAGTAAAATCAGCGGCGAGCTAGGCTGGCAACCGCAGCAAGACAATCAATCCGGTTTCCGCAAAACCGTTCAGTGGTATCTCGAAAACCAAGCCTGGTGGCAAAGCATTCTGTCGGGCGATTACCAGCTCGATCGACTTGGCCAAGCTACCGGCAGCCAGTAACAAGCAATGCATTTCATTTGGTACGACTCCCCGGCTCCACCGTTGATTCGCCCGAGCGCCGCGTCGATGCATTCGGCCGCCATCGCGACGCACTCATCAACGCGATCCGCGGATCCTAGGCCAGTTTTGCTGATCCATGCCGCCGGTTGCACGGGCGAAATGAACGTCGATGCCAATAGCGGTTAGCAAGCTCCGAGCGTCGCGAGAATCCGCCAAGCTCGGGCACCACCTCGAACAACATCCCTTACTCTTCGGCCTCGCTGCTCCGCGTTTTCCCCCGCCCCGCAACTCGCATCCCGCAACTAAAACATGCCTCTCGCAACTAGCAACTCGCCGCTCGCAACTCCCCCGGCCTCGCCGAAGGGCATTATCCTGGCGGGCGGGTCCGGCAGCCGTTTGCATCCGATCACCCGGGCGGTGAGTAAGCAGCTCTTGCCGATCTACGACAAGCCGATGATCTACTATCCGCTTTCGACGCTGATGCTCGCGGGGATCCGCGAAGTCTTGTTGATCTCCACACCGCATGACTTGCCCGCCTTTGAGCGTTTGCTCGGCGATGGTTCGCAATGGGGGATGAAGCTCACTTATGCGGAACAGGCTCGGCCTGAAGGCCTTGCACAGGCCTTCATCATCGGGGCTGATTTTGTTCAAGGGGAGCGAGTTGCCCTCGTTCTCGGGGACAATATTTTCTATGGCCAAGGATTTCGGAAAATCCTCGCAAACGCATCAACGCGAGATTCGGGGGCAACCATATTCGGATACCGCGTATCGGATCCAGAGAGGTACGGTGTCGTTCAATTTGACGATCAGGGTAAAGCCGTTTCCATCGAGGAGAAACCGGCGCATCCGAAATCCAGCTACGCCGTCCCTGGACTGTACTTTTACGACAATGACGTGATCGAAATTGCCGCAAACTTAAAGCCGTCACCGCGTGGCGAGCTCGAGATCACTGACATCAATCGTCACTACATGGAGCGTGGTGAATTGACCGTCGAGGTGTTCTCTCGCGGCTTCGCTTGGTTGGACACGGGAACCAAGGATTCGCTGCTCGATGCATGCAACTTCGTCGCCGCCGTAGAGAAACGTCAGGGGCTGAAGATTGCGTGCCTGGAAGAAATAGCATTTGCACAAAAATTCATCACCGACGGGCAGCTGCGAACACTCGCAGCCGCCTACAAGAACGACTACGGCGACTATCTCTCGCAGCTAGCAACAGCGAGAGAATAGAGCGCCCGGCATTCAAGGTCGCGACCCTCACCAGAGCATGGGGGTCACGTTCTGGCGAACGTCGTTACGTCCGTTTTTCTTCACCCGACGCTTACTTTGGGTCGTGTGGAACGGGGGGCTGTGGCGCGGCAGCCATCAATGATTCGATCACCTGGGCCAGTTTGGCTGGATCACCCACGATTTTGACGTAGGCATGGTCGGCGTTTGGGTCTGGCCGCCACTTGGTCACGCCCTTGGCACCGATGATCACTTGGCCGCCGGCGATGGTCTCCCAGAAGCTGGGCTCGGCCCCACGCACCGCGAACAATGCCGCTGCTTGGTCGTAGCTTGGCTTTCCCCGATCGATCGACATTCTGCCCGCATGCGGTCTTAACTCATACGCTCGCCTGACGGGGTTGTTGGGTGGGGTCTGTTTTAGTCCCGCGCCGGTGATCAGAACGTTGCCGACTTCAAAACCGTGCCAGATGATTTCGCCCGGCCAGTGATCGGCAACGAATTGAGCGGCTTCTCTGTGCGTCGCGATGTTCGCTTCGAGGCGTTTGGAGGTCGGGAACTCGCCTCCCATCACAACGAGTTGCTGTACTTTCTGGCGCACTAACTCCGGTTCCTCGCGACAGAGATCGGCAAGATTTGATAGCGCGCCAACGCTACAGATGGTAACACTGTTGTCAGGCTGGGCCGCCAACGTCCGGCGGTAGACGTCCAACGCATCGGGGGCGCGATCGTCGGGGCCAATGTCGTTGGGAAACTCATCACGCAAGGCGGCAGCGTAGGGGCTGTTCCGCTGCAGCGCGGTTGGCCCTTGTTTGTCGGTGCCAATTGCAATGTTGGGTTGGCCATAGTAAGTGTTGATCGCATCGACCGCCGCGGCCGATGCATTGCTCAAGTCCTTCCGATTCGTGACAACGGCAAGCAGTTCGCATTCACCCCGGCCGGCGAGTGCATGTAGTAACGCCAGTGCTCCGGCATCGTCGCAGTCACCGGACATGTCCGTATCAAAAATCAGTTTGACTGGACGTGCGTTTTCCAAACGCTCAACGGCGACATAATACGCACCACCAATTTCGTTCCCGTTCTCGTCATCCAGCCAGGTCTGCATCGTCGTCCGCCCGGCGGGCAAGGACAGTTCAAAACGGATGTCGCGGGACTCCGCAGTCACTGGGGCACTCCGCTCGAGGTCGCCTACACGGAGCCGTGCCGAGGCGACGGCCCACGCCGGGCCGCTGCCGAGTATCCCGTCGCTCACGCGGGTCTCGCCGATGCCATCGGTGAGCCGCAGCCCTGAATCCTGCGGCCAGCGATTCAGGGTGAACGCGTAGTTGCCTGCAGCGGCGACCTCGATGTGCCAGAGTCCGTTTTTACGGTCGCCGCGGCGAACCTGTGACTGTTGGTCAATGAACACGTCGGCCCATTCGCAAGCGGTGAGTTGAACCGGATTCTCTGCGTCGTGCCCAACAACCGACGGTTCGAAGTCGTTCGCGTGGTCTTTCACGCCGTCCCACCATTGATCGAGATGCGATCGCATCTTCGCGACGACTTTGGGATGGTCGTCGATGATGTTGTGCTGCTGCAGTGGGTCTTCGTGCAGGTTGTAGAGTTCTCGGTCGTGGAGCAGTCGCCAGTGCTTCCACAATATTGCCGCCCCTTCGCGTCGCGGCACGGCTGGATTGTTCAGCGTTGTGCGCACGGTCTTGAAGGGCATCCGGCTGTAATTGATCGCTAGCATGCGGTCGTCCGGTACCTCGGCCTCGCCCCGCAACACACTCGCAAGGCTCATCCCGTCGAATTGGGTTGTGGCGGGGACATTGATTCCGAGCAATTCAGTGAGCGTCGGCAGCAGATCTTGAGCTTCGGTCAACCCGCCCACATCGCCGGCTGGACGCAATCCGCCGCTGGGCCAGCGGACAAAGCAGGGCACGCGGTGGCCGCCTTCCCACAGGGTTGTCTTGCCGCCCCGCATGCCCGCATTGTAGTATTTGGGCCCAAACGTGCTGCCGTTGTCGGTCATGAAAATCACCACCGTGTTGTCGCGTATCTCACGCTCGTCTAGGAATGTCTCCAGCCGTCCCATGTTCTCGTCAATGTTGGCGCACATGGCAAGAAAGCGGACCAGCTGCTCCTTTACCGCCGGTTTCAGTTCCGGCAGTCCATCGCTAGCCGCGTCCAACGCCGCTTCGACGGGGGCAATATACTCTTGGGGGACATAGTGCGGTTGGTGCGCCGTGGCAGTCGCCAGGTAGCAGAAAAACGGACGCTCGGCGTCGGCCTCAGCCTGCATCCATGCCATCGCTTCATCGAAGAGCACATCGGTCGTGTAACCCGTGTGCGATTGCCGGTTGCCGTTGTGGATGTAGGTGTCGTCGAAGTAGTCGTTGTCCCATGTATCGGGGACCGAGCCGATATGCGACGAGGGATACCACAGACTCTCCTGGAACCCACGGTCCTGTGGACGATAGGGATAGGTGTCCCCCAAATGCCACTTGCCGAAGAGGCCCGTGCTCCAGCCCGAACCCGCAAACAGATCTCCCATGGTGGGGAAACTCCGGCGCAGCAGAGTGCGACCGCTGCTAACGTTCATGGCCCCGTTACGCAGCGCGTCCACGCCGGTCATGAGTTGACCGCGTGTGGGGGTGCACATCGGTGCGACGTGAAAGTCGGTGAACCGGACGCTTTCTGAAGACAGTTGGTCGAGGTTCGGTGTTTTCAGTATGGGATTTCCATGGCACGACATCTCACCGTAGCCCTGATCGTCAGTGATGATCACCAACACATTCGGTCGTGTGGAGGCGAGTTGTTCACTGTTGTCAGCGTGCAGTGCCGTGAGCGGTGTCAAAAACAACGCTGCGATCACTGTGAGAATGTATTTCATGACGGTCTTTGTTGTGAGTCCTTCGGCAAGATCTAGTTTTTTCCATCCGAGCCCGTGCGGCTCGCTGGACAACGCCATTCGAATGAGCCAAATGCGGTAAGGCATCGGGTACCCCATGGCACGCGGCCGCTTACATGTCTCATGCGGTCAGCGGAAACACCATGTGCATTCACCAGGCAGGCGATGTTTATCCTACGGCTTTGTTGGCAGCAACTGTAGTGCGTCGACGATCACAAAGCCAACCGTTTCGCTGTCGTTGATGGAGATGATCGTATCGACGTCGCCTTCCAACTCCACGTTGCCAATCAGCGAGAAAAGTTGATTTGGCGGTAGCGGTTGAGTTTGATCCACCGTGAATGTTTTTTCGTGAGCGCCGCTGGTGACAGTCACCGGAACGTTGGTGGCACGTGTTTCGTGCGCCGAATAGGCCATCCCTAATTGATATTGGCCCGACTCTGGCGCCTGAACGCGAAACGTCGCTGTGGATGTGCCGTCGCCTGGCTCGTCAGAGTCTCGTTCACCGCTGAAGATGTATCCGCTACCAATGAATGGCTTGAAACTGTTGGAATGGGACCATTTTCCGGTGAGTGTTGCCTGGGCGTCATCGAGCACCGTACCTGGTAGCGTCGTGGGCGAGATGGAGCCGTTCGCCAGCGGTAAATCAGAGACATTGGGTAACTCGAGCACCTGGTTTTGGGCCAGTAGTTTCGAGCGGAGTTGTGCGTAGGGCAGTTGCTGCACGGCGACGTTGTGGTCGGCGGCCAGTGCTGCGGCGACACCTGCACTTTGGCCGATGATCATCCAGGTTCCTTCGATCCGCAGCGACGAGATGCCGACGTGCGTGCATGATAGGGCGACGGGCACGAGCAGGTTGTCGCACTGCTCGGGTTTGGGCAGGATCGAGCGATACGGGACGTGGTAAGCGTAGCCCTGTTTGGGATTCACTCGCCTGACCGGAAAGATCGTCCCCTCGTTTATCACGCCTCCGTCCTTCAGCGCGACGCGTTGGCAGTCGTGCGAGTCGATCGGAAACGAGGACACAGCGATCGGGTCGTCCTTCTCCGGTTCGTCAAGGATGTCCTTCTCAGAGATGACATGGATGCCCTTCATCCGCCGCGACTCGCGGACGTAGAGGGCAGGCGAAAAATGGTCGTAGCTTGAAAACTCGTCCTTGCACAGTCCGAGTCCGGCGTAGGTGTTGCGGATGTCAGCGGGCACGGCCGGATCTGTCGTGAGGAAGTGGATGAACTCCAGTGTGTATTGCTTGTGTGCTTCCCAGATCTTTTTCCGTCCCGCCTCATCGGATGCATGCCAATCGTTGGCTCCGCCGACCAGCCCCAGTGAAAACTGGCCGCCGATCGAATTGTTGCCATCGAGTTTGTCGCCGGGCAGCGGATAGAGGTCGAATCCGACGCGTATGCCCGCGCCCAGGGCGCGCCGCATGATCTCAAATCGGGCGGGGGCGTAGTGATCGGGCTGCGGCATCGGCACGCGGTTATCCGGGTCGGCAGTCAGGCACAGGCGGAAGCTGTAGGTCATCACGTTGTTGTCGCCCGCCTGGTCCGGTCCGGCGTCGTCGGTCGTGACGAGCGGCAGCAGGTTGCCCTGGTCGTCGAAACCGCTGATGTTCATCTTCCGTTTCGGATACTGCTTGCCCGCCCGCGACTCATCGTACTCTGCGCGGCTTTCGCGACCGATCGTCCAGTCGACACCTGCGGCCGCCATCAGGTCGCCCTCATAGGTGCCGTCCACAAAGACCCTGGCGGTAAACGTGCCGTTCTTGGTCACCAGCGATGTGATTCGCGGGCCGTCCTTGGTCACCGATTCGAGATAGCGCTGTGTCAGCACTGTGACCCCGGCCTCATCGAGCATTTGCCTCGTCACACGCATGGCAACGTGCGGCTCGAAAGTCCATCGCGACTGGTCTTTCGTCGCTGGGTCGTAGGGCGCCGGAAGACCGCGGTCGGTGTAGTCCATCACCACCCGCTTGTGCCACTCATCAAACAGCCCCATGACCGTATCGCGTGCCATCTGATTGGAGTCGCAGTGGCTCAGTCCGCCGGTACTCATTGCACCCACGTGATCGGTGGGTTCTAGCAGGATGACCGAGGCGCCTTCGCGAGCGGCGGCGATCGCCGCGCAGAACCCACCGGGCGTCGAACCATAGACGACAACATCAGCCGTGTTCTCGGCCATCCCCCGCTGACTGAGGGTCGCCATCAAGGCGATGATAAGACCGAATCGGCAGATCAATGGCATCCTGAACATCCTGCTGGGGCGTGTTGTGTGAGCGGTGGGAACCCCTGGCGATCGCACGTGGGACGTTCGCCGTATCGGGATTTTGAGAGTCGCCTTGGAGATCAAGGCGGCTGAATGGGAAGCATGATTCTAACAGCCAGGCGTCCTGGCGTGTTGGCATCGGGACGTGCCTTTTGGCATCGGGACGTGCCTTGAGTGCTTCCGCGGTAGAATCGACGTCGCTCCAGGAGCAGCCGTTCCTGCCGATCGCTATCACGCGAGATAGCGTCTTCCCGTTCGGCCGCTGGGGGGCGTCCCTTTCCCGCGGCCAGCGTCACTCGATCGGGATCGAGTCGTCAGCCGGTTCTGTGGCGGGGCGCCGGCTAACTACAAAAGGTTTCGGCACCCGCCGACCCTCCATTTCGAACCCTCCATTTCGAACCTTCCGATTCAAGTGGCTCTATTGGGCAGAGTCACTCAACGCGGCGCGGATTTTAGCGGGTTGATTGGTCGTAATGGAATCAAATCCTAACTGTTGCAGCGTTTGGGCAACGGTGGGATCGTCGACAGTCCAAGCGTGCATTCCGCAGCCCATTTCGTGCACGGCGTGGACGAGGTCTGCGTTGATTGCTTCCATGTTATCGCTTGTCCCCAGGCCCGACGCTGACGTTTGACGCAGGGTGTCGACGATGGTCGACGCGGTGGGTGTGAGGGCTTGCGTTGCAGCGTTGCGGCGATACGAAGTCAACCAGTTTGTTTGGTACTGCCCCATTGTTTTGCGGGCTTCCTTGACGACGTCGGTGTTGAAACAAATCATCACGATCTGGTCTGGATCGAGGCTACTGGCGGCCAACTGTTTCTTCAGGACGGGCAAAATTTCAACGCCGCATTTAATCTCCACAAAGATCTTCTTTCCCGCGGGGATGGTCGCCAGCACCTCGTCAAGGGTTGGGATCTTCTGCCCGGCATATTCGGCGCCCTTCCAGGCGCCGAAGTCCAATTCGCGGAGTTGTTTCAAGGTGGCTTCGTTCACCGTATAGGAAGGTTGATTCGGTGCGGTGCGCTTGGTGGTTTTGTCGTGTAGGCAAACGATCTGATTGTCGGAGGAGAGATAGAAGTCACCCTCGATCACATCGGCGCCTTGTTCCCACGCCAGTTCAAAGGCGGCCAGGGTGTTCTCGGGAGCATCGTGTGACGCACCGCGGTGAGCCACAATGAGTGGCACGGTGGACGCAGCGTTTTTGGTAGTGTTCGTTGGCTCGGCTCCCCATACGACTGGATTGGACATTGTGAGTGAACATAGGAACGCTCCCCCTGCAACAAGAGCAACTCGACACCTTGTCATCCAAACCAATGAGTTCTTTCGCATCGCGGAATTTCCTTTGACGTTTGATCATGAAGCCAGCGGCTCGGTCACCGCTGGGATTTTGAGTGGGCGGTCGTGGATTGCGTTCAAGACCCACAAACAGAACGGGGCCGCAACAACATCCACTACTGTAAAATTTGTGACAACGCACAAGTGATTGTGTTAGTTGTATCGCCTCCGACCCTGTCGTCGATACGCCCCCAGTCTGACGAAGACGCTCTTTTTTGGGATTGTCGCCGCGATCGTTAAGATACTGTGAAAGTGTTCGGAAGGTTGGGTGAAGTCGTGTCGTCGCCGGCCCATGCTATGGTCGCAATCGCGGTTGGTGTATGATCGCAGCAGCTCTTTTTCGGGTTGTTTCCCCGGCATGATTACCCTCCGCGAAAAACCATCTGCCATGACGTCGAAGCACATTCCGCTGTTCCTGCTCGCCACGATCGGCATCGCCATTTCATCAGGTCTCGGTTGCCGCCGCGACTCGGTCGGTGTTCCCGGCGCGGGTGGCGAACGGCCGCCACAAAAAGTGATTTTTGTGCGGGCAAAAACCGAAAAGGTGACGGACTACGTCGAGTTGGTGGGCCGCACGGCAGCAGATGAGAGTGTCGACATTCAGTCTCGCGTGTCTGGTTTCTTGCTGAAAACGCACTTCATCGATGGCCAGAAGGTCAAGGTAAACGAGGTGCTGTTCACGATCGATCCGGAAGAGTACGAGGCGATCTATTTGCAGAGTGAGGCGCAAATCGAAGTTGCCATGACACGTCTGGACGTCGCCAAGAAAACCTTCACGAGGTCGCAAAAGCTGATTCAGAACGACGCGATTTCGCGAGAGGAATTCGATCAAAACCAAGCAGCGGTGGAAGAGGCGCAGGCCCGGGTGATCGTGGCCAAGGCGGATGCCGCCAGGGTCAAACTGGATGTCGACTACACGGAAGTCAAATCGCCCATCGCTGGGCGAGTGGATCGTGCTCTGTTGGACGACGGCAACTATGTCACCGGCGGCATGAGCGGGGGCACGGTACTCACCACAGTCGTCAGTGACCAGCCGATCAAGGCCATTGCGAACATCGACGAGAATGTGCGACTGCAGTTCATGCGGCGGCAGCGCAAGCTGGCTGGCGAGGATTTCAAGCAAGCCGACAAATTGACGGAGCTCAACATCCCCTGCGACTTGCAACTTCCCGACGAAACGGGTTTTCCGCACAAGGGGACGCTCGAGTACGGTGAGATCGTCGTCAACGATCAGACCGGGACATCCCAGGTCCGAGCGATATTCAAAAATGAGAGTGGCCTGCTGTCTCCGGGGATGTTTGTGCGTTTGCGCATCCCCACGTCGGAGCCCCACGATGCCGTACTCGTTCCCGATGTCGCGATTGGCACTGACCAGGCAACCAAGTTCGTGTACGTGGTCAACGACCAAAACGAGATCGAGCATCGGACGGTCACGCTCGGGGCTCGGCACGGCGATCTGCGCGCGATCGAGACGGGCCTGAAGGCAAACGAAGCGGTCGTCGTCGGCGGCCTGCAATTGGTTCAACCGGGGATGAAGGTCGATCCGGTTGAGCAGACGGATTGATTAACAAAGCGTGAGGCAGGACGCCTCACGATGTAATCGTGTGCCCCCGCAATTCATTCGCTTCCGACTCTACCGACGCTCGCTTCTATGTCTCAGTTTTTCATCAGCCGGCCCATCTTTGCCTGTGTCATCTCGGTCTTGGTCGTGTTGGCAGGGGGCATCTTTGTATGGACGCTGCCGATCGCTCAGTACCCCGAGATTACCCCGCCCTCGGTGCGGGTGACAACGAAGTATCCGGGAGCGAGCAGTGAGGTCGTTGCGGAAACCGTGGCCGCTCCGATTGAGCAGCAGGTCACCGGGGTTGAGAACATGCTGTACATGTCCAGCCAATCGACCAATGACGGCGGCTATTCGCTCACGGTGACCTTTGCCGTGGGCACGGATCTGGACATGGCTCAGGTGCTCGTGCAAAACCGAGTCAACCTGGCCACGCCAGTACTGCCCGCGGAGGTCAAGAGCATTGGTGTGTCGGTGGTCAAGAGTTCTCCCAACTCGTTGATGGCCGTTAATTTCTTTTCACCCGACCAGTCGCGGGATCAGTTGTACCTGAGTAACTACGCGACGATTCGCGTCAAGGATGAATTGGCTCAGATCAACGGTGTGGGCAGTATCAACATCATCGGCCAACGCGACTACAGCATGCGCGTGTGGCTGGACCCTGACCGCATGGCGGTGCTGCAATTGACGGCAACGGACATCATCGCCGCCCTGAAAGAGCAGAACATCCAGGTCGCTGCCGGGTCGCTCGGACGGCCGCCGGTCCCCCACGGCGAGGATTTTCAATACACCCTGAAGACCCTCGGGCGACTATCGACGCCTCAAGAGTTTTCCGACGTGATCGTCAAAACGGGCGACGAGGGTCAGATCGTTCAACTCCGTGATGTCGTTACCAAGCAGCGCACGTCCGAGGATGGCATCGCGTACGGCGGGATCGCCTTTGGCTCCGGGTTTGAGGACACGATGTGCAACCTCGATGGTGTGCCCTCATCGGGACTGATGGTGTACCAATTGCCAGGCTCGAACGCACTTGATACCGCCGACGCGATTCGCGCGAAGATGGAGGAGCTCAAATCGAGATTCCCGTCTGGGGTTGAGTATTCGATCAGTTACGACACGACGCCCTTTATCGGCGAATCGATCCACGAGGTCTTCAATGCACTTCGCGATGCGATCATCCTGGTGGCGATTGTGGTGCTCATCTTTCTGCAATCGTGGCGGGCAGCCATCATCCCCCTCGTCGCCGTGCCGGTGGCAATCATCGGTACGTTTGCGGTGATGGCGGCGATTGGATTCAGCCTGAATAACCTATCGCTGTTCGGGCTCGTCCTGGCGATCGGGATCGTGGTCGACGATGCGATCGTGGTGGTCGAGGCGATCGAACACAAGCTCGAGCACGGGATGACGCCCGTCGAAGCATCCCGGCAAGCGATGCGGGAGGTGACGACGCCGATCATCGCGATCTCGCTGGTTTTGATGTGCGTATTCATTCCCTGTCTATTCATCACGGGCATCACCGGTCAGTTCTTCAAGCAGTTCGCCGCGACGATCGCCGTGTCTACTTTTTTCAGTGCCGTCAACTCACTCACACTCAGCCCGGCACTGAGTGCCCTGCTGTTGCGTCCCAAAGCCGAGCAGCGTGACCCGCTATCTCGACTCATTAATTTCTTGTTCGGTTGGTTCTTCACGCTGTTCAACCGGTTCTTCGCGTCGGTCTCGGGAGTCTATGCGAACATCGCCGGTTGGTTGGTGCGGTTATCGTTTTTGGTGCTCATCGTGTACGTGGGATTGCTATGGGCAACCTACAAAGGCATGACGACGGTTCCGACCGGATTCGTGCCCGAGCAAGACAAGGGGTACCTGCTCGTCGATGTTCAGTTACCCGATTCGGCATCGCTCGAGCGGACGGAGAAGGTTGTTAAGAAGCTGAGTGGGATCTTGCTCGGGGCCCGCAGTGGCGATAGCGAGGCGCTGGCGGCCTCGATCGCGAAGGGGCCGCAGGAGGAGCAGGATGAACACGGCACGTCCGGAGCCGGCGGGTTGGCGGGCGTCGATCATACGCTCGAGATTGTTGGTCAGTCGTTTGTACAGAACGCGGTTGCCTCTAACTTCGCATCCCTGTTCGTGATCCTCGATCCGTTCCACGACCGCACCGACGCCGCACTGTACTCACAACAGATTGCGATGAAACTACGTCAGGCAGTGGCCAGCGAGATTCTCGATGCACGCGTGTCGGTATTCGGCCCGCCACCCGTTGATGGTTTGGGCAGTGGAGGCGGATTTAAAATCATGGTTCGCGATATTGGTCAGCTGGGGCTGACCCAGCTCGAAGAAACCACCACTGAACTGGCCCGAGCCGGCTCGGCCGAGCCGGCGATCATGGGCATGCAGTCCGGCTTCCGCGCCAACACGCCACAGATGTTTGTCGATGTGGACCGTGAAAAGTGCAAGCAGATGAACGTGTCGCTCAACGAAGTCTTCATGGCGATGCAAACCTACCTGGGAGGTTATTACGTCAATGACTTCAACGCCTTCGGTCGGACGTGGCAAGTCAACGTGCAGGCCGATCCGCTCTATCGCTTGACACCGGAACAGATCACCCAGCTCTATGTGCGCAGCAATTCGGGGGAGATGATACCGCTCGGGGCAGTCGTCACGGTCCGGGATACAACGGGCCCTGCATTGGTGACCCGGTACAATGGTTTTGCGGCGGCAACGATCAACGGCATGGCCATGCCCGGGGTCAGTTCGGGCGAAGCGATCAAAGCGGTCGACCGCGTCGTGGCGGACAATCTGCCTTTCGGATTCGACACGCAGTGGACGGAGTTGACGTTTTTGCAAATTCAGGCTGGCAACACAGCCCTCATCGTCTTCGCACTCGCGGTGGTGCTGGTGTTCTTGGTTCTGGCGGCCCAGTACGAGAGCCTGAAGCTGCCCCTCGCGGTGGTCTTGGTTGTGCCCATGTGTTTGCTCTGCGCCGTCATTGGCGTGGCGATCGCCCACATGGACATCAATATCTTCGTTCAAATCGGGTTTGTTGTGCTGGTGGGACTGGCCAGCAAAAACGCCATCCTGATTGTTGAGTTTGCCAAAGAACAGCAGGACGCTGGGCTGAGTAAATACGATGCCACGATCCAGGCGTGCCGTCTGCGACTGCGGCCGATCATCATGACCTCTCTGGCGTTCATTCTGGGCGTGGTGCCCTTGGTGCTGGCGTCGGGTGCCGGGGCTGAGATGCGGGCCACGCTCGGTGTCGCGGTGTTCTCAGGTATGCTCGGGGTCACGTTCTTCGGTATCTTCTTGACACCCGTGTTCTATCACGTGCTGGCGTCACCGACGCCCGATGACAAGCTCAAGAAAGCAGAGGATTGATCGCGAGTGAGGCGTCCCTCAACGCCTCGCTCTCCGAAGAGCCGATTTTCGCAGGCATGAACGCCTGCGAGTGAACGAAAGTTGCTCAGCTCGGCACGGCGACGCAACGATTCGGCAGAAACGCCTAGGCACCGGACAGGCGAGATCGCGATGATGTCATCGGCCTCGCCCTCAAACCTTGCCCTCAGCACTCGCCCTCACCACTCGATCCGGTGGACCGGTTTCTCACGCGTCGTCATAAACGAGTTCGGCTCCCCCGCCTGTCCTGGCTGTAAAACCAAGAACGTGCTGACGGGATCGGCGTGCAGATGGTCGTGAGCGGTCGCACTGCGTGACCGGTCGTCTGGACGATCAGGGGCGGCAAACAAGGTGCAGCGGAGATGCGTCAGTTGCGCGGGAGTGCCTGCGTAGGCAAAGTACCACCACACGTGCCCGCCTTCGCTTTGGCGTCCCACCCAGTGATATGCCTTCGCACTTTCAGGATCGGGCGTCTTCGCAGTCACTTGGCTTTGGGTGCCGAAACGAATTCGTTTCCGTAGCAGGGTTAAAGCCGCTGCCTGCAGTTCGCCGGGTTCTTTGAGCAAGTCATCGACCGACGACTTGGACACGGATCCGAGCAGCTGCTGTTCATCGGCGTTGCTCAAACGCAGCGCCACTTCAACACGCTGTGTTTTTGCATTGAACTGTAGTTCCGCGAGCGATTCCTGGGCGGGGTGCAGGAGCATGGTCGCAACCATCAGGCTAGCGAGAATGCTCATTGGTCGTTGTCCCCGTCCGCTTGCGGTTTCGCAGGCTTCTTCCGATCGGATTGCTTGCGTTTCGTTTTGTCTTTGTCCTTATTCCGGTCTTTGTCCTGGTCCAATTTCGGTTTTGGGTTCTGGGACGATTCCGGCTTGGCCTCCGATTTCTTGTTCTTGTTCGAATCGGCGGTTTCCTGCTTCGCCTTGTCGGCCGGAGCAGCCTTGTCGGCCGGAGCGGCCGATTCGGATTTGGCCTGAGCCTCGTCGGGCGTTTTGTCGTCCTCTTTCGTGGAGTCCTCGTCCGCTTTTTTCGCGGCTTCAGCGGCCTTTTTCATAGGATTCGAGCTGTCCTTCTTCTTTTCGTAGAGCTCAAATCGAGTGGGCTCGATCTTGGGTGGCCAGTGGTTATTGCTCTTGTCCGTGTCGGCGATCTCGCGTTTGGGATCGATTTCAAATCGCACGATTTCCTTCTCGGTCAAAAACAATTTTTTGACCTCTTTGGAATTGTATCGCCAGATCTCCGGAGGCAGGACGAGGTCTTCTTGGGTGTTATCGGCGTAGTGAATTCGCAGCGGAATCGGCATGACCAATCCGCCTTGGTTGACAAACTTAACGACATAGAAATGGGTCGTGCGGTGCAGCAGAGCCCGCTGTTCTTCGTCGAGGGACTCCAGGTGTTTCTGGTAGGCCTTGCGGTCGGACTCTTCGACTTTGTCGTCATCGTAGTCAGGCGCGTTATAGAAGTCCTTGAGTCCGGGTTGCCAATCGATCCGTCGCTGCAGTTCGCTGTTGCGTTCTTCGGACAGCGTTTTTTCTTCGGTTTCTTTTTTGCGTCGTTTGCGTTCGAATGAATCGTCGGGATCGCCACTATCGATCAGGAAGAGTTCGACCGAGTCAATCGCGATGTCGACGTGGTCGGTGCTGTAAAACCAACCACGCCAGAACCAGTCGAGATTCGTGCCGGAGGCATCTCCCATCGTCCGGAAGAAGTCGGCGGGGGTCGGGCGTTTGAATTTCCAGCGGCGGGCATACTCACGAAATGCAAAATCGAATCGTTCGCGGCCGAGCACTGTTTCCCGCAGGATATTCAGCGCCGTGGCGGGTTTGCCGTAGGCATTGTTACCGAACTGTAGGATCTCATCGCTGCCGGTCATGATCGGTCGCTGGTTCCCGCCTCGCATGTAGGGCACGATTTTCTCTGCCGGTCCGCGGCCCGACGGATAGTTTTCTTCCCATTCTTGTTCGGCGAGATACTGCAGAAAGGTATTGAGCCCTTCGTCCATCCACGTCCATTGTCGTTCGTCGCTGTTGACGATCATCGGGAAAAAGTTGTGACCGACCTCGTGGATCACCACGCTGATCAAGCCATATTTGGTGGCTTTGGAATACGTGCCATCTTTTTCGGGGCGTGGTCCATTGAAACAGATCATGGGATATTCCATGCCGTAGATCGGTCCATTGACACTGATCGCGACGTCATAGGGATATTCGAACGTGTAGCGTCCGTAGACCTCGAGCGTGTGTGCGACGGCTTCGGTGGAATACCGGCTCCACAACGGTTCGGCTTCGTTGGGGTAGTACGACATCGCGGTCACGGTGCGATCGCCGACTTTCACGGACATCGCGTCCCAAATGAATTTGCGGCTGGCAGCCCACGCAAAATCCCGCACGTTCTCGGCGTTAAAGCTCCATGTTTTTGTTGACTCCGCGTCATCTTTCGACTTCGCCGTCTCGTTCGCTTTGGCTTCCTCAGGCGTGATGATGAAAGTGGGCTTCTTTTTATCCGCGATCGAGCCGAGCCGCTCAATCCACTCGTCTTTCAAGACATCGTGCGAGTTCGACAATGTGCCCGTGGCGGCCACGACCATGTCAGCGGGGACGGTGATATTGACGTGGTAATCCCCGAGTTCGAGTGTGAATTCACCTGCGCCGAGGAATTGATTGTGCTGCCATCCGGTGTAATCGGTGTAGGCGGTCATGCGAGGATACCACTGCGCGATCTCGAAGATCGCGTTGTCGTCCTCGTCAAAATGTTCGTACCCGCTGCGGGCACGGATCACGGTGGCGTCGACAATGTTGTAGTGATAGGCGATTTCAATTTTCGTGGATTCGCCCGCTGCCAACGGTTCGGCTAAATCGACTCGCATCATGGTGTCGACGACCAAATGCGGCAGTGGATTGGCCTCCTTTTGATCCTCGCCCTTGTCCTTGCCGGGGGTCTCCTGCGTGACCGCGTCGATCTTGTACCCGCCATCGAACGATTGCTCGGTCAGCAGCGTTTGCACGGAGGAAAACGCCGAGCGGCCCGCCAACGAGGGAGCCGGGCGGCTCATGATGGCGGCGGAATCTGTGCGAAAACGATTCTGGTCGAGCTGAATCCAGACGTAGGTGAGCGTGTGGGGTGAGCGGTTGTGGTAGGTGATCCGGCAGTTCCCCGAAAGGCTCCGCTTGGCGGCATCGAGTGTCACGTCAATGTCGTAGTCGGCGCGCTGTTGCCAATATAGCGGCCCCGGAGCACCTGAAGCGGTCCGGTAAACACCGGGTGTGGGGAGCCAGCTGTCGATCGAATAAAACGGGTCCGTGGTATCAACATGCTTGCGATTACTCAGTGGCTGAGCCGAGGCGGACACCGTCGCCAAAAGACCAAGAACAATAAATGAGACAAATCGAATCACAGAGCACCTCCAAAGCGAGCGGGTCAAAACCAACATCATAGTTAGTCTGCGTAAGATAGCACGGGACGGCCCGTCTGGGGCGTCGTCATCGCCGCTCTTTGGCGTGCAATGGAAATTCGTCCGTAGTGAGAGCGACCGTCTCGTAGAGCTGGGATTCGCGATTCCGTTTTCCGATTTCGCTGCAAACGATCCGCCGCCAGCGTGGATTCTGCGGCGACATCGCTCATTTCCGATGCCACGGTGTCCTCTCAAATCCAGCAGGCTGGCATTCACCCCCGATTACGCCGAATGGGCCTCATTGGGTCGTTGGTTCCCCTCTGTCGGGCTGTCTCTTGATGAGCCTGCAGGACGCATTGGGGCACTTTCTGGAGCGTTATCGGTGAAATAGTGCGGAGATATGGTGGATTCGCCGATCGAATCTGGTATATCTAATGGTTATACTGCCAGCAGATCTTTTGCGGCAGACTTTTCTGCCCCGCTATTGCTTGTCTTAGTTCCCAGTTTTCCGGAGGGATTGTTATGAAAAAAGGTTTTACGAGATCGAGTGGCTTCACGTTGGTGGAGCTATTGGTCGTCATTGCTATTATTGGTGTGCTCGTGGGGCTGCTTCTGCCGGCGGTTCAAGCCGCCCGAGAAGCGGCTCGACGGATGAGTTGCAGTAACAACTTCAAGCAACTCGGCTTGGCACTGCACAACTACCACAGTTCCTTCGATCAGCTACCGATGCACGGTGCGGGAACGGACTCACCCGGTGGTGGAGCGGCGCCCTTTGGCAATACCGGCACAACGACCAATTGGTGGACGAACTACGGGAGTTCGAATTCATGGCGGCTGAGCGCCTTGGTCGGTATGACGCCATTTGTGGAACAGCAGGCGCTGTGGCAGCAAATCAGCAATCCAAGTCGGATCAATGCTCTTGACCCGACGACGCCCTTGGGAACGCCATGGCCATCAATGGGGCCGACCATGGAGTTTATCCAGTACCAACCCTGGGTTACCGACCTGGCAACGCTGCGTTGCCCAAGTGACCCGGGCCGAGGACTGCCCGCACAAGGACGCACCAACTATGCCGTGTGTGCCGGAGACTCGATGCAAAATGCCGTCAGAGGCCCCAAGGGATTTGACGGAACGACCGGAAAACTGGTCGGTAATTCCGGCGCTGCGTCGGCATCCAACGCGGCTGACCGCGGCATGTTCGTGCTGCACAGCGCCAGCCAATTTCGCGACGTTCTGGACGGTCTGTCCAATACCATCGCGATGGGTGAGATCGTGACGGACCTGGGAGATAAAGACACCCGGGGGACGCAAACGATCAATGGTAACCCGCCCAACGAAGTTCGCGACAATCCCAATTATTGTGTTGACCAGGGTCAGGTCGACCCTCTACGCCCTCAATACTGGAAGGCTGGTGTCTCGACGGAAAATGCAAATAACGGTCGTGGATTCAAATGGGCGGACTCGCGTCCCAATTATTCGGCGATGTTCACGATTCTGCCGCCCAACGGTCCCATCTGCGGTGGTAACAATGCTGGGCAAACCGGACTCTTTCCACCATCGAGCCGCCACCAAGGCGGCGTCCATGTGCTGATGGGTGATGGTGCGGTGAAGTTCATCACGGACTCCATCGAAGCAGGAAACAGCTCGTCACCCATGGTTTGGAGTGGTGGTACCGTTACGGTGCCACCGACCAATGTCCCAGGCTCAAAGAGTCCCTATGGATTGTGGGGTTCGCTCGGAACCAGGGCCAGCAACGAAGTGATCTCGGGTAGCTTCTAAGTCCGCCAGGGCAACGTCTTCGAGTGATCGCTTGATATTAAAAAGGCTCGTCCTCCTTCGTGGAGGACGAGCTTTTTTCGTTCATGATTCATTCATCTGCGAGAGCATCACCTTGCATTAGCGACCGCGAATGAATCACCCGAGTCGCTGCGTTTGCCAGAACGTGGATTCCACCGTCTGGCGACGGTAGCTACTTTTGATTGGCCGCGTTTTATTGTCTCGCTATCGCTGAACCAATAAAACGCGGCCCGACGGGCACGCGGATCACCGAGGTGCTGCTGATTTATCTCTGTGCAGATGCTTACTTATTGGACTTCATTTCAGTTTCCATTTTTGCTTGCTCTTCTGCCTGGATTCGCTGGTACTCTTCGATGGCAGTTTGGTCGGCGTTCTCCACCGCACTCGAATTGCTGCTTCCGCCGCAACCAGATGATCCCACGACAACCAAACCCAAAAACAATGCGGACCAACCAAATTTGACCATTTTTTCAACCCTAAACTAAACGAAAAAAACAAACGTCACGAGCGGTGAGTATAGCACGGTCAGTGCCCAAACAACATTAGTCCGAGGGCTGAGACTCACGAACCCGTTGTCAATCCATGCTCGTGTGTCGGGCCCCGCCATCCTGGCGTTGAAAGCAACTCGTTTAGGACATCAGAGACAATAAGTGACGTGTTTACCGTAGTGGATCTTGTTAAAGATCCTGTTCTGGAGGGATCTTTAACAGACGCAACCGACATTAGGTAGCTTTGCTGCGGGCGACTTTTTTTGGTGGTGCAAAAGTTTTTAGCCGGGGGTCTCTGGAGGCCCTGGTTTGACTGTCGAGGAGTCGCAGGCTCTACATGAACCGTCGTCCTAGTCGCCTATTGCCCCTGTTTTTCCTAGTTAATGGCCAATTGGAGCGAATTCTTTCGCTGGCGGCGCATTGCCACCGCTCGAAGCAGATTCCAACCGGCCAGCTTCAGTAGGATCGAAAGCTTCACCGCATTGTGGCCGCGAACGCGGAGCCGACCCAAGCCCATCATTCGCTTGAGGCAACCGTTGGTCCCTTCGATACCCGACCGCCAACGGTACCTATCGCGGAACTCGTCGCTCTGCTCGTGGCGACGACGCGCGTCGGCTCGAACCGCACTGCCGGTAAATTGAATGCGGCCGGTCGGCTGCGCGTTATCCCGATTGCGTTGGACGCGGCAGCGTGCAAGCAGCGGACAGTGCTGGCACTTCTCGGGATCCATCTGTGCGAAAGTGTAGTCGCCTTTGGCGTTGTAGTTGGTCGACTCGGGAGCGTGACCAGCCGGGCAAGACTCCAGTTCACCGGCGCAGTTGAGCTTGAATTGGTCGTAGCCGATTTCATCAGCATCGTACTTCTTCGAGCCTGGCACCGGAGCGACCAATTCGACGCCTTCTTGCTTAGCCGACTCGACGTTGGCGTCGCCACCGTAAGCGGTATCAGCCAGCAGTTCGTCTGGCATGGCGTCCCGCTTTTTCAAGTCCTCCAACACCGGCGAGACCGCATCGGCGTCGTTGTCCGCAGCGGTTTCGACTTTGGCCGAAGTAATCAAGTTCGGCTCGCCGTCTTCGTTGAACGTCTCGGCGATTTGAACCTGGTATCCGGCTCCTTTGTGACCGCTGTAGGTCGCGTCGGGATCCGACGGATTGACGATCACATGGCCGCCGGTTTTCTTGCGAACTTCGACGAATTCTTCCCGAAGTTCGCACTGCTGGTTAAAGATCGTTTGCAGTTGTTTGAAGGAGTCCCAGTCGCAGATCGGCTTGGTTTCGGTTAATTCATTGAGGATTAAGCAGAGGTCTTCGGCGGCTTGCTGCAACGCAATTTTCCGCTGTTCGGTAGTGCGTGCGTCGCCAAAGATTCGGCTGTCGGATTGCTTGCGGTAGCGGGCCAAAAGCTCGTCGTCAAATCGGTCGATCAGCCTAGCCGAACCAGACTGAGCGTCGTGCTTTTCGACTTTCTTGAAGAACCGCCGCAGGGCCACGCCGATCATTTGGGCGCGTCCCAGGGTAGCCATGTCGCTGAGCACATGGGTGGAATCGAGACGCTGCTTTTTGACTTTGACTTCCATGCTTTGCAGCAGGGTGTCGGTAACGCCTGCGAAGATCTCCTCACTGATCTTCTCGTTGCTTTGCATTCGAGCGATGTAGCGTTCAATGGTTCGCTGAGTGACTTCGGTGCTTGGCTCCAAGTTCAGTGCGTACTGGATGTCGGTTCGGAACAGCAGTGCTTCGTGGGCCTGGGGGACAGTCCAACCTTGAAAGTCACGGATCCAAAGGAGCGCGATGATCGCGTGCAACTCAAAGGTTGGTCGTCCTTGATCGTCACTGAGATGCTCACCGACGAGGCCGATGGGCATCTGCTCCAAGAGCACGTCGCGAAGGAGGCCCTGCCATCCGTTGTCGATCATCTTTCGCCCCATGGGGCCGATGACGCCCTCGAACGGGTCGAAAAGTCTTTGCTGCGTAGGTAGTTCGATGGTTTTCACTGACTAACCGACCGCTCGAAGAAAAAAGCTAAATCCATACAGCAAAAGGTAACGCATCTCGCCCACGAAAGAAGCCGGTAGCATGAGACTTTTGTCGGGCGCGTCTTAACAAGATCCACTACGCCAGTTATTGATCCCGCGTTGCTTAAGGGGCGGCATCGAGCAGTTCGAGTAGCCACGCATTTGCGAAGCGGCGGGCGTCATCCGATTCACGCACGATCGCTGCGAATTCGGGCCATTGCGGGTACAGCTTTGTGACGGAGTCGGGATCGATTGAGCAGAATTTTCCCCAGTGCGGCCGTGCTCCATATTGCTGAATCATGGTCCGTGTCAGGGCTGTCGCAAACGCTTCAAACCCCTGCCGCTGCGATGGCCGTGCGTAGCTGATGAAGCTGAGCGTGTACCACGGTTGATCGCCCCCGGATCCTGGCGAGATCAGTGTTTCGTCAGGCAACACGCGACGGACGCAGATGGGATAATGATGGACGTATCGTTCTGGTGGCGGCTTCGCCGCGTGGGCGGCGATAAACTCACGCGACGTGTTGATCGCCGCCTGCAAATGGTTCCTGGGGACGAAGAGTTCGACTTCAATATGTCGAAATCGTTCGTGCTGCATCGTCAGTTGGCGATCTGACCGGTCGACCACCTTCCATCCCTGTGGGATGAACCGTGGGATCACATTTTTGTAGGCGAACGCAGTGCATCGATCCGGTAGGAAGCGTGCCAGCAAACACACCACAAGGTGAAAGGCAGTATCCATTCCCAGTGACCAGAACCAACGATAGAGCCCCGCATGCCAACTTCGTTTTCGATCGGATTCGACGCGATGTTGGGCAAAGAAATCCCAGCGCCACGGAATAAAAAAGAACTGTTGAAGTGGATAGTCAGACTCGCTCGCGATAATTTCCTGGAGCGTTTCATACAGCCGGAGATGTTCCTCGACGGCGTATTGGGGTCGCACGGGAAATTCGACCTCACTGACCACGCCCAAGCAGCCGAGAGAGCATCGGGCGGCTCGCAATAAACGCGGTTGGTTGTTGTCGATCCAGTGGAATTCCGCGGGGCCTCCATCGCGAGGGAATGATGCGATGCGGACCGCGCGGACGAAGTGCGACAAACTCGGGCGTCCCGATCCGTGCGTGCCGGTCGCAATTGCGCCGGCAACGGATTGCTCGTCGATGAGTCCGAGCGTCGGAAGTGTCAATCCACGTCGTTGGAGTTCATTCACCACCTCTTTGATTTGGCATCCCGCGCCGACACGAACCACCCACTCCGCACCCGACCGCCGCAACTGCACTGCATGGAAGTACCGCATGTCGACGACGGCGGCGTTGGCTTCGATGACTTTGCTCCAGGAGTGCAGGCGTCCGATGCAGCGGATTGGGCCGTCAGGATGCTCATCGAGAAACGCGAGCAGCTCCTGCTCCGATTTCGGACAGGCGTCGTCGCTGGCGAGGACGCGGAGGTTGCCTCCGAAGTTATGGGCAATGAAACGCATCATCGGTGAATCCGCTTTCGATTATGTGTTTTCACTGCTCCATCCCCTCGTCTCAGGCGACCAATCGGCAGGATGCGCCGGAGAAGGGTCGATATCGTATTGACCGTCAGTCATAATGAGAGGAGTTGCCACGATTCCCCGTTCTCCTTTCGAGCCATTGCAGATGCTTTCGAGATCCTTGTTCCATTCGATGAGAGCCGCCGTCATATGCGCGGTCTGTTTGCCGACCCTCGGCACCTGCGCCGCGGACGTCACGCCGCACCGTCAGGCTCACGCTCATAATGATTACCTGCATCCGCGCCCACTCTTGGACGCACTCGATCAGGGCTTCGGCAGCGTCGAGGCGGACGTGCTTCTGGTCGACGGCGAGTTGCTCGTTGCCCACTCGCGGGCCGAGGTATCGCCTGACCGTTCACTGCGGTCATTGTACCTTGATCCGCTGCGTGAACGCATCAAGCAGAACGGAGGATTTGTGTATGCAGACGAACAGCCCATCACGCTGCTGATTGATATCAAGACGGAGGGTGCATCGACGTTTTCAGCAATCAACAAACTGCTCAGCGAGTATCGTGACGTGTTTGCTTGGTCCGAAGACGGCACGCTGCATCCAGGCCCGGTGGTCGCGATCGTCAGCGGGAATCGACCGATCGAGATGATTGCGGCGGCGTCGCCTCGATTCGCTGGCATCGACGGTCGGCTGTCGGACCTGGATAGCAAAATGGCACCTGATCTGATGCCACTGCTGAGCGACAACTGGACCCACTACTTCAGTTGGCGTGGAAAAGGCAGCTTTTCAGCGATCGAACGGGAGAAGTTGAAGCAAATCGTGGCACACGCACATGCTCAGGGGCGTCTGATTCGCTTCTGGGGCACGCCGGACAATCCCGCGATGTGGCGTGTACTGCGTGATGCGGGCGTCGACCAAATCAATACCGATAACCTCATCGGGCTCCGGCATTTCCTCAGCGAGTAAGGAACGAACGGAAAATAAGTGGCCGAACGCTCCGCGGTCGGAATCATCGACCGCGGAGCGTTCGACCACAATTTCAGACAGTAATTTTCCGTCCGTTCCTAAACGGGCGGCAAAACTGCGTCCGTGTATTCGAGGCCGGATCCGCGACGCTATCATGAGAGTTGGACCCCCTCCCCCCCTCGAGCTGAGAGAACGCCTGATGAATTTATATCGGACACTAGCGATTCCGACGCTGTTGTTGCTCTCATGGGCAGTCGCCAATCCTTTGCTGGCGAAGGATCACTTTCTCGTCATTGGCGGTGGCTACGCACCGTCAGGGAATCAAGCCTCGCTCGAACGGAACGTTCTCTTTTGGCAGCGTGTGTTGGTTGAGAAAAACATCTCGCCCGACTCACAGGCCATTTTCTTTGCCGATGGTGATGACGCGGGTGAAGACCTGCAGGTGATGGATCGGAAATCGGTTCCCAAAGCAAATCGATGGATGGCGGAGTTTTTCGGTAGCCAAAGCGATCTGGGATTGTCGTATCGCAATCACCGTGTTCCCAATGTGATTGGCAAGACGAGTCTTAAGAATATCCAGGATTGGTTTGCCGAGGCGGGGCCGTCGATGCACGAAGGAGATCGCTTGCTCATTTATGTCACGTCGCATGGCAACGACAGCCGAACTCGCAATCAAACGCATAACACCTCCATTTCATTGTGGGATGGTGAGCGTTTGGAGGTGGTCGAACTGGTCGAGTTGCTCGACACCCTTCCTGACGGGGTGCGGGTGTGCGTTGTCATGGTGCAGTGTCATGCAGGCGGTTTCGCAAGATTGATTTACAACGAGGGCAATCCTGACCGAGGATTATCGAAACAATCCCGCTGTGGATTCTTCGCAACGGTTTATGATCGGCCCGCTGCCGGTTGCACGCCTGACATTGATGAGACGACCTATGTCGAGTACAGCACTTATTTTTGGGAAGCGATCGCGGGACACAATCGCGTCAATCAGCCGATCGAGCCCCCCGACTACAACGCCGACGGCAAGATCTCGTTTGACGAGGCTCACGCCTACACCATATTGCGCAGCGACACGATTGATTTGCCTGTGAACACCTCGGGCGAGTTTCTCGGTATCGAGAGTCAATTCCAAGATGACAAGCATCCCGATCTCTTGCCGCGTGAGTTGGCGTACGACGAAGTGTTAAAACTGGCCACGCCCTCTGAACGCGCGATCCTCGAAGGATTGTCCGAGCAGCTCTCACTTTCGGGGCCGGACCGGCTGAGCGACGCCGAGCGGCTCTCGACCGAAAACCGGCCGCGAGGACGCTCTCGGGGTCGATATCGAGGCCGCCCTGAGGATCCCGCCGACCGTTTGCGGCGTCAGATCTCGTCGCAGTTACGTAAACGCTGGCCCGAACTCGCGAATCTAATGAACCCGATTTCCATCGAGTTGGTGACGACGCGCAGCGACGAATTCATTCAAGCCGTCGAGGCGCACCCCGACTACTCCAAGTATCGGGAACTGGCGCGTGCGGAGACGCAACAGCTCGATGAGCAGGAGAAGCGGGTCAAGTACGAACGGTTCGTCATGTCGGCTGAAAACGTGATTCTACGCGAGAATCTCGTGCGACTGGGCGACGCCAACGCCATCGATCACTTTCAGAAAATTGTCGAAAATGAAAATGGCGTGATTGGAATGAACTGAATTATTCGATGTGACGGGTTCGATAGGACACGAACCGGTGCAGAGGGCCGCGGGGTTGATATTCATTCGCGGCGTCCTGGCCGCCACGTCCGTCCAATTGCAATTGCCCCGCGATGAGATTGATGGATTCGATGACCAGCGGTTTGATCACGAAGCGTGGATCCTCCTGAGGGATTTTGACCAAGGCAATCGGGCCGTCCTTCGTGAAATCCCAACGGATGTCGAGGTCACCGATCGCGGCCTCCTTACTGATTTTTCGAACAAAAGGCTCCAGCGGGAGTGGTAACGCCCCCGCCTTGAGGTCGGACAAGGCAATCGCCAACAGGTTCGGCTCCTCGGTCATCTCAACGGACAATCGGCATGAGATAACCGTGTCCCATCCTCCCGAGATGTAGCGTGCGGCGGCGAACAGTTCACCGTTTTCAATGGCGATGGCGGGTTCGGTGACACCGTGGGCGAGCAGCCGCTCGAAACGTTCGGGGAATTCACTCTGCACCCAAGCGTTGATTTCATCTTCGGCGAACGAGGCTTTCCAGAACCCTCCACGCAGCGATTGTTTGCGAACTTGCTCGACGTCGTGCTGGAATTGATTGCGAGCGATCTCGGCATTGGCTTGCGATTGGTTTCTCGCCCGCGTGTAGAAATCGGGGACCTGCTGGGACTGCGAAACCGCCCACCAGCTGGCACCGCAGACCGCGACACCCCCGATGGCCACCAAGCTGAATCCAGCCCACAGCCAGCGGTTCTTGATAATCTTCTTGGCTCGGCTCATCAGTGCTCCACAAGGGTGAAACGAGTACAGCAAAAAAATGGAAAGGGTGTTCGTACCCTACGTACATCCGTCGCGTGGGAATTAGAATTTTAATGGAGAGGGCAACCAGCGTCGAATTTTACCCCCAATCGACGCGGGGGATTCGGTTTCGCTCGGATCCTCGGCGATGTCGTGGGATGGCGCGAGCGGACGGGGGGCGGAATCGGGCAAGCGGGGGAGTTGCGCCGTCGACACGGAGCTTTCAGGATTCTCGCTCGCATGCTGGACACTATCGCTCTGGATAGTGTCTGCCCCCCACATCGGTCGCGGCCTGACTCGTTCGCTGCGCGCCTTGGCAAGTTGCGATTCCTCTCGGGTCAAACCATTGCTGCCCGATCCCTGTTCTTGTGAACTCGCTTGGACGGCAGCAATTCGCAGCAAATCTTTGGCCCAAAAATGATTCAGCAAATTGGCGGCGGGCCTCAAGTCCGAATGTTGCAGACCCTGCACCGCTAGATACGCAAGACTCTGCAAATCGGATCGCTCTAAGGCACTGGCAAAATAGTCGGTGACCACGATGTCATCGATCCAGACCGTCGACGTCGACAGGTTGTCAATTGTAATGTGCAGGTTGTGATCATGCTGCGGATCGACGTCGAGCCACTCCAAAACGAAGCGGCCGGTGTGCCATTTTCCATTTCGCGGCACCTGCACGGTTTCGCTACGGCGGATCGGTTGGCCATTACGTTCCCCCTCAATCGCGACCCGGAGTTCAATGGGCTCGGCCGCGCGGACGGGCTCTGGGGGGGCGCCCGCGGCAGTGGCAAGCCGTGGAGGCGCGCCCCGCAGGGACATCGAGATGCCTAAGCGACCGGCGATCGGTCGGGCGATTTCACGACTGATCAGCCATGCCGAGGCCCCTGCATCGGTCTTGCCACCCAAACGAATCGACTGTCGGCCTTCACTGCGAACGAGTGTATCGATTTCCACGGCCCCCGAAGGGTGGTGTGCCTGCATCCAGCCGGGGACGCCGATTTCGTGGGGGAGTTCGAACCCACCGTTGATTAGTAAGTTGCGGAAGTCGGAATGGGCTGTTGTCCCTTCCTGAGACGAATCCGGATGGCTCGCCGCGTCCGATCGGCCGGTCTTGGCCGACGGCCCTGCCGACACTGCGTGAACCAGACGCGAGGGCGCATCGGCACTCGATGTGATGGCGCGACCAATGCCCCATCGCTCAGTCGACCAGAACGAGCTCCCGCCCGTCTCGGGGGTGCTCGCCGATGGTCGGCTCGAACCGGAGGACGATAGGTCGGTCGGTCGCGTTGCCGATGCCTGGCGGACGATCCCGTGATTGGAACGGGTGCGGCGGGAGCCTGCCAAGCGTTGTGCTCCCGAATTGACATGCGACGACATCCCGGCGAGTTCGCCCAGGATGCCGAGGTTTTCGACAATGGTGGTCACCTGACGAGTCAACTCGGCGATTCGTCGTCGTGCGTCGTCGGTCTCCAACGCGTATTTCATCGTGGGCGAGATGCGTTGCTCAGCGTAGCAGACAACGATCGACGAGGCGGGGATGACAACCGTCGATCCCAATTCGTTCACAATGGGCTTGGTCAGAATAAGAGGTCCCACGTCGTCGGGAGCAACGTCTGTCCAGCGGACTAGATTCGCCAGTGGGAAGCGGACACGCATCGGCCAGGGAGCCTGATTCACGCAAGTCAAAGTCGTGCCTTCCCCGACGTTGGCATGGCGGACCTGGACCAGCGAATGTTTCGCAGCCCTGCCTGGAGTGGTCGGTTCTGCAGCGGCTGAATCTAAAAGCCAACGAGACTCTACCGACCAACAGGTTTGCCACAATCGCACGGCATCGCCAACGCTTTGCGAGTCGGGGGCCCTGTCCGCATTGAGCAGTTCCTCGTCGACGATCAGACCCTGTTGGTTACCTGATTGGGAGTAACGAATGCACCATGACGACCAGTCCGCCATCCACGCATTGGCCATGACCCCCTGTTCCTGTTCAGCGAGTGGATACATCACGGCAGCGGCCATTGAATCGTTGTCGGCGTCTCGCGGGGGGATCTCTCGCTGAGGTGAGGCAGCCGAAGTCGTTTGGAAGCCAAACCAGAGCAGATCCGCGGTCGGCGCAGCGTGCATCTCGGGGGGGAATTGGCCACGGATCGTATGCGATGGCGGTCGCAAAAACTCTGCCACGCGTAGTCGCTGCGACGAAGCGTTCGAAGGCGGCCAGGCGTGTAACCGATGCAGTACCCTTTGTTCGGCCTCGGCGGGACCCTGAGACGGTGCCAGCGATTGGACGATGGTTTCCTGTTGCCATACTTCCAACTCGAATTGAGTTGCTTTGGCATGCAGACACTGCAGCAGAAGCGTTTTGGGATTTGTCGCCTCCGCGGCCGCCTCCGCGGAAATGGGATCAACGACGATCCCACTGGCTCCGGAGGCATGAATCGCATCGAGACGCTCGTCGATTTGATGCATGATTTCAGCCCAGTGTTGTGAGGGCGTCATCTGTTCATGATCATATCCGTTGAGGATCCATTTCAACGGCGAATGGGAATGCGATTGCGAGGTAAGCGACTCGGCGTCCGCAACCATTTCAGCAAAACCAGCCCAATGCACCAATAGTGGGCGTGAGGTCGTCGACTTTCCCGGCGCGGCAGTATCCGCCGAAGAGGACGCCACGGCAGTGATCTTGGGCAGCACGATCAGCGGCCAAGCCTGGGCGCTCAATGCATGTACCTTTTCACCGCTACGGTCCTTCGAACCGCCACGTTCCCAGGGCAGCAACTCTCGGAAGCGAGAGGACACCGTGACGGTCGGCTCCAGCTTCAATTCATAAACGCCACTGGGCAGGTGCTGAGTTAACTGGAACTCCCAGCTTTGGTTATCGTGGGCCGCACTTTCGAGTGGTGGAGACGGGCTCCCGCCGAGGCTGGAGGTTAGCTCACAACGGTCAATCACCCGATGATCGAACATCGACGTGACCACAATGCTGAACTTGGGTGCCGAACTGGCGAGCGGTGGATCTTCGGCCGCCGAATCACTGTTTGCCGATGCGGGCGCCTGCTTGGTGGCGGCGGCATCTGCCAGCACGACCTGCCCTTGAAGCGGTGCGGAGTCCGCCGACACGATCGTCGGCAATTGCGAAGGGGCGTCCGTGGAGACGACCGACAGATCGGTGAGATGCGCAGTCAGTACCACAGTCGTTTCTGCGTATCCGCTCGTCGCAGCCAGGGCAGCAACAAGGAGGATCGCAACCACGGTCCAAGGACCGTAGGCCGTTACCGGAGGAGAAGCGTTTTGGGTTTGATAACGAATCACAATGGCCAAGTCGCTCGCGCTCGAAGGGGATCATGGGAGAGACAGAGAAAAGGACGACATGCGAACCTAACTTTTTCGATCCTGTTGTCACAAGTCCGCTTTTTTCGCTGAATTGAGCAATCCCTTCGGAATCGCCCTGGTCACCATTCGCGAAATCCTGTCAGAATTGCGTCCTCTGCCCACTCATTTGATTGTCGTTGACCGAATCCAATCCCGGTGGCATCTTTCCGTGACGCGACCGGCTCAGAGAGCCGAGCAACATTTCCGCTGCCACCCTAGCCACCGAGGAGGGGGTTTGATGACGTCGAGAACACTGATCGCCGCGATCACCGATGCGCTGGTCTACGCGGCCGTGCGGGCGGTCGTTGCGACCATTCAAGTGTTACCACTGGACATGGGCGACCATCTCTGTCGCGGCCTGGCGATGATCTTGACGGGGCCGCTGGCGATTCGCCGGCGAGTGATCGCGGACACACTGGCGAACGTGTATCCAACGGCGTCCGCGGAGCAATCGCGTCAGTTGACGCTTTCGATGTGGCATCACTTGATGCTGATGGTTTGCGAGGTTGCCTGGGCACAGCGGCGATTGCACCGCGCGAACTGGACGGATCATATTCGCTTTGTGGGCAATCGGGAGATTCTCTCGACGTGTTTGGTGGCGCGTCCGTCCGTGCTCGTCAGCGGCCATTTTGGGAACTTTGAAGTTGGCAGTTACTCTCTCGGTCTGATGGGTTTAAAGACGCTCGCGATCGCCCGGACGCTTGATAATGCCCACCTCCACAGTTGGGTCGAGCGGTTTCGTGGTGCCAAAGGGCAACTACTCGTTGATAAAAATGGTTGCGCGCCGATCGTGGATCAATTCATGCGTGACGGCGGTGTCCTTTCCCTGTTGGCCGATCAACACGCCGGCAACAAAGGGTTGTGGGTCGACTTCTGCGGCATCCCCGCCTCTTGTCATAAAGCCTTGGCGTTATTCTCGCTGACGAACCAGGCTCCGATGCTGGCTCTCTACACACGTCGCGTCGAGGGTCGCCCCCTGCAGTTTGAGTCCGCTCTCCTGGAGATGGTCGACCCGCTGGCGATGGAGGAGGATGAACGCAGCCGTGTGGCCTGTGAATCGGTGGAGTCACTGACCCATTGGTACAACCGGCAACTGGAGCGGATCATCGACTTGGCACCCGAACAATACTGGTGGCTGCACCGCCGCTGGCGAACGCCCCCACCTCGCATTGCAAAGCGACTCGCCGAGGCGAGAGAGTGCCGAACGCGAGAGACTCCCGACGCCGATCAGGATGCCCAAGCCGCCTGAGGCCATGCAGGCCTCCCGGGGCTCGCGGGCGATTGGCTTCTTAAGGACACCCCGAGCACGTACCCAAGCGGGATTCTTTTCGTTTCGCCGCGCCGGCCTCGCTCGTCGCGGTGGCCTCGCTCGCCGCGTGCACCGTCGAGGTCGCGGCCCGATGAGGCCCGGCGGTGCAACGGCATTGTGCTCGTTTGCTTGCGCGGAGGGGACCTCGCTGAGCCGGGACTGTCGGAGGGGCTACTGAAATCCAACGATCCGTTGATCAGCGGAGGGCCCTCGTCAATGGGATCGTTGTTGATCGAGGGATCAGCAGGTTGCTAGATCGACGGCTTCGTTTCGGATAGGTTCGTAGACCCGTGTCACTCCGGCACCGCCTCACTGCGAGCTAAGCACATGTCGATCCGTTTGCAATTTCTGCGACAATCGTGGCTAGCGCCAAAAGGGCTCATTCAATTGAAACACGTATCGACAGGTGCTTGGTCATGAATCGATCTTTACCCCGCCCCCCTCACATGCTCCCGTGCTTTCACCTGCTGGTCGCATTCGTGTTGGCCGTTGGAACCGCGAAACCCGCCGTTGCGGGTGACTGGCCGCAGATACTGGGGCCCGATCGCAATGGGCAGGCAGTCGATGAATCGGTTTCCGTTTGGGAGGGGCAGCCTACCATTCGCTGGCGGGTGAAATGCGGGGCGGGTTACTCCGGCGTTGCCGTGGCGAATGATCGGGTCTTTCTTTGGCACCGCGAGAGTGACTCCGAGTTGCTCGATTGTCTGTCCGCCCCAGACGGTCAACGCTTGTGGCGAGCCGAATTTCCTGCGATTTATCGGGGCGGGGTCAATCCGGATCGCGGTCCTCGCGCGGTGCCGCTGGTCACCGACGAACAGGTGTTTGTCTACGGCGCCGCGGGTGACCTGCACGCGGTCTCGGTGAGCGACGGGAAAACTCAATGGTCACGCCAATTGCGCACGGACTACGGCGCAGACGATGGTTACTTCGGAGCGGGCGGTTCGCCCCTCTTGGTTGGGCAGTCGTTGATCGTGCCTGTGGGGGGCGAGAATCAAGCGGGGCTTGTCGCCGTCGACATCCGTGATGGCAAGACGGTGTGGACCGCCGTCGATCAGGAGGCGGCGTATGCCTCTCCGGTCACGATTGAAATCAACGGGGAAACACGCGTGGTGGCAGTGCTGCGATTGAAAATCGTGATGTTCGATCCGGCGACGGGTGAGGTCTTGTCCGAAATCGAATTCGGTAAACGCGGGCCAACAGTGAACGCCGCCACACCACTGGTCGATCAGAACAAACTGTTTGTGACTGCTGCCTATGGTGTTGGCTGCCGGATGCTCGACATGTCCGTCCGTCCTCCAGTGGATCTGTGGAGTTCGCGTGATGTGATTAGCAGCCAATATGCAACTCCGGTGCACACGAAAGACTTCCTATATGCGATCACCGGACGAGAAGACTACGGCACGGGCGAGTTGATGTGTGCACGATGGTCCGATGGGAAAGTCATGTGGGAAGAGCCCGGCTTTGGGACGGCCCATTTGATCGGTGTCGGCGACCGAGTACTGGCTCAGGCGGTCGGTGGACGGTTGGTGTTATTCGCCGCGGATCCCAACGAGTTTCGCAGTCTGGCCGAAACCGAACTGCCCGTGGGCATCTATCGATCCCTGCCCGCGTTCGCCGCGGGGACGCTGTATTGCCGTCGAACCCTATCGGCGACCGAAGGGGAAATACTCGCGATCGAATTGAAATAGCTCGCCGGTTGGACGGGCCGAACCCGTGACAGCCTGAAATCACGCGTTTGCTTATAGGCGTGAGGTGTTGTTAGCAGCATTTTTGGCGTTTGCAACTAGATGCAGTCCAACGCACTCATCTGCGAAGATTTCGGGTATTTCTGTGCGGCCCTTGGGTATTTACCCAGAGGATCCAGCTGCGTGAAAACGGGCTTCTTTACGCCAGTTCACAATCGCAAAAGTACTGCCACGAAGTTAGCTCACAGTGGAACCCGAACACTCGGAGGGCCCACGTGAGAGCTGGGAGGTGTTTACATGTTTCGCCTACCAAAATAGGGTCGAAAACAGGGGGTTTGAGGGCATCTAGTATCTGAACACGGTGCGTTTTCCTCCACTTCGACGAAGAACACTGCACGTGGAGAGTCATCCAT
This sequence comes from Rhodopirellula sp. SH410, assembly GCF_055811895.1. NCBI lineage: Bacteria > Pseudomonadati > Planctomycetota > Planctomycetia > Pirellulales > Pirellulaceae > Rhodopirellula > Rhodopirellula sp. SH410. The sequence goes on from NZ_CM147949.1 coordinate 1,556,547, forward strand.
TAATCTAAGCCACCCAGGTGGTCGGTGTGCCAGAACCCTTGAGGTCTCGGGATAGACCCTGCCGACGCTGCACCCTGCGGGCGTTCGGCTCTTCCACCGCTGCATCGTGCAACACCAGTCAACTGAAACCTACTACACTGCTGCTGCGGTTTGAGCAGTTCCTCTTACTTTTCGTTCGGATCCGCTAGGACCTTGAGAGATGTTAGATCTCGATTCGTTTTACCCCTCCCGTCTCACCGCTGCTGGTTGCCGATTGTGTCGGCTGAAAAATGGCTTCAATCGACAAACGCTCACTAACCGAGCGGGACATTTGCACCAAGTTCATAACCCCGGCGATCTGTAACGCTGGCTGGGATTTGCTGTTACAAGTCCGGGAAGAGGTCACGTTCACTGACGGTCGCGTGATCGTCAAGGGACAGTCCACTTCGCGGGGGTTCACCGCGGCCGAAATCATTGAGAACGGCTACAACCTCGACATCAAGAACCCACACAACTCCGACACCGGTCCTGGCGATCCCGATGAGTTACTCGCCGAACTGGAGTCCATCCGTACCGCCAGCCGCCAGCCGCCAGACGGTCGACCAGCTCAAAAGCGAACTCGCCGCCGCGCTGTCCTCATCGGGCGGTGGGAGGTAGCCGTGCCCGATAACACTCAACTCACAACGCCAGCTCAGTTCACCGAACTGCTTAGCACCATCCAGATCGTCGACGGGCGATTGGCAAGCCACGCATCCCGGGCGGTCAACATCAGCCTGACGGCCCGCAACTGGCTGATCGGTTACTACATCCACCAGTACGAACAAAACGGCGAAGATCGAGCCGCTTACGGCGACAAATTGCTCAACCGGCTCTCCGAAGAACTGGGGGAAGCGGGCGTCAGCCGCAGCGAAGCAAGGGAACTGCGTCGCTATCGGAAATTCTACCAGGCCTATCCGAGCATTCGGGAGTCATTGTCTCCCGAATTCCGCAAACTACTGCCAGTTAATGACTTCGGGTCAGACGAGCCCATTCGGGAGACACCGTCTCCCATTTCTAGCGATCCAATTCGGGACTCACAGAAATCCGTTTCCGCGTCCGACATCATCACCAAGCTGGCCTTCAGTCACATCGCTGAACTAATCGCTCTGGACACCCCCGAAAAACGCGAGTTCTACGCCGCCCAATGCATCTCTGGAGTCTGGTCCGTCCGCGAACTACGGCGGCAGATCGCCAGCCTGCTGTACGAACGCAGCGAACTGTCTACCAACAAACGGAAACTGGATCAGCTCACCGCAGCCACCGCCGAAACTCAGCCATCGGCACTTGTCATTCGCGACCCGTACATCTTCGAGTTCCTCGGCCTGCGTCCCGCTGAGGTGATGAGCGAATCGCATCTGGAAGACCAACTGCTCAGCAAGTTGCAGGCCATTCTGCTCGAACTCGGGCAAGGGTTCTGTTTCGAAGCACGCCAGAAACGCATCCTGATCGGCGACACACACAACTTCATCGACCTCGTATTCTACCACCGCATCCTCAAGTGCCACGTGCTTGTCGAACTCAAGCTCGAATCATTCAGTCATGAAAACATCGGCCAGTTGAACACATACGTCAGTTGGTACGACCGCAATGTGCGAAGCAAAGACGACAACCCGCCGATCGGCATCTTGTTGTGTACCGATCATGACAAGTCCCTCGTCGAATACGCCTTGGCGGGCATGCGACTTTCCAAATGCGTGTTGTCGTGGGTTAGCTCAAACGTCTTTGGGCATGGAAATTTCCTTATTCTGACTATGAAGCATCGTGGGAATGCGCTCACGCGGACACCTTCGCCACGATCCCCTTCTGGGAATGATACACGAAAACCGACATCAAAATATGATCCCGTGATTCTGTGTGCCGCAGCTCTGGCAGTAGTCTGCCATCATGTGACCGTTGAGTTGACGCCGAGCGCATTCGGAGCAGACTCGAAAGAATCGTTCGTCATGTAACGTCTTCTCCTTCGCACGCTGGATCGCTTCGGGTGCAACATCTTTTGGTAACATACATGCGGTTTCCCAAGTCCCAACAGGGGTGTGTGGTCCGTCCCATGACACTTTCATTACCAGAATGATGATCGAGTCATCTGTTGTTTCCACCTTGGTGTACGCGGCGATCAGATCTTCATCATTCATCGTCCGTTCCTTTCAGAATCTGATGAATGAGGGCGGTTAAGACGGCTTCGGTGGTGGACTGGCGAGAACGCAATCGCGCCGACAACTCGTCACACTGCGACATCAGGACTGACACCTTCGACACGATCCGATTTTGTTCGGCCCGGGAAGGAAGCGTCACCGACGGCCTTGATGCATTGGCCGTGGACGCCGACATGGTCGAAGAGGCGAAAGGTCGAGCCCGAAAGGTCGCCCTGCAGTTGGTCGCCCGCCTCCGCAAGCACGCAGGCGGTCCGATGTTCGTCGAACTGGGCGAACGGCTCGAAAAGCTAAAGGAACGGTATGACCAGGGCCTCGACGATAGTCGCAAGTTCCTCAAAGAGATTCTGCGTCTAGCCCAAGACGAAAAGGCAACGCCTCCGGAAGTCGTCCAAGACCAAGGCAAAGCCGCACTCACGGAATTGTTCGAGGAGATTCGTAACGACAATACGCCGATCGTCGTCGAAAAAATCGTCGCCGATATCGACGATATCGTTCGCATCATCCGACGGAAGGGTGCGCGGGAGTCCAGTGGAAGTTTTTTTGAAGGCATCGCTCCAGTATCCGATATGTTATCAAAGAAGCGTCCCTGCCGAAGGAATGTTCGGCAGGGCTTGGCAAGGGATATCCTGGTCGATGGTGCGGCCATGGTGTTGTCGGTCTCCAGCGAACGTTCTTTCGTTGGGGACGCATTCATAAGATGAATCGTTTTATATCAATCAAGGCACAGACAGGTATCGGTGATGATCCAATCGTTTGAGATGAAGGTGGCGCGTCTTTCCGGATTCAGGGCACTGCTCGGTGGGGTCGCTTTGCTGTTGGCAGGTGCGGCCAACGCAACCGACGTGACGCTCAGCGGGGAACTGCGACAATGGCATAAGGTCACGTTGACGCTCGACGGGCCACAGGCATCGGAAGACGGGGATCCGAACCCGTTCCTCGATTTTCGAATGCAGGTCACGTTTGACCACCCCGAATCGGGACTGACCTATGTCGTTCCCGGTTATTTTGCTGCCGATGGTGATGCCGCCAATACGTCGGCGACATCGGGAAACAAGTGGCGAGTGCACCTTGCCCCGGATCATCCCGGTGAGTGGTCTTACAACGTTTCCTTCCGGCAGGGCTCTGATGTCGCCATTTCGGATCTCCCCGACGCAGGAAGCCCCGTTGATGGGGTCGATGGATTCAGCGGGACGATGACGATTCTCCCAACGGACAAAACGGGACGTGACTTCCGCGGCAAGGGACGGCTGAATTATGTTGGCAAGCATCACTTGCAGTTTGCGGGGGATGGTGAGTTCTTTCTGAAGGCCGGAGCGGATGCCCCTGAAAATTTCCTCGCCTACCGCGAATTTGATGGCGATTTCAAAACCGATGGCCAGAAGGATAACCTCATCAAGGATTGGGCTCCTCACATTCAGGACTGGAAGTCTGGTGATCCGACATGGCAGGACGGGGAGGGAAAGGGAATCATCGGCGCGGTCAACTATCTCGCCTCGCAAGGACTGAACTCATTCTCGTTCCTGACCCTCAATATCGATGGTGATGATCGAAATGTGTTCCCTTACACGACCTATGGCGAACGAGACCGGATCGATTGCTCGCGAATGGATCAATGGGAAACCGTCTTCGCTCACGGCACCCATCTCGGCATGCACCTGCACTTCAAGACACAGGAAGCGGAGAACGTCAACCTGCTCGATAACGGAAATGTCGGACCGCAACGGAAATTGTACTATCGCGAGATCATTGCCCGCTTCGCCCATCATCTCGCCCTCAACTGGAACCTGGGCGAGGAGGTTGGGTTGGGACATAAAGTAAGCACGCAGAAAAAGAAGGATTGGGCGGATTACTTCTGGACGCACGATCCTTACCAGCACCCGATCGTGATTCATAACGGAAACAACCACTATGACCTTCTCGGAGATGCCTCGGCGCTGACGGGGTTCTCCTTGCAGACCAATCAAGCGGACTTCAGCAACGTGCATGGCGCCACGCTCAACTACATCCGTCGCTCGGACGAGGCGGGAAAGCCCTGGGTGGTGGCCTGCGACGAGCCCGGCGATGCCCAGCATTCATTGGTCACCGATGCCGAAGACCCGACACGCGACAATGCGAGGAAGAATGCTCTCTGGGGAAATCTCATGGCCGGGGGTGCGGGCGTGGAATGGTACTTTGGTTACAGCCACCCGCACAGTGATCTGACCTGTGAAGACTATCGTGTGCGAGAGAAGATGTGGGAGCAGAGCCGAATTGCTCTCGCGTTTTTTGCAGACAACAAAATCCCGTTCTGGAATATGAAGAGCGCCGACGAGAAGTTTGCCAGCAAAAATTCCTACTGTCTCTGCGATCCAGGGAAGTTGTACTTGGTGTTCTGCAAGCAAGTCGAGCAAGCGACACTTGATCTATCCGATGCCGAGGGCGTCTTCGAAGTCATGTGGTTCAATCCCCGTAGTGGTGGACCACTGCAATCGGGGTCGACCCAGGTCGTCAGCGGGGGTGGCAAGGTCATGCTCGGCGATCCGCCCAGCGATCCGGGGCAGGATTGGTTGGCGGTTGTCCGCCCTGGCGATTCCAATCGTGATTATGCCCCCGGTGTCACGGTGGGGGCGGATGTGACAATCATGTTGCCACGCGCAGCAGACACCGTCACGATCGATCTCAAAGGAGTGGTGAGCGACGATGCCAAACCAGGTAGTGACTTAACATCTCAGTGGACCAAGATCAGCGGCCCGGGGGCTGTCGAGTTCGATGACGCGACCGCGCAGGCGACCAAGGTCCGCCTCCAGGGAGCCGGCGAGTATGTCTTGAAACTGACCGCGAGCGATGGAAAACAGAACGCCGAGTCTACGCTGGAAATCACCGTGGAACCGTTCCAGGCCAGAGTGACGCGGCGCATACTCCCGATTGACGATGTCTGTATCGAGGGAAACAAGGTACTTAACGATCAGCATCTGAAGGTCGAAGGGAAACGTCGCACGAGCCTGATTCAATTCAAGCTCCAGGGACTACCGCCCAGTATTCTCGATGCCAAACTCCGCTTGACCGTCGGCGGTGATGCGGGCGGTGGCAAGTTGCGGGTGCATCGCGGGTCCCATTCAGATTGGAACCATCAGACATTGACGAAGGAATCAGCCCCGAAACCGACCGAGCTCATCGCAGAACAGAACGTTCGTGTTGGTCTCGGTGATGCGGTGACGATTCCCGTGACATCGATGCTCCAAGGTGACGGTACGTACACGTTCGTGGTATCGCTCGATGAGGGCGGCGATGATATTTGGTTTGTGGCGTCGGGAAACACGAATGGCCCCGAGCTTTTGATCACATTCGACGATCCCGACGGACGCTATACGACGTTCGGCGAGTCTGTCGAAGCGGATGTTGACGCTCGCGGCGCTGCGATTTTGCAGGGTATGGACGGTTTTAAATCAGTCGTCGAACGTCTAGCGACGCGTTGATCTCCTGAGCCGAGTCGCGTAAGCGGCCGGGTGGTTCGCGTTACCAGGGGTGGCTCGCGTTACCGGGGTGCCTCGCGTCACCTGGCTGTCTTACGGCATTCGGCTCAATCAACAGGCTGCCGGCGTTCGACGAGGACGATGACGGACCTCGGTCCCACATCCAACGTTGGGCTTTCGAGAGGTTGACTTGCTGTGTTTTCGATCGGGTCAGTCGATGATGCGCACGAGGTATCGAAGGCGACATGCCACTTTCCAGCCGCCCATTCTTGAACGCCAAATTCGATCGTGTGGGGGCCCGCGTTGATCATCACGTAGATGTCGACGTCGTCTTGGGATTCCCCATGCAGGCAGTAAGCGAGTTGCTGGGACTCCGGCGACATCTCAACCAAACGTCCCGTGCCGTACCACCGCACGTCGTCACGCCAGAAACGAGAACGGCTGATCGAGGGGTGCGATTTGCGAAACGCGATCATGTTACGAACGAATTCGAAGATGTCGGCGTGCTGCCGCTGCCGGTCCCAATCCAGCCAGGTGGTTTCGTTGTCTTGGTTATACGGATTATTGTTGCCGCCTTGGGTCTGCAAGAACTCATCGCCCATGCGAAACATCGGTGTGCCGTTGGATAGCATCAACAGACAGATGAAATTCTTGACCTGCTGCTTACGAAGTTGCAGGATTTCGGGCGGCACGCCATCGTCACCTTCCCAGCCGCTATCCCAGCTGAACTCGTTCGCTCCGTCGGTGTTGTTGTTGCCGTTGGCCCAGTTACGTTTCTCGTTGTAGGCGGTTAAGTCGTAGAGCGTGCTGCCGTCATGTGACGTCAGGTAGTTGATACTCAGCGCTGGCTGCAACGCGTGCGGCAAATCGTCGGGGAACAGATCACAACTACCGTACAAACGCGTCATCAGGTCCGGCACCATGCCGCCATCACCGCGTACGAAACGCTGCAGAGTGTCGCGGTAATGAGCGTTCCATTGCATCCATCGCTGTCCGGGGAATCGCTGTCCGAGTTGAAACTCGCCGTCGGCATCCCAAGGTTCGGCGATCAATCGATCATCGCTCAGATCGGCATCCGTCCCGATTTCGCTAACGATCGGCGGGTCGGTCAAGTTGATCGTGCCGTCGCTGTTTCGAGTGAAGACCGACGCGAGGTCAAAGCGAAATCCGTCAACGTGCATGTGCGAATCCCAAAACCGCAGGCTGTCCACAATCATTCGCCGCACCGCCCGGTTGGCTGTGTGCAACGTGTTACCCGTGCCGCTGTGGTTCGCATAGGGAGCAGCGGGGTTGCCTGTCATCATGTACGCCGAACTGCTATCGAGCCCCTTCCAACTGTAGATCGGCCCATGGTGATCACCTTCGCAGGTGTGGTTGAAAACCACGTCCAAGATGACTTCGATACCAGCGGCATGGAGCGCCTTGACCATCGTGCGGAAATCCTTTTGCTGATTGCATGCGACCGGATCGGTGGCGTACGCATGGTGCGGCGCAAAAAAGTTCAGCGGCATGTATCCCCAATAGTTTCCATCGTCCGGATCGAACTGGAAGATGGGCATCAATTCCACGGCCGTCACACCCAAGTCGACCAAGTAGGGAATCTTGTCGACGACGCCTAAGAAGGTGCCACGATGCGATTCTGGGACACCCGAATGTGGGTGCATCGTAAACCCGCGAACATGCAATTCGTAGATCACCAAGTCGCTGCCATGTCGTAATGAAGTATCGTCTTGCCAATCGAAATCGCAAAACTGGTTTGGCAAGATTCCCAAGGGTGCTTGGCCGGCATTGGACCCCGGCCTGCACGCGGCTTTTCGTGAGAACGTTTCGGGAAAGAAGACCCCTTTGGCGTACGGGTCGAGCAGGATCTTTTCGAAGTCAAAGTCGTGGAAATCGTAGCCCGCTTGCGGAGCTGGCCCGTCGACTCGGTACGCGTAGTAAGCCCAGTCCTCCGAGGGGTCGTTGTGGATCCGGTAGTGCCAGATGGGGCCCGATTTATTGCGTAAGTAGTTGAGCGTCACCTCGCGGGCTGGATGAACCAGGTCGTCGCGTCGATACAGCAACAGACGCACCGTGGTCGCATGCCGCGAATAGATCGAAAAGTTGAACGTCGACTTGTCCGCATTCCAAGTCGCACCGAGCGGGAACGGCGACCCTTCGGCTTGCTCCCAAGCATTCATTGAAAATTACCTACCAAGGGTTTGCAGGGACAGGATGAAAATGGTGGCACCAACGACGCGCTGACGCCAACGATACCATGACGCCAACGACGCCATGATGCAGTGCCCGTGCCAAGTATGTTTGGTTCAGTACCCCCCGTCGCGATATACCGAATTCTGCGGAAGGGGCAAAAAAACAACACGTTGCGACGAGTACTGAAAGACCGTGTTGCTGGGGGTCACTGGGGTTCTGCGAAAGACGTATGATTCGGTCGAAGGGGCGAGTTTTGATCGGACTGACCAAGACGCGTGCGGTCGACTGTGCGAGATCGCTCAGACGCCGCCCGTATGTGCTCACGCATTGGGGGTAAACGACAAAGCCGAACGCTGCGAAAGTTCAGCGAAGGGCCGGGCGGATCATAGCCACGGTCGGAATTGTCGGCGGCGGGTGCTGCCTTCACAAAATTGGACCCTCATGGTCGCACGATCCTATGTCTGTGTCTGCTCGGGCATGGGCAGGATCACCGGGTTCGACGTCGAACGGTCGTGTTCGCCGATGTCGTCAAATCGCTCTCGCAGCGTGGCATAGTCGCGACGGAACCCGTCTGCATCGCCGTAATCGCAGAACAAGCACTGCCGATGGTGACAACCTTTGCTTCGCTTGGCGTGTTTGATCGGACACCAGTACTGCTCGGTGCGGGCAGCGACTTCTCGTGCAAAGGCCAGCACTCCATTGCCATATCCGCAATAGACACAGTTTAGCTTTTCGATCACGTTCAAATAGCTCAGCACGTGCCGGTCGATCACGACGTACTCACTGCGACACACTCGGGGGATGTGGTATATCGGAAAACAAATCCGTTGATAGACACTGATAAAGAGGTCCAGCAGCGCCAGCGGAATGATCAGCGAGTAGATCACCGGCGCGGTTAACAGCATCGATATCGGAGATTCCCAAACCGTCCGCCAAACCTGGCGAGCCTTTGCTCGATGAAGTGCTTTCACTTCTGGCGAGAAGACCGCCCGCCCACGATCCAACTCGAATGTCAGTGTTGATTGGGTCTGGTGAATTTTATCACCGACTAAGGCTTCCAGCTCCCTGATATCTTCGAGCAGCTTGTCAAGTGAAGGTTTCATGGTGAGCGAACGATTGGGAGCGAGATCGATTGGGAGCGAGATCGGATGGGGCGAGATCAGATGCCAGCCTTCTTCTGTTCTCTCTATGCAGTTGCCGTGCCGCGAACGAGACGGGCTGCGTGGCGTGGCGTTTGATTGCAGCGCCCGTCCGTACTTGATTTGTCCAGCAACGCACAGTTGGTGTGCGTGCGATGACAGGCTGCCACGAAGATCACAGGGTCCGAAAACGGTCCGCATGCCAATGGACACTCAAACATCGGCGAAACGGTTTTGCGATGGGCAGTGGTACAGAGATTGCCTAAGCATCATGACGCATCCCAATCAAACCGAGAGAGACATAGCGATGAGTGAGACAGTCGAATCAACGAAGGTTGCCCCTGAGACATTGCATACGATCGACGCCTATTGGCGAGCGGCGAACTATTTGTCAGTCGGGCAGATCTATCTTTACGACAACCCGTTGCTGAAACGGCCGCTGAAGATCGACGACATCAAGCATATGCTGCTGGGGCACTGGGGAACGACGCCGGGGCAGAACTTCATCTACGCGCACTTGAATCGGATGATCAAGCAACACGACCTCGACATGATCTATGTCTCCGGTCCCGGCCACGGCGGGCCATCGGTTGTCGCAAATACATATTTAGAGGGGACTTATAGTGAGATCTACCCCCACATCAGCCAGGACGAGGCGGGGATGCGAAGGTTGTTCATCCAATTTTCGTTCCCTGGCGGCATCCCCAGCCACGCGTCGCCCGAGTGCCCCGGTTCGATTCACGAAGGCGGTGAACTCGGCTATTCGCTCAGCCACTCGTTCGGTGCCGTGTTTGACAATCCGGAATTGATCGTCGCGTGTGTTGTGGGTGATGGTGAAGCGGAGACGGGGCCTCTGGCGACGGCTTGGCACTCGAACAAATTTCTGAACCCGGCAACCGACGGCGCCGTTTTACCGATTTTGCATTTGAATGGATACAAAATTGCCAACCCTACCGTCCTAGCGCGCATCGAACATGAGGAACTCGAGCAACTGATGCGAGGCTACGGGTGGACGCCGATCTTCGTTGAGGGCGACGATCCGATGCTGATGCATGCTGCGATGGCAGAGGCGTTGGACACGGCTGTCGAGCAGATTCAGGCCATCCAACGTAACGCTCGCGAAAACGGTGACACGACTCGCCCACGCTGGCCCATGATCGTACTGAAGTCGCCCAAGGGATGGACGGGGCCGAAATTTGTGGACGGCGTGCCCATTGAGGGCACATTTCATTCACACCAGGTCCCGCTGTCCGACCCCGCCACCCGGCCGGATCATCTACGTCAGCTCGAAGAGTGGTTGCGCAGCTATCGCCCTGAGGAACTCTTCGATGAAACGGGGAGGTTGCTACCCGAAATCGCGGAACTCGCACCCCAGGGTGATCGGCGGATGGGGGCGAACCCTCACGCCAACGGCGGCCGCCTGCTGCGTGAATTGCGGGTCCCGGATTTCACGGACTACGCGGTTCCGATATCCGAACGAGGTTGCCTAGGCATCGGTGACACGCATGTCACGGGCAAGTTCATTCGCGACATCATTAAGTTGAACGACGACCACAAAAACTTTCGTGTGTTTGGCCCCGACGAAACCCTGTCCAACGGGCTCGAAGCCGTTTTCGATGTGACCGAGCGGCAATGGGATGCGAAGACGGTTGCGACTGATGAATACCTTGCACCCTCGGGCCGAGTTCTGGAAATGCTCAGCGAGCATCAATGCGAGGGCTGGTTGGAAGGTTACCTGTTGACCGGCCGCCATGGGATTTTTAACTGCTACGAAGCCTTCATTCACATCGTTGATTCGATGTTCAATCAGCATGCGAAGTGGTTGAAGGTGACCTCCCATTTGCCATGGCGCCACAAAATCGCGTCTCTGAACTACTTGCTCGCCTCCCATGTTTGGCGACAAGACCACAACGGATTCACGCACCAAGATCCTGGCTTCCTCGACCATGTCGTCAATAAGAAAGCGGAGATCGTACGCGCGTATTTGCCGCCGGACGCGAATTGCCTGCTGTCGGTGATGGACCACTGCTTGCGAAGTCGGCATTACGTCAACGTCGTCGTCGCGGGCAAGCATCCCGCACCGCAGTGGTTGACGATGGATGAGGCCGTCGAGCACTGTGCCAAGGGGATCGGTATTTGGGACTGGGCGGGCAATGACTGCGGTGGCGATCCAGACGTCGTGATGGCGTGTTGTGGGGATGTTCCAACCTTGGAAACATTGGCCGCCGTTTCGATCCTCCGGGAGGAACTGCCGGACCTGAAAGTCCGAGTGGTCAATATCGTCGACCTGATGCGTCTACAACCGAAATCGGAGCACCCTCATGGGCTCAGTGATGACCAGTTCGACGTGCTGTTTACTCAAAATAAACATGTGATTTTCGCGTTCCATGCGTATCCGTGGCTGATCCATCGGTTGACCTATCGTCGCACCAACCACAACAACATCCATGTTCGTGGTTACAAGGAAGAGGGCACGATCACCACGCCGTTCGATATGACGGTCTTGAACGAGCTGGATCGATTTCATTTGGTGATGGACGTGATCGACCGTTTGCCACAAACCGGTGAGCAAGGCCAGCGATTGAAAGCACGACTCGAGGACAAGTTGGTTGAGCATCGCCGGTACATCAATCAGCAGGGCCGAGACATGCCCGAAATTCGCAACTGGAAATGGAATCAAGAGTGATGGACGCTCCGCGTGCGAGTCGGACCTGCTCTCGACGTACCCCGTCACCTCTCTTCACCACGCTGCGCGACGGTGAGGGGGTGAACTCGCTGAATCTTCTAGCCAGAGTGACACAACGCCACTCTGGCACAATACGTGCAATGTCCTACTGACAACGTTCATTGTTCTCACTACCCCGCTTTTAAGGAGCACTTTCGATGTCCAAGCAAACCGTATCGGTCAGCGACGAATCCATGCATCACGATCACCGCCAATGGGAGAGTGATGTTGCCATGTGGAGAGATGACATTGAGAATTGGCAACAAGGTCATCAAACGGCACTCCACGAACTGAACCGAATCGTCGAGCGATTGACCGAGCACAATGCCGCACTGGAATCACACGTCGATCAGCTTGACTCTCATGAAGCCAATACGATGCAGCACGAACATAGCGTCGCTGCTGATTGCAAAGATCAAACCGATCCCACCCCGAAATCGGTTGCTGATCACGCTGAAGAAGCGACGCGTCATCAACAACTGCGGGATGCTCATGAACGCATGAAAAAACATCATCATACGGTCATGGCCCATGTCATGATGCTCAAGGCAACACTCGATTCAGCTGTCTAGAGCATCGATTTCATCGGAGATGTCCTGCGGGCGTTCATCGCTACCTCGCAGGCCATCGAAAATCACCACTGTGCTGGCGCGGTGGTCGCAACCATCACGCCGCAGCGTTCGGTCGACCCAATGCAACAGACCCTTGCTCGGTGCTTGCCCGGTTGGTATCCGACGAGCGTCGTCCAGCGGTAATGGCCTCACGCCGAAGCGATCATGTGACGGGGGCACGCTCCCTTTTTGATCGCTTCGTCGATTGGTAGTGAGCGGCACGCGCAGTTGTCGGTCATCGACGCACAGTGCACAGCGGCGCAGTGGTCGTCGTTGAGCTGCAAATGACATTTGCCAACGACCTTGAAAATCAAACCAACCGAGTCCCACCCACCCTACCCCACTCCAGGAGCCCACCATGCGTTTTGCATCCCCATTGTTCCGAGTCAGCTTGATTTGCGCTGCGCTCATCTCAGCGTTGAACGCCCAACCCGCGGTCGCCCAAGATGGTCCAGTCGTCGATGGAAAGGGACAGAAAGTCGTCGTTCACTTGTCTCATTTCACTGACGACCTCCACCGCTGTTTCATGGCCGTGAAAGTTGCCAACCTGATGCAAGAATACGGTGCCGACGTCACGATCTTTGTCGACTTGGAGGGAGTCCGCCTCGCCGAACGGAAGCAAGAGTTGAACTTCACGTGGGGACCTGACTCCCCGCCGCTGGCCGAACTCTATGAGAAGTTCGCTGTTGGTGGTGGCACGGTTCTCGTCTGCCCGCACTGTGCCAAGTCAGCCCATATCACCGACCCGGGACTCAAACGCAACGCCCAAATCGCGACCACCCCAATGCTCGGCAAACTCTTCATCGAAGCCGACAAGGTGATTGACTATTGAGACGCGTTCGTCGAGCGAGCGGGGAGGTTCGCAACGGGGCATCATGAGGGACCGCAGCAGCTACGCAGTCCGCTCGATTTGCGAGCGGAACGACCGGCCCGTCCGCCTTGTTTGCGAATCTTAAACGCGATGGCAATCACTGACTGTTATTGCCAATGAGGTCCACCAGCACGCGGAGAGTGTCGGTGAGCTTTCGACCCTCCCGGAATGCGGCGACAACGTTCACCTTGCCCAGTTGATGAGCAAGCGAGATTGTTTTGATTTGCCGAGTAAGTTGACCGTCGGTTCGACCTGCGATGATGCCGACGCCTAGACCCGCTCGGACGCATGCGAGGGTTGCCGCACTGTTGTCGGTTTCGGCGACAATATGGAGCGGTCCCGGGATCCCCAATCGAAATAAAGCCTGATCGAGTAATTTGCGTCCGATCGTATGCGGACTGCCCACGATCATTGGTTCGGACACTAATTCCGCAAGTCCCACGTTTGAAATTCCGACCAAGCGATGGCGTGCTGGCAATGCGATTAGGTATTCCAGCGGATAAAGTGTCTCGTATTCGATTCCCGCTCTTCTGAAATCTTGGGGCGGCTCGATCATCAGAGCCAAGTCGGCCAGGGAGTCCAAAATGATTTGCTGAGCTGCGAGATTGTCCGCGGTTTTGATCCGCAATGTCGTGCCGGGACACACCTTTTGAAATTTTTTGAAGGGGGAACCCAGATCATCCATCATCATGCGCGCTCCGGTCACCAAGGTGATTTGCGGTAGCGGCCCGCCGTCTTGCTCGGCCAGACGATCGAAGGTTGACGAAACCGTCGCCAACAGGGGACGCAGCATCTCGTAGAGCATTTGCCCACTGGGGGTGGGAACGATATTGCGCCCTGATCGTTCGAAGAGTTTGCTCTGGTAGATCTTCTCGAGCGTCTTCACCTGCTCCCAGATTGTTGGACCCGCCATCCCCAACGCCTCCGACGCGCTGGCATATCCTCCGCATTCGAAAACGCGACAAAACGTTTGCATCTGCTGCACGGTCAGCGAGTCAATTTGCGGCATCAATCGGTCTAATCGGAGAAATGGTTGTGCATCATTCGGTGGTTTCGAATGGATGGCTTGCATTCTACAAGGGAACCGCGCGGTCGTGTGGGGGGGGACGCGAGTACATGGGATCGGGTGAGCGGATTTGGCGACCGTCTTTGGTGAGTTCGGTGCGAAGTCTCCGCCCCGATCACCCGCGTGCGAGTTTTTGAGCAGAAATCGGCAGCCGGTGATGATGCCGAGAGCCTTTGCATCTGTTCATATGCTGACTGGGGGCGCAAAATGAAACGGAGCCGCCGCGGCGGGGCTCATTCCTCGCCGCCCGCTCGTACTGACCTCCTGAAATCTAGAAATCTCCTTGCCAAATTCTATTGCCCGACTGCCGCCGGATCTGCGTTACCGTCAAGGCGGATGGTTGTTCTTAAGCACGCTGCTGGTCTTTTTCTTATCGAGTCTATTGCTCTATGGGATCTATGCGGAGTCGCGTCAGGGCGATCCTCAGACGGATGTGGAGTTGCCGGCGAGTTTCTTGACGAGCACGGTGTTTCTGATTGGGATCAGCGTGGTGTTGCATGTGTCGACGCGGACGGTGCGACGAAACAAGCGGTTTTTCACTGCGTTCTTGATTGCGGTTGCAGCCCTCGCGGCGGTCATTTTTATCGTGATTCAGTACCGTTCGATGTTGGACCTGCTGGCGGGACCGGCACTGGCGGGAGGCACGGGCAAAGGCGTCGCGGGGATGGTCGTGGTGCTCGCGTTTTTGCACGCCCTGCACGTTGCGGGCGGCGTTTTGGCGTTGGGCATTGTGGGCGTGCGGACGGCATTGGGACGGTATGATCGCGAACGTCATTGGCCGGTCGATTTCACCGCTCTGTATTGGCATTTCTTGGATGTGGTGTGGTTGTGCATGCTGATCACGTTCGCACTGACAACGGGCGGGATTGAGCTTTAGGGCCTCGTGCGGCCTGATTTTCGACCTCGTCGCCGCTCGAATCTGCACGCATAGCCCGCAACTTCCGCGAAACTTAACCACAGAAATGGTGTTTCAAACGAGTGCCGACCATTTTATCTAGGGAAATCTTGATCGCTGATTAAACTGGTAGCTCGCATCCCGCCCTTCTGGGCTGAACATTTCACTCTTCTCTGAAACCGCTTCGCGAAATGCTATTCACGCCCTCGTCTCGTGCTCGTCGCGTCACACCGATGTTCAAAGGTGTCTTCCTCGTTTTGGCGGTTGCTGGTAGCAACTTCCCCGCATCGGCGCAGGAAACACTGCCTGAAACGCCAACAACCGCTGGCGTGGTTCCCGCAGCAGCGGCAACTCCCGCCCCCGAGGCGCCCGCTCCTGTGGCAGCCGCCCCTGTGGCACCCGCTCCTGAGGCGTCCGCCCCCGAGACGGCTGCTCCCGTCTCTCCCACTCCCGCTACGTCCACCCCCGACGCCCTGCGATTCAATTTTGCTGGGGCGCCTTGGAGCGAGGTGCTGCGTTGGTTTGCTGAGGAAGCGGATTTGTCGCTACAAATGGATACAATGCCGGCGGGAACGGTCAATTTTACGGATCCGAACAAGCTCTATTCGGTGTCCGAAGGATTGGACTTGATCAACCGCTTGCTATTGGACCGCGGTTGGGCGGTGGTGCGACGGGGCCGGATGCTATTGCTGGTCGATTTAGAGGCCGACAATGCGGAAAAGCTCATCAGCGAGATGGCGGAGCTCGTCACCCCAGAATCATTTGACGAACGCGGTAACAGTGATATTGTGCGCTGTGTGTTTCCGCTCGGCGCGATCACGCCCGAGCAAGCACGCGAGGAGCTATCCCAGGTGATTGGCCCGTGGGGCCGCATTAATGTGCTCGCCGGTGCACGCCAGGTCATCGTGACTGAGACCGTGGGCAAGCTGCGGGTCATCGATGAGGTGCTCAATGCCGCTTCCAAGGCTCAATCGAGTGTTGTCGAGATCACGTTGGAGCATCGCTCGGCTGATGAAGTGCTGGAAATCGCTCGGCCGCTACTCGGCCTCGAGCCTGGCAGCAACGCCGGCGATGATATTCGTGTCTCGGTGTCGATGTATGGCGATCGCATTTTTGCGACCGGCAGTCAATCGAAATTGGACCTCCTCGCCAGTGTGATCGAGAAAGCAGACCGTGCGATGCCCAATTCCGGCGAAGCGAGCGATGAAAAGCTCGCGGCCCCCGAGTTGCGGACGCATCCGGTCGCGTCGGCCAATTTGCAAACCGTCTATGACGTGTTGCAAACGATGATTGCCGGCACACCGGAGGCTAGGTTGGCGATGGACGCCAATCGCGGGGCGATCATTGCCTTCGGCCGCCCTGACATGCAGGCGAAAATCCGCAGTACGATTGTTGAACTCGAGGGCAGCGGTCGCGATTTCACGATCATCGATCTGAAACGTCTCGAGCCCGCACAGGCACTTCTGACGATCAACAAGTTCTTCGGCGTCACGGAAGCGGGCGGCGGCAATGGTCCTGTCGTCGATGGCGATCCCGCGACGGGGCGATTGTGGGTGCGGGGAACCGTCGATCAAGTGGAATCGGTCAAGCGATTGATTGCCGAACTCGAAAATGATCCGTTTGCGGGCGGATTGGGCGAAAATGTGCGGATTCTGCCCTTCACGGGTTCCGCCGCCAACGACACTCTCAAACAGATTGAGACGCTATGGCCGCTGACGGGCCGCACCAACCAAATTCGCGTCATTACCCCGTCGTCATCATCCGATCGCAACGATGGGCCGAATTCCAAGGAACGGTCACTCCCCCAACAGCGATCGCCTGTAAGCGAACAGCGGGATTTGCAAGACACGAATAACTCGGCGACGACCGGATTCCAAACTCTCGTTTGGCAGAACGAAGCACCCGTTCCCTTCCAACCGGAGGCAGCACCGGAGAACGATTACGCCGGTGACGATATTGTGATTCAGATGACCCCCGCGGGACTCGTCATCGCGTCTCGCGATCAACGTGCACTCGACATGATCGAACAACTCATGACCTCGATGGGCACTGAATCAGCGAACGCGTCCGCCCTGCCGACCATTTTCTGGCTGCGATATCTCAAAGCGGACATCGCTGCGGAATTGGTCGCCGGGATCCTCGGCGGTGCCGATGCGAGCGGGTCTGCTGGATCGCTGACCGAATCGGTCATGGGCGGACTCGGTGGCGGAATGCTCGGTGGACTGCTGGGCATGGGCGGCGGCGGTGGTGGGACCGAATCCGACACTCGAACGATTCTGACGAGTCGTGGCAGTGTGAACATCGTTCCCGACAACCGGCTCAATGCACTGATTATTCAAGCACCGCCGTCGGATCTCGACTTCATCCGCATGGTGCTCAAGGAAATCGACCGCGAGGAGAGCCCGGAAACGATTCAAACGATCGCTCGGCCAGCGTTGATCCCAGTGGTCTATCAGGACGCTGCGGAGGTCGCGAAAATTGTCACAGCGGTGTTCGCCGAAAAAATTGGCGAAGACAAACAGAGCAGCGAGGGCGGTCGTGGCGGCCAGCCGAACCCGCAGGATCTCATCAAGGCGCTGCGGGGCGGGGGCGGCGGCGGCAACCAACCCAAACCCAAGAGTGAAGCCACTAAAATCATTGTCGCAGTGGATACCCGCAGCAACTCTTTGGTCGTGACCGCGATCCCTCAGGATCTCCAAGCGATTCGCGATCTCGTCGAAACACTCGACCAACAAGGGCTCGAGTCCGAAGAGAAAGTCGAAGTCGTTGCGATGGGGGGATCTGTGCGACCCGAGATCATGTTACAAGCACTGCAGTCGGTGACCGGAAAAACGCCGACGACCACGACGTCTAAGACGAGTTCAACCAGTACCACGTCATCGGCAAGTAGCTCAGGTGAGGCGCCCACGTCGAGTTCCGCAGAAGATATTCAACGGCGGATCGAATTCTTCCGCTCTCGTTTTGGTGGCGGCGGCGGCGGTGGCGGTACCGATCGCGGTGGGCGCGGCGGCGGTGGCGGCGGAACTCGTGGAGGTGGAGGTGGAGGTGGTGGTGACGGTGGCAGTACTCGAGGTGGAGGACGCGGACGATGATTATGCACGCAGCTGAGATATTACGTAGACGCGGTTTGTTGACACCGCAGCAACTCGAACAGAGCCGCAATGGCGATCCGTCGTCGATCGTCGACACAGCCGTCGCGCTCGGATACGTCTCCGCTCGCGAGGCACTGACGGCGATCGCGGACGAAGTCGGTCTCGATTTTGTCGATCTGCGCACCTGTGAAATTGATCTGACGGCGCTCGAAGGTTTCCCGCAAAAGCTGATCTATCGACACGCCCTGTTTCCAATCGGTTGGGCGGACGGCGAATTGCGTGTGGCGACGGCGGACCCCTTCGATCTATACCCGCTCGACGAAGCCTGTGCCGCCACGGGCAAGACCGTCACGCCGGTCATTGCCGAACGCGCCGAAATCAACCGTTTGGTGAAGAAACACCTCGGCGTGGGTAGCGAGACCATCGAGGGCCTCGTTGCCGCTGCGGGCGATGAAGAAATAGAGTTGCTCGAAGGGATCGAGACCGATGGTAGCGAACTGAGCGAGATGGCTCAGGAAGCCTCGGTGGTCCGCTTGGTCAATGAGATCCTGACCGAAGCGGTTGATTCGCGTGCGAGTGATATTCACATTGAGTCGCAGTCCGACGGCCTCGTCGTTCGCTACCGCATCGACGGTATCCTGCATCCGCAGCCCGTACCGCCGGAGATCAATCGTTTTCAAGCGGCGATCATCAGCCGCCTGAAAATCATGGCGAGGCTGAATATCGCCGAGAAGAGGTTGCCGCAAGACGGTCGCATCCGCTTGCGCGTCCACGGCCGTGAGGTTGACATTCGCTTGAGTGTGATCCCGATGATCCACGGCGAAGGTCTCGTCATGCGGGTGCTCGACAAGTCCTCGATGGTCTTCGACCTCAAGGGACTCGGCATGTCCGACGCGATCTACGAGCGATTCAGCAAATTGATCCGGACGCCCCACGGGATCGTGTTGGTGACCGGGCCGACCGGTAGCGGTAAAACGACGACGCTCTATAGCAGTCTGTTGGAGATCCGCAGCCCGGAAAACAAAATCATCACGACGGAAGACCCGGTCGAGTATCAACTCGACGGAATCAATCAAATCCAAGTCCACGCCAAGATTGGTTTGACGTTTGCCGCTTCATTGCGGAGTATTTTGCGGCATGACCCCGATGTTGTTCTGGTGGGGGAAATTCGAGACTTGGAAACCGCTGAGAATGCCACGCAGGCGTCTTTGACCGGGCACCTTGTATTCAGCACACTGCACACCAACGACGCTGCCGGTGCCTTCACCCGGATGGCCGACATGGGCGTTGAACCGTTCCTGGTGGCGGGAACGGTCGAAGCCGTCATGGCCCAGCGGCTGCTGCGTCGACTCTGCCCGCACTGCAAGGAATCGTATCAGCCCACCGAAGAGGAACTCCCCAAGGATTTTCCCTTTGCGGAACTCGAAGGCCGCCCGTTGTACCGCTGCGTCGGTTGCCGGGAATGCCGAAATGTGGGCTATTCAGGCCGCCTCGGTATCTACGAACTGTTGGTCTCCAGCGAAGCGATCCGGGAACTCGCTCAACAACGCGCCAGCAGTTGGGACATTCGCCGAGCCGCCGTTGCCGAGGGCATGCGAACCCTGCGGATGGATGCTTGGGACAAAACACTCGTGGGAGTGACCAGCATCGACGAAGTCCTCCGCGTCACGAAAGGCGAAGCACTCTAAAAAGGGTCGCGAGGAACGAAGGGTTCAGGGTTCAGAAAAGACTCAGGCCTCAGCATTCCTGGCCCCTGAACCCTGCTTCTTTCCTGAACCCTGAACCCTCCTTTTTCTGAACCCTCGCCTTCATGCCTTCCTTCCAGTACACCGCACGCGACCTCACCGGCAAAAGTATCACCGGTACCATCGAAGCGGGCACGTCGCGCGAAGCCTCCATGCTGTTGTCGGGCAAAAATCTCTTCCCGACCAAGATCACAGAGAAGGCGGGAGCTGGACAATCGATCTTTTCCGGGAAAAAGAAGAAGGTCAGCGGCCAGATCATGGTGACCTTCTACAGTCAGCTCGCCTCACTGCTGCGTAGTGGCGTGCCGATGATCCGGTCGTTGACATTGCTCGGTAACCAATCTTCCGCACCGGTGCTCGGTGAGGTGATGAATGAGATCAAGGGACGCGTCGAGGAAGGTGAATCGCTTGGCGAGGCCATGGCCCGCTATCCGGGCGTGTTCAGCGACATGGCCATCAACATGGTTCGAGCCGGCACCGAGGGTGGTTTTCTCGAAGACGCTCTCGATCGGGTGGCCGTGTTCACCGAACTGCAAGAGGATCTCAAGGGACGCACCGTCAGTGCGATGGCCTATCCCGTCTTTTTGTTTGTCGTCGGGACCGTCGTCGTCAGTGGCCTGCTCGTGTTCTTTGTCCCCAAGTTCGACATGCTCTTTGATCGACTGCGCAAGAAAGGTGAAATGCCCGCGGTCACCGAGTGGTTGCTCGTCTTCAGCCACGGTCTCCAGAGCTACGGCATCTTTTTGATCTTAGGATTAGTCGTCGCATTTGTGGCTGTTCGCATGCACCTGCAAACCGAGACGGGCAAAGATCGGCTGGATCGTTGGAAGCTGAAGATTCCCGTTCTGGGCGATATTCTCATGAACCTCTCGGTGGCCCGGTTTTGTCGAGTGCTCGGTACGCTGCTGGGAAATGGCGTGCCGATTCTAAAATCGCTGGATATCAGCCGTAGCGCGACCGGCAATCGCTTGCTCAGTCAATCCATTGGCGAAGCGACAGAGAACATTCGCGCCGGCGAGAGTCTCGCCAAACCGCTTGGTGATTCAGGATATTTCCCCATGGCCGTGGTGGAAATGATCCGTGTGGGTGAAGAGAGTAACTCGCTCGATACCGTGTTGCCCGAGATTGCTGACTCACTGGAAAAGCGAACCTTCCGACGGTTGGATCTGTTCGTCCGCCTACTCGAACCCATCATGCTGTTGATCATGGCTGTCATGGTCCTCGCCGTCGTGATGGCCCTCTTGATCCCAGTGCTCAAGAGCAGTACGACGCTGTAAGTTCTGTGACTGTGATTTCGGTGGCATGGGCGGCAGGCCTTTTCACGGACCAACATGCGGCAGGTGCAATCAATGACGAGGTCGGTCATTGGAATTGCACGGAGGCGGCACGGAGGTCGGTTCGCGTGGGTGGACGATGAGTTTAAGTCGCCGCGCCGAGCAAGTCGCAGCCCCGGTTAACGGACTCGAAACACTCACGGGCCAACCACGTGAACTGGAACAATTGCCCCAGTGAGTGAGTGTCGATGTGGGGCAGCATCAGATGGGTCGCAGGTTGGCCCGCAGCATGCTGGTCGGTATTGGTCTTCGCGATCATCGCCTGCATGAGTTCGGGAAATGTCGCAGCAGCGCTCGATGGTTTGTTGCGGTGCGGCGTCGGTACAACATCGGCTCCGAGCCCGCGGGCGATTTCGGGGGATTCAATCGGCAGGTGATCGGTGCGTACTGTATTAACCGCTAGATGATGGATCACGCCCTTGCCCACCGGCATGCCGCGCCCGACCGAAGACGTCTCGATGGTGCGTTCCCACCAGGATGCAAACCCATCGAGGGCTGGGTTCCAGACCCGCAGGCGACTGGACGCTGCGCCGCGAAATTGTTCCATCGCCAGCTGCACGGCCACAAACTGCAGCACGGAGTTGTCGGCGAAACTGGCCGTCAAAAAGTGCTCGTTCATGGCCGCGGCACCGACGAGGAACTGAATGCAATCGAGTCCGAGCAGTGCAGCGGGCAACAGGGTTGCCGGTGAGTAGATCCCCAACGGCCCCCCCAGTTCGGAATCGAATGAAAAGTCGCGAAGACAGCCGAGGTCATCGGCGAACCTCCGCACCAGCCCGGTTGCTGGTGAAATCGGGATGATTAATTTGGGCAGCCAGCGAGAGGCCCCCGCGCCCAGCGACGTGGCGAGTTGATCGCTCATGAGTTTCATGCCAGCGGCTGTCGCGAGCGAAGAAGGGTGACTGTCACCGTGTGCGTCGATCGCGATCACGGCGTATCGCCGCTCGGCTGCGTGGGGGCCGTTCCCACCCACCGCCAGCCGACGCAACAGTCCATCGGCGGCATCGTTATCGAAATCGGCGGCGGCGAAATACATTCGCGGCTTGCTCCCACGGTCCGAGCGTGACAGCTCGTTGTGGTAGGGTTCACAGCACGCACGCATCAATGCGGCGGGACCACGCAAAAAGTCCTGGTCCCCAACCACGGCGACCGCATCGAGATGGTCGTGCAGCCGATTGGCAACGCGGAAGACGCGGCCCAGTTCGGAGTTCTCTCGCATCGACTCGTAATCGGTGAGCAGCTTTTCGGGCAGACGAAGTCCGCCGGTCCACGTCGCGGTGGATCGTTGGAGCATGTCGTCTCGCTGCGAGGTGAGCGTTTCACTGCGTGAAGCCAACTGCTCGGGCGTGATTCCAAAGGCATCCTCAACGACACCGGTGGGAACGAAACGCAGCAGCCTCATCGGCGATCTCTCTTGCGGTGAGGGGATGGATGGTCAAGAATTGCGTGGCATAGCGCGGCATAGGGATTGCAAAAAACCATAGCTGAACTCGCTCAAAATTAGAATGACTCGCTGATTGCATGACTCCGGTGGCGTCGGCATACCCAAAAACAAACTCGATTGAGTTTTCATGCTGGAACTGATTTCTTCCTATTCAACGTTCGCGATCCTCGCCGCCGCAGCGCTCCATCTGATCGCCTTTGCGCTGCTCATTCTGTGGGCGCGGGCGGACCGGAAACGGATTGCCCAAACACTCGAGCGTTTTACCGCCGGGCTGCCCCATCGCAGTCGCATGGACTATCACGTGCATCTCTCCGACCAAATTGAGGCGTTCCTGGCCGACATCGGTGACGTGCTGGCCGAGCCTCCGCACAGCCCTGATCGAGCGAGATTGGTCGATCGTATCCGCGTTCTTGACGAGCGGCGTGATTACCTGCAATCGCTGCGATTTGAAACCGCGTGGAATGTCGTCCGGACGATGATCGAGGCCTACCCGTTGGCGGGCGTGTTGGGCACGATTCTGGCCATCGGCTCAGCACTCGCCGCCGATGACCAGGCATCGGTGAACATCATCGTCAGCCGCTTTGGCGATGCGATCTGGAGCACCTTCGCAGGTCTGGCCGCCGCCATCGTGTTGATGTTGATCAGTAGCATCGTTGAACCCGGATTCGCCCGGCTATCGGAAAACCGCCTGCACGTCCGCGAGATGGCCGGCAGGGTCAAGCGAGAGCTTTCCGTTTATGAGCGAGCGGATCGGCCTCAGGAAACGCCCGTTCCGACAGCGCAGCCGGAATCACTCGCGTGAACGACGAACATCGCCACCCCGCGAATTCATGTTCCGACGCGGCCCCGCATTCCGGTGAAGTGCGTTTGTCGACGTCGTGGCTGTCGCGACGAACGCGTTTTCAATTGACGCCGCTGATGGATCTGTTGTTGATCATCGTCTTCGCGCAGTTTCTCGACGTTCGTGAAACCTCGCAGCAGGAATCGACGTCCTTGCAGGCGCAACGCGAACAACTCACGTTCGACATCGCGCGCCAACGCAGCGAGTTGGCGGGGATTCGTGAGGCCATGCAATCGCAGCAGCAGGAACTCGAGAAACAGCGGGATCAAGCCCGCGCGGCGCGAGATCAAGCGATGCAGCGATCCGATGCACAGTTGGCGGAACTGCAAACCGCCATGGACCTGATCGGAAATTGGTTCAAGCTCGACGAAAATGCGATCACCCGGGCAGAATCCACCACCGCGTCGGTGTCACCGGACGATCCCATGGAACGCGCCGTGGCGCAAGCCCAGCGTCTTGGTCAGGGCTCGCCCGACGCGGTGATCCGGTTTTTAATCGGCCACGCCGAATTGCTCAAACGTGCAGAGATTTGGACGGTGCATGCCGACGAGAATGGCAGTATCGAGATCGCAGCGGATCCGCAGAGCCAATCGTTCCGCTTGGAAGCCAAAACGCAAGCGGCGCGGACGGACGAGGTCGCCGATCGGTTGTTTGCTGCCTACAAACAGTTCCCGCAACCCAAGGGACTGGTGATTCTGCTCGTCTCGTATGCTCCCCAGAGCGTTGCTGGTGTGTATCAACCACTCGTCGATGCCCTCCCGAAAACCCTCGAGCGGCTGCGGGCGGACACACCCGAAACGCGGTTCGAGTACACCGTCCTCGGTGCCACCCCCGACCCCTTGTGACGGCGAACGTCTTTCGCTCCCCGAAAGCAACGTCTCAGGGACGTTGGCGGATCGCGATGCGTCATTTATTCAGCGCAATCATGATCGGAATGGCAACCAAAATCAGGGTCTGGAGCGACATGATGAACCAGTACGGCCCCGGTTTCGTGCGGCGATCAACCAGCGCATTGTCGCCATTGATGCCAGCAATGGCAAACCCGCTCCAGAGCTGGAGAAAGTAGGTGATCACAGCAAGAGCCGGGAGGACATAGAGAGCGACAAACTGGGGCATCGTATCTGCGTCAATTCAAAAATGAAGTGGTGACCTGATTCCGGACGCGTCCGGGGGTTCCCATGGCCGTTGAATGAGATTGCCAGTATGAGCGAAAAAACTCTCAAAGACACCAGCAATACGCGACACCAGTTCTCCAATCAATTGAAGGCCGATGCGGCACGAAAAAACGCTCGATCGCACGTGTCCGCTGCGGCGGCGGCCGGGCAAGATCCACGACATGACCCGTGGTGGGATGGCATCGCGGCGTGGTTGAACTAGGATACGGATGCTCGCGGGTGCTCGATCGGTCCCTTGCGGGCGAGCAAGGCGGTGGTTTCCTCCCCGCCTCGCGTCATTCTCCCACCTTAAAAATTCACTGGAGTCCTTGATGGTTCGTGAAGTCTGCCTGTCCGCTGCGTTGTTGTTTCTTGTCGCGGCCCCCTGTCTCGCCGATACCCCCGATAGCTCGGCGACCTCGTCCGACGCACAGTCCATTTTCAATGGCGAGAACCTCGAAGGCTGGAGCGGCGATGAGCGACTGTGGTCGGTCCGCGACGGCGTCATCCATGGCGAAACGACAGCTGAGAACAAGGCCAAGGGCAATACCTTTCTGATCTGGCAGGGCGGGAATACCGCTGATTTCGAGCTGCAACTGTCCTTCCGCTGCAACGCGACGAACAACTCCGGAATCCAGTATCGATCCAAGCACAACACGGCCAAGGGCGCCCCGAACGAATGGTCGCTCAAGGGCTACCAGCACGAAATTCGCAACGAAGTGAATCTCCCCAACGTGTCGGGATTCATCTACGGCGAAGGCCTCAATCGCGGTCGGGTTTGTTTGGTTGGTGAGAAGGCTGTCCAAGAAGATGGTAAAAAGAAGGTTCTCGAGACACTCATCACACAGGACGAATTCAAGGAACTGTTCCGGCTCAACGAGTGGAACGATGTCCGCATCGTTGCCAAGGGCCGCCACATTCAACACTATCTCAACGGTCGTTTGATCCTCGATTTCACCGATTCGCCAGAGCAAGCGTTGCTGGACGGCGTGTTGGGCCTGCAACTGCATGCCGGTAAAGCGATGTGGGCGGAGTACAAGGACATCCGGTTCCGTTCACTGTGAGCCGCACGCCGTGACGCACGGGTGTTCCGTGACGCACGGGGTTTCCGTGACGCACCATGTATCACTGGGCACCCGGCTGCTCACGCAACTCGGATCATTCATTCAACGCTCATCCCGCAGCAGGTACCTCTCAATTGAAGCATCGCAGCACCCGAGACGTTGTCGAAGACTTGCGTCGTGACCATCGTTTGATCGAGGTCACCGACGAAGTCGACCCGCATCTGGAGTTGGCCGAGATCCAGCGGCGTGTTTACGCAAACGGCGGCCCGGGGCTGTTGTTTGCGAACGTGCGTGGTTGCCGATTTCCAATGGCATCGAACTTGTTCGGCTCGCTCGACCAAGCTCGCTATCTGTTTCGTGATACGCTCGAGGCCGTGCGGCGACTGATTGAGGTGAAACTCGATCCCGCGGCACTTCCGAAGCGGCCGCTGCGGTACGCGGGGATTCCACTGACGGCCCTGCGAATGTTGCCTCGGCGGGTTCGTCGCGGTGCCGTGATGGCAAACTCCTGCTCGCTCGACGAACTGCCGCAGCTCAAGTGCTGGCCGGATGATGGTGGTGCGTTCGTCACCCTGCCGCAGGTGCTGACGATGGATCCGAGCGATCCTGGTAACCTCATGAGTGCCAATCTCGGCATGTACCGGGTGCAGTTGTCGGGCAATCAATACGACCCTCAGTCGCAGGTGGGACTGCATTACCAGATCCACCGCGGCATCGGTGTCCATCATCGCGAGGCAATCCAACGCGGTGAGGATTTAGCGGTCACCGTGACCGTGGGCGGTTCTCCGGCGATGACCTTGGCCGCCGTGATGCCGCTGCCCGAAGGCTTGACCGAACTGACTTTCGCGGGGGCCCTCGCCGGGCGGCGGATGCGAATGATCTGCGGCAATCATGCACCCATTGCCGCCGATGCCGACTTTGCCATCGTCGGCCGGATTGATCCGACGGCGACCATGCCCGAGGGGCCATTCGGAGATCATCTCGGTTATTACTCGCTACAGCATCCCTTTCCGTTTATGAAGGTCGAGCGGGTTTGGCATCGCGACGATGCGGTCTGGCCGTTCACGGTCGTCGGTCGCCCGCCTCAGGAAGACACCACCTTTGGGCAGTTGATCCATGAGCTGACCGACCCGATCATCCCCACGGTGATCCCGGGTGTGCGGGCGGTCCACGCCGTCGATGCCGCTGGCGTGCATCCGTTGTTACTGGCCATCGGCAGCGAGCGATACATGCCGTACCTCGGCGTGCGTGAGCCGCAAGAACTGCTGACTCAGGCCAACGCGATTTTGGGCAACGGGCAATTGTCATTGGCGAAGTACTTGTGGATCACAGACGATCCTGAGCAGGCGTTAGATATCCACGACATCGCCACGTTCTTGCAGTACATCCTGAGCCGCGTGGATTGGCGGCGGGACCTGCATTTCCATACCCGCACGACGATCGACACGCTCGATTATTCGGGCACGGGGCTCAACCAGGGCTCGAAGGTCGTGATCGCGGCAACGGGGCGTCCCTGCCGCGAA
Organism: Rhodopirellula sp. SH410; assembly: GCF_055811895.1. NCBI lineage: Bacteria > Pseudomonadati > Planctomycetota > Planctomycetia > Pirellulales > Pirellulaceae > Rhodopirellula > Rhodopirellula sp. SH410. The sequence goes on from NZ_CM147949.1 coordinate 1,583,867, forward strand.
CTGCCGAGGGAAGTGCCGACGGGCATTTCCCTGCCCGACGGTTTTGGTCAGGTCACCGTCGTGATGCCGGGTGTGCTCGCGATCACCGCCCCCAAATTCGACGGTCCCGAGCGAGCGGTCGACCGCGAGAAACTCGCTGCGGCGTTATCGGCTCAAAAGGATGTGAACGCGTTTCCCTTGATCACGCTGTGTGACGATGCCGAGTTCGCTGCCGCGGCAGTGAAAAACTGGCTCTGGAGCACGTTCACTCGCAGTAACCCGGCGACGGACATTGGCGGCGTCGACGAGTTTATCCTCGACAAGCACTGGGGCTGTCGCGGGTCATTGTTGATTGACGCGCGAGTCAAACCGCATCATGCACCACCGCTGATCGACGATCGGCAAACGGTAGCAAAAGTCGATGCGCGAGCGACGCGCGGAGATGCCCTGGCGAAATATCTGTAGTCCCCCGTGGCAGAGGCTGGCGGTGTCCTCCGACATCACCCACAGATCGTGCCGCTGCCACGCTCACTTCCTGAAATCATGCACGACATTGATCTTTTATCGCTTCACGATGCTCCCCATGGCCTCGATGGCGATGTGATCTTGGGTGGGGGCGTGTGCGGTTGTCTGCTTGCCCATGAGTTGCTGGTCCGGACCGATCGACCCGTCTGGATCATCGAGGCGGGCGGGCGGCAGGAGGAGAACTCGCTCGACCGCAGTCGACCGGCCCGATGGCTGCACTTGCTCGGTTCGAGCGATGACGACTCGCATGTCACGCTGGCCAATGAAGGGCTGGCGGGCCGCGAGATTACATGGCCACGTGGCCGTGGACTGGGGGGCAGCGGACGTATCAATGCGATGATTTGGATGCCGCCGCATGAGCAAGACTTTCAGTGCCTGGAACGCGCCGGGCTCGATCCCGATATCATGCAAACCGCTTGGCAGCGGGCCAATGACTTGATCGCGGTGGAATCCCCGCGATACCTCAGTCCTCCTGCGCAGCAGTTCTTGTCCGCCGTGGGGGAGCATTCGGACTTAGGAGCCTTTGCGGCGCACCACCGAATCAATCGCGACGGTCGACGGTGGACCACCGAGCAACTGTTGATCGATGTGATGCGGAGTGATCCAGGTATCGCGGGCCGGCTCCGGTGCATCCATGGCAGCGCTCAGCGTTTGAATATCGAGGGGGATCGGGTGAGCAGCTTGACGCTGCGAGACACGCAGTGCGAGCGCGAGATTTCGTTGAGTCGCAGCACGCGAGTCATCAGTTGCTTGGGGGCATTGGCCACGCCCGGGTTGCTGATGCGTAGCGGCATCGGCGACCCCAGTTCGCTTTCCCGGGTTGGTCTGACTCCACGTGTCGATTTGCCCGGTGTGGGTCGGAATCTGCATGACCACTTGATCATGCCGGTGGTGTACGACCGCGATCAGCCGGCCTTCCTGCCCGGTTCGCCGAGCACTCAGGACATCGAGCAATGGGAACAGGACGGCAGCGGTCCCTTGGCATCGAACATTGCCGAGTGTGGCGGATTTGATCGCGGTGAAAAATTTCAGTTGCACGTCACACCGACGGACTATTTGCGATACCCCAACGCGAAGGCGACCTGTGCGATGACACTCGGCGTGCAGTTGACCCGGCCGCGGTCGCGTGGGTGGATGGAGCCCATCGGCCAGGCCGACGACGTTCATCTGCTCATTCACAGTGATTACATGACCGATCCCGCTGACGCGGCGGGGTTGCCCGACGGGGTTCGCTGGGTCCGCGAATTAGCTCACGTGCTCGCTCGCGAGGGTGTGCTGGGCACCGAGCGGGTGCCGGGGGCGCGGCGGAGTGACCATGCTCGCCTGCTGTCGGCGATCGCTCGCTACGCACAGACGCTGTACCACCCCGGGGGGACGTGCCGCATTGGAAACGCGGGCGATCAGGCGGTCGCTGGTCTCGACTTTCAGGTGCCCGGTGTTGCTGGCGTGTCGATCGTCGACGCGTCGCTGTTGCCGGAACCGACGACGGGCAACCCGACGGCACTGCTCGCGATGCTGACGTGTTATGCCGCCGAGCGGTTGAGCACTTTTAACATCGCGTCCCGAATACGCTGCTGATATTCGGCGTCGAGAATCGGTTGCGATGACGAGTCGGTGATGTAGAACACGTCAGCGATCTGATCGAGATGCGTGTCGATTTTAGCGAACTGGATCGAGACGTCCAAAGCGGCCAACACGGTGGTAACGTCGGCCAGCAAACCGGGGCGATCGTAGGTGAAAAGAGAGAGGATGGTTTGGTGGTCAAAGGTGTCGTTGTCAAAGATGATTTTCGTCGGCAGCAGGAGCACGCTCTCGGGTTCGCTGTCATCTTTCGATTTCCAGACTTTACGCGCCGCCGGCAGCGGAGCATCGGGATTGTCGAGTGCATCGCGAATCACCCGGCACACCTTTTCAATGCGATGCGGGGGCGGGGCGTTGACATAGTCTGGGTCACTGACCCAAAAGGAGTCCCACAGCAAATCTTCGCCCACGGTTTCGATACTGGCTCGAAAAATCGTTAATCCGCAGGCGTACAGGGCGCTGGTGATCCGTGCGAACGTACCGATCCGGCGGTCACCTTGCCGAACGACGACGTTGTAGCGAACCTCACAGCCGTCAGGTGCTACCAATCCGGCACAGTAGCAGCCTTGGTCCTTGTCGAGCCATCGGCCGACCTCGATCAGTTCGTCGGCGATTTCCCGGCTACTGCGATGGCGGAGGAGGGACAGGGGCAGGTCTTTGACGAGATCGACAGCCGACTTGTCGCCGCTCTGCGTTTGGACCAACGCGATGATCTCGTCGCGTTGCGAGTCGAGTTCGGGGTCATTCTCACCGGGGAGGTTCCCGGTTTCGAAATATCGTCGGGTGCGGATATAGAGATCCTCGATCAAATTCATTTTCCAATCCGTCAGCACGTCTGGGCCGACGGCGATTAGGTCGGCAACGCTATGGACGAGCAACAGTTCGAGACGCCGGACCGAGCCCACTTCCGCCGCGAATCCGTGCACGACATCGGGGTCATTGAGATCGTGTCGAAAGGCGACCGTAGGCATCAAGAGGTGTTTGTGGATCAGCCATTGCAGGGTTTCCTTTTGATTCGCCTCCAGCCCCAAGGCATCGGCGACCTCACCGGCGATCCGGAACCCAACTTCGCTGTGATCTTCATCGTAGCCTTTGCCGAGATCATGGATCAGCAGCGCCAGATGCAGCAGTGTTTTGTCCTTGATGCGCCGGTACCGCCGGCCCATCACGCTATCCTGCTCCGCGAACTCGGTGACCGCTTCGACGGCTCCGATGCAATGGGCGTCGACCGTGAATTTATGATAGGCGTTGAACTGCAACAGACCGCGACATCGGCGCATGGCGGGGATCAGTTGTTCGATGATCCGCAGTTCGTGCAGTCTTCGGAGCAAAGGCGCCAGTTGCCCCGGCTGGCTGAGCAGGCCCAAGAACGCCTTCACACTGGCCGGATCAGGCGGGCTCGGTGGACGCTCGAGCATGGTCTGCCGGATCGCCTGCCAGGTTGGGTGAGCGATCCAGCGCTGGTTTTCGTTGGCAAGCTGCATCAATCGCAAGACGTCAGGCAGACTCGCCGCGAACGCATCAAGGTCTTTCGGCTCGACCCAAATCTGAGTCGGCCCCACGCGGATGCTGACGTCCACCCGGCGTGACAAAATTCGCTCAACCGCCATGGCGGTGCGGGAGGGGGCGCCAAGATTATCATCGAAAAATCCGGACACGTACCGCACCGAGCGGGTGTTCTCGAAATAGTCCTGCATGAAATCTTCGACCGGCAGCACACCGGTGCGGCCCTGGTACCCCCAGTCGCGGGCAATTTCCATCTGTGTCGGGCGATCGAGCACATCTTGGCTGCGATGGGTGCGGAAGTGCAGTTCGTGCCGCAGTCGTAATAGGAATCCATTTGCCCGGAGCAGTGATTGTAGGTCTTCGCTCGAGAGCGCACCGAGCCGATGCAATTGCGTCAGATCGGTTTGGCCGTGGGTGGCAAAGCCGAGCCACCGAACCAGTTGGATGTCTCGGAGGCCGCCTCGAGAACGCTTCACATTCGGCCGGAGCAGGTAGATCGTTTCGCCCCAGCGATGACGTTCTTCCAGCCGGGCGCGAATCACTTTCTTGTTAAGTGACTTCCAACGCCGCTTCGCACCGCTACGGAACGCATCAAAGAAGCTGCGGAATTTGGACTCGTTACCGCATAGCAAACGGGATTCTGTTAGCGAGGTGTAGATTTTGGGGTCCGACCACGCCAGTGAACGGGCTTCCGAGGGTGTGCGAACAGAGAACCCCACATCCATGCCCGCGTCCGCGAGGTCTCGCACCAGTGCACCGGCCACCGGTGCAGCCGCAGCGAGGGCCGTCCGCGGCACCAGTAGCATCAGGTCCGCGTCGCTGTAGGGTGAAAGATCACCACGGCCGTATCCACCGTGGGCCACCAGGGAAAAACGGGAGAGATGATGCGGGTTGATGCCGCTCGACTCGGCATGTCGTAGCGAATCGGCGTAGACCGCCGAAACGATCTGATCATACAAATCGCTAAGCGCCGCGGCCGTCTGAACGCTCGGCAAGCCGGCATGGAATCGAGCATCGAGCCGAGCGCGCCCCTCGCTGAGTTGGTCCCGATACCGAATCGCCGACGACGTCAACGAAACGGATTTCGTCGTAGGTTTTGACTCAGCCAGCCTACAGCGCCTCTTCGCCTCGCTCGCCGGTGCGAATCCGGATCGAGTCTTCGAGGTCGGTCACGAAGATCTTTCCGTCGCCGATTTGTCCTGTTTGAGCGGTTTGCAAAATCGCGTCGATGACGGTTTGCAAATTTTCGCTCGTGCAGACAACTTCGATCTTTACCTTGGGCACAAAATCGATGGCGTATTCGGTGCCGCGATAGATTTCCGTGTGCCCTTTTTGGCGACCAAATCCACGGACCTCACTGACGGTCATGCCCTGGATGCCTTGCTCGGTCAACGCGTTCTTAACGTCTTCGAGTTTGAAGTGGCGAACGATGGCTTCGACTTTTTTCACGGCAGAGGGCTCCGGCGGAAGTAACGAGTGTGCGTGAGATGGGTCCGATGGACGTCGGTGCCCGTACGCATTCTACACGCTCGATGGGGAAATTGGGTAGCAGGGATCCGCGATGTTATCGTCGGCGGTTCGGATTCGAATCAAAACTTGGAACCCTTCCATGGTCGCTCGGTTCCCAGAAAGCCGCCTCATCTCGCCACCTCGCGAGAGCCCCCGTTGGTAGCGTTGGGAAGTCATTCCCATCGACGATTGGTGGGGGCTGAAAATCGACCGTTGCGTTTGTCAGAGCGCGTGTTTTGACGTTGGCCTGCGATTCTCCACCGCCTGGCGACGCTGGCGACGGCATCCTATTCGCCCAACGAAGGCTTGATCCACGGTTGGTCGGTGTGCCCCAGAACGCGGTTGACGTCTCGCGAGACCACGAATAGCCAATCGCTCAACCGGTTCAAGTACATGATGATTTCGTTACTGATAGGCGTTTCGAGATCAGCGGATTCCGAGAGCGTGATCACTCGGCGTTCACTGCGGCGACAGACCGCCCGGGCAACGTGAATTTGCGCCGTCAGCGCCGATCCACCCGGCAAAATGAACTCCTTCAGGGGTGGCAGACGACTCTCTGAATGATCGATCCAACGCTCGAGTCGCTCGATGTGCTCCGCCCCGATCACCCGTAAATGGAATTCATCCGGACGGGGTGACGCTAATTCGGCACCGAGCGAAAACAGTTCGTGCTGGAGGCATGCGAAACAGTCGTCCAGTTGTCGTAGGGAATCCGTCGTCTCGCGGTCGCCAGTCCGTTCGCGACTGGTGGTGTCCAACAGGCTGCGAATGCAGCCCAAGACGGCATTGAGTTCGTCGACCGTTCCATAGGCCTCGATCCGTGCGTGGTCCTTGCGCACCCGCGGTCCGCCGAACAATCCAGTTGTGCCGGTATCTCCGGTACGAGTGTAAATTTTCATGCTGGGATGGTACCATAAGAATCGTCTCCTGCCGCGCCCGTCGCCGATGCGCCGCCGAGGAGAAGAGTGACGAAAACGCTCGCGACGTTTGATGTGAGCCGTCGCTCGCCGAGGGTAGCGTACGCCTTGGTCGATGATTCGGGGGGCAATCGCAACAAAATAGGATGGTGGTGTTGATGTCAAAGAAGACGCGGGTTCGAGCGGCAGGTGTACTGATACTGACTCAGGCACCCCAGCCCCAGTTTCTGTTGATGCGGCATCCCGATCGGTGGGATCTTCCGAAAGGCCATTGTGACGGTGACGAATCCTATTTAGAAACCGCCCAGCGAGAACTGGAGGAGGAAACCGGCATCGATCCCCGAACGTGCCGGTTCGATGAACGCTTCCAGTTTGATCTCGATTACGAGGTGAGTTACCGCAAACAACCGGGGAGAATTTTCCAGAAGAAGGTCAGGTACTTTTTGGCACGCCTCCCGGATGTTGTTAGAATTGAAGTCAGTGAACACGATTCGTACGAGTGGTTCGCCTGGTCACCGCCGCATCAGATTCAACCCCAGACCATCGATCCTTTACTCGCAGCGGTGTCCGAGTACCTCGACGCGATCGGAAAACCCTGAGCCGCTGGTGATTGCGGGCTCTCGAATCGAATCGACATGGACGGCCCGCAGTGTGAGCGGGGTGCCGCGAGGCAGCGGGCAGCGGCGAAAAATCGAGCCGTAGACGCGTCTTGGTTCACTCGCGAGCCCCGGATATTTCTCGAGTTCTTAGCACGCGGCGCGTTGGTTCGCCCGCCCTGGAAGTCTTCCCGTTATCGAAAATATTGATATGCGACCGTCTTCTCCCCTCCTGCTCCTGACGTTGGCGATCATGGGCGCAGCGGCCACGTCCAATCTTGCTCATGCACAGCAACAGCGGGCGCGGCCACCGCAGTTCGATGACGCGGTGACATCCCGCATCTTTTTTCCGGACATGGCCACCGCATTTCGAGGTGAACGCCCCACATTGTCTAGCTTGCGTGAACGGGACGCGGCGACGGTGACCGCCCAGACCGATGCGGCCGCGACGGCGGATGCCGAGACGGGGGCTGGGGGTTGGAACAAGCTCATTTCGCCCCTGTCGCTCGAAGATGAGGTGAAACGGGTCAAGCTGAAGTTTGACGCGGGGCTGACCACGCCGGGTGCGTTCAACAGCGGTGGGTACCAGGACGCGCGGCTGCAACTCTCGATTTTGTCGTCATTGTTCGCCGTGATCACCGAGTACTCCGGTGACGTGCGCTGGAAATCGGATGCTCAAACGGCCCGTGACTTAGTCGCCAAGACGGCGCGAAATTGTGCGGCCGGGTCGACCCCCGTTTTCAACGAGGCACAACTCCGCAAAGCCGATCTCCAAGACCTCGTGTCCGGTGCGGGCCTAACGGCCGTAAAAACAAGTGACCCGGAAAACGATTGGTCCATGATCGTTGATCGCTCGCCGCTGATGGAGTACTGCCAATTACTCGTCGATCAACTCAGTGACCAATCCACGGACGCTGCGACCGCGGAAGAGAACATTGACAAGCTGCGAAAGAATGCCGAGCTGCTCGCGATGGTCGGGGAGATTTTGACCAAAGAGGGAATGGATGATGCGGAGGATAGTGACTACGCCATGCTGAGTCGTGCGATGAGCGAAGCCTCTCTGTCCGTCGTCTCAGCGATCGAGCGGCAGGATTTTGATGCTGTGCGGGGCGGCGTCGGTCAAATTACCCAAACCTGCGCCAACTGCCACGAGCAATACCGCTAGTCACGGTTTTTCAAGCATCCGGTTTTTTTTCACGCACCCAGACTTCGTCGCCCTCCACCTTGATATCGAAACAATCGACTTTGGTTCGAGGATTGTCTTCCCACGTCCCGTCAACGATACAGAATCGCCACGCGTGCCAGGGGCAAGTGACGGTGTTCTCCTCGACGTATCCTTCGGCTAATGACGCGCCCATGTGAGGGCACATGTCGTCGATCGCATACCACTGGTCGCCCTTGCGAAAAATTGCCACCATGCGATTTTTAATCGCCACGGCGCGACCCACGTTCTCCTCGAAATCGCTGACTTTTCCGACGCTCTCGTAGTCGCTCATCGTTACTCCAGGTTGGTTTTTGTCATGGATGTGGCTGGCACCTATCGTTTCGAGGAACGTCTCGGCGGTGGTTACCATCCCCGCGAAACCTTATCTTAAATCCTCTGAATTACCGACACATTCGCGCTGTTCACTCCTTCAGAAGTTTACGGCCAATTGTTCCGAACGATCGAATCGGTTTCGGGCGGGGCAATGGTTCCATCCTAACACTTTGTGGGTAATTCGCAGACCCTATCCCAATGGACTGTCATGATCAATCACGCACTCAAACGCAAGCTCGAATCACGCATCCTGCCGTACGTGCAGTCGCCTGCCCAATACGTCGGTGGCGAACGCAATATCGTGGTCAAGGATCATACCGGCCTGCGGGGACGGTTGGCGATCGGTTTTCCTGACGCCTACACAATCGGCATGAGCCACCACGGATTGCAGGTGCTGTATTCGTTGATCAATCGCCGCGAGGATTGGTGTGCCGAACGCGTGTTCACCCCGTGGCCGGATATGGAGGCGAAACTGCGCGAGCACGACGTGCCGCTCTACACGCTCGAAACGTTCACACCGCTGCGCGAATTCGACGTGATTGGGTTATCTCTCCAATATGAAATCAGCTCTCCCAATGTGTTGACGATGATCGACTTAGGCGGCATCCCCTTGCTCGCCGAAGATCGCACGATGGCCGACCCGTTGCTGGTTGCGGGCGGTCCGTGTTGTCAAAACCCCGAACCGATGGCGGACTACTTTGACGTGATGATCACCGGTGATGGTGAGCCCGCCCTGCCCGCGATCTGTGACGCATGGGTGGATCTGCGAAATGCCGTTCGCCGCGACGACGGCACCTTTGCCAGCGGTGCCGAGGGGCGTCTTCAACGTAGCGACGCGCTGGCGAAAATCGCCGCTAGCCTAGAATTTGCCTACGTCCCGCGGTTTTATACGCCCGAGTATGTCGACGATCGCATCGCCGCGATCGCACGCACCCGTAGCGACGTGCCCGAAACAATCGCCCCGAGCGTGATTTCGGATCTCGATGGCATTCCGTTGCCGACGGCCCCAATCGTACCGTATGTCAAGTGTGTTCACGATCGCATCGCCATCGAGATCATGCGTGGCTGCCCCCACCTCTGTCGGTTCTGTCAAAGCACGGTGATCAAACGGCCACTGCGGATTCGCGAAGTGGACACGATCGTGAACGCGGCGCTGGAGAGTTATCGCAATACGGGCTACAACGAAATCAGCGTGCTGTCGCTGTCCAGCAGCGACTACCCACATTTCGAACCTCTGATCCGCCGTCTGCATGAGGTTTTTCGTCCGCTCGGTGTCAACATCACTGTACCGAGTCTCCGGGTCAACGATCAGTTGCGCAGTCTACCCGAACTGATCGGCAGCGACCGACGCCGTTCCCTGACCCTCGCGCCCGAGGTGGCACGCGACGACATGCGTGAACAGATCCGCAAGAAGATTAAGAATAGCGATCTCATCGATGGTTGCCGGGCGGCGTTTCAGAACGGATTTGAAAGTGTCAAACTCTATTTCATGTGCGGCCTGCCCGGCGAACGTCAAGTCGACTTGGACGGGATCGTCGACCTTGCCGAAACGATTGCCACCGTTGGCAAGGAGGTCACCGGGCGCAATGCGCGGGTGACCGCGAGCGTTTCCAATTTCGTGCCCAAAGCCCACACGCCGTACCAGTGGAACGGGATGCAATCGCGTGAGTATTTTCAATGGGCGCATCAATATCTGTACAGCCGCCGGCAGATTCGCAGCGTGAACATCAAGTGCCACGACATCGAAACGAGTCTGCTCGAAGGGTTGCTCAGCCGGGGTGACCGTCGCACCGGAAAGGCGATCCGTTTGGCCTGGGAACGCGGTGCCCGGATGGACGGCTGGACGGAGCATCTCGACCCTCAACGGTGGTGGACGGCGATCGCGGATGCTGGACTGGATGTCGATGCCATCGTCCATCAGAAATACGAACTGCTCCACAAACTGCCCTGGGACCACGTCAACGTGAAGTTCGGACGCGCCTATCTGGAGAAAGAACAAACCCGCTCGAGCATCCAGCTCACCGACATGGCGGGTGCCGTTTAAAACGTCCCTCAAGTCCCCGAAACCACACGTCATGCCCTATACTCACGACGCCATTCTCCGCCTCGCTGCACCTACAATACGAAGGAATCCACATGGGATTGTTTGACATGATTCGGTCCGAGTTGATCGACATCATCGAATGGATCGACGACTCACACCACACTCTGATGTGGCGATTCCCCCGACACGACAACGAGATCAAGAACGGAGCCCAGTTGATCGTGCGGCCCGGCCAGGTTGCCGTGTTTGTGTACCAGGGTGAGATCGCAGATGTCTATCCACCGGGACACTATGAGCTGACCACGGCGAACATGCCCGTGATGACAACGCTGCAGAGCTGGAAGTATGGCTTCGAGAGCCCCTTCAAAGCCGAGGTGTATTTTGTCAGCACGCGGCAACTGACGGACTTGAAATGGGGCACTCCCAATCCGATCATGCTTCGCGACCCGGAATTTGGTCCGATTCGCATCCGCGCTTTCGGCACCTACACGCTCAAGGCGGTCAATCCGAAGGCGCTCCTGCAGGAGGTTGTCGGTACCAACGGCCAATTCGGCGCCGATGACGTCAACACGCTGATGAGGTCCGTGATCCAAAGTACCTTCGCGGATCTGATCGGCAGCTCGCAAATCGCGGCACTCGACTTGGCGAGCAACTATGAACAGCTCGCCGGCAAACTGCGGGAAAAGGTGGTCGAGCGGATTGATGACGAGTATGGGCTGGACTGCCCACAGCTTTTTATCGTCAATATTTCGTTCCCCGAATCCGTCGAAAAGGCACTCGACACACGTACGAGCATGGGAGTGTTGGGCGATCTCGATCGCTACCAACAATACCAAATGGGCCAGGCCATGACCTCGGCCGCCGAGAGCGGCGGTGGGGGCGGTGCGTCCGAAGGCTTGGGCCTCGGTCTCGGGATGGCGATGGCCAGCCGCATGATGCCCGGCATGGCCGCCGGTGCAGGAGCTGGTTCAGCCGCCCCGCCACCACCACCCACTGAGGCATGGTACGTGGCCGCAGGCGGCCAGACGAAGGGGCCTTTTTCGGGGGCTCAACTCCGATCCGGAATTACCAGCGGTGAAGTCAACGGGCAAACGATGGTCTGGTCGGCGGGGATGGCCGCGTGGTCCCCGGTAGCGAATGTGCCGGCACTCTCTGGCTTGCTCAACGCAGCCACACCACCTCCTCCGCCACCGGCCTCGTAGGGTCCGTATCAAAACGGATTCGGGTGCCCCCTGGCTGTAGATGTCATCGGGCACCCTGCAGTTCTCCCGCTGAGAGGGCGGGCCCGCGTTGGGTCGGGGGACGAGCGACCCCGTGAAGCATTTGGGATGCGAGTCGCGTGCTGCAGGTCACGCGATGGCCGCGTGGGGGTGCGCAGGCGTCCCGCCCCCATGCGCCGAAAACACGTGCGTTGCGAGCAAGACATGCTCCGCCGCAATCCCCCGCGGGGCCGTCAAGGGGTCTGGGGTTGGGATATACTAAGCGGGAGTCACTGCGTCGTCCAAGACGTTTTTCACCATCTTTCTGAAAGTACGCTGCATGTTATGCACCCGATTTTCCCGCGTCCCCAACTTGTTCGCATCGTTCGCTCTGGCAGGATTGATCAGTGGTTCTGCCGTGCATGCCGCCGACACCACGGGCGCACCCGCCACCACCGCCCCTTCGGATCTCGAGTTTGAATATGTCGACGGATGGGCGAAACCGCCCGCGCCGATGGCAACGCTCGGGAACATGCACGGGGATATCGCCATCAGCCAAGCCGGTGACGTCTATGTGAGTGTGCAGGCCGGACCGCGACCGGGCATCCAAGTCTATTCCGCTGCGGGTGACTACCTGCGAAACGTCCCCAATTTTCATGGACGCGTTCACGGTTTTGTCATGGGGACCGACGACGGTGGCGAGTACATCCTCGGCACCGACAACAACGGCAAAGGGATCATCAAGACGCGTCTGGACGGTGAAATCGTATTCCAGCTCACGCCCGATGATTTCAATGGCAAGTCAAAAGCGATCACCTGTGTTGTGCCCGCACCGGATGGGCGTATTTTTGCCGCGGATGGTTATGGCAATAACTTGATCCATGTCTTGTCAGCGGACGGCACGTACCAGCACAGTTTCGGTGGTTCGAACGCACCCTACAACTTCAAAACCGTTCACAAGCTGGTTGTGGACACTCGCTTCAGTCCGCCACAACTATTGTGCTGTGATCGCGAGAATCGCCGCATGATGATGCTGTCGCTCGATGGCGAGGTGCTCGGGACGATCCCCGACATGAAACGCCCAGCGGCTGTGACATTGATGGGCGACTATGCCGTTGTCGGCGAGCTCGAAGGTCGCGTGAGTGTTCTCGACAAGGAAGGCAATCGCATGTTAACGCTTGGCGAAAACACGCGTCCCGGCGAGATCGCCACCAACGCGGTCAAACCCGAACAATGGCGGAATGGCATCTTAAACGCGCCTCACGGCGTCGTCGTCAATGACGAGGGCACTCTGTTTGTGGCCGAATACAACAGTTTCGGTCGCGTGTTGCGATTTGACCGCGTCTCCGACAAGGAGTAACCAGCGAGCAGAGCGGTTCACTCCACAGGCAGCATGCTTGGCAGGCCCTGAGCTTCAGCGGGAGCTGGCATGCCAGGAAATGGGAGCAGCTGACGATCTTCGAATTCGTCTGGATCTTCGATAGCGGTGACTTCGATCCCCGCGAGGGCACCCAAGACGGGTCGTTGGTTTTCCAACGCTTCGGTCCATTTCTCGAGATCCGACAAGTTATCTTCATTGAGAGCTGAGACGACCTCCAGCATGGTCGCGACCCATTTCTCGATCACAGCCTGTTCAGGTTGTGCGACCGCCGCCATCAATCCAGCTGGTTTCGCTTCGATCTTCCCCTTGGAGGAGCCTGTCGCCCCGCGGAGCAGTTGTTGCAGAACCATGCTCACTTTGCGTCGTGAAAGGTTCACTTCGGGTGGCTGGGGTGGGATCTGGGCCGCCATCATCATCCCCGGGCCCATCATGTTCATGTCCTCGTATCCACTCATGTCCCCGTATCCACTGTCCATCATTTCACCGCCGCCCATCATCATGTCCATGCCTTCATAGCCGCCCATACTGGGGTCCATTCCTCCTCCGCCCCCGGCACCGCGGCCTGAGCTAGCGCTGCGGCGTCGTTTTTCTCGGTCCTTGGTGGTTTCGCTTTTTTGCAGGAACGTGATCGGATTGGGGGGCTGCTGCAACGCTTTTTTTCGCGGGGTTTGCGAGGCAAAACGGGCCAATTCTGATTCGACAGCATTGAAAGCACGCAGCGACCACTGCTTCGTAACCTCCGCGGGATCTTTCACCTTGCCTTGCAGGCCGGTGTCGAGGCCACCGAGTTTTGACGCTGAATACAAGGCGATCAAGTCGGGCTGTGTTTCGGAGGTGCTGATGCTGATTAACTGCGTACCGAGCGACTCGTCATTGGGGGCGCGGAGAATGTTCAAGATGTCGACCGCGAATCGCTGTAGGTACGCGTGCGCTTCGGGGTTCCGCGATTGGGGTGGTTCGGCGGCGAGCAGTTTATTCATTTCGTCGACGAGCGACTTCTTTTGCTCGGGCGTCATGACCGGGAAAGCGAACTCGGTGTAGTGATGCATCCCGTGCAATGCGGCTGCCCGGACACCGTCATTCTCTTTTTCATCGGCGTAGAGTTTGAATAAAATCGGAAAGCTGTATTTCAGCGGCAGCGGGGGACGCCCGGCGGCGATATCCAGCGGTGTGGCATTGAGTCGAGCCAGGGCGTTGATTGCGTTGATGCGGGCCGCTGGAATGTAATTGCCTTCGGCGATCGTTTTCATGCCGACAAAAGTGCCCACGAGCAAGTCCTGCGCCCCGGCGCTGGACATCCGCTGAGCGCCGTCGAGATCTTTGAGCAATTCTTCGATCGTGCTGCTGAGTTCCGGCAGATTCTCTTTCTGGGTGAGTTTCCAGGGGATGTATTTTTGGAGGTAGAACTTGGCCATGCCGGGGGCCGAGGTGCTGATCTTGCTGAGATCCCGGGCCGTTTTGAGCTGGCTGGCCGCCCGCTCGAGTTCGCCGGCTTTCTTGGGGTCCTTGAAAGCCTCGAATTTCTTATCGAGTTCAAAGGTCTCGTACTTCTGTGCCGACGCGACCCCGGCTAGCAAGCACCATGCCGCTGCGGTCATGGCCATCATCCACCACAATCGGAATGCCCAGCTGCGGCGACCGTTGGCACCCGCGTCCGAATCGTTCCGAGTCAGGGCGATCACCACGGGCGCTGAGGCTGCCTGGGACCGAGCGGTTTGCGACTCAAACGGGGATGCTGAGCGACTTGCTGAGTAGCGGGAAGCGGACACGGTTGAGAATTCGTTGTGCAAAAGCAACGCAACACCTGCGAGAAGAGAGAAGGACGAAGGCAACCGAAGCCGCCTGCGGTGCAGTCCCATTATCCACCGAAAGATAGCCCGCCGTCAACAAAAATCGCGGTTTCAGGGCGGAGAAAGCCCACGAAAAAAGGCGAGGCCGGCTCCGGAGAGCCGACCCCGCCTCGCACGGGGGGACGCTGATTATCTTGTTGTCATCATCATGTTGCTCGTGGGCGTCTCCGCCCATGCCTGGGCGTCTCCGCCCGTGCGTGGGCGTCTCCGCCGTGTAAGGAGAGCATAATTCGCTCCACGATCGCGGCACGCAAAAACCACTCTATTTTTTCTCTCTGGCGTGCGTCTGGCATCCTCAGCGGACAGTTCGTAGCGATTGCAGCGGTTAATCGCCTCTCATGGGCCGCTTTGATTTGAGTTGAGCTCGAAATATTCCGATTGACATGATTGGAGGGGGGCCTCCGTCACGGCAGGATTCTCGCAGGGCGTCTGACGTCCGGCGTGTCATGGATCCAAGTCAGCAACCGTGGTTGCTGCCAGCCTGCCGTGTCCATTTCAACATTCTTGAAACGGAAGCGACGGATATCATGAATCGGATGAATTGCTGGCAATCTCTTGTGGCCTGCGTGGCCTGTTTGGTCTCAACGAATTTGGCTGAACACGCCCAGGCGCAGCGATCGGTCGTGCCGGGAACGGGTGTTGAATTGACGGGCGTCGCTGACGACTTTGAAGACGTCCAGTGGCGCTACATCCCCAACAACCCCAAGAGCACAGAGGACATCGACGAAAATCGGCGTGGCCCCTTGGGCAAGAGCGCCAATGGAAGGTGGTATGAAGGCATCAAGCGCGGCCATCCTGATGTCGTCGAACGTGTCGCCACACCTGCCGGGGGCATCCCCGGGAGTGAGGGATCGATGCTGCTGCGAAGCAAATTCACCGGTATCCCCGGTCGCCCCAGCGGCACGATGCATCAAGACGATTTTATCTGTAACATCCACACGCGTCTCGGCCGCCGCATCGATGTCTCGGAGGCCCCCAACGTGACGACGCGGGTCTTCCTGCCACCGGTGGCGGAGTGGGAAAACCGATCCGGTCCCCAATTTGGTTTCCGCTTGGGGCTGGAGACGACCGCCATGATCGAGCAGGAAGTCGGTTTTTTCAAACGGAAGGTCGAAGAGCTCGGAAACGAAATCTATTGGCCGGGCATGTTCATCGAATTCGAGAGCAAAGATCAGACCGGTCGCGATGCCGACTACGCCTATCTGCGAATTCGCAGCAACAAGAATGGCGGTGATTTCCGGGGCCCGCAAATCACCACGACGGGTTGGTGGACTCTCGGCATGAGCGTCACACCCGATGGCATGGTTCACTACTATGCGTCGCCCGGTGTCGACGACTTGACCGAAGACGACTACATCACGAGCCAGTTCCCGTACAGCTATCGCGCCGAACGGTTGCGGACATTCTTCTACAATATCTGTAGTGCTGACGATGGCCAGCGATGGAGTACATCATTCATCATCGATGACCCGAAGGTTTACTTGCTGCGTCCCAAAGGCGGAGTCCAAACCGCTGGTCGGCCAACCCGGCAGCAGCGTTAGCCGTCGGATGATCCCGTCCCTCCGTCGACCTTGTCGTTTGCGATTGTCCCCGGGCACTGATCCGTTACATTCAAGGGCATGAACGCGACCACCACCGACGAGCCGACGAACGAATCCTCCGCACCTCTCCCGCGACCGCCGGAGGGGCCGCGGATCATCCGCCAACTGCCGCCGCAACTGGTCAACCAGATTGCCGCTGGCGAGGTGATCGAGCGTCCGGCTTCGGTGGTCAAGGAATTACTCGAAAACAGTATCGACGCGGGGGCATCCCGCGTTGAACTGACGATCGCCGGCGGCGGTGTCGAGATGATCCGGATCAGTGACGATGGTTGCGGCATGACGGCCGATCAACTGCCGCTGGCGGTGACCAGTCACGCGACGAGCAAACTCCCCGAAGACGACTCGCTGTTCCATGTCGGCACGCTGGGATTTCGTGGTGAAGCTCTGGCGTCGATCGCTAGCGTGTCCCAGATGACCATCCGCAGCCGCGCCGAAGGCACCCCGAGCGGCAGCCAAATCGATATCCGCGGTGGCGTGATCGAGTTGCCCGGCCCCTGTGGATGTCCCGTCGGGACCACGATCGAAGTCCGCAATCTGTTCTTCAACACGCCCGTGCGGAGAAAGTTTCTCAAGACGCCGCAAACCGAACGCGGCCATATCGTCGAAGCGTTCACTCGCCTGGCATTGGCGAACCCCAAGGTTCACTTTGTGCTGCGCAACGGTGACAAGGAAATGTTCGACCTGTTACCGACACCACGGTGGGCCGATCGGATCGAGGCATTCTTTGGCACCGAGATTTCCGAATCGCTGATCTTGATCGAGAGCGACGATGCCCAAGTCAAAATATTTGGATTTGCCTGCGATCCCGCGGTCAGCCGAGGCAATAATCGGATGCAGTACCTGTTCCTCAACGGGCGGCACATCCGTGATCGGGCGTTGCAGCATGCTCTCGGCGAAGCCTATCGGGGACTGCTGATGGTGGGCCGGCACCCTGTCTGTTTTTTACGGATGACGATGCCGCCGGAAATGATTGACGTCAATGTGCACCCCGCCAAGCTCGAGGTGCGATTCACCGACAGTGGCCGCGTCTATAGCCGGTTGCTGCAAACGCTCCGACAACGGTTCCTGTCCACCGACATGACGCACCGCGTCGGGGCCGCCCCTGCCCCCGAACCGGTCACGGGCGATGCCTTGCGATCGCGTGGGGAATCGGTGATGGGCATGCCTGCACGCGAAGTCGACGGGCAGCGGCAGGCCGTGATCGATTGGGCGCGAACGGGGCATGACCGCAGCCGGGACCAAACGATGTCCTCGGCAACCCATCGAATCGAATCGTCGAGCTCACCGGCGCCGAGCACACCGGCGTCCGCGTTCGGGGGGACGCCCGAATTCCAGCCGTTCGGCGGGGGAATCCAACAGGTCCCGGCATCTGCACCCTGGGACGGCGATGAATCAACGGTTCATGGGCCGCTGCCGCCTGGTGATGCGTCGCTGCCGCCTGGTGAGTCGGCCGCTCAGGGTGGAGCGGCCGCTGATTCCAGCGCCGAACGATCGACGATGCAGTCCATCGGCGGGGTGAGCCCCAGCGTTTGTTATCTCGGGTTTCAGGTCCACAATCGCTATCTGGTCACCCAGGACGACAAGGGGATGGTCGTCATCGACCAACACGCCTTGCATGAGCGGGTGCTCTACGAACGGGTCTGCAAAAAAGTGCTGGGCGAAAACGGGTCCTTGGAAGCCCAGCGGTTACTCGTTCCCGAACCTGTTTCCCTGACGCCCGCCGAACGGGCCGCGGCGTTGGAAGTCAAAGACACGCTGGCCCGGATCGGGTTGGAAATCGAGGACTTTGGCGGTGAAACCGTCCTGATCCAGTCCTACCCGGCGATCATGCCGAACAAAGATCCAGCAGAGATGTTGCGGACGATTTTAGAGTCGGTGATGGGCGCCGGTCGCGATCCCAATCCCTACGACTTGCTCAACCATCTGCTCAGCACCGTGGCCTGCAAAGCGGCGGTGAAAGCAGGCGATCCACTCTCGCCGGAGGAGATCGTCAGCTTGCTCGAGCAGAAGGATCTCTACCAAGACACGCACCACTGCCCGCACGGGCGCCCGACAGCATTGTTCTTCAGCCGCGATGAACTCGACCGCATGTTCGGTCGCCTCGGCCCCCGCGGCCGCGTGACGGTTTAGGCCTGGGGGGATCCAGGCCTGAGGACGGCCTCATTGGCTCCTATGCCGAAGGCGTGCCAACGAACGAGCCGGCGGTCGGGTGAAGCGACCTCCGCCGGGAAGTCTCAATACTCGTGCGACGTCTCGCCCGATTCGGCGACCGACACGGTCGACGACCGCACGGCTTGTCGCACGGTTCGGGTTTTGATCTCGTCGGTCAACCGGGCGATCGCTTCGGCGATCGGCATCGAGCCTAAATCGCCATCGATACGGTCTCGCAGCGCGACGTGTCCGCTCTCGGCTTCCTTCGGTCCCACGACGGCCATGTAATTGACCAGGTCGAGTTGGGCGTTACGAATTTTCGCTTGCACCTTCCCATCCTGCGAATCCACGGTGACCTTCAATCCCGCTTCGTCGAGCTGCTTCGCCACTGCCACGGCGTAGTCGAGTGATTTGTCGCTCAGGGGCAGCACCCGAATTTGTTCGGGCGACAGCCACATTGGGAACGCACCGGCAAAATGCTCGATCAACATCCCCGTGAATCGCTCGAGCGATCCGAATGGGGCGCGGTGGATCATGACGGGTTGATGCGTGGCGTTGTCGTTGCCTTTGTATTCCAGCTTGAAACGCTGCGGCAGGTTGTAATCCAACTGCACGGTCCCGAGCTGCCACGAGCGACCGATACAGTCACGGACCATGAAGTCCGCCTTGGGGCCGTAGAACGCGGCTTCGCCGGGCTCCTCGTTGAACTCCAAGCCGGAATGCTGCAAGACGCCACGCAAGGCGCTTTCGGCATGGTCCCAGTTGGATTCGCTACCCACATACTTGCTGCTATCAGGATCACGCAGCGAAAGCTGGACGCTGTAATCATCGAGACCGACCGATTCTAAAACGAACTTAGTCAGTTCGATCGTCGCGCGGAATTCTTCTTCGACCTGGTCAGCGGTACAGAAGATGTGTGCGTCGTCTTGGGTCAATCCCCGCACTCGCATCATGCCGTTGAGTTCGCCGGTTTGCTCGTGGCGGTACACGGTTCCGAACTCGAACAATCGCAGCGGCAGCTGGCGATAAGATCGCGGTTGAGCGGCGAAAATTTGACAGTGGTGCGGGCAGTTCATTGGTTTGAGCAGGTATCGCTCGTGGGCGAGTTGCCAGTCATGGAGCACCTTCTGTTTGGCATCGTCCGATGACGAAGCCTTGTATTGAGGTAGTTTGACTCCGAACACCTCCGCGGCTGCCATCAGCTTGTCTTCGTCATCGCCGCTGAGCTTCCCCTCGCTCAGCCGGCTGCTCCAGGCGTCGAGCAGCCCACCGACTTCGGTACCGAACAGCGGCGCGAATTGGCTGTCGCGATAGTAGGGGAAGTGACCGCTGGTTTCGTACAGTTCGACGCGGCCGATATGGGGGCTGTAGACGGGATCGTAACCGCGTGAGAGCAGTTCGTTCCGCAAGAAATCCTCCAGTGCCACCCGCACCCGGGCTCCCTTGGGCAGCCACAAGCAGAGACCTTGACCGACCTCGGGATTGATCGCGAACAAGCCGTGTTGCTTGCCAAGGACGCGGTGATCGCGGCGGCGGGCTTCTTCGAGTTGTTCGAGGTAGGCGGCGAGTTCCTTCTTGTCGAAGAACGCGGTGCCATACACCCGTTGCAATTGCCGCCCCGAGGCGTCGCCCTTCCAATAGGCACCGGCGACGGACAGCAGCTTGATCGCCTTGATCATCCCTGCGTGAGGGATGTGAGGTCCCCGGCAGAGGTCGACGAATTCGCCTTGGCGGTAGAAACTGACGGTGGGTTGGTCGCCCAGACCGGTGTCGATGTGCTCGACTTTGAGGTCTTGATCGAGGTCGTCGCAGAGTTTGCGAGCCTCATCGCGATCGAGAACAAAGCGTTCGAAGGGTTCCTTGTCCTTGATGATTTTCTTGATCTCGGCTTCGATTTTCGGAAAATCGTCTTCGCTGATTTTCTCCGGAAGGTCGAAGTCGTAGTAAAACCCGCCCGAGGTGGTCGGGCCGAACGCCAGCGAGACGCCGTCGTAGACCCGCATGATCGCCCGTGCCATCACGTGCGCCGCCGAGTGCCTGAGCACATCGAGGGCGGAAGAATCCCGCGAAGTCAGCAATTTCAGCGACAACGATCCGTCTTCACCCGCTACTTCACCGAGCGGGCGGAACGAATCCACGATTTTCCCATCCACTTCCGCTGCGACGACGGCGCGGGCCAACCCCTCGCTGATGCCCCGAGCAATATCCATCGCCGTGGTATCGCCGGGATGACTGTGAGTGGTGCCATCGGGCAAGCGAACGTCGACGTGTTGGACCGAAGCGGTAGACATGTTTGGTAAATACGGGAAAACGTGAAAAAACGAGAAATCAGCAGCAATCGTGCCTCAGGATAACGTTTTTGACCGAAAAAGAGAAACCTCGGTTCACCCGCAATTTCGAAAGAAGCCAGCCCGGCGAAAAACGTCGCCCAACGGCTCCGCCCGTCCGGGGTGAAGGACTCGCCTGACGACGTGCGAGGTGGCGGGTCGAAAATGGGAACCCTCTTTTCGATGACGGAATTTGCAGTGCCAGCGAAACCCATCGACCACCTGCGGTGTTACAACGCAAGCATCGATTTCGCACCATGGCGGAATGAAATCATTCGAAACTGAATATGAAACGCACTTTTGCACCCTATTCTTTAATTCGGCTCGCTCGAAATCTGCATCACTTCTCCTTCTATCGCGAATTCGATTCATGTCCATCACCTCATTTCGTAGCGTACTTCGTTTTGCCTTGGTTGTAGGAATCGCATGCCAGTGGACGGTTGCGGTTCAGGCACAGCGTGGCGGTTTTGATCGCGGTGGTGGCGATCGGGGGCGCGGTGATCGTGGCGGCGGTGATCGGGGGGGTGGCCCGAGTGGATTCATGTCGCGACTGGACCGCAATGGCAACGGCATGATCGATCCTGACGAGCAAGAGGGGCCGATGGGTTCCATGATCGAGCGAATGCAGTCGGTCGACCCGAGTATCAAACCGGGCCAGCCGATCCCGCTGAGCAAAATCACGTCAGCGTTTGAGACGATGCGAGGTCAAGGCGGAGGCGACCGTGGCCGCGGGGGGGATGATCGCGGCCGAGGCGGCGATGATCGCGGCCGGGGCGGCGATGACCGTGGTCGGGGGGGTGATGACCGGAGCAGCGAACCTGCGGATCCCATGGCCGTTGCGCCGCTCGTACCGGGATTCGGCGCTGAAATTCCGGTACTGCCCATGCTCGGTTTCGGACCGTCGGCGGAGATCATGGCCGTCGTGCCCAGCGACGCGGATCTCGATGAGGCCCGTAATAACCTGAAGCGATACGACCGCAATCGGGACGGCCAGCTCGATGGTGAGGAGATTCGGCGCGGGGGTTTTTGGGGGAATCCAATGGATTTCGATCGAAACGGCGACGGCAAACTGTCCGAACAGGAACTCGCAACCCGTGAAGCGGTCGAACGCAATGGAAAGGAGGCCAGTCGCCGTGACCGTCGCGGCGACACCAAACAGTCAGACGAAAAGAACGCGCAACCTGAGGTCGTGGATTTTGAAGGCCGTCGCTCCTACCGGGTCTACTCAGCCACGGCCCCTGAGGGACTGCCCCGATTTTTTACTGACCGAGATCTCAATAGTGATGGTCAGGTTTCGATGAGCGAATACACGTCTGAGTGGAGCGATGTGCTCGTGTCCGAATTCTACGGTTGGGACTCCAATCATGACGGCGTGATCACCGCGTCGGAGGTTTTGAAGGGCGTCAACGATGGTCTGTCTGCTAGCGACACTCGCTCGGGAATCGCCCCGCAAGGCACTTCGCCCGGCAGGTCGACGACATTCGCCTCGCAAAGTGGATCGGCGGCGCCCAGCAGTGGCGAGCCAGCGGAAAAGCTGCAAATGCCCAGCGAACCGCCGAGCGAAAAAATCACCATGATGGCCAAGAAAATGATCGGGCGCTACGACGAAAACGGCGACTTCGCACTCACGGCGAGCGAATGGAGCAAGATGATGATGAGCCCCGCTGGTGCCGATTTCGACGGCGATGGTCGAATTACCGTGCAGGAATATGCTGGCTTCCTGTCAGCCAAGTCCCAGCGACTGAAATAGCATCCCGGCCATCAAGTCATGGCCGCGGTCTCGCGACACCCATTCGCACGGCGAACGCCGGACTCGCGTCCGGGGTGCCATGGGGGCGCCGCGTCGCGACTCTGGAGTTCTCTTTGGCAGGCGGTACGGCGAGTTCACCGAATGGATCTGCTCATCACCGTTTAGAAGAGTTCGATCGGGTCGCCAGCGTGGGCGGTGCCTTGGTAGGCGAGGAGGGCGTTGAGCAGTTCGATCGCGACGCGGGATTCGAGCGTCACGCCTGCGCGGACGCCGACGCAGGGGTCGTGGCGGCCTTTGGAGAGTTCGAACTCGATCTCGCGCAGGTCCTTCGTCACCGATTGCTGGGGAAGGTTGATCGTTGAGGTGGGTTTGAAGCCGACGCGGGCGACGAGCGGGTTGCCGGTCGTAATCCCGCCTAGCAAGCCGCCGTGCGTGTTGCTTTGATAACCGCCGTGGCGGATCGGGTCGTTGTTGACGCTGCCGGTACGCTCGATGACATCAGCGCCAGCGCCAATCTCACAGGACTGGACAGCATTGAGGCCGCCGAGTGCGCCCATCAAACGGACCTTGAGACTCTGGTATAGCGGGCTGCCCAGGAGTGGTGGCACGCCGACGGCGACGACTTCGACCGCCGCACCGAGAGAATCGCCGCGGCGACGGGTCTCTTTGATCAGCTCGCCAGCGGCGCGCGCAAACTCCGGATCAATGGACGGGACTTCGGCCGCGTCGAGTTGAGCTTGGGTCGCGTCAGCGTTCTCGAGTGTGAGCGACTCGGCCAATCGTGGGGACGATTGCAGCGTTCCGACTTGGCAGATCGACGAGAGGATCCGGACACCAAAAAGTTGCTGCAGGATGAGCCTGGCGACGCTGCCCCCGATCACGTCACTGATCGTGCTGCGGTAGCTCGACCGGCCGCCGCCACGCACGTCCACGAACCCTTGCGACTGGTGATATTTGACGAGGTCGGTGTGTCCGGGGCGGACTTCGCCGCCCGGGCCCGTGAACTGGGTGTAGTCGCCCGATTTTTTGCTGGTCGACAGCACGATCGCGGCGATCGGTTCGCCGGTCGTGAAACCATCTTCGTAGCCCTCGGTTTCGAACGAGGCCCCATCGACGTCGACGGACAGCTTCGATCCGCCGAGCAGCACGTCGACATCGTCGCGGTACAAGCCCGACAGAAAGAGGACCTTGTCTTTTTCGTTTCGCGGCGTGCCGTGTTTATTGCCGCCCGGTCGACGGCGATCGAGGAACGGTTGCACGTCGGCGCGGCGGATGCGGTGACCCGGTGGACAGCCGTGGATGATGGTCGTGACGGCGGGACCGTGCGACTCGCCCGCGCCGGCGACGGCGTAGTGCGGACCGCCTAGGACTTCCATTGCAGCCCGGCTCCGGCCAGACGCTTGGCGGTCTCGGCCATCAAGGCATCTTCGGCCGCTTCGTCTTCGGCGATGTACGTGACGCTGAACCGGAGGAACGCACCGGCGTCGTCCCACGGCACCGTGACGATGCCCTGTTCTTCGATCAGGAACCGGGTGGCGTCCTCCGCAGCGGCGAAGGTTTCACCGGAGGCGGCGGACGTCGGTGACTTGGTGTACAGGAAATAGGTACCGCCAGGCATCGACGCTTCGAAGCCTGCATCGTTCAAGACGGCGACGAGTTTTTCCATCCGGCGGCGATACTTGGCCCGAATTCCTGCGGGGATCGAATCGTCATCGAGGGCGGCAGCGGCGGCTTTTTGCGTCGCAATGAACTGGCCACTGTCGCTGTTGTCTTTCATGTCCGCGAAGGCTTGGACGACGAGCGGGTGCCCGGCGACAAATCCCATCCGCCAGCCGATCATGTCGTAGCCCTTGCTCATCGAATGGACTTCGACACCGACATCGAGGGCACCGGGCGTTTCCAGAAAACTGTATGGTTTGCCATCGAAGGTCAACATGATGTGCGCGGCATCGTTGACGACGACAAATTCCTTCTCCTTGGCCAGCTTGACGACCTTGGCGAAGAACTCCGCTGGAGCGGTGCCCCCGGTCGGCGAGTTGGGATAGTTCAGAATCATCAACTTGGTGCGGCGATAGATGTCATCGGGGATGGCGTCGAGATCGGGCAGGAAGTTGTTCTCGGCGAGCAATGGCAGTTTGTAGACGTCGCCGCCGTAGTAACGGGTGTGGGTGCCGGCGACCGGATAGCCGGGGACGGTCATCATCGTGATGTCGCCGGGGTTGATGAAACAGGCCGGCAGCATCGCGTAAGCGGGCTTGCTGCCGATGCAGTGATTGATCTGGGTGGCGGGGTCGAGTTCGACACCGAAGTTGCGTTGCATGAACCGCGCCGCGGCTTCCTTGTATTCGACGACCCCGTTGTCGGCATAGCCGCGGTTTTCAAGGCGATTGATCTCCTGTTCCATCGTCCGGCGGACGCTCTCGGGAGCCATTGAATCATTCTCGCCGATGCCGAAATCGAGCAGTTGCCGTTCAGGATGATCGGCGAGAGCTTTCCGCTTGGCACGCTTGATCTTCTCGAACTTGTAGATTTCGGTGCCCTTGCCGTACTTCGCCCCGCCGATCCGCTCAGCGAATAGGGATTGAATGTAGGGATCGTTCGCTTCGGGCTGAGTTGCGGCAGCAGTCGACATGGGGATACGAAAGTGGGAGAGGGGGAGACGGGAGAGGGGAGCTGGATGGGGAGTAGTTGTAGTCGGCAACGTGAAATTCGTCGAGGGTGACGCCAGGCAAACGAGCACACGCTACAATTCGGGAGAGTAAATCGACGCCTGGAAAAGACAGGCAATTTTCAGCTACTTTCTCAATTGAGTCCGATGACGCCTCATCCCTCCGAGTCGCACTCTCGCACCGACGACCGCGCCAAAGATGCCGCCCGGCATCAAGCGGCGATGGACGAGGTCCAGGGGCAATACGAGGAGCTCGCCGAGTTGGCCGGGTCGTTGGCCCATGAAATTAAGAACCCGCTGTCGATCATTCACATGAATATCGAGCTGCTGAGCGAGGATCTGGTCGAAATGGATACGGCGTCGAGTCGCCGTTGTTTGCCACGTGTCGATATGGTCCGCGATCAATGTGAGCGGATGGAAGCGTTGCTGCGAGATTTCTTGCGATATGCCCGGTTGCGGCACATCGATCTCGTCTCCGGCAGTTTGAATGACCAGGTGCGGCAGGTGCTCGGTGCTTACCAAGCCCAAGCCGACGCACAAAAGGTGGATTTGCAGCAATATCTCGATCCTGATTTGCCTTCGATCCGTTTACACAGCGATTCGTTGCAGTCCGCACTGATGAATTTGGTCAAGAATGCCTTGGAGGCGATGCCAGACGGGGGCCAGTTGTGGGCGCGGACGTATAGTAATCGCAGCGGTGTCAGTTTGGACTTGATCGATACCGGCGGCGGCGTCGACGACAATACCGTCATGCACATGTTTGAACCCTTCTACAGTACCAAAGATGGTGGTTCGGGGCTGGGGTTGCCCACGGCTCGGAAGATCATCGAGGCCCACGGGGGCCGGATCAGTGTGCAGAGCGAGCTCAACCGGGGCACGAAGTTTTCGTTGCAGTTCCCGGTGCCACCGCGTCTGGGGTAGCTCGATCATTCTACGCTAGCGGCCCAAACGGAAAAATCGCTACATAATTGCGGTTGATTCCCGTCATGCGTCGATTCTAAAAGGGATACTTCTTTGGCCGCTCATCTCGCCTCCTGTGGTAAACCCAAAATGACATCATATTCTTCGAATTGGTATGGCTCCGGCCGCACTCGTCGTTTCGGCGTTGCCGCAGCGATTTTTGCTTGCATCGCCTGCGGATCCACCGCTCGCCTCCAGGCTCAAAACAATACGCAGCGGGGAGCCACGTTTGGCGGGATCACGGGAGCCATCGCGGGTGCGATTATTGGGGAAAACAGCGATAAAGCGGGTGCTGGCGCCGCGATCGGTGGTGCGGTCGGACTCGTCGCCGGTGGTTTGCTGGGCAATGCCAACGACAAAGATGTCGCTTATCGAAACCAACAATATGCTCAACAGCGCCAATACCAAGCTCAACAGCAGATGGCGACCCAGCAGCAGGTGACGATGGGGGCGGTGAGCTATAGCGATGTGATCGCGATGAGCCGCAGCGGGGTGAGCCAAAACGTTATCTTGAATCAGATTTCCACCCGGGGTGTCCAGCGACAGCCGGCGGTGTCCGATATCATTTCGCTGCACGAACAGGGGGTGAATGAAACGGTCATTGCAGCGATGCAGCAAGCCCCGTTGGGAAGCCAAATCGCCAATGCGAACGTGGTCCCCACCACCACGATTATCGAAACGCCGGTCTACGTGACTCCGCCGCCGCGGCCTGTCCACGTCCATCACCGGCATTACGGACCCGTCTACCGGGCCCGGCCGATCTACTACGGGCGTTGAAACCGGTAACTCGTGGGTAATTCCGATTTTCATCCGCGATCGGGCTTTACCTGGATTCACCTGGGGCGATAAATTGTGTTGTGAAACCCGTTTCGGCGGGTGATCGACCTGCGGGCCATCTTATGACGAGGTGGGCTGTGTCGATCGGGACCGCAAGGACTGTCTTTGCCTGTCCCAATCATTCAACACAGCAAAGGATTGTGCCATGAGTGGCGCTGTGATGCTTTTGATGGCTGCGACCGTCGGGATCACCTATGGGTGGACCCCTGATGGCGGGAACGGCGTGAAGTACATCATTCAAATTCCACCTGAAAAGATGGAGCAGGTCGCGCGCACTGGCGAGATATCGAGCCAAATTCCGGCCGAGATCCGCGGTCATGTCAGCGAAGTGGTGGTCCGGGTAGGCAATGGCAACCTGCCCCGAGTCACTCCCCAGTACTCCTCCAGCCAGGGTGCTCCCGCAGGCGAATTGTTGGCGGGTGCGGGCAGTTTCAGCACAGTTGCTGCCGCCGATCAAATCCCGATGCCAATCCCGTCGATGGGCGACCCAAGTGATCTGCGCCCAATCCGAGCAGGCGGTTCGGCGCCCACCGCGATGATGAAACCGGCTCCCCAAAGTGGTGGCATGAATATGCCGAGTGGATTCGGCATGACGCCTGCATCGAGCAGCGCCCCACCCGGTACCGGATACAGCAACACAGGCTATGGCAGCGCACCTCCCCCGAGTACCTCGCCCAATACGGGGTACAGTAGTGCCAGTTTAGAGCAGGCCGCGCGAGAAGCGGCCAATAACGCTGCGCAACAATTCAGTACCACCGCAGACGCCAGTCGGCAACAGCTACAGCAAAACCTCAATACGAATGCCGAACGCATGGGCGATGCTGCGAACGCCCAGTTTCAATCGGTGGCCAACGGAGTGCAGGATGCTGCCAACGGGATGATGTACGGCCCTGCGCTCCCACCGAGCAGCGCCGACGATCCGCGAAACCGGTTGACCCAAAGCGGTTCGCCCGCACCGCCTCCGATGACAAGCACCTCGGCGGCCAGCGGGCCATCAACGGCTCCGTTCTCGCCCAGCACCAATTACGCGGGAACGCCCTCAAACCGCGCCAGTTCACTGCCACCGAATATGGCAGCATCGACGCCGGCGACCACCACCTACAACAGCCCTGTCTCGACGCCAGCTTTGAACGCGACAACCCGTGACGAGGAGTGGTATGCCTTGCAAAATGGATCGCAGCGTCGCCCTTCAACGGCACCGATTGGGAATTCTGCGAGCGCGTTCGCGGGGGGCAACTTTGGCCAGTTACCCGCCGGACTGCAGCCAGCATCCAATTCGCCAGCATCCAATTCGCCAGCATCCAATTCGCCAGCATCCAGTTCGCCAGCGGGCCGCCCGAGCCCCGCGAGCACTGGTGGTAACTACACCTCTTCCGGTGCTGCCAACGACTTTCGGCAAACGGCCACTGTTACCAATGAACTGGATTACGATCCCAACCTGAGCGCTGCACAGGCCGCGCGGTTACCCAAGACGGGATACAGCTACGATGCCGAGGGATATCCGGTCGATCGCCAAGGCTATCGCCTGGATTGGTACGGACGGCGTGTTGATCGACAGGGGCAATTGCTCACCGCCGTGGATACCATCGGCGATTCGAATTCAAGCCAGACCGGTGCCGGTGAAGACTCCGGTACACGCGGCAATTACGCTGCCGGCGGCAGTTACAACCCTCCCCGACTGCCCGCGAATTCGGCGGCGCCGCCGCTTGTGCAACCGCCACGCGACCGATTCGATGGGGCCAATCCCGAACAGGATCGCTACCCGCGAAATCCAGGCTCGCAGCTTGCCGGACTCACCGGAGGGAACAGCAACGAGTACCTTGACGCTGGAACTGTGAGTCGGGGCGACACGCGGCCACGACCGCGTGAGGACGACCTGGGTTCGTCTTCGGATGGGCAGTCGCTGCGGGACCGCTTGGAGGGCAAAGCAACCTCGCCGGGTGCCGCTGGCGTTGGCGAATTTGACGGGGCACCCGAGCAAGTCGCGGCGCAACCCATCTTCAACGCCTTGTTGCTGCTGTCTGTCGTCGCGAACTTGTATTTATTGTTCTGGCTGAAGAATCTGCGTGTGCAGTTTCGAGACATGGTTGCCGCGAAAAGAGCGTCCGTGACCGGCGGATCGCTGGCGACAGGGGTTTAGCCAACAGTAACACTCCCGGGCCTGCGTCGGCCGGATGGAGCCACGATTTGGGCGACCCGATGACCTGGCGTGACCGCTTTCGGCACGCGCCGCCCTGCCCCTCCGGGCCATCCACATCGCTTAGCAGTCTGGTGATTGAGCCGAAGTTTGGGCGGGCGATGGTGAGCCCGATGGCTGTCAGGCATTGGGGAAGCACGAGCCACCGGGCCGCTGACGCGACGCGGTTCATGAAATCAGCACGCCGTTAGAGTCGGCGGTGCGTGTGATTGGCGTCGCCTTCGCTCGGGCAACTTGCCCGATTCAATCAACGTGCCCGATTCAATACTCGCCAGGAAGCTGCCGGTCGTCACGCAGCATCAGGTTTAAAAAGACGCCCTGGTCAATGGTTTCAGTGATCGTTCGTGACGACCCGTCGCACAGTCCGACATGCACGGAACTTGCGTGAAAGCTAAACGGCTGACTCTTGTTGGTGTGATTGAGCGAACGATACGTGCCACAGGTATCGATCGTTGCCTCCCAAGCGGACGTTTTGCTGCAATCGGTTGGCGCATCGGGGAGGCTTGGATTGGCGGTCGTGGATTTGCCGCGGTTGGAATCCGAAGTGTCAGCTAACAGATTATCGGCCAGGTAGGCACGCATTTTCACGCCGTCGCCGGCCCCTGCCCATGCGATGCTCGCGCCCCCAGTCGTGTCCGCCATCTTGCCGCGGACGAACAACTCCGGCGAACCGATGCACTCGTAGTACATCAGCGTATGGGAAAGACCGTCGAGGATACTGCTCGCTCGGCCCCCTTTGTTATTCGGATTGCGGTTCCGAGATCCCGACGCCGGTGTCATGGCCGTGCTGAACTGCATCTGAGGTTCCCCGTCACGATAGTACAGCGGATGCCCCTCCGGGCGAAGCGCGGGAACCCGCGGCGTGGTGTAGTCCGCCACTGCCATGGACAGGCCGTCGCTACCGAGGATCGAACTCGATCCCGTCCGGCTGGGGCACTGAAACACCGAGAGTTCAGCGGCGGCACCTTCAATCAAGTCGTCCTTGTTGCTCCACTGAGTCGTCAGGATGCCGTTGTATCCCCACTTGTACTCCGATGCCGATGGAACATCGAAATTAGGATGCTTTGCCGAATTGAATTTCTGCGCCAGATCCGGTTGCTCGACGAAGGGCAGAATCCGCCACAGTGATCCTGTTCGTGAGTACGGATAGTGCCGAAACGTGTGTTCAAACATCGTCATGCCCAACACGATCTGTTTCATGTTGTTCTTGCACTGGGTACGACGAGCCGCTTCGCGTGCAGCCTGCACGGCGGGCAGTAGCAAACCGACCAAAACGCCAATGATGGCGATCACCACCAAGAGCTCGATCAAGGTGAATCCGCGTTTGCGATGAATTGGGTGCACCGAGCTCGATGCAAATTGGCCGTTCGATGAGATCATCTTTGAAACTTTGGACAGGAGGCATTGGGAAATCGTCGCCGCACAAGGCGCGGCTGGATGTCTGGCTGGCTGTACAAAGTTGGCTGGCTCGACGGGATCGCTATTGATACTGGATATCAATAGCAGGGCCGATCGTAATCTTGGAGTCGAGGCGGGTCAAGTAACGTGCCGAGGTCTCCTCCACCGCCTGTCGTGGCGTGGGGTGGCGTGGGGCGGCGTGGGACGGCGTGGGACGCGAGTCTCGGCAACTTTTCGGGCCGCAGGCCCGCAGGCAGATGGGCCCGGGGTGGGTCGTCAGCAGGCTCCCCCCAGCGGAGCGATTTGGCGACGATCTCAAGCCGGGCCGTAGGCGGCATCTGCTACCCTAGCCGACTCGGGCCTCCAACGGATATCCTCTTTGCGATCGGTCCTTGGCCGTTTTTCTATACGCCTGCTCACTTTTGCCCCCGCAAGCCATGTCTGCTTCCGAGTCTATGTTACGTCTAGCCATCGGGGGTGACCACGCTGGTTTCCCGCTCAAAGAACAGGTGATCAAGCATTTTGCGGGACAGGTCCGTGATCTGATTGACTGCGGTACCCATGACGCCGAGCCCTGCGATTACCCTGATTTTGCGGTGGAGGTCGCGGAACGCATTGGCAGTGGCCAAGCTGATCGTGGGCTTTTGATCTGCGGAAGTGGCGTCGGGGTCAGCGTCGCGGCGAACAAGATCACGGGCATTCGCGCGGCGATTTGTCACGATACCTATTCGGCCCATCAGGGTGTTGAGCATGACGACATGAACGTCTTGTGCATCGGCGGCCGGATCATCGGCAGTGAATTGGCGTTTGAAATTATCCGCGCGTTTTTGGCGGCCCGCTACACTCCCGAAGAACGGCACGCTCGGCGACTGCAGAAAATTCTCGCACTCGAAGCGGACTGACGTCCCGCGGGACTACTCGCTGCCGACGCGCTGCCTTATAACGAAGTCGCTCCATACGCCCCCCTCGAAACTGAGTTCGAACACCATGACGCAAATCCTGGCCGCCCGCGCGGGCGAAATCACTCCTGAAATGGAATTCGTTGCCGAGCGTGAATCACTTTCACCTGAATTGATCCGCGATGAAGTCGCTGCGGGACGCATGGTCATCCCTGCGAACAAGGTCCACGCCGCTGGCTCCCTCCAGCCGATGGCCATTGGGATTGCGGCGAAGTGCAAGATCAATGCGAACATCGGCAACAGTGCCGTCACCAGCAACGCCGCCGAAGAACTTGAGAAACTGCACACCGCGGTGCACTTCGGTGCCGATACGGTGATGGATCTGTCGACAGGGAAAGACATCGACAATATCCGCCGCCAGATCATCGAGAAGAGCCCGGTACCGATTGGGACGGTGCCGATCTATCAAATGCTCGAAGAGCTCGGTGGCAACATCGAAGACATGACGGCGCAGCACTTCCTCGACATGGTGGAGCATCAAGCCAAGCAGGGCGTCGATTACATGACGATCCACTGCGGTATCAAACTCGAGCATCTGCACCTCACCGTGAACCGCGTCACGGGGATTGTCAGCCGGGGCGGATCCCTGATCGCCAAATGGATGATGGCGCACAACAAACAGAACCCACTGCTCGAAGCGTTTGACGATCTCTGTGACATCATGCGTGAGTACGACGTCACGTGGTCACTCGGCGACGGCCTGCGTCCCGGCAGCATCGCCGATGCGTCGGATGCGGCCCAGTTCGCCGAACTCGACGTGCTCGGTGACTGCACCCGTCGCGGTTGGGAAAAGGGAACCCAGGTCATGGTGGAAGGCCCCGGCCACATTCCACTTGACCAAATTCAAATGAACGTCGAGCGACAAATTGAGGTTTGTGACGGGGCCCCGTTCTACGTCCTCGGGCCGCTCGTCACGGACATCGCCCCTGGGTATGACCACATCACCAGCTGCATCGGCGCGGCCAATGCGGGCATGCACGGCGCCGCGATGCTGTGCTACGTCACACCCAAGGAGCACCTGGGTTTGCCCAACGAGGAAGACGTCAAGCAGGGCGTGATCGCTTACAAAATCTCCGCCCATGCGGCCGATGTGGCGCGCGGGCGAGTGGGCGCGCAGGACCGAGACGACGCGCTCTCACGAGCCCGTTTTGCATTCGACTGGAAAGAACAATTCCGCTTGTCGCTCGATCCTGAAACCGCTCAGCGATATCACGACGAGACGCTCCCGCAGGACACCTTCAAAAGTGCCCATTTCTGCAGCATGTGCGGTCCTAAGTATTGTTCGATGAAGATTACCGAAGACATCCGGCAAATGGCCAAAGACAAACAGCTCGTCGAAATTAAATAAGTCATCGAGTTATGTCTTCGTTCTTGAAATTCCTGGCTGCCTGCAGCTTGGCCGTTCTGTGCTTAGCGACCTCGTCCCAAGGGCAAGGAATCGATGCATCCTCCGCAGCGGCGGAGGATGCCGGGGCCAACGACGCACCCAACGCGGTTGTGAACCTGGGGGTTTCTTCAGGTGGAATGCGCCGGCAGGTGCCGGGGCGATGGGCAACGCTCTTGGTCGGCGGCGCGAATCCGACGGCCCAAGATCGTGAAGAGACGATGACCGTGATTGTCGATAGCGAATCGAATCTGCAGTACGCACGGAAGATGTGGCTGCCGGCCGGTGGGCGGCGCGTGGCGTCGCTGCCCATTCAGATTCCGGCGAATATCCCCTACGACCAGAATCAAATTGATTTCTCGTCGATGCAGATTCATCACGCAGCCGATGGGGAAGAGCAGTTTCAAAATAACGTTGTCGGCATGCCGAGCACCCATCATTCTTTGCTGCTGTCCAAAGAAAAGTCTCATGCCGCGATCATTCTCGATCAACCTGCGCCCGGTGACAGCCTCGCTGAGGAGCAAAACAATGAGCTTGCCAAGACGGTCAACGCGGGCCGTGATATCGAGATCCAGTCGAATCGTGACGAAGGATTGATTTACGTCCAAGGTCATTTTTTACCGGCCTCGCCTGTTGGGCTCGACGCGATCGATCAGATTGTCATCGCCAGCGACCGAATTCTCAACGATACGTTGTCCCTCTCGCGTCTGCAGAGTTGGTTGCAAGCGGGGGGGCAGGTTTGGTTGATGGTAGATCGCGTCAGCCCGGAGGCGGCCCGGATGCTCCTGGGCGATGCGATGTGTTACAGCGTCGTGGATCGTGTCGAACTGAATCAGGTTGAATTTTCGACGGCCGATTCCATCCGTGCCGGTTCGCAGCGAATGCTCGAAACGTGGAGTTCCGAGCGTCCCGTCGAAATGGTGCGTGTGTTTGCAGAAACCGATGATGTCTTCAGCACCGTCGACGGATGGCCGGCCGCGTTCCGCAAACGAGTGGGCCGGGGCAGTGTGTTTTTTACAACGGTGGGGGCCCGTGGATGGATCCATGATGACGTCCCGCTGCAAAGCTACATCAAATTCGCCAGTCAGTTTTTTGCCAGTCGCGCCGTCGTCCCGCAGCCCTTTGCGGAGTTGACGGCGTTTGTCGACGACGAAATTGGCTACTCCATTCCACGGCGGTACGTCATCGCGGGGCTGTTGGGGCTGCATCTGCTGGTCTTGATCGTGGCAGGCGTCTGGTTGGCAAAGCGGCAGAGTTTGCAATATCTCGCCGTCGTGGTGCCGGTGGCGTCCTTGATCGCAGCGGGCGCATTCATCGCGATCGGCCGCCAGCAAACCACGGCAGTACCCTCGACGGTCGCGGTCAGTCAAATCATCCGCAATTTGCCGGGCAATCCGGTGGTCAACCTCCAGTCAGTGGCGGCCGTCTACAGCCAAGCGGAGCGTCCCCTCGACGTTGTCTCGTCCCCCGAGAGCATCTCGATACTCAGCCAACGCGTTGCCGGGGGCGAAATCAATCGATTGCAGTGGGATGATAGCGGCCGCTCAGAGTGGTTATTCGTCAATCAGCCGCCCGGCGTCGTGCGGCACATCGAGACTCAGTCAGCCGTGGAATTGTCGCCGCCATGGTTGGTTCAGGGCACCTTCACGAAAACAGGTTTTCAAGGACGAGTCGAGGGCTTGTCCGCCGAGCGTAGCGAAGACGCCGTCATTATCGCGGCCCCAGCACCGGCGCTCGCAGTGGTGTTTGATCCTGAGATGGACAACACCTTGTCGAGTGATCGCGATGATGTCCTGGCACCGGGCCAGTTCATCCAGACGGCGATCGTGTCCGATGTGCAGCGTGAACGCCAGGACCTTCTCCGCCAAATGCTCGCCAGCGAAGCGTCGCCCTTTGGACGCGAGCCCATCCTGTTGGTGTGGACGGATCCGATTGATTCGGGGGCCCGTTTTGATGAGGAGCTTGACCATCGTGGGTCGGCGCTGGCTTCCGTTCCGATTCAATTCACGCCGCCCCCAAGTGGGAGTGAATTTCACGTGCCCGCAACGTTTGTTCGCGTCGAACCGTATGCCGGCACCCGAGGCATGAGCGCGATCTTCAATTCGCAGACGGGTCAATGGCTCAAGATGGGCCGCCCCCGTGATACAGAGCTTCAGTTCGTAATGCCTCGCAAAGTGTTGCCCTGCACGGTTCGCCGGGCGAGTGTCACGATCAAAATCAACGCTCCCTCGCGGACGCTCAACGTCAAGAGCCTCGTCGACGGTGAGTTCCAGTCCGTATATCGCAAGCAAGATCCCAGCGGATTGATTCGATTCGAGATCAGCGATCCCCAGTTCCTGACGTTAAACGATCAGGGTGGGTTCGTCCTGTCGCTGGACATTTCCGAGAGCGAGCAAGAGCGAGCCCGTTCGCAGGATGAGGCCCCCGGCGTCGTGGATGCCAACCAGCCCAGTCGTAGCACGTGGCAGATCGACTATGTGCACGTCGCTTTCGATGCGACGATGCCGTAGACCCGTGCGACCCTTCAGAGAGGAAGCTTTCCGTGCAAATCGTTGAAACGCATGCCCAGCGGGCTGCGATGTTCGGAGCAAGCGTGGTGCGATGCCGCGCCGTTGAACTGACGGGCGTTTGAGTCCCTGCTTATCGGCTCGCAAGTCTGACCTGACGAAATAAAACTATCCCACCCTGGAATCAAATCACCGTGAGCAACTCAGAAACAGTTGTCGAAACCAAGGCGTTAACGAAACGCTACGATAACTTTACGGCGCTCGATTCGTTGACGATGCGTGTTGGCAAGGGAGAGATCCTTGGCTTCATCGGCCCTAACGGGGCAGGCAAAACCACGACGATCCGGATCTTGGTGGGGTTGTCCAAACCGACCAGTGGCACGGCGACGATCGCGGGTGCCGACTGCTTGAGCGAGTCTCGCAAGATCAAGCGGCTCGTGGGCTACATGCCCGACGATTTTGGTGCTTATCCCAATATGCGGGTGAGTGAATATCTCGATTTCTTTGGCGCCGCATACGGCATCGGACGCGGCCAGCGGATCAAACGAATTGATGAGGTTCTCGACATCACCGGTGCGACCTACATGCACGACCTGTACGTTGACGCCCTCAGTCGCGGCATGCAGCAGCGGGTCGCGATCGCACGCACACTGATGCACGATCCCCAGGTGTTGATCCTCGACGAACCCGCCAATGGCCTCGATCCGCAGGCCCGCATCGATATGCGGGTGATGTTATTGCGACTCTCCGATATGGGGAAAACGCTGATCGTGACGAGTCATATCCTGCCGGAGTTGGCGCGGATTTGTAATGTGGTGGCGATGATCACCAAGGGCAAACTGCGAGCGTTCGGGACGCTCGACGAAATCATGCGTGATGTGCAGCAAAGGCGGACCTTTGAAATCATGCTGATTGCCGATGAGCAGGTTCAGCGGGTGGGCGAGACCGTCCGCCGTTGGCTGCAAGAGCATGCGGGCGCCGCCCCCCTGGAAGCCGCCGATGTGGTCTGTGCCAAAACAGAGATGATGGTGCGATTCTCAACGCACTTGAATGATCATGAGGTCGCACCGCTGTTGTCGCACTTGATCAGCCAAGGCGAAACGGTTGTTCAATTCCGCGAAGTCGCGACGGATCTCGAGGATGCGTTCCTTTCGGTCGCCAACGCGGGCGATCAAAGCGACCATGTTGCTGAGCGTGTCGAGCCGAGTGCCGCCACGCCCGGTGCCGCCGCCACGCCCGGTGCCGCCGCCACAGGGGGCGATGCGTGATCAATCCCGTAATCCAGCGAGAGTTCTACGGCATTTTGCGTTCGCCGCGTGCGATGGGCGTGTTGGTGTGTTTGACGTTTGCATTTTCTATCTCGGTGCTCATGCGGTGGCCGGCCGACGCGTCGGTCGACTTAAGTGGCATTCAGTCGCTCGAGGTTTTTCGAGTGTTCGGCTATGGGCTGCTCGCCGGTGTCGTGTTTCTAGTCCCCGCGTTCCCCGCCACGTCTGTTGTCAACGAAAAAAACCAGGGCACGTTAGCACTGCTGCTGAACTCGCCGATGAGTGCGTTTTCGATCTACTTTGGCAAGATTTCAGGCGTCTTGCTGTTCAGCGTGCTCGTCCTGATGTGCAGTCTGCCGGCTTCAGCGGCCTGTTTCGCGATGGGCGGTATCAGTCTCACGGGCCAGTTGGGACTGCTGTACTTTGTTCTCCTGTTGCTCGTCATTCAGTACGCCACACTGGGGATGCTGGTCAGCAGTTATGTGCAATCCGCCGACGCGGGGGTGCGGATCACCTATACCGTCGTGCTGGGCATGTGCTTTCTGACGCTCGTACCGGCGGCTTTTTTTCCCGGTGCGGGCGGTGTCCTATCGACGTTAGCGAGTTGGCTACGAAACATTTCGCCAATCCCGTCGGTGATGGAAATCATGCGGCAAGGGGACGTCGGTTCGGCGGGTTTGAAGGCGACGTCGGCAACCGGTGAGTTCATTGTCGTGACACTTTTGAGCAGCGGCATTTTTGCCGCGATGACCTTGTCGCGGTTCAACTACCGGATCTTTGACCGCTCGCGAGCCAAGGGCGTGATCACCCATGAACGTGGGCGGGCCGCTCAAACCGCTCGGCGGCTGTTTTACCTCGTCGATCCCCAGCGTCGGAAACGTGGGATTCCCTGGTTCCTCAATCCCGTGATGGTGAAGGAATTTCGTTGCCGGAAATTTGGGCGCTCGCAGTGGTTGTTGCGATTGATTTCCGTTTGCGCCGTCGCTTCCGTGCTCGTGACCTTTGCTGCGGCGACCAGTGCGACGTCATGGGGCGTCGAGACGATCGGTGGCTTAATGGTGATGTTGCAAGTCGTCTTGGTCGTGGTGCTCACGCCCAGTTTGGCTTCGGGATTGATCAGTGGTGAGCGTGAGGGCAGCGGTTGGGAACTGTTGCGACTAACACCGCTCTCATCGTTTCGAATCGTCAGTGGAAAAATACTCAGCGCGGTCTGGACGTTGGGCTTGGTCCTGATGGCGACGTTGCCGGGATATCTGATGATGATTTTTATCCAACCGGTGATGTGGTTGCAGATCAACTTTGTGCTGGTTTGTTTAGTCTGGACCGCGATCGAAGCGTTGTCGGTCAGTGCCGCGATCGGCAGCCTGTTCCGCAGCACGGCGGTCTCGACGACGGCAGCGTACGTTGCCGTCATCATACTTTTCCTCACGCCCATGTTGGTGTGGTTGGGCCGTGACGCACCGTTCGGGCATGAAACCGTGCAAACCATCTTGTTGGCGACGCCGGTCGGGGCGGCGCTCAATGTGATTGGTGCACCCGGTTTTGAAAACTACGATTTATTGCCCCTGGCGTGGTGGATCGCAGGCATCGTTTCGGCCTTGATGTTGAGCGTTCTGGGGATTCGGGTATGGCAGTTGAGTCGCGCGGTATGAACAGTATGAACTTGAAACGAAAACGTCCTACCCGTCTCATGTGTCTGTTGGCCAGCGTGCTGGCAACGATGCTGCCGCAGTCTGGCTTCGCGATTGATCCATTCGTCGAATATGACCTGGTCATGTACGAGCGACCGGCATTTTTACCGCTTCCAGTCGATGAGGTGTTTCCCGATGGCTTGCTCGAACTTTGGTCTAAGGCGCTGCGCCGCCCGGATGTCGAACTACAGCGGATGGTGATCGACAGCATGGTGATCGCGCACGAGCGAGGATTGCCGGGCGTCGACGGCTTGCGCCCGAACCTGCGAGAAATATTGAAGGCACCCGGTCAAAACCTTGATCTTGTTCGCTCTGCTGCCCATGCGCTGATTGAGCTTGAGTCCAAGACGGATGCGGAGTTGCTTGCTGGTATTGCGATCCGTCGCGGTGGTACGGTCGCACAAATGATTGAACCGGCGCTCGCGGATTGGAAGTCTGACGCGATCAAGGATGTTTGGCTGGAGCGGCTGGAGGCGTCAACAGCGAGCCAAACCAGCATGTTATTGGCGATCAATGGTCTTGGAAAGTTAAACGCCACCGAATCGAGTGATCGGTTGGTGGCTCTGGTGAAACAACCACAGGCATCGATGCGTCTTCGGATGGAGGCCGCTGGGGTGCTGGCTAAATTCGCTTCACCGGGACTCGTTGAATTGGCCGCAACGATCCAGGGCCACGACTCGGGAACCGAACCACGAGCGGCAATTCTGGCAATCGAGTTGCTGCAGTGGCAAACGGGCGATGATGCGTCCGCTTTGCTGGAGAGTTTGCTGAGTAATCCCAGCCTTGCGGTCCAGTCAGGTGCCCTGACGCAGTTGCTGAGAATCGATCCCAACCGAGTCGACCCCTTCATCGATGAGTTGGTCGACAGCCGTGATAGTGGAATCCGTTTGGCGTGCGCACGCTCGATCATCGCGACACGGAAACTCGAGCGAATCAGAAACTTAGCGCCGCTGCTGGACGACGAGAATCCATCGCTTCGCCGTGAAGTGGCCGCTGGCCTCGTGCAGCTCGCCGATGAACCGGACCTGCGTGAGGAAGTCCTACAGCGAGTGGTCGAGGTTCTCGACCAAAACTCATGGCGAGGTTGCGAGCAGGCCGCCGTCGTGTTGGCGAAACTAGACTACAAGCCCGCCGGGCCACGGATGGTCGAGTTATTAGCTCACCAACGTGGTGAAGTCAAAATTGCCACGGCCTGGGCGTTGACTCAGCTACAAATCGCGGAGCTGTTGCCAGCGATGTTGGAGCATGCTCAAAGCGTCTATGAGGGATTCCGGTCCAACGAGCTCGATGATGCGATGCCTGGGCTCTCCGACCAAGTCGCGCACCTGTTCCTTGCGATGGGAGATCAGAAATACGCCGCAGCCGTCCCCCTGATGCGAGCGTATTTGCCCAAAAACATGGCGTTGGGTCTGCACTCACGCGCGGCCGCCGCGTGGGCACTCGGTCTGATCTATGAGGACGATCGGCAAGCCGATCTCGTGAAAATCTTGCTTGAGCGAGTCAACGACACCGACTCGCTCGAACCTGAGGCAGTGGAAGTCCGGCAGATGTGCGCCGTCAGCTTGGGGCGCATGCACGCGGAATCGGCACTCCCCGGTCTGCGCGAAAAAGCGGGCTCCGAGGCCGCCGCGGCCCGCGCGTGTGACTGGGCGATCGAACGGATGACGGGGGAGCCTGTCCCTGTATTCCAGCGTCACGAGAGAGAAGTGGGCGGTTGGTTTTTGTCGCCCCTTCCGAAATCGTCGCAGTAGCGTCGTCAAGCGGCGCGGACACTCGCGGCCAAACACTCCAGCCGTCCTGGTTTATCAAGCACCTGGTGGACGCCTGCATTGAGTGCGCGTAGACGCTGCTGGGGCGTGGCCATCCCCGTCATCCACACGTGCCGTGCATGTGCTGCCCGGCCGCAGCGCTGCGGCCAGTGCTGAGTGGTTTCTGGAGTGGCGACGGACTCATCCCAGACGACAGTGGCAAATCCACGCCCGGATCGCGGCGTGAGGTCTCGCTGCCACTGCACCAACGGTTCGGGAACGTCTCTGCCAGAAAACAAGAGTGGGAGCGAATCAATTAAACTCTCGGCGTACTCGTAGCGAGCTGCCACGACCACGATCGGCAGCAGAATCGGGGCTGGCCTGACTTCCGATCGATGGTCAACCTCCGACGCTCCACACCAATACTCCAAAAAGGTGACCGCTTCGCTCACCGGAATCGAGGCCACCCAGGTCGGTGTGCCCGGCGGCAGCTGCGTGTGGGCTTGCGCTGGCAAACGCACCGTCGGAGCGACCAGCGGGCCCCTCAGGACCAGCGTTTTTACCTGGGCAAATTGATCTCGCAGCGCTTCCATCTCCGGACCATCGATTGCCCAACGGCCGCGCTCGTGCCGGTTTGTTTGGGCGATCACCATGTGCGTCGGCACATGGCGCGGTGGCGAGGTGAGCGCCTCGGATATCGAGCGGCGAATCGAAATCGCATCGCACAGGCGTTGGCAGGCACGCCACGGCTGGGCGACGGCCGAGTGCTCGGTATCACCGATCCACAGCAGAGATTCGCAGGCGATCCGCGGTGCATTCACTGCGCCAGATCCAGACGGCTGTTCAAAATAATCTTTAGAGAGAGAGGTTTTCATCGATGGCCGCTTCGGCTTCTTTCAGAATCAACCAGGCTTCGCCGGGCGAATCGCTCGAACGAAGCCCTTCGAGAAACGCTTCATCGGAAACGATGCGGCTGAGTTTGGCCAAGATACGAAGGTGGCTGGAATCGTCGTAAGAGCAGATCAGGAAGAAAATATCGGTCAATTGTCCACGATTTGAAAACGGCAATCCCGCCTGGCAGATCCCCAGCCCGAGCACCGAATCAGCGAGAATCGAGGTTTGCGGCCGCCGCGGGTGCAACAGCGCCACGCCGTTATCAAGCGAGGTCGGATACAGTTTTTCACGATCGGCAACGGCCTCCGCCATCGCGGGAGCGTCCCACAGCATCCCCGTCGTGGCGGTCAAAGTGCTCATTGCACGGATCACGCTGCCGCGGGTGCGTGCCGCCAGCGGATTGGCAATCGTGTCAATCGTGCACAAATCGCTGATTTTTTGGGGCGGTGCGTCGGCGCGGCGATGCAGTACCCGACGCATGCGGTCGAGCTCATCGGGATCGCTCAAACCGATCCGCTCTTCGAGCCAATGGTGGATCTCAGCTTCGTTGAATCGCCATTGTCCACCGACCTTGCGGCCTGGCAAATTGCCACGGGTGACCATCTTGGTGATCTGGTCAGGCGTGACGTGAAGATATTCGGCGAGTTGGGGGATATCGAGTTCTTCCATAGCAACTTGAACATTTCTCTTGACGGAAGTTTGTGAAAACAGCTAAATCGACTCAAGTTATTGCAATGGCGGTCCGACGTCGACGTGCCCTTAGGGAGAGTTTTGTTTGCTCATCGCATTGAACTACCGAATATCATCACGCTCGCACGTCTGCACGTGGGCCGTAGCGCTGATGCTCGGTGCAATGGTCGTGCCAACATCTGCGCCCGCACAAAACGGGTTTTCAACCACTCCGCAGACGAATATGGGACCGATCAACTCGCCCCCGGTTAGCGGTGCCTATCCGCAAAACGGAGCGTATCCGCCCAGCGGAGCGTATCCGCCCAGCGGATACGCGGGAGGTCAGTCGGTACCACCGGCCACGGGAAGTCTCGGCGCTGCCACTCCCCAGTACGATCCCTATAGCACGTCGCAAGGTTCGCCATCGGGTTTCGGACCACCATCCTATCCGGGCGCGGTCGCTCCGGGAGCGCCCGGGGGAACCAATCCGGCCTATCCCAACGGCAGTTTGTTGGGCGGGATATTTTCTGGCGAAATGTTTCGAAACAGTAGCAGCAGTGCCTACCAAGGCGCTGGCTACCCATCGACGGGCTCGATCCCGTTCGGCGGGACCACCTCCAGTGCCGCCCCTTACAATGCGCCCTCGATTTATGGTGGGACAGGCGCGCCTTCACCGTATGGGGGAGCTGCGCCCAACAGTGGCATGCCCTACGGCAACGGATCGGCGTATTCAACCCCGCCCCCTGCTAATTACGGCAGCCCCGTATTCCCGCCCTCAGCATACCCATCGAGCTCACCCAACTCGCTATTTCCGCAAGGTCTCGGGACACCCTACGGCAACGGCATGCTGCCCATCGCAGGTGGAATCAGCGCCTATGATTTGCTCCGTGGCCCGCGATTCCGACAGACTTTCATCAGTGGTGGCAACAGCCAAGATGACCTCGGCGTCTATCAAACCGATGTTGCGCTCGGATTTTCATGCAAGAATTTTCTGTGGAGCAACCAACCGCTCAGTATCGCGCCCTCGTTCTCGCTGTACCTCTTCGACGGGCCGATCACGACGCCCGCGCATCAAGCCGACCTGCCAGGAAATGCCTACGGCGCTTTCATCGATTTTGGCTGGCAGTCGGATCTCAACCAGATTGTTGGGGCTGAGTTCGGCCTTCGCGTCGGTGCCTTCACGGACTTTGACACCTTCTACTCCGACAGCGTGCGGACGCTAGGCAAGGGGCTGCTCAAATTTCGATTGACGCCCACGTCGACCCTGAAAGCCGGGGCATACTACATGGATCGCGACAGCATCGGGTGGCTGCCGGCCGTCGGTGTCCTCTGCCAACCCAACCCGTACACACGCTTCGATATTTTCTTTCCCGAACCGAAGTTTTCGAAGTACTGGCGGACGCTGGGGACGCACGACGTGTGGTGGTACGTTGCTGGCGACCTCGGCGGCGGATCATGGACGGTGACCCGTGCCAACCTCGCACAAACGCAGGAACGCGTCGACGTCAACCAAATCGACGTCACCTTCGGCTTCGAGTGGGGCCGCAGCGATCTCATTCGGATGGGCCAACGCACCGCTTTCGTCGAGTTTGGTGGCGTTTTTGATCGCAAGTTGAAGTACGAAATCTCCACCGACGACCAGTCCCTGTCCAACGCGTTCTTGCTGCGGGCCGGATTCGGATACTAAGTGATCCGCCCTATAATTCGGCTGCCGCGATCGCCAATTTCACGTCCTCATTGCCATAAATGATCGATAGGAATGCGGGCATGTATCGATCAATCATCGCGCCACCGACATAGAGGACGTGATCGAGCACGTCATCCTCGGGGAACTCCTCGCCCAG
Source organism: Rhodopirellula sp. SH410 (assembly GCF_055811895.1). Lineage (NCBI taxonomy): Bacteria > Pseudomonadati > Planctomycetota > Planctomycetia > Pirellulales > Pirellulaceae > Rhodopirellula > Rhodopirellula sp. SH410. Next base: position 1,627,344 of record NZ_CM147949.1, read on the forward strand.
CGGCAAGGCGGTTTGGTACCGCAACTCGCCGTCTTCCAGATCCATCTCGAAACTACCGAGTTTCAAGCCATAATTGGCCCGCGTGATCGCTTCGATGATGAGCTGCCGGTGGCTCTCAGGGATTTTGTTGGCAGGGTGCGTGAACACCTGCAGCATCGATTCGTCAATGATCATCGCCACCCTCAGATCACCGTGTTTGCCTTCGAATAGCATTCGGAACAGACCCCTCTCATCATCCTGGTCATAGACAACGGTGCCGCGATCCAGATAGGCGCTGAGCTGATCGACTTGAGCTGACATGTCGGTTACTCCGAGGGTGAGTGACTGGAAAAAATCTCGGCAGCACTGATAAACCAAGACGAAACGGGTGGTGGGGAGGTTCGCACCGCGTCGCAATGTCTCGAAGATGAAACACTCGTAGCCCTTGATTGTACCGAAAATTCCCATTCAAGGCGAATCACGACGCCCAGCGGGAACTATACTCCCCTAGTTCCTCTTCTCTTTGGTTATTGCTGCTCCTGTGATTCGCGTCCTGCTCACCGCCTTCGAACCGTACGACCGCTGGCCCGATAATGCCAGCTGGCTGGCATTGATCGATTTGACACGCTGGTATGATGGACCGGTCGAAATCGTGACCCGCCGATATCCGGTGGATCTGGGCCGGATGAGCGAAAAACTTCGTACTGACCTGCAGGAAAATTACGATTTCGCGTTGCACTGCGGTCAAGCTCCGGGATCGCCGCTGCTGCGTCTCGAAGCGATTGGCCTGAATTTGCGAACCGACGGCAGTGAAATTCTGTCCAGCGCCCCGGCCGCCTATCGCAGCCCGCTCCCGCTGTCAGCTGCCGCGGCCCGGATTCGCGAAGCAGGCATTCCCGCTGCCGTTTCACACCACGCCGGCACCTATCTCTGCAACGCCGCCCTGTTTCTCAGTCAACACTACATCAGCTCGTTTGGCATGCGAACAGCATCCGCTTTCGTTCATATCCCACTGGCGCCCGCTCAAGTCGCCCGGGAAAACTCGGATTCGCCCAGCATGAGCACGCCGATGGTCAGCGCCGCCCTCGCGATCATGCTCCAACAGCTCTCCGAACAACGGTAGCGGAACTTGTTGAAGATCCGTCGGACAAGAGGCTCTTTAACACGATCCACTTTCGCAGAGCGGCTTTTTCACCGTATTAAAAAGCTTCAGAGCCTCGATCCACTGCTCGACGCGTCTCACATCGAGTTCCCCGGTTCGGCGCTGGGCAGCGTCGACACCCGCCACGCAAACGTCGCCGCGAACACCCCAGCAATCGGCCCTGACTCCCTGCTGCACCAAATCTTTGACTTGATCAAGTCGCAGCGAACCGGCCAATGCGATCCAAACCCCGGCGGTTCTCGCGCGGGCAAGCAGCTTCACTAAATCCGCTGCACCGAAGTGATCTGTCAACGATCGCCCGTCCTTGCCAAAGGTGTCAATCAACAATCGTGTCCGCCCCGCCGCAATGACGCAGTCGAGAATCTGCTCGACGTCAACACATTCGGCTATGTCATGGTCGGCGTAGGCGACCGGGACCAGTTCGACACGGGGGGGGAGTGGTAGTTCACTCCAGAGACGTTCAATCTGCGTCGGTGTCCGCTGTCCACTCGGGCCGACTTTCGCAAACCGAAACGTCGAGGGGACTTGCCCCGCCAATTCGATCGCGGTGCGAGATTCGCCGAGGGCCGCCGACAGTACGGCGGTGGGCAGAGCTCGCGCCGCCGATTCCCACACGCTGGTGTCGACGGGAGCCAGCGGTCCCTGCCGCGGCTCTTTAAAATCAATCACGTCCACTCCCGCCCCCACGACCGTCATGGCTTCGTCAAGATTGCGCACGCTCACCAAAAGTTGTGAGCGGCGAGGCGGGGCGGCGGTAGCGGCAGATGCTGACATGGCTGCAGTGTATGCTGGTGCGGCTTGGAGGAATATTCGGCACAAAACGAAGGGAGATCAAAAATCTAGTATCGAACCAACCGCTGCCCCCACAATCATTCACCCGCTTTTTTGATGCCCGCCGATCGTCAGCCGGCAGCGCAGTACTGCGAGTGGCGGACCCGAGTCATCGGTGCAAGTGAAACCACGGCTCGCATCGCGTAGAATTGCCCCCACTCATTATCGTGAACTCGTTCCCTCCCCACCAGAGTGCTTTCATGCTGCGTCATCCGCTGCTCGTTCTTGCCCCACGTTTTGGCAAGACGGTGGTCTCAGGATGGCTGTTGGGCCTGCTCCTGGTGATGCTCAGCGGCTGCGATCAAGCGTCAAGGACGAGTCAGCCACCGCACCAACCCCTGACGCTGGCGGCGGCGGAGGCCGCGCCGCCTGGCGACGCTCCAGCCGACGTGATCACCCTCGCTGAGGCGGAGGCGTTCGCCCGGCAGTGGCAGGCTGCCATCATGGCGAGCGATGCGGCAAAAGTAGGCGAGCTTCTCGATTTTCGAATGATCTTTAGCCGTTCGCTTGATGGGATCGTCGAGAATGAAAAGTTTCGTCGTGGCTATTTGCAAGGAGCAGCCCCCGCAGCGGAAAATTTTGTTGAATCCGTCACCCCGTATCTGTCTCGCGACGGCGCCTACGAGCTCGTCGCGGCCGTCTATCGCGATGGGGAGTCGCACGTCGTGTTCCGTTTGTTCGATGACAATCGACGAATCAATTATCACGACCTCCACTTGATTCGCGATGGTGGGAATGTCAAAGCGGATGAATTGTTCATCGCTGCGACCGGCGAAGCGTTCTCGGAGACGCTGCGGGCCGTCGTCGGTGCTGCGGCTCAGAGCCAAAACTCGTTTCTGGGACGCTTTAGTGGCCAAGCCCAGGCGGAGAGGGAGCGGCTCGAATCGCAGACAACGATCAGCCAAGCGATCCAAGCGGGGAATTCCGAGGAGGCGCTGCAACGGCTCGACGCCCTGCCCGACGACATGAAGAAGTACAAGACATTGATGTTGTACCGCATCGCGGCAACACCCGTCGAAGACGAGGCGGCGTACCTCGCGGCCGTCGAGAGTTATATCGCTGAGTTCCCCGAAGATGCCTCGGTGGGGCTGGTCTCGATGGATGCCGCGGTGATGCGGCAGGATCCGGAGATGCTCATCGCTGCTCACGGCGCGATGACCGAGTGGACGGGTGGGGATCCTTTCTTGGATCTGATGGTCGGTGCCAACCTGGCCAATTTCGGCGAAGTCGAAAAGGCCAAAGCGATGGTCGTGGACGTCGAGGCCGATGCCTCACCGCTGCTCGAAGCCCAAGACTATGCCGCTACAATCGCGTTGGCGGCCGACGACCACGACGAAGTTCTCAAACGTCTCCGGGTGATGCGCGATCGCTTCGGATTGCAGTTCGGCGATCTCCGTGACAATGAGGGATTTGAGGAATTCATCCAAACACCTCAGTTTGAACAGTGGGAACGCGAAGAGCGGGAACGCGAGCAGCGGGAACGCGAGCAGCGGGAACGCGAAGAGCGGGAACGCGAGGGGTGAAATCGATCGCCGTCGCTTGGGAGCGTCGTCTCGAACATGAAAGTCGGGCTCGGACGGGACAAGGGTCCCATCCTACTCGGGCCATCCAACCAGCATTCTGTTTACCCACAGCAAGGAAAGAAAGAAAATTGATCGCAAAAGCAACCATTCTCGCCAGCCTGAGTGTGCTCACACTGGCTTCATTCGCGCCTGCGGAAAGTCCCTCGGTGGCAGGCACGACGGCTGACGGATATCGCGGACTATGGTATTTCAATCAACGCATCGGCGGCGAATTCGTCTACAAATACAGCGGCGGGCTCGGGACCTACTGTGCCAAACATAAACCGATGGCGGTGTATCGACCGGAGGTCAACAAGACGTTTTTCTGCTACGGCGGCGTCGATGCCGACTACATCGAGAGGTTCGCCGCCGAGTTGGCACATGGAAACCTGGGTAGCGAATCGCCCGATGGAGCCATCTATCACATGGTTTCGTACTTCGACCACGCCACCGGTGAAGTCGTACGCCCCACGATCCTGTGTGATAAACACACCTTCGATGCGCATGATAATCCCGTCATGACCATCGATACCGACGGCTATGTGTGGATCTACTCGACCGCTCACGGCAGAGCTCGCCCCGCCTTTGTGCACCGGAGTAAAGAACCCTACGACATTCGGAATTTCGAACGGGTGACGCCGTTCGATCTCGATGGCGACAAACGAACACCCATCACCAATTTTTCATACATGCAGGCCTGGCACAGTGATGCCCAAGGTTTCTGCTTTTTTTACACCCAGTACGACGTTTCCTCAAAACGGAAGACCTGCTTCGCCCACAGTCGCGATGGGATCGATTGGCAAACCCGTCAAGTCGCTGATATCGAGGTGGGTCACTACCAAATCAGCGCCGTCGATGACACCAAGGCGTGCACCGCATTCAACTACCACCCCAATCAATTTGCTGGCCACGCCGGCGAAAAAGGGCTGAACTGGCGTACCAATCTGTACTACGTCGAAACCTTGGACCAAGGGAACACGTGGCAGGCCGCCGATGGCACCGCCGTGACGCTGCCGTTGACGGATCGCGATAACGCCGCTTTGGTGCACGACTACGAGCGAGAGGAATTGCTCGTCTACATGAAGGACATTGCCTTGGACAGCGAGGGCAATCCCAACATCCTATTCGTGACTTCGCGAGGCTACGCATCTGGACCGCAGAACGGACCGCGTACCTGGCGTCTGGCACGTTGGATCGATGGGGAATGGCTGATTCACGACATCACCACGTCTGACAATAATTACGACATGGGATCACTGTACCTGCACGATGATCAGCACTTGACCGTGATCGCGCCGACGGAGCCAGGGCCGCAACCATTCAATCCGGGTGGTGAAATCGCTATGTGGAAGAGCGATGACGGAGGCGTCTCATGGCGATCAACCCAGCTGACCAGTGGTAGCCCCTACAATCACACCTATGTGCGGCGGCCCGTCGATGCCGCCCCCGAATTCTACGGATTCTGGGCTGATGGACACGGTCGAAAACCGTCCCCGTCCCGATTGTATTTCTGCGATGCGGCAGGGAACGTCTTCCGTCTGCCAGAGCATATGGTGAGCGAGAGTGAAGCTCCCGAGCCGGTGGTCTTCGAGATCCCGTAGCTGCCGTCGCCAGACGGTGGATCTCCACGCTCTGGCGAGCATCGCTACGGGAGTTTTTTCTTCATACGCTGCTCAGCGATCTCGTATCGACCGTTTAGCGAGCAGCGAAATCGGGAGCATTTTGCCATTGACCCCAGGTTTAGAATTGATATGTCAGGGTTGGAATAGGCTATAGCTCTTTTTCGTCACGAAGGCATAATCGCTAGCTGAAAACCACATTGAAATTGATTTTTCGTGAGGTTCGGGAAATAGACATGGGGGATGGATGACCGGTTCGCTCGCCGGTTCGCTGCGCAATTTCGCGCATTTCAGTAGGCCTGCGATTGAATGAATGTCGCCGAACGCTCCGCGTTCGGAACGCAACCCCGTCGGCCGCTGAGCGTTCGCCCACAGTATGACTCGCTACCTCTCTTTACTCGTTTAGGAAACACCTGATGAGCGCCCCACCGCTACCAACCAGACCGCTTGGCAACACCGGCCTCGAATTGCCCATTCTCAGTTTTGGTGCATCGTCGCTCGGAGCTGAATTTCGCAACGTTCAAATGGATGAAGTGTTTGCGAGCGTTCGAGTCGCACTCGAGTGCGGCATGAACCTGATTGATACTTCGCCATACTACGGCCGGGGCATGTCCGAAGTGCTGCTCGGCGTGGCTCTGCAAAACGTCCCCCGCGACGAATTTCAGATCTGCACGAAGCTCGGCCGATTTGATGTCAATCATTTTGACTACTCCGCCAAGCGTGTGGCCGAGAGCATCGACGTCAGCCTGCATCGATTGCGGACCGATCACTTAGACATCGTGCTCTGCCATGACATCGAGTTCGTACCGCTCGCACAGATCGTGGAAGAGACGCTGCCAGCACTTCGCAAAGCGAAGCAGGCCGGTAAGGTCCGATGCGTCGGGATCAGCGGTTACCCGATGAAAATGTTTACTGAGATGGCTGAGCAAACCGAGTTGGACTGCATCATGTCCTATAACCAGTACACGCTCCAGAACACGCGTCTGGTTGACGATGTCCTGCCTGTGCTCAAACCCAAGGGCGTGGGAATCATGAACGCGGGTCCCTTCGCGGCACGCTTGCTGACCAATGCACCTCTGCCGAGTTGGCACAAAGACTCAGCCGAGGTCCAACAGGCCGCGCGGCTAGCCGCCCAGTTGTGTGAGCGTCGCGGTGTGGATATTGCGAAGCTGGCGCTGCAGTTCTCGTGCAGTCACCCCGACCTGGCGACGACCGTAGCGGGCAGCGCCAACCCTGAGAATATTCGCAAGTGGGCACAGTGGATCAGTGAGCCGATCGATCAGGAACTGCTGACCGATGTCCTTGCTGTCTTGCAGCCTGTTCATAACATCAGCCATGCCGAAGGGCTTCCGGAGAACAACTAGTCATGAAAGCTTTGCAAATCAGCGACGTTAAAACGTGGAAGCGAATCGATATTCCCGAGCCGGGGAAACCCGGAGCGGGCGACGTGCTCGTCCGCGTCCATCGGGTGGGCGTCTGCGGAACCGATGTCGGATGTTACCTCGGTCGGTTTCCGTTCTTCGCATTCCCTCGTATTCCCGGGCATGAACTGGGCGTCGAAGTCATGGCCGTCGGCGAAGGTGTCGACACGCTGGCGGTCGGAGACCGGTGTTGCGTCGAGCCTTACATCAATTGTGGTGAGTGTGATTCGTGCCAACGGGGACACACGAATTGCTGCGAGCACAACCAGACGTTTGGTGTCATGTGCGATGGCGGGCTGACCGATCAGGTCATTTTGCCTGCCCCGAAATTGCACCGTGTGGGTTCGTTGAACTACGAGCAAGCCGCGCTCGTCGAGACGCTTGCCATCGGCTGTCACGCCGTCGATCGCGCCGCGCCTCAACCAGGGGAAAACGTGCTCATCCTCGGCGCGGGACCCATCGGCTTGTCAGCCCTCGAATTCGCTAGGCTGGCCGATGCCAATGTGATCGTGGCCGACATCAATCAACAGCGTTTGGACTTCGTCGCCAAGTCGATGGGGGTTGCGAACACCGTTCTTCTGAGCGGAGACGAGTCGGACATCGACGCGGTTCGTCAACTCGGTGGTGGACGTTTGGCAGACGTGATCGTCGACGCCACCGGTAACCATCACAGCATGGTGCGCGCCTTCGAATTCGCTGCGTTTGCCGGTCGTGTCGTGTACGTTGGCATCACTCAAAATAACTTGGAATTCCCGCATGCCGCGATCTTCCATCGGCGTGAACTCACGCTCTTGGCCAGTCGCAATGCGCTGCCCGGTGACTTTGAACGGATCATTTGTTTGATTCAAGACGGCAAAATTGACACGGCCCCTTGGATTACCCACCACGCATCTTTTGACGAGGTGCCCGAGGTTTTCGATCGCTGGATCGCTCCCGGTTCAGGGGTCATCAAAGCGATGATTGAGGTCACGCCTTCGTAAACGGCCGCGTGCACGAAATTCCGACGGCTTGCTGCGTACAGGGAAGATTGACCGACGGCTTTGCCTGCCGTTGGTCGAGGACTACGAGAACGTGTCCGTCATCACGCCGTCCCTGGCGTCGTGGTTGCCATTGTCGTGATGCTCAGAGGATCACTGAGGTCGCGACAGGCTACTCTTCGTCGCGGCGTAGTCTTGCAAACGTAAACAAGCCCGAGTGATGACCGTCACTGAAGGCGATGTTGTAGGCGTACATGCCAACGGGCTGCATGCCCTCGATCCGCGTCGGTCGTGCCTCCGCGGCGCTGAGCACGGGGAGTCCGATCGGTCTGGATTGAGGTTGCTTCGCCGCGGTATCCGATGGGGTGTCGGCGTGTAGCTTGCCGCGTTTCTCACGGCAGGTGGCGCATGGGCAGGCATCGCGGAGTTGTTGAGCGCTCCACTGCGTGGTTTGGCCGTCGCTCCAGAGAATACGAATGCCGGAATCGCCGATCCGCTCGATGGCGGTGGGCGTGTGGGTGACAGGATCATCAAGGTTCATGGTGTCAGGACTTTCTATCAGCGTTGAGTGCTCGCTTGCCCGCTTCGAGTGTCGCGAGGATCGCGTCGACGTCGTACACGCAGCCACCCCACGTTCCGCCACCGATCTGTTGCAGGGCTGCCCATAACCGGGTGTCGTCGGGGATCGCCGGGTCGACCTTGAGATCTGGGTGGGGGCTGCGTGAGGCAATCGCTTCGTCAGCATCACCACCATCGTGCGGTTCGACGAGGTTGACGTGCCCCTCCAGAGTCGTCCGGTTGACTTCGATTTCGATCACATCGCCATCGCGAACGCGTGAGATGGGGCCGCCGGCGAGTGCTTCAGGACCGATGTGGCCGATGCAGGCACCGGTGCTAACCCCCGAGAATCTCGCGTCGGTGATCAATGCCACCTCCTTGCCGAAGGTTAAATACTTCAGTGCTGAAGTGATCTGATAGGTTTCTTCCATGCCCGAGCCGATGGGCCCCCGCCCGATGAGCACGATCACCTCACCGGACTCGATCGGTTGATCGGTCTGGCCTTTGATCGCCGAAATCGCATCACGCTCGCTGGTGAAGACCCGCGCGGGGCCGCGTTTACGATAAACGCCGTCACTATCAATCACCGTAGGATCAATCGAAGTCGCCTTGATTACCGATCCTTCCGGACACAGGTTGCCCTTCGGAAAACACACCGTGCTGGTGAGCCCGGCGGCCTTGGCACGGGGCAGTGACATGATCACGTCATCGGGGTCAACGCCGTCGGCGAGCTGGAGACGTTCGCGGCAAACGGCGCGGCGTGGCGAGACTTCCCAGGCGTCGAGTAGCTCGTCCCAGGTCATCCCGGTAACTGTTTTCGCTTCGCAATTCCACAGTCCGGCACGGCGCAGGTGCAGGGCGACTTCGGGGACCCCGCCCGCTAAAAACAATCGCACCGTTGGATGCCCCACGGGGCCATTGGGCAAACAATCGACAAACCGCGGCACCTGTTGATTGGCGCGTGAGAAATCATCCACGGTCGGGCGGCGCACTCCCGCCGCAGCGGCGATGGCGGGGATGTGCAGCAGCAGGTTCGTGCTGCCACCGACGGCGGCGTGCAGCCGCATTGCGTTTTCAAATGCGGCAGGTGTCAGCACATCATGCAGCGACATTCCGCTAGCGTGCATGGCCGCGGCCGCGGAAGCCGAATCGCGGGCCATGCGGGTCCAGATGGGTTGGCCACTCGGTGCCAAGGCCGCATGCGGGACCGTCATCCCCAACGCTTCGGCAACGACTTGGCTGGTCGCCGCCGTGCCGAGAAATTGGCAGCCACCACCGGGGGTGCCGCACGCCCGGCATCCGGCGACCGAGGCTTCCTCGAGTGACATCTCGCCACGCGAATACCGCGCACCAATCGTTTGGACTTTGCCGGCGTCTTCTCCGACGGTCGGCGGCAAGGTCACGCCACCGGGGACGAGCACATTGGCGAGGTGTCCGGTGCCCGCCAAGGCCATCATCATGGCGGGTAATCCCTTGTCACAGGTGGCGATCCCGATCACGCCTTTCCGCTGGGGCAGCGAGCGGATCAGCCGCCGCATCACGATCGCGGCGTCGTTGCGGTACGGCAGCGAGTCGAACATGCCGTGGGTGCCCTGCGTGCGACCGTCACAGGGGTCGCTGACAAAGGCGGCAAACGGAACACCGCCATGGGCTTCGATCTGTTCGGCGGCCGCGCGGACGAGGATGCCGACTTCCCAGTGCCCGGTGTGATAACCCAACGCAGCGGGCGTGCCGTCCGGATTGCGAACGCCACCCTGTGTGCTCAGCACCAGGTACTGATCGCCGAGCACGCGGCGCGGGTCAAAACCCATGCCGACACTCTGCGTCAATCCAAAGAGATCGCCGCTGGTCCATTGACGCAGGATTTCGTCACTGAGCGGCAGTTTACCCGTCGGCCCGTCCGCCTTGGTCTGGAGAGACTCAGGCGGATCGAGGGCGGAGAAATAGTCGACGGGGCTAGTGGGCGAGACCGATTCGGGTTCAATCACGACGACCCAGCAGGATAAAGAGGTAGTAGGCCAACGTCATGATCGACTGCAGTGTTGCGGCGACGTACGTCAGTGCGGCGGCGTTGAGTACCTTGGCGACGTACGGCTCTTCCTGGGCGGTGATCAAGCCATCGCTGACCAGATGCTCCCGTGCCCGGTTAGACGCATCAAACTCAACAGGCAGGTTGACGAGCTGGAAAAACACGACGGCGGAGAACGAAATCACCCCGATCCACATCAGTGCTGGATAGGTAAAGATCGCTCCCACGAACAATAGCGTGGCACCGATACCGCTGCCGAAATTTGCTGCGGGGACAGCCATATTGCGGATCACCAAGGGTGCATACCCTTGCGCGTCCTGGAACGCATGACCGGCCTCGTGGCAGGCGACGCCGAGGGATGCCATCGAGTGCCCGTTGTAAACCTCAGGACTCAGTCGCAGCACTTTGGCTCGCGGATCGTAGTGGTCCGATAGCTTTCCAGGCACCTGTTCAATGGCGACTGATTGCAAACCGGATGCATCGAGCATTTTGCGAGCCGCTGTCGCTCCCGACATGCGTGCTGGCACCTCGCTCATCTGAGCGAATGCCGATTTCACCTTCCACTGGGCGTATAGCCCCAGCAAAAATGGTGGAATCACAAACAGCAGGTACATCATCATTGCAGTGCTCTACCGGAAAATAGGAAAGGTCTTGCCGAGCGAGGTCAGGAACCGCCATTTCGGCAGTCTGCAGCTCGCACGGCTTGTCATACGCAAACTCTGGGCCAAGGTTTACGCAAACTCTGGGCCAAGGTTCGTTTGAGCGTGCTGGCAAATTATCGCCAGACGGTTTCGCCCGTCTGAGCCGCTACCTGCCGGATTCTCGTGACGCCGGGGGGGGCCACTTACGGAATGGACACTCGTCCCCAGAAGGGGCGTTTTCGATCGGCGCGACTTCGGACGTCATCGAGCATCGTCTGAAATTCGCCCGTGAAGCGAAAGTCGCGGCGTTGTCCGCGGTATCGCACCGCGATTTGCGAGGCAAAATCGATTGGCATCTCCGGCGAGAGCCACACGGTGAAGGCGTTCGCGGGTGCCTGGGAGATCCGGATTTCATTGTTGGCACTGATATTTGCTGACACCTTGGCCGCCTTAACGCGTGTCGCTTCTCCCCACAGGATGGGGTTGATGACCGTATCAGGGAGCGATTCGTCCCACTCTAACCACCAGAAAAAGCGATCGCCCTGACGCATCGAAACCACTTCGATCTCCTGTGGGAATTTGCCACGGCTGTGCTCGGGCGTCATCATCCAGTTGTAGATGCGTTTGCTCTCTTCGTAGAAGAATTCTTTCCCCCGTCCGCGATACATCACCACCATCGCATCGTGTTGGTAAGTCATGTAATCGTCGTAGACGGCGCCGTTGCGTTTGAGCGGACGCCCATCTTTCTCACCCATGACGATGTACGTCGGCACGTAGACTGCGTTCGCGTCATAGTGCTGGAGTGTTTTGCGGGGTTCGGCGCCGATCGCGATCATCCCGGCCCAGATATCGGGATGGGACAGGGCGATGTCCCACGCGGCGGTCCCACCCGCCCCATGGCCGCCAATGAAAATCCGGTCGGAATCAATTGAGAACCGCCGCATGGCCCCGCGAACACTTCGCAGAACCGCGTCGTGTTCACGCATCGTGTACTCGTAGTCTTGCTGTCCGCCACGTGTCCAGCGTGGAGTCACGACGATAAACCCGTTTTGGGCAGCGTGGCCGAGTCGCATGGATTGCATTGACGCTGGCGTCGGCTGAGGATCGGTCGCTTCGTCGCTGCCCGCCTGTGTGGGGGCAGCGTCTTGACCCTGGGGAGTCGCGGACTCGCCCTCCGCTGCGACAGGACTGAGAAATCGCTCGCTCGGTACGCCCGCCCACCAGTTCAGTTGCGTTTCGGCAGGCGCGCCCGCAGCATGCAGTGCGACGATGCAGGGATATTGGCGGAGCGGGTCGTATTCCGGTGGCAGCTGAACGAGGTAGGCCGCTTCGGGAACCGCCAACGGATCAGCAGCCTGGGCGGCTTCGAAGGCAGCCTGGTCGGGACCGATGTGATACATGCCGAGCACGGACTCGTCGGCAACAGCGTCGACCGGTACATGAAACGGCGGTGGGGACGGTTTCTCGGCCGAATCATTCTGGCCTCGGTGGATCGCGATGGCCTGGTCACTCGCCAGTGGCGGTGGCAGCAACGGAAGCATCTTTGCGATCGCTTCGGCACTGGCTCCTTCGAGCCGCTTTAGGTTTTCCATCAACACGCCACGCACCTTCGGGTCGGGATGTGCCAAGTACTGTGCGACGAGTTCTCGAACCTCCACCTGCGAGATCACGATTACCAGGTTCTGCTCACCCGATCCGCTGCCTAACATCCAGCCGGCGATGGCCAGGGCGACACGCTGCTGCACCGGGATGGCATCGTTGCCTCCCAGTCGGATGAAATCGCTTAAGCGGCTGAGTGTGTTGGGAGATAGGTTGCGATCGATTTCCTCGACGATGTTCGTCAATGCAGTCTTGTCCGCCTGGGAGAGTTTCCCCACGAGTTTTCGCAGATTCGCGACCGTTTCTGCTTGTTGTGTCTCCAGCTTCTTAATTTGGCCGAGTTCATCTTCGACACGCAGTCGGGTGACTCGACTGACGCGACCGAGCGGGAAGTTGTCTAAGATCGCTTTGGCAATCGCAGGCTGTCCGGATGCGCGCCGCAGTTGGGCTTGGTCGAACAACTGCATCGCATGTCGCTCGACGAGCGCAGCCCGTTGCGGCTTGAGTTCTTGTTGCTCGGGGAATTTACGGAGGATCGCCTGCAGTTCGCTCAGGGCGTCTCCATACCGCTCCGCTTCGATGAAGAACCGCACCTCTTCGAGTCTCGCGTCGGGATCGTTTTGGTCCAGTAATTTGCCAAAGATCCGTTGCAGTGCTGGCGTGTCGATGGACTCGGTGGCCACTCGCATGTCCAGCCGCATCGGTGCATCCGACTTGAGGGCCTCCAGCTTTGCATATCGGGAGGTCAGCTCCGTCAAGCCTTGGTAGATCGTCGTCGGTGAGCCATCGGTGCCGCGGACGGTCATCTGCCGTCGCCCGTATTCATTCAGGGGTGTCACGCCAAGGATCTGACCGAGCGCGCCGACTTCGTTCGCACCCGCCGGTACCGGTTGGGGGAATTCCATGCGGAGCCCGAGGTCGGGAACCTCCACCGGTTCGTTGTTGACCATGCCACGCCGATGAACATAGGTGCGGCGAAGGCCGTCATCGATCGACCAGATCGGACGCATTTGAATCCCTCCATCCGCACCCACGGAGAATGAATTTTCATTCAGAGTGGGCAGTTCAATATAGACACCCCGCAATGTGACACCGTTGCGGAGCGTGATCAGTTGCTCGGCAGGCGACCGAACGGCGTAGCCAAGCAGCGTGAGGAGCGTCGCAGCAGCGAAGCAAACGCCGCGAAAACGCACCGGGCAGGCAGCTGAAATTTTCATGAAATCGAGCACCGCAGCGGCGTCATTGCTGCGGCGGCGCTCCCGAGTTCGTCCAGCCGAGCGGCGTCAATGACAGAGGAATCGTTGTCGGGGCCCTCGTTGCGGGGCTGCCCCAAGGTCGTCCCCGTTGGCGGGGCGATCTGCGCTAATTCGCATTGGAACAGCTCGGCAACTCGGTGCAGTGTCGACTCGAACGGTTTGATCGTTGAGCGTAAATGATCCAAGGCCGGTGATGTCTGACGCATCCACTGCCCGAGTGGCAAGGCGTCGACGTCGTCGGCATTCCAGCGGGTGTGTACGAACGCGCTGAGTGACACCCACTGCCAGTCCGTGGCCGCGAGACCGCTCTGTCGATCCAGCATTCCCATTGCCAGCGGATTCGTGGTGGAGGCCGGTGCGGTGATGCTCGCGGGAGCCCCGCCCGTCCGTTCCCCCACCGACGCGACGGATGAAATCTCCGGTCGGCTGGGTCTCGGGATTCCAAAATAGCTGACCAGCACGACAGAGGCGACGAAGGCGACGGCACCTCTTCGCAGGCCCAGACCACGATTTTTAGCAGTGGCGCGTGCGGTTTCAGTCACGGCAGCGGGCGCGTCAATGGACGCCGGCGTTCCCGGTTGCATGGAGACGTCGGGAGCGTCCGCTGCGAGCAGCGTGTCTTGCAGGTCTTGCTTGGCGCGGCGGACCCAGGTTTTGATCGTCCCCAAGGGGCGATCCATCTCCCGCGCCGCTTCGAGGTATGAGCATTCTTGTTGGTGGACGAGCTCGAATGCGCGGCGTTGTTCGGCAGGCAGTCGATCGAGCGCGCGATCGAGTTGTTCGCTCAGGGAAAGACGGCGTGCACTATCGGGCTCCGTGCCGCAGGGCGCGCTGACTTCATGCAGCGAGTTGACGCGGCGATCATGCTTCCTGCGAGATAGAAAGCTGCGGCAGCGATTGGCCGCAATCGTGACCAACCAAGGCTCGAGAGGACGCTGCGAATCCACACTCGGCATCGCCTGGGCGGCCCGTCGAAATGTTTCTTGCGTGATGTCTTCCGCGTCGTGATGATGGCCGACGTAACGCAAGCAAACGCGATAGACCAAATGCCGATGACGCTCAAAAATCTCCGTGAACGCCGACTCGTCGCGCTGCCGAAACCGGTTGACCAATGCGGCATTGGAATGCGACGCATCGGGCAGGACTGCGAAGGTTTCCGAGGACAGGCTCATGACGGGAAGTGCCGGAGGTAGAACGAGGCAGTGGTGCGTTCGCGACAGCGAATGATCGAAACCGAGTGGCTACGTTCGCCAGAACGTGGATTTCCCAAAACGTGAATGTCACCGCCTGGCGACGGTCGTTGCGTTTGATTCGACGCGTTTGATGGTCTCGCTGTTCGATTAGCGCCCGCTGAAAAATCGCTTGAGTGCGTCGTCGGCCGCGTCACGCGAGGTGTCAGTCATCTCTTTCTTGATGCCTTGGGGCAGTTTGCCCGGCTTTTGCTTTTCAGGCCGTTTGAACTTCTTGGCCTTGTCGCCACTGGCGTCGCCCGCCTTCCCATCGGTGTCGTTCGCAGCACCCGTTTGGTCGGCGACGATGGTTGCGTTAACGGACAGTTCACTGCTGTCGGTATCGGGGTCATCCTGTTCTTGCAGGGTGAGGTGACGCGTATCCGGGTCATTCATTTTCCGGACGCGGTCAACCGCATCGGCTTCGTCGAGCCACGAGCTGACATCCACTTCTTCGAAGCGACTGTCCGACGAACCCTCGGCGTGGGTGCGTTCGGCGGCATCGGCAATGCTTTTGACCTCGGGTTTTTTGGCCGCATGCAAACCATGCTCGATCACCACACCGAAGCTGAGTTTGCCCACCCGGAGCATGTCGCCGTCCTTGAGGACCTTGGCTTTATCGGGCGGCAGCCGTTTTTCATTGACGAACGTTCCGTTACGACTTTTCAGGTCCTGCACCAAAACACGACCGTCCTGGACGGCAATAATGCAGTGTTTACGGCTGACGGACTCGCTCTTGGGACGCAATTGACAGGAATCGCTACGGCCGATCAGAAACTTCTCTTGGCCTACTTCGATTTCCTTGCCAGCATGGCTGCCTGATTGAACACTGAGTCTGATTTTCATGTTTCCCCTTCGCGAGCAACGAAGATTCGGTAACGGTCATTCCTCAACCATCATACTCAACGCCGCAGCGTCGCGTGTTGGCTGGATGAGGCCTAGCGTAGGTAATTTTCGCTTTGGATACCACAGTGACCTGTTTGGATAACACAAAACAGCGGTCAACGTTTCGGTTGTGAGCAGCGAGCGGGCGTCAATTGCCACATTTTATCGTTGGTCCTGTGGGTTGTTCGTCCGGGTGAGTCGACGGCGCTCGCGGCGGGCCTGACGTGTGGTTCTTCCCGCGTCACGCCCGTGGCTAGCGCCGTCGGTTCCGATCGAAACCGCATTGCGTCCACGCGATTCGGGACCAGCTCGACGGAATTCCTCCACAGAGCGAATCGCGTGAGCAGTGGGGAGTGTTGCCGCACAAAACGTAGCGGTTTTTCCTCGCTGCACGCTCCTATTTTGCGGGCGGGTTGAGTTCTTGCAGCGATTTGCCGAGACGTTTTTGGGTGGTTCCCTTGCGTGTGACCCGCTTGCGTTTGGTGGCCGTGCCCCCCCCGCTGCTGGCGTCTCCGAATAGAGCCGCGACTTCAGGGTTGATTTCCGAGGCGTTGTCGGGCGTGCCGATCTGCTCGACCGCATCGCTCACACCGAGTAGGACGGATTGACGAACGCCGTCGCGGAGCCAGTCGAAAAAGTTGAATTCCATGGTTTTCTCTTTGCGAATCAGAAGCGTTAGAAGCTACGAACGTCCTGCTTTTAGGAAAGCAGGAGGGATGATGTCTAGAGCGCAAAACCGTGAATCTCTCGCGAGTTTCCGCAACAACGGCGTTGTGACGCTAATACTTGTTTGGTAGCCTACCCCCACTAGGCTTTGACGCCCGAAACTGGTCCCCCTTTTAACAACTACCCTCAACCCCATCGGGGTGAGCCGCCGCGAGCCCAATCGGACCAGTGCTCGCTAGTTTGCTTCGCCCCTGGTATTGATTTATGGTCAACCGCAACCTCATCCGTTCACTTGAAGACGACGATATCCTGGCAGACTTGGCCCTCATGGCTCCGGAGGATGAGGTCGAAGAATGGATGATCGAGAATTTTGCTGCTGAGGAGCAGGATTACAATTCAGGGAACATCGTCGAAGGCCGAATCGTTGAACTCAACGACGAATGGGCGTTAATCGACGTCGGCTTCAAGAGCGAAGGTACCGTTGGCCTGGATGAATGGGGCCCCGAAGAAGATCCGCCGAAAGTAGGCGACGTGGTCAAGGTCCTCATCGAAGAGATGGAGGACGAGCTCGGCGCCGCCGACGATCCGTACGGCATGATCTCGCTGAGCAAGCGAAAAGCCGAAAAGATCATCGAGTGGGAAGAGATGATGGAAACGGTTGCCGAGGGCCAAGTGGTCACCGGTACCGTGATTCGCAAGATCAAGGGCGGTTTGCTCGTCGATATCGGCGTCAACGTCTTCTTGCCAGGCAGCCAAGTGGATATCCGTCGTCCCGGCGACATCGGCGATTTCATCGGCCGTGTCGTGCAAGCCGAAGTGCTTAAGATCGACGATACCCGCCGCAACATCGTCATCAGCCGTCGTAGCCTGATCGAACGTCAACGCGAGGAAGATCGCACCTACCTGATGCAGGAACTCGAAGTCGGTCAAATCCGTACCGGCATCGTCAAAAATATCGCCGATTTCGGGGCGTTCGTCGACCTCGGCGGCATCGATGGCCTGCTGCACATCACCGACATGGCTTGGGAACGCATCGGTCACCCCACCGAAATGGTTTCGATCGACCAAGAAATCGAAGTCAAAGTGCTTCACATCGATCGCGAAAAGCAAAAAATTGCGTTGGGTCTGAAGCAAAAAGATCGCAACCCGTGGGAAAACATCGAAGGCAAGTACCCCGTCGAATCACGACATCCGGGCGAAGTTGTCAACGTGATGAGCTACGGTGCTTTCGTCAAACTCGAGCCAGGTATCGAAGGCTTGGTCCACATCAGCGAAATGAGCTGGACCAAACGCGTCAACCACCCGAGCGAATTGGTCAACATCGGCGACCAAATCGAAGTCATGATCCTCGGTGTCGACCCCGAAGGGCAGCAACTGTCCCTCGGCATGAAACAGACACTGAAGAACCCATGGGACGATGTGCTCGAGAAATATCCCGAGGGCAAAGACGTCACGGGCAAGGTGCGAAACCTTACCAACTACGGGGCGTTTATCGAACTCGAAGAAGGTATCGATGGCTTGCTGCACGTCAGTGACATGTCATGGACCCGCAAGATTGCTCACCCCAGCGAAGTGCTGGAGAAAGGGCAGGAAATCGCGTGCCGCATCCTCAGCGTCGACGAACAACGCCGCCGTATCGCATTGGGTCTGAAACAACTCGATAACGATCCATGGGATGGCGACATTCCTGACAAGTATCAGCCTGGCCAGTTGGTCAAGGGCGAAGTCACCAAGATCACCAATTTCGGTGTCTTCATCGGCCTCGAAGATGGCCTCGAAGGTCTGCTCCACGTCAGCGAGTTGGCCGACCATAAGGTCGAAGACCCCGAAGAAGTCGTCAAGGTTGGCGATCAAATCGAAGTCAAGGTGCTTCGCGTTGATACCGACGAACGTAAGATCGGCCTGTCGCTCAAACGAGTGGGCTGGAGCGAAGAACAAGAGAAATCAGCCGCTGCAGCGGAAGCTGCCGAGTCCGGTGTTCCTGCAACGCTCGACGAAGGCAGCCTCAAGGGTGGACTCGGCAGTGCCGGGCCACTGTTCCCATCGGGTGGCGATTCTTAGGTCGCGTTTCTTCGATCGACGTTCTGCCGACGGACCATTGAGTGGAACGTCGGCTGAACTGTAGAAGTATTGGGTGATGCTGGTCGTCTCGCGGGACGACCGGCACACCGAGCCGCCAAACGGTACTACCATGCAGCCATGAGCGAGAGCCCATGGCTGTTTTCGTATCCTAGGGCGACGTTCTCGAACGATCCGTTGGGCGATCACGCAGGGCGTAGGCTGGCCTGGAAACGTGTTTCAGTTGATCGGCCGTTGGGACGCTCGCGGCCCATTGGTGTCGTTGCCGTTCAACCGGCAGCGGTGAGCCGAATGCTGTAAAGCATTGGGTTACGCGTGCTACCGGGCTGCTTAGGAGCGAGCGGAAGATAAGTGGCCGAACGCTCCGCGGTCGCAATGGTCGACCGCGGCGCGTTCGACCAGAATTTCAGACCGTAATTTTCCGCGTGTTCCTTACGCGACTAGGCTCATGGAAACACCCACCCCTCTCTCCTCATGATTCGTGGCAGAGAGGGGGCGTTGTGTGGTTTTCGCACCCCATGGAATCAAAGCGCAAGCCAAAGAGAACGCGGCAACCCCCACGATTTCGCGGACCCGTTTGCGGCAGTTATTCTGCGCGGAGTTCGAGTACGCTGAGGATGGCTCGGTGATCCGAGGCGACGGCCTCGTCGAGCACTCGCGTTTCAATCACTTGCCACATTTCGGTGGGATGAAACAGGATGAAATCGATTTGCCGAGTGGGTTGCCCCACGGGGATCGTTGGCATCGCTTCCTCGTTGGTCCGTTTCCAAACGGTTCCCAAGCGAGTGAGCGTTTGGCTGCCGATGCGATCGTTCATGTCCCCCATCAGGAATGCTGGGGATGTCGCCGGTTTGATCAGATTGTTGATGAATTCGGCTGATTGCACGCGTTCGGCGTCGTTGCCACGATGATCCAGGTGAGTTGCCAGCAGGTGCAGCGGGGACGCCAGCTTGGGTACGGATAGGCGCGCCGTCAGCACGCCCCGCTGTTCACCAATGCCGACGTTGGGCAAGAGTTGATTGTTGTGGTCGTCGATCGGGAACTTTGAGAGGATCGCGTTACCGTAGTGGCCGCCCTGCAGTGGGATGTTTTTTCCAAAGGCGACATGCATGTCCGTCAGCCGCGCTAGTTCGGCAGGCTGGTCGACGTCGTCGGATCGCTTCACGTTCTGGTCGACTTCTTGTAACGCCACCAGGTCAGGCTGGACGGAGCGAATCACATCGGCGATCCGTGGCAGGTCGAGTTTGCCGTCGACGCCTTCACCATGATGGATGTTGTAGCTGAGTAGCCGCAGTGTCATCGGTTCAGCAGCGTGGACGCTCACGGCCAAGAGGATGAGCGGGAGGGTGAGCAGAGCAATTTTCATTTTAAATTCCATGATTGGGGTGCAGGACGGGACGGTTTCCGTGGGGAGTCATCGGAACCCTGGGAATCGAAGGGCGGAAATCAGCTTGACGTGGCGTTCCCGCCGAGCTCATGTCATGCGGTCGCCTCCTGCCCAGTGCTCCGCATCATCGGGATGCGTTCCCTGCAAAATGACCCGCAATTTCCCGTTATCGTGTGCCTGGTCGTCCGCAGTCAATTGGCGTCACGAGTGATCGGCACGCTGCGGAAGTGGCTAGGCAGTCGCGGTCTGGGGGACGTGCTCAGCGATCCATTCGGGACGCAAGAGGAACACCAGGAGAGCTTTCTGCGCGTGCATGCGATTGCCCGCCTGGTTGATCACGTCGCTCTGTGAGCCGTCGATCACTTCGTCGGTGATCTCCTCGCCGCGAACGGCAGGCAGGCAGTGTAGGACGCGAGCGGTGGGTGGGGCTGCGGCCATCAACTCGGCATTGAGCTGGTAGTCTGCGAACGCTTGTCGACGAATCTTCGATTCGGCTTCCTGGCCCATGCTTGTCCACACATCGGTGTAGATCGCATCGGCGTGTTTCACGGCGACCAGCGGATCACTGACCTGATCGATCTGGGCATTGGGGTAGCGGGCTGCAATCCGGTCCAACCAGGGCTGGTCGAGTTCGTAGCCATCGGGCCGGGCGAGCGTGAATCGCATGCCGAGCATCGCGCAGGCCAAGGCGAGTGAGCGGGACACATTATTTCCGTCGCCGACAAAGACGACGTGCCGCCCGGTCAGCGATCCAAATGCTTCTTGGATCGTCAGCACATCGGCGATCGCTTGGCAGGGATGTGACAGATCGGTCAGGCTGTTAATGACCGGCATCGCATTGAAGCTGGCCAGTTCCTCGACGCGCTCGTGCGTTTTCGAGCGGCAGGCCACCGCGTCGACGAATTGCCCCAAGACGTTTGTGAAATCGGCGGGCGACTCACGTTTCCCCCAGCCCACCTCGTCGCCCAGGAACAGGCTTCCGCCGCCCAGTTGGGTCATGCCCGTCTCAAAACTCACGCGCGTCCGCAGACTCGGTTTCTCAAACAGCAGCGCCAGGGTATGACGCGCCAAGATCGGCGGGCGGTGGCCACTGCGGAGTTTCTCTTTGAGGTACCTCGCGGTGGCGAGAATAGAATAAAGTTCATTCGGTTCGAGATCGAACAGGGTGAGCAGGTGTCTCATGATTGGATTTCCGGTTCAGTATTCATAGCCGGGGAGTGATTGTCTTCGTCTGGGCGCAATTCCTCATCGACATCATCGTCGAGAGTGTCGTTTTCGCCCACATCATATTCTGAATCGCCAGCGGTTTGTTGCAGCAATTCCTCAGGGGCCGATTCTTCGAGATCTGGTTCTTCGAGATCTGATTCTTCGGGATCTGGGTCTTCGGGATCTGGGTCTTCGAGATCTGGGTCTTCGAGATCTGAGTCTTCGGGATCTGAATCTTCGAGATCTGAGTCTTCGAGATCTGGGTCTTCGGGATCTGATTCTTCGGGATCTGAATCTTCGGGATCTGAGTCTTCGGGATCTGATTCTTCGGGATCTGATTCTTCGGGATCTGATTCTTCGGGATCTGAGTCTTCGAGATCTGAATCTTCGAGATCTGAATCTTCGGGGTCTGAGTCCTTGAGGACTGATTCTTCGGGTGCAAGGTTCTCAGAGCGGGGCGCGGTGGTGGTTTTTTGCTGTTCCTCTAGCTCGATCCAGTCGAAGACCTGATCGACTCGATCGCACAGATTGGCGATGTCGTTGGGGCTGAGGATGAGAGGAGGTTGCATTGCGACAGCGAATTCGCCGGCTGTCGCGACGCCGAGCTGATGCTCTGCGGCGGCCTTGACCCACTGCGCCGCTGGAATATCGAGTTCTATGCCGATCGTCCGGCCGGTAACGTGCAAATCACGGACGCATTCGCGGCCTGCCAAGCGGCCGGCCAGTTCCGTGGGTAGCTCATCGAGCCCCACGTCACACCATGAGTGCTCAATCCATTGATCGAGTGTGGCGGCGGCAATTGCCGAAACCCATGAGTTGGAGGACAACTCGGGCTCATAGGCAGCGAGTGTCGGAGCGTGTTGGGCGAGTCGTTCGCTGAGCGTCAGCAGCCCACCCTCGGTACCCCCGGTCAGCCCCGCGGACATGATCACGGCGTCGGCTGTGATGGACGCGATCGCCTCATGCACCCAGAATTGGCCACCACCCTGCGGTGGAATTCGACTGTGATCGATGGCCAGGCAGGCCCCGTGGCGATCGCAGGCCTCCCGAATCGCCATGAGTTGATCGCCAGAGATTGCCTGCATCCTGTCGTGGACGTCAATCGGCGAGACCAGCACCATCGCGACCGTGTCATCAATGCGTTCGGCGAGCGACTCGAGTGGGGCGTGGGTGAACCCGGGAACGAGCGGCCATTCAGGAGAACGGGAATCCGCCCGACCGCTTGCCATGCGGCCGACGATACCGCGGCCGTGGTCACTGCCCACTGCGACCAGGCAGCGTGACGTCACGCGGCTAGTGTCCCCGGACGCTGTTGCGTCGCTGTTGGATTGGTGATGAAGGCGGCATAGAACCAATGCGTATTGCAGCAGGTTTTCCAGCGACGCTGCCGTGAGACAGGTCGCGATACCGCGTTCGTCGTGGTCCGTTAGCACGCGCAGACGCTCGGCCAACCCGCGAGCCGGGGCTGCCGAATCGACGCCCTCACCGCCCCAGTGCGATTGTGCCCACTGCGCACTGGCCGCCGCCAGGTATTGACAGTCACGTCCAGTAGCGGAGATTTTTCCGGCGTCTGCATCGAGCCAAGCCGTCGCGCGCTGTGCGTCGCTCATGCGTGGATCTCAGTTCCCACGCCATCGGTGGTGAAGATTTCCAGCAGCAAGGAGTGGCGCAAGCGGCCGTCGATGATGTGGACTTTTTGAACGCCACGATCGAGCGTTTCTAAGCAGGCTTCGACCTTGGGGATCATGCCGCCACGAATCACCCCGTCGGTGATGAGCTGGCGCGCCTCGACCGCAGACATGGCGGGGATGATGGAGCTCGGGTCCTGCTCGTCTCGACGAACCCCGTTGACGTCTGACAGGAACACGAGCTTGTCGGCCCCGAGCGATTGAGCGACCGCCATCGCGGCCGTGTCGGCATTGACATTGTAGAGCTGCCCTTCCGAGTCGTAGCACAGCGACGGAATCACGGGGACTTGGTCGGTGTACGCGAGGCTCTCGACGACGTCACGATCGACGCTGGTGACCTTGCCGACGAATCCCAAATCGGCACCGTCCGGGTCGAGCAGCTTTTCTCCATGCAGGACACAGGTCGTGCGGGGGGACAGATTCATCGCCCGCCCACCGAGCTTCTCCATCATTTGCGTGATCTCAATGTTCAGATCACCCGCCAAGACCTGCTCGACGACTTTTAGCGAGGGCGCATCGGTCACTCTTCGGCCACGAATGAACTCGGCTTGGATGCCCGCGTCCGCCATCGCTTGCGTGATCGCTTTGCCGCCACCATGCACCACGATCGGACGAAGCCCCACGGTTTCCATGAAGATCACGTCGAGCAGCAGGTGATGCAACGCCTCGCGATCTTCGAGCAAGCTGCCGCCGAGTTTGATGACGGTCGTCTTACCACGAAAACGGCGGATCCACCCCATCGCCTCGATTAGGGTGTCCGCTTTCGCAATCGCTTGGTTCATAGAATGATCGCCCGCAAGAAAAGCGGGGAATTTTACGGTTCCCAGGTCTCCGGGTCAATTCGGGACGTTTTTCGGCATTGCGGGGCGTCAGCACGCGTGCTGACGTCCGTCCGCTACCCGCTCCCACCGCCCTGCCCTCCAAAATCCAACATGCTGGATCTGCCCCCGGTAAACCCGGACGGACTCTTTCTTTCGGCAGGTGCATGGCTTCGGTCCCTTACCAGGCTGTTGATTCAGTCACCGTTCGGCCGGCAACAGTGGGCCGAATACCGTCAGGCATCGGGCAACACGAGCCAGTCGGCCGCTCACGCGACTCGGCTTAAAAAATCAACACGCCCCTAGGCTTGCTGCCGGTGTTTTTCCTCGAGCAGTTTGATCCACGGACCGACGAACGCGCCGTTGTCGTGGAAGGTTCGACCGGAAACCAAATTACGGTCAATCACACAGGGTTCGTCGACGTAGACCCCGCCGCAGACTTCTAAATCGAACTGGCATTTCGCGACCGTGGCCATGCGCCGGCCTTGAACACAGCCCGCGCGGGCGGGGATCTCGACTCCGTGACAGACGCTCATGATCGGTGCATCGATCGCAAAGAAATGCTTCGTCACGCGGATCAAATCCGGATCCTCGCGAATGTATTCGGGAGCACGCCCGCCACTGAAGAAAATGCCGAGATATTCGTCTGGATTGATATCCCGAAACGCAATGTCAGACTGGATCGTGTAGCCTTCCCATTCTTTCGTGATCGTCCATCCGGGTTTCACCTCATGCAAGACCATCTGATATCGATGAACCTCGGGGCCCGCCACGATGGGTTGGAATCCAGCTTCAATCAACCGGTAATACGGGTACATCGTGTCGAGTGTTTCCGCAGCATCGCCGATAACGATTAGCACTTTGGGTTTCATCGGACCATTCCTTCTAAATATGTTCGGGCAGCATTAATTTCGTCGGTCACCATCGCTTCGCTTTCCAGAATTGGAATGCCCCGTGGCACGGGGTGCATGAAAATCTCCGTCCAGCCGGTGAACTGGATCTTCTGGAGTGCCGCGACGAGCGGCTGAAAGTCAAACATGCCACGTCCGGGCATTTGCATCAACTCCTGTTCCTTGGGCAGGCGTTTCATGCTGCCCATGCCGTGCTCCCACGCGTAAAAGAGGGCGATCGAGGGGCCGAGCGATTCAATCAGACCCGCGATCAATGCCGGATCTTGCGGCAGGTGATAGGGGGCCAGTGCGATTGCCAAACTCGACGAGGGTGTCAATTCAGCGAGCCACTTGAGTGAGTCGGGTGAGTTGATCAGGTTGTTGGCATGGTTCTCAATGGCCAGTCGGACACCGTTGGCCTCTGCCACCTCAATGTTCGGCCGCTGGTCCTCGACAAATTGTTTGACAGCCGATTTCAGTTCCCCGCCCTTTAAGTTTTTGGGGCCCCGCCCTGCCGTCACAACGCAGTGACACCCCAAACGTCCTGCCAGGCTGAGCTCTTGGCGCATCGCCACTTGTCGATTCGCTGCGCTGAGGTCGAAACGGGACAAGCAGCCCACCGTGACATTGTATTTGCTGAGCATGTCGAGGAATTTTTCCTCGCCGATCGCGTCGAGCAGTTCTCGCTGGCTGCCGTGGGGACGCGGCCACAGATCGATCGCCTTGGCGCCTGTCTTGGCGACTTCGGGAAGAATATCGCCGAGCGAGATATGCCCATACAAGCTCGACGCGAGCAGGTAGTTGAGTTGAAATGGTTCGCTGTCGTTCTCTGCGGCGGCCGTTGGCGAACCGCTCGCTTGCAACGCAAGGGAACTCACCGCGGCCGCAGAAGCGAGCGTGAACTGACGACGCGAAAGATTGGATGTTAATTCAGGCATCTTCATTGGCTCTACTGTTAAAGGGTTAAACGATCTCGAAACCCGGGCGATTGGTCATCGTATCGAGTTTGCCCACACGCTCGGGTCGCTGGACGTTGTCGTGTGCATACAGCGTAAAGTCTTCACGGCGCAGCGGCATCGCAGTCAACTCTTGGATTGGTTCGCCTGAGATCGTCCCGCGGCTGACGAAGAACTGACCCTTCGTGCCCGTGAGCATGATGCCATTGCGGCCTTCGTCAGCGACCGGCAAGTCCCCACGGCTGCGGATCTCGATCGGGGACTCGTTGATCGCCCACCGAGCGATGTCTAAAAGAGGCGCGCCCCAGTCGGTCATTGGGCCACCAGCATAGCCGTACCAGAAACGAAATGTGTCATGACACGGATTCGTCGGGAGCTTTTGATCATTTCTTCACGTTCTGAATGAGGCCATGTGTCCCAAGCTCTATCCACGTCGTCGCCCCGCGACTTTCGACGTGGTCGACCGTGGTGTCATCGCTTGCTTTCACGTTGGTACTCCGGGCGAGCTAGCAGCTGATCGAGATACGGCTGGTATTCCGGCTGCTGCACCCAAAAGCGGCGACCCGGCTTTTCTTTGAGCAATTTTCGCTCGGGATAGTCGCTTCCCGTATCACTGTCGGCGATCGATTGGCTCAGTTCGATCGTCTGCTGCTTCAACGCGGCGGCTCTTTCCGGTTGGGAATCTGCCAGGTTGGTGGACTCGCGAGGGTCAGCCTTGAGGTCGTACAGTTCGATACGGCCTGTTTTTCGGTCGAGGATCAATTTGTCGTCGTTGTCGATCAGAACGGTCTTGTCGTTGTACTGAAATGGCAGCGGCTTTTCACGCCGGGTGAGGTCGTTGGTGAAAAGAGGTACAAGACTGATTCCATCGAGCGGGCTGCCCGCGTGATCGCGTGAGATCCCCACCAGCTCGGCCAGGGTCGGGAAAATATCGACGACGCCTGACGGATATTCGGAGATCCGTGGTTTGATAGCCGCTGGCCACTCGACGATTCCTGGCACACGCAGCCCACCTTCGTAGACGGATCCCTTGAACCCACGCAGCCCTCCGACGGAGTCAGCACCAACACCTGGCAATCCACCATTGTCGCTGTTGAACCAGACGAGTGTCTTGTCTGCGATACCCAGCTCACTCAAGCCCGAACGCAGCGTACCGAGACTTCGATCCATGGCCACCAATTCGCCGTGATGCTGTTTCCCTTTTTCGCCGAGCTGGTCAAAACTCGCGGTGTCGTCGGGATTAGCGAGAAACGGACTGTGCGGAGACCCGTACCAAATCACGGTGAACGAAGGCTTGTTGGATTGATGTTGGCGTCCAATGAACTGGAGCGCCTCAGCGACAATGACCTCGGAGGAGTCGCCGCTGAAGTCTTCGAACTCGCCCTGGCGACTTAGGATCGGATTGAGATCGAAAAAGTTGGTGACTGACAACCATTCGTCGAAGCCAAAGGTTCCGGGATGATGTGAATCACTTGCCAAAATGGGGGCGCCTGCCCCACGCAAGCCATTGAGATGCCATTTGCCAAAATGTCCGGTAGCGAACCCGGCATCCTGCATCGCTTGAGGGAGAGTTTTCTCTTGATGGCGGAGAGCATCGCCATGGGAACGAACTCCCGTGCGGTCGTGTGTCCTCCCCGTCAGCACGCTCGCGCGAGTCGGCGAACACACCGGTCCACCGGCATAGAAGCGATCCAGACGCAGCCCATTGGCTGCCATGGCATCGAGGTGCGGAGTCTTGAGAAGTGGATGATGGTAGTACCCGGTCTGGCCCCATCCCTGGTCATCGCTCATGACCAGCACAATGTGAGACGGTCGAGAGATGTGGGAGCCAATCGCTGCGGTTTCGTCGGCATGGCAGCAGTGCAGTGCGCCCAGTCCGATCAGGACGACGACCGTATTGAGAAGGCTCTGTGCCCGTGCCAGAACCCTGGAGTGCCATCCCCTTCCCGCACCGTCCCAGAGGGAGGGTGAAGTCCGGTCCAACGAACGGAACGGTTTTGGCAATCGGATGTGAGTCAGATTCGATGGCATGATGGGGGCCGTACCGGTCGAAGTTGGCGATTGTGAGTGCGGTTGCCAAAGAACAGGCAGCTCGCAAAGGTGGCTTTCCGCCAACAGCTTAATGGATTTTTTTCCAATCATGTTTAGAATGCAGCCCGCGGGGACCCTGCCGGGCGAGGGATACCCTGGTCGTGATCGGTTGTTAACCGGCCTTGCGTTTGGTCGAGGCATCGGTAACCCCGGGATGCAAAAACGTCTTCGCGGGCAAAATGGACTGCGAACCCCACGGCTCCTTTGCCGGTCATGGGTGACAAGCGGGGTGCATTCCGCACCACTTGACGCGCACGCGATGCTCTGATTATCCTGAAAAACATGCGAAATCGACTAGCCCTACGACTTCTCCTCGACCTCGGTCTGCTTCCCGGCAGCTCGAGCCGATTCGTCGTGTGACTTTAGAACGTCGCTTTTCCGCACACCGCTGAACACGAATTAGCCCGAGCCGCCTGAAATTGCGTCTCGGGCTTTTTTTGTATGCCCGTCGTCCGCCATCTTTCGCCACTCTCTTTCCTTTCACACCAACTTTTGAACTGCCATGTCCGATCCCACGCCCGTCGCGGATTCCTTCTCAGGTGAACCGGTACCCGGCGCCGCGCCGCGTCATATTCGCATCTTCGACACCACGCTTCGCGACGGCGAACAGTCGCCTGGCGCGAGTATGAATCTGGCCGAAAAGCTCGAAGTGGCCGCGGCGTTGGCTGACATGGGCGTCGATGTGATCGAAGCCGGATTCCCGATTGCCTCGCCAGGCGACTTCGAAGCCGTTCGGCAAATTGCGGCAACCATTCGCGGCGCGACCATCTGCGGGTTGGCTCGCTGCAACGAAAAGGACATCGACCGAGCTTGGGAGGCACTCAAGGTGGCCCCGAGCAGTCGCATTCACGTTTTCTTGGCAACCAGCGCGATCCACCGTCAATTCAAATTGCGGATGACGACCGATGAGATTGTCGAACGAGCGATCGCGGGCGTGCAGCGGGCGGTATCGCACTGCGATGACGTCGAGTTCTCACCCGAGGACGCCTGCCGCACCGAGCACGATTTCTTGTGCCGGGTCGTCGAGGCCGCCATCGACGCGGGGGCCACGACGATCAATGTCCCCGATACGGTCGGCTATGCGACGCCCGAAGAAGTCTTCGAGCGATTCCAAATGCTCCGCAACCGCGTCCCGAATATCGATAAAGCGGTCTTGAGCACGCACTGCCACAACGATTTGGGGATGGCCGTTGCGAACTCGTTGGCGGCCGTCGCTGGCGGTGCCGGCCAAATCGAATGCACGATCAATGGGATCGGCGAGCGAGCTGGCAACGCTGCCCTGGAGGAAATTGTGATGGCGATCCAAACGAGGCGGGACTGCTTGAATCTGACCACGGGGGTCAACTCACGCCGGCTCGTGCCCGTCAGCCGCTTGGTGAGCAAAACCACGGGGATCCATGTCCAGCGAAACAAAGCGATTGTGGGCCGCAACGCGTTTGCCCATGAATCGGGGATCCATCAAGACGGGATGCTGAAAGAACGCAGCACGTACGAGATCATGTCACCGGAGGAAGTGGGGTTTGCCAAGACCGATTTGGTGTTGGGCAAGCACAGCGGCCGGGCGGCCTTGGCCGATCGTGCAAAACAGTTGGGCTTCACGATCAGCGGTGAACAGCTGCAGCAGGTCTTTGAAAACTTCAAGATACTCGCAGATAAGAAAAAGGAAATCTATGATGGCGACATCGTGGCTCTGGTCCAGCAACAAACCAGTGGACCGGAGACGTCGCAGTGGAGTTTGCTGGATTACGAAGTGACCAGTTCCCGCAGCCAGACGCCTCGCGTGCGTGTCACCCTCGGCCACGGTGGCGAGGAGTTCACCGAACAGGTTGAACAGGGCGACGGGCCGATTGATGCCGCGTTTTGGGCTGTCGAGAAAATCACGGGCATTGAACTGGTGTGCAAGGATTTTCGCGTCCGCAGTGCTACGCTCGGACGCGATGCGATCGCCGAAGTTAACTTGGAGGTCGAACACAAAGGCCGTACGTATCGCGGGGTCGGTGTTAGTACGGACAGTGTGGAGAGCACCATTTTTGCGATCCTGAACGCGATCGATCGGATCGTTGCAGGCGACGACGTCGGTGAAGAGAGCGATCTGCCACAACCTTGAAGGTTTCCGTTGTGACCGGGGCGAATGGATCATATTGACAGGCGGCCATGGTGTGAGCCGGGGCGCCTGTGCGGTGGTGCCCGAGACGCTGGCCGGGGCCCGCACGCCTCACTGTTTGGAGAGAGGTCCAACGCAGGCAGCCCGTCGTGATGGCCCCCGCACTAGCCCAGGATCAGTCTGGCGACGTTGATATAGATCACGATGCCGAGAATGTCCACGATCCCAGCCACGAACGGATTGCTCATCAGAGCGGGGTCGAGGCCCAGCCGTTTGAACAGGATCGGCAGCGTGACGCCACACAGGCAGCCACACACGATCACGCTCAGCAGGGTGATGGGGATTACCGTTGCCGCGATCGCCGAGGGCGCAACGAACAAGGCGACCACGAAGCCGAACGTTGCCAAGAAGCCGCCCAGCATGAAAGCAATGCAAACCTCCCGTGTGAGCACCTTGGGCAAGTCGGACAATTCGACTTCACCACCTGTCATTGCGGTGATCACCAAGGTCGCTGACTGGCTGCCCGAGTTGCCGCCGGAGCTAATGATCAGTGGGATGAACCATACCAACCACGCGTTGACGGCGAGTTCGCCCTCGTAGTGCCGCAATGCGAACGCAGTCAACAAGGCGGCAAAAAAGAGAATCGTTAACCACAGGCCCCGTTTGTAGGAAAGGGTGAAGAGCCCGATGCGGAGAAAGTCGTCGTCGAAGGGTTCGACCGCTGCGATCCGCTGAGCGTCCTCGGTCAGCTCATCGCGAACGACGTCGATCACGTCATCGTGCGTGATGATGCCGAGCATCTGACGACCCGAGTCAATCACGGGGATGGCCAGCAGGTTGAATCGCTCAACCTTCTCGGCCACGGATTCTTGGTCCTCACCGGCAAGTGCCGCGACGATGTCGGTCTCCATTAACTCGCCGAGGGTCAGCGACTTGTTCTTCAGCGATGAAACGAGTTGCCGGGTCGAGACGATCCCACGGAGCAAATTATTGTCATCGACGATATACAGATAATAGATCGTTTCCAAGCCGCTGGCGATTGCCGCGAGCTCCTCAAAGGCTTGGCCGACGGTGAGCTTCTCTGCCAGTTTGGCGACTTCGGTCGTCATCAATGCCCCGGCGGTGTCCTCCGGGTACGACCGCAGCCGTTCAATGTCGCGTCGTTCGCTGGTGGGCAGTAGCGGCAGGATCTCGTCGACCGCATCGGTCGGCAAACCTTGGATCAGGTCGACACGATCGTCCGCCGGTATCTCTTCAATTAACCTCGCCGTCTCTGCGGGCGGTTCGCTCGCGAGCATCGCGAGTTGCCGATCTTCATCGAAGTATCCAAAGATCTCCGCCCGTCGCTCTGGCTCGGCGAACTGGAGCACTCGCCATGCATCAGCGTTATCGAGACCTTCCATGAACTCGGCCGTCCGCCCGGCATTCAATGCCGTGCAGAATTCTCGCAGTTCCGCCTCCTGGCTAAACGCCAGCATCTCGCGAAGTTCCGGCAGCAGGAGCGTGTTGACCAAATGAAAAGTCGCGTTAGTTTTTGAACGCCGAAATCACTTTCGAAATTGATTGTTTGGCATCGCCAAAGAGCATTCGCGTATTCTGCTTGAAGAACAAAGGATTGTCGACGCCGGAGAAACCAGACGCCATCGAGCGTTTGAGAACGAACACCGTGCGGGCTTGATCGACGTTGATAATCGGCATCCCGTAGATGGGGCTGTTCTCGTCCTCACGCGCCGCTGGATTGACCACGTCGTTGGCACCGATCACGATGACCACGTCGACATTTTCAATCCGACGATTGATGTCGTCCATCTCGATCAGTTGATCATACGGCACATTTGCTTCGGCCAACAACACATTCATGTGCCCTGGCATCCGCCCCGCAACGGGATGGATGGCGTAGCTCACCTCGGCCCCGTTTTGCTCCAGCAATTCGCCGAGTTCGCAGACAACGTGCTGTGCTTGGGCAACGGCCATTCCATAACCAGGGACCATCACCACCGACGAGGCGGCTTCCAGGATCAAATAGGCATCGTCAGGATTGATCGGTTTGACTTCGCCTTCGACCTTCGTCGCAGCCTTTGCGGCGGTGAATCCGGAGAACAGCACGTTGCTGAGCGAACGGTTCATCGCCTTGCACATGATGTTCGTCAGGATGATGCCCGCTGCACCGACGAGTGCCCCCGCGACAATCAAAATCGTATTGTTAATTGCCAGGCCTGCGGCACATGCGGCGAGCCCTGAATAGCTGTTCAGCAGCGAGATCACGACGGGCATGTCGGCACCGCCAATCGGGATCACCGCCATCACGCCGAGTAGCACTGACAGTGCGATGACGACATAGATCAGTGTCGCGGCCCAGGTCTCGGGTTGCGCCACCATGGCGATGCCGCATCCGATCGTGGCGACGAGTAACACCATGCTCACGATCTGTTGGCCGGGAAATCGAATCGAGCGGCTAGGGATTGCCTCCGAAAGTTTCCCCCAGGCCACGATACTGCCCGAAAAGGTAACGCCACCGATCAAAATCGACAGCAAAACGGTTACGATTGTGAAGGCGGATTGCGGGTCGCTGTCGCTGTCACCACCGCCCAGATCGAGCGCTGCCCAACCAAGCAATAGGCTGGCGAGACCGCCCGACCCATTGAGCAACGCGACCATTTCGGGCATGCCCGTCATGGCCACCCGCTGGGCCGTGACAACACCCACGATGGTACCGAGCACGGCGGCGACGGCGATCCAGCGGTAGTCGATGATCTCATGCGAACCGAGCGTGACGACAACGGCCACCAGCATGCCCAGGGAGGACAGTTGGTTGCCCCGCACAGCAGTCGCGGGCGAGCCGAGTAGTTTTAGCCCAAAGATAAACAGAATTGCCGAGACGATATACGCGGCGCCGATCAGTTCCTCGTTCATGAGCGTGTCTCCGGTTCATCCTTCTTTTTGAACATGGACAGCATGCGGTCGGTCACCATGTAACCGCCGACCACGTTGACGGTGGCAAAAAACACGGCCAGGGCGGCGAGCCCCGTTGCCCAGCCCGCTAATTCGCCGCCGGCCAAGGTGATCGCACCGACCACCGTGATACCGGAGATCGCATTGGCGCCCGACATCAGCGGCGTGTGCAAGGTCGCGGGGACTTTCGAGATCAGCTCAAAACCTAAGAAGATCGAGAGCATCAAAACGAAACCTAAAAAAACGGTTTCCATTTTTGGGGCCTTAAGTGACTATTTGTTTTGAATCATGGGATGAACAATTTTGCCATCGCGTGTGATCACGGCGGCTTGGACAATCTCATCGTCGGGCGACATCTTCCACTCTTTCGCTTCGGAATCCCAGAACTCGTCGATCAGATTGCACAAGTTATTGGAATACATTTCGCTCGCACTGCGGCTGACCTGCGACGGTAAATTGCCGAGACCGAAGATCTTCACGCCCCCGACATCAACAATTTCGTCGAGTACGCTGCCTTCGACATTGCCGCCCGACTCCACCGCCATGTCCACCAAGACGCTGCCGGGTTGCATCGAGGACACCATTTCCGCGGTCACGATCTGCGGTGCGGGGCGACCGAACAACTGGGCCGTCGTGATCACGATGTCCGACTCC
Organism: Rhodopirellula sp. SH410; assembly: GCF_055811895.1. NCBI lineage: Bacteria > Pseudomonadati > Planctomycetota > Planctomycetia > Pirellulales > Pirellulaceae > Rhodopirellula > Rhodopirellula sp. SH410. Next base: position 1,660,583 of record NZ_CM147949.1, read on the forward strand.
GCAATCACTTTGGCTTGCCCCGCCTTCTGCAACTCGACTTGTTCCGGCGTGAGCGCTTTGGCGTACCCCTGATCGGTCTGGCCGACTTCGCCCAGATCGATTTCGACAAACTTGGCACCCAATGAGCGAACTTGCTCGGCGACGACCGGACGCGTGTCGAATGCTTCGACGCGAGCTCCCAGGCGTTTCGCTGTCGCGATGGCTTGCAGTCCCGCTACGCCGGCGCCGATGACAAACACCCTTGCCGGGCGAATCGTGCCCGAGGGCGTCATCATCATGGGGAAAATTTTGGGGCAGTGGTAGGCCGCCGCGATCACCGTCACGTAGCCAGCTAAGTTCGCTTGGGACGAGAGAGCGTCCATCTTCTGCGCCCGCGTGCTCCGCGGAATCATTTCCATCGACAACGCCGTGACGCCGCGGGCGGCCATCGCGTCGACCAAGTCGCGGCGGTTCATGGGGTCGAGGAAACTGACGTGCACGCAGCCACTTTTGAGTGACTCGATATCGCCCGGTTCGGGTTGGCGGACGCGTAAGACGAGGTCCGCTTGCGAGAGTACCTCGCCGCGATCGGCTACGACCGAAACGCCTGCCTGCGTGTAGGCTTCGTCCGAGAATCCCGACGCGAGTCCCAAACCTGACTGCGCTGTTATCTCGAATCCGCTGCTGATCAGCTTTTTCGCATTGCTCGGTACGAGCGCGGTTCTGAGTTCACCCGGCCAGGTCTCGACCGGCACACCAATTCGCATTTCATTTCCCATCGGTTTGTCACATCGATCCCACCAAACTGAGGCTACAGCGTAAGCTGCGCCGGGGAAAAAAGAAAGTCTGGCGCAGGCGAACGATTTCTCGTTAATCATGCCGCTGCGGCACCTCGAGGATCCGGGCGGTTCCTCATCCAGGGTGATTGCTCACCGGACACCCAACAGACTGTTGTTTTAGTCGAAGTTCGACCGGCAATCATGATCCAAATGCCGTACGGCATCGGGTAACACGAGCCACCCGTCCGCGCACGCGACTCGGCTCATGAATCAACACGCTGCTAGGGAACGAGCGGGAAATAAGTGGCCGAACGCTCCGCGGTCGGAATCGTCGACCGCGGAGCGTTCGACCACAATTTCAGACAGAGATTTTCCGCTCGTTCCTAAGTTCCAGTTTTGCACTTTTTGCTAACTGATATTGGCACGAAAAAGGCGGCCCGTTCCAATGAGATTTGAACCTTCAAACTTTCAAATCCTTTGGCACGGAAGCCGCCCACCATGGAACTTACCAGTTCGTTCGAGACTCTGCTACGCACGTTCTCCCCAGCTTTCACCGCTCCCAGCTTCCAAACGTTTCGCCTGTTGATGACCGGCTGGATTCTGTCAGCCCGACATCGCTATGTCACCGATCTGATTATTTCCAGCGACTCCGTTGGCAACGGGCATTTCTCTGATTACCACCGCTTCTTCTCGCAAGCGGCTTGGGACATCGATCATCTCTGGAAACTGTTGGCCCAGTTGATCCTGAACAACTTGATCGGTGCCGATGCCACGATCGTGCTTTCGGGGGATGACACCCTCTGTCGTAAACGCGGCCTGGGGATCTTTGGTGCTGGAATGCACCACGATGCGTTGAGTTCGTCGAAGTCCAAGAAAATTTGTCACTGGGGGCACGATTGGGTGGACCTGTGCATCGTGATTGCTCATCCATGGTGGGCACCGACGAAAGTCTTTTCTCTGCCGATTTGCATGAGGCTCTATCGCAATCGCCAGGGGCTCGCCAAAGGGAAAGGCAAACGCAAGAAGAATCCCACCGCCGCGCAGGTGCGTGCCGCATCCAAGCAGGCCAAGCAAGCCGCAGCAGCTAAGAAGAAGGCAGCTGAGAACGCCAAGAAGAAAAACAAACCCGATCCAAAAGCCCATAAAACACGGCCTGAACTGATGGCTGAGATGGTGGCCATGGTTGCTGCATGGTTCCCAGATCGCCAGTTCATTCTCGTCGTCGACAGTCTTTACAGCGGCAAGAGCGTGCTGTCGAAGTTGCCTGAGAACTTTGAGTTGATTGGCCCAGTTCATGCCAAGGCGGCGCTCTACTCACCGGCCCCTCAAGAAACAACCGTCCGTCGTGGGCCTCGCCGTAAGAAAGGTGAGCGGTTGAAAGATGCCGCTGCTTGGGAGCAGGACAGTTCACGTTGGCAAACGCTCCACTACGATCAATACGGGCTGCACGGATCGCTGCGGGTGAAAACTCGCACGGGACTGTACTACAAAGCCGGCAACGACCGACTGCTTCGCCTGGTGCTCTCGCAAGACACCGTGGGTCAGCGGCCGACACGAATCTTTTACTGCACCGACGTGTCGATGAAGCCCCAGGAAATTCTTTCGATCTTCTCGCAACGTTGGTCGATTGAAGTGACGCACTTCGATTGCAAGCAACATCTCGGACTAGAAGATCCGGCGAACCGCACTCCCAAAGCGGTCGAACGAACCGCTCCGATGGCGATGTTCCTGTACAGCCTGTCGATCCTGTGGTTCGCGACCGAAGGCCACGAGGAACTCCAGTTTCCGAATCGACCTTGGTACCACTGGAAGTCTGAACCGAGCTTCGCGGACATGCTCACGACGCTACGCCGCAAATCCTGGGAAGAGAAATTATCGGGGGTGTCGCTCGCTGCGACACCCGACGATAATTCCAGACGTCTGCTCACGTTCCTGGCGACGCTCGCCGGATAGCATGCGGAAAGTGCAAAACTGGAACTAAGACATCAACGCCAGGCATAGACCCGTGACGACCACGGCGGCGATCAGGTTAAGAACCAGTCCCGTGCGGGCCATCTCCTCGGTGCTGATCCCGCCGGCGCCAAACACGATCGCATTGGGAGGCGTGGCAACCGGCAACATGAAGGCACACGAACAACTGATCGTGCCCGGCACCATCAGCATCGCAGGCGGCAAGTCGAGCTGAACAGCGAGTTCGCCGAGAATCGGTAGTAGCAGCATCGCAGTGGCCGTACTGCTGGTGATCTCCGTCATGAATGTCACCAAACAGCACACGGCCAGCACGATCAACCACGTCGGTGCCCCAGCCATGAAGGTTAGTTGATGTCCGATGGCGGCGCTCAGTCCCGAGTCCTGGAACCCACGCGCCAAAGCCATCCCGCCACCGAACATCACCAGAATTCCCCAGGGGATTTTTGCTGCGGTCTCCCAGTCCAACAAACGCTCGCACTTTTGATCAAACGCGGTGGACGGTTGACCGACAGTTGCCGATTGTCGATCGAACGCTCCGCCCGCCGAAATCGACTCCGCATGCTCCTTGCGCCGCCGACCACTCGGAACCAGAAACATCATCAAGGCCGCCCCGAGCGCCACCGTGGAATCACCCACCATCCCCCTCTCGGTCGGCAACAGTGCCGACCAACCGCCCCATGGTCCGGCGCGAAAGATCCACAGCAGCGCCGTGATGGCAAATACCATGAGCACACGCCGCTCGTTGATCTGCATGGGGCCGATCGAAGGCATCTCGATGGGCTGCATCGATCCCACCCCACGCGTCAGCCACCACCAAATGATCGGTAGTAAAATCAGCGTGATCGGCAGCCCGATCGACATCCACGTCGCGAATGGCATCTCGTGCCCGGTGCGTTCAAGAAACTGCCCCATGAAGACGACATTGGGCGGTGTTCCAATCGGTGTCGCCATACCGCCCACGCTCGCTGAGTAGGCGATCCCTAGCAGCAGCGGTGTTCGCAGACGTGGGTCACCGGATTGTTGCAACACCGCCATCGCGATCGGCAGCATCATCAACGCCGTCGCGGAATTGCTGATCCACATCGACAGTACCGCTGTCGCCAACATGAATCCCAGGACTAAACGTTTGCCACTGGTGCCACCGACCAATCGCACCATCGCAATCGCGATGCGGCGATGCGCGCCGCTGCGTTCCATCGCTGCGGACAATAAAAAACCCCCGAGCAACAACAGGATGACGGTGTGACCGTAAGCGGACGCGATCTCTTGGTGTCCGACGACACCCAACAGTGGCAAGAACACGAACGGAACTAAACCCACAACGGCTAGTGACACACATTCGAAAATCCACCACACCGCGCAGACAACCCCGACTCCCGCACACGCGCATGCCGGCGCTGGCAGCCCTCCCCAGAAACACGCGACCGCAACAACGATCGCCAGCACGGGACCGCCCGACAACATCCATCGTGAAATCGCTGCGTTCATGGGGTGCGTCTAGTGGGCAACATCGGGGACTGGTTTGGGGTTAGAATCGTCGCTCAGTGACAGGACGTCGCTCAGAGCGACACTAGGCTAACACAATACCACTGGCGGCATCCCGCCCCACACGATCACGAAACGAAAAATGACTCACGCGCGATTGAAGTTACTTCTTTTTACATGCTGCTGGATCGGTTTGAGCAGTCTGGTATCCGGACATGCGGTGATGGCCCAGTCGCCGCCATCGACCTCTTCGGCAGAGAACGCGGGACGACCATCGGATCGCAACGTGTTGCTGGTGACTCTCGATGGGATGCGTTGGCAGGACGTCTTTCGCGGCGCAGACGAACGCTTGATCTCGACAGAGGCCGGTGCCAAGAATCTTCGTGAGACCCAAGAACGATTCTTGGTCGAGGACCCCGCTGTCGGCCGCGAGAAACTCATGCCCTTTCTGTGGTCGAAGGTCGCCACCGAAGGCGTGCTCTACGGAAATCCCGCCGAAGAGTCGTCGGTCCGCCTCACCAACAATCGTCACTTTTCCTATCCCGGGTACAACGAGTTGTTGTGCGGGCATGCTGATCCCGCAGTAGATTCCAACGCGAAGGTGTACAACGAGAATATCACGGTGCTGGAATGGCTCAATCGCAAGCCCGATCTCAACGGCCGCGTCGCCGCGTTCTGTTCATGGGATGTGTTCCCATACATCATCAATGACAAACGCAGTGGCGTATTGGTGAACGCCGGGTGGATGCCAGTGGCTGACGTTCTCCCGGCGGGAAATGACGCCGACGAACAACGTCTCCATGAACTGCAGCAACTCGATGTTCTCGCCGCCGAGACCCCGCATCTATGGAGCAGCGTGCGTTATGACTACTTCACCTTCAAAGCCGCACAGATCTATTTGCAGAGTCAGCGTCCACGCGTGCTCTACGTGTCCTTCGGTGAGGTCGACGATTGGGCGCATGAGGGGCGGTATGATCTGTATCTCGAGTCCGCTCAACGCAATGACGATTACGTCCGCCAGTTGTGGGAGACGGTTCAGTCCATGGACGGATACCGCGACAACACAACGTTGATCATCACGTCGGACCACGGCCGAGGCGATGATCCGATCTCATGGAAATCGCATAGTACTTCGATCCCAGGCTGCGACGTGATCTGGGCCGCCGCCATGGGGCCAGGCATCCAGCCGGGACACGCCGATCATCTCCAGCTCACCCAATCACAGGTCGCAGCAACCGTCGCCGCAGCGTTGGGGTACGACTTCACGCAGTCCAATCCGGAGATCGCCAAACCACTTCCATGCGTGCAAGCAGTGGCGGAGTAGGCAGGGCGAGGGAGCTTATCGTGTCATGGATCGCTCCTCGATCCAACGTCTGAGTATGTGGCATGCTCATCGCGCACCATGCAGAGATTTAGCGGTCCAGGCTAACGGGCCGTTGAGAGCCGGGGCTCAGTCGACAGTTTCCGGGGCTCCCGCTCCTAAACCGACGTAGAGTTTGATCCCTGTGGTGAAGAACAAGCAGATCAGTGGAAGGGACCAGGATCCGGTCAGGTCAAATAGGCTTCCGAACACGGTGGGGCCTGTCGCGGCGACGAGATAGCCAATCGATTGGGCCATCCCCGAAAGTTCCGTTGCCGTCTCGGTGTGTTTGGATCGAACGACTAGAAACAGCAGCGACAACCCAAATGAACCACCCAAGACGAACCCGAGAACAGATACCCAGAGAATAATGAAGGTGCCCTGCGCGAGCAGCAGTCCAGCGAGTGCCGCCAGTTCGATCGCCGCCAAAAACAAGACAATGGCGCGCTGATCGGCACGCTTCCCCGCCAAAATCGGAATGATCAAGGAACCGATGACCCCGGTGGCCTGCGACAATGAAAGCATCCATCCGGAAAACTCAGCATCAAATCCTCGGTCCATGATGATGGCAGGCAACCAAGCCAAGACCACGTAGAACGTGAGCGACTGCAGCCCCATGAACAGAGCGACTTTCCACGCCAGCACGGACGTCCCCAGATCCCGTATGGCCTGTTGGAAGCTGCGTTTCGATTCGGATCGTCGTAGACGACTCAGTTGGGGTAGCCAAACCACAAAGGCGATCAACGCAGGGATCGACCAGAATCCGAGCGCCCCACGCCAGCCCAGTGTGAGGTGAGCGGCGAGGGGAACGCTGAGACCCGCTGCGAGCGAGGCCCCCAATCCCATCGCGCCTGAATAGAGGCTGGTGACCACTCCCGAATGAGATGCAAAGTTGCGTTTGGCGAGACTGGGCAATAGTACATTGCCAAACGCGATCGCGATGCCCGCCAAAACGGTGCCTAGATACAAAGCGGGAACCGAGTCGATGGATCGTAGCGCGGCGCCAACGGCCAGCAACCCCATCGCTCCGAGTAGCGTGCCGCCAATGCCGAAACGGCGAGTGAACAGCGGGGTCAACGCCGAAATCACCGCGAAGGCAACCAGTGGCAGCGTCGTCAGCAGTCCCAGCATGGAGTTGCTCAGGCCGGTCGCCAGGTGGATGTCATCGACCAGCGGTCCAACGCTGGCCAGGGCCGGGCGGAGGTTGACGGCAATGAGCAGGATACCCGCTATCAATAACAGTCTTTCCGATCGCGACTGAGTCATTCGCGATAGGCCATCAGTCGCAACGCATTGATGACGACCACCAACGTGCTACCCTCATGAAGCGCCACAGCGGGCCCGATGTCGAGTCCGAGAATGGTTGCGGGGACGAGGAAAGCGACCATCCCCAGGCTCATCCATAGGTTTTGACGGATGATCCGGCGAGTGGCACGGCTCAGGCCGATCGCTAGCGTCAGATGCTCGAGGTTGTCCGCCATCAGCGCCACGTCGGCGGTTTCCAATGCGACGTCGCTGCCTGCGGCGCCCATCGCGATCCCCACCGACGCGGCTGCCATCGCGGGCGCGTCGTTGACGCCATCACCCACCATGGCCACCCCGCCGGCGCTCTGCAGCTTCTCAATCTCAGCGACCTTGTCCGCTGGCATCAGTCCGCCGTGGGCCTCGTCGAGACCCACCTCACGGGCGATCGCATCGGCAACTCGCTGGTTGTCACCCGAGATCATGATCATCCGCTTGATACCCAGCTCTCGGAGCCTGGAAATCGTTTTCGCGGACGCGTCCCGGGGCGTGTCCATCAGGCCGATCACGCCGAGATAGCGGTCTCCCACGCGAACGATCATGGTCGTGCGGCCCGCTTGCTGCAGTGAATCGTCCGTTGAACGAATCGCCTCTGGCAACGCTGCCCCGTCGACTTCACGAAACAATCTCGCGTTGCCCACGTGAACGAGTTCGCCCTGGACAACCGCGCGCAGGCCACGCCCCGTGAGACTGGTCAGATCTGTCGCCAGACTGGTCAGATCTGTCGCCAGCAAACCTGCGCTCTCGCGTTGCTCGTCGCTCGCTGCGAGTCGTTTCACGGCGTCCCGCACGACGGCCTTGGCGAGTGGGTGTTTACTCAGGCTCTCTACGGCGACGACCATTCGCAGCAGTTCCGTTTCGTCGACGCCTGGGGCGGCACGGACGTCAGTGACTTTCGGTTCGCCCGTGGTCAGGGTGCCCGTTTTATCAAAGGCGATCGCGTCCAGGGCACCGAGACTCTCCAGCGGACCGCCGCCCTTGACGAGAATGCCCCCGCGAGCGGCCCTGCCGATCCCGCTCAGGACGGCGCTCGGAGTCGAAATCGCGAGCGCACAGGGGCTCGCGGCCACCAATACCGCCATCGCCCGGTAGAACGAATCGCGGAAGGCTTCATCGATCAACAGCGGTGCGAACAGCAGCAGGATCACGATCGTGATCACCGATGGAACGAAGTAGAGCTCGAACCTCTTGGTGAACTTTTGCGTCGGTGAGACGCGTGTCTCGGCTTCACGTACCATCGTGACGACCCGCGCCAATGTATTGTCCGCGGCAAGCTTGGTGACTTGGATCTCGATCGCGCCGGATTGGTTGATGGTGCCCGCGAATACGCGGTGTTCGGCCCCCAGCGACTCGGGGTCTGCGGCCGCAGCGGACACGTCGTCGACGGGTTGTTTGTCCACCGGCACGCTCTCGCCGGTAATCGGTGCTTGATCAATGCTGGTTTCGCCTTGGATTACAAAGCCGTCCGCCGCAACACGTTCGTCGGGCTGAACGACGACGATGTCGCCGACGACCAGGTCTTCGACAGCGACTTCGAAGTCCGTGCCATCACGTCGCACCCGAGCCGTTGAGGGCGCAATCTCCGAAAGCGCTTCGATCGCCCGTTTCGCGCGACCCATCGCGTAGCCCTCGAGCGAATGCCCGATGCTGAACAGAAACAGCAGCAGCGAGCCCTCCGCCCAGGCACCCAAAGACGCTGCGCCCGCGGCCGCCACGATCATCAGGAAATCAATCTCGAACTTGCCCGAGCGAATTTTCTCAATCGCTTCGCTGATCGTGTAATATCCGCCAAAGAAGTAGGCGGCGACATAACAACCAATCGAGATCCACTCGTCGCTTGCCGTGATTGTCTCCAGCAGCCAGCCAACCAGCAAACACACGCCACAGAGAATGGCGAAGATCAACTCGCTCCGGGGGCCAAAAATGCCACCGTGGTGATGGTCATGGCAGTGCGAATGATCATGGCCGGATTCACCTTGGGGAGGCTCTTCGGTGGCCCTTTGTGACGACCAGTCCTCCAAGGTATGGGAGATCTCCGCTTCGTTGGCCTGTTGGCGATCATATTCCACGCGGACCGCTCCGTCTGGCGAAACGACCGCTTCGAGAACCCCATCGATACGCGACAATCGAGAGGCAATCGCCGAAGCACGACTCGCCGCTATGGACTCGATTCGAACGCTGAGGTGGCCGTAGCGTTGATCGAGGTGCGCGCCCGTGCGACGGGCTAGTTCCCGCACCTCGGAGAGCGAAATCAGCGAGGGGTCGAAGTGAATGCAGAACTGACCTGCCGATCCGTCCTCACTCGCGGTGACGTGGACCCGGTCGACACCGTCGCGCGCCCGTACCAGTCGTTCGAATCGGGCGCAACAGGCGTCAGCGGGATCGTCGATGCCGGGAACCACCGAGCTGACCGTGATCTGTATTTTTTCCATGCGATTGAAACGGTCTGTTGGGGCATCGGTGCGAAGAGGCCTGCGAATGTTTGCCAGTTATAGCCTGCGACACCCGACTCAGTTGCCGCACGCAAGCAAAAAACGCGGGTGTTGTCGATTTGACTACATTGGTGTAGTCGTTTTGATGTCATTTGTTTTCGGTTTGCGTAATATATAACGTGGTTTTTGGATTGGCACGTAACGTGCTTGTAAATAACTATCGATGGCGGAATGCTTTCGCCATCGCTTTCCCCCCCGCAGGACAATCCAATGAAACGCATGCTCGCAATCGCCGCCATGGCGGTATCGTTAAGTTTTCTGGCCCCGGCTTCGAACGCGTCGGCCGCCGACCGCCACCACGGAGGTCATGGCAACCACGGTGCCCATCGTAACCACGCTCACCAAGGCAGTCATTACCGTGGTGGTCACGGGCACGGAGTCGGTCACGGATACGGTGCCGGTTACCGGTACGGCATCTCACCCTACGCACCGAGTTACCGCTATCGTTCGGGCTACGGCGCCATCCCATACGGATACCGTTCAGGTTACCGGCCTGGATACTACCCTGGCTACCGCTCTGGTAGCGGCATTCATCTGGACATCAACGGTGTTCACGTTCTCGGTCGTCCCCATTTTTAATGGAGCTGATGCACCGACTCTTCGCAGCCTTCCAGGTTGACCGCGTGGGCAGGTGCCCCGCGGTCCACTGGGAACGCATGACTCACTGCGAAGACCTTGCCCGCTGGGAAGACCTTGCCCGCTGCGAAGACCTTGCCCGCTGGGAAGACGTTGCCCGCTGCGAACAAGGCTGAACAGTCTAGACGGTGTGATTCGTCTCACCTGGCCCCGTGTCGCTTTTGGGTGGCTCGGCGGCGTCGCGATCGCTTTGCTGTCTCGACATCTGCACCAACGCGACGATCCCAATCACGATCGCGGCGATCCCGCTCTGGGGTGTCCAGCATAAGAATATGCCCATCAGTACTTTGTCGAACTCGATCGAGAGTGCATGACCCACCGCAATCGCGACGGCGATCAAAATCAGTGCCGCAGGAGCAATGATTCCAACTCGCTGTTGCCACGAAAGATGGCGAGGCAGCATCGCGATGGAGACGAGGACCAACGGCCCGAGTGCATCAATGGCGAGCAACGTTTCGACGCGTGCCGCGAACAAGCGGGCGATCATCGCAATGATGGCGGCAATCGTCGTCGCCACCATCATGCTCAACAAGCTGAACTGGATCGGCTGCGATGAGGCATCGCTCCCGCCCAAGAGATCGAGTTCTGCGAAACTATCAAACAGCAGTTTGTTGAGCCAATCGGCGTGGGCCGCTAAGAGGATTGCAATCGGTAGGCTCAACACGACCCCGACCAATACGTTCAGTCCGATCATCGGGTAGTCGGCAAAGTATCCACCGTACATGTTGCCGGTCTCCCAGATCTTAAACGGGAAGCCGATCGCTTCACCGGGGCCACGGGACTGCCCGATCAAACTACCCCAGTGCTCTGAGCGGACAAAGTACGACAGCGAATTCAGGCTCGCCATCGCCAGCAATCCCACGGCCATTCCCCTCGCAAACCAACGCGGCTTCGACCCGAATTGCTCCGGTGATTCTGTCGCGATGGCGGAGAGGCTTTCGGTCGCAGTCAATGATTCGCCCAGTATTCGGGTTTCGGTTTTCTCGAGCACCGTCGTCTTGCTGCCGGAGGTTGTCGGGAACTCGCACTACTGTTTTTCAGCAGGGGCGACAATGCGGAATTCATCGCTGGGAAGGTACCGCCAGCAGAAATCGGCCTCGTCGTCACACCATGCATGTCGCACGGTCTTTGTTGGAAGGCCGATCGCAATCATTTTGGCTCGTCCGCCGAATGAGCCTGATTTTATCGGCTTTGGATGCCAGGATGTGGAACTTCCATACCTCGGGCGAGGCGAATTCAATTGCTTCGGAAACGAAAGGGGGGAAAGTGAATGCGCCTGCCCGCGCAATTTGAATGGTAATCGCGCCGCACAGGTTCTACCTGGAGTATGTGTGAGGTATAACCAGCCGCGGATTCCAGCAACCCGCACGCACCACCACGAACGACACCATGTCCTCCGATTCCGCCCCAGATGACTTGCCTACGCTCGATCCGCCGGGCACGATCGTTGTGCTCGGTACGACGCCCCTCGGAATTGAAGCCGCTCTGTATGGTCGATACCTAGGTTACAACGTCACCTTGCTCGCTGGCGTGGATGCTTGGGCCTCGACGGCTGGCATCAAGCACCCGCGAATTGGCCCCACCTTCGTCAACGATTGGTTCGCCCGTCACTGGCTCGGCGATCAATCGCTCGCGTCTCGCTGGGAGGACGCGATGCCGATGTTGCCCGACCAAAGTCTCTCACCGCTGGCCATCGAAGCGATCACGGCGCAGCGTGAAGGGGCCGCATTCGTGTTGCCAATCACCATGCGGCAGTGGATCGAAGACGGTTTGCAATCGGTGCTGGAGACAGATTTGCTGCGCGGGCGATGTTTCGCCAACACGTTTGTTGACTCGATTGGGCTGGTCGACGTGATCGATGAGGATGACGACGAAAACGGCGAAACGTCGGAGGGTGACGATGGCGAAATCCCGCCGGATTTTGTGTTAACACTCAGCGGTGAACCCATCGGCGAGAATGACTCCAAGCAAATTCAGTGCGAGTGCATCATCGTTGCCGATCTCCCCATCGAGTCGGTGCGGCGAGATTTTGAGTTGCCGGTCGACTACTTCTATCGCCTCACCTCCGCAGACCATTCCGAAGCGGCCGACGAGCTGCGTGCCGGTTGGCAACAGATCGCGGAGACCTACGCTCGACTGGCCGGACGGGCGGAGTTGGACCTGTATCGTCCGCGCAGACTCTAAAGATCGTGCCGCTTTTAAGTTCCCTCATGGCAAGGGTCTGTGAGGCTTCAATCGCCCCCACCAAAGTCAGGGGAGCGTTGATCGCACCCTCCTGGAGGCAGCACGATTTCGCTCAACCGATCGTCAATCGCTTGCGACGCGACATGCGAGTGTGAGTTAGAACGAGAACGGCGATCATCGCCGCGCCGATGTAGAAACCGACGCCCAAGTGGTGGTAATCGCCGAGGATCACTCCGCCTAAAATGATCCCATAAACAGGTTCGAGGTTATTGGCAAAGTTGATCGTGAACACGGACAACTGTTTTAACAACGCGACGTATTCACTGTAGGCGTAGACCGTGCATACCTCGGCCAGCACCACCAACCATACCCAATCCATCGGCCCCGGGACGAGGTCCAGGCCCCGTCCTTCGCTCAGCCAGCGGGCCGAAATCGGCAGACTGAGTGCGCAGAACACGCAGGCCCCCGTCAATTCGTACCATGCGATCACGCGGTGTGGGGTGTGTTTGGCGAACGCTCCATTGATGATCGAGAATACGGCCGCGGCGATGGCTGCAGTGATCGCGACGAGGAAGCCCACCGCATACTGCATCTCACTCTGGAAGATCATGGCGACCGCCGCGATCACGAGTGCCCCAAACGCAAGGTCCATGCGTTTGAATACTCGCCCCGGCACCAGGATCGGTTCGAGTAGTGCCGTCCACAACGAAATCGTTGCGGCGCCGACCATGCACACCGAGACATTGGCGATCTTGACCGCCAAAAAGAACAGTACCCAGTGCAACCCGATAATGGCCCCGGTCGCGAACATGGCCGCGGCGCGGCGTATCGGCACGCGACACTTGGGACCGAGTACCACTCCCAACGTGATCGACGAGAGTAGACAGCGATAGAAGACGAGCTCGATCGAAGGAAGATCGATCAACTCGCCCAGCACACCGGTGAATCCCCACAGGAATACTATGAAGTGTAGCTTCAGATAGTCGCGTGGCTCTCCGTGGTCTTCCAAGTAAGCACGCGTGCGTAAGTTGTTTTGTGAAACGGCGTGGGCATGGCCCCGCGTAAGCCAATGAAACGCGGCCCGATGGGCGCGCGGTTCAACGAGGTTTTACCGATGTCGTCGAGTGCGGGGACGCATCCCTCTACAGTCCGAGATCACCGAATAGCGGCGTGCTGAGATAGCGTTCGCCGAGGCTGCACATGATCGTCACGATGCGTTTGCCCTTCATCTCTGGACGGGCGGCGACTTGGGCAGCGGCGCACATATTGGCTCCGCTGCTGATCCCGGCAACAATCCCTTCTTCTTTCGCCAGACGCCTGCCCCATGCGAACGCGTCTTCGTCATCGATCAAGACAACATCATCAATGAGCGAGGTATCTAAGTTCTTGGGGATGAATCCCGCACCGAGGCCTTGGATCCGATGTTTGCCCGGCGAACCGCCACTGATCACGGCCGAGTGGGTCGGCTCGACAGCGATCGCCTTAAAATCTGGATTTATTTTTTTCAGGTAGCGAGCCACGCCCGTGATCGTGCCGCCTGTCCCCACGCCTGCCACGATCGCGTCGATCTGGTGGCCGCTATCTTCCCAGATTTCGGGCCCCGTGGTCGCTTCATGAACTGCGGGGTTGGCAGGGTTCTCGAACTGCTGAGGCATGAAGGAGTTGTCCGTTTTGTCGACCAGGCTTTGCGCCGTTGCGATCGCGCCATTCATCCCATCGCCCGCGGGCGTCAGGACGAGGTTCGCACCCATGGCACGCAGCAGCGCTCGCCGTTCGACGGACATCGACTCGGGCATCGTCAGGGTGAGCTTGTAGCCTTTGGCCGCACAGACGAAGGCCAGTGCGATGCCGGTATTGCCGCTGGTCGCTTCGACAATGTGGGTGTCCGAGTTGATCTTGCCGTCTCGCTCACCGGCCTCGATCATCGATACGCCGATGCGATCCTTGACGCTGTTAAGCGGTTGGAAAAACTCGCATTTCGCAAACACTGTCGCACCGCCGGCGGGCACCAATCGATTGATTTGCACCATCGGGGTATCACCGATGCTACGGGCGATACTGTCATAAGATTTTCCACGAGCCATGATCTAATCCTTTAAGTCAAATTTTCAGTCTGGAAACCCATCCCTCGCTGACGCTTCGGGCTACGAAAGCGACGAGCCTTCCGCCCGCGAGCGGGCCTTGTCGATCGATTGAGCCGAGACGCGTAAGCGGCCGGTCTGGCGGTGTCACCGGATGCCTTGCGGCACTCGGCTCACAAACGGTGACGTCAATGTCGTGCCAAACGGCAGATCGCTAACGTGGTGGGTCAGTGTGACCACCACATGTCATGCAACTTGCCAGGTGTCGCCTGAATGGAACAGATCATTCAGGTCGCCTTCGCCCTTCTTGGCTTTCGCAGCAGTCACCTGTTCGTTGATTTGGTCATTGTAGGTGGCGATACCCTCGACGCATCGCAGCACGCCGATCGGCTCAGGCATTTCTGGATAACGCATCCGAGCGAGCATCATTTGGATGGCAGGGTTCGGCTCATGAGCGTCGTGAATCAACAGGTCGTCGGTGGGCACGTCGGCGGTGTTGACGACTTCCAAGCGGCTGCCTGTCATGCGAACGGCTTTCTCACCGTTGGCGCCAAAGATCAGCGGCTTGCCATGTTCGAGTTCAACGACGTTCTCCACCCGTTGTTTCTTTTCCTGGGCGTAGGCCATCGCACCGTCGTTGAACACGTTGCAGTTCTGATAAACCTCGACGAGGGAGGTGCCCTTGTGCGCCGCGGCGGCCTTGAGCGTCTCACCGAGATGCTTGACGTGGGCATCGACACTACGCGCCACAAACGTCGCTTCGGCGGCGAGCGCAACGGAGAGCGGGCTGAGCGGATGATCGATCGCGCCCATCGGTGTGCTCTTGGTAACCTGTCCCTCGACACTCGTTGGGCTGTATTGACCCTTGGTCAACCCATAGATGCGATTATTGAACAGCACGATGTTGATATCGAGGTTACGGCGCAGGCAGTGAATGAAGTGATTCCCACCGATCGACAGTGCGTCGCCATCGCCCGTAATGACCCATACCATGAGCTCCGGGCGAGTTGATTTCAGGCCCGTAGCAAAGGTTGGAGCACGGCCGTGGATGCTGTGCATCCCATAGGTGTTCATGTAGTACGGGAACCGGCTGCTGCAGCCGATGCCACTGATGAAAACCGTCTTTTCACGGGGATACCCGAGTTCAGGCAGTATCTTCTTCATCTGCGCCAGGATCGAGTAGTCGCCACACCCAGGGCACCAGCGGACGTCTTGATCGGAAGCGAAATCAGCAGCTTTGAGAACGGGTAGATTCATGGGAAAGCCAGAAGGAAATGGGCTTTGGAGTGAGTTGGGTAATGTTGGGCAGCGAGTCAGGTGGGATTCGACTCGAGAGGCATTCGATGTTGGATCATGACTCGAGGTCATGATCGCGGTGAGGTTCCGAATCGAAGTGCTATCCGGCTTTGACTTGACGCAGCGTCGTGGCGTGATGGGTGATTTCATCGACCAGTTCAGAAACCGCAAACGGCTTGCCTTGGATCTTGTTGATACCGATGCAATCAACGAGGAATTCCGCACGCAGCAACATTCGCAGCTGTCCGGTGTTGAGTTCGGGCACGAGAATCGTACGGAACGAACGGAGCAACTCGCCGATATTTGCGGGCATCGGATTCATGTACTGAATGTGGGCATGACTGACATCGTGCCCGGCGTCACGGCAGCGTGCCACGGCGGTCAAGCAAGCCCCATAGGTGCCACCCCAAGAGACGACCAAGACGTCACCAGAGGTTGCACCAAAGACCTCCTGGGCAGGAATCCGCTCAGCGATCTTCGCAACCTTGGCCGCGCGGATATCCGTCATGTGTTGGTGGTTATCAGGATCGTACGACACATTGCCAGTGCCGTCTTCCTTTTCCAGTCCCCCGACGCGGTGCATCAATTCTGGTGTGCCTGGAATGGCCCACGGGCGGGCCAGGTTCTCATTGCGAGCGTAGGGTAGGAACGGTTCACCGGAATCACTTGCCACGGGGTGCGTGCACTGGATTTCGGGCAGGTCGCTGATTTCAGGGATCTTCCACGGTTCACTGCCGTTGGCAATGTAACCATCCGAAAGCACCATCACGGGGACCATGCACTCGACGGCAATCCGCCACGCCTCGACGGCCATCGCGAAGCAATCGCCGGGCGAGCGGGGAGCGAGAATGGGCATCGGTGCCTCACCGTTGCGACCGTACATGGCCTGCAACAGGTCGCTCTGTTCGGTCTTCGTCGGCAGACCCGTGCTGGGGCCACCCCGCTGGACGTTGATGATAATCATGGGCAGTTCGAGCATGATGCCCAGCCCCATTGCTTCCCCCTTCAACGCGATCCCCGGTCCGCTGCTCGCCGTGACAGCCATCGAACCACCAAAGGCCGCGCCGATGGTGGCACCAATGGCTGCGATTTCGTCTTCGGCTTGGAACGTTCGCACGCCAAAGTTCTTGTAGCGAGTCAGTTCGTGCAAAATGTCCGAGGCGGGCGTGATCGGATAGGTGCCGTAGAACAACTCTTTCTTGCTGACGGATGAGGCGGCAATCAGGCCCCAAGCCAGGGCTTGGTTGCCCATGATGTTGCGGTATGTGCCCGGCTCAAGCTTGGCCGCTTCGACCTGATAGCTTTCCCCGAACACCTCTGTCGTTTCACCAAACGCCCAGCCCGCTCGCAGAGCGGCGATGTTGGCGTTCATGATGTCGGGCTTCTTCGAGAATTTCTCCTCGATGAAACGCAGCGTGGGGTCGAGCGAACGACCAAACAACCAGTACACGAGACCCATCGCGAAGAAGTTCTTGCAGCGATCGGCAAACTTCGAGCTCAACCCAAACTCACTGACCGCGTCGCGGGTCAGCTTCGTCATCGCGACGCGAACGACACGATAGGACTGATCGATCACGTCGGCATCGAGTGGATTGCTCTCGACTTTGGCGAGTTTGTATTCTTTGTCGTTGAAGCCGTCTTCGTTGGCAATCAGGATCCCACCTTTGCGAAGGTCACTGAGATTGGTGACCATCGCGGCGGGGTTCATCACGACCAGGGCGTCAAGCGTGTCACCGGGTGTGAAGATTTCATGGCTGGAAAACTGTACCTGAAACCCTGAGACCCCCGCGCGAGTCCCACGGGGGGCGCGGATTTCAGCGGGGAAATCGGGGAAGGTCGCGACGTCGTTGCCCGCTAACGCCGACGTATTGGTCAACTGGGTCCCGAGCAACTGCATCCCGTCACCCGAGTCGCCGCACAATCGTACGGTAATACCCGCAACGGTTTCGATCGTCTTGGTGGTGGCCGGGGGAGTGCTGGAGTCGATCATGGGAGGGCGGGGTAAAGGAAGCTGATGGGAGAAACGACGGTGCCGCAATCCACACATAAGGCATGATGGCAGGGACTTTAGCGATTCTATCGATCGATAGGGCGCGTCAAAATCACCCTAATCGTATCTTTTTTACTGATTTGTGGGAATGGTCAACGCTCATTCACGCGCCATTTCTCGCGTGTAAACCGCTAACACCGTCTCAAACGTGGACTTTTCAATCTTGAATTGCGGGTCCGAATCGGTAAATCGATTGCAGTGCTCAGACACCACCCGGTAGAGGAAACGGAACAAATGCCGCGGTACCCGTAACGACTCAAAAGCGACGAGCATCTTTTCGTACGACAGCGAATCGTCAAAGAGATCGCGGGGCTCGGGGGTTTGGCCCTCGGCGGCACAGGCGCTCATGCGTGCACGGGTCAAATCGTAAAGCGATTCGCCGGTCCACTGGAAGGCGGGGATCACGTTCTGCTTGTCCAACCGAGCCCGCTCGTGGAATTCACGCGTTTCACGCTCGGTGTCCCGGTACAGCTCTTCAGGCAGCATCATTTTGAAGCCGAGCCCAGGGTGCTTGAGCAATTTGTTGTCGAGCAATGGCCACACGAAACGACGCATCAACTCAGGTTTGCCACCGGTCATGTGCGGTTCATCGACGCGGTCCATCAGCACGATCATGCCGTCGAAGCCGAGTCGCGAGAGTAGTCCCTGGAATTTCCGTAGCAATTCGTAGCGATCGTCGGTGCGGTCGTAACGCGGCATCGGCTGACTCTCGAGCTCCCGGGCTGGGAACTGCATCAATACCTTGCGAACGGCACCGGTCTCCCGCTTGCCCACCCGCATGTGCCGATGGATCCCCGCGGCGGCGAAGTGGTTCTTCACCAATCGGATGACGTAGGGCAATTTGCCGAAAAAGATCAGAATCGGAATCAGCCACAGGAGATTCCAGGTCCGGATACCCTCCTCATCGGCCGAGTTCCAGAACAGCGTGCCAATCACGATCGTGACCAGGATGGACCAGGCCACCGCAAAGTAAAAATCGATCGATGCGGTCCAGTTGCTGAATCCCAGACGCTGGCGAAGTTGTGCGAACCGGCCTGTGAAGGTGGACGTTGTCGATTGGTCATAGCACGCCGCGAGTAACAACAGGTCGCGAGCGTCGTTGCGGTCGAGCTTCTTGACGAGATCCGCATCGATGCGGTTGCCATCGTCCGCCCGTGAACGATCTTCATCGGACAGTACCTGGTCGATCAATTCGGTCACGCCGAGACACATGATCGCGTCCATGTGATCCCACAATCGCCACGCATCGAGCGCTTTCTCCGGTTTGCGCGCAGCCCGTTTGCCCAGTCGCTCGCAGAAGTGATCCAGGAACGGATTGAAATCGTCGTAGCGAATGATGTAGTCGCGGTCGCCAGGATGCTCCGCATTGAACTGGACCAAATGCTGGTCGATCTGCAGCCGCATCGCCGTTTTTCCCGACCCTTTGGGACCGAAAATGATCGCGGTCGCCGGTTCAGTCGGATCGCCATACACCTTGTCCCACGCGGGGTGGTAGGCGTTGCGGATGCAGTGCTGCTTGAACACCGGATCGGTTTGCGCATCCTCCTCAGCAAAAGGATTGCGGACGATACCGTGGTGATCGAGAAAAGATTGAGTATTCACACGCGTAGTTGATTATTGACCGACGGAATTGACCATTTTCTTAAACGCCTTGCTATGGGCGTCGATTACCGACTCGGGGCCGATCATCTTGACGAAGTACTCGCTGCGGTGGGCGAATTCGGGCTGCTCAGGAGAATCCTGGTCCGGCTCGATGAGGATCGCTCCCATCATGGCGTAATCGGTGCGTTTGACAAATCGCCCACCTGCGAACGGGCCGCCACCCATCCGCTCGGCATATTCGCCGGAGATTTTCACCACATAGACGTCCCACTTCCCGCTGACGGTTTCTTCCGTCGGGGTGACCTTCTTGGACGTGCCGCTGAACTGGCCGATCCAGCGATCGATGTTTGCCTTCACACCGCCACTGGCGGGCATCATGGTCACACGGGCCGTTTGCACGTTGGCACCCTCACCGACGCTGACAGCAAACTCGTGGTCGATGATGTTATTGGCTTTTTTCGCCGTTTTGAACTCGGCTGGGACCACCAGGGTGCCCGCGCCAAAAATTTCAATTTTTGCTGTCGGCGAGGCGGACGGCTGGGCGTCGGCAGCTTCTGTGGCCGCCGCCGGTGGAGCGGCGAAAGCTGATGGAGGTGTCAGGAGAGCACCCGCGGTCACACCGCAGAACCAGAGGGCCGATAACAGCGATGTGGGGCGAGACAAAGTCAAATTCATTTTTTTACCTCGGGCGTGGGGACAGGTTGCGGAAAAGGTGCGTCCGCAGTCGTTCACAATAGTATCACATCGCTGTGGAAGTGAGGGGGGCTAGGGGGAAGGTGGCGAAAAGTCGGGCTGCCTATGCAGTTCGTTCTCCAGTACTGATTTCGCTCATGCCGTTCACCCCCCGGCCCGTTTAGTGGCGAGACGGTCGGTCGGTTGGTAGCTTGGAAGGATGAACTCTTCCGATGAATTCCTCCCGATCTTGCGGCCACCGATTGCCTTGCCAATCGTCAATCATGACGACAGTGGGGTCGCCGGCGCCGCCGAGGCGTGTGCGGAGGGCGGCGATTCGGGCGAGTTTGTCGATGCGACCGGTGACCTGAGGCTGATCGCAGCGGTGCGGGCGATCGAAAACAAATCGACCGGAGGCGTTGCCAAACTTCTGACGCTCGTCGTTTCCCTCGCCGTGTTCATTGCTCTGGGCGTGGCTTGGTGGGATGCGTGGATGGTGTTGATGATCGTCGTCGTGCTGTTGATCCATGAAGCCGGGCATTACATCGCGATGCAGTCGTTTGGTTACCGCAACGTGAAGATGTTTTTCGTGCCGTTTCTCGGCGCTGCGGTCAGTGGTCGGCATTTCAACATTTCACCTTGGAAGAAGGCGCTCGTCTATTTGGCCGGACCCGTCCCTGGGATTCTGCTCTCGCTGCCGCTGCTCGCCGCCGGGCTGATGGCGGAACGGATCTGGATGTTCGAGCTGGCCGCGATGGGGCTGCTGCTGAACGTACTCAACCTGCTGCCGATCATGCCGCTCGATGGCGGTTGGATCGTGCATCTGACGCTGCTGAGTCGTTCGCCGATCTTGGAGTTGATTGCGAGACTCGCGGGCATCGGCGTGATGTTCGCGTTTGCATTATTCACCGGCAGCCCGGTGGTCTTGATCCTTGCGATCCCACTGATGATATCACTGCCGACGACGTTTCGAGTCTCGTCGCTGATCCATCGACTGCGCGATCGACCACTGCCCCAACCCGAACGTGACGAGATCCCCGACGAAGCGATCGGATGGCTCGACGAGGCCATGCAACCCACGGCTCTGGTCACGATGCCCATGGCCAACCGAGCGGCGCTGATCGTGCACATGTACGAGGCGCTGATTGTTCGTCCGCCAGGACTGATCGCGACGCTGGCCATTTGGTTCGTCTACGTCGGCGCGATCGCCCTCGGAGTACTCGGCGGCTACTCGATTCTCCTCAGCCGCAATTTGTTGGAGGGCGTTGGGTAGCGAAATGAGTAGCCGAGTCTCTCCCAGACTCGGGAAGAAAAATGTGACGGAGGTAATTTACAGAGCATGCCCGCTTCAGGGCGAAACCCTAGCAGTTTACCTAGCCCAGGCCATCGGCCTGCGGTTGTGGGCACCAATCATCGTCGCAGGGCCAACGGTCCGATCATTTGCAATAATAACTGGGGTAGTGGATCTTGTTAAAGATCCTATGCCGATGGGATCTTTAACATGCGGATGAAAAATGTGACGGGGGTAATTTACAGAGCATGCCCGCTTCGGGGCGAAGCCCTAGCAGTTTACCTAGCCCAGGCCATCGGCCTGCGGTCGTGGACTCGGACTCTCGGATTCGGACAACATTTTCACTGTCGTCGAATATGTCGCCTGTTTGAACTCCTGCAGCGAGTCGTGGATATGCCGAACGATGCTCGGCCCGTCGTCCCGGAACATTTGCAAAGCTGCACGGGCGAACGAATTCGCTAGCCCGCTTTTATCGGAGCGAACGAATTTGTCAAATCGAGTGTCTGTTGTCGTCGGTGGTAATCAACGTGCAAAACAAGGAGTCCAAGGACCGTCGCGGACAACTTCGTCGTGGCGATTGTCACGGAATCAGCGTTCTTGATAAACGTCTGCCTGCGGGTCGCCGCCGGATTTTAGATACGCGATGAGATCGAGTATCTCATCGAGCGTCAGCACGTCCATCAAACCGGATGGCATGAGCGAGAGACTTGCCGGCGATGTCTGTTCGATTTCCGCTCGCTTTAGCGCCACCGTTTCCGCTCGCAGTGAATCGGTCTGGACCGTGATCACTGTTGCGGATACGCCGATCGGTCGACCGGTGATGACCTGGCCACTGTCCAGCACGTAGGTGCTGAGGCGATACTTCTCGTCAATTACCTTGGAAGGCTGGACAATCGATTCCAGGAGTGCGTGTTCGTCAAAGCGACGTCCGACGTGCGTTAGATCCGGTCCCGTGGGACTGCCCTGTTCGCTCACACGATGGCACTTCATGCACTGCGCTTTGACCAGTGCGGCGCGGCCCTGTTCCCATGACCGACCGTGACGCGTCCGTGGCAGTGCTGATTCCAGTTCTTCCCACGTCCACTGTTTGACAAACGAGGCGGAAAGCGATTCGCCTCCGTCAGGTTCCTCGGCGGCAAGTGCCAGCATGTCCAGCCGAGGTTTCAGACGTTTTTGTTCCGCATTGGTCAATGTGGCAATCGCATCTTCATGGATATGTTGCAGGGAAACGCTCAACAACTTCCCACCCCGGTATCTGCGAGCGGCCAGCAGCGAATCGAAAAAGGACTCACGCGTCTCTGCCGTCCAGCCTTCGGTAACACGAGCGAGCCGCTGCAAATAAAAGACGACGTCTTCCTGACTGATCGCCGTGCGGATCAATTCAACGGTGCGCGGTACCACGTCGGGTGCCTGCAGGTAGATCAGCAAACCGCATAACTCACGATTCACATAGCTGCTTGCCTGTGGATACAACGGGTCCAGTCTCGCCAGCACTTGGGCATGGTCCGATTCAGAAGGATGGCCCTGGCGGATGAAGCTCAATTGCCAGACCCGTAGCGCGTCGAGTAATTGTTCTCGGTCCAGCGTATGCAGCGGCAGGCGATCCAGCGCCGCCAATAACTCGGACTGATCCTCAGCACGCCCCAGTCGAGCCAGCGCCAGCAGTGCGGCAATCGACGCTGTCGGTCGCGATTCGTTCAACGCACGCTCGCGCCACAGTGCAGGGTCCTGGCGTTCAATGGCCAGTCGCGCGGAAAATCTCAGCCAGCGATCTGCACTATTCAAGTGCGGCCACGCCGCGTCAATCGCCTGGGCGTCGCGTTTGCTGTGCCATTGTTCCAGTTCGTGCCGCAGTGCACGTGCCGAAGAGGCTTGCTGTGCCTGCTCCGTTTGCTCAGCAGTGAGTGATGCTGCCGCGACATCGGAGCCATCGTAAGTAATTCGATACAGTCCCGATTGAGAACCGCGACCTCCGGTGATGAAGTACATGGCTCCATCGGGGCCAAACGTGAGGTCGCAGACGTTCAGCGCGCCGCCTTCCAGGAACACTTGGTACTCTGCTTCATAGCTGGCGCCGCGAGGTGACAATTGGACCTGGAAAATACGGCCGTGTTGCCAGTCGCCCATGAACAACGCGTCACGGTATCTGCGTGGAAAGTGAGATCGCGTGCCAAACTCCAAACCCGTGGGTGAACCCAGTCCGGTATCGAGCGTGGTGGGCAGAGAGTCGGCGAAGTACTCCGGCCACTTGCCCGTGCCCCAGCGCCAACCGTATTCGCCGCCGGAGACAACGTGATTCAACCGAGTCGGGCGGTACCATGGCAGCCCAATGTCCCATTCCATATCAGCATCATAGGTAAACATTTCGCCGTCATCGTTGAAGGCCACGTCGAACTGGTTACGGAAACCTCCCGCGATGATCTCCCAGTTCTTACCCTCGGGATCTGTCTTCACAACATGCCCCACGCGAATATCCGCGACGGTGTCCCGCGATTCGGGCAACAGGTGGTCGTCCTGGGGCTCTCGATAGGGCGAATCGACCTCGAAACCCTCTGGGAATGCCACGTCATTACCGTTGACGAGGTACAGCATGTTGTCGGGGCCCAACACAACTTGATTGGGACCGTGACCATAGCGACTCTGGTAGTCGAACGACTTGAGTTCTTCAGCGGAATCAAACTGGTCATCACCGTTCGTGTCACGCAACCGATAGAATCCGCTGGCGTTGGTTGCACACACATACAGGCTGTCGTGCGCCCAGAGAATTCCACGGCAATGCGGCAAGGTGTTCTCGATCACTTCAAAGTGATCCACACGCTCACGATCATCGCTCAAAGACAACCTGACCACACCCCGTTTGTCGCGTCCCAGGATGATTCGGCCGCGATCGTCGAACGTCATGCTGATCCATGACCCTTCGCCCTTATTCGCAGATCGCAACAATTGAGCGCGAAAACCGACTGGCAATGAAATCGACTCCACCGGGGTCGCTTGGCCACCGCCTGGAAGATCATCATCGCCGTGCACGGGCGAGACGACACAGCACAACAGCAGCAGAGTCCATATTGCAACGCCATGAAGTCGGCGGGCCTGGAGTCGAACAGCGAGTGCAAAAGGCAGACGTCGCGGATTCACAATAAGGTTCCCTGCGGGAAAGTAGTTCACTGATGGATGAAAACCGAATCAGGCAGCCCGAAAGATCTTCTCACGACCGGTGTCGTCATCGACTCCGCTGAACAACATCAGTCCGTGGTGAGGGCAAGCGACACGTGCTTTCGTGTTTCGAGAATCCGCACAGGTTAGCCTGATCGCGGCAGTCGTGAGGTCTTGGAGACTGGTCAAGGGTGCCAATCGTACTTGAAAAATTGCAGCTGTGCTGTCTGGCAGGCCCGACAAATCATGATTAACTGATATTGCGATCCGGTGGTAAAACCAGCACCAGCGAGATACTCGACATCGCACTGATCGCCGCTTGCGTTCAAAGAGGGACAAGAGACACGCAATGAATCGTTGTCTTCGATCATGGCTTGCGTACCCATTTCGATCGGCTCACTGCCCCAAAGCGTGAGGCTGATGGAGGTGATGAATATGCCCAGGCAAGCTCGCGGGGAAGTGATCGATCCGGGGGGAATGCGTGTGACGGGATGGAAAATGTGACGGGGGTAATTTACAGAGCTTACTCGCTTCGGGGCGAATCTCTAGCAGTTTACCTAGCCCTGGCCATCGGCCTGCGGTTGTGGACACCAATCATCGTCGCAGGGCCAACGGTCCGATCATTTGCAACAATAACTGGGGTGGTGGATCTTGTTAAAGATCCTATGCCGATGGGATCTTTAACAAGGGGATGGAAAATGCGAAGGGGGTAATTTACAGAGCATGCCCGCTTCGGGGCGAAGCTCTAGCGGTTTGCCTAGCCCTGGCCATCGGCCTGCGGTTGTGGACACCAATCATCGTCGCAGGGCCAACGGTCCGATCATTTGCAGCAATAACTGGGGTGGTGGATCTTGTAAAAGATCCTATGCCGATGGGATCTTTAACAAGATCCACTACCCATCTCGAGTTTAATTGCTTCGCTGTTGCTAGGTGTATTGTTTGCGAGCTATCTGGAGCCGTTCGACTGGACGGGCCCGTCACCTCCGCAGCCCAGATTGAAAACTAGGTGCCCCTCTTTATCCATTCTCGTATCGTCGTGAAGAATTCAACGCAGAGACGGGGAGACGCAAGGACGCAGAGAAAGCCCCTCACCGCCTCTGACCCTCGCTCTTCTCTGCGTCTCCCCGGCTCTCGCGTCTCCGCGTTCTTTTTCTTCACCAGCACCGGATGGAAAATGCGACGGGGGTAATTTACAGAGCATGCCCGCTTCGGGGCGAAGCTCTAGCAGTTTACCTAGCCCAGGCCATCGGCCTGCGGCCTGCGGCCATCGGCCTGCGGTTGTGGACACCAATCATCGTCGCAGGGCCAACGGTCCGATCATTTGCAGCAATAACTGGGGTGGTGGATCTTGTAAAAGATCCTATGCCGATGGGATCTTTAACAAGATCCACTACCCATCTCGAGTTTAATTGCTTCGCGGTTGCTAGGTGTATTGTTTGCGAGCTATCTGGAACCGTTCGACTGGATGCGGCCCGTCAACTCCGCGGTGGCAAGGTCGGTGCGATCCCCATCGCACTTGCAAACTATCCTCACAGGCCTATTGGCTATCCATGCCTGGTGGGACGTCGTGAACCGATTGGGGCGAGGGTTCAAGCGAGGAGCATCTGAACCGCATCGTTCTTAAATTGATCGGTGAACTGACATCGTGACTTGCTGGTGCCATTGAGAGGCTTCTTGCTCATTCAGGCAATCTCCTAGAACGGTCATCCTAAGCCCTGAGCGCGCCCGGAATCAGGTCACCACCTCACTGAATTCGTGGGGCAAGCAAATTTCCCGCGAAAGGATAGACTTGTTTTGTGGACACGCGAAGAATCAGCACGGTAATGCTGGCGCGATACGGTACGGTCGGGACCTTGGAGCGAGACCTGGGAACGCCCATCGCTCGCATCAAAAATGGTTGTGGAAGAGGGCGGTGCCCCTCTTTATTTCCCGTGGAGTCGACCACGGGTGATCCGTGTCCTTAGGAACGAGCGGGAGATTACTGTCTGAAACGGTGTCGAACGCTCCGCGGTCGACCGTTCCGACCGCAGAGCGTTCGGCCACTTATTTTCCGCTCGTTCCTTAACGACTCGCGGATGGCGTTCAACAAGCCGGTCGGGTTTAACACGCGAATTGTCAATGGCTGGGGCGTGTTTGAGTCAGGAATGCTGGGTCAGTCTTTCGACTTCGCTTCGTCCGCGTCGGGTTCCGGGGTTGGCTTGGGGGTGAACGCCTCTTCCAAGGCCACCGCGCCGCCGACGACAGGTAGCGTCAATTTAGTCGCGGGCAGATTGACCGTCAGTTCGGTGCCTGGATCGGGCCACAGGGTGAAGTCACGGTCGCTCGCCATGATCAACAGACCGATCTTTTGACCGGCGGGAATGATCTGATCATCGGGCTGCAAGTCGAACTTGATGTCGACAAATTCACCCGGCACGAGCGGTTTGCTATCCCGAATCGACTCCGCGTTTTGGGGATCCGCCCATCCGCGCGTGATCAGGTTGTCGTTGATATGACCACCACGGGCGCGGTCCGTCCACGGTAGCGATACCACCCACACCGACAGGTTGGTGGCCGGTCGGTCGCACGCCAGCCGAATTTGGATCGAGGCGGTTCCCGATAGATGCAAAGGTTTTGATAGTTCAGGCGAGACGTAGATCAGCCGATGCTCGGTCCAATCCGCTTTAGCTAATGATTCACCATCGAACGAAAAATTGTCGACGAGCGTTTCACTGCCTTGAGACTCGTCTGTCGACAACGACAACTTGCCCTGCTGTGGAGCACCGCCAACGAGGTGCAGATCGACTGGGGCTGCATCGGGGTTGGGGTAGTCGGCATAGGACGTTGGCTCGTCGTGCTTTTTGCCCTCGCGGACGATCCAGGATTTTGGATCTTTTTCGACACCATTGTCTTCACCAAAGAGATAATGCGTGAACCAGCGATTCATCATCTTCATCGGCGGCGGTCCACCGTGTCCGTCTTGATGGTAGTAAATCTGGACGGGCACGCCCCGTTTCTTCAACGCCGCTGAAATTCGGTAACTGTGCTCGGGGACCACGTTCCAATCGTTGAAGCCATGCGACATCAGTGTGGCGGCATGCACATGATCGAGTTGATTTAGATAGTCACGCCCCGCCCAAAAATCGTTGTAGTCGCCGGACTCGCGGTCGATGTTAGCTAGCATCGTTTTTTCGCGGATGATGCAATCGCAGTGTTCGCGAAGTTCGGGGTTGCCGCTGTGAATGAAATCGTAGAGTACGTCGATGTCTTCGCCCAAATAGCCGCCGGGATGGCGGACCAAACCGTTGGAGCGGTAGTAGTGATAGTACGAGGTGTTGGGAGCAACGGGGATGATCGCTTCCAATCCCTCGACTCCCGTCGTGGCAGCCGCCAGTGGCAAGGTGCCGTTGTACGACGTGCCCGTCATGCCGACTTTGCCCGTCGACCAATAGGCGGTCACCGGTTCATCACCGTCCGGCGTCGTGAATCCCTTGGCGCGGCCGCATAGCCAATCGATGACCGCCTTGGGAGCGAGCGATTCGTTCTTGCCTCCGACAGTTGGGCAGCCCTCGGAGAGCCCGGTTCCAGGTGAAGACGAGTGGACAACAATGAAACCACGCGGCACCCACTCAGCGACGAGATCTTTGGAAATGATCGGACGGACTCCCGAGCGTTCGAAGGGGCCGATCGTTGGTCTGGGCGTCGGTGTCGCGCCCAGTTCTTGCCTGGGCGACCACATCGAGTCGTCGGAATCGGGCGCCGTGCCGGCAAAGTAGGGGCTGGTTTCATAGATCACCGGCAGCTTCAATCCCTCCGAGTCGGTTTGCCGTGGCCGCGTGACATCGACGTGCATTCGGTCAAGCTTGCCATCCTCGTCGGAGTCGAACTCGGTCTCCACCCACAGGTCTTGGCGAATCCAGTAATCCGAGTCTGAGAACCCGGGGACTTTCGCGGCCTCGCCGTCGACGAACTTCGGTTTCGCAGGTGCTTTCTCTTTGTCGGACGCCTCGGCAGCAATCAGCGGTGAACCGGCAAAACCGCAGGAGAGCAGAGCGAGAACAACGAGGCGGTGGTGGGCAAGTATTCGCATGGAAGTCAATCGAAGGTGATGTCCGCGTGATGATGATGCAACTTAAACGTGGCTGGCGATCTCCCCCCAATGATAACTCACTTCGGCAAGCTCGACAGGTGCTCCGAGCTGGGAACACATTGCCTTGGGGGGCTGCGTCGCCTCCCCTGGTCATGCACCGCAGGCGGGGCCTGCGGTGCAGGGCGTTCCCAGAGAGGAGCCGGGGAACGAGCGAATCGAGCTAGAATCGCCAAGCATTAAAACGACGGGGCCTCGCGAAAAACGACGATTAGCCGCCGAATAGGGTGATGGCGGCATCAGCGTCGGGGATCGTTAATCGATTCTCGCGGCGTGATGCTGGGTCGACACAGGAGTGGCGAAGGAGGACGCTGTCGAGACTGCCCAGACCCCGGTGCCGCGCTTTTTCAAAGCGATCGATGCCGTGGTCGCGGAGCGTCCGCTCGACGGCCGCGGCGTGCTCGGGGCTGGAGGCAACCGGCCACTGGGACACGTCGAGCTGGGGTTGTTCGGGTAGTCGGAACACAAACATCGGGGGGCGGACGACGGTCACCCGCCCCGCGCGGATCAGTTCGGGGGCGAAACGCCGAAAAAATGCCATCATCAAAACGCCGCAGTGTATCCCGTCGGCGTCGGGGTCCATCAGCAAGACCAGTTTGTCGTAAACGCACGCCGATGGGTCCGCCAGCCGCTGGCACCATTGATCCACGCCCGTCGACCTGCCCCGACGATGGCCCAACAGGGTAGCGAAGATCCGTAGGAAAATCTCGTTTTGGATCGCGGTTTCGTGGGAGGCTTTGGCCGCGTTGAGCGGTTTGCCCTGCAGTGCCAAGATCGCTTGCTGGCGTCTGCATCGAACCTGATCGACAGATTTGGCGGCACTGTCGCCTTCGACGATCAGGCATTCTGTGTCCTGCACAGTGATTTGCCGCCCCACGGTGTCACCGGTCCGGACCTTACCGACAGCGGTACATGGATAGTGAACCGGCTGTCGTCCGTAGGCGATCACACGAGATCTTTCAAATCAGAAATCAGATCCCGCATCGACTGGTAGCGTTTTTCGGGTCGCTTCTGCAGTGCTTTCGCGACGATATCGTCGACGGCCTTGGGGATGTCGTACTGCGGCGACCGCTCGCTCGGTGGTTCAATCTCGCGGTGGCGAATATTGTCGAAGGTTTCGTCAATCGTTTTGCCACGGAAGGGCTCGCGGATCGCCATGACTTCGTACAGCACGACGCCCACGCTGAAGACGTCCGAGCGTTCGTCAATGGTCCGGTTACCGACGATTTGTTCGGGCGACATGTACAGGGGGGTGCCGGGCCGTTGGCCGCCGCCGGTGAGTGTTTGCAGCTGGGGAGCTTCGATTTCTTCACGTACGGCCTCGGGGCGAATCGCCAGCGAGCTTTCGTGTAGCGGATTGTTGTCGTCCGGGTGTCCCCAGACTTTCGCGACGCCCCAGTCCAGGAGGATGACCTCGCCAAAGTTCCCGACCCAGATGTTCTCCGGCTTGACGTCCCGGTGAATCACGCCGCGGGCATGAGCGTACGCCAATGCCTGGCAGGCACCAGCCACAATTTCCAATCGCCAAGAAATCGGATAGGCCTCGATCGCCTCGTTATCTCCCCGAGCGATGCGTTTGAGGATCTCAAACAGATTTTCGCCTGAAATCCGCTTCATCGTGAAATAGATGCCGTCGATATCGTCGTCCCCGATGTCGTAGACGGGAACGGTATTGGGGTGCTGGAGCTGCGCCGTCACGCGGGCTTCTCGCAATAACCGGCGTCGCTCGATTCGGTCGAACTTTTTCTCGGGCAGTAACTTTTTGATCGCCACGGACCGCCCCGTCACCGGGTCGAACGCGGACTGCAGGAGCGCGGTTGCCCCCCGCGCCATCTCACGCAATCCCGTGTATCGTTTCAGCCCCGGTGGTACCGGATTGGGCAAATCAGGATCGGTGCCTGATAGGATAATGGTAGGTTCGTTCATGGTATCCTCATTGTACTGTGTCGGAGCGGGCTCATGCGAGGACACGTTTTTCACGATGGTACCTCAGTGCCGCGTCCGATGGAGTGCCGCGTCCGATGGAGTGTCGCGTCCGATGGAGTGTCGCTCCGATGGAGTGTCGCGTGGCTCTCCGGACTGAAAGCGAATGCCCTAACACTACCGGCTCGGAGAGCCGAGCGACAATCAGCAGACAAAAATTTCAATCTCATCACAAGTAGAAAATATGAATACACCTGTCAATGAAAGCGACGACGATCTGAACGATGCTCATTTGGTCTCGGTGGCTGAGCGATCCAGCGAGATCGCGGCTGGCGTGATTGTGAACGTGTTGGCTGACGCCGGTATCCGCGCCACGGCCGTGGGTGGATTCACTGCAGGGTTTCGCGCCGAAGCCCCAGGGTGGGTGCAGGTCAAAGTGTTCGAGCGGGATGCCGAGCGTGCCAAAGAGATCATCGCGGAAATTAAACTGGCCAATGAGTGACCCCACCACCAAACTCGCGATCACGATGGGCGATGCGGGCGGCATCGGTCCCGAGCTTGCGCTGCGGGTGTGGCAACAGCCCGAAGTCCGTGCGTTGGGAGTGCCCGTGTTGATGGGGGATGCACGAGTTTTCGCTCGTGTCGCGACCGCCCTCGACCTGCCCCTGCCGCCCACCATCACGCTCGACCAGATCGGGACGGTCGTCTCCGACGCCCCTGGATACATCGTGGACTGCGGCAATTTGAATGCTGACGACGTCACACCAGGCCGATATTCGGCGGAGACCGGACGCGCTTCGTACGAGACGGTGTGTGCCTCGATCGATGCGGCCATCAACGGCGATGTCGATGCGATCATCACGGGCCCAATCCAAAAAGAGGCCTGGATGATGGCCGGGATTGAGTTCCCCGGCCACACCGAATTGCTGGCCGAGCGAGTCGGTCGTGCACACGGCGAGGGGGAGTCGCGAGGCAGCGTCCCCACCGCTGTCGGCGTCCCCGCTGATGTCCGCATGATGCTGGCCAGCGACACGATCGCCTGCGTGCTCGAGACCATTCACGTTCCGCTGGCGGATGTGCCGGGCCTGCTCGACCCGATATCGCTGACGCGGACGATCACCATGGCGGGGGACGCGATCGCGAGGCGAAATGCCCATCGTGGCAGTTTGTTACCACCTCGCATCGGCGTCTGCGGTCTGAATCCGCACGCGGGTGAACACGGCATGTTCAGCCACGGCGAAGAGGAACGCGTTGTCATCCCGGCGATCGACGCGGCCCGCCGCCAGGGCTGGGACGTGGTCGGCCCGCTGCCGCCCGATACCGCATTCACTCCCGCCATGCGAGCACGCATCGATGTCTATGTTTGTCTATACCACGATCAAGGCTTGATCCCTTTGAAAGCACTGTCGTTCGACGATGCCGTCAACGTCACGCTGGGGCTGCCGATCGTTCGCACGAGCGTCGACCATGGCACGGCCATGGACCTCGCTTGGCAAGGCACGGCCTCGTGCCAAAGTATGGTCGCCGCGATTCGTTTTGCGGCCGAATTGGTTGAGTCGGTGCCGTGAGTTCGAGCGTGCAGTTAGAACCGAACATGCTGCGATCCGATGCACCGCGATCCGGTGGGCTGCGATCCGGTGGGCTGCGATCCGGTGGGCTGCGGGGTGGATCACCGCGATGGTGGCGCGTCGATGTTATTCTCGCATGGTTGACCTTGGTGGGATTGTTCTTCGTCTACGCCGGCGACGCACCGCCGAGTGTGAACGAGGCTCACTACCTCGCCAAAGCAAAGAACTTCTGGAATCCGGCTTGGTGCAGTGAAGATCTTTTGGTGTCCTCGGGCAAAGCCCACTGGGTGTTTTACTGGGCCTTCGGATGGCCGACGAAGTGGTTGTCGCTGTCGACGACGGCATGGATTGGACGCATCGTTGGCTGGGGGATGCTGGCCGCGGGATTGATCCGGTTATGTTCGTCGCTGCGATTGCCGTCAACCTTCGCGGTCGTTGTCGCGATGGTCTGGGTCGCCGGTATCGAACAGGGGAATCTTGCCGGTGAGTGGGTGGTTGGCGGCATTGAGGCGAAGGTTCCAGCATTTGGAATCGTCTTGTTCGGCATCGCGGAATTGCTGCAGCGCCGGTGGAACCGAGTGTGGTTGCTATTTGGCGCGGCCGCCGCGTTCCATGTCCTCACGGGCGGATGGGCTGTGGTGGCGGGGGCGATCGCGTTCGTTTGGCTGGAGCGGGTACATCGAGACCTCGGTCAGCCGAAAGCTCGCTTTTTCACGCCCGCATTGTTCGCGGGCGGCGCGCTCTCGCTGCTAGGATTATTGCCCGCGATTTCAATGTCATGGGGTGCCACGCCAGCCGAATCGACTTCGGCGGCGCGAGTGTACACGTACTTTCGTCTTTCACACCATCTGCTGCCCTCGGCGTTTCATCGTGACTGGTACGTGCGGCATGGCGTGCTCACATTGGTCACGTTGCTATGCCTCGCCGGGCAACGACGTCGATGCCTGCGGGAAGGAGCTGCGTTTGCTCCGCACCGTGACGCACTCACCGCCCTGGCGGCTTTCACCGTCGGCGCGATGCTGATCAGCGTTTGCGGTTTGCTCATCGGGATGTTGCCAGCGGTTGCACCGGATTTGGCGGCGAAGTTGTTGCGATTCTATTGGTTTCGACTCGCCGACGTGATCACGCCGCTGGCACTCGGGTGTAGCGTCGCGGGAATGCTGGATGTCACGCGTGCTCACTATGCTGCGGCCACCAATTCAGACAGTCGTCTTCCGCTCGCTGCCAAGGACGCAGCCGCGTTCCTGGTGAGCGTCGCGATATTGCTGAGCGCCTGCGGATCGGTCGGCTGGGCGACCTGGCAACGGATGAGCAGCGGCGTGCCCGTTTCGCACAGCAACGATGTGCTCGGTCTGCACCGCGATGCGAATTACGCCGAACAGCGACGCACGATGCAGGACTGGATCAACGTCTGCCGTTTCGTTCGCGCCAATGCACCCGAGGACGCGGTGTTGCTGACGCCCCGGCACCAGCAATCGTTCAAGTGGTACGCACAGCGGGCTGAGGTGGTCAATTGGAAAGACATTCCGCAGGACGTGGTGAGCCTACGTAAGTGGGCGAGACGATTTGTCGAGATCTATCCCGTGGAACTGTCCACCATGCGTGTGACGATCCGTTACGATCGGCTGCGCGAATTTCGCCGCAAATACGGCGTCAATTGGATGGTCGTCGACCGCCGCGTCGTCGGGCCGCAGTTACCACTCGTGCAGGTGTATCCGCAGGGCACCGAGCGCAATTCCACCTACGCGATCTATCGCTTACCTTCGCTCCCAACGAAGTAGCTGCTGCGGATTCGAGTTCAACGAAAGAGCCGGCCGAATGGCGTTTCACCGAAATTGTTCCTTCGCAGCGTGTGAACAACAAGTGATGAATGCTCCCGTGGGTACGCTCGCCAGAGCGTGGATTCCACCGTCTGGCTTTTGATTCGACGCGTTTTAATGTCTCGCTGTCGTTTCGGAACGAGCGGAAAATAAGTGGCCGAACGCTCCGCGGTCGGAACGGTCGACCGCGGAGCGTTCGACCACCATTTCAGACAGTAATTTCCCGCTCGTTCCTTAGTGGCTGAAGCCACCGGCTTCCTCTTCGGTCATTGATGTGGTGACGGGGTGCGCGGTGAAGTGTTCGAGGGTTCGTTTCATGTCCTCCATGAACAGCGTCGCGAGGTCCATGCTGAACCCATGACGCACCAAGATACGTTGCACGACGAGGTCTTCTCGATGGGGTGGCATTGTGTAGGCAGCGACCTGCCAACCGCGCATCCGCAACCGATCACTGAGGTCGAAGAGCGTGTAGCCTGTCGTGTCGCTGTCCTCTTTGAGCGTCCAGGAAATCGCCGGAATGCCTTGCTTGGGATTGCCGTCGTAGATCACTTGGAAGGGCCCAAGTTTTTCAATCTCCTTCGCCAGGAACTGGGCGGTTTCATAGCAGCTCATATGGATTTTGCGATAGCCTTCCTTGCCGAGTCGCAGGAAGTTGTAGTACTGCGCAACAATCTGGCCACCGGGGCGTGAGAAGCTCAACGCGAACGTCGGCATATTTCCGCCCAGATAGTTGACCCAGAAAATCAAGTCGTCGGGCAGGTCGGCGGTATCACGGAAGATGCACCAACCGGTCCCCAGAGGCGCCAATCCGAATTTGTGTCCCGAGGCATTAATCGATTTCACACGTGGGATGCGGAAATCCCATTCGATCTCCGGTGCACAGAACGGTGCCAAAAAACCACCCGAGGCCGCGTCGACGTGCATGGGAATATCGAGTCCAGTCTCAGCGTGCAGTTTGTCCAGCGCGGCGGCGATCTTCTTGACCGGTTCATAGTTGCAGGTGAAGGTCACGCCAAAGGTGGGGACGACGAAGATCGTATTTTCGTCGACACGTTTGAGCACCTCGTCGGGATTCATGATCAGTCGATCACCTTCCAGCGGAACTTGCCGCAGTTCGATATCCCAGTACTTGGCGAACTTGTGCCAGCAAACCTGAACGGGACCACAGATCATGTTGGGTTTGTCGAAGGGTTTGCCTGCGGCTTTTCGTTTCTCACGCCAACGCCACTTGGCGGCCATGCCGCCTAGCATCGCGGCGTCCGAAGATCCCGTGGTCGAGGTGCCGACAATGTCGTTGGCATCCGGTGCGTTCCACAGATCGGCCAGAATGTGCACACAGCGGGCTTCGATCTCCGCAGTCTGAGGGTACTCGTCCTTGTCGATCATGTTTTTGTCGATACACAAATCCATGATCTTGTGGATCTCGTCGTCGAGCCATGTCTGACAGAACGTCGCCAGGTTCTGGCGGGCGTTGCCGTCGAGCATTAACTCGTCTCGCACGACCGAGTAGGCGAGCTGCGCACTGTGCTCCTTGTCCGGCATTTTGTACTTCGGAAGGGGGACCGAAGCGTCCGCCGATCCATAGGTGTCGTCAACCAAACTACCACGAAGGCTGTTGCGAGAGTGAAGAGGCATGCCGTGAATCTTCCTGTTAAATGTTTTCAGTGCAGCCATCCCGTTCTGTTCGACCGCTCATGGTCGTGCACACATTTGAGTGAGGGAACATGCTATCACATCAGGTTGTTATGATGTTGGCGCTGACCCGCCCGGCGACGGCGATCGAATGAGCCGCACAGCGATGATTGCCAGAGCGTGGGGCACCGGATGGCGATGGTCGCTACCGGTGATCCGACGCGCTCAACGGGCTCGCGGTTGCCAAGTGAGGTTGCCTCACGACCGATTCGGGGACCAGTCGATCCAAGGTCAGCCACGCAATTCGAAGACTCCTAAACAATACACCGACGGAAATATCTGATGCCAATCTTGTTACGACCTGCGCTGCTGGTCACCAGTCTAATTGTTTGCATGCATTTGCCCGTCAATGCGATCGGGGCGGATGCGGGGGCGGCGCCCATCGATGGTTCTGCATCGATCGATGTTTTTGTACCCGTCGAGGATGGCTACCCAGCGATTCGGATCCCCTCGTTGGTGACGACCCAAGCGGGCACGTTGCTGGCCTTTGCCGAGGGGCGTCAAGGTGGAGACCATTCCCAGAATGATATCATTCTTAAAAGATCGACCGATGGCGGGGAACACTGGGGTGATTTACAGGTGATCCAGGACGCTGGCGGACTGGCGCTGAACAACCCGCAAGCCGTGGTGTTGGATTCGGGACGAATTTTACTGATGTACCAGCGCAGCAAACTGGGGGAGCACAAGGCGAAACCGGGGCTTGGTCCCGACGCCTTTTTTACGTTCGTGCAACACAGCGATGACGATGGCAAAACATGGTCATCACCCCTCGATGTCAGCGGCAGCGTCAAACGCTTGCAGGGTGTTACGAGTGTGGCGTCGGGGCCGGGCGTTGGCATCGTGTTGCAGCATGGTCCTCATCGCGGCCGGATCGTGATGCCGATGAATCAGGGGCCCTATTCGGATTGGCGTGTGTACGCCGCGATCAGTGATGACGGGGGCCAGACGTGGCACTACGGCGAGTGCGCACCCGAGGACGGCAGCGGCCACGGCAACGAAGTCCAAATGGTCGAGCGATCCGACGGCAGTGTGATGCTCAATGCACGCACGCAGGGCGGCGGAACCCGCCATCGCAAGACCGCCGTCAGTGTCGATGGCGGTGAGACCTGGTCTGAACTCCAAGACGACAACACGCTCATTGAACCTGTGTGCCAAGCCTCGATCCTGCGTTATTCCTGGCCAAATGAGAGCGGTTCGGAGTCGTCTCGCAGCCGTATCCTGTTCCTCAATCCCGCCTCGACCCAAGCACGCGTCAACGGGGTTTTACGCGTTAGCTACGATGAGGGCGAAACGTGGCCAGTCTCCAAGACCATTTATGCGGGACCGTTCGCCTACAGCTGCCTGACGAAGCAAAGCGACGGACAGATCGGAATGTTATTTGAGCGTGACAACTACGCTGCGATCAGTTACGTGAGCGTGCCGCTGGAAAGTCTGGAGGCACCGCCGGCACGTTAAGGCGGTGGCGAGAGATGAGCCCACTTGGGGTTCAGGGCAGGAAAAACCCAAACGACATTTGCAACCGGTTGGCTTGGCCTGAATGACCACTGACGTCGGTGCGGGTGCCGTAGAGGTACTCGGCGCCGCAGAACACGCGTTCATAGGGGTTCGCGATTAGATTGACCGCGAAATACGTCGTGTTTCGTAGGTTCGTCTGGGCTTGACCAGGAATGTTCTCCAGAGACAGGACGCTGTACGTAAAGTTCGACGTCCAGTGTGGGTTCCACTCGTGTTTGGTCCCGATCATCCACCCGAATGCGGGCAGCAGCGCAGCGGTCGAAGGGCCCGTCGCAACAACGTCCGGCGAACCACGGTAGCTACCAATGCCGTCACCGAACATGATTTGCGAATACACCCTGGTGCCCTCGAGCACCATCGCCGAACCCGCAAAATTGAAACCCCACGCAGTGCCTTTAATCAAGGGTGCATTGTCTGGTTGGAAGCCGAGTTGACGGACGAGATACGCAATTTGGAATTCCGTATCATCCTGTTCATAGCGAATGCGAGTGATGAAATCAGGGGTTTCCGTCCGGGCTTCGCCTGGTAGCTGCACGGGCGTGATCAGATCGATCTGGGGGTCCTCCACAGCCACAGCGAGTTTCCACCACTCCGCGACCGGTTGATCCCAGCGAATGAGTCCTTGACGCCGGTTCACGTTCGAGACACCCCCTTCGAAATCCAGCGTTTGTGGGACAGCGGATGGATCGGTGAACGTCGTCCAGGTCTGACCTGCGGTGAAGCGACCGATGTTGCCATAGGCGTGACGTAGCCGGAATGTGCTCATCGTGTCGGGCGAACCACCAAAGAAGTCACCTTCGATGTAGGCACGAGTAATCTTGTCGTCGATGCGCCATCGCGTGTCGGAACTCAGACGAGTCTGTCGGGCATGAAAGCGTGCGTTCTGGCCGACGGCGCCATCGGTGGGGATCGTGGTCGTCACGAACGAATCGGTCGATCCAATGGGATTGAAACTTTGAATTAAATCCGCTTTGACGTAGCCGCCAATCTTCATGACGATGTTATCGTTGACAATGGTGATGCCGCCGGCGAAGTCGGATTGGGCGACAAAATTGTTAGGCAGCATTCCGGGCGACTCATCGTCAGATGATGGGGTGCGAAACTCCGCGGCGACCTCATCGGGGTCCTGCGAGATGTCGAGTTCGTCGCCAGTGGGATAAGAGGAAATGCTCGATGGTTCGGTCACCACGGTGGGCTCCAGTGCATCCAACGACAACCCACGATCGTCCTCTTCCTCGGCAAGATAGTCCTCGCCATCGGCAAGATTGCCCTCGCCATCGACAAGATCCACCGGCAAGTCTGGGGTCGATTGCCAGTTGACGCGGTGCAGCATGCTTTGCAGCGAATCCGTATGAGGTTCGCGGCTGAGATCCGACGCGACCGGTGGGAGCCGAACGGGTGACTGCGCAGCGGCCTCCGAGAGCATGAAAATGCTGATGGCAATTAACGCGAATCGGTATCGTTCTCGCCCGAACACCTCAACCCCAGCACGTACGGCGACTTTGGGAATATGGAAACCTGAGAGCAGGTCTCGGAGTCACGGCCTGGCGTCATTCGATTGGGCGAATGAAAACGCCCGGCCTGAAGTGACGACAGCCAGACCTCTTGCGATAAGAATCGGCCGAAACGATGTTAAAGTTTAGCGATTGTGCGGGTTGCGACGAGTTTTCAGGCGATGCCGGGGGGCAAGGCCTGGTCGATATGGTGGGGGGGCCGTCGCCAGACGGTGGAGAGCAGCAGTCGCCGCGAAAATTCACGCTCGGGCCAGTATCGCGGCAGCTTTCAACGGCCGTTGAAATGACGGCAAAAACAAGCTGCACGGCGCTGTTCTTGGTCGCTCGCACCGGGGCGGCCCCGCTGGGCATACGGTTCAGCGAGCGACAGGAACGCCCCAAAACATTCGCCGCCGCTCGGCGATACCCCTAGCGGGCGATACCCCGCGCCGGCGATACCCGCTAGCGGGCAGCTTGGATCAGCTCGGCCGCGCCGGCGGCGCGAAGTTTTTCGGCGATCGAGGTTCCCAGCTGCACCGCGACGGCGTCACCGGCGGTCGAGTCGAGATCGCAGCTGGCGGACTCTTGCAATCGCTTCGTGCCGTCGGTGGACATCACCACGGCGGTCAGCGACAGTCGACTCGGACCTTGGTTGGCTGACCATTCGACGACACCGTGGGCAGCGATGGGGGCGAGGCAGCCGCCATGCAAAGCGGCGAGCACGGTTCGCTCGGCCACCACGGCGAGTCGGGTGGGGCGGTCATCGAGACGGGACAGTGCCGCCAGCGCGTTTTCATCGTCGCTGCGGACCTCAATTCCGAGCGCACCCTGGCCGGGGGCGGGGAGCATTTCTTCGAGCGAGAAACGCACGCGTGGCAGATCGTCCATTTCTAGACGTAGCAGCCCCGCTTCGGCCAGCACGATCGCCTCGAATTCGCCCGATCGCAGCTTGGATAAACGCGTTTGCACGTTACCGCGAATCGGCATGACGACGAGGTCATCGCGAAGTAACTTCAATTGGGCCATCCGCCGCGTGCTGCCCGTGCCGACGCGAGCACCGTGGGGCAGTTCGGCGAGTGTTTTGCCTGTCGGCGAGACCAGACAATCCGCGACAACCTCGCGTGGCGGTACCGCAGCGAGCGAAAATCGCTCGTCGAGTTGGGTGGGGAGATCCTTGAGCGAATGGACCGCCACGTCGGCTTCGTTGTCGACCAGCGCCTGCTGGATGCGTTTGGTGAACAGGCCGACTTGCCGAGTGCCGTCGATCGGGCGAAGGTCGGTGTCACCGCCGCTGAGCAGAGGCACGAGTTGGCTGCCGATCCCATGCTCAGCCAAGCAGGCGGCGACGTGTCGGGCCTGCCACATCGCCAGCGGGCTCTCTCGTGTCGCGATTCGCAGCTCGCCGGCGGGAGTGCTCGGGGGTGGGGGCGGAGCGGGGGAAGAGGAGCGGGGCACAGCGAAACACTCGGCAAATTTAGTGAAGAAAAACGGCCTGTCCACGTCACACGCCGCGCCGCGGAGAAACCAGTACTTTCGTTAGGAACCGGGAAATCCGCAATTTCACGCGGATAATTGGGAACGAGGGCTCCCAAGATGCGTTCCAAGATTGGCTCGCCTGCCTATCGTAGGCAATATGCGAGTGTTTCACGAGCCGCCAAAACGTTTCACGGGTTCCCGGAACGTATCACGGCCACCAGGACATCGCACCGGCCGCTACAATAGTGGGCGAGGGAGCCTCTTCCCGCCAGCGACGCTCGTTCCCGCCGGGGGCGCTCGACTTTCTTGAACTCAGTTTCCATTTTTTCACGTGTCTTCACACCCCCGCGATGCCGATCTGCC
Organism: Rhodopirellula sp. SH410; assembly: GCF_055811895.1. NCBI lineage: Bacteria > Pseudomonadati > Planctomycetota > Planctomycetia > Pirellulales > Pirellulaceae > Rhodopirellula > Rhodopirellula sp. SH410. The sequence goes on from NZ_CM147949.1 coordinate 1,700,892, forward strand.
ATCGAGCGACCCCGACGCGGGTGATTCCCAGTTGAGTAAGTGGGGTGCGCCGATTGAGGCTCCGGGTTCGTCCAAGCCTGTCCGTCTGGGCCCCGTGGAGCAGGTCCCTGTTGCTGGAAATCACCAGGACTTTACGCGGACGCTGCTCTCCAGCGAGGGTTCGGTCGCGATTGAAGTGGACGAGTTTGACGATCTTGATTCCGTCCCGCTGCCGGAGATTATGGGCGGCTATCGGGTGGGCAAGCGACTCGGCCGCGGTGGCATGGGTGAGGTGTTCCTGGCCGAGCATCGTTCGATGGGGCGCACGGTCGCACTGAAGGTGTTGCCATCACGTTGGCTCAATCATGCCGGCTCGATCGAACGTTTCAACGAAGAAATTCGGGCCGCGTCCAGGTTGATGCATCCGAATATCGTGACCGCGTTTGATGCTGGGCGAGCCGAGGGGATTCATTTTCTCGCGATGGAATACGTCGACGGCAAAACGCTCTCGCAAATCGTGGCCGAGGAGGGGCCGATGTCGATTGGCGATGCGACTTCGGCGATTCGCCAAGCCGCGTTTGCCCTGCACCATGCCCATGCGGCAGGAATCATTCACAGGGATGTCAAACCGAGCAATTTGATGCGGTCTCGCGAGGGCACCATCAAACTGCTCGATCTTGGGCTAGCGAGGTTTTCTCGGCATTGGCACAACGCCAACGAAGGTAAGTCGGAGGGCGTGAAAGCAGCGCCGACGGGGACGGGGACGGGGACGGGGACGGGGACGGGGGCACGGGGCCCCGGTTCTGGTACGCCCCGCAGTGGGTCCGGTCCCGTCGCAGGCGGCCCCACGCGTGCCTCATTAGCGGCACTCGAGGTTGACAGCGATCAGGAGTCCTTGCGTCTGATGAGTTCGCCGAAGCGTTCGCTGATGGGGACGCTCGCCTTCATTTCGCCCGAGCAATTGGAGGATCCGGAATCCTCGGACGCGCGCAGTGATCAGTATTCGCTCGGCGCGACGTTGTTCTACCTGTTGGTGGGGCATCCACCGTTCCCCGGCGAGATGATGGACCAGGTTTATGGTCATCGCCATGGTGAGGTGCCGGACCTGATGTCCTACCGCCGCGACGTCGACCTGACGCTGGCTAATATTGTCGCCCGCATGCTGGCGAAGTCACCTGCTGAGCGATACGCGTCGATGGACGAAGTCGCTCGTGCCATGGCGCCGTACGACAATGATCGTTCGACGCCCGCCTGGGTGCTGGATTTCTCTCATCGCAAGATTGACGAGGAGGGGTCCACGTCCAATGAGGTCTCTGCATCGACAGGCCCCATTCGTCCCAAGTCATTGAGTGTGCTCGGCATTGATTTGAATGCCACGCATGCTGCCACGGCCGTGGGCCGCCCCGGCGGTCACATTCAAGGCGGCTGGCCGGCTGGATCCTCCGAGCAGCCACAGCCCCTGTTCCGCATGGCGGTCGTCGAAACGGCGCGCAAGGAAGGGGTGGATGCGGGCGAGCTCCGTTTTGGGCAAGACGCCTACGAGCTTCGCCAGAAGTATCCACACCGGGTTTCGCATTGTCAGATGCTGTACTTTGGGCGCCGGGACATGTTGCGGCCCATGGCGGGCCGAATGTGCCCACCGGTTATCACGACGGCGCTGTGTTTGCGGCATCTCGTTGGCCGGACACTTGTCAATTACATCGGCATGAAGGCACCGCTCACTGCGACGGATGCGGCGCATGCCGGTACGGGGGGACATGCGGGGTCGATCGACCAGGTGCTAGGAAGTAATTGGCAGCGTCATGAGAGTTGGCCCGCCGCGGTGGCGATCACCGTTGCGGGATGCTACGACCAATTGCACCGCCGTGGCATCCACACCGCAGCACGGATTGCTGGGTTGCCGGGCGTACGCCTTATCGATCGCGGGATCGCCATCGCGAGACACGCTTTTGAGAATAGTTTGGATGACCAGAGCCATGAAACGGTGCTGTATGTCGGTTTAACCGCTCAGGCACTCGATGTGGCGGTGATCCGCCGCCGCGGCAATAAAATCGAGCAACTCGCATCGGCGGGGCACTGGCACCGCGGCGCGATGGCGTGGTCGAGTCGGTTGGTCGAGATGATCCAGTCCCAGCTATCCGAGCGCCCCCAACCGGCCTCGTCCAAAGCCATCGACCGCAGCCAATTGATCCGCGCCACCAAAATCCAGATGGCCGGGGAGCGAGCGATGAAGTCGCTGCTGCTGCTGCCTCAGTCCAGGGTCGAAATTCGCCACGAAGGCAAGACTGAAACGGTCACCGTGTCGCGAGTGCAGTGGTTGGAGGCCTGTGGCGATCTGATGGGGGCCGTGGAGCAGGCGATTACCGTCGCCTGCAGTCGAGCGGGGGTCACACCCCGGGATCTCTCGCGGTGCCTCGCCCATGGGCCGATCCTGCGTCTTCCCGCGATCCGCCGCCGCGTGTTTTCGACTTTGGATCCCTTGCCGATCGAGTTTTTTGATTCGACGAATGCCGCCGAGGGTGCTGCCGCGTGCCTGCAAGCGGAGTTACCCGGGCATCGTGGGACGGTCTTACCGGCCCAGTCCCGGGCGGCCCGTTCGGTCGGTTTCGTCGTCGCCGATGCGCATGGCAAACGCAAGATTTTGCCGATCATTGCTCGCGGGACACCCACGCCCGCACGCACCAACCGCCAATTAGGAGGGAAGACGAAAGACGATCATCTGACACTCGCCTTGGTGGAGTCCTCCGGCGTCCACGATGAAGCCTGGCAGTCGCTCGGTCGGCATCGCATCGAGGTCGACCCCAGCGAACAAAATCCCACCCGCAAGATTGGTTTTGAGATCGACATCAACGGCTTGCTATCGGTTCACATGGAGCGCCCCGACCTCGGCCGCACCGTTCGATTGCCTGTCCTGCCGGAACTCGCCGTCAGTGCAGATCAGTGGGAGGATTGGCGAGAATGGGTGGAAGATCAGCTTTAGGCGAAATGTTCCGTGGCAGGGCGGGTGTGAAAGCATGCCGCTCGTAACGATCAGGCCGATCTAGGGTGCCGGTTTTCTTGACGAAGAATCGATTTTGACTCAATTCTCGTTGGACGAGGCCATTGGTCTGGATAGCCTAGTAAGCGTCCGACGTGCAGTTGGTCTTTACACGCAAAGCATCTCGCAAATGGGCTGGGTCCATTGGGGAAGGTGAAGCAAACGATGGATATAAGTGAGACGAGTCGGCCCATGATCGATGAAGTGGATCTGATGATTGCCAACGCTCGGTTGCGCGACGAACTGGAGCCGTATCGCGATGATTCGATCGACGATCCCTCCATGGGCCGAATGCCGCTGAAAACGGAAAATGAGTACCTCTCATCGATACTGGCCTGGGAGCGTGCTCCCGCGCTGCCGATCCGGGATTGGTTTAATCCGCCGCTGCACATTCCGCCGCCGGAATCACTTGCGGGCGAAACGCTGTCCTTGATCCTCAGACAAACGATCGAGCGTCTCCATTCGCAATCAATCGTGCTCACCTGCACGGACCATTTGAGCGATCCTGAGCTGTATCGGCTGATCTACCGCGATATCCTGCCCTGCTGCGAAAAGAAGATGGATGCCGCTGGAAACCAGCTGGAGTATCGCTGTGTCGACGACACGGAAACCTGGTTGACTTTTTACGCCGATGCGGTCGAGCGACGCCGGTTTCAGGAAGAGCACCAGGTTGAGCTTCCTGCCGCTCGCAAGCCCCGTTTTCCTCGCGATCTGCCCTGATCGATCGCCGCCTTTTCACGCCCGCCAAAGCAGGCGTAAGGGGACTCGGCTCACGAAATGGGTGTCTGGGGCGAGATCCACTACCAGGGTGCCATGAAAGGCCGGGCTCGTTTATCATGCTCGCCCGATCATTCATTTGCCCCCTCGATCCCTTTCCGGACTGAAATGTCGTCACCGCATGCCGCTCGTGATTCATCTCGCACCAACGTCGCTATCATTGGAATGGGAACGGTGGGTGCGGGAGTTGCCCGGCTGCTAATCGATCACGGTGACCGCACCGCCCGGCACGCCGGGAAGACGATTTGGTTGTCCAAGGCCGTCGTCCGCGACCTCGACAAGCCCCGCGGCATCAACCTGCCCCCCGGTATCCTGACGGACTCCATCGACGAAGTGTTGAACGATCCCGAGATCGATGTCGTCGTGCAATTGATTGGGGGGCTCAGTCCGGCCCGCGAGATCATGTTGCGGGCGATGGAAGCCGGCAAGGACATCGTGACCGCGAACAAGGCGTTGCTCGCCGAGCATGGTGGTGAGCTGTTCACGCGGGCCCGACAGCTCGGACGCAGCATCGCGTTCGAAGCCGCGGTGGCCGGTGGTGTGCCCATCGTGGCCAATATCAGCCAGTGTTTGTCCGCGAATCAGATTTTGTCGATGGAGGGCATCCTCAACGGGACCAGCAATTTCATCGTCTCGCAAATGGACGAAAAAGGGGCGGGTTACGAGCAAACCGTCAAACTTGCCCAAGAACTCGGTTATGCCGAAGCCGACCCGGCGATGGACGTCGATGGAACCGATGCTGCCCAGAAACTCGCAATTTTGTCGCATCTCGCATTCGGTGCGACCGTCGATTGGCGTGATATCCCACGCAGCGGCATCGATCGACTCGATCCGGTGGACCTGCGCTACGCATCGCAGCTCGGGTACCGCATTAAATTGCTGGCCGCAGCGAGAATGATCGATGGTGAATTGGAACTATCCGTTGCGCCAACGCTCGTTCGCAAAGGCACGCCCATGGCCGAAGTCCGTGATGCCTACAATGCCATCCGCGTCGTCGGCGATGCCGTTGGCCCGGTATTCTACCACGGCCTCGGTGCCGGCCAGATGCCGACCGCTTCGGCCGTTGTTGCCGACATCATTGATACCGCCGTCGGTCGGACGCCGATCACGTTCCAAACGCTCGAGTATTTTTCCAAGGATCGTCCGGCGCGCACCGTGCAGCGTGACGTGGCCAAACTCCGCGGTCGGTATTACCTCCGTTTGCACGTCTCAAACCACCCCGGCACCCTGGCTAAAATCGCTGGCGTGTTGGCGGAACACGACATTTCCATCGCGTCGGTGATCCAGCACGAAGAACGCTGCGATGAGGCACCGTCGGCGGGCAAGGCGAGCGATGAGAAATTCGTGCCCCTGGTGATCATGACTCACGAAGCGAGCGAGGGAGCGGCCAGTAAGGCCACCCAAGCAATCGCGGCGCTGAAATCGGTCGAGGGCCGCGCCGTGCGGATGCCGGTTCGAGAATAGCCCGAAACCAAAAATTCGTTTCGTCCGCTCGACGTCGAGCGGATGGGATGAAAGTTTCAACAAAAAATCTGTTTGGCCGTGAGCGGGCTGTTGATTCAGTCGGCATTCGACATTCGACCGGCACTGGTGAGCCGAACGCCGGATGGCATCGGGTAACACACGCCCCCCGGTTCGGCTCGTGGAATGATCAGCCCGTTCGCCACGGTGGTTCGAGTAGACGAACACAAATCGATGGATGCTCGCTGAGGAAAGTCGCGGAGCGACGGCGCCGCATGTCGCCTGAGGCATTGGCCGCAGGGAAACGGCCATTGCAGCATTGTCACCGCAGAGTTCGGGGCGGGGGCGACTCGTGACTCAGAGGCCTCACCCAGGTCGTCATTTGAGTGCACCTGACAGTTTGCAGGTTTAAGCTGCGACGTAGGCGCGGCAACCGTTGGCCGTTTGTTGGGCGTGCTTCCAATAGCGTTCTATTGGCTTGCTGTCGCTAATGTACGCCGCTCGCAGGCCCAAAACGGCCTCTCCGCCAGCGGTCGACCAGAATTTCTCGCTTCCTTTGATGCGGCGATTGACCTGCTTGACCGTCGATTCCATGATCGAACTCGTTAGCGGATAGCCACGCCGACGGTACTCCGGATAGTTCATTCGCCCCCGATGGTTGCGATAGTAAACTCGCGATCGACGAACAATCTCTCGAGGGTCCGTGTCGCTCGCATCGGCAGGAGGATCCCCAAGTTCCTTCTGGTGCTGATCCAATTCCAGGATCACTTCGTCGACCTTTCCCTGCCAAACCCATGTTGCGAAACGACGATAGCACTCCCATGATTGCGGCTGCTTATCGTAGATCGCGCGGGCAGCTGCCAAGCTGTAAGACAATGCGTGCATGATGTCCAGCACGCTCGTGAAGTTGCCAAACCACTGCTGCTGCATCTCTTCGATCGCCGAGGATCCATCGGAGACAAAGACCCTTTCAGTCGCCTTGAAAAAGCCGGCGTACCAAGCGGAACTGGCTGCCATCGGCCCAAACTCCTTCCAGGTTTGACCGCTAGCAACCACGTCTTTACTGAGCAGTTCAGGCCGTTGCCAAGGAGACTCCTGCGTCACCTCGACGCGCTGGCCCTTGGGGTTTTCGCCAGCAACGCACCCCATATCAGCAAGCTTTTTGGCGATGCAAACGTCTTGCAGGAAGTCAGGCAACTCCGCGTCAGGATCTTCCTGGTGTGACTTAGTTTTCATCGACAGTAAGATCGCCATTCGACTTTCTTTCCAAAAACTACCCGATTCAGGTTTCTCGCCAGCGCGATCGAATCGCTGGTACCGACCGCCATCGCTCATCACCACCGCCAGTTCAGGAGCCTCTTTGTCAGCGGGCCCCGAGTAGTTCTGATCGGGAATGGATTTCTCGAGGAAGGCGTCCTGCAAGATCTTCTCAAGTGCGCGCCGAGCCTTACCGTTTCGCAGCGTAGCCAGTCGGATCCGTTCGGTCTTGATGTCCAGTTCAGCCAGTTCTTTCAAATCGTCACTGGCGATCTGATAGCTGGCCTTGTTGGCTCCCGCGTAAACCATCTTGCGTTCGACCTTGGGGCTGACGGTGGCTTCAACGCGAAGCGCCAATTCAGCGAGCCGAGGGAAAAAAAGACCGGCGACATCGCCGGCAATAGAAGCCTTCGTTGATCCACTCGACTTCACCGCGAGCGGATTGAATGATCATCGGCTCGTCGTCGTCAGGGTCGTGCGGCTTGGGCACGGCTTTGCACTTTGGACAGCGAATGGGCTTTTCTTCGTCGGGCAGATCCTTGGCCGAATCGTTCAGTGCCATCGAACTGAGCAGATCGGTTAGGGCATTGGTTTCGATTTCCAGCTCATCGAAGGTCTTGGGCGTCCCGTCGTCGTGGTAACGACCACCATTGATTTCATTTAATTCCTTGGCGAGCTCGAGCGCTCGAGCGCGATTCTTGGGTGAAATGGCCATCCTAGCCCTCCTGGTTTATCCGAAGTGAACCGTGAAACCGGGATTCTGACCGATCTACAGATCAAAGGCCATGCCAATTGCAAACCGTCAGGTGCACTCTCGTCATTTTTCGTTCGTTTGCTGAGGTTGCCAGCCCGTAGGCAGTTCGCTACACTCTGCGACTTGCCAACCACACATTTACCACCTTTTTCTTCCAACTCTGTTTCAGATTCGCTGCCATGACCATGGATCGAAGCCTCAAGGTGCAAGCCGGGGCCATTAAAAGTCGCAACGTACTGACCCGTGCCGAACGGGTTGCACGTCTGAAAGAACTCGATCGATTCGACGAGAGTGCCGACATCATCGGCATGGCCAAGACTCGGGTTCAGAAGATCTCGTTGAAGAAGAAGAAGAAAGTCAAGAAGGCCGACGAGAAATAGTCCAGCTCCGCTGAGACGTTTCCGCTCGGATTCAAGAACTATCACGGCCAGCTGCCTCAGTCGCTGGCCGTTTTTCGTGCGCGGTGTTGCCGATCTGCGGAGATCTTCCTCTGGACGCACGCCATCAGGGGCCACGCCGTTTCGGAGTCCCTTTTCGCATGAGGGCTTGCGAGGTATTGCCCTCGGCGAGTGCCGATTGGGGAATCGTCTGCTCACGTTTCGCGTGATTCGAGAGGGGCGTCGCCACCGAGTTGGGCGTTTGGTGTTCCGTTCACAACCCTTCCCCCGGAAGACTCGCTGAGGGCCCCGTATTCGGCCCTCCCGCGGCGCCGGGTGAATGAAGTCGCTCCCGTCGTTGCCCATCGCACTTAAACGCCGCTGGGCCGCTTCGCTGGGTCCGTGGTGTCCTGGCCGTCGCCCGCCGAGGCTTTCAACGCTGCGCCACCTGTTCAGGAAGCGTCGGCATCTTGGTCTGGCGTCTTGGCGGCGTCTGTCGTCTCGACGGCGTCTCGCGTCTCAACGGTGGCTGGCATCTCGGCCACGTCTGTCGTCTCGTCGGTGGCTGGCGTCTCGACGGTGCCTGGCGTCTCGTCGGCATCTGGCTCTTGCGGGGTCGCCGACTCGCCCTCCGTCGCCCGCTTGGCCTCCTTCTTCAACGCCCGCTTGGCCACATGTTCAGCGGCCATTTGCTCCATCGTTTGGACTTGGTCAGGTGTTTTCTTGTGGAACTGGCGTTCGTAAAGAAATTCGATGAAGTCTACCAGGGGTAGTTTCCAGGGTTGCTTTTCGCGATTGGCGTAGCTCCCGAACTTTTTGGGGCTGAGTCCGAGTTCCCTTGCCATCTGAATATGGGCGTGGGAAAGATGGTATTTCTTTCGCGCCTCGATCCAAGGTTGAAACTTGTGGGGGACACGGGACTTTTTAGACATGACAAGATGCGCGGGAGGAGTGGACGTCAGCGGTGATTTTTCATTTAGTCGCGATAGGTTACAATACGAACCGTATTTCCGCACGCCACGCATCCTGAGAATTGCATCTGCCATGCCTACGAATTTCCGCCAATCGATGATTTTGGGGTGCCTGGCCACGCTGCTGCCGATGGCAACTACCCTGCACGCTGAGGACAATGCGGACGTCGACGCGGTGCCCCAGGCCAAGGTCGTCTTTGCGGACGATTTTGAGTCTGGACTCGATCGCTGGGAACTTCTCGATCCCGCCACCTGGAATCGGGCCCAGCGCGATGGCAATCACACCATGGAGATCATCACGCGAGAATCGGCTTACGCACCACCGGTACGTAGCCCCTTGCACGTTGCCCTGATCAAAGATTTGGAACTGAAGAATTTCGAGATCACGTTTCGTGTTCGCAGCACCAAGGACACGGGGAATCACCGTGATTGCTGTGTTTTCTTTGACTACCAGGACGACCAGCATTTCTACTATGTCCACCTCGGTGCCCGGCCCGACCCACACAGTGGTCAGATCATGGTCGTCGACGAAGCTCCGCGACTGGCCCTGACGAAAAACGAGAAACGGACTCCCTGGGACGACGATTGGCATCAGGTGCGACTCGTTCGTGACGCCGACCGGGGCAGCATCGACGTCTATTTCGACGACATGAGCACGCCCCACATGCACGTCACCGACAAACGCTTCGAGAGCGGCCGAATTGGGATCGGTTCGTTCGACGATATGAACGAGTTCGACGATGTCGTCGTACGAGCGAAATGAAAACAAATAGAAGGGCTCGATTCAGATATTATTTTCGAATCTCCTTCTCTCCCTCTACCTGGGCTGGCAAAAATCACGGCTTGGTAGATAACTGGGCACGCTGGGCGTCTGCCGCTCGGTTACAAACGTTCAGCCCGACGAATCGAAGATGAAAAAGCGAAAGGGATGCCCCTAAAATGCAAAGGGTCTGACAGCCAATGGTTGTTTTGCATTTTGAGATTCTCCTTTTTCGCTTTTCAATGAATCGTTCGCCTGACCCATCCATGGGCGGGCGAATTGCGATCAGCACTCCCCCCCCTTCTTGTCAGCTCCCCCTCTCCCCCTCTCCTTGTGACATACCCACCTCGCGCACCGTTTCCCGCCACTCGCCTGCGGCGGGTACGGGCTCACGATTGGGCTCGCCGTTTAACGAGCGAGAATTCGCTCAGTGTGAGCGATTTGATCTGGCCCCTATTTGTTTTCGATGGTTCGGGAACGCAGCCCGTCGCGAGTCTCCCGGGCGTCTCCCGGCTCGGGATCTCCGAAGCCGTCGAGGCTGCCCGGCGAGCGGTTGATTTGGGGATTCCCGCGATCGCATTGTTTCCTGCCACCGACCCAAGCCTGAAAACGGAAGATGCTCGGGAGGCGTTCAACGCGGGCAATCTGGTCTGTCGTGTCACGCGGGAAATCAAAGCTGCCGTCGGTGATGCCTTGGGCGTGATCCTCGATGTGGCGTTGGACCCCTATAGCAGTCACGGCCAAGATGGCTTGGTCCGCGACGGGCGGGTGATTAACGATGAAACCGTGGAGGTCCTATGTCGCCAAAGTGTCGTGCAAGCCACGGCGGGGTGTGACGTGATCGCGCCGAGCGACATGATGGATGGGCGGATCGGTAGTATTCGCCAAGCCCTCGATGCAGCCGGACATGCCGACGTGCAGATCATGTCGTACGCGGCCAAATACGCGAGTGCGTTTTATGGTCCATTCCGCGACGCTGTCGGTTCGTCGGCGAGTCTCGGAGCGGCCGACAAGAAGACGTACCAGCAATCGCCGTCGCAATCCGATGAAGCCATTCACGAGGTCGCTCTGGATCTGGCCGAGGGGGCTGACAGTGTGATGGTGAAACCCGGGATGCCTTATTTGGACATCGTCGCGCGGGTCAAACAGACATTTGGTGTGCCGACGTTCGCCTATCAGGTTAGCGGCGAATACGCGATGCTACGCGCGGCGGGGGATGCCGGTTGGCTGGACCTCGACGCTGTGATGATGGAGAGCCTCCTCGCCTTCAAACGCGCTGGTGCTGACGGAATTTTGACGTACTTTGCCGAAGCCGCTGCGGAGCACTTGCAATGACCACTGAGACAACGAACACGCCACTGGGGTTCCCGTGGCACTGGGAAGACACGTTGATTGCCGGTCGCATGCGACCGCTGGCGGCGGCCTCGGATCCCGATGGCATGTTACTCGACGCCTGCCGTCGCCAAGACGAAGGCGAGCAGGGCGTGATCGATCCGTTTTGGGCCACGACATGGCGGGCCGCCTCGGGCCTGGATCGCTTCCTCGACCGGGTCGACATCAACGACCGGCGAGTCCTGGAAGTGGGTTGTGGTACGGGGCACGCTGGCATTGCCGCGATCCTGCGTGGTGCCCAGGTAACGATGACCGACGGCGTGGACGATCCGCTGCACCTGGTGCGATTGAGTCTATCCCGATTGGGGCTCAAGGCCGATGTGCGGGTGCTGCGATTAGGAGAAGATAAAATTCTCGCCAGTAAGAGCAAAGACGGCGTTACCCAGAAGTTTCCGTTCATCCTGGGCAGCGACGTTACCTACCTTCGCGAGTTATGGCCCGCCCTCCTCGTCACGGCCGACGAACACTTGAGCGACGATGGTCAGCTTTTGTTGAGTGACCCCCAGCGTGTCATCGGCAACGAGTTCCGCGAGTGGCTCCGCAGTGAGGGTGCGATGTGGGATTATCGCGAGGAGCTGATCACACTCGAAGATGACCCAGAACATCCCATTCGAATTATGTGCCTGAGCAGGAGAGTTTGATGATACGTGCGGCAGTTGTTGGTGTCGGTTTTATGGGTTGGATCCACACGTTGGCGTATCGTCGCAGCCAGACGGCTGAGATGGTGGGCTTTGCCAGTCGCAGTGCGAAGAAGCGAGCGGGCGATTGGCGGGGGATCCAAGGGAACTTTGGGCCTCCGGGAGAGCAGTTCGATGTGTCCGATATGATTGTTTGTGAGCATCTTGATGAATTGCTCGCCGATGACTCGATCGACCTCATTGATATCTGCTTGCCGCCGCACCTCCACGTTGATGCGATCACCGCATCTCTCGCCGCTGGCAAACGGGTACTGTGTGAAAAGCCGCTCGCGCTAACGTCCGCTGATGCCGAGCGATTAACGGCGATGGCGTCTCCTGGGCAACTGATGGTGGGCCATATCTTGCCACTGATGGCGGAGTTCTCGCTGCTCGCTCGGATGAAGGCAGACGGTCGATTCGGACGCGTTATCAGCGGTCGCTTTCAGCGAACGATTGGGCCTCCGGATTGGATTCCCGATTTCTATGACCTGACACGAGTCGGCGGACCACTCCTCGATTTGCAAGTTCATGACGTCCATTTAGTTCGATTGTTGTTCGGCATGCCCTTGTCGGTACACACGGCGTCTCATGATCTCGATGGTGTGCCGAAACGCTACGAAACAGTGCTCGCGTATGACGACGCCGTGGTCAGCGTGGGTGGTGGCGTGATTGATTCGCCAGCCCGCCCCTTCACACACGGGTATGAGGTCTCATTTGAACAGGCCACGGTGCGTTTTGAGTTTGCCGCCTACTCCGATGGCACTACCGATTCGATCCCACCGGTGATCCTGCATAATGACGGCCGGATCGAGCGACCCGAGCTCGGTGGTGGCGATCCGATAGATAACTTCGTCACCGAAATTGATTTGGCGGCATCGGTTGTCGCTGGCGCACCACTGCCACCGGTTCTCGATCCGCAAATGGCTGCCGATGCGATCAAAATCTGCGAAATGCAGATGCGAAAATAGGAATCGCCTGCGATAGGTGTACTGAATCTCTATGAACGACAGCAGCTCCACATCGAAATACGAGAGCGTCGCCCATGCGTTGATTGACTCGGTCGCTTCGTATGGCAACGTGGTGATTGCGTTTTCGGGGGGCGTCGATAGCAGTGTGGTGGCCGCCGCAGCAGTGCACGCGGCGCGGCGTGGCGAGTTCGCCTGCATTGCCGTGACCGCCCGTTCCCCGTCCTTGGCGAGCTGGCAGGCGGAATTGGCACTCCGCGTGGCAGGCGAGATCGGGATCTCGCACGAATTTGTGGCAACCGATGAAATGAATCGTGATGGGTACGTGCGAAACGGAGCGGATCGTTGTTTTTATTGCAAACAAACCCTGTATGAATTCCTGCAGCCGATCGCCCTGCAACGCGATGCCGTGATTGTCTCGGGCACCAACGCGGACGACCTGGGGGATCATCGACCCGGGCTGATTGCGGGCCAGCAGGCGGGCGTCCACACTCCGCTCGCTGATTTGCAATTCGACAAACAAACCGTGCGGGGGATCGCCGCTTGGTTTGGGCTGAGCAATGCGGACCTACCCGCCTCACCCTGCTTGTCCAGCCGAATTGCTTACAACGTGGAGGTGACCCCAGAGCGATTGGTCCGCATTGATGCCGCTGAATCATGGCTGCGTCAACGAGGGATCGGTGATCTACGCGTGCGACTGCTCGCGGGGGAGTTGGCCAGCATCGAAGTCCTCCCCGATCAAATGAAGGTTGTTGTCGATTTACAAGAGAACGATTCTCTCGCCGCAGCATTCACCGCCATGGGATTTCGCAATGTCACATTGGATTTACGCGGACTGCGAAGCGGAAGCATGAATGAATCACTCGTTACCCTGTCAAGCATCCGGTCATGAGCGATTTAGTCGGACGTCGAATCGGCGATTTTCAAGTGCTCCGCCGTCTCGGTAGCGGTGGGATGGCCGATGTCTATGCGGCCCGCCAACTCGGGCTCGGTCGCGATGTGGCGCTCAAGGTATTGCGTTCGGTTGCCCAGAGTGATGATGACCATCTCAAGAGATTTCGGCGTGAGGCACAAGCGGCCGCGAGATTGAACCACCCTTCGATCGTGCAAATCTACGAGTTCGGCGAAGTCGATGGGGTGCACTACATTGCTCAAGAACTCGTCGACGGCATCAATCTCAAACAGGCCCTGGATCGAGAGGGTCCGTTCTCCGCTGACAAAGCCGTTAAGGTGCTACGCAGTGTCGGCAGCGCCCTCCAAGTGGCTCATAAAGGCGGCGTGACGCATCGTGATATCAAGCCCGAGAATATCATGCGCGGTGCCAACGAGATGATCAAAGTTACCGATTTCGGTCTGGCGCGAATGTTGACGCAAGCCGACTCCAGTACCGCGAATTTGACGCGTGCTGGTTTGACCTTGGGCACACCCCGATACATGAGTCCCGAACAAATCCAAGGCGGGACCGTCGATGCACGCAGCGATTTGTATTCGCTCGGCGTAACGATGTATCACCTCATCACCGGTTCGGCGCCGTTTGATGGTGAGGAAGCTCTTGCGCTAGCAGTCAAGCATCTGCATGAGACGCCCCGTCCAATCGATCACGTCCGCGGCAGGGCCGATTTACCCGCTTGGTTGGTGTCACTGGTCATGCGGTGCTTGCAGAAAGCTCCCGAGGCACGGGTCCAATCCGCCAGCGAATTGCTGCAGATGGTGCAAACGCACGCTCCAGAACAAACATCGAGTGTTGAGCTGGCTGTCGCCGATGCTCCAGAGCCCGTTGGTGCAGCGGCGGGGACGCCCGTTCTCTCAGCGGCGACCACTTCCAATGCGGCTGTCAACTCAGCGACAATCCAACTGCAACGTGTCACCGACCTCGCTCGCGTGACGCAGGCACGCCGGGCATCACGCCAGCGATTGGCCGTTGCCATGCTCATCGTGGCTGGTTTCTTGGGCGGCATCGGCGGATGGATGGCCGCCCGAGCGTCTCGCCCCGCATCCATCTCAAACCAACTCCGCGGTCCCATCGTGGCCGTCGCCGATACCATCGAGCAACAGTATCTGACCGCCCTGACTCGCAACGATCTACCTGCCTGGCACGCTGTCTTGAACTTCCCCGCGCCACCGGAATCTCCCCAGTCCGATTACCACGACAAAGCAAAACTGCAGCTGACACGGCTGTTAATCGAGCAGGGCGATTTTAAGACGGCATCCCGATTGCTTGATGAATTGCAACAGTCCACAACGGTGAAACCCCTGTACCAGATACTCGCCATGGTCGAGCGTCATGCCATTGCGATAGCCACCAACCAGCCACGCGAGGCCTCTCATCTGAAGACTGAGATCAGCGATAGTTTGAAAGTCGCCAGTCCTGCTGCGGCTGAACAGTTTCGCCGCCTGGTCCCCAAACCCGAGCGACTCAATCTGGGACTGGTCGAAGACGTGAATTGAGCCGCGACGCGAAGTCGAGGCAGCGATCCGAGAATGATGGCCTGAGTTTGTAGGCCAGCGTTCCACAGTCTTGGTTCCAACCGCGGAGCGTTCGGCCACTCTTTTTTCGCTCCTTCTTAATTCGACCAGATCGAGATCGTTTCACGCATGGTTGCCTAAACGACGTTGCACTCAATGACGTTGGCTCCCGCCATGGCATAAGCGTGGAACTCATTGAGCGTAAATCTTATCGAGGTGGTGCTTTGTGAAGCCGGCGCTGCTGGTCATCCCTTTGCCCCCAATTCCCGTTGTGATGAACACATTGGCTAAGGGATTCTCACAATGGATTCCCGTTGGGGCTGCGGTCTGACTGTACACACCAGACCACGACGCCTCGATATCCCATTTGGGAAAATTCATGATGCGGCGAGCTTCTTCGATCATGCAGTCATTGATTTCCGAACGCAGTTCAAAATCCAATCGGTCGGGTTGGCTCGCAGGAGCATATTCGTGTGAATCTCCCAGGATAATTCCGCCATCGAGCTCTTGCTTGAACAGGATATGGATGCCCCATCGCCGAAAGGGATCGTCCGCGGTTTCGGTTGCGTTGATCTCGTGGTTCTTGATCTCGTTCCAGGAAGGGCATTGCGAAAAACTCTCGTAACGGCGAATGGATCGGCCGGTCAAAATGTTCCCCGGCAGTGCGACTCCCTGTTGCGGCCGCAGTCGCAGCATTTGGAGCTTGCAGATCTGCATCTCACTTCGCCGGAAATGTTCGGGGAACAATGTTTGAAATTCACTGCCACAACATAAAATCACGCGAGCAGCCGTTAGCTTTTTCCCGGTGGAGGTCTCCGCGACGACGCGGCCGCTATCGCACGACTCCAGGTTGCGAATCTGCGTATGGAAGGCAGCGCGAAAGCCGCTCGAAGTGCCTAGATGGCGATGCAGGCGGTGGATCATTTGCCGTGGGTTCACAGATACTTCCTCGGGAAAAAATAATCCACCTCGGCAGTACTCGCGTCGCAATTGCGGGTATCGCTCGCAGCACTCTCGCGGCGTCCAGAGTTGCGACTGATATCCTGTCGCTGCATTGAGGTGCCGCAATTCCTCAATCAGAGTGCATTCCTCCTCATCCGACGCAATGTAGAGACTGCCGTTTTGACGAATCGAAATGTCGCAATGCGACTGGATCTCTCGGTAAATCCGCAGGCTCTCCCGACCGTATTGCTGCCAATCGTGATCCAACCCGGATGGCACGACTTGACCAAAGTTGCGGACCGTAGCCCCCGCGGGTTTACCATGGCGTTCGACGAGCGTCACACTCAATCCGCGTCGCAGGGCGTGGTAGGCGTAGAAGCTCCCCAGAACACCGCCGCCGATGATGAGTAGATCGGAATCGTCTTCGTTGGAACTGGCGCGTTTCATTTCGGCCCCGGAAGTGCGAGCGGGTTCTTACTGGGGATTTTGGACGAAAAGTAGAAGAATAGAAATAGGGTCAATGCAGACGACATCACAGCGACGGCTAACGCTCCCCAAATCAACAGTGGCAGAAAACGATTCTCGCCGGTGAATGTGTTTCGGAAAATCATGACGGCAACGTAGCTCAGATAACCCAATGCATCGGCCAAGTACATCAGATAGCCGAGCGTTCCGGTTTCTCGAAACACTGCGATCATCCTTTCGAACACCGTCGTGTGAAACGCGACGTAGGGAAGATACAACCCCAGCCCCAGCAGAACCATAAACGCCATCGGAGAAAGCTGCCCGGATACCTGTCCAATGACCGAGCCAATCACCACCACAAATCCGGCAGCGAGCACTCCAATGGATAGTAGGAACGCGGTTCGGTTGTTGCGTACCAAACTGGTTAGTCCCGCGACAGCGATGACGCCGACCATCACCCAAAACTCCGATCGAGCAAATACCGCTGGATTGTCTCGGACGCCCAATTCAGACCAGATCTCCACTGCGAAATCATCTCGCAAACTCCGCACCAGAGTCAACAAGACATAGATGGACAGCAGCCCAGTGAGGCCCCAGGCATGCCGGCGCCAGAAATCACGCCGCTGCTGATGGTTCATCGGCGCTCGCTTGCAGCGAAGGGACTCATCCGCGGCAGAGGGCGGCGGGATCTGAGACAACATCCAAACGAAAAACAGTAGAGGGATGATGAAAATCAATCCAGTCAGACATGGCATCCAATAGGTGTCGACACCGTGCGTGGAAATCAGGCTCCTGCCAACCGATTTGACAAACCCGGATGACACGATGAAACTCGCGCACAAACCGGCAGAGAGAGCTTCCGTCACAGCTCGGCCCTCTAAGAATCCGAGCACCAACCCAAACACCATGCCCAAGGGTAAACCATTGACGAACAGCCACACAAAGTTCCATGGCGCGGGCGTGATCGCAAACAGCACCAACGCGATCTCGGCGATGCCAATCAATACCAAGAGAGCGGTTGCACGATAACCGGCGGGCATCTCCGAGACAACTTTGATGCCAATGAACTTGGACAGCGTGTATCCGGCAACCTGTGAAGAAATCAGGATGGTTTTGAATCCGATCCCATAGAACATCACACCATCATACGTCGCCGCCGTAAATGGCTTCCGGAACGCGTACATGCAGAAGTACGTTCCAAAAGCAGCGGCAATGCAATAGAGGGAGAATACAGTGGGGTGAGCTGTCGACAGCCAGTGTGTTATGCCGCGTCCAGGTGCCGCATGGGAGTCGTCGAAAACGGCTACTTCATTGACCGTGGCCATTGGCGCCCTTATGGCAGGTAGATTGGCAGCAACCACTCAGGCACGAGTGATGTCTGAGATCACTCGTGCCGCGGAGGTTGCGACAGTGGATT
Source organism: Rhodopirellula sp. SH410 (assembly GCF_055811895.1). Classification (NCBI taxonomy): domain Bacteria; kingdom Pseudomonadati; phylum Planctomycetota; class Planctomycetia; order Pirellulales; family Pirellulaceae; genus Rhodopirellula; species Rhodopirellula sp. SH410. Next base: position 1,718,589 of record NZ_CM147949.1, read on the forward strand.
CGACCGGAACACGCTGTCGCAAGAACATCTGCGTAAGCTTCGCTTACTGTTCGATGATGACTTCGTTGTTTTGAGCCGTACTCATCGGTTGCCAGATTTTCAGGTTGTCAACCGAATCGGTAACAAATCGAACGCTACCATCGGCCATCAACACGTTCACCCCGCCGGTGTGGTGGCTGCGGGCGGCCGCGTACACGGCCGAGGTATCACGCACCTCTAAACACTCCAGACGGTCATTGGCACCGGTGGTCGTCGTTGTTGACGGATCATTCATCTCGTCACCGCATGCTGCCAGAACATCTTTTTCGTTTGAGTTAGGATTTCGAAATGCGGAAAAGATCGTGGCCCCCATCGCTGGCGACATCCAGACTCCACGAATGTCAGTTTTGGATTCCGCCGCGAGAATCTCACTCATGGCGATCGTGTTGCTTAAGCCGTCGGTGAAGTCTCGGCTTTGCATGCCTTTACTATTCTGGAAGCGATCGCCCGCGGAAGTCGAGCCGTCCGCTGTCGTGATCACCGCGTCTTGGTGGAGGTAGAGAGTTCCGAACGCGCCGCGAGTCTCGGGCTGTTCCCACGACAGCATGTCACCTGAACCCCAGCACGCGGCATAGTTATTGCCTTTGGCCAGTGCTTCGAGTCCATAGCTGCCATCGGAAAACTGAGTTCGTACAGAGGGCGCGGAAGGGCATTTGTCAAAAGACGCCAGTTGTTCGCGTCCCAGGTGCCCGGTGAACTCATGGTATTCGCAGTCATCACATGGATTCGATACATGACTGGTGGCTCGGGAGTCCTCGCAGATCTTCACGCGTTGCCACATCGCGGGTTGTTCCATGTACGGAAAGAGCATCACGAGCCAGTGCCAGCCCATTTCGTTTTGTCCGTGCTGCCACCCACCCGTTTTGAATCGATTACCCGACTCGTCATAGTTGACGTTTCCTGGTGGGAACGCGTTGAAGGCAGACATATGATTGTGCATGCCCAACCCCAGCTGTTTCATGTTGTTTTGGCACTGCATCCGGCGTGCGGCTTCGCGAGCCGCCTGGACTGCTGGAAGCAGTAGGCCCACGAGGACGCCAATAATGGCGATGACTACCAACAATTCAACAAGCGTGAATCCACGCTGCCTACGCGTCAGCGCTCCATGAGCTTCGTTTTGACGACGATGCATTCGATAATTCCTTGGTCGAGTTCAAAAACAATTGATTTATGTCGGCCGGAATTAAAACAGGTGCATGTTGCGTTTAAGTGTGGAATTCATGAAGAACTCTTGAAGACAAATGCCTGGCAAGCGAATGCGCTGATGGGCACCGTCAGGTGTCCCTAGGGGGTGGAATGCGATGCTTCGCCCCGAAAAATCAGCTGGCCAAAAGGGAGCATTCGCAAGTGAAGTCGAAAGCGTAAGAGCAGAGACTCACTGGATTCAAAATCCAGTTGGAGCAATCCAGTGAGGGTTCGAGTCCCTCCTACGGTACTCATTGTGAGCAAAGGACTTGGGGCGATGAATCGGAGTCCTGAGCTAGTAGGGCCGGTTCCACCGGCCATATGCGTCGGTTCTCCAACTCCTCGGTCGGACGATGGCGCCGAGGTGCAAGATTGTTCTTCGTCGGGTTGCCCCAGCGTAGGGCCGGTTCCACCGGCCACATGCGTCGGTTCTCCGACTCCTCGGTCGGACGCTGGCGCCGAGGTGCAAGATTGTTCTTCGGTGGGATGCCGCAGCGTAGGGCCGGTTCCACCGGCCATATGCGTCGGTTCTCCAACTCCTCGGTCGGACGCTGGCGCCGAGGTGCAAGATTGTTCTTCGGTGGGATGCCCGCAGCGTAGGGCCGGTTCCACCGGCCATATGCGTCGGTTCTCCGACTCCTCGGTCGGACGATGGCACCGAGGTGCAAGATTGTTCTTCGTCGGGTTGCCCCAGCGTAGGGCCGGTTCCACCGGCCACATGCGTCGGTTCTCCGACTCCTCGGTCGGACGCTGGCGCCGAGGTGCAAGATTGTTCTTCGTCGGGTTGCCGCAGCGTAGGGCCGGTTCCACCGGCCACATGCGTCGGTTCTCCGACTCCTCGGTCGGACGATGGCACCGAGGTGCAAGATTGTTCTTCGGTGGGATGCCGCAGCGTAGGGCCGGTTTCACCGGCCATATGCGTCGGTTCTCCGACTCCTCGGTCGGACGCTGGCGCCGAGGTGCAAGATTGTTCTTCGTCGGGTTGCCCCAGCGTAGGGCCGGTTCCACCGGCCATATGCGTCGGTTCTCCGACTCCTCGGTCGGACGCTGGCACCGAGGTGCAAGATTGTTCTTCGTCGGGTTGCCCCAGCGTAGGGCCGGTTCCACCGGCCATATGCGTCGGTTCTCCAACTCCTCGGTCGGACGATGGCACCGGGGTGCAAGATTGTTCTTCGTCGGGTTGCCCCAGCGTAGGGCCGGTTCCACCGGCCACATGCGTCGGTTCTCCGACTCCTCGGTCGGACGCTGGCGCCGAGGTGCAAGATTGTTCTTCGTCGGGATGCCGCCGCGTAGGGCCGGTTCCACCGGCCATATGCGTCGGTTCTCCGACTCCTCGGTCGGACGATGGCGCCGAGGTGCAAGATTGTTCTTCGTCGGGTTGCCCCAGCGTAGGGCCGGTTCCACCGGCCACATGCGTCGGTTCTCCAACTCCTCGGTCGGACGATGGCGCCGAGGTGCAAGATTGTTCTTCGTCGGGATGCCGCCGCGTAGGGCCGGTTCCACCGGCCATATGCGTCGGTTCTCCAACTCCTCGGTCGGACGATGGCGCCGAGGTGCAAGATTGTTCTTCGGTGGGATGCCCCAGGGGACGGCCGGTAGAACCGGCCCTACGTGCTTTGGCGGAGCACGCTCGCTCTCCGTCGCTGTCGATAACTTTGAGAATGACTACGAACTCGAAATATTGCCCACGTCCCATTTTCCGGCCTGTTCTTCGGTGGGATGTCCCAGGGGACGGCCGGTAGAACCGGCCCTACGTGCTTTGGCGGAACACGCTCGCTCTCCGTCGCTGTCGATAACTTTGAGAATGACTACGAACTCGAAATATTACCCACGTCCCATTTTCCGGCCTGTTCTTCGGTGGGATGTCCCAGGGGATGGCCGGTAGAACCGGCCCTACGTGCTTTGGCGGAACACGCTCGCTCTCCGTCGCTGTCGATAACTTTGAGAATGACTACGAACTCGAAATATTGCCCACGTCCCATTTTCCGGCCTGTTCTTCGGTGGGATGCCCCAGGGGACGGCCGGTAGAACCGGCCCTACGTGCTTTGACCGAACCCTCTCGATCGGCGGTGGTGTCGATGACTTGGAGATTGACTACGAAGTTTCATCGATCGACGTGTTGAAACACTATCCGGACCCACCATGAATCGTTTTGCACTGGATGTGATAGGACCGTTCCGGGCGCGACGGGAGTCGTTCTTCGGGTGAGGAGACAAGGAAAACTAGCCGACCACCCCGGACAAAGGATGGGTAACCTTCGCCAGCGGTCTGTTTCGTTGCGCGTTACAGGACGCAAAACGATCCTACCGTAACGCCTTTTCCCGCAACTCTTCCGCAACGCACCCGCACCGGATTCAAAATCCATCCACGCGTCCCCACGATTGTGATTTGCAGCGGCATCATGGAATTTGCAGGCAGCCGAAGTGGTCTCTCGACATCGATGTCAGCATCGATGCGGATTGGACTTGCAGGTTGGGGTCCAACTCAACGGCGAGTGCCGAGTGCTGCGCGGCCAGCTTTGTCTTCTGGTGTTCGCTGTAGCATTGTGCCAGCAAAAAGTGGCTTTCCGCCGTCGGCGACAGATCTACGAGTTGTCGGTACGCATGCTCCTCCATCGTTCGCTCACCCAGGCGTCTGGCAGCGAATCCAATCCCCTTCCAGGCGCTCGCCAAGCTGAGCTGCTTGCGATCACTTTCCGGCTGTGAGTTCCAATACGCGACCGCACTCTGATAGGCAGTCAAGCTTTTGGGGAACTGCTCCTTGCGCTGCCAGCAGAGACCTTGGTAGTCCAAGCAGGTCGGCTGGAATTGCGGATTCCTCTGCAACGGATTGAGTAACTGCAGGGCGTCATCGATCCGATCGAGGTGCATCAGCAATGTGATCCTGCGTCCGATCGCTGCGATGGGTGGTCGCGGCGCAAGGGGCCGTTGAACCTCAGCCTCCATTTGTGAGACGGTCCGATGGAGGTCCGGTATGAGTGTCGCTACTGCCTGCCCATTGATGATGCCGCGTGGTTGTAGTTCTGCCATCGTGCGAGCCTGTTGCTCTGCCAGGGCGAAACGCCGTGAGTCCAAGCTGTTTTCCAGATCAATGCGGACGCCGTCGGCGACCGCGTCCACGTAAGCGGTCGGGACCAGCAACGCAAACGCGGTGAGCATCGCCCATGTTGACCACGATTTTGTCAAGAATGCGGGTAGCCTAAGTTCAGTCAGGAAGGTAGCGGAAGCCAGTGTTACAGCCAGCATGATGGTGGTGGCCGCTAGCCCGCGGAAAAACGTCAGTGACACGAATCCGAGGCCCCCATGTATGTAGGGTGATTGTGCGATGGCGACGAACACTGCTGCGGCAGCGAGCAATCCACAAACCATAAACGCCCTCGCGACGCCGCTCGCAAGGCTCACCTGGCCAATCGCCAGCAGAGCGAGGGGCAGTGCTGCTAGCAAACTGCAGGCGACGACATCCCAGCGACCGAACAACGCGACGACTCCATCAGCGGAGGCGAGCAATCGACTCACCAGCGTGACCGCTGCGGCCACCGCGACAAGAAACACGACCCATGTGTAGCGAGTATTCATATGGGGTTCATTCATATTGCGGCCGGTGTGGGTGGTGCTGTCTTCGCCGACGACTTTCGTGATTTCCAGATCATGCCATCAAAACAATAGTGCCAGAACGCGACGACAATATTGATGAATACCCACTGTTCAAAATACCCGCGGGAAAGGGCGTAGTTGCCCAGGCCGATGATCACCACAAACATGATCAAGAACAAAAGCCACATTTGAGATAATCGAATCAACGGATTCGATTTCCCATGGTCGCGAGTTCCGCTCATCGACCAGGTCACGATTGACATGTATTCCAAAGAGTGGAACACCGCTGAAGCGAGTGCTAACGCAATGACATATTGAGAATTTTCGTAATGCGATGCGACCAACAGCGATGCAAATAGGATCATCACGCTCGCTAGATACGCAAGGCTAGCTACCGAGGCATCGCGATTGAAAACGCACCGTGTGAACTGCCGGAGAACGAGGGCGACGGGGATCGTTAATACAAACCAGTCGACGGCGGAAACCCACTGGAATCCGTCGAACGGCCCCTCCGTCCATCCCCACCCCGCCACACGAGCGATCACGTATAGCATGAAGCCACGGAAGAGTACTTTCTCAAAGGAGAGTGCCCATCGGTTGGGCGGTTGGGATGGTGCTGAGCCAGTGGGGTGTGACCGACGCTGATAGATTCGAAACACGCCATGGTGCTGGGACGCAAAATGCCAGGCGTTCCATATGTAGTCGATGACCCCCAAACACAGCAGCGACCCCGTACCCATTTTTAAGCAGAGGCAGGCAATCAAAATGGCGGTGCCGAATGCGAGGAATTGTCGTCGGCGATCTCGCCCCTTGTGGTGGTCCACGCTGACCAAAACTAATGTGATCCAGCGATGGGGAGCGGTCACGAAGTAGATCTGCCAAAACAGCAGGCTTTGATGCGTCGTCACGCCACCGAAGCAATCCACCAGCAGAAGTAGCGGCCAGAATGCATTGGCAACGAAGAACAGATCAATCGCAGGAGAGAAAAGAAAACCACCCCTCGGCTGTGGGCCAGGCGTGGACTTCGATTCCACTTCAGACTGCGACGAGCGCGCCGCAGAGTCGCTCACGCCTTTGCCGGCACGGGCGACGGGCGCCGTGGAGCGTGATGTGGAATGGGGATTCGGCTGTGGGCGAGTCAAGGTCGTCATCATTCGATCCTCTTTGGATCCGCATCCGAATCGTGTGGGGTGGGCGGGGGGCTGCGATCGATACTCTCGCTGCCCTTTGGAATCCGGATCCAGTGGTCATGAAACGAGATCCCCGCACTCCATGGCACGAGCGGCATATGGCATTCAATGCAATCGCCGTCGGGTTGATGAGCGGGCGTGCTCAACGAGCCCTCTTGATGACACGCTTGGCATTGACCGATCGATCGTGTGCGATCGTGCGAGACGGTGTCGTGAGGATCATGGCAGGTCGAGCACGTCAAATTGCCTGGCGTTTCCAGGTAGCAGCGACTGCGTTGGATTCCGAAAGGTTGAAAGCGAGCCAGCTCATGCGGCTGCATGTCGGGGGTGATCGACGAGGCGTCTCGATGGCAGCTGGCACAGGCGGACAGGTAGTCCGCCGCCGTCTCATAACGCAACATCGGCTTGGCCTCTTCGGCGCGACCTTGGTGCGCGAGCTCGACATGTTTTTTCCGGGGGCCGTGACAGCGTTCGCAACCGACATTCTCGACGATCAGCGAATTGAGAATCGGCAGATTCGGCGGCGGTATCGACGTGCTGTGGCAGCCCAAGCATGCGCGAATATCGGCGTCTTGCATCGGACGACCGAAGCATTCAAGTGTGCCCTTGGCGAAGTCGTCAAAGCGTTCGTGGTCGGGGGTTACCCCAACCCGATCGCCTTCGGGGAAATAGGACCACCGGAGCTCGACTCCACGCTGCGTGGCCTCATCGACGGCGATTGGGGTTTGGGCATGACTGCCCGAGCCAAGCAACCAGGTTACGGGAACGGACAACCCATTGCGAGTTAAGTCGCGGACGACAAACTGACCATTGACGTGGCCGAACTCAAAGACCTGGTCACGACGCGGGTCGGGATAGCTGCCCCGTTGAGACAGTTCGTCAGCGAGGGAGGATTGGCTCATCAACATCGCGGTGTGCGAGTGCCCCGAGCGGCGATGTGCTTCATATTCCTTTTGATGGCACTCCGCACATGCTTGGTCGCCCGCAAAGTTCGTCGCGATCAGGCTGTTCCAGCCGCGTACCTGCTGCTGGACATGGTGCGGTAGACTCTCCAATACCTGCTGGGAGATAACATCGGGGCTCAGGTCGATTGGTTGCGACCGCGATCCTCTCGGGTCTGTGGCGGGAAGCCACTGTCCCGCCGCCCAGCCGACAACCAGCCAAGCCGTTCCAATAGCAACCACGACCAGCGCCAGCAGATCGCCACGCAGGAGCTTTCGCCACGCAAAGTGCGTGCTGCCCATGCGATCGACTGGAATCGATTCGTCCTTGATTGCTTTTGGTTTACGCATCGTGATGTCGCGGGTCAGCCCAGCGGCGCATCTTTCAGCTTCCATTGGCCATCGACACGTTGCAGTGTCCAGGTTTGCTCCGTTTCGCCAACCGTTGAGGTTGCGCTGCGGCGGGACTCGCTGGACGAGGTCGCGTGAACTCCACCGAAGATTTTGACGGGCACGGTCACCAGGTCACCGTCATAGGTCGCTTCACCATTCACTTGGTATCCACGCGTGCTGTATTCCTTGCGACCTTCTGGAACGGCACCGGCAACGAACGCGCTGGCAAACATTTGGTCATCGCCCGCGAGATCGCCCAATCCCTCAACACTGGCGAAGACGTTCTGTTCGTCGGTCGGCTGAACGACCCCGGAGGAGCCACATCCCACGGCAACACAGAGGTGCATCGCTAGCGCGAGACCCAGTAAATTGTTCTTTTTCATTTCGTGTTTCTTGTTTAGTTAGGAGTTTGTTTTGCAATAGGCTCGATCGAGTCGGCTTACAACGCTTCGATCACTTCATTGTTTTGCGCTGTACTCATCGGCCGCCAAATGTTCAGGTTGTCGACCGAATCGCTCACAAATCGAACGCTGCCATCGGCCATCAAGACATTCACGCCTCCGGTGTGGTGGCTGCGAGCGGCCGCGTAGATCACCGCCGTATCGCGTTGCTCGAGACATTCCAGGCGGTCGGCGCTGTTCGTGGTCGTGGTCGTCGACGGGTCGTTTATTTCGTCACCGCATGCGGCCAGCGTGTCTTTTTGGTTGTCGTTGGGGTTGAGGAAGGCAGAGAAAATGGTGGCCCCCATTGCTGGCGACATCCATACTCCACGAATGTCAGTCTTGGAGTCCGCAGCGAGAATCTCGCTCATCGCCATCGTATTGCTCAGGCCATCGGTGAAGTCTCGGCTCTGCATGCCCTTGCCATTCTGGAATCGATCGCCTGCGGAAGTCGTGCCGTTCGCGGTCGTGATAATCGCTTCCTGATTGACGTAGTGAGTGCCAAACGCACCGCGAGTCTCAGGCTGCTCCCACGACAGCATGTCTCCTGAACCCCAGCACGCGGCGTAGTTATTGCCTTTGGCGAGTGCTTCGAGTCCGTAACTGCCATCGGAAAATTGAGTTCGCACCGAGGGTGCCGATGGACATTGGTCAAACGAGGGGAGCTGCTCACGTCCCAAGTTTCCAATGATGTCGATAGATTCGCAGTGGTCGCAGGGATTCGAGGTGTGTTCGTTTGCGCGTGTGTCTTCGCATTGCTGAACGAGTTGCCACATCGCGGGCTGCTCCATGTACGGAAACAGCATCACGAGCCAGTGCCAACCCATTTCGTTTTGACCGTGCTGCCAGCCACCGGTTTTAAACCGATTGCCTGACTCGTCGTAGTTCACGCTCCCTGGTGGAAAAGCATTGAAGGCCGACATGTGATTATGCATGGCCAACCCCATCTGCTTCATGTTGTTTTGGCACTGCATCCGCCGGGCAGCTTCGCGAGCTGCTTGGACGGCTGGCAGCAGGAGTCCCACGAGTACGCCAATGATGGCAATCACCACCAACAATTCAACGAGTGTAAATCCAGGCCGGAGGCGATGTCGCATCGCCTGTGATCCATGTTGTGTACGCTGCATTTGTGAATTCCTAAGTCGAGTTTTGATTTGATTGATCTGTGTCGGGCGGAATTAAAACAGCTTCATATTGCGTTTCTGTTTGGGAATGATGAAGAACTCGTGAAGACGCCGGGCTGCCAAGTGAAGGCGTGTTTGCTGCTCCATCGGAATGCTCTATGGGATCGGTGGCCCCGCTCATGCAAAAAATCCGCTCAGAAATCTATGCTTTCCGGTGCCTCGAGCGAGGGTGGAGCTGGCGAGGGCCGCGTAGCGATCACGTAACGATCGCCTAGGAACCATGGCCGTCAGCCTGGTGGATTCGCCATGCCAGTGGCTCTCGGAAGCGAGCCCATGCCACGGGGGTGTCGCAATGGGTGCTTTTGCGCCCTAGCGGGGCCGCGGGGCGTCAGGCTGCGATCGAGGGCCTGTCAGAAATGGCGAGGGCGTTTGAACCGCTTGCGCGGTTGGTGTCCGCTGCACCAACGGCGTGCTGCAGAGCCCGCCTAGGGTTGGGGGGGCAGCCGTTTCTCATGAGTTTGAGCAACTTTTTGGATGAGAGGCTCCGGGGGCTTTTGCCCCGCCCGCTGCCAAGGGCGGGGGCAAACGGAGAACGCAGCCGCGGCGAGGGCCAAACGGAGCGTCAATCCAACGATTGAGCAGTCCGGCTAGCCCCGCAGTGCTTTGGCCAGGGGACAGTTTTTCATCGCATCGGGGTCACCGCTGCGGTATTTTTTGAGCAGACGGCGTGATTCGGCAGCGAGCTGCCGACGGACTTCGCGTCGTTGGCCCTTGACGCGGGCGATCGCCATGTTGTCGTAGGCGGTGGTTTGGTGCCGCATCCAGGCGATGACGGCGGATTCAGCACGCTGCTCGATGGGGATTCGCTGCGTCCGCGCCACCGTGCCGCTGCCGACGGGGGTGGCATGCTGGGTGACGGCGGTGGCCAATCGCTCGGCGACGCTGCCATAGGACTTGTCGAACGCTAGAAATTCAGTCACGGCGGCTTGGAAATCCTCGACGTATTCCCCCTGTTTCTCATCACGTCGGGTCTTGGCGGCGGCTTTGGATTTGGCGTATTGCGGCGTGCTGCGGGTCGCTTCCATGGACTTCTGAGCGGTTGCGATTTGAGCGGCATCGGCCCACAAACCCTGCGAAAATTCTCGCCGGCCACGGCGTTCTTTGACCGTCCAAGTTGGCCCCGCCGCTTTCACTCTGCGCGTGACCCCTGCGTCTCCGGGCAGCAACAGCTCCCAAGTGTCCGGTACGACCACCACTTCGCCGGCGGGCAAGACCACCGTGCGGGTGACGGAACCGGGACCGACCGTCAACGACTGTTTCTCGAGCGGCTCGCGGGGGTCAGGATCAGGGTGACGCGACTGCGTTTTCGGTTTCGTTTTGGGCATGGGGGCGAGCGGCGAAAAAGGTTCAGGAGAGGCGATTGGGCGGGCCAATGTGTGATGCCGATGTGGATCCCGTTAGCAGAAGGCAACACAATGGTGCCCCCCTAATGGGATGTGGCAGGCAGGTAATGGAACCAAACCGCTGCTTCGTACGTCAAAAGTGACAATATCGGCACAGTGGTCCCTGTCAGAATATCAAGCAACTGCGTCGGACAAACTCACGCAAACACCATCATGGATAGTGGCCGTAGCCAGGCCCGGTAACGTTAATGAAGTGTTTTCGGATCACGGGCGGCTAGACCGGGTGTTAGAGTTTTTTTGCTAGCACAACTGGAACTTTGCTGGGCGTCTGCGAAGACTGAGTGGAGTTATCCGGTTGGCCAAACCGATCCGGCTGTGCTGAAATACCTTGTTAACCTGACGACCGTTCGTCGACTTTTCCGATATCTCCTGCGTTTCCATGTGAAGGTGGCGGCAGGAACCAAAACACCCTTGCAACGCGTTCGCTGATGAATCTCGCTCAAAAACTACGTCAACGTCTCGCCCGCCTGATCGCCATGGATGCCCGCGGCGGTGCGGCGACTCAAATTTCGGCTGATCGCGGACGTTTGCTGTTGGAGACGCTCGAAGGACGGCAAATGATGGCGGGTGACGTCAGCATGTGGTTCACCGATCCGGCCCCCACGGCAGCGGACGACGTGTCAGCGATCACGGACGCCTCGGCGAGTGATCGGGGCACGTCGAGTGTTGCCGCGGAGGGCGAATCGACGGTTGACTTGGTCGAACTCGCCAAGCACCTCGACCAGGAGGGTTTCGAATTCTACGGAGCGGCGTGGTGCCCAGCGTGCACGCAGCAGAAGCAATTGTTCCAAGACGGTCAGGAGTACCTACCCTTCACGGAGGTGACCCTCAACGATGCCGCCCGCTCGCAAGACCCGCAGTACGCGAGCCTGAATATCACCGAGTATCCGACTTGGGTTTTCCCCGATGGAACGCATCACTCGGGGGTGCAGTCCATTGAGTCATTGATCGAGGCCAGCGATTACGTCAATCCGGCTGAGAACTTGCCCACGTTCAAACCGATTGGACCGCAAACGGTCGCTATCGGATCGCCGCTGCACATTCCGATTGACGCTTACGACGCTGATGGTGGTCCGCTGACGGTGACGGTCTCGGTCCAAGATTCGTCGGTCGTGTCGGGGACGGTCATCACGGGTAACCGCTCCCTGCGACTGGACATGGAAGGCTATGGCGACATGGTGTTCGAACTGTTCGAGCAGCGTGCCCCGGAAGCCGCTGGCCGCGTGATTGAACTCGCCGAAGATGGGTTTTATGACGGGCTGTTGTTCCACCGCGTCATCGACAATTTCGTGCTCCAGGCGGGTGACCCCAATGGTGATGGGACCGGTGGTTCCGACTTGGGCTCTTTTGACGACGATTTTAATCCTGACCTGCAGCACAACCGCTCGGGCGTGCTGTCCTTCGCGAAGTCTTCCGATGACACGAATAATTCGCAGTTCTTCATCACAGAAGTCCCCACCCGATTCTTGGACTTCCAGCACTCGATATTTGGGCAACTCGTCGAAGGAGATGACGTTCGCGAGGCGATCAGTGAAACCGACGTCAATTCGAGTGACAAACCGACCAACCCCGTAAGAATCACCCAAGCGACGGTTTTTAACGACACCGAGAACAGTGTCGTCATGCTGAAGGCCCTCGGAACTCCGGGCACCACGAATGTGACCTTCACGATCACCGACAGCAGCGGCAAACAGTACCAAGAAGTGGTCGCCGTGACGGTCACCGAGGATGTCGATTCCAACGGGGCCCAGATCAACAGTCAGCCCTACCTGAAACCGATCAACGATCCGATCGTGTCCAGCGGTACGGGGCCGGCCACCCTCCAGCTCGAGAGTGTTGATGTCGAGGGTGACGCGGTTAGCTACTTCGTCACCGGCACGAGTTCGGACGACGCAACCGCCACGGTGGATCCCGCCACGGGCCTGCTGACGGTGACGCCGAAGGCTGGTTTTCAGGGTGAAGTGCGTGTGGGAGTGGCCGTGCTAGCGGCATCCATCACTTCGCCGACTTCGGACTCTCCGATGGATTCGCAAGTCATTACGTTCTCGTTCGACGATTCCGCCATCGCCGTCCCCAGTTCGATCGATTTGCGTGCGACCAGTGACTCGGGCAGCAGCAACAGCGACAACGTCACGAACCTCGGATCGATGACGTTTGACATCAGTGGGGTGACCGCGGGCGCAACCGTCCAGATTATCGACACCTCCGATAACACGGTGATCGGAGTGGGCACGGCGACGGGCGATACGATTGCCATCACGACCAATAACATTGCCGCGATTGGTCAAGGCACGTATACCCTGGCGGCGCGGCAGGTGATCGATGGGACCGCTGGTGAAGTGTCCGCGACGATCTCACTCACCTATGACACGTCGGCGCCGTCCTTTGACACCAGTACGCTCAATACGACGGGCAACATCAACACTCTGTACCAAACGAATCTGATCAGTTCAGAAGAGGGCAGTGGAGCATCGTATGCCCTGACGACGCGTCCGAGCGGCGCGACGATCGTAGCGGGGACCGGCGTGATCAATTGGACGCCCTCGGCGTCACAAATCGGAGCCAATGCATTCACGGCCACGTTGACCGACAAGGCGGGCAATGTCACTACGAAGTCGTTTACGGTCGATGTCACCGGCGAGCCGCTCGCGGGGATCAAATTGGAAGTCACCGACCTGGACGGCAACCCCATCAGCTCGCTCGACGTGGGCGATACGTTCTTGTTGAAGATGTACGGCACCGATGAGCGGAGCCGCGCCGATCAAGGCGGTATCTACGCCGCCTACGCAGACGTTGTCTTCGATGGCACGCTTGTGCGAGTGGTGCCGGGGACATCGATCGACCACACGGTCGCGTTCTCCAACACACCCTCGGGCACCATCAACACGGGGTTGATCGACGAACTCGGTGGTGTCAGTACGAGCACGGCACCGAGCAGCGAGGCACAATCGTTAGTGGCGACGCTGCAGATGGAAGCACTCGCAGCAGGATCCGTCAATTTCGTGACGAACCCCGCTGACGGCGCCAACCGCGCGGTGCTGTTGTACTTCAACAATGAAAATGTGTCCGCCGACGCGGTGAGCTACGGCAGTGCGTCACTGGCCATTGGTCAAAGTTTCGATGCGAACCCTGATCAATTCACCGTGGCGAAAGACAGCGGCGCGACGGAACTCGATGTGCTCGCCAACGATACGATCACTTCAGGGACGGGAACGCTGGCGGTCGTCAGCGTGACCCAGCCGAGTAGTGGCGGCAGTGTGACGCTGAGCAATGGGGTCGTCAGTTTCACACCCTCAGCCGATTTCGTTGGCACGTCCGAGTTCACCTATTTAGTGTCCGGTCCTGGCGGCGTACAGAATACGGTTCCTGTGACCGTGACGGTCACAGGGACGAATGATTCACCGGTCGGCGTGGACGATACTTTCACCGTCGATGCGGGCTCGGGAGCCAATACGCTTGACGTGTTGGCCAACGAATTGGATACCGCTGACCCTGGCGAAACGCTCAGCGTCACGGGGGTCACCACCTCGGCTGCGGGCGCCACGGTCACGATCGCCAGCGACGGCAAGGCGATCAGCTACACGCCACCGGCTTCGTTCACCGGTACCGATACGTTCGAGTACACGCTCAGCGACGGCACGAGCACCGACACGGTATTGGTGACGGTGACGGTGCAACCAACCGATGCACCGCCGACAGCGGTCGACGACTCGTTCCCTGCCAGCGGCAGTCCTGCGATCAACGAGGATGCTCCGCAAGCGAGCTATGATGTGCTCGCCAATGACATCGCCGATGCAGACAGCGAGAGCTTCGTGATCACGGCATTGGGCACACCATCGGCAGGCGGCACCGTCTCGATTGGCACCGATGGCGCCTCGCTGATGTACCAACCCAAAGCCAACTTCCACGGTACTGAAACGGTCACGTACACGATTCGCGATAGCGGTGGTGGGTTGGCCACGGCCACAGCGACGTTCAACGTCACGAGCGTCAACGATGTCCCACCCATCTCCGACGGTTCGTTGACGATCTCGAAGGGCGCCGGTCCATCGACGGTCCTGTCGATCTCGGACTTACCCGCAAACGTGGACATTGGTGAGGCGCTCAAGTTCATCAGCCTGACCACACCGAATAGTGGCACGGTGGCCATTTCCACCGACGGTCAATCCATTATCTTCACTCCCGCCAGCGCCGACTTCACGGGCGAGGTCACGTTTGACTTTTCGGTCGAGGATGCTGGGGGACTGCAGAGTGGTCCCGCAACAATGACGATCACAGTAGCAGAGTACCTGCCTCGTACGATCGAAGTGCAGTTCAACGGCAACGCGTTCGGATTGCTCAGCGGCAGCTTGTCGCAATTCACCCTGACCGGCACCAACGTTCAGAACCAAGCGATTAGCATCCCGCTCAATGGGGCCAGCATCGTGGTGACCGATAGCGGCGTCCGCGTGCCCAACCTGTTGCCGGGATCCTACCAGCTGAACGTGCCTGCGATCCCGTTCCTGCACCAGGGCGAGACGGCGCAAACGATCGACATTGAAAGCGGTGTCGATGAGGGCGACGAAACCGTGGAACTGAACTTCGGCAGCGTGAAAGCCGAGTACTACAGCGTTGCTGACTGGCTCGGGTCGGCACCCCAGCTATCGGTCCTCGCCGCCGTCAGCCCTGGTGGCGAGGCGGTCTTCGCCCATACCAGTACCGCAGCGGACAGTGCCGTCTCCGGACTGCAAGTCCGACTCGATGAAGCCGGAACCGCCTTCACGGTGAACGCGACCAAGCCGGCCGCGTCCGGGGCCACCGATCAATCGCCCGTAGCGGTGAGCTTGTCCGCCAATGTCAACGACGATTCCGTCGTGCAGGTGGTCGGGACATCAGGTGCTATGCAGTTGGTCCGGATCAGTTTGGAAAACAGCCAGGGAGAGTTGAACCTGACCGAGGTTGGAGCCAGCGCATCGGCGTTAAATTCAGCGAACTCGACCGCCGCCGACTCCACGACGACTGGGGCCGAAACGGCGGCAGCTGACGAGACCGTCCCGCAGAGTTCCTTGGACCTGGCCAGCCCCAGTGGTGAACCGCTACCGAGTGCCGATTCGACATCACTCGCCGCGGCGAGCACGCTGAGTGAGACACCGGCTGCCGGGGAGCCCATGTCGACATCCGCGACGGCAAACATCGATGCTGCGATGGCAGATGTCACGGATGGTTTACGGCGTATTTCGCCTGCAGGAGACCAGATTGCCGAGGCCGATTCGGACCCCATGCAATCGTTCTCCGCGGCCGTAGATCGGGTCTTGACAGAGCGTTCGGATGCGTGAAACGGTAGCGTTTTGCCACAATTTCAGTAAAAACACGTTAAAACGCACGTTTTTTACCGGTCAAGTGGGTTGCGGGTTTTGGAGTACCGACATAACACTTGGATCGCAACGATGCAGAAACGGTTTTTTGATTTCTCTCGTTTTTTCCTGTCTCCGTATCCATTTCACAGGTTCAGCCCATGCCCGCAGCCATTCCACCCAAAGCGCCCACGAAAACTCAAATCCTTGCCAACATCGCCGAAGAAACTGAGTTGAGCAAGAAAGACGTTGCCGCCGTCCTCGACGCTTTGGCTGGCGAGATTGGCAAGTCGCTCATGAAGGGTGGCCCCGGCCAGTTTGCCATCCCAGGACTTTGCAAGATCGTCCTGAAGGACGTGCCAGCGAAACCCAAGCGAAAAGGTCGCAACCCAGCTAACGGCGAAGAAATTTGGTTGGCTCCGAAGCCCGCCAGCAAGAAGCTGACGATCCGCCCACTCAAGGGCCTCAAGGAAATGGTCTAAGCGTTTCGCGCCGACCTCCTTTTTTTGATCTCAACGCGACTGCCTTCCTCTCGATGATGCTCGGGACGGAAGGCAGTTCTATTTTGGGATGGAGCTGCCGCAGCCGATTTGCTAATGAGAACGTAGCTGGGGATCATTCTCCCGAGCGAGCCAATCGGTTTCGGACGGAGTCAGCGGGCAAAAAAGGAAAAACGGAATGATTCGAACGCGAGGCAAACGCATGCAGGTAGTTCCGCTCACGTGCGCCATTGCATTCATGCTGGCCGCGACCACACACGCTCAGGACACGCTCGTCTCAACGTCCTCGCCCCAGCACTGGGTGGTGCTGACGGAAGTCTTTCAAGGCGATGCGAAGCAGCCTGACGAGACTCACCAGATCGTTTTTGAAAACGGCGTCTATTACGACTTCCCCGCCACCAAAGGGCAGCCGTGGACGATCTTTGACCTGCCGCAATCGCGGGTCGTCTTGCTCGATCGCGAGCATCAACAGCGAACAAGTATCGCCACCGAAGACCTCGTGCAACTGACCGCGCGGGCTGAAACGGAGGTCACTGATGCAGATCAACGGGCTCGCTATGGGATGGATGCCCAGCCGACTCAAGCGAGCGAGACTCAGTTCTCACTTCACTACGACGACACCGCGTATCAGATCAGCGGCGTGCGTACAAAGGTCCCCGAAGCGGCGGCACAGTACGGCCGGTTTGTGGACTGGGTTTGCCGTTTGAATATTGCTCGTCCGCGAGGGGTACCACCCTTTGCACGGATGAAACTCAATGAGCTGATGACGGCGCAGAACATCCTACCGCGAGAAACCTCCGTCACGCTCACTCGGCACGTGGGTGTTGACCGAATCCCCGCCACGATTCGGTTGCGGTCTGTCACTTCGCTTCGCAGCGAGATCGACGATTCGCTCGCCACACAAATCCAGGACGCGCAAACCATGCGTGTTGTTTTCAAAGAAGTCCCTTGGGATCAATACGAGCACTAAATGACTCACTCTCAGCAGGGCGAAACGGCCCACGCGTCACCCGCTCGCAAACGCGGCCGTCAAAAGAAAGTCACACTGGCCAAACGCTTGGAAGCCTTAGGTGTGATGTGGTACTTCACCCTGATGCGGCGGAGTGTCCGCATCCGTGTGACCAATGATCAACGTGATGCGATCCGTCACAACTCGGAGCGACAATTCATTTATGCGCTGCTGCATGCTCACCAAGCCGCCGCGATTGCACTTTCGGATCCGAACACCGGGGCGTTGGTCTCGCGATCGCGTGATGGTGAACTACTGGTGCCGCTGCTGAAATCGTGTGGCTGTATCCCGATTCGCGGCAGCAGTGGCAGAGGTGAGAAGGGGGGCGCCACCGCGCTGACCCAAATGATCCGGCATTGCCAGGACGGCAATCCCGCCGTGATTGCTGTCGATGGGCCCAAAGGTCCCCGCGGCAAAGTTCAAAAGGGGGTTGCGATGTTGGCACAAAAAAGCGGCATCCCGATCGTGCCGGTGGTCTTGGTCCCCAGCCGCCGACTGACCTTTGCCAAAGCTTGGGATCGGATGCAACTACCCGCTCCGTTCTGCGAACTCGACTGCCGTTTTGGTGAGCCCATTGTCGTCGGTGAAGATGACGATCTCGATCAAGTCGCGCTGCGTGTCGAGGACTCACTCGCTCAGCTCGAGTGGGAGGTCGATCCGCAAGAGGCTGCGATCACACGCGAGCAAAAACAGATTCCCGCCGAGCAAGATGTTTCATTGCTCAGTCGAGTAGCTTAAACTGACGCCATTCGAAGCCGCGAGAGTCTTGCCGAGACAGCTTCGCCTCTTGACCCAAACGAATAGCGAAACTCAGTGCACGCGATGAATTATTTACTCGGTTCCATGCTTGCCATCGCGATTGGGACAAGCGCTTCGATCACCGTTGCCCAACCCCCGGTCGCCCGCGACTTGTTTTCCGAAGCGGCTCCAGTGGAGGCGACGTTCACCTACAAAGAAGTGCCGCTGAGTGCGGAAACTCCATCCCAAACGCGACCCTTAAAAATTGACTGGACGCGACCGCACGACTGGCAGGCGTCGGATACTCGCGGCGCCGTCGTCTTCTTTCACGGCGGTGGTTGGACCGGTGGCGCCCCCGGACAGTTTGCTGAACACTCCCAGGCACTCGCCGATTTAGGGCTGGTTTGTTTTCGAGTTCAATATCGATTGCTCCCCCGCAAGGGCAACGATCCGCCGACAATCTGTGTGGAAGACGCCTCCGACGCGATGCGGTTTATCCGGGGTGCGGCGACGCGATTTGGTATCGATCCCGATCGTGTTGCTTGCGGCGGCGGATCGGCCGGCGGCCACTTGGCGGCGTACCTCGGCATGATGGATGACGAACAGGTCGACGGTGTTTCACGCAAGGCCGATGCGCTCCTGCTATACAATCCCGTCTACGACAACGGGCCCGGTCAGTGGGGTGCCAAACGCGTCGGTAAGCAAACCGATCGCTATTCACCCGCGCACAACATCACGTCCGACGATCCGCCCGCAATCGTGTTTCTCGGTGAGAACGATGCGTTGATTCCCATGGAGACGGCCCAACGTTTTCAGCGTTTAAGCCGTGAGGCGGGGTTGGTTAGCATTCTGCATACGTATCCCGGTCAAGCACATGGTTTCTTCAACGTGAACGTTGCGAAAGGGAAGTATTTCCAAGACACGCTTGAGAAATCCATCGCTTTTTTGAATCAGTTGGATTGGATGGACGCAAAGTAGAAGGCGTCTTCAGACAAGAGACGCTCGGTATTGGATTCCGGCGTCCTCTCTCGCTATCTACGCTCGCTCTCAAGGCGACTGCCGGGATCTTTCCCAAGAATGGCTCGCGACTAAGAATCACGGCTTTCCGCTGATCGCTACGCTTCGCCAACACTGTGTGCGGTGGGTAGCCGGATCACCACAAAGACGCCGTAGAGAGCCGCGCCGAGAATGATCATCTTCACGCTCATCCCGAGATGGCTCCAGATCAGGGTCGAGCCAACCAGGACGGTGACCATTGAGCAAGCGAGTGCTTTGACGCGACTTCGCACGCCGCCTTGGTCCTGCCAGTCGCGTAGCGGGGCACCCACCAGCGGCCACGACATCGCTTTGGCATGCAACGATGGTGAGACTCGGAGCAGGAAGTAGCACATCAGCAGCAGGAATGGTGTGGTGGGGATTCCTGGCAAAACAACGCCGATCATGGCGAGCATGAAAAAGGCCCCTGCCATCAACCAGTAGACGGCACGCCGCCATCCATGGACCGTTGGAATCGACTCTGCTGAGATTGCGGTCGTCTCGAGTGCGCTCGGGCTGAGCCTGCCTGTGGCAACATCATTCATCATCACAAAACTCTCTGGTGAAGGCATTTGCAGGGATGCGTTTAGCCCCTTCCCCGGATACTCCCAAGCATCGGAACAAGTCTTCCTCAAAATCGCTCACTATCCATCGCATGAAGTAAATCGGACGTGGCTACGCTCGCCAGAGCGTGGCGTCCCACCGTCAGGCGACAATCCCTACGGGAGAATTCATCACGTGTTATTCAAATGTTGCTAAACAGACACCTGGATGTATAGGATAGGCGGCGTGCGATGGTCTGTCCAGTCTCGTGGGAGGTCAGATCGCGGTCCAGCTTTTACTGATCAAGGTACGCGAGGATTTCATTGAGAGAATGGATCACGGCCGTTGGATGCGCGCTGAGGAGCTGGTTCTGTGTTTGGGCGCCCGTGGTGATCCCAAAGGTCATCCCACATTTGGCGTTTTGACCTTCCTCGATATCGATCTCACTATCGCCAACCTTCACGACAGAGTTGGGATCGCGAACACCGGCTGCCACCATCGCTTGATGGATCATATCTGGCGCAGGTCGTCCCTGTTCGACATCGCTCGCTGTGACCAGACCATCGATGTCCACACCGACCACCCAGCCAATTTTTTCAATCAGTCCTTCGGCCGTTGCTCGGTCGTAGCCGGTGTTTAAAACGACTTTGATCCCGCGTTGCCGTAGTGCTGCGAATACTTCAGCGGCTCCTGGCTGCGGCTGAACGTTCAGGGTCGCATACGCTTGAGAGAGCCGCTGTTTGAAGTCTGCGAAAATAGCAAAGACTTCATCGTCGGAGTGATGTTTTCCATCGAGAGCCAACACGTCGCGGATCGCGTGCGACTTTTCTTTGCCGGCTCCGGCAGCCTGAACTTGCTCCTGTGTGAAGTCATAGCCGGTTGCGTTGATCGCCAGACGGACGGTCTTGTAGACGACATTGTCTTCGTCAACCGTAGTGCCAGCCATGTCGAATACGACCAATTCAATCATTTTCAATTTTCGATAAGTGTTATTTAGAGAACTTAGCATTGGATGCGAGGTTGGTCGCAAGGGAGGAGCATCGGTACGGCGATTCGCGTTGTCCTACTGTTTCTCTTTAAAGATCGTCTCGATCTCTTGTTGGGTGAGAACTCGTTCCCAGACGGCGACTTCGTCGATCCAGCCATCAAAGTTCCGGTCTACCCCTGCGCGGTGGCCGCCAATGACCATCCCACCAAACTCGGCGGCCGGGCCGGGCGTGGGCAACGGGTTCGACGCGACGAGACTCCCGTTGATGTATAGGCGGATCGTCTTCGAATCGAATGTGAACAACGCATGGGTCCAGTGCCCAGTGATCTGATCGCGATCAATCAAAAAGTCAAACGGACCTTGCTTGAGCGCGACCGGAGCCTTTTGAGGTTCTGCAGGTTTCAAGGTGACGGTATGCAATTGCAGATTGATTTTGTCGGCATCCTGCTTGGCCGCACGTAGCCCCAGCGATAGGTGCCATGACGCTTTCAGGCTGGTGGTTCCCTCGGCGGTACTCTCCAGTAAGAACTGCCGATCGCTCGAACCCGCGGCCGGTAGGCTTTCAGGTTTGAACCACAGCGACACCGAGTGGGCATCGGAGTTGTCGTCTAAAAAGCTGCGTGGTACCGTCACGTATTGTTGCTCATCGCGTTGCAAATGAAGGGCTCCTCCACGGATGCCTTTCCCGGCATCGATCGAAGCCCCATGATGCGACTTGGCGTCGATACGTTTGCCCAAGATGGAATCGTTTTCAAGGTTCTCGTCAAAATGCCAGTGCGCCCGGAGAGCTGATTGCAAGCCCTGCGGAGATGCGTCCGGTGTCATGGCACTCAATTTTAGTTCGACGCGCCGATTGATCGTTCCTTCGGGCTGCCGGTACTCGGCAATTAACTTGGGTTCTTCGCCCGTCCCATCGGCGGTCAAGGTCAGGAATTGCCAGCCTTCCACCAAAGACCATTCCAGCGATGGATGGTAAACATCCAGTTCGGTGATCGTGTGTGTATGGCCGGGCGAAATGACGAAGTCGTGGAGGTCATATCCCAGTCGTTGCGGGTGAACCAAATGCCGGGCCACGTGGATGTCGCCACCCAACAGCGTGACACCGGAAATCTGCTCGGCAGCGATGAAGTCCAACAACGCATCACGCTCGTACCAGTACGTAAACATGTCGTCGGTCTCTCGATTCTTCTTGTCCTGCCAAATGGCGCCCAATGCTAAAACCTTGAAGGGTGCTTGGGATGCTTTGAGGCCGCTCAGCAGCCATTTCCATTGCTCGGCTCCGAAACACGTCGTCTGTGCGGGGTCAGCGGGCGACTTTTCTGTTTGAGAAAAGTATCTTGGGTCCAGCAAGAAGACTTCGATCATTCCCAAGTCGACCTTGTGATAGACACCCTCATGGCCATTTCCGTACTGAGTGTGCGCTCGATAGTCAACAAATCCTCTCCGTGTGTTGGGCTTGCCGGCCATCATGTTCAGGCCATTGCCGTTGTTGAGGCCAAAATCATGGTCGTCCCAAACACCGATCGTGGGCGTATGGGTTGCCAGAGATGCCAAACCCGGCATCTGCAAAAACATCCGATGCCGCTGGCGGACAAAGCTCAAGTCCGAGTTGTCGATGTAGGGCGTGTCGCCCATCAAGCAAACGGTGTCGACCCCCAGAGAATCCATCTCATTCCAAATCTCATTGGGCTCGATGTCGACACAGGAAACAAAACCGACCGTGACGGACTGGCCCGAACGGGCTGGATTGGCCGTGGTGAACGTGTGCTCGTCGTCTGCTTCGACCAGCGTCGTCGTCACGCTGCCAAGAGCATCAATTTGATAGCGGTAGGTGGTCGCGGGCGTGAGATCTTCGACGGTGAACTTCGCCACATAGTCCGAATCCTTGTCGCTCGCTGCGTCGACGCTGGAAATAACCCTGCCATCCTCCGCTAGAACCGTTAGACGCAGCTTTTGCGCGACCGCATTCGGCCGGTAAAGCAGATGCGCAGCCGTCGACTCGACGGTACCCACGATTGGCCCGACGACCTCATCGGCAACTACCTGCGAGTGTGGCAACCCGCCCAGTACCAGCAAAAAAACGGAGCTGTAGAAAACTCGAAACACCCCGTCCACGGAAGGGGAAAAACGTTTCAAACGTGCTAGCGATGGCTTTGTCATCTAACCGACTTTGGATTTCAGGGAGATTGGAGCAGTTGCATGAGCGCCACCGAATCGGCGGCCCGCGGGTTGTTCGACATTCGTTCAGAGTTCACGCTGGAGGCAATTTTCTGCAGTGCCCCCGCATCGCCCACACCCGCGGCAGA
Source organism: Rhodopirellula sp. SH410 (assembly GCF_055811895.1). Classification (NCBI taxonomy): domain Bacteria; kingdom Pseudomonadati; phylum Planctomycetota; class Planctomycetia; order Pirellulales; family Pirellulaceae; genus Rhodopirellula; species Rhodopirellula sp. SH410. The sequence continues at coordinate 1,741,409 of NZ_CM147949.1, forward strand.
TGGGGAACAGGCGCAACCAACGGTAGTGATGATCTTATCAAGTTGATCGCAAGCGTCTTGCACGCTGGAAGCACCCAGTAAGTTCACGATCAGGTTGATGCGCTGGCGAACATGATCCGCGCCTCGTGGATCCATGCAGTCATCGTCCGTCACACCCGCGTTGTAGGCCAATATGCGGCTAAGCGTCAGCGCAACTGCCATGCCATGTGGGATTTTGTGCTGCGAAGTGAAACCATACGACAGCGCGTGCGAAGCGGTCGTTTTACTGATGTTAATCGCCTTGCCCGCCCGATGCGAAGCCTGACACATGCCCATTCGCGAAGCTCTCGTTGGCTGATTCACCGCATGAGCGAGATGCTCGATTGCTAGCTCAGCGGCCGCCACCGCGTAGTTGATGGACTCGTTGGTGGCACCGACCGCCCAAATGGATTCGATCGCTTGACAGAGCGCATCCAGGCCAGTCGACGCCGTGATTCGCGGCGGCAAACTTTCCGTCAGCTGCGGGTCGACGATCGCATAGGTGGGCAGCAGAAACTCGTGAGCGACAGAGTATTTCTCGTGGTCCACGTAAGCGACCGCAAACTGTGTCGCTTCACTGCCTGTTCCTGCAGTCGTTGGAATGGCCACCAGCGGCGGGCCACATTTCGTGATAGGAACGTTTCCGGTCACAATGTCCAGAGCCGCTGCAGAGTGCGTCGCGATCGAAGCGATCAGTTTGCCCAGATCAATGGCCGTGCCGCCCCCCAACGCAATCAGCAACTCGGGATTCGCGGCGCGGAACTGACGAACCCCGCGTTCAATATCGTAAAACTGCGGATTGATCTCGAAGCCTGTGAACCGGGTGACGCGGCAAGACGCCAAGGCCTCATCGAGCACGACGTTCGCGCCCGATGCATGGGCCGCATTCTCGTCAATGACCAAGAAAATCCGCTCGGCAGCATGACTCTGAACGATTGGGCCGATGTGCTGTAAAGCACCCTCGGCAAGATGGACGATCGATTTACCGCGATGTTTGTGAGGCATAGTTGTCGATCGAAAGGGATTCTAGGTTGCCAGAATGTGATTTTTAGTCAACTTCTGTTCGCCCTGCAATCCCTTGTAGTCCCCGCCCCAATGAGCCGAATGCCGTAAGGCATCGGGTACCACGCCTGCTTCCTGGAGTACAGCCACACCACAGCCGCCCCAATGAGCCGAATGCCGTAAGGCATCGGGTACCACGCCTGCTTCCTTGAGTACAGCCACACCACTGCCGCCCCAATGAGCCGAATGCCGTGAGGCATCGGGTAACGCACGGCACTCATCCGCGAATACGTTTGGGCTAACCGGAAAAAAAGAGATTCACGCAGCATTCGTTGGCTATTTGAGCATATAGCCCCCGAGACGGGCGTGATTTAGAATCACACCATGAATCTCGTCGAACTTGCCCAGCGAATCCGCGCCCACCGCCTTGCCCAGCGTTTGACCCTCGAGGAGGTGGCCTCACGCACAGGTCTCACGCGAAGCTGGCTATCGAAGGTCGAGAACTTTCGGGTCACACCGTCGCTTCCGGCACTCGGCCAGATCGCCATGGCGCTGGGAGTTTCGATTGGCGATTTAGTAGCGGGTCTGGATGAAAAACCAACGCTCGTGACGGTGCTGAAGGACGAGCGTCAGGTCATCCAGCGAGACAGTAGCAAGGGAAACGAGACGGTATATGAATCGCTCGCGCACAAACGCCCGAATCGAACGATGGACCCGTTTTTGTTAACGGTGCCGGCCGAAACCGCTCGCGACGAGGCACTCTCACACGAGGGAGAGGAGTTTTTGATGGTGCAACAAGGCATGATTGACTTCGAGTACGACGGCAACCATCAGACGCTGCGGGCGGGTGACTGCCTCTATTTTGACAGCACCGTACCCCATCGGATTCTGAACCCGTACAAGCGTGCTGCATTAGTGCTATGCGTCTTCAGTAAATAGACGCGTCTGACGGGGAGATATAGTAACTTGGTGCGTAGACGACTTTGCCGCAGCCTATCGGCGTGTTGATTTTTTGAACCGAGTCGCGTGAGCGGCCGGGTGGCTCGCGTTACCCGATGCGGTACGGGATTCGGCTCACGATTGCCGGTCGAGGTTCGGTTTGATCAACAGCCTGTTATCCCCCGACGCCTTGCTGACATGTTTCAGCGATGTGATTCATGTTTCAATGGAATCAGAGTTCCGTGATGGCGTTCCCCTATTCTCCCCCGGAAAGATCTCTTGCCTAATACAATGACAAAGACCCTTCGTTTCTTGCCGATGGCCTTCACGGCATGGGCGGCCATGCTATCCGTCAACATCGTCAGCGGCGAGCAAGTCACGCGTCCCAATATTTTGATTCTGTATGCCGACGATCTCGGGTTCGGCGATCTCTCGATCCAAAATCCTGATTCGAAGATCCCGACTCCCCAATTGGATGAACTTGCTCGTTCGTCAATGCGTTTCACGAACGCTCACTCCTCTTCGGGAATCTGCACCCCGAGTCGCTATGCGTTGTTGTCGGGCCGTTACCACTGGCGAGATTTTCATGGGATCGTGGGAGCGATGGGCGCGTCGGTATTCAAGCCGGAGCGATTAACGATGCCGGAGATGCTAAAGGAAAACGGCTACGACACGGCGTGCATCGGCAAGTGGCATCTAGGCTGGGACTGGGACGCGATCCGCAAGCCCGATGCTAAGAAGCGGGGGGCGGGCAAATCGCAGTTCTACGGCCCGGAAGCCTACGATTGGGACCAGTCGATCCCAGAGGGCCCGTTGGCACATGGCTTCGATTACTACTTCGGTGACACTGTCATCAACTTCCCCCCATACGGCTGGATTGAAAACGACCGAGTCGTCAAAGCCCCCGATACGATTCTGGATACCAGCCAGTGGAAGCCCATCAAAGAGGGCAATTGGGAGTGTCGGCCAGGACCGATGTGTTCCGATTGGGACCCGTATCAAGTGATTCCAACGATCACTCAAAAAGGAGTGGACTACATCAAGTCGCGAGCCGACGGCGACAAGCCCTTTTTCCTCTACTTTGCTTTCCCGTCGCCGCACGCGCCAATCATTCCCAATGACAAATTCGATGGCAAGTCGAAGGCCGGGCCCTACGGCGACTTTGTCTTTGAAACCGATGATGCCGCCGGCCAGTTGCTGCAGGCTGTGCGAGATGCGGGGATCGAAGACAACACCATCGTCGTTTTCTCGGCGGACAATGGGCCTGAAAAATACGCTTATGCGCGTGATGAGAAGTTCGATCATTGGTCGTCAAAACCATTTCGAGGCTTGAAGCGAGATATCTACGAAGGTGGCCATCACGTGCCTTTCCTCTTGCGGTGGCCGGGCACGACAATCCCCGGGAGCGTTTCAGATGCACTCGTGTCGCAGATCGATCTGTTCGCAACGTTCGCTGAATTGCTAGGTGAAAACGTTCCCGATGCCGCAGAAGACTCACGCAGCATGTTGCCGTTGCTGCGAGGCAAGTCAGATAAAGTACGGGAGGCCCATGTTCATAACACCAAAGCGGGTCACTACGCGGTACGGCAAGGCGATTGGGTGTTGGTCGATGCGAAGACGGGCTACGTCAGTGGTCGTTCTCGCCCGTGGGAAGTGAAGCATGGCTACCCGGCGGACGACGATGCTCCGGCGGAACTTTATAACCTCCAACGCGATATCGGGCAGAGAAAGAACGTTGCTGCGGAGCACCCCGAGCGTGTCAAATCAATGCAAGCATTACTCAACAGGATTCGAGGTTAGTGGAAGCTGCCAAGGATTTCGGCAGCATCGGTGGCTTCATTTGAGCGAAAAGGTGGCAAATGCACGAAATGACTGACGCGTTCGGTAACGAGGCGTTGCATGGATTCGTCCTCTGAAAGGGATTGCGCTCATGAGGGATCGTCGAAGTGCCGATTCAATTGTGGGGAGTGTCTGTGCACGCGCCGCCGGATCGGGGAAATGTCTTGAGAAAAAAAGGAAACAGCATGCTCACGCGGCGACAAGCGTTGACGCTGGCGGGAGTCCTGGCAACGTTAGGCTGGCAGGGGGCGCGAGTAGCCCACGGGGAATCCCCGTCAGCGGCTGATGGCGCCTGGGCGAATGCGCAAGAGCGAGTTGTTTCGCGTATTTTCCGATTGCCACCGGTCGATTCACATATTGAACGCGTCGTTGTCACCGCCATCGCCGTGGACCCGAAGGGTGAATTCTTGGCCGTCGCCGGCGATGACCATGTGATCCGCATTCTCAATGCACAGTCCCTGGATGTTGTTCACGTTTTGGGCGAGGGGGGATCGACCAAGTCGTCCAAACCAGGCCACTTTGATTGGATTCGGACGCTTGCGTTTGATGCCTTGGGTGACCGATTGGCATCGGCGGGAAACGACGGTCAACTCATTCTGTGGGACCGGCGCCGAGATTTCGCCGCGATGCAAGAGATTGACTCAGCGCCGGCCCTGGCGTGCGTCCGTTTTTCGGCGTCCGGGGAACAGATTGCCGCAGTGGGATTCGATTCACGAGTGTTCTTGATCGGTCGCACCGCTAGCACGGCACCGGCATTGCGTTGCCAATGCGTTGATTTGCGTTGCTGTACCTACCGTGATGATGGCAGCGTGCTCGCGGTTGCGGGGCGTGATGGATATTTGCACCTATTCGATCCACGAACGGGTGAAGTTTTGATGGCCAAGAAACTGCACGCTGCACGTATCCGGGACATCGCCTTCATGCCGAATTCAAAGATACTCGTGAGTGTTTCCGAAGATGGCGAAATGATTCGTTTTGATACTGCAAAGGAGCAGCTGTTATCACGCCAGAAAATCACATCGGGCCGTTTGTTTTCACTCGCCGTGATCGATGATCGTACGATTGCCACGGCCGGCAGTGATGACGAGATACATATTGTTCACGTCGGTGACGATGAACGCGAACTACGAGTCCAAGCGAAACTGCGCGGGCACGTTGGCACGATCTCCACGCTGGTCGTCAATCATGGCGATCTGATCTCGGGAGGATTCGACGCAACACTGCGACGCTGGGATCTATCGAAGACGGGAGTTTCTGACAACAAAATTGCATTAGGGAATGACGCTGGCGTCGATCCTTTGGGGCAGACGCCCCGATAGCCAACGGCCGAGAAGCGACGAGCGACGGCGGGTGGGGTCGAGCATTCTGGCGAATAATACGGTGACACAGGGAGGTGTCCGGCGTGTTCTGGAAACATATCGAAGATTTTTGTGCATCGATCGGATTTTCGGGTCGCCGTTGCGCTGGGGGTGATACCTCAGGGGATCAAGGCAGCGCGTCACGATCGGCGAGCGCCCGGGCGCGGCGCGGCAAACTGAGCCGGTTGATTGCGCCAGCGAATGCTCATGTGGGTGTCCACTCGCGCAGCATGCGTGTGGAATCTCTCGAACCGCGCCGCCTGATGGCTGCCGATCCGATCCACGTGGGCGTGGTCTACGTGGAAACGGACTACCTCGAATCGGATGTCGGTAGCGATTCCCAAGGCGACCGGTTTATCGTGTCGTTCACCGGAGGGGCGCCCGGTACAAAACTGACGGAACTGCGGATTCGCACGGACAAAGATAGCGACGGGATCAGCGTTGGCGACCTGATTTTTGATACCGACGCAGGCGGCCGCGGGAAGAACGGCTACCATCCCTTCCAATTGGTCCCAGGACAATCTGAAGAAGCGACGGCGGAAGTCAGTGACGGCGGTCAAGAGTTGATTTTGCGACCGACGGATTTTCAGGCCGGTGATCGACTGATCTTTACGATCGATGTCGATGAGGTGCTTCGCAATCTCGCCGATCTTGATCAATTCAACGCGAGACTCGATGTGATCGCATCCGGACAAGAGTTCCAGGACTCGATTCTCGAAGCGAAATTCGAGGCACCGGATTACTTTGAATCGTCGGCCGATTCAATTTTCCTCAATGACTATGGTGACCCACATGCCGACTATGGATTGAATCTTCCGCCCGATCAAGGTACCGACGTTGATAGCCTCCCCAACCGCTCGGCGGCGGCAGTGGGCACTGTCACGCAAACCCCACGTCCAGCATCGGTGGGTGGTTTTGTGTATCTCGACGGTGATGGTTCGGGGACCAAGGATGTCGGTGAAAAAGGCTTGTCGGGGATTCGTGTCCAGCTAGTACCGATCGACACCATTGAACCGCAATCCACACTGACGACGACGACCGGTGCGGATGGTTCCTACGAGTTTACCGGTGTGATGCCGGGCCGTTATCGAATTGTCGAACTCGATCAACCCACCGATACCGATGATGGCATCGACGCAGCAGGCACCATTTCGGGTCGCATCGTCGGCGCGGCCGTCAATCCAGGGGACGAGATTCGCGATGTCCTGCTCAATGGTGGTGACTCGGGAATTAATTATAACTTCGGAGAGCTGCCGCTCGGTTCGATCGGCGGTTTCGTGTACTTGGTCAATCCTGGCGAAGACTGCACCGAGACGCACGACGCATCGAATAGTCAGCCGATCGAGGGCGCTGAGGTCCGTTTAATCGGTGAGGATGGCAAGACGGTTGCGACCACGCACACGGGTGCCGATGGCAGTTACCTGTTTGCGAACTTGCATACAGGCGTCTATCGCATCGTCGAGGTCACCCCAGCAGGTCTGCTCGACGGTGAAGCACACGCCGGCGATATCCAAACGCTCGCGACGACCGTACTCGTCGCGGCGGGTTCGGTAGTCGATGGAGGCAATATTCGCAATATCGAGTTGCCTTCAGGCGGAAACGGTAGTGAGTACAACTTTTGTGAAGCGGCCCCCGGTTCGCTCGCAGGCCAGGTCTATCACGATCGAAATGACAATGGGCAGCGTGACTCTGGTGAAGAAGCGATCGGTGGTGTTGCGCTGGATCTGATCGGTTCGGACGGAACCGTAGTGGCAACGACCCATACCGATTCGCAGGGCGCGTATCGCTTTGACAATCTGACACCGGACGACTACCGGATTGTGGAGTCGCAGCCAGCAGGATTCATTGATGGCAAGGATCAGGTGGGCTCGATCGATGGCCGCCCCGTGGGACGGCTCGGCAGCGACGGTGATTCGCTCGTCGACGTGGCACTGCGTCAGGGTTTGGACGGGGTTGGCTACGATTTTGGTGAACGTCAAGTTGGTTCGCTCAGCGGACAGGTCCATGTTGACTTGGACGGCGACTGCGTGCTCGATCCCGGGGAACTCCTGCTCGCTGGCGTTGAGATTGAATTGCAGGATACCAGCGGCAAGACGATCGCCACCACAACGACGGATTCCGATGGGAAGTACCGCTTCGATAACCTGTTGCCAGGTTCCTACACCGTCGTCGAGCATCAACCGAGTGGATACTTTGAAGGTGGCGCGACGGCGGGGACGCTCGGTGGCGTGGTGGATGGTCCCAACCGGATCCAGCAAGTGACGATCGGTTCGGGACAACAGGCGCAGAACTACGATTTCTGTGAGCAGCCGCCCGCAGAACTCTCTGGCGTCGTGTTCGTGGATCGCGATGGCGATTGCATGCAGGATTCCAATGAAGAAGGGTTGGCGGGCGTGACCGTGGAATTGCTCGACGTCTCGGGCAACGTTGTCGCCACCACGACGACCGATGCCAGCGGAGTGTACTCATTCACCAATCTGCGAGCCGGCGCTTACACGGTTCGCGAAACGCAACCGAATGGCTATTTTCAAGGTGGTCAAACCGCTGGTAACAAAGGTGGTGATGCGTCGATCGCCGATCGTATCTCAGCGATTCCCGTCGGCTGGGGAGAGATTCTGACGGACTATGATTTTTGTGAAGTCCTACCCGCGGGGATTTCGGGTGTCGTCTATGTCGACCTCGATGCCGATTGCATTCGTGATGCCGGCGAAGAGGGCTTGGCCGGTGTGCTGATCGAACTGCTCGATGAAACGGGCAAGGTCGTCGATAGCACCACGACCGACGCCAGCGGCCGGTATTCATTCACCAATCTACAGGCGGGCGAATACACGGTTCGCGAAACCCAGCCGAGCGGCTATTTCCAGGGCGGGCAAAAGGCGGGTAGCAAGGGCGGCGATGATTCGGTGGCGGATCTCATCTCGGCGATCTCGATCGGTTGGGGCGAGACACTGACGGACTACAACTTCTGCGAAGTGCTCCCCGCGGGGCTGTCGGGGGTCGTGTATGTCGACCGGGATGCCGATTGCATTCGTGACGAAGACGAAGAGGGCTTAGCGGGTGTGTTGATTGAGTTGCTCAACGAATCCGGCCAGGTCGTCGCGAGTACCACGACCGACGCGAGTGGACAGTATTCGTTTGCCAACCTGCAGAAGGGGGAATACACCGTTCGCGAAACTCAGCCGAGTGGCTATTTCCAGGGCGGGCAACAGGCGGGTAGCAAGGGCGGCGATGATTCGGTCGCGGATGTCATCTCGGCGATTTCGGTCGGTTGGGGTGAGACGCTGACGGACTACAATTTCTGCGAAGTCTTGCCCGCGGAAATTTCGGGTGTCGTCTACGTGGACCACGACGCAGATTGTGTCCGTGATGCAGGCGAAGAAGGGTTGGCGGGCGTGTTGATCGAATTGCTCGATGAATCGGGTAAGGTCGTCGGCACCACGACGACCGACGCCAGTGGTCGGTACACGTTCGCCAATCTACAGGCGGGGCAATATAGCGTTCGCGAGACGCAACCCGACGGCTATTTCCAAGGCGGTCAAACCGCCGGTAGCAAGGGCGGCGACGCCTCGGTTGCCGATCGCATCTCGGCCATCCCCATCGGCTGGGGTGACAAACTCACCGATTATAATTTTTGTGAGCAATTGCCGGGCACGATCTCGGGCAAAGTGTGGAGCAATCTCGATCGTGACGAGGAATTTGATGGCAATGAATCACCCATTGCCGGAGTGCTGATCGAGTTATCCGACGAAACAGGTGTTATCGCCAGCACGCATACCGACGCTCAGGGGAACTATGAATTCACGGGACTGCGGGCTGGACGCTATACCGTCAAGGAGCATCAACCAGAGGGTTACTTCAATGGCGGGCAGACCGTCGGCTCGCTAGGCGGGCGGTCGCTCGATGTCGATGTGGTCGGTGAAATCGACCTGCGGGGCGGCGATCAGGCAATGGAGTACAACTTCTATGAACTCGCGCCCGTAACGATCTCGGGGTACGTCTTCCAAGACGGCGGTGCGCTCATCCTCAGCCAAGCTCCCGATCCTGAATTACTGCGGCAGTACCGCGATGGAAAACTCACCGACGACGACACGCGGTTGTCAGGCGTGACGTTGGAACTGCGTGACGTCCACGGAGCGATTGTCGATCCCACGCGTGTTCAGCTCGGCGGTTCGTCCGACGTTGTGCTGCGAGTGACGACGGATGGCAATGGGTACTATCAATTCACTGGTTTGCGGCCGTGGACGGTTTACTCGGTCTACCAGACCCAACCTGAGGGCCTCATTGACTCATTGGACACTCCGGGAACGTCAGGGGGACTGGCAATCAATGCTGCCGATTTTACCCAGCCTGGTGCGTTGCAAGCGTTCTTGGACGGTTTGGTTGACGGAGGCGATCCACGCTTCGATGCGATCTTCCGAATTGAAGTCTCGCCCGGCGGTAGCAGCACGAGCAATAACTTCAGCGAAATCGTGATCGAGGCGCCACCGGTTGTGCCGCCTTGGACATACGCACCCTCGACGACGCCTGATCAACCGTTGGCGCCCATCGAATCATTCGATCCGGTCGCGCTGCCGACGATGCTGCCTTATCAGTTTCGTACCATCACACCACCCATGATCGCGGATGATGAATGGCAAGTGAGTTGGCACCTGAGCGTCATCAACGGTGGTTTCCCACGGGGGCAAGGTCAGCAGCCGGAGTCGGCGATCATGACGTCACACGATGGACAAATGCGTGCAGAACCGGCAACCTTTCGCAGCGATAAGGACGACGCCGATGAGAATCGCAAGTTGTCGGACATGCTGCTCGAAGTTGATCTGTCGAATGGACGTTGGCTGATCCAGCCCAGTCGTATGGGCGTCCTGTCCGACACGGTCGCGGGCAGCAAGATCGAGATCGGACATCGCGACGCAACCGCGCTGACGGGTGATTTCGACGGTGACGGCGTCGACGAAGCGGTGCTGTTCATTAACGGTCAGTGGTTCGTGGACCTCAACGGTGATGGGAAATGGGACAAGGGCGATCTGTGGGTCCGGCTGGGCACGGCACTCGACCGACCGGTTGTCGGTGACTGGGACGGTGACGGCAAGGACGATGTGGGGATCTTCGGTCGCCGTTGGCAAAACGACGAATACCGCATTCGCCAAGACCCTGGGTTGCCCGACCCGGCCAACCAGCGACGACGCAATCTGCGACGCGAGGATTTGGTCCATCGCGTTCCTACCGAGCATGAAAAACAGCAGCGTGTGCTGATGCGTGGGCAAGACGGTGAATTGCTCGCCGACGCTGTCGACCATGTCTTCCAGTACGGCGAACAAGTCGACACGCCTTTAGCGGGTGACTGGAACGGAGATGGAATCGACCAGATCGGTGTCTTCCGTGGTGGCCAGTGGATGCTCGACGAAGACGGTGACGGACGCTGGACGGGCAAGAATCGGCCGATCGAGTTTGGCCAACCTGGCGATGAGCCCGTCGTCGGCGACTTTGACGGCGACGGGATTGACGAAATCGGCGTGGTTCGTGGCGACCTTTGGATCATTGATTCCGATGGCGATCGTCAGCTCACCGGGAACGACAAACAAATTCGTATCCCACGTCCAAGCGGCGACTCCCAACCCATCGTTGGCGATTTCGACGGCGACGACCGCGACGATCCCGGCTATTATCGCGCCGCTGGATAGCGAAGGATCGTGCCTCTTTCAGATTGGGAGGTTGGACGCCGCCGCTCAGACGGCTCGCGTGGGACCGTCTCTCAGAAGTGTGAAGGACGAAGGTCGCTCGCGTTTTGAATCTCTCACTTCTTCCGTCTGGCTTCCCGGACAACAGCGAAGGGCCGCGTTCGATCCCCCTTACTGTCTGAAATTGTGGCCGAATGCTCCGCAGTCGACGATTCCGAATTGTGGTTGAACGCTCCGCGGTCGACGATTCCGACCGCGGAGCGTTCGGCCACATATTTTCCGCTCGCTCCTAAAGGGGAATTCGTCACTTGTTGTTCACGCGATGCCAAGTCACTGCGGCGGCTTCTCCGCGAGTGTTTCAGCGATCGCTGCTCGAAGCTGTTCGCCGAGTTTCGGTCCGCCACCGACGAACAGGTGCGTGATCTTGCCTTCACGGTCGATCACGACGGTTTGTGGGATCGCGTTGGCTTGGTATCGGGCGGCCGCGACCCCGTCGATATCCAAGGCGACCTCCGGTGAGATTTTGAGTCTCGCGAGCGTCTCCAGGATGGGCTCGGCGGTCTCCTGCAGATTCACCGCGACCAGTCTGACGTCTTTCTCTTCGAACTGTGACACCGTTTCCTCGATCACCGGCATCGCTTGCATGCATGGACCACACCAGGTCGCCCAGAAATCCAAGACGAGCACTTGACCGCGTGAGGCAGAGATCGAGAAGGTTCCGCCAGCGAGCAGGTCCAACGAGAAATCCGGTGCTTCGGTACCGACCAGTGGCGACATCGCCGCGGTTCCTCCCTCGTCGCCTTCACTTTCGATGATCGGCTCGGGAGCATCTTTCAACAGCCAATCACCATAGGGCTGATCCCTTCCGGCCACGGCGATGTCGATGCCAATCAACAGTTCGTTGACATCGCCAAGCTTGATTTGGGATTGGCCCAGCAAGGGGTGCACTCCAATCAGGACACTGTTGTCGAGGCTCTGGGCTAACAGCGACATGCGATTGCCGTTTCTCAATATCGCCCGGACGGCCAATTCGCTCGACGGGGGTTCGGCTGCGGAATCATCCTCGGTTTCGTCGTCATCCGCGTGATCGTCGAGCCAAATGATCTGCGCGACCACGGAGCGTTTGATCGGGATCGTTTCGAGTCGCGTGGCGACTTCGATCGTGTCCTGGGTCACACGTGTGAGACGGCCCCGCATGATGTCGCCGTTGTTCGCGACAATCAAGTGCGTCGGCGGGTTCTTTTTGCGAATGCGTGGGACGGTTAGCAAACGGTCGCGCCGGGCGGCCTCGATTTCGGGATCACGGCATCCGGCGGTAAATGCGATCGCCCGAATTTGGTCCTGCGGTAAACGCGTTTTTTCGGTCACCTCCGACGTGAAGACGACCCCATGCTCATCGATCGACGTGACCTCGCAGGGAATAATTTCACCGGAGCGCAGGTGCATTGATCGAGGCGAGCCCTCGGCCGCTCGATTGACAGAGTTTGCGTTGTTCCCAAAGGCGCGGGCGAGGGCGTTCCAAACACCGCCCTGATTCGCTCGACGCTGGTTCGCTCGTTGAATCGCCGCTTCCCGCTGTTCACGTAGATGACGTTGTTTTGCGGTTTCAGGTGGTGGTGTTTCCCGGTACACCATGCGGCCCGAAAACGTTGGCAGAAGGTTGACGGCGGAGGCATGACGCGGGGTAAATCGCAGCGGCGTCGGTTGGACGTGCTCCTCGGTGTCCACAAAGCGACCGGTTAGCCGGCCGTCCTGGAATTCCAGCCTACCGAGAATGAACTTAGATGATTCTGACGCGATCGTCTGCGAGTTGGCGACCGTCAGGCGGCTGACGTCCGCCTGCTGAAACTCGATCGGTTCGTCAATTACTTCACTTACGAGCGTCAATCGTCCATGGTCTGACGCAGCGAGCTCGCCGCTGAGTCGAATGCCGCCATGAGTGATGACCTGAACCATTGCCGACGGCGTGTCGATCGGTACCTCTTCGTTCTCGGCCGCGGGCGTCTGGTCCGCCGATGCTTGCTTGTCAGAGTCACCGTTGGACGCATGCAAGTCAATCGACCGAACCTGCTTGGGATCAATCACATGCTGCGAATCGCCTTCGGAAATCACCCATCCGTCGCCAACCACGTCTGTCCAAATACCGCGTTCGTCGATCTCGTCATCGAGCGAGATAACGTCTTGATCGCTGGCCATTTCGCGAGTTGTCCGGCTGGTCGTTTTTAACACACGGAGTGACTCCAAGCTGACGTTGCCCGCGATATTGGTCAACCGAATGCCGGGGCGGACGCCCGGGTATTGGTCGCCGCTGACCGTGATCTCGCCAAGTACGGCCGCCTGCGGCGATAACGCCACGACATGCCCTTCGACTTGATCGAGTTCCAGCGTCAAACGCAAACTACCGTTGAGGTCCTTCCATTTGCCGAGCGGGACACAATCGGCCGTTTTATCGAGTTCCCGCAGCAATGCGATCTGATCGCCCCAGACCTCGATACGAAATGCACTGCTCGCTCCGTAGTCGGTATTCTTGGCGTCGACACCGATGGCGAACACAAAGTTCGGGGTTCCCTCCCACGCCAACTCAACTTCGATTTGCAGCGTGGCGGGTAGCCCAATATCGCGAAACGCAGTCGCCCCGACGGTATCGGTATGGAGTTGATTGCCGCCCGATGGCCATGCTTTCTGATCGGGCCGAACCTTCCAGTCCAAGACGGGCCCCGGGCCGGCGAACAGGACCGACGCACCGTCATTCCACCGCGAGACTCGTCGCACGGCCGCGCGATCAATCGATAGCTCGCCAAACGCGTCGCTATTGATGCGAATCGTCTCCTCGTCGACTTCGAGCACCTCACCGAAGAGGCGATCACCGCCTGCCAGTTCAATCGCGAACGGACCTTTCGCTGGCACAGGCTGCTCCGGGGGAGGAAAGGAAGCGGCGATCACCGATTGCAAATCAAAATGAATCGGAGCGGCAAAGTCAGGATGCCGCCACGCCAAACGCTGGGAAGCGTCCTCGCCATTGGGCTCAGGATCTGATTGGGGATGGGAATCCGCCAGACGCCCCGGCAAAAAGTCGCCCCCGGTGAGGCGTAGAACGCCAGTCGGAGCGGGCTCGGCCGCACGCGTTGATGCCCCACCAGCAAGAACACAAAGAACTGCGATCAGGATGCTATGTTTCATCGTTCGTAGATCGGCAAGAAGCGGAAATTAAGTGCCATCGCGAGTAGGGCTAACGCTGAATCGACGGAATTCCCCTGTCCACCGGAGAAACTACCGTCCGCTCCCTGGTCGGCCTTGAGTTCTTGGATCAATTGATCGTTCCATTTCTCCCAGGCTTCGACATCCCCTTGGAACAATGCTTGGGCTTCATAGTATTGCCCGTATCGCAAATAGCTGCTGTTGGGAGGCTGTTCCAATCGGCTCGTCAAGGCTCCCAAAGTTGCCTTGAACTCAGGCATGTCTTTGCGGCGTGAGACAGCGTATACCAGCGTGCCGATTGAAATTCGAGGGATGGAGTCATCGAAACCACCGATGCCCGCATAGGCGACCTGCCCCGATGGGCTGGTCATCGATTTGAAATATGCCACGCCGCGATCGATCGCTTCGTCGGGCACCTCGATGCCAGCATTGCGAGCGGCCAGCAATCCGACCATCACCGCGCCACTGACGGAGGTGTCCGCATCCGTAGCATCCGGGCCGTACCGCCAGCCACCGAATTTGTTTTTCTTTTGCGAGGTGACTGCGCCTCTTACGGCGAGCTCGAGCGAGTGGCCGAGCGATATTCTCGCCGCATCCTCACCGCTCTGTTTTCCGCTTCCACGCCATAGATCGGAGTCGTCCACGGCGCCATAGGATTCCGCGATCGCTAGCATCGCAAACCCATGGTGATACATGCTCGTGTGCCCCATGGCGCCACCATAGAAGCCCGTCGTCGAGTCTTGGCTGAGTAGGATGCTCCGCAAACCGCGGCGGATGTTTCCACTATAGATGCCAAAGTTTGGGTCTTCGCCCGAAGCCAAAAAGGCCAATACCGCCAAACCCGTTACCGCAGGACCGCTTTGCCCACCCCGCCAATCCCCATTCTCACCTTGCGTCTTGGCAAGGAATTGCAAGCCTTTTTCATAGATCTCGCGAACGTCACGCGGGACAACCTCACCCATCTGTGCCGTTGGGTATTGAGCGAAGGCGAATGTGGGGCAGAGAACGAGTAGGCAAAGGAAAATGGCCAGAGGCCCGTAGGATGGGACCAAGGTCCCGCCCGAGCCCTCGTTTCGACGAACCGTCACCAAATTGCGAGCTCGGGACCATGGCCCCAAGCGACTCACTGGGTTACTCGTCATCCAACAACCCCATTTGCTTCAAATTCGCCTTCATCATGCCCCCCTGCGCGAACGTCTTCTCCATCGCCTTGTACTGGGCTTCATCAAAAATCGCTTTCAACTTCGGTTTCGGTAGTTCGCTTAGCTCATAGGCCAATAGATAGCTGACAGATTGATGGCCAGGATCTGACAGTGTGATATTCTCGGTCATCATTGTCATCAGCTCTTCACGCTGGCGTTGCGTCATCGGAACTTGCCGTCCCAGCGTCGCGATATAGCCAGTGATCGCGACCTCACTTTGCAGCTTGCGCTGACGTTCTTCGCGTGCACGTAATTGCTCGGCTTGCTCTTTATCCACACACCCGCGGGCGACCTTCTGGAGCAGCGAATCGTTCTCAAAGATGCCTTTGATGAGACGCTGTGAAAGCGGCGCGGCGAGTTGGTAAACTTCATTGATGTTGCCTTGGCCGATCTCACCGGCATCCTGCATCGCTTGGAATTCGCGATGAGCTTTGTCAACATCATCGTAGAACCGCTTGATATCTCCTTGGGCGGCAAACTGAAGCTTTTCGATTTGGGATTCTCGCAGCGGTGTCGAGAAACCAATACGATCAATCTCCATCTGGGCACGATCGGCAAGTGCCTTCCGAGCGTTCTGAGCATTCCCCAATCGGGAGAAGATCCAGCTATCGAATTGGTTGATATCAATTTGAAAATTCTGGGCCGGTGCCTGTACCGACATGGCAACGAGGCACAGCCATCCGATGAGCAAACGATTCATTGAATCCACTCCTCGTCTAACAACAATTCTTGGCCGTTATTGAAACTTGTTGAAAAGGTCGTCTGAACCGAACTGAGTGACTGCCAAGCGGCGAGCTGTTTCTGATCAAAAACTTTCTGCACCACTTTGGCGGGAAGCTTGGGGAGGTACTGTGGGTTGTAGATGTAAACCTGCATGGACTGTAAATCCAATCCGGTATCCTCGTGCATCATCCGTTCCGTCATCTCAGCACGCTGCTCCTCGTTGATCGCGATCTTGTCCTCAATCAAATTGATGATCATCCCCACAACGGCCCTGTGTTCAAATTCATCACGCTGTTTCGACTCGGTCTGATAGCGATCGTACTGTTCTGCGGACACGATGGGTTTCAGGTACGTGGCCGCATCACGACGGATTCGGTGATAGGGGTTTTCGTTGAGCTGCTCGTTCCCCGGTCCCATCATCTGTACCTGACCGCCGGCAACCCTTGGCTGATTTGGATCATGGATCATGTCGCCGGTGGCGTTGTACGCTTCCTTGGCCGCAGTCACGATCGCGGTCATTTGCTCTTCGCTGGGATCACAAACGCGTTTGATGAATGAAATCTCGAAGTTGACGAGTGGTTTGAGAAACTCCAGTGGCGCGTGCTTGTCAGGTGCTTGACCGGCGGCAAGTGCCGGGAACAACGCCTGGATCGCGATGACATCTTGTGCCTCGACAACTTCGATCGCCGGGGCAACCTCGTCGGCATCGTCCTGGGCCGCGACCCGGATGGGCAATAAGAAGGAACACGCAAACAAGATCGCGAGTAGAACGCCCGAGTGCCGCAGGCACGCCAGCGTGCAGCCAGACGCGTCAATCTCCTCCATGTTCTGGTTTTTTGATCGTGGAAGGATCGGAGCCACTGGCCGGTGGTCGGAACGCTGCGAATACCACCGCAATGGAATTGCCAATGCGGCCCCGGCAAGGGGCATCGCACGAATGTCTCCGGAATGCGGGGACGCCCTGCGGGGGCCGGATAGCCCTTGCTTCGGCGAATCGGTCGGTGTCCGCTTCGCTCGACCGCCGGCGAATCGGTGGAACCCCGTTGGCGTATGGTTCTTGGGGCTGACGCCCCAGGCGATCTGCTGTCGCCGCTCCGCGACGGAACCGTGATTTCGTCGCCCCGCGACCCATCTCCCAATCCGCATCAGGATCCTCCGATCCGGTTGAAGTACAGGTCCAGTCCGCGGCGGAACTCTTCGGGGAGCACGGCACCGCTCTCGCCGGTCGTCTGACCGACTTCGTGATTCTCGCGAACCTCTTTCTCATTACGGCCTTTGCCGACTAATGCCAATGCGGAATCGGTTGTGTTCCCGCTGCCGCCGCCACCGGGCGACGAGCCACCACCGCCGCCACCCTTGGGATTGATCCGCTTGGATCGCAGTATCAATTCGATCGCCTCCGTTTCTGCAGCAATCGCGAAGGCCCCGGTGTCCGCATTCTTCAAAATGCCGGTCGCCTCGGTCATCACCTGATCAACGGCCGACAACATTTGGAGTTCTTTGCCAAAATGCTTTCTCGCATCGGGTAGTTCTTCAATCCGCGCGATCACCTTGACCACTCGCTCATTGATCGTGTTCTGCGAAGCGGCGAGCGTCTCGACATTCTCCGCCCGTTCAGCCTCCTGCATGGCGGGTTTCGCCTGCTCAGCCACACGGGTTTCCTCTCGCAGGTTCACTTCGGCTTCGAGAATCTGCAGGACTTCCAATACGATCGACGGGGGCAAGCTCTCCGGTGACTTGCCTCCGGGGCAGGAACCGCTGCAGGCGGGATCGACCAGATTCTCAGCCCACCGGTCCATGGCATCGGACCAGTATTCGGCTTGGGCAACCGAGAGCCCCTGTTTGCTGACCAGTTCGGTGGAAAGCTCCCGCAGCCCACCGATCACATCCGCTTGTTTCATTTCGTCGAGTGTCGCTTTAAAACGCATGAACCGCCGGCGTTCAAAGTATGCGGCCAAGTCATCCATGATGTAGGAAACGTTGCTCACGCTGGATGCTTCGGTTTCTTTCAACTTGTCGAGTTCCTCGCGTACGGAGACATCCATGCTCGGGCGGCTGACGCCGAAGGCGGGTTGCAACTGGTCAGTCAAACGGCCGGCGACCACGTTCTGTTGGCGTGACGCAGCCTTGAGTCGCTTGACGAGCGTGCTGCCTTCGAGGTTTGCCAACACCGCATTGAGTTCGTCTGCGAGCCGATCGAACTCAGCGAGCACATCGGCTTGCTCTTCGACGGCCTTGTCCAACGAGTCTTGCTGGTTCTTCGGCGGATCCTTCTGGTTCGGTTGGCTCTTGCCCATCACGGTTGTGGTGGGCAGCCGCAGCGATGGGCTGCTGGGTTTCTTGGCCGGTCCAGGCTCGGCATTCCCCTCGTCGGGCGAGTTTGCTGTGGACTCCATGTCAGCGAGCGAGGGGGCATTGCGCAGCGGTGGTGTCTTGCCCTCGTACGCTTTGGCGGGCGTGCCCGCACCTCCGGCTCGGCTCTGACCGGCTTTCGGTCCACTGACGCTGGTCGGTTTGGATGGCGCCGCGGCAATCTTCGTGGGCTGCTCGGCAGCTTGGTCGAGCAGGTCGGCAACGGAGGGCATGCGGTTCTGTGACAAATCTTTCAACACCTGCAGCATCTCGGCCCAGCGTTCGAGATGCCCCACGCCGATCTCTGGGTTGCGAGCGGCGGCCAGGACGAGGTCGTCCCCAAGCTTGCCGAGCCGATCGAGCCGGCGTCCATTGGACGTTTCCGCCGACGCCTGACGCTCGATCGCACGGCGGTTCTCCGCGGTATCGAGTTCCTCTGCGGACATCTCACGGAGCTCTTTGTTCTTTTCATAGAGTTGCCGCTCGCGATCGCGAACATCGAGGGCTTGGCGGTGCCATTTGCTGAGTTGCTCGTTCATCCAAATCGCATGTTGATCCGGCGTCAGCACATACAGAACATGTGGCGGGGAGTAGATGCGATTTCGCCCGGGTAGAAAATCCTCCGCCCACACGAACACCTCGATCGGTTGTGGTTCGATGCCGAGCGTGGTCGCGCAGAACGTTCCAATCGCTTCGACTTCGGGCGTCTCGAAATCACCGGCTGCCAAGGGGCGTTCCCCCGAGGCTGGATCCTGCACCGCGCCCACATCCAGTCCCCGCCACATCAACCCCATTCGGCGGATCCCAAAGTCATCGTTGGCGCGGGCGGTGAACTTCAGCGTCTCGCTATCGAGCACCACCGCTTGGCGAGGCAACCCGTCACAGATCAACGTGGGGGCTTCGTCGTCGACGGCGTTGACGGTTAACTCGAACGGTTCGCGGCCCGACAAGCCCAGTTGATCTTGCCATCTGAACTTCAACGATGAGACTTCGTCGATCGCCACGTTCTCGCTAGCCAATGTGGCACCGGCAACCTCCCGCTCCTGTTCATTGATCTGGCCGGTCGCTAGATCGCGATTGATGGTTGCTGTGAAGACCGCGTTGCTGCCGCGGACCATCGTCACGCTGCCACCGCGCGAGTCGACACGGCGGACCTTGTTTTGGCCGAGGTACTCAGGCAACCGCACGTCCGCCATGACGGAGGCGAGTTCCGGCCGCAAGGTGGGCTCGACGACAACACTCTCGGTCACGTCACCAACATGAAGCGTGAGTTTGTCGGATGTGATTTGCGGTGGCAAGTTGAATCGATACTCGCCGTTTTCTAAGCTGGCCCGGGCCAGCGGCTGGTTACCAATCTGCAGAGTTGCCTCGCGTGGCTGCCACCGTGATGATTCGGCGAGCACGATCGGCAGGGTGGTTGCTTCTCCATGCGGCAACACCAGTTCAGTGGGTAGCGGTTCGATGCGAGTGAACGTGTATCGAGGCGTATTCTTCCATGGCATGACCAACCGGGACATCGCATTGGCCGACGCGGCGGGATAGATCGTGGCCAAGGCGATACTCGCCAACACGACCAGTGCGGCGGCCCCACCCCATGCACGATAGTGGGACGGTGGTGCAGCGTGAGCGAGGTCGCGACGCGAGGCATCGGTGGCGACTTGGTTCATCGCTGCTTGGCACAACGCAGGCGAACGGGCCTGCTCGGAATCGCTGTGCGTTAGCTCGATCACGCCCAGCAGTTGATCACCCACAGCAGGCATTTGACGACTGAGCAAACGGGCCAACGGCTCGAGACCGCGATGTCGCCACACCCATCGATAGACGAACCATGGCACGATCGCCATCAGACCCACGGCGGCAACGAGCAAACCGGATCGGAATTCCCGCGGCGTGTCGGCGAATCGGTCCCAGCCGTATACGATCAAGAACGCCGCGGCGATGCCGAAGATCGCGATCGCTGCGGCCTCCATGATCTTGATCCGCCACACATGGCGACGATACCCGAGCAATTGCTGCTGCAGCGAATCGGGAACTCGCAGTGCGCCGTGGTGCGGCGACGAGAGGCGGGGCTTCGGAAGTCCAGAGGATTCAGGGCTCCTCGTCGGAGGACCCTCCGACTCTGGGCCCGCGGATGAATTGGTGACAACATTCATATCAATCCCACTCCCTTTCGTGCGATCCAAAATAGCGCCAACAGGACGACGAACAACCCGACCACAATCGGATGACTCCACAGCGCGATCCGTCGCACCGAGGGTGGAGGATCAGGCATCGTCGACAGCCATTGTACCACGTCATCGAGCCGGTCAACTGTTAAAACTTGGCCCCTCGTGACCCGGGCGATTTCTTCCAAAACCTCCGGGCGAGCGGGTTTTCCAATCTGTTCGAGGGAGGAACCCTGGATCAGCAGTTTGGTCTGGAGCGTGTCGCCGGTCTGTTTACAGAACAGCGTCAGCTCATGCATGCCGTGCTCGTGTGGCGTAAAACGACCCGAAAAAGCCCCCCATTGCTCGCCCACCGACTCCATGCGAATCGTTTCGATCCGGCCCGCCGGCGAGACGATCCGCAGCGTCACGTCCCCCTTGCTGAGTGGCTCGCCACTGGATTCCATCACGTTCGCGTTGACCGTCACGGTCTGCCGTACCCGCGGCCGTTCGGGCGATTGATAGAGATACATGTTTTCCCCCGACGTCATGCTACGGCGATACGCCATCCATCTGACGACTTGGCCCCAGAACCGATAGTGATACAAATCCTCGACACCCTTGCGCCACCGCCAGGCGCCGTCGGTGCCCATGAACAGTACCTTGCCGCCGCCGAACGTCCGCGTCACCAGTAAGGGTAACCGGCCAAACTGGTTGCTGGTTTCTTGATGCACGCATAGCGTCTCGGTCCCCGGTTTGGCCCGCACCACGGGGGCGTGCCACTGGAACCCCGGTAAATTGCCCCATACCTCGAGATTCTCATCCGCCGTATCGGCGAGTTTCGTCAACAGACTGCGCCGGCCTAATTCCGTCAGCTCAAAGTGCTGCGCCGTGCGAGAGCCCCAGCCGCGCGGTTGAGCTTCGTCCATGACCACCGGAATCAATTCACCGAGTGGCGTGTCGAGCAAACTGAACTCCCGCCCCTGCCAACCCGGCATGAACACGATCCCGCTGGCCTGTTGCCCGACGAGACCCCGCAGCCATTCGCATTGCTTGATCGTCAATTGCCCATCATCGATGCCCACATCGCCGATGAACACGACATCGTATTGCGACAGTTCCGCCTTGGTGGCCGGAAACTCGCTGATGTAATCCACGTTGCCGCCACCGTGTTTATCCAACCCTGGATGAAACAGCAGGCAAGAAACATCCACGCCCGGGTCTCGCGACAGGGCGTTGCGCAAGTACCGATATTCCCAACGCGGCACGGACTCGATCACGAGCACACGCAGCTTCTCTTCGCGAATCGAAATCGGCGCCGTCATTTCATTGTTGTCGTCGCGAACCTCGCCCGTTGTGGGGGAGACACTGAGCGTTAACGACGTCTCCCCTAGCGACTCCGGTTGCCAGTCGATCGAGCTGTTGGTCCGGCCCATCGCCTGCACGCGGACTTCCTTTGTGATCGTCTCGCCCTCATTCGTCTTCATGGTCACGCTCGCCTGATGATCACGCGGCAGTGAACTCTCGATCGAGAACGGGATGCGAACTCGTTTCCCGGCGATCGCGAACGTGGGCACATCGAAACTGAGCAGTTCCACATCCGGCAGCCGCGTGTCGCTACCGACCGGAAACACAAATACCGGGATGCCTAAGGACCGCAAGCGACCGGCGGCCTGGACCGGTGCCGAGCCCTGGTTCCAATCACCGTCGGAGGCCAGTACGACGCCGAGCAAGTTGTCGTGTTTCAACGCCGCATCGACCAACGGACTGGATAAATCCGTGCCGGGTTCGTTGTCATTGGCCTCCGTCGCGGCGGAGTTGGAGATCGGATTGATTTTCGCGGGCGAGTCGCCTGACTCCTGCGTTTCTGCAAAGGACTCGATCACCACTTCGGCGCGGCCCTGCAATGATTCCCACGAATCGGTCAGCGTTAGCGGCGCGATCGCATCGCTGCGAGATTCTGCGCTGGTCGATGCGTCGCGCGTCTGCATGCTCGCTGAATCATCCCACAGCACCGCTACGACGGGTTTCTCATCGGGGCGGTACTGCTCGACCCATTCCGGGCCACCCAACAGCAACGCGGCGATGGAAACCATCAGCAGCCGCAGTGCTTCGAGTGCGACGGTCGAGCCTCGCCATCCGCTGCGGCGACAGGCAACCAACCCCAACACCAAGGTCGCAATCACAGCGGCAATGGCAATGACCGCGGTCGCGGGTGTCCATGCGAAAGAGATCGAGTTGGTTTGAATCATGCCGAGGCACCTCCACGCACTGGCGAACCGTCTGTCGCCCGCACCCGCGGCAGGCATAAACAGGCTTCCCCAATCATGGCAATGAGCATCAGGATCAAGAACGCCCGCCAGATTTCTTCGACGAGTGAGTTTGATTTGCCCGCCGTGCGATCAACACGTACGAACGGTAAATCTTGAAACAACGCGTTGACTTGCTCATCGCTGAGCGTGGCCGTGGCATCTTCGGCGGCGCTGCGGTTGACCGCAATCAACCGACCGTTCTCCCGCTCACGAAACACGCCGGCAACATACGCATTCTCGCTCGATAGAGCGGATTCACGCCCCGCCATTCGCTCCCACCGCTCGGCTTCCCCCGCCAATGCCCCGCCCGCGTCAATCTGGGACGTGTTGCCCAACGATTCTGCTCCGGCCGCCAACGCACGCTGGATCATCACATACAATACGACTCCATCGGCGGCCAATGAGGAGTCCTTGGCCAGCGGCGTGGTGCTGCAGAAATAGATACCGCCCTGCGGCGTCGCCACACGCGCTAACAGTGGCGCTCCATCGGACAGTTTCGCCAGCGGCGTCGCGTCTCCACCGAGCCCCACGAATCGCTTGACCCGCAGCGTCCCGACCGGCAGAGCACTCCCCGCCATCGTTGCGGCCAGCAGGTCCGCATCGCCCCGCCACGAACTCACCGCATGTTCTCCGTCGACATCACCCCAGCTCTGCCACTGCATGCCGAAGAGTTCCCCTGACGCTGCTAATTCACCTGCAGAGTCCGGCGGAAAGAAAATCACTCGTCCCCCGCGGTCTACCAACGCTCGCAACATGTCCGCTGCATCCGAATCGGAACCATCAGGGTTAGGCAACGCGGCCTGCCACAAGACGAGTGAAACGTCTTCCCACGACACGCCCGCGAGGTCTCGCGGCGATACCACCTCCGCCATGCTTTGCGTATTCTCGTCCGGGGTGATCTCCGCTGCGAGCTGCAGCACCCGCCCGATCTCCTCGTCATCGCTGACCACGACCGTTCGCAGGGGCGGTGGTTGATCGAAGGTAAAGAAAAACGTGTTGTCCGCAGGGTTCAAGTCCGCGGGAATCGCCACCGATCCATAGCCCCGTGTCTGATCACGCGGCAGGACAACGCGGTGCCCGGCGAGCTGGCCGACGCCGCCCCGCATTTCCACCTCCACCACACTCCGCGATTGATCCAGGCCGAGCGTCACGGGGACCTTCCGCGGTGCACTCTCGGGGTCTTCCGCATCGCCTGTGATCTTGAGTGAAATCAACACGGCCGACTCAGCGTCATCCGGCGTCGTCTCTAACCTCGCCTCTTCGATCCGCACGGATTGATTGTCCGCAGCGGCACCACCCGCGGCAACACCGCCCGCTCCGGTCGGCTGGCCAAAGGCGAGTAGCCGAAATCGCACTCGGCGTCCAAACTCCGCGAACGCGTCATGCAAAGACGACCAGCGACCGTCCTCGTTCCGCCAATCATGACTGCGAAGGTCCGAACAGATCCATACTTCCGTCTGGCCGAGCTGATTGGCATTGATATAGTCGAGCGCCGCCAGCATCATCGCAGGCACATCCGCCGACGCGTCGGACGGCCCGGTTTCCGGCAAGTCCATCAAATCCGCAGGCGCTGCGACTTCCCGAGGTGATACCGTATTGCTCTCGATCAAGATCAGACGCTGTGTGCCGATCGTTTGCAGTGCCTCGGCAATCTCAGCGACCCCCGTCTCTAACTTCGTACGCGATGTTCCATCGCTGCTCGCCTGCATCGAGGGTGAGCGATCCAATAGCACGATCGTGTTGGCGGGGCCGCGTCCTGTAATCGATCCGGCGATCGACCCGCCCAGTAAACCGCTGGCGATGGGCCGACCAATCGCGAACACCAGCGCCGCGATCACGAGTGCTCGCAGCGCCAAAATCAACCACTGTCGAATCTTCGCATAGCCGCGATTCATCCGGTTGGCCGATAGCAAAAACATCATCGCCGCCCACTGCGTCGATTGAAATCGCCGCTGATTGATCAAGTGAATGATGATCGGTATCAATGCCAACGGCAGGGCGATCAGCATCCAGGGCTGCAGGAAATTCATCGCACTTTCCTCGCCATCGCTCGCCGGGTCAAAAATTTCGTCAACACGTCTTGGTACGATTCGTCGATGCTCACGCGGTGATAGTCCACGCCCGTCTGCGTGACGATCTCTTGCAGACTTTCTAGATAGTCCCGTAGTGCTTGGTGATAGCGACTGGCGATCTCACTCGGTTCCGCAAAGATTGCTGTGCCGCCTTCCATGTCTAAAAATCGCGTCGGTCGGCCAAAGGAAAAACTCAATTCCATCGGGTCGAGCAAATGGAATAGTGACAGATCATGCTTGCGGAAACGAATGTGCTCGAAACAGCCGCGAAGCAGGTCCGGATCCACAAAGAAATCTGACAACACAATGATCATCGCGCCCTGCCGCGTCGTTTCGGCGAGTTCGTGCAGAACATCGACGAGATGCGTCTCACCCTGACCGCGGATCTCTTCGAGAGTATCGAAGATCGCTCGCAAGTGCGACGGATTCCGCAGCGCGGGTAGATGCTTGACGATCCCACCGGCGACGCAGGACAGACCCACCGCATCGCCCTGGCCGACTGCCAGATAGCCGATCGTGGCCGCAATTCGCCGCGCGTACTGCAGCTTCGTCAGTGTTTTCGTGGTGATGGCATCGGTTGCCTTCTCCGCCACTGTGCCGAACTCCATCGAACCACTCGTGTCGACGACGAGACAGCAGCGCAGGTTCGTATCGGCTTCGAACTCTTTGATGTAGTAGCGATCGCTGCGGCCATGGGCCCGCCAGTCGAGTCGGCGCAGGTCGTCACCGGGAACGTACTTGCGGTACTGGGCAAACTCAACGCTGGAACCACGCGTTGGACTGGTGTGTTTGCCGGATACCGAACCCCGCATCGGACGTCGGGCCATCAGCGGCATCCCCGCGAGCGCGGCCAAGACAGCGGGATCGAGAAAGTCACGCGGTTGCTGTTGGTTCCACATGCTATTTGGTTTCTTCTCTCAACAATCGCTGGACGATATCACTGGCTGATAAACCCTCAGCTTGGGCGGCGAACGTCGTGATCAGTCGGTGCGTCAGCACGGCTAAGGCCACGTAGTGAATGTCCTCGCTACGAACCATGTACGAACCCTCCAGTGCCGCGCGCGCCTTGGCACCCAAGATCAAATCCTGAACCGCCCGCGGTCCCGCACCCCAGGACACCAACGGCAGCAACCACTCCGGTGCCGTCCCGCCGCCGGGGCGTGTTTTACGCACCAACCGCGCTGCTTGAATGTAGATGTGATCGGGGACCGGGATTCGGCGTACCAGTTCTTGGTGAGCGATGATGTCTTCGCCCGTCATCAGATGCTCGAGCTTCGGTAGGCCCGACCCTGTCGTCGTCCGCGCGATCGCGATCTCCTCCTCTTCCGAGGGATAATCGAGCTCAATCAACGCCATGAAACGGTCTAGCTGAGCTTCCGGTAACGGATACGTACCCTCCTGCTCGACCGGGTTCTGAGTCGCCAGCACCATGAACGGCGATGGCAGATCGAAACCTTTGCCGACAACCGTGATGCGCTGCTCCTGCATCGCCTCCAACATCGCCGCTTGGGTTTTGGGCGGAGCGCGGTTGATCTCGTCGGCCAAAATGATATTCGCGAACACCGGACCGTGAGCAAACTCAAATTCGCGTCGACCCTGACCGTTATCCTGCAAGATGTCCGTGCCCGTGATATCCATCGGCATCAAGTCGGGAGTGAACTGAATGCGGCTGAACTGCAGCGACATCGTCTCGGCCAGTTTGCTGACCAAGAGCGTCTTGGCCAGTCCCGGGACGCCCATCAACAACGCGTGCCGGCGAGCAAACAAGCACACCAGCAGCAGGTCAATCGTGTCATGCTGGCCCACGATCACCCGGCTGAGCTCCTGTCGGAGACGCTGGTGGATTTTCCCCAACCGATCGACGGCCTGCACATCATCGTCACTGAGGGCCGCTTCGGGGGCAGGTGGGGTTTCGGGAACAGCCGTCTGCGACATATTGAAATCTCCGGATAAGAATAGGGGCGGATCTCGTTAGAAATCACGCGGCGGAACAGGAGCAGTCCCCCCATGATAGCCCTTGGCAACACCTCCGTGGGCACTCTCATTCGGGATTTTTAGAATTGTCACCGTCGCGAGGCGAGCCGCGCACTCGTGGGTCCCGGCGGTACGAAAGAACCATCCCGATACGGCAATGTTTCGCGTCATCGCGAATGCCAAAGCGAGGATCTCGGCGGCTTTGGAATCGTGGCAATCTTCTCACCGACGGGTGGTTACGCTCGGAGGGAATGTTCCCGAGGCAGTCACCTATCCATGTTTCGATGGTCGATGGGATCCTGCGGATGCCGGAGAGAGACCGCAGTGTGCTTGGGGCAACTCTTGTTAAACCGCGAGAGCAACGCCCCACGCGTCGAGAGGAGCAACGCACGGCCCGCTGGGCACGCGGTTCAACGAAACAGGTTCACAGTGGTTCAGTAGACGTCGCGGTGGTAGCGGCCATCGATGCTGAGTTGTTTGATGTATGCGGCGGCATCGGCGGCGGACAAGTCGCCTGCTGATTCGGCGATGTCATGCAGCGCTTTGTCAACATCGCGGGCCATCCGAGACGCGTCGCCGCAGACATAGAATACTGCTCCCGATTCCAGCCACTGCCAAATCTCTGCGGCTTGCTCACGCATTCGGTCTTGTACATAAACCTTTCGCTCACCATCGCGGCTAAAGGCGGTATCCAAACGCGTCAGCAGACCACGCTCACGATACCCCTCGAGCTCGTCGCGATACAGGAAGTCGCACGATTCGTGCTGGTCACCGAAGAAGAGCCAATTTTTACCCGTTGATTTTGCCTCTGCACGCTCTTGCAAGAACGAGAGGAAGGGCGCGATCCCCGTACCCGGACCGACCATGATCATCGGCGTTTCACCGGTCGATGGGACGGTGAAGCCGGCGTGATTCGGTTGCACAAAGACGCGGACGGTTTCGCCGGCAGTCACCCGGTCCGATAGCATCGTGCTGGCGACACCCTTGCGAACGCGACTCTCCCGTTCGTACACAACCTTGCCCACCGTCAAATGGACTTGATCGCCCACTCGCTTCATGCTGCTGGCGATGGAGTACAGTCGCGGGTTGAGCGGATCGAGCGTCTCGATGACTTCCGTTGCGGTCACCCTCACACCCTTGGCGACTTCCAGCAGATCGAGTACGTCAAACCCGTCCGGCACGCCTTCGTCGAGCATGGATGACAGTACCGCTTTTGTAGGCGCGTCTTGGACACGCCCCGCCAGTAGTGCAATCAATTCATCGCTCGGGTCTTTCAGACAGTAGTCTTCACAGAACGCCTGCAGGAGAGATTTCGTATCGCCGGAAGGCGTGGTCACAGAGATCTGTGAATCAGCGGCAATGGAATCGATGAGTCTCGCCGCCAGATCAGGACAGTTCGTTGGCAGGACTCCCAACGCGTCGCCGACCTTGTACGTCAATCCCGAACCGGTCAGGTCGATCACCACATGTCGGGTATCCTTAGCCGATCCCTCGAGATTGAGGGGGCGTGATTCAAGCAGTTTCGCTGAAAATGGATTGTTGCGAGACCACTGGGCCGCCGAGCCGTTTCGACTCGCTGAAACGCCATTTTGAGTTGCCGTCCCATTTCGAACGGAACCTGACGATACACGGGAGCCTGTCCCCTCAGACGATCCTAGCTCCTTGCTGTCGGCGAGGATCTTCTTGATCATCTGTTTGGTTTCCTTGCCGCCAGGACTGCATAGTGTCAGATTCGTCTCCTCGCCGTTGGCGATGGCTTCGCTATAGGTTTGGCAGACATAGCCGCATGATCCACAATCGAGTTGTGCCATGGCAGCCATCAGTCTTCGTTCAGTCGGATGACCGTCCGCCAGACCAACACGCTCGACAATGGGCAATGAGGAATCCCGCCACGGGAATTCCTCCTCCGCTTCCGGTTGAGCAATTCCTGTGGACGCCCCCATCCCGAGGGCCTGCAGCGTCGCTGTCGGATTTTCTTCGCTTTGGATGCCGGTTAACCCAGCAAAGAATCCATTGAGCCAAGCACGTTGATCTTCACTGAACGGAGCCGTCGTGGGGATGAAGTCGGTCATGGTGTTGATGTGGACGCTGTGATAGGGAGACGGAATGAGCCCTGGACGCTAGCCTCGGGCATCAGTGTGTGATGTGGATGTGGATCAAGAGGCCGGCGGAGCTATGGGACTAAGGCGAGTTTGGTGAGCGATTGCAATTCGACGATGGTCTTTCGCCTGCTGAATTCCACGAATGATTCGTCGACCTGTCGCTCGGCGAGGTATCCGTCGATCAGATTAATGATCAAGGCTGGCAGGTCCTCAAAGACGACTGACGTCAACAATGGGCGGCCGATGCCTTGACGCGCGCCCCATCCACCGCCGACCATGACGTGGTATCCATCGACCATGTCGTCGCCTTGTTCGACCTGGCACGCGATCAAGCCGATGTCGCCGATGTAGTGCTGGGCACAACTATGATGGCAACCCGTCAGGTGGATGTTGATCGGCACGTCGATTTCAAACTGAGATTCGAGTGCCTTGGCCAGTGCCATCGCATTGGCTTTGGTATCCGCGCCCGCAAACTTGCAGCCCGCGCTGCCCGTGCACGCCACCAACCCAGCGCGGAACGAACTGGCCCGGTAGTCGAGTCCACTGGCAAGGATCGCAGCTTGGACTTCTTCGATATGACGCTCTCGAATGCCGGGAAGAATTAGATTCTGCCATACCGTCCAGCGAACTTCGCCGGTACCAAACTCGTCAGCAACGTCGGCAATCGCGCGGGCTTGGTCGCTGGTCATCCGGCCGACGGGTAACACGACGCCGACGTAAAACCGCCCCTTTTGCTGTTGCTCGTGAAATCCGACGTGAGCCATGCGGTCTTCATGATTGACGATCGTCACTCGTGATGCATCGACGTGTCGCAGCGGCTTGCCCAGCTCGCTCTCCACGGTGTCGATGAACTTCTCAAATCCCCAGTCGTCGAGAACGTATTTCAGACGTGCCTTTTTTCGATCCGTTCGATCGCCGTGTTTGATAAACACACGAAGGATTGCCCCTGCAACCTTGACGCACTCATCTGGCCGGAGCAAAACACCAGTGTCGCGGGCGAAATCTTGATGGCCGGTGATGCCGCCGAGTGTGAGTTGGAAATAGACACCCGCAGGCAGGTCCTCACTGCTGTCAGCCTCCTCAACGCGAACGGCTCGAAACCCGATATCATTGGTGTCTTCGAGCGATGCGATCCGACCGCCCCCGTCAAATGCAATGTTGAATTTTCGCGGCAACCCATACATCTCACGATGGTTGAGAATGTAGTGGTGCATCTTTTTGGCCAACGGGATCGTCTCGATCAGTTCATCGGGGTCGATGCCGGACAAGCAACTCGCGGTGCAGTTGCGAATATTGTCGCCCCCCGAGCCAAGACTGATCACGTCGAGTTCGCGAATTCCGTAGAGCATCGCAGCGGCTTGGTCCGCGGGAATCTCACGAAACTGTAAATTGGCCCGCGTCGTGACGTCGAGATACCCGCCCGCCGAACGGTCCGCCAAATCGGCCAAACCCGTCAGCTGCCAAGCTCGGCTCGTCCCCCCGGGGATCCTCAACCGCATCATGTACGAATCCTGAGCGGGAGCGACGTGGAACAGGCCGTGGAATTTCGTCAGGAAAACGTCATTTCCTTTCGGGAACTTGCCTTCGTTGCTGAGGTCCACGATCTCATCCCACATGTCCAAAGGATTCTTGGTTTGTTTGGCCAGCTCCTCCTTGCATAGTTTTTTGCCAGCGTTGATCGTTGCGGCCTGCGCGTCCAAGGCGATCTTTTCAGGACCGTAGGGTAATGTCTTGCCGTCGACGGTTGCCCCGCCACCGCCAATCGATAGTGATGTGCCGCCACGGGCACTGCCCGCAAGCACCGGCAATCCTTTGACGGCCCGAGCCACGTCGGTCCCGAAGGTGAGTCCGCTCAGATATTGTTTTTGGGATTCGGTAAAGGCGAGATTGTTTGACATGATGAAAAGTCGTCCTACTCGTTTTTCGCGATGATGCGTATGGCGCAATTTTTGTAGCTCGGTTGACCACTGTGCGGGTCGAAATGAGCGAGCGTGAGGCGGTTGGTCTCTTCGTAGTGCATTGGCATGAATGCTTGCCCGCGTCCCACCGTGGCGGTGACGTTGGCGGTCACGGTGACCTCACCGCGACGGGACAGCACGTCGACCTTTTCGCCGTGAACGACTCCGAGTTCGTCCGCGTCGACAGGATTGATTTCAATGTAGGGCTCAACGGGGTAGAGTGATCGCAACACGGGACTCTGACGTGTCCGCGTCTGAGTGTGCCATTGGCTGACCGAACCTCGCCCCGTCAAAAGCACGATCGGGTAGACGGGATCGGTTCGTTCTGGCATCGGCTGGACCTGATCAACAACGAACAGAGCGCGTCCGTTGGGGCGATAGAACCGTCCATCCGCAAATAGTCGGCGTTGCGGAGGCGGATGGCCGGCACTCTTTGCGTTCCCCTCGGATAGGTTGTTTGCCGCATCCTGTTGCGTCCACGGCCACTGGATCCCGCCGCAACGATCCAGTTGCCGGTACCCGTCGATCCCCGTGATGTCGCAGGGTTGATCAAGGCTGAGTCGCTGCAAAATACGAAACACGGCTTCTGGATCGGTCCACTCCACGAACTGCTCAGCGACGCCCCAGTAGTGAGCGATGGCGCGAAAAATATGGAAATCCGCCAGTGCTTGTCCGGGGGCGCGACGTACTTTCTTGATCAATCCATAGCGGCGTTCACTATTGATGAACGTTCCTTCTTTTTCGCCCCAACCCGCCGAGGGTAAAACAAGATGGGCGTGTTGAGCGGTCTCGGTCGTGTGATACATGTCTTGAACGACCAAAAATTCCAATTTGTCGAACAGCTCGCGAACGTCAGATTGATGGATCCAGCTATGGGCGGGATTGGTCGCGATCACCCACAATCCCTTGATCTCGCCGCGGCGGACGCCCTCGATGATGCGATCGTATTTCCAACTGCCCTCACTCGGAATACATGCCTCATCCATACCCAGTGTTTGAGCCACGGTTCGCCGATCGTCCTCGTCCTCAAACCGACGATGGCCCAACAGATTGGACGTGTTGCTCCAGAGCCTCGATCCCATCGCGTTGCATTGCCCCGTGATGCTATTGGCTCCCGTGCCCGGGCGGCCGATATTTCCCGTCAACAGAGCGATGTTGATAATGGCCTGTGCCGTGCGTGTGCCTTCGTAGCTTTGGTTGACACCCATCGTCCACCACAACGAAACGGCTCGGCCGGTTCCGATTGCCTCGGCCGTTCGGATGATGGATGCTGCCGGAATGCCGGCCTGTCGAGCGACGGACTCGACATCGTACGCAGCGACATGTTCACGCAGCGCGTCGAAGCCTTCGGTGAGTGCGGAAACAAAGTCGTGATCGACATAGTCTCTCTCGATCAACACGTTCGTGATCGCGTACAACAGCGCCAGATCGCTCTTGGGGCGAATTTGGAGGTGCTCCGTCGCCGCCGTCGCTGTCTCGGTTCGCCGTGGATCGATCACGATGATCTTAGGATCGTTGGGGTTGCGCAGCACCCGTTCCCACATGATCGGGTGAGCGATGCACGGATTCGCGCCGATAAAGACGAGGCAATCTCCCTGCTCGAAATCGTCGTAGGTGTAGGGCGGCGCGTCGAAGCCAAATGACTCCTTGTACGCCGTCACGGCCGTCGCCATGCACTGACGAGTATTTCCATCGCCGTGCCGAATGCCCATTCCAAATCGGGTGAGCGCCCCGAGAAAGGCCATCTCTTCGCACGGAATTTGTCCGGTCGAGAGGAACGCGACGGAGTCGGCTCCGTGCCGCTCCTGCACACCCCGAACCTCAGTGACGAACGTACGCAGTGCCTCGTCCCATTCAACGGGATGCATCTTTCCATCGTCGCCGCGTAACAGCGGGGTGGTCGCACGCTCGGATGAATCGAGCACTCGCAGTGCCTCCCATCCTTTGGGACATGCCATGCCGAGATTGACCGGGTAGTTGGTCTCAGGGGTCAACCCGACCGCCTCACCATCACGCAGGTGCAAGCGTAGCCCACAACCGGTCGAACAATACCCGCACGTCGCCGTTGTCGTGACGTCAGCGGCCATGGACTCATGGGTCATCCCCAAGCCGTGTTCGCCTGGGTGCAAAACCAGTTCCCGCGTCATCTGCCCTTGCCGACGCTGCAGCAACTGCGGCAGTTCGAATCGGAATCGCTTGGATGTCCCGTTGGCCCCGTCCAGGAACAGATTCGACACGATATTCATGCTCATTTCAACGTTCCCGGCATGCGGTAGTAAACGATACTCATGAAATACAGCAACCGTTCGGCCGACTCCGCGACGAGCAATGTCAGCGACCCTATGAAAGCAATCGACACGCCCGCGGAAACTTCGCCCACGCCAATCAGGCAAACAGCGATCATGCAAGCGACCAGGCCTCCCCATCCCGCACCGAGCCGAACCTGCCGCCAATGCACCAGACGCGATGTCACCAGATTCTGGCTGCGGATGTCTAGGCGATTGACCGTCGATAGCTCCACGCTCGCACCAAGATGAAAACTCAATTCCCAGAACAGTTTGGTTGCACCGGAGAGGACCACCGTGATCAGCAATAGGGTCACGACTGCGTTCGGACCACCGGCCCAGCCGATGGTGGTGGCGGTGAACGATGTGCCGACGATTAATCCCGTGGATAAAAACCGTGGTAACGTGCGCGAAAAACGCCACAGTTCGCGGCGTGTCGCGATGTAGATCATGGCGCTGCTGTAGACACCCGCTAAACCGAGCACCACGGCCGATACAATCGCGACGGAAGTCGCCCAGGTGGGGATCACGACCCCGTCGGGGACCCTGTCAGTCAACGCGGCAGGAATCCAAGGCTTCCAAACCGGTAACCACAACAACACCGTCGCGATCGTTAACACGCCAGCAAATTTGCCTAACAACACAGCCTCGCGGCTCAACCAGGACGTCCGGAGACCTAAGAACACACGCCATGCTCGCAGCGGCTGCCCCAGATGCAGCGGCGCCAGACTCATGCCGACCATCGTGATCACCAACGCGACGCTGGCCGTTAAGCGGGTGGCGGCCAGCGGCATCGCTCCGCCGGCGAAAGAAAGGGCTAGTGAGGCGATTTGCTCCACGAGAATCATGCCGACGGCAACTTGGGTCGCAACCAGCATGATCGCAAGCGGCCAGTGACTCTCTGCCACTTCGTCGATCGCTGAATCCTGGGGTGTGGCCAGCCTCACGCTGTGACTGCGTTGCCCGATATAGCGTGTCGTCGGACGTGTCAACGATGAACTCGGCGCCTCAGGCATTAGACGCTGGTCGCCATCACCGACCGCCACGGTTTGATCGATAATGCGAATCGCAATCGCCTCGTTCGGGCACGATTGCACACATGCAGGAGCTTCGCCAACTTTCAATCGTTGATGACACATATCGCACTTCCGTACGATACCCAGCCGTTTGCTGTACTTCGGAACTTCATAGGGGCACATCATCGTGCAATATTTGCAACCGATGCACTGGTCGTCCAAATGCGTGACGATCCCAGTGACATCATCTTTGACGTACGCCTTCACCGGGCAACCATTCAGACAACCGGGGTCCTCGCAGTGATGGCATGCGGTCGTCACATGCTGAATTCCAACGTCCGGTGCGACTGTTGCCGCGATAGCAACGGGTGACCGATCTGTTGCGGCCGTGGTAATCGCCTCGGCAGATGGTGACTCGGGGACGCCAATGACCAGCGTGCCGACCTTCCGCCAGCTCTCGTTATCCTCGAGCCCGTTCATGGTATGACAGGC
This sequence comes from Rhodopirellula sp. SH410, assembly GCF_055811895.1. Taxonomy (NCBI): domain Bacteria; kingdom Pseudomonadati; phylum Planctomycetota; class Planctomycetia; order Pirellulales; family Pirellulaceae; genus Rhodopirellula; species Rhodopirellula sp. SH410. The sequence goes on from NZ_CM147949.1 coordinate 1,776,073, forward strand.
GACCACACAGGCCTTGCAGCCACTGCAAGTGTCCAGGTTCACCTCAAAGGCGAGTTGTTGGCCGGGCTGAGGCGGCGTCGCTGGCATCAACCGGCGATAATAGATTGACTGAGACGGTTCGTTTGCCTCGCTCGAGCAAGAGCTACCCAAATCGCCCGCTGAATGCGCCTCCGAAAATTGCTCGACGGCGCTGAGCGATTGTTGCTGCTCCAAAAGCATCCCCACGAGATCAAACTCGTTGTCGGCAAACGACAGCCTCGACCTTTCGTTTGAAGACGGTGCGTGGGGAAGCGTGGTCGGCATGCAGATATGCTCAAAGACTGAGCAATTGAGAGTGAATTGGAAGAGGGTCCATCGGAGGGATGCATCCGCCGGGCCAATTCACTTGGAGCACTCTAGTCGCTGCACGCGTGGGCAGGGTTGTCACTTTATCGATGGATTGCGGCGTCTAAATGCTCGCAGTGCGGTCTCGCCCCCGAAGACTCCGCGACGCTCTCTATCGCCGGTTGCGTATCCGACTAGCAATCCAATGCCCGTCGTATAGGCACCCAAAGTGCTGCGGCGAACGGTCGCGGACTTCGCTCGACCGAGCCCGGTGACCGGGCGTTGGGATCGAAGATGTTTAACGCGGCCCAGTCGCAGGGGGGGCGCGGCGCTTAGGGTCGCGCCGCGGTTGGTCGCGCCGCGGGGGGCTGGTTTGGGCCGGATTTTGCCGAGCTCCAAGCAGGTCTCTCCGCATGTTCGCTCGGTTCTTGAGCTACCCGTCCGAGTGGAAGCCGCCTTCTAGAGATACATCGCCTGGAAGCCATCGCCCTGCTCGATCTGGTGCTGCATCGCGGCGATACGCTCCTTCGTCTTCGTCAGATCGCCGGCTTGGACATAGCGATTGAACTCCACCGCAACGGCGTGCTTGACCGATTCAGCGAGAAACTCGACAGCCGTTTCGTTGAGCCACGGGCAGGTTTCTTTGCTGAGCCGGATGGTGAGATCAACGCCTCGCGTCTTCAGGTCATTTTCACCCGTCAGCGCCACCCCCTCGACATCAAACTCCACCAGACCACTGTTGGGGTCATTGGTCAGATGGAATCGGCATACGGCGCGGTGGAGGTAATACGAATTGTGCATGCCGTGTTTGGTGACGGCGGCCTTCACTCGGAGCACGAAAGCCTCGTAGGCCGGGGAGGCATCCAGCGGCACATCCAGGCGTCCGACACTACGCAGCGGCAAACAGTCAAATTCAAATTCCACCCACTGACCGAGCATTTTACTCTCCGTACTTTCGATTCGTGACATCTTTCACACCTTCGGCAGTCCGCCCCGTCGCGATTGCTGCCTATTTACTGTTGTGACCGATTTCCCCGCAAAAAGCGAGGTCAGGTGACGTTTGTGAAAAATCCGGCATGTTTGAGGCTGCCGACCGTACGCAGCGGCACCGCCAAAACGCTCAAGATTTTTCTTGACCGAGCCCCCGGCAGCGCTTCAGATTGAGGGCAGACGAAGAAGATTTCGTTAGGAATTCGCGGCATCGGCCGAGGTACCTCTTTTCTATCAGTTCGATTTTGGAGACACGTTATGACCAAGACCATCGGCACCGGCTCCCTCCCCGCCATGGACCCCTCTTCGATGCCCGGCATGACAGCGCGTGAAATGATGGTCCGTAACTTGATCACACTTGATCCGGAAATGGACGCGCTCGAAGCACTCGATATTTTGCTGCGCAACCATATTTCGGGCGCTCCTGTGGTGGATGACGACGGCGTTTTCATGGGCGTCTTTTCGGAAAAATCCTGTATGCAGTTCGTTGTTTCCTTGGCTTACGATGGCCTGCCCAGTACGGATGTGCAGTCGCTCATCGACGCCGACCCGCCCACGATCGGCGAAGAGACCGATTTGCTGACGATCGCACAGGCATTCCTTACCCAGTCCTGCCGTCGACTCCCCGTGCTCGATCAAGATGGGAAACTGCGCGGGCAGGTTTCTCGGCGCGATGTGATGAGATCCGTCCGCAGTCACCTGAAAGCACCCCAGAAAACAGCCGCCGCGTCAGGGCTCTTCTTCAGTGCCATTCTTTCGAATTCAGAACGGCGTTTCTGACGCGAGCGAATTTTTGGGCTCATCCGACAGACGGGGCGCGACCGTGCAGGGGAAGGTTTTTAAGTACCCGAAATCGTCCGGCGCACCCTGCCGTCGGAGGGGCCGTTTTTTCGCGATCGAGCTTGTTTGTCACGATCTGCTTGTGAGCGGGGGAACTTGATCAGCTCTCCGGCTGCCACGCGATCCGACTTTGCAACCCTGCATCGCGAGCGGCCAGCGGATTTTGTCCCTCTGCCTGGGCCGCCCCCGTACCACACAGGTGATCGGCGATCTTTCTTGGGTGATCGTGGCAGTTTTCTAAAAACACCTGGTACCGGCTGCTTTGGGTACCGCCAATGGCCGTGCCTGCGACGTAGATGCCGTCATGTCTTGTCTGCATCGTTTCGGCATCGTAGAGCGGCGCTCCCGAGGTCGCCTCCGAGACAATCCCAAGTCGCTCAAACAGAGATTGGTTCTGGCGATAACCAATCAGCGTCAATACATCGTCGGCGTCAATCTGGGTGAGGGCGATCGTGCCGTCTGCATTGTGGGAGCGTATCGTCACGGTTTGGGGCGTAATTTCCGCGACGCGGGCGCCGAAGTAGGACCGGATGCTGCCGCTGCGAATCAGCCCTTCCATTTCCGGACGCAACCAATACTTAATGCCGTCGCTGGGTAGTTGTTCCCGGTGGTAGCACAGGCTCACCTTGGCGCCGCCGCGATGTAGGCGAATCGCCGCTTCGACGGCGCTGTTGCGGCCGCCGACGATGAAGACCTTGCGGCCGTGGTAGCGATGGACCTCTCGCAGGTAGCCGTCCACGTGTGGCAATTCTTCGCCTGGCACACCGAGCCGATTTGGAAAATCGGTACCGCCGACCGCCAATACCACGGCGTGGGTATCGACAAAGAAATCGGCTGCAGGGGCAGCTTTTCCGTTGGACTGGCCCGACTTTAACTCGTCCGACGAACTTGATTCGCCCGACGTGTGGCGAAACCCGACTCGCCAACGACCGCTCAAATCGTTCGTTGGGTCGGCTGTCGGCGTGATCGAGACCACGCGTTGGAATGTGCTCACGGGCACAGCGAATTGATCGACCACACTGCGAAGATAATTCAAATATTCTTCGCGGCTTGCTTTGGATTGATCGACCGTGTTGAGCGGCACGCCCGCAATGGCAATGCGGTCATTACTGCTGAACCATCGCGTTCCGGGGGCCCACCACGAAATGGTATGACCGAGCGGCCCAGCATCGAATACTTTCGCGTCGATGCCGCGTCGCCGCAATTCAATCGCCGTCTCGATCCCACTGGGACCGGCGCCGACGATGACCGTTGGCAATACGTTGCTCACTCAAAAACCAAGGGTTGAAGAAACCGAAAGCTAGCGAACACTTACTTAGGCGCGATCATGCAGATCATGCGTCGTCCGTGCTGCTGCGGTTTGGTTTCAACCTTGCCGTGTTCGCTGAGGATCTCGATGACCTGTTCCATGACTTTGCGGCCTTCCTCAATGTGGGCCATTTCGCGACCGCGAAACAGCACACTCACTTGGACCTTGTCCTTGTGCTCGAGAAACTTCTCCGCTTGCCGGATTTTAGTGCGAATATCCTCGTCGCCGGTCTTCGGACGCAGCCGGATTTCTTTGGTCTTCGTGTGTGAAGCTCCACTATTTTTTTTCTTGTTCTTGTCGTACTTAAATTTGCCGTAATCCATGATTCGGCAAACCGGAGGCCGCTCGCCAGGAGCGACTTCGACAAGATCGAGTCCTGCGTCACGGGCACGTTCGAGTGCCTGCTCGGTCGGAATGATGCCGAGCTGTTCGCCCGTCTCACTCACTACGCGGATCGGGGTAATGCGAATTTGCTGGTTGATTCGCGTCGCATCGCGAGTTTCCGGTAGGACGTTTCGTCGTGCCAATGCCACTAAAGCAATCTTCTCCGGCCGGGGGCGTTCCGGCACAATAGGTAAGAACTGAGTAAAAATTCACTTGCGGTTCAGTCCGTATCGTGAATTCTGACTCCAAAAGGTTAGTTTGAAATCGGGAGATCAACCCAATCTACGCAAAGTATCCGGCCCAAAGAGGGTAGACGTCAACACCGAATCGGTAGATTTTAACGGTTTTTGCTTTCATAGGGACCACTTGACGAATCCGTCACCCCAACCCAAACTACGCACACGTCACCCAAACAGCTTTGCTGGATTCAATTTCCCGAGCTGCCGATGATGTACCACAAGCTCTTTCCCAAGAGCACACAACCTAAAAATCGGACGATTAGCTCAGTTGGTTAGAGCGCCACGTTGACATCGTGGAGGTCGGAGATTCGAGTTCTCTATCGTCCACTCCCGAAAACCCCGCGAAACCTAGTGTTTTGCGGGGTTTTTTCGTGTCCGAATCGCCCGCGTTGCCAGTCCCCCAATCGTCAGGAATGGACTGATTTTGACACGTTTGGCCTGGGTTTGGTGCAAGCGTTCGCGGGGTGGTTTGGGCGTCTGTTTCCCCGGTTCGCTCGACATCGACATCGGTACCGATTTCAGGTTTCGAGCGGAACATCGGCAGCGACTCAATCGCTTCGGCTGGACAAGCGACTGAGGGACACAGCCCTCGACTGAGGGACACAGCACTTTTCACTCGCAATTGCTTAGCTGCGATGAAGTACGGGCTGTGCAGAAGATGCTACACCTGGGGCAGCAGCGAGTTTTCGTTGATGTCTTCGTTGTTAAAATGCTGTGTCCCTCGGCGACTCGTCCCTCGGCGACTCGTCCCTCGGCGACTCGCCACCGCGTCTGGAAGCGCCGACTCGGATCGTTTTGAAGGGGACGGGCTGGTGGGGCATTGCTCTGGAACCGCAAAGCGGTGGCATGCGATAGCCCCGGACGTCAGTCCGGGGGCACAAACGCCCCGCCATTTGAAATCGCGAAGCGATGGCAGGCGTTTTTCGATGATATTCTCGCAAATCGTTCGGTTTGTGAGCGACCTGCCGTCCCTTCAGGACTACGCGATCATCGTTTGTAACCGGTTCCCCGGACTCGCGTCCGGGGCTATCGCCTGCCGTGACTTCGTCACTGCGCTTCCATGGCAAATATCCCTCTGTGGAGATCCTCCCTCTTTGGAGCCCCGTCTGGAAGCACCGACTCGGGTCGTTTTGAAGGGGACGGGCTGGTGAGGCATTGCTCTGGAACCGCAAAGCGGTGGCATGCGCTAGCCCCGGACGTCAGTCCGGGGGCACAAACGCCCCGCCATTTGAAATCGCGAAGCGATGGCAGGCGTTTTTCGATGATATTCCCGCAAATCGTTCGGTTTGTGAGCGACCTGCCGTCCCTTCAGGACTACACGATCATCGTTTGCAACCGGTTCCCCGGACTCGCGTCCGGGGCTATCGCCTGCCGTGACTTCGTCACTACGCTTCCATGGCAAATATCCCTCTGTGGAGATCCTCCCTCTTTGGAGCCCCGTCTGGAAGCACCGACTCGGGTCGTTTTGAAGGGGACGGGCTGGTGAGGCATTGCTCTGGAACCGCAAAGCGGTGGCATGCGCTAGCCCCGGACGTCAGTCCGGGGGCACAAACGCCCCGCCATTTGAAATCGCGAAGCGATGGCAGGCGTTTTTCGATGATATTCCCGCAAATCGTTTGGTTTGTGAACCACCTGCCGTCCTTTCAGGACTACGCGATCATCGTTTGTAACCGGTTCCCCGGACTCGCGTCCAGGGCTATCGCCTGCCGTGACTTCGTCACTGCGCTTCCATGGCAGGTGTCCCTCTGTGGGTGTGATGCGCGTCCCTCATTCTGCCGCCCCTCGTTCTGTCTCTAGCGTCTTACTCGAATGTATTCAAGTGGGTTGGTTGCAAGTACCCCGAGTGAGGGGGATCGTGCTACAAATGGGCAGCGTTTGTTCATTGGGTGAGTTAATTCTATTCGGTAGGAGATTAAGATGCGTTGTACTCTATTTTTATGTTCGTTCGTGGCAATCGCCGTCGCGGGAGGGATCGACCGCGCCGACGGTGGGGCGTTTACAGCGATTCGGATTGGTGATGCCGACGGTTTCGGCTATGGCGCTGCCGCGGGCTATGAGGGAGCCGACGGAGCGGCGGCAAATCACGATGGGGGCATTCTCAGTACCGGTGATCTCCTACCCGATCTCAACAATGATAGAGTGTTGGCCACCAGTAGGGGCGACGACTTTGATAATCGCAGCGCCTCTGAAATCGCTAATGCTTACGTAACGGGTTCCGGTTTCAAAAATTCCTTATCGACGGGATCAAAATATACCGACATCTCATTGTCAACGAGCTATGACAATTCCAGTGATAGCAACCACGTTTACAACGCGGACGATGAAAACTACGGTTCTGGCGGACTATTCCCCTCGGCGCCATCGACGACGCTATCGAATCAACCAGGCTTTGTATTCGACTACGTCGTTGAGTCGGCGGACATCATTAATGGGACGGATGTGTTTTTGAATTTGGTCTTTGGCGACTATGACGTGATGCCTGCGGAGGTGAACGTTAAGTTCGCTGACGACACGACGCAAACCATTGCGCTCCAAACGCAACGTGGGAACAAGGATGGACTGATCCAGTCTGCGTTCGCGACGTTAGATTTCAATGAGGTTTATGCTTTTACAGCGGGAGAGTACCGTGGGTATCTGGAAGTTGATTTTTCAGCAAACAAGGAACCCTATACCGCGTTTGATTACGTCGAACTGAGCGTGGACCAAATTGCGCTGAACCCTGTTCCTGAACCAGCAACGCTTACCGTTTGGTCCCTTTTGAGTGGGTTGGGCTTGGTGGTTTCGCGTCGATCACGCCGAAAGAAGTCGAACGCCGTGTGCAAATAGGCTCGCCGCCTTGGTGACGTCGTTAAGTGAGTTTTAGCGGTAGGACGAGACAACGGTCCCGTTCTACCGCCTCCTTCCTGGGTTCTTCTCGGAATTGAGTGGCTGGGGTGCCCGATGTTGGATTTTTCAGGCGTTGGGAGCCGAAAAATGTGACGGGGGTAATATTTCGAGTTCAACGTTGACTTCCCGCAGTGCTCGAGTTCGTTCTTGCGGGCGCATAAAATGGAATTCGATTCCACGATGAATGGCAAAATTGCTGGAGGCGGGTGAACAATCTTTGAAAATTCACCGCGTTGCATCGGTCTGGGCAATCGGCTGCATGCCACTGATATTCCGAGAAGAACCGACCGTTTCGGTAAGAGCATGGGTGTCTGATTCGCGGCCACGACCTCTTGCCCGCGGTCGACGTCACCAGCACGTAGGGCCGGTTCTACCGGCCGTCCGCTGGGGCATCCCGCCGAAGAACGATCTCGCATCTGGGACGTCCGTCCAATGAGTTGGGAAACCAACGCATGTGGCCGGTGGAACCGGCCCTACGTGTGGGTTGATCCTGGGGCGGAGAATGGTCGTGCAGCTGGGAGGAATGGCCGGGTCGATGAGTTGGAAAACCAACGCATGTGGCCGGTGGAACCGGCCCTACGTGTGGGTTGATCCTGGGGCGGAGAACGGTCGTGCAGCTGGGAGGAATGGCCGGATCGATGAGTTGGGCAACCAACGCATGTGGCCGGTGGAACCGGCCCTACGAGCTTGGACCACGCGTGGGGTTGGCTTTCGTTTTCGATTTGGGTTACCGGAGGTGCGCGGGGGTGCAGCGACTTCCGGTAATTGTCTGAGAACCGCTTCGTGGTGGGAGCGGCTTGGGTGAGCGGTTTGGGTGAGCGGTTTGGGTGAGCGGTTTGGGTGAGCGGTTTGGGGCGCGAGAGAGCGATGAGGGGGGAGAGCTTGATGTCGAGGTGTGTGCTCCTGATGAGGTGATCATCGGGCACATGATTTCCCGGGCATGCCGTCGCTGCTGCCTCCTGGGAGATGAAACGGTTTCCGGGGGGGAAGCTTTGATTGCCGCAAGGTCTTGGGCGAAGTCTGCACACGGCAGTTCGCGGCCTGTTTCGGGGACGACCGGCTGGCGTTCTCGATTCGTTCGAATCATTTTTATTTGATTCTGAGGTCCCGCCCAGATGTGGTGGCCAGGCGGAACGATCAAGAGGTGACGCGGCGGTGGTTGGTGCTCTGTCCCCACCGCCGCAGTCCCTGAAAAGAGATGCTCTGTCCCTCAGCTTTTGTCATGAAAAGAGATGCTCTGTCCCTCAGCTTTTGTCACTCCGTTCTTCGTGTCCCTCCGTTTTTCCGGCCGGCAGCCGCAGCATTCGATCTGGTGCGTGAGACGCAGGTCTTCCATCCTAAGATCAATCGCTGCATCGCTTGGCACCGCAAGATCGCGAATACGGCAAGCTCGCCGCCCCGCCCGATTTTCTTGCCGTTGTCGGCTCCATCGGTCGGGTTAAACCATGTCCTTCAAGGCCTTGAGTGGCAGCACTTTGACCACGTTTCGGGCAGGCTTGGCCTGGAAAACCGTTTCCTCTTTGGTGAATGGGTTGATTCCCTTGCGGGCTTTTGTCGCCGGTTTGCGAATCACTTTGACTTTCATCAAGCTAGGCAGATTGAAAACGCCCGGGCCTCGTTTGCCGAGGTTTTTTCCCATCAATGCGGAGAGCTCATCGAACACGCTGACGATTTCTTTCTTGGTCAGGCCCGTGTTCTCCGCCAAAGCCGTGACGATCTCAGCCTTGGTCATTGCCTTCGCAGGCACTGCCGTTTTTTTCTTTGCCATTGTCTTTTCTCTATATGTGGTACTTCCAATAAAGGCAGAAAACTAGATCTCCGGCTGTTGAATGTCAAGTGACGAGCGTCAAGTGGGCTACCGTCCGCAAGGGTTGTCGTAGCATCAACAGGGTGATTGGCCGCTTCATTTCTCACCCGTGGGCGGATCGTAATCATCGCGGATCGGAGTGTGAATGTCGGGGAATCGCTGCCGACGGCTGAGTGAGACGATATAATCGCAGCACAGCAACTCAACCATTGATTCAGGGCCACCGAAGCATGCTTACCCGTCCATTCACCACCATGCAGTTCTATGTGTCCGTCCTGCTCAGTGGGTTGTTCGTTTTCCCCGTTTGGTCGAACGACACCGAGTTGCACCGGGAGCGTCACCGCGACGCGATCGAAAGAGCGAACGCAGCGGTCGCTGGCCAGCCTGCGCCTTCGGCGCGTTCTCTGGTGGGGCTAGGCGACGCGTTGTTGCGCGGTGGCCGCTGCGACGAAGCGGTAAAGAGCTTCGAACGAGCGATCGAGCAAAGTCCTGAGTCTGAGCCATACTTATGGCAATACGGCATCGCCTTATTTTTTGTCGGTCGATACGACGACGCTCGCTCGTTGTTTGAAAAACATCGAGTCGTCAATCCGCACGACGTCGAAAACGCCGCGTGGCACTTCCTGTGCGTCGCCAAAGCCGGTGATATTACGAAGGCTCGTAACATACTCTTACCGGCTCCGGGCGATTCCCGTGTCCCGATGGAAGCGGTTTTGCAGCGCCTGCCAGGTGGTGATTTTAAGGCGATCGGTGCAGCTGTTGAGAAGACTCGCGGCACGCCTTCGCACGTGTCGGCCGAATTCTATGGGAACCTCTACATCGGGCTGATCGCCGATGCGGAAGGGGATTCCGACGTCGCACGCGAGCATCTTCAAAAAGCGTCTGAGGCCGAACTGACACATTACATGGCGGACGTCGCTCGTGTTTATGCTCGCCAAGCGGAATGATCTCGCCGTTGAGCACATTTCATGAAGTTCGAAATTGCTATTTTGCTGTCAGTCATCCCTGCCGACTTTGCCACCGAATTGTTCGAATACCGTTTTCACATGATCGATTAGCACGTTGACGAGTACCGGATCCTCGGCCGACAGCGGCACGCTTGCGTCAATCTCTCCCTTGCGAGCGGCCAGTACGATAGCTGCCAGGACGTGTTCAACATCAACGGGTAGATCAGTGGATTCTTCAAATTGGATAGCCAAGTCAAATATCAGATCCGATACGGAGGGATCGACGGTCGCTTGGCCAGTCGGCGTGACGGAAATACCTGGCACGATTTGATAGCCGTTACGGTTGGGCACGGGCATCTCACTGAGTTGATTGAAAGGCGGCGAGTTGCGGCAGGTGATCGCTCAAGGCAAAGGACTCCTTGTCGTCGATGTTCAGCCGAAAGTCTCCCTCAAACAAGGGCCTCGATTCAACAACCTGTTCAGCGATAGGGCCAGCGGCCATGACGTAGTCAATCCGTGACTTGGGAATGTCAGATTTAAATGTGAGTCCGTCGCTCTTTCCGACTTTGGCAAATGTGTCTACCCAACCTGCGTCGATCCAAAGTTTGTATTCTTCCGTGTCGGGACCGTGGTTTAGATCGCCCATCAAAAGCATCGATCGACGGGCATCGAGATCCGGTTTCATCGATGCGATCATCGCTCGAATCTCTTTCAGTCGGATCGTGGGTTCGGCGATTGGGTAGAGGTGGGCCGAATGCACGATCAGCTCCTCGCCGTTGGGCAACTTGATCGTGGCTCGTCCCCAATGCCGCGTGAATAACTCTTTGGGCCGCTCGCCATGGACCGGTGCGTTCTGGGATTCAGTGATTTCGAACTTGCTCAGCAGTGTGCCCGGCCAATGGCCGCCGCTGGGGAATCGAACGTGGTTCATCCCCAGGATTTCGGCGACTTCTTGGGTGAGCTGCTCTTTGGGGGATTCTGAGAAGTTGATGATGTCAGGCTTATGGAGGGCGAGTTCCATCGCCAGTCGCTTCGCCATTTGGCCTTGCGCGATGGCCTGTTGAGTGCGTGCTCGTTGATGCGGCCAACCGTTGAGCCCGAAGATATTGTAGGCGATGACGCGCAGGGACGGCAGTTGCAAATCATTGGCAAACAACGGGGTGTTGGCCAGAGCAAGGCTGGCTCCGAGCGTTGAACAGAACTGACGGCGTGAAATAGTCATGGTTGTCTCTTGGGGTAAATGTCTGGATTGTAGCCGGTCATAAGTCCGACCTGCTTGGCGAGTTGCTCAAGATGCACGCGGGGCGAACGTGGTGTTCCAGTCGTGATCTGTTGGCGGTGAGCGGGCTGGCCAACCTCGCAACACCGCCTCGATTTCGATTTCGCATCGCGTGAAGAAAAACGGACCCACCGTATCGATGATGCTCATCACCGGTTCAAAGGTGCTCAGGTTTCGTTGGCTTGAATGACGCAATCTTGCGGCAGGCGTTTGGGGGCGCGGATTTCGACAACCTTATGTCGGTTCAGTTCGCCAGAAACGATCGAGACCGAACTTTTAGAAACGCCAAACGCCTTACTCAAAAACTTTTGGAGATGTGCATTGGCTTTGCCGTCTACCGGTGGCGAAGTTAACGAAACCTTGAGTTCCTGATTGACAATCCCAGCAAACTTATTCGCAGAAGCATTGGGCTGCAACTTGCATTTCAATCGCAGAATATCGCCGTTCCAGGAAAAGTGTGTCATTTTTAAAAACCAAGAATACGAGGTCCGGTATGTCGGGCAAACGCCAGCGAGACAGGGAAGCGTGTCGAATCAATACGAGCGAGCGTCTCTCAGGCGGCGGATTCCACTCTCTGGCGAGCGTCGCTGCGCCCGTTGACCGAGGGTGTCCCCGTGCCGAGCACGCACGTAAGCAGCACTCGGTTCGGTTTGTCTCGGCAGCGCCAGTCTAGCACTGACCATCACATCCCACAAATAAGCCGTTGGACGAGCGGTTAGTGAACGCATTTTTTCAAGCAAGCGATGATCGCCTCGATGACACGTTTCGTTTCCGTGGGATCACGCACACAGATGGAGTCCGCCCCAGCCTGCTTGGCCGGATAGTCATTGCCTCCGGGGAAAATTGCATCGCCCACAAAAATCATGTCGCTGATCGCGATGCCCAGCGTGTCGCGTAGTTTTCGGATGCCATATCCTTTGTCGATGCCATGCTTGGTGACGTCGATGGAGGTCGCCCCGCCCAAGTTGACGGCAAACTCGGGGAGCAGATTGACCAGCAGTGTTTTGATCTTCTGTCGTTTTTTGAAGTCTGGATCCCATTTCTTCTTGGCGTCGATCGGTGCTTGTTGGCCTAAGGCGGAAAAGGTGATCTGGCTGCCACGGTCTTCGATTTGTTCCCCCCAGCACTTCTCGGCAGAGAACCCTGATGATGCGATCGACAGTTCCAGGGACTTGACGATCTTGGCTTTCTCAGCGGCTGTGAAATTCTCGGCGTAGAGCCGCGTCCAGTCGCCTCGGTTTGGATCAGACGAGCTTGGGTCTCGCGTATACCGGTAAAACTGGGTTCCGCAGGTTGGCAACAGCAGTAGCTGATACCGTTGAGCGTGTCGCGGCAGTTGGGCGAGGACTTGCGTTTGGAACTGCGGCCAGCCGCCTCCGGAGATCACGGCGACCTTTGCCACCTCCAGCAGCTCGCCCAGCAATATCGCCATCTCGGAGTCGAGCGATGCTTTACTCTCGGCGAGCGTACCATCCAAATCGAATACGATCAGTTTTTTCATGGTTTGATTTTTTTCCGAAAACGAACTTGCTAGCGGCGAGGCAACCACATGCGGGCGAAATCTGCAGTGACCGAGCGGCTACAGGCAACCGCATGCATGCGGTCAGGTCGGGCTTTGGGGGAGCAGTTAGCGTGAATTCCAAGACTCTGTTTCCGCAATCAACTGATGGGATACCAGGAGGATGCGTGCAATCCCTCCGGTGCACGCATTCATCCAACGGGCCCGCGTTCATCCAGCGGGCCAGAAACGGGGCGTGTGCATCCTCGTTTGCTGGCCGAGTTGTCCTGGGAAGAACGTAAGCTCGAGGCTTATCGCCCGTAGTAGTACCCACTGCTACCGCCGGAGGATCCGCCGCTGCTGCCGTAGCCGCGATAGCCGCGGGCGATGGAGCCACGACTGCCGCCGGACGATCCGCCAGAGCTTCCCCACGTCGACGTGCGCGCCGCACGCCGATGGGCGAGTCTCGCTCGCAAGCTCGAAACTCCTCCGCTACTTCCTCCGCCCCACGAGCCACCACTACTCCCGTAGCTCGCGACGTACCCGCCGCTACTACCTCCACTACTTCCGTAGCTTGCCACATACCCGCCGCTGCTACCTCCACTACTTCCACCGCTGCTGCCGTAGCCGGCTTCAGCGTTCTCGGTGGTGCACGCCAGGCAAATTGCAATGGCAAATGTGAGTGCTGTCTTCATCATCATCAATTTCCTTATCCATGAATATTCGACGGAACCAAAGTGTTCCACTCCTGTTGAGTGCACGCAGATTCTGCGCCAAACATGGAGGATCGTTCACGAATCGCTAAGCGACAGCGAGACAATAAGGATCATCCGATCATAAACCAGGTCGAATCAAAAGTAGCTACCGTCGCCAGGCGGTGGAATCCACATTCTGACGAACATCCCTTCTCGGGATATTCCTTCGCGATCGCTTCGACGCGTGCTGCGGCGTGATGAGATTTTGATTTTGATAGTAAATCTCAGGCGTGAGCGCCCGTGAATCCAGGCGGATCGCTCGCGGGAAAACTCTCGTCGCTGGCCTCGTCGACCCGTTGGTCATACACCTCGTGTCTTGAGGCATCTTGCCACTGCACGGCGAGTCGCGACGCGTCGGCCGTCTTCGCGAGTAATTCGTTGTAGCGCTTCGGTGGCTCTTGATTCTCAAAATCGGTGGCCTGAGATTGAAAGCTTGCCCTTTCCGTTTCGTCGATTGCGAGCGAACTCGCACACCGATGGACACGTTCGCACAACTGTTGCCACTCGAGTTGGATAAAAGGATCGTTCATGGGAAAGCCTCCAAGGGTGAAGTAAGATCGTTCCTTAAGAATGCAAAACCTGAGCCAGTCGATAAAGGATCTTGGGCGGGGCGCAGCACAACTACAAGTGCTCGACGAATCGCACGATATCAGGGTTTTCGATGACGTGGGCCCGTTCGTCTTCCGACAGCGGTTCGTCGTGGGCGATTTGATGCTCCAAGACTTGGATGTCGGCGTCCGAAGCGTCTTCGCCCTCGTTTGCGCGATCGGCAACGCGTTGCCGCAGCGTTTGCGCGTCACTGTGGCAATCCAGGATGGCAAACGAGACACCTTGTTGTTCGGCAAGGTCACGAAAAACGCGTCGGTCGGCGTGCTTTAGAAACGTCGCGTCAACGATCACGCTGTACCCGGCAGCCAACACGCCGCGTGCCAAATCGTGAAGTCGGTGATAGGTTCGATCGTTGGATTCTTCGCTATAAAGTCTTGCGGCCAATACCGCCGAGGGCCGCTCTTGCGGCGGCAAGCCGAACATTCGTTTGCGTTCGATGTCGCTACGCAGTCGAATCGCGTCATGGCGTTGGATGACGTTGTTGCTGAGCGTCGTCTTGCCGCTGCCGCTGACGCCGTGCGTGATCCATAGCTGCGGAACCTCGCGAAGGGTGAACCGATACGCGAGTTCAATATGTTTTGCCTTGTCGGCTTGGTCGCCTCGTATCGACGCGGCCAGCCCACGGACCAGGGATCGGTAGACCAAAAAGAGTCGCAGCAGATGCAGCGAGTCGTAGTCGCCGGTGCGTTCGAGGTAGGCGTTGGTGAATCGGCGAGACAGATCGAGATGGCCACGAGCGGCAAAGTCCATTGCCAGGAATGCCGCGTCGCTGAGCATGTCGATCCAACGCAGGTGCTCGTTGAACTCAATCCCGTCAAAGGGCACCAATTGGCCTTTCCAATGCACCACATTGGCCAAGTGGAGATCGCCGTGGCATTCGCGGACAAAGCCCGCTGCCACACGATCGTCGATGCTGGCGAAGGACTGCTGAAAGAAGTCATCCAGCCAGCCGTCTACAACGCCCAGCGTTGCGGACGCTTCGTGACCCTCGTTCGATGTCAGCGTTCGAATGATCTGGCCTGTGTTTTCTCGCAGGAACTCTGGCCAGCCCGTCGCAATCCTTGTTTTGTCGACATTGGCTTGGGCGTGGATGGCGGCCACCGTGGCGGCGAGTTGATCGACCTCGGAGCTCGTCAGCTTTCCCGATTCGATTCGTTGGCTCAGTAGCGAGTCGTCGGGGAATCGCCGCATTTTGACGGCATACTCAATCGTTTCGCCGTTGCCTTGAATTTCGATCCCGTCTTTCGAGCGGGTCACCGGAACGACGCCAAGGTACAGGTCGTCCGCGTACCGCTGGTCCAAACGAACCTCCTCGTGACAGAAATGTTTCCGAAGTTCGAGCGTGCTGTAGTCGAGGAAGTCGGTCTTGATCGTCTGCTTGATTTTGTAAGCAAACTCTCCCGCTAAGAAGACAATTGAAATGTGAGTTTGGTGGACTTCAACTGGACCACTCACGACGTGCGGATAGGCAGCGGGACGTCGCAGGTCAGCGATCAGTCTTTCGTTGGTCATCATCATGGGGTCTCAGTGTGGGGCCGTCGACGCCGGCTTGGCTAGTCCATTGGCGATGCGCGTGATCCTCGCGATTGGACGGTTCCTTGGTTGAGGATCAAGCTGCTGCCATTCATTCGCTCCACGTTCTCAGCCACTGGCCAAGTGCTCGTCGCTTTGGCTGGGTGAAGCCAGTCGAATCAATTCTACACCGTCGAGGCGGAGCACGGCGGTTTCGAGGTACACACCGACGTGACCGCATTGAAAATGCTGGTCGGCTAGTGACAGGACAACGCGGCCATTGACGCTCAGCTCGATGTAACTGCCGAACGCAATCAGTTTGATCTCGGCCTGTCCGCGTGTATCGCTGTGCCAAAAACCAGATTGCAGGGACTCAAACTGCATCATCTGATCCCCGGTGGCTTGCGAATTGGTCCCCCAGGCACGCAGTTGGGCGACGCCCTTGTGCAGGTCGAGTGAGAGGTAGTAGCCGTCGCGTGTTACCGGATCGATGCGAAAGACGAGGCCGCACTTGCCGAGACCCTGCAGGTTTAGCTTTGCCTGCATGCGGAAATGCTCCAGCTCGCCGTCGAAGACGAACGCTTGAAAGCCGCTCTTGCAGGCCAGTTCGAGGTGGTCCTGGTCCACATGGCAGACCTGTTCGCTCGGGCCGACGTCCTCGATCAGCGGCGCGGCGCAGTGGACGTCGATGGGTTCACGGACGTAGTCATCGATTCCCTCGAAGGTGACCGCGCGCAGCAACCCGGACTCGTTTTGAACAAGCCGTTTCGGAGGCGGCATGAGGTTGTCTTGGGTTCGGTCGTCACGGTGCATGGAATAAAAATTCCACAGCAGCCAGCCCTGCTCATCCCGACAGACGCGGCCTGCGTAGTTGCCTTGGGCGAGCAATACGTTGTCGTGATAACTCTGCCAGTGCTCCCGCAGTGCATCGGCGTGCCAGTATCGGATCTTCGCATCCTCTCGAATGCTGCCGATCAGGTAGTGGTCATCCCCCACCCGGATTAGATTGGGCACTTCGATGTCGTCGTACATCCGCGGGTGGTGCAGCGGTTTTTGGGCGACAAAATGATTCGGTGACACCTCTTTCATCAGGGCCACGCAACCCCGACGCACCACCGGGCCATGATTGACGCGGGCGGCTGCTAAGAGCCAACCGTCTGTGCCGTCGTGAAAGAAAAACGGATCCCGAAAGCTGATCCAGTGCCGGCCCTCTTCCAGCGTCGCTTCGTAGAACTTCGGATCAGGCTCCAGCGGAAAGCAGCTCTCGCGGTCGAAGGCTGCGTCGGCGCGGGGTTCCGGTCTCTGCCTGCTGGTCTCCAGGGCTTGCTTGACGCGTTTGGGGTCTCGTGGTCCGCGGTGGTCTTCCCAGTGTACGGGCGCCTTCTCCCAGTGAAACAGATCATCGCTCAGCGCCAGACCGAGACGCTGGTAGTCGCCTTGATCGCGGCGGGACAGTCCCGTGTAAAACATCCGCCACCGGCCCTTGTGGTGCGGGTCGGCCGACACGTGCATCGTCCACAGCATCAGGTCGTCCCAACTGCCCGGCTCGCCGATGAACAAGGCGTTGTTCACCCGCCGCCAATTCAGTGCGTCCGTGCTGACGGCGTGCGCAATGAAATCGTGATTGGGCAGCACGAGGTGAAACAGGTGGTACAGACCATCGTGGTACAAGACGTCGACGTCACCGATGGTTTTTCGACTGCCGGTGATCTCGGAAAACATGAGTGTAACCGTTCACGGCCTTCGGCCCTGAACGCATCGAGATTTCAGGATTTCTGCAGTGAAATTGCTATCGGTCGATTTGGCGACACCGGCTAGAATGCTGAGATCATGGATGGAAAAGCAAGCAACCAGTGCCAAGAGTGCGTCCAATTAGCTGCCAGAATAGCTGAGCTAGAGAAGCAGCTTGCCGCGATCCAAGATCAACTTGCCAAGGCAAGCAAAAACTCGGCGACATCGTCCAAGCCACCTTCGAGCGATATCACCAACCCACCACCCAAACGAAAAAAGCCAGGCCGCCCTCCCAAACGAAAACGGGGCGGACAACTCGGCCATCAACGCCACGAGCGGAAATCCTTTCTGGATGAGCAAGTCGATCTCATCCTTGAGTATCGCTACGACGAGTGTCCCTGCTGTGGTGGTTCGCTATGCGAAGGCGACCTTGATTACAAGACGCTCCAGAGCGTGGAGCTGATCGATAAACCAATCACGATCACCGAGCACCGACGGGTCGGCCAAACCTGCCAAGACTGCGGAAAAACGCATCACTGTGCCTTGCCCGATGACATTCAACGGGCTGGATTGGTAGGGCCGAAGATGACCGCTCTGATCGGTTGGCTCAAAGGCGTTTGCCACATGTCAATTACGAAGATCAGAAAGTATTTCCGTGATATCGTCGGCGTGACGCTCAGTCGTGGCTTGATTCAAAAGCTCGTCGGCAAGGTCAGCCAGAGCATCGCCGATCCCTATCAAGAATTGCTGGACGCGATCTCCCAGCAGAGCCATCTCAATGTGGATGAGACGGGTCACAAAGACGACGGCAATAAACTCTGGACCTGGTGCTTTCGTGCCTACCTGTTTACCGTTTTTAGGATTTCTCCGAGTCGCGGCAGCAAGGTGTTGCTGGAAACGCTGGGAGCCGAATTCGATGGCACGATCGGTTGCGACTACTTCTCGGCATACCACAAATACATGCGACTTGATAAGAACGTCAAGCTGCAGTTCTGCATCGCTCACCTGATTCGCGACATCAAGTTTCTGTGCAGCCACCCTGAGCACGCCAACCAGGTTTACGGGCAGCGGTTGCGTGAAGACTTTCGCAAGCTTTTCAAGACGATTGCTCGCCGCGATGAGTTCGCCAGCGAAACAACGTTTCGCCAGTCGCTCGAACGCATCCGCAATGAGATCGTTTGGAATGCGACTGGCGAACAACCCGATACACAACACGCCGCCAACATGGCAAAGCGTTTCTACGATCACTTCGAAGACTACTTTCGCTTCATCAGTGACCCGCAGATCGGCCCGACCAACAATCTGGCCGAGCAGGCGATTCGGTTTGTGGCGATTCATCGCCGGATGACGCAAGGAACGCGTGGCGAGAATGGTCAAGCTTGGTTTGAACGGATCTGCACCGTGGTGGTAACCTGCGAGCAGCAAGGTCGCAGCGTGTTTGAATTTCTGGTTGAGTCGGTGAGCCAGTTTCTTCGGGGCGAGCCGTCGCCGAGTCTACTGCCAGCCTCCTGTGATAGTTCGTAGCCTCACTCTGCTGTAGTTTCAGCGGTGGAGATCCAGAATGGTGGATTTTCGGAGGATTGGCTCCTGCGTCCAATGGGCAAAAAGGGCTCAACCGATCGAAGTGCGTGCATCGACGGCAGCCCGCCGGATTGAAAAAATCATTGGACACTTCAGAGATGCCTGAGAAAACCTTCCACTCACGACCACGAGCGTTTAAGGTGGATGGAAATCACGAACATCACATCAATACAATTGTCACGACATATAGATCCATCGCAGCAGAGATGTCAGTGAGCTTGACAGGACAGTCCGTTGACTGAGCACGATGCATCGCTTCGGATCATCAGACACTACTCGTTCATGGCCGTAGGCCGTGAACGGTTACACATGAGTTAAGCAATCATTAGGGGGGAATAATGTCGATCGAGGCACGCCCCCGCCAAGAAACGCCCGACTCGACTGGACTTCGTCGCTACGAGAACGCTAGAGTGATCAGGTTCCCATGATACACAGATTTTTTGCTTGTTCACTCAGGAAGGACGCCCCGCGTGTTTGTTGCTGCTTCGACTTTATGTTGGCCCGATCTAGAACTGCAAGCAGCGATCGAGCTGCTCCAGGATCTCGACTTCACCGCTGTCGAAATCGCTATTCAGGATTCGGTCGGACCGGTCCGGCCGAACGAATTGCTCCAGGATGAGGCCCGGGCTGTTCAAATTCTTCGCTCCAGTCACCGCATGGACATCAGCGGCTACCGGGTGGAATTGTCCACAACGGGCGAAGAACATTACGAGCAGTTTCACACGCTGTGCCGGATCGCCAAAGCGACCAAAGTGGTCAACATTTCCGTTCCATCGGCTGAAAAGGGCACCCCCTTTAACGAAGAAGTCGAGCATTTGCAGCGGCTCGTGGCGATCGCTGAGGGCGAAGGCGTTCGCCTGAGTGTGCGTTGCATGCTCGGCTGCCTCAGCGAGGATCCCGATACCCTGCTCGTGCTGTGCAATAATATCGAAGGGCTGGGCGTTGCCCTGGACCCCAGCGTCGCACTGATCGCCTCGGCCGGGAATCCTGGCGTGGCCAAGGCCATGGCAGTCGGCAAAGGATTCGATCAACTGCTGAAATTTGTGACCAATGTCCAGCTCCGTGATACCAGCAAAGAAAAATTCCAAGTCAGCGTGGGTCAAGGCGAGATCGATTATGGCAAAATCGTGACTCAGCTCGAACGCGAAAAATACAACCGCGCACTGACGGTCGACATGGCGCCCATGGAAGAGCACGATCACCGCGTCGAACTGCGAAAACTGCGGCGACTGCTGGAGTCTTTGATCTAGGCGTTATTTGTGAATGTCAACATGCCTCACGACGGGCGGCGCCGTCGGTCGAAAATCCCAACCCATAGCGTTGGCCGGACGCGCCGGTCGGCCCTCATCGCCGGACCGCTCCGCCGGTCGGGGCTGGAGAACTCGCCCGGACCGCTCCGCCGATCTGGGCTGGGCGATGCCAGCGAGCATTCCGCGGAGATGGCTGGGCGACTCACCGATCGGCTCGCCCAACTCCACGATGGCACACCGCAGCACGGTTTGCAGTGGAACATGACCCCGCAACTCTCCTACGGCCGGCATCGCGGGCCGGCACGTCTGAATTCGCGACAGGCCGCCGTGGCAGTCGGATTGTATTTCGATCCCGAGCACGGCTGGATCGTCCCCCTGACCCGTCGCCCGCATGCGCTGCGGCACCATGGCGGACAAATCTGTTTCCCCGGCGGACGCATCGAAGCTGGCGAAACGCCCACCGAAGCGGCGCTGCGGGAATTTGAAGAAGAGCTCGGGATTGCCGCCGACGTCGTTGAAATTTGTGGCGAGCTGCCGGTGCAGTACGTCTACGCCAGTGACAACGAGGTCACCCCGGTGGTGTGCGTGCTGCGCAAACCCAGCGAGCCCTGGCGTCCCGATCCCGGAGAAGTCGACGAAGTCATACATTTGCCGTTGCAGGTGCCTTGCCAGCAGTCCCCGGTGGCCTCGATTTGCTACCAACGCGACGTCCATGCCGCAGCGGATCCGGAGACGCGTGTTGCCCAGTTTCACTTCAGCGCGCCGGCGTTTGAATACCAATCGCTACGAATTTGGGGGGCCACCGCGGTGATCCTGGACCAGTTGGCCCAGTGTTTGCTACCCAATTCATTCCGCTCGGCCGAGCGAACGAGTCTGCCAACTTGGCCGATTCGCTGTTGCGGCACAACCGAGGCCACTGGTCTACGAACCCCTTCCCGGTAAATTGTGTCCATCCTACTCAACTCTCCTTTTAGCAGGAAACAATCATGGCCTCTGATGCGGTAAAAGAATTCACTGACGACAACTTCGACGCCGAAGTCCTCAAAAACGACACCGCGGTACTCGTGGACTTTTGGGCACCTTGGTGCGGTCCCTGCCGTCAAATCGCCCCCATGATCGAAGAACTCGCCGCGGAAAACCCTGGCGTCTCGATTGGTAAGGTCAACATCGACGAAAACCCAGGTGTTGCGCAAAAGTTCGGCATCAACAGCATTCCCACTTTGCTGCTGTTCAAGAACGGCGAAATCTCCGAAAGCTTCGTGGGCGTCCGCCCCAAAGCGGCGCTGCAGCAAGCTATCTCGGCGGTCTGAGTTCGTTTTTTTCGCGGCGGTGCTCAAGTCCGCTGGCGAAAATGTCGAAGGAACGGGTAGCAACGAAATTGATGCTCCGAATGGAAAAAAACAGGCGTGCCTGGTCTTCCTAACCGGAGCAATTTCTGCGAAAGTTATCGGTGTCACAGGCGTTCTCCCCGAGAACGCTTTTCATCCCAGGACACCTGGGGTGAAATGAGGCATTGATTGACAAGGCGACGTGGCCAAGTGGCTAAGGCGAAGGATTGCAAATCCTTTATTCGTCG
Organism: Rhodopirellula sp. SH410; assembly: GCF_055811895.1. Lineage (NCBI taxonomy): Bacteria > Pseudomonadati > Planctomycetota > Planctomycetia > Pirellulales > Pirellulaceae > Rhodopirellula > Rhodopirellula sp. SH410. The sequence goes on from NZ_CM147949.1 coordinate 1,797,590, forward strand.
GTTCGAATCCGACCGTCGCCTCTATTTTTTGCTGTTGCCTCGGATTGACCGATGCATCCGAGCAACGCAAAATAAGACCTCGCTGGTCGCACCTCCTCAACAGGTTGTGCCCAGCAAACTAGTGGTGGCCTTGCGGCCACACAGCCGCCCTTGTAGCTCAGTTGGTAGAGCAACGGACTCTTAATCCGTGGGTCCTAGGTTCGAGCCCTAGCGGGGGCATAGACGTGCTAATTCCCAGTGTTTCAGAGCCCTTGATGGCGTGATTCACTGGGTTTTTTTATGCCTGATCTCATTTCGATCGATCACTTCCCCTCGAGCGAGCCTGGGCATCTTCATCGCCTCCATCTGCGTCATGGTTTTGGCGCCGAACCCAACGGCAATGGGATGCAAGCCACAATCGAAGGCAACGATTCATTGCCTGCCTCTAACCGCTTATTCAGCGAAGGCTCAGCCACACCGCACCCGCACCCGCACCCGCGAGCAGGTCCCCGTCTGGAAACAGCGACTCGAGTCGTTTGGACGGAGAGGGGCTAGTGAGGCGTGGCTCTGGAGCCCCAAAGCGGTGGCATGCGATAGCCCCGGACGTCAGTCCGGGGGCACAAGCGCTCAACCATTTGTAATCGCGAAGTGATGGCAGGCGTTCTTCGATCGTTCTTCCCGCAAATCGTTTGCTTTGCGAGCGACCTGCCGTCCCTCCAGGACTACGCGATCATCGGTTGCAACCGGTCCCCGGACTTACGTCCGGGGCTATTGCCTGCCGTGACTTCGTCACTAAGAGGAACCCCAAAACGCGGTTGAGCCTTCTGCAGCGAAGGCTCAACCACACCGCACCCGCACCCGCGAGGAGATCCCCGTCTGGAAGCAGCGACTCGAGTCGTTTGAACGGAGAGGGGCTAGTGAGGCGTGGCTCTGGAACCGCAAAGCGGTGGCATGCAATAGCCCCGGACGTCAGTCCGGGGGGCACAATCGCTCAACCATTTGAAATCGCGAAGCGATGGCAGGCGTTTTCGATTGTTATTCCCGCAAATCGTTTGGTTTGTGAACCACCTGCCGTCCCTCCAGGACTACGCGACGAAAAGAGCGAAAAGAGCGAAAAGAGGGCCACCCACTTTTCAGCTCGGGCTGCGGCTTGTTTTTCGGCCGATTTACTTACGATCCGGTCCTCGCTGAATGCTGCCACCGAGCATCGGGCTGATTCTGATCCGATTCTCCGATATCGGCGCAGCAGCGACCCCGGAGGGAATCAAAGCGGAAGGTTTTCCGAGCGGGTCAGGCCGAAGATATCCCGAGTGGGTTGTCACGGGCGCAGAGCCAACCTTGGCCGCGACGGCTGGCTTCCTCGGCGAGGTGTTCTGGGCTACCCGCTGCCCGCTTGAACACCCGCCCAAATCGGCTCACGACGTCGCACCAGGCATGGGTATCCAAGCCGATGCGTGTGAGGATCGGCTGCAAGTGCGCGGGGATCGCACCGACCTTGTCACTGCGGAGTTGACGGCCCGTCCAGTCGAGCAATTCCAGATAGCTGGCCAACGAGACACTTCGGAAACCCTTCAGGCTGCCTCGTCTGCCCGAATGATCCAGGTGCGGCCCGACGGGATCGCTCTGCTCGTCAATTTCGATCGGACTCATCCAACCACTGTGCTGGCGACCGCGACTTCGCTCCCAGTCATGGGTGCTTTGGCGGGTCCGATCGGAGCATTGAGTCAAGTCGTCAATCCGATCCTTGGCTCCGGTGTACTTGCTCGATTCAGGCGTTTCCGCCATGGCGGCGCGAATCGGGTTGAGATCCACGTAGGCCGCACACGCCAACAAACTCGCTTCATCGAGGAGTACCTGTGCCCGAAAACGCCCTTCCCAGAACCATCCCTCGCAACGCGATGGAAATCGGGATTGGCCGATCTGACCAAATCGGGATAATTGACTTTTCCGCACTCAAATCGCTCGTTTGCTGGCTGGAGCGGTACCACCGCAAACAAATCACGGAAGGTCTCCCATGCGCCCCGACGGAAAACCCGCCGCTGTCCCCCCCCGCGCCTATCGTCGCCATCGATAGTAAAAGCGGTTCCTCTCGATCGCGTGTGGGAGCATGCGATCGACCCGCAGACCAAACATCGAATTCTGCAACTCCTGTCGCAAGCAGCGGCCAAGTCATCACTGAAGTCGCCCCGCGGCGAGGAGGACAGTGATGAATAATTTTGCAATTAGCGCGAAGGCAGTTCTCGAAGCGAGCCCAAGGAACTTCCTTCATCCGAAAGTGACGGCGGAGCATCTCGAGCTTGATGCGGCCGTGTATGTCAGACAGTCCACCTGTGCCCAACTACGAGATCATCAGGAATCAACCGCACGTCAGTACGCGATGAAAGATCGTGTCATTGCACTGGGCTGGGAGCCCGACAAAGTGATGGTCATTGATGACGATCTTGGTCTCAGCGGAAGCGGCAGCGCCCAGCGAGAAGGTTTTCGCCGACTGCTCGAATTAATCACCGATCAAAAAGTCGGTCTTGTCGCGGGACTCGAAATGAGCCGCTTGGCTCGCAACTCAAAGGACTGGAGCGATCTGTTTGAAGTATGTGCGATTTTCAATACGTTGATTGCAGATGAAGATGGTGTCTTTGACCCCCATGATCCGAACGATCGACTCGTCCTGGGCCTCAAGGGAATCATCAGTGAGATGGAACTGCACACCATGAAGGTCCGACTGGAAAGAGGGCGTTTGAGCAAAGCTCAGCGCGGGGAGTTGTTTCACGATGTTCCGGTTGGCTATGTCCTCGACGCGCGTGGAATGCCACAACTCGATCCTGACGAATCCGCACGTCACGTGATGAAAATATTCTTTGAACAATTTCAAGTGATTGGTAGCTCTCACGCCTTATTTCATTATTTGTCTGAGCATCACATTCGACTTCCGTTTCGCAACCGACAAGCAGGGGTCACGAACGAGATCGACTGGCGTTTGGCGGCCAAGACGACCGTTTACGAGATGCTCAAACACCCGCTCTACGCTGGCGCGTATGGCTATGGACGTAAAAAAAAGTACGGTCTTAAATCACCACAAAAAACGTCAAAAAAACATCTTCCGCCCGAACAGTGGAAGGTGCTACTGCTTGATCGACATCCTGCTTACATTACATGGCAGCAGTACTGTGATAACCAACAACGTCTGGCCGAAAACGATAGTCGTCCCGACCGCAGTGGTCCGGTTCGCGGTGGCACAGCGTTGTTAGGTGGAATCATCAAGTGCGGCCATTGTGGTCGTCGCTTGTCGGCCAACTATCCGAAGAATTCTCATTCAATGTATGGCTGCTTTCGCCACCGAACGGTCGCCGCTGCCACGCCATGTCACAGCTCGATTCGTTGTGAGATATTGGATAGCTTCGTTGAAAGTAAAATCCTTGAAGCTCTCTCGCCAGCAGGCGTCGAACTGAGCCTGCAAGTGATCGAGAATGAAGAGACGCGGAGGCAACAAATGGAGAAACTGTTTGTTGATCGCGTCGAGCAAGCACGTTATGCAGTTGAGGTTGCTGAGCGAGGCTATCGTCATGTTGATCCGGCCAATCGTTTGGTAGCGGCACAGTTGGAAAACAATTGGGAGCAGTCGCTCATTGAACTGCAAGCCACTGAGCAGGAATTGAACGAGCTACGAGGCCAAGTTTCAACAAAACTCGCACAGGCTCAACGCGATGTGATCCTTCAGTGTTCTCGCGATGTGCATTCACTTTGGAACGAATCGTTAAGCATTGTCGATCGTAAAGAGATCATTCGACTGCTACTACAACAAGTGATCGTAGCGGTCCAGAACAACACTCAGCGTGTCGACGTTCGATTGCAGTGGCGAGGTGGATATGAGAGCGTTTACGAGATGACACGAACGGTCACACTGTATCCGCAGATGGACAACTATCGTGAACTCATGACACGTATGCTTGAGTTGGTTTTGGAAGGGCGTCGAACTCCTGAGGTGGCCAAGATACTTGAGCAAGAAGGCTATCGTTCGCCGCGGCACACCAAGCCGATTTCAGCGTCGATGATCGGTAAGCTGCTAGCGGACGATCCAACAAGTCGTCAGCAACTGACTGCCCCCGAGCCACTTGATGACCAATGGCTTGGTAGCGATCTCGCATCCGCGATTGGAGTCGCTGAGAAAAAATTGAAAGACTGGGTGACGCGTGGTTGGGCGATTGCCGACCAACGACCGTTCGGACGCGTCTGGTTGTTCTGGGCAGACGAGAACGAGGTACAGCGATTGCGTCGGTTATCTGAGCACCAAAGCGGTCAAGGTCGCCCTGCACCACCAGAATCACTTCGGACCCCGCAACGTACTGTCCGAAAGACAAGCTAGAAACTCACGCAGCTACTGCGTAAGCACACGACAAATTCAACTTCTTCCAATTGAGAGTTTCGACGCATGGCACCGCACGTTTCCAAAAGTGGCCGCGAGCTTTGTCCTCGGCGTTACTGCGGCGGGCAATATTCTCGGCGAGACAGCGCATGTACCAGCTCACGTCAGACAATCGCTGACGCCGCGAGGCCAGGACCTCCGGCTGATTCAGGATCATGTTCAGTTCCGGTCTCGTCGGCACGGCAGGGCTGCCGTCAGGGTTACGACGTTCGGGGAACAGCCGCAGCCAACGCTGGGCGACCTCCTCGTCCGACCACGCCGCGATGACGTCCGGGCGACTTCGTAAGACGAGGTGCAGGTGATTGCTCATGATCGAAAACGTCAGGCAATCGATCGCGAACACGGAGGCGAGGAATTCCATTCGGTCGCGGATCCAGCCCCTGCGGTGCTCGAAACAATCTCCCGTAGCGAGATCGGTCCCACAGAGCCACGCCTTGCGGACGCATCTCTCGATACAGTGGAGGATCTGAACCTCATTCGGATCGATCACTTCCCCACGAGCTTGCCTGGGCATCTTCATCAACTCCATCAGCGTCACGGTTTTGAGCAGCGAAACCATCGGCAATGGTACGCAAGCCGCGATCGAAGGCAACTATTCATTGCCTGTCCCTATTTATTCCTTTGTCTGTCCCTATTTACTCTTCTTTGTCGTCATAGGCATTGATTCGACCACGAAAAACACGAATCACACGAATATGACCCATGCTGACTTTTCGTGTGATTCGTGTCTTTCGTGGTTCAAACCGCACCCTGGTTGCCGGGCCGGCGAGCAGCTCAACCGATCCCGTTGGGCTTTTTCTACGCCTGACCTGCGGATAGGTCGCAATTCGACAACCAAGCTTGCGATGGCATGGCGTTGGTCGAGCGAAATTCGCAGAACGGTGCAGCGCGAGCCAGCCATTGGTTTCGAGCAGCCCAGTCCCGTCCGGGCTGCAGAGAATGGGTCGCAGTGGTCTCTCGCGGGGCGACGCTGATACGTTGCCAACGAATCGAGGCCCGGTCGGAAATCCGATCGGGCCTGGGTTCGTTTTCTATGAGTTGGTCCAGCACCCGTGGTGCGTGGCGGGATTAGGTTCCAGGGAACTGGAATCCACCCGGCAGTCCGAAGCCGGTGCTGGGAGGTGTTGCCGCTGCGGCTTCCGGAGCTTTTGCCGGCGCCGCACTGGTGGTGGGCGTCACAGGCGAAGGCGGGCTCGCCGCTGGCGTGGCTGCCGGCGTGGTTGTGGGCGGCAGGCTGGCGTCGGTAGGCAGTTGCGGCGACATGTAGCTACGCGGATCTTGGTAGCTGACGGGCGTCATCGGGATGCTGGGTTTGGTCTGGGGCGATATTTGCCCGAGCACCTGAGGTGCCTGGCTGGATCGATGGGCAGGGGCGGCAGCGATGATGGCGGAAGGCCCGGCGGCCGGTCCGATCTCTCGGGGCATGTTCGGTGAGGCGGACGCGGGCATCTCACCCATGTCCAGTTGAGCGAGCATCTCGCGAGATCGATCAATCGCCCGCTTGGTCGCGGGATCCGAGGCGGCTTCGTTTTCGTATACCAGTGACTCGTTCAACTGCACCTTCGCTTGGTCCGTTTGGCCTTTCTTGTAGTACAGAAAAGCCATGTTGAAGTGGGCGACAGCTGCTTTGTTGTTCGCTTGCAATACCTTGAGCGCCTCCTCGGTTTTGCCAGATTCAAAGTGCACGCTCGCGAGATTGTTGGCGTACCGAGACGTTCCCGGGGCGAGTTCGAGCGCCCGCTGCAGCGTTTGGGCTGCCATGTCATGCTGGCCTAATTTGCTCAGGGTCAGGCCGAGGTCGTTGTACAGGGCAGCGTCTTCGGGATTCTGAGCGATGGCTTTCTGGAAGTATTCAGCCGATTCGGGATAGCGGGCCTCGCGGAAGTGGAGGCGGGCAATACTTGTTAGCGCGGCACCATTTTTCGGATCGCTCTCGAGTGCCTGGGCGTAACTCTCCATCGCCTTGGTCAGGTTCCCTGTCGATTCCCAGAGTTGGCCGTTGGCGACAAAGACATCGGGCTGCAGCTCTTCGGGGTCTCCGTCGAGCGTCAGGGGATTTTCATTGCCCGGCTCTTCACTGTCGCGTCCAAACCAGCTGCCGATCTTGCTGGATGTTCTCGAGACTAGGCTTTGGGACGTTGTGGTGGTTTCCGATGCCACCTTGTCGGTCGTTGAGACCAGCTGGTTGGGCGTCTTTTCCTCGGCGATTGCCGACGCATCCGGTTTGCCCTGAAATGGATTCATCGACGCGAGCGACATCGAGCGTCCCGCGCATCCGGTCGAGGACAGGCTGACGGCACCACCAATCACAAGCGTCGCTAGGAGCTGCCGGCTGATGTCACGGCGGGAACCTTGGGAGCTGGCGCGGCGAGACCGCCAAACGTGCTGAGTGGTGCGTGCGTCGTCCATGTTTCACACTTCGTTGATAACGAGTAATTGTCGATCGATTGGATCGTTCTACCACCGTCAGAATCGGCATAGGCGACAGCATCCCTTAACCGATTTTGACGATTTCTCCTTTTTTTTCGCAAAGTCCTTGTATCCAGGTTCTATGCATCGCTCCGCTTCGTAGGCACGCTCACCAGGCGGTGCAGGTGTCGCGCCGGAGGTCCGAAGGCATGCTCGGGGGCGCGTGGTTACCTTGCAAACGCCGCATACCGCCCAAACCAGAGACCGGTTAAGTTATTTCGACTGGCCTACCCTGCCCGTCTTGGAGGCGTCCACCAGCCGACCTGCACCTTCGGAATCATGACTGAAAACGTTCCCATCCTCTCGCATGTCCATGATGGCTTGACCATCGAGGGCTACTCCCGCGCCGCCGTGCAGACGTGTTGGCGAGTGAACGAATTGAAATTACTGTTTGATGCCGGAGCCCAGCCGTGGGATTTCATGGGCACCCCGACCATGTTCATCTCCCACGCTCACCTCGACCACATCGCGGCGTTGCCCGCCTATGTCTCGCGCCGCAGGATGATGAAGATGGATCCGCCGGTGATCTATCTGCCCGATTGCGCGGTCGATCCCGCGTGGAAAATGCTGCAACATTTCCGGTCCCTCGATCGCGGTGCTATGCCCTGCGAGTTGGTCGGTCTGTTGGACGGTGACGAAACGCCAATCGGTCGTGAAATCATGGTCAAGAGTGTGGCGGTCAAGCACACGATCGAAGCACTTGGGTTCATTGTCTATCAGCGTCGGCACAAGCTCAAACCGGAATTCCTCGACTTGTCGGGCGAAGAGATCCGGAACCTGCGTCAATCCGGAACCGAAATCACGACCGAACTCCGCGTGCCTTTGTTTGCGTATACGGGCGACACGGCACCGCAAGGACTCGACAACAATCCCGAGTTCTATGATGCCAAGATCCTCATCAGCGAACTGACATTTGCCGCTCCGGAACACCGCCGCGACAAAATCCATAAGCATGGGCACATGCACGTCGATGACTACCGCGAACGTCAGCACGAATTCAAGAACGAACTGGTGATCGGATCTCATCTCTCGACCCGTTGTACCGACACACAGATCAAGCGATTTGTTAAGAAGGCGCTGCCAGACATGCTCAAGGACCGGTTGAAGCTATGGTTATAGCGGTGCGTCACCGGTGAGTTGTCGTGTCAAGGGTGGGAGTGGATCACGCAAGTTCTTGACCTTTCTATCGGTTTTCGGGGAGAGAAGACGCCGCCAAGTTAATCACCAGCGCGGAGGTTTTTTCGTTGAACCATGTGTGCATCACCCCGGGCGATTCCCGTTCGTCGCCCCTCGCCTCCTACTGAATACGTAACTGATCTATGTGGTCTTCACGGCTATTCTGGAAACTCTTTGCGGTCTATGTGGGGCTTAGTTTGGCTTTGGCCACCGCTTTGCTGTATGTCGTCAATTCGTCGCAGCGCTCCGAGTTAAAGCGTCAGACCGAGCAACGTTTATTCGAAACGGCGGTCATCCTAAGCAGTCACGTCCACGACTCGCTCGCCGACAGTATCGAGAATGATGTTTTGTCGCTCAGTCAGCCTGGCCTGCAAAGGCTTGTCCAACGGTTAGCCGATCAAACGGAATTGCGAATTACGATCGTGAATTCGATGGGCGTGGTCGTGGCCGACTCTGAACGTAGTCCCGTTTCCATGTTAGATCATGCCAACCGTCCAGAGCTCATTCAGGCCGCCAAGGACGGGGTGGGGACAGCAACGCGGCAGAGTCCGACGCTGCGAGTGGAGATGTTTTACCTCGCTCTGCGGGTGGACCTTAGTGCCGACCGTTATGCGTTCGTTCGGGTGGCGACTCGGATGGATGCGATCAGTCAACGCATGGCGGACACGCGGCGATATCTACTCACGTTCACGCTGCTGTTTGGTTTGATCGCGACAGTCGTCACCTACATGGTGATCGGCCGGATTATCCATCCGCTGGCGCTTCTAACCCGGAATGTCCAGGCGATCACCGAAGGGAAATCTCAGGAGCTGAAGCGTGTTCACAGCAGCGATGAAGTGGGAACGCTGTCAACGGCATTCAATCAGATGCAAACGGAAATTGCCGTACGTTTCGGCCAACTCCGCGAGCGCAACCAGCAACTGTCGACGGTGTTGGGTAATCTGCTCGAAGGCATCATCGCTGTCGATGCGAATGAAAACTTGATGATGGCAAATGACGCCAGTCGCCGGATGCTGGGTATGTCTGAGGCCGTGGGCCGGCCGCTGCTGGAATTGGCTCGCTGCCGTCCGCTGCATGATGCCGTGGTGCAGTGCCTGCAGACGGGTGGTACCGTGAAAACGGAATTTGTCACTGAGGGCACCGTGCGGCGGGACCTCGCCGTCCGCGCGACCAGCCTGCCTGGGCATCCGTCCTCGGGGGTGCTCGTTGTTCTCCACGACATTTCTGAATTGCGTCGGCTCGAGAGTTTGCGACATGAATTCGTCGCCAACGTCTCCCATGAGCTGAAGACCCCTCTGGCCTCGATCAAAGCCTACGCCGAGACGCTCCGCGCCGGAGCGATCAATGACCGGGAGAACAACCTTCATTTTGTGAGCCGGATCGAGGAGCAAGCCGAACGCTTGCACCAGTTGATTGTGGATATGTTGCATATTGCGCGTGTGGAAGCCGGCGAAGAGGCGTTTGATATCACTCAGGTCGGGTTGCGAAATGTCATCGATTCGAGTGTTTCGCAGTACGCTCAGTCAGCCCAGCAAAAACGCATTCGGCTGGTGGTCGAGCCGCCCAGCCAGCGGGCTGTGGTGATTGCGGACGAGGACGGATTGCGGACGGTGCTCGACAACCTGTTGAGTAACGCGATTAAGTACACACCGGAAGGAGGAACGGTCACGATTCGCTGGCAACTCGACGCAGGGCAGTGTGTCCTCGAGGTGCAAGACACGGGAATTGGTATCTCGCCCGAGCACCAAACGCGAATTTTTGAACGTTTCTATCGAGTTGACGAAGCTCGTTCGCGCGACCTGGGGGGCACTGGCCTGGGGCTGTCGATTGTCAAACATCTATGCCTCGCCTTCAACGGATCGGTCGATCTGCAAAGCATTTGGGGCGAAGGGACGACGTTTCGAGTGTCTCTGCCGGCCGCTGTGGATCCATGAGCCCCGTGCCCCATCTCGGCTAGCGGTTGGTTTGGTATTCGCCCATCGCTCGGTCACCCCTGACAGACTGGGAGTGTCCGCCCGCCACACAAAGGACCCGCCGGGAAGTTTTTGCACTTCGCTGCAGGGGCAACTCGCCACGCGTTTACCGTCAATCTCGCGGCCTGGTGGGCACGCATTTCAAGGATGTTTTGCTGGTTTGCTTGCGCGCGGGTGCTTAGGTTTCATTCAGCACACACGCCGTCTTAACGCAATCTTCATCTTCCTGCTCTAGGATCTCAGCACAACACGCATGGTACAGCAACCCTGACAGGAGATATTTCGATGGCGCTGAGGAACTCTGCATCACTCTGGATTCATTTGCCATGCATTCTCGTGGGGACGCTTGGCTTGGCCGGTGTGTTCCTTTCGGGAGGTTGTCGCGACCGCGGAGGGGCGAATGGCGCGGTGGAAACCATCGATATCGATGATCTCGGCAGCGAAGTCAGGGAGATTGAGGGCGCGATTAGTATTGATGGTTCGAGCACCGTCGCACCGATCAGTACCGCTGCGGCAGAATCGTTCGAAAAGGACTACCGGAATGTTCGCGTCACCGTCGCAATTTCCGGTACCGGAGGTGGGTTCGGTCGCTTTGCGCACGGTGAAACTGATATTTCGGATGCGTCGCGTCCCATCAAGGCTGATGAGTTGGCGGAGTGTCAGAAGCACGGCGTCGGTTTTGTGGAACTACCGATCGCGTACGATGGGCTCTCAATCGTCGTCAATAAAGCAAATGACTTCGTCGATTCTCTGACGGTTGATCAGTTGAAGATGATCTTTCTAAAAGAGGGTGGGGCGAAAACGTGGGCCGACGTCAATCCGGATTGGCCTGACATGCAGATCAAAATCTATGCTCCGGGAACAGACTCGGGAACCTTTGATTATTTCTTTGGCGATGTGGTGGCGAAGAACCAAGACAGTGAGCACCCACGCGATGACATGTCCGTCAGCGAAGACGACAACAACTTGGTCAATGGCGTTGCCGGAGAGAAAGGCGCGATCGGCTTTTTTGGGGCGTCCTATTACTTTGCCAACGAAGACAAAATCAAAGCGGTGAAAATCGTCAACCCAGAAACGGGGCTCGCTGTCGGCCCGACAGCGACAACGATCGAGGACGGTACCTACGCACCATTCGGACGCCCCTTGTTCCTATACGTCAATGAGAAATCGTTGAAGCGTCCCGAAGTGAAGCAGTTCGTAACGTTCTACTTGCGAAACGCGGGTTCTCTCGCCGAGCAGGTGAATTATGTTGCTTTGCCCGCAGAGATCTACGAGCGGGCGACCGATCATTTTGAAAACCGTCTTGCCGGCACGCACTTTCTCAATGCGGCCATGGAGAAGCAGTCCGGCACTTTGGCAGAGCGATACCAAGCCGACAATCTCGTCGGCGCGGAGTAGCCTGTGTCTGTTGACCTATCCTCGCGAGATATCTCGCAGCTTGTCCATCAGCCGTCGCGGCGTCGGTCTCGTACGGTCGCGCGTCTCCGGGACCGCTGCGTTCGCGGGGTACTGTTGGCCTGCTCGGCCTTGTCGGTATTCATCACGTTCACGATTATCATCGTGCTCTTGAGGGAATCGATTCGATTTTTTGGCCTCGACAACGTTCGGTTTGCTGATTTCATCGGTGGCACGAAGTGGTCCCCTTTGATCGGTGGCGAAATCGGGGTGTGGCCACTGATCTGTGGCACGCTGCTGGTGACGGGGGTCGCCATGGTTGTCGCACTGCCGCTTGGGATGGTCACTGCGATCTATCTGAGTGAGTATGCCTCTCGCCGGCTACGGTCCCTCCTGAAACCGACCTTGGAAGTGCTCGCGGGCGTTCCAACAGTGGTGTATGGCTACTTTGCACTGATGGTGATTACGCCGGGGCTAAAGTTTTTGCATGAAGGGTTCAATATATACAATGCCTTCAGTGCGGGGATTGCGGTGGGGATTCTATGCTTGCCAACGGTGTGTTCGCTGGCAGAGGATGCCCTCCGGGCCGTCCCCCGCAGCCTTCGGGATGCAGCCTATGGGTTGGGTGCGACCCGGTTTGATGTCGCCACCACGGTCGTGGTTCCGGCGGCACTCTCGGGAATCGTTTCGGCTTGCCTGTTGTCGATCTCGCGTGCGATCGGTGAAACGATGATTGTCGCGTTGGCCGCGGGAGCGACGGCACGCATGACAATCGACCCGCGGCAAGAGGTGCAGACCATGACGGGATGGATCGTGCAGATGTGCCTGGGCGACGCGAGCCACCAGGGCATGGGATACTCCTCGATGTATGCCGTCGCGGCAGTCTTGTTCCTCATCACGTTTTCGTTAACCGTGATGGGCACCCTGGTTCGCAATCGATTCCGTGAGCAGTATCAATGAACATCGACATGGAAGATCCGCTGCCCGCGCTCGGTGGTAACGAACTCGTGCCGCAGCCACCTCGCGTGGACGAGTCGCAGCACCGATCGCTGAAACTTCGCCACCGCATCGACCGCTGGTTCGTGCTCTTCTGCATGCTGACGGCCCTGGCTTCGGTCGTGATCCTGGCCGTTCTATTGGGCTCGATTCTGTATGCGGGGCTGCCAGGAATGAATTGGAACTTCATCCGTTCAGCACCGAGTTCGGTAGCGTCTGATGCAGGGATTCAACCTGCCATGTTCGGTTCGATCTGGGTCTGTAGCGTGTGCGCTCTATTTGCACTGCCAATCGGCGTTGCCACAGCCATTTTTCTGGAAGAGTTTCCCGCCCGGGGCAAGCTCGCAAAAATGTTTCAGAGCTTTGTGCAGCTAAACATCAGTAATCTGGCCAGCGTGCCATCGGTGGTTTACGGGATGATTGGATTGACTGTGTTTGCGGGAATGTTTGGCCTCTTGGGGAGTTCCCAGGCTCCGGCGGTGGAAGTGGGTGCGACCTATTACCACCAATTCCTCAGTGAGGGTGATCGCATTCTGCGCGTCCCGGTGGTCAGCCAGCAGGCCGCAGCGACGGTTGTGCGGGATCCGATGACTGCGTTGACCAGTGCTGGGCAGACGGTGCAGGTCAACGTGATTGGAGCGCGCGATCGGTTGCCGAAATCCCCGGAACTGCGTGCGGTCACTCTACGCAGTGATGCCGAGTCGGGCATCATCAGCGACAAGGCCTGGTACTATTTTCGATTCCCGTTCGGTCGCGGCGTTCTGACGGGCGGCCTGACATTGATGCTGGTCATTTTGCCGGTTGTGATCATCGCCTCGCAAGAAGCGTTGCGGGGCGTGCCGGAATCTTTGCGAGAAGCTTCCTTTGGGATTGGAGCCACGCGGTGGCAAACCGTTCAAAACGTCACACTGCCCTGCGCCATCCCGGGGATCATGACCGGGTCCATCCTAGCGATGAGCCGGGCGATCGGCGAAGCGGCGCCCATCTTGATCATCTGCGGTATTATTTACGTGGGGTCCAGCCCAGCAAACCTGATGGATGATTTCTCGGTAATGCCACTGCAGATTTTTAATTGGGCCTCCCAGCCTCAGCACGAATTTCACGCTGTTGCGGCGCAGGGAATCATTGTGCTCCTTGTGATTCTCCTTTCGTTCAATGCAATCGCTGTGTTCATTCGTCACACCGCACAGAAATCACTGTCATGACAACAATCAAAATCAAACAGAATCCGGCGGTCACAGTGGAACCTGAACGCATCAACTCGCTCGGGTTGTCCGCTCTACGGACACCGCTGGGGGGGCTTCAGTCGGGCCCTGATGACATCGCGTCGAAAGCGTCTACCGATATCGCGATCTCATTTAAAAACTTCAATGCACACTATGGTGATTTCCAAGCGATCAATCACATCAACTTGCAGATCCCTTCGAAGCAAGTGACCAGCTTTATCGGCCCGAGCGGGTGCGGCAAAACAACGCTCTTGCGATGGATTAATCGCATGAATGATATTGTGCCCACCGCTCGTGCAACCGGCCAACTGCATCTGCATGATCTGGATGTTTTGGCCTCGAGCACGGACGTGGTCGACCTGCGCCGCCAGGTCGGGATTGTATTTCAAAAGCCGAATCCATTCCCGAAATCGATTTATGATAACGTCGCCTACGGCGCTCGCTTACACCTGAAACTATCACGATCGGAACTCGATGAATTGGTCGAATGGTCATTGCGTAAGGCAGCGGTCTGGAGTGAAGTGAAAGATCGCCTTCGCAAACCCGCCCTCGGTTTGAGCGGTGGGCAGCAGCAACGCGTCTGTATCGCTCGGACCATTGCGACCGGCCCGGAAGTGTTGCTGATGGACGAACCCTGTTCGGCGCTCGATCCGATTTCTACTAGCGCGATCGAGGATCTGATTTTTGAGTTGCGTCAGCAATTCACGATTGTCATTGTGACGCACAATATGCAGCAGGCATCTCGTGTCTCCGACATGACCGCGTTCTTCTATCAGGGGAGAGTGGTTGAGTTTGGTACGACCGATCAAGTCTTTACCTGTCCGGCCGTGAAGCAGACGGAAGATTACGTCACCGGCAAATTTGGGTAAGATAGAATGACCAAGCATCTTGATCGAGATATGGATCGATTGCACCGCGACATTTTATCGCTGTGTACCATCGTGGAGGACATGATTGGCATGGCCGCGATGGTGCTGCGCGAGGGCAGATTGGAACTTTGTGATCGCGTAGCTGCTGAGGACGACACCGTCGATCGGTTCGAGGTCGCGATCGAAGAAGAGTGCCTGAAAATGTTAGCCTTGCATCATCCTGTTGCGATGGACCTTCGCCGGATTGCGACGGTGGTGAAGGTGAACAATGACTTGGAGAGGATCGCTGACTTGGCAGTCAATATTGCTGATCGAGCACGGGGCGTGCGTGAGTATCCCGAGTTTCCCATCCCCAAGGGCGTCGAGCCGATGGTGGCGCATGTGCGCAGCATGGTAAGGGGGGCGTTGGATGCTTTCGTGCATCTCGATACCGCCGCCGCCCGCGAAGTGATTCAGAGAGATGATATCGTCGATGAATTGAATGAACATTTGATCGAGTTGCTGCAGCATACGATGCAGTCCAAGAGTGCTTTCGTCGTGCCAGCACTGCATTGCTTCTCGGCAATTCGACACCTCGCGAGAATTGGCGACCTCGCAACGAATATTGCCGAGGATGCGATCTATCTAGTCGACGGCGAAATCATCCGCCATCGGTAGCCGCCGAAACGGTGCTGCCCAAAGTCGATGTCGATTGCCACCTATTTTCCTGTTACCGCATCAGTGCAAGACAATGTCAAAACCAACCGTTTTACTGATTGAAGACGACCATGCTCTGGCTGAAATTGTCGCTTATAACCTGCAGCGTGAGGGGTACGAGGTACTGCTCGCCACCGATGGGGAAGAGGGACTTCGGCAGGCCAAGCTCAAACTTCCTGGCGTGGTCATTTTGGACCTGATGCTGCCCGTGCTCGATGGGTTGGAGGTGTGCCGGCGGCTGCGGGCGGACTCCACGACGGCAAACGTGCGAGTGTTGATGCTAACAGCCAAGGCGGAAGAAACGGATCAGTTGATCGGGTTTTCGCTGGGCGCCGACGACTACGTTACCAAGCCCTTCAGTGTCAAGGTACTCATGGAACGCGTCAAATCCTTGTGTCGACGCGAGACCCAGCCACCGGGTGAGTCTCTGGTCGAGAGTCAGGGGATCCGCATCGATCCCGTCCGGCACAGCGTGACGATCAACGGCTCGCCGGTGCGGCTGACGCGCAGCGAGTTTCGTCTATTGGAGTCGCTAATCCGCCAACCCGGCCGCGTGTTCAGTCGTTTTGAGCTGATCGACGCAGCTCTCGGTGACGATACGCTTGTCCTTGAGCGTACCATCGACGTCCATGTGCGTTCCCTACGTAAGAAAATGGGCGACAGTGCCCATCTGATCGAGACGGTGCGCGGCGTGGGATACAACTTTCGGGACTCCGCCAAGTCGTCATCTTGGGATGACGAGGATCGCGCCGCCAGTGCTGCTGAATCAAGAAATTCTTAATGGGCCGTCGCCACCGGAGGAGGTTGTTCGGCCGGTCATCGGGGCTGTTGGATTGTCGGCTCGCTCGCAGGCATGGTGGGAGAGCCGCGCTGAACCATCCAAACGGGTTGTTGATTTACTCGGAGTTCGACCGGCAAGGGTAGCCGAATGCTGTCAGGAATCGTTAGGTGTGAGCCACCCGGCCGCTCATGCGACTTGGCTCATGAAATCAACACGCCGATAACCACCCGCGTCCCGTTTGGCGTTTGGCGTTTGGCGTTTTGGCGTTTTGGCGTTTTGGCTCTTGGGGCCTATGTGGATTTCCGGGCATGCCCCTGAAACGCGAAACACGACGCATTGGCGGGCTTCGCCACTGCCGCCGTTCGCGGCCGAAGCCGCGTTTTCGTCCTGTGCGCAAAGGCACCCTACCTCTTCATGGATCGCCGGTCTTCAGGTAATATACACCTGCCGGTGATTTATTTCCCTTCAACGTGCAGCTGGGGTACCTGATGTGCCGCTGCGAGAAACGGAAGATGGATCGACAGGTGTTTCGCGATCGTCGTATTCGTATACCGCTCTGGGAATCTGAGATGAAACATGCAATCGGAATCGGCTTGGTTTTGCTGGGGTCGGCAATGAGTCTGATGAGCCTACCTGCTGAGGGCGTTACTGATCGGGCGGCCGATGGATCGATATCGCCCCCAACGACTGTGGGCGAGGCGCACGCTCGAGCGAGTTTGCTGCACGAAACAATCCATGGCGCGTTACAGGTCGTGCATCGTGATTTTTTCGACGAAGACAACCCGAGTGCGATCCCGTCGGGTTCGCTCGAGGACGTGTTTGCCGAGTTAGAAGCGACGCACCAGGTCAAATTGAAGTGGCTCATTGTCGAAACGGACGTTCTCAATGTGGATCACCTGCCGGAAGATGATTTTGAGCGTGCGGCCGTGAAGGCACTCCGAGCCGACGCGCCGCAATACGAGGAGGTGCAGCAGGATCGTTACCGGTTTGCCGGTCCGATTGGTTTGGCATCTCAGTGTTTGAAGTGTCACGTCAAGCAGCGTCTCAGCACAGAGGACCGCACGGCGGGGTTACTGATCTCGATGCCCTTGAATTTGAGTCCGTAAGCGATGCAACTCACGCAAGCATTTGTAAATTCGATCCAAGTCGGCATGCCGCAAGAAATGCCGGGTGAGAAGCCCTGGACATCGGGCTTTCTGAAACGATCGGTCTCCGAGCCGCTCTGGTTGGGAGCGACGAATCTGCGCGGCGACGGGCAGGCTGATCTCGTGCATCACGGTGGGCCTGACAAGGCGGTGTGCGTCTATCCCGCGGGGCACTATCCATTCTGGCGAGAGACATTGGGTTTGCGAGAACTCATCAGTGGCGATTTTGGTGAAAATTTCACGCTTGATGGGGTGACAGAGAATGATGTCTGTATCGGCGATGTGTGGACGATTGGGGGCGCGACCGTGGATGTATCGCAGCCACGTCAGCCGTGTTGGAAGTTAGCTCGGCGGTGGGGGATTAAGGATCTTGCCCTCCAGGTGCAGCAGACCGGTCGAACAGGCTGGTATTTCCGCGTCATGGTCGAGGGGGGCGTTCAACAGGGCATGTCGATGACGCTCGCCGAACGCCCGCATCCGGAGTGGACAATTTCGGCGGCGAACCAAGTCATGCACCATGATCGAAGCAATCTTGCCGCGGCCGCTGAGCTGGCGTTGCTCCCGACGCTATCGCCCAGCTGGAAAGACACGCTAAATCGTCGTGTGCAACGGAAGTCGGCTGTTAGCGAGCGTGACCGTTTAGACGGCGCTTGATGTGACGCAACGCGTGCTCTAGAACGCCCTGAGACGATCGAGTGATTTGCTCGATCCTTTTTTGCGAACCGTTCCCTGTTCATGTCAAAGGCACTTTCAATGTTACGATTCCGCAGCTCCATTTCAACGCGCTGGGCGTTTCTGGTCGTTGGGTTACTGTTGGCCAGCACGACGCCCGCGTTCGCGCAGACAACCACCCCGGATAAAGAGCAACCCGCAGTGCGCCGAGACGCTGCAAAATTGACCTTGGCGGGCGCTGAGCAGGCGATTGCGGCGGCCCGTCTGCAGGCCGTGAAGATGGGTGTGCGATCGAATATTGCCGTGGTCGATGATGGCGGACATTTACTGGCATTTGTTCGCATGGATGGTGCCCGTCCCAGCAGTATCTACACGTCCATCACGAAAGCGACCACCGCGGCGACGCATTGGCAACCCACCGGCCCCATCGGAGGCGACAATGTCGGTGGTGCCCAGTTAAGTCTGGCTCTGGAAAATGCCGCCGCTGCGAGTGGTGGCAAATTCACAACACTTCGAGGCGGCTTGCCAATCATCCTGGACGACCAAGTGATCGGGGCGATCGGCGTCGGTGGTGCGACGGGCGAACAGGATGCCGAGGTCGCAGCGGCGGGCGTTGCGGCAGTCACGAAATCGTTTTCCAACGCCGGCCCAAATGTCAAAGCGACCGATCATGCAGAGCGTGAAGTCTTGTTCGGTAGTTGGCTGATCGAAGACATTGATGGTCAAGGCGTCATCGACCAAGCACAGTCAACATTGACGATTGCTGCTGATGGCTCGATTTCGGGGGACACCGCTGTGAATCGCTACTTCGGAAAGGCGACGATCGAGGGAGACAAAATCAAATTTGGACCGTTGGGGGCCACCCGCCGTGCGGGCCCACCCGCCCTGATGGATCAAGAAACGAAATTCATGGCCGCACTGGCGAGGGTGGCGCGTTATCAGATCGATGATCACGGCATGCTGCACCTCTTTGACGGCGAGGGAAAGGAATGCGTAGGCGCGACCTCAATGAAGTAGTCCGGCTCGCCGATCGAAGGTTACTTGACCTTACTTCGCGTTGTATTCACCGAGCTTCTCTGGGGCCGGTAGGTGATCGCGGAGTTTAAATTTCGGGCGTTCGTGATCGTTAACGAATGCTGCGATGTCGAAGGCTTCCTGCACGCTCAGGTAGGGATCGTCGAGCGGCATCGCAACTTTCAACCATGACGCGAGTTTTTCTTCGCGGCTCAGCCCCGCGCCATCGTTATAGGATTGATCGCCCCATACCGGTGGCCCATCCTCGCCGCCACGGCCATCGTCGCTGTGGCAGGATGCGCAGTGGTCGGCATAGAGCACTTCCCCCCGCTGCACGTCGCCCTGCAACGCGTCGCCGTCATCGGAAGTCAACGGAGGCACATGATGGGGGCCGAGCGGTTTGTCTGGATTTTGCTTGATCGCTTTTCCCGTCGACAGCCAGGTGATGTAGGTGGTGATCGCGACGGAGACCTCGCTGCCCAGGGGCGGTCGTGTCCCATTTTGGCTGCGCATGAAACAATTCAGCACCCGGTCCTGCAGGGTGATCACACGTTGCTCACGCGGCGACCATGCTGGGTACACCGTCGCGATCCCCAGGAAGCTGGCGGCGTCGGGATGCGTGCCGGAATCCAGATGGCACGAGGTGCAATTGAGTGAATTGCCGACATAGGGTTTCGATAGCGGATGGTCTTTCGTGTTCTCAACGATCTCTCGGCCCAGCTGAACGACACGGCCGAGTTCACCCGGTGGCAGCGGGTGCTCCGTGGTGGCGGCTGCCGAGGCGTCCTCAGCGGCTACGAAGTTGAAATGCCTCCCGCTTGCTACGAGTGAGCCGAAGAGGATGGCCGTGACGGCGAAAACAGTCAATCGTGTGGTGTGTTTCAAAGGATGCAATCCGGTCGCGGGCGGTTCCGATCAGGTCGCGTCACTCGAGCTGTTTCTAATTTCTGACAACGGCCTCAACGGATGAACTCCATTGAAATAGCCGTTAGGGTCGTTCGTCCGACAACAATTTGAGAACGTCTGATTCCGCACGGCAGATTGGCACGTCACAGTCATCGGCGATTGTTAGCATCGCGTGAACAACAAGAGACGAATTCTCCCGCAGCCACCGTCGCCAGACGGTGGGCCCCACGCTCTGGCGAGCGTAGCTACGTCCGTTTTTCTTCACGCGTTGGTTACGAGACGATATCCTTGATCACGTTCCCTTTCACGTCCGTTAAACGCATGTCGCGGCCGCCGAAGCGAAATGTTGAGCGGGTGTGGTCAACGCCCATCAAGTGCAGCATGGTCGCGTGCAGGTCGTGGATCTCGACGCGGTTTTCGATTGCTTTGTATCCCCATTCGTCGGTCGCACCGTAGACGATGCCTGGTTTAACGCCGCCACCTGCCATCCAGACTGTGAATCCAAAGGGGTTGTGGTCGCGACCATTGGCACCTTGTGCAAAGGGCGTGCGGCCGAACTCTCCCGCCCACACCACCAAGGTTTCGTCGAGCATGCCTCGGGCGCGAAGGTCCTGCAGCAGCGCGGCGATGGGTTGATCGACCGCTCGCGCGTTATTCTCGTGGCCTTGTTTCAAGTTGTTGTGCTGATCCCACCGGTCACCGCCGACTTGCGGGCAGGTCAGTTCAATGAACCGAACGCCCTGCTCGATCATCCGCCGCGCGATCAAGCACTGCGCGGCATAGATGCGAGTGGGTTCGTACTTGGACTCCATGCCATACATTCGCTGCAGATGAGCGGGTTCGTCTGCCAGGGACATGACCTCGGGTACGGCCATCTGCATAGCGTAGGCCAGTTCATAGTTGCGGATCGCGGAGTCGATACTGTCATGCTCGCCATCCCGCTCAACGGCGATGTCATCGATTTGCCGAATCAGGTCGAGTTTGCTGCGTTGTTGTTGAGCATTGGGTTCGGTTGGCGAGATATTGGCCACGCCATTGCCGGACGGTTTGAAGATCGATCCCTGGTAGCTCGCCGGAAGGAATCCGCTGCCGAAACAATCCAGACCACCGGGCGGGATCAGGCCGCCATTGATGACGACAAAACCGGGCAGGTTTTCGCACTCGCTGCCCAACCCATAGTTGACCCAGGCCCCCATGCTCGGCCGCCCCTGCAATCCGCTACCGGTGTGCAAGAAATAGTTGGCAAACGAATGTTCTGGGAATTCCGATACCATCGATCGGATCACGGCGAGTTCGTCGACAGACTTGGCGATGTGGGGAAACAAATCACTCACGGGGATGCCTGATTCGCCGTAGGAATTGAACTTCCACGGACTCGCGAGCACGTTGCCGTTGTTGTTGAACTGAGTCGGCTCAACATTGAACAGCTTGGCTGGGTCTTTGCCGTGAAATTTATCGAGCAGCGGTTTGGGATCGAACGTGTCGATCTGGGACGGTCCGCCGTCCATGTAAAGGAAAATCACGTTCTTGGCGCGGACCTGATGATGCGGCCCGTGCCCGGCTCGAGACGCCGCGCTGTCTTGGGCAGCGAAGCTGCTCTGCCCCTGCATCGCCGAGAGTGCCAAGGCACCAAAACCGCCCGCGCACTGACTCAGCATCTGACGCCGCGTGAGGGGAGGTGATTGCACTCTGCGGCATGGGTAAGGTGAAGTTATATTCATGGGATGTAGATGAACTCTTTGGCATTCACCAACGCGTGAGCGAGGTCGGCCCACACGTCGAGCGAATCGGGGGCGAGCTGTCGAGAGGTGGACTCGGCGTCAAGATAGTCAGCTGCAATCTGCCGCTCTTGCACGCTCGCTGGGCGGCCGAATGCGGACTGAAACATCCAGTTCATTCGCTCAGCGGGTTGCGGGAATTGTTCGATGGCACGAGCCGCCCAATCCCGAGCCAATTCCACCACCAGTGGATCGTTCATCAGGATGAGTGCTTGCGCGGGCACGTTGGAAACGTTGCGACGGCCCATCGTGCTGAAGGGGGTGGGCGCATCAAACGTGGTCATGAAGGGGGACAAAAAGTTCCTGCGGACGGCCGTGTAAATCGAACGACGTCCCGCACCATCGAGCGGTCCGCTATGCGGCGGTCGCCCCCGGCCGTCCATGAACGATGTCAAATAGACCGGCACGGACGGGCCATACGACGTTGAATCCAAACGCCCCGATAGCACTAAGAGTGCATCGCGAATCGTCTCCCCCTCGAGCCGTTTGATCGGGCGGTGATGCCAGAGCAAGTTTTTGGGATCAGCGGCGACGGCCGCTTTCTGCGTTTCGCTTGACATCTGATAGGTTCGTGAAAGAACAATGCGGCGAATCAAACGCTGCATGCTCTGGCCATCGCCGGCAAACTCAGTCGCCAGATAATCGAGTAGTTCCGGGTGCGAGGGCGTCTGTCCGAGAACCCCAAAATCGTCAGTGGTCGGTACGATACCGCGTCCGAGTAGGTAGTGCCAAATTCGATTGACGATGACTCGCTGTGTCAGCGGATTGTCCGCGGCGGTGATGTGTTCGGCGAGCTGCAGGCGACCACTGCCCTGCGGTATCGCGATCGGCGCTGAACCACTGATCGCGGTCAAGAAGTGGCGTGGTTCGAGATCACCAGGTTTGGAGGAATTGCCGCGAATGAGCACGTGATCGTCTTCGCCGTCGCCATCGATCATCGCGATCGCAAGCTGCGAGCGACGCATCACACGGTCGCTCAATTCCGTTCGTGCCTGCGCCCATTCGGTTGTCAACGAATGCCATCGGTCGCCGAGTCGTTGCTGGGCTGCTAATTCATCTTCGGCCACGGCGGCGGCAATTTTCTCCGCCCGTTCGTCGAGCTGTTTTCGGATCTCGGCCGTCGCCCCATCGGTAATGACTGAGACTTTGAGATCCGAGTCGAGGGCTGGCGTGAACTCCAGGTGCACACGGTGTCCCACGTAGCGACTCAAATTGAGCTGGACCCAGCGTTTGTTGTCTTTGATCGGCCGGATGACTTGGCCGTGCAGCGGTCCGGCAATCATGCGATGTGAATCGACGCACGCGAACACGTGTCCCTGTCCCTCAACTTGCACAGCGACATTGCCGTGTTGGATCTCGAAGGTGGGTGAGTGCAGCGTGCGACCTGGACGAGGGATATTCTTCAACGAACTCCGGTCATCGGTAACGGGACCAGAAACGGATTCGAGCCCATCCCAAAATCGATCGCTGACCGCTGCGTTCTCACGTGAGAACTGAATCGACGGTTTGCCATTGCTGCTCGTCAGCCAAGGTTCTCCAGCGTGGCGGGGACGCTTGCCAAAAATGAAGCCGTCCTGCAGGTCGTCCAGCGGTTGGACGGCGGCATAGTCGACAACGATGGCGGCCTCGGCCTCGTCGCTGATCGTGTCCGTCGACACACCGCCTTCGTCCGACGCGTCGGAGATCAGCTTGCGGTATTTTGCATCCAACTGGTCGAGTTCATCGGCAATGCCAGCGTTATGTTCGATGGACTCAAACCGGACTTGCCGGTAATCGCTGCTCTGCAGGAACCCGCTCAGTGAGTAGTAGTCCGCCGTCGAGATGGCATCGAATTTGTGATCGTGACAGCGCGCACAGGCGACCGTCACACCCAAGAATGTTTTGGACATCACGTCGATCATGTTGTCAAAACGGTCGCTCTCGTCTTTGCGGATATCGACTGGTGAATGCACCCACTCGCCCAAGTACCAGAACCCCGTGCCGAGGATCGACTCGTTGAATCCCAGCTCCCGGTTCAGTCGCGGTTCGGTAAGGAGGTCTCCAGCGATTTGCTCACGCACGAATTGGTCGTATGGCACATCAGCGTTGAAAGCACGGATGACATAGTCGCGGTACTGGAAGGCGTTGGGAGCGTCGTTGTCAAACTCATGACCACGTGACTCAGCATAGCGAACCAGGTCGAGCCAATGCCGTGCCCAGTGTTCTCCGAATTGTGTCGACGCCAGTAGATTATCGACGAGTTCCGCGACCGCATCGGGACCTGGCTTGGCGAGAAAATCGGCGGCCTGTTCCGGGGTGGGAGGCATCCCGATTAAATCGAAATACAACCGTCGCATCAGAATGTGGCGGTCCGCATCGGGGGCGGGTTGCAGATCCGCCCGTTCGAGCCGGGCGAGTACAAACTGATCGATCTCATCGCGTGGCCAATCACGGTCGTGGACCTGCGGTGGAGTAACATTTTGAATTGGCTGCCAAGCCCAGTGTTGGTTTTTGCGATCATCTAAATCGAAACCTGGCCTGTCTGGGCTCGATGCTGGTGCGGCTTCCTGAGGCCAAGGGGCACCCATTTCGACCCAACGTTCGAACGTTTCGATCTCTGAGTCGGCAAGTTTTCCTGCTGGCGGCATCTCATAGGAGTCGTACCGCACCGCTTCGATGATCAGGCTGCCGTCGACGTCGCCCGGGACCATGGCAGCACCCGAATCGCCGCCCTGCAGTAACGACGCACGGCTGTCGACCAGCAATCCGGCTTGCAGCTTATCCGATTGAGTGCTGTGGCACTCGAAGCAATGTTCGGCCAGTAGCGGACGAACCGCTTTCTCAAAGAACTCCAGTTCGGCGGGACTGGCAGAGGCACTTGGGCGAGCCGATACAACGTCGGCGGCCCCGCAACGAGCGGTCAGGAGCGCCCCTAAAACAAACCAACACGCCGAAACGTAGATGTGTCCAATCGCGTCGGGGCGGGGAGCTGCCTCACTGCGGCGAAATATCATATTCATAGTCACCAGTTTACAAGAAATTTGACCCGCATTGCATCTTGTTTCACCTCCACCCCAGAATAGGCGGAAACATCATGCGCACAATTGTCCACGCCCAGCCAGGCTCAACTCATGAAGATACTCTGTTTTAGCGATCTACACCGCGATCAAGATGCCGCGAGAAACTTGGTCGAAATGGCCGTGGATGCCGACCTCGTGATCGGTGCAGGCGATTTTGCTAATCAACATCAAGGGATAGGTGATACGATCAACATCCTCTGCCAGATCGAAAAGCCGACGTGTCTCGTGCCGGGCAACGGTGAAACGGTCGTCGAACTCCGCCAGGCGACGAGGGACTGGGCAAGCTGCGTGGTGCTGCATGGCGACGGCCAAACGCTGTCTACGGCGGCGGGCGTCGCCGAGGTGTGGGGCGTGGGCGGCGGGATCCCCGTCACTCCGTTTGGGGATTGGAGCTACGACTTTGACGAGGACAGCGCCGAGGAAATGTTGGCATTGTGTCCAATCGGCGGCATCCTCGTGACGCATTCTCCACCGATCGACACGGTGGATCATGACAGTTCCGGTCACATTCGCGGCAGCCGCAGCATCCGGGAATGCGTTCTCCGCTGCCGGCCCCGACTCGTGGTCTGCGGCCACATCCACAGCGATTGGGGCAAACAGGTGCGATTGGGAGAATCGCTGATCCTCAATGCCGGTCCCCAGGGCACGATGATCAAGATCGATTAGGGGCTCGATTCGGTGAACCATGCACGACGATGGCTACGCGGCGAAAGGCAAAACCTGCCGCGTGAAACGAACACCTTCTGCGTGGGGTGCTCAGCTCCTGGGTAACTCGTCTCGATTGATCTGAGGTTCCGAGCCATTGGCGGCACGCTCAAACCTTTGATCAAGCTCGACCTGGTCATCAAAGAAACCGCAGTTGCGTAGGAAGAAATGCCCCTGTTCGCTGCCACCGGCATAGTCGAGTCGCTGGCGGGCGCGTGCGGTGTTGTCACCGGTGAACTTCATGCTCGTGATCTCGTGCCACTTGCCCGCAGTATCACAGACCCATTGATTCTCGTAGTGGGCTGAACGCTGCACGTTCCCGTATTCGGGAGCAAAGTTTTCGAGGAACGAGTGGAAGCCCGTGAGATGTTTATCGGTTTTGGGGCGGCGAAAAGTGGCGAGCAGCCGCCATTCTCCTGAGGCCTTGTCGCCGAACCAGGAGGTATAGAGTGTGTTGCCTTCACCGTCGGGCGTGACCTCCGTCAAGAACCGATAGGTCGCGCCGGACCGCCATGGATAGATCATGTAGCTCTGCCCCCCCGAGCCTTCATTGCCAAAATCCTGGGCTTTCACATCCGCTCCCTTGGCGAGTGTTCGGATCCGATCTGCGGGCGGGATCTCGGCGGGGTTGTCGGTGCGAAATGGACTCCATACCGAAAACAACACGCGTCGCTCGGTATCACTATTGACCTGCATGCCAAAGTACCCCTCGCCAAAACCGTTGGCCATGAAGTACGAACCGATCGCGTCTTGACCTGCCGGGACGGTGATCTCGCTATAGGCATACGTCACGTCGGTGTCTTTGGGAAGCTGATAGTGCAGGTGCACCGATGGTCCTCGGCGGCCCCAATAAAACATGTTTCCGGCGTTGCTCTGGACATAGTCGAGTTGCATGTCGTCGGTATCCGAATGGACGAGCAAATCGCGGACTTCGACAACCGCAGAGCTATCGGCCGAGCCAGTGCTGAGATCGACGCGAACATATCCCCGATTCGCTATCGCGACTTCGCCCAGCGGGTAGGAGTTGAACGGGGAATCGAGAACCTGTGCCGACAGCTCTTGATTTCCAACGCGTGCATGAATCTGGGACTGCCCGCCGACCGCTCGTCCCTTGATGGCCAGCTCAACGTTTCCTGGCCGATCCACATGGAAATAGATCGAGTACACCTTGCCGTTTTGGATTCGCAGTGCACCGTCGGCAATCGGCAGTCGGTTGCCCGTGTGAGGCGCACGATGAAAGGCGTTCCCCGCCAACGGCACTGCCCATTCGCCCGCAAAGAGCGGAGAGATTGCCAGCGTCAGGCTAAGAATGGTGGACGCCACGAGAGGATTGGAAGTCGGCATGATCATTAATATTCCAGAGGTGTCATGACAAGTGTCGTAGGATGGGACCATTGTCCCGTCCGGGATTGTCCCGTCCGAGACCGCTCCGTCCCCCGCCCGAGGCCAGAACAATCATCTCAAACTAGGCAAGCAGCCGGTCGGCGCCAATCGTGGGAGCGCAGCAGGATTTCCGGAAACTGCCCCCTGCCGATGCCCTAATTACGACACGCATCACGAGGTTTCCGAGATGGGCGGATGCGCAGGGTTCGCGTCCCAGGGAGGTCCTGCCCTCGCCCGGTCAGGCGAACGCGAACCAACACAACACGCGGTGGCGAGGGTATGATGGGCAACTCCAATTCTCCTGCGATACGCTTTCATCTTGGATGATGTGCAATGACGATGTTCAAACCGATTTCCCTGATGCTGCTGGCATGCGTGCTACTGGCCCCTTCGAGCTCGGGGGCCGATGCCGCCGAGCAAGCCAAGCCGAACTTCGTGTTTCTGTTAGTGGATGATTTGGGGTGGGGAGATTTTGGTTGTTATGGAGCGCAGTTTTACGAAACGCCGCACATCGATCAACTCGCCAGTGAGGGGATGCTCTTCACCAACAGCTATGCGGCGTGCACGGTATGCTCGCCCAGCCGCGCGGCGATCCTGACGGGGTGTTATCCGGCGCGGCTGCACTTGACCGATTGGATTGCGGGGCACAAACGTCCCCATGCGCAGCTTTCGGTACCGGATTGGAACATGCGAATTGATCACGACCGGGTGGTCTTGCCCGAAGCTTTGAAAGCGGACGGCTATGCCACCGGTTTCTTTGGCAAGTGGCACCTGATGCCGATCGACCAACCGGATTTTGACGAGCACTATCCGACCAGCCACGGATTTGATGTCAACGTCGGCGGCCGCGAGTGGGGACAACCCAAAGGGCCGGGGCGATACTTTTCGCCCTTCGGGATGCCCCATTTGGATGATGGGGAGCCTGGTGATTTTTTGACCGATAAACTCACCGATGCCGCGCTCGACTTCCTCGATACCGAGGCGGGCAAAAACCCGTTCCTGCTGTACTTCTCTTACTACACGCTGCACGGCCCGATCATGGCACCCCCGGAGCTCGTCGAGAAATACAAGACGAAAGCGCAAACATTTGAGAATACGAAGAATGAGTTTCTCAATCCCGCTCGCGCGGGCATGGTTGAAAAGCTCGACGACAGCGTCGGGCGGATCATGGCCAAACTCGATGAACTCGGGATCGCTGAGAATACGGTGATTGTTTTGACGGGTGACAATGGTGGTGATGACGACCGGACCACCGGTGGCCTCCGTGATTTCAAGGGATTCTCACACGAAGGTGCTGTCCGAGAGCCGTTGGTGGTCAAGTGGCCCGCCCATACCCCACCGGGATCGTCGTGCGACGAGATGGTGATCGGTACGGATCTGTACCCAACCCTGTTGCAGATCGCGGGTTTGAAGCAGCGTCCGGACCAACATCTCGACGGAATCAGCATCGTGCCCTTGCTGACGGGCGAAGCGGAGACATTGCCACGTCAGTCGTTGTATTGGCATTACCCCCACTACCATCGCACGCTTCCCTACGGCGCCGTCCGCAACGGTGATTGGAAGCTGATTGAATTTCTCGAGGACGGTAGGTTGGAGTTGTTCAATTTGAAAACGGATCCATTGGAGACCAAAGACGTCGCGTCTGAGCAGCCGGAAAAAGCAAAGGAACTCTTGGCGGAACTGAACGCATGGCGGGGCGATGTCGGTGCCCAGATGATGACGGCCAACCCCGATTGGACTCCAGCGACGCCGAACAAGAAGCAGCCGCGAAAGGGCAAAGGCAAGCAGTAATGGCTTTGAACGTCGACGACATCCCCAACCCCACCCCCGCCCAGCTCGCGGAGTTGCCGCGGCAGGTGGGCTTTGTGCCCTCGGTCAATGCGCAGCCCCAGACGCTCAGCGCCGCTCAGATTGAGCAGTACAACGACCAGGGATTCTTGATGCCTTTCGGTGGTCTGCAACCGGATGAAATCTGCGAACTCCGGGCATTTTTTGACGGTGTCCTCGCCGCCTTCATCGAGCTGGGCAGGACGAGCTACTCCATCAACACGGCGCATCTGCGGTTTGCTCGTATCTATCAACTCGTGCATCATCCCCGCATCGTCGCGGCAGTCGCCGACCTGCTCGGGCCCAATGTGGTCTGTTGGGGATCACACTTTTTTTGCAAGATGCCGCATGATGGCAAGAGCGTGCCCTGGCATCAGGACAGCACGTATTGGCCGCTTAGCCCGACGAAAACGGTCACGGTGTGGTTGGCCATTGACGACGCCGACCCCGAAAACGCGAACATGAAATTCATCCCGCGTTCGCATCGACACGGATTGATCGATTACGACGAGTCCCAGGACGCGAATACGGTGCTAAACCTCGCCGTTGAGAATCCGCATTCCTACGGCGAGGGCGAAGTCGATGTGACGCTGCAGGCCGGCCAGTTTTCGATGCACTCGGACCTTTTGCTGCACGGATCGGAGGCGAATCATTCGGACCGCCGACGCTGCGGGTTGACGATTCGATACGCCGCGGCCGACGTGACGACCTGGTACGATTGGCATCAAAAAGGCGTCGTTGTTCGCGGCGAGAACACGAGTGGCCAATGGGCCGATCCAGGGATGCCGGATCATTGACGTCGCCCGTGCTCGCCAGATCGTCAGCAGGTTGGTACAAAAACTATCCGGGCCCCTTTGCCACCCTGGCAGGCCAAGCGGAATTTTTTGAATTCACCCGTCTTTTGTGTCTCGCCGCTCATGAATGCAGAATCCAAAGCCACTGTCACTCCGCTCTATGAGATTCGCCAAGCGCTGCCCAGCGACGCGGCCGCCATCCACGCCCTGATGCGGCCGTTCGTTTCCCAGCATTTGCTGTTGTCTCGTAGTGAAGCGGAAATCATTGAGTTGACCCGGCATGGATTCGTCGCCATGCAAGGCATCCGCTGCATGGGTTTTTCAGCGGTGGAAATTTACTCGCCCAAACTCGCTGAACTGCAGTGCCTCGCCGTGCACCCGGAGGCCCAGCGGACGGGTGTGGGACGCCAATTGGTGAACCAATGCATCGATCGAGCTCGCTCACTCGGCGTGATGGAAGTGCTCGCGATCAGTTCATCGGAAGATTTCTTGCGCTCCTGTGGTTTTGACTTTTCATTGCCCGACCAGAAAAAAGCGTTGTTCTACCAGATCCGCGATCGTCCCTTCGACGAGCGTTAGGAACGAGCGGGAAATTACGGTCTGATATTGTGGCCGAACGCTCCGCGGTCGACCATTCCGACCGCGGAGCGTTCGGCCACTTATTTTCCGCTCGTTCCATAGCAACGCGTGAATAACAAGTGATGAATTCTCCCGTCGCTAGCGTCGCCAGACGGTGGGCTCCGGCTCGCGGGCGAGCGTATCGACGTCCGTTTTTCTTCACGCGACGCTGAAGGTGTGTCGATGGAGTCGATGGGCTGACGGATGCGTGAGTCGCGTGCGGTGAGGCATCGCGACATGGATCCTTGCTCGCGGTCCCGTTTTGGCGTACGGTCCCGATGCGGATCGCAGTCAAACGCGATCTTCCATTCGCAGCGACGATTTTCATCCTCTCCACACTTCGACTTGAAACCTGATCGCATGACTCCACTCGAATTTCTTGAAAAAGCCATTCGCACACCGAGCCCCTCTGGATACGAGGAGCCCATTCAAAAGCTGATTTCGGAATACATCCAGGAACATACCGATGAGGTATCGATTGATGTTCATGGCAACCTGACTGCCTGCGTGGGCCCAGCGGGGGCGCCTCGTCTGATGCTAGCGGGGCACTGCGATCAGATTGGGATGTTGATTTCCCACATCGACGACGAAGGTTTTTTATATGCGCAAACGATCGGTGGCTGGGACCCGCAGCAGTTGATCGGTCAAGCGATGACGATTTGGACGGCGACCGGACCGGTGTCCGCTGTGATCAGTCGCAAACCGATTCATTTGCTCTCGGCCAAGGAACGCGAGGAAGTCGTGCGACTCGAGGACATGTGGTTGGACATTGGTGCGACCAGCGGCGAGCAGGCATCGAAAACGGTTCGCATTGGGGACCCCGTCACCTTGGATCTACAGTATCGTTCGCTGTTGGGCGATATCGTCAGCGGCCCCGGCATGGACAACAAGACCGGCATGTGGACGGTCATGGAGACGGTCCGTCGCTGTGCGGAAGCGTTGACACAGAAACCCTTGCAGTGCCAGCTTTACAGTGTCGCGACGGTCCAGGAAGAAATTGGTTTACGTGGTGCTCGAACGGCAGCGGCGGGTATCCAGCCCGATGTGGCGATCGCGGTGGATGTCACCCACGCGTCGGATTGTCCGACGATCAACAAGCAACAGCAGGGCAACATTCGCCTTGGTGGTGGCCCGGTGATTGTGCGGGGGCCGAATGTGAACGCGAAGGTCGCAGCTCGGTTGATCGAACTGGCTGAGGAAAATGATATTCCCTACCAACTCGCCGCACTCGGTCGGGCTGCGCCGAATGATTCCAATGTGCTGCAAATCTCCGGTGCAGGCGTGGCCACGGGATTGGTCGCGGTGCCGAACCGCTACATGCACTCCGCCGTCGAGACGATCTCGACGGCGGACATCGAAGCGGTTGCCCAGTTGCTAACGCTATTCGCGCAGAACCTCACGCCAGAATGCTCGTTCATCCCTGGGTAGGCATCGACACCCGCCTATTGGGCACTGATGTCGTAGCAAAAGATACTGTCGTCTTCGCGCAGGTAGAGACGACCATTTGCAATCGATGGCAGCGCCCACGCGGGACGGTCATTGGTTTCGGGCGTTTTGAACTCGCTGACCTCGACGTACTCCGCAGGGTTCGCCTCAGCTAAAACCGTCGTGCCATCGGAAAAGTGCAGATAGAGACGCTCGCCGGCCGCGGCCGCGGAGATGGAGTTGCGTCCTGCACCGCGAGCTTCCCATTTCACTTCACCGGTCATCATTTCGATGCACAGCACCCGATTACTGCCGTCCGAGCCGCCATAGATATAGTCGCCAAGAAGCACGACTCCGCCCTGTTTGTTCGCGAGCTTAGGATTGGACGGGTAGATTTCTTCGACCTCAAATTTGCCATTTTGCTTGGCCACTTGGCGGATCAAGGCACCGCCCAGGCCATAGCCTGCTGTCGAGAAGACAAGATCGTTCTTCACAACCGGTGAGGGGATGAATGCCGTCGGTGGGTTCATTTCGTAGGCCCACAACAACTCGCCAGTGTCCGCGGCGACACCGATTGGCCCACCGCCCGTGTTTTGCACGTATATCTTTGTGCCGGCGACTTCGGCGGGAACGATCGAGGAGTGTCCGGCCCCTTTGTCACCCGGATGGATGGCTTTCCAAACCAGACTGCCATCGTTCTTGTTCAGGGCGATCATCGTGGCTCGCTCGCCGCCGGGGGTGCAGACCACCTTGTCGCCGTCGACATATGGGGACTCGCTATATCCCCAACTGTCAGCCTTCTCGCCTCCGAAGTCCGCTTTGAGGTCATGGTTCCACAAAACTTCGCCGTCGGCGGTCGCACAACAGTAGAGGACGCCTGCCGGTGTGAGGACGAAGACGAGATCCCCATCGATTGTCGGCGTGGACCGGGATCCCTGCCAGGTAGGCTGGCCTTCGTTCCATGCCGAACCGGTCTTGGTCGACCACACTAACTTGCCGTCGGCATCGTTGAAGCAGGTGAGATATTCATCGTCGTCGTCAGCATGCGAGGGCCCGTCGCCGAGGGTGTAAACCCGTCCGTCAGCAATGGCGGCGCTCGCGTAACCGCGTCCCGCACCCTTGGCCTGCCACAGCAGTTTGGGGCCCGCTTCAGGCCATGACTGCATTAGGTCGGTTTCCGACGAGATGCCAGAGCGGTCTGCGCCGCGGAAGGTGGGCCAGTCGGCGGCAAATAAGGGTGTGGTTCCAATCGCGATGGCACAGCCAAATGCGGACCAAAGTCGACGTCGATTCAAGGTGATCACAGAAGTCTCCATAAATGATTTAATTGGGGGGGCCGAGCATCACGCCCCATTTCGGCAGGACCGCCCGAGCAACCCTCGCATTCTAACCGATGGCCCCGAGCGCACGTAGCGGCGGAAGAGGCAAGAGTTTAAACGAAAGATCGAACGAGTGAGTTGAAAAAGGACAGAGAACGTGCCAGCCTCTGAGTGCTCGAAATCACCTCCATTGCTCCGGTCATCCCGGGGGAGGAGGGGATTGCTGCTTCATCACGCGGGTACCGTCTGCGAACCTGGTTCTCGCAACGATGCAGGGGTGTGTACGTCTATTCGATTTTCTCTCATACATGGATGCTTCGTTGGCAGGGATTCCGAGCCCGTGTTCCCTCGCAAGACGATTCAGATGGTTGCCCCCGCCCCTGCGACGGATCGCAACTGCCGTGGGCGCCCCATCAGCAAGAGTTGATTGATGGAGTCAATCATTCGTGTAAGATGCACGAATGGATATTTTCTGTAACGTAGAAAATGGTATGCAACTCGATGAGCATGCAAGTCTTTCAACCAAAAACAAATCGATGGAAATGAACGCAATCCCTCCAACTCATTGGGCCACAGTCTGCTTTGGCTTGGTTTTCCTATTGGCATTACTGTCACAGTCAGTAATGGCGTGCACCCGCGCCGTTTATCTCGGGCCGGAGCAGACCATTATCACGGTGCGCAGCATGGACTGGGCATCGGAAATTGGAACGAATATATGGCTCTTTCCCCGAGGGATGGATCGCAACGGAGCCTGCGGTCCCGCATCAATCGAGTGGACATCGAAGTATGGCAGCGTCATCTCAACAGCATTCGACGCGGCCACCGCCGATGGCATGAACGAGAAAGGGCTTGTCGCCAACTTGCTATATCTCGCTGAGTCACAATACCCCAATCCGGCAGCCAATCAGGGCCGACCTCCATTGTGCGTCTCATTGTGGACGCAGTATGTGCTCGACGAATTTGCGACCGTCGCCGAAGCAGTTGATGCGCTGCGTGAGGAGCCGTTCTATGTCGTGCCAGTGATGTCGCCCGATGGTCGCGAGGGTACCGTGCATCTGGCGATCTCCGATCCCACCGGCGACTCTGCCATCTTTGAATATGTCGGCGGGAAACTGGTCATTCACCATGGTCGTGAGTTCCAGGTGATGACCAACTCGCCTATCTATGACCAACAGATCGCATTGAACGACTATTGGGAGCAAATTGGCGGCACCGTGATGCTGCCGGGGACCAACCGCGCCGCCGACCGTTATGTGCGGGCGTCGTTTTATATCAACGCGATTCCTCAGACGGCGAAGATGGAAGACGCGATCGCCAGTTGTTTCGGGGTGATCCGGAATGCCTCGGTGCCACTCGGTATCACAACGCCTGGCCAGCCCAATATATCGTCGACACGATGGCGATCCGTCTCGGATCACAAGAACCTACGCTACTTCTTTGAATCCACCCGCAGCCCGAGTGTGTTCTGGATCAATGTTGGCGAATTGGATTTCGATCAAGATGCCGCTGTGAAAAAGTTGACCGTCAGTGACGGGGCGATCTATTCCGGCAACGCAGCCGACCAATTTCAGCCGACCCCAGCATTCGAGTTTCTACACGCAGAAGAGAAGTAGATTTTCGCGATCCTCCTTGGTCCATCGCTTTTGTCGGGTTCCTAATCGGTCAGCATCAGCGGCGCCGATTGGTGGCATGAGCCGTTTTCGCACCCGCCGGCGCTGGAGAGCGTCGAGACTCGCACGCGAGCGAGTCGGGGGGCGGGGTGTTCCCTGATGCCGGACGGCATTCGGCTCACTCGAAACAGAACGATTGGCGGACCGCCGCAGTCTCGTTGGGGGCGCCGCTCGTTTTGGCCGGGGCTGCTGTAGGTCCTACAGATCCACAGCAGTATCACTCGCTGAGTCGTCCTGCTGTTTTCTGAGCAGCGTCATCGCTTCGAGTGCCGCGTCACATTGGTGCTCGATGGCCGATTTCCACTGGCCCGATTGGGCTGCGTGCGTCGCATTGGTTGAGTATTGATCAACGCCGTTCCAATCCAGATCCCAATGATGCAGTTCGGACGAGCGACGGATTTCAGAGACCACTGCGACGAGCCGGCCAAAGACGGTTCTGTGTTGGTCGACGGCATAGTGGCGGTATGGGCCGGTTCCGGTCGCGATCTCGGACGCTTCGAGGCCTGAATCGTAGCTCCCTTGGACGGGCCGGGTTGGCCGTTTACGCCGCCGTACATTCAATGGTCGGCGACGATCGTCGGTAACGAGGATGCCGCTGGCCCAGATCCCCAGTGCGATCGCACCGAGCAGGAACGCTACGATCGCTGAACCGGTCCATTTCGAGCCGCCTGAGTAGGCAGCGATCGCCAGTCCAATCGCGACCAACCAGCAGACCGTGGTAGCGGCCAGGAGTGAGCCCGATGAATGGCCGCTATTCCAACGAAACGACCCACCGTCGGTACCCGTTTGTCGTAGTTTCGAGCGATCGATCAAATTGTCGCTCGTCACGTCGACCGCGATCACCGTGATGTTGTCTGGACCGCCCCGCAGATTGGCCAAGTCAATCAGCACGGGCGTGAGCTTTTCAAGGGGGAGGCAATCCATCAACACGCCGAGATCGTCATCCTCGACGAGTCCGGTCAAGCCATCGCTGCAGAGCAGGTAGCGATCGCCCAGTTCCAATTCAAATGGCCCTTCCAGGTCGACCATCACGTGGGCACCGGGGCCTAGGGACCGAGTGATCACATTTTTGGGGATCGCCTTGCCGAGCGGGCTATCGCTGCTGACTTGGCCGCTCGCCTCCATTTCCCAGACGAGCGAATGATCGAAGGTGAGTTGTTCGAGGATCCCGTTACGCAGTCGATAGACACGCGAATCCCCGACTTGAGCAACGTAACCACGTCCTTGGGCGAGCACCAATGCGCTCGCCGTCGTGCCCATGTTGTGAAATTCGGGATTGCTCTGGCCGCGTTCATAGATCGCCGTATTGGCGCGATGAACGGCTTCCCCAAGTGCTTGCCCGACATCGCTCATTTGCGAGCCGACATACCGCATCGCGATCTGTTCACAGGCGATCTTCGACGCCAGTTCGCCCGCGGCGTGAGCCCCCATGCCGTCGGCGACGACAAACAAGTGCCCTCGTCGCTCAAAGCGTTCCTCTGACTCTGCAACCATCACGGCGTAGGAGTCTTGATTGTTTGCCCGGCGCATCCCCACATGGGTCAGCTCGGCGACTTGTACTCCGGGATGCCAAGAAACAGACAAGCGAAAAATGCCGGTGGGAAGGGGTGAGCGAGTGCTGAGAGCGCTCGCCGCACGTATGGGGAGTATATGAGCAGGGGAAGCACGCCGCCGGTGTCTCCGGTTTCGTCCGTTACCATTGCTACCGAGTATAAACGCCCTGCAGAGTCGAACCTAGTACCGATGCTACAAATTCGCCACCAGGATCGAGGCTGCCAGCCGACAGGCATCGAGGTAGTCCGCGACGACAAGATATTCGTCGGCGGTATGTATCGCCGCTTGGCCACAACCCAGCGTCACGGCGGCGATCCCGTGCAGAAACAGCCAATTCGCGTCGAGACCACCATTGGCAACCTCGCAAATGGGCTCGCGCCCTAGTTTGGAAACCCAGAGTCGGGCCGCTTGCACGGACGGGTGG
This sequence comes from Rhodopirellula sp. SH410, assembly GCF_055811895.1. Taxonomy (NCBI): domain Bacteria; kingdom Pseudomonadati; phylum Planctomycetota; class Planctomycetia; order Pirellulales; family Pirellulaceae; genus Rhodopirellula; species Rhodopirellula sp. SH410. The sequence continues at coordinate 1,833,863 of NZ_CM147949.1, forward strand.
TCCAGGCTCAAGGCGAACGCCTCGTAGTCGACGTTGCTGCTGAATTCAATTCGCCCGCAGCGGCCTGAGGCATCGGTCACCTCGGCGGCCGCGCGCTGCAGCGCTTCGCGAATTTGGCTGACGATCCAGCCTCGGAATTCCGCGTCATGGCTGCGGGCTTCGATCCGCAGTCGGACTTCGGGGGTGACGACATTGGTGGCCTCGCCGCCCTCGATCACGCCGACGTTGGCCGTGCCCCGTTTGCCATCGATCTCGATCCGTCCGAGCAAACCCGCGTCATGCAGCGCCGCAATCGCCTTGGCCGCGATCACGATCGCACTAACACCCCGCTCGGGTGCCGCTCCCGCGTGGGAGGCGAACCCATGTACCACCGCCTGCATTCGCTCGCCGCCAATGGCACCGTGGCGGATCATGTTCATGGCCCCACCGTCAAAGTTGAAGGCCTGATCGACGCGTCCGATCTTCGTCGCGTCGATATGCCGGGCGCCCTCGAGACCGACTTCCTCCTGGATCAAGAACGTCACGACCGCTGGCCCGAGCACGGCCTCGGGATGCGCGGCGGCAAACCGTAGCCGTTCCAAAATCGCGGTCAGGATGATCGCACACCCCGCTCGATCATCGCCGCCCAGGCCCGTTTCACCTGCGGCCACCACGATCTGGCCCAGTTCCGGATCGTCTCGCAGTACAGGCTCGGCGTTCAAGCAAATCGGCACCGTATCCATATGCGCCGACAGCATCGTCCGTGGTAGGTTCTCGTCCCCCGGCAAGCTGATGATCAAATTGCCACAGTTGCCTCGAATGCGGGTTCGCTGCTGCGCATCGTCGTACGTGATCATGGCTGGATCGAGCCCAGCAGCGATCAGCGTTTGGGTAATCGCGGTAGCCACGTCCGCCTCCTCGCCACTGCGGCCGCAGATGGACGTTAATTGCATGAACCGCTCCAAGGCTGCATCACGGTCGACTTCGATGAGTGAACTTTCGCTGACATCAGACATGGTGGGTTGGCTCGTCTTCGCGGTTGAGATTGTCGGAACAGTTAGGGGCGTGGATCGCTCGGCGATCCATCGTTCTGGTCGCGGGGGAGATGGTTCGGGAAAGCGATCGCACGATCACTTCACGGGCATCCTACCGCGTATCTGCGCGTCTGCAATGCTCTGCACCGGCAGCGTTTTGGGAACGCGTTATTCCGCCTGCACCGATTGCACGGTCGTGGTGGTAAGCAAAGTAAACTTTGCCGGTTGATCTGCTGAGGAAAGATGCGACGTGGCGACGATGGGTCTATCAAGTTGATTCACTCCGCACTCCTCACATCGGGTTGACGATTTCGTGATTACACCACCGCCGAGCTATCTGAAACTGCATCCCGCCGAATGCGAACCGGAAGACGCGATCCAAGTCGGCGTCACCACCGATCAGCAGGTTCAGCAAACGGAGTTGGCCGCTCGCGCGGCGGTCATTCTCAAGGACTCGGTCGCCCAGAAAGGCAGCGAGCAAATCAATCAGATTTTAGCCGATGCGACGCTCGCGACCGGATCTACCGCCGCGGTGATCTACATGCTCGATGAAGCAACGGAGCTATTGACGACACGATTTGTGTTTGGAATGCCCGCTCGGGATCGGCTGGGGGCATCTCGTCCGCTGCGTGGCGCTCGTGGTGACTTAGAGGCCATGGTGCAAGGGAACCATACCATCGAAGACTTGCCAGCGAGTCGTGTTGACCAGCATGCGTCTCCCGAATCGTTTGCCTCAGCCCACTGCATCTGCTTGGGTGGGACGGACCTGCCGATTGGTACGATGTGGTTCTTTAGCAACGAGTCACAACCCTATAACGACCAAACGAAGGCCGCCGCGAGGCTCGCCGCCGCCAACGTTTGCCACATTCTTGTCTCGCTCAAGCAGGTCGACGGTGCCGGTCAACCGCAGCGACTCGACGACGCGGTCGAGCCCGATTTCGATGTGGAGCAATTTGTCGAAGCGATGGAACCATTGCCTTCGAGCACCCTGTCGACTGCCGCGGAATGGTCCGCCGATGCAAAAGATTGGGTGGAGCAGATCGCCGATTGGCAGCAAGAGACGCTGCCGATGGGAAGTCGACTGGCACGGCACTGGGCGGTCGATGGGATGGTGGAATCCCCGCTGTCGGTTGCCCAGAGCTGGCACCACTGGGACGTCCTTCCCGACGGTATCCTCTCGCTGGCAATGTGCCAGTTTGGGCACGACTGGAGTCCTGCCGGCAATCTTGTCGATATGCTTGATGCCACCGTTGCCCGCGCCGCACTGCAAGCTCACATCGGTTATCGCCACACACCTCAAGACGCGCTGACGCGGATCTTGCACAGCATGCTGCAGGTGCGTGATGGTGCGGTTGATGAATCGGGATGTCCGAACCTATCGCTGCTCTATGCTCACGTGGATCCCGAAACGGGGCACGCCGTGATTTCGTCCATCGGTCAGTGGTCCAGTCTGATTGTTTCCAAGCACGGCTATCGCCCCTTGAGTTTGGGCCGTGCCACCGGATCGACGACCGATGGGTTTCCGACAGAACTGCCGATCATGAATCACGAGACTACCTTGCTCGCCGGCGAAGCCCTGCTGGTCACCGGTGCCGACTGGATGGGGATGGGGGCACCCGTCAGAAACAATGCACGTTCGGGCGATAAACTGTCGCGTGGCGACTCAGGGCTCAATGAGCGCGAGTCAGTGCAGCATCAGGTGGGTGCGGCACTCAAACAGGCGATGAGCGAAGGCGAATGCAGTCCGTTGGCAGCACTTCGCCGCTTCACTGCGTCATTACCGATGGCTCAGGAACGCACTGCGATCGCCCTGCTGCACGAGGCCAATCGGTAATCCGGTCGATGCCGAGACACATGAACGCTCGAACGCACTCATTGACCTCGCCACGGCTGTGGGCGAGATTGGGCGGGTTTCTGACATTGGACCGCAGGAACTAAGGAAAGTCGCTGATCGCCCCGCGATCGATCGCCCTGATTGCGGAGTGATCAGCGACTTTCCGACGATTCTTGTTGGGTCACCAACCAGCCGCTCGCATCCTACCTGTGTCATCTGCCACCGATTCATCGCCAGACGCCGCGCCCTCGATTGATCGGATCGGGTTGGTCTGCGCCGTTGGTGCCCACACCTTGTGGGGACTGTTTCCGATCTATTGGCATCTGGTCGACGTTGCCAATTCGACTGAACTCGTCTGCCACCGCATCGTTTGGTCGTTCGTTTCATTGGCCATCATGCTGCCGATTCTGATGTATCGTGGATGGTGGGGCGGCGGGCGGTCCGTGCTGCGTGAGCTTCGCAATCCTCGCGTGTGGATGATCCATGGCGTCGCTGCAATCATGATTGTGATCAATTGGTTCGCATTCATTTGGGCAGTCAATCACGGGCGGGTGCTGGATGCGTCGCTGGGCTATTACATCAACCCGTTGGTCAACGTGCTCTTGGGCGTGCTGGTTTTGGGTGAACGTCTCGATCGATGGCAATGGGTTGCGGTCGCCGTTGCAGCGGTGGGGGTTGGCATCATGGCGATCGGCACGGGAGGGTTGCCTTGGGTGTCCATGCTGATGGCCTCATCCTTCGGGATCTATGGACTGGTTAAGAAACACGCGCATTTGCCGCCACTGGTCGGGCTGTGGATCGAAGTCACCGTCTTGGTGATTCCCGCGGCGATATACCTGGGATGGCAAGTTAGGGAGGGGACCAGCGCGTTTCAGTTAGAATCGCTCCGCGTGACGACGATGCTGTTGTTCGCGGGCGTGATCACGATCACCCCACTGGTGCTATTTGCCACGGCCGTTCGCAAGCTGGATTTGTCGCTGATCGGTATTCTGCAATATGTAGGCCCTACGCTGCAGTTCCTCGTTGGCGCAGTGCTCTACAACGAGGCTCTCGATCGCACGCGGATGGGCGGGTTCGTATTCGTGTGGCTGGCGCTGATTCTGTTCATTGCGGCGACTCACCGCCCCCGGCGATTGGGGACACTTTCACAACCGTCTGCACGGTCGTGATGGCGTCCTGTCTCCGCTCAGGCGGACGGGGGCTCTCTGGCAACGATCACTATCGGGGACCGAGCAGCTTGAAGGCGATTTCGTGCTTTCGATCCTGCCCGTCTTGCACGGTCAAGATTGCCGCCTTGTTGCCGCTACCACGGGTTTGAGTGGGGCGGAACTCTGCGCTCAGCGGTACGAGCACGTTGCCGCCGGGCGGCAGTTTGAGGAGGTCATCTTGCAGGACCTCGAGCGACACGTTTTCTGGGGTCGTTACCGAGAGCGTGTACTGTTGGGGTTCGCTGGTGCGGTTGACCAAACGCAAGCGGAACGAGTTATTGACATTGCCTTGGGCCGTGATCGAAAAGGGGGCCCCTTTGCCACGCAGCAGCCGCGCGTCAAAGCCCACTTTGCTGCTCACTGCCCATGCGAACCCGCTCAGCACCGCGAGTAGCAGCACTGGATAGGCGATCGTTCGGGCGCGGAACACTTTTTTGGGTTTGCGGGCGATCTCGTCTTGCGAGCTGTACCGGATCAATCCCTTCGGCAACCCCACTCGCACCATCACGTTGTCGCACGCATCGATGCACTGGGTGCAGTTGATGCACTCCATTTGCAAGCCTTCGCGAATGTCGATTCCCGTCGGACAGACGACCACACATTGATGGCAGTCCACGCAATCCCCGGCTGGCGTCGCCGCAGGCCGCTTGCCCTTGGCGCGTGGTTCGCCACGCACCGGGTCATAAGCGACAATTTTAGATTGCTCATCGAGCATCACGGATTGGAAGCGACCGTACGGGCACGCGAGCGTGCACATTTGTTCGCGGAAATACAGGAAGTCGAACATCATCAACGCGGTCACGCCCGCCATGACCAAGAACGCCGAAGGGTTCTCAAATGGCGAGGAGCGAACCCACTGAGCCAATCGTTCGGTACCGACGAAGTACGCTAAGAAGGTGTGCGCAAGGAACATGCACAACAGCAGGTAGACGATGATCCTCGCAACACTGCGCAGGCCGCCCATATCGGCTTTGGGTTTGCCGCCACGGCCGACCGAGCCTTCAAAAAAGCGATCGATGGGACGGAACAGGAATTCCATGTACACCGTTTGCGGACATCCCCATCCACACCAAGCCCGACCGGCAACCGCCGTCACCAGCACAACGCTGATAAACACGGCTAGCATCCCGAATGCCAGGATCAATGTGTCCGTCGGATAAAACGTCTTGCCCAGTACCGTTAACTGGCGTGAGACCAAATCCATCAACACAACCGGTTTGCCACCGATCCGCAAGTGCGGAATCATGACAAACACGATCATCAGCAGATACGCGACGACGCGGCGTTTCTTCCACCACTCGCCCATCGACAGGCGTGGTCGCAGCCAACGGCGGCTGCCGTCGGATTTCAGGGTGCTGAGCACGTCGTAGGCAGCCGAGTCCCACTCATCGTGCATTGAATCGGTTTCAGGACTGCTCATGGGATCACATTAGGATTCGTTGGCGGGTTTATCCTCTTCGCTGGCCGTCGGCTCTGGCCATGGCGGGATCGTTTTGCCTTCAGGACCGCGAGGGCCTTGCAGATCTTCGCCACGCAAGCTCGCCACGTAGGCGGCAACGAGGACAATTTCGTTGGGGTGTAAACGGTTCGACCATTTCGGCATCGCACCTGCGGCGGCACCGTTATTGATGACGCTGGCGATGTCGGTGAGGTTGTTGACGTTCTTGTAGAACTCGTCGGTCAGGTTCGGGCCGACTTTGCCTTCTCCTTCACGACCGTGGCAGGAGACGCAGTTGGTTTGAAACACAATTCGTCCCACCCGCCGCCAACTGTCATCGTGCATGTATTTCAAGATGGTTGGTTCAGTGGGCTGGAGTTCGCCAATCTCATCGAACTGCAATCGCGTGTTTTCGGCGAGGGCCACCGAGTATGCGTCTTGGATCGAGCGACCGGGCGTCCCGCCTTGGTAATACAACCAATAGGGCGGGCAGAACGCGATGGTGGCGACGAAGATCCATTTCCACCATCCTGGTAAAGGATTGTCGAATTCTTCGATGCCATCGTAGACGTGCCCGGTCGTGTGCGCATCGTCGGCATCGTGCGAGTGTTCAGGAGGCTTGGTATTCATGAACGGGGGTCCTCCACATCGTCAGAGAGAGGAATCGACGCAAACCGATCCGACGCGTCTTGACTGAGCCTGAGCGTGCCATAGGTGATCGTGGCAAACGCCACCACGAAAAGCGCGAGCGCCCATTCGGCACAAACCGAATAGTCCAACGCACATACTAAATCTTTGATCATTCGTCTTGATCCTTCCCAGTGTGTCGGTGGCACGTACCACCGGTGTATAAGTTTGTGTCAATCAAGCGGCAGGGACGCTCGCCGCATCCTCGGTCGCCTGTTCGTCTGACGCGACGTCTGGTGCGGCCTCCTCGGCAGGCGTCGCCGGAACTTCCGTCGCCGGAACTTCTTCTTCGGCGAACAAGTCGATCCCAACGCGTTGAAGAAACGCGATCAATGCAACCGCTTGTTTCTCATACGTTTTGGCCGGACCACCCTGCTCGACGATTTCCGCTGCGATCCGCTCCGCTTGACGCATTGCGACCGTTGCGGTGTCGTTGAGGTCTTCGTCCGAATACTCGGCACCCAAGTAGGCAGCGGCTTGGACATGCGGCGCGATCGCGTCGTACTTCATGTCCTCAGTCAACAGGTGGGCATAATCGGGCATGACCGATCCAGGCGAGACGTTTTGAGGGTTCTCAAAGTGCGTCCAATGCCAAAAACTGCTCTGCTTGCCACCTTCCCGCGCCAAGTCTGGACCAATCCGCCGACTGCCCCACTGGAACGGTCGATCGTAGATACCTTCTCCTGGTTTGCTGTATTCCCCATACCGTTTCGTTTCGGAGACCATCGGGCGAATTTGTTGCGAGTGGCAGTTGTAGCAGCCCTCCGAAACAAAGATGTGACGACCTGCCAGTTCCAGCGGTGTGTAGGGTTTGACGGTTGCGATCGTGGGCACGTTGTTGCGAATCAAGAACGCCGGGATGGCCTCGAACAGTGTTGCGACAACCACAGCGACCGTCACCAGCACGGTGAATTTCACCGGCAGGCGTTCCCAGCGGCGGTGCCAACCCATCCAGGCAAACGATTCGATTTTCTTGGTGACCTCGAGCACGGCGACCCCTTCGAGCGGGCTCTTGCGTTCCTTCTCGTGTGGGTTGTATTGGGCACTCAAGCGAGGTGCTGTGACGACGGGGACATCGTACTCCGACGGCCGTTGTTTCCATGTCATCAACGCGTTCACGCCGAGCATCACGACGCCACTGAAGTACAGCGCGCCGCCGACTACTCGCAACCACCACAGTGGCACGATCGACTGCGTCGTTTCGATGAAGTCTGGGTACATCAAGTGCCCTGTATCGTCCATCGCACGCCACATCCAGCCCTGCATCAAGCCTGCTGCATAGATCGGTACGATGTATAGCAGGATGCCGATCGTGCCAATCCAGAAGTGCAGACTGACGAGTTTCTCGCTCCACATTTTGGTTTGGAAAATTCGCGGCATCAGCCAGTACAGCATGCCGAATGCCATGAACCCGTTCCACCCCAACGCACCCGCATGCACGTGAGCGATGGTCCAGTCCGTATAGTGCGTGAAGGCATTGATCGATTTAACCGCCAATGCGGGGCCTTCAAAAGTGGCCATCCCGTAGAACGTGACGCCCACGACATAGAACTTCAGCACTGGGTCGACCGCGACTTTGTGCCATGCTCCACGTAGCGTCAGCAGTCCATTGAGCATCCCGCCCCAACTCGGCATCCACAGCATGACGCTGAAGAGCATCCCCAGCGTGCTGGCCCATTCGGGCAGCGAAGTGAAGTGCAGGTGGTGAGGACCGGCCCAGATATAAATAAATACCAGCGACCAGAAGTGGATGATGCTCAATCGGTAACTGAAGATCGGCCGCTCGGCCGCTTTCGGCAGGAAGTAGTACATCAAACCGAGGAACGGTGTCGTCAAGAAGAACGCGACCGCGTTGTGGCCATACCACCACTGCATGAATGCGTCTTGAACGCCCGCGTAAATCGGAATACTTGCCCAGAGGCCAATGGGCACAACGAGATTATTGAAAATGTGCAGCAATGCCACGGTGACAATCGTGGCGATGTAAAACCACAGGGCCACGTACATGTGCCGTTCGCGGCGGTGGATTAGCGTCATCAAAAAGTTGCCACCAAAGATGAACAACCACACGATCGCGATCAGGATGTCGATCGGCCACTCGAGTTCCGCGTATTCTTTGCTCTGGGTGATCCCCAGCGGCAGCGTCATCGCGGCGAGCACGATGATCATTTGCCAGCCCCAGAAGTGCATGCGGCTGAGCACATCGCTCCACATTCGCGCCTTGCACAGTCGCTGGGTACTGTAATAGACCGCGGCAAAAATGGCATTGCCCGCAAACGCAAAAATCGCTGCGTTGGTATGCAGTGGCCGCAGGCGTGCAAAATTGATCCACTCAATACCGCCCGAAATACCCGGCAATACCAGCAGCACGGCGACGGTCAGGCCGACAAGTGTGGCCACCAACGCCCACACGATTGTCGCGATCGCAAACAAACGCACGATCGAGTCATCGTATGAGAACTGTTCCATGCGGCCCGCGTCGGTCGCGACATGGCTGTCGCCAGATCCGCTCTGCGGGACATCGGTCGACGTCACTGTCGCCATTTTATTCCTCGGTGTCGAAACGATAAGAAGCGCCCTGGGAGACGCGCTGAAACGGGGCCGCGATAAATCTCGCTACGCAACTTCAGCATTCTAGCAGATAGATTTCCAAGCGTGCTAGCTGCGCGGCAATTCGCCGCAGGTGCCTGTTTGCGGGGCGGTTGGTTGAATGAGCCGATCAGCCGAGCAGTCGAGTGGCGTGCGTGATCCGATGCCATCCAACATTCGGTTCGATGGTGCCGTCACCGGGTGGCTGACGGCATTCGGATCAAGGATGCGGTGTCAACGTCGAGATTCCGTAGCGTGTGACCGCTTAGAGCATCACACCACGAACCTTTAGGAAGCCCGAAATCGTGACGATGATTGCGGCCAGGATCACAATCACGCTTAGCCACTTTTTCCGGTTCAATCGCATGCCCTCCGTGCCTGCGCTTCGTCCCACCAGGACCGAGGCGAAAAAGAAGACCGCAAAGGCGAGCAACATCTTCGTTCCCAGCAATCCGTGATACAACCCGTCCCCTTTGTGAGCGGGCATCGCGCGGAAGTAGTTGTAGAAACCACTCAGCAAAAACAGCAGAATGCCCCCGTGGATGAACCGCTTCCAGCGCCCATTGATGGCCGTGGCCAGCTGTTGGCGCGCGTCTTCGGAAAGGGCTTTGATCGACGGTAGCAATACAAAAAGCGTGAACACGCTGCCGCCAACCAGTGTGATCGCCGTGGCGATGTGAACGATGCGGGAAATCGTGTCGAGAAGTTGCATTGGGTTTCTTTCTTTCAGCGCTCGGGCGGACAGGCGGGTGGAGGGGACCCATTGCCCCCGTCCGAGTCGGACTTGCTTGTCGGGACAATGGTAGCCCAGGCTACCGCAAGCCCCGCGGGGGCGACAGGGATCAGAGCGCGGACGCTGCTGCCGTCGCTCGGCGACTTTGGGCCGGTTTGTCTATAGTTCCAGGGTATCGGGAAGGTTCATGCCGCAGTGGTTGCCCGGTTCGATGAACGAGAGCCGGGTGATGCCGTAGGCGCGAATGTCCCAGTCACCCGCAGGGAGGAGGTCGGTGTCGAAGGTGTAATCGGTCTCGGTGACTAAGATGCTGCCCGGTGGTGCGTGGCTCTGGACGTGGCGGATGATCGCGGCGAGCTTGGGGAATATTTCGGGATCGTTCCAAAACCGGTATGGCGGGCTGAGGAACACGACCCACGGCGTATCGTCTTCACCGCTGCACGTCAGCAGTCGATTCGCCACGGCGAACGCATCGCCCTGAACGAGTTGGAACTTGTCTTCGAGCTCGAGATGCTCGACCGTCTTGCGAATCTGGTCGGCCGCCTGTTTGATCGGTTCGACAGCCACCGCTCGGACCGCGCCACGACTGATGGCCTCAAACGCCAACACACCGGTGCCGGCGAATAGGTCGAATGCGGTCGTCCCACGCAAGCCGAGGCCGAGGATATTGAACAGGTTTTCCCGCACGCTGTCGCGCATCGGGCGGGTGAACTCTTCCCCATGGTACGTGACGGTACGCCCGCCCATGTCACCGCCGATGATCCGCAGCTTGGTGGGCTTTCCCGGTGACTTTGATTTCGACTTCGACTTCGAATTTGGTTTCGAATTCGGTTTCGAATTCGGTTTTTTCGTTCGTGATTTCATGATTTCTCAGTGCCAATCCAGGGGAGCCTGCCAAGCCGATTTCGCCACCGCGATATCGACGTCAAGTACGGCGTCATCGCGATCACGGACCTGCACGGAAGTGCCCGATGTCACTTCGCCGAGTCGTGTCAGTGGCACGCCGGCTTTCGAAAATCTCGCGGTCACATCGTCAACCCGGTTGGATTCCACTTCGATCAGGAACCGCGTATTGGATTCGCTGAACAAGACTTCGCTGCTGCTCAGGGGGTTGCCTTCGCCGTCCACACGCGAAACATCATCGAGCGAAATCTTCAAACCGAGCCCACCGGCGAGTGCCATTTCCACCGCTGCGACCGCCAGTCCGCCTTCACTTAGATCGTGACACGAACGGAGTTCGCCATCGATGATTGCGGCGTGGACGGTTGCAAAGACCTGTTTCGCAAACTCCGGGTCAACCTGCGGAACGTCACCACCGCTCACGTTCTCGACGAGGCTGTAGTGGGAACCACCCAGTTCTCGCCGCGTTCGTCCGATGAGCAGCAGCACGTTACCGGCGTCCTTCAAATCCATCGTGATCGACTTGCTGACATCCGCGATCTGACCCATCGCACTGATCAGCAGGCTCGGCGGGATTCCGATCGTGTGTTTCTCGCCGCCGTCGTCGAAATAGCTAAACTCGTTATTCAAGCTATCCTTGCCGCTGACGAACGGTGTTTGCAACACTTCCGCCATGTCTTGGCAGGCGATCGCACTTCGGACGAGCGATCCGAGTGTCTCAGCCCGATCGGTATACCCCCAACAGAAATTGTCGAGGATCGCGATCTTCGAGGGATCGGCACCCACAGCAACAGCATTCCGCATGGCTTCGTCGATGGCGGACGTTGCCATGTGGTAGGTATCAAAATCCCCGTAATGCGGATTCATGCCACATGAAATGACCAGGCCGCGTTTGCTGGTGAGTTTCGGACGCACGACGGCGGCGTCGCCGGGGCCGTCGCATTGGGGGCCAACGAGCGGTTTGATCACGCTGCCGGCCTGCACCTCATGATCGTATTGGCGGATCACCCAGTGTTTGCTGGCCACGTTGTAACTTCCCAAGATCGCCAGTAGCGTTTGGGTGTTGGCTGCCGCATCGCGGTTTTCAATGGCCAACGGGGTGACTGTGGGCGGATGGTATACCGCGTCGCGGATAACCGGTGGCCGCCCGTCATGCAGGAATGACATCGTCATGTCGCCGACCAGTTCGCCTTGATAGGTCAGTTTCAAGCGGCCTGTCGGCACGAAGCGTCCAATCGCCGCCGCCTCGACACCTTCGCTCTCGCATAATTCGCGAAGCTCGTCCCACTTTGATTCCGGTACGGCGAAGACCATCCGTTCCTGAGCCTCCGAAATCCAGATTTCCGTATAGGTCAGCCCGTCGTATTTCAGTGGTGCCTTTTCCAGCCACACCTCGGCTCCGAGTTCTTCGCCCATCTCGCCGACGGCGCTACTGAACCCACCCGCACCACAATCCGTGACGGCGTTGTAAAGCCCGCGATCGCGAGCCTGCAGCATCACGTCGAGGACCATTTTTTCGGTGATCGCGTTGCCGATCTGCACCGATCCGCCCGAGAGCGTTTCCGATTCGCTGGTCAGTTCGGCGCTACTGAAGGTTGCTCCGTGGATACCATCGCGTCCGGTCCGTCCGCCGATCGCGACAATTAGATCGTTTGCTTTGACCTCTTTGTCTTCCATCCCCACGGGAAGGATCCCGACATTGCCGCAGTAGACCAGTGGATTGCCGAGGTAGCGACGGTCAAAGTACACCGCCCCATTGACCGTTGGGATACCCATTCGGTTGCCGTAGTCACGCACTCCTGAGACGACGCCTTGGATCACGCGGCGGGGATGGAGGACTCCCGGCGGCAGTTCATCGGGGGTCACATCCGGTGGTGCGAAACAGAACACGTCCGTATTGCAGATGGGCTTGGCGCCCATGCCCGTGCCCATGGGGTCGCGGATCACACCGCCGATGCCGGTGTTGGCGCCGCCGTAGGGTTCCAGCGCCGAGGGATGGTTATGTGTTTCGACTTTGAAACAAACATGGTCCTCGTCGTCAAACGTGACGACCCCCGCGTTGTCCTTGAATACGCTCACGCACCAATCTTTCTCGCCGAGCGTGCGGCGGATGGACTGCGTCGCGGCGAAGATCGTTTCCTTGAGCATGTTGCTGTATTGCCGCTCGTCACCTCCGGGGGTGCCATCGGCGGCGGGACCGCGATAGTGGATGCGACCGGCCAGCGTTTTGTGGCTGCAGTGTTCCGACCAGGTTTGCGCAACGGTCTCGAGTTCGATATCGGTGGGGTCACGATCGAGAGACACGAAATGGTCGCGGATCGTTTGCATCTCGACGAGGGTCAGGTACAGCTGGCCATCTTTGGACAACTGTTCGAGTCCCGCGTCGTCGAGGCTGCGAATCGGCACTCGCACCAGCTCAAACTTGCTTTCCGATCCGACTCCGAGTTCGTTCATCCGCAACGGGCCGACGACGAACTGTTCAATTGAATCGTTCGACAGCGCGCGGCGACAGATCGCATCGAGCCCCGCCTCGTCCACGCCTGAAATCCAGTACTTGCGGAACGTCTTGACCGCTCCCGCGTCGAGTCCGCTGTCGGCCAGCGCACTCTGCGTACTCGCGGCGACCGGATCCATCACGCCCGGTTTGCTCATCACGTGCACCAGGTGCGGGTGGTCCTCAATGCCCCGCTCGGCAAGATTCTCCATCATCGACTCGGGCGGCTCGGAGAGCACGTCACTGTCGCCGCTCTCGCTAACGCGCCCGATCACCAGCCGCTCGGTGACGGTATCGGCCAACAATGTTGCCGCGACCGATTCGGCTTGTTCGCCGCTGATCTCGCCTTGCACGAGAAAACCCCGCGCCGCCGCGACCGTCAGATCGCTGCCCAAACCGAGCTGGTGAATTTCGTCAGCAGTATGCAGTCCCACCCGGTCGATTTGCTGGGGTGCCGGATGAATGTCGATTTGCCAAAGCGGCATGTCTGGGGCTCGGTTTTGAGAGTGGGGGGAGAAGACAAGGAGAAGGCAGCGAGGCCGGCGTTGGTTAATGCGGTGGGGGGAGGTGGGGTTGGGCGGCTTCGCGTTTGGTTCTGGCGTCGCGGAGGTATGCGGTCAGCGCGTCGTCGTCGGCGGTCTCGATGATTTTGATTAACTGCGATAAATCTTGGGCCGCGGCCTGCATTGCCGCAAGGATAGCGGCTCGATTTTCACACACGATGGCGGTCCAGAGGCCCTCGTCGCCCGCCGCGATCCGAGTGGTGTCGAGCCAGCCCGGGCCGACCATGGGGACCGCTTCCTCAGGCACCTGCCGGGCCACGACAGCGGAGAGCAAATGCGGTGCATGGGACGTGACGGCCATTAAATCATCGTGCCGCTGTGGCGATAATTGCAGCGTCCTCGCACCTGTCGACTTCCAAAACTCATCGACGGCCTCGACCACGCCCGCCGACTCATGCCCCGAGGGCGTGATCACAACCAATTTGTGGTCGAAAAGATTGTCGCGAGCGTTTTCGATTCCTGTTTTTTCGCTTCCCGCGATGGGGTGTGCCGCGACAAAGCGGGCGGCGGTCGCTGGATCCGCCGTGACCGCTTGGACAATACCGCACTTGGTACTACCCACGTCGGTGATCGCCACGTGGGGGCAGGCAGCGGCAATTTGGATCGCATATTCCGCGATTCGGTCGACCGGCGTCGCGATGACCACGAGATCGGCCAGCATGGATGCTTCGATGAAATCGTCTGAGACGGCGTCGACGAGGTCATTGTTGATCGCGAATTCACGAGTTTCCGCCCGTCGCGCCCAGCCGATCAGTCTCACACTCGAATCCCCACCCGATCGGCGGAGCGACTTCGCGACGCTGCCGCCAAGCAGCCCCAGCCCAATCACCGCGACAGTGCGAATGGGTGGGAACGACGATTCGGTAGCAAAATCAGGTATATTCACGCGCAGCAGAATATCGCATCCCCTTCATCAAGCCCAGTCCTCTGGCGGGCTCGCCCCCCTAATTGTCGCCGGATCGCTCCGCCGATCCGACTGAATTGATCTTGCCGTCATTTCATGGCCACAGGCACAATCGAGGGTATGTCCCCGCATTCTCAATCGAATCGTTCATCCCATCCGACGGCACCCTCGGCACATCACCCGCGAGATGGCGTTCCCCTGGCAACGGCGGAGCGATCTGGCCACGAGGACGAATCGGGGTGGGGCGACACTCCCAATCCGTTTTCGCGGGTGCTCGCTGCCAGTGAGCCGTCGGCGAAGTCTCGGTTCCTGCGTGCGGTCAAGACGCTCGTGGTCACACTGGCGTTGACCACTCTATTGCTGGGGGGCGTGTTTTTTGGCAAGCAGTTCCTGCTCTCGCGTTTGGTCGCTGGTTTTGACGACCTCGATGCTGCAGCGAAGCAAAACCGCTTAACTCAAATCGCCGATTTCGGGGCCGACGCGATTGAACCGTTGGTCGACAAGTTGTCCGCCGACGATGAAGCAATCTCCGTGTCCGCGTTCACCCTTCTGCAGCGATTGCAAAATGATTGGATCACGCTGTCACCCGCCGCTGCCCAAACCTCGCACGAACAGTTGATTCAGGCTATCGCGGCGACGTTTTTACGATCGCAGGAGAGGGGGCAATCAGCGAAACCGGGGCCCGTTCAGTGCGGGCGGGCACGCGAATTGTTGCAGCAATCGATTCTCGAATTTTCGTCCGCCCCTGGCAAGTCGTCCGACCTGCTCGCCTCCGCCAATCGATTACTCGCAGCACTCGACGGCCATGCACCGGCGACTGCGACGTTGGTCAACTCTCCCACAAAACTGGACTCCGACGAGAAGCGTCACTCCGTCAGCAAGGTCGTTCGGCCTTCGACACAAGTTCGCCAATCAGGGTGGACCGATTGGCCGCCGCCGGCCAGCACCCAAGCCCCTCAAATTGTCCGGGCGGGAACTCGGCAGGCACGCTTGGAAAACGACGCGCGGACGTCTCCAGCAATGACAGCACCCGCAAGTTTGCAAGCGTTGCCGCATGGTGTCACCGCGCCGCTGCGCCCGATCAGGCCCGGTGAGTCAACCTCCGCGTACAGTCCTGCTATATCGGCGCGTCGGCCGGTTGGCCGCGTGATCCAAGTGTCCGCCGCTGCCACCGATGACGACCCTGCAGCGGTGGCGACGCTCGGCGATGTGGCAGTGCTGGGTCACCCTTCACGCCCCGCCGTGGAGCCGGTCGAGCGGGCCCGTCACGAGCTCGTCACGCGGGGTTTTTCGGAGTCGCAGCTCGAATTGGCCACGAAATGGACCGCCGCAGGGCCGGATGAGCGGATTTTGCTGATCGATTCTCTGGCCCGCTCCGGCCAAATCGCAACGGAACCCTGGTTATCACTTGTCTTCGACGATCCCGACCGTCGGGTGCGGTTGCAGATGGCATCGTCTCTGGGAGAGAATCTATCGATTGGAAAGGATCAGGCTGCGGCCGTGCGGGCGAGTTTGCACCATCAACTTGCACGGGAGACCGATCTGCACGTCGCTGCTCGGATACGGCGAATTCTCGACTTGTTCTGAATTGAACGCTGGAGATTTCGACGCGCAGTTTCTATAATCTTCAGTATACTGAAGTGTCCTAAATTCCCACTGAGCGACGTTTTCCGCGGAAGTGTCATGAGTGAAAAGCAAGTAGACGATTTAGCTGGTGCGTTTGGTCAACTGACCCCCACCGGCGGTGGCGATCCGATCCCGCTGATGAAGAATAATCTGCTGATCGGCCGTCGCAAGCATTGCGATATTTGCTTGGACTTTCCCAACGTGTCCAGCCAGCACTGTCGGATGACGCTGGAAAATGGCTATTGGTTTATTCGCGATTTGAACAGTCGCAACGGTACGAAAGTGGATGGGCGGCCGGTGATTCGGAAACGCGCCGATCCCAAGTGCAAAGTGACCATCGCGCGGCACCACTACGTTCTCGAGTACGATCCGCAGGTGCTCGGTGCCTATGGTCCCCCGCCGCCGGACGACAATTACATCGAGGAAGTGATGAAAAGTTCCTTGATGGACCGAGCCGGGATTTCCAAGCGAGATCCCAAGAAGGGTTTGTTCAACCGCAAGTCGGACTGAGCGACAGTCACTCAGTGAACCGGGTGACCCAGGTTACCCAATCAACAGCCCGCTAGCGCCCCAACGGTCTGAGGGACCGCAGCAGTTTCTCAGACCTGCTCGGCGGCGTTGATTCGACGCGGCGTTGATTCGACGCGGCGTTGTGGGGCCGCTGTCGCGAAGCGGTTTGGCAATCGTTAGAAATTAGCTAATCCGCATTTCTTATCTCGCCGATACAATCCAACACAGGCACTCTGGCTGCGCCCCCACTCCGACGGAGTAGGGTATCGCAGCGAGTGCGATTTTCATGGGTTGGTCCACCGCGAGGTTTTTTCAATGTCGGGCGATTCCAGGGCTCTCGAGCGAGATCGCCGATTGACGCTGCCAACGCGGCTACCGGGACCGCTGCATGCCTGGGTGATGCAGTGGGGGACGGCGGTTGTCGATGGTATCGCTGCGATTGGCGATCTGGCATGTTTCACCTGGCAGATGCTGGGGTGGATGTTCACGCGGCTGCCGCGGCGCGGCACGCTGTTGACCAATTTCTACCAAGTCGGCGTGCTCAGTCTGCCCGTTGTGGCCTTGACGGGCACATTCATCGGCATGGTTTTAGCGGTTCAGAGTTACTATCAATTTCAAGCCATCGGGCTGGCCAGTCGTCTCGGCGTCGTGATCAACACGTCGCTGGTTCGTGAACTCGGACCGGTGCTGGCCGCGACGATGCTCGCCGGACGGGTTGGTGGAGCGATGGCGGCCGTGCTCGGCACGATGCGTGTCACCGAGCAAATCGATGCGTTGACGACGATGGGGGCCGATCCCATTCATTATCTGGTCGTACCGCGTTTCATGGCCTGCCTGCTTTTGATTCCCGCGCTGACGATCATGGCGGACTTCATGGGGATCGTCGGCGGCTATTTTTATAGCGTGGTGATTCTCGGAATTGACCGGGCCGCCTATTTGCATCATTCGCGTGAAGGCGTGGTCGGGTTCGACCTGTTCATGGGCATTTTCAAGAGTTTCTTTTTTGGCGCCATCATTGCGATTGTCAGTTGCTATCGCGGATTCAATTGCCAACCGGGGGCGGAGGGCGTGGGCAAAGCGGCTACGGCCGCCTTTGTCTACTCATTCGTATTGATCCTCGCAGTTGATCTCTTTCTCAACATCACATTGGATTCGATCTACTTCATGATCTATCCGGAAGGACCGGTGCTGTTTTGAGCCACGCCGATGCCGCAGAGATGCCCCACGATACGTCGCACGACGACGAACCGCAGGCACGTCCTCTGATTGAAGTCAACGACTTGGACATTGAGTTTGATGGGCATGTGATTCTTTCGGGGATCACCCGCAGCATCACGCGTGGCCAGACCGTCGCCGTGATCGGTGAAAGCGGTTGTGGCAAAACGGTGTTCATGAAAACGCTCGTCGCGTTGATCAAACCCACGCGGGGCGAAATCAAATTTGACGGTGCCGACTTAAACAAACTGTCGCCGGCAGAGCTCGCTCAGATCCGGCGGCGTTTCGGCTTTGTGTTCCAACACGCGGCGCTGTTTGACAGCATGAATATTTTCGACAATGTGGCTTTTCCGATTCGGCAAAATGAGTCCCACACCGACGAGAGCGAGGTCCGCGATCGTGTGCGAAAGCATTTGCTCGAAGTCGGTTTGCCCGAAGATGTCGCCTCGAAGTTCCCCGCAGAGATTTCCGGAGGCATGCAAAAGCGTGTTGGCTTGGCGCGGGCACTCGTGCTGCAACCAGAATTGATTGTCTATGACGAGCCCACCACGGGGCTCGATCCCATCATGAGCGATGTGATCAACGAACTGATTTTGAATACCCGGCGGATGTATCCCGTCACCAGCGTGGTGGTCACCCACGACATGCACACGGCGCGGAAGGTGGCCGACCGTGTGATGATGTTTTTCCCTCGTCGGATGCTCGACGAGGGCCAATCTCAAATTTTATTCGACGGACCGCCCAGCGGACTCGAGCACGCCGATGACCGGCGGGTTCGTCAGTTCGTTCGTGGCGAAGCGGGCGATCGAATTCGTGAAATGTCTCGAGCAACGGCGTAATGATTATGGACGACAGCAGACTACGATTTGGGGTGGGCGTGTTGGTCATCGCAGCGATCGGAATCGGTGTGATCCTGACGTTTCTGTTCGGAGCGTTTCCCGCCATCCTCAGTCGCGAATATACGCTGACGGTCGAATTTCCTTCAGCACAAGGCATCAATACGAATACACCGGTGCTCCGCGATGGTGTGAAAATCGGCCGCGTCTCGAGTATCCAGTTGCGCAACGAAGGCGGCGTCACACTGACGCTCGCGATGGATGAAGAATACCCGATGTTGCATAAATACATCCCGCAGATCGGCATTGGATCTCTCATCACAGGCGACTCGAAACTTGAGTTTCGGAGGGCCGAACCACAAGAGTTGCAAAAGCTATTCAGCGATGATCCGGCCATGATCGACCGGACCTACAGCAACGGAGAACATATTGTTTACGGGCAGAAGCTCGACGACCCGTTCACACTGTTGTTCGGTATGGAAGATGAACTGAGGTCGACGTTCTCGAGCATTCGACATGCAGGCGATTCGGTGCAAGGCACCGGGAAAAGCATCCAGTCGTTAGTGCAGGATGTGCGTGGTTTGATCGGAGTCGAACCCTCCTCCAATACCTACCCGCCGGGCTATCCGCCGCAAACGTCGGTATCCCCGATGCCCGCATCGCAGGGCGGTGGCAGTTCTTCACCAATGTTCGCACACACCGGTTCCGCGAGAGCGATGTCACCGGCGCCGTCATGGGCGCATCCGGTGCGACTGGTTTCCGCAACGTCGACGGAGCCGAATGGGGCGACTGCGATCCAGACCTTGGCGTTTGCCGATCCTGCGCAGACTCCTCCTGCGAGCGGTGCCAACGATGGGGCCCCCGGCCGGCCTCTGCAGCCGGGGTTGATGCCGCCGCTGGGAACACCAACCGGTGCTGCGGGCAAGCCGACGTTCGTCCAGTTGCAGAACGAAGCGATCAAGACGCTTGAGGAACTGCAAGGGGCGATCCGCGATGCACGTTCCATTCTCGGCAACGAGCAGATCCGTCGGGGCCTGCAAGATTCGGTGGAACGATTTCCTGGCATGCTCGACCAAGCCAACGAGACGCTCCTGACGGCGCAGAAGACATTCGATAATTTTGCTCGGGTCGGTAATCAATTCGAGCAGGTCGGCTCGGTCGCCGAACAAGCCATCACCGAACTCAAGACAACCGCCGGCGGCACACTCGAAAGTTTCCAAGCGACGGCTAAGAATGTCGAAGCCTTCACGGAACCTTTTGGTCGCCGGAGTGAAGAGTTTGCCGAGCAAGTCCTGCGAAGTCTCGTCAGTGTTGACAACGCCTTGACCCAAATCGATACCTTCGGCAAGACCATCAACAGTTCCGACGGGACGCTCAAACGCTTGATTGAAGACGACGAGTTGTACTACGAGATCAAACGTACGGTTGAAAATATCGAAGCAGCGACGGCCCGAGTGCGGCCCATTCTCGACGATGTCCGCGTCTTCACAGACAAAATCGCACGTGATCCACGGCAACTTGGGGTGCGTGGCGCGTTGGGCCATCGACCCACCGGAGCGGGTTTGAAATAGCAGCGAATGGAGAGCTGCGGATTGATGATGTGCCGCCTTTCGCTCGGCGAGAGATGGCGGACGATAACGCCGTTTTTCCGGAAGTGAAGGCGTCGTTCGGGTAGGTGTGATGGACGCGATGACCCGTCATCCGAACGAGTGGTGAGGTACAGGAATTGGGTGGAGTTTGTCGGCGGGGCCAGGGAAATTCACCTTGAATCCCAGGTTTTGCTAGTGCGTAAAGATGGAATTCCTTTACGATCATGGGCATCTTTCCCCCACCGAGCACGGATACCTGAAGCCAACATGGATGTTACCCTCCCCGAAGCCGCCATTGCGGCAAGTGCGCCTGTTGGTCCCATTTCGCCTGAACGCTCCGTCCCTGGCCAGCAACGCCGCGGCGCCATTCGTTGGGATTACACGATCTTCTTCGTCACCTTGCACCTGCTCACCTTGCTGTGCTTGCTACCGTGGTTGTTCAGCTGGGCGGGCGTGATCGCGTTCTTGGTCGGTGTCGTGTTGTTCGGCCAAATGGCGATTCCCATCGGCTACCACCGACTGCTCACGCATCGCAGTTTTCGCACCCCGAAATGGTTTGAACACACCCTCGTAACATTCGCGATGTGTGCTGCCCAGGAAACGCCTGCGCACTGGGTCGCGTGGCACCGGATGCATCATTCTCACTCGGACCACGCCGAAGACCCCCACTCGCCGCGTGAAGGATTTTTGTGGTCGCATGTTCGCTGGTTGGTCCACGAAACACGCACCCGGCTGGCGACGTTTTCGATGTACGAAAAATACGCTCGTGATGTGCTGGCGGATCCTTACTATCGATGGATTGAAAAATTGCCCTCCCCCGCCGGCCTCTTTTGGCTCGGCCACGCGCTGATTTACACCGTGATCACGACGGCGATTTGCTTGGCGGTGTACGGTAATGAACCCACCGCGTATCGCATGATCGCCAGCATCGTGTTGTGGGGCGTGATCGCCCGCACCGTCTGGGTTTGGCACATCACGTGGGCGGTCAATTCGCTCAGTCACATGTTCGGTTATCGTAACTACGACACGAACGATGACAGCCGCAATAATTGGCTGGTAACCCTGTTGACCGCTGGCGAAGGCTGGCACAACAACCACCATGCGGATCCGGCCAGTGCATCGGTGCAACACCGATGGTGGGAAATTGACGTGAACTACTACGTCATTCAAGGGTTTGGTTTAGTGGGTTTGGCCAGTCACATCATTCGCCCACGATGCCACCGCCAAGGCAAAGCAAGCAAAGCGGCGGGTGCCGGAACCACGCGAAATCAGCAACTGTCTTGACGCGAGCATGGCGCCGCCATTCGGGCCGCGCCCCACGTGTACTCGGCCCATCGTCGCTCCGATGAACAGGCGGCTGGGCATGCGAGGTTGAGTGATTTCTTACCAGACGCTCACCGGGCGCTCACCGGGCGGCGCTACGCAAACAATGCGTCGATCACCTTGCCGTTTCGGACCAGGGTGATGGGGCGACCGGTGCCGGAGTCGTATTCTTTGGCGGGATCGATGCCCAGGTTGTGATAGAAACTCGCGGCCACATCGTCCGGTGAGATTGCCTCGTGTCGCGGTGCGGCAGCGGTGTCGTCGCTTTCGCCGATGACTTGACCACCTCGCACGCCGCCGCCCGCCATCAGCATGAACATGCAGCGTGGGTAGTGATCGCGGCCACCCTCGGCGCTGCGGCTGTTGATTTTGGGTGTCCGGCCAAACTCGCCCGTCACCATCACGGCCGTGGAATCGAGTAAGCCACGCTGTTCCAATCCCGCCAGCAGACCACTGAGCCCCAGGTCGAGTTTGGGTAGCAAGTCCGTTTTGAGCTTCGTAAAGTTGTCTTGATGGGTATCCCAACCACCGAGTTGTAGCGAAACGAAATTGACTCCGGATTCGACTAAACGCAAACTCAATAGGCAGCTTTGCCCAAAACTATCTTCCCCGAATTGGCGTCTGAAACTGTCGGGTTCCTGAGCGATGTCGAACGCTTTTCTCGCTCGGGGTGAGGTGATCATCGCGTAGGCTTGCTCACCAAAGCGGGATAGACCCTGGAGCAATTGATCGTCCGGTTCCAGATCTGTGAAACGGCGGTCCAGTCGTGCCAACAGGCTCTGGCGGCGCGAGATTTCGTCGACGGATAGATTGCCGGGCAGGGAGATGCCGCGGACGGAGAAAGGCTGATCGAATTTCGGTGTCGCTTTGGTCTCGAGCGCCGCGTTCTCGAGTCCGAGAAACCCAGGACCATGGCCGGCCTGCGGGATGGCGACATGATTGGGGATATTTAGATCGCCTGAGCGTTCCGCAGATACGACCGATCCGAAACTCGGATACTGCAGCGACGGGATCGGACGGCTGCCCGTGTTGACGTACTCCCGGCCGAGTTGGTGAGCGGCGAGCGTATGCGAAACGCCGCGTAGAATCGCGTACTTGTCGGCCACTTTGGCCAGTTGCGGCAGATGCTCCGAAATCTGCACGCCAGGTACGTTCGTGTTGATCGGGGCGAACGGCCCACGGACTTCATCGGGGGCATCGGGTTTGAGATCGAAGGTGTCCATGTGCGAAGGACCACCGACCAGTTCGATAAAGATTGCGCGATGGGCGCGCTGTTCGCGAAGTTCGCCGGCGCCAGCCATCTCGAGCCAATGCGGCAGAGTGAGGCCACCGATCCCCACGGCGCCAGTACCGAGCACGCCCATTCGAAGCAGATCACGACGGGTTGCGCCGTCACAGGTTTTGTGTAATCGCATGATTGTCCACTAATGGGTGATGATGAATTCTTTTGTGTTAACCAATGCCCAAACGATGGACGACAACCCATCGGCAACGGTCTTGGATTCTTCGATGTATTCCATGGCAATCGCGGTTTCGTCGGCGTCCGGACGCCGGGACAAAGTCCGCAGGTAGGCTTCGTCGACGACGAGTTTCAGTGAATCGTTTGCGTTGCGAGGGGAGTTCGGTTTGTCGTTCGTTCCGATCCGCGTCAGCTGCCACTCGTCGGGATTGGCGAGCAGTTCGGCGAAGGAAGGTGTCGTAAAACCGTATTCTGCGAAACGCGTGCGAACGGACCGATACGCCGCGACGGTCTTATCCCGCTGCCGCGTCCGCCGGTTCGCATCGAGTGCCTGGAAACGCTGGATCCTCGCGATGGTTTGCCGCCGGATGAGGTCGGCTTTGCGAGTGATTTGATCTTGTGCCGGATTCGAGCGATCCTGGGGCCCCGCCTCTCCGAGGCTGGCACAGGCCTGAGCGACCCAGCCGTCTCGGGAGGCGAGTTGTTGGTACATTTGCATGTCGTTTCGCAAGTAGATCGACTGCAACAGGCTCGGCGAATCGCTGCGGTCACAATCACAATTGCTCTCACGCTGTGATTGGCCGAAGACCTGCAGCGCGAAGTCACGCTGATTACGTTTTTGCGGAATGTCCGCTGCGATCGCCATGTCCGTCATCTGAGCCCGCATCTTGGTCGTTTCCTGTGTCGACTGAGTCGCCAACAGCACGGCGTCGCGGATCACTTCAGCGGGCAGTCGCCGAGGCACATGGCGGCTGAAGTTCGTGCGGTCTTGGGCGTTGCTCGGGTTGGTCTGTGTGCTCCGCTGGTAGGCGTCACTCGTTGTGATCTCGCGGTGCAACCAATGCAAATCAAAGTCATGCTCGCGTAAACCAGCAGCGAGATAATCCAGCAGCGGCTCGTTGCTCGCTGGGTTAGCCAGGTTCATGTCGTCGGTGGGATTGATCAGACCGATGCCGAAATAGTTGGCCCAGATCCGATTCACGATCGCGTGGGCGAAGTAGGGGTTTTCGGGTGCACGCAACCACTGCATCAACTCTTTGCGGGGATCCTGATCGATACGAATGCCTTTGGATTCACCGAGCGCAAAACCCTCGGCAATCGCGACGGCGTTGCTCTTGTTCCGCCGTCCCCCCTTACCGCGTTTGGCTTGGTTCCGCGGCTGGTTGTAGACCAGTTCAGGAAACGGCACGACGTCGCCGTCGGCAGCTCGTCGGTAGAGGAGTTTGCGCAGATCACCGTTGTTGACGGTCTTGCCGCCGGTCAATTCGTCGATTAACTCTTTGCGTGTTTTCAAAGCGTCTTGGGCAACGGCATTGGGTCGCGCGTTGATGTTGCCGAACAGTTTAGCGAACTGGTCAAAGTCATCTTTCGACCATTGATCAAAGGGATGCTTGTGGCACTGGGCGCACTCGATACGAATGCCCATGAATGCGTATGCGAACCCGATCGCCCGCTCTTCCGGTTTTTGTAGGTTCCGGCGTGCCCAGAACAAAGGCATGCCATCGCGGGCTGCATATTGGTCCTCATTGCCGGGCTGGCACGCCGCTGTCAGCGACTGACAATATTCTAGATAGGACTCGCCTTCCTGCCGACTTTCCGCCGTCACGATGCCCTCCACGATCTCGTCGTAGGGGATGTTGTCGTCCAAACGCACCCGCAGCCATTCATACCACAGCCGCGAGGCCGCACCGCGAACGGGCAGCACATTGTTGAGCTGTTCTTCACTATTGCCGGTCCAGTCGGAAAATCGAGTTGCCCACCAAGCAGCGTAGCCAGGCGCCTCGAGCAGGTCTTCGATGAGCCGCTGACGCTTGTTCACGTCTTCATTTTTAAGAAACTGGCGCACTTCCTCCGCCGCAGGCAATGTTCCGGTCATGTCCAAACTCGCACGGCGAATGAATTCCGCGTCCGTACACAGAGGCGATGGAATAATCCCCAGCTTGGCATGCTTGGCCGCGACCAGTCGATCGATCGGGTGATCGGAACTCGGTGGTGCGGTGATTGGCGAATCGACGCGCACAGGCCGGATCACTGAAATCGGCACGACGGCTCGGTCATAGGCGACAACCACATGGGTCTCGCCTTGCAGGCCACTGTGTACTTGGCCAGTTTCATCTACCGCGGCAACGGCATCGTCGTTGGTCGTGAACCGGCAGAGGGCTGTGACGTCCTCGCGAGACCCATCCGCCCAATGCGCAATCGCGGTCAACGGCACGTTTTGATCGTCGGCGTCAAAACGCACTTCAACGGGTACCACCTCCAAACGCTCGAGCGACTGCAGATCGCGGCTCGTCGATGTGGCCCCCGCTTCGATCCAACGCTGGAGAACTCGATATTGCCAACTGTCTTTGTCGAACCGTTTGCCGCCCTCGTGCATGTCCGCATCGATTGGTTTGGCAAGGATCAAGCTCTCATCGACGTCGTCGGGATCCACTCGTCCCGCATTCTCAGCCAACAGCGCCGCGTGATCGGCCTGGAAGTCGTAGCCGAAGAGCGACAGTTGAAACCCGCCCTGACCTTGAAACGATCCATGACACGCCCGGCCATTGCACCCCAGTCGTCCGAGTAGCGGCATGACGTGTTTCTGGAAATCGGGGACCTCGGTCGCGTTTTCCGCCATGAACCGTTGCGGCAATGGCTCGATCACGAGATCCAGGTCGGTCTTGGATGCGGGCCTGTCTGGCTCAGCGTACAGGTCGCTGCCGAACGCAGCGCCGATCACCAGGATGGCGGGATACACGAACCATTGCACGAGTAGGTGCGCAGACTTCATCGATCGACTCATTAATTCCGGAGGGCAGGAACGAGACGGCCGGATTATAGCATGGTCCAGACGCCCCCCATTCAAAGAAACGGGGAGATCCGCAGCTTAGTTCTCGGCGAATGCGACGCTGCGGCTCGCGATCACGCAGGCGTGATCGTGGATGCAACACCTCCACCGCACCAGAGTTTCGTGGGTCTGAGTGCGAACCGGGGCCGCGAAATCATTGGCGAGGGGGTCGGCGTGCAGCGGTGTCCTTTGCGGGGAGCGAGCAATCCGAAAGCTGCCCACGGGATCAACGCCCGGAAGTCGGTCGGGAACAGCCGGTTTTACAGTGTTTCAGAAGGTTTTCGGCTCCAGGGAATGCGCGGAATGACGCCGTTTTGCACGCATTCCGTGCATATTATCGTGCATCAAGAATTCCAGGAAGCACTTGATTCACGGCATGACACTTGGAGACTTTGACCCGAAATCTGTCACCCCACGAAGGTTCTGAGCGTCCCACGATACCTTCGTGCAACCGTTTCAAAATTCGGAGTCCATTCGACGTATCGCTAGGTAATCGTTTCCAAACGCGGCTTTTCGATCATGTTCAGTTGACCTCTACGCGCCGCGTCGTTGATGCGACCAATCTGTCTGCCGTGTCGAGTTTCTGTCATGTGAACAATCTAGGGGCCAAGGTTTCGACGACACTTTGGATTTTCTCGGCAGTCGCCTTTTGACCATGCCGCTCGGCCACGTTCCGAACCCGGTAGGAGAGCAATGACATCCAGAATCCGGGGCAGATCCCGAATCCGTAGTAGCGGTTCTTGGCTTCGATGAATGGATTGGCATCGAGCAAAAATTTGGTTGGGACTTTACTGCCGCTCATTCTTGGTTCTTTCAAGAACTTGAGTAGCAAATTTGTTGCCTCATCCGCAGAATCGGTGGGTTTGATTTGGCTCTGGGAGCTTTCCGAGCTGGTGATACAGGGCCATTTCGTACGCTTCGTAGGATTTGAAACCGTAGGCCTTTCTCAAAGCCAGCTTGGCTTTGTTGTTCATACCCTCCACGCTACCGTTTGAAATCTCTCCCCGGGCCCGAAACCAATTCAACATCAGCTCGCGGTGGCGACGCAACGTGCCTGCCATCTCTTTCATCGGTTCGATCTTTGATCGCATCGCACGAGTACACCATTGGTCCAGAAATTTTCCCGCCCAAGCCGCACTCTCGTACGTCCAGAAGCGTTGGAAGTCTTCACGCATCAGATAGGCCTTCACGCTGCGAAGATTGTATTGAAGCAGTTCGTTCAGCTTCACGGTCTGCTTGGCCGTCAAGTTCTCCGGGCGTTTCAACAGACACCATCGTGAGTTCTTGAGCACCGGCTCGTAGCCATCGGCTTTCATCTGCCGAGCCTCTTCGGCTCGAACTTGATTCAACTTGTCACCGAACTTCTTCATCACGTGATAACGATCGAGAATATGAACCGCACCAGACGCCTTCTCGGCGATTACGTTCATGTATTGCTTCCACATGTCCGTGCAGACAAACCGCAAGCTCTCAATCGAGGACTCCGGTACTGTGCGGAAGAAGCCACGCAGACTCTCTTCGGTTCGATCGCGGGCGACATACAGCAGGCGTCGACAATCGGCATCGATTTGGTAAACCAAAGTGATGTACTTGTGCCCGCGTCGGTAAGCGATCTCGTCCACTCCGATCGCTTCGATTCCCCCTATTTCGCGGTGAACCAGGCCCCAGCGGACCACCCAGTCGATAGCTCGATAAACCGAGTCCCAGCTTGTTCCAAAGATCGCGACGGTCTCCTTCCAGCTGAGCCGCTTGGCCCAAGATGCCAGAAAGATTCTGTAGCTATACGTCGATCGGTGTTTGCCATCGGCCCAGGGAATCCATTCCACCTTAACGCCGCAATCAGGACAGTCGACCCGACGCATCGCGTAGAGAAAGATCACCGGGATCGCCCAGAGCGGAACGAACTCGAAGTGCCGAACCGGGCGAGTGTCGTAGCCAGGGCGTTTCTTGCGGCAGCCGCTGCAGATGGGCCGACTGCGGGCATGTGGTTGCAGAGTGACGAGGATTTGGGACTGGTCGTCGCTAAAGCGTGCGTCGGTGTAGACGAACCCCTTTTGCTTTTCGACGTGGTTCAGGATAGTCTTTAGATGCATCGTGTTGGTGTGTTGGCAGTGTTGGTGTTCGATTTAAGACTCAACACAAATACTACTTTCCCCAGCACGATGCTTTTCATTTTTTTTCGAGAGAGAGAGTTTTTTTGCCTCGCGATCTGATCGGCCTGTGCAAGCGATTGAGGCCGGTCAGATCGCGAGGTAAAAAAACGTCCCGTTGGTGAGCGTGTGCGTTCTCTGCACTCCCGAGTCGCCGTCAGCCCTCTGCTTCCTATCGCTTTTCACCCACCGATTTGGCGGAAGAGCCGAAAGTTTCAACGTCGACTTGGAATCGTCGTTTGAAACCTCGGCAACCGTTCCATCCGGGGTGGGTCTCGAATAGACGAGTTCGGCCGCATACCTTCCTTGCGGCGCATTGTTCATGATCCGGTGGTGGCGCTGCGCATACCACCGGATCATGTCCCAGAAATCCCTCTGGGATAGACGACACGTTCCCAGCCGTATCGAACAAATCGCGCACCCTCATCGCTCTGTCACGAGCTACGCCGCTCACCCGCTTAGCTCCCACCGCGAAGCGGTTTTCAGACAATAGCCGGAGGTCGCTGCAACGCAGCGCACCTCCGGTTACCAAAATCGAAAACGGCAGTGGACCCCGGATGGGGTCTAAGACCGCTCACGCGAACCTAAATAGCACCTGGTTATCGTTTGGGCCGAGGCCCTTGGTCGTTCAAAGGTTCCAAACCTTCGTAGAGGTCTTCGGGGAGGGGGTGCGGTGCGCGGACGACTTGGCCGTTGACCAATTCGCTGTGGGGAATATCGAACTGATCCAGAAGCACTGCAAGATGGTCTTCGGCAGTGAAGATTTCGTCAGGAACTTCGTCGCCAATCAGCCATTTCAAACGGAAGACGGCCTCGTTTACCGAGTCCTTATTGGAGGCGCTACCCATCGAAGTTTGAATTCGATCGGGAAGCAAAAAACCGCCTGTTTTCTTCCAGTGATATCGAGCCTCCAAAAAGTTCCAAGTATAGAGCAGGTCCTTGCCACTAAATCGAACCGGCATCCATTGATCGGCGGGGCTGAAGTCAATCCTGTATCGAAAGTTCGCACTTTTGTTGGGCGAGTAGGCCCAATGACTGACGATGGATCCGCCAGGTCCGGGGTCGGTTCGGCTCAATTGAAACTCTCGCATAGCTTGCTCAATTCCTAAATGGTTGTCCCGTCCTTTGATTCCATAAGGTCCAAGGATATAGTCGTCATAGGGATCATGAGCCCACGCGTGTCGATTCCAGAAAAAATTTTGACGCTCGGTTCTGCTCATCCCCTCAGGCGGGATTTCATACGGGCCATGCAGCAGCGTTGCGGTCTCGCGATATTTTGTCTTGCCCTTGATCTTGACGATTTCATCTCCAACTTCCGTCAAGTCTGGGTAGACGAGATACATGGCTTTGAGATCAAAGTCGCGTTCCTGATCCACGACCCTGGCCATCACAATCGGATGAATTAAGAGTGGATTTGCGTGTGAGCCCAGGGTTACATATTCCCCGTGCAGCACAACGGCAAACCGCTTTAACAATCGATCACGACGCACCGTCATGTCGGTGAGGATTTCATCGATCTTTTCCTCCCGCGCCTCTGAATCAGCCTGGAGATTCGGTGGTTGCTCGTTGTCGGCAGGTCGCTGTGCGGAAACGAACGCAATTGGGGTCATCCCCAAAACCAGCAGGAACGCCATCGCTACTTCGGTGCTTCGTTTCCGTGGCCGACGGCTTGTATCCAAAGATGTCGAATTTGCCATCACCGGTGCATACGTCCACGAAAAAAAGCTAAGACGTTCAGGGTTTGTATTACGGTTGTTCATTATTCGATCCTCCGTTCTCGTTGCCATACTCGCCGTTGAGCCACGCACCCAGGTCACCCCAGTTTTCATCCTCATTCCATCCATCCTCATTCCATCCATCCTCAAAGGAGTTCTCGCCAGCGTCGCCGTCCCCGTCGGCAGGGACTGGGCGGTTACCAGGATCTTCTTCATCCACGTCCTCACATGCTGGTCCGCCAGCGTCCCAGATGGACGTTCCTACCGAGCTAAAGCTTTCGGAGCCGACTTCGATGCCACAAAACATTCTTTGATACTGCTGATTGAACTCACAAATGCACCTACCTACTGTGACGCACTTCAAGTCTCGCGTTCTCGTCTTGTTGCCTTGGGGTTCTCCCGGATCGGCATGCACTTCGCTATACGCCACCTGCTCGGCACGGTCAACGCGCACTCTGGGCTAAATAGGCAGCATGCGTCGAGTTGCGCTCGGCCGGTTTTTAGGTGATAATATGGAGGTGATTTGTTTGCTTCCCATCGCTTTCCAATATTCATCTCTATGGCCGAAATCCAGTTCGATAACGTCGATTCGATACTCACTTGTTTTGACGAACTCAACGACCCGCGTTCCCACGTCAATCGACTCCATATCTTCGGCGATCTACTCGTCATTTGTATCATGGCGGTCATTGCAGGAGCCGATGGACCGCAAGCAATCGGCATCTGGGCGGACACTAATCAAGCATGGTTGAAAAAGCATCTCAAACTCCCCAACGGTATTCCGTCTCACGATACGTTGGGACGCTTGCTTGCAGCCCTCAAGCCACTCGCATTTCAGAACTGTTTCCAGGCATGGATTCAAAAGGTTGCACCGTTGGAGGAAGATGCCGCTATGAATCAGATCGCGATTGACGGTAAGGCTCTCCGACGCAGCCACGATCGGTCAAAAGGACTGGGGCCTTTGTGGTTGGTTAGCGCCTGGGCAGTCGATCGCTCGATCAGCCTTGGGCAACTCGCCACGGAAGAGAAATCTAACGAAATCACTGCGATTCCTGAACTTCTGGACAATATTGAAATCAAGGGGGCGGTGGTCACGATCGACGCTGCAGGGTGTCAGCGAGAGATTGCTAAGAAGATCATTGATGGCGAAGGCGACTTTGTTCTTGCGCTCAAGGGCAACCAGGGAAAGCTGCATGACTCGGTACGAGACTATATCACCAAGCATATGGAAAATGACTTCGCGGACATCAAGGTACGCCGCTACGCTGAGACTCTCAAAGGACACGGTCGTGTGGATGAAATCACCTACTACCATATGCGGGCTCCGAAGGAACTTGCGAACTTCGACAAATGGTCAGGATTACGCACGATAGGTGTCGCTATCCGGCAAAGTGAGAGTGGCTCAAAGTCCTCAACCGAGGTTCGATTCTTCATCGCTTCGATTGCACCGGGAGTAAAGAAGTTTGCTCGCTACGTACGCGGTCACTGGGCGATCGAGAACACGCTTCATTGGTGCCTCGATGTGACATTCCGCGAGGATGAAAATCGAGTCCGCGAGCGAAACACTGCGAACAATATGGCGTGGCTGAAACGCTTCGGTCTGAGCATGCTGAAGCAGCAAGACGACAAGTACAGCGTTGCAATGAGGCGACGAGTCGCTGGTTGGAACCTGGACTATCTCGCTAAAGTACTGGGAATTCCCGTGCTATAGTGTGCGTTTGCCGTGCCTGCTCGGTGAGTCGGTCCGGCCCAAAGCTATAGAGCTGCATTGGCCGATTCAAATGACAAGTCAATGCTCCGACGGCGATATCACACCATCCATCACAATGCCTCAAAGGAGGGCGATCATCTTCCGCATTCCAATACTCCAAACAAGGCTTTTCGGGATCGCCATCTGTCGCCTCGTAACACTTAATGCGGGCACCATCAGTATGCCAATCGAAGTTATCATCGGCAATCACCACGCTCACAAACCAGAGCACAACCATCCAACAGGAACCAAAGGAGTATCCCAGAAATCGCTTATTCACTTTCATCACTCGGCACCGTTAGTAACATAGGGAACGAAACAGTCCCCAGGGAACCGCGTCATCGGTGTTCCCCAGGGGGAAATGGGTTTTGGAATTTGACCGTCAAAATATTGCCGCGCAACGTGGGTTGACAATCGATGTTTCGTGGTGTTGCATCCAAATCAGTTCCGCTTTGCAACGAAATTTGATTTACTAGTTGCAATGGCATCACGTCGCCGCGTAAGAAGAGTCGTACCGTATCATCGACGGCGACACATCGTTTCGGAAAAACCTGTACGTGCCCCGCGTAGAATGCGTCAAAGGGGATTTCTTCTTGGGTTTGATCGCGAAGGGTCGGCATTAGAATGATCCGCGACGGATACTGATCTTCCAGACAACGAATCTGAACGACCAAGTTGTCGTTCTCCTCGCGGAACCGCAAAGTGAATGCGTTGGCGGGATGGACGAGCACTCGGCCAACCGAATCACTGGTTGTTTTCCGCAAGATGATTTCGGCGACCCGCGATGCGGGGAAACGGACTGCTGTTGTCGACGCAATAAACCGGGGATGCGTTGTTACTTCTCCCCTCAGGTCAAAGGTCTTATCACCGAACTCGAATCGAACGCCGACGCGTTTGTTGCCGATGGTCTTCGGAGAGTAGTCGAGCAACAGCCATTCGGACTTTCCGGACGGCACCGTCCTTTGGACAGGGACGGCGGACGTGCAACCACAGGACGACTCAATCGCATCGATTTTGGCGGGTCGGTCACTGTTGTTTAGTAACAGCACGCGGCCGTGGATGGGCTTTCCCAAATAAGCTCTGGGAAACTGGAGGAGGCTCTCGCGATCACCTTGGAGGACGATCTTGCCGAGGATAGGACGTTTCTCCAACTGTCGTTGATTCAGCTCCAGTATCGGAGACGTCGTCGATTTCTCTTTTGAATTTGCACTTGTATCATCAAATGCAGAACAAGCGACGGTCAACGCAAAAGAAAGCGAAAAAGCGAAAAAGCGAAAAAGCACAGCTGGCTTTCGGATGAATGGAGGAAACAAAACGCTTGTCGAAACGTAGGAAAAGATGGCACCCGTATTTATTCATCCTGCTGATGCTTGCCAGAACCTCCCTGGGGAAAAGGAGGACTCAGGGGTGAGGCAAGTGTTTAAGACGGAGGTCAAGGTCTGAGATCATACACGCTTCTGTTGTTCTATTTGTTAGGATCTAGTTAAGAGTTATTTAACTTTCGACTAGCATTCAATTCCGTTTGCAAACGTAATGTGGAGATTGATGCTGTGGAATGTGGACATCGCTCTAACCCAGGAGTGGGATGATCTTTGATCCCTCCGGGATCCGGACGAAGTTCTCTGTTCATTATCCGGTGGTGGCGCTGCGCTTACCACCGGCTATTGTCTCAGATATCCCTCCGGGATAGAGGACGTGATCCCGGGCGAATCCAGCAAACCGGCCTCCCGCTTCGCTCTCTCGAGTACCGCCGCTCAATAGACTGCTCCCCACCGCGAAGCGGTTTCAGACAATAGCCGGAGGTCGCTGCAACGCAGCGCACCTCCGGTAACCGAAATCGGGAATGAAAGCGGACCCCGGATGGGGTCCAAGACCGCTTACTCCAAATATTGGGGGTCGTACTGAACACCAGCCTCGTCGAGCATCGAGATTAACTCTTCGCGAAACGATCGTTTCCGATGGTGCTCGCGTTGGTTGGCAATATAGCGTGCTACGACCGAGCAACTCGGTGGGCTGACTGAAAACGCAGCATACCCTTCTTGCCATTGGAAGGGCGGATAGGACGAAGAAAAGGTGTCCGGTACGAATGGCATTGTCTACGCTTTTTACGAGCATTTCGGCGGACCCGTAGGATCCTAAAGCGTGTCAGGCGCCGTTCACTCGAAGTGCCCCGCGATATTGGTTCCTGTCAGGCGCACTCAATGGTTGCTCCTGGCTTTCTTTGTCTTTGGCGGTAGCATTTCGCGGTTTCCTGGCGACAGCGGCGCAGCAGCGAACTCAGCGCCTCGCAATCGCCAGCGATGCGAACTCTGAACGCAACAAACTGTCTCGATTACCCGGCTCGTGATAACGCACCGATCATCGCATGGAATACACTGCGGGGCACCGTCATGAGTTTGATCGTTTTGGGACGTCGCTTGTTCTCTCGTGGCTCGATGCGATCGGGACGCTGCCCCACAATGGCGCACACACCTTGCTTTTGGGACGCAGTCGCCATCGGTTTACTCACGCCCACGCATGCACAAAGTAGCCAGTTCGTCGAAAGGAGTTGGTAGCTTTCTGTAAAGCTCAAACTTCGCGTGTCTCGATTGGCAGCGAAGCCGCTCTGTAACATTTTGAATCTTACAAAGTTGTGGGCTAAAAGACCTGTCCACAATTCACGCTCGATACCTTCCGGTGTTTGGCTCCGTAAGTGCTCTAAATTCAGCGTGCATTTGATTGATCGAATATCCGGTTCGATCTGCCATCGTCCTTCGTAGAGTGCGCCAATCCAACTCGCGTTGGCGGATTCATGTTCGAGTATTGTCGTGGCTACCGTGAAGCCTTCGCAGCGAGCACCGGGAACTGCCGGAGCAACATCAACAAGTCGTATCGGTAACGCCTCAGGGATTTTTCGATACTCACGCTTGCCCATCCACTTCGGCCGCTTCGGACGGTCCCATACGACGATGCGTTCACTCTCGTTGAGTGCCTGCGCACCTTCCGGATGATCTTCGCGTTTGTGGTGATTTTTCATGACAACTTCGACGCCCATCATTGCACACATCGCGACAAGCCAGTACGTGCAGTAGTAACAGTCAGCAGTCAGGACATCGCCCGCACGCAAGGAACCTTTTATTTGACGAAGCAGAGCAGTTTCGCCGGTTTCCTTTCCACTGTACGGTGCCATTGCCAAATCGCTCAGTAAACCGGTTGTCATTGAAATGAGCGTGACGCAACGTAGAATGGGAAACCCAAGCCCTTCCTCCTGGACCGGATTTTGAGGATATTTCTTTTGATTCTCCGGCGTGTCGGGGGCATCGACTGTGAACCCATCAACACTGATAAAACGTCCCTTGATGGCCATCGGCCGGATGCCCGCAATCACCCTCGGACTCATCTGGTCTTCGCACTGATCTGCTTCAAGAGGAACTCCAAGATCATCAAAAGCATTCGTTGCAAGCTCAGCTCGCGAGGCGAGTCTACACGCTAGCTTCTTGATCGCACTGACTGGAATCTTCTGCTTAGCTCGACAGTAGTTGCCAGCGTTCTGCGCAACGACTCGTCCTTCAACTTGCGCATAAAGCGAGACGACTCGCCCAGCAGCAGCCTTCACAGATCGCCCCGTTCCACTGAAGAGGAACTGAGAGATCATC
The DNA here is from genome assembly GCF_055811895.1 of Rhodopirellula sp. SH410. Lineage (NCBI taxonomy): Bacteria > Pseudomonadati > Planctomycetota > Planctomycetia > Pirellulales > Pirellulaceae > Rhodopirellula > Rhodopirellula sp. SH410. The sequence goes on from NZ_CM147949.1 coordinate 1,868,864, forward strand.
GCCCACAACGTGATCGCAGGCGTGAACACATCTTCGTAGGCATTTCCAAACTCGATTTCTTCTTCGCTAAAAACATCTTTGACGAACGAGTCATCGATGATTTCGGTCAACGGCAACGCCGTCGACTGAATCATTGATCGCTTGAAAATACTGAAGCAATCCTTCGAGTCAACTGATAGAATGGACATGACCCTTCCTTGGTCGATTTCCTGAAAGTCCCCAACCAAGGAAGGTCACGTCATCGCCAAATTATATCGGCCGATCGGGTCACGCCAATCTCAATATTCATTTATCGGTGACAATCCGTTGAAACTTCGAATCGCGAAGGAACGCGATTTTTGGTGCTGCGCGGTGGTCGACCTCCGCTGAGCAAAAGTACTCGAAAACCGCGTAGACAATTCCATTCGTGTCCGGCACCCATTAACCACTAGTTGCGCCTGAGAATGTTGTAAGTGGACAGGAAGTCCGCCACTCTCGCGGCACGAAGCCGCCCAGGCGTTGGACTCTTGGCGACGCACACGAAGTGCGTCGCGACCGTTTCGGCTGGAGGCCGCCATGCGTGGATAGATCGCTGAACGACAGCGACACGGATGTCGCCGCATGACTAAAGCCGGTGGCAGGAGGCCGCGTTCGCCGGGTCGGAGCGAGGCGATTTGGTGCCATCCATCGAATGGGCGGCCGTCTTGAAGTTTGCTCGGTCTGCGTTCGACTTGGATGACACCCGACAACTTGGCGCAGCTAGAATGGGTGTTGTTTCCGTCGTTTTCCTTCACACATTTGGGGTCATGCCATGCCGTTGGGAATCCGGCCGACCGTCGATTTTGCTTCAAGGTAACCGTACACCAGAACCATTGTAGGCGTGAGGTTTAGCTTGGTGGGTTTTGTTTCGTTTCACTTGAGCGGAGAAACCCCATGTCCAAGTCCGAGACCGCCCGACTCTGGGCTGAACGCTTGCAGCGTTTCGATCTGTCCGGCTCTACCGTCGCTGCATTCTGTGACGCTGAGGCCGTTTCCCAGCCGTCCTACTATTACTGGCGACGCAGACTGCGGGGACTGGCCAGTAGAACCCAATCAAAACCAACGAGTCCGCCCACTGCGTTCATGCCGGTGAAGCTCGCGCCCAAAACAGGCCAGCTGGATCAAGCCACCAAGGCCGAACAAGCCACCCGCCCCAGTAACCCACCGCTTGCCTGCACCACCATCGAACTACCCGGCGGGATTCGCATCCGAATCGAAGTTCCAATCGGTCCGCAATGCGGAGCGAATTCCACTTCAACCGCGGAGGATCGCTCATGATCGGACTGCCCACCGGAGTGCCGATTTATCTGTGCACCGACCCGGTCGATTTTCGAAAAGGGTTCGACGGGTTGACCGGCATCGTCACCACGTCGCTTGGCAAGAACGTCATCGACGGATCGCTGTTCCTGTTTGTCAACCGAAAGCGGGATCGCATCAAAGCCCTGTGGTGGGAAACCGGCGGGCTGACGCTTTGGTACCGCAGACTTGAACAGGGAACCGTTGAATTGCCCAAGCCGCAAGCCGATGCGACTCACGTAACGATCGACAGCGTTGAACTACGTTTGAGATGGGAACCTTAGTGCTCGCTTCTTCGACGAACCATTGGCGGAAGAGGGTTGCCTTCTCGAAGGTGCAGGCCGGATTCGATCTGGTGTGTCAGGACGGCTCGCGACCAATTGTTTTCGATCGTCTTTTGGACGTAGAACAGGGCATCGGCTGGATCGTTTAGCTTCTGGAGGAGCAAAATGTTATGCCCCCACGGGATTTGCGCCACAAGCTGCGGCGCGTTCGGGGCCAATTTGGCCACAACTTGTTTCCAATTTGGGTCACTATTGGAAACAGCTTGTTTCCCAATTGAATCGGGCTGGCTCCAGAACCGGACCCACTGCCGAATTGACCGCAAATTACGGTAGGAAAACCCTTTGATGTCAGGGAATTCTGCGAGCAAATCCCGGCTCATCTGCTCCAGGAAACCGTCACCCCACTTGGCCGTTTCCTGCCTCTCGATAATCTGCTCACCCAGATACCAATAAAGCTCCAGCATCGCGTAATTAACTGCGACGGCGGCTTTGATCTGGGATGCCTGAACCCGGCTCTTGATAGAAACGATCCAGTCGCGATATTCCTTGTCGTCGGTTAGCTCGCTCATTTTGTTGGCCCCTCACCCCCAGCCCCTCTCCCCGAAACGGGGCGAGGGGAGCCAGCGTGCTGAGTGGGTTCGCCGGTACGCCACGCATGGTAGGTTGCTGAGATTCGGTCAATGTCCTCGGTGGAAAGCTCGCGGGTGCGACGATTGATCAAATGCCCCAGGCTACGGGCGTCGATGAACAGGATCTCACCCTTTCGCGGGTGCCCGTTGTCACGAGCCCGGTTGAGATACCAGAGCGCCGCCGGGATCTGAGTATTGAGGAACAATTTGGCGGGAAGGTTCACGACACAGTCGATGACGTTGCCGTCGGCGATCATGGCCTTTCGGATGTCGCCTTCACCGCTTGTCTTGCTGGTCAGTGCTCCCTTGGCCAAAACGACGCCGGCACGGCCACCGGGTGCCAAGTGGAAGAGGAAGTGTTGCAGCCACGCGAAGTTGGCGTTGCCGGGCGGCGGCGTTCCGAATTTCCACCGACCATCACTTCGCAGCAGATCACCGCTCCAATCGCTTACGTTGAACGGCGGCTTCCTTGTTTTCCCCAGTCGGATCTGTCGACCGTCAATGGAGCAGTACCAGCCCTGGGGCTGCTTGCGAAAAAAGGGCTTTGGTTTGCCAGCCATTATTTTGCTCCCGAGTGCAACTTTGCATTCCGTGCACGAAATCGTGCATCTGTCGGTTTTAGGATTGCAATCGCTTGCGTCAGGGCAAGAAAAAAGCCCGCTTTCGCGGGCTTTTTTGAGATGGGCAATACAGAACTCGAATCTGTGACCTCCACGATGTCAACGCGGGCGGCACCGGAATCAACGTCCGCTCAGGCGGCAGCCCCATCGGTCTCCGGCGAGGCCATCGCCACGATCGCGATGCCCAGCCGATCGGCCAGTTCGATGGTGGCCTCATGATCGAGCAGGATCGTCCGGTCGGCTTCGATGGCGATCGCGACCCCGCCCGCATCGGCAACATTCTGCACCGTTTGAGTGCCAATCGTCGGCACATCGAACCGCATGTCCTGGTTGGGCTTGCTGACCTTGATCAGCGTCCAGCCACCGCGTCGACAAAGCTCGCCACTGCGGCGGATGCATGCGTCGGTTCCCTCAATCGCTTCGACCGCGATCACGGTGGCGTCTTTGACGGTCACGGCTTGCCCGATATCGAGTCCACCCATCGTTTTGGCGATGGACCATCCCAGTTCCGCGTCTCGCTCGGAGCTGCCCGTTAGCTTTTTTCGAGTCAATTGTCCTGCCTTCACGAGTAACTCCGGAGCGAGGCGAGTGGCTGAACAGATTTCGAGGTCGTGGCGATGGTATGTATCGATCACGGCGGTCAACAAGCGATCGTCGCGTGCGTCGCGTCCACGTCCCAAGAGCAGCGGACCAAATGTTCTCATGCAGACTAGATCCGGAAAATGTCGCAGCCAAACCGATCCGCTGTAGAGCAGATCTGATTTGAATAGTTTTCCGGCCATCGTCACCTTGGCAACATTCTGTTTTTTAAAAAAACGCAAGTGCTTGCCAAAGCGACCCACTCCTGACCACAAGATGCGGTCGCAGGCTGCTTCGATTTCGGGGCCCGCATGTCCTGTGATCGCGACACAGATGACCGGGTGCCCATCCTCACGCAGTCGCGTGGCGACGGAGATCGGAAATTGGCCCCATCCCGCAACCAGCCCTACGGGCTCGCCGGGCGCGAGCGCCACGTCGACGTCGTGGCGGACACGGTCTTGGCAATCGTCATCGAGTGCGCCATCGCATGCGACCGAGTTGACTGGCGGGGGGAGCATGATGGACACAAAATTAAGCCGCTTTCGATGCCGCGTCGCCCGATTCACGCTCACGTGTTTCCAACAGTGTTTTCACTTCGCGTTGCAGTACCTTGATGTCGCGTCGCATCTCGGGCAGTTTTCTTTGCACCGCGAAAACCCGCATTTGGTCGTGCTGTGGTGTTGCCGGCGAACCGATGTGGACGCCCTTCTCCAGGCTGTCCATGACTCCGGCTTGCGCGCCCACGATGACGCCGTCACCCAACTCAATATGATCCTTCAATCCGACTTGGCCCGCCAGCACGACATAGTCACCCGTCGTGCAGCTACCGGCAATGCCGACTTGGCTGCATAACAAATTGTGTTTTCCAATTCGGCAGTTGTGTCCGATCATGACTTGGTTGTCGATCTTCGTTCCCTCACCGATCCGAGTGGCACCGTAGGTTCCCCGGTCGATCGTCGCCGAGGCACCGATCTCAACATCATCGTCAACTTGCACGTAGCCGAGTTGAGCGGTCGGGATATGTTTTCCATCGACGTTGCGATACCCGAAACCATGGGCACCGAGCGTCGAGCCGGCATGCAGCACCACCCGGGCACCGAGTCGGCAGTACGAGTACAGTGTGACGTTGGGGTACAGCACACAGTCGGGCCCCAACGTGCATCCGGCGGCGATGCTGACGCCCGCATGAATCTTGCAGTTCGGGCCGATCACCACACCGGCACCGATCGAAGCGGCGTCGCTGATCTGTGCCGACGGATGAATGCGGGCGGTTGAGTCAATTCCCGCTCCCGGCACGTCTTGGTCGACCGGTGGCCGGAAATGGCGAATGATCTGCGTGAATGCCGCGTGCGGATCCGCAACAACGACTTGCCAGGCAGGTCCCTGGCCGGCGAGAGTTTCTACGGCGAGCGCAGCCGGCGTGATCACCACGGCAGCGTGGCTGCCGCGAATAGCGCCTACATGTTGGCAGCGGTCAACCATCGTCACCTCGTTGGCGGCCGCCTCGGCAGGTGGCGCAGCACCACCGAGTAACAACTGGTCGGGTGATTGTCCGTCGCTCACCAGGGGCAGCAGTTGCCCGCCGGTCAGCTCAATAATCTGGTTTAGCGACAACGGATCGGACGCTGCCGAGTAGTGTCGATCGATCATCGTGGTCATGGGAATGGTTGTCCTGTCATACGATTTCAGGGGAAAAATTCACCCTCATCGTCTACCAATTGAGACGCCGTCGAGGCAACAGCGATTCCGCGGTTTTTTTACAGCGACGCGGTTGTCGTTGTGTGTCGGCATCCCCCTCTCCAATCCCGTCCCACCTCAGCACCGTTGCGGAAGCTGTTTCGATTCACGACGTGAGCACCGTCTGGGCACCCCCATCACGCGCCCACCGTCGATATCCGCATCGCGAGGGGCACGCGATGGCAGCGACGTTTTGCTCAATAACGATGCCCGGGCGCTTCGCGGCGTATTGATTTCATGAGCCGAGCGGCGTCAACGAGCCGAGCCGCGTCAACGAGCCGAGCGTCTCACGCGACCCGATGCTGGACGGCATGCGGCTCACGATCGACGCTCGAACGGTGACGAAATCAACAGCCTGTTTAGTTCAACGAGAGGCATTGTTGTTGGGCATGGGACTTGTCTGGGGTGGCAGGTGCTTCCGGTGCACCGATCCAACGGGGGGCGTGGGAGGGTGCGGCCTGACCCGCATTGGGCTCTTGGGAGGCTGCTAAGCCGGGGACGGTTACCGTAAATACAAGCCCATGATTGGTTTGAATCGTAACGGTGGCGTGCTTGGCGTCTGTCGACACGACGAATTTCCTGATTTAGGGGATTCTTTTTGGCGTATGTTCGAGAGGTTCACCGCAAGGCTTGTTCCGTTCCGACAGATTTCACGTGATGTGCCGTTAACTCGACGTTTTCGTGCTTCGGCCAACCGCCATTCATCGAACAGGCGGCAACCTCGGTTGACATGCCGTCAACTGGAGTTGTCGCAGTGGGTGTGCAGGTCAACTTCAGGGGGCGCTGTGTCGACCTGCCAGCGTCTGGCATGCTGATTGCTAGCGGCGAAAACGCTGCTATAAAACGGTCCCCGCTCAGGGAATTGATAGCATTGCAGCCTTCACGATGGATGAATCCGGCGGTGCATTGTTCCACATGAGTCCGGCGTAACTTCGATTTAAGATCACCCTCCTCAATTCGTCGCTGAAAAGAAGGTCATGATGGACGAAAAGCTCTCTTCTGTTTTTTGGAATATTCAACAACGGAATCCTGGTGAACCGGAGTTCATTCAGGCGGTCAAGGAAGTGCTCGATTCGATGGGCCCGGTGCTGGCTAAATTTCCGAAGTTCGCGGAACAGAAGATCATCGAGCGAATTTGTGAACCCGAGCGGCAAATCATTTTTCGCGTTCCGTGGCAAGACGATCGCGGCGAAGTTCATATCAATCGGGGATTTCGCGTCCAATTCAACAGCGCCCTGGGCCCCTACAAAGGTGGCCTGCGTTTTCACCCCTCAGTGAACTTGTCGATTATCAAGTTCCTCGGATTTGAGCAGATCTTTAAAAATGCCTTGACGGGGATGCCCATCGGCGGTGCCAAGGGCGGCAGCGACTTTGATCCCAAGGGGCGCAGTGACGACGAAGTGATGCGATTCTGTCAAAGCTTCATGACGGAACTGTCGCGACACATCGGCGAATACACCGATGTTCCGGCGGGCGATATCGGCGTTGGGAAACGAGAGATCGGATTTCTGTTCGGGCAGTACAAACGGATCAGCAACCGATATGAGTCGAGCGTGCTGACCGGCAAGGGGCTCAGTTACGGGGGAGCACTCGTGCGGACGGAGGCCACCGGCTACGGTTTAGGCTACTTTGTCCAAGAAATGCTGGCTGCCAAGAATGAGACCTTCGAGGGCAAGACCTGTATCGTGTCAGGGGCCGGGAACGTAGCGATCTATGCGATCGAGAAGGTGTCTCAACTGGGCGGTCGGGTCGTCGCCTGCTCGGACTCCAAAGGGGTCATCTACGACGCGCAGGGAATTGACCTGAAGACGCTCAAGCAAATCAAGGAAGTCGATCGGGGATCGATCGCGAAATACTGCCAGACGCATAAAAAAGCTCGGTACCAACGCGGCGGCAATTTGTGGGAAATCCAATGCGATGTGGCGTTGCCGTGTGCCACGCAGAATGAATTGACCGGCCGTGATGCCGACACGCTGATCGGCAACGGGTGCAAGGTTGTCGCCGAGGGTGCGAACATGCCGACGACGCCTGAGGGGATCGCCAAACTCGTCGCCGCAGGCGTGGCGTACGCACCCGGTAAAGCCGCCAACGCGGGCGGTGTCGCAACCAGCGCGCTGGAGATGCAACAGAATGCCTCACGCGATGCTTGGTCCTTTGAATTTACGGATCGTCGACTCGCGACCATTATGAAGGACATCCACGATCGGTGCCTGGAGACGGCCTCCGAGTTCGGGGTTCCGAATAACTATGCGCTCGGTGCGAACATCGAAGGGTTCATGAATGTCGCCGATGCAATGCAGTCAATGGGACTGATTTAAGCCATCGGTGCGGCACTGGATGCTGGGCAGAAACGGTAGAGTGCGATCTTTACATCGACTTTCATCGTGGGGAATCTCCGTGCATCCATGGCTGTCGGCCCTCCTGCTTCTGCTCGGTTTTCCCCCATTCGGCACGCTCGGCTACCGTGACGATCCGCGGCCTCCAACGGGCGAATTTAACGGATGTCGGCGGTGATCCCGATGATGCTCCGCCACGAATTCGCCTGGGGGTGGACGCCAACGGGTGTCAATTCGACGCGTTGATCGCGAGCTGCCCCGCCCACCGGTGTTAACGGGCCGGCGGGTCCGGCCCGGAGGGATTGCAGGTTCGGGCGAGCAGATGAGGGTTGGGATCGTGATTTGCCCACGACCGCTGGGGTTGAGCCCCCGTCGCACGGTGTTCTGCTGGCGTGTGGATTGCCAAGCCCGTTTGGCTGAGCGGATGGCGCGGTGCGTGCGAGAATAGGCATTGGGACGTTGTCTAGGTTCGTCTTGCGGTCAATCGCTCCAAAACGCTAACAACGAACAAGACGCGTTCACTTATTTAATTGCGAAAGAGCCGATGCCCAGTCCCGCTTTACGCCCAACGGCAATCGTTCCGCCCGCCACGCCTGAATTTCTGCCCGAATCACCTCGACTGCGTCTTGTTGGCACGGACGGTTCGCTTGACGTCCAGCAGGACCAGCCTGTCTCGCACGAGCTCGACCGGCTCCATGCGATTGGGAAGCGGCGACCCTGGATGACGTGGACTTGTTTGATCACCTCGATGGTTCTCGGGATCATCCTCACGACGTTGACGGGTTGCCATTGGGCGGCGGGCAGCCAGAACACGCAGGGGGCGGCGATGTACAACCAGGGCCAATACACTGCGGCGATGGAGCAGTTCCGCAAAGCGATCGCCTCCAATCCCGCGGACCCTGACGGCTACTACAATCTCGCGGCAACCACCCACCGGTTGGGAAACCAACGCCAGGATCCCAATCTCATCCGGCAAAGCGAATCGCTGTACAACCAAACCCTGGATCACGATCCCGATCATGTCGATGCCCACCGTGGTCTCGCGGTGTTGTTGGTGGATTCCGGGCGTCCCGATCGAGCCTTTGCGTTGATGAAGAATTGGGCTGCTGAGAACCCAACACTCGCCGAGCCGCGCATCGAGCTGGCGCGCCTGTACGAAGAGCACGGCGAACCGCAGGTTGCCCTGAAGTATCTCGAAGACGCCGTGCAAACCGATGCCAACAACCCCCGCGCCTGGCTCGCCTTGGCGAATCTGCGTGAGCAGAGCGGCGACCCCGTCCAGGCTCTGCAGAATTACCAGCGTGCGTTGCAAATCAACGGTGGCGCGCTGGGCCCCAATGCGACCATGGCAACCGAACGCGTGGCCGCCCTGAGCCGTCAGATCAACTCGGCCCGGGACGCGCAGCTCAATGCTGGGGGCACCCAGATGGCGAGCCCGGCGTTTGATTCGACACGCTACTAAAAGACTGACTTGAGATCGAGCAGTTTTTGGGTGACGTCTTTCGCTCGGCGAAAGTAACGTCCCACGCAACTTTCGCGGAGCGAAAGGCGACGATGGACGCACCGATGCTTGCGTAAAGTCATAATTCGTCGACAATAGCCCGCTTTCTAACTCGCAATGCTTCCCCCCCTCTCCCCAAAATCTCATGAAGTCCATGGACGCGCTCGTGTCGTTGTGCAAACGACGCGGTTTTCTGTTTCAATCCAGCGAAATCTACGGCGGAGTGCAGGGGCTTTGGGACTACGGGCCGCTCGGCGTCGAGCTGAAGCGGAATCTGAAGGACGCTTGGTGGCAGGACATGATCACCGGGCACAACGAGTTGGCTGTGCCTGCCGGTGCACCCGCGTCGTTTGAAATGGTCGGTCTGGACAGCACGATCCTGATGCATCCTCAGGTTTGGAAGTGCAGCGGCCACTACGATCTGTTCCACGATTACATGGTCGATTGTCGCGAGTCAAAGAAACGCTATCGGCACGACCAAGTCCGTGGCCGATTCGTGGAGTACAACGAGCAAAAGATCTTCGTCACCACGCTTGCCGAGATCGAGCATGAGCACGATGAAATCCAACGTCGGGCGCTCAAGTTTTTCAAGCTCCGACCTAAAAACGCTGGCGAACTGACGATCGGCTCGGAATCGATCACGCTCGACAAACTCGATTCTCACGATGAGGTCCTCGGACCTGATGCGAAATCGCTCGGCACGTTGACGGAGCCGCGCGAGTTCAACCTGATGTTCAAAACCACGCTCGGGGCGCTCGGCGGCGAGGATGACACCACGTTCCTTCGTCCGGAGACGGCCCAGGGGATCTTTGTCAATTTTAAGAACGTGCTAGACAGCTCGCGCGTGCGAGTGCCCTTCGGGATCGGTCAGGTTGGTAAGAGTTTCCGGAATGAAATCACCCCGCGAAACTTCACCTTCCGGTCGCGAGAATTCGAGCAGATGGAAATTGAATTCTTCTGCCACCCGGATCAATCACACGATTGGTATCGTTACTGGCGCGACCGCCGGATGGCTTGGTATACCGCGATGGGACTGTCCGGCGATTCGCTGATCATGCGCGAGCATGAGCCATCGGAATTGGCCCACTACAGCGTCGGAACCGCTGACATTGAGTATGCATTCCCGTTTCTCCCAGAAGGTGAGTACGGCGAACTCGAAGGTATCTCCCACCGCGGTGATTTTGATCTCCGCAGCCACATGGAAGGCAAACTCGATCCGGCGACCAACCCGATGACTGTGCAGCTCGGTGAGGATGGCAAACCGAAGTATCGTGGCAGCGGTAAGGATCTATCCTATCGAGACGATATTTCGAATGAGAAATTCATCCCACATGTGGTCGAGCCCTCCGCGGGTGCCGATCGCGCCGCACTCGCGTTCCTCTGCGAAGGCTACACGGAGGATCAGGCTCCCGATGAAAACGGCAAGATGCAAGGCCGTACGGTGATGAAACTGCATCCTCGACTCGCGCCGATCAAAGCCGCTGTTTTCCCATTGGTCAAGAAAGATGGGATGCCGGAGATCGCCCAAGAAATCTATGCGGGACTGAAGCAGCATTTCAATGTCTTCTACGATTCCAAGGGTGCGGTCGGTCGACGTTATCGCCGTCAAGACGAAGCCGGCACGCCGTACTGCATCACCGTCGATGGCGATTCACTGACGGATCGAACCGTGACGATCCGCGACCGAGACTCGCTCGAACAAACGCGGGTGAAGATCGATGATTGCGTGGACGAAATTCGCCAGCGTATCCTGGCCTAGTCGTGACCGCTTACCTCGTCCGCATCGGGTTCGCCGGTGACGTGTTTGTTGCCAATCCACTGCTACCCGAGATGAAACTCGGACGCGGCAGTGAGGTGCTCGTGCAAACACCTCGCGGCGTCGAGCTCGGCGAGGTGCTCGGTGAATCGACGTATGTGGCCGATCGCTCCGCGGCCGGAGACAACCCAAGCAACGGCGAGGCGTTCGTCGACAGTCCATCGTCGCTGATGATTATCCGCGAGTTGACCGCCGACGATCGGTTGCTCGTCGAGCGGTTGCAGCGATACAAACGCGATGCCGTTCGCCGCTGCCAAGACGTATTGGCTGCGAGTGACTCGGCGGCGATGCTATTGGATGTCGATCAACTCTTCGATGGGAACACCCTGGTGCTGCATTTCATCGGGCCTGTCGATGCACTCGGCCGCGAGTTGACCGACGCCATCGTGGCGGAATATGAGTCTCAAGTCCAATCGATTCGCCTGAGCGAGTTGATGATTCAGGGCTGTGGTCCTGGATGCGGCACCGATGCCGGAGGCGGCTGTGGGACCGCGAGTGGCTGCGCGACCTGTGCCGCCGCTGGCGCGTGCAAGGTCAAGTAAGGCCGCTGTCCCTCTGCGTTGAATTCAAGCACGCAAGTTTTGAATTCGGCGAAAGCATCCATGTCAGGCCCAGGTTGGGTCGATGGGAACCCTTCATAAAGCAACTGGCCGCTCGAACCCTTGATCTGAGTAATTTGGGGCTGCCGGTCCCATGGACGCCACCCAACGAACACGGTCCTTCCGTGGTTTTCAGGGTTCACGCGATTTTTCAGGCAGCCGTGCCATCGCGGATGGAAGCATGAAATTCATGTTTGCATCCCATGCACGTTGTGCAACGACGACACGCCACTGCCTATCTTGTTTGATGCATGGCATTGGCTACTCGCCGTTCTGCACGCGTTGGTGTGCGAAGTGGCACTGGAGAATGCACCAGACAGCGTACATCGCCCAGACAGCGGAAACGAGTTGCAACAATAGCACCGGCGACGACCGACAAGGGATCCAGTTCCAGATCTCAAGTGGGTCGCAGGTGGTAGCCGAAATTATCAATGCGATCGGGTAGACACAGCACATCACCGCAGTCCAAGGGAACCGCTTAAATGATGCTGGTGTAACGCGCAATCCGTTTGTCGCAATGAATAGTGCCCAAATGTCGAGAATGAATGTGTCGGTCCAATACGCTACGGCGATCGGCCAAATTAGGTTGAAGAGGCCAACGCGGTTGACGACCTTCCGCGTATGCGCGGCAAGCGGACGCGGAATCAGGGTAACGCCTCGCCGCGTGAAGTTGAGCGAGGCAGGTTGCGGTGCTTCGTATGGATTCACTGATATTGCCAGAGCAAATTTGAAAATCACGGGAGATGGAGAACTGTGTCTCGAATTCAGGGAACCCTGCAAGCCGTCATCCCGTGCACAGCATGGTTCTCATCTCGCGTGAACTCACCTCCCTACGGTTCGCTAGACGCCAAACGCGGTTCAAATTCAGCGGGTTCCTTTGGCCGGGTACGCCTGCACACTCCAACGACCGCCACGGCCAACGTTCAAATCAGTTTACCAGACGCTGTGCCGGCGAGCAAAAACGAACTGGAATTGCAAAAGGACACACGTCTCCAATGACACGCTAGCGCCCACGCCTTGCTAAGGAACGTGGGATCAATAACTGGCGTAGTGGATCTTGTTAAAGATCCATCCAGAACAGGATCTTTAACAAGATCCACTACGGTAAACCCGTCACTTATTGTTCCTGGTGTCCTAACGTCGAATTCGCTGAAATGATGCTGTGTCTGGGAGCCGCTTTGTCAGTTAGAGAGGTTCGTTTTTGTTAGTTGCCGATCGAGAATAGTCGCGTACCGGTGCGAACGATGATGCGTCCATCCGACGCGGCAACGCCATAAACAATCGGATCGCGGGACGTCGCTGCGGAATCTTTGCGTCTCTCGGCGAAGCTCGCCGCCATCGCGTCGATTTCGCTGGCATCGAGTTTGCCATCTTCGTTGGTGTCAACCCGCGCGAGCATCGGTCGAATTCTCTCGGAGATTTCGTCGCCCTCCAGGACACCATCACCGTTGGTGTCTCCTGCCTTTAGCCCTGCGGCCATGCCGCTACGAGCACCTCCCGATGGCGATGACACTCCGCCGTGTGCCCCGCTACCGACCGCTTCGGTATACGTTTCAGGCGTTGGGGGATTGTCCGAATTCCATAGCGAGTTGCTTGCCAGCGTTTCGTACGTCGGGCCCGTCACGACGACGTGGCAGCGGCCGTTCTTGCAGAAAAAATACAAACGATTGTCGCTGACGATCGGTGTCGCCCAGCAGTCGCCGTCCAGACGCTTGCGGTAGGCGACTTCGCCGGTTTCGATATTTAAGCAATGCAGTACGTTGGCTTTGCTCAGGAAATATGCAAACCCATCCACGACCACGGGGCTGGCGTACTCGCAGATCGCCTTGTTCGCACGCCACACGACGCGCGGTTTCCCATCGCTGATTCGTGATAGGTCCAGGCAGCAATTCGATTGCATCGAGCCGTCCACTGCGAACTCTGGCAACCTCGCGCCGACGACTAGATAGTTGCCGTAAACGGTCGGTGACGGAACCGAGTTTCCTTCGATGCCATCCATCATCCACAGCGATTCACCGCTGCCCGCGTCATAGCCTGTCACGGTTCCGCCACTGCTGAGGATGACTTGCAATTTCCCGTTCACGTTGGCGACGATTGGCGAAGACCACGACTTGGACGATGGGCGATCGACGGTCCATGTCGTTTTGCCCGACGCCTTTTCAATCGCGAGCAAGAAGGACGGCCCACCATGTTCCAAGTTCAAAAACACATGTGTTTTATTTTGAGCCAAAGACGAACCGATTCCGTGCGCGTTATCAAACTTTCCGGTCGCCTTGGATTCGTCTCGTGTCCACAACTTTTCTCCTTGTAGATCAACGGCCACAAAATCGCCGGTTTCAAAGAACGCGTAGACGCCGCGTTCGTCGACTACGGGTGTCGGTGCAGCGCGCGCGTTCATGTAGTTGGACGGGTGCCCGTGCGTTGAGTCCTGCTGATAAGACCAACGTAGCTTCCCTGATTTCAAAGCGTGACACTCGATCAGGCACGTCTCACACATCGGACCGATGACGCTGGTTGTAAAGATCGAATCGTTGTGAATAACGGGTGACGATTGGCCGTATCCTTGTGTTTCCGTTTGCCAGGAAATGCCGCTGGTGGCAGACCACTGGGTGGGCAGCGGTTCGCTGGCTCGCGAGTCTCCCCCGTTGCGAAAAGAGGTCCAGTCGGCAGACGCGGGCGACCAATTAGCGATGAAGAGAATGTAAATCGTCAAAGCTTTTACGGCGTTGCCAAATCTATTTTGATTCATAGGGATCTTAATCTTTGAATGTAGGGAGTGAGCGGACCAATGGCACCGCGAAGTAGTTCAATGTTTTGTTGATCGTGAATGGCGAGCGATTTCAATCGCACGCCGCTGTTTGCCGTGGCGGATTTGGAGTCGAGTATCCAGCCACATCGCTTTGCGATCGCAGCGAGACGAAGCATTCCGTTGGTCCAGGCGACAGTACGTCCGTGAGGTTCGCCCGTACGTTGCCGGCCGAGATGGCGGCGCGCGGACCGCTCGGTGCGGCTTTGCACGCAGCCTTCGTGACGCGAGATGCGGTCCGCAACGCGTGCTTGCTGTTGCTTTTGAATAGCGCGAGCGATACGCGAGTTACACGCGAGCGGTTAGCTCAAGCGGTCGCCGGTGGTCCGCGTGGGGCGGCGACAGAGTGAGGCGCCGCGACCAGAGTTCGTTGTTGAACAGACGCATGCGACAATGCGATCGCCTGCACGCTGAGCAATGCATCAAGCTTCCATGTCACGCCGCAGGAGGTGCTCAGCGATTGACAGATCGAGCAAGTGTCATGGTCATGATTCGCTTCCCCTGAGCCTGCGGTTTCGCCGTGATGGTGATGGCAATGCTGATCGCAAGAACCTGCAACGACGGCTTGGTGATCGTCTACTTTACGGGGACAGCTCGCTGTGTTGCACGATGAAACGTGCAGCCACGCTGGAGCATGGCCAAGAGCGGCCACGCAACAAAGTACGCCCAAAAAGAACGGTCGAAAACGAGGAGCCACGGACAAAAGGCACTATAAGGAAGTGGTTTGAAAGTGGTCCGACCAAGGACATGAATGTTGCCGATACGGTCTCGCCTCACGATGATTTCGTCAAGTGGTAATCGAGATTTTTCGAATGACAAAGCGAATGCTCGCTGCAAGACGGTGCGAATCACAAGCTGATACTTCACCAGTCGAACCATTTCGATTGACACGCCGTAGGGCTTCGAGTAACAATAAGAATGCTCCTTGGTCGGACCGTTGATTTCGTCTTCACTTAGTCGTGATAGGCTTCTCTCGTTTTTCAGCGTTGGACACCGACCTTTGTTTTCCTACCGCATCCTTACGACGTACCTAATTCTGGCGGTGTTGCTGTTTAGCAATTTTGCCGGTTGGGTTCACCTCGGTTGCGCGTCGGTGAGTCATCAAGCAATCGCCAGCCAAGGAACCGCTGGCCAAGGAACCGCTGGCCACCAGTGCTGCTGCCACCATGGCCACTGCGATAGCGAACCCGCGCCGACGGATCGGGAGACGCTGCCGATTGAAGAGCATGACTCCAGTTCGTGCAGCATTTGCCAGAGCTTCTTCGCATCTCGGAACGCCGTCGTTGCATCCGACGTTCTGATCACTTGGATGCCGCTGTTGGTCGCTCGACTGCGAGTCGTATCGAGCAGCCTGCATGGAAAGCAAACCCTTCTGAGCGGACTTTTGATCCGAGGTCCACCGAGCGCATCTCGCGTTTCGATTGTGGAATAATTTCTCAAGTCCCTGTCTTGTACCGAAGGTGCGCTCATCATGGCTGTTGTCCATGCTGCGCCCGTGGGCCAAGGTCGGTTGTCACGAATAATGACGGCAGACTTTTGTCCTTGGGCAAATCGTTTCGTTTATTGGCTTAAAGAACCTGTCGGCTGGTTCGCCTTGGCAACCGCCGTCAGCGTCACGATCGGGCTTTACTTCAGCCCCATCGGGTGGACGTTAGCCGCGTCACTTGCCGCGATCATGGCCACCGGCATGGCTTGGCCATGGGTTGCCGTCCGTGTGACGCAGTGTGCGTTGCAACCCGAAACCAACGCGGTTCATGAGGACACGCCGTGTCAGATGGTGATGAGCGTTCGCAATCGTGCCCCCATTCCCGTTTGGGGTTTAGCGATCGAAGGCTATCTGGACTGCGAGTCCAATGGCGACGCGAAGCCAACCGTCGGTCTCGCGTGCGTCCCGCCACTTTGCACGGCCGATTACCGAGTCAACGTGACGCCATCGCTGCGCGGTCATTATCCGCTCAGCGAACCGCAGGCAGTGTGTTCGTTTCCGTTCGGAATCTGGACAGCACGCCGGCCGCTAAAGGAAATTCAACCCCTGACGGTTTGGCCCAAGCTGTTTCCGATTGGTGGCGTTTTGCCGATCGGAGGCCTGACCATTGCGGATCAGGGCGAGGGGAATCGCGGCGGTCGCAGTGGCGATTTTGTGGGTGTGCGTGCGTTTCGTCGCGGTGATTCGTCTAGGCATGTCAATTGGATCGCGTCGGCGCGTTCGGATTCCTTGATCGTAACCGAACGAGGTGGCCCGCAATCGGTCACGCTCGATGTCTTTATTGACACCAATAATCTCGGCGGTCGTGAATCCCTGGCCCGTGAATCCCTCGCCCGTGAATCCCTGGCCCGTGAATCGTTGGCTAGGCGGGTTCGAGTCGCGGCAAGTGTCCTGTCGTCGCTGCATCAATCGCGGATCGCAACGCGAGTGAGCGTGGGGGATCGCCGATTGGCGTACAAGCACGATGCCCGCGGGCGGCGTCAAATGCTCGACGCCTTGGCGAGCGTTCCAGTCGATGGCGAATTGTGCGAGCTGAATCAACGAGTCAACACGCACGCGAGCGTGACGATTTCCGGTGCGGCGTGTGGGTCAGTGCTCGTCTGTATCACCAACCCGCGGGGCGGACGACGGGCCGGTGGAGCGAGTCGCGAGATCGCGATTGGTCCGCGTGAAGACTTAGCTGTCGCGATCGCGACGCTGTGGAAGGAGGTGCGTGATGCCGACGTGGCAGCTTGAACGCCGTACAGCCGAAGTGATCGTGTTAGCGCTGCTTTCCCTCACGGCGGTGGGAGCGTTGCGATTCTCTATTGAATCGCAAACGATTTTCATCGCCGAGATGATCGTGATCGCCACGCTCTTCGTAGCGGAAGTCGGCAAGACTTTCGGCCGCGGATATCTTTGGATCGCCGTACCAACAACGCCTATCCTGTTTGGGCTCATGACACGAGCGACCGGGGCACCGATCGCATTCGAGATGGTGGTCCTCACCACGCTGGGGGCCGCTTCGCTAACGATGGCATTGGGAAACAATCCAACGCGAGCGATGTCGCTGGTCGCGTCCGGTTTTCTAACGCTGTTCGCCGTCACGATTTCCGACAGTAGCTACGCCGTGCTGTTGGCGATCGCTTGGATGGCCGTGTGCGTCTGGCACTTGGTCGCCAATCACTGGGAACGGCTGGAACTGTGTGCCGCGCATCAAGTGCGTCGCGGGTCGGGCGTTCGCCCTGTTTCCGTATTCGTGGCGATCGCAGTTTGCATCGCCAGCGGGTTGGTCGTGCGCGGCCGCTTTGGTGAATCGAAGCGGTTTGATTTGGGGTTCATGCCGACCAGTGGCGGTTCGCAGTGGTCCGACCCGGCGGCCCGCAGTGGCGTGGGAACGGGCGACGCAACGATTGCGGCCCAGGATCACGCCGAGTCGTTCGGCGCGGTGGAGTCAGATCTGTTTCTTGAATCGACCGAGTCGACTTTGTTCGACATGTTCAGCGACTCGATCGGCGAGCCTAAGAAGAAAAGTAAGTCGGAACGACGCCAAGGTTTAGCCGCAGATCGTGTTTTGGAGGCTCATCAGAAGACGGCTAAGAGTGAGAAGGGCAGTAGCTCGTTTTCGACCGACCGGATACCCGTAAAGAAGCACTTGCATTTGAATGATGCGGCCGAAAACGCGGTACTACAGTGGGCTGGACCGACCGGGATTCGACTGGCGATGAATCGCTACGACATGCTCGACGGAGTTGAATGGACGAATACGGCCGAGCATCGCAACGAGAAACTGAGCCGACGCGAACACAACGGGGCAGCTTGGTATTGCGATCCGGCGGTTGGGCTGTCGCAAAGCTCCACGACGAAAGTGAATTTGTTGAAAGTGCTGCGGTTGAATTCGGCGAAGCTGCCGGTGCCGATGATGACTTCGGCGCTGCACATCAAAGATGTCGACCGCCCGGATTTCTTTGCGATCGAAGCCGACGGTTCGTTCTTCATGCCGGGACGCGACAAGGTTCCTTCATTGACGGTCGTGAATGTCGCGTCGATCGAGGTGATGGAAGATGAATTGTGGGATCGGCTGACACTGCATCCTCTCTCGGCGAGGGCGAGCATGGAACCGCAGCCACCCTCTCCGGTCACGGGAGCGTCCGCCTCGGTCGCAAGCGAAAGAATGAAGCTGAATTCGCCACAAATCTTGACAAGTTCAGTGACGCAGTGGACCGCCGATCTCGATCACCCTTACGAAAAACTGAAAGCGATCGTCTCGCACCTACGTTCCGAATTCACATTCGACCGCAGCGTCGAGTCCGGCGCCGAAGATTCCATCGCCGAGTTCATGCAGACCCATCGAGGCGGCGATCATTTGTTTGCAACCGTCGCAGCCCTGATGGCTCGCGAGGTCGGTTTGCAATCGCGGTTGGTTACCGGGTTCTACGTTCGTCCATCGGCGATCGATACCGCCGCGGGGCATACCAACATTTTGCCGGAGGATGTTCATGTGTGGGCTGAAATCCGACTCGACGATGGACGCTGGTTCGAGATCGAACCGACGCCTGGATACCGAGAACCGACCTACACACCTTCGGCATGGTTTGTGATGAAACAATTTGCGGCGGCGAAGTGGCCGCACGCAATCGGGTTGATCGTGCTAGCAGGATTGTTGTTCCTGACGCGTTTGTTTTGGATCGAACTCGGCCTCAGCTTGCTGTATCCGATCGGCTCGATCATTTGGCCGCGCCGCCGGATGACGCTCGCGATGGGTGTGTTGCAAACGCGAGCGAAGGTTGCCGGTTGCCCTCGAAGCGTTGGCCGGCCGCAGCGTGATTGGTTGCTCGCGATCACCGCTATGAACGGACCCCTGCACGAAACCGCCCGTCGCTTTTGCGACGCCGCCGACCGGGCCGCGTTCGCGGGAACCGGAAACACACGACACGATCACAACCTCTCCAATGAGCTACTGATGAACTTAAAGATTCGACTATTCCAACAACTCGCCCGGGAGACCTCCGCATGACGGTGCTTGAAAGAACGAAAGATGCCGCAGCGTTCAGCGAAACGCTCGATGGTCTGCGGCGGCAACTCAACGGTGTGCTGTTGGGCAAGCGTGATACGATTGAATTAGTCATCGCTTGTCTGCTATCGCAGGGACATCTGCTGCTGGACGATCTGCCAGGGACGGGCAAGACGACGCTCGCAAAGGCGATCGCGGCGTGCGTTGGCGGGAAACTCGCACGGGTCCAATGTACGCCCGACTTGTTGCCCTCGGATGTGACCGGGTTTAACTTGTTCAACCAAAAGACGCGCGAGTTTGAATTTCACGCCGGACCGGTTTTCTCGGACGTGCTGTTGGCAGACGAACTCAACCGCACGACGCCGCGCACGCAAAGTGCGTTGCTCGAGGCGATGGCGGAACGGCAGGTGACGATCGATGCGGTGCCCTATGTTCTGCCGAAAACGTTCTTTGTGATCGCCACGCAAAACCCGATTGATTCGCACGGGGCGTATCCCCTGCCCGAAGCGCAGTTGGATCGATTCATGATCAAGCTGAAAATCGGGTATCCCGATCGGGCGTCTCAATTGGGGATTTTGGAGGCGGCATCGAGTAGAAAGTCCGCGGGAACATCTCTTTCGAGTGTGCTGTCACTTGATGAACTCGCCATGATTCAAGAGGCGGTGCGAACGATCACGGTGCATCCACGAGTGCGCGAGTATTTGGTTGAGTTGGTCGAAGCGACGCATGGGAATGCAGCGATCCAATTGGGCGTCAGTCCGCGTGGCATGTTGCTGTGGCAACGCATCGCTCAAGCGTGGGCGATGCTGCAAGGACGCGACTTTGTCACGCCGAGTGATGTCGCTTACGTCGCCCGCCCGGTGTTGTCGGTTCGTTTGTTGACCACGGCGGACGACGTCGACAGAGTGATCAATCGATTGTTGGATACCGTTGCAGCGCCGGAGTACCGATGATGAATAGTTGGAATTTAGCCTGTGGGCGATCGAGCAGCGGGGTGAAGGCGGCGAATGCCTGGACTTGGACGGCGTTTGCGTTGCTTCTTTCTGTTGGATGCACTCCAGACACCGCGTCCGAGGCATCGCCGTTTGAACACGACCACGCCGTCGCGGAACATTGGCCCGACGACTTGGCAGACGTCGCGGTGAAGTTGCGCGAGCGAATTGGCCGAGATGACTCGAGTGAACAAACGAGGCACGAGCTCGAAGAGCTGATTAGTTGGACGGCGGAGGTTGCCGCCGACACCAATCTTGCCGAAGCCGATTGGTTGCCGCTCTACCACGCCAGTGAAACGCTTACGGTAAATCTGCGTGCGGGCAAAGGCAATTTGACGGACGAGAATCGCAAGCGAATCGAATCTCTCTGTGAGCTTGTGGAGCAAGCCGTCGGAAAAATACCAGAACATCTTCCCAACCTCGTGAAAGGTCAATCGTGAATCAATCCGTTTTGGTGATGCTGGTCGGCGGATTGGTTCGCGTCCTGCAAGGATTCTCGCAAGCCGCGCCGACGTTGTTGGTCGGGTTGTTGATCGCGTCGATCTTGCGTTATTACCTCGGCACCCAGGGCACGCGTCGCCTGTTCGGTGACGACGGCTGGCGATCGCTGCCGCAGTCGTGGTTGATCGGCATGCTGTTGCCGGTCTGTTCCATTGGTGTGTTGCCGATTCTGTTTGAGATGCGACGGGCGAAAGTTAAACCCGGTGCGATGTCTGCGTTCGCGTTGTCCGCTCCCTTGTTCAACCCATTGTCGCTGTTGTATGGGCTGACGCTCAGCCGCCCGTTGGTCATCATTTTATTTGTACTTGGATCGCTGGTCGTCGTGACGGCGTTGGGGCTGGTATGGGATGCGATGGGGCGCAGGCTTCCAGTTGGCGATGGAGAACCCGCGGGCGAGGACAGGCTGGAAGGTTGTGAAACGGCTGGCCTCACGACGGACCACCTGATCGGACTTCGACGTGTCTTCGCCACGATCGTCCACTTCGCACGCGGAACCACGGGCGTGACGATACTGATCACGCTCGTTGCACTATCGGGACTGGCTGTTCTAGCTGCTGTGTTGCCTTACGGCGCGATGCAAAACGCCGTCGAACGGGATGATTGGTGGGCGCCGCTGAAGATGTTGTTTGTTGCGGTTCCGGTTTATGCCACACCGATGTTGGCGATGAGCCAATTGGGCATGATGTTTCAACACGCCAACTCGCCGGGTGCGTCGTTCACGTTGTTGATCCTCGGTGCGGGCATGAACCTTGCTACGCCGCTGTGGTTCGCACGTTACTACGGATGGAAAGCCGCGTCGATGTGGATGGGGGCGTTGTTGGTGATCGTGCTGGGGTTGTCCTACGCGATTAACAAGCCGCTTGTCCCGCCGGGTGTCGAGCCCGCCGGTCACACGCACGCCTTCGACATTTACGTCAACCCACTGTCCACCTATCAACCGATCAACTTCGGCACGATTGGCGAACTGGTCGCCAAGGGAACCGACATCAGCATGATCGCGTCGTTGATTGTATTGGCGATCGTCGCTTTGCTCGGATTAGTACTTCGCGTTTGGAAGGTCGACGAAGCGTCGTTGGTCGCCGGTGCCAAGGCTGGTTCGTTCGCATCATCGATGCAAACCGGGCACGCTGCCCCGCGACGCGGCCTCGATATCATCGTACCGCCCGGTGTGATCGGAGCCACGACGCTGGCCGGTCTGGTCGCACTGAGCGTCGTTGCGTGCTACGCCTACTATCCGTCACCTCGTGAGTGTTTGGAAGAAATTAGCATTGCTCGCGCCGAATGTTTGTCGGCGGCCAACAGCGGCCAAGTTGAACATGCGTTGTACTGGTTGCCGGTTTGGGATGATTGGAGCCGGCGTTTAGAAGTCGGTACGTTTTTGCGAACCGGCCTGGTGCGTCCATACCAACGCATGCAAGGCTATTTGATCCGCAAAAAACTGGAATTGCTCGAACACGAACTCGAGCATGATCCGCTCGAACCGGAAGAAACGCAGCAGGTTGTGAGGGATATTCTGGGGACCAATTCTCGCTGGGTTGAATCCTTTCGGCAGACGGACTGACGTCGGCACTGTACCGAGATAACGATCCGTATTGGTCGGATCAGATGGATGCACTTTTTCGCAGAAATTCAGATTCCTGTTGGGTGCTAAACGAAATTTTTTCAGTCGCTTAGCGCTGACCGAACCCGTGGTGGATTTGGAAGGATGGCGGTGGCATCCAATTTGTTTGTCTCCTGGAGTGTCGCAGCAAATCACGAAAGATCGCCGCACGGAGTGTTGCGATCGTTTGAACCGCCGGAGGAGTCGTATGAGTCAAGGCTCGGGGTCGGAGCTGTACCTGGGAAGAGGGGCCTATGCGCGATCCGGAAGGAGGCGTGCCCTGGTCATTCGTCGGTAACCGTAGAACGCAAAGTTGGCCAGGGCGACGACCATCACAATTTCGGGTAAACCGGGATGCACCATTTGCGAGATCAACGCACCAACGCCAGCGGCAACAGTGAGCCAAAAGAAAAATGAGTTCATCATTGTGATCCGTAAGAGTGTTGAACTGAACTGAACGGCAACGAGAATATTGTAGCAAAAGGGGGGGGGAGGGGGCAGTTCGGAAAGGTCCGTCAATGAATCTGCGGTGCAGACGCCTGGCAATTGCTGGCGATCTCGTTTCACGCGGGCGCTTCATGCTGCCAACGCGAATGTCGCCTCCGCCCCCACGCGAAAGCATTTGGTTGCCGCCCCATCGAGAAACGCTAGGGTTCAGCGCGGCTTCGCGAACGACGCGCCACTTCTAAAAAGTCCACTCGCATGCACGTTTCCGACCCTACCCCGTCCGGGGGCGGCCGTGCATGAAGATCGCCCGCCCGCTTTGGTCTCGCTGTCGTTCCCGATCCGGACCCTGCATCGAGTCAGACTGATCGGTCTTCGGGCAGGTACAACATTGCGTTGCAGTTCGGGCAGTAGGTGAGTTCGGATAGCATGATCTGGTTGGCGACTTGAGTCGTCAGCGTTTGGTAGCAGCCGCCGCAGGATTCGTTTTCGATGGGAGCGAGCGCCTCTTCACCGCGAGCTTCGAGCAAACGTTTGTAGTCGGCTTTGACCGCTGTGGGGATCAATACTTCGGCTTCTTCGAGTTGCACTTCCACACGATCGAGATCGATGGCAACTCGCTTTTGGCGTTCTTCGATTTCGCTGATCCGTTTGGCGGCTTCCGCTTCCGCCATCGCTAGCTTCTCCTTGGTGAGGATGAGTTGCGTTTCGAGCGAGTCGATGCGTTCGAGAATCTCAAAGATTTCATCGTTCTGCACGCTGTTGGCTTGCTCGTCTGCAGCGATTTGCTCTTTCAGTAACGCGAACTCTTTGTTGGTCGCGGCCTCGTTGAGTCGTCGCTGGAGCTGGCTGACGTGGGCCTCGCGGGTTTGTAGCTGCAAGTGTTTTTCATCGGACACCATGCGTGCCTTTTTCAGCACTCCGATTTCGATCTCGACGGTTTTTGCCGCAGCATCGATCGAAGCCTGAACCGCTTTCTTCTGCAGCGGGCCGCGTCTGGCCTGACTCTGCAGGTCGGCGCGTTGTTGGTGAATGCGGTGCAGACGGCGGAGCAGTTGGTTACTGATCTCGGTGCGATTCGGACTGGCCATATAACTTTAATGAGTGTGATAAATAATGTCTGGAGAGCGGCGATCGGCTCGTGAGGTCAGTCAGCTTTCTCGGGTACTTTTTCGAGAATATCCAGTAGTACCGTATCCGGCTCGATCCCTTCCGCTTGGGCCTCAAAATTCAGCAGCACGCGGTGCCGCATTGCGGGTAAGAACACACGCCTCAGATCTTCGAAGGAAACGTTAAAACGTCCATCGAGCAGCGCTCCCACCTTCGCGGTCAACGCCAGCGTCTGCGCTCCCCGAGGGCTGCTGCCCCAACGCACGTATTCGTTGGTGATGGGGACGCTATGAGCGCCCCGCGGGTGCGTCGCCATTGTCAAACGCACAAGGTAGTCTTGAACGTGAGGTGCGAGGATGACATCACGCACGAGTTTTTGCCAACGGATGATTTCGGCCCCATCCATGATCTTCTCGATCGCTGGTTGCTCGCCCCGTGTCGTGCGGTCAACGATCGTGCCGAGTTCCTCTCGCGATGAATACCCCACGACGAGTTTGAATAGAAAACGATCCATTTGCGCTTCCGGCAGCGGATACGTGCCCTCTTGCTCGATCGGGTTTTGCGTCGCCAGAACAAAGAAAGGCTGCGAAAGCTCGAACCGGGTTCCCGCCGCAGTAACGGTGCCTTCTTGCATCGTTTCGAGCATCGCGGACTGCGTCTTCGGCGTGGCTCGGTTGATCTCATCGGCGAGCAGGATTTGTGTGAACACGGGCCCGCGTTGGAATTCAAACTTCCGTCGACCCGTTTCCTCCTCGACGATCATGTTCGTGCCTAAGATATCTGCGGGCATCAGATCGGGAGTGAACTGAATGCGGCTGAACTGCAGATCGAGCACTTCGGAGAGAGTCCGCACGAGCATCGTCTTGCCCAAGCCCGGAACGCCTTCGAGCAAACAGTGGCCGCGGCACAACATCGCCGTCAAGACGCCGTCGACGATCTCGGTGTGTCCCACAATGACCCGGCCGATCATCTCTCGCACGGCGGCGTAGCGGGTGCGAAACTGCTCCGCGTCAGCCTGCATCGTTTCAACGGTCGACATGAATAAACGCCTGAGGAAGAAGAGAACCGTATTGAAAAAGAACGCGTCGTGAGAAGAATTCTAACACAATCAGTAATGTGGGGGCTTTTCGTCGCTCGGTGCGCCCGAATCGCCGAGGTTGCTCTTGAGATCTTTGAGTTGGTCAACCATCCGCTGCATCAATCGCTCACGCGATTGGGCGTCGCGAGAAAGCTTCGTCACGACGTCGTTGAGGTGCTCGCAAGTCCGCTGTGTGTGTGCCAGTTGAATCTCAAGACCGGTGAGGCGTTGTTCGATCGAATCGGGCATGGTGGGTAGGTGCAGTAGGAATTGAGATATCGATATCGTGATCAGGCTATCAATCGGAGCGGTTCGCGACGCCGCCGCGATGAGCCGAATGCCGTAAGGCATCGGGTAACGCGCGGCCATTCGGTCCCTGGCGTCTCTCGGCGGACGATACCGCACACGCCCGGTCGCTCACGCGTCTCGGCGGAGGACACCGCACACACTTGGTCGCGTGCGCGTCTCGGCGGACGATACCGAAAACGCGATCATGGCTTCTGGGGTGCGAAGCCGCGCTTTCGAAGCAGTGCGTCGGTGTCGACGTTTCGACCTCGAAATTTACGATAAGTCTCGGCGGGGTCGATGGTATCACCGACGCTGAGCACGTGGTCGCGTAGTTTTTGTGCGACGGCAGCATCGAAGTATTTGCCGTCGGCCTGCTCGAACATCTCGGCCGCGTCGGCAGTCAACGCGTCGCTCCACAGATAGCTGTAGTAGCCCGCCGAGTAGGCATCGCTGCTGAACAGGTGGCTGAAGTGGGGCAGACGGTGACGCATCGGTAGTTCGTCGGGCATGTCGATCGCCGCGAGTTCTTCGGCTTCGAACTTACTGATGTCGATATCCGCCGCATTGGCTTCGTGCAGCTTCATATCGAGAATCGCACAGGCGAGATACTCGGTCGTTTCGAATCCGCTATTGAACTTCGATGATCGCTCGATTTTTTCGAGTAGATCGGCTGGCATCGGCTCACCGGTTTCGTAATGCGTCGCAAATTTGCTAAGCACTTCGGGCGTCGCGAGCCAGTGTTCGAGAAGTTGGGAGGGGAACTCGACAAAGTCGCGGGCCACGTTGGTCCCGGACTGAGACGGATATCGCACTTGGCTGGACAGGCCGTGCAGGGCGTGTCCGAACTCGTGGAATAAAGTTGTCGCATCGTCCCACGAGATCAGGATCGGGCCGTCACCGGAGGCGGGAATGAAGTTGCTGTTGTTGGAGACAATCGGCGTGGTGACGGGGATGCCCTTGTCCGTAGCAGCCAATTCGGTGCCGGACTGTTCGCGATAGTCGGTCATCCACGCACCGCTGCGTTTGCCTTCGCGGGCGAACGGATCGAGATAGAACAAACCAACGTGTTCCCCGTCACGTGTGACCTCGTACACGGTCACATCAGGATGGAACGTGGGCAGACCGGAGACGCGTTCAAAATGCAGTCCGAACAATCGCTCGGCGCAATACATCATCGCCTCACGCATTTTATCGAGCTGCAGATAGGGGCGGACTTCGGCCATGTCGAGGTCGTATTTTTCTTTGCGGACTTGCTCGGCGTAGAAGCGGTAGTCCCACGGCTGGATCTTGATTGGCTGCGTGCCCTTGGCGGCGGCATCGGCGTCGGCGATTCGCTGCATGTCGGCGACCTCATCGGCCACCCGCGCGATCGCGGGCTTCCACACCTGCATCATGAGTTCCATCGCAGCCTCGGGCTTGGCAGCCATGGTGGGCTCCATCCGCCAGTGCGCGTGGGTGGGGTAGCCGAGCAGTTTGGCGCGTTGGCTGCGGAGATGTAGGATCTCGCGAATGGTGTTTTTGTTGTCGAACTCGTCGCCGTGATCACAGCGGTAGTAATAGTTCCGCCACACCTGTTCCCGCAGTGAACGGTTTTCCGCGTAAGTCAAAAACGGGTCCATCGACGATCGCGTGTTGGTAACCGCGTAGGCCGCTTGGCCGCCCTTTTCTTTGGCCGCGTCGGCCATCGCGGCAATCGTTGAATCGGACAGGCCCGCGAGGTCTGCGGGTGCATCGATCCAGGTCACGTGTCGTTTTTCTTCCTCGAGCACGTTCTGATTGAAATCGGTAAACAGACGCGCTAAACGAGCATTGATCTGAGAGAGTTTTGACTTGTCCGCATCGGACAGCTTCGCACCACTGCGAATGAACCCCTTGTAGGTCTCGTCGAGTAAACGACGAGCGTCCGGTTGCAGTTCGACGGTCTTGTTGTCGAACACGTCTTGGTGAACCGTTTCGATCCGCGCGAACAGCTTTTTGTTCTGCGTGATGGCGTCCGAGTGCGCGGCGAGTTTGGGCGTGATCTCCCGCTCGAGGTCCGGAATCGGGCCGACGTTCAAGTTCGATGCATGCACATCGAACAGGGTTTCGAGGCGATCGAGTGATTTGCCCGCGGTCTCGAGGGGCAGGAGCGTATTTTCGAAAGTCGCTGGTTCGGCGCGGTTGGCAATTTCGTTGATATCGCGTTCGGCTTGTTCGATCGCGACCGCAAACGCTTTTGAGAACTCGTCGACACGGACAGAGCGAAACGGCGGCACGCCGCTATAGGGTCCCGTCCAAGGGTCGAGCATCGGCGATGAGTGTGCGGTGTCCGTCGTGTTCGTTGTTTCAGTCACTGTTTGCTCGGGAGGGGCCGGTGGATCGGAAGCGGCCCGCGTCGCAGGTGGGCCGGCGAGACAAGGTGTGTGGTTCAACGCCAGCAGCACCGTGGTCACACGGAGCGCGCGAACAATATCGAATTTCATTTCACGAATCCGCGAGTTTTCAAGAGTTCGATTACCGCATCGGCACAGGCGGCCACGGACGATTCCGAGGGGTCGACGACGAGATCAGGTGAGGTGGGGATCTCGTATTCTGCCGTGACGCCTGGGAAGTTAAGCAATTCGCCAGCATCAGCCTTGGCGTATTGCCCCTTCGTGTCCTGTTCACGGCAGACCGCCAGTGGCGTGGCCACATGGACGACGAGATAGCGTGCCTCGCCAATGAGTTTGCCAACCTTTTGGCGAACGTCTTCGGCCGGGGCCACCATCGCTGCCACGCAGATCAGCCCTGTATCGTTGAGTGCGTGAGCGAGGTGACCGCCACGACGCAGGTTTTCACTGCGGTCTTCAGCGGTGAAGCCGAGGTCACGACTGAGTCCGCGGCGGATCTGTTCCCCGTCGATAACCGCGACGGCGCGACCGCGGTCGAACAGTTTCCGCTCGACCGTTTTGGCGATCGAGGTCTTGCCACTGCCGGTCAGGCCCGTCAGTAGCACGGTGACGGGTTTCTGGCCAAAGCGGGCGGCTCGTTCGTCCGCTGATACCGTGGAGACTTCGGCCTCGGTATCCGCTGCGGCCTCGATATCGTCGTCCCACACCGATCGTGTTTTGCCCGTTGCCCCGCGGTCGAGAATCATGCCCGCCGCGACGGTGGCATTGGTGATGCGGTCGATCAGGATGAACGCACCGGTGGACCGGTTTCGGCGGTAAGGGTCGAACTGGATCGGGGCGGATAGCTCGATCGCCACGCGGCCAATTTCATTGAGTTCGAGCGTGGGCGCGGGCGTGCGGTGGAGCGTGTTGACGTCGACTTGGTACTTCAGGGTCTGCACATTGCCTGGCAGGGTCCGCGTGGTGTGTTTGACGAGGTAGGTTTTGCCGGGCACCATGGCCTCTTCGCCCATCCAAACGAGCATGGCCTCGATGTTGGAATCACTGCGGGGCACGTTGCCGCTGCGTACGATCATGTCGCCGCGACTGGCGTCAATCTCATCTTCGAACGTCAGTGTGATCGACATCGGCGCGAACGCTTCGTCGATGTCACCGCCGTACGTCACGATCTGCTTAATCTTCGATTTCTGCCGACTCGGCAGCACCATGACCTCGTCACCGGGGCGGACGATGCCCGACGAAATCGTGCCACAGAAGCCCCGGAAATTCAGATTCGGGCGATTGACGTACTGGACCGGAAAGCGGAAGTCTTGCAGGTTGCGATCGGATCCGATGTTGACGGTTTCGAGGAAATTCATCAGTGTCGAGCCGTTGTACCACGGCGATGATGAGCTGCGATCGACGACATTATCGCCGTTGAGAGCACTGATGGGAATGAAATTCAAATCCGGCAGATCCAGCCGCGCCGCGAAAGCGCGGTACTCGGCGCAGATTTCCTCGAAGCGATCTTCGCTGAAGTCGACCAGGTCCATCTTGTTGATCGCGACAACAACGTGCCGAATGCCTAGCAGGGAGACGATGAACGAGTGACGGCGGGTCTGCGTCAGTACCCCGTGACGTGCGTCGATCAGGATGATGGCCAGGTCCGCGGTGCTCGCACCCGTCGCCATGTTGCGCGTGTACTGCTCGTGCCCGGGTGTGTCGGCAATGATGAATTTACGCTTGGCCGTGCTGAAATAGCGGTAGGCCACATCGATCGTGATGCCTTGTTCGCGTTCTTCCTTGAGCCCGTCCATGAACAATGACGGGTCGAATCCGCCCGCGACGGATCCTTGGCGGACCGAATCACTTTGGACTTTGGCGAGCTCGTCCTCGTAGACCAGTTTGGAATCGTAGAGCAGACGCCCGATCAGCGTGCTCTTGCCGTCATCAACACTACCGCAGGTAATGAAACGCAGCAGCTGTTTCTGCTCGTGCTGTTTCAGGTAGGCGTCGATGTCGGTCGCGATGAGATCAGATTGGTGTGACATTCTATAAGCTACTAGCTGTTAGCTTCTAGCTGCTAGCTAAAAACAGACGGTGGTGGTTGGAGGTTTTTTGCGACTAGCTACTAGCGACTAGCTATTAGCTTTCTTGTGTGTCGAGCCGAGACGCGTTCGCGGCCGGGCATTCGGCGGTGTTTGGTGCCCGGCGACACTTGGCTCACAATCGCTTTTCAATCGTCAAATGGATGAACGCGCCCCAGTGGGCAGTTCGCTCGCAGCGATCCGCTGCTGCGAAGCCGCTTAAAAATAGCCGCGTTCTTTTTTCTTTTGCATGCCGACGCCGCCCTCGTCCTGGTCGATCACTCGCCCCTGACGTTCACTGGTACGGGTTAGCAGCATCTCTTGGATCACCTCGGGGAGCGTCGTTGCTTCGCTTTCCACGGCACCCGAGAGCGGGTAGCAACCGAGCGTCCGGAAGCGAACCATTTTGGTCTCTTCGACTTCGCCGGGCATCAAGGGCATCCGCTCGTCATCCCGCATCAGCAGCACGCCATCGCGGCGAACGACTCTGCGGGGCGCCGACAGGTACAGCGGCACGATCGGGATGTTTTCCAGGTGGATGTATTGCCAAACGTCTAGTTCGGTCCAGTTGCTCATCGGGAACACGCGGATCGATTCGCCTTTGTTGACCCGTCCGTTGTACAGGCTCCACAGTTCGGGGCGTTGGTTCTTCGGATCCCAGCGGTGCGATTTATCGCGGAAGCTGAAAACACGTTCCTTGGCCCGGCTCTTCTCTTCGTCACGGCGGGCGCCGCCGAACGCGGCATCGAACTGGTATTTATCCAACGCGGCCTTGAGCGCGTCGGTTTTCATCAGTTCCGTGTGCCGCTCACTGTCTTCCCAAGGATGGATGTTGAGCTTGAGTGCTTCGGAGTTGATGTGCACGAGCACGTCGAGTCCGAGTTCGCCGCGAACGTAGGTCTCGCGGTGCTCGATCATGTCCTTGAACTTGTAGGTCGTGTCGACGTGCAGCAGTGAGAAGGGCAGTTTCGCTGGATGAAACGCCTTGAGCGCCAGTCGCAGTAGGACGGCGGAGTCTTTGCCGATCGAGTACAGCATTACTGGCTTGTCGAACTCCGCGACGACCTCGCGGAAAATCTGGATGCTCTCGGCCTCGAGTTGCCGCAGGTGAGTGAGGCTGTAATCTGACATGGGAACCGTTGGACGAATGCGTGGGAGGAAAATGGCGGATTTTGTGAGCGTCGAGGCGGGCAAGTATACTTGTCTGGTGAGAATTCAACAGCCCTGCCGATTGGCGGCAGTGCTATTCAAAACGCCCCTTGCGAGACAGTTGCAGCACCACGCCCTGTCCCTCGGTATCCTGTCCCTCGGTATCCAGTCCCTCGGCCTCGGATGGCTCTTCGCCACCAACGGCCTCTTCGGCAACGTCGCCTTCTTCGAGGGCATGAGGGGCCGTTGCATCGTCCGATTCCGTGTCGATCGCCGGCGGCCCGAGCGGGTAGCTGGCGACGACTCGTAGGTCCACGTTCTTGAGGGCACCATGGTGCCGGGCTTCACCGCGTTCCTCGACCCAGCGAGGTCCCTTGACCAGTAGCAGTCGATCGAAGCTGCTCCAGTGGGGTTCGACCCAGCGGCAGAACTTCAGCAAGCTACCGACGGCGCGACTGACGACGGTCGTGAAGCGAAAGTCTTCGAGTAATTGCTCGCCACGGGCGGCGTAAACCGGCACCGCCAGGTTCAGCTCCGTCACCAGTTCATCGAGTACCTTGGCGCGTTTGCCCACCGACTCGGCAAGGGAGACTTCGATATCGGGGCGGAGGATTGCCAGTGGGATGCCCGGCACACCATTGCCGCTGCCCAGATCAAGTACGACTTCGTCGGGCTGGATCAGGTGGGCGAGTTGCAGACAGTCTCGCAGGTCGCGGCCGACAAACAGGTCCCAGGTAGTATGGCGGGTCAGGTTGAGCTGTTCGTTGTACCGCCACATCAATTCGGCATATTGCCGCAGTGACTCGGTGAGCGGCGCGTCGAACTCCATTCCATGTCGTTGCAGGGCAGCCTCGAAGGTGTCATCGGGGCCCAGGTTTTCAGTGTTTTCGTTCATGCTCGCAGGTGATACCAAGCCGTCGGGTACGCGAAAAGGGCGGGACAGATGGTTTGTCGGTTTCGCGGATCGTCTGGGAATCGATTGAGGATCTGCAGGACAGCCCAGAATCGCACCCTGATATCGCTCGCGCGGGCGTGTCTGGATCGCCACACTGACGCGTCGAGTTAGGGGGGTGATCGCCCGCTAGCCACGGTGCTGAGCCCGCTCGCGTGAAAACTCGGGTGCCCGTCCGATGCGGCCAAGCGAAGCTGTCGCCCTCCATCACACGCGTGATTGGTGGGCGGAGGCGGCGGTCCGCCCCGCCCGTCCGCTGCAACGGCGGATGACAAATTTCGACGAATCTCGGTAAATTGCTAGTGGCAGTTTCCATTCGTGCCGATTTTTGGAATTCGTGGCGAATTGGCCGTGTCGAGGCTGAGCGAAAGGGTCTCGCCGGCTCGACCTGCTGCGGTGGGGATTCGTTTTTTAAATTAGTTTGTTCGCTAATTCGCACCGCTAACGAATCGGCAGGAAGCGGCCATGTGCGTGTTTTCTCACGAACCCAATTGGGGTCTAAATAGTCGCTGAACAGGGTGAAAGTGGGTGCCGAAAAAGATTTTTTGTTTCTAAGGGGTTTTTTTGCGTCAATTCCGTCTTGTTCCGAATCTGCGGATCGGTACACTCTGCCTTCCCTGGTCGGAAACAGCGGCCAACGTAGCTCAGTTGGCAGAGCAGCTGATTTGTAATCAGCCGGTCGTGGGTTCGAATCCCTCCGTTGGCTTTTGGATTTCGTCGCTCGTGACCGAACGGGGTGCGTGAGGCTTCGCGAGGTTTTTGTTCATGAAGTGGATTTAGTTTTCCGCTTGGTGGTTTATTTCGGGTGCTACCGCTTAAACAGATTGAAAAACATCGGTATGATGTGCGTCGGCCAGCGGCAACGACCTGGTCGAGGTAAGAAGGACGGAAGAAGACGGAAGTGATTTTTTTGGGGGTTTGCCCGAGTGGTTAAAGGGGGCGGACTGTAAATCCGCTGGCTATGCCTACACAGGTTCGAATCCTGTAGCCCCCATTGAAGAAGTCGCTGGCAATTGGCTGCTAGCCACTGGCAAGACGTGTTGGCAGGTCCATCGCGTCGTTGGTGGGTGGGGCTTTGTTGCTAGTGCTTTGTGTGCGGGTGTAGCTCAATGGTAGAGCAGCAGCCTTCCAAGCTGAATACGAGGGTTCGATTCCCTTCACCCGCTCTCGAGAGAGAAGAAGGCAATTACTGCTAGCACGGTTGTCGGTCGCGGATTTCGTGACTGTCCAGTGGGTGGCTAGCGGTTGGCAGTTTCCTGCTGCTGTAGCTCAGGGGTAGAGCGCCTCCTTGGTAAGGATGAGGTCATGGGTTCAAATCCCATCAGCAGCTTTCGGGGCGTCCGGAGGGTTGGCTTTATTACGTGCAAAGAAGTACGTGGCTGACCCGACCAGATACGGGACGTCCAAACATTTCCGTTTCGTTTCGACTTTTTGAAGGTCGAATGCGATCGGCACGGCCGAGTCGTTAGCGGTCCACCGTGGGTGTGAACACGGTCGCAGGCGACGAGGGCTTTCGCAGAGCGTATCTCAGTGAAAGTAGTGGTGCAGGTTGCAATTGTAGGTGAAATTAGCATGGCTAAGGATAAATTTAACCGGACCAAGCCCCACGTGAACGTCGGGACAATTGGCCACATTGACCACGGTAAAACGACCACGACGGGTGCTATCCTGGCCGTTCAAGCGGCCAAAGGTCTGGCTAAGGCCAAGGGTTACTCCGATATCGCCAAGGGCGGTACGGTTCGTGACGCGACCAAGACTGTGACCATTGCCGTCGCTCACGTCGAGTACGAGACGGAAAATCGGCACTACGCACACATCGATTGCCCGGGCCACGCTGACTTCGTCAAGAACATGATCACCGGTGCCGCCCAAATGGACGGTGCGATCCTGGTTGTGTCGGCTGCAGACGGACCGATGCCACAAACGAAAGAGCACGTTCTGTTGGCTCGTCAGGTCGGCGTGCCTTACATCGTTGTTTACCTGAACAAGTGTGACCTCGTCGACGACGAAGAGTTGCTTGAACTGGTTGAGCTCGAAGTTCGCGAATTGCTTAGCAAGTATGACTTCCCTGGCGATGACGTGCCCGTCATCAAGGGCAGTTCACTGCCTGCGTACAACAACCCTGCCGATCCAGAAGCGTCGAAGTGTATCTCGGAACTGATGGATGCACTCGACGAGTACATCCCTGAGCCTACCCGTGAAGACGACAAGCCATTCCTGATGGCGATCGAAGACGTGTTCTCGATCGAAGGTCGCGGAACGGTTGCGACGGGTCGGATCGAGCGTGGCGTTGTCAAGGTCGGTGAAGAAGTCGAGATCGTTGGTTTGTCGGAAACTCCCGTTAAAACCACCTGCACCGGCGTCGAAATGTTCCGTAAGGAAATGACCGAAGGCCGTTCGGGCGACAACGTCGGTTGCTTGCTCCGTGGTGTCAAACGTGAAGACATTCAACGCGGTCAAGTGTTGGCGAAGCCTAAGAGCATCAACCCACACACCAAGTTCGAAGCCGAGGTGTACTGCCTCAGCAAAGATGAAGGTGGTCGTCACACGCCGTTCTTCAGCGGTTACCGTCCCCAGTTTTACTTCCGCACGACAGACGTCACCGGTACTGCCAACTTGGTCGGCGCCGACATGTGCATGCCTGGCGACAACGTCAAGGTTGAAGTGGAATTGCACAAGCCGATCGCTATGGATGACGGAGTTCGCTTTGCTATCCGTGAAGGTGGCCGGACGGTTGGTTCGGGCGTTGTGACTAAAATCCTCAGCTAGTTAATGGCTTCAGGCCGCCTTGGTGTTTAGCTGAGGAAGGTTTGTCGCTACAATCACATTGCTGGGCCTTGGATGGTGAAGCATTCGCCATCCAAGGCCTCAGTAATTCAGGGGCGTAGCTCAATTGGCAGAGCACTGGTTTCCAAAACCAGCGGTTGTGAGTTCGACTCTCGCCGCCCCTGCTTTTTAACGTAAACAATTCCTGCCGAAATCATTGGCTGTGAAGGACCTAAGGGAATGTCAAAAGAGATTACTCAATCAGGCGCAGCCATGACTCCATTGGTGAGTGAGCTGTTCCATGGGAACGTGTACAAGCCGAATCAGGGACGGATGGTTCGGCAGTTGACGGCGGTGGCAATTTTCGTGATTGTTGCCCTGGGTTGTTGGCGTCTGTATGGGTTTTTGCCCACTGTCATGAGTAACGTTGTGGCCGCGCGGTCGATCGCGGGCGTGATGCTCGCTGCGGGGCTGTGGTTTGGTTTTCGGGTCGTCAATTGGCCGCGTTTTGCGGACTTTTTGATCGCCGTTGAAGCTGAAATGAACAAGGTCACTTGGCCTAGTAAGGACGAACTGAAGCGGGCTGCTGTAGTGGTTATCTTCACGATCTTTTTTCTCGCCGTCACGCTGTTTGCCTTTGATATTGTCTGGCAGTTTATCTTCAACAAGCTCGGGGTTACTTCGTGAGCGATAACGAACTTACCGAAGACGAATTCGTTGAACACGAAGAGGCTCAAGGCGAGGATGAGGTGGAGACTGCGGCAGAATCCGTCAGTGCGTCGGCGGCTCCCATGTTGCCGCCCGCGGCACCTGTCGATCCTAACGCCCCTCCTAAGCCGGAGGTGACTGACGAGGCGCCGATGGATTGGTATATCCTCAAGGTTGCGTTTAATCGCGAAGACTCCATCGCTGATTCACTTCGTAAGAAGGTCAAGATGGAAGGGATGGAGGAGTACTTTGGCGAGATTGTTGTTCCCAGTGAAGACGTAGCCACCTTCACCCGCGACGGGAAACGACGCATCAGCAAACGTAAGTTGCTGCCCGGTTACATCATGGTCTATATGTCGATCAATGATGATACTTGGTTCTTGGTGCGTGAAACCGGTGGGATTAGCGATTTTACTGGATCTGCTGGTAAGCCGATGCCAATGGAACCTGAGGATGTTGAACGCTTCGTCAATCGTCCGTTGGTAGACGATGAGGACGATACCCCGATTAAGACGGCGATCCCATTCAAGGTCGGCGATCGGATACGTGTCAAGGAAGGCAACTTCGAGAACCAGGAAGGTGAAGTGGATGTGGTTGACGAAGCCAACGGTCGCGTTACCGTGATTATTAATATCTTCGGCCGCAGCGTCCCAATGGAACTCGATCACTGGCAAGTCGAACCGCTTTAAGAGATCAAATTACTGTTGGCTGCTAGTTCCTAGCGCTGCTCAACAGCGAACATTTACTGTATTCCAAGTTTCCTGACCCTTGATAGCGTACGCTCCGCAGCGAAAACTGCGTTTTCCCAGCGAGCCGCTAATCGCAAACAGCTGATAGCTACATTCATGG
The DNA here is from genome assembly GCF_055811895.1 of Rhodopirellula sp. SH410. NCBI lineage: Bacteria > Pseudomonadati > Planctomycetota > Planctomycetia > Pirellulales > Pirellulaceae > Rhodopirellula > Rhodopirellula sp. SH410. The sequence continues at coordinate 1,904,936 of NZ_CM147949.1, forward strand.
CAAAACAAGTCACTGGCCAAGCCAAATTTCAAGTTCCCGGCGGACAAGCCACTCCCGCACCTCCCGTCGGTACGTCGTTGGGTAAGTTCGGCGTCAACCTGGGCCAATTCGTTCAGCAGTTCAACGACCGTACGAAGGAATACAACGGCACGCCGATTCCAGTGGTCGTAACGGTTTACAATGACCGTAGCTTCGACTTCATCACCAAGAGCCCACCGGCAGCTTCGATGCTCAAGTTGGCTGCTGGTATCGCCAAAGGCAGCGGCGTTCCTAATAAGGATAAAGTCGGTAAGGTCACGGCTGCACAGTGCGAAGAAATCGCGCAAAAGAAGATGCAAGACCTCAACGCACGTAGCGTCGAACAAGCCGCGATGATGATCCAAGGCACTGCCCGGAGCATGGGCATCGTCGTCGAAGGCTAATCGTCTCGCCGACGATTTGTGTGCGTCGGCCGATGAGCGAATCATCGGCACGCACGTAGTTGGAAAAGTATCGTTGAAGCGCGTGCCCTTGAGACGTGACATCGGCTTTTGAATCACGGGCGTTGGCCACGCGGTGTTATCTAAACTGCCCGCAGATGTGCTCGGATCCGAGTGGGGCTCGTTTTTCTTTGTTCTTTCGCGGATGACGCGTCGCACGCGTCTAAAAAGGGCGAAGCGGCGTTATCGCATCGTCTCCGTGTCCCAACGCAGTGCAGTTGGTGTGACCCCCCCCATCGCGGTTTTGCGGAGTGCGAGACAGATCGAGAGCATCTCGCAGCAGGTGCCGTTCTTCATCGCGTTCTGATCGGGCTGCAGTTTGGGGATCCAACGCGAATGGAAGCCCGTTCAGCGAGCGAGTTTTTCGGTTTGTTTAGCCGACGTTGAATTTGCTTTGCGCGGGTGAAGCGGCAGTTGCAGCATTCGAGGTGAACCGTAGTTGGACTCCAGGCAGATGCTGCCGTCGAGGTGCTCGACCAACCCGGTGCAGTTTTCGATCCAGTCCCCAGTGTTTAGATACAGCATGTCTTCGCTGTATACGATTGAGGGCGTGTGTGTGTGACCGCAGACGACACCGTCGCAGTTTTGTTCGCGGGCATGTTGCATGATGGCGGGCTCAAAACCGCTGAGCCACATCACTATCCGTTTGACGGCGGACTTCAATGATGCGCAGGCACCGTATGGGTTTTTGCGTCTTCTTCCCGGCAGGCGATTGAACAATCGGTTTGCACTGAGTACCGCGTCGTAGGCAAACGAAGTGGCTTTGGATACCCACTGTGCTTGGGTTTCGACGACATCAAAAAGGTCGCCGTGGGTGATTAGAAAACGCCATCCTCCTACCGATTCAAACACGAATTCGTTAGCGAAACGAATATCTGAAAATTGGTCTGGAATCATCCCGAGGCTATGTTCGTTCCGCAAGAACGAGTCATGGTTGCCGGGGACGTAGAATACCTCGGTTCCCTGAGCGATGAGAGATTCGATGTGATCGATCATTTCCTTGCACGCACCCGACCAGTGCCATCCCTGGTTGCAGCGCCAACCGTCGATGAAATCACCGACGAGGTAAACCTGTTCGGGAGCATAGGATCGCAGGAACTCGAGGCACTGAGCGGCTTGGGAGTGTTTAGACCCCAGGTGCACGTCGCTAATCAAGAGAGTGCGAACGGCCGTCTTGGGAGATGAGTGTTTCGCCATTTTGTTTTGCTGACCTTCGCGAAAAGATGGGCGCCCGACTGGTTGTCTCTACCGATTGTGGCAACGGGCTCAGTTTAACCTAGAACAGGGGCATGCAAGCCTTTTTTTTGAGACGGCGGTGATGATTCCTTTTGTGGGCTTAGCGGGTTTGTATTCAGGCGTTGGCGTGACTATGATTTGCGGCAGGGGCGATTTTGTCTTTTTGGGTCACTGTCCCCTGTCCGCTCATCTTCTCACCTTTACCGACGACAGAGTTCTGCGGAAGCCACGGTTTTGGCCGTTTGTGTCGTATTTATTTTTCGATTGTGAGTCGTGCGTCTGCGCTAGGATGCCCTCACTTTTCGACTATGCCTTCGGGAAACTTTTCATGTACCCACCCAGCCCTCAGCGATCTTTTCGGCTGTTTTCCTGCCTCGCGACGGTGGCGGTTTTTGCTCTCAGCGGAGCCACGGCCGATCGTGGCCACGCCGCTGGCACACCCGAAATTTCGGTGGCGGAGCAGGATCCCGATTTCGCAATTCAGGGGGAGTACGTCGGCATTGATCGCGCGATGCAGGTGATTGCTGCCGGTGATGGGGAGTTTGACGTGGTGATCTACGAAGGCGGTCTGCCGGGCGCCGGGTCGCGGGGGGAACCACGCCGCATCGAAAGCGATATTGATTCGATTGGCGAGTTAATCGAATCGATGGGTATGAAGCGTGTCGAGCGGACGAGTCCTACGCTGCAACGAGCGCCGCCGAGCGGTGCGATTGTGTTGTTTGATGGCACCGCGGAATCGCTTGCGAAGCATTGGGAGAACGCCCAGCTCAGTGAGGACGGATTGCTCGAGCCAGGCACGATGACCAAGGAGCACTTTGGGGACTACCAATTGCACCTTGAATTTCGAACCCCGTTTGCGCCCGCAGCTCGTGGTCAGGGGCGAGGCAATAGTGGGGTCTACCATCAGGGGCGTTACGAAACACAGGTGCTCGATTCGTTCGGGCTGCAGGGGCTCAATAATGAGGCCGGTGGCATCTACACGTTGAGTGACCCGTCGGTCAACGCGTGTCTTCCGCCGCTGCGTTGGCAGACCTATGACGTCGATTTCACAGCGCCCCGTTTTGATGCGGCCGGCACGAAGACATCCAATGCTCGAATGACGGTGCGTCTGAATGGAATCATGGTCCAGAACGATGTCGAGATTCCTGGATTTACTCCGGGCGCGGCGTTTAGCGACGACATGCCGCGTGGTCCGATCATGCTGCAGGATCATGGCGATCCCGTACGCTATCGCAATATTTGGTTATCTCCGCGAGATGCCAGTCGGGAAGCTGCCCGGCCCATCGTGCCTGGTTTCGAACGCTTCGTCGGTTCGGACTCAACGCCGCTGGCCGATGCGGGCGAAGTTCTGATCAATTCACTCGCCTGTACCGCTTGTCACGCCGACAATGAGTCATTGGCACCCATCCAGCGTGGACCTGATTTGAGCGAAGTGGCGGGGCGCGTTCGCGGTGACGCGATCGTCGCCATGATCGCTGACCCGCACGCGACGAAACGCGGCACGACGATGCCTGATCCTTGGCCGGGTGCGGACTCGGAAACACGCCACCAGAATGCGGAAAAGATTGCGAGCTATCTCGTGCTTCGTGGACGCGGCCAGATTGCCGATCGCAAGGTCAGCCAATCACTCGCCGACCGCGGCAAGGAGCTCTATCACAGCATCGGCTGCGTCGGCTGTCACGGCCCCTTAGACGCGAGCCTGCCGAAAACCCCGCACGCCACGACTGTACCTCTCGGTCAAACCCATCGCAAATACACCGTGCCCTCGCTGATCGATTTCCTGCGGCATTGCAACACAATTCGCGGTGGGCTACGGATGCCGGCGATGGTAGGCACGGCTGAGGAAGTCGCTGCGGTCGCGGCCTATTTAACTCAACAAACGACTGTGGGCGAGCACGACGCAACGTTCACGCGGCGGATTTATCGCGGAGAGTGGCAGAGCCTGCCGAACTTCGACACGCTCGAGGCGGTCAGCTCCGATGAAGTCACTGGATTGAAAATCGATGATATCAATCCTCGCAATCATTTTGCTGCCGTCTTTGAAGCCAATCTGTCAATTGAACAGGACGGGGAGTACACGTTCCTGGTGTCCAGCGATGACGGTAGCGCTCTGGAGATCGATGGTCACCGACTCGCCAACGACGGCATTCATCCCACCACGACAAAGCAGGAGAGCTACAAGCTCACCGCGGGCGTGTATCCCATTCGTATTGAGTACTTTGACGGTGGTGGACAAGTTGAGCTCAAGGTGGAAATGATTGACCCGCGTTTGGGACGCGACAACATCACCGCGTGGATCACCGATGGCGAGCAAGGCGAACCCATTGATTTGCTGCCGAGCGAATTCAGTCCGAATGAAATGCTCGTCGAGCAAGGTAAAGAACTGTTTCACAACGCAAACTGCGTGGCGTGTCATGCTTTCGATACGGAGACCTCACCAGCGGCCGCGTCGACGTCGACGGCAGCGCCACTGGATCGCTTAGGGTCTGCCGGCGGATGCTTGGCAGAGCAAGTCGTATCACCAGCGATCGATTATGGGCTGGGGGCGACCCAGGTCGCTGCGATTGGGGCGGCCTTGGACCGTCGTCGCGATGGCGAGCTCCCGCCGCCTGACGATGCCCGTCGGGTGCACGCCACGATGATGTCACTGAATTGTTTTGCCTGTCATGAACGTGGAGGGATCGGCGGCCCCGAGTCTTCTCGCGACGCGTTCTTCCAAAGCACCATGCCCGAGATGGGGTTGGAAGGACGATTGCCACCCTCGCTCAGCGGCGTCGGCGATAAACTCAACGATCAATACCTGCGCCAAGTTTTGAAGTCGGGTGGGAACACACGCAAGTATATGCTGACGCGGATGCCCGCTTTCGATCATGAGAAACTCGCTGACTTTGAGGCCGCGATCGTGCAGCTCGACCGCAGCGATGTGATGGACCCCGTCGAGCAGACCGAAACGCTCGAAGACGTTCAGATCGAGGGACGAAAACTCTGTGGCAACGGAGGTTTGTCGTGCATCAAATGTCACAGCTACAATGGCAACACCGGCGGTGGCCTCGGCGCGATTGACATGCTGCTGATGCCGGAGCGACTTCGTCCTGAGTGGTTTCAACGCTATCTCAAGGACCCGACGAAGTATCGTCCCGGTACGCGAATGCCGAATAGCTTTATCGATGGACGAAGTGCCATCACGGATGTGTTCGACGGTGATCCCGATAAACAAATTGATGCGATTTGGCGATATCTGTTGCTGGGTACCGCAGCGAAAGAGCCCCAGGGGCTCAATCAATCTGCGATCGTGCTGGCGGCGACGGAGCGGCCGCGCATCTACCGGAATTTCTTTGACGGTGTTAGCCCCCGCGGCATTGGTGTCGGCTATCCAGGCGAGCTGGATTTGATCTGGGACGCCAATCAAATGTCATGGGCACAAGTCTGGAAGAATGATTTCATGGACGCGTCGAAGCATTGGCGCGGCCGTGGGCAAGGGACTCAGCGGCCACTCGGCGATGCCATCATTGCGTTTGATCCCTCGCCTGCACTCGCCCTGCTGGACTCCGTCTCCGCCGCCTGGCCGACGCAATCCGCTCGGGAACTGGGGTATCGGATGCGGGGGTACACGCTCGATGACGACGGCAATCCGACGTTCCGATATTCGATCGGTCAGACGACCGTCGAAGATCAACCGATTCCCACTGACGATGGGTTCGAACGACGTTTAACCATTCACGCGGCAGCCACCGCGCCAACTGAAACCTTGGTTTGGCAGATTGCAACGGGACAAATCGTGCCGATTGACGGCGGGTATCGTATCGATGGCCGAGTCACGGTGAACGTCGAGGGTGCCGATGCCCAACTGCTAAGCGTTGACGGGAAACAGGTCCTTCGAGCCACGATCCCATCTGCTGCCACCACGACCGTATCACAAACCATTCGCTGGTAAACATAGACATGATTCTTACTCGCTTACTTTCGCTTTTTACCGCGTTGTCATTGGCTGCGACCGCTTCGGTCTGTGCCGAGGCTCCGACGGAGAACGACTTTTACACGATCACCACGTTCGAGACGCCGCCTGATGAGGTCATCGAAGCGTGTGGTTTCCAGCGAATGCCTGATGGTGCCCTCGCAGTGTGTTCGCGGCGCGGCGATATCTTCATGATCACCGATCCGCTCGCCGATAAGGTCACCGCGGATCAGTTCCACCTGTACGCCCGGGGGCTGCATGAACCATTGAATCTCGCACTGCGGGACGGTTGGCTGTATGCAGTCCAACGCCCAGAGGTGACGCGGATGCGAGACGCTGATGGTGATGGACTTGCTGATGTCTTTGAGACCTACGCCGATGGCTGGGGGATCTCCGGGGACTATCATGAGTATGCATTCGGATCGAAGTTCAATGCCGATGGCACGATGTTCATCACCCTGTGTTTGACAGGATCTTTCAATAGCGACGTGCCGTTCCGCGGTTGGGCGATGAAGATCACACCGGATGGTCAAACACTGCCACTTAGCAGTGGCGTGCGCTCACCCGGCGGTATGGGAACCGACATGGATGGAAATGTTCTGTATACCGACAACCAAGGCCCTTGGAACGGCACGTGTGGATTGAAACTACTGCAGCAGGGAAAGTTCGTCGGCCATCCCGGTGGGTTTCGTTGGTATGAGCAAGCACCCTCGATGGGGCCGCCGCCGACTGAACCAGCCAGCCCCAGTCGCATGTACGTCGAAGCAGCCAAAATCCCTGAATTGATCCCGCCCATCGTTTTGTTTCCCTATGACAAAATGGGTAAAAGTGCGTCGGGCATCGCCTGCGATACCACGGACGGAAAATTTGGTCCCTTCGCCGGGCAGTTGTTCATCGGCGACCAAACGCAAAGCCGCGTCATGCGTGTGTTCACCGAACAGGTCAACGGCGTCTGGCAAGGAGTCTGTTTTCCGTTTCGTAAAGGCTTTGCATCCGGTAACGTCGGCGTGGAGATGGACGCCAGCGGCGCGCTGTTTGTCGGTGGAACGAACCGCGGATGGGGTTCGGTGGGGCCGCGGGAGTTTGCTGTCGAACGGCTCGATTGGAATGGCAAAGTGCCCTTCGAAATCAAAGAGATGCGGCTTCAGAAAGATGGGTTTGAGTTGGTCTTTACCCAACCGGTTGATGTCGCCACTGCGGCCGACCCGGCCTCCTACCAGATGTCAACCTACACCTACGAGTACCGTGCCCAGTACGGCAGTCCAGAAGTCGATACGACCCACCCCACAATCACCTCGGCAACCGTTTCAGACGACTCCACTAAAGTCCGTTTGGTCGTCGATGGCTTGCAACGCGGGCATGTCCATGAACTGCATGCCAATGGTGTGCTCGGCAAAGATGGAAATGGTTTGCTTCACCGGGAAGCATACTATACGCTCAATGAACTGCGATAGCGGATCGAGAGGCGACCGTCGCCAGAGGGTGGATCGGGTTACAGAGAAACGCCGCCACGGCCTGGCCCGCGTCGCGGAGCGGTCCGGGACGCTCAGGCATCCTTCCCGGGTGTGCGTTTCATAACCGTCGCGGAGCGGAGCGGCGGCGGCCAGGGCGGTAGTACGCGGCCTGGCGATTCATCCCGGGGGCAATGCGTGACTGCGGTTTCTCGAGGGGCAACCAACTGGCATCATCAACAACCTCACCGAATCCCAACTCAATCATGCGAAAAACAGGCGTCACAAAAACAGTTGGATGCGCAGCTTTCGCGGGGCGAAAGGCGACACTTCTGTGTCTGCTTGTCGGCGGATGGGCTGCGACGGTTGCAATCGCGGATGATTCTGAACTGATTCGTTTCAATGAACAGATCCGCCCCATCCTCTCGGAGAAGTGTTTCGAGTGCCATGGGCCGGATGAAGAGACTCGGGCGGCTGACTTGAGGTTGGATGTTTTCGAGGATGCTGTCGATTATGGCGCGATCGTGCCGGGGGCGCCCGACGAAAGCGTGCTCGTGGAGCGCATTCTCGCCGACGATGCCGACATGATCATGCCGCCGCCGCAGTCGCACAAGTCGCTCGATGAGGCACAGAAAAATCTGCTCAGCCAGTGGATACAGCAAGGTGCGGTCTATCAGCGGCACTGGTCATTCGAACCCCTTCCCACGGAGCATGACGAAACCAGAACGATCGATGATTTCATTGATGAGGCGATTGCGAAAAAACACCTAGCCGTGTCGCCTCCGGCCTCGTCGGAGCGATGGCTGCGGCGGGTGACGCTCGATCTGACCGGGCTGCCGCCCACGCTCGCTGAGATCGACGACTTCGTAGCGGATGATGGACCAGCGGCGAGGGGCAAAGTGGTCGATCGTTTGTTGGCTTCGACCGCCTACGCGGAACGGATGGCCGCCGAATGGCTGGACGTTGCCCGCTACAGTGACACGTATGGTTATCAAGTCGATCGGGATCGCTTCGTGTGGCCGTGGCGTGACTGGGTGATCGAGGCCTTTCGTCGCAACCTACCCTATGACGAATTCATTGTTGAGCAACTCGCGGGTGATTTGCTGCCTGATCCCACCGACGATCAAATTCTCGCAACGACCTTCAGTCGGCTCCATCCGCAAAAAGTCGAAGGCGGCAGTGTCGAAGAAGAATTCCGTGTGGAGTACGTGATCGACCGGGCACAGACCGTCTCGACCGCTTTTATGGGGCTGACGTTTGAGTGTGCCCGTTGCCATGATCATAAGTTCGATCCACTCTCTCAAAAAGAGTTCTATCAGCTCAATGCATTCTTCGCCAATATTAACGAGGCGGGGCTGTACTCCTATCACACCAGTAGCATCCCCACGCCGACCCTCCGTCTGCCCACCACGGAACAGCGTCAACAGCTCGCTGATGCGGAGCGTGCGGTGGCTGCTGCGGAGACGAAGTACAATGCTGCGGTGAAGGCCATTGATGTCGATGCGGCCCTCTCGCTAGGCACTCCGAGCCCCGAGCTCTTGTTTGACCCGGTTGCGTCGCAGAACTTTGACGATGAGGCGGCAGAGAAGCTGCGGGCTAAGATCATCGATGGAGTTCAAGGCCGCGCCGCCCAGCTGTCCGGTGATGTCGGTGTCTCAGTTGGGCCCGCTGACTTTCGTCGCTGGCAACCTTTTTCGATTTCGCTATGGTTGCAGACGCCCGACGAGAAGGAACGTGCCGTCGTTTTTCATCATTCACTCGGTTGGACCGATGCCGCCAGCCGAGGCTATCAGCTACTCATTGAAGATGGCAAGCTGTCTGCTTCGCTGATCCACTACTGGCCCGGCAACGCTATTAGCATCCGCACGCAAACGGAGGTTCCGGTCGGGGAGTGGCAGCATGTCGCCATGACGTATGACGGTTCAAGCCGAGCGTCGGGGTTGCGGCTCTTCGTCAATGGGAAACTGGCTGAATGTCAAGTTGTCGAGGATAGCCTGACCAAAGAGATCACTACCGGCAACACTCACGACATCACGATCGGTGAGCGTACCCGCGACCGCGGATTCACTGCTGGCCTCGTAGACGAATTCGAAGTCTTCGATCGGCAGCTCACTGCTGCCGAAGTGTCCAAACGATTCCAGCACGAGTCGTTGGAGGGCTTGGGGGATCTGGACGCCGGCTCGACCTTCTCTATTCCAGATCGCCGCGAGTTGATCGCGGCTTATCGAGACCCGGATTGCCGAAATGCGTGGGGCGAATTGACCGCAGCGAGAGAAGCACGGGATCGCTTGCTCGATGCGATTGCCGAGATCATGGTGATGCGAGAATTGCCTGAGCCACGAGACACCTACGTTCTCGGCCGGGGCGTTTATGATCAGCATCAAGAACTCGTCACGGCGGCAACGCCCGCCGCATTGCCGCCGATGGGCGAGGTCGAGCCTAGGAATCGCTTGGGACTCGCGCATTGGTTGACTCGTGAAGATCACCCCCTGACCGCCCGCGTGGCCGTGAACCGGTACTGGCAACTGCTCTTTGGGCGGGGCTTGGTAAAGACAACGGAAGACTTCGGGAATCAAGGCACACCGCCATCGCATCCCGAATTGCTCGATTGGCTCGCTCGTGGGTTCATCGATTCGGGATGGGATGTGAAAGAGTTGTTAAAGGCCATGGTGTTGTCGAAGGTGTATCAGCGTGATTCCAACGCGATCGGTGACACTCGTGAACGAGACCCCGAAAACATCTGGCTGGCACGTGGCCCGATCGCGCCGTTGACCGCAGAGATGATTCGTGATGCGGCCCTGGCAGGCAGTGGATTGTTGTCCCGCAAAGTTGGCGGGCCCCCGGCCCGGCCCTATGAGCTGGCGGTCGCGTTCAAACCCGTCACCCCCGATCATGGTGAGGGGCTGTATCGACGGAGTCTCTATACCTATTGGAAACGGACATCGCCCGCTCCCGTGATGTTGGTCCTGGACGCCTCGACGCGGGACGTCTGTAGCGTGCGACGTGAGCGAACGAGTTCACCGTTGCAGGCAATGGTTCTGCTCAACGGCCCCCAATACGTCGAAGCCGCCCAGGGCGCCGCGGCGCAAGTCGTCGACGAGCTCGGCCCCCAGGCTGAGCCCCGGCGACGGGTCGAACGCCTCTTTCAATTGTTAACGAGCCGCGTACCGAAAAAACTCGAAGCGTCGATTTTGACACGTCTGTACAATGAACAGTTGCAGACGTTTTCTGAAGAGGACGGTGCGGTAGCAGAATACCTCGGCATTGGCGAGTTTGATGCCTCCGAGTCAACCGACCCGCTCGGTGTCGCGACGCTCTCGATCGTGGCGCAAGCGATCATGAATCTCGACGACTGTTTGATTAAACGCTAGGGAACAGATCGATGAATATTAATTTTGGTGGCAGCCGCCGGCAGTTCCTCAACGACTTTGGAATGGGGCTGGGAGGTTTGGCGCTAGCGGATTTGATGTCGGGATCCGCCGCGGCAGGTGCTGCCGATTTGTCGGATGCGACTTCACTGCCCAGGAGTGCTGCGCTGGCGGCCCTGCATCATGCCCCGCGAGCCAAACGAGTGATCTACTTGTTTCAAGCCGGCGGGCCCTCGCAGATGGATTTGCTCGATCACAAACCGCTCCTGAACCAATTGGAGGGGACTCAGTTGCCCGCTGAAGTCCGCGGTGGACAGCGTCTGACGGGGATGTCCGGCAATCAATCGAGCCTCCCGCTGGTCGGGTCTCCGTTTCCGTTTGCTCAGCACGGCAAAAGCGGCGCGTGGATGAGTGATCTGCTGCCCCATACGGCGAAGATTGCCGACGAACTCTGCATCGTGAAATCGATGTACACCGAAGCGATCAATCATGGCCCGGGCGTGACATTCCTGCAAAGTGGCAGCCAGCTGCCGGGGCGGCCAAGTATCGGGGCCTGGCTCAGCTACGGTCTCGGCAGCGAAAACGAAAATCTGCCGGCTTTCGTCGTCTTGCTGACCAAGAACAAAGGCGGCCAGCCACTGGCAGCCCGTCTCTGGGGGTCCGGTTTCCTACCCTCCGAATATCAAGGAGTGCAGTTTCGCAGCGCCGGCGACCCGGTGCTCTATCTTCGCAATCCCGCTGGCGTGACCGCCTCGGCGCGGCGTGGCATGCTCGATGCCATGAACGAATTGCATCAGTTGAAAATCGAAGCCGAGTCGGACCCCTTTGTCGAAGCGCGGATCGCCCAGCACGAACTTGCGTTCCGGATGCAGATGTCGATCCCTGACGTTACGGATATCTCCGGTGAAACACAGAGTACACTAGACTCGTATGGACCCGACGTGAATGATCAAGGGACGTTCGCATCGAACTGTCTTTTGGCTCGGCGACTTGCTGAACGGGGTGTGCGATTTATCCAGCTCTATCACCAGGGATGGGATCAACATGGCGGGTTGCCGAAGCACTTACCGGTGCAGTGCAAGGAAACCGACCAGCCCGCTGCCGCGCTCGTTAGCGATCTCAAAGCACGTGGCATGCTCGACGACACACTCGTGATCTGGGGTGGCGAGTTCGGACGCACTAACTACTGCCAAGGCACGTTCACGCCAGGCAACTTTGGACGCGACCATCACCCCCGCTGCTTCACCATGTGGATGGCGGGTGGCGGCATCAAACCTGGCGTGTCATACGGCGAGACCGATGAATACGGCTACAACGTGGTCACTGATCCCGTCCATGTGCATGATTTCCAGGCGACGATGATGCACCTCCTCGGGATCGATCACGAGCGACTAACCTACCGCTATCAAGGCCGACAATTTCGCTTGACCGATGTGCATGGCAACGTGGTCAAACCGATTCTAGCGTAACGGTCTGTTGGACCTGGCGTCAGCCTTCCTGGAAGCGATTACACGGTGATTTTTGGCTCAAAACGAATCTCTCCATGGCATCTTCGTCCCCATCCGGCAGGCAGTCGCTTGTTTTTGTTTCGGCACTTGGCGGTCTTTTATTCCTTCAGAAGGCTCAGACTCATCCGACCAAAGCGTGCTTCGGTCACTCTCGCAACGACAATCGCTGATATGCGGTTTTTTCAGTGCAGACTCAGAGTGATGGATGTCACCGCACGCCATTGGTAGTGGATCTTGTGAGGACGCGCCCGACAAAAGTCTCATGCTACCGGCTTCTTTCGTGGGCGAGATGCGTTACCTTTTGCTGTCTGGATTTAGCTTTTTTCTTCGAGTGGTCGGTTAGTCAGTGAAAACCATCGAACTACCTACGCAGCAAAGACTTTTCGACCCGTTCGAGGGCGTCATCGGCCCCATGGGGCGAAAGATGATTGACAACGGATGGCAGGGCCTCCTTCGCGACGTGCTCTTGGAGCAGATGCCCATCGGCCTCGTCGGTGAGCATCTCAGTGACGATCAAGGACGACCAACCTTTGAGTTGCACGCGATCATCGCGCTCCTCTGGATCCGTGACTTTCAAGGTTGGACTGTCCCCCAGGCCCACGAAGCACTGCTGTTCCGAACCGACATCCAGTACGCACTGAACTTGGAGCCAAGCACCGAAGTCACTCAGCGAACCATTGAACGCTACATCGCTCGAATGCAAAGCAACGAGAAGATCAGTGAGGAGATCTTCGCAGGCGTTACCGACACCCTGCTGCAAAGCATGGAAGTCAAAGTCAAAAAACAGCGTCTCGATTCCACCCATGTGCTCAGCGACATGGCCACCCTGGGACGCGCCCAAATGATCGGCGTGGCCCTGCGGCGGTTCTTCAAGAAAGTCGAAAAGCACGACGCTCAGTCTGGTTCGGCTAGGCTGATCGACCGATTTGACGACGAGCTTTTGGCCCGCTACCGCAAGCAATCCGACAGCCGAATCTTTGGCGACGCACGCACTACCGAACAGCGGAAAATTGCGTTGCAGCAAGCCGCCGAAGACCTCTGCTTAATCCTCAATGAATTAACCGAAACCAAACCGATCTGCGACTGGGACTCCTTCAAACAACTGCAAACGATCTTTAACCAGCAGTGCGAACTTCGGGAAGAATTCGTCGAAGTTCGCAAGAAAACCGGCGGCCATGTGATCGTCAATCCGTCGGATCCCGACGCGACCTACAGCGGTCACAAAGGAGCCGGATACCAGGTTCAAATCGCCGAGACGTTCAACGAAGACGGCGAGCCGAACTTGATTACTTCGGCCAAAGTCGAAACCGCTGCGGACAACGACGCCGATGCGGTCTCGCCGGTGTTGGAGGACTTGAAAAAGCGGGATGTCATGCCAGACGAACTGCTGGCTGATACCGCTTACGGTGGCGACGCCAACGTCGAGTCGGCTAAGCAAGAAGGCGTCGAATTGGTCGCTCCGGTGCCAGGCTCGAAGAAGTACGATGCTGATGAAATCGGCTACGACCAATTCAAGCTCAACTGCGCCGGTGAACTGGAGTCTTGCCCGGCTGGTCACGCTCCCGAGTCGACCAACTACAACGCCAAAGGCGACTACACTTTCGCACAGATGGATCCCGAGAAGTGCCAGCACTGCCCGCTGCTTGCACACTGCCGCGTTCAACGCAATCGGGACACCGAGCAGCCGACCGGCCGCATTCAATTTACCGGCAGTGCGGTTCGAGCCGACGCGCGTCGTCGCCACGAGCAGAGCGACGAGTTCCGCGATAGGTACCGTTGGCGGTCGGGTATCGAAGGGACCAACGGTTGCCTCAAGCGAATGATGGGCTTGGGTCGGCTCCGCGTTCGCGGCCACAATGCGGTGAAGCTTTCGATCCTACTGAAGCTGGCCGGTTGGAATCTGCTTCGAGCGGTGGCAATGCGCCGCCAGCGAAAGAATTCGCTCCAATTGGCCATCAACTAGGAGGAACAGGGGCAATAGGCGACTAGGACGACGGTTCATGTAGAGCCTGCGACTCCTCGACAGTCAAACCAGGGCCTCGAGAGAGGCCTCGGCTAAAAAATTTTGCACCACCCAAAAAAGTCGCCCGCAGCAAAGCTACCTAATGTCGGGCGCGTCTGTGAGAGATCCATCGTCACCGGATCTTTAGCAAACTTTACTACGCCAGCTATTGCCGCCATGGCGGCGCGAATCGGGTTGAGATCCACGTAGGCCGCACACGCTAATGAACTCGCTTGATCGAGGAGTGGCCGATCGAACCGGCCCTACTGGCTGCGATTGGTGCCAGGGAACGTCGGTAGAAGGTGCAAAGGAGACCGAGCAGCAATGGACTTAACCGCTCCAGTGACCCCTTCCCGGCCTGAAAGGTTGTTTAGCACGCTGCGAGTCCTATCTGCTAGAATCATTCTGACGAATCAGTCGTCCTGATTCCGCGTCCAGCATCACCCAGTGTGGCGACAACGTTCAGCGCACGATCTGTCCGCACGCCAGGCGAGCGGCTCAACCGGTCCAGTTGGGTTTTTTCTACGCCTGACATGCAGATAGCTCGCAATTATTTCTGTCCCGCAATGATTTCAGGTGCAGTATGAAGCGACTTCATTTTTCACTGCGTTATCTCATGCTGGCAGTTGCACTTGTCGCCGCGGCCATTGGGATCGCCGTCCAGAGTTCACGCTCGTCGCGAAGAATGGGTGATGTTGAAAAGCGTCTTTCCGAGACCGAAAGAATTCTCAATGAAGTGGCCATGCCGCGATATCCGAGTGCGCGTGTAGTCGTAACCATGCCGGATGGTCGGCAAGGAGGAAGCCCATTGTTGCAGATGACATCAGGCCGATTAGAGGATCACGACCGCCGAATGATGACCAATTGGAGTGGGCCAGAGGAATGGGGCAATGCATCGTCCGGAGGTTACTTTTGGCGATACATTGGGTCAGAGGGTGATCGTGACATTTACGAGTTTGTCGTCGTCTTTGGGAAGCGATTGCCAGCAGAGCCAGACGAACGAGCTAATTCAGCAGTCGTTCGATACGTTTCGTTTCGGAATGCTCCTCTCAATGTCATTGCCAAACACGGATTTTCGATTGCTGTTGCCCCTTGACTCGCATCGAGCGACAGACCATGCGGTGAACCGAAGCCGCCGATGACGCGTTTTTTGAAATCATAGATTTCTGACGGCAGTTCGCTTACCGCCAGCGTTAGTTGAGTCTTGGCGAGCATCCGTGGGAATCGAGCTATCGACCAGAAACTCGATAAGACAGGCAATGCCCAGACGCTTTTCTCTGCTTCGATTGTTCCTCGTACTAGCGACCGCCACGATCGTGATCGCTCTTTTCGTTTGGCTACGTCTCGAAGCAGTCTTTCCAATTTTGACTGTAACGCATCCTGTAGCTTCGCCCTCAGGCGACAAGATAGCTTTTGTGACGATCCGTGGCGGAACAGGCGTAGGAGCGTCATCAGAAGTGGACACTGATACAATCAGCCAGCAGTTGTCGGTTCAATCGCGTGCGAATGGTAGGATCATGCACACACAAGCTGAAGTCGGCTTTGACCCATTTCCAATGACCTGGTGACGAAGCGAATCGGACTTGGTTCTCGTTTCCAAAGCTGAACATGACTGTCCATCGCACTTGGTCGCATCACCTGACGATTTACACATCGGCTTGCAGTACGGCGACAACTTTCGTTTTTCGAGACCGGGTCTGGTGCTACCGATCCGGGCTTGAAGTGCGACGACTACTTCCAGGCCCTTTGTGAATTTTGATTGGAACGAAGCGGGTGTCTGCTGTCTCGACTCCGTCGAAGGAAAACGCGAAAAAGGCTCAGCACGACTGATGGTGTACAATCCAAGCACTCGGTTTTCATCACGGATAGCGACTGGAGCATTTGCCTATCCAAGTTGGCTTGATGAACCGACCATTCTGGTTCGCAAGGGTAGTGACGAGCTTTGGGCCTACGATGCGCTGAACGGCAAGTGTTCCATGCTTCATCGTCCATGGCCGCCGTTCCCCGACTGAAATCCAACTGAAGAGGATGTAATGAACCCGTTTAAGTCTCGCCCGCAGGCGATCGCATTTATGTGCGTGAGCGCAGTCGTCGTTTTTGCGTGCATTGCTTCGATCGTTGTCTGGTCGGTTCTCGGTGTAGGGGCGTACTTCAACATGCCGGAGCGTATCGCCCACTGCCCAAATGAATCTCAGTGCCATGTTGATCCGCCAATAGAACGCGGCGGGTAACAATGTTTTGCACGCGGAGCACGGCATTCATGTTTTCACAAAGGGAAAGTCGTCTCTCCGTTCCTGGTGATGGTCGCGGTTCGGCAACAGAGCGTTTTGCATAGAGGGACGTTATGGCTCGTCGGTGATTGGTATTGATCGTCAGCCCGCTCGCTCTGATTCCTTACGCGATGAAAGCGGAGGAACCGACACCGGAGAACCTCACCGATAAGCAGCGTACCAGATTCGACCCTCTCTATAGCGATCGGCTTGAGAGAGGCAAGGTATGGGCGTGCAAGGAGATGCTTCGTGACCTTTGGCACCATGACAATGCCGCCTCCGCAACGGTCTATTTCAACGACTGGTACAAGCGAGTCATTCATCCGAAGTTGGGGCCCATGAAGGCCGTGGCACGCACTGTCAAAGATTGCCTTCGCAATGTCGTCAGCTACTGCACGCACGGTATTGCCAATGCCGTGGCCGAAGGGATGAACGGCAGAATTATGTCGATCAAGCGACGAGTCGGCGGTTTTCGAAACGTCGAAACCTTCAGAACCGCGATCTTTTTCTACTGTGGCGGCTTGGGCCTCTACCCTCGATAGACCCGAATGGACCAAAAGTTGCGTCTATTCTGGGGCCACACCTTTCGCGGGCCGGCACAATTTTTTTTGAGGCCGTGGTGCACGCGATAATAACAGGTTGGTCACCGTTGATCGCAATGGTAAAGACGCAAGCTTGACTGGAGGAAAACTTGCTGACGTACTTCAAACATCGCATTTCCTCTGGATCGATAGAGGGCATTAATAACAATGCCAAAACCGTTCAACGCTAATTATACGGCATTCGCGATTTCGAGTATTTTGAGTTTGTCCTCTACTCCTTCCATTAAAAAAGTACGCTTTAGTCGGAGGATCTCATATTTTTGTTGTGTTTGCACTAAGCTTCGCCTAGGATGCGTTATCTCATACTTAGGGTTGTGTTCGATCGGGTCGCTGGTCGACTCCAATCGGCGGCGTTCCATATCTCAACTCATGCAGGTATTGCTTTGATCGATCGACTCGACAAACATCTGATCGCATGGATGACAACGCTTGATTTTGGTGACGTGACACTTGCCGCGCCCGGTCCAGCAGTCAAGGGCGGCGGGATTCGCGTCCACCTGTGGGAAATCGTCGAAGACCCTCCTCCGCGAGGCATGACAAGACCGCCGCTTCAACTGATCCTCCGGTATCTGATCACCATCAACGACGATGATCCTCTGCAGGCCCATCGTGTGTTGGGAGATCTCATCGTTCACGCTGTCCAGCGTGCCCAAGCTAACCGATGGACGCTTGATTTTCCATCATTGCCGGCGGCGATTTGGTCGGCCTTCGGCACCGCACCGCAACCGTCATTCGTGCTATGCATTCCGTTGCGGCATGAGTGGGATCCGGTGAAAGTGCCTCGGGTAACTCAGTCGCCGGAATTAGCTGGATCGCCCAGCACCCATTTGGTTGGCCAAGTGCTTGGGCCCAATCACATTCCCATCGCTGGGGCGAGGTTGGAACTGCGTTCGTTGGGGCTGGTGACTGAGACGGCTGGTGACGGTCGTTTCCGTTTTGCTTCCGTACCCGCGGGCAAACATTTTCCCAAGCAGGTAGTTGTGACCGCCAAGGGTCAGCAACAGACGATTCATTTGAGCAGCGATTCCGCAGATAAACAATTAATTATCGACTTTGAAATGGTGGAGGTCTGACGATGGCTACGTACGAAACGCCTGGCGTTTATATCGAAGAAAAATCTGGGGGACCACGACCGATTCAGGCGGTTGGGACGAGCACCGCCGGTTTTGTCGGTCGCGCCCCTTCGGATGCGTACTGCAATGAAGCGATCCCGATCGATAGTTGGACGCAATTCGTCGCCAAGTTCATCGTTTCTGATAGCGGCTCTTTGGGAGATATAGCCGAAATCGTCAAGGACGGTTCTCAGCAGTACCTCGCGCACGCTGTTCAAGGTTTTTTTCTCAACGGCGGCAGTCGCTGCTACATTGTCAACGTCGGCAAAGCCGGATCGTTGGAAGGTGGAGCGGGGAAGCGACAAGGGATCGATTTGCTGGAAGAAAAGGACGAGGTATCCATTGCGGCGACGCCTGGGTTTTACGCACCAAGCGACCACAAGGCGCTGGTGGCCCATTGCGAACGACTTCGCGACCGCGTCGCTATCCTAGACCCAGGCAAGGATATCTGCGATACGCTGGACGTCGAGCTATTGAAGGAGATAGAAAAATCACCCGCACAGCGGAAAATCAAAACCGAGGGCGAGATTGAACAATCGCAGGGTCTCTATCCTGGAGAATCTAAAGACGGCTTCGCCGCCTTCTATGCACCTTGGATCACGGTTCGAAACCTGTTCCAATCCGATCGCGAAAAAGGTGACTACCGGATCAACGTGCCGCCGTCGGGGCACCTCGCTGGCATCTATGCCCGGACGGACGCCACGCGCGGAGTTCACAAGGCCCCCGCCAATGAAAGCGTCCGCGGTGCGATCGACGTCGGCTACAACTTTACCGATGCAGAACAGGGGCCGTTGAATCGTCGCGGAGTCAATTGTATCCGGCTCTTTTCTCGCGAAGGGATCACTGTTTGGGGAGCCCGAACGCTGGCCGCCGAGGCGAGCGAGTGGCGGTATTTGAATGTTCGACGACTCTTCAACATGATTGAGGAGTCGATTGCAAGCAGCACACGTTGGGTTGTCTTCGAGCCGAATGACATGTCGTTATGGAAGTCCATCCGCCGCGATGTCAGTGCGTTTCTTCGCAACCTATGGCGGGACGGTGCCCTAATGGGAGCCACGCCCGAGGAAGCATTCTTTGTTAAGTGTGACGCGGATACAAACCCGCCGGAGGTGATTAACGAGGGACGCGTCGTCACCGTGATCGGGATCGCGCCCGTCAAGCCAGCAGAATTCGTGATTTTTCAGATCAGCCAGACACCCGGTGGCTCAGAGGTGGAGTGATGTGAGTGCGATCGTGTCCATTCAAATCATCAACCGTCATTGACGTACTACGCAGGAGTTCCCCATGGCCGAAAGCGGCAAAATCGTCGACCCTTACCGCGCCTATAACTTTAAGTTGGAGATCCAAGGTGTCACCGAAGGACACTTTACGCATTGCAGCGGATTAGGAGTTACGGTGAGCGATATCAAGTACCGGGAAGGCGGCGTGAGTCAGATCGTCCGTCGCCTACCAGGGCAAGTTGATTATGCCGACGTGACACTGCGCTATGGACTTACCAACTCGACGGAACTCTGGTCCTGGTTCATGGCATCGGTCAGCGGCAAAGTGGAACGGCGGAATGTGTCGGTTGTGATGTTGAATCCCGATGGCGTCAACGAGGCACTTCGTTGGAACTTGATCAGCGTTTGGCCCAGCCAATGGCGGGGCGCACCATTAGATGCGTTGACGCACGAAGTAGCGATCGAGTCCGTGACGCTCGTGTTCGAAGGGCTGGAACGAGGCTAGTGTTTTGTCAAACCTCAAGACCGGAACTGTTACCCCGAAATCACGAATCGAAGAAGTCGTGATTCGTTGCCTTCTTTAACTCTCCAGGTGAATGTTCAGTGACCGTGGACGAAATTCGATCGGCGATCATCCACAAGCTGGCTGGCGAGCTTCGTGCTTTGGCCGAGCAATTAGAGGCCAGCGCTGATGATCCGTCCGCAGATCTACACGGTATCGCAGACGAGTTTCTGGAGAGTGCGGGAACCAGAGCGGGGCACCAGCGTGCGGACGCCCGCCAGGAGTCGCCGCCTGTCCATTGGCTCGCGGACATACGCGAGCGCGCCCCGCACTTACTCGCCCAGTTTGGCCTCGCCTCCGAAGACACCCAGCGTGGGGAAGAAACCCGACGCGATGAGAAATCGCAGCTGGATGAAAAATCGCAACTCGATGAAGGCGGTGGGGAGAAAAGTTTTTCCGCGCAGCCACCTTGGGTAACAGCAGCTCCGTCGCTTTTTGATTTGCCGTCCGCCGACAACGCCAAAACCACGCTCCAGATGCCTTCAACGCGACCGACGGACGCCGTCTCGGACGCGACCCAACACCATCCTCAGCAACCGGCTTCCCCGCTCACGACTAACGATTCATTGGTCCGCCCGCAGGCTCTTTCGACAGGTAAGATGAGCGGCAGCAAAGAAGTTGCTCGTAGCGAAACTTGCCAAGAGTCTCGAACCGCCGAAATTCCTGGTGATTTTCGCTACGACGGGAATGAAAATGCCTGCCGCTCGCCTAAGCAGCAACGCTGTTCAGCGGATCCGCCAGCGGACTTCGACAAACCAATCATGGCTTCAGAAAGTCGCCAGCGCACCGACGCACCACTTCCGGTTCCAGCGGTTGTCGAGCCGTTGCGATCGAACCCGGTTGCTGAGACTCGCGAGACAGGGATGGCGTCACGACAAGTCGAAGCAACGCTCGTCTGCGAAGGCCAATACAGCAACTTGTCGGAGACCTCATCCAATTCGCTGAAGCCTCCCGTCGCAGCGAGGAAGGAGCAACAGTCTTCGATCGCAACGATGCGAGTGATCGAACCACCAGCGTCGACGGAAGACTCGCCCCAGCATGGCACCCCTAGCGAAACGAATCCACCCACAGAAACGAACCCGCCTCGGGGAGCGATCCCGCCGGCAGAAGCGATTCCACACGCAGACTTAGCCGCTGCTCGCGAAACGCCGCCGGTTCAGCACATACCCTCCGAACAGTCGCCACTTGAAGACAAATCACGCTTGGAAAGGCGCCTCCTGCAGCAGGCTGGCGTGGACGTCCACGCCAGCACTCTTGGTCGGTCGGCCAACCGAAACAGTCGCGACGTGCCGCTGCAGATGCACGATCGCGAAGTTTGGCAGGCAACCCAAGAATCTGGCGTTCTGGAGCCTCGTTATCCTACGGCACTCCTGCGGACCGAACCGCCAGCAGTCGAGAGTGGGACACTGGAAACAGCATCACCCACGCATCCAACCACTGAACAACGTGAGTCCATTTCCGCACAACGTCTAGGGCCACAGCGTTCAGGGCCTTCTGGAAATCGCGCAAGCACGTCCGACGTGAACTCTGAACGTGTTGTGCTAACGAAATCGGATATCGCTCAGGCTATTGCGCCGCCGGACGTGTCTCGTCATCCTCGGCGATCCGCCACGAGACGGCTTGAACCATTTCTAGCTGAACCACTCGCGAAGCCCCGAGCGGTTGATCCGTGGCCTGAGTTGCCCACTGAGCCTTTACTGGACTGGCATGACGCACTAACAACGCAACGCCTTTCAACGCAACGGCGCGGCAGACTCGAGCGGGAGCATGAGGGATTGTGGAACGCGTAATCTTTCTCATTGAGAGCACCGGCGACCGATTGGGTTGTTTGCTGAATCCCGAGAGCGTGACGGTCAATCGCCTTGCGGGAATACGTCCCCGCCAGTCGGTGAGCGGACCGGTCAGCGGTGCGCGCTTGAGCGACGATCCCCTGCTCTATACGGGCGGTGGCCTGACGGAGTTAAAACTCGATTTGTTGTTCGATACTTCTGTTGCGGGGTCGACGATTCCGTCCGACGATATCCGCGACTTGACCCGGCCCCTCCGCGACCTGGCGGAAAACGGTGCTCCGGTCCATGGCAGCCGACAGGGCGGACCGCCTGTGGCGACGTTCATCTGGGGCAAAGCCTGGAACATTCCTGGCGTGGTAACCAACATTGCCGAGAAACTGGAGTCCTTCACACCGGACGGTATCCCACGCCGTTCATGGATCCGGCTCAAATTCTTACGTGTCGGTCCGCGCGTCGGCCGCCAACCTCGCGCCGAGCGAACCCTAACGCCGCTCTCTCAATTTCTCTCGTCGAGCAGCGGGCCACAGGAATCGGCACGGCCAGCGTTTCAGCCTGATCGGCTGATGACGCACGAAGTTGTCGGCAGTAGCGATCCGATCGCTGGCGGCGGCGAGCGGCTCGACGAAGTCGCTACGCGTTACTACGGAAATGCTTCGCTGTGGCGTTTGATCGCAGCGGCCAGCGGCATTGACGACCCGCGCCGAATCGCGGCTGGAACGTTGCTCAAGATCCCCGTCTTATCCTCACTGAATCGACGGCGATGAGCACCATTACTGACATCCCCGAAATCGTGGTTCAAATCGACGGTCGCCGTCTGGAGATGAATGTCATGCAGTGGCTGGTCGATGTCCACGTCCGGCAACGTCTGTCACTCCCCGCCCAGGCGGAGCTCACCTTCCGGGTCCCCGTCGAGATGTCTGCGGATGCACTGCTGGCCGAGCCAGGAAACGCGATGTCGATCGAGGTCGCTCACGGCGATGATCTCTTTGACGGCCAGGTGACCGCCATCGAATATGAATATGGGCCGTCTCACGAGCAAGTCATTCGGATTCGCGGATACGACCTCATGCACCAACTTCGCAAACGCCAATCCGTGCGGTCGCATGACGAGATGAACCTCACCGATCTGGCCACCGCCTTGGTCTCAGAGATGGGACTGCATGTCACGTCATCGGTCGCCGGACCGAACCGGCCCAAGCGGGTCCAATTCTGTCAGTCGGACTTCGAGTTGCTTGCGGAAGCGGCGGATTCGTGCGGCCAGTATTTTGTGCTTCGTGGCAACACGCTGCATCTGACCACGCTCGAGGGCGCGGGAGACATCGTTGAATTGACCCTGGGGATTGACTTGCTGGAAGCCCGCGTCGAACTCAACGCCGAGATGAGCTGCAAGTCGGTGACAACAATGGCCTGGGATCCTTCACGCGTCGAACTGCATCGCGCCGCCGCGACCCGGGCACGCGTGGGCACGAAAGTAGGTGCCAAAGTCTCGTCGACGACGTTTGGCGGGACCGGCAGGCGAACCATGGCCGACCGCTCTGTTTCGAGCAAGCAAGAAGCCGAGCAACTCGCACAGGGGGAACTCGATCGCCGCGTCGCTAGCGAAATTACGTTATGGGGCGTGGCGGACGGCGATGCTCGGCTGCGTCCGGGCACCACCGTTTCCGTGACCGGTGTGGCGCATGCGTTGGAAGGCAATTACGTGGTGACCACGGTGACCCACTCGATTGATGACCGAAAGGGTTTTGTCTCGGAGTTCTCGACCGCTCCCCCGCCACCTCGCCAGTCCTCAACACGTGGCCCGCTCGCGACCTGGGGCATCGTGACGAGTGTCAAGGATCCCGATCGTCTCGGGCGCGTGCAAGTCAAACTACCAACCTACGACGATCTGGAATCATGCTGGATGGGACTCGTGACACCCGGTGCCGGTCTTGGCAAGGGGATGGTTGTCATGCCGGATCGAGGCGACAACGTCCTGGTCATGTTGGCCAACGGAGACCCGTCGCAAGGCATCGTGATCGGCGGTCTCTATGGAACGAATGGGCCGCCCGACGATGGTGGAATTGAGGGCAGTTCGGTGCAACGCTTCACACTGCTGACCCCCGGCGGACAACGTGTCCAACTGAACGATCACAACAAGTCGATCCGTGTCGAAAATAACGACGGGAGTTTTCTTGAGTTGACGCCCAGCCTGGCCCGACTCCATGCCGCAACCGATTTGACCCTCGATGCGCCGGGCAAGTCAGTTTGCATCCGCGGCAAAGCCATCCGTTTTGAAGAGGCCTGAAGTCCAATGAAAATTCTCACCGAGAACGCCGACTTACGTTGCAATCACCAAGTGGGCGTGGTCGATGTCGTCGCCACGCAATCCCTGGTCACGATCAACGGTCGCAACGTGGTGGTCGAGACCGACCCCGTCGGTCGCCCCATCTCCGGTTGTCCCAATACGGGACTGACGATCAAGCCGTGTACCGGAACGGTCACCGTCGATGCTGGCTATTCGAGTTTTGTCGAGATTCAAAGTCGCCGCGTCTGCCTCGATACGATCACCGGCCTGACCGACGGCACGCCGCCGGGAATCGTTCATTACAAAGTCATCAATCCCGGACAACGCTTCGTCGATCAGGGCTGAGACCGCCTGAAGTAACGCCACCCGTTCTGTAATTTCGCCGACTAAATCACGATGCCTCCCATAACAGAAACCAACCTTCGATTCGTTCTCCCCGACCGGCAGACGGGTTCGGGCCAAAGCGGGCTCGTGATCGCGCCCACGGGTGGTTTTGATCGAGTGGCGGGCGACGCTGCCGTCCGCCAGGCGATCTTGTTGCTGCTGCGGACAGTGCCCGGCGAACGGGTGATGCGTGCCGACTACGGTTGCAACTTACACCGTCTGGTCTTTGCGCCCAACGACGATACGACCGCAGGCCTAGCGATCCACTACATCCGCGCGGCCATCGATCGCTGGGAACCGCGTATCGAAATCGTTCGGCTGGATGTCGGAGCCGACGAAAGCCGCCCTGAGGTGCTCGCGGCCACCCTGCAATACCGAGTTCTGGCGACGCAGCGTCTGGATGACCTGAACTTCACCGTTAGCCTCGACGGGGAGGCTCGCTAATGGCGCTCACGCCTCCGAATCTCGACGACCGCACGTTCGAACAGTTGCTTGAAGAAGCGAGACAGCGGGCGGCCAAGACCTGTCCGGAATGGACGGATTGGTCACCGGGCAACCCAGGCGTGACGCTGCTGGAGCTGTTCGCCTACCTGACCGAGACGATGATCTATCGTCTGAATCGGCTGCCGGACAAAGCGTATGTGGAATTCCTGAGATTGATGGGCGTGCGGCTTCATCCGCCTGCCGCCGCCCGCGTCACACTGGAGTTCATCCGCGACGAAAGCTCGGCGGGAGACGATGCCCCACAGACCCCCATTGCGATCCCCCGCGGAACTCGCGTGTCCCACCGCCAAGGTGACGCGGGCAGTGAAGTCGTGTTCATGACGCTCCGCGAAGTCGTGCTGGAAGAGGACCAGCCAGCAGTGTCCGTCGACGCGTTGCACTGCGAGCAAGAAATCGGCGAAGCCGTAGGCGTCGGCACGGGAATGCCTGGCCAGTCCGTCGCCATCACTCGGCCGCCGGTCGTGGCCAACACAGGCGAAGAAGATGATCTTGTCATCGGCGTGCAAGTCGGCCTCGATGAGATCGGCGTAGCACGTCACCGGCAATGCGAGGACCGTGTCTATCGCGTCTGGACCGAAGTCGAACATTTCGCGGAGAGCACCGAGACCCGTTTCGTCTACGTCGTCGATCGCGTCAGCGGTACGATTACGTTCGCGCCGTCCATTCATACCTTTGACGGCAGCGGCGCGACCGACCGGCCTCAGACGCTCGCGGAAGTACCGGGCAAAGGTCGCGAAATCCGAGCTTGGTATCGTCGCGGCGGCGGTACGGCAGGAAATCTGGCGGCCCGGACTTTGACCGAACTGCTCGACCCAATCGACGGCCTACGCGTGGACAATCCGGCGGCCGCGACGGGTGGCCGGGAAGCCGAAACGCTGAGCAACGCCCTGGTTCGCGGCCCGCAACAACTTCGGTCGCACGACCGCGCGGTGACCGCCCGTGACTTCGAACGAATAGCCGCCAGCTTTGGCTCGGTGGCGCGAGCCCACGCCGCCGCCCAAGCCGAACTTTGGGCTCATGCCGAACCGGGCACGGTCGAGATCACGTTGGTCCCCGAGGTCTTATCAAGCGAACGGCCCGCTGGGGAACTGACGGTCGACCAAATGCATGCGAAGCAAACCCGCGATGCGACCGCCCAGATTCAAAAGACGCTTGATGCCACCCGTCCCCTCGGCTCGAAGGTTGAACTTCACTGGGCCGATTACCGAGTCGTCCGCGTCCATGCCTCCATCCGAATCTTCCGTGGTGAAGACAAAAACAAGATCAAGACGCTGATACGCCAACGACTGAACGAGTTCATCAGTCCGCTGCCGACACCGTCGATGCCCGGTGGTTGGCCGTTCGACCAGAATTTGACCGTGGGGCGGTTGTACGACGAAGTCTTTCGGGTGCCCGGCGTGAAAGAAGTCGATGACCTGAAATTGTGCGTCGACGACGTGCCCGATCAACCGGTTCACGCCATCGTGGCCGATGCCTTTCAAGCGTCGACATGGCATGCCATCTCTGGCAATGGCCTTTTTCGCTCGCTCGACAATGCCGAAAGCTGGCAACAAATCAAACTGGGGGTCGCGCGGGAGGAGGGTGAGCAGTTGCACCTTGTTCGGACCCATGCCGGTCGAGCCGGCTTTGTCGCCGCCACGGGGAATCTGGCGGGTGAGGACAACGTCGCGTGCAACATCTACTACTCCGCCGATTGCGGTCGATCCTGGAAACTGGCTCTCCGGACTGCGTTCGCAGTCCACGACCTCGCTTGGATTCAACGAGGCCAGCAACCGACGCTGCTGCTGGCCACCGCCCAGGGACTCTATGAGTTGGCCGTCAAGAGCGGCGAATTAACGCAAGTCGTGCTGGCAGGCATCAATCAGCCTGATACGGGTTTCTGGGCGATCGCCGTCGATACCGATTCTCAGGGCCAGCCGGTGAGCGTGGCCGTGGCCGCCAAAAACGACCAAGGCGTTTGGCTGTCGTATGAAGCGGGCCATTCCAAAACGTTTTTGAGGATCGGCCTCGAACACGAGGATATTCGCTCGCTGTTGTTTCAAACCACTGCCACGCGCGGCGATCTCTGGGCAGGTCCCCGGGTCACTGGCAATCGTCCCGGCCAGGGATGCTTTTGTTGGGGCGGGCCGGTCGAAAAATGGAAGCAGGTGGTGGCGGGATGGCCTGACGGTGCCGGTTCGTGTCTGGCCCTGGCGTCTTATCAATCCCAATTGTTTGCCGCGACCTACGGCGGTGGGGTCGTATGGCTGGACTGCGCCCGTGCGGATGCCCTGCGGTGGCGATCGCCGGCAGCCGACTGCGGTCTGCCCCGTGGCCAGGAGTCTCACCGTTTTCAACCGATCGAGGCCCTGGCGATCGAGCCTCGGCAAGGCGACGTGATGGCCGGTGGCAAACTTGGTGTCCACTGCAGCCAGGATTGCGGACAGTATTACGAGAGTGTTTGTCACAGCGAGTTTGTCAATCGCGTGCCACTGCCACGCCTGACGTTGTTCTGCGCGGGTGAGCACGTACTTGAAGTCGAAACGGAGGGGCGACCTACCGATCTAAGGTCCGGGGAAGGTCACTAACATGCAAGCCACAGAAATCAAAAACCTGTTGCCCGGTGTCTATCGCCGGACTTGGCGACCCGGCAGCCCGCTCGACGCGCTGCTCGAAGCCATGCATGCGCTCCAGGAACCCGACGAACTGAAACTGGACGAGCTACCCCGCTTCCTCGACCCTCGTCAGACGCCGGACCGGTTTGTTCCCGAACTCGCGCGGTGGGTCGATCTCGACCATTTGTTCCAAAATAGTGTGCGCGAGGGCGACGTGTCATCGGATCCGGCCATGCTCGACCGGCTGATGCCATCCGGCCTGGGACGCTTGAGAGAATTGATCGCCAATGCAGCGTCTCTCGCCCAATGGCGCGGGACCCGACATGGGCTGCTGATGTATCTGCAAATCGCCACAGGGCTGGACAGCTATGAAGTGGTCGAGAACTGTGACGGGGCCGATCAACCCTGTCGGTTTCACATCTGTGTCCATGGTCCGGCTGCGGCTGAACGCCAGCGGCCGTTGATCGAAGCCATAATCGCGGCGGAAAAGCCTGCCCACTTAACCTTCGAGTTTGTGACCGCGCCAGAGGGAGCGAGCCATGCCGACTGAGCCCATCTCATCCAATGTGCTGACTAGTAGAAGCAATGTGCCCACTGGCCAGGCCCATGCACTTGCCAAGACCTTCAATCTGCATGCTCCTGGCGGTACGCAGCGCGAGATCGACCTCCGCCAAACGGACGGTCACGCCGAAGTGATCTTCAGCTTGGAAAACAACAAGTTTCATCCCGCCAGTGGTCACCTCAAAATCGAATCGCTGAAACCTGCCCAGAGCGATTGGTTCCAGGTCGCCGGCACCGCGCACCGCGACTTCCAGAGTCGCGAGACGCTGGACTTCCGAGTGCTGATCGATATCCCGCCCGACACGCCTGCTAATACGTTTGAATTCACTGTCGTCGTCAACAGTGAAACTAATCCCGAGCAGGATTTTACGGTTCAGGAAGATCGCGCGATCACGGTCGACTGGGCACCGATCCCCCAGATTAAACGCATCAAGCTGTGGCAATGGGCGCTGATGATCTTGTTGCCACTGGCGCTGTTGGGCGTTGGTGGGAAATTACTGTACGACTGGTTCAACCCACCCCAGTCGCTGGACGCTTTGCGGCGAGCCAACCAGTTCGCTCAAGCGGCCGTCAACGAAGGTGCTGAGAAAACTCAGTGGCGCAACTATTGGGACAGTTGCACCATTCAAGGTCAGCACAAGTTGCTCTATTGGATGGGCTATAAACTGCACGAGGATGCTGACAATCCTGACTGGAAGGGACAACTCGAGCAATGGCTGCCATCGTTCGGTTTAACGCTCACGAACTTACGAGAGTTTAGCTCCCCGCCTCGCCAAATTCGCGCGTACCAAGCGACCGATGCGACCCGCGAAATGCGTCGAGAGATCGAGTCGAAAGGCCATAGCGTGAAGAACTTCTTTGTCGCCGCCGCGAGCTGGAATCAGTTCGACGAGCAGGACTTCGCTGCATACGAAATACGCAAGGGGAAAGGTCTACTGGGCCCGGACGAAGGAAAGTTTTCGTCACTCGAAAAGAAGAGGGCCTCGTCACTGCAAGAGTTCCAATTCTTGCCGCTAGCGAAACAAGACGTGAAAGTGACCCTCGCCGACCGCTTCGCCAGCTTTGTGGCGGTCTCATTCGCTGATTTGAAGGACGATGACAAGACTTCGCCAGGAAAATCGCCGATTTACAACGCCAAAAATTACTTTTTGCTGGAGAGCTCCGGCGAGACGTTGGTGCAAGACGTGGAGACGGAGAAGATATCCGACTACGAGAATGCTAAAGCCGCATTGAAAAAGTATCGAGAAAATGCGGTACTGCTCACTTTCTTTAAGGTCGATGGCGTCTGGCTGATCGACGATTTTTACGAAGTCGGCAACGGCAATCCGGCACAGAGATTCTTAGGTCAGTGGATGACGCTCAATGAGGCCCCAAAAACAAACGAACGCAGACAAATCCAATCGCTGGAAGTCAAGCTGGAAAATTCCGATCAAGTGCAGATCGTCGTTGCGTTCAAACCCACTGGGCAGAACGACAAGGACGTTGATCATGCGGATTTGGTGGCCGGACCATCCGACTTCAACCTCACACCGTCGCCCCCAGAAAATGCCGTCGCGCGGATCAAAAATGAATTCATCATTGTGAAAACGGGTGAGACGAGCCTCTTTCCGATTCGTGAATACCAATTGACTTCAACCAATATCGACAATTGGCTGATCCTGAAAGACCTGAGCAAGACGGGCGATGACGACGGAACCGCAACAGACATTCACTTGTGGCGGACTGATGGGACACCTACCGCCGACAGTTCAATATCTCGAAACCTCGCCTCGCCGAAAAAAAATATTGTCGTTGGCATGAGTTGGTTGGACGCCAAATCAGTGCTAAACAGCTTTGGATATACAAATCTCATTCCTCGAGGCAACAAAGAAGGAGACAAGGTAGAAGAAACGAGCGTCGTTGAGAACGTGCTGTCGGTCGATCAGCAGTCAAACTCGTTTAATGAACAATTGCTGCATGAAGTGTCGCAAGAAGGTGAGTTGCCGCGGATCAACGATCCGTACCATCCGCCCGAACTCGTCATTCGCTACACGGCACCAAAGGATACGACAGCAAAGGCTCTGGGAAAATAATTCACATGTCATCATTGCGAGTCGACACTCCTAACGAGCAACGCACGCTCTACCTAGATACCGACGGCAGGGCGAGCGTCGTCTACACCGCGCATAACGTCGGCGGACCGTGGGTCGCCGGACGCGCGGACATCATGCCTGAGGATGGAGCCCGAGGCGAATGGTTTCGCATCATCGGTTCTCGTCACCGCGTGTTTCGCGACCAGGAGATCCAACAATTCAAGGTCGGCGTGAGCATCCCAACCGATACGCCCCCAGGAACCTACGGTTTCCGACTGCTTGCCATCAATGAAGATAACCCCGAAGGCGACTACACCCTGGGTGAACGGATCACGCTGCATTGGAACCCTGGAGTGGTCAAACGGGTCAATCGCACCGTGATGAGTCTGTTAATCGCGGTGGCTCTCGTTGGAGCACTGGCCATCGCGGCGGTAATCTACCTGGTCGCAAACCGTGAGATCCGCCCCGAGGAAACGCTGCGGAATGTGAACCGCGCCGCGAGTAGTGGTCGTTGGGATGATTATTGGGATTGCTGGACGCCGGAAGGAAAAGACGAACTGCTCGTCCGCGCCGCACAACTGCTGCAACAGTCTGAGCAGCAGCAGGACCTCGCCGTTTGGTTGCGCAGCTACGGAATCCGTCCCGGCGATATCCAGGGCGTCAGCCGTTACGCGATGGCGGGCGACGCCGCCGTGGCCGAAACCGCTCGCAAGTTAAAGGATCGTTTTGACGATACGGCCATCGTAGACGATCCTTCGGACCCATTTGATCAGGGAAAAGATTTCTTTGTCGGCGCGGCGAAGTGGCTCGAAGATGCTCACGAAAACGACTCCATCGCCGCCCACAGTCGCGAGGAGTTTCGCCAAAAGCTGCAGTTCAAACTTGACCAGGTCGTCGACATCGACGACGACCTTGCCCAGAACGTTGCCATTTGGGATGGACATTGTGCTACCGATCCCGAACCAACTGCAAACGCCTTGCGGATCATTTTCCACAATGCCGATGGCCACTGGCTGTTGCACGACACGTACCCGGAACAGCTCACGCGGCGAACGGTCTGGGTCCCCTTGCAAAGTCGAAGCGAACCGATTGCCAATATGGGCGACATCACGCGAATGGAAACCACCAGCCAGCCGGTTAAGAAACCCGGCGAATTGGAATACGACGAAACAGTGCTCTTCGTTACCGAACCTAGCGGCGGCTCGGGTCAAGCTATCCTGCCGGAACTGGAAACGCGGAGATCGCCGCTGCGCAAAGGTACTGCCGCTAACGAGCATACGCTGGGTAAGTTCGTCGTCAGTATTGTGCCCCCATTCCTGTTGCTGCGGTCGCAGCCAAATGCCGAACCCCAAATTTTCATCGAGCGTGGAGCCAGCGTGAATGCGGGCTATTTCCAGGATCGACCCATCACAGATGTTGACCCAATCCTGAACATTAATCCGTTTGCGGACGAGCTTCGATACTGGGCCGGCGAGAAGCTGCTGACTGTCATCCCGAGTTCGGGTTATATCCACGCCATTTATCGCGGTCACGATCCAACTGAAGAATTTGAAGCCGCAAAAACCGCCGCTGAAAAAGCTGGCGAAAAACAGTCCAACAATACCGTGGATAAATCTCAAACGCCAGCAGCAGATACTGTTGATGCCGTACCGATCATGAATCTGAGCTCCGTCATCGAGCCGATCAATCCGCGTACGCAGCTTCCACTGTTCGATCCCAACAGCAACATCAGTCCCACGGCAACGCAACAATTCCTGATCATCGAAGTAGTGAGTGACGATCCATTGGAACTGGATGTCAAATCCAATCCCGCCATGAAATCGTTGCAGCGCGATCTGACCCGCGAAATCAAACTAGCCAGTCAACCATTGCCACAAAATGCACTGACGTCAAGTCAGGCCGTCGCTGCAGGTGGTCTCCCGCCAAGTGCTGACGACTCGGAACAGGCCAACGCCGAAGCAGCGATACGAGACATTTTGGACCGCAAAGGTTTTGATTACTTCATCGATTACAAGTACAAACCCGACGAAGGTTGGTTCGACTGGGGGTGGGTCATCCAAAACGGACGTCGACGATTGCGTCTGACACTGAACCGCTTCGGGTACGAACTGTCGCCTAGCGAGAGCGCCGACCTCTGGGGTGCCAGCGCGTTGGCGTTTCGCCAAAGCAGCGATGGGCTGCGATTGTCCATCGGTGACGACCAAGCCAACCTCCTGCTGGACTCGAATTTGCAATTCGACGTGCCGCAGAACACTTGGCGATGGTCAAACGAGGCCAAGCAACAACTCGCTTCCCTCCGAACCGGACTCGACCAGTCGCTGGGAAAGCTCGGCCTGCCCGCTGGCACCAGCAGCTTGCAACTGGGCCGCCGACCCGTGGTCTGGTCCGGTACCTCGACCGTGATGCCCTACAACAAGCTGGATTTTGCGCTGAGCAGCGATCGGTCGCCGGAAGACGAGGCCTTTGGCAGTGTCGCCATCAGCCCCGATGCCCAGTGGCTTGCCGGAGGAGACTCGACCGGGCAGCTGAGAATCTGGCGGCATCATCGTGGTCAATGGAAACTGGCCCAGGAAGCGAAGCTCGGCGAGTTTCTACGCAGGTCGTTCCCACAACTGCGCTTCCAACTGCGAAACATCGCCTTCGGTGCCGATAGCAGCCAGATCGCCGTGGCAGTGACGGTACTGATGGAACCGAAAACCCCCGAATCGAATTCAGCCCAAAAGGACGGTCCGCCAAGCCTCGGTTACGTGATGGTGTTGCACCGTTACTCCGAGTTCTTGCCCTTCTACATCATGCCGCAATTGGCCGTCAGCGGCACCGCACCGCTGTGCGTCGCCTTCAGCCGCGATCAGTCCAGTCAGTACCTGGCGGCCGGATTAGCCAACGGTCAAATCCGTGTTTGGACGAAGTCGGGCGATCGATATGAAAGCGAAAGGACCATCGAGTCGATCGACAACGGCCGCAGCCCCGTGCTCAGTCTGGCCTTTGGCCCCGCCAGTCAACCCGAGTGGCTCGCCGCCGGGGCTGCCAACGGCAGCGTGCAACTGGGGAAGTGGAACGGAACAACGTGGACGTCCGCTCCTAGGTTCTGGTCATACGGCAGCAATCGAGTCCCGGTGCAAGCGGTCAGCTTCAGTCCCCACGGTGCCGTGTTGGCCGGCGTCACCTACCAAGGCCTGCGCCTGTGGCAACTGAACTCACTTGACGTCGAAACACAAAACTAGAATCAACGCACAACCTCAACATGAAACGCAACCTCATCATTGTCGCCGTGATCGTCTGCGTCCTGTTTGCCTTGCAAGCGAGCGGCACGGCGATCAGTCTGCGTCGCGGCGGGGGCGGCGGCAACGGCAGCCTGAAGCAAGTCGAGAAGCAGCATCCCTGGATCAACACACTCAAGGTGCGAATGAACCGTGCGTTCGACACGCACGTCGACCTGGTAAATGACTTGACCGATCCCAGCGACGACTGGAACGGCGACGACTACATTGACATCGCCGGAAAAGGCTCTCGCACACTGGTCGTCAACCCATCCATCGACAAGACGATTCGTGTATTGCGGCTGCGCAACGACGAAGACGACGTCACGGTCAACGTCATCTGGACGCCACGCGCCGACCCGAACGCGGCTTGGTGGGACGTCACGGCCAAAAAATCCCCCACTCAGCGCTTGCAACTCCGCCCCGAAGCCGAACAAACCCTCGTCATCCTCAAAGGCGGCGGCACCCTAACCTTCGAGACCAAAGGCGACGACGATGCATGGGTCGAGTTCAAGGTGGATGAGTGAGCTGCTTCTCAAGTCTGCGGTACAAAAGCCTTGGAAGTGTTCGGGTGCGATCCACGTAATGCGCCCTTGATTTGCTGGGATTGGTATTCATGAAAAGAGGCTTCCTCCTGCAAAATGTTGGTTCTCACACTAACACCGCAGGAAAGGAAGCCTCATGGATGTCAAAGCTAACGTCGGAAGCCTTATTCACGCAATCGCAACTGATGAGATTGCGCAGTTCACTGGCCAAATTGCCGACGATTTGCGGCAACAAGTCACCATGCTGCTGGAGTTGTTCGCCGGGAACGACCCGACACCTTCGCGAACGCTTGACCTGGAAAATGCTCTTCAAGACCATCTTCGGGAATTCGGACGCAAGTTGATACAGTGGCTCGTTTCTCGACTTGAACCGGAACTCTCGCAGATGCCCGGAACGATCAAGCACCAACGTAAATCTTATCGTCGCTTGGCCGAAAAAACGCCACGGACCGACGTTGTCACGCGGTTCGGGAAAGTCACAATTGTTCGCGCCCGCTATCGACGCGGTCGATCCGGTCGAACGATTTTTCCGCTCGAAATGTTGCTTGGCGTGGAGAACGGATTCACGCCCGCAGCGGCGACCCGCGTCGGCAAACAATTTGCTGCCGCAGGAAGTTCTCAAGGCCGAACGCTGGAGTTGGTCGAGGATCAAATGGGTACGAAAATCGGCACCGAGAAGCTTCGCAAACTCGTCGGCACACTCGCTGGTGGCATGGAACCCTTTCGTGAGCAGGCTCAGGTGGACAAGTTGATGAAACTGGTCGAGCAAGCCCGGCAGCGGAAACTGAAGCCGGTGCTGTCGGTTAGTCGCGATGGTGTGGCCTTGGGCTTGGCACCATGGAGCTTCTTCGAGATGGCGAGCGTGGCCTGCGTGAGCGTGTTGGCTGACGGCAAGAAGCTCGGTACAGTCTACCTGGGCTGCACTCCCGAAAGCAATCAAGTCACGCTCTCGACGCAATTGACCAGCCTGCTTCAATCGA
Source organism: Rhodopirellula sp. SH410 (assembly GCF_055811895.1). Lineage (NCBI taxonomy): Bacteria > Pseudomonadati > Planctomycetota > Planctomycetia > Pirellulales > Pirellulaceae > Rhodopirellula > Rhodopirellula sp. SH410. Next base: position 1,939,675 of record NZ_CM147949.1, read on the forward strand.
CGATCCGTCGCTGCGGTGACTGCGTGCCGGAGATCGTGTACGTCAGCGATGCCGGCAAGGTCGAGACGGCATATTGGAAGAACACGTTGCGGAAGTTCTTCGTCGATGGCGTGCGGATCAAGATCACTCGCGTCGTGGATTACTACCATGCGGCGGAGCGTCTGACGACGATTGCCAAAGCGCTCAAGTTTGGCAAGAACAAAGGCAAGCGGCAGGAGTGGCTTGAACATGCTCGCTGGTTGCTGCTGCAGCCCGGCGGACACGGAAGGATGCTTCGCAGTATCGCGAAAATGCGAGAGCTACATAAGTACAAGGCGTCAGAGAAAGAAGAAGCCGTCAAAGCGGAACGATACCTTCGTCGCTACAGTCGTTTTATGAATTATGCTGAGATGAAATCACGAGGCTACCCAATCGGTAGCGGCGTCGTGGAATCGGCTTGCAAGCAAGTGGTCAGCGAACGGATGAAGTTGTCCGGCATGCGTTGGCACAAAACCGGCGGCCAAAGAACCATGAGCTTACGCTGTCTGCTACTGAGCGGAATTTGGGATACTGTCTATAGGGCTTGGCTCAACTCAAAACCAACCGTCAGCGAACTTATGAATTCGGGAACCCTGTGAATTACCGACTCGATGAGCGCAGCACCCAGATCGCACCCAAGTGTTCGCTAAAGGACCAGATACTATGTATGGGATGAATGGGGGATACTGCCGCGTGCAGCAGCCACGAGACTTGATAATCCCACATTATTTCCATCCGACCCACTATCCGACCCGTTGTGTTGCTGCTCGTCGCCAACACGATGCTCACGGTGAACCCAAGATCCATGAAGACCACCGAATAGTAAGGTCCCGAGTCCCGCTAGGCCAAACGCAGCATTAACACAAGTCTGTTTCGAGTCGTTGGTCAAAAATATTGAGACCATAATGGCAATGCTTGCGGCTATTTGCAACAGACTCTTTATGATCGAAGAAACTGATTTACATCCGTCAAATTCAGTTGCATTGGAAATGCAACTAACGAACTCGATCAACATCCAAAGAAATGCTGGGACAAAAACAATTGCGATTACGATCGGTTGATTCTCGCTATTGGGGAGGAGCGGCTGACTACCCGTTTTAGAAATATTGTAAACGATGGAGACAATCCCGAATGCAAATGCGGAAAGAGCCAATACCACCGTGAGCAAAGAAGTCGCAAAATCAAACCAAGGTTTAGTCCCTGAATGACAAAAATTGTAGCATAATACGAACGCCTGCCCGATAATGAGAAAGGAAATCAGTAACGCGTAGATCGACCACACAAGGTTTAAATTATTGGGTGCCGAAAACGATAAGCAAAGCGAAACTACCGCACCAAAGACGAGCCATGAACTGAAAGCGATGTTTGACAAGAATCGACTCGTTCCGTTTTGTTCAATATCACGAATTGCGGATTTAGCTGTCTTGCGGTAGGCAATAACAGACCCCAGAGCGAAAAGCAAACCAAAGACGAGTACGCCGATCAAGATCCCACGAGTTGCCCAGGGCTCGTTAATCGAGGCTGCGAGAGCGAGCGCACCTAAAGCATTCAGGACATCGCCGCGCGCCCTTCCTGATAGTCCGGGATCTATTTTGTGTGGCATTGATTATCAATCCGGTGAGCGTTGTACGGAATTATCGGGGTTTACTTTCCACAAACACTTTCACGCAACAGTCTTCCCTATCGAAATAACCGCCCCGATCAGCAACAGAATCGCCCAGATGACTGCCATTATACACACCACGATCGCGGCCAGGGCGTCGGTGATGCTGACCAATACCGATGGTACCATCCCTTGCAGGAACGTCACGATGAGACTGCCCAGCATCGCAGTGATGACCATCAGCACCAGACCCTTGTTCTGAATGAATCGCTGATGTGCCAGCACCAAGCTGATGCAGAAGCCCAGTCGAAGCGTTGAGATGATTCCCAGCATCGCTGCGGCTTGACCCGTCGGAAACGTTCCCCACTTGATCAGGTAAAAGATCGTTCCAAAGGGGAACGCGAACAGCAACGTGATCATGATGAACAACAAAATCATCGTGACCGTGATTCCAATAATGGCCAACAGCAGGATCACGAGCGAGAAGACCAGCGTCGCCACACCCTGGTATTTGACGTGAATTCGCTCGGGCACGACCAACGCCATCAACATCAACGTCACAGTGAACAGTAGTATTCCGTCCAGTAACGCCATCGCCGGAAGCCCGAACCCCGGCGGCTGTTCGTGATCGTCCAGCGCTTCGTGCAGAATCCCTGGCAGCTCGTCGTCGTCGACTTGCCCCTCTAATTGGTCCTTCAGCAGTTGCTTGAGCGACGCCTCCGGCGGCGTGAACATCCGCTGCAAAAACGCCACCTTCTGCAAATACGGCGATCCGGTCTCCAGTCCCACGATGATCGCGATCAACAACACCGCAATGACGAAAAATGGCGTGCGTAGGCGTTCCAAGTTGCATTCACTCAACAGACGCGGTGAATTGTTTCAGTCTTGAGCACTTGTCCATAAGTCTTCAGTATTATCGAGAACCGTGGCTCGCGCCAAAACGTCGCATTGAGTTAATTGTAACGAATTCCTCGCCCGCTTAACTCTTGAAAAAGGTGGCCAGTCGAGGCGTTGCCACTCCAACGCGTGGATTCTAGCGCCGGGAACAAGCAAACGAAGTTGCTGCATGCAAGCATAGTCCCCCCGCCGACCAAAGTCGAGGAATTGTCCGCATGCATAGCAGTTACGGTTAAAGGTGTTCGGTGAAAGTTTAGTTCCTGGGGATTTCTTTTGAAATCTTATCGCTCAAGCGAGTTGTTAGACAACGGGCAGTTTCTGAACGTCGGTGCTGGCGCCATATCGCAGATGACCTGAATTGTAACGACTATTTTTAGGTCGCGATTACGCTGTGGGACGTTTGATGTGTGATGTCGATAGCGATGTCAGAGTAACACACAACCCAGCTCATCTCGGATGAAGAAGAAGAGGGCCACTCACTTTTCAGTCCGGGCTGCGACTTGTCTTTCGGCCGATTTAACTACGGTCCGCTCCTCACAGAATGCCGCCACCGATCATCGGGCTGATTTTTCTCTGGCTCTCCGATATCGACGCAGCAGCGACCCCGGATGGTATTAGAACGGGATGGTTTTCCAAGCGGGGCAGGCCGACGATAGCCCGAGTGGGTTGTCACGGGCACAAAGTCAACCTTGACCGCGACGGCTGGCTTCCTCCGCGCGATGTGCGGGGCTACCCGCTGCTCGCTTGAACGCTCCCCAAATCGGTTCACGACGTCGCACCAGGCATGGTTATTCAAACCAATGCGAGTGATGATCGGCCGCAAACGCGAGGGGATCGCACCGGCGTTGTGACTGCGGAGTTGACGTCCCGTCCACGCGACAGCGAATCGATAAAACTCGCGATTGGTGGTGGATCTTGTTGAAAATCCCATCGGCACCGGATCTTAACGAGATCCACTACGCCAGTTGCGCGAATCGGGCTGAGGTCGACGTAGGCCGCACACGCCAATGAACTCACATCATCGAGGGGCACCTGTGCCCGAAAACGTCCTTTCCAGAACCATCCCTCGCAACGCGATGGAAATCGGGATTGGCCGATCTGACCAAATCGGGATAATTGACTTTTCCGCACTCAAATCGCTCGTTTGCTGGCTGGAGCGGTACCACCGCAAACAAATCACGGAAGGTCTCCCATGCGCCCCGACGGAAAACCCGCCGCTGTCCCCCCCCGCGCCTATCGTCGCCATCGATAGTAAAAGCGGTTCCTCTCGATCGCGTGTGGGAGCATGCGATCGACCCGCAGACCAAACATCGAATTCTGCAACTCCTGTCGCAAGCAGCGGCCAAGTCATCACTGAAGTCGCCCCGCGGCGAGGAGGACAGTGATGAATAATTTTGCAATTAGCGCGAAGGCAGTTCTCGAAGCGAGCCCAAGGAACTTCCTTCATCCGAAAGTGACGGCGGAGCATCTCGAGCTTGATGCGGCCGTGTATGTCAGACAGTCCACCTGTGCCCAACTACGAGTTCATCAGGAATCAACCGCACGTCAGTACGCGATGAAAGATCGTGTCATTGCACTGGGCTGGGAGCCCGACAAAGTGATGGTCATTGATGACGATCTTGGTCTCAGCGGAAGCGGCAGCGCCCAGCGAGAAGGTTTTCGCCGACTGCTCGAATTAATAACCGATCAAAAAGTCGGTCTTGTCGCGGGACTCGAAATGAGCCGCTTGGCTCGCAACTCAAAGGACTGGAGCGATCTGTTTGAAGTATGTGCGATTTTCAATACGTTGATCGCAGATGAAGATGGTGTCTTTGACCCCCATGATCCGAACGATCGACTTGTCCTGGGCCTCAAGGGAATCATCAGTGAGATGGAACTGCACACCATGAAGGTCCGGCTGGAAAGAGGGCGTTTGAGCAAAGCTCAGCGCGGGGAGTTGTTTCACGATGTTCCGGTTGGCTATGTCCTCGACGCGCGTGGAATGCCACAACTCGATCCTGACGAATCCGCACGTCACGTGATGAAAATATTCTTTGAACAATTTCAAGTGATTGGTAGCTCTCACGCCTTATTTCATTATTTGTCCGAGCATCACATTCGACTTCCGTTTCGCAACCGACAAGCAGGGGGCACGAACGAGATCGACTGGCGTTTGGCGGCCAAGACGACCGTTTACGAGATGCTCAAACACCCGCTCTACGCTGGCGCGTATGGCTATGGACGTAAAAAAAAGTACGGTCTTAAATCACCACAAAAAACGTCAAAAAAACATCTTCCGCCCGAACAGTGGAAGGTGCTACTGCTTGATCGACATCCTGCTTACATTACATGGCAGCAGTACTGTGATAACCAACAACGTCTGGCCGAAAACGATAGTCGTCCCGACCGCAGTGGTCCGGTTCGCGGTGGCACAGCGTTGTTAGGTGGAATCATCAAGTGCGGCCATTGTGGTCGTCGCTTGTCGGCCAACTATCCGAAGAATTCTCATTCAATGTATGGCTGCTTTCGCCACCGAACGGTCGCCGCTGCCACGCCATGTCACAGCTCGATTCGTTGTGAGATATTGGATAGCTTCGTTGAAAGTAAAATCCTTGAAGCTCTCTCGCCAGCAGGCGTCGAACTGAGCCTGCAAGTGATCGAGAATGAAGAGACGCGGAGGCAACAAATGGAGAAACTGTTTGTTGATCGCGTCGAGCAAGCACGTTATGCGGGTGCGATCCACGTAATGCGCCCTTGATTTGCTGGGATTGGTATTCATGAAAAGAGGCTTCCTCCTGCAAAATGTTGGTTCTCACACTAACACCGCAGGAAAGGAAGCCTCATGGATGTCAAAGCTAACGTCGGAAGCCTTATTCACGCAATCGCAACTGATGAGATTGCGCAGTTCACTGGCCAAATTGCCGACGATTTGCGGCAACAAGTCACCATGCTGCTGGAGTTGTTCGCCGGGAACGACCCGACACCTTCGCGAACGCTTGACCTGGAAAATGCTCTTCAAGACCATCTTCGGGAATTCGGACGCAAGTTGATACAGTGGCTCGTTTCTCGACTTGAACCGGAACTCTCGCAGATGCCCGGAACGATCAAGCACCAACGTAAATCTTATCGTCGCTTGGCCGAAAAAACGCCACGGACCGACGTTGTCACGCGGTTCGGGAAAGTCACAATTGTTCGCGCCCGCTATCGACGCGGTCGATCCGGTCGAACGATTTTTCCGCTCGAAATGTTGCTTGGCGTGGAGAACGGATTCACGCCCGCAGCGGCGACCCGCGTCGGCAAACAATTTGCTGCCGCAGGAAGTTCTCAAGGCCGAACGCTGGAGTTGGTCGAGGATCAAATGGGTACGAAAATCGGCACCGAGAAGCTTCGCAAACTCGTCGGCACACTCGCTGGTGGCATGGAACCCTTTCGTGAGCAGGCTCAGGTGGACAAGTTGATGAAACTGGTCGAGCAAGCCCGGCAGCGGAAACTGAAGCCGGTGCTGTCGGTTAGTCGCGATGGTGTGGCCTTGGGCTTGGCACCATGGAGCTTCTTCGAGATGGCGAGCGTGGCCTGCGTGAGCGTGTTGGCTGACGGCAAGAAGCTCGGTACAGTCTACCTGGGCTGCACTCCCGAAAGCAATCAAGTCACGCTCTCGACGCAATTGACCAGCCTGCTTCAATCGACGATCCGTCGCTGCGGTGACTGCGTGCCGGAGATCGTGTACGTCAGCGATGCCGGCAAGGTCGAGACGGCATATTGGAAGAACACGTTGCGGAAGTTCTTCGTCGATGGCGTGCGGATCAAGATCACTCGCGTCGTGGATTACTACCATGCGGCGGAGCGTCTGACGACGATTGCCAAAGCGCTCAAGTTTGGCAAGAACAAAGGCAAGCGGCAGGAGTGGCTTGAACATGCTCGCTGGTTGCTGCTGCAGCCCGGCGGACACGGAAGGATGCTTCGCAGTATCGCGAAAATGCGAGAGCTACATAAGTACAAGGCGTCAGAGAAAGAAGAAGCCGTCAAAGCGGAACGATACCTTCGTCGCTACAGTCGTTTTATGAATTATGCTGAGATGAAATCACGAGGCTACCCAATCGGTAGCGGCGTCGTGGAATCGGCTTGCAAGCAAGTGGTCAGCGAACGGATGAAGTTGTCCGGCATGCGTTGGCACAAAACCGGCGGCCAAAGAACCATGAGCTTACGCTGTCTGCTACTGAGCGGAATTTGGGATACTGTCTATAGGGCTTGGCTCAACTCAAAACCAACCGTCAGCGAACTTATGAATTCGGGAACCCTGTGAATTACCGACTCGATGAGCGCAGCACCCAGATCGCACCCCGTTATGCAGTTGAGGTTGCTGAGCGAGGCTATCGTCATGTTGATCCGGCCAATCGTTTGGTAGCGGCACAGTTGGAAAACAATTGGGAGCAGTCGCTCATTGAACTGCAAGCCACTGAGCAGGAATTGAACGAGCTACGAGGCCAAGTTTCAACAAAACTCGCACAGGCTCAACGCGATGTGATCCTTCAGTGTTCTCGCGATGTGCATTCACTTTGGAACGAATCGTTAAGCATTGTCGATCGTAAAGAGATCATTCGACTGCTACTACAACAAGTGATCGTAGCGGTCCAGAACAACACTCAGCGTGTCGACGTTCGATTGCAGTGGCGAGGTGGATATGAGAGCGTCTACGAGATAACACGAACGGTCACACTGTATCCGCAGATGGACAACTATCGTGAACTCATGACACGTATGCTTGAGTTGGTTTTGGAAGGGCGTCGAACTCCTGAGGTGGCCAAGATACTTGAGCAAGAAGGCTATCGTTCGCCGCGGCACACCAAGCCGATTTCAGCGTCGATGATCGGTAAGCTGCTAGCGGACGATCCAACAAGTCGTCAGCAACTGACTGCCCCCGAGCCACTTGATGACCAATGGCTTGGTAGCGATCTCGCATCCGCGATTGGAGTCGCTGAGAAAAAATTGAAAGACTGGGTGACGCGTGGTTGGGCGATTGCCGACCAACGACCGTTCGGACGCGTCTGGTTGTTCTGGGCAGACGAGAACGAGGTACAGCGATTGCGTCGGTTATCTGAGCACCAAAGCGGTCAAGGTCGCCCTGCACCACCAGAATCACTTCGGACCCCGCAACGTACTGTCCGAAAGACAAGCTAGAAACTCACGCAGCTACTGCGTAAGCACATGACAAATTCAACTTCTTCCAATTGAGAGTTTCGACGCATGGCACCGCACGTTTCCAAAAGTGGCCGCGAGCTTCGTTCTCGACGTTGCGTTTCATTGCTTGCCCCGAATCTCTTTGGGCGTCACGGAATCGAGGTTGGCGAGCGATATGTTTGGGATTGGTGCTGCTAATGGTCGGGCCGTTGGCCCTACGACGATGACTGGTGTCTACGACCGCAGGCCGATGGCCTGGGCTAGGTAAACTGCTAGGGCTTCGCCCCGAAGCGGGTGTGCTCTGCGAATAACCCCCGTCACATTTGTTTTCCTCGCCTTTGGGTGTTGGTCGCTCTGTTGTCATGGGCATGGATTCGACCACGAAAAACACGAATGACACGAATTTGACCCACGCTGACAATTCGTGTCATTCGTGGTTCAAACCTCGAAGCTCAGGGGGGCATCGCACCTTCTCAAGGGCGGCCTGTGTGAAGGTCGGGGCAATGTTGGTCGCTGCGTTGTCATGGGCATTGATTCGACCACGAATGACACGAATAACACGAATTCGATCCACGCTGACGATTCGTGTGATTCGTGTCATTCGTGGTTCAAACCGCACGCTGGTTGCTGGGCGGGCTTGCATGTCTCTCTCGACCGGGAATTTGCTGAGCGACGCAGCGCACTTCACTCGCGATTGTCTAGCCGCAATGAATGCGAGCCGTGCGGAGGATGTGAAGCAGAAGGTTTCATTGATGTCCCCTTCGCAAAAGTGCTGTGTCCCGCAGTCGCCTCGCGATTGCTGGCCGTGCGTACTGCTTGCCGGCCTGTTTGGGTCCATGAGTACTCGGTTGGCTGCGATCCTGTCGACCGCTCAGGGCGTCGAACCGAGCTGGTTTTCTTCTGCATTTTCAGCTGGCCATCAATGAGCGGGTCATCGTCGATTGCCAAGCGATGTCGAAATTCAATCATGTTTTCGCGGCCGGGTGCTCGATGTACCGGCGATGAATGGGAATCGCTCGCTTTTGCGGGGCCATTTTTTGGGTATCGGCGCATGGTTGAATCTGCCTAGACTGCCGGTTCGCGCCGCCTGGGGTGAACGATTCACTCGCCCGGCTGACCCAACGCATCGACGGAGACCTAAGGCATGGATGCCACGTTCAATCGCTCGGACTCGGACTGCGCCCGGCAACGTTTCGCACGTGCATTTGTGTTCAGTGCCGTCTTGGTATCTGCGACGCTGAGTGCGGCAGTGTCCCAAGCGGCGAACTTTCGCACCCGAAATTTCTTGGTCGAGGCCCCCACGCCGCAGTTGGCCCGCCAGGTCGGTGACGCGGCGGAGCGATTTCGAGATGAATTGGCGACGTACTGGACCGGTTCGACCCTGCCGCCCTGGCCGACCCCATGCCCAGTCCGCGTCGTCGCCGGCGCCAATCTCGCCGCTCAGGGCGTGACCACCTACAACCCTGCTCCCGTGCGTGATTTCCAGATGGAAGTGATCGGCACCCCCGAGCGAATTCTCGACAGCGTGCTGCCTCACGAAGTCACCCACACTGTCCTGGCGACGTATTTTGGGCGCCCGCTGCCCCGTTGGGCGGATGAGGGAATTTGCACGACGGTTGAACATGCGTCCGAGCGTGCCAAGCACGAAACCAAGCTACGCGAGTTCTTAGCGTCGCGGCGTGGTATTGCGATGAACCGCTTGTTCCTGCTGACGGAGTACCCGCAGGATGTGTTGCCGATGTACGCCCAGGGCTATTCGGTGTGCCGATTTTTGATCGAACAACAAGGTCCTCAGACATTCATCGGGTTTCTCAAAGACTACATGCAGCGGCCATCATGGACCGCCAATGTGCAAAAACATTACGGTTACGAGTCACTGGCGGAACTGCAGGAGTATTGGCTGAATTGGGTCGAAGCGGGCAGCGGCCCGGTGGAGCAGTTCGTCAAAGCGGATGTTCGCCCTGCCACCTCACCTGCGGCGTCGGTCGCGGCGCGGCAACCCAGACCAAGCGCTGCGCCGAGCAACCGTCGCGACAGTCTCGCACCGGCATCGGCGTTAATTGCCGCCAGCACACCGCAGCGAAAACGCAGCGATGATCTTGAGAACAATCTCGTTGCGGCGAATGATCGCGGGCGACTCGCGGAGTCGAATGCGGGTGGAAGCTGGTACCATCGCCGGGCCGTTGGCAAGAACGCGGCGGTCGAGCACGAGGCACCACCGGCCGCAGCGCCGCTGAGCGACGAGCAGTTGGCGGGCACGTTACTAGAGCGGCCGCTTTCTGCGAATCGCACTCAGGATCCAGCAACACCTCGCTGGGCGCCACCCTCGGTCGCCGAGAGCGGCCGCTACTCCTCGGCAACTCCGCAAGCGGAAACGATGGGCTCGATGCGTTCCAATTCCGCGATGCTCGATTCGCCAGCGGGATCGCAAGATTCGAGCGGCCCCCGTTCGAGCATCTGGCGATAAGAAAATGCCTGGAAATCGGGCGTCAGGCGGCATCGTGCGAACGCGCCGTATCGACAGACCGCTCGCGAAGTTGGATGATAGAGCCGAGGATTTTGCAACTCAACTCTACTCACAACGGATTACCGGGCGACATGTCCCAGGACCCTTTTCATCGTGACACGAACGTTTCGCCTGCCACACCTGCCGGCACGACACCTGCCGGCACCACATCGCCGCCCCCCAAAAAACGTCGCATTTGGCTGCGGGTGATTTTAGCCTTGATCGGCGGCGGGTTTCTCACGCTCCTGATCTGCTGCGGCGCCGGACTCTACGCGGTCCAGAATTACGGTGGCTTCATGTTTGATCCGATCCGCAAGGACATGAATCAAATGGCCGAGCTCCGGGACCAGGTCGGTGAAATTGAATCGTTGAATATGAATGTCTTCGCGACGGTTGAGGAAGGCAAAAACAATCCGGAATTCGTGATTTTTGACGGCCAGAGTGAGCAGGGGCCATTTCAAGTCTCAGCGAAAATGGGCAAATCGGGTGACCTTGAGAAGGTGTTTCTGGTCATGCCCGAAGGCAACCGGAAACCCATCGACATGAGCAAGCGTGTTGCGCCGCCGGTCGCTGATGCAGCCGAGAGTGCGGATGAAACGCCCGCTGAAACCTCTGTTGAAACGCCTGCTGAGGAGCCCGTTGATGAACCAGCGGAAACCGCCGCCGAAACGGCTGCAGAATAGGGCTGCTGAAATGATCTCTGGACAGGGCATCGAGCCCGTAGCTGCTCATTGATCCCTCCTTGTTTGTGAGGTATGGTCGTGCTCTGACCAGACACCTATCCATCTCCTCGAAAAACCGAAACAGCACGATGAAAGTGGCAACCTTCGACACCAACCGCGGCACGATCAAAGTCGAGCTTTTTGCAGACAAAACGCCGAAGACTGTCGGTAACTTTGAAACGCTCTGCGAGAAAAAGTATTACGACGGATTGAAGTTTCACCGCGTGATCCCTGACTTCATGATCCAAGGTGGCTGCCCGCAGGGCACAGGCACGGGCGGTCCAGGATACCAATTTGAGGACGAGTTCGATCCTTCGCTTCGTCACGACGGCCCCGGCGTGCTTTCGATGGCCAATGCGGGTCCTGGCACGAATGGTTCGCAGTTTTTCATCACCCACGTGGCCACGCCACACCTCGATGATCGCCATAGCGTCTTCGGCAAGGTGATCGAAGGCCAAGATGTGGTCGATTCGATCAAACAGGGTGACACGATGACCACGGTGCGAGTCACTGAGCAATAGAGAGCCATTGCGAAAAACTTCACCCGCGCGGGGGCTAGTTCCTCTGCCGGAGAAGGTTAAACTCACGTTAGGCGAAGCGATTCGCCGCCATTGATCTTTTTCAACTCAAAATTCCCGGCGTTTCCGTCTCGGTGCATGTTCTGCGTCGAGCGCGGGATCTCCGTGCCAACGCATTCGCCCATGACGCATTCATCCGCCCCTGCATCGCACGAACCGTCCTCGCCTGTTGGGCTCGCTCAAACGCCACTGGATTCTTGGCACCGGAAGGCGGGCGCCAAAATGGTGCCCTTCGCCGGATACGAGATGCCGATTCAGTACGGCGATGGCATCGTCGCGGAGCACGAAGCCTGTCGGACGCGGGCGGCATTGTTTGACGTTTCCCACATGGGACGATTGCGTTTTGACGGCGATGGTGCGGCCGAGTTCCTCGACAGTGTCCTGACACGCCGTGTCAGCGATCTGCCGGTGGGCGGCGTGCGATACTCGATGATTTGCAATGCTGAGGGCGGCGTGCTCGACGACGTGCTCGTGTCCTTTCTCGAAACGCCGTCCGAGCGACGATTTCATTTGCTCGTCGTCAATGCATCCAATCGCGAAAAAATCGTTCAGTGGCTGACGCCGTTGCTATCCGAGTTTCCGACCGTCACGATGTCTGATCGGACTGAATTGACGGCGATGATCGCAGTCCAAGGTCCGCTGGCGATGGAGACTTGCAAGAGACTGCTGAGCTTCGACCTGACCCGACTGAAGAACTACCAGGCTCGGATCACCGATCAGTTTGCCAAGCCCGTCATCGTCAGCCGCACGGGATACACCGGCGAAGATGGATTGGAATTGATTGTCCGAGCTGAAGAAGCCAACCGGGTGTGGGAGAACATTCTCTTGGCAGGCCGCGACGCGGGTTTCGTCGCCGCCGGTTTAGGGGCTCGCGATACCTTGCGGATGGAAGCGGGCATGCCGCTCTATGGTCACGAACTGAGCGAAACGGTGGACCCGTTATCGGTTGGTTTGTCGTTCGCGGTTAATCTTGCCGATCGCTCGTTCATCGGCGATGCGGCCCTGCAGCGGATCAAACGCGAGGGCAGCGCCATGGCGAGAATCGGCTTGTTGCCAGACGGCAAGCGACCGGCCCGCGAAGGTTGCGATGTGCTCGATGCGGGCGGTGCCAAGATCGGTGTTGTCACCAGTGGCGGACCGTCACCCACGCTCGGCGTTCCCATCGCGATGGCGATGGTGAAACGCGAGCATGCCGCCGACCCAGAATTCCAAATTGACATTCGTGGTCGCGCCGTCGCGGCGCGGCCCACGAAGTTACCGTTTTATCGACGCTCAGCATCGTAGAGAATCGACTCCACCCCCCGTTTTGAACCGTTCTACTTTCATTTTTATTGAGTATTGAGGAAGCCCCCCATGCCACGCGACATTACACAACTGCGATATGCCGAGTCCCATGAGTGGGTCGATGTCGCCGAAGAGAATGGCGAGCGGATTGCCACGATCGGAATTTCGAAATTTGCGATCGAGGCACTCAACGACCTCGTCTACATGGACCTTCCCGAAGTCGGTCGTAAGCTCGCGATCGGCGATGAATTTGGTGAAGTCGAATCCGTCAAAGCGGTCAGTCCCCTGTATAGCCCCGTGGCCGGTGAAGTCGTCGCTGTGCACACCGATCTGCCCGATAACCTCGAGGGGCTCAATGACGATCCCTACGATTTCGGTTGGATCATCAAAGTGAAACTCGACGGCGAGCCCGCCGAGACACTCATGGATCACGCCGCCTACGAAAAACAGTGTGCTCAAGCAGGCTAATCGCCTCTTCGAAAAGGGGTCTGACCCTTTTTGCGAGCGAGCAAATTTTGCACAGTCACTTTAGTTGCTGGAGAGGGTCAGACCCCTTTTCGGAGAGGTCGCAATCCAGATGTCCTATTTATTTCATACCGACAACGACCGCCGCGAGATGCTCGAAGCGATCGGCGCTGCCGATATCAACGAGATTATTGACGCGCAGGTTCCGCAGTCCGTTCAGCTGCAGCGGCAATTAGATTTGCCGCCTTCGATTAACGAGATGGAACTGACCGCCGAGCTGACCCGATTGGCGGCGTGCAACGCGAACGCGGAATCGCATGTCTGTTTTCTGGGCGGTGGTGCCTACGATCATTTTATCCCCGCGGTCGTGGACGAAATCGCATCACGAGGCGAGTACTACACTTCGTACACGCCTTACCAAGCCGAGGTCAGCCAAGGCAATCTGCAGGTGATGTTTGAGTACGAGACACTCATCACGCAGTTAACCGGGCTCGGCGTCAGCAACGCAAGTTTGTACGACGGCGGATCGGCGGCGACCGAAGCGGTGCTGATGGCACTGTCGATGCAGCGTGGTCGCAACAAAGTCATCACGAGTGATGTGGTGCATCCACAGTACCGCGAGATCCTTGCTGCGTATTTGCGCAACATCGATGCGGAGATCGTGGTGGTGGCTTCTGACGAGAACGGTTGTTCATCGAGCATCATCGACGCGATCGACGACCAGACCGCGTGCGTGCTGGTCCAGCATCCGAATTTCGTCGGCGGACTCGAAGACGTCGCGGCAATCGCGGCGGCCGCCAAAGCGGCCGGCGCGCTGACGATCGAATCGTTTGATCCGGTCAGTCTGGGGCGGCTTCGCCGGCCTGGCGACATGGGTGTTGATATCGCGATCGCGGAAGGACAAAGCCTCGGCAATCCGCTGGCCTTCGGCGGTCCGTACCTCGGCATCATGGCGTGCCGCGAAGAACTCGTCCGTCGCTTGCCCGGCCGCATCGCCGGTCAAACGACCGACCGCCGTGGCAAACGTTGCTGGGTGCTGACGCTGCAAACCCGCGAACAGCATATCCGGCGCGAAAAGGCGACCAGTAATATCTGCAGCAACCAGACACTGTTGGCTCTTCGCGCCACGGTTCACCTGAGCCTCCTCGGCCCTGATGGACTGCGTGAAACGAGCGATCACTGCATCGCCAAGACGGCGTACGCCAAACAGGCGATTGCCGCATCCGAGCGATTTGAGATCGTCGGTGAGAGCGCCTCGTTCAAGGAATTTGTGGTTCGCGATCGAAGCGGCGAGGTGGCGGAACTCTTGGAATATGCTCGCAATCACGAATTACTCGCGGGGATCGATCTCAACCCGATGGTGGGCGTGCACAGCGAAGGTGCGCTGACGGGGCTGCCCGAACGGTATCGCGACTGTTTTTTGGTCGCGGTCACCGAGAAACGCACGCGTGCCGAGATTGATCAATGGGCAAAGGTGCTCTGCCATGCACCACAGGCCGCGGCCTGTTAAAAGCGACAGCCAAGGAATACGCCGCGTCGCTACGTTTGCCAGAACGTGGATTCCGCCGTCTGGCGGCGGCAGCGACTCCACTTCGGAGTCCGCCGTCTGGCGACGGCAGCTACAAAAATAACCACTCTTTCACAGCCTCCTGTTCATGCGTAACCAACAATCCACTCAGCTCCTGTTTGAACTCAGTCGTCCGGGACGACGGGCCCATCGTTTGGGGCAACCTGATGTGCCGACCGCCGACGCGCTCGGTGCGTTTGACGCTCGTTTCTTAGCCGACCAACCACCACCACTGCCGCAGCTGGCCGAAGGCGACGTGGTGCGACACTTCGTGTGTCTGTCGACACTGAACATGAGTGTCGACACTCATTTCTATCCGCTCGGTTCGTGCACGATGAAGTACAACCCGAAACGCAATGAGCGGATTGCGTCGTTGCCGGGGTTTGCGAATGTGCATCCGATGCAGGATCCGTCGCACCTGCAGGGACTGCTGCAATTGCTCTATGAGTTGCAGGAGATGTTCGCGGAGATCAGTGGTTTGCCGGGTGTTTCGCTGCAGCCCGCCGCGGGGGCGCACGGCGAACTCACCGCTCTGCTGGTTGCGGAAGCCTATTTCCGCAGTATCGGCAGCACCCGTAACATTGTCTTGACCGCTGACTCGGCCCACGGCACCAACCCCGCCAGCGCCCAGATGGCGGGATTCAAAACGAAGACCGTCAAGAGCAACGCGGACGGTTTGGTGGATCTTGAAGACCTCGCGGCGAAGCTTGATGAAAACACCGCGGTGTTCATGCTGACCAATCCAAACACGCTCGGCTTGTTTGATCGCAATATTGAGAAGATGAATCAGATGGTGCACGACGCGGGCGCTTTGATCTATCTCGATGGCGCGAACATGAACGCGATTCTGGGGATCAGCCGGCCCGGTGATTTCGGTGCTGACCTGATGCACTACAACCCGCACAAGACCTTCTCCGGTCCACACGGTGGTGGCGGTCCTGGAGCGGGGCCGATCTGCGTTCGCGATTTTCTGACCAAGTTCCTGCCCGCGCCGCTGGTCACTCGCAAAGAGATTGAAACCGAAGACGGGCAGACGAAGTGGTACTACGACCTCTCTGAGTCCACGCAGGATTCGATCGGTCGTGTCCGCAGTTTCTTTGGCAATACCGGCGTGCTCGTGCGTGCCTACATCTACCTGCGCACCTATGGCGGCGACGGGCTACGGCGGGTCAGCGAAGACGCAGTGCTCAGTGCAAATTACTTGCTCAGCCAGGTCAAGCACTTCCTCGATGTTCCCCATGGTGATCGCTGCATGCACGAATTTGTTGCGTCAGCATCGCGTTTGAAGAAGAGCAAAAACATTTCTGCGATGGATCTTGCCAAGCGGATTTTGGACTTTGGATTCCACGCACCCACGGTGTACTTCCCACTCGTGGTGGACGAAGCCGTGATGGTCGAGCCAACGGAAACGGAGAGCAAGCAAACGCTCGATGCCTTTGTCGAAGCTTTGTTCCGGATCACTGACGAAGAGGGCGACATGATTCATCAGGCGCCTCACTCGACCCGGATCAGTCGCCCCGATGACGTGGGCGCGGCGCGCCGCCCCATCCTGCACTGGAGTGATCCGGCTGCCGACGACGCTGCCTCGTGAGCCATACGGGACGTTTGCTGCCGTTGTGCGAACATGACGGTGCGACCAACATGGCGGTTGACGAAGCGATTGTGGCTGCCGTTGCGAACGGGTCGGTGCTACCGACGCTGCGATTTTATGCTTGGAGCCGGCCAACATTGTCGCTGGGGTACTTCCAAGCGATTTCGGGGGCAGGTGACTGGGCCGACACCCCCGTTGATATCGTTCGCCGCTCGACGGGTGGAGGTGCGATCATGCACCACCATGAATTGACATATTCACTCTCGTTGCCGGTGCTCGAAACAGGCCCGGGAGCCCGAGAAAGTGTGTACCGGGCGGTGCACGCCTGCGTCGTTGACACGCTACACGAAAATGGGGTCGCTGCCGTGGCGTACCGCGACACGGCACCCGCCCTGCTCCGTCGCCAATCCAGCAGCTCGTCCATGGCCGACGGGGCGGCGGAGGGTTTGCGTCCCGCCACGACTGCCGCGAGCGAACCGTTCTTGTGCTTTCAACGGCGGACGGACGAAGACCTCATTTGCAGCGGCTACAAAATTCTCGGCAGTGCCCAACGGCGTGTCCGGGGCGGGGTTTTGCAGCATGGCAGCCTGCTGTTGCGAGCATCAACTCACGCGGATGTTTTGCCGGGCGTGATTGACCTCGCGGCTGCTGCGGTGGATGCCGTTGCCATCTCGCAGTCGATCGCCAAGCGGATTGGTGAAGTCTTGTCGATCGCATGGCAGCCGGGCGAATTGAGCGATGCCGAGCGTCAGGCCAGCGCTCAAATTCGCTCCGATCGCTATGCTGCTGCCGAATGGACGCGGCGCCGCTGATCCGGCCGCTGCAGCGAAATCGTGACAGGATGACGATCGAAACAATCTGTCTGCAAAAACCGGATTGACATTTCGATGGCATCCGGGTGCGAAATCAACCGCTGATGTGTCGTCGACAGTACCGCATGGTCGCGTTGGCCGGGCAGATGGGTCGCTTCGATAGCGACCACGAAATCATGTTCGGCGGCGATCACGCCCACGGACATCTGCTGTAGCGGCGGCAGTCGACGTACGTAGCTATCGGGTGCCTCGGACAACTCGCAGAGTTGGGGGAACGAGGATGCGAACGGGCCCAGCGGAATCCGCGTCAGGCGAGAGCCGCCGTTGGGGGGCGCCAGCATCACGATCCGTCCGACTTTCGAGGCCCAGCGAGTCTCCAGTCCCGATTCGTGGATCGCGGCCCGTGCGATCACGCTGCCCATGGAGTGCGTGACCAGATGGATGCGACCAAATTCGGGTGATTGAGCGAGTTCGCAAAGGTCCTCGCTGAGTCGTCTGGCGTGACGCTCCATCGACCCCCGCAGACTCGGGTAATGCCAATGCCGCGTTTGATAGCCCGCCGCTTGCAGGCCATCGTCGAGTCGTCGCATGCTATTCCGCCCGGCCATGAGACCGGGGACGGTCACGACGATCTCCCCCGCAGTGATCGGGATTTGCGAGCTCACGGGTGACGTTGACGAAAAGGCAGCCATGGCATCCTTATCGGCGGCGCAATCGTAAAACTTTGCAAAATCGTTTTAGACGGTAAAAACGAATCGTTGAGATCGGCAGCATTTCGAAGTACTGCCCGGCGGGGTAGAATCGCGACACATTACGGCGCCCCGCGTACCGACCGGTTCGCGCGGGCGACTATTTTTGACTTTTGCGTTTTGACACGATATGCCTCAGCCCACTGCTTCCGCGACCGAAAAAATGCCCGATCCCACGCCGCAGGAGCAGTGGGATGCGATGCCGCTGTTGCAGCAACGAGCCGCCGTATTTCGCGTGCAGGGTTGGCGAGAAACCGCCGAAGCGATTGTAGTCGCCTTTGTACTCGCGTTACTGTTTCGGGCGTTTATCGCCGAAGCGTTCGTGATACCGACGGGCTCGATGGCCCCGGCCTTGATGGGGGCTCACAAAGACGTTTTCTGCCCCGAGTGTGGTCAGGAGTTCCCGATCGGGGCCAGCCTCGAGAATCGCAATGATGCGACCGAGCATGTGGTCGTCGGCGGAATCTGTCCGAATTGCCGCTACGTCTATCCGCTGGATCTGAAAAACAATCCGGGGGATGCCACCTTCAGCGGCGACCGGATCCTCGTCAGCAAATTCGCTTATGCGTTGGGCGATCCCGAGCGTTGGGACGTGATCGTATTTAAAGTCCCGATCAATCCGAAACAGAACTACATCAAACGGCTCGTCGGGTTACCCAATGAGACTTTGACGATCATGCATGGCGATATTTACTCGCAGCCGGGCACACCACCGGCTGATGCCGAGCCGACGATCGGAAATCCCGGCGATCCGCTTGGCGAGATCGTGCGCAAGCCGCCCGAAAAGCTGCTGGCGATGAAGAGCATGGTCTACGATAGTGCTCACCAACCCGCGGCCCTGGTCGATGCCGACTATCCGACGCGGCTACAACCGTGGCGCCCGGGTGCCTCGATCCCACCCACCGATTCGTGGTCCGTCGAGCATTCGGATACCGGCGTCATCGCTCAAGTCGATGCCACCAGCGAGGCGGCCGAGTGGTTGCGGTACTACCACCACTGGCCAACAAAGGACGAGTGGGCCAAAGCGGAAAGCGGCGACTCGCTGGCGGGAGTCGATCCATACCAGGGACGTCTGATCACCGATTTCTATGCGTACGACGCCTATTTGTTTGTCGATGCCGATCGCGTTTACGATCGCAAGCCATCGTCCGCTGGGGCATCTCGCATCCAACGGTTGCTGGGGAACTCTCGTAGTGGCGGCGTGTTTCGACCGAGCTATGATTCGGGAGCTAGCCTCGATCAGTTCCGCAATCACTTGCACTACGGGGGCTCGGGACACGCCGGAGACGGAGTGCACTGGGTGGGCGATCTGATCGTCCAGGCGGACGCTGAAATCGCACCCGGTACGAAATCCCTGACCATGGAAATTGTTGAAGCCGGTGTGAAGTATCGTTGTGAGTTTGATTTGGCGACCGGCCAGGCTCAGCTGTCGATTAACGACGGGCAACCGCGGCCAGGTGCCTTCGATGCCGGCGACCTGGATGAAACGCTCAATCCCACGGCCAGCACAGAGGTCCGGGCGGGCACGCGGCACAGCTTGCGATTTAGTAATTGCGACAACCAACTACTGCTCTGGGTCGATGGCGACGTCATCAGCTTCGATCGCCCGACGACCTATGATATTTCGAGTTTCTTAAAACCAGAAGACGTGCGACCGGTCTACAACGGCCCCGGTGACCCGTTGGACGCATCGCCGGTGGGAATCGCTGTTCAAGGTGGGGCCGCGACGCTGCATCGTCTCACGATCGATCGCGACAAGTACTACATTGCGACGACAAACGGCAACCAAATGTTGGACTATGACATGCCCTCGCTCAGCGAGTATGCGGGCGCCAACGTACGGGTTGAGGAGATTCAAGCGGTGATGGCGGAACCCAAAGTCTGGGACGAGTTCCCCGGCTGGGCGACGCGCCGGCGGGTTAGCTTTCCAATTGGCGAAGATCAGTATTTCCCGATGGGCGACAATAGCCCCGAGAGTCTCGATGCGAGGTGTTGGGCGGGTACGAAACTGCGTTACGGTGCCGATCGAAGTGTCGATCCCGAATCCTACCGCTTTGCCAATGCAGCCTTCGTGCCACGGGATTTGTTGGTCGGCAAGGCATTGGCGATTTTCTGGCCCCACCCGTGGCCGACGCCAGTCCCGTTTACTCCCAATTTCCAACGCATGCGGCTGATCCGTTGAGGGGTGGGGGGGGGTGCATGACAGGGTTTGTTAGGTAACTTTGGTTTTGGTCTTGCGATGGCGGAAGCCGTCGTTTCGCTGGCCTCGACGATGCCAGAAGGCGTCTCGGTCGTGCGTTTCGCTCAGGTCGTCCGCTTTGAGCTGCAGTAGTGGCTCAAGCGAATCGTCTCGCCAAAACTTTTCCGTCCCTTTGATCCGCTCGTTGATTTGCTTCTGAGCCGATTCCACGGGCGAGGTGGTCACTGGAAGTCCCGCACGCCGATAACGAGCATACTGCATCCGCGACGCGTTGTTGCTCAGGTAGGTGATGGCCCGACGCAGGTCTTCGGGAACATCTTCGTGACCGGCAGCTTGCTGTTGCATCGCCGTGATGACTCGATCGACATCACCGCTCCACGTCCACTCGAGCCACTGGATATACAACTGCCAGCCATCTTCGATCCGCCCGCAGGATGCGATCGCACCGCCGTAGACGTAAGCCAAGGCGTGCATGATGTCGACGATCGGCGTGTAGTGCGAGAAGTGACTCGACCACAGCGACCAGTTCACTTTCAAGCCGTCGCCCATGAAGGCTTTGATTTTGGCTTTGTTAAAACCACGCCGATACGCCTCGGCCGCCAACGCCAACCCGAGATGATCATATCCCAGTCGGGTCGCAACGATCGTTTGTACCAACGGATCACCGCCGCTCCAACGCTTGTGATCCTTGCGTGACGACTTGCTGTTTTGGCTGGCTGGTTCTGCCGAAGCTGATTGCTTTGATGACGGCTGGCTGTCACGCGATGGCTCACTCTCAGGTTCGCCTGAATCACTTGATGAACCGCTGCTGCGATGGATTTCATTCACTTTGGGAATAATCCACAGCGGATCTTTCAAACATTCTGGGACCTCGGGGTGAGGGTCCACGTCCGATGGCCTGGACTGATACGTTTGCAGCACGCCGGCCTGAGTCTCTCGCCACCAACGGTGCTTTTTGTCGCTCGGTTTGTCCTGCCCCCAAAGCGAATCGCGAATCTGAGCACGACCGCCGTCACCCTGTATCACTGCGGCACGTCCGCTCCAATCATTTGCTGGTGCATCGTGGCTTTGGCCGTGCTGTTGCTCGGGGATGCTCGCGGCGGTGTAGCGATCAATGCTTTGTTGCTGTTCGCCGAGTCGTTCGTTGCCGATGCGAATGGCGATCCGCTGACATTGCTTGGAAGAGATGGTCAGTTCAGCGAGGTCTCGCAGGTTGCGACTGGCCACCGCATAGGAACGGTCTCTCGCTGCGGCGATGGTAACTTTCTGTAGGACTGCGGGCGTTTGCTCGATGTCGATGTCACACTGCAATGTTCTCATCTGAGGGAAAAAAATCGAGGCGGCAAGCCTCGCAATGAGATACGTCGGTTTTGAATTTCACTTGGCCTCGTCTACTTTGCAGCGAGCGATGCTGAGCCTTTTTCGGTGTCATTTCCATACCGCATTTGGGACAGGCGGTCACCGGATCGGCCTCTCGAGACTGCTTGGCGAGCAGTTCGCTCATGACGATTTGCGTGACCCGGTCGACTTCCTCGATGGTCCGTTGCTCGATCGTCATCAAGTTGGCGTTGGCGAGATCGGGAATCCCGCCACCATCGATGAGCCGCTGCATGACGAGGTCAGCGATTTGTTGGGCGGTGGGTGTGGCTGATGCCGATTCCATGGCGATTCCCTCGAAAAGTGTTCTCTAAAGCTCCCAGCCTTCCCGGCTGCACGCCGCAAAGTGTAATTCATATCCAAATTCAAGCCGACCCCAATCCCAGCCGCAAACCCTGTCATGCACCCGTGGGGGGGAAGTTCTTGTACCGGACTTGCGGCACGGCGGGAAAATTTGATACC
The DNA here is from genome assembly GCF_055811895.1 of Rhodopirellula sp. SH410. Lineage (NCBI taxonomy): Bacteria > Pseudomonadati > Planctomycetota > Planctomycetia > Pirellulales > Pirellulaceae > Rhodopirellula > Rhodopirellula sp. SH410. The sequence goes on from NZ_CM147949.1 coordinate 1,961,663, forward strand.
GCAGGGTGTTAAATGACCAAACAGCGGATTTTTGGGGCTACGATCCCTAACGCGGTTTTCGAAGAAGTCTGATTTCTCGCCATGGAAGGCCAGTCAGGAATGTTTGCAGGACGTCAACTATCGCTGTTTGCCGTGTTCGCGATCGGCATCGCCTCACCGTTGGGTTTGGGGCTACCTCTCTTTCCGGGTTTCCCCACGGGATCGGTTGCCTCGGCCACGGAAGCTCAGTGGATTTGGGCTGGGGGCACAACGCTCGATCAAGAGATCGCCGTCGGCGAGACCTGTTGGTTCCGCAAGGTTCTGAACCTGCGCGAGCGCGGGGACGGCTTCGTCGAGATCGCTGCCGACGATAACTACGAAGTCCGGGTGAACGGTCGTGTAATCGGTGAGGGCCAATCCTACCGGCAGATGCAGGAATTCGAAATTTCCGACTACCTGGAAACAGGCCGCAATGTTATCGCGATTCGAGTCGAAAACACGGCAGGGGCTACCGCGGCCTTGGTCGCGCGAGTCTCCATTCGTCCGGAAAACGAAGACAAATGGTACACGTTCAGCTCCGATGAGACCTGGCGAACGAGTCTCAAAGAACAGGGCATGTGGGACAACCCCACCTTCAACGACCGGACGTGGGAGTCGGCGTCCGCGTTCGGTGTGTTGGGCGAAACGGTGCCTTGGGATCGCGAACAAAACGTCGCTGTTGAATCTGAAAAAGAGCAGAGCGAACGATTCCAGATCCAACGCGGCTTCGGTGTCCAACGCGTTCTTAACGATGATCAGGTCGGCTCGGTGATCGCGATGGCGTTCGACGAATTTGGGCATGTGGTGCTATCGCAGGAGCAGGGGCCCCTGTTGATTGCCGTTGACCGTGACGATGACGGGGTCCCCGAAGACGTGCGCACCTATTGCGATCAAGTTGAATCCATTCAAGGCATCCTACCGCTCAACGGAGAAGTGTTTGTCACGGGCAAAGGGCCCGATGGCACCGCCCTGTACCGGCTCAGCGACAAGAACCGCGACGGCACGCTCGAGACGGTCAAGACACTGATGAAATTCCGTGGCGAGGGCGGCGAGCATGGTCCCCACGGTTTGCGTCTCGGCCCCGACGGGATGATCTACGTGTCCCTGGGCAGCTACGTGCAACCGATTGGCAAAGCCGGCAAGGGTGAAACATTGCGCGACATCTACGAAGGCGATTTGTTGCCACGGTATGAGGATCCGGCTGGCCATGGCCGCGGCATTCACGCCCCCGGTGGAACGATCATTCGGACCGACATTGACGGGAAAGTCGTCGAACGTGTCGCCGGTGGACTGCGCAATACCTACGATCTCGCATTCCATCCATCGGGCAGCCTGTTCGTGCATGACGCGGACATGGAAGCTGATTTGGATACGCCCTGGTATCGACCGACCGCATTGATGGAAATCACCGAGGCGGGCGAGTTTGGTTGGCGTCCGGGTTGGGCCAAATGGCCGGAATACTACTACGATCGATTACCCAATCTACTCGATACCGGTCGCGGGAGTCCGACGGGCATCGAATGTTATGAGCACCACATGTTCCCCGTTCGGTACCACGACAGCCTGTTCTTGGCGGATTGGTCGGAGGGGCGCATCCTGAATGTGCGTTTGAAGCCGGATGGCAGCGGCTACTCGGCCGACAGCGAAGTCTTTCTGAAGGGCACACCGCTGAATGTGACCGACTTGGCCGTCGGTGCGGATGGTGCGTTGTATTTTAGTACCGGCGGTCGCGGAACCGCCGGCGGTGTGTATCGGGTTGTTTATCAAGGCAAGGTGCCCGATGCGATGAAACAGATGGGATCGGGCATCGCCGCGGCCGTTCGCCAACCACAGCTCGACGCCGCATGGGCCCGTCAAGCCATCGCCACGGTTCGTCATGAACTGGGCGATGATTGGGATCGGCAGGTCGCTGGGGTTGCATACAGTGATGAAAATCCCGCCGCATATCGCATTCGAGCAATCAACTTGATGCAAATGTACGGTCCTGTACCGAGCGAAGAGTTGCTGATTGAACTTTCTAAAACAGCAAACGAGGCTGTCCGCCGCCGCGCGACGATGCAGCTCGGACTGTCTCCCTCGCACGGAGCGGCGAAGCGTTTAGAGGAGTTACTCGGTGATGGAGATGCCCGGGTCGCGCGCACCGCCTGCGAAGCGATCCTCCGCAGCAATCAGTTCCCGAGCGACCCCGACGCAATTTTTCCGCTGCTGTCCAGCCGCGACCGCAACGTGTCCTATGTGGCGCGACAGGTATTGCAGCGGTTGCCCGTGAATGATTGGAAGGAAACCGTCCTCAGCTCCGATGACACACGCACCGCCATCGTGGGCATGCTCGCATTGGTGGCTGCCGAGCCTACTGCCGAGACGGGAGACGAGGTGCTGCAGCGGACCGGCGAGTTGATGCAGGGGTTCCTCAGCGACAAGGATTTCGTCGATGCCTTACGGCTGTGCCAAGTGACTTTGGCGAGGTGCAAAATCGAGCCGAACGCCGTGCCGTGGTTGCGAGACCGAATCGCAGCGGAATTCCCCTCCGGTGACTCCCGCATCAACCACGAATTGATTCGCCTGGCGACGTACCTCCAGGCCGACGCCATCGTTCCGCGAGCAATGGAATACATCGAGTCGGACGCTCCCCAGCTCGATCGGGTGCTGACCGCGATGTGCCTGCAGTTTATCGATCACGATTGGACGGCTCAGGAACGCTTCGCGATGCTGAAGATGTACGAGCGTATCGCCAGCGAGGAATCCGAGGGTTCGCTGCCGATGTACATGGTCGCCGTCACACGAGACTTTGGCCGCAATCTGTCGATTGATGACGTGCAAGCGATCCTGGACGAAGGAGCACGCTGGAGAAACGCGGCACTCGGAGCGATCTTCCGCCTGCCACGTCCCATTGACGATGCGACCGCTGCGAAGCTGCGAAATTTGGATGACCAGCTCGTTGCTGAACCCAAAATTGACGACGTTCACCGTCGGTTGAGGACCGGTATCATCGCGATGCTGTCAACGGCCGACGATCAAGAGTCTGCCGAACACCTCCGTAAAATTTGGCGGACCGAGCCGGAACGGCGTGCTGTGGTGGCCCTCGCACTCGCCCAGAAACCCGATGGAGAGAATTGGGATTACCTCGTTCGCAGCCTGAATATTCTCGATGGCCCGTCCGCCGAAGAGGTCGTGAGGAGACTGAAAGAAGTACCGATTGCGACCGACGATCCGATGGCGCTCCGCGCCCTCGTGCTGATGGGTTTGCGTGCCGAGCAACAGGGGACTGCGTTCGAAAAGGTTGAGCGGCTGCTGGAGCACTGGACCGGCATGCAGCGTCCTACCGGCGCCGCCCCCACCATGGAACTGTGGCAGCGATGGTATGCCAAAACGTTCCCCGATCGTCCGGCCGCCGAACTACCCAGCGACGATGAGTCGAAATGGGATCTCGAGCAACTGCTGACCTATCTCGATTCGGATGAGGGTGAAGCGGGAGATACTCACGCGGGGGCGGGAATTTTCCAGACGACCCAGTGTGCGAGCTGCCACCGCCATGAAGGAACGGGCGTGTCGATCGGCCCCGACCTGACCAACCTTGCCAAACGCTTCACGCGGCGTGAGATTCTCGAATCGATCCTGCATCCTTCGCATGTCGTCAGTGATCAGTACGCTAGTAAGCAGGTTTTGACGACGTCAGGACAAGTTCACGTGGGCATGGTCAGCAACGTCGGCGACGGTCTGCAAGTCCGTGACGCACGAAATGAGCTCACAGTGATCCCTCAAGACGACGTGGACTCGGTGGCGCCCAATGGCACGAGCATCATGCCGAGCGGTTTGATCGATGATCTCACGCAGTCGCAAGTACGCGACCTGATGGCGTACCTGGGACTGGTTCGCCCCATCGAGATTGCGACCCGCCCGTAGCTGAGGAATCAGACATCGATTTGCTCGGGGGCAATGGTCCCGAGCTACGTCGCCCTCGAGACGGCGCGCCAGGCGCGCATGTCGTTGGGGCCGCAGAACTGCAGCAGGATCGCGCCGCGAGCGGCGTACTGGTCGAATACCTGTTCATGGAATTGGTCTTCGCCAGGCCATGGGTAGCTGTAGACGACAGCAAAGTCATCGAGGCCCCAGCCCAGGGTGCGATAGGCGGACTCGGCAAGGTGCCCCAGGCTCGGCAGGGTCGGGTCATCGGCCAGATCTTCCGCACCCGGGGGCAAGAAATTTCCCAATACGAGTTCGGGCGGCGGGGAGGTCGATCCGGGGAGATCCTCACGCAGCGGTCCACACCAATCCGCCAGCGTTCGCCGACCGTGTTCCATTAAAACGGCTTCGGATTCGATCCCCAGGGCATCCCACCCCAGTGCATCGGCCATCAGCGTGACTGCGGCGAAACCACACCCCCACTCGACGAAACGATTGCCGATCATCATCTGTGACTCACGCAGCCACGCGAGTGTTTGGTAGACCAGTTGATAGTCAGCGGCCACAAACTGCTCGATCTGAGGCATGTCCCAGCGGTCTTGGAAGGCTTCGATTCGGCATCGCAGGTCATGCACCATCGCATGCACGGGAGCGGGGATGGGGCGACTGTCGAGCTGACGCGGCAGTGGAATGGATTGCAACATGTGGGGGCCTTACTGGTTTTCGTCCTGATACCAACTGGCATACATCAGGTAGTTGGTGGCAATTTTTTGGATCATCTCACGGGCTTGTTCGGGATCGACATCCTTGATTCGCCTCGCCGGCGTGCCTGCGTAGAGACTGCCGGGTTCGATCTGCGTACCAGATAAAACGACGGAGCCGGCGCCGATGATCGAGCCTTCGCCGATGTGAACGTGATCCAGGATCACGGAGTTGATACCGATCAAGCAATTTTGGTCGATGCGAGCGCCGTGGACGCATACGTTGTGCCCGATCGAGACGTTGTCAGCGATCTCGATGACCGATTTCTGATAAAGTGTGTGAAGTACCGACCCGTCCTGAATGTTGACGCGGTTGCCAATACGGATCGAATTCACGTCGCCCCGGACCACCGTGCTGAACCAGACCGAACAGTCGTCCCCCATGACGACATCGCCCACGACGACCGCATTGTCGGCAAGGTAGCACCCACTTCCAAACTGGGGCGTGAAACCGCGTACGGATTTGATCAGAGGCATGGCGAGCTGGGACGGTTCAAAAGAGATGGGCGACAGCAAATGGATCCACGAGTAGCCACATTCGCCAGAATATGGATCCCACGCTCTGGCGAGCCCAGCTACCTTGGATTCGAAGCGATTTAATTGTCTCGCTGTTGCTTGGTAAATGAAAGCAGCCGAGAGTGTAGCGAAATTCCCAAACGAGACTGAGTACCGATGCAACTACCGAAATACGCCCTTCTGTGTTTGATCCTATTCCCCGTTGTCGCCACGACGCTCGCCGCCACGACGCTCGCCGATGAGGCGTCCGCTGGCGAGGCGTCCGCTGGCGATGCCAAACCACACGTCGTGATGCTGATTGCCGAGCGGGAATACGACACGCGGGAAACCCTGCCGAAATTCGCTGGAAAATATCTCGCCGATGATTACGAGGTGTCCTTCGTGTACGCGGATGACGAGGACCCGAACACCTTCGACGGGATCGAGAAGGTGCGTCAAGCAGACGTTTTGTTGGTGAGCGTCCGACGGCGTACCCCGCCGCCGGAACAGCTCGACATCATCCGAGCGTACGTTCAGAGCGGCAAACCGGTGATTGGTATTCGCACGGCCAGTCACGCGTTCTCTGTCCGCAACCAAGCCGTCCCTGAAAAACGCGTTCAGTGGCTCACGTGGGATCAAGACTTGTTTGGTGGCAACTACACCAATCATTACGGCAAGGGAAGCGACGTCACGGTGACCTTGGTCGCCCCCGAGTCCACACCGGCGATATTGCTGCAAGGGTTAACCACCGATCAGACGTGGACTTCCGCAGGGACGCTCTACAAAGTCTCCCCGCTGGCGGCGGGCACCGAGGTGTTGCTGACCGGAAAGATACCAGGCCAACCGGGCGAACCGGTCGCGTGGACTTTCCGCCGTCACGATGGTGGGGCATCCTTCTACACCTCGCTCGGTCACCCCGACGATTTTGCGGGACCACTGCTGCCGCAATTGCTCGTCAACGCGATTCAATGGTCAAGCGTCAGGGCGGCGAAGGGGGCTGATGACGGTCGATAAGCGGGCGTCGGGCCTCCCCGGAAGATCTCGCTGAACGCGAGATCCCGGCCCCTCGTCTCGATCGATCAATCGATCAATCGATCAATCGATCGAGCATCGCCGTCGCGAGTCCGAGGACCAGGAAAAAACCGCACATGTCGGTGACCGTTGTTAGCAACGGGCCACTGGCAACGGCGGGATCGAAACCTAAGCGTTTGAGCAGCAGTGGTACCGTGCCACCGATGGAAACCGCGATCAGAGTATTGATAAACAGGGAAATCCCCACCACCAGCCCGAGGTACGGATTACCGTCCCAGATGATCGCAACGATCGCGACGAGCAACCCGAGTGCGGCGCCGTTGACGAGCCCCACGGCAGCTTCCTTCATCCAGACGCGCATCATCTCCGTCGGCCGGACCAAACCCAGCGACAGTTCACGCATGCTGACCGCGACGGCTTGATTGCCGCTGCAGCCACTCATGTCGCTGATGATGGGTAAGAACACGGCCAGCGCGATCACTTGGGCGAGTGTGTCTTGGTACAGCGCGATCACACCCGCGGCGCCGATATTGAGCACGATGTTGATGCTCAGCCAACTCAGGCGGCGGCGTGCACGCTGCATCAATGGCATCGTTCGCAGTTCCTCGCCTCCAATGATCCCCTGGCTCTTCAGGAAATCACTCTCGGCGGCCCGCGTTGCTTCGTAGTCCACCGCGTTGCGGTGGACTACGCCGAGTAGCCTGCCATCGGCGTCAACAATCGGCACACCGAGAAAGCGGTGGGTGTCGAAGAATTCGATCAAATCGTCGAGTGGTGTGGAGTCCAGCAACGATAGCGGGTCCGCGATCATGATATCGGCGACCGGTTCTCGCCGGCGAGCAAATAGCAAATTGCGCATCGGCACCACGCCGACGAGTCGTTCGTTCTCGTCCGTGAGGTAGGCGTACTGCACGTCATAATCACGGAACTCTTCAGCGTTTTCGGACAGGGTTTCAATGACCTTCGCGACGGTCGTCGAGCGGTTGAATCGCAAGATTTCGCGGACCAGCAATCCCCCGGCGACGTCATCGCTATAGGCCGCCAATTCGCGTGCGGCCGTCGCGTCGGCGCGCGGCCAGGCCTCGAGAATCGCAGCGGCTTGGGCGTCATCCAAATCGCCCAACAAGTCGGCTTGCTCGTCGCTGGGCATCTCGTAAACGATCGCAGCCGCTTCATCGGCCGGCAACGATTCAACGAGTTCGGCAGCCTGGCTCTCACTCAGGTGACGCAGCAATTCGGCAGCGTCCCCGACGGCCAACGTCGTTAGCACCAGTTGATGGTGCGCCTCGTCCATGCGGCTCAGCGCGAGCGCTTGATCACCCGCTGAGAGGCTGTCGAGGTATACCGAGAGCGACTCAGGGTCGCCATCGTGAGCGAGTTGCTCCAATCGCTCCCAGGGGCGATCATTGTTTTCAAGCAATCCCGCGATCGTCGGTGCCGACTCGGTCTCATCGGGTAGGGGAGACATGCTCATCTTAGCTTAAGGTAACCTCAGCATAGGTTTCTTCACTCTCCCACAGACGGATTTTGTAGGCGTCCGCCCCGCTATCGCCGAGGATAATGGGGCAGACTTCCTCGAGAAAATGCTTCGCCATGTTCTCGGCGGTCGGGTTGCAATCGAGCTCGTAGATGCGGTGGGGCTGGGAACTGCGGATTGCCGCGAGTCCGTTTTGATCCTGATCCCAAAGCACGAACGCATGATCCCAATGCTCATCGATCCAGTTCTTGCACCGCACTTTCAATTGTTTGAAATCGAGAATGCGGCCGACCGCGTCCTGCTCATGCCCCGTCACGTAGACCTCGAGCACGTAGTTGTGTCCGTGCAGGTTTTGGCATTTTCCTTCGTGGCCCACCAATCGGTGGCCGGCACAGAAGGTAAATCGACGCATGATGGAAATCGACACAGGCACTCCGCGAAGAGAAGATGGTTACAGAGACGAACGGGACAGCGGCAGAAGTGGACGAGTTGTCTGGTTTCAATTTAACGAGTCGACCCCGTGGCGCAAGGTGCTCCCCAACTTGTTGACTGCTTTTACATAACTATGCTTGGCGAATGGCCGCTGCGCTGCCATACTGTTACCCCGCCTCGCAGCATCTCGCATGCGAAACCCCTCTTTTTTGCGTTCGTCTGGAGAACCCACTCCGTGGCCAAGATTTTGCTTTTTCCGCTTCGTTTGGCCGTCGGCTACGGGCTATCGCCACGCATTCTCGGATATCTGGCAGTTGCGATGCTGGTGATTCTGCGGATCACCATCGGATTCCATTTCCTCAGTGAAGGAACCGAAAAGTACGCGCAGGGCGATTGGTCGGCCAAGCCGTTTTTTGCCAATGCGAAGGGCCCCTTTGCGGCCGATTTCCGCCAAATGGTCTGGGATTATGACGGTGCCACACGCCTGGATAAGAAGCAAACGCAGATTATCTGGGCGACGTATCGCAACAACGTGGGCGACCATTTTGGCTTTGATGCCAAGCAAAAGGCGGCTGCCCAGGACAATTACATCACCGCCGTTGAGCAATACGAGTATGTGATCGAACTCGACGCCAACGCGATCCAAGAATACAGGCTCGGCCTGGATCGAATCGCGGAACTCGATGCCGATCCTGTTCGCGATGGGGTGACCTCCCTCGGCGGGCAGCGTGAGATGGTCCGAAAAGAGCTCAATAGTTTGATTTCGGCCACGTTGGAACAGATCGACTTGATCTGGGAAAATTACGAAACCGCTCAGAATCAGCTTGCCACCGACGAACAGCTTGCCCAGCATCCCTCGTACAAACTGGTACGCCCGCGACTGGCGATGATGGATACAAGCGTCATTGATGGCATGATCCCCTATTTCGACATGGCGATGGGGTGGCTGTTGATCCTTGGACTGTTTACTCCCGTCGCGGCTTTGGCGGTCGGTGTGTTCCTGTTTTCAGTGTTCCTGAGCCAGTATCCACCGACGACAGGACCGGGGTCCTCGAACTACCAATTAATCGAGAGTTTGGCATGCTTCGTACTGGCCGCCACGGGTGCCGGACGTTTTGCAGGACTCGACTTTTTCCTGCACCTGATCGTACGAAAAGTGTACGGTCCGGGCGAAGCGGCACGGACCGTTTAGACCACCTCTCCCCACCTCTAACAACACTCCTCACGGGACCTTGACTGCGATGGTTGATAAACTCTCTAAAGACCAACGTGACGTTGGCGAATCCAATTACTACAACGCCGTGGGTAGTTATTACGACGTCAACCGCCGTGACTTTCTACGCGGTGTCGTCGCAGCCGGAGCTGTCGGCGGGGCTGGCGTCGGGGCCGCCTACTTCGGTTACGAAAAAATCGCCGATCCCGTCCGCGTGGCCGTTATCGGCACCGGTGACGAAGGCAACGTGCTGATCGGTGGCTGTAACCCCGAATACATCGACGTCAAAGCGATCTGTGACATCCGGCCTTTCGGACAGCACCGGGCGTTTCATGGCGATTGGTCCAGCTCATCGGCCCTCAAACGCCGGCCCGGACTGATCAGCGTCGCGGGCTACAAAGACGAAGCCGAAGCGAGAAAGAACGTCAAAGTCTATGACGGCACGACAACCGGCGGCATTATGGAGTGCCTCGATAACCCCGATATCGAAGCCGTCATCATTGCCCTGCCACTCTGGCTGCATGCTCCCGTCGCCGCCCAAGCGATGAAGCGCGGGCTGCACGTGCTGACTGAAAAACTGATGGCCCGCAACGTGGCTCAGTGCAAAGTCATGTCGCGGATGGCGGGTGAACTCAAAGATAAAAACGGCAATCCGATCCATTTGGCCACCGGCCACCAACGCCATTACAACATCAAGTACGAGAACGCCGTCAACCTGATCCGCTGGGGATTGCTCGGGCAACTGCACCACATCCGCGCCCAGTGGCACCGTGGCAACCTGCCGGGCTCAGATAGCTGGTCCATGCCGATCCCCGGTGGCGAAAAAATTGCGAATGGTGGGGGAACCTTCGATCGCATTGCAAGCGATCTGAAGTACCGTCAAAAGGCACTCAAAGAGGCGAAAACCCCCGATGATATCATGCGTCTTCAACAAGAGGTGGCACTGTTCACCGCTTGGGATGCAGACAAAAACATCGATCCGAAGGAGTTTGGCTACGAAGATTTCTCCGTCGGCGACAAAATGTTCTCCGCCGAAGAAGAACTTCATCGTTGGCGTCTGTTCCAACGCACCGGCGCGGGACTGATGGCCGAGCTTGGATCACACCAACTCGACGCCGTCAGTATCTTCCTCAGTTCGCTACGGGACGACGGCAAGAAGGCTCATCCGCTGACCGTCCACGCTGTCGGTGGCCGTGAGATCATGCCCTTGGATCGCGAAGTCCGGGACCACATTTACTGCATGTACGAATTCGCTGGACCGGAATACCCCGCGTCCTTCGATGTCGGCTACTACGACCGCGTCGAGGACTATCCGAAGTCCAAAAAGACGAAATCCGGATATGAGCAGATCGACCCTGTTGCAGGCTACAACAACGATCCCAACAAGAAAATTGTGGTGACCTATTCGTCGATCAACGGCAACGGTTTCGGTGGCTGGGGCGAAGTCGTGATGGGCACCAAGGGAACCTTGGTCATGGACAAGGAAACCGACGTCTTCCTCTACCGCGATAGCGACACGAGCAGCAAGGCAGGGGTTGCGAAGAAGTCCAGCGGTTATGCCCTGGATACTTCCGCATCCGGTGACTTTGCCGCCCCCGTTGCTCAGGCCGCGACATCAGGTCCTGTCAGTCGTGGATATCAAGAAGAAATCGAGCACTGGGCGTACTGCATCCGTAACCCCGACCCAGAAAACCACCCACGCTGCTACCCCGCTGTCGCAATGGGCGACGCTGTGATCGCGCTGGGGACGAACGTGGCCTTCGCCCGCGCCGATCGGGGCGAAAGTGGTTACATGAAATTCGAAGAATCGTGGTTTGATGTCGATGACGATGCCACCCCCGATGGCAGCGATATCGCTGCCGAAACCGAGTTCATGAAGAAGCCGGTCGCCTAATCGCCTCGGTTAGTTCCGGCGGCAGCGACCGTAGATGCAAATCTCGCTGAGGGAATGCGATTTCAATTCCCTCAGCCTGGAATGCTTGGTTGATTGCCGTGTGCAATCCATGGATAGAGCTCAAGCGATTTTCCAAATCTGCTAAATAGCACCGCAGCACGAGATTCAAGGTGGAGTCCCCGAACCCTTCAAAGGTGACCACCGGTGATGGATCCTCAGCGACCCACTCAACCTCGGCGCAGACCTTGCGCAGTACCTCGCAAGCGTGATTGGTGTCGCTGCCATAGGCGATGCCCACATTGATCACAATGCGGTTGGTCGTGTCGGTCAACGTCCAGTTGATCAATCGGCCGGTGATCAAGTCTTTGTTGGGGATCACCAATTCTTGGCGGTCCCAGTTCGTAATGGTGGTTGCCCGCATCTGAATGCGCGCCACCACGCCGGTGGTGTCTCCGAGTGTGACAACGTCGCCAACGCGGATCGGTTGCTCAAAGAGCAGAATGAGCCCACTGACGAAGTTCGCAAAGATCTCCTGTAAACCGAATCCTAGCCCCACGCCGAGGGCAGCGACCAGCCACTGAATGTTGTCCCAGCGCAGGCCCAGTGTTTTCGCACTCATCGCCAAGCCGATGAACATCAACAGGTAGGTCCCGAGGGTGGTGATGGCGTAGCGAACCGGCTTTTCCAACGGCAATCGCTCCAACAACACCGCTTCGATCAATCCCGGCAGGTTGCGCACGGAGGCCAATGTCAGCACTAGAATCGGGATCGTCTTAACCAAATCTGCCAGCGTGATGTAGCCGATTTCACCTTTCTCGTTGACGCTCGACCATAGCCGAATTGCTTCCAAGTAGCCGACCGCGGGGAGCACAGGTGACCAGATCCAGGCGATGCCAATCACTGTCCCGATTGCGAGAAACGTACTGACGAGACGACTCGTTTGGGCGTTAATTTCCGACGCTTCCAGGCTCGCTGTCGGTTCGACGTCCACGCCGGTCAGCCCCAAACGCTCGGATTGCTCAATTCGCTCGCGATGGACTGCCCAGGCCAGTCGGCGCCGCTGCGTGAGCAACCATCGCCGAGTTGCCCCGCTGATAAAGAACACGAGGATGAGCAAACAAAAGGTATAGTAAAACTGCCGGATCAATACTTCCGATGCACTGCCATAGCCCATCATCGAAGTGATCGCAAAGACGATCGGTGTCCAAACGATGGGCAGAAACCAAATGTTTCTTAGACGCGCCAACCAGCCGTTGGGATGCTCTCGAATGGAAACGGAGAAGATGCCCCTGTTTGGCTCGAGCGTCCGCCACAGCACCACGCTCAGCAATACCATCCCCGACATCAACATCACACGACTGAGTGCCTGGGTTAGCTGATACCGTCCCAGTTGAGTCGCGGTGACATAGAGAATCAAAAGCGGCAGACCGATATCGATCAGGATTCGGAGCCACCGCCTCAATCCGCGAATTGAATCCTCGTCAGTCCGAAAGTGCGCGATGGCCAGGCCCTCGGGACGTAGCCATTGGCGAAGTAGTTCGATAGGGCACACCGCGATCGCGGCAATCGAGAGCGCGTGTGAAATCGCCCGGACAATGGGCTCCTCACCTCCGGACGCAGCGAACGCCTCGCTACAGATCCATAAGATGGCAACGAGCGGTAGCATCAATACGAACGACCACAACGATGTTGTCAGCGTCGGCTGGAGCGATAGGTTCTGGCGACTCGATGCCTTTTTGCCGAGTTCGATAATGAGGCGGCGCAGTCGACTGCCCAAAAACACAATGGTAGTAAACGCCAGCAGACCAATCGCGATGAGAAGAGGGCGTTCCCAGAAACCCCAGCCCAATCGCACAGCCAGCAGGCGAATGTATCGGGGGCGAACCATCCACCGAAACGCTTTCCATGCTAAGGGGATGTCGCCGAGTTGAAACATGGAGTCATTGCGAATCCAAATGACATGCGCATCAATCTCCGCACTCAATGCCGACAGAGTCTTGCGTAGACCCTCGAGCTCACTGCGGCGCTCGGCGAGTTTCGTAAGGTGAGTCTGGAGATCGAGTATGAATTTACCCAGCAGTTCCGCCTCGGCCGTCGGCAGATGGTTCGATGTGCGATTCATTCCCAGCAGCACGCGATCGGAGAACATCTCCATCGGCAACTCACCGGCGACCGAATCGTCCATCCCTTGCAAACTCAGTTCGAGTTGTCGCTGGAGATCGCGGCGTTCCTCGATGAGCCCGTCGATGACATTAATCTGGCTGCTGATTTGACCAATCGACGGCAATCGATTCTTCATCAATTGGAGTTGCAATCCCATACTGCTCGACAATCGCTCGCCCCCGCGTTTGGCCTGTGCGATTTGAGCTTGCGTTTCAGCGAGCTGGGCCGACCACTTGACCGTCTCTAACTTTTCTTTGGCGAGGTTCCGATCGGCTTGATCGGTTTCGCCGATGATGTCGACCCACAAAGTTTCCAGTCGCAGGATTTGTGACTGATCGGCGTCTCCGCCCGCACCCTCGACTTTCTCCTTGTATCGCCTCAGTGCTTCCTTAATTTGGCTCTGCCGCCGGTCCTTCAACAGACTCGACCAGCGGTCGTAGATCAGCTCCGCTTGCTGTACGTTGCGTTGTTCGGCGGCGAGTTGAAGGGGCAATAATTCGGCCTGCGCTTCGTGCAGCAACTGCTCTCTTAGCAATCGGTTCAGCCGCAGTTTGGCGGCTTCTAGTTGTGCCGTCCGCAGTGACTCATGCACGAATCGGACACGCCCGTCGGGGTCGTCGTTGAACTTGCCAACCGACGACGCCTCGATGGCTTCGATCTCGCGGCGAAGCGAGGTGATCTCCGTGGGCAATTTTTCCAATCGCGTCGTCCGCGCCGAGATCGATGCTTCGGCTCGGTGCAATCGCTCCCGGGCCTCCGCCAGTTCCGTCGTTGCCTGCAGTTCGTTCTGTTTGACTTCATCGATGGAAAGAAACCGCTCATCGATGGGTTCGAGTTCAGCCAACGGCTTTCCAGCGAGCCGCTTCGCGGCGGCTTTGTCCGATTCGATACTCGCCAGCGCTTTCTCGACGCCCGCCAGTGAATCGGCGGTGGCCCGTTGATCGGTGTAGACCTTGGTGAGTTCCTGTAGCGCTTCCAGCACGAGGTCCCGCAGCATCGGGTCGATCGATTCGTCGGCCGTCACCCGCTCGATCTCGGCCGCCACGGCGTTGGCATTGGTCAACGGTGCATGCTCGACCGGCTTTGCCTCGGCGTCCGTCACGCCGGCTCCGGATGCGGTCGCGCCCTCACCCTGGAGGGGGCTGACGTAGGCAACCTGCTGTGTTGAAGCATGACGTGCCTTAGAGCCGGGCGGCAGCGCGAACGCTCGCGTGCCTACGAGGCACCCCGTGATGGCAATCATCGCCATGAGGACATGTGTTTTGACGCCACACGGCTGGGCAGGCAGTGCGGTGCAGGAGTGATAAACAGAGCGATTGCGTCTTTTGAGTGTCAACATAGGAACCAGTGTCGGAAATCGAGCACACTACTCGAAAGCCCAAAATCACTGCGATCGCTCTTGAAACCGACTCGTTGAATCTGTTAGCCGTTCAGATCATGGATAAGTCCTTTCATCATTCACGCGTTCCCACCAAAGCCGTCATGCGAATCGATCGTCAATGCTTCGGCATCGTGCTCAGCATGAGCCTCAGCGTTTTTGCATGGATGAACGCAACGGCTCAGTCTCCGTCGACGTTAAAAACTCAAGGTCAGTACGTCCTGCTGGACAACGACCAGGTGCTTTCGGGGACTGTTTTTCGCCAAGGTACGTCGGTCATCGTGCGACGCGGCAATGAAGCTGAATTGACGCTGCGGGCCGCTCAAGTCATTGCCGTGGCGGAGGATCTACCGACGCTCTACCAGGCCAGAATCGAGTCGCAGCGGCGACGCTCGTCGGCGACCCTGGTCGAGCGAATCAGCGACGTCCGGTGGTGCATCGACAATGCCATGCCTGCCCACGCCACCGAAGCCCTGATGAGCGTCTATGCTGTGGCGCCGAATCATCCTGTCGCCATCCAGCTCGAAGGCCGCTTGCGACGTTTGCTCGAACAGCCCACGCCGTCCGCGCCGGCGACCATCGCGACCGCCCAATTCAGTGACGACCCGTTCCGTCGCGATCTCGCCGGTAGAGATGCCGTTGAAAGCGTCGGATATACCGAACCCGAGGCGACCCACAGCCCTGCGCCACTCGATTCCCGGACGCTCGTCCATGCCTCGTCGGCGCCCGCTTCGCTACACGAATTCACAGCCAAAATTCAACCGATACTGCTGTCTCGCTGTTCGCAGTGCCACCATCAACAATCCGGTATGGCGACGAAGTGGAACCTCGACCTGCCGCCTGGCGGAGCAATGCGGCTGACCCAGCGAGGCAGCCTCGTGAACCTGAATGCGACGCTGCCCCTCTGCAATCCGAACAACCCAAAACAAAGCAAACTCTACCTGCAGGCGACCACAGCCCACGGCGGCACACCGACCGCGAAGCCACCTATCGCCGAACACGAGACCAATCTAGCGAGAACGTTAGCTCACTGGATCGCTACCCTCGATGCACAGCCGCCCGAAGCAGCCCCTGCACCCAACAATGTGGAGCCGGCAGCTTTCGCAACGAAAACGAAAACGAAAACGAAAACGAAAACCAGCTTCCCACCGCTCAGCCCAATCAATCCCGCCGATGTGGCTTCGTCCTTGGCCAGTCCTGAGC
Organism: Rhodopirellula sp. SH410; assembly: GCF_055811895.1. Lineage (NCBI taxonomy): Bacteria > Pseudomonadati > Planctomycetota > Planctomycetia > Pirellulales > Pirellulaceae > Rhodopirellula > Rhodopirellula sp. SH410. The sequence continues at coordinate 1,977,632 of NZ_CM147949.1, forward strand.
CGTTCTCGACGATGCCTGAATCACCTAGCGACCCAAAAGCGGATCGCGATCCTGACAATCAAGGCCGCCCCTCTCGCCTGCCGTCGGTCGACAACCCCAATGACGTCGAGCAGTTCAACCGCCAAACGCGACTCCGCCGCCGCCTCGGACTGCACTAGAACGCATGCGCGGCGATGCCCACGTGGCGAAACGAAAGACGGGATCGAATGCGTCTATTCCGTCTCGCCTCTCCATCACGCTTCGCGGGAGAAAGGGGGTGACGGTGAGGGGGGGCAGGTTGAGCACATGCCCTGCGGCTACGAAATAGAGCCAGAGGACGGGGAATTGAAAAAGCGAACCAGGAGAATGAAAACGGCCTGACAAGCCTGTGGTGTCTTGCAGGGGTTCATTCCCATTGAGCTCCTCGCGATGAATCATGCGAGCCAATGAGCCGTATCTCGGCTAGCAATCAGTCCACACGGGTTGTTGGATTGCGCAGCGAGGGCTTGCGGACTTCCAGCGGTGGTGGTCGCAGTCGATAGCACGCTCCATAACGCGATCACGCCACCGAGGAACAATGCTAAGGCCGCGATACTGCCGGCACCCAACGCAACTACCAGCCACAGCGGGATCGCACTTGCACCCATGCTCGCCTGGGAGTGGTCGGCCTCAACGGGTGCGAACCCAACGGGGTTGGGAGCAGCGCTCTGCAGCGGTGTGGACTGTCGATAGGGATTGTCTGCAAGGCTGTCGAAATCGAGCGAATCGGGTATGGCGTGCTGAGCCGGTCCTGCATCGAGCGATGCAGTCGTGAGCACGGACGGCGTCGGCGCACTCGTTGGAGCCGGTGTCGGTTGGTTGTTCTCTGGCGGAGCAGAGTTCGGCGGCGAGGCCTCCGGTGTCGATGCGTTTGAGGGTGGCGTGGGTGCTGCTGGAATCGTGAGGATTTCCTGGCACGCCGGACAACGCGCACGCCGGGCCTGCACCGCGGGCGTCGTCCGAAGTCGTTTGGAACATTGGCTGCACTGAATGACTATCTTTTCGCTCATCTGCGATCCCGTATTCTGTTTTGGAAGGCTTGGTTAGTGCCCCGCGGTCGACCATGCCGAGTTGGGAGCGTTCGCCGACTTACTTTCCGCTCAGCGACTGAGGCAGTTGGAAGACTTCGACTAAACTGCCGATCGGAGCGCCGACGGCGGCGCAGTGGATACCGTCGGGCGAGAATGCGACGTATCGAACGTACCCTGAATCGCTCATTGTCATCTCTTTCAGAATTTGTCCGGTAGCAACATCCCACAGCGTGATCTTGCCCGAACTGCCTGTTAATAATTGCTTTCCGTTGGGCGAGAATGCCGCCGACCATTGAATCTGTTTCCCATCGCAGGTGGCAAGTTTCTGGCCGGCGACCGTATCCCACGTTTCCATCTTGTAGGTGTCCCCCGCACTGACCCGTTTGCCATCCGACGAGACCGCAACACTTTGGCCGCTGCCCCGTGCTAAATCCATTTTCTGAAGCAGTTTGAAATCGTTGACGTTGACCAGCACGGCGTTTCGGGTATCGCAAATCAATGCCTGCGCATCATCGCTGGAAAAGTGAAGTGCAGCCGTCGACCCGAAACGGAAGTCGCGATAGCGGGCAAGAATATTGCCGGTTGCAAGTTCCCACAGACAGGCATCGCCACCGGAATGAGCACTCACGACATGCTTGTTATCCGATGAGATGGCAAGCGCCTTGACCTCTCGTTGGTCGATTTTGAAACGGTGCTCGGGAACCGGTGGCTTGCCTGACACCCGCTTCCAAACCAGTACGTACCCGTTCTGGGTGCCTCCCAGAATACGACTGCCATCGGGCGAAACCGCCACGCAGGTGCGGGTACTTGCTTCCCGGTCGTCGAGCTTGAACACCTCAGACTTGCCCGTGTCGATGTTCAAGAAGCTCACGTTATCACTCCCGAACGTAATCAGTTCAGAACCGTCGCGTGTGAACACGAGACCTTTGTAACCCCATGATCCCGATCGGAACTGTCGGATCGAACCCGAGTCGTTGGTGGGCGGCACATTGATCTTCGAGACTCCAAGATCGGTGGCTGAACGATTCGACGCGCCACTCGGACCCCTCACCAACAACTGATCCAAGTTCAAGGATACAGGCAACGACTTGATGCTCAGTTCAGTGCCACTATCTTGGCTTGGCGATTTCGTGGCGTCGGCAGATGGATCCGGATCGAATTCAATCGACCCCTTCATACTCGCTTTTCGTTGCTGCTCGACGAGGCGTGCGGCTTCCGCTTTGGCGAGTTCAGCCGCGAGTTGTGCTTTCGTGACGAGCGAATACTTCAGCTCAGTAGGAATCGTCAGCGTGATGTTCTCCTGCGAGATCAGAACGTCGGCATGGTATTCGAAATCCAGCATCAGACCCGTCTTCTGATTGAAGTGCCCCGTCCCGGTACCGACGACCTTTAGCATATCGGGCTCCCCATGCGACTTGCTCGGAATTCGGAGCTCGTAGTTTTTCGTGACCTCGACGATATCTCCGTGACGCGCACCGACACTAAGCGAACTTGATTCCGTTCCCGTATGAGACTCGCGTGGCGTCCCTCGATCAGGAGTCGAACGCATCCACGGGCGTCGAAAGCGGTCTGGCAGGCGGGCATAGGGATCCAAGCGAGACGAGCGATTGCCCTCGGGATCGATCTCAATCGTGATCACTCGCTGCTCGGCGATCCGCCCGGGAGCATGGTTGGGGAGTCGCTCAATCCCGATTTCGGCGGCATTGCCGAGCAGGTAGGGTAGCGCCGACCGATTGTCGAGTTCGGTGGCTTGTCCCAACGAGTCAAAAAATGCTTCACCGGAGAAATGGGCGTGACGTGGTGGCTGGAATCTCGCCATTTGTCCGAATCCACGCGGATCCTTTTGGCGAGTTGATTCCATCCAGAAGTTTGAAAACTTCATTTCGCGGGCGGGCGTGCTGCCGATGCCACCGGGACCGCGAGTCACCTTCAGCAGCACAACCGCGGGACTCACCTTGGCAATCAAATCCGGTGGTGGCAGAACATTCGGTTTGCTGTCGAACTGAACCGGGAGATGATGACGGCGTGCTAAGTTGGCGACCTCCTGGGCGGGAATGGCGAATCCGACCTCCGAAATCCCCAGCCCTGCCAACAGAGCATTGGCAACGCCGATGACATGACCGGAATTGTCGATCACGGGGCCACCGCTATTTCCCGGGTTGATGCTCGCATCGATCTGCAATCCCGAAGCCCCGTGGGGGCCACCCTTGCCTGAGACCTCACCCCGTGTCACCTTCACCGACTCGCCCAATAGATCGGACAGCGGGAACCCGACGACGCGTACCTCGTCGGCCAATCGCACATGATCGGAATCGCCCATTTTCAGGAATGGGAACGCTTGTCCTTCGATTTGCAGGGCCGCCAGATCGAGGTTGTCATCGATCGCGATCGCTTTTGCTTCGTATGTGTCGCCACCCTGGACAACTTCGATACCGGTCGCACCATCGATCACGTGTGCGCAGGTGATGAGGATGCCGTTGGGGGTGACCAGAAATCCGCTGCCCGTCCCTTCGTTGACGGGCTCGTCGATCGTTGACGCTGCCGGTTTCCGACCCGTGGGACTCAATGTATTGCGTCCGTTAAAAGAAACCACGCTCGAGCCAATCTCGGCACTCCCGGAAAACTGGTAGACAAAGGATTCCTGGGCAGGCCATTGGTACGCCAATCGCGTTAACGCTTCGGAGGAGTGCTGTTGGTTGCTTGGCTCTTCAGCGTTGGCCACGGCGGGTGGGCTGGTTTCCACAGCGGTGTCCGATTCCGCAGAGAGGGTGGGCGCGGTCGACGTCGGTTCGGATTCGTGAACGCCTGCCGTGTCGGTGGCAAGTGTCGCGGCTAGCGACGGCTCCGTGCCGGAGGCGGGCTGGGACTCCGATTGGCGTGCGTCCGCGGTCGCGTCGAGTTGCACGCCCGGTTGCACCGGAGTGTTCGTCGCCAGTGGCGCGGCACCACGGGTGGGCTGCGCCGGTGATGGATGCGCCGGTGATGGCTGTGCCCCGGCGGCCGTGTCTGCGACGGTTGCGGAATCGCTGAGGCGTTGCGAAAGATAAATCCCAGCGGCGACTAACAGCATGCACAGGCCCATCAGGGCGGTCGTGGAAATGCCAATCAACGAGTACGTGACGATGCGATCGCGGCGGCGGGCAGACGAGTCCATACGATTTACCTCAGAGTTGCAAAATCGGGGCACTCTCGGATCCTTGGGATCGGTGCGCTGGAACGGATCGGCAAGGGACGAGGCCCGGGCTCGAACGCGGCGCTAAGGATGGGCGAGTGACACCCCCATCATAGCGAGTCCCTCGGCCGAGTGCATGAGACGCTCGACCGAGAGCCCCCGCGCGTAAGACGCTCGTGTGATTCGAAACAGGATCCGACTTTCCCGAAAGCGCGTGTTGCTAGCTGAAACCCAGCGGTCCGCTGTGCCAAAACCGGATCGCTCGGATCGTTTTGCCCACCGATTCTGCCGAAGCGTCATCGGTGAACGTGGGGTTCCACAATAGCTCGACTTAGGCCCCTGCGGTGCGAGTTGGAATTTGCACCAACACGTCCGCGATCGAGTACAGTGGAGAGCACCCCCCTACACTCCGAGGATCGCGGGAACCGCGCCTGAATCATCCGCGTCCTCTCGTCGTGGATCCGATTCAAGATCGGGTGACGGCGGATCGGTAGCAAAATCCGCTACGCTAGCTATTGTCCCCATGATCTCCAGCACTTTGATGAGTACCGATATGCGACGGCATGCCTTGCGAATCCCCCTCTTGGTCGCCGCGATATTGGTGGCAGGTGTCGTTCGTGGCGAGCGTCCGAACATTTTGATCGCGATTTCGGATGATCAGTCATACCCACATGCGTCGGCCTATGGCGACGCGGCCGTTCGCACACCCGCGTTCGATCGCGTCGCGAAAGCGGGCGTTTTGTTCAATGCGGCCTTCACGCCGTCGCCAGGTTGCAGCCCGATGCGAGCAGCGTTCCTGACGGGCCGCGAGATTTGGCAAATTCGCGAAGCGGGAACCCACGCCAGTTCTTTCCCCACTGACCTACCTGTGTTTCCCAGCCAGCTAGAGAGGTCCGGCTACCGTGTCGGCCTGACCGGCAAGGGCTGGTCGCCCGGGAAAGCAACCGACTGGCCCCATAACCCTGCTGGGGCGGACTACGGAAAAAGAAAACTAGATAGCCCGTCGGGAATCTCTAACAAAGACTACGCGGCCAACTTTGACGATTTTCTTGCCACACGTGACGACGACCAGCCGTTCTGTTTCTGGTACGGCGGCCATGAACCGCACCGCGGCTACGAGCCTGGCATCGGCGAGCGGAACGGCATCGAAGTCGATAATGTCACGGTCCCTGGGTTCCTGCCCGATGCACCGGAGGTGCGATCGGATATGGCGGACTATCTGTTTGAGATCCAGTGGTTCGATCAGCATCTCATGCGCATGCTCGATCGTTTGGACAAACTCGGCGAACTCGAAAATACGCTGGTCATTGTCACCAGCGACAATGGCATGCCGTTTCCTCGCGCCAAGGCGAATCTGTATGAATACGGGATTCATATGCCGCTGGCGATCAGTTGGCCGGCCCGCATCGACGCGGGTCAAGTCAACGATGATCTCGTCGGTTTAGTGGACGTAACGCGAACGATTTTTGCCGCAGCGGAAGTCGCTCCCGAACAATCCGATCAGCTAGCCGGGTTCAATCTGCTGCCGCGAATTGGCAGTGCCGCCAACCGAGTGCCACCACTGCGATCAGCGGTATTTAGCGGTCGCGAACGGCACTCGTCGTCCCGGTTCAACACGCTGGGGTACCCCTGTCGCTGCATTCGAACCCAGGATTTTTTGTACATCCACAACTTCCGTCCCGAACGTTGGCCAGCGGGTACGCCACGCAAGTATGAAACCGCCAAGTACGACGTCGATGGTGAACTCGTCTCGGCGACGCTCGGCAAAGATCACGGTGGCTATCACGACATTGATAGCTGCCCGACACTCGACTACATGATCCAACAGATCGACGATCCCGCAGTCGGGAAACTGCTCGATGCGTCAGTGGGACTGCGACCGGAGCACGAGTTGTACAACATCGCCCATGATCCAGCGTGTCTGCATAATTTGGCGAATGACCCCAACTTCCAGCCTGTGTACGAAGACTTGTCACAGAGGTTATCAGAATACTTGGTCGCCACCGGGGATTTGCGAGAGACCGATTCGCATGCGAGTGAAGTTTGGGAAACGTATCCGCGCTACAGTCCACTGCGTTGGTTCGAGACACCCGAATGGGCCAAGGAATCGCCGGAGAAAATACCCCAGCAAAATTGGGTCGAAAAGAGGCGACCGCACTGATTCGTTCTCTGTTGCGTCGACGCGATGGTCGACGCTTCCCGCGAGAGAATTCAATGGGTCAGTTGATTTTTGGTTGACATCGGTTGTGACTGCACCGGAGAAACCCGTTTCTCCTGCTTGGTCGGTGGACGCTTTTCCCATCACCACCGCGTCAGCAAGTTCGTCTTATCGAAAAAATCCGCCACCCTTCATGCAGCGATGCTAGCCTCGGCAGGCGGAATACTGAAAAATGAAGGGGCGACCGCAGTGTCAGTAGCTGATCTCACTCTCAGCGACGTGGTAGACTACGCTGCGATTTCATTCATAGCATTCACGATGTTCCAAGGGAGCGAGACGATGAGAGCCAAACACAGAGCTCAGCGAAGACGCTGGTACACGATCGCCGCAGTTGTCTCCATCACCACTGCGGTTAGCAGTTGGATGCTTGTTGGCGGCGATGTCTTAGCTGCTCAGCCGGAGGCACCCGTGTTTCGCGCCGGCGCTGCCAAGGTGGAGATCAAAACGCCGCTGGGGATGCCGATTGTGGGCAATTGGAATTCACCGCCAGCGACCAATATCCATGACGAGTTGCATGTCCGCTGCTTACTACTGGACGATGGCCAAACCCGTATAGCATTCGCGATCTGTGACAATGTGGGGATTCCTCGCGACGTGTTCGATGCAGCCCGGAAATTGATCGATGCGGAGACCGACGTCGATGCGGGAAACGTTCTGATGGCGGCCACGCACACGCACAGCGGAGTGTCCGCTCGTGATCCACGAGTCGTCAACGGCGAACAGATCCTCAGCGCGTATCAACAACTCGTGGCGCGGCGGATCGCTGACGCGGTTGCTAAAGCGGAGCAGCGGTTGCAACCAGCAAAGATTGGTTGGGGCAGCGTCGAGGTGCCGTCGGAAGTCAACAATCGTCGGTGGTATGTGGATGACGAGAAATTGCTCACCAACCCATTCGGTGGCGTCGACAAGGTTCGCATGAACCCACCGCGAGGGAACGACGCTTTGGTCAAGCCCGCGGGCCCCACCGATCCGGAAGTGTCCTTCATCAGTGTGCAATCTCGTGATGGCAAGCCGCTCGCGTTACTGGCCAACTACTCGCTGCATTATGTGGGCGGTGTACCGGTTGGTGACATCTCAGCGGACTATTTCGCCGCCTTTTCGGAACGCATCGGTGGCTTGATCGGCGTTGAGGATGCCGACTCTGATTTCGTTGGCATCATGACCAATGGGACCAGTGGCGACATTAATAACATTCGCTTCGCGGAAAAGAATTCGCCCTCTAAAAAGTCATATGAGCGGATTGATGAGGTTTCGAAATTGGTGGCTGAAAAGGTTGCCGCGACGTACCCCTCGGTTACCTACCAAGATGACGTTTCACTCGATGCGGCGCATGCGGAGTTGACGTTGGCGATGCGCAAGCCTGATCCCGAAATGCAGCGTTACTTTGCGAGTCTGCCTGACGAGGCAGACGATTCGGCCAATGTCCATCGTTTCGCTAGGATCTATGCAGGGCGTATCAAACGGTTGCAGGAAGGCCCTGATGACGTTTCGGTTCTATTGCAGGTCTTTCGCATTGGTGATCTCGGTGTGACGTCGATTCCCTTCGAGGTATTCGCCGAAACAGGGCTGGATCTGAAAGCTCGCAGCCCGTTCGAGGACGCGTTCACGATCGAACTGGCCAATGGCAGCTATGGGTATTTACCCACACCAGCGCAGCACAAGCTCGGTGGCTATGAAACCTGGATGGGAACCAATCGAGTTCAATTGGACGCGTCGGACAAAATCTCCGATGTACTGTTGTCACTATCAAAGCAGATCAAGAAATAATGACGTTTCAAAGAATCCCACTCGTGATCTTGGCGATCGCGAGCAGCGCCGTGTTTGTGACGCTGCCAGCGACCGGGCAAGAGATTCCTCGACAATCAGCGGCGGCGTCTGGGGACCATTCGCCGGATGAAACGGCGCGGCAGCTACGGGTCCGTGCCGGTGAGACCGTCGCCTTGGCTGCCGCCGAGCCGGACGTTGTCGATCCCGTCTCCGCAGCCTGGAGCAGCGATGGCAAGTTGTGGGTCGTCGAGATGCCAGACTATCCGCAGCCGCGTCCCGGCCAGACGGAAATGCATGGTCGCATTCGCGTGCTCAGTGACCGGGACGAGGCTGGCCGATTTCACACCGTGACAACGTTTGCAACCGGACTGAATTTCGCTACCGGGGTCCTGCCTTGGCGCGATGGTGCCATCGTCACGGCCGCCGGCCAGATTCTGTATCTGAAAGATACCGATGGTGATGGCCGATCTGACGCCCAGGAAGTCTGGTTTTCAGGATTCACGATCGATAATGAACAACTCCGCGCTAACCACCCCACCCTCGGTCCCGATGGGCTGGTCTACGTTTCAGGCGGCCTGCGCGGCGGCCAAATCACGGCAGTCGCCGAGCGTTTTGATTCGCATTCCAAATCGCTCAGTTTGCAGAACCGTGATTTCTATTTCGACCCTCACGGTGGCGATTGGGGCGTCGTGTCGGGAAAGAGCCAGCATGGACTGACGATCGACGATTTCAATCGCCGGATCGGGTGCAGCAATCGCAACCCTGCGATTGAATCCTCCATTCCCGCTGACTTGATCGATCGTGATCCGTACTTGAACGCCGCCGACGGCATTGTGGATGTCGGTCGGGCTGGCTTTGAATCGTCCGTCTCTCCGATCAGCAATGCATGGACGACCAGCAATCTGCATGCGGGGCAGTTCAGTGCCGCGTGTGGCGTTTGTGCTCCTGGGTGGGAGAACGGCCCGGATGCGGAGTGGTTGTTGGTTTGCGAGCCGACGGGGTCCTTGGTGCAGCGTCAATCGTTGCAGCTGATCGACGGAACCTGGCGGAGTGAACGCGAAGATCAAAAAACAGAATGGTTGGCCTGCGCCGATGATTGGTTTCGGCCCGTCGATGTGGTTCCCGATTTCAATGGTGCCGCCTTGGTGGTCGATATGTCGCGGGCGGTGATCGAGCACCCGCATTGGGCACCTCCGGAGCTCAAGAACCGACCCGACACCTGGGACGGAAATGATCAAGGCCGGATCTGGCTGGTCTATTCCGGCGAAGCCGTCCCGCAGGTCCATTCGATCAAGAATGATCGCGCGGCTCAGGCGGCGATTACGGCAGAGGATCCGCTGCGGCGAAGCTTGGCATCGTCGTACTGGTACGCGAACTACACGGCCGATTCGTTGCCCGACGCCGCCGTCCTGGACTCACTCGTCGCGAGTTTGGACCAACCGAAGACGCACCCCAGCGGTGTGGCGAGGATCGCATTGCTGCTCAATGGATGGGGCAAGCTCACCGCCGATCAACTCGAGCGGCTGAGCGCAAGCCAACACGCCAAGGTCCGTGGTTTGGCGGCCGGAATGCGTGATCGCAATCGACCCGATGGCTCACCCCGACGAAGTCTTCTGCAGTTAACGCAATCGTTAAGTGACTCGTCTTTGTTGGTACGTCAGTTGGCACTGCAGTCGATCGCGGTCTCGATCGTCGATAGCGATGACATCGATGTCGCGGCATTGATCGGCTTAGCCGTCCAAGATGCCAAACACGCGCGTATGCAGAAACTATTGGTTTCCCTACCGCCCTCTTCGACGATCGAACTGCTCGGTGCCAGCCTCGATACAGGGGCCGATGTCGCGGTCCCGGTCATGGAGGGTTGGATGCTGCGTGCGTCGGCACAGTTCCCCGCCCGCAGCGCGACGCTGTTGGCCGATTGGATCGACAGCCGAGCGAAGCTGGATGCTCGCGGTTCCGATGCGGACCTCGCGATGCATTTGGCGATTGCGTGGAAAACAGGCTCCGCCACCAAGAAGCTCTCCGAGGCCGGAGACGATCCCTGGAATGCTGAACGTTTGCGCCAATCCATGGCGCGGTTTGCTGTGATCGATCCGATCGCAGTAGCGATCGCGGTCGACGACTCGCATGACGTTTCCACACGTTTGGATGCTCTCGCGTGGTGCCGGACGTTGAACCCACTGCCCACCGAGATCCGTCAGCTCGTTGAATCACGCAACCCGTCGCTGCTGCGTGCGGCCGCCTACCGTGTCTTGATGCAGCGTGATACCGCGTGGTGTCAGGACTACATTGGCGAGCACGCTGATGAGATTCCCCCGTCGGATCGCGCGGCGATCGTGTCGGCCGCCCAACAGCAAACGGCCACGGCGGTTTGGTTGCTAACCAAGATTGAGCAGGAAGAACTTCCACGGACATTTGTCGATCCCGCCGCCATGGATTGGTTCCGGAATCATCGCAATGCCGATATTTCGGAACTGGGTAAACGGACGTTTGCTCCGCCCGGTGATGTGGCGGCGGCGATGCAAGAGTATGCACCGGCGCTGCAGCAGGTCGAAACCGCCGACGTTGTGGCGGGCAAAGCTTTGTTTGCTGAGCACTGTTCGAGTTGCCACCGCATCGATGGGATTGGACACGTCGTCGGGCCCGACATCAGCGACAGTCGCACCAAGACCCCAGCGGCGTTGCTGGCGGCGATTTTGGATCCCAACGCTGGTATCGATGCGTCCTTCGTCACCTACCGTGTGCTGACGGCCGATGGCGAGGCCATCACCGGGTTGCTCGCGGGTGAATCGAGCGATGCCATCACGCTGCAACTCGCCGGTGGTCAAACGCGACGAGTCGATCGGGACGAGATCGAAATCTTCCAGCCCTCGGATATCTCACTGATGCCGAGCGGACTCCAGCGAGTCCTCACCGTCAATCAGATGCACGACCTGATCGGTTACCTCAAACGCTGGCGCTACGCGGCCTCGCCGTAGTGCGGATGGATGACGAGGGGGAGCACTCAGCCGATATCGAGCAGGTGTGCTTCCATCGTGACGCCACCTTGGATCAACTTTGAGATCGGGCAGTCTTTTTCTGCCTGTTTGGCGGCCTCGATAAATCGCTCCGGTGAAGTCCCTGGTATGATCGCGTGGACGTTCAGGTGTGACCTGGTGACGGCCAATCCGTGGGAGGTCTCTTCGAGCGTCACGGTCGCCTCGGTTTCAATCTTGGCCACGGCGAACTCATCACCCCGAAGAATCATTGAGAGCGTCAATGAAAAACAGCTCGCGTGGGCCGCGGCGAGCAGTTCCTCGGGGTTCGTCGTGCCTTGGTTTTGAGTGCGAAAACTGGAGGTAAAGGGCGTTCCCTCGAACGCCTCGTTGCCGCCCGATAGGTAGCCATTGCCCTGGCTGATGCCCCCGCGCCAAACTGCGACCGCCTTACTTTGCATCGTCTGCTCCCTCACTGGAATTGATAGTGGTGAGCCCTCTACTATAGCATTTCACTGCGTGATGGCGGCGTAGGTTCGCTTGCCTTGACGGCCGATCCACAGTCCCATGGGTGTCTCGCCGCAGGATTTCATCCGGCGATTGAGGACAGCGGGATCAAAATCGCCACCACGCACTTTGATGACTTCGGGATACCCATCATGGGCGCGAAACCAGCGGCGAAGTTTGCGATCGTCGCAGCCGACGACATCGATCACGCGGGCTGCGTTCGCCATGTGAGCCCAATCTGCCAAACCCTCTGGATCGTCACAGGTGAGGAAACCACTGGGGCCGCCCACCGGCCGTGTGCCGGTCGCCTGGGCGAAGGCTTCGGTTAACCCCGCCGCACGGATGGCCGGGTCGGGGTCGATGATCCACTGTCCCACACCGCTACCGGAGTGATCCGTGGTGGGGGGCGCGTCGACGGCGACGGCGAACACGCTCGCCACGCCATCGCGAATCGAGATCGCCGATCGGCCACCGAGCGCCATCGCGTGCTCGTTGACCCACGGATGGTTGAGAACCTCGCCGGCCAGCACCGTCTGTTCACGGACGCTACCCCCGGCCGCGATCCAGGTTCGATGGAAGTTTGCCGCAGCCTCGTCGGGAAGTTGCGTGGCGGGAGCGAGTTTGATCAATCCGCCGCGACAGGCGCGCAGCAACTCGGTCACTCGCGACCAATCGGGCACGAGATCACTCGCTGTCGTATGCCGCTTGCCGTCGGCGCGACGATCTGGATCGATATGAATGAGATCCATCTCCTCGATCAGTTGCATGACGGCATCGGTGGTCACGTCGAGTTGATAGAGCGGTGCCGACACCGCGGCGGCGCTCAAATTGGCAGCGTTAAATGCGAGCACGTCCTTGTCGACGTCGACTCCGAACGCGGGGCCACGGCGGGCCAATGCCACCAAGTCACTGCCGAGTCCGCAGCAGAGATCAGCGACGCGACCCGTTCCCATCCAGGTTGCTTTGAGGCCCGCGACGGCATGCTGGGTCGATTGCTGTAGCGAATGACGCGTTACCCACCATGCCTCATCTGCCTGTGCCGGAGGCCCAAACGTCCGTCGGGCTTTGACCTGCAGCGACGCGATGTCGATCAACACCGCGCGGGTTGCTGACGAGAGTGAATCCGGCTTGGATTTCGACTCAGGATCACGACTCAGTTCAGCGAGTCGCGAGCACAACTCCGGCGTGATCTCACCGAGCGCGCTATGTTCCAAGGTGGCCGTTGGCATCACGTTCATTCTTTTCCAGAGCGTAGACATTGTAATTGATTCAGCGCCGACTCCGCGTCGCTGGCATCGGCAATCGCCTGGATCCATCGTACCTGCCGGGCGTTGATCGGCAGTGGAGCGTCGTCGGGCAGTCGGTCGGGACGTAGTCGATGGGCGATGGCGGCAATCAGATCATCGATACCGTCGTTCGGCGGCGCCTGATCGACGCCACCCATTGCACCGGAGTCAAGGGATGTGGCGATGGTTTGGATCAAGCCGTCACCGTTCATGCCAATCAGATCGCTCGCATCGATGCGATCCGATTTGTTGAGCACCCGCAAAATACCTGCGGTACTGGTCAGTTCACCAATGGTATGCTCGATCGCCGAGCGGTCGTTCATCGTCATGGGATCGACAACGACCAGGATCAGATCGGCGGCGCCAATGGCCAGTGAAGCGCGACGGATGCCCTCCCGCTCAATCACACCACCGCCCGCGTGAATACCGGCCGTGTCGCCCAACCGGATTGGCAGGCCGGCGATCACGGTATCGCTGTCGACCACGTCACGCGTGGTCCCTGCTTCGTCGTGAGTGATGCTGCGCCCGTAACCGACGATGCGATTGACCAAACTACTCTTGCCGACGTTTGGAGGGCCAGCCAAGACAACCCGGTAGGGCTCCGTCAGATGCAGCCCCACCGAGCGGCGTTTCGCTAGCTCGGCCGCGGAGAGTTTGAGTTCGCCCCAACATGCGGGCTGCTGAGCGAGTCGTTCGCTCCAGTGGCGTGTCCAATCGAGTAACACGCCACGGCGTTGGTGCAGAGCAATGGCCGCATTGGGCCGCGTCGTGCAGCGGATGAGGACCCGTTCGGCTTCCGCGATCAAGGGCTCATCGGGATCGTGGTGACGTCTGTTGAGCTGCTGGTTCCACGTCGCTGCGTCCACCGCCGTGGCACCGAGTTGGACGAGCGAGCCCATGATTCGAGACACCGCCGCAGCACCGCCATGCCCATGGATTTCGAAATGGTCGCCCGCCATGGGCGTCAATACCACCGACTCACCATCCACCTGTTGGACAACCGAATCGTGGCTGGGACGCCACATGCCGTAACGGATCTGACCCGCTCGCCAGGGTGATTTCGTGGCTGGTTCAAAGCATGCGGATAGAAATTTTTCCGCATCGGGCCCACACAGCCCGACCACGGCAACAGCCGATCGCCCGGCAGCCGTCAGGCGACTGACAATGGTCTCGGTCATGACCGCTTGGCAGCATTCGTCCGCGGTGACAAAGACGGCAGCATCGCCCACAAACGTGCATCGCCAAGGGTGTCAGCGACTAGATGGACGCCATCGAACGGTTGGTCGTGAGAGTGCTCGTTGGGGACTGCGACGGTGATCGCGCCGGCCGCCATGGCGGCGGCAGCCCCGTTGCCACTGTCCTCGAGGACGAGCATGTTGGCGGGGGCAATCGACAGTCGTTCCGCCGCTCTTAAGTACATTTCCGGATGCGGTTTCCCGTGCGTGACATCATCCCCCGTCAGCACAAAGCTGAGTTGATCATGCCACGTTGTCGTTGGCAAAATCATCTCGACGAATTGACGCTGGCTGCTGGTGGCGACGCCGAAGGGCACCCCCGATCGGCTGAGGTGATCGATGAAACGGTCCAGGTTCGGCATCGGCTCGAGATTATCGAGCAGCAACTCCGCATACACGACATTCGATTCGGCAAGCAGCTCGGCAGGCTCGTCATCGAGTTGATGGAAGGCAATCATTTCACCGATCGCGCTCAGTCCCACGCGTCCCATCATCTGCTTCTGCAGATCACTACTAAAGCGATAGCCACGCCGTTGCAGCACGACATCGCCAACTTGGAAATAGATCCGCTCGGTGTCAAACAGCAAGCCATCCATGTCGAGCGCCACACCACGAACATCATGCGCCGATGATGCCTGTGATGGGTTGGGTTGATGTGGGTGAGTTGTCAAAGTTCCATCTCATCAAGCGTATCGACAAGCCGGTCGAGCTCATCTTTGGGTTGGGAGTTGCGGGCGGCTTGGCGTTTACGCAGAACAGCGTCGACACCCACGGTACCACGGCCGGCCAGCAACAACTGTTCGTCACGTTCGCGAGCCGCCGTGGCGATGGGATCGTCTCCACCGGCGGGGGCACCAAACAACTGTGACAGGTCGATTTTGAAACCCTCGTCACCTTCGGTTTCAGCCCCCGCGATGGCGGGAGCCTTGTGCTGTGGGAAAATGATCGCGTTTTCGGGGCAGACGCGACTGCACGCGGGGCAGCCCTTGCGGCAATTGTCCGGCTGCTCGACAAAAATACTCTCGACGCCATCGAGCCCGTAGACTCCGAAGAGACAGAAGTCGACGCACTCCATGCAGTTCGTGCAGCGACTGTAGTCGATCACCGGGTACCAACGCCGGCCCGTCGTCTCCTCAACCGTTTCGATGGTCCCGCCGACGATCGGCAGCGTCCGCGTCGGGGCGACGCCAACGCCCATGATACGCTGGATTTCAGCGACGAAGTCCGACGTGGTTTCGGATGTCCGGAGGTCGATCGAGTAAATCTTTCGTTCGGGGCGAGGGTACATCTCCGTCATCCGCAGCACCGCTTCGGGTTCGCTCGACCCGTTGGGCACCTGACCGTTCGACCCGTTGTCGGGCACCTGACGGCTCGCAACGGCGGCCTGCTCCGGCAAATCATCGGCCGCTTCTTCGCCGCCCAGTTCCACGGTCCCCACCCGGCCACCGATCCCGTTGCGGTCGAGTACCCAGTGGGCAGCGCGGGGAAAAATCCAACTCGCGAGGATGATGTCCCCACCAATTTCGCGCAGTCGGGTCACCGTCTCACCACTCTTGGGCAAGTCATACAGGTGGGGGACCACCACCACTTCTAGCTCAGGGATCTTACCGCCCGCGTCCGCAATCGCGTCTTCCAAGGCCCGTTTGGCGGGGTTCCGCGACTGGCCCTTGGAAACCACCAAGGTGAACGATTGTGTTTTCTCGGCAAGGATCATGAGGAGAATTCAGTGGGAAGATGGCGGCAAACATCACCACTCTATCGTGACCACTCCCGCCCGGATGATCAAGCCACCCCGCCTCGCCCGTCAACGACGCAGTCGGGTGGTATGGATCCATCCAACGTGCCCGCAACGTGTCAAAAGGGGTTAGTTTTCGGCGGTGGTCGTGATGGCACCGTTCGCTTGCGAGTCTTGGTCCGTATTTTTCAGCCTGACGAGGATCTCGTTGCGACGCAGCGGAGCGGGCGTGAATGGGGGATCATAACCGGCCGCTTCTGCGGTGGTTTCCCCCTCTAATCCGCGTTCCTCTAACCACGCCCGTAGTTTTGCCTCTTGCTCTTTGGCGACCTTGGAACTCAGACGCCCCGGAAAACGGATCACGGCAAATTGACCGCCCTTGCGTTCGCGAACTTTCACCCCATCACCACTGGGCTCGGGAACGCCTTGTTCAACGACTTCTTTGGGCACGACGAAGCCCATCGATGTGTCGGACTGACCCGCTCTGCCCTCCATGAACACGGGGGTGGTCATGGCGATTTTTTGATCTGCCGCGTTGGCGCCACTGATATATTGGAACAGACGCATGAAGCTGCCGTCACGGCCGTTCGAATCCATCTTCGAATCAGTCGCGACCAACATCAGATCCGGGTACTCGCGAATCTCGATATTTCCATCGGTCTCGACGACTTTGTAATCGGCAGACTCGTACGCCCCACGGGCGGTCAGCGTCCAAGCAGCCGTCCCGATCAAAATCAATCCGAGGACGGTAGCGGTGTAAGTCATTTGTTTCTTCATAGCCTGGTAACTCTTTAATAGAGGTGGGGAGATTATCAAGGTTCTAGCAGGGCAATGAGAATTGACCAACAAAATGAGGCGCTGAGTCTCCATCTGACGACGCCGATTGCTGGGTTAGAGACCTTGAATTCGGCGCGTTCGATTGTCTTGCGGTCGCTTACCTCGGTTCGTCCTCCGCACCCTTCCCGCAGCCCCGCAGGCGGACGCCCAATGCAAAACGCTGCCGCCGCTTCGCCATTGGCGCGTGTCTCACGCTGAGTGAGGTCATCCGTCTTCAGTCGACGTCGCTCACGATCCGGGGCTCGGTCATTAGCAGGCAGTACGCCCAGAGAAGCAGCCGGTACGCCCAGCGAAATAAGACGAATCGAACAAAAACGCAGTCTTCGAAAGCAACGAGACTGTTTTTTGCGGCAAGAGAAATCTGTCGCTGATGGCTAACTTATTTGGGTCGCGTGGCTTACGATGGGTTTGGCACCGCACCACACCATCAAGGAAAACGCCATGAGCAGCATCGAAGTTGGCTGCCGACTGAACTATCGCGTCCGCTCACCCGCCGTGTTTCTGTTGAATGTTTCTGTCGCCCGAAACATTCACCAGAGCGTGAGTTCGGAGACTTTGGAGATTCAGCCTTTCCAAACGGTGGAGGAATGTGAAGTCGGTGCGTTGGGCAATCGGATCGTTCGGCTCAATGCACCGCCAGGCGAATTGGCGATCAATTATCGTGCCACCGTGGGGCTGCAAGCGGATGCAGTGGACTCCACGAATGTTTGTGAAACGGATTACGAACAACTTCCCGCCGATGTCCTTTCGTACCTCAATCCGAGTCGCTATTGCGAGTCGGACAAGTTGTATCGATTTGCATTTGAAGAATTTGGTCAGTTGCTTCCAGGCTATTCGCGAGTCACGGCGATCTGCAATTGGACATTTGAGCAACTCTCGTACACCCCTGGCAGCACGGGGCCGACGACGACAGCCTGCGATGTGTTGCTGCAGCGGACGGGTGTGTGCCGAGATTACGCCCACGTCGCGATCAGTCTGTGCCGGGCGATGGGGATTCCCGCCCGCTATGTCTCTGGTTACGCCGTTAATCTGCAGCCGCCCGACTTCCACGGCTTCTTCGAAGCGTATTTGGACAGACGCTGGTTCCTCTTTGATGCCACCCGTCTGGCGCCCGTTGGGGGTCTGGTCCGCATTGGAACCGGTCGCGATGCCGCTGACGTCGCATTTGCGTCGATTCGAGGGGAAGCGGAGTGCGTGGGCATCGATGTGTGGGCAAATAACATGGACCCGAGCGACGGCCTACTCAGCTCCGACAACGTGCAGACGGGTGTGAGTTCGGCATAGCAGTGCTCGTTGAGTCGCCAATCGCTGACTTTGCGATTGCGTGGCCCCAGGGGCGTGGTAGCATACCACGTTGGCCTGCGCGAAATGATGCACTCAGGTGCCCCGCCGATCTGCCGCTGTAAATCGCGGTCGACGACTCCTTTTTCGCAACCCGCTATTTGCTTTCGCCGAAGACTCTCTTCGCCTGACAGATCGCAGCAGGTCTTTGCATTCGCCCAAGGAGGCGATCATGGTGGCTGGATCTGTTGAACCGGCTGTGTTGCTCCACGGATTGGTGGCGACGCGTTTCAAAACTCAGTGGGGTGAGCATTGAGGGCCTGACCGGCAGCGGGTGTGCCACCCGCGATCGTGGCAAACTCAGGCGATGAAAACGACTCGTTATCAACGGGTCCGACCCCTGTTCGAATTGGCCCCCAGGAAAATGTAAATGGAACGCATGGAAGGAAAGACGCTTTCGAGTGGGCTCGCCCAAGGGGTTGCTGTCGTCGTTGGCTACGAGTTGCAGCGAACGCTTCCCACTACGAACTTTGGTGAGCCCGACAGCATTCTCCGCGCAGAGGTTCAGCTCGAGTGTGATCGAATGGATGGGGCGTTAGAGAAATCGAAGCAGGACCTGAACACATTCACTTCGGTCGCTAGCGAAAAACCGTCACTTGCCGCGGCAGTCGAACTGTTATCGGCTCATACGGCGATGGCTGGCGAAATTGCGTCTTCCGTCAAAGACCGGATCTCGAGCAGTCTTGTCGGTGTCGAAGACGCACTCGATGCGGTGATCGGCCAGTGGATCAGTCGCATGCAAAAGATCGACAACGAGTACCTTCGCGAGCGAGAGACCGATGTCAGAGACGTCGGGCAGCGTCTGATGCGGCATCTCATCGGCGTCGCGCCCGTCGGCGAAGTTGAATATCCGCATGGCTCAATCGTCGTCACGCGTGAGCTCATTCCATCGGACGCGATTGCCCTGGCTAACTCGGGTGTCGTGGGGATTGTGACGCAGTTCGGCGGGACACTCGGACACACCGCCATCATCGCTCGATCACTCGGGATTCCGGCTGTATCGGGGATCCCGAATGTCACCCAGCAAATTGCCAGTGGCATGACACTGTTGGTCGACGGAGATGCTGGTATCGTCATCGCCGAGCCAACGAAGGAGCAACGGAAAACGTTTTCAGACGCCATGGCTGATGCCAAACGCGAGTCGCAGCGAGACGAAGGGATCGACGTCGGGCCGTGTCGAACCCTCGACGGAACCGAGATTTCGCTCTTCGCGAATGTTGGATTGCCGGCTGACCTCGACCACGTTTTGGCTCGCGAATTCGCGGGCGTGGGGCTGTTCCGTACCGAGTTTCTGTACTTGCAATCGAACGACCGCCCGAACACGGAATCTCAACGTCGCATCTACACTCAGATGGCCGAAGGGCTTAGCGATCGCCCCTTGGTCATCCGTACCTTCGACCTCGGCGGAGACAAGCTTCCGCCGTTTCTATCGCTTGACCCTCACATTGCTCCCTCGAGTTTGAGCTTGCGAGGTTTGCGATTCTCGCTGGTTGAGCGAGATCTGTTTCGAGAGCAACTGACGGCGATCGTGCAAGTTGCACAAACCGCGGACGTTAGAATTCTGTTTCCCATGGTGATCGGCGGGCACGATTTTGGGCAGGCCATCGACATTGTCGAGGAAGTGATGAACGAATGCGAGGCGTTCAGACGCCCGCAAATTGGCGCGATGATCGAAACGCCTGCTGCCTTGTTCTGTTTAGACGAAATCCTCGAACTCGCCGACTTCATCGCCATCGGGACGAACGATCTCACCCAGTTTCTGCTGGCAGCGGATCGTGAGCTCTCTGATGAAAGTGATCATTTCACCGCGATGCATCCGGCGGTCTTGCGAGCGATCCATCAAGTGGTTGTCGCGGCGCAGAAGTGGGATTGCCCCGTATGCGTCTGCGGTGAAGAAGCAGGCGAACCGGGGTTTGCGTCGCTATTGATTGGATTGGGGATTGATGAACTAAGCCTCAGTGTTTCGCGGGCGAGCGAGATGCGTGCTGCCATCGCGAAAATGGATGTTGCAGTCGCACGCGAGTTGGCGAAACGAGCGCTCGCGTGTGGAAGTCCGCATGAGGTGCGCGAGGTTTTATCGGAGGCCGGCCAATCGATGGCTCGATCCGAACAGCAGCGCACTTCGTCACAAGTGCAGGGCGCCAGCACATGACCGCCCGACTGTCGAGCTCACTGCTAGTACAACCATGTGACGTCCGCCCCTCACAGCGAGGATGGGAGGTTGTTGGAGTTTTTAATCCCGCCGTCGTGATGGTCGGCGATGAACTGGTCATGCTAGCGAGAGTCGCCGAGCGCCCGGCGGAGAAGCGGCTCGGCTGGACAGGGCTTCCCCGCTGGTCATCGGGTGGAGAGGCGACCGTGGATTGGACGCGTGATCAGGACCGGCAGCCAACCGATGCGCGGGTGGTCGCGTTAAAAGACAGTGGCGATCTTCGACTGACGTCGGTTTCTCACTTCCAGCTGCTTCGCCAATCGACCGAAACCAGAGCTTGGCAAACCGTTGCTGCGCTGCTGCCCGAGGGCGTTTTGGAAGAGTACGGCATCGAAGACCCTCGGATGACCAAGATCGACGAGACCTACTGGATCACCTACGTGGCCGTCTCGCGATCGGGTGCGGCGACAGCTCTGATGTCATCGACGGACCTCGTGACGTTCCAACGTCATGGAATCATATTTCCAAGTGAGAACAAAGACGTCGTTTTGTTTCCCGAACGCATCGCGGGTGACTATGTGGCACTGCATCGCCCGAACCCACGATCGCACTTTCACCCACCACAAATCTGGATCGCCCGCTCGCCCGACCTTATTCACTGGGGCCGCCATGCTCCGTTTCTCGGCGGGGCTCGTCCTTGGGAACGCGACCGTGTGGGCAGTGGAACGCCACCGATTTTAATCGATCAAGGGTGGCTGACACTCTACCACGGCAGTGCATCCCCCCACATCGCTGGCACGGTCGGCCAATATGCCGCGGGCGCACTGTTGTTGGATCGGGACGATCCGAGTCGCGTGATCGCTCGTTCGAGCGCGCCGATCATGTGGCCCACGATGGACTATGAAATTAGCGGTTTTGTGCCGAACGTCGTGTTTCCAACGGCAATGTTGGATCTGGGCGAGAAACTACAAGTATTTTACGGAGCGGCCGACACCTGTGTCGCTACTGCATTGTTTTCAAAAGCGTCTGTTCTGGGAGCGTTTGGGAACGCGGAATGAATCAGTGTGCCCGAGCGTTCTGCGGTCGGCAGCCACCCCAGCGAACGCAGCGCGTTCGCCCTCATTCGGAACGACGCTATTTATTTAAAGGTAAACTTCAATCATGACCACACACGGCTTACTCAAAATTGCATTCGTTGGCGACTACCTGCCACGCAAATGCGGCATTGCAACATTCACTCACGACCTGCGGGGCGCGATCGCAAAGAGTTCAGGCGCGGAGTGCATTGTTGTTCCCATGGACGACATTGCGGGCGTGTATACGTACGAGAGTGAAGTGCAATTTCGGGTCGCCGAGCAAGAACTCGAAGACTACCGAGCGGCAGCCGATTTCCTCAATTGCAGCAATGTCGACGTGGTCTCGCTGCAGCATGAATTTGGCATCTATGGCGGTTCTTGTGGCAGTCACGTTTTGGCACTTTTGCAAGATCTGCGAATGCCGGTCATCACCACGTTGCATACCGTGCTGTCGGAGCCCAACCAAACGCAGCGTGCTGTCATGGGCCAGTTGATTCGGTTGTCGACGCGGCTGGTCGTGATGACGGAGCGTTGTCGCCAAACTCTGATGAACACGTACGCCGTTGATAGCGACCAGGTGGACGTGATCGCACATGGGATCCCCTGTGTTCCCGACACCGATCAGCGAGTTCTGAAAGAGCAGTTCAACATTGAAGACAAGGCGGTCGCACTCACGTTCGGTTTGCTTTCACCCGGCAAGGGAATCGAGTACGTGCTGCAAGCGATCCCCGAAATCGTGGCTAGTTTCCCCGACTTCGTCTACCTCGTGCTGGGCGCGACGCACCCGAGCTTAATTCGAGAGCAAGGCGAGCGTTATCGAATCAGTTTGGAACGCATGGCGAAAGACTTGGGGATCACGAAGCACGTGAGCTTCTATAACCGGTTCGTTGAACTCGAAGAGCTTACGGAATTCATTGGAGCTGCGGATCTCTACATCACGCCCTACCTGAATGTCCAGCAGGCGGTTTCGGGAACGTTGGCATACGCGTTCGGGTGTGGACAAGCGGTCATCTCCACGCCGTATTGGCATGCCGAAGAACTACTGGCGGATGATCGCGGAGTGCTCGTCCCCTTCGCTGACTCGTCGGCGATTGCCCATGCGGTCATTGATTTGCTCGGCGATGACGATAGGCGTTTGGCGATGCGGGCAGAGGCCCACCGGCTGGGGCGAAGCATGACCTGGGACCGAGTTTCCCAGTTATATGTCGCTTCGTTCAACCGCGCGCGAGAGGAACGCAGCACCCCGCGGAAACCGCTGGCCGTTCGCACTCTCGATGAACAGCCACTCGCGCTACCGAAGATGCAGCTCAGTCACCTGCGGCACCTCAGTGACTCCACAGGCATCGTGCAACATGCCATCTATACGATTCCCGATCATACCCACGGTTACTGCACCGACGACAACGCCAGAGCCTTGATCCTGACAGTGTTTCTCGAAGAGTTAGGGAAAGATTCACCGGAGGTTCATTCACTCGCCTCCCGTTATGCGGCATTCCTCAACGTGGCATTTGACCGGGACAAAGGTCGCTTTCGAAACTTCATGAGCTACGAGCGGCGATGGTTGGAAGACGATGGCTCGGACGATGCGCAAGGCCGCGCGTTGTGGGCATTGGGGACATGTGTCGGTCGGTCCCGTCGGGCGGGATTGGTCGCTTGGGCGGGCGAGCTATTTCATCGGGCGCTGCCAGCGTGCGAGAACACAACGTCGCCTCGAACATGGGCTCTTGGGATCCTTGGGATTCATGAGTACCTCAGACGCTACAGTGGCGATCAAGAGGCTGTCACGATGAGTCAGCGACTCGCCGAACGGCTCATTACGATGTACGACGCGACCGCGACGGAGAGTTGGCCGTGGTTCGAGAATATCATGACGTACAATAATGCGAGATTGTCGCAATCATTAATCACTCATGGACGCTGCTTCCACGAGCCGCGTGCGACCGAGATCGGCTTGGAGTCTCTGCGTTGGCTCTGCGAGCAGCACCTTTCGCCTCGAGGCCGTTTTCGACCGATTGGCTCCAATGGATTCTCCCGTGAGGGTGGCGTGGCGGCGGTATTTGACCAGCAAGCGATTGAAGCTCACGCGATGGTTGCGGCATCCATCGAAGCCTTTGTGGCCAGTGCGGATCCTTTCTGGGTGGAACAAGCGCATTTAGCATTCGACTGGTTCCTGGGGCGTAACGACCTCGGGGAGCCCATTTACGATGCGTCCACAGGCGGTTGTTATGACGGCTTGATGGAAAACCAAGTCAATCAAAACCAGGGTGCCGAATCGACGCTTGCGTTCCTACTCTCGCTAGCCGAAATGCGCCAACTCGCCATGCGGACACTCGAGCGATAGCCAAAACCACTATCCGTCGTCGTCGACGATTTATTCGTTTGCCGACAGTCGTCACTCGTGGCGAATTCCGCCACGAGATTTGATGTGAATCCCAAGCAACGCTCCCCAGGCATATTATGCAAGTCAATCGAACCGGAATCGTACTCTCGCCCAATAAACAACGTGTCGTACTGCGGCCGTTCCAGCCGCCGGGAAACGAGCGTGTGCTGCGGGTGATCGCCCGTGTTTCGACACTCTCGGAACTGGAGGTCGACAACCTGCTGGCGCAAGTCCTCAAAGAGTTCTATGGCCGTCATCAAAAACCGAAGGCATTCTTTCAACAGCGGTTTCACGACCTGCGTCACCACCTGCTCACCGATACGCCCTTGAGCGAGAACCGTCAGTTGCTGCTCGGCGCATACTTCACGCAGGAATACGCCCTGGAATCGGCTGCATTGTTCAATCCCTCCCTGGTGTGGCATCCCGACCAGACGAATCTAGCGCCGGGATCGAGGCGGTTTGCCATGAGTCTGAGGGCAGTCGGTGAGGGACATATCTCGTCGATCGTCTTTCGCAGTGGGACCATCGGCAGTGATTTAAAGATCACCATTGACGACCCCATCCGGTTCGTCACAACGCCACGATACGTGCCGGATTCCTGTTACGATAATGTTTTATTCCGACGCAAGTTAATCGAACTGGGCCTGGGCAATCCATTTACCTACGATGTTCTAGCGGAGCTCCCTGTTGAGTTCACGCTGGATCAACTCGAAACGTGTTTGAGGACTGCACTGCGCGAGCAACGAGCTCGCCACAACGAGCTCGCACCGCTGGTGGAGCAAGTCGTGATGTTGGCGAAATCCAATTACGAAATTCAATACACGCCCGATCACGAATTATCCGAACGCGTGATTTTTCCATTCAGTCCGACGGAAACCAACGGCATCGAAGACGCACGATTCGTTCATTTCCACGATGACGACGGCAGCTGCCGTTACTATGCGACCTATAGCGCCTACGACGGTGAAATGGTGTTGCCCCAACTGCTTGAAACGAAGGACTTCCTGCGGTTCAGAATGCACACGCTCAATGGGCCAGCGGTCTCCAATAAAGGCATGGCGTTGTTCCCGCGAAAGATCAACGGGCACTACGCGATGCTGGGGCGGCAGGATGGCGAACACCTGTTCTTGATGTATTCGGACATGCTGTATTTTTGGCACACGAAAGAGCTCATCGTCAAACCCACCAACCCGTGGGAATACGTCCAGATCGGTAACTGCGGCTCACCGATCGAAACGGACTCCGGCTGGCTCGTGCTGACCCATGGCGTGGGTCCGATGCGAAAGTACAGCATCGGCGCGATGCTGTTGGATCTAGACGATCCATCCAAGATCATCGCGCGACTACACGAACCCCTGATCACTCCCAACGAAGTCGAGCGAGAGGGTTACGTTCCGAACGTCGTCTACTCCTGTGGTGCCATCGTACACGGAGATCACCTGGTGATCCCGTATGCCATGTCCGACTACGCCACCACATTTGCGACGATTGAAGTCGCTGAGCTCATATCGGCCATGACGCCACAGTCGCCTGCGGAGTAACGGTCGATCGAAGTGCGCTTGCTGCATGGATACTCGACAGGCGGAGCAAGTTTGTCGGGAACCGATGGTCAGCCTGCTCCCCTTTCTGTTCGGTTTGGAACGGCCTATGCTAGGTACGTTGTCGCGAATGGATTCGTACTTCGTTCTATTCTGTCTTGCACCATGGAATTGCGGGCTCAGTGATCACCATGCCAGCGAGTTGCCGAATGCGTAATCGAGGAAGTCGCATGTGGATGCCAATGGCGGCGGGTGCGCTTGGGATTTTGGTGACGGCATCGCAGGCGGCTGCTCAGATTCCAGAGGTCTTCGATCCCGCGGGACCGGCGGCCGAGTCGATTGTGAATTTGTTCTGGTTGGTGATCGCCGTCTGCGGCGTCATTTTCATAGCGGTAACCGGGGCGCTCCTCCTGTTTATCTATCGCTTTCGTGAGCGGGCTGAGGATGGTGAATCGGAGCCACCCCAGTTGTACGGAAGCCAGCCGATCGAAATCGCTTGGACGGTCGCTCCCTTAATGATTGTGTTGGTGTTGGCCTTGGTCGTCATTCGATCTGTGGTCGATTTGCGAGTCGATCCACCCGCGGAGAATGCCGAGCGGGTGCGGGTCGTCGGGCATCAATGGTGGTGGGAGTTTGAGTATCCCGATCACGGTTTCACGACGGCCAATGAGCTGGTCATTCCGGTCAGCGATGAGGACACCGATCGGCCGATTTATCTCCAACTGGAAGCTGCGGACGTGATCCACAGTTTTTGGGTGCCGCGGCTGGCAGGCAAGACGGACTTGATTCCTGGCAAGACGAACGAAATGTGGATTCAGGCTGATCATGAGGGGACATTCGCTGGTCGCTGTGCTGAATACTGCGGGACGCAGCACGCAAAGATGTTGATTCGTGTGCGTGCCGTCACGCCCGCGGAGTTTTCCAAATGGATCATCGCCCAGCAGCAGAGTCCAGCATCCTCGGAGACTTTATCCTCGGCAGCCACGGCCGGGCGAGCTCGCTTCATGGACCTGGCATGTGCGAACTGTCACACGGTTCGCGGGACACATGCGACGGGCAAATTCGGTCCTGATCTGACCCATTTGATGAGCCGGCAAACGATTGCCGCAGGGATCATGAAGAATGATCGGGAGCATCTGACGCGATGGATCAAGGATCCCAATTTGGACAAGTCGGGATGCCGGATGCCCGACATGCGATTGTCGGATACCGATGTTGAGCAAATCGTCGACTACATGATCACCTTGGAGTAAACCATGACGATTGCCGAATCCACCATCGAATCGAACACGCCACCCCTGGTCACGCGGCTGCATGGGTGGGTGACGACGGTGGATCACAAACGTGTCGGGTTGATGTACCTGATGATGAGTTTGTTTTTCCTGGTCATCGGTGGCCTGGAAGTTATCTGGATTCGCATGCAGTTATGGTCTCCCAATAACACCCTGGTTGACGCTGATACGTTCAATCAGCTCTTCACGATGCACGGTACCACGATGATTTTTTTCGTGGTCATGCCGATGATCGCGGGGTTTTCTAACTACCTGATCCCGTTGATGATCGGGTCGCGTGACGTGGCGTTTCCGAGGCTCAACGCGTTGGGATTCTGGATGTCGTTGTTTGGCGGCACGATTCTGTACCTGAGCTATTTCACCGGCGAGGCTCTATACGGGGCTGGATCGGCGCCCGATGTGGGCTGGTTTGCCTACGCACCGTTAACCTCTCCTGCCTATTCACGCGGCAGCAGTGTCGACTACTGGATTCTCGCGACGCTGATTAGCGGCGTGGGAACGCTGATGTTTGCAATCAATTTGATTGCCACGATCGTGTCGATGCGTGCCCCGGGCATGACGATTGGTAAATTGCCCCTGTTCGTTTGGATGATGTTAGTCGACGCGTGGTTGATTGTCTTCGCGTTTCCGCCGCTGACCGCTGCGCAGGTGATGCTGTTGATGGACCGGCATTTGGGGGCACACTTTTTTGATACCCAGGCGGGCGGATCGGCGGTATTGTGGCAGCACCTGTTTTGGTTTTTTGGGCATCCTGAGGTGTACATCATGGCGTTGCCCGCCTTCGGGATCATTTCGGAGGTGGTGCCGGTGTTTTCCCGCAAAGTCATTTTTGGACACACGACGCTGGCCATGTCGACCGCAGCGATCGGATTCATCAGCATGGGCGTGTGGGCTCACCACATGTTCACCGTCGGCTTGGATGATGCGTTGGACGCATTCTTTTCGGCGGCTAGTTTTCTGATTGCCGTGCCCACCGGGATCAAGATTTTCAATTGGACCGCAACGCTGTATGGCGGTCGTCTGCGGCTGCAAACTCCAATGCTGTTTGCACTTGGTTTTCTGTCGATGTTCTTGATCGGCGGGCTGACGGGGGTGATGTTGGCGGCGGTGCCCGTCGACTGGCAAATTTCGGATAGCTACTTTTTAGTCGCCCACTTTCACTATGTGTTATTTGGCGGCAGTTTGTTTGCGTTGATGGCGGGATTCTATTATTGGTACCCCAAGGCCACCGGACGGATGCTTGATGAGACGTGGGGCAAGTGGCATTTTTGGCTGCAGTTGATCGGATTCAACCTCACCTTTGCGCCCATGCACATCACGGGGCTGATGGGCATGCCGCGGCGTGTCTACACGTACCAGCCCGGACAGGGGTGGGAGATTTGGAATCAGATCTCGACGATCGGCGGCTTTGTGATGGGTGCTGGTTTCGCGGTCCTGTTCGTCAATTTGCTCTGGTCGCTGCGGCATGGCAAGGTTGCTGGCGACGATCCTTGGGACGCGTGGACGTTGGAATGGGCGACCAGTTCACCACCGGCGTCTTACAATTTTGAAAAGATACCCGTCGTTTGCAGTCGCCGCCCGTTGTGGGATCAAAAACACCCCGAAGATCCGGATTGGTTGCATGAGTGAGATGATTTCCGCGAGCGATACGCGGCCCATGCGTGAACCGGCACCGTCGAAGCACGAACGGATGCCTTCGGCGACGAAGGTCGGCGTATTGACGTTTTTATGTTCGGAGGCTGTGTTCTTCGCAACATTGCTGATCGCATACATCACCTACAAAGGGGCGACGCTGCATGGACCGACACCGGAGACATCTCTGAGCTTGCCACTGGCCATTTTGGATAGTGTGTTCTTGCTGACCAGTAGTGTGACGATTGGGTTTGCGGTCAGAGCATTTGGACGCTGCGACGTTTCGGGATTCACACGCTGGATGTTGGTGACGATTTCACTGGGGGCGATGTTTCTGTGTGGCACGGCCTACGAGTGGTATCAATTGATTGTCCATGATGGGTTGACGATCAGTCGGAATTTGTTTGGTTCGACATTTTTTACGTTGATTGGTTTTCATGCCGCGCACGTGACGATCGGATTGGGCGTGATGAGTCTGTTGGTTTGGAAACATCGGCGACGACAGATGGCCGAGGATAGCGAGGTGCCTGAGTTGGTGTCGTGGTATTGGCACTTGGTCGACACGGTGTGGATCGTGATCGTGGCCGTGGTGTATTTGTAGTCCTCTGCGGCGAAGGTGAGTGAGCATTTTATGAGCGAAGAAAGCGAAGAGACCGAAACGATCGCGATGCCGGCACCGACGGCAATGCCGATGTTGACGGCTGCCGGTGCGGCCTTGGCGGCCGTCGGGATCGCGACCAATCCGTTCATCTCCGTGGCAGGTGTGGTTGTGTTGCTGTTTGCGATTCGCGGGTGGCTGGGTGAGTTGGCACCAGGCTGCGGGGAAATCGAGGAGGCCTGGGTGCCGCGAGAGCAGCGTGCCAAAGCAGTCGCCGTGTCGACTCGTCGCGTCGCCCAACCGCGTCCTGGTTTGCCGGGCCATCGCAGTCACTTTCCTGAACGTGTGCATCCCTATGCCTCCGGTGTTGTGGGAGGGTTACTCGGCGGAGGTGTGATGGCGTGTACCGCGATGCTGTTTGGCATCGTCAGTGGCCGTGGGATTTGGTACCCGATCAACATGCTCGCGGGGATCGTGCTGACACGATTTGACGACGTCAGTAGTCTGGAGCTGGGTCGTTTTAACGCGACCGCTTTCGTCATCGCACTGGTGTTGCACCTGATTGCCTCGGCCTCGGTCGGGTTGTTTTTCTGTATCGTGCTGCCCACCCTACCGATGTCGCCCGTGTTCTGGGGCGGCGTGGTGGCGCCACTGATGTGGACGGGCGTACTCTATGGGTCGATCGGCATTCTCAATCCTCTCATGAGTCAGCACATCGTGTGGTCGTGGTTCATCGTGTCCCAGTTTGCGTATGGATTGACGATGGGGATGTACGTGGTGAGGGCGAAGAAGGCGACAGCCAGGCGCGTCGACGGTGGTTCGCCTGGTGGGGGTGAGTCATGAAGCGGTTCGGTATGGCTTGGCTGGTCGTTGCCATGGTGGCAGTCGGGTGTGGGAAACCAAACCCCGCGGATCGCTATGTCCGTCCTGATCAGGTCAGCGATTTCGCGGCTTTGTTTGGCGAAAATTGTTCGGGCTGTCACGGAGCGGATGGGCAATGGGGGCCCGCGCCGCCATTGAACGATCGATTGTTCCAAGCAATCATTTCCAGCGAGGATTTGACCCACCTCGTCGTTGGTGGTCGTGCCGGCACGCTGATGCCCGCTTTTGATCGCACGCAGGGCGGCTCGCTGACAGACAAACAGGTCCAAATTCTCGTGTCGGGGATCCGCGATCGGTGGGCACAACCGCTCGAGGAGCCACCTGGAAATTTGCCGGAGTACCGGGTCAGCGCCGACGATCCGGCGGGAATTCAGCAGGGGAATGTGGCTGAGGGAGCAAGCCTGTTTGCAACGGTATGTGCGACGTGCCATGGTGATGAGGGACGCGGTGGTGACGCCGGTTCGATTGCAGGTCGCGAATTTGGGCAACTGATCAGCGACCAACTACTCCGCCGGATCATCATCACGGGCCGCCCGGATTTGGAGATGCCGAATTATATGGAGAGCGGCAAGGAGTCAAAATTGGGGCGTCCATTGACGTCGCAAGAGATCGTCGACATCGCGGCCTACGTGCGAATGATTCAACAGGGGAAACATGAGAATGAGTGATCAAGGCAATGGCGATTGTCCATGCAAAAGCGCCGCGTCGGTTTCGCGGCGAGGCGTCTTGGAGTGGAGTACGTACGTGCTCGGCGGTCTGGCCGCGACGGTTACCGGGATCCCGATCATCGGGTTTTTACTCGGGCCACTCGCCAAGGACCCTGACCAGTGGATCGAGGCGGGAAGCGTTACCGAATTTCCCGAGGGAGAAACCCGCCTGGTCGATCTCCGCAACCCACTGGGGAAAACGACTGATGGCGATAGCGGGAAGATCGCCGTCTATGTGCGGCATGTGACGGGTGCGCAATTCCAGATTTTTGCAATCAATTGCACTCACTTGGGATGCCCGGTGAACTGGATCCCGACGGCGGGCTTATTCATGTGTCCCTGTCATGGCGGTGTGTTCTATGACGATGGTTCGCATGCCTCCGGGCCGCCGCCGCGGGGGCTCTATGAATACGAGCACCGCATTGAAGCGGGCAGCTTGATGGTAAAACTCGGTCACCTTCCCACGCTGCAGCAACCCGCATGAAACCGCTCATCGCCATCAAGAAGGGAGCGATCGATTCGCTGAACTGGTTCGAATCACGGCTGCAGTTGCGGCAGTCGATCTGGCCGGTGATGCGGCATCCGATCCCCGCCGAAGTCGCTCAGAAGAAGGGCTGGTGGTATGTCTTTGGCAGTGTGACGATGACGTTTTTCCTACTGCAGGTGGTGACCGGGATTTGTTTGGCGATGGTTTATGAGCCGACGGCTCAGTCCGCCTACGATAGTCTCATCGAACTCAATGAGGTCACACCGTTCGGATGGCTGCTGCGTTCGATTCACTATTGGTCGGCCACGGGGATGGTCGTCATGCTGATCGTTCACATGACACAAGTGTTTTTAATGGGGGCGTTCAAGTATCCGCGTGAAGTCACATGGCTATTCGGCGTGGGATTGTTGGTGTTGACGCTGGGGCTCGCGTTCAGCGGACAGGTCCTGCGGTTCGATTCGGATTCCTATTGGGGTGTGAGTGTTGCGGCAGCCGCGGCGGGCCGGGTCCCCTGGGCTGGTCCCTCGATCGTGCACCTGATTTTGGGCGGAGAGATCATCGGCACCAACACACTGGGGCGGTTCTATTCGCTGCACGTCTTTGTCCTGCCCACGCTGTTGGTTTTGTTGCTCTCGGGGCATATCTATTTGGTGGTCAAACGTGGCATCTCCGAACCTCCCGAACCTGATGAACCGGTCGATCCAGCAACGTATGATGCGAAGTATGAGAAACTGCTCGACCGCGGTGTGCCGTTCTTTCCACATGCCGTGTACCGGGATGGGATCGCCTGTGCCGCGGCAGTGTTGGTGGTGGTGGGGTTGGCGGTGACGCTCGGGCCCAAGGGGCCGATGGCGCTACCGGATCCAACCATCGTCCACGCCGAACCGCGACCTGACTGGTACTTCCTGCCTTTGTTCGCGGTCGCGGCATTGTCCCCAGCATCGATGGAGACATTTTTGATGCTGGGCATGCCTGTGCTCGGTCTATTGGTGCTGGTCGCGATCCCGTTCATCTCGGGGACAGGACAGCGCAGTGCCCGTCGTCGGCCGGTCGCCGTGTTGGTGGTCACGATGATGTTTGTGTGTCTGACGATTCTGGGCTGGTATGGGCAGGTTTCGCCATGGTCCCCCCAAATGGATGCCTGGAGCAGTGAGGCGGTGCCCACGCGAATTGTCAAGGAACTCGCACCGCTCGAATTGCAGGGGGCCGTGGTGCTGCAGAACAAGGCGTGCCGTAACTGTCATGCGCTCGATGGCCGGGGCGGCCAACGCGGGCCAGACTTAACCGATGTGGGGACGCGACTGAACCGCGAGGCGATGATTCGTCAGGTGGTCCAGGGTGGTGGGAACATGCCCGCTTACGGTCAGAAACTCAGTAGTGCCGAGACGAAAGCATTGGTAGCATTTCTGATGGCGATGCGGCCCGCGGGGCAACCGCCCGCGAAGATGCCTGCGGCCCCAGCATTGACGGCGCCAGTGGCAAAATCGTCGGCGCCCGCACCGGCCTCGGGTACGCCCGGTGCGACAAATCCTGCGATCGGTTCTGACGCCGCAAGAACAACGCCGTGAGTCAGGCCGATTGGATCGCGATCCTCAGCTCGTGGCAGTTCAGCCCGACGGTGTTGCTGGGGCTGATGTTGAGCGTGATCGTCTACATGCGTGGCTGGTGGCGTTATCGGCAGAAACGTGATTCACCGTTTTCGGGCATGCAGGCTGCATCCTTTGCGATGGGGATGGTCGTCGTCTTCGTTGCCCTGCAGTCGCCGCTCGACGCGTTGGCGGGTTTTTCGCTGCAGGTACACATGGTGCAGCACTTGCTGCTGATGATTGTCGCGCCGCCGCTACTGCTGTATTCCGCGCCGACGCTGCCTGTGATTGCGGGACTGCCCAAGGGATTCCGTGATGGATGGATCACGCCGTTCGCGACGTGGCGTCCACTGCGTGGGTTGCTCTCACGCCTCTTCCATCCGGCGTGGACGTGGTGCCTCTTTGTCGCCTCGTTATGGATTTGGCATGCGCCGTACTTTTATGATCTTGCGCTGCGGTCTGACGTGTGGCACCGTGTCGAGCATTTTTGTTTTCTGACGACGTCGATTCTGTTTTGGTGGCCGGTCATGCAGCCGTATCCATCACGGCGGCCGCAATCGCAATTTTGGTTGGTTCCCTACCTGTTTTTAGCTGGAGTTCAGGGCACAGCCCTCGCGGGTATCCTGACGTTTTCGGATCAGGTTCTCTACACGAATTACGAACGAATGCCCAGCCTATGGGGGATTGATCCGCTGACCGATCAAGCGATCGCGGGCGCGATCATGTGGGTTCCCATGTCACTCGCGTTTTTGATTGGGCTGGTGCACGTTGTTGGTCGACTGATGGCGACGGCCGATCCTGTTCGCCGCGTCGGGGCTAGCACCCAGGCGGCTAGCACCCAGGCGGCTAGTCAGGGTGACGCTGTCCCGCGAAAATCAGCGTCTCGCGGTCGATCGGTCGGCCTAGCAATCGCAGGTGTCTCGGGGCAGTCGCGCGGAAACCGGCAGTCATGCGTTCATCTGCTGTTTCAATCGGCCGTCACCCGTTCGGTACTGCGAGCGGGGATGTTCGCGTTGGCGCTGCTCGTCATCGTTGACGGGATCTGGGGCCCTCAAGTATCGCCGCTGAACCTTGCTGGTGTGCTGCCATGGATCCATTGGCGAGGCATCCTGGTGCTGACGCTGCTGGTGGGAGGTAATTTCTTTTGCATGGTGTGCCCGTTCACCTCGCTGCAGAAGTGTGTCAACGCGATCGTGTGCTGGCTACACCTACCATTGCCTCGGCGGCGGCAATGGCCGCGGCCGCTGCAGAACAAATGGCTGGCGATTGGAACGTTGGTGTTGTTCTTTTGGGGTTATGAAGCGTTCGCGTTGTGGGATCGGCCGTTTTGGACGGCGATGATCGCGATCGGGTTCTTTTCGGCTGCGGTTGGCTTCGAATTATTTTTCGTCCACGCACCTTTTTGCAAGTATGTGTGTCCGATTGGGCAATTCAATTTTGTTCAGTCGATGATCTCCCCGACTGAGATCGGCGTGTCCGACAGCCAAGCTTGCTCGAACTGCACTACCAAAGACTGCATCGCGGGGAACGCGGCCGCGCCCGGTTGTCAGACACATTTGTTTCAGCCCCGCAAGCACGGCAATATGGACTGCACCTTTTGCTTTGACTGCGTCACCGCTTGCCCGCATGACAATGTGGTCCTCATGTCGGTGCCCCGCACCTTGGACTTAACGAGCGACCGCTCGCGGTCGAGCATCCGCCGCTACAGCGAACGCCCCGATTTAGCGGCCATGATTATCCTTCTGTTCTTTGCCGCTTTGGTGAACGCAGCATGGATGACGGGGCCGGTGCTCGGTTGGGAGGACAGGATGGTGGGTTGGCTCGGTGTGGGGCGATTGCCGGTCCTCACGGCGGGGTTGTTCGCGGCCCTGATTCTGGTCCCGTGGATCATCGTGACGACGATGACACGGCGATCGGAAATTGCCCGTTTCGCGCCCGCTCTCGTCCCGCTGGGGTTCGGAATGTGGCTCGCTCACTATTCGTTTCATCTTTTTACGAGTGCGGACGCTGTGCTGGTCGCGGGAGCTCGGATGTGGAGCGACTGGACGGGCGGGGAGTTTACGGTCGGCCCGGTCGCCTGCTGTTGCTGTCGGGCTGATTCGATACCCTGGCTGTTGCCGCTGGAATTGATTTTCCTGGGCGTGGGCCTCTGCATGTCGTTCGTGGTGGGCTACCGGATTGCCCATCACGCATCCGATCGAGGCCGTGTTGGCTGGCGTCCACTGATACCCTGGCTAACACTGATGATCGCGTTCTATTTCTGCTGCGTGTGGGTGCTGCTGCAGCCGATGCAAATGCGTGGTGCCTTGATGACAGGGATGTGAGATGCGTTCCATTTTCGTCAGCACGTTGATCGGCATAGCACTGATGAGTTCTGCGATGGCACCGCACGCGATTGCCGATGGCGGTAGGCTGCAGTTGAGCCACGTCGTTGACGGACGCCGATACACCGCCTTCACTTCTCCGACACCGCTGCAGCCCGGGATTGCGGATATCAGTTTGTTGATTCAAGACGTTGCTCAAGGACACGTCATCGGCGAAGAAACGCTGCATGTCACGTGTCGACACCGGCAAAGCGACCGTGTCGTAGAGGGCCGAGCAAGTCATGCTGATTCGACGAATCGGCTGCTGCAATCGGCGAAGTTGATGCTACCCGATACCGGGGCATGGCAAATCGAGATCGTCGACCTCGCGGCAGAGTCGCCGACCGAACCGGTCGCCAGCTTTGCTGTGATGGTCGAGGTTCAGCGATTCAGTATCCCCTGGACAGCGGCGCTGGTGACAGCGCCGCTGTGGTTCATTGCTATCTTTCTACTGCGGGAACGGATCCGATTTAGAAAGTGAAGATCGCGTCCATGCCGAAGATAGCCTTGTTGCGTGCCTTGTCTTCGTTGACGCCGGTCCGGTCGTAGTCGACAATCCAACGCACTTCAGGACGAACCATCAGGTTCGAGTTGACTTTGTAGTTGATGCCAACGGTTTGGTTGAACAGATCGGCACTCTTCAGTCCCGGATTTGCAGCACGTACTTGTGGCGTTGCCCAGTTGAAATACTCCGTACGGCTTCCCAACGCCAAACGGTCCGACACTTCATAGATGAAGTATGTATTCAGACCGTAGGTGCGACGCACGAGCGCGTCGGCGGCGTCCTCGGTTCCCAAGTAATCAAACTGGGTCAAGTTCAGCAGTTTGTCGGTCAACTGTGTTGTCGCGATGAAACTTTGAACCGAACCGCGTTCGCCGTAGTTAGGGCTGGCAACGTCGTCGTTGAAGCGTCCGATACAGGTCGCATAGAGCAAGTTGAAGTTGTCCGTGAATTGGTGGCTAATGCCGCCCAAGAACGCGTCTCCATTGTCGCTAAACGCACTGTCCCAACCTGCTACCCAACCACCGTGCACAACCGTCTTGTCGTTGTCGAAAGTGTGTGTTGCCAGCACACCGCCGTGGGTGAAGGGCTCGGCATTGTAGAACGTGAATTGACGGCTGTAGAAGAAGTTTCCGGTCGCTGCGACCACTTCATTACCGACGATGGTGAAAAAGTGACCCACTTTCACCTTGGTATTGCCGTAGGCCACTTCGCCGTAAAGCTGTGGGATTGCGTGGCCATAGGCACCACCATTATCCCACGGGTTGTCGAAGCTATTGTTGGCGATGCCGAATGCCTGGGTGTCAGGACCATCGGTACCATAGAGATAGTCGATCCGACCACCGAAACTCAGTCCGTCGCTGCCGTCGGTCGCCTTCTCAGCGTAGAGCCACTGCTGCTGCAGCTGGACGTGGTCGGCATAGTTGTTGAAGTTAGCAGGGGCTCCGCCAGCTCCGAGGATGCCATTTCCGGCGTTATTGCTGGTGAAGTAGCCGAGTTCCGACCAGCCACCGAAGGACCATCCGTTGCGGTCTTCAAAGAGCTGCCACGGGTCGCCGAGGTCCTTCCCGCCGCACAGGCCGCTATCGCAACCGCCTGCGGAATCGCACCCGCCGTCACAAATGTCTCCGTCACAGCTGTCCAGAGCGAAATCTCCGAGATCGTAGGTTGGCCCGGCGGATTCGCATCCGCAAACGGGTTGGCCACAATCACACTGTGATACGTGCGAACTCAATTGGATGTTGTTGTTTTGCTCTGCTGAGGCAGTGCCCGAGTGGATGCCACATGCGATGGCTGCGATAAGCGCTAGTTTACTAAGCTTCATTGCTGTTATTAACTCCCCAAAGTCCATAATGGTAGTAGTAAATGTCTCGATAGCATTGGTCCGAATCGCTATCTGATGCCGCCTACATGCAGAGAGAAATAACCGCCATGGATCGCAGTTGCCTTGCCTTCGATTCCCACAGCGGCGAAATTTGATTTCTCGCTGCGTAGCTCCGTCGTCGTTTGGCGCCATGCGTCGGTCTTGCTAGATGTGGGTATCGGTGCCAAACCTGCTGGAAATGCACGTTTGTCTGCCTGAGAGTGCCAAACCGTCGCATCGGTGGTTGCGATAGGCTGCTCACCGAAAGCAGGAGGACTGGGGGGACTTTGGTGATTGCGGGTGATTTGTGGCGGTAGCTTTGCCGCATTGGGGGTATTCAGCTCGCTGTAGGCTCTCAATGTGTTTGAATCCCGCGTTTGACGCGTGGTCAGGAGAGTGGGGATAGAACAGGTAGGAACGGGGGGTGTGGGCTGCGGTCTGCGGGTGGTTGGCGTATTGTTCGAGGATTTGGTCCCGACATTCGTTGAGTTGGCGCGCGAGTCGAGATTGTGCTGGCGGCGGACTTTTGCGATGGTAGCCATCATCCACCACCTATTTCACCCTCTTGAGATGCCGGGCCGCCGCCATGTCCGACGATTTCGATACCGCCACGCTACCGAACTCCGCTCAAACGGACGTCGTCGAGCGGGAACCTATTCTCGAGGCCATTGGTCTGCAAAAGACCTACGGACGACGACGAGTGGTCGATGGTGTGAACTTGACCGTCGACGAAGCCGAAATTGTGGGTTTGCTCGGGCCAAACGGTGCTGGGAAATCAACCAGTTTTCGGATGATTTGTGGATTGGTCCAACCCGACCGGGGACGGGTTTATCTGGCTGGGCAAGACGTCACCGACTGGCCAATGTTTCGCCGCGCCCGCGACGGGCATATGGGCTACCTGCCGCAAGAGCCGAGTGTCTTTAAGAAACTCACGGTCGAACAAAATATCTCGGCCCTATTGGAACTCCTTGGCTTCGGCCGCAAGCGACGGAAAGAACGCACCAACGAACTGCTCGAAGAATTCAACATCACGCACATTCGCAAGAGCCCGGCGGCGGGGCTGAGCGGTGGCGAGCGACGACGGCTCGAAATCGCTCGCTGTCTCGTTTCGAATCCGAGGATCGTGATGCTCGACGAACCCTTCGCGGGGATCGACCCCGTGACGGTCCAGTCCATCCAAGGGGTGATCACCCAGCTTCGCGATTCCGGGATCAGCGTCCTGATTACAGACCATGCCGCGCGAGAGATCTTGACCACGGTCGATCGCTGCTACGTGATCTACCAGGGACAGGTCCTGATCGATGGCACACCCGATGAAGTCAAGCGGCACCCCAAAGTGCGTGAAGAATACCTCGGCGACCTCGACGCCGCCGCGGGAACGACCCCGCGACCGAGCGAGAGCGAACTGCAGACCCGCGTTGACGAAGCTCACCAACCGGTCCGAGTCAAACCCGCTGCCGCCCGCCAACGCCCCCGCCGCGTTACGGACGTGTGAAACCGCAGCCCGCTGTCGAAGAGAGTAACCACGAACGACACGAATCAAAGCTAGGTGGAGCTCCGCTTCTTTCGTATTCGCGTGATTCGTGTCATTCGTGGTCCCAGAAACGGTGCGTTGGTTGCTCCGTAATCGCTAGCGGATAATTCGTTCGTCTTGATTGAACCACGAATCACACGAATGGCACGAATCAAAGTTGGGTGGAGCTCCGCTTCTTTCGTATTCGTGTGTTTCGTGTCATTCGTGGTCCCAAAAACGTTGCGTTGGTTGCTCCGTAGTCGCAGGCGGACAATTCGTTCGTCTTGATTGAACCACGAATCAGACGAATGACACGAATCAAAGTTGGGTGGAGCTCCGCTTCTTTCGTATTCGTGTGTTTCGTGTCATTCGTGGTCCCAAAAACGTTGCGTTGGTTGCTCCGTAGTCGCAGGCGGACAATTCGTTCGTCTTGATTGAACCACGAATCAGACGAATGACACGAATCAAAGCTAGGTGGAGCTCCGCTTCTTTCTTATTCGTGTGATTCGCGTCATTCGTGGTCTCAAAAACGTTGCGTTGGTTGCTCCGTAGTCGCAGGCGGACAATTCGTTCGTCTTGATTGAACCACGAATCAGACGAATGACACGAATCAAAGCTGGGTGGAGCTCCGCTTCTTTCTTATTCGTGTGATTCGTGGTCCCAGAAACGTTGCGTTGGTTGCTCCGTAGTCGCAGGCGGACAATTCGTTCGTCTTGATTGAACCACGAATCAGACGAATGACACGAATCAAAGTTGGGTGGAGCTCCGCTTCTTTCTTATTCGTGTGATTCGCGTCATTCGTGGTCTCAAAAACGTTGCGTTGGTTGCTCCGTAGTCGCAGGCGGACAATTCGTTCGTCTTGATTGAACCACGAATTAGACGAATGACACGAATCAAAGCTGGGTGGAGCTCCGCTTCTTTCGTATTCGTGTGATTCGAGTCATTCGTGGTCACTGCCCGTCAGCGGCTTTCATTTGCGACCGGTGCCGGGGTTTGGAGCCACGCGAGATTGAAGCGATAGTGGAGCTGACTGCTGATCAAATGAATCACATTGTCGGGTGATTGTGTGGCCGCTAGGTAGCCTGCATGTTCAGCGTTTGTGGGTGTCGCGGTGAATTTCTGCGTCCACGCACCGCCATTGAAATCGCCTTCGCCGGGGGTGAGCAGTTTGCGAACGGGCCATGTCTCGCCCTCGTCGAATGACAGTGCCGCGTACATTCCATGGCCCAATTGCTCCTGCCCTGCAGCATTGATGAAGCTCATCTTGCCGGATTCGGGGTGTTTGCGGTCACCAGTCGTGAATGAGACGAGCAACAAAGGACCTTCGTTGAGCCGCCGCAGGACCAGTCGCTGACCACCTCCGATCGGTGGAAACACACTGGCCGAGTAAGTCCACGTCTTGCCCTGGTCAGCAGAGATGCTCTTAGGCATTTTGCCGTCGATGGAATCGCCGCGGCCCATCGCCATCCAGCGACCGTCGCTCAGTTCAGTCATCTTGGCATGAATTCCCGCGATCGTTCCTTCGCCCGTGCCACCAGCGACGAACTGTTGTTGTGGCTTGCCGGCCCCGGGATCGTTCCATGTCAGACCGAGATCGGAACTGATGTGAAGCGCCGTGCCACCGTTTCCGCCTGGGACCGCGTCACAGGGTTGAATCAATACGCCGTTTTCCGTCAATAACGTCCCAGAGATCACTTGATTGCGGCGTCGAAAGTTTGGATCGATCGCGGAGGGTGGACTCCACGTTACGCCGTTGTCCGAGCTCGTGCGCATCAGCAGCGCTAGATTCTCCCAACCCTCCTTGCCTTGGGCACCCATCCCATTGAAGTGATAGATTTTTCCCTGCCCGTCATGCAAGACGCTCGAGCCGTGCATGTTGTGGTCAGGGCACTTAAGGAATTCACTCGACGGATCCCACTCGGTTTGCCCCGCCCGCAGGCGGCTGGCGAGCACGGTCAGTTCGGTACCGACTTCACGGTCCGTTGAATACCAGACCGCGAGTAAATCGCCATTGGGCAACCACGTTATCGAGGGGCAATGGTTATGCGAATAGAATGGTTCTGACGTTTCCGTGGGCGCGATCACGTAGGAGATTGGCTGCGAGAAGAAAGCTTCGCTGCCACCGGCATTCTCGCTGGCGACGGTCGCATTCGTCCACTTGCGGGGGGACTGCGAAACGTCGCGGGCCCAACGAGGCATGTCCGCGTCGGTCGATGTGATCGGGCTCATCTCCGCGACGGCACCGTCACGCTGTTGGACTGTAAAATGCCGCCAAGTCGATGGCTGATCCGGAGACTGAGCGGTTCCCAAGGTTGCCATCAAACAGCCCACCAACACAGATGGAACGACAAAGCAGATTGATTTGACATGGGAGCTAGAATAAATAGGTTGCATTCGTTTGTTCGGCTAGAGTGGACGTTCGCTCGGCTCTCCGAGCGAACGTGGGATGGTCTTCCACGACGTCGATGCCGCCACGACGGGCTGGGAGCCGATCGGACGTTCATCGTGGGCATGCCGCATCGGCTGCTAGTGATCAGATACAGTATGGTTGGGGACGTCTCGCATGTCGTCCCCTGAACCCGTTCCGAAATCGAAACAACTCACGAGAAATATCTTGCGCAAACCGCTGCTATCTGGGGCGTTCACCACCGGGGTGTTGGTGCTGGTCACGAGCTCGGTCTCAGCAGCGGACACCAACGCTACCGTTTTCGAACTGCCGAAAGGTTGCTCGAATGCGGAGACGAGGGGAGAACCGCCGACGACGGGGCGGGGACTCGTTGCGGGAAGCTCTGGTTGTCAGGGCAACGTGATCTTTTCCAAGGCAGTCCCGTTCGCCGACAACGTCGAACCGTGCGACTACGATATGACGTGCTCGGCTGCCGCTCAGGCTTGCGATTTGGAGCAGTGTCTGCGATCGGTGGGATCCACGCACCAGATCACTCTTTCGGTTCAACCATGATCAGACTTTGGGTCGCCGGATTCGTCGCCGGGACGATGCTCGTGTGGCTGACCTCGCCGCTTTTCGTTCGCAGCTATCACTCGAAGGTCTACGATCCGGTCTGCCAAGGCTTGGTTTATCCTGTTGGGACGAAGTATCGATGGCGGAGCGAGGGGTATGCGACGACCGCATTCGGACCGTATGGAATGCCCGGGCGAAAAACTCTTCCCGAACGATCGGCCGCGCGAGTGGTGGCCCTGTGGGGCGATTCGCAAGCTGAAGGTGTGTGCGTTGCGGACCAGGACAAACTATGGCGGGTGCTGCAAACTCGCCTTAGGCTGGAGGATGAGACTGAATCGAGCGAGGTCTTGCCCATGGCCCATAGCGGCGAGAATGCGGCGAATTGGACGCGGGGATTTGCCGCCGCGGAAGAACAGCTCGGCGTCACCGAGCATGTGCTGCTGGTGTGCGAACTGGATGATCTCACCCCGCTCGCTCATCCTGCTTCGGATTCCTTGGCTGGAACGCGGTCACGTCACGGCAGCGGGGTGATTGATTTCATCCCCGATTTTGTGATTCACGCGGCACGAGGCCTGATCTTTCAGGGCGATTCGGTCGAACTGCGGCGACTTCGTTTCGGCGTCGGCCCAGTCACCAATGACGTTGAAACGCGGTCACACAAGTCGGTCGCCCCCATGAATCTGCCCGCAGCCGACATCGCCGCTAGGCTGGTTGAGTCAACGAACCGTCCCGTCACGGTGCTCTACGCTCCGAGTGTGCCGCGGATCATGGGGGGCGAGCTCCGATGGGATGATCCACAGGACCCTGCCTTTGTGTCGCTCGCCGAAGAGCTTCGACAACACGGAGTTCGCGTCGTCGACTGCCGCGACGGGCTACGGCAGCTAGCCGTTGAAGGTGCATTCCCGCACGGTTTTCAAAATGGGGTGATCGGCAACGGACACCTCAACCCCGCGGGATACCATGCGATCGCGGAGTCGCTCACGCAGGGCGAACGGCCGCGGGAATAATCCCACTGCGGCCGGAGATCGAAAGTGCCTGGTCGCTACGCTCGCCCGAGCGTGGCTGGGTTGGCTGCGAATGCCGCAGGTCCCGCCACCGTCTGGCGACGGTAGCGACAAGATAGAGGGCGATGCGGGGCGAGTTTTAGCCGCGACCGAGTCCCTCGCGGACTTTCTGCAAGAGGTTGCGGACAGGCTGGACGGGCTGAAAGCCCATCAGGCGTCGTCGCTTCCAGTGCCCGTCTTCTGTTTTACTGAACATGATGATTTGAGGGATCAGGTTTTGACCCTCCATCAATTGCGCGGCCAGTTCCGGCTCGGCATCACGATCGACGATGGCAACGCTCACGTTGTCCAGTTCGCCCGACCGAGTCATGTCCGCGATCGTCGTTTTTTTGAGGACTTGGCATGCCGGGCAATACGGGGCACTGACGACAACCATCAACGGCTTGTTTTCCTCGACCGACTTCTTATATGCCAAGGTGTAGTTCTGCTCACTCGGATGTGTAGGAGTTTCTCTCGCAGGCTCCAGCATCGACGAGCCGGTGGTAACGAATGAGAGAGTGAGACCCAAGAACAGTGACAACATTCCATGCTTCCTAGTGCAAGTTGGTAGGTCAAGACAGTTGCGGCACCAAGCCGGCGGCATCGAGTTAGGCGAATCGTACGCCATTGGGTTCCCAAGTCATGCGGGCTGTTTTAGCAAACGCTAATGCGACCCACGAAACCAGGCTCGAAGAAAAGAGGAAATGAACTGTCCGGACAAAATGTAAAGCCGCACCCCATAGAAGTCTCCGGAAATTCCCTTCCGTCGCTTCGACAAGCTGGGCAACATATCGCTTCGCAGTAAGTCGGCTCCTGTCTGCGTACTCCGACGCTGACGTAGGAAATGACTCTGGCCTGAGCAACACCATCGTTCACGTCTTCCAGATCGGGTGTTTCGGCAAGAAACAGAACTCGATTGGGTGAGCGATATTGTTCATCCACGCTGGCGAGGATTGTAGAAATGCAGGTAGACCGTGCAACCTGCAGAATCGGCATTTTCGGAATCCCTTGCCAAGGGAGCCGAAATAGCCG
The DNA here is from genome assembly GCF_055811895.1 of Rhodopirellula sp. SH410. Taxonomy (NCBI): domain Bacteria; kingdom Pseudomonadati; phylum Planctomycetota; class Planctomycetia; order Pirellulales; family Pirellulaceae; genus Rhodopirellula; species Rhodopirellula sp. SH410. The sequence continues at coordinate 2,020,859 of NZ_CM147949.1, forward strand.
CTTGATGGCACCGTATGGCTTTTATCGTCTCCTACGTATCCTGCCTATCTTAACCATTTGCTAGCAAAGGCTCTCAGGCGTCCGGTTTTTGCATCAAAGTCTGCCGCGTGGATTGCTGCATTTTCGCCAGCCGGTTCCGTCCGTCTGAGCCGGTGCGCACCCGTTCCTTGCGACCGGCGAAGTCGTTGGCCGACAGGGATCCCTCCTATTTCCGTTTGCTCCCGGTTGGCGTCCAATAGTGCCGATTCCCCATCGTCCCCACCGTTCGCCAGAAATCGCTACCCATGACGAGTTGCCCACCTTTGGACCACGATCGACGGGCCATCCTGCGTATTTTGGACGCCAATGCGAATCGTGCCTCCGAGGGGCTGCGTTCGATGGAGGAAACCGCGCGTTTTGTGCTCAATGCCACGTCGCTGACCCAGCAGCTGAAATCGCTCCGTCACCGCTTCGCGGGCTCACTCGAACGCCTGCCGCGGATCGAATTGCTCCAAGCACGGAACTCGGCCCTCGATGTCGGCACGACGGCATCGACCGAACGGGAGCAGTATCGCGGCTCGGTAGCGGAGATCGTGGCCGCGGCGGCAAGCCGGACTCAGCAAGCGATGAGATCCTTGGAGGAGTACGGTAAAATCATCGACAGCCCATTTGCTGCCGAGATCGAACAGCTTCGCTATCGCTGCTACGACGTGTGCTCCCAATTGGAACAGATCTGTCTCGGAAACAGCGACCGTAGAAATCGATTGCAGCAGGCGCGACTGTACGCATTGATTGACAGCGGTACCAGCGAGCCGGAAATGCTTGACCGGATACGCTGCTTGGTTGCCGCGGGGGTTGATGTCATCCAGCTCCGAGACTCCAGCGTGGATGATCGCACGCTCTGGCAGCGGGCGGTTGCGGGAGCGCGTCTCGCTCGCGATCTCGGTGTGTTGTGGATCATCAACGATCGCGCCGATATCGCAGCGGCCTCAGGTGCCGACGGTGTGCATGTTGGTCAAGATGAGTTGCCGGTCGAACAGGTTCGCCTAATTGTTGGCGCCGATAAACTCATTGGGCTTTCAACTCACAATGTCGATCAGGTTCGCGAAGCGTTGTCCTCGACCGCCGATTACATTGGATGTGGTCCCGTGTTCCCAGGCAGCACTAAGACGTTCACCGAGTTCCCCGGCTGTGGATTCTTGCAGCAGGTCGTCAGCGAACTGAGGGGCGTCGCCGACGCCGATCCGACGTTCGCCGCTTTTGCGATCGGTGGGATCACACCCGCCAATGTGCAGGAGGTTGTCGCCGCTGGTTTGGGCCGTGTTGCGGTCACGTCAGCACTGAGTCCAGGCAGTGAATCGGATAACGCGGCATCGCTGCGACGGTGTTTACAGCAGGTTCCTTTATCTAATAACGAGATCGTTCTATGACTCGACTCGCAGTCTTTGTACTCGTCATCGCCTATCAGCTGGCGGCTTCGTTCCCCGCATCGGCCCAGCCGTCTGGCGCCGAATCCATCACCGATGTCGTCCAACTTTCCGGGACAACGGAGTTGATCGAGAGCAGTGGGCTCGTGTTTTCGACTCGGGATCCGAATTGTGTTTGGACGCACAATGACTCGGGCAATGCAGCGAAGCTATACGCATTTGATCATCGTACCGGCGAACTGACGGGTGAGTGTCGATTCACTGGGATGAAGGCTTTGGACTGGGAATCCCTCACATCGGCCGGTGCGGACTACCGCGAGCTGATTGTTGGCGATTGTGGAGACAACGATGCCCGCCGCAAACACATCACACTGTATCGTTTTGACGAGCCCGATCCGCACGCGGTCACGCGACTTTCCGCGTCGGACTACCAAACTCTCAATGTGCGTTTTCCTAGCGGGCCTGCTGATTGCGAAGCGGTTTGGTACGACGCGGCGGAATCGGGACTGATGTTGATGACCAAAGGTCGCTTGCCGTTTGCCAGTGTGTACCGAGTTTTCGATCAGCAATGGGGCCACGAAATAGAACCAGACATTACGCGGGAGAAGTCAGCGGCGGCCGGCGTGCCACCACGGATCGTCACCGCGACGAAAATCGCGACCGTCGCGTTGCCGATGGCCACCGGTGCGGATCGAGATCGAACGACGGGTGACATTTGGATTTCGAGCTATTTTCAAGCATTCTGTTTCCAGCGAGGGGGCCACGCGAGCGTCCCGGAGCAGCTCCGTGATGTTCCCCTCGCCGTCGAAATGCCACGCTGGCGACAGATCGAAGCGATCGCAGTGAATCAGGAGTCTCAAGTCTGGATCACGAGCGAAGGAAACCCCGCTAAGCTGGGCCGGCTGAAGTAGTTCACGGCGTTGCCATCCGCAGATCAATCCAACGAGGTTCCAGGTTCATGTTTGAGATCGAACAAAAGTATCACGTAGACGACCGTGAAGCATTGGTTGAGCGACTTGCCACCGCGGCAACCGTTTTGGTATCGACACAGGAAAACGATGATACCTACTACAACCATCCCAGTCGCGACTTCGCCGAAACCGGCGAAGCCCTGCGGGTACGGCGCATCGATGGCCTGCCACTGGTGACCTACAAAGGGCCGAAGTTACCGGGCGACGTCAAAGCACGTGAAGAGCTCGAATGGCGACTCGACCCCGGCGACATCGACGGATGTGCGATGGAAAGATTGCTGCACCATCTCGGATTCTGTAAAGTTGCCACCGTCAGTAAACGCAGGGAAACCTACCGTCTTGGTACCGACGAGGACTGGCTAACGATCACGATCGACGAAGTCCCCGCGTTGGCGCGTGATGGTGACCGGGGATTGTTTGCCGAGATTGAGTGTGTGCTGAGGACGGATGCACCCAGCGACGAGGACATTGAGCAGGCACGCCAGCGGGTCACCAGTTTGGCAGCAAGGCTGGGACTGACCCAGGCCGAGTCTCGCAGCTATTTACGAATGGTCTTGGAGGGCTAGCCCATCGCGAGTTCACGCTTCGCTTCGCTGAACTTCTCGATCGCGAAGCTCAGATCGTCTCGTGTATGAGCTGCGGACACCTGGGTGCGAATCCGAGCTTTCCCCATCGGAACGACGGGGTAGGAAAATCCGATAACGTAAACGCCCTTGGTGAGCATCCGATCGGCCATACGGACGGCCAAGGCCGCGTCGCCGAGCATGATCGGAACGATGGGATGTTCACCGGGAACGAGATCAAAGCCGGCTTTGGATAGACCGCTACGGAAAAACGCCGTGTTCTCAGCCAAGCGATCACGCAGGTCGGTTGACTGAGTGAGCAGGTCGATCGCAGCCAACGAACCGGCTACGATCGGCGGCGCGACGGAATTGGAAAATAGGTAGGGACGCGAGCGTTGCCGCAGCAGATCAACAATCTCCCGCCGTGCACTGGTGTACCCGCCGCTGGCGCCGCCGAGCGCTTTGCCGAGTGTGCCGGTGATGATATCGATGCGATCCATGACATCATGGTGCTCGTGAGTTCCCCGCCCATTTTTCCCCATGAAGCCGACTGAATGCGAGTCGTCCACCATCACAAGTGCATCATAGCGATCGGCCAGATCGCAGATGCCGGGCAAGTTTGCGATCGTGCCGTCCATCGAGAACACGCCATCGGTCGCGATCATGCGGAACCTTGCCGAGCCAGCTTCCTGTAACTTCGCCTCGAGATCGGCTAAGTCATTATTGCGATAGCGAAACCGCTTGGCTTTGCACAGTCGGACCCCGTCGATAATCGAAGCGTGATTGAGTTCGTCGGAAATAATCGCGTCTTGATCGGTGAGCAGTGTCTCGAATAAGCCACCGTTGGCATCGAAGCAGGACGTATACAAAATCGTATCGTCCATGCCGAGAAACTCACTCAGTCGCTGCTCGAGTTCTTTGTGGATCGCTTGGGTTCCACAGATGAATCGAACCGAGGACAGACCATAGCCCCACTTTTGTAATCCTTCGGCAGCCGCGGCGGCGATGGCGGGATGCTCGGACAAGCCGAGGTAGTTATTCGCACATAGGTTGAGTACTTCGTTGCCATCGCCGACACGAATGTGCATGTTCTGCGGCGACTGAATCGTGCGTTCAGACTTATAGAGGCCTGCCTCACGAATTTGGGCGAGTTCATGGGCCAGGTGTGATTGAAATTTGCCGTACATTTAACTGTTCCAGTTTAGGATTACTTTGCCGGATCGGCCCGACATCATCACTTCAAAACCTTTTTCAAACTCGTGGTAGTCGAAACGGTGAGTGACGATAGGAGAAAGGTCCAACCCGCTTTGCAGCATCACCGTCATCTTGTACCACGTGTCGTACATCTCGCGTCCGTAGATGCCCTTGAGGGTGAGCATATTGAAGACGACCGTGTTCCAGTCGATGGCGATCTCGTCGGCGGGAATTCCCAGCATCGCGATTTTGCCGCCGTGGCCCATCTGTGAGATCATGTCTTGGAACGCGCTGGGGTTGCCGGACATTTCCAAGCCGACATCAAAGCCTTCACGCATGCCGAGTTCCCGTTGCACGTCGCTCAGTTTTTCGCTGCGGACATCGACCGTCCGGGTCGCGCCGAGCTTTGTGGCGAGTTCTAGACGCCATGGATTGACGTCCGTCACAACGACATGGCGAGCGCCCGCGTGCCGGACGACTGCCGCAGCCATGCAGCCGATCGGGCCGGCACCGGTGATCAGAACGTCCTCGCCCAGAATCGAAAACGTCAATGCCGTGTGGACCGCGTTGCCGTACGGATCAAAGATCGCGGCGATGTCGCGATCAATCGCGTGGTCATGATGCCAAACGTTGGTCATCGGGAGCGCGATGTATTCGGCAAACGCACCGGGACGGTTCACGCCGATGCCCTTCGTGTCAGCGCACAGGTGCCGGCGTCCCGCCATGCAGTTTCGACAGCGTCCGCAAACCACATGCCCCTCGCCGCTGACGACATCGCCAGGACGAAAGTCCACCACGTTCGCGCCGACGTCAACGATCTCGCCGACAAACTCGTGCCCCACCACCATCGGCACCGGGATCGTCTTTTGTGCCCAACTGTCCCACGAGTAGATGTGGACGTCGGTACCACAGATACCCGTCCGATCGACTCGAATCAGAACATCATTGATGCCGAATTCCGGCATCGGGACGTCTTCGAGCCACAAGCCACGTTGGCGTTCGCGTTTGACGAGTGCTTTCATATAGACTTAACTCTGCCAGTTTGTTGAGCGATAGAATGAGTAGCAGCCTCTCAGTGAGACGCTGAATCGAGTCCCGTCGAGACCCGGCTACTCTTAGGCGGACGATGCTTCATATAGCGTACCGCGTTGTATCAAAACATAACTTCCTATCGCTGGGAAGCAGCGTGCTGTAGATACTGGACGATTTCCGCGATGGCATCATCCCCGAGTGTTTGCTGGAAATTACTCGGCATGAGTGATGTGGCGGCTTCGCGTCGCAATTCAATTTGATCGAGCGGCAGGTTCTGCACCTTTCCATCTGGCGCAACAACCAATACACGGACTTCGTTCTCGTCTCGCACCAGGCCATTGATGACGGTTCCCTCATCGGTCAAGAACGTCGTGGTCCGGAATGCTTTGTCGACATTTCGATCAGGCACCATGAGGTCTTCGAGCAAACGCTGCGCACTTCGACCGCCGACACCGTCGAGTTGAGGGCCAACGAGATCGCCTTGTCCGGCGAGTTGATGGCACACTGCGCAATGTTTGGTGAATAGCGTCCGCCCTAATTCCTTGTCCCCTTGGAAGTTCACCAGACGGTTGCGAATGTCCATCATCGATTGCTCAACGGCCGCATCGATCGGTTTCGCTTTCGAGCGGACCACCTCGGCACGGGCGATCAAACTGGCATCGGCGACTGTTTGCATGGGTTCCCAAACGGTCTTCTCGAGCAAAACATCCGGCGCGAGCGAGCCGTCCTCGATCATTTTGATCAAAACCGGAACCGTCTGTGTTTCGCTCGCCAGTGAAATCGCTAACTGTGATTGTTGAGCGGTGGTGAGGAGTTTTGCGAGTTTCGATGTCTGTTCGAGTTCGTCGATCGTTTCGCCTTGGGCAGCGAGAGAAATCCAGCCATCGATCAATGGGGCATGGATGGCCAGTTCAGTCGCTCGCGTCAGGAGTCTCGCCAAGGGGCGAGACTCATCGAGTTCGGCAATGACCGCGGCAATCCTTGTGCGGTTGTGTCGATCCTGGGGCAGCAGGGAGAGCAACTCAAGCAGATCGGCGCGGCGATCGATCATCCGATATCGAGTGAGCGTCGCGAGGATTCGCTCCACCGAATCGTCGGTCTCCGACAGCCAAGCGGGTTCGAAGGCGCCGCATGCGATCCACGCATAGGCTGCTTCAGCATCGCCATCGGTACAGCGAAGCACGACCGGAGTTCCCTGGCTGGTTTGGCAGTTCCAATGGACAGCAACCGCGGCATCGCGGCGTGGAGGGAATGCCGTTTGCAAAATCTGGCCCGTCGTTACGTCAACCAGTTCGATGCGATTGAGATGGCTGTCGTCGAGATCGGGGCGTCGGTTGTGCCCTGCGATGCGAAAGGAGATTCGCTCGGGGCACACGAACGGGCTGCTTGTCAGTTGTCCCGTATACGTTTCACCCAGTGGAAACGAACTTAGCAAATCAAGTGGCTGGCCCGTCTCATCGCTGGGGCGATTTTGCGTCGGCCATCGATTACCGTGTTCGTCATGCCAGCTGATGGCCAGCGGTTGTCCATCGTCTAGTCTGGATGTGACATGATCGAGATCGATCTGGATCAGTTCGTCCAACCACGCTCTTAAGTGGGGAGGTACCGGTTTACCTCGTTTGCCAAGCGTATCAACGAGCGTGTCGACGAATCGCTGTTGAGTGAGGGGTTGGTCAGCAGCGATTTGTTTTGCTAGATCAATCACAACGTTGATCCGCTCGTGGGATGCCTGCTCGATGATATGCTGCATGAGTTCCGCCGATTCCGCCGATGACGCCTGGTCTCTCGCGAGGTACGCCATCAAAAAATCAGCCGCCACCGGCGTGGTGACCGCCTGCATGATTTCAGCGAACGCCCGTCTTGGTTGCTCCGGCATCGATTCGGTCAGGCCTTGCAGCGACGAATCGAAATCGTTTTGTGAGCGCGCGATGTTTCGGAGGGCAATGCGAATCGTTTGCCGTTGGATGGGATCGTTGGGCGCGACGGTGGCGAGAGCCTCCAGCAGCGGGACAATCGCTCGCGTGCTTTTGCTGCCGCCGAGCGTCTCAGCGGCGGCGCATCGCACGTGGGCACTGTCGTCGCGAAGTCGTGTGATGGCGAGGTCAACGATGGATGCGACATCGAGTCGCCCCGCATCGAGCGTTTCGCCGCTGAGCGAGGCGGACATCGCTCGGCAGGCGTGGGTGCGTACTCTCGCCGCAGGATCGCTCATTAACTGTTTGAGCAATTCGATATCGAGCAACGCACGTTGCTGCAGATACCAAGTTGCCGTGATGCGAGCAGCCTGATTCTCTTCGCTCGGGGTGCGTACGAGCTCTCGCGCCTCATCGTCGAGGGACTCCGATGGGTGCTCGACGGCGTATTGCAACGCGAGGCCGCGAACCGTCGGATTGGGCGTGTTCCACGAGCGGGCAAAATCTTCGACGGCGGGAGGAGTTGCCGAGACTTCGTCGGGCAATCGCTGCGAACGAATTTGCCAGATGCGTCCTCGGAATCGATCGCGTCCAGGGTGCTCGAGAGGGACTTCGTAATGTCCGATGATCCGGTTGTAAAAATCGGCGACGTAGAGATGCCCATCCGGTCCGAGGCGGATATCGACGGGGCGAAACCAAGGATCGTCACTGGTGAGAAAATCGGGCAATTCGCCGGCCACCGCAGTCGCCCCGTGGTAGGCAACCGCGTTGCGATTGATCCGCGATGTCATCACATTCCCGCTGAGCATCTGGTCGGCCAGAGCAGGCCTCCCCAGTGTTTTGGAGAGGAACACCAATCCGGAAATCGCGGTGCTGCCATGGAAGTGATCCATCATCGGCGGCACCATACCCAAGCCGTCGTGGGGTTTCCCGAAACTCGGGTAGTAACCGTCGCGGACCATTTGACTGATCGGTTTGCTATGGCAATCCGCCGTGAAATCATTCCCCCAGTCGTCGCTCGCCCTGCCAAACGGATTCACCTGCCCCCAGGTCACATGCTCGACCCGCGAGCCATCGGGGCGAAACCGAAACGTGTTGCCCGAATGCATGACAATCTCGTGGCCATCGGAGCCCGCGACGGTTGACTGGTTATTAAAACCGTGGTTCGCGTAAACCCAACCGTCGTCACCGAGCCGCATGGAATTGATCATGCCGTGGGTATCACGCGTGGTATCAAAGGGCCCGAGGACAATGTCACGCTGATCGCAGACATCGTCCCCGTCCGTGTCGCGAAGGTAGTAGATATTCGGGATGCTATAGCAGAGGCAACCATCGCCGTAGGGCAGCACGCCGATCGGAATATTCAGTCCGTCCGCAAACAGGATCGAGCGATCTGAGCGACCATCCCCATCGGTGTCTGCGAGGATACGGACGGAATCGCTAGGCGTTTTCCCGTCGCTCGCTTGGTAGGGATACTCCAGGCTACTGGTCACCCACATTCGACCTCGACCATCAAAAGCCATGTTCATGGGCTTGGCGATTTCGGGTTCGGCAGCGAACAACCGGATTTCGTAGCCCTCGGGCAGGTGAAACCCAGCCTGTTCCTCGCTAGGCGTGCGCGCCTCGGTAGGACGCACACCCTCGCCATACCAACTCGGTGGAGAATTCGGTTCGGCCGCGCCCTCGTCAGCGTGAGACGCTGTACGCTCAGCCGCCGCGATGGGCGAAGACAGGAGCGAGGCAAATACCAGGAGCAGTGTAGATACTGGTACGACGACGGGAGCGATCATGGCGGGCCTGCAGGGTAGGATCTTCAACAAGGATCTTGTTGTCAGATTCTACCCTGAGGTCGTTTGCTCATGTCTTGGCAGCCGGCTGAAAGTTCCGGCATCGTCGGTTTGGAAGATCCTGCCGCATGAGGATCTTCCACGGTAGCCAAGGGCTCGCGGCGTATTGATGTCATGAGCCGAGTCGCGTGAGCGGCCGGGTGGCTCGCGTGAGCGGCCGGGTGGCTCGCGTGACCCGATGCCTGACGGCATTCGGCTCACGATTACCGGTTGAACTTCGACGGCATCAATCGCCTGTTAGGCCGAGAGCAGTTCGTCCATGGTAGCGACGAGCGACTTGACGGCGTTGACGCTATTTTGGAAAGCAGCCGTTTCGGTGTCGGTGAGATCGAGTTCGATGATCTTCTCGACGCCGCCGCTGCCCATCACGACAGGCACGCCGACGTAGTAGCCGCCGACGCCGTACTGCGAATCGCAGTAAGCTGCGACGGGGATGACGCGTTTCTTATCTTTGACGACCGCTTCGACCATTTGCGTGCACGCCGCGGCAGGTGCGTAGTAGGCGCTACCCGTCTTGAGCAACGAGACGATCTCGGCGCCGCCCTTGCGGGTGCGGTCGACAATCTCATCGAGTCGCGCCGAATCGATCAGTTGCGTGACGGGGATGCCGCCCACGCTCGTGCAGCTTGGGATCGGCACCATGGTGTCGCCGTGACCGCCCATCAGCAGGGCGCTGATGTCTTCGACACTCACGCCGAGTTCCATGGCCAGGAACGTGCGGTAGCGAGCGGTGTCGAGCACGCCGGCTTGACCGATCACGCGGGCGTGATCGAACCCGGTTACTTTCCACATCTGTTGGACCATCGCGTCGAGCGGATTGCTGACCACGATGACCACGGCTTCGGGACTGGTGGCTTTGATCTGCTCAGCAACGCTGGTGACGATTTTCGCATTGGTCGCCAACAGATCGTCGCGGCTCATCCCGGGTTTGCGTGGGATGCCAGCGGTGACAACGATCACGTCGCTGCCCGCGGTGTCGGCATAGTCGGTGGTTCCGACGATATTCGAATCAAAGCCCATGATGGGCGACGCCTGCATCAAATCGAGCGCCTTGCCACGCGGCATGTCTTCGGTTTGAGGGATATCGAGTAGGTAGACATCGCCGAGTTCAGCGGCTGCGCACCAGTGGGCACACGTGGCACCGACATTTCCGGCTCCGATAATCGTGATTTTTGCGCGACGTAGCATGAGGTTTCATCATTTTGCGGGGAGGTAAGTGGTCATCATTCCAATATCGTGGCAGCACCGTGCCGAGCGTCAAGAGGGGCTGATTCTCATTGTCGCTCGACGGCTCAGTCCGTCTGGGTGGATGTGGCTCAACTCGTCGCTGTGTGTTCAGCGAGTCTCGTGAATCCGTGCGGCGATCGCCGTCGCGACCAGCTCACTCGGACCGAGGTAGGGTGAGACATCAAACCGAATTTTTCCGTTGAGGTCGGCGATGCGATTGGTTTGTTCGGTGATCGCCTCATGCAGCCGGCCGGCAAAGAGCAGATGAGGTTGCACAACAATTCTGTCGAATCGTCCCGACTCGGCGACCGCGCGGAGCGTGTCGGGCAAGCGTGGCTCGGCCATCGCGTAAAAGGTCGTGAAGACTCCGCCCGCTGGGATGACAAATTCATTGGCGAGCGAAAGATGCGATGCGGCATCACGACCACGGACGGCGACTTCACTGAGCACTCGCATGTCTGAACTGGCGCAGACATCACGACTGCCACGACCGACCATCACAATCGCCGTTCGCTCGATGGCGGCGGCTGCGTCGGGAGACCTGCCGAGTGTCTCATGCAGCCGGGCGCGAACGGCATCGATCATCGCGGTTTGGCGAGTGATCGGTCGCGCATAACTCACCGGCACCGGAGTCCTGCTGGGCATCGCAGCTTCGGCGGCAGCGACTTCCGCAGGGATGTCGCCTTTGGCGTGACCAGCCGAGAAGAGCAGGAGCGGGGCCACGGTGACGCACCGAGCACCCTGCTCAATCAACGATTTCCATGCTTGAGAAATCGTGGGCTGTTGGAACTCCAGCAGGCACGGGCGCACGACCGTGTCATGACCCAAGAGCACGCCCAAACGATCGCTGAGCTGAAAGAATTCAGCGGTACCCGCCGCGTCTCGCGTACCATGGCCGACTAGCAGAACACCGCGGGGATCTCGCAAACTACTGAACGCGGGTGGCGTCGCTGAAGCCTTCTTCTTTCAAGCTGGCGAGTGCCTTGTCGATGTCAAAACCGGCATCGTATTGAACGATGACCTTTTTGACGGTCAGCGTTTCGGGATCGGGTTGTTCGATGAGTGTCACTTCGCTGACCCCATCACTGCTTTCCAAGGTTTCCTTGACGCGGGGATAGCAGGCGAATTGGCAATGCATGCTGGGCACCTCAAGAGTCAGCGTGCCCGCTTCGGCAAGCACCGCTGGGGAGGCCGAAACCGCAGTCGCCGAGGCCGCAGTCGCCGAGGGAGCCGGAGCTTCCGGTGTTCCGCTCGGTGCCACAATCAGGGCGATCATGATGCCCAGGGCGGCAATCCCGGCAACAGCGTAAACGATCGATTTCATAACAGAACCATGGTGAAAGGGGGGTGCTTTGTCACAGCTGAATCGTTGGGCTGAGTGTCGTGGAGTTTGTGAGGAAACCCCTCCGCAGATGAACCTCTCGCAAGATCCACTATCCCGAAATTCGTACGTGACAACTCAGTGGGTTGTTCGTTGCCTCTGATCCTAGCGGATGCTTGCCATGGCCGTAAAGCCGGAGAAAGTCACCCCAGCCGCCAACTCTCACTCCAGTTCACCGTTCGCAGTTCACCGTTCGCAGTTCACTGCCCAGCGGTTTCGGACGGCACTTGATCGATCGTTTCCGCCGGAGCGATCGTTTCCGCCGGAGCGGGCGTTTCCGCCGGAGCGGGCGTTTCGTCGTCGCGCGGGGCCGATAGCATTCGCTCGACCACCCCGACGAGCGGCTTGTCGAGTCCCCAAACGGTGTCGATTGAGAGCGGTTCTTCGGCCGCGGGAGGCGTCTGGCTGGGATCCTCGGTGGAGCGGGAGAAGAGGTGTCCGCGATCGATCCCTCTGAGCGAAGGGTAGGATGCTGCTTGCCAGAGGAGCATTAAACGCTGCAGATTCTCGGGTTCCATCTCGACGGTTAAACCCGAATCGGGCGTCACACCCCACACGTCATCTTCCTCGTCATTTTTGCCGCGGTGGATATTTTGGTCGCTCGGTCGAAAATACTTGGCAACGGTCAATTTCAATGCGCTACGGCCGTACTCCAAGGGCAAGATGTTCTGCACCGTGCCTTTGCCGAAACTGCGGGTACCGCCCACGATTGCCCGGCCGTGATCCTGCAGGGCCGCCGCGACGATCTCGCTAGCGCTGGCCGAATCATGGTCAATCAAAATCGCCATCGGTATGTCTTGGTCGACGAGCGTGCCGCTGGTCGCCACGTTGACCTCTTCCAACACGCCGCCACGAGTCTTCGTCGAGACGATTTTTCCAGTCTCCAAAAACATGTCAGCGACCGTGACGGCGGCATGGAGCAGCCCCCCTCCGTTGCCACGCAGGTCCAGTACGAGCGCATCGAAGTCGTTGTCGAGCTCCTTCAAAATCACTTCGAGATCGCCCACCGTTCGATCGCCAAAGCTTGTCAGCCGAACGTAGGCAACCCGTGGATTTTCCTCGAGACGGTACACCCAGGCGTTGTTCTCGTCGCGATGGTCGCCGATAACGGATTCCATTTGAATGGAGGCGCGAACGATTTTCGTTTCAATCTCTTCCTCACCGCGCCGCAGTGTCAACGCCACCTCGGTCCCGACCGGGCCACGCAATTGGTCGCTGACCTCGCGGATGTCCAGCGTCGTAACACCTTCGCCATTCACTTTGATAATCTCATCGCCCGGCAGCACGCCCGCGGCAAGCGCCGGTGAACCGACCAGCGGAGTGATCACTCGCACGGGGCCTTGCGGATCGGGTTGGTCGACATAAATGCCGATGCCCGCAAACTCTTGATGAATGCTGTCGCGAAAGGCATCATAGGCCACCGGCGGGATGAATTCGCTATGTTGATCGAGTTTCGACGTCATCCCCGACAGGGCCGCCAAGACCAATTCCCGATCGTCAACCGATTCAACGTAGTAGCGGTCAATCAGCGATAGAGCTTCGCCGATCACCAGTGCCGTCTTGGTGCGCTGTTGCAACGTGTGGCATGCCACCGAAGCGACAAACGTGATGCAAATGATCGTGAGATTACGTGGCAGCATCAGCGTTCGCCGGTGGGGGAGCGTGTCAGGAAACTACTTGGGGTCACCGCTGAGGATGCGGACTGGTGGTCGTGGATATTGGGAACGATCCTCAGGCAGCAGGCTCCAAAGCTCATCAGAGCGTTGCCGACTGGGCTTAGAACTGATGTCCCTTTTGGGGGCCATTTTTCGTTAGCGTGAGGATCTCGGGCCCGGTTTCTGTCATCAAGATCGAGTGTTCAAACTGGGCTGAGGGGCGTCCATCTTTGGTTCGCACCGTCCAGCCATCGCCCTTGTCGGTCTTGGCATATCGGGTGCCCGCATTGATCATTGGTTCGACAGTGAAGCACATGCCTGGGAACAACCGATCCACCCGGCTTTGCTTATTCGGAAAATGAGGGATCGAGGGATCGAGGTGAAATTGGCGTCCCAGCCCGTGGCCGACGTACTCGCGGACCACCGAAAATCCTCTGCCCTCCGCTTCGGGAACCACACTCTCGCCAATGGTCGCGACCCGGCATCCCGGGGTGAGCGCATCGATGGCCAAATGCATGCAGTCGAATGCACACTGCACGATTGCGCGGCGTTCTTCGGTCGTTTGGCCCAGAATAAACGTCTCACTTTGATCACCGTGCCAGCCATTGACGATGGTGGTGATGTCAACGTTGACGATATCCCCTTCACGCAGCACATAGTTGTCGGGGATGCCATGGCAGATCACCTCATTGACACTCGTGCAGCAGCAATTGGGGAACTTTTGGTACCCCAGTGTGGCAGCCTTGTGGCCACGCTCGTACGTCCAGTCATGGACGAGCTTGTCGATATCAAGCGTCGTGATGCCCGCTTGGACGTGCGGGCGAATGAAATCCATCAGTTCGCCGTTGACTTTGCCCGCCGCCCGCATCATGTCGCGTTGAGTCGAGGAAAGAATGAGTTTTTTTTGTTTGGTCAGCATACGTCGCCTTCGTAAGTAATGTGTTCGCACGCATTTTAACACGTTCTCTCAAAAAAGTTCAGCCTTCCCGGGCATTGAACTCCAGCTTCCAATGTCGATCTGATTGGCTGCTGTGACACCATAGTTCAAACATCCCGAGTTCGGTGACCCGCGATTGGAATCGAACGGGCACAAACGCCCGCTGCGTCACAGCCTGCGGCGCGGCGTCGGCGGGTTCGTCCTCGAGCGTCAATTCGATCGGCTCGCCTTCCTGCAGCTCCTCAGGGGTCCAGCGATCCAGTCGCGTCCCGGGTGCGTCACTAGACCGCACTGTCGATGAAAAGAAACGGAACTGGGCGGGCGTGCCGACGACCACGCCGACTTCCTCTCCGGGCACATCTGCCTCACTGCCCTCCTCCATGCCCTGTGGGGCGACGCACACAGCCCGCAGGGGGCGAGGGGCCCCGGGGATCGCCAGACCCGCGGTTTCGATGCCAATGTAGTATGACTTCGCCGTGCCGCCCCGAATGCGGATGCCGCCGGAGAGCTTGGTCCAGCCGTAGAACGCGGCGCCGATCGCGACCGCATGATCGAGGTCTGCGACCCCGCTGAGCGTTGTTGGCGATTGGTCGAACCAACTCGCGACCGTCGACTGCAGTCGCTCGCGAATGGAATCGCTGCGAAACACGCCGCCGTTGAGCAGTAACTCTGTTACCGAGCCCGCAGCGGTATCGACGTTCAGGTGGTCAGCCAAAAACGCTGCCACTTGTTGGGTGATTGCTGGGTCGGATTCATAGGGCAACCCGATGTCTTGGAACCCACTCTGCACGCTGGCCAGCGGTCGGGCATCGGCGCCGCACTGAGGGAAGAAGCCCTCGACTAAGGTCTCCGCCGCTTCGGCTTTTGAAATCGTGACCGTGATCGTGCCGCCAATCAGTGAGCTACCGCGGCCGAGCACCGAGATGGAGTGTTCGGCAGGCCCGTCGCTCGCCATCAATCGCTCTTTCGCATCGCGGCAGGCATGCCAAAGCGACGTGCTCTGCCAGGGGTCGAGATCATGGCCCAGGGCACGAAACTTTTCCGATGCGAGATACGCGAGAGCCAAGTCCATGTTGTCACCACCGACGAGCAGGTGACGTCCTACCGCTTGCCGGCGGAGCACCAGATCGCCGTCCTCTTCGGCCACACCAACCAAGGTCAAATCCGTTGTCCCGCCACCGACGTCGACCACCAACAAGGTGTCGTGGGGCTTCATTGACTCTCGCCATGAACCGCCCGTCGATGCGAGATAGCGATAGACGGCGGCCTGTGGTTCTTCGAGCAGCACGAATTGATCGCTCAACCCAGCTTCGATTGCTGCTTGGCGGGTGAGATCCCGAGCGGCCGGGTCGAACGATGCGGGTACCGTCAACACCACCTGTTGTTGGTCAATTGGCGCGTCCGGGAATGCGGCATGCCACGCCGCGATTAAATGTTGCAAATACTGCCGCGTGCAGTCGAACGCCGATACCTTGGGAACTTCCGCAGGTGATTGCCACGGCAGCACCGCGTCGGTACGGCCGGCCCCGGCATGGCAGAGCCAACTTTTGGCCGCGACAACAACCCGCTGTGGGTTGTCCGCTGATTGCTGACGTGCGTACACGCCGGCAACGCCATCGGACGCATCGGGAAAGGCTGCCGCTGACCCGCCACCGGGCAGCGTCGAGGCATCCATTTGCAACGCCTCGATTTCGCCCTCACGCGGCAAGTACAGAAACGAAGGTAACGAGAGCAATGACTCAGTTTGCCCCGGGCCGACGATTTGTGGGATCGGTAGTAACTCGATCTCCGGCGTCTCGTCACGTCGCGCTGCGCCGCCGGACTGCTCCGGACCGGTGGGCTGTGCGGGCGTGTATGCAACGACGCTGTTGGTCGTGCCCAGGTCGATGCCAATGCAAAATTTCGGGGCGTTCGTCACGGCTGGGATCCCATTTTCGTCAAAATATCGAGGACCTGTTGATCGTGACCGTCAACCCGCACACGCTTGAAGACTTTGACCACTTTTCCCTCGGCATCGAGCACATAGGTGCAGCGTTGCATCCCCATCGATTTCTTGCCGTAGTTGTTCTTCTCTCGCCATGCCCCGTATTTTTCGCTCATCGCATGGTCGGTATCCACCAACAACGGGAACGGCAAATCGAACTGGTCACGGAACTTGACGTGACTCTCGGCAGTATCCGTGCTGATCCCAAACAACTGGGCGCCGGCCGCCTGGAGTTCGGCGTAGCGATCTCGAAAGGCACAGGCTTCCTTGGTGCATCCGGGCGTGTTGTCGCGTGGATAGAAATACAACACCACGGGGTTGCCAGCCAGCTCGCTCAGTTTGACCGTGTTTCCATCCTGATCCTGTAGCGTGAACGCGGGCGATTTTGTGCCGGGTTCTAAAAAGTCAGCCATGAGTCAATTTTTCAGGGAGGGGTTTGTGGACGGTTCGATCGCAGGCGTGCGTGGGAGACCAGGAGGCCATGGAACACGCAAAAATGTACGCTGGACAACCCGTTTCGTCGACCCACCCGCCCCGCGTTGGACGCCCCTCAAACGGACATCGCCTGAAGACTTCGGTCCCGCGATGCCATTCGTAGAACCACACTGCCCGGCGTCTGAAAACCTTCGATGTGCCCCGGCCAATGGCCTAAGGATACCGCAGCGTGTGGAGCCGTTGGCGCAGTGGTATCCCCCGCCGCCGTCGCACCCCCGGCAGCGTTGGCCGAGCGGGCAGCGGGCTGGGCAATCGCCCGAGCAAGTCGTTCCCAATGGTGACGGTTCATGTCCCGGCGGGGCCAGCCGACGGTGTCAAAGGCGATTTGGCAGGCAGCTATGATCAAGCTCTGCTCGTTGGCGAGATCAGCACCATGTGGCCAAGCCCGCTGAGTATCCAGTGCGTGTCGGGTCCCCGGGCGACGAATATTCAACGTCGCTGGTTGCCTCGCGTCAGCTGGTTCGACAAAGGCGTCGATCCACTGCACCGCCAATCGTGTCAACATTTCACTGAACTGATTTTGATTGTCTGCCGCCCGCGCGAGTGCTTCATCAGCGTTGGGGAAACGCTTGCGAATGAGCGGCAGTACATCGTGCCGGATCCAATTTCGGGTGTACCGCGTCGACAGGTTGCTGGCGTCCTCACGCCATCCTTGGCTGCGGTCCTGGAGCGATTGCCGAATCGCATCCCGCCGGGTGTGCAGCAATGGGCGTAGGATCACGAAGTCACTGCCGAGCGAACTGGCCCGACGCATGCCCGCCATCCCCTGCGTACCGGTGCCACGCAATAGATGGTGCACAACCGTTTCGGCTTGATCGTCCGCGGTGTGGGCCAAAGCGATATAGCGACAACCGCTGCGAGCGGCGACATCGTGGAAAAACTGGCGTCGGTCCTGCCGCAGAGTCGCTTCCGAGTCGATCTCGGCGACAGGCGATGCGTGCCCGACGTCAACGGCGACGTCCAGAGAGATTGCCAAGTCACGAACAAACTGCTCGTCCTCCTCCGACTGGTCGCCGCGCAGGCGATGATTGAAATGGGCGATCCGAGGGGGCGGAGGTGCGCGGTGGCTGGCGGTCTGCGAAACGCGAAAGTGCTCCACCATCAGCAGCGTCAACGCGACGCTATCGGCCCCGCCACTGCACCCCACCACGACGCCGACCGAAGTTGCCGCATCGGGAGGCAATGCAGCGAGGAAATGCTCACGCACCACCCGCCAGCTGCCTGGTTCTGCCTCAGTACGTCTCATGTGGACACCGCCGATGAGGCGATTGGATCATTCGTGATTCGGTCCATTTTTCATGCATCGCGTTGACTGCTTTTCGCTGCGTTGCTCAGGGCCCGAGCCGCGGCAGCAGATCGTCCAGGTCCAGGAACAAAACGTAGTCTCCAAGGCCCCGAGGGGCGAGCGGGGGGGGGCGAACGCTCGTAGGATTCTCCCGCCCGAGGCGAACCACCCTTCTGGTTACGCCGCGCGGGCCGCCAGGGGAGCATGCGGGCGGACATGGGCGGTTTCCTCGAGGATTTCGGCAATCGCAAGGGCTTGCTCGGCCGCAGGTTGCGACACGTCGAGGAATAAAATTCGCCGACCGCGAATCTCGCACCACGTACTTCCGGCGCCGCCGAGTGGTTCTCCACGGATTTCGAATCCATGATTGCGCGCAATTTTGGCCATCCGGCCGAGTCGCTGCAGGACGTTCTCGTCAGCGGGATGGGATGTGGTGAGCGAGTCGTTGCGCATCGGGGACCCTGGCGGTGCGGCGGGAACGGGCAATTCACAGGCGTACGGTAAGTTTTACCGGTCGTTGAGACCGGATTTATCAAACATAACGCTTACGCCGATAGATCCAACGTGGAGCAGCTAACGCTGTTCTCGTTCCTCGCCGCACCCGCCGCTCCTCAAACGTCCATCGCATCATCATGCCAAACTCTGCACCCGCGCACTCCCATCGCTCCCAGCACGCCCCCGCGGTCGTACGCTCAGCGGCTTCGCCAGGGGCGGACGCCACCGTCGATCCCCAAGCGGAGTTGCTCGCCATGAAAGCGCAGATCCGGCACCTGCAGAGTCTCGCGTCGCTCGGTGAGTTGACCGGCACGGCGACTCACGAATTCAACAACATGCTGATGACGGTGATCAATTACGCCAAACTGGGATTGCGAAACCAGGACGCCGCCAGTCGCGACAAAGCCCTCACCAAAATTCTGGAGGCATCCGAGCGCGCCGCAATCATTACCAACACGATTTTGGCTCAGGCTCGCAACCGCAGCGACGCCAAAGAGCCGACCGATTTGGTGGCCCTGATCCGTGATACGCTTGTGTTGATGCAGCGTGAGATGCAAAAATATCGCATCAGCGTCGAGTTGGATTTGGCCGAGCACCTGCCGCCGATCTCCGCCAGCGGCAATCAGATCCAGCGCCTGTTGTTGAATCTGATGACCAACGCGCGTCAGGCGATGGGCGAGGGCGGCACGCTGCTGATTCGGGTCACCGCCGACACCTCTGCGGCGTCACCGCATGCGGCACCGGCACAGGTCGAACTGACGGTTCGTGATACCGGCGGCGGCATTCCCGACGAGGTCCTGCCGCGTATCTTTGATCCGTTTTTCTCGACGAAGGCTGGTCCGGACGAAACGGGTAAGGGAGGCACGGGATTGGGGCTGGCCGCGTGCAAGGAGATCATCGACGAGCACGGTGGTCGAGTCCGGGTGGAAAGTTCGCTTGGACGCGGTACCGCGTTCGTCATCCGGTTCCCCGTCACGACCGCCGAACAAGCAGCCGCCTGATGAGTCAAAATCCAGATCGCGCCGTTTCGATCGCTTCCAAAGCGGTCGCGCTTACCATTGCCGGATCGGACCCGAGTGGCGGAGCGGGCTTGCAAGCCGACTTAAAAGCCTTTCAACAGAATGGCGTTTACGGGATGTCCGTGGTGACCCTCATCACGGTCCAAAACACGCTCGGTGTGGACCGTGTCGAACTGTTATCGGCCGATCTCATCAACGAGCAGTTCGACGCTGTGGTTGGTGATATACCCCCGCGGGCGATCAAGACCGGCGCATTGGGCAGCGCGTCCATCATCGCCGAGATCGCTGCCAGGCTAGCTAACACAGACTGTCCCGTCGTGGTGGATCCGGTGATGATTAGCAAGCATGGGGTGAAGTTGATCGACGATGCGGCGATCCAAGCCTATCGAGAAGTCATGCTGCCTCGGGCAACCTTGCTCACACCCAATCGTTTCGAAGCGGAGTGTTTGCTCGAACGAGAGATCCGCAATGAAATCGATGACCTGATGCGGGCAACCGAGGATTTACGCGATCTCGGGCCTGCGATGGTGTTGCTCAAAGCGGGGGAATTCGAAGGCGAGCAAATGCACGCCTTCATCAATTCGACAGAGCTCCTGACGATCGCGCTCGAGCGGCATGCGACCAAGCATACCCATGGCGCAGGATGTTCGCTGTCGGCGACGATCACGGCGCAGTTAGCATTGACGCCACCGACCGAGCCCATGGAAATCAGGATGCGTGCCGCTGTCGAGTTCGGCATCGCAGCGGTCAACCACGCCATCCGATTTGCGCCGCAATATGGCCACGGATCGGGGCCAATCGAGTCGCGGATGCTACACATCGGCGACTAAACGCCACGTCTCTGTGAGACTCGGATGCGTTTCCCGCTAGAGCACCGAGGGCGCGAAAATGAGGTCGCGGTAGAAATGGAAATTGTTGACATGCCAATTGCCAATCTGATTCTGGTCATCCGGCGTCCACTGCATTTCGGTGACGATTTTCTCCTTGATCTTGCCGCTGGGGTCGAACCAGATGCTTTCAACACGCTCCATGCCGTAGTGCATGAACACCCGTGATGGTTCCTTCAGTTCCCATTGGATATTCGGCCCGGCGAGCTGGATCGCGTCCACTTCCGCACTGCCTCGCGGTTCTTCCTCCTGTGATGCGTTGGCGATTTGCTCGGCCTTGTACGCTTCTTTCAAATTCATGCCTCTGACCTGACGATTGCGGGACTGCTTGCGAAGCTCCGACGCCAGCTCAACATCTCCCTGGCCGATCAGCTCGAGGTACTCACGCGCGAAATACTCGGCTTGGCTCGTCATCGTGGCGCGCTTAGCCAAGGGGATCGTGAGTCCGCCGGCTCCGAAGCACGAGGCCAATACCAGTCCAATCACGGCCGCCGTGGTGCCCGCAGGCTTCGGCCCGTTGGACTTTCGCAGCGCAAAGATACCGAAGGCGATCGCGGCAATGGGCAGTATCAACATTTGCCAAGCGACCATCGCTGAGGCACTGAGCAGTCCCAACACCAGGCAAACCAGGCCGCTAGCACGCAGCGGCGGTACATCGTCCTCGCTGACGACCTGGAAACCGACCTCCGCGCCCATTCTGGGCAGGTCCAATCCGGACGCCGGGCGCGTGGGGGCAGAATGTTTATCACTGGAAGGGGCGGGCGAATACAACGAGCTGCTGGGGGAGCTCGCCTGCTCGGAGGAGTCTTTCATGGGGCCAATAACGACGCGGGGGGAATCAAACTCGCTGATAATAAACAACGGCTCCCTACGCAGCGAAGCGGTGAATGGTTTGCTCTCTGCCTAAACCGGACGAAGAAATCTGCATTTCCTTGCAAAGGAAATCCGCCGCTCGCCCCGATGCTCCTGGCAATCCGTACTGCTCGCGCAACGCTGTGAGGTCGTTTTTGACCCGCCGGTAGTAAAATGCGTCCGCCAGCATCGCACGGGTGGTCTCATGCAAGAAATCGATCGCGGGTTCGACGTCGCCCACCGAAACGAATTCCGGGAAGATTTTGCGACCGGCCATCAGGTTCGGTAAGGTCATGCTGTCGACCCGCAGTACATGGCGGCCCACGAAATGTAACAAGCGGCCGACTCGGTAAATCACCGCCGCCGGTGTCTCTCGAGCCATTAACTCAAGGCTGACCGATCCGCTGACCATCATCGCGCAGTGAGCCGACTCGATCACCTCAGAGGTGCGATCGACGAAAAAGTCAATTGGCAGGTCGCGGTCCGCCTCGGTGAGCTGGTTCCGACACCACAGGCAATGCCGGTCGCGGTAGGCGGCGACGGCATATCGCACGTGCGACGGCGAACGGGCCGAGGTGGGGCCGATTTCAGTGTCCGCATGCAGTCGACGAATCGCCTCCAGCATGATCGGGAAATTCCGCTGGACCTCGTGATCTCGCGATCCCGGCAGGACGGCGACCGTCTGCGTCGGTACGTCGGCTTCCGATGGCGGGCAAGGTGTTGCCTGTGGCGGGCACGGTGTTGCCTGGGGCGACCGGGAAGTGAGCTGCCGCAGGGCGACGGGATCGAGTTTCTGTTCCGCAACGGCATCGAAAAAGGGGTGCCCGACAAACGTGACCGGAATCCCATGCTCGCCAAAAAAGGTGGTTTCGATCGGCAGCACCGTCATCACGTGATCGACGCTCCGCCGCATTTTTTTGACGCGCCATCCACCCCACGCCCACAATTGGGGCGGACAGTAGTAGTAAACGGGGATGCCGTACTTCTTAGCTCGCCGGGCAATGTGCCAATTGAATCCCGGAAAATCGACCAGCACGACCGCGTCGACGCTACCGCTGGCGAATACTTCCTCAGCTTGATCGGCAAAGCGAAAGAACTCGCGGAGTTTGGGCAGCACTTCGACCAGACCCACGACGGCGTGCTGAGTCAGGTCGAGCTCGACGGAGCACCCTGCCTGCCGCATTTTCGGACCACCGAAACCGCGGCATTGCAGCGATTCCGATCCGGCCCGTCCAGTCAATTCACTAATCAAACGGGCGGCATGTTGATCGCCACTGGGCTCACCAACGGAAAAAAAGAGCGTTTTTGTCACTGCGTATGCCTTCGCCGGTTCAAATTGCGTTGGGTCCCGAGCACTCCAGTCCGACACCAACCACGGCCGATATGAGCTCCGTCGGCAGCCCCATCGATAGCGGCCGCCAAGGCGATTGGCTTGGGGAAACAGGTCTAGGGGTAACGCAATTGCCGCCGCCGCCGCAAGTCAAATTTTACCGTTCGATCGTGATTGTCTCGGCAACGTTGTGAGCGTGGTCGCGGACGCGAATGTACGCATTCAGGGCCGCCATGAATGCGACGCTTACCGCCGGCGGCATCGAAGCGTTGGATAATTCGTCGAGATGTTTTCGCCGCAACGCCTTGACCTCCGCGCGAATTCGCTTCCAAGCCGCTTCCGAGGCGACCTCGATATTCCGGTCTCCCTTGATCAATGCCTGGTGAATCGCCGCCACGTATTGGCTGACCAAGCGGTTGAGTCGCCCCAGATCCTCACGCTGCTCGGCTGTGAAGCGGAGTCCATCGCGGCGTAGTTTGCGATCAAATTTGTCGAGATTGACGATGTAGTCGCTGATGCTCTCGTATTCATCGGCGACTCTTAATTGTTGCCCCCCCTCCTCGGCCGTCGAATGCGACACGTTCGCGGCCATCAGCCCGGTGACAAATTCGGCCACCTCGTCCTGAACCGAATCGAGCACCCGTTCACGCTGTTTGAGGCGATCCCCCAACGCTTTGTCGGGCTCCTCCTGGTTCATCAACTCCAGGCACCAATCGAGCATCTTCAAACAACCGTCGCCCATCTTGAGGATCTCTTTGCGAGACTGTTCCAATGCCAGCAAGGGGGTTTCCAAAATGCGAATATCCAGGTCCGTCAAACGCGGCTTCTCTTTGAATGGCCGCCCCGGCACGATCCGCTCGAGCAATTTGACAATCGGACCGACCAATGGCATGAACAACAGCGTGTTGGCGACGTTGAAGACGCTATGTGTCGCGGCGATTGCCGCGACCGTATGGGGATACGTTTTGACGCCATTGACCATCACCATCTCGGTCACGTCAGAACCGACGATGCTCTGAATCAGTTTGATGTACCAAGCAAAGATCAGCGTGATCCAAAAGACGCCGACGAGGTTGAAAATGACGTGAAAATAGGCCGCTCGCCGCGCGTTGGTGGTCGCACCCAATGACGCCAGTAACGCCGTGATCGTGGTGCCGATGTTCTCGCCGAGAATCAGTGCTGCTGCCGTTGGGTAGCTAATCACGCCCTGTGTCGCCAGCGAAATCGTGATCCCCAGCGTCGCCGAGGAGGACTGCACCAGGGTCGTCATGATGCATCCCACCATGGCGCATTTCAGCACTCCCAAGTAAGTGTCGGCATTGAACCTCGCAAACCAGGCTTCGAAATCCGGGATTTCTTTGATGATCGCACAGGCGTCCTTCATGATTTCCAGACCGAAGAAAACCATGCCGATGCCCATCAGGAACATGGCCCAATAACGCCACCGATCACTGCGGGCAAAGAGGTACGTGAACGCGGCGCCACCGAGCAACGGCAAGCCGTACTTGCCCACCTTCAGAACGAGAATCCACCCCGTGATGGTAGTGCCGATATTGGCACCCATGATCACACCCACGCCTTGAGAGAGTGCCATCACCCCGCTGTTGACGAATCCAACGACCATCACCGTCGTGATTGAGCTCGATTGGACAATGCAGGTGACCAGAACACCGACCGTGGTCGCAAACAAGCGATTTTGCGTGATCGATCCGATCAAACGCCGCAGACTGTTGCCCGCCACCGCCTGCATCCCGTCGGACATGTTTTTCATGCCCAGTAGGAAAATGCCGAGCCCACCGACCAGCTCGAAAATCATGTTGAGAAGTATTGGGAATTCCAAAGCATCGTCGTTTCATTGAGAGGAGCGGTGGCGACGTCTGGAGCCAGACGCAGCGGATTTTAAGCGAACCTAGCGTCATTGCAACTCATTGCTAGCAAAAAAGATCGGTGAACCTGCTCTATTGCCCTGGCCCCCAGAGGTGGGCGCTTTATCTCGCGTAGCTACCGAGTATAGTATGCTCTTCAAGAACGCCCGCCCCCTGATTCCCACCCCTCTCCCCCCTTGAGCTATCTATGAAAACTCGTGTCTCTCTGTCACTCGCCACTTGCCTAGCGGGACTCGGCCTCCTGCTGGTCCCGACGAACGGTCATGCCGATGACGCCGCCTCCGCTGGCACCCAGGTGCTGTTCAACGGAAAAAACCTGGACGGCTGGCATGGTCAGCCCCACTTCGACCCCTACAAACTCGAAGAAATGCCCGCCGACGAACGAGCGGCGAAGATCGAAGAGTGGACCACCGAAGCCCGCGAGCACTGGACTGTGGATGGTGACGAACTCGTCAACGACGGCTATGGCCCCTATTTGACGACCGACGGCGAATTCGAAGATTACGAACTCGAGCTCGAATACAAAACTGTTCCCAAGGCCGACAGCGGGATCTACCTCAAAGGCACCCCTCAGGTCCAGATTTGGGATTCCACGGAAGAGGCCAAATTCGCGATCGGTGCCAACCTCGGCAGCGGTGCGTTGTGGAACAATTCACCAGGCAAGCCTGGCAAGGATCCCTTGGTACTCGCCGATCGCCCCTTTGGCGAGTGGAACAAAGTTCGCGTCGTCCAGGTTGGCGCCCGCACCAGCGTTTGGTTGAACGACAAACAGGTCGTCGACAAAGCCATCATGGAAAACTACTGGCGGCGAGATGAGCCCCTTCGCCCGCGTGGCCCAATCCAACTGCAAACCCACGGCGGCGAAATTCGCTGGCGCAACATCGCCCTCCGCGAACTCGATACGAAAGAGGCCAACGAATTTTTGGCCGATCGCGACACCGATGGCTTCACCTCGCTGACCGACGGCAAAACACTCGATGGATGGATCGGCGCTGTGGACGACTACGAAGTCACCCCGGAAGGTTCGATTCAGTGCAAGGCCGGTCACGGTGGTAACTTGCTGACCAAGGACGAGTACGGCAATTTTATCGTGCGATTGTTCTTCCGCTTGCCCCCCGGCGGCAACAACGGGCTGGCGATTCGCTGCCCCAAGGGCGTCAATCCAGCATACGGAGCCATGACTGAACTGCAAGTTCTCGACAACACCGCAGCGAAATACGCGAAATTGGACCAGCGTCAGTACCACGGTTCGGCCTACGGCATGGCCGCGGCGAAACGCGGTTATTTGCGACCCGTCGGCGAATGGAATTTCCAGCAGGTTCGAGTCGATGGATCAACCATCGAGGTTGAACTCAACGGGAACGTGATCCTGAATACGGATGTCTCCAAGATCACCGACTACATGGCCGACAGCGCCCACCCCGGCAAAGATCGCAAGACCGGCCACTTTGGCTTCGCTGGCCACAACGACGCCGTCGAATTCCGCGATGTGACGATCCTCCCGCTGAAATAGGCTCGAGAACCTCGCTCGGCGATCCATCGTTCGGATCGCCGAGCATCTCGATGCCATTTCCAAACGCAGCGCATATCGATAACCGACGTTCGGTCGGAACGATGTTGAACGCAGCGAATCACATGCGCATCGTTCTGGGATAGAACCCCGCGATTAGCCGATCGACGCTAGCCCGGTTACCGCGTGAAACGCGGAGCGTTTCGTGAACCGGGACCCAACGCTGAATGTCTAAGTCCATGCGGAAACTTCTACACAGGTGCTTATGAGCCGGGGGCTTCAGGCACCCCGGTCGCGACACCAGATGGCACGGGCCGGTAGCGGCGTCTTGATTTTTTCAGCCGAGTCGCGTGAGCGGCCCCATGGCGGGAGTGACCCGATGCCTCACGGCATTCGGCTTATTCTTGCCGGTCGAAACTTCGGCGATATCAACAGCCCGTTAGACGCGGGGCACGAAAATCCCTCGAAGACCACGGGGGTGCGAGCGAGGCAGAAGCCTACGTGAAGAATGTGAGCGGCAAGCATTCGGTTTGAGCGGTTCAGCTCCAACCTACTCTTTTCTGTCGATCAGCCTCTGCTGCCCTGGAGAACGCTCTGCCCCCAGGCCAACTGCAGGGCTGCTTACTTTTCCCTTTTCCAAATCGCGCCGCCCTTGTAGGTGGTGCCGACTTCGTAGCGAGGGTGTGGCGTGACGGCCTCGTCCATGGACGCGGCGATGCGCTGCACGATTTGGGGATGGGCGTCCGCCACGTTGGTCGTTTCGCCGATGTCGCTGGCAAGATCGTAGAGTTCCATCACGTAGCCCGTTTTCCTTGAGCGGATGCCTTTCCAGTTACCCAACCGGAGAGCTTGGGCGTATTGATTGCCGCGGCAGTGGCCATAGTCCCAGTACAGAACACGTTGCTGGTTGTTGACCGTGCCACCTTTCAGGGCGTTCAACACCGAGATGCCATCCAGATGGGGCGGGGGCGTGGCGCCCGCGAGTTTGGCGAAGGTGGGGAGCATGTCTTGGAAGGCGATGACTTGATCGCTCGCACGGCCAGCGGGAACGGTGCCGGGCCAACGGGCGATGAAGGGGACCCGGATTCCGCCTTCGGTGAGGTCGCGTTTGTACCCGCGCAAGGGACCGTTCGTGTCGAAACGCTCGTGAATGGTTTTGTGACCGCCATTGTCGCTTGCGAAGATGATGAGAGTGCGTTCGCGTAGGCCCAGGCCATCAATCAAGCTGACGATTTTGCCCACGTCGCGGTCGAGCATGTGGACCATGGCCGCGTACTTCTTGGACGTCAGGTCCCAGTCGCGTTGAGTGTAAGGATCGGTCGTGGGGACCGTAAAACCCTCGGGGTCTTCGACTCTCGCAGAGAAATGCGGGAGGGCGTAGGCGGCGTAAAAGAAAAACGGTGCCTCTTTTGAATCGTGGATGAAATTGAGTGCGCGCTTGGTGAGCAGATCGTGGGAGTAGTGTTGACGTGATTCAGTGTTGCCGGTGAGTTCGAGTCGCTGCTCGTCGTCATCGAGGTACTCCGGGTAATAATAGTGGGCATGGTCCTGGTTGAGATAACCGAACCAACTTTCAAATCCCTGGGCGGTAGCGCGGCCCTCGGTGTGGGCATCGCCGAGCGACCACTTGCCCATGCCACCGCACCGATACCCAACCCCTTGGAGGACTTCGGCGACGGTGATGTCGGCGTCGTGGAGGTAAGTTTGATAGTGGGGGACGTTATCGCGGGCGACGGAGTGGCCGTTGTGGAGACCGGTCATGAGCGCACAGCGGGCGGCAGTGCAGACGGAACCGCCGGAGTAGGCCTGGGTGAAACGAAGGCCTTCGGCGGCGAGTTGGTCCAGGTTGGGGGTCGCGATTGTCTTGCCACCGTAGGATCCAAGATCGCCATAGCCGAGGTCATCCGCCATGATGAACACAATGTTAGGCTGCTCGGCGCGGGAGGATTCCAAGCCGGCGAGGGCCGCGAGAACGCTGAACAGGATTGCAACAGTTGAAAGTCTCATTCGTCAGCCTGGGCGGGTTCATCGACGTCGTTTTCTCTACCGGTTGGCAGCTCGGTGAGGCACGCGACATGTTGGGGATTGGATGCGGCAAGTTTGTTTGTCCCACCAGGGTCAAGATCCCGCAGGCGGCTCAAGACGCTGGCGTGTCGTCCGGTTTGAGCGTGTTGTGGGAATGATTGTAGATCACGACCTGGCACACGTCTTGTGGGGGCACGGCAGCGGTGTCGGAACGGGCTTTGACACGGGGGCTGGCGGCGAGAGTACGCATATTCGACGTGTTTTCTCCCGTGGGGGTTTCATCACGACGCCCTCGGCGAGCATAATGAGGATTCGACGGGAAACGGGACGCTCGCCGGTTGATCGACGCGAGTCCAGTCGACAAGCGATCAGCGACTTCGTCGCATACGAACACCGTTCCCGTTCTTGCTCCTTGCCGATCCATTCGGCATCTCTTCCCTGTGGTGTCTTTCATGCGAAAACGTGGTCCCATTCTCATCGGTTCCGGCATCGCGTTGCTGGTCGCCAGCCAATTCTTCGACTTCGGGCTCGGTTTCCAGGATGGAAGCGGCCCCGAAGACTCCAGCGACCGGGACGCGCAGATCTCGATGGACCCGACCGTTTCTCGATCGCCAGCCGAGTCGCAGCAGGATCTGCTCGAAGAGGCCGCGACCGAAGACGTCATCCCGCAATTCACACCGACTGCCGAGCCGGAGATGGCTGACGTGGTCGATATCTTGATCGACGGGAGTCAGTATCTGGTGATTTCCGAGGCCGGCGAGAGCGAACGCAAGCCGATGACCTTGGACCAAATCGTCGCGATGGCCGCGATCGTCGATGGGGAACCGAGTGGAATCCGCGTTCGCGTAGCGCGTACCCCCAACGCGGTCGCATCGGCGGAAGCCGCTGTGATGAAACGATTGGCAGGGGCCGGGTTAGCGGCAGACCAAATCGATGCCCGGCGGCAGCTCGTCGAGCTGCCCTAGGTGAAACGTCCGCAGGGACTCACGTCCCTGTGCGTTCTAGATGTCTTTCCAGCAACGTTCCTTGGCGCTTTCCAATACCGCATCGCAAACCTTTTGGGTTTCCAACGCGTCTCGGAAATTCGGATGAAACGCTTCACTGGTTTCGAGTGACTTCAGGAAATCGGCGACCTGGTGAATGAACGTGTGTTCGTAGCCAATCTGCAGCCCTGGCACCCACCAGTTGCCCATGTAGGGTTGATCGGCGTCGCTCACGTGGATACTTCGCCAGCCACGCACAATCGAATCGTCGGCATGATCAAAGTATTCGAGTCGATGCAGATCGTGCAGGTCCCAACGCAGCGAAGCCTTCTCGCCGTTAACCTCAAGGGTATACAGTGCTTTGTGCCCACGGGCGTAACGGGTCGACTCAAATAATCCGAGTGAACCGTTGTCGAAGTGGCAGTGGAACATGCAGGCATCGTCGATCGTCACGGGTTGTTTGGCGCCCGTTTCGGCGTGCACACGCTCTTTGACAAATGTTTCGGTCATCGCCGAGACGTCTTTGATGCCACCGTTGAGCCACAGGGCCGTGTCGATGCAGTGTGCCAGCAAATCGCCTGTCACGCCGCTGCCTGCTGCTTCGGCATCGAGTCGCCAGGTCGCTGCACCGCCTTGGGGCACGTCCTCGTTGATCGTCCAGTCTTGCAGGAAATTCGCACGGTAATGGAAGATTTTCCCAAGCCTTCCTTCGTCGATCAGTTGTTTCGCCAAAGCCACCGCGGGGACGCGGCGGTAGTTGTACCAAACCATGTTGGCCACGCCGGCTTTCTCGATCGCCTCACACATTTCAACGCCTTCAGCCACGTTCATGGCCAATGGTTTTTCGCACAACACCATCTTGCCAGCCTGCGCGGCCGCGATGGCGATTTCCTTGTGCAGATTGTTTGGCGTGCAGATGTCGACGGCGTCGATATCGTCGCGAGCGATCAATTTCCGCCAATCGGTTTCGATCGATTCATAGCCTTGTTGGTCCGCAAAGGCTTGGGCCTTTTCTGCATTGCGTGCGCAGACCGCTTTGAGCACTGGTTGGTATTCCAGATCAAAGAATCGATTCGCTTGGCGGTACCCGTTGCTGTGTGTACGGCCCATAAAGCCGTATCCGATCATGCCGATGTTGAGTGGTTTCATAAAATCGTAGTGGATGTCAGTTTGAGTATGAGAAATGAATTTTCGAAACGACTAGTCGTCGTGGCTGGCCTGCAAAATACCCTCGTCGTGTAGCCACGTTTCGAACACGCAGGGATTGAGTGCATCGGCTAGCTCTAAGCTTCGTTCCAGCCATGAGCGTCTTGGACGCTGAGCATCGCCGCGAGAATGCCGTTCCACGTTTCGCCTTGATGCATGACATCGTTGGGGAACATGCAGCCGTCCCAACAGATATGCCGGCAGACTTGCAGCACATCACCGTGTTCGTCGCGCAGCCAATGCCCGGCGTCGACAGGGATGTTTAGTTTGCCGTTGGGATCGTTCGGCAAGCAGTGCCGACCGGTCTTGTCGTGGCTGCCGGTACCATGAACCGTGGCATCGTTCTGAGCGACGTGAAAATCAATCGTCCACGGCCGCAGGGCGTGCGTCAATTCATGCAACGCTGCGGTCTTCTTTTCTTCGTCCTGCCAATCGAAGTCGCGCGGCAAGATCGCATCTTCGGGTGCGTTGTAGCCGAGTAGGTACAACAGCGTGTGTGCCATGTCGGCTTGAAAGCCCAGTCGTTCGGGGTGGCCGACACGCTCGAGCAGGTCGACCATCGCCCGCCAGCTGTGCATTCCACCCCAGCAAATTTCGCCTTCGGCGGCGAGTCGTTCGTCGTATTCCTCAGCGATATCGCAGGCGGCTTTGAAAGTGTCCGCGATCGTGCTCTGGTTTTTCTCGGGGGCTTCGAACCACTGCGCCGTCGGTGTGGCACTGTCGATGCGTACGACGCCATTGGGCCGCACGCCGAGTTGACGTAGCTTGCGACCGATCTCGCAGCCCTTGCGCACCTGCGTCAGGAATGCTTCGACCTCTTCGGGGGTCCCCGCGGCGCTGCCGCCGCCCGTCGGAGTCCATACCGGGGCCACCACGGTGCCGATATCCAGCCCCCGGCTGCGGACTTTCGCGGCCACCTGTTCGAGTTCTTCGTCCGTAGCGTCGATCGAGATATGGGGTTCGCAAAGGAACACATCGACGCCATCAAATTTACGGCCATCCACTTCCGCGGCCGCGGTGAGGTCCAGCATCTCATCGAGTGAAATCACCGGGTTCGCATCGTCGTCACCTTTGCCGACTACGCCCGGCCAAGCTGCGTTGTGCAGTTTGGGGTAAGAATGAGGATGTTGGCTCATTGAATCAAAACCATTGAAAAGTGAGAAAGTTAACTAATAGGGAGCACAGCGCAATGGCCAGTGATTGTATTCTGCTTCGATGGCACGCGTTGCGGCATCACTGGCTTTGAAAATGCTTGCAGGTCCGCCCCATGATTGCAAGTAGTGTATCGCTTACCGCCCTAAATACTGGTCGAGTTGCTCGGCTTTGCGAAGTAGATACGGGATGTGCTGATCGGTCGCTTGGACCAAACGCTGCAGTTGTCGCAACTGATCCTGAAATTCTTGGCTGAACTTTCGCTGCTGCTCATCTCGCCAGGACTGCTCGAGTTGATTCATTTGCGCGGCAAGTGATCCGCCACGCTGCCGGAGTTCTTCCGTAAATTGCGACAATTGGGCCGCAAATTGACGGATTTGGTCGGGGTCTCCGATCGCTTGACTCATCGTGAAATGCTCCTAGGTACGTTGGTTCTTGGTAGGTTCCAGGACCGACGCGAGAGTTGACTTGTAGAGTTCGTGTGTTGCCGATACGCCATGACGATCAGCCAGGTCGATCAGTATCCTCAGTGCTGCGACGCGAACCTTCGGTGGTGAGGGGACGCTTCGCCGCAGCGCTGCCATCCGCAGCCAGTGCATCGATTCGATATCGTTGCCTAAAACCAAATGGCACTTGCCAATCCAATACGCTGCCGCCGAACTATGGGTGTCAACGTTGATCAGGGGCTCGAGCTCTTCGATCGCTGCGGCGTGTTTTTCGAGATCGTAGAGCGCCTCACCGAGCACGAGCCGGAGATGCTGTAGCGAAGGGTCCCGGCTCAGTCTCGCTCGGCAGACCTTCACGCGGCAATTTGCCCAGTCCACTGAGCAGCGGTCGAGGTCTTGGTCGAAGGCTGTGTTTTTAGCTTTCGCCGACATCTCGCGAACCTCCGTCAGCTGCTGGATCGATCTCGCGAGTTGAGCCTCCTCGCATTCCCAGAGCAGATCGAGGTCGTCGGGGAAAACCTCACATCCCAGCTTCAGGATCTTGGTCGCTTGCATCGGCCGACCTTCGCTGCGGTAGATCGTCGCAAGTTCGAGGTAGGCTTCGCGATCAGAGCGAGCGTCTTTGAGGCGATGCTCCAGTGCCTGTCGTCGATTCGGCCCCCCCGCCACGGCGTGGGAAGTCGATTTCTCAGGCGAATCTCCAGCGGGAAGAGCTGATGAGGACATCGGGCGAAATAGGTCGTTGAAGAGGGGGAAGATGCAACCGTATCACTATAACGCAAAAATTCGACCCGAGTTCGTCCGGCGATACCTCGCAGCCCCTACGCCACGTCCTCGTACAAGCCACGCACCGAGTCTGCGTCCAAGGCGATTGGGTTGAACGTGCCCGTCCACTGCTGGAGGGCATCCTCGACGAACAAGTCGAATTGTGACACGGGGATTGATAACTCGCTCAACGAGGTCGCCAGGCCCGCCGCTCGCACCCATCCCTCGACCAGGTCGGCCAAGCGATCGGGGGCCTCTTCTACCCGCAGCGGCGGATCCCCCGGCAGTGCAATCTCACGTAGCAACTCCGCGTACCACGGCGCATGCTTTGTCCCATTGAACCGAATGACCGCGGGCAGCATCAACCCGACCGCTTGTCCATGCACAATGTCGTGTCGGGCCGTGAGCGGGTTCGCTGTGGCGTGCGCCGCGCCGAGCATGGAGGTCTCGATCGCCATCCCCGCCAGCGATGCCCCGAGTTGCATATTGCCGCGTGCTACCAAGTCTTCGGGTGATTGCAATACCTGCAGGAATGACTTGGCGAGTAATCCAAACGAGCTGCGGCTGTATGTCGTCGACATCACATTGCGACGAACCGTCACATAGGTTTCGATCGCGTGAGAGATCGCGTCGATACCCGTCAGGCTCGTCACGCGTGCGGGCATCGTGACGGTCAGTTCCGGATCCAGAACCGCGATCCGGCAGGCCGCACGGGGATCGCCGCAGGCCATTTTGACATGGGTTTCGGGGTCGCTGATCAGGGCAAAACTTTGTGTTTCGCTGCCCGTCCCGCCCGTCGTGGGGACCGCGATCATGGGCAGTAAATCGGCGGTCGCCTTGCCGACGCCATGGTAGTCGTGGATCGAGCCACCGCAGCTGTAAACGAAATTAATGCCCTTGCAGCAATCCAGGCTACTGCCCCCGCCCAAACCGATCAGCAAATCCGGCGCAAACGCCGCTGCGACCACAACTCCAGCGTCGACCATTGCCGACGTCGGGTTCTCCGCGAAATCGTGAAATGAGCCGACCGCCAACCCGGCTCGCTGCAGCGAATCGGCGATGTGCTGGAAATGGCCAGCTGCGATAATTCCCGCATCACTGACAACCATCACGCGTTTGGCTCCCAGCGAAACAGCGAATTCTGCGATCCGGGCAGAAGAACCTGGGCCGAAGACTAATCGCGTTCGCGGTTGGAAATCAAACGGAGCCTGACAAGTCAATTCGGCGGTGGATACGTTGGACGTGGTCATATCGCCTTGAAAATCAAGTGTTCCCACGCTCCCGCGGTGTTTCGCGGAAATGCGGCAGGGATGATGATGAAATACGACGACCATCCTGCCGAGGATGAGCCGATCACGCCAGCCCCCCATGACGGTCAATCGTCGAGCGATCTCGCCGCCGCTTGGCACCGTAGACGGCTCAGGCAGATGCCCTCCAGGCAAACCCGCCACAGGTGGCTCCCGCGGCGGGGGACAACGTGGTCCCCCGACGCTCGGGCAGAGGTTTCGCCGGTCAACGCCTCGTACTTCAATCGGTGCATGCGCATCAGTGTCTGGGATAGAACCCCGCGATGAGCCGATGGAGGCTAGCCCCGGTTATCGTGTGAAACGCGGGGCGTTTCGCAAACCAGGGCCGGCCCATCGGCTAGTTTCAAACGAAAGCTTCTGCACAGGTGCTTACGTTTTGTTTTCAAACGTCTCAACATACGCGTCGAGCGGGTTATCGACCGCTCGACGGCGTTAGTTCGTGGCGATGTGGAATCGCACCACGGTGGGACGCACGG
Organism: Rhodopirellula sp. SH410; assembly: GCF_055811895.1. NCBI lineage: Bacteria > Pseudomonadati > Planctomycetota > Planctomycetia > Pirellulales > Pirellulaceae > Rhodopirellula > Rhodopirellula sp. SH410. Next base: position 2,055,088 of record NZ_CM147949.1, read on the forward strand.
GTTGGCGAATTATCGCCCCCCACCGCGTCCACCACGTCCACCGCCAGCACCGCGGTCACCGCCGCGTCCGCCGTCGGCACCACGGTCACCGCCGCGTCCACCGCCGGCGCCACGGTCACCACCGCGTCCGCCACGATCTCCGAAGTCGAATTCCGCGCCCTTCATTTCCTTGAACTTGGCTTTTTGTTCGCTGGTCAACGTGTTCAGCACCGACTCCTCGACTTGATTTCGGATTTCAGTCATCTTTTCACGCATCGAGTCGCGGTCGCCGGACTCTCTTAATTCATTCATCTTTTCGCGGATGGCGGTTTCTTGCTCGCTGCGGACTTGGTCCAGTTTCTCAACTTGCTGCGAGGTCATGCCGAGTTCCTTTTGAACTTCTGCATCACTGAGGGCCATCACACCACGTTGCTGCAGTGCCAATTCATCGAGCCGTTGCAGTTGCGTAGGCATGAGTACCTCTTCGAGCAACTCGTGCGATTTCGCTGCTTGCTCTTTTTGTGCGGCTTGCATCTTCGCGAAAAACTTTTGGCGTTCTTCTTCGCTGGCATTTCGGAAATCGAAATTGCGAGCGTCTTCACCGCGAGGCTGATCTCGAACTTGCTGTTCGATCTTGTTGATCGCCGCTTCCTGCTCGGCATCCACCTTGATTTCTTTGCGAACTTCGGCAGAACGCAGCAAGGCCATGATGGGGTCACCGCCACGGGTCGGGCCACCAAACCCACGTTGCCCACCACCTTGACGGCCACCTGCACCCCGTCCGCCACCGCCTTCGGTTCGACCGGGCGGCTGAGCGAAAGCCGTTGGGACTTCAGAAATCTCAAGCACGATCGTGATCGCAACGAGAGCAGCTACACCGGTAAATAAACGTGTCTTCATTGGGGGGCCTGCAAGAAAGGGAGGTAGGGGCGAGGAAGTCGCCCGCAAGATTAGTGGACTCCCTAATGCAACCCTTTCGCGTTTACAAAGTTTCGCAAGTAAACGCGGGAAATATCCCAAATAGCGTGGCCAGATCGAGTCGCTCTCGCGATTCATACACGCAAATGCAAACCTGACGCGCTAGCGAGGAATCGGATTGACTTCCTCGCTGGCGCGTCGGGTTCGCGAATCAGAAAGCGATTAGCGGCGTGCTTTCTTAACCTTTGCGCCGCCTTGGCGGACTTTGAATTTCGGATTGCTCTTGCAGATCACGTAAATCCGGCCACGGCGTTTGACCACTTGGCAATCCGGGTGGCGATACTTCAACGCGCCGATGCTGCTGACGACCTTCATGGGTGGTTCTCTCGGTTGGTGGGCGATGGAAAGAGGGGCCGAAATGCCCCGATAGTTTTGAGGATCGGCAGGATAGCGAATTTTCTGGCGTCGGCAACGCCAAACAAGGGGCTATCGCAACATTTGGTCGAACGCGCTGACCAGTTCATCGAGCGGGAACAGGCAAAATGACAGCTCGCGGCTGGCCAAAATCTGCTCTTCGCTGGCCTCCAGACGCAGTCGCTGCAGTTCAGCTTGCATCTCTTGTCGCTGCGACTGGAGTTGCCGGGCGAACGCTTGATTCACTTCAGTAACGTCGTGTTGCCACTGAGCACGCTTGCCCTGGGGAGGCATGCGCTCCAGTAACTCCCGTTTTTGCTGTATTAAACGTTGGTTGTCGCCTTTTGAGGCGTCCACCCAATTCTCGCCGTGATAGCGGGTGTCTCGAATGCGGCTCTGCAGTGCCTGCATGGTGTGGGGGCGATCGGGGTTCCGATCTTGGCCCGGCAATCGTACCGTCGCGGATACGACCTGGAGCGCTGGCGGAGTGACGCCGAAAAAGTGGCAGATGATACGGTCGGCAAGTTGGTCGTATTTTCCGCCACCGATCCCATGGAGAAACAGGTCGCTGAGCAACAACCGAGCAAACATGGTGGTCATCAAGGCCCGCGGGCGGAGCTTGAATTCGGGGGACGCGGCGTCCACGAGCACCTCGGCCGCCCGGTCGCGGTCGTCTGCTGGCAGGACGATAGACTGCCGCGTCGAGGTGTCGCTACGCAGGTCACTGAGCTCAATCTGCCCCGCGTGGCGGCGAACCCAAACGGCGCGGCGACTGGGGTGATCGTTTCCGTACACCCATAGCGGCAATTCCAGCCACTCGCCGTCGTGACCCAAATTGGGGACCGGGTGGGCGGTGCTGCGGATGCCGTGCCAGGCCCGGTAGTGATCCGCAGCATGGTTGTAGACGTGACGGAATCGTTCGGCATCATCGATCATTTCCATCACGAATCTCGCGAAGGGCATGCCCCGGACGGCAACACCAAGCGGGATTTCGAGCGTCTGCCAGCCCAGATCGGCCTCCAGGCTGTGGCGGGCTTGGGCCAATGCACAGCCGGCGATCTCACAGCGGCGGATCGCCGCCCGAGCATGTGGCCATAACTCGCTCACCAGTGGATTGGGGACCAGCGGCGCAATCGCATGCCGGACTTCTTCGTCGAATCGATCAAACTGCCGCAGATCGCGGATTTTGGCTTGTTCGTAGGGGATCCCCGCGCCGCCTTCGTCATAATGAACGGAACTGGAGTATACCCGTCCAATGGCATCGCGGACGGGAACACGGATCGATCGTCCAGCGGCGACATCATTGTCGATGACTAGGTTGATCGCGTGGGCGCCTAGGTTGCCGCCGATTCGCTGCAATGCAAAATTCTTGAACCACACCCCGGGATGAAACAAGGTTGGTTGATGGCCGGCCATGACGATGGGAGTGGAGTCACTCGCCATGCCGTCTCGACCAGCCTGTGACGCGCCGGGAACGTTCCGATAAGCAGACGTGTACTGCCTCGCGTCGGCGAGCAGTTGGGTGCGAGATTGCCGCTGCAGCCCCGCCCAAAACTCTGATAGTGGCCGATCCAAGTTCCCCTTGAGTAACAGTTCAGCGTCGCCCAAGGGCGGCTGAACGAGAGCACTGTGGTTCTTGCTGCAGGCGCGATAGGCCAGGTAACCGGGCTCAGTAGTGTTGCCGGGACCGGCTCCAAGATCGCGATCAGCACAAGGGACTTCGTTCCAACTAGAGTCCATGGAACCGTCGCGGTTTGTTGTGGAAGTGGGTGGGGTGAGGATGTCTGTCAAAGCGATGCTTCAGGGCCATTGAGGGTCGGTGATCGAACGGTTCAAAGACGCGAGGCGTGATTGAACATCCAGTAAACGCTGCCATGCCGCCTGTTTCAGCAAAACCTGTTCCGTAGCTTCATCCGTTTCCGCGGATTCAATGAGCCGTTCGAGGCGGTGCTGCAGATAGTCCAATATTTCGCATAGCTGCGCTTTCTGACCAGGGGTCAATCCATCAGGAATCGCGGGCAATTCGTCAACCTGTAGGGCTTCGACCGGCAATTGACTTTCGGGTTCCTGATGAAGTTCTACCGCAATGGACTCATCGGATGATTTGATATCACGGCTGTGGGAGCCGCTGCCGCCGCCTATCGATCGCAGCCGTTCGGCAATTTGCTCCTCCGAGCCGAGCAGCATCAGACTGCGTCCCACCGCGATCAAATCACCGTGTCGCAGTATTTTCAATTGACACTCGGCGCCATTGACCTTGGTACCGTTGGTGCTGTCGAGATCCGTCAGCACCAATCGATCATTGTCACGCTGGATTTTTAGATGACAGCGGCTGACACGCTCATCGTTGAGCTGAATGTCGTTGCCTTCCTCGCGGCCGACGGTCAACGGCGTGCTGATGTTCTCAAAAATTTTGCCACGGTCCGACCCGTGCAAAACTTTGATCGTTACATTTGTCACCAATGGCCTCGATCGTGATGAGAGTGATTCGGATTCGATGAACTTCCCGTGGGCCCATTTGCCGCATCCATGACGCGGACTCGTGGGTCAACCTGCGCCAGCAATCTGGTTGGTGCATACGGGTCCTTTTGGGAACCGATCCGAAAACGGGGCTGGCCCTCTCCAGCAACTACTAACAATATAACCAAAAAAGGATGTCGCGTCGCCCCGGTCGATCATCGAGCCCCCGAACGCCCGGATTACGGTCCGGTATTTCCGAACAGTGTTATTGGACCTGCGCAATCACGCATTTCAAATAGTCGCTCTCGGGGCACGAGACGGCACAGGGGTGGTCAGGCGAGGGGCCACGCGATTGCAGGATGATGATGTCCCGCTGGCGTTTTCGCCCGGCGTCGACGAGCATGTTGAGGAAGTCGGAACGGGACACATGCCCCGAGCAACTGCAGGTGACCAGGATGCCGCCGGGGGGCAATAGATCGATTGCAGACATGTTTAGTCTCGCATAGGCACGCAGCGCCGCATCGACTTGGCGGCGGGCGCCCGCGAACCGGGGAGGGTCCAAAACCACCGCATCAAACGTTTCATTTCTCGCCCCGCGAGCTTTCAGGTCGTCGAAACAATCGGCGCGTTCGAACTGTACCTGGTCGAGCGAGTTCTCACTCGCGTTTCGGCGGGCCATCTCCAGTGCCTTCTCGCTGCTATCGACGCCGATCACGTGGCTGGCGCCGGCCCGCGCCGCTGAAAGTGCAAACCCACCGGTGTACGTGCAGATGTCTAGGACACGGCGGCCTGCCATATAACGCGCCGCTTCGGCGTGGTTGGCTTGCTGGTCGAGATAGCCCCCCGTTTTCTGCCCGTCACGCAAGTCAATCGCCATCTTCAAATCATTATGCCGATACCACACCGTATCCGCTTCGGTGACCACCCCATCGGGGGCCGATGGGGCGCACGAGATCCCCCGGCTCCAGGACTCGACTTCCGCGACCTGTGCAGGCGTGATTCCCTCGTGGCGAGCCGTTGCGGCATCGACACGAACGGTAACCCGGGTGCAGGGAGTGCCGTATTTTTCAGCCGCCCGCATGACCTGCTCGATCAAGAACGGCCCCCGCGAGAGCAGTGCTGCGGCGGTAAATTGAATGCTCAAGCAATCGGCGTAGCGATCCACGATCAAGCCGCTGATGCGGTCCGACTCACTGAAGACCAATCGCTCCCCCGCCTCGCTGAGGTCGGTCGTGGGCGTTAATCGGCGGCGTGCGACGGCTTCGTCAATGCGTTGAGCAAACAACGCGTCGTCAATCATTTGATCACGGGAAAAACTGTACAATCGCAAACGCAATCGGCTTGCCGGATTGCACAGACCACGTGCTACCCAATTGCCGTCGTGGTCGAGCAATTCCACCGATTCACCCACTTGGGGGGCCGTGTCGCCCGCGGCGACCGTCGCATCATTCGTGGCGGGGACGGGATCACTACCACCGGACGCGGCAAGCGAAGTGTCGTTTCCTTCCTGCTGACGATGCTTTCGCGACTGCGAAGCGTCTCTCGGCTGCCCAATCGCAGTTGCCAGCACCCAGGGATGTCGCGACAGAAACGGGAAATGGCGGTTGGGTTTGGTCCGTAGCGTCGTGGGCTCAGTCGCCGGTGTGGACGGAGCATGGCTGGGCGTTGAAGGCTCGGCAGGCGTTGGGTCTGGATGCGAATTCACGGAGTTCGAATTTTGAAGTAAGAAGGGCAATGAGAAATAAGTTGGAATTTTCGGTGTTGGCCGGTTGGCCCAAGCCTGATAAATAGGCAAACTAGGCTGCTAGTGATCCGGCTGGTTCGTCGATCTGTTCTCTGCGGCGACTTTTTATGCGAAAGTTTACCCGTCGCGAAGCCGATACTCGACGGGTTGCCGATACCACGACAGCTCGTCATGGCCGCTCGATCACAGCTGTTTTTTCCAAAAATAAACGAAGGTAAAAGTTATGCACGTCGTCGCCGAACCCTGCTCGGGATGCAAGTACACCGATTGTGTCGTCGTTTGTCCGGTGGAGTGTTTCTACGAGGGCGAACAAATGTTGTATATCCACCCGGAGGAGTGCATCGATTGCGAAGCCTGTGTTCCCGAGTGCCCCGTCGAAGCGATCTTCCATGAAGACAATCTACCTGATGAATGGAAGAACTATATCGAAATTAATGCGACGGAATCCGAAAAGTGCGAAGTGATCACTGAAAAGCAAGATCCTTTGGTGGATAACTAACTCCACTGTGCCTTGGCTTGCCTGGATTCAACGTGTCGTTTTTCTGCTTGTCGTGATCGGTTTGGTCAGTGCGGCGAGCAAGGCGGCTCAGCGATGGCGAGCGGAAACGTTCGCGCTATCGACCGAGGCGCAGCGGTTGCGAAGTGAGGCCGCTGCTCAATCGGATCCAGACGTCTCGGCAGCGCTGACGAGCGAGGCGGAGCGGCGTGAGGCCTCGTTGCCGCTATTGGGCAACGTTCGCTGGGATCGAGTCTGCCTCGCCAGTCTCCTATATGCGGTTGGTTTATTGCCATCGGGGTGGGTGCTCCATCGTGGCCTGCGAGCACTTGCGGTTCCCTGCACGCTTCGCCGGGCGATCGCCGCTCAATTACTCGGACATGCGGGCAAGTACATTCCTGGCAAAGCCATGGTCGTGTTGCTGCGTGTCGGTGCGATCTTGCCCAAATCGAGCCCCAGCGTTGCGGACGATCACGCCGCGCCGGCAGCGGACGATCACGCCGCGCCGGCAGCGGACGATCACGCCGCGCCGGCAACGGACGAGCCCCCGCCTGCTGCGCCAGTCGCCACGCGACCGATCGGACGGGTTGCGAGCTGTGTGTTTTTTGAAACGCTGCTGATGATGGGCGTGGGGGGCACGGTGGCGGGCGTCTTGCTATGGCGATCACCGCTGCCTGAATGGGTGCGCGTTTGCGCCGCGGCCATGGCGATCTGCTCCTTGCTCTTCCTCTGTCCACCTATTCTACGTCGATTGCTGGCTCTCGTTGCGGCCCGTCGCAAGCTCGACCCCAGTCGCGGCGACGCCATCACCTCGGCTAACATCACCTGGTCGTTGCTCGGCCAGTGCGGCTTGCTGTCGCTCGTCTCGTGGATATCAATCGGGCTCGCATTCACGCTGCTGATCACGGCGATCCCGTCGTTCGAACCGATGCCGCCGGTCGCCGAACTCGCATCGGTCGCCACCGCCGCGATCTCCTTGGGCATGGTGCTGGGGTTTGCTTCTCTCGTCCCGGGCGGCGCGGGGGTCCGCGAATACGTGACTCTGCTCGTGCTCGCGCCCTTGATCGGGCAAACCCATGCCCTGCTCGCCGTCATCGCGGCGCGGCTGATGTTTATTTTGGTCGAAGCTATTTTGGCCGGCGCGTCCGCTGCCTACCTGCGCCACCTCCGTTTCCTGCAACCGATCTCTCACGGATGAACTCAGCACCACCTCTTCCAACGCATTCGTTTGGTTTTCTGCCGTACGTCAAACCACGTGGCATGACGTCGCGTGAACTCGTCAATCGAGTCCAACGACGGCTGCGCCGCGAACTCAACGACCGCAAACTCAAGGTCGGTCACACGGGCACGCTCGATCCCTTGGCCGATGGGCTCGTCGTTATCGCAGTCGGTGCTGCGGCACGTCTCACACCATGGATGTTGCAGCACGCCAAACGCTACGAAGCCCGGTTCGAACTCGGCGTCAGCAGCGCGTCGGGCGATCTGGAGGAACCCGTTGTCGCACTCGCCGATGCACCGCAACCATCCATGGCGGAAATCCAGCACGCCTGTGAACAACTGCATGGTTGGATCGATCAAACGCCGCCGGGGCACTCAGCGATTTGGGTTGATGGCGAGCGTGCTCACCAACGCACGCGCCGGGGCGAGCAATTCGAGATGCCTACCCGCCGCGTTTGGATCGATTCGATCGACGTGATCGCGTATCAATACCCACACCTCGATGTCAGCGTTCGCTGCGGATCAGGGACCTACCTGCGGTCACTGGGTATGGATATCGCCGGTAAATGCCAAAGCGTGGCCGTGATGACCCGCCTGACACGCAGCGAAGTGGGGCCCTTTGGAATCGCATCGGCAGTCGCCGTCATTCCCCCGGATGACCCGCCACCGCAAAACCGGGAACAGCTCGCCGAGGGACTGACCCCGATGGAGGTGATCGGTGACCTGCGAAACGCCATGGAGGCTCCCGTCGCGGGACTGCCGCACCTGCCCTCGATGCAGCTAGGCAATGACGATGTCATGCGGCTCCGCAATGGTTTGCCGATTTCCGGCCAGCCGCAAATGCCATCGCAGACCGATCTCGATCTGATCGGCTACCGGGCCGAGTCCTCATCACGCCAGACCAGCGGTTCAGGATCACCCGAATCGTTTCTTGGCGAGTGCATCGCCACGGATGCGCACGGTGATTTGGTCGCTGTCATGCGACCCAAGGGCGGCTGTTGGGCTCCCTACCGAGTTTTCGCAGCGTCGCGCTGATGGGCTCTCGGTGACTGTCGCGGCGCGCGCGTGCGAAGAGAAATTGAGCAAGCGATTCGGAATCGACGCGAGCAGCTAAGTTGAGCCCCCTCGCCCCTCACCCCCTCTCCCCCACGAAGCCTGGAGGAGAGGGGAGACTGGACAATTGCGGCTGGTCGGCAGGAGGCGGAGGTGCAGAAGAAAACTTGCGCAATGCAAAACCACTGCAACCCCAAAGGTTTAGCGGTCCAGGCGAACGCCCAAACGGCTAATAGGGTTATGCGGAATTAAATAACCCGAACCTGCGTTGGTTGCCCACGATAGCAGAAAAAAACGGTGGCGAAGCATTGCTCCACCACCGTTTGAGTGTTTCGTCACTTGGCCAAGACCCGGCCTGATGACTTACTCCAATTGCTTCGTTTCAGACGAGGCGCGTGTGCCTAGCAGCGTGTTGAATTTTGCATAAAACGTCACGTCAAGTTTTGGCCGGTGGTCACGCGGCGCGCAAGCGTGAAAATTTGACGTGGGACTCAGTTGGACGCCTCCGTGGCGATACAAGACTCAAAATGAGCCTCCAGTTTGCCCAAAGCATGCCAAAATGCGAGAAAGCTCGCTCGGCGAGCACCGCCAAGTACCGTGGCTTGCCAGCACCCACCAGTTTGCGCATGACCTGCCCCAAATTGTGTGCCATCGCTGCGCTCATGTATCGCTTCCGCACTTTCTCGATGCCGCGAAGCCAAGTGCGACGGGCACCACCGGTATCACATAAATGAGCGAACGTACGTTCGACTCGCTCGCTGCGAAGACGCTGAAGTTTGCGGCCTCGATTGCCTTTGGTGTTCCGTCGATTGCGTCGGTAGGATGCTTCTCGTTCAGGGGATTTATCGGTCCACGTTCGATTGCCTTTTCGATCTGGTTCGGGAATGTAGGTGCGGGTGTTGCATTTGTTCTGAAGGTCATCGAGTGCCTGTTCGCTATGATAGCCCTTGTCGGCAACCACTTCCTCTACTTCAAGATTCGTACCAGCTTGCTTCAAGTTCACTTTGGCTGCGTTGACCGTATCCTCGATGGTGCTCGTGTCGCCTCGATCGCCGTGGTAAACCTCCGCTGAAACGATCACATTGGTTTCCAGATCGACTGCGTTCTCGGCCTTGTATTTCAAGTGAAAACGCCCGTCTTTCATCTTCCCAATGCGAGAATCCGGATCGGTTTCGCTTTCCCAGTGTTCGTTGCTGACCTTCTTTTTCGACTTGCGGCTCTTATCAAATCGTCGAAGCTCTTCGTCGGTGGGATTCGTCTTCCCAGTCTCTTCAGCGTAGAGCTTCCGGAGATACTCTTGCCAGTCGTCACCATTGTCTTTGCGAACGATACTCTTGAGCGAGGCGTTGGCTTCTAGGTCGGTGGCATCCACGCCGAGCGTCTTGCCTGCCAATAATCCGTGATCGGCAGTTGCTTTGAGAATCAGTTCAAAAGCGAGGTTGTGAATCTCCATCGGGAGTCGTTCTCGCGTTAGCGACAACGTGCTGTGGTCCGGCGTCGGTTCTTCCAGTGAGTAGCCAAGAAACTTCGCCAAAGATCGGCTGTCAGCACAGCGCCACGCAATCCCACGTTGAGAAGAGATGTCTTCAAAATAGCCAATGAAGATCATTCGGAAGTAGACGCCAGGAGCGAGCCCCTTGCGTCCGGTTTTCTGGTAGTAAGGCTCGGCAGCTGCTTCCAGCTCTTCGTCAAACCCAATTTCGTCTAATAGCTGATTCAAGCGATCGTAGAATGCATTTCGTGGCGCATTGCATAGCTTTTCAGTCGCTACCCAAAACGTGCCCTGCTGTTCTCGCCGTCGTTTTCCCAATGCCATCTCGGCTCCTCTAAACGTGGATCGCACATCGTAACCGATTCAGGCGAAAATCAACACGCTGCTAGGGCGCCCCACAACCCAAAGCTACTCTGTGCTCCAGTGTGGGCGGGTGTCATTTGCTGATTACCCGATTCGATACTGTCGGTAATGAATTTCACCGCACCATCGCCCATCAGCACGTGCGCGCCGCCTTGATGACGACTCGATGCCGATGAGATTCCCTGTGACGCGTCGCCACCACGGAAACAACTCAAACTGTTGGGTGGTTTGATGGTGTGGAAGGCAGTGTATTGGATCCGACCGTCGGCCCAGCGGCCGCCACGAATTTGGTTACCACCACCGACGTTGGCGCTCTGCAGCCAAAACTGAGGCCGCGTCGGGTCCACCTGATCGTCGCACGCGGCGGGGTTTGTGGAGATCGCGTCGGGGCCGTTGAGTACGAACTCCGAAATGATTTCACGGCCACCGAGGATCGTCGCGATCTCGCCCATGCAAATGGTGCCAGAGAGTCCATCCATGCAATCCCGGAATCGAGTAGTATGCCGGCACCAGAACATCCCACGGTTACGCGCTCGGGCCTCTTGAGCACGGTTGTTGTTGTTGCTACCGCCACCGCGACGCATGCTGCATTCGTCATTGTTCAGTGGATCGGTTGCATCATAGATGCCGCTTTCGTTCAGGCCGCCACTGTGCGTCAACTCCATGACATCCCCGACGCAAACCGCGTAGTTGCAGCGGCCCAACGCGGGCAGTCCACGCCCAGGGTCACTGGGGCAGCGCAGCATCGGAATCTCGGTCATCCACGGCGGATAATACGTTTGCCAAGGACCCGGGCCCATCGGTGGGCTGTCCGGCGGATATGCGAGCGTTCCATCGCCATTGCGATCGAAGGGATTGCTGATCTGTTGCCAAAGCGCCTGTTGCTCGACGAATGGGGTCAGGCCGACTTGCGCACTGAGATACAAGCGATTGCATACAGATGAATCGTTGGTATGCGTGCGTGTGTTGCCCGTCATGTGCTGCGGCAACTGGTTATAGGCCGAATGATAGTTATGTAACCCCAAACCAATTTGTTTGAAATTATTACTGCAGCTCATCCGACGAGCTGCTTCGCGGGCGGCTTGGACGGCAGGCAATAATAGCCCCACCAAGACACCGATGATCGCGATGACCACCAAGAGTTCGACCAGCGTGAATGCTGATCGGGAAAACCGTTTCATTGAACTAACCCTCTTAAAAGTAAAACAAAAACAAGATGCGTCACGGAGATGTTCCGTCCCGCAAGGATAAGAATGCCTCAATTACTCCATGAATCGCAGCGGCGGACACGGCCGTGCCCCGCCGTGCGGCCAGGCCGTCAGTGCGGCCAGGCCGTCAGTCTGGTGCGGGCCCGTCCATGTCATCCACGTAGGCCTGTTGCTCCGCCTGCTGTTCGGGGGTCATCCCGGCTTCGTCGACGACGACGGGCTTGTCACTGCTGCAACCGCTGAGACAAATAGCCAAGGCAAAAATAGAAAGAAACTTCTTCATCGCTAACCTACTTGGTAAACGTAAAAAGTGGCGAAAAGCGTGCGAGTCAGCAGGCTTTGCCTAAACCGGAAGAGTGAAAATCAGAAAAGAGAATGAACGATTGCGCGTCGGAAAACCGGCTCGCTTCGATGGCTCACATTCCCCACGGGTGCCGAGACGATTGGTCCCCTCGAGCCCGCTAGAAATCGCTGCCAAAACACGTAATGCGACTTCATTCGATCGCAATACGCATGCAGTGTGACTTCAAGTCGCCTTAGCGAGTTTGTTCGCGCAAGTCAATGTTTTTTTACGCAAAATGGGGTACTTGTTGGGGCCCCCGGCGTTAGACGCGATTTGCAAACACACCGTGACACCATCGCCATGACGACTCGACCGTGTCCCTGGGCGACGAAACTTGCCGACGTTCTTCTTGCGTGGTGACGCGACTGCCAATCGCCAGCGGCTGTCCCGATGAGGAAAGCAACTGTGACGGAGGTAATTTGCAGCGTCATAGGCTGACGTAGTGGATCTTGTCAAAGATCCTGTGCCGATGTGCACCTCAACAAGTTCCACGACGAATCGCTCCCCGGTCGAGAGAGACATGCAAGCCGGCTCAACAGCGAGCGTGAGGTTTAACCACGAATGACACGAATCATCAGCGTGGATCAAATTCGTGAAAGCAAATGTGACGGAGGTGGTTTGCAGAGTTGTAGGCTGACGTAGTGGATCTTGTTAAAGATCCTGTGCCGATGTGCACCTCAACAAGTTCCACGACGAATCGCTCCCCGGTCGAGAGAGACATGCAAGCCGGCTCAACAGCGAGCGTGAGGTTTAACCACGAATGACACGAATCATCAGCGTGGATCAAATTCGTGAAAGCAAATGTGACGGAGGTGGTTTGCAGAGTCGTAAGCTGACGTAGTGGATCTTGTCAAAGATCCTGTGCCGATGTGCACTTCAACAAGCTCCACGACGAATCGCTCCCCGGTCAAGAGAGACATGCGTGAAAACAAATGTGACGGAGGTAATTTGCAGAGTCGTAGGCTGACGTAGTGGATCTTGTCAAAGATCCTCTGCCGATGTGCTCCTCGATGAAGCGAGTTTGTTGGCGTGTGCCGCCTACGTCGACCTCAACCCGATTCGTGCCGCCATGGCGGGAACGCCTGAATCGAGCGAGTACACCGGAGCCAAGGATCGGATTGATGACTTCACTCAATGCTCAGATCGGACCCGCGAGAGCACCCATGACTGGGATCCGCTCGGAAAACACCCCACTTTGATTCCATCCGGGGGCGCTGCTGCGCCGATATCTGAAAATCGGATCAGAATCAGCTCCATGATCGGTGGCGGCGTTCTGAGAGAATCACACGGAAACCAAATCGGCCAAAACTAAGCGGTAGCCCTCTCTGAAAAGTGGGTGGCCCTCTTTTTCTCCTTTTTCCCGAACGGAGTCTTTGAGGGCAGTGTCTTGTTGCCAAATGCTCAGAGCAAGACGGCGAAAGACGGAAGAGTTTTCTTGGGTTCGACGATGCCGGATGAAAATTCGATTCGCTTGGCGAGTAAAGCCAAGGATCGGGGAAGATAGTCTTGGCGAAGCGAGTGGTTATCGGAATTTGGATGCAAACTGGTTGGTTGAACGACTGGCATGCAATAACTCGAATTCGGTGATCACTTGATCAATCAGAGAAGTTGACAGGGGCACTGCCTCCTCATTGTGATCCGTCCATAGCACCTTGGGGTTTGACGCATCGATGGCCTGAATCGTGGGAACCGTGAGCTCAGGGCTGTGGAATTTCGTCAGTTCAGTTGGTGGCTCAGTTTGTCTTTCGGACGGATCGACGAAACCCAGGCGTTGGAGTGTTTGCTCATTGTATGGAACCATTCCGACCGACGGCAGCATCACAGATTCCGCCTCGGCGTTTTCACCTTGTCCCGAAGATCGATTCAGTTCGTTGATGATTTGCAGTGCGTCCAGTGCCGTTACCAGTCGGTCTCGAGACACATCAAAGAAGCTAAACTTCGAAAGATCCAGTTGGTCAATATCCGGGAATCCATTCGCCCCATTCGTCCCGCCGGTGGCAAATCGAGGATTGTTCAGCTCGTTGATCACTTGCAACGCATCGACCGCGGTTACGACGCCGTCCGAATTGACATCAAACGGATTGAGAGGATTGGAGAAGTCATCGGGGCCGAACAGGTTGATCGTTGCGCTGCTGTTTGAGAATCGCCTGACCAGCAATCCGTTGACGATCTCGACGGCATCAAATTCCCAGTTATCGTCAAACTCAATCACATCACCTGGATCCGAGATGACGTCGATACTTCCGTTCGCGAACACACTGCCGATGACGGCCGCATCTAACATCAACGTGTTGTTACCCAAGCCACGCAGATCAAACCGTCTAATAAGCACGTCGGGTGAATTTATTCGGCATAATTAAAAAGCGTAGGCATATACGACACTTCTCCAAACTCATTGAGTGTTTTCGTAAGTGTGTTTAGCAGTGTACTGAAGCGCTCCCAGGCGCCAGCGGGGAGCAGTTGGTACTTGAGTTTTTTCCAAAGCATTTCAATTGCATTCAGCTCTGGACTGTATGGCGGCAGATGGTAGATGTAGAGTCCTTTCTCTGCCCAGTCTTCCATGCGAGTTTGAAATGCTCCGCTCGTGTGGACTGAGGCATTGTCAAGGACCACAACAGTTGGACCGTCGATTGTTTGGCAATAATCATCGAAAATTGCAATCACCATTTCGCTGTTCACGTAGCCTTTGTGGAGATAGGTGTGGGTTTCACCGTCTTGACCCTGAAACCCAATCGCTTGAACGTTGCTGCCGTGTGCCCCGGTTACGGGTATTTCGTAGCGTCGACCGATCGGTTGCCATCCGTAGGGAACAACTCCTTTGAGCGAGAAACCCGCCTCGTCAAAGTAAACAACGTTCAAATCCGGTTCTTCGAGAAACTCGGCTAGCTCTTCCTTGGCCAATTGAAATTTCTTTTCATCCCGTTTTTGCCGCAAACTTCGACGATAACGTTTCCAACTCAGCCGAAACCGCCTCGCGTATTCTCGCAGAGTGGGTCGCTTGATTTCCTTGCCGGTTTTTTCTTTCAGCTCTTTCAGCACCTTGGCTGGTCGATTCGGGTATTTTCGAAGTAGTCGCCGGAGAGTTTGCTGCTCTGAGGCGTTGAGTATCGGCGGCGCACCGGGATGCTCGGAGTCTTCAAGTGCGTCGGGGCCGCCTTCTGAAAATCTGTCAATCCAACTGGATACCGAATCTCGATCCACGCCAAAGATATCGACAAGGGAACTTATTTCGTACTGTTGGTCGCTGAGTAAGATTGCGTGCGCACGAACTCGCGTATAGTGGCAATGATGACTTTTCCACATTTCCGTCAGTTGCTGTTTTTGCTCGACTGAGCCAATTTGTGCGAATTTTGTAGAGGGGCGTGCCATTTGAATCTCCCGGTTCGTGAAACAGGGAGAAACATGATGCTTCGCATAATCTCGACCATCGAGCATTTGCTAGCAAATCAGAAAGGATTCCCAACTCAACATGGGTGCAAAAAGCTTGCCAGTTATACCGAAATACTTACCCAGATGTGCTTACCAGGATCCTGTGCACTGTTCTGAGTAAGCGAAATCGTCTGTCCCTCTGCGTCGACGACAAAGACATCCGTCACGGTAACATCGGCGGACAAGATGGTCTGGTTGCCCGCGGCATCGACGGCAGTGAACGAAACGGTCGTCGTTGTTCCAGCGGAGAACGTTGCTGGCGCATTCGTTTGTATCGCGGGCGTTGCATCGACGATGTCTGTTGCGGTGGCCCCATTCAAGAATGCGGTGATCCTCGACAACATATCTCCTGAAGCCGTGGGCGAGACGGTGAGGTTCGCTGGGACGGTCAGGGCTGGGGCTGTCGTATCCACAACCGTCACCGTCGCGATTCCCGCCGCACTGTTCAATGCGTCGTCCGTTGCCGTGAAGGTCACGGTCGTCGTACCTAACGGGAGAGAGGCCGGCGCGTCGTGGGTGATTGTCGGCGAAGTATCAACGATGTCCGACACATTGGCAGCGCCGAAAAAAGCCACCAATGCGGCCAGCGTCGCCTCCGCACCGGCCGAGGTGGTTGCTTCCACGGTGAGATTCGGCGGAGCGACAATCGTCGGCGCGGTGGAATCAACCACGGTGATGGTGATTGTCGAAGACGTCATGTTGCCCGCGAGGTCCATCGCCGTGAACGTGATCGGAGTATCACCGACTGGGATCGTTGCGGGCGCGTCGTTGGTGAGCGTTGGATTGCGGTCGACCTCATCCGTTGTCATCGCCGTAGCGAAAAGTGCTGCAACTGCCCCAGCACTCGACCAGGCACCCCCGACCGCGTCGCCTTCGAACACGACGGGGGTGGGCACCACTAGCGTCGGTGGCTCTGCATCAATCGACAACAATGCGAAGTCCTCGGCATCGAAAACGAAACCGTTGGACGACAATCCCGTCAGGCGGATTTCGCTGATCGCGGTCGCGTCACTGGCTTGAAATTCAATCGTGGCGAGTTTCGTTGACGACGTTGCACCTGCGGGCCATGCCCCCAAAAAGTCCGTGAACGAAAAAATCATCGTTCGATCGGTTCGCAAGTTGCCGTCGTCAACGGTCTCAAATTCGGGGCTCTCCGAATCGACATCGTTGACCAAACCATTCGCTAGCACGAACGGCAAGTCTGTGAAACGGATTCTCGACGAATCGTAGTGAACTTCCACTAACAACGCTGGCGGGATCAAACCGTTTGCATCGTCCACGTTGTACAGCACGTCAACCGTGAACTTTTCACCTGCGGTCAGGTTGGCATCGGACGGCGGCACCAAGGCGATTTGCCCCGGTGCTTTCAGTTTGTTGACGAGTTCCACGGATAGTGTTGAGGTTGGAAACGTAAACTCTGGACCGGCAACTGGCATCGCCACCGCAGTCGTCGACGTGGGATCTGAAACCCAGAGCGTCACCGTTTGTGTCCTTGTCGGTTCACCAGGAACAACATACTCGCTGGTGTAGATATCAAATGCGAACCCCGACACCGGATCGGTTTGTTGAGCGGGTAATTTTGTCCACACGGTGTTATCCGAGCGAATCACCGAATCATCGGCATCCGCGATCACCAGCAACGGATTGCCGGTGGGGTCGTTGTCGAACAATGCCTTCGCCGTCGCTGTGAGCGTGTTCGCACCCTCACCGCGAAGATCGATGACACCGATGCCCTGGATGTCGGATTCGCGAAGATCAACATGAGTCCCCTTTCCTTGCACCTCGATCCTGTCGGTCCAACCACCGGTCGGTGCCGTGTTCCCAAACTCCGCATGAAAACTAAATGGTTGATAGAGCGGCCCGGTACGAGCATCAAGAATGAGAGTGTCGTCGGCACCGGCTTTTCCGGTCAGTTTCAAGAATTGGTCGGTGCGAGTTTCATTGGGTAGCGCGAAGGTGGTATCGGCAAACAACGAAGCGTACGTGAATGCGGTACGATCGGTGTAGCGAGTGCTGAAAATCGGATCGGCGGGTGTTTCGACGACGGGACTATTGTCGATTCTGATTTCCGTGACAATGCCGCTCGCGACGTCTCCAGATATTTGGTTGTCGTCTTTGAAAAAGTGAACGACCGCGTTCGCTTCGCTTAAAACGGCTTGGTCATTTGAGTCAATGAAGCTGAACGCCAATTCTCCATCAATCAACATTTGAACTTCGCTGGTGGCGTCGACTCGAGTAAACAGAAGGTTGTACTGTCTTCCTCGCTGAATTGTGATGTTGGAATTTATATCGCTCGCGTTTTCGCGGTGAAAGAATATCACGTTGTCGATATTGTACAGCCCCGTGTTCAAGGTGAGGTCTTTAAAGTCGATGAGTTTTTGATAGTTTGTCCTGTCGCCAAGTTCGAAAGTCATCTCAATGGCATACTCTCTCGGGTTCGTGATCCCCGCATAAAGACTCAACCCTTGACCTGGCTCGAAAACATATCCGCCGTCAACGAACACTCCTATATCCGATGACCTCAATGAGTTCCCGCCGAACGAATCATCAAGCGTGTCATTGAATCCAAACAACCGAGGGTTTTTCCACTGAAGAATTTGATCAGGGACGGGATCGAGCACGATTGGCGCGTTGAGGTCTGGAGTCCCTGTCGTCACAGAAAAAGTGTCCGTTCCTACCAACATGCCCGAAGCGTCTCTAGCGACAATGACGAGCTTTGCCGAAGCACCCTCAGCGAAACCAATCGTCAAAACGTCGCTCGTGATCGAGCCTGTGACCGCAGGATTGTTTGACTCGACGGCGAGGGTCAGACCGGCGGCGTCAAAAACTTTAGAAACGTCGATTGTATGTTGGGTCGTTCCACTGGGCACAATCTGATCGAGAATCCCATGGGTGTCCACCAATTGAAACGGTTCGTTCGTTACCGTGACGCTGTAGGTGTCGGTCGTTGTACCACCCCGAAGCCCTGTGGCATTCACCGTTACACTCGATCTTCCGGCAAACTCTCGATCGTATTGCGTTGACAATCCAAAGGGGATTCCCATCGCCGGGTTATCCACCACAGCGACGTTGGCAGTCTGGTCCACACGCTGGATATGCAAGCCCTTTGCGCTGAACAACCCATCAAAACCGAACCTGTCGATTTGGACAGATAGAAATCCGTTTATCACACGGGTTTCAAACAAATCTTGGTAGTTGATACCGTCAATGACCGCGTCTGGTTTTGCCTCGCGGCGTTGGTCAACCGCAATGCGGGTGGGATCAGGATTCGAAGCCCTAGAATACGCAGTGGTGTAGATCACGCCGTTGGACAGACTCTCATCTGCGTCCCAGGAAGCCGAAACTTGATACACCCCCGGTTCAATAAAATAAAACTCCCAGGCAAGTCGAGACTGGCTGGTCAGGCCCTTGAGGACCTGTGCCGGATAGTCGTTGGTAACCTCTACATCCAAGGAGATGTCTTGACTCGACAACGGAGTCTGGACACCACTCGTGCTGACTTCCAAGAACGCTCCATCACGGGCGATGCGAGTCTCAAAGCTGGTTGCATCCGAGCCGACGCCAATTTGAATCTCGTTCAAGTCCGACAATTGCTGACGATCCGCGAGTACCTTCACCGTCAAATCAGGTGCCGGCGCGACCGGTCCGCTCAATACCAGACCAACGGTCAGATCTAAATCAGCATCCGCTCCGTCACGTGGATCGAGGATTCGCGGGGTCACGATCGGACGCGGGTAGAGTTCAAAAGTCGACACGCCAGCTGGTAGTGTGAACGGCTCGCTCATCGATATCTCGAACCATTCGCCGGTCGCGGGAATGTGCAAATCAAAGTCGATTGTCGTACCCGAATTCGCCTCGGTGTGTTGGTAGAAAATATTTCCGCCGACATTGGGATCGAAGTGCAATTCGCTGACCGAAACACCCGCAGGTAGCGTGAACTCGAAGCCCTCCGCATTGGGCACACGGACGAACAAAGGCTCTTCAGTACCCAGCACCGGAGTTCGCTCGGCGTTTTCAAACCGGCCGACCAAAACATCGATTTCTGGCGATAGTGGGTCTCCTAGATACTTGCGAAACTCATCGGGAAGATCAATCGTTCGGCCAGGCGTGCCCTTCGCTCGACTGCGGACCAACGTGCGGATACTCGGATCGTCCTTGTCCACCAAGAACGTCTCATCGAAGATCACGTTCTCACCGAAAGTACTGAGAGCGAACACGCCCGTGCCATCGACAAAGGGTGTCAAGACGGGGGCGAACGGTGAGGAACCCGTCACGGCGGAACTGGACACACGGAAGGTGGGAATGCCCGAACGATCGGACAATGACAACACGCCATCAGCGTACGTTGAATTCAACGTTGGGCTTTGGCCACCGTCAATGAACGCTCGAATATCTGCCGGCAAGGTTCGCTTGGCACCCGGAGCGAATGTCAAGCCATCGGTCAGTCCTTGCTGAGTCGTTGACGAACCGCCGATGCCGGAGAAATGACGCAAGATCAATACGGCGTCGTTCAGGGTTTCGCTTGCGTCGTCATCCACATCCAATCGTCCCTTGACGCGCAGCCCTTGTAAGTAGGCGAGTATCTCTGCTGCGTCGGTTCGCGTTGCCGTGTCCGAGATGACGTCGGCTGATGTGATGCCTGCGATCAGGGCGTCACCGGATTTCCCCTCGATGAATCGAGCGATCAAGGTGCCGTCGGTGGTGGGCGACAGCAATCCGTCACCATCAATGTCCAGCGCCAAGTCAAACTGACGTACAAAGATATTTGCGGCGGACTCGAACTCTGCTTGTCTCGCATCGGTCAGCAACCGCTCGGTGTGCACACCAATGGCGCCTGGGGCTTCAGCGCCTGCGGCAGTCACCGTGATATCTCGCGCTGTTCCACTGGCAAACTTAACGCCAAACGTAGCGGCACTCCCTAAAAGGTTTTCAAAGCCGCGAAGCCGGAACGTCTGAGGCCCCAAACCGTTGGCAAACGTCGTGCCGGCCACATCCAACTCAAAACTACTTTGAACCCGGCCATCGCCATCGAGCAACTCGAGTGTCGTTCCCCCGTACGGCGGACGAATCTGGACGATATTATTTCCGGTCGTTTCAAACAGCACGTCTTGGTGGATGACACCATCGGGACCGACCAGTGGAATCGTGAAGTAGGTCGTTTGATTGTTGAGCGGTTCGACTCGAGCGGTGGTTCCCGATTCCATTAAGAACGCACCGCCAGGTGATGCTCCATCTCGCAGCGATCCAGAGTCGTTCCCACCGAGCGTGAAAGCTGCCAGCCTCGTTTTCGTTGCTGGCAGATTGAAAGTGCTGGAAAAGATCGAACCAAGGTCGAATGAATCGATCAGGGTATGAGTATTTTCATAAACGGGACCTAGATCAAAGATCTCCGTGCTGAACGCGTTCAGTTTGAGCCGCAAAATCTCCAGCATGCCCTGCAGGTCAACGTCCAGCCCGATGTCGTTGGAGAACCGGTTGCCAACGGTAATTGACGGAGCGATGTTGACGGTCTTGCCGCCCGATTCCACTCGGATTTCCGTTCCTGGCATGAAGGAAATCGAATCGCCTGTGTTGACCTTCAGTGCGGTCGTGGTCGACCCAACAAACACATTGATTGTGCCTCCACCGGCGAACGTAAAATCAAAACCCGCTTGGTGCTGGGCATCGAAGAACGGTTCGACCTTGATGTCTTGCGACAGCGCTAAGCGAGGCGTGATGACATAGGAGACCGTAGTGGCTTCGACATCGATCGGCCCGGCCGAGAATTCATAAACGCCAAACGGCCCGAGAGCACCCACATCGACAGACAAAGCGGCGATTTGACGCTTCGCATCCAACGCCGACCCCAAACCAAAGTCGTCGGTGCTTGCCGAAAGGGTACCTTGTTCGTTATCGAAACTCTGGTCGGAAAGTTGGATTTCCGGTACCGTCAATGCGAGCTTGCCAAGTGACTTGGAGATCCCGACTGATCCAAGTTTTCCGATCTTCGGTGTCTTGGTTCCGATTCCGAGTTCGACTTCAACGCCGAGCAAATCTTCGGATTGACCGAACGAAACGGTGAGACCGGCACCGCCACTGGACTGCTTTGCTCCCGGATCCTTGGTCGTGGCTTCTTGCTCTTCAGCCTTACCTTCTCGGATGGTCTTGTCGTGATCCCCGGGCTTACCCTCGGCCTTATCAATTTCTGCCTTGCGTGTTTTCTCGCGCGCATCACCCAATGAGTTGACGAGCTTTTTGGCTTTGCTGTATCCAGACGAAATCAGATTGATGTAATCGATCAGCGCGAGATTGATGTCGCCATCGAACGCGGGCGGATTGCTGCCATTATCGCTGTCGGACGTCAGCGTACCATCGGGCCTCACAAATTGAAGGTTGCCAGCATCGTCTTCTTCCTGTCGATTGATCGAGAACAGTGGCACGGTTTCGTCAATCGAGATGGGAATATTGCCCTGGGCGCATGACACGACACAGGCACGTCCACCGATACTGGCATTGAATTCAAATACCAAGTCCACGAAAGCACCGACTCGGGGCGACACCGTGTAAACGCTGCCGTCGGTTAGCACGGATCCGGTACCAATCACGAACACACCGTCATTGACTTCATTGAGCGAGTAGGCAAACGAACCGTCATAGAAAGTATCGACGCTGCCAGAGTTTACATAATATCCATACTCGAGCCCCAACCGACCATCAAAGTCGACCGTTGCGTCACCACCCCACTGGGTACCGAAAAACGGATCTTCGTAGACACCTGGTCCCACGGTGAAGGACTGGTCAAATTCGATCCCCAAGAAACCGGGCTCTTTGGAAATTGTACTGTTTGGCAATCCATCGTCGAAACCTTGACCAAAGACGGCTGCGCTACCGGCTCCGAATTGGCTGGCGCCACGGATCTCCGCCGTGAACGGCACTACCGTCACTTGGCTCGATTCAAAAGCACCAATGTCGCCGAACTTGTTGTCGGTACCTCGCGAATCGAAAAAGTCATCCGCTTGATCGGTGACGGGAAACCCGCGTTGATCGAGCAACCCCAGTCGCTCGCCGTTATCGATTGCAATGCTCGTCGCACCAATCGAATGCGTCAAAGTCCGACCACCATTGTCCGCGAGCGAAGAAAGATTCGGATCTTCCTTATAAGTCGTCGCCCCCACAATTTTAGTCAATTGTTGGGTCGAGATATTCGCAATCACGTTCGGTTGTTTTGCGGTCACTGTGAATAACAACGAGACTTGCTCTCCCACCGTCACGGCCCCCGAGCCAATTTGTTGCGTATTGGCACTGACAATGCTGTTGGACAACTCAATTCTGTCAATAATCGTAAGTCCTGAGCCTTCAACGATAGAGCTATTCGTGTTTCCAATAACACGATTGTTTGCGATCGTGCTGTCTATAATAAGGGTCCTCAGGTAGTCCGTTGAAAGCCTATCATCACGACTGGAGGTATGAAAACCGCCCCCGGTTGCTTGTTGTCCCCGTGCGACATTCCCTGAAATCGTACTGCTGATAATCTTATTGACAGAGCCTCCCGATCCTATTGCAATGCCACCGCCAATTCCCAAATCGCTGCTTTCGGCGGTGTTGCCGGAAATCGTTGTTCGCTCGACATGAAGCCCATCACTTGCATAAGCACATCTGGGTAAGTATTTCGGTATAACTGGCAAGCTTTTTGCACCCATGTTGAGTTGGGAATCCTTTCTGATTTGCTAGCAAATGCTCGATGGTCGAGATTATGCGAAGCATCATGTTTCTCCCTGTTTCACGAACCGGGAGATTCAAATGGCACGCCCCTCTACAAAATTCGCACAAATTGGCTCAGTCGAGCAAAAACAGCAACTGACGGAAATGTGGAAAAGTCATCATTGCCACTATACGCGAGTTCGTGCGCACGCAATCTTACTCAGCGACCAACAGTACGAAATAAGTTCCCTTGTCGATATCTTTGGCGTGGATCGAGATTCGGTATCCAGTTGGATTGACAGATTTTCAGAAGGCGGCCCCGACGCACTTGAAGACTCCGAGCATCCCGGTGCGCCGCCGATACTCAACGCCTCAGAGCAGCAAACTCTCCGGCGACTACTTCGAAAATACCCGAATCGACCAGCCAAGGTGCTGAAAGAGCTGAAAGAAAAAACCGGCAAGGAAATCAAGCGACCCACTCTGCGAGAATACGCGAGGCGGTTTCGGCTGAGTTGGAAACGTTATCGTCGAAGTTTGCGGCAAAAACGGGATGAAAAGAAATTTCAATTGGCCAAGGAAGAGCTAGCCGAGTTTCTCGAAGAACCGGATTTGAACGTTGTTTACTTTGACGAGGCGGGTTTCTCGCTCAAAGGAGTTGTTCCCTACGGATGGCAACCGATCGGTCGACGCTACGAAATACCCGTAACCGGGGCACACGGCAGCAACGTTCAAGCGATTGGGTTTCAGGGTCAAGACGGTGAAACCCACACCTATCTCCACAAAGGCTACGTGAACAGCGAAATGGTGATTGCAATTTTCGATGATTATTGCCAAACAATCGACGGTCCAACTGTTGTGGTCCTTGACAATGCCTCAGTCCACACGAGCGGAGCATTTCAAACTCGCATGGAAGACTGGGCAGAGAAAGGACTCTACATCTACCATCTGCCGCCATACAGTCCAGAGCTGAATGCAATTGAAATGCTTTGGAAAAAACTCAAGTACCAACTGCTCCCCGCTGGCGCCTGGGAGCGCTTCAGTACACTGCTAAACACACTTACGAAAACACTCAATGAGTTTGGAGAAGTGTCGTATATGCCTACGCTTTTTAATTATGCCGAATAAATTCACCCGACGTGCTTAAATGCCCCCACCGCGGATGTTCCCAGATGCAGTGGCTGAACCAGCTTGGTTTCCGCTGATTGTGGAGTCGATGACTTCAACGGTGGAATTGTCATTTAAGTCGCCAATCGCGCCACCATGCTTCCCTGACCGATTACCGCTCAATTCGCTTCGACGGATGAGGGTTGTTTGAGGTGGCATACCACCTCCCCGAAGTTCATCACTGGCAGTAGAAATGGCACCACCGTTGTTCAATGCCACATTGCCGCTTAGCTTTGAATCCTCAATTGTAAGCAGCACACGTGTGTAGATCGCGCCGCCGTCGATTTCTGCTTCGTTATTTTCGAGAAGAACATTGGGTCCGATATGCAGTTCGTTATCTTGTACGGAGTACCTGAAGTCTCTAGAGTCAAACAGTAAGTTGACAATCGCACCGCCCATCGCTTCAGAATGGTTATCGCGAAGTACGGAGTCCTTGATCGTCATGCTTCCTACGTTTGCGATTGCGCCGCCACCAGCAAAAGCGGCAGCAAGCTCATCTCCTGAGAAACGACTTGTGTTGTCAGCAAACAAAACGTCTTGGATCGTTGTGTTACCAGCATTGAACAATGCGCCACCCTGTGCGCTGAGGTCAAAGCCATCGAAGGTGGCGGTGCTACGCTCTCCAACTCCATCGACAAAGGCCAAGCCAGAAATGAACGTGTTCGCGAGCGGTCCGACTTCAATCATGCGTGTCTGATTCGAACCGCTGATTTGGAGCAAGTCAGACCCCGGCCCCGAAAGCACTAAGTCAAACACGATTTCGATTGGCGTCGTCAAGAAAATCGTCGAGATGATTCCTTCGTCAGTTTCGATCAATGAAGATGCGAAACGAATACCATTGGCATCCGGTGACAAGTTCGCAATCTTGACTGCTTCGCGAAGTGATAGATCGCCATAAGAGTAGTCACCGTCATCTTCGTCTACCAACGTCGAGACCACTAACTCATGGTTGGTGAACACGGGGCGAAACTGGTTTTCGTACGCGCCAATGTCAATGCGTCCCAATACGAAGCCGCTTTCATCAATCGAACTATCCGCTCGCAAGAACGGATAACTGCGGGCGTCGGAGTTCAACGCATCCTCATACCGCAAAGTAGGGATGATCGGAGCACCAGCCTCATCAAAAAGGATTCCCTCGCTTGCCGAAGGTAGAAACGGCGTCCCAGCATCGAGTGCGGGACTGTCCAACTTCAGTGAATGGACCGCTGGAGCCTTGATCCGTTTGTTGGTACCAAAGAGTGGCGACAGTGGCGCGTTGCCCAAATTGTCGGCCAAGTTTCGGAACAGTATTTGATCGATGTTGATCGGTTGGCCGGCCAAATCACCCACGATGTTTCCAGTTCCCAGCGAACTAGCGCGATCGTCGAGCAATCCTCCCGCCGATGCGGGATCGCCGATCAAATTGAATCGGCTTTCGTTCACGAGAATCGATGCAGCCGACATCAGATAAATGTCGCTTGGCGCTGCAACGGAAGTGTTTCCGGCCACAATGGTATTGACGAGCTTTGCCGTCGGTAAACCGACGACCTCGTTGACAGCGAGACCACCACCACCGGCTGCGGATTCGTTCAGTGTGATTGTCGTGTTGATCAGTCGTAATTTTGCATCGTCGGTAGAGACAGATTGTGGGTCGTGAAAAATGCCCGCACCAAATCCTGTAGCCCGATTCCCTGAAATCGTTGTGTTGTTGAGTGTGGTCGCGGGACCATCCGATGCAACAGGGCTAGTGACCCGCCTGGACGAGATCGCACCGCCATTCTGACTTGCCTCGTTATCAAAGAAGGTGCTATTGGAAATCTCCAAGGTTCCACCGACGTTATCGATACCGGCACCGATCGGTGCTTGATTCGACGAGATCGTGCTACCGCTGAGGATCAGTTGAGCGCCCACACCATCATTTAAACTCGTGAAGACATACACGCCGCCACCGGACTCCGACGCCGTGTTGCCGTCGAGAACACTATCTCGCACCTGGACAACTTGCCCTGCTCCTGCAACGTAAATACCGCCGCCGAGAACCGCGTCGTTGTTTGCGATCTCCGATTCGTAAACAGAAACAATCGACGCATTGGCGAGGCTAAATTCACTTTGAATAACGTAAATCCCGCCTCCGCTCGAGGTCCCAGAGACGTCACCCACCGCAGTGTTTTCCACAATCGTGCTACGGTTAACGACAACGGTTGCCCTATCGACTGAAATCCCGCCGCCCCGGTGTGCCTGATTTCCACGGATGAGTGAGTCTTCGACCACGACGGTCGGCAGTCTACCCTCGACTGACGCCGTAACATCAATCGCACCGCCAGTTTCTGCGATCGTTTCGTCAGCAAGAAATCCGTTGTTCTCGATCGTGCTGTGCTTTACTGTTAGCACACCGTCAGTCAGTTCAACGCCGCCGCCGGCGTTGCCATCAATCAAGACATTTTCGAGCGTCAGGTCAAATGCGCCCCCGGACCTGATGGCGCGGCCTGTACTTCCCGTCATCCTCATTCCCGAGACGTCGATGATATCTTCCACAACGAAGATGGTTTCAGCTCCGCCCGCATCGATGGTAAATAGTTCCGGTCCCGGTCCGAAAATTGAGATGCTCTCTTGGCCTACGCTCGGTGTCCTATCTCGCCCCTGTCCCAACGCGTAGAGCACCCCAGGAAAAAACAATCCTACGTCCTGGTCAGGCTCTCGATGCAAGTCGGGGCGTAGGGTGAGCGTCGCTGGCCCGTCACGGAACAGAGCCTCGCTAAAACGAATGATGTCGTTCGAATCGCCCGCAGGGAGTCCATGCCGAGCTTCGTCGGTAGAAGCTGCCTCCAGCGCCTCTCGCAGAGTCGTTCCGCTGCCGTCATCGGTGAGACTGTCGACGACGTAGGTCGCCAGCAGATTCCGTTTTTCGAGCGTTTCGAATCGGCGGAATCGGCGGAATCGGCGTCGATCGCGAGCTTGCCTCCGCTGTGGCTTCGGTTTCCATCCGAACAGATGTGAAAAGCGATTAGTCGAAAGCATAGGTTCACCTGGCGAGTGGGGCACGATCGAAGCAAGCGGTTCCATCCGATCAGCACCAAAATCGGTGCGATGCGACTTGCGTCAGTAGTTGTTCGTAAAACCGTTACGCAAAAAGGAAACGCCGGAAAGAAATCTGATCGCTTTTTGCGACAATGTACTCAGTTGTCTGCTTATACTCTGCGTGAGAAATTCGTTTTTAAATTTGACTCGTCGCTCCGAGACCACTCGTGTCACCTGCACCTATCTCCTCAATGACGTCGGCCAGCTTGTTGGCGGGAATGGCGGCACGTGATGACGAGACCTGGATGCGTTTTCTTCAGGTGTACGGGCCGCTTGTTTACGAATGGATCGGCCGTGCGGAAGTCAATCCGAGTGCCGTTGACGACATCGCCCAAGACATTTTCACCGCTGTCGCGACGAGTTTCAACAACTATCATCACGACGCGAAACGCAGTGGAAGCCTGCGGCGATGGATGTGGGGCATTGCCAAAAACAAAATTGCTGATTGGCAACGCAAGGATGTGCAGCAAGTCAAAGGCGGGGCAGGTTTTTCTTTTTTTCAAGTCATCAACGAATTGCCCGAAGCTCCGTTCGAAGACAGCGACCCCGGTTCACAGCACAAAACACGCATGCAATTGGCGGCGCGAGCGCTGGCGATCTTGCAGACTGATTTCGAAGAGAATACGTGGCAAGCGTTTTGGCGATCGGTGATCGATGGTGAAAAAACTTCGGCGATCGCCAAAAGCCTTGGCATGACGCCCGTGGCAATTCGACAATCCCGGTTTCGTATTCTCCGCCGATTGCGAGAAGAACTCGGTGCGGATTTACCGGGGACGCTATAGCGACCGATGGCGTCCGTGGAAATTGCGAATTCAAAGCGGACGCCACATTTTTGCAGTAACGGTTTTGCGAAGAGCTCGGTATGAACTTTACACCCCAACACTGCCCCGATCCCTCGACCCTGGCTGATTGGATCGAGGGCGCGGTTTCTGACGACGTCGCTGAAACGGTGATGGCCCACGTCAGCGAGTGCGAGACGTGCAACGAATGGATTGAAAGGGCCGAGGCCGAACCACGCAGCTTGATCGCGATGCTTCGCGACGGAATCCAAACTCTCGCTCCCCACGCCGGCGTGGACCACCCGTTGAGATACATGGCTTCCCTGCCCCAGCCACTTCTGACCAAAGACTTGCCAACCCACCTTGGTGAGTTTCGCATCGTTCGCGAGCTCGGTCGTGGGGGCATGGGCGTTGTTTACGAGGCCGAACAAGTCGCCTTGGGGCGGCGTGTCGCGCTCAAGGTGCTGCCGCCGCATTCGCTGCAAAACGACAATCGAGTCAAACGCTTTGAACGTGAGGTGCAAGCGGCGGCCCGGTTGCACCATACCAATATCGTTCCGGTTTTCGGTGTCGGAAGCGATCGCGACTTGCACTTCTATGCGATGCAGTACATCCAGGGCCGTGGACTTGACCAAGTGATTGCGGAAACACGGGCACGCGTTTTCCCTCGCTCGCCCATCCATTCGGCGAACTCGCTGCAGGATACCGTCAACATCGCGCCCACGATCTCGACGGCGGCGATGCGGTTGTCGAGAACGCGAGCGAGTGAGCCTGATCAAACCGATTTGCCTTCGATCGATCCGCGATTGCAAGAGGCTCCGTCGTCCGAGGCACGCCAATGTGATTTGCCGTACCAACGCTTCACCGCCGACATCGGTGCTCAAGTCGCTTCGGCTCTCCATCACGCGCATGCTCAAGGCGTTGAGCACCGCGATATCAAACCAGCGAACTTAATCCTCGATGAACGCGGCACCGTATGGGTTGCCGACTTTGGTCTGGCGAAACTCGATGACGGATTGGAATTGACTGGCACGGGGAGCCTGCTGGGGACGTTTCGTTTCATGGCTCCGGAAACTTTCCAGGGGCACTCGGACCCTCGTAGTGATATCTATTCACTCGGCATCACGCTGTACGAATTGTTGACACTCACCCCTGCTTTTGTTTCGACAAATCAACGCCAACTGGTTCATGACATTACCAATCGCGGTCCCCGGTCCTTGACCCAAGTCCTCAACGGCGTGTCTCGCGATTTGGCTACGATCATCCACAAAGCGATCGCGCATGATCCCAAGGACCGCTATCACAATGCGGCCGAGTTGGAACACGATCTGCTCAGTTTTGTGAACGACGAGCCCATTTCGGCTCGTCGCCCGTCAATCTCCGAACGGCTCCGGCGTTGGGGCAAGCGGAACCGCTCGCTCGCCGGTTCGTTGGCCACATTGGTCGCGCTGGTGTTGATCGGCTTTTTCGCAAGTACTTGGGCGGCCATTCACTTTCGGCGAATGGAACAATCCCAACGTACGCTCACCACCGAGCGGCAAACCGCGTTCGAGCAAGCCGAAGCGAGTCGACTCGATGCCCTCACCAACTTAAAGAAAGCCCAGATCGGCGAATCTGACATGCAAACTCTGTTGGGTTTGCAAGCGACAGAACAAGGCGATCTTGGCGAATCCCTTTTATGGTACGCCAAGGCCGCCATGATCGGCGACGAGGATCCTCACCGACTTTGGGCGAACTCGGTTCGCTTTCGCACGACGTTGCGACAGGTTCCCCAACCCGTCGCCGTGACCGACCCTAAGACGAGACACACCGCGGAGGAATTTGAGTTTCATTGCTCGCTTGACTTCCTGGCCTGTCAATCTTACCGCGATCGAAACCACGATTTCATTTGGAATCTCATCAGCAACGAAACGTTGAAGCTGCCACCGACAATCGGAAACCTCTATCGCTCGCGTTGGAATTCGGCTGGTGATGTGTTGGCGGTGGCGAACGACTCGAACCAGGTTTACCTACTCTCATTTCCTGGTTTAGCGGTCCTCCATCAAGTTGACCTTCCCGAAAGATGTCGTCACCTCAAATTCACTTCCGACGGGAAGCAACTCTCGATTGCGGCAGGTCCGAGTGCCTACTTAATGTCCACCTCGACACCTTGGTCAACGATCCAGTGTCAACCATTTGATGACGACGTGTTGGTTTGCATGTTCGATCCGACGAATACGAAATGGGTCGCGTTGAGCTCTGATCAATTCGCTGTCATGGATATTTCGGATCCATCGACGATGCCTTCGGTTTCGTTGCTTGGCCGTCATCGAAAGCTTGGGTTCAACGGGCACCTGTGGCCAATGTTCACGACCACCAATGAGATCGTCACTTATGAGGAATCAAATCTTTCTTGGCATAGTTTGGACACCAACGAAGAAACACGAACCATGCCGTTGCCACTCTCGCCGTATTGTCTCGCGATGGCACCCCAGTCGAACGACATCTACTCGTTCGCGTTCTCTGGTTCGCATCAGATCACGGCCGATGACACGACATTGATTGGCAAGGCTCCTTACTTGGCGGTTGCTCAAATCGGAACGACTAATTCGTTTTTGACCGTGGGACCTCGGCCGACATCGCGAATCTGGAACAGCACCAACGGGGAGTCGCGATTGGGACCGATCTACAATGGTCGTGGATCGACTTCGGTTAATTTTTCACAGGACGGCAAGCGACTCGCAACCACGGATCACGACGGACAGATCCGTGTATGGACGTGGCCCGGGGAGACACCCACCGCCGAGATCATCAAACTGCCAAGGCAATCCATCCTTGAACAACAACGATTTAGCCCGGACGGAGAACACTTCTTAACCACCAATCAAACAAAACAAATGGTGGAGGTGTTTGAATCGTCAGCGGGAGAACCGATCGGTCGATCGTTTCGTGCGACCGGCAGGGTCTTGGACGCTCAATTTCTGGGAGATGGATCGCGAATCTTCACCTATTCCGCATCGACAGCCAGTTCGTCGCTCATCGAGGTATGGACGTGGCGTGACTCGATCGAACGAGTCCATGCGATTGAAATGCCCCATCCAGGGAAACAGTCTCTCATCGGCCAACCCACCATTCGACCGGATCGTACAGGCGATCATTTAGCGATCGTGTTCAACGACAACACAGTGGGTGTTCTGGACCTCCCCGCTGACAAGCTGCTTTCGACCTCACCACTCGACACGCCGAAGTCGATCGAATGCTTTGAGTATCCCGATTTGCTCTTCGTTGGGTGTGGGTTCAATAATAAGCGTGATAAAAACGCACTGGTGCGAATTGATCCGGTTAGTGGCAAAGAAATATTTGTTTGTCAACCGAAGTCGAATGCAAAGGACTTTGCAGTCGCAGTGAAGCACCGGATCATCGTCGCGGGAACGACCAAGGCAATTGAATTTTACGATCTGGAGACCGGCAGCCCGTTTGAGCGAACCCAAATCGAATTGCCGAATTGGGTCATGGCGCTGACGATGTCGACTGACGAGGATTACCTGATGGTTGTCACCAAAGACGATCTGTTGCGGGTGATTGAAATGGACTCACTCGAACAGGTCTCGCAAGCCATCGAAGTGGGCCCAGATCCTCGATGTTGGATGCTTGCCAACGACCGTGTCATCGCGACCTACGACGACGTGGGAATTGTTCGATTCTGGGATTGGCGCGATGGCAAGCCGTTGGGGCCTGCCATATCGGTACCGACAGTGTTGCAGCACCAAAATGGCGGTGGCCATTGCTTTACCGTCAACGGTGATCAGCAGCGGATGTTGATCGGTGGGATTCCGGAATCGGTGCTCTACGATCTAAGCGATTTCCACGAGCAAGTTTATGCGGCACCCGAATTCACACAACGATGGGCGGAGTTGGTGTCGCAACGCAGCATCGAGAGCGGGTTTGCAAGTCTGTCTGCTCGCGAGTGGTTTGATCGTTGGAGTGCCTCGTCGGATATTCGAAAGTTTTTTCGAAATCACAGTGAGAACCAAACGACTTCTCAAACTCAATTCCTGAGCTTCGTTTTGTCTGGGGATATTGACAGCGGCGTGCGTTTTGCCGAGCAATCTTTGAAAGAGAATCCAACGCAAACCCCACTCCGAACTCGATTGGCAACCACGCTCGGTGATCGAGCGAAAGATCAAGCCGAATCCATCGATCGGAACCGCGATGCCTCGACGGCGATCCATCACCTGCTTGTCGTCCTGCAACAAGATCCTGGAAACGCGGTTGCCATGGCCAGCGCGAATGATTTGCTGGATCGATTCTTTCCGATTGACGCCGAACAGATACCAGACCATTTGCGTTCGCTGGCGGGTTTGGAATTTGATGATGGTTATTCGAAGCTGATAACATCCTTGTTGATCAGTGGCCGTGCTGCGGAAGTGGCTGGTATGATGGCCAATTCGCCATTATCCGCATCGGCGTCCCCATTGACTCGGTCGCTCCTCAAAGCGATTGCCAATGAAGAAATCGGAGAGGAGGTGACGGCTCGCGAAACCTTCGATAAGGCTCAAAAAGGGTGCGATCCACGTAATGCGCCCTTGATTTGCTGGGATTGGTATTCATGAAAAGAGGCTTCCTCCTGCAAAATGTTGGTTCTCACACTAACACCGCAGGAAAGGAAGCCTCATGGATGTCAAAGCTAACGTCGGAAGCCTTATTCACGCAATCGCAACTGATGAGATTGCGCAGTTCACTGGCCAAATTGCCGACGATTTGCGGCAACAAGTCACCATGCTGCTGGAGTTGTTCGCCGGGAACGACCCGACACCTTCGCGAACGCTTGACCTGGAAAATGCTCTTCAAGACCATCTTCGGGAATTCGGACGCAAGTTGATACAGTGGCTCGTTTCTCGACTTGAACCGGAACTCTCGCAGATGCCCGGAACGATCAAGCACCAACGTAAATCTTATCGTCGCTTGGCCGAAAAAACGCCACGGACCGACGTTGTCACGCGGTTCGGGAAAGTCACAATTGTTCGCGCTCGCTATCGACGCGGTCGATCCGGTCGAACGATTTTTCCGCTCGAAATGTTGCTTGGCGTGGAGAACGGATTCACGCCCGCAGCGGCGACCCGCGTCGGCAAACAATTTGCTGCCGCAGGAAGTTCTCAAGGCCGAACGCTGGAGTTGGTCGAGGATCAAATGGGTACGAAAATCGGCACCGAGAAGCTTCGCAAACTCGTCGGCACACTCGCTGGTGGCATGGAACCCTTTCGTGAGCAGGCTCAGGTGGACAAGTTGATGAAACTGGTCGAGCAAGCCCGGCAGCGGAAACTGAAGCCGGTGCTGTCGGTTAGTCGCGATGGTGTGGCCTTGGGCTTGGCACCATGGAGCTTCTTCGAGATGGCGAGCGTGGCCTGCGTGAGCGTGTTGGCTGACGGCAAGAAGCTCGGTACAGTCTACCTGGGCTGCACTCCCGAAAGCAATCAAGTCACGCTCTCGACGCAATTGACCAGCCTGCTTCAATCGACGATCCGTCGCTGCGGTGACTGCGTGCCGGAGATCGTGTACGTCAGCGATGCCGGCAAGGTCGAGACGGCATATTGGAAGAACACGTTGCGGAAGTTCTTCGTCGATGGCGTGCGGATCAAGATCACTCGCGTCGTGGATTACTACCATGCGGCGGAGCGTCTGACGACGATTGCCAAAGCGCTCAAGTTTGGCAAGAACAAAGGCAAGCGGCAGGAGTGGCTTGAACATGCTCGCTGGTTGCTGCTGCAGCCCGGCGGACACGGAAGGATGCTTCGCAGTATCGCGAAAATGCGAGAGCTACATAAGTACAAGGCGTCAGAGAAAGAAGAAGCCGTCAAAGCGGAACGATACCTTCGTCGCTACAGTCGTTTTATGAATTATGCTGAGATGAAATCACGAGGCTACCCAATCGGTAGCGGCGTCGTGGAATCGGCTTGCAAGCAAGTGGTCAGCGAACGGATGAAGTTGTCCGGCATGCGTTGGCACAAAACCGGCGGCCAAAGAACCATGAGCTTACGCTGTCTGCTACTGAGCGGAATTTGGGATACTGTCTATAGGGCTTGGCTCAACTCAAAACCAACCGTCAGCGAACTTATGAATTCGGGAACCCTGTGAATTACCGACTCGATGAGCGCAGCACCCAGATCGCACCCCTCAAAAACTTTTCTTCGTCGAACAGAACCCGACACTGGCTGACGAACAGTTGATGCTTTACGCACTGGAGCGAGTCAGCGACGGGTCAAGCGTCGCGCTGGAGAACAAGGTAAATGCTCGAGTCAGGGAAACGGCGTTCAAAACAATCTTCGATCGAAATCTAAATCAGTTAGAAATGGAAGATTTAATGCGGTTGGAAAACTTGCTAACGCCCTTGGTGCCGATCGGTGAGGACGCACGAGTTCCCTGGCAATATTCGTTCGAGCCGCCGCCGGATGATTGGATCCAAATGGATTTCAACGACTCGACGTGGTCGAACGGTTGGATGCCGCTGGGAACGATTGGGGATCATCGGCGCGTTCGTACAGTCTGGTCATCGACGGACGTTTGGCTGCGTAAATCGTTCGCAGCGGATCCGACACGTTTCTCTCACTTCAAGATGCGCATCTCGCATGATGATGACGTCGTCGTTTACCTCAACGGCAAGCAGCTATTCGCTCGCCGGGGCGTTCGACCCTATGAAGACTTAGCCCAACGATTCGACTCCAGATTGTTACAATCAGGACAAAATCAGCTTGCCGTTCATGTTCGCAATTCCACACCCAATGGAAAAGTGAGTGAGCTGGAGCGTCTGGGGCGGGGCTTCATCGACCTCGGGTTATCGATGCAGCTAGCCGATGAAGAAATCATCACTTTGGTCGATGACGCGATGACGAAGTACGGCGACCAACCCTTGCTGCGAGTCCTGCGGGCGCGATCTTACGCCAATCAACAACGATGGCGACCCGCAGCGGATGATCTGGTCGCCTTGGAGTCTCTCAGCCACGGCAAATTCTGGCCCTACTTTAACGCAGCACCGCTCGTTGTCCTCTGCGACGACGAGGAGTTCTATCGAACCTACGTCGCGGAATTGAAAACTCATTATCAAGCGGAACGTCTTCTACAGGTGCGCGAGATCGTCGGTGCGAGTCTTCTTCGAGCTGATGCCTGCGAAGACATCCAAGCGATCGTGAAGATGGCCGAAGCGGGCTGCACGCCGAAAGGCCATCCGTATCCCTTGCCATGGGGCGACTTGGTATTGGCGATGGCCAAGTACCGAACCGGCGAATACGAATCCGCCATCGATTGGTGCAAAGCGACCCTGAACCTTGGCCGCCACCCGCAACACGGCGTGGCTCTCTCGATTCGCACACTGGCGCTGCATCAGCTCGGTCGCCAGGAGGAGGCTCAGGCATCGTTAACGGAGCTGACGAAGTTCATGGAGAATCGACTGAAGATGCATTCATTTCTACTTGAACGTTTCCAGCTTTTTGATTGGTACGCCAGCGTCGTGTGGCAGCGGGAAGCGAATGCGGTCCTTTCTCCATGACCGTGTCAGCCCCAAGAAAAAGTAGCAGAGCGATCACAGTGGTTCAGTGGAACGACTCACTCAGCTTGACAGTCTGTTTATCCGTCCGATTCTCGGGGCGTTTCAGCCATCATCATGGTGACCGTTTTCGCCGGTAGCGTGCCGTCCGCGGAAGCAGAAAAGACGTTCAAAATGACCGGGCTCATGTTCCTCGGGCTGATCGACGGCAAGTGGTATAAATGGGTCGCCGATGACTTTTTACTTCGATTGACACGCAGGCCGTTCTCCGCGTCCAGTGCGCCCAACGATGGGCGTGATCCTGTGGGATGAAAGTCCCCTGTACTTAGTTCCGGTTCCTTCGAGGGGAGTCATCATACCAGATGGATAGCTCATAAGACGACAGTACGAGGGGAGGGCAACTGCGGCGCGGTGACAGACCGTGGGGAGGAAGCCTGCGAAGATGATCGATAAGCCAGCGAACCACACGTGCTGGACGTCTTCTCGCCAAGACCTACCAGGTTGCGAACAGAAACCTCATACGAGGCCGATGACTCCCGGAGCAATCCGGGCCCTATCCCGATTGCGTTTGTTATCCTCCGTCCTGGACCGCGTCGACCGATAGAATCGACGCGTGCCATCCATCCGGAACAGTGCACCAAGCGGTTGCCTCGACCCAGAATCGTCCATTTGGTGAAGAGACCAGTATCTTGTCGGTCGGTGCCTGATCTCCAACATGCGCTCCTCGCTCCCATTTGACGAGCTCTACTGGATTCTCCGCGGTACCGCCCAGGCGGTGGTCGTACCTGATCTCAGACCACATCAATTCCTCTGCGGAGCCGCTCGGGGGACGCGAAGCGAAGTAGCCCGCGATCAACAGCCCGGAGGCAATTGCCCCCAGGGGAACCACAACGAACTTCAGTGTTCTGTAGATCAGTTTAGCGACCATTCACATACGGTTGAAGCAGAAAGTATTCGAGTCGGAACGTTTAGGATCACTGCCCTCGCACGTGGAGGCAGTTTTTGTCGGTAGGCGTGGATGCGAGGGCGGTGCATCCTATTTTGTACTGGGCACTATGGGCGGTTGCAAGTCGCGAATCAACGGCTCAGTAATGGCTTTACGGGCTTAGTGTTTTACCATCGCCGGCAGTGGTGGAAATGCAATTTGGCGTCGTTGCTTGATATCGCATCCTCCGCAGCGCGCACCTTCGGTTCCTTGGGTGTCGCGTTTTGCTTCGCACTGCGGTGTTTTTGAGAGCGCGTCATGCGGCTTGTCCGTGAGTTGATTGACGAAAGGCGGCCGCAGGTGGTGACCGCCCGGCCTGAAATGAATGGTGGCTGACCAGAATCGCACCGCACTTGGGGCACCGGCACGCTGAATCCATGTCAGCCGCGTCGCAGATCTCCTGCCAACTCGGTGGTGCTGCCCCCTCGCTCGAGAGTGCGGGCTCGCCTAAGGGAGAATAGGGACAGGCAAGAAACACTGGATCATCCGACGGAAGCGTGCGCCGGAGGTTTTGGAGTCATGTCTCAAGGTCCCATGATTTATTGGTGGGATTGGATTGACAGCGTTTGGCTGTTTGCCGGGAAATTAGACTGGGCCTGCCGGGAAAAACGGAGCGAAGCTCTGCAGAGGTGCGGGCTTGGCAAGGGATATCCCGGTCGATGGTGCGCCAATGGTGTTGCCAGTCCCTGCCGAACATTCGTTTCTCAGGGACGCTGCTTTGAAAACAGATTGGGTACTGGAGCGATGCCTTCAAAAACCATCCACGGTACTCCCATGCACCCTTCCGTCGGAGGAGCCGTTTTTCTAGTGACTGTACTCCTGCGCCCAGTCATTTTGCGATTCATCCTGGAGTCGCTTACTAAGGAACGTGGGATCAATAACTGGCGTCGTGGCTCTTGTTAAAGATCCATCCAGAACAGGATCTTTAACAAGATCCACTACGGTAAACCCGTCACTTATTGTTCCTGGTGTCCTAATCACGTGCCGGACATGACGGACTCAAGCTCATTGGGGACGCGGGCTTGGACTGGCGACGGACGGGGTCGTCGGTCGGCAATGTCCCATCAAACAATGCGGAACGCAAACGGCTCGTCGTCTGGATGGTCGGTTTGAGGAGCGATCCACTCGATTGATTCGGTGAGCACGTCATCGATTCCGACGGGATCAGGGGTCGTCGTTTCAGCGACCATCGGGTCGCGTGCGGTGGTGGGCGGGGAGGCGATGGGGAGTGGTTCGCTTGAGGACCCGTTCTCACCACCGTTGAGATAATTGATCACACGCAGGGCATCGAGTGCTGTGATGACGCCATCATTGGTCACGTCAATTTTGCTACCGGCGGTGTCTGCGTGAGTGAGAGTATGTGAACCGAACGTATTGAGATAGTTGATGACTTGCAAGGCATCAACGGCGGTCACCACGTTATCTTGATTGACATCGGCTGCCAAAACAGAATTGTACAGTGGACTGTCCACTGTGTTGGCGACAAGCCTAATTGGTGTGTTGGTGGCGGATGACACTGTGACGGGATCGAATCCGTAGGTGACGTTGTCGGACGTCGCCGTGAGTTGGTAGTTGCCGGTGGGCAGGTCCGCTAACACAAAGGCGCCATGGGCATCGGTCGTCCAGTCGCTGGGGACTCCGGTGCGGATGGCCGCCACGCCGATATCCGTGCCGGCGTGCCCCATGATGCGGACGGACGCGATCCGGCCCCCGGAGTCATTGAGTGTGAGCGTTTGCACTTCTCCAAATCCGAGGCCACCGTCACTATTATTGCGAAGGTCGGTGGTGGCGCGGTCGATGAGATTGCCCGCAGCATCGAAGGCTTCGACCCGAGCATAGGCCAAACCGCTGGACGTCAACCCCACGACATCGACTTCCGCGTGGGCCGTCGGTTCGTCTAATTTCGCCAGCGCGGTGACCCGATCACCAAGATTCGGTGTCCAGTACTGGAGCTGAAAGTCATAGATATGGACCATGGGCGTATTGTTCAGCCCGGCCACCGTTCGAACTTGCGCTGTCGTGTTCAAGGAGCCTAAGTTGCCGCTGAAAGCGATGCCCGAGACGGGTGCCAATTCCGTATTGAGGGCCATGGTGGCGGCATCGAAATTTCCCTGGGGTAGCTCGCTGCCGTCCGCGGCCGTTACGTGAATGGACACGTCGCTCAAGAGTGGCTCGCCGGAGGCTCGACTGGAGTTGTCATCCGTGTCGAAAACCGCATAGCCGGATAGTGTTGTCGAGTCTGGCAGCAGCGGTGTCGTCGGCGTGGCTGACCAGACGTCGCTGGTGATTCCCGTCTGCGCGTCGCGAACACGGAATGCGATCTTGCTAAAGTCACGTGGTACGGTCACTGCCAGATTGAACGTCGCGGTGTATGCATCGGGTGTCGCGACGCTGACCCAATCGCCATCGTTGATGGACACATCCAGGCTACTGATGCGGTTGATGGTGATATCGCTTTGATTGCCGGACGTATTTTGATTGCGGAGTGTACCCACCGCAGCTTCACCGACGAATTCAAATTGTGACGTTTGCGTGTTAAACTCGCCCGAACCGGACATCGTAAGAGGCACGTCGAGCACATCAAAAACGCCATCGCCATCGGAGTCCTGCCAACCGATCACAGCGAGTGTCGAGGCGGGGGAAGTTTGCGTGCCGAAGGCGGTAATCAGGCGGTCGTAGTCCGCCATGATACTGATTTGTTGCTGAAAGCCTGGGGTGGGGTTGTCACTCGCGTTGGTATTTGGCGAGTTGTAGTAACCGCGGGTGTCGTCGTAGCTTCCGCCGCCGGAGTATTCGTCGAACGCCCAAAAGATATGTCCCATCTCGTGGGTAAACGTGCTGATCGGTCGTGTTGACGGGGAAACAAAGTAGCGTCCCCCGGGGAAAGCGAAGGCACCACGGAAAGAGCCGCCTTCGCCGAAATAGCCGTCTGGGTCATCGGAAGAATCGACGATGAACAGTGAAAACGCCCAGTCGGTGCCGAATTTTTCGCGTTGGGAGTGATTGAACGCCAACATCCCGTCGTCGAGCTGTAGAGACGGATCGACGCCAGCGGTATCGAGAAACTCTCCCACGTAACGATTGTAATTGTTACTCGGTCGGTCGATCGGCTCGTAGCCCGTTTCGACGGGATTGCGGGCATAGGTATCATCGACCGTAAAACTCAGAGAGTGAACACTGTCGAGGGTGCCGAGCAGATCGCTCCACCAGTTCACGCCCGCGGTGATGTTGGCGAGGACGGAGTCAATTTCCGCGGGGGTCCAGTTCTGCGTTTGGGGATCGATCGAGCCATCGGACTCCAGGAAAATCGGCGTCACGGTGACCGTGCCCAGCATGAACTCCGCGGTGTCTTCGGGAGTCGCCCCCAGCGGCACTCCGGCAGCCATGACCCGACGATTCTCGAGGGATTCGAGTCGGAGCAGGCGGCGCGGCTGGCTCTTGGGGCGTGGCACAGGCAGTCAGTGGAAAAAGAGGAGATTGGCGATTTGTCACAATCCATTGTGGCTTAGACGCCGGGAACTCGTAAAAAGTTTCCCGACGCCCTTCAATCGCATTCTCTCTCATCGATCCAATCCGATCGGAGTCACTTCAATTCAGCGAAAAACTCGTCGATGGCAGACGTCCCGACGTCCGATGGTGCCGATTGGGCGTCCTGTCGGTCCTGGGCGATCGAGTCCACGATACTGTCGAGTTGCATCGTCATGGGCGAGTCGAAAATACTCGTTTCAGACGATTTCTTCGTTGTCTCGGTCAGCACAGGCGTTTCCGTCGGTAGCGGCTCGCCGGCTGGCTCGTCCTTATTCGGCGCGAACATCGTCGAGGTCGTCGGATCGAATGCGACCGTCGCATTGGTTGCCATCACACCCGGGGCAACGGGGTTGTAAACGACCGCGTTGGCGGATGCTGTTGGAACCGGTTCACCGCCAGGAGTGTGGTTGGGATTCTCAGCGTTGAGCCGGTTGATCACTCGCAAGGCATCCAGGGAGGTGATCATGCCGTCGCCGTTGACATCCGGGAAGGCGGGTAAGACCAATCCAGCGGGCACGTTGGACAAATCAACCGGACCACCGTTCGTGTTGAGCACATTGATGATCAACAGTGCGTCGAGCGGCGTCACGTTGCCACTGGCATTCACGTCCTCGGCATCGCTGGGACCGGTGAACGGATTGTCAACGACCGTATAGATATAGTCCTCGACTTCGCCGGCGTCGGCGGATCCGAGCGAGTCAAGATTTTCGGTGTAGCTGAGCCGGAACCGAGCTTGGACGTCGCCGAGATTGGCACTGGCGGGCACATTCACCGAGATGGTGTTGATCAGGAACGGGTTGTTCGCGGGGAAACTGACACGCGTCACTTCACCGGGACTGTTCCCGAACACCCCGTCGCCATTCCAGTCAAACCAAGCGTCGAGGTAGCTCGCGTTGGCTGGCAGAGGTGCGTTGGCACCCTGGTTAAACGAGACTTGGAAATCAGTGGTGAAGCCAGGTTGCAGTGTTCCGAGCAGCAGGACCCCGTCGTCGATGTCACCATCGTCGTTGGCGCCGTTGACATCGGCGGTCACCGAGGCACCGAGGTACAAGGCGTCGTTATCATCGTTGACAATCTTGTGGCGGGGGCCATTGTTTTGGATCAAGACCGGGTAGTGCTGACCGCCACCGAAGGTGAGCGATGCGTCACCGTAATCATAGAGATCACCCACCAGGATTTCGACTTGCGACGGCGTCCTTTCGGAGGCCGGTTGCAATCGATTGCCTGCTTTGTCGGCAATGAAATCGGTCACGATGGAATCACCAAGCGGCGTGCTCGTCGTTTTCAGTAGCACGCGAGTGTCGACCAATTTCACACCCGAGCCGTCTGACCCGCCGAGTCCCGCCGCAATGGCGGCGTCGGCGAAGCTCGCCGCGACGGTAGATGCGTCGTCGTTATAGCGGACGACGACCGGCTGAGCGGCAGGATCGCCGGCCGAACCGATTGGTTCGAGCACGGTGCTCGCGGTGTTCAGACGGGTGTCGTCGGCACCACCGAGTGTGATCTGTCCACCACCGTGATTGATAGGCGTCAGCGAGGGGAACGCAGCCGATATGGCGGCGACAATCGCGTTGGCGAGGAGATCGGGCGAGCCGCCTTGGCCGCCGCCGATGACGGTAACCGGGGTCGCACCGGAATCGAGCAGGTCGCCGTCGAAGTCAATTTCGAACGTGACCGGAGTGCTCAGTCCGAGTGCGATCGTGAACGACTGGCCGTCTTGGACCGCCAAGGAGGTTTCACCATCAGTGGTTGGGATTTGCAAACCGAACCCAGGCGAAACACCAATTTGGCTGTTGCCTGTCACGAGGGCCCCACCACTCAGACTGGTGACTGAAATCGGGCCGTTGGTACCGCGAATGCGGAACACGCCCGACGCACCGGATGCTTGCACATCCAGTCCCACGTCGCTGAAGCCTTGCAGCAACGTTTGCACCAATTCTCGCGGCGACGCATCGGCATTGACCGACAAGACAACTCGGTTGACATCCGGTCCGACCACATTGAGGATGCCATCGGAATCAAATTCGAAGGCAATTTCTCGTGTGCCGTCAAATACGTTGATTGTCTCGTTGTAGTTGGTCAGACGTGTGCCGTCGGCAGCCACCGAACTATCCGGTAGCAATTGCACGTCGAGTTCTTGGTTGACGTGTCGGAAGATCGAATCGTCTTCCAGGGCGACGTAGCTCTGATCGCTGTTGGGGTTGCTCGGTGTGCCGAGCAATTGCAACCTGCCACTATCACTCGCCGTCGCAGTGTCCGAGTCCAAGTACACCGCTTCGATATCGAGCACGTTGGGTTGGGCCGCGACGAGCTGGTTGATCGCTTGAGCGAGCAACTGCACGATTCGAGTGGGCGACGAGGTACTGGGCAGACTGATGGCATAGTTACCCGTCGATGGCAGTGTGCCATCGGCGTTAATCAGCTCGGTCACGTCGGTGACAAATTCAAATGTCACCGCTTGATGAGTGCCATCGAAGACCGTCAAGGTTTGTCCGCCGATTGCCGGTTGCGAGATACCGGTCGCTGGATCGGTGGAAATCAAAGATTCCGAAGGAACCGTGAGTTGAATACCGACTTCGGTTTCGAGGATTTCGTCATCGATGAAGGTTTGGTCACCATCGCTGTAATTGACCCCAGCCTCTGCTTTCAAGACGGCCGTGTAGCCCTCCACGCTGCCGTCCTGAGCCCCCAGGAATTCGATAGTGTAGACGGCGTTGTCGTCCCAAATGCCTGCGATTGGCGTGATGCGAATCGTGTTGTCGGCGGGTTCGTATGCGAAGCGATAATCGATGCCTTCTTGCAGGACTTCCGGCGCGGTGCTGCCGAGTACCAACCGTGTGACGAGCAGATTTTCGCTCGTCACGGTGTTGTCATTGACACCGACCCCGTAACCGGTGTCGGCCGGCCGGATACCGTCGATCAATTGAATTTCAAACGCGTCGTAGATCGAGCCTTGAGTGACCGAACGACCAAACAGGTTGGAATCTTCGTCGAAGATCAAATCCTGGCCGCGCGGCGACGTCAGCACGAATCGCGGCCCTTCGTTATCGGTACGCTCTTCGGCACCGCGATCGATAAACCCGCTCAATCCCACACCGAGTGGCGTGGCGAATGTTGGGTCATCCACTCGCAGTTGACCGTTGGCATCGTAGAGCGGTGCCACGATCGGACTGACCGGCAGGCCGAGTGAATTGCGAAGCGTGGTCAAGGAACCACGATCTTCCAGCGATGCGATACCGCTGTCGATGATGGGAGTTCGCGACTGGGGTGTGAAGATCAGGTTGTAAGGATCGACGAATACCTGGTCGCTCGGGTTGATGAACTGCGCCGATTGACCGTAGCCATCGACACCGGAGATCCGAGACGGCTGGTTGTTGCGGTAGTACGTTGTGGCACCGATCACGGTCAGGTCAGCGGACACGTCAATCTGTCCCGATGTTGCCAAGGGTGTTGGCGGGATCGA
The DNA here is from genome assembly GCF_055811895.1 of Rhodopirellula sp. SH410. Taxonomy (NCBI): domain Bacteria; kingdom Pseudomonadati; phylum Planctomycetota; class Planctomycetia; order Pirellulales; family Pirellulaceae; genus Rhodopirellula; species Rhodopirellula sp. SH410. The sequence goes on from NZ_CM147949.1 coordinate 2,098,380, forward strand.
AATACCGGTTTGGAAATTGCTGACGACGTTATTGAGTAGCGTCGGTGCGGCGTTGTCTTGAACCTGGATCCCCGTCTGGCCCGGACTAAACGTTTCTCGCGGTACGGTCGAAATCGCTCCGATCGCATCGATGTCTGCTCCGGCGGCACCGAAGTTATTGGTGCCTGCAGGCGACAGGTCGGTCAGACGCACGTATGAGAAGCGGTCATTCAAACCGAAGCCGAAGGCGTCCAAATCGATTTTGTTGTCGAGTCCGAAGATTTCACCCACATTGAAATACGTCACGTTGTCGCGGCTGATTTCCACACGCACCCGCTCGGGGATTCCAGCTTCGAAAATTTGGAGGTCGGCGACACCGTCGCCAACGCCAATGAAGTCGTTGGGGCTGCTCGAGCTACCGGTCAGCAAATTATCATCGAAGACGAATGTCGCATGTCCACCCGAGCCGAGCGAGAACGTGAACAATCCGTTTTCGGGATCGGTCGCTGAAACGCCGTAGCAATCCGGTGATCCGAGGGCGGCTTCGCTATCGGTGAACGAGTGCTCCACATCCGGACCGAGTACCGTTTCGCTATCGAGCACACTGTCGGCGAACGACACTCCGCCTTCTGGGAAGAACGTTCCGGCGAACACCTGCGGTCCGAGGCCGACTGCTGGCGTGATCGATCCGCCCACAAGCGTGTTGTTGACAATGCGATCGAATCCAACGGGATTCTGCAACGCCAACCCACCGTTTTCCAAACCGCTAATGTCGATTCCGACATTTTGGTTGTAGGCAAACTCGTTATTGCGAACGACCACACCGGGGATGAGGTTTTCCGTATTGAGTTCGTTGAAGTTGCGAGCGTAGGTGAGTACCGATGGCGTTGCATCGAGTGGACTCTGCGAAATCACGGACTCTTCCGCGGCACGAGAGATCTGCAGACCAGCGTCTTCGTTATAGCTGAACCGAGTGTTCTCGATGATGATCTCGCCCTGTTCGACGCGATCACGATTCGAGTCACCGCGTAGATCGTTGGAAATCGTGGATACGAATGCGGTGGCACCGATGGCGTTGGTGCGAATCGAGGAGGCACCGACCAAGTTGATCTGCTTGTCCGGGACACTGCCGGGCGTATTGGCTTGGGTCAAGTTACCGCGGTTAGCGACCACGCCGAGTATCGAATTGACTTGTTGCGAGTTGATGCGAGCGATGATCGTATCGGCAACTTCCGCAGCCGTTGCATCGGAGCGAATCTGCACGACGACACGGTTCGCGTTCTGAGCGAACCCGTTGCTCGGACCACTTGCTGGTAGAACGTCGAACTCGAACGTGACGCGTTCATTTTCGCCCGCGAGCGTGAATGTCGATCCGTCCAGGATCTCCGATGCGGGTTTCGTGATCAGCGAAACGGCCCCCGAGACCAAACGTTCGTTGGTATCAAAGGCACGGAATCGGCCGTCGACTGTGTTCGGGAAAGCACGGCTGACGTCGCCAGAAGCGATGTATTCCGAGGCGTCGCGAATCTCAAGTTGGTAGGGGCCCGATTGCGTTGGGCGTGCGGTTTCGGCCGGCGTTGTCAGTGACAATTCGCCCGAATCCACGAAGGGTTCGTCGGGTGCTGTGGGCGTTGCGGAGGTGACCAGTTCACCCCGTTCGGCAAACCCGATGACAATGTCATCGATGTACGCACCTTCGTGGGCGTTGTCCACCGCACCGGCTTGATAGTCGCCACCGAATTGATCGCCAAAGCGTTGCGCCGTTGACGTGAAGGGACCGAGTTGATCGGCACTGAACGTCAAGTTGGGGAGGCGAACGGCCGAGCCGAGTCGTGGGATCAACGAGATGTCGCCACCTGCGAAACGATTGGCCACGGCTAGTTGCAGAGCGACCGCGACTTCATCAGGCGTGTCGCTGCTGCTGACAACGATGGAGGTGCCTGTCAGCGGGTTTTGGTTGCTGACCGACAATCCGCTGGTTGCTGGTGTGGTGATCGTGCCGACACCATTGAACTCGACGCTCGCATCGGTCGCAATGATCAAGATTTCGGGCTCGATCGAAATGGTCGCTGCGTAGCCACCCGTTTGTGCCGCATCGGTGCTGCCGGCGACCCGTGGATCGTAGCTCGCGTTTTCTGGGCCGCTGATTCCGATGTAATAGGTGCCATCGGAGGGAGCAACGAACGAAATCGTGCCTGCGGCGAGGTTGGTCGTCGCCAGCAGATTGCCATTGGCCGACCGGAGTTCGACGCCCGCCTTATCAAAGAACCGGACATTGTTGGTGACACCCGGTTGATCTGCAGTCACGGTTACGGAGACCGTGGTGCCTCCGACGACATCGACACTCGATAGATCGACATCGCCACGATTGGTGATCTGCGTCGGGGTGATCGTACCGAGCGTGCCGCGTCCTTCGACGACCATATTGCCGCCACTGTAGGGCAGCGGAGTCGCTTGATAGGTCAAGTCGTTTCGGCCCGTGTCACCGGTGGTATTGACATTGCCAAATGGATCGACTGGATCGGACGCATCGCTGAAGTTGAACAGGGACACGGTTTGGAAGACGGGTGCCTGAACGCCCGTGTTGGCTTCCACGACTTCCTGCAATTCGCCGGGGATATCGGCCCGTGTCACATCGGATCCGAGTGGCACACTGATCTGTCCCAATTGCAGACTACGCAATCCGTCATCAAGCACGTATTCCACGTTATCGATCGTGACAACGAACGTCGTATCGCGATTGATGTAGTAGTTTTCTAACGCCGTTCCCGATGGGACGAGTTGGTTGTAATCGACTGCATCGTCGGTCTCGCCAATTCGCAAGCCGACCACCTCGGAGACATCATCCGCCGTCAAATCGTCGAGCGTGATGGTCGTTGGTGCGTCGGGATGAGTTGCTTTGTAGAGACTCAACACATCGATCGTACGCCGGGCAGCCGACAGATCGTTGTCGAAGGGGAGTGTCAGATCGGCACGTTCGGTATCGGTATCGAGCAGGATGAACTCGGTACCATTGAGATAGACCGTGTACAGTTGGTCTGGATTCGCCGCGTAGTAGTCGTCCGGGTCCACGCCAACAGGCAATGGGTGGGCGTCATAGAACTGCTCGATCGCGGTTCCCGTGGGCAGCATGCGGTTGAGTTTGACCTGAGTGTCAAACGGTGCGGCCACCGCACGAGCGACATCGCCGGCGGTGAGATCCGAGAGTTCAGTGCCCGCGGGGAAGTCTTGCAGCAGGTTGATGGAGATCGCCCCGGCGGGGATCACGCGGGTGCCGTCATTGAGGACGTATTGCTGCCCATCGACGGTGAACGAAGAAATGGCAGCGGGATCGGTGTAGAGCTGCGCCAGGGAAATCCCGGAGGAGAACGTGACCGTGGATGCCAAATCGATCGAGAATGTTTCTCCATTGATGGTGAGCGTTTCGCCATCGACGAGCTGTGAGCCACCGACGGCACGGATTTCTCCCGTGAGCGTCGATGTGGTGCCCGCGGTTGCGAACTCGATCCGCAGTGACAACCCGGATTGACCAGCGAACTGGTCCAAGGGCACGCGTGCCTGACGCCAGGAGCCGGTGTTGTCAAAGAGCTGCTGTACATCGACGTCGATCGTATCGTCGTAGATGCCGAATTCAGCCGGATCATCAAACTCGTCGTCGAGCGTCCCGTTTCTGCGGGCCTCGTTGTTAGTGGCGACAAGGTGTTCGACGCCGGCCTGATCAACGACATAGACTCGCAGCGAGTCACGGTCGTTGTCAAACAGGCTGTTGATGGGGTTGCCGTTTGCGTCGAGATCTTGGTCAACACCGTCGGTCTCGAGGAAGTAGTTGAAATACATCATCGGCAAGTCAGCCGCTGCGTAGCCCTCGAGCGAGAACTCATTGGACTGCACCTCCCCGCGAGCACCGCCGGGGAAGTTGTAGGTGTTTTCAACCGCTTGACCGTCCTGGCGAACGTTTTCAGCGGTGGTGTTCAAGTTCTGTACAGGAGCTTCGCCAAAGGCATAGCGATTGTTGAACGCATCAGCGGTGTAATTGAAGACGAGCGAGTTATTGCCGTTCTCCTCCGGCCGAGCACCACTGAACGAATCATTGATGCCGTGACCATCGTCGTCGCCACGTGCATCGGTGACGTGCCACAGGTTGAAATCGAGGGTCGAGAAATCGAGCCCTTGCGCGTTGGACACGCCCGTTTCGATCGATGTCCGGCCCCCGGCAAAGACGCCCTGCAATTCACCTTCGAGGTTGAATGCATAGATCGTTCCGTTGCCGGTGATTCCAAAGAGGATTTGTCGTCCGGCGGCGTCCCGCAGGCTATTCGGTCCCGCACGCAGGCCGGTGAAGTTGATACCGATAAGGTCGGTCGCCGATTGGACGTATTGTCCGACGTTGTTGTTGCTGCCGGCGTTTCCGTTGACGCCCATGGCGGACGAGGGCACGAAGTACAGCCCACCGTTGCTGGAGACGGCGTAGAGATCGTTGTTGATCAACTCCACACCCGTGATCCGGCCGCCATTGGCGAACCCGCCGAGCTGTAGATTTCCGCTGGCCGAAACGGCGCTGACGACGACACCGGTAATTCTCACCGCGTTTCCGAGCGACGTACCAATGACCGTGGGCAAGCTGCCATTGGCATTCGCCACTGAAATCGCTTGGACAATCCGGTTGCTGAGTGTCTCGGCCGAATCGGTGGGCAGCAACGTGACGGGAACGTTGCCCGGTTGAACAAGATTACTACCCTGGAGCGTCAATCCAGTGATGGCGGTGCCACCGGGCGGCGTCAAGGTGACGGCCGTCGCCGTTGGCAGAGCCAACTGCGTACCCGCGTTGGATACAGGGATGCCCTGGGCCTGGATCGCCTTGGCGATCGTTTCGACGAACACCGTGTTACTGGCCGTGCGATCGATCGGGATCACAACGTTACCCGGTGTCGTCGGATTGGCTGCGTTGGTGAGCTCAAACCGAACGGGTGTGCGACCCGGCAACGTTACGTTGAGCAGCGTTCCATTGGCAATGGTCGCCGGATTGGATGAGATCAAGGTGTAACCCTGATTCAATTCAAACGTGACGAAATCGGTGCCATTGGTCAGCGTGAAGCTGTCGCCGTCGAACAATTGCGGAACGGCAACTCCACTTGCATCGACTGCCGTAGCGGCCGACACGCCGATGACGTTGGCGTCCTCGGGCTGGCCGTCATCGGGATCGTCGTGGGTGTCGATCTGTCCGATTTCTCGAATGTCCGTGCCGGCACCAGCGTTGCTCAATGTCAGACCAAAATCAGGGCCGGTTGCCTCACCGGTCTGATTGTCAAACGCATAGAGAATGTTCTGAGTGTAACCTTGACGATCCAGTCCCGCTCCCGGTGTCAAGCCTTGACGGGCCACCGGACGGTCGGCCACCAAGAACCCCTGCTCGTTGCCGAATCGCGAGCGGATCGTGATCGCTTCGACGATCAGTCCGTCGTCGCTGGCTTCATCAAGAATTTGCGCCGCCGGCGGCTCTTCGAGATCTTGGTCTTGGAACGTTGCGATGCCGGTGGACCCAATGTTCGTCAGACCCGCTGTCGCGGTATCAATGCGAGTGTACTGGTAACTCGTGTCATTGAGATTTTGCGGGACCGTGTAGCCGAACAACTCACCATTGGCGGTGAAAGCGACGTCACGGATCTGCGTTCCAAACCCACCAAGATTAGCGTATCGGGCACCCGTGAATGGATTGACTAAGAATAATCCTGAGGCACTGTTGACGTATAAAAACACGTCATCGAGTGTTTGATCGACGATTGAATTATTGTCGAACAGGACGGGTACCACAGGCCCTTCGGCAACCTGGCTGTAGTTCGAGAATCCATTGAGGTTATTGAAACCTTCTTCAGCGATCCGGCGCGTGCTATCGATGGGTTCCAATCGAACCAACGGGTTCGTGGCATTGCGTTGGGTGAATTGGTCGAGCTGAGCAGGAGTTTGGAATTTGTTCGACACGGCGACATAGTACGTGCCCTCGGGAAGTTCCGCCGAGCCGATGTATGGGTCCGCTGTCCCGAATGATCCGCGGGACAGGTCCGTCGTGCCACCGGCTGACAAGCTGATGTCATCGGCGACATTCGAATCGCCACCGATCAACACAAGGTTCCCGTCAGCGTCAAAGACGTACAGTGACAAGTCGGCACGTGAGGCACCGTCGGCATAATCGATGTCGAAAACCGTCGCGAGATACAATGCGGCATCGTCGCGGGTGAGTTGCTGATATTCGATCTCGAATTGATACCAATCGACGTCATCGATGCCATCGATCGTTCCGGAAATATTCTTGGCCAAGCGGTCCGAAGACAGGGGGCCGGCGCCATTATTCAAGGCGACGTCAACGCGGTTGGTCAGAGCATCATCACGCGAGATCAGAATCGACCCATCGGGTTGCACGACGACATTGGCAGGCAGTGCTGGATCGCCAGTGAACTGTGTATCGTAGAGTCCGAGTCGCTGTGCATTGGCGAGTGTGCCATTGTCACTGGCCGTTTCGAAGTCTTCGCCCGACAAGGGGCTGTGCATCGGTCCACCAATGACTTGCACGCCGTTGTCGGCATACAGCACATCGCTGTATCGAATCTGGGTGCCTGGGAAGACGTCTGGCTCCTCAATCCGAACTTGCAATTGGTAGGAACCCTGGGTCAATCCGGCACGCAGGCCACCGGCTTGATTGAGCAAGGCCTCTTCGTTAACGGCAACGTCGCTCGTATTGCCCACGACCATTTTGTTCTTTTCATCGGCCGTCAGCGTCGCTTTGGATTGGTTCGAAACCGCACTGCGAACGCGGACATGATAGAGCGTTTTTTGCCCGATCACGCCCGGCAGAACCACTCGCATGCCCGCGTCGCGAGAGTTGATCGAATAGTTGTCTTGGAACGCCGCGATTCCGGCACTCGCGTCGACTTGGCCGGTGGCCAATCCGAACACCGAGTCGATGTTCAGTCCGTCGGCACCACGGCCGGTGCGAGAGCTGATCAGACGGGTCAATTCGGCACGGCGTGCCGCCGTGGCGGGATCCGCGGCATCGAGTGAGAGCAGTTCTTCGATGTCGGCAGCCTCGGCCATGGCATCATCGGAGAGCACGATCGTCTGGCCGTTCGCATTGACGAGTTCGACGATCGAGTCGAGACTCAAGTCCGTACGGTCAATGTCCAGCCAGACCTGTGTACCGGCCTCGGCGACGAAGGAGTACACGTCGACGTCACCGCTACTGGAAAGCTCGCCGTCGACGATCAATCCCAGTCGAAGGTTTTCGTCACCGGAAGCGCGGTCGGGGGCGAGTTCGCCGAGGTATTGTGAACGACTTGCCAACGCGTTGGTGTCGCTGTTGCCCACATTGGCCGGTTCATTCTCTGCAGTCAACGAAGCATTGGAATCGGAGGCGGCTTCGCGAATGACGATGCCATCCCAACTACCGACGCCAGGCAGATTGCTCGATGTATCGAATGGGAAGGGATCCGAAGCGGGATCCGAAGGGATGAATTCGAGGAACGAAGTCACCAGAGCTTCGGTGGCGCTGTTGTTGAGACGCCATTGGTGGGCGGTGTCAAAATCGCCCGCAGGACCGATGGCTGAGGTTCCCGCCGTGATGCCTTCAAAGGTTGGTGCGGCCGGCAGGAACTGCAGTCCAGCTTGGAACTGTGCCCCGTTGAGCGCCGTGCTGAGTCCGGTCACCAGTTGATCATTGTTGATCTGACCGAGGACGTAATTGGAACCCGCCGAGAAACCCGTGTAGGTGGCGTTATTTTGGTTGAAGGAGTCGTTGGTGTAGACGCCGCCGTGACTGAACGCGACGCCGGTATCTTGATTGACCGTCATCAGGCGGAAGTCGGTCTGGCCAGGCGTCCCGATTTCATACAACAGGTTGTTGCCATCGTTCAAACCGGGGCTGCCGCTGTTATCGTAACTGATGACATCGACCGACTTCACGCGGCCCGCATCAAACGGCAAGCCGTCGGCGGTCTCGAAGCTCAGCTGGGTGTAGATGGTGCCGCGGTTATCGAGGATGAAGGTCTCGGCTTTCCAGCGAATTTGGCGGCCGAAGATCGTTTGATACTGGGTGCCAATGGCGGGGCTGCCAGCGAGTTCATAGTCGATGTCATACGTCCCGCTGCTGACCACACGATCTGCGCTCGTCAAATCAATCGCGATCGGTTGTGTTGGCAGGAACGCGTCGGACAATTCGACCGGTGCCGGGTTCGGGATGCCCGGTAGAGTGTCCTGAGTGACATTGATGAACGTCGTGTACAGGAATTCCAGGTTGGCCGCGGCGAGCTGTTGTTGCTGGGCTGCGTCAAATCCGGTGACGTTGATCGTGTCGATCCGCCCGCCGTTTTCCACCGTCGTTTGCAGATGTCCGACCTCGTTGGTGGGGACATCGTTATCGATCAGATAAGGCGCATCGGGGGCGACACTGCCGCCTTCACGTCCGAGATCCACTTCCGAATCATTGTTTCCGAATGATGGACTCAGCGGCAGCAGCGGCGGCAGGCGATCGCCGGCAGTGGAGGTCCGTTGGTCGAGGACAATCCCGTTGTTGTCCGTGTCGACGTTGGCGCGGCCGTCGGGAGTGAAACCGGCACCCACGGCATCGTCGCTCAGGGCGGTCAGCACGACGGGGAAATCGGGCATGCCGACAATCTGCAGACTTCCGCCCACGCGATCGGCAATGTCAATCAGCTGGTCTTCGGCGGTGTAGCTGTTGCCGCCAACGATGATTCCAGCACGTCGCTGCAGCAGCGCGTCGTCGACATTGGCATCTTGGCTGGCGAACTTGACGACGAGCGACGCCCGGGCGTCACTCTCTAAACGCAGTCCACCGTAGATATGTTGATTGGGGACTTCGATCGTATCACGAACGATGTGCACGATGTCGGTATCGTCCCACACCACTTCCGTGGCGACGGTGCCACCGCGAACTTCGACACCGGCGAGACCGCCATTGTCGCTGCCGTCGGTATTGATCGCGTTGCCTTTGATCAGCGGGCCGCTATTGCCTCGCAGGGTCAGTGCGTCGAGATTATCGGCCATGTTGACGGCGTCGGGATTGCCCGTCGAGCGACCATGGTCAGTGACCTCTTGCCAGCTGAAACTGTTGACGTCGAATGTCATCGTCGGGCCGTTGCCATCCACAAACGTGCTGTCGATGATCACCGGCTGGGAGGCGCGGACGAAGATCGTTCCGCTGGCGTTGTTGACTCGCCCGACACGTTGCTCGCGAGGATCGTCGGGGTTGTTGCTGCTGTTGTCATCATCGTTGACAAAGGAACGCCCGTCGTCGTTGCTCTCGAATCGTGTGTGGGCGACTCGCAATTCACTCTGGTGGGCTTCGATCACGTTGAAACTGGCGAAGCCGCCTTCGACTCGTGTCGTTCCGCCACCGCCGGCCAAGACCGCGTGATCAAACGAAGCCTCTGCTCCAAAGGCGACGAACACGCCGCCCCAATCACCCGCTTGCAGGGCCGAAGCGGCGCCCGGCGTTGAGTCTTGGAATAGGCCGTTTGTGTTGAACGTGCCACCGGCACCATAGCGGCGGTCGTTCAAACTGGTCATCACGATCGGAGCTGTCGCGGTCCCTTCGGCAAACAATCGAGCGCCGAATGTCACATCAATCCGCGCTTGATTGAGTTTGACAACGGTACCTGGATCAATCGTCAGGCCGGGATCCAACCGCCCCGCCAAGGCGAGTCCCGTCTCACTCACACGCTCGGGGTCGAGCGGGGTCAGACCCACGGCCACCTTATCTTCGAACGAAGTGGAGCTGGTGTTCAGACGCGCCACGCGTACGAACTCGCCAAAGATGGGCTGCCCATTGGCGTCCGTTCCTATGACGGGGGCACGATACAAGCGGCGACCGGTATAGTCCGTATCGCTCGCAACCGTTGGCAGGCTGTTTAACTGGACTTTGCCCGTGTCAGTGAGCGTCACCGTGACACTGGCGTCACTCGCTGCACTTTCAAATCCGTCTCGGGTCACATAGGTCAGGCGATAGGCATAGCTACCCGCTGGCACGGCGCCGGCGACCTGGCTGGGAGTCGTCGGGGCGTTGGCAACCGCATTGGCTTGGGCGAGCAACAGGCTCGGGGGCTCGTGCAAGCTAACCGGGCCGCCCGGATTGCCTTCGATCTTGAGATTTTCGATTAAGATGTGGACGATGTCCGTGTCGTCAAACCGAGCGTTGACATCGAGCGTTTCGAGACTGCCACCGGTCGGTGTGTCGATGCGAATCAACAATCCGTTGTAGGTGTTGTCCAGAATTGTGTTGCCACGAATTTGCGGCCCAACGCGAACAAAATCGCTCGTGAAGTAGGGTGACAATCCCGCCCCGGCGGCGACCTCGTTTTGATAACGAGATTCGTCGAAGCGAGTTTCTGCAAATGTGTCAGGCGTGGCCGCAATGGCGGCATCCGCCGACAGCGAGATGATGCTGTTGATAACGGTGGCGCGGGTGTCGGCCAGTTCGATCGCGGCGACGGTCTGAGGCACACCATCGATCGTGACGACGCCGCCTGCATGTTGAATGTCGGCGTATTGGATGTGGTTGAGGAAAACGCCATTGTTTTCCATGTTCACGCGGCTGTCATCGGCGAAGTCAATGTCGCCGCGAAGATCGATACCACCCCAGGTGCCCCGTTGAGGGTTGGTGCCGAAGCCGATCAACTGGACCGGTGCGTCCGGTGTGCCGAGCACTTGAATGGAGGAATTGCTGCTATCGCGTGAGGCCGACGTGCTGCCCACGCCGATGTGGCTGCCCCGCATCTCGAACGTCACGCCCGCGTCGAGGATCAAGTTGACGTCCTTGGGGACCTGAACATCAGTCAGTTCACCCGTGGTCAATGCCGCTCCGTTTTGGTTCCGACCAATCTGGTAGGTCCCACCGCTGACCACACGAACGACTTCCACCGCGTTTGCCGAGAGCCGGCGTGATTCCACATTTTGGAATGCCGCATTGAGCGTTTTGAATGGATTGGTGATCGATCCCGCAGTACCGGTTCCCGGGCTGGTCGCCGAACTGTCGACGAAAACGGTGGTGTTGGAATCGTTGGGTTCGAACCAATATTGGAACAATCCACCGGCTTTGCCGTCCGCGTCGCCGTCGAGCACTTGGCTGCCGTCGGAGATGGCGTTGGCCGCCGACGTGGTCGGCGTGAAGGTCATCGAGACTTCGTAGTCGCCCTGGGTCACACCACCGATGCCCGTTCCGGGAATGATCGGGTCGTAATTGTCGTTGCCCGACGCGCTGACGCCGACGGCGTATTCACCCGCTTGCAGCTTGACTTCGATCATCGAGTCGTTGCTGAAGTAGTCATCGTTGGCGGCAATTTCGATTGGCACGCCGCTCTCAATTTTGTACAGCCGCAGCATCGTGTCGAGCGTGCTCGACGATGCCAATCGCTCGGCGATCGTTGTGATGTTGATCGTGCCCGCATTGGCCAACGTGAACTTGTACAAGTCAATGTCGTTGCTCTCGGGCTTGTACAGATATTGGCCATTGACGATATCTGCCGGCGCGGGGTACGACGCTTCGTTGGGTTGCAGCAGCGAATCGGTGGTCGCGGGAATCTGATTTTGCGTCGGCATGATCGGATCGAGCACGCTCTCGGTCGACTGCGTGATCGGCTGCGGCAGATGATCGGCGTATCCGTAACCCAGCAGCTGACCGACGCCGAGGAACACGCCGCGGAAGAACTCGCCGCCGGTGAAGTCGTCGGTGCTCTGATCAAAATCTTGGCCATCGAGAACGATTAACTCGTTTCCGTTGGTTGTTTGTGCATTCGAATCTCCCGCCAGGAAGGTCTTTCCCTGGTCGTCGAGGTTGCGTGTGGCGACGGTGACACCGCCGGCGGCGCTGTTAACGAGCACGCCGCTGCCATCAAACGTCCCGGCGAGTTCACCCACGGTGATGCTGTAGATGGGGCCCGGCGAGCCGTTGAAACTAGCACTCGAGATGGCCGCAGCGGCATCCTGTCCGACTTCGATGAACTGCACACCGAGATATTCGCTGAACAACGACGCCACTTCGCGAACGCGTTGTTTCTGTTGTTCGGTAATCAGGTTGAGGTAGGTTTGATTCAGGTCCGTCGTCTGGGTACCAAAATCCTCACCCTGAATCTGATCGGGGAAGTTGTAGTAGACCGTGCTGATGCCGGGCGTCATGTCGCCGTCTTCCCGCCAAATCCCCAGCGGTACCACGCGGTCGTTACGGGTGGGATCGTCCGCGCGAATATCGCGGACACCCTCATAGTCCGATCCGCCGGGGTACTGCAGGTCGTAGTTGGTCGGGTTGATAATGCTGCCGCCGGTCAAGCGGACACTGGTCGTTTGATCGGTATTGCTGCCGTTGAATGCACCGATCACCATCGCCCCCGGTTCGGTCACCGGCGATAATGGATTGCGTGAAATGCTATCTCCCGCCTCGGTCACCGGGATCACGCTCGGATCCGATGGCAGCAGCGTTTGATCGCCAATGCGAAATCGGACCGCGCCATCAATGAAGGCTCCCGCGTTGTCGGGATCAGGTGTTCGCGAGAATGGCGAGGCAAAGATCACGCGGACCGCGTCGGTGCGACCGTCGAGCGGTTCGACGCTGATGGGCTTGATCGGTTGGTCGTCACCACCGGTCACTGTGTCGCGGGTGAACACCGCCGTGTAGAAGTCTTTGTTGAGTACCGACGCGTTGACATCGCTGGTGAAATACACCTCCGCTACGTTCGGTTCGGAGATTAACCGCCCGTCCACTTTCGATACGGGTTCGGGCACGACGGCCAGTACACGCGGCGGCGCGTTGATACCAAATTGGACGGCGAAGTCCATGCCATCGTTGAACGCTTCGTCGTTGGTGTTTCGCAGCGCTCGGTCGCCGCTGCCATACACTTCGATTTGATAGGTATCATCGGGGAGCGCCTCAGCGAACCGGAAGACCACCTCGTTGGGACTGTCACCAATCCCGACGTAACCGGGGGTGACCACGGTGTCAGTAGCGCCCTGTAGCGGCAAACCGTTCGGTGTGGTCGGCGTGACGGTGGTGAAGCCCGCGGCGATGGGGGCGGCGGCGTTCCCTCGCTGCAGCGATGCGGCGATCAACTTCGAGGCCGTTGGGCTGTTGTTTACCGCGGTGATCAGCTGACCAACGGTCGTGCGAGCTCCCGATGCAGTGTTAATGCGGACCGTGACGATGCTATTGGCCACGCTGACCAAGGGTGTCGATGACGAACCGAGGTTCGCGCCGACGATTTTAACGTCGATGGAGCGACCACTTTCGCCCGACTGGCTGGCCAGGAACCGCACCTGCGTCGTTGCCCCCAAGCCCAAATCCGAAACTGCACGAGCGGTATTGGCACCATCGAGCGTCAAGGTCTGCCCACCGGCGGGCAGTTGGTTGCCGATGGGGGTCTGGGTCGAACCATTGACCGAGAATGCGGTGACAACCTGGTTGGCTGGCGAGGCGTTGAGCGCTCGGAGCAAATCGGCCACCGTCGCGGGACGGGTGGGGTTGCTGTTGAGCCGAATATCGATGGTTTTTAAATCGGGATCTGCCGCGGTAATGAGAACCGGAGCAGAGCTGAGCGGGAGGTTGGCGCTCGTCAAACGGACGACGGTGCCATTGCCCTCGACGCCTGGATTCAGTTTCGAGGCGCGGAACTCAACTTCGACCTGATTGACGACCTGGGCGTTGCTGCTGGTACCAAAATCGGTGATCGCACTGGCCGTTTCGAAACCGCCGTCGGTCCCCGCACGGGTGATGCTCAGCCCCTTCGTTGAGACCGAACCATCGTTCGCCCCGACGGAATTGAGCAACGTCGAGACATCGATCGATGAATTGTCATCAAACTGAAAGAGCAACTCGTTGGGGGATGTCTGCAACACCGTTGGATTGATCAGGGCGGCATTGCCTAGCGAAGACCCGCCTTGAATCAATTGACCGCTATTGGGCTGGATGCCGACGAGCTCGGGGCCTGCCAATAACTGGCGCGGTTCGAGCGTTTGCGTATTCAATCGCCGTTCGATTGCAGCCCGTCGGTTGCGGGCGCTCGAGGAGCGTTTGCTTGACTTGCGAGTGCCGCCATCGCGGCCGACCAACCCCAGCCGATCAGCCAGAACACTACGAAAACTGCGATTGGAAGAAGATTTGCCCGGTTTACCGATGGTCATCAGTGGCCTCGTGTTGCTGCCCCAAAGCCCCGTGACCGACAGAGTCACGCGAAGCGGAGGACAGGAAGCTGGAATTCATGTTGCAAATACAATCTCGAAAGCTGATTTACCGCTCATGCCACATAACAGCACCAAAAAGCGGTCGCGTCGAGAGTGCGAATCTAGACAAGCTGCGAGACTTGCGCAATTTTAGCTCAGTCTCGCGATGCGAGTGTACTTGGCAAGCCCTATTTAGCAACGAAAATCACGTTCCATGAAGGGTTTGCGCCGCTGACGACTGGAGAAAACGATTGCACTAGTCGCAACACACCTACGTCGTCAGACGCTGACGAACCGGGAAAAGTTCCCTCAAGAGTCCGACCCTACTTTATCGGCTTAACAGGCTGTCTGAGCCAGTCAGAAAAGTAGTCCTTTGGGGGGCACGCTGAAATGAGAATTGCGCTGCCAAACTCATTGTTATTTCGCTCCATGCCGTTAAAGTAGGGGTTCTGTGCCGATCGACGCCATTGGCTTGAGTACTCTGCGGGGCGCCGCCATCGCCGCGATCCTCAAAAAACGTCGTTTCTGACGATTTTGCTTCAAGTCTATGCAGCGTTAAGGAACGAGCGGAAAAGGACTGTCTGAAATTGTGGCCGAACGCTCCGCGGTCGCCCATTCCGACCGCGGAGCGTTCGGCCACCTATTTTCCGCTCGTTCCTACGTGGAGCGGCACGCTCACCATTCTACTGTGCATGAAGGCCCCGCATGGATCTCGCGATCACGATCGTCTCATTTCTGTTTTTCACCGGCTTGGTCGGCGTACTGACGTGGTGGATTACCCGGAAGGATGATCACACCAGCACCCAGGGGTATTTTCTCGGCGGGCGGTCGCTGACGTTCCCGCTGATCGCCGGTTCCCTGTTGCTGACCAATCTATCGACTGAGCAGATGGTGGGGCTCAATGGTCTCGCCTTCACGGACGGTCTGTGCGTGATGGTATGGGAGGTCGTCTGTGTGATCGCGCTGGTATTCATGGCCTGGTTTTTCCTGCCGCGGTTCCTCAAGAGCGGCGTGGCGACGGTGCCGGAGTACCTCGAGATTCGCTTTGATCACCAGACTCAGGTGGTCACGAATTTGATTTTTCTATTGGCCTACGTGGGGATTTTGCTGCCCATCATTTTGTACACCGGTGCCCTGGGGATGATGGGGATTCTCGACGTGCCCTCGCTGCTCGGCGGTCTGCCGCAGACTCTGGACATGGCCCCGGATACGTTGTCCTTATGGTTGATCGTTTGGGCCGTGGGGATTGTGGGCTCGATTTACGCATTGTTTGGCGGTTTGCGAACGGTCGCGGTGTCGGACACCCTCAATGGGGTGGGCCTGCTCGTTGGCGGGTTACTGATTACTGGCTTTGCATTGTCGGCCCTCGGCGGGGACGCGGGCATCGTCGCCGGTGCGGAGTCGCTGCTCGATGAGCAGCGTGAACGCTTCAATTCGGTCGGCGGGCCCAACAGCTCGGTACCCTTTGGGACCATTTTTTCGGGCGTCTTCATCATCCAGTTGTTTTACTGGACCACCAACCAACAGATCATCCAGCGAACGTTTGGGGCCAGTAGTCTCGCCGAGGGCCAAAAAGGCGTGTTGTTGACCGGGGCTCTCAAACTGCTCGGCCCGCTATTTCTCGTCGTGCCTGGGATGATTGCCTTTTCGATGTTTGCAGACCAGGCAATCAAGCCAGACGAGGCGTACGGCAAACTCGTCAACCGTGTCTTGCCGCCACCGCTGACAGGCTTCTTTGCGGCCGCCATGATCGGTGCGGTGCTGTCCAGTTTCAACTCGGCACTGAACAGTTCCTGCACGCTGTTCAGCCTGGGACTCTACAAGGGTGTCTTTCGCAAGGATGCCGATCAAGCCAGTGTGGTGCGGTCGGGCAAAGTGTTCGGTTGGATTGTGGCCATCGTCGCGATGAGCGTGGCACCGTTGTTGGCGCAAACGACGAGCGTGTTTGGATATTTGCAAAAGATGAACGGCATGTACTTCATTCCCATCTTTGCCGTCGTCCTGATCGGAATGTTAACCCGCCGTGTGCCGGCAATCGCCGCGAAGATTGCCTTGCTGGCTGGATTCGTGGGGATTGCGATCGGTTACTTCGTCCCGCCGTTTGACAAGATTGTCGCCTCACTCCACGATTTTCATTTTCTCGGCCTCATGTTTTCATGGTTGGTCATTTTGATGTTGGTGATCGGCGAAATTTGGCCGCGAGAAACCGAGTTCGAACAACAGGACGTTGGTGCGGTCGACATGACGCCTTGGCGATATGCTGGACCGGTAGGCTGCCTGTTGATCGCAATTGTCTTCACCATCTATATCAGCTTTGCTGACTTTTCCGTGCTCGCTCCGGACCCCACTCCTCCGACCCCACTCGTCCAGGAACCCATATGAGAACGTTTCCTTTAACCTGTTTGGCTTTACTAATGACGCTCAATCTCTCGTCGGCCCCAGCTGCTTCGGACGCCGTGGTCGAAGATTTTGATTCGATCCAACTGTACACGCTCCGCAACGACCATGGCATGACCGTCAAGGTGACCAACTATGGTGCGATCATCACGTCGATCTTGGTCCCCGACCGAGATGGCAATCAGGCCGATGTGGTGCTCGGTTACCACAATGTCGAAGGATACATCAATGCCGTCGATAAACCCTATTTCGGCGCCGTTGTCGGCCGATATGGTAACCGGATCGCGAAAGGGACGTTCACGCTCGCTGGTGAAACCTATTCATTGGCGGTTAATAACGGAGAGAATTCCTTGCACGGTGGTGTCATTGGTTTTGACAAAGTCGTGTGGACGGTGAAATCCGTGGACAACCATTCGATCACGCTAAATTATCTCGCCAAAGACATGGAGGAAGGCTATCCCGGTAACCTCGATGTCACGGTGTCCTACACCGTCAACGACGACAACCAGCTCGTCGTCGACTATCACGCGACGACGGACAAAGCGACGCCGGTCAATCTCACTCAGCACACTTATTTCAATCTCAAGGGCGAGGGCGAGGGTACGATTCTCGACCACGAATTGAAACTGAACGCGAGCCATTATACGCCGGTCGATCAGGGGTTGATCCCTACCGGTGAGATACCAGCGGTCGCGGGCACACCGTTTGACTTCACAACAGCTAAAGCCATCGGTCGTGATATCGGCGTCGACAACGAACAGCTCGTCTTCGGCGGTGGTTTTGATCATAACTGGGTGCTCGACAAAAACGGCGAATCGGACAAGCCAACGCTCGCTGCCGAGGTGTACGATCCTACCAGCGGCCGGTTGTTGACGGTCAGTACCACCGAACCGGGCATCCAGTTCTACTGCGGCAACTTCCTCGACGGTCGCTTGCAGGGCAAGTCCGGTAAAAACTATCTGCACCGCAGTGGTTTCTGCTTGGAAACTCAACATTTCCCCGACAGCCCCAATCAACCGAACTTCCCGTCGACGATCCTGAATCCTGGTGAAACCTATCAAACACAGACCGTGTTTTCGTTCTCAACAAAGTAGGCTTGTTTCCCTATAAGCACATGCGCATCCGTTCTGGGATAAGCAGGTTCGGGTTGTTTGTCCCGGATAACCCTATTAGCCGTTTGGGCGTTAGGCTGGACCGCTAAACCTTTGGGGGTGCAATGCTTTTGCATTGCGCAAGTTTTCTTCTGCATCTCCGCCTCCTAAAGACCAGACTCCATTGTCCCGTCTCTCCTCTCTTCCGAAGCGGGGCAGAGGGGAGACTGGAAAGTTTTTGCTTCGCTTGGAATCAAAATGCAAGGCAGGATAATCGCGTCAGCTCCAAAGATTTAGCGGTCCAGCGTTAGCCCCGGTTACCGCGTGAACCGCGGAGCGTTTCGAGAACCGGGGCTAGCAGCGAATGGGTAATTCCATACGAAACCGTCCGCGGGCCAGCGTACGTTGCTGCATTTCGAAGCCGTGGACTATGCGAGCGAGATTTTTGTGAATGGTGCCTCGGTAGGCAAACATGTTGGTGGCAATACACCGTTTACGTTTGACATTACTGATGCCACCGAGGCATGGCAGCTCAATGGGAAACAACGCCGCAATCCCGGCGGTATCATGTACACCCAAGTTTCCGGCGTGTGGCAAACCGTGTGGACCGAGCAGGTACCTGCCAGCCACATCAGTGACCTGACTATTTTGACCGATGCCGAAGCTGGGACGATCAAGGTTACACCGGAGATTGAGAACAGCGATGCCGTCGCCATGATACGCGTTGTCGTCAAAGATGGTGACCAAGAGGTGGCCCACTCCCGTAGCATCGCCGGCGAGATTTCGATCACCGTTCCTGCCGAAAACGAAGGCGGAATACCGCGGTCGCTATGTCAAGTCGCTTGAGATTTTCGATGAGTTGCGTCAAAAAGGCATCGCCGGCGGCGTCTACACGCAGACGACCGACGTCGAAGGCGAGATCAACGGTTTGATGAGCTGCGACCGCAAGGTCATCAAAATCCCCGCCGAAGAACTCCACGAATTGCACCAACGACTCTACCAATCGTCTCACGTTGGAACGAATTAAGGGACCGAGCGGAAAATAAGTGGCCGAACGCTCCGCGGTCGGAATGGTCGACCGCGGAGCGTTCGGCCACAATATCAGACAGTCATTTTCCGCTCGTTCCTAAACATCCAACAAATGTGCCGTGTCGTCAGTGGCAACGATGACTCGGCAATTTGACGGTCCGATTCAGTACGCTCCTCTTTTTCCCGCTCGCTTCCCATCCTCCTCGGAATTACGTTTCGCAACATGATCCACTCGCTCAAACGACGTCGACCCGTGCTCTTGTGCCTGGTCGTATTCCTGTCCGCACCCGCAATCGGTAATTCCGCGGATGAAGCCGCGTTCCGGCCCCCCGCGATTCCACTGGTTGCCCACGACCCGTATTTCAGCGTGTGGTCACAATCGGATCATCTGTGGGCAACCAAGACCACGCACTGGACGGGTAAGTCGCAGCGGATGGGGGCGATCGTCCGCGTCGATGGTCACGCATATCGCTTGATGGGCAGTGGGCCACAAACCATCGCGGCGATGAAACAGGTCTCCGTCCACGTGCTACCGACTCGCACGATCTATCACTTTGCCGGTGGCGGTGTGCAGGTTCGATTGATGTTCACGACACCCGCTCTGCCGATGAACATTGAGATCCTCAGCCGACCGACGACGTATATCAACTGCGAAGTTTCGGCAATCGATAAGAAAACTCATGAAGTCGAATTTTACTTTGATGCTGGCGGCGAGCTGGCGACGAATGAAGGCCATCAGGAAGTAACCGGTCAAGCCGTCGCGATGGGCAATGCTGCCGGGCTGAAGATCGGTTCGGTCACCCAACAGGTGCTTGGCAAGTCCGGCGACGACTTGCGGATTGATTGGGGTTACCTCTACCTCACCGCACCGCGGGGTGTCCAAGCCAGCGCTGCGTTTGGTTCAGCCGACACGCTTCGTGACGCCTTTTCCGAAGCGGGGCCTCCCGCGATCACAACGGACAATCCCCAGTTTCCGATCGCTGCTGATCGAGTCGTTGCCGCGATCGCCATGCCAATCGGCAGCGTTGGCAGCGAGGCGGTTTCACGTTATGTACTGATCGCGTATGACGATTTGTACTCGATCGAGTTCATGACGAAGAAACTTCGCCCCTACTGGCGAAAGGATGGATGGGAAGCCAAAGACCTTATCGAAGCCGCGGTCAACGAGCATGATGAACTGGAAATTCGCTGTGCCGAATTCGATGCGGATCTAGTGTCCGACCTGAAGGCGGCCGGCGGCCAAGAATATGCAGACATGGGTGCCCTGGCGTTTCGGCAGTGCTTTGCGGCGGGCAAGTTCGTCGCCGACGCCAACGGACAACCGTTGCAGTTCAGCAAAGAGAATCATTCCAATGGATGTATCGCCACGTCGGACGTGTTCTATCCGATGATGCCACAGTTCCTGCTGTTTGGCCCCTCACTGACGAAGTCCGTGCTCGTACCGTTTATGGACTATGCCGCGTCAGATCGTTGGCCGTTCCCGTTCGCGCCACATGACTTGGGCACCTACCCCAAAGCCAACGGCCAGGTTTACGGCGGCGGTGAGACGAACGAAACCAATCAAATGCAAGTCGAAGAGAGCGGCAATATGCTGATCCTGTTCGGTGCTCTTGCCAAAATGGAAGGCAATGCCGACTTCGCGGGTCTGTATTGGGATGAACTGAGCGAATGGGCGGAATATCTCGAGAAGAAAGGATACGATCTCGATAACCAACTCAGTACCGATGACTTCTCTGGGCACCTCGCTCACAACGTCAACCTCAGCGCCAAAGCCATCTGTGGTCTCGGTTCCTATGCGATGATGTGCGAGATGCGAGGTGACGCCCAGAACGCCAAGAAGTATTCTGACATGGCACACGCGATGGTCAAAGAATGGATGAAGGCCGCCGACGATGGCGATCATTACCGTTTGGCGTTTGACCGCAGCGGCACGTGGAGCCAGAAATATAATTTAGTCTGGGACCGTATTCTCGGCTTGGATCTGTTCCCCGCCACAGTCGCCAAGACTGAGATGGAATACTACAAGAGAATTCAAAATAAGTATGGTCTGCCATTGGATAGTCGGTCCGATTACACCAAGCTCGACTGGATCCTCTGGTCGGCCACGCTCACCAACGATCGTGATGACTTCCTCGCGCTCATCGGCCCCGTTCATGATTTCTTAAGCGAAACTCCAGATCGTTCACCGATGACCGATTGGTACTTCACCTCAACGGCAAAAAAACGAGGCTTCACCGCTCGACCTGTCGTCGGTGGCGTGTTCCTAAAACTGCTCTACGATGCTGTGGTATGGTCAAAAGATGCAGCGATGGACGAAACGCAAGCGTCTGATTGGGCACCAATGCCCCGCCCACGTCAAACGCGTGCGATCGTACCAACGAGTGCCACAGCACAGGTGAAATGGCAATACACCTTCGAGACGCCAGCTGACACGTGGCACACTGCCGATTTCACGGCTGAAGATTGGAAAGAGGGGATGGGCGGCTTCGGTACCAACCAAACCCCCGGCACGACGATCGCGACGAACTGGAATACGCCGGACATCTGGGTCCGCCGTACGTTCCATATCGATCGCCCGATCCCAGCACAGGTCGGCTTGCGGATGTATCACGACGAGGATGCTCAGGTGTACATCAACGGTAAACTCGTCGCGAACGTGGGGGGATTCACTGGCAACTACCAGCTATTTGAGATCCCGTCCTCGACACTTCGCGAAGGCCAAAACGTGATGGCGATTCATTGTCACCAAACCACTGGTGGACAATACATCGATGCCGGCATCGATGAGCTCCTACCCGTCGAGACCGACGATAAGAGCGAGGACTGAATGCTGGCCAGTCCATTCGCGTCGAGAGCATTGTCATGAATGCCGTTAAGCGTCGTGGACGCTCGAGAGAGAGCTCAACACGACGATCTTCAACAGGCTGTCGATCGAGCGATTCGGTATCCAGCTCGTTTCGACGGGCATTTAGGCGTTCGAGTTGATCGCTTGGTTTCCGTCGATTGCCGTCTTGCCGATCGTGGATTGGCGGGATGGGCTTCCTTTGCAAACCACCCTCGCCGTTGCCCGTTTCCGTACTGCCTAGAGATTAGGCGTGGTGTAAGGCTCGACATCGCCCACCATGTGGAAGTGGTTGTGGTCAATGTAGACGACCTCGATGGCTTCGCGGTCATGCAGCGTGTGAGGCACAGGATAGCCGACGGTCGTGCGTTCGTCGAAGTAGATCGTGCACTTATAGTGGGCATGGTGCAGCTGTGCGGGGCCGATCAAAGGATAGAACCGCGGTGGATCGATGTAATCAGCGATCTTCTCTTTGATGATCCGCACATCATTGCGTTGCTTCTCCCAAATCAAAGGGATACCGCCTTGCACGGGCCGTGCCTCTTCGAGTGCGACCATGACTTCGTCGTCGCTCGGAGGATCCAGTGCTACCGGGTCGCCACCGGAAGTGGTGGGGCCCAAGATCGGCACGCGATCGTAGCGTTCCTTGTTATGGAACTTTTGTTCCTGCAGAAACTGGTAGTACGGGCTGACCGGAATCGGGTACTCCAGAAAGCCCAGGCTGATGTTGTTTCCACCGAGACCGTAGCAACCGCTGCAGGCCAGCGTCAGCAGGGCTGCTGTCCAGAGACTGAGGCGGGTCAGCGTCGAGTTGAGTATCCGGGTCATCCGAGTAACCTTCCGTGGTTTCGTCATATTTTAAAAAGCGTGCGGCTACCACGAGCAAAGTCGTAGTCAACGATTCAGGTAGTTCGCTTGCGTACTACCTCTATCGTGTCAATCTGTGCCGGTCTTGCGGATAATTCCGGAATTTCCCTTGAATTTCCCCCGTCAAGTAGCGAAATCCCATGTCCGACGCCCATTTTCGCATGCTTTTGACCGCTTCGACCCGCAACACATGGGTGGAGGCGGCTGTTTCTGCGGGCTATCACGCCCTCAGCGGCGGGTTTAGAAGGGGCGAAGGCACGTCAGCGGCCGGGTTGGCGCTGTTGTTTGGTGCCTGAGGGCGATCGGAATTCCGCCGCCTCACCGGGGCCGAGAAGCCCAACAGCCCGCGAACGGGCCGTTGGTTGGTCGGGAGACGGCCTCGTGAGGCCGTCTCCTAGACAGATTTGCGACGCATTCGATCGACCGCGGGGCGGCCTGCTAGCGAAATTGCCGCTTCGAAATGGTCGGCTCAGAAGCCGCGCAGGCATTCCCGCCCAGTTGGGAGAATCAAGATCGGGTAAGTTTTTACACAGAATGACTTGCGGATTTGAGGGTTCGCAAAACATCGCGAAGTGCTAGCAAAGTTTGACCCCGTAAAACACGGCGTTTTTTGCTTTACCGGAAATCATTGGAAGCCGCCGGTGCTTCCAGCGGTACCTCCAGTGGTACCTCCAGTGGTTCCTCCCGTTCCCGTACCGCTGGTTCCGGTATCACCCGTGACGTAGTTGAACGTGTAGATTTCACCGATCTGCATGAAGCTGGGTGAGGGGGTGATTCGCACGTACCGCCGGTCGGCCGAGATGATGGCAAGTCCCCTCAACATCGCACCTTCGGGGATGGTCGTGATTTGGGGCTGATACCCCACGGCACCCCGAGGAACGAACCCACCGGCGCCGAAGCCCAAACCACCTGGGCCAAGCGGGGAATACGAATCGGAAGAGGATCCCGATGACGAGGCCGCCAGAGCCGGGAAATCACGCAGGAACTGTTGCATGGCCGCATTATCGCCACCACCCGCAGCAGGGCCGACGAACTGCCCGAGCACTTCTCGCTCAGCCTTGCGACCGAAGTCAGCGAGGTGGGCGAGTTGGGCCTGCGCGAGTTCGTCGTGCCGTTGACCCGATTTAACCTCGAAAATGACTCGAGCGTTCTTTTCCATCAACGGAATCTGTTGGTGGATCACGCGTTGGGTGGGCCGCCCGACATCCGTTAGGATGTCCACGGTGACTTTACCCGTGGCCACGTTGCCCCAGATCCGATTGAGCGAGAGGCGATACTCGCCACTGAAACCACGAGGGCATAGGTAAGTTTCGCAAATCTGGCCGGACGGGTCGTCGCCGACGCCGGGGAAAGCATCCCCGAGCAGGGTTCCGCCACCGGCACTGACGGGAGATCCGAGGGAACAAATCGTTCCTGCAGGCTCTTCGATCGTCAGGTCGACGTCTGCATCACCGGTCCAGCAAACTCGCACGATCACATCGTGTGAGGTCGCACGGCGAAGTGCCTCGCTGAACATCGCTGCAGCTTCGGTTTCGCCTTTTTCGACGAGTTCTTGATACGTTGCACGAGCGAGCAACCGAGCTTCCTCAACCAGTGGTTGCATTTGCTCGGGCCACGCTTGTCCCAGTACGCCTTCACACGCCCAAGCTAAATCGCTGGGGCTGTCGAGGCGTTTGGCCAGTCGCAGTCCTGTCACGTAGGGCTCGCGTCGGTCGGGATCGATGGCGGAGAGTTGACGGCAGAGCTTCATTGCCACTGCGTCGTGGCGGATCGATTCGAGTCGTCCGATCACGTTGAGCACATCGTCAGGGGTCTCAGCAAAATCGACCGCTGAGAGCAAGGCGCGTTCTACCTCGGCGTCGGGGGCGTCGATCGCCACCAACGCAATTGCGTACGCCTGATACATCCATGGTTGGATCTGTCCGGCTGAGATAGCACCCCCGATGACGGCGCGAATTTCATCGAACTTCGCACGCGAGCCGGAGTCATCGCCATCAGCTTGCAGAGCCGCTGCTTTGACGTTGAGTTCGCCGACGGTCGCTTTAACGCGTCGATCGAGCACGGTCAGCTGTTCGACGGAGTTGATATTGAGTCCAGCGAAATAGCTGCGCCACTGATCGTCGACGGACTGACCGTCTTTGGCGGTCAACCGGATCGGGGCGTAATCATTGGGATTGCGTGAGATCGCAGGAGCGGGCGCAGGTTCCGCAGCCTCAGGAGCGGGTTGACTAACCTTGTCTTGCAAGGAGTGCTCATCGGGGATGACAAACATGCCGCCGCCCATGCCGCCACCCATGCCGCCGCCCATGCCGCCACCCATGCCGCCGCCCATGCCGCCGCCCATGCCGCCACCCATGCCGCCGCCCATGCCGCCACCCATGCCGCCACCCATGCCACCGCCCATGCCGCCGCCCATGCCGCCACCCATCTGGATGATGGGAACGACGAGGTCACCGACGGGATAGACTTTGGTCACAAGGTTGGTGTCGGCATCGTCTCGGGTTGTGATGCTCAGCACTTCGTCTTGAATCATGTACGTCAGCTCGAGATCGCGAAGCATCAGACGCAGGAATGAACGTAACGACACATTTTCAAGCGAAATGTTGACGGGTGTGTCTTCCGTCAATCCGATGCCTTCCAAGGCAGTCCGGTTGATGAGGATCGGAATGTCATGTTCCTCCGCGATCACACGCACAGCTTCATTGAGTGGTGTGTCAGGGAATCGATGTGAAGTTTCGTCATCCAACGAAGACTCGATACGACGTTCGGTTTCGCTGTCACCAACCAATTCAATTGCACCGTACCGTTCAATCCGGCGGCGGCTCAGACGCTGCCAGACGTCGGCATCGGGATAAACGATTGGTGGATCGTCGACGAACGGAATCGCGGATTTCAGAACGAGTGACATCGCGTCGATGAAGTTTCGTTCTCGCAGTTCGCGGTACCGACGATCCCGAGCGAAGGTCTGCAGCGAGAGCGTTTGATCCGTCACGTGCCGTCCCAGCACGCTATCGAATGTGATCGTATCACCTGAAATTCTAGCGATTTCCAATGACACGCCACCATCCGCTTCGGTATAGCGGCCTTCATCGATCAAGGCATTCATCTGTGCCGTGAGGGTCTTCAAACGGGCTTCGCGGCGGAAGGTTTCGTCGAGCAGGCGTGCCTGAGATGTCGCCGCAGCGGACTGGGCCTCGAGGTTGACCTGCTGTTCCAAGAACTTGGCTTCTCGCGACGAGGCGTTTTGGATTGCCGCACGCACTTCACCGACCAATTCGCGGCGCAGCTGTGGATCGATGTCGGGAGTCGTTTGAACGCGTGCGAGCAGGCTTTTTAGCCGGCCCGCTACCCCCACGGGGTCTTGCCGGATTTGACGTGTTGCTTCACGGAGTTGGGCGCGAACTTCCGCTCGCAATCGTCCCTCTTCTCGCGAACGCAGGCTATCGACGTTCCGCAGCAGCTCACCGCCGCTCTCACGCAGCTCATCGTCTCCCGGAGGAAGATTCATCATCGAGCCTCCGAAATTTCCCGGAGCGGCCATGCCCGCCCGCGGAGTCACTGCGCGAGTGTCGAGCGGTTGGGTGGGGGCAGCTGCGGCGGGTGGGTCGCCGGCACCGAAGGGATCATCCACAGGTGCCGAAGGCGGTGTGGGTTTCTCAACCCCAGCGGCGCCCGCAGGAGCGGCTGGTTGGGTTGGTGCTGCGGCGCCGAACGGATCGTCCACGGCCGTGTCGCCTGTCGGCGGGCCCGCTCCAGCGGCATCGCTGAATGGGTCATCGCTATCCATGGCCGCGTCGCTGCCGCCCGCTGCTGGGGCTTCTGCAGGTGTCGGTGCGGGATCACTGAAAGGGTCACTCGCGTCTCCCGCGGCAGTTCCGTCACCGCTGGGGGCATTGTCCTCGGTGCTGCCAAAGGGGTTGCTTTCAGCGTCGCCGAACAGATCATCGATCGATTTCTCATCGCCGGGGTTTTGGACGATGAGGGTTTGCTGAGAAGGGTCCGACAATTTCAACAATGCTTTCGCTTGTGGATTATTCGGGTCGTCACGCAACGCTTTCTCCGCGATCACCTTGGCTCCGCGACGGTTGCCCTGCTGCAGAGCCATGCTGCCGGCCTCGGTCAGCGTTTCGGCTCGCTGGGTGAGCATCGCAGCTGTTTGACGCAGCATCGGGGATCCTGCTGTGGGCAGCATCAATCCGTGAGCGGCTGTGTGCTCCGAAATCAAGCCTGGCAGAAACGCCATGTCCGGATTACTCGCTTCGACTTCGCCAGCGAGTTGGAGCGTGATTGATTGTCCTCCCGTCCGTCCTGTGAGCGTCAGGGACAGGTCCTTGGCGGAAGCGGGGAGCGTCCCCAGATAGATCGCGTCGCGATCCAAACGCAGGGGCGGGAATCGATTTCCGTGCACCCAGCTGAGTGAATCCGCATCGCCAGAGGCGTCGTTGTTCACGACGCTTTCAATCCAGATCGGAGCCATATGGGCCGAGTCGGCAACACCGCGTGCAATCACCGCGGGACCGCTTTGAGCAGGGTCATTACCGACTACGCCAATCACGCCACCGGTCTGATTCGCGAGAATTCCAACGGTCGCCAAGTTTTGGGTGGGGCCAATGACGATCGCATGAACACTGATGTGTTCGCCACGCAGCGAGTCCACCAAGCGTTCAAATTTCGCTGCGTTCTGCGTCGAGTCCAACGAGGTGCCGTCGCCGATGTACACGATCGATCGAGCGTGATCGTCACTGCGTGCGGCCAGTGACGAAGCGGCGCGGTCGAGCAATGCGGCCAGATTCGTATTGCCCAGCGGCAACCGGCGATCGAGTTGTTTGACCGCTGCGATGACTTCTGAGGCGAGGGCGGGCGTGAACTCTTCGGTCAACGCAACCGCTTCGACGTCGCCGGCGAATAGCTGGACTCGGGTGTCTTTATTTTCCAGCCGACGCAGTAGCATCTTCACCGCGGTCATGGAATCGGTTCGGAACTCGCCGACCTGACTCGCCGATGTATCGACAAGGACGACGACGTCCGCCGGAATTTTGGATGCGGCCGCCATGATCGCGTCGCCCGCGCTCGGTTGGACCGAAATCGCGATTGACTGTGAATCTGCCTGCCCCTCGTTACTGACGATCCGCGTGGCCGTTTCCGCCTGCAGTGCTGACTCGCCGGTCGTCGGCGGTGCTGCGTCCGCGGATGCCGCTGCAAAGCCGATGCCTGCATACAAAACCCCAGCGACCATCACTCGGGTTAACAGCGGGAACCGAGCACTGCCGGGAACGATCGCGGCTGTCATGCGGGGAGATTGGCTCGGCAGGGTCGCCGATGGCGGGATCGCCGGTGGAGAAAAGGCTGATAGCATCTTCATCAGTGACTCGAGATGGAGAAGAGGACAGAGGTGTGAGACTCGCTACTCTCAGTTTATTTCTTAAAAACGGAGAATCTACGAAAAAACGCTGGTTATCGGTCCGCGAAAGCAGAAAAGGTTGGGTTGTGAGGTGTATTATTTTGCAACACTTGTTGCGAAACACTACAGCGACCCGCTGCAATGGCTCCCGAGGAGCGTTCCATGACATCAGTAACGCGATTTGAGTGCCAAAGAAGGCGAAAGACAGGACGTTCTGCCGAGAGTTCGGATGGAACGAGGGCTGCCAGGACGAGGGCAGCCATGCGATCGCGACTCAACGCGTCCGCACCAGGCACCCACGCCGCTCGTGCGACGGCGAGGTGGCAACCGCCCCCAACGCGGCTGGAATTGGCTGGATGATCGAGTCGGAAAGATCTCAAATCCGTCGTTCGGCCTCTTTTGCCTGCCTTCATTTCCTGCCTTTCATCCCCACGCTTCACCCAGCCCAACGTTTCGGCTCGATGTATCGGGCAACGGGTTACAACGAAATTGCCGATGCGCCCGTGCCTAGATTGAGGTGGTTCGGCCTTTGGCACCTTCCCGCGTGACATTTATTTTACGATGAGCGTTAGGCAACATCTGAGCTGGCTGGGAACTGAAAAGATTAAATTGAAAACGAAAATGGGCTCACCATCGCCTCGTGCGGAGGATTTCAATCTTTCCTGCTCGACGTTCCCTTTGCAACGAATTCGACATCCGCCGTCCCCTTTCTCTCAACTGGCCCGCTCATCGGCATTCGGGTTTGCCTTGCGCCACCTTGTCATCGCAGGGCCAACGGTGCTCATCGGTACCCAACGGCCGCGAGTCTTGTGGCTTTGGACGAGGGTCTCCGGTTGGATTTTACCTTGATCGATCCGCAGTAGCAGATCTTGGTCAGTAAGCGGTCCAACTCGTTTGGCTTTCTGGAACCACCTGCTGCTCATGTAAAACCAATCCGCGCTCATCAAATCAGGCTCCGGTTTCTACTGCAGTTCTTCACGATGAAACGCCGTTAGACGCGTTTATCGGGGGTTGACAGCTCCCTATGCTATACCAAGCGGTGGTGTGATGAAAGGTTTAAATTGCTGTCGTGCGAGTGGGCTCGCGATCTGAACCGGTCCCAGGGGGTCGATCACTCAGCGTGTGATCGTCTCGGGATCCGTTTTGGTTTCGCGCGCGATCACAGGTTCGACGTCATCGCCGGGGACCAATCCGGCGCCGGGGATCATCCCACGGCCTCCACCGTCTGGTGAGGACAGGACGGGCCAACCGGCGTCAAACCGGGTCTCCGCCGTGAAGTCGACCGGCGGTCGTTCGAAGGATTTAGGTGGAGAACCAGATTCCTGCCTCCCGAATCGCAAGAGTTTGCTGCCGGCCAGACGAGTTTCCTTGCGAATCGATCCCGCTTGGAAGGGGCCCACCCCCATCACCCAGGTGTCCTTCGCCGTCGATCGTGATTGGCTAATTCCCGATTGCCAAATCGCGTGTCGAGTTTCTCGATCATACGCAAACGCCGCGATCTTGGCCGCACTTTCACGCGAGTCGCGGCGAGCGACCGCGATCTCGGGGATCTGCGGGACCTGCGGCGCCCCAGGCACCAGTGTCGCGGCTGATCCGAGTGCATTGTTTTCTGGAATCCCGTAGGTGACGCGGTGATCATCCGCGCCGAGTGTGCCGATTCTCGCCTCGATGATGATATCCGCTTCCTTTTCGGTGGCTTGCAGCAAACAGCCCGCCGCCATGATCTGTTGCCGTAGCGAGCTGGTCACATAGTCCGCATTGACGAACAAATCACCTTTGACCGATTTCAGGTAAGTCGTGTCGAGAAATACCTTTTCGCCACCGAGCGGCCGAAAATCGATGGTTGAAACACTGCGGTCGACGGCATCGGACAGCAGTAATTGCTGGGTGGCCAATTGCTCTTTCGTCGTCCCACAACCGCTGAGCACAAGGGTGAGTGCGGACAACACCACCAGGAACACGCCATGCCAGGCAAGTTCGCATTCAAGGCGGGACGGTAGTGCAAGTGGATAGAAACGCACGGGCGGGGTACGTGAACGCAAGCAGTTCACTCAAATGAAGGAGTTTCGAGGAGGGCGATCCTCATTCGAGGCTACCAAAGGCAGACTTACCAACGATCGGTTGAATATGAATTTCAACGTCGTTGGGGTTACCAAATCGAACCCTGCCGCAGCAAGCGTGATTTGAAAAATGTGCTGCCGTATCCCTAAAACTCGCTCCGCGACCCATGTCCGTCGGTAGACGGATTTCAATGCGTTTGGGGGAGCAAACGCCTTACACTTTTCGTCGGCCGCCGTCCGGGGACGGCGGCCAATCGGGACGTTTACTCAGCTCCAATGTTGGGCGACGTCGTCGGCCAGCAGTGCCAGCAGGTCGTCATCGTCCGCATCGTCGCCCGCAGGCGTTGTCGAGCCCACGGGTGATGTCACGCCGGTGTCGCCTGACGCGGCTACTTGGAAATCGTCCTGGCCGTCGTTCTGGACATCATCCCCGAAATCGGTGATGACACGGTCCGTAACGGTATCCTTGTCCGCTGAAACGCCCGCACCTGTCGCCACCTGGGCTGCTTGCGGGGCAATGTCTTCACCGGCCGAGTTCGTCGATCGATTGAGCTGGTTGATGACCTGCAACGCATCGACCGAGGTGACAAATCCGTCGCCGTTGACGTCGAGGAAAAAGTGTTTTCCGTCGCTGGCAGCTTCTTCGCCTTCGGATTCCCCACGTGTCATGGAGTTAATGACGATCAGGGCATCAATCGCCGTGATCAGATTATCGCCGTTAACGTCCGCTGGCAGCGAAGGATTGTGCAGTGGTTCGGGCGAGCCTGTGATCGTGATCGAGGCTGTATCGTACTGAATGTTCTCGATCGGGACAGGAGAATCGTTCTTGTCGATCAACGTGCTCTGGAATGGGAAACGATCCGCTGGCGATCCCGTTACGGAAGTCGTTCCGGCACGCTGGCCGCGGAAGTAGATCGTGGCCAAAGTGGTGCCCGATCCCCCCAAGTCCCTTTGGTTGGAGCCGAACTCGTCGATCAGGCCTTCGCGATCATTCACGCCGACGGCTGACGCCAGGATGAATTGAGGGTCAAACTCGACATCGAAGTCAAACGTATTCGGATCGCCACCGTTGTCCACAGGAATGGTCGAGAGGAAGTCTCTGTTATAGAGCACATCCAAGAATCCGGCGAAGACGGCCTCGCTAGGTGGACGTCCCGAGCCCAAATCAATGGCATCGATGCGAAGCCCAAATCGCTGGCCAACTGCCACCGAGCTAATGGGATTGCCGGCTTCGTTGACGAAAGTGAAATCGTAATTGACGAGCGGGTTTTGCACCGCACCGACCGTCATGGTGACTTCCGCGACACTGCTAACGGTTCCGAACTGCGGACTCTCCACCGTCAGGATGTACGAGAAGCTGTCAAAGCCGCTGGCACCAATCCCAGGTGTATAGGCGAGATAATCGTTCGCAAGATTTCCGTCGTTGCCGACGTCCACACGAACGACCGAGCCGTTTCCAGGAGCTTGTTTGATGGTCAATCCAGTGACGTTGTCACCGGGGCTGATCAGGTCGTTGGCTAACACGTTGAGTCGGGCTGGCGAACCGGCCACCATCGTTTGACCGAGCGAGTCGACGCCCACAGGGAACGAATCGTCCAGGGCGACGGGGAAATTGTCACCGGGGGGCGAGATCTCAATTTGAGCATAGTCAAATCGGATCTGATCATAGGTGAGGACCTCAGGTCCCGACGGTGTGATCAAAGCCGTTTCGCTAACGGCCGCATCGGCGGGATCCGTTTTGAACGTCGCCAATCCAGCACCCGTTGCTTTCATGGTGATCGTAAACAGCTCGGCAAAGCCGGTGAACGATGCCCGATCTTGCGAGCTACCGATCGTTGACAGATCACTGAGCGATTGAACGGCACCGACCTCGTCGATGACGCCCGGTGTGAGCGTGTTGCCGAGCTGGAAGCTCGGGGTTTCAAATTGTGGCCCGAAGGTGATTTCGAATGGGAACGAGCCATTCGGATCGGCAACCGGCGTAACCAGCTCGGAGGTATAGAGCAGGTCCATGAACGCGGACTGCAGCCCTTGGGTTGCGACGGAGTTCGCTACCGAGATGTCGTCGACCGAGACGCGAAGGTGGAATTCTTGACCGGCTTGCAGGCTCAGCAGTGGTGTGTCGTTGGTTGCATCGAGCAGTTCGATCTTGAACTCTGCTTTATCGTTGGCATAGGACTGCGGGGTGAGCACCACCGTGGACCGTGCCATTTGAGACGTCTGTCCCGACGCGTCGCTGATCGTGTAGGAGAACTGCTCGGTACCGGTGAATCCGTCGGCAGGTGTGTACCGCACGCCCCGACCCGCTGGGTCGATGGTGATGCGACCACCACTGGTGCCCTGGGAGACCTGGGTAATCGACAATCCGCCACCGACTGATGCGATGTCGTTGTCGAGCACGTTCAGGGGAACGTTTTTCTCGTTGCTGGCGACTTCGAAGATGTCGTCGACGGCAATCGGCTTGCCGGTCGCGAACTGCACCGTGATATCCACCGTTGCGCTGCCAGGGTTGCCAAAGCTATCGGTGACTTCGTATGCAAACGAGTCAGTCCCGGTAAAGTTGGACGGTGGCGAGTACAGCACAACCTGTTCACCAGGGTTACCGGGCCGGATCGTCACAATCGCACCGGCGGCACTGCGTGAGTCGACGTTGGAAATCGTCAGCGGGTTGCTTGCCAGGTTGTCGTCATTGCGGAGCACGTCGATCGGAAAGGCAATGGAATTTTGCGGGACCGTCACGACATCATCCGTCGCCAGACCGCCATTGTTTCCAGCGGCGAGAATGCGGATCGCGTGGTCTTCGACTTCGCCGGTGTCCGCTGGTCCGCCCACGCCGAGTCCCGCGGTGTGGCTGTATCGGAATCGGCTAAACGTATCGAGCACGCCATCGTCGGTACCGTCGGCATTAATATCAAACGATGCCGGCAGCGTAATGTCGATGTTATGGGTGCCCGTGCCGAGCAACGCATCGGTGCGAATCTGCTCGCCGGCATCGAGGAAATCGCCGTCGGCGTTGAAGTCGAGCCAGGCTTGCAGGTAACCCGAAGTACCGGAGGTATTGTTCAGGCTCACTGAGATGGTGCCTGTGCCACCGGCTCGCAACACGCTGGTGACGACCACACCGTCTTCATCATCGATTTGGTCAAAATCAGGGTTGACGAGATCATCGCCCGTAGCGGTCGCATTGGGCTGGCCATCGTTTTCACGGTCAATTTGTGATCCGATGGTCAATCCGTCGGCGACTCCGTGACTCGGCCCACCCGCGTCGACGGTCGTCATGTAGGAATCGGGGGCGTCACCATAGTCACGCGATGGCAGGCCGCCGAAGTTGAAATTGCTGCCCAGCGGTGCGCCGATGAAGCTGACGACGTATTCACCTTCGGAATTATTCGGCAGGGTGCGAACGTACCCAGGCTCAGCGACTTCCCGAATGGCGTAAGGGCGACCGAGGATGGGCAGGTCGAGTTTGTAGTAACCGTTGGCATCGGTGATGTCGAACGGCTCGCCGAGGTCAGGGCGGTTGTCGCCGTCCAGGTCGGCATAGATGTACGCGCCAGCGATGCCGGGCTCACCGGCATCGAGTGTGCTGTTGTTATTCAGGTCCGCGAACTTCTTGCCCGTGACGTCAGGATTGACTTGGGAGAATCCGAATGTGGGCCCCACGCCACCGCCCGTGCCGACCGTGACCGTTTGTGAGGCAACCGTCGTGGTGACGTAGTTGCCTGGCGATTGGACGATCAGGGTTTGCACGCCCGGGGTCGCCCCAGTGATCACATAGATCCCGTTGCTATTAACACCGGACGAAGGTTCGTTGAAGTCTTGTGCGCTGTTGCCGTTGTAATCCAAGAACACCGTCGACCCCGATAGAATCGGCGTTTGGCCTGAGGTGGTCGAACCGCTGTTGGTCAGGACGCCGTTGGTCGGTACCGTAACGGATCGCGCACTCGTTTCGGACGTCGGCGAAAGGGCGACCGCGGTGTAGGTGCCCGGAGCGGCAAAAATCGAATACGTGCCCGCCGAACTGCTGACGCCACTGGGTTCGGAAGGGTCGAGCTGGCCATTCTGGTTGACGTCCAGGAACACGCGAGCTCCCGGAAGTCCTGAGTCGCCTGCGCTACTGCCGTCACCATTGGTGTCGAAGAAGACCTGGCCCGTCAACGTGCCCGCAGTGCTACCGGTCCCACCGGTTGTGTTGCCTTTGCCCGTGGCCAGCGTCAAGGACATCGAGTCGGGGCTGTACAGCGTTCCAAACGTGATGACTCCACCGGGATCGACCACGTCGGTGCGGAATCGCACGGGGACGTCATCGGACGTGCCGAGGATGCCGTCGGCACCGACGCCGAGACCGTTCTGAGCATTGAGCGCCCCGCCTCCGTCGGCGAGTGACGGGATCAAGTTGGTACCGTCGGTGTGAAAGAGACCGAATGTGTGGGCGAGTTCGTGCGAGCTCGTGGCACCGAGTTCCAAGCCCAACAGGTCCGCTTGACTGTACAACGCACCGGTCAAAATGCCGGCTACATCGGTGACTTCGTTGTCGACAAAGACCAGCACGGTCTCCGAGAGATCAAAGTTCCCAACGTCAATGGTCTGCGCGATGCCGAGCGGCGGATCCGTGATTTCAGGGAACGAAGCCACCGAGCCAAAGACAACTCGCGTCACCAGCGGATTGTTGCCCGGATCGGGATCGTCGAGGCTATTGAGAATCGTGACGCCGTACTGACCAGGGATCCCGGTCGCACTGTAGTTGCCGTTGGACCCGTAGTATCCAAGATCGGCGAATTGGTTTTGCACCGTTTGGGTAATCTTGCGAGCAATCTGCGAGTACTCGTTTTGCGAGCTAACGAGGACGCCGGCGGCCGTCAGCGTCTGGCTGATGTCTGGCACGCGGAATCGACCGCCGATGGGAACACCCGGCGTTTCGAATTGCTGATTGAATTCATCGCGTGCAAAACTACCTCCATCGAAGTCCAAATAAACAATCTGTTGTTGGCCGATCGCGAGGCTCTCGGTGACCGGGCGGTAGGTCCGCAACCCCAGTGTGTAGTTGGTAAAGCCAGACGTCGCCGAAACGGAGATCGTGTAGCGTCCGTCGCGTGGCACGACCTGCGCCGCATAGGCATTGCCCTGATTCTGCAACGGCGAGTCGATCGGATAGAGGTCAGGCAGCGGTGCGGCCGGATCCTGTCCATCTTGAGCAAACCAGATATTGCTGCTCGGTTGACTCGAATCGAATGTGCTGGGCAGCGAAACGTCAAACGCAGTGGCCGCGCCGATGGTTGCGATATCGAGAATATCGCCGGCCTTCAAGTCCATGCTGAAATAATCAACGTCGGTAACAAACTGGCTTCCAACCTGTTGAAAGCTCACCGAACCGCTGATGTCGATGGTGTCACGTTGTCCGCTGGCGTTGCCCAAGGGCACGAACTCAGCATCCAGATACGAATCGTTCAGGCCCCGGACCTGGGCCGGTTCCTTCTCGGTGTATTTGAACGACGACACGGTGCCGATGTTTCGCGGGCCATCGAAATCGTCCGCGCCCGGGATGGGGCCGAGCGGGTTGGCCGCGAGCAATTGCCGCTGCTCGAGGCCTTCCATCGTCAAGCGACGCGATGACTTGCGTCGGCTCCTCATTTTGTCGCGGCGACGGGAACGCCGACTGCGTGCGGGATTGGCGTCGGTGGGCCCGACGGCATCCGAGGAGGAGGACCAATCCGACGACGGTTGGGAAGGCTGGCGATGTATCATCGAGGGTCTCTGGCGGAGGGGGTCCGTGGGACCAGAATAGGAAAAGTTTCGGTAGCAGCGGGAACGCAAATCGATGCGAAATTCTTGCAAATATACACGCGCTGACGTGCGAGTCTAATTCGACACCTTCGACTGTCAACGAATTGCAATGTTTACGACGCGATTGTGATCGACAAAGTTCCCACTGTTGGTGACTATGCCTGCCTTAATCGCTAAATCCGGACCGCCACGATGCTCGAAACCGCGTCGCGAACGCCCTGAAATAACATTTCGGCTTGTTACTGACCGAAACATAACCCCCCGGCAAAATTTACCGGATGTACCGATTATCGGGATTGATCAGCGTCGATTTGCCAGCCCACGCCACACCGGACGATGAGTCTTTTAGAAACCCTTTTCGATGAGTCGCCCGCGAGAGTCATGATGCACGATCAATCTGCCGCCCGTCCCACCGCATCCCATTCTTCGACACCCGACCGCATTCTAGGGATCTGGCGTTTGGGGCAGCGATTGACCCAGGGCAGCGGCTCGGATTTGTATCTGGCGCAACCCGCGGATAGCTGTGGCAACCCACGCTATGACTATATTCTCAAAACGGTGAGGCAGCCCGCCACCTCGTACGGCGGCAACCCGACCGCGGCGATCAACTCGGCCGCGCCCAGCGAGATTCGCGAGTCGCAACGGCGAATCGCACAGTCGATCCACGCTGCTGGGGTTACCCATCCCAATCTCATCGCGATTCTCGACGCCTCGGACTCACCCCATGCCCCCTACCTCGTCATGCCACGGCTTGATACCGTCACGATGGACCGGCGGACTCGGGAAATCGAACATTTTGCGGTCCCGGTGGCGTTGTGGTGGACGCGGCAAATCGCTCAGGCGTTAGAAAAACTCCATTCCGCCGGTTGGGTTCACGGCAATGTCGTGCCGGCCAATGTGCTCGTCGACGCCAAGGGACACGCGACGCTGATTGATCTGGGGTTCGCCGCGCGGATCCACACACCGCTGCACCGCACGTTTCGCGGCACTCCCGACTACGCCTCCCCGGAACTGGCGGCGGGAACAACAGCGGCCCTGCCCGCGATGGACACGTTCGCCCTCGGCCGCATGCTCTGGGAAAACCTCGCGGTGACCGCACCGGTCGCTCGTGGCGTGATCGAACCCGTCGCCGACTTGATTGAGAAAATGGTCGCCATCGACCCCCAACAGCGTCCAGCGATGAAAGACGTCGTGCAGCGTCTGCTCACTCTGGAAATCGAAACACTCGGCGAACACATCGGTCCCAGCATCGCGCCGCGGGTAATCGCCCCGCGAAGAATCGCCGCCTGATGGCAGGCCGTTGATTTGCGTATGTGGCCGAACGCTCCGCGGTCGGAATGTTCGACCGCAGAGCGTTCGACTGCGGAATGATCGACCGCGGAGCGTTCGACCACAAATTCAGGGTGAGTGAAATGCTGGAAGGTAGCCGTTAACGCGAACGACCTGTCTGCTCACGCGACTCGGCTCGTGAAATCAACATGCCCCTGAGCGTGCTCCCTCGGGCTCGAGACCACTGTATTGAGGGGGTAGGCAGTCGCTCCGCCTCTGTTTCGGTTGGGATCACACTCCAACCATTTCGCTCAGAACCGTGTTGAGCTTCTCAGGGTCAACGACCATGTTCCCACTGTGAACCGTTTCATCAGGGTTCGTCCGGTGGGCCAGGAGATAGTAGTAATCCAACCGAACCGCCGACGCGAGTGAGAAGTAGCAATTGGGGGTCGGGTCGATCGCGTCTCGAATCTCCAATACCTTGCCGCCAGCGGTCATCATGAGCATGTTTGTTAAGCCCGCACCATGATTGGAAACGAGATACTTTGCCCCGGCGGCGATCCGCATTTGCGTTTCCCAATCGTGCTCTTCGGCGATCATTATTTGAAAACCGTGCTCGCGAAGGGTTGGCAGAATGGCATCTTCGTTCTCCACGCGGCGCCGTGTGGCAACGCGGCGACTGATATAAACTCGCTCGCCATATTTTGAAACGGCATCCGATGCCCGCGCGTCACCGAGTCTCAGGAAATGAGTGTAACGAACGTGCATTCGCTCGATGATGTCGTGATGGTAGTTTCCCGTGTACGCGAGGTGCAACGGAAGGATGAGCTCTCGGCACTCGGCTCTTTCGAACCGTCGAAGAAATCGTATTTCGCGGAGCCCAAAAGCTGCGAGACTCTCACGGATGAACGGGTATCGTTTGTATTTATAGGGAAGTAATAGCGTCAGGTCCGAGAGATCGCGCGATAGGGAAGCCACCTCCAAGCGAGCGAGCGCGTCGCACATCCAGTGGAAATAGTTGCAGCTCCAATTGTCGGTGATCCACAGTGCGGGTTGCTCAATGGGTGTGCGCCGTTGGCAGATGCGCTCTACTGACGCTCGCCAATGGCGTCGCTTGCGATACCAAGTCGTTTCATGCTCTGGCGAGACAAAACTCTCGGTGACGTAGCGGCCTCGATGACGCAGCGGTCCCGAGCCGAACGCTTGAGCGTCGTGCAGAACCTCAATCGATGCGGCGCTGATTTCCACCTGCTCCCATGGAGCGAATATTTTGTGATCGCTCGACGCCAAGTTTTTCGGGAGCGCGCGGACATAGAGTTGCCGCGGTGACACAACTTCCTGAGTTTTCATGCTCGACTGCACTTTCGCCAACGGCTATTTCGGTCCGCTTGATCTTGCCCCAGAATGGCCGTTCGAGAATTGAGGAGTGGTCATGCAATCCCCATACTGCGAGGGCCGAGCGACCGCGAATGAATACCCCGAGTCGCTACGTTCGCCAGAACGTGGATTCCACCGTCTGGCGGCGGTAGCTACTGTTTGATTCGATGCGTTTGATTGTCTCGTGGTCGCCCAACGAGGCGAATCGTAAACCAAGCCGGTTGACCGCCACAATATCAACGTTCGAAATGCGGGAGAGAGACACCCCGGTTGGGGGCGGGGTCTCGGTGGCGGCGACGAGATGTTGAGCGCAGCGACGCACCCATCGGGGCCGGAATCGCCCCTGCCCCGATCCATGTCTCAACCGCTGGCGGCTCATCCCGGGGACGGGAACTAGTGCAGCAGGAACGCGTTGAGGTTCCAGCCCGTGTCGGTCGTTTCGACAAAGCTCGATGCATTGCGGAGGAACTTTTTCACTTGGGCGTACGGTGGCCATTGGCCCTCGCTGGTACGCTCCACTTCCTCTTGCTCTTCGTCTTTGAACATCCGGCGGAGGAGTGCTGAGAGCACCGAGTCGTTCTCCCGGAGTTCGCCGCGGCGAATCAGTTCATATTTGGTTTCGAGCGATTCGCCTAAACGTACAATTCGCTGGATCGCGACTTGGTCGGCACCGGCTTGCTGCGCCGTCTTGAACAACGCTTGGATGTCGGCTTGATCGGCCAGCCCGTCACCTGCGCCGGATTGAATTCGCTGGGCCGCTTCGATCAAGAGATCGACATGACTGGCGAACATTAAATAGGAGGTCTCGGAGCCGGCGGATTTGCCGACCATCGCGATTGCCCAGGTATTCAACAGGGGTGGCTGCTTCTCTTCGGGCTCGTCGAAGTCCGCAAAATCGTCGAAGAAGACTTCCTCCTCCAGCTGATCGTCGGCTCGCTCGACCTTCCAAATATTCACACCGGGGACTGTTTCCACCAAGGTCACATCAGGCTCGACTTCCATCGCCTTCTTAACCGCTTCTTGGATGGCTGCTTCGTCAGTGACTTCGATCGCGACGAGCATCCGCTCGGAATCGACCGTCGCGGGCTCAGTGTTATCGGTGAGCAACAAGAGGTGTTCCCCGAGACTGGGCAAGACAATCTTTTCGAGGTCGATCTGCGGGCCCTCCTCGTCATCGCGAATGCCGGCGATGGTGGGGCGAAAGATCTTATCGTTGAAGGCTTCGTCGACCAAGGTTTCCAACGCCCAGAAGCCCTGTTCGATCTTCCAATTGATCTGCGTGGCAGTCGCAATTGTTTTCGGAATCCAGCTTGGCAAGGGACGCATGTCACCGTTGGGAAATTGCAGCATGCGAGCGGCTAGGCGATAACGCTGTGGCTGGTCGGCGACCGCAGGGGCGTGGATGTAACCGCGATGCAGCAGGTCGTATTGGCCTTGAGCGACGACGACGGTGCCTCCCATCGCCTGGACCGCGTCAAAACCTTGGTTTTCGAGCAGGTTGAGAATCTTAACCTTGTTGCCACGATCCACCTTGGCGACATCGCGGATGATCCGCCCCATCGCGATTGGACGAACATACCACTGCACCGTACTGCCGGGTTGGTCGACAGTGATCCGCGCCGCCACTTGATCGGTAACCGTACGGTAGAGTTCTGCGTCGGCGACGGACGCCTCGATGCCACCGGTTGGAATGGCTTCGAGAATTTCGAAGACAACGGAATCTCGGTTCGAAGCGATCATTCGATCCTCCGTGAGAACAATGACGACCTGCTCAATTTTGAGTTGTCCTGGCCGCGTCTTCGGTTTGTAGATTCGCACGGTCTCACCGAACTTTTGCACGTCGCTGCGGGTGGCACCATCAGCCTTCAATTCACCATCGATCCGCTCGACAACCTTCACTGCTTCGTCGTGATTGCCACGGATATCGGCGACGATCGAGAGACACGAGGGACGGCGACGCTCGTTCTCGAAAGGCAACCACGCCGCCACGACTTCCCCGGAGGCGAGTTCAAAAAGGTCCTTGGGACGCACACCAATGGTATCGCCGATGTTGCTCCACATCGAACCGCCGGCGCCGAAGTTCGCTTCCAATAGCGGTCCCATCACCTCGTCCTGGCCCATTTGATGGAGCGTCGTGTTCTTCCACACATCGCACAACGTCGGCATGTCAGCAACACGCACCACGCCCGCGGCATCAGCGGGGAACAAACGTAACCCGCCCACGAAATCGTCGGCAGTCAATCGGCAGGAACAACAGGCCAGAGATACCTGGAAGATGCTCAACACGACCACGAGCAGGCCGAGAGTTCGCGGTCGTGAGGACCGCGTCGGGTTGCCGCGGTGAAATGGAAAATGATGGGTCACGTCAGGTTCCGCCATGAATTGTTCGAAACAGTAGAAGTAAGGGCATGATATCGCACACGAATTGCCAGCGTAATAGTGCCTGCAATCACCCCGAGATCGCCCTTCGGGCATGGTCCCCTCTGGTGAGGGTGCTGTGCCGGCGGTGGAATGTTGACACCGCGGTCAGCCTACCCGCAAACGACGTTAACCCATCACCCCTCGCTCGATCAACCGCCCATTGCGGAACGTGCGGCAGCAACCCTGGGGCGTCATTTGCTAGCGTGCGGAGTCTTTCACCACGCTCGCCTGAGCGAGAGAATGGTTTCTGTCTCTCCACCCTCAGGCGGCGGTCGCTACGAAAACGCGCCGTTGCGGCGTTGATTTTCTAGAAGAAGAATATCGAGTCGATCGCGAACGTCGTCTGCTGGTCAGCATTATTGGCGAGAATGCCGGTCGCATTGCCGTCAATCCAATCCCAGCGGATTTCGGGGCGAACCAAGACGTTGGCATGCGGCTTGATATTGGCTCCGAGCGTGTAGTCGAAGATCTCGACATCGTTGGGGAACACCCCCTTGGCGTCGTACCACTCAAATCGCCCACCCACCGCGATGCAGTCGCTGACGGTGTACATGAGGTAGCTGTTGTAACTAAACGTGTCACGCACGGAGTTGCCCGCACCATCTTCGCTTTGAAGCACGTCGATTTGGCTGACGTATTGGATCCGGTCGGTGATGGTGGCATTGGAGACGATCGAGTGCAAGAATCCTCGTTCGCTGTTGGCCCCGTTGGGATACGATTTGCTAAACCGGCCATCGGTGGTCGTGTAGGTGAGTTGGTAGTTATCCGTCACGTCCCACGAAATGCCACCCAAGAACGTGTCTCCGTTGTCTTCGAAGCCGCCGTTCCAACCCATCGTGTAGCCACCGTAGAGGGTTAAGTCGTTGCCCACGTTGTACTTGGCCAGGGCACCCGTTTGGGTGAACGGCTGGCTATGGTACATCGTGTACGTGTGGCTGTAAAAGAAGTTGTCCGGTGCTGCGACCGTTTCGTAGCCGACGATACTGAAGAAGTGACCGATCTTGACGGAGAGGTCTCCGTAACCGACTTCGCCGTAGGCCTGCGGGAGTGCTTGGCCGTAGCCGCTGTTATCGGGGCCATTGTCCCAATTATTGTCCCACGACCCGTTGTCGATGCCAAAGGCCTGCGTGTCGGGGCCGTCGGTACCGTAGATATAGTCCACACGCCCGCCGTAGTCGAAGCCGTTGCTCGTATCGAGTCGCTTCTCCGCGTAGACCCACATTTGCTGCAATTGGTATTCGTTGGGCCGACTGTTGAACATCGGCAAGGCTTTGTTGAAATAGCCCAATTCGGCCCATCCCCCAGCGACAATCCCATTGGACTGCCCAAAGAGATTGAATTGTTTGCGAAAGTCGTGCTGGCATCCGTCGACGAGGAGTCCGCCAACCTCATCGTCGCATTCCTCGTAACCGCCATCGACGAGGTACTCGGTTTCATAGCTCGAGAGGACCTGGTCGCTGACCTCGTACTCGTCGTTATCGAGAAACCCAATCCGCTCGATGGGCGCCTTTGCGGCCGAATCCTGCTGGAACACAGCGTCGGAGACAAAGGAATCCTGAGCCGACAGCATCGTTGTGTGGGGCCCCATGGCGCCCCACGCCGTCGCCGCTCCGCCAATGGCCAACCATAATGCAAATCGTTTTGTCATCATCTTATGTGGATCCTTCCCCCCAGTGGCTCCCCCGATTCACCGCAACCTGCATCCCGCTCAATCCACCAGGCTATCGTTGGAACGACAGAGCAGAGGTCCGCTCCCACTTGGAAAGCGAGGGCAGCGAGCGACACAAGCCTTGAAATCAAGGATTAACGTCTCAACCTTCGTATCGGCCCGTATAATCGGCAGAATTGAGACGATCGGCAGGAAAAGACCAATCCAACGGCGAAACGGCGATGGAAATGTCAAACTGTGCCGGTTAGGAGGCAAGGGCACGCCATTGGCCCGGTTGGGCGGGCGTCGTGGACGCCGTGGACGCCTGAAAACCGTGCCCGGCGGCTCATCCGGCACGTCCAACGGCGAAATGCGGAGGGATTGCCCGACAATTTATATTTTTCAGTCTTCAATGGAACGTTTCCATTTCCCGGTCCGCCGAAGTCGCGCAGCGAGTGGGCGGGGAGTTCTTTCTGTCGCGTCCAAGAATGTGAGTTACCAACATCGCGTCCACGTTGTATTTTGAGCGGCTCATGCCCATCCCGCACACCGCCACACGCACGCCCCCAAGTTTCCGACCTGATGAGTTTTCTCCGCTTCGCAATGGCGTCTGCATTCTGTCTTGGCGACGTCAGCACGTTGCCGTTCGCGGTGGCCCCGCGGCCAGGGGCGACGGATGAGGCCCGTCCGCGTTCAATGGCGAAAACGGTAGGTGTGGCTGGCGTGGCAGCCGATGGCGTGGCAGCCGATGCGGCGATAGCCAGCGTGGTGAGCGAGACAGATCATCGATCGCCGGATGCATGAAGTCTGCCCTGCGATTAACGTCTTGTAGCGGGCGAGGATGGCCTGCGGCATGGGGTCTTTCACCGGCGATCGTTGCCCCGTTGCTGGGGCCCGTGTGCCTGCTGGTGATCTTCGCGGGGGTGCTCAGCGGTCGTGACCGGTTGGCGTTCCGTGATGTGGGCTACTTTTATACGCCGCTGTATCAGTTCGTCGCCGAGCAATGTCACGCCCAAAGCTGGGGCGCCTTGGGCCAAGCGATCTGGAACCCGTCAGACCAGACCGGCATGCCACTGGCCGGTGAAACCACCACGGCGGTGTTCTATCCGTTCAGGATGCTGGTGTACGCGCCGTCCTGGTCCGCCGAAACGGCGATGGGCGTGTATGTGGTGCTGCATTTGATCATCGCCTCACTGACAGCTTACTTTGCGGCCCGCCGATATCGGTTGGATCCCTGGTCCGCGGCGGTCGCGGGCGTCGTCTATCCGTTCTCAGGAATGGTCTTGTTCCTGGCGACCAACCCGCCGTTCTTGGTCGCTGCGGCTTGGCTGCCGCTACTACTGACACCACTGATCCACTGGCCGACGACGCTGCGGATTTCTGGGGTAGGACGCCGAAACGGATCGACGCGGGAGCCGGCACTGATACCTTGGCGACGTGCGGTGGTGGTCCCCGCCGTTGCGATGTCATTGGTTTTATTGGGGGGTGATCCACCCACCGCCCTGCACGCGATGATCCTCGCCGTGATCGTGCAAGCGTCCCAACTGGCGTTGGAATGCTGGCGTGGCAGGCGCCCGCCGCATGAGCTTCTGCGGATCTCATTGGCGATCTTGGTTCAGATGACAGCGGTCGTTGTGTTGGCGTCGGCGTTGGCGGCGCCGCAGCTTGCCGCGTCATTGGCTTGGTCGGCGCGGAGTGACCGGGTGCAGGACGCGGAGGTACCGGAAATCTCAAAGGTCCGTGCACAGGCCTATGCCTTCTCGGTGCCACCGTGGAGAGGGGCCGAACTGCTGGCACCCAACTTGTACGGGTCACCGTGGCCGGTCAACACACGCTGGGACCGGCTCGTGTTCGATGGAGGGCGTGCCCGTCCGGAGACGGCGTTATGGACGCCCTCGCTCTACAGCGGGATGCTGCTGCCCGTGCTGCTGGTGCTG
The DNA here is from genome assembly GCF_055811895.1 of Rhodopirellula sp. SH410. NCBI lineage: Bacteria > Pseudomonadati > Planctomycetota > Planctomycetia > Pirellulales > Pirellulaceae > Rhodopirellula > Rhodopirellula sp. SH410. The sequence goes on from NZ_CM147949.1 coordinate 2,142,696, forward strand.
GGGTGGTCTCGCCGGAAACCGTTTTTCAAATCGGGCCTGTCACGCGGTGGGCTGGCGATGTTGATCGTGTTCACGGTATCGATGGCCGCTGCGTTGGGGGCCTACGGTCCCGTGTACCGAGGGCTGCATGAGTTTTTGCCTGGCTACGATTCACTGCGATATCCCGCGAAGTGGTTGCCAATGGCTGCCTTCGCGCTCGCGATCTGCTCGGCCCGGGCGGTGCGGTGGCACAGCGTCACACGCCGCCGTCAGGAGAGCGTGGCGTCGCCCCATGCTCCCGCCGTTCACGCTCACAGAATCGCATGGACGCTGTGGACGCTTGGCGTGATCGTCGTGTCTGTGGGGACGGCCGTGATGATCTCGAGACTGCAGGGACGCGTCAGCGATCCGTTTTGGGGACCGTTTGTGGCCACCTTAGCCACACGGGGGTTCCTCGTTTCGATGGCCTGCGCCCTCGTTCTCATCCTCTTGATCGCGCGTGCCCGTCGTCCTTGGTGGTGGCTGGTGTTGGTCGCCCTGGACCTGTCGGTCGCCCACCATCGGCTGGTGCCCACGATCGATCGGGCCGCCGAGTCGCAACTGCTTGCCGGCGAGCAACGCGTTGTTTCATCGATCCGCTGGATGCGTGTGAATCAGGAGGGAGGATTCCCCGTGCAGTGGCGAGAACAGTCCGATCGAGATCGTATGTTGACGGTCGAAGCCGGACTGCGATTAGCGAATTTTGGTCGCTGGCACTTAGAACATGGCGACGCTGTCCTGAACAATTTGGTATCGATTGGGTCGCGGGAGCTCGCTGAGTTCTGGCATTATGCCAAAGCAATGGACCGCGCAGACGGTTCGTTGCCCGAGCAGCACTGGCGCGGCTGGTACCGGCTGCTCGGCGTGGGAGGACTGTTGCGTTGTCGGGGTGGGGATGTCGTCGTGTCGGCGGCAACGTTGCAGCGAGCTCTGCCTGTCGTGACTCAGGAGCGGCTGCCTGGGGCGGACGAGATTGCCCCGAGTCAACTCTCGATTCGACGGCAGGTTCAGCCCATCGGCGAGGATCGCGTGGTGGCGTGGCGGGAGCTGCTGCTTGCCTATGCCGACGAGCGAGCGGAGGTGCCCGCCCGGGTCCCGCTGCGAATCATCCGGAGGCTGGCCCGAGCAACCGGGGCGGGGCGTGCAAACGTTTCCGAACTTCCTCCTCCCGCAGGAACGAGCGAGGTGGGCGGCCGGCATCAACTCAGCACACGCCCTCCCCGGCCCGCAGCGGGGCGACCCTCCCAGGAGGAGCGTGAAGAAGGCTCTTCGAGCACTGGGATGGTGTTGCTTTCACGGCACGTGTACCAGGACGGGAATTGGTCCGCGGTGCTGAGGCCGCTCGATAGGGACGCCGCTCCACTGGCCGCAGAGGTTTTTCCCGTCGATTTCCTCTCGCAAGGTGTGCTCTGTCCGCCCGGGCGATGGCGGATTGACTTCATCTATGCGCCCTGGTGGCATCGACCGATGCTGCTGCTCGCGGCGTTCGGTTGGGGCGGCGTTTTCGGGGCGTTTCTGCTCAGACGAACTCGTATTGTAGCGCGTCTTCGATCGCCGCCTGATACTCGTCGTCGCTGAGTTCCAGCAGATTATGCATCACCGCGAGCGTCCCCAGTTTCTGGGGCGATAGGTCGTCCTCGCCCGCCGTCGCTGCCAAAAACATGGCCTGCAGGGCCAGCATCCGCTGTTGGATTGTCCATCGCTTGGACACGCTCAGTACGTAATTGCTCGCTTTAATCCCGGATTGCCGAGCGATCGACGACAGCCGCCCGAGTTCCTCCCGGTCCAGCGGTCGATCAAAAAGGGTATCGGCGATGGATTGAAGGGATTGAATCTCGGGCTCGGTGATCGTGTCGTCGATCAGCGTCATCAACACCGCCGAGCGGATCGCCTCGTCGCGAAATTGGTCTTCACGGACCTGCTCATGAGCCGCCCGATCCATGTGCAGGATCGTCTCGTCCCAGCTCGATCGACACTTATCGCAGTGCACAAATGTCTCGACTCCGCCGATCGGGACCGTGGGAATGAAATACAGGGTCAGGAATGGACGCCGAGCCCGCAGCCGATAGGTCTGTGATGCATTGCAGGTGGGGCAATAAAAATCCCCACGCTCGCGGGTGCGCGTCAGATTGATGGTGCTGATCAAAATCATGTCCGGAATCAATCTCGAGGTTGGGGCAGTGACGAGGGGCGACCATCGCAAACAGCATCGGTCCGCTACAGAAAACTTGCAAAACCGCGTGCCCATCGGGCCGGTTTTTCCCGACGCCCACCCATGAAACGGCGGGTGATGGAAGCGAAAACGCCTAACTCTTTCAGTACTCCATTTTACCGCAATGCGGCCCATGATGTACAAGAAAACGAAGAGGCGAACAGGGACGAAAGCGAACGGAGCGAACGGGGGAGCGAACGGGGACAGAGCACTTCTATCGCTTCGGGAGATGTCCCGGTAGGGGCCGCTGCCTGCCCGGTTCCATCACGCGTAGGCGTCTCGTGCGAGCCGCACCTCGGCGGGGACCGACTGTCGGCGCATTCGGCGACAGGGGGAGGATCGCTACGCAGCGATTCTCTCATCTTTTCGCATCTTCTGGGCTTGAGCTGGCATTGACTCTGGTGGGGGGAGCGAACGGGGACAGAGCACTTCTATCGCTTCGGGAGATGTCCCGGTAGGGGCCGCTGCCTGCCCGGTTCCATCACGCGTAGGCGTCTCGTGCGAGCCGCACCTCGGCGGGGACCGACTGTCGGCGCATTCAGCGACAGGGGGAGGATCGCTGCGCAGCGATTCTCTCATCTTTTCGCATCTTCTGGGCTTGAGCTGGCATTGACTCTGGTGGGCGAAAATTCCTACCACGGAAGAATCTTTGCGAAATTTGCTTGATTTTTCTGATTGGAACGGTCGATCGCAATAGATGGACGTCTCAATTAAATCAGCATTGCCCCGCTCCCTTCCTAAGGATGCGACGATGAAGCGAACGGAAATCGCCAACACAAAACTCATTCACTACGCCCGCCTGGCGCGCCGCAACTCCGCTCGAGCGGCATTGGCGGCGTGTGTGATTGCGACACTACCGGCAACGGGTTGCCGCAGTGGCAAGTCGAGCTGGAATATGTTCGGCCGTAGTGAGCCCTCTGCGGAAGTGCTCGCTGGCTCAGGCCCAACGACCACCTATCCGTCGCCTCCATCGGCGCGTGCCACGCCCGAGGCGATCGCCTCGATTGCCGGCGGCACGACACCCGACGCGACCAAGGTTGCTGCGGCAACCCCCGAAACCAGCCTTCCCGCGGCGGGCACCAACCCCTACGCATTGGCGGGCAACCGCTCGAAAACGCCAGAAAGCAGTGTGCCGACGGGTTTCCCAACCGGGAAAGTGCCGCCCTCGGAGGTGCCACCGACCGTGTCGACGACCATTGCCGCGAGCGAAAACTCAGTGCCACCGGCGTATGCATTGCCCGGCCGAAGTGGTGCGCCTGCGTCTAGCGATTTAGCTGCCACCGCAAACGGTTATGGCGGTGTGGCGGCTGCATCCTCACCTAGCAAGCCAACCGATGCGGGCGGTTTGCCGTCGGGATATCAGCTTGGAAAAGCGCCGGTTGCCGATGCGGACCCGGCCCTCGCGAACTCGCCACCGACCCAGGCTTCAGCCTTCAGCATGCCGGCACCGGGCGGCATGCCCGCACCGGGGACAACCGCGGCTGCTGGGGCACCCGAACCGGCTCGATCAGGTGGGTTTGGGCTGCCAAGTGACATGATTCCACCGGTCGTTCCGAGCTTAGCTTCGGCACCGCCGACCGCGGCGGCTTCGACTGTCGGCAAGGGCAATGAATCCACAGCCGTTGCTGCGTTGGGATTGCCACCGTCGAGTCCTTCGCCCGTGGGCGATTCCACACCGAACGCGACTTCGGCCACCGGTGCGAGCGCAGCGCCCGCCTACCAAACCGCTGCGGCGAGTAAGGCGAAGCCTGCGAGCGGGAATGCGAGCTCGAGTCCGAGTGGCGTTGAGCCAACCGGATACATGCCCGGTAGCACGAGCAAATCGTCGAGCTACCCGGTCATGCGGTAGACGGCTGCGGATCCGGTGAACGTCGAACGAAGATTCGTGGCGTTCGCCAGGCCCGTGGAGTCCACGCTCAGGCGAGCGTGACGACTCCGCGTTGACGATCGTTAGGGCCGTTACATTCCGAATATCGATGAGAATCGCTCGAAACTCGTTTTGTGTGTGAATATTTCGATCTCCTGCTCTGACCTGGAACGTGTCGGGTGACTAGTTTGGAGAGGTGAAGTTCTCGCCCGACAGGTCCTTTCGATTCTCGTCATGAAGCTGACGTCCATACCGAGCCTGTATCGAAATCTGCGTCGTGGGCGCGAGATCCTTGCGGTGCTGCGCCGCTATGGGCTTGCCGATTGGCTCAGCCGCTCACCGCGACTGCCGTTTCGCAATTGGATCACTGACCGTTCCGGAATCCCGCTGACGCAGTACACGCGGGCTGAGCGGATTCGGATGGCGATCACCGAACTGGGGCCCACGTTCATCAAAGTGGGTCAGGTGCTCGCATCGCGTGCCGACCTTGTGGGAATCGAGTTAGCCGAGGAACTCAAGGGGCTGCGTGGCCGGGTCGAGCCGGATAGTGCTGACCAAGTCCGGGCGACGCTCCGCGCCGAGTTGGGGGACGACTTCGAAGCAAAATTCGCGTCGTTTGACTTCGAACCGCTCGCGACCGCCTCGATCGGCCAAGTCCACCGGGCCGTGCTGCCTGACGGGCACCGCGTCGTCGTCAAAGTGCAACGCGCGGGGATCGATCGGCTGATGCGGCAAGATCTGGAGGTGCTCGAAGGACTCGCCCAACTGGCCGCCCGCGTCGACACGCTCGCGATCTGGGGGCCGACGGATATGGTCCGTCAACTCCGCCCCATGATTCTCCATGAACTCGACTTCAACCGCGAGCGAGGGAACCTGAAACAGTTCGCCGAAATGCTCGCCGACAGTCACGAACAGGTGGTCATCCCCGCCGTGGTGGATCGATTGTGCAGTCGTCGCGTGCTCGTCATGGATGAGTTGGCGGGCGTGACGCTGGCCAGCCTTTTTGCGGTGGATGTTGACTCGTCGCGGGACCGTCAGGAAGATCGCCCGGGCTCCGATCAACCGCCTCGGAAATTGTCGAAATCGAATTTGCCGCCGGGCTTTGGGACACGATTGGCTAAAATCTACCTGAAGATGGTGTTCGAAGACGGGTTCTTTCACGCCGATCCACACCCCGGCAACCTCTTTTGTCTGCCCGATGGGCGGCTGGGCATTCTCGATTTCGGCATGACTGGGCGCATCGACGAGACGCTCCGGGAATCGATCGAAGAGATGCTGTTTGCCATTCACGCGGGCGATCGACGCCGTTTGACGCGATTGATTCGTGGGGTGGGGAGCCCCCGGTTGGATTTAGATCAAGCGGCGTTGGAGATCGACGTGACGGAGTTTGTCGATACCTTTGGACGCCAATCTCTCGATCGCTTTGATCTGGCGGGGTCGTTGAATCAACTCAGTGAGATTTTGCATCGCCATGGCATCACACTCCCTAACCAGTCGGCCTTGCTGATCAAAATGCTGATTTCGCTCGAGGGCACGATGCGCGAGTTGGGGGTCGGTTTCGATTCGCTCGATATCGTTCAGAACTACATGCGCCGCGTCATCTGGCGGCGACTCTCACCCCAGCGTCGGTTGCGGCAAGCCCGCCGGATTTACTTGGAAAACGAGGCGTTTTTAGAAGAGGCGCCCGAGCAAGTCCTGGCGATTTTGAATCAAGCCAGACTGGGGCAATTGCAGTTGCGGCTGGATCCCAAACGGATCACACCCGCCGTCAATCGCTTGGTCGTAGGGCTGATGGCGAGCGCGGTTTTTCTCGGCTCAGCCCTGATGTTGTCCTATGAAGTGTCGCCCGTGCTGTTTCCGAACGCCCCGCTGGCTGGGATCAGCCGGCTGAGCATCCTCGGCCTCGTCGGAACCATCGCCAGCATGGCGGTGATGACGGCACTGTGTATGTCGATCTGGCGCAGCGGCCGCGATTAAACGCCTCTCGATATGTTTTCGTTTTTCGAGACCACGGTGGCGAACAGGTTGTTGTTTTCATGAGCCGAGCCGAGCCGAGCCGAGCCGAGCCGAGTCGAGTCGCGTCGCGTCGAGTCGAGTCAGCGGCCCGGCGGTGCGCCTGACCCGGTGCAGCCTGCGGGGCAATATGGTGGGGCAATATGGTGGGGCGAACGTCCACGCCCCCCCCAAAAAAATTCATTGGTGACAAACCACTATTTTGCCGGGTCCGTGATGCCGTTGGCAGCGAAGCCTTTGGCGCGTAGTAAGCACGCGTCGCAGCGACCGCAGGGGCGTACGTTGCCGGGGCTGACTTCGACCGGATCGTAGCACGATAGCGTGTGCGCGTAGTCCACGCCCAATCGCAGACCCTCCGCGATGATCTGTGCTTTGGTCAGGTCGATGAGCGGCGTGTGAATGCAAAGTTTTTTCCGGGCGCCGAGTTGAGTCTCGTCATCGCTCTCGGCGCCGACTCCCGCTTTCGTCGCTAACCGAGCCATCGTCTCGAAGGCGGCAATGAATTCGGGGCGGCAATCCGGGTAGCCACTGTAGTCGAGCGCATTGACACCGATGAAGATATCGGTCGATTGGCACGTCTCGGCAACCGCCAATGCATAGGACAGGAAAATCGTATTGCGTGCCGGCACGTAGGTCACCGGGATGTCGCTGCCGATGTCCTCGACGCAGTTGGATTTGGGGACAGCGATATTTGCGTCGACGAGGGCAGACCCTCCGAGTTGGGCGAGATCGATGTCGATGATGCGATGCGAAACCGCTCCCATCGACTGAGCCAGCGACGTGGCGCGTTCGAGCTCACCGATGTTTCGCTGGCCATACCGAAAGCTAATCGCATGGACTCGAAACCCTTGCTCCCGGGCGATCGCCAGACATGTGGAGCTATCGAGACCACCGGAGAGCAACACCACGGCTGCGGGGGTGGCCGGAGTGGTCGTTGTGGAATTATCCAACATGATTGCCGCCTTTCCAGAGTTTGCGTCCAATGGACGGTGTGTAATTTGTCCAGTTTCCGTCCGCGGCAACGTCTTGCTCGATCACAGACGTGTACGTTGCGAGTTTCGCGTCGAGGTTGTCGATGTGATGCAGGGCGACCGCTTCGAGGGTGACGGGGATTTTGGGGCTGCCATACTCTTGGCTGCCGTGATGGCTGACGACGAGATGTTCGAGCTGCTGCCGCAGCTGGGGTGGGAAGGTTTCGCCGGTTTCGCTCTCGACTTGCTGGATCTTCTCGCCCAATTGCTGAATGCCAATGACAATGTGACCGAGTAATTGTCCACGATCGGTGTAACTGATTTCGCCACCGGATTTCAGTTCGTCGATTTTACCGAGGTCATGCAAGAACGCGCCCATCAGTAAGAGCTCGGTATCGATCTCCGCGTAGCGGGGGCCGATCAGGCGAGCGAGTTCCATCATGTTGAGCGTGTGGTGCAAGAGCCCACCGGGATACGCGTGATGATTCGAAACCGCGGCTGCCGAGACGCGAAATCGATCCACAAAGTCAGCATCGTCGAGATAGCTCATCGCCAGCCGAGTCAGGAACGGCTGAGAGAGTGTGGCGAGCAACTCCCGCAGTCGCGACATGTGCTCGTCCGCTTGCCCTGCGTTGAATCGCTCGAATTCATCGCCGACGACTTCATGGGCGTCCATTCGGTCGATCTGCGTCACGATCACCTGGAGTGCGCCGTTGTGAATTTGAGTGCGGCCATGGCAGAAGATATAGTCGCCGCGATCGAATCGATCGAAGACCGCTTCGTCCGCATTCCACATCATCCCGGCAATCGTGCCGCTGCGGTCGGATAGTTTTAAGAGGATGTACTTGCCGCCTTGGCGGTTCACGCGAAGCTGTTTATCGGCGGCTTGGAACGGCTGGCTCAGCGTCATCGAGTCGGCGAGTTCGTTGATCGGGGTACGCAATGGAATCTAGGGGCTGAAGGGGGGATCGGATAAGACGCAGATGGCTAACACCCAATAGCATCGACTTGTTTAGCGTAACGGCGCAGGCCGTCCGATGTCACCTGCCAAAACAGGTCAAATAATGGGGGGCTCACGCCCCGTTGAGCGACCTTGTTGAGTGTAGCCAAGGAGGCGAGTGCGAGGCCAGTATCGTGTCGCGACGCTCGCCCGATCGCAGCCGAGCAGCTACCCGGTTTGGGCATTTCCTCCAGCTGCTGGCGACGTTGGCGACGCAGCTGCGTCGGCGCCGAAGTTGACGTGATCGAAGCAGCTATTGCGATCAGCAAACTTCCATCAAAATAAGTGTGTAAAAATTGGATTAAGGCACTCGGGGCAACCACAGTGCCACTTGCTGGGGGTTAGAATACGCATATGAACGAAGCGTCAGCCTCCTCTGTCGAAAATTCCGATACCACGTCCAGTTCGGGCGGCTCCACTGCGGGCGGCCTGAGTTCGCGTGGACCGGCGAGTTCGTCCGGTAATTCGCTTGCCAAGAGCCAGTGGATTCGGATGTCCAGTAGCGTCCATCTGAGCAGATCGCAGCAAACCTGGACGGGGGCGGGGAGCGCCGCCGGATACGTCCTCCGGTACCTCGCTCCCATGCGTCGGCTGATGATCGACGTCGTCGGCAGCCAGGAGGAGGCCGACCGCGCACTCGCCATTCTGGTGACCCATTTGGTGAGGTCCGGGTTCAGTGGCCACGATCGCGGTAGGTTACGCGACTTCCTCGTCCGGGGCGTTCGCTCGGCGGCCAAAGCACGATACGACGAAGCGGTCCAGAAAAGTAAAAAAGACAAACTGGAAAGCACCGACACGGCGCCTGCACCTGCCACGCCCAAACTGGACGTGGCCAAAATTGAGGCGCCCCAGTGGCTCGGGTATTGGCGCGACGGAATCCTGCAACGCAGTTGGCGATCCCTCGAAAGGTACCAGCACGCGCGACGGTATGAAGCCGTAGCGCCGAGTCCGCTCGAGAAAGAAATGCCTAAGGAAGACTACATACACGATGTGCTGCGGGTCGCGATGGCATTCCCCAAAGAAAGCCCGAAAGCTTGGGCGGGACGGCTGACGCCACTCGGTGGTCGAAGCATCGAACCCGCTGAAGTACAAACGCAGCTCGAACTGGCACGCATCCGTTTCGCTCAGCATGTCGCCGATGAGGTCGCCCAAACGCTGGAGATCCCTGAATCGACTCTAATCGAAAAGGAAATCAAAACGCTGGGGCTCGGCAAAGCATTCATGGGCGTGAAAGTCGAAAGCTGAGCGAATTCAAACACCGCATGAATTCGAACTCAGCTTTTTGTCCACGCGAAGCAAACAACGGATCGTTACTTCTCATCCTCAGCTTGATCGGTCTCGTCACTGGATTCATCGGCGACGTCGGTATCTTCGCCGAGCGCGTTTCCGATGAATTTGCTAAGGCCCGGACCCCGGAGTTCTCGGGCCGTGGCTAGGATCGTGCCGGTGTCACCATCGACGAGCAACACAAATGGAATTCCGCTGACGTCGTGCTGGTTGCCGATCGTCGTATCCCAGCCCCTGCCCTCGTACACTTGGGTCCAGGGCAACTCACGCTCTTCGAGGAATTTCTTGAGGTCCTCTTCCTTGCCGGGCTGATCGAAGCTGATACCCAAAATCTCAAATCCCTTGTCGTGCCAATCGGCGTACGCCGTTTTCATATTGGGGATCTCACCGATGCAGGGGCCACACCACGTCGCCCAAAAATCGAGCATCACGAGTTTGCCCGCATAGTCACTCGGGAAATTGACTTCCTCACCATCGAGGGTCGTGGCCGTGAACTTGAGCGCGGGCTGTCCAATGCGAAGGTCCGGTGGCATCGGTGACTGTTCCAGTTCCTCGTCGCTGGTCTGCAGGAGCAATTGACCGTTATCGATTTTGAACTCGTACGTTGTGCCCGTGAAATTGAAAGGTTTGCCGATGGCTGCCATCTCAAAATTGCGGCTGATGTTGCCATTGCCATCGCGATCGATGGGCAAACGAGCGTTGCTACCGATCACCCCCGCGATAAAAGTGGAGAAGGATTCGCCGTCGAGTTTGAAATCATATTCATAGCCAAAGTCGCCGTAGTAAAAAACGGTGTCAGCTAAACTTTTTCGACGTGGATCGGTGGGGTCGAATCGATACAAGTCCACTGCCGCGATGCGCCCGTCGCCCAAGTCAATCTCGGCCGAACCACGGTACAGTTTGTAGGAACCACTCGGGGTCGCTTTCCAATCGATCGCGGGATCGTTGGTAAAGTCGCCGTCCGCATTCGCGTCGACGTACAGCCGCGGCTCCGCAGGCGGGGCGGCCTTCTCGGCATCGCCATCCTGAGCGGCATCGCCGTCCGTTTTCGCGTCAGCCGGCTCCGCGTCTTCGCTGTCACGATCCTCATCCGCCGCGGCCGGTTCGGGTTCGTCGAGGATGATGGAATACTCGTTGTCGCCGAATTTCATTTTCCCATATCGCGGGTTGAGCAGATCGTCGGGCTGCTTTTGGATGCCTTCGGAATCTTCATTCAGCTTGGCGCTGATTGGCCGGTAGCCGCCGACCTTTCGCGTCACGCCACTGCCGAGAAATTTTTCCTGCACCTCGACCTGCTCGGCCGAGATCGGTCGGTCACCCGCGACCGTCGCAGCAAAAAACGCGACCATCAGGGCGAGGGGCCGCTTAAGGATACAAATCTGAATCATGGTTGGTTTTCCTACATGCGAGATTCCGAGGAATGAGACACTCGCTTCATTCTAGCGAACAACCGGAGCCGCGATCGGTGTTTTACGCCTGTACGCAGAAAATCGCTGCGACGACTGACCAGCGGTGCTCGCGATCGGCTCTCCCGGCATCGCTGGCCGATGCCCATGAGATTGTTGTCATACCGATAAACGTTGCCATCAACGCGATCCGTTCGCAGAACTCGCCACCCGGGCCGCAGCCTTCACGGGGCGGAACGCTTGCCCAGTTTGCGAGGTCTTCGTAGGACGCCGGTCGATGAATGGCGCGCTCCGGACAACGGTCCCACACCTTGGGACAATGATCCCACACCTCAGGACAATGATCCCACGCCTCAGAAAATGCAGTTTTGTTGATGCGATGTTGATACGATGGTGTGATGCAAATTTTCCACTTCCAGCGACGCCCTTTCATCACACTGCTGTTGGCGATGTCGGTTATGGGGCACTGTGTCGCCCGCGAGCCATCGATGTCCGCCGCGGAGCATGCGCCGGTTCGTCAATTTTTCAGCGAGCATTGCCTGGAGTGTCACGGGCCGGAGACATCGGAAGCCAACGTTCGGTTGGACCAAATCTCGCTACCGACGCATCCCGGGAAGATCGCCCAGACTTGGACCCGGGTGCTGGAGGTGCTCGAATCAGGCGAGATGCCACCGGCGGGAAGCGAGCGACCTGAGCCAGTGGAGATCGAACAGGTTATCGATCATTTGTCGCATGCGTTTGCCAAGTCTTGGGAAGCGCCTGCGACATCACGGCGACGCCTGAATCGACGGGAGTACGAAAACACCGTCAACGATTTGTTGGGGATCAACGTCAGGTTGGCCGATATCCTGCCCGCAGACGGCAGCGTGCAGGGTTTCGACAATGTCAGTGACGGTTTGAGTATCTCGGCGGTACTGTTGGAACGCTATCTTGAGGCGGCTCAGACGGCATTCGAGGCGACGATCCGCCGTATTGAACCGTTGCCCGCCCAGACACGCCGCGCCGAGCTGATGCAGATCAAGGAGAACATCGAGGCGGTCGCTAAGCAGAAGGGTGGTGTGGTGGAGGTGGATGGTTCGTTTGTCGACTTCACGCCCGGTTGGCCGCCGGCGCGGATCGATCCGGCTCATCCAATCGAACCGGGACGGTATCGCTGCCGTGTCGCAGTCTGGCCGCACAATCCCAACGATCGCACGCTGGCGGTCGCGTTGTTTGTAGGGCCACTCTTTGGTCCGGGCATCCAAACCTCGATCGGCAACTTTGACGTCACCGGGACGGCGCAGCACCCGCGAATCATCGAGTTCGAAACCTTCATGGAGGCGGGCGAGACGATCCACATCCGACCCCGTATCTGGCCTGAACACGTGACGTGGCGGGACAAGGACAAAGAAACCCGGCCGGGGATCGGGATTGCCTGGGCGGAGACCTACGGCCCCCTGGACCAGAGCTTCCCCAGCGTGTCGCAGCTGCAACTGTTTGGCGACTCGGACACGCTGAGCCTCGTTGCCAAAGAGGGGATCTACATGAGGCACCGTAAAGGTGTTCAACGGCACGTCGTCGAATCCTCACAACCGAAGACGGATGCCGCTCGCATCATTGGCAACTTAGCCAGGCGTGCCTTCCGTCGTCCGGTCAGTAGCGAGGAGGTCGAGCCGTTGATTGATCTGGCATGGGATCGGCTCGAATCGGGACGATCGTTCGAGCAAGCCGTTGGCGCGGGGGTCGTCGCGGTTTTATGTTCGCCCCAATTTTTGCTGCTCAATGAAACCTCGCTGAGTGAGCAAGAACCCGTTGCTGCGCCGGGGACCGTAGACGAGTACACGCTCGCCAATCGGTTGTCGTATTTCCTGTGGTCGTCGATGCCGGATGATGAATTGATGGCGTTGGCGGCGGATGGTCAGTTGAGTGACCGGCACGTCCTTGCTTCGCAAGTCGATCGGATGCTGGCCGATCCCCGTCACCAGCGTTTCATCGAGAACTTTACGGGCCAGTGGCTCGACCTGCGCGATATCGAATTCACGACGCCAGACAAGAAAATGTATCCTGAATTCGAGCCCTTGCTACAGGCAGCCATGTTGGGTGAGACAACGCATTTCTTCGCCCATGTCCTCGACCAAAACCTGAGCGTGCTGAATTTTGTCGATTCGGATTTTACGTTTTTGAACGAGCGACTGGCCAATCACTACGGCATTGCAGACGTCATCGGGCACGAACTCTTTCGCAAAGTCGAACTCCCGACCGAGAGTATCCGAGGCGGGTTGTTGACCCAGGCCAGTATTCTCAAGGTGACTGCCAACGGCACATCGACTTCACCTGTGCTGCGCGGTGTGTGGGTGCAGGATCGGTTGTTGGGCAACGCGTTGCCACCACCCCCGCCCGGCATCCCGGCCGTGGAGCCGGATATCCGAGGGGCGACCACGATTCGTGAGCAACTGGCCAAGCACACCGAAAATGGTACCTGCGCGACGTGTCATCGTCGCATCGACCCGCCGGGGTTCGCACTGGAAACGTTCGATGCCATCGGAGGTCAACGAGATTGGTATCGGACGCTGGGCGGTGGCACAAAACTGCCGGGAAAATTGCCCTATGGAAAGGGAGCCGAACTCGATTTGGCGGCCACGTTGCCCGATGGTCGTGCGTTCGAGGACTTTCGAGAATTTCGCGAATGCTTGGGCAGCGATGAAGACGCCGTTGCCCGCGCGGTCGCAACCAAACTGCTGGTCTACGCCACCGGACGACCACTGAGCTTGGCCGACCGCGTCACCGTTGACGGGATCGTTGATCGGACACGAGCGAGTCATTTTGGACTCCGTTCGATGATCCATGCGGTGACCGAGAGTGACTTGTTTTTGAAACCAGACTGAGAACTTTTCATACGAATGAACCCATGAAACCAAACCTCGACCGTCGCACGCTGCTACGGGCCACCGGCGTCGCCATCAGCCTGCCGCTGCTGCAGTGCATGAACCATCGTGGCCGGGCGCTGGCCGAGGGATCTACCGGCGGGCCCGGCGGGTCCGGCGAACCCAGCCGGTCCGGCGAAACGCGGGATGTGCGGCGGATGCTGGCAATCAACGCGCCTCTGGGGTTGCATACGCCGAACTTATTCCCCGCAACGTCGGGCCGAGGTTATGAGGTCACCCCGTATCTCGAGCCGCTGCAGCCGTTGCGAGAAAAGGTCACCGTCCTGTCCGGATTGATGCATCCGAATGTCGACGGCGGCCACTCGGCCGAAAACAGCTTTCTGACAGGGGCGGCCCATCCCGGGCAACCGAGTTTCCATAATTCGATTTCGGTTGACCAACTGGCCGCCGAGCAGATGGGGCACCGCACGCGATATCCATCCCTGGTTCTTTCTGCGAACAATACCAGCCTCTCCTACACTCGCTCGGGCGTGCAGATCCCGTCCCGAAAACGCCCGTCACGCCTGTTCGCAGACCTCTTTCTCGATGGTAACGAAGCCGAGAAAGCCGCCCGGATGCGAAGTATCGAGGATGGGCAAAGCGTCATGGATGTGGTGCGTGAGCAAACCAAGCGAGTTGCCCGGAGCGTCGGCAAAGACGACAACCAAACCTTGGACCAATACCTCAGCAGCGTCCGCGAACTCGAACAGCGACTGGTCCAGGCGGCCCAATGGGCGAAACGCAAGAAACCTCAGGTCGATTACCTGCCGCCAACGGATATCACCGAGCGCGAGAATTTCACCGCTCGGATGCGATTGATGTACGACATGATCTTCCTGGCACTGCAAACCGATTCCACTCGGCTGATTACCTTGCAAGGAGCAGGTGGCCATGAAGTCGTCCAGCTCGAGGGCGTCGATGACGGTTGGCACAACCTCAGCCACCATGGTCTCGACCCACAGAAAATCGAGATGCTGAGCATTATTGAGATGCAGGAAATGCGATTGTTTGCTGAGCTGCTGAGCAAGCTCGATGGTGTCCGCGAAGGCGAGCGGACCTTACTCGATCAAACCGCGATCTTGATGGGATCCAATCTGGGCAACGCGTCGAGCCATAGTAACTCCAACCTACCCATCATCGTCGCCGGGGGGCATTTTCAGCATGGACAATATCTGAAATTTGATCCGCAAAATTCCCCGCCCCTGTGCAATCTGTTGGTCAGCTACCTGCAGTTTTTGGGATTGGAAACCGATGAGTTTTCATCCGCGACGGGAACGATGGCGGGGTTCGCCCGCAAATAATGTTGGCGGGTTCGTCGTTTTGTGATCGGAAGGCCCGTGATCGGAGCCGCCACCGCAACGGCGCGGGCGACGGCACGGCAACGGCAGGGGCGACGGCACGGCAACAGCAGGGGTGACGGCGCGGCGGAACCAAACCCACGCACAGGCCCAATCCCGCGCACAGGCCCAGTCCCGCGGCCTGGCAGCCGACCCTCTTTCCATTTGGTATTCAGACCCTCGACGGTGGTATTCAGGCCCTCGACGGTGGTATTCAGGCCCTCGACGGTCGCGGAATCTTGCTCATTGCTCTAGACTCATGGTGTAAGTGGTCGTTGCCTGCGACGACCAGATCTCGACGCATTTCTAACAAATTTCGAACCAAAATGTCCGCTGAGTTATCTGAAACCTGTCTCGCAATCGCTACCGCTGCCAAGGCTGCCTCGCGTCAGCTGGCGACTCTTGATACCACGACGAAGGACCGTTGGCTGCTGGAATCTGCGGACGCGATTGTCGCGGCCACGGACACCATCCTGGCGGCCAATGAAAAGGATCTGGCTGCGGCCCCGGGTTATGGGCTGACCGACGCCAGCGTCGATCGCTTGCGTCTTGATGCGGGCCGTATCGAGGGAATCGCCACCGGGCTGCGTGAGATCGCGGCCTTGAAGGATCCGATCGGGGAGATTCTCGATGGGTTCACCCGCCCGGGTGGGATGCGGATTGAGAAACGCCGGGTGCCGCTCGGTGTGGTGTTCTTTATCTACGAAAGTCGCCCCAATGTGACTGCCGATGCGGCGGGAATCTGCGTCAAGAGCGGCAATGCTGTGATCTTGCGCGGCGGGAAGGAGGCCATGCACAGCAGTCGGGCGATCGTCGATGTGCTCTCTGACGTTGCCCGCAAGGTCGGTGTTCCGGAGCATGCTGTGCAGTTGGTCGCGACGACGGATCGCGCCGCGGTGGGCCACTTCTTGAAGATGGACAAGCAGATTGACGTCACCATCCCCCGCGGTGGTGAGGGACTGATCCGCCGGGTAGCGAGCGAAGCCACCATGCCGGTGATCAAGCACTACAACGGAAATTGCCACGTTTACGTGGACGCCAACGCAGACATTGAAATGGCGGTGGACGTCGTCGAAAACGCAAAGTGCCATCGTTTGGGCGTCTGCAACGCATGCGAATCACTGCTCGTCCACCAGGAAATTGCCGCGGACGTGCTGCCCAAGATCGCCGAGCGGTTGGCCTCGCGGGGAATCGAGATGCGGGTCGACGAGCGGGCGGCCCAGTACGTTCCGGGCGGTGTGCCCGCCACGCCAGAAGATTTTGCAACCGAGTACCTCGGGCCGACGATCAGCATTGCGGTCGTCGATACACTCGATGCCGCGATCGACCATATCGACCAGTACGGGTCGGGGCACACCGAGGCGATCATCACCAACGACATTGCCACCGCCGAGAAATTCACGAACCTGGTCGATAGCGCGGCCGTGATGGTCAACGCCAGCACCCGGTTCAATGACGGTGGGATGTTCGGTTTAGGCGCTGAAATTGGGATTTCCACCGATAAGTTTCACGCCCGGGGCCCATGCGGCTTGCGGGAACTGACCAGCTACAAGTACATCGTACGTGGGAACGGTCACGTACGTAGCTGAGGTTTTTGATGTCCGCCGAATCGCTGAGCCCCAATCAAGTCGCAAATTTGCGTAGAGCAATGGAATCGGCCCATTGGGGTGAGGCTGGCAACGGGGAGGAAGGGCGATCTCCCAGTACGCCAGCGGCCGCGACGAACGCTCACGACGGAGTCGCTCAGTCGCCTGCAGGCACCGTCGCAAACGACCCCTCCGTCACGGCTTACGACTTTACACGCCCCGACCGGATGGGCACGGAGCAACTCCAAGCTCTCTGGTCGCTGCATGAATCCCTTGCCCGGGACTTTGCGAGCTCATGCTCCCGTCTGTTGCGGACCCCCCTCGAGGTCAAACTGCTCAAGATTGACCAGTTGGCCTACCGCGACTTTGTGTCGTCTCGAGAAAAACCGAGCTGCCTCGGTGTGATCACGCCCGCGCCCTTGGGCGGGAACTGGATGCTCGACATCGACCCTTCGCTGGCCTTCGCAATCATTGACCGTATGCTCGGCGGCGACCCCGTCCCCGGCGAGTCCATTCGTCGGCCCCTGACGGAAATTGAGAATCGATTGATGTCGCGGGTCGTCGGGGCGTTCGTGGAACAACTCATTCCCGCATGGGCAAATGTTGTCACGCTGACGCCAGAGCTGAAGTCCATCGAGAGCACGCCGTTTCGCGTGCCGGTGGGACTTCCGGATGAACCCGTGATGCAGGTCGGTTTCGCCGTCCAATGGGGCCGAAACTGCGGCCGAATGACGCTTTGCATCCCGATTCAATCCATTGAACGGTATCGTGACCAGCTCTTGCCGCATCGCCGCGGGGATCAGGGAAATCCGCAGGCTACGGATCAGACGCGGCGGCAAATCGCCGAGAATATCGATGCGGCCAACGTCAACGTCGTCGTCACACTTGCTCGGAGTCGGGTCAAGACCAGCGATCTGCTCGGTCTGTCGGTGGGAGATATCATCACGACTGAGCAGGAAATCGATCACCCGCTGGAAATGGCGATTCAAGGTGTTCCCAAGTTCCACGCCTCAGCGGGCGCCTTCAAAGGCAAAAAGGCGGCTCAAATTCAATCGGTCATGGAACCTCAGTGAGAATGAATAGACGGGGCCGGTGAGTCTTTTTTCTCCCGATTCGACTTGCGGGATTTTATGAAAAATTCCTATAGCTGCCAGCACTACTTGCCGACAGCCTCGCAAAAGTCTGTTGGCTGCAATTCGACGCCGCTCCTCTTGCTCCACAAAAATCCATCATGCGACGCAAACCAACCGCTTTGGCCGCCAGCGCACGAATCCTCATTGGATCGTTCCCATTGGCAGCAGCGTTGACGTTTCCACTTGTGATCGGCTGTTTGAGTAGTTCGAATGGATTCGCTCAGGGACCGCCCCTGCCGTCGAGTTCCGTCGCTCGGCCACCATCCACACTGCCGCAGGGATCCTCGCCGCAGGGCGGATTTGTGCCCCGCGCCGATACGCCCCCGAGCATGCAAGCGACTCCTCCGCCGAACCCGCCGTCCAATGGAGCCTCGGGGGGATCGACCGGCCGACTCAGCACAGGTGGCGAGCTCCCGCGGGGGGCTGGCCAAGAGTTGCGAGTCTATGACCTACGCCCTTACACGGGCTATCTGACGACAGAGGACCGGCCGCATCAAGCTGTCGTGGACTGGATCGTGCGCGAGACCGGCACGGATGTCTGGCACACCGAGCCGTTCGGATTTATGACCGCCGATCGCGACGAACTAACGGTTTACCACACCAATGAAATGCACCAAGTGATCGCCGGAATCGTCGATCGATTCGTCGCAGGTGACAAAGACCCGCAAGTAATGAACCTCAAAGTCATGACGGTGGGTAGTCCGAACTGGCGGAGTCGGGCGCACATGTTGATGCAGCACGTCAGCGTCCAAACGCCGGGCATTCAAGCGTGGTTACTGACCAAGGAGAACGCTGCACTCGTGATGAATTTATTGCGGCAACGTACGGACGTGCGGCAAGTCCAAGCCCTCGATATGGTGATGCATAACGGTCAAACCAAAAAAATCGCCAGCATGCGTGGCCGGAACTACGTTCTCAACGTGAAACCTTCCCCTGCGGGATGGCCGCCGTATGAACCGGAGACGGGCGAAATTCAAGAGGGATACCAGCTCGAAATGAGCCCGCTGCTCAACATTGATGGACGCACACTCGATTGCGTGATCAATGCCAATATCGATCAAGTCGACAAGCTCGTGCCCGTCGAACTCGACCTGCCGCTGCCCAATCAGCAAGTCCACCGTACGAAGATCGAAGTGCCCCAATTGGTCAGTTGGCGATTGCACGAGCGATTCCGCTGGCCATCGGATATGGTCCTGCTGCTCTCCTGCGGCGTCATCGCCAGCCCCGATCGTGAACAAGCCGCCATTCCGTTTCTCGACTTTGCGTCGATCACCGGGACAACAGCCGGGCGGGCCGACGCTCTGATGTTCATTGAGTTTCGCGGGAAGGCGTCCCACAACATAACGCAGGCGCCGACGGCCCCTCAGGTCAGCAGTCGCGTCTCAGCTCCCAACCGCGGACGCTATTGAAATCCGACGTCAGCTCGAGGAGATGGCAGGGGGCCGCTAAAACGACCGGGTTCGGGCGGCTAGCATTTGACTGCCGAGCTGGATGGCGAGACTGCCGTAAATAAAATAGAGAAACATGCCTGCAAACGGCAGGATAGCGACCACGACGGACGCGATCCCAATGCCTATCCGGCCTGCGGGTGTGGGCATGTTCATCGTCGCGACGACGAAGACCGCGAGCAAGAAGCAGTACATCACTCCCGCCATCGCATAGGTGAGATTGAACCAGATCAGACCCCCGACGAGGATCAGCAACGCCAGGCTCATCAGCAGTGCGATGAATGTTGATGTCAACCGTTCCTTGCCGTTGAGTAGGTGTCGACCGAAGGGATGCAGTCGCAGTGCGGTATTCATGAGCGGCGAGGCGATCCAGGTGGTCAGAGCAAAGATCACATAGACAATCACGATGACACTGGTGTACGGCGCTAGAAACGGAACCGTTTCGGCCAGGCGATCGATGTTTCGGATCAATAGATAGAATCCGATCATCAGCGCAAACGCCACGCGTTGATCGAGACGCCCCATCCACACGAAATAGCGGTGCAGTGTGCGGTAGAAAATATTGCTCGAATTGATCGCTTCAATCATCCCCCGGCGTGCGAACTCGTCCGTGGGATCGAGACGCAACGCTTCGCGAAAGGAGAGCTGTGCCTGTTTGTATTCGCCACGGTTGAGGTGCGCATATGCGACCGCAGCATGCGCGGTTGAGTCGTCGGGTTGGCGACTGAGTTGGGCCTTGGCCGCTTCGATCGCGTCGCCCCCACGTCCGAGCCGCTCCAACGCGAGACTGCGGATGTTCGTGCAGGAACCGTGCTCGGGATCAACTTTCAATCCTCGCTCAGCCGTCTCGAGTGCCTCGGCGTAGCGGCGGCTTTGCAATTGCGCTCCGGCGACGATCGCGTGCGAATCGGCATCGTAGGGATCCAAGGCAATCGCAGTTTGTCCAGCCTCAATCGCCGCTGGGCAATCGCCACGTTGCAGCCTTGAGAACGCCAACGCATAAAAACCCAACGCGTCGTTGGGATCGCTCGCGATCGCCAGTTCCGCATGCCGGGTCGCTTCGATCAGTTGCTCACGATGCTCCGGCGTTCGCGCCGCGTCGCCCACTCTCTCGTCTTGCGCCAATGCCAGTGATAGCAATGCGTGGGCATAGGTGTGCTCGGGATACTCCGCCAACACCTGCCGCAGTTCCGATTGGGCGGCGCTGTAACGTCGTTGCTCCAACAGCATCGAAGCACGTCGTAGGATGGTTTCACTCGGGTCATTTGACATCAGCGTTTTACCTTCAAGTAGTCCAGCACCTCGTCATAGACGCCGCCTTCGTTTGCATACAGAGCATGGTTTCGCGCCGTGGCAAACCATTCATTGACCGACGGGCGAATCGTTTTCGCCGCGGCGAGAAGATCCTTCGTCACGATGGGTTTGGGCATCCCCGTCGCAATCGCCTCGGTGAGTTTTTGCTCGACACAGACGTCGATGACCGACTTTAAATCCGCCCCTGAAAATCCCTCGGTCTTGGCCGCCACTTTCGCGTGGTCAACCGAGTCAGTGGGTTTGCCGCGTAGTTGAATGGCCAGCACTGCCTCACGGCCCTTGGAATCCGGTGGGGGGACAAAAATCACACGATCAAATCTTCCCGGCCGCCGAAATGCACTGTCGAGGTGCCAAGGCGTGTTGGTTGCTGCCAGGATCAAGACACCATCGTTGTTGCTTTCGACGCCATCGAGTTCGCTGAGAAATTGATTGATCATTTGACGTCCCCCGCTGCGGCGCATGTCACTGCGGCTCGCACCGAGTGCATCGACTTCATCGAAGAACAACACGCAGGGTTTGCTGCGGCGTGCCTTGTCAAAGATCGCATGCAGGTTTTTTTCGCTGCTGCCCACCCACATGTCCAGGACGTCGCTGATCCCAACCGAGAGGAAGCCGGCACCGACTTCACCGGCGGTCGCGCGGGCGAGGTGTGTCTTGCCACAACCGGGAGGCCCATACAGCAGGATCCCACCACCGACCTTCTTTCCATAGGCGGCGTACATCTCAGCATGCTGCAGCGGATAGATAATCTTCAGCCGGATCTGTTCCTTGACCGCATCCATGCCGCCGACCGATTCAAAACCGTCGGACAGGTTTGCCTCGAGGTCGGGAAGCTCGCTCTCGTCATCGCCACCGTCGGAATCCGGCAGTGGCAGGCCGACCGCATCGGGGATTTTGCCCTCGTCGGATTCGTTGAAGTTACGCAGTCCCAGCAGACTCTCGAGTTCGGCGTCGCGCGCCGACTCGTCATTGGAAACGGCGTCTTGGTACGTCGCGACCGCACCGCGAATGTCACCGCGGCGTTGCTGCAATCGGCATTGTAGCAACAGCACCGAAGCATCGTCGCGGTCCGCCTTCAGCAACGTTTCCACAATCGCTGACGCATGCGAGTCCTTTCCGCGGCGAAAGAAGATCTGCGCCATCAGAAGCGTGAAGTTGTGACGATCGGGAAACCGAGCGGATGCGGCCTTGGCCTGCTCCTCGGCTTCCTCATCGCGACCAACCCGCATCAACAGTTCGCAGAGTTGACGCACTAATTCAATATTCCCCGGCGCAGCGGCGGTTGCTGCACGCAGGGCATCGATCGCAATTTGATTCGGGTCCATCATCGCTAAACATGATTGAGATTAAAAAGGAATGTTGATCAGCAACTCATCCGGAGCCTGGGACGCCCCCCAATCTCATGGATTCCATACGGCCCGTCAATGTGGAGCCCGATGGGTACTCGGCCCGGTGGGCACGCGGCCCGGTAGGTACGCGGCCCGATGGGTACGCGGTTCAACAGCGTTTGGCTCGAATACTGGTATGCGGGTGCTTAGATCTCGAGCAAAGCCTGATTGAGGTCCAGCTCAATGTCTTCGATCTCGGCAGGAGAATTCGAGACGATTGGGGGGAGTGTCAATAAATGAACTCTCAGGATTTCCAGGAGCGTTTTCTGGGCCGCTGGTGATTGTAGGATCGTCGTGTGACTTGCGTCGACGAGAGTGGTCGATTCCGCGTTCGCGCGATACGCGCTTGTGACGGGGACGACACTGTCGGACCAACCCGATCGAGGCCACCAACAGGAATCGCCAATGATGGAATCGACGGTGATCGAAGGCGACGAGGGTGTCGCCGCGAGCTCCTGTAAAAGGCGACTGTTGGGCCTCATTAATTCCACACTCGACGGAAACGAGTCCGAGTATTCACCCGAGAAGACGCCTGGATTGTCGCGGACAATCGTCTCGTAGTCGTCTCGTTCCTGCCCCAAGACTCCCGCCAGCGTCGAACCCAGCCGACCGATGCATCGGGACGCCCACTGCGAACCGCGATGAGGTGTGGCAATGTAAACCACGCGACCAATGTCTGGGCTGGCGCGGAAGAAGAACGACTCGTGCAATTGTTGGAGGAGCTTGGGCGAACCTCGCAATTGTTCAAAGGGCACCTTCGCGATCGAACGCCATAATCGGTCGCCGCTATCGGTTACCTGCAGCTTGGATACTAAACCGCCCATGCTGTGACCGACGATTACCGCACGATGCGATGGTGAATCGTTTGCGCCGAGATGAATTCCTTCGGCGGTGCACGACGGACTGACGCAACCCTGTTGGCAGGCGAACGCAGCGGCAAGCTCTTGCCGCAACGCGGCAGCTGAATTCAGCATGTTATCACCGGTGGGATACCGGAATAACCAAATTTGATACCGCTGGCGGAGCTCTGGGTTGGCCCGTACCGCCTCGCCAATTTCCAAAAAGACCGCCGGATCCGATAACAGTCCATGCACTAAAATCAACGGGACTTTCTCGGCCGAGTAGGGTTCGAGGAAACGCAGGTGCGGGCGATCGATACCATTGTCGCCGCTGAGAAACGCCGTCAGCGGATTGTACTGACTCGATTGCCGCGCATAGTCCAGCGGCATCGATGTGCACTGCGCGATCGCGGGCCCGTTGTCGATGCCACCATTGCTCCCAGGCTCAACTACCAAGGGGTTCACCAGCGTCACGGAACCCACAGGGGGCAGGCTCGATGTGGGATCACCATTGAAATGCCCATCGAGGAAGAGAGTGACGGGAATATCCATCAACGCAGTCGCGGCAAACGGTGTTTGGGAATCAATGAAATAATCGCAGTCCGTTGGCGTCCGATCGCCTGTCTCATAGCCGTCACAAGCCCGCTGTTGCGAATCTCTGCTCGGTTTTATTGCCGATAGCACCACCAAGGGGACGCCTCGTCCGCAGACGTTGCCTGGCGCTTCGGCGGGTGGTTCGAATACGAGCAAGCGTTGGAAGTCGCTTCGCTTCCAAACGAATCCATGATGGATGATGGGAATGCGATACGTTTGATCGGACCCGTTGATCAGCAGGTGTGACGATGGATCGAGCCGACCATAGGATTGACCCTGCGAAAGGATCCGGATCATGGCACTCTTGTGAATTTGGCCAGCCCGTTGGGTACCGCGTTGTTTGCGGGCCACAAATGAGAACCTCCCCGACTCGCATTGAGGCCCGTCACCCTGCCGCATCGCTTCGCTTGACCATGCAATTGCCCGAGCCCAATAATCGACCGCTCGTTCATCACACTTTGCATGGAGGCGTTCGGCGATGATGTACGCACTCTCCCCCAGCACCAGCGGCGACTGTGTGGCCGTCAGGGCAAGCTCGTCGTGGCGACCGAGCTCGCCGTCGCAGCGACACGTCGAATCGTGTTGTGTGGACGAAGACCACCAGTCGCTCCATAAACCCATCGCGGTTGGTGGCACGACGCTCGCCGTTTGCAACGGTTTCGGTCGCATGCAGCAGCAACCGCTGATGTTGACCAGCAACACCACTAAGCAAAGCGATTTTAGAAAACGACGCGAGTGCAAAATCGATCCAAGGTATGGAGAGAACGTGCTTTTTCGACCGTCCATGATCGATGATGGTCCCCTCGCACGGCACGCTCGGGCGGGATTGAGTCAATCCTCACGCTGGCTCGCCATGGGGTCGCATGAGTTATGTCATCGGCGATCGCGGTGGGTGAGATTGACCATTAACTAAGAAAATTGGGATGAAGGGGTTGCGCCGCTTACGCAGCTAATCTTGCCACCGAAAAAAGCGAAAGTAACGATCCGAAATCGCTCATCTCTCCGAGGCTCACGCAGCGGTTGCGTCGTGCTGCTTTCGTTGTGGAAACAAGCCGTTCGACGATTCCGCTGCACAATCGCGCCCGATCCATGCTGTATTCTCGCCTAGGAGCTGTGGCGCCACCGGACGACCGACTACAATTGGTGGTCAGTGGCCCCCACCCGCCCCACGTATTCCTTCTCAGCGAGCGCACAGCATGATCTTTTCTTGGTTTTTTCTTGGTTTGGCGGCGTACGCGGCGATGCGGATTTTGCCGGGGTGTTTGTACACCGTGGCGCCTAATCAACGCGCCGTGAAAACTCGTTTCGGGGCCGCTGAATTGCTGCCCATGATTGCCGAGTCGCCCGATATCGAATCCCCGCTCGATCCATCGCTCAGCGAAGACGAACGCCGTCGATATACCTATCCGCAGGTGCGTGTGATCGGGCCGGGCGGGCCCTACTTTAAACTGCCTTGGGAGACCGTCCACCGTGTTGACGTAGCAACCCAAGCGGTCGACCTGGCGTGGGATCCATCCAAACGTCAAGAGACGATTGAAGCGGTCACGAAGGACAATCTGACCACCGGCGTCAACGGTCAGATCCGCTACCGCGTCAGCGAGAACAATCTGTATCCGTTCTTGTTTGGTGTGACGAGCCCGCTCGAGCATGTGATGGGTTTTTTCGTTTCGGTCATGCGGGAACGGATCGCAAACTTTGTCGATCCCAAGGGTGCGAACCTGCTCAGCACGCAAGTTGAGGACGAGCTGCCTGAGGGCGCCTCGCGTAGCAGTTCGGTCGACCTTTCCGATGGTGTCTCGATCAACGATCTGCGTAAGAATCTGCCGCTACTGAACCAATACATGGAAGAACAGTGTCGATCGACGACGGGCCGCTACGGCATCGAACTCGACGCAGCCTTGATCACAGAGATTGACCCACCTCAGGAAGTCGATCGCGCCCTCTCGGCGATCAATAGCACTCGAAACCAGGTCGCCGCAGACATCAGTACAGCCCGCGCCGACGCCGAGCAACAGATCACGATGAGCGCCCGGGCGGTTGAAATTGCGACTAACAATGCTCACGCGGAAGTCGCGCCGTTGCAAGAACTTGCCGGCACACTTGCGTCGATCAAGAAAGAGGGTGGGTCGGAGTGTCTCCAGGCTTATCTGCGGAACTCACGTGTGCCACTGCACGGTCTCGCCTCACGAGTCGTCTTGAGCAAACCGCAACGCTCGTAAACCCGCAGCGTTCGCAGACGTTGAAACTGCACTCATTCCGACTTGCTCCCTTGCCTTCCACTTAGATTTCATCATGCACATTGTCCTATTCATCGTCGGATTCGCGACCGTCCCTCTGTTACTCACCCTCGCCCGCGCATTCGGTATCTACACCTGCGTCCAGGAGTGCGAGGCGCAGGTCTTCACCCTGTTCGGTAAAGTCATCGGGACACTCAACCGTCCGGGGTTGCACTTTCCCATTTCAATCTTCGGACCGCGGGCGATGTTAATTCCGTTCTTTGGAAAACGCTACGTCGTCAGCACCGCCCTGCGACAACACTATCTGCGGAGTCAAATGGTCAACTCGGAAGAGGGGACGCCGATGGGTGTCGGCATCTGGTACGAAATGCAAGTTGCCGATCCTGTCTCCTACCTGTTCATCAACGCCAATCCTGATGGGTCGCTGCAGGCGAATGTGACGAGTTCGACCATTTCAACTCTGAGCAATCTCGAAATGGAGACGATGCTCGAGAATCGGCACAGCCTCAGTCGGACGGTTCGGCAAGCCGTGTCGCCGCTATCGGAGAAATGGGGGTATCGCCTCGGGTCTGTCTACATCCGCAAGGTCGAATTCACGGACATGCAGATGGTCCATAATATTACCGAAAAGGTGGTCAAACGCTTGGTGCAGGTCACCAGCGCGATGAAGCAGGACGGCGAGAACCGCGTCGGCCTGATCAAGAGCGAGACGGCATTCAAAGTGAGCCAGAAAATGGCAGAGGCCGCCGCCGCACGACCTGAGATCGTGGGTCGGAAGCTCAACGAGATCGCCAAGAACGACCCCGAGGTGCTTGATACGGTCTTGGAAGTGATGGAGATCGACCAACTGATCCAATCCGGTGCCTCCGTCGATGTCATTCCGAATTCCGGCAACGTGTTACTGCAACTTGGTGATGGGAAGTAAGCGGCAACGAAAAAATACGCCGTGTTGCCAGTCCCGCCAGAACGTCGATTTCACCGACTGACGACTGACGACTGACGACTGACGACTGACGACTGACGACTGACGACTGGCGACTGGGGACTGGGGACTGGGGACTGGGGACTGGGGACTGGGGACTGGGGACTGGGGACTGGGGACTGGGGACTTGGGACTGGGGACTGGGGACTGGGGACTGGGGACTGGGGACTGGGGACTGGGGACTTGGGACTTGGGGGCGGCGAACTCTGATTCGAAGCGTTGTGCTGTCTCCCGGTCGCGAGGTCGACGCACCGGCGACGGGGAGATTTTTTCCCAAGCGGCATCTCTGCCGAGCGTGATTTCGTTTCTCACGGCGAATCCAGGGTATGATCCAGTACCCACGCACAACGCCCGATGAGTTCGATGCCCTTCACCCATGCAATCTCAGGCGTCCGCCGGTCCTGGGCGAACGCATCCGTGTTGTCGCGTCTGCCGAGAACACCGTGACGCATTTTCGAGAGCTCATCCGATCGAAGATGGCGTCTTGATTCGATCAACCTACAACGAGGAATGCAGACAATGACTTCACCGATCAAAATCGTTCTTCTTGTGATAGGGCTCGTGCTGGCTCTGCCATGGACGACCCTTCTCGCTGGTGAAGAACGGCCCAACATTGTTCTGGTGATGGCGGATGATCTTGGCTATGGGGACACCGGTTATACCGGCCACCCTTTTGTCAAAACGCCTCATCTCGACCGCATGGCGGAATCCGGTGTCGTGTTCAATCGTTTTTATGCCGCCGCGCCTGTCTGTTCCCCGACTCGCGCGAGTGTCATGACCGGTCGTCATCCGTTTCGGGGCAACGTACCCAATCACGGCCACTACCTGCGTCCCCATGAGACGACCATCGCTGAGGCGTTGCAGTCCGCTGGGTACGTGACGGGGCATTTTGGTAAATGGCATATTGGTTCCATACAACCAAACAGCCCGACCTCGCCGGGCGGACAGGGATTCGATGAATGGCTCTCGGGACTGAATTTCTTTGACAACGATCCCTTCCTTAGCCGCAACGGCCACTACGAGCATCTCGAGGGTGCGGGTACCGTCATCAGTATGGATGCGACCATTGATTTTCTGAGCAGACATCGAGGCGGTGGCAAGCCCATGCTCGCCGTGACTTGGGTGCCGTCCCCTCATGACCCATTTGGTGAGGTGCCCCAAAACATCCCAGACGCAGAGAATCTCTATCAGGGGCACGAGCACGCCGGCTATTTTCGTGAGATAACGCTGCTCGATCAGCAGGTAGGGCGATTGCGAAAGAGCCTTCGCGAGCTGGGCATCGCGGACAACACGCTGTTCCTCTTTCACAGTGATAATGGCGGACTGGTTACCGAGTCATCCGGTGGGCGAATGAGAAAGGGCTCTGTCTACGAAGGTGGACTGCGAGTGCCCGCGATCCTCGAATGGCCGGCGCGGTATCCGCACGGAGAGCTCGATGCGCCGGTGAATTCTTCAGACATCTACCCCACCTTGTTGGAGATCGCGGGTGCCAAGGTTGAACATCAGCCAACGTTGGATGGAATCTCGATCCTTCCCTACCTGGATGGAGACGTCACAGAACATCCCCCGATGGGTTTTTGGCATGGCTACATGTCCGGTCAAGGCACGTGGAGCGATAGGGTCATCAAGAGCCTGATGGAGGCCCAGCAGGCAGGAGCTGACAACCCTCATCCTGGCAGGATTCTCAAAAACGTGAACGACTTTCCTGTACGCGATAAGACTGACCTCCATGGTCACGCAGCGTGGAACGAGTGGCCATGGAAACTCCATCGAATTCAGGAACAACCCGGTGGAGAGATCCAATGGGAACTCTACCAACTTCAGGATGATCCCATGGAGTCCGAGGACGTATCAAGTCAATATCCTGATCGGGTTGTGAGAATGCGCAACGACTTAGAGAAATGGCAGCGATCTGTCCTGGATAGTTGGTCCGGGAACGACTACGCGAGATAAGAAATCGGTTCGTCAACCCGCAGGGGAAGAGGAAAGAAAAGAGACCACCCATTTTTCGTGCGAGGGCTTCGCCCCGAAAGGTTGTGCTCTTCGAATGATCCCGTCACATCTGTTTTTCCATTGGGTGACTCTTCGGACCGAAGGTCCAACGGTTTGCCTAACCCAGCCCAACGGGCTCGTCTTTTCTCCAAGCAACAACAGCCTGTCCAACGTTAGCGAGAAGCTATCAAGGTGATACCCATGATCAAGTTCGATACGCCGGTGACTTTCAAGCCCTCTTCTCCAATGCAAAACGTTCAAACTCTCCTGTTGATCGCAGTTTCGTTTGTTTTACAGGCGATCCCCGGTTCACTGGCGTGTGCGAATGATGCCACGATTGCAACACCGAACATCGTCTTTTTGTTGGCAGACGATCAAAGTACGTACTCGGTTGGATGTTATGGGAACAAGGATGCCCAAACGCCGAATATGGACCAGCTCGCACGTGACGGCGTGGTGTTCGACAAACACTACAACACGACGGCGATCTGCATGGCAAGTCGTGCGAATGTGTTTACGGGAATGTACGAATATAAAACCGGATGCAATTTCTCACATGGCGACATGAAACCGCAGGTTTGGGAACAATCCTATCCGGTCCTTTTACGTAATGCCGGGTATCTAACTGCATTCGCCGGGAAATTCGGAATGCTGGTTGAAGGCAAAGGGCTTTGCGAAGACGACTTCGATTTCTGGGGTGGTAGTCCTGGTCAGACGGAATACGTGACGGCAAAGAACAAGTCGATGCAGAGGTATGCCGCCAAGTACCCTCATTCAACATTGTCATATGGAGCGTTCGGACAGGACGTGATCCGCGAGGCGGTCAAGCAAAAGAAGCCGTTCTGTCTGTCGATCAGTTTCAAAGCACCCCACAAGCCGGCGATCCCTGATCCGCGTTTCGACGACGTTTACGCAGGAAAGCGATTTACCAAGCCGGCAAACTTCGGCCGGGAGTTCGGTGAGCACCTGTCGCCCCAGAGTAAAGCAGGACGCCAGTATCCTCGGTTCAGCGATTGGAAGTACGACACGGATTACGACGGCGAAATGGCCAAGTATCATCAACAGGTGTACGGAATCGACGTCGCCATTGGAATGATTCGCGACGAACTGAAGGCGCAGGGCGTGGCGGAAAACACGGTCGTCATATACACCAGCGACAATGGCTATATCTGCGGCTCGCACGGCTACGGCTCGAAGGTTCTGCCGATGGAAGAATCGTCTCGTGCCCCGCTGATGATTTATGCCCCACGTAGTCTGCTAAACGGCAAACACGTTCGCTGCGATCGGTTGACAGGAAACATCGACTTCGCGCCGACAATCCTGGCACTGGCTGGCCTGCCGATCCCACCAAGCATGGATGGAAAGAGTCTGCTGGAATTATTGCAGGATCCAAACGAGGGTGGGCACGAACAGTTGGCTTTTATCAATACCTGGGGTGCCCTGCCAACGCAAAGCCTGAGTTGCCTGACCAGGCAGTACAAGTACACGTATTGGTGGTATGGCGACGACAGCATGGAGCCAGTCGAGGAGTTGTTTGACACTCAGGGCGATCCTCTGGAACTGACGAACCTCGCCGACGATCCTGATAGGGCTGCCGTGCTTGAATCCATGCGCATGCGATACGCACAGGAACTCGCAAAGTGGAAGACGCAAGCGGTCGATTACAACGACTACCAACGCTACGTACAGCTTTTCGATCGAGAGATTTCCGTCACTGAGAAAGACTTCTCGTTCGGATCTGCGTCTACGGCGAAGGCCTCCCAGCAGAGCAGAGCCTTGAATCAAGAGCGACGCAGGCAGGAAAAATAAGACCGATGAACAACTTTATTCTCGCGATCCACTACGTCGACTATGCTCTACTTCCCATCAGTATCAAAACGGCCGGCCGCGACGGGATAGTCAAGAATACCCATGACGGCCCTGGTTGGCTGCGAGGTAGCGAACGAGCGGGAAATGACTGTCTGAAATTGTGGCCGAACGCTCCGCGGTCGAGTATTCCGCGGTCGAACATTCCGGCGTCGAGCATTCCGCGGTCGAGCATTCCGCGGTCGAGCATTCCGACCGCGGAGCGTTCGGCCACTTATTTTTCGCCCATTCCTAAGTTCGGCGGGCTGGGTGCGTGCTACCATCAACGAAAAAAGCAAGCGGAAATGAAAATGAAATACCTAGCGATTGTGATGTTGGTCCTGATCAACGCAGCGGTATGCTCCGCTGCACAGACACAGGCTGACTTCTTTATTTCTCCCAGCGGATCAGACAGTTGGTCCGGTACGCTCGCTGAGCCCAATTCGGAGGGAAGTGATGGGCCGTTTGCGACGTTGGAGCATGCTCGGGATGCCGTTGGGGAACTCAAAAATGAGGGAATATCGGACGTCGTTGTTCTCATTCGAGAAGGAACCTACCAACTGAAGGAGACGATTGTTTTCGGTCTTGCGGATTCGTTGCAAGGCGGTGCGACGGTGACCTACGCCGCCTATCCGGGTGAAAAGCCAGTGTTCAGCTCAGGACAGGAAATCAAAGGTTGGGAAAAGGTACCCGGCGACCTTCCGGGCTTGCCAAAGGAGGCAAAGGGCGAGGTGTGGATGGCCGATGTCTCGGGCCGGTTCTTCACTCTCTATGATGCTGAGGGGATGCTGCCGCGAGCCCGCTCTGCAGGTTTTATCCCTCTAGCCGGCGGCAGTCGCAATCGACTGCATTTCCCGAAGGGCAGACTGAAGAATTGGCCCAACGTCGAAGACGTCGAGATCATCGTCCGTCCACATCATGCATGGATATCCAATGTGTTGCCCCTGGTTTCTGTCGACGAAGACAAGCAGCTCGCGAGCACATCAATCGATGCAACGTATGCCATGAACCCACTTCATTTTCTGCCGACCACGGAATCGTGTTGGATTGAAAATGTGCTCGAGGAACTCGACGAGCCCGGTGAATGGGTTCTCGATACCAAGCAAGGGAAAGTCTACCTGTGGCCGAGGAATGAGTCTCCGGTGATGGCTCCACAGCTGATCGAACTGATCCGAGTCGAAGGTGAAGTCGACAAGCAGGGCCCCCAAGACATTCCCGTACGCAATCTCTGTTTTCGGGGACTCACATTCATGCACGGTGACCGATACACCCTGACTCGAGAGGATGCTGGATTGCAGCACGATTGGGACATGCTTGACAAGCCAAATGCCTTGGTGCGATTGCGTGGAACAGAGAACTGCACTGTTGAGCAATGCCATTTTTCCCACAGTGGAAGCGGTGCGATCCGGGTGGATCTGCATGGGCGGAACAATAAGTTGTCGGGCAATCATATTGAGCATTTGGGAGGTGCCGGCATCCTGCTATGCGGCTACGGCCCAGGGACGAAGGATGTGAATGCAGGCAATCTCGTCGATAACAATCATATTCATCACATTGGGCGAATCTATCTGCATTCGCCCGGCATTATGATCTGGCAAAGCGGCCAGAATCATGTGGCGAATAACCTGCTCCACCACATGCCGTACTGCGGAATGATCGTCTCAGGGTTCATGACACACTTTTTTGAGAGAGGTGGTCGCGAGCTTGCTCGGACCATCCGGAAGCATGAAATCGGTGACCTACCCAGGAATCCAACGCCCGAGGATGTTCGTCCCTACCTCCATTCTCGCGGTAATCTCATCGAGTACAACGAGATACACAATGTGATGGAAAAAATGGGAGACGGAAATGGGATCTACATTCGTGGCGCAGGGGCGGGGAATGTGATTCGTCGCAATTACATTCATCATTTGGTGACTCCGATGCTCATGCAGGCGGCGATTCGAACCGACGGCGGGCAGCGAGATACACTGATTGCCGAGAACCTGATTTACAAGTGCATGGCTCAGGGCATCATTCTGAAATTGAACAACCGCGCCGAGAACAACATTATCGCTGATATTCTTGCACCGCCACGCGGATTTTACTTGTCACTAAGAGAGGGCCCATTGGCCGGTGCCGTGATCAAGCGAAACATCTTCTATTCCACGGGCAAAGACACCGTCTTCATCGATGAGTTGGCTCCCGGCAATGGCAGGAAATCGGAGGATCGTCGAGGGCGTTCTCTGGCGAGATCCCAGGATGCCGATACGGACTACAATATTTACTATAGCGCCACGGATCCTGAACTGGGCGCGGCGATGCTGGAAAAACAGCAAGCTGATGGAGTTGATAGCCACAGTCTGGCTGTCGACCCGCTTTTCGTTGATCCTTCCACTGGCGACTTCCGACTCAGGCCGAATTCGCCAGCATTGAAACTCGGTATCGTACCCTTCGATATTTCAAAGGTCGGATTGCAGGCCGCTAAAAAGTAACGAATAGGCGGTTTTCACGTGACTTGGAACCAGAGAAGGAAACACTGTTCGGGGCGCACATTAGCAACGCGGGATCAATACTGGCGTAGTGGATCTTGTTAAAGATCCATCCAGAACAGGATCTTTAACAAGATCCACTACGGTAAACCCGTTACTTATTGTTCCTGGTGTCCTTAGGCGATGCGACTTAGGAACGAGCGGAAGATAAGTGGTCGAACGCTCCGCGGTCGGAATGGTCGACCGCGGAGCGTTCGACCACAATTTCAGACAGTCATTTCCCGCTCGTTCCTTACCAAGTCACGGCATCAGCAGAAATAGAAAAGAGGTATACTTGATGGAAACGCCACGATCGCACTTCCGGCCGAGATGGATAGCTTTTGTTTGGCGGACAATGCTGGCAGTCTTCTCGATTCCGGCTGACAGCTCCTCTGGGGGATACCTGCGTATCGGTTCGTGGAGATCGATGCGGTCCATCTATCGCAGACCGATGTGGCAGAGTATCGATCCATACCAATGTTAGAACGCAGTTTTCATTTCATTTACCGAGAGATCATTGCAGCCATGTACCAGCGTTTAAGAAATCAAATACCCAAATTACTGATCCTTCTGGTGTTGGTATTCTTGCAGACGCAAGTCACGATGTCCGCGGAGCCTCGGTATGACGGCAGTTGGGAATCACTTCAGAAGATGCCGGTGCCGGCCTGGTTTGATGACGGCAAGATCGGCATCTTCATACACTGGGGGCCGTACAGTGCGATCGGCTACCGCAAGGGAGGCGGCTATGCGGAACACGTTCCCAAGCTGCTTTATGCGGATCCGGAACACTACTATCCCTACATGAAGCAGCGCTGGGGCGCGAGCCCGCCCGATTTCGGGTACAAGGATATTATTCCCGACTTCACGGCTGCAAATTGGAACCCAGACGAGTGGGCGGAGCTGTTCTCCGAAGTCGGAGCGAAGTATGTGGTGCTGACGGCGGAGCATCACGACGGATGGGCCAACTGGGATTCGGACCTGACGCCGTGGAACGCCGTGGACATGGGACCACATCGCGACCTGGTCGGCGATTTGGGCAAGGCGGTGCGCAAGCTGGGGCTGAAGTATGCACCGTCCTATCACCGTGAGCGTCACAGTTCGTTTTTCGCCAAAAAGCTGTATGTCGTTAACGCTGAGCCCCAAGCGGATATTGCAGAAGAGATCAGACGCGTTCCCGAAGCCGCGTCACTCTACGGTCCCTTTGGCTTTACGAAGGAATTTGTTGACGACTATGTTGCTCGATGGAAAGAGATTCAGGCAAAGTATCATCCCGACATGCTGTGGATGGATGATTTTCCGATCTACACTCGCGATGGCAATCAAGTCCGTCGTGGTAAGGCGAAGCCAGAGATTGCCTACCTCGACGATCAGGTGCGCGGCATGATCACCGACTTCATGAATGACGGGGCAGAACGTGGGCAACCGGTCTATGTGAACAACAAGGGAGGAAACCGGAACTGGCCCGACGGAGTGGGCTGCCTGGAGAAGGACAACCTGAAGCTCGAGGTGATCGGCCCCAAGTGGCAGAGCTGCACGACCTTCGGCTCCTCTTTCGGATACAAGGAGGGCGATCGATACAAGACCGTCGAGAGCGTCATTCATGAGATGCTCGAGGTGATTAGCCGCAACGGAAATTTCTTGATCAATATCGGCCCGAAAGAGGACGGCACTATTCCCGAGCCTCAGGTCGAGCGTCTGCATGCCATGGGCGACTGGCTCCGGATCAATGCGGACGCGATCTATGGTAGCCGCTACTGGAAGGTTTCCGAGCAACAGGATGAACACCTCGTCTTTACAACCAATGGCAAAAAACTCTACGCGATCAAACTTGCGAAACCCAGTGCTTCCTTCACGATCACGCCCACTGCCGGTTGGTCGGGGACAAGCGTCAAGTCGGTCAGGTTGCTCGGATCGAAAGCGGACGTGCATTGGGAACTCACGCCTCAAGGTTTGGCGATCACTCCGCCGACAGACTTGGGCAAAAGTCAGTATGCCTGGGCGTTCGAAATTGTTACCGATCAGATGCAACACGTTTCCAATGCGATTCAAAGCGACGCGTCCAAAGCCTTGCAGGGCACGAAAGAGGTCGACTTGGAAGGCTATGAGTTTTCGCCGATTCCCAATGTCCCAGACTCGTCAGTCGTTATCGAATCCGGCTCCAAAGCGGACGGCTTTGTGCAACTCAAGCCACAGCAGGGGGTTGGCGTGGTAACGGTGAACCAGGAAACCAGCAACGATCCTGCGGCGTCGTTGACCGATGGTAAGCTGGTTGAAGGAATTGGTCCCGTCTTTAAAAACGGCATTCACAATGGTGCTTATAAAATGGATTTAGGCACCGTGCAGGCTGTTTCGGCCATCACCAGTTGGTCACATCATTGGAAGGGCCGTCGCGGCGCTCAAAAGCTAACCTTGTACGGCAGCGCCGCCGCGACCGATCCGGGGTGGGACCTCAGTCGGTTTACCCCGCTGGGGACCATCGATACAACCGACGGGGCGGAAGCGAATTTCACGGCCGCGTCCCTGCGGGCACCTGACGGCAAGTCGCTCGGTCAGTTCCGATGGATCGTCTGGGCCGTTTCGCCTATTTCGAATGCTGGCAACGGCGAAAACACGGCATTTCAGGAACTCTCTGTTGAGATTCGATAGTATGTCGTGCCAGCTATTCTCAATACAGATTTCGAGTCAATTCAGGTGGATCAGCTAAACGCTTCGTGCTGTGGCAGTCGATCGTTTGCAGCGCGAAGGCGTTTTTGAAGTCGGTTCATCGTTACTCAATAGGGACCCATCAATGCGGATCACACTCACGCTGTTATTGCTGTTATTCAGTTCGATGGCTCGTTTGCAGGCTGTTGAACCGGACAAGCCCAATGTTGTTGTTGTCGTCGCGGACGATATGGGCTGGGGAGATTCGGCTCCTTACGGTCACGAACTGATTCAGACGCCCAATCTTGACAGGCTGGCGGCGCAGGGTGTGAAGTTTTCTCAGTGCTATTCGGCCTGCGGTGTCTGCTCGCCATCGCGATCAGCGATCCTGACAGGGCGGACCCCGTATCGCAACGGCGTCTATCGGCATCTGTCAGGGAATCACGAGGCTCACCTACGGGCTAGCGAGATTACCTATCCAGAGTTGCTCAAGGAGATCGGATACGAAACCTGTCATGTCGGAAAGTGGCATCTGCTCTCGAGACAGCAGTTCAATCGTCCCGAGTATCCCCAGCCGGGCGATCACGGCTTTGACTATTGGATGTACACTCAAAACAACGCCAGCCCCAGCCACGAGAACCCTGATAACTTCGTTCGCAACGGCGAGCCGGTCGGTCAGCTCGAAGGCTACTCGGCGCAGCTCGTTGCGGCCGAGGCAGCACACTGGCTGAAAGACATCCATGATCCCTCCAAGCCGTTTGCCATGTCGGTATGGATGCACGAACCTCATTCGCCGATCGCAACCGACTCGCGATTCGAATCGTTGTACAAGGGGCATGAGAACAGCAAGTACATGGGGAATATCACGCAATTGGACCATGCGTTGGGAATGGTCATGGATGCACTCGACGCGCAAGGAGTCAGCGAGAACACACTCCTGTTTTTTACATCGGACAACGGTCCCGTGCCCGCTTTCGGAGGATCTTCGGGCGGCTTGCGAGGCAATAAACGCAGCGACCATGAAGGCGGGATCCGGGTGCCCGGAGTTGCTCGCTGGCCGGGGCATATCAAGCCCGGGACGGTTAGCGACGTTCCCGTGATTGGCACGGATATTTTTGCCACGGTTCTGGACATCGCGGGCATCCCGCTGCCAAAGGATCGCACGATCGACGGCGTCAGCATGGTGCCTGCCTTCGCAGGTCAACCGGTCGAGCGCAAGATCCCGCTGTTCTGGCGAACCCACGTTTCGCCACCCGGTGACCGCGTGGCTCTGCGCATCGGCGACTGGAAACTGGTCGGCAATGAAACGTTAACAGAGTTCCAGCTGTACGAAATCCAAAAAGACTGGAAGGAAGAAAATGACTTGGCCGCTTCGATGCCAATGAAGACGGAACAGATGAAGAAGCGGCTTCTCGAAGTCTGGCGCGATATTGAAGCGGAAGGCCCTGACCAGTGGTGGAAGAGCGAGCGACAGAAACCAGTGCGCGGCGGGGCCGTGAATTATTGAAAGAAGGCACGGCAGAGCCCATTTCACTGCGTTGCATAAAACACTCTCCAGGTACCGGGATCGGTCCCACTGAGCCACGACTTGCGTACGCACCGCTATTGGTGTCACGGGGGTGGAGCACCGCGTTGTGTGCCCCAGGGCGTCGGGGGGGCGATGGTCGCCGTCATCGCAGTCGCTCCGTTGTGGCGGGCATGGATTCAGCCAGGAAAGACACGAAGCAGACTCACGCTCGTTGCCATTGAACTCTTGCTTGAGCTCCCCGCCTGGTTGTTGTAGGGGGGGAAGGGAGGGTTTGAGTTTGAGTTTGAGTTTGAGTTTAAGTTTAGGTTTGAGTTTGAGTTTGAGTTTGAGTTTGAGTTTGAGTTTGAGTTTGAGTTTGAGTTTGAGTTTGAGTTTGAGTTTGAGTTTGAGTTTGAGTTTGAGTTTGAGTTTGAGTTTGAGTTTGAGTTTAAGTTTAAGTTTAAGTTTTAGTTATCAGGGTCTTTTGAATACGATTCGTTGTCTTCTCGAGCGCGATCGCCGGCAATGCTTTTGGTCAATGCGGTCAGCATCGCGACGATTTCTCCTAGTGTTGATTTGCCCCGCTCGATATCGATCGGGTTAACCAG
The DNA here is from genome assembly GCF_055811895.1 of Rhodopirellula sp. SH410. Lineage (NCBI taxonomy): Bacteria > Pseudomonadati > Planctomycetota > Planctomycetia > Pirellulales > Pirellulaceae > Rhodopirellula > Rhodopirellula sp. SH410. The sequence continues at coordinate 2,180,336 of NZ_CM147949.1, forward strand.
TTTCATCGCGACGAGTACGTCCAGGCATGCCCCACACTCCAAAGCCGACCCGCGAGCGATATCATAAAAGCGTGCTTGGTCTTTGCGTGTGTGTTTGCCGGAACCTTCAGCGATGTTGAGCGGAATTGAAACGAAAGCCCGCTTAAATTGATCGAGCATGACGCCCGTGAGCTTGGCGGTCCTCGCCATCTCTGCTGCCCATGCAACGAACTCGATGGAACGCTGGTAAACAGTGAGCGACTCATGGGTTAGCTGTTTCATCTTCTTCCATCCTCCATCGAAAACTTAAACTCTCACTTAAACTCTCACTTAAACTCTCACTTAAACTCTCACTCAAACTCTCACTTAAACTCTCACTCAAACTCTCACTCAAACTCTCACTCAAACTCTCACTCAAACTCTCACTCAAACTCTCACTCAAACTCTCACTCAAACTCTCACTCAAACTCTCACTCAAACTCTCACTCAAACTCTCACTCAAACTCTCACTCAAACTCTCACTTAAACTCTCACTTAAACTCTCACTTAAACTCTCACTTAAACTCCCCCGTCCCCTCCCACTCAATCTCCCCACCCGCTGCGGGAACGAAAAGAACCTCTCGATAAGGCGCGCATACCCGACGTCATCGGTAAAGATCAAGGCAGCATTAGACGGTTACTCCCCTGCCAACGTCGTCGAACTCGTGAGCAGGAGGAGGCTGAGTAATCGAATGAGTGTTTTCGCGAGTTGTCAGTTTCGGCTTGGTTCTTGATCGGTGTCCACAACGTTCTGTTGGCAATTCATTTGGCTGGAATTGCTTTGCTGGAATAGGGTTCGGATGTGTCGGCTTGCGTTTTCATGCGGGGGTAGCTAACGAGGAAATGGTTTTCGTCAATTAGGTTGAAGACGTAGTGCGTAGCGTTGTCGGGTAGCCGTGCGGAGACTTTGTTCTCGCCCTCGATTGTCGCAGGCAGGCGATACCATTCCTCGTACTTGTGATTTCCATTGTCCGTGTAGATGAGATTGGCGGAAACAACTTTCGCTCCATTTTCACGGTACGCGACCCAGACGCGATTGCCTTGACGGCCGTGCTCGAGAGGCGTGCACACTTTGTCCTTGGCGAACAGCGAGGCTTTGCAAGTCGGGTTCAAATAGGGTGGGCTGGCCTTCATCTCGTCCAGATGTGTTTGCAAACGGTTGTTCAGTTCCCGCGCCTTCGCCGGCATGGAATCGGCAAGGTTATGGGACTCTTCGATGTCGACTCGCTTTCCGGCCGCGTCATACAACTCGTAAAGCTCTAGGGCAGGACGATGGGGCAGCAGGTATTCGCTCCAGTTGCGAATTAGTTTGAATCGGCCTTGGCGGATGGTGGACTGCATCGAGGAATGCGGGAAGTGCCACATCATCGTGTCTCGAGGCTCGCCTTCTGCGCCGGCAATCAGGCCGCTGTCGGTAAGGTCGGACTTTAAAAACGGGGCGAGATCGAGGCCATCTAATTGTTGAGCTTTCGGTTTGCTCGTTCCCGTCCAACTCAGGATGGTCGGATAGAAATCGAGTCCATTGATCATCGCGTTTGATTCCACGCCGGCCATCAGACCTGGTCCCTTGATGATCAAAGGTACTCGGACACCACCTTCCTTGGCGTTGATCTTGCCTTTGTCCAACGGATAGTTGTCGGTGATGACTTCGCCCGGATGTTGTTCCATGCCACCATTGTCGGAGGTGAAAATGATGTACGTGTTTTCAACCAGCTGATGGCCAGGCCAACGTGGATCGTCAGTCTGTCGGAGGTAAGTCAGCAGGTCGCCGACGTAATGGTCCAGCAGTTCGACCATCGCCGCATAGTAAGGATTCTTTTGACCTCCCATCGCCCAACCCTTCGGATCGGTGGGGAACGGCACGTCCAGTTTCTCGCAATACTTCCGCAGTAAGGTCTCGCTGCGAGAATGAATCGGCGTGTGGACAAGCCAGGTACAGTAGTAGAGAAAGAACGGATCGCCCTTGTGCTGCTGCAGGAAGTCCAGAGCGTCTTGGGAATTTTGATCGCGCGGAAAACCATCTTCATCAAGTCGGTAGGGATCGTCCTTCGCGCTGGTCGCAAAGCCGGTCAGCCGATGGGGCTTCATTTTGCTGGTAACGCCGATATCCATCCGCGCGTAATCGAATCCCTGGTCGGTTGGCTGCGGAAAGGCGTGATGACTGATCGCACAGTGCCATTTTCCGATGGCACCGGTGGTGTAGCCGTTCGTCTTGAGTGCCTCGGCAATCGTAATTTCGCTCAGATTCATCCGCCCGCTGTACCAAGGCGAGATGACCGCGCTATTGTTCTTGTAAGGCGCCGGCGGTCCGCCACCAACGACATGCGTCTTCTGTGACCGCGCGGGATGCTTGCCAGAAAGAATCGCAACGCGTGATGGGGCACAAGTCGGCGCGGGCGAATAGGCCTGCCAAAACTTGATGCCTTCTTCCGCAAGTTGGTCGATGTTGGGCGTCTCATACGGTGACGGCTCATCGACGTCATAGCAGCCAACATCCTGCCAGCCAAGATCGTCAGTAAGAATCAGAACGATGTTGGGTTTGGCTGGACGAGCACTCTCTGCCAACGCGGTTGAAAACGTTCCGCAGGCAATCAACGAAGCACAGAGCGTGGAGATCAATTTGTCTCTCATGGATTCAAAATTCTTTCCTGCGGGAGTTCTTGCCAATCTAATCGTGGCAGCCGATCTCTTGTTTGGCGACGTCGAGTTCGTTTGTGAGCCTCTGGACGATCGCTGGATGCTGCCGAGCCACGTTGGTCGTTTCATCGATATCCTTTTTCAATATTGTAGAGCATGACGATCAAAGACGTGGCCGATCGACTGGGCATCTCGTGGGGTGCCATCATAGAAATCCGGAAGGCGTATCACCGAAAGCATTTTGCCACGCCTTCGTTGAGAGATGTTCGTCGGATCGCGATCGGCGAGATCTGCATCGGCAAGGGGCATCGTGATCTAACGCTGGCAATGGACCCGAATTCCGGAGCCATTGTCTTTGTGGGCGAAGGCAAATCCGATGGATCGCTGACTCCATTCGGGACCCGATTGAGATGCAGGCGTGGGCAGTTCAAGGCAGTCGCGATGGACATGTCAGCGGCCTACATTTCGGCCGTCAAGGCAAACCTCCCCAGCGCCGCGATTGTCTTTGATCGCTTTCATGTCGTGAAGCTCATGAACGAAAAATTGACTCAGCTGCGTCGACAGTTCCTTCAGGGGGCGACATCAGATCAACGGGCAGTTCTCAAGGGCAGTCGCCGATGCCAACATCACAACGTGGAACCAAAAAGCCGACACGCGAGCAAGTGTCCTAGGCCGTTAAGCCCAAGGGGCGCGCCGCTCAACAGTGCCATTCGTTACCGACACTCGTTTCTTCCGGGCCTGACGCAACCACATCACGCTCGCAAATGGTGGGTTTGGCAGGGTGGCATTCGCGTGCCGATGATCGTCAAAGGACCGGGCATCCAAGCGAGGACGACCTTCGCAGGAAATGTTGTCAATTACGACTTCCTGCCGACCTTTGGAACAGGACGAGAAATAGAAGCGTCAATCCATTTCACTGTTTGAACCAGCCTGGAGCGTGCATCAGACCATTTGGGAGCTCACGTGCATCCCGGGGCCTCTCTCGACGGTTCCATCGGCCTGCGGGGCTGAACACACAGCGAAGGGAAGCTGAGGGCGACGTTCACCCGGTTCGTTGAGCGGGCGGGAGTGAAGCCGTTCATGAACTTGAGGGCTTCGGTGTGAACCGAGAAAGAGTGATCGGGGCGGTTCGCGAACCACGCCCTCAACGACTGGTTTGGTCATAGCGGGGACATCGCGGAAACGTACTACCTGCAAACCACCTAAGCCCTGAAACCGGCAAGGGACCCTGATCTAAGTTTGGAGGGGCAATCGCTACGAGATCAGGAGGCACCCCCAGCCATCAACCCAAAGCAAAAGCCCCGTGAAAACGGAGCTTTGATGACTGCGAATGGTATGGGGAGAACCCGCAAAATACACCCGGAGGGATTCGAACCCCCAACCCTCGGTTCCGAAGTTCAGCTTTTTCACCGGCCTTTTATTGCTAAAAGTCCCCGTTTCTCGTGATTTCCAATGTACCGCAAATACAACGAGGGTTGCAAGTAGCTAGTTTGAATCGCAGTATTGAGGGTTGTTCGGTATTGTTCGGTAGGCGAATTATGGCACGGATTGAGCAACCAGATTATTCACCGGCCCCATCGCATCGACTCACCACAAGTGCCTCCCATCGCTGCCAGCCAGCCACCAGGTTTAGCCGCTCGCTCGCTTGGCTGGCGATTTCGACTCAGGAGCCGGGTCGGCGGCCGCGTCGCTTAGAGGGCGATTCTGTGGCGTGCATGTCGAGCGGGATCTCGCCTTTCGTCGCCCGGTGAATTTCGCGATCCTGCGCAGCGTGCGTTTTGGCCACCGGGGGAAGGAAGCATCGGGCAGCCAGTCAGCCCGCAACGGTGACGCAATCCGATCAGCCCGCGGCATTGAACCAGGGCGGAATTTCGACGATCCGGAGAGCACGATAACCAGCAAGTGTACCGGAGCCAGCCAGTCAAGCGACATTGAACCAGGGCGGCATTGTCACCGGGGAAAGTGATTCGGTGACGACGTCGTCCATCACCTCGGTGACCTGCTCATCATCGCCGCTGGCTTGCTCATCGCGCCACTGCTGCCACCTCGCGGCGCTCGCTGGGCTGACAGTCACGCGGCCCGATCGTATGCCCGCGGCGACGGCTGCGATCTCATCCGGCAGAGGCAGATGGGCCAGCGGCAGTTTTCTTTCGACGGCGGCCATGGTATCGCACCCCAGGAACTCGCCAGCGGCCGCGTGCGTCCATCCGCGAAGCTTCACGAGGTGGAAGGCCTCCTCGGCCTTCAGGCGGGCCGTGTGAGCGTCCAGGGAAGCCGATTCGGCGATGTGTGATCGTTCCATGCTGCGAATTATTACCGCGTCGTCGACGGCAAGCCAATAAGTGGTTCAATATCAAACGAAAAAACCCGCTCGGGCACCACTGGCGGCAATTCAGGACCAGTGGCACCCGGCGGGCTTGGTGCATCGCCGCGATGATGACACGCGGCAGCGGCGATGCTTTGAATCAGCTTGGCTGCTCGATGCCGTCCAGGATGTGAAACGCGGAAGGATCCAGCACGGCAAAATCGCCTCTGAACCAAATTTTGAACAGCAATTGGTGGCGGCTGAAAGCTTCGTCGCCCTGTTCGGTGATTTCAATGGTCGCACCTTGACGCAAGCCCAGCACGAAGTTGCTGAAGTTGCCAACCACGATCTGCTCATCTGGCACGCTCGTGCTGTCCAACCCGGCAACCCCGCGAAGAACCGGGGGTGCATCCAGCCATCGGTCTTGCAGATCGACAGACATTCCGAGCGAGTGGCTGTTGTTCACGCTCAAAAGTGCCGCGGTTGGCTCGTGATCGTTCAGACGCACCGCCTTGGCACCCAAAGCCAGTTTTGCCCAATCGATCTCGCCCACGGTGTCGGTTGAATCAATGCCCGGCTGATGGAGGATTCCGCACGGCTGTTGAGCGGCTCCGAGTCCGTTGATTCCGAGATTGTCAATCACGGCGGCAAGTGCACGAAACAGTGTCAGCTCGATGACCGCTGCGGCGTTCGGTGCATCCTCGATCAATTCGCGGCTCGAACGGACCATGCAGCCGATCAACTTCGGCGTGATCGTCACGCGGCCCAAGGTGATCGCCGATTCCTTGAACTTGTCGTTCTCGAATTTGACGTCCATTTCGGGGTCAGCATCGACTTTGGCGATGTCCAGGCCAGCACCGTTCAAAGCAATCGTCCCCATACCGGCATTGACCAAAATCGATCGGGCGCGGGCCTTGTCGATCACTTGGCTAGCCAGGGCAGTTGGCAAGATGTAGCCCGCGCTCGTCGCGTTGCCACGGTCCAGGGCCGCACCGATGCTGGGCGGTGTGTATGCCGTTTCGCCCGTCACGAGAGCCCGCAAGTATTCCCCGGCAGGATGCTGGCAATCGCTGGGTTGCTCGCCAGTGCCGGGCAACCCAGCGAAACTTTGCCCCCTGCTGACGGAATAGTGCCGCTGGCCTTGGGCGTCAGTCAACACCGTGTAACCACGCGATTCACCCGAGCGGCCGGGGTGTGGCAAGTGCTCGCCAATATTCTCACGGGCGGAAATCATGGAGGTGATCGACGCGATCTCGCCAAGTTTGGCTTGGTGCTCTCGCTCGTGATCGTCGTTCCATGCCGATTCGTTCACATCCAAACTCGCTTGCATCTCGGCGGCCAGCTTGCTCTTTTGTTCGCGAAGCTCCTTGATTTTTAGACCGCGATATTTTGAATTGAACGTGGGCGCGGGCTCAGGACCACCGACGTTAATAGGCGCTTGGGCGGTGGCTGCTGTGCTGTTGAAAAAACTCATTGTCTTGGCTTTCAAACTTGGGTTGGGGCTTCGTCGACGCCGCGCGGCATCGCTCGTAAATGGTCGGTGATCTCGGCCCGGGGCCAGCGAAGTGTTCGCCGGCTGAATCGCCTTGGTTGTGGAAGCTGGCCATCACGTGCCCAGTCCAAAACAGTTTGCGACGACACGCCCAGTTGCTCAGCAACCTCGGCGGTGGTCATCCAGTGAGTGCTCATCGAAGTGCCTCTGAAATTTGGGCGATGATGTGGTTTTCGATTTCGTGGAAAAGCCGCCGAAGTGAATCCGGCAACTTTTCAACGCGGGTGTAGGATCGCACGTCGATCAACGCGGCGGCCAACTCTGCAGCCGGCAAGATCGGCACCACGATCGTCTCCATGGGTGAGTGCTCGCCACGATCGCAAGCCACACGGCGGTTATGCTCGGCAGTGACAATCGAGAAGAGCCACGCCGGAAACTTGGCTGCCCGGCCCAATGAATCCATCGAGCGGTAGGACGCATCCCACGCGGCCCGTTTGATGCGAAGCAGGTCTTCGCACTCAACGGTGCCGATGGAAACGCGGGCGGCGGCTGGCGTCAATGTTGTGCTCATGTGCGAAATCTTAGAACAGCGGGTTGGCCGAGCGGGCCAACCTCTTTGAAAAGCGGTCGCTCGGCCATCTTTTTTTTGATTGGCTACGGCCCGTCATCCAGCAGCAAGCCAGCTCCAACGAATTCAAACCGGCTCAAAACTGGCCAATATCGAAATCGTTTTTTTTGACATTGCACGCGTGGGAGGGCATCAACGCTCTTCCGCTCGCGCGAACGTCAGAATCCAGAGGGGGCTATGCCCATGCCCGGGCCGTCTGTGACGTTTGTGACGTTGTGACGTTAGGTTTCATCGCAGCCTATATTGCAATTGCGCACCCCATGAAGCCCTTCTGCTTACTATCTCCTGTATGTGTGTGAGTTAAATAACGTCACAAACGTCACAGAGTAGAAATAGCCCGCAAAACACGGGGGAAAACCCGTGACGTTTTCATTTTTGAAACGTCACGCAAACGTCACAACGTCACAGAAAACGTCACAGATCAGAAATTTTTTCGTTAGAATCTTCGATTTCGGTGTCATTTAAAGAAATTCCTTGAAAACCTCTGGCTTGTTCACGGATGGACGACAGCGAAACGTCGAATCTCTGTGACGTTATGCCGAAGCGTTTCGTGATCGCTCGCCCCATCGATCGCGCGTTCATCTTGGCCGCTGTCTCGGCATCTGAATTAGCCTCGCACCAATGCCGGAAGGCGGCGACGATGCTGTCGGTTGTCGTCTTCTGCTTCGATGCTGGATCGTGCTTCACTACCTCGCCGATGAACGCTGCGACGGGGTCCATATCGGCTTTGTACTCGGCAATCCGGGTACGCATGGCCTCGCTGATCGTGAACCCGCCCTGGGAATGCAATCGCTGTAACCCCTCGATTGCCCAGCAGAGGATTCCAGGCAGTTCGCCCGATGCTATCCACCAGCTAGCCTTGTCCATGCCGACTACGATTTCTGACTCGGGGACCTTGCGATCGAATCCGATCAGCAGCATTCGGCGCCAGACGCCCATCGACTTGTCTCGAATGTGTGGCCGGGTATTCCAGCCCAGTGCGACCTTGGCCGTCGGGAGAGCGCTGAACGGCTCCTTGCCCTTGGGCTCAAACTGGATCGGCTCGCCGCTGGCAAACGCCTTGAACAGCCCCTCGGATGTGCGAGCGTTTTCGTTCACGTCGGGATCGACGTTCAACGCTTTCCCGATCGTGTCGTTCAGTGCAAATTGATTCTTTCCGAACCCCTCGAATTTCACTGACGACAGGTTTTTGACGCCTACCAACGCGGGAAAAACGCCAGAGAGCATGACGGATTTGCCTGTGCCCCCGTCGCCTTCCAGCACAAGGAACCGCTGGAAGTCGTTCCCCGGCTCAAGGATGTAACCGGCGTACTCCTGAATCAATAGCCGTGACTCTTCGTCTGGCAACGCCTCTTGAAGATACTTATCGAACCGCGGGCACTTGCTGCTCGGCTGGAATGCGATCGCTAGTTTTGTCCCGCAAAACCAGTCTGGTGTGTGCTCACTGATTGCATCCGCCGGGTTTGTCCCTGCGATCACAGACGCCAAGTCGAGCAGCCCATTTTCAAGCGAGAGGTATTTATCGTGCGTTGCCGTTGGGCTTCGCATGGAAGGCATTTCCACGCTGCCAGAGGCAAGGCAGTGTGATTTCATCTCCCCGATGACATTGCGAGCGAGCGAATTTGACGACTTTATTTTCGATGCTTTTTTCTCGCCTATCGCCAGTTGCGCAAGAGCAATATTCGTCAACTCTTGATTGATAGAGAACCGGATTTTCGCATCAAGCTCTTCGTCTGAAAGCCTCGTCCATTGGCCGGTTCGATATTTCCACCATTGGCCACGCCAGTACGCCAGTCGCCCACCGTGAACGCTTTCGTAGCGACTGACGTTTAGCCTTGCTAGCCTCGCCGGGTCGTGCGGCTCCTCGTGCTCTTGCAGATCATCAAGGATATCTTCTAGGGTTTCGGGGCCGCGAATTTTCGCTATGTAGTCGGCGGATTGATCGAAACTTAAAACCTTGATTTCTTCCCCCGCCTGAATCGCGTCATCAATGCCCTTCGCGTTGTCCCAAGTCTCAACAGCAACAGTAGGATTCCACGAAACGGTTGTGCAGTGCGTCCACAGTCCGCCTAGGCTCTTGCCAACTCCCTTGTTAGTTGCTGCATCGGAATCAAACGCTAGTATGATCCTGCTAGGCTTGTGATGCTCCAGGACGGTGACAGCGGATTGCCATGTAGACGTGCCAGCCAGAGCGATTGTAAGAATCCCTGTCTTGGCCGTTGCAATGTCGCCCTTAAATTCGCCTTCGGTGACCCTGATTGTGTCCGCGTGCATTCCCTCAGTCATCACTGGGCAATGGCAAGGCGAGCCAGGCGACGGGCCGCTAACGTGACTCGATGAAAGCCACTTATACTTGGGATCGCGCTTCGGGTTGTGGTCACGCAAGGCAACGATACGCCCAGCGATGTCACGCGATGGGATCATAAGCGCCGCTCCTTGGGCAGATACCTGGAGCGAACCGCCGGGGAACACGCCGGGGACGTTCTCGGCTATCTCGCCACGGCGGCCTGGAAACAGACTGCCAAGCTTGAGCAGCCGCACTGTGCGATCTGTTTTACTCGGCAAACTCCAATAGCCCGCCCGATCAATATCCCCGTCGCTCAATCCGCGATCGTTAAGTGCCTTTCGGTCATCATCCGTTAGCCCAAAAATCTTCGCGGCCGCCGTGTAGACTTCATGGCGCAGGTCGGCAACCTTATCGCTGACCTCGCGCTTCGGTGGCTTTGGTATGGGGGGCGTCCGCTTTGCCTTTGATCGCGGCCGGGATGTCGGCACGTTGCCGATGTGCTCTGCCACCGCTGTTATCGATTCATCGAACGTGCAATCGTTCAGCCATTCGATTGCTGCAAAACCATCGCCACTCTCGCTAGAGAAACATTGATGGCAGTAGCAAGCGCCAGCGGCCTCGTTGATGAATCGGAACCGATCTCGTCCACCGCATTTCGGGCAAGGGTGATTTTTGCCGTCAAGCAGTTGAGTATCGATGCAACCAACGGCTGATATGATCTCAACCCATCTGCCATCGGCTCGGCTGCGAACCTCTTCCTTGTCATAGTGCTTTTCACAATGCGTGTTTGCCTCCCGTGTTACTTGTGGTTGCTTGTCGTATCCTAGCGTCGCTGATGTTAAAATCCTCATGGTTGCACCCCCATCCGATTCCACTGCTTGGCGGATTCGGGCAGCCGATCGTAGACACGTCGCGAAATTGCCAAGCCAGTGTTTAGGCTCTGGTCGCTCGCATCTTGGCGAAACCCGCAGCGATGCGCGGCGACAATTAGAGCACCGGTCGAGACGTAGCCGGCCTCGCCACGAAGTCTCAGCCATCGCTCTACAGCGTGCTTGGCCGCGTAGGAGCTGATTGACGGGCCTTTGATTTTTTCGTTGCGGGCGAGCCACTGCATGCACCGTAGGATTTCGCTCTCTTGGGGCGCGTCCCCTACGGGCCACTGGCGGCGAACGTCGATCAATCCGCATTCGTCGACGCGGTAGGCCTTGCCGTCGATGGCCTTGATTGTGGGGTATCGCTTGCGACGTTTTACGATTTGCGATTGCCCGGAGCCGGCGAGTGGCGTATCATCGGCGTGCCGGGTGTCAACACTGGCAACTTTTTTGAGGGGCTTCCGATTTTGCCGATCGGTGGCCCTTTTTTCGTTTGAGCTCGACATTATTTGGCACCCCTTGAATTCGCGGGGCCGACAGTCTTTTCGGTGCGGGCGACGATGAACCGATTCACGGCCTGCCGACTCGTGATCAACTGAGAGCCGATCCGGACGGCCTCCAGCCGAGTCCCACCAACGCCGCGGTGGATCCAGCGGGCCATTGAGCTCTTGTCGGGTCGCTTACCCGTGATCGCGGACAGTTCCTTGCGGGCGTCAGCGATCGTCAAAACATCTTCTGAGAGAATCCGAGAAACGGTCGTCTCGGCATTGGTTGCGGTGATCGGCACTGCATGTACTCCGGTGCGGGTGTGGTTAAAAACAACACGCGTATCAGATACCGGCAGTGCCGATTCTCAGTGTGGGACTAGTGCGGGACTAGTTAGGCATTAGTTTTAGATACCGCTCGCCTTTGGGCAAAACAGTAATTCCCTTTCCTTGGGCAGAGTCAATCAGTCCGTGAGATTTCAAGCGTTTCCGCAATTCCGGCGGGCAGGTCGGCCCGTGAGTGGCCTTGAAGAAAATCACGTTTGATTTCACACAGACTCCGTTCACTGCGCCTTCATCGACAGCGACTTGCAAGAAAAGTAAATCATCGGGGTCAATCTTCATTCCCTCAAATTCGGCTGCGGGGTCAACCTCGATTGCCGGGGCCCCGGCCGCTGAAATCGTGTTACCGAAACCCTCAGCGAACCGAATCAGCTCAACCGTCAGTTCGCCCAGGGTGATACGTCGCTCGATTAAATCTTCTCGCGCGTCGTCAGCTAGCCACTCTTCGCCGTTTGCCCAGTGCCTCAGTGACTTTATCGCGGCGGTGAATCGATTAACCTTGCCGACCAGCAGCTCGGCGGCGGCGGCTTGGCCGTTGAGCGCCCCCCATTCCACGACGATATCGGTGAAGAACCCTTCACCCGTGGCGGTCTGAATCGGTGTCGTCAGTGCTCGGGTCGCGATGCTCAGTAGCGAGCCGGTACCGCGTTGCTGTGCGTGTTCGAGCGTCTCATCGTAATTCAGCGAGTCAATTTGCTTTGCATCGCTCACGATCTCGCGAAGGCTTTGCGTGATCTTGGCGGTATCGTTATCGACCATCTTTAGATTCCATAGTTTTGAAAGAAAGTCGCTGCCGGTCTCCGAGTGTCGCTATGGAACAACGCTCAAGGAGACCGGCGGCGCGGGGATCAATCCGCTGGCGACGTGATTTGATTCTACAGCTTCGGGGCGGCCTTGGCTGCCTCTATGGCGGCCTGCAACGCCAATTTTGCGTAGTGGCGGCTCTGGGCTTTATTGGAGTGTCCGTGCATCGCCTGAACCGCTTCGATGCCCAGTGCATCGCAAATAACGGTCGCTGCGAGGTGCCTGATCTGGTAAGGGTGCCACCGCTCGACACCTGCACGCTTGGCGGCCCGCTGGAGCGATTGCCTATAGGAATGGGATGTGAAGCACTCACCTGGCTGTTTCTTTGGGTTTGCCTTCGCTCTGCTCAATTGGCTCGGCTGAACCTTGGATTTCCGGTTTGCTCGCTTCTGGGCGTTCACCCATGCAACCGATTCACGAGGAGAGAATAGATAGGCGTCGGGATCTCGATTCAGGTAGTCCGTCACCGCTTCCCGCACGTCACCGACGAGAGGAACGGCTTTCGTTTTTCCTTGGTGGGCTGTCTTGTGCTTGGCGAGGCGATACACCCACACTTCGCCAGATCGGTCGATGTCGCGCGGTCGCATCCGGCAAATCTCGCTCGGCCTCATTCCGGTACCGACTTGCACACGGATCATCGCTTTGAGAATTGGCGTCAGTTCGGTGGCGGTTTTGCGAACAACTTCGATGTCGACCGGCTGCACGTCTGCCACCTCGGGCGCGGTTGTCTGCCCCAGACGCAACGGATCGACAGAGCGGAGTCGCTGCCACGTTGATTCCTCGACCAGCTCTTGCGAAACGGCGTACTTGAAGATTCGCACAACCAGCTTTGTCAGAGTGTTGCAGTACACCCGCGAATAGCTCCGACCAGTTCTTGCGTCCTTTGTCTCCACCCATCGCTGCCGTTGTCGCTGCATCGCCAGGGGGCCGTAGTCGCTCGCCAGTGCATCCCCATCGTGCTTGTCGAGTGCGGCGCAAACTTGCGTCAGTCGGTGGAGCTCGCTTTCGCTGTCCCGATAGCGAACATTCGCCATTTCCAGATAATTGGCGGTGACGTGCCGGACCAGGACCGGCGATTTCGTTTGGTTCGCCGTGGTCGCAGTGGCTTGCCCTATCAATGCGTTCACCCGGTCATCTAGGCTGGCGATGTCAAAATCGTCAGGTAACGACAGTCCGCCCGACTGGTAGATGCTGATCAGCACGGCGTACCTGGCGATCGCCTCGGGGCTATCGTGCTTGCCCAGGTAGATGTCACGTCCCGCTATCGTGACGACAGATTGCCCGCTCAGATGGAAACGGCGGGCGGGTGCTTTGGCCTTGGGTCTGGCCATGGTCGGTCTCCCCGTGATTCGAACCCGTACCAGTCCACTAGGACAGTTTTTCGGTATGGGTTCAGGTTTCAAACGGGGCCGCACGTCTTATGACGGTAACGCTGAATCGCGTTCCAGCCGGTAATTTACGCTGTTTTCTTCAATACACCCGGAGGGATTCGAACCCCCAACCCTCGGTTCCGAAGACCGATGCGCTATCCAGTTGCGCCACGGGTGCATATTTTGTTGGCGTGACAATCGACTGGGCCGATGTCATTGATGCCGAAGGGGTATCATGAACTTTTTTGTGTTGCTCGACAAGTCCACCGGTTGGGAAATATGGGCTTCACTGAAATATTTTCGCAGTGCTCTGGTATGCTTGCTGTCTTCGGCGAACGGATGCTGAAGGCGTGGGGAGTTGTGGGTGACGCGTACGGCCGTTGGCTGGAAGCAGTGGATTTGTCATGAAGGTGATTCTTGCCGAAAAGCCGTCTGTGGGTCGCGATCTGGCCTCCTTTTTGAAAGCGACGAGCCGCCGTGATGGGTATCTCGAGGGCGGTGGGTACCAGGTGACGTGGGCGTTTGGCCACTTGGTCGAGCTCGTCGAACCGGGGGATTATGACCCGGCTCTGAAACGCTGGACGCTGGAGTCGCTGCCGTTCATCCCCGCAGAATTTGAGCTGCGGCTGCGGGGCGATGACGGCGCGAAAAAGCAATTCGCGATTATCAAGCGGCTCTTCCAAGCGGCCGATTCGATCATCTGTGCGACGGATGCGGGCCGCGAGGGCGAGCTGATTTTTCGCTATATCCTGACCCTGACGCGTTGTGAGCGGAAGCCAACACAGCGACTGTGGCTCTCGTCGCTGACGACCAGTGCGATTAGTACGGCGTTCGGCTCGATCCGGCCCCTCGCCGATTACGACAATCTCTATGCAGCGGCCAAGTGCCGTAGCCAAGCCGACTGGATCGTCGGGCTCAATGCCACTCGCAATTACACGGTGCGTTACCGATCGACGGGCGGCACCGACGAGGACCATTCGTCGGACGCGAAGCGCAAGCGTGGCAAGGGATTGCTGTGGAGCCTCGGTCGGGTTCAGACCCCGGTACTGGCCATGATCGTCCGGCGTGATGATGAGATCCGCACCTTCCGCCCCGAACCGTTTTGGGAGCTGATGACGACCTATCGCAAGGTGAACTTTCGCTACACCGGAGACCGATTTCAAAAGCAGGCGGATGCGGAAGCGCTGCTGTCCCAGGCCGCCTCGCACCCGCTGCTGATTCAAAAGGTGCAGGGCCGGGCGGAGAAATCGCTGCCCCCGCAGCTCTACGATCTGACTGAATTGCAGCGTGACATGAACCGTCGCTTTGGGATCTCCGCCGCCGATACGCTGGCGGCAGCCCAGTCGCTCTATGAAGCCAAGTTGATCACCTACCCCCGGACGGACTCGCGTTATTTGACCCAGGATATGCGGAAGGAGGTGCCACCGATATTCAAGCAGCTTGCCACGCTCAAGCCGAAAGAGATCGGCAAACTCGACCTCAGTTCGCTGCCGTTCTCCAGCAGAATCTTTAATCGTGCCAAGGTTACCGATCACCACGCGATCATCCCCACCGGCTCGCTCCCGGGGAGTCTCAACGATCGGGCCCAGAAGGTTTACGATGCCGTCGTGGTTCGTTTCATCGCGGCGTTTTACCCCGAGTGCCAGAAAGAGGTGACGGTGGTGGATGCTGTCGCGGGCGAGGTTCCGTTTCGCGTGCGAGGCGTGCGCGTCGTCGTGCTGGGATGGACGGAACTGTATCCGCGTAAAGCCAAGGGGGCCGATGCCGAGGATCAGCAGACGTTGCCCGCGTTCCAAGTCGGCGAGAGGGGGCCTCACGAACCGGTTGTCAAAGCGGGAGAGACATCGCCACCGAAGCATTTTACGGAAAATACCTTGCTCGGTGCGATGGACACGGCGGGCAAACTCGTCGACGAAGCTGAACTGCGTGAGGCGCTCAAAGAGAAGGGATTGGGCACGCCGGCGACCCGGGCGGCGACGATTGAAACGCTGCTGCAGCGGAAATATATCGAGCGAGCCAAGAAGAATATTGTCGCCACGGATCTCGGCCGATATCTCGTCGCGATTGTGAAGGATCGCAACTTGACCTCGCCGGAATTGACGGGCGAATGGGAGGCGAAGCTGAAACAGATCGAAGCGGGACGCTCGTCGCCGGATGTCTTCATGCAGGAGATTGCCGAGTACACTCGCGGGATCGTGCAAGCAAGCGACATCGATACGCTCGATCACCAAGCGTATGGACCATGTCCTCGCTGTGGCCAGCCCATCATCGCTGGCAAGCGGGCCTTCGGCTGTTCGGGCTGGAAAGCAGGTTGCCAATTTGTGTTGCCGCCGACGTATCGTGATGAGGCGTTGTCGATGCAGCAAATTCGCGAGCTGTTGCAACTCGGCGTCACCGGGAAACCAATCCATCTGGCAGGGCAAAATCCGTTTCTGTTGGGCATGTCGGCTTCGGGTGTGCTCATCGAGATACCCGTTCCCCAAGGTGATGAACAGGAGCAAGGTCGCCCCTCCCAATCGAGGTCTTCCCGCAGCAAACCGCGTCGAGGCGGAGAATCGGCAGCGGTCGGGAAACCGCGTCCGTCCCAATCTGCCGGCTCCCGCGGTGATACGAAACCGGAAGCTGAATTGGGGGCTTGTCCGCTATGCGGTAGCCCCGTCACCGAGACGGCCAAAGCCTACAGTTGCAGCCGCTGGCGAGAGGGTTGCGGTTTGACGATTTGGAAGACGATCGCAGGCAAACGCATCACCGCTGCAATGGCAAGGAAGCTGTTACGTGATGGTCAAACCCAGACGCTCAAAGGATTCAAGTCCAAGGCGGGGAAGCGGTTTGAGGCAAAACTGAAGCTTGAGGATGGCAAGGTCGAGCTTGATTTTTCGTGACAGGTCTAGCCGCTCGCATCGAGCGTTCTGGCACGAGACCAAGTCAATTTCATGAGCCGAGTCGCGTGAGCGGCCGGGTGGCTGCTGACCTCATGAGCCGAGTCGCGTGAGCGGCCGGGTGGATTTAGTAACCCGACGTGTTCACGGGGGGATTCGATTTATTACCACGCTGTTGCGCCGGGTGACAATTTAAACGCGGAGACGACTAAATCAACGACCGGGGTACAGTGTGTTACCCGATGCCTTACGGCATTCGGGGCATGGGGGGGCGAGCAATGGCGTGTGTCACCCGATGCCTTACGGCATTCGGCTCATGGTGGGGTGTCGAGCAATGGCATGTGTTACCCGATGCCTTACGGCATTCGGCTCATGGTGGGGCGTCGAGCAATGGCGTGTGTTACCCGATGCCTTACGGTATTCGGGGCATGGTGGGGGGCGTCGAGCAGTGGCGTGTGTTACCCGATGCCTTACGGCATTCGGCTCATGGGGTGTCGAGCAATGGCGTGTGTTACCCGATGCCTTGCGGCATTTGGGGCATGGTAGAGAGTCGCCGATCAAGGGAGGAATTTGTCTGTAAAACAATCCTCCGCCCGTACCGCGTCAGGGCCGATCACTTCGACCTCCTGCATCTGGTCGACCAATTGTTGCCATCTTTGTAGCGTCATTTCCCCGAGTTTGGTTGACTCGGTGGGATACGCCAGTGGTCGCATCTGAGCGGCACCGAACTGCAGGACTTCGGCGGTCATCCCGTGCGAGTTCGCTTTCAAAATTGCTTCATTCGCCAGTTCGGGTGATTGCAGGTAGTCGGCCCAGCCGGCTTTTGTGGCCGCGACGAATTCTCGCACGAGTTCGGGTGATTCTCGAATGAGTTTCCCCGTCGTCACCAGCACACTGGAATAGGGATTCCAGCCCAGGTCGCTGACCATGAGCGTTCGGACCTCCAGGCCTTGTTGGCGGGCGAGCAGTGGCTCGGCGACGACATAGGCTTGGACGGACATCTTGGGATCGTCAATCATGCCAGCGATGGAATTGAAATAGGGGACCTCGCGGACTTCGTCCAGAAATCCACGTTTGCGGAGGAACGGCAGAAAGGCTCGTCCAGGTTGGCACTGCAGCGTCATGCCTGACAAATCATCAAATCCTTCGACGCCGCTGTCGGCACGGACCAGCAAACACCGGGGGTTATTTTGCACCGCCGCGAACACGGCCACAATGTCGGCACCCTGTGCACGAAACAAGACGACGTCATCTGCGTTGGTGATCGCGAACTGGCTACGTCCGAGCAACAACTCGGGAGCGACGGGGGTCTCGCGGCCGCCCGGTTTGATCTCGACGGCCAGTCCAGCGTCCTGATACAGGCCACCGACGAGGCCTTCATAGACGCCGCCGTGCTCGACTTCCGGGTACCAGTTCAGCTGCACACGGACGGGCGCAAATTTGGAGCCGTCGGCATGCTCCGAATTCTCTTCGCTCGGTGCGGAACACCCCTGGCAAACCAGTAGCGTCGTGATCGACAGCGCGATACAGATCAGTTTCGACGAAATAGAATGGAACACTTCAGTAGTCACCTTAGAACGCGGTCAGGAACGAGCGGAAATGGGTGGCTGAACGCTCCGCGGCCGGAATGGTCCACCGCGGAGCGTTCGACCACAAATTCACCCCACCCGAGTGTAGCGGCTCAGGAAGATTCTTCCGATCCAGTCCACTGCGGAAAATAGTAAGAGCCCTAGAAGCGTTGACATTCCCAAGGCAGCGATCAATGCGTCGGTTTGTAGCAGGCCTTGCCAGCGCGTCATTAGCGCCCCCAGGCCGACATAGTTGGCGCCGTTGCTGACGAAGAACTCGGCAACAATCGCCCCAATCACCGCCAGTCCGCTGCTAATTCGAGCCCCCAGCAACAGGTAGGGGATTGAGGTCGGGATCTGCAAGCGGACGAGGGTTTGGAGACGTGACGCGCCGTACAATCGAAATAAGTCTTGATGCTCTACCCGACTGGCTTGCAAGCCCGTGGTGACATTGTTGACGATCGGAAACAGGCAGATGATCACCGTCGCGATCACGGCGGTGCGAAATTCGTACCCGCTCCAAATGATCAACAGTGGAGCGATCGCCACGATGGGAACGGTTTGCAAAAACACGACGTAGGGAAACAGCGCGCGGCGTAGCAGTCGAGATTGGCTGAATAAGATCGATAAACTGCCGCCGATGAAAAGAGCGACGACCAAGCTGATCGCGGCGGTTGAAAACGTGACGAGACTCGCGGCTACCAATTCCTGCCGCCGCTGCCAGCCTGCCACGAGGACTTGGGACGGTGTGGGCAGCAGGATCTTGGGCAAGTCGAAGATCTGGACGCTGAGTTGCCAGGCGAGCACCGCGACGACGGCAACGCCAGCAACACAGAGGATACTGATCAGGGTTTCACCCGTGGTCGACTTCATGTTTCCGCCGCCGCACGCAAACGATCGGTAATCACTCCATAAAACTCGCCGAACGCAGCAGTCCGCCGCACGTCGATTTCGCGACCCAACCCAGAGCTCTGCGTCGGGCAGGCAATCGGGTTATCGAAGATTGCCTCGATCCTGCCCGCGTGCATGACGCAGACGCGATCGCTCAACGCGATGGCCTCGGCGATATTGTGAGTCACGAGCACCATGGTGAACTGGTGGGCGTGCCAGAGTTGGGTGACCAAGCCGCCGAGTTGCGTTCGCAGCAGGTCATCGAGCGCAGCGAATGGTTCATCGAGCAGCAGGAGATCGGGCCGTGTCACGAGCGCCCGCGCGATCGAGACTCGCATTTTCATGCCCCCGGATAGCTGGTGAGGGAACCTGTTGGGCACGTCACTCAATTCAACCTCATCGAGTGCGGCGATGGCCCGTTGCTGCGGCGTTCCTGGTGCACCGTCATCGTTGGGAGAAGGACGCCGTCGACGCTGCAGTTCCAAGGGCAGCGTGACGTTCCCGAGAACGCGCCGCCAGGGCAGGAGAGCGGGTTGCTGGAACACGAAGGAGGTTGCCTCGGCGTGACGATCGCAGCGGCCGCTGGTGAGAGTCTGCAGGCCGGCGATCACTCGTAGCAGTGTCGTTTTGCCGCACCCGCTCTGGCCCACAATCGCCAGACGCTCGGTCCGCCGCACATCTAGGTCGACAGACGCGGCGGCGCGATGCCCTCCGGCGAATTCAACGCTGCCAGCGTGGATCGACACGGTCGACACGCGTTGAGGGTGAGCGATCGTGGCGGGTTGCGAAATGGGGCTCACAGCGATGACGGGGGTGCCGAATGAACTGGGCATGGAAAAACATGAGCACGACGAATCAGTGTAAATTGACGACTTCCGCCGATTTCAACAACCTCCCTCGACCTCGCCACGCATGCAGCTTCACTGTCTTGGCACCGCCGGTTACCATCCCAATGAGACACGGCACACGTCGTGTTACTTTCTCCCCGAATCAGGCCTGGTTCTCGATGCGGGCACGGGGATGTTCCGCCTGCCCTCGCTGATTCAAACCGATACGCTCGATATCCTGCTGTCCCACGCGCACTTGGATCACATTGTCGGGCTGACCTTTTTGCTCGGGATCGTTTATCAACGGCCCGTCGAGCGAGTCCGCGTGTGGGGCGAGTCCGAAAAACTCGATGCTGTGCAAAAACTATTGGGCAGTGAGTACATTTTTCCCGCTCAGCTGCCGGTGACGTGGCATGCGATTGATGAAATCGGGACCACCGCAGAGCATGCGTCCCTTGATATCGCGGGCACCCGAGTGACCTGGCGACCGCAAACCCATCCCGGTGGATCGGTCGCCTACCGGATCGACTGGCCAAGGACGACGACAAGCCAGCCGCCGACAGATGTCGGGCGCTCACTCGTGTATGCGACCGACACCACGGGGGCAACCGATCCGGATATTTTGCAGTGGATGCGGGGCGCGGATGTCCTGCTGCACGAATGTAATTTTCATGATCACCAGCGAGACTGGGCACGCAAAACCGGGCATAGTTACCCTGAGCGTGTGGCCGAGGTCAGTGCTGCTGCTGAGGCGCGACGCGTATTTTTAACCCACATCAGCCCGATCGACCCGATCACACTCGAGGAGCCGGACCCGCGGTTTTCGATGCCCTGCGAAATGGTAGATGATTGCCAAGTCATCGATTTCTAAGCATCGCGTGAACAACAAGTGACGGATTTTCCCGTCGCCACCGTCGCCAGACAGTGGGCCCCCACGCTTTGAGCAGACCGGCCCCAGGCCATGGACCACTTCCAATTCGACCCATTACCGCCTATGATCTATAGACTCTTGGTGTCCCTCCTAAAAAAAACTTTGCGATCATTTCATGCCTGTTTCTTCGTCCTCCTCCGCGCTGTCGTTACGCGGCATCGTGCCGCCATTGATCACGCCACTTAGCGCTCGGGATGTGCTCGACCGCGAGGGGCTCGCCCGGTTGCTGGATCACGTGATTGGGGGAGGGGCCGCGGGCGTTTTCATTTTGGGGACGACGGGCGAGGCACCGAGTCTCAGCTATCGTTTGCGCCGCGAGCTCATTGCTGAGACGACTCGACTGGTCAACGGCCGTGTTCCGGTGCTGGTCGGTGTGACCGATACCGCCTTTGTCGAAACGGTGCACCTGGCGGAGTATGCAGCCGAGTGCGGCGCCGACGGGGCGGTGCTGACGACGCCGTACTACTTTCCGGCCGGCCAGACTGAGTTGACATCCTACGTGGAGAACATCCAGCCGCTCATTCCGCTGCCGCTGATGCTCTACAATATGCCGCAGTTGACCAAGGTATGGTTTGAGATTGAAACTCTGCGTCGGCTTTCGTCTCTGGAGGGGATTGTGGGCGTCAAAGACAGTAGCGGCGACATGCAGTACTTCGCCCGCCTGTGCGAGCTCAAACAGGAGCGTCCCGACTGGTCCATTTTGCTGGGCCCGGAAGCCAAACTCGCCGAAGCTCATGCGCTCGGTGGCGATGGGGGCGTGTGCGGAGGTGCCAACGTGATGCCCGGTTTATTCAACGATTGCTATGAGGCACTGCGTGACGGTGACGTGGCCAAGCAGCAGCAATCGCAGCGTAAGATCGATCGTTTTCAAGACATCTATGAGATCGGCAAATACGCCTCTCGACACATCAAAGCGACCAAAACGGCAGCGTCGTTACGGGGCATCTGTGGCGATCTGCCCGCCGACCCATTTCACGCCTTCGCTCAGCCCGAGCGTGAGCGAGTGGCCGAGATCCTCCGTAGCGTGGATAGCCTGTGATTGCGTCGACTTTTTTCACCGGCGTCGACTGGGCTGTCCTGATCGGCTATTTCGTTGGCATCCTGGGTCTGGGGCTGTACTTTTGGCGACGCAATAACTCAGCCGAAGAGTTCAGCGCTGGGGGGCGGACGTTATCGGGCTGGTTGTGTGGTCTGTCGATCTTTGCCACCTACCTGAGCAGCATCAGCTACTTGGCACTGCCAGGCAAAGCGTTCGTGGATAACTGGAACGTGTTCGTTTATTCGCTCGCGTTGCCGTTGGCGGCAGCGATTGCGGTGCGATTTTTCGTACCGCTCTATCGGAATTCGGGCGAGGTGTCTGCGTACGCACTGCTGGAGCGCCGATTTGGTTTGTGGGCGCGGATTTATGCGAGTTGTTTCTACCTGCTCTATCAAATCGCGAGGATTGGCGTCGTCATGTATTTGATGGCCCTGCCCATGGCGGTGTTATTCGGATGGGACATCCGCACGGTGATTTTGTGCACGGGCGTCGTCGTGACGGTGTATTCGTTCGTCGGTGGTCTCGTTGCTGTCATCTGGGCCGATGCGATCCAGGCGATCGTGTTGCTCGCGGGGGCGTTGCTGGCACTCGGGATTCTCCTTTGGGAAATGCCGGGCGGCCCCTCCGAAGTGATCGAAGTTGCCGTCGCGGCCAATAAGTTCTCATTCTCCCCGGAAGACACGTCGTTTTGGGATATTTCGGAGAAAACGATTTGGGTGATCTTTGCCTACGGCATCTTTGACAACTTGCGGAATTTCGGCATCGATCAAAGCTTCATCCAACGCTATATCGCCGCGCGTAGCGACCACGAGGCGGCGAAGAGTTTGTGGTTGGGGGCGTTGTTATACGTTCCCGTCAGCGGCTTGTTTCTGTTCATCGGTTCGTCCTTGTATGCGTACTACGAGAGTCATCCGACCGATCTACAGGAAGTCCGGGTGATTGTCGCCGAGCAGAAGTTGATGCAAGCGGCGATGCCTCTCGACGCACCGGAGTATGATGCACGTCTCTCCGAGACTGCCGCGGCGCTCACAAACAGAGATTTGGGCGATCGCGTGTTCCCGCATTTCATCGCCTCGCACCTGCCACAGGGGGTACGAGGACTGTTGATTGCAGCGATCTTTGCCGCCGCGATGAGCACGGTATCGACATCGCTTAACTCTTCAGCAACGCTCGTGATGAGCGACTTTTTCAAGCGTCTTTTTCGGCCCAAATCAAACGACGCCGAAGACATCAGTGTGCTGCGGTTGTCGACGATCGCCTGGGGGGTGATGGGCACGATGATGGCACTCGCCCTGATTCGGCTGACCGAGAGCGCCCTGGACGTCTGGTGGTTATTGTCCGGCGTCCTCGGGGCGGCGATCATCGGTTTGTTTTTGCTGGGGGTTCTGGTGCCGGCGATTCGCAGTCCTGGTGCGATTGGTGCGTCCGCCGTCGGGATGCTCCTCGTTGCTTGGATGGCGGCATCACGATCAGCGTACTGGCCCGAATCGCTCTCGGGATGGGCCAGTCCGTTCGAGCCACTCCTAGCGATCGTGTTTGGACCGATCGTGATGATTGGCATCGGCTGTCTCGTCTCGCTGATGAGCAAACCGGAGGTTGTCGAAACGTCCGATGAGTGACGGTGCTGGGCCGAGACGCGACGAAGTTCAGGTTGATCCCACGGGCCGCAATCGTTGTTGGTGGTGTGGGACCGACGCGATGTACCAGACCTACCACGACGAGGAATGGGGGCACCCGACTGCAGAGGATCGGCACCTGTTTGAAAAAATCTGCTTAGAGGGTTTCCAATGCGGTCTATCATGGCTGACGATTCTGCGTCGCCGCGAGGCATTTCGTCGCGTCTTCCATGAGTTTGACATCGAGTCCGTTGCCGCGATGACGCCAGACGACGTGCGGCGATTGGTCGTTGACGAAACGATCATTCGTCACCGCGGAAAAATTGAGGCGGCGATCCATAACGCCGCTCGGGCAATCGAAATGCAAGCAAGCGAGGGTTCGTTGGCGGCATTCTTTTGGGAATTTGAACCCAAGGACAGCCCTCTGCTAAGCTCCCGCGAGGATGTCCGAGCGGTGACGGACGAGTCGAAGGCGATGAGCAAAGAACTCAAACGCCGTGGGTGGAAGTTCGTCGGCCCTACGACTTGCTACGCGTTCATGCAGTCCGTGGGGATGGTCAATGATCACCTTGTGGGGTGTGACGACCACGTCCGCATCACAGGACTGCGAGAGAATTTCACGCGGCCTCATGATGGTCGGCCCGTCGGCTGAGGCGGCAGCACCCCCCGGATCTTGGGGAGTGGGTTCAACCGTCCGTGAGTGTTCATCCGCGGTGCGGTTCCGATCTGTCCGCGGCACCAGCGCCCTGCATGGTAGGCGGTGTTGACGGGGCGACCGCGATCCCGAAAAGCAGTCCAGCGAGGCTGACGGCGACGCCCGCCAACTCGTGAGGGACGGCCCAGCCCAACGGTACCAACCAGGGTTCAAAGAACATCTCCCAGCCACTGACAAAGTGCAGCATCCATATCGCGATGCCCCATCCCATCGCGAACCAGGCCGCTTGCGGTGGCAGACGCTTGGCGTGAATCCCCACGACGAACGGAACGAACAGGCTGACCAATGCCATCGAGTAGGAGGCTTGCACGAGTTCGTAGGCACCCTGCCCACGTAGCGCCAACACGGCTGAAACGATCGTGACGACAACGATGGCACCGCGTTGCAAGAGCAGCAATTGAGTTTGAGAGAGTGGCTCGGCACGGCGCAATCGCCAGGCGGGCTCCACCAAATTGTGGGCCATCACCGCTGAGGGCGCCATCACGGCGCTGACGATGGTCGACAACACAGCAGAGACAATGGCCAAGAAAAAGATTAATAACAGGGCGGGATTGAGCAGTTTGGCAGCCACCATCACCACGACGCCATCGAGTGCACCGGATTCAAGTGGCAACAACAAGTGAGCGGCCATTCCCGTGCCAACGGGCAGGGCTCCCATCAGA
This sequence comes from Rhodopirellula sp. SH410, assembly GCF_055811895.1. Classification (NCBI taxonomy): domain Bacteria; kingdom Pseudomonadati; phylum Planctomycetota; class Planctomycetia; order Pirellulales; family Pirellulaceae; genus Rhodopirellula; species Rhodopirellula sp. SH410. The sequence continues at coordinate 2,204,704 of NZ_CM147949.1, forward strand.
AGGTATCCGCCGCTGGCCACCAAGCATGCTTTGACGGCCACCCTGTCGCTCCGCGCTGAAAAAATTCGTTGCATCAGATCTTGCATCGGTAGATTCCCCAACGCCCCGATCGCCAGCGCGCTGACGGCCACCATCGTATCCCGCCAAAATGTTTCGGGATCCGCGATTCGCCAGCGGCTCTCGGGGATGTCCGTGCGGAGGGTTGTGATTCCCGTGGCGACGCTGCCATCGCCGAGATGGATCAAGATGGCATGGCCGAGCAGCAACAGTCCGATCAGGATCAAGCCCATCTGAATGGCATCGGTCCAGGTGATCGTCCACATGCCACCGAGCAGCGTATATCCGGTCCCCACCGATGCGACGAGTAAAATCCCAATGTCCTTCGGCAGTCCGAAGAAGACCTCGAGGATTTGGGCTAAGGCGACGAACTGGGCCGCCACCCAACCGAAGTAGCTCGGCACGATGATCAAGGACGCTATCTTTTCGGCGGCAGTGCCGTAGCGGATACGAAAAAAGTCCGAAACGGTCAGAATCCCCATCCGCCACATCGGCCCGGCAATGAAGAGTCCGGCGAGTAGCAAGCACAACGCAATGCCAACCGGATCGAGCATGGCTTTGCGAAGCCCCTCGTTGCCCACTTCGTCAGCGGTCGTCATCAGGGACTCGGCGCCGAACCAAGTGGCAATGATCGTGATCGCCGCCAGCGACGTGGGTAAACGGCGTCCCGCCAGGACGAAGTCCTCCACGTTTTCAATGCGGCGTTGGGCGAGCCAACCAATCAGGTACAAGCCCGCACAATAGACGAGCAGTGAACCTAGAAAAATGCCGTACATCCCGGCGGGCAAATGAGTCGACTCGAGCATAGACGCGGCGCAGAAGCGGAAGAAACGCAAAGGCTAATTTTGCGGCAGCAATGTAGCGAAAACACCCATTTCCGCGACGGGCAAAATCATCAAAATTGATTTTTTGTCGTCCGCCCGGATCAGCTCGACCGCCGCGGTCGGCTAGACCTCAATCTCGTTGTACGCCTCTTCAATCAAGGCTTTGCCGTGCTCCCGCTCCAACCGTCGGACGGTGAAGTGAGCACGCGCGAGGTCTTGGTAGTGATCGATGAAATAGCTATTGATCAATGCGCCGCCAACGGCACCGATCACCGGGATCGCTTGGGCGGCTAGCTTCTCACTCACCACCATTCCAAAGCGATGGCTGATCATCTGTAGCAGCTTCACCAGCGGCGGTGCGGCGGTTTCACTCACACCGTATTTCAACACGTACTTCGAGGCATCGGCCACCTGTTTGCTCATCGCGGCGCGGACGGCGAAATAGCCAATTTCCGTGTCGTCGTTGACATCGCTCTCATCACCACCATCGATGGCGAACACTTCCAAACAAGCCAACTGGGTCTTCACGTTTGTCAAGTCTTCGCCTTGAGACCGCGCAATGTCCGCGACACTGCGGAGGATCAAAACAGTCGAGACGGGCAGCTCAAGAGCCACGGTGGAGAGTCCAAAGGCGCCCCCAGCGGCGCCGGAAAGCCCCGCCATCAGTTTGTGGCTGAGCAATCTTGGTTTCCCGCTCGACGTTTCCTCACCGAGCGTACGCAAGGCTACCTGGAGCGCTGCCTGCAAGGATTTATCGACGGCGGAGTGAAGTGCATCCTCCGCGATAGACGGCAGTAGTTTGATCGATGCTGTAATCGGTGCCCCGATCAGTTCCGTTAACCGTTCGGCGAGCCCATGATGTTCGAGCGTCTCTTTCGCCTCGTAGAGTTCCACCAGCACGTCGTCGGGCAGCTCACCTTGAATCCATTGATCTGTCATCGAACACTGCTCTCGCAAATAGAGTTTTTCCGGCGGTCGGTTCAACGCATGCTTCCATCACTCTGCCATGCGGCGTGCCTTTTACTTTAGCGGGACTGCCCCAGCAATGGGTGATGGCGTTCGGTGGCAGCCCGGTGGTCTGCCACCGCTCGCGAATCGGGTTGGCCTTGAAATGGTCCTTGAACTGGAATGAAAGTTGCTCCACATTGGCCACTGGATGGTGACGTCTCGACAGACGGCAGACACCTGGTCGCGCAGACACCGAGTCACCCACTCACCCAGACACTCGGGTCCCCCCCGCGTCCCCTCCTCCCCCCCCCGCGTCGCTCCCGCCCCACAATGTACGGAAACATGAACGAAAAACCTGTCGCACCGCGATGTGTGATCGCCGACGATATTCGCAGTTCGCGTGAAATGCTCAAAAGGTGGATGCGTGAAATCGGTTTCGAGACACTCATCGCATGCGATGGGGAGCAAGCTTGGCAGCACCTCAAGCGTGTCCCCTGCGACCTGCTCATCACTGATCTCGCGATGCCCGACTTGAGCGGTTTGGAGCTAATCCGCCGACTGCGAAGTGATCGCGATCCGCAATGCAGGCAATTGCCGGTAATCATCATCACCAGTTTATCGGACGAAATGATGGGTAGCGTTGCAGAGGAATTCGAAGCCACCACGATCGTGATCAAACCGCTTGAGAAAAAACTCGTGCTCGCCATCGCCAGGAAACTCCTGCGAGGAGAAACGGTCGACAAACTCTTTCAATCGGGGCAAACGGGAGGCTGTGGCACGACCGGTATCTCACCTTCGCTCCGCAATCTCATCGAGAAAGCGAAATCGTTTCCAGACGTTGGCGATGGACCGAAGGTGGTGCCGCCCGAAGGTCTTTGACCGGCAGAATCCGACCACGTGGCTCTTGTATGGTAGGATGAGCGGGTCACGTTAGCTGCGAAAATTCGATCTAAGCACCTGCGCATCCGTTCTTGGATAGAACCCCGAAATTAGCCGATGGGCGTTCGTCCCGGTTACCGCGTGAAGCGCGGAGTGTTTCGAGAACCGGGGGTAACGTCCATCGGCAAATTCAACACGGGAACTTCTGCACAAGTGCTTATGAGTTTTTCCACTTTCATTACACGAGCCCCTGTGTGGCTGTTGGTCGTTCTCATGGCGGAGGTTTCGTCAGCACAAACGCTGTCGGAACATTTGAAAGCCGAGCCGGCGCCAACCCTTGCCAGCGACTCTCGCCAGCATGGAGACGCCGTTCGCGGCTCCATTCTCTACACCAGTGCGAAGCTGGCGTGCACCCAATGTCATGCAACTCGCGGCGACGACCTTGTCGGTCCGAATTTGACGCGACTGGGCGAATCGATTTCCGACGTTGACATCGTCCAATCCATTCTGCGGCCGTCATTGTCGATCCGAAAGGGTTATGAAACGACGCGGGTTTTGACCGTCGATGGCGAGATCCTTACTGGCCGGATCGTCCACGAGAGCGACGATCACCTGACCCTGCAGCCGGCGGCACCGGGTGCATCAGCGATCACGATCAAACAGACGGACATCGATCAGAAGTTACCCACTGAACAGTCCGCGATGCCTGACAACGTGATCGATCAGTTGCAGAATCGTCGCGAGTTCTTGGATCTGGTTCGCTACGTGATGCAGCTCACCGCGACGGGGGCCTCCGGATCACCGGGTGCCGCCCATCCACCGGTGAGCCCGATGGCACACGGGCAATCGCTTCCGCCTACGTTACAGGGCGTTGTGTTGCTCAACGAATTCAACTGCGCCGCATGCCATCACAACGACTTGCCGCAGATCACAACCGCCGCCAAGCAGGCACCCGATTTGGCTTGGTCGGCTGATCACGTTGACCCACACCACCTGTTCGAATTCATCGCTGCCCCCCACACCACGAAGCCCGGCACGATGATGCCCGACGTGATGATGGAACTCAGCGACGAGGATCGGAAGTTAGCGGCCATACAGCTCACGCACTACATCGTGTCGCTCGGCGAGCAACGCTTTGCTCGACAAGACATTGACGCGTCCGCCGCAGAACGCGGGTCGGCACTGTTCCACTCCGTCGGCTGTGTTGCCTGTCATTCGCCTCGCGACGAGACAGGCCGCGCGACGCTGTCCGACGATTCGGTACCGTTGGGACGCATCCCCGAAAAATACAGCGTCAAGTCGCTCTCAGAGTTTCTTGAGAACCCGCACCAGGCGCGTCCGTCCGAGCGGATGCCGAACATGCGTTTGACGCACTGGGAGGCGACGGACATCGCGAACTATCTATGTCTCGGCGGGGCGGATCCTTCCCGCGAGGTGTTTGAACTCGACCGCGACTTGGCAGCGCAGGGCCGAACTCGCTTGCACGAACTCCGGTGCGTGCAATGCCATACCGGGCAACGTGAGAAGTCGCTCATTGATGCTCCACCGCTGTCTCGCGTCCATCCAGATCGCGGTTGCTTGTCCAATCGAACCGGTAACTGGCCGCGATTCGATCTCACGGCCGAGCAACGCGACGCGCTGCGAGCAGCCATTTCTCGGCCTCGCACGAGGCTGACCGACAACGAAGAAATCTCAGTGACGCTGACCGCGTTTCGATGTTTGAATTGTCACAGTCGCAATGAACTCGGTGGCGTGGCAGCCCAGCGGGATACCTATTTCCAAACAACCAATCCGAACTTGGGACCGCAAGGACGTATTCCACCCACGCTGACCAACGTCGGGGCCAAACTGCAGCCGACATGGCTGCGGCAGGTGCTCATCAGTGGTCGAGCGATTCGACCCTACATGCGGACACGGATGCCGCAGTATCATGCTGACAATGTCGCCCACCTTGTCGACCAGCTCTCCGCAGCGGACGAATTGCCGGCGATCGATTACGGAACGTTTTCGGACGAGAAAGCCGCCCGTCAGGTGGGCGCCCAGATGGCTGGCACGGACGGGCTAAACTGCATTGCCTGCCACACCTTTCAGCTCAAAGAATCCGCCAATATGCCGGCGGTTGATTTGACCGAGATGGCGGAGCGGTTGCAGAAGAAATGGTTCTACCACTACATGCTGGACCCACAGAAGCTGAGTCCGAATACGGTCATGCCAACATTCTGGCCGAGTGGACAAGCGATGCGAGCGGACATCCTCGAGGGCAATACCAACGATCAAGTCGAAGCGTTATGGAGATACTTACTCGATGGACGACAAGCCGCGACGCCGCGTGGTTTGATCCGGGAGCCGATGCGGTTGCTGGCAACCGAGGAAGCCGTGATGCTGCGTCGCGCCTACCCGGGCATCGGTAAACGAGGAATCGGAGTCGGCTATCCCGGCGGTGTGAACATCGCCTACGACGCGGAACAAATGCGTTTGGCGATCATTTGGAAAGGAGTCTTTGCCGACCCCGCGGGTGTATGGCGGAGCCAGGGACACGGGACCGTACGACCGCTCGGTGACAACGTCATCCGGCTGGCCAGTGGCCCCGAGCTTGAGGACCCTGATGTGCCTTGGGGTCCCGACGACGGCCGCCCACCCCACTACCGATTCCGTGGATACTCGCTCGACGATTTACGTCGCCCCACTTTTCGCTACTCATTCGGTGAGATCGAGGTGAGCGATTATGTGGTCAATGACGTTGATGCAACGGGGGCCACTCCGATCCTGCGCCGCACGATCACACTGGTTTCCCAAGACAACGCCAAGCAGGTCGCCTTTCGTGTCGCCCGTGGCGAATCGATTGAGCGAGATGGGGAGGATTGGTACCGCATCGATACCGATTTGCGAGTGCGTCTCGGTGGCGGGCAGCGGATGGAAATTCTCGAGAATCTCCCAGGCGAGCGATCCTCACGAGAGTTACGCGCCCCGCTCACGGTTTCCAAAACACCAATCGTACTGACCCTTGAATACATGTGGGGAAAATAAAGTTGCGTTACCTGATAACTCTATTGATCGTATTCGTCCCACTCGCGATCGTGCGAGCCGAAACGCTGGGTGAGTATTGGGGGACGGCTGAACAGGAATCGAAGTACTACCGCATCGTCGAAATCCCCTTGCCCGCAGAAGCGGCGATCGAGGCGGGCTGTTTCGAAGTCATACCGGACGGCCGGCTCGCGATTGGCACTCGACGGGGCGATTTGTATCTCGTTCGCGGTGCCTTTGCCGAAAACCCGCAACCCGAGGTTTCCCTGTTTGCAGCCGGGCTCGATGAATTGATGGGAATGTCGTATCGGGACGGTGCATTCACGGTCACGCAGCAAGGCGAAGTGACCCGGATTACGGACACCGATAACGATGGCCGCGCCGATAACTTCGAAACGCTGAGCGATGTCTGGGGGTTTCGAAATTACCACGAATTTGCATTCGGATCCAAACCCGATCAGGACGGCAACACGTGGGTCGCCTTATGTCTATCGGAGTCGTACAACTCCAAGGTCCCCTTTCGCGGTTGGTGCCTCAAAGTCACACCGGAGGGAAAAACGATCCCGGTCTGCAGCGGTATCCGCAGCCCCTGTGGTGTTGGAATGAATGAACACGGCGTGATGTTTTACGCCGAGAGTCAAGGCCCCTGGAACGGTTCCTGTTCGCTGAAAGTATTGCAACCCGGGGGCTTCATGGGGCATCCGATCAGTTTCAATTGGTATCCGCTGGCCAACGAGATGACCGACGGAGAAATGGGGGCCGAGCCGATCATTCCACACACGCCCTCGCGATTGGAAACCGAACGGGCGCGAGTTGACGAGCTCGTTCCCTACGCGGTTGTTTTTCCGTATATCAAAATGGGACGTTCCATCTCCGGGTTTGTCGTCGATCGCAGTGGCGGCAAGTTTGGACCGTTCGAGAATCAAATCTTCATTGGTGACTTCAGTTTAAGCGTGGTCATGCGGGCGACAACCGAGCAGGTCAACGGCGTGTGGCAGGGTGCGTGTTATCCGTTCCGCGAAGGCTTGGCGACGGGATTGCTCGCGTGCGCATTCACCCCCGAAGGCGACTTGATCGTCGGCGGCACCAACCGCGGTTGGCCTGTTCGCGGTCCGAGACCGTTCGCGGTCCAGCGATTAGACTGGACGGGAATCGTGCCCTTTGAAATCAAAGAAATCAACGCGCGGCCCGATGGTTTCGCGATCACGTTTACCTTGCCCGTCGACCGCGAGGTGGCGTCGGACCCTCATTCCTACGACCTGACGACGTACACGCACATCTATCGACAGGCATACGGCAGTCCCGAAGTCGATCACACGACGCCCAGGGTTCGTGCCGCCAAGGTTTCCGCCGATGGCTTGCAAGTGCATTTGGTCGTCGACGGCCTCGTTCAAGGTCACGTCCACGACTTTGATCTGAATGCGATCCGCTCCCGCGATCACGCCGAACTCGTCCATGACAATGCCTATTACACCCTCAACGAGATCCCTCGCGATTGAACCGCGTCGGGCGATGGATGATCCCGCGGATGGCCGATCAGACGCCGCAGGAGCCGATGCCGATGCCGCAGCAGTCGATTGAAGACCTAGCGGTGTGTTGATTTCATGAGCCGAGTCGCGTGAGCGGCCGGGTGGCTCGCGCTGCCCGATGCGTTATGGCATTCGGCTCACGATTGCCGGTCGGACTTCGACTCAATCAACAGCCTGCTAGGTCGTTCTCGATCGTTCCTATTTCGTGTTGGCGTTTTGGAGGCGTGCTGCCCAGAATTCACGGGCCGAACGGATGAAGGGCGCGTAGGCATTCAAGTCAGCGGCGGGCTGGGAACGTAGGTGCGTTTCGTAGTCGGCGAGCCAGTTCTGAAAGACCTCGACGCTGCTACGTGAGATGCGGCGTTGGCCATCGACCTCGAAATACCACGGGGCGGTCGTGGCGGCGCGAAAATGATCTTCGTATAGCGTCACCACTCGAATCACCGCCCAGCCAGACCGTGTGATGCGTAGCGGTGGGATCTTGCCGCCCGCTTGGGCGTACTCATCAAGTTTTGCTGAATAATGAATTTGGCCGTTGTAGATCACCTCCAAATAGTCGACGGGGTCTTGAACCGTGAGGGTCAGCTCAGCCGTTAGCAAAGCGGGGGTGCTCGAATCGACTTTAAAAACATGTCCCGGCAGTTCGCCACCAAGATTAGCGATCAGCAGCGGCCCATTGGTCGCAAAACTACGGCCCGACCAAGCTCCCGACCACCACTGGGCGGCCGCATCCACGGGCTGAGTGATCGATGTGGTGGGGTCGGTGGTATTGCCGGCAACATAGAGGCGGTTGTATCCGACCGGATGCAAACCGCCGCCATCACCGCTGCCGGCCAACGGCGCGAGTCGGAATCCGGCATCAAGTAATTCCCAAGTGATCTGCTCAGCTTCGCGACCAAGTGATTTCGCCGTCCGCGTCACCTTGGTGGGAAAGGGGCGGCCGGTTTTGGTCTGGATCTGCGAACCATCCAACCGCAACCAATCGCCGAGCACAAAGCAACCGTCAATCTGATCGCTGGCGAGGTAGACCGGTAGCGGCCATGCGAATGGATCTTCAATCGCAACTTTCACTTCCCCGGTCGCATCTCCAGGTTGACTGCGTCGCTGTGATGCGAGCGTGGCGAGTTGTTGCAGGGCGACCAGGTCAGCGTCAGGGGACGCCGGTGATTGCGAAGTTGGTTTGGCTGCCTCGCGATGGTTCGCGAGATAGAATGCCAAGCCGCCCGTCGCTTTGACATCGTGGCGAATCCACAATGGATCGCTGAGCGGTGGTAGTTCATGTCGGTCGCGTTGACCCCGCAATCGGGCGATTTCCTCTTCGGGGTTTGGATCACCGTCGAGCGCGCCGGTGGCACTGCCGGTCATTTTGCCTGCGACCGTTGCGGCGACGTGTAGGTCCTCCGCGGTCATGCGTATCGGCAAGCTTTCTCTCGACCAGGGAACGAAGCAGTCACCGCTCGTCCAACCGAGTTGCTGCATGTCCAGGATGCGTGGTAGGGCGAACAGGTGTTCGTCCGCACTCGTTTTTTCGATGGTAGAATTGCCCGCGATGACCCGGTACTCCGGACCGCGTGAGACGCGAAACTCGTACGCTCCCTCACTCAAGGTCAATTTGGTGGGACCGTCGATGGCAAAGCCGAATCCCGTTTCGACCGTGGTTCGGCCCGGCAGGGGCTTGATCTTCCGGAGCCGCTTCATGCGGCTCGCGGGGCGTCCGAGGCTACTGGCGATTGTCGGGCGAGTCAGTTCAATGCGGGCCACCGTCGGCGTCCCGTCGGCCTCGTCGACGGCAGAAATGGTCCATTTTCCTTCCGCCGCCCACGCCTGTGGGCAGACCGATAATAGGCCTAGAAGCACAAATGCGATCGCGGGGCGCTGCGTAGTTGGTTTGCATTTTGCTACAGTCTTATTAGCGATGGCGGCGATGCCAATTTGACAGATGCGCCTCACATCGCGCCATTGCCCGTTTTTTTCGCCCGTTCGACGTTTCCTACTCTGTTGATGACACACTGTGGCTGAAGACCTTTATCAAACGCTTGGAGTCTCTCGCGACGCGGACAAGACCGATCTGCAAAAAGCCTATCGTAAACTGGCCCGCAAGTACCACCCGGACATGAACCCGGATGACAAAGCGGCCCAGGAAAAATTCAAACGCGTCCAGGAAGCCTACGAAGTCTTGGGGGACGATGAAAAGCGGCCTGCGTACGATCGCTATGGCGCCGATTTCGAAAAAATTCGCGGCGGATACCCGCCTGGGGCTGGTGGGGCCGGACCGGGAGCCGGAGCGGGCCCCTCGTTTGACGGCCTGGATCTCGAGCAGATTTTCGGTGCCGCCGGCCGCCAAGGCGGTGGCGGTGGCGGTGCGAGCGGTGGTTTTGAAAACGGCTTCAATGATTTCTTTGAACAGATTCTCGGCGGCGGCGGGGCCGGGCACCGTGGCGGAGCCGGTCCGGGCGCGGGCCGATCGCGAGCAGCGGCGCCGCCCCAGCGTGGTGCGAACGTTCGCTTCGAGCTGGCGATCCCCTTCGAAAAGGCCATCCTGGGCGGGAAAGCGGAATTCTATCCCACAGGCACGGGCAAAAACGAGAAACTCTCGGTAACCATCCCCGCAGGCGTGGAGGATGGTGCCAAGATCCGATTGCGAGAACAAGGCCATCCAAGTCCCGGCGGCACTCCCGGCGACTTGATCCTGATCATTAAGATCGATCCCCATCCGTACTTCGATCGCAAGGGAAAGAACCTTGAACTCGAATTGCCGATCACCGTCGGCGAAGCGGCGATGGGTGCCAAAGTCGATGTGCCGACCCCCAAAGGCACGGTCACGCTGTCGATCCCACCACGCAGCCGCAGTGGTAAACGGCTGCGGCTGAAGGGCCACGGGGTGCAATCTGCCAAGGGTGACCCCGGCGACATGATTGTGGAACTGCAGATCCAACTGCCTGATTCGATGTCGGATGCGGCAGTCGAATTGTTGAAACAATTCGAAAGTGAGCAACCGTTCGAGCCACGCAGCGGCTTGAAGTTTTAAGCCGAGTGTGGCACTCCCTGCCTCTTCGCCCCGCCCCCACCATGCTCCACCGCATCCTCGTTGTTGCAGCCACGATTGTCGTCTCACTGCCGGCGGTTCGGGCGGCGGAGACGACCGTTACGATTGGCCGACAGCCGGGGCAGCGAGCGACGGCTGAATTTCAATTCCCCAAAATCGCGGCACCCGTCCAAGGTGACGCTGCCTCGCGGGGGACGTGGTCGGTCGTCTCGGGGAGCCCTGATCCAGCGGGAGCTGGGCTGGGAAAACTCAGTGATGGGCAGCTGCCTCGATCTGCAGATCAACCGAGTGAGAATTTCTTTTTCGCGCCCGCCACCGAGGGCGGCCGGCTAAGGCTCGATTTGCACCAGTCGGTCAATATCGCACAGATCCGCTCTTATTCGTGGCATTCCGGTGACCGCGCCCCGCAGGTGTATACCGTATTTGGATGCGCTCCTCAGGGCATCGATTCGGGACGCCAGCATGCTTCCGATGACCGAGGCCTGCCGCTCTCGCCAGCCGCGGGGATCGATCCCACTTCGTGTGGCTGGACCAAGATCGCATCGGTCGATACACGTCAGGGTAACCGCGAGCGTGGCGGTCAGGTGGGCGTCCAAATTGCGGCCCATGACGATGCAGCCCACGTGCAAGGAGTCGGGCACTACCGCTACTTGCTATTTGACATCCAGTCGACGCGGCCCAAGGGGCGATTTTCAAATACGTTTTTTAGCGAGATCGATGTTCTCGAAAGCGGCGATCAAGTCAGCCCTGCGAAACCTGTCGTCACGCAGGGGATCGAAACCTATCCCATCGAGGATGGCAAATACACGTTTGTCTTGGATACGTCAGAGTGTCCTGATTTGACTCGCTGGGCGGACCAGGAACTCTCGCCCGTCGTGCGATCGTGGTATCCCACGATCGCGGCGCTGCTGGCCAGCGAGGATTACGAGCCGCCACGACAATTTCAAATTCGCTTCAGTGCCTCGATGGATGGGGTGGCAGCGACCGGCGGAACGCAGGTGACGTGCTCGGCCGATTGGTTCCGTCGCAACTTGCAGGGGGAAGCGAAGGGAGCGATCGTGCACGAACTCGTCCATGTCTTGCAGCAGTACGGGAACGCCCGCCGGACCAACCGCCACGCGATTCCGGGCTGGGTCGTTGAGGGCATTGCTGATTACGTTCGCTGGCACCTTTATGAACCCGCAGCGATGGGCGGTGGCGTGTCCGGGCGGCGTCCAGCCAGTCTGAAATATGACGCCAGCTACCGGGACACGGCCGCGTTCTTGGCCTGGGTGATCGCCCATGGCAGCCCTGATTTGCTCACCCAACTCAACGCTGCGGCGCGAGCGGGACTCTATTCCGACGCGTTCTGGAAAGAGACGACGGGAAAAACCGCCGACGAATTGGCTGCCGCCTGGCATCGCGATCTCGAGAAATAGTCGATCGGTGGCTTCGCCCGTCGCGAGGACCGGTGCTCCGTTCAGCTGGGAGCCGCTGCCGGACGGGCGGCACCATTTACGACGAAGCGGATCCTATCAGATACAATGATCGTCTTCGATTCGGTTCCCCGTCGGTGGCATGCACACTTCGGTTCAGGCCTGATCGGCGTCGGTCACGGACAGGTTCAGGCTCACGGCGGCGACTCCACGGAAGATCCGCAAGGTCGACTCGCTGTGTTAAAATCGGAACGGCCTGCCACCGCATTCAATCTCATCCCCACTTTTCCCGATCGGGCTCCATGATTCGAATTCCATTTTCCGGGCGCGTCACCGTCGCGCGCGTGACATTATGTCTGGTTGCATTGATGTCCGCGGGGGCCAATCTGTCCATGGGAACCAGAGCGTCAGCGGAATCCACTGCTGCGTCTGCTGATCCGGTCAAGGTGTTGTTTTTGGGTGACCACGGGCATCATCAACCCAAAACCCGCTTCGACGAGCTCGCTCCGGTGCTCAAAACACGCGGCATCGAGCTGACATACACCGACGATTTGTCGGACATGAACCTCGAACATCTGCAGCGATATGATGCGTTGGCGGTGTATGCCAACATCGATGCGATCGGTGACGACGAAGCCGCTGCCATCCTGCAGTATGTGACAGAGGGCGGAGGATACGTGCCGCTGCATTGCGCCAGTTTCTGCTTTCGCAATCATCCTGAGCTCGTCGCGTTGACCGGCGCCGAGTTTCAGCGTCATGGAACCGGCGTGTTCCGCACAGACATCGCCGAGCCCGACCATGAGGTGATGAAAGGTTTCGGTGGGTTTGAGAGTTGGGACGAATCCTATGTGCATCATCTGCATAACGATCAGGATCGCACGGTGCTCGCCTATCGCACCGATGCCGAGGGCCGCGAGCCCTACACATGGATTCGAACCCAGGGCAAGGGCCGCGTTTTCTATACCGCATGGGGACACGACTCGCGCACGTTCACCAACCCGGGATTCCAAAACCTTGTTGAACGTGGGATCCGCTGGGCCGCTCAACGCGACCCGCAAGCGGCCGGCGATTTCCTCGCTGACCAACCCTTCCCAGTACCCGCGATGACCTCAATCCCCAAGGATCTCAAGCCCTTCGAGTATGTCGACGTCGGCAGCGAGATCCCCAACTACCGCCCGTCGACGAAGTGGGGCGTGCAAGGCAAACCGCTCAGCTCGATGCAAAAACCACTCGAGCCCGCCGAGTCGATGAAGCACATGATCGTGCCCGAGGGGTTCCATTTGGAACTTTTTGTTAGCGAGCCGGACCTGCAGGGCAAACCCATCTGCATGGCGTGGGACGAACGCGGCCGACTGTGGGTCGCTGAAACCCTCGACTATCCCAATGAACTCCAGCCGCCCGGTGAGGGCCGCGATCGCATCCGTATCTGCGAGGATACCGATGGCGACAACAAAGCCGATAAGTTTACGGTGTTTGCCGAAAATCTCAGCATCCCCACCAGCATTGCGTTCGTCGAGGGCGGTGTGATCGTTCAAGACGCCACGCGAACGCTGCGTTTGGAAGACACGGATGGCGATGATGTCGCCGATGAACAAGAAGTCATCGTCACGAATTGGCGGCTGGGCGATACCCACGGCGGTGTCAGTAATTTCCAGTACGGCCTGGACAACTGGATCTGGGCGATGCAGGGCTACAACGATTCACGCCCCGAGTCCCAGGCGGATCCCGATGCCGCGATCCAGCGTTTCCGACAGGGGTTCTTTCGCATGCGTCCCGATGGTTCCGACATCGAATTCATTCGCTCGACGAACAACAACACGTGGGGGCTTGGCATTAGCGAAGAGGGATTGATTTTCGGTTCGACCGCCAACGCGAACCCCAGCATCTACATGCCGATCCCGAACCGCTACTACGAGCGCGTGCGTGGTTGGACGCCCTCGTTGACGCTCTCATCAATCGCCGACACGTACCAATTCAAGGCGATCACTGACAACGTTCGCCAAGTCGACCAGTTTGGTGGCTATACCGCCGGTGCGGGGCATGCCCTGTACACGGCTCGAGAATATCCGCAGGAATATTGGAATCGCGTCGCCTTCGTCAACGGTCCCACCGGTCACCTAACAGGCTCGTTCGTGCTCCAGCCGGACGGGACAGACTTCCGTTCGACCAGCCCGTTCAACTTGCTCGCTAGTGACGACGAATGGACCGCGCCGATCATGGCCGAGGTCGGGCCCGATGGTCACGTGTGGGTGATCGATTGGTACAACTACATCGTCCAGCACAACCCCACACCGCAGGGGTTCAAAACCGGGAAGGGTGCCGCGTACGAGACGAAACTGCGTGATAAAAAACACGGGCGGATCTACCGAGTTGTTGCCGATGGTTCGAAGCCTCGACCCATTACCAACCTTGCTGAGGCCTCACCCCATGAATGGGTGGCGGCGCTCACGGATCCCACCCAGTTGATTCGCAAGCACGCTCAGCGATTGCTCGTCGAACGAGGCAATCAAGATGTTGTTGAGGACTTGATCCAGCTCGTCAGCGACCGCAGCACCGATGAGATTGGGTTGAACGTGGGCGCGATCCACGCGTTGTGGACTCTGCATGGACTCGGTGCTCTTGAGCAACCCGGGACGACTGGCAGGGCCGCCTCGAGTGCACCGGGAGCTGGTCCCGATGCACTCGAAGCCGCGACCGATGCACTGGTCCATCCATCGGCGGGCGTGCGTCGCAATGCTATTGCGGTATTGCCGCGAGTTCCTGCATCAGTCGACGCGATCCTGGCTGCTGGGGTGTTGACCGATCGAGCCCCTCAAGTTCGCCTGGCAGCACTCCTGGCATTGTCTGACCTGCCTGCGACACCGGCTGGTGCAGCAGCCTTGATCACCGTCGCGGGCAATCCCGCCGATATGGCGGATCGCTGGTTGCCGGATGCCCTCACCAGCGCCGCGGCGAACAACAGCAGCGAATTCCTGGCATCGCTGGCAGAGGCGGAAACGCTGCCTGACCCAGCCTACGAGATCATCAGCCGTGTGGCGGAACACTATGCACGCGGCGACGATGTGCACGATGCTGCCGGGGTCCTCGCTCGACTCGGCGGCGCCGACCGACGCGCACTCGACGCTGTTCTGGCCGGCCTCAGTCGGGGCTGGAAACCCGGTCGATCGGTCGAACTGACCGCGGACACCGAAACGGAATTGACAAGCATGTTCGACCAGCTCTCACCTGGATCACAGGGGATCTTTGTGAAACTGGTGACCCAGTGGGGTAGCAAGAAATTCGCCCAGTTCCAGATGGAGATCGCCGAACGATTGCTCGACACGGTCGGCGATGAAGACGCCTCGGATCAGGCACGCGTCGACGCTGCCTCACAGGCTGTTGAATTCATGAATGATGATCCTGGGATCGTCGAAAGTTTGCTCGACGAGATCACTCCGCGAACGCCACCCACCGTCGCACGCGGGATCATTGCTGCCGTTGGTGCGAGCCAATGGGAAGACGCCGGCGGCGAACTCGTCGGTAAACTCAATGCGATGACACCGGGGCTCAAACAAGCCGCGATCGTCCAACTGCTGCAACGCCCCACGTCGACGATGGCCCTGCTCGCAGGGATCGAAAGCGGAGACATGCGATTGGACGAGTTGGCCCTCGATCAACGCCAAGCACTCAATGCTCACCCGAACGCAGACGTCCGCGCCCGGGCGAAAGAACTGATGGCCGGCGGGGGAGCACTTCCGAATGCCGACCGGCAAAAAGTTCTTGACCAGTACACCGTCGCGACCACGAACACCGGTGACGTGGCCCGGGGCCAGGAAGTGTTTAAAGTGAACTGCTCGAAGTGTCACGTGCACGGTGAGATGGGGTCCGAAGTGGGGCCCAACCTGACGGGCATGGCCGTGCATCCCAAGACCGAATTGCTGACGCATATTCTGGACCCGAGCCGCAGTGTCGAAGGCAACTTCCGGGCCTACACCGTGCTCACTGTCGACGGTTTGGTCCTCAATGGTATGCTCGCGTCGGAGTCCAAGACCGCGATCGAGTTGTTCGATACCGAGGGGAAGAAGCAGAGCGTGCTGCGGGAAGACATCGAGGAGCTCGTGATGTCGCCCAAGTCGATCATGCCGGAAGGTTTTGAAAGTGCGATCACGCCCGAGCAAATGACCGATCTGCTGGAGTTTTTGACGCACAAGGGTCGCTATGTCCCGGTCCCGCTCGGCCAGCAGGCCACCGCGATCAGTACCCGGGGCCTGTTCAGCAGCGGTGACAATGGCCCAGACCGGTTGGTGTTCTCGGACTGGAAACCGAAACAGTTCAAGGGTGTTTCCTTTGATCTGATTGATCCCTTAGGCAAAACGAAACCCAATATCATTCTGCTCTACGGACCGAACTCACCGAATTCGGCGCGGATGCCCAAGTCCGTCTCGCTGCCGTGTAACACACCGGTGACGGCGATTCACCTGCTCAGCGGCGTGAGCGGTTGGGGATTCCCGTACGACGATCAAAAGACGGTCTCGATGATCGTGCGGCTGCATTACGCCGATGGAAAAACCGAAGATCATCCCCTCCAAAACGGTGTTGAGTTCGCGGATTACATTCGCCGCGTCGACGTGCCCGGCAGCGAGTTCGCATTTGGACTCGAGGGTGGACAGCAGGTTCGCTATCTGTCCGTGCTCCCAAATCGGACGGAAACGATCGATACGATCGAATTGATGAAGGGTCCCGATCGCAGCGCGCCGATCGTGATGGCTGTCACCATCGAACCGCTCGCCGAAAAAGATCAGAAGCACTAGAAAACCATAACGTCCTTTCCCCACCCCCTCTCCTTTCACTCTGCTAATTATCAACATGAGCCGTTCACCGTCGATCTTTCAGCCTAGCTGCCTTGCGTTCACGGTTGCTGGTTTGGTCCTTTCCCTTGCGTTCCTCACCGCTCCGGTGCAGGCTCAAGAGGCCGACGCCAGCAACGAATCGGGTGCCAGTGATTCCTCCGAAACACCCGCTTATCCGCTGGCGGTGGCGATCGATGGCGACGACATCTACACAGTGGACTTGGATTTGCCGGGGGTCTGGAAAAGCGGTGTGGGCGATGATGCCACGACGCAGCTTTATGTCGCCGGTTCAAAATTGCTCCGCAAACCGCTCAATCGTCCACGCTGCATCGTCATGCATCCCGAGGGCGGCATTCTGGTGGGCGATTCGGCGACTCGCGAGGTCTACCATATCGCTGCGGCCGGTGGTGAGCCGCATGGGTTAACCGATGGCAAGATTGGCATCCCGATGGCGTTGGCACTCAGTGCCGATGGCAAGACGCTCTACGTGGGTGATGCGGAAAAACGGGCGACTCTGAAACTACCTATCGGCGGCGGAGATCCTGAACTGGTGGCACGAGTGAACGCACGCGGACTCGCGTTCGACCAACAGGGGAGCTTGTGGGCTGTCACTCCCGACGCAGATGCCGTGGTGAAAATCGATGTCGAAACGGGAGACATCGAGAAAGTCGTCACCGACCGCCCGTTTCAATATCCCAATGGTCTCGCCTGGGCCGGAAGCGATGGAGGCTACGTCACCGATGGTTACGGGCATGCGATTTGGAAGTTCACCGCCGACGGCAAAACAGAAAAATGGCACGAGGGTGATCCACTCGTGGGTCCGGTGGGGATCGCCGTGACAGACCAATCCATTTTGGTTGCCGACCCAAAACAAAAACAGGTCTATCAGTTCGACCGCGAAAGCAAACAGGCGAAACCGCGACTGTAATCGGTGGGCACCGAGGCGGTTGATGGAGTGGTATTGGGCCGGCATCGGTGGGCCGAATGCTGCCGTGAGCCCAATGTTGGCATGGGGGAACCGAACGCTGGCAAGGGGCATCGGGTGACGTGCGTCACCCGGACGCTTACGCGTCTCGACTCAATCGTCAGCCGGCGAGGGCAAATTGTCGACCAGTTTCGGATTGTTCTGGTGCCGGTCCCGGTCGCGATTCGTTTTCTTGGCGAGGTTCTTTTGCAAGGCGTCCGTCAGGTCGATACCGGATTGATTCGCCAAGCAAATCACGACAAACAACACATCGGCGAGTTCATCCGACAGTTCCCCGGACTCCTCGCCTGGTTTGCTGGATTGCTCACCATGGCTGCGGGAAAGAATTCGGGCGACCTCACCAACCTCTTCCATCAATTGCGCAAGATTGGTGAGTTCGTTGAAGTATCGCACGCCAATGGTTTGAATCCAATCGTCGACACGGCTCTGCGCATCGGCGATGGTGAGTGACTCAAGTACCTTCGGCGGGACACCGCTCATGGTTTGGCGAGCAACAGATAGGTACCGCTTTTGCCTGCGACGGCGATGTCCATTCGGTCGTCCTGATTGAAATCCTCGACAACGACTTGCAGCCCGGTCCCAACTTGCCCTTCATCGATGATGTGTTTCGTGAACGACTTGGTCTCGGGGTTCCATCGATACCAGTACAAACAGGGGACTTCTTTGCCGCCAGGATCGTTCCCGTTGTGGGCAAAGTATCGCTTGCCGGTGATCAGATCGGGATTGCCATCACCGTCGAGGTCTTTCCACGTCAGGCTGTGGGGTTGGGAATAGCTCCGGTCAATCAAGTGATCGACCCATTGGATCGTCCCGTCGGCATCCGATGCGCCCTTGTTCTCACGCCACTGGAGACCGAAGTTGTGGCCATTTCCGTAGATCAAATCATTGTCACCGTCGCCGTCGAGGTCGGTCACGATCATCGGCAGGCTCGCATCGAGGCGCCAGTCCGCGTGATACTCCCAGGGGCCCGCCCAAGGGTCTGATGCGGGTTGTTCGTACCATCCAGTACCGACGAGGATGTCTTTGCGTCCGTCCCCGGAGATGTCCCCCACGGCAATGCCGTGACCGTTTTGAGGACCAAGGACTTGTCGTTGAACTTTGTAGGCGGATGAGACTTTATCTTGGTCCGCTTCGCCCGCGGGAGACTCCTTCGGCACCAAGCGCCAGACAACCATTGGCGTGTCTGGTTTCCAGCTATTGACGATCCATTCCAAGTTCCCGTCCCCATCAACGTCTTCGAGCAATTGGCCCTCGTTGGCGGAATCTCCGGTGTCGACGAGCAGGTGTTGATCCCACTGTTGTCCCAGTCGAAGCCGCTCCTCACCTGGGTTGCGATACCAATTTACCTGGGTTGGCAAGAACGAGCCTGCGATGACGTCGAGGCGTCCGTCGCGGTCGACATCGAATAGATAGTCACCGTTGCTTTGCAGGTAACCGTTCCAGTCATCGATATTTCGCAGTGGCCGCGGTGCCCAATCGCCATTGCGAAACCAATTGCGACCGGCAACAACATCGAGTTTGCCATCGCCATCGACGTCGCCTGCAGCAATCCCTTCGTTCGCGTCCACGGTGAGCAATCGCACATCGAACTGCAACGGTTCCGCAGCAGACAGCGGCAACATGAGCCAACCAGCGATGGCGGCGAATGAGGAAAGGCGAAGTGATAACATACAATCGATCCCTTAATTTGATTCAGGCTGAGAACTAGCGATGCGTCCACCTCGGACCAGCACATCCAATTCATCGTGAAATTGTTTTTCCAAAGCTTCTTTTCCGGCAAAACCCATGTGTGTCGATTCGACGATGCCGCTGCGCCCAATCACGAGCGTCAGCGGGATTTCCTTGGCCGAGAAATCCTCAATCAGCGTGCTCTCAGGATCGACAGCGACATGGACGCCCCAATCCTGTTCGCTCGCAAAACCGTTCACGAGACTTGGGTTTTCGCCCGCATTGATGGCATAGAAGACAACGTCCTTGTCAGCGAACTGATCGACAGATGACTTGATGACGGGCATCGCTTGGATGCAGGGCGTACACCACGTCGCCCAGAAATCGAGCACGACGATCTTGTCCTTGAGGTCCTCTGACGTGACTTCGCTGCCGTCGAGTAGTGTCAGCGTGTAGGCTGGTGCGGGTTTACCGAGCAAAGGATGGCTGCCGAGCTCGTCAGCGGTTTGCTCGTGATAATCCGCCAGGGATTTGTACTCGGTCGCGTCTGTTGCGGGAGTAAAGTGGAACAGTTTGTCCTCGACTTCACCGGTCATTCGCCACGATACGAAATCGTACCGGAGCGACAATCCGTAGCCCTCAGGCACATGGACTTTATCGTTTGCCTGCAACATCGGCGTGAGATTAACGAGCAACCGCAAGGGGCGGGGGTGTTCCTCATCGGTGATCCATAAATCCCACACGACGCCATCGTCCTGTTCACCGCGAACGTGGACGGAATCGGTGCGTCCACGGAATTGGGTTTTTCCCATCGCGTTGACCGAAAACATGCCGTTGAAGAAGCTGATCGAGGGGTCGACTCCGGCCAGTGTCAAGGCGAGTACGGGTTCGGGATACGGCCCCAGATTAATCGGGGCGCTGGTGACAATCGCTTGATTGTCCTGAGGGCTGGGCAATTCATAGTAGGCTTGAGGGGAGAGCGCCACGGTACTGATTTTGCCGTCGGCATAGATTCGTTTGCTATCGTCTTCCGCCTTGTGATAGATCGTGTATTGGTCCGGCGACTTCGAGGCAATCTGAAACGTCGAGAGTTCCCTTGAGAGAATCTCGCCATGCATGACCGTCTCGATGGTCAGGTCGACCTTTGCGCGGGATGCGTCGGCGTCTGTGATCGATTGGAAGAACGGCTCGAGGGCTGCGATGACCTCTTCGCTGGGCTGAAACTGATTCGCCTCGGCCGCCGCATCCGCCCCCAAACGGTCCTCTTGCTGCAAATCCGCATCATCGGCCGCAACGTGGGATCGGTTGACGAACGCTGTCATTGCAACTGAAATCAACGTCAACGAGACCACACACCGGAGCCGGTTAACAAGGCAAGCACACCGGCGCGGGGGTTCGACGGGGAAGTTCATTTGTCACCTGTCTTGGCTAAGTACTGATAGCTCTGAACGATGCTTTCCAACGGTGCGGGAGATTGATCCTGTTCCACATGGCATTGATCGACACCAATTTCCTTAGCCAGACGCATGACGCCCGGAATATCGATCACACCGTCGCCGAGTTCTTGGAAAGCGTCCTTCGGCACGGCGGATTGGTCCATGATCACGGGCGTCCCGGCGAGCAAGTCTTTGAGGTGAATCTGACTGATCCGTCCGGCCAAACGACGCATCAACGCGAGGGGATCATGACCGGCAATCTTCGCCCAGAATACATCGAGTTCAAATTCCATTTGCTGTGGATCGAAACGTTCGATGAAGATGTCATAGGCAGTCATGGGTTTCGTGTCGGCATCCGCAGCGGGGAGTTCTTGGAACTCAAAGGCGTGATTGTGGTAACACATTCGCATCCCCGCCGCCCGGGTCTTGTCGGCGGCGGAGTTCGCCGCATCGGCGATCGCGCGGCACTTGTCGGTCGTGTCTCGATGGTTTGGGGCGATGTACCCGAACACCACGTGCCGCAATCCAATTCGCTGGGCCAGATCAAGCGTCCGATCGAGTGACAGAACCCCCTCAGCGTCGGGCGCCGTGATCACGTTGCTGTCGAGGAAGGCGCTGTGCACGCACAGTCCAGCGGCGCGGGCCATGGCAGCGATCTGAACGGCCTCCTCATCGATATTCACCAGTTCGACCTGCCAGTAACCCGCCGCAGCCACCGCGGCCAGCGTCTGTTCCGGAGCGGTCGCCATTTGGTGGCGGACGGTGTAGAGCTGCAGACCGATGTGATCCAGGTATGGCAGCGGAGACAATTGCGGTGGCGGGCTGGCTTCGCTCGTGCTGGCCGCTTGCTCGGCCGCGGCGGCTTGCTCGGCCGCGGCGGCTTGGGCAGACGAGGCTTCACCGGCCGCTGCGAACGCACTGAGGGGGCGTGCCAGCCACGCCGCTAGCGCGGACGTCACGGTGATGCCGGCCGCTCCGCGGCGGTTAAGCCGCAGTGACGAGAGATTGTGTTGGTCAGCAGAGGGAGTTGATTCGAGGGACATCTTGTTCGCTAAAGATCGCGTGATTGCCTTTTGCGGCGACTGTATTTTTCCAGAGTTCGGCGTTCACCGGCGGTCAAACTGGATTCGCCCGACTGATGGATTTTAGCCAAAATTCGGTCCGCTTCCCGCTCTTGATCACGAATTTTCTTTTCCGGATCGTGCAATTTCAGTTTTGCCCGCCTCGAACGCTGCCTCAGACGGGCTGGAATCTCATCCAGTTGAGTCAGATCGAGCCACTGAAATCCCCATCCTTTCTGCACGTAAAGGAACCCAAAGAGGGCGCCTGCCAAGTGTACTCCGTAGGCGGTGTCACTGCCGCTCATGCCCGCCGCACCAAACAGATCCATTAGCACGAGGAAGCTGACCAGTACCCAGGCTTTGACGGGTAACACGAACATCAAGAGTAGTTCCTGGTGCGGATAATAGCACGCGAACATGACCATGATGGCCATCACGCCACCGCTGGCACCGAGCGTCTCGACGCTGACGGATACCCCGGGCATGAACATCCTCAGCAGCCAAGGAGAGGCCATCGCGACGACGCCGCCCACTAAAATGGCCGCCAGATAGGATTTAAGAAACTCCTGGCCGCCAATTCGCTGTTCGATCGGCCGGCCGAACACGTACAGCAAAAACATGTTGAATACGAGGTGGAGAATGTTCCCCGTGTTGTGGAGAAAACCATAGGTCAGTGCTTGAAACCACAACCAAGGTCTCAGCAGCGAGGTGCCGCGAACGGCAAAGATGTCGTCGATGTGGCTGCGTTTCTCGCCCATCGGGCTGACAGCGAGCTCCTGTTGGGTCGAATCAATCCCCAACTGCAATTCCGATTCGGGGCTGTACAAAAACAGCATCTGGGCCGCAAACACGATTACGTTAATCACAATCAGTGTGATCACCATGCTGCGTGGATTCTCGATCCGATCCCATGGTGTGCGTTCGGCGCGACCGTAATCGCGATCGTTGATCCCCATGACAATTGGAGCCTTAACTTGGGTGAATGTTTTTAATGCGGCTGGGCCGCAAAGTCGCTCAGCTCCCCGAGCTGGGCGCGTGCGGTTTTCGATGCGGTTTTGGCCGTCAGCTCGGGACGCCGAGCGACAATCGCTCCGAAATACAATCGAACCAGGCGATAACGGATGTCGGGGCCGGGTGGCTCTGTAATGAGTTAACCGCCCAGGCTAACGCCCAGGCGGTTAATACATATTTTACAATCACGGTTGACTTAACAAGCCGATAATCGGCTCATCCAGTCAACATCTCAGTCGCGGGAGCGACCGCCGCCGCCACCCGTGCTGCTGCCACCACCGTCGCGGCGCGGTCCACGACCGCCACGTCGGCGACGAGGACGATCTTCACCGTCACCCGCGTCGTCACCACCACCACCACTGTTATTACTGCCTTCGCCGTCTTCGAGTTCAGCGGCCAAGGGGTCTTCCAGGCCGAGTTCTTCGAGGGCGCGTCGACGGCTGAGTTTGACACGGTCGTGCTCATCGACGTCGATGACCAGCACCTTCATTTCGTCACCAACGGCGATGTGGCGGTCGAGGTTACTGATGTAACCACCGCTCATTTCGCTGATGTGAACGAGTCCATCGCGGCCGGGGAGAATTTCCACGAACGCACCGAACTCTTTGATGCTGCTGACGGTGCCGTCATAGATTTTGCCGATCTGAACCGTTGCTGTGCAGGCTTCGACCTGACGCATGGCTTCCAGGGCGGATTCCTTGTTGCTGCTGGCGACGAGCACGGTGCCGTCATCATCAACTTCAATGACTGCGCCGGTGGACTCTTGAATACCACGGATATTCTTGCCGCCAGGCCCAATCAAAGCACCGATCTTATCGGGCGCGATCTTCGTGCGGAGCAATCGTGGTGCGGTTGGCGAGATTTCGCGACGTGGCCGCGGAATCGTCGTCAGCATTTTCTTGAGGATCTCGATCCGAGCCTCACGCGATTGCTTCAGCGTCGCACGAATGATCTCTTCGCTCACACCTGTGATCTTGAGGTCGAGCTGGATGCCGGTGATGCCGTTTTGCGTTCCGGCGATCTTGAAGTCCATGTCGCCGAAGTGATCTTCGGTTCCGAGGATGTCCGTCAGCAGGTGCCAATCGTCAGGTGAATTCTGCACCATGCCGATCGAAATCCCGGCGACAGGGTTGCTGATCGGGACGCCCGATGCCATCAGGCCAAGGGTCGCACCACAGACCGACGCCATCGACGAACTGCCGTTGGACTCGGTGATGTCGCTGATCACGCGGATCGTGTATGGGAACGCCTCAGCGGGTGGCAGCACGGGCGCCACGCTGCGTTCAGCCAAGGCACCGTGGCCGATTTCCCGGCGTCCTGGGCCACGAATCGGGCGGCATTCGCCGACCGAGTACGAAGGGAAGTTGTAGTCGAGCATGAACTTCTTGCTGTACTCGTCCTGCAATCCGTCGACGCGTTGCTCGTCGCGACTGGTGCCCAGTGCAATCGTCACGATCGCTTGGGTTTCGCCGCGTTGGAACAGAGCCGAGCCGTGCACGCACGGCAGCAGATCCGTTTCGCAGTGAATCGCGCGGAGCGAATTGCGATCGCGTCCGTCGGGGCGAGTGCCGGCGCTGATCAGGTCACGGACGACCTTCTCTTCGAGGTCATGCCAAACCTTCTTGAACCGATTGACGCAGATGGCACCGTCGGCCTTCGGATCAGGGATGACTTCGCTCATGGCGCGGTCACGCATGCCACGGGTGGCATCGGCGCGAGCCTGTTTGCCGGAGGTCTGCTGAGCGGCGCGGAAATCGTCGTAATAGGCGTCGTTGAGACGCTGGAACAGTCCATCGTCGGCGGGCGATTCGAAAGGAACCTTGGTCGGGTTCACTTTTTGGTAGAGTTCTTGCTGCAACTCGATCACTTCGCGGATGATGCGGTGCGCGAACTGAATCGCTTCCATCATCTCTTCTTCGGGCATCTCGTTGGCGAAGCCCTCGATCATGGCAACCATTTCTTGGCTGCCGCTGACGATCATGTCGAGCTCGGATTCTTCGAGCTGTTCGAAGGTCGGGAACGCAACCAATTTGCCATCGACCTTGCCAACACGGACGCTGGCCAGTGGGCCTTGGAACGGCAGGGGGCTGATGTGCAGTGCCGCGGCGGCACCGTTCATCGCGAGCACGTCGCCGTCATTTTGCAAGTCGCTTGCGACGACCATTGCTTGGATTTGGACTTCGTCCATGTACCCATTGGGCCACAGCGGGCGAATGGGGCGGTCCATCAACCGTGAACTGAGAATTTCCTTCGTGCTCGGACGACCTTCTCGCTTGAGAAAACCGCCGGGGAACTTACCTGCTGCAGCAAGTCGTTCGCGGTAGTCGCACATCAGCGGGAAGAAGTCGATGCCTGGACGGGGAGTCCCCGAAGCGGCAGCGACCAAGACCACCGTGTCGCCGTACTGAACCAACACACTGCCGGCAGCTTGTTTCGCGACATGGCCCGTCTCAAAGGACAAGACGGAATCGCCGATTTTTCGCTCTACGCGAATTTTATGAATACTCACCACAACCTCTATTTTTCTTTACTTTTTCCTACAAACAACAAAACGGCAGCACATCGCCGCCAACAAACTCGATCGACACAATCTATCGCGGCACGACTCGAGAAACATCGCGCCCGCGTTCACCAGCATGCCGCCGAGCAATTTTGAGCTCGGCACATGCGTGAAAGTTGAAACAAGAAATGTCCGCCCATGGCGAACGTTCAGTTATGTGTGGTGTCAGCAGAAGGAGTGCACACACTCGCATTACCAATCCGGGGCATGATGCCCGTTGGCCCATCCACACACGGTCGAAGGACCATGCCGACGACCAACCTGACGAGATACTACTTGCGAATACCGAGCTTACCAATGACATCGAGGTATCGCTGCGGGTCGTGAGCACGAACATAGTCGAGCAAACGCCGCCGGCGACTGACCAGACCCAGCAAACCACGACGCGAAGCAAAATCCTTGCGGTGGGTTCGCATGTGCTCGGTCAAGCCATTGATCCGTTCGGTCAGAATTGCGATCTGTACCTCAGGGGATCCGGTGTCGTCCGCAGTCGCTCCGTGTTCGCTGACCACTTCCTTCTTACGTTCTTTCGAGATCGTCATGCGTGAACTGTTTCCTAGATGAATCCAATACGGAGGTCACATGCCATCCGCGTCAGACCCAAGTTAAAGTGAAATTATTTTCCCGCGAAGTCTAACGTGCCACCCTGCCAACGCAACGTCAAATCGAGGTTGCGCCCGTGGTTTTTGTGTTTTGGTGCCATTCCGAACACTCCATCCCGCAGGCGATGGTCCCCATGAATGGTTGCCAGAATGCTCGTTCAGCGACAGTTGCGGTCGACCGGGCTGGCCAGGACCCCTCGCTCGATCATCGCCTGCAAGATCTCCTCGGCGGCGTCGGCGGGCGTCATTCCCTCGCGAAATCCCAAATGAATCTCGGGATTCTGCGGAGCTTCGTAGGGGTCGCTGATCCCCGTAAAATTGCGGATTTCACCCGCTAACGCCTTTTTATAGAGCCCTTTGGGATCACGCTGCTGGCACACTTCCAGGGGCGTATCCACGAAAACTTCCATGAAATCGCCGGCTTTCCCGTCGCTCTCGACCACCCGCCGGACCCGGTCTCGGTCTCGACGATAAGGACTGACAAAGGCCGCCAGCGTGATCAGGCCCGCAGCGGCCATCAATGAGGCCACGGCGCCGATACGGCGGATGTTTTCTTCGCGGTCAGTCGCCGAAAATCCTAAACCAAATCGCTCGGCGAACGCATCCCCATGCTCGATCGCCAGCGCCGACGGTGGCGCACACAGCCCATGACGCACGTTGTCACCATCGAGCAAGGTGCAGGCGGCGCCCCGTGCGATCAACAACCGATCGAGCTCGTTGGCAATCGTCGACTTGCCACATCCGCTCAGCCCCGTAAACCAGACCACGCAGCCCCGCTGCCGTAGATTCTCCTCCCGTCCCGCCCGCGTGACGGTGTTCTCATGCCACACGATGTTTTGCGAAACGTCGCTCTCGGCGGGTGATGGGTGGGATCGGGGAGGTTGATTCATTTTTCGTCGCAAACGGAAGTGGTGCGGGGTGCTCATCGTGGAACTCACGACCGGCGGAGCCGCCGGTCGGCAATTTACAAATTATAACGGGCCTTCAATCCATCGCGATGCACGCTGGCGAGTCGCTCGTGGCTGGACCACGCGGCAGCTTGGCATGCGGCCATGTACCCATCGAGCAGTTCGCCATATCGTCGCATCGGCTCGGCACCGAGGTCCCAGCCTGCGGCGTAGAGTAATCGCGCGGCCGTCGCGGGCGCTGCGGCGGCGGCCTCATCGACGAGCATTTGAGAATATCGCTGCCGCACCGAAGAGGAATCACCGCCCGTGCATGGGCCAAGGTATTCGAGCAGTCGCCCGCGTTCGATCACCTCCGGCAAAAGGCCGAGCTGGTCAGGGATTTTCTCGTCACGCAGCCGATCGGGTTCCGGTGACAGCGACATTTCTGCCAAAAAACGAGCTGAAAACTTGGCAATCCCATCGTTCGCGGTCGCCCAATGCGTTCGCAGCCGAACGCTCTGATCGGTGAACACGCTGCAGCGAACCGCATTGGAAAACGCCTGTTCGGCGCCCGCTGTGTCTCCACTGGTCCACTTGGCATACCCCAGCAAATCGTGTCCCCACGACAAATCGGGGCGTTTTCGACAGATGGCGGCAGTGTGCGCTGCAACGTCAGCCCAGCATTGTTGGTCGGGATTGAAATCGCTAGCCGCTAGCCCAAGGGTCGCCTGCAAGCGGGGCGAGATCTCGCTCGGCATCGTCCGTAAATCGAAACACCACCGCATCCAATCGTTCCAGGTCAGCCCCAAGTCATGAGCGATTTTTGGCGTCAGTCGGCAACTCAGGGCACTCGCGAGCGAGTCAATCACGAGCTGACAGCGGACGGGAACCTCACACAATTGTTGGGCCAGAAGGTCCGCCGCCAAACGGCGCGGATCGCTGGCCGCGGTCCAGTCAATATTCGCGAGTTGGGGGAGCCGCTCGATGACCCACTTTCCCCATGCATGTTCGCGCCATGCACACGTCGAAGCCTGCGAACCGTTGCGATTATCGTTCCCGTCGACGCAGTCAGAACCTTCAATCGCTGGCTCTGCGTGTCGACAGTCCGCTTGCGGCAGCGACGTCAGCAACCAGTCAAATAGCAACGCTTCAGACAATCGGTCTCCCCACGGCAGCCAGTCGCCACCACCATGGTACCACTGGCAAATATCCGTCGACCTCCCCGTCTGGGCGGCGACATCGGGGTCGAGCAACCGCACGCACAGCCAGTCGCCGGCGCCGTTTCCGACCAAGGGCAAGAAGTTAGGCGGCATCAGCGGCGGCCAGATCGGGTCGGGCACCGCAGCGAGCAGCGTCTGAGGCATCACGGGATACCGAAATTCCCCTGGCCCTGGCGAACGCGTACACTGTTCGTCGAACCACTGGTTCAATTCGTCGCCAAAATCCACGCCAAACCGATCAGCCAACTTTTTTGACCACGACGCCGAACCTTTTGCGGGCTCATGCCATGCATCGCCCTCGAGAGATCCGCCGCTTTTCGCGGCGGCGGAGCTAGCGGTAGTCGAATCTGGTGTGGTCACGTTCTATAATCAGCGGCTGGCAAGGCCTGCCGATCAGATGAGTTTGGGGAAGAAAAGAGATCGATGGCAGCGGACCGACGCACCGATTGGTCGCCAGCCTAGCTTCATAATCCTATTCAACGCAAGACAAGCGAGTTATCAATGAAACCCATCCACCACCATTCTACTCGAACGTGGGCTGCCAGTTGGAGCGTGATACCCTCGCTCTTGGCGGCCTTGGCGATTGCCTCACCGCCTGCGTCGGCGCAAAAATTTGAACCGAATTACGACGAAGCCAAGGTTCCCACATATCAACTTCCCGATCCATTGATCACCGAGTCAGGCGATCCCGTCACGACGGCGAAGCAGTGGCCGGAACGTCGCGCCGAAATTCTGGAGCTTTTCACGCAGCATGTCTTCGGACGGATGCCCGAGCAACGCAATGTGGAGTGCAAAGTCGTTCGCCGGGACGCCGATGCCAACGGGGGCCGCACGATTCGCACCGAGTTGAGCGTGATTGTGAAATCACCGGAAGCCAGCCCGCAGGACCGCGCCGAAGATGGGAAATCCGTCGAAATCCACGTCCTCGTCGACGTCCCCAAGCCCAACGGCACCGCCACCCCAGCGGCCGTTCCGGCATTCCTGGGGCTGAACTTTCAAGGCAACCATACCGTCACGTCGGATCCGAACGTGCGCGTCACGCAGTCCTGGGTGCGTGATCGACGGGATGACTCGACCGACGGAAATCGAGCCACCGCCGCCGGCCGAGGCGTCGCGGCGAGTCGCTGGCCCGCCGACATGATCAATCAACGGGGATACGCGCTCATCACGGCCTACTACGGCGATATCGACCCCGATTTCGACGACGGGTTTCACAATGGCATCCATGGATTGATGCCCGAATTCATCGCGAGTTTGCCGCCGGAGCAACGGCCCGGTTCGATTGCCGCGTGGACCTATGGAATTTCTTGCATTCTCGACGCGATCGAAAACACACCGGATCTCGGCATCGACACCGCTCGGGTTGCCGTTATCGGACATTCCAGGTTGGGCAAAACGGGTTTGTGGGCCGGTGCGACCGACCCCCGATTCGCGCTGGTGATCAGCAACGACTCCGGTTGTGGCGGAGCCGCCCTGTCACGCCGCGCCGTCGGCGAGACTGTGGGCCGGATCAATTCGAGCTTCCCGCACTGGTTCTGTGATGAATTCGAGCAGTACAACCAGAACGAAAACTCGCTGCCAGTGGACTCGCACGAACTGATCGCACTGGCTGCACCGCGGCCAATCGCGGTCGGCAGTGCCACCGAAGACCAGTGGGCCGATCCGCTGGGCGAGTTCCTCGCCGCTCGAAACGCCTCGCCCGTCTACGAACTGCTGGGATTGCCTGGGCTCATCGACGACATGGGGCAGTCGCCGAGCGAGCCTCCGCTACCGGACCATACGTTTTCCGATGGCTCGATCAGCTACCACCTCCGGTCCGGCAAGCACGACCTGGCGAACGAGGACTGGCAGTGCTACCTCGATTTCGCCGATCGGTTCCTGCAACAGGACTGAGGATCCGTAGCTTGGGACCATTGTCCCGAGCGTCCAATCAGAAGCCTGCTCGGGAGGGGAGAGATCCTGTCTGGACGGGGAGAGATCCTGTCTGACGGGGAGAGATCCTGCTCGGACGGGACAATGGTCCCATCCTACGTTTAAAAATCTTCATCGTCATCATCATCATCCTGGCGGTCCGGATGGAGCGGATCGTCGGGGTCAAAGAACAGATCGGCGAGGCCCAGCGGCACGGCGTCGCCACCGAGCGTGCGACTTCGCCGCTCTGCCAACCGCTCCAAGTCGACTGCGTCCTCTCCCAAGCATTTTTCGAGGGCCTCCTGCCAGGCGATATCGCGTGCGACAGGATGGTCGGGGTCTTGCGCCATCCGTTTGATGGCGAAACGCAGCAGATTCAGTCCGTCGCGAGGAGAAAAATCGAGTTTCAGTGTGTGTGAATGCTGCAAGAAATCGACCGTCAAGGCGAGCATCTCCGGCTCGGCGAACGGTAGGTGATACTGCAGGATCGCCATCTCGTCTTGTTTGTTGGGGAACCCAACCTGCAACGTCGGCTGCAACCGGCTGAGGATGTAATCGGGGATCTCGAAGGTCGACTCGTCCTGGTTCATCGTCACCGCGGCGCGAAAATTCGGTGACGCGGGGATCGTAATCCCGGCCACGATCGACTCGACATACCGCCGGCTATCGAACAGGGGTGCGAGCGAAGCCCATGATTTCTCGTTCATCCGGTTGCCTTCGTCCAGCACGCAGACGCCACCACGAATCATTGCACTGACCAGCGGCGAGGCGTGATAGGAAATTTCTCCACCCCGGGTCAGCACAGGCGTGATCAACAGATCTTCCGGACGCGTGTCGGCGGTGCACTGGTAGATGTACAGCGGCACGCCCTGCTGCTTGGCTGCCGCGATGGCGAGTTGGGTCTTGCCCACACCGGGTGAACCGAGCAAGCGAGGCGTCAGCGGCAGGTCATTGGCATCGACCGTGATCCAGCAGGCCAGAAGCTGCCGGAGAATCTCGTTTTGGCCGATCCAATCGCCGGGTGATTCGTAGGGATGGGCCAACTTCAAGTCGACACCATCGACACTGAAAACCGAATCCGTGCGTTCGGTGGACGAATTGGATTGGGGTGATTCGGAAGAACTCATGCGGAATCCAGGAGGAATGAAAAATAGTCGCCTTTCGCTCCGCGAAAGTGGCGTTTTCCCTTCATTTCAAAACTTCGAAGGGTAACATCTTTGCGTTTCGAGCACCTGCGTCAGCGGGTCAATTCGGCCGCCTCGACGGCATCATCGCCGCTCGCCAAGTCAACCTGCTCGTGACGCGCCGCCTCGAGAATCGGCCCGAGGTATTGATGCAACGGGTGATCGGAAAAGTGATCGATGCGAAATCGGCGCAGGCTGTTGAGGAATCCACGCCAGCGATCATGACGTTTTTGCACCGCACCGAGATGCCCGATGTGCCCATCGCGGTCAATGTAAACTTCGGTGCCGCAGTGACGGTACCCCATCCACGCCGGTGGCGTGCGAGTCACGATATCGTTGTTGTTAACGAATCGATAGTGATCGAGTTTGACAAAGTTAATGTACCGTTTATTCCCAACGCGGGGACTGCCATAGGTGAACAACGCACTCGGGACGCTCTGGATATGTGAGAGAAAGCAACGCCCCGCACAAATCGTCGCCATCGCACCACCGAGCGAGTGACCGCAGAACCACACGGGTTGATCGTTGCCCATCAGCGCCGTCTCCAGCATCGGCCACAAATCATCGACTTCGGTTTTAAATCCCCGATGCACCTTACCCGCCGTCTCTGCCAAGACGGAAGCGGCGTTGGCGTCCGCTCGGATGTCGTTCCATTCATTCGGCTCCGTTCCCCGGCATGCGATCACGCAGTCGGAATCGTTCCGGAACCGATAGGCCTGCGAGCCATCGTGATCGAAAAAGGTCACGTCAGGAAATCCGACGAAACCAGCCGCCTCGGTCGCTTCACGCTCATCGTTGTACGAGATCATCGCCAATTCCGCGAACAATAATGATCGCTGCAAAAACGTCATCTCCGCGATCGGCCCCCGCGCGTGACTGTAAACCACAACCGGAACTTCGTTCTTGTCGTGCACAACACCGGACGGATCTTGGAGATCACCGACCGGACTGTGCGGCGGCAACGTCCCCACTCGGTTGGCTAGTTCAGGTTTTGAATCGATCATGGAACGTTCCTCCAAGGTGAATGCGGCGACCTGTACGACATTGTGCCATATCGTCCCATGGAGCGGGGCGAGCGACGGGGCACATTCGCCCTGACGAGGCGAGCGGTCGACCCAGGACGCAAAGGCCAAAACCGTACCCACCGCTTCTCAGTCGCCGTGATGGTTTAGGAACGAGCGGAGAATTACTGTCTGAAATTGTGGTCGAACGCTCCGCGGTCGAACGCTCCGAACGCTCCGACCGCGGAGCGTTCGGCCACAATTTTCCACTCGTTCCTTTACGTCACCCGTTTGCGAACCAGTCGGCAGTCAAGCCAAATACCAGACGCGTGAGACGTGTCTGGTGGATTCGCGTTGTCATCGACTGCCAAAGGTCCGGCATTCGATCGAAGGGGCGGCGCCGTGACAATACTTACGTCCGTCCCCTGATAGTCCGCCTCGAGTCGCCGGGAGTCGATCACGCAGGGTGCGTCGGGCAAACGGGTCGGTCCTGCCGCCTCGTCATAGGTGACGAGGCAGTATCGGACACCGGGGTTTCGCGCGTCTCGCAATTCGTCACGCTCGGCGACGACGAACAACGCGTCATCGAGGATGACGCGTTGGCCGATCTGCAGCCTCAACAATCGCCCCTCGTCGGAGGCGATGCGGATTGGGTCGCCGAACAAGGCCCGGCGGAGACGCGATATCAAGTTCACTATTCCTTCGCAGCGTCGGCTTTCCCCGCAACAAATTTATAGATCCGGCCACCGCCCATCATCGTGCTCATCAAGGCTTCGCCCGATTCGGTTTGCCCGAACGTGAAGACAGGCAGTTGCTCCCAGGCGATCGGACGGTTCTCAAGCACCTTCTTGGACTGAGGGTCGATCTTCATCGCCCACAACCGGCCGCTGACATAGTCACCGTAGAGGTAATAGCCATCGAGTGATGGTGTTTCCTTGCCGCGATAAACCAGGCCGCCGGTGACGGATTTTCCCCAGTCGTCGGTGTGCGGGTATTCGACCAACGGTTCGATGTATTTGTCATTGACGTCCGAACCTTTCTCGCCGTCCAAGGTGAAGCGGTTGGCGCCTTCACGCAGACTCCAACCGTAGTTGCCGCCCTTGCGGATCAGGTCGATTTCTTCCCAGTCATTCTGGCCGACGTCGGCGGCCCAAAGTTCCTCGGTGACCGGGTCAAACGACATCCGCCAAATGTTGCGAATGCCCCAAGCGTAGATCTCCGGCCAAACGTTGGAACGCCCAACCAGTGGGTTGTCCTGGGGAATGCCATAGGCCAGTCCGTCGTCTTTTGTGTCCACGTCGATCCGCAAGATCGAGCCGAGCAGTTTGCTGAGGTCCTGGGCTGACTTGAGCGGGTCGTTGCCTTTGCCACCGTCGCCCAACGCGATATACAGATATCCGTCGGGGCCGAACGCGACCGTGCCGCCGTTGTGATTCCAAAACGGCTGGTCGATTCGCATCAATTCACGTTCGCTGTCGGGATCGCCCCATTGGTGCTGCGATCCTTTCTTGGTGCGGAACTCGCTTATGATGGAAACGTGGGGCCGCTGGGAAGTCGTGTAGTAAACATAGAACTTGCCGTTCTGTTTGAATTTGGGGTGGAACGCGAGACCAAGCAGACCTTCTTCGTTCTCGCGATCTTTGTATCCCACCCGGTCACTCAGATCGATGAAGAGCTCGGGCTCGTCGACCTGTTCACTGTCCTGGTCAAAAACGTAGATCTCGCCCGTTTGGCTGGCCACGAACAAACGCCCACTCCCGTCGCCAGCACCCGTCATCACGATCGGGCGACTGATCCGCAGGTCGGGGTAAGCCTCGACGATCTGGACATCCATCGGACTGACGTTCAGATCCGCTGGCGGATTGGCGAGATTGATCGTTGGGGAACCGGGGCTTTCAGCAGTAGCCGTCGCGGTTGGCAGCGAGTTTGCCGCCGAAAGCACCAGACACGCCGCCGCAGTGCGACGCAGTAAGGGGGTTAAATACAAAGTAGACATTGGCACAGAAGACCTCAAAGGCATGGTGTCGGTGTTGGAAAGAGCGTGAACGTTGGCCGCCGAGAACCGTTGGATCTGGCCGGGCTCTCAAATGTGATCAGAGCACCCGATTGCGATTGGCGAATCGCAGACCACAAGCCAGCTACCACAATCACGGTCGATCGCCCATTCTACCCAGTCTGAGCCAAGCGGTCGAATGGGCGATATTGTCGACCGAGGGGCTCCTCTCGTCGTGAGGAACCAGCGTGTTCCGGCTCAGACGGGCGCCGCCGTCGGGCGACAATTCCCGCACCACCACCACCCGAAAACGAGATCACACAATGCTGCCCGCTATCCAATCGAGCTGGGAAAGCCCCGTGGGGCGACTGCGGATCAGCGTGAGCGATGATGTCGATGACACCCCGCACTGCGTGGGTCTGTATTTCGACGATCATCAGCCTGAGCCGAAATGCTGGTCCAACGACACCGCCGAGGTGGACTGGAGGCGGCATGATTTCACGCACCGCGTCGTCGCACAACTCACGGCCTACTTTGCCGACGGCCAATTTTGCTTTGACCTACCATGCCGTTTCAGCGGTACGGAGTTCCAGCAACAGGTGTGGCATCAGCTCAAGCTGATCCCGGCGGGGGCGACGCGGACGTATCGTGAGATCGCCGGCATGATCGGCCGGCCCTCCGCGGTCCGGGCCGTCGGCTCGGCCGTTGCCCGCAACCCATTGTCCATCATTGTTCCCTGCCACCGTGTTATTGCCACCGGAGGCGGGCTCGCCGGGTTCGCAGGCGGCCTCGACCGTAAAGAGTTCTTGCTCAACCACGAAATGTCAGGTCACCCGGACAATCGAACCAGCCAGTCGGCGAGCGTCACGACGCCCGTGCCCACGATCGCCCAGCCGACAACCGTCAGCGTACGTGTCCCCGGTAATTGACCTGTCCACGTCACTCGTGAGGCGAGCATCGCGACGGCCACAACGAGGAACGCCAAACAGAAACCGCCCACGTTGGCTTCCGCGGACACCCACCAATGACCTCGCGTCCAATGGCTCCATGACGTGGTCATCCCGCAGGCAGGGCAACGCATGCCAAATAAAACTCGCATCGAACAGGGCGGCAAACCGAGTTGTTGATGGGTACCTAAACCAGACGCGGCGGGCGACAGCGCCCGGGCCACGCCCAGCGGCATGATGAGTCCCACGGACATGAATCCAGCGGCCACGCGTAGCCACCATGCCGAACGACGCAAGCCGCCCCGGATCGGAGCATCGAACGGCTCGTCCTCGGCTCCGCTCGACACGCGTCGAACGTGACGGTCTGCAGGGGTGGCCGAACGCTCCTTCGATCCAGGTGAGTCGCGATCCTCGCCAGGCAGAGGCGGTTGATTCATGTGCCGCGCCGGTTGCCGTACCAGCGGATTTGCATGCGGTCGCAGTATCGGAATCCGGCGGCGGCCGCCCACGGTCGCAGCCACACCGCGGCCGCGTCGAGGTGCTCGACGCTGATGCCTTGAGGCATGATCCATACATCCGACGCAGCAACGCCTAGATCTCCCACCACCTCGAGGATCTCGTCGTACTCGTCCGGTGAATC
This sequence comes from Rhodopirellula sp. SH410, assembly GCF_055811895.1. Classification (NCBI taxonomy): domain Bacteria; kingdom Pseudomonadati; phylum Planctomycetota; class Planctomycetia; order Pirellulales; family Pirellulaceae; genus Rhodopirellula; species Rhodopirellula sp. SH410. The sequence goes on from NZ_CM147949.1 coordinate 2,240,361, forward strand.
AACAACAAATTTGACCTGCACGGCCGGTGCGCGGTCAATTAACCGCCGCATCACCGCAATCGGCATCCGCCGCTGTTCGTGCAGCTCAGCCCAACGGGAGTCGCCGGCCAACGCGGGCCCCGAACCTTGACCCGGCGCACTCCGACTCAGCTTGGGACTCAGTGACAGGAGATCGCTGGGCACCTCGACATCGACCGTCCCCGCTGTCTCGATCGTCACGTGCAGTCCCGCCGCACGCAGACCGATCGCCAGTTCAGCCATCCCCTTCATCAGCAGCGGCTCACCGCCCGTCAGCACCACGTGTTCAACCATCGATGCAGATGTTCGGTCGCCGTCGGTAGGCATCTGGGCCCGTCCCGCCTGTTCGATCAGGTCACTGATCGTTGACTGACCACCCTCCGGATTCCATGATGCATAGGGCGTATCGCAAAACCAGCAACGCAAATTACAGCCGCTGGTGCGAATGAAGAAACTCGGCACGCCCGTCAGCAATCCTTCGCCCTGCAGGCTCGTAAAGGTCTCCGCGATCCGCAGCGATTTGCGGTCGGGCCCGCTCAGGGGTAATGCTAGTTCTTGCGTTTTCAAATTCCGGGACCGTCTGACCAACCAGTGGGTGAATCACGGTAATATCGCAGAAAGTACGGAGTCAACAACCCGCGACGGCCGCCGGAATCAGCGTGGCGGCATGCTTTGCCAATTCGACGTAGTTGGGACGGTCGGAGGCTTGGTCGTGCTGGAAACCCTCGATCACCTGACCTTGGTAATAGGTAAACACGCCCGGCATCTGGAAGGAGTTCCCCTGCGGCCAGCCCAGTCCGTGGCCATGCAGCAGACCGGCGACGATCCCCCGCACCCACACTCGGATCCCGAACAGTTGACGGAAATCGCCGAGATCGAGTCCGAACTGGCGATAGAGGCGGCATTGCGGGTCGGAGATTCGCGGGGCGTCGTCCATCCCATACTGAGCAAAAAACTCTCTGCCGTCGCCCTCGCCCAGGTGCACCAACACGATGCCGCAGCCGGTGGCTTCGATCTCATCTCGCCGCGCGGAGATTTCCGCGAGTGCTTCGCGGCAAAACGTGCAGCCCGAATGACGCAAAAACACGACCATCTGAGGTCGCTCGCTAGCGAGGCGATCAAGCGTCCGCCCCGTATTGGTGCGCAATTCCTGCAGCGGCACATCCGCTTCCGGCGTGTCGTAGGCGGAGCCGACAGCGTGATCATGTTGGACCGCGCCCCACAAAATGAGCAGAAACGGGACGAGCCAGACCAGATCGTTGGTCAGAATCACCCATCCAAACTGGGCCTGCAACTCGCTCGACGACAATGCCACCGCGAACCCAATCACGCCCAACAGTTTGCCCAGAAAGCCCACCAGCACGATTGGCCAATGCCGGTATGGATTCGTAGCTGCAATCAGGAATCCGACGCCGAGCACGCCCTCAATCATGCCGATGCACTGCCAAAAAATGGCTTCCGTCGGGGACGCTTGCACGCCCAGCCAGGCGAGCATCTCAGTGGGCATGCCGATCGCCAGCCCGCCCCACATGAAATGGTAGATCGCCGCAATGAGCAGTACGTATTTCATCCAGTTCTTCGGTTGGTAATTCATGGCTATTTCACTGCGAACATGGATTCAAAAGGCTGTGCGACTTGAGCGAGTTTTTCCAAACTCTGATAGAGGATTTGCCTCGCTCGCTCTTTGCTGATTCCAATTTCGTCCCCCAGAGCACGCAATGATTTTCCTTTCTCAGAACCGTCCAAGCCAAACCGACCGCGGACAATGAAACACTCGCGTTCGTCAAGAATTTCCTCCATCTCTTTGAGCACCACCGTGGCCGCAGCCAACATATCCGAGGCTGAAGGCTGATCCGAGTCCACGGTCTCCGCGGCCCAGTCGAGCGCTTCGTTGCCGTCACTCAACTCCCGAGATCGCCGCTTGCACGCGCGGCCAATCAATCGCGAGAGATGCCGCTGAACGGCATGGGTCAGGTAGGTGCTGAAACGATAGCCGCGACTGAAGTCAAACTTATCGATGGCGTTGAGCAGGATCGCATTTGCCTCTGCCACGAACTCGTCAAACTCGTCGCTCGACGAGGACATTTTGCGACACACAAACGAAATCAGACGCAAGTTGGCACGAGCGATCTCCTCGCGAGTGTCGTTGGCGTCGTCAAGCAAGCGTCGGATCTCGGCTTCGGTTTTCCGAGGCCGACGCTGGTTCCGCAGCGTGGAGCTCAACGCGTGGGCGCGAAAACGGAGAAAGTTGACACGCTTGAATAGGAACTGCTCCCCTTCGAACGTCAAAATTCGACATTCCTCGACGGCTGTTAAGAAGGTGGCCGCCGCGTGTCCAGCGTCCCGGACCGGGCGGTCGTCTTCCTCGACGTAGAGAGCGCAGTCAATTTCAGCGAAATCCTGCTCATGAGCCGACTCGAAGTCGGCATGTGGTATGAACGGGATTTTGGCGTCGGCCACGGTAGCTTCCGGATGTTAGGTAACGTTCCATCAGAATAACGCTGTCATTTGTAGCACACCGCTTGCCAATGACCAGTAAAATAGTCGTAACTGAGTAATTGCGTCCCATTGCGACACCGAGCCGTGGTGAACGTAGGGTGGGAATATTCTCCCGTCCGAAGTCGATTTGGTCGCTCGGGGCAGTGGTCCCAATCTACCGAAAACGTACGCTGGCAAGTGGTCATTTTGCGAGCGGTGCCTACAAAGCTCCCGTTAGAAAAATCAGCGTTGGATCATTGAGGTGAGTTGTGCGTATCGCTATCGTCGGATCGGGAATTTCCGGGCTCACCTGCGCCCGGGTTCTATCGCGTCAGCACGACGTTACCGTCTTCGAAGCATCCCAACACGTCGGAGGGCATGCGCACACGGTTCGCGTGGGAACCGCGAACAAACACCACGATCTCGATACCGGTTTCTTGGTTTATAACGACCGAACGTATCCGGTTTTCTCGCAAATGCTTCGCGACTTGGACGTCGAGACGGCGCCCACGTCAATGAGTTTCAGCGTCCGCTGCGATCGCTCTCATACGGAATACAATGGCACCTCGATCAATGGCGTTTTCGCCCAGCGCCGGAATGCCCTGCGGCCTTCGTTCTTGAGAATGCTGTCAGACATCGCCCGCTTCAATCGTAACGGACCTCGCGATATCGACCGTGTGTCCGAAGCTCAGACCGTGGGGGAATACCTGGCCGCAGGCAAATACTCTCGCCCATTCGCTGAACGCTACCTGCTGCCAATGGGAGCGGCGATTTGGTCCTGTCCACGAGCGTCATTCGCGGACTTTCCAATCCGCTTTATCCTGGAGTTCTATCATCACCATGGTCTGCTCAGTCTGACCGATCGCCCCGTCTGGCGGACGGTCGTGGGCGGTTCTCAGAGGTACGTGACCAAGTTGATCGAGCCGTTCAGCGACCAGATCCTCTGTGCCTGTCCCGTTCACAGCGTTCGCCGTTTTGAGAATGAGGTGAGGGTCGATCACGCCGGTGGCGAGGAAGGTTTCGACGAAGTCATTTTCGCCTGCCACAGCGACCAGGCTTTGCGAATCCTCGATGACGCAGATGCGATCGAGACGGAGTTGCTCTCTGCTTTCCCCTACGGCGAGAACACCGCCGTGCTGCATACCGATGAATCGGTTCTGCCTCGGCGGCGGCGTGCGTGGGCGAGCTGGAACTACCATATCTCACGGCAACCTGAAACACGCCCAACGGTGACCTACAACCTCAACTTGTTACAGGGGATCGAGTCCGCGAAAACGTTCTGCCTGACGCTTAACAACGATGACATCATCGATCCGGCCACCGTACTGGGGCGGTTCCACTATTCACACCCACTCTTTACCACGGAGCGGTCGACCGTTCAAAAACGTCATGGCGAGGTCATTCGGCGGCGTCGAACATCCTACTGCGGCGCGTACTGGCGAAACGGATTCCATGAAGATGGCGTCGTCAGCGGTCTGGCCGTGTGTGGCGAGTTTGGTGTTCCTGGCTGGACCATGGAGGCCCGTCAGGAACGTTTCCAGACGACCGCATCGACGGCAGGTGTCAGCTCATGAAAGCCAACCATAGTTGCCTCTACGAAGGTTCGATACGCCATCGGCGGTTCCGAACGAAGTCGCATGAATTCTGCTATCCCCTGTTTCTGTTTTATCTCGACCTCGATGAGATCGAAGAGATCTTCGACTTGGCGCCCTTCCTCTCGACGCGTCGCTTCAGTTTGGTCCGGTACAACCGACAGGACTTTCCAGGCAGAGCGGAGGAATCGCTCGCCGATACCATTCGGCAGACTGTGCGGACGGATGCAGGATTGGAATTCGATGGACCGATTCGGATGCTTGCGCATCTGCGGTACGCCGGTTTGGTCTTCAACCCGATCACCGTCTACTATTGTTTTCATGGTGATGGTGAATCGCTCGCAGCTGTTGTCGCTGAGGTCACCAACACGCCCTGGCGAGAGCGACACTGCTACGTGATTCCCTGGGGAGGCGAGCAGCGAATCAAGCGACATCGATGCGCCAAAGCATTTCATGTCTCACCGTTTCTGCCCATGGACCTGGAGTATCAATGGCGATTGAGTCAGCCGGGCTCAAGCCTCTCGATGCATCTGGAAGACCATGATCAGGACGGTTGTCTTTTTGACGCGACGCTGCTGCTCAAAAGGAAACCGCTCACTTCACCGCAACTGACCAAAACGCTGTTGCGGTTCCCACTGATGACCGGCCAAGTCGTCAGTGGTATCTACTGGCAAGCATTGCGGTTGTGGCTCAAGAAAGCCCCCTTCTACCCACACCCCAAACCACCTGAAGTCACGTTGAACTCCACTCCTTGAGAAGCGTTTCGAGAGCACACACGATGTCGAGCGGGACCCACACCCAATACGCAACAGCCAGCTGGCGACCTACCGTTTCCGAGTCCGCGGGTAACACTGCGCCGGCCAGGAACCTTACATGGATGCAGCGAGTCACCCGGCGCAAGCTGCTGGACTGGCTGGATTCACTCCAGGGCGGTCAGATTCAATTCACCGATGCTCAGTCGACCAAGGTCTTCGGCCCGTGGGATTCGCCGCTGAGCGTTTCCTGGCAGGTCAATGACCCGTCGTTCTACAGCCTGTTCGCATCCCAGGGCGCCATCGGGCTGGCGGAATCATACCTGCGTGGTCATTGGGAGGTGGACGACTTAACGACCTTCCTGCGGATTCTCTGCCGCAATCTCGATCGCACTTCTTCGATCACCACACGCTTGGCAGCGGTCGCGGGGCGTCTGGGTCACCTGGCATTTCGATTCGACGACAATTCACGTCATGGCAGCCGACGTCATATCGCCGCCCACTACGACCTCAGCAATGCGTTCTTCGAATTGTTCCTCGATCCCACGATGATGTACTCATCCGCTTGGTTTGAAGACGACGAGACGTCGCTCCATGACGCCTCGCTGGCTAAACTCGATCGCATCTGCGGCAAGCTCGATCTGCAGCCGAGCGACCGGGTGCTCGAAATCGGCACCGGATGGGGCGGGTTTTCCTTACATGCTGCCCAGCAATATGGTTGTCACGTCACGACGACAACGATCTCGCAGGCTCAATTCGAAATGACGAACGATCGCGTCGGCGAGGCTGGTCTGAGCAACCGCATCGATACACTCTCGAGTGACTACCGGGATCTCCACGGTCAGTTCGACAAACTCGTTTCGGTCGAAGTCATCGAAGCGATTGGCGAACGCCATCTGAACGATTTCTTTCGCCAGTGCAACAATCTGCTCAAGCCTGGCGGGCGATGTGTCATGCAGGCCATCGTGATGCCCGAGCAACGTTATGACGCCTATCGTCGTTCCGTGGACTTTATTCAGAAATACATTTTCCCGGGTGGATTCCTGCCCTCGATTGTCGCACTTCAAAATTCAGCCAGCAGCATGACATCGTTTCGATTGCAATCGATCGATGACATGTCGTTGCACTACGCACAAACACTCATGCACTGGCGTGATGGTTTCCTCGAACGACTCGACGAGGTTCGCACACTCGGGTTCGACGACCGCTTTATTCGAATGTGGGAGTACTACCTATGCTACTGCGAAGCCGCGTTTCGCGAAAACACCGCCAGAGTTGTCCAGATTGTATGGGACAAGCCCCCAGCATGAATGCATCGACATCTGTACTCTCTGCGTTGCCAACCTACCTGCTCACTCATCTTTCAGAGGCTGCCGAGCAAGGCCACGTTCCCGATTGGATCGTGCGCCGCGGCATCCGTAGATTGCTAAGCCGCCGGCTGCGCGACCTGGAGGAAACCGAGCCCGCCGACGCCATCGAGACGTTGCGAGCGGAGGTCGCGTCCCAGCCGATTGCGGTCTCCACCCACGAAGCGAACGATCAACATTACGAAGTCCCCGCGAGCTTCTTCGCATCCGTCTTGGGGCCGCAGCGGAAGTACAGTTGTTGCTATTGGGATCCGGATACCGCGACGCTCGGGGAGGCCGAGGAAAACGCGTTGCAGATCACTGCCTCGCATGCTGGCCTGGTCGATGGCATGGATATTCTCGAACTCGGTTGCGGATGGGGATCGCTATCGCTGTGGATGGCCGAAAAGTTCTCCGAGAGTCGTATCACGTCGATCTCAAATTCCAACTCGCAGCGCCGCTTCATCGAGTCGTGCGCTCGTGATCGGGGGATCAAAAATCTCAATGTTGTGACCGCCGATATCAATGCGTTTCAGTCGATCGAAACATTTGATCGGATTGTCTCCGTTGAGATGTTCGAACACATGCGAAACCACGACCGCTTGATGGAGAAGATTCACCATTGGCTGCGACCGCAGGGGCGGTTGTTTGCGCACCTGTTTTGTCACGCGACGACACCGTACTTGTTCGAAACCGAAGGGGCCCAGAACTGGATGGGGCGACATTTTTTTACCGGTGGCATGATGCCCAGCGAAGACTGGTTGCCACGCTGTGGTGGTTCGTTGCAGGTCGTTGAGCAATGGCAGTGGAATGGGGGCCACTATGCGAAAACGTCTCACGCATGGCTCGCGAATCTGGACGCCGCCGCTGAATCTCTCCGGCCGGTCTTGGCCAAGACCTATGGTCGCCCCGATGCAAGCCGCTGGCTGCATCGATGGCGGATCTTCTTCATGGCTTGTGAAGAACTTTTTGCCGCCCATGACGGGAATGAGTGGTACGTTTCGCACTATCTATTTGAAAAGTAATCCTATGCTGCTGAGCCTGACATACTGTGCCATCGCAATCGGCGTGCTCATGTTCACCATGTGGCTGGTCAGTCTCTTTCTCGGTGATGTCAGTATTATCGATATCGCTTGGGGACTCGGATTTGTGGTGGTTGGCTGGACGGCATATTGGTCACGGGGCGAGACCGGCGACAGCGTGCTCGTGCCGTGCCTGACGACCCTGTGGGGAGTCCGGTTGAGCGTGTACCTAGCCTGGCGGAACCATGACAAAGGCGAAGACCCTCGCTATCAGAAAATGCGTCAGCATTGGGGCAGCTCATTTCCCTGGGTCAGCCTACTGACCGTCTTTGGCGTCCAGGCCGTGGTTATGTGGATTGTCTCGCTGCCCCTGCAAACGCTCTACGACGGCAGTGACCACCACCCAGGCTGGCTGACCATCGCCGGCACGCTGGTGTTCGCCGCGGGCCTGTTCTTTGAGTCAATCGGCGATTGGCAATTAGCGAGATTCAAAGCCGATCCAGACAATCAAGGCAAAGTTCTCGACCGGGGGCTATGGCGATACACCCGCCACCCCAACTATTTCGGCGATTTCCTGGTTTGGTGGGGCCTGTTCCTGGCCGCCTACGGGACCAGTCACGTGGCGTGGATGGTGATCGGGCCGATCACGATGTCCATTTTCTTAATGCGAGTTTCAGGCGTGACTTTGCTAGAGAAATCTCTCCAAGAGAGTAAGCCCGACTACCGCGAATATGTGCGGCGCACTAACGCCTTTTTCCCCGGCCCGCGATGAGACGCCACGTTTCTCCGAGACATCCCTGCCCATCGTTCATCGTCGCGACGCAACGGATCCCAATCCGCCGTCGATGCCAATCACCTGGCCCGTGATCCATCCCGCGGTGGGCTCCAATAGCCAGCCGATGAGTTCGGCGACTTCCGTGGGCTCACCGAGTCGGCCGAGCGGATGCATCTTTTCCGACGCCCTCGCGATCGCTGGAGATTCCCACAGGCTGCGTGTCATGTCCGATTTCACCAGCCCGGGTGCGACGGCATTGACGCGAATGTTTCGGTTCGCATAGGTCGCGGCGAGTGATCGTGTCAGACCCTCGACGCCCGCTTTCGCTGCCGCGATCGCTTCGTGATTGGCTATCCCATAGCGAGCCGCGACGGAGGATACCAAGACGATCGCACCGCCTGCATCCCGCATCGCTTGGGCAGCCGCCCGGGCGAGAAAAAACGACGAGGACAGATTGGTCGTCAGTGTTTCAAGCCACTGATCATCGGTGATCAAGTGGGCCGGTTTCAAGAGGATCGATCCGATGCAGTTCGCGACGCCGTCCAGCCGCCCGTACTTCTCCACTGCCGCCCTCACGCAGCCCTCGATCGACGCGGAATTATCCGCGGTGACTCGGCAGACATCACATCCCGATCGCTCCTCCAGCGGCCTCGCTTTCTCCGGCTCACGGGCACCGATCATCACTTGATGGCCGTTACCAACGAGTCGCTCAACCAATGGAGAACCGACCGCGCCGGTACCGCCCAATACAACGTACGCACCCATCGACTTGCTCCTTGTGAAAACGAAAAAACGCCTGGACGGTGTTGTCCAGGCGTCGAATTTGAATAATTGGTGGCAACGAGATTTAGGGGAGCAACACTTGGTCGATGACATGGATCACGCCGTTGCTCGTCTTGATATCGGCGGCGGTGACGGTCGCTCCGTCGATCATCACTTTGCCATCTGCGGACTTGATCGCGAGTTCTTCGCCATTAACCGTCTTCGCGGACGACAATTTGGCTGCGTCGGCAGCGAGGACTTCACCGGGAACAACATGGTAGGTGAGGATGGCCACCAGTTGGTCCTTGTTTTCAGGCTTCAGCAGGTTGGCGATCGTGCCTTCGGGCAGTGCAGCGAACGCTTCGTTGGTGGGTGCAAAAACCGTGAACGGTCCCTCGCCTTGGAGTGTTTCAACGAGACCAGCAGCCTTCACGGCCGCCACCAATGTGGAGAAGTTTTTACTGCCCGCGGCGGTCGCAACGATGTCCTTGTCGGCCGGCAGCAGCACGCTATCGATCACATGGATCACCCCGTTGCTGGTGACGATGTCTGCTTTGATGACTTTCGATTGGTTGATCATGACGCCGCCGTCTCCAGCCTTGATCGCGATCTGTTGACCTTCCACCGTTTTCGCACTGCTCAACTTCGCGGCGTCCGCTGCCATGACTTTGCCGGCCACAACGTGGTAGGTCAGGATGCTCTGCAGCTTCTTGAGATTCTCAGGTTTGAGCAGCGATTCCACCGTCCCCGATGGCAGTTTGGCAAACGCGGCGTCGGTGGGGGCGAACACGGTGAACGGGCCGTCTCCCTTGAGCGTGTCAACCAGGCCGGCTGCCTTGACGGCGGCGACCAAGGTTTTGAATTGACCCGCGGCGACTGCGGTATCGACGATGTCACTCTGGGCTGCGGGTGCGGCGACAAGGGTGTTGGCCGCTCGATGGGCGGCGGCAGCGGCAAGCGGGCACTGATCGCCTGCTGAGAGGCTGGACGTGGAGAGCATGGCAACGAGGCAAACTAACTTTTTCATCTTAAGTTCTCTGTTGGGGAGGTTTCGAATCAACCGCGTCGACTCGGTGTCGCGGTCTCTGCATGGGTAGTAGCGATCCGGATCGAGTTGACCACTCCAATCGATACAATTTGTGCAGGTAACGGTATTTTTCCCCAAAGCGATCTCCCCAGCTTCTCACCCCACCTCTCGTCTAGGTTCTTATCAAATCCTCCTCCATGCTCCATAATCACCGTACTGATTGCCCCCCACCACTGATTACTGTCGACGCCATGGCCCTTTCGATCATCCACCACCCCCACCCCACACTGCAGCACCGCAGTCGCCCAATCGTGCGAGTCGACGCGAAACTTCGCGAAATGGCGGCTGAGATGCTCGATCTGATGTACGACAACGAAGGCGTCGGACTGGCTGCAAATCAAGTTGACTTGCCGATTCGGATGTTTGTCGCCAACCCGAGCGGCGAGCGGGGCGAAGGGGAAGAGTGGGTCGTCATCAATCCAGTGATTGATCGACCCAAGGGAAGTGAATCGGGACAAGAGGGCTGCCTCAGCGTGCCGGGCGTGTACGCGCAAGTCAAACGGCCCAAAACAGTCCGGCTGCAGGGCTACGACCTGCAGGGCAACGAGATCAACATGGAGCTGGATGGATTCTTGGCGCGTGTTGTCCAGCACGAAGTCGATCATCTCGACGGGGTGATGTTCTTTGATCGGATCGGCAACGAAGCGAAACGTGATATCGAACACGCACTCGCTGAATTTGAGACGACGTATGAGTCCCTCCGGAATACCGGCACCATCCCCGACGATGCCGAACTGGCTCGCCGATTGGCAGAACGTGAGAAAGCGTACACATGAGCATTGTCAAACGACGCATCGTCTTGATGGGCACGGGCCCGTTCGCCGTACCCGCCTTTGAAGCGATCCGGGCTGCGGGACATGAACTCCCACTCGTGATCACTCGCCCCCGGCCACCCGTCCGAAGTCGAGGGGGGCCGCCTCCTGCCCCCGTTCATGACTGGGCCGTTTCGCATGGGCTGCCTCTCGAATCACCCGGCGATATCAACGAGGACGAAGTCGTGCGGCGACTCGCTGCGCTCGAAGCCGATCTGATGGTGGTGTGCGACTATGGTCAAATACTCCGCCCCGCTGCACTCGCGACGACACGCTGGGGAGGCATCAATCTGCATGGCTCGCTGTTACCTGCCTACCGCGGCGCAGCTCCGGTGCAGCGTTCGGTACTCAGCGGCGATGCGGAAACGGGAGTGAGCGTGATCCACATGACCCCGCGACTCGATGGCGGTCCGATCCTCGCGACACGCCGGACACTGATCGGAGCGACTGAAACGTCCGGGCAGCTCGAAGTGCGTCTCTCAGAGGTCGGCGTCGAAGCCACTCTCGAGGCAATCCAATTACTCGATCACGAACTTGCCGATCATGCCCGTGGTGAGCCCATGCCACCGATGGGCGGCGTCCAGGATCCATCGCGGGTGTCCCAGGCACGACGCCTCAGCAAAGCGGAAGCCGAGATCGATTGGTCGCGCTCGGCACACCACATCGATTGTCTCATTCGCGGGATGCAACCTTGGCCAATCGCGTACACGTTTGCCGAGACCAAACCAGGCAAACCGCCCGTCCGACTGGCCATTTTGAGGGTCACCCCCCAAGCTGACGCCTCCGTTGGCGCGGGCGAGGCAGGTTGCCTGCTCGCCAGCGACACCAAAGATGAAATGGCGATCGGTTGTGGCGATGGAAAAGTGATCGTCGAGCGATTGCAGCCAGCGGGGAAAAAGGAAATGGACGCGGCGGAATTTATCCGAGGGCATCGTTTGCAGCCCGGCTTTCGCTTCGGAATGCCTTCGATCACCAACGATACCGGCAAACAATCATGAACCGACGACGAATGGCCGAGCGGTTTTCGATGGTTCCCGACGCTCCCGCAGCGAACCAAAGTGGCGTTCGCCCGGCCATTCGTGCCTGCCTGGTTCTGTTCCTGATCCTAGGCGCGATCAGCAGCATCTGTGGATCGGCACGTTGTGTACGCGCAGCCGACCGATCCCGTCCTATCGACGCGACCACCCTGCATCACAAAGTGCTCTGTGGGTACCAAGGCTGGTTCCGCTGCCCCGATGACCCGAGTGGCAGAGGATGGGTTCACTGGAGCGGCGACCGAAAACGACTCGCGCCGGAATCGCTGACGTTCGAAATGTGGCCGGACATGAGCGAGTATTCTGCGAGCGAAAAGTACCCCGCTGCGGGCTTCACCTACCCGGACGGTGGACAAGCCGAGCTGTTCAGCTCGGCAAACCGGCAAACGGTCGCTCGGCACTTCGATTGGATGCGCCAGTACGGGATCGACGGCGCTCTCGTCCAACGATTTGTATCCGAAACAAAGCATCCTGATTCGACGCGTGTGCTCCGTCATGCCGCGGCGGCAGCGGAGCAGAGTGGACGCGTCTTCGCGGTCGAGTACGACATGAGTGGCGTGGCCGAGGACCAGTTGCTCGCGCGGATCACGAGCGATTGGGAAATTCTCGTCGACGAGCTGAAGATCATCGAGAATCCTCGCTACCTGCATCACGATGGCCGTCCCGTGCTCGCGGTGTGGGGGTTTTTCCCCGAGCGATTTCGCAGCGAGACCGCCCACGCTCTGATCGATTTCTTCCAAGCCGATGGCCCCTATCAAGTCACCTTGATCGGCGGCTGCAATTGGCCGTGGCGAGATGTCACCGATCCCGAATGGGCTCGGGCACTCCGCCGCTTCGACGTCCTCAGCCCATGGAATGTGGGGCATGTGCGCCGCGACGGCGACGAAAAACACGCCGACACCGGACGCTGGGCGGGCGATCGCGCCGAAGCCGAGCGGAATGGGATGCAGTACATGCCCGTCGTTTTCCCCGGGTTCCGTTGGGATAACCTCAAACACAAACCTGCAGGTAGCACGGACATCCCGCGACTCGGCGGCGAGTTCTACTGGCGGCAGTTCGAAACTGCCGCTGACCTCAAGATCGAGATGGTGAAAGTGGCGATGTTCGATGAGGTGGATGAGGCGACGGCGATTTTTAAGGTCACCAACACGCCGCCGACGCAAGCTCATTTTCTCGGCCTCGAAGGTCTTCCCTCGGATACCTATCTTCGGTTGACGGGCAAAGGCAGCCGACTGATTCGAGGCGAGTGATCACATGAATCGTTCCTCCCAGGAAACGGCCGAACACATGGGCTCAGCATCGGGCCGAGCCACGGGGAATGAACCGTTGCCGCTCCGAATCGCGTGCGTGATCCATTCGCTCGATGGCGGAGGAGCCGAGCGAGTGATGGCAGGATTGTCGGGGCAACTCGCTGCGCGGCGGCACCGTGTTGACTTAATCACACTCGATGATGGAGCTCATCGTCGCCACCGGCTAAGCGACTCGGTGCGTTGGATTCCGCTCGACGTCATGTCAACGGCCAAGCGGAAAACGGGATCGTTGGAACGCGTTGCGAGATTGCGCCGCGAGATTCGGCAGGGCGACTACGACGTCCTGTTGTCGTTCTGCGACGCAACAAACGTACTCGTTCTATTCGCAACACGTGGCCTGCGTCGTCCTCTCCGCATCGTCGTCAGCGAACGGAGCGATCCGGCCCATCAATCACTTGGACGACTGCGTGAGTGGCTGCGTGACCGCTTGTATCCCCACGCCGATGCCGTGGTTTGTTTGAGCGACGACGTGGCCGCGACGATCAATCATCGCATGCGGGCCAACACCGTCGTCATTCCGTCGGCGGTTGAGCCTCCGCCGCCAGGGTACACGGAACTGCGCGCCGCAAGTCATGCCGCTTCGCCAGTTCGCCTGATCGCGATGGGGCGACTCGAGCCTGAGAAAGGTTTCGATCGATTGCTGGAATCACTCGCTGAGATCTCGCCTGGAGACGAGACACCAGCCTGGACACTGAAAATCTTAGGCGATGGGAGTGAATTCAATAAGCTCGAAACAATGGCACGCGATCGAGCGATCGAGCACCGTGTTGAATTTTGTGGCTGGGTCGATTCCGTGTGGCCGCATCTCGCCGAGTCCGACGTGTTTGTGCTGCCGAGTCGGTACGAGGGATTTCCGTCCGCGATGCTCGAAGCGATGGCCGGCGGACTCGCCGCCCTCGCCGTCGATGCCGGTGGCGGCGTCCGCGCAGCCATCGAGCACAACGAGAACGGCTGGCTGGTCGAGAACTCAACGACCGCCCTCACCGGCGGTCTACGCACCCTCCTCGCTGACCCCGCCTTGCGAGCACGCCTGGCGACCGCCGCCCCCAAGGTCATCAACGAGTTCGGTTGGGACGCCATGGTCGACCAATACGAACGCGTGCTGCGCCAATAGGTCGGACAGCGTTCTAGAGGACGGCAGTGGGGACAGAGCATCAACCATCGCCCGCGCAACCGCCTCATCGATCCGAGCGTCTCGGCTTGTCGATTCCGCTTGGACGGTCTAGTTTTCCCGGCATATTGGCGATCACTACCTCGCCTGAAAGCCCATCGAACCGAGAGATTCGCTCAATGTTGCCTTACATCGCCCCGATGCTCGCGTTTCTGCTGGTCGTTGAACTCAGCAACGCTGCGCCTGCGGATTTTGCCCTGTTGCTCTACGTGCTGCGCGTTGTTGTTCCGGTGGGAGTTCTGGCGTATTTTTGGTCCCGGGGTTGTTATCGTGAGCTACGACTGAAATTGGGCTGGATGAACCTGGCCGATTTGATGCTCGGAGTGGCGTTGGCCGCGATGTGGATTCTGCCGTACGTGTTGATCCCTGAGATCAAACCCAAGGGCGAGGGGATCGAATTCGATCCGGCGATGGCTGGGGTCGCCTGGGTCTCGTGGGTTCTGGCGTTGCGAATGGTCGGCTACGCGCTGGTCACCCCGGTGATGGAAGAGCTGTTCATGCGCAGCTTTTTAATGCGTTATGTGGATGTTTATGACGGGGACCAGGACTTTCGCGAGCTGCCGTTGGGACGGTTCTCGTGGCGCAGCTTCATCGTCGTGGTCGTCGTCTTCCTGAGCACGCACATGATGTGGGAGTGGTGGGTCATGCTACCGTGGGCCGTTCTGACTAACCTGTGGTTCTATTATCGAAAAGATCTGTTGGCGATCATCATCGTTCACGCCGCGACCAATGCATCCATTCTGCTGGCGGCGATTTTTGCCAGCGATCTGTTTTCGGACGGCGCCGATGGCAAGCTGTCGCTATGGTTCTTCGTTTAACGGCCGGTTGATCCGTGTGGATGACGGCCGCCGTGATGTTGTATGGACGGGCGCTGGGCCGTGGAACCGGGGGCCGTGGAACCGGGGGCCGTGGAACCGACGGGCCGTGGAATCGACGGGCGGTGGAACCGACGGGCGGTGGAATCGATTCGGAGCCCGTTTTCTCCGGAGCCCGTTTTCTCCGGAGCCGCATCGCCCCCGCCCACGGTTTGGGGATGGTCGATGTTGACGCCCTGGAATCGCTGGCGAGTCGTTGACCGTTGGCAATTGGAGATTTTTGGGATCATCCGACGGAAGCGTGCGCCGGAGGTTTGGGAAGCATGACTCAAGTGTCCCATGATTTATTGGTGGGATTGGATTGACAGCGTTATGCTGCTTGCCGGGAAATTCGACTGGGCCTGCCGGGAAAAACGGAGCGAAGCTCTGCAGAGGTGCGGGCTGGGCAAGGGATCTCCCGGTCGATGGTACGCCAATGGTGTCTTTGAAAACAGATTGGATGCTGGAGCGATACCTAAAAGAAACTTCCACTGTACTCCCACGCACCCTTCCGTCGGATGAGCCAGTTTTTTGCGGGATGCAACAGAAAGACGGTTGCGTTTGCCTCTATAATCTGACTGAGGTGCACGATCTCGCTAGCAAATTTCCCGAGCGTGCCGAGCAGATGCGTGAGCAACTGGTCGAACTGGATGTAAGGAACGAGCGGAAAATAAGTGGCCCAACGCTCCGCGGTCGGAATGGTCGACCGGGGAGTGTTCGACCACCATTTCAGACCGTAATTTCCCGCTCGTTCGTAAGCCGCCAACGAAGCCGCGATGGCGCGGATGATCACTACTAGAAAGAGATTCAATGCATAAGAAATTGGGATGGATCGCGGTTCCCGTGATCGCGATGTTCGGTGCCTGTGCCGTCGTTTACTCACAACGCCCAGGCGTGCGACCCGGGCGAACGCCTGGGATCGAAGAACCATTCGTTGGGATCACCACGTCCGAAGGTGTCCAACCGGAGCTCTTTTCGATCGAGTCGACGGGCGTGTCGACCGAACCTGTTCGCGATGCTGCGAAAGCGTTCTTGGCCGGACTGAGCGAAGATCAACGCAAGCGGACCGTTTTCGCGGTTGACGACTCGGAATGGCGGCAGTGGGACAACCGTCACAGAATGAAACGGCAGGGCGTTGGCTTTGATGAAATGTCCGATGAACAGCGAAAGCTAGCTTTCGACATGCTCGGTGAGAGCCTGAGTGCCAAGGGGCTCAAGAAAACCCAGGACATGATGAAGCTCAATGGTACGCTCGCTGAACTTGCCAACAATTTCGACGAATATGGCGAGTGGCTGTACTGGCTCACGATCATGGGCGAACCCTCCGAAACCAAACCTTGGGGCTGGCAGCTCGATGGGCACCACGTCGTCGTGAACTACTTCGTGTTGGGAGACCAAGTCGTCATGAGCCCGGTTTTCATGGGCGCGGAGCCGGTTGAAGCCAAGGCGGGGAAATTCAAAGGCACCGTTGTCATGCAAGACGAGCAAGACGAGGGGCTCGCGTTCATGCAGAGCTTGACCGACGAACAGCGGTCCCAAGCGATCCTGATGCAGGACAAGAACGGCAACAACAACTTGACCGAGGCCTACAAGGACAACGTTGTCCTTGATTACGCCGGTCTCGTTGGGTCAGAACTCAGCGACAGCCAGAAAAAGGGGCTGCTTCGTTTGATCGAAGAATACGTCGGCAATATGCGGCCGGAACACGCGACCATCCGGATGTCCGAGGTCAAAGAGCACCTCGACGAAACCTACTTTGCATGGATTGGCGGGACGACCGACAGCAGCGTCTACTACTATCGGATTCACAGCCCGGTTGTTTTGATCGAGTTCGACCATCAACGCCGGGTGGCGCCGTTTCGCACCGCCGAGCCAACACGCGACCACATCCACACTGTGATACGAACGCCCAACGGGAACGACTACGGGAAAGACCTGCTGCGACAGCACTACCATTCTCACCCCCATTGATCGAACCAATCACACCTCTTGCTGAGCAGGGCGGCAGGCCGCGAAAGATGTTTTCTCGGTAGGGAGTCACGCGAGGTAGGGCCGCCCCGCCCCAGGCACGCAGTTCACCGCCCAGATTCGTCGGGCGTGTGAAGGGCTTCAGCCAATGCTTGTTCAACGAGTGGTTCGCAGTCGGGACCAACCCACCGCCAGCCATGGTCAAATCCATCGGCCATGGCGCGCGCCGTGGGAATGTATCCGGTCCAACATTCGCCATAACCACTGACCATCACAAACGACTTCGGTTTCAAACGCTGTGCCATCAGTTGGTATCCAATAAAGGCTTCACCGGGTAGCACAACGAACTGCGCCGCTCCGAAATCGACACACGGTACATCGATTGGTTCGCCACGTTGGACGCGTTCCAAGGAACTCAGGCCCATTGCCGCTAAGATTCGCTGTTCAGTCTTCACCTGGGGATTCTGCAAAACGGCGGTCATCGCGGCCTGCGTGAATTCCGCGTCATCCTGGAACGGCAACGTCAGTTCTGCGTTGCGAAACGTCCACCCGGGCAGCTCGCTACGTTGGGTTTGTGTCGCTGCGGCGGATAGGCCACGATACAGTCGATCGGCTAAGATTCCCCGTGCCGCCAATGAACCGTCGTTGTATTTGCCGGCCGTGACATCACCACTGCAGCCCGTCAGATAGACCTGCAGCGTACCAGGGGTGTCGACTTGTCGGCGCCGCCGAGCCAAGCCAATGAAGTCGGCACTGACGGCACCCATCCCGTAAGAGCTCATGGGATGGGTGGCGTAGCAGGACAAGACGGCAATTTCCTGTTCACCATTCCAAAAGCTGATTGACTTCAGCCAGGGGTCGATTTCACCGGGGGCGCTGGTCGCTTGGTACGAATCTGGCTCCGTCCGGCTATAGCGATCGAAATGCACCGAGCCGTCAGGATGCTCGACGCGCCGATTGCTAGCGATTTTTTCGACTTGGGCTTGCCCCACTCCAATGTGTGTCACGGGCCGCGCCTGCTCGATCGCGACACGGATCGCGCGGGCCGTATCGGAGATGCAGGCTGCTTGAAATGAGACATCGAACAACTCGCCCTGCAGCCCAACTTCATCCAGCAGCTCTTGTGCTCGATTGTCGGTAACGGGCGCGTCATGCTGGTGCAGCGAACAGACCAAGACGCGCTCACGCGTGGTGGACGCTGCTTCGGCGAGCTGGTCTCGCCACAAATCGTACGCCGAATTTCGTACCTCGCACCAATCCAACGCCACCACGACGACCGGAGCCTCCTCGCCGAGCAACACCACCCCGACCGCCTGCAAGGGATCATCAATCTGTTGTGCCTTGATCGGCAATATCCCCATGCAGCGGTGCCCGGGCGGGATCGTAATGTCGACAGAAAAAGTGCTGATGCGAACCTGCGCATTCGCCATTTGCGTCCATGCCGAAGTGAGAACGAACCCCACTACCAGCAACTTCCATACATAAAAACTCGAATGGATACGGCGCAAACTCATGAGCGAAGACAACAGGGGGAGCGTTGATGGATACCGGTGGCGCGAACGCTGTCAATTCTACACGCTTGCCGATGTCCGGTGCGCTGCGAACGACGCCGTCTCAATCGCGGTGTTCGCGAATTTGGATATCAATTTCAACAGAGATGGCCTTGCCAGATCTGGAGCGGGATCGATAATACTAAGAAGTCGGTGCTGCGTTGGAACATTGGTTTAAAACGCGGCATCGCATTCTACGAGACACCATGACACGCAACCAATCCAACCGGCGATCTGCTTGTTTTGGGGGTTCCCCCAAGCATTGGGGTTTCGTCGCGCGACGACTGCTGACCAGCTTGGTTTTCATGGCCGCCCTGGTGCAGGTCGCGCCGCTTGGATTGACGGTCTCGCGATGTGTCGTGGACTCGATTCCTGACGTGTCGGCGAGTGAATCGCTGAGCGTCGACACGCATGCGGTCGCATACTGGGCAACCCAGCCGACCGCCGTGGCGAGAGTCACCGGCGAGAAATCAAACGAGTCCGATCCGCTCGGCGGAAGCTTGGCCACGTTCGTCAGTACCGTGGCAAATCCGAGTTTTCTGCCCCGTTGCAAAACGCACCGCGACCCCAGTGCCTCTCGTTGCGAGTCCGCGACGCTGGTGAATTTGAACGTGCGATTGCAGGTTTAGGAGCGTTCAACGCTGCCTCCTGTTTTCTACCAATGCATGTTTTCACCCAGTCATGAAAGTCCAGACGATGTCTGCGCGTACCCACACCGATCAACAAAAACAACCGTCCGAAAGTCGCCCTGCCGAGGGTCGGCGAGCAAGCCATTGCGTGACACCACTCAACCCCGCGATCCGGCGAGCGTGGGGGCTGATCAAGAAAGAGGATTACATCGGAGCGGCGAATTCACTCGCTTCGGCAGGCCGCAATCCGCAGGTTCGCAATGCTCAGGGGGTTTGCTTGATGCGAGCCGGCCGCATCGACAGTGCGGTCGATTTGTATCGTGCATTTGTGCTGACCCCCGGCACCCTGCTCGAACGCTCTGATGTCAGCAACGCTTACAAACGCAATTTTGCTACCGCATTGTTGATGAAAGGATTCCCTAGCGGCGCGTTGTCGGTGCTGAGAGGGACGCGTGAGCCAGACCACCCGATGGCAGTTCGAATCTACGCGGCGATCAAGCAGTGGGAAAAGTCGCTGTCTTGGTTTCAGCGGCTCGACTGGAAATTCAACGCCATCGAACCACGCAACTGTCATGTTCCACTTGATTTCGCGCCGGGGGAATTCGATTTCGAAATGGACGTGGTGGAGGCTGTTCCGGTCACCCGGGAATCATGCGACTCGACTACGGGCGGTGGTCGACGCGTCACCGAGTCGGCTGGACAGATCCTTCCGTGAGACCTGTCGGAGGCCCATGATGTAACCATGCAGCAGGGCGGTGTGGACGAGTCTGCCGAGCCGGCTGACGGAACCTGCCGCCGCCTCTGCGAGCCGTGTGGTTGCTGCCACGGTGAGGGCGGGACGCGTTCCGCCGGCATGATAAAGTGCGGCACTGACGCAGCGCACCAACTCGTGATCGCTCCATCTCGAAAGATGATGCGACGGAACCGCGTGGGTTGCGTTGGACACCAGTCGCACGTGATCGACGTCTTTGCGAATCACCATCACCACCGTCAGGTTCGACAGGCGATGAGCATGCGTTTGACACCAATTCGTCAGCGCGGCCGCCCGCTGATAGCGGACGCAAACTCGGCTGGCCGGTGCCACGTCAACCAGCCAAACAGTGCGAACGCTGCTGGACGAGTCGATCTTGGCGGCCGCGTCGCTGAGTCCATCGGTGAACTGCGCCAGCGATTGATCCCCCCACTGCGCCGTGGCGGTCTCAATCGCAGTGGTCCCCAAACCCGAGGTGGTCGTTATTTGACGCAGCAGGGTGGTTGTGCCGACACCTGGCGATGCCGTCAGCATGCCGAGGCAGGTGGGACGGCGAACGAGGTTTTGCATCCAATGCCATGCGGCGACATGGTGGTCGCCGCGGAAATAAAAATCGTTGGGATGCGGCCGTTGACCAAGCGGTTCCGAGACGGCGAAGGGCGAGGCAAGCAAACCCCAGTAGTGCAGGACTGCCGGGGCGAGCGATGCGGTGCATTCAGGCGGATAATTGCTGAATTCATCGTTGAGCAATTCACCTGACGTCGATGAGTTGCGATGCGCTGGTGCGGCGGATCGATGGCGGCGGGGATCACTTGAACTCTGCTTGGTTCTCAATGCCGGGGGCCTCAATTATGCGTCAGGTGATGAGATCTCAGCAACTTTGACCCAATGGGTGCCGCACGGTTAAACTCGTGCCTGTGGGACTCAAATCGGCCTCTGCCGCAGCCCCACTGCGACCCAAACCCTGCCGACGTTACAGTCTTCCCGATTGGAGCGACCGGCTCCCACTTTGCTCTCGAAACGACAAGCCACCGATGACGCGACGATATTACGTCCCCGATCTAGTCATGCAGTCCCCCCTCGTCCGGATGCCCGACGACGAGGCTGCACACGCGGTGAAGGTGATGCGGCTGCGTGTCGGTGACGCGGTGGAACTGTTTGATGGCCGTGGAAATCAATCGACCGCCGTGGTGACGGCCGTTGATCGCCGGGTTTGCGAATGTCTCAGCGAACCACCCCAAATAGTCGATCAGGAAGCGACTCGACAGCTCGAACTCGCGATTGCCCTGCCCAAACCCGAGCGTTGCAAGGAAATGATCGAGCGTTTGACGGAACTCGGTGTCACGCGAATAACGCCCCTGACGTTTGCACGAACGCAGCGACCACCGTCGCCCTCCTTGATCGGGAAACTGGATCGAATCGTGATCGAAGCGTGCAAGCAATCAGGCCGAAATCAATTCATGACGATCTCACCGGTTGTGTCATTTGAAGCGTGGATCGGTCAAGCCCGGTTATCGCACGCGGCGACGCACGACGAACCCATTGGGCTGGTGGCGATGCCGGGAGGCGGACCGCTGAGCGAGATGCCAGTGGGGGCGTCCGAGAGCGTGAGCTGCGTGATCGGTCCCGAAGGGGGGCTAACCGACGATGAGCTCAACGTCGGTGTGGCTGCGGGGTTGCGGGCCGTCGATTTAGGCAAGCGAATCCTGCGCATCGAAACCGCCGCGTGCGTGATCGCGGCCCGATTGCTCGACGACTGAGCACCTGTTGATCAGCTTTTCGACTCAAGATTCCGTTTGGGCGTTCGCGGACTGTTGTGTTCATGAGCTGAGTCGCGTCAGCGGCCGGGTGCCGTGCGTTACTCGATACCTGGCGGTATTCGGCTCACCATTGCCGGCGAAAATTCGATTCAATCAACAGGCCGTAAATTGTGGGGAATCGAAAACGGATCAAGGGACGCTTAAATCGTGCGGCGTCTGGAAGCCAACGCGGTAGAGGTCTAAACTTCAGCCACAGGAATGCACTCTTTCGACAACTCCAACAGCTAGATTTGACATGTCCGCGTCGTCGACGTCCCCCACCGCGCCCGCCCGCAGCCAAGCCGCCTTTGCACGAGCCCTACGTTTGATGCCCGGCGGCGTGAATTCACCGGCTCGCGCGTTTGGTGCTGTGGGCGGCACGCCGCTGTTCATCGAACGTGCCGAAGGTCCATACCTGTTCGATATCGACGGCAATCGTTACGTCGACTACATCGGTTCTTGGGGGCCGATGATTCTCGGTCACGCTCAAGCCGAAGTGATCGAGGCGATTACTCGCGCGGCCCAGCGTGGCACGAGCTACGGGGCCCCCTCCGAGGCTGAATCACAACTGGCGGAGCAGATTATCGAGGCGGTTCCAAGCATTGAGAAAGTCCGCCTCGTTAATAGCGGCACCGAGGCCACGATGAGCGCGCTGCGTGTCGCCCGTGGTGCGACGGGACGAAACAAGGTGATCAAGTTTGCGGGAAACTATCACGGGCACGTCGACGCATTGTTGGTTGCCGCTGGTAGTGCCGCGGCAACCCTCGGTGCCCCCGACTCGCCGGGCGTCACCCCCGGCGCCGTGGGCGATACCCTCGTGCTGTCCTACAATGATGTCACTCAGCTAGAAAATGCCTTTTCGGCTGAGGGTGATCAAATCGCGGCCGTGATTCTCGAGCCCGTCGTGGGCAACATGGGCTGCGTGGTTCCGACGATGGAATTCCTCCAAGCACTGCGTGACTTAACGACGCGTCATGGATCGATTTTGATTTTTGACGAGGTGATGACCGGGTTCCGTGTCGCACCGGGCGGCGCCCAAGAACTCTTTGGGATCACGCCGGACATGACGACACTCGGTAAAATTGTCGGCGGTGGCATGCCGTTGGGCGCCTACGGTGGCCGCACCGACATCATGGACAATGTGTTACCAGCGGGGAAGGTTTATCAAGCCGGTACGCTTAGCGGCAACCCCGTCGCCGTCGCCGCGGGCTCCGCGACGCTGAAGATTCTCAAGGAGAATCCTCCCTACGGGCAACTCGAGCGAATGGGTGCCAAGCTCGCCGAGGGGCTCGACGCAGCCGCCACGGCCGCTGGCATTCCGCACACCGTAACCCGCGTGGGCAGCATGATGACGCTGTTTTTCAATCCCGACACCGTGACCTGCTGGGACGACGCGGATCGCTGCGACCGCGAAGCGTTTGGTCGCTACTTCTGGGGCATGATCCAAAAAGGTATCTACATGCCCTGCAGCCAATTCGAAGCCTTGTTCTTCAGTCGTCTGCATGACGAAGCGATCATCGACGAAACCATCGACGCGGCGAAAGAGGTGCTGGCGGGTTAGGAACGAGCGGTAAATAGGTGGCCGAACGCTCCGCAGTGGGAATGGTCGACCGCGGAGCGTTCGACCGCCATTTCAGGCCGTAATTTTCCGCTCGTTCACTAACGCCCACCGAGCCCGAAATCAAGTCCATCGCTGGGTGTCCGATCACACGCGCGGAAATCCGCCACCGCCCGAGTCGTTTCAATTGGTTAATTTGCCGAGTCAAAGCCCGGGTGCCAATCGTCACTGGCCAGCCCCGATGGCACGGAACGGATCCCGAACCACGATATCGTTCATGTGAGCGAGTGTCGGCGAACCTGACAATGTGCTCTGTCCCTATCGAACTCCAGCGTAGGGCCGGTTCCACCGGCCACATGCGTTGGTTTTCCGACTCCTGGGCCGGACCATGTCGCCGAGGTGCATGATCGCTCTTCGGTGGGATGCTCGTAGGGCCGGTTCCACCGGCCACATGCGTTGGTTTTCCGACTCCTTGGCCGGACCATGTCGCCGAGATGCGAGATCGTTCTTCGGCGGGATGCCCGTAGGGCCGGTTCCACCGGCCACATGCGTTGGTTTTCCGATGCCTTGGTCGGACCATGTCGTCGAGGTGCGAGATCGCTCTTCGGTGGAATGCTCGTAGGGCCGGTTCCACCGGCCACATGCGTTGGTTTTCCCATTCCTTGGCCGGACGATGTCGTCGAGGTGCGTGATCGCTCTTCGGTGGAATGCCCGTAGGGCCGGTTCCACCGGCCACATGCGTTGGTTTTCCCATTCCTTGGCCGGACGATGTCGTCGAGGTGCGTGATCGCTCTTCGGTGGAATGCTCGTAGGGCCGGTTCCACCGGCCACATGCGTTGGTTTTCCCATTCCTGGGTCGGACGATGTCGCCGAGGTGCAAGATCGTTCTTCGGTGGAATGCCCGTAGGGCCGGTTCCACCGGCCACATGCGTTGGTTTTCCGACTCCTTGGCCGGACCATGTCGTCGAGGTGCGTGATCGCTCTTCGGTGGGATGCCCGTAGGGCCGGTTCCACCGGCCACATGCGTTGGTTTTCCCATTCCTTGGCCGGACGATGTCGTCGAGGTGCGTGATCGCTCTTCGGTGGAATGCCCGTAGGGCCGGTTCCACCGGCCACATGCGTTGGTTTTCCGATTCCTTGGCCGGACCATGTCGTCGAGGTGCGAGATCGCTCTTCGGTGGGATGCCCGTAGGGCCGGTTCCACCGGCCACATGCATTGGTTTTCCGACTCCTTGGCCGGAGACCATGTCGCCGAGACGCGAGATCGTTCTTCGGTGGGATGCCCGTAGGGCCGGTTCCACCGGCCACATGCGTTGGTTTTCCGATTCCTTGGCCGGACCATGTCGTCGAGGTGCGAGATCGTTCTTCGGTGGGATGCCCGTAGGGCCGGTTCCACCGGCCACATGCGTTGGTTTTCCGGTTCCTTGGCCGGACCATGTCGTCGAGGTGCGTGATCGTTCTTCGGTGGGATGCCCGTAGGGCCGGTTCCACCGGCCACATGCGTTGGTTTTCCGACTCCTTGGCCGGAGACCATGTCGCCGAGATGCGAGATCGTTCTTCGGTGGGATGCCCGTAGGGCCGGTTCCACCGGCCACATGCGTTGGTTTTCCGGTTCCTTGGCCGGACCATGTCGTCGAGGTGCGTGATCGCTCTTCGGTGGGATGCCCCAGCGGACGGCCGGTAGAACCGGCCCTACGTGATTTGGCGGAACACTCTCGATCTCCGTCGCTGTCGATGACATTGAGAATGACTGCGAACTCGAAATATTACCCCCGTCACATTTTCCGGACGCGGCGTAGGGCCGGTTCCACCGGCCACATGCGTTGGTTTTCCGATTCCTTGGCCGGACCATGTCGTCGAGGTGCGTGATCGCTCTTCGGTGGGATGCCCCAGCGGACGGCCGGTAGAACCGGCCCTACGTGATTTGGCGGAACACTCTCGATCTCCGTCGCTGTCGATGACATTGAGAATGACTGCGAACTCGAAATATTACCCCCGTCACATTTTCCGGACCCCACATTTTCCGGACCCAGCCGAGGTCGGGAACTAAGACTTTCAAAAAAACAAAATCATAAAAACGCTTGACATCAAACCAGGGGGGGGGCTACTGTGACTCCCTTGCGGGTGGCGCAGCCGCTCCGAAGATCAATCACGCTTACGACATTGTTACCGTGGCAGATCATGTGACATATTGCTTGCTGCGGGAAGTTAGAGCCGTCAATCAGCTAAAAGTGCTGACGACCTCGCCGCTGCATTCGGTTTTGGTAGCGGAGTTGAAAGGATGGGCTTAAGTAGGTGATGTCACGTAGTTTTGAATAAAGCTAATTGAATTCTTCTGGAGTAGTGCATCAAATGGGTTTACGAAAAACGTTTATTTACTATATAGCAGCCATCACCATACTTGCATTGTACGGGCCTGCGTCGATTGTTGCGATCGCAGCGCAGGAAATCAGCTTTGAGGATACTAGTTTTGAGGATGGGAGGAAGCTGTCGATCGAGGAGAAAGAGGAACGATATGCGGCGATGACAAGCCTGGATTGGTTTGTTGGAAAACGCTATCGGTACCGGATTCACTGCACTCCTCATGCCGGCAGTGGGCCGCCTCCTAATCTATTTGGCCCCCGCCCTCAACTGCTCATTGACGCGGAGCGGGAATTGATCATCGGAGACGCCTATTCGCCCAGTCAAGTCCTGCCGACCAGGTTAACACTGTTCATCGAGAACCCCGGGATTCCGATCTATGATTCAGAAACAATCACATTAAACTGGTATGCGTACAACGGCCGCGAATATAGGACCTGGGAAAATAATCTATTTGACGAGTTCAGTGCAACCAGCTCACATTCAGGGCAGATCGCCTCCAATACTGGTGGCTATCTACTGGCGATTGATCCATTTCGAAGGAACTTGACTGGCGCAAGCAGTCAGAAGACCGGGCCTCAAGCTGCCCGCAAGGCGTCACCGGCCTGGCCACTTGAGCAAGTCGATTCTCGTGAAATTGAGCTTTCACCTTTTGGCCGCTGTATTGAAAGTCGCGTAGTCTACACAGATTTGAATGGGGAAGAAATCCACAGTCGGAACATTACCACAAATGGCCCTGAGTATTTAATTCTCTATGGCGATGGGAACGGCGAGGAGCAAGGCTCTACCACTGAGATTGCAACCATTGATGGCGTTCGGTATCCCAAAAAGGGCAGGCAGAAAGATGTTTATTCGTGGTGGGAATTTGAGCTGATTTCGGTCGAAGATTTCGAGTCGCCGCGTCGCGCGGCGGATTGGTTCCCATCCTGGCCGCGGGGCACCGTTGTCTCAGACGTTCCTCGTGACCGGCTTACTCGCATCCCCTTTTCTCCCGAAGAACGGAATTCACTTAATGCCTACCTCTTCACAAGTCAAAAGCTAGGCTTGCCAGCGATTGGGTGGTCGCCTTGGATGTGGCTGAATTCATTTCTATTGGTGTCGCTTGCCGGTTTAATTGGGTACAAAGTTCACAAAAGCATGCGAGCGACATGATGGTGCGTTACGTTCATTGGCGAGCCTGATTATGCTTCTCGTCTCCGTTGGAACTGCTAAACCAGAAGACGCATCGGCAACGCAGGATGCATTTTGCGGTCCCATCGCCGCCCGGGCGTGTGTTGAGCATTTGGGGTTCCGATGGCGGGAGTCACCCGAGGTTTTATACTTACAGGGACAGCCGATTTGCAGGTTCAGGGATATACAAGATGCGATTGAATCACTTGAATTACATGTGGAGGTTTCACTAGGATCGATCATCATCGGTTCAGGCGAAAAGCATCGGATTCGGTTGATGAATCAAAGCACGCAGATGCTCAGAATTGACGACGTTATTGCCCGTTGTGGATGTGTTCTTATCGAGCCTCGTCAACTTGTTTTGCAACCAAACGAAACCAAGTTTATCGGGGTCCAAATCACCGCCGCCAATCTAGGCAGAAACACGCATGAGTTGACCGTCATGTCTAACAAACGAATGCTTGATACAGCAACGTTGGCGTTCGATGGCGTGAACGGTCCGAGGTTGCTACCTCGCACCTCCGTCGTTGGTGTGCTTTCGGTCAATAAGAAGAATCAATTGGAACACCAACTGACGCTGGGAAATGTGGATGCAGACCAGTTGGTTGTCACGGGTGCGGACCTGCTGGAGACGGACGCGCCAATTCAGATCTTGTTGAGCCCATCGACGAAGGCAGAGAGCGATAGCCAATTGACCATTCGCATCGTTTTAAAAGAAGATGCAGCATATCGCGGACTGTTTTTTTCAAATATTCGTTTAAACATCAATAATGAGAGCAGGGGACGTTCGGTTCCATTGACTCCGATGCTAGCGCAGATTGGAGTCGAGATTGTCGATTGAAAAGGGGACGGAAACTGCAATCGAACTCAGCGACCGAGATCAGCACTTTCGCGACCTCAGCTCATCCTTCAGAGGCGCGGATACGTCAACAGCAACAGCTATCGACGCACGTCTGGCGAGTGATCACGGTAGTGGTGAGCGGCGACATTGGCCGTTGGCGCTGTTGCTACTGTTGTTGGCGGGGCAATGGAGTTGTTTAGTTTGGCATGCCTACCGCTCGGCGCCCGTGCATGACGAATACGGTCATTTTTACGCTGGACTCGCCTATTGGAAATACGGGGATGTTCGACAGTTCAACGTCAACCCGCCTCTGATACGTGCGTTAGGGACACTCCCGGCCGCTCAATCGGCGCTGATAAGGATACCAGGAACAATAAGTGACGGGTTTACCGTAGTGGATCTTGTTAAAGATCCTGTTCTGGATGGATCTTTAACAAGATCCACTACGCCAGTTATTGATCGCGCGTTACTAAACGAAGTGAAACAAGGGGATTTTGAACCTCCAGCACGCCCCGAGTTCTTGGACGGACGTCGGTTATTTCTCGCGCGTCCCAGCGAGTTTCAGTCGACCCTGTTCAGAGGACGATTGATCGTTAGCGTCTTTGCACTGTTAGGGACGGTGGTTTGTTTCTTATGGGGACGAGAGCTTAGTAATGATTTGGGCGGTCTGTGCAGCGCGATATTGTGGGGTTTCCAGCCTCAGGTTCTCGGCCATGGTTCATTGATTACAAACGATGTCCCCGTCGCAGTGATGATGCTGACCTCGGCGTACTTATTTAAGAGATGGATGGAGCGTCGGACAGTGCCCCGTGCGATCGTTTTCGGTCTCGCCTTCGGAATCGCGTTGCTTTGCAAGTTCACGTCTTTACTGCTGGTTCCGCTGTTCGTGATGTTTATCCTCCTGGCGACTGGCAAGCTGCAATGGAAGGCGACCCTCATCCAGGCCGGGCTGTGCGTGATCGTTTGCTGGTTGATCATCTGCATCCCATATCGGTTCGCGGGTGTCACGCAATCACTCGGAGACTTTGAGTTCATTTCGACCACTCTCAGCCAGGGCAGCGAGCCGACAAGGTCGTTGACCGGAAATCGATTTCGTGGAACTGTCCTGGGGAAAATCCCAGGAATGGTTCCGGCCGAATACCTGCAGGGCCTCGATCGCCAAGAGTATGACTTCAATCGGCGGCTGACCTCTTATGCGCGGGGCATGAACCAGACGGGAAGTTGGTGGTGGTTTTATCTTTATTCGATGGTGGTCAAGTTACCGATGGGGACTTGGCTTGCCCTTGCCGTTGGGCTTGGCGCCACAGTCCTGCGGTTTGGCGACTGCAGTCTTTCGACTGGCATCGTCGCAATGTCGGCCATTTTGATCCTGTTTGTCATTTCCGTAAAAGAGGGGATTGGCCAACAGGTTCGCTACGTCATCCCCGCCTATCCGTTCCTGTTCGTATTGGTGGCGACCGTTTTCAGTGCTGCAAGCCGAGAGCCGCACCGCTGGTTTGGTTGGCCAAATGCTTTGCGTGGATTGGTCGTTGTTGGCTGCATGAGTTCATTTGCCGCAACGCTGCTCGCAGCTCCCGACTGGCTACCGTTTTTCAATCAGGCGGCGGGAGGATCGCTAGCGGGCTACCGCCACTTGTATAACGATGCGACGGACTGGGGACAGTCACGCTATGATCTCGCAGATTGGTTGAGGTCTCATCCGGATAAAAGACCCGCGTTCCTCGTTTCGGATACCATTGCGGGGGACCACACGGCGAGAAGAGAGAAGGATGAAAATTCGACGGTGACTTTGGGCTCGTCGACGATACCAGCAGGCGATTGTTGGCTAATTGTCAGCCAAACATCGCTAAGTAGACGGAGTGATGAGAAATGGCTGTGGGATCAAACGCCAGTTGATTCGATCCACGCGGCCTATTTGGTGTATAAGGTCGAAGGTCGCCAGTGGCGAGAGCAACTCAACGCGGTACCCGAGTTTTGGCGAGTTCCAGACGAGAGCGCCCAACGTGATGGCTTTCACGATTTGGAAAGAATTGGACAACTCTAATGCAAGGTTATGCAAACATGTGTTCGCGTCATCAGGGAGTAACGCTGATCGAACTATTGATTTCCTTGTCGATAGTAGGTCTGTTGTTATCGCTGACATTGTCCTCTGTTCAAAGTAGTCGGGAGGTCGCTCGGCGGATGGAGTGCCTGAATCGCGTGCGACAGCATTCGCTGGCAGTTCAAAACTTTCACACTTCATTTGATGTGATTCCGCCCAATGGAGGAGCGAGTGCTGGCAACGATTTGTCCCGACTCGGTGGGCCTGCGGTGAAGCCATCGACATTCGAGACGGGTTCAATGGCTCCGCTTTTGTGGGGCGTTGGTGATCCCAAACGAGTCGGTCGTATGCAGCCTGGCCCCTGGACCTACAGCATCCTTCCCCAACTCGAGTTGGGGAGCCTGTTCGACGGAAGCCGGCCGGTGCCCAATATTCCCATCTATAATTGCCCATCCCGAACAGGACGGACGCCAACATCCACGGCGAGCGACGCCCATGGCGAGTATGAGTCAGGAGGGCTGATCATTGCCAAAACCGATTACGCAGGGAACGAGCGTTTAATGACGAACCTTCCCCAATGGAAACGATTTCGAGACATTGAAGACGGTCTGAGCAATACGATTTTAGTTGGAGAAAAGGCATACGATCCTTACGTGCAGACGCCATCGTCATGGCTTTGGGATGAGCCGGTATGGATTGGTGGGAGTAATGGGACGGTGCGTCACGGGTTGCTTATTGTGCCGGACAATGCCGGCATTCCGTATCGGAATAACTGGGGCTCGGCACATGTGTCGGGCGCCAACTTCACGATGGCTGATGGCAGTGCCAGATTCATTTCAACATCGATCGATGTCCTTGTGCTCCAAACGATGTTGACACCCGCCGGACGTGACACAGTCAACGATGGGAACTAGGCTGTTATGTCCCTCTGAGCTGCTTCTTTCATCTACTGGCAGACTGTTTCTTTCGCAAAAACTGCCCTGTGAGTGAATCCGTGCAGGCGGAAACGTCCGTGGGGGTGCCTTCGGCAATGATACGGCCGCCGCCCTCACCGCCGCGCGGGCCCAGATCGACGAGCCAATCGCAGGCGGCGAGGAGATCGGTGTGGTGCTCGATCACGAGTACCGTGTTGCCCGCGTCAACGAGTCGATTCAGGACCACGAGCAGTCGCTGCACATCACTGAAGTGCAATCCGGTCGTTGGCTCGTCGAGCAAATACAAGGTGCTGCCGGTGCCCGGCCGCGCCAATTCTGTAGCGAGTTTGATCCGCTGCGCTTCGCCGCCACTGAGCGTCGTACTCGATTGCCCCAGCGTGACGTATCCCAAGCCGACGTCCGATAGTGATGAGAGCAACGTATGGACCTTCGGCACGTTTTCAAAAAACTCCCCTGCCGCTTCGATGGTCATGTTCAACACATCAGCGATGGTGGCGCCCTTGAATCGCACCTGTAAGGTTTGTCGATTGAATCGCTTGCCACCACAACGCGAGCACTCGATCAACAGATCGCTGAGGAAATTCATCTCGATTCGCTCAAACCCGTTGCCCTTGCAGACATCGCAACGACCGGCAGGGGAGTTGAAGCTGAACCGGGACGCTGAAAATCCCAGCGTTTTGGCTGACCGTGTGGCGGCGAACACGTTGCGAATCGGATCGAGCACGCCCGCGTAGGTGGCCGGGCATGATCGCGATGTGCGGCCAATCGGTGATTGATCAATCGGGATGAGTTTATCGATCTTGTCCGCACCGACCAAACGCGAATGTTTGCCAGGCGGTTTGGCAACCAGTCCAAGCTTGGCTGCCAGGGCGGGATACAGCGTGTCAACGATCAGTGAACTTTTGCCGCTACCGGACACTCCGCTGATCCCGATGAGCCTGCCCAAGGGGAGCTTCAGTGTCACGTTTTGAAGATTGTGCAGACTTGCTCCATGCAGCGTCAACCATTGCTTCGCAGCCGGTCTGCTCCGCACTGTAGCCAGACCACTTGGCAGGTCCGAGCAGACGGCGCCCTCTTCGGACGAAGGGGGGTGTCCGTCGACAATGGATGCATTGCCTGATAGGTACCTGCCGGTGGGGCTTGATGGATCGTTGGCGACTTCCTGAGGGGTTCCCTGGCTGACCAGGTAGCCGCCATGCACGCCCGCGCCCGGCCCAATATCGATGAGGTGATCGGCGGCCCACATCGTGTCTTCATCATGCTCGACAATCACGACCGTATTGCCCTGGTCCTTGAGCTCACCGATCGCGCCGAGTAGACGGTGGTGATCGGCTGGATGAAGCCCGATGGAGGGCTCGTCGAGCACGTAGCAGACACTGACCAGACCGCTGCCGATACACGTTGCCAAGCGAATTCGTTGCAGCTCGCCACCACTGAGGGTTGCCGCGGACCGATCCAACGTGAGGTAGTCCACGCCGACGCGGCGTAAGAATTCAATTCGTCGGATGACTTCGGCTTGGATCGGTGCGGCCACGCGGCGCTGCAGTTCCGAAAGCGTGTTGGTGATCGACTGGATCCAACCCTGAGTCTGTGGCAATGGCATCGCCACGACGTTGGGCAGGGACGCATCAGCGATCGTGACCGCGAGTGCTTCGGCGCGTAATCGCCCGCCGTGGCATGTCGGGCATACGCTCGTCGATTCAGGATCGGTCTTTTTTCCCGTCTTTCTCTTGGTGGGTTTGCGATTGCTCGACGCTTGATTGCTTGGTCTGGAATCGGAAACCACGCCCAAACCGTCGCAGGTCGGGCAGGCTCCGTAGGGACTGTTGAAACTAAACGTGCGTGGTTCGAGTTCTTCAAAACTCGCACCACATTCCACGCACGCCATGGTGGTGCTGAACAGTTTCGTTTCCGGTACTCCGTCGGGCGGTTCAGCCAGGATGGCACACATCCCTGCGGACAACCGGATCGCCAGGCGAGTCGATTCGTCGAGCCGCGCCTCGATGCCCTCCTTCATCACAATCCGGTCGACGACTGCTTCGATCGTGTGGTTTTTACGAACGGCCAGCGGCGGCACGTCCTCGAGCAGATAGACTTCACCGTCGACGCGTGCTCGAACCAAACCGTGAGCGGCAATCTTTTCGAGCACGTCGGCGTGAGCACCTTTGCGCCCGCGAACCATGGGACTCATCAATGTCAGCTTGGTTCGGGGCGGGTAAGCGGCCAGTGACTCGATGATTGCATCGGGCGTCTGAGTGCTGATAGAGCTGCCGCAGTGCGTGCAGTGCGGCATCCCAATTCGTGCGTAGAGCAGTCGCAAGTAGTCGTAGATTTCGGTAACGGTCGCGACCGTACTGCGTGCGGACTGCGTGCCGCTCTTTTGGTCGATTGACAGCGTCGGGGCGAGTCCCTCGATCAGGTCGACATCGGGGCGTGGGATCGCATCGAGATACTGCCTGGCATAGGTCGATAGCGTATCGATGTACTGCCGTTGTCCTTCGGCGAAAAGCGTGTCGAAGGCGAGCGAACTCTTGCCGCTGCCAGAGACCCCGGTAATCACCGTGAGCTGATTACGGGGGATGTCTACGTTCAGGTTTTTGAGATTGTGAACGCGGGCGCCGCGAATCCGAATGGGTGGGCTCAACGGAGAAACTGCAGCAGGGTGACGCACATGGTAAATCCATTGAGAGTGAAGTGCACCACAATCGGCGGCACCAGCGAGCCGGTTTGACGATAGAGATATCCCAGCCCCAGCGAGAGGAAGAACAACGGGATCGGCGCGAGTCCTTGTCCCCAGTGCATGACCGCGAACACGAGACTTGTCACGACGATGGGCCACACCGCCGTCGGCGTCCAGTTGCTGGAGGTGTCGATGTCTTGGTCGATCTGCCGGGATGAAAGGTTGTTTCGAGGCACGACAGGATCCTTCTCGACCTCACGCGGCGACGCGTAAGGATCCTCGAGCACTGCCTCGGCGTGTTGAGGGTTGGATGTTTCGATCGAATCCACTGGGACGTTCGCCGCGAAGATCGCCGGTCTCTCGGCACTTCGATCCCAATAGCGACGCGCATCGACGGCCATGTCGGCGAGTCGTTGCAGACCACCCTGTAACAGCCCGCGGAACCAAAACTCCTCGACCACCGGAGTGATGATCGCGGTGGTGAAAAACAGGGCGGCGAAGACTCCGAAATCCGGGGCAGAATCCGGGCCATCTGGTTTGAGGGCATCGAGCACCGGGTGCGAGTATTTCTGCAGGACCGACACCAAACCCATCAACAACATCGTCGGCGGCAGAATCAACCACGCCGCTCGGAAACCCAGCGTGATGTCCCCGCGTTGCGGCAAACACCCGATACGGGGACGCTCGCGGGGCACCGATGCGGACATCTCGCTATCTGAAAACGGCAATTGTGGACGAAAAAGTTGGGCAAAGAGCAGCGTCATGATTGTCGCCGTCAGCATGGCGGCCGAGCTGAGCAAGAGCTGGGGGACCGAAATGGCGGGCGTGGATGCCGGCGTACCAGCCACTCCCGCTTTCCCCGCCTGCTCAGCAACAGCGTCCGGAGCGACCGTGTTCTCGGAAACTGTATCCCCAGCAACCGTGTTCTCGGTACCCGTATCCCCAGCAACCGTATCCTCGGCGAGCAGGTCCTCGGCGAGCAGGTCTGCCGTGATCGTGTCGGTGACCATGGGATCCATCACGACGACATCTTCCGTCGCAACACTCTTGTCACCGATGTTCTCGTCACCAACGTTCTGCGTGGATGCGGCAGGTTTGGTAATCCAGCCCGCGCCGATCGCCCATCCGTTGAACAGCAGGCTGGCGACAATCAGGACACCCATGAAGAAGATAAATAAGGCAGGGTTCCAGTACGGGCGAGCCCGCTGTCGGGCGGGTACCAGGGCATCACTGCCGAGCAGTCGAGTCCCGCGGCGCAGCAACGCGATCCACTTGATCAACGACGTGACGAACGCAGCCAATACGAGCAACGTGACGAAAAACAGTAACAATTCGATCGTGCTGAGCTGGACGGCGTCGGTCGCGCCAGCGGCATCGACGCTGGGCGTGGGCACGGCAGTTTGAGCTTGCATCAACTTATTCTCGATCAACCGGCGGTTGCGGATCGGACTGCATCAACCGTGCGGCGATCAGGGTGTATTCTGCACCTGAATAAAGGGTGATGAAGATCGCCCCCCACAGCAGCACGAGTGTGGTGATGGACAACCAGCTCGGTAGGGGGTCGACAACAAAGGTCAGCATGACCGCGACGGCGGCGGCCGACTGCACAACCATCTTCCATTTGCCCAACCAACGGGCGGAGAAGTCGCCACCGGCGCCCTCGATGATTCCACGCAGGCTCGTCACCAGCAATTCGCGGCCGACAACAATCGTGGCCATCCAAGACTTCACGGGGCTATCGGGGACCTCGACCAAGGCGATGAAAGTGCCGCAGATGATGATTTTGTCTACAAACGGATCAAAAATGCGTCCCAGTTTAGTGACTTGTCCGTATTTCCGAGCCCAATAGCCATCCATCCAATCGGTCGAAACAGCGATCAGGAACACGCAGAGTGAGGCCCAGAATTCTCCGAGGGGAATTAAGACCATGACGGCGATCGCCAACGCGAATCGCACCGTCGTCAGTGCATTGGGCACATTGTAGATCGAAGGACTCGCCATGGAGGAGATCGCTCAGCGGGGGGGATTGCAAAGTGAGTGCTTAACTTATCCCACAAAGCAGCTCCCGCCAAGCGATGCACGATCCGCCGTCGCTGATTAGTCTGGCGTATCGAGGTACGGATCCTGGCCGATCTCACGCTGCATTTTCTTGCGATCCTTTTCGTGATGCATCATCACCATGCGGTCGCGAAAATGTCTTCGCTCGACTTTACGTTGGGCGCGGGTGAAGGTCGCTGCCATCCCGTCGGCGCTGCCGGTATTGGCGATGCCCCGAGATTTCAGTTTTTCCGATTTCGCGACGCCCAAGCCGCCCTTGAGGATATCGTCGTCGAGCGAGAGGTATTGACGGTAGGAACCCCGGTCGCCCTGGCGACCGCACCGTCCGATCAACTGACGGTCGATCCGAGCGGCGTCGTGCAGTTCGGTACAGATCACGTGCATGCCGCCCCGCTCTTCGACCTCGTCGGCGAGTTTGATATCCGTTCCCCGCCCCGCCATGTTCGTCGCCACCGTCACACGGCCGAGTCCACCGGCAGCGGCAACAATATCGGCTTCCCGCTCGACGTTATTCGCGTTGAGGATCTCGTGCTCGATCTTCAACTCGGTGAGCAGTTTCGAGAGCAGCACACTCTTGTCAATCGACCGAGTTCCGATCAAAACCGGTCTCCCCGTCGCGTGCACATCGGCGACCTCTTTGGCGATCGCTTCGAACTTGGAATCGAGCGTACCGAATACTCGCGGCGGCAGTTGTTTGCGTTGGGGGGGACGGTTGGTGGGCACACGTATGACCGGCGTGCGGTAAATACGCCGCATCTCACTCGCGCTCGTTGCCGCCGTCCCCGTCATGCCCGCGAGGTGCGGGTATCGCAGGAACAGGTCCTGGACCGTGATCCGAGCGGCTTGCCCGGTCGGCACACTGATATCGATGCCCTCTTTGGATTCGATGGCTTGGTGGATGCCGTCCCGCCATTTACGTCCCTCGGCGAGTCGTCCGGTGAACTCATCAACAATCACGATCTCATCAATGTTCGGATCCTTCTCGCTCGGCCGGATCACGTATTGCCGGTTCAGCAAGAACTCACGGTGCACCTTGACCGAGCGCTCGATGTATTCATAGAGATCGACCAGCCCCATCGTGCGCACCAAATCGTTCTTGGGCAAGGCGCGCACGCGGCTGCGACCGCGCGCGGTTAATTCATATTTCTTGGTCTCGTTGTCGATCTCAAAATGCTCGTCTTGCTCGAAACTCGCCGCATGCTCGGATGCCCAGCGGTAGGTTTCGACAATTTGATCGCGAACGCTGTCTTCGATGCTACCGATGATCAGTGGCGTACGAGCCTCGTCGATCAGAATACTGTCCGCTTCATCGACCAAGCAGAAGTGCATCCCCCGCATCACGACTTGGTCTCCCGAATCCGAAAACCCACCGTCACCACCGCCGAGCATTTCGGTTTGGATGCGGTTCTGCGCACGCAGCAGCAATCGGTCACGGAGAAAGTCAAAGCCAAACTCTTTCGCCGTTCCATAGGTGATCGCGGCGCCGTAGCTCTTGCGCCGATCGCCTTGGTCGTCGGCCGTTTGGATGATCCCCACGCTCACGCCGAGTAACTCGAACAACGGCATCATCCACTCCGCATCTCGTTTGGCGAGGTAATCGTTCACCGTGGCAAGGTGGGCGCCTTTGCCGAGGAGAGAATGCAGGTAGAGGGGTAACGTCGCGGTGAGCGTTTTGCCTTCGCCGGTCTGCATCTCAGCGACATGGCCTTCGAACAATCCGATCCCGCCGACGATCTGCACGTCGTAGTGTCGCATGGAGAGCGCCCGTCGCCCCGCCTCGCGACACAACGCGTAGCCTTCGGGCAATAGCGTGCTGAGCTTCTCACCGGCCATTGCACGATACCTCAACGCGAGGGAGCGTTTGCGGATACTGGCGTCGGATTCTTCCAATAGGATCGGTTCGAAAGCATTCACTCGAGCCAGTTGCCGCCGCCAACGCACCATTCGCGGGCGCAGATTGCGGGCGGAGAAATAGGATGTCGCCCGGGCGCTCGGGTCACCCGACCGGCGTTCATTGGCGACGTCCGGGGCGGTTGCTGCCAACACCGCGTCATCGGGACTCGGCGGATTGGGCGCCAACGGGTCCGGGATCGCGTCCCCTGCGGACGGTACAGCGTTGGCCTCGCCCGGTGGCGCTACCGGAGCTTGATTCTCGGAGGATTCGGAGCGGGAAACAGTGGAATCGGACATGGAATCGGGGACAGTGGAAAAACAGCGTCGAAATTTGGCAGAATTCGCGGCAATCGAGCGAGCAGTGTGTCCGTTTTACGCACAAACCGCCCGCTTCGGCGAGGCACAATCGCCCTGAAAGGTCATTTTACCCGGATTCTTGGCGGGATAGGCAAGATGATCTGCCCGGCAGGTTCAAACCAGGTAATTTGCGGTTTTTTTTCCTGCCGTTCCGTTCACTCTGAATAGTCCGGTGGAAATGGTCGATTCCATTATGCAGATCAATCCCGTGTTCCCGGACTACACGAGAATCCTAATGAAGAAAAATATGAAAACTAACTGGAAGATGTTGACGTTGGCAGCGCTGCTGTCCGCTGGTACGACCGCCGCGACTGCGGCTGACAATGGCCCCGCCGCTTATGCGGCTGGCAATGATTCCAACGGCGAGTTGGGCGATGATGCCTACTTCGCTGATACTTCCGAATACTTCGG
This sequence comes from Rhodopirellula sp. SH410, assembly GCF_055811895.1. Taxonomy (NCBI): domain Bacteria; kingdom Pseudomonadati; phylum Planctomycetota; class Planctomycetia; order Pirellulales; family Pirellulaceae; genus Rhodopirellula; species Rhodopirellula sp. SH410. The sequence goes on from NZ_CM147949.1 coordinate 2,278,376, forward strand.
TGGCCTGTACGAAGACGCAGCGGGTGGGGACACCTCCGCCACTGTCGACCAAAGCGACTATCTCGCCGATGCCGAAGCCGAGCCGATGGCCGTTGAGCCAGTGGCATACGTCGGTGACTCGCAGGCGGCCTATGAGCAAGAGGCCTACCCGCAAGGCGAATATCAACACGATTTCGGAACCGGCGTCGTGATGGACTCCGACTCCTACGCTTACCCCTCGGGTAACTACGGTTGCAGCGATGGCTCGTGCGACCCTTCCTTCGCGACAAGCTGTCGGCCGACGCGAAGCATCGCCTGTGAAACAGGGAACTGGCTATCGGTCGAAGCCCTGCTGTGGTTTCCGCAAGTTCGCTCCTCAGTCCCCTTGGTCAGCACGTCGGACACAGGCACACTGCCTGAACTCGACCAAGGTGCCCAGGTCGTCTTTGGCGGCAATAACGCGTTCGGCGGGACTCTCCAAGCGGGTTTTCGAGTCGATGGCGGGGTCATGCTCAACGACGATTTTGGCGTCGGCGGCCGATTCTGGATGCTTGGTCAAACCAGCGACAGCTATGGTCGCAATGGTGATGGCACGAACGGATCGATCGGCATCCCCTTCTATGACACCGATTTGAGCACCGATGCGGAAAATGCTATTCGGATCGCCTATGCCGACGGCATCAACGCTGGCGATGCCGACTTCTCAGGTAGCGTCTCAGCACGCTCTTCGTTTTCGGTCTACGCGGCAGAAGCCTATGGACGTTTGCGTCTGCTCGGTGGCAAAGGCTATCGCAGTGATTTGATTGGCGGTTACTCACACTTCAACATCGAAGACGATTTGTCACTCAATGCGACCACCACGCAGCTCGAAGTTGGGCCTGGCCAAGGCGATCGCTACAGCTTTAGCGACAGCTACACCGCCACCAACGAATTCAATGGCGGTCAGATCGGATTCTTGACCTCGGTCGGTCGTGGTTGCTGGACGCTTTCAGCCCTCACGAAGGTGCACTTGGGCAACATGAACCAAACGTTTACGAACGTGGGATCACGCACCTTGCCGAGCCCAGCGGGCGTGCAGCAAGGCGGCATCTTCAGCCCCACCAACCAAACGACCATCACACGCAATAGCTTTGCGTTTGCTCCCGAAGCCAACGTGAAACTCGGTTACCAACTTCGCAAGAACATTCGGTTCACGGTTGGCTACTCGTTCCTGATGTGGAATGACGTTCTGATGGCTGGCGACAACCTCAACCGGGACATCAACTCCGGCTACTTGGTCGGCAACGCAAACGGCGTGGTTCAGTCGCCTCAGCGTCCTGCCTTCCAAGGGCTGAAGACCGATTCCTTGTTCGTCCACGGCATCGATCTGGGCTGCATCGTCCAGTTCTAAAGCGAGCCGAATCTCAACCCGAGTGATCAGGTTTTGCCGGGTGAAATCCGGCTCAAAAAAGTCCGGAACACCGAGACGGTTTTCGCTCGGCTCTCGACGATAGAATGCAATAACAATCGTTACTTACAAAAGCGTGGTGGGCCGGATGGCCGACCACGCTTTTTTTCATTGGCAGTTGCTGTGGCCGCCGCAAATTTGTTAGCAACGCAGCGATGGCCCTTCCCAATCTACCGAGTACTCGCAGGAGGTCGACGATGAACGTCCCGACACGCCAACGCAGGAATCCGCCGACGTCCACGATCCCCTCGCTCAGAGGTGTGGTGCTCGCCTGGAGCGTCGTGCTCACGGCGGCCTTCTTCACCCCCAACGCAAGCGCTCAGATCACGGTGTCCCGTAGCCTGTCGGGCGGCGGATCACCCGTCGCGACGCTCGAAGAACAACTCATCAATCGTCTGCACGCCACCACCGATGTGCAAGCGGACTATCTTCGTCACATCGTGAAACTCGTCGACCAAGACAAACTCGAACCCCGCTTGGTCGTCGCGATCGAGCGATATGCGCTACGCCGCAACCCACGATACCCGTTTCCCTATTTCGAACGGGCTCTCCGCTATGAGGCCGCCAAGCGTGGCGTCGCGTTAACAGCCCTTCGTCACTATCAGTCGACCGCCGACGGGCGGTTTTAAGCACGCCAGATCGCAACGGAATCGGCAACAGAAATTCAACCCGAACGTGGCCTCGCCCGAACGGGGCCGTCCCGTGGGTGGATGCCGTCCGTTTCTCGCAAACCGGTGCGGTGCGAATGCGGAGCGGATCAATGCTAGACATCGAATACGGCACGAATTAATCTATAGTTTTGGCCGTTTCTTTTCCATCATGATGTCTGACGATGATGATCAAATTCGTTCAACTCTCCGCCCTCACCGCCATGTTCGTGCTCTGCTCGGGCCCGCTGCACGCCGCGATCATCAATGAATTTACTGCGGTCTCGCTAGGTGACTACACGGCTGCGTCAGAAGTGGAAGGTTCGGTCTTTGTCGGCGGGAATGTCAACGGACTGATTACCGTAGGTACGAATTCCCCGTTCATCATGGCTGGCGACGTGGCTCTTGCTGTTGTCGGGGACATCAATAATGGTGCGAATAACAACAGTCTTGGTGACATTGTGGTTAACAGTTCCAGCACGGTCACCGGCGGCATTAATCAAAGCGGCCCCATTCGTCCGGTGGTTGTGGACCCCAGTCTCGGAGCCCAACTCATTGCTGCGACGGGCGAATTGATGTCGACTTCGTCCTACCTCCAAGGCCTGACGGCGAACAGTGCCGCCTGGTTTAGCAACGGCGACGGAGGTGCCCAGCCTGGGCCAGTGCTCTTCGACGTTTTTTCCATTTCAACCGCTGCGAATGGCGTCGCGGTGTTTGACCTGCCTTCAGGCGCGTCGACGACTAACGTTCAAAGCATTTCGTTCGGTAGCACGAATGGCGTTAATTTGGACGACCTGAGTATGATTGTCATTAATGTCCCAGGGGCAAACATTGATTTCGACGTGAATGTTACTGGCAGCGCGATTACCTCAGAGGCGTTTAAAGAAAAGGCGATTTGGAACTACTATGAGGCCACAGAAGTCAACCTCAGCAGATCGGCGCCCGGTGCGACACTCGCCCCCCTCGCCACGGTCACCATTGGCGCGTCGACTGAGGGTGCCGTCTTTGCAGGCAGCATCAATCAGACAAATGGCGAGATTCACGGCCCAAACTTTGCCCCCATTATCGACCCAACCGCGGTGCCCGAGCCTTCGTCCACTTTCCTCTTGGGAGTGGCGGTCTCCGTCGCCTGCGCGGCGAGATTCCGTCGCCGACTCGCGGGCTAGGAGGCTCAGGAACGAGGAATGTCGTAGGACGCTCCGCGGCCCATCGTTTTGATGCTGAATCGGTTGTGGATCATCCCGTCGTCATTGAGCCCGCGGTCGAGAACCTGATGTCGAGTGTGGGCGTAACGTTTCACGTGTGTTTTCTGTTGTTCAATGGTCCCTGGGATATCCAACAGCGTGCGGATTGATGGTTAAGCCGATGCGTCCCCGCGTTCGAACGGTTGCGGACGCGTACCTGATTGAAATCACCGATGACGGCAGCCGCACGTTGGTTCGCCGAGACGGTGACCTGGCGTTCCACAGCGGCTGCGGGGCGGCTACCGAATGCGATCACGTCTACCTGCACAACGGCGGCTTTCACGGGCCCACCGTCGATTGGCCGCAGTCCGTGCTCGAAGTTGGGCTCGGTACGGGACTGGCGATGCTGCGAACGATCGACGCCGTCATCGCGGCGGACCGTCCGCTACATTACGTTGCCCTGGAGAACACCGCCGTCCCGGTGGAGGTTTTGCGGCAACTCGACTTAGGCCGCGGTCTCGCGGAACCGTCCTTGGCGGACCGGTTTTTGCGTCACATGGAATCGACCGGGCCCGATCTAGAAGAATATTCAGCCTCGTCCGGACCGCAGAGCACCACATGGCGCGTCGACACCGATCGTCACGTCCAGGTCATCTTGACGGACGCCAAGGCTTGGCTGGCTGCGGCGAAGGACACGTTTGACACCGTTTATTTTGACCCCTTCGACCCGCAGTCCAATTCTGAATTGTGGACAGATGACGTGTTCGGCGACGTTGCTCGCTGTCTGCGACCGGGTGGCCGGCTCGTGTCGTACTGCGTCAAAGGCGAGATTCGCCGACGCTTGGCGGTCGCTGGGTTCGCGGTCACACGGGTTCCGGGGCCGATCGGTGGCAAACACGTCGTGTTGATCGCAGTGAAGCAAGGGCCGCGGGAAGCAGCGGCAGGATATTCGGCGGTGTGTTGAGTCGCTAGAATTGCTGAGGCCACAGGCCACTCAAAGACGCGAGGCTGATTCCGATTGTCAGGGCCAAAATCAGCCGCATGCTGTGTGAGAGAGGTGGGGGAGGTGTTGGCCCCGAACTCGCATTGCCTCAAACTCGCATTGCAGAGGGGTTCTGGCTCCGTTGAATACGCCACTTATTGAGTTGTCGTTTCTCAGCAACTAATCAGTCTTACTTGAGCGATCCATGACGCAGGGCCGACCTAATTCGCTTACCCAAAACGGGGGAGCGTTCATCACTGTTGGCGCGGGCGATTCAGCTGGCGGGTTGGATGCATTGACGGAACTGCTCGCTCAGCTGGGTAGACGCGAACACATGGCGTGTGTTGTCCTGCGACATCCTGATTCCTCGGGTCCGGTATTGTTGACGCAGCGATTGGTTGCCGCGACTGAGATGCAGGTGGTCGAGGTCACCGGTCGCAGTGAGCTGAAGGCGGGGTGCCTCTACATCGCCCCCCCAACACAGTTTCTGGAAATCGAGAACGGTGCGGTTCGTCCGATCATCCCCGACGTCGGTGAGTCTCCACGGTCGGCGGTCGATCATTTTCTGCTGTCGCTGGCCAATGATTCGGGCGAGCACGACGGCTTGCTGATCGTCGTTGTTCACGATTTCGGTGAACCCTTGGAGCGTCAGGGCGCGGCCTCGATGCCAGATGCCCGCGATGCCCGCGATGCCCGCGATGCCCGCGACGGAGGCACCGACTCGATCATCGCTCACCTGGAACGCGAACTCGCAACCACGCGTCGCGATTTGGAGCGTACGCGGCACGGCATGGAGGCGGCCAACGAGGAGCTTCAATCTGCCAATGCAGCCTTGGAGAGATCGAAAAAAGAAATTGACATCGCGCACGCTCGAATCGCTCAAGCCGAGTCCGATCAACAGAACCTCTTGCACAGTACCAAGGTTGCCACACTGTTCCTTGATCAGGACTTGCGGATCCGAACATTCACGCCCGGTGTGAGGGCACTCTACAACCTGCAGACAACCGATATCGGACGCCCGCTGAAACACTTCACGGACGCGTCGGAGGAGATGCCACCGTTTCCCGATGATCGGTTACGTATCGGTGACGGGCCCGTCGAAGACGAAGTCGAAGCCCACGATGGTCGCTGGTACCAGCGTCGCATCCAGCCGTATCTGAACGATCGAGAACGCAGCGACGGTTGGGTGGTCACGTTCTACGAGATTACCGAACAGAAGAAACTTCGCATGCGTTTGGAAGCGGCGCACGCGGTGACCAAACTGTTGGCGGACGCAGATTCTTTTGAAGCGGTGATTCCGCAGGTCCTCAAGGCACTTCGTGTCTCGCTCGCAGCAGAAGTTTGTTTACTTTGGCGAATCGACGATGGTGGGGAGTTTTTGACCTGTGTCGAGACCGACGCGGTCGATCTTTCGCATCAACGGTTCATCGATCAAAGCCGTCAAACACGGCTCCCGATCGGTGAGGGATTGCCGGGCCGTGTTTGGAAGCATCGGGAACCGGTCTGGTTTGGTGATATTCAAGACACCGGCGTTCTCGTCCGGGCCACTGCCGCTGCCCAATCCGGATTGATCAGTGGAGTGGGGACGCCCATTGTCGTCGGCAATAAATTCAAGGGCGTGATCGAAATCTTCACGTCGCGTCGACTGACGCATGAGCCTGAGTTGATTCACTTGCTCGGATCCGTTGGCAGCGAGATTGGTCAATTCATCCGGCAGCGTCGATTGGACGCGAGATTTCGTGATGAAGAAGCCCGCAAGACTGCGATCCTGCAATCCGCACTCGACTGCATTATCACGATGGATACCGTTGGCCGGATTGTCGATTTCAATCCTGCTGCGGAACAAACCTTCGGTTACACGGCAGCCGATGTGATCGGCAAGTCACTGCCCGATTTGATCATTCCGGACCAGGACCGTGACACCCATCGCAATGGACTGGCTCGATTTCTGAGCACCGGAACATCCGACATGCTCGGCCAACGCACCGAATTGACCGCCCAACGCTCCGATGGCAGTTTGTTTCCAGTCGAGTTAGCGATTAGCGTCTCTCACGGTCGTGACAGCACGCCGTTCTTGACGGGCTATCTGCGTGACATCACCGAGCGGAAGCAGACGGAAGCCAATCTGTTGCAGCGTGCTGAATTGACGGCGCTGCACGCTTCGTTGGCGGTGAGGTTGGCGGGCGTCGCGCCATTGGACGAGATCTTGGATACCTGCTGTCAGTGTATCGTCAGTGGTCTGGACGCCGCGTCCGCACGGATTTGGCTGCTCAATGAACAGGACCAAGTGTTACAGGTCGCCGCCCACGCTGGCATTCCCATGCCCTTCGATGGTCAGCACGATCGCATCCCACTGGGCGAGTCGAAGATCGGTCAGATTGCAGCCACACGGCAACCATTTCTAACCAACGATGTGTCGCTCGATTCAATCATCGGTGATCCATCGTGGGCCACCCAAGCAAGCGTCGTAGGATTCGCCGGCTATCCATTCGTTGTGGAAAATCGGGTGGTGGGAGTGGTTGCACTGTTTGCCAAGCATTCGATCACAGCGGAGGTTTTTGAGCAATTGCTGCCGATGGCTGACGCGATGGCCCAGTGCATCGCCCGCAAGGAATCGGAGCAAAGACTGCTCGATCGCGAGCAACGATTAAATCTGGCCCTCGACGCGGGTCGCCTGGGAACGTGGCACTGGAACGTGAACGCCGACAGCGTGGCATGGTCGAACCAACTCTATGAGATCTTTGGCTATGCGAAGGATCAGTTCCCCAATACGCGGGCTGGCTTTCTAGAAATCATCCACCCCGATGATCGGCAACGCGTCGCAGCGAGACTGGAGGCAACGTTTACGGGAAACTGTCAGTTCTACGAAATGGATTTCAGGATCATCCGTGGGGATGACCAAAGAACGCTTTGGACATCGGGACGTGGGGTCATTCGGCGCGATGAACTCAAACGACCGCTGAGCATCACGGCCGTGGCAAGCGATATCACCGAACGCAAACAATGGGAGTTGGAGCTTGCTGACCGGGAATCGCATCTGCGCAGTGTGATCGACAACACTCTCTTTATGATCGGCGTGCTGGACGTTGACGGCACGCTGCTCGAAGCGAATTCCGCGGCGATCAACTCGGCTGCGCTCGATCGTGGTGAAGTCATCGGCCAAAAGTTCTGGGACTGTTTTTGGTGGAACTTCGATCAGGAATCGGTCACGAGATTGCAGACCGCAGTACAACGCGCCGCCTTAGGTGAATTTGTTCGCTACGACGTGGTTGCGCGCATGGCAGGTGATTCGCGAATCACCATTGATTTCATGATCAGCCCCGTGCGATCAAGCGACGGTACGATTACCCATCTGATCCCATCGGCAGTCGATATCAGTGAGCGCAAAGCGGCCGAGGCGTTAGTCATCGAACGAGAACAGTTCCTGACACTGGCGCTCGATGCGGGCAAGATGGGGACGTTCAAATGGAATGTCACCTCGGGATGTGTTGTCTGGTCTGAGATGGTATACGCGATGGTCGGCGTTCGCCAAGACGAGTTCGATGGTAACGTCTCCACTTTCAGACAGCTGGTTCATCCGGACGACCGCGAGGCGGTCAGACGGCATACCGAAGAACGCTTGGCCAGTGATGCTGACGACCATTTTGTCGAGTTTCGTTTGATCCGGCCGAGCGACGGTCGCACGATCTGGGTGGAGGAACGCGGCGTGATTGACCGGGCACCGAACCTCCGCCCATTGCATGTGACGGGGTTGGTGCAAGATATCACCGAACGTAAAGTGAAAGCGTTGAATTTTGCGTTCCTTTCCGATCTGCAAACTCAGCTTGTGCCACTGGCATCGGTTGACGATTTGATGAATACGTCGACGCGTTTGACGGCAACCTATCTCAAGTTGGATCGATGTCTGATCGTGGAGTTCGATGCCAACGGTGAAGTCGCTGACATCCTATGCGACTATCATGCAGGCGTTGGGCCGAGCATGGTGGGAGAACACTCGGTAGGCGATTTCCATAACGAGGCCGAGCGTGCGGCGCTGATCGCGGGGCACCAGGTATTTACGAACGATACGCAGGCTCGGGAGCGAGCAGATCGGCTCGTCGCGAGTTATCGGGATTTCAACATTGGTGCGTTTTGTAATTCCGCCTACCTGACCGATCGCGGCACCAAATTCGTCGTTTCTGCGCTGCATGCTCAGTCGCACGAATGGGACGCCGAAGAACGCAGGCTGTTGCAAGAGGTTGCCGATCGCGTCGGCATTCGGATCGAACGGGCGAGGTCGGAAGAGGAATTGGCAAATCGCGAGGCGCACCTGCGCCGAGTGATCAACAACCAATTGGGGTTGGTCGGCGTGATCGACCGCAACGGCATCCTCTTGGAAGTCGATGACCGATCGCTGATGATCGCTCACACACGGCGTGAAGTTGTCATCGGAGAGCACTTTGCTGACGCACCGTGGTGGAGTTACGACCCCGCCGTTGTCGCGAAGATTCACGCGGCAATGCAGCAAGCAATGTCCGGCGAAGTCGTTCGTTTCGACGTGTCACTATTCGCTCACGGTGACGAGGGGGTGATGATCGACTTCATGATCGCACCGGCCTTCGATCTGGACGGAAATGTGGAGTATTTGATTCCTTCGGGGGTGGACATCACCGAGCGATATGCCGCAGCGTCCGAGTTAGCGCAAGCAAAGCGATTGCTTGAATTGAGCATGACGGTTAGTCGCGTCGGGTCATGGAGTTTTGAATTGAAATCGGATGTGTTTACAGCAGATGAGAGCCTGACGCGGATGTTTGGTTTGACTGTTGACGCACCGAATACGTACGAGGACTTTCTGTCGCGGATTGCCGAGAGGGATCGCGATCGAGTCGGCAACGCGGTCGCAAAGTTACTGGCCGAGGGTGGTTCGTTTAACGAGGACTACACGGTCGAATTGCCCGGTGGCTCGACGCGATTCTTCCAAAGCCGAGGCTCGGTCGTGATTCTCAACGATGGGACGAAGACATGCTCGGGTATCGTTGTCGACATCACCCAATTGCGCGAGATGCAAATGGCGTTGGCTCAAAGCGAAGAACGCTTTCGCAATATGGCCAACACGGCGCCAGCGATGATCTGGGTTACCGACGAGAAGCACCACTGTAATTTCCTCTCGCAGAGATGGTACGAATTCACGGGCCAGACCGAAGGCGAGGGATTGGGGTTTGGATGGACGGAGTCGATTCACCCCGACGACCGGGAAGCGGCCAGGCAATCATTTCTGGCAGCGGTGGAACAAAGGGATCCTTACGAACTTGATTTTCGCCTCCGCACTGCCGATGGCCAATATCGGTGGGTCATCGACGGCGGACGGCCCCGATTTGATGCCGCTGGAAAGTTCCTGGGCTATGTGGGGTCGGTAATCGATGTGCACGACCGGCATGAGTCGCAGGCAGAACTCAAGGACGCGCGAGCGATCGCTGAAGCCGCGAACGAATCCAAAAGTGCGTTTCTGGCGAACATGTCGCACGAAATTCGGACGCCGATGACTGCCATTCTGGGCTACGCCGAACTATTGAGAGACCTGGTCGACCACGACGAAGCCAACCAGCATCTCCAAACGATCCGCCGAAACGGTGACTACCTGCTCGAAATCATCAACGACATTCTGGATCTCTCCAAAATCGAAGCGGGCAAATTGGACGTGGACTGCGAACGCTTCGAACCGCTGCGCTTGGTCGAGGACGTGCGTAGCATTATGGAGGTCCGCGCGACTGAGGGCGGCCTGTCGCTCGAAGTCGAGTACGACGGCAAGCTACCCAAGGTGATCCAGTCTGACGAAAAACGGCTCAAACAGATTCTGATCAACCTGATTGGCAACGCGATCAAATTCACTCGCAAAGGCTGGGTGAAGATTCACGTTCGGTTTGATCTCCCGACACAGCAGTTGCAATTCGATGTCATCGACACGGGCATCGGTATTTCCGACGAACAAATGGTGCGATTGTTTCAGCCGTTTTCGCAGGGTGATGCCAGCGTCTCGCGTAACTTTGGAGGCACCGGTTTGGGACTCGTGATCAGCCAACGACTCGCCGAAACGTTAGGTGGCAGTGTATCGGCCAGCAGCACCGCGGGAGTTGGCAGCACGTTCACCGTCAGCATCGCGACGGGCAATACAGTGGAGTCGGATTTAGTCCTCTACGACGTCCCGAGTTCGGATGTCCCCTCTGAAAAAGAGACCATGGGGTCAGCCCCATCGACTCTTTCCTGTCACGTGCTGATCGTGGATGATCGTCGCGAAATTCGTTTCTTGAGTAAACGAATCCTCACAGGAGCCGGTGCCACCGTGGCCGAATGCGATGATGGAATGCTTGCCGTGGAATATATCACTGCAGGCCTCGCCGACGGAGAGCTCCCCGAGCTGATTCTACTCGACATGCAAATGCCGATTCTCGACGGTTACGCGACTGCCAAGCGGTTGCGGACGCTCGGCTATACCGGACCCATCATCGCGCTGACGGCCGACGCGATGCAAGGCGATATGAACAAATGCCTCGAGGCGGGCTGCAACGACTACCTGTCCAAGCCGATCGATGCGCGACGGATGCTTGGCCTCGTGCGTGAGATGACGCAATCGCAAGAACGGTAGGTCGATCAGGGGATCCGCTGCGTGAGGGTACCGTTGGGCAGGCACTCGACCCGCCGGCACACGACCCGCCGGCACGCAACCCGCCGGCACTCGACACGCAGGCACGCAACCCGCAGGCCCGGTGATCGATAGGAATTCGTTCGGAGGACCTAACTTCGCCAGCGACGAGGTAGGACCGATTCCATCGCGGTGGGTTGCCGGCGGGACTTGAAGTACGCGGTCGTCACCAAGGCCCCTAAAGCTAAACCCGCCATGAAAATCACCCCACCTGCGGTGCCGCGGTGCTCGTCGACCTCGTACCGAACCCGCTCGATTGCCGATTGCACGGGCGGCCCCACCTGTCCACCTACCTGTTCGCCGAGATGACTTGCCTTTTGCAAAATCGAAGGCGACGGTGCGTACTCGCGGACCACGGATTGAATCTCATCGGTGGACGCTTTGGTGTACTCGGCCAAAAAGTCCTCGATCTCGAACACGTCGCAGGGAATCGACTCGATGTCACGCTCGTCCACGTGTGGCCATCGCTGTACGATGGCAGACTTCACCTGGACCCAAGGTTGCTCGTCCCACAGCGACTGACTTGGTTGATTTTCGGCCACTGTGGTATTGGTGTTCGGGCTCATGGCTGTGTTCCTGGGGTAAAACTCTGATGAAACGCATCCGCCAAATCGGGCAGAAGAACTCGCTTCATCAAGCCAACGGATTAAGCAATTGTTGTACCAAATTGGCGAGGTTGACTGGCGACTTTGAGCGTCCCCGTGGTAACGACCGTGGCCCGCAAGCCACCGCGGAAGTTCTCGGCCATGAAATCTTTCACGCCGGGAGCGATGGCTCGATTCATCCACTCGCAGGGCTGGCACTCTTGGCTTCCCTCGAACTGGACGCCTTGCAACTGGAAACGCTTCCCAAGTAGTGAGGCCAAATCCGCTCCGGCGACAATGAGGTTGCGACGAAACAACGATGCCGCCAGCGTCGGGAGATTGAATTCGTAGCGAATTGCGTCAACAACGGCTTGGTCCATGAAACTCACTTGATTCTTGCGATCGAGCTTGCCCTGGTGGTAGCGATCACCCACGAGTCCCTTCCTCGCCTCGCAAACGACCTCCGCTGGACTGAGGGTGCCGTGCTGCCGATTCGGTTCTCCCTTAGCGACCCAGTAATCGTGACCGGGTGAGATAATGATTTCAATGAGTTGCATGTTCAATCGTATTCCCTTTTCCGGCGGCGATTCAGCAGACCTTCATTCCAAAGAGGCGAGCGGTGGTCGCCTCCGCCTTGTTCCCGAGCATCGCCCGTGGCCGAGCATCGCCCGTGGCCGAGCATCGCCCGTGGCCGAGCATCGCCCGTGGCCGAGCATCGCCCGTGGCCGAGCGCTGGGTGAGGTTCTCAGGCGGCGGCTTCCTGATCGTGAGTTTGCTCAGGCTCGGATGGCTCAGGCTCGGATGGCGTGGGTTCGTCGACGTTGGCCTCTGATTCGTCACGGGGAGACTCGTCGTCCTCGTCACGGGCTTCGATGTCACGCTGCAGTCTAGCTTGCTCGGCGGCGAATTCGAGTCCCCAGTCATCAGCGACTTCCAGCTTGCGAACTTCGGCGAGCAGGAGCCCCGACGCATGCAAGCGTTCGGTGTGGCGGTAGATCGCCGAAAGCAGCAGCAGGGCGGGGGGGTCGCGTGGCTCAATCGCCAGCGTTTCGTTAAGCAGTTTCTCGGCCTCAGTATAATCCGCCCGCAAAAAAGCGATCTGGGCTTCGGGAAATGGATCGGGCTGGTCGCTGGCTTGCCGCGGCGTCAGCAACAGTGGCAGTTCACGGATCGAGCGGATCGTCAGCACCAACCATGCTGCAGCGACCACCCAACAGGCGAGCATCACCAGACCGCCCGAAAGCCAATCGGAATAGATGAATTTCGCCACCAGCAGAGCATTCACGATCACCGCGAAAGCGATCGCCGCGGGCAACGCCGAGATACGACCCCGCCACCATAGCTCCGCCATGCCCGGCCACAGGCAGGTGAGATAGTGTTTCGGCTGGATCGAGATCTCTTCCATCGTGCAAGAGATAACGTCTCACGCCACTGCGAAGCAAGAGAAACTGGGCGACTTCGGCGGCTACACCCACTCCTGGGTGGTGGGTTTGATGACAATTTCGGGCACGCAGGCGCGTGGGGGCAAGCGGCAGATCGACAGCACGACTTCGGCGATATCTTCAGGTTGAAGAATCGACTCGCGGTGCTCATCGGAAACGGGCACGGGACGTTTGTCCAAAATCGGCGTGTTCACTTCGCCGGGATACACGTTGGTGATCCGCACGCCCTCGTGGCGGACTTCGTTGGCGACGGCGGTGCCCATCGCCGTCATCGCGAATTTACTCGCACAATAAACGACTCCGCCCAGCGAAATGGCTCGCTTTCCGGCGATCGAAGAGATGTTGATGATCAATCCGTCGCGGCGATCCCGCATCGCAGGCAGGACTTCATACATGCAGCGATAGGCGCCCGTGGCATTGATCCTCAGCACGCGGTCCCACTCATCCGGATCCATTTCGGCCATCGTCCGTTTCGCGATATTGATGCCCGCGCTATTGATGAGGATATCGACGGGGCCAACGTTGTCGCGGATCTCAGCAAAAAACGCCTCGATACTGGCGTTTTCAGCCACGTCGATGACATGCGTGCGAATCGGCAGTGGTGAATCGATTGAGCTTGCGACTTCCTGCAGCGGTTCACTGCGGCGTCCGCCCACGGTCACGTTGGCGCCTGCGGACGCCAATCCGCGTGCGAGCCCCGCTCCAATCCCAGTTCCACCACCGGTAATGGCGACAATTTTCCCATTCAAAGTCATCTGGTTACTTTCTCTTATGGCAGCGACCTACATCGCGGCAGTCGCACGCTGCGGGCAAAAATAAAGGCTGTTCTTTCGATATCGGCTAGCTTACTATCATATCGTGAATTCTCGTTCTCTCCCTCCCAACTCGCTGGAAATCGAACCATGACTCGACTTTTTTTACTCTCTCTGGCCCTCGGATGCTTCATGACCGCTCCTGTTTCCGCTGCTGACGCGACCCCGGACGGGCACCACTGCTCGCTGGATTTCGAGGCCAAGACGATCGATGGCAAAACGGTTGATTTAGAGGATTACGAAGGCCAGGTCGTGCTGATCGTCAACGTAGCGAGCGAGTGTGGCTACACGAAACAGTACGCCGGACTGGAGGACTTGTACAAGAAGTACAAGGATCAAGGCCTCGTGATCTTGGGATTCCCCTGCAATGAGTTCGGAGGCCAAGAACCAGGCACGGACGCGGACATCAAACAGTTCTGCACTGCCAAATTCGGGGTCACGTTCCCAATGATGAGCAAGATCGAGGTCAACACGCCCCAAGCCAGCGACCTGTACAAGCACCTGACCAGCCAGACGGCACCACCGGCCGGCACGGGACCAATCAAGTGGAATTTTGAAAAGTTCCTGATCGGCCGAGACGGACAACTCGTCAATCGCTATCGCTCGGCGACCAAGCCATCGGACAAGGAATTGACGAGCGAGATCGAAAAGCAACTCGCTGCGAAAAACTGATCTGAGGGGCAAATGCTGATCCGAGGGCCGGGCCCCAACCGTTCTGGCCGTTGCTCCCAATGGCCGCGCACTGGCACGTGACTTTTTTTGCGGCCTCGCATGGGGTACAACGGATAGGTCCGTCCGCGATTTTGAGCGCGCGAAACTTCTTCGGTGAATTCAACCTTGAGCATGAACCATCCCACGCCGAGCGCAGACGAGCGTCCCGTCATCGGCGTGGGGACTCAGTGGGTGATCGACGCGAGCGGCTGTGAACCTGAAAAGTTGCAGTCGTTAGAAGTCATCGCAACATTCTGCCAGCGAGTGATCGACTCGCTCGACTTGCACGTGATTGGCACCCCGGCGTCGCATCGATTTGCGGCGCCGCATGGAGTGACGATGCTGTTTCTACTCAGTGAATCGCACCTGGCGGTCCACACGTATCCTGAGCATGGTTTAGCCACGTTCAATTTCGTGTGTTGTCGCGAGCATGCCGAGTGGCCATGGAAATCCGAACTGCGGACCGCGTTGGGCGCGGCCGAGGTGTTTATCCGCGTGCTCCGCCGCGGGGCCTGGTCGCCGCCCGACCAGCCACAAGGCTCCCGAATCGGGGCAGAGAACGCCGAGGTGGTGAGATGATCGGCGCCAGAACGCTCAAGAAAAAAGGGACGAACTGCCCCAATTGTGGCGGGCCGGTCGAGTTTCGCTCCGGCGGCACCATGGTTGCCGTTTGCGAGTTCTGTCACAGTGCGATCGCGCGCGGTGATCGTGATGTCGAACTGATCGGCAAGGTCTCCGATCTCGTCGAAACGGACAGCGTTGTCCGTCTCGGATCGACGGGCAAGTACCGTGGCAAACCGTTCGAGTGCATCGGGCGAGTCCAGTACCAACACGCCGCCGGTGGTTACTGGGACGAGTGGTATCTGCGACTACCCGGCGACCGAATCGCATGGCTGGCAGACGCGCAGGGGCAATTGCAACTGACGTTTCCCCGTCGGATTGATCGACGAATCCACATCCCCGATTTTGAATCGATCAGCCTTGGCGATGCCATCGGTCTGGGCGATACCGATCTGGTCGTCATGGAGAAGGGGACGGCGAAGGCGTTGACGGCCCAGGGCGAGATCCCTTGGGAGTTCCGTCCCGGCGACGACCACGTGTATGTCGATCTGCGGGGGCAGGAAAACTGGTTTGCCACCATTGAGTATGACGACGCGAAGGATCCAGCGGGCAAGCGAAGTTTGGCCGTCGGCAAGACGGTCTCGCTAGCGGATCTGCATCTCGATGCGCCCGCCGTCGAACCGCTCGGGGCGGAATCCGTGCAGCGAGTCAAGTCGCTGCAATTGAACTGCCCGCAGTGTGGCGGCCCGCTCGACCTGCGGACTCCAGATGAAACGATGCGAGTTGGCTGTCCGAACTGTGGGGCGCTCCTGGACGTCAACGAGGGCAAACTGCGGATTCTGAAAACGCTCGATGATCGGCTCGTCAAGCCATCGATCCCGCTGGGCAGTGTCGGCCGTTTCCGATGCCCCGAGAAAGTGAGCGATCACGAGTTCACGCTGATCGGGTGCATGGATCGTTATGCGATGTATCAGGGAACCGCGTATCCGTGGCGTGAGTACTTGCTTCATAACCCCGAAATCGGGTTTCGCTGGCTCGTTGAGAATGATCGTCACTGGTCGTACGTGGAACCGGTGACGGACGGCAATTTCAATCGCAACAACGATTCACTTCGCTACGAGGAACGCACGTACCGCATCTTCGATCGGGGACGCGCGTATGTTCGTTCGTGCATGGGCGAGTTCTATTGGAAAGTGAACCAGGGCGATGTGGTCGCGACGAGTGACTACATCAGCCCGCCGTACATGCTTTCGTTGGAAGCGTCCAAATCGGGCAGCACCGAAGAACTCAATATTTCGCACGGCGTGTATTTGACGGTGGACGAGGTCAAAGCTGCCTTTGGCCTGGAAAACTTGATCCGGCCATGGGGCGTTGGTCCCATCCAACCCTCGCCCCCGATCCACATGGGCGTGTGGTTGTCGTGGGTTGCCTTCATGGTCTTCATTACCTTGACGCACGTGCTCGGCGGCGCATTGTTTTCGAAACCGGGGCAGGCTAGCCCTGATCCATGGATGTGGTTTTACGCCATGATTTTTGTGTCGGCCTTGCCGGTGGGGATCATGGCGTACAAATATCACTTCGAAACCAAACGCTGGAAAGACAGCGACTACAGCCCCTATCCCACCGTGGAGTCGTGAAATGAAACTGCTTCAGTTCTACCTGGTCATTGGGATCGCGGTCTGTTTGTGGTTCGGAGTCGCGACGGCGTACGGATGGCGTGCACCCAACACTGGATTTCTCAGCGGCGGCTCGGGCGGTGGCGTCTACGGAGGTCGTGGCTTCGGTGGCTCCTGGGGCGGCGGCAAATGAACGTGGCAGATTAAAGAACCGTCACGAACCCCAAGCCGATGCCACTTTCGATCATCAACACCCTTTTCATTAAATAGAATGACATGACATTTTTCGCACAAGCCGCTCCGGAGGCCTCAGAGGGCGTCCAGCACGTCGTCGTTTCGCCTGCTAACGACATCGGTCTGAATCTGTTGCTCGAACATCTTATCGCTGCCAGTGTGTTTTCGCTGATGGGCGTCATCGTGTTCATCGGATGTTTGATTCTCACCGAAAAGCTAACGCCATTTTCGATCATTCATGAGATTGGTGAAGAGCACAACCTAGCGGTCTCGATTGTCGTCGCGGCCATTGTGCTGGGCATGTCGATGATCATCTCCGCCGCCATCCAGGGTTAAACAACTTGATCGATCGCGCCCCGCTCGGCTTGCTCTATGTCAACGTACTGATCATTGCCACGTGCGGTCTGGTTTACGAACTCGTAGCCGGAACGCTGGCGAGCTACCTGCTGGGCGATTCGGTAACACAGTTCTCACTGATCATTGGTGTCTATCTTTCGGCACTCGGGGTGGGGGCGTGGCTATCGCAGTACCTCGAAGAACGGTTGGCACGAACCTTTATTGAGATTGAACTGGCCCTTGCTCTGATCGGCGGTTTTTCGACACCGTTGCTGTACTTGGCATTTCCCTTGGTCGATGGGTTTCGCGCATTGCTTTTCGGCAGTGTGATGTTGATCGGGATCCTGGTCGGACTTGAGTTGCCGCTGCTGATGCGGATTTTGAAGGAGCATCTTGATTTCAGTGAACTCATTTCGCGTGTGCTCGCCTTTGACTATCTCGGTGCGTTGTTTGCGTCGGTGTTGTTCCCCGTTTTCCTCGTTCCACGCTTAGGGCTGACGCGCACGGCGATCTTGTTTGGTTTGCTCAATGCCGCCGTCGGTTTATGGGGCACTTATCTACTGCGTCCCCTACTGCCCTCTCGTGGGCTGGACGGACTACGCGGCCGCGCGGTATTGGTGATTGGTCTGTTGATCATTGGATTCGTCAAAGCGGATTCGCTGACGACCCTCGCCGAGGAAAACACGCTGGGCGGCCGGATTGTCTATGCGGATACGTCGCCGTACCAACGCATCGCGGTGACCCAAGATGCACGTGGATTCCAGCTGTATCTCAACGGGCACCTGCAGTTCAATAGTGTCGATGAGTACCGTTACCACGAGGCTCTCGTGCATCCATTGATGAGCGTCTGCGGTGACGCTCGGCGGATCTTGGTGCTCGGTGGGGGCGATGGACTGGCAGTACGCGAACTGCTGCGTTATCCGCACATTGAGTCCATCACACTGGTGGATCTCGATCCGGCAATGACGCAGTTGGCAACACAATTTGAGCCTTTGGCAACGCTGAATGAGCACTCGTTATCGAATCCCAAGGTAACCGTGATCAATCAAGATGCGTTCATGTGGGCGAAGGGGCTCCCCGCGACGAGTGAAATCGGTGAGGGAGACGACGATCCCCGATTCGACGCCGTCGTGATCGACTTCCCGGACCCGAGTAACTATTCGGTCGGCAAACTCTACACCACCTTTTTTTATCGCGAACTCAGGCGACATTTGACGCCCGACGCTGGCGTGGCGATCCAGTGTACGTCACCGTTGGTGGCGCCGAAATCATATGGATGCATCCTGCATACGCTACGGCAGTCGGGATTCGATGTCGCACCGTACCATGCCAGCGTACCAACATTCGGCGTGTGGGGGTTTGCACTGGCGCGACCGGTGATGGCGAGCTCCGACGGTGCCGAGCAGATCTCCGAGGAGCGCGAATGGGCGTTGCCCCCCACCTTGAACGCGAATCTCACGGGGCTGCGATTTCTCAATGATGCGGCGCTGCGAGGACTTTTTGATTTGCCCGTCGATCAGCAGCTCGTAGAGGTTGCCACGAACACGCTCAACGATCAAATTCTCGTCCGCCTCTACGACCAGGAATGGGGCGATCGGGGTTGAGTCGCGGTGTCTCGTCGAGACGCGGTGACTCAGCCTGCTATTTCACGACCCCAAGAGCGGCTATACTTCCGCAAACCCATGTTTAGGCACTCTTTCGCTGCCACAGGCTTGCGACCCACATTCTCCCGCCTACCCCTGCTCACCTTCCCGACCTGCTGGACGTTATGGAAAATCGAAAAAAACTACTTTTGGCCGGAATTCTTTGCCTCATTGCCGCCGGTATCGGCTTCGGCGTTCGGGGTGGACTCCTCGAAGTTTGGTCGGGCCAGTACGGTTTTACGATGACTGAGCTGGGCCAAATCACCGGTGGTGGCTTGGTCGGATTTGGATGTGTGATTCTGTTTGCAGGTTTTTTGATCGACACGATCGGCTACAAACGATTGATGCAGATCGCATTGATGTGTCACCTCATTTCCGCGGTGATGTTGTTCTTCGCCACACCGGTGTTCAACGCCAGCGGCAAGGAAGCGGTGTACGCGTTGTTGTACTGGTCGATGTTCATTTTTGCGATTGGCAACGGGATCTGCGAGGGCGTCATCAATCCGCTCACGGCGACTCTGTTTCCCGAGCAGAAGACGCACTACCTCAATATCCTGCACTCGGGTTGGCCAGCCGGCTTGGTGATCGGCGGGCTGATCGTATTCGCCAAGCCCTATGTGGCCTGGGAAATCCTGATGGCAGCGTTCTTGGTCCCTGTGGTGATCTACGGTTTGATCATCACCTTTGAACCGTTTCCGAAAACCGCGGCCGAGCAGGGTGCAGTGTCTTATGGGAGCATGATCAAACGTTTGATCACGCCCTTCTTCCTGATCTTGTTGTTTACACATGCCTGCGTTGGTTACGTGGAGCTCGGTACCGACAGCTGGATTAACAAGATCACCGCCAGTATTCTCAGCAGTGCCAAGCTCGGTACGGCGTTGTTTATCTACACCTCGCTGTTGATGACAGTGCTGCGATTTTTTGCGGGACCGATCGTTCACCGCATTTCGTCGCTGGGACTGCTGCTGTGCAGTTCCCTGATCGGTGCAACGGGTCTCTATTTGATCAGTATCGGTACGAACGTTTACTTCATGTTCTTCGCCGCGACGGTATACGCAGTGGGCAAAACCTTTCTGTGGCCAACGATGCTGGGTGTGCTCGGTGAGCGTTATCCACAGAGTGCCACGATTGGGATGGCACTGATGGGCGGTATCGGCATGCTTTCGGCCGGTGCCCTCGGTGGTCCTGGGATTGGGTACAAGCAGGATTATTATGCGTCGCAACAATTGCAGGAAGTTGCACCGGAGTCCTACGCTCGTGTGAAGGCGCCCAACGAAAACCAGTTCCTGTTCTTCCCCTCGATTACCGGCATTGACGGGTCTGCCTCGGCGATGCTGTCGGATCAGGGCGAGACGATTGAGAACGAGCGCGAAATTGCGGGTGAGGCCTGGACGACAGACAAGTTCGAGGAACCACGCAAGCAGTATGAATGGTGGCAAACGAATAAGTCCTTCGCCGAGGTGGATGCCGGACCCGTTGCTGCGGCGAACCTCTACGGCAGTCGGATGGCGCTTCGTGTGACCACCCTGGTGCCGTTGACGATGGCTGGGTGCTACCTGATTCTGATCGTGTTCTTCAAGAAGCCCGAACATGTTGAGGAAGAAGTTGTCGAAGAAAACGAAGCCATTGGTGCAGTGTGACGTTCTTCGGTTTCGTCTTCAAAGGATTACTGCGACGTCCCTTTCGCGCATTTCTGACGCTGATGGCGTTGGCCACGGCGATCGGTTCGGTGATGGCGTTCGTCGGCGTCGCGGATGGGTTTACTGAATCCTTCCGTAACGTTTATGCGTCCCATCACGTGGATCTGGTGGTCTCACGGCAGGGATCGGCCGATCGGCTGAGCAGTTCCTTGTCGGACGACTTCCCTGATCGCATCGCCCGCGTGCAGGGCGTCGACCAGGCCGCCGGCGTGCTGTTGGAAACGCTCTCGATCGAAGATCAGCAGATTTACGGCATCCCCGCGATGGGGATTCGCACCGATAGTTGGCTGTTCAATGACTATGGTTTGACGGCGCCAGCAAGAACAGCCGACGGCGGCGATACTGACACGCTCTATCTCGGCGAAAATCTCGCCCAGCGGATGAACGCCGAGGTGGGTAGCGAAGTGATGTTGTTTGACGAACCCTTTCGCGTAGGCGGCACGTTTCAGAGTGGCAGCATCTGGGAAAACGGCTCGCTAATCCTGCCGCTGACAGCGCTGCAGCGTCTGACGGGGCGCGAGGGGCAACTGACGTACATTAACGTCATGCTCGACGCGAGCGTGGACCGTGGCGACACGAAGCCTGTGATTGCGGGCATCGAGGCGATCGACCCCAAATTGTTGGCGCTGGCTACGGATGAATTTGTCGAGACCGATCAGCGGATGCGGTTGGCTGGATCGATGGCGTGGATGACGTCAGCGATTGCCTTGCTCGTCGGCGCGATCGGCACACTCAACACCATGATGACGAGTGTGCTCGAACGGACCGGCGAGATCGGTATCCTGCGGGCGATCGGTTGGCCAACGCGCCGCGTGGCACTGATGATATTTCTGGAGTCTGTGATTTTAGCGTTGGTCGCGACGGTCCTGGGCGGCATCGGGGCGGCGGCGCTGTTATCGCTCCTGGCGGCTTCGGAGGCCGCCGGTGGGTTGCTGCAGCCCTCGATTGCATGGTCGGTGTGGATACGTGGTGCGATGATCGGACTGGGGATTGGCGTCGTCGGGGCATTGTTGCCAGCCTACCGGGCGACCCGACTGCATCCCACCGAGGCGCTGCGACATCAAGGTTGAGCCGCGCGGCATCGGCTAACCTACCGCGGCCGGCTGCGTAGGAATGATTGGGGATTCCATTGAACGTGCGGTCGTTGATCGAGTGGGGCTACGACAAAGTTTCGTATCCCCACACTGAGCTTTATTGTTAAACTGGACTCGTCACCGATCCAACTCAGAACCGCAAAAGCCCCGTCATGTCGACATCCCCTGATCCTGCTCCACGGCAATCCGGAAATCATCATCCGCCACACGACGTGGTGGACATGCGCCCGTCCCGATTCGATTTGACGTCCGGTTTTTTCCTGACGCTCATCCTATTTTTAGGCGTGATTGTCTCGATGATGTTTTTGCTGTGGACGCTCAATCGTTGGGCATCGCAGACAGAGATCCGTCATTCGCCGCCGGTGCGGACGACCTTTGTCGATGCTGGGGGGCGGGGCAGTGACAGCGATTTTGACGTTCCGACGGGGAGGGAGGTGCAGGAATTGACGGATCCTTTGATTCAGGAATCATTGATTTCGGTCGCCAATGCCGCTGGCCAGACCGCCGAGGCACTGCAACAGCTCAAGGATCTACCGCGGCGAGAATCGGGTGCCGGCGATTTCGGCCCCCTCGTCTCCGGAGGCATTCCAGATGGGGAGGAAGATCTGATTCCGCGGTCGGAGCGATGGCAGTTAAATTTTGCGGCAGACGATCGAGCGGGCTATGCGTTCCAGCTCGATCATTTTGGAATTGAGTTGGGCGTGGTTGGCGGTGGGATTCAAGGTATCGACATCGTCGATCAGCTGTCCACGCATCCGCGCAGCGACCGGCGTCTCGATTCGAAAGCGGAGAAACGGCTGTATTTCATGTGGACCACCGCGAGTCGGTTGCGTGATTTCGAGCATGAGATGCTCAATCAAGTCGGGATTGAACTGGATGATCGAATTGTGATCCGATTCATCCCCCCTGAACTTGAAAACACATTGGCGTACGCCGAATTGGAATTTGCGAGGGCCGCAGGGCATGAATCGGTGACGGAGATTGCCAAAACCGTGTTTCAGAGCGTGCCGGTCGAGGGCGGAGTTGAGTTTCAGGTGATCGATCAGCGTTATCGCTGAGGGGCGAATCATCCGGGTCGGCTCGTCTTGATTCCAACACCGGGCACTTGGTAAACGGAGGAAGTTTCACAGCACACCCGCATCATGCTGTGACGGACGTTCTCCCTGCTTGCATTGCCCCCGCATGAATCCAACTCAGTCTTTCGCTTCAGACACCGCCTCCACGGTCATGGAATCCGGCTCCACCCTCGCCGCCAGCGAACTTAACAGCACGGCCGGAGAGGCTCCGTCGAAGACGGGAATCGCCGAAGCCACCTCCGAATTGATCTCGCACATGGCGGGCGGCGATTTCACGGGGGTGGGACAGTACGCAACCACGCACTTAGCGCCATCGCTGTTGTCGGCGGCTATCGGATTGTTCGTCATCTTCATCGGCTACATGGTTGCAAAATACCTGATGCGGGTGGTCAGCCAGCCGGTATGTCGCCGGGTCGATGAGACGTTGGGCAAGTTTGTTGGCAAGATGGTCTTCTACCTCATCATGCTGGGCGTGGTCGGTGCGGTACTGAGCGTTCTCGGTGCGCCCTTGGGCGGACTCGCCGCCATGCTCGCGGCCGCTGGTTTTGCGATCGGCTTGGCATTCCAAGGGACGCTGAGCAACTTCGCATCCGGCGTGCTGATGCTGGTCTTTCGGCCCTTCAAAGTCGGTGATTTTGTCACGGCGGCATCGGTTTCGGGCAAGGTGAACGAAATCGACTTGTTCACGACCACGTTGGATACGCCGGACAATCGCCGTATTATCGTTCCCAACAGCTCCATTGCTGGCGGCACGATTGAGAACATGACGCATCACAAGCATCGCCGTGTCGAGGTTTTGGTCGGCGTTGATTACGGCGCTGACCTACAGATCACGCGGGCGGCGCTGCAGCGTGCGATCGATAATCTGGCCGAGCACACGATTCAGGGCGAGGGTCGCGGCGGTTCCGTGGTACTGGCGGGGCTCGGTGATAGCGCCGTGCAGTGGAAGGTGCGGCTGTGGGTGGCCGCCAAGGAATACTGGCCCCTGAACGAATCGCTGATCGCGGAAGTCAAAACGCAGCTCGATGCGGCAGGCGTCTCCATTCCATTCCCTCAGATGGACGTGCACGTCAAGTCCGGCAATGAGTCTTCCCTGACCGGGTCGGGGGACCCTCTGAGTATTGGCGCATCCGCAGCGACGAGAATTCGTCCAACACGCCGGGCGGCCGATCGCATGGCTGGCTAACGATTCGCGACCCCGCCCGACTTAGCACCCGCACGCTCTACGAACGCGATAGATGACTCGCTAACGACTCGGGGAGCTGTGCGATAAAGAGACGGAGAATGGCGAGAGGTCCATGAAGCTCGGTTGATGTTCGATCATGTCGGCCATGGCCACGGCCGTGGCTGGCGAAAAGTGGATCCCGCTGCGATAGTGTCCCGCTGCGACGTAGACATTCCTGCGACGGGGGACGTGCCCGAGCATCGGAAATCCGTCAAAGGTCATCGGCCGCAGGCCGGCCCAACGCTGCACCTCGGGTGCGTCGGCGAGTTCGGGGCAAACATGCGCGGCGAACTGCCGCAGTTGCTCGATCATCGGCGCGGTTGTGTGCTGGGCGAAACCGGTCTCCTCTTCGCAGGAGCCAACGAGCACATGCCCATCACCGCGACTCACCAGGTATTGGTTTCCGATATTGACGACATTCGGTTCTCGGAATCCTTCGCTATGCAGCAGGAGGACCTGTCCGCGCACGGGGATCAGGGAATGATGCAAGCCGATCGTGGGATCAATATGGCCGGTCGCTGCACCGCCGCATAAGACCACTCGCTCGGCGGTGGCAATTTGCGTTTTCGTGTGGGCTGCGTCTGCGTAGATTGCCACCGATGAGGGGGCGTCCTCAATGGCACCCGCAGAGGTGTTTTCGATCAACTGCACGCCAGCCTCGACACACGCCTTGCGAAGCGCCTGGAGCAATCGCGGTGGCCGAACCTGATACTCATCGGGAACCCACCAGGCGGCACTGTCAGGATGCTTTCGCAGCCAGGGGTTATTCTCGATCCAGGACGAGAGGTGTGGCAGACGATTGCTCAGCTGACCGCGTGAAAGTGCTTGGCACTCGATGTTCAGTTCCTCCCAATAGGCGGTCATGCCGATCATCGCGGCAGCTTCCCCCGCAGTTTCGGCGAGATAGAAGCCTCCGCAGGCGATAAAGCCGACGTCGATGCCTGAAATCTTCTTCAGTCGGGCCGCCCAATCCGGCCAGATTTGATGACTGAAACCACGAAATCGGTCCAGCGGATCGGTGGCCATGTCAAAATTCGCGGGCGGTAAAATCCCCGCCGCCGTCCAGGAGGTGCAGGGGACCGTGGCCGAGGCGTCACATGGTAGTGGAGATTCCGTCGGCAAGGCGCGCCGCTCGATGACCGCCACGGCGTGTCCCCGCTGCGCCAGTTCCCAGGCGAGCGACAGTCCGATCACGCCGCCACCGACGACCGCCGTGTCGACAGTGACGCCGGTAAACCGGGTTTGGGATGCATGAGGTGCGGGGTCAGAGATGGCCATGGCGTCATTCAAAAACGTAAATTGCCCGGTAACTGGGCTGGGAAAAGCACGGAAACAAAACAGGGGTCATTCGTTCAATCGCCTACCCGTCGCCCTGCATTGTGCCCTCCCAGGGAGCTTCGCTAGCGAGGTAGGACCACCGAACGATTTCGGTGTAGCGAGGGAAACGCGGGGATTTGGTGGTAAAATTGGGGGCAATGCACCCCGGTTTGACTAGAAACATGCTACCAAAACCGTTAGAAATTGCACTCAGCCCGTTCTGGTTTAGCTAAACTGCTCATAGTGCAGCCATACTTTTTCATCACGACGGCTGCTAAACCAACTCTTTGGGTGGGATCACGGTCGGCCTCTTCCATGTCTTCGATTACTTCCGAACGCTTTGTATCCATGGTTGCCAAGAGCAATCTGGTCGACGAAATCGTCCTTGAGCGTTTCGTGTCGCAAGTCCGTGAGAAGTGCAAAGGGGACCTCCCTCCCAGTTCACGAAAACTCGCCGCGGCGTTCAAACGGGCCGGGTTGCTGACCGATTGGCACATCGAGAAACTTTTCCTGGGAAAGTATCGCGGTTTCTTTCTGGGCAAATACAAACTGCTCGGGCATATCGGCAGCGGCGGGATGAGCAGCGTCTATCTCGCCGAACATATCGGGTTGCACGACAAGCGAGCGATCAAGGTACTGCCGAAAAAGCGTGTTCACGACGCTTCTTATCTGGCCCGATTTCAGCGTGAAGCGCAAGCCATCGCGTCCCT
Source organism: Rhodopirellula sp. SH410 (assembly GCF_055811895.1). Taxonomy (NCBI): domain Bacteria; kingdom Pseudomonadati; phylum Planctomycetota; class Planctomycetia; order Pirellulales; family Pirellulaceae; genus Rhodopirellula; species Rhodopirellula sp. SH410. The sequence goes on from NZ_CM147949.1 coordinate 2,304,355, forward strand.
GAATCATCCGAACATTGTCGTCGCCCACGATATTGATAACGATGGCGACACCCACTTCATCGTGATGGAGTATGTCGACGGCCTCGATTTGCAGATGCTCGTTCGACGCGATGGCCCGCTCGATTTCTCGACGGCCGCCGACATGATCGCCCAGGCCGCACGGGGGCTCGAGCATGCACACACACGGGGCGTGATTCACCGTGACGTCAAACCGGCGAACCTGTTGATCGATCAGCAGGGCCGAGTTCGCTTGCTCGACATGGGACTGGCGCTGATCGAAACGGACGATGATCATTCCCTCACGGTGGCGAATAACGAAAACGTTCTGGGGACGGCCGACTACCTCGCACCCGAACAGGCGCTTAATAGTCACAAGGTTGATCACCGTGTGGACATCTATGGTTTGGGATGCACGCTGTACTTCTTGCTCACCGCCCGGCCTCCCTTCTCCGACGGCACGTTGGCGCAGCGAATCATCAAGCATCAAAACGAAATGCCCCGCCCCATCCGCGAACTTCGCCCGAGCTGTCCGGGGGAGCTCGAGGGGATGTGCGTGAAGATGCTGCAAAAAGACCCGCAGTATCGCTACCAAACGGCGAAGGAAGTGGCCGAGGTATTTGAGCGTTTCACCCAGCACGTTCCACGCGGTGAACCGGTGCGGGTCGGATTGGGCAAGGATCCCGAACCGGTTAGCACGCTCTCCTCACTGAGTTTCAGCGGCAGCAGTTCCAGTGGGTTAACCGATCAAAAGACACAACACGACACGGTGACCAACAAGAACGCAGAGACGCTCGCGAGCAGTCGGTCGAAGCTGATCCGCGAGCAAGACAAACTCGCCAGCGGCAGTGGCCGGTTGGTTAAGGTGCGTTCGATGGGATCGCCCGCGGAGTCATTGAGCGGTAGTTTGATCGACCTCGAAGCGGAATCAGGATTCCGCGACCCCCGGCGGCAACCGCCCAAAGCGGATCAGTCGATCATCGATAGCGACACCCGCCTCCGTCGACCCGCACCGCAGCAGCGCAACGCCATCGACCCGGTACTGCTCGGCACCATCGTTGCATCCCTCTTTGTCGCAGCACTCGTGCTGGGGTACTTTATCGCGAGAGTGACGTCGTAAACCCGGTCAACTCGATTCCGAGCGGCAGTGACTCGCCAAAGATCGCGGCTTGTTCCTCATGATCGAACTGGCCGCCTTCATCCACCAACTTTAAAAGGTGGGCGGGGGCATCGATCAAGCGAAGTTCCCGGAGGACACGCTCGCGCGTGTCATCGTCAACATCTCGAAACCGATCGTGGCAGCGACGGGTGATCTGGGTCAGTGCGAGACCGGCAGAAAGGTCAAACTGTTCCGCAATGCCTCCTTCATTTGAATTCTTCGCTGCGGTGACCTGAGGTCTTGGCGACTCCAGAATTCGGCTTGCCGCATCTGCCGCATCCCGAGCATCGATGACAAGGTTGAGCGGTCCATAGACCGGGGTGCGCGTCGCCATCCGGCCGATGGACCACAACAACACGGGGTGCAAGGAACGTGCTTTCTTTCGTGCCAGTAGCCCAACGGCCGCACGCACCCAATCCTTTTTCTCCTGGATGGGAAGACGTTCGAGGGAACCTACCAGCCGCCAGGCTTCCCGCGTTTCGGCGGCTTCGGCTCGTGAGCCGCCCCCCGAAACGAGGTTCTTCTTTAAAACGCTCGCCAGCTGAATCTGTTGCCCCGCGGTCAGTCCGCCAGCGATCCGTCGCCATAGAATCAGCGTCTCAGCATGAGTCTGGGCATCGTCGTGAGCAATCTTGCCAAACAGCGCTCTCCATGTTTGTGCCGTTCGCCAATCATCCACGGCGACGCCGTAGCCCGGGCGTAACGAATAACCCAGGAGGTTTAGCCACCGCGACTCATGGGCGGGCGAACGCCGCCGCTCGGGTTCGACCGCCATGAGCGACTCCCACAGCCCACGTAATAGCACCGGTGGCCAGTCATCACGGCGGAGTTCCATTGTCGACTGCAAGCGTTTGATCAGCTTCGATGGTTTCTCCACGCCGCTAACAAAAACGGATGCGATCTCATCCCGACAGCCCTGCAGCGTTTCTTCATCCAGGATCCCGGATGCTTCGCCACCGCCCTGGTGTGCCTCGCGGTCAGTCTCCAGGGTGGCGCGGATATCAAATTCGAGCTTCCAGCGTTTCGCTCGGCTGATCACTCGATCACCATCGTGCGGGCCCCCAGAAGCTTGGCCCCCAGAAGCTTGTCCCCCGGAGGCTTGGCCGCCGGTGTCCTCGACACAGTACACACCGATCGTGCCGATCTCCGACAGTTGCGTTTCGATCACGATTCGCATCGTCGACTGGTCGCGTCGTTTGCGATGTTGCAACGCTGTGTGGATCGGCGGCAGCGCCGTCATCTCCTTTTCGTCGATCGCCACCACGTCACCCACGCGATCGGCCAAACGTGTACTACTGGCCCAGATTGGAAAGCTCACCGGCACGCCCACCCGAAGTTCCATGGGCAATGCATCGATACGGTAGCTCTGGCCGGGCTGCGCATCCGCGGGAATCACACAGACCGCCTGGGGGGGTGCCTGAGAGATTTGTAGGAAATAGGTTCTCGCCAAATTCGCTGCGATTCGGACACCTTCGCCACGGCGCACGCGAGCGTAATAGGCCGCCCCCTGGGCAACCGCCAAATCGAGTCTTGGCGACTGCAATGCCTCCGCCTGCCAGGCGTCATCGTCGCCGGCGAACCACGTTTGCAGACACTCCAACACGCGTGACTGAATTGCCGACGAGCGCAGGACGCCGCCATTAAACAGGACCAGGTCGACGCGATCCGAGTCGACCGCCGCGTCATCGAGTCCGGTCGCGCGGTGCATTCGCAAGAACTCAGCGAGGTGTTTCGTGATCGCAGGATCAGCGGCGTACGGCAAACCCAGTTCTTGGAATCCACTCTGTCCCCGCACCACGGTGGATTCAAGCGGTACCTTTGGAAAAAAACCCTCCAGGATCACGCGGTCAATATCGCTCGCCGAAATCGGCTGGGAGAGCGATCCTCCGATCAGTGAGGAACCTTCACCGGAAACGTGGACGGTGGTATCCGAAGGCCGATCCGGGGACAGCATCAACTCTTTGACCCGCCGTGCATCGGCGATCAGCCGCTGCCAACGGCGTGGGGGGAGTGGCGCGTCCAGTTTCGATTCGACGAACTTGGCAATCGCCAAATCAAGATTGTCGCCGCCGAGAATGAGATGCTTTCCCACTGCGACACGGTGGAACTGAACCGCACCGGGCGCCGCATCATGGAGTGCATCCACTTCTTTGTCCTGGCGTTCGGCCGCATCAGCCGGCCGAACGCGGATTAGCGTGAGGTCCGTAGTGCCGCCGCCAATGTCACATACGAGGATCAACTGCCCCACGCGGACCCGTTCCATCCAGTCCTCCCCATGCCGATCCAACCATGCGTAGAACGCCGCTTGGGGCTCTTCGATCAGTTGAATTCGCGGTAATCCAGCCTGGGCGGCCGCGGCGACCGTCAGTTCGCGGGCAACCTCATCAAATGAGGCTGGCAACGTGACGACGACATCTTGCTCGGCCATGGGGTCATCGGGGTGAGCATCGTCCCAAGCGGCCCGGAGATGCGCCAGATACGCCGCCGACGCTGACATCGGTGATTGCTTTTCGACATCCGCATCACCGTGCCACGGTAGCAGCGAAGCGGTCCGATCAACCCCTTCATGCGACAACCAACTCTTGGCCGACACAATCAGTCGACCCGGATGCGAATCGCCAGCGACCCGCGCATACTCGCCCACGCGAACGCTCAGCGGATCTACCAGATAGCCGGCCACGTGATGATTGGATTTCGCCGTCGTGGCGGCCGCCGTCTCCGCGGCTGTTAACGTGTAGTGAAACGACGGCAGCGTGCTGCGAGCTTCGACCGAATCCACGTCGACCCATTGGGGAACCAAAAACACTTCCACGGATCGCTGCTCACTCGCCGTGTCCACGTACGCCAAGACGCAGTTGGTGGTACCCAGGTCAATTCCAATGCAGTACCGGGCTGGGGCGGGATCGAGTGAGTCGGAGGCAGCGTGATGGGCCGGATCAGTCATGGCGCAGGTGAATTCGTGGCATCGGCGGAGAGTCGAGCGACGGCTCCACCCGCCGCGAGCAAGCACGCGACAACCACTTTCGACGCAGTTTGGGAGCAGTCATGCAGTATCGACTCGGCAGCGTATGCGAGTTTTCGCTCACGGGGTAGAACCCTATGCCACGTCGAGGCATTCGGTAAGCACGCGGCCTTCGGAGCGGGCAATCGGGCGACCGATTGGGGTGTCGTATTCATAGGCGGGATCCAACCCCAAAGCGGTATGAATCGTGGCGTGGATATCGGCGATCTCGACAGGGTCGCCCACATGACCGTCCGGGCCGGTGGCATCGACGGCCGCGGAAGTCGCCCCGTGTGCATACCCGCGTCGCATCCGACCCCCGGCCAGCAGTGTGCTGAAACCATGCGGCCAGTGGTCGCGTCCACCCGCTGGGTTGATCTGTGGCGTGCGGCCAAACTCGCCTCCGCAGACCACTAACGTCGATTCGAGCAAACCACGCTGTTGCAAGCGTGCCAGCAGCGCCGCCAAGGCGGGGTCGAGTTGCTCACAGGCAGATGACTGCAAGGCATGATTGTTCACGTGACTGTCCCATCCGCCCAGCGTCACCTCAACGCAGCGGACACCCACCTCGATCAACCGGGCCGCCGCCAAACACCCCCGGCCAAACGGATTGTTGCCAAATTCCGACTGCGTCGCGGAGGATTCGCTGGTGACCTCGAATGCCGACAACTGATCGCTCGACATCATCCTCCGGGCCGCTTCGGTACTCGCCGCCTGAAGCGTGCGATTGGATTGCATGTCGACCAGTCGGCGACGGGCGAATTGTTTTTCCAGCACGTCACTGAGATCATCTAGCCGGCGCCGGTATCGCTCGTCGTCGACGCGTGCCCGCACGTCGGGCACGGACGAGCGCGGATCGCCAGTTTTGAATGCGTCAAATTTTGCACCGAGGAATCCACCGCGCGCCGGCGAACCTCCTGGCAAGATCGAAATGTGTCTGGGAATATCCGCGCCCGCGTCGTCGGCGTCGCATAGCACCGCTCCGATCGACGGATGCATTAACGTGGGATCAGGTCGATAGCCCGTCTTAATATTGTAGACCGCCCGCTCATGATCGCCTTCCTTGCCGACAACACTCCGGATCAAAGTCGCCATGTGCATTTGTTCCGCCACGCGCGGCAGCGTATCGGCGATCGACAACCCCTTTAAGCTCGTCGCAATGGCACGCGTCTGACCACCCGCGACGGCGTCCGGGTGCGGGTCGAAGGTTTCTAATTGACTCGGGCCGCCTTCAAGCCAAAGCATGATCACGCTTAGCGGCGGTCGGCCAGGATCGGCCGATTGTTCCGACGCGGCCGCCAACCGCCGTGCCAATGCGGGCAGCATCAGCCCGCCACCGGCGCCGAGACATCGTCGCCGCGACAGGTGAATACGTGGATTACATAGCATCGGAAATGTATCGTTCATGGTCTCATCGCGTTGAAAGTCAATCGGCGGCGTTAGTGATTCCAAGCCATCTCGCTACTATTGAGTAGCACCCACACCATGTCGACAATTGCCTCTCGGCGATTGTCCGCCCCGGAGATCCGGGCAACAAAGTGTTCTCGTTCGAGTGCCGTTGGATATCGATTAAGGTTTGCCAAATACAACGACTCGACGACCGCCGCGTCGTCAGCGGCGAACATGCCAACATGCGCCGAGGTATTGAGCACCGGATTCCAGTTCGACATTTCGCTGGTGAGTTTCCCGTTGAGCAGCACCAGACGCTGTGGAATGGTCGCGGTCTCATTTTTAAACTCATCCTCCCCGAGATCGCCATAGCGAGTCAGGAAGTCGGTGCGTGAGCCGTATTGTTGCAGTTGTAGTGCGAGGGCTGATTCCCGATCCAACGTTTTGATCCGGCCCGCTTGGATGATCGCGCCAGCGACTTGTTCGGCGCGCAGACGTGTGATCGGAAACGATGCCATCGCCCGTTCGTGTCGGGTGGTGATCTCGAACGCCTCATCGCCGGGCGGTGATTGGCTGTCGACTCGAAACGCGGGGCTGTCGGTGATCAAGCGAATCAGATGGCGTATATCGTAGCCCGATTCGATGAACGCGTGTGAGAGTGTCAAGATGATCGGGCTGGGGGTCTCGTCGAGCGGCAAGTTATCGACCGACTCCGATGGTGGCCCCCCTAACAACAGCGTCCATGCTCGAACGACGAAAGCGCGACTGAACTGAATGTTCTCGGGGTGCGTGATCCACGTCGCCAGTCGCTTGCGGTCGCTGTACCCGTCCGAGGGCAAAAGGTCGCTGCGAAAGGGCACCTCAGGAGCAACGGATTGTTCTTCGGTCTCATAAAGATACTGATATTGATAGTCCGCTTTGGTATTTCGAATGCCTTGCAACCCATGCGATTTGGCGGCCGTGAAGAATGCGGCGAGCGAATGGAAGTCGCGCTGCGTGCCTTCACGGAATTCACCTTCGCCACTCATCCATTGTGGGTCACCCATCGAAACGTTGCCGAGGAAATCATCATGACATTGCATGCAGTCGATTCGCATCCCTAAAAACGCCCGGCACGTTCGCGCTGCCATCCGGATCGGGTCCGGTTGTCCGTCACCACTGTCAAACGTTACCGAGTAAAAATTGACTTCCGGACGATCGGTCCACAACCCTTCCGCCGTGATCAACCGTCGCACCAACACGTCGTAGGGCATCTGCGCCGCGATTTGGTCGGACAACCAGGTGCGGAAACGCCGGCGACGGTAGACGAGAAAAGGTCCTTCATCGGCACCCACGTAAAACCGTGTAAACCGCTCGGCCCAATAGTCATGAAATCTCGCATCGGTCAATAACGATTCGCGATACCGTTCCACCCGCTGACTCTCCGGAAAACATTCGAGCGCTCGGATTTCCTCCAGCGACATTCCCGATCCGACCAACGCCAAGGACAACCGGCGGCAGATCGTCAGCCAATCAGCGGGCGGTGCAGCGGTCAGCCCCGCCGACGCAATCTGTTCCTCCCACTGCGCGAATACCTGTGCCTGAATGCCGGCTCGATCACGGCCGCTCGCCAATCCCCACTTCGCGTCTCGGGAGGCCAGATCTTGGGAGGCCAGATCTTGGGAGGCCCGACGAGCTGGATCGATCTTTGCTGTCGCCGACGCCAAGCCCGTCTGCGTGATCTCGCCGATGGCCGTGTCCGCTGTCAGACTTTGGGGGACGCCGGGGCTCATCCCTGATGTCAAGAAAGCGAATGTGCTGAGCATCAAAAATGCGGTCAACGCAAGTTTGCCAGCGGTCAATAGGCGCCGTTTCACCCCAGCGAGCAGCGGGGCCGGCGGCGGGTCGGTGATAGCGGGGATGTCCATCACTATGGTCCTAACCAATTCGCGATCCAAAATCGTGTGCAATTCCAACCCGCCTAGTATACGCCTTTGAGCGACCCGAACGAGCGGAATTCTTTGGTGAGCTCGTTGACGACGGATGCGTCGCGTTTGCCAGCGGGTGCCAGTCCGGTATCATTCTGGTTCCGCACCGAGCACCCGCCGAAAGGTTGTCTGCTCGCTTTTTTCGTGACCCGCCGTACCTGGTCTCGATTTCAAACCTGCCCATGATGATTCAACGTGACTTCCACACCCCCGACTGATTTCTTTTTTGACGCCTATGATCGCGAAGACGTTGCGTATGGCGACGAGCCATCGGCATCTCTGTCGGCCTATCTCGACCAGATGGCGGGGCATGGGAAACCAGGCTGCCGAGCGATCGACCTCGGGGCTGGTGCGGGACGCGATACACTGGCGCTGGCAAAGGCCGGCTACCAAGTTGAGTCGGTCGATTTGAGTGAACGAGGACTGGCGAGGATCGCTGAGCGGGCTGCTCGGCAGGGCGTCACCGACCGCGTCCGGACGCATGTGGCGGATGTCCGCAACGCTGAGTTTCCCACGGGACATTACGATGCTGTGATCGCCACGACCGTGCTCGATCATATCCCCGCGGTCGATGCCGATCAGGTGTGGCAGCGAATGTGTGACGCGCTCAGCGAAACGGGGTTTCTCTACGTACAAGTCCATACGACCGAAGATCCCGGTAGCGATCAGCCGCCTGGCAACACCAGTCGCGAGCCGGTCAGTGAAACGGCCGGTGCGGTGATCAATTATTTCAAACCCAACCAGTTAGCAGCGATGGCAGTCCGGGAATCATCGAACTTGCGCATTCTGCGTTATGAGGAGCGATTGGAATGGGACTACACCCACGGCCCCGAACACCAGCATGGAAAAGCGGTGCTGTTGGCGGTCCGGACCGGATTTCATCCGCCCTGGTTTGGTCAACCCGCCGCATTTCCTCGTCAATTGGGCAATTAGAGCGACAGCGAGGCAATCCAACGCGTCAAATCAAAAGTCGCTACCGTCGCCAGACGGTGGAATCCACGTTCTCGCGGGCGTCGCTACCCGGGGCTATTCATTCGCGGTCGCTGAGCCCCCCACGCCCTCGGGGGTGTACCGAGTCCTGGTTCGCTCGGCGATCGAGACCTCTGATTGGCCGAGCGATCAGGGATTATCCGCATTGACAATCGAGCGACCTGGGTTGATACTCCGTTCAACGATACTTGGTGCCGCGTCAGTTCATTTTGGGCGACGCGAAAACAGGGAACTTCGGTGAGATTCCGAGACGGCCCGGCCGCTGTATCCGACGCCACGAGCCATTTTTCCGCGTGTTTTGCGGTGGTTCGAACCCCACTCCTCCCTCTTTGCCATTGCCGAATATTCGGCGAGAAGGCTGGGAGTGCGGATCGCGTCGGGAGTCAGAAGACCTACCTGGTATCGGGCGTTGAGCGTGGACCTTGGGTACCTTTCGTGGGCTACTTGGATCTCGCGTGGACCTTCTTGGGTGGGGTCAGCGTCACGAACCCGTTTCGTTTCTTGTGCGATTGGCCGAGACTCCCGCTGCGTTATGTCGTAGGCGAGGGGGGGGGGCTGATTGTTCGCTGGCAGCCGGTTGGAAATGCGCTCTCCCTTGCAACGATCGGCCGCAGGTAAATGGAATCCAGGAGCCCAAGTTCCCATCATCACTCTCACGCCACTTCGCCGTACTGGTTTTACGCTCGTCGAACTGCTCGTCGTGATCGCCATCATCGGCGTGCTGGTCGGGCTGCTCTTGCCGGCCGTGCAAGCGGCGCGCGAAGCGATGCGACGGGCGTCATGCCAAAATAATTTGCATCAAGTCGCCTTGGCACTTCACAACTACCACTCGGCCATGGGGAGCTTCCCGCCCGGTGCTGTCGAAGTCCGGCCGCAATATGCCCATGGGAAACAGTTCGCTTGGTCGGCGTTCATCCTCCCGTACCTGGAACAAAATGCGCTGGCTGAGAGGATCGACTACCGCCGTGCCTATGACGATCCCGTCAACTCCGTCGCCGCTCAGACCCCGGTCCAGGCATATCTGTGTCCGAGCACGCCGCGATCAGAACCACTCCGAGGGGGTCTCGGTGCGACGGATTATGGAGGCATGTACGGCGAACGAATCGTGAGCACCAATTCCCCGCCCCGCGGCATGATGATCCATGACCAATCGCTCGGTTTTCGCGACATTCTCGACGGCAGTTCCCACACCATCATGGTCACCGAGGACGCCGATTTCCCGGATGGTCAATGGATCAGTGGACGGAATTTGTTTGACCAAGCGTTCCCGCCCAACACAGCCCCCGCCTTTGAGAACGACATGCGGAGTTTCCATCCCGGCGGCGTGATGACGATGTTCGCCGACGGCTCGACACGCTTCCTCGTCGAACAGATCGACATGCAGATTTTGGCCGCGTTGTGCACTCGTAACGGACATGAAGTGACGGCGGGCTACTAGGCGATTTCCAGCAATCGTGCTATTTCGAAAATTCAAGCTAAGACAACCTACACGATCAACGACTTTTCATGAAGAAAAAACGAACCCGACGACCGTCCCGCCGCCTCTTGGTCCAAACACTCGAGGGCCGTCGTTTGTTGGCCGCGGGCCCCTATGCCCCCGCCGCCGGCCAGCCTGGTTCCACAGCGATCAGTCACACGGACCCCGCTTTGGTGGGCTGGGCATCCACCGTCGCAGATTACTCCCCCGGCAGCGACGTTGACGATCTCTGGAAGGACACGTCCAACGCGTTGGGACCCGCCGAGGGGAACTTCGATTCAATCGTCTCACTCGGTCGTGGTGGATCGATCACCTTGGCATTTGATACGCCAATCCGTGACGGACTCGGCGCTGACTTTGCCGTATTCGAAAACTCGATCAACGACACGTTCCTCGAACTTGGGTTTGTTGAAGTCTCCTCGGACGGCGTGAACTACTTTCGCTTTGCGGCGGATTCCAAGACGCCATCGGCCGTCGCAAGCTTCGGTGCGGTCGATCCTACCAACCTCCATAATCTCGCCGGCAAGTATCGGGGTGGGTTTGGCACACCGTTCGATCTGGCGGAACTTCGTGATCAGGCCGGCATCGACGTGACCTCGGTCAAATACGTACGTTTGATCGATATCGTGGGCGATGGGGTCACACGCGATGCGACGGGCGACTCCATCTACGACCCGACACCGACGTTCCAGTCCGCGGGGTTGGATGTCGATGGCGTGGGCGTGATCCACGCTGTTGAAACGGGGGAAGCGGTGATCGATTTCGAGACGCTCGGTAGCGGACTCGGGGCGAACAAGATCGATAATGGTGCCAGTGGCGCGGGAGGATTCAGCGAGGAGGAGATTTCGCTGAACAATGACTACACCACGGCTTATCAAAGTTGGTCGGGGTGGTCGCTCTCACAAACCACCGATACGGCGACGGCGGGCTACACCAATCAGTATTCGAATATCACCGGCAGCGGCGCCGACGATTCGGACACCTTTGCCATTGGCTTCTTTGATTCATCACCGAGCGGTGCCCTGCCGCCTCCGACGATCACGCTGGACCCGACCAGTGGCTCACGCTTCGATTCGCTATATGTCACCAACACGACCTATGCCGCATTATCGATGCAGCAGGGTGACGGGTTCGCCAAGCCGTTTGGGGGAACCACTGGTGACGATGCTGATTTCCTGCGTTTGACCATCACGGGTGTTGACGCAACGGGCAACGCCATCGGTGACGTCACCGTGATGCTGGCCGACTATCGCCCGGCCGACAACTCTCTGGACTCCATTCTCGACACGTGGGCGGCCGTGGATGTCTCGTCACTCGGCGATGCACGGTCGTTGCAGTTTACGCTGGACTCGACCGACAACAGCCCGTTCGGCATGAACACGCCGGCATATTTCGCGGTCGACAACGTGACGCTTCTTCGTCCGGCCGTCCCCTTGGATTTGGACCGTCCCAGCACGATCGAGGACAGCAGCGTGGTCGCCCGCGTGTCACGCCCGACATCCGATACTTCCGCTGACATGACCGTGTCGCTGGAGCGAACCGGTAGCGATCAAGCGACACTCCCCGACTCCATCACGATCCCGGCGGGCGCTCCCTACGCTGAGTTCAACATCACGCCCGTCAACGATGCCATTCCCACACCGGACCGCGAACTGCAGGTCACAGCATCGGCGGATTTCATGCTGCCGACGACTCGCTCGCTGCGGATTGAGGACGACGAAGTTCTATCGATCCATTTCACACCATCGGTCGTCAACGCGACGGAGGGTGACGGCCCGAGTGGAGCGAGCCTGACGCTGACGCGGAACGATGCCGACGTCAGCACGCCGCTGACGGTGACGCTCACCCATGACGCCACCGACCTGCTGAGTATTCCCGCCGTCGCCACGTTTGCCTCCACGCAGCGCACGATCACGATTCCGATCGATGTGCTTGACGATGACATTGCCAGCGAAGGACAAACGATCAGCGTGCAGGCCGTTGCGCCGGAGCGATCGCCTGCTCAACTGACGATCAAACTGGCTGATGATGACCTTCCGAGACTGCTGATTGATCCGGCCTCCATTCAGTTAAATGAAGCGGAACCGTTGACCACTCGTACGGTCAAACTCTATCGAAACACCGCCGATATCGCCAATGCCGTCACGGTATCGCTGTCGCTACCCGATGGCGGCCCACTGGCGATACCCGACGAAGTCACCATCCCTGCCGATTCGGATTTCGTCAGTTTCGACGTCAGTGTGGTCGATGATGCACTGATCAATGCGCGGGCGGCGTACCCTATTTTGGTGAGCAGTTCCAGTTTTCTGTCGGCATCGCTCGACGTGACCGTCATCGACAACGACGGACCGCCACCGAGCTTGGAAATCGGCGTTCCTGATACCGGGCTGTTCGAGTCCGACGCGGTCGTCGTCAGCGATTTCGAATCACTCGGTGCGGGGTTACTCAGTGGCGAGTTCGATAACAACGCCGGCGCGGCGGCTGGGTTCAACGACGGTACTCTGCAATTTGCAAACACGTTCGACAATTCGTTCGGATTCGACCTGTGGTCTGGGTTCGCGATCAGCCGTGGCACCGACTCCCAAACGGCTGGATTTGGCAATCAATACTCGTCAATCGTCGGTGGTGGCGCCGAGGGATCGTCAACCTATGCGATTGCCTATGCTGGTTCGCCCGTCACGATCAGTCGTGGAAGCGACACGGCGGACTATTCCACCCTGGATGTCACCAACACGACTTATGCTGCCCTCTCGATGCGAGAGGGTGACGATTTCGCGAAGAAGTTCGGTGGTGATTCGGGCGACGACCCCGACTTCCTGCTGTTGACGATTGAGGGACTCGATGCGGGCGGAGATTCGATCGGCCAAGTCGAGGTTTATCTGGCTGACTATCGCTTTGAAAACAACGATTTGGATTATATCCTCGAGGACTGGAGCACCATCGACGTCAGCTCGATCGGCGATGCCAGAACATTGTCGATGCAGCTCTCATCATCCGACAATGGTGCATTCGGCATGAATACGCCCGCCTATTTCGCCGTCGACAACGTATTGCTCCAGCCCGATGCACTGGCCCTACCGACCATCACGATTTCGCGAGCGGGAGGTGATCAGTCGACGTCGTTGGACGTGAGCCTCTCCGGTGACCGCAGCGAACTGCGGTTGCCCTCGCAGGTCACCATCCCGGCAGGGGCCGATCAGGTGAGCGTTCCCGTGGTGTGGCTGGATGACTCTGTGGCCGCGGGAGACAGGAGCTGGCAGGTCACCGCGTCCGCGACCGGATTGAGCGGCGACGGCCAGACCATCACGCTACACGATGATGATGAGAACACCTTGTCGATCACGCCGTCAGCGGCCGAGGTCAACGAATCCATGGGCCGGCAGACGATTGGCTTTGAAGATATCGGCGAGTCGCTCGGGATCGATGCATTCAATAATGGCACCGATGGGCGAGGCGGATTCCAATCCGGTTCGCTGCAATTCCCCACCGCGTACAACGCCACCTATGGCAGTTGGAGTGGGTGGGCGGCATCGAACGTCGACGATGTCACGACGGTTGGATATACCAATCAGTTTTCGGCTTACGCGAATCTCGATGGAGATCAACCGGGCGGCGGAGCAAACGACTCCGCAACATTCGCAGTCGCGGGTGGTTATGGATCTTCGCCATTGACGATTTCGCTACCGAGTGGATTCGAGGGGGCCTCATTTGCGTCGATTGATATCACCAATACCACGTATACGGCATTGTCGATGGTACAGGGTGACAACTTTGCCAAACGCTTCGGCGGTGAGAGTGGTGATGACCCGGACTATTTCCTACTGACGATTGACGGTGTCGACGATGCGGGCGAGACGGTTAACTCGATCGATTTTTACTTAGCCGACTATCGTTTCGCCGATAATTCACTCGACTATGTCGTGGATGACTGGACCACGGTCGATCTGAGTGCGTTGGCCGGTGCGACGAGTCTGCGATTCGGAATGTCGTCCTCCGACATCGGTAACTTTGGCATGAACACGCCGGCCTATTTCGGGATCGACGATCTGACAATTGACCGTATTAACGACGCTCCACCGGCGCTCGTGGTCGCACGCAACTCGGGTGACCTCAGCGAGGATCTCATGGTCACACTCGAAGCGAACCCGGCATTACCGCTTTCGACGCCCACGAGCGTGGTGATTCCGGCGGGCGCAGACCGTGTTCGCGTGTCAATGCAATTGGCCGACGACGCGATCTATTTGGGTGACCGAACCGTCGAGTTTACGGCATCGGCAAGCGGTTTCTTGGACGTTACTGCCGCGGTGAATGTCATCGAAGACGAACGACCAAGCTTGGTGCTCGCTGATGCCGATGAAAATCGTTCACTCGTTGAGGGCGGACCCGCGACAACTTTGACGGTCCAGTTGCCATCGGCTCCGACCTCACCCGTCACGGTTCGAGTCACCGGTGGCGAGGATTCACTTGATATCTCGCCGACCGAGTTGACCTTCGGGCCCGACGATTGGGATCAACCACAGTCGATCACGGTTTCAGGCCGGCTGGATTTGTTAGCCGAGGCCGAGGAAGTCATCCGTCTGCGAGTGACCGATGCCTCAGGCGATTTCGCGGCGGCGGATGCATGGGTCCAGCTTGCCGATTACCAACCGGAACAGCTGACTTTGGCGCGTGCCGGCGACCAGGTCCAATTGGTGGATGATGCTCGCGATTATATTTTCGGAGAGTATGCCGACGACGACACCATTGCCATCTCGTTGAGCGATCAGTCTCAGCGTTTAACACTCGAACCGCTGGGCCGCGACGGGGCCATCGTGGGTCTCGGGGGTGGTGACGACGAACTTCAACTGCGCTCGGCAATCTTCACGCAGATCAACGGCGGCGGCGGCCAGGATGAGGCCGTCCTCGCGCCGACGGATCTCGCGGCAGACGCGTCCATCGACGTGGCCGACTGGTTAACCCAGCGAGTTGTCGGTTTCGAAAACGTGATCTTGGGTTCGGCCACCGTGGGCGCCGACACCGCCTCGATTCCCTTCACACTCGACGCGGACGAATTGCAGGCGGTCTTTACCGATCACTCGCCACATTTGATGACCGCAGTGGATCAAAATTGGAGTCTGCTGGGTGATTGGCAGATCGGCGAACCCACAATCGAGAACGGCGAATTTACCGGACGGATGGTCAGTGGCGCCGCAGAGATTTGGGTCGTCACCGATCGGCCGTACCAGAACTTTGTGCAGCATGCCGATGTGGATGCCAATGGCATCGTGAGCGCGGTCGACGCACTGACCATCATCAACCGTTTGAACGCCGATGCGGACTTCGTATTGCCGCCACCCATGTCATCGGCTGATTTCGAGGGCATCTATTTCGACGTATCCGGCGACGGTTCAGTGACCTCGCTCGATGCGTTGCAAGTCATTAATTGGCTCAATGCTCAAGACGACGTCAACGATCCCGACGCGGTGCCTGCCGCCACGACCGGTCCGAGCGGTGAAGACCTGAGGACGGCGTCCGCCGGCAGTGAAAGCTTCCGGAGTGAGGGCAGCACCCTTGTCGGGGGACGGGACGAAATTACCGCGATTCAGCACCTTTCGGCATCGACATCCTCTTCTCGCGGGAGTCAACTCGCGCAGAACGAAAGTTCGATGGGGCCGATCGATCCAGCTGCCGTGGACATCGCGATCGATGACCTGGACCTGTTTTCTGATCTATCTCAAACACTGCTCAAGGAGCCAACTCGATGACGTCCGCAACCGTCGTGCGATCGCCGTGTATCGGGATCTGTCAAGTTAACGACCGCCAGATCTGCGAGGGTTGCCATCGCACGCTCAGTGAAATTGGTCGTTGGTCGATTGCATCTTCCGACGAAAAACGTTCCATTTTAAACAGTGTGCTATCGCGACGCTTTGCAGCCCTTGCGGCTCGCACGAGCTACGAGAAAGCAAAGTAAGCACATGCGCATGAGTTCTGGGATGGAACCCTGAGATTAGCCGATGGACGCTAGCCCCGGTTACCGCGTGAAACGCGGAGCGTTTCGAGAACCGGGGCTAGCGCCCCATCGGCTAGTTCCATACGAAAACTTCTGCACAGGTGCTTAGTTCATCTTTCGCATTCCATTACAACTCAATCCATACTCTTTACGTCACCTGAAAAGCCGCCCGATGAAATCCCACCTAAGTCCGATCCGCCGCTCGCTCTCGTCCGTTTCGCTATCGCAAATCGCACTTCTCTGTGCCGCGGTCGCCGTTGCGGTCGCATCACGCCTGCTGCCACACCCACCCAACTTCACCCCGCTCGCTGCGATTGGACTTTTTGCCGGCGCGATCAGCCTGCGTCCCGTAGTCGCCGCAGCGACCGTTTTGGTGGCGATGTTGGTGAGTGACGCGTTCCTGGGTTTTCACTCATTGATGCCAGTCGTCTACGGATGTTTGTTGGTGAACCTTGTGATTGGTTCACGCCTGATTCGTGGGAGTGAGGGGGCAGCTTCCTGCGGACGGATCGTTGCCGGCAGTCTGATCGGCAGCGTGCTGTTCTTTCTGGTCACCAACTTTGCCGTATTCGTCGCTGCGTATCCGACAACCGGTGCGGGACTGCTGGCGTGCTACACCGCGGCACTGCCGTTCTTTCAATACACCGTGACGGGTGATTTGTTTTACAGTGCCGTTTTGTTCGGGGCATACGCGCTTTGCACGGCACGCTCGGCTTCGCCAGCGCACGCGAAGCACATCCGATCAAGACTTTCGGTTTAACCGCAGGGGCATCGCCCTGCACGAATGCGCGAACCGCGGCCCGTTGGGCACGCGGTTGACCGAGTGATGCGGGCCGATTTCCCTGATGCAGCGAATCCGGACCCTGTTTGGTACGAGGTGCGGATCGGAAAGATGTGACGTCATCTGAAACAGCCCGCGGGCCGGCGTCACGGCAGGTTCTCGGGCAAGTTGGCGTTATGCAGCGCGGCGAGCAACGCGGTCTTGTTCGATCCGGCGGCGTGGGATGGCCGACGCGCCCACCTCGTCTGCTTTCGGAAATGCGTACCAAGCTCGCTCGTCGATCACATTCAGAATCGACTCAGCGACTGCCACGGCGCGGGCACCCGCGGTCCCATCGACGACCGGGACGCCACCGCATTGCACGCTGATCACGAAATCATGGAGCTCGTCGAGGATCGCATTCCGCGGTTCCAGATGTTGGACTTCGCATTGCAGGTGCTCTTCGAACAAGCTGTCAGCATACTTCAGTGGGTTGTCGGTTTGCTCAGCGAGAAGGAATTCACGCCGTGCTAGCGACTCGCTGGTGCGGACAGTGCTCAAGGCGGGTTTGCCGAAATCGATTTGGGCGAATCCCGCGGGGCTGTACAGGACCATATCGCGAGCGGCCAGCGGACTGATCCGCGATGCTTTCACATTCGCAACGAGTCCGCACTGGAATTCAATACGCGCCTCGGCAATGTCTTCGTGGTCGGAGACCACTGACAAACCGCTGGCGGCGATCGAACTCACCGGGGCAGTGGTCAGCGACAGAATCAAGTCCAGGTCATGGATCATGAGATCCATGACGACACCGACATCGAGGCAGCGTCCGGGAAATCGCGAGGCCCGTGTGGCTTCGACGTATTTGACATCCACACCGAAGTCTCCCAGGGCAGTGAACGCTGGATTGAAACGTTCGACGTGACCGACCTGCAGCACCAGACCGCGAGTGGACGCGAGCAGCGCCAACCGGCGTGCATCGTCCGATTCGTGTGTCAAAGGTTTTTCGACGAAGAGATGCTTGCCCGCTTTGAGCAGCGTCGTTGCAATCTCGGCGTGGTAGTGAGTGGGCGCGGCAACGATCGCGGCGTCGATCGACTCCAGACAGTCACGATAGTCTGCATGGGCGACAACCGTGTTGTCGTCCGTCGAGTGCGCCGTGGCAATGGCTTGCCCCGCCACTTGATCGGGATCGCAGATTGCAACCAGTCGAGCACCGTCGACTTGACCAAGTAGTTTCGCGTGGATGCGTCCGAGATGTCCGCCACCGATGACGGCGACACGTAGTTCGCGGCTCATGCTGCTTTCTTTCGGCGGTCCCGGCCTCGTCCGGCCCGACCACCACAAGTGGTTTCTAAACAATCAAAAAGGTGCCGCAGAACGGGCCGAATGGGGCCTGTTTTGAACATCTCGACACGGGAGGGCTCAATGCCAATGCGTTGTCGATACAACAATCGAAAAGCCTGCGTCAACACCGCGATGTCCTCGGGTGTGTAGTCGTGCCGCTTCAATCCGACCGTATTGATGCAGCGCGGCTTCGCGTCGTAGCCCTCGATGATCACATAGGGAGGGACATCCTGGAGGATGCGGCTCATGGCGCCGACGAAGGCCAGCGTTCCGATCGAGACGAACTGGTGAATGCCAGCTCCGCCTGCAATCGTGACGTCATCGTGGATATGCGCATGACCGGCGATCATGCAGTTGTTCGCCAACACGATGCGGTTACCGATCGAGCAGTCGTGGGCAATGTGCGTGCCAGTCATTAGGTAGTTCTGGTTCCCCACTCGGGTCACACCGTCTTCCTTTTCACTGGCCCGATTGATGGTCACCTGCTCCCGAAAAACGTTGCCATCACCGATCTCGACACGCGTCGGTGCGGCCCGGTAGCTGACATCCTGCGGATGCGATCCGATCGAGCAATGCGAAAAGACCTGATTGTCGCTTCCCAAGCGGGTCACGCCAGTAATGCTGACGTGGTCTTCAATCCGACAGCGATCGCCAATGGTGACGTCGGGTCCGATCACGCAAAAATGTCCGACACGAACGTCTTTCCCCAAATTCGCTTTGGGATCGACAACGGCGGTGGGAGCGATCACGACACTCATCGGGAAAATCCTTCGGAGAGGAAGAAGTGAGGGTTCAAAGGTGAGGGTCCAGAGTTGAGAGTTCAGGTTTCAGAATTCGGTAGGATCAAGCGGCTTTGCCGGCGCGTTGGTCGCACGAGGTCGCACCGGCAATATCGCGTGACGATTCTGCTTGGGCCAGCATCCGTGAGAGCTGCTCGGCGAGCATGCCATTGATTCGATGCCCACCGCGATGGGAGCGAAACTCTCCAATCAAGTCGACACCGACGAGCGCAAGATCGCCAATCATGTCGAGTGTTTTGTGGCGCGCGCATTCGTTGCCAAAGCGGTACGCATTGTCGATTGGGCCCTGAGGTCCGATGACGAGTAATTCCTGGTTAGAAACGTGAGCGGCAATGCCAGCGGCACGTAACTGTTCGGCTTGTTCGAGGGTGACGAAGGTTCTTGCGGAGGCCACCTGTCGAACGAACTGTCTCGGAGTGAGTTCAAACAGAAAGTCTTGATCGCCGATTGCACTGTCGCGATCGTAGGCCAGTCGATATCCAAAACACGCCGTTCGGCCTTGGCTCGGCGTGACTTCGATTGAGGCGTCTTCGAACCGAACCTTGAGCGGTTGCTCAATAATCAGTTGCGGTTTGAGCGTTGCTTGAATCACCAACCCAGCGGACTGGAGGGCGACGACATAGGCTTGGCTGCTACCATCAAGACCTGGCATTTCTTCGGCGTCGACTTCGACGTAGCAATTGTCAACTTCCAACCCAGCCAACGCCGCCATCACGTGTTCCACCATGGTGAAACACGCATCTCCATTTTGTAGGTTTGTGCGAAATTGGATGCCGTCGGCGTACTCGACTCGGGCAGGGCACTGTGGACACCCGCTCAGATCACTGCGCACAAAGACGATACCCGTACCCCCTGGGGCAGGCTGGAATTGGATCCGGATGGCTTGGCCACTCCAGTATCCACGCCCCGTGACTTCGCAAGGGGATGCGATTGTGTGTTCGTTTCGATATCCGATCATGACGCTGGCCTCCTTGCCTCGTCTGAGGGGCGACCGCGCTGTGCGCGGGATCCCCGCATCCCCATGGGTCTGGTCAACACGCTGCTGACCAAACCGATTCGATATTTCGCCGGCTTCATCGGCACGGCAACGACGGCGGCATCATGCCGCGATCGCAAACTGCCTTGTCATCGCTGCGGTGTGCAGCGAGACAATGCATCTAAAACTATTGACGTGCAGCAGCTGGTTTGCTCGCTACCTTCAATGCCCGGTCGAGGTAATCCATCGTTCCGGTCGTCATGTCGATCGCTTCGTCATGATAGACGATGTTTTTCATGACACCGCGGATAACGGATTCGCCTTGAGCAAGGTCCATCTCTTCGCTGTTGTAACGCAGCACGAGGTTGACTTTGTGGTATTGGGCCAAGGCCTTCACACCGGTCGCAATGATCTGATAGTTGTCAAAGTAGATCTTGGCTTCACGGTCGGCAAGTTCTTTTCGCTTGCGAGCCATCTCAAGACGGAGCTTCGATTCCATCGATGCAACGCGTTCTTCTTGAGCAATGTAATCGGTCGATCCTGGCTGAAACGTCTTGAGCTTTTCAGCCGCAGACTTCAGCTCGTTGCGTTTGCCTTGAAGTTCTTCGTCGAAGCTCTTGAGGCTATCCTCGACTTCTTTCACTTGGGCTTTGATGCCCTCGTTGTTCTTGAAGATGTAGGCAACATCCACCACCGCGATCCGGTGGCCACCTTCTTGAGCGCTGACGGCGGTCGGGGCGAGAATGGTAAGGGTCGTCGTGGCCAGTGTTAAGGCCGAAAGTACAAATAGTCGCACGTCCGCTACTCCTTGCGTGGTGAATGCGAAATTTCGAAACCAGTACGGCATCAAATTGCGGCTTCCATCGCCGTCAATCGTATGCCAAACGCGTCAAATTGGGGTGACGTTATCGCTACCCTGTGGTATCGACGCGGTCTCGGATTGTGTCAATCGTGGGCGAAGGGGGCAAGAGGAATCGGACCATTTTCAGACGCACTGGAAAATAAATTTGCGTCGCAATCGACGCGTTAACGGGCTCGTAGTTTGATTTCAAACGTGAGTTCCTCGTTATCGCGGCGAACCACCACGCTGAGCAGGTCACCGGGTGAACGGAGACGCAGTTGTTCCATCACATCGTCAATACGTTGGATCGACTTCTTACCAACCTTCATCATCTGGTCACCGGCGCGGACGCCCGCCTCGGCAGCCGGGCCGTCCGCGAGAATGGACGAGAGCACCACATCGCCAGGTTGTTGAGACAGCGTCACCCCCAACGAAACCGTCAATTGACGGCGGATTTGGACGTTTTTTTCTGTCTCTGCATACACCGGACGCTCGGGCATTGTCGCCAATCGCTCGCTGACCTGTGAAATGATATCGGTTATCCGGTCCATGCCGATTAGGTTTAATTTTTCGAAATCGTCACTTGGTCGGTGATAGTCGCTATGCAGGCCCGTGAAGAAGAATAAGACCGGGATACCCGCTTGATAGAATGTCGAGTGGTCGCTCGGCCCATAACCACTTTGGACCGGGACGATCTTGAATTTCGCGTTTTCGTTGACGTCCGTGAGCAGTGCTTCAAACCCCGCTGCTGAACCGGTGCCATAAATCGTCAGTTCGTTGTCGGTGAGCCGCCCGACCATATCCATGTTGATCATGGCCACGGTCGAGGACAGCGGGAAGCGAGGCTGTTCGATGTAGTATTTGCTGCCCAGCAGGCCGCGTTCTTCCCCGGTAAAGGCGATGAACACCAATCGCCGGTGGCTCGTTGGCTGCTGTTCCCCGGACAACTTTTGGACCACTTTGCCGGCGACATGGAGCATGGTTGCCACACCGCTGGCGTTATCGTCGGCCCCGTTGTGAATGGCAATCGTCCCCGGTGCAAGCGATCCAAATTCGCCCATGCCGACGTGATCGTAGTGGGCTCCGATGACCACGGTTTCGTTCGCCAACGCACCACGTCCGGGCAGCACGCCGATCACGTTGGGACTGCGCGTCGTCGACGGCGTCAATTCCACGCCCAACCGGATGCGCGTGCCGGACAGTTCGAGACTTCGCGGACGCCAGTCGGAGTCGATTTCCTCCTCGACGTCGTGCAAGCGATTGGAGAGGAGGCGATCGGCCAACTCTCGCGAGATCGAGAGGACGGGAACGGGCGGCCGAGTCGTCTGTTCGCCCTCGGTGGGGCCGTCGATGCCCGCCGTACCACGCTGTGATTGCGTCCCCGCCTCGACAATGCCGAGCAGTCCCCGCTCAGCCGACTCGCGTTCGTCCGATGCTGCCAAAATATCTTCAATCCGAGTGGCTTGGCCACTCAGCTTTTCGCGTGCGTTGACCGCATCGGCGGGTAAGGCTAGTAAGCGTTCGCGAATCTTCTCGAGTCTCGCCTGTTCGCCCTGCCGGCGTTCGTTCACCGTGGCGACCCTCTTTTGGACACTCGCGGGGTCGTTGACAATCAATATCGCGGCAGCCCCCTGGTCGATCGCGGTGGCCACCTTCGTTTCGAAAAAGGCATGCCGCGTATTCTGCACACCATCAAATGGGCTGTCCGGATTGTCGGTCCCGGGCTCCTTACGCAGCATCATGACGACTTTCCCCTGCACATCGACTGCGGCGTAGTCGTCGTACTCATGTTCGGGAGCGCGAATGCCGTAGCCGACCCATACCAAGTCACCGCTGGCGGTTTGCTCGCTCGCACCGATCGCCAGCGGCGTGAAATCGTGACGCAATACGAGGTTCGTGGCTGCATCATCATCGTCATGCTCGCCGTCTGGACTCGAGATCACTAAGAAATTGGCTTCGTCGGATGCGATTTGGGGGCCGACCGCGATGTCTAGAAACTGCAGTGGTGAACCATCAAACAAAGCCGTCTCTAAACCGAGTCCGCGAAAACGTTCACCGATATAGTCCGCCGCGTCGAGGATCGTCGGGTCGATGCTACTGCGGCCCTGCAACGCGTCACTGGTCAGGAATTTCAAGTCCTCGACCATGGCGTCATGCAAGTCAGCGTCGGGCGGCGTGATCGAGCGGCCCTCACGCTCTGCTGCGGCGGTCGGTCGAGTCGCGATCATGCAGACAGCGATCAGGGCGAGCAAACGCGCGCCATGGACAGTTCGAGAAGTAGCAGTCATGGATTGAGAATTTGAATTCAGGAAGTGGCATAGATTCCCTACGAGTATATCCAGCACCGACATGTGTAAGAAGCTTGTGAGCAAGGTGGTGGACAAATAGTTTGCCGCCTCAGCGGTCCAGGCGATCCCCTCGCCCATGCGCACCAACGACGCGGGTTACCGAGATGGGCTCGGGACGCTGATTTGGAGCCGCTCGCCCGTCTCAATCTTGTTCGGATGCTATGGCGGATAAAGCGTCATTTGTCTATCTTGCTACGCAGAACGCAGTCACTCACCGGTGGCCGAAATCTTCCTTTCGGCCACCGGCGCGGGACTGAAGTCACGAGGGAATCTCTTCGCCTCTTCTCTTCTATTAATGGTTTTGCCTTGTCCGCCTCACCTTTTGAGCCGGAATCCGCTGATGTTTTGCGCGATTCCAATAGTCCTGATGCCTCCGCGCAATCTGAAGTCCAGCAGCGTGCCGAAGTCGATCAACCGTCCGATGAGGATCTCGCAGGCCCCGGTCCGTTCATCGCGGACCAACGCGTCGCGCACCCGGGATCGATCCACCTCGTCGACACCACCGCAGCCGACGAACCCTACGCGGACTCCAACGCCAAACTGCAGCGTTGTCAGGAGATCTTGCGATATAAGTTCAAAGATCTGTCGCTCCTGAAATCCGCGTTGACTCACGCGTCGGGGGCCGCCAATCGGTTGTCGAGCAATGAGCGGCTCGAATTTTTAGGGGATGCGGTGCTGGGGATGACCGTCTGCCAATGGCTATTCGAGACCTATCCCGAATATAGCGAGGGCGACTTAACCAAAATTAAGTCCGCTGTGGTCAGCCGGCGGACATGTGGCCGGACGGCGACGAAACTCGGTTTGGACGAATGTCTCATTGTCGGCCGCGGTGTGACTCGCAATCGCAGCTATCCCCGATCGCTCGTCAGTGATGTGTTTGAATCCATCATTGCCGCGTTGTACCTCGATGGAGGTGCCGACTTGATTCGCGATCGACTCAAGGAATGGCTTGCCGAAGAGGTGCGTCTGTCGGTGGAAACGCAGGGATCGGGAAATCATAAATCCGTCCTCCAGCAGCATGCGCAGCGCGACCTCGCCGCGACGCCCGTCTACAAGCTGATTCGCGAGATGGGGCCCGATCACCGCAAAGCATTCCTGATCGGCGCGGTGATCGGACCACAGGTCTTTCCGCCTGCGTGGGGCAATAATAAAAAAGACGCTGAACAGCGTGCTGCCGCCAACGCGCTGGCAAGCCTGCACGACCAGCCGATACCGCATCTCTGCGACGAAGTCGGTGAATCCGTCAAACCGAAAAGTTAGACAACGTTCCGAACATCGGTCGCGACACTCGCCCGTACGCGGTTTCCCGCCGTCGGGCGACACTCCCTAGGATCGTCACTTGGTTTTCGGATAGATTCTAAACCTCGTAGCTCTTCCCGTCCTCCTCGTAAACAATCTTGTACAGATCCCGTTTACGGTCGTTCCAATTTTGGACGGAGCCTTGTTCGCGGTGTCGGCGGAGTTGCTCGAAGTCGAGGTCGTGGATGATCAACGTTTCGACGTTCGGATTGCATTCCGCCGCGATGGCCTCGCGAGCAAACTCGGCGTCAGCGGGCGTGAAAATCCCCGACTGAGCGTAATGAATGTCCGAGTTTTCAACGAACGGCAGGTTGCCGGTGCAGCCGGAGATCGCGACGTACAAGTGGTTCTCGATGCACCGTGCTTGCGAGCAATAACGCACCCGCAGGTAGCCATGCTGCGTGTCCGTGTTGAATGGGACAAAGACAATCGATGCTCCCTTCTGGGTCGCGATGCGGGTGAGCTCGGGAAATTCGATGTCGTAACAGATCTGAATTGCGATTCGCCCACAATCGGTGTCGAACACCTCGACTGATTTCCCAGGATTCACGCCCCACCATTTCCGCTCGCTCGGGGTGATATGAATCTTGTACTGTTTGCCAATCGATCCGTCGCGACGGAAGAGATAAGCAATATTGTAGAGGGTGTCGTTCTCGATCACGAACTGGGACCCACCGATCACGTTGAGGTCATACTTGACGGCCATCTCCGTGAACAGATCGAGGTACTGCGGTGTGAATGCGGCGAGCTGCCGCGCCGCTTGGCCGGGCCGGGTGGCGTCGACACACGACAGCAGCTGCGTGGTGAACAGCTCCGGGAACAGCACAAAGTCGCACTTGTAGTCCGAGGCCGTATCGAGAAAAAACTCGCACTGCTGGGCGAACTCATCAAAGTTCTTGATTGTTCGCAATTGATACTGCACCACGCAGACTCGAATCGGTTCGATCACATGGTGGAAGCGGCGTTTGGCGCCCGGCACGTGCTCCAAATTCGTCCAGATTGCGTACGTCGCGTAGCCGCAGGATTCGGTGTCTGAGGGCAGGTAGTTCGGAATCAGACCACGAACGATGAACCCGTTGGACAGTTGGGCCGTCAGCACGGGATCGTAGTTATTCTTCTCCAGAACACTATCGATGTATTCGCGAGCGGACATCTCATCGGCGAGCCGATGATAGCCTGGGATCCGGCCCCCAATGATGATCTGAGCAAGATTCATGCGGCGACAAAGATCTTTACGAGCGTCGTAGAGACGCCGCGACAGTTTCATGCCGCGGAACTCTGGGTCGACCATAATCTCAATCCCATACAGCGTGTCACCTTTGGGTTTGTGATTGCGTATGTACCCCGAATCGGAGATCGCTTTCCAGTTGTGCCACTCCAATCCCGCGTCGTATTCCAAAATCAGACTCGATGACGAAGCGGCAAGCTTCCCGTCAATCTCAACAACGATCTGGCCCTCGGGAAAGATTTCGAGTTGGCTGGCAAGCTCCTCTCGACCAAACGTCGGCATGCCTGGGAAACACTTCTCTGCTAATGCTGACAAGGCGTCAAAGTCATCGCTCGTCAAGGGTCGAACGACGATTTTCCATTCGAATTCGGCGAGGTCAAGCGGTTCCATTGGGAGATGCCTTGGTAGATCGAGAGTGGTGAATACGGAAGTGAGTCGATGCTCATAAATCAGTAGACACGACACTGCGATTTGGCAATATGGGCCGTCGAAGTCACGCGGCTCTCGGGGCCGGGAACGTACGGTTTTGATGCTATGGGTGGCAGCACTCGCGGCGCAGCGACCCGCGCGAAAATCGGCTCAGCCGCATGCCATGGGATACCATCGCGATCGCGATGAGACTGGGCATGAACACGAAAGCGGCATCGGAAAACCGACCAATCGTGGGACTGGTGAGCGCGACGAAGGCCAGCCCCGAAGCGGCATAGCTGATCGCGATGAGCGTCACGGCGCGGCGTCCGGGCGCGAAGTGCATGGCGTCCTCAACAGCGGCGTCCTCGATAGCGGTGTGCCCCCGCCCGACAAACGCTCGCGGCCAGATACAAACCACCACCGAAACGCCCGCTGCCAGAACGATCGCGATCAGAAAGATGGGATGCATGACGATGTTGGCTACCGAACCCCAGATGCCGCGACGCATCGCTAACAACCACCACCGTGCATACCGCCATGGGTACGCACGCACAATCTGACTGTCGAGCTGGGCCAATAAACGATGCTGCGCAATGGGATCATCCCCTGCGACGTTCACTGCCGCCGGAATCACGACGAGATACGTCATCGCGTCCCAACGATTTTCCAGGGTCATGTAGGAATCCGCACGGAGGGCCGGATCACTCGAAACTCGCAGATCCAGTCCATCGAGCGGTACACTTCCAAGGTGGCTCGCTCGGCCCTGCGTGTCGTTTGCCACGACAACTCGGCGTCGACCCATCTCGCTGGCCAATTCCCCGACCGGTCCCGACATCCGCTGCAATTCATCGTTGTCGAGTAGCTGTGTCGTCACAGCCGCCATGTTTTGATGGCCGAAGGGTAATACCGAAAAATCACCAGCAAAACGGTGCCGAAACGAACACCAAGCGAGCAGGATGATTAGCGGGAGTGCCCCCACCACGGCCACGTCCCGCCAACGTCGCGTCCAGGGCGGGAGCGTTCCATCACCGGCGCGAAACAACAGCATCACGATCGCCCACGGTAGCAAAAACAGATAGGCGGGGCGCAGGCTGACCGCCAACACACAGCCCATCGCGACGCCCACCGCGAGCCGCACTGAGAACCCAATCCGCCAGCCTCGTAGGATGCACGTCGCCGTGATCACGCCCAGCGACATCGCCGAGCAATCCGTCGAAATGGTCGACACGTTATCCCAGAAGGGGCAGCCGATCGCGACTGCCGCCGCCGCGCCCATTGCCGCGCCGCGGGAGAGTCCCCATTGCCGCAGCTCGATCATGAAGAACGAAACCGCGATAGCGTGTAAGACGATTTGAGTAAACACGACCAGGTACAGCCCGGCAGCTTCGCTAGACGTGATCGCTCCGGCGGCACGCAGCAGTGCCGGATACGCCGGCAATCGCGAGTGACGAGCCATCGCCTCGAGGGACGAGAACGGATACTGCTGGTAGCTGGCGGAGTCCGAGACGAGATGTGGCTGCCACCGACCCGAGAGCAAACAAACCGCCAGGAGAACAACCGTCCACCCGAGCACGGATTTCGCGTAGCCAGCGGATGGACGGGCAGCGTTTGGGAGAACAGTGGGCGTCTGAACGCGTGCCGGATCGAGCTCAGCTCGATCGTTCACTCCTCGCCGCCCTCGAGTTCCTCGCCACCCTCGAGTTCCTCGCCACCCTCAAACTCCTCACCGCCCTCGAACTCTTCACCACCCGCGAAGAAATCTTCGGCTCCCGGAGTCTTGGGATCGCTCGGAGCCCGTTTGCGGAGTTTACGCTGCAGTGACCGGCGGTGAATTCCCAATCGCCGCGCCGCTTCGGAGATGTTGTTGTTGCAATCGGCGAGAACCCGATGGATGTGCTCCCACTCATTCCGCGCCAAAGATGGGGCTGGGAACGCCAATCCGCCTTCCGGCACGATCGGTTCGTCACCGCGAACGAACGCTGAGAGAATATCGTCCGCATCGGCGGGTTTACTCAAAAAGTTAACTGCTCCCGCACGCACCGCATCAATGGACGCCGGGATGCTGCCAAATCCTGAGAGCATGATGATCCGGCAATCCGGCTTGATCTGTAGCAACCGCCGCAATAGATCCAGCCCACTGCGGCCCGGCATCCGCAAATCCAATACCGCTAAATCACTAGGATTGCGCTGGAAGATGCTCACTGCTTCCTCGTAGTTGCCCGCCGTCTGCGCTTCCAAACCGCGGCTCCGCATCGCCATCGCGAGACGCTCACGGAGCACCTCCGTGTCATCGACTAAAAGAATCGACCGAGCTCCGACGGTTTCCGCGGTACAAGCTTCCGACGGATCGGGATATTCAGGAGGTAAACTCACAAGCCGTGCCGTTGGTGAGGTAATGGAAAGTAGACGCGTCGAAGCGAGTCCAGGAACATGCCCGATTGGCTAGGAACAAGTGTCGTCGCCCTCGACAAATATTTCAACATCCCCACCGCCTTAAGATCGTGCAAGGGTCACGGCCGCGGGGCCAGCGGCAGCATGACCGTCGCAGTGGTCCCCTCGCCCGGAACGCTATGGAATTGCAGGCTTCCATCTAAGCGTGTGATCACATTGCGAGTCAGAAATAGCCCCAAACCGATACCTCGGCCAGGTTCCTTGGTCGTGAAAAAGGGGTCTCCAGCACGATCGAGCACCTCCGGCGACATGCCGTGGCCGCGATCGACGACGATGAGTGAAAGCTCTTTGCCCACCCGTGCGGCCTGCATTGTGACGGATTGTTCACTGTCGCTCGCGTCGAGCGCATTGTGCAACAGATTCCGAATCGCTTGCGCGACCGCTTCTTCAGGCAGCCAGAGCGGTTGCCGCTCCCACGCCGGCGTGTCGCAGTCGCCCGCGTTCGGTTCACCGTCCGCCACGCTCGCCAGATCCGGTTCGGGAATCCAGGGTTCTTGCGGTTCGAGAATCTCGACGCGGTGGGGATCGCGAATCCCTTCGAGCGTGGTGTCGATCAAGTCACCGAGCGTGGTGCGGTTCCATTGGTCGGCGACCGCGTCGCCAGCGGCGGTGCGCATCCGTGAAAGGATTTGCCGGCACATGTACAACTGCCCATCGATCAATCGTAGGTCGTCATCGATCGACGAGGGCTTTTCGACCGATTCGAGGTGCCGTGACAGTTCTCGGCAGGCAACATCAATGGCCGATAATGGCGTCGCGAGCTCGTGCGCAGCGCCGGCCGCGAGCGTCGTTAGGCCTTCTAAACGCATCGCGTCGGCGCGATCGGACTGACTTCGCCGCAGATCCGCTTCGCGGCTGCGGAGTTGCCGCGATGTGCGTGTGACGAAGAATGTGATCACGGTGGCGCAAGCGATGAAGGCAATGAGCGATGCGAGATCTCGCATACCCAAGTCACCGAACAAAATCAGTGAGGGGTCGATCGTGCGCACACTCAAACCCTTCACCGGCCAGGAATGGACTAGCAAGAACACGTAGCCCAGCACTGCCAGGTTCGTAAGCGTCCACGCGGCGGACCGCTCTAACATCACGCCGCCGACGGCGAGATTCACAAAGTAGAAAAAGCAAAACGGATTATCGGCCCCACCGCTGAGAAATAACATCGCCGTCAACGTCACGAGGTCGAGCGCCATCAACGCGAACGCGATGCGCAGCGGGATCAGGCTGGTCTCGTCGGGCGATGACCGCTGCTCGGACCGCAATAGCCACCATCCGTAGGCAACATTAGTGCCGACGGTGAGGGCGACAAAGAGCAGCAGCGGCACGAGCGGCAGCGGGGTCGCCGTCAGAGGCCCCGCCAAGAGAATCGTAATCAGCTGCCCAAGGCTCGCGAACGAGCGGAGTCGAAGCAACCAGAAGGCCGAACCCAAGGGCGCCGATGAAATCAACGCCATCCTCAGTGCGTTTCACGCCGCGTCAACTCATCACGCAGTTTCGCCGCCAACTCGTAGTGTTCGTGCTCAACGGCCTGGTCAAGCCGTTCCCGTAGCGTTTGTCCCACCGAGTATTCCGTCCGCAGGGACTCACGCAGGTCAATTAAACGGATGATCAATTCGTCGCTGTCGAAGTGCTCCTCGGCATCGTGCTTGACAAAGAACTCGCGGAGGGTGTCCAAACCACGGTTGATCGCCTGGATGGCCTCCTCAGGTGTATTCTCTTCGAGCTCGCCGAGCGCTTCCGCCTGCGTGCGATGAAACAGCACAAAGGGACGGTACTGCTCATGCGACGCCGACCATTCCGGATCGTCCGACAAGTCCTCGCAGACGTCCATCAGCCGCAGCGTGTGATCGGCGTCCATCACCGCCCGATGATAAAACTGCAGCCGCAGCCAACAGATTCGGCGGTGGTAAAACTGCATGAATTCGCGATCGATTTCATTGCAGTCGTGCTCGCTCAATTCATAGCCCGGCTCGTTGAGACGGCACAAATTCAAGTGTTCGAGGTAGCTGTCCGAGCCCGTGACGGACTCACCGTCGGGCCGTCCCGTCGTCTCCAACTGCAGGACACCTAGTTCGACACGCATTTGCAGCACGTCTCGCTCATCTTTGCCTTTGACCATGCGGACGTTGAGTGTCGCCGGATCGAATGCCCATCGTTCGAGCAGATCGTCCAAGTGCCGCGCGCGTTTCATGTATTTCAAAAGGTATTCAGAGCGAAAGGATGCATCAGGTAGCCTTCAGTATATCAGTCAATCGCCACAAGTGAACCTTCAATCGTCTCGCTGCGGGCGGCCACGCAGCCGTTTTTTATCCGCAAGACGGCGTTTTCCCTCGATTCGCCGCTTTTTACTGCCCAACGTGGGACGCGTCGGCGTGCGTGTTTTGGGCGGCAGGCGACACTCCAGTAGCATCGCGACTAAGCGGGCACGGACGTCGGCGAGATTGCGAAACTGATCTCGGGTTTTTTCGCTGTGTAGCACCAATTCCCCTTCGCGATTGATCCGCGTGGCGAATTGCGACGTAAAGCGATGCCGCCAGGCCTCGTCAAAGCCCGTTTGAGTCGTCGGCGTCCAACGCAGCGTTACCTTGGAATTCACCTTGTTCACATTCTGCCCACCCGGCCCACTGCTGCGACTGGCCGACCAACAGAGATCACCTTCGGGGATTATAAATCGCTTCGTCACACTCAAATCGGACATGAATTCTCAAAAAACGTGGGATTGGCGGCCAGCCGATCAGGGTGGGACGACGCGGAAATGTCACTCCGCTCTCCGTGCCGACAGCCGATAACCCGGTCAGTTATACACCAGATTTCCCGTGTCTTTGGGACGTCGACTGTATATTCGGATGATTGCATTGGCGGTGCCAGGATCTCAATGGGGGCCCCTGGCGAAGCCCAGCACGGGTTGCAACGCCCCATGCGGTACGTTGATCGGTGTGTAAGGAACGAGCGGAAAATAAGTCGCCGCACACCCCGCGGTCGGAAGGTCGATCGCGGAGCGTTCGACCACCATTTCAGACAGTAATTTTCCGCTCGTTCCTAATTTCATGCGGAAACTCCTGCACAGTTGCTTATTTCGTCTCCCACCGAGTCGTCTCCGCCGTTGCCGGGAGCCGATCGTCGGGTTGGCTCGTTGCGGGCGTGGGCATGATGTCAATTCTGTTTCTCGGATGCGTCAGGACCAGACACCTGGGCTGCGTTCGGTTTGGGAATCCCCATTAGGGTGTCAAATGCCGATCCAAAAACTCGACCGTCCACTCCTGCACCGCCTCATCGTTCATCAGAAAGGAATGCAGCACCGGGACTTGATGGATGACCTCGGCACCATCCAACTGGGCCTCCTCTAAACTGACGACGAAATCACTTTCGCCATCGACCAGCGGGTTTCGGATCGCCCCCGCTTTCAACTTGCCCGCTACGATCGCAAACGGGAACGGCGGCGTGGCGAGGTTGTCCTCGACATCCTCCCAACCCGTCCCGAGTTCCATCGCGCCGGGCCCAGCAACCCATTCAAAAACGCCCGTCGGTCCCAGTCGGCGGGCGATCGCCGCACCCTGGTTGGGTGGCCCCAGCATCACCATCGCACGGCAACGCGGCAGGATTCCTTCGGGATCACCATCGCGTTGCAAATCACCAATCAGGTGCCGGATGACAATATTCCCCATGCTGTGGCCGACAAAACAGAACTCCGCATCGGGGTGCTGCCCCGCGAGCACACGGCGCAATGCCGCCGCGGACTCCGACAAACTCGACCGCGTGCTGGCGTAACCAAACCGGATGATCTGTTCATAGCCATCTGCCCGCAGCACCTTCTCGAGCGACTTCATCGAGCCATCCGTGCGCATCAGCCCGTGCATCAATATGACCACCGGTTTGGCCGCGGGTTCGGGGATTTCCGGACAAAGTTCGTCCAGGAGTTCGGTGGAGTCGGTCTCGCTGCCCCAGCCCCGCCGGACGTTATGGGAATCGAGGATGCGGCAATGTCCCGTCAAGGCGTTGCGTTGGACTCGATAGCCACCGCGAACCTCTAAATCCGTCCACCATTGGGCCCCGCCCGCCGTCGGCAGGGCGACATTGAATTTTTTCGCCACGGTTTCGCTTTCATTCTGTCCAATCGCATGGCACGATGCGAACACGCAAATGCCGAGTGCTGTCATGACGAGGCTAAGTCTGAGAAATCGACGCTGGGTGGTTCGAAACATGCTCAGGGGGTCTGTTTTGGGGATCAAAGGGGTGAATGTACTCCGGTCTAGAGCCCACCGGATAGGCAACGCAGCGCGACCCGTCGACAACAAATGAACAAAGCGTCGCCACGTTTCTTTTCGCTCAGAGTTTTCTAGCCTCCTGCGGCCCCCCGCGACAATGTTCACCACAATGCCAGCCGGCGTGCGGATACCGGCGAGGCCGCCCGGCGACTATGATACGTTATCCCACTGGCTGCTGGTGAGAACAAAACCAACCGTTGCCGCGTTGGAAGTGTAGGAACGTACCGCAAGAGCGGTTCGGCTAGGCCAGCAGATTTGGTATCCTGGCTCAATGATCCTCGCTCGATAGATCTCGCTGGTTCGTTGGCGATAGATTGGCTCGTCACAGCGTCCTGTCCCCTGCCCCACTCCCCACCACCCTCCTGCTGCTCAATTGTCTACCTTTTCGGTTCCAGTCGGCTCGACTGCTGTGCCCTTTTTCAATGCTCTCGCTTTCACCGGCCTCCTGTTGCTGTCGGCGGGCTGTTCAAAAGAGGCGCCAATTGTCACGTATCGGATTCCAACGACGGTGCCGGCGGCGCTGGCGACGGAGGACACGCGAATGGTAGCCGCGATCCTGCCGCAGACCGATCAGGCCTGGTTTTTCAAGTTGATGGGGCGTAAATCAGCGGTCGATACGGTCGCCGATGAATTTCGCCAGTTTGTCGAGCAAACCAAGTTTGTCGACGGCGAGCCCATCATTGGCGAATTGCCGCCGAATTGGAAACGAGGCGGCAATCGGGCGATGCGGTTTGCCTCGATCGACATCAACACGCCCACCGAGCAGCTCGATCTGAGTATCTCCCCACTCTCGCGTAGCGACGACTGGGACGCACTCGTGACCAGCAACGTCAACCGCTGGCGAGGACAGGTGGGACTCGAGCCCACGACGGAAAAGTGGTCCGGCGCCGAACAGCTCGATTGGCAGCCTACGGATGCCCAAGACGCCAGCGACGATGCCGACGCGGCGATCTGGGTCGACGTGACAGGGCGTCCCTCGGAGGCGGCGTCGCCCATGATGGGCGCACCCATGATGGGAAATGCTCCCTTTGCCGGCGGCGCTGCGGGAGCGGGCGAGATGCCAGCGGACCCGCACGCGGGCCTGCCCCGATCCGCTCGCGAGGCCATCGCGGCGAAGTCGAAATCACTGCAAGAGCCGAAATCAGCGGGTGGTGCGAACGCGGCGGCGGCGACAGTTCCGGCGGCGTCTGGCGATCAGGCTGCCAGCGATCCTGCTTCAAAATTGAAATTTGAGCGGCCCGAGGGGTGGCGAGATGGTAGGATGAGTTCCATGCGATTAGCCGCGTTCAACGTTGGCCCCGAAGACGCGTCTGCCGAAGTAACGATCATCAGCGCCGGCGGTAACCTCCGCAATAATGTCGCTCGCTGGATGGGCCAAATTCGCAAATCAGCGGTTCCCGATGAAGACGTCGACGCGGCCTTTGAAGATGCTGAAAAATTGGAAATCGGTGGGCGACCGGCTCAGCGGTTTGTGCTGCTGCCGCCGGCCGCTGAGCCCGATGCGGAGGCCGACGACGCCACCGCGATCGATGGCACGGTCGTGCCGCTGGGCGATGACTTTGCCATGTTCATCAAGATGACGGGACCGGTGCAAACGGTCCAACAACAATCCGAGCAGATGAAATCCTTTCTCGAATCCCTCCACTTTTAAGAAGCTTCCGTACTGTTTTGTCACCGCGAAAGAGTTTGACGTGGCCTGCGCGAGGCTTGCGACAGATCCTCATGCAGCAGGATCTTCACAAGCTCCACGGCCCACAAACGTGTCGGTGACTTGTCCTGATTGATCACGGTTTCTTCTTTCCTCCGCCCTCCCGCCTTTTAGCCCTCGGTCTCTCCCATGGCTTCTGCTAGCTCTCCCTACACCACCGACGCTGCCGAATCCAAATCGCTGGTGCCCAAACGGTACTTCACCGCTCACGGTGTACTCGCCGCGTTCGGCTCGTTGAAAATGACCGTCGTGCTGTTCGCCCTTTCGCTGGTCCTCGTATTGGTCGGGACGCTGGCGCAGGACGAGATGAATATGCAGGAGGTTAAGCAGCGATATTTTCTGTCCTGGGTCGCACCGCTGCACATCGACGATTTCTTCCCACAAGCATTCTTTCGTCACGATCGAGCGATCCCGGGGATCATCCCGTATCCCGGCGGTGCATTGATCGGACTGCTGCTGATGGTGAATTTGATCGCCGCAAAAATCACGCGCTTTCGAGTCCAGGCCAGCGGCGGGCGGCTGGCGGCGGGGCTCGCGTTTTTAGCGATCGGAATCGGGATCGCCGCAGTCGTCGTGTTCTTGGGGCACAACGATGACGGCTTGCAAGGGACACCACCCCAGTGGCTCGGGTATGAGCGTTTATGGTCCTTGATCATGGGGATGCTGGCCATCGCCGCGGTCGCCTGCGGTGTGGCTGCATCGTCCAGCCGCTCGGTCGTCGTGCAGCGACTCGGTTATGTCGCCGCCGCCGTCCTCGCCGTCGCCGTGATCGCCTCGATCGCGACCGGTTTTCGCATTGGCGATCCCGGTTTGCGAATCGTATGGCAGTTGGCCAAGGGGCTCGGCGCCGGTCTGGTTATGTTGATTGGTTGCCAACTCGCCTTTGCGAAACAGGGCGGAAACGTCCTGTTGCACTTGGGGGTCGGGCTATTGATGGTCGGCCAGTTCACCTTTGGTGACCGCCAAACCGAACAACGCCTGAGTTTGATCGAGGGGCAGTCGACGAACACCTTCGTGAATCTCGACGAAATCGAACTTCAATTGATTCGCACCGAAGACGGTGTGCAGACCGTCACGGCTATCCCCGCGGCGAGATTGGAAGCGGCGGCGAGAGACAACGTCGTCATT
This sequence comes from Rhodopirellula sp. SH410, assembly GCF_055811895.1. Lineage (NCBI taxonomy): Bacteria > Pseudomonadati > Planctomycetota > Planctomycetia > Pirellulales > Pirellulaceae > Rhodopirellula > Rhodopirellula sp. SH410. The sequence continues at coordinate 2,339,883 of NZ_CM147949.1, forward strand.
GACGATCCCGCCTTGCCGCTGAAAATACGGGTGAACCAGTTCTTCGAAAACTCCAAACTCGTGAAACCCGAGGGCGTGAATCCGGCGACCAAGGGGCTCGGTTTGGAGGTTGCTGTGGCCCAACGCGACAAGTCGGGCGGCGCGAAGATGGAAACGAACCTTCCGGCGGCCTATGTCGAACTGCTCGATCCCGAGAGCGATGACTCGCTGGGGACGTTCCTCGTCACACTGATGCTCAACGACCAAGCGATGATGGTGTCCGACGGAACCAGCAAAGACGTCTTGGATTCAGTCACCGTCGATGACACCACCTACGAGTTTGGCATGCGGATGCATCGCGAGGTCAAACCCTACTGGGTGCAACTCGACGACGTCCAGCGGATCAACTGGAGTAATTCAGACACGCCGCGAGATTACTCGTCGTTCATTCGCATCGTCGATAACGAGACCGGTGAGGATCGCAAAGAACGCGTGTGGATGAATAATCCTCTGCGATATCGCGGTGAGACGTTCTATCAATCGAGCTACTCACCACTGCCCGGCGGCAAAGAGATGACGGGCCTTCAAGTCGTTCGCAACTCCGGTTGGTTGATTCCGTATGTTGCCTGCAGCATCACGGCGCTCGGCATGTTGGTGCACTTTTGGGGCACGCTGACGCGGTTCATCGCCCGTCGCCGTCGCGAAACGAACAACCTCGTCGACGCACCGCTGCAGCCCGATCCGTTCGGACGTTTTAGCGAAGAAGAACTCGCCGGCAACGTGTCCGAAACCGGCTCCGGTGCAACGAAAGTCGATCCCGCATCCGAGACCGCACCTTCGAACTGGCCGACGGCACTCTGGATTTCCGCGGTGGTTTTGTTTGCGGTTTACCTGTTACTGCCTCCTTCGTCCATGCAAAACCTGCGACGGCCGGCCGAACGAGACACATCGTTTGACTTCGTCGAAGCTGGGAAAATCCCGGTCCAGTACGGCGGTCGCGTGATGCCGCTGGACGCGTACGCACGGCAGACGCTCATCGCGATGACGAATAAGGACTCGCTGCCAATCAAGGGCACACCCGCAAAACTTCAGGACCGTGTCGACGCTCGCAAAATGTCGGCGGTGCAGTGGTTGATGGAAGTCGCGGCGGACCGCGAAGAAGTTCGCCGCTTGCCGATGTTTCGTGTCGACGCGAGCGAAGTGCTCTCCGAACTCGGTTTGGATCGTCACGAAAGTAAACTGTATTCGCTCAATGATATTGGCGAAAATCCCGAGCGGCTTAACCGGTTCACCGAGTTGGTCAAAGAGGCCGGTGAACGGGACGCGAGGGATCGCGATTTCAAAGAAAAGAAACTGATCGAATTGGACTTGCGAACGCGTCAGTACACACTCGCCGCCGCAGCATTCCGACTGCCCATCCCCGACGCGATTCCAGAGGAGTTTTTTCCGGAGGGGACGAGCGAGCAGACTCGCCAGCTGTTCGCGTTGCGAAGACTGCAAGATCGTATGGAGAGCCTTTCGAATATGAATGCTCCCACGCTGATTCCACCGTCATCGGAGCAGTCCATCTCGACCGTCAATCAGCCTCGTTGGAAAGCCTTCGCTCCCGCGTTCTTTGACATGGCCAAGGATGGACTCAGCAAGGATCAAGCCCCCGCGGGGATTCTCTCCTTCAGCGAGATGATTCGAGCCTACGGCAATGACGACCCCGCAGCCTTCAACGCCGCCGTGGACGAGCATCTCGCCGCGGTGCAGTCCTACCCGATCATCGGCTATGACCAAACCGCTGTGTCACTCGAGCGTTGGCTCGGTGGGGCGGATCCGACCTCCGTCGCGATCATCCTCTACCTCGTCGCATTCGTGCTGGGGCTGATTGCGATGGCAATCGACTCACCGCGACTGAACACCGCGGTGTGGGGAACGATCGTGGTGGCCTTCGTGGTGCATACGATCGTCATTGGATCTCGGATCTATATCACGGGGCGTGCACCGGTGATCAACCTCTATTCCTCGGCGATCTTTGTCGGCTGGGCTGCGGCCCTGTTCGGTTTGGTTATCGAACGGATTTTCCGCTATGGCACAGGCAATTTGTTGGCCGCTTTGGTGGGCTTCATCACGCTGCAGGTCGCCGGTTACTTGACGGTCGTTGGCTCCGCCGAAACCATGGGTGTGCTGCAAGCCGTGCTCGATACCCAGTTCTGGTTGTCAACGCACGTGATCACCGTGGCCCTCGGTTATGTCGCGACCCTGGTCGCCGGGATGCTGGGCATCGGATACGTCGTCTCTGAGTGGATCGGCGCGAGCGATCGGGCGAAGCGAGATTTATACCGGGTGGTCTACGGCGCATCCTGTTTTGGGATCCTCTTCAGCTTTGTCGGCACAGTGCTCGGCGGTCTGTGGGCCGACGATTCCTGGGGCCGGTTCTGGGGTTGGGATCCGAAAGAGAACGGTGCCTTGCTGATCGTGATTTGGAACGCGTTGATGCTGCACGCACGCTGGGACGGAATGGTCAAAGCGAGAGGTTTTGCCCTGCTCGCAATTGGCGGCAACATCATCACGGCCTGGAGTTGGTTCGGTACCAATGAGCTCGGCATCGGGCTGCACAGTTATGGCTTCACCGAAGGCATCCTGCAGGCGCTCGCGATCTTCTTTGCGGTGCAAATGGCCTTCATCGTCGCCGGAATTGCCGTTCCGCTCATTTCAAAAATGATGTCTCGCGGCGACCGAACGCTAGGACGCCCGTAGCTTGGGACCATTGTCCCGAGCAGGCCGGCCTGGACCGGACGGGACAGCGGTCCCATCCTACTCGGGGGATTCATTCGTGGCCGCTTAGGATCCACTCTCATCAGTACCGAGCTCGTCGAAGTTGATATCGTCGAGCGACGATGTCACGGCCGAGTCCATCGAACTCACCGGTGAAGCGATCGGCTCGGGGGCGGAGCTTGTGAGATCCGGCGAACTCGCTACCACCTCCGATCGCCAGAGCCGGATTTCATCCTCATTGGCGGCACGAACCTGTAGTTTCCCCGCATGAACGCGCACGACGATCACGAGAGTGCCGGCGTCGATCGGTAGCCCTGTGCTGATCGCGTCGGATCGATGTCCGTCAATTTTTACCTCGCCGCTGGGCAGTAGGTTCGATGTTGCCGTACCGACGCGGCCAACAAATTCACTCAGTAGCGTGCCGTCAATGGTCGTTGGCTCCGGCAGGGCCGAGTCTGCTTCGAGGGTTTCTCGGTTGAGCATCCGGCGACCGATCTTCGTTTTCGGCCAGAATCGAATCAATAGGCCGAGCAAGAGGGGGGTGGTGACCACGTAGATCAACGTGAGCGTCAGCGCCATCGTTGAACTATAGGTGTAACCGATGATGATCGATGTCACCGCCACGACCGTGGCGGTGAGTCCGAGCATCCCGCCGCTGGGGATCAATATCTCCGCGATAACGAGCCCGTAGAAGGCAATCATCAGGCCAATCGCATAAAACGCGGGCATTACTCATCCACCGCTTCGACCACAATCCGATTGCCGTGGACCTGGAGCACACGGACCTTCTGACCAGGATCAATCGCGGAGCCGTCACTGACAACGGCAACGATTTGATCCCCAAATTGGGCTTTGCCTGACGGTCGTAAGCGGGTGGACGCGACGCCTGTTGTCCCGTTCAAGTGATCGTAGTCCGCAATTCGTTCGAGCCGATCGAGGTCGGCCGCTGGTGCTTCCATCGCCAGTCCCGACGCTGCTGCAGCTTGCGGCAAGAACGCCCGGACCAGCAAGAAACCGACGACCAATCCGCCCATCCCGCCGATCGCCATCCAAACCCCTTGCGCCAATTGGTTGGCCTGGTAGCTATTGCGTGGCACGATAAAGGTTTGGCTCATCAGCACCACGCCCAGGACGGTCAGCACGAGACCGCCCAGGCCAAAGATCCCGAACCCCGGCAGCACGAAGATCTCGATCGCGAGAAACGTCAATCCCAAGCCGAAAGCGAGCAACTCGGCCCATTCGGCGGTACCCGCCAGAAACTTGATCCAGAAGAACAGTGCGAAGCACATCACAGCGATAAACCCAGGCACGCCGAGACCCGGCGCACTCGCTTCGGTCGACAGCATCATGAAACCGAGCACCAACAATCCGAAGGCCAATCCACTGTGGCTCCCCATCCGCTCCACCCAACGCACCAGTCCCCGGTCGCTGAGCTGCGCCGGTACGCTGGCCAGTCCGATGTCCGTAGCAACTGATTTTAGAGACTCCACGGACTCGTCCGCTAACCCCAACTCGATTGCCCGATTGGCGGACAACCCTTCGCTGAGATCGATCCTCTCCTCACGTTTCCAATCGGATCTCCCGCCCGTCCGTTCCGCATCGATCTCGGCGGCCATTTCGGTGGGCACGGCATATCGAATTCGTCCGGTGCGGCGATTGACGTACCGATATACCGTGAGCCTCGGATCGAGCAGGCCGCGGATCAGTGCTGCACTGCGCCCGGTTAAACCTGCAACAAAGTCGATCAATTCTCGCTGGTCCGCCACTTCGTCGGACGTCATCGCGTCCGCACCGCTGCCACCGAGCGTCGCGTCGGTATGCATGGCGAGTGGTCGGCACCCCAACGCAATCAAGGCGGCATCACCGCGAGCCTCTTGCGACACATACCCACCGACCGTGCGAATCGACGTGCCGGGATCGGCAAGGGTCGCCGCCAGCGATGCACTACCGAAAAGATAGCCACCGGGCGAATCAATCTCGACCAACCACGTGTTCGTTTCCCCACCCTCCGTCGTCGCCGCGAGATTCGATAGCCATCGCTGGACGCGATCACTGCGAATCGCACCATTGATTCGCAGCAGAATACCGATCGCTTCACCGCTGGTATCGGCCGATTCACGACGAAGTTGTTTGAGACCGAGTCGGTCGGCAACGTCCCCCTCAGACTTCACGATCGCGGTCGCGGCGCGAAAGCTCCGCAGTTGATCGGCGGTCAACGTCAGCGGCTCACCGGGCGGAGACAGAATATCTTCCTCGACGATCGCGCCCTCGGTACGGAAGTTCTCCAATGATTCGCTCAGCACGAGCTGCGTGGAACCGTCGGCCAATCGCACGCGAGCGACCGTCTCGTTGGGATTGACGAGCCCCTCGATCATTTCGGGCGGCAAGAGACCACGCCGCTTCGCGACGGATTGATAAATCGCTGTCGTGGTTTCATCGCCGGACACTTCACTGAATGTGGCATCGCCAATCGACCCATCCGGTGCCACAAGGATCGATTCGCACGCCAGTACCAACAATACCTCGCTGCCCCGGACCGCCGTGTCCACCCATGCGACCGGGCGGATGCGTTTCAGATCTGCACCTGAGATCGCCCGGGCGAGCTTGAGTGAATCCTCCAGCGACGTGCTGCTATCACGCGCGAGTTCATCGCCACCCCGCGTCTGGCCGCGGATGTTTTCTTCAGCGGCAACGTTCCGGTTCCCGTTCGGGGCCCCAAAGTGCAGCACCACGCTCACCCGGCGATCCGCATTTTCCACGGACGCCGGAATGTTGCGAACGGATTGGGACAGCCGTGTGAGGCGGGCGAGAATTTGCTCGACATCACGCGGCGTCAAGGGACTCGGGATCTCAATCAAATAGCCCTCAGCCGCCGTCGTTGCCGGCTCGGCGGACTGCGCCCCAGCATGCCGTGGGATGACACCGTCGAGTATGCCCACCACACCCAGGAACGAGACCAGCAGACCGAATGCAGTCGCAAGCCTGTTTTGATGATTCCGGCGATCCCATCGATGAGGGATGCCAATCGTAAGATGGGGATTCTCGATCATGCTGTTATTATAGGCATGCGATCGGTCGATGGCGCAGCGATTGCTCTCCAACGCGGCTCAGTCCAGCGAAAAAGGGGAAAGTCTCCTCGGTGCCGAAGGCACAGCAGCATTCAGTCTGGGACGTCGGCCCAACCCTGTCATAGAAACACAACCGGCAACAATGAACCGAATGCCGTAAGGCATCGGGTAACACACACGGCAATAATGAACCGAATGCCGCAAGCCATCGGGTAACACAACCGGCAATGCTGAACCGAATGCCGCAAGGCATCGGGTAACACACGGCACCCGACCGCCTCCACGACTCGGCTCATCAAATCCAACGCCCCCGAATACCCGGACGGCGGATGGGGTGATGCTGATTGAATCGCCCCAACCTGATTAGCCGAGACGGCTGAACGCCCTTGATCGGCGTCTCAACCCATCATTCATCGCTCGTCGTAGGCGAGTTTGCTTCACCTTCCGAGGATGCCTCCTCAGGCTGCGTCTCGGGCACCTCGGCGGGCGATTCCTCGCTCACCTCGGGTGTCTTCTCCACCTCAGCCGGCTTTGCCGGTTCGGCTTCCTCGGCAGTCCCCTCTTCAACATTCTGCTCAGCGGGTTCCGATTCGTTGGCAGCAGCCGGTTCAGCAGCCATCTCCTCAGCGGCTTCCGATTCGTCGGCGGCCTCCGGCTTTTCAGTGGCTTCCGGTTTTTCAGCAGCCTCTGTCATTTCAGCGGCCTTGGCCGCCTCAGCCGCCTTGGCCGCCTCGGCCTCCTGTTGCTCACGCAACAGCTCTTCTTCACGCTGGCGTTCCTGTTCCGCCAGTTCCCGCTTGCGAGCTTCGAGTTTGTCGCGTTGGGTTTCCCGAGCCTGTTCGTAGACGGCCGCGTCGACGTTGCCGTACTGCCCCATCATTTCGACGAAGGTTTTGAGCGGGAAATCGTCCGGAATTTCGTCCGAGTCGATGGCTTTCATGTAGTCACGAACGGAGTCAAAGAGATCCTCGGCACTCGTATCGATCACCAGAATAGGATAATCATCGAAGATTTCCGCCCACTGTTCGAATGATTGCTCATACAAGTCAATCGCTCGTTCCAGTTCCCCTTCTTTGCTGAGGGCTTCCTTCGCTTCGAAAATCAAGCGTCGTGCCGTGACCGTGCGTTCTTCCTGCTCGGCCTGCGCGAGTGTTTCCCAGTAGGGGTAGTTGATCTGCTTGCGATGCCCTTCTGTTTTGATGATTCGTTCGTCGAGGTCTTTCACCGCTTCGACCAATTGCATGGCGCGAGCCCGCACCTTGGGGTCTGAATCGCGAGCGACCTCACTGAGATTCGGCTCGGTTCCGCTCTGATTCTTTTCAGCGATTGACTGTTGCGACTTGGTCCGTTTCTCTGGTGGCGTCATCAACGCCTCTTCGATGCCCGGCTCAAACGACCGGATCATCTTCAATTCGGCTTTTCGGTAGACGTCGCCGGTGAGTTCCCGAATCTCGTTGACGGTCTCGGCTCGGCGGCGGAGCAGTTCGTCGATCTGTCCGAGCTTGATCGTGAACGATTCCGTCGTGGGGACGGAGCGATTACCCAGTGCCTGCCAATCTTCCGATGCCCGTTCCCAGGCTTCGCGAGCCTGGTCATTGAGGACACCTTCCTTCTCAATCGCTTCGGCGAACCGAATCCGCCATTTGGGTCCGGTCTCATAAAAGTTGATCGGCGTTTGCCGGCGAATCGGGACGCCTGCTTCTACCAGGTCATACCCGGAATTGAGCCATAGCCGACCCACCAGCCAATTGTCCGGTTTGTGGAACGGCCCCAAAGCTTCGGGACCATCGATCGGGATGCCTTGTTCGAGCAAGCTCTTATGCAGGACTTCATCGTCAGCGAAGAGCCGTCGGAACTGGCGCTTTTCGTCCGCGGTTCCGAGCTTGGATCCGTAGAACCAGCCGGTGTACCAAATCAGCCGCGGCGCCTTCGTATTTTGCCGAACGCCCTTGGTCAAGAACTCGGTGCCTTCGCGTACCATTTCGTAGCGTTGGCGGTAGTCATCAAACTCGGTCGAGACGTTATACGCCAGGTTGTGAGCTTGAAACTCCCAGACCTTATCAAAGTGCGGCTGCAACAGCAGAATGTTGTTCAGGGTCGCCTTGAGCCGGTCCCATTCGTGCGCGACGTGATACTCGTGGGATTTCTTCCACAGCATCGATGCCGCGACGCCGCGCATCCCCAACGAAGCGAGTTTCATCGTTTCGCTCGCGGGACTGATCTCTCCCAGATCGCTCTCGGAGATATCGAACGCGTCGCGCATCTGCGCCAGTCGTCCGCCACCATCCCCGCCCCCGCCAGCGGGCTGGCCGAGCAGGTAGAGGGGGATCAACATCACAACCAGGATGGCGAGATAAATGAGTTTTCGACGAAATTGAGTCTTGCGATTCATGCCGCGATCTCACGTGCTTTCAAGGTAAAATAACTGATTAGAAAAGCGAGCAAAACGTAGCCGAATGTCGCCACCGCGTGGCGGGCCAATAGCGCGCCGAAAATATCGAATCCCGAGGCGGCGTATTCCGCCGTATTGACCATTTTGGGTAGGTTGGGCAGCGACGTGGCCAGCGCGTCGAGCGTGTACACAATGCCCGCATCGACCGTTTTGATCACCGTGGCTGTCACGCTGTCGACGTCCAGTTGCGTCGTCATCGCATCTTGCTTGGCCAACCGCACGACCGACTCGATCGGTCCACCACCGGCGTTCTGGCCGATGTCGATGTAATACCGAGTGTTGTAGATCTGTTCGGCTGAGAATCCCAGCAGCACACATACGGCCGTCGCCACCATCGCGACCGGTCCCGTCAAAAAAGTACTGAACATCACGCCGAACGCCGTCACCATCATCATCTGCAACCAGATCGACAAATAGGCTTTGATCAGGTTCCAGGCAAACGCATGGTCCGTCGGTCGCAGATACACACTCGCGGGGGTCATGCCGAGGTACTGTGCATCGTCGAGGCAGCGGACGACCACGGTCATGTTCCCGTCTTCGTCGACTAAGTCCTCGAACACGTTGAGCATGCGCGTGTTCGTCCCGTCGCTGCCTTCAATATTCAGCGGCAACGTCTTCTGATCGACTTCGTATTCGTTGACGGTGAAGCCAATCGGATTGCTTTCGATCGGCTTGGTGGGGTGTTTCATCGTGATCGATCCCCGGATCCCCTTCTCGATGTTGCCCTTGTAGGAACGATAGGCCCGCAACGTCAAATCAATCGGAATCATTTCGGGATATCGCGCCGGTGTCACTTCCGCGAACGTGTATTCAGCGGTACCGAGACCACCCCCTTCGACGTAGCCGTGCTCGATCTTACGACTGCCCTTGGACATCCCAATCAAACGGGAAATACCAGCGCTACCATAACCACCCGACATCTGTTCGTTACCAACGTCGATGCCCTGTTCTTGCAGGTGACCCGAGCGGTCACGAAACACTAAACTACCGTACGAGGGCACCCGGGCACGCAGTGCGCCGGTCGCTTCACCAATCTCGAAACTGCCATCCTCATTGCGGGTGACCAAGTGGCGGTGGCCGCGTACCATGTCGGTCGCACCGATGCCATCTGCGTCGAGCGTGAACTCATGTGAGTGGAACTGAGTATGGTCCGTTTCGCCCTCGAATCCCCCCGTGCTGAGCTCCCGAACATCCGCCACCTGGGCGTGCGTGTGGTCGAGCCCACGAGTCACGAAGACGTAACTGAGCAGTCCCATCGGGATCAAAATCACTGTTCCCATCGCGGCAAAACCGAGCATCCGTCCGAGCACGATTTCCGTTGCCCGGACAGGTTTCGTCACAATCGTGAAGATTGTTTTGTTCTTAATATCCTCCGGCAGCGAGAACGCACTGATGAACAGGGCGAGCGCCAGCACGAGATAGTTGGTCGCCGTCAGCACGAAACTGATGTACAACCGCGCCGGGTCGTCGCTCTGTGGGTTCAGATACCAGCCCGCGAGCAGCAGTAAAACGATAAAGAGGCCCACGATATACAGGACCTTCCGGCGAATCGCTTCTCGAAACGCCAGACCGGCCAATGCCAAGATCCGCCGCGGACGCGTGCCGGGTAAATCAAAGCGGAACAGGTCACGAACCGCCCGTGCGACGGCAAAGAAACCCTCGCCCGAACCGTAACGAGAGGCGGAAATCACGTACCCGACGATCAGCCCCAGCACGATCCCCAATACCGCCAACACGATGCCCTTCATCGCGGCGCTTTCTAGAAACGCATCGGGACGGAAGAACCATTCATAGAACGACCAGAAATCCTCTCGCTGCAAATTCATACTTGCTCCCCGTCGTTGGTCGAGCCAGCGGAATTGTCTTGAGCCGGAGTCGCTTGTGACACCCGGCGGGCACCCGGACGTGCTTCGCTCTCACGAACGATATTCAAGAACAAGTCTTCCATGGTCGCCGTCGGGTTATCGATGGACTGGACCGTGCCTCCATGTCGAGCAATGACCTCGGCGATTTCTCGCTTGGCGGCTTCATCGAGGCCGGTGGCGTGAACTTCCGTCACGTCTTGGACCTTCAGGAGATCCGAAACGCGGCCGAGCTCTTTCAGTTCGCCCTGGTGCAGAATCGCGACCCGGTCGCACACGTCTTGGACGTCGGCGAGCTGGTGCGAACACAGCAAGACGGTCTTACCACGATCACGCAGACCCAAAATCAGGTCCTTCATCTCGCGGGTACCGATCGGGTCGAGCCCGGTGGTGGGTTCGTCGAGCAGGATGAGATCGGGGTCGTTAATCAAGGCCTGGGCTAAACCGACGCGCCGCGTCATGCCTTTGGAATACTCCTTGAGCTGCCGGTGCTTGGCACCCTGCAATCCAACCATTTCAATCAACTGCTGGACTCGCTCACGACGAACGGCCGCGGAGAGATCGAACAGACGACCGTAAAAATCGAGCGTTTCTTCGGCCGTCAGGAACTTGTACAAGTACGATTCCTCGGGCAAATACCCGATGCGTTCGTTCTTACTCGTTTCGCTGGCATCCTGGTCGAACACCAGCACCCGTCCGCTGGTTGGGAACAATAACCCTAGGATCAGCTTGATCGTGGTCGATTTTCCGCTCCCGTTGGGCCCCAAGAGACCGAAGATTTCTCCCGGTCGAACCTCGATATCGAGCGATTTCAGGGCGTGGACTTTTTTCCGCCCCCAAAAGTCTCGATAGATTTTGCTCAGGTTGCGGGTCTCAATGACCACGTTATCAGACGAACTGGCAGCAGTTGGCACGGTATCGGCGGACGGCTCAACAACGGCCGTGCTGGTATCGGTATCCACGAAATATTGATCCCGACGGATGGGGAAGAAAAACTTGACAAAGAGAGTCCGATCGCTACGGCGGCTGCCTCGAAACGGTTCGCAATTTTGTTTGCCTTGTGATCACGTAGGGGCGGGTGGCAACTCATCTCGTCACGCTACAATGCAAACTTGGCTGCTTGCCTCGGCCTGCGCACCCACCACTCTTGCGACGTTCTTCTACTATGCCGCCCTCGAAATTGGCCGCCCGCGACGCTGCCACCGGTGACTCGGCCACCGATGATCCCCTTGCCGACCCCGCCGCCGCCTATCACGCGGCAACCCGCTGGCTCTACGACCGTATTGACTACGAACGTCTGGTCCGATCGGGTTCGCGGTACCGGTTTACCCTCGATCGGATGCGCGACCTCGTCACCCGGTTGGGACATGGGCGATACCTGTGTGTTCCGAATCAACGGGTCCCCGAACCCGATCGGTCGCTCGCCATCGCATCGTCCGATCGCCCCACGCAAGCCAAAATCGTGCATATCGCGGGCACAAAGGGCAAGGGATCGGTCGCCACGATGGTCGCCACCATGCTGGCGGCGGCTGGATATCGGGTCGGATTATATACGTCGCCCCATCTGGTGGACCTGGAGGAACGCTTTCGCGTCAACGGGGTTCCCGCCACGCGCCTCCAAATGACCGAACTGGTCGATTCGATGCGTGCCGTGGTGGACGAGATGTCGCGCGAGAGCATCGGAGGGCCGTCCTTTTTTGAACTCACCACCGCGATTGCCATTGAACATTTTCACCGCTGCGGATGCGAGTACTGGGTGCTCGAAACGGGACTGGGCGGGCGTCTGGACAGTACAAATGTCTTTCAGAGTGAGGTGACGCTGATCACCAGCATCGGACTGGATCATCAACACGTCCTCGGCGAGACACTCGAACAGATCGCCCAAGAGAAAGCGGGCATCCTCAAGCCAGGCGTTCCGGCGATCAGCGGCGTAACGAGATCGCCGGCCCGCGAGGTGATCCGGCAAATCGCCGCCGAAGTGGAGGCTCCGCTACTCGAATTCGGGCGGGATTTCGAGGTCCGGGAACACGTTGACGGCGCCTCCTCCCACGCAAACGAGCCCGCCGCGTGGGGCAGTGCCTTCGAGTTGGTTCGCAATGAACAGAACGCGACTCCCGGCACCGCCGGCACACCGGTTTGCCTAGCGCTCGAAGGCCGACATCAGGTCAGCAATGCCGCCGTCGCTCTATTGGGACTGGAACAGCTCGGCGTTTCGCCTGACATCGCCATGCTCGATGCGTTGGCGAAGCTACAGATTGAAGCCCGTCTGGAGCGGTTCGCCTTGCCTTCGGGCGGGACGGTGATCCTCGACGCCGCCCACAATCCAGACTCGATCACAGCTCTGGTCGATACCCTGAGAACTCGCTTTGCCGGGCGGAGGATCATCGGCGTGTTCGGCACCAGCGTCGACAAGGACGCCGCCGCCATGCTCGATCTCCTGCGTCCCTACCTCGACGGCATCGTGCTGACTCGCTACCACGGTAACCCAAGATTCATCCCCGTCGAAACACTCGCGGACCTGGCGGCAAAAACATCGACCCCCTCCCGAGCATCAACAGCCTGGTTCACGACCAACGATGACCCGCTGGCAGCCTGCCAAGCCGCCATCGATCAAGCCGGCCAGGACGGAGTCGTGATCGTTTGCGGTTCGTTCTTCCTCGCCGCTGAAGTTCGCCCGTGGCTGGGCGGTCAACGGATATAAGCCTGGAAATCAGCGAGTTTCAGCCGCGGCCGCTCATTGCAAATGGGTTCCGCATCGGTGGCCACGCCCAGGGCAATCGCCGCGACAAAACCAGCACGTGGTTCAAAGGTTTCAAATCGCCAGCGACGTTGTCGCATCAGCTCAGGGGCCCGTACCACTAAACGCGGCTGGTCACTGGCGGCGTCTTCAAACGCAAATTGATCCAAAGGTGTGTGCATGCCCGTACCGATGGCTTTGATGAACGCCTCCTTCAGCGTCCACAATCTCAGGAACAGCTCGCGATGGTCGTCTTCATTGCGCGTCGCATCGAGCTGGCGAATCTCCTCCAACGCGAAATATCGACGTGCCAGCTCCGGGTCGGTGCGACGATCCATCCACTCCACATCGACCCCCAACCAGTGCCCCGGTGCCCCCAGTCCGCATACGACGAGGCCTCGTGTGTGGGCAATGTTGAATGCGCGGCAGGCATTCGCGGGCGATGCGACGATGGGTTTGCCATGGTCGAGCACGCGAAAACCGATCTCATGGGTCTGGCATCGCCCCGCCGCAAGCAGCGTCCGGGCCATCCCCCGCCCAATGATGTGTTGGTGGCGGGCTGACGCCACGCGAAATCGATCCGCCCGGACCCGTTCATCCGCCAACAGCAATCGCTCGCAAAAGACCTCTGTCGGTCCCGGCTCATCCAGCGCTGCCGGCGCATGCCAAACCTCGACATCGTGAAGGGGGTCACGGGAGGAATTGTCCGACGGGTCGATGCCAAGGGAACTCATAGCCCATATGATCGTCAAAAACACGACTCCGCGTCAATTCGTCCGCCGATTCACTGCAACCCCCCTCGGAAAGCGATCCCCATGGACCTCAATGATCCTGTCGTCGCCTACAGCGCCCACGACAATCTCGAAGCTCAGGGCGTCACGATTTGGCTGGCATCCCACGGCATCCAGGCCCATGTGGTTGAAGACAACTCCGGGCTCAGCACGTCCGCGTTCGGCCCGATCAGCCAATTCCACCAGCCGCAGGTGTTCGTGGACCAAGCGGACCTCGAAAAAACAACCGAATTGCTCCGCCAGTTCGAGCAACAACGCGACGAACGTCAGCGCGACCAGGCGGGGGCAACTCCCATCTCGTCGGCATGCGAAGAATGTGGGGCCCTCAGCGAATTCCCCGCCAATCAGGACGGCACGACTCAGAGTTGCCCGAAGTGTCACGCGTTCATGGATGTGGGTTCCTTTGAGTGGCCCGAGGACTTTGACTTTGGAGACCCTGAATCTGAGCCCGAACCCGCCCAAATCGACAATGCGGATGACGCTCTCGATGCCGCTGCCGATCTCGATCAATCGGGTGACTGGGACGCGGCGATCATCGCCTATCGCACCGTCGCTGAACGCTGGCCCGACCACGCGACGTATACTCTGGGATGCATCACCGAAATCCAACGCAAACGTGATCGGACGTCAAACGGCTGAGTCGCCGAGACTCGAAAAGCCTCCACCGAGCGGGCGGCTGTCGGTCGGCGAACCCGCTGAGTCGCAATCCCATTGATGACCGTAAAACGGGCGCCGTGACTTTTCCAGGGCCGGATGGTAAATTGCCCTCCGCAGCCTCCCGGTCGCTCGCCAGCGACCGACATTTGTGTCCATGACGCCTTCACGAGCTTCATCGTGACGTGAGACTGTGCCAATTTGTTTTTTTCTCTGACGCCTCTAGGCAACTGAAATGGTGAAAACGCTTGTCGATTGTGGCAACTGCGGTCCTGACTTCAATTCGATCCGGAAAATGGTCTCGTCTCACTTTGCCGCTACCGTGGTGCAGACGCACGGAGTCGAAGACACGATCGAATTACTTCGCAATCGCCATGTCGATCTCGTCACGGTCAATCGCAAACTCGATCGCGACTACACCGATGGACTGGAAATCATTAAAAAGATCAAGTCCGACCCGGATCTTGGCAGCGTACCGATGATGTTGGTCACCAATTATGACGAACATCAGCAGGCCGCCGTTGCCGAGGGGGCCACCTACGGGTTCGGGAAACTGGAGATCGGCACCCCCGCGACCGTCGAAAAATTAGAACCCTTCCTCAAGAGTTAACCGTCTTGGACGCCCTCCCACGCTATCGCAAACTGCTCGCGGCCAAAATTCACCGCGCGACCGTGACCGCCGCTGACGTCAACTATGAAGGCAGCCTGACGGTGCCGCCCGAGTTATTGGCCGCAGCGGGGATCGTCGCCTATGAGTCGCTGCACGTCTGGAACGTGACCCGGGGCTCGCGATTGGAGACGTACGCGATCGAAGGGCTGCCGGGGTCCCATGACATTTGTGCTAACGGCGCGGCGGCCCATCTGATCCGCCCCGGTGACCATGTGATCCTGGCGGCGTACACGCTGGTGCCCGAATGCGAAACGAAAACGCACCAGCCCCGCTTGATCTTCGTCAACGAGCGAAACGAGATCTCACACACAGGCCCCGAAATACCGGGGCCGCAACTGCCGGCCGATACCGATCGCGGCGCTGGCAGATCCATTGATTCAGATGCTCCGAAACTCGCGGCATCCCGACACCATGCGTTTTCCGAAGAATGAGCGACTCTTTGCCTTTGATGAAAAACCTGCCCCGAGCCAAAATCCCCACGGCCGAACCCTTGGTGCTGGCCAGCGGCTCGCCACGCCGCGCCGAATTGCTCCGCAGCGCAGGATACCAATTCGAAATCTGTCCCGCTGGGGATGCGGCTGAATGTGGTGTCGACTTTCCCGAAACTGCAT
The DNA here is from genome assembly GCF_055811895.1 of Rhodopirellula sp. SH410. Lineage (NCBI taxonomy): Bacteria > Pseudomonadati > Planctomycetota > Planctomycetia > Pirellulales > Pirellulaceae > Rhodopirellula > Rhodopirellula sp. SH410. Next base: position 2,355,470 of record NZ_CM147949.1, read on the forward strand.
CGGAGATGGTCGCGCGACTGGCCTTTCAGAAGGCCCTCGATGTCGTCCGCCGCCGCAAAGGATGCTTCATTCTTGCCGCCGACACGCTGGCTGATTGCAACGGGACAATCCTTGGTAAACCCACCGATCGCGCGCATGCGGAGTCGATGCTGCGTCTGCTCTCAGGCCGTGAGCACGCCGTTTACACGAGCGTGTGCTTGTGGTCGAGCGGTACCGATCGCTGCTATCTCGATGTCGTCTGCTCACGGCTGAAAATGGATTCGCTCAGTGACGAAACGATCGAGCAATACCTCGCTAGCGGACGATGGGAGGGAAAGGCGGGCGGCTTCGGCTATCAAGACGGTAATGACTGGATTCACGTCATCGGCGGCGACAGCGAGAGCAATATCGTGGGATTGCCGATGGAACGTTTGGCAGAATTACTGGAAAAATTCGACACATTGGCCGACAAGGTATACAAGTCGGTCCGTTGACGGTTATGCGGCGCGGAGTTTTGATTTCGTCAAAAACTTCAACATTTTTCTTCGATAGAACCAGAGTTGGGAACGCAAACCATGAATTTTCTCCCGTTCGGACGACTGCGTGTCGGCAGCTTGGCATTCATCGCGATGGTTATCTCCAGCGGTCTACTCGCTGCCGCATCGGCCGCAGCAGACGAGAACTGGGCCAAGAAAATGTTCTCGGAAACCGAGCACGATTTTCGCACGGTCGGTCGCGGAACGACGGCACAGCACTACTTTAAGTTCCAGAACATCTACGAGGAAACGGTGCACGTCGCCGCCGTCCGCAGCAGTTGTGGATGCACGACACCCACGGTCAGCAACGACACCGTGGCCACGCACGAAACGGCCTCGATCGTCGCGACCTTCAACACCAGCACCTTCATTGGCTCCAAAGCAGCCACGATCACCGTCGTATTTGATCGACCGTTTTACGCCGAAGTGCAGTTGCAGGTCCGGGGCGTGATCCGCACCGATATCACGTTCGATCCCGCCGAGATGGATTTTGGCGAAGCGAAGTCGGGGGAATCCAAGACTCGCAGCATCAAGATTACACATCGCGGCACGCCCGGTTGGCGAATTCAAGATGTCCGTAGCCACTGCAGCGATTTGGCCGTCAAACTCAGCGCTCCCCAAATGCGTCCGGGCATCGTCGAGTACGAGATGCAAGTGCGAATGAAAGAATCCATGGACGAAGGCGATATCCACGAACAGCTGACTCTGGTCACCAACGATTCCCAGTTCCCGACCATCGAAATGTCGGTTGCCGGTCGCGTTCGCCCCGCCGTCAGTATCTCTCCGGCCGCGGTGAGCCTCGGGACCACGTCATCGGGCGAGACGTTGAGCAAACGACTCCTGGTCCGAGCAGATGAACCCTTCGCGATCCGCGAAGTCCGATGTGCCGACCAACGGTTCTCCTTTGAGATCCCCGAAGGCAAAAAGAAAATTCAATTCGTGCAACTGAAGTTCAACGCAGGCGACCTTCCCGCTCGAATCGCACAGAAGATCGAAATCGTGACGGACCTGCCCGGTGATCAAACCGCCCAGTGCGTCGCCACAGGGACGGTTCAGTAGGAACCCGAAAAGGGACTGGCGGCCCCTTACATGTCAACCTGTTTCGGCAATGCCCCCCCCACAGTTCCCGCAGAGGGTCAGACCCTTTTGCAAATTGGTTTCTAAACGAAATTGGACGGATGTCAGAAAAGAAACCCAAATCGTACGTCGTCTGGCAAGGATTTCATCCCGGGATCTATTCCACGTGGGAACGATGCAAACAAGAAATCTTGGGTTTTTCCAACGCCAAGTACAAATCGTTTTCAAGCCGCTCGGCCGCTGAGAAAGCCTACGCGGGCGGCCCCGATCGATACTGGGGACAAGGCGGCGGCAGTGGCAAGAAAACACCCACGCCTAAAATCGACCGTGAGGATTACGCCACTCTCGGCGTCGATATGACCGCGTGGGCCGTCGACGCAGCCTGTCAGGGGAATCCAGGGAAACTGGAATACCAAGGCGTTGAGATTGAATCGGGCACTAACCTCTTTCACATGGGCCCGTATCCCGAAGGCACCGTTAACATCGGCGAGTTCCTCGCCATCGTGCACGCCCTGGCACTGCTCGAGCATGCCGAGCAATTCGAGACGGCCATCTATTCCGATTCGCAGATTGGTCGCAGTTGGGTGAAGCAAGGTGTCTGTAAAACCAAGTTGCCGCCCACCCCTGAAAATCAAAGGCTATTTAACCTCGTCCGCCGCGCCGAAAAGTGGCTCGCCGAACATCAGGTACGAAACCCCATCCTGAAATGGGAAACCAAAAAATGGGGCGAAATCCCCGCCGACTTTGGGCGAAAATAAAGGCTCATCCGACGGCAGGGTGTGCGGGAGTGCAGTGGAAGGTTTTTGGAAGGCTTCGCTCCAGTATCCAATCTGTTTTCAATCGACCGAGTCGCTACGTTCGCCAGTAGATGGATCCCACGCTCTGGCGAGCGCAGCTGCGTTGCAATCGGCCGTTGACGATCGTTGTGATTCTTTACCGAACGTCCTGCAGTTCGACTTTGAAGTGCAAGGTCGCATTGGGAGGGATCGCGCCCGGCATGCCCATGGCACCGTAGCCGAGCTCCGACGGGATTTCCAACTCAATCATGCCTCCCTCGCTGACTAATTGCAGACCCTCGTTCCAACCCGCTACGACACCGTCCAGATTAAAACTGGTCGATTCTCGCCGGTTGTAGGAACTGTCAAACTCCGTGCCATCGTCGAGCCAACCGGCATAGTCCACCGTGACGAAACTTTGGGGACCTGGTTTATCACCGCTACCGCGGCGCAAGATTCGGTACTTCAGCCCCGAGTCGGTAACGGTGAACTCTTTGGGGGCATCAGGATCTTCCGGCCCGGGCGAACTGCTCTGTGAGACCTGGGAGCAACCGACTGTGAGTGTGAGTGTGAGGAGAAGTGCAAGTAGACGCGCGGGCATTTTTCGGAAGCGGGGCAATGGGGGAATGAGTGAGATGAAAGAACGCTAGGAACTGGCGCTACGATAACTGCGGAGCGCCGTGCGGAATACCCAGCGACTGGCCAGCACACTCAGCACAGTCGCGACGGCCATCCATCCGACCAACCACCACTCGGTGTCGCTCCGTGGCGAAATGGGGCGGGCGATTAATCGGGCGGGGACGTTGACGACGACCAAGACGGGAATCACAAAGGTGAAGAATCCATAGAGCGGTTGACCCCACCCGCGATTGTAAATTTCCATCGGATAGCGACTGAAATTCGTGATGTAAAACCAGAAATTGTACAGTGTTTGATTGCGTCCCAACCAGACACTTGTCGCTGACAAACAGATCATGAGGCTGTACATGATCGCCACGCCGCAACCACAGAACACGATATAGAGCGCGACTGACATCGCCGATGGCACATACGGATCGACCTCGCGGTGGGCCAATTTCCACAATGCAACCGTGGCGATCACCAACCCCGCTGCAAAGTTCGCCAGCGAGCTCCAACTCACGCGCCGAAACGAAATCAAGAACTGAGTGTCGATTGGTTTGAGCAGGGCAAAGTCCAAACCGCCGGTGCGAATCAGCTCACTGAATTCCTCCGCATTGGGCATGAAGAACGCTTGCACGAGCGAATTGATGAACCACGTCGTGGCCAGAAACAGGAAGAACTTCTCTCGGTCCCACCCGGTATCGGCACCGATCGATTTGGTGTGTTCAAAAATGATCATGTAAAAACCGACGTTCATCAACGTCCATCCGAGCGAACTCAAACACTCGATGACAAAGTTTGTACGAAACGTCATGTCCCGCACCAAACTATTTTGGGCGAACGTCATGAATACGCGACGGTAGCGAGCCAGTTCAGCAAACATATGCATTACCCTCCGTATCCGCTGTATCGGGCCACACCATGCTTGTACGCCATCCGGCAGACGACCATGAAGAACACTAACCAGGCCGCTTCAATCGCCATTTCCATGGGCAAGTCTTCCGGTGGGATTTTCCCCAAAAACACGGCAGCGGGAAAGTAAGCGAGGTATTTCAAGGGCAGGAAATTGACAAAGGGCTCGATCGAGTCGGGTAGCAGCGTCAGGGGAAACATGTGCCCCGAAAGAAAGAAGCTAAAGAGCATGTACAGGAATAGCAGTGAGGAGACTTCCAGGAACCAAAACCCGATCATCCCGATCGCCGCTTCGAGAAAGAACCCGATCAAGAACCCCATCACGAGCGAGACCACAAAGGCGATGAACAAGTGGGGCGGCGGGAAACCGTCGACGAAGTAGTCGCGGCAGAGATAGAACACGAGTGCGAACGGTGCAATCGCGACGGCATAGTATGCGATCTTGTGAGCGACGCGATTGATCAGCAGAAATCCAATCAGATCGATGGGCTGGATCAGATACCGTTTGATTTCGCCGTCGCGAATTTGAAGCGCAATCCCCGCAGCCAAGTTTGGCATGCTCGAGAAGGCCCGTGCAATCATGGTGATCAGATAGTACGCAACCATTTCGCGAAAGCCGTAACCACCGATGCGAACCGGTTCGCTGGCGTCCCCGGTACTATCGCCGGGGTTGACGACCCCAGAGTGCTTGATGGAGTCAAAGATTGCCCACCACAAAAAGATCTGTGTGATGATGGGCAGAAAACGCATCAACGTGCCCAATGCGAAATCGCCGCGATAGGCCAAGCGTTCTGAGAACGCCGTATTGAAAATCATCGTCCACGTCCGCACCCGTCCCATCCAACCGATCGGTGCGAGGTGCGATTGAGAGGCGGATGTAGTTGACATGAAGAATGAACAGTCCAGGCTCCCCTCTCTTACACGTTCGGTGCGGGAGAGGGGCGGGGGTGAGGGGGCAAATTCACGCTCGGGCGAGCGTAGCGATAACTTTCAAACCCTACAGGCTTACCGTCTGGCCTGAGCGGGCACTCTCGTAAATCGCACAGATCACTTCGACGCTGCGGCGGCCTTCGATACCGTTGATCAATGGCTCGCGGTCGGCTTCGATCGCCTCCAAAAAATCGTTGAAGACTTCGGTGTGGCCGTGATGGCCAATCGAGGCGGGGTCAGCGGCACCGCCTCCCGTTTGCGTTTGGCCCACCATGGATTCCCGGATCGTGACGTCTGCGGCGGTCTCCTCAGCGAACGTCCACTGCTTGATGTCTTCTTCCTCGAGCACGGCGCTGCCCTTGCTACCGGTGATTTCAACCCGCTTCAGGGCCCCGGGAAACGCGGTCGTTGTCGCTTCGATGACTCCCAAGGCTCCGCTTTGGAACTGCAGGTTGGCGACGACAATATCTTCGACTTCGATACGTTCGTGCGTCATCGTGCCCATCATCGCCGAAACGCACTTGACCGGTCCCATCAGCCACAACAGTAAATCGACGCTATGAATCGCCTGATTCATCAGCGCCCCACCACCATCGAGGGCCCATGTGCCACGCCATGCTCCACTGTCGTAGTACTCCTGGCTGCGGAACCATTTGACGTAGGTGTCACCCAAGGTGATTTTGCCAAAGCGTCCCTCGTCAACGGCAGCCTTCATCAACTGCGACGAGCGGTGGAAACGGCTCTGGAATGTGACGGCCAATTTCACGTTGGCCTGCTGGCATGCCGCGATGATCTGGTCACATTTTTCGGGAGTCACCTCCAGTGGTTTTTCAACAATCACGTGTTTGCCCGCCTTGGCCGCCGCCAGAGCCGGTTCCAAATGCGCGCCGCTGGGAGTACAGATCGCGACCGCACCGATCTCGGGATTCGCCAGCATCTCGTCGAGCGAGCCGTAGGCGGTACAGTGATGTTCTTCCGCGAACTGTTGCGCTCGCTCGCTGCTGCGGTTATAGCAACCGACGAGTTTGCCATTGGCTGAGTCAGCGATCGCTTTGGCATGAAAGTTGGAGATCATGCCCACGCCGACAATGCCGATTCCGATAGTCATGTCATTTCTATTGGGATAAGGGAGGTAAAAAGCTGAACTAGCCGAATTTTGTCGATCAGGATACGTTTTCAACTAGCCCACCGCCACCGCCGCTTCTCACCCCAGACTGCCTGCCGTGCCTCCCGCCGCCAAAACACCGTCGAAATCGACACGGAAAGCGAAAAAAACATCGCTCAAGACAGCGAAAATCCAGCTTCGGTCGCTACATGATGTACCCGCCGTCCTCGACGCGGCCGCTGGCATCGGTCCCGCAGTCGGGCTTTCACGCCGTGACACACCGCTGGCGTTTTCAGGGGTTTGGGGCGGCATCCGTGGGCTGCTCGCGGCCACCCTGACACGGCACACCCCGCATGTGTTGGTATTGCTGCCCCAAGCGGTCGATGCCGACATCGTCGCTGGGGATGTGCGCGCATTTGGCGTCAAAGACGTCGTGGCACTGCCGCTCTCGGCCGGAGACGGCACCGGATCGTCGATCCGGGATGCTGACTATGCCGCCCGATTGCAAGTCCTGCAGGCCTTGCGGGCACGCGACAACGATTCCCCCGAACCACTCGTTGTGACCGCCTACATCGGTGCGGCGATCCAACGCGTGCCATCGGTCGATCGACTCACCCGCGCGACGCGAAAACTCAGCGTGGGCGACGAAGTCGATCCAGCCGAAATTCGCCGTTGGCTCGCTGAAGCCGGTTTCGCAGCGACCACGGCCGTCCACTTACCCGGCGAGTTTGCGAGTCGCGGCGGACTCCTCGATATCCACTCTCCTGACCAGACCACGCCGATTCGGATCGAATGGTTTGGCGACGAGATCGAGTCCATCCGCCGCTTCGACGCCGCGACACAGCGGAGCAACGAAACACTCGATAGCGTCGAACTCGCTGCGATCGGTGCCGATGGTGTCTCGGCGGGCGAGATTATCGAGGATTTGTTCGAAGCGGAGTTCGACGAGGATGCGGAAGTCGAGCAATCGCAGCAAACCGGCGGGGAGGCTGACTTTCCCGAACGCGATGACACCGTCGGCGCCGAAGCGACCGTGGTCGATTATCTGCCCAGCGACACCGTGGTACTGGTCGTCGATCCCGCCGAATGTCGCGTGACGAGTGAAGCATTGTTGGCGCGGGTTGCCCGCACGGATCGCTTTGTCAACATGGAGGAATTGCTGAGCGAACTTCATGGTCACCGCGTGGTGATCGGGAGCCAATTTGTCGAAGGCGCCGTCGATGATCAAATCGATCTCCAGACCGCGGGCGCGGATAGTTTTGCGGCTTCGCTCGACGAAACCAAATCCCGCGTCGACAGCGTCGCGGCGGGGCACGAGGTCGTCGTCGTCGGCGACACGCCCGCCGATGGGCAGCGGTTGACCGAACTGCTCGCCGATACCGATGCGGCGAGGTCCGGGCGATTGCACATGACCGTCGCACCCCTCAGCGGTGGGTTTCGCTTGGTGTCCGCAGAGGTCTTGGTGCTGACCGGAGCGGAACTGTTTCACCGCAGTCCCGTGCGGCGGGTCAGTTCCCGCGTTCGCGGCAAACCAATCGATAGTTTCCTGCAACTGACCCCTGGCGATCTCGTCATCCATCTCTCTCATGGCATCGGTCTGTATCGTGGCCTGAACTCCATCGAGAAGAACGGTCAACACCAAGAACACCTCACCATCGAGTTTGACGGGGGCACGAAAATCCATGTGCCGGCGACCCGGATTCAGCTCATTCAGCGGTACGTAGGTGGCACGAAACATCGCCCGCGACTGGCGAAGGTCGGTGGGGTTTCGTGGACCAACCAACGCCGCGCCGCCGAGTCGGCCGTCACCGACATGGCCGACGAACTGCTCGAACTGCAAGCCCGGCGGGCCACCCGGCGGGGGATCGCATTCGACTCTGATAACGAATGGCAGCGTCAATTTGATGCGAGTTTCCCGTACCTCGAAACGCCTGATCAACTCACCGCGATTGAAGCCATCAAAACGGATATGGAATCGCATCAGCCCATGGATCGCCTGATCTGCGGTGACGTGGGTTTTGGCAAAACCGAAGTTGCGATGCGGGCAGCATTCAAAGCAGTCACGTCGGGCTATCAAGTTGCCGTGCTCGTTCCGACGACCGTGCTCGCTGAGCAACACTTTCATTCCTTCTGCGACCGGATGGCCGAGTTCCCCGTCGAAATTCGCAAGCTTTCACGTTTCTGCACCGCTGCCGATCAGCGGCAATCGATCAAAGATATCCGTCGAGGCAAGGTGGATATTGTCATCGGCACCCACCGCGTCGCCAGCAAAGACGTCGAATTCAATAACCTCGGCCTCGTGGTTGTCGACGAGGAACAGCGGTTCGGTGTCGCGGTCAAAGAGCGACTGAAAACTCGCCACACCAATGTCGATGTGCTCACCCTCTCGGCAACGCCCATCCCCCGCACTCTCCACATGGCCTTGGTCGGTGCACGCGACATCAGCAATCTGGAGACTCCGCCAGCCGAACGCATGCCCGTCGAAACTAAAGTCACCCGTTGGGATCCCAAACAAATGCGATCGGCGATCGTGAGGGAGCTGAACCGGGGTGGGCAAATGTACTTTGTCCACAACCGGATCGGTGATATGCACGAACTCGCTTCCAAAATCAACGAGGTCGTCCCCGAAATTCGTATTGGGATCGGACACGGACAAATGGGCGAAGGTGAGCTCGAACAGATCATGATCGATTTCATTGATCACAAATTCGACATGCTGCTCGCGACAACGATCATCGAAAGTGGTCTGGATATTCCCAACGCCAACACCATGTTCATTGACGAAGGCAATCGATACGGGCTCAGTGACCTGCACCAACTCCGCGGCCGCGTCGGACGCTACAAGCATCAAGCCTATTGCTATCTGCTCGTCTCGCCGACAAAACATCTCACCCCCGAAGCGAGCAAACGACTTCGCGCCATTGAGGAGTACTCGCAAATGGGGGCGGGGTTCGCGATCTCCATGCGAGATTTGGAAATCCGCGGGGCCGGGAATCTGCTCGGTAGTCAACAGAGCGGCCACATCGCGGCAGTGGGATACGAATTGTATTGCCAACTGCTCGAAGACGCCGTTCGGCAAGCCAAAAAACTGCCACCCAAACTATCCGCCGACGTCGACATTGACTTGCCCATCGAAGCCTACTTGCCCGATGACTATGTCCCGGACCTGCGGCATAAGATCGACTTGTATCGCCGGATGACACGCATCAATCACGCTGCCGAAATCGCTCAGTTCCGCGAGGAGTTGATCGATCGTTTTGGACCGATTCCCGATGCCGCGTCGCGGATGACCCAGCTCTGCGAACTGCGGCTCGATGCAGCCGCCTGGGGGATCCAATCGATTTCCCAAAACGACCGCTTCATCGTGCTGCAATATGCCAACAAACGGCGGGTCGAAGAGCTCGTGGCCAATGCCTCGGTTCCGGTGCGAATCGTTGACTCCAGCAAGGCCTACATCCCCACAAAAGGCTTTGACATGAGCCACCCCACCGGCGAAGCTTGGCTGCAGCTCGCCCGTGCGGCACTGTGGATCGGCTGAAGTTTTCCGATCGGGGGATTGTCTGGTCCGAAATGGATTGCCCCCCATTGGAACGCTCGGGACAATGGTCCCAAACGACGCTCGTTCACCAGGGCAATCGACAGACGCCCCACTGGCCGCAATTCTCATCGACCCCCACTTCGATCGCTGACAGGGCGTCGCCGAATTTCTCCTTCGTATGTTTGCGGACCCGCTCGGCAATCACGCGTGCAATCTCTTCGGCAGTTGTGTTCACGACCGGCAAAATAATGGCGTCTTCGTTAGGGAACACCCAACGCCGATCGCGAAACCGCACCGTCGTTTCCTTGTCATCCTCCGTCACGAGGATCTCACGATGGTCCCGAGGCAGAATCACATGGTGATCCAGAGCCTGGGTCTCTTTCAAAACCGCATCGCGTAGAGCGATGAAATCGACCACATAACGGTTCTCGTCGAGAGGTCCCTCAACGATCACGCGAACGGCATAGTTATGGCCATGGATGCGTTCGCAGATATCACCCGCAAACGTGATGAAATGCGCCGCTGAAAAAACGAACTGCTCTTTGGTCAAATCGACGCGAAAGCAAGGGTCGGACATGGAAATCGATCTGCAAGAGGAGGAAAGGGATCGCGAATGGTTGCTGCGCGACGAACTGTGACGCCAAAATCGGTTTCGTTCCAAGCCTTCAGTCGCGGAGTGATGCTAGGAGGTCGCCCGGGACGCCCGTCCAGCGATGACGCAAACCAACCGGTGCGCAGTCGCGAATCGACGGCAGCACACATGAACATTGTACCGACAACTCCGCGGTGACAAGGTCGGTGCGATCGTCTTCTGATTGCCGTTCATCTTGGAGTCACGAACCCGTCGACGTTCCGTCAATAGCGGACTCGATCTCTCGGAGGCGCTGCTTGGGCTGGGATCATCCCGCCGATAAGGCGCCCGTGGTGCGGTCAATACGCGCGGTTCCTTTTCGGTGCCAGCACATCGCCGCCACCATTTCTCGCTATACTGGACAGTCCCGCCTACTTTATCCCACCAGAGCCGAATGACCGATTCATGATGCTCCGTCGCCATTACATCTTCGTCGTGGCCTGCGGCATTGCGTTCTACGCGTCGATTGCCCGTGCCGAAGATGGAGCGACCACCGCTGCGTTTCTGCAGAGCTATTGCCTGGAATGCCATGCTGCCGAACAACGCAGCGGCGATGTTCGGCTGGATCAGCTCGCTTGGCCGGTAACGAGTGAGAATCAGGATCTGTGGGAGGAGGTGATCCACAACCTCCAGCGTGGTGACATGCCGCCCGAGGATGCCGAGCAGCCGACCGCGAACGAGCGACAGGCGTTACTCGCAAAGGTCATTGCGGATTTCGAACAGCTTGCTGCTCAATCCAACGCCACTTCGGATCCGCTGCTGCGTCTGACGAACAATCAAATCGCACACAGTCTTCAGGATGTACTCCAAACGCACGAGCATCTTGCGGATCAACTGATCGGCGACCCGGTCGATAAGCATGGCTTTTCCCGCCAGAGCGAACTCGATCTTTCGGGGGCCTACCTGCAGCTTTATGCCAATGCGCTCGAACCGATTATCGCGCGGGCGATGCCCGACATCACGCCGACCCGGCCGGATGTGTTTCGGATCACTGACAACGACTGGGAAAAGTGCCACTGGGCGGGCGACAACTATCTGTATAAGGGGCTGCGGAAGTTATACGAAGGGCCGAACTGGATCGGGGATGATTTCGAGATCCCGATACCACCCAAACACGAATTTCGCATGTTCCTGCGAGAAAATCGAGGCAAGGGGAGATTCCGGATCAAGGTAACGTTACGCAATGAACCGCCCGGAAACGGCCAGCCACGCACGCCGCAGGAGATCGGTGTGTACGTCGATCAGTCGGGGGCACACAACTACAAACTGGTCGAGCCGATTGTGGTACCGGCCCGAGCAGGCGTTCAGCAGTTTGAAGTGTTCGGCACGCTCGAAGATCATCTCGGCATGAATCCAGACCCCATCGTGCCTGATGATCGAAGCCCGAGCTACTGGTTGAAATTCCGCACACTCACGATTGTGAATCACAACGAGTTGGAAGGCTTTCCATTGCCCGCCCGGCTCGGATGGACCGAACCGATTTATCTGGTGCGACCCGATGAACAGTGGATGAAGGCGTTTGGTGAAATTCCCGGTCTCATCCCGTCGGCTAACGGCAACAACGGCACGCACGGCAACGAAGCCACGGGCCCGGCCATTTATGCGGAGGCGATGAAAACCCATGGGCATGTGGTGATCGAAAAGGTGGAGTTTGAAACTCCGTATACCGAAAGCTGGCCTCCTCCCGCCGTTCAGCGTTTCCTCACCGAGGGACAGCTGGCGCGGCGAGAGATACCCAGCAAATTGAAGCGTTTCGCGGCACAGGCTTGGCGTGGGCCGCTGTCCGATGCCGACGCAACCTATGTCGACAAGGTGTGGGCGGCCGAGCTTGCCGCCGCCCGCACTGATCTCGAAGCCTTGCGAAGCTCCGTGCTGACGATCCTGTGCGATCCACGGTTTCTGTACCTGCGTCAAACGAATCACTACGACCTGACCGCCCGCTTGTCTTACTTTTTGTGGAATGGTCCACCGGATGCGCAGTTGACCGAGTTGGCCGGCGAACTTGACGAACTTGATGACGCCACGCTTGAGCATCAGGTCGACCGGCTGCTCGCTGATGAACGCGCCCGACGTTTCATCGAAGATTTTGTGGCGCAGTGGATCGACTTCACGCGGTTCGATCAGATTGCGGTCGATCCGAATTATTACCCGTCATTCAAAGATCGTGGCCTGCGAATTAGGGAGTACATGAAGCAGGAATCCGTTGAATTCTTCGCTCACGTTCTCCATCAGGATTTGAGTTGTCTGAGTTTTCTCGAATCGGATTTCGTGATGGTGAATGAAACGCTGGCCGAGCATTACGGGATCGCGGATGTCTTCACACAACGTTTTGTGCCTGTTGACGCGCCCGATGACCGAGGCGGTGGCGTGTTGGCTCAGGCGGCTGTCTTGCTGGCCCAGTCCAATGGACAGGATGCCCATTCGGTCAACCGTGGTGTGTGGATACGTGCACGGTTGCTGGGGGATCCGCCGTCTGATCCGCCGCCTGATATCCCTTTGCTACCGGAACCATCGAGCGATCCCGCCGATGGCCCCGTGTCGGTCAAGCAGAGATTGGATTTGCACCTCGCCACCGGCACCACCTGTTACGACTGCCACAAAGATATCGACCCATGGGGCATTGCCGCCGAAGGCTTTGATGTGGTGGGCTTGCCGCGAACGACCATTCAGAATGCTGGCCCCGTGGTCAAAAAAGTGGTGATTGACCAGCACGAAATTGACGGTCTGCTGCCCTTGAAGGCATTCCTGCTCGAGCACCGCCACGAGCAATTTGCCGATGGTTTGACACGACATCTGCTTTCCTATGCCCTCGGCAGACCGCTGACGTTTCGTGATCAGCAGTCGGTACTGGAGCTGCAGGCAGAGTTCAGAGACAGCGGATACAACATGCGGCACCTGATCAAAGCGATCGTCACCTCTAATGCTTTTAGACAAAGTTCATAGCTCATGGCTAACAGAATTGATATGCATCGGCGCAACTTTCTACGCGGCGCCGGTGGCGTGGCACTGAGTTTGCCGATGTTCGAATGCACGGCACACGCGGCCGAATCCGAGATACCCAAACGATTTCTGGCGTTGTACGTCGGCCACGGCTTTGCATTGCACGGGGATTGGGGGTGGTACCCGACTCTGATCGAGGGCCAAATGCACTTTGGCAAGTCGATGCAGGCGTTCAATGCGTTTGCCGAGCGTTCAACCGTCCTCCAGGGACTCGAGCATCCTCAGTGCGTGAGTGCCGGCGGCCACAGCACAGCCGATTCGTTCCTGACGGGCAGCAACCCTGCCGCGGCGGTGAAAAGCCCCTCGCTTGATCAAATCGCCGCGATGAAACACGGGCACAAAACGCGTTACCCCAGCCTGGTGCTGGGCAACGAAGGCGGCTTGGGCGGCGAAGGGAAGTCGAACACGCTTTCGTACAATCAGTTCGGCCGCGGGATTCCGTCCACAAACAACCTGCGCGGGTTGTACGACGCAATGTTCAACTCCGATCCGAACCTGCAACAAACCCAGCACCAACGATTGAGCAAAGATCAACGCCGGGTTGATCGTGTTTTGGAATCGTACCGGGAACTTAAGCAACGACTCGGCAGCCAGGATTCACAAAAACTAAGCACATCTGGGTAAGTATTTCGGTATAACTGGCAAGCTTTTTGCACCCATGTTGAGTTGGGAATCCTTTCTGATTTGCTAGCAAATGCTCGATGGTCGAGATTATGCGAAGCATCATGTTTCTCCCTGTTTCACGAACCGGGAGATTCAAATGGCACGCCCCTCTACAAAATTCGCACAAATTGGCTCAGTCGAGCAAAAACAGCAACTGACGGAAATGTGGAAAAGTCATCATTGCCACTATACGCGAGTTCGTGCGCACGCAATCTTACTCAGCGACCAACAGTACGAAATAAGTTCCCTTGTCGATATCTTTGGCGTGGATCGAGATTCGGTATCCAGTTGGATTGACAGATTTTCAGAAGGCGGCCCCGACGCACTTGAAGACTCCGAGCATCCCGGTGCGCCGCCGATACTCAACGCCTCAGAGCAGCAAACTCTCCGGCGACTACTTCGAAAATACCCGAATCGACCAGCCAAGGTGCTGAAAGAGCTGAAAGAAAAAACCGGCAAGGAAATCAAGCGACCCACTCTGCGAGAATACGCGAGGCGGTTTCGGCTGAGTTGGAAACGTTATCGTCGAAGTTTGCGGCAAAAACGGGATGAAAAGAAATTTCAATTGGCCAAGGAAGAGCTAGCCGAGTTTCTCGAAGAACCGGATTTGAACGTTGTTTACTTTGACGAGGCGGGTTTCTCGCTCAAAGGAGTTGTTCCCTACGGATGGCAACCGATCGGTCGACGCTACGAAATACCCGTAACCGGGGCACACGGCAGCAACGTTCAAGCGATTGGGTTTCAGGGTCAAGACGGTGAAACCCACACCTATCTCCACAAAGGCTACGTGAACAGCGAAATGGTGATTGCAATTTTCGATGATTATTGCCAAACAATCGACGGTCCAACTGTTGTGGTCCTTGACAATGCCTCAGTCCACACGAGCGGAGCATTTCAAACTCGCATGGAAGACTGGGCAGAGAAAGGACTCTACATCTACCATCTGCCGCCATACAGTCCAGAGCTGAATGCAATTGAAATGCTTTGGAAAAAACTCAAGTACCAACTGCTCCCCGCTGGCGCCTGGGAGCGCTTCAGTACACTGCTAAACACACTTACGAAAACACTCAATGAGTTTGGAGAAGTGTCGTATATGCCTACGCTTTTTAATTATGCCGAATAAATTCACCCGACGTGCTTAGAACACTACATGCACGCGTTGCGGGATGTGGAAAAAGATATCCAACGCCTGGAGCTTTGGATGCACAAGCCCAAACCACAGGTGGCAACCGATGAGCTCACGCTCGACGCAACCGTGCAGGATCCGGAGACGTTTATCCGCACCATGTACAGTCTGATCTACCTAGCCTTTAAAACCGATTCGACGCGGTTTGCTAGCTACATGCTGCAAAGCATGAACAGCAGCGCGTGGGATAATGTCCCGATCCAAATGGGCCTCGGCGGCACCCACCATATCCTCGCCCACAATGCGGCAGGCGGTGCAGAGCAATCCATACCGCTGGGGAAATACGATAAATTCCAGGGCGATCTGTTGGCCGAATTTGTCCAGAAACTGGCCGATACTGCCGAACCCGGTGGCAGCATGCTCGACAACACAATCGTGATGTACGGCACCAGCAACAGTCAAACCCACGTCAATAGCGACTATCCCATGTTGTTAGTCGGTGGCGAGAATCTCGGCCTTCGCCACGGAACCTTTCACCAGCTCGGCGGTACCACACCGCCTCTATCCAACCTGTATCTAACGCTCCTCAATGCCCTGGACGTGCCTGTCACACAATTCTCCGACAGCAGCGGAACGCTAGCAGAAATCTTGGCTTAAGATCCTGGCTGTCGATTGAAAGACGTTGGCTCTTCTCGGACTGAACTGGCACGCAGCCGATTGCCCCAACCGCTCGAAGAAACGCTGTGTCCCTCGTACCGTATTGAAGAATTCAACGCAGAGTCGGTGAGCCGCAAGGACGCAGAGAAAACCCATCACGCCCGCTCCCTCCTCCCTCTTCTCTGCGTCTCCCCGCCTCTCGCGTCTCTGCGTCAAGTTTCTTCACCAACACCACTCAACGCACTCCCCATCGAGATTCCGCCCAGCCAGCGACGAGAGACGCGCGATTCCAACCGCTCGAAGAAACGCTGTGCCCCTCGGTAACGCTGATCGGTGCTGTGTTTTTTTCAGCTGGATGAGCCGCGTTAGTCGTTGTCGCTCGATGAAGGTGGCGAAGCATGAAACACGGCTTGGTACTCACGCAGATGTTCATCGACGTCTCGCGAGAGCATTCGGCCGTTAAAATGGCCTCCAAGGACGCTGGCGTAGTAGATCGGCAGCGACATGGGTGGGATAAAACCGCCCAATGAGCTTCCCAAATAGGTTCCGTAGGCCGGGTACAAAATCCGATTGGCTTCGATAATCGCGGCCCGGTCGCCGCGCGAGTACAGGTAATCCATCACGTCTCGAGAAGCGACGGTTTCGTGAAAAATCGGCATCCACAGATAAATGATGCCGTACGTTCCCGGGTACGTTCGTCTGGAAAAATCCTTGGCGTGGGCGAGTTCGTGCAAGGCGATTGCGGGCACGTCGCTGTATAGGTGAACGGTCTGGGTGAAGGGGTTGTAG
The DNA here is from genome assembly GCF_055811895.1 of Rhodopirellula sp. SH410. Classification (NCBI taxonomy): domain Bacteria; kingdom Pseudomonadati; phylum Planctomycetota; class Planctomycetia; order Pirellulales; family Pirellulaceae; genus Rhodopirellula; species Rhodopirellula sp. SH410. Next base: position 2,371,810 of record NZ_CM147949.1, read on the forward strand.
TGATCGCCGCCGAACACCCGTCCTGGTATGACCGCTTCCCCGCCCACCGATAACAGGCCAAGCGTGTAGCGGTACGGCCACGCAACGGACGTGTTTTTGCGCAGTCGCGTGAAATCTTTGTGCGGCGCGTATTGATTCAAACGGACTTGGACGTGTGCCAATTCGTTGGCTTGCATGTAGTCCGTAGCCGCTTCGATGGTGGGTTCGGAGATCCGATGTTGATCGATCCGGCGGTCCCACAGCAGCAGTTTGCTGGGGATGCCGATCACCCATCCCACGCCGTCGAGCAATCGGTGCGGACGCCCGATCTCAAGGGGACTCTCGTCCGTTTGGAATAGTTCGGCGGGAATATCACGCGGTTGAATCGGGATTGGCCGCGGGGATAGGAGGTGACAACCGGTTGACCAGGGCAAGCCGAGCAGGATCACGATCAAAAAGGGCAAGTGGCGATTCATCACGATTAGAAATCCTTCCAGAGACCGAATGTCATTCCGGCCAGCCACATCGAATCGACGTCACCAGGATGTCCCCACGTATCGCGGGCCTGGGCCACACCCGTGGCCACGATCCCGCGCGCACCGACTTGCAAATATGTGCGCTCGAAGATCGGCCATAACACGTCCGCGTTGACTTCCGAGACGGTTGCCAACTTAAAGGATTGTTGGGAAAACTGGGCTGAGGATCCGTCCACGCGGTACCCCTGTTGGTCGACGTGATTGCCGCCGAAACCACCGGCGAGTCCCGCGGAAAAGATGAGTCGGCGCCATTCCCACCAACCCGTCGTCGAGAGGTCCAACGTGATGATGTCATTTTGGGCGGCGGCGATTGTGTCGGTCGACGCATGGTCGATCTGGTCGGCCAAACGACTGTATCGGACACCGATCGTGGAGTAACTCCGGCCACTTAACAGGACCTCGTTCACGCCGAGACCGAATCGCGAAGTGAGAAAGTTTCCTTCGTTCGAATAGACCTCGCCCGGGCGAAATTCTGTTTTCCCCTCACCACTCACGCTGAGGACCGAGAAATCGAAGACCTTGCCTTCTTGCGTCCCCGCCCCATGAATTTGGCGAGTCAGGGCGATTCGGAATCCTGAATTGAGGTCCGACTCGACGGTCGAAACTCGCTGAGTCCCGGAGTCGTTCCAGTGAAGGTCAATGGCGTCATCACGAGTAATCAGTACGGTCTGCAACACGCCTGTCCAAGTCGGACTGATGGACGTGGGCTCCCCAGCATCGCGCTGCTGCCAATTTTCCAGCACGTCTTGGTCGTCGAAGTCGAACGATTCGATCATGCCTTCGATCTCGTCCTCGGCGATTAATGTCGGGAGCGTTGCGTCGCTCACTCCCGCGGCCAAGAGTAGCAGTGCAACGGACAACCCGATCCGCGTGATTCCGCGAAAAATAGATGCGATCAAAACGAGAAACCGATCCAATCTTTAAACGCAGCGGCGGCGAAGGGCGATCGTGTGTGGTTGCGAAGACATTTGCTCGATTCCCACCTCGCACCCGGACCAACCGAGTCCTAACAAAATGAACGCGACCAGGAATAGAGTGAAAACCGCAACCCCGCCGAACGGGTGCATGACAGGGTTTGCGGCTGGGATTGGGGTCGGCTTGAATTTGGATATGAATTACACTTTGCGGCGTGCAGCCGGGAAGGCTGGGAGCTTTAGAGAACACTTTTCGAGGGAATCGCCATGGAATCGGCATCAGCCACACCCACCGCCCAACAAATCGCTGACCTCGTCATGCAGCGGCTCATCGATGGTGGCGGGATTCCCGATCTCGCCAACGCCAACTTGATGACGATCGAGCAACGGACCATCGAGGAAGTCGACCGGGTCACGCAAATCGTCATGAGCGAACTGCTCGCCAAGCAGTCTCGAGAGGCCGATCCGGTGACCGCCTGTCCCAAATGCGGTATGGAAATGACACCGAAAAAGGCTCAGCATCGCTCGCTGCAAAGTAGACGAGGCCAAGTGAAATTCAAAACCGACGTATCTCATTGCGAGGCTTGCCGCCTCGATTTTTTTCCCTCAGATGAGAACATTGCAGTGTGACATCGACATCGAGCAAACGCCCGCAGTCCTACAGAAAGTTACCATCGCCGCAGCGAGAGACCGTTCCTATGCGGTGGCCAGTCGCAACCTGCGAGACCTCGCTGAACTGACCATCTCTTCCAAGCAATGTCAGCGGATCGCCATTCGCATCGGCAACGAACGACTCGGCGAACAGCAACAAAGCATTGATCGCTACACCGCCGCGAGCATCCCCGAGCAACAGCACGGCCAAAGCCACGATGCACCAGCAAATGATTGGAGCGGACGTGCCGCAGTGATACAGGGTGACGGCGGTCGTGCTCAGATTCGCGATTCGCTTTGGGGGCAGGACAAACCGAGCGACAAAAAGCACCGTTGGTGGCGAGAGACTCAGGCCGGCGTGCTGCAAACGTATCAGTCCAGGCCATCGGACGTGGACCCTCACCCCGAGGTCCCAGAATGTTTGAAAGATCCGCTGTGGATTATTCCCAAAGTGAATGAAATCCATCGCAGCAGCGGTTCATCAAGTGATTCAGGCGAACCTGAGAGTGAGCCATCGCGTGACAGCCAGCCGTCATCAAAGCAATCAGCTTCGGCAGAACCAGCCAGCCAAAACAGCAAGTCGTCACGCAAGGATCACAAGCGTTGGAGCGGCGGTGATCCGTTGGTACAAACGATCGTTGCGACCCGACTGGGATATGATCATCTCGGGTTGGCGTTGGCGGCCGAGGCGTATCGGCGTGGTTTTAACAAAGCCAAAATCAAAGCCTTCATGGGCGACGGCTTGAAAGTGAACTGGTCGCTGTGGTCGAGTCACTTCTCGCACTACACGCCGATCGTCGACATCATGCACGCCTTGGCTTACGTCTACGGCGGTGCGATCGCATCCTGCGGGCGGATCGAAGATGGCTGGCAGTTGTATATCCAGTGGCTCGAGTGGACGTGGAGCGGTGATGTCGATCGAGTCATCACGGCGATGCAACAGCAAGCTGCCGGTCACGAAGATGTTCCCGAAGACCTGCGTCGGGCCATCACCTACCTGAGCAACAACGCGTCGCGGATGCAGTATGCTCGTTATCGGCGTGCGGGACTTCCAGTGACCACCTCGCCCGTGGAATCGGCTCAGAAGCAAATCAACGAGCGGATCAAAGGGACGGAAAAGTTTTGGCGAGACGATTCGCTTGAGCCACTACTGCAGCTCAAAGCGGACGACCTGAGCGAAACGCACGACCGAGACGCCTTCTGGCATCGTCGAGGCCAGCGAAACGACGGCTTCCGCCATCGCAAGACCAAAACCAAAGTTACCTAACAAACCCTGTCATGCACCCCGCCGAACGGGGTGCATGACCGGGTTTGCAGCTTGGATTGGGGGCGGCTTGAAACCTTGGATGATTTACACTTTGAGCATGCAACCGGGAGGTCTGGGAGCTTTGGGTGACACATTAAAGGGAAATTGCCATGGAATCGGCACCGAATCGACCGACCGCTGAAGAAATCGCCGACATGGTCGTACAGCGTCTTGTTGAGGGTGGCGGGATCCCCGATCTCGCCAATGCCAACATGATGACGATCGAAGAGCAGACGATCAAGGAAGTTGACCGGGTCACTCAAATCGTCATGAGCGAACTGCTGGCCCAGCAATCTCAAGAGGCTGAGCCGGTGACCGCCTGCCCCAAATGCGGCAAGGCAATGACGCCCAAAAAGGCCCAGCATCGCTCGCTGCAAAGCAGACGAGGCCAAGTGAAATTCAAAACCGATGTATCTCACTGCGAGGCTTGCCGCCTCGATTTTTTTCCCTCAGATGAAAACGTTGCAGTGTGACATCGACATCGAGCAAACGCCTGCGGTTCTGCAAAAGGTCACCATCGCCGCAGCGAGAGACCGATCCTATGCCGTGGCCAGTCGCAACCTACAGGACCTCGCCGCACTGACGATCTCTGCCAAGCAATGTCAGCGGATCGCCATTCGCATCGGCAACGAACGACTCGACGAACAACAACAAGCCATCGACCGCTACACCGCCGCGAGCATCCCCGAGCAACAACACGGCCAAAGCGACGATGCACCGGCGAACGGTTGGAGCGGACGTGCCGCGGTGATTCAGGGCGACGGCGGTCGCGCTCAGATTCGCGATTCGTTTTGGGGAGAGGAAAAGCCGAGTGACAAAAAGCACCGTTGGTGGCGAGAGACTCAGGCCGGTGTGTTGCAAACCTATCAGTCCAAACCATCAGAAGTTGATCCTCACCCCGAAGTGCCCGAGTGTTTGAAAGACCCGCTGTGGATCATCCCAAAAGTCAATGAAATCCACCGAAGTAGCGGTTCATCGAGTGACACCGATCGTGAAGCGTCACCGAGCAACCAGACATCGCAGAGGCAATCAACTTCGACAGATTCACACCTCCCCAACAGCAAGTCGTCCCGCAAAGATCACCGGCGTTGGAGCGGCGGTGATCCGCTGGTGCAAACGATCGTTGCGACCCGGCAGGGCTACGACCGTCTTGGCTTGGCGCTTGCCGCCGAAGCCCATCGGCGTGGCTTCAACAAAGCGAAAGTCAAAGCGTTCATGGGCGACGGTTTGAAAGTGAACTGGTCGTTGTGGGCGACTCACTTCTCGCACTACACGCCGATCGTCGACATCATGCACGCGTTGGCTTACGTCTACGGCGGGGCGATTGCATCGTGCGGCCGGATCGAAGACGGCTGGCAGTTGTATGTCCAGTGGCTGCAGTGGACATGGAGCGGTGACGTCGCTCGGGTGATCACCGCGATGAAGGAGCATGCAGCGGATCACGAAGAGGTTCCCGAAGACTTGCGTCGGGCGATCACGTACCTGAGCAACAATGCCTCGCGGATGAAGTATGCGGAGTATCGGCGTGCCGGACTTCCAGTAACCACGTCGCCGGTGGAATCGGCTCAGAAACAAATCAACGAGCGGATCAAGGGCACCGAAAAGTTCTGGCGAGATGAGTCACTCGAGCCGCTGCTGCAGCTCAAGGCGGATGACCTGAGCGAAACGCACGACCGAGACGCCTTCTGGCATCGTCGAGGCCAGCGAAACGATGGCTTCCGCCATCGCCGCAGCAAGACCAAAACCAAACTTACCTAACAAACCCTGTCATGCACCCCGCCGAACGCCGAACGCCGAACTTTCAATTTCGCAAAGGCCACACGAAATCACTTCGCGGCACGAAAGCGGCCACCCAGATTTCGTCCGAGCGGCACCCCAAAAGATGGGGATGCGAGTGAGGCGATTGTGACACTTCGAATGAGCGGACACCCTGAGCGTTCTCGGAGTGACGACCGCCGCGAAGCAGCTCGCCTTGAACATGGATTTGAGGTCAGGCTCGAAGCGAGCTGACCCCAAATCCTAAATAGTTGTGCAGCCGTCAGGGAGCGGTGATAGGCCGACCAGCGCGAGACATCGCGAACATCGCACCGGCAATCATTCCCAAAGCCGCAGGAAGGTAGAGCGCCGATCTAAGTTCAGCCTCGGTAATCGCCCAGTCGTGCCACAATAGAATCGCAATCATGCACACCGCGTTCAAGGCAAGAGCTACGCCAAACGCAGCAACCCAAAGGAGCGCGATCCACGCCGGCCCAGATCGACCAACGCGTCGAGCCCGTCGAAAGATTGCGACGCTGAGAAAGAGCAGAACGAACAAACCAATGGGCATAGGCCGCACAACGGAAGGTTTTGCCGACGCCGTTCTCAACCGAAGAGAACGACATTGATCAACGAAAGATTCTACCAACACGAACGCCCGTCGCCAAACAGCGAAGGCGATCGCGGGCTGGCAGCTGAGGGAAGATGACCAAAGCGAATAACCGTTGCCCACCGAAAGATTCTCCAACGACGACAGCTGCGATCTTGCGTAAACACCATGTTAGCCGCCCCGTGCAGTGCCGAAGAGTCGGGATTCAAGGTGGGGAGGAAGTTGCTGGCGTTGCCATTGCCGTTCCGCGTCAACGTTTTCAACGGCTTTCAGCGCATAGGCGGCGGCGTGTTTGGCGTGGTCGGCCACATGAGCAGTTGCGGCAGCGTGGCCCGCCGCGCGTGCTGCGAATGTTGCGGCTTGATTCGCAGTGTCCCTTGCAGCCGCATGAGCGGAGAAGGCAGCAGTTCTCGCGTCGGTCATGCGAAGGTCGCCTCGTACCCAATCGCGTGCAGCGGCAATTGCAGCGACAGGGCGAAAATCGTCAGGTTCCGATGCGGAGAAGACGTTGAGGATGTGTTCAGCGCAGTCGGCAGCCCAGAGAGCGAGAAGTTGGTGGTCGGAAAGATTGTCGCGGCTCATTCGACTAGGGGCGGCTAACGGAAGGTGTTTACGACACCGTTCGTGACCGGAGCGAGAAGACGTGGCAAACCGAGAGATTGTACCATTGCGGCCCTGGTTCGCCAATAATCGAAGGCGTGCCCGAAGGGCCTCAGCGGCAACACCATGCTGGCGGTCGCGGTCCATCAGGAAAACGCCTTGGAGGATCGACCAAATGTCAACCGTTCCCGTTGAATTACCAGATCATTTGAAGTCGTATGTGGATCAAAATGCTGAACAAGGCGGTTTCGCCAGTGCAGGCGAATACATTGTGGCGCTGGTTGCAGCAGCGAGCGAAAAGCACGGCGAAATTGAGCAGGCCTTGATGGCCGGGATCGCAAGCGGCCCGGCAGAGCCTTGGACAGAGGACGAATGGCAAGCGATCAAGAACCGAGTTGATTCAAAAGCATCGAGTAAGTGAGCGACGTAAAGCCGATCATCCGGCGTCTGAAGGCAGCGGAGGACGTCGAGCACCACGCGATGTACATACGAGAGGGACGCCCAGATGTTTTTCGGAGAGGCACCCGGATTGATTGCATCGCAGAGAGTTCAAATTTTCGCTAAGGAACGAGCGTAAAATTACTGTCTGAAATTGTGGTCGAACGCTCCGCGGTCGATGATTCCGACCGCGGAGCGTTCGGCCACTTATTTTCCGTTCGTTCCAAAGCATCACGTGAACAACAAGTGGCGAATTCTCCCGCAGCTAGTGCCGCCAGACGGTGGGATCCCACGCTCTGGCGAGCGTAGCTACGTCCGTTTTTCTTCACGCGATGCTAAGTGCTCTTTCAGTTGACGCCGCACAAGCGTCGGCACGGCGAATGAAACCCTACCTCCTCCGCCGTCCGAAGGGCTACCGATAGTCAAAGTAGGGTGTTGTGTCATTCGGGCGATTGCCGTACCAATGCCATTGAGCAAAGTCCAAGATCGAATTCCAATCTTCCTGGAGGAGATCATGGTCGCCGGCACGGAAGCAGAGCGAATTGCGGTCTTTCGCGCCTAGCAGGTCGAAGGCTGGCTGAGCGGCCTTGCTCGTGGCACGATTTCCGTCGGGGTTCGCCCACTGGTCATCGATTGCTTCGGTGCAAATGAGTGCTCGTGGAGCAACGAGAGCTTTTAGGAAATGTTGATCGAAGGGCAGCCGTGATTCGTGACCAGCGAATTGACGCAGCCGGGGGTGAAACCAATAGCCGAATCGATCTGGACGAGTGATCAATTCCAGGGTCTCGACATGCTTTCCCTGAATTCGAAAGCATCCCGCGCCACCGGCGCCAGAGCCGTTGGCTGCCACGAGGCTAAATCGCTCATCGAGCGCACCGGCCAACAGTGCCATTTTACCTCCTCGAGAATGGCCAACGATGCCGATGCGCGTCAAGTCAACATCATCGCGTGATTCGAGATAGTCCACGACACGCATGGCCCCCCAGGACCAAACGGCAAGGGTCGCCCAGTCGTATCCGGGGTAGGCCGCCTGTGCAGGACCGACCACGCTGGCTTCGTCCGGATCGAGATCTTCTCGTGCGAATTCCACAAACATGAACTCGCGTCCCACGACCAGCGGAACCTCTTCGGTATGTCCGAGTGCATGCTCTTCGCGAATGATCACAGGGAGTGGTTTATCCGTGTCGGGGCGATAGACAGCAATCCGAAACCGCACTTCCTCATGCTCCATCACCGAAAGAGTAATGCGTTCCTCGGTAATGTTGCTCTGCGGGATGGTCGAAATGCTGGTCGTCTCGGCAATCATGCCAGCAGGCCGTGGGGGCGAATGACCGTATGCATAGTACTCAAGCATCGCTTGCAGCTCGGTGCGCCGCCGCTGCCAATCTTGCTTCGTTGTCACAGGTTGTCCGTCCGCGAATTTCAGCAATTCAGGCAGCGATTCAACGATCGGAAGCCCCGGGAATAAACCCGGTTCCGCGTGGGGTTCCTCCGCACGCAGAGGAACGGACATCGCCAGTAGCGAGATCCATGACACAACGAGGGGGAGCAGAAAAGTTCGAGAGTTCATGCAATATACTTTTGATATTCAATCACAACGGGATGCTGCGGGACAGCGGGATACTGAGAGACAGAGTACTGCAACGAGGGAGACATTCGCGAACACTCACAGCTCCCCCAAACGATGCATCCTCTGCACGAATCGTATTCATCGCAGCTAGGCAATTACGAGTGGAAAATGCAGTGTGTCCCTCTACCATTTCTCTCAACGCCGAGAAGGACCACCATATTTCGCAGTGCATGAATGACAAATCAGTCTTCAAGCGTTGCATTTGCGAGTGCCTTCCCTGTCTGTTGAAAGACGAGGACGACGTCAGCGTCACGAAGCTGTCGCCCCAGCTGATTTACCGACTCCAAATACTTCTCCGCCGTCTCGGTATCTCCATTTTTCTGAGACTCGGTTGCTTTGTCGACGACCACCCACGCAAGCCCTTTGATATCTTCGACGCGGGCGATGAACAGCGTTTGAAGGCGTAATTTCTCGGAACGATTCAGTTCCTGAAATTCGGCTTCCGATAGTTGGAATTCTTCCAGCGAAGTCGATTCGATCCAATTGGCGGGAGCTTTGTGGACGAAGGTCTGAACTGCGGCTTCTGTATCGCCGGCCTCTGCAAGGACAAGAACGTCCCCCAATGGGCCAGCGCCGGCCGGATCGGCTTCAGCAGCGGTGGTTGCTGGGGATTGCGATTGCTCGCACCCTGAGCATACGGCGATTCCCATAAAGCTCACTAGCATGAGCAGGGCGGCGGATGTCCGGGGCGATGACTTAAGTAGAGACATTTTCGGTACTCCAAAACGAGTGATTGTGGGCGGCAAAGGGTGCTCTCTACATCGATGGCAGATAAACGGCGAGGCGTGGGCGCGCATCTTTTTGTCCATCCGGGGCCGATCGTGGGTATGTCCAGCAAAATGGATTTTGGAGGCATGGCGGTGGCTGCCGACATCAGCGATGTCGTCGCAGAACAAGGGCTGACCGCGGATGTCGCCAGCCCAAGGCATCTTTCGGCTTATCTGCGACCGGGACAGTCCTCGGCAAATTGCTTTCCTGCAGGGCTTGCGTCCGCTGCCCCCTCGGCGCAACGATCCAACCGCTGCGACATCCGCATCATAAAGATTTCGGCCGCCACCGCCATGCCTTGAAAATCCCATGCCCCTCGCTCACCAATACGAAACCCAGAGAAAAAACCCGAGATGTGCTCTGTCCCTCAGTCATCTGTCCCCGTCGCGATTTCGCCCAGCCAGCGACGAGCGACACGCTATTTAAACCGCTCGAAGAAGTGCTGTGTCCCTCGTACCGTCTTGTGCTGGCCATGCGATAGGACGGGCTCGTTTTCAGTTGGCTGGGGGGCCAGGGTTATTGCAAGGACGATGTAGCCGGAGAATCCCGCGATGCCAAAAAGAATCGGCAGCACGACAAAGGCAAATGGCGCAAATGCGGAAAGACGAGATTCGGCAGGTATCGACGGGGCGCTCTCGAGCGTGAGGTCGTCAGGTGGTCGATACGGATCGGGTTCAGGCATGATCTTCAGTCGAGGAACGTTCGACATGATCCCGGGCGCGAACGCGTCGCCACTTGCAAGCGGCGACGCCGCATCCCCCGGCCCGTGTCATTGATCGCTGCTTGGGTGCTGGTCGATGACTGGCTCAAGGACGCTGACAACGGGTGCATTGTCGACGCGGGACGCACCCCAAGCCATTGGTTCAATACTCCGCGCCGTCCAGAGGAAACCGGTGAAGCCCATGCTAAGCAATACAGCATGTGAATAAACGGACGTCCAGCGGCTACGGCTGCGAGCGAGACGAAAGACGACGAAAACATCCAAGGCAATGATCAGCAATACAAGAGGCGTGTACGCGGCAATGTAATTCGACATCAACGCAATCCGGTGAAACTCGGGTGTGAGCTTGGCTCCCACGGTCTTATAGAAGTCTTGGAACGAGAAATTTAACTGCACGAGTATCAGGTAAAGCATGCCAAAGGCGAGCAAGTGAACGATGGAGAGCGAACCTGCGCCAAGCAAACTTCCGTTGCGCTTCGTTCTGACGTCGGGCTGGTCATGCATGTCATTCATCCAAATACGAAGTGCGGGTGAGAACGGAGATTAGATCAGGTCGGGCAACGAGGGCGATGTGCGACTCGCAAACAATCGAAAAAACGGCCACCGCCGCGCCATCACCTTCGCATGGGCTATCCGCGACATTTGCGAACAACGGACATCAGATGGCATGCCCACAGACTCAGCACACCGCCAGCGAAAGCGAAAGGGTCATTGAAAAACGGTAATGATCCAAAACGGTCAGCCACGGCACCCGTTGAATCAACAACATTGAGCAGATGCGGTAAACAAAGTAGGCCTAGACCTGCGATCAGCATCGAAACCAGATGTCGAACAAGTAGCGCTCGATTGAATTCCACGGTGGAACTCTCCGTGCTGTTGCTTCTCGCTGGGTGATAGGGATTCAGGTCTACATCCTCATTCGAATAACGTTGGCCATCGACAAACCGCGACGAGCGACCCAGCCCTCGCCCAAACGCAGGATGCCATGTGCAGTGCGCCCCCCATGGACACGACCTTGTGGGGTGAGAGTTCCCTGTCCTTTGTTTCGGTTTCTTCCACGCGGCAGTATACCAAATGCAATCCAACAGACAGTCCGTTCGAGTTGGGGGCAACTGCGGCGAGGTGGCAGGCCGTGGAGAAGAAACCGGTGGAGATGATCGTTAAAACAGCAGTAACCACGTCGCTGGACGTCCTTTCGCCAACACTTCCCCGCTTACGAACCGAAACCTCATGCTGGTAGTAGGGCCAGAGCAGCCTGTCAAGCAAACCGCTGCCAGCAGTAAGATCCGCTCATCGGATCCGATGGTGAAGTCAAACCGCTCGAAGAAGTGCTGTGTCCCTCGTGCCGCGCGAAGAAGTGCTGTGTCCCTCGTACCGTAGCTCGAAGAAGTGCTGTGTCCCTCGTGCCGTATTGAAGAATTCAACGCAGAGTCGGTGAGCCGCAAGGACGCAGAGAAAACCCATCACGTCCGCTCCCCCTCCCTCTTCTCTGCGTCTCCCCGTCTCTCGCGTCTCTGCGTCAAGTTTCTTCACCAACCCCTCCCCATCGAGATTCCGCCCAGCCAGCGACGAGCGACGCGCGATTTGAACCGCTCGAAGAAGTGCTATGTCCCTCGTTAGGTCTCTCCGTAGGTCTGTTCGCTGGCACGGTCATCGAGCCCCAGGTGACTTGGGTGTTCACTGCGGACGATGTCGTTGCGTTGCTCCGCGACCACCTGCGGCGCAAGACGCCAGTTTGGCACCGGCTCATGGCCGATGGGGGCTCATGGCCGATGGGTGGCCCTCTTTTCGGCTTTGTATTGTGTACGTTAATATGCAGATTCTGTCAGGATCTTGAGACACACCATACTTACCGAGGAGCCAACCCATGAAGGCTGATTGGAATCCCAGAACGGAACTCGCCGCGCGTGACCAGGTATCGGTCTATGATGAGATGCGGCAGCGATGCCCGGTAGCGCACAGCGACCTGCTGGGTTGGTCGGTCTTTCGGCATGCTGATATCAAACGCATCCTGAACGACCACGAATCCTTCAGCAACGTGGTGTCGCAACATTTAACGGTTCCCGATGGGATGGACCCGCCGGAGCATCGCGTGTATCGCGATGCCATCGAGCCCTACTTTGCACCGGAGCGCGTCGAGCGATTTGGGCCGGTCTGTCGTCGCATCGCAGACGAGTTGATCGACCGTGCGTTCGTTGATGGTCGTGAAGTCGAAGTCGTTGACGAATTGGCAGCCTTATTCGCGGCCCGTGTCCAGTGTGCGTTTCTGGGATGGCCCGAAGGTCTATCGCCCCGTCTCATCGAATGGGTTGAGAACAATCAGCACGCCATCGGTGAATCCAATCGAACCGCGATGTCGCAACTGGCTCGCCAGTTCGAAGCCATTGTCGACGAACAGGTCGACCAACGAGTCCTGTCTGGTTCGGATGCCCATTCGGACGTCACGACATTGTTGATGAATGAGCGCGTCTTCGGACGCAAACTCAGCAGCGAAGAGCTGGCGAGTATCCTGCGGAACTGGACCGTTGGCGAGATTGGCACGATCTCCGCTTCCATTGGAATCCTGTTGCACCATCTCGCTCAAGATCCAAAGCTACAGGCCCAGCTGCGTAGCGACGTTGCGTTATTGCCAGCCGGCATTGATGATATCTTGCGGATCCACAATCCACTCGTTTCCAATCGCCGCGTCACGAAATGCCCAGTGCGAATCGGCGACCGCGATCTCGACACGGGCGAGAGGCTCACCCTGCACTGGATCTCGGCGAACCGCGATGAAGAGGCGTTCGATCATGCCAACGAAATCCACATCGATCGGGATCCAGCGAACAACCTACTCTACGGCGACGGCATTCACGCTTGCCCCGGTGCTGGTTTAGCGAGCCTGGAATTGCGTGTGTTCTTGGAATCTCTCTTTGAAAAGACCACGTGGATCGCGGCCCAGGCGGACTCGCCCGCTGTCCCCGCGTCCTATCCCGCCAGCGGATTCTCGTCACTGGTGATACGGCAAGTTCCGCAACCCCATCCTTCGTGAGCGGTCGATGCGTTTGGCAACCGATCGACGAAACAGCTATGGACATGCAATCCGCATAGGGGCGTATGGTCTGGCAGCCGGATACGTCTCATCTTGGATCCGCGTGGACCCTATCTGGATGCTATCGCAGTCCGTCGAACAGGCTCGAACCGATACGAACCATGGTTGCGCCTTCGGCAATCGCGGCGGTATAGTCACCGCTCATGCCCATCGAAAGTTCAGGTAGAGCAAGATTCGTCTGGTCGACCAGGGAATCGCGGAGTTCACGTAATCGCGAGAATTGAGGTCGGGCTTGTTGTGGGTCCGTGCCCCAGCCCGCCATGGCCATCAAGCCCACGATGCGCACGCCGTGGGGCTGTGACGAGTCATCTCTGGCGGCTAAGAAACGTGTTACTAGACCGAGCAACTCCGATGGTGGTAATCCTGTTTTGGCGGTGTCACCGCTGACGTTGACTTCCATCAATACATCAATATTCGCGGACTGCCGCTGTGCTTCGGCACTGACTTCGTCGAGCAATCGTTCGCTGTCGATCGAGTGCACCAGCGGCTTCACGGTGAGCAGACGGCGTACTTTGTTGCGTTGCAGATGGCCGATTTGGTGCCAGCGAATGTCCGCGGCGACGTCGGGCCGATGCTCAGCAAACCATCTGTTTTTTTGATCGAGTGCTTGCGGGCGGTTCTCGCCCAGATCGCGGCAGCCGGCGTCGACGAGCCAACTGGTAATCTCGGCATCCACGTATTTGGCGACACCCACGATGCGAACCTCGCTGGCACTGCGTCGAGCGGCTTCGGCAGCCTCGGCCACCTCTCGGCAGACGCGGTGCCAGTTATCCGCAATGCGCTGTTGCGCGTCCGTTGATGGGCAGGGTAGTTGCGTCGTGTCGATGGGATCCGTCATAGCCAATTATTCTCCTTCATCGACAGTCACGAGTTCTTCCATCCCACCGTCACCGGGATGGAAGCGCGCGGCGAAGAAATCAGCGATCAAATGTTTGCCTAAAATTGAGCGTGGTCCTCGACCGGACATGGAACGGTACAAGAACCAGTGCTCGCTGCCAACCTGGACGCGGAACGCGGCAGCGATCTGGCGTGGGATGATGGCGAGGTCCTCTGCGACGGTGAGTTGTCGCCAGGTGCGTTTCCGGCGGAAGCGACGACATTGGAAGTCCAACCACAGGGGAGAGTAAACGGCACCCGTGCCCGTGGTCGTGACGACCAGATGTTGATCTTCGGAAAGAAAAACATGGCAGTCAGACGGTCCGACTTTCCACTCGCTCGACGCCAGCGGCATCACCAGCGCGCGAGCTTTCTTGCCATCGCTTAAAACCAACTCGCGGGTTTCGGAATCCTCGACCACGTCGATCCCCGCCGCCAGGGGCAAGCGGCTGACACAGCGAATCTCGCGCCCGTCAATAACACGGCGTTTGCCGCCGTGCTGGTCGGCTCGCGCCGACGGCAGGACCGCATCGGACACCATCACGCAGCGGTCGTCGCGGACCAGCATCCATTGACGCTGCAGGACCACGCCGCCGCTGTAGGCTTGTTCCAGTTCAATCAGGTGCACATCGTCATCGGAGTATTCACAGGTGCACTCCCAACTGCCCGTGGGTTGTTGGAGTTCGCCCTCAACGTGGATCATCGTTTGATGGGTGCCCTTGAGCAGCGACCGGCGCCCGGCGGTGACTTCCACCTCGATATCCGCGCCCGAATAGTTGAGGAAGGTTCGTCCGCGCCGGACGTCCCATTCTGGCAACATGGCAACGACACCACTGGTTTCGCTGTGCCACATCGCTTCGGGCAGTGACACCTCCCACGCCAAACGGCCGCCAGAGTGACTCTGGCCGAGCGCGGCCGCCATCGCCGGTGCGAGCGTTTCGGGATCAAAGTCGCTCGCCGCCCGCATCAATCCATGCAGGTCCGGCGGCAACGCTTTTTCCTTCGCCGGGGATGACACGGACCTACGACCGTGAGCCTGTGAATCACACCGGCACGCGGCGGCATCAGCAACCGAAAAGGCCTGGGTCCCATCGTGTCGCGCCAGCACCGCCATCCAGGTCGCGAACTCAGCGGCAATCTCCCGTTCTCGTTTCGTCAATTTCCGGTTGGATGGTTTCCCGACCACGCCAATCATCCGCTGACAACGGACGAGGGAGGCCACGATCAGCCGCAGCTCGTGGGGGCGGACCAGCGACCGATCGATCGATTCGCCCTCGCCCTGCAGGAATGCTGATACGGCCTCGCGAGCGGCTAATGCGATCGCGGCGCAGGACGGCAGTGGAGCAAGTCGCCACGCCAGCGTCAGGCCAAGTTCACCGGCGAGCAGCAGGTGCAGCGGTGAGGTGGCATCGGATCGCAGGGATGCGTCGGCGCGGAGTTGCAGCAATTGCTCGCCGCACTGCCACCATGTTTCTGCGGGCAGGATCTCAGTGAGGGCCGGCATGGCTGCGGCCCACAACACCGCTTCGCTGGCCTCGATGCCGGTCATGGTGTCGCTGAAAACAGTGTCGATGAGTTGCCCAGCCCCGTCGGCGAGCCGTTCTCGCTCGGCGTCCGTCATTTTGCCGGTTGAGCTACCCGGATCGAGTGCCGCCAGTCGCGCAAGTTGCCGTTGCAGGTCCGTGGCTGGTCCCTGCATCGCGGTCGCTATCGCCCAGCGATAGATCGCAGCGCCACGAGTCTCGTCACCGAAGACACTCGCGGCCGATTGACTCGATAATGCGTCGCTGGTCAGCCCCCGCTTTAACGCGTCCCAGTGGGAAATGTCCAACGGCACGCCGAAATCGGGTTTGCTGGCGCCGTGTTTCGGGGCCGCAGGGGCTGATTTTTGCGTCTGTTTGCGTTTCTTGGGCGACGTGGGAGTCAATGTCATGGACCGATGGGCGGACAACAGGGATACTAGGGTGGTCAAGCAGTTTAACCGCCCGCCGATGGGAACCGAAGATGCAGAATTCAGATTTCACCAGACCTTCAATGTCTCGCCGCACTCCGATCGGTTCTCTCGTGATCTACACATGCATGTTGGTCGCGGCGGGGTGTCAGCAGCAGCCGAGTTCGCCCACGACGACGCCTGAGCCGAAACCGGCAGCGGTGGCGCGGGAGCAAAACGCCGACTCACCGGCAACCGAGACAGCGGCATCGGAGACAGCGGCATCGGAGACAGCGGCGAGTGACGCGACCCATGCGCCCGCCACGGCGACCGATTCGATTGACGGTAACAACACCGTACCACAGGAAAAACTGCGTCTAAAACCACCGCCAGCGACCGCGGAAAACGCAGGAACCCCGCCGCTTGCCCCCGTTGACGGCGGTTCTGAAACCGCAGGGCAAGCCACCGCGTCGCCGGATGAGGCCGAGGCGATGAGCGATGACGGCGTCGACGATTACGAGATCGATCCAGAGATTCTCGCTCATATCCAGGCTCAAGAGCGTGCGATACGGAAAATCGCGGACACCTATGCGGCACCTCCCGGCGCCAAACAGCTCGGTAAGCAGGCCGATCTGTGGATCGACATGAAAGCCAAACGAGTCTATATCGATGGCTATGTTGCGATGCGGCGGGGACCGCTCGAGATGTTTGCCTGTCCGGTTGGAACCAAAGAACACGAATCCGTGGTCGCCGTCTTCGCCAAGAGCAGCGAAGTCCACGCGGCGTTGCTGGCGATCGGTGCCCAGAGTGGCACGCCCGTACGATGGAACCCAGACTTCCTCCCTCCGACGGGGCAAACCATCACCGTGTGGGCGACGTGGCGCAGCCCCGAGCGGTCGACAGCACCGGAACCGGCCGACGACTCCGATCCCTCATCCGCCGCGGCAGAGTCGTCATCCGAGGCGGCAGAGTCCTCGTCCGAGCCGGCAGAGTCCTCGTCCGAGGCGACGGAATTCGTACCGGGTGACGAGTTCCATGTCGTTGACGCACGCAAGTGGGTTCGCAACATGAAAACCAAAGCCGAGCTGGCTGAACCGTGGGTCTTCGCCGGCAGCACGTTTTGGTCGGATCCCGAGGACAACATCGAGCACTATTCGGCGGATGCCGGTGACATGATCTGTGTCTCCAACTTCAGCTCGGCGATGCTCGACGTGCCTTTCAATAGCAGCGCCGACGCTGGCAATCTGTTGTTCGAACCCTTCAGTGAGAACATTCCCGAGCGTGGCACGCCGGTGCGATTGGTGCTCGTGCCGCAACCGATCCCGAGCGACACGCCGGCGCCGCCACTGCCTGTCGATCCAACAACGCCTCCTGATCAAGGCATGTTACCGATCGCCGGGAACGCTCAGGGCGACGCTTCGGATACCAACGAATGAGCGACACGGACCCGCAAACAAAGACGCCCGTGGATTACCGTGTCTTGCTCGTGGGGGCGGGTGTGGTCGGTCGTGCGATCGCCGTCGATCACCTGCGTGCGGGCGTGCCCGTGTGGCTTGCCGATCGCGAAGAGGAGGTGCTGCGTGAAAGCTGTGATCGTGTGCTGCAGCAGTGCGACAGCGTCGCGGATTCCGCCTCGCCCTGGGGAGTCCGCTTGCCCTTGCCCGTGGTGCATCTGAGCCCGTCGAATTTGAGCGACGGTCCAGCAAATACCCGACTTTCGGCAGCGGTACCGCGCTGGCTATTGATCGAGTCGATCGCCGAGCGGTTGGATGTCAAACAAGCCTTCTTTGCCGATGCGGAGAACTGGTTCGAGCGTGCGGCCGTGATGACGACGAATACCTCGACGCTCTCGATTGCATCGATCGCGGCCCAAATGCGTTGCCCGGAGCGTTTGTGCGGTTTGCACTTTTTCATGCCGGTCGTTGATCGCCCGGCCGCGGAGGTGATCCCGCACATGGCCAGCGTCCCTCTAGGGACAGATCCCGGGGGCAGCTCTGCGGACGTGATCGACGCCTGCCGCAGTCACGCTTTGGCGCTCAACAAAACACCCCTGCTGGTACGCGATGCTCCGGGCTTTGTCGTCAATCGTCTGCTGGCTCCCTACCTCAACCTGGCAATGGATCTGCTCTGTGGCGGTGTGTCTGCGGAGACCATTGAGCGGGCGGCACGGCAGTATGGGATGCCTCTTTCGCCGCTCGAGCTCGTTGATCTGATCGGTCCACGGACCGCGTTCGACGGCGGACGCGTCGTTTGGAGTGCGTTTCCAACTCGCATGGATCCCTCGCCTTTGCTGCCGGCGATGATCAAGTCCAAATTGTCCGGAGTTGCCGCTGGCGAAGGGTTCTATCAGTACGACGCAGGCGGAAATCGCCTTACAGAAAATCTGGCCGCTGGCGCGATGGACCTGGCGAGAAAATATCAACACGACGACTTTGCGAGTTTCCCCACCTCTCCGGAGCAGCAGACGAGTCTCGTCGCCGATCTGTTTGCCGCGGTGTTGCGACTCGAAGCGATCGCGATCGAGCGCGACGGTGTGGCCGATTCAGCAACGATTACGGCGGCCATGCGAGGTGGTTTACGATGGCAGGGCGACGATGTGGCCGCCGGGCCAACAACCTGCTTGAGCGTCGAGCGGGCCATCCAACTGGCAGACCAGTTTCCGAAAATCAAATCGATTCAACCTGAGAGCTAGTTCATGCAAGAATTTTGTACGAAGTTCATCGTCCACTGCCTGCTCGGTATCGCGGTCGCGATGTGGACAGCACCGATTCACGCCGCCGACGGCCGTGAACACGACGCGGCCGCCGAGGGGACGACGGCGAAGACAGGATCGGTGATGGAGTTACCTCTGGATGGTTGCGATGGTCGTGAGCTCTCGGTGCGCCGTTTCGACCCCGTGCCACAACTGAAGGTCAAGTCAACGCTGCTGACGCAGGCGAAGTTCCCGGTCGTGGATGTTCATACGCATCTTTTCTACCGGCTGCGTCAAAGCGAGCAGGCCCTCGAGGACTTCGTGGGCGAAATGGATCGCAATCACATTGCCGTCTGTGTTTCACTCGACGGCAAACTCGGCAGCCAACTCGACGAGCATTTAAAACAGCTTTGGAAACACCACCGTGATCGTTTTGTCGTCTTCGCCAACGTTGACTGGCAGGGCGACGGGGATGCCGATGCCCCCGCCACCTGGGCGTGTCAACGCCCCGGATTTGCCGAGCGAACCGCCGACCAACTCCGCGCCGCGGTGGCACAAGGCGTGTCGGGATTGAAACTGTTCAAACGCTTCGGACTGGGCTATCGCAACCCGGACGGATCACTGATTGAGATCGACGATGCCCGCTGGGATCCGATCTGGGCCGCCTGCGGGGAACTGGGCATCCCAATTATCATTCACACCAGCGATCCGGCGGCGTTTTTCGAGCCCATCGATGCAGCCAATGAACGCTGGGAAGAACTGTCGCGGCATCCGGACTGGAGCTTTTACGGTGATGAGTATCCCTCACGCGAAGAGCTTCTCAACGCTCGCAACCGCATCATCGCCCGGCATCCCAAGACACAGTTCATCGGTGCTCATATCGCCAACAACGCCGAGGACTTGGCCACCGTATCAAAATGGCTGGACGAATATCCGAATCTGTGGATTGAGCCCGCCTCACGGATCAGCGAATTGGGCCGGCAACCCTACACCTCGCGAGACTTCTTCATCCGCTACGCCGATCGTATTTTGTTCGGTACCGATGGGCCGTGGCCAGCAGAGCGACTGCATTACTACTGGCGTTTCTTGGAGACGCGAGACGAGTATTTTCCGTACAGCGAGAAATCGCCGCCGCCTCAAGGGCTGTGGCAGATCTACGGGATCGATTTACCCGACGAGGTCTTGAAAAAAGTCTATCACGAAAACGCCGCCCGCCTGATTCCAGGTGTCGCCGAGCGGGTGGAGAAGTGGCATCCGGCTCAACGGTGAGGGCACACGTTTCGCTGTTGACCAGCGGCCTCCCTCCCCGAACGGTGGAGCAGCCGTCGCATCACGGCAGGGGCGTCAGATCCAGGTTTGGGAACCAAGTCAAATGTCGTCGCCAATCCGCAGGCAATTCGCTGTCGTCAGGCCGCCGCAACGATCGCTCCGCGACGATCGGAGTCCGGTGCTCCGCAACGTTCCTTAGTCACGGTTGTCGTAGCTTTCTTGCTTGACATGCATCAGCAGCCCGATCTGGTACTTCAGTGCCGGCCGGACGCGATCGTTGACGCTGACCCGCTGCGACTGATCGGCGGGGCCGACGACGCCATGATTCAATTCCAAATCGATCTGGGCGATCGGAAACCGTTGCAGCGTCGGGTCGGAGAATTCCAGACGGACGCACTCGACGTCGTCAGTGGCTTTGCAAAACGCTTCCACTCCGCTGCTCGTTTCGGTTGACCAGTCGTAGTGCCGCGAGTCGAGGAGTGCCTTGCGCAGGTGCCCCAGCCCAGGAAACGCGGTCAGCTCGACGGGCTCGAAGTCGCTGCCCTCGCGGGGCAACAGCATCACATGGTCGCCGAGTTGGAGCGCCTTGATGGTCGGTGCTCCCCAAAAACGAGTGGTTTCGCCCAGTCGCGTTCGCCGCGCGTGGATGCTGGCAAAGGTAAAGATCGTCGCTCCGATTAAAATCGCGACCACCGCCACCCAGGCTCTCCGACCAAAATGAGCCCGCGGATCGTTGTACTTGTCCGCATGTGGATCGGGCTGGGATGGGTCGGGCGGAGACAAGGCATCCGCGGGCGTGGACGTCGTGGCGGGCGAGGGGGATGTCTCGGACAAGTTGGCTTCCGGCTGAGGAGAGGTTGGGGGCGACGGGATCGACCAGTTCGAGGCAGGTCGCTCGATCGGTAGGATCGAGGTTAGGATATGCGAAGATTCAC
This sequence comes from Rhodopirellula sp. SH410, assembly GCF_055811895.1. Classification (NCBI taxonomy): domain Bacteria; kingdom Pseudomonadati; phylum Planctomycetota; class Planctomycetia; order Pirellulales; family Pirellulaceae; genus Rhodopirellula; species Rhodopirellula sp. SH410. The sequence continues at coordinate 2,392,511 of NZ_CM147949.1, forward strand.
TTCGTTCCTCTCGTTTTAGCATACTCGCCGTGTCTATCCCTCCCCGCTCTGAATCCGCTCATCCCGAAACACGCCCATCCGGCAGCACCTCCACGGACGCCGCCACCGAGATCACCGTCGAATTGGGACAGCGGAGCTATCCGATTTCGATCCAAAGTGGGGCGACATCCCGGCCGGACGAAACCGGTTTTGCCCTTCGCCTGCAGAAAGCACTGGGCGACTGCACCCACGTGATTTTGATCCAGGACGCGTCGATTGCCGCATCGGCGGGTCAATCGATCGCTCAGTCGCTGCCGATCAGCGGCATGCGGCTGAGCATCATCGAAGTGGCATCGGGTGAGACCAGCAAATCGACCGACCGACTCGCGGAACTTTGGGGCGAGTTGCTCGCCTGTGGGGCGGATCGTCGCAGCGTCGTGATTGCGGTCGGCGGCGGTGTGATCGGTGACTTGGCCGGCTTCGCCGCCGCCACATTCACCCGCGGGCTGCGCTTCGTCCAAGTTCCCACGACTCTGTTAGCAATGGTCGACAGCAGCGTGGGCGGCAAAACCGGGATCAACTTGCCCGGCGGTAAAAACATGGTCGGTGCGTTTTGGCAGCCGCATCTGGTGTGGATCGATACCGATTTCCTCAGCACGCTGCCGGCGCGCGAGTACGTCAGCGGGTTGGCCGAGGTGATCAAGTACGGAGTGATCGAAGACGCTGAGTTCTTCGAGTTTTTGGAATCCAACATCACTGCGATCGTCCAGCGCGATCCCGAGCCGACGCGGCATGCGATCGCGAGCAGCTGTCAATCGAAAGCGCGGGTGGTCGCCGATGATGAGCGTGAAACGACGGGGCGGCGGGCGATCTTGAACTACGGCCATACCTTCGCTCATGCGATCGAAGCGACCGCGGGCTACGGGGCGATGTTGCACGGGGAAGCGGTGGCCATTGGGATGCAGATGGCCGCGAGTCTCAGTATCGATCTCGGTCTCTGTGACCGCGAACTACTGACCCGGCAAACCGCACTGCTGGAGGCGGCTGAACTGCCGCGAAGTTGGCCTGACGCCGATCCGGCAAAGATGATTCCGGTCATGGCTCACGACAAAAAAGTCGCCCACGGCAAACTACGCTTCGTACTGCCCAAATCGATCGGCAGTGTCCAGCTCGTCGGTGACGTGCCACAGGATAAAGTCGTCGCTGCGATTGAGGCTTGGAACTGACCGATTTGCTTCGTTCTCTGAACTCACTACCGCGTGAACTTGGAGTATAGTAATGCTCCTTGGAGACGACGATCAATAAACACATTACGAGCCATCTGAATGACCCACAGACTCCACCGGCGATCAAGCCTACTCGCGATTGGATGCACGACCTGCCTGCTGTTTTCCGGCTGCTCGGAGAACCCGGCTGACGCCCTCCGTTCGGATGCCCCAGCGGCGGCCGCCAATCCCGATAGAGCCCCTCTTGTCGAACAAATTTTAACGGCAGCCGAACGCGATGAACTGACGCCGGACGATGTTCTGCAAACGTTAAAGGAGGGCAATCAACGATTTGTCGAGGGAACGCTGACCAGCCGAGATCACTCCCAACAGGTGCGTCAAGCAGCGCTCGGCCAATTCCCCAAGGCTGTCATCCTCTCCTGCCTCGATTCTCGCATTCCCGTTGAGGATGCGTTCGACCGCGGAATTGGCGACGTGTTCGTGGCACGGGTCGCTGGCAACTTCGAGAACACCGATATTCTCGGCAGCATGGAGTTTGGATGTAAGGTGTCCGGCTCCAAGCTCATCTTGGTCCTCGGCCATGAACATTGCGGGGCCATCAAAGGCGCGATCGATAACGTCGAACTCGGTAACATCACATCAATGCTCAAGAACATCTCGCCCGCGGTTGACCACTTTGCAGACTATGAAGGCGAGAAAACGAGCGAGAACGACGAGTTCGTACACATGGTTGCCGAGCAGAATGTGCTCATGACGATCGCGGGCATTCGAGAAAAGAGCCCCATCTTGGCTGAGATGGAATCCAACGGTGAAATCAAGATTGTGGGCGGAATCTACAACATGGACACCGGAACGGTCACGTTCATGGACGAGTGAGATGGACCGCCGGATGAGCCTGTATTTCTCTGTGGTGCAAATCGTCGGATTACAATGATCGCTCGGTCACGCCTCGATTTGTATCCTGAGGGGGTGCAAGCGGTTGGTCGATGCACCGCTGAGAGTCCCCTCCTTTCCTCTCCTTTCCCACAGCATGAGCTGCAATCATGAGACTTGCGAACGTTCTTTCAACCGGTTTATTAGTGACCCTCTTGCTGGCGGTCGGCGCCCGCTCGGCAATGGCGCAGGACACCGCGGTGACTCCCGCAATCGATCCCACCAAGGTGCCCGCTGGGATCAATGCGACGTTTCAGGACCCCGACCTGGACGTCGACGCGTGGCTGGCACGTTTCGAAGTTGAGAGCCGTGAAGTGTACGGTGCCCGCAAAGAAGTGCTGGCCGCGTGCGGCGTCAAACCGGGGGAGCGGATTGCCGACATCGGCGCAGGAACTGGCTTCTACAGCAGCTTGTTCGCTCGCACCACCGGTTGGGACGGCTGGGTGTATAGCGTCGACGTGGCGCCCAAGTTCCTGCAGCACATCGCCGCTCGGGCGACCGCCGATGGCGTCGAGAATCTGACACCGGTATTGGGAACGGACGTTTCGATCCGCCTGCCACCGGCGTCAGTCGACCTCGTATTCATCTGCGACACCTATCACCACTTCGAGCACTATGGCGAAATGTTGGCATCGATCAAGCGTGCCCTCAAACCGGGCGGGCGATTGGTCCTGATCGATTTCCATCGCATCCCCGGTGTGTCCCGTGAATTCCTGCTCGGCCACGTGCGTGCCGGCCAAGACGTCTTCCGCAGTGAAGTCGAAGCGGCCGGGCTGCAATTCATCGACGAAGTCAAAATCGACTCGTTCGAAGAGAACTACCTGCTGAGGTTTCGCAAACCCGAGTAACGCGAGTTAGTTGGCTTGCAATTTCTTGAGTTCGTCGAGTAGGCGGCCGGGGCTGCCCATGGCGTTGTAACCGCCATCGACGTGAAGGACTTCGCCGGTGATACCGGTGCTGTCATCGCTGAGTAGAAACGCACCCGTTCGCCCGACTTCTTCATGGGTCACGTTGCGGCCCAAGGGCGCCATGTGCTCGTACATTTTCAGCATATCTTCCACGCCTGCGGCGCGACCGGCGAGTGTCCGAATCGGGCCTGCCGAGAGGGCGTTGACGCGGACGTTGCGGGCGCCCATGTCGAAGGCGAGGTAGCGCATCGAGGCTTCCAGGGCGGCCTTGCAGACACCCATGACGTTGTACCCGGGGACACACTTTTCGCCACCGTAGTAGGTCATCGTCAGCACGGATCCACCGGGGGCGAGAATCGGCTCGGCCGCTGCGGTGACGGCCATCAGCGAGAACACGCTGGCTTCCATCGCGATCTTGAAACCATTGCGGGACGTGTGCAGCGTTTCCCGGCCCAGATCGTCGCGGTCGGCGAACGCGATCGAGTGCAGCAAGAAGTCAATCTTGCCAAATTTTTCCTTGGTGTGTTCCATGACGCTGCGGATATCGTCATCATTGTTGGCGTCCATCGGCAACAGGAACTCCGCACCTTCGTATTGGTCGGTGAGCTTGGCAACGCGGCGTCGATTTTTTTTCTTTTCGTCGTCTGGGCGGTCGGGCAAATGCGTGAATCCACACTTTCCGCCGCCCGCGAGAATTTGTTGAGCGATGGCCCAGGCGATCGAGTGATCGTTAGCGACACCGACAATAAGTCCTTTTTTTCCTTCAAATTGCATTTCCATCACCTTTTTGCGGCTAGATTGGGTCGAATTTTGCTGTGGGGGTGAACCATCATCGCCGGATGCGTGCGTACTCACAAGGCATCCTTGACTCTCCAACATGGAAAACGATGTGATCGGCGGCTCAACTCCACGCTCGACAGCTCATGGGGGCAGTTTGATACCCGAATCAACGCAGATGGAGAATCCGCGAGGAGTGGCTCCGACGTCTCACTCTGGGCCCACGGATCGATCGCCAGCTCGCCCGCTATCGGACCAGGCGATTGTTCACGAAATCATGCAGGAACTGCTCGGGTGGGTCCGGATGCCCTCTGCTTCTGCCCGCGGTGTCGGTGATCGCGTGGGGGCACGACCCGGCGGGGGACGAATGGATGGTCCACCAATGAGCGGTCCACCAATGAGCGGTCCACCAATGAGCGGGCCACCAATGGATGGGCTCAGTCGCACGGGCCCCGCTGCGGCGATTCGCTGCGGCGTCGTCTCGCAAAATGGTGGCGATTGGGTCACCGATTTCTGGATCGGCCAGGAGTGGCCATCGGCGCAGACGCTCGCCAGCGAGGCGATCGATCGCGGCGAGATGGTGGTCGATCGCGAGTTCTCAGCGGTTGCTCTGAACGGGCATTCATGGGGCCACGGGCATTCATGGGGCCACGACGACGTGTCGCTGGAGATGCCGAATATGGCATTGCTATTGTCGATTGGAACCGAGCCGGTGCCCGCAAAATGGCTCGCTGATTTAGCGCGAGTTTTCGGCCAGTGGTTCGTGCTGCGCCGCGACCGCCGCGACCATACGCGTCGATTGTGGCAATTGAGCAAAATGCTGCAAGCGGCGGCACTGTGGCAACAGGTCGATGACGATATGGCGTTGCTGGAATCGATCGCTCGCTGTGCCTGCGAAGTGCTCCTGTGCGAGCGGGCCACGATCTTCCTATGGGACAAAGCACAGCGTCGATTGATCGGTCGACCCGCGATCGGGATCGAGGGCGGGGTGCTCGAGGTCGATGACAGTGCGGGCATCGTTGGCGAGGTATTGCAATCGGGCAGTCCGCGTTGGTGGGCGGCCGGCGGCGACGACGAAGGGCGAGTGAATCGGCGCGTGGACCACGCTCAGAGCTTCCAGACGCGTTCCTTGGTGGCGGTGCCCATGTTCAATTCGCGAGATCAGATCGTGGGCGTGTTCGAGGGGATCAATGCGAGTCTCGATGGGGATCGCGGCTCAGCTTTTGACGTCGCGGACGCGAACACACTGTCAGAATTGGCGCGGCATGCGGTCGTTGCCATTGACTCGCAGCGAACGCGTGTCGAGCTGACCCGCACCCGGGACCGTTTGGTCACGCAGGCCGCCGAGTCAAATCCATTGATTGGCAATCATGAGTTGATCGTTGAGCTGCGAAAGCAAGTGGCGAAGGTGGCTGCGACCGAGTTGAGCGTCATGGTATTGGGGCAAAACGGCACCGGCAAAGAAGTGCTGGCGCAGCAGATCCACTATCAGAGTGAGCGGCGAAACGGCCCTTTTGTCGCGGTGAACTGTGCGGCACTCGTCGAATCATTGCTCGAAAGTGAACTGTTTGGTCACGAAAAGGGGGCCTACACCGATGCGTCGGGGACGCGGCAGGGCAAGTTTGAACTGGCTCACGGAGGCACGCTGTTCTTGGACGAGATCGGCGACATGAGCTTGGGCGGGCAAGCGAAGCTATTGCGCGTGCTCGAAGACCGCGTGGTGGTCCGTGTGGGTGGCTCGCAAGCGATACCCGTCGATACTCGCGTGATCGCGGCGACCAATCAACCGCTGCAGGAATTAATCGCGGCGAAGCGGTTTCGCGAAGACCTATTTTTCCGGCTCAGTGTCGTCTCCTTGACGCTGCCGCCGCTGGCGGGGCGGGGACCTGATGTGATTTTGCTGGCGGAACATTTTCTGACCCATTTTTGTCGCAAAATTGGACGGGCAGTTCCGACGCTCGATGACTCCGCATGCCGTACCCTGCTGGCTCACCCATGGCCGGGCAATGTCCGAGAACTGCGCAACACGATCGAACGGGTGTGTTACCTGAGCTCCGGTGACACGGTGGGCGAAGCGGATCTGATGCTGCGCGCAATCGCAGGGCCGCGTGGGAACGATGTCCCGACGCCAGGAGGCAACGCCGTCGTGGATTTGAACGAGGCCACCCGTGAGTTTCAGATCGCTCATATTGAATCGCTCATTGCCGATTGCGACGGCAACATGACGAAAGCAGCGCGGCGAATGGGGCTGCATCGCTCGAATCTCTATCGCAAAATGCGGCAGCTGGGAATGTCGACGTCGGAGTAAAAACGGCTCATCCGACGGCAGGGGGCGCGGCAGTACGGTGGACGTTTTTTGAAGGCATCGCTCGGGTATCCAATCTGTTTTCAACGAAGCGTCCGTGCCGAAGGAAGGTTCGGCAGCGACTGGCAACACCATTGGGGTATCATCGACCGGGATATCCCTTGCCCAGCCCGCACCTCTGCAGAGCTTCGCTCCGTTTTTCCTGGCAGGCCCCATCTAATTTCCCGGCAAGCCCCGACTAATTTCCTGGCAGGCCCCATCTAATCCTGTCAATCCAATCCCACCAATAAATCATTGGACACTTGAGGCGATCCTCCAAAACCTCCGGCGCACGCTTCCGTCGGATGATCCGTAAAAAATGAGGCGCCGAGCCTCCCCGAGGCTCGGGAAAGTGCTGTGGGTTCGCCTTTCCGAGCGGCCCGGGCGAGTGGGAGGCTGCCTGAATTGCTCTCTAGCGTATCTGGCAAGGGACACCGGGTTTCGCGTAACCTAGTGGCATGAACAAACCTAACCATTCGGCCGACGGATATGCCGCTCGGCCTCGCATCGAAACCATTGGCTCGCTCCGCTGTCTCGTCATCGACGGATCGGAGGAACCTCGCATTCCCGTGATCCTATGCCACGGCTATGGTGCTCCCGGTGATGACCTCGCCTCGTTGACGCCGCACTTAATTGAGTGGATCGGGCGAGATTCCGCCAAGCTGCAATTTGTCTATCCCGAGGCCCCCCACGATTTATCCGATGTGGGGATGCCGGAGGGCCGTGCCTGGTGGCAGCTCAACATGGGCATGCTGCAGGAGTTATTGCAAACAGACCGATTCGCCGAGTTGCACGACGAAGTGCCGCCGGGGCTCGACGAGGCTCGCGAAACCTTGCAGGCAACGGTCTCGGAGGTGTTGAGCCATTTCCCCGAGGGGACGCCGTATGTGCTCGGCGGGTTTTCGCAGGGGGCGATGCTGACGATGGATCTGGCGCTGCGCGGCGAAGTACGGCCTCCCAGCATCCTCGTTCAGTTCTCGGGAACGTTGATTTGTGAATCGCTGTGGAAGGCCAATTTATCGCGTTTGGCGGAGACACACGTCCTGCAATCACATGGGCGGATCGACCCGATTTTGCCATTCTCCAGTGCCGAGGCGCTGCGGGATCTGCTGCGTGGCGGTGAGGTGTCGGTTGAGTTCATGGCGTTCCAGGGACCGCACACCATCGAGACCGATACGCTGTTCCGGTTGGTCGAACGCCTCCGATTGTTGGCGGTATCGATCGAGTAATGGGTTTTCTCAGCGCGACATTGCTGTTGGGGACGTTGGCGGCGGGGGTTCCCGTCGCCTTGCATTTGTTGGTCCGTCAACCGCCCCGCCGCGTCGTTTTCCCGGCGGTCTCGTTTCTAAGGCAACGCCTGACGACCCAGAGCAGTCGGCTGCGTGTTCGTCGTTGGTGGTTGTTGGCGCTGCGGGTGCTCGCGCTGGTGGCGTTTGCGATTGTGTTGGCGCGGCCGCACATCAACGCGGCGACGTCATCGCAATGGCTCACGATCGGAATGCTATTTCTGGCTGCCGTTGGGTTGCTGGTGATGGCGTCGGGAGCGCTTTCACGCGGGCTGGCCCGATCGTTCGCCTGGACGCTCCTCGTCGCAGCCATTTTGCTGGGGTGCATCGGCGGGATCGTGGCAATTCGCGCCATCGCAAGCGGCGCGGGGCCACGGATCGAAGGCAGTGGTCCGATGGCGATCGCGATCGTGATCGACAATTCGCCTTCGTCGGCATGGCGAACGGGTGACGAGTTCGCCAATCCGGACGAACGCGGCGACGGGACCGATTTGGACGCAACCGATTTGGACGCGACGGATTCGGGCTTGAGTGAGGAGCTCCGCGAGCAGCAGGGGTTGGACCTTGCCGGCACAAGATTAGCCGTCGCCTTGATTCGTGCGGGTGAATTAATTGAAAGCCTGCCAGGGGGCAGCCGCGTCGCGATCGTCGACCGATCCGCCTCACCGGCGGGGTTCTCGCTCGACCCCAGGGCTGCCCTCGCACGGCTCGATCGCATCACGCCGCACGCGGTGCCCGAACCGATCGCCGAGCGGATTGCCGCGGCGGTCGAGCTCGTTCGCACCAGTGACCTACCGCATCGACAGGTCGTCGTGGTCTCCGATATGTCCGCAGCGAGTTGGGACGAGAACGTGCCCACGTCCACTGAGCGTTCGCCCGTGGCGGCCGACCAGCACGACGATGTGCCGATCAGCATCCTGAATGTTCACGAGCGGACAGCGTTTGATCGTCGCGGCGACCCGGCCAGCGGTGCGGCCGCGACCGCATCCTCGGCGAGTACGGCATCATCGATCAACCCCTGGATCTCTCCACCGCAAGTTGCCGAGGTCGCTCCCTCGCCCGGCTCCGCGATCCCCATTCGCTTCGATGTCGGCGTTTGGGCTGCCGGGGAAACGGCGGCGTCAGGCGACGCAGCCGGTTCCGGTGCAGCTTCTGGTGCACCGTCCGGTTTCGCCGCAACGGTGCAACTCAGTCTCTACGAGCGAGATCCGTCACTGCCGGTTGTCCGAGATGGTCGAATCGTGCTGCCGATGCTGCGAACGGTTGACCGGGCATCGGTCGAACTGGGCAATGCGACAGGCAAGGAGGTCTCACTGACACTACCGCCGTTGCCTCGCGGCACGCATCACGCGGTCGTCGAGCTGATCGGGCGTGATCGTTTCGAGTGGGACAACTTGCGTTTCGTGACCATCGAACTGCCCGCACCCCCGCATGTGCTGATGGTGGGCGATAATCGCGACGAAACATCGGTCGTGGCCGCCGCCATGACCGCCCCGCATGCGCCCAGCGATCCATCGGCGAGCTACCGCATTGAAACCGTGAACTATCGAGATCTCGTCGCTGTCGATTGGAAGCGATTCGACTTGATCGTGTTGATCGACCCACCGTTGCGTTTCAATGCGCCGGAGCAAACGATCGTCGGGGCCGCGGGCGGGATCACCACGGCAATGTGGAACGATATCGCCGGAGTGGTATCGCGGGGCGGTGGGTTGGTCGTCAGTCTCGGGCCCGCAACCGAGGTGCTCGGCGTGGGCAGCCGCAGCGATGACCTCCGCGCGGAAGTGTCGCCTACCGATGCACTGATCCCTCCCATCGTGCGTTCATGGCGAGTGCCGTCGCCGGGAACCTTTTGGCAGGTGACGGCGACTTCCCATCCAGTTTTTTCCTCGTTAATGCGACCGACCTCCCTACCGAATTGGAGTGATTTTCGTATTCGCCGGTACTGGCAGGTGAATGACGACGCCGCTGGCAAGACGGCTGCGGGCGGATCGGCGGCGTCTGTCGCGATGCCCGCGTGGGAGGTGATCGCGAGGTACGCGGGCAGTCCCGGCGCCGCAGCTGGCGGACATCCTGCCGTGCTCACACGACGTTTCGAGAATGGCCGGATCGCACTGACCACAACGCCGTTGCCAGCCCTGGGGCCCAACACGCGATCCTGGAACGATTTGTTTGGTGCGGCCGATGCATGGCCCGCGTTCATGACCGTACGCGGCATCGCCGCTTGGGCGGCGGGACTTGACCACGGCGAGACCACCATCCTCGCGGGACAAACCGCTCTGCTGCACGTGGACCAGAGCGTTGATGTTGACGTCGCTTCGACGAGCGGGGCAGCGATAAACGGCACGGCCGAGGACGCTCCGATGGTCGAGCTCTACGTACCGGGACAATCGAGCGGGCGGGCGATCGCGATTGAAGACTCGAGCGTGTTGATCGATGAGACCTCGATGCCCGGCACCTATTTTTTGCGGGGACCAGAACTGTGGAGCGGGCTGTCCGTGAATTTGCCGACGATTTGGTCCCAAGACGAAACCACGAAACTGAGTATCCTGCAACAGTGGTTCGGAGATGAGGGCTGGTCGATTGCCAACGATCTCAACGAGCTCTCTCTCCAAGCCGGTGGCCGGGCCGGAGCGGCTGTGTCGTTGCATGGGCCGCTGATGTTGTTGGCCGTGTTGGTCTTTTTGGCCGAACAGGTACTGAGCAATCGTTTTTATGGTTCGTTGCACGCTCCGGAGGCCGGGTGATGCATCTGAGCTATGACCCGATTTACGATTCAGGCGTCACGGGGCTGGTACTAACGGTGCTCGTCATCTCGCTGCTATTCTGGATCATGCCGACGGGGGTGCCACGACGCAAGCGGCGTGTGCTGATCGCCCTCCGTGCCGTCGCCGCGGCAACGTTGGTGCTGGTGATGCTGCGGCCATCGTGGGTCCGAACGGACAATCGCCCGGACGTCGCAACATTGGCAATTGCGATCGATGCGTCTCGCAGCATGACACTCGCGTCGGGGGATCAATCAGCCGGGAACCCGAGTGCCGCTCTGAATGCGCCCGGCGGGATCGGAGGTGCCGAGAATCGTTGGCAGCAACAACGTCGTGCACTCGATGAATTGGCCAGCGGGCTTTCGTCGCTCGATGACAACCTCAATGTGGCACTCTATCGCTTCGATACCGGGAGTGAACGGATCGGTAGCGGACCGGTTGGTCAAATGTCGGGGGTACTGGATTCACTGCGGGGCATCCAACCGGACGGTAGACTGACGAATTTGTCGTCGCCGTTGGAGTCGGCCGTTGCGACATCGCGATCGACACCCCTGGCGGGGATTGTTTTGGTCAGCGACGGCACCCACACAATACGGGGCGAAAGCGGTCAGATGATCGATCCCATGTTATCAGCGAAATGGGTCGCTGCGATCGGGGTCCCGTTGTGGACCGTGGCGTTGGGGCCACCCTCGGTGAGTAACCGGAGCCGAGATGTGGCTGTCAGCTCCCTGCCGGATACGTATCGCATGTTCACGGGCAACGAAACCGAGATCACATTCGACCTTCAAACGCGTGGCTACGAGGGCACACCGATCGAATTGACGGTGGTGTGGGTTAGCGACTCAGGCGCCCAGTCGACTGCGGCGACACGAACGATCACTCCCGATCAGGATATGTACCGCGAGCCGGTCAAGGTGCCCGTCATTGCACCGGAGCCAGGACAATATCGGTTGATTGTCGGCGTCCGATCGCCTGCCGGCGAGACCGATACAACGAACGATCAACAGCTCTCGTTTGTGGACGTGCGCGCCGGTGGCGGTCGGGTGTTGTATTTGGAAGGCACACCACGTTTAGAGCAACGGTATCTGCGTCGGGCGCTGCGGCGGTTCCCAGATTTGGAGCTCACCTATCGCTGGATTCCACGGGACACGTCATCGCGTTGGCCAATCGATTTGAATGATGATTGGCAGCCCGGCCAATTTGATGTGATCATTCTCGGTGATCTGCACTCGGCCGCGTTGGGCGACAAACAACTCGACCGTCTCGCCGATCTGGTGGCCGAGGGGACGGCACTGCTCACGCTCGGAGGCGAACGGGCATACGGCCCCGGCGGATACGCTGGCACTTCGCTGGCGAAGGTATTGCCCGTGCAAATGGACGAGGGATCGTCTCAGCCGCCCGGGGGGACACTTCGCGAGCCCGCTCGAGCACTGAGTCCTCGCGGTGAAGAGGTGTTGCTGCCCGGCCAATTGGCGGGCCCGGTGCCCCTTCAAATCGCGACCCCGCATCCGATCACCAGCATCAACGCGGACGCATCGAAAACGGACAGCGAGGAATGGGCAAACCTGCCCGCTATGCCTGGTGCGAACCAGTTCGCGGGCGTGAAGGTGGCCCCCGGTGTGCAGGTTTTACTCGACAACGGTACAGCCGTGCCGATGATGGTCGTCGGTGAATACGGGCAGGGACGAGTCGCCTCGCTGGCATTTGACTCCACATGGATTTGGTGGACGAGCGGGGCCAGTGAGTTCCATCGTCGGTTCTGGCGTCAACTCGTGCTGTGGTTGCTCTCACGGGAGGAGTCGACTGAGGGTGAGCTCGAATTGGCGATGACGCGGCGGCGAATGAGCACGTCGGAGAACAGCATTTTTACGGCCGCGCGTGTCGGCGGCGATGCCGCGACGGCGGAGTCGGCAACCTGGACCGCCGAAGTTATTTCAGACTCGGGAGAGGCCCGCCCCATCAATGTTTCCGTCACGAAGAGAAGCCTGGGGGAAGGGACACGCACCGAGGTGACCGGTGAAATCAAGGGGATTGCCTCGAACGCCCGCGGCGAGGACCACGCCGACGGATTGTCGCCGGGGATCTACCGGCTGCGCGTGCAGCTGAACGATGCAGGTGGCGAGGCAACGACGGCTGAGCTGCCGTTTCAGGTGATTGACGATACTCGAGAGCTGGCCGCTCGGAACACCGATCACGCGTTGCTGGACCGGTTGGCGTCGATGACCGAGGCATCGGGGGGCGCGTCGTTCCGCGCCGATCAAATGGAGGAATTGGTCGAGCGAATCGCGACTCAGCGGCGCCGCGCCGAACGAGTCGTTATCCAAAAGTGGCGGCTCGGCGACAGCACGCTCAGCGGTTGGATCGTGTTTATCGTGTTTGCGGGTTGTCTCTGCGGTGAATGGACATTGCGGCGGCGGTGGGGGCTGGCGTAGCGGCGTGTTGAACAAATGAGCCGAGTCGCGTGAGCGGCCGGGTAACACGCGGCACCCGATGCCAAACGGCATTCGGCTCAGATCAACACGCCGATTCGCGATCGATTCAATGGTATCTTTCGTGCCGCAGGCCGAAGAACAAATGAGCCGAGTCGCGTAAGCGGCCGGGTACCACGCGGCACCCGATGCCTTACGGCATTCGTCTGATATCAACACGCCGATTCGCGATCGATTCAATGTTATCGTTCGTGCTGCAGGCCGAAGAACGAATGAGCCGAGTCGCGTAAGCGGCCGGGTAACACGCGGCACCCGATGCCTTACGGCATTCGTCTGATATCAACACACCGGTTCGCGACCGATTCAATGGTATCTTGCGTGCCGCAGGCCGAAGAACGAATGAGCCGAGTCGCGTAAGCGGCCGGGTAACACGCGGCACCCGATGCCAAACGGCATTCGTCTGATATCGACACACCGGTTCGCGACCGATTCAATGTTATCGTTCGTGCCGCAGGCCAAAGAACGAATGAGCCGAGTCGCGTGAGCGGCCGGGTAACACGCGGCACCCGATGCCTTACGGCATTCGTCTGATATCAACACGCCGATTCGCGACCGATTCAATGGTATCGTTCGTGCCGCAGGCCGAAGAACGAATGAGCCGAGTCGCGTAAGCGGCCGGGTAACACGCGGCACCCGATGCCAAACGGCATTCGTCTGATATCGACACACCGGTTCGCGACCGATTCAATGTTATCGTTCGTGCCGCAGGCCAAAGAACGAATGAGCCGAGTCGCGTGAGCGGCCGGGTAACACGCGGCACCCGATGCCTTACGGCATTCGGCTCAGATCGACACGCCGGTTCGCGATCGATTCAATGGTATCTTTCGTGCTGCAGGCCGAAGAACGAATGAGCCGAGTCGCGTGAGCGGCCGGGTAACACGCGGCACCCGATGCCTTACGGCATTCGGCTCAGATCAACGTGCCGGTTCGCGACCGATTCAATGGTATCGTTCGTGCCGCAGGCCAAAGAACGAATGAGCCGAGTCGCGTGAGCGGCCGGGTAACACGCGGCACCCGATGCCTGACGGCATTCGTCTGATATCGACACGCCGGTTCGCGCTCGATTCAATGTTATCGTTCGTGCTGCACGCCGAAGAACAAATGAGCCGAGTCGCGTAAGCGGCCGGGTACCACGCGGCACCCGATGCCTGACGGCATTCGTCTGATATCGACACGCCGGTTCGCGATCGATTCAATGTTATCGTTCGTGCCGCAGGCCGAAGAACAAATGAGCCGAGTCGCGTAAGCGGCCGGGTAACACGCGGCACCCGATGCCTGACGGCATTCGGCTCAAATCAACACGCCGGTTCGCGATCCATTCAATGGTATCGTTCGTGCTGCAGGCCGAAGAACGAATGAGCCGAGTCGCGTGAGCGGCCGGGTAACACGCGGCACCCGATGCCTTACGGCATTCGGCTCAGTATCGCCGGTCGACCGGCGACTCGATCGACAGCCCGCAAACGGCCTATTCTCTGAGCGATGACACCGTCCCTGATCATCAACGTCGGTGTGGCCGACCCGAGCGGGGCACGCGATCGAGGCTCGGGAGTAAAGTGGCGATTCGAGTCCTGGTTAAGCCGAAAACGGCTACACTGTAGGCATTCTCCTGCTTCATGCTCCTGACGGTTAGTTAATGGACGCGAACCGACCGGCCTCCTCGATGTCCGATCAGGCGTCGACGCAACCCCTGATCGTCGGCATTGGAGGAGGCCCCGATTGCTGGCAGTTAGCCGCTCAACTCGCTGACGATCTCGCGGCAGAAGTGTCCTATGCCGGTTCGCCTGCTGAGGCCCCCGCGATTGTGTTCGCGATGAATCGTGACCGCACGTGCTCTTTGAAATGCGATACCGATCCCGCCGCGTCGATGCCTCTGCAACACATCAACCCGCCGGACTGCACCCTGGTGAAGTGGCGGGAGCTATCGGGTGGTGAGGAGATAACCATCGAAGCTGGGCACGTTTATGTGCCGGCAACCGGCTTTGCGCTGGAGATACGTCAGGGCAGGCTCGCGGCGATCGAACTTGCCGCCGTTGGGCGGGCGGCTCCCATCGACCATCTCTTGACGAGTTTGGCAACGTCGCAAAACCAGCATGCCATCGCGGTTGTCCTGGCGGGAACCGGGGCCGAGGGCACCGTCGGGCTGCGTGCCGTTCGTGACGCTGGAGGCATGACCATTGCTCAGAGTGCCCACACCATCGACGAGCGTGCGATGCCCCGCTCGGCCGCCGCGCTCGGGTGCGTCGATCATGTCTTGCCACCGGAGGAAATCGCAGCCGAAATCTGGAACCACGTGCTCCATCTGCTCGAGCAGCACGAAACCGAAACCGCCGCTCGCCGCTACCAACAAGACCTGTTTCGTTCAATTCACATCAAACAGCGACTTTACCAACAGCGGGCGACGGCCTTGGACCGCTCACGCCGCGGTGTGCAAACTTCGGCGGCCCAGGTAATTGAACAATTGGAATCCGAGCTGCAACGCACCCGCGCGGCTCTCGAACGCACCGTTGAAAAACTCGAAACGTCCAACGAGGAATTGAAGTCGTCCAATGACGAACTGCTCTCGATGAACGTGGAAATGCAGTCTGCCAATAGGGAACTCGAAACGTCCAAAGAGGAATTACGAACCAGCAACGAGATGCTCGTACGTAGTCACAACGACATTCAGTACCTGCAGAGAAGCACGCATATCGCGACGATCTTTCTCGATAACGAACTGCGCATCCGCAGCTTCACGCCCGCGGTAACGGCAATTTATGATTTGAACGATTCCGATATCGGACGACCGCTCTCCATTTTTGCGTCTGAAATCGACCCGCTGCCCGCCTTGTCGCTGCCCGACGATCTTGCCGATGATGCGGTGATCGAAGACACCCTCACGTCCACGTCGGGGCAGGTCTACATTCGCAGCATCATTCCCTATCACTCGCCGAGTGGTGACCATGATGGGATCGTGGTGACGTTCGTCAACGTGACCGCTCTGGCGGACGCTAAGTCTCGGTTGGAGCTCGCCCTGAGTGCCGGCGGCATGGCCGCGTGGGAGTGGACCCCTCATGCCACCTTCTGGACCTCGGAAGTCTATGAGTTGCTGGGGATCAGCAGCGACTCTCGTCCCGACGTCGATCTGTTTTTCGCATGCGTGCATCGCGACGACATCGAAAAAGTGAAGACGACGTGGCAGCAGGCAATCCATGAATCAAACGAATACGATTGCGAGTTTCGCGTCGTTCGTCCAGACGGCGAAATTCGCTGGCTGAAGGGGGTCGGTGAAGTGGTCCGAGACGGCGCGGGGAAGCTCATTCGCATGCACGGCCTGAATTGGGATTCTACGGAAGAACAGTTGCAAGCCATCGGACTTCGTGAAAGTGAGCGTCTGGCGACAGAAGCGAGTAAATCCAAGAGTGAATTTCTGGCGAATATGAGCCACGAAATTCGTACACCGATGACGGCGATCTTGGGCTATGCCGATCTGTTGCAGGAATTCATGGACAATGATGAAGCCAAGCAGTATCTGCAGACGATCCGTCGCAATGGTGCTTACCTGCTCGATATCGTCAACGATATTCTCGATCTGTCAAAGATCGAAGCTGGAAAACTGGACATCGAATCCGAACGATTTGACCCCTGCCAGGTTATCGAGGATGTCCGAGGGATCATGGAGGTCCGCGCTGCCGAACGGGGCCTCGAACTGTCCGTCGAGTACGACGGCAAACTCCCCACCACGATTACTTCGGACGCGATACGACTCAAGCAAATTCTGATTAACCTGGTCGGCAATGCCGTTAAATTTACCAGCGAAGGGCGCGTGAAAATTCGCGTGCGTCTCGATGCGTGTCAGCCCGTGTTGCATGTGGAAGTCGACGACACGGGGATCGGCATGACGCTGCACCAACAGAGGTGCCTGTTCCAACCCTTCTCGCAGGGTGACGCGACCGTCAGTCGCACGTTCGGTGGCACCGGCTTGGGGCTGGCCATTAGTCAACGTTTGGCCGCCATGCTCGGCGGCGAAATCCGCGTCAGCAGCACGGTGGGCGTGGGCAGTACCTTCTTTGTCAGTATCGCAACGGGCGACCTCGCCAATGTCCAACAGACGGAATACCCCCGCGAAACGCCGGCTCAATCGCTTGCTGAGCCTGCAGACGCGGGCGAACCAACACGATTGAACGGTCTCGTTCTCGTCGTCGACGACCGGCGCGACATTCGATTTCTCAGCAAACGACTGCTCACCGCAGCAGGTGCGAGCGTCGACGAATGTGAGGATGGTCAAATCGCGGTCAATTACTTCCGTGACTGCTTGCGAAGCGGCAAACATCCCGATTTGATTTTGCTCGACATGCAAATGCCCAACCTCGACGGCTACGAAACCGCGCGGCAAATCCGGAAACTCGGCTACCTCGGCCCCATTATCGCACTCACCGCCGATGCGATGCAGGGCGATATGAACGAGTGCCTCGAAGCCGGCTGCAACGATTACCTCAGCAAACCCATCGACGCGACGAGATTGCTAGAAATGGTCAAACGCTTCCAATGACCCGTCACCAAGCGATTTCAAATCATCCGTCTCCGGACACATTCCAATCACTCGTCGCTAACACTTCCAATCACTCGTCACCAACCGTAGCCACCGTCGCCAGACGGTGGAATCCACGTTCTGGCGAACGTGGTTACGGTCGATCTTTCGACTACTTAACGGGCAGGTCGAAGTCGCCTGTCAAGTCACGGTAGATGCAGTGAATGTGATTCGCAGGGTTGCCAGAGGGGTCCGACTGCGTGTTGTTAAACTCGATTAAAAATCGTTTACCGGTGATGCGGTACGCGTGGCCGATCCCAGGTTTCGTCGCTCCTGCCCATGCAAATCGCACTTGATCCCAACCATCGGATTGGATTTGGTCACGTCGTGCCGCGGCGACTTCCTCGGCGACCACGTTCACATGGGTCAACACGAGGTCGCGCATGACTGCTTGCTGGGCAGGCTCCAACTTTCCGAATTCGATACCCTGAGCAGGCCCCGGTGTGGGTTGGGCTTCGCCTGCAAATCGGATATCCGCGGGCGCGTCTTCCGCGAACATGGCGACTTCTTTCTGCTCATCGCTGAGAGACTGGATCAATTTGAAGCCCAGTTGCTCCTCGCGACTCAGTACCGCCGTGCCCTTGCCCAATGTCACGTTGGTTTTAGCCATGATGACCGCTGGGTTGGCTCCCAGAAACTGGGGGGTGCTGTCGAGCATCTGGCTACCGCGGCAAACAAAATTGAGCGACAGGTGGTGCCCTTCAAAACTCAACCCCCAGCGATTGGCTTCACTGTCGTCACCGGACGCGTCCGCCTTGCCTGGGGTCCCAAACAGCGTGACGAAATATTTCTGTGGATTGCGTTCGTTGCCACCCTTGCCCTTCTCGAGTTCGTTGAGCACTTCTTCGAGCAACATGATTTCGTTGGCCTTGCGATATCCAGCTTCGCTGAGCGCCGCTCGTACCAACCTCAGTGCGGCGGTGCGCTGCGCGTCGTTCATGTTCTCCAGCTTCAAGCCCTTGCGGGTATCCTTGGGGATAAAGTGCCAGCCGACTCGCGTGGGCGAGTCAAATTCCTGCATGGTTGCTTGTCGTTGAGCTGGATCGAGCGTTTCGAGGTAGGCGTTGGCGTAGGTCTGCATCTGCTTCGCAGGCGACTGGCCAAGGTCCAGCCCCGTGGCGGCCAGGGCGAGCAATCCCACGGTAGCGAGACCGGCGCGACGCGAGTGCGACACCAATGTTTTTGAAAGGCGGGGCGAATTCATAGGGCGGGGCTTCTTTGCAAGGAAGGGGGGGGGAATGGGGATGGAACGCGACAGTATAGCGTCACGCACTTCGCGCCGCCAACTGTTGCAATCCTTGGCGGTCAGTCGAGTCCGGAGACCGTCGCGGAGCTCTCGTCTTTTTCTGCTTGCATCGCTGCTCCCGGCCCGAGGTGATCTTCGACGATTGGTTCGCGGCCCTTCCGCGGGCTACCGGTAACCTCATTGAGCCACTGCCAAACTTGGTCGCGGTCTTTGCTGGGTTTGAGGAGCCAGCGATCGGTGTGAGCAGACTTGGCGGTTTCGTTTGGGAAACGGCCTAGGATCTCTTGGGTGTCGATATTGGCAAACCGGAATTGGCGTGAGTCTGAAAGAACAGACCGAACGAACTGCTCTGTCGTTGGATCATTGCCGTTTTGACTGACCCAGTAGGGACGGTTGCCCAATCTCGCCATGCGTTGCTCGGCGTGGTGCCGGTAGGTGTCCAGCGGCGACCCCCACGGGGTTCTCCATTCCTTCACTCCGTCGAAATGATCATGCGTGATAAAGGCAGTCCACAGTGAGGCGATTTCATCATCGTGCAGTCCCAGATAGTTGACGCCGATCGCACCTCGCGAGAATCCGCAGAGCAGGACAGCATCGGGCTGGGCACCAAATTGTTTGATGATTCGGGGGACATTCTGCTTCGCGTACTCAACGGTTGCTTTCTCGTCGCCCCACCACGTCACCTCGTTCGCTGTACCCGTGGAATTGATGTAGGGCAGCGAGACCCAGATGTACTGTCCGCCGGATAGGCCGTACCCCAATGCGGCATCCTCCGGCCTACCCGTTGAACCACTCTTTGGGAAATAATTGCCCGTGTACTCAAAGATGATGGGGCACGTGCTGTCGGGTTTCCAGTGCGGCGGAAGGAAAACCGTGTGCCTCACGTCGGTCCCAACGTACTCTGGGGCCGTCATTGCCACCCGCTTGCCCGCCGCCGGTGGACCTTCCGAGAGAGCCGGTATGGTCAACGCCTCCAACGAGGACGCCCGTTTCGAAAAATCCTCAGCCATCACGAGCCAGGACGTTCCGACGAGGAGTGCGAACGTCGCGGTCGCTAGGGAACGAGGGATCAGGGGTGTCGAAGACATGGGAAATCCAGGGGATAGAACACGTTCATTTTGGCTCATCCGACGGCAGGGTGCGCGGGAGTCCAGTGGACGGTTTTTTGAAGGCATCGCTCCAGTATCCAATCTGTTTTCAAAGATACCATTGGGGTGCCATCGACCGGGATATCCCTTGCCCAGCCCGCACCTCTGCAGAGCTTCGCTCCGTTTTTCCCGGCAGGCCCCATCTCATTTCCCGGCAGGCCCCGTCTCATTATCCCAGCAGGCCCAGTCTAACGCTGTCAATCCAATCCCACCAATGAATCATTGGACACTTGAGGCGATCCTCCAAAACCTCCGGCGCACGCTTCCGTCGGATGATCCTTCCTTTTGATTGGCAGTTTTTCTCGCTGTCGTCGAGCACCTTGCCAGTTCCGGTGCGGTGGACCTCGAGCAAAAGGAGGGCCATTTCTTCGACGAAGCACCCGCGTTCCCGTCATCGAGCAAAACGTCGCGGGACCGCGCCCCCATCGGGCCGCGAGATCGGCGGTAACCCCATGGGGCGATGCCCGCGTGGGGCGGTGCCCGCATGCATGGTTGAGCAAAAAATCTAACTCGCCGGTGACTGGGGGACATGCCAGGGTGCGATGTTGGTTAAGATGAATCGCTCAAAAATGCCGCCCGTTTCCTGCGACGCCGTTTCGACGGCCGCGGCACGCGAATGCAGCGGATGAAAATCCAATTCCAAAACCTAAACAGATAGAAAAACGATAATGGATCGTCGCAAATTTGTCATCTTGGCATCGGGGCTCACTGCGACTGCCTTGGCGGCTCAGCCGGATGCAGACCAACGTCCACTGACCGTTGCGGTCATTGGCAGCACGGGGCGCGGCGATTATGGCCATGGTTTGGACACCGTGTGGCAACGGCTACCTGGGACATCGATTGTCGCGGTCGCCGATGACAACGAGGCTGGCAGAACGAAAGAACTAGCGAAGCTGAAACTGCCAGCAGCAGCGGGATACGCCGACTATCGCGAGATGCTGCGAAAGGTCCAACCCGATATCGTCGCGGTGTGTCCGCGACACGCGGATCAACACCGAGACATGATCTTGGCCGCCGTCGAGTCTGGCGTGAAAGGGATCTACGTTGAAAAGCCGTTCGTCCGAACTCCTGCCGAAGCCGATGAGGTGATTGCTGCCTGTCGGACTCATCATACGCGAATCGCGGTCGCCCACCGCAATCGATACCATCCCACCTTGGAGGTCGTTGCGGGGCTATTGCGTGACGGTCGTATTGGCCGGTTGCTTGAAATTCGTGGACGGGGAAAAGGAGACGGCCGCGGCGGTTGTGAAGATCTTTGGGTTCTCGGCTCACACGTGTTGAACATGATCACCATGCTTGCCGGTCCACCCCGCTCATGTTCGGCGGTGCTGCTTCAAGACGGCCGGCCAGTGACCAGCGCAGACATTCGCCCCGGTGGTGAGGGGCTGGGGCCGATGGTGGGAAATGAACTGCACGCGAGGTATCTGCTCGACAGCGGAGTGGTCGCGTTTTTTGATTCGGTCGCCAATGATGGAACACAGAATCAAGGATTCGGCCTGCGCCTGATCGGGAGTGAAGGCACGATCGCCATCTATGCCGATCGCAATCCGCTGGCATTTTTGCTGCCGGGCAATCCCTTTGCCTCGATCGATCCGCCGCTTGGCTGGCTGCCGATCACCAGTGGCGGCGTTGGTGTCAGCGAGCCTGACCCCGCGGGGATCCGTCGAGTGGAACATCACGACGTCGCCGCGGAAGATTTGGTCGACGCGGTCAGGAACAATCGGGAGCCCTTGTGTAACGCCGCCGAGGCGTCACTGACCGTGGAGATGATTTGTGCCGTGTTTGAATCGCATCGTCAGGGCGGCCAGGCAGTCGCGTTTCCTCTCGTTCGCCGCCAGCACCCCTTGCTGAACGAGTAGTTCGCGGAACCCACGCGATCCGATGTCGCCCATACGCGAGTCATAGCCGGCCCTCCGGATTCACGACCTCCACTTCAACCGCAGAAAACAGACGTAGCCACACTCGCCAGAGCGTGGGGGGCCACTGTTTGGAGATAGTGGCGAGGCGACAGTGGCGAGGCGACAGTGGCGAGGCGACAGTGGCGAGGCGACAATGACGACGGGGAAATTCGGGCTCATCCGACGGCAGGGTGCGCGGGAGTACCGTGGAAGGTTTTTGTAAGGCATCGCTCGGGTATCCAATCTGTTTTCAAAGACACCGTTGGCGAACCATCGACCGGGATATCCCTTGCCCAGCCCGCACCTCTGCAGAGCTTCGCTCCGTTTTTCCTGGCAGGCCCCAGTCTAGTTTCCCGGCAGGCCCAGTTTAATTTCCTGGCAGGCCCAGTCGAACGCTGGCAATTCAATCCCACCAATCAATCATTGGACACTTGAGGCGATCCTCCAAAACCTCCGGCGCACGCTTCCGTCGGATGATCCAGTATTTCTTGCCTGTCCCTATTCTACCGATAAGCCTAGTTATTTTTTGGCGAGGTATTGCTCAAACCACGCGACCATCGCTTGAGTCGCCTGCTCTGCGTCGTTGCCTGCGAATCCGTGACCCGCTTCGGGAAACTCGATTATTTTGGTCGATACTTTCGCTTTCTCGAACGCGGAATGGATGTTGCGGCTGTGGAAAATGGGTACCAAGTCATCCTTTACTCCGGCAAGTAGAAGCGTCGGAGCATCGTCGGACGTGACGTGCAGGAGGGGAGAATCTTTCGCGGCATCGTCACGATTGATGACCAGTGCCGGAAATCGGTCGTAGGCGGCCAACCGGTCCGGCGCGTCGGTCGCCATCACTCGCAGGTCTGTCGGAGCGACATAAGCCACAACCGCTTGGACTCGATCGCTGGTTCGCGCCACGGGGTCTTTCGCGTCGGCGTCGCCTTCGTCCGAAGCTGTTCCCAGCATCAACGATAAATGTCCACCGGCACTCATACCAAACACTCCGATACGATTTGGGTCGATGTGAAAACGATCGGCGTTCGCGCGGATGAACCGCACGCTTCGCTGAACATCCGCGACCGCTTCCGCAATCGAAAACTTGGGGCTGCTGCCGTGGCGAACAGCGAATACAGTGAACCCTTTGTCGGTTAGCGGGCGAAGCATGTGTTGCGTTTGCTCCGGCGGCGTCCAGTTGGAAAACCAACCGCCACTGACCATGAACAATACCGCCGCGCCGTTGGATTCGGCTGTCGGCGTGAACACGTCAAAAGTTGTCGCCAATCCGAACTTGTGCCCGTAAACGACATCGGGCGTGATGGTCACGTCCTCCGCGGTGACAACGTTGCACAGCGAGAGCGAACAGGCTACAGAAAGAATGAAATGACGCATTGATCGATGGATTCTGATAGGAGGGGTGAAATTTTCCAGTGACGGCCGACCGCTGTATTGTAGCAGTCGCCCGAAACGCATTGGCTGTACCTCCTCGCTTCTAAACCTCGGAATCCGCGTCACGAAAAACAACGACCTTGCCGCGATCCACGCCCGCCTCGATTCGTCGGTGAGCTTCGGCGAGATCGCACAGTGGATAGCGACGGTCGATCGTCACTCGGAGTTGGCCGGCCTGATGCAACCGAATCAGTTCCCGCAACAGGAAAAGAAGAAGAAAAGAGGAAAAGAGAGCCACCCACTTTGAAAAGAGGGCCACTCACTTTTAAGCTCGTTCAGTTTCGCCGCCGTGGGCACGGCGGGGGTGCCGTCAGGGTTGCGACGTGCGGGGAACAGTCGCAGCCAACGCTGGGCGACCTCCTCGTCCGACCACGCCGCGACGACGTCCGGGCGACTTCTTAAGACGAGGTGCAGGTGATTACTCATGATCGAAAACGTCAGGCAATCGATACCGAACGCCGATGCGAGGAGCTCCATTCGGTCGCGAATCCAGCCCCTGCGGTGCTCGAAACACTCTCCCGCAACGGGATCGGTCCCACAGGGCCACGCCTTGCGGACGCATCTCTCGATACAGTGGAGGATCTGAATCTCATTGGGATCGATCACTTCCCCCGCGAGCTTGCCTGGGCATCTTCATCACCTCCGTCAGCGTCACGGTTTTGAGCAGCGAAACCATCGGCAATGGTACGCAAGCCGCGATCGAAGGCAACTATTCCTTGCCTGTCCCTCTTCTCTCCTAATCTCTTCCTCTTCTCTTCCCGACGCGTTGAAGCTTGCACAATGGCGGTCTCTGAGACCCCTTGGTCATTTGGTGGGTGCGACAACCGTACCGGATCCACCCCCGATCGCGCTGCCCCAAATCCTGGAAATCAAACGTGAAAATGACTCGCCACGCCACGCTATTTCGGATTGCTTTGGCATGGGTGCTCGGTTCTTCCATGCTAAACGGCTCGTTGCTGGCGGCCAGCGACGTGACTTGGCCCGGCTTTCTCGGCCCGCAACGCGACGGTTGGGTCGATCACTTTCAGCCGCCCGCTGAGTGGCCGAAATCGCTAACCAAGCTGTGGCAGGTGGATGTTGGCACGGGATACGGGTCTCCGTTGGTGACCGATGATCGCGTATATCAGCACACTCGCCAGGGAAATGACGAAGTATTGCAGTGCCTGGAACTGGCCACGGGGAAGGAGATTTGGAAGCAGACTCATGCGGTTCCTTTCCAAGCCTCGTCGGGTGGCGAGCGGCATGGGGATGGCCCGAAGTCATCGGCCATCATCGCCGACGGCCGAATCTTCACCCTGAGCAGCCTTGGTGAGATTTCCGCCTGGGACGCGGAGTCGGGCGACCTGCTGTGGCGTCGTGACTACCGGCAACGCTTCCCCAAGAATCACCCTAACTGGGGCGCCTCCACTTCGCCCATTATTGACGGTGATCGCGTGGTCGCTCACTTTGGCAATGACGACAAAGGAGCGTTGATTGCGTTGGACGTGAAAACGGGCGACGAAATTTGGAGCCAGGGCAACGATGGCGCTTCCTATTCGTCGCCGTTGGTTGTCGAAATTCATGGGGTCCGCCAGATCGTTGATTGGAACCATCGTGCCCTCGTGGGCGTGGACTGTGAATCGGGCGTGGCGCTGTGGGAGTTCCCCCTTCCGCAATACACCAGCAACCAAAACATGCCGACGCCCACGTTGCACAACGGGCGGATTCTATTGGGCGGCGAGAATCGAGGCATCTATGGCCTGGAACCAGAGCTAAAGGACGGCAAGTGGTCGGTGAAGGAACGCTGGTTCCAAAAGGACGTCGCCTTGGACATGAGCACCGCCGTGATCAACGGAGACCTGCTGTTTGGGTTCTCGCACTACAAGAAGGGGCAACTGTTCTGCCTGGACACCGCGACCGGTGAAGTGCTATGGCTGGGGCCGGGACGAACTGGAGATAACGTGGCGTTCCTGTCGATCCCGGACCACGTTGTCGCCTTGCTGGACAATGGGCAACTGCAGGTGATCAAGGCCACCGAGGAAGCTCTTGAAGAAGTCGCCAGCTACCAGGTCGGCGATAGCCCCACATGGGCACCGCCAGTGCTGTTGAAGAACGGTCTCCTGATCAAGGATCAGACAAGCTTAACGCTGTGGTCGTTCGAGTAGCACAGCCCTTCGGGAGAAAAGAAAGTCACCCACTTTTCGACCCGGGCTGCAGCTTGTTTTGGGCCGATTTGGCTTCCATCCGATCTTCGCTGAGTGCCACCACCGATCATCCGGGCTGATTCGGATCCGATTCTCCAGTATCGGCGCAGCAACGACCCCGGATGGAATCAAAGTGAGATGTTTTCCGAGCGGGTCAGGCCGAAGATATCCCGAGTGGGTTGTCACCGGCACAACTCCAACCTTGACCGCGACGGCCGGCTTCCTCGGCGAGGTGTGCGGGGCTACCCGCTGCTCGCTCGGGCACCCGACCAAATCAGTGCACGACGTCGCACCAGGCATGGGCATCCAAGCCCATGCGTGTGAGGATTGGTTGCAAGTGCGAGGGGATCGCATCTTTATCAACTACATCAGCGTCACGGTTTTGAGCAGCGGAACGATCGGTAATGGTACGCAAGCCACGACCGAAGGCAACTGTGTATTGCCTGTCCCTAATCTAGCTACGCTCGCAGATCCTCGGCGAAAACTGAACGCCTCATGAGGCCCGGCATTGCCATACCGCTGATGATCCCGCTGGACAGACGGATGAACTTACGTCGAATGAGTGAACTGCTCTCGCTTGGTGAGTTCATGCTTGACCTCTTGGTTTGAAAACGACGTGCATCTCTCCCGGCAATCATACCATGCACGCTGCGAAGTTTCCCCAACGGACAACATCTACGTTTAACGATTCTGTTGTCGAAAGTGACCCGGTGGCATGCCTTCCAACTTGCGAAAGAACACGCACATGTATTCGTCGTGATCGAAGCCGGTCCGCCTCGCTATTTCGGACAACGAGAGATCTGTTTCACTCAACAACTCTTTGATTCGTTCGAGCTTCAGGCGAGTCAGTTCTTCGTGCGGTGACCGGCCAAGGATCTTCGTGAATCGACTTTCCAAAACTCGTCGCGACAACGGCACGCGCCGGACGACATCCGCCACATTGATTCCCTCCAGCGCGTGTTCGCGAATGAATCGCAAGGCGACAACGATGTCCGGATCGTCGATGGCCAGAATATCGGTGGAATGCCGGGTTTGAATTCCCAGCGGGGCAACGAGGATGGGGGCAGAATCAATCTGTTCGCCATTCATCATGCGGTCCAGCAATGCCGCTGCCTCGAAGCCCGTCCGTTGCGTATTGCAAATGACACTGGATAAGGGCGGATCGGCAAGTTCACAAAGAAGCTGGTCGTTGTCGACTCCCAGCACCGCGATTTCTTCCGGCACTGCGATACCCAGTTCCCGGCAGACTTCAAGCACCTTCTGGGCTTGAATATCGTAACAGGCGAAGATCCCGATCGGGCGCGGCAGCCCTATTAGCCACTTTGCCAAGCCTCGTTTCTCACGGTTCCACGAATACTTCGGATCATTGCGAGAAAGGGAATCATAAACGTTGGCAGCGGCTCCGGCCGACTCAATGAGCAATCGGAACTTGTCTCGCCGCCAGTTCGACCAGTTGAATCCCGGATCGCCACAATAGGCCAGGTTCCGAAAGCCTCGATCGAGCAGATGCTTGACACCGAGTTCGGCAATGGCATCGTCGTCGGTTTCCACCCACGGAATATCCGGCAGGTGCCGAGCCGCACTCACATCAACGACCGGCAACTTCGTCTTTCGCAACGCGGCAGCAATTTCGTCAGTTTCGATTCTCGCGATGATGCCGTCACCTTTCCACCTTCCAAGCCATTGAGGTGGCCTGCCGCCTCGTTCCTGTTCGGGCAAAAAGATGGACCATCGCTCATGATGACGAACGTACCGCGTGATTCCCTCCAGCACACCGCGAGAGTACGAATTCGAGGTTTCAATCAGCAGAGCTACGCTTCGTCGTGGCATCGGGGAAAATACTCAGTCATTGAATCTTTCGCAGCAAACAGTATCGCAATGCAGCGGCATCGTTGCTTAGGAAAGGTCGTGAAATATCTCAATTATTGTGCGCAAAATGTCATAGCGGAACAACTGCGAGATGAGACAATAGCCAAAATCGGAGTGTTCTCCGCCCCGAGTCCGCGCGGTCGATTTTGGCCGCGCTCTCGAATCTGTTCCCCAGCGTGTTGCGAGCCAGTGTGTTTCAAGCGCCCACGCGAATGAAAGGAAGAATGCTGTGAGTCGTACTGTCAATGCCGCCATGATTGGTTTGGGCTTCGGCTCAGAGTTTATTCCGATCTACAAATCGCATCCCAACGCAGATGTCACCGCGATCTGTCGTCGCAACGAAGCGGAACTGAACAAGTCCGGCGACCAGTTTGGCATCGAGAAGCGATACACCGAATACGATCAGGTGCTGGCGGATCCCGACATCGATTTCGTCCACATCAACAGTCCCATTCCGGATCACGCGTGGATGTCACTGAAGGCACTGGATGCGGGTAAGCACGTGATGTGTACGGTCCCCATGGCAACGACGATCGACGACTGCCGCCAGATCGTCCAGAAAGTCAAAGAAACCGGTCTGAAGTACATGATGGCGGAGACGGTTGTCTACAGCCGCGAATATCTGTTTATCAAAGATATGTATGAGAAAGGTGAACTTGGGAAGATCCAGCACTTGGCAGCGTCTCATCCGCAGGACATGGACGGTTGGCCCAGCTACTGGGAAGAAATGATCCCGATGCATTATGCGACGCACGTCGTGAGCCCCTGTCTGGGGCTGGTGGATGGTTTGGCGGAATACGTGAGCTGTTTCGGATCGGGCCAGGTTCGCGACGATATTGCGAAGAAGTCCGGCAATACGTTCGCGCTTCAGTCAGCTCACATCAAGATTAAGGACTCTGATTTGACGGCACACATCTGGCGGTGCTTGTACGACGTCGCGCGGCAGTACCGCGAGAGTTTCGATGTCTATGGCACGAAGAAGAGTTTTGAATGGACGCTGGTGGAAAACGAACCACACGTGATGCACACGGCGAAGAAGCCGGAACCTGAGATTGCGGAGAAGATTGACGTTCCGGATTTCGCTCACCTGCTGCCCCAGGAGATTCAGAGATTCACATTGCCTGCCGAAATACACGATGCGGAGCACCTGTCGTTTCTGCAAGGTGGTGGTCACGGTGGTTCGCACCCGCACTTGGTCCATGAATTCATTTCCGCTTTGCTGGAAGATCGCGATCCGCGGCCCAATGCCGTCACCAGTGCAAACTGGACGTGCGTCGGAATTTGCGCACACGAGTCTGCCACCAAGGGAGGCGAGATCGTTCGTCTGCCGGACTTCACTCTTGGCTAATCTTTTGATCTACAGCGCCAACGATAACAAATACAATCCAACACGTGAGAATAATAATGAAACCCACTCCCCCGCTCAGCTCAAGTCTCCGGCTCATCTGCCTGTTCCTAATGTGTCTTTCAGTATCGGCTGCTTCGACAGAGGCCGCCGACCTGAACCTGCTGTTCATCGGCGACAATGGGCCTCATCAACCTGCACGTCGGTTTCAGGAACTCGCACCTGCGTTAGAGCAACGTGGGATCGAAATGAAATACACCGACCGGATGGATGACGTTAATCCGGAGACGCTTGCCAAGTTCGACGGAGTGGTGCTTTACGCCAACATCGACCGCATCGATGAAGCACCGGCCAAAGCGTTGCTTGACTACGTTGCTGGAGGCAAGGGGTTTGTTCCGTTGCACTGCGCGACATTCTGTTGGCGAAACAACAAAGACATCGTTGCCTTGATGGGCGGACAGTTTCAGCGACACGGCGGCCAGGTGTTTACAACCGAAATTGCTGCCGAGGATCATCCGATCATGAAGGGCTACGGCAGCTTTACCAGTTGGGATGAAACCTACATCCATCACCTGCACAACGAAAAAGACCGAAAGGTGTTGGAGTATCGAGTCGAAGGCGAGCAGGCTGACGGCAACGAACGGGAGCCATGGACATGGGTGCGGACGCATGGCAAAGGGCGCGTGTTCTACACGGCTTGGGGGCACGATCAGCGAACCTTTAACCAGCCCGGTTTTCATAACCTCGTCGAACGTGGCATTCGCTGGGCCTGCGGCGACGATCCGGGCAACGTGACAGCATTCCGTGAATCGCAGGCGTTTGTGACACCCAAGATGACGCCCCTTCGCACCGACGTTGCCGAGTTTGAATATACCGATGTCGGCCCCAAGATTCCGAACTACACACCGAGTCGACAGTGGGGCACGCAGGGCGCGCCGAAAACGTTGATGCAGAACCCACTGTCGCCAGAAGAATCGATGAAGCATTTCGTCACTCCCGAAGGCATGACCGTTCAGCGATATGCGGACGAACGCGATTTTAAGTCCAAACCGATTGCGATGAACTGGGACGAACGTGGGCGATTGTGGATATGCGAGACAGTCGACTATCCAAACGAGCTTGGCAAGGACCGCGACCGCATCCGGATTTGCGAAGACACTGATGGCGACCATGTTGCCGACAAGTTCACCGTCTTTGCCGAAGGACTGAGTATCCCGACCGCCATTGTGATCGTTCGTGGCGGTGCGGTGGTTCAGAATGCGACCGAGACGCTGTATCTGAAAGACACTGACGGCGACGACGTAGCTGACCAGAGGACCACGCTAATCACCGGCTGGGCCGCCGGAGACACGCATGGCGGAGTCAGCAACTTTCGTTACGGACTGGACAACTGGATCTGGGGCATGCAGGGCTATAACAACAGTGCTCCCGAATTTGGCGGCAAACAGTCACAGCGTTTTCGACAGGGCTTCTTTCGTTTTAAGCTCTCGCAAAGCGATCCGCCGACAGTCACCGATCTGGAGTTCGTCCGATCCAGCAACAACAACACATGGGGACTGGGAATCAGCGAAGAAGGGCTGATCTTCGGATCGACGGCGAACGGCAACCCGAGCATGTTCGTTCCCATCCCAAATCGATACTACGAGAGTGTTCGAGGTTGGTCACCGTCCACGCTGGGCAGCATCGCTGACTCGGCAAGGTTTGAGCCAATCACCGAGAACGTTCGCCAGGTGGATCATCACGGTGCCTACACGGCCGGTGCCGGGCACGCGTTGTACACGGCTCGTACGTTTCCTCAGCAATGGTGGAACAGGACGGCGTTCGTATGCGGGCCAACGGGACACCTTGTGGGAACGTTTGTGCTGAGTCGCGATGGAGCGGACTACAAATCAATCAGTCCGCTCAATCTACTGGCCAGCGATGACCAGTGGAGTGCTCCGGTGATGGCCGAAGTTGGACCGGACGGAGCCGTTTGGGTGATCGACTGGTACAACTACATTGTCCAACACAATCCAACACCCAATGGATTTGAAACGGGAAAAGGTGCTGCGTACGAAAGTGATTTGCGTGACAAAACGCACGGTCGCATCTACCGAGTGGTTCCGACCGATGATGGAACCGCCAAGCTTCACGACTTCGCAAGTCTGGCTGACGCGTCGAATCAACAACTTGTGAAGCAACTGACGCATCCTTCATTGGTGTGGCGATTGCAGTCGCAACGATTGCTGATCGAACGCGGTGCGGACGACGTGTTGGAGGGTCTGCTGGCGTTGGTGGCTGATGAATCGGTGGATGAGATCGGGCTCAACGCTGGCGCGATCCATGCGCTTCACACGATGGACGGCTTGGGATATCTCAAGCTGGATGTGAAATACAAAGCAGCGGGTTATGTCACTGGTGGTCTCCAAACGGCGTTGACACACACATCGCCCGGAGTGCGTCGAAATGCGATCGCTGTGTTGCCGCATAACGAAGCCGGGTTGGCATTGTTGATGCAGCATCGCGGGTTGTTCCGCGACAGCGATGCTCAGGTAAAATTGCAAGCGATTTTGACGCTGGCCGACATGCCAGCCTCGGCCGAGGCTGGTGGGTTGGTTGCTGAATTGGCTTCGGCAGAGACCGACAAGGTTTTGGTCGACGCGTTGACATCGGCAGCGGCCAGCCATGCCGTTTCTTACCTGCAGCAGGTTACTTCGAAACAGGGCAAACCCTCCGACGCAGTGCTTCGCATCACTCGTCAAGTTACCGAACACCTCGCCCGAGCCAAACCGGACGCAGACAGTTTGCAGAGGATCATCTCCAATTTGGCTGGTGCAAACCCCGAACTGTCGACGCCCATTCTGGACGGATTGACCGGTGGCTTGCCATCGGACTATGGGAAGGAATCGACCGCGTCGCTTGACGCGGCGTTTGTCAAAACATTTGAAAACGGCGACAGCACACTCAAGGGTAAATTGCTGCGGCTCGCATCGCGCGTAGGCACAGACGCTCTGAGCAAGTACGCCGATGAGATTGTGGAATCGTTGGTTGCGATCATCGAAAATCCCGATGCGAGCGCCGATCAGCGTGGCTCGGCAGCCCGGGACCTTGTCGGGTTCCGTGCGACCGACGAGGACGCCGTCGCAACGATCATCGATCAATTGACTCCGCAGACGCCGCCGGGCGTTGCGGAAATGATGCTGGAGGCGTTGCCATTGAGCGAGTCCGGTTCCGCTGGCGAAGTGATTGTTGAAGCTCTGCCCACGATGACACCCAATATAAAGTCGGCCGCGATCAGTGTCATGCTGGGCAAGCCGGCTTGGGCCAAGTCGCTACTCGCTGCGGTCGAAGAAAAACAGTTTGACTTGAACGAGTTGTCTCTGGAACAGAAACAATCACTGCGATCATTTCCTGATCGATCCTTGCGGGCTCAGGCCGAGAAACTGTTGGCGAGGGGAGGCGGATTGCCTGACGCCGATCGCGAAAAAGTACTTCAGTCTCTGATGCACGTGACGGAGAGGACGGGTGACGTCGACGCAGGACGGGAAGTTTTCAAGAAGGTCTGCGCGGCCTGTCATAAGCACGGCGAGATGGGGCATAAAATCGGCCCCGATCTGACGGGCATGGCCGTCCATCCAAAACAGGAATTGTTGACACACATCATCGATCCGTCTCGCAACGTCGAAGGCAACTTTCGTCTCTACAACGTGCTGACACTCGACGGAATGGTCATCAACGGAATGTTGGCTGGCGAGACTCGCACTTCGATCACGATTGTCGATTCGCAGGCAAAAGAAATCAATGTTGCTCGTGAGGACATCGACGAGCTGATCGCTTCTCGAAAGTCGGTGATGCCCGAGGGATTTGAAAAGCAGATTAACGAACAGCAACTGACAGACCTGCTGGAATTCCTGACTTCAGGCGGCCAGTACATCCCGCTGCCGCTCGAGAAGATAGCCACTGCGATCAGCACCAAAGGGTTGTTCCACGAAGGAGACGATGGTCCGGACCGCATGATGTTCCCTGACTGGGGACCGAAGCTCTTCAACGGTATTCCATTCGTACTGACCGATCCGCAAGGAAAATCCCAGCCGAACATCATCCTTTTGCACGGACCAAACGGTTCGCTGCCTCCACAGATGCCCAAGTCGGTTTCAATGCCGTGTGGCACGTCTGCGGCGGCCATTCATTTGCTCAGTGGGGTGGGTGGCTGGAGCCATCCGTTCAATAGCGACAAGTCCGTTTCGATGATCGTTCGCCTGACGTACGACGACGGAAAAACGGAAGATCATGAATTGCTCAATGCGGTTCACTTCGCAGACTACATTCGCCGAGTCGACGTGCCGATGAGCGAGTTCGCCTACATGCTGGGCCAACAACAGATTCGATATTTGAACGTCAAGCCAAAGCGTGCGGACAAGATTCAGACCATCGAGTTCGTCAAAGGGGACGACAATAGTGCTCCAATGGTGATGGCCGTGACTGTCGAAAGACTCGCCGGTGACAAGTCAGCGGCACACGACGCAAGTGATGATTCCGTTTCAAATGAGGCAAGTCCCAGCCAGCCACCGCAGCGACGTCGTGGCGGTTTTGGCGGGCTAATCGAACTCGGTCCGGACGATGTCGCAATTTTCGGCGTACCACCGGAAGGATTCAAATCGGAACGTGATGTGCCTCACGGTAAACTCGAAATGGTCGAGTATGAATCGAAAACCGTTGGCACAACACGCAAGATGAATGTCTACACTCCGCCGGGATACACAGCGGACAAGAAGTATCCGGTGCTCTATCTCCTGCATGGGATCGGTGGCGACGAAACGGAGTGGCAACGATTCGCGTCGCCGAACTTGATTCTTGATAATTTGATCGCTGATGGCAAAGCCGTACCGATGATCGTCGTGATGCCCAACGGTCGAGCACAAAAGAACGATCGGGCGGAAGGCAATGTCATGGCAAGTGCGCCGGCATTCGCGGTCTTCGAGAAGGACTTGCTTAACGACGTAATCCCCGCGATCGAATCGAAGTACTCGGTCGACGCCAACCGTGAAAAGCGTGCCATCGCCGGACTCTCGATGGGCGGCGGCCAATCGTTCAACTTCGGACTCGGGAATCTCGACACATTCGCTTGGGTCGGTCCATTCTCTGCCGCACCCAACACCAAGCCGGCGGACCAGTTAATCCCCGACGTCAACGCGGCGAAGGCGAAACTGAAGCTGCTATGGATTTCCTGCGGTAACAAGGACGGACTGATCCGCATCAGCCAGAACGTCCGTCAGTTTTTGAAGAAGAATGAGATCGAACACGTCTGGCACGTCGACGGGCACGGTCACGATCCGCAGCATTGGAGCAGTAGCTTGTACTGGTTCGCGCAAAGCGTTTTTCAGGAGGGTGCTAAGAGACAGGGGAACGCCAAGGAAGCAACAAACGCGTCAAGCGACAAGCAATCCGGCGCTGCTCCGGCAGACATCATTGACGACTTCCAACCGGCGACAACCAACCAGTCGGGCAAGCAATTCCCGCAAGTGAATTCGCAAGGCCGCGTCAAGTTCCGAATCGTCGCGCCGGATGCTAAAAGCGTTGGTGTGACGTTCCGAGACAGCAGTGAATTCATCAAGGACGAGGACGGTGCGTGGGTTGGTTACACTCGACCACTAGACGAAGGATTCCACTACTACGAGCTGATCATCGACGGCGCGAAGGTTCCAGACCCCAACAGCAAATACTTTTTTGGTGCGATGCGATGGGGCAGCGGCGTGGAAGTGCCGGCCAAGGACAAGGATTTTTACGCGGTCAAGAAAGTCCCGCACGGCCAACTGCGAGAGGTCCTCT
The DNA here is from genome assembly GCF_055811895.1 of Rhodopirellula sp. SH410. NCBI lineage: Bacteria > Pseudomonadati > Planctomycetota > Planctomycetia > Pirellulales > Pirellulaceae > Rhodopirellula > Rhodopirellula sp. SH410. The sequence continues at coordinate 2,426,713 of NZ_CM147949.1, forward strand.
TCTACTCTGAAAGCACCAACACGGAGCGCCATGCATTCGTCTACACTCCGCCGGGATACGACAGCGATCAGGCAAAACGCTATCCCGTCCTTTATCTGCAGCACGGCTGGGGCGAGAACGAGTACGGCTGGAGTGTCCAAGGACACGCCGGTCTGATCATGGACAACCTGCTTGCCGACGGTAAGGCCAAGCCGTTCATCATCGTGATGACTTATGGCATGACCAATGATGTACGGCCGGGCGGAATCGGAGGCTTCGACATCAAACATTTTGAAACGGTGCTGGTCGACGAACTGATCCCGTACGTCGATTCCAGCTTCCGTACAGTGACCGACCAACCCAACCGAGCCATGGCCGGTCTTTCCATGGGCGGCATGGAAACCAAAGCAATTACGCTCCAAAATCTCGACAAGTTTTCGCACATCGGTCTGTTCAGTGGCGGTTCGATCTCCATGGACGACGTCAACGACACGGATGGCTTCAAGAAAAACGTCAAGCTGGTCTTTGTAAGCTACGGCAGCAAGGAAGTCGGCGGCGGACGGCGGCCCAGACGCGGCGGCGATCCCGAAGCGAACGCAAAAGCACTCAAGGAAGCAGGCATCAACAGCCACTACTATCTTTCACCCGAGACGGCACATGAATGGCAAACCTGGCGTCGCAGTTTGCACGAGATGGCACCGCTGTTGTTTGCATCCGACGATACTGCTGAGTGATCCAGAAACCATCCAACCAGAAATGTGCTCATGAGAAATCTCGCAAAGCTGTCCATATGCAGCGTGGTTGCAGTGTTGACGTTTGTATTGCCCGCGTCGGGGAAAAAAAGAGGGCCACCCATGAATGGCACAGTCATATACGCAACTACTTCGTCTCAAAGGAGTTGTCTCCGTTGGCAAGTCGGGCTTTGAGCTCTCCTCGCGGTTGCATCATGAGATTGTAGTTCTTTTGTCGCTTCTTCAGGACTCGGGGTTCAAACCTTCCAGGACGATTGCCAACTAGGCAATTTGAAATCTGTTTCAATCGGCTCAAGCAGTAGCCAAGTACTTTTTCGATCGCCATCAGTCCACTGGCCATCATGTCCCACGCTGAAAGTACGAACTGGCAAGTGCTCACGAAACTGATGCGTCTTGGATTGACGTTATTCAATGCAGCACTACAAGCGGCGGTCGTTCGGATAGCGTTGTACGCCAGGATCGTCGTCCAGAATTCGCGACGAACCATTTCTGGTGATTTGCAACGCAAGTGATGTAAGTTCAGATGCGTTTTGATACTGCGAATATCGAGCTCCGAGTTCCAGCGATAACCGAACAGTTCGGCAATGTCATCGATCGTCACCTCCTGCTTAACTTGTTCGCAGTTATACAGAGTTGTGACAATCACGAACGGGTCTTGTTTTCGACCGGGTTCGTCAATGATATAGCGAATCTCTCGAAGGACGATTTCCAGTGGCATCGTGTCATACATCTCTGGGCTCATCCAAGCAGGCCGTTTCGGGCGCGTCCATGTGACAAGATGGTCATTTTTCCCCAATCGCTTGCCAGTTCGAAAGTCAGTGCGTCTGGCTTGATGCTTGCGGAAGCAGACGTCGACTCCACGGGCTATCAACAACGCGATCATCCAATAGTTGCCGTAGAATCTGTCGGCAACGGCGATATCTCTACATTCGAAGCAGTCAAGTAGTTGGCGTAGAAGCGCAGTCTCACCGGTTGCCTTGCCCTTGTATTTTCCGATGGCAACATCAATGACACAGGCGGGTGCCAATGAGAGGACAACGACGATGCGAGCGATCGGAAATCCAATCCCTGGTTTCTGCGCTGTGTTCTGGGAATATGCAATTTGATTTTTTATCGTGTCGGGCATCATGAACGTGGAGCCGTCAATCAGCTTGGCATGACGTCCCTTGAAAAGATGCTTTGAATCGACTTGCACCTCCGCTTCGATGGCGACGTCAGAAGCCAACTCATGGAGTGCAGTTTCAGGAAGCTTGGCTCGTGCTCGACAGTAATCGCGGGTATCGGGATCAGCCTCATCGTCCCCAGCGATTTGCAGAAAGCTGAGGATCCGAGATACGGCGGACTGGCATGCGGCCTCTTTTCCATCTCGTAGAACTTGGCCCATGAACGCCCATAATACGATGGCCGTGGTGTAGGTGCGTCCAAAGGTTCCGCCGTGCCGAGCAAAGACTCGTGCGATCCGGTCCTGCGTGAGGATTTGCGAAAACGGAAGTTCGGGCTGTAAAAGAAACCCAGCAACAGCGTTGCCCAAGTTGAAGCTGCGACGAGGTGCGCTGTTCGGTATAACGGACATAGAAAACCCTCCCTGGTCTCGCGTAGCAGCATTGACCAGAGAGGGCATTCACATCATCGAGGCCGAGAGCGCATCGAAGCAAGATCAACGCCCAGGCGACCTGTAAAATTTACGAAAAAACGCAGATTGCCAATAGACGAACTGCGCAAGTTCACTGCACAAAATTCAAATGACTGTGCCATTCGGGCCACCCACTTTTCAGTCCGGGCTGCGGCTTGTTTTTTGGCCGATTTAGCTACGATCAGGTCCCCGCAGAGTGCCACCACCGAGCATCGGGCTGATTCTGATCCGATTCTCCAATATCGGCGCAGCAGCGACCCCGGAGGGAATCAAAGTGGAAGGTTTTCCGAAGACGGTCAGGCCGAAGATATCCCGAGTGGGTTGTCACGGGCGCAGAGCCAACCTTGACCGCGACGGCTGGCTTCCTCGGCGAGGTGTTCTGGGCTACCCGCTGCTCGCTTGAACACTCGCCCAAATCGGCTCACAACGTCGCACCAAGCATGGGTATCCAAGCCCATACGTGTGAGGATCGGCTGCAAGTGCGAGGGGATCGCACCGACCTTGTCACTGCGGAGCTGACGGCCCGTCCAGTCCAGCAATTCCAGATAGCTCGCCAACGAGACACTTAGGAAACCTTTCAGGCTGCCTCGTCTGCCCGAATCATCCAGGTGCGGCCCGACGGGATCGCTCTGCTCGTCAATCTCGATCGGACTCATCCAGCCACTGTGCTGGCGACCGCGGCTTCGCTCCCAGTCGTGGGTGCTTTCGCGGGTCCGATCGGAACATTGAGTCAAGTCGTCAATCCGATCCTTGGCTCCAGTGTACTTGCTCGATTCAGGCGTTTCCGCCATGGCGGCGCGAATCGGGTTGAGGTCCACGTAGGCCGCACACGCCAATAAACTCGTTTCATCGAGGAGCACCTGTGCCCGAAAACGCCCTTCCCAGAACCATCCCTCGCAACGCGATGGAAATCGGGATTGGCCGATCTGACCAAATCGGGATAATTGACTTTTCCGCACTCAAATCGCTCGTTTGCTGGCTGGAGCGGTACCACCGCAAACAAATCACGGAAGGTCTCCCATGCGCCCCGACGGAAAACCCGCCGCTGTCCCCCCCCCGCGCCTATCGTTGCCATCGATAGTGAAAGCGGTTCCTCTCGATCGCGTGTGGGAGCATGCGATCGACCCGCAGACCAAACATCGAATTCTGCAACTTCTGTCGCAAGCAGCGGCCAAGTCATCACTGAAGTCGCCCCGCGGCGAGGAGGACAGTGATGAATAATTTTGCAATTAGCGCGAAGGCAGTTCTCGAAGCGAGCCCAAGGAACTTCCTTCATCCGAAAGTGACGGCGGAGCATCTCGAGCTTGATGCGGCCGTGTATGTCAGACAGTCCACCTGTGCCCAAAACTACGAGATCATCAGGAATCAACCGCACGTCAGTACGCGATGAAAGATCGTGTCATTGCACTGGGCTGGGAGCCCGACAAAGTGATGGTCATTGATGACGATCTTGGTCTCAGCGGAAGCGGCAGCGCCCAGCGAGAAGGTTTTCGCCGACTGCTCGAATTAATCACCGATCAAAAAGTCGGTCTTGTCGCGGGACTCGAAATGAGCCGCTTGGCTCGCAACTCAAAGGACTGGAGCGATCTGTTTGAAGTATGTGCGATTTTCAATACGTTGATTGCAGATGAAGATGGTGTCTTTGACCCCCATGATCCGAACGATCGACTTGTCCTGGGCCTCAAGGGAATCATCAGTGAGATGGAACTGCACACCATGAAGGTCCGACTGGAAAGAGGGCGTTTGAGCAAAGCTCAGCGCGGGGAGTTGTTTCACGATGTTCCGGTTGGCTATGTCCTCGACGCGCGTGGAATGCCACAACTCGATCCTGACGAATCCGCACGTCACGTGATGAAAATTTTCTTTGAACAATTTCAAGTGATTGGTGGGTGCATTCCCCTAAAAAGGACGCTGAGGACAAGCGATTTACGGGATTAGGTCGCCAAGGCAGGAGAGTCTTCAATTTTGATGCTCATGTTTTTCGGTTCCCAGTCCCAGCTGTCATGGGCTTCGGTGCGACGGAACTCCGATAGGTCCGACATTGCTTGATCCCATTGATCAGGAACCACTTGGCTGCGTACTTGAAGCATCGACTCGGCATGTTCACTCTTCCAGAACATCGCATTGCTCTTGAGCCGTAGATTGATCACTCGACGGATACCGCTCTCGATCGCACCGCTTCCGCAAGGAAGACCAAGTTGTTTGAAGCGTACATACTTCAAACGCCCCGCTTCGCCGTGACGATGAAGATAAGAAATCTCAGTCGCAAGTGCTACGTTCGGTTTGTCGGTGTCTTGTAGTTCATTTAAGTCGTCAACGACCTGTTGCCATTGGCCGTTTCGAAGCTGGCTGCGGAGGTGACGATACAACGGGTTTCGTTCCTCGACGCTTAGGCCCAATGAAGCCAGTGCCTGCGAAATGTGATGCACTGCATGGCAGCAATCCAAGACTTCATAGGTCGGGACATCCTTCAGTCCGGCAAGCTGGATGATGCGGTCGATACGATCCCAGATCCAGGGAGCACCATCGGCGACGAACGTCACACTGAGGGCTTCCGCCGCACCAAGCCGATGAAGATGCATTGCCACCACCTCGGCGATCGCATCAGGACCAAGCAGCGTCCCGTCGATGGTCGCTTTGGTTTTCTTGACCATCTTGCCGTGCTCGTCATGGATGAAGATCGTCATCAGCTTCGGCTCACGCCAATCCGCCGAAAACGTTCGACGTGGCGTGCTCTTGGACCGTCCCGGTGCGTTGCCAGTCAGCAAGCCGTCTTCATCGGTTGGTTCAATGACAGCGGATTTTGGCTTCATTTCGCCACGAATTTTTATTCTCCCGCCGTCGATTTGCACTGACACGCGTTTGCCCGATAGCTCGCTGGACGCTTTGAGTTGCTTGCTCCGCAACTGTGCAATGCGGTGTCGTCGCAATGCCAACAATCCTGCACCGCACTGATAGGTGATTCGCTTGACTGTCTTGATGTCGATATCAATTCCCTCGCGAGTTAGCTCCTTGTGAGCAAACGCGATCGAAGGACACAACGCCATTTGACGGGCCACCTTGCTTTGCAACCCCGGCGAGACGCCTTTGCCAAATCCGAACTGCGATAAAGTAATGTCTAGCCCGACCCGCGGCGCGTCGTCTTTACGAAAGCGTTTCTTCTTGGGAGCGCAGTACAAGGTGACCGCCCAAACGACCATGCCCCCGAGTAGTTGAACGGCGACGGAGCGCTCGCGACCCTTCTGAAGCGGACGAGAAAATTCTCTCCTGGTTTGTTCAGCCGCCTCCAAAACCTTGCCTTCTTTGATAGTCGCCGCCATCAAACCAGCAACCAGCAAGTCGGCTCCGTGAGCGTACGCCCGATGCACCCTGCGTTCGATGGATTCCAGGTCGCCTGGGCAGTTGATCAGTTGCTGTGTCCATTGAACTGCGTCGACACTGATCTGAGAAGTAAAGCGAAGAATCATTTCTTGATTTGATTCGATCAATTTGCCATGCGATCCATCCACGGTCATTCCCTCCATTAGGTCACCAGCATCCTTGCCACGAGTTAGAATTGATCCATCAAAGCAATCAATTCTAACCTCGGGAAGTCAGGCGAAAACGGGGCAAAGACCAATTCGATTTGCTAGCAAACATGTCCGTAGAATGGGAATGCACCCGTGATTGGTAGCTGTCACGCCTTATTTCATTATTTGTCCGAGCATCACATTCGACTTCCGTTTCGCAACCGACAAGCAGGGGGCACGAACGAGATCGACTGGCGTTTGGCGGCCAAGACGACCGTTTACGAGATGCTCAAACACCCGCTCTACGCTGGCGCGTATGGCTATGGACGTAAAAAAAAGTACGGTCTTAAATCACCACAAAAAACGTCAAAAAAACATCTTCCGCCCGAACAGTGGAAGGTGCTACTGCTTGATCGACATCCTGCTTACATTACATGGCAGCAGTACTGTGATAACCAACAACGTCTGGCCGAAAACGATAGTCGTCCCGACCGCAGTGGTCCGGTTCGCGGTGGCACAGCGTTGTTAGGTGGAATCATCAAGTGCGGCCATTGTGGTCGTCGCTTGTCGGCCAACTATCCGAAGAATTCTCATTCAATGTATGGCTGCTTTCGCCACCGAACGGTCGCCGCTGCCACGCCATGTCACAGCTCGATTCGTTGTGAGATATTGGATAGCTTCGTTGAAAGTAAAATCCTTGAAGCTCTCTCGCCAGCAGGCGTCGAACTGAGCCTGCAAGTGATCGAGAATGAAGAGACGCGGAGGCAACAAATGGAGAAACTGTTTGTTGATCGCGTCGAGCAAGCACGTTATGCAGTTGAGGTTGCTGAGCGAGGCTATCGTCATGTTGATCCGGCCAATCGTTTGGTAGCGGCACAGTTGGAAAACAATTGGGAGCAGTCGCTCATTGAACTGCAAGCCACTGAGCAGGAATTGAACGAGCTACGAGGCCAAGTTTCAACAAAACTCGCACAGGCTCAACGCGATGTGATCCTTCAGTGTTCTCGCGATGTGCATTCACTTTGGAACGAATCGTTAAGCATTGTCGATCGTAAAGAGATCATTCGACTGCTACTACAACAAGTGATCGTAGCGGTCCAGAACAACACTCAGCGTGTCGACGTTCGATTGCAGTGGCGAGGTGGATATGAGAGCGTTTACGAGATGACACGAACGGTCACACTGTATCCGCAGATGGACAACTATCGTGAACTCATGACACGTATGCTTGAGTTGGTTTTGGAAGGGCGTCGAACTCCTGAGGTGGCCAAGATACTTGAGCAAGAAGGCTATCGTTCGCCGCGGCACACCAAGCCGATTTCAGCGTCGATGATCGGTAAGCTGCTAGCGGACGATCCAACAAGTCGTCAGCAACTGACTGCCCCCGAGCCACTTGATGACCAATGGCTTGGTAGCGATCTCGCATCCGCGATTGGAGTCGCTGAGAAAAAATTGAAAGACTGGGTGACGCGTGGTTGGGCGATTGCCGACCAACGACCGTTCGGACGCGTCTGGTTGTTCTGGGCAGACGAGAACGAGGTACAGCGATTGCGTCGGTTATCTGAGCACCAAAGCGGTCAAGGTCGCCCTGCACCACCAGAATCACTTCGGACCCCGCAACGTACTGTCCGAAAGACAAGCTAGAAACTCACGCAGCTACTGCGTAAGCACACGACAAATTCAACTTCTTCCAATTGAGAGTTTCGACGCATGGCACCGCACGTTTCCAAAAGTGGCCGCGAGCCTTGTCCTCGGCGTTGCTGCGGCGAGCAATATGCTCGGCGAGACAGCGCATATACCAACTCACGTCCGACAATCGCTGACGCCGCGAGGCTAGAACCGCCGGCTGATTCAGGATCATGTTCAGTTCCGGTCTCGTCGGCACGGCGGGGCTGCCGTCAGGGATACGACGTTCGGGGAACAGCCGCAGCCAACGCTGGGCGACCTCCTCGTCCGACCACGCCGCGACGACGTCCGGGCGACTTCTTAAAACCAGGTGTAGGTGGTTGCTCATGATCGAAAACGTCAGGCAATCGATCCCGAACGCCGATGCAAGGAATTCCATTCGGTCGCGGATCCAGCCCCTGCGGTGTTCAAAACACTCTCCAGTAACGGGATCGGTTCCACAGAGCCACGCCTTGCGGACGCACCTCTCGATACAGTGGAGGATCTGAACCTCATTCGGATCGATCACTTCCCCACGAGCTTGCCTGGGCATCTTCATCACCTCCGTCAGCGTCACCGTTTTGAGCAGCGGAACCATCGGCAATGGGACGCAAGCCGCGATCGAAGGCAACTATTCATTGCCTGTCCCTATTTGCTTCTCTTTGCTTCTGAGCAACGAGAACTGGATCAAAACCAACCCCGCCTCGGACATCGAACTGCCCCAATCCGAGCAGCGCCTGCCCGCCTCGCACCTGAGCGAAAGCGAAGCGGAATCGCTGATCAACGCCGCCGACGTGGCAACCCCGATCGGCCTGCGCGACCGCAGTATCATGGAAACGTTCTACTCAACCGGAATGCGGCGATCTGAACTCGTGAAGCTGAACTTGGACGACATCGACACGGAGATGCGACTGATCAAGATCCGCCAAGGCAAAGGCCGCAAGGACCGGGGCGTCCCGATCGGCGTCCGCGCCATGCAGTGGCTACAAAAGTACATCGCCGACGTCCGGCCGACGCTGGTGAGCGATTCCAGCGGTGACACGGTGTACCTGACCAGTCGTGGCAACCGGTTCCACAAAGTGACTCTCTCGCAGCTCGTCCGCAACTACATGACAGACATCGGGATCACGCGCAAAGGCAGTTGCCACGCGTTACGTCACGCCACCGCCACGGCGATGCTGGAGCACGGCGCGGACCTCCGCAGCATTCAAACACTGCTGGGTCACGCCAACCTCAACACGACTCAAATCTACACTCACGTGAGCATCCAGCGATTACGAGAAGTCCACGACAAAACCCACCCAGCGAAACCGGACGAAAAACCGTCGCCCAATGGCGATGGGTCCACCGATCCGCCGCAGCAACCAGGGCAAGACTCGGACGCCAAAGATTGACACTTGACCGTTCCGATCGGCTAAAATAGGGCGATGCCAGCCACCGTCTCAAACTATCGTGCTTCTCGCGCACGCCCGCGCGCGGGAGATAAAAACCTCGCCCGGCGATCGAATCGAAAGATTCGTTCGCCTCGCGTCGTTTCAACACACTGCCAACGCAGTAAAACGCGGCATGAAACGCGTCAGCGTTTATGCCAAGGCTCAACAGAGTACGACCGCGGCCAACAATACTCAGTCATCGCTCTGACAAGCGGCGGAGGAACCATCACCGAAAGATACGCCTATGATGCGTATGGGACACCTACGATCACCGATGCCAGCGGCACTGCACGTACGACAAGTGCGGACAACAACCGGTATACGTACACGGGTCGCGAGTTTGACTCGGAGCTTGGTCTCTATCACTTCCGTGCCCGTATGTACGACTCGGTGGCTGGTCGGTTCGTGAGCAATGACCCTATCGGTTTCAATGCGGGTGATGCGAACTTGTATCGGTACGTGGGAAATCGCGTACTGACCCATACTGATCCTACCGGAGAAGAAGGTCGGTGGACGTTCGGCACGTTCTTCGACTGGTTGAGAGGGACCGGGAGCTACGCCGTTCCGGGCACTGAATTCACCAGCGCTGCTGAATGTGCACCTGGGATTGCAGTGATTGCTATAGGAATTGGTCCCGAAAAAGAGTATCGCCAAGCACTGATGTCCGGCGATTCAGCAAGAATTGACAGAGCATACAAGAAATTAATAGAAACCAGACGAAAGCTAAATAACTCGTACGACGGTAATCGGTAGACATTCACCTCGAGCGTACGAAAGCGGCGCGATGGGTTCCCGTAATCCCGGCAATTGTCATATAGATCTATCCGCCCAGGGAAAAAGGCGTAAAACTCCAGGCGTTTCCAGCAAACTGAGGGCACTAAAAAACGTAAGTCGTTGACACAAAACGACTTGCGGCTTGGTGAGGGGGGCAAAACATCGCGCGACGCTAGATAAGTTTGGACCCGTAAAACACAGCGTTTTCTGCTTCACCGGGAATCGCTGGGTAAACGCAAAGATTTATCGCATTTTGTATTCATCGATAAAGGAGCTTCACTATTAACATAAACGAAGATGATTCTAGCGAAGAACAAAAACGGAGACCTCGAAATTTGTCGTGGATTCTGATCAGTTTGGCATCGTTCGTTTTAGGTATCGGTACCGCTCGTTGGTTGGCTTATACTGTCAAGAAAAACGATCTGACAGATGCGAGAATAAGTATTATGATTCCCGCAAAGCTTAAACATTTAGTACCGGAATGGGTTGATTCAGCAGACTCTACTGTAGTCGGCGATATGGTCATTCTCTCAGCCGCCAAGAAGTACGGATGCAATGCATTTTTCTACCCTCGACTCGGTGAGAATTTTCCTCTCGTCTGCGTCCTAGACGAAGATGCAAATGGCTCGCCGGATTCCGTTTCTGTTTATGGACTCAATGGACGTCATGTCGTGGTGAACGATTTGGATGGAAATGGAACGTTGGATTCTTCTGTCTATGTAACTGGTCCAGATGTCGATGCAACGCATTATATGGACGGTAACATGGATGGAGAATACGATCAGCGATTTGGTCCTGGAAAAAGGTTTTCAGTCCGAATCGATGGCAATTGGCGCGACGTCGTTATAGAAAACGGGAAACAATTCGTGAACATAGGAGAGAAATTGACGGAAATCGAAAAGGTGCAGGGTATTTGGGGCAAAAAAAACTCATCAGATTAAAAAAAGTGCCATTCGGAAAATGCCATTCGGAAAATGCCATTCGGGCCAAGCCATTCGGGCCACCCACTTTTCAGCCACCCACTTTTCAGCCAGGCCTGCGGCTTGTATTTCGGCCGATTTAACTACGATCCGGTCCTCGCAGAATGCTGCCACCGAGCATCTGGCTGATTCTGATCCGATTCTCCGATATCGGCGCAGCAGCGACCCCGGAGGGAATCAAAGTGGAAGGTTTTCCGAAGACGGTCAGGCCGAAGATATCCCGAGTGGGGTATTACGGGCGCAGAGCCAACCTTGACCGCGACGGCCGGCTTCCTCGGCGAGGTGTGCGGGGCTACCCGCTGCTCGCTTGAACACCCGCCCAAATCGGCTCACGACGTCGCGCCAGGCATGGGTACCCAAGCTCCATACGTGTGAGGATTGGTTGCAAGTGCGAGGGGATCGCATCTTTATCAACTACATCAGCGTCACGGTTTTGAGCAGCGAAACCATCGGTAATGGTACGCAAGCCACGACCGAAGGCAACTATTTATTGCCTGTCCCTAATCTCCTGATCTCTCTTTTTCCTTATCTTCCGGCTAGACAAGCTGGCCAGATGAGCATTCGGTTCGATTGCGACGATGCCAATTTCAAAACGAGCGTTCTTGACGGACAAGCCGGGCAGGGAGGCTTCTTTGAAAACAGTTTGGATACTGGAGCGATGCCTTCAAAAGACTTCCACTGGACTCCCGCGCACCCTGCCGTCGGATGAGGCTGGAACTCTGGAGCGGCATGGTGACCGTTACTGGCGCTACTGCCAGCGGCTACAATGGGCAGGAAATTCCATCCCCACACAGTGTTCAACATGACACGTTTCCTCTCGTTTTGCTTGGTCCTGAGTTTATCGGTTGTCAGTGCCGTCCATTCATCGGCGGCGGATTCCTCCACCCAAATTCCACTCTGGGTGGATGGTGCCCCAGGGTCCGTCGAGCGTATGGATGAACCGGAAAAGTGGGAGGGTACCAACCTGACCAATGTGCATCATCCATCGATCACGCCTTACTTTCCCGCCGATGGACAGTCCACGGGCACAGCCGTTTTGATCGCCCCTGGTGGCGGCCATCAAAAGCTCTGTCTGGGGCACGAAGGAGATTCGCTGGGGCAGTGGTTTGCGGACCATGGCATTGCCGCTTTCGTACTGCGGTATCGACTCTGCCGCGAACCTGGTTCGCCTTACACGTTGGAAGGTGATGCGATGGATGACACGCGGCGTGCCCTTCGCATGGTGCGGGCCCATGCCAAGGCTTGGAAGATCGATCCGGCTCGAATTGGCATCGTGGGCTTCTCCGCCGGTGGCGAGCTGGCTGCGTATTCAGCCATGAATCCAGAAGACGGAGACCCACAGAGCGACGATCCGATCGAACGGGTCAGCAGTCGACCGGACTTCCAGGGGCTAATCTACCCTGGCAAATCGAGCACGTTCACGGTACAGCCTGGCATGCCGCCGGCGTTCATCGCGTTTGGCTTTCACGACCGTGACGACATCTCGATTGGGATGGCCCAGGTGTACTTGCAGTACAAAGCCGCCAACGTGCCATGCGAAATGCATGTCTACAGCAATGCCCGCCACGGTTTCGGGTTCCACGCCGACTCGACCACCGCGGCGGGTGATTGGCCACAACGCATGTGCGATTGGTTGGTCGACACCAAGTTGCTCGACGAGCAAGCGAAGCGATAGGACGACTTCCCCAGTGACCTCAACGGAAATCAAGGCGAGCTTGCCCGCTCGCCAGACCTCACCCGCTCACCGTGATCGAAAGATCTCGCTCGTCAGGACTTCGGTCACCATTGTTTGCAGTCCGTAGTCATCGGCTTTGACTCGTTCCAGAATGCTGTCGATCTCTTTCTGATCGAGCGGGTCCATGTGTCGTCCGGTCGTGTACGTGAGGAGCTTCTCGATCAAACTGCGAGCGAACACGTCACGACGGCTTTCTAAAAGCACGGCTTTGAAGTCCGGGAAGTCGTGAAACGTTTCGCCGGAGGGGAGACTGCCTGAGGGATCGACCGGGGGCGCTACGTTTTTGAATTTCGGTTTGGGGTATTTCGTCCGCCAGCGACCGATGGGATCAAACGTTTCGAGTGCGAAACCGAGTGGGTCAATGTTCCGGTGACAAACGGCGCATGTTTTGTCCTCACGGTGCTTTTCTAATTTTTCTCGGATCGTCTTGGCGCCGCTCACGTTACTGTCCAGGGCGGGTACCTCGTCAGGCGGCGGGGGAGGAGTGATTCCGAGAATGTTCTCCAGCACCCACACACCACGCGTTACCGGTGACGTATCGACGCCATTGGCGCTGACGGTCAACACACCGGCCATGCCCAGTAGCCCGCCACGTTGGTCGTTTCCAGCCAGGCTGACCCGTTGGAACCCATCGGCCAAACGCAGGCTGTCTTGCTCGGGCAAGCGATAGAGCTTGGCCAATTTCTTATCGACGTAGGTGTAGTCGGCGTCTAAAAAGTTCGTCACCGATCCGTCTTCTTCAAGCAGATTCCGAAAGAACAGACGTGCTTCCTCCTTCATCGACTCCGGCAAATTTTCGGCATAGTACTCCGACGCCGCTTTCCGGGGCGGCGGCAAATTGCCAATGTCTCGCAGGTTCAGCCAGCTATCGAGGAAGCCGTTGACGAATTCGCTCGAGCGATCATCGGCGAGTAGCCGACCAATCTGCGTCATCAATTCGTCCGGGTCGGTCAAGCGACCGGACTCGGCAGCGTCGAACAGGATCTCGTCCGGTGGCGCCGCCCACAGGGCATACGACAGTCGCGACGCAAGATCGAAGGGTGAGAGCTCGCGTTCATCTTCGGGCGTGATCTCGCTCAAGTAAAGGAACGAAGGAGAGCACAGCATCATTTTCAGCGCATCCAAGGCGGCCTGGCGCGGCGTGGCTTTTTCGGATAATCGCGTTTGATAGATCGCCGCGATCCGTGCGCGATCGGAGTCATCGAGGGGGCGCCGGAAAGCTCTTTGGCCAAAGGAATAAAGCTGCTCGAGTGCACGATCCGCCTGAAAACCCTCGGCGCCAAAAACGGCAACTTCCTCTTGGCCTCCGTTGGGTTCGACCAAGGGACCGCGAACTTTTATTTCTCCGATCTTGATATAGGGCAGTGACCCTTCGCGAAGCAGCGAAGTACGGCTGACGCCGACCTTGGGGTTCTCGAATTCATCTTTGTATTTCTTGTTGGTCTCGATCACCGAAGCCCGCGACTCGTAGGGACCGTTGGGGAAAATGAATCGAGGTGTCTGGCCAACCTCCAACCACACGCGGAAGCTCAGCCATTCGGGCTGGTCATCGGGGACGATGACGCTCCCTAGGATGGGTTCGATCGCTTGCGGGTAGTGGATGTGCCCCTTGGTCGCGTCGCCGGGAACGACGGCAAGCTGAAAGGGCTCGGAAAAATCAATGCGAAAGATCTTCGGGTCGTAATGCGTGTCGCGGTTCATCGCTTGGGCATGGACTTCAATATCGTAGAGTCCCGATTCCGGCACGCCCTCCAGAAAATCCTCAATGTGTCCGTAACCGCCTTGCCGCGTATCCGTGTTGGGTTGCTCGTAGAGACAGAGAAACTTAAATTTAAAGACTGTTCTGTGAGCGCCCGTCAATTCTTCGTACTGCTGGAAATTGTCGGTGAAATGCCATGATTTTGGCTCCATCGCAGGTTTCCCCAGACGCGCCTCGACCAGCCGCGAGGCCGCTTGGAAGTATTGGTCCAGCAGGAAGCCCGAGGTCACCAGGGACTCACCGATCGTGTCCATGTGATGGCTGGTGTTGTCCTTGGGGAAATCCGCCGTCAGCCCCAGCGTATCGACGCGGCGGCCGAAGAGGGTGGCCAGGGTATTTTCATATTCGCGGTTGGACAGCCGCCGCATCACCGTGCGGCCACCCGAACTCTCCAACGCGTCGCTGGCCAGTTCGATCTGGTTTCGTAGCTCGCTGACGAACGCCACACGCTCGTCGCCGGTCGGCTGATCGGCATCCTCCGGCGGCATCAGTTTGAGCGTCACCTGGTCGATCATTTCATCGGCCGTGATGAGCTGTTGCTCCGCTGCAATGGGCAGTGAAAACGATTCGAACTCGCGCTCGCCTTCGGCCGTGTCCGTGCTATGGCACTCGATGCAATACTTTCCGACGAAGTCAGGGACCATTGATTCTTGCTGAGGATCAACGTCCGCCGCGGCGACCGTCGACGCTGCCCACAGGCAAATGCCAAAAAACCAAGCGGTGAGCGGGACGGCACCGGTGGGACTCATCGCGTGGAAATTCGAATTGCCCCTCGATCGAATTCTTGGGTTGATCGTCGTGGGCGCGGCCACGATTTCGAAGCGTTCCAACGCGTTGAGGGGACACGTCACCGCGTCCACTGCGCGAAAACCGAGTCCAACTAGAAACGCTTTCAAAGGGGAGGTCCTACAGGGAGGCGTGGTGATCGTGGCTATGAGAACGTACCGGTACTGGTTCCGAATGAATCCTTCTCGACGCCCATCCGTTGAGCGATGTCCACGAACAGGTTGCATAGTGGGACGCTGCCGGAGGCTTTCGAAGCGACGTTCTTGAACTCACCGCGACCGTAACCGCCACCGCCCACGATGATGGGCAAGTCACTGTTGGTGTGCGAGCTACCGTTGCCCATGCCGCTGCCAAAGAGCACGGTGCTGGAGTCGAGTAGCGTTTGCTCGCCATCTTGGATCCCGGCAAGACGTGTTAGGAAATTTCCAAAATGTTCCAACTGATACGACTCGAGAGTAATCAGATTCGCGACGACCTCCTCATCATTTCCGTGATGCGAGAGGCTGTGATAGGACTTGTCAATTCCGAGGTTCTGGGGCAAGAAGCTACCGCCGATTTCGAGGGTGGCGACCCTCGTCGAATCCGTTTGCAATGCCAGAGCGATCAACTCATAGAGCATCGGCAGGTCATCGACCGTGTTGGTGTTGGCAGGTTTTTCGAAAGGTGGTTCCGGTTTGGGTTGATGGGCCCATCGCTGGCGGACCTGAAGCCGTTTTTCCACATCACGAATCGAGCTGAAATACTCGTCTAATTTGGCTTCGTCTTCGCGATTGACGCGTTTGGCAAGCGAACCGGCTTCCTCCAGCATCGAATCAAGAACCGAAGCTTGCAGAGAGTTGTCCTTGACCTGTTGGGCTTGGCGTTCGACCGACTCGGTTACAAAGAGTCGGTCGAACAATTCTGCGGGACCCGTGATGGGCGGTACGCGGACGCCCGACTTGGTCCACGACATTTGGCAGCCTCCATGGATGCCTCCTTCGGAGCCCACGGTCAGCGATGGGAACCGCGTTTGATTGCCGACTTCATCGGCGATGAACTGGTCGATGGTGACGTTGCCGTCGCGTCGGTTTTTCGATTCGTGGTGCAGGACACCCGAGAGGAACGTGTGCACGGCGAAGTGCCCGCCTCGCAGTCCATGGTCGAGTCCACGATAGATCGTGACCTGGTCGCGGTTGGCCGCAAGCGGCTTCAGCAGTGTGGTCTCTTCAAATTCTCGCCCCGTGGTTTCCGGGAAGAAATGCTTCTGCTGAAAGCCGAGCAGGTTGCCGATCGCGACGAAACGCCGCGCACCGACGCCTGCGCCGCGAGTGGCCTGAACAGCCGAGTGACCACCGACCGAATTGGCCATCAGGGAGGGCAACCATGGCAGGGCGAGGGACCCGGCAACGGACTGAATGACGAAACGACGCCGATCAAGATTCATTGGATTTGACATGCCGCTATTCTATCATCTGAGAGGTGGTCAGGTAAAACGCAAAGCCCAGCATTTGACGCTGCAAAGAACGAAATTCCTCGCAAGCACTTATGCGGCTGCCCATTTTTACGGTTAAATCCCTCGTCGATCCACCGATTCTGCGGGCGAGGCAACTTTTTTGCCCCGGTATGGGACACCGACGGGGCGATGGTTGCGACACCGTTGGCGCATCGATCCGAGGGCGCAGTCACTCGCCCTCGTTCATGATGTCACACGGCCGCTTCACGTGCACAGGGCTGCGACAGCTGCGGCCCCGTTCGGCTGGCGAATCCAACCGGCAACATCCGCGTTGGTATCGGCAAAGTCGGGGTCAGCTGCGAGATTATCGAATTCGTCGGGGTGGCTGAGTCCGCCATCGAGTAAATCCGCTTACAATCTGAATCCTTAGATAATCTTCACGCCCCCGCGATGGCGGCACTCGACGCAGCAGTGCAGGTTGACGGCGCCCGACGTGCCGTCGCTGAGCATTGCGAGATCGGTCACTCCCAGGAAAGTTCAAATGAAATTTGTCGTCGTCCTCTTTTCCCTATGTCTAGGCTGCGCTGTCCAGGCTGCCACGATCGAAACAATTGCCGGCACCGGCGTGAAGGGGTTTTCCGGAGACGGTGGTCCTGCGAACCAAGCTCAGCTGAACAATGTGTTTGCGGTGGCGCGGGGGCCTGATCAATTGATCTATCTCTGCGACGTTGACAATCATCGCATCCGGCGGATCCTTGCCGACGGCACGATCGAAACCTTCGCGGGACAACATCAAGGATACGACGGCGATGGCGGTGCGGCCACGCAGGCGTCGCTGAACCAGCCCTACGAATTGGCGTGGGACCGAGCGGGAAACCTGTTTACCGTGGAGCTGGGAAACCACTGTGTCCGCCGCATCGATGCCGCAACAGGCGTCATCACGACCATCGCCGGCGACGGTTCGAGCGGCTTTCGGGGCGATGGAGGGCCGGCCACCGAAGCCCGGTTCAACCGGCCTCATAGCCTGGCCTTTGATGCCCACGGTGATCTCTATGTCTGCGATATCGGGAATCACCGTATTCGACGGATCGATATGTCGACGGGATTGATCCACACGTGGTCCGGCGACGGCCGGAAAGAGACGTCGGTCGATGGGACGTCGATCAAGGGTGCTTCCCTCAACGGACCACGAGCGATGACCTTTGGCCGCGATGGCAAGTGCTACTTAGCACTTCGTGAAGGCAATGCCGTTCTGATGCTCGATCCCAAAGCGAACACGCTCGAGCGAATTGCCGGCACGGGCAAGTCGGGATTCACGGGCAACGGCGGACCCGCGCTCGACGCCACCCTATCAGGCCCCAAGTGCATTAGTCTGGATTCGGCTGGCAACATCTATCTGGCGGATACCGAGTCCCACTCGATTCGAATGATCAACATCACAACAGGCAACATCGACCTGTTGGTCGGGGACGGTGTTCGGGGAGACGGCCCCGAAGGAGCGAACCCGCTGCGATGTCGTCTGGCCCGACCGCACGGAGTGTTTGTCGACAGCGATGGTTCCCTGCTGATCGGTGACAGCGAAACACACCGCGTCCGCCGGTTGTCGGCGATCCCCAATTCCCCCCAATGACCAATTTCTCCCAATGACCAGTCTTCCCCCAATGAACCCATGGCGGGCGGGCTGTTGATGGGATCGAGTTTCAGTCGGCGATGGTGACCGAATGCCGGGAGGCCTCGGGTACCGCGTGGCACCCGACCGGTTGTGCGTCATGGCTCACTCAATCAACAGCCCGCTAGGGCCGAAGCAACTTGCTCAACCACTCGGTTCTTACGCGCCCCCCCCTTTCCTCACTTCTCCCCTGCAACGATCTGATTGCGACTCAGAAAATATGACTCCTACTGAAAATCTCAAAAACTATCGGCACATCGTGTTACTGACGGACGGACACTCGACTCCGTTTCTTGCCAAGACGGCAATCAGCCTGTTGCGTTACCGTGGCAAGGACGTCGCCGCCGTGCTGGACGTGGAACTCGCCGGCCAGGACGCTAGCGAAGTGTTTGGGACGGGCGAGGGAATTCCGATCGTCGACTCCATCGTTCCTGAGGCGGACTCGATTTTCATCGGGATCGCGCCGCCCGGTGGAAAGCTCCCCAAGACTTGGCGTCCCCTACTCAAGCAAGCGATCGAGCGTGGGATCGATGTTGTCTCTGGATTGCACGATTTTCTGGGCGACGACCCGGAGCTTGTCGCGCTCGCCGCCGCATCGGGTAGCCAGTTGATTGATGTTAGGCGAAATACGGAGAAGGCCACGGCGACTGCGGCTCCGTTTCGCGAGGGCTGCTTGCGAATTCACACCGTCGGCCAAGATTGCAGCGTAGGAAAAATGGTGACGACGCTGGAAATTCAACGGGAGTTGATTCGGCGAGATCGCGATGCGCAATTTCTGGCGACCGGACAAACGGGCATCATGATCTCAGGCGAAGGTGTGCCGATCGACTGCGTTGTCGCAGACTTCATTAGCGGTTCGGCTGAAGCATTGGTGCGTCGAAACGAACAGCATGATGTATTACTGATCGAGGGTCAGGGCTGCATTTCGCACCCGAGTTTTTCCGCCGTCACGTTGGGTCTGCTGCATGGGTCGGCTCCGCACGGTCTGATCTACTGCTACGAAGCTGCCCGCGAAGAGGTCAAGGGGCTCGAGAATGTACCGCTGCTGTCGACGAAGCGATTGATTGAGGCCTATGAAATGGCCGGATCGCTGCGTCACCCCTGTAAAGTCATCGGGATCGCGATGAATGGACGCAAGTTGTCGGCCGATGAAGCTGCGGACGAACGGGACCGAGTCTCAGCAGAGTTCGGGCTCCCGGTTTGCGACGTCTATCGCGACGGAGCTGCGCCCTTGGCCGATGCCGTCGAACGCTTGGGCAGGGAGCTGTTCTCATGAAATTGCGATTGCACCGATACCAGCTGCCGCTGGAATTCGAGTTCACAATCTCGCGCGGGTCCATTTGCACGCAGCCATCACTGGTCGTTGAATTGGAACATGAGGGCCAGCGTGGTTTTGGTGAAGTGACGGCCAATTCCTATTACGGTCACACTCTGGATACCATGTCGGCATCCATCATGGCGTGCCGCGACGCCGTCGAAACATTCCGTTTCGGCACGCCAGAACAGTTGTGGCATCTGTTGCAACCGGCGCTGCAAACCGATTTCTTCGCGTTATCGGCCATCGACTTGGCCGCCTACGATCTCTTCGGCAAACTCAACGGGCAGCGAACGCACGAAACGCTGGGACTGGATTGGAATGAAGTCCCCGACTCGAGCTACACGATCGGCATCGACTCGCCCGAGAAGATGATCGCCAAGCTGGAGTCTCGACCCAACTGGCGGATTTACAAAATCAAACTCGGTTCCAAGCACGATGTCGAAATCATTCGTGCATTGAGGGAAACGACAACCGCGATCTTGCGTGTGGATGCCAATTGTGGCTGGACAGTGGACGAAACCATTTCCAACTCGCATATTTTGAAGGACCTCGGAGTTGAGTTCATTGAACAACCTCTCCCAGCGGAGTCACCGGAGTCGCAACATCGGCGGGTATTTCAGGAATCGGCACTCCCGATCATCGCCGACGAAAATTGCCTGGTCGAGACGGACGTCGCCAAGTGTGCGGGACTGTTCCACGGCGTCAACGTCAAACTCTGCAAGTGCGGTGGTTTGACCCCAGGGCTCCGAATGCTGCGCAAGTCCCGTGAGCTGGGCATGCAGACAATGGTTGGCTGCATGGTGGAAAGCTCCGTCGGCATCTCCGGCGCGGCACAGTTACTGCCTTTGCTCGATTATGCGGATCTCGACGGGGCCGCGCTCCTGGCCGAAGACATCGCAACGGGAGTCGTCGTTGATGATACCGGCCAGATCACATTGTCGCAGATCTTCGGCAGCGGCGTCGAGCTGAACGAAAACACGGCCGGGTGAAATCACACTCAGCCTGGCGGGCCGTTTGGATCGTCCCAGGAGAGGAGGCTGGGCACGCTTGAGCGTGTCTTCGTCGCCTGGCCAGCGTGAAGTGTTAGCGTCCTGCGAGCGAGTTCAATTGCTCAACCAAGGGACCTCCCGACAGCTGTGGGTCTTGGGAGTCCTCCCCGTATTTCAGCATCGCTTTAGCAAGCCTCGCGACCACGGCGAGGTTCTCGCTGGATTCGCAGTGGTTTTTCAGTTCGTCTGGATCCGTTTGCAAATCAAACAGCCATGGCACGTCGGCCACTGAGACGACCAGTTTGTATCGGTCGGTGACTGCCGCCACCCAGCCCCGCGAGTTCGACGCTGAACGCAGAAACGTGACGTCGTCCCACTCCGAACTGGGCTTCCCCGTCAGCAGGCCCGATGCATCGCGGCCCTCGACCTCCTCGGGCGCCGTCTTGCCGAGCAGCGAGAGGATCGTCGGTGTGAAGTCGACGGTACCAAGTGCCTGATCGACCTGAGTTCCCGCGGGGATGATCCCGGGCGCGGCAATGATCATCGGAACTTTGGCACTGCCCTCGAACGCGTTTCCTTTGTTCAGCCGTCCATGCTCGTAACACAAATCGCCATGGTCCGAGGTGAACACGATAATCGTGCGATCGATTAGGTTGAGCTCGGTCAGGGTCGCTAGGATTTCTGCAACATTGTCATCGATCAGGCGAACCATGCCGAAGTATCGTGCCATGCTGCCGACATTATTGTTGCCACTGGCAGCGGCCCATTTTGGATTCTGTTTCGACATCGAGAATGTCATCGGCGCACGGATCGCTCGATCCATATACATCTCGTCGTAGGGTGCACGAACCGTGTTGGGTCCGTGAGGGTCAGGCAGGCTCAGGTGGTAGCAAAACGGTTCATCGGCGTGTTCGCGAATGAAGTCCATCGCCCGGTCGGCCAACCAATCGGTTGAAAACGTTTTCTCGTCCGCACCATCCAAGTTGTAGTTGGGTTGTCCTTTTAGATTCGTTGCAGCAACACGAGGGCCATCCGCAGTCAACTCAAACTTCTTCCAATGCCCGCGATTGAACATGTATCGATTATCCGAAAACCCAAATTGGCGTTGGGGTGCCCATTGCGGTTTGCCGGGCCCGTCCAAGTGCCACTTGCCTGCATAGCCGGTTGCGTATCCATCGCGGCGGAGCACCTCTGCAAACGTCACCACGTCATTGTTGAGCGGTCGATCATTCTGATAGCTGCCCGTGTTCTGAGGATAGCGACCGGAAAAAAAGGCGGCCCGTGAGGGCGTGCAGACGGGGCTGGTGGCGTAAAATGAGGTGCAGATGACGCCGCGTGCCGCAATGGAGTCGATCGCGGGCGTCTCGACAATTGCATCCTCACCCCAAATCAATGCTTGGTCCTTGGGCAAGGTTTCTCGATAGCATCCGAGCGTGCGGAAATTGTGCTCGTCGGTTTGAATGATCAGCAGATTGGGAGACGCCGCGTGGGCGGCGACCGAACCGACGACAAAGAGGAGCATTAAGATGCGAGTCATGACTCATCCCAAAAGAAGCATTGGTATCAACCTCAACGGTGCGCCGGGCATGAGCACACGGTTAGCGGCACGGGATCAATAACTGGCGTAGTGGATCTTGTTAAGACGCAACCGACATTAGGTAGCTTTGCTGCGGGCGACTTTTTTTGGTGGTGCAAAAGTTTTTAGCCGGGGGTCTCTGGAGGCCCTGGTTTGACTGTCGAGGAGTCGCAGGCTCTACATGAACCGTCGTCCTAGTCGCCTATTGCCCCTGTTTTTCCTAGTTAATGGCCAATTGGAGCGAATTCTTTCGCTGGCGGCGCATTGCCACCGCTCGAAGCAGATTCCAACCGGCCAGCTTCAGTAGGATCGAAAGCTTCACCGCATTGTGGCCGCGAACGCGGAGCCGACCCAAGCCCATCATTCGCTTGAGGCAACCGTTGGTCCCTTCGATACCCGACCGCCAACGGTACCTATCGCGGAACTCGTCGCTCTGCTCGTGGCGACGACGCGCGTCGGCTCGAACCGCACTGCCGGTAAATTGAATGCGGCCGGTCGGCTGCTCGGTGTCCCGATTGCGTTGAACGCGGCAGTGTGCAAGCAGCGGGCAGTGCTGGCACTTCTCGGGATCCATCTGTGCGAAAGTGTAGTCGCCTTTGGCGTTGTAGTTGGTCGACTCGGGAGCGTGACCAGCCGGGCAAGACTCCAGTTCACCGGCGCAGTTGAGCTTGAATTGGTCGTAGCCGATTTCATCAGCATCGTACTTCTTCGAGCCTGGCACCGGAGCGACCAATTCGACGCCTTCTTGCTTAGCCGACTCGACGTTGGCGTCGCCACCGTAAGCGGTATCAGCCAGCAGTTCGTCTGGCATGGCGTCCCGCTTTTTCAAGTCCTCCAACACCGGCGAGACCGCATCGGCGTCGTTGTCCGCAGCGGTTTCGACTTTGGCCGAAGTAATCAAGTTCGGCTCGCCGTCTTCGTTGAACGTCTCGGCGATTTGAACCTGGTATCCGGCTCCTTTGTGACCGCTGTAGGTCGCGTCGGGATCCGACGGATTGACGATCACATGGCCGCCGGTTTTCTTGCGAACTTCGACGAATTCTTCCCGAAGTTCGCACTGCTGGTTAAAGATCGTTTGCAGTTGTTTGAAGGAGTCCCAGTCGCAGATCGGCTTGGTTTCGGTTAATTCATTGAGGATTAAGCAGAGGTCTTCGGCGGCTTGCTGCAACGCAATTTTCCGCTGTTCGGTAGTGCGTGCGTCGCCAAAGATTCGGCTGTCGGATTGCTTGCGGTAGCGGGCCAAAAGCTCGTCGTCAAATCGGTCGATCAGCCTAGCCGAACCAGACTGAGCGTCGTGCTTTTCGACTTTCTTGAAGAACCGCCGCAGGGCCACGCCGATCATTTGGGCGCGTCCCAGGGTAGCCATGTCGCTGAGCACATGGGTGGA
Organism: Rhodopirellula sp. SH410; assembly: GCF_055811895.1. Taxonomy (NCBI): domain Bacteria; kingdom Pseudomonadati; phylum Planctomycetota; class Planctomycetia; order Pirellulales; family Pirellulaceae; genus Rhodopirellula; species Rhodopirellula sp. SH410. The sequence goes on from NZ_CM147949.1 coordinate 2,450,089, forward strand.
ATCGAGACGCTGCTTTTTGACTTTGACTTCCATGCTTTGCAGCAGGGTGTCGGTAACGCCTGCGAAGATCTCCTCACTGATCTTCTCGTTGCTTTGCATTCGAGCGATGTAGCGTTCAATGGTTCGCTGAGTGACTTCGGTGCTTGGCTCCAAGTTCAGTGCGTACTGGATGTCGGTTCGGAACAGCAGTGCTTCGTGGGCCTGGGGGACAGTCCAACCTTGAAAGTCACGGATCCAAAGGAGCGCGATGATCGCGTGCAACTCAAAGGTTGGTCGTCCTTGATCGTCACTGAGATGCTCACCGACGAGGCCGATGGGCATCTGCTCCAAGAGCACGTCGCGAAGGAGGCCCTGCCATCCGTTGTCAATCATCTTTCGCCCCATGGGGCCGATGACGCCCTCGAACGGGTCGAAAAGTCTTTGCTGCGTAGGTAGTTCGATGGTTTTCACTGACTAACCGACCACTCGAAGAAAAAAGCTAAATCCATACAGCAAAAGGTAACGCATCTCGCCCACGAAAGAAGCCGGTAGCATGAGACTTTTGTCGGGCGCGTCTGTTAAAGATCCATCCAGAACAGGATCTTTAACAAGATCCACTACGGTAAACCCGTCACTTATTGTTCCTGGTGTCCTTACCGTGTCGTCTAACAACACGAACACACGACTTCGACATGATAGCCGATGCAACGAAACTTCGCTGAGCGGTTGGCTGTTGGGCGATAGGTGCAGGCCGAACAGCCGCGATAAAATACGGATCATCCGACGGAAGCATGCGTCGGAGGTTTGGGAGTACTGTCTCAAGTATCCCATGATTGATTGGTGGGATTGGATGGACAGCGTTCGACGGGGCCCGCTGGGGAATTTGACGGGGCCCGCTGGGAAAAACGGAGCGAAGCTCTGCAGAGGTGCGGGCTTGGCAAGGGATGTCCCGGTCGATGGTACGCCAATGGTGTTGCCGGTCCCTGCCGAACATTCGTTCGGCAGGGACGCTTCGTTGATGACAGATTGGATACTGCAGCGATCCTTAAAAAAACTTCCACTGTACTCCCACGCACCCTTGCGTCGGATGAGCCGGAAATAGGCTGGCCGAGCACGTGGCTGCGTTCCTCGCGTATACTGATGGCCGCGGAGTGGCTAACGCGTTGGCCGCGTGTTACGCTTGAAAAATGCGTCCCCGCACGCTTGAGTTTACCGTGGCCGCTTGCCAAGGAGCACTTATGATTTCCAGACGCCAATTGATGGGAACGACTGCGATAGTCGCTGCCGGAGGACTGATTGCCATGGCAGAAGAGAACCAAACGATGAATCGTCCCGTTGTGATCTCCACGTGGCGGCATGGCCTCGCGGCCAATGAAGCCGCCTGGGAGATTCTTTCGAAAGGCGGCCGAGCCCTCGACGCTGTCGAAGCCGGGGTTCGCGAGAGCGAGTCGGACCCGAACGTGTCGAGCGTTGGCTTCGGTGGCCTTCCCGATGCATCGGGCGAAGTCACTCTTGACGCGTGCATCATGGATGAGAACGGCGACTGTGGATCGGTCGCGTATCTGAAAGATATCGAGAACCCGATTTCGGTCGCTCGCATGGTGATGGAAAAGACACCCCACGTCATGATGGTCGGTGAAGGGGCGAAGGCATTCGCACTGGCCAATGGGATGAAGGAAAAGGAACTCCTCACCGCCGAAGCCGCGGCCGAGTGGGAAAAATGGAAAGCCAAGCATCCCGAGGCTATCAAGCACTGGGAAATCAATGTCGAAAATCACGACACGATCGGAATGGTTGCGATTGACGCAGCCGGGAACTTGTCCGGTGCCTGCACTACCAGCGGTCTGGCGTGGAAGCTACCGGGGCGCGTCGGTGATTCACCGATCATTGGTGCAGGGCTCTATGTGGACAACGAGGTCGGCGCCGCGAGTGCGACCGGTGTCGGCGAAGCGGTCATTCGAGCGGTCGGTAGCTTCTTAGTCGTCGAGCTCATGCGGCAAGGTCACTCGCCGCAAGAAGCCTGTCGGCTGGCGACCGAGCGTGTCATCGAGAAGAATCCGAAGTGGCAAGAACTCCAGGTCGGCTTTATCGCGATCGATAAACTTGGCCGAGTCGGTGGCTACTGCATTCAGCCCGGATTCGACTATGCCGTCTACGACCAGCAAACCGGAAATCACATGGTGACGGCGCCGAGCCGCGTTCCCGCGAAATAGATTCTGTTGAATGAATGAGCCGAATGCCGTAAGGCATCGGGTAGCACGCGGCACCCGATGCCTTACGGCATTCGGCTCAGTCAACGTGCCGATTCGCGATCGATTCAATGGGATCGTTCGTGCTGCAGGCCGAAGAACGAATGAGCCGAGTCGCGTGAGCGGCCGGGTAACACGTGGCACCCGATGCCTTACGGCATTCGGGTCAGATCGACACACCGGTTCGTGATCGATTCAATGGGATCTTTCGAGCTGCAGGTGGAAGAATGAATGAGCCGAGTCGCGTAAGCGGCCGGGTAACACGCGGCACCCGATGCCTTACGGCATTCGGCTCAGATCGACACGTCGATTCGCGATCGATTCAATGGGATCTTTCGTGTTGCAGGCCGAAGAACAAATGAGCCGAGTCGCATAAGCGGCCGGGTGGCGCGTGTTACCCGATGCCTTACGGCATTCGGCTCAGATCGACACGCCGGTTCGCGATCGATTCAATGGTATCTTTCGTGCTGCAGGCCGAAGAACGAATGAGCCGAGTCGCGTGAGCGGCCGGGTAACACGCGGCACCCGATGCCTTACGGCATTCGGCTCAGATCGACACGCCGGTTCGCGATCGATTCAATGGTATCGTTCGTGCTGCAGGCCGAAGAATGAATGAGCCGAGTCGCGTGAGCGGCCGGGTGGCGCGTGGCACCCGATGCCTTACGGGATTCGGCTCAGGGCGACACGCCGGTTCGTGATCGATTCAATGGAATCTTTCGAGCCGCAGGCCGAAGAATGAATGAGCCGAGTCGCGTGAGCGGCCGGGTGGCGCGTGGCACCCGATGCCTTACGGCATTCGGCTCAGGGCGACACGCCGGTTCGTGATCGATTCAATGGAATCTTTCGAGCCGCAGGCCGAAGAATGAATGAGCCGAGTCGCGTGAGCGGCCGGGTGGCGCGTGGCACCCGATGCCTTACGGCATTCGGCTCAGGGCGACACGCCGGTTCGTGATCGATTCAATGGTATCTTTCGTGTTGCAGGCCGAAGAATGAATGAGCCGAGTCGCGTGAGCGGCCGGGTGGCGCGTGGCACCCGATGCCTTACGGCATTCGGCTCAGATCGACGTGTCGGTTCGCGATCGATTCAATGGGATCTTTCGTGCTGCAGGCCGAAGAATGAATGAGCCGAGTCGCGTGAGCGGCCGGGTAACACGCGGCACCCGATGCCTTACGGCATTCGTCTGATATCAACACGCCGATTCGCGATCGATTCAATGTTATCGTTCGTGCTGCAGGCCGAAGAACGAATGAGCCGAGTCGCGTAAGCGGCCGGGTAACACGCGGCACCCGATGCCTTACGGCATTCGGCTCAGGGCGACACGCCGGTTCGTGATCGATTCAATGGTATCTTTCGTGTTGCAGGCCGAAGAACAAATGAGCCGAGTCGCGTGAGCGGCCGGGTAACACGCGGCACCCGATGCCTTACGGCATTCGGCGCAGATCAACACGCCGGTTCGTGATCGATTCAATGGTATCGTTCGTGTTGCAGGCCGAAGAATGAATGAGCCGAGTCGCGTGAGCGGCCGGGTGGCGCGTGTTACCCGATGCCTTACGGCATTCGGCTCAGATCGACACGCCGGTTCGCGATCGATTCAATGGGATCGTTCGTGTCGCAGGTCGAAGAACGAATGAGCCGAGTCGTGTAAGCGGCCGGGTAACACGCGGCACCCGATGCCTTACGGCATTCGGGTCAGATCGACACGTCGATTCGCGATCGATTCAATGGTATCTTGCGTGTCGCAGGTCGAAGAACGAATGAGCCGAGTCGCGTGAGCGGCCGGGTGGCGCGTGTTACCCGATGCCTTACGGCATTCGGCTCAGGGCGACACGCCCGTTCGTGATCGATTCAATGGTATCTTTCGTGCTGCAGGCTGAAGAATGAATGAGCCGAGTCGCGTGAGCGGCCGGGTGGCGCGTGTTACCCGATGCCTTACGGCATTCGGCTCAGGGCGACACGCCCGTTCGTGATCGATTCAATGGTATCTTTCGTGCCGCAGGTCGAAGAACGAATGAGCCGAGTCGCGTAAGCGGCCGGGTAACACGCGGCACCCGATGCCTTACGGGATTCGGCTCAGGGCGACACGCCGGTTCGTGATCGATTCAATGGTATCTTTCGTGTTGCAGGCCGAAGAATGAATGAGCCGAGTCGCGTGAGCGGCCGGGTGGCGCGTGTTACCCGATGCCTTACGGGATTCGGCTCAGGGCGACACGCCGGTTCGTGATCGATTCAATGGGATCGTTCGTGTCGCAGGTCGAAGAACGAATGAGCCGAGTCGCGTGAGCGGCCGGGTAACACGCGGCACCCGATGCCTTACGGCATTCGGGTAAAATCGACACGCCGGTTCGTGATCGATTCAACGGTATCGTTCGTGTTGCAGGCCGAAGAACGAATGAGCCGAGTCGCGTGAGCGGCCGGGTAACACGCGGCACCCGATGCCTGACGGCATTCGGGTAAAATCGACACGCCGGTTCGTGATCGATTCAATGGTATCTTTCGTGCTGCAGGCCGAAGAATGAATGAGCCGAGTCGCGTGAGCGGCCGGGTGGCGCGTGGCACCCGATGCCTTACGGCATTCGGCTCAGATCGACACGCTGATTCAACCGCATCACACTTCCATCCCATCGCCATGTCCGTTCTCCTTGAAATCTGTATCGATTCCTACGCCTCTGCGGCGGCTGCGAAGCTTGGCGGAGCAGATCGTCTGGAAGTCTGCAGCTCGCTGGCCGCCGGTGGAACGACCCCGAGTTTTGGCTTGGTCGAACAATGTGTCGCCGGACTGGAACTGCCTGTCATGATGATGGTGCGACCACACGATGGTGGATTTGTGTATGACGACGATCACATCGACACCATGCTTCGGGACATCGAAGTCGCTAAATCGATCGGCGTCCAGGGCGTTGTCTTCGGAGCATTGACGGCCCAACGCACACTCGATCATGAAACCTGTCGTCGATTGATTGACGCCGCCGAATCCTTAGAAACAACCTATCATCGAGCGTTCGACCTCGTGCCGGACCCGCTCGCAGTATTGCGCGACCTCGAAGATCTTGGATTCACGCGAGTGCTCACGTCGGGACAAAAGACAACGGCCTTGGCGGGAGCCGGGTTGATCCGTGAGCTAACCGAGCACGCGGTTTCGCTCAAAGTGCTGGCAGGAGCAGGTATCAATGCGGACAATGCGCGGCAGGTGGTCGAGCTGACGGGTGTGCGGGAAATTCATGCCAGCGCCAGCGTTCAGGGCAAGGACGAGCAAGCCCACGGAGAGATCTCCTTTGGATCGCAGCGCCGAATCACCAGCGTAGACAACGTCCGCGCTATCAAAGAGGCGATTGCGAAGGATGAAGCCGCTGTACTGGGAAACTCGGAAACGATACGACGACACTGACGACGGAGTGTGGACCAACAATGAGGACTCATCGGTTTAGCCTCGAAGCCGACATGACGCCTCCGAGCCGGCGGTAGCCACTCGTGCTGGTAAGGAATCAGCACCGGTCTCATCGAAACGGGCAAATGGATTGAGCAGCAACGCCGGTAGCAGGATGAGATCACCGACCAGGGCGGCTGATAACAATGCGACCATCATCCAGGCGAACCGTGCCGTCGGCATGAAGCTGCTGAAGGCGAAGATCGCGAGGCCGGCTCCGCAAATTAAGGTGGTTTGGATCATCGCTCGGCCACAATGTTGATAGGCCGCGAGGACGGCTTGCTCGCGAGTGTCGCCTGCATCGATCCGACGGCTGTAGTCATTCAGAAAGTGAAGCGTGTCGTCGACGGCGATCCCCATCGCGACACTGGCGGTCATGATCGAGCCGATGTCGATCGGAAAGTCCATCCAACCCAAGATGCCAAACAACGCGAGCGAAGGAAAAACGTTCGGTACCATTGCGACGACACCGCGCACGAATCCGACTTGCACGATGGTCATCACGATGGCAATCAGCCCAAACGCGGACAGGAAACTGGCAAACAAATCGTGCAACAACTGTCGCTGAATTTCGTGAACAAGCGACATCAGGCCAGAGAGTTCGATCGTTGCTCGATGTGCATGGGCTGACCGCGCGACTTCGGCTTCCACCACCCTGCGTAACTCGGCGAGAATCTTTCCGTAGTCGTGATCTCCCAGGGCACTCATGTGTGCGGTCATTCGCCAACGTTGAATGCGGCCCGATTCCTGGAGATAGCCAGCCTCAGCAACGGCGTCTTTCACCGAGGCAAGATACTGCTCGGCGAAGTCACCTTCGAGCGGAAACGGTGATGGCGGCATCAAGTCGCGGCACGACGTGACGGCCTCAACCTCGGCATCGGCAACCAAACTCGACTTGACCCGATCGAGCATCCCCAGCCGGTCCATCGCAGAAGACTCATCCAAATCGTCGAACTGAACGATCACCTCGATGGGCACCAACGGGCCGACGTTTTCTTCCATCCAAGAATAGTCCCCGATCAGACGTGACTCCTTTCCGAAAAGTGTTTCGATACGAACCGACGCCTGCAACTTCGCGACACCCAGACCCAGGGCGATCATGGTCGCGACGCCAACGACACAAATCAATCCGGCGTGTCGTTGCTCAATCGCGAGCAGCGTTTTCCAGACACGGGAGGGTTCGCGTCTGTGGGACGACGGTTTTTTGATCGGTTTCCAACGGATGATGCCCGGTATCAATGTCAGCAGGACGCCGAGCGTCGCAACGACTCCGAACGCTGCAAAAATCCCGAATTCGCGGACCGCCGCCAGACCACTGACGGCTAGCGATCCGAGCCCGATCGCGGTCGTTGCACTCGACAGAACGCAGGGCAACCAACCGATTCGCAGTGCGTTTCGGATCGCGTTGTCCGATGACTCATCGGCACTGTCGAAATAGTAGTTGATCAGGTGAATACCCCCTGCGATCGCGAGCACTTGGATGAGCGGAGGCAACACAATCAACAATGCGGTCATGGTGCCACCGCAGTAGTGCATCACTGCCAAAGCGATTGCTTGGCAAACGCACGAGACGCCGAAAACGAGCAACGCTGCGTAGAGCGAATCGAGGCACAGCAAGCACACACAGAAAACGATGATTGATGACAGCGGCGCAAAACGGCTCATCGTCGTCTGACTTGCCAGGTCGACTTCATGTCCATCGATGATCGGTCCGGCGAGGTGCTGGGCAGCATAGTCTGCACCCGCGTACTTCCACGCGGCCGCACGTATCAATGGCACCAATCGTCCGCGTTGTCGCAGGCCCCGTTCATGGAAGCCGATCACGACGGCAGTGGTGTGACCGTCCGGGCCGAGAAGTGCGCGACTGATTTTGCGGGTGGCCTCGGAAACCGACAGCGACATCGGTGGCGATGTCATTTGCCGGAGCACTTCACGCCCGGACGTCACGCGATGGAACAGCCAATCGTCGCCGTCAAAGAAGCTCGGTGAATGCCTAAGCGAGTGCGTGAATGTGTCCAGACGGGGATCGTCCACTCGGCAACCCGGCCAACTAATCACGACCACATCCCCGCCACCAAAATCCTCCACAAACCGATCGTAGTCCCGGCGTGGTGCAAAATCGGTATCGACCCAATCGAGTGGCGAGTTCGCAGAGCTTTCCAACGCCGATATTGCACCCCACGCGATCCACGGTGAAAGCAACAGAAGGTAGATACAGATCAGGCGGAAGCGACGTCGAGAGTGCCGATCCGGGGCGACGGTGCCGATCACGCTGCGACCCGTGTGCCCGGGGTGGATTCACAGGGCACCGTCTTCTTCCCCAGCGGTCCGTGCGCGATCAGTGGATAACCTGCAACCTGACTTTCGTATTGCTTGTACGGCTCGCCGATAAACCGTTCGAGACGACGATCTTTTAGGAAGCTGCCATAGAAAATATAGGCCGTCCAGATCGCCGTCAGCACAGCGTGATCGAGCGTCATTCGCGGAGTGAACCAGACCAAGCCGAGGAAACTCAAATAGACAGGATGACGAATGAGTTTGTAGGCGCCACGCGGTCGAAACTCACGACGCGGTGCCTTTTGCCGGCGAAGCCAGTAGTAGAACGGCGTCCATCCATTTTGATAGCCGAGACCGGTTAGCGCCAGCGAGTAGAACAACGCGCCCCAGGAGAGATAGAAACAAGCTCGGATGATCGCTGCGGTCGTTCCGGTTGTGACCCAGAGAACCGTCTCGCTACTTCGCCATCCGAAGAACAGCATCAGCAGGCTGACGCACGTGACGATGCAAAACGTGCTGTCATAAAACGCCTGGGGGATCCATGTCGTCAAGGTTTTACGTGTTTTCGGAACCAGCATCAGGCTATGCGAAATCGCAAACAAGATCGCGAGGCCGCAGTCTCGTAGTACCCATTGGCTGTGCGATTGACTGATCGCTCCATCACGCATGAACCAGAACAGGTACCACACCGTGATCACGAACAGAATCTGGTTGCCGAATCCATAGGCGATGCCCGCGACGCGGGGGAAACGCGACTCGCAGGTATTGGGCTCGGCCGCCTTGACGTTGACAGCTGGCAGTTTGAACGACGCATCCATACGACGGTTTCTCAATCTAAGGAACGAGCGGGAAATGACTGTCTGATCTGGTGGCCGAACGCTCCGCGGTCGACCATTCCGACCGCGGAGCGTTCGGCCACTTATTTTTCGCTCGTTTTTAAGTAGTGGTGAGCGGTTTTTCGGCGACGATCGCTCCGTACTGCATCGCGCCGCTGCGGTAGGCGTTCAACAGCGCATCGAAACCGTCGATAAAATCAACTTGTTCCCGATCGAGTCGTTTGGCGATGTGCCGAACCCCGGTTCGCTGAACGCGTTGTTTGCAAATCTCCCAGGTCTTCGCGACTCGGTCGGTCCAGTCGACATTGTGTCGAATCGTCAAGCCTTGGTCGGTCATCCAACCAGCGTAGTCGTCGCGTGTCGCCAACGAGGGGCACACAAATCGCTCGCAAACTTCCTCACACTGGGCGCGATGGTCCGACCGACTGGTATCTTCGCCCTCGAACCAAACGCAAATCGCCATGCGTCCGCCAGGCCGAAGCCACTCCGTGGCACGCTGAAAAAACTTGGGTTTGTCAAAGAGGTGTTCGGTGCACTCGACGCTCCAAACGATGTCAAACGATTCGGCATCGAACTCGACCGTTTCCGCGTCGTGTGTCATGAATCGAGTCTGCGAGCTGACTCGATTCAGAAGAGACGACATCGATGCCCATCGAGCCTGCACGGGACTGAGTGTCACGCCCGTCGCCTGGACACCACGCAGTTTGGCGAGCCGAATCGATGAGCCACCCATCCCACAGCCAATGTCAACCAATTGTTGCCCCGACCTAATTTCCGCAAGGTCTGCGAGCGTGTCGGTCAACTGACGCTGAGCTACCGACGCCGATTCGTCACCACTCCACAGCCCGTGGTGGATGTGTGGTCCCCACAGCAAGCGATAGAACAGCGTGCCGAGTTGGTAGTGACTGCGAATCGAGCTTTTTTCAACTCCGTCGACTGTGATCATGATAGGGGGACTCGATGCGTGCGTGAGATGTGTTGATGGTTACTGGCGAGTTGGGATGTCACTCAAGGCGACGTTTGGGGTCGGAGCAACAAACAAATTGCCATAGATTTTCAGTTCGTCGGCAACACCGATCGCCCCGAATGCTTTCGAGTATGGCGTGATGCCGAAGCTGGTTTGCTTGATCGTGAAGTTGCCACGAACATGTAACCATCCCCGATCCTGTTCCACTTCCACCCGAACCGTCAGTGGACGCGTCGTTCCATGGAGCGTGAATTGCCCATCGAGTTGGTAGACGGGTAACCCCTTGCTGCTGCTCTGGCCCGTGGCTTTCGCGGACGCCACTTCAAAGGTCGCGGTTGGATACTGGTCGACGTTCAAGACCGCTGAGCCTTTCATGTTCGCGTTGACTGCCGAGCGAGTGTCCGCGGCCGTCGTGCCAGTCAAACCGACAAACTTGCGAGCGTTCGGCGTATCGGCGTCGAACGATTTCATGTCGAAGACGAGTCGACCGGCGTCCTCGGTCGCCCCCAGCACGAGGGTGCTCGCGGACAGTTTCGCCTCCACGCCATGTTGATGTCCGAGGCCGGTCTTTTCGACAAAGACGAAAACGCGACTGGCCTCCGTTTGAACGTCCCCTGGCTGAAACGAGTGATCATTCGCCGTGGTTTGCTGAGCGAAACCAGGGAGTGGCGCATTGACGCACACGACGGCGAGAGATGCGAAAAGAATCGTGAAACGACGCATGCCAGAGTCCGTTCGGATTGGTTGGATCGGGTTGGGAACAACACGGTCATCACTCTGTATCAGAATCAAATAACATCGTCTACGGTAGTTTTCGTAGTTCGTGACTGCACCGCCCGGTACTGCCCGATCGGATGCCGTCTTTACGGAACGGGGCGAGGCATCATCATGCGCAATTCTGAGCCTGATTTCGGCGTCGTCAGACACCTGCTTTCGCAAGTGGTATGATGGTTGGCGGAAACCCACTCACGCGAGCGACTGCCGCTAACGAATCTAGGAAAGTAACTGAAATGCCAAAGATCCCTCGTCGTCATGGTGACACCCCGTCACTGTTTTTATTCGCCTGGTTGTCGGTATTCATGTGGCAGGGAAGCACGGCCTGCGCCGAGCGGATTTTGAGCGTTTCCCCAGCCGGACCGCTGCATTCGATCGCCGAGGCACGCGACGAGATTCGCAAAGGCCCGGGTGATGAAGCCGTCCGGGTGGTGGTCGCCGAGGGCGTTTATCCAATCACCACGGCGATCGTCTTTACGCCCGAAGATTCTGGAACGGCGGCAGCACCGGTGATCTACGAAGCGGCGACGGGCGCACGTCCGGTCATCTCAGGTGGGAAAGTGATCGACGGCTTCGAAGTGCAGCCGGATGGAACCTGGACCGCGAATGTGGACCCGCAGTGGCAGTTCGAACAGCTGTGGGTGAACGGTCGCCGAGCCATTCGAGCCCGCGAGCCGGATGCGTTTTTCTACTACCTGCGCAGGTCACGGGAAACGATGGAAAAAACGGACGGGCCCAAACGCGGGCCCGTCGCTCGTCAGACGCTCTACGCTGCCCCCGATGATCTCTCGACACTGCGTGACCTGCCCGCCGCCGAACGCAAAAGTGCCCAGATCCTGTTGTTTCACAAGTGGGACAACACCAGGAAGTTCCTCGATGATATCGATGTCGAGGCCGGCAAACTCTTCATCTCAGGGAGGCAGATGAAAACGTGGAACCCGCTGACCCGAAACACCGCTTACGTGCTCGAGAATTATCGCACGGCGATGGACGAACCGGGCGAATGGTTCCTCGACGAGGGCGGCGTACTGCACTACCTCCCGCGACCCGGTGAGCGGCCTGAAACGACAATCGTGACCGCACCGGTCGCCGACAGACTGATCGAAATCGCCGGTGATCCCGCGGCCGGGAAACTGGTTGAGCACCTGACGTTTCGCGGCTTCGCATTTGAGCATACCGGTTGGCAAACACCGCCGGAAGGTTTTGAACCCACGCAAGCGGCGGCTTCGATTGAGGCTGCGGTGCAGGTCGACGGCGCCCGCGACATCACTTTTGACGATTGCGAAATCGGCCATGTTGCTTCTTATGGCGTGTGGTTTCGAAAAGGCTGCCGCGATTGCGAGGTCACCCATTGCGATCTTCATGATCTCGGGGCGGGGGGGATCCGCGTCGGCGAAATGGGGATCGCCGCCCAAGAAAATGAGCGAACGAGCCACGTCACGATCGACAATAACTTCATCCGGCACGGTGGTCGTATTTTTCCGTGCGCCGTGGGCGTTTGGATCGGACACTCCGGTGACAATGTCGTGACCCACAACGAGATCGCCGATCTCTACTACACCGGCGTCTCGGTCGGCTGGCGGTGGGGGTATGCGGAGAGTCTCGCGGCCCGAAACCGTATCGAGTTCAACCACATCCACCATCTCGGCTTGGGATGGCTCAGCGACATGGGCGGCGTCTACACGCTCGGGCCGTCCGCCGGCACCAGCGTCAGTCACAACGTGATTCACGATATCTTGGCATGGGGCTACGGCGGATGGGGACTCTACAACGATGAAGGCAGCACTGGCATCGTGATGGAAAACAATCTTGTCTACCGCACCAAGTCCGGCGGATATCACCAGCATTACGGTCGCGAAAATATCATTCGCAATAACATCCTGGCCTATTCCCGTGAGTACCAAATCAGACGGACCCGTGTCGAAGACCATCTGTCATTCACGCTGGAGAGAAACATCGTCGTGTGGGATACCGGCGAGCTCTTCCACGGCTCGTGGGCGGACGACAACGTGAAGCTCGATCACAACCTCTATTGGCATCGCAACGGAGAACCGATTGACTTCGGCGGAATGACCTTCGCGGAGTGGCAGGCGACTGGCAAAGACGCGGGGTCGATTGTGGCCGATCCGCTGTTCGTCGACGCGGCGCACGATGACTTTCGACTCCAGAAAGACTCGCCTGCCTGGAAGATCGGCTTCGTGCCCTTCGATTCCTCGAAAGCGGGCGTGTATGGCGATCGGCAATGGGTCGCAAAAGCCGAGCGGCTGAAGTTTCCCGAAATGAAACAGCCTCCACCGACGCCCGTGCTGGCCTTTCTCGAGGACTTCGAAGCCGGTGAGATGCCCGTCGCCAGTTCGATCAGTCAGGACGCGGACCGACCCGGCATCGAGGTTGTGGAAACGGACGACGCACGCTCGGGCAAGTATGCGTTGCGGATGACCGATGCGTCGGACTTGTCACGTTCCTATTTCCCGATGTTCGTCGTTTCTCCCGCGCATGCGGAAGGCGTTAGCCGCTGTACCTTCGCGATCAAATTCGGAGCCGGGGCTGTGTTTCAACACGAGTGGCGAGACCGTTCGCAGCCGTATCGTGTGGGGCCGTCACTGTGGATCGAAAATGGTAGACTGCGCGCGGCCAATCGTGAGCTACTCACCCTGCCAGAAGACCAATGGATTGAGATCGAAGTCACGGCCCCGCTCGGCGACGCCGCCGGAGCATGGGACCTCGTCGTGACACTCCCTGAGGCCGAACCGCAGCGGTTTGCGAACCTGCCCAACGGAAGCCCCGAATGGCGTACGCTCGACTGGCTCGGTTTTGTCAGTCAGGCGGATGCCGACTCGGTCGTCTGGATTGATGATCTCGATCTGCACACGAACACGCCAACGTCCCTCGCCCACCCATGAACGTTGTCCCCACACCTCTTGAACTTCACCCGTGAAATCACCCTTGATGCGATCCGATTTGTTGAGTCTCAGCAGCCCAACGGCGCTTGTCCTGTTACCGTTGTTGGCAATCACATTCCTCGGCGTTGCCAGGGATAAGCAGTGCGTTGCTGATGAATACGTACCGGGGCACTGGGATCCAGCATTGGCGGGCGATGAAGTGCTCGAGCGGTTAGTCAACGTCACAGCCCCACAGGTAAAAGGGGCGCATGATGCGGAGTTGGTCATTGTCGATCGGCACGCATACATTGTGGCCGAAGTGAATGACGTCAAATCCGGTGAGAGCGCCGGTCGGCCAGAGATCTACAGTGCGATGTCCATCGTCAATCTCGATACGCTGGCAGTGGAGGCGGTCATCCCGCTGGCTCGTAGCGGGCAAGTCTTCGAGAATCACACGCTGCCTGCTGGCGCGTGTTTTGTACCGCGTATTCTGCAAAAAGATCCGACAACGCTGCGGTGCTATTTCGCCAGCGAGCATCCGGGGGCACGGCAGTCACAGACCTGGTTCCGCGACTTTGACCTGACGACACGTGAATTCGCTCCGATGATTCACAAAGCGAAGCTGAAAACGGCAGCGGGTACCTTCGACATGCAACCGCAGTACTTTCACGCCGATGCCGTCGCGCAGGGGTTTGCGAAACCGGCCAGAGACTTCGGTCTCTATCTTTTCGATTCGTTCAAAGAGTTTGATGGACAGACGTATGTCGCGATCAATAACTTTCCGGGCAAGCAGAACGCGTTGGCGTTGGTACACGATGACCTCGCGACCTTCGAAATCATGGGCCACTACAACGATCCCCCATCAGCCCAATTGAGTGAGTCGGCGGTGAACCGACTACCCGATGGCACGTGGATGGCAATCTGCCGCAATGACGCCGGTAATTATCACTTCACCACCAGCGAAGATGGAAAGCATTGGAGCAGCGGTGCCGAGCTCCCGGTGGTTACCAAGGGCGGGAACTCGAAGCCGACATTCGACAAGTTCGGTGATGTTTACTATCTGGGCTGGCAAGAAGCCACACGCATCCATGGCGTGAGCCGCAGCGTCTTCAACATCGACGTTTCGCGTGATGGCAAAACGTGGCAGCGGAAATATCGCTTTGAGACGCCGCATTCGTTTCAGTATCCCGCCTTCTGCGAACACGACGGTGAAATCTGGTTGTGTGTGACGCAGGGCGACACATCGCCCACGCGAAAGGAACGCATCACGTTCGGGAAATTGGAAGCCGTTGGTGAGTTCGCCTCGCAAGCGGGCCGGGAACGTAAACCGATCCCTGTGCCGATCGAACCACCGGCCGTGCTGAAACCGGGCGTGAAACTGTTCACGGACCGAGAGTACACGCTCACCGAAGCTCCCGACTTCTTGATCGGTCGCGACTTCCTGCGAACCAGCATCGAAGGCTATGAAGTGGAATGCACGAAGGCGGGCGAAGTATTCGTCATGTCTCTCAGCACCGCCATCCCGGCCAATCAAAGCGACTCATTGCGGCAACATGGCTTCGAGAAAGTCGACACGCCTGAGTTTCAGCTCTTTCCCGGCGAGATCAACCGCGTTCTCACCTGGCGAAAACACCTTCAAAAAGGTGAGCGACTTCGATTTCGGAAGCTGGCGTTTTTAGTTTCCGCCGCAGGAACACAGGTTAAAATCGCGAGTCCCTAGCCCGCGTCAGCGGACGGAACAGGGCCCCGCATCCCTTGATTCGACGATGAAGCACCCGTTGCTCGTTTTGACATTCGCCGGCTCGTCTCAGGGCGACTGCTGCCGATCAAGCGTGGCGAAACGATCGGCCTGCGACGGGAACCGCTCCACCGACGGCGAAGAAACGTGGTGGGGCAAAATCAAAGCTCAAGGTACTGATTAGCCGACCGCTGGCTCACGCACAAAGGAGTGCCCTAGATTGAGACTGCCTTTGCCCCCCGTTGGAGTGGATCTTGGTATCATGGACAAATCAAATGTCCGACGCACGCACTCTCATTGAGGACAGCAAGATGCCAGTGATTGGAACTCAGCAGTCTCCGATTCGAATTGATACTTGGCAGTCAAATCGAGTCCGCCATCCCAAGCGGATCTTAAAGATTTGTTATCAGTCCTGCCAGAATGCACGGGGGCATTTTGACAATCCAGGTACGGGGCACGGCAATTTAGTCCTGCACGCTCCGTATCCGGAGATCAAGTTTGGTGGAGTTCCGTATTGCCTTCGTAAGGTGCATATTCATTTGGGTTCTGAGCACCGACTCGATTCGGACGCCCCGAGTGATTTCGAGGTTCACTTGCTCCATCTGCCCAAGGGCAGTGATGACGATACCGATGCCAAAGTAGTCATTGGAATTCTGTACAAGCACGATCCTGACAGCCCGACGAAGGGCCTCGAGCGGCTCATCCATGAGCTGTCGAGTTTTGAAGTGACGAGGAGTTCACCGAAACAGGGTGACGGCGACGGCAGCGTTGCGACGCCCGATGGGGTTCAGATCCCGCTCTTGGAATTGTTTCCTGAATTGTGCGAGGGAGATGTGGACGTTCAAAACTGGTTTCACTACCAAGGTTCGTTGACGAGCGAGCCCTTCTCAGAAGATGTTGCCTGGTTCGTGATGAAATCGGAAAGCAAGATCAACAAGACCAAGATCGGTGAAGTCGAAAAATTTGCAGAGCAGCACGCACGCCCTGTTTTTCCTCTCAATCGTCGGTTCATCTTGCGTAGCTTTGATTAGGAAAAAGAGTCCCCACGCACGAAAAAAGCACGCTTCAATCGGATGAGCCTTAATAGTCGTAGGCGTCCAGTTCGCCTTGATCTCGGGTGCCCAGGGCTCCCCACAAACCGAACGGGCTGGGGCTGCCGGGGGCGAGTTCATCTTGACCCTTTTCGGTGACCGTGGCTTCGCGATAGCCACATTCGATGGAGTCGGTCATGAACTTGATTGCTCCATCGCCCATCGCGACGTGGCATCCGCCCTGGTGCCGACTGCTGAAGGTCAGCGTGCCGATGGTTGTGGAATCGCCACCGAAGCAGAGTTCACCGTTGGGGGGAAGCGTCGTGTTGCAGCCGGTCATGAGGGCTTGCGAGTCGGCCCAGCGATACCCACGACCTTGGTAGCTATGAGGTGACAGATGAGTATTCTGAATACCCTGCCAAAACATCGGCCGCGCCCGATCCGTTTGGTCACGGCACACCTCGACATCATCAAGCACGCCGGGCGACCAGCCATTGTTGATCGAGGGCGTTGTGCGTTTGTCTTTGTCGCCCAAATCGGTGCTGATTTCACCGAGCATGATCGTGCTGGATAGGCCGTCGGTGACGTCGCTGAATGAGGTCACCGCCCGGGGCACAAACATGCCCCGGCCGGTCGCTCGCATGAGTGTCTCACCACTGGGCGTCCACTTCGCTGCTTCGTATCGCCACAATCCTTCATCCAAGCCTTCGATCGCGTCACCGAGGCACGCGGCATAGTTGGTGCGGCCCAAGGCTGGCATCCCTAGGCCTGGATCTGAGGGACAACGGTAGGTTACGACCTCGTTCGCCCACGGTTCATACAGGGCCAGTGAGGGTGCCGGCCCCATGGGCGGATAGACGTGAGTCGGCTCTTCGCTAGCATCACTTCCGGAGGTCGCGTACTCGTCAACGCCATACATCGCATCGGGATCAGCCCCACTGCCGATGCCCGGTGGCTGCCCCACGTAATCGTTGCTGATCGCTTCCCACATCGGCGTCAGCCCCATGTACGGTGTGATCGACACCAGAAAGCTCAGGCGGAATTGGTTGGTGTTGGTCGGGTCGTTGGCGTTGCTGAATGTGCCCGTGCCATGTAGCGGTAGGTTTCCGAACGCATCATGGTACTGGGCCACACCTAGCGAGATCTGCTTGAAATTATTGCTGCAGCTCATCCGCCGCGCCGCTTCACGCGCCGCTTGGACGGCGGGCAACAGCAACGCTACCAAAATTCCGATGATGCCCATGACAACGAGCAACTCCAGCAGCGTGAATCCGTTATGATGTCGAAGTCGTTGCATGATGTTTCTGTGATTCAGGTGGTTGTCTGTGACGTAGCTTGAGACCATTGTCCCGAGCGCGCAATCCAGTCATGTCGAGTAGGTCGAAGCAGCCTACGACTCGTCCTTGAGCACCGGCAGGATGCCGATGGCTACGATTCAGTTTAACGCTCCCCAGCGTCGAGCGGGCCGATGACGCAAACTTTTCGGAAAGAGTCATGCCGGTTTCACTTTCTCCCAACCGACCGTCGCCCACCGATGTGACCTATGCGTCGACAATGGTGAAAGATTGCTTGACGGTGGCGATCCGGTGCGGCGCCAGCGACGTGCATCTGCAACCCAGACGGCTGAATTGGGATGTCTCGTTTCGCATCAATGGCGTTTTGCAGCACGTCGATTCGTTCCCACGCAGTGACCAGAGCGATCCGGTGTCGCGGCTGATGGCATTGGCGGGATTGCCGTCCTATCGTGGTGGTGTGCCGCAGGAGGGGCCGCTGAGGTGGCAATGCGATGATGGTGAAACACGGGAAATGCGTTTGGGCATTTTTCCGACCGTGCATGGGAACCGCGCAGCGATCCGAATCATGGACGATCGCCAGTCCATCCGTCAGCTCGATCAACTCGGCTTCGATGCCGAAACGCAATCGCAACTGCAATCTGTTTGTGATTCGCGGGATGGTTGGTTGTTGGTGGCGGGGCCGGCGGGCAGCGGCAAGACCACGACCTTGTACGCCTGCCTTTCGCAAATCGCCGCGGGCGAGTTTTGCCGCAGTGTGTTAACGATCGAAGATCCGATTGAATCGGTGATCGATTCGATCAGTCAAAGTCAATTGGAACCCGCCAGTGGTTTGACGTTGGCGGCGGCGATGCGGGCAGCGGTACGTCAGGATGCGGAGGTGTTGTTGGTCAGCGAGATCCGCGATATCGAGACCGCCGAGGCCGTCTTGGCGGCGTCGATGACCGGGCATCTCTGTTTTTCATCAATCCATGCGGGATCTCTCGGCGCGACGCTGCGTCGGTTGGTGCAAATGCAGCTGCCGACGTTCGCCATTCAGAGCGGGTTGCGTGGTATCCTGTGTCAACGTTTGTTGCGGCGAACGTGCGGCGCCTGTGCCGGATCATCGCAAACACACCGTGAGACTCCATGCGATACCTGTCACGGCACCGGCTATGATGGACGAATTCCAATCGCTCAGATGGTCACGTTCGACGGTTCGGCGGCCGGTGCGGCGGTTCTCGATGCATTGGTTCACTCACTTCCCGCTGCGGAGATTGATAGAATCGCTTCCCAATCAGGCGTCGCATCTCTGCCGGATCAGGCACAACGACTGGTCGCAGCAGGGCAAACCGATGCGGCCGAGGTGTTTCGCGTGCTGAGAGGATCTTCATGAACTCGTTGAACACAACCACTGCGGCGATGGATGACGAATCGTTGGCGATGCTGCTCGATGAAGTCTCAGCGATCGCCGCGTCGGGACGCTCATTGACGCTTGGGTTGGCGGATCTCGATGATGCGGCGTTGGGCAAGATCAGCCGTGCCGCACGCGTCGTCCGGGAGCGTATGGAACAGGGGCAACCCGCCAGCGTGGCGATTGCCTCGCTGTCGCAAACGTACCAGGCACCGATTCGCGGCGCGATGCAATTGATGGCCCGCACCGGATCGACGCGACCTCTGCGCGAGACGGTTCGATTGATCCGCGAAGCGAACGAACGACGCCAACAAATCGGGCTGGCGGTGATCAATCCACTGCTGAGCATCGTGGTCGCGGCCACGGTCGTGTTCCTGGTCATCCCGTGGGTATTGGTGTCGCTCGCCGAAGCCGAGCTGATCAAGACGGCGTTTTCGCCCACGGCGATTGAGATCTCGCAATCATTCGTACAACATTTTTTGCTGGCCACGGCAATCACGATCGCGGTCGTCGGAATCATGGCCGCCTTGCTATACGGGTGGCAGCGACGGTTGGACCGCCGCGGCGACACCGCTGGCGACCAAGCCATCTTTTGTCGCTGGTTAGCGATGCAGATTAGTGATCTCGGAAACTCTCAAGCGGAATCCGGCCAGGCGATTGAGGCGGCTGCCGAAGTCGTGGGACCTCGATTCGCAGAGGCCTGGGCACCTGCCATCGCAAACATTCGCGGCGGCGCCCAAACCGACGGGGCGATGTCATTGCCTGAGTCGGTGACGGAACCGGTTCGCCGGTGTCTTGTCGATCTGGTGGCGGCTCGACGTGATCGCCAATCCCTTGCCGATGACCTGCAACAATTGAGCGAACTGTATGCGAGCGAGTCGCGTGGCCGCCGTGCATGGTGGATCGAAACCATTCCGAAATGGGGAGCCGCAATGGTGATGTTCACGGTGATCCTGATCTTAATCCAAGCCATCCTGGCGCCACTGTTCGATGTGATCCGTGAGGTGGGGACATGAGTCAAGGTGATGCAGACGTCGACGACGATCGTCGGGGCCGGGCTTCCGGGCTGGATGCCGAGACCGTGAACGGGCCATGGAGCATCGGACAATCGGCAGAGTTTCAGCTCTGGCAGCGAGGTCGCGACGCCACTCGTCGCCGACTCAGCGGAGCGGTCACATCCGGGTTCCTATACTTGATCGCGGCGCTCGCGGTCGGAGCGCTCTTGATCATGGCGGTTGCCGCCGTGGCAGGCGGGGCCATTGTGATGGATAGCTGGTGGAGCTCCGACGAAATCGACCTGAGTTGGATGACCCACCTCGTGTGGGGCTATGGTGGCCTCGCCGTGGCCGCGATGATTGTCTATCCGCTGATACTGTTGCTGATCCATGGCAAGCTGCCGCCCCTAGGGGCTCGACTGATGCGAACGCTACCGGGCGTCGGAGCGACCATGTGCACGGTTGAGATGGGCGAGTTTTGCCAGGCGATGTATCAGTCGGTGGCTCAATCGCAACCTTTCGAGCAAGCGTTTCGACACGCGTCGCAAAACGTTCGGGACGCGGATCTGCGGCGCTGGACGGCCCGTTCGGCGGATCGCGTCGCGGCGGGGCAATCACTCGCCAACGTATTGCGGTCCTCACCGATTCGCGACCAACCGTTGCCTGCGATTATTGCGTTCGTGCAGAGCGACATTTCGCAAGCGGATGCCCTGCGCGTCTGGCATCACGCGGCGGAGGAATGCCATCTGCAAGCCCAGCGGCGGGTGAAACGAACAACGCAGGCGATCTCGGTGTCCTGCATGCTGGCCGCCGTCTTCTTGGCGGCATTCGGAATGCTGTTGGCAGCCACGATCACCAATATGGTGTTGCAGGGTTGGACGACCATGCTCTCCCCGCGAAACTCTGTGTTGCAGTGGGTATCCGACTTGGGGGCATCTGAGTTAGTTTTCATCCCGATTACCGTCGGCATTCTGTTGCTGGCGGGGACTCTGCATGCGATCGTGGGAAACTCACTCGAATACGCGGTGAGACCATCGCGGCGGGTGTTCATCGTGATTCTGAGGGCCATCGAATGGTCGCTATGGATAGCGGGTCTGCTCGCGTTGGTCATCGGGTTGCCGCATCCGATCACCGTCGTCCTGGCGGTGATGATCATCGGGCCACTGATGATTGCCGGTAGGTGGCGATATCGCGAAGAGGTCGAATCACTCAATTCTTGGTTGCGACTGGCGGTGGGGACGACGGTGTCGATCCCGGCGCTCGTTGAAGCCATGGCGGGCGGATTTCGAGGGCGATTGTCTGGGCAAATGCGAGCGTTCACCGCTCGTATGAATCGCGGTGAATCGATCGTCGATGCGGCCCGTCGCGCGCACCTACCCGTGGACGCCGATGCGCTCGCAGCGATCACGGCAGCCGCTGCCAGTGAGCGTGAGGCGGATCAGCGGCCCCGTGATTTATCGAGACACTCGCTCGCCCATGATGGGGCAAGGTCTCGCGGCGAGAACACCTCCGAATCATCGGCGCTCGTGTCGGAGCAGTTTGTTTACGTCGTCGCCACGGTCTTGTTAGCGTGGTTGATCAGCAAGGCGGTTCGTTCGTTCACGTTGCCGCTGTTCACTAAAATACTAGACGAGTTTTCATCGACCAGCCGTTTGGTGGGCTGGGGGCTGGACGTCACCGTCACGATCGGCAATGTCGTGGTGGTCGTGTTGGTGATCTGGTTGCTGGCGGCATTTCTTATTCGGCGGTTGCCGTTGTGGACGGTGCGCTGGGTGCCCTGGTTCGGCAATCTCGCAATCGATCGCTGGCGGTGTGGCGTTCTGCAAACAATCGCCCATGGCGTGCGCAGCCAACAATCGGCCAGCGATATTCTGCAGTTCGCGCCCGCGACGACGCGTGTGCGTTGGATTCGGCGGCGCTGTGCGATCGCGAAAGAATCGATCGACAATGGCACGTCCCTCGCGGCATCGTTGCGGCGCGCCAAACTCGTCTCTGCTCGTGAGCAAGCCTGGCTGAGCAGTGCCGAAAAGAATGGCGTGTTGGCCGAGACGATCGAGCAAATCGTCGACAACATCCGCCGCCGCCAAACGTTATTATGGAACGTCCGCAAGGCGTGGCTCGTGCCGCTCGCGACGGTGGGCGTTGGCGTCTATGTGCTCGTTCACGGTGTCGTGGTCTTCCGATTCTTAAGCATATTGACTGGTTACATGTCGTGAGAATTCGAAATCATCACCGACACCGTCGAGCCTTCACGTTGGTCGAAACGCTCATCGCGTTTGCGTTCCTTGCCGTTGCGACGGGAATCTCGCTGGAGATGCATCAGTCGCGGTTGAGTTTCGACCGCACCGCAATGCAGCGTTTGACCGACCAACTCGCGATCGAGAATATCGCCGAGCAACTCGCCGCCGTCGAAAATTCGGAACTCACCGACACGGCCAATCGGCTCGGGCAGGAGTCCGGCGCTGACGTCAGCGTCGACCCCTTCGAGTCGGGATCGACAACGGGATGGCATGTGGAAATTTCAATGGCGTCTAAAAGTGGAACGGTGGTCCATCACCTGTGGCGACTGGACGCTGACTCATGAAACGTTATCGTCGTTATCGAGCCTGCAGGCCGTGGATCGTGGGAACCGTGAAAGCCGTGGGGCGTTATACGGTCCGCTGCGCAGCCAGACACTCGCCGGTGAGAAACGGGGCGGCAAGACACTCTTTGGCAGGACACTGTTCTGGTCGCGGAGCGATCAGCGACAATCGCCGCTGCGGGTTCACCTTGATCGAGTTGCTGTTGGTGCTTTCGATGGTGGGTTCACTGCTCGGCGGCACGATCGGGTTGCTGTCGCTGACGCAGACGAGTAACCAGCAGGGCCAAGAAAACCTTTTGCATCGGCAAGAGATACGTCGCTTCGCCGACGATGTTCGCCGCGATATGCGCGCATCCACCCATGCTGAAATCAAGGAGAGGCAGCTTGTCCTGACGGTCGAGTCCCCGGAGTCGGAGATCGTCTATCGAGCGGAAGATGGATCGCTCATCCGGCGCAAGACCACACCCACAGACCCGTCCGCCCCGTCGCAGGACCAATACCGAATTGATACCGACGCGACGATTGCAATCGAGTGGCTAGCGGAAGACTCGCAAGTCCAATGGACGATCACGTCGGCCGACCGTCCAAAAAGTCCCGTCCGAATCATTGCATCGATGAGGCCGTCGCGATGAATCCCAAGTCACATAAGCAGCTTGCCTGCAATCATTCCAATCAGCGATGGCGACTTCATCGCAAACAGCGATGTCGACTTCATCGCAAACAGCGATGTCGACTTCATCGCAAACAGGTGCACGCCGGTTCGGTGTCGTTGATACTCGTGTTGGTCCTGGCGATGGTGGTTGGCACCTTCGCGGTATCGCTGAGTGGCCGGGCGGCGCAGCAGCGTCGCGCGATGCAACACCATCAATCGATCGTCGTTCTCGAGTCCGCTATCCATGCGGCGGAGCAAGCGGATTTCTCCGGTGACGCGAAACTGAGGCTGCCACTCGACGCCGCCGCCCAGCAGTGGATCGTGGTCGAGCGTGTCTCGCAAGCAAATGGCGAACCGCACCAGTACCAAGCAACCCATTACAAGAATGATGAACCCGGCCTATCGATACGACGTGTTGGCCGCATCCATGACGAACTGCCTTAAGCATCGCGTGAACAACAAGTGACGAATTCTCCCACTCTCACACTCTCAACTGCCATGTCCACTCATCGACACGCCTTCACGCTCGTTGAACTCTTGGTCGTGATCGCGATCATTGGGGTGCTCGTCGGAATGGCGGCTCCTGCGGTGCAATCGATGCGGGAATCGTCCCGCCGCGCGATGTGCCAGTCACGACTTAGTGCGATCGGGTTGGCGATTCAGGGCTACGACGATCGCTGGCAGCACTTTCCCGTCGGTACCATGGATGAGACGGGCCCCATCGAGAGCGTTGCCAAAGGAAATCACAACAATTGGCTCGGGCGTTTGCTCGATCTGATGGACCAACCCGTGATCGCCTCCCACATCGATCGAAATGTGAGCGTTTACGACAAGGTCAACGCACCGGCATTGACCTTGCGGTATCCGGGCGTGCAATGTCCCTCAGCGACTCAGGAGCCCGACAACGCCAGTAGTTACGTGGGGCTGCATCATCCCACTGAAAAACAGATCGCTGAGACGGATCTGGGCGTGTTTATTTTGAACAAGCCGATCAGTCGCGACGACATCACCGATGGTTTGTCCAATACGGCGTTCGTTTCGGAGAAAATGTCTTGGCCGGATGATCTCGGTTGGCTCAGCGGCACGCGTGCAACGTTGCGTAACGTCGGTGGCGGGATTCGCAGTTCGGTCGACGCCTTCCACTCACCCGGACCAGCGGTGGTCGGCTCGATCGGCAGTCGTCATCCCGGCGGAGTGCACGTCCTATTTGGTTCAGGTGAAATTCGGTTTCAAACCGTTCAAACCGATGAGCGTATCTTGAAACAGATTGTCAACCGTCAAGACGGCCAGTTGCCGTTGGAGTTTCAATCGCTTGAGTCGCTGCGTCGCATGAGCGTCGAGTAATGACTTCATCGTTTGATCGCGACCATGTCGACGCACGCCTATTGGCGTGGCTCGCGGTGTGGTCGCTCACGCTGAGCGTAGCCGTGGCGGCGATGTTAAGTGGGGCTTCCAGTATGCCCGACGAAGCGCAGGTGCCCTTGGGGATTGCGATGGGCGGTTTGGTGGCTACGTGGATCTCGATTGGAACCTGGGCCGTGCTCATCGACCTACCTGCGCAGCCTGAATTGGAAAATACAGATCTCGTTCATCAGCAGAATCGGGGGCTACGCATCGCAGTGTTGTTGGCGTGGGTCGCCAACATGATCGTTTTTGGAATCATCACACGGCAAGAATTCGGGGTCGTCGCCCACCTGCTGTTGGTCGTTGCGATTGGGGTGATGGGCCCGTTGATCACATGGCAGTGGACGCGTCAGAGGATTCACCGCGCGCACGCGTCGCCGAACATACGCCGTAGCATTGGCCATCTGCTGGGGATCGCGGTGACGATTGCCCTGGGCAGCGCGGCATTGAAATTCGGCGATCGATTCGGTGGATTCACGAGTTTAGCGATCGTCGTGACCCTTTCGATCGCGTTTTTGTGGCTCGTGATGCTGGCCATCATGCTGAGTCGATGGTGGGGGTTGATGCTCGTCACGCTCCCGATTTTCGCGATTGAGTTGCTCGCCGTCGGGATGATGGTTCGCGTTCCCAGTCGGGTTGCGCAGGCCGAATCCACTCGTTTGTTCGCTCTGATGTGCGGTTTCTACTTCTTCGCACTCTTGTTCCTGCTGCTAATGCGATCGAGCGGCCATCGCTGGCTCGCTGCGCGGCGTTAAGGTTCAATCCTGCTTCGAAAAAAGAAAAGTGAAATGAGGGCCGCCAACTTCCTCGGCGAGGCGTTCGGGGCTGCACGCTTGAACACCTGCCTCGATCGGATGACGATGTCGCACCCGGGGATGGGGACCCCAGTCGGTGCGTGTCAGGATCGGCGGCACAAGCGAGGGGATCGCTCTGCACGTCCATTTCGGTCGGTGTCAACTGATCGCAAATGTAGGAATCATTGGGAAGCCTATCCCACTTCGGCTCGCGGCGCTACAATGGGGCATTTTCACGTGTCAGGCAGCCAGCGATGCCGATTATCGAAGTCAACGATCTGACGAAGCATTACCGTGTCTACCAGAAACAGGAAGGGCTTGGCGGTAGCATCCGAGGATTATTTCACCGTGAATATCGGGACGTCCACGCCGTCAAGGGAATCGATCTTACCGTTGAGCAGGGTGAGTTTGTCGCTTTTCTCGGCCCTAATGGAGCTGGGAAAACGACGACGCTGAAACTGCTCTCTGGGGTGATCCAGCCCACCAGCGGCACCGCGACGGTGATGGGATACGTTCCTTGGCTGCGGCAAAACGAATATCGTCGCCGATTTGCGCTCGTCATGGGTCAGAAGAATCAACTTTGGTGGGACCTGCCGGCACGCGAGTCCTACCGACTGCACCAACACATCTACGGCGTCGACCCCACTGAATTCTCGAGCCGATTGGATGAACTGAGCGATCTACTCGATGTCACACGCTTGCTCGATCAACCCGTGCGGGAGCTATCCCTCGGGGAACGCATGAAGATGGAATTGATCGCCGCGTTGCTGCACAACCCGGAAGTCTTGTTTCTCGACGAGCCCACGATCGGACTCGATGTCATCGCCCAGCACAACATTCAAAAATTCCTGCGGTACTACCAAGAAAAACGTCAGATCACGATCCTGCTGACGAGCCATTACATGAAAGACATCGCGGCGCTCTGCCGCCGCGTCGTCGTGATCGCACGGGGAACGATCCAGTACGACGGGTCGCTCTCGGGAATCGTTGATAAATTCAGCGGGGACAAGCTCGTGACGCTGCAGTTCGCCGCTTCGGAATCACTCACCTTACCGAAGACGCTCGGCAGCATCGTCAACGAGAATTGGCCCAAAATCCAGTACCGGGTACCTCGCGGCGACGTGCCGCGATTGCTCGCTGAAACGCTACGCGATCACGCGATCGAAGATATCGTTGTCGAAGACCCGCCGCTCGAAGATGTCATCGCGGATCTGTTTCGCGAATCGATGCAGCGTGAAGAAACCGAATCCAATACGAAAACCAAAACCACCTCCACTAGCTCTGTATGATCACACTCGAAAATATCTCGATCGGATTTCGCGGCCCACAATTGCTCGATGACGTCACCGTGCGAATCGGGCGCGGCGATCGAATTGGTTTGCTCGGCCGCAACGGTGCGGGCAAAACCACCCTGTTGAAAATTCTCGCCGGCGACATCACGCCCGATCACGGCAACGTCGTCGCGGACGCGGGCGTCAGTTTGCGTGTGGCGCGTTTGACGCAGGACGTGCCCGCAGACATTCAGGGCAGCGTGCAGGAACTGATGTTCGCCAAGGCCGAAGACATTCCCGGTCTCGCTGGTTCCCTCGGCCCCGCTGACAAAACCACGAGAGACGACTGGGAGATCGAGCAACTCATTGAGGAAACCCTGTCACGGATGGCCTTGTCCGGGGACGCGCTTTTTGAGTCGCTCTCCAGCGGTATGAAACGACGCGTTCTGCTCGCCCGTACCATCGCCGCGAAGCCGGATTTGTTGCTGCTGGACGAACCGACCAACCACCTTGATATCCATTCGATCTTGTGGTTAGAGAAGTTTCTAGGCAGCTGGCCTGGAACGCTGATGTTCATCACTCACGATCGTTCGTTTCTGCAATCGCTGGCCAGCCGGATCTGGGAAGTCGATCGAGGCCGACTGTTTGATTGGACCTGCGATTACCCCACGTTTCTCAAACGCAAAGCCGATGCGCTCGATGCCGAAGAGAAACAAAATGCTCTGTTTGACAAACGCCTCGCTGAGGAAGAAGTGTGGATTCGGCAAGGCATCAAAGCACGGCGTACCCGAAACGAGGGACGTGTCCGTGCGCTCAAGGCGATGCGAGAGCAGCGTGGTGAGCGTCGCTCCACCGAAGCGACCGCGAAACTGAACTTGCAAAGCGCCTCACGCGGGGGGGCACTCGTTGCCAAGCTCGAGAACGTGTCATTCGCATATGGTGAGGCTCCGATCGTGAACGATTTCAGCACGCTGGTGATGCGTGGTGACAAGATCGGGATCATCGGTCCCAACGGGGCTGGCAAGACGACGCTACTGAAATTGATTCTCGGCGGACTCGAACCGACCGAGGGCGACATCAAACTCGGCACGAATCTCAAAATCGCGTACTTCGACCAACTCCGTGATACGCTCGATCCGGAACTAACCGTGACGGAGAATGTCGGTGGCGGCAGCGACAAAGTCGTCGTGGGCGATAAAACCAAACACATCGTCGGCTACCTGCAAGACTATTTGTTCACTCCCGAGCGTGCTCGCACACCGGTAAAGTATCTGTCGGGCGGTGAACGCAACCGGGCCTTGCTCGCCAAGCTGATGACTCAGCCCGCCAACGTCATCGTGCTCGACGAACCGACCAACGACCTCGATGCCGAGACGTTGGAAATGCTCGAAGAACAGCTGGCGGCTTTCGATGGCACTTTATTGATGGTCAGCCACGACCGTACATTTCTCAACAACGTTGTGACCAGCACCATTGTGTTTGAACACGACGAAGCACCGGGGACGGTTCGAGAGTACAACGGTGGCTACGACGAGTGGGAAGCTGCCAAGTCGAATCGCGAGCGGGAGACGCCGGCGCGGGTGTCGAAAGCCAAGATCAAGTCACCGTCCGGTGGCGGTGGGAAGACCGCTGCGGACGCAAAGGCATCGAGTCCGGCGCCCCAGCGATTGAACTACAACGAGCAACGCGAACTGAAATCGCTACCGGCGAAGATCGAGGCGCTCGAAACCAAGATTGAACAATTGCACAGTGAAATGGCGGAGCCCGCTTTTTATCAATCCGGCGGAGAAAAAATTGCCGCGACCTCGAAGGTGCTCCACCAGGCCGAAGCCGAACTGGAGGCCGCATTCGCGCGTTGGGAAGCATTCGAAGCTCGTGCGGCGGCGACTTCATGACGACCCGTACGACCAAGAACGCGACGTCGACCTCGTGGTATGACCATCCGCAATACTTCGACATGGTGTTTCGAGACGAGACCGCGGACGAGGTTGCCTTCTTCCAGGAAGTGTTTGAAAAGTACCTGAAGCGTCCTGCCAAACGGCTCTATGAACCGGGGTGCGGTAGCGGCCGATTGGTTGCTGCGATGGCGGCGAAGGGCTTCGACGTCACTGCGGTGGACAACAATGCGGCCATGCTCGCATACCTGCGGCGGCGATTGTCGCGACGCAATCTCGATGCCGAGTTGGTACTCGGTGACATGACAACGCACGTTTGTCGGCCGCTCGTCGATGCTGCGTTTTGTACGTTCAATACGTTTCGACACCTGACAGATGCAAGTTCCGCCGAGCGGCATCTGCGAAGTGTTGCGGCATCGCTACGACGAGGTGGTGTCTATATCCTTGGTTTTCATTGCATCCCGATGGACGCAGATCCCGACTGCACCGAGCGATGGAAAGCCGCCCACGCGGGGGCCCAAGTCAGTGTGACCCTCCGCGTGATCGACTTCCAACGTCGGCGCCGGCTCGAAACGCTGCGGGTTTCGATCAAAGCAACCAAGCCGAGCGGAACTGTCGAGCGAATTCGCAGTGAGTTCGCGCTGCGACTGTACACCCCAACGCAAGCCCGGACGTTGCTCGCGAGTGTTGCCGATGTATTTGAAGTGGCAGGTATTTACGATTTTGATTGTGACATCGATCAAGAACGAACGATCGACGAAGACCTCACGGACGCCGTGTTTGTGCTGAAAAAAAAATGACCGTCACTGCTTGAGTGGTTCCTGCAGTTCCCTTCGAACGTGTTGGCCACACCAGGGCATAATCGTTTATCATTTAAGACACCCCTCGCTACTTTTCTCCTTTTTGAAACCGAGTTCAAACGATGGATCGCTCGATGAAAAAACTTTTTCTCGCCGCCTCTTTGCCATTGGCATTGTCGCTCGTCGTTGGCTGTGGCGGTAGCGCTCCGTCCGAGACGCCGCCTGCGGAAAATCCTGAGTCGCAGGGTCTCGACGAAGTTGCACCGGCAGGGCAAGCGACACCGCCCCATGAGGAGATGCCTGACGAGCCGGTCAACCCAGGCATGATGTTGCCTGATGACGTGCCGCTGCCCGACCCTGCGCAGCTCAATGAGCCCAGCAAGACGAATGGTGACAAACCGAAGGGAATGGAGTTGCCCGATGATCTACAGCCCACCCCGACGAGCTCCACGGGTGTGCGAGACCGCTCCGTGATGTTGGTGGGCACGGAATCGAAAAAAGAGAAATCGCCAGAGGCCAAACCGGATATTCACTTAGCACCGTGGACTGAAATTGATGCTGTGACTAAGAAAACGGGAAGCGTGACCGTGGTCGATTTCTGGTCGTTGGCCTGCGTGCCCTGCCTGAAGGAGTATCCGCATCTCGTCGCACTGCAAAAGAAGTATCCTGATCGCGTGCGTGCCATCGGCGTGAATGTTGATTTCTATGGGGGGAAAAAGTATCCGGCAAAGTCGTACCAACCGCGAGTAACGATGTTCTTGCAGGCCGTTGGCGCAACCTTTCCCAACTATATTTCTCAAACACCAAGCGAAGAGGTGTTCCAGAGTGTTAAAATCAACGCACTCCCCGCCGTTTTGGTGTTTGATGAGCAGGGTTCGATCGTCGAGCGATTTACCGATGCAAGCCACTCAGGCGGATTCACCTACGAAGACGACATCGTCCCCGCCGTCGAGAAGTTGCTCGCTCAATAGCCTGCCGGCGGCACCGGAGTGCCACGGCAACCTGATACGCCCCCCTTTTGAATCTACCCGACCACATCCTTTGACGAGATATTTCATGAGCGTCGAAATGCAGCTCGCTCGGATCATTATCTCCGAGCTCACCGATAACCAAGTCATCTATTTGAAGGAGGTCGACGGAGACCGCCAGTTCCCTATCATGATCGGCATCTTCGAGGCCACCAATATCCAACGACGTGTCAAGCAGGAGTACATTCCCCCACGCCCGTTGACCCACGATCTGATCGTTGCCGTTGCCGAATCGCTCGATGCGGTGATCGAAAGCATCGTCATCAGCGACCTGAGCGAGCACACCTATTTCGCACAGCTCAATCTGCGCACCTCGTCAGGCGAGATCATCGAAGTGGACGCACGGCCGAGCGATGCGATCGCCGTTGCGGTGACCTATGATCCCCCGCTACCGATTTATGTTGCCGAAGAAGTGCTCGCGAGCGCCACCGGTACCGCCGCGGGAGGCGATGTCGAGGAACCTCCCGAGTTCTAAAAACCCTGCCCAAAACCGCGAGCGAACGCAGCCCTCCCGCTGCGATTTCTCAGCCCAGACCGATGGAACGGTCTGGCGACAATACTCACCCTCTGCCCCTTTTGAACTCCTTTTGAATTCCTTTTCTGACATACCGTCGATGCGGACGTGGTGCCGCGACCGTTGCTCTGACTCGCAAACCATCGGTTTTGTGCCGACCATGGGTGCGCTGCATGAGGGGCATCTTTCCTTGGTGCGGCAGGCCAGAGACCAATGCGATGTTTGTGTCGTGAGCATCTTTGTCAATCCAACCCAGTTTGGAGCCAACGAGGATCTCAGCCGCTATCCGCGACCGCTCGAGCATGACCTCGAACTGCTTGCCGGTGTAGGCGCTGACGCGGTATTCCTGCCAACGAACGCCTGCATGTATCCGGTTGGCTTCGGCAGCTTTGTGATGCCGCCGCCGGTCGGTTTGCCGCTCGAGGGACAATCGCGGCCGGAACACTTTCGCGGCGTCACAACCGTGGTCCTGAAACTGCTGCAAATTATTCCAGCGGATGCAGCGTTTTTTGGACAGAAGGACTATCAGCAACTGCGGGTCATCCAAGACATGGTACGTGACCTGAATGTCCCGACCGAAATTGTGTCGTGTCCTATCGTTCGCGATGATGATGGGCTGGCACTGAGCAGCCGCAATCGATACCTCAGCGATGAGCAACGGGAGATCGCATTGTCGCTGCCAAGGGCACTCGACCGCGCCGCCGATGTGGTGGCATCGGGCGAGACCAACGTTGCGACGATCGAGCAGATGATGTTGGACGCTTTGGCGGATTGTGACAGCATTGAATACGCCGTCGTGGCCGATACGGAGTCCTTGCAACCCATGAGAACACTGGAAGAACCGGCCGTGGCGTTAGTCGCCGCCCGAGTGGGCAACACGCGTTTGATTGACAACCGAATTCTATGAAACAGCGATCCTTCTACGACCGTCTCTACGCAGGCTCCGTGTTCTATCCCACGCTTGCCTGGAACGTGATGCTGGGACGCGTGTTGAAGACGCGTAACTGGTGGGATTTTATCGACGATCATGTGATTGTCGGTGCTCGTCCATTCACCCGTGACGTCGAATCGCTCGCATCTCTTGGCGTCCGGGCCGTCGTCAATACCTGCGAAGAGTACACCGGGCCGATTGAGGAGTATGGCCGATTGGGGATCGTTCAGCTGCACATCCCCACCATCGATTTCACGCATCCGACGATCGAGAACGTGCGCCGCGCCGTCGACTTCATCGACGAGCATGTGCAGTTAGGTGAGGTGGTTTATATCCACTGTAAAGCGGGCCGCGCGCGGAGTGCGACCGTTGCGATCTGTTGGTTGATCGAACACCGCCAGATGACTCCCGCCGACGCACAGGCACTCCTGTTGAGCAAGCGTCCGCACATCAACCCACGATTGACCGAGCGTGCGGTCGTCAACGAGTTTGTCGCCAGCCTGGCCACCGAGTCTGGCCACCGAGTCTGAACATTGCCGCGACGTGCAGAAATAATCCAGAGGGTATGTTAGGGGAATGGATCTTGTGAAAGATCCTGCTGCCTGAGGGTTTGACGAGGCCGTCGATGGAACCAACTTTGCTGACACCGGCGTACGCCGAGTGCCGCAGGGGATTCGGCGCGCCGTGGCCGGTCGAGCTTCGACTCAATCCACAGCCTGTCACGCGTCTCAATACCGTCGACTCGGATTTCCAGCCAACCCCCACGCTCTGGCGAGCATCGCGAAAACTTCTGAGGGGCGGCTATCTCGGGGCTGTGCAATGGTAACGGGTGTGGCGTAAAACCAGATCATTTTCGGAGAGTATTTTGAGTGGATTGCCGATTGATGAGGTGTTGCCGCGGGTGCTTGCAGCGGTCTCGCATGGCAATCCGGTTGTCTTGAAAGCACCGCCGGGAGCTGGCAAAACAACGGGGGTACCGCTGGCCCTTCTCGCTGCTGGCTTACTCGATGAGCAACAGATCTGGGTCGTCCAGCCCCGGCGATTGGCGGCCCGTAGCGTGGCCGAGTTTCTATCACGATCACTTAGCGAGCCGGTCGGGAAAACGATCGGGTATCACGTCCGGCTGGACCGGAAGGAATCTGCCGCGACCCGGGTGCTGCTCCTGACAACCGGCATGTTCCTCAGGCGGATGCAGTCCGATCCGCTGCTCGAGCAAGCCGGCTGTGTGATTCTCGATGAGTTCCATGAACGCAGTATCGATCTTGATTTGTCGCTCGCGTTAACGCAGCGATTGCGAACCGAGTTACGGGACGACTTGCGGTTGATCGTGATGTCAGCCACCCTCGATCCGCAACCCATCGCGGACTACCTCGGCGCTGACGCGGTGTCGGTGTCATGCCTGGGGCGCAGCTATCCCGTGGCCATTACGCACCATGACGCGATCTCCCATCAGCGACTCGAGAACGTCGTTGCGCCGGTGGTCGCCCAAGCGGTCGAGCAAACCGATGGGCACGTGCTGGTGTTCCTTCCGGGTTTGGCGGATATCCACCGGGTCCGTAGCGCGTTGGCGTCCTTCCCGCTCGGCGATGACGTATCCGTTGTGACACTACATGGGTCCTTGTCGCCCAAGCAGCAGGACGAGGCCATTCGTGGTGGCGACAAGCGATTTCGCAAGATCATTCTCTCGACGAACATCGCGGAAACGTCTGTCACCGTCGACGGTGTGACCGCCGTTGTCGATTCAGGTTTGGCGAAGATACCGATACTCGATTCGAGATTGGGGCTGACCCGATTGCAGACCGAGCCGATCTCCAATGCGTCGGCCGATCAACGTGCTGGTCGAGCAGGGAGGACGGGACCAGGGATTGCCCACCGGATGTGGTCGGCGGTCGCTCATCGCACGCGGGAGGCCTACGATCGCCCTGAGATCCTGCGTGGCGATTTGTGTGCGACTGCGCTGACACTGGCGAGCCTCGGTGAGCAGGCAGACGATTCCATTGATTGGTTGACACCGCCCCCGGAGCATTCATTGCAGGCGGCCAAGCAGCGGTTGCAATTGCTCGGCGCCATCGACCGGGAGGGACGCGTCACCGCGTTGGGGCAGAGGATCGCCGCTCTGCCTCTTGACCCACGGATTGCCCGCTTTGCACTTAGTGCACAACAGCATCTTCCATCATCCCAGGTCGCGGTGGCCGCTGCGCTGTTGAGCGAACCGAATCCAATGGATCGAGAATCGCCCGCGTTCGATAAACTTTCTCTTGCCGAGAAAACACTCTGGATCACGAATCGTCCGAAATCCGTTCGCGGTACATTTCGCAGAGTTACCCAACAGATCGAACGAGCCATGGGGACGCAACGGCAGCATTCCAGCGACCAGCAACTGGCCCTCGATCCAGCGATCTCACGTGCCCTGTTGGCCGCATACCCTGACCGGGTTGTCATGCGCCGCGGCAACGATCCCGATCGCGGTGTCATGGTCGGACGCCGCGGCGTGATAGGATTGTTAGCAGTCACCCATCTGGATCGTTCCGCCGAATTTCTGCTTGGCTATGACGTCGACGGGGGTTCGACGCAGTCGCGGGTGCGTGGGGCGGTCGCGATCGAGCCGTCGTGGCTGTCGCCCGAACATCTCGAACGAGGCGTTGAGGTGGATTTTGATGCCACCCGTGAAGCTGTTATTTGCCGCGAAGTGCGGCGGTACGTCGATCTCGTTTTGAGTGAAACGCCGATCGCATGCAAGGATAGCGAAGCGACTGCGAAGCGTCTCTATGAAGAGGCCTGTCAGCATCCTGAGCGTGTCGTTCCAGGCACCGCCTCGGCAGACGAAAACAATTTCGCTGCATGCCTGAACCGCATCGAACTGACCTTTGCACATGAACGAGAAAGTGAATCAAGTGATGCCCTGGCACGCGAGACGCTTTGGAAGCACGTCTGCCGAGAACTTTGTCACGGCCGCCGCTCATTTGCTGAGCTGAGGCGGGCGCCCTGGAAGGATTACTTGATTGGGCAGATCGGCTATGATCGCTGGCAGCGAGTGCAGTCGGACGCGCCGACTCACCTGATGCTTCCGAGCGGCAATCGGGTGAAGATCGGCTATGCCGAAGGACGCCCCCCCTGGATCGAAGCCAAAATCCAAGAGTGTTTTGGATGGCAGAGCACGCCCCGTATCCTTGGTGGACGTGTCGCCGTCCAGATGCACTTGCTCGGCCCCAATCGCCGGCCCCAGCAGATCACGGAAGATTTGGCGAGTTTTTGGAGGAATACCTACGGTGAGATCCGCAAAGAGTTGCGGCGGCGTTACCCGAAACACCATTGGCCTGAAGACCCCACTACCGCCCAAGCGACCCACAATGGATTGAAGCCACGCAAGTAGTCGGCATCTCTCCGAGATGCTGTGAATCCGTTCATCTCTCGTCGATCACGTGTTTTCTGTTCGTGCGATCGGGACGCCCGCATCCATGATCCGCACGATGAAATGGTTCCCCGCGTTGCCCTTTGGGGACTCAAGCATGGCCCATACAATCATCCGTAATCAAATCGACGTCCCGAGACTCGGCTACTCATTCACTCGACGCCCATCGCCCAATCATTACTCCGCCCAATCATTCCCATGCCCAATCAACTTGCTCATTCGCTCAGCCCCTACTTGATCCAACACCAAGACAATCCGGTTGACTGGATGCAGTGGGGTGAGGAAGCGTTCGCGGTCGCGCGGGATCGCGACGTGCCCATCTTCCTGTCGGTCGGCTATGCGGCATGTCATTGGTGTCACGTGATGGCACATGAGAGTTTTGAACACGAGGAGGTGGGGGCGTATTTGAACCAACACTTCGTCTGCATCAAAGTCGACCGGGAAGAACGCCCGGACATCGACCAGATTTACATGAATGCGGTGCAGTTGATGACCGGTCGAGGAGGTTGGCCGATGAGCGTGTTTCTCGACCATGATGGACGACCTTTTTACGCGGGCACCTACTGGCCGTTGACGCCTCGTGGAGGAATGCCAGGGTTTCCGCAAGTGCTCGATGCCTTGGTGGATGCGTGGACGCATCGTCGCGACAGCATCGCCTCCCATGCCGAAGAGATCACTGCGGCGCTGCAACAACTCGCGATCGGCACGGGAGCGACTGCGGACCAGGTTCCCGGCAGTGACCGGATTGGCGTGGCCGTCGAGCAGTTGCTCAAAACCGTTGATCAGACCTGGGGCGGATTCGGCAGCGCACCCAAATTTCCTCATGCAACCGATTTGGAGCTGATGTTGCGGGTTGGATTGCGGACCGGCGACACACGGCTGATCGAAGCGGTCGAACTCACGCTCGACAAAATGGCGGCCGGTGGCATCCGTGATCATATCGGCGGCGGCTTCTCACGATACAGCGTCGACGGTCATTGGCTGGTCCCCCATTTTGAAAAGATGCTCTACGACAATGCCCTCCTCGCGATCGTTTATACACGCGCGATGCAGGTCACCGGGCAGACGCGGCACGGCGAAGTGGCCGCCGAAATTTTGAACTACATTCAACGAGACATGATTGATCCCGCGGGTGGGGTTCACTGCAGCGAGGATGCCGATAGCGAAGGCGTCGAAGGCAAGTTCTACGTGTGGGATCCGGCTGAGGTGATCGAGGTGCTCGGGGAGGAGCCTGGCAAGCGGTTTTGCCAGGTGTACGACATTACCGAGCGTGGCAATTTCGAGGGGCACTCGATTGCGAATCTGCCGCGATCGATTTCGGACTGGGCTGACGAGGGTTCCATCCCGCTCGAACAGCTTCAGAGTGAACTCAAGGAGAGTCGCGAAAAACTGCGAATCCATCGCGAACAACGCGTCAAACCGCAGCGTGATGACAAAATCGTTGTCGCGTGGAACGCATTGGCGATTCGAGCTTTCGCGATTGCGAGTGTTGTGATGGGCCGCGACGATTACTTGGAAACGGCCACGCGAGCGGCGAGTTTTATTCTCGATTCGATGCGAAATGACGCAGGGAAACTGCTGCACGTGTATCGCGGTGGCATCGCCCACGGAGCCGCCTTCGTCGACGATCACGCCCTCCTCGCTGAAGCGTTCATCGATCTGTATGAAGCGACGGCCGATGACAGTTGGCTGCACCAGGCGGTGGGGCTGGCCGATGAGTTGGTCGAGCGATTCATGGACGCCGATGATGGCGGTTGCTACTACACCGCGAGCGACGTGGGCGAATTGATCACTCGCAACAAGGACTGGCACGATGGATCGCTCGTCAGCGGCAACGCGGCGGCGGCGATGGTGTGGTTGAAACTGTCTCGACTGACCGGACGTACCCTCTTTCGCGATGCGGCGAACGATGTCCTCCGCGCCGGTGAAACGGTGATCCGTACCCAGTCGCGAGCCTGTGCGGCGTTGATCAGCGTGCTCGATGAATGGCATCACGATCAAGGGGAATTGGTGATCGCCCCCAATCAAGTCGCAAACGTCACGAGCATCGCTCGGCAACAGATGACCATGTACCAACCCGGCCTGAGTATCGCCTGGGCTCTGCCCGGCGTCTCAACGGCAGCGTCGCCGCTGACGGACGAATTGCTTGCCGGCAAGGTCCCGATGGGCGATTCCTGTACACTGTATCGGTGCCGCAATTTTCATTGTGAGTCACCCTTGATTGACCCGTGACTCACGTCCAACTCGATTTTTTAAAGACTGGAAACTGCTATGATCCCGAAAAGCTATGAGAAGATGCACGCTGAATTTCCTGAATTCATGCAGGCATATGAAGCGATGGGGAAAGCCGCCCGTGAAGCAGGTCCGCTCTCCGATCGAGAGGTGGCCCTGGTGAAACTCGCGATCTCGATCACTGCGGGGCTCGAGGGTGGCGCGCACTCGCACACCCGCAAGGCGCTCAAGGCTGGATGCAGTGGCGATGATCTGCGGCACGTCGCGTTGCTAACCGCGCCGACGATCGGATTTCCCACCATGATGCGTGCCAAGAGCTGGGTCGAAGACGTCGTGCAGAAGTAAACCGGACGTGACAAGTAGGCGTCCCGCCCGGTGCCAATAAATCATTGGATACTTGGGACATGCCTCCAAATCCTCCGCCGCACGCTTCCGTCGGATGATCCGTGTTTTTTCGGTTGACTGAGGTGGGGCGATGCCCACTCGGTTTCACTGAAAAACTCACGCTTCGGTGCTGCTCACGTAACGAGGGGGGCACCTCGCCCGTTGGCATCAACTTTCGATCGGTTCATCGACGGGGTCTTCCAAGACCTGGTCGATGATGGGTTCTTCTTCCCCGGGTGGCAAATCGACTTCTTCGACATCGTTGGAATCCTCGCTTTGCTCAAGGGATGTCATGATTGGTCTTGTGAGGTATGGCGAAGGCCAGCCACCCCCGAGGGATCGATAGATTGCCACAACGCTTTGGGCAACGTCGCCTTTGGCCGCTGCGGCGGCGACTTCCTGCTGGGTCTTGGTATTCTGGACACTAAACACGCGGTTGAAGTCAATTTCCTCGCCTTCGAGAAACTGCATGTTGATCAGTTCGTTGGTTTTGTCCGCCGCTTCAGCAGCCTCCAGTTGTAATCGGAATCGCTCTTGGTTCTTTAGGAACTGCACGATGGCGTTCTCGGCTTCGAGGTTGGCGTTGAGAGCCGTTTGTCGATAGGCCGCCAGGAGTTCTTGGAATCGAGCATCCTGGAACTCGATCCTTCCGAGAAGGCGCCCGTAGTTCAGGACATTCCAGTCGAAATTCGGCCCGACTGATCCAAAGCCCGAACCACCGCTGAACAGGTCCTGGAACTGATTCGAGCTCCTGCCAACCGTTCCCGTAAGGGTGATATGCGGATAGAGGTCGGACTCAGCCACACCGATCAATGCACTCTGTGATGCGAGCAACCGCTCTGCGCGACGGACGTCGGGTCGTTGCAGTAACGTTGCGGCCGGAATGCCCAATGCCATCTCGGACTTCACGTCGGGGATACTGCCTTCGCCTAGCATGTCCAAGATATCTTCGGGGGGCATGCCAAGAAGAATACACAACAGGTTCTGCGATTGTCGGAGCGAAGTCTCGACCTGCGGGACGAGGGCCTCCGTTTGAACGAGGCTCGATTTCGCCTGCTGTACATCGACTTCGCTCGACTCGCCGTTTTCAAAGCGAATCGCCGTTAGCTCATACGTCTTCCGCTGATTTTCGACGTTCAGCTTGATGAGTTTCAATCGTGTCTGCAGAGTGCGGATATCGATATAGGTTGCCGCGACGTCGGCCACCAGCGTGACGACCACGTCCCCGTAGTCAAAAACGGCTGCATCGAGGTCAGCATCCGCCGATTCGATCGCACGACGGTACCGTCCCCAGAAGTCAATCTCCCATGCCAACCCGAACGACCCTCTCCAGAGGCTGAAATGTCGATCACTGCCCGCGCCCGTGCGAAGATTGTGCGAGTAGTCGGCCGACAGCGATTGCTGTTGCGGGAAAAAACCGCCCACGACAATCTGGCGCAGTGCCCTCGCTTGCGTGATTCTCGCCCCGGCTTGCCGAACCGTCAGGTTCTGCGTGTAGCCCTCGGTGACCAGTTGGTTCAAAACCGGGTCGTTGAAAGAGGTCGCCCACCATGCAATCGCATCGACAGGGTCACTGATCACCCGTTTGTCGTTGGCATCGATCCAGTCTCGCGCTACCGGAGCAAATGGTTTGTGATAATTGGGCCCCACCTTGAAGCCATTGGCGACCCAGTCTCGCGGACTGGTGCATCCCGAGCCAACCACGGCGATACACGCCAGCACCAGCGCCAGGCTTAGCCGGTATTGACGGATTGCGATGATCGCAAAGGGTCTCGGTGTACGTCGCATCATAGTTCTCGGAAATCAGGAGAAGGCCTCGCCTCCCCTACCGTCGGTAGATCCAATGGATTTGGTACAATCAATCCCTCCCTCCCTGAACAGCTTAACCCCAGCCCGCCGACGGCGGCGTCAAAGTCGCCTCAATCGAAACAACCGTTTCGTTCGGACAAGCAACCAGTCGTTAAACCCCACCTGACTGCGGGCGATCGTCCACTGAGGACGTAAAAAGTTGCAAAGTAGACTGCCATCGTTCAACGCCGATTGGTTCTACGAAGCGATCAACGATCAATTTAGGGATGCATTTCTCCCCGATTCGATCCCCTACCAATGACGAAGTAACGCGGTTTCCAAATATGACAACGCCCTCAACGAGTCCTTTCTTTCTGGCCGGAGTCTTGCTGCGATTGGCCATCCCGTGCGGCATTCTTGCCGCCGGCTGGATCGGCTTCCAACTCCTCGCTGATCAAGTTGAGCGGCCCACCCGGCCCGAACCGAAGAAGGTCTTGCTTCGCTCTCGGATTGAAGAAATGCCTGTGGTTGACTACCCGGTAGTGGTCAAGACGAACGCTGTCGTGCAGGCACACAACCGAATCACGTTGACGGCGCAGGTTGCAGGCAGGGTGACCCATACCAGTACTTCATTTGAAGTTGGAGCGTATTTCGAGGCCGGAGAGGTGCTCGTCGAGATCGATCCAAGCGACTATCAAACGGCGCTTGCCATCGCCGAGTCGGAACTCGCTGCTGCCAAATCAACACTTAAACTCGCGATCATTGTCGAGGAACGTAAGCTGAGGCTGGTCGAATCGAATGCTGTTCCTCAGGGAGAAGTCGAAACGGCTTCGGCGAGCAGAGAGCAGGCCGAGGCCAACGTTGCCTTGGGCGAGACAAGGGTCGAACAAGCGAAGCTAAATCTTCGGAGAACCAAGTTTGTGGCCCCCTTCGATGGCCGCGTCGTGTCAAAACAGATTGGCGTCGGGCAATTGGCAGGGCAGAATGCTCCGTTGGGGGAGGTCTTTGCCATCGACTACGTCGAAGTCCGACTGCCCCTCTCCGGTGAGCAGCGGGACTTTCTGGATTTGCCCGAGTTCGCCAATGATCCCCCTCTCGCAGTGCAGCTCCAAGATGGCATTCAGCAATCCAACGATTTTGTCTGGATGGGCAAAATTATTCGGACCGAAGGCGTGCTCGATGCGAACTCTCGCGATCTGTTTGCGATTGCCCGAGTCGATGATCCCTTTGGCCGAAAATCAGGCCAACCACCGCTGCGGATCGGTCAACCTGTCATCGCCTCGATCGAAGGCAAGGTACTTCGCGATGTCATCGCTTTGCCACGAGGAGCGGTCCGCGAATTGGATCAGGTGGTTTTGGTCGACCGAGTGGAGCAAACGCTGTTACCCCTCCAGGTCAAGACGCTCTGGTCCGACGCCGAGAGAGTGATCGTCCCCTCGTCAGCGATCCCCGAGGGGATGTGGTTGGCAACGACTCCCATGCCCTTCACCCCCAAGGGGGCCAAGATCGAAATCATTCCACCCGCAAATGCGGCAATGACGATAGC
This sequence comes from Rhodopirellula sp. SH410, assembly GCF_055811895.1. NCBI lineage: Bacteria > Pseudomonadati > Planctomycetota > Planctomycetia > Pirellulales > Pirellulaceae > Rhodopirellula > Rhodopirellula sp. SH410. The sequence continues at coordinate 2,491,159 of NZ_CM147949.1, forward strand.
CGATTCCACAACCATCGAGTCTGACAATAATGCCACCAATTGACGATTACCTATGATTCGCTGGTTTACTACAAATGGGATCGCCGCAAACTTTTTGATGCTTGCGATACTGATCGCAGGCATCTACACGGCCTTCTATAAAATTCCGCTGGAGGTCTCCCCGGAACGGACCATGGAGTCCGTGCGCATCGAGATGACGTACCGCGGAGGAACCGCCAAGGACGTCGAGCAAGCGATCCTGATCCCAATCGAAGAATCGCTAGAGGGGGTCGAGGGAGTTCGCGATATTGTTTCCGAAGGCCGTCAGGGCAGCGGCCGGATTTCGGTCGAAGCCGAACCGGGGACAGACCTCCGTACGCTAATGGACGATGTTTCGGCGCGTATCGACACGATCACAACCTTTCCCGATGAAACGGAACGGCCCCAGATCTCGATTCCCGATTCGTCGAATTGGTGGGAAGTGCTGAGTATCGCTGTTACCGGGCATCTGAGCCCGCACGAGTTGCGCGAGCTTGCACGCACGGTTCAGGAAGATGTTATCGCTCTACCCGGCGTCAGCCGCGCGCAAGTGCAGGGCGACCGTGAGTACGAAATCAGCGTGGAAGTGGATACCACCAAGCTCTTAGCGTATGACTTGAGCTTGCAGGATCTGACGGATGCCATTCAACAGTTTTCGATCGATCTGCCGGCCGGTTCGATCAATAGCGACAGTGGCACCTTTATTATTCGGACTCGTGGTCAGGCATACTCTGAACAAGAGTTCAAAAATGTCCCTATCCACGCCGCCAATGGCTCCGAGGTGACCTTGGGGGAAGTGGCAACGGTTACGGATGGATTCGAAGAAGGGGAGAAGATTGTTGAGTTCAACGGTAGGCCAGCCTTGTTCGTCGAGGTCATGCGTACGGGAAATGAAAACGCGATCGATATTTCGGACAAAGTCCATGAGTACGTGCGCAATGTGCGAAGCCGATTTCCCGAGGGAATCGAACTGTTCATCTGGGACGACGAGTCGGTCGAAATCCGAGGTCGTCTGACCACCCTCATTGAATCGATGTTCCAGGGCAGTCTGCTGGTGATGTTGCTGCTGGGGCTCTTCCTCCGCCCCGGCCTTGCATTCTGGATCGTTGCTGGAATCCCCGTCGGTTTTGCCGGTGGCGTGATGCTGATGCCCTGGTTTGGAGTCACTGCCAACGTCATGAGCCTGTTCGGGTTCATCATCGTGGTCGGGATCGTTGTCGACGATGCGATTGTCACCGGCGAGAATGTCTATTTGAAAATGAAGGAGGGACTGCCGCCTCTCGAAGCGGCAATCCAAGGAACCCAAGAGGTGGCGATTCCGGTCACATTCGGCGCTTTAACGACGATGGTTGCGTTCATCCCGTTAATGTTCTTTGAAGGAAGTTGGGGGGATTTCGCGTCTCAGGTGCCGCCGATTGTGGCACCCGTCCTTGTCTTCTCTCTGATTGAATCGAAGTTCATTCTTCCAGCCCATCTCAAGCACTTGCGATTGGTTCCTCATAACAATCCCATCTCACGGGTTCAAACGTCGATCGCCAACGGTTTGGAGTGGTTCATCGAACGGGTCTATCAGCCCTGCCTCGCGTTTTCGGTACGCCATCGTGCGTCGGTGTTGGCAATGTTTGCCTCAGCGATGCTGTTGATGGTTGGTTATTGCCTGAGCGGTCGGATCGAGTTTATCGCTTATCCCTCAGTCGAGCAGCAGCGAATCAGCGCAGAGCTCGATATGCCGAACGATACCTCGCTTGAAACAACCGCTCAGTATATTGATAAGATCGAAGCGGCATTGCAGCAAGTTCGTAAAGAGTTCATCGATCCAGGAACCGGTGAGTCGCTCGTGCGGAATATCTCCAAACTCGTCGGCGCCAGCCGAATTCACCGAGATTTTGACAAGTCGCGGGGCGCGATTACTTTCGAGGTCTTAGCTCCGTCTCTTCGCAGCGCTGCAGGCCCACGCAATAGTGACATTGCCGCGAGATGGAACGAACTGATTGGACCGATTCCCGAGGCAACCGAGTTCCGCATTCGTTCCGAATCGAGCATTAACCGAGATCGAAATACTGACAACGGAAATTTGAACATCGAGCTACGTGGTCCGATCTCACCTGAGAAGGCCAAGGTCGCACGTCAGATCAAGACGCTCTTAGAAGAGTACAAAGAGTTCAGCTCCGCATGGGCGAATATCAACTATGGGCAAGACGAATTGGAGCTGCGACTCAAGCCCATCGCGGCCGAAGTCGATCTGACGCAGCAACTCCTCGCGCAGCAGGTTCGCCAGTCCTTCTTCGGGGAGGAGGCTCAGCGATTGCAGCGCGGAATTGATAGCATCCGCGTCATGGTCAGGCTGCCTCTCGAGCAACGCGAGACACTGCACACTCTCGAGCGAATGCGAGTTCGTACGCCTCGCGGAGCGGACGTTCCTCTTTCAACGGTTGCCGAAATCGCCTTCACCAAGGCCCCTTCATCCGTCGAACGGAAGAACGGCGCCGAAATCCTTCGCTGTGGCGCTCAACCGGTTGACCAAACCGTCGACCTGTTGAGTATTTCCAGGGAGCTCTCACCGAAAATTAAAGAGTTGTGCCAGCAGAATGATCTCAGCTTCGAGTACATTGGTTACGTTGCCGAGGCGGAAGATGCCAAGCGAAAGACCATCATTAGCTCGTGCCTCTTGGCGTTTGTCCTCTATGGATTGCTCGCAATCGCCCTGAAGTCATTGGGGCAGCCATTCTTCGTCTTGTTGGCAGTCCCGTTCGCTATTATCGGCGCTCTGCTGGGTCATATCGCGATGGACATTACTCCATCCTATCTTTCGATATTTGGAATGCTGGCCCTCGCGGGCGTCGCGGTCAACGACACGCTCGTCATGGTCGACTATGTCAATCATCGCATCGCCGAAGGGGCCACCCTCCGCGAAGCGGCGTTTCAGGCCGGTGTCAGGCGTTTTCGCCCGATCATGCTGACGTCAGTCACCACGTTTGTGGGCCTGGTGCCCTTGCTAACAGACAAGTCGTTACAGGCTCAATTCTTGATTCCGATGGCGGCGTCGCTCGCCTTTGGTGTGATGTTCGCCACGCTTGTGACCTTGTTCTTAATTCCTTGTGCTCTGCTTGCCGCCGATGACGTCGGAAGGGCGCTGGCAGCGATCAAACGTTGGTATTGCCGGCCATTCCTCGCTGGCAATCGTACGGTTGAGGACGATTCCCAGTAGAGCCGGTCCGACACCGATTGACCGTCGCATCAAAACCTATTTGAGAATCGCCCCGCACGAGTTCGCAAAACGCGGCGTGCCAGCATGCGGCCCGCTGGCACGGGTGATACGGGTGATACGGGTGACGGTCGAGCGAGCTCCCTGCATGTGCTGATGGCATGAAAACACCCGGTTCAGTGGCAGGCTGAACCGGGTGACGATGCGTGAATTCCAAGCCGCGAGCGGGTCGCTACGCGGCCTCAGTCCGTAGCAGGCTTCTTGGCAAACCGCCTCAGAACCACGTAGAACACTGGGGTTAAGAACAAGCCAAAGATCGTCACGCCCAGCATGCCGGCGAATACAGCGGTACCGAGAACACGACGCATCTCGAAACCGGCACCCGTGGCAATCAGCAGTGGGACCACCCCAAGGATGAACGAGAACGCCGTCATCAAAATGGGGCGTAAACGCATCCGACAGGCATCGACCGCAGCGGTAAAGCGATCTTTGCCTTTGTCTTCTTCCGCTTTGGCGAACTCGACAATCAGAATCGCGTTCTTGCACGCCAGCCCGATCAGGACGATGAATCCAATCTGCGTCAGAATGTTGTTGTCCATTCCTCGGAACCAAATTCCGACAATCGCAAACAGCAGGCACAAGGGGACGATAAGCACGATTGCCAGTGGTAGCAACCAGCTCTCGTATTGGGCCGCCAGAGCGAGGAACACAAACAGAACCGCGAGCGGGAACAGGTACACGATCGTGTTCCCGGCCTGTCGCTCTTGGTACGCCAGCTCCGTCCATTCGTACCCGAACCCGGGTGGCAGCGTCGTCGCCGCGAGATTTTCCATCGTCGTCAGTGACTGGCCCGTACTGAATCCGGGCGTTGTACTACCATTGATGTCAGCGGCTGGATAGAGATTGAACCGTACCAATCGATCGGGACCCGCGATCCGATCCACCTCGACAACCGAACCCAGTGAAACCGTGGCTCCATTCGCACTGCGGGTGCGCAGCTTCAGAATGTCGCTCGGCTCGTCACGGAACTCGGGCTCTGCCTGGGCGACGACCCGGTAGGTCCGGCCGAGCAGGTTGAAATCATTGACGTAGACCGACCCCAGGTAGACCTGCAACGCTTCGAAGACGTTGCTGACCGGCACATCGAGCATTTCAGCCTTGGTGCGATCAACCTCCGCGTAGACTTGCGGGACGCTCATGCGAAAGTTGGTGAAAACCTGGGCGACTCCCGGTTCTTGATTGCCCTTGGCGACCATGTCCTCGGCAACTTGATTGAGTACCGCCGGTCCTGCGCCACTGCGGTCCTGAACATACATCTTGAAACCGCCACCGCGGCCGATTCCCCGCACCGGCGGTGGCGGAATGATGAACACTTCCGCCTCGTTGATCGAGGACACCTCTCGTCGCATGTCGGCGACGATGTTGGCAACACCGCGGTCGCGAGCGGCACGTTCTTTTGCGTCTTGGAGTGGCAAAAATGCAACAGCCGCGTTGGGGCTGATCGTGAAGGTCGAACCCGACAGGCCGACGATGCCGACCGAGTGAGCAACGCCATCGATTTTTTGGCCGATCGCTGCCACCCGTTTGGTGACGGCTTGGGTACGCGCCAGCGACGCTCCATCGGGCAAACGAATCGCGACAATCACATACCCCTGGTCCTGTTCGGGAATGAATCCGGTGGGCACCAACGAGAAACTGAATCCCGTCGCCACCAGGAGACCGACATACATCAATAGGATGAGCGCCGAAACACGCACCAGACGCGAGACGATTCCCGCGTACAGGTTGCTGGTCGCATCGAAACTGCGGTTGAACAAGCGAAAGAACCAACCAAACAGAAAATCAAAGACACGACCCGAGCGGCTTAACTTCGTACCGCGGGGTTGCAGCAGGAGAGCACACAACGCGGGCGTCAATGTCAAGGACACAAATGTCGAGATGGCCGTGGATATCGATATCGTCAATGCGAACTGCTGATAGAACTTTCCGCTGATACTCGGGACGAAAATGGTCGGCACGAACACCGCTATCAAAACAAGCGTGGTTGCGATCAGGGCCGAACCGACTTCGTCCATCGCTTTGTGGGCTGCTTCGCGTGGCGAAAGACCTTCGGCGATCAATCGCTCGACGTTCTCGACCACGACGATTGCATCGTCGACGACAATCCCAATGGCCAAGACCAGACCAAAGAGTGAAAGCGTATTGAGCGTCACGCCGAGCAACTGCATGATGGCAAACGTTCCGATCAAAGAGATCGGAATGGCGACAACCGGAATGATGGTCGGACGCCAGTGGTGCAGGAACATGAACACCGTCAGCACAACGAATGCGGTCGTGACGAGCAGTGTGAAGAAAACCTCTGCGATCGACTCTTCGACAAAATCAGTCGGGTTGTACGCGATCTCATAGCCGATGCCTTCCGGGAAGGTCTTGCTCATTTCCTTCATCGTCTGCTTGATCTCGGCGGCAGTATCCACGGCGTTGGTCCCCGGTCGCTGGTAAACCAGCACGGCGATGGCAGGCTTGCCATCGAGGTAACTCAACCGCGAATAGTCCTGGGCACCGAGTTCGACGCGGGCAACGTCACTCAAGCGAGTGACGCGTCCATTCTCCCCTCGCTTGACGATGATATCGCCGAACTCATCGGTTTCGATCAATCGGCCCTGTGTGGTCACATTGAGCTGAAAGTCACTGCCTGTATCGATTGGAGGTTGCCCGATCACACCGGCAGCAACCTGGGCGTTTTGGCCGCGAATTGCCGCGATCACATCACCTGCTGTCAGGTCAACGTGGGCCATCTTCTCAATGTCCAGCCAAATCCGCATGGCGTATTCGTTTCCGCCGGCAATTCGGATTTCGCCGACCCCGTCGAGCCGCATCAGGGCATCACGCACCCGCAAAAAAGCGTAGTTGCTGATGTAGAGTGTGTCGCGACTCTCATCGGGTGAGTTCAAGTGAACCACCATCAGCATGTCAGGAATTTGTTTGGTCGTCGTGACCCCGATCTGACGCACCTGGTCGGGCAATTTCGACAGTGCCACGGCCACTCGGTTTTGGACGAGGACCTGAGCATCGTCGAGATCCGTCCCCAGTTCGAAGGTGACGGTCAGCTGCATCGTGCCATCGGCGCTCGAAGACGATTCCATGTACAGCATGTCGTCAACGCCGTTCATCTCCTGTTCGATCGGTGTGGCGACCGTATCGGCAATCACCTGAGGCGTCGCACCGGGGTAGCTGGCGCGAACGAGGATCGTCGGTGGAGCAACGTTGGGGTACTGTGAAACCGGTAGCGACACATAGGTGATGCCGCCGACCAACACAATTAAAAACGACAGAACCGTCGCGAAGATGGGACGTTCAATAAAGAAGTGAGGGAATTTCATTTACTTCGCTCCCTTGCTTTCATCCGACGGGATAATCCAATCCGCCTCAGACACGGGCTCGTATTCGTCAGGCAACCCATCCTCGAGTACTTCGATGGTCTTCTCCTCCACCCGTACTTTCGCGCCTGGCGATGCCTTGAGTAATCCCTCGATGACGAGCGATTCGTTTCCCGAGAGTCCGTCACGAACGACACGCAGGCCATGGACGAGCGGTCCCACTTCGACCGGTCGGCGCTCCACGACCCCCTCGTCGACCAAATAGACAAACTGCGACGCTTGATCGGTACCGATTGCGGAATCTGGAATCAGCACGGCTTCATAGGGCGCACTTCCAGGGATACGAATTCGCGCGAACATGCCCGGCAGCAGTACTTGGTTCTTGTTGGTGAAAATGCCACGGGCGCGCATCGTGGCCGTCGCTGGGTCAAAGCGGTTGTCGACGAAATCCATGTGCCCCTGATGCGGGAAACCTTGCTCATCGACCAAGCCGAGATAGACGGGGTTCTTCACGTCCCGCGAGCTCCCACGCTTGCCCGATGCCGCCAAGCGGATGTACTTCAGTACTTCCTGCTCGTTGGCGTCAAAGACACAATAGATCGGCTCCACCGAGGTGATCGTGGTCAGCAGCGTCGCGGTCGCCGAGGTGCCACCGGAGACGAGGTTTCCCTGGTCGACAAAATTGCTGCTAATGCGGCCGCTAATCGGGGCGGTGATCTTGGAGTACGTGACGTTCAGCTTCGCCGCTTCGAGCCCCGCGTTGGCGGACTCTATGGTCGCCTCGGCTGCATCGATCATCGCCTTGGCGGAATTGACTTTCGCGCGACTTGCTGCTTGATCGGCATTGGCTTGATCGAATTCAGCCTCACGTTGGTCCACTTCGTCTTGACTCGTCGCGTCCCGGCTCATCAAGGTGCGGGCCCGCTTCAGACGTGTGTCGGTGAGCTTGACGGCCGCATCGGTTTGCAACTGCTGAGCCTCGGCTTCCGCAACACCAGCTTGGGCCTGCAAGAGCTGAGCGTTGGCTTGGCTCATCGCTGCCTCCATCGATTTCAACTCGGCCTCAAAGGGCCGCGGATCAATCACAAAAAGCAGGTCACCTTCTTCGACCGTTTCTCCTTCGTCAAAGTGGATCGACTGCAGATAGCCACCCACCCGACTGCGAACTTCGACGTACGAGATCGGTTCGAGACGACCCGAATAGGAATCCCATTCCACGATTTTTTTGACCACGGGCGTGGCGACCGTGACCTGCGGTAACGGCGGTGGCGCGGCGTCCTGGGGAGCCGAGCGATTGCAACCGGCCATGGCCAGCATTCCCAATACCACCAGCGACGCCCCATGGGGGAAACCCCCGCGTTTGGATCGGTTTCTCGTAATTTCTGCAACTCTCATCGAAGGTCTTCTGTTAATCGGTAAAATCCAAGATAGCTATTCTCGCGATAATTATTTTATCCATCAAATACTTGTCGGTCAATAACAGATCGGTATGATATCGATTATGAAGCTGCAAGACGAACTCAAGCGTCCGATTCCCTACGCGTCAATCCAACAGGAAGCGTTGCTCAATCTGCTGCGCGCCGGCGACCAAATTGAGAACCGGCTGGCGAGACTGCTCCGCGAGCACGATCTGAGCTTGTCGCGATTCAATGTCCTGCGAAGTCTGGCGATGGCTGACCGCCCATTGACCTGTGGCGAAATTGGTGACCGTATGATCCAGATTGTGCCGGCGATCACGTCGCTCGTGGATCACCTGGAGAAGCATGCGTTGGTCGAGCGGCGGCGCTGCATGGCGGATCGCCGCGTGGTTTATGTGTCGATCACGAACAAGGGGCGAAAGCTTTCAGAATCCATCACGCCCTCGCTGCTGACTCTCGAGAAGAGTTTACTGAAAAAACTCACGGCTGCAGAGCTCAAACTGCTGGTCGGATTGCTAGAGAAAACTCGCGAGTCTTTAGCGGCGAGCGACTGCTGAGATGACAAGGGCGGTACATACCAGTTCGGCGGATGAATCCCCGCCCACGAACACCAGCGAGCCATCAGGGGTTTCCGCGGAGCGGGTGATCACTGAACTCGCCCGTTATCTGCACGCGAGCGGATCGCCCGCTTACGAGCTGGATCAGCGAATGGAGGACGTTGCCACGTTCCTAAATCGGCCCGCCACCTTTTTCTCGACCCCCACATCCCTCTTCATCACGTTTGACCATGAAGAGGGCCGGACCCGCTTGCTTCGCGTCTATCCCTGCGACACCAACCTCGGGCGATATGCCGGACTCTATGCGACGCAGCGAGCGATCGAATTGGAAGGTCTTACTGCAGCTCAGGCCTGGGAGCGAATCCAGACGCTGGAATCGACAACGAACGCCTACAGCCAACCGCTCCAGCTACTCGCCTATGGTGCTGCGGCGGCCTGCTTCGGCGTGCTCGTCGGTGGCACGCTCACGGTCGTTGCGTCTGCGGGCATGATTGGATTGCTCACCGGCGGACTGTTAATCGGTTTGAGCCAGCACAAGTATCCGGCTCACCTGATCAACATCATCGCCGCTTTCGCCGCCTGCATCATCGCCAGCCTCGTGCAGACCCGCTTCTCAAGTGGCAGCGTGGAGTTGACAACGCTCGCCTCGCTGATCGTGCTGGTCCCCGGGCTTCAGCTGACGATCAGCATCAACGAGCTGGCCACGCAGAACCTGGCCTCCGGTTCAGCGAGATTTGCCGGAGCGATGACGTCGCTCTTGACGCTCGTTTTCGGGGTCTACATGGGGCACGCACTGATTCATTCGCTGATGGCGATCCCGGCATCCACGCCCGCTCAGGCGCCGGCGACCATGATTTCAATGGCTTCCATTTTACCGCTTGGATTGTCGCTGGCCGTTCTGTTTCAGGCGCGCTACCGAGACATCGCATGGGTACTGACCTCCGCGCTCATGGGATACGGTTCGCTCCGCCTGGCGGGTGTGTGGCTGCAACCGTTTGCGGCCGTGTGGGCAGCCGCAGTCATCGCGGGCGTCTGCAGTCACCTGATTTCTCGCTGGCGGCACATCCCCCCTGCGATCACGCTCATGCCGGCATTGATCTTGCTTGTACCTGGCAGTCTGGGGTTCTTCGGGCTGTCGGCGATCCTCATGCACAACGATGTCCCCGGTGGTCTCCGGATCGCGTCAACGATGATGCTGACGACCGTGTCAATCGTTGCCGGCCTACTGACCACTGATGTGATCGCCCCGCTCTTGACGGGACGTGCTGCGGGTCCTCCCAGCCATTCGTCTCCGCCCGCCTGAGCGGATGCTCCCCGTCGATACTCCCGACGGGCGGAGCTGCTCGTCGACAATGGCGTACGCCTTCACGAACGCCACTGAACCACTTAGAATCCCGCCTGCATATGGATCGAATACGTTTTGACAACCTACACCTAGTGGATGCGAGATATGAGTGGTGATTGTGACTTTGGCCTGATCGGTTTGGCTGTGATGGGCGAGAACTTGGCCCTTAACGTGGAGAGCCGCGGCTACAAGGTGGCCGTTTACAATCGAACGACCAGCAAAGTCGACGAGTTGTTGGCCGGTCGAGCGAAGGGCAAGAACTTTGTCGGTGCCCATAACTTGAAAGATTTCGTTGCCGCAGTCGCCCGTCCGCGAAAATTGATGATGCTCGTCAAAGCGGGGCCTGCCGTCGACGCGATCATCGATCAACTGATCCCGCTGTGTGATGAAGGCGACATTATCATCGACGGTGGCAATACCTATTACACCGATACCGAAGAGCGTACGAAACGCGTCGAAGCGGCTGGGATGCTGTATGTGGGTACGGGCGTTTCAGGCGGCGAAGAGGGCGCACTGAAGGGGCCGAGCCTGATGCCGGGCGGCACCAAGGCAGCCTGGCCTGAAATCAAAGACATGTTCCAGGCAATCGCGGCGAAGGTCGGTCCCAACGAAGACATTCCCTGCTGCGAGTGGGTCGGTCCTCGCGGTGCCGGTCACTATGTCAAAATGGTCCATAACGGCATCGAATACGGCGATATGCAGCTGATCTGCGAAGCCTATCAATTGCTGCACGAACTCGGCGGCTTGTCCAATGACGAGCTCTACGATGTGTTTGCCAAGTGGAACGAAGGCGAGCTGCAGAGCTACCTGATCGAGATCACGCGAGACATCTTCAGCGCCAAGGACGATCAAGGCGGTGACGGCTATCTCGTCGATCAAATTCTCGACGTGGCCGGCGCCAAGGGAACCGGCAAATGGATGAGCCAACTGGCTCTTGACCTCGGTGTCCCCAGCACGCTGGTAACGACGGCCGTATTCGCACGTGGCTTATCCGCACAGAAAGACGCTCGCGTTCGCGCCAGCAAGAAGCTCAATGGCCCCTCGGCGTCACAGAACCCGGAGATGTCGGCGCTCGCTAAGAACCTGGTTGGCGACAAGCAGACGTTTATCGATGCGGTTGAAAATGCTTTGTACGCGTCGAAGATCGTCAGCTACGCCCAAGGCTTTGTGCAGCTGCAAGCCGCTTCGCGGGAACACGACTGGGGGCTCGACTATGGTCAATGCGCTCTGCTGTGGCGTGGCGGATGTATCATTCGGGCTAAATTCCTTGATCGCATCAAGGAAGCATTTGGCGAACAGCCCGATATTGAAAACCTGATGCTCTACCCGTTCTTTGAAGAGGCTATTGAGAACGCTCAGGCCGGATGGCGAGCAGTCGTTTCAGCCGCTTCGCTGCTCGGCATCCCCGTCCCCGCCTTCAGTGCAGCACTGAACTACTACGACGGCTATCGTCTGGAAAGACTGCCGGCCAACCTCTTGCAGGCTCAGCGGGACTACTTCGGCGCCCACACCTACCAACGCGTCGACCGCGACGGGGCGTTCCACAGCGAATGGCTCGACCTCCGCAAACCCGTCTGAGCGGATCGCCGTTCCGGGGATCCCGAATCGTAGGGCCTCTTCCACAGGAGGCGACTCCGCCCATCGACTGGGGTGCGAGCCCTGCGTATCGGGCGGCAGATTAGCAGCGACGCTCGACCGAGCGTCGACGTTGGCGGCGATTGCCCATCGCCTGACAGCGGTGGCTACAAGAGAATGCCCGGCAAAAGTATGCCAGGCAGCGTTGCTTCATCGCTAGGATGCGATTGCCTGATCGAGGGTACCCTGATTGCTAGGGTGCTTCGCGGGGGATCGTCGAAAGCCTTGTGTCCGAACGCAGTGCCCTTGATCGAGCCGGGTAACATCCCTACGGCTTGGGGCTGCCCTTGATGAACTTTGCCATCGCTGCAGGCAAGGGGGAGTCCAATTTCAGCTCTTCGCCGGTGACGGGATGCACGAAGGTCAGTGAGCTGGCGTGCAGGGCAATCCGTCTGCGAATCCAGCGTTGGTGTTGCGACAGGTCAGGTCGGTAATGCAAATCGCCCAGCACCGGATGCAGGGCATGGGCAAACTGCACTCGGATTTGATTTCGCTTGCCCGTTTGCAACATCACCTCGACCAGCGTTGTATCGCCCAGGTCCTGCAGAACACGATAGTGGGTAATCGCCTCTTCGGAATCCTTGAACGGAGTCGTGACGTAGCGGTCGAGGTTATTGCCTGTCGCCAAGTGATCGCAAAAAGTGCCTTCCTGTTCCGGCAGTTTTCCCGCCACGATCGCGTTGTAGATGCGGCGTGGTTTCTGCAGCTTGAACTGCTCAATCAGTAGCTGGGCGATCGGCGCGTGCTTGCCAAAAATCAGCAGACCGCTGACCTCCCGGTCCAGCCGGTGAACTAAGCACGCTTCCCGTTCGGTGCGTGAATGGCTGAGGTAGATCGAAACTCGCTCGACGAGTGTGTTGGGATCACCACGATCCGTTGGCACGGTGAGCGTCCCAGCGGCCTTGTCGACGACAATCAGATGTTCGTCTTCGTAGGTAATGGTGAAGGTGCGATCGTCCCAGCGTTTGATTTTCTTTTCACGGTATCGCTGCGTGGGATCGTAGGAAACCGAAATCAAGTCGCCCGGCTCAAGCTGCGTGCCGGGATCGACGCATGCTTGCCCGTTGAGGGTCACGCAGCCGCGATCAAACATACCTCGCGATTGGCTGTGCGACGTCTCGCAGAGTTCCCGCACGAGTGCATCGGCACGGCCGCAGGAAGCCTCTGTCACGGTTTGGGAAACGACTTGGAGCGACATGAAAATCCGAGATGTAAATCGCAAATGGAGCGGCGTCAGTATGCCGACAAAGGGTTTTGGCGTGGTTATACCCGAAATGGACGGCGTGCATAATCAGCAAAGTTGCTGTAATGTCGGCGCGATGGACAGGCGAGCCGTATGCGAGCCAGCACAACGAGAGCTCTTGGGTTGATGGACGAAGCGTTGGAAAACATTTGGGGCCGCAACGCTTCGCACTCCGGCCCGATGGAGTTCTGGCTTTGTAGTCGAGCGGTTCTTCATGTCCGCTTTTGTGCGGCTAGCGCAACTGCCCACGCAGCGTTTGCGGGGCGAAAAATTAGCATTGTTTTGCGTTCAGTTCTCAGCGACGAAACAGTCCATATTTTGCGATGCAGTAGAGGGCCGATATGCCGTCCTTCCAAGTGATCTTCTTGCCTTCATCGTACCATCGATGTTGATACCGAATGGAGCGTTCGGCGAAGCGGAGTCCGCGCCGGGCCCAACGCGCTGTCAATTCGATTTCGATGCCAAAGCGATCCTCTTTCAAGTCGGGCAAGATCGCTTGGAACGCTTCACGCGATGACATTTTATAGCATGTCTCGACGTCGCTGAGTCGGGGACCAATCGCGATACTCGCCAGTAGTGTGATGAATCCATTGACGGCCTGGTGCCACCATGGTGAGACTTGGCGATCACTGTGCCCGTAACGCGTTCCGTAAACGACGTCGGCAGAATTTTCGATGAGTGGTTGTAGCAGCCCGCGAATGTCATCGGGATCGTACTCGCTATCCGCATCTTGGATCACGATCACGTCACCCGTCGCCGCGGCTATCCCGCTGCGGATCGCAGCGCCCTTGCCACGATTCTGTGGATGACAAATCAGCAGCACGTCACTGGCGTCGCTGCAGGACACGAGGAGGTCCGAGGAGCCATCGTTCGAACCGTCGTCGACAAGAATGATTTGCAGCGGTAAACCCGTGCGACGAAGACGTTGGAGCACATCGCCCACCGTCGCGCATTCATTGTAAACCGGCACGATCACGCTGAGCACAAAGCCTTCAGGCAAAGCGAAAATCGCCAGCCGACGACACGCGTTTGGACCAAGAAAACGCTGCATTTTCTCGACATATTCCGCCGTGAACCAGCACTCACTCGGAACAGCGGCAGCGGTATCTTTCGGAAGCAGATTGGCATTCGTAGAGGGGACTTCATTCATGGCGCGCAGGGCTGGCGGGAGGATCGCCCCAGATCACTTTCAGACGAGTTTTGCACAAAAAAATCTTATCCCAAACATACCGTATTTTTCACACTCAAACGCACTCTTTCTAAAAATCTATGGAACATCACCCCACTTTGTTGTTGACTTTTCCGGCGGCTAACGACAAATTCTTGAGGGCTTCACCAAACGGGTTTTGCAAACGCCAACGAGGAAGTCGGTCGCACCGATCGGCATCTTCTGCCTGCACTTATCTTGCGATTCCCACGCTATTCCCAACGGAGTGTCGACGATGCATTTTGATCGAGTAAACAACACACAGTGCATGGTTCACTCACCTCGAAAGACTTCGTTTCACCCTCACGCAGCAATTTCTTCGCAGCGATATTCCCTTTGGGCATCGAGTCGCTGAGCTCCAAGTCGTCAGCTAACGCATCGGATAGCGTTGGCTCATGGTACGTCACAATGGATGTGCACGAGTCATCGGGAGATGGTAACAGAAGGACGCCACCACCGAACGCTTGCGTTCGAGACACGGATCGTCACTCCCCTTTTTTTTAGTCGATTTCTAACGGTTTGCAGTTTTTAAAACTGGTTGACAATTTAGGTTGTCTTGCAGGCTTGGAGTCCAGTGCGTCTCATGGAAGAAATGCATTGGAGGTTCATTCTGAAATCGACAAAGCGAGCGCCAGGGACACATGAAGTGAAACTGGCTCGCTCTTTTTTACGCAACATAGAAAAGATCCGAGGGACATAGCATCTTCTCCATTGCGGCAAGTATCAAATTTTGCTTGTCCGCTCGATGGCGAAGTTGAAGTCCACGACAAAGTGCTGTGTCCCTCAGGGGCGTCCCTGTGCCGTTTCAGATAGTGGGCTGGACCGCCTGTCGTCGAGAGGAATTCAACGCAGAGTCGGGGAGACGCAAGGACGCAGAGAAAACCGATCACACTGCCTCTGACCTGCGTTCTTCTCTGCGTCTCCCCGACTCTCGCGTCTCTGCGTTCAGTTTCTTCAGCAACGCCGATAGTCGAAGTCCCCGGCTAGAGTTCGCCGGACCACCAGGCTCAGCGCCCCGTATCGTCGAGAGGAACTCAACGCAGAGTCGGGGAGACGCAAGGACGCAGAGAAAACCGATCACTGCCTCTGACCCGCGGTCTTGTCTGCGTCTCCCCGCCTCTCGCGTCTCTGCGTCAATTTCTTCAGCAACGCCGATAGTCGAAGTCCCCGGCTAGAGTTCGCCGGACCACAAGGCTCAGTGCCCTGTATCGTCGAGAGGAATTCAACGCAGAGTCGGGGAGACGCAAGGGCGCAGAGAAAACCGATCACTGCCTCTGCCCCACGCTCATCTCTGCGGCTCCCCGAGTTTCGCGTCTCTGCGTTCAGTTTCCTTCGCGATTTCGAAGCCAGGGGGGGCAGCACGTCGATGTCAAGCTCTGTCCCTCATCCTTTTAAGTGGCTGGCTGTGGAGCGTTCGGCCACTAATGCAGCGAGCCCGGACGAGTGTCCGGGCTGTCGCATGTCACCGCTGTGCGGTTATCGAGCAAAAGATGTTGCTCTTATCGGACTCGTTGCATGACGGTGTCGAGCGTTTTTCGCAGCGCCGAGCCACTGGCGCGAATGCCCTGTACCTCTTTGGGCCACAGGTCAATTTCCATGGTGGCCTGCACGCCAGTTCTGCCCAGCACGGTGGGGACGCTCAGAGCGACGTCACGGATGCCATAGCAACCGTTCTGCACGCTACTGACCGGCAACACGGCTTGCGAATCGAGCACGATCGCATCGACACAATCGCGGATCGCAATGCCGACGGCGAAGCCTGCTCCGCCCTTGCGCTTGATCACTTCAGCACCACTGCCGCGTGTACGAGTGAATAGCTCACCTGTCATCGCTGGCGTCCATCCTGGGTATTTTTCCAGTGGGAGTCCGGCGATGGTCGCGCTGCTCCAGATCGGTACCATCGACTCGCCATGCTCGCCGAGGATTAACGCCTTGGTCTGTGTTGGCGGGGCCTGCAGTTGCTCTGCGATCAGCGAGCAGAAACGAATCGTATCAAGCTGTGTCCCCAATCCAACGACCTGACCGATGGGAAGGTCGAGCTTGTCAGCGGCCACGTAGGTGAGGATGTCGACGGGGTTGCTGACGACGAGCACGATCGCGGTTGGTTTTGGACCAGCGGCTTTGACGTCACGCAGGATCTGCATGAACAAGTCGGTGTTTCGATTGATCAAATCCAAGCGGGATTCGTCCGGTTTGCGCCGCAGTCCTGCGGTGATGCAAATGATGTCGCTGCTCGGAATGTGCTCGTAACCGCCGCCGGCGAACGTTTGGTTGGCGACACTCGTCGAACCGTGGCGCAGGTCCAATGCGTGCCCCACGGCGAGTTCTTCGTTGACATCGAGTAGTGCGATCTCGTTAACCAAACCGCCACACTGCAATGCGTATGCGGCGCACGAGCCAACGAGTCCACCGCCGCCAATGATTGAAATTTTCATAGTTAGAAATCTTTGTAAATAGCTATTAGCAGCTAACTGCTAGCACTTTGTCTGAATGAGTGTTGGAGTGGAACTCCGCGGGGGGCGACGCTGCGAAGCATTTTTATCAACCATCGGATGGGATCATGGTCCCGTCTGAGGTCTCGTTTCGGTTCGCTCTCGGCAAATTGCTCGCTCGGGACAAACGTCCCGAGCGACGGAACGGGAAGCTATCGTCCCATCTGGCGAATGACTTCGTCAGTGATCGCTTTGATGAGTTGAGCTTCGTCGACACCTGCCGGTAGCGCGGGCTTCGCATTGTTGCTGGCGTCACTGGACGACTTGATTGGTGGTGGCGGTGCGAAGGCGCGACGCTCGACACCGGTGTCCGCCCACGACTCGCGGAAGATATCGTTGGCGCAGATATCGCAGTCCTTGTAGTCGGGTGTATTGCGTGGATCGGCGTAGCCCCACTTCTGTTTCAGATCGAGCAGCTCACGCGATTTTTCCTCGTTGAGGTAGGACACGTTGCCGAGCTGTTTGGCGAGCAGTAGCATCCGGCAGTAGGCGTCGAGAATCTCAGTCCACCAGTACGCTTGCTCGACCGTTTCGCCGTACGAGACGGTGCCGTGATTGGCGAGGATCATCACGTTGGTTTTGTTAACGTAGGGGATGATCGTGTCAGCGAAGGATTGACCGCCGGGAGTTTCGTACTTGGTGATCGGCACGTCACCGAGAAAGACTTCCACTTCCGGCAGAATGCACTGCGGGATCGGCTCGCGAGCGATCGCAAACGCGGTCGCGTGAGGCGGATGGCAGTGCACCACGCTGCGGATGTCATCGCGTTGCTTGTAGATTTCCAAGTGCAGGAGCGCTTCGCTGGATCGTTTCTTGCGTCCGGAGAGCTGCTTGCCGGTCATGTCAACGAGCGAGATGTCGTCGGGCTTGAGGAACCCTTTGCAATGCAACGTGGGTGTGCACAAGACTTCATTTTCGCTGACGCGGACGGTGATGTTGCCATCGTTGGCGGCGGCGAACTGCCGGTTGTAAATCCGGCTGCCGATGTCACACATGTCTTGTTTGATCTTGTGAATATTTTCCATGATGTTGCTTTTGGAGTTGGGAAGGAAATGACCGGCGAAGAGTCAAAAGGTTAGTTTGGAGATTGAATATCGATATGGTCTAAAATCGCGACGATCGAAGCGTCGATCGGTTTGACGTCCAGTTGGAACGGTGCTGCGGCTTCGGGACCCTCAGCGAGCGCGACAAGGTCACCTTCGCCACATCCACAAAGGTCCCAGGCGATGATCAAATCATTGCCTGGCACAGGGGTATCTGACATCGCAGCATCAAGGTCTTCGATCCGCTCGACGACTTCCACGCATCGCAGCGTCGCGGCGTGCATCATGGGATGCATGCGACTGAGCGTGGCATTGCCGAGCACGCGGGCGATCTTCATGACAAACCTCCCGCCATCGTGATACGGGGATTTGCAGCGACTGCCTTCGATGCGGGTTTCGCAATCGCAGCGATTGCCGTCGCGATCGCCACCACGTGCAGATGAGCGATGTCCAGCACAAACGTGTTCGGACTGAGTTCGGCCATGAACCGGTGCACGTCGTCGACACGGTTGATCGACACGACACAGCGATCGGTTCCGGTTCGATGATGCGCCGTCGTCGCAGGCCGGCTCGACAAGATGACTTCGAGTGACGACTGATTGCATAGTCGAACGCCACGGCTGCGCAGTTGTTTCTTCACTGCCGCAAACAAGTGCTCGGCCACGGCACCATCGCGTTGCAGGTTGATGGCGCGGGTGCCGGGCTGAGGTTTGGCTTGATTGCCATCTGCATCTTGACGGGCGTCCGATTGAGTAACCACGATGCCACGCTGCCGCAGTTCGTCGCGGGCCGCTGGCGTGATCACGGCACGACTGGAAAGGAGCACGTGCTTGATCGACGCGTCGATTGCGTTGACTTCCGCGAGCGAGCAAACGCCCACGTCGAATTTGAGCGTGGTCGTCGCAGAGGGCTGGTCGCGAGTGTCTGCGCCGCCCGTGTCTGCGCCGGGGGTCACCGAATCGCTGGGGATCCTGTCGCGGCTCGCCGGTTCTTGTCGCAGTTGCATCAGCACACGACGGACGATCGCCTCGATATCAACCGAGGCGTCCGATAGCGCTGAGTTCGCTGGGGGAGAAACGACTTGAGACACGGGGGAAGCTTGCAAC
The DNA here is from genome assembly GCF_055811895.1 of Rhodopirellula sp. SH410. NCBI lineage: Bacteria > Pseudomonadati > Planctomycetota > Planctomycetia > Pirellulales > Pirellulaceae > Rhodopirellula > Rhodopirellula sp. SH410. The sequence continues at coordinate 2,509,808 of NZ_CM147949.1, forward strand.
CTAGAAAGAGATAAATAGAAAACTGGAATTCAAGAATGAGGCACGTCAATCAATGATTCCGGACACGCTCCAGCGAGCGGGACAGTAATCACTGCCAGTGATGTCGCTCATCGCACTCCCGTCACTGGTAATCATGACCTGGTCGCCAACCCGGCAACCAAGCGGATCGATTATCAGCAGTGGCGGCCCGTCAGGGCCGTCATCGAGCAGCAGCGGTTGAGCGATCACGAGCCGATGACCAACAAGGGATTTGTCTTTGACGGTAGCCCGAGCATGGCCGAGGACTTTGGCAGTTTGCATTTGGGTTTAGACCACCCGCAATTCGTCGACCATGCTGCAGCGGCGTTCCCGCGTGAATGTATTCGGGCTGGTCACGCCTTCACCTGTGGGCCCGGCGATCGAGAACGAAAGATATCCTTCGCCACCCAAACCGAGACTCGCCATGCACGGTCCGTTCTTAACGTACAGCGTTGTGTCGAGCTCACGGCCCATTTTCGTCATGTTGCGAACGTTGCGCGAATGGATGATTGCGGTGTGCCGGAATCCATGTTCATAGTGCTTCGCCATCGCGATGGCGTGCTCAACATCTCGAGCTCGCACGAACGGCACGAAGGGCATCATTTGCTCGACGGTGACGAACGGGTGGTGTTCGTCGGTCTCGCCAAAGACGAGTTCGCAACCGGCCGGTGGATTGGCTCCCGCAGCACGTGCCAGCACACTGGCGTCTTGGCCGATGAATTCTTTGGCTGCCGCGTCGTGTTGATCGTCGCCGACTTTGGTGATCGCTTGAGAGGTGAGCTTGGCGATCTGTGCGCCATCGAGCTGCATCGCTCCCGCCCGTCGCATCGCCGCCATCATCTCATCGAAGACGCTCTCAACAACAAAGACTTCTTTTTCGGAGATGCACAGCAGATTGTTGTCATACGAGGCACCTTGAATAATACAGCGAGCAGCGTTGTCGAGGTCGGCTGTTTCATCGACGACAACCGGCGGGTTGCCTGGCCCGGCAACAATCGCACGCTTGCCGCTGCGAAGTGCAGCCCGTCCGACCGCAGGTCCGCCCGTCACGCAGATCAAAGCGATGTCACGGTGAGCGAAGAGGGCGTCGGCGGTTTCCAGGGTCGGTTCGGCAATCACGCAGATCAGATTGTCGATGCCGACTTCGGCCGCGATCGCCTCGTTGAAACGACGCACGCCTTCGGCAGCAACCTTTTTGCCCGAGGGGTGAGGGTTCACGACGACCGCGTTGCCACCCGCGATCATGCTGACGGCGTTGCCGGTGATCGTGGGCAAGCTATGGGTGACGGGAGTGATCGCGGCAATCACGCCAAAGGGAGCGCGTTCGATCACCGCGAGTCCATGATCGCCGCTGAATGCCTTCGTCTCGAGAAACTCGGTGCCCGGCGACAGTTCGCCGAGCGTACGCAGCTTCTCAATTTTATGCTCAGGCCGACCGATGCCTGTTTCCCGCATTTCCATCAAGCCGAGCTCTTCGCACTGATCAATGCTGATCCGCCGAATGATATCGATGACTTGCTTTCGCTCCGCCATCGTGCGTTGACGCAGCTGTTCATGAGCAGACTTCGCAGCGGCAACGGCTTCGTTGACATCGGTGAAAATGCCATTGTGTCCGGCACCAGGCGGTACGTTGCGGCTCAGTGGTTCGGAAGCTCCGGTGGGCATCGGACCGACCTCGGCGAGTACCGCGGAGACGACATTGCGGATCAGGGTTTCGTCAAATTGCATGATATTTATGCTTCCTTTGTTCTGTCAAAGACAGATTTTTTTTCGATGTGAACGCTGTCGACAATGCCAATAATGACCGCGTCGATGGGAAGTGTTTTGGTTTCTGGCGTCAGACGCGCCGAACTGCCTTGGCAAACCAAGACGAGATCCCCTTCGCCAGACCCGAGCGTGTCGACCGTGATGAAGGTTCGGCCGGTCGTGACCAGCGACGCACGCGTGTCCGCATCGAGCCGGTACGGCTCGACGATCAGCAATTTGTGACCTTTCATCGACGCCACCTTTTGTGTCGCGACGATCGATCCGGTAACGCGGGCTAGGAACATATGTGAGTGGGACAGTGGGAGAGGAGGAGAGTGGGTTCGGAGCTAGTCGCTAGTGGCCGATCGCTAGTTTGGCTCGCTTGGCGACGATCCATTCTTCGTTGGTGGGGATGACCCAAATCTGGACTCGGCTGGAGTCACTGCTCAGACGATCTTCGCCCCCGCTTTGCTTGGCATGCTCGCGGTGGTTCTGGTTGCGTGAGCTATCCAGTTCGATGCCAAAGAACTCTAGGTTCTTGCAAACGGCTTCGCGGACAACTTCCGAGTTTTCGCCGATTCCGCCCGTGAACACGATTGCATCAAGACCGCCCATAGCGACCATCATGCCACCCAGGTGCCGACGGATTTCTTCGACAAACACGGACAACGCCAGTTGAGACTTGGCGTCACCCTCGGCCGCCCCCGCTTCGATATCACGGAGGTCACTGCCACGGCCGCTGAGACCCTTAAGGCCTCCTTCGCTAGCCAAGAGCGTCAACAACTCCTCGAGTGATTTGCCGGTGCGTTCGATCAACAGTGGCAAGGCGAACGGATCGAAGTCACCGACCCGGTTGTTTTGAGGGAGACCCGTCTGAGGAGTCATGCCCATCGTTGTCATCACACTCTGACCGTTTTGGATGGCGGTCAAAGAACTGCTGCCACCGAGGTGACAGGAGATGATGCGCGCGTCGTTGCGGCCAAGCAATTTGGCAGCCCGTTCCGCGATAAAGCGATGGCTGGCGCCATGAAATCCCCACTTTTGAACCTGGTAGTCCTCACGCCATCCCGGCGGTATCGCGTACAAGCGACGGGCCTCGGGAATGGTGTCGTGGAACTCTGTTTCAAAAGCGGCGACCAAAGGCAGTTCGGGGAACCGGTCTCGCAACAATTTCATCGCTGCGATGTAGGGCGGATTATGCGCCGGTGCAGCCGCATTCATCTCCGCCATCGCGGCGAGCAAGTCATTATCGACCAAGAACGTACCGCTCTTGCGTCCACCATGAACCGCTTTGAAACCGATGGCGGCAACCTCCGATGCGTCGCTCACGCAACCATGCTGCGGATCCGTCAACTGATCCAGGCAAGCCTGCACGGCGATGCCATGGTCGGGAACCGGCATCTCCGACACGTTGTGATAGTCACCGATGGTGACCTCGCAACGACTCGTCGAGGCGTCGCCGATCCGTTCGACCGCGCCGCGTGCGAGCACGCGTGCATCGGGACAAACATCAGGCGAATTCAAATCACCACTGACGTCGAGCAGTTTGTATTTGAAACTGGTCGAACCCAGATTCGCAACGAGGATGAGCATGGGAAATCTTCCTTGAGAGACAGAGGTCGGGCCGCGATAGGTTCAGCTGAAGTAAGCGTCCATCAGGCCGTCAGCAGGACGTGCGATGATGTGGCTGCTGACGAGTTCGCCGGCCTGTGCGGCCGCAGCAGCACCTGCTTCGACGGCTGCGCGAACGCTGCCGACGTCGCCGCTGACGACGCTCGTGACTAGCCCGCCACCGAGGTCGACACGCTTGACAATTTGCACGTTGGCCGCCTTGGCCATCGCGTCGGTCGCTTCAATGAGGGGAAGCAGACCTTTGGTTTCGATCAAACCGATTGCATCGTTCATAGTTGAGAGTTCAGTGTATGAGGGTTCAGGATTCAGAGTGGAATGTGAGTTCAGGGGGTCGAGAGACGCCCAAACCTACTTCTTCGCGGCCGGGGCAGCGGGGAGCTTCATGACCTTTTCGAGGTCGCCGTGAGGTCGCGGAATGACCTGCACACTGACCACTTCGCCGATCCGGCCCGCTGCTGCGGCACCTGCATCGGTCGCCGCTTTGACTGCAGCCACGTCGCCGGTGACGAAGACGGCGGCGAGACCCGCGCCGACTTTGTCCCAGCCGAGGAACTGCACATTGGCAGCCTTCATCATCGCGTCGGACGCTTCGACCAGGGCAACGAACCCTTTGGTCTCGATCATGCCGAGCGCTTCTTTAATTTTTGCCATCGAATCAAACCCTGTTAGAGAGAGTGGGAGTTGGGAGAGTGAGAGTTGGAAGAGTTAGCGAACGAGTCGCTAACCGCGTTTTCAATGCCCGCAGGCACATGGTTGGGGCATCGGTTGGAGGTATACCTCGCTGGCCGCGTCCAGATTGCATGCATTGCCTTCGTCGGTATCAATGTGAACTTCGAGCTTGGCGGCCTTGTCAGCACGCACAAGAACATCGTCGAACGTCACGCCGCAGTCGTTGCTCTTGATGACGAGCTGCATCATGTCACCGTTGGCGACACCGAAGTGCGCCGCATCGTGATCGTTCATGTGGACGTGACGCGCTGCGCGGATCACGCCGTGATCGAGTTGCACCGAACCCTTCGGACCGACCAAGACACAACCCGGTGTGCCTTCGATCTTGCCGCTGTGACGCACGGGAGCGTCAATGCCCAGCGAAATCGAATCGGTAAACGCCAGCTCGAGCTGACTGAAGGGACGTGTTGGCCCAAGCACACGGACGTTCGGCAACATCCGACGCCGTGGACCGATGACCATCACCGTCTGCTTGGCCGCATAAAATCCGTCTTGATAGAGATCCTTGTCAGGCTCCAGCACACTGCCGCGGCCGAACAGAATCTCAACGTGTTCATCCGTTAGGTGGCAGTGCCGTGCGGAAATGCTGACGCGAAGATTCGGTTTGCCATCAACCCATCCCAGTGGCGAACCGGTTGGAATCGGTCCAGCGTTATTGGGCGCGGGCGCACCGTGCGACTGGGCTTGGCGAATAGCGCTGCGGACGAGCGCTTCGATCTGCGTTCGATCGACTGTCATGCTCATAAGGAGTTGGCCGAACCGGCTTGGTTAGAGGGGATAGATGGGGATTGCGGTGCCAGCGGCGGGCAGGCGGATGATGACCGCGCCGCAGTTGTCTCTTTTGTTTCGTTCGCGTTCGCTGGAGCTAACACTAGTTCGGCGAGGCAGGAATCAAATACTTTGATCCAGCGATTATCCAATTCGCTGTCGGTAACCACCCTGCCCACATCATCCAATCCGCATATTTGGGACAAGCTGACCTTGCCGAACTTACTGCTGTCAGCCAACACGATCGTCTGATCGGCTGCCGCCAACATGGCCCGTTCGCTCTCGACCAACATCATGTCGCTGTTGAAAAATCCGCGTTCAGTCACCCCTGCGACCGACAGGAACGTCTTGGCCACATTGATGTCTGCCAGCATCGCGTCGGCCATCGGACCGATCGTCACCGAAGTCCGGCGACGCACACAGCCACCGATCATGATCAGATCGATCGAGTCACTGGTGGACAGCAAATGCGCGACGGGCAATGAGTTCGTCACCACCTGCAGCGGTCGATGGACGATCAATCGTGCTAATTCGTACACCGTGCTGCCACCGTCGAGCAGAATGGTGTCGCCGTCGTCAATCAACTCAGCGGCCGCGCGGCCGATCGCCTGCTTGCGGGGCCAGCCGTCGTCGCGATGGTCGCGGAAGGTGGTAATCGTTTCCGATTGCCCCGTCCAATACACACCGCCGTGCGTCCGACGCGCCTCACCAGCATCTTCGAGAGTTTCCAAATCGCGGCGGACCGTCGACTCACTGACCCCGAGCATCGACGTCAATTCGCCCAACGCCGCAAACCCTTGGGTGCGGACGTGGTCACGAAGTCGTTCCCGTCGAGTGTTAGTGGACAAATCTTTTCTTTCACGCGGTGATAGAAATCATTCAATGAGAGAAAGTATTCCCGCATTCATGGTGATATTCAAGCAGGTAACACTTGGAAAACCGGATTTTAGTTAAAATAAGCGGGATAGGAAGTGTGTGCGCTGCGGTCGCAGTGTTTCGATCGGGCTTTTCTTTCAACGTGACTTCGCGCCGCCGCGGAAGTCGTCGCGGGGGGCGTGGCTCAAACAGTCTTCTGAACGCATGTGCACATTTGTGCGGCATCCTGAGCGGCGATAGGATTTCATGGCCCGCTACCCCCCCCCCGTAGAACAGTTCGGGTACAATCTGGATTCGGAAAGATTCTATTCTTTGGCCAGACGTTGACCTTCCTCACGGTCGTGACTCACTATTCCAATTGCACAATCCAATGACGAATCGAGATTTTTTTAGTCATTCCCGCTTATTCAAAACGGGTGCTCGCAAGGGCCGGAAACACCCACGGCGCAGGAATCGCGTTTGCCGGTACGAGGCTCTCGAGAGTCGCCGCATGCTCGCTGCGGCGATCTGGCATAACGTGCTGCATTCACCCAACGTCAATGCGGACGCTGGAGTCACTGCGCTCGATGCGTTGACGGTGATCAATGAACTGAACAATCGAGTCTATAGCGATCCAGACAGCGCGGGATTGGTGACGGATTTGCCTGATGCGCAGCGCCCTCCGTACTACGACGTGAACTGTGACGGGAGTGTCACGGCGCTGGATGCCCTGTTGGTCATCAACACACTCAATGATATCGATTTCTATCCAGGATTCGAGTTTGATTCGACCCCCAATGACGCTGCCCAGGGATTTGAGGGGAGTTATGAGGCATACGGATGCCACGTCAAGCTGTCCGAAGGCACCTCGCTGCGTACGGAACTGACCAGTCACGTCGTCCTGCCGGCGGAAAACTCCGGTGTGCGACTGCAGTTTGATACGCCAGAGTTTGACACCTCGTCGACCGACTCGATGCAGGATTCATTCGAAGTCACGGTGACGGACCTGGAGGGCAATCGTGTCACACAACCCTATGCGTTTGGCCGCACGGCATCATTGAATTGGTCCGAGGGTTCCGGAATCGCTGCCGGGGCGGCGGCGGTCGTGGACGATGGCTCGGTATCGTCAGGGACGACGCATGAGGTCGTGATCAATTTGGCGCACCTCGCTGCCGGTACAGAGGTGATCGTCACGGCGCGACTCGTTAACAACGATGGAGACGATGTTTCGTCGATCGTGGTCCGCGACATCAAACCGATTACGGGGCTCGAGCTGCCGCCGTTGGACTATGAAGGAGAGCCCATCGACGCCGTCGGCGATCGACAGCCCCTGGTTCTGGACAATCTCGAAGACGTTTCCTCGAGCATGCAGGCCGAGTATGGGCGGACATCGTATACGTCCGACCGATCGCAAGTGATCAGCGACCTGGTCGTGACCAACCACGGCAACCAAGCGGTGACGGGGCAAATGATCGTGGTGCTGGATCAATTTTCGAGCGTCGAAACGTACGTGATGCACCCCGATGGGTTGCTGCCCGATGGACGACCGTATTTTGACATGACCAGCTACATCGATGGAGCTCTCGCGGCGGGGGCATCGACACGCTCGAGAGAGATTCGGTTCACGAACCCCGGCGAGCAGCGATTTCAGTATCGATTGACCACCCTGGGTGATCTCAATGTCGCACCGAGCGGGTTTGACACGACGCCCGACGACAAGATCGAAGCGGGCCGTACGTATCGATACGCCGCAAACGCGATCGACGAGGATGGCCAGTCGTTAACGTACAGCGTGGTGTCGGGGCCCTCATCACTGACCATCGATCCGGATAGCGGAGAGCTCAACTGGGATACAGCCCTCGAGGATATCGGCAGGCATTCGGTGAGCTTGCGCGCGACCGATCCGTTTGGCCTGTACGTCGATCAGTCGTTTGCGATCGAGGTGCTCGGGGCCCTACAAAACCGTCCACCCAATTTCACCACGGACCCGGTCACCGACGCGATTGCATCGAGCGGATTTGAAATCACGACCGTGGCCACCGGGGAGAATCCATCGGGGGCTGCCGTCATCAGCGGCTTCCAGGGCCCCCGATTGGTCACGACGAATGCTGGAGACCAAACGCTTTCAATCCTGTCGGGTCAGAACAATGACCGCTTCGATGACCGAACGACGATCTCAACGGGAGAACCACGGCCGACTGATTTACCTTTCGATGTTGGCTATAGCGTCGATTTAGGGCTACCGCAGTTTGTTTCATCCTATGACGCCAACGACGTGGTGGGAATGGACCAGTCGGACTTTAACGGTGACGGAATTCTCGACCTCGTGGCGATGACCTATCGGTACGAGTGGACTCAAGGCAAAATCAGAACACTCGAAATCGTTGCGATGTTGGGCGATGGCGATGGCGGCTTCGGCGCGCCGAACGTGATCGCCTCGCTGGTTCCTCCGAGTTCCAATGGTGCTCGCAATCTCATTGCGAGCGACCTCAATGGCGACGGATTTGTCGATGTCGTAGCGGTGGAACGCAGATCATCCACGTTAGTGACCATTCTGGGCAACGGCGACGGCACGTTTGCACCGCATACAGAGACAACCTACGACAAAAATATCAGTGATTTTCGCATTGCGGATATTGACGAGGACGGCATCGTCGACCTTGTCGGGCGTACAGCAGCACTTGGTTTTGGTGCGAGCTATGAACTGATGTGGATGCGTGGTTTGGGCGAGGCGACCTTTGCCGCACCCACGATGATTGCGGCCGCTGGATCGGGGTCAAACTGCTGCTATTTAGACTCCGTACGAGCAGCCGACGTGGCGGACCTGAACCACGACGGGCATATCGACATTGCCATCGCAGGCTCCAATACCAATATCCAAATCTATCACGGTGACGGCGAGGGCAACTTTGCATTGGCCGCTGAAATGGATCCCCCAGGATCCGCATTCACATACGATCCCGACTGGCTGCGAATCGCAGACTTTACGGGCGATGGGAACCTCGATATTGCGTATGTCCACGTCGTCGACGCACAGCTCAATCTGTTCGTCGGCGACGGCGACGGCATCCATTTCACTCATCAAGAGGGGGCCTCTTTCCATCGGAATAGTAGCAACGACGCCGGTAGCGACGACCCTGTCGACATCGACGGCGATGGCGATCTCGACTTGATTTTTGGCACTACCGGTGGTGATTCCATCGCGACTCAAATCTTGCTCAATGACGGGAGTGGCCAATTCACTCGAACCGACTATGCCATGTTCAATTTTGGCGGTTCGTTTTCCGGGAATCACGATATCGCACGCGGGGGAATGTTCGGTGACTACAACCGCGATGGAGTGATCGACTATTCGTACTTCACTAGCGGCGATGATTTCAATGGTGTCGGCATTCGTCTGGGGACTCGACCGGGTGAGTTTGGCGCGACGCGCACGATTCCTTGGACCGACGATTTCAAAGACAGTGAAGTCCACCCTGGCGACTTTGATGGTGATGGTGATTTGGACCTGCTTTCGCTACGGTCTTCGCAAATGTTCCTCGGCAACGGCGATGGAACCTTTGCGGATCCGTTTCCTGCGTTCGGAGTTTCTCGAGCGGGTGCGTTTGGATCGATCGCCGACTTTAATCTCGACGGACTGCCGGACGTGGTTGCCACCCGCGCCAACACTTATGGGTCTCGTTATTTCGTCGCACTCGCCAATGGCGATGGAACCTTTGAAATCAGTGATGACCAGCTCGTTGAGTCCAGCTTCTATGGATACTCGGCGACACGAATCGCCGATTTCAACAACGATGGCTATCCTGACTTTATTGCCAAGACCAGCGTTGAACGCCAAATCGATGTCCATTTGAATGATCCCGAAAACCCAGGAACGTTTCAGCGGACTTTTCGCACAACGGTCGATGGCCAAGGTGTCAATGTCTCGAACTGGGATCAGTCATTCGCGACGGCCGACTTTACGGGTGACGGAATCCTCGATATCGCCCTGGCCGACCAGCTTGCCGGTGAGCCCATGAAGTTGGTCGTGTTTGCGGGCGATGGTGCGGGCAATTTTGAATTTGCTGCTGAGACGTTTGCCTTTGAAGATGCCTTTTGGGGCGGTCTCGGCGTTCGGTATTACTCCCCTGGTGACTTTGCCACTGCAGATCTCGACGAGGATGGCCGCGCCGATCTGGTATCGTTCACGACCTATGGCCCGCGGATTCTTCTCGGTCTTGGCGACGGGGCGTTCCTGCCTACCGACTTCTACTCGAACAGGGGAACGGACCAGCGAGGTCGCGATAGCTACCTGATCGATTTTGACCAAGACGGCCATATCGACATGGTGGAAACGGGCGCGGGCAGTACAACGATCGTCATCCACCGTGGCTTGGGGGACGGGACCTTCGAGGAGCCGACTGAGGTGGGGATGATGGGATCTGCCTCGCAAGCTGCCTTTGGGGACCTGGACCATGACGGCCATCTCGATTTGACGTTTGTGGTGGAGGGGGCAGGTAATTACAACGCAAACGACACGGCAATCTTCGCTGGCGTTCGTGATGGTCTCGTCGACCTGCTATCGGTCGATCTTAACGGCGACGGCAACGAAGAAGTCCTGGCGATCAATGAAGCCAATGATCGACTGAAATGGTTTGTGGGCGATTCGCTTGGCAATCTCTCACGTCAACCGGATCTGTTCACGGGACGGGCGCCCCAGGCAGTCGCGGCCGCGGATCTTGATGGCGATGGCCTGCTGGAGATGGTCACCGCGAATCGTGCGAGCCGATCGATTTCCGTCTTCAGCGGTAACGTCGACCAAGGCTATCAGGCAACCGAATACGCGGTCGGTGACGCACCAATCGATATTGCTACGGCCGATCTCAACGGTGATGACCTTGAGGATCTCGTCGTTCTGGACGAAGGCGAACAAGCCCTCTGGGTTTTCCTGAGTGATGGGACCGGCGTGCTGACCACACCGCTACCAATTGCTCTGGGCGATCGTCCTGGCCGAGTGGTTCTTGGCGACGTCGATGGAGATCAGAGTGTCGATGCGGTCGTCACCCTGCCCGATTCCAATCGGCTGATGATTCTCGGCAAGATTGGCTCCGCATCGGTGGCGTCACCGGTCTATGTTTCTCTATCGAGTTCGCCTGCGGACGTGTCAATCGTCGATCTGAATTCCGATGGTAACGTTGATCTTGCTGCCGTCTTGCCCGGCGAGAATGTCTTGAGCATTCTCTATGGGCGGGGCAATCACCAATTCGCCAAACCTCAAGACGTCGCCGTCGGTGACTCGCCGACTCGCGTTGCTCTAACGGATGCCGACGAAGACGGGCGTACCGATCTCGTCGTGACCAATTTTGGTGACGATACCCTGAGTGTGATTTACAACCGATTCGATCCCAACGAAGTCTACCGGTACGATTCCGACGCGATTGATCCGGATGATGACACGTTGATCTACGCGATTGTCGATGGTCCCGGTGGCCTGATTATGGATGGTGAAACGGGTGAGCTGCTATGGGCTGCTTCGCCGGACCAGGTCGGTGTTCACGACGTGACGATCAGTGCGGATGATGGGCGTGGAGGCGTTGCGACGCAGTCATTCAAAATCGATGTCGTGCCAGCACGTGACAACGCAGCACCACTGATCGCGACCGAACCCGTCGCCAAAATCGGCGCCGGTGAAACGTTCGATTATCCTGCCGCGGCGATCGATGGGGATCGCGATGCATTGCGTTATCGACTGATCGATGCACCTGCGGGGGCCACAATCGACCCGACCAGCGGACACGTGCAGTGGGATGCACGTCCCGATCAAGCGATGGTGTTGGGAATGCATGGTCAACCGGGCAACATCGTCGCTCCTGTTGATCCGTCACTCAAACCAGACAGTATCACCGTTGAAGGCTGGTACAACCTACACACGCTGCCGCGATTCCAATTGCTGATGGGTGATGAGGGACGCAACGGACTCGCTTACGACGTCACTGTCGTTGAAACGAATCAGTTGTTGCGCGTCACTCTATCGTTTGATAACAGTGCTGACCGCATCAGGTTCGAGGTTCCTGTCTCGCCCGTCACTGGGCGCTGGTATCATGTCGCTCTTACGTATGAGGCCGCAACCGGTACGGCCACGCTCTATGTCGACGGCGTCGCGGTTGGTTCGGGGACGACCCCCAATCCACAACCGTTAGCCTTCAACGAGAACGCCGACACGCAGATCGGTGGTCGATCAACATCGGCCACCCATGCAAAAATCGACAATTATCGAATTTGGAATGTCGCTCGCACTCCGCAGCAGATTCGAGAAGGGCTGGGACGACAATATGAGAACGAACCTCATTTGGTACTGGACTACCGTTTTGATCTGCCGAACACGCAAACGGTTCGCGACTATTCGGGCGCGGGGAACCACGGCTACCGCGTCGCGGCGGACGCCGCCCCCACGTTGACGTCGGGGCTTGCTGACGCCGGTCTGCACTCGTTCACGATTGGTGTTGACGATGGTCGCGGGGGATTCGATACGCAGTCATTCGAGATAGAAATCGTGCCGGAACTTCGCGGCAGTATCGTGGGGCATCTATTCAATGACCTCGATGGTGACGGCGTTCAAAACGACGTCGGCGTTGAAGACGCCCCGGTCGAACGGTCACTGAATGGGTGGCAGCTTTACATCGACACCAACGCCAACGGGTATCCCGATCCGAGTGAAGTATCCGCCACAACGGATGCCGATGGTAACTATCGCTTGGACGGCCTCCTGCCGGGAAGCTATCCGCTACGAATTTTACCGGTTGCTGGCTACGAAACTCCAACGGGCAGCGATGTATCCGTTTCAGCGAGCGCAGAGACTGCGTTTGATTTGGCAATCGAACAATTGTCGTTGAGCCATATTCGCGGCAAGCTCCGCACGCAAGACGACGCCGCAATCGCATACTGGAGCGTGTACGCGGACTTAGATCAGAATGGTCAGCGAGACGCTGGCGAGCCGGTGGCACTGACGGATTCAAACGGTGACTACGCGCTGACGGGTTTAGCGGCCGGTGATTATACGCTCCGGCCTGATTTGCCAGCCGGTTGGTCCGACACCCAGGGCCGAGATGGCTTGTCGATCACTTTGGCGACCGACGAAATCTTGGCGGATAACGATTTTGTGCTCGCACCGACGAACACCTCCGTCACCGCGGGTGTTCACTTTGTTACGACCCCGCCAAGTGCGGTCGAAGCCCGACAGACGTACCGCTATGCGTCGGTCGCTAAGAGCATTTCAGCTGGCGCCATTTCCTACGATCTATCGCTCGGCCCCGACGGCATGACAGTCGATCCGGCGAGCGGGCTGGTCGCTTGGCGGCCATCGATCGATCAAGTCGGCGATCATACTGTGGTCCTAAGAGCCACCTCTGAATCGGGGTCGATCTCCCTGCATGACTTCGTCATCGGCGTCGCCCCGCCCAACACACCGCCTGTCGTGACGAGTGTCCCGCCATCGACCGCGTATGCGGATCTCGCCTACGTTCATGATGTGGTCGCTCAAGACGCTCAATCGGCAAGTCTCAGCTTCTTTCTAGAAACGGCGCCAGCAGGTGCCACGATCGATGAGTCCTCCGGGCGAGTGACCTGGAATCCCACCGCAGCGGATATCGGGGATGTTGATTTCGGGGTTGAAGTGGTTGATCAAGACGGCGGGATGGCATCTGTCGCGTGGACGGTCACCGTTCAGTCCAGTTCGCCCACGGCGTTTCCAATCACGCTCGATTTACCGCGAAACACCTCGGTGGTGGATCAAGGCTACCTCAGCCAAATTCGTGGCACGGATGCTCTCGGTCGGCCCGTCATGTGGTCGTTAACCAACGGCCCCAACGGCTTGACGATCCAGTCCGACGGGGCGTTGGTCTGGACACCGACAGCGGCACAGTTCGGTCAACAAACCATCGAAGTATCTGCAATCACTGCCGACGCGGAGCCCCAAGCCGTAACGTTTTCGATCCAGGTTACTGGAGCGGACGCGAACTCCGCACCGTTGATCATATCGGTTCCAATTACCGCAACCGTCGTGGGTCAGGAGTACCGATATGACATGGATGTCATCGACCCAGATCGTGACATGCTATCGTTCTCGCTGCTCGCAGCCCCGGCTGGGATGAGTATTCATCCGTCGCTCGGCACCCTGCGCTGGGTCCCAGATGTCGACCAGTTAGGTGAAACCGAAGTGACGATCGAGGTTTCGGATCCAGCGGGTAAAACGACGCTGCAAACTTTCCGATTGACCGCTACCCGGTTTGGCGGTCCGCCGCGGTTTGAGTCCTTCCCGCCGACAGAAGCTGCCGTCGGTACCGCATACCTCTATAAAGCCAAAGCACGCGACGCCGAGGGCGATCCGCTCGTCCACACTTTGCTGACCGCGCCAGTGGGCATGACCATCAATCAAGTAACGGGTGAAATTAGCTGGACACCGACCGCCGATCAAATGGGCCGGCATGATGTCGTGGTCCAAATCGCCGATGGCGTTGGTGGTGCTGTGACACAAGCGTTTGCGATCCGTGTCGCAGATGGAGTGCCCAATCTGCCCCCGACGATTACCAGCGATTCACCACGCTTCGGCGCCGTCGGGACCGCCTACCACTATCAGCTTCTCGCTACCGATCCTGAGTCGACCCCGATTGTCTATTCGCTTCGCCAAGGGCCCGATGGGATGACGGTCGATGGGGCCACCGGCAATGTCGTGTGGACACCTGCGACTGATCAAGTCGGCAAGCATGTGGTCACGCTCCTCGCCACTGACTCAGGTGGTGCCGCGGCGATTGAATCGTTCGAGTTCGATGTGCTTGCCGAAAACCAAACGCCACTGCTTTCAGGCTCGCCACCCGTCAACGTCGCCGCTGGCGAAGTGCTTCGCTACAACGTGTTAGCAAGCGATGCGGATCTGGATCGCTTGACGTTCGAACTCACCGATGCACCCGATGGCGCGACGATCGATACGTTCGGCCGGATCACATGGGCAACGTCAGTGGCATTGATCGGGTTGCATGACTTTGCTGTGAAGGTGACTGATCCGCGTGGTGGTGAAGCGACTCAAGCCTTTGCGCTTGAGGTGATTGAGGACCTGATCGCTCCGAAACTGAGTTTGATCGAGAACCTCGGTGATGGAAGCCGCAACATCTTGCCTTGGCAGGGGCCTTTTACCGTCTTCGTGCGTGCGATTGACAATGTCGAGATCGCTTCGTTGACCTTGCAGGCCAATGGAAAGACCATTCCGCTCGATGCCGCGGGAACGGCGACGTTTACCTTCGAGGAGTGGGCGTTTGCGACGATCACTGCGACCGCGACGGCGATCGACACCAACGGCAACATCACGCAAAAGACAATCGAGTTTGACTACGACTTCCCAGAAGGCTGGAGCGGTGCTGGCACAGAAGACATTCCGACGGCGATCATCACCAGTCCCGCGGATACCAATGCCGTCACGGGCATGGTTAGTATTGTCGGAACGGCATCGCACGCTGACTTTGCGGCGTACAAGCTATCGTACCGGCACGTCAATGAGACCTCATTTACAGAGTTCCTAGAAAGCACAACGCCCGTCACCAATGGGGAGCTCGGTGTTTGGGACACGACCCTTTTGCTAAACGACGAATACGTCATACGCCTCGAAGTCGCTACCAATGCTGGCGTCGTCAACGTCGTTGAACATCACATCGGACTGGCGGGAGAGCTCAAACTAGGCAACTTCCGACTATCGTTCACCGACATGGTGATTCCCGTCGCCGGCATCCCGATCGAGATCACACGCATCTATGACACGTTGCAAGCTGATCGAGAGGGCGACTTTGGTTACGGATGGCGACTGGAGTATCGCGACACGGATTTGCGAGTCGGCTTACCCAAGAGCGGGCTGGAAGACATCGGCATCTACAGTCCGATGCGCCCCGGCGTGAAGGTCTACCTGAACGTGCCCGGCCAAGGCCGCCAAGGATTCACGTTCAACCCTGAAATCCGTGTCCTCCCCGGTTTTGGCGGCAACAATCTGGTGCTCGCCCGACCGCGGTTCACCCCCGACCCCGGCGTGACCAGTACCCTGTCGACCGGCACGAGCGGCTACTTGCAAGTCAACGAACAGGGCGAACTATTCGCCCCAGGTGGCATACCTTACAACCCAGCCAGTCCCGACTTTGGAGGGGCATATGTGCTGACGACGCGTGATCAGGTGACCTATCGGATCGATGGTGCAACTGGCAAGCTAAATTCTGCAATAGATCGCAATGGCAATTCGCTGCGATTTACTGGAAGTGGTATCGAATCGAGTTTGGGCCCGGTAGCTTTAATTTCGAGGGACCGGCAACAAAGAATAACGTCAATCTCAGATTCGCTTGGCGGCATGATCGTGTATTCATACCTGGGAGATCAGCTTGTAGCGGTCCGTGACCGCAATGGTGAGGCCGTATCCATCGGTTACGATTCTCAGTCACCGCCACTCTTGGACGAGATTGTGGATCAATTTGGAACGCCAGTTTTGTCATCCAAGTATGACGAAAATGGAAGACTAACCGGTGTAGTCGATGCTGATGGCAATGCATCAACAGCCTTGTTCGACCCATCGCAGAAATCCTCTGAGATCACTGATGCTCTTGGCAACAAGCGAACCCTAGTATTTAACGATTTTGGAAAAATCACTAGCGCAACGGACCCAATGGGGAATGTCCGTCAGTATCGATACGACTCCAATGGGAACTTACGTGGGCTTACCGAATCGGATGGTGCAACGAACCAATTTGAGTATGACCAAGCAGGAAACTTGGTTACGCTTGTCGATGCGCTTGGTGGACGGACTTACCAACGTTTCGAAGATGGACAAATCACTGAACGCACAAATCGGCTCGGGTTCTCCGAAAAGTTTGCCTACGATGAATCTGGGAATTTGACCTCACATATAGACTACCGAGGACAAGAGACATCTTGGACCTACGACCAACATGGCAATTTGCAACGAATTATAGGCCCAGACGGCAACTGGACGGAACTTCAGTATTCGCCGGCTGGTCGGCTTATCATGTCAAGCAATGCGGTTGGACAGCAACTTGAGATCATGCGAGACGCGAACGGTCGGATTACAAAGTCCTCCATCTCACATCCGGTAACCGTTCACGGCCTTCGGCCCTGAACGCATCGAGATTTCAGGATTTCTGCAGTGAAATTGCTATCGGTCGATTTGGCGACACCGGCTAGAATGCTGAGATCATGGATGGAAAAGCAAGCAACCAGTGCCAAGAGTGCGTCCAATTAGCTGCCAGAATAGCTGAGCTAGAGAAGCAGCTTGCCGCGATCCAAGATCAACTTGCCAAGGCAAGCAAAAACTCGGCGACATCGTCCAAGCCACCTTCGAGCGATATCACCAACCCACCACCCAAACGAAAAAAGCCAGGCCGCCCTCCCAAACGAAAACGGGGCGGACAACTCGGCCATCAACGCCACGAGCGGAAATCCTTTCTGGATGAGCAAGTCGATCTCATCCTTGAGTATCGCTACGACGAGTGTCCCTGCTGTGGTGGTTCGCTATGCGAAGGCGACCTTGATTACAAGACGCTCCAGAGCGTGGAGCTGATCGATAAACCAATCACGATCACCGAGCACCGACGGGTCGGCCAAACCTGCCAAGACTGCGGAAAAACGCATCACTGTGCCTTGCCCGATGACATTCAACGGGCTGGATTGGTAGGGCCGAAGATGACCGCTCTGATCGGTTGGCTCAAAGGCGTTTGCCACATGTCAATTACGAAGATCAGAAAGTATTTCCGTGATATCGTCGGCGTGACGCTCAGTCGTGGCTTGATTCAAAAGCTCGTCGGCAAGGTCAGCCAGAGCATCGCCGATCCCTATCAAGAATTGCTGGACGCGATCTCCCAGCAGAGCCATCTCAATGTGGATGAG
This sequence comes from Rhodopirellula sp. SH410, assembly GCF_055811895.1. NCBI lineage: Bacteria > Pseudomonadati > Planctomycetota > Planctomycetia > Pirellulales > Pirellulaceae > Rhodopirellula > Rhodopirellula sp. SH410. The sequence goes on from NZ_CM147949.1 coordinate 2,527,466, forward strand.
ACGGGTCACAAAGACGACGGCAATAAACTCTGGACCTGGTGCTTTCGTGCCTACCTGTTTACCGTTTTTAGGATTTCTCCGAGTCGCGGCAGCAAGGTGTTGCTGGAAACGCTGGGAGCCGAATTCGATGGCACGATCGGTTGCGACTACTTCTCGGCATACCACAAATACATGCGACTTGATAAGAACGTCAAGCTGCAGTTCTGCATCGCTCACCTGATTCGCGACATCAAGTTTCTGTGCAGCCACCCTGAGCACGCCAACCAGGTTTACGGGCAGCGGTTGCGTGAAGACTTTCGCAAGCTTTTCAAGACGATTGCTCGCCGCGATGAGTTCGCCAGCGAAACAACGTTTCGCCAGTCGCTCGAACGCATCCGCAATGAGATCGTTTGGAATGCGACTGGCGAACAACCCGATACACAACACGCCGCCAACATGGCAAAGCGTTTCTACGATCACTTCGAAGACTACTTTCGCTTCATCAGTGACCCGCAGATCGGCCCGACCAACAATCTGGCCGAGCAGGCGATTCGGTTTGTGGCGATTCATCGCCGGATGACGCAAGGAACGCGTGGCGAGAATGGTCAAGCTTGGTTTGAACGGATCTGCACCGTGGTGGTAACCTGCGAGCAGCAAGGTCGCAGCGTGTTTGAATTTCTGGTTGAGTCGGTGAGCCAGTTTCTTCGGGGCGAGCCGTCGCCGAGTCTACTGCCAGCCTCCTGTGATAGTTCGTAGCCTCACTCTGCTGTAGTTTCAGCGGTGGAGATCCAGAATGGTGGATTTTCGGAGGATTGGCTCCTGCGTCCAATGGGCAAAAAGGGCTCAACCGATCGAAGTGCGTGCATCGACGGCAGCCCGCCGGATTGAAAAAATCATTGGACACTTCAGAGATGCCTGAGAAAACCTTCCACTCACGACCACGAGCGTTTAAGGTGGATGGAAATCACGAACATCACATCAATACAATTGTCACGACATATAGATCCATCGCAGCAGAGATGTCAGTGAGCTTGACAGGACAGTCCGTTGACTGAGCACGATGCATCGCTTCGGATCATCAGACACTACTCGTTCATGGCCGTAGGCCGTGAACGGTTACCACATCCGACGTCGCAAGAAATCGCGGAGACAACTTACTCCTACGATGCGAGTGGTCGACTGTTGGTCGAAACGGATCCGATTGGAGGCCAGAACATTGCGACTTTCGACCGATCCGGAAATCCGGTGAGTGTCGAAAATTCATTGCACGAAGTTAGGACAACCGAATACTCATCGACCGGGAGACTTAATTCTTCCACGAACTCAGATGGAGTTGCAACAGGCCTGACTTACGACGCGGTGGGCCGTACGACTTCCCTGAGTTACGCAGATGGGAGTGCTTACCATTATGAATACGATGCACTTGGTCGTCTGATTGGTTTGATGGAGCTGTTACCTGACGATAGTACACGTAGGCTCTGGACGAGGACTTACGACTCGGTCGGCCGGATACTCAGTCAAACCGATTTTGGCGAGGGGACAACGACCTATCAGTACGATCCTCTAGGAAGGCGAGTGGCGATAATTGATCCGTACGGAAACAAACTGTCGTTCGAGTTTGACGCGGAAAACAGGGTAACAAAACAGACGACTCCGCTCGGGAAGTCGACCGAATTTACCTACGATGCAAGCGGGAACCTGATTCAAAAGTCATTCGCCGATGGGAGTCAAGTCACAATGACCCTTGATAGTAGCGGACGGCCAATCCAAGCGATCGATGAGCTTGGAGTGATGACGCGGTACGGCTACGACCCTGCCGGAAATCTAACGCGGGTGGTTGAGCCAAATGGAATCGTTACTAAATACGAATATACCCAAGCTGATCGCCTCGCCTCCATCACAGATGCAGGCGGGAATGTTACTGAATTTAGATATGATGCGGCGGGGAACCGAACATTGGTCATGTATCCCGATGGCAATTCAGAGGCCACCGAATACGATTCGGAGTCGAGGCTCGTACGTTTCATTAACGAAGCAGGCGAATCAACCGTATACGTCAGGGATAACCTAGGCATCACTAACGAAGTCAGGTACTTCGATGGTGCGACGCAAAATTTCACGTATGATGACCGTGGCCGCCTGCGCGAGCAGCGGGATGCGAATGGAACAACAACTTTTCAATACAGCCCAGCAGGCGAGCTAGCCTCTCGAACCGATTCGCTCGGGAATCGCGTTGACTACACCTACACCGCAACCGGGCAGGTTGCGAGTGTCATAGCGGATGGTTATGAAATCGCTTACGACTATGACCTCCTCGGTCGGATTATTGCCATGAGCGACCAAGACGGTTTGACGACGCGCTACGAGTACGACGCGGACGGCAATTTTATCACGACGCAGTTTCCCAACGGTATAACCGAGCGTCGTGAGTATGACCTTCGAAATCGGCTCGTCGAGATTGTCCAGTCAAAGGCGGACGAGACGCTTGCCTCCTATCGCTACGATCTTGACGCACTTGGGAGGATCGTCGGTGTCACGGAACTGGACGGAACATATACCTCTTTTGCCTACAGCGAACGTCGTGAATTGGTTGAGGAGCGTACCGTAGCTTCCAATGGAGATATCGTACTTTGGCAGACCTACGACTACGATAAGCTCGGGAATCGCGTGCGAAAGAGTGATCTCGTCGAAAACGTCACAGAAATCAGTACATTTGATGTTCGCGGTCGCCTTCTTTCACGGTCAGATGGTGCTGAGCAAATTGACTATGAATACGACGCGTCCGGGCGAGTGGTCAAAGAGACAGCCTCGGGTGGTCGAACTGTCGAAACTAGTTGGAATAGTTATGGCCGTATGCAGAAAGTAAGTATTACCGACGGCAGCACAAGTTTTGAGATTACCTACGTCTTTGATATTGATGGGAATTTGATCTCGCGAAGCGAAAATGGTTCCGTTGAAACCATTGTCTACGATACTAACAAGGAGCACGACACTGTCTTGCTGCAATATGATCATGACGGAATCGTCTCGAACCACTATGGATTTGCAAACAGCATTGGGTTTATTGCTGGCCCGACTGAGTCTCACCACCTCCTGTCTGACGGCCAGGGAAATGTACGGATGCGCACTGATCAGACAGGGAATGTCGTTGCGACACACTCATACGATGCATACGGGGTGCTGCTCGAACCCCAGGTCGAAAATTCCCTTGAACTGCAATTTAACGAGGAGTTGCGGGATACCGTCCTTGCGATCGATTTCCTTCGGGCCAGAGTATACGTACCGTCGACAGGCACATTCAATAGCCAGGATCCCTTTGAAGGCTTGACAGCTACTCCAATTTCTCAGAACGCATATGCGTTTGTCGGCAACGACCCCGTCAACGTTGACGATCCAAGTGGTGAGTACAACCTGTTGGGAGTTGTAGTTGCCGCGGGGTTAGTCACCACTATTGCGACTGTGGCAGTATTTTACGTCGTAGAAGCTCGTGCTCAGGCGGTCGTGGATGCACAATTGACGCCTTCAGCCACGGCGGCATTTGAGGTGGCCGTGAGACTGTCGGCGAATATTCTCGATGGTGGTCACTACGAGGGCTTTGTCCCTCGTAGAAGTCGGGTGGGTCACTTTATCCGTGCTCACCAAGAAATATGGGCCGAAATTGCTGCTGCAGCAAATCCTGGGACTATCGAATTCGGTTCATTTGTCAATGCCAGTTCTACCTACAGCGGTCTAACTGCGGCCCAGGTTGGAACAAACGAAAACCCGCCTCTGGCCATTGAAAAGTCAGCGAATAGTGACAAGAACTACGGACTGCTAGTAAGCAGCAGCTTTCGATCCATCGATCCCGCGCAAGCTGAGACACTAGAGAATGTCAACGCGTCGGCTGATAAGGTTGGCCTGGTGGTCACAGCCTTTGCAAAGGCAATCGGCTATGACGAATATCCCAAATCGGGAGTACTCGAATTCCAAGAAATCAGCGGTGCGACGAGAATTAAGGTTTCCAAATTGAATGAATTTGGGAAGCACGCGGCGAAAGCCTTTTGATACGGCGAGATCAGGCTCCATAGGGGTGCATCCGGCCCCATAAGCGATTCCTCGCTCGACTCATGTCAAGCATCGCAAAGGGCCATATCACTTTCTCAAGCAGCTTGATTTCACCCACCCGAAGGGAGTCCCTCGTTTTGACGCTTGTGGTAGTTTCCCTGGAGATGCGAGGTGCGTGATTTCTCGAAGGGCGCGGTGTGAGATCTTTGATCCCGATGAGGTGGTAGGGATGCTCACGACGGGCGGAGCCGTCGGTCGACAATGGATGGCAACGGGTTTTTGTCACCGGTGATCACAGACGAGCAGTCCGAGTGGGTGGGACTGTGTGCGAGTGAATTCGGGAAACGCGGTAGCGACCAAGGCTTCTTGGCAGGTTCTTCTCGGAATTGAGTGGCAGGGGTGCCGGATGTTGGATTTTTCAGGCATTGACTCCTGCGTCCCATGAGCAAAAAAGGAAGTCCCCGACGGGAGCATTCCCGTCGAGGACTTTTCGCACCATTGGCGCGTTATCGACCGAGATATCCCTTTGCAGGTTGCGTCCACGCCATTCGTGCCCGCGTCCGTATTTCCCGGCACAATTCAGTGTGTCGCCTAACCTTTCGCGAGGCAAAGAAATCATTGGACGCAGGAGTCAATGCCTTGAAAATCCACCACGCTGTGTAGCCACCCAGCAATCAAATCGCGATTTCAGTGCCACTCAATTCCGAGAAGAACCGAATAAGACAACGGAAGGGTGTAGTCCCACCGACGCGCGGTTTCGTGGCGTTTTTGTTCTTTTGACATTCTCGCAACGACGATACAAATGGGTCAAACCCCACCAAAGCGGCAGTCGTAAATGAGCTGAAGGATGATGAAGCCATTGGTAACCCGGGTGGACGCCACCAGAGCTCGGATGACGCGTCAAGAACTCGGCAATTGGGAAGAGGCTGAGACCTTCTACTCAGACAACAACAGTCACAGCTCAAACTTGAGGCTTGGACACGGACCTGCAAAGTGTTGGCCCCGCCTGAGTCTCTGAATTGGACTCGTACTGATGCCGTCTGGTGGGCGGTTCTCCATCGACTTGCCTTTTCCGCTCCGCCCAGGTTTCTGATGAGGGTGACCAAACGTGTCACTTGCATCGCTAAAGTGTGCATTCTTCAATGGTATGCGTTAGTATAGCGAAACACTTCCTTTGGTGACCGATGAAAACCTCTTTAGCCGATGACAGACCGATGCCGAATGTTTTGCTTGCCAAGAGTGTTGAGAACTTCACGCATTCGAATTCGCAACACGCCAAGCTGCAACAGCACCTTGCGGACGTCTTCGACTCCGCACGCAGCCTGGTCAACAAGAGTGGTTTCGATCAATTGAGTGCGTTTGGCCTGGAGCCTTGCCAGTGGCAAGAGCGTTTTCGTCAAACCGTACTTTTATCAGCCGCAATCCACGATTTAGGAAAAGCCAACGATCATTTTCAACGCATGATCGCGGGGGAATTGCTGCATCAGCCCATCCGCCACGAATGGATTTCGGTTTGGCTGGCCGAACAACCCGCTGTGAAAGCTTGGCTGCTGCCTGCGGTCAATGATTGCGAGCGATGCTGGCACGTCGCCATGGCGGCTATCGCAGGGCATCATCCGAAGCATGAGAGGAGTTCTCCGCCGGCTGAAGATTTCAAAAGTGAATCTATTGACGTGTTCGTTGATCATCATGACTTTCATTTGTGTTTACGACAAATTCAATCGCAGTTTTTTCTTGCCGAACCCCCTTTGCTGGTTCCGTCGATTGTTCACGGTGGCGCACGAGATCATGATCGACCGAAGCTCTTCTGTGCGATGACCCAGCGTCTATCCGATTACCATTTCAGAGAATTCGACTCGGATGTATGCTGGAGGCGTTTTTGTGCGTGTGTGAAAGCATGCCTTGTCGCCAGCGACGTCGCAGGATCGGCATTGTGGGAACACCTCGACACGGAATCAGAGCGACAAATCTGGATCGCTGAAACACTGAACCGACGCCCCTCGCCAGGGCAACTCGAATCCATTGCAATCAATCGCCTGGACGGTCATCCACCGCGAGAGTTCCAAACAGAAATCGCTGGTTCCGATGCAAGCGTCACGCTTGTCGAGGCAGGATGTGGCAGCGGCAAAACCGTTGCTGCTTACATGTGGGCTGGCCAGCAACATCCCGGGCGACGTCTTTGGTTTTGCTATCCGACAACTGGCACTGCTACGGCAGGCTTTCAAAGCTATCTATTGGAAGCGGAAACAAATGACTCATCTAGGTGTTACCGACCGAATTGCGGTCGCACTTTTTGCCGAATTGTGACTGTAGGGATTTGAAGCCCGAAATGGTCCTTTTGCCGAATTGTTGAGAATTCTGGAGAGCGTGTTTCGGGGCTGTGCGATAGGAGCGACCGAGTCGAGGCTCGAACCTGTTGTGCTCGAACCTGTTGTGCTCGAACCTGTTGTGCTCGGAGCCGTGTGTGCTCGGAGCCGTGTGTGCTCAGCGCATTAAAAAAGTGCGATCGCTTGGGCAAAGCGGTCGCACTGATTGAAAGAGCTTTGGCTGGGGGCCGATGCGATTGACTGATTAGGCCGAAGACTTTCTTTGGCCGAGGTCGCTTTGGTATTGCACAAGCCAGTTGCTCAGGATGTCGACCGCCGGCAAGAAGTCGTGGCCCTGCGTCATCATCAGATCGATGTTGTTGTAGTTCTGGCCGCAGCTAAAACAATGAGCGAGATTGTTCTTCGGGTTCACGGTCGCTCGAAGTTCTTTGCACGATGGGCATTGGAAACGGAAGTAGCCGTCGCTTTGTTTCGCTATCGGACCGTGCTGGCCGAGCCGAACGATCGTCAGTTTCATCGGTAGATCGTTGCGGATCGCGCGGAGTAAGTCGTTCGTCATCTTCATAACAGAAGCCTGGAGTTAGAGGGAGGGGAGGGAGCATTTTTGGGTCTTAAAAATCTGTTAGGTCGACTTCGTTTTGCCAGTGCGGTTGAAGCAACACGCGATTGACCAAGTCGATATCGATCGTCGTTCCAGCGGCGGCTCGGACCGCTTCGAGCATCGACGCTAAGCACAGGTTGCGGCACTTGCGCAACACTCCATCGGCAGAGCGGATAATCAACTCCGTTGCTCCAGCAGTGAACGTGCTGTGCGCTAGACCGATCGAATCGAGTTCACGTTCGATAAACGCGCGCATCACATCGTCGTGCAACCGCTTGGTGATCACCGAATACGTCACCCGGCTTTTCAAATCCAGGTTGACCGCCAAGTCCAGATCGGCGAGCAACTCCGGCTGGCCGACCAGAATCAGGTTGTGATTCTTCGGGAAATCTTCCAAGAGGAGTCGTAGTCGGCGAAGGTTATCCATCGCCATCAGATGGGCATCGTCGATCACCGTGACGAGCATCTTGCCACTGCGATTGAGGCTGAAGGCTTGCTGGATCAGCTTGCGTTCGCACTTGAACGCCGAGCTTTCAAACTCAATCCGAAACGCTTCACAGAGGATTTTTACTGTATTGGTATAGGTGTGCAGTGTGCGTGCAACCGTGGCGACCAAGTACTCTTTCTCGGGAAGTCGTTTGAGCGATTCTTTGATCACGGATTTGCCGGTGCCGGGTCTGCCGACGACCAGACATAGGCCGCCTTGTTGGCTGTGGACTCGGAGCGTGTCATGGATTTCCTGCTGATGTTGTAGTAGTTGGATGTCGCGTAGCGCGAAGGGATTTTCGGACAAGCCGAAGTAAGAACGGATCATGGTGAGGTGGACTTTTGGAAAAAGAAGGAGTTGGATCACGGTGGATTGGCTGCCGGGCATTTATGAGTCTTTATGGCGTTTCATGCCGTTGGCGACGGCATCGAGCAACCGGGCCTTGCCGATGCGTCGATCGTTTTCGTAGACGACGACCACACCTTGGTGATGTCGCTCATGCCGCAGCGTGACCTTCTTGCCACGCAAGTCGATCGGAGTTTCGTAACGCTCGCCTTGGAAGCTGAACGTGTTGTCCTTTTTGACACTGCGAGTCGCCTCGGCGTAGAACAACTCGTCGGTATCCTCCGATGGCGAGAGAAATCGGATCCGAGAAAGATCCACACCAAAGCGATCAATCGGCTTCATACCGAGGGTCGTGTGTACAGTGGCGTTGTAGTCGTGTTCGACCCAGTGAGTGAACTGTTTGTTGAGAGCGTCGATCGAGGAGAGGTCGAGTTTGCGGATTAGAAATTGATCACGCACGCGACGAAAGAAGCGTTCGATTTTCCCTTTCGCGGCGGCGTCTCGAACGGCGGTGTGACGAAGGATGCAGCCCACGCGGGCGCAGATCAGCGTGATCTCTTGGCTGCAGTAGATCGAGCCGTTGTCAACGTATAGCTGTTCGGGCAAGCCTCGTTTGTAGAAGGCCGAGCGAAGCGCCTTGATCATCGAATCGGTGTTCTCTTCGAAGAAGAATTCGCCATGACAGAGCACACGACTGGCGTCATCGATCAGGCCAATCAGCTTGGCTTGCCGGCCACCGATGTGCGGTCCGAACATGGTATCGGCCTGCCAAAGTTGGTTGGCGTACTGCATGCTGAAGGCGAGTCGGCGTCGATTTTCGCCTGGATCGTCCTTGAGTAATTCGTACTCACGGACGAAGCGGCAGAACGTGGTCAGAGCGATCTGGCTAGCGTGCAGGAGTCCCTTTTCAATGCAGAACCGATAGACGGCTGACTTGGTGGGCGTCCTCTTGTGCCCCGTTTTCGCAGATACAAAGTGCGGCAGCGCGGTGTTGATCGCTTCGAGAACTTCTTCGGGCGTGACCTTGCGTGGCTTGCCTTTGTCGGCTCGCGGTGAAGCATTCATGCCGGTGATGCCGTCGTTTTTGTAGCGGTAGTACCACGTTTGGATGGTCCGCCAGGTGAACTGGTGTGGGTCTCCTTGGTCGTCCAGGAACGTCATCGCCGCGACGTTGTGGATTCTCTCGTGACGTGTTTTTCCGGGGGCGACTTCGATCGCTCCGAGGACTTTCATTTTGACGTAGATCGATGGTCGTTTCATGGACCGCTCCGCTGGTTTTTGACTTTTGATTGAACGAAATCGATTCATGAAATCGATTCGCAGGCGAGTCTAAGTGCGGTCGGCGGTGGATCTATCGTCGGGTTGTGTTGTCGAGCAGAAAAAAGAATTTCGCAAGCGTGAGCTACGATGGCAAATCGACCATCCGAGGCAGACGATGCTGGCCAGGATCGACAGGTTGCCGTGTGATCACGGACCGAATCGGCCTGCTGAGGTGCGGCCGCAGCGTGTCAGATGAAGAAGGTCTGCAGTGTGAGCTGGAAGGCGGCGATGGGATTGAGCGTGTGGCCAGCGAAGGCTTTGATCAGATGAGCGAGTGTGCTCTCAGCGGGCGTGTTGCTGGGCTGTGAGCTATCGATTTTTGGCGGCAGGCACATGGTCGACAGTGCGGTCCGAATCGCGGATTGTGCATCTTGCAATCGTTTCCAAATTCGATAGGGTGCCGAATCGCTCATGCTGCTATTGAGCTTTTTGAATGCCTTGCGTTTGTTGCCGGTCGCGGCGGCCTGGTTGAGGAATGCCCAGAGTTGCTCTGCACTGAGAAAGAGTCGTTTGACTTTGTCAGCAATCCACACGCTGAAGGTGCGTCCACATCCGGCGGCTTGATTTCGGTTGCTACAGAAGACCCTTCGTGCCCGGATAGATTTGTGGCGGAAGTTGTTCTCGTCGTATCCGCGCAAGGACCCATGGCGATTGAGCGCACCGACTTTCTTGCAGTGGGGGCACTGGGTGAGCTTGAGCTCCAGCAGGAACTCATCACGTTCTGCTTGAGAGCGGAAGATTCTGGCTCGCACGGGCGCTGGCTTTTGAACTTGAAGTAGAAAAGTCCAGCAGGATAGTTGGTCGAGTCAGGGATTCGAATGATCGCGAACCGACTGCCTGAAAAGTGAGTCGGGGGGCGAGGGGAGAGGCGGGGTACGATTTAGTTGAAGGGGGCGGGTTGCGAGGCGCGGGGGGCAAGGCTCTGGTCTGCGGGCGGCGGGCTGCTGCCTACCGAATTACCGGTGTAAGAACAGTCCGTGACTACGACAACAATTCGGCAGGAAAAGACCGTAAAATGCGATCAGAGCGAGGTCGGTAACATCTAGGCAATCAGCCGTTGATGGAGCGGATCTGTTCCATAGCCGCCAGCAATACGACAAGCTTCAGATGCTGGGAACGCGAGAGCAGGACAAGGACATAGATGATGAATCAGTTCGCGTCGAATCCCTCAAGGCCTGGGACACAAAAATAGTTGCTTGCACCGTTGATTCGCTGCTCCTGATTTTGCAGAACCAACGACGCGGCCTGTATTCCTGGCCTGCAATTTCGCAGTCCGCGATCGTGTTTGACGAAGTACATTCCTACGACGATGTCTTGTTCGGGAATCTGCTGACCTTCCTTCGTGAGCTGCCTGGCATTCCAGTGCTCTTGATGACAGCAAGTCTACCAATTTCTCGACGGGAGGCCATTGAAAAAATTGCTAAACGATCGAAGCGGAGCTATCGCTGTGTCGCTGGACCAAGTGACTTGGAGCAATTGCCTCGATACATTCGCCACGAGCAAGAAACATCGTTGACTCGCGATGATGCGCTGGAGTTGTTACGCGACGAATTCGATTCGGGTGGACGCGTTCTCTGGATCAGCAACACAGTTGAACGAACGCGAAAGCTCGGCATGGAATTGGCCGATTGCAACGTGAGCGTATACCACAGCCGATTCATTTACAAAGATAGAGTTGACCGACACAACGAAGTGTCAGCAATATTCGATTCGCAACATGCTGGATGTGCAGCAACCAGTCAAGTAGCCGAAATGTCACTTGATCTGAAGCATGCCACCTTGCTGATCACCGAACTCGCTCCGATTCCCGCACTGATCCAAAGACTCGGTCGACTTAACCGAGCAATCCACCCTGGGCAGCCCGCAGACAAACGTCCGCCTCGACCATTCGTCGTGCTCGAACCCGTACGTGACGACGGTGAGTTTTCATCAGCACCATACGAGGAGAATGAGCTCGAACTGGCGAGGGTATGGCTGAGTAGTCTGGGATCAGAACCGATCTCACAGTCGCAACTGGTTGACGCATGGCGAGCCATTGACAAACCGCGCAAGATTAAAGCCGAAACAAGCGGATGGCTCGGTGGTGGAATGGAAACTCCTGTCGACACAATCCGCAGTGCGAGCTACGGCGTTACCGTGATCCGCGAACCCAATTTGCGGGAGGCAAAACGAGATCGCTCGGTTGTCGCATACACGCTGCCAATGAACTACCCCGTCTCAGACAACTGGAAACTTCCACGTGTCCGATTCGGAGGCTTCCCCGTCGCATCCGAGACCGCAATCGATTATTGCTCCAAAACAGGTGCAGTCTGGAGTACGTTTGTGATCTTTTAATCGCCAAAGGCGTTATCGAATTTTCGATTCTCTCGAAACTTGGCAACCGAAGTGTAGGTGCTCAACGCTGGACTGCGGTGCTATTTCCCAAATAGTACGCTTTGGATCCGAATCAGGCAATACTACAATTCGTTTACCAAGTCTCAGAATTAGCGTGAATCTTTTTTCAGGAAATGCCTCTGTAAAGGTATAGGAGAAAAACATGACTAACGAAACCATCACAGTTTCCGAGGCGTTTGAATGTGTGTTGAATGTCGTTGACGGGTTCGATCAGAAACTCGCCGTAGCAGGTGATTCTTGCGCGGAATACGCATTGGTACGTTGCCAGTCTCTAATCTGCGCAGAGCGATTGGCGGCCCTAACGAGTCCGCGTGCATATCTTGCCAGGTCCGCCCGGCGGGTTTGCATTCGATACTTTCGCCGCAAACGCAAGATCAAACTTGTCTTGCAGCCGAATGGAACCGCAGACAACACGATAAACATCGAACAGGATCCATGCCAAATCGTTTGGGACGCGTTAGCTTCCCTTCACGATGAACTTACTGATCGCGAGCGAATATGTGCGGAAAGTCTTGCGATGGGTGTTTCCAAGAAACGAATCGCCGAACGCCTGGGCGTCAGTTCGTCGTCCGTGAGCAAGCTAACGAAACAGGTCCAACTAAAAATCAAACAAAGGATCACAGACGGTAATGCAATCTATTGAACTCTCGTTTCCCGCTATGGGGCAAACTCCCATCCCGGCGGATCATGGCTATGCGTTGTTGGGAGCGGTCACCCAGTTGGTACCGTCAGTTCACGGTGGCATTGGGTTTGCGTTGGCTCCCATCGATGGTCGCCAAGTTGGCGGGCGACAGATGGCGTTGACGCGGTCAAGCCGCCTCGTGGTTCGCACTACTGTGGATCGTGTCGGCGAGTTTCTTCCGCTCGCTGGTAAACAAATCACGCTTGTGGGGCGTTCCATCACTCTCGGCGTTCCCACAGTGCAGCAGCTCGTACCCGCTTCACGATTGCGTGCAAGGTTGGTGACGATCAAAGGATTTTTCGAGCCGAAAAATTTCACGCTGGCTGTGCAGCGGCAGCTCGACAAACTCGAAATCATAGACGCTGGGATAAGTGTGGGTCGGCAACGAACCATTCGTGTCAAACAAAACGAAATCCTCGGATTTGAGACGACGTTATCCAACCTCGACGATACGTCTTCTCTTAAATTACTCACCGAAGGCATCGGTGGTCGGCGGCACATGGGGTGTGGCGTATTCGTTCCTTGCCAGGAGATCAGTGATGGCCAAGACAGCTAAAGCGGAAGCAACAGCTCCAAATTGTTTGGAAGTGAGTCTGTTTAATCCGGAGATGGATCTGTTGCTCCGAGCCGGGATCGGTGGATTGGCAACGACACTGCGGTGGATCGAACGTTCGATTCAGGGTGGGCAGTACGACGAAGATGAAATTCCCGAGCCCTGGATCAATGAAAAAGTTCCGTGGGAATTGAGTTCGGATAAAATCGTATTTCGATTCGCTGACCCAGAAAACGTAGGCGACGTTTTCAAACCGATTTTCCAAATTGCCTTTGGATTGAACGAGCGGACCATCGACCTTCCAACGACTTACATCGGTAAGCAACGAACAGCGGTACGAATCAACCTTCAACGTGGCTTGATGCTGACATTCTTGCAGCACGGAAAAACGCGTACTGGAGAAAAAAGAGATTCAGAACTCAACTTGGAGATCGACGGGAAACCATTTCAGTTCAGCACACGATGCCTTGACTGGTACAAGCATCAAGACGGTTACAAAGATTTAGTCGATAGAAAGACGGGAGCACTTTCGCAAAAGAACGCCGAGCTTCCTGGGACACTCTATCCCGGTGCTGCGGTGCGACACAATGGATTCGCGGGACAAACGAAGTACGAGGGCAGCGTGGCTCAACTACTAGCTGCGTATTTTGCACCGATAGGAACGTTGGCTTTGCCAATTAATCGAGGATCTGCCGTATTGCTTGTGCCCGACGTTCAAGACTTGCTGTTATTCGCGGATAACCGACGTAACATCACTCCGCTTACCTACCGCGATTGTCTCATTGGAGGTAGCGGGGACGCCGTCTTGCAACTCTATGCTCGGATGCGCGTCGATGATACTCAACAGAGACTGGCGGTGGCGTCCGTTACCGCATTCGTGTTCAGACCAACCGCGTGGGCCAGCCAACAAAAATCTCGTGTCGCTGCTGAGCGAATCGAACCGCTGGACGCTCGGCGACTCGAGATTTTTCGTTGCGCCGAAGACTGCTTTGCACCTCGGAAAGCATCTCGAAAAGTCGTCGAGAAAACGGGCAAAGGTAAAACGGCCGAAACGACTGAGCGTGAAGAATACTTTTGGAGCGATAGTATCGTGCGGCCATTGATCGCCGATAATTTGGCTCATCGTCGTGATTGGTTCACTGGATTTACAAAACTGTTTGGCGCCCGCGATCCGGCAAATGGTAAACCTTTTCGTGATCGCTTGCCTTTCGAAAGAACAGGATTGATAAAGATGATCAAAGCAGACGTCTGGGACAAGCCTGGACAGATTGCGCTCATTGGTGCCGTGCATCACGCACTTCGTGGACGCTACGGACAAATTGCCAGCGAAACCGCAAATCAAAAAGCCGCGATGCAGAACCGGTTTCGCGGTGAGTACGATCGCTGGCGTTTAGCGTTCTCGGGTGCAAAAACAGCCGACCAGTTTCGTCACTCGATTTGCGATCTGTTCAGTCGCGTGCCAGCCAATAAAGAACTGCAAGCGAACTGGACCGACATACTGCCGTGGCTAAACGAATCAGGCTGGCAGCATGCACGTGATCTTGCGCTGCTCGCATTGGCGAGCTACCAGGGCAAGGGGGACAAGGAACTCGACGCCGCAGCTGAATCTCTCAACGAGAAAAATTCGCCGTCTGCCTAAAGGCTAACTCAGTCACAAAATTTCAAATCAATCTTTCAAAGAAGCTATCTAATGACCATACACATTTTCGCCAATATCGTCACCGATTATGGAACTGCGGCGAACAACCGCGGTGAAACCGAAGGCAACACAACGACACTTCAAAAACTGATTTGGAAAGGCGCTGTTCACACCACCGTCAGCGCGGAAGCGATCCGTTTTGAAACAAGAAAACACCTCGCCGAGCTGGAGTCCAGAGGGACCAACCGAACTTGGAATGAGGACACACGAACCAACGACTGGCAGAAACCTGGATTCGATGGTTGGGCCAAAAAAGGAGGTGACACGTTCATCGACGATGATCTGCTCGGTTACATGTCGGCGGAAGCCGCCAAGGAAGAGGGGCAAGCTGGCTCGGCGAAGGTTCGACGCGCCGTTTTGGAGGTCACTCGCGCGGTCAGCCTGACGCCATGGCCAGGCGATACGACCTTTAACGCTGCTTCGCCTGGCGCGACGCCTTCCGCTGCTAAAAAGGGCAACAATCCAGTCCCGTATGGAGCTGAAATTCACGCAACTCGCTATCAATACGGGATCGCAATGACGCCCGACCGCTTACGAGAACGCAATCGCGCCGCCAAGGCGATTCAAGCCATCGCCAACCTACGAACCGTTGCTGGAAACCACGGTCGATTCTTATTCGACTTCTCTCCTGCGGCCGTTGTATTTCGCGTAACCGAAGATCCCGCACCGCGTTTGCTTTATTGCTTTGGAACTCCCGATGCTGGACGTACACTTTCTGCAGACGAACTCGTACGTCGTGTGCGGTCGGGCGACATTGACGCAAGTGAGCTGATTGTGGGTGGTGAATTGGCGACGACCGATTCAGGCAAAGCCCTTAAGGAACTTGGGGTCGATTTGAAAGACGGTATCAAAGCAGCCACGCAAGCCGTTTGCGAACGCATCACAGCGGTGTTGGCATGATTGGGCTGTACGTAACCGTGCCGATCGCATCGTTTCGTCGCGGTGCGGCTCGTGAGTACTGGGAAACGCTTCCCTTGCCATCGCCGTCGACGGTTTACGGCTTCTTGCTATCGATGGTTGGCGAAGTTTGTCGAGAACGTCATGTCGGTGCACGCTGTACAGCGGGAGTGATCGGTCGTCCCTACGAAAGCACCGTACTGCGGAAACTATGGCGGATTAAAGATAAGAAACTCGGCTTGGGAAACGGTGCCAACGTGCGACCAGACTACCAGGAACTGTTGTCTGATGTTCGCCTAGTAATTTGGCTGGACTCTAGCGAGGAAGAACAGTCACGCGAAGAAACGTTGGAGCAACGTGTGGCCGCGTCCTTAACATCTGATGGTCGTCATCGCATCTCGCGATTCGGCGGTTTGAGCTTAGGGGAAAGTACCCATATGGTGAACGAAATATTGCCTATCGAGCGTGTGCCTGAGATGGTGGACGAGTCCGTGCGTCTGTTCTTGCTAGAAAAAAGTGGCAACTTCACGCTGCCAGTTTGGGTTGATCACGTAGGTTCGTCCGGTACGCGGAACGCATTGGGGCGATTGATCGAAGCTGGATTCGACCCGCCCGAACGCTCACGCCTACCTCAAATCCTGAAAGCCAGAGTACTTGCAACGAAATGAGCGATCCATCTGAAGCGACCAACTCGCATTTCTACCCCGACGAGCCGCCGATTCGGGTGATGGCGCTGCATGCACTTTTGTATTGCGAGCGGTTGTTTTATTTGGAGGAAGTCGAAGAGCTGAGGGAGGCGGACGATCGTGTTTATGCCGGTCGGCGGCTGCACGAAGAACGCGTCCCGAAACTCGATGACGATACTCGCGAACTCCGATCTTTCGAAGTCTCTTCCGATGAACTGGGGTTGTTCGGGAAGATTGATGCAGCCCGTGTCCGTGACCGTGGCTGGGTCGCTTACGAACATAAAAAAGGTCGCTGCAAACGAGCGGCTGATAAAACGCCGATGGCTTGGCCGAGCGATCGACTGCAGGTCGCCGCCTATGCGATGCTACTCGAAGATCAACAGGGGAAACCGGTCTTGGAAGGACGCGTTCGCTACCATCAGGACAACGTCACGGTGCGGATCGAGATCGACGAAGCGCTGCGCGGCGAAGTACTCGCGTCGATCGAGTTGGCGAGAAGACTGCGGCGGAGCAACGATCGACCGCCAGTGACGGATAACGAAAAACGGTGTCGTCGATGCAGTTTGCGTGTCATCTGTTTGCCCGAGGAAGAGCGTCTGGCAACGAATAGTGATGACGGCCATTCACCAGCTACGCTGTTTCCTTCGCGGCGAGACAAGCGAACCTTGCACGTCACGACGGTTCCTGCGACAGTCAAACGAAGCAGTCGACAACTGGTGATCGAGACGGATGAAGGCAAGCGAAAGGTTCCGATCGAGCAGGTCGACGCCGTCATACTTTATGGCGGGGCGCAGATCACGTCCCAAGCCATCCAGACTTGCGCTTACGAAGGTGTCGCCGTCCAGTGGGTCACCGCTGGCGGGCGAGTCATCGGCATGATCGAAACTCCAGCAAGAATTCGGCAGCGCATCCGTCAATTCAAAGCCCTCACCGATGCGGAAACTTGCCTCCAATTGGCAAAGTTAACAACGGTTGCCAAAATCCAGTTCCAACTGCAATATCTGCTTCGGGGTACACGCGGTAGTGAGTTGGCGCGAACAAACGCTGCGAAAAACATCGATATGATGCGCCTCGCAGTCTCGCGGGCTGAGAAATCCGCGTCGCTGGACTCGTTGCGTGGCGAGGAGGGGATTGCTGCGAAGCATTACTTCGGTTCGTTCAATGAACTGTTGAGTGATCGCGTTCCTGAATCGTTGCGAATGAACGGACGAACCAAGCATCCGCCTCGGGACCGGCTGAACTGTTTGCTCTCATTCGGGTATGGGATGATTTTCGCGCTTGTTCAACGAACGATTCTTTCGGTCGGGATGGAACCTGCATTCGGTTACTTTCATCAACCGCGTACGACGGCTCCACCATTGGTACTCGACGTGATGGAGCTATTTCGAACGCTGGTATGGGAAATGCCGCTGGTGGGCAGCCTGAACCGTGGTCAGTGGGATGCAGACGCCGATTTCGAACTGCGGCCAGGCCATGTCTGGTTGTCCGATGCAGGACGAAAGAAGGCCATCACGCTCTTTGAAAGCAGGCTTACCGAGTCCTACCGACACCCTCACACCGAACAATCTTTAGAATACGGGCGCATGGTGGAGCTGGAAGTACGGCTATTGGAGAAAGAATGGACCGGGGCACCTGGCTCATTTGCAAAACTTCGCATTCGTTAAAGCTCTCGAACTGAAACGGACCGTCATGGCCGGCCAACCTCACTGGAATCTTATCGCATACGACGTTCGCGACGCCAAGCGGTTGCGTCGAGTCGCCAAGACGCTCGAGGGGTACGGTGAACGGGTACAGTTCAGCCTGTTTCGGGTCCGGCTGACCAGAGATGCGCTTGAGAAATTGCGATGGGAACTGGCTGAGATGATGGCACCCGAAGACGATTTGCTAGTGATTCCACTGTGTGAGGGGTGTGCGAGCAAAGTCGCCGAACACTCGCGTGGTGATCGCGGAGACTGGGCAGACCCGCCGCCCAGTTTCGAAATTCTTTAAAAACCGGCTCTGAACGGGCAAAAATCCATTGCATGGATGTCTCCGTGGCGGAACGACCACAGCTACAATAGACGCTTGCTCTTTGGTAATTTGGTCGTTTAGCGTAGTTAAAACGATACGATGACTCGTCTTTGGTGCATGAATCGTCAATTCACTGCAAAAATCGTTGGAAAAATGCAAAGCTTGTTCAAATGGAGGACCATGAATCGGGTGGACGTAATTTCCATTGCGATTGCCCATGAAAACGCCACCGTTAATATGTTGCCAACAAATAGTTTACAGCGAGTGCTGTGATCGATCCGTTTACGCCGTCAGGCGTTGAGCACAACGAAGGAACTCAAACAGGCAAGGGAGCTTGGCATGTGATCGATCCGTTTACGCCGTCAGGCGTTGAGCACACTATTGCTGCTGCGTTGTCGGTCAACCAGACCGGTTGTGATCGATCCGTTTACGCCGTCAGGCGTTGAGCACCTGGACATCATGCGAGACTTTGGCGATAAGACCAGTGATCGATCCGTTTACGCCGTCAGGCGTTGAGCACCAGTAATGGTATCGGTTGGCCTGCTGAACCTCGGCGGTGATCGATCCGTTTACGCCGTCAGGCGTTGAGCACCGATTGCCGAGCAGAAGCCGACGATCAAGCTAGAGGTGATCGATCCGTTTACGCCGTCAGGCGTTGAGCACATCCGCTGGTGTTTCTTGATAAGGACAGCGACGAGTGATCGATCCGTTTACGCCGTCAGGCGTTGAGCACGTGAAGACCCGGAGGCGTGCGAGAGTGTCACCCTGTGTGATCGATCCGTTTACGCCGTCAGGCGTTGAGCACCGATACGACGGCGGTATCCTCCGCACGCCCGATGGGGTGATCGATCCGTTTACGCCGTCAGGCGTTGAGCACGTTTCGGCGAGGGGGGCGTCGATGCGGATCTCGAGGAGTGATCGATCCGTTTACGCCGTCAGGCGTTGAGCACATTGGCACGAGCTCCTTAATCAATGCGACGATCAATGTGATCGATCCGTTTACGCCGTCAGGCGTTGAGCACTAATTCTCAAGGTCATTTCTGAGTAGCATTTTTGCCGTGATCGATCCGTTTACGCCGTCAGGCGTTGAGCACTCGATCGTGTGTGGATGGCCGGTCTTGTTCTGCAGGTGATCGATCCGTTTACGCCGTCAGGCGTTGAGCACGCATTAGGACCGAGCATCAGCGCACCTCCCACACGAGTGATCGATCCGTTTACGCCGTCAGGCGTTGAGCACGAAGTTCCTGCAGGAGGGCGACGTCCTCAACGGATGCGTGATCGATCCGTTTACGCCGTCAGGCGTTGAGCACCTCTACCACGCCTGCGAACTGGGCGAGTCACTGGGGTGATCGATCCGTTTACGCCGTCAGGCGTTGAGCACTTCGCTCCCACGGGTCGAGCTGCACGCTCGAAGCGTGATCGATCCGTTTACGCCGTCAGGCGTTGAGCACATCTTGGTCCCGTTCACCAGAGTCGTCGAGCCAAGGTGATCGATCCGTTTACGCCGTCAGGCGTTGAGCACCGATGCAACACGGTTCTGCCAGAGTGGCCTGAGATGTGATCGATCCGTTTACGCCGTCAGGCGTTGAGCACTTATCGCATATTTGTTGATCGCCGCCAGCGTTGTCGTGATCGATCCGTTTACGCCGTCAGGCGTTGAGCACAAATGCCCTACAGCAAATGCTCCGATGAGGATCAAGTGATCGATCCGTTTACGCCGTCAGGCGTTGAGCACAATCGTTCATGATCTTTATTTGCTCCAGCGTCTGTGTGATCGATCCGTTTACGCCGTCAGGCGTTGAGCACTGAGTGACGGAACCGACGGCCGGCCTCGGCGGTGTGATCGATCCGTTTACGCCGTCAGGCGTTGAGCACGTTCTCCTCATCGTCATGGTGTGGAAAATACCGCGTGATCGATCCGTTTACGCCGTCAGGCGTTGAGCACTGAATTTACAGGGACGCGTGATCCTGGCCGCGCTGAGTGATCGATCCGTTTACGCCGTCAGGCGTTGAGCACTATTCGTGTCGATGTCCACCCGTCGCGCCGCCGTCGGTGATCGATCCGTTTACGCCGTCAGGCGTTGAGCACATTGCAAGGTTGTCAATCAGACAAACACCAACGTGTGATCGATCCGTTTACGCCGTCAGGCGTTGAGCACTTGGAGGCGTTGTTGAGGGCGGACACAAGTCCCAAAGTGATCGATCCGTTTACGCCGTCAGGCGTTGAGCACCGGCCCACGCGGCCGTCACCCAAGCATGGAGCGACTGTGATCGATCCGTTTACGCCGTCAGGCGTTGAGCACGTCTCGATACCGCCAGCGTGCAGCAGTTCGACCAGTGATCGATCCGTTTACGCCGTCAGGCGTTGAGCACCAGAGTTGGTTAAGCAAACTGCAAGCACGGGGCAAGTGATCGATCCGTTTACGCCGTCAGGCGTTGAGCACAGGACAAACTGCGGGGCACCGACCACGTTGAGGGGTGATCGATCCGTTTACGCCGTCAGGCGTTGAGCACTACTCGCGAGCAGAATCGAAGCTGCCTGAATGTGGGTGATCGATCCGTTTACGCCGTCAGGCGTTGAGCACTTCTGGATCAGTTTCGCGGGTTCAGTGACAAACGGTGATCGATCCGTTTACGCCGTCAGGCGTTGAGCACTTGGCCAATTCGCCGACCTGGTTGCCGGTAGCGGGTGATCGATCCGTTTACGCCGTCAGGCGTTGAGCACACATTCGCCGTAATGGTGACGGCTCCGGCCGTCGTGTGATCGATCCGTTTACGCCGTCAGGCGTTGAGCACCACCTTCCTTGAGGAACTTGTTGAAGGTCGCTTCGGTGATCGATCCGTTTACGCCGTCAGGCGTTGAGCACATTGCGGCTTCCTCAAGATCGCTGATGCGGGCCCGGTGATCGATCCGTTTACGCCGTCAGGCGTTGAGCACCGTTTGACCATCAACAGGCTGACGTCGGCAACACTGTGATCGATCCGTTTACGCCGTCAGGCGTTGAGCACTTGTTCGTGACAATCCCCTGAGTGACTGAAGACGGTGATCGATCCGTTTACGCCGTCAGGCGTTGAGCACTTGTCCGGTCGGATTCGCGAAACCGCAACATGATAAGTGATCGATCCGTTTACGCCGTCAGGCGTTGAGCACTCTGAATCCAGGATCGACTTCGCGTAACGCTGGAGTGATCGATCCGTTTACGCCGTCAGGCGTTGAGCACAACTGGAGGTGACGTATCGGGTGAACGGACGCAAGTGATCGATCCGTTTACGCCGTCAGGCGTTGAGCACTTCATCCCTTTGACGATTGTCGACTTGCCACGACTAGTGATCGATCCGTTTACGCCGTCAGGCGTTGAGCACAAGAACTCATCGAACGAGCCAGCGTCCGGGACGTGCTGTGATCGATCCGTTTACGCCGTCAGGCGTTGAGCACATTCCACACGGTTGCCGCGTGTCTTCCATCACCACGTGATCGATCCGTTTACGCCGTCAGGCGTTGAGCACCGTCCGCTGGAACTCCGCGTCACTCACCACAAACGTGATCGATCCGTTTACGCCGTCAGGCGTTGAGCACTTTCGGCACACTGCCACCCATTCAAGAATCATTGCGTGATCGATCCGTTTACGCCGTCAGGCGTTGAGCACCTTCCGCTCCAGTGATCGATCTGGTTCGCCTTCCAGTGATCGATCCGTTTACGCCGTCAGGCGTTGAGCACAATGCACAACAGTGCGACGGCTTCCACCACAAGAGGTGATCGATCCGTTTACGCCGTCAGGCGTTGAGCACCACCGTGCAACGGGCCAAGACGCCTGCCGGGAATGTGATCGATCCGTTTACGCCGTCAGGCGTTGAGCACTCCGTCAGGAATGCATTCTGGACGCTCTCAAGCACGTGATCGATCCGTTTACGCCGTCAGGCGTTGAGCACTTATTTCCGCCGATTGCGGCGCACGCTACCGTGCAAGTGATCGATCCGTTTACGCCGTCAGGCGTTGAGCACGACACTACGGCGGTTGCCGAGTCCACGACGAAGCGTGATCGATCCGTTTACGCCGTCAGGCGTTGAGCACGATCCCATTACGCGAATGCTTGACGAACGATCCGATTGTGATCGATCCGTTTACGCCGTCAGGCGTTGAGCACTGACGCTCTGACACGATTGAGTCCTCTGCCCCCTCGTGATCGATCCGTTTACGCCGTCAGGCGTTGAGCACTGGCTCACTGGTGATGGGTCGATGAACCACATGCTGTGATCGATCCGTTTACGCCGTCAGGCGTTGAGCACGAATACACTGAACCACTTAGCGAAGACTATCGCCCGGTGATCGATCCGTTTACGCCGTCAGGCGTTGAGCACCGACTTGTACAGTCGCGAGCGTTGATCACGCCGCCAGTGATCGATCCGTTTACGCCGTCAGGCGTTGAGCACTAGCTGAACTGTTAAGGATCGAGTTGGACGACATGTGATCGATCCGTTTACGCCGTCAGGCGTTGAGCACTATGAAGCGATGGGCATCAACAACAAATAGCCCCGGTGATCGATCCGTTTACGCCGTCAGGCGTTGAGCACATGGAGGTGCATGATGAGCACCAACGATACAACGCGTGATCGATCCGTTTACGCCGTCAGGCGTTGAGCACTATTGTTGTTTTTGCTGTTTGCTTTCCGTTCCCCCTGTGATCGATCCGTTTACGCCGTCAGGCGTTGAGCACGCAACCGGTGGTTCGCCTACTTCACGTGACGCCAGTGATCGATCCGTTTACGCCGTCAGGCGTTGAGCACTTCGGCAGCGCCCATCGATAAACGCATCCCAGTCAAGTGATCGATCCGTTTACGCCGTCAGGCGTTGGGAGAAGACAAATGGGTCAAGCCCGAATGCCGCGTGTTTAAGCGTAAGTCCTTCACGCCGCTGACCTTCGGGCGACGTGGCGTGGTCGCTTCATCGTTGGGTACGGCTTCGGTCTTCTTTTAATTTCACGTGGATGAATTGTCGGTTTCCGATCGCCTATCGGGTGATCGGTGATCGACTGCAGTAGCGTTTCTTCGAGAGCATCAATGCGTGGGTTTTCAATTTGCAACTTGTCCGCAAATGCGATCAGAGCGAGGTTGGTAACAGTTGTTCGGCAGTGGACGTAGGCCGGTTCTACCGGCCATATGCGCTGGTTTTGGGTTTGGAGTGGTCGATGAGGCTGAGGTGCGAGGCGGTTGTTCGGCAGGGTCCGGCAGTGGACGTAGGGCCGGTTCTACCGGCCATATGCGCTGGTTTTGGGTTTGGAGTGGTCGATGAGGCCGAGGTGCGAGGTGATTGTTCGGTGGGGCCGGCAGTGGACGTAGGGCCGGTTCTACCGGCCATATGCGCTGGTTTTGGGTTTGGAGTGGTCGATGAGGCTGAGGTGCGAAGTGGTTGTTCGGTAGGGTCCGGCAGTGGACGTAGGGCCGGTTCTACCGGCCATATGCGTTGGTTTTGGGTTTGGGGTGGTCGATGAGGCTGAGGTGCGAGGCGGTTGTTCGGCAGTGGACGTAGGGCCGGTTCTACCGGCCATATGCGCTGGTTTTGGGTTTGGAGTGGTCGATGAGGCCGAGGTGCGAGGCGGTTGTTCGGTAGGGTCCGGCAGTGGACGGCCGGTAGAACCGGCCCTACGTGCTATCGATGGAATTGCCGTCGCGTTTTTTGCCCAATGGTTGAGCACGACGGGCCGGTTCCACCTCCCATATGCGTTGGTTTTGGGTTTGGGGTGAGCGATGAGGCTGAGGTGCGAGGTGGTTGTTCGGTAGGGTCCGGCAGTGGAC
Organism: Rhodopirellula sp. SH410; assembly: GCF_055811895.1. Classification (NCBI taxonomy): domain Bacteria; kingdom Pseudomonadati; phylum Planctomycetota; class Planctomycetia; order Pirellulales; family Pirellulaceae; genus Rhodopirellula; species Rhodopirellula sp. SH410. The sequence goes on from NZ_CM147949.1 coordinate 2,551,284, forward strand.
GGCCGGTGGAACCGGCCCTACGTGTTATCGATCAAATTGCCATGGCGTGTTTTGCCGAATGGTTGAGCGTGTAGGGCCGGTTCTACCGGCCATATGCGCTGGTTTTCGGTTTGGGCGATCGATGAGGCTGAGGTGTGAGGTGGTTGTTCGGTAGGGATCCGGCAGTGGACGGCCGGTAGAACCGGCCCTACGTGTTATCGATGGAATTTTGCCGTCGCGTGTTTTGCCGCATGGTTGAGCACGACGGGCCGGTTCTACCGGCCATATGCGTTGGTTTTGGGTTTGGAGTGGGCGATGAGGCTGAGGTGTGAGGCGGTTGTTCGGCAGGGTCCGGCAGTGGACGACGGGCCGGTTCTACCGGCCATCTGCGCTGGTTTTGGGTTTGGAGTGGTCGATGAGGCCGAGGTGCGAGGCGGTTGTTCGGTAGTGGACGTAGGGCCGGTTCTACCGGCCATATGCGTTGGTTTTCGGTTTGGGGTGGTCGATGAGGTTGAGGTGCGAGGTGGTTGTTCGGTGGGGCCGGCAGTGGACGTAGGGCCGGTTCTACCGGCCATCTGCGTTGGTTTTGGGTTTGGGGTGAGCGATGAGGCTGAGGTGTGAGGCGGTTGTTCGGTAGGGATCCGGCAGTGGACGGCCGGTAGAACCGGCCCGACGCCCTGGTCATCGCGAACGTGTGGATCTATTTTCAGTCCGTATGCCGGCGATATCTAGTGTGTTGCGCCACCTTGGCGGCCCAAGTCCGTGAGGTGCTGCACGACCCCGCCGTCCTCCCCACTTTCGGGATCGTTGCAGGGCTCATGTTACGGTTGGCGTACAAGCAGTGGCAGCGGGCCGAGTTTGCATGTTTGTGGGCGGGGATGCGTATCTCGGCCGCCGAGTTGTTCGACTTTGGTGCCGTGCTTGATAGCCGCTCGGGACAATGGTCCCAAGCTACGGGGGCAACTGCGTCAGGTCGTCCGGGCCAGGCGGAGGACGAGTTGTTCGAGCATGAAACGGTCACGGCCGTCGGCGCTGTGGGTGCCCTTGAGCCGCAGGTCGGCATCGAGCAGCCAGCCCAGGAGTTGGAGAGCACGCGGCCGGCCCATTGTTTTGAGCTGTTTTTTGGCGGATTGAATCTCGCTGGGGCGGCGAATTCCGGCACTGGCCAATATGTCTTCAAACTGCCAAGGCCGGCCGCTGCGTTCACGCTGCTCGATCAGGGTCGTCGCCATGCCGAGACGCCGTAGCGACCAGGAAATCTGTGGCAATAATGCAATTGCTTTCTGGCCACCGGTGAACAAATTGTCGAGCTGCCGGAGGGCTTCGGCAGCATCCCCGCTGGCGATCGCATCGGTAATTTGCCAGACCGTTTTCCCCTGCCAGCCCGCCACGATATCACGAACCAAAGGCTCGTCGATCTTGCCACCGACGTCGACGTAGAGTGCCAGTTTCGCGATTTCCGTGTCAAGCATGCCGGTTTCGTCTCCGAGCATTTCGACAAGTGCATCGGCAGCGCCTACCGCCAACTTCACCTGATGCCGGGCGGCAATATGTCCCGTCAAAAACTTGCGCCGCGTCGCCGCAGTGACACCTTGCTTGGTATCGGTGGCATTTCCACAAGCAACGAGTAGGTGATTTTTATCTGCCGCTTTATACAGACGCGTGTTGCTCGCCAGAGAATCCAGTTCGAGCACAAAGCGGGTGCTGTCACCGGGCGCGGCTACGTATTTTTCGAGTTCCGTTCGATGCGCGGAAACAAACTTGTCCGCCGATCGCACGACGATCGTGCGTTTGTCACCGGCGTCAAAGTCGAACAGAGATGCGGTCGCGAGGTCATCGCGTAGATCCGACCAGCGCGTGGTATCACCGTCAAACTGCGTCCAATCCCCATCGCCAACGAGCGTTTCGATCGCCCAGCGGCGAAGCGTCGCATCGTTGCCAAAGATAACGGCCAGGGCATCCCCGGCCGTTGTCGGCGTCGTGCCGGCAACGTATTCGAAGGCGTGTTGTTTTGGCATCCGTTCTTACAGACCGCGTTCTTCGGCAAAAGAGTAAATTCGGTATTCAAACTGATCTCGAACTTCGCTCTCGACACGCAGTCCACCGCTTTCATCAAACATCAAGACCCAACCTGGTTCTGTCAACTCGTCGTTCTCTTCGACGACGCTGAGGGGGCGTCCACCATTGATATCAATGATCGTTGTTCCCGAGAGAACCTCAGCATCCTCGACCTTCTTGATCTCCAAGTTGATCGGATCGATCAGATCGGCAACGCCTTTGTAGCTCATCGTTGAACCTTCGGTCAGGTCCTTTAACCAAACGGGCATCGGCGCGGCGTATTGGATATTGTGGTTTTCGTTGACCATGTTGGCCTTCGGGGGCGACTTGTAGTAGTCGACGGTCTTGCCTGCAATTTGAAATTCTCGCGGCTTGCTTCCCTCAACCTCACCAGCGAACACTCTGTTCAACCCAGGTAGGGATGCCGGCGGACTCGGTTCGCTCCATTCGCTCCACAGTTGGAATTCTCGTTTCTTGTTCTTCTCCGCATTGCTCATCAAGCCTTGAACGCGGGCATAAACGTCCGCAGACAGTGTCGAACTCTTGGGTTGGTGCCCGGGGTTGGCGGGGAAGTTCGGGTCTTGAACGGCATAGCGAAGTCGATAAACGTATTGGCGTCCCGGCATCGGGCTGTTTTTTGCCCCGCGGCGAGCGAAGTCGTAGAACCGCATGATTTTGTATTCGACTGGGTTCTTATCGACAGTGCTCAGACCATAGGCAACACCCATGCCCATCTGCATCCCCATGTCGGAATCCATGCCCATCGAGCCATAACCCATCGATTCGTACATCCCCATATCACCACCCATTCCGCCCATGCCTCCGGCAAGGCTACCTGGGTTAGCCAATTCCATGTCTTCGGCACTCACTTCGCTGGCACTGACTTGTTCTTCAGCGAATTTTTTCCGATCGATTTCTTCGCGTGACACCATGGGAATCAGGGGGTGGAGAGCGAACTTGCCATAGTCACTGAGCAGGATCGGCGGGATGTATCCGGTAATATTCAGATCCCGGTAGTCCATCGGAACAATTTCGGGTGCGAATCCCGCCCAGACAAATGCGGCTCGTTTGAGATCGCTCTCACGGTCGCCGACCTTTACCCAATCTGCGTCGACCAGGTCCCCGACCGCTTTGGTCGTCACGTCGGCTCTTTCGATTTCGTAGTTGAAGTACAGCGGTTGGTCGCGTTGGGGTTCATACCCTTCCGACGCGGCCAGCGCGGCTGAGTAGGATTCGGCAATCTCCTTGTGCGGGATCACTGCGGTGCCAGCGATGAACCAGGCACTCTGAGGTACCGGCTTCTTGGTCCCAGTGGTCTGTGAAGTGGAACTCGATGCGGAGTAACCACGGTTGTAGGTGGGGTCGAGGGTCCGGCCTGCGCCTCTCATGGTCGAGGGACCCATCATGCCGCCCTCCATGCCCATCATGCCGCCGTCCATGCCCATCATGCCACCGTCCATGCCCATCATGCCGCCATCCATTCCCATCATGCCGCCGTCCATGCCCATCATGCCGCCGTCCATGCCCATTTCATCCATCCCCATCATGCCGCGTCCTCGTCGTCGCGGGGGGGGACGTCGAACGGCTTTCTTTTCAATTTTCTCGAGCTTTTCGGCTGGCTCGAGCGTGCTTGCGCTATAGTTACCGCTCGTCGACAAAACCGCATAGGACTCAATGTGCCCGCTGGTGATCAGCGCGCGTGGTGCCAACAGCACTGGATCTTTGCGTCGAATCGAATCGCTAATGTTTTGGGGCACCCACAGATGCTTCGGAACGTAATCCGCGAACGGAATCGGTTCGTTCTTCTTCTTCAACTCCGCCGCGATGTCAAAGATCGGTCGACGTTCGGGGAGAATCTTTTCGGAATGGTCGTCGTCGATTTGCGCGCGCACCTGCTGGGCATCGGTGGCGAGTCTGTCGGGCGCATGCTCCTCTCGCATGTCAGGCAAGCTTAAGCCGCTGTAGACCATCCATGCCGACGCCGCCACGACCAATGCAACGACCATTTTTTCGGCGTGGTGGGTGAAGAAATTTTTGATCTTATCGGCGTCCATGAGTTTTTCCGTGGAACAGAAGCGAGAGGAGAAGAGAGGAGCGGGCGAGGAGAAGAGAGAGGGGGGAAGTCACTGCGGTCGAGAGTCACGAGGCGGTCGTTGACACATTGCCAGCGCCGCCGCCTCAATTCGTTATACCGGATCAGGCACCGGGTTGCCAGCATTTTCCGGGGCCGCTGGGGCCGCCGCCGGGGCTGGAGCCGGAGCCGCCGCCGGAGTTGGAGCCGCAGGCGTGTCAGCGGCCGCTCCCGCCGGTGGGCTGGTGTCGGGTGTGTCTGCTGCGGGGGCGGGAGCCGGAGGTGGCAGAGTCCCATCGGCGGCTGCTGCTGCGGCGGCAGCCTTTTCGCCTTCGACTTTCTCAGCCATCGTTTCGCCGTCAATGATGGTTTCGGCGGTGATCTGTTCCACGCCGAGTTTGTCCTTTTGCGGAGGATTGTAGACGTGAATCAGTCCATAAACCTCGACGTTGACGTCCAGCGGGAACTGGTCGGTCCCTGTGGTTCCATAACCACCACCGCCCATGCCGCCCATGGTGTCCATCCCGCCGCCCATGCTGTCCATGCCGCCGCCCATACCCATGCCCATGCCGCCGCCGCCGCTCATGCCGCCATCCATCCCTCCAGCAGCCGATGCGCTCGGTGCCTCCCCGTTTCCAAAAATTCGGGTTTGGACGACCTCGACCATCAGTGGGGCGCTACCGCAGGCGGCCAACAGGTCAGCGACCGCCCGCTGGTCGATCCGGACCGACATCATCACTGGCACGCGTTTGGCGACTTTCAGAGGTGCATCATCGGGGACGTCACTTTCGAAGGCGCCTCGCAATTCCGATCCCGTGATCGGCTCATGGTCGGGTGTGACGTAGCGGTTGTCAGCAGGGTCGATTTCCTCGACGTCCATGCCGTCCATCCCCATCATGCCGCTGTCCATGCCGCCGTCCATGCCCATCATGCCGCCTTCCATATCCATCATGCCACTGTCCATGCCCATCATGCCGTCCATGCCCATCGCACCGCCGGCCGAGGGCGATGCGAGCACGCCTTCGGAGAACCTGACCATGCGGCCCATCGATAACTGCTTGATTTCACGGATTTTGGCTTCGAACGGCTGTTTGGCATCGCCATTGACGGTCGCGATGATGGCCAGCAATTGGCGGAGGATCCACAGACTTTCTTGCGAGTAATAGACCTCAAGGGTGCTCGGACGCCGGCCCTGCCAAGGAAACAATTCGGTAATCAGTTTTTGCTGGGCCGTCGATGACCAGCGAACCAGAGGCCCCTTGGTAACACCGGTGATGCTGATGTCACGAGGGCCCGCCCCCATGCCCATGCCCATGCCCATATCGCCCATGCTCCCTTCCATATCATATCCGCCGCCCATACCACCCATGCCGCCCATACCGCCGGCTGCTGCTGATTGGCTATCAAACTTTGCTGTCCATTCAGCATCAGCGATCTTGGCGATCTTCGGCAGTGTCTTGTCGATGTACATTCGGTACTGCTGCAAGAGGAACGGCTCCAGCTTTTGATCGTCCGGCGTGGGGAACTCGACGTATAGTTCGATCGGGATTTTTTCGCGGTACTCGTCCTTGAGTTCGTCCGTCAGATCTTCGGGCCACACCAAGATGTCTTTCTGCTTTTCATAGACGTTCGTCCAGGCCTCGAGGACTTGTTCCTCGCGCGTATCGATCATCTCCTCCATTTTCGCGTGCGAGATCGGATTGGGGTGTACGTCAAGTTCGCCCTGCACGCTGCGGACCTTCGCGATATCAGCGCGAATCTTCGACGCCCGGGATTCACTCTCGGCCACCAGTTCCCCGGTGACCGTAAACCAGACGCCCACAGATCCCAGCAGGATCAAGGCAACGGCAATCCAAAAGCCGTACTGCTTGAAGAATTCAATCGCGGGTTTGAGCTGATCCATGGTGACAACAGAAGAAGAGAGAGAAGGGAGATCGGAGACGAGGGAGAGTAATAAGTGGCCGAACGCTTCGCGGTCGGAAGGGTCGATCGCGGAGCGTTCGACTACAAAATCAGACGGTAACTTTCCGCTCGATCCTCAGGGTGTCGTTTCGAGGTCACTGTTGGCAGCGGCTTCTTCGGCAGCGATTGCGGCCGCTTCGGCGGCGGCTTCTTCGGCGGCCATCTTCAGTTCCAGGCGTTCGCTCAGTGGCACCGGCTTCCAGACGACTTGGAAGATGAAGTCCAACCGGAGTTCTTCCAGCGTTGGCGGTTCATAGATGATGGTTTTGCCGTCCGGGCCCGTCATCTCATCGCCCGGCTCGACACCGATCGGCGGCTTGATTTGCGCGGCCATGCTATTGGGATCGAAATCGGGATTTTTGACGCGCGTCAACGTAGGTTGGTTCACGTTCACTTGCAACGGATAGCTGAAACCCATTTGTTGAGGTGTGAACGTTAGCTTTTCCCCATTGGGCGAGGTCAATGAAATCTCTTTCTCAAGGAAATTGGTGGTCAGAGTCCGGCGGACGTGGTTGGCACCTTCAAAACCCATCCGTTCAGCGCTGTTGTAGTAATGGTAGCCCTTGAGCTGGATCACCCATCCCGCCTCGGTCGGCCCTTCATCGGGCGCCGCGGGCGTATCGCTCGCGGCGGCATCGGCTGCTGCGACACTCCCGTCGGCGGCGGGGACGCCCGGTAGTTTGCGTTTCATTTGCCGCGTCCAGTCATTCATTTCCTCTTGGTACCGTTTGGCGACATCTTCGGTGTACCACTCGGTGAGATCGTCGAAGTGTTTGCTATCGATCGACGTGACATAGATATCCTTGCGATCCTGCAGCGGCTTCTCGCGTGGAGAAGGCATTTTACCGTCGGGGTACTCTTCACGAGGAATCATCAGGTTGACCGCTTCGAAGACCTCCAACCACAGCAATCGCTCGTCATTATTGCCCGTGATTTCCTTGCCGAGTTGGTTAAGGAACATCAACCGGCTTTCCAAGTCAGCGTCTTTGGACTTCTCACCGGTGCTGTAGGTCGACATTTGAGCGACGGCACCGGTTGCCGACTTCCAGATGTCGTCGGTGGTCGTGGCCCAGGATCGCTGGGTCATGAAATATTGGACCGTGGCCCCTAATAACAGCGCGCTCAAGCCCACCAGTGCCCATGGTTTTTTGGCACGAATCATTCGCTGTGTCAGGATTTCTCGCGGCACAAGCGACGTGTGGACTTGGGCCATTCCAAGTCCCTGCAGGCACAGTCCGTAGCACACCGCGAAGGTCGGCGCATTATCTCGGAACGTGGGGATGGACAGGACATCATCACCACTGAGGCGATTGAATCGATCGAGAATGTGGACTTCGTAGCCCAGGTTTTTACCCAGATAAGCAGCCAATCCGGGCATTTTGACGGTGTTGCCGGTGACCAATAGCTCGGTGATGTTGGCCTTCTTGTCGATGCCGCGGAAAAATCCAATGGACCGCTGCACTTCGGTGACGAGATCATTGAAAACCGGCCGCATCGTTTGGAAGATCAGTTTTGGATCGACCGCTTCGCGCGCATTGCGTTTGAGATGCTCGGCTTTGGCGAACGTCAGCTTCAAATCTTTCGTCAGCTGGCGGGTGAAGTGATTGCCCCCGATGGGCATGCTGCGCTGCCAGATCCGAAATCCGTTGGTAATGATCAGGTCGCTCGAATCGGTACCGATCGACAGGATGACCGTCGAAGTCGGTGGATCGTCAATATCAAACTCTTCGGTTTCCAGACGCTCCTGCATGCGATCAAACGCGATCGCGTTGTAGATCGCGATCGGGGCGAGCTGGACGAGTTCGACCTGCGCATCGGCGTCGTCAAAGGGAGCGAGCTGGCGATAGGCCTGCTCGCGTTTCATCGCAAAGAGCCCGACTTCACTTTCGAGTGCGTAGCCTTCTTCGACCTGGGCACCGGGCATCATCTGGTAGTCCCAGATCACATCCGACAATTCGAAGGGGATCTGTTGTTTGGCCTCGTAGCGAACAATGTCCGAGATTTTTTTGACGTCCACCGGCGGTGGCTTGAAAAATTTCGACAAACCGCTCTGGCCCGGCACGCTCATGCAGACGTGATCGCGAGCCGTTTCATTTCGTTCGAACAGCTCCGTCAGCGCATCGGCGATCAACTCATCCGGATTGGCATCCGGTTGACTGAGGATTTTCGGATATTCGATGAAATCGAACTGGTCAGCGATAATTTCATCGCCTTTTTTGATGCAGTGAAGCGCTTTGAGGGCACTTTGACCGATTTCGATTCCCCAAACGCCGGCGGAGCCTGCCATAGATGTCTTTCGAGAGAAGTTGAGGTGGAGAAAAGGAAACGTAGTTATTACGTTTGAAATAGCGAATAGTTTCCGCTGCCAGGGAGGTGCCAGCGGGGAGGAATTCCGATTAGTATCACATTTTCCTCCTTCTACGTCAAATTTTAGTCGCTCATGCCGCCTTTTGCTGAGTGCTGCGTCATAATTCCGTGCAGCACGATCGAAGATTTCCCTTCCCAACTCGATTCTGCCGGTGCGCGAAGTCTGTTGGGCGGTCTCACGGCCGCCTGGCACCCTCGTCTGATCGCAGTGACTCGGCGTACGCCGAGCTGGCATCGCAGCGACGAGGCACCGCCACCGATCCGTGTGCCCATCGCGGCGGAGCCCCCAGACGCGGCGGGTCCCCCAGACGCGGCGGGGCCCCCCAGCGGGGTGCCGTCGTCGGAACATCCCGCTGAAAATGCGGCTGCGGAATCGACCGCCGGTGATGCTGTGGCGGGCACGTCCACGGGTGACACCGATCCCGCCGTGACCACGCCGCCTGCATCGCCGAGCCCGCTGCGGCGTCTGCTGATCATTCCCGAGGTATGCGTCTCGACATTGCCTGCAGAGGTTCGCGAAGGCATCGACCGCGATGCGGTCTCGCTGCATGACTTGCCGACTCCACAAGATCCTGCGTTTAACGCTGCCTGTGAGGTGCGCGTTCGCGTTTCGAGTCGCAGCGATGCCCTGGAGAAATTGGTCGGGGCGATCGGAATGTTCTCCGCAGCGGACGACCCATCGGCATGGTCCCGCGAAAACTCGCTGGGGACCTCGGGTACCGAGTCGAACCATGGCATGGATGAACGGGACTTTTTTGCGTTGGGCTACATGTGGTGGCAAACGCAGATTCTCACGCGGCGACTGCGCTACACCAGCAATCTTGATCAAGTCTATTTCGAAACCCGACTCGTTGCCGCCGCGGAAGAGTATGTCGCTGGCAACGTCCAGGCAGCGACAGACGCGTTGCACGATTGTTACGACGCGCTGGCCGAAGAACGCGATCATTATTTCTCATCCGATCCAGCCATTGTCGACCTCACGCTGCTGACCCCCAATACCTTGGACAGCTGGATCGACGGTCTTTCACGTCGTTCGCCGAGCATGGACGGCGATGCCGTTGCGACCGGGCGGACGGGACTCGCGACACCGGAGAATATTCTGGTCGATGAATCCGTTGCTGCTGCGATCTTGGCAGGTGACGATGATCGTCGCGAGCGGTTTCGCGCGTGCTTGAAATTTGCGGAGGACGGAGCCTCGCATGAACCCATTGGCTGGTGCGGTGGTGGTCCGGCGAGTGATTTCGCGTTTGATGCAAGCTCCATCGCAACGTCCGAGCGGCGGATCGCTGAATCGGTCAAAACGGTGCAAGCCTGCGGCGCCGCACCGCTGACGGTCTACGCGCGGTTGGGGGGAGGTGTCGCGGGTGAATGGGTTCCCGCGATCGCCGCCGCTGGTTTTGGCGGAATCATCCCCATCGATTTCCTCGGCGGTCGTGGTTACGACGATGAATCGAAGGTGTTGTTGGGCGAGGGGGAGTACGAAATCGAAGCGTTAACGGCCAAGCCGATTGATGCTAACGATGAAAAATCATTCCTCACCCTGTCCGCTTCGTTGGGCGAGGCGATTGATCGAGGTGAGATTGCCACGGCCCTGATGGCCCATTGGCCGGGTGGTGGCTGCGATAGTTTTCATGACGTACGGCGGGCCGCTTCGTGGTCATTGTGCCTGGGTAAGTTCTGGCGTATCGATGAGTATTTCACGGACGGCGAGCGGCCCTTTCATCATGGTGCGTCGCCCCACACGGCGCCCGCTCCGGTGCAGACGGTGGGTGATTTGTTCGAGCGTCGCGTCCGACTGGCCGCTGACCTGCAATTCCAACTCGACCAGAATTTACGCGGCTTCGCGGCGTTGCTGGCCCCGTCAACCTTCGTGACCAAGTCATCGATGACATCGATCTCGGGGGAGACTGCCGGGGGTGTCGAGTCTGAATGGTCTCAGCAGATTGCGACCTCACTGGGATTTGCCGTCGCTGCGGCGCCCGGTGGCGCTGCGGTGGCCCCTGAGAACATTTTGTTACTGCATCCTGCCCATCCCGCTGCGCGGACGAGCCAGACTGTCGCGGGCAAGGTCTCGGCAAAAACCGCTCCGATCTTTCATGCCGAGTCCTCGGGTGCGACGACGCAACTGGTCGCCGATGTGCCCGCCTGGGGATTTGCTCTGGTTGGCGCTGCGGCAACGAAGCAAGCTGGCGACGATGCAAACTCACCCTCGACGGTGCAAAACGTCATGCGGTGGTTTTCGGGCGGTGCTCGCAAAATGATTGAAGGCAATCAGTTCAGCAACGAGTTCATGGAGGTGACCATCGATCGACGCCACGGCGGCATCGATGCGGTGTATAGCGGACCGGGACGCGGCAACCGTTTTTCGATGCGCCTGCTGCTCTCGCCGCGTTCGAAAATCGACCCCGAAAGTAAAACGGACGCGACCGCATCTCAGTGGCAAACCGTTTGCACGCGATTGGAAACGATCGAGGACACACGTCATCGAGCGGTGATCGGCCTGGCCGGCGAATTTCGACTCGGTCCCGAGGAGTCTAGCGACGCGGACTCTCCCACGACTGACTCGACCCATCGCCGCCCGGTCAAGTGGCAGGCTCAATACTGTCTCCAACGGGGCAGTCGACGGCTGCTCTATCGGGTCCGGTTCGATACCGACGTCGCCCCTGAGACGTCGATCGCCGACGCGTGGAAATCGAGCCCCGTTTTGAGAATGGCGATGGCCGAAACCGCTCCCGTCGTCAGGTCGATCTCACGCGAGAAATTGATCCGTACGAGCGCTCGTTCGTTCACGTCTTCGCTCGGGTTTGTCATTGACGAAGAATCACGCAGCACGCTGATCGCCTGCCAGGGACCGGCGGTACATCGCCGTTGTGGTGATCGGTTTTTCGATACGCTGGTGGCTGCGGAACGACCCCGTTCGGCTGGTCGACAGGGACCGGCGGAGCGGCCGGGCGACAATGCGAACCTGTTCGGACCGGCGGACCGGCCGGACGACAATGGGGAGTGGACGCCTTGGGAGTCGTTTTCGTTGGGGTTCGATGTCCGGCAGTCGGTCGCCTCGGCTAAGTCGTTTGCCTTGGGTGACCGTGTCTGCGCTGTACCGGTAAAGATGGTTGCCAGCGGTTCCCCGTCGCGGCCGGCCGCCGCGCCGACGCAGCGAGGCTGGTTGATGCATCCCTCGCCGATATCGCTCGATGTGCAGGTGGTCAGTGTGGGCCGTGTGACCGGGATCGACGACGGACCGGACTGCATGGCGCTGCATTTGCGGATCATCCAAACCGCCGGCCGGTCGGTCGCAGCAAGTCTCCGGTTCTGCCGCGATTTGCATTCGGCGTACGAGGTCTCGTCGCTCTCACGCCCATTTGAAAACGGTCCGACGCCTGGGGAAATGTCCCTCTCGCAACTCCAGGAAATTTCCAATCCCGAGTCGATGGCGTGCCAGGGAGATCGGGTTTCTTGGTCGCAACGCAGCCATGGTGTGGTTCACATCATCGTGTTGTTCCCACTTAACAATCCAGCATGAGTTCACCCCTGCCCGCCGATTTGGTGTTCCGTGAAGCGGCTTTGCTGAGCGAGTTGGTCAACGAGTCCCAGTGGCGTGCTGCCGCCTCCGAGGTCAAGCAAGACCGTAAGGAAGCGGGGGCACCACCGATCTTATCGGAACAGGATCGCAAGGATGTGTGTGGTGAGATCGCAACGGTCTTGATCCGCGATCAAGTGATCACGCCCTATCAGGCAACTCAATTGCGGGCGGGCCGCACGAAGTTAACGCTCGGTCCCTATGTGGTGACGGAGTTCCTTGGCAAAGGTGGGATGGGGCAAGTCTATGGTGGCGTCCATGAAATCATGGGGCGTCGCTGTGCGATCAAGGTGCTGCCGTTGGACAAGTCCGACGATCTGGCGCGGGAGAGCTTCCAGCGTGAGATTCGTTTGCAGGCGTCGTTGGATTGTCCCTACCTCGTCCGTGCGTTCGATGCCGGCCGGGAAGGCAGTGTGCATTTCCTCGTCACCGAGTACGTGCCGGGGACCGACCTGCGGCGATTGGTCAAAGAAAGTGGGCGGTTGTCGGTACAGCAAGCCGCGTCCATCGTCGCGCAGGCCGCCGCGGGGTTGGCCTACGCTCACGAATCCGGATTAATTCATCGCGATGTCAAGCCAGCGAATATTCTGGTGACGCCGGACGGGCATGCGAAGGTTGCTGACGTGGGATTGGCGGCACTGATTTCGAGCCCAGACGACGATCCACGAGCGGGGAAAGTCGTCGGGACCGCTGACTATCTCGCACCCGAACAAATCCGCACGCCGCATCAAGTCGGACCGCAGTGCGATATTTATTCACTCGGCTGCACGCTGTACTACGCGATCACGGGCAAGGTGCCATTTCCCGGGGGGGATTCGCGAAGCAAGTGCAAGCGTCATCTCACCCAAGCGCCTTGGGATCCGCGCCGGTTCGCCCCGGAGTTGTCGGACTCGTTTGTCGAGATCATCGCGGACATGATGGAGAAGGACGTCGACAAACGGGTTCAATCCGCCAACGAAGTCGTGCGTCGGCTGAGCCCTTGGGCATCAATGCAACCCGATGAAGGCGAATCCTGGCTGGCTGAACGTGGAATCGAATTGGCCGATGAACCGGAGCACGCGGCCCCCTCGGCCGTCGTGGGGCCGGCACCGCATCGTTTGGGGGACGATCTCTCGTGGAAGACTGCGACGGGTGAAACGGGCGGTGCCAGCATGAGCAATCCTGATGTGCTTCTGGAAGAATACCCTGCGTCATCGGGCGCGTTGTCGAGTATCACGAGTGATCCAGCGCCGCCGGTACCCGATCAAAACGGCGACCAGGAACATCATCTCCAGGGACGATCGGTGCCCCCCGTGCCACCACCACCGGCCGCTCGCGAGCAGCCGATGGTAACACGCACGACATTGTGGGTTGCCGTTCTGTTTGCGATCTTACTCAGCGGCGTTGCTGGCTTTGTACTGGGGATGTTTTTGCAGGTATGATGGGATGATGTTTCCGTTTCACACCCCCTCCCTCACCATCGGTTTTTATGACCATGACCATCGACCGTCGAAGTTTGTTTCAAACCACCGCCGCTTCCATTCTTGCCGGAGCGGCGAGCCAATTCGCCGGGCCAGCCTCTGCCGCGGCCGCTGATTCGAGCGAGACACCACTCGCTAACGGAGCGACAGTACTGTTCCAGGGTGATTCGATCACCGATGCGGGACGCGATCGCTCCCGCGGCGGTGCCAACGATCCGCGGGCGCTCGGTAACGGCTATCCGATGTTGATCGCCGCCGGTCTGCTGCGAGATCACGCCGCCCAAAATTTAAAAATCTACAACCGTGGTATTAGCGGCCACAAGGTACCGGACCTCGCGGCGCGGTGGGAGAAAGATTGCGTCGACCTGAAACCGGACGTGCTGAGCATCCTGGTCGGCGTGAACGATATTTGGCACAAACTCAACGGGAAATACGACGGCACCGTGGCGATTTATGAGTCTGGTTTCAAGGCTCTGTTGGAAGAAACGCAGGCCAAACTTCCAGGCGTTCGGATCGCCATTTGCGAACCCTTTGTGCTGCGCTGCGGCGCGGTCACTGACAAGTGGTTCCCTGAGTTCACCGAGCGGCGTGAAGTGGCTCATAAGGTCACACAGGAGTTATCGCTCGAGTGGGTGCCCTTTCAAGAGATGTTTGATGAAGCGATCAAGATCGCACCCCCAAACTATTGGGCCGGCGACGGCGTCCACCCCACCCTGGCCGGCCACGCCCTGATGGCCGAAACCTGGCGTCAAACGCTCGGACTGTGAAACCAGGTCTGGGCCAGTGCTTGCCTCAGCGCATGCGCCCACGCAGCAGAACGGTACCGGCCGAAACGCGATTTTCGTCATCATTGAACTGGTGATGCTCCTCTCGTATTTCAGGGTTCGCTGAGCGTTTGAGCACATTCGATCAAGTCTTTCCGGTGCACCGTGTGGGTCTGGTTTACCGTGTGGGTATCGCCCCATGCGGGTATCGCCCCGCAGCGGCGACGCGAAACGCGGGCCCATTGGGCCGCTGTTGAGTGAGTGATGCCGAAGTTGATACCCACTGGAAATCCCACCCCCGGGAACGAACGTTTTCCTGCGTTCGGGGGAGCACCCGCTGACCCGTTGTCTCCGGCCCACTCATCTGCCAAGCAGGCGGATGTGATGGGGGTTGCACTTCGGGGTGATTTTGTTCACTGCACCAAGGTTTTCGGGGGCGCCTTCCGGACAACCCTCACGACCGAACTCTGTTGGGGTGCAGGGGATTCGGTTCGCAGCGGTTTGTCTTGATATCCAACATGTACCGCGTCGATGGGCCATACAGGCTGGTCGACTTAAACACATGGAGGTGTATCGGATGACAGCATTATTGAAGACCGGTGTTTCAAACCGACGGACCAAGCGTTCTTTGCTGCTGGCCGCCCTGGGGCTGACCACCACACTGAGTTTCGCGACGGGATGCACATCGGTGCGCCCGCATGGCGTGTTTTCTGATCCGACGCCGGTGGAGGTTGACGCGAGTACCAGCGATGTCAAATCGTCGCCGTCACCCGCACCTCCGCCAGAAAGCGTGTCGCCAGCCCCGCCAACGCCCGCGGTCAATCCGGTTGGGTATACCGATGAGGTCGTGATCGCTCCCTTGGATGCGCCGGCTGGTGGGTTGGTCGAGTCCGACCAAAACGGCGAGGCCACCACACCGGACGAAATGCTCACCTCGTTCAGCGATTTAATTGCGTTGAATTCGGATCTAGCGACGATCGGTGCGGGGACCACGGGGGCCACGGGGACCATGGGGGCCATGGGGGCCATGGGGGCCGATGGCGGCGATGCTTCGCTGGAGCCGGTCGAGGGACTCTCGCTCGAAGCGATTGAGTCCATTGCGCTCTCAAACAATCCGACCATCGCCGAGCTCGTAGCCACGACGCAAAAAGCAGCCGGTTTCAAGACTCAGGTCGGTCTGCGAGTGAATCCCACCATCGGCTATAACGGCAATCAGATCGCCGACCAGAAGACCGATCAGCACACCGTGTTTATCTCTCAAACGATCATCACCGCGGATAAGTTGCAGCTCAACCGCAACGTGCTCAACGAGGCGTTGCGGACCCAGTTACTCCGGCTCGAGGCTCAAAAGTACCGAGTGGCGACGGATATTCGCATCACGTTCTACACTGCCCTTGCCGCTCAGCGGCGTCTCAACCTGATTCGAGATTTCCAATCTGTCGCCGACAAAGGATTGGAACTTGCGGAATTGCGTAAGAAAGGTCAGGAGGGGTCGCAACTCGATGTGGTGCAGGCAGAGGTGCAGAAGAACGAAATTGACCTATTACTGCAGCAGGTAGAGATTCGTTACCACGCTGCGTGGCGAGAGCTCGCGGCGCTGGCCGGACGCCCCGATTTGCAACCCGTTCCCTTGGTCGGCAAATTGCCAACGAGCGCCGCGGATTTGGACTGGCAGGAGGTGGCAGCGATGATGGTCGTCTCCAGTCCCGAGTATCGGGCCGCCCAAGCCAAAGTCTCTCAGGCGAGAGCCAATATCACCCGCCAAGACGTCCAGAAAATTCCCAACTTGGATATAAATCTCGGTGCCGGATCCGACCAGGCGACCGGGACGGGGTTGATCAACTTCGTCGTCGGGGCACCGATCCCGGTGTTCAACCGGAACCAGGGGAACATGTCCGCGGCACTGGCTGAATATGTCAGGGCGAGCCGAGAAGTGGAGCGGGTTCAAAACTCGATCAGGCAGCGTCTGGCGTTGGTCTCGAGCGACTATGGGTCGTCGCGGGTGGCGGTCGACCGCTATTCCAGACTGATTCTCCCCAATGCTGCTGAGACGCTCAAACTGGCCGAAATCGCGTACAAGGCCGGTGAGACGAGCTTCGTTCAAGTGCTGGTGGCACGGCGGACTTACTTCGATACAAACCTGCAGTATCTCTCCGCCCAAGCTCTTCTGGCCCAGTCCCGGGCCCGTGTCGATGGATATGTGCTGACGGGTGCATTGGACCCCGTAATCGATGGCAGTGGTGATGCAAGTTTGCGTGGCGAAGCACTTAGCCAGCAGTAGGTGCGATGTGTGACTACAATTGAGCACTGCATTGCGAATGCAGTGCTCAGATGCGGGTGTAACTCAGTTGGCAGAGTGACAGCTTCCCAAGCTGTATGTCGAGGGTTCGAATCCCTTCACCCGCTTTTGCGAGACGACGGACTGTTCGTTGTGAGATCACAGCGGCTCTGCGGAGCGTGATTGCGCTTCTCCAATTAGGGACAGAGCACTTCTCACTCGCAATTGCCTGCCTGCGGTGAATGCGGGCTGTGCCGAGGATACGACGGCTAGGGGGCGTGCGAGTTTTTGTGGATGTCTCCGTCGTCAAAGTGCTATGTCCCCTCAGCATCTCTGCCCTATGCGTCTGTGACGTTCGGGTGATCCCGTTTGAATGCTTTCCGTTTCATGGTGCGGTGAGCGATTCTAGAAACGCCAACAAGCTCTGCCGTTCCTCGAACGACGAGTTCAGGAATCGGTCGCGCGTTCCCGCCGCTTCACCATCATGCATGGCGATAGCTTCCAGAAGGGTTTCGGCGCGGCCGTCGTGCCAATAGGGAGCCGAGTCACGCACGCCCCAGAGCGGTGCAGTGCGCCACTCTTGATTGAATTTGGTGGCTTGCAAATTCATCTGTTCTCGGAGTTCGATTTTCGCAATCGCCTGAGTTGGCCTCATCGCGAGGACCGACTTTTGGATCGCCACAGTGTTGTTCTTGGTGTCGGGATTGATCTGTGAATCGATCAACCGAAACGCCTTCTGCGCGGTTGGCTGTGAGGGTGCATAGAAACTGAAGGCGGGGCCGATGACCGTTCCCGCTGAACCTTCAGACACAATGGAACTCACACCACCATAGTATTCGGAGAAAAACCCGGTCGGTCTGGGGGGGATGACTCCGACTTCGCGGGTGACGAGTTCGCGACTGATGACATAGGGTTCGGCGTGGCTAAGGTCAATCGAGTCTGCTCCCATATCGTGTAGCAACAAATCGCTGTAGAGCCCATTGGCTGGCAGCATGTCGCGAACATGGCACACATTGCAACCAACCTGATTGAATAATGCCTCTCCACGATGAACGACTGCGGTAGCCATCGGGTTACTTGGTAGCGATTGTTTCGGCGATGGCAATGCGGCAACAAACTGGTTCAGCATCTGAAGTTGTTCGTCGCTAATATCGTGCGCTTTGTTTTGATAGCCTCGGATCGTCGAGTCCTGTGTCTGCATCCTTCGGCGAGTTTGCAGGCCCATTTCGTTGGCACAGGCCTGGTCGTTGAATTCCATGAGCGTGGCGACGTTCGCCCGCCATCCGAATTTGCCGTATCGACTGGTCGTGCTCAGGGTCGAGGGTCGGCCGCTAATTTCAGGGTGCTGCTGTTGTAACCGCACCTGGCGGTCGAGCAACGTATCGGCAACTTGGTCGATTAAACCGCTACCGAAGAGCGCTGTCGTATTCCGGCTATACAAGCGTGCTGCAATGCGAATATGCAACCCATTGACGTTCTGCTCAAAGAGAATGGGCGTGCTGTTGGCAATGCGGACTTCTGCTGCGTCGGTGGCGCCACCATCGGCGTCGAACACTGCGGACGTCGTTTCGGTAAGGGCGCTACGGAGTCGCTGCAGCGTTTGGCTACCACCATGATGCGGTAGCGTCAACACATTCACCACATTTCCGTCGGCCCCGACAAACCCCGGGTGAAACTGCGATACCAACTTGGTGACTTTTCCCGCGGTCACCCCGCGACCGTACACCTCCAGCGAGTCAATACCGATTGAATTGGCGTTGAACGCCGCTTCACCAGCGCCGCCAATCCCGCCTTGTTGATGGCATGTCGCACAAGATGAAGCATTGAACAACGGCCCGAGACCATCCCCGCCCAGAGCCGGGCTCTGGGGCTCCCACTGGCGTGTGAAGAGTTCTTGACCGCCTGCGAGCATATGAGGCGAAACCGCCCAACCAAGAGCCGGTGTGAAAGCGAGTGCGAGGAACGCGAAATAACAAATTTTCATCTTACTGCCTTTCGAAGCGATGATGATCGTGTTCGCCTGAGGACTGCCCGTACGAATCTACAACGGAGGCGCTGTTGTAGGCATCGAAACCAAAACTTCCACATCGCGAGGACGCCCCACAAACCGGTTCCTTCATACGGGCTGTGGTTGCCATTGCCGCGCCCGACATGAGCACCAGACCATAGCGAGAAGCAGGGAGTTGCATTCAATCGCACCGAAACGAAGAGGAGGAAACGCATCGACGAACAACGCTCCCACCCCCCGTTGTACCCGATCAAACCGTCGCAAACAAATAAAATAAAGCGAATTGGTGACCACGCGAATTACGGTCCAAGTGCAGTGAGGCTTCTTGGCTGCCCGTGGCAGCAGCGTGGGGCGAATTGATCATGCCGTACTTCGTCGTCGCGCCCCGCTCCCTTGTGCCCCCCACGACGGGGTTGAAGTGCAAAGAGGAGCCCCCGCTTTATGCACCGACTTCCGTTTATCCCAGCTGACGCAGGCCGGCCATTCGCCGCTCCCCACGCTCGCATCCCAGTCCTCCAGGGCGCCCCAGCCTTCTAGATCGCCTCAGTCTTCCAGGGTGCCTCAGCGACGAAATCGCGGTGCGTCCCTTACTCACTCCCTTTCTGCTTTTCACACGGAGCGGCGCTGCAATCGTTACTAAGTGTTGGAATTTTTAATCGTTAATTGATTGCCTGCATGGTCTCCCCCGCATACACTGAAACGCAGTCCCTCGTAAAAGGGGTGTCATGGTAGTTGTCGGGAAGGGTGTGTGTCGGTGATGATCCTCTTCTCTCATTCTCAAAACAGATCATCGCGAACAACGGAGATGCGTGGTTATTATGCGTACCAACAGTCAACACCCGGTTCTGGGCTGCCTTAGAGGCATGCTGCAATTTCCCAACGGAAGCGTTAAGCGACCCCGACTCCTTGTCATGGCGATGGCAGTCTTTATTGCTGCAGGGGTGACAACTCCGCGTCACGTTCACTCGGCGGAGTTGGTTTACATGAACCAAGGGCCGACGTGGACCACTGTCTCCCGCGCCGATTTCTACACGCGAGATCAAGGCTCCCAGCTGATCCCCTACGCCTGGCTGATGGCGCTGACGCAGGCAGATGGGCAACCCTTTCTTGCCGATGCCCTCGGACGTTACGGCTATTTGCCCAACCCAGGTAATCCTGATGGCTTACCGGTCGGCTTTACGAGAAGCGGTCGATATGCGGGCTTGAACTGCGCTGCGTGTCACACTCGGCAGATCAGTGTGAATGGTCAGGAGTATCGGATTGATGGCGGACCGGCGATTGTTGACGCACAGGGTCTGTTCAGCGGACTCGACGCCGCCGTCAAACGCGTGTTGGCGTCGGATGCCGGTTTCCTCATGTTTGCCAAGAAGGTTCTCGGACCGCCCGATCCGACGGCCGATGAGGTCGTTCATTTAAAGGAGGAGGTGCAGGCCTGGTTTTTACGATACGACACGCTGATGACGCATGCCTTGCCGGCCGAGTCGTGGGGACCGGGCCGAATGGATGCGGTCGGCATGATTTTCAATCGGCTGACCGGTCTCGACATCGGTCCACCACCGAGCCACCTTCTGGCGGATAACATCCGGCCGGCGGATGCACCCGTGCGGTACCCTTTCCTCTGGAATGCCGCGGTTCAGGATAAAACGCAGTGGCCGGGATTTGCCGACAACGGCAGCGATATCCTGGGGCTCGCCCGCAACCTCGGCGAGGTTTACGGAGTGTTCGCGGAGTTTTATCCACAGGATGACTTCTTCAAACTTTCCGGCGTGAATTTCCTCCAATATAATTCCGCGAATTTCGATGGTCTCCGCAGGCTGGAGGACTTGATTAAGAACATTGGACCACCGAAATATCGCTGGCCGATCGACGAGCATCTCAAGGTACAGGGCAAGCAAATTTTCGATCGACCCACCGTTCAGGGCGGCTGCATTGAGTGTCACGGCCAGCAGCCGGGCAAGACACGGTTCTTCAATAACAAGACCTGGGCAACACCGCTGATGGATGTCGGCACCGATTCACGAGAGTACGAAATACTGGGCTGGACGGCGACTTCAGGCGTGCTGGAAGGAAAAAACATTCCGTTCCTTACGGAGAAACTGAAGCCGACCGACGCTTCGTTCAAAATTCTGGCCTTTTCCGTACTAGGCTCAATCATCCAGCATGAATCCAATGGGATTCTGCTGATGCAACAGGAACAACTCGCTAACGATGCGAACGAAGATACGAAATCGCAAATTAAAATCCGTGTCGACAAAGAACGCGACAACTTCAAACTACCGCCGCAATTGCAAGATCTGAAAGGGGCGTTTATCGATCCGTCGAAGGACGAATCAAAGTTGAGGGCAACACAGTTGCCGACAAACCTGGTGACAACGAGCGAATTCGTCTACGAGTCGCGAGTGTTGGAGGGGATCTGGGCAACCGCGCCCTATCTGCACAATGGTTCTGTGCCAACCCTCGCAGATCTCTTGGAGCCTGCGGCGAATCGTCCGACGAAGTTCAAAATTGGACCCAACTACGACATCGATAAGGTGGGCTTGGCAAAGAATCAAACCAAGTTTGGCAATCAGATTCTGAACTCGGATCCCAACGATCGGAATTCAGGCAACTCGAACTGTGGTCATGAATTCGGGACGAACCTGACACCGCTCGAGAAAAAAGAGTTACTCGAGTATCTGAAGACGCTGTGAGCCCTCAGTAACATTTCGGTCCGTGTTCGTTGGAGACGCCGTCTTACGATGCTGAGCCGAATGCCGTGAGGCATCGGGTAACGCGAGGCACCCGGTCGCTCATGCGACTCGGCTCAAGAAATCAACCGCCCGTTAGCGACGGTTCTCGCATTGAATCGGGGCTAACGGGCCAAGCGGCTAACGGGGGTATGAAGAATGAATTCCCCAACTTTGCTTAGG
This sequence comes from Rhodopirellula sp. SH410, assembly GCF_055811895.1. Classification (NCBI taxonomy): domain Bacteria; kingdom Pseudomonadati; phylum Planctomycetota; class Planctomycetia; order Pirellulales; family Pirellulaceae; genus Rhodopirellula; species Rhodopirellula sp. SH410. The sequence goes on from NZ_CM147949.1 coordinate 2,572,720, forward strand.
AATTGTGGTCGCACGCTCCGCGGTCGACCATTCCGACCGCGGAGCGTGCGGCCACTTATTTTCGGCTCGTTCCTTCAGTCGAAGGACTTCGATCTTTTTGACGCTCACGCGAAAAAGATGGTTAAAACGCGAGGCTGGCTCCGAAAATTACCGCATGCAAGTCCGGGTTGACTGTGTATGTGCGGTCATAACTCAGCTTTTCTTCCCCGAAGTTGCTGTATCGGTATTCGCTTCTGAGACGCCAACGCTGGGAAACAGCGTACTCAACACCTCCACCGAACGTTCCACCCGTCAGTGTTTTTTCGTCGCCGAAATTGAGGCCCGACGCGACGACTCGAGTGAATCCATCGTAGTCGGCGAACGCAAATCCAGCGGTACCAAAGAGCAATACTCGGTCAAATGCGAAGCCAAATCGTCCGCGAACCGAAGCATTCCAGTCAGATGAGGCTCCGCAGACAAATGCGGGATTAAAGCAAGGCGATGTGGCATCGAGATCAGTCAAGGTGTAGTCCATCTCGATCCCATAGACGGCTTTTCCTTTCTGACGATTGATCCCACCGTGAACACCGCCCGAAAATCCGTCGGAATCCTTTTGAATGTGGTTTATCGCATCGGAGTTCGGGTCGAAGAACGACCACCCTCCTTGCAGACCCACGTAGGCACCGGACCAGTCGTAGTCACAGTCACAGTAGTCCCGTCCATCAGCATCGCAACTGGAATCACATTTCGAGGCACCAAAAAAGAGTGGTTGTTGCGCATGCCCAAAATTTGACATCGCAGAGACACTCAGAAGTAGTCCGCCGAGAGCAGCAAGACATTTTGAGAATGAGTTTTGATGAAGCTGTACCAGCATCTTATTCTTCCGTTGAATGAGGATTGTCGATCCGTTAACGTGAACCAGACGACTGGACCGGTACGATCCGGTGAGTTTCTCCGCAGTCGCGTAGACAATTCGCCCTGCTCACACCTCACTAGTTTCGCGAAAATAGGTGTGCGAATCTAGGATTTCGTGTGGTCGCGTCCTAACCCAAATAATCATCCGCACCCAGATATCCAGCAAAAAGCGGGTAGAGTGAACCGTTGGTCTTCCATTCATGCCCCGCAGAATGCGGCCACTGAGGAGCATCTGGGGTTGTCATCCGAGTTTCCAATCGTCGGCCCAGGAGCGGCCGCCGATGGAATCGAAACGGGGTATTTTCGGAGGGGGGCAGGCCGAAGATCGCCCGCGTGGGTTGGCCACGGGCACAATGCCCACCTTGCCCGCGACGGGCCGGTTTCCGCGGCGAGATGTTCGGGGCTGCCTGCCTGCTCACTAAATTGCCGTTGCCCAAACTGACCGTGGCTTGGGAGGCCGGCAACATCGTGGTAAGTTGCCACGGCAACCGATTTCACGTTTCTTCCCAAAGTGACCTTATGTCGATCGACACCTATGCCATCTGCCCCTGCGGCAGCGGTAAAAAAATCAAATTCTGCAAATGCAAGGATTCCGTGCATGAACTCGATCGGGTTTTGACCATGATCGAGGGCGGTCAACTCGTGCCAGCCCTGGATCGATTGGCTTCGATTCTCGAGCAACACCCTGATGCGGCTTGGGCGCTTGCGGTCCGTGGGCGCTTGCTGATGGATCTGCGCGAATACAGTGGGCTGACGGAGAATGCCGAGCGTTTTTTGCGGCTACAGCCCGCCAACCCGCTCGCTCTGACGCAGAGCGCCGCGGCGGCGATGTTTTCCCAGGATCTCGGCAAAGCGACCGAGTTGATGCTCGAAGCGCTGACCGAGAGTGGGCAAAATGTGGATTCGTACGTGCTCGACGTCGCTTCCTTGTTGGCGTACGGATTGGCGGGCAACGGGATTTTGCTGACGGCCCGAATTTACGCGACCTTGGCGTTTGTGTCGGTGGGTTACGAGGGGTCAAAAATCGCCGCCAATGTGTTGGAGCAAATCAATCGCGACCCGGCGGTCAATCTGTTGGCGAAGGTCATGCCCGAGCCGCTCCCACGACCCGACGATGTCGATTGGGCGGAGCGTTTCGACGAGGCCAAGTTGCTCTTGGCGAACAACAAGATTGCCCTTGCGCAGAACAAACTCGAGTCGCTGCAGCGGGTCGCTCCTTCGCAGCCCGCGGTGCTGTCGGGGTTGCTGACCTGTGCACTCTGGCGAGGCGATTACGAGCAGCAGATTGCTTTACTGGAGAAACTGTCGCAGTGTGAAACACTGTCGGCCGATGAGCGTGCTCGCTACCTCGCCACATCGTTCGTCGTGGGTCCCGATTCTGAACCCGTCTCGGTTGAGAAACGCTCGCTCAAAGCCGACATCGAATCGCTTGATGAAGCGACCATGGCATTGTCGTCCCATGCGAGATTTGCAGATTTACCGGCCGAGTTCCTACAGCAGCTCAAGGGTGACAGTGAAATCGGGCCACGGGGGGCGTTCCAGTTACTCGATCGCGATCCCCCACCGGCCGCCGCTGGCATTCCTAGCGATCTGAACGACGTTCCTGAATCCATCGGCCTGGTGACGCTGTATGGTCGTGAGACGGATCGTGCGGCGCGTGTCGTGGTTGTTGGTGTGTCCGCTCGATTTGAACAAATCGCTCGTGAACAGCTCGGGCTCGCCCTGCCGGGACTGCATTTCGAATCGGAGCGTGAGGGCACCTTGCCGCTGCATTATGAGGCCATGATCCAACCGGGAGGACTGACGATTACGGATGCTGAGGCATTTGACCGATTGCAGCAGGAGCTGTTCCAGGCCCGTGCGGTAGCAAAACTTTCCGAGACAGCCATCCCGCTGCTGGGTGATCAGTCGCTCAAGGATTCGGCAGATGACGATTCGAAGTGGTTGCAGCGGGCGGCGTTGATCCGCTACATCGAAGGCGAAGACGCCTTGATCTCGCGTGACGAAAATCTGATCGAGCGGCTGTGTGAGATTGGTAATCGCCCCGCCCCCGAGTGCCTTCAGCCCAGCGGGGACGACGTCGAAAATATTCCCGCTTACGATTTGAATCGGATTGATCCGTCGGGCGTGGACACTGAAAACCTGATCTACTTGATCCAGCGTGCGCAGCAGGTCTCGGCGGCCAAGATTGGACGTCGCGCCTCGCGTCGGTTGCTCGAGATCGACTTGTCAGAACAGGGAGAGATCGCGGGTGCCAAATTGGTAGCGTATTCGTTCCTGATGCAATCAGCCACGAATTCCAAGGAGGCAATCGAAAACTTGGAGGCCGCCAAGGCATACGCGAAGACGCAGTCAATCTCGACCGCTTCGTTGTTGCTGGCCGAAGTGCCGCTTCGGCTGCGGGCTGGGGATAGTGAGAAGTTTCAGGAATGTGTTCAGACCATTGCTCGGGAGCATGGGCAGGACCCCGAGGTGATGGGGCGCCTGCAGCAACTCTTGATGCAGTTCGGCTTGATCCGCCCAGACGGTTCGCCGGCTCAAGCTCCACGCGGGGCATCACCGCAGGGCGATGGCGGTGGGTTGTGGACACCAGGTGGCGGAAGTGCTCCTCCGGCCGCGCCCGCTGGCGGAGAATCCCAGCCAGCGGCTGCTCCGAGCAAGCTGTGGGTTCCCGGGATGGACTGATCGTCGCGAGACGATCCTCAGCGACTTGGCTGGCTGAGCGGTTGGCCGTTGGGTTTACGAACCCAACGGCGTCCACGGAAACCGTTTGCAAGGTGAGCGGACGGTACTCACCGCGGCCATGAAACGTGCAAAACGGTGGGCAGGGGCTGCGGCTCTTCCGGTCGAAGCCCTTCCAATTTTGGGCCCTTCCGATTTAGGCCCGCTCGTCGGGGTGCTTACCAGCGGACTTCCATTTGACCGACAATCCGGGCGGCGAGGTCCTCGATCGCCTGTTGCATCGCCGTGTCAACAGATTGACCGGCTTCGGGGACAAAACGTTCATTCTGAGTGAACAGAATCGCTAGGTCATCGGTGGGCACGATGGAGTTATTGAATAGCAATTGTCCCTGCCGATTGGTCCACGAGGCGCGGACTTGGACGCCGCCATCGAGCGCACGCGGATAATCCTCGTGCGTCTCGCTGAGCACCGTTTTCGCCTCACTGATGATCTCGCACTTCAGCGTGGTGTCAGCCGACGGGTCCGCTGTGACTTTATAGGGTGTCCGCAGTTCGATTTCGCGAATCAATGCTTCGGTCAGTTGCAGGCCCAGGTTATGTCGTACCGTGGCGTCACGAACGACCGGAACGTGGACCGTGCGAATTCCTGGCGGAAACAAGGCTGCATCCCCAAAACGGTAAGGCGCGCAGCCCGTCAGGGGGCAAAGGGCGAGCAGCATTAGCAAACCTGCCCAGATCGGTGGAGGGACAGCCATGATTTTCACCGGAGCATCGTCTCTTTATTGTCGCCCTGCTGGGATTGGAATTTCGTGATCAACGGTGGCGATCGCTCGCTGTCTGGAAAAACCGCTTTGAGCCAGGTCAGCCGTTCGGGCGGCAGCGGTGGCAGGTCGGCGATGCGTTCGAGATGCTCGCGAGCTTGATCGGCCAGCGGCGTGCTCGGATAGTCGTCAAGGATGTTTTGGAAGTACTTCGACGCAGCCCGGTTCTCCCCGCGTTTTTCGCGGTATCGGGCACGTTCGAACAAGTGTTCGGCACGACGGTAGGCAACTTCCGCGGAGGCTCGCGCGATCATCTCGGAGATCTCTTCGTCCTGCATCTTCTCAGGGAACCGTTGGCGAGTCTGGGTGATGAGTTTCTCGGCTTCTTCGAGGACCAATCCGCTGTAGTGAGGTCCACCGTAAATTTCGAGTTTCGCGCGAATACCCAACAGGTGAGCGACAAAGAAATGGTCGCTGTCAGGAAACGTGTCCCGCAGGTCGTTTAGGAATTCGTCCGCCATCTCGTAGTCACCCTGTCGGATGTACTCGGCTGCGGCGGCCATGGTGGCGTCATCCGCGAGTCGCCCGGTCGGGTCGTCATAGCGAATTTGGTCGAGCACTCGGATCGCATGCCCCTCGGTGTCCAGGCGCGGACGGGTGGGGTCGAATAGATTGATCGACCACCAGCTGCGGGGATGCGCCTTGTCGGTATCGATCCAGTACTGCGTAATTTCAAAGAGGCGTGAGGCCACGCGATCGCTGTGTCGGTTCCGCGGGAAGTCTTTTTGGAGCTTTTGATAGACATCCGTCGCGTCGGGCAATTGGTCAGCGAAAAATAGGCTTTCGGCTTGCATGAACAGCGCATCTTGGGCGAGTGCCGAATCGGGTTCGGCTTCTGCAGCTCGTTCGAAAGATTTGGCGGCTTTGGCAAACTCCGCTTTTTCATCTCCCTCATTTTCGCCATCACGGGCGATCGAGCTTGCCTCCAGGGCAGCAGCACGAAAAATCGTGTCCGCTGTCTGATAGAACTCGCGCGCTCGGACCGGATCGGGCTGCTCTCGACCGGTGAGGAAACGGGCCATACGATCGGCCCGCTTCTTCGATGATTCCCAAAACGAGTCGTTTGTTTCTTGCGGGTCGCTGATTTCTTGAGCGTACAGTGACAGCGGGGCGCAACCGACACTCACCACCACGACTAGAACCGCGATGAGTGGGGACCGTGGCGGTGTCCGGCTATATGGGTAGGGTGCAGGCCTGCACCGAAATCCGTGGCGGTGACGCCAAGCTAGGACTCGCGATGGTTTCGAAATGCGGAGGTGCTTCTGATCGGGCATCAATATTCCATCATGATTATCGGATCGCTGTGGTGCCTGAGCGGCCCCGTTAGCGAATCGTCGTGGGCAGGTAGGGTTGCATCCGAAGTGACCGGCCCAACAACGCCTGCATATATCGACTGATTAAACCACGCAGTTCGGGATACGAAGTTTCGGACACTCGTGGCAACAGCGAACTGAGCGGAAAAACGTGTTCTCTTTCGCCGATCCCAATTTTTAGTTCGGAGTCAGCGATATTGGCCGGCGTTTGAAGTAGTTCGGCGAGCGTTCCTACCGCTGGTTTGCTCAATAGCACGAGCGACGCTTGGCGAGGTCGACAGTTCGTGCACACCACCCCGCCGCCTTCGATGGAGAACGCGACATGACGTGTCTCAGCCGACCCGGACGCTTCACTCAGTTTCAGGCCGCAGACACAGCAAACCGCTGTTGTGGGGGCATGCCCCAGTAACCGCAGGCACTGGCAATCGAACGCCAGCAAGGTTTCAGCGACGGGGCCGTTGCCATCAATCAGAGCGAGCGCTGAGAGCGTCAAGTCAAAAACAGCTTCGTGGCGCTCGGCATCGTCGAGCCACCATCGCAGCGTCTCGGCAAGGTAGTAGCCTGCGTAGGTGCGACTGAGCGATCGTTCGCCACCACGAAAGCGTCGTCGAAGTTTTGATTCCGTCAACAGATCAAGCGTGTCGCCCGGTTTCGCAATCAGCGTCACCCGGCACACCGAGAGTAGGTCGAGAGAGCCTTCGAAGGGACCCTTGAGCCGGCGGGCTCCTTTGGCGAGTGCCGAAATTCGCCCCAGATCGCGTGTCAGCAGCGTCACAACGAGACTCGTCTCGCTGAAATCCACCAATCGCAATACGACTGCCGTGGTCGAATGATGGCGTGTTGAAATGGCATTCAAAGATCGTCGTCGTCGCTCGAGTCGGCGGTTGCGGACTCACCACGACTGCCCAGAGACGCGAGTAGTTCACTCATTTCCGCGGCAGCATGCGAATCGCCTTGCCGACGCGCCTCCTCGATCCCGTCCCGCAGCAATGTGCGAGACTCGTTGATTCGGTCCAGATCGACTAACTGCTGAGCCGCCATGAAAAATGCGGGGACGTAGGGCGTTGCGTCCCGAGTCAGCTCTCCCAAGCGTTCCAAACTCTCGGCATGGTTGCCCTCACTGCGATGCTCCATCGCTAATGAGTATCGCAAGAACGTGTCGTTGGGGTCGTCCAGGAGCATCGCTTCGATTTTTTCGCGTCGGGACATATGTTTACAGCGAGTGGAGAGAGGTGAGGTGAGGTGAGGGGGAGTGGCGGCTCAACGGAAGCATTTATCGTCACTTTGAGAAGCTGTCACAACCAGGTTTTCCGGAGAAATCGATACAAGCGGCAAAATTCATTCAGAATGGGCGAGTCGTCTGACCGATACCACGATGGAACCATCCTTTCGTGTCTCGAGGCGAGAATCCAATGACCCGCAATTTTCCGTTTCCTCAATTGAATTCGCAGCGCCGATCCAGCCGCTTCGCCAATTTGTTGGCTGCCACCGTCGTTTCGAGTTCTTTAGGTCTGTTCAGCAGCCAACCGGTCGCTGCCCAGTCTCACGATCATTCCCAGGAAATTCGGCAGGTCGCGGGCAGCGGACGTTCCGGTGGCATCTTTAGCGGTTTGTTTAGCCGCGGCTCGGATGACGATGGTCACAGCGATGAACCCTATCGCAAAGCCACGCCCGTACCGAGCGATCGCGAGGTGAATTGGAACGGGATTCCGTTCCATAACCCCAACGAGAGCCACACCGCGTCGACACCGCAGGCACCGATTCGTGATCCCGGCGCCAGCAATCGTCGGGCGCAGTCCGCTCAAGCTCCACGCCCGATGTCGAGCGCGGCGACCACCACGCGATCGGCGGTCCCGACGCGATCGGCGGTCCCGACGCCACCCTCGGTTGCCACCTCGACACCTCGCCGAATAACGACGAAAGTTGAATCGGGGGCGACCGCGCACATCAGCAGCAGTGGACGTCCCGAACCACTGTCGGTCACCCAGAGCAGTCGTCGACCGCCGACTCTGCAGCCCAAATCGGTCACCGCGAGTCTTGAAAGCACATCGCCCGCATTGGTAGCCAAACCGAATACGGCCTCCGTCGCCGTGGATGTCAAACCCGTGGAGTTGGTGCCCAAGGTCAGCCGCAAGCTGATCCGCAGTGCAACCCCGGCGGTCATTGCGAAACAGGAAGACGCACCGGCTGAGGAAGCCGTCGCCGCCAACGAATCGAGGTCCTCGCGCCGTGACGTCGCGATGGCGGAAGAATCACCGCGGAAACTTGAGACGCCCAACGCTGCTGCACCACATGTGGCACGGCGAGAAATTCCGTCAGCATCGCTGGCATCCCCGACGCCGATCAGCGACGCGAGCGACGAAGATCAGTCGCTCGCAGCCGCACCGACCGCACCGCCACAGGTTGCCGAGTCCAACCCAGCATCGTCGAAGGCACAGACGCGAGACCTGCCAGAGGCGGTTGCCTCGGCCAACCCAACTGCCACGCTCGGTACACCGACGCTGGCCCATGCAGCACCCGGGGCGGCCGATTCAAGTGTCAGCCGCATGACCACCGTGGGCCCGAACGGAAGCGACGAAGCGACGGCCGGATCGTTGGCCGCTACAGGTGACGTGGGGGTTGCCCTGCATCCGATCAGCGATCGATTGCCTGTCGATGAACCTAGTAACCCGCACAGCGGCGCGAGTGTTCAGCCGGCCCCGCAGTTCGTTGTTCAGGGCGACGCATTTGGACCACGCGCCCAAACTGCCGCCGGCACGACGCAGCCCAACTATCACAGCACCGGATTCGGTCACAACGAAATGGGTGAGGTTCCGTTCGCCGACGAAGCTGAGGTTTCGGACACCAACGATCATGCCGAGGCACCGGCCACTGCCGCGGCGCATCCCAACACGATGCGAACCACGGCGCCGTCCACCATGCCGCATGGTTCGAGCGTCCCCACACCTGCTCACAACGTCGCCGCGAACTCGAATACCTCCGCGACTGAATTGCCGGGGATCCGAGTCGTCACGGCAGGCCCACGTCAAGTATCGATTCGACAAACCCATACCTATGAAATTCGTGTCGAGAACCGCGGTTCGATCGACGCCGAAGGCTTGGTCGTTCGCGCTCACATTCCTGACTGGGCGGACGTCGTCAGCCAACAAGCCTCGCGAGGTGACGTTGCCGCCACGACCGAAGATCAAGTTCGCAATCTGAACTGGCGGATCGAACGGCTCGATGCCGGGCAGAGTGAAACGATGAGCGTTCGTCTGAAAGCGGCTCGCTCGGGGACTCATGATCTCGATGTCGACTGGACTCTGGCTCCGCAAAAGCGAGTCGTTCAGGTCACCGTCCAGGAGCCTCAACTCGCATTGACGATTGATGGCCCCGATGAAGTCATCTTTGGTGAATCGAAGACCTATCAAATCCGTGTGTTGAACTCGGGCGATGGAGTTGCTCCCGCGGTCGTCTTCACGCTGAGCCCGGACTCCAGCTCGCCGCAGAGCCAGCGGATTGGGGATATTCCGGCCGGAAAAGAGGCTCAGTTCGAAGTGGAATTGACCGCTCAGGACCTGGGTGAATTGAAAATCCACGGACTTGCCATTGGCGATTTCGAACTCAAAGCGGAAGCCGGCAAGACCGTCCGGGTTCTCGCCGCCGATCTCGAAGCTGTGTTGACAGGTCCCGAGGTGAAATACCAAGACACCGAGGCCGTCTACCAATTGGAACTGACCAACCAGGGGTCCGCCGCCAGCGAGAACGTTGTCGCGACCCTGCAGCTGCCCGTCGGTATCACCTATCTCGGTGGCCTGGAGGGAGCCACGATGATCGACAACCAATTGCGTTGGAAGATCGCTTCGCTGACCCCTGGTGCGGTTCGCAAGTACCAATTCCAGTGCAGCATGGATTCGACGGGATCCCATCAATTTGCATTTGACTGCAAGGGCAGCGCCGCGGGTCAAACCAGCGTCAGCCTCGGCACGAGTGTCGAAGCGATCGCCGACCTCGTGCTGTCGATCGTCGATCCGTCGGCACCGGCACCCGTCGGTGAAGACGTGACTTATGAAATCGTGATCCGCAACCGCGGCAGCAAACCGGCTGTCGATGTCCAGGCCATCGCCCAGTTCAGCAACGGGATCGAACCCAAGCAGATCACTGGCCACGCAGGCAAGGTCGTCACCGGTCAGGTCCTCGTCGAGCCCATCGCATTGATCGAGGGTGGTCAGGAAGTCCGCATGACGATCGTCGCTCGTGCCGAAACGGGTGGCCATCACCGGTTCCGGACTGAGGTTCGCAGCGGAGATACCGTGCTGGTTGCCGAAGAGGCGACCCACTACCTGGCTCCCAAGACACAGCGAATCACACGCCGCAGCGGTGCCCACGCAGAGGAACCAGCCCCGCCTGTGCGTTGAGGTGTTGCAGCCGACCACAGCATCGGGTCACCCGGCGGCTTCGCCCGTCGGGTGACCCTCTCGCGGAAAAAACGCGGGTAGGACGAACTCAACAGCCCGCTAGCGGCCGAGCGGTTGATCGAGGCAAACGCTTTACCAGACCCTCTTCGTGGTGGTGGGGCGAGCCGAGTGACCATGTCTTTTCGCTCTCCGAGCAGGCCACGATCTCGTATTGGTTGGAACGCTTTCCGGCCGCGTTGAATGCATCAACGTGCCACGCCAGAGCAGTGTAAGATAGGTGATCGAGAAATCGACTTCACCACTGAGCTTACCTATCTGGAACGAATTGATGCGTTATTGGGCTATCTTGCTGTGCCTCACTGCATGGACAGTATCGAACGCCACCGCCAGCGACCGGCCGCCCAACGTGGTTGTCATTTTTATGGATGACATGGGCTACGAAGATATCGGACCCTTTGGCGTGCAGGGGATCGAAACGCCCCATCTCGACGCGATGGCAAAGAATGGTCGCCGCTTCACCGACTTCGTCGTTTCATCTGCGGTTTGTTCGGCGTCACGCGCTGCCTTGATGACGGGGTGTTATCACCGCCGCGTCGGAATTTCGGGGGCGTTGGGACCTCAGTCTCGCATCGGCATCGATGCCAACGAAGTCACGTTGGCAGAGGTGTGCAAACAAAAGAATTATGCGACGGCGATCTTTGGCAAATGGCATTTGGGGCACCATCGGAAATTTCTGCCCCTGCAGCATGGCTTCGATGAGTATTTCGGGCTTCCGTACAGCAACGATATGTGGCCGTACCACCCCAACGTGCTGCATCTGCCGATGGCCGAGCGACTCAAACGGTGGCCGGATTTGCCTTTGATGGAAGGCAACGAAGTCATCAATCCCAAGGTGACCCCCGAGGACCAGACCCAGCTGACGACCGAGTACACCGAACATGCGGTCGACTTCATCCATCGCAACAAAGAGAACCCGTTCTTCCTGTATGTGCCGCACAGCATGGTGCACGTTCCCTTGTACGTCTCCGACAAATTCAAGGGCAAGAGTTCTCGCGGCATCTTCGGTGATGTGGTGATGGAAGTGGATTGGTCGGTGGGACAAATCAATGCGGCACTGAGAGACGAGGGCTTGGATTCCAATACCTTGGTAATCTTTACTTCCGATAATGGCCCGTGGCTGTCCTATGGAGATCATGTCGGCACGACCAAGCTGCGTGAAGGGAAAGGCACGATGTTCGAAGGGGGGTACCGTGAACCGACATTGATGCAGTGGACCGGAAAGATTCCTGCGGGGACGACCTGCGATCAACTTGCTTCGACCATCGATATCCTGCCGACAGTGGCCGCATTGATCGGTGCCGAATTGCCCGCTCATCGCATCGACGGCAAGGACATTCGTCCGCTGATGTTCGGCCAGCCCGGGGCGAAGTCCCCGCATGAATCGTTCTACTGCTACTATGGCGGGGGGGAGCTGCAAGCGATTCGCAATGCTCGTTGGAAACTGCATTTCCCCCATTCCTATCGCACGCTTGCGGGTCGGCCGGGCGGCACCGGCGGCATTCCCACCCACTATGAAACCGGGAAGATCGGTCTCGCTCTATTTGATCTCGAGAACGACGTCTGCGAGACAACGAATGTGATCGACGAATACCCCGACGTGGTCGCGATGTTACAAAAGCAGGCCGAGGCAGCTCGCGCCGATCTGGGTGACCGGATCACCGGTCGCCCGGGACCAGGGATCCGGCCAGCGGGTCAAATGTAGCGTGTCGCCGCCCCCGGAATAAAAGTCGTGGCAACCGCACGGATCGCCCGACGCCGCGAGATCAAAAGCTCCGTTGGCGATCAACTCAACCGTCCTCTCCCTCACTTCCGCTGTCCCATGCTTCTCCCCCTCGCCGAATTGAGACTCACGACCGGTGTGAAGGAGGATTTTCAGTGGCTGAGCCAATTGCCATGGTTGCTGTTGGTGATGTTGAGCGTGCCGCTGGTGATCGCTGCGATTGGTACTCGGATTTTTCCGACGCGGTTGTGGGCTGGCCTGCTCGCCGTCCCGATCGTGTGCAGTGTGTTGGTCGTGTTCTCGGCCGATTGGATGGTGGTGGTGGCCTTGGTCGATGGATTGATTTTCATCGTGACGGCGATTGATTTTATCTTGCTTTGGCGGGGTAGCGGTGGGGGCTCCTGTACAGGCATTGAGGTCAGTCGCGAAATCGAGCGAGCCGGTTCGCTACACGTTCCCATGGACAGCACGCTGTGCATTCGCAATCGCACCTCGATGCGTTTGGTCGGCGAGTTTTGTGACGATCTTCCCGAGCATTTCACGGCTGAACCTGCGGTGCATCGCCTGGATTTACCGCCTGGTATCGAAACGAAGGCGGTGGGCCGACTGACCGCTCATCGGCGTGGGGCGTTTGAACTGGAGAAATGCTATCTGAAGATCAACAGTCCGCTGCGGCTTTGGCAGCGGCAGGTGACGCTCGCGGTCCCTGACCGGGTGAACATTTACCCGGACATGAAACAGCTTGCCGACTATGCTTTGCTCGCCCGCACCAACCGGCTCAGTCTGATTGGTGTGCGGCGAACGCGGCGGATTGGCCAAGACAGTGATTTCGAGCGGCTCCGCGACTACACGCGTGACGACAACTACCGGCACATCGATTGGCGGAGCACCGCGCGGCGAAACAAACTTACCGTGCGGCAATTCCAGAGTGATCAAAGCCAACGGCTGATCTTCATGCTCGACTGCGGACGCATGATGACCAATCATCGCGATGGGTACTCGTTACTCGATCACGCCCTCAATGCCGCGCTCATGATGGCATATGTGGCGCTGCAACAGGGCGATGCGGTGGGGATGATTTGTTTCAGTGACCGGATCCATGCGTACATCCCACCCCGCGGTGGCGCCAGTCAGATGAACCGTCTGTTGCAAGCAGGGTTTGATCAGTTCCCACGGATGGTTGAGTCGCGGTATGACCTCGCGTTTTTGCACTTGAGTTCGCGCTGCCCACGCCGCTCGCTCGTTACACTGATCACCAACGTGGTCGACGAAGTCAATGCGGAGGTGGTCGTCGACTACCTTTCCAATCTGACAGGGACCCACTTACCGCTGGGCGTATTGCTACGCGACCGCGAGATGTTCGAAGCCGCTGACGCACCTCATCAAGCCGCGACGGCCGCGATGGCCGCGACGCCTGCGGGTGAGAGTCCGCCGCCGGAGGACGAATCGATCGACGAATTCACGATGTACCGCGCCGCAGCGGCGGCGGACATTTTGGTTTGGCGTGAGGAGGTTTTGACGGGGCTGCGACATCGCGGCGTACTCGTTGTCGATGCCTTCCCCGACGAGTTGACCGCCCCGCTGGTCAACCAATATCTCGAGGTCAAAGCCAAGCATTTGTTGTGAGGGGCTGGATGGGAGCGTCCGGCGCGGATTCGGGGGAGGGGCGATCGGCCCCCGCCATGTTCCTCGCCCACGGGGACCGAAGCCGCAGGTGGTTGCAGGGCGCCGTCGGGGGGGCGCGGCAACGAAACGGCATGTGGTTCCAAGATGGACTCGCCCCGCGGCGGCACTCTCCCCTATACTCCCCGATGGAAGCACCCAGGTGTTTTCGCCGACACCCCTGACAACCTACTGACACCCGTCCCTTCCATTTTCTTTCGTGAAATGATGAGTTCGACCGCCACCTCGCCCGCCTCAGCGGAAACTGCTTGCGATTCTCGCCCTTCGATCCGGGTCTACAATACCCTCAGCAAGACGAAAGAGCCGTTTTCGCCGCTGCGTCCGCCGCGTGTGGGCATGTATTTGTGCGGTCCGACCGTCTATGCCGAATCCCATATCGGCCACATGGTCGGCCCGGTCATTTTTGACACGATCAAGCGGTTTCTTACTTATTGCGGCTACGAAGTCACGTTTGTCGTCAACATCACCGATGTGGACGACAAACTGATCAAGAAGAGCCAGGAACGCGGGATCCCGATGAGCCAAATCGCCGTCGAAATGACGGCGGACTATCTCGCCAACCTAAAAGAGCTCGGCGTCAACCAGATCAACCATCTGCCTCGGGCGACCGACCACATGGACCAGATCATTGCGTTCATCGGTTCGCTCGAAGAGAAGGGATTCGCATACGCGGTCGATGGCGACGTATTTTTCGATGTCACCAAAGACGCTGGGTATGGCCAATTGTCCAACCGTAGTGTGGACGCCCAGCAGGGTGAGGGCGGTGGCGCGGCGGCCAAAAAACGCAATCCCGGCGACTTTGCCTTGTGGAAATCCGCTCGTCCGGGCGAGCCGAGTTGGGAGAGCCCATGGGGCGACGGACGACCGGGCTGGCACATCGAATGCTCGGCGATGAGCCACGAGATTCTGGGTGAAACGTTTGACATCCACGGCGGTGGCCTGGACCTGATGTTCCCGCACCACGAAAACGAACGGGCTCAGAGCACCTGCCGCCACGATGCGCCGATGGTCAAATACTGGATGCACAATGGATTGATGCGGGCGGGAGAAAAAGGAAAAATCGGCGGCAAGGGAGATCGTGAAAACGCCGCAGCCGAAGCCACCGAGTCCGTCGAGGATGCCGCTTCGGGGAAAATCAGCCGCAGCAAGGGTGCCGGCGGATTGGCCGAACTGATTCGCACCCAGACCGGCGAGCGGATTCGATTCTTTCTGCTGCGAACCCACTACCGTAGTACGATCATCTACAACGAAGAAACGCTGGCCGAAGCTGGTACTTCGCTGGAAGCGTTCTACCGTTTCTTTGATCGTTTTGCCGAGATCTCGGGTCAATCGTTTTACGAGCTCGATGCACCGAAGCTGCGTACTCAAGGCGAATTCGATCCCGGTGAAGACGAATTGCTACGCGAGATTCACGCGATCCGCAACAAATTTCTTGCCGCGATGGATGATGACTTCAATACGGGCCTGGCCATCAGTGTTCTGTTTGACTCCTTGCGAACACTTAACCGCTACATCGATTCTGAGAAACTCGCCGCCAGCAGTGACGCGGGGTCACCCGCTGTCATCCGGCTCGTGCGTGCCACCACCGTGATTGCTGAATTATCTCGCGTGCTCGGATTGTTCGTACGCCCGCCGATCGCCGCAGGTGGTGATGACTCGGCGACGGAATTGCTCGACGGCGTCGTACGCTTGCTGATTGAGCTACGCAAGGAAGCCCGCGAGCGAAAAGATTACGCCACCGGCGATGCCATCCGTGATCGCTTGACCGCGCTGGGCGTGGCACTTTTGGACAAGAAAGAGGGAACGTCGTGGGAACGCAGCTCGTAACGGATCGCCCTGGTGCGTATCAATGTATTTTGGGGATCGATCCCGGGCTCAATACGACAGGGTACGCCGTGATCTGTCGCGACGGTGGCAGCTTGCGGCTCGTCGAGGCGGGCGTTGTCCGCAGCCGCGCCCGCGACACGCTACCGATGCGTTTGAAGGAGCTCAGTGACGGGGTCCGTGAAGTCATCGCGGCGCATCCGATTGACGCCATGGCGCTCGAGCAATTGTTCTCGCACTATGAGCGTCCCCGCACGGCAATCTTAATGGGACACGCCCGCGGTGTGATCTGCCTCGCGGCGGGCGAAGCGGATCTGGCAACCTGTCACTACGAACCGACCCGCGTGAAGAAAGTCATGACCGGTAATGGTCGCGCCTCGAAGACGCAGATGCAGCTCGCCGTCAAATTACAGCTCGGTCTCGAATCGGTACCCGAACCCAATGACGTTGCCGACGCCATGGCGATTGCCTTGACGGGACACTATCTAGCAGGCAACCCGCTAGCGGCCTGTTGATTTTGTCTGGCAACCGTGAGCCGAATGCCGGCAAGGCATTCGGTAAGCACGCCCGGGGAGATCATGCGCTAACATGCGGCATCACACGCTCCGCCGTGTGTTCCACGGCCCGCTCCGAACCGACTATGATGCTCGAAACAGGGTAACTACCTGCGCCAGCAACGCATCGCAGACCGCTTCGACTTCTTCTCCAACATCACGCCGCATCATGCTGAAGCACACATCCATCAGACTCTCGCTATTGATTACGACCCTTTTCGCGTTGATGAGCGCAAAGACGCACGCGGAGGAACTTACCATTGGACTGATTGGCGACTCGACCGTCGCGACGACGTACGGTTGGGGGCCCGCATTGGCAGATCGGCTCCGTGAGAAAGCACTGGTTGTCAACGCGGCCAAGAACGGTGCGACGCTGCAATCGTTATCCAACAAATTGGACGACTTGTTGAAACAAGAACCGGACTATGTGTTGATACAATTTGGGCACAACGACCAAAAGAGATACGGGCCAGACGTCTATCGCGATCGACTGACATCGTATGTCGAGAGGGTGAAGGACGCCGGTGCCAAGGCGATCGTTCTGAGTTCGGTGACCCGCCGCAATTTTGGTCGGGACGGAAAAATTGAACCACGAGAAAGCGGCCTGAAAGCCAATCTTGGCGCCTACGCAAAGGCTGCGCAGGAGGTGGCGCAGGCACAAAAGGTCATCTTCATTGATCTCAACGCGATCAGTGTCGAGCATCACAACCGGATCGGCCCCGAGGCGACTGCCGCGTATAACTTTAGCGAAACCGACACCACTCACTTCAGTCCTCAGGGTGCGGCGGCGATCGCGGATTTGATTCTTCAGGAGCTGAAAACGAAGGCACCCGAGATCGCCCATCTCGCCAACGGTGACGCTGTCAAACAATAGGCCCCGCCGCGTCGGAGCGGATTTCGTGTTCGTATCGCTCCACGATTCGATCGAGAAAAACGCACTGGTCCTCGGCCCAGTGTTCAGCGGAGAAAATTTCGACTTCGTTCCAGCCGTGGAAACCGGCCGCCTCGACTTCGTTCCGGAGGCCTTTGAGATCGATGCATCCATCGCCCATGAGCGCACGGTCGGTTAGCAGATCTCGCGTGGGAACTCGCCAATCACATAAATGAAATCCGAAGATCCGGTTCGCGCGACCGAGCAGTTGAATCTCGCGACTCAAGTCAGGATCCCACCAGACGTGGTAGACGTCGACTGCCACACCAACGAGCGGATGATTCAGCGACTCGCAAATCACTCGCGCTTCGGCGATGCGATTGATGCAGCTTTTGTCGGCAGCGTACATCGGGTGCAGCGGCTCGATGGCAAGTTTCACGTTGGCGTTTTGTGCGTCGGCGAGCAAAGCTTCGATTCCGTCGGCAACCCAGTCGCGTTGGCGAGCGAGTGATTCGCCTGGTTGCGCGCCGACGACGAGCACTAACATTTCGGCATCGAGGGCAGCGGCGGTCTCGATCAAGCGGCGATTGTTGTCGATTCGACTTTGTCGTTCGGGGCGATCGGTAGCGCAGAAAAATCCGCCCCGAACGAGAGCGGGAACCTTCAGACCGGCGTCGTCAATGATTCGTTTCGCCTGAGCTGTGGTGAGACCCTCGAGCGCCTCCACCCAGACACTGATTCCAGCGATGCCACGCTCGGCATACGCCGCAGCCGCAGCGGCAAGCGACAACGGTTTCGTTGTCTGGGTATGCACGGCTAAACGGCTCAGTGGTTTTGTATCTGTCATCGCGTTGGGTTAGTTTTCGACGGTGATCCACTTCTGTTCACGCGAGGAGGCTTCGCCTGCATTGGCCAGGGCCACGCCGGCCGCTCCGCTGCGCAGTGTCCACGGGAATGCATCACCCGCCACCACGTGTCGCAGGAACAGCTCCCACTGGATTTTGAACGCATTGTCGTAGTGTGTCGAGTCAGGCAGTTGTTGCCAACTCTCGTAGAAATTGATGGGTTGTGGGATATCGGGGTTCCAAACCGGGCGGGGCGTCGCCGCCAGGCTTTGAATCCAACATTCACGCAGTCCTGCAACCGCAGATCCTGTGGTGCCGTCGACTTGCACTGTTAATAAATCATCGCGTCGGACCCGTGTTGCCCATGAGCTGTTGAATTGGCACGTGACTCCATTTTCGAGCAAGAACAACGCATATGCTGAATCGTCTGCCGTGCACGGGTAAGGCTTGCCGGACTCATCGATACGCGTGGGGAGATCCGTGGTCGCATGCGCGAGTACTCGCCTCACGGGGCCGAAGAGATCGTTAATCAGGTATTGCCAATGGCAGAACATATCAATCATCATCCCTCCGCCGTCTTCGCTGCGGTAGTTCCACGACGGGCGCTGGGGTGGTTGATTGGGCTCGTCTCCGGTGAAAACCCAGTATCCGAAATCGCCTCGCACACTCAGGATGTCGCCGAAGAATCCTTGATCGCGAAGCATTCGTAGTTTGCGAATCCCCGGCAACCAGAGTTTATCTTGCACCACGCCATTTTTAACGCCGGCCGCTTCGCACTCATCGGCGAGTTGGAAGGCCTCTTTGGCATCGATCGCAATCGGTTTTTCGCAATAGATGGCTTTTTGATTCGCAATCGCTTTGCGAATGATGGAAGCCCGCATTTGGGTACTCGAACTATCGAAAACGATATCCGTTGCCTGATCGGAAATGACGGAATCCACATCCGTCGACCAGGGTACCGACTCCCCGATCTCTTGCTGGCCGATGGTTTCGGCTAATTGACGCAGACGCGACTCGTTTCGCCCGAGCAGAATTGGTTTGATGCGGACGGTCTGTCCGTCGGCCATCATCACACCATCTTGCCGCATGATGGCCAGAATCGAGCGAATGTAATGTTGATTCGTGCCCATACGCCCGGTCACACCGTGCATGGCAATGGTGAGTGTTTTCATGAGTCTGGATTGCTGGTGAAGGGGCGTGGAACCTCATCGTCGCGCGAGCGGAAACTCAATTGCTCTTGGTCGGGCGGAAGCTGTGAGCCCATGAGAGGAACGATTTGACTTGGCGTGTTTGGACCCAGACCCGGCCCGTGCCTGAGAACTGGCACACGAGTCCCTCGCCGCCGAAGAAGAACGATTTGATTTTGCCAGCCGTCCGCAGGCCCGGCAGCACGGTGACGCGGTACTGCAGCGATTCTTCGAAGGCGACGATGTACCCCGTGTCCACGATGAAGCCCTCCGTGACGTCGATCGGGATGATGGCTCCGTAGGAATTGAAGAAAATATCACCGGTGCCGGTCGCTTTGAGTAGCACGAGTCCCTCACCGCTGAAAAAACCTTTCGCTCCCTGCCACTTTCCAGAAACTTCGACACCTTCACTGTTGAGCATGTAGGCGCCGCGTTGCAGGTACAGGGTATTGCCTTCGAGGCGATGGTAGGCCACGTCGCCTGCTGCACCGCCCGCGAACAGTACCTCACCGGGCCCCTGCTGGGCTGTGAATGTGTTGATGATCAAGCTTTCGCCACCGAGCAGGCGGCCGAGTGTTTTGCCCATTCCGCCTTTGAAACCGGCTTCCAAGTGCATGGAAGGCGTCATCGAAACCATCGCAGATGGTTCGGCGAACACTTTGCGTCCTTGCGGTATTTGCACACTGACGATGGAGAAATCAGGCCGTTGGCTGATTTCGTATTGCATGTGACTGGTGGTCCCCCGCAAGGTTTGAGATGCCTCACCCCGACCGCGGCCACCCGCAGATTTTTCGACAGGACCCCCTGAAAACGCGGCCGGTGGCCGGACCGGTGGCAAACCGGTGGCAGCGACTCGAGCCGCGCCCGTTGGAGCTGGTTTTGCAACAGGCTGCGGCCGTGGCGTGGGCGGTGGTTGGATCGCTGCACCGGGGGCAGCAGGTTGTCGCGCGCTCGCCCGCGGCAGGGATGCGTCCTCGCTTGGCGATGGTGAGGGGACCGCCATGATGTGGCCACACTCCTTGCACTTGGCGCGTTTGCCAGCGAATTTGTCGTCCAAGCGGTAGCGTTTTTGGCAGTTGGGACAGGCGATACTGATCATGGTGCTTTATCGTGCCTTGAGTTTAGGGCCGAGCAACTTGCCGAAGCTGGGGGGATTATGGCTTTGGCAATAAAGCTTGCCTTGGCCGCTGAATTTGCATACCAGACCCTCGCCGCCCAGAATGCTGCCCACGAGGCTGGTGCCCGCTTTGCCGATGCGGAACTGCAGCGTGTCGTCAAACGCGACGATGTGGCCGGTATCGACGACGTACTCGCCGTTAACATTCACTTCGTAGATCGAACCGAAGCTATTGAGGAACAGGTCACCGCTGCCACTACACTTCACCCAAAACATCCCCTCGCCGCTGAACAAAGCTTTACCGAAACCCTGCCAGGTCGCGTCGATCTCGATGCCGACGGCCGATGCCAACCAACTCGACCCCTGCACGATCAGAGTGCTGCCGGCGAGTGGGTAATGCATGATATCCCCCAACAACCCAGGGCCAATCATCAGCGTTTGGTTCGCATCGGTAGCGGTGAAATGGTTGAGAAAGAAGTTCTCGCCGGCGAACATGCGTTTGAGACCTTTGGCGAGACCACCGCCACCGCCACCTTTATTCCGCGAGGTCGTCTCGACGTTAAAGCCGCTGGTCATCGCGATCATCGCGCCGACCTCGCAGGTGATCGATTCGCCGGCCTGCATGGTCAATTTGGCAATGGACATCGCCGGTTGGGCGAGCAGTTGATGTTGCATGATGAATCAATAGAGATGCGAATTGGTCCACGCAGCGAGACCGTCAAACGATCGCGACTGCATGTAGATGCGACCAGGACCGGACACACGTGTGACCAAACCCTCGCCGCTGAAGAAACTCGAGAAGAGGCCGCCGGCCATGGCGATTTGAATACCGATGGTCGGTTCGTAGGCGACGAGGTGCCCGGTGTCGACAATATAGTCGCCATCGATCTCTCGTTGAAAAATACCGCCATAGGCACCAAACCAAATTCGACCCTTGCCACTGACCTTGAGCCGAAATAATCCCTCGCGGGCAATGAACATCCGGAAACCCGCCCAACCCAAACTCAGCTTCACGCCCGGTTCGCAGGCGATGAATGCGCCCGGTTGCAGGAACATGGTATTGCCATTGAGTTCGAGACACTGGATATCGCCCGGGAACGGTTGGGTGAGCACAATGTCGCCACCGCTCTGTGTTGAAAACGTGTTGACGAACATCGACTCGCTACCGAAGATCCGTTTCAGCACACCGTTGAGAAAACCGCCACTCCACTGGGTTTTCATTTCGATCGAAGCGCTCATGCTGGCCATCGCATCAGCCTCAGCGATGATCTCTTCGCCCGGTTCCAGATGCACCCGGATATTGGCGAATGCGGGACGGTCATGAATTTCGGCTTGCATCATTTGTCCTGCGGTTGGTCGGCGGGAAGGTTGTGAAGATGAGTGTGCACATCCGCCCAGTCGATATCGAGGGGGCGATATTCTTGAGGAGGCAATTCTGCAATCTGAGCATCGACTTGGGCTATTCTAGACGCCTCATCCGGGTGCGTGCTCACCCACGTGAAAATTCCCGGCAGGTCGGCATGTTCTTTTCCCATGATCGCAAAGAACTGCGGCATCCCCGCGGGATCAATGGCCGCTTTTTGTAGCATTCGCACGCCCTCGCGGTCGGCCTCGTTTTCGTGTTCACGCGAGTAGTGATTGACCGACGCGGTGTGAAAAAGATCAACACCCGCTCCCATCAATCCGCTGACGTCACCGATCAAGAGGGTTAATCCAGCCCAGATACCGAGCGATTGACCGACTCGCTGCAGACCGTGTCGCATGGTCACGTGTGACATTTCATGGGCCAACACCGCAGCAACCTGTTCGGGATTCTCGGCATTTTCGATCAATCCCGTATAGATGACGATGTTGCCTCCCGGCAATGCAAAGGCGTTGATCGTGGGTGAATCGACGACCTGGACATTGAATTTCAAGCCTTGGATAGCCGCGTGGGGCGCCAATCGATCAACGATGGTTTGCATCGCTCCGACGACGACTTTGTCCTTCACGGGAGGCCCTTCGAGATCCATCGACTTCATCGCCGCGTTGCCAATCTGCTCATCGACACTCGTGGGGAGCGCCAGCACGGCGGCTTTCGCGGCACGACGGATGCCGAAGAATCCTCCGACAATCAACAACGCCATCGCCAGCAGGAACGCCGACGCATAGAACAGGCTGCGCCGAGACTCGCTGCGGCGTTGCCGGTGGGAGATTGCCAACTGTTCATCGAGTGTGCCGGCAGACGCCAGCGATAGGTCGCGGCGAAACTTGGAATCGTCCGAGTAGATCGTGAGCGAGCGATCGGGATTGCGACAAAAAATCATCCGGCCATGGTAGCCACCCATTTCGACTTGGCACTCGCGGTAGGGAATCACAAACGATTCGCCTGTGGGGCAGCGGATCGCAATCCCCGCGGGGACGAGTTCGACCTCCCCCCCGGCGCGCCCGTCGGGGAGAGAATCGCTGAAAACACCTCCTGAATAGGTGGCTTGCATGGTTACCATCTCAATTCGAACGGGGGGGTTGCGGCATGCTGTCACGACGGGGAGATATATTAACGCAACGGGCTGATGTGGTGTGGCGTTTGCACTATAATTTAGCTGGGTGCGGCACGTCGCTCACCCCATCATCACCTGTGAAAGGATGACCAAATGCAGATTCAAACTCACACAGACAACCATATCCGAGGCGGCGAAGCGCTTTACGCTCACGTTCAGGAATCCGTCGGGAGCGCGTTGGAGCGTTACGAGCAGCGGATCACACGGGTCGAGGTTTTTCTGGCGGAGGAGCATGCACCCGACAAGCACGTTGGGGATAATGAAGATCGCGACAAACGGTGTGTGATGGAAGCTCGATTACGTGGTCTGAAACCGATTTCGGTGCGTCACCATAGCACCACGGTTCGGGATGCGTTCGAGGGCGCCGCTGAAAAACTGCGGCATTTGGTCGAGAAAACGATCGGTCGATTGGATCAACGCCGCGACACCGTGACGATCGATGCGGAAATTGACGACGATGCCGAAATTGATGTCGATGTCGATGTCGATGTCGAGTCGGTGCGTTGAGCGACGCGTCGTTCGAACGGTTCGATGCCACTCCGATCGATGGAATGATCGGCCGTCAAATAGGGAATCTCTAACTTGATACCGAAGCAGGTTTCCTGATGAGTTGGGCTAGCACGATCAATCCGACTTCCTCCGTGCAGCATTTGCCGCCGGAGACGGGGGTTGGCGTGCTGCCCGTGGCAGCCAATGTTTCCGAGACGAGTCGGCTGCGACGCGTTTTCTCGCTACTCACCGAGACGGCATGGAATCTTTGGTGCTTGGGGTGGCTGATTGTTTTGTTAGCCGTGGTGACGGCGATCCCGTTGCTGCAGCTCGCCGTGCTGGGTTACTTATTGTTCATTGCGGGACGATTGGCGGGCGGCGGAACGCTGCGGCATAGTCTGCCTGGATTGGCATCGGCGGGAAAGATCGGCGTGATCGCTGCTTCTCTGGGGATCGCGTCATTGCCGATCCGGATGCTCGTCCATTGGGAGTCGGTTGTGGCGATCATCGAACCCACTTCGCGAACGGCGACAACGCTTCGTGTGCTGGCGATTTTCGTGTCCATGCTGGCAACCATCTACCTGTGGTGGGCCTGGGTTCGCGGCGGTCAGTTGCGGCATTTTCTTTGGCCCCAGCCGAAGCGGTTCCTGCGCGAAGCATGGCGTCCGACGACCTGGTCCACCGCGACCGATCGCAGTTGGGATTTTGTGGTTTCGTTGCGGTTGCCGATGCTGTTTTGGCTCGGCACGCGCGGCGCAGTGGGAACGCTGATTTGGTTGTTCCCGGCGGTGGTGATCATGGGCGTCACGCGCGATGGGCAACGGGCTGCCGCAGGCGTCGTAGGCGTGATGGCCTTGCTCACGCTCGGGTATGTGCTGCTGACACTGCCGATGCTGCAGGCTCACTTTGCCGCCGAGAACCGCTGGCGGGCGATATTTCAATGGCGACGCGTGCGGCGTGACCTCCAGTACGCTCCTTGGAGCTACGCGGGAGCGATGTTTCTGACCCTCGTGCTGCTTCCGCTGCCGCTGTATCTGCTCAAGATCGAAGCGACGCCGCAGGAAATTGCATGGTTGCCCTGTTTGATTTTTGTGGCGTTCATGTTGCCAGCACGCATTGCGACGGGCTTGGCGTTGCGACGATGTCGACGCCTGCGAACCGCCGCGGAGGCCGGCCACGAAACAGGCCGCAGTCGCACGCAACGAATCTGGGCCGTCACCTCGCGATGGACGGTTCGTTTGCTGATCGCACCCGCGATCGTCCTGGTTTATCTTGTCGTGCTCGCCGGGAGTCAATACACGAGTTGGGACGGCGTGGACACTTGGGTTCGCCAACACGCGTTGCTCGTCCCCGTGCCTTTTGTGGGGTTGTAGCTGGGCAGTGCGACGTTGGTCATCCGCTGCCACTTGGGTCGATCACGAGACGCGTCAGCGGCCGGAGATGGTGCCGTTCCCCGGCAGTCGGCCCCTCGACTCATCAAGGAACGAGCGGAAAACAAGTGGCCGAACGCTCCGCGGTCGGAATGATCGACCGCGGAGCGTTCGACCACGATTTCAGGCAGTAATTCTCCGCTCGTTCCTAAATATGAGCTTCAAATCGCTGGCGGATGACCTGGCGTCGCGGCGTTTTCTTGGCGGTTAACTCGCCGCTTGCCCGTGAGAGTGGCGGGTTGAGCTGTTCGCATCGAAACGGTGTGTTGGGCGGCAGCAGCGGTTGGATCGTCGAGGCAACTGCATCGTGATCGAGCATCTCGATCTGCAACGCCACAATGAGTTCTTGATTAACGGACAAAATGAGCGCGTATTCACATGCATGTCGCCGCAGGATCTCCTGCTCAATCGTAAAAGGATGCAGCTTGAATCCGTTCTCCAAGACGATCACGTCATCGACACGTCCAAGAATCCGCAGTTGCCCGTCATGCTGACGTTCCACCAGATCGCCTGTATCGAGCCACCCGTCACGATCGATCTTTGCCGCCGTCGCTTCGGGATCATCGAGATACCCCAGCATCACGAGGGGCCCGCGGACGAACAGGCGTCGATCTTCGATTCGGACTTCGCATGCGTTAATGGGCGGGCCGACCAAGCCCTCAGCGGTTCTACCGGGCGAGGAGCTGCAGATGACGGGCGACGTCTCGGTGCACCCATAACCCTGGATGACTTCGACACCGCATCGCCGCAGCCTCGCAAATAACTCGGGGGCCATCGCTGCGCCGCCGCATCCGAGTACGCGTAGCCGATCGAGAGTGTGATCGGCTGCCTCCAGACGCGTGGCGATTTCTCGAGCCACGACAGGGACACAATTGATCATGGTCGGTCGGTTGGCAATGTCGATCTGATCGAGCGCATGTTTGCCATAGTCGAGTGTCCATGAGCAGCCCGAGAGCAGCCACGTCCCCATGTCACAGGTTCTCGCGTATGCGTGAGCGATTGACAACAGTGTCAATCGCACGTCCCCGTGACGCTGGGGTACCCTTCGCAGCTTCGACTTCGCATTGGTGGTGAGATTGTGCTGTGACAACATCACGCCCCGAGGTTGGGCCGTTGTGCCACTGGTCCATAGCACCAGACTCGGCCGATGAATGTCGACACGACTTGCCCAACCGTCGAGCTGGTCCATTGAGGCATCGAAATCGTCATGGAATGGGGGCGCATTCAGACTGGCCGTCTCCCACGGAACACCACCGCTGCGTTGGATGATTTCCTGTCGCACGCCGGCCGGCAGTCTCGCGTCCACCGGGATTTCGATGGCACCGGCGGCGATGCATCCGAGAGCAATCGAGACGTCCGCGGGCGCATTGCGGCTCTCGTAGACGATGCGGATGCCCTCAGCTGTGGGATGGCTGGTCTCGTGCGGGGGCGATTGGTTTGCGAGCCACTCGATCTGTTGACGTGTGCGGTTCACTTCCACGACGAGCTGTGCCCACGTCCGATCAGGTTGGCCGGGAGCACGCAAGGCCACCGCCTCCGGCTGGTTTCGTGCGTTGTGCAAAAACGCATCGAGTAGGTGCCGGCTCATCGAATCTGTTTGCTCAGCTCATACAAAAAGATCGCCCCAGCAACGCCCACATTCAGGCTGTCGGTCGTCTCGTGCATTGGCAGCGTCGTGCGGATACGGCACAGGTCCTGCACGGCTTGGTCGAGTCCGCTCGCTTCATTGCCAACGACCAAGACGGTGCCATGGCCGGCGAGTTGCCCACCGAGCGTGTCGATTGCGAGCGCATCGCGGTCGAGCGTCGTCGCGGCGAACTGGATATGGTCCGCCTGCAACTGTGCAATCTGTTCCAGGGGCTGGTCGAAATGATAGAACCGATGATGAAACACCGATGCCATGCTGACTCGAATGACCCGACGGGCATAGGGCGTGATCGTTTTCGGGCCGATCAAGATATCGTGGACGCCGAGAGCTGCCGCCGACCGCAACAGACTGCCCACGTTCTCGGGATCGCTGATGCCGATCAAGGCGAGCGCCAGCCGGGGCCGCCGTTGGGCCAATTGCTCACACCCGAGCATGGTGGGGCATTCTCCGTGCGCCAGCACACCACGATGGAAATCGTAGCCGGCAATCTGTTCGCCAATTCGAGGGGCCACCACAAACGCGGGCGTCGACGCAGGGATCAGAGCGGCGTATCGGTGTTCTTGACCGGCGTGAAGGAGTAGCGATCGTAACGATAATTCGCTTTGGAGAAGCCGTCGCACCACGAGCGAGCCCTCGGCAATGAATCCATCGAGGGGGTCGCTCATCCGGACATTGCGATAGGCGTCTAAACGCGGGTCCTGGGGGTCGGTGACTTCAATAAACACGACGGCTAGTAGTGATTGGACGGAGGGACGGCCAACGAACGAATTTCGTTGCTGGTCAGAAGTTGTAACGCTTGTGCTGGTTGCGCCCAACGGGTCCTGCCGGGAAGTCCGGTTTTACACGTTGTTCATTCATTCGTGGTGTGAGTCCCGCCGATTAAAACGGCTGTCGGGAAAACTCGGCATGTGCTTTTTGATTCACATGACACGGCAAGGAAGACGCATCATAATGGCAAATCCAATCTGGGACTGGTGGTTCGGTGACGTTCCACAGGGCTTCATGGCTGTCAACCGCTCGCCATCCCGACACACTGTCCGCCGTCGGTTTCTCGTTTTTCTAGCGGCCATCGGTGCGACGCACGGCGTCAACGCGACGTGGGTATGGGCCGACGACGGATCCCTCAAAGTCAAATCGCAACAGGTCACCGTCGGTTGGTCTGCGACCACCCCGTTTGCGATGATGATTGCAACGCAGGGGCCAGGGACCGATTCCGATCCGTCCGCTTCGCCTGACAAAGCAGCGTCTGACAAAGCAGCGTCTGACTCGGGTGCCGATCTCAGTCTCGAGACTGAGCTCAATTCGGACGTGGAAGAGTTTCTCTCTGAAGATGAGAAACGCAAAGAACGTTTGCGCCAGTTGCTCGATGATGACAGCGGCGATGACGGCTTGTTATCTCGTTCGGCAGCCTCGGCGGAGTTGAAAAAGATTCCCGAGGAAGATGATGCGACGTCACCCAAGGCGAACGAAGTCGACCCGGCCGTCAAAGACAACGAGAGTGTGTTGGCCAAGCCGTTTATCAAACGACGATATCCTGAAGTCGAACAGGGACGCTTCGTGCTGCCGCCGCTGTTGGCCGTTTCGACGGATCAAAAACCGATCGGCAATGGTCGCATTCCTGAAACGGTCAGTGCGGGTGACGAACTCAATATGATTGCCATGCCCGAAGACGGTTATGAGCGGGCTCTGTTGGCTGGTGAGGCATCTTGGCCGGAGTTAATCCGCCCCTGGGCGGCACCCAATACATTTTCGCATCCGTTGTACTTCGAGGATCGGATGCTCGAACGCCATGGTCATGAGCGTTGGGGGTACTTCCAGCCTCTCGCCTCGGGCACGCGGTTCTTTGCCACCATGCCCATGCTGCCCTACCTCGCGACGGTGCAGCCACCGTGTGAGGAGATCTACAGCAAAGGTTACTACCGTGTCGGATCACCTACGCCGAAGTTTTTTCAACGTCCACCACTGGAACGTCGAGCGATTATCGTCGAGGCCGCTGTTGTGTCGGGCACGTTTATCGCGTTGCCGTAGTCGACCGTTCGGTCGGAATCAAGTTGGAACAGAGAATACCGGGCCGAACAGCCTGTCGTAATTTGTCACCCGCTCGCTCGAGATACTGCCCGACATGGATGTCGAGTGTCTCGAGTTGCAGTGGCCTCACCGAAGTCAATGTTTTTGAAAGATTGAGCTAGCCATGGATCGGCATCCCAACGACGACCGCCTCAGCGATACGAGCACGGGCCGGACTGCGAAATTATCAAGCGACCGAACGGGCGTTAGGCAATCGACCCACGCTCGCACACGTCGCCGGCGCTTGGCAGCGATTGTCTGTGGGTGTGTGGCATCGATCGCCACGGTGGGGTGCAACCTCGCACAGAAAATCCCCGATGGCCCGCACGATACCGTGATGTCGTACCACGACAACTCGGCATTGAAAATTGAATATCCGGAGGTCCAGGAGTGTGCGACGCCACAGACTGAGGCCGCAGAGGTCACGACCATGCCGCATTCGCTGCAGGATCCCTCGCACCTGCCGGCTGTTGAGATCACGTTGCAAGACGCAATTCGAACGGCACTGGCCAACAGCCCCGTGCTGCGCTCGATCGGTGGCACGATCATCACCAGCCCGGCAGCGATGACGACGGTTTATGATCCCAGCCTTGCTCACGCCAGTCCTCAGCTTGGTATTGAAGCGGCACTGTCTGCCTTCGACGCCCAGTACTCCCAGTCGCTGTTCTGGAATAAGGTTGACGCGCCGCGTAACCTCAATCCCGCGGCGATCGGTGGCGTCGGCAACCTCTTCCCGACGTATACCAACCAGACGCTCGGAACCTACAACAACGAGATCAAGAAGAAGACGGCGACCGGGGCCACTTTTGCGTTACGTAACAATGTGACCTACACCCGTACCGACGACCCCAGTCGCCGCAGCCAATTGTTCCCCAGTGCCTTCTCCGGATTCATGGAAGCCGAGTATCGGCAACCGTTGATGAAAGGGGCCGGGGCTACCTACAATCGCATCGTTGGCAACAGTCCCATCGCCGGTACCTACAACGGTGTGTTGATCGCACGGGTGAACGAAGATGTCGCGCTTGCCGATTTTGAGGCGGCGGTGATTACGATGGTTGCCGAGGTCGAGCAGGAATACTGGGAGTTGGCGGCCGCCTACCGCGTTCTCGAAGCGAGTGTGAAGGGGCGCGAGTCAGCACTTCAAACCTACCAATACCAACAAGTCCGTTTGGAAGTCGGTGCTGGGCGTAGCGACGAAGAGGCTCAAGCCCGTTCGCAGTACTACGAATTCGAAGCTCAGGTCCAATCAGCATTGGCCGGCGAAGTGGGGCTGTATCAGGTCGAACAACGATTGCGTTACCTGATTGGTATGCCCGCCACCGATGGTACCTTGCTCAAACCAACCACGCCGCCACTCGACGCCAAAGTCGTTTTTGATTGGCAGAGTGCGCTGGGCCAAGCACTCGTACGGCGCGTCGAAGTTCGCCGCCAAAAATACAACGTCAAACGACGGGAGCTCGAACTCGTCGCCGCTCGACTGAACCGACGTCCGCAAGCTGACTTTGTCGGTACGTATCGCTGGGTCGGGTTGGGCAATCACTTGATCGGGAACAGTTCGGGGGCGCCCTATGATCAGAACCTGGTCAGCTCCATCACCAGTGGGCAGTACCAACAATGGGGTGCCGGGGTCGAGTTTTCGGCGCCCATCGGTCTGCGTGCGGCGAGCAACGCGGTCGCTCACGCCAACCTTAACCTCCAGCGGGAACGGTCCCTGCTCAATGAAACCGAATTGCGGATCAGTCACGACCTGTCGTCTTCAGCTCGATCCATTGATCTGACCTACCAACTGGTCGAAACCAACTACAACCGCTACCTCGCTGACCTTCGCCAGGTCGACGTGCTGCGAAGAAGGTACATCGACGGCACCGACAATATTAACTTTCTGTTGCAGGCCCAACGCCGCGTCGTGCTCTCGGAAACCGACTTCTATCGCTCGATCTCGAACTACAACCTCGCCATCCGCGACTTCCATATGCAAAAAGGATCTCTTCTCGCCTACGCCGAAATCGGTTTGGCAGAAGGTGCCTGGTGCCCTGGTGCGGATGAAGACGCTTACGAACTCGGACGGTACCTGGAACCTAGCTGTCATCCGGAGGATATCTGCGTGCCCCGGCCGATCAGCTCGGGACCATTCAATCCATCGGCAACTCAACCGGGCGTAAGTGCCAGTGAGTTCTCCAACGGTTCCATGATCGATGTGGGCATCAGCTCGCCAGGGGATGCGGAATCCGCATCGCCGGTGTCACCGGCAGGGAAGTAACGCTTGCTCTTGCAGGACTGCAAGAGCGAGGCATGACGGTAAGTACCTGTGCCGAAGTTTTCGTATGGAGTTAGCCGATGGACGCTAGCCCCGGGGTTCTATCAAAGAACTTATGCGTATGTGCTTACTCTTCGTTGCGATAATACGTTCGTTGCGATTTAGGCAGGGGATCAAAGGCGAGTTGGTCAACGAGGATCCCTTGCGATTTGGCCATGCGGAGCGTCGCCACGGCATCTCCGTAGACACCGCCGACCTCGGTGATGCCGCGCAGCAAGCCGGCGACGGTCGCGTCGACTTCGGCGAACCGATCGGGTTTGCCGGGGCGGAAGCGGCTGATCCGCAATCGTGCGTTGTCCGCGTCGCCGGTCCTTCGCTCGGCAACTTCCAATGGCCGAATGACAATGCCACCGGATCCGACCATCGACGCCGAGCTCGACAGGGGAGATAGCTTGCCCAATAGCACGATCTCGGGTTTCCGGTTGAGCGACACGACGACAGCAGGCGACGCGGTGGACTTGATCTCGTACATGCGAAACTGTCCATGGAGATTTTCACCACCCAGGAGGGCGCGGCCGTCTTTGCGGTCGCGTAGCACGGTCATCACGCCGTAGCGAGTCTCGAGGCTGGCTTCGTCCAGTAGTCCTTTCAACGCGGCGACGGCGGATGTTTGGTCGATTCCCCGCAACGCGTCTAACGCGGGAGCGCGGAATGCTGGCTCGCTACGGATCGCGTCGATCAGTGGCTGGATCGCTTCCACTCGATCGAGGTAGGCCAGCGCCTCGGCGGCATAGAAGCGTAGCTCGGGATTTTCGAGTGAGGTTGCGTCGATCAGTGTGGGTACGGCGCTCTCGCCAATCGCTTCGAGTTGCAGGGCCGCGTCGGCTGCGGTTGCCGGGGAGCGCAGTTCACTCGCCAACTCAACCAGACGACCCTGTGTGCTGCTCGATTCCGCCGCGACGGTGATCGACCGCACCACAGCCATCATCCGTTCCTCGTGGTTGCGGTAGCGGGGGTGCACATCGAGTTCGATGTAGTCATCTTCGGTCGGTTTCGCGATCCCGCGGCGGGTGGAACCGTCAAAGAAGTAAAAGCGGCGATTGATGGCGCTGGCGAGAGCCTTGGAGACCTCAACGTGTTGGTACTGTGGGCGGACGACCAATCCGAGTTTCCGATCGTTTTGCACCACGCCACCGGAGAGGACACGACCGGTGACTTGCAGCGTCTGGTCAGCGGTTCCATCGTAGTCGCCGCGGGTCAGCATCGGGCCAGTCGCCACGGCGAGAACGTCGCTGCTGCGGACGGCATTTTGCAGCATTTGCTGGTGGCGCATGCGTGTGTCGAGCAGCCACCCGCCGTGGAGGTCGGTCGCCTCGGTTTTCGGGGGCGTCAGGATTTGTAAATCGATGGAATCCCCGCGGCGTGCCCCCGGGCGAATGGAACCACGAACTTGAACGAGCGCGTTATCGTCGCGTTCCAAGTATTCGTTCGGATCCGAAATCGCATTGATTTTCATCTCCTCGAGCAACCGATCCCGGAAACCCGAAGGCATCGCGGGGCCTCCCGTGCCGGGCAATTGGTTTACGACGGCGACGCCATCGACGCTAATGGCCTGCATACCGTTCGGAATCGCGGCCTCGCGAATCAGATTGGGCAGTTCAGGAACGTGGAGCAATTTTTGTAAATGCTCCGCGTCATCATTCGAATTTCGCCCGAGCCAGCTTGCGCAGCCGACCGGCACGACGACCCAAACAGCCAGCAAAACTGTATAGAAAAGGCGGTATTGCGAGCGATTCATGGCTGGATTGTGGTGGCGGGGAGGAACAGAACGGCATTTAACAGGCACGCACCCATGATTTGGTAAAAACGCAGAGCTAGCGAATTTCCGTCTGCGAACACAAGATCAAGCTGGCGAAATCCCTCTTGGAAACCGTGCCCCCGGCATCACAAACCAGTCCAGTGGGTTAAACTGCGTTGACTCTTTGGCTAACTTTTGTCCTCGATCGAGACTGTCTGAATGAACCAACCCCCTGTCAGTGAATCCGACGTGGGCTTGCTACATGCCGCCCGCGAGCGGGTTTTGGCCCAGCTCGGCAAGATCATTGTTGGTCAAGAACATGTGATTGACGAGATTTTGATCTGTCTGTTCAGCCGCGGACATGTGTTGCTCGAGGGGGTCCCGGGATTGGCGAAAACGCTGATGATCAGCACCCTGGCCAAAACGCTCGATCTTTCGTTCAGCCGGATTCAGTTCACTCCCGACCTGATGCCCGCCGACGTGACGGGTACCGAAATCATCGAAGAGGACCGCGCATCGGGCCACCGTGAATTGCGTTTCATGCCGGGACCTCTGTTCGCCAATATTGTCTTGGCGGATGAAATTAACCGGACGCCGCCCAAAACCCAGGCATCGCTGCTTGAAGCGATGCAAGAGCGGCAGGTCACTGCGGGGCGCGAGCGGCATGTGCTCGATGATCCGTTTTTTGTGCTGGCGACCCAGAACCCGATCGAGCAGGAAGGCACCTATCCGTTGCCGGAGGCGCAGCAAGACCGGTTCATGTTCAAAATTTTCGTCGACTACCCCAGTTTCGACGAGGAATTCGAAGTCGCTCGCCGCACGACGGGCATCGCGACCGCGGTCGCCGAGCCGGTGCTGACGTCCGAGGAAATTCTGCGGTTGCAACACCTCGTTCGCCAGGTGCCGGTCAGCGATCATGTGATCCGTTATGCACTGTCACTCGTTCGTCAGACACGCGTTGGCGGAGCGGGCGTGCCCGATTTCGTCGACGACCTCGTCGGCTGGGGGGCGGGGCCGCGCGCGGTCCAGTTCTTGATTTTGGGTGGTAAGGCCCGAGCGCTGCTGCAGGGGCGCCATCACGTGCAGGTCGAAGACATTTCCTCGCTCGCCGGTCCAGTCCTGCGCCACCGGATGGTGGTAAACTTCACAGCCGAGAGCGAAGGCATCACGAGCGATGACGTGATTGAGCGAATCATCGGAGCGACTCCTACGACCGAAGACGAATTGTCACGTGATGCCCGATTCCAAAAAATATTTGCGACCTGAAGTCACTGCCCGTATTCGCCGATTGGAACTGACGGCCCGCCGGGTCGTCGAAGGGTTTCTCTCGGGGATGCATCGCAGTCCGTACTTCGGCCAGTCGATCGAGTTTCTGCAGCACCGACCCTATGTGGCCGGTGATGAGATGCGGCACATCGATTGGAAAGTGTATGCGCGTCAGGATCGCTTGACGATCAAGCAGTACGAGGAGGAAACGAATCTCCGTTTGCACCTACTGGTCGACTGCAGCGGCAGCATGGGGTACGGCGAAGGCGAGCGGAATAAATTTCAGTACGCCGCTTCGGTTGCCGCCTCGCTCGCCTATCTCGCCCTGCGGCAAAAAGATGCTGTGGGACTATTCACATTCGACACCCAAATCCGCGACAGCATTCCGGCGCGCAGTAATCAGCATCAGCTGCATCGGATGTTGCGGTCGCTGGCGTCCTCGACCACCGATGGTGAGACGGAGTTGCCCAAGGTCACCCGCCAAGTCGCCGCGGCGATCCCACGGGGTGGTTTGGTGTGCGTGATCTCAGACCTGCTCGGTGTCGAGTCGCTCACCGAAGGCCTGCGATTGCTGCGTGCCCAAGGCCATGACGTGGCCCTGTTTCAAGTCTTGCATGATGACGAAGTGGACTTTGAGTTCACCGGTGCGACCCGTTTCGAAGGTCTGGAAGACCCCATGTTTTTGAATTGCAATCCTGCCGCACTGCGCCAGGGGTATCTCGAAGCCCTCGATCAATTTCTGGAGCAGGTGCGTCGAACATGCGGCCGATTGAAGATCGACGCGATGCAGGTCCGCACCTCCGACCCGCTCGACGCCGTCCTCGCCAAATTCCTATCAGCAAGACAAAGGAAATAGAAGAAAGAAGGTTTATCCTGGAGAAATTTAAGCAATTCGCCATGTGTGAACGCCGCGCCACCCGCGGTCATGAGCATTCGCCCATGACACGACCCCGAATGGAGACTCTGCGCGGGTGCCGACGAACTGCGACCTCTTCAGGGTCGATTGACCTGTGCTCCCCATTTCCGGTGGTTGTTCGCTTCGCTCGACCACCGGCCAATTGCTGTAACGCCTTCAGCATCAATCGATTTGTGTATAAGTAACGGACTCCCTCGCCCTCTAACTCCTCGTTCATCCTTGTTTCTGTATCCCGCTCTTGCCGCAGGTTTCCTTTTTGTCGGTGTTCCGCTACTGGTTCACTTGATCAATCTGCTGCGCCATCGTCGAACGCAGTGGGCGGCGATGGATTTTTTGATGGCCAGTTATCGCAAGCAGCGTCGCTGGATCGTGTTGCGTCAACTCTTGCTCCTGCTGACTCGATTGGCGGTCGCGGCGTTATTGATCGCGGTGTTGGCGGGATTGATTGGCGGCAAACGTTTTATCGGGGCGATCGGAGGACAGACGACGCACCATGTGATCGTGCTCGACGACAGCTACTCGATGCGGCAGCGTGTCGGTGGTGGTGCGGGACAGGGCGAACTGACGGGTGAGTCTGGGCCTGATACGACGGCCTATGACCGTGCATTGGGAGCGATCAGTACTTTGGTTCGGCGGCTCAGTGCGGACGAGGGTGTGCATCAACTGACAGTGATGCGGGCGAGTCGCGCCGCAGTGCTCAGCAATTCGAAAACCGGGACCGCCGATGCGGCCGCTGACATCGCTGCGCAAACGGTCACTCACGACGCTCGTCAGATCGAACGATTGATGAGCACCCGGGCATCGACCTTGAGAACCGACCTGGTGCCCGCGATCGACTTGGCGGGCGATCTGCTCGATGCCAATCCTTCGGACGAGCGGCGTCTGTATGTGATCAGCGATTTCTCGCGGCGTGATTGGCAGTCGCCACGCCGTTTGGCCGCCTCGTTGCAGAAGGCGGAGAAGGGCGGTGCGGAAATCCGCATGATCGACTGCGTTGAGAACGCGGAGGCCGTCTCGCCGCGGAACCTTGCGATCACCGATCTGGCTCCCGAACCCGATGTGTGGGTCGCGGGCGTGCCGGTGATGGTGAACGTGACGGTGAAGAACTACTCGGATACCGAAGTCAAGAACGTGGCTCTGTCCGCCGCGGTGATCACCTATGGCGACGACGTGAACGTTGCCGATCCGACCTCCTCGCTCAGCGGTGAAATACAGAGTTTGCCGGCGATCATGATCGAGTCCATTCCCGCTGGCCAGCAACTGACCAAGTCATTCCAGATCTACATCGATCGCCAGGGAACCCATGTGGTCCGCGTCGGTTTGCCCGACGACGCTTTGGCGATCGACAACACCCGCGTCTGCACGATCCCATTGGCGGACGCCCAACGTGTGTTAATCATTGACGGGAACGCTGATGGGCTCGGTGCGTACCATGTTTCCTCCGTATTGGACCCCGGCAGCCAGGTTCGCATTGGCGCGATTCCGGAAGTTCGCCCGGCCGCCATGCTCCGTGACGCTTCCTTGGAAACGTTGCAGCGATATCGAGCGATCTATTTGATTGACCTCCCCGAAATCAGCGATCGACTCGCTCAAACTCTCCAGCAATACGTGCGCGATGGTGGTGGTTTGGCGTGGTTCCTCGGTTCGGATGTCTCCCGTGAGAACTACAACCGTGTGCTGACAGGAAACGATCGCCGTCTGTTGCCCTTTCAGCTTGATCGCGTGCAATCCAGCGGGGAGGCGTCCCCGGCAGCGAGTGATGGAGTGGTTCCCGGTGAATCCAATCGCGGTGGGGTGGTGTTCGGCAAAGACGGCGACCTTCTGGGCCCGATTTCTCGAGCCGGCAACGCTGTCTTTGGCCTCGTCAACATGCAGCGTGCATGGGTTCCGGTGGCGGGTGTTCCGGTGGAAGATGGGGCGTTGGATGTACCTGACTCTGCACCGGAGGGCATTCGGGCATCCGATCCCTTGGCATTGGACGGGGGTGTCGGCGAGCCCAGTGCGTCCGAGGCGACGGATTCCCTCGATACTCGCGTTTTGCTGGCCCGTTCGGATGGTCAACCCATCGCGGTACGGCATGGTCTCGGCCGCGGTCGAATCGTGACCGTCATGTCAGGGTTGGATGGGGCGTGGAATAACTGGCCGGGCGATCCGAGCTTCGTCGTGTTCTTGTTGCAAACCAATGCGATGTTGTTCAGCGGTGCGGCGCCTCCGACGTCGCGACTGGTCGACGAGCCCGCCGTCCTGCCGGTGCCCGGTGACACCTATCTTCCGACGGCATTGTTGTTATTGCCGGCCGATGAACCGCCGCGTTTGTCAATCGAGTTGGAAGCCGACGATCAGTCACCATTGATCGAAGTGTCGCCGGCGGAGATGTTGATCGCCGATGAGGCGGGGCTGGACGATTTCCTGATGCCGGGGGTCGACGAGTGGCAGCGGACGGCCGTCGACGGGCGGACCAGCGTGTTGCCGATGGCTTCGGTGTTGCGGCTGGGCGAAAGTGATTTGGCGGCGATGCCGCAGGCTGAGATCCTTCGCGACCTACCCGGATTGGGGATTGAGTTTATCTCCACCTCGCAATGGGAAAATGATTCCAACGTGGGTGGCATGTCCACGTTTCTGCTGCTGCTGTTGGCGCTCCTGGCGATCTTGCTGGCTGTCGAACAAGCCCTGGCTGCTTGGGCTTCCTATCATGTCAAACCATCCGCCGGTGAGGCGAGCGGCCACAGTTTCCTCCGCCGGGCATCGGCGCTGAACGATCCAAATTCTGCGAGTGAATCGCGGCCCCATACGCGCTCCCGGCATCGCAGGGTCAAACCGTCCACTGCGCCTCAGGACACAGACACCGTGGGGGTGACACGATGATTGTTTATGAATTTGCTCGCGCCGCGGCGATCGATGGATGGTGGGTGTGGGCGTCGCTGGTCGTGGCAATCGTCGCGGCCCTGGCGATCTGTATGTTTTACTATCGTCGCGACGTCGCCGAGTTGGTACGCCCGGTGCGTTGGACCCTCGTGGGATTGCGTTTAGTCGCGGTGCTGGCGCTCGTCTTTCTGTTTTTTGATTTGGTCCGCCGTACCGAACGGAGCGTCACGCGGCCGAGCGAGGTCGTGATCTTGGTGGATACCAGCCAATCGATGTCGCTGCCGGCGGATGATCGACCGGATTCGACGTCGCGTACCCAGGCAGCCGTTGATCTGGTCGCGAAGTCCGACCTGGTCGACACCTTAAACAAGGATCATCGCACGAGCGTCTATGCGGTGGGAGGAGCGGGAGGGCCACGATTGATTTCGACATCTTCGACCGTCGAAGCGGACGCCGAATCGGAAGCCAACGTGAGTTCGCAAGCGAGTCAGCGGAGTTCGCCGTCTGGTACTGCCGGCGGCATTTCGACGAGTCCGTTTGCGTTGTTCGGATCCTTTTGTTTGGCGATCTTTGCGATCGCAAGTGTGCTGGCGTTGGCCACGGGGGCCACCGCTTCGCTGCGGCCGGCTCGGTCGAATCCGGACGGCGACAACCAATCCGCCAAGGGCTCCAACCGCAGCGAAACGGTGGGGTGGATGTTGTGGGTGGCCGCGATCACGATGGTGATCGGCATCATTTCGCTGGGTAGCGTTTACACTGTCCGTACGGATCAGTCGTTTCAATCCGTTGTCGGACTTTCGGCACCGAGTTCCTCCGAGGCATCCGAGGGATCCGAGGGTGCCGAGGGTGCCGACGGTGAGGAGCGGGAATCCGATCGCGGCGCGGATCCGCTTATCCCGTCGGACGATGACACGCAGGGGGAGGACCAGGACTCTCTGCGGGCTCCCGAAGCGATTTCGATTGATTGGGAATCGCAACTCGCCGCGAGCGATCCGTTGAGCCCGATTGGTGATGCACTGCGTTCCATTTTGGTTGACCACGACGCGACGACTTTGGCGGGGGTGGTACTGATCACTGACGGGCAGAACAATGGTCCCACCCCGCTCGCGTCGGCCCGCACGATGGCCCGCCGCGACGAGGTAGCGTTGTACCCCGTTGGCTTGGGCAGCAGTCAGCCGCCGACAAACGTGCGCGTCGTCGACTTGGAAGTACCCCGGCGCGTCTATCCGGGCGACAAGTTCGTTGTCGCGGCGGTGTTGCAGGCGACGGGCAAATCCGCACTCGACGTCGATGTCGAACTGATCGACGCCTTGGACAATAACGACGATCAGGATGCCGCGGACGCCGGTGGAGGAGATCAGGCGGCGACGAGTCTGCCGGGTGGGCAGGTGCTCGAAAGCCGGCATGTCCGCCTGGAACCGGACGCCACCCTGACGGACATTCGCTTTGAGATCGAGCCGCAAACGGTCGGTCGCCGGCGGCTTGCCGTACGCATCGTTGCGCCTCCGGATGACCACAACCGCATCGACGACATGCAAACGGCACGTTACGAAGTCGTTGCTCGGAAATTGAAGGTGCTCGCGATTGCCGGGGGGCCGACCCGTGAATATCGCTTTGTTCGCAACCTGTTTTTTCGCGACGAATCGGTTCAACTCGATGTCTGGCTGCAAACGGGACGGCCGGGCATGAGCCAAGACGCTGACGAATTGTTGACCGCGTTTCCTGAGACCGCCGAGGAACTGTTCGAGTACGACGCGGTGGTGATGTTCGATCCCGATTGGTCAGCGATCGGGTCGGCATCGCTCGACCTGCTCGATCGTTTCCTGAGCCAGCAAGCGGGCGGCATGGTGTTGGTGGCCGGTCCGGTCTACCACCCCAAGATCACGGCCGATCGAAGTGACGCCAGAACGAATCAAATCCGTGGTTTCTTTCCCGTTAATCTCGCCACACGGGGGCCCTTGTTAGGAGGAGGACGTCAAGGCGGCCGCAATGCCTGGCCACTGCAGTTCACTCCCGAAGCGGCTACTGCGGAATTTTTGTGGATTGCCGACACGCCTCAGCAGAGTTTTGAAATTTGGCAGCAGGTCGGTAGCGTTTATGACTTTGTGGGCGTCAAAAGTGCCAAGCCCGGGGCGAAGGTCTATGCGTATTTCTCGGATCCCACGACTGAGATTAGTGGGAATCTACCGATCTATTTTGCGAGCCAATTCTATGGTGCGGGGCGGGTCTACTTTCAAGGCAGTGGCGAGATGTGGCGGTTGCGGGCGGCTGGCGACCAGTATTTCGACAGCTACTACACCAAACTGATTCGCTGGGTGAGTGAAGGGCGATTGCTTCGTGACAGTAAGCGGGGCATGTTGTTGGCTGACGCCACCCGCGCGATGGTTGGCCAGACCGTGACGCTGCGAGCCGTGCTCGTGGACGACCAATATCAACCTCTCAACGAACCCTTTGTGACGGCCAAGTTGCTATCCCCGGACGGTCGATTCCGCGATCTACGTTTGACACCCGCTGCCGATTCGCCTCGCGGCGGTACGTACACGGGCAATTTCGTCGCAACGAAGAGTGGTGGTTATGAGATTCAGTTGACCGTGGGTGACGCTCTCGACGAAGAGGTTTTGCGGCAGAGTGTGCAGGTGCGATTGCCGACCAGCGAGCTGGAGCGTCCGAGGCGTGCCGACGACGAATTGATTCAGTTGGCCGCCGCGACGCAGGGCATTTATTTCCCCGTCAATGGTAGTGAGAGCCCCGCGACTCTGGCGGCTAAACTCGCCTCCGAAATGGTCGCCCAGCCGCAGGTTACCGTGCTCGCCGGGACACCCGATCTGCTCTTTGGAGAACGCCGCAACGCAGTCTTGATGTGGTTGATTGCGTCGGTGCTCACGTTTGAATGGGTGACGCGTCGACTGCACCGTTTGGCATAAGTAGTTTTTAGTTTTTCAATCCTCATGACTGAACCGACAATGCATCCGCAACTGCAAACACTGTTATCGCGACTGCGACATCGAGTGCGTCGGTACATCGTGTGGGATTCACTCTTGGCGGTCGTCGCGGCGATACTCGCAGCGTTTTGGATCGCGTTCTTGATTGATTATTTACCGGTGCGAATCGGTGGCAGTGAGATGCCGCGATCGGCCAGAGCGGTGGTCTTGATCACGACGCTGGCGGTGGCCGCTGTCCTGTTGTGGCGTTTCTTGATCTCACCGCTGCGGCGAAAACTGCCGGATGATTCGCTCGCGTTGTTGATTGAACGCCAGCACCCAGAGCTTGGTGGTCGATTCGTGACGGCGGTGCAGTTGGGTGAGACGCCACGCGAAGGCGATGCACATAGTGCGACGTTCATGAAGGCGGTCTTCCTGGAAGCTGAGCGGCAAGTCCCGCATGTGGACCTGAGCCGAGTCTTCCGTACCGAGCCGATTCGACAGAAGCTGATGTTCGTCGTGCCGCTGCTGCTCGCCATGGTGGTCATGGCGGTCGCCAGCCCGAGCACGTTTGCCCGCGCGGTCAGTCGGTTGACGCTGTGGTCCGATTCACCTTGGCCGCGCCGCGCCGCACTGGAAATGGTTGGTGTCGAAGTGCCCATCATCGCCGCGACCGAGAACGATGACGGCGCGACGAAGTTGGTGGAGTTCGATAATCGAGTCGTGCGTCTGGCGCGAGGGAGTCATGCGACGCTGCGAATTCGGGCGGCCGGCGAGGAGCATGGGCACGAAGTTCCCGCATTGTGTACCGTTTCCTACGTCGATGAGGAGGGCAAACGAGGGCAGAGCAATCTGCGCCGTGTCGGTCGCGTCGTCGATGGATACCAGTCATTCGTTTTGGATGGGCCGCCCTTGGCCTCGCTCGCCGGGTCGGTCTCGCTAACGATCCGCGGGCTCGACGACCGACTCAGTGATTTCCGTATCGAAGCGGTCGATCCGCCAGCGATCGCCGACATGCGGATGCAAGTTCGATATCCCGATTACCTGCGAGTGTTCTCGGTCGATGATCAGTACGACCAGCAGCTCGACTACCAAGCGGGCGTGCGGATTCGGGAGGGCAGTTCGTTGACCCTGGTGGGGCGAACCAGTTCACCTATTGGCGAGGTGGACGTGGTCGTCTCGGGGGATGATTTTGAGGCTAGGCGGCAAACATCGGGGAGGTCGGGGGAAGCCGCGTCGACGCCAGAGGAAACGCCTGTGGGCGAAACGCCAGAGGGCGAAGCACCAGAGGGCGAAATGCAGGCTGCCGATGAGGTGCCGGTGACGATCGCTGATGATGCGATGAGTTTTACTTTGCAGCTCGACGATCTTCGCAGTGCCACCTCCATTCGCATCGTGCCCCGTGACGCCGAGGGCATCTCCGCCCAGGCAGCCTATCGTTATTTCATCGGTGTTGTGCGTGACGAACCGCCTGTGACGACCATGAAGCTATCGGGGATCGGAAGTTCGATCACCCCGATTGCGATCCTACCCATCACCGCCAATGCCACAGACGACTA
Source organism: Rhodopirellula sp. SH410 (assembly GCF_055811895.1). Lineage (NCBI taxonomy): Bacteria > Pseudomonadati > Planctomycetota > Planctomycetia > Pirellulales > Pirellulaceae > Rhodopirellula > Rhodopirellula sp. SH410. The sequence goes on from NZ_CM147949.1 coordinate 2,614,444, forward strand.
TGGTGTCGACGAGATGACGGTGACGATGAGGGTCCGAAGTCAACTTGAGTTGGAGACCGATAGCGAGTTGCCGTCGGTGCCCTCGGTACCGGGTGAGCAAGAGCATTTGCTCACACCCGAACTCGATCGGGCGGGCCAGGCTGAGTTCGCGATTGATCTGCGTGAACTCGTCGATCAAGAAGTACTTCAGACCATCGTGCCGGGCGCGACGGTGACGATCGGCACGACCGCTCAAGACCGTTTCGACCTGGGTGCCGAGCATGTGACGCAGGGGGAAATCGTCCGGCTGCAAGTCGTCACGCCAGAAACGTTGCTGGCGACGTTGGAGCGTCGGGAACTCGAATTTCGTTCGCGTCTCGAGCAAGCCATCGACGAGACTCGCCGGCTGCGGCAGAGCCTGACTGCGATCGAAGGCGAAGCGACCAAGGTGATCGAAAAGCTGACCGCCGACGCCCCTCCCACGACACCCGCAGAAGAGGCGACTGTCCCTGCGGCGAACAGCGAGGACTCTGACGCGGCGAAACAACCCAACGACGTCGAACGGGAAGATTTTCGCTCCCGCCAGCGGGTCCAGTTGCGAATCCGCCAGGCTGGTTTGCAGGCGTCGAAGTCGACCGAGGAACTGGCTGGAATCGTCGCCGGTCTGGACGATTTAGTACTCGAAATGATCAATAATCGGATTGACTCAGTCGACCGTCGCGAGCGTCTCGAACAAGGCGTTCGGATGCCTCTCAGCGCCGTGGTGGAGGAACCTTTCCCTCGTTTAGGGCGTCAAATTGTCGAATTGGAACGGGTTTTGATGTCGACAGCCGATCCTGTGGGAGGCGAAAATGCGGACGTGGCCACGGTCGCCCAAATGGAGCAATCGGTGCGTGACGCAGTCGCGACGAACGACGAAATCTTGTTGCAACTATCCGCGGTCCTGGAAAAAATGCTGGACTTGGAGAGTTTCAATGAGATATTAGACTTGATGCGAGGATTAATCGAGGACCAAGAAAGTTTGTTGGACGAAACTGAGGACGAACAGAAGAATCGCGTCTTGGATCTGTTCAAATAGCATGTACGTAGGCTTCCAGCGGGTGCCTGCAGTTACCGCGGCAGCCCCTGCGTCGGTTAAGATTTCACCGTCACATTCCTGATCATAGCATCCCTATGCACGTCATTGAATCGACACGACGAATCCCCGCTTCCTTCGGCAGCCGCCTGGGGGTCAGGGTCGCGATCTTTCTGTGCATTTCGTCGATCTGTGTGATGGCTCCGCCTACACGGGCTCAAGACGCGAGCGCCGTGAACGAGACGGGCGATCCGTTGGTGGCCAAGCAATCGAGCGTCGCCGCACGGTACGCTCGCCTCGAGGAGCTGTTGCTGCGATTGGCAGACGTCGAGGGTCGCGAGAATCCCGAGCGAGCAGCGTTGTTGAAGCGAGTCGCTCGCCAGTCACGTGAGCGATTTGTGCTCGAAAAGATGCGTGGAGCCAGTACTCTGATCGCGAGTGGCCAGCTCTCCAAAGCCCTCGAAGATCAAAAATCGGCGACCGGCGAGCTGGAAAGTCTGCTCAAATTGCTGCTCAGCGAAGACCGCAGCTCTCGCATCCGCGATGAGAAAAAACGCATTGCCGAAATGATCAAGCAGTTACGGCTGAGCGAGCGAAACGAGCGCAGCGTGCGGGCTCGCACCGAGAACGGGGTGGCGATCGATGAGGTGTTGAAGGAACAAGAGGAGATCTCCAAGCGTGCCGAAGCGCTCAGTGAGGAGTTTCGTGAGGACGACCCTCCCGAGTCGGACGACCCTCCCGAGTCGGACGACCCTCCCGAGTCGGATGCACCTCCCGAGTCGGACGATCCCCCGGAATCGGACGATCCCGAAGAGTCCAGCGACTCCCAAGAGGCCAGTGAACCCAAATCACCGAAAGAGCCAGGTGATTCCAAGCAGGCCAGTGACCCTACTCAATCGGCAGAGTCCAACGAGCCGTCCGAGTCGAAGGAGTCGTCCGAGTCGAAGGAGGCTTCTGAGCAGAAGAACCCTTCCGAGCCGCCCGAAGGCGGCCAATCGCCTGACAAAAACGATTCGAGTGACCAGGACGATGCGGAGCAAAGCCAAACGCCGCAGCAGCCCAAGTCGCCTGAGCAGGAGGCTCAAGACCAGTTGCAAAAGGCCATTGCTCGGATGCAGAAGGCACAGGAGAAACTCGCACAAAACGATCGTGGCGAAGCGACCCAGGAGCAGCGTCAAGCCGAAGAGGAACTGCGTAAAGCGATCGACAAACTCGAGAAAATCCTGCGACAACTGCGTGAGGAAGAGATCCAACGCGAACTCGCCAAGCTCGAAGCACGTCTTAGGAAGATGGCGGCGATGCAGTCCGCCGTGCTCGACGAGACCGAACAGCTGGCCAAGACACCGCAGTCACAACGGGACCGAACCACGGATTTAAAATCAGGCGACCTCGCCTTTGAAGAACAGAAAATCACGCTCGAGGCCGACCGTGCGATGCTGCTGCTCCGCGAGGAGGGGTCGAGTGTCGCGTTTCCCGAAGTGATCCAGCAGCTGCGAGATGACACCAAACGAGTCACGACCCGGCTGGGGCAGAGTAAGATTGATGGGGTCACCCAAGGTATCCAAGGCGATATTTTAGCCGCTTTGGAAGAAATGATCGCTGCCCTTTCGAAGGCGCAGCGAGATCATGAGAAGAAGCAGCAACAGGAGCAGCAGCAAGGACAACCAGGCAGTCAGGGGTCCGAGGAAGAACCGCTCGTCCAGGTCCTGGCCGAGCTGAAGTTGCTGCGGACGATGCAGACCCGGATCCACGGCACAACGGACCGATACGGGGATCTGCTACAACAGAACGAGGCGGGCGAGGACCGTTCCGACGGCGAAGACGTGTTGCCGTTGTTACGAGAACTCGCGCAGAGACAGGATCGGTTGTACCAAATCACCCGTGATCTGGTCACCAAACGGAACCAATGACCTCGTTTGCCGGAAAGAGAATTCAATGCGAACTATGATGAAAACCGATCGGCCAATTCATAATCAACCCATTCTCGCGTCGTGGTTGAAACAGCTTGGGTTCGCCGCCTTGGCGGGCAGCGTTTTTCTCGCGGGAGGTAGCGACCCGAATCATCTCATGGCGGCGACGTCTTCTCCACTCGGACCCGTTGGGAGGCAAGTGGTGGCAGAGAAACCGAGTGCAGAACCACCGGAGGCCGATGAGCTGCCGGCGAACCCAGATTTGCCACCGGAGTCGTTGATCCCTGAACACGAAGCCACCCCGTTGGATGACCAGCGTTTGAGTCCATCGACGAATTCAGTCGATGATGGAGCGTTGCAGAAGAATGCCGATTGGCAACCGCTCGACGCGACGGCCATGTCGGAGCTGCTTCGCCGCTCCCTCGATACGATCGGCGCCCCTCCTGAGCAGGTTGGCCGTTCTGCTCAACAGTTCCTCACCGATGTGCGGCAAGACAATCGTGAGCCGCTGACGGCGTGGGTTCAAGCCGTTGCCCTGCAGATCAATGCAGTCAGCGAAATGGTGACGCGCGCGCAGGATCGGTTGCTCGAACTGCCGCCCCGTCTCGACCCGAGCGGCCCGGATTACGCGAGCATGGAATCGCTGCCCCCTGAAATGCGTGCGGCGTTGCGGACATGGATCGGTCGGGAACTGGTCCGCGCCCGGTACTATGACGAAGCCTTGCCTATCTTTGCGGAAGTCGATCCCGCAAACTCACCGGATGCCGCGTCGCTGCTGTTTTATCGCGCCGTGTGTTATCACTCGCTGTTGAAAACCAAAGAAGCTCTGGCTGATTTGCGGACGCTGTTGCAGCACAAAGACGAGATTCCGGTTCGGTACTCACGAATCGCCGAGATGATGATCGCTGATATTCAACCGCTCAAAGAGGATTCGCTCGATGAGATTTCGCGGCTGATGACTGACGTGACGCGGCGATTGGATTTGGGGCGTGCCGACGAGGCGACCCAACAACGCGAGCAAGTGATTATCGACAAACTCACCAAGCTGATCGATAAGGTTGAAGAACAGCAGCAGCAACAACAGCAACAGCAGCAGCAACAACAAAGCGGCCAGCAGGGCGGCAGCCCGAGCGGCGGCCAATCGCAACCGATGCAAGACAGCCAAATCGCCGGTGCCAGCGGCCAGGGCGATGTCGACCGCAAGGACAACAGCGATAAGAATGGCTGGGGTAATCTGCCGCCTGCGGAACGCCAAGAGTCACTCCAACAGATCAGCCGCGATCTCCCCACGCACTACCGCGAAGCGATCGAAGCTTACTTCCGCAAACTGGCTACCCAGCAAAAGTAGTCGCGCCCTGGTAGGGCGGGCAGCGAGCCTGTTATCTGAGTGCCTGAGTCTCTCGGAGACTCGGGTGAGCGTTGCCGATGCGTGCCCCGGAGAGACTCGGCAATGATCGACAGTGCCCTCAGTTTCCTTGGTTTTCGGAGATCTGTTCCCATGCATCGTTGCCTATTCACCCTCCTCTGTGTTTGCGTCATCGCACCCATTGCAGCCTTGGCAGACGAGCCGCTGACGCTCGAAGGGATGCCGCCAGTCGTGGTCAAAACCAGCCCGGTGGCAGGCGACCCGGCGGTGAGCCCCGACGTTAAGGAAATTAAAGTCGTCTTTAGCAAAGACATGAAGGACGCCTCATGGTCGTGGTCGACGGTGACCAAGGATTCATTCCCGACCCTCGCTGGCAAACCCAAATACATCGACAAACGGACCTGCGTGCTACCGGTCAAGTTGCAACCCGAAACGACTTATGGTCTGTGGCTCAACAGTAGCAAATTCGGTGGATTTCAAGACGCCAACGGCAAGTCGGCTGTTCCCTACCTGCTCGTTTTTCGGACGTCGCGATAAGGGGAAGGGCTCATGCAATGGGACATGATGGGCCTTTCACACCGCCGCATTTTCTTGCCGCCCGGTCCGTCGTCGGTTATGCTCATGCCATGATCACTCAACTAAATCGACTTGCGTTGGCACTGTCACTTGCCATGATGACCAGTTCCCTACCGGCGGCCGACGACTTGGTGCTGAACCTACGTAGCGGTGGCGCGGTGGGTTCCGAACCCAAAGTGGAACAAGTGGCTTGGGAACCCACTCGCACTGCGTTGATCATCTGCGATATGTGGGATGACCATTGGTGCAAGTCTGCGTCACGGCGCGTTAATGAAATGGCCCCGGCACTCAACGCGACCATCAATACGGCCCGGCAGCAGGGCGTCTTCATCATTCACGCACCGAGCAGCGTGGTCGATTTTTACGATGGTACCCCGCAGCGAGAATTGGCTCGCGCAGCATCATTCGCCGAGCCGCCCATCGAGCTATCGACTGCGGTTCGGTGGGGGACCGCGTGGTGTTGGACGGATGCGAAGCTCGAAGGGGTGTTGCCCATCGATGACTCGGACATGGGCTGCAGTTGTGCGGGGGAAAAATGCGAAATCCGCGAGGCTTGGAGTCGGCAGAACAAGTTGATTGAGATTGCCGATGGTGATGCCATCACGGATAACGGTCAGGAAGCATTTAATCTTCTTGCCGAACGAAATATCGACAACGTCATCTTGTGTGGTGTCCACCTCAATATGTGTGTGCTGGGACGTCCCGTTGGCATCCGGCAGATGGTCAAGCTAGGGAAGCAGGTCGCTTTGATGCGTGATCTGACGGACACCATGTACAATCCCGAGCGTCCGCCCGGCGTCGATCACTTCACCGGCACCGATCTAGTCGTTCGCCACGTGGAAAAGTTCTGGTGCCCGACTTTTGTTAGTCAAGACATTAGCGGCAAACCAGCATTTAAGTTCGCGGGGGATCAGCGACCGAACGAGCAGAGTCGTTAGGGACGAGCAAAAATTTACTGTCTGAAATTGTGGCCGAACGCTCCGCGGTCGACTATTCCGGCCGCAGAGCGTTCGGCCACTTATTTTCCGCTCGATCGCTCGATCCTTCGTCGAGATTTGGATTGACAGCGATCACCACGATTTGCGATGGTTGCCTGAAAAGTTTATCACTCTGCGCAATCGCAAAACTCTGTGGTTTAACCAATGTTCAAGAAAAGACACCCGAAGGCTGGTTCGCGGCCAGGGACTTTGGTCATTTGCCCAGACGCTGCGCCAGTAGAACTTCGTGTGACCTACGTCAACGGCCAAGAGCGTTCGGCCTACTTGTGTCCATCTGTCGACGAACTTCCCAACCATCATAAAGCGGGGGCCATGGTATGGGTCGATGTTCATGGACTCGGTGATGGTTCGGTACTCAAGCAAATCGCCCAACGCTTTCGGATCTCACCGCTGGCGATGGAGAATCTCGTTAATGTCCCGCAGCGCCCCAAATCAGAACTGTTTGACGACCACCAACTCGTGATCTCGCATTGTTTGGTCGTCAGTGATCACAACAAAGCATCGCTTGGTCAGATTGGAATGATCCTGGGAAGGAACTACTTGTTGACGTTCCATCAGGATTGCGATCATGTGTTGGCCCCGATTCACGACCGCATTGAGAATCCCAAAGGCCGGATGAGAAGTCGTGGCCCTGACTATCTTCTCTATGCCATTCTCGACTCGTGCGTCGACGGTTGCTACCCGTTTCTGGAGGGGCTCGGGGAAACAATCGAATCGTTGGAACAAGCAGCACTGGGCAATCCACTCCCAGAACTCCTCTCCCAAATCCACACCGCCAAGAACCTGCTGGCCCGAATCCGACGCAGCATCTGGCCTCAACGTGAAATGGTGCTCGGTCTGTTGACGGGCGATAGTCCGTTTATTGCTGAAGACACGCGAACCTACCTTCACAATACCGCCGATCACTGCAATCAACTTACCGATGTCGTCGACATGTACCGCGAGTCGACGACGGGGCTCGTCAACACTTACATGTCATCGGTGGCCCACCGTAGTAACGAGGTGATGAAAGTATTGACGCTGCTGACCAGCGTGTTTGTTCCGCCTACATTTCTTGCGGGCGTGTATGGCATGAATTTCAGTGAGATGCCGGAGCTCAAGATTCCGCTCGCGTATCCGATCGCGTTGGGTCTAATGATGTTGATGGTCTGCGGGACGATCTTCTACTTTTATCGTCGTGGATGGCTGAGTAGTGCGTCGATTGCTCCGAAACCAATGCCAGCGGCACCACCAATTCAGTCAACCGCTGCGATGAAGGCGGCACAGAGCATTGTCATGGAGGCCGAATTCGACCAACCCTATCAGCGAGCGGCGTAGCGTCGCGGGCTAAGCAGGCTTGGGGAATTGATTCTGCATCACCCCATGGGCACTTCGGAAACGGTTGTTCCCGCCATTGAATGGCAGACAGCCGATTACCCCGGCCGATCCAACGTGGTGGATCTTGAAAGGCACGTTCACCTGCGTCCAGTCATTTGCGAGGACAACCTTTGGAAAAGGCCTTCGCGGGCGTGCTCACCGGCCGTCCAATAGAGCGACGCGATCGGCAGCACGCGACTGTTCGTCGAGCTGCTCAGCGGGTTCATCTAAATGCAGTTTCAGGATGCGGAGTACTTCGGCGACCGTTTCGGGGTGGCTTTGCAAACGTCGATGGGTGGTCGGCACGATCCGCTCGCTATCGGCACCTTGATGGCGAGCACTCACGACCGGCACCACACCGTCGGCAGGGCCACCCACTCGCATTTTATGGCCGTTTCCAATGACCGAATGCAGACGCACTTGGGGGGCAACGGGCAATCCTTTCATCGCCTGAAGAGTTGGGTCCTCAGGCTCGAGCATCTGAATGCTCGTGGGAATATGCTTTGAATAGAACGGGGTGATCGCCTCCTGATTGCGCGCCAGGAATGCGTGGTACTCGTCCGAGAAATCATGGGAGCGCGTTACGAGATGCGACGCAAGTTGCCCGATCCACTCATCTGCAATAGGCGAACCGCCGTGGGGGGTGCCAATAAAGATTGCTCGCTCCACAGACGGAGAAGGCTCAAAGAAGAACAGCTGAGAGAGGTAGTCGCGTGTCTGCTGGTCCGCCTGCAACGAATCAATCGGCCGATTGGCAAACGACTCCCAAAGCGATGTTCCACTGTTGGTGACCTGAAGTTTGGTGAGCAGGCCACCCATGCTGTGACCGATGACAACGCTGCGATGTAATGCGGGATCACTGGTTGTTTCCGTAAAGGACTCGATCGCATCACTGCACTCGCGTCGCAACTCGGCGGCTGAGCGAAGAAACGGACGGCCTGTTGGATAGCCGAACACCCAGATCTGGTAGCGTGAATTGACCCAGTCGGTCGTGCGCAGTTCGTTGATCAATCCGTTCCAAGTCAGCGGATCAGAAGCCAATCCGTGCACGAAAACGAGTGGGATTTTGCCCGCCTGGTAAGGCTCAAGCATTACCAGCTGGCCGCTCCGCTGCATGCGATCGGGATGCATGAAGCCTTCGTATTTCAGATGGGGTGTGTTGTTGCTCAACCAAGCAATCGGCGCAGACAGATCGGCTGCCAAGGGCGTACCGCCTCCCTGATCTTTCGCCAGTTCGGAGTGAACGAGTGGGTTGAAAACCTCCAGGACTTCATTCGGCGTAGCTCCTGTCGATTCCCGCTCGTCATCGATCGGCAGGTCGCGAAGGATCGCGGTGGCCGCAAAGGGCAATTGCGGAATCATGAAACGCTCTTGCTCATCACGTTCCCGCAGCACCACCAGCGGAACGCCCCAACCTGAACGCCGGTGTTTTTGGGTCAAATGTTTATCCTGATACTCATCAACTGGCATCCAGCGATTGAAGTCATCCGGTTTCCAGGCGAAACCGTGGTAAACGATCGGGATCGAGACTTCGCCGTCGTCTGTGGTCAAACGAATGCCCTCGAGGGGGTCGATTTGTCCGAATTGTTGCGCCGATTCGATCAATTCACGCAGGCTTTCGTGATACATCTCCGCGGCGAGGTTGCGCTGCGTGTCATCGGCACTCGATGTGTCGGTTGCCATTTTCCAGGCCAGACGATTGGCGGCGAGAAAATACGCAGTGCAACGAGGGTCCGAATCAGCACGCAACGTCTGCGCTTCGATGGACGCTTCTCGAATCAATTCGATCGGATCACGCGAACCGAGTGCCTCAGCAGAGATATCTGCTAGCGTGACAGCCCCGGACGAGGGGACCGTGTCTTCCAGGGATCGCTCGGAAAGCCAGGAAGATCGGCACCCGAGCAGCAACAGCAAGACGCTGGTAGCCCAAAGGCAGGCAGGTACAGGCATGCGTCGCCCTCGGTTTTCGATACGGTTCGAGTCGATTTCGGAATGGACAACCATGTCTTCTCTGCTCAGAACGCTCCTTCATCGCGATCGACCCAGCGATTGCAAGTGCCAGCCAGACAAATCGGGCGCTGAAGGAATGCGCGAGATCCGTGGACGATGGAGGGTAGAGAAATCCCGGAAGTGAAGAAAGATGAATTTGGTGGCTCATCGTTTCGTCGTTCACGAAGGACGCGAGCAACCGGCGCAAGCGGCTCCGATGTTTGCACCCTATGCTGCACCGGATTGAAGCGACGCCCAACGGGGCCGCCGTCAGACGGGCTTTTTTGGCGGCGGGCAGGAGCTCTTCAAAACAGGAACAGCTGGGGAGGCGGCGATGTCGGTGGTCAATCGCTCTCGTTCCACCGATCTGCGGCCGGAGAAATCATCCCGAGCTGGTCTCAATCTGATTGACACGAAATGCTGGCGTGGCAACGGGTGCTTCCGCCACATGCTGATCCCAATGGAGCAATTTCGCTTGGTCTCTTGGATTGCCACGACGTTCAATCCGTTGACGCCGCACTTCATCGTCGCACGTGAGAAACCAGATTGTTGGATCGACACCGAATCGATCGCGAAGCTGATCCGGCCAGCGGGCGTTTTCGAGTTCCCGCGTGAACGGACCCACGATCACCACGCTGATGTGATTCAAATTGTCGGTGGCGGTTTGAAACAGGCACTCGTAAACCGCGTCGCGGAAGAGCCGTTTGTACTCAGGGCTATCGCGGTCAGTCGGCTCCAACCCTGCGGCCACCAAGCCCGCCCGCACAACCGGCTCGGTTACCGTGTCACTGTCGAGTAAAGCTCCCGCCAGCTTGGTTGCCAAGTCTTTGCCAAATGTGCTTTTGCCCACCCCGGCTGCCCCCGTAACGATGTGAACTTCAGCCATGGCTATTGGGCAGTCGCGTTCTCGTGCACGTATTTCGGGTCACCGGCGTCGACGGGCATTTTGCTGTTCCAGTCCATCACCTCGGCCACGAGTCGTTTGGTGATGTTGGGATGTCCGGTGGCGACGTTGGTTGATTCGCCCGGGTCCGATTCGATGTTGTACAGTTTTTTGTGGGTGCCGTCGAAATCGCAGAGCAGTTTCCAGTCGCCATCACGTACCGCCAAATCGGGCAGGTTCTTGAATTGAAAATTCTTGTTGTGCTCGGGGGGGCGGCGGAAGAAGAGCGGTTTCTGATGCGACTGATCTGATTCTCCAATCAGAACGGGGGCCAGATCTTCGCCATCAAGCTCGTCGCCTGCTGGTGGGGCGACACCTGCCAAATCCAACAGAGAGGGTGCCAGATCGATGGCCGAGAACACGGACGTGTCATTGACGGTTCCCTGCGCATCCTTCGCCATGAAGCCGGGGCCCCACACGATCAGGGGCGATCGAACGCCGCCTTCGTAGAGCGTTACTTTGTTTCCTTTCAGCGGACCTGCGGAGCCAGCACCCGGCTCGGGGCCGTTATCCGAACAGATCAGAATCAGGGTGTTGTCGCGGAGTGTTTCATCATTCTTGATACGTTGGAACAGACGTTCCAGTTGCGTATCCATTTCTTCGAGAACGGATAAATAGAGACCTCGTTTACCGTCCTTCCAACCTTCGATCGAAGGAAAGAAGGGACTGTGGACATCGTCTGGCCAGAGATTGACATAGAAGGGTTCATCAGCGGCTTGCGCTTGATCAATGAACTCAATGGCTTTGTCGGTGAATCCGCCTGTGATTTTAGACCGCAGCACCCAGGTGACGGGTTCGCCCAGACGCTGAGCATCCTCCCAGATTCGCCCTTTCTGGACCCCACCATCCTGTGTCGGTGTTTCGGTCAGGGGCAGGAGTTTCGGGCCCATCCCTTCAAAATTGGTCAGTGACGTGTCGAAGCCGTAAGCGGAGATCGGCGGGGCGTCATCGACATCGCGTTGGCCGCCCATATGCCATTTGCCACAGTGGGCGGTCGCGTAACCGGCTTGCTGTAGCGAGCGGGCCAACATCGGAGCTTCGGGGGACAGCCAGTTTGCGACGCCCCGCTTCTCATTGCTTTTGCGATGGTTCAAAAATGACGTGATCCGGTGTCGTTGTGGGTACTGTCCCGTCGAGATCGCGACTCGAGACGGTGAGCAAATCGGTGAGTTCACGTAGAACTGCTCGAAGCGAATTCCTTCGGCCGCCATCGCATCAATGTGCGGAGTGGATGCTTCCGTGTTCCCAAAGCAGGAGAAGTCACCCCAGCCCATGTCGTCGATGAACACTAAGACAATGTTGGGCCGTTCCGAAGCGAACGTTTGGCTCGAAAAGACGATGCACAGCAGCATCGCGACGATTGTGGATCTTGGGTTCATCATGGTGGAAATTGCGTTTTCTGTCGAAGTGATTTCGAGATATTGCGTTGTGTTCGTCTAGGTTACGCGATTATCTCGTCAACGATTCGGCCATGGACATCGGTGAGACGAAAATCTCGGCCGGCGTAGGGATAGGTGAGCCGTTTGTGGTCGTAACCGAGCAAACGCAATATTGTCGCGTGGAGGTCATGAACATGCACGCGGTTTTCGACGGCTTTGAAACCAAGTTCATCCGTCGCCCCGACCGTCGTCCCGGCTGCGACACCGCCACCGGCCATCCAGATGGTGAATCCGTAGTGGTTGTGGTCGCGCCCGTTCATTTTGCCTTGATTGGCCCCGTCCTTGGGCAGTTCCACGACGGGAGTGCGGCCGAATTCACCGCCCCAGATCACGAGCGTGTCCTCGAGTAACCCAGTCCGTTTGAGGTCGCTCAGCAAGGCCGCGATCGCTTGATCGACCTGGCCGGCGACATTGCGGTGGGCGACATGGATATCGTCGTGCGAGTCCCATGGTTGGCCCGCACCCGTGTAAAGCTGAACAAAACGCACATCACGTTCAACCAAACGCCGGGCGATCAGAGCACCGCGAGCGAATTCTCCGTCACCATACATGTCCAAGGTTTGTTTCGATTCTCGCGAGACATCGAATGCTTCGGACGCTTCGCTCTGCATGCGGTAGGCCAGTTCGAAGGATTCGATGCGAGAGTCCAGTCGTGGGTCCTCCGCCCGTTTAGCGGCGTGATCGCGGTTCCACTTCATCAATAAATCGAGTTGTTCGCGTTGGTCCGAGGGTGCGACGGCGCGTCCACGAATGTTCTCAATCAAACGTTCGACCGATGCGTGACGCGGGTCGACGTGCGTCCCTTGGTACTTGCCCGGCAAGAATCCGTTTTGCCAGTTTTGGGATTCTTTGATGGGATAGCCGCCCGGACACATGGCCACGAAAGCGGGCAAGTTTTCGTTCGCCGATCCCAGCCCGTAGGTCACCCACGATCCCAAGGCGGGACGGATCAACCGGGCTTCGCCACAGTTCATCAGCAGCAGCGAAGGTTCGTGATTAGGGACGTCGGCGTGCATGGAGTGGATCACGCACATATCGTCCGCATGTGCGGCCGTGCGTTGAAACAACTCACTGACGGGTAACCCGCGTTCACCATACTTCTCAAAGGCAAATGGCGAACGCATCACGTTACCGGTAGGCCGTTCCGTTTTCAGATCGCCGAGACCCGCGGTCTTGCCATCGAATTGCTCGAGCGCCGGTTTATGATCGAATGTATCAACGTGGCTCGGGCCGCCATTCATGAACAAATGAATGACTCGCTTCGCGGTCGCCGGAAAATGCGTGGGCACGTTGCCCGTGAATCCTTCGGCGGCAGCGCCCGCAACGGCATCACCTCGAAGTAGGCCGCCCAGGGCAATCGCGCCGAGCCCGATGCCGGATTGTCGCAGTGCTTCGCGTCGGTTGAATGAAATTGTCATAGCGATTTAGTCGACAAAGAAGAATTCGTTGCTGAGAAATAGGACTTGGGCTAGCTGTTCAAACCGATCCAGCGAATCAACGCTAGCAGGTGTATACGGACCGCTGAAATCGTCGGTTGAACTGAAGTAGATCGTCTCCGTGGGACTCTTCAGTGACATCTTCGTTTGCCATTGGAAACCATCGAAACTCAGTCCTTGGCCGCTGTGGACGATCAAGTCAACGATATCGCCTTGAACGACATCGTGAGTGATGGAGTCATAATTACGAGTGCCCGACGGGACCAATTCTTGCCACAGGGTTTTGCCGTTTACCTGGACCGTCGCAATGATTCCATCATCCTTGTCGCTGCGGCGAGCGACCGTGCCACCGAGTGTTAATTCGCCGTCGGAGGGACTGGTCCACCGCCGGACCGTGATGCCGGCATCACCCTTGGCAGGGTGCCCACCATCGCGAGTCAACGACGCGTACGACATGACCCCTGGGCTGGGAAAGGTATCTTCGAACTGCCACTGACCCTTTTTGAAAACGGGAAAGGGCGTGAACGCGGTCACCTGGTCATCGGCCCAGGTCGCGGTGCCGTACTGCCAAGTACTACGGGGATCGATCGCATTGGGGTTTTCTGCGGTCGGCTGGGAAACAAATGCGACAGCGTCGTCGAGTTCGCTCGCTGTGGGCTGGCGTCCGAGGATCTGTTCGAAGAGTGCCTCGATGATGGGAGCGTCCGAGGCTTTACCGGCTTGGTTTCGCCTCGCAAATTGGACTGCAAGTCGAGCGGCCTGACTGACCTGCGGATGATTCAGTAGGAACAGCGGTTGTTGAGGGACCGTCGTGTAGTATCGTCCTGGTGAATGCATGTCAGGGCTGGCGAAATCGAACGTGCGGAACAATCCGGGTAAGTTTTGCCGATCGATGCGTGCATAGAGCGTGCGTCTCGGGGTGAGTTTCGCCTGCGTGATTTCAACCGACGGCCCACCGATACGATTATCGAGATAGCCGCAGCCGACCAGCATGCCGTCTCGCATGGACTCGAAATCGAGCCGACTGCGACGCGCGTGGGTCCAGAGTGAGTTGTCGGGATCGCTCACCATGGCTTGCTCACTGGCAACGGCGGATTGGCGATAGATTCGCGTGTGGACAATACGGCGAACGAGTCGTTTTAGACTCCAGTCGGTCGAGAAATCTGCGGCCAATTCGTCGAGTACGCTTTGGAGCGGCGGCGGCGCTGTGCGGTAACCGAAATCGCTTGGCGAATCCACCAACGGTTGGCCGAGCAACTGACCCCACACCCGATTGACCATCACCCGCGCGGTCAGTGGATTGGCGGGATCCGTGATTTTCTGGGCGAGTTCAAGCCGTCCGCTGCCGTTGGAAAAGAGGTCCGTGTCCGCCTCGCGAAACGCCGTCAGATAACGACGTGGCGCCACGTCTCCCTTGCGCGATCGATCACCGCGAACGAAGACGCGGGTATCACGTACCTTGGGTCGATCCACCAACATCAGTGGACTTGCCGCCGCCTCGAGATCGGCGGGCGGGACACTGTTCTCGAGCACATTGTAGAGTGAGTAGTAGTCGATCGTGGGGATGGGATCAAACTTGTGATCGTGGCAGCGAGCACAGGTGACCGTCAGCCCCAAGAGCCCCCGGGTGACAACATCGATACGGTCGTCGATGGTGTCGTCGTGTCTCAAGAAATGCCTCCCGACCGTGAGGAAGCCCATCGCATCGGCATCGTGACTGCCCGGTTGCGAGGTTTGGTCGCCCGCAATTTGGTGACGGATCATTTCATCGTAGGGCATGTCCGCGTTAAACGCCGCAATCAACCAATCGCGGTAGCGATACGCATATTTCAAATTTCGGTCCTTGCCACCGACTGCATACCCGATCGTGTCAGCATAGCGGGCGACGTCGAGCCAATGACGAGTGAAACGCTCAGCGAATCGCGGGTCGGCCAGCATCCGGTCGACTCGACGCGTGTAGGCATCTGGACGAGAGTCGGATTCAAAGCTGGTGATCTGCTCAGTCGTCGCCGGCAACCCATGCAAATCATCACTCAGTCTCCGCTGCAAGGTTGAGCGATCGGCCAGCGGCGCGGGAGTGAGATTTTTTGTCAGCGCTTGGCGGCGGGCGACCTCGTCGATCAGGTCACTGTCCGCTACTTCGGCATCCGATTGTGGCGAATTGGGCAGCGACTCAATGTCCTGACGACTGAGTCGCTGTGGCGGTATAAACGCCCAGTGCGAAGCTGGATCGCGTTCCAGGGGGCTGGACTTTGCCTCTCGGTCGGCCGCCATTGCTTCGTTGCGTGGATCGGCGGCGCCGCCCGCAATCCAAGTCCGCAGCTGATCGATTTGCTCCTCAGGAAGCTTGCCCTCGGGGGGCATTTGCAGATCCGCATCCGTATACATCACCGCCTTGATCAACAGGCTCGCATTCGCATCGCCCACGACGATTGACGGGCCGCTGGAGCCTCCGCGTCTCATCTCCCCTGCAGTATCGAGCCGGAGATCCCCCATCGATTCGCCCGCTGACTGCGAGTGGCACTCATAGCAGTGCTCGATGAGCAAGGGGCGCACGTGGGTTTCGAAATAGGCCTCGTCAACGACGGCGTTCTCCGCCCACGTCGAAGACGAGGTCAGGGCGAAGACAATGACGGCAGCGCGTCCGAGAAGTCCGGATAGCATGAGAGGTGGGAGGTGGGAGGTGGGAGGTGGGATTGAAGTTGGACCGGTCCAACCGGGGCCGCATTCGCGTCGACTGGGTTCCCGGGCCGATTGGGGGGAGGGAATCGCCTTCGGGGCGGAGAACCGAGCCAACTTTTCAATATATCAACAATGAGCGACACCATTGTAACAATTCTTCCCGATCGACGCTTTTAGCGGTTTGGACCGGGCAGCCGAGGCGGCCGAGCGTCGCCGACCAGGAAGGCAATTCACCAGCCGAACCGGTCGTCATCAGCACCCGCAATAAACGCATCGGGCCGTCGCGGCGGAGTCGGATCGCGGGTGGCTGAGTATTGGCGGCGATGGCCAATCCATGATAGATATTGTCCGTCGACAGTGACGCCGCCAGCGCCATCGCGTCCGCTGGGTTGCCAGCTTTCGCGTCGGCGGTCGACATCACGCCCATGCTAAGGATCGAAACCGCGTTGGCATCGGCTCCCGATTGCTTGATCGCAGGCAGCGTCAACTTGCTGATCGCGTCGATCTCGGCGAGTTGCCAGCGCTGTTCGTCTTCACTGGCGATCAACAAAATGGCAACGCGGTACTGTTTCGCCAGTGCTTTCCATTGCTTCATCTGCTCGGGCAAATCACGCTGGGCGGGCGACAACAAACAGACGGCCAGAGCAACCGGCGCCAACGCATCGGTCGTGGCTTCGTCCTGACCTCTGAGGACGGGGTGCCATAGCAGGGCATTGTTGGCGATGTCGGGCAGCCGCACCCGCGTCGAGACCCAGTTTGACTCTGCAGGGGCGTTATCGCCGGTCAGTTTGGCGGCCTGTTGTGGGAGCCCGAGTCGGTCGAGCGATCCGGCCCATGGGGCCGGGGCGATTTCCTCGCGTAGTGTCTCGGGAGCCTTCCCTTCGGCTGTTCGTTCCAACTCGATCGTCAGCGGAGTTTCGGGATCCGCCGACCACATTCGTTGACGCAATACTTCGGCGTCGTCCAACCCCGTCCCATCAAGTGATTTCAGCTCGTCACCAATTTTGAGGATGCCATCGGCGGGCGACCCCGGCAGCACGGAGGTGACACGCAGGTCCGAAGAGGTGATCCCGAGATACTGTGGCCGCAGCGGTTCGATGGTCGCTGCGAGCGTGGCTGTCGTGGTGTGAGTTTGGCCGTCCCGTTCGTACTCAATGGAAACTTCTTCACCGGCATCGAAACGGCCCAGAGCCAACTGCACTTCTTGGCGACGACGGACCACTCGCCCACCCACGCGGACCAATCGATCACCGGACTGCAGTCCCGCTCGATCCGCCGGTGAGCGTTTGCGAACCGTGGCAAGCGTGGTGCCGGGGCCGTAGGGATCATCGCCACCAACGACCAAACCGAGCAGGCCCGAGCGGATCGTTTCGCCAGCCCGGAGGGCGGCAAGCTTCGCTGCGATCACGTCGCCGGGAACCGCAAACGCGACGCCTGAGTCATACCACTCCGTCGGGTCTTCGGCGCCGCTTTCGCCTACCGCGGGGATCAATACGCCGGCCAGGTCGCCATGCAGATCGACGAGCGGCCCACCATAGAAAACGGGTGAAATTCTCGCATCACTCTGGATGGCCGTGCCACCCAAGCGATCGACCGCAGACAAAACACCGGTACTGATCCGCGGTACCCCGGATTCGCCATAACGGGCGATGGCGATCATCGTCGATCCGATCGCTGGGGCGGGATAGGCGTCGGCCGCGGAATCGGGTTCCGCTCTCTCCAGTGCAATGGGATGTAGCACCGTTTGCTTGGGGTCAATTTTCAGCAATACCAACTCGCGGTGCTTATCCTCCCCGACCACCCGCGCAGGCAATCGCTCGCCACTGCCGAGTATGACGATGATGCTCGCCGATGGACTGCGAGTGATCCACGACGACGCCAGCACATATCCCTCGGCGTCGATCACCAGACCCGAGGTCGGTGCGTCTTGCCGGACTTCGCCGTCGGATTGCAACGCACCGATCACCTCGACGCTGACGACCGATGGCAGGATTTCATCCGTGATGCGGCGAATCTGCGAGGTGAGAGCGGATTGGTAGTCGGCTAGGTTGGATTGCGTCGCCTCTCGGGCTGCATCATCAGCACCGAGACGACCGGGATTCGCACCGGCCAGCACTAGGCTGGCCAGCAACAACAGCAGAAATCGAATTCGTAAAATCATGGGCGGATAGTCAGTTCGAGAATCTCGTTTTCACGTTGCACGGTAAGCATCACATCATCGCGGCGATCGATTCGTCGGAGTTGTTCGCGAAAGGCGCGTTGATGGGGAACCCGCCGGCCGTTGACCAGCAGGATTAAATCATCGGGGCGCAGATGAGCGAGCAATGCGGGCGAGTTCGCGGCCACCGTATCGACGTACACAGGGGTTGTTTCCAGCACATCGGGGACGAGGCGGAACCCCAATGTGGCTTCGTTGTGAGATTTCTCACGCGCCAGCAACGGGTCCTGTTCGATGGGTGCCAAGGTCTTCCGCCCCGCGATGATATCCCCGATCGGGGCACGCAATACGTCTGATGGGATCGCGTAGTTGAGCCACACACCGGTGCGGCGATCTCGCAGTTCTTTGCCGAGCATGCCTACCAGGCGACCTTGTAAATCCACCAGCGCTCCGCCAGCGGCACCCGGATTGTTGGCGACCAAGTCCAGCAGCCAGACCTCGCCGCGATACGCGGTCGCAAACGTACCACGCCGTGCGTCGAGCTTGCTGCGCGCCGCGATTCGGCCCAGCATGACGCTCTCGGGCTCATTGCCGGTGGCAATATTGAAAAGGTTGCTCAGGGCCAACACAGGATCCCCCCAACGAGCGATCGGTTGATCCGGCTCGCCTGCCGGGACCTCAAAAAAAGGTAAGTCCGATGCGTCCAGTTTCAACACCGCGAGCTCGAGCGAGGGCTCGAAGCCGACGACTTTGCTCTCGAAGCGTCGTCCATCGTTGAGGACCACGATGGGGTCCACGTCGAGCACACTGCTCCACGCCGTCGCGACGTGACCGACCGACGAGACAATGAAACCACTTTGGTAAGCATCCAAACCACCCACGCCGCCCGCACCGTAGATTTTCACGACGCGGTCCTGGACTTGAGAACTCGCGCGGGCGAGCGACGGCTGCGCATGAGCTTGGGATGCCAGGAGCAACACGGTCGCGAGTAAAAATAGACTCACTCTCGAACCGATCTGGGCTACCAATCGTCTGCCGGCTGCGTGTTTCGGGGCGAGGGCAGAGTGGACGAGTTGGCGACATCGGCGACATCGGCGGCATTGGCGCCGGATGACTTGGCGGTGTTTACTCGGTTTCATCATCTCCACCCTCCCCGGTTGATTGATCTGACCTTGGTTCGTCGGCAGCCGTCCACGCGTCGATTCGCAGCGTCACGGAGGGCTCGACTCCGTACCGTAACTGCAGCACACGCGGCACTTCTGCCGTGCCGGACGCGACATCGCGATCGTCGTTGGTCGCGAATTCGCCGGCATCGGCGAGGTTCATCCCGTTCGTTTCGAGCACCCACGCGGGCGGATCGATCCACAGCTCGGCGGGGTCTCCGTCACGATCGGCAAACGACTCGATCACTTCCAAGCGACCGGAGGTCGGATGTTGGAAATACCGAGACTCCAGCCCGCCGTGGATGCCGACGGTGCCTTCGCGAAGTGGCGGTTGACCCAGCAGCGGTGCGGTTCCCCAGGCGTAGGTCTCGCCGAAACGATCCGGGCCTGTGCGCAACATCCGCTGCAGGCTCTGCAGAGCGGTGAGGAGGCCACCAGCGTTCCCGCGATCGACCGCCTGAACAAATTCGTCGGGGCGGCTGAGTCGCGTCCGCTGTTCGCCGAGCGTCAGCTCGCAAGTGTCCGCACCAACCATCATGGTGAACGGAATCGGATTCGGTTCGCCCGCAATCTCGGCATTGCCTGTGACTTTCCAGCCACTCTCGCCGGTGGGCAGTCCCGCAAACTGGCTGCGCAACCGCTCGATGAACTTGGTCTGGAGCTGTTGATTGTAAAAGTAGTTGGCGAAGCCTTGGCGTTCCTCGATCCGGCTGGCCGCGTCGGCGGGGATCGGTTCACCACCAGCATCCTTCATGACGTCCTCGGTGTCGGGGACCTCGGGCGTCGGATCAGGACCATCGCCTGCGGGCGGTTGGCCGTCGGGAGATCCCTCTGGCTGCTCTGATTGCTTGGGAGGTGCGGGCGGCGGTGGCGGCAGCGCCGACTTCATCTTTTCGAGCAACTCGTCGCCACGATGCACATTGGCCAGTCGCACGAGCGTGTGCACGACTTCGCCGTCTTGACGATAGGTCAACGGCACTCGCCACTGGGCGGGGAAAGTCGCGAGCAGATTTTGCACATCGTTAGCGGTTTGTACGACATGGTTGTCAATATCTAGTATTTCGTCACCGTATCGTAGACCGCGCCGGAACGCATCGCTGGACTGCAGGATGTTGGTTACCCGCACACTACCGTCATCATCGGTGCCCACCGTGGCACCGAGCGTCGCATGATCGAGAATCCGACCGCTGTGTAGCGACCCAAGAAAATTCTGGGCTTGGTCACCTGAAATCGCGTAGCCCACGCCCACGTTGACCCGCCCGCGTTTCTCGAAAGAACATCGCCCAATGATGCCAATTAAATCTCCGCTTGCATCGTAGAGTGGGCCACCTGAGTTACCCGGATTGATCGAGGCATCGGTCTGGAAACAGTTGCCATATTCCAACAGGGTGCCGGACGGATACTGATATCGCCGCGTGCCGCTGATGATGCCCGCCGAGACGGTCGGCTGCAGATTCGTTGCCAGCAGAAACGGGTTCCCGATGGCGTAGCAGGCATCGCCCACTTGCACCTCGCGGCTGGGCACAAATTCAGCTGTCGGGAAATCGTCCCGGCCCAATAACTGGATCAACGCCAGGTCGCCGACAGGATCGATGCCGACGGTCACCGCATCATAGACATTGCCGTCGCTGAGCCCGCATCGCATGTAGGTGCCCGCTGGGCTGGTCACGTGAAAGTTGGTCAAGGCAAACCCATCTTTGGAGATCAACACCGCCGATCCGCCGCCCGCACCGCCCGGCACAAACACACAAACCGTCGACGCCATTGCCTGCTCGACGGCTTCGATCCGCTGATTTTCGATTTGCCACAGCAGTTCGGTGTCCTCCGCCTGGGTCAGGCCGCTGACCGAGACGCTGATCGAACAGACGCAGAGGAGGACCATCGCCCTCAAGGGGCTGCGAGTTCGGTGATCGATGCCTTTCATTTCAACAGCCTTCCCGAGAACCACTCGACACTACCGCCAAGGGTAGCCCCAACGGGTTTAGCCCCAGCGGGGGTGGCCCCGCCGGGCGTGGACGATTCGTTAGATTGAGACATGCGTGATGCTCGAAGCGTGAGTTGGCGAGCCCCGGAAATGGGAAGTTCCAATCCGAGCGACTCGCGATTTTGCAGTGTGGCCGTCCACTGCACCTCCCCGTCGACGAGTACGTCAAGTTGGAGTGCAGTGAACTCGCTGACATCACGACTACGTCGGGCCGCGACAATGAGTTTTTGATAGCCGTCCGGAATTCGTAGCGTGATCTTTCCGGGAGCCTGGATATGGATCACACCGCCGTCGGACCGTGGCGCAAACCACTCGCCCAAGTCAGGCGTCGTTCCGGACCCAGGCGTCCCCTGCCCATTGTTACCGAATGTGGACGTCGCCACCTCAACGTCCGACAACGCCAGAATCCCACCGGCGAAATTGATTTGTTGCACCTGGTCAAGCGGCACGTCATGCTCGATTCCACCTGACAGACGAAGGTTGATGTGGTCGCTACCGGCCGGCATGCTGATCGATTCAGCCGCCCATTCCGACCCCGAGGTGTCGAGTACTCGGAGGTCGCTCGCCCCGCTCTCAGGAGATGCATTCGAAAATAAGATGCCCTCGAGTTTGGCCAGCGGGGCGTCGATGGCATTGCCACGCATTTCAAATTTCACCGCGTCGCGACTGATCCCCAGCACCGTTCCATCAACGGAATCGAGCGATTTCTCATTGCGACGAATCACTAACCGGTCGGCGCGGCGGGCTTCTTCCAACCACCCCAACCAAGTCGGGTCGGTAGCTGGAGTGCCGCTCCGGAATCGGACCCAGAGGAGTTGTCGGGCGGGTAGGGTGAGCGACGATTGGCGGGCCACGGCGATCTGCACCGAATCATCTTCCCAGGTAATCCCTGAGATACTCAGCAGCGATCCACCAGAGAGTTGGGCGTGCATCGGTAGCGGTCGCTCGGCGTCGTGGGCGAAGCTGATCTGCGAAAGATCCTCCAGGGCCAGGACCGACGTCTCCGATTGGCTGTTGAAGTGAAGTCCGGCCGCGTCGATTTGAACAAGATCACCCTGGATGACGTTGCCGTCGGCAGTGGTGATCGAAATCTCCGCAGCGCTCGCCTCGCTGACAATCAGGCTACCCCAGAGCAAGGCGGCCACGTAGAGCCAGCTCAAGCCGGGCACGAGCAAACGCGAGGGTCGTATCGAGGGGCAGTCCATGGGCTTCCTTGGTGTGGAACTCTTGTTACGCAAGCAAATCATAACCCGCCCGCATGCTGGGATGCGGAACGCTGCCCGCCATCATAACTCTCCGAGCCCGCAGACTCGACCCGCCGCTCGGGACGTGTTGATTTCATGAGCCGAGCTGCGTGAGCGGCCGGGTGGCTCGTGTCACCCGATGCCTTACGGCATTCGGCTCATCGTTGCTGGTCGAAATTCGCCTCAATCAACAGGCCGCTCGGGGCGTGTTGATTTGGTGAGCCGAGCCGCGTGAGCGGCCGGGTGGCTCGTGTCACCCGATGCCTTACGGCATTCGGCTCATCGTTGCTGGTCGAAATTCGCCTCAATCAACAGGCCGCTCGGGGCGTGTTGATTTGGTGAGCCGAGCCGCGTGAGCGGCCGGGTGGCTCGTGTCACCCGATGCCTTACGGCATTTGGCTCATCATTGCTGGTCGAAATTCGCCTCAATCAACAGGCCGCTCGGGGCGTGTTGATTTGGTGAGCCGAGCCGCGTGAGCGGCCGGGTGGCTCGTGTCACCCGATGCCTTACGGCATTCGGCTCATCATTGCTGGTCGAAATTCGCCTCAATCAACAGGCCGCTCGGGGCGTGTTGATTTGGTGAGCCGAGCCGCGTGAGCGGCCGGGTGGCTCGTGTCACCCGATGCCTTACGGCATTCGGCTCATCATTGCTGGTCGAAATTCGCCTCAATCAACAGGCCGCTCGGGGCGTGTTGATTTGGTGAGCCGAGCCGCGTGAGCGGCCGGGTGGCTCGTGTCACCCGATGCCTTACGGCATTCGGCTCACCGTTGCTGGTCGAAATTCGCCTCAATCAACAGGCCGCTCGGGGCGTGTTGATTTGGTGAGCCGAGCCGCGTGAGCGGCCGGGTGGCTCGTGTCACCCGATGCCTTACGGCATTCGGCCCATCGTTGCTGGTCGAAATTCGCCTCAATCAACAGGCCGCTCGGGGCGTGTTGATTTGGTGAGCCGAGCCGCGTGAGCGGCCGGGTGGCTCGTGTCACCCGATGCCTTACGGCATTCGGCTCATCATTGCTGGTCGAACTTCGCCTCAATCAACAGGCCGCTCGGGGCGTGTTGGTTTGGTGAGCCGAGCCGCGTGAGCGGCCGGGTGGCTCGTGTCACCCGATGCCTTACGGCATTCGGCTCATCGTTGCTGGTCGAAATTCGCCTCAATCAACAGGCCGCTCGGGGCGTGTTGATTTGGTGAGCCGAGTCGCGTGAGCGGCTGGGTGGCTCGTGTCACCCGATGCCTTGCGGCATTTGGTTCATCGTTGCTGGTCGAAATTCGCCTCAATCAACAGGCCGCTCGGGGCGTGTTGATTTGGTGAGCCGAGCCGCGTGAGCGGCCGGGTGGCTCGTGTCACCCGATGCCTTACGGCATTTGGCCCATCGTTGCTGGTCGAAATTCGCCTCAATCAACAGGCCGCTCGGGGCGTGTTGATTTGGTGAGCCGAGCCGCGTGAGCGGCCGGGTGGCTCGTGTCACCCGATGCCTTACGGCATTCGGCTCATCATTGCTGGTCGAAATTCGCCTCAATCAACAGGCCGCTCGGGGCGTGTTGATTTGGTGAGCCGAGCCGCGTGAGCGGCCGGGTGGCTCGTGTCACCCGATGCCTTACGGCATTCGGCTCATCGTTGCTGGTCGAACTTCGCCTCAATCAACAGGCCGTTAAATCCCCGCCAGACTGTCCAGCTCGCCGGATTGACGGACTTTGCGAAAACGTACGTCAGCGGTGCGAAAGAAAGAGAAAGTCGCCGTAAATGCGAATAAAAGTCTGGATTGCCACCTAAGAGGCGGCGAGGATGTGTTATCTTGAACCCATCGAGCTGTTGCAGAACAGGCGTTCGCCTCGCCAAGGGCGACATCCAATCACCAGTGCGGAAGTTCTTTCGTTGAACGGTGTCGGCATTTCCCGGCGGGTTGGAACGTTGCTCTCGCGGCTCGATGGGCACCCGATTTCTACGGCGTTTGGCTAGCTATACGTGGGGCGGGTGCTGGGAATCATTGAATGACGCGAACGATTTAGCCACTTATCAAGACGCTCGCAATTTCACACGGGGACCCTGATTTGGACGCCCTGTGAACCCACTCGTGGTCTTGCTTCTCTTAGTTGGAGATTCCATCCCTCTAAGATTTCGAGACTTGCCAGTCGTGACGACCGCTACTACACTGCTTCAGGCAGCTTGAGATGCGGCTGCGGGATTTTTGGTAGCATTAACTGGCTCCTAAGGTTTAGAATCTTCCTGAGTAAACGGATTGCTGCTCCCGAGAGCGGCCACAAGGAGAGATCTCAATTATGTCGATCAATTTCACACAGTCCTGCCCCACGTGCGGCCGGCGCATTGACGTCCGCGCTTCGTTATTGGGGTGTACGGTAGCATGCCAGCATTGCGGGGCTGAGTTCACTGCGAATGCCAATGGAGGCAGCGCATCGGGCAGAGGCGAGGGCGACGATTTGCTCGCTCGCGTCGAAAAGGCCCTGCGCCGGGCGGAAGCAGCGACGGCCGTGCAGGCAGAGGTTTAATAGCCGGCACCGAACGCATCGCGGGAAATCACGACCATCGCCCGCCATCGCTTCGCGATTTTGGGAACCGGCGGTTGCGACGCAAAAGCTTTCGAATGACGCACCGCATCAACCCCAAGCTTGCTACCATCCCAGCACACGAGTGCTCCGCCTCAATCACGCGTTCACCGGAAACCGACGAGGTCATCGACATGCTTCGCCGGTTCCTCTTTTGCTCACTGCTGGTTCTGGGCGTCGCGAGTCCTGCGGTCGTTGCCCACGCCCAGCCGCCCACCGCCAAAACCCTGCGACTCTCGAGTGATTCGGCGACGAATAGCCAGCTCACAGCCATTCGCGGCGATCTCATTGCCGCGATCACGCAGGGTGCCCGCCCCGATGAAATGACCGCTCTGATTCAGCGGCAACGGCTGGTCGATCAAAAGCTCTTGGTTGATCTGGCGGGGATCCGAGACGAACTCGTCACCATTCAAAAAAGTAAATTCGATCGCGATGCACAGCAACGGCGATCCGAACTTCGGCGTCAAGAAAGTTTGCTATGGCTGACGCGAGTGGAGTTGGCCTCATTGCTGTCGGAAATGTTCGCCGAGGGCTCCGCCGATGGTGTGGCGCTTTCGGAACAGGCGATTCGTCTGATCGGCGAAGCGCTCGCAAAGTTCCCGGACGACAGTGAACTGCACAGCGAGTTGACGCGGTTACTGTCCGAAGCCCAGCTTCGCGCCGGGAGCCCAGACGCGGCCATCCGGACGATGCAGCAAGCATCAGCACACCAAAACCCATCGGGCGATGGGCAATCGACCCGGGATCGCACCGAACCAGCCAGCGCACCCTTGGTGATCAAGACATCCCATGACCTCGCCTTCGTGATCCGGATCGACATCGCCAAGCAACGTTGGGACGCAGCGGCGACCAAGCTCCAGCAGTATTTCGGTGACCAGCCCGCTGCGGCGCCACGCAGCCCCGCGATGGATTTGGCTCGCCTGCAATATCTCATCAGCCGCCCGGATCATTCGTCGGACTTGGGCGAAGTTGGCCAGTGGCTCGATGCGATCCAAACACGCGGTGGCGCCACTGCTCGTCGCAACGCTGAAACCCTGCTTGCCAGGGGCCGTGTTTTGAAAGAGTCACCGGACGTGGCGGCAGGCAACCGCGGCGATCGGGCTGAAACGCCTGTTGATCCCCGGGTGCTTCGTGCTGATGCCCGGTACTACCTGCGTATTGGCAAGACGCTACCCGCGGCAATCACCTTTGCCCGCTCGGCGGTCGAAGATACAGATGCGGCGCGCAGCATCGAATCGGCCATCGAGTCAGCGGCGATCCTGCAAAGTATCTCCAAGGAAGCCGCTGCGGCGGAACTTCTGAGGCGAATCGCCCTTGCACATCGACCGCACCGATTGTCGTCGGTGCTGATGTTGCAGGCCGCCGCACTGCGTAACGCGATCGACTCAGAGGGGGCGTCCGCCGGTGGTCCCACCGCCCGTGAATTGTTGGTCGAACTCGTCAACGATTGGCCGACGTCCGAGGCGGCTCAAACGGCACGCACAACGCTCATTGAATCAGCCGTTGCGGGAGGCGATGTCGTAGCGGCAGCGGTGTTCGCGACGGAAGTTCCCGCCGAGCAATGGACTCTGGAGAATGCGACTCGCTGTCGCCGACTCTGGCAACGGGCGATTGCGGGACCGGAGCCCTTGAAACCACCCTGTCACTGGGATGAGGAAGATTGCCGTCGCGATCACGATGCTGAACGCGCAGAAAGGCTCAGCGTCATGCGCAGCACTTTCGCCGCGGCGGCTGCACATCCACTCGCGGAGCAGACCGGGATGGCGTGCTCCGTGTTGCTGGACTCGTGTGTCGAAGCGTCGAGCCGCGAGCGGTTGGAAGCAATCGGGAAAACCGCATCCGATCCGTTTTGGGCGTCGCTTGCCCGACGCCGGCTCGGGTACAAGAATCAAATCGGTGCACCGGAGAATGTTGCACCAAGTGATGAGGATCTACGCCGCGTGGTGATGTGGAGGCTGAATCAAGATCTATTGGAAAATCCAACGCTGCACGATGAGATCGCAGCCTATTTGTTGACACTGATCGATCATTCCGAAACCGAGGTCGCCCCGCGACTGCGAATCGCCTGGTTGATGTGGAATGGGCAAACGGATCGAGGCGATCGAGCATTGCGTGCGGCGTTGACGACATCGGGCCACCCTGCCGACGTGCTGGCGGCCGCCGCGTCGGCATTGGCGGATTCCTCCCAACCCACTGAACTGAGTCAGGCAGCGAGTCTCTGGCAGGAACTCGCCGATGGCATCCCAGCATCGCATCGATCGCATCAACAGGCGAAGGTAGAAAGCATTTCCTGTTTATGGCGATCAGGGAATCGCGGTGACGCCCGCGCCGCGGCGGAGCTGATGTTGTTGACCAACCCGCCTGAGGATCCGGGGTTGAGCAAGCGGCTGAGGGAATGGGCCAGGTGACGCGGTTGTGAAGCTGGCGGCGGGGCGGGACGCTTCGAAACTCGCCGAGCGATGGCCGTTTGTTGGTCACACCGGTTCGCAAAATTATTCCGGTTGCTGATTCGTTATATGGTTTCCCACGGATCTCCCTTGGAATCGGGGCGAACGCCGATTGACGTGATGCGGAGTGAATGTCCCGGGCGGTGCGACAGCCACACGAACGCTGCGATCGCTGCCGCCGCTCCACGGCTTTGTGGTATCCTATTATTCTGGAACCAGGGGCTTGAGCGGCTGGCTGAATGCTGCCGTGCCTCCAGCACTGATAAAGGCCACACAGGAATCCGATCTTATGAATGAGCAAGCTCACACGTCGTCTCAATCACGATGGGTTGCTATCCCGTGTCGAACGGTATTCGCGGCGTTGTTCTGCTGTGTTGCCGGTCCCGCTGCAGCAACCGCGGCCGACACGGTCACCAACGCGGCGAGTTCGGCTCACACGTCCGCCGATGTTTCCCATTGGCTCGATGAACGAATCACGCCGGTGTTGCAGCTTTACACTTGGCTGCATGCTCACCCGGAAGTCTCGTTTGAAGAAGAGAAAACAGCCGCAAAGCTCGCGGGGCTGTGGCGAGACGCGGGATTCGATGTGACGGAAAACGTCGGCGGTTTCGGCATCGTGGGCGTGCTCAAAAATGGCGATGGACCGACTGTGATGTTGCGAACGGACTTGGATGCATTGCCCGTCACAGAGCAAACACCGGTCGCCTACGCGTCAAAACAGACGGTGACACGAGAGGACGGCAGCAGCACGGGGGTGATGCACGCATGCGGGCATGACATCCACATGACCAACCTGACCACGGTATTGCAGTGGCTGGCCGAGCACCGGGAGACGTGGTCGGGAACACTCTTAGCGATTGGACAACCCGCCGAAGAACATGGTGCGGGTGCCAAAGCAATGCTCGAGGATGGATTATTCGAGCGATTTCCTCGCCCCGATTACGCCCTGGCCATGCACGTCGGAAGTGATACCGCGACGGGGCAGATCAGTTTGCGTCCAGGATTCTCGCAAGCCAACGTCGATAGCGTTGACATCACGATGAAGGGGCGTGGCGGTCATGGCTCGGCGCCCCACACCACGATCGATCCGATCGTGCAAGCCGCTGAGTTGGTGATGTCGTTGCAGATGATTGTCAGCCGTGAGATTGCCCCGATTGAACCCGCGGTCATTACGGTCGGCTCGATTCACGGTGGCACCAAGCACAATGTGATTGGCAACGATTGCACATTGCAGTTGACCGTGCGCAGCTACAGTCCGGAAATTCGTGAACAGCTCCTGGCGGCGATCCGGCGCCGGGCATTCGGCATCGCTGCAACGTACGCGGCGCCCGAGCCGGAGGTGATCTTTAGCGACGGGACACCCTCGCTGAAAAACGACCGCGATCTGGAGGCTCGAATGCGACCGATCTTCGGTACCCAGCTCGGGGCTGAGAATGTGCTCGAGGGCCAGCCGTCCATGGGCGGCGAAGATTTCAGTCGCTACGGGATCGCGGGCGTGCCGATCCTGATGTACCAAGTCGGTTCGGTCAGCCAGGCGAGGCTCGATCGATTCGAAAAACTCGGGATTCCTCCGGCTTCCCTGCATTCGGCCGTCTACTACCCGGACGCCGAGGAAACACTCCGTGTATCGGTTCCCGCGATGACTTCAGCGGTCTTGGAACTGATGCCCTCAAAACCCACAAATTCATCGAACTGAGTATACTGGGCGATTTCGATGGTGGCTCGCCGCGGCAACTGCAACTACATGGGAAGGTAGAAATCAATGGGAGTTCGTTTTGCTTGTCATGCATGTGGCAGGCGATTGAACGTCAAGTCGGAGCTAGCTGGACGGCGGGGGATTTGCCCGGCGTGCTCAGTTCGTTTTCGCATACCCGAACACGATTCCCAAACGTCGACGCCGGTCGATGCGAGCGGAGTCCCGAGCCCCGAGCGTGAATCGGCCGCGGCAACATCGCCGGCTCACACACCGCAGGGTGCACGTCCCCGTGATACTGCCGCTGGCTCGGCAACCCCCGCGAGCGCCACTGCGTCGCCGCGGTCGTCTCAAACTCCGCACACCAATGCAGGATCTCGGCAACGCAGTCAGGATGAAGTCCTCGGTGGGACGTCGGCGGCATGGTACGTACGTCCTACCAGCGGCGGACAGTTTGGGCCCGCCGATGGTCCCACACTCGGCCAATGGATCAGCGAAGGCCGGGTGGCGGATTCCGCGATGCTGTGGCGGGATGGATGGCCAGAGTGGCGCATTGCCCGCAGTGTGTTACCACAGCACCAGAACGGCGATCAGCCGCGCGCCGAGCGACCCGCCCCATCCGCACCCGTCGTTCCAGCGGCCCCGGTCGCCAAGGTCAAAGAAATCCCTGCCGCCGCGGCACCTGCCGCAGCCCCCGTTGCCGATCCAGACGCTCCGCTGCGAACGGGAGGTAAGATACTCGACACCAACAAAAAGCGGGTCTCTCGCAAGCGTGTCACGACCAGCGTGTTGTTAGCGTTGGTGTTCCTCTTGCTGCTGTGCGCTTTGATTTACGTGTTGATCTGGTCCTAGCTGGACAATTACCGCTGCCGCGTACAAAATACGCGGATGAAATCTGAACCGAATGTTTTTTCGCCCGCTCGCTTGCACGAGCGGGCCCTGGCTCTCTTTGCCCAATCGCGGCTCGGCGCCTCCGATCTCCGCTGCTCGGTGAGTGACATTGAGGGGGCCAGCGTGCTGGATTGCGGTGTGCACGAAACCGGATCGCTACACGCCGGGCTCGTTCTGGCCCGGTTATGCTTGGGCGATCATGCCGAGGTCAGTTTGGTGCCTGCCGAGCCGGACATGATCACTGATTCGGCGGTGATGGTTGCGGCGGACCACCCCATCGCCGCTTGCCTGGGCGGTCAGTATGCGGGCTGGCCGCTTGCCGTCGAGAAGTTCTTTGCGATGGCCAGCGGTCCGATGCGGATGCTCCGCGGCCGTGAAGAAATGTTGCAACACTTGAACTTGATCACACCGGCCGATTCACACACGCACGCGGTCGGCGTGCTCGAATCAGATCGTCTGCCTGATTCGGATGTCATTGCTGCGATCGCGACCGCCTGCGGCGTGCCCGCGACACGTATCTGTCTCGGGGTCGCCCCGGTGACGTCGATCGCCGGATGCGTGCAAGTCGTCGCGAGGAGCATCGAAACGGCTCTGCACAAACTTCATGCCCTTGATTTTGACGTGACCACCGTCGCTTCAGCGACCGGTTTCGCACCCTTGCCACCGGGTGCAAAACCCGGCGATACCGTCGGCGGCATTGGCCGCACCAACGATGCGATGCTCTATGGTGCCAAGGTCACGTTGTGGATTGATGCTCCCGATGAACAAATTGATGCGGTAGCGACGAAGATCCCCAGCGCATCGTCATCGGACTACGGGCAACCATTCGCAAAAATTTTCAAACAATACGATTACGACTTTTATAAAGTCGACCCGATGTTGTTCAGCCCTGCCGTGGTTACGATCCATTCCCTCGCGAGCGGCCGAACCTGGCGAAGCGGTCGGCTTGCACCGGAGATTTTGCAGGCATCGTTCGGGATGGATTCTTGATCTGGGGACAGCACGGGTGAACGGCCCACGCATTCTCGTACTCGGTGGACGGCCGGTACATCGGGCTGACGCTGCGCCCTTAGGTTGGCATCTGGGCGAACTGCAATCGGCCGCGACGCAGTCGAATGTCGATCTCATTTTCGCCGATTATGAATCGTTAACTGCGCGAATCGACAACGGCGGCGCACGATCGACCGTTGTGGGTGACTCCATTGATGGTGCCCCATGCAACGCCTGGCAGCTCGACGGAGTGGATGCCATTTTCACACGCACGATGCCTCCTGGCTCGTTGGAACAGGTTATCTTTCGTCTGGCGGCTCTGCATGACGAGTACGGTCGACGAGTCCGGTGCGACCGAGCCCATAGCATCGTCAATCCACCCGCCTCACTCGAACTTGCCATCGACAAGTATGCCACGCTCGCGCGGGTCGCACGAATGGGGATCCCCACGCCTGCGACCATCGTTGCCCAGTCTCGGTCGGATGCGATGCGAGCGTTTGAGCAGCTCGGAGGCGACGTCGTCGTCAAACCGATCTTCGGTGGTGAAGGCCGTGGCGTGATGCGAATTCGAGACGCAGAGTTGGCCTGGACGGTCTTCTCAACGCTACAGCAACTCGGGGCCATCTTTTATGTGCAACAGTTTGTTGCGCCCGGCGGGTGCGATGTTCGCTTGCTCGTCATAGGACCCCATGTTCACGCGATCCGACGGACCTGCCAAGATGGTTTCCGAACGAACGTGCGCGCCGGGGGAAGAGCCGAAGCGATCGAATTGCGCAGCGAGTGGGGAGATCTGGCGCGTCGTGTCTGCAGCGAATTTGGATTGACCCTCGCCGCCATCGATTTGCTCGAAACCTCCGGCGGCCATGACTACCGGTTAGTGGAAATCAATGCGATTCCCGGCTGGAAGGGAGCCCAGGGCGTCCTTCCGATTAACTTGGCTGAACAAATCATTTCCGTCTTGAAAGACACTGCTTTATGAATTCCGCCTCAGATGGTTGCGAACGTCACGACGATCGTGAACGGGCAACCCAAATTCCGCCATCGGTATCGTGTCGTGATGGGAGCATGTCCGATTTGACAAAGGGGAACGTTGCGGATCGGTTGACCGACATCGCCCAACAATTGCCGGGGGCGATCGCGATTGCCGAACCATCGGGGCCACCTAAGAAATCAGGTCAGGATCGCGACTACGCACTGACGACGTTCAAGACGCTTGACCAACGGAGTACTGAGATTGCCCGCGGGCTGACCGCCTGGGGAATTGAGCCCGGCATGCGGCTGATCAGCCTGGTGCCGTTTGGTGCCCAGTTCATTGAATTGGTGTTTGCAATGATGAAGTCGGGGGTCTCGGTGGTGCTGATTGATCCCGGCATGGACCGCAAACACCTCGTCAATTGCTTGCAAGACGTCAATCCTGATGGGTTTATCGGCATCCCCAAAGCCCAAGCCATTCGGACGCTACTGCGTCATCGCTTCCCCTCGGCACGTTGGAACGTGACCGTGGGGCGACGCTATTTTTGGGGTGGCAAAACGCTCTCGCAGATCCTGGAAATGGGGCGGCGTGAGGCGACTCCGCTCGCGGAGGTCACGAGCGATGACGAGGCCGCGGTCATCTTTACCACCGGCAGCACAGGATGCCCCAAGGGTGCGTCGTACACGCACGGTACTTTCCATGCCCAGATTGATCGAATCGCCAGCCGATACAACATCCAGCGAGGCTCTCGCGATCTGGCGTGTTTCCCACTGTTCGGTTTGTTTGATGCCGTGATGGGGGTGACCACCATCATCCCGGACATGGACCCAACGCGGCCGGCCGATGTGGACCCAACCAAGCTGATCGCCGCGGCGCGGCAATGGGAGGTGGACCAAGCGTTTGGTTCACCAGCACTGTGGAAAACGGTGACGCGGTGGTGCGAGGCCAATGCGGTGGGGCGCCCCTTCCCGACCCTTCGCCGAGTGTTGTCAGCTGGCGCGCCCGTGCCAGCGTCGACGCTCAGCAGCCTCCGCCGATTTGTCCATGAGGACGCCGATATCGAAACACCCTACGGTGCCACGGAAGCGCTGCCGATCGCATCGATCGAGTCGCGACAAGTCATCACGGAAACCGGCCCCGCAGCGAATAAGGGGAAGGGCGTGTGTGTCGGTACTCGGTTCGACGGTGTCGAATGGAAGGTTATCGAGATCACGGACGATGAAATCCGCTACTTTTCGGATATCACCACCATGCCACGCGGCAAAATCGGCGAGTTGCTCGTCAGTGGACCGATGGTCACGCGTAAGTATGTGACGCGCACGGATCAAAACGCGATGCACAAGGTGTACGACGGTGACACGGTGTGGCACCGCATGGGCGACGTCGGCTATCTCGATTCGCAGGATCGGTTTTGGTTTTGCGGCCGCAAGGCACATCGCGTGATCGCTACCGATCGGACATTTTTCACGGTGCCATGCGAGGCCATTTTTAACCTCCAGGACGATGTCGAAAAGTGTGCGCTGGTAGGACGCGGCATCGCCGGTCAGCAAACCCCGGTGATCGTGGTCCAACCGGTCGACCTATCGGTTGCCAACGACCCACCGCGACGCGATGCGCTGATTGCACGTTTGCGCGAGGCAGCGGCCTGCAACCCACTCACACACCGGATCAGCGAATTCGTGATCCGTGCTACGCCCTTGCCCGTCGACATCCGTCACAACAGCAAGATCTTTCGAGAGAAACTCGCTGCGGAAGTCAACGCATCGAATCAAAAGTAGCTACCGTCGCCAGAGCGTGGAATCCACGTTCTGGCGAACTGAGCTACTCGAGTGATTCATTCACGGTCATTTACTTCGCGTGCACGTAAACCCGCAGGCGTTTGCTCGCATAGGTGTCCGCGTTTCCGGTGAACGTCCAATCTCGCGTTTCGCCCGGGCTGTTGCCGATACCGATGTCCGCTTTCGGTCCCGCGTTCCATTTGTTGATCGCAAAGAGTGTTTGCTTGGCACCGAAATGGTGGACTTGCATGCTTCCATAACCATTGACGGGGGCGCTCGGCTCGTCACCAAAATCATAGACGCTGCTGCTTGCTCCGGGCACGTTGCCATCGTTGGTGACGGCGTAGTTGTGGGGCCAGAACTCGATATTGCCTTTCGCGATGCCGGTGCCGGTTTGGATACCGCCGACGGTTGTGAAAATATCGAGCGACTCAACAGGCTGTTGGAAATGGGCGCCGGAGGCCTCCGTTGGGATGCCAATCTTGTGCACGTCATCCGTGAACGCAGCCATCGAAACAAAGATCGCTTGGTCGCTGCCGTCTTGGCGGGTTAGTTCAACGAGGTAACCAATCCGATCAAAACCCTTGATCTCCTTGCTGTTGTCAACGTCGTAGTCGATGTCGGTGCCCAGTCCGGTGAGATCGAGGTCGTAAACGAGTTGGTAGCCATCGCCGATCGGGAGGGTATCCACAAATTCGGGCATTTTCCCGCCACGCATGGCTCCCACAGGCAGTCCGGTTCCGCCCATTAGATTGGGCTCGGCGGTTTTGTTCCAAGCAAATCGGAACGCGACGGGGTGTTGGACTTTGTCCGATTTCAAGATCACGGTGTCACCGTCGATTTCCGCAGCCGCAGGTTGGAAGCCTCCTGAACCGGCCCCGATGACTTCGAAATCCGTGGGTGCTTTGCCGTCTCGCGTCTTCAGTCCACCGCCGGCGTTGGAAAAGACAACCTTCAATTGATCGCCTGCGGTTTCGAGCGACTTCATTTCGGGACTGTTAGCAACGATGTCGCTGCGCCCATAATCGTTTTTGAGAGCCAACCGAGCCAAGCGTCGCCCGACTTCTTGTTTGGCAGGTGGATGGATGTTGTCGATCGTGGCGATATCGTTGATCACAACCATGCCGGTGTTGGGCACTTCGTCCTCCACGGCAGCTTGAGCTTCCCAGAATCGCGGCAGAATCTCAACGTCTTCATTGCCATATTGATAGGGTGCGATTTGGACGTAATAGAACGGGAAATCACCTTGTTTCCAAAGCTCACGCCAACCGCCAATCAACGCTTTCTTCTTTTCGAGGTACAGCATGCCCTCGTTATGATTGGATTCGCCCTGATACCAGATTGCGCCGCGGATGGGGAAACCGAGAATTGGGTGGATCATGCCGTTGTAGAGCATCGTCGGATCTTGATGCTTGCTGAAGGGAATGAGTTCAGCTGGATACGCGGGGCTGGGCGAAAGCAAAGCGTTTGTTTTTAACGAGGCTTTCGCCGTTTCAACCCAATCGCTCGTGGCGTCGATGTGTGCACCCAATCGCTGCTCGTAGGCATCGGTTCCGGGTGTGCGTGTGATGATGGATTGGTAAATATCCTGGAGTGCGGGGATCTGCTCGAACCCGACCGGTGGGGTCCATGGTTCGACTCGCGTCCCACCCCACGATGAGTTGACCAAACCGATGGGCACGTTGAGTTCTTGATGCAGATGCCGGGCCATGAAGTAGCCGCAGGCAGTGAAATTTGCCACGGTCTCGGGTGAGCAAACCCGCCAATCTGCGGGGACATCATCCAGCGGCAGAAAACGAGACGTTTTTGGAATGGCGATATGCCGGATGAGTGGATAGTTGGCCGATGCGATTTCTTGCTCGGCATCGGTGCAGCGTCCGACGGTCCATTCCATGTTGGACTGTCCCGAGCAGAGCCAGACTTCGCCGATCAGGATGTCACTCACTTCAATGGTGTTTTTGCCTTTGACCGCGAGCGATTGTGGCTCGGCGTTGGCATCCATGGCTGGTAATTCCACCTGCCAGCGACCCATTTCGTCGGCCTGCGTGGTAGCGGCTGCGTCACCGAAGCGAACTTCAACCGCTTCACCCTGTTCGGCCCAGCCCCAGATGCGGATTTCCTGTTTTTGCTGCAGCACCATATGGTCGCTGAATACGGACGGTAGCCGAACGTCGGCGTGCGTCGTCGCGGCAGCAAC
The DNA here is from genome assembly GCF_055811895.1 of Rhodopirellula sp. SH410. Lineage (NCBI taxonomy): Bacteria > Pseudomonadati > Planctomycetota > Planctomycetia > Pirellulales > Pirellulaceae > Rhodopirellula > Rhodopirellula sp. SH410. Next base: position 2,650,274 of record NZ_CM147949.1, read on the forward strand.
GACGAGGCCGATCGCGATCGACATCAGAGTCAAATGAAATTGAAAACGACGCAGGGGCATGATTTACTCGGTGGGCACGGGGAAGGGGAGCGATCGGCCTACCGACGATGGTGAGGCAGCGCTGCGAAATTGCCACGGTATCTTACCTGAAATCATGGAGTGATATGTGCCGCTGGCGCGGTGCGATTCTGTAATTCACTTGCCGTCGCTCGGGGCGATGGTCCCACGCGACGCCTGTGGCTTACTGAACACGGTTGTTATCATGCTGCGGCTGCATTCTGGCTTCACTCCCTCGATTTTGTTTTAGCATGGCTGATAAAAAAGTTGTCATTCTCGGAGGTGGGTTCGCGGGCATTAACGCTGCCAAAAAGCTCGGCGGCGATCCGTGCTGCCACGTGACGATGATCGATCGCGGTAATCATCACCTCTTTCAGCCGCTGCTGTATCAGGTCGCCATGGCGGGGTTGAATCCATCGGATATCGCCTCACCCATCCGCTCGATGCTGCGGCGTTACGACAATATCTTCACGCTCATGGCCGAAGCCGAGACGATCGATGTGGAGCGTCGCGTTGTCACGACCGATTTCGGTGAGCACGAATACGACTATCTCATCGTGGCCTGTGGGGCGACCCACGATTATTTCGGACATGACGAATGGGAAGAGTTCGCACCCGGACTCAAAACGATCCCTCAAGCAACTGAGATTCGCCGCCGCGTGTTGACGGCATTCGAGGCCGCCGAGCGCACCGATGGTTTGGAGGATCAGACCCATTGGATGACGTTTGTCGTGGTCGGTGGCGGTCCGACCGGAGTTGAACTGGCCGGTGCGATTGCGGAAATGGCGCATAACACGCTGAAGAAAGACTTCAAGACGATTGATGCCACGCATGCCAAGGTTGTTTTGGTGCAGGGCGGCGAGCGAATCCTCGAGCAATTTCCCCCGTCCCTATCCGACTACAGCAAGGAGGCGCTCGAGTCGTTGGGCGTCGACGTGCGACTGCATAGTCGGGTGACCAATATCACCGCTGAAGGGGTGCAGGTTGGCGACGAGTTCATTGCCGCGAGGACCGTGATTTGGGCGGCGGGCGTGAAGGCAAACCCGATCGGCAAATCGCTCGGTGCGGAAACGGATCGGGAAGGGCAAGTCGTCGTGGGAAGCGACCTGAGCATCGCCGGTCACCCGGAGGTGTTCGTGATCGGTGACCTCGCGTGTGCGAAGGATGAAGACGGCAAGTCGTTGCCGGGCGTTGCACCGGTGGCGATTCAGCAGGGAGAGTACGTCGGCAAGCTGATCCGCCGCGAGGCCGCAGGTAAGGAGGCGACACCACGCCGCCCGTTCCACTACCATGACAAAGGGAAGGTCGCGACGATCGGTCGTGGGCGCGCCGTCATGCAGAGCGGACGTTTTCAGCTCACGGGGACGATTGCCTGGCTGGGTTGGCTGTTTATCCACATTCTCTATCTGAGTGGATTTCGCAATCGAATATTTGTGTTCTTTTCGTGGGCGTGGTCTTACGTGACCTTTGCTCGAGGTGCGCGTTTGATTGTTCCGAAACGTTGGAAAAACAATCTGGACTAGGCCGCTTCGCCGATCCAGCTTTGTAGCACATTGGCGGCCAGGGCGGGGTCTCGCTCAACCAGCTCGATAAGCTCGGCCCGGAGGGAATGGTCATTGAAATGCCTCTGCTCGGCGGCACTGACGGACGCCTCGAGGGGACGCTCGTCCAGCCCGGGGGAGGCGGGCGACTCGAGTCCTAAATCATGTGCGATGCTGGCCGATCGGGACCCGCCGATCCACGACTGGATCGCACCGCGAACAATCAATAACGCCATCGCTGCGAGTGACAGCATGGCGATCGTTTGCCAGGAATCGGCCAGCCATGTCAGCGCGGCGTGCCCGGACGCAGAGGCATCCACGACTTGCGTCGGAAGGTCCGGGTAATCCCAGACCTCGACGAGCGGCGTGGAATCTTTGACGGCTGCGACGTCGGGTAGCAGCGGCAGCACCGCGGACTGGATCGCCAGTTTCGTGGAGTCGCGAAGCTGTTGAAGTTTCTCGTCCGTTAGCACATCGAGACCGGCTGCGTTCTTGCCCCGATTGTTTTGTAATAAATTCTGCTGGTGGACTTGGCGGTAATAGCTCGACGGCAGACCGATCGAGACGCGGATGCGTTTGACGGCAAAGGCCGCGGTCCGCGTGGTCTCGTACTCTTGCCCGGCGATTTGATCGGTTGAGGTTTCATCAACTTGAGTTGTCGATGATTGCGTGGGGGGGGCAATTTTGACGGATCGATTGCTCGTGATCAATGCGCTGAGTTGGGCACCCATTCCGCTGGCTGGTTCATGGCGTGAAGACTCAATTTCGTACTTGCGACGAGTCTGAGTTAACTTGGTCGGTTGGCTGTCATACTTCACACTCGCTTTTTCGACACCCATGTTGGGATCAATATCCGCAAACGTTTTGACGCGGATTTCGCCGTACCCCGCGAGCTGGGAGCGGATCTTTTGTTCGTAGTAGGCTTCCTCTTCTCGTCGCTTCCTCGACAGTGGATCGTCGTTGTCGTATTGACCTGGCATCGACGAGGCGTTCGCGTCGGTGACTTCGACATCATCGATGGACATGCCCGCGAACGAGGCGCGGATCATATTCCTGATCATCTCGATACGGGCCCGCGAGAGCGGCTCGAGTCCTTCGGGTTGCACGAAAACGCTTGCAGATTGATTGCGTCCACGGCCCAATCCGATGCGTTCGCCTTCGTCATAGGTGACGTTTGCAGAGCGAACGTCCGGGAACTTGGCGATGTCGTCGCTGAGGGTTCGTTGCTTGGCATGACTGACGCGGGTCGAACGCTGTTCGCTAGATTCGAATGGCGTCGATGAGTCGATCGCCGCTTGGATGTGCGAACGGAGCGATGTCGGTAGCGCAGCGGATGATTCGAGTGCTTCTAAAAATTCGCTGCGTTGGGCGGTGGGGATCAGCATCCGCCGGCCATCGCGTTTCCAACCCGTCAGGTGAGCGATACCGAACGCCATCTCCGCAGCGTCGAGGTCGTTGTCGTCGAGCTGTTTGCCGCCGAGCAGGTATTCCGTCTGCACCGAACTGCTCCCCCGGATGAGAAAGCCGAATGCGATCACCATCGCGGTGACGAGCAAGATCGCGATGACTCGCGAGTGCACCGGCATCGCCGCGAAGACGTTGCGAAACTGTTCGAGGGCTTTGGGGAGCATGGGCATCGGTTAGATTTGGATCTGCTGAACTTCGCGGTAGGCGTCCATCAACTTATTGCGAATTTCCATCAGCAGTTGGAATGCCAAATCCGCTTTTTGTGCTGCCGTCAACACTTCGGTTTCACTGGTGTTGGCGCGCTGCACCTGCGTCATCGCATGGTCGCGCGTTTGCATGGCGTCGACATCCTCAAGATGATGCGTCAATGCATCGGTAAGACGCTCAACCAGGGGACTCTTCGTGTGTTCGGATGAGCGGCCTGGGGTGGCGTGAGCAAGATCGAGCGAGAAGCCAGGTGACTCTCTCGCGGCCCCTGACCGGGACCGTGACCCAACCGCCGAGCTGGCCCCTGAATGTGCCCCTGCACTGGGCAGCGTTCCAGGACGCGCCCGAACGAACGACGGCAGGGGTGGCGGGGCGATCGGTGGCAGACGCAGCGGAGCGGACATGGCCGTCTCAGGCGGCCCGCCGCAGTGATTGCCGGTAGCGTGGCAAGCGAGCCGTGACCGCGGCGCCGCCTTGCGGGCAGTTCTGCCACACCAGCTCGGCGGCCAGAGCCGCGGCACTCATGGGCAATTTGCAGGCTCGCGTCTCAACGGCGCTGCCGGTGTCGGCGATCTCAAGCTCCACGCCTGTGGTGGTTTCACACGCCGTGATGGTCAATTCGCCACCCGTCGGCATCTCGACGAGCGCTTGCCGAACGAGACTGTCGATGAGTTGGCTCAGCGAGGAAGAATCGAAGTTCACCCGGAGATTCATGTCGATGTCGACTTCGAGACAAATCGGGGCGGGGTGTCTCATCAAAAGGTTCGCAGCGACCGATTCGACTACAATTGCAAAGGGCTGGTTGGCATCATTGCCGGTCAATAGATATGACATGGTAGGATTCCGTTTCCTCCGAGAACGACTGGTCCCCAGATCGTGTTCGCGAGCTGGCATTTCAACGCGTCTTTGCGTTGTGACTTGGCTGTTAGCATTCTTTCAGCATACAACGCAACCCCGATTCGCCCGCACTCTTTCGACTTTGATGACCGCACCACCAGCCAATCGGGTCCCACGCCGCCAATTTGCCGAGCGGGGCGTCGGTATTTTAGCGGTCGGTTTGGCCAGTATTTCTGCCCTGTGCGGTTGCCGTTCCCGCATGACGCCGGACCCGATCGGCCGCTATCGCATCTCCGGACCCTCGATGAATCCAACCCTCTGGGGCCGATCTCGATCTTTGGATTGTCAGTCCTGCGGTGTGACGATTCGCGTCGACGACAGCGTGCTGGAAAGGGCGATCGAGTCGGTTGCGGCGAAGACCGCTCACTCTTCCTCGCTGGTGTGCTGGCACTGCGGCAATCCTATCGCGAATCCATCACTCCGCGCAGCGATGCAATCGCCCGCATCACCTCCCGATCTTATCGACGTCGCTGTCTGTGCGACCGGTGACCTCGACGGGGGGGACATTCTACTGATTCGGAAAAACGGTCGGCACGTCAAGCGATTGTTGGCAAAACCGGGGCAGACCGTCTCGGTTGATGATTCCGGCCGGTTGCTTGTCGAAGGCGGGCGTCCCTCATTTTCCTCACCGCCCCGCGTCGCCGTCGACCGGGATCGACTCCGCACGTCCTCACGCTGGCGCGGTATGGGTGAGACGTCCGGTTGGCAGCGGCGTCCCGACCGGATCTGGACCGCCCGTGGTGACACCGACTGGCTTGTCTACGAGCATCAGCGTGTTTATCGCGGGGCGGGCCCTGGACGAGTTCTCGACGATTATCCTGGGAATTTGGGCATCCAACGCTCACTGTTTCCCGCTGACGTTTTGAGCATCCAATTTGAATGGGAGGCATCACCACGCCCGCCGCACGCTGATATTGAGTGTGAATTTGCGTTTTGGACTGATCGCGGGATCGAGGTGCAATGGCAAACCGTCACGCTCGGCCGTGGGATCCCAGTGCAGGCAACTGCCGGGCGCACGCTGCCGACGGACCCGCAGTGGAGGGAACAAACCGCACGTTTGGTAGTGCCCCCTGATTTGCTCTCGCCGCAACGTCCGATTGGAGTGCGGTTCTCTACTTCCCACGATGGGTCGGTGGAGGTCCGCAATTTGAGTGTGAACCGTGACGTGCTCTACCGCACCAATCCCACGGCACCGCCATCGGGCAAATCCGATAAATACCTACCACCGAAATTCCCGTTGCATCTCGGCGATGATGAGTGGTTCGTGGTCGGCGATAACGTCCCCCTGTCAATTGATAGTCGGTACTGGGGTCCCGTCAGGACGGCAGAGATCCTCGGGCGTGTCGACGCCATCGATAAGGCGTTGTCGAGCGGCGTGGAATCACGAACCGCGAATGACACGCTGGGGAACTGCGAATCGCTCAAAGAGGCGTCGGCGCTGCACCGGGCAACCTGAGACGACCAACGACTTTTCGCTCGAGCATTTGTGCGTGACTGGTTCGCCCGTCGTTTCAGTGCAGCGAACACGCGTTCAATCAAATTCCGTTTGCGCAGGCTGCTAGGCGGAGGCGTGAACGACGGCTTCGTCAATCGCTTGCCGCAGTTCGCCACAAAACTTACCAACGACATCCGCTGCGGCGGGTGCGGGATCGCGGCCGGCCAATTGGGCCTCGCGAGTTGCCTCGGCCATCCGTCGCACGATGGCTGAGCCGACAATCAAGCCGTCGGCGACGGGCGCCAGCTGGGCGGCGGTTTCGGGACTACTGATGCCGAATCCAATGCAGATTGGAAGTTCCGTCTGCTCGCGAAGCCAGGACACGTTGTCGGCGAGGTTCGCGGCGACAACGGCTCGCTCACCGGTGATTCCCGTGACGGAGACGTAGTACAAGAATCCGGTGGTCAAATCGGCAATCCGTCGCTGGCGATCACGCGTCGTCGTCGGGGTCACCAGCTGGATCAGATCGAAGTCGGCAGCCCGGCAGATTTGACTTAGGGGTGCGGCCTCCTCCACGAGTAGGTCCGGAACGATCGCACCGCTATAGCCTGCCTGTTTGGCTTGCTCAACATATTTTGCCAACCCGATCCGGTAGATAATCGAATAGCTGACCATGGTGACGCGGGGCATTGTGACGGCCTCGGGTTGTTTTTCCAGGAGATCGTGCCCTAAATCAAAGACGCTCTGCAGGCGAAACCCAGCATCGAGGGCGCGTTGATAGGAGGCTTGGATGACCGGGCCATCGGCAATGGGGTCGCTGTAGGGCACCCCGACTTCGCATAAATCGGCACCCGCATTCTGGGCGGCCCGGATGACCGCCGCCGTCGTCGCGATGCTGGGATCTCCAGCGGTGACGAAGGGCATCAACGCTTTACGATTTTTTTGGGCGAGCGAGGCAAACAAGCGTTTCAGTTCGGACATGCCGTGGACCTGGGCGTCAAAGTGGTTGAGGAAACGGCCCCAAGCGTAGATTCTCAGCAGCGGTTGGGCAACATCTCAATGCCCGAACCCCGCCGAATTGGTCAATGGGGGCCATCGATCGAATGAGCCCAGACGTCTCAGCGGTCCAGAGCGATGCCTCAAGAAAAACTTTCACTGTGCTCCAGCGCACCCTTCCATTCCCGCGCACTCTTCCGTCGGATGAGCCAAGAATAGCCCGTTATTGCAATCCAGCGTCCTGCATCAGCATCTGCAGGTCGGCCCAGGCCGCACGCTTGGCGTCGGGATTTCGCAACAAATAGGCCGGATGGTAAATTGCGAGCACCTTGCTGTCATGATATTGGTGAAAGGTTTGCCGCAGCCGACCGATCGATAATTTTGACTGCAACAGTGCCTGGGAACTGACCGCACCGAGACAGACGATGTATTCGGGACGGAGCAATTGCAATTGCGCCTCGAAATACTCACGGCAGTTGGCGACTTCATCGGGTGCCGGGTTGCGGTTGCCCGGCGGTCGGCATTTGACGGTGTTGAGCAGATAGACGTCCTCGCGTTTCAAGTGAATCGCCTCGATCATCTTGGTCAGCAGCTGCCCAGCGGCTCCCACGAACGGTCGACCGCTTTTGTCTTCCTCGGCACCGGGGGCTTCACCGAAAAAGACGAACCTCGGCTGCGGGCTGCCCTCGCCAAATACGGTTTGCGTCCGGCAACTCGCCAGTGCCTTGCAGCGGGTGCACCCGGCTACGCTCTGGGCGAGAGACCCCAACGAGGCAACGATCTCGGCCACCGGCAGCGGGGCGCCGGCGTAGGGAGCTGAGCTGACGACGGTGGACGCCACCGGCGTGAGACGTGTCTGAGCGGGTGCCGGCCGGGCGGGCGGGCTGCTCTGACTCGTCGAGGCAGTGGGTCCCGGGGCCGTTGTGGTCGTTCCTGCTGGCGTCGCAACCTCAGCTGCAGACGGCGTTGACGGTGCAAATTCGGCCGACAGAGCATCTTCCCACTGCGTCACCGAATCGGCAGCGGCATTCGGCACAAAACGCAGGCCGCTGCGCTGCAAATGGGCGAGCAATTCACCACTCGCAGCGAGAATCTCGCCGGCAGACTGAAACGGGCTCAAAAAAACGTCTTTGTCAGGGCCGTCGGCGGAGGGGGGAGCATTCAAATCGCTGATCAAAATCGAGTTTTCGTCATGTTCACGCCACCATGGCATTCTGAAATCGCATGCCAGAGTCTACCATGGCGGGTCCGTGCAGAACAATTGTCCCAATTCGTTCTCGCGGTCGGTTCTCCATTCAGCCCCCAGCCTTCTTCCGCTCATCGATTTTTCGGCCCCAAAATGCCTGTTCCCCAAGTTGCCATCGTCGGCCGACCCAATGTCGGCAAAAGCAGTCTATTCAATTGGCTGGCCCGCCGTCGGTTGGCGATCGTCGACGATTACGAGGGTGTGACACGCGACCGTATGACGACGCTGATCGAAACCGACGAACGGTACTTTGAGTTGGTCGACACGGGCGGCATGGGGGGCGTGGATGTCGACGACTTGACGACCGATGTCAAACGTCAAATCGAGCTGGCGATCGCCTCCGCCGATGTGATTGTGGTCGTCGTCGACATTCAAACGGGGATCATGCCGTTGGATATCGAAGTGGTCGAGCGGCTCCGTGGTGTCGAACGACCCGTTATTTTGGTTGCCAACAAAGCCGACCAGGACCATCAGGAGATCCATGCCGAGGAATTCCGCACGTTGGGCCGGGGCATGTTAGTTTGCGTCAGCACGCTGCAGAACCGTGGTCGGGATGATCTGTTGGATGCAATCGTTGATCGTTTGCCGCCCGAAGATCAAACGATCCGCCCCGAATCGGCAATGAAACTGACGATTGTAGGTCGCCGTAATGTCGGCAAGAGTACCTTCGTCAACACGCTCGCCGAGTCCGATCGGATGATCGTCAGCGAAGTGGCGGGCACAACGCGTGATAGCGTCGACGTGAACTTTGAGATCGATGGTCAAACGTTCACGGCCATCGACACGCCCGGACTGCGTAAACGTAAGAGTGTGCGAACGGACTTGGAGTGGTACTCCTCGCACCGTGCCGCTCGGAGTGTTCGCCGCGCCGACGTGGTGTTGATGTTCTTCGACGCCACTGAGAAAACGAGCAAGGTGGACAAGCAGCTCGTCGGGTACGTGATCGAGCATCACAAACCGGTGATCTTTGTCGTCAACAAGTGGGATCTCTACGCCGGTCAAGTCGCGACCGAAAAATGGGTTCGCTATCTGCGGCATCAGTTCACCACATTGTCTTATGCGCCGATCGCGTTCATCACCGGGCAATCGGGGAAGAACGTCAAGACGTTGCTCAATCACGCTTCGATGCTATACAAGCAAGCGAAAACGCGAGTGACCACGGGCGAACTCAACCGGGTCGTGCGAGCCGCGATGGAAGTCCACGCACCGGCGCTTTATCAAAACCGCCGGCCCAAGATCTTCTATGCCACGCAGGTCTCGACCGAGCCGCCGACGATCGTGTTGATGTGTACCGACCCCAACGCGTTCACGCATGATTACCAACGTTACTTGCTGACCTGGTTCCGCGACCATCTACCCTTTGGTGAAGTGCCGATCAAGCTTTACTTTCAAAAGCGGACCCGTGGGGAAGAAACCAAGCAGGAAGGCCGTTCGAAGTCACGCTGAGGATCGTTGGGATCGCCACGCTCGGCCGCGAGCGTGGCGTTTCATTTGCTCATCGTCTCGCGACGGTGGCAACGAAAGAATGCACCGTAACGGATATTCCTGTCGAAAGGGCTCAACCGGTCGCCTGGAATGTGCCGATGAAACGGAGTGTCGCTCGTTACCGAGCACTCTCCAAACGTCCAACGGGAAATTCACGTGATTCGTCGATTCATTCTGCTGTCCGTCGCCTGCGGCGTGATCGCTATTTCTGCTGCTACGGCTAGCAACGCATCGGCTCAGATGCCCGTCCCCGGAATGGTGGGCGGTGCAGGAGCCATGGGTGGTCCAGGCGCCGGTTACGGCAACCAGCAAGCATTTGGCCAAGCCTGGGGTGGCTCGGCAGCGAACGTCGATTGGAACAGGTTCTACCACTACCCCTATGTGTACTACCCCCAAAACTTCTGGGGTCAAGAATATTTCAAGAGCAGTGACAGTCTGTACCACCGCTATCCTACCGAGATGAAAATCCCGGTCTATAATAAGCAGTGGCACAATTACTATCCCAGTAATCGCCGGTTCCACCGCGGCCATCACTTCATCCTCGACACGTTCTAAGCATTTCCCGCAAGGCTTCATTCGCTCTGAACTCACCGACTCGCCCCGTTGCCGTCGCAGGTTCACCGCGTCGAGGGCGCGCGGGCACACTACCGCGTCTACTCGAGTCCACGGCCGCTTGCGTGTGGTTGATTGACTCTTCCGGGCAGATCGTCTACCTCTCGCCCGCCATGCGATCATGGTTGAGAGTCGAGGAGGAACTGCCTGAACCGATCGCTGATCTGTTGACGCTCGATCGTGCATTGCTGATCGCGGGCGGCCAATTTCGCGGCCATCTGACCCGCCGCTTGCATCTTCCGCCAGTGACCGAGGTTGGCGATGATGCGGACAACCGTGTTACGGACGCCGGCAGCCGTGTCGCGGTCGCGCACTTCGTTGCACTGGAGTCGTGGCCTTCGGGGGCCTCCGACGCAGTGGGATCCAACATGATTCTGGGTTGTCTCGGCGACTTCCTCGCCGACATCGAGATTCCATGGGAAGATTGGTTTGGCGACCAAGGGGTGCGAGAGAGTGCGAAGTTGGATGAGGAACTCGCTCGATTTCGGGAGCACTCTCAGCGGCGAGCTCACCTCTTAATGGCCGGTACCAGTTCGCCGGCGCGGCGGCTGCGTGCGCGCGTGGAACTGGCCTGTCAGATTCGCTGCCATGTCGGCTTGATCGGACCCGCCGGCTGTGGTGCTGGTGAAATTGCGTCGCTGATTCATCATGTGTCCGCACCTGACGAAGCTCTCGTTTGTTTGGATGCGTCGTTGATGGATGCGGAGCTTCTCGAAGTCTACGCGGCACCCGTCATCGCGGAACTTCGCGAACACACCGACACCACCGGGACACTGTATCTCGATCGCCTTGATGAGATGCCGGCCGATGCTCAGAGGCGATTGATTGAGTGGTTGCAGATGTGGCCACAGCGGCTGCGTTTGATGGGGGTGCTGCGTGACGATGCCCCCGCCGAAAGCGAAGCGGTGCCACTCGACGACGTCCTCCTCGACGCGATGGCGGTTTTTTCCATCCCGTTTCCGAAGCTCCTCTCGCGCCAGGATGATCTTGAACTGATTGCAGCGGGAATGGTCCGCTCAGCAAGGTTTTCGCGTGACGTCATGGAATTGATCCAGTCCTACCCATGGCCGGGTGAATGGGATGAGTTCGCCGCTGCGATGCAGTTTGCCGGAGAAATGGTGAGTGGAGAACGGATCGGACGCGAGCACCTGCCCTTGGCAATTCGCTCGTTTCGTACCCCGCAACGCGGCTCCAGCCAGGTGACCGCCCATGAAAATGAGATCATCATCACCCCCTCGCAACCCTCGCCGCGAGATTTTCAGATCGATTCACTCGACGAAACACTGAACCGATACGAATCGGAATTGATCGCCCAAGCCCTGGCGGCAGCCGAAGGAAATAAAGCCGAGGCCGCGAGGCGACTTGGGATCAGCCGCTCACGCCTGTTGCGCAAACTCGCCGGAGACGCTTCGTCATGATATCGCCGCGAACGGACCCCGGTCCCGATCGGTCGGTGTGGTGGGTTGGCCGCGACGCGTTGCCGTGGCGTGAAGCGTTTATTCAATGGCTCGATGCCGCCGCCTCGCCACGCCGCCCTCAGCCGACCTGGCGAATCCACCTCGTCGACCATCCTGCCCTCACGCTTCCGAGGCTCGCCACGCGTTGGTCGGAACCGCAAGACTCCATCACCGCGATGGTTGTATGGGCAATTCCCGCAGCTGGGATTACCGATTTGGTCCACCGCATCGATCAGGTTCGCCGCAATCGCCCGGGGTACTCTCACATCACCGCGGGGCTGGCTTCTCCCGTGGAGCGAATGCGTTTGAGCGAAATCGGAGTCTCGGCGCATGTGCAACACCCTCGCCACTGGAGCGTCTGCCGGCGGTTATTCGACCGCTGGCAAGGTGACGGTCGCGTCGGGCTGCATACCGATCCGACGCAGCAATAGCAGGGTGGAGTCCTCACTTCCCTGCAATCTCGCCGACAGGGGTTGGTTGACCCGTTCGGATCTTGCCGCGTCATCGATCGATCCGAGCAAGCATGACATTCTCATGCTAGAGAATCCTTGCCATGCGTGCTCCCGTCCTTGGGCATGCTGGCAGTGAATTGAGCGCGGGCGATCCGTCGCGGCAACGGACAACACCTCAGGAGCGAGAGTTGTCGGGAGAGACGGCCCCGCCAGAGGCCTACAACTCAAGCCCGTCCTCGGGCGGCGCCTGTTCGGGCGGCACCAGGTCGTCTAGCAAGGGTTCGAGTTCGTCCATCGGTAACTCCAGTTCGCCGACGGGAGTGGTCGTTTCGAGGACATCGTCGAGAGCGTTGGACTGTTTCAGGAGTTCGCGGAACCCCGGCGGTTCCAGATCACGATTGGTTTCAGCCGCTGGACTTCGATCGCGGCGGGGGCCCACCGTGAGGACTTCCCATGGTTTGGGATAGAAGTAGTGCTGCTCGACGCGTTTAGGAGGACAGTGCTGGAGGGACATCGCTCCCTTGATACCATTGTCGTCGTAGAGCCCCAGTTCTTCGGAGCGGTTGAACGACATCGCCCCCTGACTCGAGGGGGCAATCTTCGCCACAATTTTGCCGCTGATATAACTGGGGCGGTTGTACTTGCGGCGGTACGACTCCGGCAAACGATTCCCGATCGGGCCGATCACATCGATGCGTCGCGAGCCTTCAAAACGAGACCACGGCCAGGGTCCCTCCCAGGGTACATACCAGGGTGAACCGGCTTCGAGAGACGAGGTCGTCACGAGAACCGCTAAAACGGCCCACGCAAAACCGCCATTCGGGATTCGAATCATCCTTAATCGCATTTCTGTCTTACCTGCATCTATCGTGGTTAAATTGATTTTCGCGATGAGGCGAATCGCCTGTCCGAGAAACCTGGGGCGACGGCGCCCGCCGCCTGTTGAATCAATCGACTTTGGTCACGATTCTCGAATTGGTGTTCCTTGTCGCTCGGTTCGCCGAGCGACAAGGGTAGCATCGGTCTGTTCGGTCCAGGCGTCTCAAGAAAACTAATCGATCAAGTCGCGAGAGTCGCTATCATCGCCCATCTCATTCCGGTTAGGGGGACCTTGAGGGGTTGTGCCGACCCGGTGTCAGTCGATCGCCAGTGAGGACTCGATTAAGGAGCCCATTTCGTGTCCCGCGCAGCCCGCGTGCTCGTAATACAGTTTTTCACTATGGTGATTGCCAACCATTTGAGCGCAATCGAATGCCCGGACGGGGAGCGCGGTCCCATCATAGCGCGGGGCAAAACAGCGTGGTCCCGTGTACCCCAGTGCGTGGCCGCCTGGTTCTCGCGAGACGAGTTTAAAGAACCGGAGCGCAATATCGCGACGGTTGTAGAGCAGCACCAAACGGTTCATGTTCAGACTTGCCAGACCATGTTGCCCATGCGGCATCATCCAGGTTGTGTCCACGGCGGGGGCCAGCAAACCAACATCAATGTTCGCGCCCGTGATGGGTGGTTCCCCGATGGTGCGGCAACCCAAGGTACCACCAGCCAAGGCGTGCAGGGCACCGGAAACAATCCGCCCGCCGAAACTGAAGCCGATCAACCCAGTAGGCTGAGATCGCAGGTGATGTTCACGCAGCATCCACGCCACGTAGAGTCCCTGGGAATCCGTCCGTTGTGCTTTTTCGCGTGCGTCCGCCAGCAACACCGCACTGGCATCGCTCGGCCAACTCCAGATCACCCAATCGAAGGGCTGGTCCCCATGTCGATTGCGGGCGACCTGTCGGTAGACGTACAGCCCTTGAGTGATTGCCTTTCGGGCATCTCGGCGATTTCCGTGAATGTAGATAATTCGCGGGCGGGTTGAATCCATTGAGGAGAGGTATTCGTCCAAACTCGACGCCTTCCGATGACCGCAGGGGTCGAGTCGCTCAATGCGAAAATCGGGCTGACACAGATTCATGCAGCGCGTGTGATGGGAGATCGATCGGGTGTTGACCAACCAGATTCGATCACTGCGTAAATTCTTTGACAGTGACGGTGGCAGCGCCGGCGAGGTCGTGGCTTGATCGGAAGGGCTTCGATTGTCTTGAGCCTCTTCGGATGGATCGATCGAAGCGGCCGTCCAGGCACTCGGTGTTGCCAATGGCTCTGCCGGCAATTTCGATGCGCCCCAGAGCACAGCCACCACGGCCCATCCGAAAACGAGGCGGCGACAGTGGAGACTGGGGGTATTGAGGAGGCCCGTGGCACTTGTAGGCGCACCGGTTTTATACGCCGGCGAACGGAAGGTTGCTGCGTCGTTTCGGTGCGGAGGGTGCATCATAGCCGAGACCAGACGTTCCATTAAAAAAGTAAAGCAAGCACGAATGAATGAACGGAGCTCTTTGTTTATCGGCGAATTCGCCGCTAGGAGCATCGCTGTTGCCCCTGAACAACCAATTGTTGCTGAAAAAAAACAATGTTGCGTTTGCACAACACGAAACTCGACCTAGTTTTCAGTGGTCTCCCATCGGAAGCCAACGTTTACACCTGCTTTGCTTATGAAGGAAACTTTGATGACTATCCGGTCTCTCACACTTGTTACGCTCGTGATGGTCATGGGCAGCAGTTCTGGTTGCTGTGGAATGAAGAACTTTCTATTCGGACGAGGAGCCCAATGCGGATTGTGCAACCGAGCTCGCGCTATCGGTACCGCAATCAATCCGCTCGCGGCGGCTCCCGCCCCCGCACAGACGGCACCCGGCGCAGCGGGGTGTCGCATCCCACGTTGCGGATTGTTTGGTCGCAACCAAGCCCCCAACTATGCTCCTGCTTATGCACCACCGACTGCCTACGCACCGGCACCGACATGTGCACCGGTCTATGCACCAAACAACGGCCCCAACTATGGCAATTGCCAAAGTGGCGCAGCTGGTTCCGGGTACGCCGCGCCCAACTATGCCCAAGGCGGATGTGTTGACCAGGGCTACAGCGCAGCGATGCCCGGCGATTGTGCTTGTGGATCATCCTGCGGCGGCAGTTGTGGATCGTCCTACAACGGCGGTGCCGTTGATCCCTACCTCGGCAGCGGAGCGGTCAACGGTGGCTACCAAAATGGCGGCGGCATGCAGGGCGATGGATTCCAAGCCCGCAGCTACGGTGCCCGCCGATTTGATGACCAAGGTGACCTCATCATCAGTGAAGAGCCAGGTCCATCGGGGATTTAAGTATCTCAACGAGGGCATGTGCTTGTGCTTGCCGTGAGAAATCGGGATGATAGTTTTTCGTTTCTCGCAAAAATAACGCTCCTTGGCCAGTCTGCCTGTGATGTTCCCGCTTCGTCGAACGCCGAAAGAGCCGGAGATTGATTGGCCCGCGTTGTTGGGACTGTTGGAAGATGATGATCGCCGCGCGGCCATCGCGCGACTGGCTCCTGTGCCGGGACGTGAAAGTTACCTGATGGCGTTACGGCGAATGCAATCGCCGGTTGTCACCGAAACGCTGGCAGCAGGACGCCGCCTCGACACGGCCTCGCGTTTGGTGGATCGACCGACGATCGCTGTAGCGGGGATGCTCAATAGCGGGAAAACCAGTCTCGTCAGTTCGTTTCTCAGCCCAGCCGGCCAGTTGCGAACGCTGCGTGGCACGAGTAACCGAGAAGGCACGCACCGATTTGTGCTGTGGCTGCCCGAGTCATGGCGTTCGGACGTCGAGCTCTGGAGTCTGTTGGTATCACGAATTGGTGATTCGCTGGGACAGCCGCCCGAGAACCTAGCAGAAGACCCCATCGCTGCGGCGGCACAATATAACAATCGGGCCGGCGACGAAGCTCAACTCGCTGTCGCATTGCTGGCGACCGATCCAGGTCTGGATGAGGTCGGCGTCGGTTTACTGGATTGTCCCGACATTGTCTCTGATGAGGAACTCGGGCTGGGGTCGCCCGCCCGCCGTAAGGAACTGCTCGGCCGCGCCGCCACGCTCTGCTCGGCATTCTTGATTGTCACCGATGCGGCATCCTCACGCGATACGACCCTGGCCGACTTGACTCGGATCGCATCGGACCTGATGCCAGGCGTCCCGCGAATGTTGGCAGTGAATAAAGTTCGGCCCCGGCAAACCCCCGATCAAATCTATGAGACGTTCTCGCCGCTGTGCAAGAACAATGGTATTTCAACGATCTACGCCGCCTACGATTTTGATGTTCCCGGCAGCCGTCCGTTCATTCCACAACAAGACGATCGATCAGAAGGCGGCCGCAGTGCTTCATCGCGGGACACGGTCGGTGGCGGATCGCTCGCTGATCCGGCGTTAGATGGTACCGAGCCACTGCCGGTTTTTTTTGAAGTCGCATCGAATCCGGATGACAACCCGCCGGCACCCATCGACGACGAACGCTTCTTACTCTCGTTGCCACAAAAGCTGGATCGTGGGGTTTTATTTTCACAGTTGCATCGCGCCTTGCGTATCAATCTGGAGAAAATCGTTTGGGACAAGGGACTCGAGTCGATTCGAGAGAACGCCGAAGCCTCGTTCGCCAAAACGCAGCAGTGCCAACGGGTCTTGTTAGATGCGTCTTTAGAATTCTTTGCCAATCGGAAAATGGGTGGCGAGGTCGTTGAGCTGCGCATGCATCAGAGTGAACGGATTCTGCGCCAGTTATCCGAATCATTCGCAGCGACTGCGCCGTGGTACGCCAGGTGGGGCGTGCGATTGAATGCCACGATTCGAAATTTTGTTGGTGGTGCGGGTGACTTGCTTCGTTCCTTGACGCCATCCGCGCTCAGCCAGCGAGCGGCTGATGACATTAAGGGCCGATTCCGAAGCGGTGAATACGGTGGTTTGATCGACCCCGAAGGCCTGCGGGCTGAAATTGGTCGCCAGGGGGGGACGGTGGTCCTGTCGCATTACCGCGACCAGCGTGATGAGCACGCATCCGGTCGACGCCTCTCCGATGCAGAACGACTCCCGCACGATCCGCTGGGCTCACCGGCGGCAGCGGACCGCTGGGATGAAAACGCCCGCGACGACGATGCGTTGTTGTTGGCGCCGATCGAACGTGCGGTAACGCGGTTTGAGCAAGACGATTTTACCACCCTCGATCCGCGCCGGCTCGATGATGCGATCCGCCAAATGTGGACTGAGATTCCGATGCACAAAAAGCTAGCGCATGGTCTGACGCCATTGGCGACGATCCTCGCGGCGTTTGGTGCAGCACTGATGGTTCCGATTGACTTCGGGCACAGTTTCGTACTCGCCGCGTCCATCCCTGAATTGCTCGCCGCAGCCGGTTTGGGGGCCTTGGCAGCGATGTGGGCGGGCAACCAAGGAGCACGTGAAGTTGGCCAACAAGCCGCCCGGCAACAGCTCGCCGACTTCCTCGCCGTCCTGTGCGACGAACTCGGCATTGCTCGTCCCGATCCGCCGATGAAAGTCCGGGTCGCTGGAAGTGACGTCACGCTCCCGCCCTCACGCATCAGCCGCAGTGAAACGAGCGGACCGAGTATGCCGGTGTACCGCGTCCGCGATGAGTTTGTCAGCGAACTACGCAAATTTATTCCTCGATCCGCCAAGGCGAAAAAATGAACGACTCTGCGGAGCCATTCAGGTCCTACGAGATGCGCGACGGTGACGTGGGTGATCCCTTCGTACGCCGGGTGGGCCGAGCGGCCCAAGGTGTGCTCGGTGGCAGCGCCGCCGGACGCGAGATCGCGGAATTGTGCGGCGCTCACGAAGAGGCTCGCGCTGCGGTTCTCGCCGACCGGGCCGACAACGCGACCGTCGTTGCCGTCGTGGGGGCGACCGGCCAAGGCAAATCGTGGATCACCCGACAACTGCTCCTGGAACCGACCATCGCCGCGGCCATTCGCAGCGGCAACCAACTCGATGACGCAACCGAGAAATTGACCTGGATCGGGCCTCGGCCACCCTCGGATCTGGATTCGCGCCACGAACGATATTTGGCTTGCGAAGCTGCCAAGATGCAGTCCATCGGGACGCCCTACTTGATCGTTGATGCGCCCGGCGCGACCGATGACCGACGAGCGATCGCGGGCGTGGCCGAACGAGCCCTCTCGTTAGCTTCGGTGCTGCTACTCGTCGTGCGACGGGACCAGCTCCGCAGCCAACGCGTCACCGGGCTCGCTTCGGCGTCGGAGGGGACGATCGTGATTCCCGTCGTCAATATGGTCGATGGCGCCGTCGGATCGCCGATGCAGCAAAAAATGGGCGACCTAGCCAGCACCGATGATCTGACGGCGGACATTGAGACACTCGTTTCACGACTGCGCTCGATCGCACCCCAAAGTCACATTGCCCCAGCGGTCAGTGTTTGCGATTTCGAAATCGACCCGCGCGGCGAAGCAGCGATCGGCCGTGAGGCCGCTCAGCAAATCGCGGCGGCGATCAGGACGTCCCTCGACGAGTCGGGAAGTGGCGATCATCGCCGCCACACTCGCTTGGCGGCGCTCGATGCACGTTTTACTGCTGCAGTCGCATCGGTGCTGACAACGGAACTGCCCGAACTGACCACAGCGGTCGATCGACTCGACGCGGAGGCTCGCAAACTACCCACTCAAATTGCGAGCACCCTGCTCGGAGGTGACACCCCATTGCGGGCGGCCATTCGCAGCCGGTTGCGATTGTCACTCCTGGCCGATACGGCGGCGATCTGGTTTCCCTATCGGACGGTTCTGTCGGTTCTCAATGTGACTCACGGGGCATGGGACCGAGTGCTGCTATCGTTTTCGGGCTCCATTCCCTCGCTCGTCGGGGCTGTTTATACGAGTGTTCAGAATGTTCGCGGCGGGCGTGAGACCGCTCATGATTTACGAAACGGATTGCGGCAGCGAGCCTCCGCCGCCGTTTCTGATCGCCTCGGTCCGATGGCGGCTCGGTTTCGACATCAGCTACGTGGCCTCGACGCATCGCCCGCGGGGATCGCCAATCAATCGAGTCTCGACGACCAGCCGCTGGCGATGCTCGCGGGCATCGACGCGTTGCAGGAAGGCTCCCAAACCGCATTCGATGAGAACATTGAGAAGGGCAGAGTGTCGGGGGGCGTCGCCTTTTTCAGTGGCTTGGTGGGGACACTGATTTTTTGGGCATTGATGGCCGGACCGCTGGTGGCACTGTATCGCGGGTATCTCGATGCTAGTTTTCTCGCCATCGGATCCCCTGCAGAAAACACTCAGGTACATCATTGGCTCGACCGATTTCCACACCCCAGCGCCGCGATGATATTGACGAGCCTGTTTTTGTCTCTGTTGCCCATGGCGATTTTTGCCATGATCATGTTGTCGTTATGCCAATCCCGACGGCGCGTCGACCACATCGCTCGAACGATTCGTGATCAACACGATACCATGATTGCCAAACTGCAACGCGAGGGCGTGCTGCGGTTGAGATGGAGCGATCCCGTTCTGGCCGATGCCGAATTCTTGCTCTCCATTGGACGCTCGACGACGGATGCCAAGACTCTGCCGCCCATGATCGACTCAGGAGCTCAGCAAACGACATGATTGGAGTCGAAATCTTAAACGCAGCCTTTTTGCTGGCGCAGACCGATCCGACCACTCCGCCGCCGGCCGGTGCATCGGCCTGGGAGATTATCAGTAGTGGCGGTTGGCCGGGATTGGTGATTCTGCTCGTGCTGATATCGCTTAGTATTGCGGCGGTGTATTTGGTTATCGACCAAGTCATCTCGCTGCGGCGGGTTGATTTCATTCCCGATGGATTAGCGGCCGAGGTCGCCTCGGCGCTGCGGGAGTCACGCTGGTCTGATGCCGAATCCGCTTTGCAACGGCATCCCAGTGTGCTGGCCGGGGTGGTGTCGTTGGCGCTCGCCAATCGAGAATTCGGATGGTCGGAAATGGAGAGATCTGTCGAGGACGCACTTCTCGAGCAATCCGCCCGCATGCACCGCCGGATCGACTATCTGTCGATGATCGCGAATCTGTCACCGATGGTGGGGCTATTGGGGACGGTGACGGGGATGATTTTCGCGTTTCGGCAGGTCGCCGCAAGTCGCGGTGCTGCAGGAGCCGGTGATCTCGCCGAAGGAATCTACCAAGCCCTCGTGACCACGGTCGGTGGTCTCATCGTGGCCATCCCCGCGCTGGCGGCATCGGGAATCTTGCGTGCTCGAGTGGATGAACTTTTGTCCGAGGTCACCCGTCATGCCGAAGCTGCCCTGGCGCCACTGCGACGGCGAACGTCCCCCGGCAATCCCACGACCGGATCACCCGGCCGCATCCTGCCGGTCGCTCCCGCCCAAATGCAGGGCACCAAGATTCGTCCCGCTGCCTCCATCGCCAGTCCGCCGCCCGCCCTGCGGACGGACCCGAAACCCGATGCACCCCGAAATCATCCCCGGAAATCAACGTGAACGGCACACCACTCTTCATCAATCGAATTCTTGCTCCGCTCGTCGTCGCCGCTGTGCTCACGCTGGCATCCGGGGTGCCTCTCCACGCCCAGACGGCTGTGGCGACGCCACCGACTCACCCGCCAACCAACCCCCACGCCCCCACAGTGGAGCCGCCACCAGCCGGATTCCCCGAGCTGATCACGCCGACGGAGGATCCCGCCGCCGCCAAGAAAATCGAGGAGGCGCTGCAGGGTGGCCCGTCGGTCACAAATCCAGGTGGCATGCTCGGGGAGGTGATCGGCATCATTCAAAAGCAAGGAAGCGTCTTGGATGGATCGAGTCTCGATCCTCGCTTCGCGGATCCGGAACCCACCGAACGCGGGCGTGACGCGGTCGCTTCAACCGAAACCGCTCTCTCCTCCGTACAGGCTGCGGAGGCCTTGTTGCGGACCGCTCGCATCCTTGAGTCGCACGCCCAGCGAGTGGGGCAAAAGGGTGACGCTCGGCCGCGCGATACGCATCCCGACCTGCTCCCCGTCTCCGAACTCGTCCGTTATATGCGACTCGAAGCCACCCGTTTGCTCGCCACTGAATTCCCTCAAGCGATCGAGAAATGAACCTTTGGATACCATGAACATTAAGTGACGGGTTTACCGTAGAGGATCTTGTTAAAGATCCTGTTCTGGATGGATCTTTAACAAGATCCACTACGCCAGTTATTGATCCCGCGTTCCTTTGCGAATGAACTTAGGATCGCAAGAACAAGTATTGTCACGGTCGCGATTCCTGCCATTCTTACGCGTTTTCCTCAGTCGATCTTGCTTGGTCGCTTCCAATCATTCCCAGAAATCCTTTGTTGTCAGCAAACATACTTATTTCATTGCTTCGCCGCCCCGGGATACTCGCGTGCATCGTTGTCTGCGTTTTGATCGCCGGCGGCGTCCTGGCGGACTTTTATCGCGGACTTCCTGAGGATGCGGAGGCGACCTATATCGGACGTGATACGTGCGTGGAATGCCATCAACCGGAGGTAAACGCCTTTCACGGTTCACACCATGATCTCGCCATGGATCGTGCGACCGACGAAAGCGTCCTCGGTGATTTCAATGACGTGACTTTCGAGCACGATGGCATCACCAGTCGCATGTATCGTGATGGAGAAAAATTCATGATCCATACCGAAGGGCCAACGGGCGATATGGAGGATTTTGAAATTAAGTTTGTTTTCGGGGTCGATCCGCTGCAGCAATACATGGTGGAGTTCGATCGCGATCAGGACGCACGCGAAGATGAGATCGGTCGGGTTCAAGTTTTACGGATCAGTTGGGACGTGGAACGCAAACGATGGTTCTACCTGCGTCCACCGGATGTGAGTGAAAAGTTGGCTCCCGGGGATCCGCTGCACTGGACCGGTATTGCCCAGCGTTGGCAAACCATGTGCGCCGAGTGCCACAGCACGAATCTGCAGCGAAATTTCGACGTCGCGACACAGCGTTACCATACGACGTTTTCCGAAATCGACGTCAGCTGCGAGTCATGCCATGGCCCCGCGAGCCTGCACGTTGAGCTGGCGCAACGCAAGTCGCTCTTTTGGGATCGTCAGCGCGGCTACGCACTGGCCAATCTCAAGACGGTGGATACCAAACCGCAACTGGAGACCTGTGCGCCCTGTCACAGTCGGCGCGGAGTGCTCGACGCCCTCGCCAAGCCCGGTGATGAGTACACCGACCACTACAGCCTGGAACTTCTGCGGCCGGATACCTATCACGATGATGGGCAGATCAAGGACGAGGTGTATGTCTACGGATCGTTCTTGCAGAGCAAGATGTATCACAAAGGAATTCGCTGTACCGATTGTCATGACCCGCATTCGCTGCAGCTCAAACATCCTGGTAACGAGACATGCACGTCCTGCCACCAGCATGCGGCGGGAAAGTATGACGTGCCCTCGCATCATCATCATGCCATCGGCAGCGAGGGTGCCAAGTGTGTGAATTGTCACATGCCGCATACGACCTACATGGCCATTGACGCCCGTCGCGATCACAGTTTGCGAGTTCCGCGACCGGATCTCTCCGTCCAATTGGGGACCCCCAACGCCTGCAGCAGTTGCCATGTCGAAGACCAACGCAAATTATTGCCGCCGCCGGTCAGCGAAAAGCTGAAACTCTATCAAGATTGGTTGCAGGCAGCCGAACAGGGTGACGAAGCTGTCGCCGCTGCCATCGACATTACCAATCAGTGGTGCGACGACGCGTGTGAGAAATGGTACGGCGAGGATCGTTTGCAACCGCCGCATTTCGCAGAGGTTCTGGTGGGCTTGCGGTCAGGCGACCCCGCGACGGTCAAGGCGGCATTGAGATTGATCGCAGGCTCTGGTTCGCCAGCGACCGAGTCGTTGACGCCCCTGCTCGCGCGGGCGACTGCCCTCGAAGAATTGGCGCAAAGCGGGCATCGAGACGCCGCGAACGCAGCCCAACGCTTGATTGATGAAAACACCGAAACACCGGGTGCGGTGGAGCCGCTGTTGTTAGCGACCGCGGCGCGGGCGATCGGCATGTTAGGGTCCAGCGGAGCGGTCTCGCCCGCAAACGTCGTGAAAATTTTATTACCGCTGAGCAAGGATCCCTCGCGGCTCGTCCGCAGTGAAGCAGCCCGGGGAATTCTCACGGCGGGTGCCTATTCCCACGTGACGGGCACCAAGCGTCGCGAGCTCGACAGGGTGCTCGCAGACGTCCAGTCTGAATTGATGGTCGCCGATGATCGCGCCGGCGCGCACATGGGATGGGCCATGCTGAGCGAGCAGCGCGGGCGATGGGCCGACGCGATTCGCTCCTATAATAATGCCATTCGAGTGCAACCAGAGTCCACCGGCGCCCGTAGTAACCTTGCATCGCTGCTCGATCGGTTGTTGCCGCAGGCGGCACAGGATCCCGCTGCCTCAGAAGCCTTGACCATTGTCGGGGGCACCGCGGGGTTGGCGGGCGTTGAAAGCGAAATCGAGCGATTAAGACGCGATGAGTTGCCGCTACTGGCTCGTGACGCGGATCTGGCCCCCAATCTCCCTGACGTACAGTATCGCTATGGTTTAGCTCTCTATCTGTCTGGCGACTCCCGTGGTGCGGAGAAGTATCTACAGCGTGCGGTCGAATTAGCACCTGACGTAGAAGTTTTTGCCGTCGCTCTTAAGGCGCTCCGGCAACAACTCAATTCGCCTTAACCTCGCCCTGGATCACGTTCTCGTGGATCCGAAGCCTCTATTCATTCTCCTTTTCTCCTGCTCCTAAAATATTATCATGCTTCACGCAATCATCATGGCTGGCGGCAGCGGCACGCGGTTCTGGCCAGCCTCGCGGCGTGCGAAGCCAAAACAATTGTTGTCACTCGCCGGAACTCGCTCCATGCTGCAGAGCACCTGCGATCGCCTCAGTGACATCACGACCGCCGATCGCACCTTCGTCGTGACCTCCATGGAACTGGTCCAGCCGGTCTTGGAACAATTGCCGGAACTGCCGACTGGGAATGTCGTCGGCGAACCGAGTCGCCGTGATACAGCTCCCTGTGTGGGGTTAGCGGCCGTCCTGGTCAGTGCGATCGACCCCGACGCGGTGATGTTGGTATGCCCCTCGGATCACGTGATCGAGCAGCAGGAACAATTTACCGAAGCGATTCATCGAGCCGAAGCGGTCTTGGAAGAGCATCCCGGTGCGATTGTTACCTTTGGAATTCGACCGACGTATCCAGCCGAATCGTTTGGATATATCCAAGAGGGTGAAAAAATTACGGGGCATGATGCGCATGCCGTTCAGCGGTTTCGCGAAAAACCGGATGCGACCACGGCCCGTGAGTACGTCGACGCGGGGACGTTCCTTTGGAACAGTGGGATTTTTGTGTGGCGTGCTCAAACCATTCTCGATGCACTCGAGCAACATGAGCCGGAAATGCATGCCCGACTACAGACCATTGCTGCGGCGATTGGCAGCGAGGATTATGAGGCGACCCTCCAACGTGAATTTCAAGCCATGGTAGGAAAGTCAATTGATTATGCCGTGCTGGAACGACACCGCGAAGTGATCGTGATCGCCGCCCCCTTTGACTGGGACGATGTCGGAAGTTGGCAGGCCGTATCCCGACTGCATCCCCATGACACCGACGGGAACGCTGCGGTCGGTTCGCACCTCAGCATCGATTCAGGAAATTGCATTATCCACGCCAGTCCCGGTCACACCATTGTCACCATCGACACGCAAGATCTCATTGTCGTGCAAACCCCTGATGCCACGCTCGTCGCGCCCCGATCGAGCGAAGAGCGAGTGCGTGAAGTCGTTGCCGAACTCGACCGCCGTCAAATGACTCAGTTGATGTAGGTGACATAATCGCTAATTGCGATACACTTGAAGGTTCCCATGCACCGGGCGGGTTTCGCGCGGTGCAAATATTACGACCAAAATTGATACCAAAGCACGTTCGAATTGTCTGATCACCCCCCCGAAAATCCGGCTTCGCCTGACGATTCTCAATCGCAACAGCAAGCCGCTGCTAAAAAATATGCTCCGCGAAGCAATCCGATGGAGACGCCCAGCCGCGCCATCCGACCCTTTGGACTCGATGACGCTAGGAAACTAGCGACCGAGGCCGCGCGGGTTGCGTTGGAGAACAATGGTCGCAATGTCATGGTGCTCGACATCAGTGGCCAATCCGCCGAATTTGACTTTTTTGTCATTTCGACCGGCACCAGTCGCCGTCAACTGCACGCCATTAGTGAACAGATCGACGATGCCCTCGAAAAGGGACTCGGCGACCATCGCATGGGCATTGAGGGCTACCAAGAAAGCAATTGGATCGTGCTTGATTACGGCAGCCTCGTCGTGCATCTATTCGATGAGGAAACGCGTGAGTACTACGATCTCGAATCGTTATGGGCTGACGGCACCGTGGTGCCACTTGCCGACCTTGGTTTGACGCCTAACGAGTGAGAACGGATTACCTATGAATTTGTCTGCATTGCTTCGTGCGCGCTTCGAAACCGCATTAGCCACCCTTACGGATGTCCCAGCGTCCTACGCGGCCATGATCCGCGTCGCCGCGGATCCCAAATTTGGCGACTATCAATCCAACGCTTGCATGTCGCTGGGCAAGCAAGTGGGGAAACCGCCGCGCGAAGTCGCGGCGTTGCTTGTCGATCGACTCGACCTGAGCTCGTTCTGCGAAACACCTGAAATCGCGGGCCCCGGTTTCATTAACCTCCGCATCCGTGATGATTTTCTCTCGCACACGCTCTTTGGGATGCTTCATCACGAGCGTGCAGGCGTTGATCTGACCGCGAATCGCGAAAAAATCCTGATTGATTACTCCAGTCCGAACGTGGCAAAACCCATGCACGTCGGGCATATTCGCAGCACCGTGATCGGCGCTGCGCTGGCGGAAATGTTCCGGTTTGTCGGGCACGATGTGATCACCGACAATCATCTCGGCGACTGGGGCACCCAATTTGGCATCATCATTTATGGATACAAACATTTTGGTGATGCGGATGTGGTGGCGGCCAATCCGGTTCCAGAACTGGCGAACTTGTATCGCTTAACGAATCAGTTGATCGAATACCACAAAGCCAAAAACTCGCTCGTGGGTCTGGCGACCAAACTCAGCGACGCTCAGGCCCATGCGGCAACCGAGGCGGCTGCGTCGGATGCCCTGGCCGGCGACGCCCAAACCACTCCCAAGGAAGCCAAGAAGGCAGCGAAATCGGCCCAAGCCGCTGCCCGGCGAGTCGACTCCGTCGCTGCGGAAATCAAAGCGGTTCAGGCGAAGGTGAACGCCGTCGACGAAGACCCGAAACTAGCCTTGATCGCTAGGGAACACGCCGATGTGCCCGCGGCCGTGCTTCGCGAGACGGCGAAGTTACACGAGGGTGACGCCGAAAACCGAGCCTTGTGGGAGAGGTTTCTGCCACACTGCAAAGATGAGATTAACCGCGTCTATGACCGCCTAGGGGTTACATTCGACCACACCCTTGGTGAGAGTTTTTATCACGATCGGCTGCCCAACGTGGTCGCCACCCTCGACAAACTGGGGCTCACCACACAGAGCGACGGCGCGATTTGTGTGTTTTTGGACGGCTTTGAAAGCCCGATGATTATCCAAAAACGCGATGGAGCCTACCTGTATGCGACCACGGACCTCGCCACGTTGCAGTACCGGCAAGAAGTCTTTGCACCGGACCGAATTCTCTATGTGGTCGACTCTCGCCAAAGCGAGCATTTCGAGAAATTCTTTGCCATGGCCGAGCCGTTGGGAATGAAAAATATTGAACTCGTGCATGTTCAATTTGGAACGGTATTGGGCACCGATGGCCGGCCCATGAAGACCCGCAGTGGGTCGTTGATTGGTCTCGAAGGACTGCTCAATGATGCCGTCTCGCGAGCAAAAGAAGTCGCCTGCAATCCCGACCGACTTGCGACCATGAATCCACCCATGTTGGAAGAGGAGCAGAATCGGATCGCCGAAACGGTGGGGATTGGTGCGATCAAATATGCTGACCTCTCGCACCATCGGGCAACCGATTATCGCTTCGATGTCGACAAAATGGTCGCCCTGGAGGGCAATACTGCGACCTACATGCAGTATTCCTACTCGCGTACCCAAAGTATTTTGCGACGTGTCGCAGCGGAACAGAAGATCGACGATATCGAATCGTGGTTGGTCGAAAATACAGTCGCGGATCAAGTGCAACTCAGTGATCCGGCCGAGCGGGCGTTGGCAATCGCCTTGCTGCGATTTGAGGAAGCACTCGAGAGTGCCATTTCCGGCTATGCACCCAACCAGCTATGCGATTACTTGTATGAAACGGCCAAAATCTACAGCACGTTTAACGATGCCTGTCGTGTCTTGGGAAATACCGACCCGGTTGTCTTGAGAACGCGATTGACGCTGGTGGTTTTGACCGGACGGGTCATCAAACAAGGTTTGCAATTACTTGGAATTGGTGTCAGCGAACGGATGTGATGTTAAAGACTCGCCTTTTAGGTAATTGACAAAACCTATCCTTTGCCTATTTTATCTACAGTGTTTCCCATACTTGAGGTTCGGTACTACCACGCATGATTGCTGGCGTAATACCACCTCGCACACGAACGATAGAAAGACATCATGGCCAAGAAGAAATCAACCGGCGTCAACAAGTCGCAAGCGATCCGTGACTACTGTGCTGAAAACCCAACTGCCAAGCCGCTCGAGGTCGCCGAGGCAATGAAGGCACAAGGCATTGAGGTCAATGCTCAATTCGTCAGTACCGTCAAATCGAATTCCAAGAAGTCGAAAAAGACCGGTCGCCGCGGCCGCCCAGCTGGCGCTTCTGCCAAAGCATCCGTGCCAGCGAAGAAAGTCGGTCGCCCAGCAGCGTCCAAGGCAAGCGCTAAGAGCGGCGAAGTTTCGCTGGATTCTTTGATCAGCGCCAAAAAGTTGGTCGAAGAAATGGGTGGTGCCGAAAACGCACGCAACGCCATCACCGTTCTCGAACAGTTGATGGACTGAGTGAGCGCGAATGGATATCAAGAGTAGCTACGTTCGCCAGAACGTGGATTTCACCGTCTGGCGACACGAGCTACATTTGATTCGACGCGTTTTCTTGCCTCGCTGTCACTGAGTGTGACAGAGGCACGGTAGTATTTAGTCACGGGCAAGGCCTCTAAGGTTTGCCCCATTTCCCTACAACGCCCAGTGCGTTTCTGTGATTAGTCGGCGGTCGAGCGACGCGAGCACCGCCGGGCATGTTCACCAGCTGACTGTCGCGATCCATTTGGGATCGAAAGACGATCGGTCCTTCCACAGGGCCGAGGTGTCCCGACGTTGGAGGTTAAGGATCGAGCGGGAAGTAAGAGTCGCCTTTCGCTCCGCGGAAGTCGCCAGGGACGCTACTTTGGCAGAGCGAGAGAACTTTGGCAGAGCGAGAGACGACACCCAAAGACCGCTCGATCCTAAATCGTCACGACATTCACACACTCGAGCAACGTCGCATGCAGTCTCGTTTTCAACCATGCGAGGCTGACGTCGAGCGTTTGTGCATAGGCGACGTCGAACCTGGGACGCATCGCCGCGACCTGCACACCGAGTATGAGGCCACCTGCCACCAACACGCCGCCGCTATTGCCGGGACCAAATGGCGAGCTGCTGGTTGGTTCGCCTGAGGCTGGTTGGTAGGCGACGATGTGCTGTAGTCGTCCCAGCGTTGGGATTGCGAGCGTGGGATAGAATGCTTGCCACTCCCAGGGGACAACGGTGGCGTCACCGACAAAGTTGCCTGCGGCTCCCCGTCCGGACCAGTCGCTAAGATTCTCGGCGGCCACGATCGCGAGCGGTGGGAGTCCAATCTCCGGAATGAATCCACTCAACCAGAGGCGATCCCAACCCGTTTCCACGAGGGCGATATCGGGGCCGCCCGGGATGCGACCGCGTGCGGCGACGCGAGACCGGATCGCATCAGGCCCATCTCCGCACGCTGCCACGCGGTGTACCGCCGCTCGCGTTCGGCTGGCGCGATCGCCATGTCCGGCGAACAAGTGCGAAACCGTCAGCAATCCCCAACGCCACCTCGGATCATCGGGCTGATGTTCATCAGGACGTGGCGGTTTGGGGTCGACGGACGTCCAACGCACCACCACCGACGTCGTCGCTCGCCTATCCGCCGTGGAGATGGCAACTCCCGTCGGGACAACTTCACCGGTTTGTCGAATTTGGGTGGGCAGGTTGAGTTGCCGGTACGTTTCTGTCGACCGGTCGAACAGCCGCACCGGCTCGATCGGCTCAATGCGCTTCAGCGGCGAAACATGCTTCCGTTTTCTCGCGACATCAAATCTTGCGAGGATGCTCGTTTCGCGGGGACTGCCGGGCTGGGCTGGTGAAAACCCGACGGCACGGATATTTCCCGCGTCGCGACTGGCCACTCGCCGCATCAACGTCTGTTGGAGACGTCGCAGGCAATCCAGTGACAAGGGTGACGGAGCCTGGTTCACATTGCGCCTTGATGTTCGATCTGCACCACCATGGCCTCAGGATTTGGGAACCGCTCGGTCAGCCAATCCGTGATCGCTTCGCGGATCGGTGTCGCCGGGACGTCCAGCGGTATTTCGACGCGAACATGGATGTGATCTCCCACTGTCGTGGCGTGAACGGCCTCGACGTTCTGTCCCAAGCTGGCGAGATGCCCACGCAGGCGTGTTTCGATTCCGATCGGATCAAACTCGCCCGCCGGAGGTTCAATCTCGCTGGGCGGCGACGCGGTCGCCTCTGGAGAATCGTGGTCATCGGTCGCGTGTGCGGAGACGGCCGGTGTGATTGCCATCACGTCGAGCGGCTGAAACACCATTTCTCCATTGGCAAACGTCAGTCCATAGAGTGAACCGGCCGGGTGCTGGCCACAGGCACCGGGATCTTGGCATGCAGCATGCGAGTGACCGTTCATTTCAATCGGGCAACCCGCAAAGGGCATGAATCCCAGGTACCGAAATCCGTAGAGTCGCTTGACGTCGCAGGGGTCACGCCCGACGACGGATTCGTAGAAACCGATCGGGACGTTGCGTGCGGGCACGGTGAACGCGACACTTTCGGCAGCGCGCTGGCCAGCGGACGTCGGGACCAATCCGCTCGCAGCGCGGAGCAAACTGCCGACCGCTTCGACGTTCTCATCCGTTTGGCTGTCGAGTTCCTGGCTGATTTCAGTCAGATTCCAACCGTCCTCCAGTTTGATGCCGACGTCGGCAATCCCACATCCGCTGCGGACGCTGATGGAATACTCTTCACTGAAGTCGGGTAGATAGACCAGTGAGATGCGTACCAGTCCCGGGGTGATGGTCGACTCTGTTTTGCTGACTGCGATCTCTGCCGGTTCGATCTTCAGGTACGGCTTGGGGCGATAGTAGCGAATGCCGCGATCACAATCGTCGGGATTTTTGCGAACGATCACCTTGGGCGTGCATCCCGTTGCCCCCACGACCAACGCGAAAAATAGCAAGCAAATCCGTATGGATTGAGTCTGTTGAGTGACCACGGTTACGTCCGGCGACGAGTGCAATGATTTTTATCGGTGTATCGGTCATGCCGATCACTCCTAGCCAGTCCCCTCTCCAGGGGATGGGTTAGGTCGTTTGTAGAAGGTTTGCCGCTTGGCCGTGATCGCCGCGTCGTACCCGGGAGCGAGCACGGGGAGGCCTGAAGAATCGATTGATTGCGGTTACAATTGGTGGATGGTCTATTTGATTATTTTCTCCTAGATGCCTCACAGTGCCGCATGCTCCGTTTTCTTTCTCTCTGTCTTTTCTTCGCGACGGGCAGCGTGGTTGCTCAAGAGATTCCTCAGGCCGCAGGCGCCCCGCCAGCGCTGTCAGTCGAGGAGCAGCAGATCCATCAGTTCTTCGCGGAGTTCGAAGTCGCGACGCGTGCCGAATCGGCCGCCGAGCAAGTCCAACTGTTCGACTTTGACGAACTCACACGAGATATCGTGGACCAATCTGGGGTCGCGTTGCCGGCGGGACTGCAGACGCAGTTGGCGACTGTCATGCGGGCCCAAATCAAGCAGCAGTTTGAATTCCTTGACGCGTCATGGACACGGCATCGCATCGTGCGGATCGAGTTTTCGGAAGACAAATCGGTCGCCGATGTATTCGTTCGAAGTTGGTCAGTGGAATTAGGAACCGCTCGCGAGTCCTACCTGCTCAAGAAAATCGATGACCAGTGGCGGATCTGCGACGTCAGTCAGCTATCGATTGGCGTCTCCATGGTCGAGCTCTCCGCGCTCGGACTCCGTGACACCATGCAGAGCAACATCGCCCATGAGCTCGTTCACGCGATGCAGGAGATTACGCGGTGCGCGACCGAGTGTGCCCAGGGGAATGTCTATGCCGCGATGGATCATATCGACGCGATTTTGGGGTACCCGATGCCCGAAAGCATGCAGTCATTGCGTTGGACCCTGTCGGCGATCATTCATGGGGCAATCGATCCGGAGAAAACGATCGAATCCCTCGAGAAGGCCGATGCCTTTGGAGAATCCACGGTGTTGGCGGATTATTTACGCGGGGAAGCCTACTCAGAACTCGGTAGGTTCGACGTGGCCATCGAACACTTCCGCGCCTACGTGAATCGCTTCGGCGCTGACGCCGACGCGTATTACTCGCTGGGCTATGCCCTCGAACAGCTCGACCGAACCGACGAGGCCATCGACGCCTACAAAGCGGCGCTCGCCGACACACCCGAATCGATCGACAACGTCAGCGCCTTGGCCTTGGCGTTGCCGGCAGCACGGAAGGAGGAGTTTGTCGGTTTCTATCGCAACTTGCCCAATCCGATCGACTCGTTCGAGCAACTCGGCGAGGCCTTTGTCTATGCCTCCGACGCCCCCGGCCTACAAACGTTGATGGAATCGACGACGGCGATCGATCCAGAGGCGATGTATCTCGACTACTATCACGCGATGCTCGAGCAGCTCCGCGGCAATCACCTCGTCGCATTCGACGCGTTGGCGGAGAGTCTCTCGAGCATGGATGCCGATGCCGAAGCCCGCACGTGGTACGAATACGCGTTGTGCGACGTCGCACGACGGTGCCACCGGATCGACGAAGCCTACGCAATCTGCGCGGACAAAGCCCAAGCGATCGAAGCTCTCGCGGACCCCACCGACCGGCAGGGCGAACCGCTTCGGGATGCCCCGCCCAGTGAGGTGATCGTTGCGATTTTGGAAGCATACCTGCACGAACACGAGAGTGATTTTGATGCGTTGATGCTCGTCGGCAGATCCTATGCGGGACGGGAGGAATACGACGCCGCGCGAGAATGTTTCAACAGAGCGATGGCAGCGACAGACGATCCAGACGAACGAATCGAGGCGCTCGAGGAATGCGTGTACTGTTACGTATCGATGGACCGACCGCTCGATGCCTATCTAGATTTAGAACCCAAAGGCGAGGTCGTCGATGTACTCGACTACGCCCTCGATGACCGGGACGCGCTGGAGGAGATCGTTGAACGACTTCGCGTTGACGAACCGGACTCGCTGAGATTCCTGTGGGCGAGTCTTCGAGAGATGCTCGATCGTGGAGATTTCCAATCCGGACTCGATCGCGTCGACCGTGTTCTTTCGGAAGCGGAATTCACGGACGATGTCGATTTTGAGCGAACGTCCCTACAGATTTATCGTGCGCGCTACCTGATCGGCCTGAAACGATACGATGATGCCATCCTCGCTGCGTACGCCACGGATGAGGATTCCCGAGACTTTGTTCGTGCCTTGGTCTACGCCGCCAAGGGTGACCGGAGGCAATTCCATACCGCATATCAACGATGCCTCGCCGCGAAAGGCATGTATGGGACAGAATCGTTTGCGGCAGCGCCCGAAGTCCCCGCTGGTTGGTTGCCGGATTCATCGCAGCAATCCGGTGACGAGCCGCCGGTGCCGTTTTCACCCTACACACAAGTCCGGCGTGTGGTGTTGCTGCTCAACCAGGCATGCCCGGTCGACGCGAGCCGCGTCATTGAGGCATCACGCGAGATCGGCGAACCCTTGTACGCGATCGACCGCCGGCAAATGACCGCCGAGGAGGACGACTATGTGTTTCAGGCCAGCGACCATAGCGTGATCGTGGCGACCCATCGTTGCCGGTATTTCATCCAGACGGGAAACGGCCCATATCTCCACGATGCGGAACGCCTCGCAGCAGAGCTCGGTTCGGATGAGGAGCTCAATGAGTTGATCGGCCAACATTCCGCGTGGATCGCGATCGATATTTTTCAATGGCCGCAAGCCATGGATGAAGACGAGACCTGTGAGATCCCGCATTCCGGCTCGAAGCGTCTTGCTGAGTTCGCCCGCCAGCTGGCGGGCGATCGAGCGACCGTCGCCATTCATTCCGACAGACAATTCGCCACTCCATGTGATGATGAATTTTTTGTAAAACTCGCCAGCGAGATGCCCCTTTCTGCATTTCCAGAACGCACCGAGTGAATCGACGTACCAAATGTCCACAATTTCTCGCTCGATTTGACCAGTCGGCGGCTCCCGCTCCATGGCAGAAAAATCGTTAGAAGTTTCACAGCCGGAATCACACGCTCGGGAACGAGTCGGTTATGATGTTTCACGCGGTCGTTATGACCGTCGACCCCTGGGGTTCATTCCTTTGCGGTGGCCGCTCATTTACTTGCCAAATGCGGTCTCCAACGGATGATGATCTCACTGCCTGAGCACTCCCGACCCGTCCCGCGTGGTCGTGGGTGTGGCAGTCCGTATCCAAGACGGATCGGTCGCTGGCCAGACGAACTGGCATGTGATTCGCATGAGAAAATCAACCTCACCGCGACCCAGCTTCCAGGAAACGTCGCATTGGAACGGAGAACCAAATCATGAACAGAACGACTCACAACGTAAATCGTTTTACTCAGTTTGCTCGCACTCGCCATCTCAACCTGATTGTGGCGGCAGCGATCGCAATCCTTGGCTCCGCCGCGATACCCGCCTCAGTCGTGAGCGAAGCGTCGGCCGACGAGGGGCACGTGATTTCGTTCGACTTGCCGCCGACCGCCGTCGCGGTGCCGATCTCCGAACATCGGCCAGGTGATCTGTTGACCAGTCATGACGGCGAACCGGTTGAGATCACGCTGCGGCTTTCATCGTTGGTCAGTGGCGGTGCGATGCCGCAGATCGATCGTTGGATGGTTCGCTGCGTGCCCCGGCAAACGTCTTGGAGCGTCATCAACTACTCACCGCGAACGGAAACGGCGAGTGAGTATGCGAGCCCCATCCAGGTCAAGACATCCGACGAGCAGTCGCAGTCCTTTGGCGTCGCGGCGGATGTCACTCAAGGCAGTTTAGCGAGAGGCCATGCCGGCATCGATGCCGGTACGAAGCAATCTCAGGGCATGCAGTATGATCGCGTCGCACCGCTGCACGCGGTCACCGCGGCAGGCACGATCGAG
This sequence comes from Rhodopirellula sp. SH410, assembly GCF_055811895.1. NCBI lineage: Bacteria > Pseudomonadati > Planctomycetota > Planctomycetia > Pirellulales > Pirellulaceae > Rhodopirellula > Rhodopirellula sp. SH410. The sequence continues at coordinate 2,684,429 of NZ_CM147949.1, forward strand.
CGTGGCCGTGGCGTTTACTACAAACTTCGTTGGACCTCGACCCAGGTGCTCGAGGGCGAAAAAGAATTCAAGGTTACCTTTGATGTGCCCGCCGGCTTTCGCACCGGCCTCGTCGACGTCTCTGTCGTCGCGATGGGCCGTCCGAGTAAGCAGAGTTCCGTGACGAATGTGATCTCGCACATCCCTCTGCTCGGTGAGGACGTCGGTGGCATTCGAGCACTCGGTGAAGCGAGGTTCGTGGTCGCCGTCCATGCCGAAGGTGACCCTGTCGCGTGGCGGGCCGTTCGGGCCATGACCGACGCCGAAAATGAGCTGCGACGCGAGGCCGCGAACGTCCGCGCCGAGTCGCCGTCGCGATCACTCTCCACCATGATCCGCCACGTCGCGGCCAAACTCGATGTGGAGTCCGTTGATCTCCATAGTGACTGGCCCGAACGATTGATCTTTAACAATGCCGATCCATACACCGACCCGATCATCAGTAAACTTCCCACTCACCTGCGGGTCATGGTGCTGGACTATTGCGACGCTCGCCGCACCGTGGTGAATCTGCGAACCCGGACGGCGGACGAAAATACGAACCCCTTCGAACTCAACGAATTAGTCCGGGCATCGATCGCCGGTCACGGCCGACAGTAGGACGCGGCCATCGTCCCGTCCGAGGCCTCCAGTCACCGCCTCCACACCGCACCGCACCACACCGCCGCCACTTCACCGCACCGTCGTCGAAATGGCTCGCTCGGGGCATCGATTCCGAGCCACGCATTGCACCCCTCCTTCACCCCGACCACACATCATGCGTCCGATCGTCCAGATTTCACTCGACCTCACCAATATCGACGAAGCCATTGAAACGGCGCAGCTTGCCATGCGTGCGGGCGTCGATTGGTTGGAAGCGGGCACCCCGTTGATCCTCGCAGAGGGCTTGCACGGCGTTCGTGCCCTCCGGGCGGCATTCCCCGATACGCCCATTGTCGCCGATTTGAAAACCATGGATGGCGGCTACCTCGAGGCTGAGATGATGGCGAAAGCCGGCGCGACCCACGTCGTCGTGATGGCTCGCGCCCACGAGGAAACGATTCGCTGCGTCGTCAAAGCCGGTGCTGACTTCGGTTGCCAGGTCATGGGCGACAACATGGTTTGCGAAGACATGGTCGCCGGGGCGAAATGGTTGGAAGACCTCGGCTGTGACTTTGTCATCCACCATATTGGATACGATGAACGACGTGGCATCGCCGCTCGTGGGATTCCAATGCCCAGCCCACTCGATCAGTTGCGAGATGTCGTCGGCGCCGTGAAGATACCTGTACAGGCTGTCGGTGGCCTGTCGCTCGAGCAAGCCATTGCGTGCCCTAGCTATGGTGCACCCTTGGTCGTCTTGGGCGCTCCCCTGACGATTGATGCCGACGCATTCCGGACAGCTGATGGCGATCTTGAGAGTTCGCTGCGAATGATCTGCGATGCGGTTCATGCCCAAGATTGCCCCACCCGAGACGAAATATGAAATCCGCGGCCGTTGTTAACTTTGCGCCCGAGCAGGGCAGTGTCGAAATTCGCGAAATCGAAAGGCCCGTGACGGGCCGCGACGATGTCCTCCTCGAGGTCGCCAATGTCGGTGTCTGTGGCAGCGATCTGCATCAATGGACTGCGGACCATTCGTGGCCCGTCAACTATCCTGTCGTTCTCGGCCACGAGTTCGGTGGCCACATTGTCGAACTCGGTGCAGACGTTGAGGGGTGGAAAGAGGGCGATCGCGTCGTCAGTGAGACCGCCGCGATCATCGATTCATCCAATCCGATGTCGCGCCGCGGTCTGTATAACCTCGACCCCACTCGCAAAGGATTCGGATATGGTGTCGACGGCGCGATGACGAAATATGTCCGTGTGCCATCACGAATTCTGCACGCGGTCCCCACTGCCCTGCCCTTCGAACACGCTTGCCTGACCGAGCCCTGCTGCGTGGCCTACAATGCCGTCGTCCGCAACGCGAGAATCGAGCCTGGCGACCGGGTCGTGGTGTTGGGGCCGGGCACCATCGGGATCCTGTGTGCGGCGATGGCTCGGCTCTGTGGAGCCGAAGTCGCCCTGGTTGGATTGGAAGCGGATCGGCAGCGATTGCAGATTGCCCAAGACAGTTACGGCTGCGAAGTCGTTGTGGGTGACCCGAGTGATTGGGCGCGGCAGCGCGACGGACTTGGCTGTGACGGTGTCATCGACGCCGCCGGCGTGAGCGCGACGCTCCAGATCGCGATCGATGTCGTGCGTCCCGCCGGATGGATCAGTAAGGTCGGCTGGGGACGTCAGCCACTCGGATTCAGCCTCGATCCGCTGGTGCAGAAAAATGTGACTCTGCAAGGCAGCTTCAGTCATCACTGGGCCATTTGGGAACGTGTTCTCGCTCTGCTCACAAGCGGTCAGCTCAATGTCGCCCCGATCATTGGCGGCGTCTGGCCGATCGACCAATGGCACGATGCCTTTGAAAAAATGCATCGAGGCGAAGTCGTCAAATCCATCCTCAAACCCGTTTGACCCATGCCCCAACTCGCTGCCTTTCCCAAAGCCTACATGCAAGCCCTCTGCAAAGACGGGTCGATGACGGTGGCCCAGTGGATCGAACTCGCTGCCACGCTCGATATCGATGGTTTGGAGTTCTACGCGGGCTTTCTCGAACTCGCTGACGAAGCGAATTGGGTTTCCTTTCGCCAGCAAACCGAAGACGCTGGCATGGTGATCCCCATGCTCTGTTGCTCACCGGATTTCACGCATCCCGATGCGGCGTTTCGCGATGCGGAGATTGCCAAGCAGAAACATTGGATCGAGATGACCGCCGTTCTTGGTGGCAGCTATTGCCGTGTCCTCAGTGGGCAACGCCGCCCGGAACTCACCACCGACGAGGGCGTCAAGCTCGCTGCCGATAGCATCAAGGCCTGTCTGCCATACGCGAAACAGCACGGTGTGACCCTCATCTTAGAGAACCACTACAAGGACGATTTCTGGGAATACCCCGAGTTCGCCCAAGCGATGGACGTGTTTTGCGATCTCGTCGACGCGATTGATGATCCGAACTTCGGTGTCAACTACGACCCCAGCAACGCGTTTTTAGCGGGCGATGACCCGATCGAGTTGCTCAAACGAGTCTCCGACCGGGTGGTCACGATGCACGCCAGCGATCGATACTTGTTGACTGGAACAATTGAGGATTTGCGAGCCGAGGAAGGTGGGGCGGTCGGCTATGCCAAGCGACTCTCTCACGGCGAGATCGGCAAGGGGCTCAATGATTACGACGCGATCTTTGAAGAACTCGCGAGCAAAGGATTCGATAGCTGGATCAGTATCGAAGACGGTGTGGATGGGATTGACCAGTTGCGCCGAAGCGTTGAGTTTTTGAAGAAAAAAATTGCGTTGCATTGGCCGTCCAACGCCGGTTAACGAACCACCTGCCAAACCGTTATCGACAGATTGAGACGCGTGAGCAACGCGTGATCAATAACTGGCGTAGTGGATCTTGTTAAGACGCGCCCGACAAAAGTCTCATGCTACCGGCTTCTTTCGTGGGCGAGATGCGTTACCTTTTGCTGTATGGATTTAGCTTTTTTCTTCGAGTGGTCGGTTAGTCAGTGAAAACCATCGAACTACCTACGCAGCAAAGACTTTTCGACCCGTTCGAGGGCGTCATCGGCCCCATGGGGCGAAAGATGATTGACAACGGATGGCAGGGCCTCCTTCGCGACGTGCTCTTGGAGCAGATGCCCATCGGCCTCGTCGGTGAGCATCTCAGTGACGATCAAGGACGACCAACCTTTGAGTTGCACGCGATCATCGCGCTCCTTTGGATCCGTGACTTTCAAGGTTGGACTGTCCCCCAGGCCCACGAAGCACTGCTGTTCCGAACCGACATCCAGTACGCACTGAACTTGGAGCCAAGCACCGAAGTCACTCAGCGAACCATTGAACGCTACATCGCTCGAATGCAAAGCAACGAGAAGATCAGTGAGGAGATCTTCGCAGGCGTTACCGACACCCTGCTGCAAAGCATGGAAGTCAAAGTCAAAAAGCAGCGTCTCGATTCCACCCATGTGCTCAGCGACATGGCTACCCTGGGACGCGCCCAAATGATCGGCGTGGCCCTGCGGCGGTTCTTCAAGAAAGTCGAAAAGCACGACGCTCAGTCTGGTTCGGCTAGGCTGATCGACCGATTTGACGACGAGCTTTTGGCCCGCTACCGCAAGCAATCCGACAGCCGAATCTTTGGCGACGCACGCACTACCGAACAGCGGAAAATTGCGTTGCAGCAAGCCGCCGAAGACCTCTGCTTAATCCTCAATGAATTAACCGAAACCAAGCCGATCTGCGACTGGGACTCCTTCAAACAACTGCAAACGATCTTTAACCAGCAGTGCGAACTTCGGGAAGAATTCGTCGAAGTTCGCAAGAAAACCGGCGGCCATGTGATCGTCAATCCGTCGGATCCCGACGCGACCTACAGCGGTCACAAAGGAGCCGGATACCAGGTTCAAATCGCCGAGACGTTCAACGAAGACGGCGAGCCGAACTTGATTACTTCGGCCAAAGTCGAAACCGCTGCGGACAACGACGCCGATGCGGTCTCGCCGGTGTTGGAGGACTTGAAAAAGCGGGACGCCATGCCAGACGAACTGCTGGCTGATACCGCTTACGGTGGCGACGCCAACGTCGAGTCGGCTAAGCAAGAAGGCGTCGAATTGGTCGCTCCGGTGCCAGGCTCGAAGAAGTACGATGCTGATGAAATCGGCTACGACCAATTCAAGCTCAACTGCGCCGGTGAACTGGAGTCTTGCCCGGCTGGTCACGCTCCCGAGTCGACCAACTACAACGCCAAAGGCGACTACACTTTCGCACAGATGGATCCCGAGAAGTGCCAGCACTGCCCGCTGCTTGCACACTGCCGCGTTCAACGCAATCGGGACACCGAGCAGCCGACCGGCCGCATTCAATTTACCGGCAGTGCGGTTCGAGCCGACGCGCGTCGTCGCCACGAGCAGAGCGACGAGTTCCGCGATAGGTACCGTTGGCGGTCGGGTATCGAAGGGACCAACGGTTGCCTCAAGCGAATGATGGGCTTGGGTCGGCTCCGCGTTCGCGGCCACAATGCGGTGAAGCTTTCGATCCTACTGAAGCTGGCCGGTTGGAATCTGCTTCGAGCGGTGGCAATGCGCCGCCAGAGAACGAATTCGCTCCAATTGGCCACTAACTAGGAGAAACAGGGGCAATAGGCGACTAGGACGACGGTTCATGTAGAGCCTGCGACTCCTCGACAGTCAAACCAGGGCCTCCAGAGAGGCCTCGGCTAAAAACTTTTGCACCACCAAAAAAAGTCGCCCGCAGCAAAGCTACCTAATGTCGGTTGCGTCTGTTAAAGATCCATCCAGAACAGGATCTTTAACAGACGCGCCCGACAAAAGTCTCATGCTACCGGCTTCTTTCGTGGGCGAGATGCGTTACCTTTTGCTGTCTGGATTTAGCTTTTTTCTTCGAGTGGTCGGTTAGTCAGTGAAAACCATCGAACTACCTACGCAGCAAAGACTTTTCGACCCGTTCGAGGGCGTCATCGGCCCCATGGGGCGAAAGATGATTGACAACGGATGGCAGGGCCTCCTTCGCGACGTGCTCTTGGAGCAGATGCCCATCGGCCTCGTCGGTGAGCATCTCAGTGACGATCAAGGACGACCAACCTTTGAGTTGCACGCGATCATCGCGCTCCTCTGGATCCGTGACTTTCAAGGTTGGACTGTCCCCCAGGCCCACGAAGCACTGCTGTTCCGAACCGACATCCAGTACGCACTGAACTTGGAGCCAAGCACCGAAGTCACTCAGCGAACCATTGAACGCTACATCGCTCGAATGCAAAGCAACGAGAAGATCAGTGAGGAGATCTTCGCAGGCGTTACCGACACCCTGCTGCAAAGCATGGAAGTCAAAGTCAAAAAACAGCGTCTCGATTCCACCCATGTGCTCAGCGACATGGCCACCCTGGGACGCGCCCAAATGATCGGCGTGGCCCTGCGGCGGTTCTTCAAGAAAGTCGAAAAGCACGACGCTCAGTCTGGTTCGGCTAGGCTGATCGACCGATTTGACGACGAGCTTTTGGCCCGCTACCGCAAGCAATCCGACAGCCGAATCTTTGGCGACGCACGCACTACCGAACAGCGGAAAATTGCGTTGCAGCAAGCCGCCGAAGACCTCTGCTTAATCCTCAATGAATTAACCGAAACCAAACCGATCTGCGACTGGGACTCCTTCAAACAACTGCAAACGATCTTTAACCAGCAGTGCGAACTTCGGGAAGAATTCGTCGAAGTTCGCAAGAAAACCGGCGGCCATGTGATCGTCAATCCGTCGGATCCCGACGCGACCTACAGCGGTCACAAAGGAGCCGGATACCAGGTTCAAATCGCCGAGACGTTCAACGAAGACGGCGAGCCGAACTTGATTACTTCGGCCAAAGTCGAAACCGCTGCGGACAACGACGCCGATGCGGTCTCGCCGGTGTTGGAGGACTTGAAAAAGCGGGATGTCATGCCAGACGAACTGCTGGCTGATACCGCTTACGGTGGCGACGCCAACGTCGAGTCGGCTAAGCAAGAAGGCGTCGAATTGGTCGCTCCGGTGCCAGGCTCGAAGAAGTACGATGCTGATGAAATCGGCTACGACCAATTCAAGCTCAACTGCGCCGGTGAACTGGAGTCTTGCCCGGCTGGTCACGCTCCCGAGTCGACCAACTACAACGCCAAAGGCGACTACACTTTCGCACAGATGGATCCCGAGAAGTGCCAGCACTGCCCGCTGCTTGCACACTGCCGCGTTCAACGCAATCGGGACACCGAGCAGCCGACCGGCCGCATTCAATTTACCGGCAGTGCGGTTCGAGCCGACGCGCGTCGTCGCCACGAGCAGAGCGACGAGTTCCGCGATAGGTACCGTTGGCGGTCGGGTATCGAAGGGACCAACGGTTGCCTCAAGCGAATGATGGGCTTGGGTCGGCTCCGCGTTCGCGGCCACAATGCGGTGAAGCTTTCGATCCTACTGAAGCTGGCCGGTTGGAATCTGCTTCGAGCGGTGGCAATGCGCCGCCAGCGAAAGAATTCGCTCCAATTGGCCATTAACTAGGAAAAACAGGGGCAATAGGCGACTAGGACGACGGTTCATGTAGAGCCTGCGACTCCTCGACAGTCAAACCAGGGCCTCCAGAGAGGCCCCAGCTAAAAAATTTTGCACCACCAAAAAAAGTCGCCCGCAGCAAAGCCACCTAATGTCGGTTCCGTCTTAACAAGATCCACTACGGTAAACCCGTCACTTATTGTTCTTGGTATCCTGAGCGTCCGGGGGCCGCGTGTTCCCCGACGCCTTACAGTGTGCGGCTCAAGAGTGATGGCCGAATTGGATTCCAGGAACAGACCGCCTGCGACGATTTTCGACGGAAGTTGCGGGAAGATCAGAGGACGATGGTGTTTTGGAACATGAAGCCCGTGCTCGATTTCAAAAAAGGCAACCCGTGCGATACTTCCGTTCATATGCTTTCCTCATCTTCATCGCTGTCGTGTTTGGCGAGTCTTGGTTGCCCGCAGCAGAACCGGCACCCCGTACTCAGGGGGACGCTGACGCTGCGGCGAGTGACCCCTCGTCGTCGGCGGCGGCACGAGGGTTTGAATTCTTAGTCAACAAGGCTTACCTGCCCAGCGATTTTGATCAGGAAGTGTTCGACAACCTGTGGCAGAGTTGGCCCAAAGCACTCCGTGACCTGGCTGCGGACGCGTCCCTCGGCGAGCGACGGGCGATGGCGTTTGAACGGTATGGATTGACGCCACGCCCGGGCCGAGATCCTAATCAGGGCATCGGCGAAGCGCTCGATCCAGCCGGCCCGGGGAAACCGCTGCAGTATGTCGTTGAAGAAAATGGCGACTGGACAATGAACTGCTTTTCCTGTCACGGGGGAACGGTTTATGGGCAACCGACTCCCGGGGCTCCCAATAATCGATACGCGCTGCAAACCTTGACCGAGGAAGTCCGCAGCACCAAGTTTCGGCTGGGCAAAACACTTGGGCGGATGGAACTCGGGTCACTCGTTATCCCGCTGGGAACGACCAACGGCACAACCAACGCAGTGGTGTTCGGCATGGGGCTGATGAACTATCGCGACGACCAGCTCAATCTGGTGGACCGACCACCGGTCGCGTTCACACATCACGACATGGACGCACCGCCTTGGTGGCATTTCTATCGACGACCGTACATCTACATTGACGGGTTTGCTCCGAAAGGTCATCGCGGCTTGATGCAGTTCATGCTCGTGCCCGAAAACAAAGCCAGCTTCTTTGCCGACCATGAGCATGAATTTCGAGATGTCTATGCCTACCTGTCGTCACTGCGGGCACCGAAGTATCCCGGGCCAGTCGATCGATCTCTGGCGACTCGGGGCGCGAAACTGTTTGAAAACAACTGTGCCGAGTGTCATGGGATATATGGTCACGCCACGGACGCGGAATCAATCGCGGCGTATCCGAATCACATGGTTGCTATCGAGGAAATTGGCACCGATCCGGTTCGACATAGCGCGCTGACGGTGGCGGGCCGCGAACACTACTCTCGGAGCTGGTTTGCCGAGGCGCCCGAAGCCGAGGAACGCCGCACGCTAACGGCTCCCGCTGGATATGTGGCGCCGCCGCTCGATGGTGTCTGGGCGAGTGCTCCGTACTTGCACAACGGCAGTGTCCCCACGCTTTGGCATGTTCTGCATCCCGCGCAGCGGCCGACCGTGTGGCGACGGGTTAACGATGCGATCGACGAAACCAAGGTGGGCCTATCCATCGAGACCGTGGGCCGGGTTCCCCTCGAGGCGCCGGATGTGGCGATTCGCAGGAGTTACTTCGATACGCGGCGATTTGGCAAGTCGGCATCGGGCCACGATTACCCCGATCAACTCAACGAGTCCGAAAAGCGGGCAGTGCTGGAGTATCTTAAAACGCTCTAGCGGTCAGTTCAGTGTACTGCGAGGAAGGAATCTCGCGGCATGATCCAGTGTCTTGGCCCGAACATCGCCGAAAGGGACCCGTTCCTCTTGGAACCTGACCATGCGACAATAGGCAGTTCAGGCGGAGTTTTTTGCTCGCGTCTGGCGTCATTCATCGTTTCTAGAGAAAACCCGTGTCCAATTTATCGCCCGCCGGCCAACAGCTTGTTCAAACGCTGGCCCAACGCCATGCGGTTTCGCCTGAGGCCGTCACTCACATGTTGATCGCTGTGCAAAACGGCAACGGCACGATGGCTCAGTTCAACCATCCCGAATTCGGCGGTGCGGGCCAGTGGATGCGGGGCGGCATGACCATGGTCAGCGATTTGTTCAATTACCAATTGAAATCTCGCGTTGACAATCTCTGTAGCGATATCTCCAACGAGCTTGCCAACCATCAAACCACGCCCCTGTTCGGTTCCTTTCAATCACAATCTCAGGGTGGCTCCAGCCAACAGACGCAAGCATCGGGTAGTCTGGGCGGATCGAATTCGCTGTTCGTGCCTGATCCGCAACAAAACTGGTGGCCGCAGGATTTAGGGGCGCCCAACGCGGTGGGAAGCCAAAACAATATCCGTTACGCCTACTTTGCCAACGCGCGTCGATTGGCCGTTTCCACAGGCGGCGATATCTGGGTCTACGACACCGGGGATCACCAGATCGGTGGATTCTCACAGCAGCAGGGTATCGGGGGCTCGATTACATTCAGTAGCCAGTTCGGCACCGTAAATTTGTCCACTTTGCCAGTCGTGATGCGAAACGGTGCCCGCGTGGAAGCTGTCCAACAACCTGTCGCCAGTCCCTCGATTGCCGAGCCCGAAGCGATGCCGCTGGCAGAACCTCACTCTCAAAACCCAGACTCGCCGGCGCAGTGGGACAGGACATCCACGGCTGCCTCGCCAGATCAACACGCCATTCTCGCAACGCTGGAAAAACTCGGCGGACTGCACGACAAGGGGTATCTGAGCGATGAAGAGTTTCAGGCCAAAAAATCGGAACTGCTATCTCGACTGTAGGCACAGGATCGACGATGAATCAGATTTATCTGCCGCAATCCAAACTCGGCCTAGTGAATCGATACGGGTGATGCCTTAGACTGCCGCTCATGAACAAAAGACTCACGAAAATCAGCAAGTACCTGACCTTCATTTTGCGGCATGAACCGCACTCGATCGGCCTCCAGCTTGACGGTGAGGGCTACGTGGCGCTTGACGAATTGATCCAGAAAGCCAACGCATCCGGTAAAACGATTACGGCTGAACAGGTTCAGCAAGTCGTGGCGGGTCACGATCCACCCATGTTTGCCCTCAGCGACGACGGGGGTCGCATCCGTGTCGTGGAGCGGCTGGCGCAGCCGTCTAGGCCTCAAAGAAAACGGTCACCCTGGGCGGGGCAGAGATGACGAAGGCGATTTCTCGAATGTGACCTGGATTTTTCCCCGTCACCGTTTGTCGCACAGCTTCTTTAGTTTTGCCAGGATGACGTCACCGGCGAAGCAACCTCCTTCATAGCACAGCTCCTTCCCACCGCCGCCGCCGGCGAAGCGAGGTTGATGGGCGTTTTGCTGCGGCCAGCCCGGTCCGTTGGTTGAACCCGTGACATAGAGGTTGCCGCTTTTGTCGAAGAAACATGCTCGACCATAGTCATAACTTTCACCACCCAGGTAACTGCTGAACTTCAAGTGAGAGAAGTCCGCAGAGAGGACGGACACCGTCGCGTCGTGTTGATTCGATCGCTGCGATTGCAGTGCTGTGGCGGTGATGGGGAAGTCGTCGGAAGATGTTTTGCCCGCGAAGAAGACGTCGCCCGTTTCACTGATGCCGATGCCATCGGGTTCCTCTTCTCCGCTGCCGCCAACGTAGGTGCTGGCGAGTAACGCTCCCGTCGTGGTCGAGAATTTCGCGACGGCAACATCGTTGTGACCTCCCGCCAGCTTGCTCTGAAATACGCCCTTGGTGACCGGCAGGTCGTTACTGGTGGTCAGTGTGCACAGATAGGCGTTTCCATGTTGGTCAACGCCCATGTTGTGGGTACTGTTGCCTTCTTCGATTCCGCTGCCGCCGAAGTAAGTGCCAAACAATAACTTTGAACCATCCGAGCTCAATTTGGCAATGAATGCGTCCCCCTCGCCGTTGTATGAACGGTCATGGGCTTGGTCGGTCGTCGGCACGTCGTCGGAATGTGTCGTGAAATTTAGGTAGACGTTCTTTTGGTCGTCGATGCGAATGCCACAGTTGGGCGTTTCGCTTCCCGAGCCTCCAAACCACGTTGCCCACAGGACTCGACTGCCGTTGCCAGCGATTTTTATGGCGCCAATTTCTACGTCGCCCGCAGGGGTCGGTTGGTAGGCGTTGGAAAACCACGCCTCTGGCGGTAGAGGGCCTTCCGCGGTGTAGTGCAGCGCGAGGTAGATATCACCATCGGCATCAATGGAAAGGTCGCGGCACAGTTGACCGACGCCAACATAGGCAGCCCACTCGATCGCCGAGCCATCGGGATGTAGTTTCGCTATAAATCCGTTCTGCTGTCCGTAGATGCCGTTGTCGGTCCCCTTAAATTCCGACTGGAACGCTCCGGCTGTGACAGGAAAGCCTGGCCCTGCACGCCCACTGATGTAGACGTAGCCTGCCGAGTCGACTTCTACCGCATACGCGCGGTCATAGTTCGGGCCACCCAGAAGCGTTGACCAGATCAGTCGCCCGCTGGCATCAAACTTACTGACAAAGGCATCGCAGTAACCGCCGCTGCCAATTTGGCTTCCCGATTGATTGTGTTGGCGTTGACATGCGCCGTCAGTTGTCGGGAAATCACGGGATTGGGTTCCGCCTACGATATAGACGCTCCCGTCGTCATCGACGAACACGTCTCGGGCATGTTCCCAGTCCGAGCCGCCTAGAAACGTGGAAAAGGCAAGTTCGTAGTTGTCAGCCGTCGCCGCGTCGGGTCCGTAAAACGCGAGAAAGGTGAATGCGAAGCACGACGTATAGAAAGCGATTCGTTGCATAGCCGCTCAGTAATCGCCGATGACGTTATGGTCGTTCTTGCGACTGAGATTTGAGAAGATTTCGGGGGACACCGATTCGCTGAGAGTTCGTGTCGAACCGTCTGCTAAGACAATCGTGACGAGCCCGAGATGGAAGCTGTAGGGAGAGGCTTCATTATCGACATTGATGAATCGTTCGCAGGTATCGCAGCCCTTGGCTGTCCCGTCCTGTGACCAATTGTAGATTCCGACGCCGTTGTTTCCGGCCCATGGACCATAACTGTAAAACTGAGCGTTGGACGGCGGAGGTTGTTGCCTCCCCTGATTCCAGTGGCTCGGTTTTCCCGCCATCTCAAAAAGTAGGATCGTTTGGCTGGTCCCGTCCAGGATATCGGCGAAACGACTACCCTTTTCATTCAGAATGCCACAGTCGGAATCCCACACGTGGACCTTGCCGCCCGACGGGGACGCTTGCACATAATGTAACCCCCGGACACCCTGGTAGGCGGAGGCGATGGCGGTGATGTCTGGAAGTGCACTGACGTCCGTTGTCCAACCAACATTCCAGCCTGCATAAATCGGCATGGCGCCATCACCGGGTGCCGATGGACAACTGAATAACGGAACTGGCTGATTGACGGCCGGTTGGTTGGCAACGTCATCGAAACCATAGTTTTGATTATAGGTGTCTTGAAGATTCGATCCTTCCATATAAGGCAGGATCATCGCCAAGAATCCAGTCACCACCTTGGTTGGATTGCCCGTTGAGCCCGTCCCATCATAGACGAGTCGGCCCGGAGGCAAGGTGTTCATGGAACCGTGGTAATTGTGGCACGCCAGACCAACCTGCCGCAAATGATTGCTGCACTGCATCCGCCGTGCTGCTTCTCTGGCTGCCTGCACTGCAGGTAACAGCAGCCCGACCAAAACACCAATAATCGCAATCACGACCAGCAGTTCAACCAGCGTAAACGCGTTGTGATTTGATGGTTTTCGGTTCCTACAGTGCATGGAAGTTCTCCGCGCTAGAAAGTTGTCAACAGAAGTTGTCGCGTTCCTGGCTGGCGGAGGTGAAAGCGGTCAGAGCCGACGATCCCAAGCTGGCTTGGCTGCATTTAATGCGAACTGGTCTCAATAGTAATTCGGTGGTGCCCCGTTCGGCAACCCCCTAGGGCACGAGAAATTTGCTGTATCTACTCTCGCCAGAGCGTGGAATCCACGTTCTGGCGAACGTAGCGACTCGGGTTATTCATTCACGGTCGCAATCGCAACCAGGCAACCCGTTCGCAAAAGATGCGTCACAGTTTGGTCGTGGCGTAGAAGTGCATCATCCCGTAATACATCGCGGCCGCGGTGATCACGCTTAGCGAGAGGACGGCCCCGCCTAGCAACCGGGTGCGTTTGATTTGCCACCACATGAGCAGTCCCGTGACGCCCCAGGTGACCATCGCGATGGCCATCGCATCGATGAAAAGTGACCAGATTCTGCGGCCATTCCAATGCGGTGGTTGGCCATGGGAGGTGTGCAGTCGTACCAGGAAAGCGCGCGGAGAGTATCCGTCGGCCCCTGTGTATTGGGTGACGTCCACGTGACCATCGCGAAGGACGTAGGTCACCCGGACGGGAGTCCCGTCGACCGTGGCCAGGAAATTCAATTTGCACCAACCCAGGGGCTCAAGCTTGCCGGTGGATTCAATGCCTGCTCGGTCCAGCACCGCAGGGACGGTTTGTCGGGCGAGTTCGAAGGGGGCGGGGTGGATGGTGACGCGTTTGAGTTCATTTAAGACCGGCTCGAGTGGTTCTCGGTTTTCCGGGAGCGTGGCCACCCACGCCGACTTGTCGACGGGGTTTAGGTGGACGGCGTGCCGGGTGCCCTCATGATTTAGCTCGAAGCCAATATCGTTGGTGAATTCGGGGGCTTGGTCTGGATCCAATTCGATGGTGGAGTCCGGGGCGGCTTGGCGCATTGCGACCAAGACCTGGTCGGCCAATTCGGATCCGTCAGGGAAATTTGCCCATGCAGGATCGGTCAGCTCGCTCGCGTCCATCTGCTGTATGGTCGCTTCGGGGAATAGCCCGAAGTGGTTGAGCATCGCTCCTGTCGCGCCGTAAAGAAACACCCAAGGGAGGAGAAACAGGCCAACATACAGGTGTGTGCGACGCAGGGCCATCAAGATTTTACTGCGTGTTTTACGCGGCCATCGACTCGTCGAACGCTGGTCAGTGGTGTCCGTTTTCATTCGCTTATCGCTGGGGGGTGCTTGAGCATTGCAGTGCGCAGGAAACCAGGGGGGCTGCGTGCAAAGGGTTGCCGGCGGTCACATCCCACGGGAAATGGATGTCTGGAATCGAGGCTTCCTGCGAAGGGGCCCCGAAACGATTCTGCAAGCGATTGGAGTATGCATGCCTCGATAGGCCTGTCAATGTGCAGCCCCCATTTCCTGCCCAGTGACATCGCCGCATTTCTCGCATGCCGGCAGGAGAGTGTGCCGGACACCGCCGCATTTCTCACATGTTTTGAATAGCGTTGTCTCGCAGCATGGGCATGTGTAGGGCTCGTCGGCGATTGGGCCCGTCGCCCACGCTGCGGCCAGTGACCGCTTCTTCAAGCTACGCCTTGTCCAGGATGCGAACCTCAGCGGGCCGCGATGGATCGGGTAGTCACAGATCGGACAAAGGAAACTGGCGTACGCTTCACGATATTGGCGAATCAACCAATCACTGCTCGGGTGAGCCAAGAGCCTCAACAGCCTTAACAGCACTCCGATGGCAATCGCGAGTGAGAGCACGATGAGGATGTAACGGAAGTAGGTCGACGGGAAGTGTTCGTGCATCACGAGGATCACTCGCAACGCGACCGCACCACTGAGTGCGTAGACAAGCATCGCATAGGTGCCACCTGACTGACGCACAAACATCCATCCGCAGATCAGCAGAAGTGGGATGAGCATGCCAAGTTTGTAGGCGGCGAGTTTCCATTGGTGGCTTGCGTGGAGCCGCTCAAACTTCTCCTTGATTGGGCGGCTCGCCCTGGTGATCTCGCTCGCGTTGGTGCGCTGCTTTTCCGACACTGCGTTTTGTTGGTCATTGAGCGTCGCCAACTCCGAGTTCAGAACCTGCATCTGGCTTTGATTGGCGAGGAATAGTTGCAGGCTATCGGTCAGTGCCTGCTGTTGGTCCGGGCTCAGCGTCGTTGCGTTCTCGTCGGCGTTTCGTTTGAGCTGCAGTAACTGGTTAATTGTCTGTTGTGAGTCGCTCGTGGTTTGGCCGGTTAATCGACGCCGTTGTTCGGTCGACGCGATTTGTTGCTTCAAGTCCACTGATTGAGCCGCAAGTGCCTGTCGCTCATCCTGTAGTGTTTTCGGCAGCTCTCCATCGAGCATTTGGCTGTAATTGGGCCCCCGTACACGATCGATATCGCGAAGGATGTAGCCCAACAACCAAAACGCGAGCACTCCCACTAAGATGCTAAACCCAAAAATCATCAAGCGAAGCGCAAACGAACCGTGGTGTTTCTTGGTCTTCATGATCTCGCCTGAAATAGATTGGAGGTTGTCGCGGCGTGAGGAAGCAAATGATCGACCCGCTAGATGGCAAGAGCCCACGTTTCAAAGAATCTTCGCGACCAAATCAGTTTTGCACACAGTTTGGCAGAATTTCTTAGGAATTGGAATGGAAGCAGCCGACGCGACTGGGAAAGCGGAGAACACGTATGGGGGTTCGGCAAGGGTCGGGCGATTGGGCCCCATTCTCATTTTTCCTTTCACGTCGCGGAATTCCATGTGCCCATCGGGTAGGAAGGCGACAGCATGATCCGGTGTACTGTCTGGATCTATTCGTAAACGGAACTCGCTTTTCCATGCTCGAGCAGCAGCGTCACATCGCTGCCGCCGAGATGCCGCAACGCGACGACTCGAGCGGGCAACTTGCGACTGTGTTGAAGTTGGGGGTAGACTCGGCGATTTGAGGGGTCCGTCGAAGCGATTGATTCCGCATGCGTTGTCGCCGGGGTGGCGATCGCGCTCGTCACAGTTCAATGCCTGATTGAGCCGTATGTCTGGCGACCAGCCCAACCCGCAACGTTGAGCAGTTTCAACGTCTGACATGCCCATCGATCGCACCTCGCTATTTGGCCAAAGTCGCTCGACTCGGCGAAAGCAACTTCAAATGCCCACGCCAAAAATGCCCACTCTAAAATGCATCGTTGAGCAAAACGACACGACCTGGGGCCGTGTCTTTGATCTCACGATCCAGTTTCTGATCGTCCTCTCGCTGATCACGTTCTCAATCGAGACGCTTCCCGATCTTGTGCCGCCCGTCCGAAACGTTCTCCGCTGCGCTGAGATTTTTACGGTGCTCGTCTTCACAGCCGAGTACCTGATGCGTCTCTACGTCGCAGATCGAAAACTGGCGTTCATTTTCAGTTTCTACGGGTTGATTGATCTTCTGTCGATTTTGCCGTTCTACGTTTCCGCCGGCGTCGACCTCCGATCCGTCCGTGCCTTCCGGCTGTTTCGCCTCTTTCGGCTGCTAAAACTCGTCCGATACAATCGCGCCATTCGACGATTCCACAGGGCTTTACTCATCGCCAAAGAAGAGATCATTCTGTTCGGTCTTGTCGCCTCGTTACTATTATTTCTTTCTGCTGTCGGAATCTACTACTTCGAGAACGAAGCCCAACCGGAAGTGTTTTGTTCTGTATTTCACAGCCTGTGGTGGTCGGTGTGCACGCTGACAACTGTCGGATATGGCGATGTCTATCCGGTTACTATTGGCGGAAAGGTGTTTACGTTTTTTGTGCTCGCAACCGGTCTCGGCATCATTTCCGTACCCGCAGGGCTAGTGGCATCGGCACTTTCAAGAGCTCGTGAGATGGAGGGGAATGACCCCGTCGCGTCACGTCTCGCACTCCAAGACATCGGGCAGGAAGAGCCGAATGGGACGCCGCAGTAGAGTGTCCTGTTCTTCATGACCCCGGCACCAGCAAAGACCCGGCACCGGAAAAGACCCGGCACCGGAAAAGACCCCGGGGGTCTTTTCTGTCGTCGCACGTGAATCATCTGGGCTCGGGGCGGTCGATGCCGCGATTCATGGAATCGCAACAATTGTGAGATAGGCACCGAAAATGACGAGATGAATCCCGCCCTGCAGAACCGTTGTGCGGCCCGTTGCCAGCGATATGGTGGCCATGAAAAGCGAGAGGACAAGCAGGACGATATGCTCGGCGGCCAGTCCCAGCACAAGCGTCTCGCCTCTTGCCAAGGTCAGCATGGCAACCACCGGGATCGTCAGGCAAATCGAGGCGAGAGCAGAACCCAATGCCAGGTTCAGACTGGTTTGGAGTCGATTTGCTCGAGCGGCTCGTACTGCCGCAGTGCCCTCAGGCAGTAGTACCACCAACGCAATCGCCACACCCACCAAGTCGTGCGGTAAACCGGATCGATCAATAGCAACCTCCAGCGGGTGGGCAAGACCCTCGGCCAACAGCACGACACCGAGCAGCGAGATTGGCAGCATGCCCAACGCAACCAGGAACCCTTTTGGGGACGGCGGAGCATGGCTTTCATCGCCTCCATCATCACTGAAGTCGTCGCGGTGGCTGACCATTTGCGTGAACAGGAACAAGGCATAAAGCGCGAACGATACCACCGCCACAAATATTAACTGCGCCGGTGCATAGATTGGCCCCGGCCTTGCCACGGTGAAATTGGGGAGGACAAGCGCCAGCACCGTGACCGTGCCCAGTACTCCCAGGGCGGCCGTTGCTGATCGCGCCTGGAATCCTTGCGCGTGGTACCGTACCCCGCCGATTAAGAGGCACAGTCCAACGATCCCGTTGAGCACGATCATGATGGCCGCGAATACGGTATCTCTTGCGACGGTGCTTTCGCCTGACGGGGACTGCAATAATACGCAAACAATAAGCGCGACTTCGATGATCGTAACGGCGAGGGCAAGCAGCACGGAACCGAAAGGCTGGCCAATCTTCTGCGCAACGACTTCCGCGAAATGCACAGCAGCAAAGACCGTTGCAAACAGAAAGATGACAGCAAGTGGAAGCACGATCAGCGGTAGGCCGCCCGCCCACAGGATCTTTTCGGCGGCAACGAGACCGATCGCGGCCGCCGATGCCCATAGAGTCCAGGACGGAATTTCGGGGTGGTTCCCGACTTGATCTTTCTCGGATGGAATGCGATTTTCCATACATCTCTTTCTTGGCTTCGAAGGGGGATCTAATTTCCGGGTTTTCTCGACGCTGGAGAACTTCCCCGTCAGACCGACAGCGGCGAACGACGTGTTGTTATACGATTGGTCCGGAGGGTCGCATGGCAACGGCAACCGTATCGGCTTGGCTCAACGGGCCCGGAAGTTACCCCGCCGCGCGAGCGGAAAAGACCCCGGAATGGGATCTTGCCCGGAACGGGGCTCTATTTCGCACGCAAGCTGACCAGGTACTGGCCTCCCGTGGTCGCGATTTCAGTGTGCAGATCCAAGTCGGGGGCGAGGCGCGAGAGCCGATCGATGAGCCAGGTGGCGACGGCGTCCGCGTCTTTACGGGTGGGGCAGCGAGCCATGGCTTCGCGGCCACCCTTTCGCTGGAGTCGCTCGGCGGCTGCGATGATGGGGGCAGGGTCGGCGACAATCAAGTGTTCGGGCCAGGGCACGACGGGATCGTTGGCGCCTTTGCCCGTGTTGCAGCTCTTGTGGGCCAAACGCTCGGGCGGCAAGTTTCCCTTGTCCTGCTTCTTTTTCTTCGCCCGGGCTTTGGAAATGCACGTGTCCACACTGGCTCCGCGTGGGTCATTGGGTGACATGTCGGGGTCGACGGGCTCGTCACACAGCCAGCATCGCCAACCATCGGCCTCGCCCACGTCTTGAAGTTGTCCCATCCGATTTGATTCCTGGATTCGTTGAGGGGTGCCTGGATCGTCGGATCCTGTGAATTCAGCCCGTCTTGGCTGGGGCCTTCGCAACATATCCAGGCTCGGAGCATCAAGCTACCAGGGTGCGACCAGCCCGTGATTGGCCCCGGCACAGGGAGTTCGTGCCGTTTTGACGCATTTACTTCACCGGCCCGGCGGAGGAGACGGGGGAAATACAAGCCTAACGCGTGATGGGCTGCCGAATGAATGAGCTGAGTTGCCGACGCGGCCCGGCTGGTGAAATCAACACGCCGCTAGGATGGGTAAACCACTGCTCAGAATGGACTTAGGGATTTGAGGGAGGTCTCTGGATGAGGGGACGCACCCGAGACGGCGACCATCGGGGGCCTCTTTGCCACATTTGCAGCGTCGTGCTACCTTACGGCTGGGACGCGGCGTTACTTCAGGGACGCTGTTCCTCGGTTCATCACCCCTCCTTTCCTGCGGAAGCCTCGAGCTTCTGAAGCGGTAGTATCTTGAAAGTCCCTCAGCGCATCAAACCACTTATCGAAGACGGACTCGTCGATAAAGTCCTGGGCTCACTCATGAGCGGCAAAGAGGCCCAGGTCTTCCTGGTTCGTTGCGGCGACGAGACTCGCTGTGCCAAGGTGTACAAGGATGTGGCCAAACGTAGTTTCAAGAATGCGGTGCAGTACCAGGAAGGCCGGAAAATCCGGAACAGCCGCCGCCAGCGGGCGATCGATAAACGTTCAAAATTTGGCCGAGATCAACAGGAAGACGTTTGGCAGCGGGCCGAAGTGGACGCGTTGTACAAACTCGCCGATGCGGGGGTGCGGGTCCCCAAGGCATACGGTTTCTTCGACGGCGTGCTGTTGATGGAGCTAATCACCGATGGGGACGGCGGCGTCGCACCGCGACTCAATGATATCACCATGTCGGCCGAGCAAGCCGTCAAAGATCACGCCACCGTCATGATCTATGTGCTGCGTATGCTCTGTGTCGGATTGGTGCACGGCGATCTCTCGGAATTCAATGTCCTGCAAGATGAAACAGGCCCCGTGATCATCGACTTCCCACAAGTCGTGAACGCTTCGGGAAACAACAATGCGAAGGCGATGTTGCAGCGTGACGTTCGAAATATCACGCAATACTACGCGCAGTATGCTCCGCAGCTCGCTGAATCTCACTACGCCGAAGAGATGTGGGAACTGCATGAAAAGAGTGAACTGGACCCCGATCTGAAACTGACCGGCAAGTTCAAATTCTCAACCAAGGCCGCCGACGTCAATTCGGTCCTGCACATGATCGACATTGCTTACGAAGAAGCACAGGACCGGCAGGACCGAATGGAAAACGGCTGAGACAGTCGGTTTTTTGCGAAGTGGAGCCGACCTTCGGCTCACGGTTGTCGGTCGAACTTCGACAGCATCAACAGCCCGCCAACGCTATTGGGTTGCCCGTCCTGACTGCAGCAAGTGAAGCGGTTCGGCGCGGCCAATTTTCATTGCGGGCCACAATCCGGCGAGCAGGCACAGGCCGATCGTCATGGCAAAACCAAACGCCAACTGGGGCCACGGGATCATGAACACGGGCGGTCCGGCAAACCAGCCGCCGAATTGTGCCATTCCAACTCCGCACCATCCCGCAATCAAGCCGAAGAGGAGACTCAGTACGCATGCGGCAATCGCGATCAACAAGGTTTCGGTGATCACGAGTCGCACCAACTGGCTCCGTGTCACCCCCACCGCACGCATCACACCGAATTCCCATGTCCGGGAGCGGACGGATGCGATAACGGTATTGGCGACGGCCAGCGACATGATCACCAGGGTTACGAGGGGCAGGTAACTCATCCCCCAGATCATGTCGTCGGCTCTCAGGTGAATCGCCTTGCGCACGGTCTCCGTCGCCGTCATCCGCGCGAAGGGACGGTACGCTTTCACGGTTCCCATGGTGTCAGCAGTGAATGACTCGCCCGCATGACGCTGGGCAATGGATTGGAACTTTGCTTCGACGGTAGCGAGGTCCGTATCCGGCTTCAGATCCAACCAAAAGAACTCACTACGTCGCAGATGAAAATCGTCACGCACGCGTGGGCGGCTCGCAAAGATGAGTGTTCCCGTCCGCACAAAATGCCTTCGCACGCCTGAGAATTTAGTGACCCATTGCCAGCCTGGCAGCGAGACGATGCCGGCGATCTGATAGCTCACACGTTCACGCTCGGCATTGGGGGGAATCATCGTGATCGTGTCACCGATGCCCCGCCCCGTCGCCATCGAAAAGTCTTCTGAGACAACGCATGCATTGCCACTCGCCAACGCGTCACATACCGACTCCGGATTCCCGGAAACAAATTTTACGGCCAGCATGCGATCTTCGCCGCCGAACGCGATCAGTG
This sequence comes from Rhodopirellula sp. SH410, assembly GCF_055811895.1. Classification (NCBI taxonomy): domain Bacteria; kingdom Pseudomonadati; phylum Planctomycetota; class Planctomycetia; order Pirellulales; family Pirellulaceae; genus Rhodopirellula; species Rhodopirellula sp. SH410. The sequence goes on from NZ_CM147949.1 coordinate 2,705,740, forward strand.
GGTCGAGCCCGCAGATCACGCCGTTGTCCCCGAACTTGAGTCGGCTGGGCGGATCATCCTGTCCCCAATCAAACTTGGCTTGCTCAACAGCCAACGGCATCACTTTGTCCGCTTGGACCTCGTCGACCTGCGCGATCAATAATTCGTCCTGTTCATCCAGACCCACGGGATGGAATGCGACGAGTGCGTCGGGTAACCAGTCACCGGGGGTGAACGGCTGCAACATGGAATAACCCCAGGTCTGGGTGGAGGCATAGAGGCCTAAGCCAACCGAGAGTGCCAGCGTGGCGCTGACGGAACGCCACAGATTGTTCGATAATTGCGTTTTCATCATGCGACGATCCAATCGCAGCAGCCCCGTCAGAACGGGGGCCAAGACACGTTCGCAGATCACCACGATGGCAGGCGCCAATAGGATCATGCCCAGTAGAAGGATCGGATAGGTGACGAACGAATAGCACCACTTTCGCCACTCATCGGACATGGGGAGTACAAACACAGAGAGCGGAGTTGCCGCCGACAGGAGCAGACCGACGACCCCCAACACCGCCCACCAACCCCACCGCGGCGCAGCGACTCGCGTCGACATGGCGTCGAGCGGCTCGATCCGCATCGCTCGCCAAGCCGGCAGGATGGCGGCCCCGAGAGCTCCGAGTAGCACGGTGATCCCGGTAAGCACAACGCAGACCCAGCCGAGTACCGCACCGGAGCTGAACAAGCCCGGAAGCACCTGGCTGCCGACGACCACCAGCAGCCACCCGGCAATCAATCCGCCCATCCATCCGATCAACGCCAACACGACGCTCTCGATGGCAATGATGCCAGCGACTTGCCCCCGCGTCAGGGCGACCGCCCGCATCATTGCGAGCTCGCGTGCCCGTTCGCTGACCCCCATGCTGAGAGTGGAAAAAATGATGAAGATCGCAGCGAGGGAAGCCATTCCTGTCGCCGCCCAGGCTTGTGATTGTTGCCCGGAAACAGAGCGACTTGATTCCATTCCACCACGCACCGCTGCGAAATCAATGAGCTGCAGCGGCGGTTGACTCGATGCCAAGGGTGCCTGCCATACCTCGCGAAAATGATCGATCGAGACGGTGTCGCGAATCGCGACCTGCAGCACCTGCGGCTGGGACGGGTACCCATTGATTCTGGCTGCCAGAGCTGGGCGTACATAGATCGCGTTCGTCGCCACGCCTTGCACGAATCCACTGGGAAGCCCGATCTGATTGGCTTCCGCCTTGGGAACGAGCGAGCCATCACTGTTTGAATTGGTGGCCGCACGCTCCGCCGTCGACAATTCCGAGCCTGGAGCGTTCGGCGACTTTCTATTCCCGTGTTCCTGACGCGGTTGATCCACCCGTTTCGATTCGCCAGCACCGCGTCGGCCACGGCCGGCGCTGCCGAGGGACGGTGCTTCAGGTGCTTGCTCTACCAACCCGATGACTTTGAGTTGTAGTTGATTGGCCAGCGAGGTGACCAGCAACTCATCGCCGACAGCGATCCCCATGTCGCCGGCAACATCCACACCGACGACCACCGACGGCATCTCCGGGGCATCGCCGAGCCACTCGCCGCTGACGATCTCGTAGGGCGAAGCGATCGCGGGAGTACTGACGAGGGTGGGGCCAACGGGAGGGGCACCATTGACCGGTGGGCGGTTCCCAACCAGCAAACCCAATGAGGAGTCCGCTTCATCGGGATCGGTGTCTCGTCGCACCCGTGTCACCGAGACACGGGAATTGCTGATCGGGTTGATCTCTAAAACGCCCGGATCGTGTTGCAGACGATCAATCAGTGATTGCTCGATCGTCGGCGTCGGCGTTCCGGGAGGGCCGCCTTTCGCAATGATCAACGCATCGTACCGGCCGAGGTACCTGCCTGCATTCTCATCAAACTGTGACACCAAGGCATCGTATCCACTGACCACCCACACGACAGCACAGGTGGACGCGACCACTCCGAGTGTGGTGATGACGGCACGCCCCGGATGCAAACGCATCTGGGATAACACAAGAGTGGTCAGAAATCGGAGGCTGGTCATGGAGTCGATGCTTCTCGTGATGTTATCAAACAAGGTCAATTCATGACGCGCCGGTGAGTCGATGATCGCCGGCAAGTGAGTCACTTACGGCGCGGCAAATGCAATCCACGGGCCAATCGTTTGTCCGTCGTCGACGACTGAGCGAATCGACAGTGGCGGGACGCTCCGAGGCCGCAGTGGTTAACCGGGAAACGTTCGCCGATGAAATCCAAGGGAGATTTTCGGCTCGCTCGGTGCGCTCGTATCCGCGGCCGACAAACGACGTGATTTCCATCGGTCACGGCGAAATTGTCGCCGCCGGTGATTGCCTAAGATGTCTGGCCGCGAACCCCTTTAGGAAACGTTTGCTCAGGAACACTCTCGTCCCCACGCTGCCACTCCATGTTGATCAAATCCCCGCTCTCTCAATCCTCCCCCAGTAGCGAAGGGTCGAAGGGGCGGAGGAGCTGGGAACGAAGGGGGCGGCAATGACGGGGCTAGGAATGAGGCGGGCCAGGAATGGGACCATGCGGACTCCTGCCCAGCCTGATGTTCTTGGCGACGGACTCACGTGAATCGTCCTTTGACGTCACCGTGGGATCTTGGATCGATGTTGCTGACGACAGCGCGTTGCAGGTCGGGGCGGCGTGATGATGTTGCCCAGCGGCGCGGATTGAAGGTTGACGATACCCTCATCGTTGAGTTGCCTCGGCCGAACGCCGAGGGGGATTCGGAACTCGCGCTGCGGGTGATCGGGACCGTTAACGCCCCGCGTTGCCGGGGGCCGAAGCCGCGGGGATTCCGATGTTGACACCCAGTACAGGGGACGCCTTTACCTCGATTTCGGTCGCCGAACGAATCGCGAGCCGAGCTCATCGTATCAGTTTGATGGGCAGACTACGAAACGTTGGCCCAGCATTTTGGCCTCGATACGGCTTCGCATGTTTGGTTTTCGTACGAGAATGGCGTGGCCAATGTGCCCGAGATCGAGATCACGGCGCTGTCGCTCATGGCATCGATCGAATCAGCAGATGCTCGCGTTGGGAGTGAGCACACGATGAGCGCTCGAGTGGTCCCGGTCCCAGGGATACGTGATCAAATCCATGACGCGGCGTTGGCTGTGGGTGATCCGTTACGTACCGCTGGTCGCCCTGCTGATCGCTTGTCTGGGCGTATGGAACGTCATGCTGGCATCGGTCCGCGCCCGCCGCTGGTCATCCCCTGGATGCCTATTCTCGCAGCCTTTGCACTGGTGTTACTGCTGGGCGTTTGGATTGCCGCCTGGCCAGCCGTATCGATCGGCAGAACCCGCCCCATGGATCTCCTGCAATCAAGTAGCGACATGATGTAGCGACCGGTCATGAGCCGAGTGCCGTCAGGCGTCGAGTCATGCCGCCAACCGGGGCCCTCGAACCCGAGGTGTTTGTTGTTGAACGCTCCGCGGTCGACTGTTCCGACTGCAAATGTCTTCGGCTCACACGAACCTTGGACCCGAGAAAGAAGACGTCAAGCCCGGACGGAATTTTGGCCAATCACGGCGTCTGTTCCGCCTTCGTCGTTATTCCAACAACAGGGATTCTTCCTCGCCGATGGGCATCTAAAAGTTAATTCAGGACAGCGAACGATCGCAATAGAGGGCGTTTTGTTGGGATCGCGAGGTTCGCCGGCGGCGTGCTGAGTGCGGTCTTTGGGAGAGTGGCACGATCTATGCAAACCGATCTATGCATAACCAGGATCTGCGCACCCGCGAATGGGGTTTTGCCAACGAGCGATTGATGTCGTCAAAGTTCGACCGGCAAGGGTGAGCCAACTGCTGAAACGCATCGGGTAGCGCGAACCACCCAGTCGCCTACATGACTCGGTTCATTCAATCGACACGCCGCGAACGCGTCCCATGCTCCCAACGGTGCTCGCAGAGCATGCCCCGCATTGTCATTCCACCCACATCCTCCCAGCCTCAATATCCATGAACGAAATCAACCCGTCACCCATCGCCGTTGTCAAGCAGGTCTCGAAAGTTTACCGGCCAGGAGATCGAACGGTGAATGCGTTGCAGGACGTGGACCTGACGATCGACACGGGCGAGTTTGTAGCGGTGATGGGGGCGAGTGGTTCGGGTAAGAGCACGCTGCTGCACTTAATGAGTGGATTGACTCGCCCGTCATTGGGAAGCATCACGGTTGAGGGACAAAATCTCGCAACGCTTTCAGACCGCGGGCTGACCCACTTTCGACGTCGCCGCGTGGGCTTGGTCTTCCAAGCCTTCAATCTGGTTCCGTCGCTCAACGCCTACGACAATATCATGTTTCCACTCTACGCCGCCGGCCTCCCGGACAACGGCGATGAACCACTTCAGGAACTGGCTCGGCAACTGGGAATCGAAGATCGATTAACGCATCGACCGGACTCCCTCAGCGGCGGCGAGCAGCAGCGTGTGGCGATCGCGAGGTCGCTGATCTCCAACCCCGCGATCGTGTTTGCCGACGAGCCGACGGGCAGTTTGGACTCGGTCACCGGGCAATCGATTTGCGAGTTGCTGCGGCATTTGTGCGACTCCCAACGCCGCACGATTGTCATGGTGACCCATGAGCCGAGCGTGGCCGCATGGGCCGACCGCGTGGTGGTCTTGAAAGATGGTCGGATTTTGGAGCAGTTCGCGACATCGGAGCACGCCGACCCGCAATCACTCGCTGCCTACTACCAACAGGTCGTCGGCAGCCCAGAACAACCGCTCGCCGAGTCGCTGGCGTGAGAGTGGACGTGCCGGACGTGCCGCGTTGACGGGGCGAGAGTTGTAAACAGCCGGGTGCTCGCAATGCCCGGCGCCTTCCTGGACCAACAACGCGTCTTTCTCGGCAGTGCCTTTCTCGGGTTTGCCATTCTCGGCAATGCCTTTTTGGCAACGCCCTTTTTTGAAAAAAATTCGCTTCACCCCCTTGATCCCAAACAGGCTGCCGAGCATGATTTTGAGACTGATTCGCAGTAGCATCTGCTGCTGCCGCCTTAGCAAGCCACAGACGCTCTTAAGTCTGCTAGCCAGCCACGCCTTTCATGCACCTGAGAACGTGACGGTCACCATTGACCGCCACTCCAAAATCTCAGTCCTGCGTCCTGCCTTCCCGTGTGCCTCTAGCCTGAGACTTGATATGCCGTTTTCTGAATTCGCTGCTCCCCGGTCTGCTGCGTACCGCCCTCCCACAGGGCGTCCGCGCACCCGGGCCGCTTTCACACTCGTCGAGCTCTTGGTCGTGATTGCGATCATCGGGGTGCTTGTCGGGTTGTTACTCCCGGCCGTCCAGTCTGCTCGCGAAGCAGCCCGTGCGATGCAGTGCGGAAACAACCTCAAGCAGGTTGGGCTGGGGTTGCATAACTACGCTTCGACGTACAACGGCGCCTTCCCGAACAACGGATATTCCTGGCCCGGCGGATACCCGAGTGACTATTCACCCTTTGCCAAAATCCTGCCATTTCTGGAACAGGCACAGCTCCAGGACCTCATTGATTTCGATATCTACATGGGGCACCCTGCGTTGGCCGACCTGCCCGTTGGGCTGCAGGAAGCGGCTGGGACGCGAGTGGCGACGTACGAATGCCCCAGCGATGTCAATGCGACTCTCCACAGTCTGACCATGCCATCAGGTGCCAGCATTCAGATCGCCGGTACCAGCTACGCGATGAACCAAGGCAGTGGTCTCGATGGTGTCTTTCATCCGGGCAACGGTGTTCCATCGGACGGTCTTTGCTGGGTCGGTGCGAAGGTTGGTTTCCGTGACATTTTGGATGGCACGAGCAACACGATCGTATTTGCAGAAACCATCATCGGCTCCGGTTTGGACGTGGCCAGCCCCACGCCGGCGATGGATGTGCGTGGGTACCGGGCGAAAGCCAACACAGGGATCAACGCGACTGTCGCGGAGTCAGCGGATGTGGGTGGATTCAGTGGCGTCCAGGGCTACATCGCTGGTTGGGGTGGCGACCGCAATCACTACTGGTTGCGAGGCAGCGTGCCCAGCGGCCCGATCATCAACGGTAGGCTGACGCCGAACAGCCCCGTTCCCGACATGGTCTACGGTTCTTCGAAGATCACTGCGGCGCGGAGCTACCACACCGGATTCGCGAAGATCGCCATGGCCGACGGCAGTGTTCGCAATGTCACCGACTCGATCGACCGAGATGTCTGGCACGCCAGCTGGACGAAGCGTGGTGGCGAAGTGAAAACGGTCAGTTCGGAATAGTTCCACATACGTCTCTCGACAACCACGCCATGTCTCCCAAAACCGCGACCGAAATCCCACACCGCAACTATCGTTTGCGGACGATCATTGCGTGGCATTGGATCAGTTCAGCGATTAGTCTTGTCGGCATGATGTTATTCGCCTTAACGGGAATCACACTCAACCATGCCTCTCAGATTAAGTCGGAGGTCGTCACCGAGACGCGGTCCGCCGAGTTGCCACCGGATCTGCTCGAGCTCGTCAATGCATCCTCGTTGGACGGTCTCGAGCCGCTACCAGACGAGCTTTCCAATTGGCTCAGTGAGCAGTTGATGAAGCCGATTGGTCGCCGGGCGGCCGAGTGGTCGGAGGATGAAATCTATCTCTCGATGCCCGGTCCCGGCAGTGATGCATGGTTGGCAATCGATCGAGAGACAGGTGAGATAGAGTTTGAACAGACTCAACGAGGATGGATCTCCTATTTCAATGACCTGCACAAGGGACGCAATACCGGAGCGGCGTGGAAGTGGGTATTGGACCTGTTTGCGATCGCAACACTCGTGTTTTGTGTGACTGGATTGTTGTTGCTAATCGAACACGCTCGACGTCGAAGCCTCACTTGGCCACTGGTCGGCCTCGGATTGGTCGCACCCTGGTTGGTGGCGATTTTGCTGATTCACTAGATAGACCTACCGAAGGAAAGAAACTTAGTTATGAACAAGATACTCATGACCATCCCGCTGCTTTTCGTCTTGGCGGGCGTGGCTTGGGCTGATGAGCCGGCCGCTGACTTTGAAGTCTCGATCGAGATCCCCCGCATCAACGTGTCGGAATACCATCGTCCCTACGTGGCGGTGTGGATTCAGGACGAGGACCGCAAGGCGGTCGCGAACCTGAACGTTTGGTACCAGATGACCGAAACGCAAGAAGGCGCGGGCACCAAATGGCTGCCGGACTTGCGTCAATGGTGGCGTCGCTCAGGCCGTAGCTTGGAGATGCCCGTCGACGGTGTTTCCTCAGCAACGCGTCCAGCGGGAAAGCACAAACTCTCCGTTGCGAGCAGCGATCCTCGGTTGGCAAAACTGCCGCCGGGTCAGTACACCCTCGTCGTCGAGGCCTCACGTGAGGTCGGCGGTCGTGAACTGCTGTCTCTCCCGTTCACCTGGCCCTCGGAAAAACGTCAAGTCGGACAGACCGAAGGCGAGAGCGAACTCGGGAAAATCAGTCTGACCGTTCAGGCATCCGAGTAAACGCTTCGCAGTGTTTTTTGTTTCACCGCGTGGGCCTCGCCCCACGCGTTCACGATTGGTCTCGTGCCCCGCAGGGCACGCGGCCGAACGAGGTTTGACTCGATGATTTGTACGCAGGAATTTAGGAACGAGCGGAAAATCGGTGGCCGAACGCTCCGCGGTCGGAAGGGTCGACCGCGGAGCGTTCGACCACCATTTCAGACAGTCATTTTCCGCTCGTTCCCTTAGCCGCTGCGGCGAGTTCCTCAGTGCATGCCTCAATCCCTTTCTCCAATCCCTCCCTCCCAGGAAACACCTCTGATGAAACGATTTTTTCTATCAACCCTGTTGCTCGTGGCTCTTCTCCCGGCAACGAGTTTCGCTCACAAAGTCTGGTTGCGCCCCTCACAAACAGTTTTGTCCGGGCCCGAGCCGTGGGTGACCGTCGACGCTGCTGTCTCCAACGACCTGTTTTATTTCAACCACTTTCCACTCAAACTCGATGGCCTGGAAATCGTCGCACCGAGCGGCAGCCACGTCACCGCTGAAAATCAATCGGTGGGCAAGTACCGCAGCGTTTTTGACTTGCCATTAACCGAACAGGGCACCTATCGAATTGCCATCGTGAATCGTGGCGTGTTTGCGGGCTGGGAAGAGGACGGGGAACGAAAGCGATTTCGTGGGACGCCTGAGATGCTAGCCGCAGCGATTCCAGCGGCTGCCGAGAACGTGCAGGTCACTGAAAGCATTGGCAGGATTGAAACGTTCGTCACCAATGGCGCCCCTTCGCTCGATTCGATTCAGCCGACCGGCGAAGGGGTCGAGTTGGTTCCACTGACACACCCCAACGATCTGTATGCGGGCGAGACAACGAAGTTTCGGCTGGTCGTCAACGGAGAGCCCGTCGAAGGCATGGAGGTCACGATCATCCGGGGCGAGACACGCTATCGGAACGCTCAAGACGAGGTCCAATTGACCACCGATGCCAAGGGCGAGTTCTCTGTTGAGTGGGATGAACCAGGCATGTACTGGCTCGAAACCAGTACGGAAGACCAAAAAACCTCGGTTCCGCAAGCGAACACTCGTCGTCTGAGCTACGCCGCAACCCTCGAAGTCTTACCGCAGTAGATCTTCGATGTTCCATTGTTGCACATCGCTAACATCGACCCGGACAGCGAGCGTGATCGCCGGGGCAGTCTTAATCACCGCGGCATTGCTATGCCTGTGGTGGACGCCCGGCGATTGGTGGATCGCTTCTCCGCTGCGGTCACGCTGGTACTTGGCCGCCGGCGTGCTCGCGAGCTTCCTAGCCCTCCTCGGCTGGGCATGGCGATCTGGCGCGAAAGCATCGAGGCTCGATCAAGTCAACTTACTTCAACTCGACGCTGAGGAAGAGTACGTCCTGGTCATCTACGCCAGCGAAACCGGGTTTGCCGAGTCCTTGGCGCACCATACCCGCGATCGACTGCAAGACTCCGGCAGGCGTGTCGAGCTCGCCCCGATCGACGCCATCACCACTGAGAATCTGGTTGATGCGAAACGGGCTTTGTTCATCGCTAGCACCGCCGGCCAAGGCGATCCGCCAGAACATGCCATGGAGTTCTTCGAGTCGGTAATGCAACAGGCAGCGAACTTGAACTCATTGCATTTTGGCGTTTTGGCGTTGGGCGATCGAAGCTACGACGAATTCTGCGAGTTCGGCCATCAGCTTTCCAGGTGGCTGCGCACCTGTGGCGCTCAATCACTGTTCGATGTCATTGAAGTCGACGACGGTGACGAGGTCGCACTTGAGCATTGGGAGAGCCGCATCGAATCGATTTCCGAAACCCATTGGGGCCGGAAATAGTGGGCTCATCCGACGGCAGGGGACGCGGGAGTACAGTGGAAGGTTTTTTTAAGGCAACGCTCCAGTATCCAATCTGTTTTCAACGAAGCGTCCGCGCCGAACGAATGTTCGGCAGGGACTGGCAAGACCATTGGCGTACCATCGACCGGGAGATCCCGTGCCGAGCCCGCACCTGTGCAGAGCTTCGCTCCGATTTTCCCGGCAGGCCCCGTCTCATTTCTCGGCAGGCCCCGTCTCATTTCCCGGCGATCAGCCGAACGCTGTCAATCCAATCCCACAAATAAATTATGGGACACTTGAGACATGCCGCCCAAACCGTCCGGCAACAATTGCGGACGTCCAGCTCCACCGACCGCGGAATTGGGTGGGCGGAACCAACACCGCGCGATAATATGTGTTCTTTCCGATTCTTGCGGCCTGAACACTGTAAACCACAGCATGATGAAAACCATTCAAATCAAAGCGGTGTTGGCCGGCGGCATCTGCCATCTCATGCTCCTGTGGCACGGCGTGTTGGTCGCGGCACCACCTGAGGTTGGCAGCGGGCCCCCACTGCCGCCCCCGGTCACCAACCGCACCGATCTGTCTCTGGCGCGAATTTACCACGGTCCCGATTTCAACCTGCAGCAGCAGTCGATGCAGTGGGACAACCGCGGTGACGTGCTATGGTCGATGCGAGCCAACGATGAGGGGCATCCCGAGATCATCCGTAGGTCGGTTCCCGAGGGCAAAGCAACCGTCGCTATTTCAGCGGATCAATTTCGCCTTCCCAGCGGCGAGCGAATTTCGATCGACGAGTACCAATGGTCTCCCGATCACCAGTATTTGCTCGTGTTCACCAACACCGTACGGGTCTGGAGATCGCACACCCGCGGAGACTACTGGCTGCTCGATCTGATTTCAAAATCGTGGCGGAAAATCGGTGGGAAAGACGTTGCGAATCAGTCGCTAATGTTTGCCAAGTTCTCCCCCCAGGGCGATCGAATTGCCTATGTTCGCGATCGCAATCTGTACTGCGAGACCACCGCGAGCGGCGATGTCCAAGAGATTGCGGCGAGCGACCAAGCGGAACTCATCCACGGCACATTCGATTGGGTCTACGAAGAAGAGCTGAAACTCACACGCGGGTTTGAAATCAGTCCAGACGGCAGCAAGATTGCGTTTTGGCAGTTGGATGAATCGGACGTCCCCATGCACTCACTGATCGACAATACGTCGGAGCGATATCCGATCGTCAAACGCTATGCGTACCCCAAAGTCGGCCAAACCAATCCAGCGGCGAGAATCGGTGTTTTCGATTTCGCGACGAAACAAACGATGTGGCTACGGATTGCCGGGGATCCCCGCCAGTACTATCTCGCGGGGATGCAATGGTTGCCGGCCGATGCGATCGGTGCCAACGAACGATTGGTCGTCCAGCAACTCAATCGCCGCCAGAACGAGAATCGTCTTTGGTTGTGCGATGCGTCCACGGGCGACTGCGTTGCCTTGTTCAACGACACCAGTCCGGGGTGGGTCATGCACCAAGCGAACATGCTTTTCTTGCCGGTACAAGAAACCGATTCGGGTGACGGCGTGCTGCGAGAGACCACGGACCTGCTCTGGTTGAGCGAACGCAGCGGATGGAGACATCTGTATCGGATCGCAATCATGCCATGGCTGTTGACCAGCCCGGTGGATACGAGCGAAGAACTAGGCGCAGATGGGACCCATCGTGGCGTTGCATTCGAGCCGATCACGGAGGGACCTTGGGACGTGATCGATCTCACCGCCCTTAGCCAGACGACAGGCACGGTGTACTTTACCGCTTCGCCAGACAACCCGGCCACTCGCGGGCTCTACACCTGTGCCAGTAATCGCGAAGTGCCCGAGGCTCAACCGCAGCGGGTTTCACCGCAGAGCGATGGAACGTTCCAGTACCAGGTAAGCGACTCCGCAGTCTATGCACTGGAGAGCTGGTCAGCGTTCTCGGTACCTCCGGTCAAACGACTGGTGCGACTGGATCCCTATGAGCGAATGGAAATATTGGAGGACAACGCAACCGTCGAGACCGCTCTCGCTGCGCTGCGTCCGGTCGACCATCAGTTTCTCTCTCTGCAGATCGATGAAGCAACATCGCTTGATGCGTGGATCATGCTTCCCAAGTCCAACGGTGCAGCGGAGTCTGATGAGCTGAATCATTCGCTCCCGCTCATCGTGCACGTCTATGGTGAACCGGCGGGCCAAACCGTTCGTGATGCGTATGGAGGCCGTAGCTATCTATGGCACCGCTACCTGACTCAGCTCGGATTTGCTGTCGCGAGTATCGATAATCGCGGCGCCGCGTCGCCACGCGGACGAGAATTCCGCCAGGTTATCCATGGCAAGTTGGGGGTCTTGCCGCCTGCCGACCAAGCCGCGGGAGTCGGCGATTTACTGAAACGCTTTCCCCGGCTCGATCCCAATCGCGTCGGCGTGTGGGGATGGAGCGGTGGCGGATCGACAACCTTGCACAGTGTCTTCCGCTATCCGGAGCTCTATGCCGCCGGGATCGCTGTCGCCCCGGTCTCCGATCAACTCGATTATGACACGATCTATCAAGAGCGTTACATGGGATTGGTTGAGGACGACCGCCAGAAATTCGTTGACGGATCGCCACTGACCTATGCCGAGGGGCTCGACGACCCGCTGTTGATCATTCATGGCACGGGTGATGACAACGTCCACTTCGCCTCGACCCAACGACTAATCAATCGGCTGGTGGCCCTTGGCAAGCAGTTTCAAATGATGGCGTATCCCGGTCGCACGCACGCGATTTCCGAAGGTGAGGGAACCGTCATGCATCTGCATCAGCTGATGACCGATTTTTGGGTCAACACGCTCCATCCCCAATAGCGAGCAGGCTGGGTGTCAAAGACTTGACGCTTCTGCGATAATTTTCGAAGCGTTCGAGCACTTTTTCAGACACTGATTTTCGGCTCGTTCCTGACTTCATCTTGGAAACTCTTACCCAGCGCTAAAAGATCCATGCAGATTTGCAAATTCGTCGATGCAGCAGGGCGACCCCGTGTCGCACTGGTGGAGGACACTGAACTCGTCCCGCTGCAGTTGACGCCGGACCTAGCAACGCTAGCGGATATTCTCGCTGCCGAGCGACCGATCGCGGCGGCCGATTCGCTGGGCCGCGACGAACCGATCGCGATTGATCGGCAAACCGCCTGGTTGCCGCCGATTGATCAGCAAGAAGTCTGGGCGGCGGGGGTCACTTATCGGCGCAGTCAAACCGCCCGGATGGAGGAGTCCGCGGCCGCCGCGTCTTGTTACGACCGGGTCTACCAAGCCGATCGTCCTGAGCTGTTCTTCAAGGCCACGCCGAGTCGTGTCAGTGGTCACCAGCAGCCACTGCGAATTCGTCAAGATGCGACCTGGAACGTGCCCGAACCGGAAATCACACTGGTGCTCTCGCCCCAGTTGCGGATTGTCGGCCTAACGATCGGTAACGACATGAGCTCTCGAGACATCGAAGGCGAGAATCCGCTGTACCTTCCGCAGGCAAAGTGTTACGACCAATGCGCTGGGTTGGGGCCGTGGATTCGTTTGTACGACGAACTGCCGCCGGTCGACCAAATCACCGTCGACCTGAAAATTCGACGTGGCGATGCCGTCGTCTTTGAACAATCCACCAGCGCCGCTGAGATGGCTCGCCGGTTCGATGATTTGGTCAGCTGGTTGGGGCGAGACAACACATTCGCAGCGGGCGCGTTCTTGATGACCGGGACTGGAATCGTTCCGGGTAACGACTTCACGCTGCATCCCGGCGATGTCGTCGATGTCACGATCGCTGGCATCGGTACGCTTTCGAACCCGATTGTGCAAACCACATCATCCCCCACTCCCTGAACCGACGGAACTGACGTGGCACGCAACGAACAGCTCATCCGTCAACACAAGTTGCTGCAACTGCTCGAAGAATCACGCTTCGGTCGGACGGTCAATGAATTGAAATCAGACTTGGTCTCCGACCTTGGCCTGACGACACTGCATGGCCGGACGGTGCGGCGTGACATGGAGGCGTTGCAGGCGGCCGGGTATGACATTCAAAATGAGATGGTCGAGCGCGGCAAGGTTTATCGGCTTGGCCGCAACCATACCGCCGTGCACGAGATCGCGTTCTCGGCGACCGAGTTGATCGCACTTTCGATCGGCCGCGAATTACTGACGCCGCTGATGGGAACGCAGTATTGGCAGGGCATCGAGACGTTCTGGAACAAGGTTCAAGAAGCGATTCCAGAAGGCGTTTATGAGCACTATCAGCGTTACCGCAAAGTGCTCTATGTCTCGGGAACGCCCTCGAAGACCTATGCCGCGCAAGCTGGCATGCTCAAGACCATCACCCGGAGTATTCTCGAACATCGTGTTGTCGAGATCGAGTACAAGTCCGTCGGCCGCCCCGCCACTCGCCGGCGAATCGAACCCTACGCCCTCGCGGTTCATCAAAGCAGCATCTATGTCGTCGCCGCGGCGCCCGAGGTCACGGATGCAGCGGAGAGGTTGCGCAACTGGAAACTCGATCGTTTCCAGCACGCGCAAGTAACGGACGACTATTTCAAACCTGATTCGAAAGTAGACCTGGGCAAATTCTTAAGCAAGAGCATCGGCATTTTCTCGGGCGAAAATTCAACGCCAGTACAAATCCGGCTCGGTGCTCGATCGGCCTCCTACTTGAAGGAAGATCCCTGGCATCCCGATCAAATATTGCAGCCCATCGAGTCGGGGAAGGATCCTTCCACGGACCCGAGTCCCGACAGGGATCAGACGGACGAGTCCGAGCTGACTACTGAGTTCCTCTTAACGGTCCCCGCCTCACACCCGCGAGAGCTGTTACCCAAGGTACTCGCCCTGGGTGCGGACGCGGAAGTCCTGTCGCCACCGGAGTATCGGGAGGCAGTCGCCTCAGCCATTGCGACCCTGGCGAAGCGATATGCTCGATAATTCCCTCGGGTCCGGCGCGTATTATGACATGGATGACTACGCCAGCTTCATGCGCCGGCTGGCCGTGCAACTGATCGACTCACTCGTCATCCTGGCGATTGGTTTCGCACTTGCAGGAATGATCTTCTTCATCTCGTGGAGCGTCGGTTCGACCGACGATCCGATCTGGCTTTTCTTCCTCTCCTGGGCGGCGATTGCCTGGCTCTACCTCGTGCCGCTCAAACGCTCACGTTTCCGCACGGTTGCCTATCAACTCCTCGGACTCAGAATTGTCACAACACGCGGGGAACGCCCTTCGCTGTTGATCATGACTTTTCGGATGATGATGTGGCTGTTTGGACCGTTCAACTTCTTGATCGACCTCGCTTGGCTGGGTGCGGACACCGAGGGCCAATCGTTGCGAGACTGCTTTGCGGGCACCTACGTTGTCCGCAACGGGGCGACTCCGATTGGATACGCACCGATGCACTTGACCCGATACAATGGAGCTGGACTGACTCTCGCTTATCCGCGTGTCTGCCGCCCGACACCCCACGCTCTGGACGACAGCAAAAACGACACCTGCTGAATTACAGGGGACTTGCGCAAACGGAGATAGATGAAGCGATCGAATCACGTGGTCGCCCGACCGCGAGTGGGTTTCAGATGGATCGCGCGATCGGAATGGTTCTCGGTTGTGCGTTCGCGACTGCTCGCGAAATGTTACCTTGATTGCCCAGTGCCTGATTACCCAGTGCCCTGACCGGCTTGTTCCCTCGGGTGTCGCACGTCAGCTCGCAGTCACCCCTGTCCGGGACGCACTGGGATCCGGGGCCGTTTCCATAGCGGACATGAGTTCGTCGAGTTGGTAGGCCACCGATTCGGCCGCGGGCGACTGCAGCATATGGGCATGATCGCCGGGGACTTCGCGAACAAACGTTTCACGCGTGACCTCCCGCCATCCCAGCAACGGGTCATCAAACAGGTTATTGGTTTTGCCTTGATCGCGTGGGCGGAACAGATGGACGTCGCCGGCAAAAGGCTCGGCGACATACTCATGGACCGCCTTGACGTTGGCTTGGAAGACTCCGAACACGTGAGCGGCGTTGGGGGCGTTCTTGGTCGCGACAATATCGTTCAATTCATCCGGGACGATCCCGGCCTGCGAAGCTCGATCGACGAAGAATTGCAGTTGGTCACCCGGGCTCTTTTGGCGGATCTGCTCTAGATCTAGATTCATGGCGCCGGGAAACAAAGCTGATAGCAGGGGCAAAAAATCCTCTTCGCGAAATTCGCTATCCGGTGATAGCAGCCCGGAATCGAGCAACGCGACAACCCCGACGGGTGTGCCTCGCAATTCAAGTTGCCGGGCGACTTCGAAAGCGATGTTGCCGCCCAGAGACCAGCCCGCCACATGGACGGTACCTGTGGGCTGGACTTCACGGATCACACGCGCGTAGTGAGCGGCCATTTCCGCGAGTGTTTCATGCGGTGGCTGATTGCCGTCGATCCCATGGGCTTGCACACCATAAACGGGTCTTCCGGCGGCAAGGTGCTCGACCATCTCCAGGTAACAGAACACCGTCCCGCCCGCCGGATGGATACAAAACAAGGGAGCAAGCGATTCACGGGGCTCGCTCTGCTGCACATGCTCGCCCGCTCGCAGCGGTATCAGCGTCGATCCCATCGTCGCCAACTCATCTTGATCGATTAACTCAGATAGATGATCAATCGTGGCATTTTGGAACAACGCCACAAGCGGCAAGCGTTTGCCCAGCAACCGTTCGACTTCGCTCGTCATCCGCACGGCCAACATGGAATGCCCGCCGAGATCGAAAAAGTTGTCTTGGATGCCGATGGGACGCGTGTCGAGCAGTTCTTCCCAAATGCTCACGAGGGTTTGCTGAGTCGGTGTCCCGGGGGCTTCGAAGTGACCTGCCCAGGCGGGCCGTCCCGCAGGCCGCGGCAGCGCCGCGCGATCGATCTTGCCATTGATGGTCCGCGGCAGTTCATCGAGTACAACGAATGCGGAGGGGATCATGTATGCCGGCAATCGTGTGGTCAGTTCATCACGAAGATGCTGAGTAAAGCGGCGTGAGGACTCCGTGCCGATCGGGTCGTTGGCGAAAGAGCGGAAATCATCAGGACTCGTATCCGGCCGGGACAAAGGCATCTTGCCCGTGTCGGGATCGCTGGTGGGCAGGACGGCTAGGCCATGGTTTAATTCCACGCTGCCAACGATCACATCAAACGCGGCAGGATCCGCTTCATTCCAAGTCGCGATGGCGTCGCTCATCTCAGCGATGACATCGTTGGGTTCGTGTTGCGATTGCGTTTGAGCGAATCTGTCGAGACGCGTTTTCACTTCCGCGACGGTCGTCGTTGGCGGCATGGATTCGATCAAATCGGACAGATGACAGTCCGCTGCCACCCGTTGGTTCGCGAACCCGGTAAAGCGGGTCGGCTGCGTGTGAGGATCGATGGGGAGTGCGAGGGGGCGTTCGACATCGCAGAGAACACGTTCCACCGCCGGTGGTTGCTCGGTGGCGTCGGTCTGCAGAATGACGTCGTAGCGGAATCGACCGAGTTCGTTCGTCTCAGCAGCGTCCTTGAGCAATACAGTGGCTGCTGTGATTCGTGGGTGCCAATCGAGCAGACGCTCGAACATGCGTGGATCGAGCAACAGTTCTTCTTCGTGCTCCATCCTGGCCGCGATCCGATGTTGGAGTTCTTCCAACGAAAGCGAGTCATCGGAGTGAAGCAATTCAATCGATGCGGCCATCGCAGGTTGCAAACGCAGATTGCGCAGGTCACCCAAGAAAACCTTGCCGCCCGGTGCGAGGTGTTCGAGTACGCCGTTGAGTACCCGAAACAGGTAGTCGATACTGGGGAAATACTGAACGACGGAGTTCAAGACGATGCAGTCGAATGTCTTGCCGGCCAGATGCTCAAATTGGTCCGCGTCGGCTTGGTGCAGAGCGACTTTCTCGCTGAGTTCTGGCCGGCGGGCGAGTTCCCCACGGATGTTCTCGAGCGAGGATTCCAATAGATCCGAGCCGACGTAGCTTTCGCAATGCTCGGCGATTCGCAATAGCAGCAAACCGGTTCCGCAGCCAATTTCCAGAACACTGCGGGGTTGCAGATCACGGATTCGCGAAACGGTTGCGTCTGTCCACTGCCGCATCTCGTCGGCAGGAATCGGTCGGCCTGTATAGGTGCTCACCCATCCGGCGATATTGAACGATGCGTCGAGCACCGGGGGCGCGAGACGATGAGTTTGTTCGAAGAGGCTCCGCCACTGGGTCACATGATCGGACTGCAGTTTCGCCGAGTGCGAGTCATTCACACCGCCCGCCTGAGGCACGACATAGGCCACCAGCTGTGAATGCTCGGTATCATTTCGTTCGATGACCACGGCTTGCCGGACTTCATCAAGCGTTTCGAGCGTCGCGGCGATTTCGCCTGGCTCGACACGAAACCCCCGCAAACTGACTTGATCATCCGCCCGGCCGACAAATTCAACGACGCCGCTGGACAACCAACGCCCGAGATCGCCGGTGCGATACATGCGGGCACCGGGATCGCTGGCAAAGGGATCGTTTAGGAAAACGGCGGCGGTCTGTTCAGGCTGGTTCAGGTATCCCCGCCCCACGCCGCGACCGCCGATGTAGATCTCGCCTTTGGCGCCAATGGGCAGCGGTTGGCGATGCTCATCGAGGATGTACATACGCATGTTGTGCATCGGGCCGCCGATGGGCGGTTTTTCACCTGACCAGTCTTGATGCAGCGGCATCATCGAGCAGCCAACCGAGACTTCCGTCGGGCCGTAGCCATTGAAAAGACGTCGGCCACCGGTGATCCAGCGACGAGCGAGTTCCCCACTCAGTTTATCACCCGCCGACGCGACGGTACGCAGATCGGGAAGTTTGTTGGGATCGAGCATCGAGAGCAATGCGGGTGGGAACTTGCCCACACTAACGCGTTGCTGATGAAGGAGATCCGTCAGCGCCTCGGGCACCAAGAGGGTCGCCTGATCAACGACCACGCTCGTGCCACCTGAACCGAGCGAGTAGAACATTTCGGATACCGCACCGTCAAAGGAGGGCGAAAATCCGAAACTGAATCGATCGTCAGAACACAGCCCCATGCGATCAATCTGCGCACGAATGAAATTGACGATGCCGCGATGTTCAATCTCAACTCCTTTCGCACGTCCCGTTGAACCGGAGGTGAAGATGACGTATGCCCGATGACTCGGTTCAATGCACGGGAAAACGGGATCGGCGGGCGACTCACCCCGTGTGGCAATCCAGTCTGCGTCTACCACCGCAACGGCCGACGTGTCGGTGACGATGTGCTCGATGCGGGCGGCGGGCAACGCGGGATCGACGGGCACGAACGTGCCACCTGCTTTCAGTGTTCCCAAGACCGCTGCGAACAAGTCCACTGATCGCGGGAGCGTGATCACAACGGCGGATTCACTCACGACACCCCCGGCAAGCAGATGTCCGGCAAACCAGTCCGCTCGCGCCATCAATTCCTGATACGTGACGGTTTGAGCGCCATCAATCACCGCGTCTTTCTCGGGGAAGTTTACCGCTTGCGCCGCGACCAGGTCATGCAGCAGATGCGGCGTGGAATAGTCCTTCGATGTCGTGTTGAACGTATCGACGACTTGTTCAAACTGGTTGCACGAGAGCATCGGCAACCGATCGATCTGCGTTTCGGGGGCCTCGGTCGCCGCGACCAAGAGCGTGCGGAAAGAGTCGATCAGGCGTTCGATCGTCTCGCGATCGAACAGCGTCGACCGATATTCAACATGGCCGATCAACTGTCGAGATTCTTCCCACAGAAAAAAGGTCAGGTCGTACTTGGCGGTGCCATTGTCGACGAGTATCGGTGAGACCTCCAGGCTGCCTTTTTCGCTGATATCGCGGGGCAGATTTTGCATCACAAGGGCCGATTGAAAAATTGGCGAGAAACTGCGGTCACGCGTCGGCGCGAGTTCCTCGACGAGTCGTTCAAACGGCACGTCCGCATGTTCATGGGCCTCCGTCGTTCGCTGATGTACCTGTCTCACGAGATCGGCGAACGAGGGATCGTCATCCAAGCGAATACGAAGGGCCAGCGTGTTGACAAAGAATCCGATCAGCGGCTCAATTTCAGGATGCACTCGCCCGGCCGATGCGGTACCGAGCACGAGATCGTCGCTGCGCGAGAATCGGCCGAGTAAGACCGCTTCGGCCGCCACCAAAACGACGAAGGGAGTCGTGTGGAAGCGGGCGGCGAATTCATTGATCGCCGTTGTTAAATCGACCGAGAGTTCAAACTCGACCGTTGCACCGGTAAAATCCTGGATCGCCGGCCGGGCTCGGTCCGTCGGCAAATCGAGCACCGCGGGGGCACCGGCGAGTGCCGAACGCCAATATTCCATTTGGGATTCGATGCGTTCACTCGACATCCGCTCATGCTGCCAATGGGCAAAGTCAGCATACTGGATCGACAGCGGCGGCAGCGTTGGTGAGTTCGGCGCATCGTCCGCAAGATCGGTTCGGGCGACTTCATAGACCAGCGTGAGCTCGCGGAGCATCACAATCATCGACCATCCGTCCGAGATGATGTGATGCATGACAAGCAGAATCACGTGTTCGTCGTCACCGATCCGATACACGTTCACACGCAACAGAGGACCGTGTTCGAGATCAAACGGCGATCGCCCCGCCACACGCATGCGGCGTTTCAGCTCGGCTTCCGCGTCAGGGCTGGCGGAAACGTCAAACCAAGCACAGCGAACAGGCATCTCGGCATGGATTGTTCGCTGCGGCTCGCCGTCGATGAGATGATAGGTCGTGCGCAGCGACTCATGCCGCGCGACCAATTGATCGACGGCCTGCTGCAACGCTTCGCGATCGAGGGGACCGCGAAGTCGCGCCGCGAGCGGCATGTTGTAGAACGGATCATCCTTGGCGATCTGGTCGACAAACCACAGTCGGCGCTCGGCGTCGGAAAGTTGTTCGTCGCATCCGGCTGGACGCGGCGAAATGTGGGAGCTCCGAGTACCGGCCCGCTCAAGCAGCATTTTTTCGAGCAATGCCCGTTTGGCCGGCGATAGCGAGGCTAGCCGTTTCTGGATATCGGACATGCGTTTCCTGTCGATTGAATGGGCGTGGGCATCGTCGCTGCCGCGTTGGAACTCATCGAGCTGCAGGTGGCAGGATCAGGCATCTCGGCGGGAGTTGGCGAACCCAATGCCAGTTGATCGTTTAGAAAGCAGAGCAATTGATCGCGATGGGTTCGTTGATAGTCAGTCGGGTCCGTTTGACCGATGAAGTCGATCGCCCGGATCAATGGACGCTCACCGGGATGTTCTCCGACGCGCCAGTCATTCTCGAGTGACTCGGAAATATGATGCTCGGCAATCAATCGACCGCGGCACATGCGGCGAATTCGTGGATGCAGGTACGCATCGTCGTACCCTTTCGCTGCGTCAGGCACGCGGTGCTTGTTAAAGATGTCGCCGTCGAATTCGCCATACTCCATCGTGATGATGTAGTAGTGTGGATTCGCAGCGAGCTCGCTATCGTGGATGTAGTCGACCGCCAACGTTGAGTGGTACTTGGCTTCGCCGCTCTCATCGTCCACTACCAGACAATCACCCAGGAAGCCCGGTTGGTGCATCAGTCCCGCCGCCGAACTCACCCGCGCGGTGATCTTGTTGGCGATCTCTTCTGCCCTTGCGGGAAAGGTGTCCGCCGGCAACGGTTCACCCATGAAACGCTCGGCAATGATGTTGAACAATGCTGCCGTATTGAACCGGAAACCGTGCAAGACGCTCGACATGGTCTTCTTGAGATCACGGATTTGAGTGATCGTTCCCGCATAGAAGACGCCGGGCAGGTTGGTCGATTCCCAGGCACTCGTCATCGCCGGCAAGCGATCTTCACAACCCATCGCGGGGCGACAATCGTCGGCAAAGAACGTGGGGTCCCAACGGAAACCGGTACAACACAAAACGCGATCGTATGCGAGTGAGGCCCGCTGCCCTTCGGCGTGCGAGAATGTGATCTCCACGTGAAATTCACCATCGACCTTCTTAATGCTGTCGACCGTTGCATCGAGTACCGAGTTCTGGCCTTTGAGTATGTAGGTATCGAGAAAACTATTATTGATCGCTCGAAGGTGACCAAAAAAGTGTGTTTGCCAAGCCATCTTGATCGGGCTGGGGCTGCATAGATGCGTCACCCGGGTCGCGGCAATCAGGTGATCGGCAGTCTCAAATGCTGAATTCCCTTTACCTAAAATCAGCACGCGTTGGCCTGCATAGTCGTCTGGATCCAACGACATGTCCGTGTAGTTTTCCGTCAGCTCGATGCCGGGGATTTCGGGGATATAGGGCTTCTGCACACCGATAGCCACCACCAAACAGCGGACGTGATACGTCGTGCCATGATGATCGCGCAGAACATAACCCTCGTCACCATTGCTGGCCTTCTCAACCGATTCGACGCGTGTATTAAACTGGATATCAATGTCGAAACGCTCGGCGAAGTCACGGGTGTAGCGTGCGTAGTCCACTGTGCTGGGGAAATACTCTTTCGAGTATTTTGTGAACGCCATCTCGTCGTCATCGCATAGCAATGAGTTCCAGTCGTACCGGAGTTGCGAGGGGCGATCGGTGTAACCGGTATGGACCTTGTTGATCGAGAGCAACTTGCCGTGCCGGGGATACTTTTCCAAAAAAGTACCCGGGCGATCGTTGGCCTCGAGGATCAAGTAATCGTAGCCAGCCTTTTTTAGGAAATAGCCTAGCTGTACGCCGGCGGGCCCTGCACCAATGACGAGGAAGTCGATTTCGCGTTCTTGATTTTGTGTGATCATGATGGAGTCGTTTCGTCGAGAGCCCGGATGACTTCGTCGTCCGTAAGTGCGTCGAGATGGCCGAGCAAGTTGCTGACGTCGTCAGCTTCGGTTTCGGCTTGGTAAAGGACAATGGCCTCAGCCAGAGCAGCGATCGTGGGTCGTGAGTAAACTTCTCGCAGCGGTAGCTGCACATCAAAGCGTTGCCGCAATCGAGCGAACAATTGGGCCGCCATTAATGAATTGCCGCCCATGTCGAAAAAGTGATCATGGCGTCCGACCGCCTTGCTACCGAGCACCTCGCACCAGAGCTCGGCCAGGGCGACTTCCAATGGCGTTTGCGGAGGTGTGTGGATGCTCGTGGGGCATACCAGTGATTCGCTGGGCAGTGACTTGTAGTCGGTTTTGCCCGCGGGAGTTTGTGGGAGACTGTCCAACCACTCAATCGTCGCGGGGATCATGTAGTCGGGCAAGGCACGCGTCAGTTGCGTCAAGGTGCGATCAGCATTTCCCATTCCGCAGCAGAATGCGACCACTCGGCTGCCACCGGGAACGTCGGCATCGAGCAGTGTCACGGCGGCGCGATCGACGCCGTCACACTGTTGCAGCACAGATTCAATTTCATCGAGTTCGATGCGGAAACCACGCAGCTTGATCTGACGATCATTCCTGGCGAGGAACTCGAGGTCACCATCGGGCCGTCGACAAACATGGTCACCCGTATTGTAAAAACGCGTGCCTTGATCATCAAAGAAGCGTTGGTTCGTTTGCTCGCTGTCACGCCAATACCCGCGTGCCACGCCCACACCACCAATTTGCAGTTCCCCCGCGACACCTATCGGAGCGAGTTGTCCGTGTCCGTCGACCACGCGGCAGATCGTGCCCGCGATGGGATGGCCGATCGTGATGTCGTCGGCTGAATCAATCCGCCGAATCATCGACCACACCGTTGTTTCAGTGGGGCCATAGACATTCCACAACTCACAGCCTGTCGCGAGAAGATCGCTAGCGAGGTCGGGCAGCAACGGTTCGCCCCCGCACAGTAAACGGGTCGCCGGTGCCGGTTGCCAACCAGCGGATAACAGCATCCGAAATGCGGATGGTGTCGATTGGATCACGGTCGGTCGTGATTGCTTGATCGCCTCGATCACCGATTCCGGATCGTCTCCAATGCGATGGCTCGTCATGCAAACATGACCGCCGCACCACAGTGGTAGAAAGATTTCAAGCACCGAGATGTCAAACGACGTCGTCGTCACCGCGAGCATCGAATCGGTCGCCGAAAAACCAGGCTCCTCCGCAAAGGATGCGAATAAATTGGAGAGGCTGCGATGAGTGATCTCAACCCCTTTGGGCTTGCCGGTCGAGCCGGAGGTGTGGATCACGTACGCCAGGTCGGATGAGTCGATTCGGGAGTGCGACGCGGTGACGCTATGGGACCGTTCGGACGCCTGGATCGACGCTTCATAACGGGGTTGGTCCATCACCATTGCGGGCTCGGCATCAGCAAGAATCTGATCACGCCGTCCAACGGGCAGATCGAGATCAACGGGCACATAGGCAGCACGGGCCTTCCAAATCCCCAAAATAGCAACGATGGCGTCCACCGATCGAGGCATCTCGAGTGCAACCCGTGATTGCGCGCTGACGTCTGCGCGAATCAACGCGTCGGCAATCAGGTCGCTAAGCTCGTTGACATCATGGTAGGTGAGAACCCGTTGGTCGTCACGACACGCGACTGCATTGGGCTGCTGGTTGGCGTGCTCACGCAGTCGATCGATCACCGACACATCGGAGTCAAGATCCAGCGTCTTGCCTCGTTGGGCAGCTTGAATGCTCAGTCGCTCGGCGTCGGAAATGGTGCTTAGGGACGTGGCGAGACTTTTCAACGAGTTGTCGCTGATCGCGCCGGGATCAAAGCAAGGCGGCGCGGATTGATTCTCGACATGGGGTGTTGTCGCGGTGCCAGCGAGCTGGTGCAGGACACCCTGGATCGACGCGAGAAGACGCCCGCTGAACTCAGGCGAGATCTGTTCGCCAACAACGAGCGTCAGCTCGGTATGGGAACCGGGTTGGATGATCAAGGACACGTCGTAGGCAGTGACGGCCGAATAGTCCGGACGGATGGCAGTGACTTGGGCGTCACCGATATTTGCAATCGCCGATAGCGGCGGCTGGTACAAGAACATCACCTGCGATAGCGGCATCCGCAATGTGTCGCGAGTGCCACCGATCGCGGTCACCACTTCTTGAAACGGCACATCTGCGTGTTCGAGATCAGACAGCAGTTCTGTCCGCGTCTGCAACAACGTTTCTGCAATCGTTTGCTCGAGGTCGATTTGGGCGCGATAGATGATTGGATTGACAAAGCAGCCCACGATGGGGTGAAGCTCAGCGGACGGGCGATTCGATGTCGGGATCGTGATGCCGAAATCGTCGCTACCGCTATAGCGTGCCAGCACGAACTGAAACGCCGTCAGATACACCATCGACGGTGTCATCTGATGCGCCGTGGCCAACTGCTCAATCTGCTTCGTCACCGAGTCCGAGATGGAAGCCGAGATCGACGCGTCACCCGTCGGCGACGAAGCGGAACGCATTGCTTTTTCACGAGCACTCAGTTGGGGCAAGTTCAGTTCGGTCGGCATGCCCGCCAGTCGTTCGGTCCAGTAGCTCAGCGGCGATTGATTGAGCGTGCGGTGCTGCGTCCCGGTATCCCATGCTGCATAGTCAACGTAGCGCAGTGCAGCATCGGCATGGGGCTCACGCCCACGGTCCAGCTCTCGACTTGCATCGTCTGCGAAATCACTTTGCAGCTCGCCCAGCAAAATCTGCAAGCTACCGGCGTCACAGATGAGGTGATGCAGCACGAGATCAATTCGGCTGCCGCCCGCAGGGGTGCGGGTTGCCGCGACCCGCATCAGCGGCGCGTCGTTCAAGTCCAGCGGCGCGGTCACGAACGCGTTCCATGCTGCTGGAAACTCGTTCACATCGAGTGCGCTGCGATCGAAGGATTCGACCTCGACTCTCGCGACATCAGCAATCGTCTGCCAAACGTGTTGGTCGTCTTGGACGAAGCGGGCCCGCAGCATGGGATGCCGAGCGAGCATGCGGTCACACGCTGATTGGAGTCGCGCCACGTCAATCGGCCGATCCAGATGGATGCTGACCGGCACATGGATGAATGCGTTGGTTTGCCCCAGTTGGTCGAGCAACCAAAATCGTTGCTGCGCCGACGAGAGCGGGTGCCTGCCACTCAGCGCGGTCCCCGATGGAGGAATCGTGGGCGACGGCTGCGCGTCGGGGCCATACGAATCCACAATCGCTGAAAAATCCTTGAGCTTGGGACTGCGAAACAATGCCGACATCGGAATGGACGTTGACCACTGCTGACTGACTTCCATGAGCATGTCTGCAATCAACAGCGACTCGCCCCCGAGATGAAAGAAATCATCGTCGCGACTGATCTTTTCGACGTCGAGAATGCGACACCAGATGCTGGCAATCTGATTCTCCGTAGGCGTCGCGGGGGCTTCGAAATGCGAGATCGTCGATGTCTGCAACGCACCGGATTCCCAGCGTGCGATTTCAATCAGCTCCCCGTCCTGAAACATCTGTTTCGTGTCGGTCCGACGCAGCTTGCCGCTGGACGTTTTTGGCAACGACCCGCTCCGGACGAGTACGACAGCATGCGGTGTGACTTGGGCCTGCCCGGCAATTGCCGCAACGACGACTGGAAGCAATTCCGGGGCAGGAAACTTCTTAGGACGCCAGAGCTCTTGGATCACCACCAGTTCTTCACTGTCACCAATGTCGATACTCAGTGCCGTGCCTGTATCCGGTTTAAACGCTTCGCTGGTCGCCTGGACAATCTGCTCGATGTCATGCGGGTAGAAATTACGACCGGCAACGATGATCAACTCTTTGAGCCGGCCCGTCACGATCAATTCGCCATCAACCCGTGCTGCTAAGTCGCCCGTACGTAGATACTTCGCCGACGCGTCCACCGCGAGCGTATGCGATTGCTCGGACGCCATGGCGAGCTGGGCGTGAAAGGTATATTCCGTCGCAACGGGATCACGCCAATATCCCGAGGCCACCGAACCACCCCGTACCCAAATCTCACCGATCCGGCCATCGGGAAGCGCTTGGCGTGTCTGTGGATCAACGATTTCGTAGTGCATCCCGGCGACGGGAGTGCCGGAGCTGACCAGTTCCAGCGAGTGCCGCGAGCCCGCAGCCGTCCCGTTATGATTGTCGATCGACGGCTCCGCCAATTGGGATTCCGCCGACACCCGTTGAATCTCACCGAGCTGCAATGCTTGAGCATCAACATGAAACGTCTGATAGGGTTGCCCCAATCGTGACCCGGTCGCCATCACCGTGGTTTCGGCCATGCCAAAGGCGGGACAGAATGAGGTCGACTCGAAGCCATATCTCGCGAATTTTTCTTCGAACCGGCGGAGCGTCGATGCACGTACCGGCTCGGCTCCCGCAATGGCTACCTTCCACGAGCTCAAATCGAGTCCATCGCAGTCCGCGTGATCAATCCGTCGCACACAGAGCTCGTAGCCGAAGTTCGGGGCACCGTTGCTCGAGCCGTTGTAGTAGTCAATGCAGCGCAGCCACTGCAGCGGGTTTCGCACGAAATCCGTGGGTGAGATGATGACGGTTTCCACCCCCCGGTAGATCGGGATTAGAATCCCGCCGATCAATCCCATGTCATGATAGGGCGGTACCCACTGCACACTGCGAGCACCCTCGAAATGGATATGTTCGATGACCGCGGCCAAATTACTCAGCAGCGTGCGGTGCGTGAGCACGACACCACGCGGGTTCCCTGTCGATCCCGACGTGTATTGCAGCAAGGCGATGTCGTCTGGTTTGGGCAGTCGGCCGTCCCAGTGATCAGCGACGGTCGCGTCAATTTCATCCACCGCAATGGCAGCATCATCGGGCAGCTGCCAAAGCGAGCTGAGGGAATCGCCAATGGTCGCCCGGTCGCTCAACAGAATACTGGCGTTGGCGTTCTCAATGATCGCTTGGAGACGCGGTAGGGTGTGCTGCAAACGCAGCATTTGGGGTGGATAGATCGGCACCGCAATGGCCCGTGCGTACAAGCAGCCAAACAGGGAAGCGGCATAATCTGCACCTGGATCGAGCACCACGAGCACCGGTTTGCCGACGCCACCACGGCTCTGGATCTCCGCCGCAATCGCGCGGGCACGTCCGTCGAGCTCGGCAAAACTCAGCCGATCATGCTCACCGGGCTCGCCAATCACATGCGTGAACGCCGGCGTGTGGGCTACCTTGCCCCGCGCATAGCAGCGACAATAGTGAACGAGTGTCGACAGATCCGTGGATCCGTTGGTACTCGGTGTCCAGATGTCCGAGACTTGCGTTGGCGATTCGATTCCAGTTTCGTAGTCCACGAGCCAATTATCTGAAAATGGGGCCTTTAGGTGCGACCAACCCCCATTGGTTAGCCGTCAGTATCGCAAGCGTCTGCGCACGGTTTACCCAGACCTCCTAATCTAGCTCACGAAATTGCGCGCGAGCTGGGGAAACCCGGTTGCGAATGCAGACTCGACCGTGAGGATTGCGCAGACGAGCGGTTATGCAAGTTTTAAGGGCTTGATGGCGATTATTGAGACTTGTCCGGCGGCACCGTGCGATGACCGCCAGCACCGATGGGCACGTGACGTGGCCCGATGGGCGCGTGGTTCGAGCGCGTTTTGCTCCTTGACTGTTGCGCGGGTGCATATTCGTTGGGGGGCTTGTCTGTCGCGGGGGTGTGGTGTTCCCCTCTTATGGCATTGGCGACGTGGGATTGACTGGGCTGGACAGGGGACCGGGAAAGTTGATACAGCCCGAATTGGTTGCGGCTTCCGCCGCAGGAATGTCCCAGAATCGGCTGGCTCGAATAAATGCCAACCCAATCAATAGAGTGGCCTCTGTCGAGGCACGCGCGTGCCCGTGGAGTCGCAGATGAGTACTTGGATTGGAAGTTCGTTCATATCCGTCTTCATGCTGTTCATGGGTGGGATTCTGATCGGACATTTGTTGTGGTACCGCGATCGCAGCAGCGATCTGAAAGCGGTCAAGAACGCGGAGACGAAGTACAACCGCGCCAAGGCGGCAGCGCGCAATCGCAAACGCAAATTCATTCTCTTGTCGCGGGATGCGAAGGCCTTTGAGCTGACGTCGACCCAACACCGCAGCGAAGCCGATTCCCTGCGTCAAACCCTCGCCACGCATACTCAGCGGGCCGACTCGCTACAAACCGAAATCGGGAAACTCCAGGCCGAACGGAGTCGGTTCGAACTTGCCTGCCGTGACGCTCAGCAGCAGCGGGATGCCGCGCAAGGCCAAGCTGAGTCCGCCAACGCGGAGCGGGGCAAATTGCAGGAGAGCTTGCAAGACGTCGAAGCGAAGTTGAAGCAGGCATCGACAACCATCCAAGAGCACAAGGCAGCGGAGCAGACCGCGTGCTCCGAACTCAACAAAGAACGCGAGCGTGGCGGCGAACTCGCCACCCAAAATGAGAGTCTCCAGCAGGATACTCGCGACCTGCGTACCCAGCTGGAAGCTGCTGAGCAGCTTCGCCAACAACTCGTTGGTGAACGTGATCGACACCAAGAAGCAGGCGCCAAGCTTGCTGGGGATCAGGAACAGCTCCGCAGCGAGCACGAGCAGCTCGTCGAGAAATGCAATCGAATCACCAGCGAGCGTGATGAGATCAAAATCCAAGGTGAACAACTCGCCACCGAGATCGAACAGCTGCGCAGCCGCTGCGACGAACTCGTTTTGCTTCGCGACGAAGTGAATCAACAACGCGAGGAAGCCATCGGTCAGCGTGACCAATTTTCTGATCAATGCCAGGAAATCACGCGTCAGCACGATCAACTGGTGACCGAGCATGCACAACTTGCTGTCCACAGCGATCGAGTCACCGTAGAGCGTGACGAGCTCATCAAACAACGCGAACACCTCCTCAGCCACCATGACGGCATCGATACCCAACGAGATCAACTCTCCTCGGAACTGGCAACGATCACCGAACAGCACACGCAGCTGGTCACCGAGCACGGCGAGCTGACCAGCCAGCGAGATCAACTCATCAGCGAACAGGCGGAGATGGCCAGTCAGCGAGACCAGCTCACCTTGGAACTCGCCACGATCACCGAACAGCACACGCAGTTGGTTACCGAGCACGGCGAGCTAACCAGCCAACGAGATCAACTGGTCAGCGAACAGGCGGACATCGCTAGTCAGCGAGACCAGCTCACCTTGGAACTCGCGGCGATCACCGAACAGCACACGCAGCTGGTCACCGAGCACGGCGAGCTAACCAGCCAGCGAGATCAACTCATCAGCGAACAGGCGGACATCGCCAGTCAGCGAGACCAGCTCACCTTGGAACTCGCGGCGATCACTGAACAGCACACGCAGTTGGTCACCGAGCACGGCGAGCTAACCAGCCAGCGAGATCAACTCATCAGCGAACAGGCGGAGATGGCTAGTCAGCGAGACCAGCTCACCTTGGAACTCGCGGCGATCACTGAACAGCACACGCAGTTGGTCACCGAGCACGGCGAGCTGACCAGCCAACGAGATCAACTTGTTAGCGAACAAGCGGAGATCGCTAGTCAGCGAGACCAGCTCACCTTGGAACTGGTAACGATCACCGAGCAGCACACGCAGCTGGTCACCGAGCACGGCGAGCTGACCAGCCAACGAGATCAACTGGCTAGCGAACAGGCCGAGATCGCTAGTCAGCGAGACCAGCTCACCTTGGAACTGGCCACGATCACCGAACAGCACACGCAGTTGGTCACCGAGCACGGCGAGTTGACTAGCCAGCGGGATCAACTGGCTAGCGAACAAGCGGAGATCGCTAGTCAGCGAGACCAGCTCACCTTGGAACTCGCAACGATCACCGAGCAGCACACGCAGCTGGTCACCGAGCATGGCGAGCTAACCAGCCAACGAGATCGACTCGCTAGCGAACACGCCAACGTCTTTGTGCAGGCTGGCCAGAACGATGATAAGTACGGCCAACTGCAGCAGGAATACGGCGTACTGCGTGATCAGCACGCGGCCGCTATCGCAGCGAATCGGGAACAAGCGAGCCAGTTTGAATCGCATCAAGCCGAGATCGCGCGGCTCGAAAAATCACTCAATGAGTCCACCGTTCAGGTGCAAACGCTGCAGAGCGAGCATGACGAATTACTGGAACAACTCGACGAACGAACCTCGCGTATCCAGACGGCCATCGATGGGCGGGTGACTGCTGAGACTGCGATGAGCGAGATGGAGGCGAGAACGGAATCGTTGCTCGCTGAAGTCGCCGAGGCAAGCGAACTTCGCGCGGGATACGAAGCGAGTCTCGCCGAACTTCGGCTCAGCGGAAACGAGCTGCAGATGCAGTCCCAAGAACTCCGCGATACGATCGGCCGCAAAGACCAGCGCATCGTCGCGTTGGAAGAACAGATCAACGAGCAACGCGAAGCGATCGATCGACACCGGGCCGAAGCCGAGCGACTCGGCGCGGACGGTCCCGAACTGGAGAAACTCAAAGCGGTCGTCCAAGAAAAATCGGTCGCATTGGCACAAACCGAAAGTGAACTCCAGTCCAACCGAGATCTGGCTGCGACACTGCGCCGCGAAATCGAGAATCGGGATGATCAAATATCTTCGTTGAGCGTCGAGCATCAGCAGATTCGCACGCAGCTCGCGAACCAAACCGACGTTAGCGATCGCCTTGAACGCGAGCTGCGAAACGCCGTCGAGCAGTTCGAAGCGGCCAAGACGTATCAGTCGCAAGCCGCTGAGTTTCGATCGAAGGCCGTGGCGATGCAACTCCGCGGCGAGGACCTGCAGAAACAGCTCCAGAGTGTCTCGATGGAACTCGAATCGAGCCTCGATGCCAACGCCGCGATGCAGCACCGCCTACGTCAAATCGAAGGCCAATTGCACGAAAACGCGATCGCGATGCGAGATCTTCGTCGCAAGCGTGCGAACGTGCCCGCGCTCAGTGCGAACCCCTCAAACGAGCAGAACAAAGCGGCATGACCCTGAAACGTCGCCGTATGACCTTTCCAGGCAAACATTGAGATCGGTCTGCGGAGCGGAGCGATTGGCTCCGGTAGTCGGGACAGCTGAAGGATTTCGAGGTTGGGCAACCGACGCTATCCGGTTGACGCTACCGCGCCCCCAAGATCACCTCGCCCTCGCCCCACTGCACGTTGAAATTGCCTGACTCGGCGACGAGCTGGGCAAGCTCTGCAAGCGTCTTTTTCTTGGCATCAAGCGTGATGAGTTTTTCACCGGCCGCTTCGGATCCGTTTTCGAGACGGAAGGTTTTTCCCGCGGCTTGGGCGAGCTGCCGTAAGACCTCAGCGGCGGGTTTGTCAATTAATTGCAAATCGAAAACCGGGGCGGACTCATTGCCCGCCATGGCTGCTCGCGAGGATTTACCGGCTGCGGTGGTCCAGTAGATCTCGATCGCTCGTCGATGGTTCTCCGCACTCGTGTTGATCAGTAACTGCTGATTCGAAACACGGATCGACGCGCGGGGGCGAGTGTTGGCCAGGGCTGTGCGAATGGGAAGTGCCGCGTCACCTGCGGGATAGGCCAGCAGAAATGGTTTTGCGGGAGAGACCGCGGACCAATCCTGCACGCCCTCGGGGGACGAGGCCGAATCACCGAGATCATCCGTGCTGAGCAAAGCGGCCCGCGTGTCGGCCAGCGTTTGCAAGGGCGTGCCGGGTCTGAGGGCACACTGGAACTGGGCCAACAAGAGTTCGACCGCCAGCGTCCGATCGACTCCGATCAGAGTCCCCGAGGCCCAGATGTCATGTGGCACCCACGCCGGCACCGGGTGGGACAAGGTGCCGTCTGCGGCCACCACGGACGCCCAATCCGTCACCACATTGCCACTCGGTGAGCTCGCCGGGGCAGCGAGCATTAACGTCAAGACCTCCGCGGCCGTGCTGCCCGTCGGCCACTGGATGGAAATCAGGTCGTCCGACGCCGATTCACGCGCCGTTAAGTAGCTAATCGTTGCGTCGACCCACTCGGGACGTCCCACAATCAACACACCCGGCAGCGGAAATACGGCTAGCTCGTTCCCCGCGGCGACTTTCAAAATCACTTTCGCCGCCGGGGTGGCCGCTTCGGTCAGGCTCACGCGGGCCTCTCGATCAACCTGGCGGTCAAACCAAAGTGACCTGATCGGTGACAATTGCCCACCACGGGCAACCTGCCTCCCGCGAGCCTTGGGGAGCAGTTGCGGTAGTAGCTCACCGATCGTCTGTTCGGATACACTTAGGGTGATTCCCGTGCCCACCAGTGATTCTCCCGCCAGAACGCTGTTTCGGGGCGGTTGTCCGACTGCCGTTTTTGGCGAAATCAGTGCCCAAACCGCAATCAACGTGATTGCGGTTTGCGAAAATCGAGACGGGGGCTGTTCACATTCTTTTTTCATTTGTTGTCTTGCCTGCCAGCCTGATCAGTCTAACATCGAAGAGTCAAACGGGGGAGATTCTGAAGCCGAATCTTTTGGTTTGACAACGCTGTTGGATGCCTGCATCGAATATTTTGCCCCCCTTGGAAACCAACATGACGACCCCTCGTGTTCACACCACCCGTTTAGCGGATGCCTACCGACGCTATTTGCGGTCAGCCGATTCGTGTCGGTTTGCTCATGAGGTCGATGAATCCTACACCGCCGCAACGTTGAATGCGTTGTTAAGTCGCGGTCAGGTTGAGCAACGCCGTGCCGCAGCGATGGCCCTCGGGATGCTGGGGGATCGTTGCAGTGTCGACGCACTCGGACGGGCAATTTCCGATTCCGATCGGGGTGTGCGGTTAGTTGCAGATGACGCATTTCGAGCCGTTTTGGTTCGCGACGCGGCCCCGCTGCATCACCAACAACTGCTCCGTGTGATGCATCTCAACGATGGTGGGGAGTATGCTGCGGCACTCTCGCCCGCGATGATTCTGATCGACCAAGCACCGACGTATGCAGAAGCCCACCACCAATTGGCCGTTTGTTGGCACGGGCTGGAGGATTATTCGCGGGCGCAGCAGGCCTATCAGATCTGCCTCTGGCATTGCCGGTTTCACTATCTGGCATGGCAGAGTCTCGCAAAGATCCGCTATTTAAATGGTCATCTAGAGAAGTCGTTGCAGGCACTCGATTACTGTTTGGCGATTAACCCGGATCTTGAAACCGCTCGCATGCAGCGTGGTCAAATCCGCCGCCGACTCCGCCAAAGCGACGTTTGAACGCTGAGACCTGAGAATACGCATTGAATACGGACGAATTTCTTGTTGGTGGTTTGGCGCTCGCCTTTTCGATGATTGCCACCGCGATCGCAATCGGACCTTGGATCGCCCCCTACCAAATCCGCTCGGTAAAGTACGTACGAGACCGGTTTGGTAAATCCACCGCACGCGCCCTCTGGCTAGCTGTCGCGATCGTTACGGGCTGCAGCGGGATGGCAATCCTCAACGGTGTCCGTCCCGACTACGCCACCCCGAGTGTCCATCACGACGCTCCGCGATAACGTTCTTCGCATCAATTTTCGCAGCGATTTCACGACCTTTGCGGCGTGTTTTCCGCTATTCGAGAGGGGTCGTCGGTGCCATCCCGAATCAGCCACTAATCGGGTGGATGGTTTTGCCGATGCGCCTGCCTAGTATTTCGGCATTCACTCATGACGATGTCTTGAGTGTTCTTATATCCCCTCATTTCGTCGATTTCTGATTGACCTGAAAGGTTCTTCTACTTAGATGTTTCGTTTTTTTGTTGTTGTGCTGGGTAGTTTCCTCGCATCGGTTACGGCCTCGGCAGGCGTTCTGAATGATTTCAATCTGATTGCATTCGGTGATGTGACCGGGACCAGCGAGGCCGAGGGTCGCACACTCGTTTTCGGAGATGTTAAAGGCAATTCCAAAGGCTTCGCAATCAAGCCGGAAGGCATTGCCAATGCCGCCACGACGACGGGTGTGCTAACAAGCGATGGGTTGATCGTTGGGGGGCAGGTTATGGGTAGCATTCACGTCAACAATGGCGGCGTGCAGATCGGCGGTGACAAAAGAGATGCCACCATCAACAATGCCCAATACGTTCATTATGACAAAGTAGGCGTGCAGCAGATCCTCAGCGAAGCTGCGGCTGAAATCGCTCGAACGACCGCGTATTTCGATCATTTGACAGCTAACAGCGTGGCGGACCTGTCCGACCTCAATACCGCCAAATTCATCAGCAATCCAGTTGACGGCGTGTCGGTGTTCGACGTCGATTCATCACTGTTCTCTCGCAATGGGATGATGGATCTCGTCAATGGCTCCAACCCGGCCCTGGATCCAGCCGCAGACCTGTACTTGTTCCGCGTTTCAGGCACCAATATCTCGGCGGGGTCGGCATTCAACGTATTCAACAACGAATTCGGCCTGGATTCATTTCAACAACGAATCGTTTGGTATTTCCCCGATGCGTTGAGCCTGAGCTTTCAGAATGGATTGGGCGGGGCTGTGATCGCGCCACTCGCCAACATCACTCTCAAATCGCCTCTGGAAGGTACGGTCGTTGGCAATAACATCGATCTGCAGGGAGAAATCCATCTTCCGTCGTTGATTCTGCCGTCAACACCCACACTCGTCGTCACGCCCACCGGGCCCACCCATACCGTCCCCGAACCCGCCACGATCGCCTCGGTGGGGCTGATCTTGTGTGGCGCTCTCATCGGGCGTCGGCGTCGCAAAGCGAAGCTCGCCTGAGTCGCCGGGTCTTGTAGGGACTCGCGGAAAATATGTGGCCGACCGCTCCGCGGCCGGGAGGGGCGACCGCAGAACGCTCGACCATAATTTCAGACAGTCATTTCCCGCCCGTTCCTTTGGAAACCCGTGTCCTGGGGCTTGGTCACAAACGGATCCCGACGTGGGTACAGTTGAGGGGATCCCTCGTTCTGGTTGGGGCGGGGTGGTTTGCGGTGGCATTGTTACCGCGTAGCGTCGGTCGGGGGCCACATTGAATGGTTGCCGCAATTTGGCCAGAATGGACTGCCCCATTTCTTGACCAGACGCGACCTGCTCTTTAGGCGTAGTGACCATGCCAGCACCGATTCAGGTGAAATGTCCCCATTGCAGCGCCACGTTGCGGTTCACACCGACAGGTGAAGTCTCGACGCTGAAGTGCCCCAAGTGCCAGCAACAGATGCGGATTAAGACGCCCGGTGGTGCCAGGCCGAGTCCCGCGGGCACCGGACAGCGGTCCACGAGACCCGTTCCGTCCACGAGCCCGCCGAGCGTTCCCGCACCGTCTCCGGACTTGGATTGGAATGATATCGCCTCGCCGCCACCGCCGGGCCCTGTGCCGAGCTTTCAAGCCAATCCAGCCAATCGCTCATCATCACCCGGACATTTTCCTTACCCGGGAGGCCCCGCGGGAAATAAACGCAAGCTCGGTGGCGGACTGGTCAAGCCGATACTGATTGGCTGTGGTGCCTTTGCCGGCTTGGGGGTGCTCGGCGTAGGTGGATTGATTGCCGCCCTGTTTTACCTGGGCACGACGGCTGAATCAAAGTCCACGATCGCGCTGTCGGGATATTCCGTCGACGCACCTGGGAAAGTGATGCCAGAGTCCCGGGCGGGGGCCGCGGTCAGCGTGGGCATCCATCATCGCCGCACCAATAGCGAGTTCGGCATTTCCGTCAAGTCTGTCGCCGTTCCGGGGCAAAACTTTGAGCTCGAGACGCTGCTCAGACTCATGCAACAGCAGGGCACCATTGTCGGTCCGGAAAGCCCGGTATCCCGTGCTGGGCTCAATGGCTACCACTTGACCATGCGACAACCCAATGGACTGAAGGCTCAGGTAGAGATGTACAAGATCAACGGCCAGGACATCTTGCTGCTGACCTATCTTTCCGGCAAAGTCAAACACGATGCTGGAAAGGGCAAGCTCGATCGCGATCCGGAAACGATCCAAAAGCTGGATGATCCGGATGCGTTTTTCCGTTCCTTTCGGAAGGGTTAGGCGTTGCGACCTTTGCGGCGTCGCTCGTTTTCCTTCAGACCAATCTTTCGCAGGCGAATGGACAGCGGGGTGACTTCGACGAGTTCATCATCCTCGATGTATTCGAGGGCCGCTTCGAGCGACATGTCGCGTGCTGGCTTGAGGATCACGTTTTCATCGCTACCGCTGGCCCGCATGTTCGTGAGTTTCTTTTCCCGCGAAGGATTGACGACCATGTCGCCCTCACGCGCGTTCTCGCCCACAATCATGCCTTCGTAAACTTCAACGCCCGCTGGGACCAACAGTTCGCTGCGGTCTTGGAGAGCGAAGAGTGCAAATGGCATCGTTTTGCCACCGGTCATGGACACTAAAACACCGTTGGCCCGGCGAGGGACATCGCCCTCGACGAGTCGGTAGCTCTCGAAGTTGTGGTGAATAATCGCGGTGCCACGGGTCGCATTGAGCAGTTTGGTCCGGAGACCGATCAGACCCCGCGATGGGACATTGAACTTCAACAGGCTGTACTCGCCGCGTTGTTTCATTTCTTCGAGTTGCCCGCGGCGGTGTCCGACGAGTTCCATGACGGGGCCCATTGCATCGGTAGGCACTTCGACACGGAGTGTTTCGAACGGTTCGTGCTTTTTGCCGTCGATTTCTTTGAACACGACGCGAGGTTTGCCGACACTCAGTTCAAATCCTTCGCGACGCATGGTCTCGATCAGGATTGCGAGGTGCAACACACCGCGGCCGGCAACGGCATAGGCTTCGGTGCCTTCGATCATGTTGACTCGCAAGGCAACGTTGCGTTCGAGTTCTTTTTCGAGTCGATTCTTGATCTGCCGCGTGGTCACGTACTTTCCTTCGCGGCCTGCCATGGGCGACGAATTGACGCTGAAGACCATTTCCAGGGTAGGTTCGTCGACCTTCAAACGCGGCAGTGGATTGTTGGCGTCGATCGCAGTGAGCGTGTCGCCGATTTCGACGTCGTCGAGTCCCTCGATGGCGACAATGTCACCGGCCGATGCGGATTCAGCCGTCACCCGTCCGAGATTATTGAACAGGTACAGTGCCGATGGCTTGACTCGGCGTTTGGTCGGCTGTCCGTCGGCACCGAGACAGTGCAGGTCGAAGGATTGGCCCGCGCTGATGGTGCCGGCGTTGATGCGACCGACGGCAATCCGGCCGACGTATTCGCTCCAATCGAGCGTGGTCACCATCATCTGGAAATCGGAGTCCGGATCGATCGTGGGGCCAGGAATGTGGTCAACGAATAAATCCAGCAGCGGCAGCATGTTCTCCGTGCGGACGGTGTGATCCGTCGTTGCATAGCCTTCTTTGGCGCTCGTGTACACGAAGCCCACGTCGTCGAGTTGTTCTTCGCCACCAAGTTCCGCGAGCAGCTCGAGGGCTTCGTCGAGGGCCTCATGCGGCCGTCCATCGGGCCGGTCGACTTTGTTGACGACCACAATCGGCTTGCAGCCCGCTTGCAGGGCCTTTTCGAGCACGAAGCGGGTTTGGGGCATGGGCCCTTCGGCAGCATCGACGAGCACCACACAGCCGTCGGCCATTTTGACGACCCGCTCGACTTCGCCACCGAAGTCCGCGTGACCCGGCGTGTCGATGAGGTTGATTTTGATGCCGCGATACGGGATCGCAATGTTCTTGGCCAAAATCGTGATCCCACGCTCTCTTTCGAGGTCGTTCGAATCGAGGATTCGTTCACCCTGCAACTCGGTGTCGCGGTACTGACCGCTCTGACGCAGCAGACAATCCACCAAGGTCGTTTTGCCATGGTCGACGTGGGCGATAATCACTATGTTGCGAATGTC
The DNA here is from genome assembly GCF_055811895.1 of Rhodopirellula sp. SH410. Lineage (NCBI taxonomy): Bacteria > Pseudomonadati > Planctomycetota > Planctomycetia > Pirellulales > Pirellulaceae > Rhodopirellula > Rhodopirellula sp. SH410. The sequence goes on from NZ_CM147949.1 coordinate 2,743,708, forward strand.
TTCACGCGTGGACGAAGCGGTCGTGGAAACGGGCTGATTCAAAGCGGCAGAGGCTGACAAGAGAGGAGCTTTCGGTCGGAACGATGGTCGGGCGGGGGCATGATGTTAGGTATGCTTTCGCTAGTTCTAATAGCCCTGTGGAACTATCACTAGGCGAAATGGCGCGAACGGCGATCATCACCGCCCTAAGTCCGGCTAACGAGCACCTGGGCACTTTCGTGCATTTGTGGCATGCCGATCACCACCGTCGGGGCAACCCAAAACGCGCGATGTCTCGTGCGAAATTGGCTTTCTCGCCCTGCCCACGCACCGGATCCACCCGCTCGTGAGGCGGTTCGGCGGTGGTGTGTGGTACCCGATGCCTCACGGCATTCGGCTCAATATTGTGGCGAAGTTGTTGGCTGGTTGGGGTTTTATGAGCCGAGTCGCGTAAGCGGCCGGGTGGCTGTTTTTTTCCGTGAGCCGACGTCGCGTGAGGTGGCCGGTGGTGTGTGTTACCCGATGCCTTACGGCATTCGGCTCAATATTGTGTGTCGAAATTGTTGGCTGGGTTGGGGTTTTATGAGCCGAGTCGCGTAAGCGGCCGGGTGGCTGTTTTTCCCCTGAGCCGACGTCGCGTAAGGCGGCCCGGTGGTGTGTGTTACCCGATGCCTCACGGCATTCGGCTCAATTGCGTGCCGAAATTGTTGGCTGGGTGGGGATTTATGAGCCGAGCCGCGTAAGCGGCCGGGTGGCTGTTTCTTCCCGCGAACCGACGTCGCGTGAGGTGGCCGGGTGGTGTGTGTTACCCGATGCCTCACGGCATTCGGCTCAGTAGTGCGTGGCGAAATTGTTGGCTGGGTGGGGTTTTATGAGCCGAGCCGCGTAAGCGGCCGGGTGGCTGTTTTTCCGCGAACCGACGCGGCGTGAGGTGGCCGGGTGGTGTGTGGTACCCGATGCCTCACGGCATTCGGCTCAATCGTGCGTGTCGAAATTGTTGGCTGGGTGGGGTTTTATGAGCCGAGTCGCGTGAGCGGCCGGGTGGCTGTTTTTCCGCGAACCGACGCGGTGGTGTGTGTCACCCGATGCCTCACGGCACTCGCCGTCGTGATCAGTTCGCCGGATCTGCGACTGATAGCATCAGCGTCGGTGCCTTAGCCGCATCACCCTCTTTGCTGACAAAACGCACCGCCGTGCCGTCCAAATTTCCGCCTGAAACAACGAAGCTAACCGTGTTCCCGGACGCTTTGCGGATAAATGCTGCCAGTTCGGGCGAGCTGAAGAATATCACCTGGGAGTGGGCGTGATCTGGTTCGTCACTGCTCCACTGAGCCAGCAAGGGCAGCGATTCGAGTCCCTCACGGGAGATCGAATTGTCCCACAAAATCGCCTTGCGTTCATCGTCCTCCACCCACGCATCGGCGCCCTTGGCGTCATAGCCGTACAACTTCAGGGTGGTGTCGTGGAGTTTCTCATGGCCAGGCAGCGACAGGATCATACCCAATCGGGCCTGCCGGACATCGGAATGCATGACTCCCTTGGCCTGCAGGTCAAATCGCAAATGAACATGCTGCTTCTCTTGCCCATCGCCTTTGCGTTTTTGAATGAGCAGAATCGGTTTGGTGGCCAGGGACGTCTCGAATCCCTCACGCACGGTAGAATCTGCCCCGATTCCAGCGGTGGTGTTGACGTTGACAAGCTTGGTCGGCTCGGCCGCTGGTTCCTCAGGCTCGTCGGGTTGATCTGGCTCGCCGGGTTGCTCCCGTTCCACCGCAAGCGGCTCCGGGGAGGTTTCGCTCCCCGGAGCCGGCTTGGGCATCACGTCCGCTGCGATCGCCGTGTTGGGCTCGCTCGGTGATGATGACGGTGCCGGCGACAGCGGTGATGGTGTCGGCCGGGGCGACGGGGTGTTCCGATTGTTTTTGTTTTGCGGGGTTTTGCTCTCCGGCGCCGACGCGTTGACTGGCGAGAGAGTCTCCTGGGGCGCCGGTGTGGATGCAGGCGGGGGCGAGCTGGACGCCGGTGATTGTGACGGGGACGGCGGCGGCAACACGGTGACGGTGTTTTCGCGTTGCCCCGGCAGGATTATCCAGACGGCCCCGAGCACGAGCAGGAGGGTCACTAAAATCCCCGCCCCCATCCACACGATTGGACTGACGGGTTGGGATTCAGACGCCGGTGCCGGTTTCGCTCGGCCACCGGTTGAGCTGGGCGTGCCCGCCGGCCTGGACGCGCCCACCGGTTTGGACGCGCCCGGTTTGGCGGTGACCGCTGGGAACACGCCCGACTTGGTGCCCGCGGGATAACGCGGGCCGGGTTGGGGTGTCTTGGAACCAGGGAACGCGGTCGTGGGTGCAGCCGGGATGGCCAGATCGTCGAAAGCGGTCAAGTCAAACGACTCCGTTTTCGCTTCCTCTTGTTTGCTGACGACTTCTTTCAAGCTCAATTGGAGCTTGCTCAGCGAGACTGCCGTCTCCGATTTCGCTTCGCATTCTCGCGCCACGACGTCGAGCTGTTTCTCCAAAGCGAGCGCATTGGCGGGGCGATCAACAGGTTCTTTGGCGAGTAGCTGGTGAATCAGGTCGGCGAGCGGCTGTGGGATGGAAGGATTGAGTTCGCGCAGCGGTTTGGGTGTCCCCGTCAGCAAGGCCACCAGCTGTTGGGGAATCGCAGGCTGGGAAGTCGGCAGCCGGCCGGTACACATTTCATACAGCACCACGCCGAGGCTGTATAAATCGCTGCGATCATCGAGTGGGTCACTGCGCGCCTGCTCCGGCGTGAGGTAGCCGGGCGTGCCACAGACGGAACCGACACCTGAGGCGTCTGCATCGGGCGTGGTGGCCAAGGCGAGACCAAAGTCCAGGATTTTGATGCGGCCCGTCCCCTCTTCGACCCAAATGTTGGCGGGTTTGATATCGCGGTGGACGATGCCCTTGGCATGTGCGGCGCCGAGACCACGAGCGATCTGACGTGCGTACTCGATGACTTGCTCGTAATCGCAATTCTCTTTCTTGGCATTAATCCCCTCGAGCGTGACGCCGCGGAGCATCTCCATCGCCATGAAGGGCGTGCCTTCGTGCATGCCGACTTCGAAAATCACGACGACGTTGTCGTGATGCACGGCGGCCATCGCACGGGCTTCCTGGAGAAAACGGTCGCGACTGTTGGGGGTCGATGCGACCTTCTTGTTCATGACCTTGAGCGCCACGGGACGCTCCAGAACCGTGTCGATGGCCCGGAAGACGTACCCCATTCCGCCACGGCCGAGCTCACCCTGAATCCGGTACGAACCGAGCATCCCCAAATCACCTTCTTGGGTGGGGGCGTCGAGAAATTCGTAGCTGGAGGCAGTCTTGGGCATAAGCACTAGGATACTGCAGAATGAGGGCGAAATGTGCAACAAGGCTTCCGCGTTCGGCAAGATTCTTGCGCTCTCCCAATTCTACGGGTTGTCGCATTGACTGTGAATATCGCGGTGTGAGACACCTTCGTCGGCACGCGGTCGCCGTTACTCAGTCGGAGACCCATCGGCGAATGGAACCGCTCGAGAATCGCGGCATCGGCGGCGGCGTTCGCTGCGCCCGTGATCGCGCGCCGAATTCACAAAGCATTCGCAACCTGGTCGCCGCCTATCGTCGAAATTCAAACTTCTCACGGAAACAATCGGCTAATTTCCCGGCAGGCCCAGTCGAACGCAGTCAATCCAATCCCACAAATAAATCATTGGATCCTTGAGACATGCCTCCCAAAACCTCCGGCGCACGCTTCCGTCAGATGATCCGTTCTTCCGCTATAATCGGTGGTGACCTTTGACGGTGCCACCGCGGTCACAGGCGACTCCGCAGGCACCCGACGTTCCCATGACGCCACTAAGAAGTAACGTTGATGCGAAATCGTCGAAGCTGGATTGCGAGTGTTCTGACCATCATCGTGGGGCTGGGATGGGCGGTCGAACATCGCACCGTTCTCGCGGACGATCCACCGCAACGGGACGAAACGGCCCCCCAGGGCGTTCCGCGAGACCTGGACATCATCGACTGCCACACTCATTTTTATGATCCCAGTCGACCCGAGGGAGTGCCCTGGCCAGCCAAAGGGTCTTCGTTGTACCGGACGGTGCTGCCCCAACATTTCCGCAGCCTCCAACAATATCGCCCGGTGACGGGCACGGTCATCGTGGAGGCGAGTTCGCGTTTGGAAGACAATGCGTGGTTGCTCGATCTGTCAGCAACCGACCCGTTTGTGGTGGGCATTGTCGGTCGGCTGCAACCGGGGACCCCTGATTTTCGCGAGCAGCTCCAACGGTTTTCAGCGAACCCGTTGTTTCGCGGAATCCGTGTCTCGGTGGGGCTGCTCAATGAACTACTCGAACGCAACCAATCCGACGGCGACGCGCTCAGTGACCTGGCTCTTCTCGCCGAGCTTGATTTGGCACTCGATGTCAATGGCGGCCCCGAGACGCCCGCTACGATCGCGAGGATCGCCGAAAAAATTCCCAGTTTGCGCATCGTCCTGAACCACATTAGCAATGTCGCGGTCACCTCGGCGGCGCCCCCGGAGGCTTGGAAACAAGCCATCCAGGCCGCCGCAGCACATCCCAATGTCTTTTGCAAAGTATCCGGGTTGGTGGAAAGCGCGTCGCATCACAGTGGTCGGTCGGCACCCGACGAGCTGGAGTTCTACCGCCCCTATCTGGACGTTGTGTGGAACGCGTTTGGCGACGACCGGGTGATCTACGCGAGCAACTGGCCGGTTTCCGACCGTGGTGCCGACTACGAAACGGTGCAGCGGCTCGTGTTCGAATACGCAGCGGAACGCGGCGTCGATGCCACTCGAAAGTTCGCTTCACAGAACTCGCAGCGGGCATACCAGTGGATCGAACGTCCCGGTCGCCGAGGTGGCGCGAGTGACTAGCAAACGCTCGCCCCTACGCCGCGAAATTACTTGATTCGAGCACCGATTGTTTGCCATCCGCACGGCCGATTTTGATGTTGGACCGCGACGCTGTGTCTTCCGGCGAAGCGTTCAATGCATCGATGCGGTGTCTCTGGGCATCGCGAGGTGGTGCGCCGAGAGCTGGTGACGCAGTTCACAACGGGCTCGATAGAGTCGGCTGCGGACGGTCCCGAGCCGGATTTTCAAGTTGGCAGAGATGGTGAGGTAGTCGAGACCTTCGAACTCACGCATCACAAGGATCGCTCTGTCTTTCGCACTGAGTCGTTCCAACGCTTGCCGGACTTGGCTGCAATCCTCACCTTGCTGTGCGACCGCATCCGGTGAATCACGTTGTTCGGTCATCACCGGCGGGATCGTGTTGACGATTAAGTCGAGCGATACGATGGTGTCCTGGCGTCGGAAGTAGTTCCGCCGTTGGTTCAGTGCGATGCGATAAAGCCAAGTATAGAAATTGCTGTCCTGGCGGAACGAACGCAGGTGCGCGAACGCTTTGGTGAAGGCGTCCTGGACAATGTCCTCGACCGTGACGGGGCATCGGACATGATTTTGCATGGCACACACCAAGCGAGGGTGGTAGCGTTGCACGAGGCTGGCGAAACCTCGCTCGTCGCCCTGCAGGGCGGAATGGATCAATTCAAGATCGCTAGCGATTTCCTTATCTTGGAGCGAAATGACACGATTGGAATGCATGAAATGCGGCTGGGAGTTAGAATTCGGAAAGGATTACGGATGTGTCTCGCTGGGATACGCGACGCATCGAGCGACGATCCGCAGTCTTTTTTTGAAAAAAGTTTGATCCTCGAAAGGTGGAGCCCGAATGTCGGACGACGAGGTCGATATTGACGAGGTCGATATCAACGAAGCGATTGCCCTGACCGCCGATGGGCAACATGAAGCCACCGATCGACTGATGCCGCTCGTCTATGAGCAACTTCGCCGGCTCGCGGGGAGCATGCTGAACCACGAAACGCCCGGCAATACGCTCCAGCCGACGGCGCTGGTGCATGAGGCGTTTTTGCGGATGGCCGATCAACACAGCGTCGATTGGCGCGGCAAATCCCATTTCTTTGCGATCGGAGCGAAGATGATGCGGCGCATTTTGGTCGATCATGCCCGCGGCAAGAAACGCCACAAGCGAGGGGGCGACATGCCGCGGATCCCGCTGTCCGACGACCTTTGTGTGACTCAGAACAGTGACGAAGACGTGCTGGCCATCGAGGACGCATTGACGAAACTGGCGAAATTCGACCCCCGGCAAGCCCAGATCGTTGAGCTGCGTTTCTTCGGCGGATTGACCGTGGAGGAGGTGGCCGAAGTGCTGAACGTTTCCAAACGGACGATCGAAGCGGAATGGACGATGCTGCGAGCTTGGCTGCGACGCGAACTCGAGAGCGAGACCAGGGCGTGAATGCGGCTCGATACGCTCGAGTGAAAGCGAACTTCGCGCTCGCCATTGAACAACCCGCAGCGGAACGTGACGCGTTTGCTCGCCAGCACTGCGGGGACGACGCCGTGGTACTCGCGGAAGTCCTGTCTCTGCTTGCGAATCATTTCGACAAGACCGTTTTGGGCAAGTCTCCTGGCATGGCTTTGCCGCAACCCGTCGTCGTCCGCCCGGACGAGAAAGTCGATTCGCTGCTCGTCCTCAATGACGTCTGGGGCGATAATCGCCAGATCTTGCGGCGTCGCTTGATCGTGATCGCGGGCGCGTTGTCCGTGCTCATCGCGTTGTCAATGCTGCGGCTTCTGACGTATCAAAACGCTGCGCTGGGGCACGGCGTGCGAATCGCCGCACTCACCGCATGCTTAGGCTGTGCTTGGATACTCGCGCGCAAGCCTGGCCTGTCGCTCGCACAGCTTCGCGGCATCGAGTTGCTTGTGATGGCCAACGTGATCCTGTTGCTCAGTGTCCTCTACGTTCGGCTGATGCTCGACGCGGCGATTCGGCAAGACGCATTGGATCTCATCAGTATCAATAACTGGAACTACTTTGTATGGGCACAGCTGATTTTCATCTACGGCGTCTTCATGCCGAACACATGGCAGCGCGCCGCCCTCGTTCTCCTTCCACTCGCCGGTATGCCGTGGGTGGTTCTCTCGCTGGCGATGTGGATTGAACCGTCCGTCGGTGCGCTGCTGGCCCAAGATGATTTTGGACAACCGCTGCCAGCGCCACTCGTCGCAGCCGGAATCGCGATCTACGCCGCAAATCTGATCCACGGCACCCGCTTGGCCACGTTCAATGCACGGCGACTGGCGCAATACGAACTCAAACAGTTGATTGGTGAGGGCGGGATGGGACGCGTCTTTGAGGCCGAGCACCTGCTCCTGAAGCGACCTTGCGCTATCAAACTCATCCAACCCGAACAGTCGTCGGCGGAAGACTCGTTGCAGATATTCGAACGGGAAGTCCGGGCAACCGCACGGCTGACCCATCCGCACACGATCGAAATCTTTGACTATGGCCAGACCCGCGATGGTTTGTTTTTTTACGCCATGGAACTGCTGCCCGGAATGAACCTGTACGATCTGGTGAGGCGATACGGCCCGCTACCGCCCGCACGTGTGATGCACTTCCTCATCCAAGTCAGTGAAGCTTTGATGGAGGCACACGAGGTGGGGTTGATTCACCGCGACATCAAGCCGGCGAACATCTTCGCATCTCAACGCGGTGGGATCGATGATTTTACCAAGCTGCTTGACTTTGGTTTGGTTCGCGAGACGCGATTAGCACTGCCCCGCGACGCGTCGTCGAATATGATTGCGGGAACGCCCGAATACATGTCACCCGAGCAAGTCGTGACGCCCAAAACAATCGACCAACGGACGGACATCTATTCGCTCGGTGCCGTCGGCTACTTTCTATTGACGAACCGCCCACCATTCGTCGCCGATTCGCCGATCGCGACCATGCAGGCGCACGTCAACGAAACGCTCGCGGCACCGTCGCGTCACCAGGGGGGAATTCCGGAGGACTTGGAACAAGTCCTCGTTGAGTGCTTGGAAAAGGACGTTGAATCCAGAATTCCCACCGCGGCTGCCTTGCGGGATCGGCTGTTCCAATGCAGAGACGCCAAGGCATGGACGCAAGCCGACGCAAAACTCTGGTGGACTTCACGTTGACGCAACCGCATTGCCGCCCGCGAGTCTCCCCCCGACTCGTCCAGCGCCGCTCTCAGCACCTCAGTGGAAGCTCGTTCGTTTCATCACGCGGACCTCGCCCCGAGGACGGCCGAGGACCGCCCCAGATCAAGGCCAGCAAATGATGTCGACGTTTCTCGACGCGTAGCGTTGGAGGGGCCCGAGCGAAAGTGCTGGATACACCCCGGGGCTGAGCGAGTTCTCGGTTTCGTGCTCGATTCGCTCGATCAGATAGTTACGTGAAAAGCGATCGACCAAATGACGCAGAGAATGGTCGGTGACCGTCAATGCGAAATAAGTGTTCAGCTGCAGGTGGCGGTGAGTGAGCGTGATACGACGGGACCGCATCCATGAACGCACTCGATAACTGCGAGGATGTTCCACTGACTCATCACGATAGGGCGATAGCAACGCGATGTGGGCAACGCTGACATAATCCACGGGAGGTTCGGGCAACAGCGTTCCCGAGAAATAGATCTGATCGAATTTTCTCCGCTGCCACGCGACGGCCGGGGCCAATTGATCCTCGTCGATCCAAACCAACGCGACGTCCCCCGGCGTGGCAGATTGTGTCAACGCGAGAGTGAATTCGGCTGCATTCTCCACCAAGTGATTAATGGGCGGTGCACCTTGCTCTCGCAGTCGCGAAGTCGTGTAGCGTAATGCTTGCTCACCCACCGTGTCGATGATCGCAAATTGATGGATCGCGGGAGTCCGTTGCGAGCGTGCACTCGTCGATATGATTTCTTTGCAAAATGCATCCGCTTCCGCTCGCAATCCAGCATGCAGATACAGTGTGTAGCCGCCATCGGCATCGGCTGCGGGAAGCGGTGTGTTAGGGAACAGGCAGGGAAGTCGATAATGGTCACAGAACCGGTGGATCGGCTGCCAGGATTGATTCGAGAACCCGGAGAGCAATGCAAATACGGGTTGCGCACGCTGATAGCGTGAGAGCTGTTCGCCGTAGGTATAGGGTTCACCCGACAGGTGCCAGTCATGAACCTGCCACTGGCGATAGGATGTGACGAAGTCGTCTTTGTAGTTTGGTGAGTTTCCCACGTGCAGTTGGTAGCGAGCAACCTCACGGTTGTGGTCCGATATGTAGGCGTCGATGACGCGCCGTACCGCTGATCTCGCCGCCGGTTCGACGCCGTCGGTCGTCACGAACGCAAAGTGGATGGTGGTCGCGTCGACGCCCGGATCCTGTTCACGAGCGAGCCAACGCAGGTAGGCAACTAGTGATGTCATTGTCTCATCATCGAGATCGTAACGAGGCATTAGCGGGTCGAGCACGCGGCCCGTTGGATCGATGCCCTCGCGAATGGCATGCGACAATGACTGCTCGTCGTAGGCGGGTCTCTCATGTGGCATCCGAGGCCCTGCTCGTTCCACGTCCGTTTGCGGTTCTTGGTAGAGCGAACGGAATTGACGGGCGCGTTGATAGGTCGTGGTTGAAAATAATTCGCCCGCCGTGATCGATGGCGTCAGTTTGCCCGGTTCCTCGTTCCCATATCCGCTTCGACGATGACATTTGGCACACGCAACGATCATGCCGGAGAGCTGGACGTCACCCATGACGGTTGCCGAGATTGGCGAACTATCACGTCCCACGCCCATGTGGTAAACCGATTCGCCGAGTGCCAAGTTGTCCTGAGCCGTGGCCACCGCTGACGAAAAATAGACGGCCAATGCAACCGCGAGTACTGATCGAGCCATGGCAATTCGATTAGGGAGTTGCATCGGTTAACGACTCCGGGGCCGCCAGCAGCAGTTTGACTTCGTTGGACAACTGAGTGGCCGAGACGAGTCCAGTTAAACGAATCCATCGATCGCTGTGGGCGGGTCTGAGAAAGGTCAGAGCTTCATGTTGCGACTTGTTAGGTACGTAAGCAGAGAACGCTTTTTGAATCTCACCAATCGCCTTGGGATCACCCGATAGAAACAGCCATCCGTCGGCCGCATTGAGGTCTCGGGCATACCTAGCTAGCCGATCAGGGGTATCGAAGTCGGGGTCAATGGAGATGGTGACATAAGAAATATGGTGTGCCTGATTCTCCAGCGATTTCTGTGTTGCCGCCATCGTGCCACTCGCAACAGGGCAAATGGTCGAACACGAGGTAAAACCGAATTGCATGACGATGACTTGATCGGGTGGGAATGCATCGGCGAGCGTCAGAGTTCGACTTGTCTGATCACGTATGCTAACGTTGGGCAGTTCATGTGCCGCGACGCTCTTGGAAACAGATTTGTTCGCCGGTTGACAACAACAGGGCGGCTCGCCGGACAGTGCATTCGATCCCGATTCCTGCGCTGGGACCCAACGGCAAACAAGCGAGAGTCCGATGACCACGAGCGGGATGACAGCCATGCGTTGGGTGGCATTCATGTTTCAACTTTCTCAAAAAAAGTATTCAGTGAACCGAGTAAATGGCGACGTCGTGGTGTAACGGATCAAATTGATAGAAACGTAGCCGAGTTGACGGTTCGTAGTTGAAACGGAACCAACATTTATGAACGCCGAGCCGAACACCATCAGGTTGTTCGCTGTCGTACTTTGGCTCTCCCGCCTTTGATAAACCAGTCGCTTCGGTACCCTCCTCGACCATATCGTGAAATATTTTGTTGACACGTTTTTGTTTCACGGCAGGAGGGATACCCACGGTGCCACCCATGGCGTTGAATCGCCAGTGATTTCGGCCGAACGTAAATAGGCTGCCTTGTCCGCCGAGCGGCAGGGAGGATTTGAATTGGTTTTCCCAGCCCCGCAGGCCACCGAAATCGGGATTGGCGTATCCGTGAACGAAGTAGTCGCCATTCCAGACCGTCAGGCGGAGTTGGGCTGGTTTGCCATCGTCATTCTGGTGATCACGCTGCAGCCATTTTTCAAACCGCAGGCCGCCTGCTTCCATCTCCCCGTAGAGTGTGTTGTTGACAAACAGGAGTGTCATGTCGGAGTCGGGATCGGGCTGGAGACCACTCGGTAGGTGATTGCGGTCTTTCCAATCCAAGTACGCGTCGCGGGCGTCAATGACCGAGTACAGGCAGTCAACGAAATCCGAGTCTTCGGCTTGGAGTGCTTCCTCCATGCTATGGAAGGCACGCCACATTCGTTTTGCAGGTGAGAAGTCCCCGAGTTTGAGCATCGGGCCTTCATGGGGATCGTAGTCCTCGTCATCGACACTTGATTTTGGTGGATGGGCAAAGGGCGCCTTGGCGAGCTGCGTGAATTGTTGCCGCAGTGACGTCCGCACCCGCTGTTCATGGTCCGCTTCGGATTCGGTATCCACGATACTGCCATCGCTGGCGAGATAGCTGCGGCGAGGTTCATTGATCATTTCTTCGTCGAGGTAGCGTTCCACCCATAGACTCACGTGTCGGTGCGGATGATCCTCGTTGAGTTCGTAGTCGATGCCATCGAATACCATGCGTTCATGATCGTCGATCCGCAGCCGGAAGAATCGAGGCGGCGGCGCAGGAAGTTGAGGTGTGGGCGCCGCTGTCATGCAATCGACAAAGGATTGGTCCAACCGCATCGCACCATACTGTTTGATGAATTCGTCGCCTCGCGGCGGCACCCGCTTGTGCATGTTTTCGACCGCTTGTGCCCGTGGAGCGTGCTTGCGCCAGCCCCAAGTGTAGTGCACATTCTGGTACTGGGTCGGCGCCATTTTGATTTTCAGATGCGTTCGTGTGCCTTCGGCCAATGGGAAGAAGGTGCCGTCCATGCCGACGTGGGGAGGACCAAACCGCATGTGTCGATTGGAACCATCAATGTTCATTTTTCCCCACACAGCCTCGCGGCTAAATCGCGGATCATGATTCTGTGTGCGATTGTGATAAGTGAGGTTCGAGTAAGGATATGGGCCCGGTTGTTGGCTCACCTGCTCGGGGTAGTCGAAGTAAAATGCTGCAGGTGAAAAATCGTCCTCGCCCCGATTGAGAATGTCGACGGTAAACGTGACCGTCCATGGGATATCACGCGGTATAGGCGGCGGATTGGCGGTTAAGTCCGCAACATGATGCTCTTGATAAAAGACATCTTGCGATGGTTGTGAGTCGATTGCGGATTTTTGCCGGCGATACTCTTTCCAGTGCTCGACGGTCAACTTAGGATCCGTGGAACTGTACCAACGGACGCCCACTTCGCCGTTTTCATTCTGGACACGTAGCGGGATGTCATCCCAGCCGAAATCGTAGAACATCGTGTCTGACTCGATCCGTCCGTCGTACCAAATCTGGTGAACGTCGACATTTCCGGCGACGATCTTACCGTGTTGGTCATAGATGGGCTGGACACGCTTGGCGCGGCGATGACCGCTATGATGGAGCAACGCAAATCCACGATAGGAGCGATTGCTGGGGATGCGCGAAGACCGCATGACAATCTCATCGTCACCGTTGCGACCGTGCCGAACCGAGCCCGCATTGCCCTCGAGAATATCGATGGCCCATTCGGCGCGATGCAGTAATTGCATGCGGTGTTTCTTGATCGCGTCGAGATGCCCGGCTTCGGTTTCCTCAAATAGTTCTTTGATGGTGATGCGATCGAGCCCTTCCCAAAGGCTGCGGACAGGCCGACCGGTCAGCACTTCATACAAATCGTCGAGAATGAATCGCAGATCGTCGGTGGGCGAAGCATGCGTTGGCAATCTCGAGACGACCGGGTCGCCATCATGCAAGTTATAGGGATGGTCGGGGGTTGAGGGCAACGTGTTGACCATCTCGTTGTTCATCCGATCACGCATGTTTTGGTACACCGTCGGCAGCATGTTCGTGCCCGGTGGATTCTTCAAGGGATTCATCTCGGGAAAGATGCCTGGTGGCGAATCGATGATCGTGAACATCGTTCGTCCCGAACCGCCCTTGCCGAACTCGGGCAAGGTAGAAAAGAGTCGATTGGCATCGAAGGACTTCGGTTTCTCGTCACCCGCTTTGGCGGCTAAGTCAGATGATTGTGGCGACCGCAGTTGCCCGTTCCCGGCAGACTCGTCCGCCTTCGGAGACAGCGGTGTTGCCTCCGTCGTGGTGTCGTCCACGTAAAAGTCACGCGGGTGGACTTGGGATCGGATCGATCGTTGCGAGGGGGCAACACTCTCGTTCGCGCTAAAAGTCAGCTGATTCAGGGCGGACGCTCTTGTTGTGTTCGCGTTTTCATTCTGTAATGGGTCAATCAAACAGAATCGGTAGTGCAGCGGCCTCGCCGGACGTGGTTGCACGCCCGGATGGTCGCCATAGGATTGCCGATCCGTGCGGATCGTATTCCCCGAGGCATCTGTCTGAGTGACCCAATGCTCCACATCAACGTGTAGCGTGGGGTACGTACGAAGGTAGCGTTTCTGTTTGTCAGCGGTGACGTCATTGGCGTCGCGACGGTCCATATATTCCGGATGCGTTTGCAGTGCGGGAATCGGTGGAAAGGGCAAGTCGATCGTGACGTCGCCCGCCCGCGATGGCGTGAGCGACAGGACAGGGTATTCGGCGGCATTTTGATAGCTGTCGAACAAATGGGACGGGAAGTCTATCTTCGGTTGACTGGTCGCCTGGCGTGCATCCGCTAACGCGTTCCGTTCTCGTTCGGTGAGTTGAGATTCATTGACGGCCCTGGGACCCTGCAGTGAAACGGCGAGGATCTGACCACGCAATTCACCCTTGGGATATGTCTTGGTGTGTGCCTGGACGTAGGTGCGTTCGGATAGAAGGTAAAGTTTCATATTCGCATCTACACGAAACATTCCGCTAAAGATGAATTTGTCGCCGTCTTTCTCGAAGGCCAGATTCCGTTGAATCGGCCCCGAAACGCCTACGCGACCGAAGTGAATATGGATCGGACTGGGGGTATTTCCCTCCGCATCGGTGTCGCCACGAACCTCCAGTTCACTCGAGAGTCCCTCGAGGGTTCCTTTCACCTCCAACTGGTTCGTGGCGGGGTCCCACCTGCAACCAAACGTTCCATGGGCATTGCTATTCACGCTTTGGTCGTCCGGCAACACGACTTGCTCGGGTTCGAGCAGCAAGAGCATTCGCATCGCTTGCGCTTCCGAGTCCGACTGAGGTTGCCCAAGGGTGATGGGGGCATCCATGACTAGGCAATACAAGACGCCCATCAATAGAGATGCTGACTGTTTACCAAGCCGACGCGAGGAACCTGCCGAGGAAAGTCGATCGTAGTTCATGACAAAATTCCGTTCACATGGATGCAGATTTGGATAGCACTGAAAAAGCAATGGGCTTAGGTTTTGACGATGGTTGCTGGGCCGCCACGTTTGATCGGCTGTCCTAACGTTGTGACTGGTGGATCAATCCACGCGAGTCGCTCGACGATTTGCGCAGGATCGGTTTTCGTTGGAACCGATCCCCACAGTCCAGCCTGGTCGTTGCCATAGCGCAGTAGACCGATTGAACAATCGGGCGCGCCGTGATGTCCGTGTTCAAAGTGCTCGGCGTTGAGGTCTCCCGGGGACGCTCCAGCGTGATGGAAGAACACTCGCTGAATCGCTGTGATGTCCGATGGTTGGCCGGTCACAAACGTCCAACCGGGCCGCGCGTGATGCCGTTCAGCAAACTCCGCAATTGGACCCGGGGCATCCCGCCCGGGATCCGTCGTGATGGAGATCATCGAAACGCTGGCCCCCAATCGATCACCGAGTAACTGCTGCACGCTGATGAGATTACGAGTCACCGGGTAGTGCGGATGGGAGGCCAAACTAAAGAAATGAATGATGACCGTTCGATCCTTCACGAGATCGTCATAGAACAAATGTCGATGACCCGCATGTGTGACCACGGGCACATTGGGAACGAAGCGGCGTCGGGTCGAGACCTGGCCTGGCAACCAAGCGATTGCCGAATCATCGGTCGTGGTGGGTGAGGGGCTCATCATGCGGTGTCCTGTGTAGTCGATGAAATAGGTTCCGATGCGTTAACGGCTCAGCGGTCCATCACTATCGTTTTCATGCGCTGTAGCGTGTCCGGGGGTCGGTTGGACATGGGGTTGCCGCAGCAATTCCTGCGAGTAGAACCGTTCGGCCTGTTTAGGCGTGTCGAAGCCATGACCGGGCGGCACGATATCCCACCGAATCATCATGGCATGGTCTTCGTGGACAACGTTGTGACAGTGCATCACATGCTTGCCCAGGAAATCTTTCCACCGCATGAATACCGTCACTTCCCAATCGGGCAGCAGTAGTGCGACATCGCGGCGGGGGCCGCCCATGAACCGCCCATCACCTTTCACGTTGTCCTGGTTGCCGCGTAAATCCAACTTGGCGATGCCAAGAATTTCAAATAGGACAACGAGCACGCGGAAGTCATGGGCGGAGTGAACTCGAACTTGATCAAACGCCAGCGATTCATTGAGGAAACTGTCAATGTCGTCACGCAACTGGTCGCTCCCAAAATACGCCAGGATTCTCATGGCAAACTCGCCGGCGATGTGTTTGATTTGCATTTCATCATGAATGCCGTCGACCCGGGTTTTGAACCGCAGTTTCGCCTCCAGTTCGTTTCGAGGTTTGGGCTCACCCTCGTTCTTACCGACCCACGGGATTGGGGCGTTTTCTTGGCCCGGACCTCGGCTCTGTTTCATCGCTGCCGCTTGTGCTTGCCATTGCTTTCCGTCCTGGCGAAATTGCTGGAGGAACTGTCGTCGTTCGGGGCCTTCGGCCGGCAGGTAGTTGTTGCGAGGTGCGAAGTACTTGGTTCGCTGCAGTACTTCAGACTCCTGTGCAGTGTATTGGTACTGGGGAACCCCGTTGATCTCCAGGATAATGAACTCGGTGAAGTGACTGTGGATAGGATGCGCCCACGTATTGCCTACGTTACGCATCGTCCAGATTTCGGCGGTGTCTTGTTCGATGCCCGCATCAATGCGGTTGGGATCGTAGGTCATCCCGTTGATGGTCCACAGACCGCCATCGAAATCAAATTCCCATAACCGTTCACGCCTCACTTCGGTCAAATCAACGGGGGGAAACGCTCGCATCGTGAGCGGCAACGTGCTCTTGTCTGGTGATTTTAGCGGTTGGTCGACGACAAATTTGACCAGGCCCAAATCGCGAAAGAACCATTCCGTGCCATGCTGGTCGGCAGGTTCGTCATGCCGATCGTGGTAGTAGATGTCTCGTTTGAATTCACGGCCCGAGGGACCTTGGCCATGAGGTTGGTCGAGCACGTTGACCAAGTACAGTGATTGAAATTTGAACTCCGAAAAGTCGATGATGATATCGTTTCGCTGAGCGACGCCCATATACAAACTGCGTGCCAGCAGTGGGCTCGGTTGAAAGTTTCCATCGCCCGCGATCACGATCAGCGGGATTTCGCCAACGAGATCGTTCGGCGAACCATCCGGCTTCGCTTCGGTATGCAGCACTAATTCATAAAACCGTGAGGGGCCGCCGTTGAGGATGCGGAAACGGTACTTGCGTGGTTCGACGTGCATGACCGGTTGGATGATGCGGTTGACCGTCAAACGATCGCCGAGGATCCCGTCGGTATTGAAACCGTCAAAGACGAGTTGTGGTGATTCGTCGTACACCGCGCCGTCGGCATGGGCGAGCCATTGGGCCCGCGCTTCGGCCGGCGTCTGGGGCACCGGGTTGGGCAATGCAAATAGCAGATCATGCAGCACCATGGGTACGTCATATTCGCCTGCTGGGAATCCCCAACCCTGGCCTTCAATTCCAATGTCCTGCAATTTTGCGGCGGGTATGGCGTCGCCGCCCTCGTCGGCTTTTTCATCGAAGATCGTATAGAAACCATCCAATCCGGCATACACGTTCGATGCGGTGAAATCCATTCGGTGATCGTGATACCACAGCGTGCTCAGTTTTTCATTGGGGTCATACCCGGAGGCGAAATTACCGTAGTGGTGATCCCAGTACTCGCCGGGGTTGATCCAATCGTTGGGATGGCCATCACTCTCTGAGGCGGTGTGGGCGTTGTGCAGATGCGTAGTTGTCGACGGCAACGCGAACTTGATACGACGACGCTTAGCACGATTTACCGAATCGTTGACGATTTCAGGTAACGCATTGATGCGCCTGACCATCACCGATTCATCGTAGCGGACACGGTAGGTCGGTCCCGGAGAACTCGCTTCGAGATGCAGTGTTTTTCCGGCCAGCTTTCCGGTGGCGGGACGTTGCCAATCCGCGCTGCGCTGCAACGGCAAGAAGGTGCAGTCATCGTAACGCCCATGGTTTCCATGGGCTTGCTTATTTGCCCGGTGGTCACAGAAGGCTGCAAACCCCCAGTTGTAACTGTCGTCGAGATACTGGCCGTGAAATCGCCACGCAAATTCGACTTCCCACATCGCATAGAAATTGACCGGTTTGAAATCAAAGAAACGCTGGTGGGCAAACGGATCGGGAAGATCACCGAGATCGATACTGATCTGTGCCAGTGCATCAGCGGTCTCGACGAAACGCTTCCAAAAACCAGCCAACCATGCCAAGTCCAGCTCTGAAGTCTGTTGCAACTGGCGTTTCGTTAATCGTGACTGGACTCGTTGGATATCCGTCGACGCGAGATGGGCCGGACAAAGCGGTACATTGCTTATCGGCGTTGGGCTCTCCGCCCCAGTAACCGCGAACCGCAACGGATACTCAGCGGGTTCGAAGGAAAAGATCGGTTCGGCGATGCAGGGACAAAAGAACCGTGTTTGGAACGGCAGTACTGCGGGGCTGGGGGCGCTGTCGAGCGACGGTGTGCCCTGGGGAGGTGTCAGGAACTTCAGTCGACTGGCCATCTCCGCTCGCACCGATTCGTCTAATGATTCGCCCGCCGAGGCCATCGCACCGCCGGTTGCCGACAATCCGGTGGCGATTCCGTGTTTGAGAAAAGTCCTGCGGTCGCTCATGGTTCGTGCCCTTGCTCGAGAAATCGGTACCTCCTGAAATATAGAAGAGACCGAAATGCGAGCTACGGAAACCAACCGGATTGCTACGGGCAGTCAACTAATTCCCACACGACCCCTTCGCCCGTCCCGTCGCCCCGGAAACGCACGATTGAGGTCTGCTGTTTCCGATTGAGGCATTTAATCGTATCGCTCAATCGTCGCTTGGGGTTCTGGTCGGGATGCGGTGGCAAGGGATCATCGATCCGCGAAGACCATCCTTCCTCTTCGAACGCAGACAACACCGCCTCTTGATTCTGAGCGCACCATTTGAAGTGCTTTACTAATGTTCCGTTGAAACGCAGCAGGCGCCGATCTGCATCCCAGTGTGGATGGGACGCCAGTGGAATCTCCGATCGCGGGGCAAACGGTTCTTCATGGGACAACTTCAGACTCGCGTAAATTCCCCCGCGAGCAACGCACGAGTTTGGCGTCGGATCCCACAATGTGGCATAGCCGCAGACCTCGTTCGCCACGCGCATTCCCGCTCCGGTCAACACAAAACAGGTGCCGTCGGGAAAGGTCAAATCTCCCGTCGGTCGAAACGCCCGCCCGTCATCCGTCTCGCTGGTCACCTCGCGTCGATGCTCGACGAGATTGCTCCGCACCATCCAGCGAAAATCATTGAGACTCAATTCCAGGTCGATCAACACGTCGAGTTCAACAGCGAACTCCCAGTGGTCAGCACGCGTTTGATCGGCATATTGTCTTGCCTCGAGCAAACAGGCCAAAGCAGGCCGAATGCGTGGTGGCAACTCGCCGAACTTCGTTGGCTGGGTAGACGGCAACATAGGTGGGCTCCGATTCCAATGGTGCGAGTGAGGTAGCACACGCGACATGGCCAGGGCGTCGGCGGGTGGCGTGCGTACCACCCATGCTAACGCCCCCACTGGACGAATTCAAGCGTTTGAGACATCCAGCCCGGCGCGAGAATATCGGGGTGGGTTCAGCTCAGGCGAGTGGAGCGGTCAGGCGGCCAGGGGGTGCCTGAGCGCGAGACCGTGGGGCGCGAGACCGTGGGGCCGTGACCGCGAGACCGTGGTCACTGCGCCTTCGATCGCGTGCCGGTGCTGCTGAAGATGATTGCTTGCCCGTCCATCAGTGGCCGGGCGGCGGTGGCGAAGCCGCGTTGGTAGAGGTGCTCTTTGAGTTTGCGGAGTTCCCCAAAACTGTCGGAATAGACCCATACCGTAATCGTCGTCGTGTTGGGGTCGCGTCCGGCCAATTCGACGTCGAGGAAGCTGCGGTTTCTGAGTACTTCGTTAATCGGTTGCCCTGCTGTTTCGGTGAGCGGCTCAAAGGCAACGGCGCCGAGGCGTGCGGTCATCGCCATCCCTGTCCGGCCGTCCTGGGTGATCCGCCCGATCGTTCGTTCGATGACGTAGTTGGCCACGTAGTCGCGAACGGGCCCGACCGTGGCGGCTGAATTGCCCGGCTTTCGAGTCATCCGCTGCACGTCTTGCTTGATCTCATCCATCAGATTTTCGACGGGCACGACAGACAAACGGCCCGCCTTCAGACGCAGGTCAATCTCGTCGCCGAAGACGGTCTTGGCCATCGGCGTGGGCAGATGTTCGACAGCGACAAGGGGCGCTTCTTCGTTGGCCAAACGATCTTTGGTGCCCGCGAGCGTGGCAATTTCGGATTCCGCCTCGTGAATTTCACGCTGCAGTTTGGCACTGCGCACCTTCGATTGATCGAGTTTGGACTGGGCCTCCTCCCACGCCGATTCTGCGATGGCCTGGAGGTCGAGCATTTGACCTCGGGCCGCACTGAGCTGAGCGATCTGGGCATCGTAGCGAAGGAGTTTCTCTTCCAACTCCAACGATTCCCGCTGGGCCGATGCAGCCCGCATCGCCATCTGACCGAGTTGATCGAGTTGGCTGCGTGAGGCAACCTCCACGGCTGAGTCATCGGCATCGAGACTCTGCTCCGTTTCCGATTCGGTGCGCATCATCTCGGTGATGTGATGGGTTTGCGTGCCCAGAATAACGACGAGGATAATCAGAATGCCAACGAGGTTGGCAACGATATCCAAAAACGCGTCGTGACCGAGTTCAATCGTGCTGCGGCGACGTCCACTCATGGCGATCTCCTTACAACTTCCACACCACTGTTCTGCATCAACTTCTCGAGTTCTCGAAAACGCTGTTCCGCATGCGGCCCAACGCTGACTTCCAGACGTGGTTTCCAATAGCCACCCTGCATCGTGGCCCCCCAGTTCGCAACGCGGTCACGGATCGCCGTGGCGAGCTGGATGGTCGGTTGATAGACCCCATTCTCGCCAAACGGGAACGTTTGCACCACGCGTCCTTGCTCGACGAGTTCGTACCGGTCGTGCTGGCATCGCATCGCGATGGGGCGAACGAACTCGGTCCCGCCCATCCCGCGGAACGCGTCTGGCAATGCCCAGTCCTCGCCGTCGGGACGGACTGTATTCTGAGCGACTTGCGGCGCGGAGGGTGCGGCGGAGGACGCGTCGGATGGTTGATTGGATCCCGATGCTGAGCCACTCTGCGGTGATCCTGCATGCCCCGCATCGCTTAACGCCATGGCAACCGCATTGGAACTGGCGGTGCCGCTGGCGGATGCCGGTTGCTGGGGCATGCCGGCTTGGCTCGGTTTCATCGTGGCCGCAGCGGTCGCGGAGGTCCCCGTCGGTGAGTCCCCACCGTCAATCTTAGCTTGCCCGTTGGCCCCTTCGCCGCCGGTTCCTCCGGGTTGGCCTCCGTCGGGGCCTCCTGGATTGCCGTTCTCAGCAAGCGACGTATTCTGCAGTGAGTCTGGATCCGTCGCCGAGCCACCGGAACCGCTCGAATTGTTGGACGGATCGGTGCCCGCAGGTGATCTCCCCTCTAGGAAATCATTCAGCGCATCGGATTGCGACTGTACCCCCGGGGCCGCCCCATAGCCGGTATTGCGGGAACCGGGTGGTTCGGAATAGGCGCCCGCAGCGAACCGTTGATCGCGTGCCATTGAAAATCCATTCGATTGAGCCTGTCGATCGAGATCGCGTGCCGACAGTGTGGGCAGCGCACGTGGTGGCCGCGCCGCGGCGCCGTTGCCGCCCGCATTCCCACCCGTCATCTCACTGGCCCCGGTGTTCCCGCCACGGCCCGGTCCGGAGGTATTGGATGTCAGTGCATCCTGAGCCGTCCCCGACCCGAAGCCTTCTCCGCCCCCGCTACCATTTCCCCGTCCTCGTCCGCCACCACCGGCTCCGCCACCCGCAAAACTGTAATTACGCGCCGCGGCCTCTTCGACCGCGGTTTCCATTTCTGCTCGCAGGACTTGATCGCCGCCGGGGAATGCTAAATCCACCTCGCCCGGCACGAGTTCGTATCCGTATTGATCGTCCCAATCCTTCATCAGCGCACTGGCGACACGGTACATATAGATTCCATTGGGGCGAACGATTAACAGCGGGTACGGTGGCGCTTTATCGCCGTACTGCTGAACCGCAAAGCGGCGTGCGACACGGAGGGCGGACCCGAGCGGATTGCTCAGTGGGCTGTCCGATTCGGTGGCCGCGAGCGCCTGCGCCTTGCTGATCCGCACGCCTTCGGGCATGACTTGCAAACCATCGGCATCGCAGATCACATAGACCGGGCGGCGTTGGGTGCCATTGGGGCCGCGGTGCGGAACGATTACCACGCGTGGCTTGCTGCCCCGCTCGCTCGACTCCAGTTCTTTGATATCGGCCCGCAGCTTGTCGGCTTCCGCTCGCATCAGCACCAGGGTTTGCTCATCCGTCTTGCTGTCCTTGGCAGGGCTGTCGGTCGACGCCATGGCCGTCTCGACTTCGGTATTGAGCGCCGCAAGTTTCTCTTTGATTTTTCGCATGTGAGATTCAACTTGCGTGATCTCATCACGTTTTCGCTCGAGGTCAGCGGTTTGCTGATCGCGATAAGAAACCAGCTCGCTGACCCGGAATTGTTCCTGTTGGATCATCCGTTCGGCGGCCGCCGCGGTCAATTGCGAGGGCGCCTCAGGACGGCTCGACGCAGCTGCGAGCGCTGCAGCATCGGGTGTTGCTGCGGCTGCGATTTTGTTTTCCAGTTCATGTTCGGCCTCGGCGACCGCTGCTTCCTTGGCGTCTTGAGCAACCAGCGCAAGCAACAGGATGAGCGTACCGAGCGTGCAAATCAGCACTGCCAAGAACGGGAAAAGCGACGGCGAAAGTCCGGCGCGGCGGCGACTCATGCGGCTCGTCCTAGCGAGGAATCAACAACCGCAGCGGCGCGGACACGTTCTTTCAGCGGAGCAGGTGGATTCTGCGACGCGGCGGGGTCACTGGACGACAGTAGTCGTGTGGACAGCACGTCGACCGCCCGGGCGAGCGTCGTCATCGCTTGAACGACCGCCGGATCAATCGTCTCGGCAGCGGCGGGGCGCGTCACGGCACCGCGGTCGGTGACCACCATTTTTAAGGCGTCACGCAGCGACGAATCCTGTTCGCTCTGCCGCGATGCCAGGGTGGTCATGGCCTCGGTATGCGTTAACAGCGTGCGGCGATGGGTGTGTACTTCCGAGGTCGTTTCCTGCATCGCCGCTCGCCACGCGGTGGTTTGTTCTCGCAGTGCGTCGCTGACCAAGTTGGCCGCGATGTCGAGGCGACCGATCGACGCGTCAATGCGATCGGCGTGGTGGGTCAGTGCGGGCTTCATGGCCGACTGCAGCAGTTGACGGAACTGCTCGGTACCCTCGGTTTGTTGGCTCCGCCAAGCTTGCTGGGCTTCCTGGATCGTATCGGCCCACAGTTTGGCTTGCGTGGACAGCGACTCGGCCACGGCCGTTTCAATCCCGCTGCACAGCCGCGTGATCATGACGGTTTGATCGTCGGCGGGGTCATCGTTGGGCAAACCGATCGCAACCAGGTTCCGTACCCGCTCGTCAATGTCCACGAGCAGGCTCTGCAGCCCGCGCTCGACAGGAAACTGTAAAAAGATCGCGACCACGGACAATACCAAACCCAGAGCGGTGGTATCGAACGCCACGTACAAACCGCTCTTGAGTCGATCGACCGCGGCGGTCCCGTCGGAAAAATCCAGCCCGCCGAGCGTCTGAGTGATCCCAATGACCGTGCCGAGAAAGCCCAGCATGGGAATCGCCCACACAATAATACGTATTAATCCGAGCGAGTCGTGGGCGGCATCCGCATCACGAACCGACAGCTCCCGCAGATCCTCGGGTAATTCGCCGGTCGTTGCCCGATGACTTTGGCGGGTGAGCACTTCGTCGAGACGGCGAACGACGGCGCTATTGCGAGTGCTCGCAGGCAGTCGGCTGAGTCCCACACGCCACAATCTCGCAGCATGCCCAGCGTCATTTTCACTCCGCCAACGCTGCGAGGGCGTTTGCGAGGAGTCATCATCGGCCGTTGGCGGTAACAGATCATCATCGCGGAGCAACTGCAACGAACGCTGCTGGGAAGCCGTCTCTAATGACATCAGTGCCAGAATCGCGATCGCTACCGCAAATAGCGTCGTCGCCGCTACCGATACGGGGTGCCCGAGGAAATACCGGTTCAACGGCTCCCAATCGATCACAAACAAAACCGCATAGAATACTGCACATCCGCCGAGTCCAGCCGCCATGGGCGTTAGTTTGCGGATCAATTTCATTCCCGGCGAGGGCGAAAGCGTCGAGGACGGTTGTTTTTTGGGAGGCTGAGTCATGGGACTGCGTTTCCGCGTGGGAGTGGTGAGCCGCCGAGCAGCGACATTTCTGGGAGGCTCAACCGTGAAATCACAGGCGAGCTGGCGCGACCATATCATGCCGGACGTACGAATCACCAGATCGACCGCTACAACCGCTCAACTTTACCTAAACGAAAAAATTCGGGTTTGCGGTGAGGTTGGCCAGGCCGGTATCAAGGAACAGTCGATCCGAAAGCACTCGCTCGGAGGGCGACAGGTCGATTGCAGGGTGGACGTCCGCCCGACGCAGTCAGCCCTTGCCAGCCAGAGACGCTCGAAGGGTGGGTTAAGTTTCCGTAGTTAGTCCCTAAGGGTCGTTGGTCGCGCATCGTGAGCGGTTCAGCAGCGAAGAGAATGGGCGTTGGGCTCCGGGCCCAACGGCTACTGGATTGATGTTTCCCTTCGCCGGGGGATCGAGAAGGCATGTCCAGCCATGCTAAAGAACGTAAAAGGCCGCCCGCAGCAAATGGCGGCGAGACGCGGCCGAAGCAACCTCGACCTGTATTTCACCCAACCAAAATCGAATTAGATACTCGGATTTCTCCATGAATCTCTTCCATCATCGCATCAAACTGTTACGAATCGTCCCGGGCCTCTTGCCACTCATCATCGGTATCGTGATTGGTTTGGCCTGGGCCTCGGATCAACCGGCGGCGGTGACTGCCCAATCACCCCCACCGAGCCCGTCGGCGCTGCCCGAAATGTTTCCCGCCGCAGCGTCTTCCATGGCCGCCGAACCCATCACGGATGGCAGTGGCCCCCTGGCGGAAGGGGTGGCGGTCCCGCCGGGATTTAGTGACCAGGTGGGCGAACGGGTGACCGTTGTGGAAGCTCGGGGTGGGCGTGACGTTGCCGGTTCGGGCGGATTGATCGGATTTTCCCACGTTGACAGTGAGGGAAGTCAGGTAATTACCATCGTAGATGCGGAAAAACGTTGGATGGCGGTGTATCATATTGATCTACAGGGCACGATCCGACTGGCCAGCAGTCGCGAAATTGCCGCCGACTTCACACTCCAGCTCAACGCCACGGCACCGTTGCCGGATCAAATCCGCCGCCTGCAAGGAATCCCGCCGCGATCTAACTGATCGCGGTGACGTCCTGCCGGCATTGGCGATCGATTCGGATGAGTCGCACGTAGGGATGAATGGAGTGGATCACACTCACTTTTCCTAACGCCCACTTCCGAATCTCCCGCGCTGCCATGGCCAATTATCTCTCGCTCGAAGAAGCTGCGAAAAAACTCGGTATCCCCACACAGAAATTGATCGACCTGAGGTCTCAAGGGCAGGTCCGTGGGTTCCGCGATGGCACAAGTTGGAAGTTTCCAGAAAACGAAATCGATCGGTTGAAGGATGATTTGCCGAACCTATCGGGTCTCGGATCGTCAATTGGCAGCGGCACGGGGTCTGGATCGCGAGGCGGCGGCCCGCTGACGAGCGATGACAGCGCGTTATCGCTCGGCGGTGTGATCGGCGACGATGACGCCGGCAGCAGCCTCGAACTCGGCAGCGAATCGTCCCACGGCGGCGATAGCGATGTGAACTTGGTCCCCGGGGACGCCTCCGATGGCAGCGACGTGCTCGTCATCCCGAGTGCCGGTGGGTCAGGGATTCTCGATCTCGATGGGCTCGACATTGCCGGATCAGCGATCTCCCATAATAGCGGCGAGCTGAATCTTGGATCGGGCAAGGGTGACGCGACATCGGCGGCTCAGTCCCAACAACCCGCCACCGCATCGGAAGACAGCGACGAGTTCAACCTCGGCAGCGTCCTGGATCTGGAGGAAGACATCGTCCCAGGCAGTGACCAGGACCTCGATCTTCGGCTGGATGACCAGGACGAGCGCGCCAGTGACTTGGAACTGCTCGGGGGCGTCGACCAGGGCGGCAAGACCGCACAACCCAGCGGTCGGGTCAGTGGCGACGTGCTCAGCGAGTTGGACCTGCTCGGCGGCGACTCCGTGGGCAGCGGCGTGCTCGGTGGCGATAGCGAAAATCTCATGTTGGGCCCCCTCAGCGGTCTGTCCGATACCGGCTCGGGCGTCGACGATGCATTGGCCGACGACGATCTGATGATCGCGGACGACGATGACGATCTGATCATCAGCGGCGAGGGCAACGACATTTCGATGGCTGGCGACAGCGGCATCGACCTGATGAGCCCCTCGGACAGCGGCCTGTCGCTCGAGAGTGAACCCTTGGACCTGGCCAGTAGCAGCGTCTCGTCGCTCGACTTGGGCGCCGAACTGACCGAGGGCAGCGGTTCGGGCGTCGGTAGCAGCGGTTACGGCTCAGGCTTAATTCCTGCCGACGATAGTGGATCGGATATCGATTTCCCTGCCGACGAGGAATTCCAACTGTCACCCTCGGGCATCCAGCTCGATAAGTCCGACGAGAGTGAATCGCAAGAAATTGACGTCGAGAATTCCGATTCCTTCGCCGGTGACTTCGACGAACCCGCCTTTGAAGAAGCCAGTGCGTTCGAGGAAGTCGACGCGTTCGAAGAGGGGCCCGCGGCGGTCGACGACGCTGGTGGATTTGACGACCACGACGCTGATGTCATCGATGAAGACGGGGCGACGCCCGCGGCGGGAGCCCCGGTCGGTGCCGCCACCGGATTCGAGATCCCCTTCACACTCCTGCAAACCGTCGGACTGCTGCTGATCCTGCTCGTGATGAGCCTCGGCGGCATGCTGATGACGGATCTGATCCGCAACATGTGGAGCTATTCCGAGCCCGCCGCCCCCGTCAGCTCGCTCACCGACTGGCTGATCGACGTTGCCGGTTGGGGCAAGTAAGCCAAACGTTCCCCAGCAGCCAGTCCGTTTTCATGAGGGTTTTATGAGCCGAGCCGCGTAAGCGGCCGGGTGGCTGTTTTTCTTTTTTCTCCCTGGGGCCGACGTCGCGTGAGCCGGCCGGGTGGTGTGTGGCACCCGATGCCTCACGGCATTCGGCTCAATGTTGTGGGTCTTGCTTCAACCACGAAATACACGAATGACACGAAATAGACCAGCACTGAATTTTCGTGTCATTCGTGTCATTCGTGGTTCAAAATCCACGCTGGATACACGGTCCGCTCGCATGTCTCTGGCACTGAACCGTTCTGTGGCACCCGATGCCTCACGGCATTCGGTTTAATTTTGCGGGTCTTGATTTGACCACGAAATACACGAATGACACGAATAGACCACCGCTGAATTTTCGTGTCATTCGTGTCATTCGTGGTCCAAAATCCACGCTGGATCCACGGTCCGCTCGCATGTCTCTGGCACTGAACCGCACTGTGGCACCCGATGCCTCACGGCATTCGGCTCAATGTCGCGGGGCGAAATTCGGCTGAATGAACGGGCGAGGGCGGGCCCCTCTTTTTCAGCTTTCACGGTATGGGAATTGTTTTGCGGTCGTCCCACTGCCCCTTCGCAATGGGCACTGGTAAATTGAAAAACTGAAATTTGCCCCCCACGACTCTTTTTCACCCTTCCCCGCGCATGCCCCACTTCATCGATCTCGGCATCAACGTCGACCACGTCGCCACCGTCCGCCAGGCACGCCGCACGACCGAGCCAGACCCCATTGTGGCCGCGGCGCTCGCCGAACAAGGCGGTGCCGATGGCATCACGTTTCACTTGCGCGAAGACCGCCGGCACATCCAAGATCGTGATGTGGAGCTGTTCATGCAGACCGTCCGCGTCCGCACAAACTTTGAACTCGCCTGTGCTGACGAAGTGCTCGCGATCTGCTGCCGCTTAAAACCGGACTGGGCACTGCTCGTTCCAGAGAGCCGCGAAGAGGTCACCACCGAAGGCGGATTGGATGTGGCGGGTGATCGCGGCCGGATTCGCGATGCGGTCAAGCGAATTGCCGATACCGGCATCCAAACCAGCCTGTTCCTGGACCCCGATCCCGCGCAGATCGAAGCTGCCGCCGCGCTCGGCGTCGATGCCGTCGAGCTGCACACGGGCCCATACGCGGTTGCCGCGGACCGATGCGATCTGTCCTCCCGCGATCAAACGATGATCGAACTCGAACGACTCTGCACTGTTGGTCATCAAGTCACCTCCCAGGGCATGCGGCTGCATGCCGGCCATGGACTGACGTATGCCAACGTTCGCCCCGTCGCAGCCATCGAAGGCATGCGAGAACTCAATATCGGGCACAGTGTCGTCAGCCGCGCCGTGATGGTGGGCATGAAGGAAGCCGTTGCTGAGATGCGTCGATTGCTCGACAGCGTCTCACTCCTGCACCTCCACAAATGAAATCCCGAACGATTGCAGCATCAACAGGTACAACAAGTAGAGTACCGGGACCAGCAGCAGCACCAACACCGTCGAGAGCATCAAACCAAAGGCCAAGCTCGCCGCCATCGGAATGAGCAGCTGTGCCTGGAATGATTTCTCAAAGAGCAGCGGTAACAGGCCGGCAATCGTCGTCAGACTGGTCAACATGATCGGGCGGAAGCGACGCTCACCGGCCTGCAGGAGCGACTCCAAGGGAGATTCGCCCGCCCGCACGCGGGAGTTGATGAAGTCGATCAGGACGATCGAATCGTTCACCACCACGCCCGCCAGTGCGACGAGGCCGAACATGCTGAAGAGCGTCAACGGCAACCCCAGCAGCCCGTGTCCCCACACGGCACCGATCATGCCGAAGGGCACAATCGCCAGGATCAACAGCGGTTGGGCATAGCTGCGGAATTGCAGCACCAGTAGCACGAACATGCATAAAATCGCGACCGCGAAGCCGACGATCAGGCTACCCACCGACTCACGGCTCTGCTCCTGCTGCCCCTCCCACCGGATCGACACGTTGGGGTACATGCGTGCGAACTCAGGCAGATAATCCTTCTTCAGCTCGTTGATGATCAGATCCGCGTTGGCAGTGGTCTCGTCCAAATCCGCTGAGATCATGATGCTACGCTGCTGGTCGACGCGGTTGATCTCCGAGAAACCACGCTGCAAATCAATCTCGGCGAGTTCACCGATCGGCCGCAGGATGCCGGACTTGTCGCTGACCTGTATCTCGCGAAAGTTCACCAGCGACGCTCGCTGCTCTTGCGGATAACGAACCATCAGCTTGACCTCGTGCCGCCCACGCTGCAGTCGCATGACTTCGGCGCCGTAGTACGTGTTGCGGACGGTCAGCCCCAGGTCCGTGGGCGTGACCCCGGTCGACAGGGCACTGTCTTTGACGCGGAATTGAAACTCCCACTTGCCGGGCGTGTTGTCATCGGAGATATCGTACACGCCGGCAAACTTCGCGACCCGGTCCTTCATCGTCTCGGTGGCGGCGAGAAGTTCGTCAACGTGATCACTCGTGGCCAGTAACTTGAACTCGATCGGTTTGCCGCCGGGGCCTGTGCCCACGCTGCCGAAGGTGATCTTCTCGATGCCGGGAATCTCGCCGACTTCGTGCCGCCAGCGATTGATCAGCTCTTCGCTGCCAATATTACGGATTTCCGGACCATGCAACTCCGCGAAAATCTGTCCGGAATTGCTGCCCGAGCCCCCCTGCCCGCCCATCGGACCCTGCGTGTTGGTAATCGTACCGACCTCGCGATAGGCTAATCGCACGGGGCCCAGGTAGGTGCCTTCGTCGACCGGATAGATCTCCTCGAGAGGGCGTTTCTCCGTCGCAGACCGCTGGGCGGCAATCTCATCGTTGACCCGGGCCAACGCCTCTTCCATCCTCCGCGTCGCGCGGTTGGTCGCCGACGCAGGCGTCCCATTGGGGAACACCACCGTCGCCTGCAAATAGTTGTTGTCGGTCTTGGGGAACAACACGCTCTTGACGATGCCGCCCCGAACCATCCCGAAGGTGCCGACTAACATGCCGACGGCAACGGCGATCGGTAGCACGGGGTTCCGCAAGCAGAAATGCAACGTGGGCACGTAGATATTCTTGGCAAACCACTCCATCGCGTCACTGGCGTGTCGGTTGCACCAGAACAGCAGCAGCGTGAAGGGGCGTAGCGGATAGGCGATGATCCCCAGAAATCGAAAGAACCCGTTGTGGGAATGAGCCAGGTGGCAGGGCAGCACAAACGTGCTCTCCCACAACGAGATCACCAGCATCGCGATCACCGCGAACGGGATCACGGCCATGAACTTGCCCATCACTCCCGATACGAAAAACATCGGGGCGAACGCCAGCACCGTCGTTGCGATCGAGGCCGCCACACTCGGTAACACCTCCGTCGCACCATCGACGGCTGCATCCATCAACGACTTGCCCATCTGACGGTGCGCGTAAATGTTCTCGCCGATCACGATCGCATCATCGACCACAATCCCCAACGCGATCAAGAACGAGAACAGTGACAACATGTTCAGAGTTTGGCCGCCGTAGACCAGCGCCGCACCGGCCCCCATGATCGAGATGGGGATCCCCAGGGCGACCCAGAACGCTAGACGTACTTCCAGGAAAAACGCTAACACGAGAAATACGAGCGTCAGCCCTTGGGCGCCATTGCGCATCAACAACGAGATCCGGTCGCGGACGTCCACACTCGTATCGCCCCACAGCACCAGACGGTACCCCGGCGGCAGATCCGCGGTCGCAGCGTACTCACGCACATCATCGACCAACGCCAGCAAATCCTCGCTCTTGGTACGCTGCACATTGACGACCATCGCAGGCTCGCCGTTGATCTCGCCCGTCGCGGTAACGTCCTCAAACTCGTCGCGAACGACACCGAGGTCCGCCACCGTCAACACCACGCCACCGGGCTGCGTGATCAAGGGCAGTTTTTCGATCTCCGAACCGATGCGGCCTTTGTTCTTCGCACGCAACAGGATCTCTTGGCCACTCGATTTCAACTGGCCGCCGGGCAACTCGATATTGCGGGAGCGGATGATGGCGGCGACCTGGTCCAGGGTCAGCCCATAGGAACGCAGCGTCTCCTCGGGAATTTCAACATCGATCTGATAAGGACGCGTCCCCATCAGCTCCGCGACGGTCACGCTGGGCAGCAACAACATTTCTGAACGAATTCGCTCGGCCACCTCGCGCAGAGCGAGTTCCCCATAATGGGTCCGATCCTCCGGTCCGATGATGCCGACCCGGATGGCCGTTTCGCGAAACGTGATCTGCTCAACGCTCGCGTCTTCCGCCAGATCAGGGAAACTGGGGATCCGGTCGACCTCACGATCAATCTCCGCCATCACCTTCTGCACGTCATCGACGTCGCTGCGAAGTTCCGCCAGCACATAGCCGCTGCCCTCCATCGCAATCGATGTCACCTTCTTGATGCCGTTGATCGAACGAATCGCCTCTTCGATTTTTTGACAAATCGCCTCTTCGGTATCCTGCGGTGTGGCTCCCGGATAGGGAACCTTGATCATCACCACCTCAAGCTCGAATTCGGGGAACACCTCACGCCGCATCGACCAAAACGAAGCCGCACCGATCACGATCAACGCCAACATCACAACGT
Source organism: Rhodopirellula sp. SH410 (assembly GCF_055811895.1). Classification (NCBI taxonomy): domain Bacteria; kingdom Pseudomonadati; phylum Planctomycetota; class Planctomycetia; order Pirellulales; family Pirellulaceae; genus Rhodopirellula; species Rhodopirellula sp. SH410. The sequence goes on from NZ_CM147949.1 coordinate 2,774,809, forward strand.
TCATTCCGGGCGCGTTGTGAATCGCCCAGCCAATTAAGCGTTTCATTATTTATTGGCCTCCATGCTGTCGGCACTTGCGACCGCGTCCGCACTTGCGACCGCGTCGGCAGTGGCGACCGCGTCGGCGGGAGCCCGCACGGGGAAGGCGTCCGTGCGGATGCTGCCCATCGGTGAGACGACCACAAAGGCCCCATCGTGCAGCCCCGTGTCGGCAACCTCACAGATCCAAACTTTCCCCGCATCCGGTTCATTCTCATCTCCGACGGCAACGTCCTCCCCAGCACTGAATTCGGCGGTAGGGACGAATTCATCGACCGGTCGGATCCCACGCAGAACCCGCAACTCGCCCGCCACCCAGGAACTCGGATCGAAACCCGCCATCGGATCCATGGAATCCGGGGCGGATGATGCTGGGCGATCGACTGCACCTTGATCTTGAACAGGTTCCTCGGTCACGTCGGCAGCCATTTCGCCGTCGGTGGGCATTTCGCCGTCGGTGGGCGTCTCAGCCGCCTGCTTGCTCGTTGTTTCATCGGCCGGTAATAGCGAGGTCTCCAGCACACTGGGGTCGGCGACGAACTGCCAAACCCGGTTGCCGGGCTTGAGGGCCTCGCTCGGCAACACGACCAGCTCCACAGCCGGGTCGAGCTCCAACCTCAACGACACAAACATGCCGCGAACGAGTGTCGTCGGTCCCGCCACGTCACCGGGATTGTCTTGGGAGTTGAGGACTTTGCCGTCACGGATGACCTGGAACGCTTGCGGTTGATCGACCACGATCCGCACCGGAACCGTCCGGGTCCGCTCATCCAATCCGATCCCGTCGTAGCCACTCAGCTTGCCCTTCCACTGATAGACGAGGCCCTCACGGCCGGACACGATATACCGCACCAACACGGGCGTGGGAGGCAATTGGTAGCCGCGATCCTGATTCGGGGCCGGTTCCTGTAGCGGGGCCAGAGCATCAGCGGCGTTTCGTTTCGCATCGCGATGGGCCCCTTTTTGATTGAGTACCCAGTACAGTTGGTCGACCCGCAGTTTGGACGCGACCTCGACTTTCGAGGTGTCCTCCATCGTCACGACAGGACTGCCTCGGGACACAAACGTATTGATTTCCGCCTGCTCGCTGACGATGACGCCGTCCATCGGAGCGATGATCTCGGTCCGCTGCAGATTGATCTTGGCCGCATCGAGCTGCAACGCGGCCAGCCGCTCGGAGGACTCCAAGCGGGTGCGTTTTTTCTTGGCGAGGTCGATCTGGTTCTGATAGAGCAGCAATTGTTGTTCAGCGGTGAGTACCGCCCTTCGCGCTTCATCGAGTTCCCCCTGGCTAGCGTATTGCTTCGGCAGCGCCTCCCGCCGTTGAACCTCCCGCTGCTGCAGTGCGATATCCGCCCTCGCTAATTCGATCGAACGGTTCGTGTTGATGATCTCCTGATCGACTTCGCCGAGCGACTCGTACGCCTGCTGCTGCTGACGCTGCAACCGTTTGACCTCGAGGTCATAGTCGGTGGGGTCGATTTTCATCAATACGTGTCCCTTGGTCACGTATTTTCCCGCTTCGCACAACGGTGACTTCTCGACGATTCGGCCGGCAACCTCCGTCGCCAGACTCGCCTCGCGATAGGGCACCACCGTACCATCGGCGCTCAGATGCAGCTTCTCGCCCGTGCTCGCGAGCGATCGGACGGGCACCACATCAACCGCCGGCAGAGCAAACAGACGCCCCACGGGCGTGTCATCGATCGGTGGCCGGGCCGGCGATTCCACATTGCCGAGATACCACACTAATGTGCCGGCGGCAGCCAACAGCAGCACGGGCAGGAGGAGATTGAACAGCATCCATTTCGGTAGATTCTGGCTGGGATGAACCGGCAGTTCAGTGGCCGGATCCCCGTCCGCGGCGCCCGACAGCGCCCCCGCCGATCCGTCACCGCCCTGGTGATCGGCGTCCGCGGAAGTAGGCGGATGGGACGCTCGATCGGCCGCAGACCGCGACTTCACGTCCTCGCTGTACGGGTTCTCAACCGGTTTACCGCTTGGTTTGAGTTGTGTTGATTCAATGCTCATGACGACCGTTGCTTTCGAGGTAGATTCGTCGATCATTTGTTGAGGAAGAAGGGTTTTCCAGGCGATCAAGTTCCTGGAGGATGTCAGAACGCCCACAGACAGCGAGGGTCGATGCGGTGATGTGCCGGCATAAGGACTCCGGGTCATAATGCTTCGCCAACGTCTCCGGTGCAATCATTTGCTCGAGCACCGGCCCCCCAATGCGATAATGCAGGCACTGGCCGACGACACCCAACGCGATCTGTGTGACGAGCGTGTCGTCGAATGCGGTTGGGCCGCTGCCGAGAACGGGCGTGTTCGAGGCGCCTTCCCGCAAGGGCTGTATCAAATGTTCAATCGTCTGGTACAAGGCATCGAGGATCGGCTTGAAGTACTCTTGCACCAGTACCTCGAGGACTGCGGTGGGGGCCTGCATCTCACGCATCATCAGCATCGCTTCGAAACCACGCTCGTCGCCAGCGAGCATGCGTGAGAGCAGTGTCAGGACGATTCGTCGGAGCGTTTCCTGCGGCGGTGCGTCGCCGATCGCAGGGGCCGGAAACTCTCGCTGGCGTGTTTCCCGAATGTCGTCAATGACGGCCCGGTACAGACCCATCTTGTCGCCAAAATAATAGCTGACAGCGGCCACGTTCACACCCGCTTCCTTCGCAATCTCACGCACCGTCGCCCGGTCGAACCCCCGCTGAGCGAAGACCGGCACGGCCGCGGCGATCAAGCGATCTGCCGGTTCGCCGGCCTCATCACCCCCGTCCGCCGACGGCGCCAGCCCTGGGGGCGGGATCGACTTGGGATCAGCTGAACTGGACATCAAAATAAAAACTCAGGAAAAGGAGTGCCGCCACGCTCTGGCGAACGCAGCTGCCGTCGATCTTTCACAACCGCCGTCGCCAGACGGAGGAGAAGTCGTCGCCATCATGACTGAAGCCTGCAAAAAGTAAAACACCTGTTTAAAACAATTGTTTTAATCATGAGCCGAATGCCGCCAGGCATCGGGTGCCACAGTGCGGTTCAGTGCCAGAGACATGCGAGCGGACCGTGGATTCAGCGGGAATTTTGAACCACGAATGACACGAATGACACGAAAACTCAGTGCTGGTCTATTTCGTGGTTAAATGCAAGACCCACCCCATTGAACCGAATGCCGTAAGGCATCGGGTGACACACACCACCAGCCCGCTCACCCGATATCGGCCCCCGGAAAAACAGCCACCCGGCCGCTCACGCGACGTCGGCTCACAAACCCCACCCCAACAACTTCGCCCCCCAAAATTGAGCCGAATGCCGTAAGGCATCGGGTACCACAGGACGGTTCAGTGCCAGAGACATGCGAGCGGACCGTGGATTCAGCGGGAATTTTGAACCACGAATGACACGAATGACACGAATGACACGAGAATTCAGCGGTGGTCTATTCGTGTCATTCGTGTATTTCGTGGTCAAATCAAGACCCACCCCATTGAGCCGAATGCCGTAAGGCATCGGGTGCCACACACCACCGGCCACCTCACGCCGCATCAGCCCCAGGCGAAAAAACAGCCACCCGGCCGCTCACGCGGCTCGGCTCATCAAACCCTCGCTGGCTCGTTCTGCGATTTAATTGAATTTCGACCATCAATTTCGACCCTAAGGCCGTATGGGATTGGTGCACACACGGCGCCCGTCCGCCCGCTCGCTTCGGTTCGTTCAAGCAACGAGTCCGCGATGGCGGCGAGGGGCAAGGTGTGTGTCGTTTTCGCTTCCCGCGGAACAAAAACGCCATCCCAGATAGCAGAATCCGCCCCGGACAGGGAACCCGCCCACGCTGGCGTCGACGGCTCGGCAGACCAATGGTTGTAACGTGCTAAAGCCCGCCGCGAAGCCGTTGGACGTGTCCTGTTCTTGAGTAAAATTCAGCGGTTTGGGTGAATTATCGTCCCCCCAGTTGGTTTGTAAGGGCTGGGAAGTTTCCGCAACAAGAAAGTCGCAAGATACGATGGTGACAACTGCCTACGATCCTCGTTCAAGTGGTCAGACCGAAGGCACCCTTTCCCCACTGGCCATCGGTTGCGCCTCCCAAACCGCTGAGATGAGTTCATTGACCGAGTCACCGGAAGACCGCCAACCCTCAGGGCCGCCTCGCGGCTCATTACGCATCGCCGCGACCGCGATACTGGTGTCGTGCACCGTGTTTGCGGGTGTCGTGCACGGATATCTCGACGGGCGCTGGAGCGCCAGCGAAGATCTTCACGCGGTGGGTAGCAAACTTGCTGACCTGCCGGATCAAGTCGGCGACTGGCGATTAACGGAGACTTCGGAACTGGATGCGGGGGCGGCTGGGTTGCTGCGTTGCTTCGGTTCCACTGTCCGCTTGTATAAAAACGAGAAAACCGGTGCTGTGGTGAACGTCGCCGTACTGTTTGGCCCCCGCGGGCCGATTGCGGTGCATACCCCCGAAATCTGCTACACCTCAGTGGGCACCCGGCAAGTCGGCGAGCGCGAAACGGAACGAATTGGCCAGGCCGGCAAAGAAGACACGCTCTGGTCGGTGCAATTCTCGAGGGATCCGTCACCCGATCCCAGCCTCGACGTGTGGTACGGCTGGAGCGACGGTGGCCCGTGGGAGGCTCGTGACCAGCCCCGCTTCTGGCTGACCGAGAATCTCTACAAAATTCAAGTCGCCGGACCCCTTGGCGATGAAAAAAACAGGCCTGTCGAAGATTTTATCGACGCCTTTCTTCCTGCAACCCACCCGCTGATGGGTTCATATTGACCCCCATCGCGTTCTGACGGCAGCAAATATTTTTATTATTTGGCAGGGGCATCCCCTTGTCACCGTCACCACCCATGTTAGCATGTTGGTGACCCCCCGAAAAGTACTAGAGAGAGGATATTCTTTATGCATGACAATTCGATGGACGCAGCGACAGATCCAACTCACCAGGCCGCTCATGGAGGGCAGTCTACGTCGCAGAGGAATCACAGCATGCGCCGTAGTGTTGCGCTGCAGCATTCAGGCTGCGAGGCCGGGGCACTTTCCGCATCCGTGTACCCGACTCGCATTGACGCGTCTCACAGCGTTGAAGAGTCTGAGGTTCTGGATCGCCAAGTGTTCTTTGAGCGAAAGTATTGGTTCGATCGGTGCGTCGGTGGTTTACTGCTCGTGCTTTTCTCGCCTGTCATCATCGCCTTGTACTTGGTCGTGCGAGCGACCTCGCAGGGCCCGGGGTTTTACAAGCAGGAGCGGGTTGGCCTGAACGGCCAGACATTTGATATCTTCAAGCTTCGCTCGATGGTTCAGAACGCCGAGAAGCCAGGCCAGCCGCAGTGGGCGGTCAAGGGTGACTCGCGTGTCAACCTCGTCGGTCGGGTGTTGCGGAAGTTGCATCTCGACGAACTGCCTCAGCTCTACAACGTTTGTCGAGGCGACATGTCCCTGGTCGGTCCGCGTCCGGAGCGACCACTCATTTGCGAGGACCTCGCCAAGCAAATTAAGGGCTACTACGCCCGCACGGCCGTCAAGCCAGGTGTGACGGGACTCGCCCAGATCAACTTGCCACCCGACGAGAGCATTGACGATGTGCGCCGCAAGCAGATTTTGGATTTGCATTATATTGAGAATGCGAATCTCTGGTTTGATATCCGCATGATCGCCGCGACCGCACTGAGAATGGTCGGTTTGAAAGGCCACATCGTGACGCGTTTGATGTTTTTGGATCGGACATACCTCACCAAAGACGTCTGTCTGACCTGTGGTTTGGAGTATTCACCATCGATCAGGCAGGCCCGGCCCTTCGTTCGCTCCGACGTGCCGTCGAACACGCACAACCCCCTGCAGTCTGCGGTCGCCTACTCAGTAGCCACCCCTGGCGACGAAGGTTCGCGACTCACGTTCCCGAATCATCCTCGCTAACCCCTTAATCCGAATGCCGCAAAACATCGGGAACCACGTCCCCCCCCCCTCAATCCGAATGCCGCAAAACATCCGGAACCACGCACTGCACCCACCCCGCACATCGTGATCCCCCTGTTAACCCGAATGCCGTCAGGCATCGTTTACCACACACCACCCGGCCGCTCACGCGGCTCGGCTCAATCAATCAAAACACCCGCCGCCCTGTGATATCGACCCCACGCCGGCGGGCGGCCCATGCCACTACCCCTTCGGACGCCAGCGACTTGCTAACACTCAATACGGTTGCCAGTGATCCGATCTGCCATGCGATGAGTGTCGATGTTGAGGACTATTACCAAGTGTCCGCGTTCGAGCATCGTGTTTCTAGAAAAGACTGGGACAAGCACGAGAGTCGGGTGGAAGCCAGCACGGATCGAATGCTATCGCTATTCGACCAGTGTTCTGTCCGCGGCACGTTCTTCATCCTCGGCTGGGTTGCTGAGCGGTTCCCGGCACTGGTGCGTCGGATCGCCGAGGCCGGCCATGAGATCGCCTCGCACGGGTACTGGCACCGGCTGGTTTATGAGCTGACGCCCGAGCAATTTGCCGCCGACATCACCGCGTCGGTCGACGCGATCTACAACGCGTGTGGCGTACGAACGACCGCGTACCGCGCCCCCAGTTTTTCGATTGTCGAGCGATCACTTTGGGCGTTGGATATTCTCGTCGAGCAAGGCTTTACGACCGACAGCAGCATTTTTCCTATCTCCGGCCACGACCGGTACGGCATGCCCGGTGCTAAGAAAGAGATCCACACGATCAGTACGCCGCACGGTGACCTGCAGGAATTCCCGCCGACCGCATCGAAGGTTTCCGGCGTCACCGTCCCCATCGGCGGCGGCTACTTTCGCCTCATCCCCCGCCGGCTCACCTCCGCGGCGATCGCAAGTATCGAGACCGCCGCCCGGCCCGCGATGTTCTACACCCACCCCTGGGAAATCGACCCGCAACAACCACGCATCAACGGCATCGGCGCCAAATCGCGTTTTCGCCATTACGTGGGTCTCGCCCGCACCGAAGCCAAGCTCCGTCAGTTGCTTCAGTCGCACCCCTTCGGAACCATGCAAGCCGCGATTCAAAGTGCCTCGCCTTTGCGTGAACGAAAAGCGATTCAACCGCCCCTCACCACCGCTTCACCGGAGATGAGTTAGGGGATGAGGGACCGACCAATGCAATCGCCCCCAGGTTCCACGCTCGTAGCTACGCTCGCCAGAGCCTGGCCACTCCCTCCCGTTTCCACGATCGTAAGCACATGCGCATGAGTTCTGAGATAGGCCCCCGAGATTAGCCGATCGGGCGTTAGCCCCGGTTCTCGAAACGCTCCGCGTTTCACGCGGTAACCGGGGCTAGCGCCGATCGGCTAATTCCATGCGAAAACTTCTGCACAGGAGCTTAGGAACGAGCGGGAAATAAGTGGCCGAACGCTCCGCGGTCGGAATGGTCGACCGCGGAGCGTTCGGCCACAATCTCAGGCAGTCGTTTCCCGTTCGTCCCTTAGCGACGCTCGCCGGAGCATCGACGTTGCCACCGAAAACAATTTCCCGCCACCCGACAACGAAACCTACAAAACAAACACCCGCGATCCATACATTTTAACAATTTATCTACAATGATTTCTCCTATCCTCCTCCGCCTTACCTACCGCCCACCCTGGGCACCGCTAAGATAGGCACAGGAACGAGCGGAAAGTAAGTGGCCGAACGCTCCGCGGTCGGAATGGGCGACCGCGGAGCGTTCGGGCGCAATCCGACCAATGTAGCGACGCTCGCCAGGGCGTAGGCGGATCGCGTTGACGCGATCCCAACAGAACAAATCAATCAAGGCGTTGCTTCCTCCGGTGCAACCTGCTCCGAAGATAACGCCGACATAGCCCATTCAACTCCACATTGGTTTCAGCACCAAGCTGTCACCCAAGCGGACGAAGTCCGCGCGTTTGGGCGGGCGCCGCTGAAACTACGGCGGTTAGACGAGCGTCTGGTGAGAGATAGGCCGCCGCGATGTCTAATCGCCACCGCTGGCGATGAAGTACTCGCCGCATCGATCCGGCTAAATAATGTCAACAAAAACAACGATCATTCGCGGTGTCGCCGTCGGCTGGATTGCCCACTTTATTGGGCTGGCGGTCACGTTCGTTACCACGCCAATCGTCATTCATGGACTGGGGGATGCCCGCTATGGGATCTGGTCCATTGTGATGGCGCTTACCGGATACTACGGTTTGGCCGATCTCGGGCTGGGCAAAGCAACCGCAAAATATGTTGCTCAGTACGAGGCGCTGGGGGATCGTGATACGGTCCGTCGTATCATTGCCACAACAGTTCGCACTTACCTTCGATTGTCGTCGGCGCTCGTTGTCATTGCATTGATATTTGCCTGGTTCTTCCCGTTACTGTTTAAGACGGGCGGCATCGCTCCTGGCACGGTCCGCATCGTTGTGTTTCTGATCGGTGCACGTGTTGCCATGCAGTTGATGGGATCGACCTATCGCGCCCTCCTCATCGGCCACAAACGTTTTGACATCACCAATTCGCTTGCCATTGCGGCGCAGGTATCCACTGCGGTGTGCATTGTGCTGATCATTCGCAACGGCGGCGGGCTCGCGGAGATGGCGGTGGCGATTTTTTTAACTGGGCTCGTCATTGAAATGCTGACATGGCGTATCTCTGTGCGGTTGCTGAAACTGCCGAAGTTTTCATTTCGCGACGCGGATAGCGAAACGCGAAACATGATGCTGGGGTTTGGCCTGTTGACGGTGGTTGCTAACTCAGCCCAGCAGCTCTCCCGTAATTCGGGAGTGATCATTGGCGGCATTATTGTCGGCCCAGCCGCGGTAGCGTATTTTTCGGTTGCCCAGACGCTAGCGGGGAAATTCCTCGTACTGGGCAAGCCCATCGGCCAAGCCGCCATGCCGACGGCTAGCCAACTTCAGGCGGAGAAGCGTTCGGCCAAGCTTGCTGAATTGACCGAGCAGGTGCTTTGTATCTTGCTCGCGCTGGCGTTTGCGTTCGTGATCGTCATTTGGGCATTCGGGTACCAGTTTGTTGGCAACTGGATAAGTGAGGAGTTTGCACAACGCAGCTATCTCATGTTCTGTATTTTGATTTTCGCGTTGGTAGCGAGCCTGCCAGGCAGCAGTATGCTGCAAATCCTCCAGGGGCTGGGGCAAGTCCGTTTTGCTGCGATGATGACCATTGCCGAAGCAGTGTCGGTTCTGGCGATTTCAATCCCACTGACCTATTTCTATGGGATGGTTGGCATGTCGGTCGCCCTGCTCATCACGACGCTCACCTTCAGCGGCGTCGTCCAGGGTTGGTACCTACTAAAGGTTACCGGTATTTCTGGATTCGAATTATTGAAACGATGCATCGTTCCGGCGTTTCTATCGAGCCTGCCGGCAGCGACTGTCGCAGTCTTGCTTGCCACGACCCTGCCCTCCGATGGGATCTGGAAAGTGATCGCACAAATGGGCGTTGTGATGGTGGTTGCCCTGGTGTCGATCTTTCTTATCTGCCTTCCTGCCGAAACACGGAGGGCAGCTATCGCTGCTGCAGCCGGTGGCAAGCTGGCGAGTTACGTGCGTGGGTCCCGTAGCAAAGAAACCGCCAAACTGCAATGACATCAGCTCCCAGTGCGAATCCGCCGCATGGCGTCGCGTCGAGCGTACGGTATTCAAGACGCGCCCTTGGCGTGAACAGGGCGCCGGATTGTTTTGAAGTCGTGGAGCGACGACAATACGTGGCCTGTCTGATCAGTGCTGCGGATTGCTCAGTCGTTTTTGATCCTATGGGGTTCGCACCAGGCAGTGGGTGTTTTGATCGTAGTAAGCACCTTTCGAATCATCGGCAGCTAATGCACGCGATCCCTGGAAGCGTCACAGCCGCATTTGCATATCTGAACAACCATCCATCCTTATGAAGCTGCTTTTAACATTGGCTCCCGGTCTCGACTACGCAGCCCATGGCGACATTGTGGTGTTCGACTGGGGCAAGCGTGAGATCGTCGACTCGTTTCGGTATGAGCACCGCTACTATGATGAGACTCACAAAGGATTTGCGGGGGCGACGTGGCATGAGGGCCGTTTGTTCGTTTCCACGGAAGTTGAGCTGTTGGAGTTGGATCCCGCACCGCTGCGGTTGAGGTCACACCGCAGCTTTGAATTTCTAAACGACGCTCACGATATCGCGGTTTCGGAAGATCGAATTTGGGTTTGCAATTCAGGTCTTGATACGCTCGAAGAGTTCGACCTGGATTGGAATCTCGTCAAGACGCATGACCTCGTACGGGACTTTGGTCGTCAGCCTCGCTACGTTTTCAAGCTCATGATGCAGGACTTGAAGCGATCTTGGGCGAGATTCCGTGGGTCCTATTTCTACTACTCTTATCTCAACAAGCGAGCTCCGTTTCGCAATGTGATGAAGCTCGCACGGTCATCGATTTACCGCCAGAGTGGGAAGGATTTGCGGTACACGGATTTTCGGCCTCATTATCTGCATCCTAACCACGCTGAATGCGTCGGCGATGACGTATGGGTTTCGCTGTTTAGTAGTGGGCAGATCGTCAGCCTGAAGACCAAGAAGGTGCTCGCCGAGGATCTCGGTCGGCCGCACGACGGAACCATTTGTGGTGACCGGTTCTACATCACTGATTGCAAAAATCGCCGGGTGATCGCTTACGATTTCAATCCGGGCACGAATACGCTCGGCGAACGAATCGTGGAAAAAGTGCTGCCGATCGATACCTGCGATGGCTTTGTCCGTGGTCTCGCTCGTGTCGAAGGAAAATTATTCGTCGGTTTGACCGCAAAGCGGGGCACCTCGGAATCGCAGCGGTTTGCTCGTGTTGTTCAGCTTTGTCCCGACACGCTCGCCCCAATCGACCAATGGCAGGTCCCCAGTGAATATGGAAACGCCATTTTTAGCATCTTAGATGCCACTCCGTACTACTCGTCGGAAAACTAGCTCAGCCATGCCAATTGCCGCGTACCTATCGAATCTCGGTGAAGCGAAACTTCGTGAGAAGCTTGATTTGCTGGTAGATGCAAATTCCTTGCCCAATGTCGACCAACGAGTGGAGTCATTCGTTGACGACAATATTTGCATTGTTTCGCTCACGCGTTCGCCTCGGAAAAAACTCTACGTCACGGATGAGTATGTCGTGGTCGTTCAAGGCGACGTTATCAATGTGACTGGATTGCCTGAGTTGCTTGAACGGTACCAGCAGCATGGTAGTGGTTTTGTTAGATCGCTGAACGGGAACTTTAATGTTGTCATTTACGATCGTTCGAAACATGTCGTGACGGTGGTCAACTGCAAAGCGTCATTGCATAACTTTTTCTACCAGCAATTAGAGAACGAATGCATTCTTTCGTCCAACATCCGGTCAATCGTTCGGACTTCGTCGCAGGGGCCATCGCTCAATTCGCTCAGCCTTTATAAATTCCTGTCGTTTAATTACGTCTTTGGTGACGAGACGTTGGTGAGCGGAATCAAGCGACTGCCGTTGGGAAGCATCGCCGTGGCTTCCGCTAGCAGGCTGTCGCTCAGCTCCTATTGGAGACCGGTCTTCGGGAATTTTATCGATAAGAATCCTGATGGAATCGCCTCTGAATTCAATGAGAAAATGATCGAAGCGACGCGAATTCGCTTTGAGTACTACAAGGATGTGACTGTCTTTTTATCCGGGGGACGTGACAGTCGCTTGATCGCGGCCGCTGCGGAGCGAGCGGGCTTCCATCCTGAAACGGTTACGTACGGCATACCCGGTTCAGCGGATTTGGAGTATGGCGGTGAGATGGCCGCGAGACTGGGTTTACCAAACCATCAGTACGCTAGAGAGGGAGGTGTCTATAAGTATTCTGAGCACCTTTCGCTGTTAGTCTGGCTCAATGAAGCCCATTCGCCAATCAAGCCATTGACGTCAACTCAATTGCATCCGTTTCTAATTGAAAACGGTGTGCAGAACTATTCCCATGGTTCAACCTTTCCACTGCTGTCGTCCGCTTTCATCCCGCCCTATGCGTTCTACCCGATCAGTGACGATCGTAAAATTGCGATCGCGCTGAATCGCTTGGGGAGCTCACATCTCGCTCCAGCATTGCTATCCGCAGATTTTGAAAGCGAGCACGGTGCCAAACTAAAGAGCGAATTTTTCGACGGTTTTCGAAACACGAAGGGCGGGCACTTCGCGGATCGATTTTTAAGCTGGTTCTATTTTAACCGAGAATCGCGGCTCAGCTTCAACACGGTCGGTGTCAATGGCTACTACTTCAATGCTGTTCACTTTTTCTTAGATAGTGATCTGCTGGATTTCTATTTCCGCGTCCCTCTAAGGGCGAGATTCGAGCAACTCTATCAGAAGAAAGCATGTCTCACCCTGAATCCCAAAATCGCGGACGTTCCTAATCAAGAAACGGGACGCCGGATGTCGGGGAGTTTGGCGGTTGGCGTCTTTGACCGCGTCAACGAAAAACTGCTTCGAGGCTCTCGTTGGCGAAAGCGGGTTTCCCATAAAGATTCACGCAGAGATGTCGCGGACGACCCTGAGTTGCGCACGTATTTACTAGACAAGGTGAGCAGTAGTGATTTTCTGCCCGGAGTATTCGATGCTGCGGTCGTCGGCTCCATGGTGGAAGGCCACTTTAGTGGACGACGGGACTACACGAGTAAGTTACTCAATGTCGCGGCACTTGCCCGCTTTGAAGATATGTACTTGAAGGATCGCTGTGCGAGTTTTCCAGAGGATGCAGCTAAGATCCTGCGAAGTATCCCTTACGCACCGCTTAGTGATGGCGGACAGGATACGCGGGCAATTGTTTAGCATTCGACAATGTCGAATAGTAGAGTTGGTGGTATGGGCCGTTTAGACGCCAAGCACATCGGCAGATAAGCTTCGAGGGAACCCCATATGGAGCGAGTCACTTCAAGGCTCGTGAATTTAGGTGTCTCCGAGAGACACTGCGACGTGGGTTCAGCGAATTATTGGTATCGGGATTTGCTTAGCCATGGTGACTACCACGAAATGGCGACTATCGCCGACATGGCTGAGTTTTAGAGAAGTTTGAGAGAACGTTCGATGACAGGAGATCCGCACAGGAGCACGATACCGACATCGGGAACGGATCAAGCGTGTCATAAGATCAATGTCGCGTACGTCGTCAATAGCTTTTCCATGGGTGGCTTGGAGCGTTCGATTGCTAGGCTCGTTAATGGCCTCGATCGGGAGCGGTTTGAACCCGTTGTGATTTGCCTCAGTAATGAAGGGGCCGCAGCGAGTTGGATCGACGATGCGTCCACTCCTGTCGTAACGCTGGGTAAAAAATCCGGGAATGACTTTGGTGTCGTTCGGCGTCTCGCAGATGCCTTGTCGGCGAGGTCGATCGATCTGGTTCATTCCCATAATTGGGGTACGCTCATCGAGTCAACACTTGCCCGGCGCAAAGCTAATGTGCCCATTCATGTGCATGCCGAGCGTGGCACGGTGGGAGGATCCATCGTGGGCAAAGGGTTCCGGCAATACTTACGTGGCCGTGCAATGCGCTGGGCCATGAACCGGGCCGACGCGGTAATCTCCAATGCCGTCTCGGTGGGAGGACGAGTCGAGGCACGCTGCGGTTATCCCGCCGCGAGAATTCGGGTTATTCCGAATGGTGTGGAGTCGCTCCATATGGAAGATGGCGTGACGGTGCGTGCTGCAGTGCGTGCCGAACTGGGGATTGACGATCGCACGACCCTGATAGGCAGCATCGGGAGGCTGAATTCAGTCAAGGCGTTTGAATTAGCGATCGAAGCGATTTCCCTGTTGCGAGTGACCCCTACGGCTCATCTCGTATTGGTCGGTGACGGTGGGGAGCTATCGTCCCTCCAGGATCGGGCAGTGACCTGGCATGTCGTTGACCGTGTTCATTTTGCCGGCAAGCAGAACGACATTGGTCGCTGGCTCGCGGCGATGGATATTTACGTCAATACCAGCCTGAGTGAAGGTATGAGCCAGTCGATCGTTGAGGCGATGTCGGTCGGTCTGCCTTTGGTCGTGACAGATGTCGGCGATAATGGTTTGTTGGCGGACGGACCGCCGAAGTGCGGGATCGTATTCGATTCTGGATCAGCCGCCCAAATGGCGGTCGCGCTGCACGAGCTCATCATGAACCCGTCGCATCGCAGCGAGTTGGGCCGCAATTCGGTCCAGAATTATCAAGAGCAATATGCGTTTCAGAGAATGATTGACGACTATCAGTCATTTTATGATGAGCTGATGACTCAGGGGCAACATCGTCCATGTCGATGATGCTGCTGATCTGGTTGGCTGCGTTTTCTGCGGTGACGGTGCTGTCACTGCGGCGTCCAGTCTGGGGTGTGGCCGCTTACATGCTAACGTTTTACGCATGCCCTCCCTTTTGGTGGTGGGGGGCGCCGGTGGCGGGTTTTCGTTGGAGTCTTTACGGTGGACTCATTTTGCTGATCTCGGTGGTCATCACGAAAATGACTTCGCCGAAGGTGCCTGTCGAAACTCCTCCCCTCGTGCGACGCATGCGGCTCATCGCCATTCTGATTCTGGTCAACGCAACGGCGGTGCATGTGGCGCTGGCTGGTAACGCGGAGGTCAGCATGGAGGTTTATACGCTGTTGGCAAAGTTCGTGCTCTTGTTTTTTCTCATCGATGCCTCGATTCAGAGCCGGCAAGACATGCAGCTCGTAATGATGGTGGTGCTCTTAGGCGCAGCCTATATTGGGTACGAAGCGACCATCAACGAGCGTGGCAAAATTATCGGAGGACGGCTTGAGGGGGTGGGAGCGCCGGGAGCACGGCAGGCTAACGAGCTCGCTTCACTCTTGGTTTCCACGCTACCGTTTTACGCCAGTTTCCTCCTTGGTGGCAAGAATTTCACCAAGGCAATGGCGTTTTGCACTGCGCCGTTGACGCTGAATGTGATTATTCTTTGCAACAGCCGCGGAGGCTTTTTGGCGGCGATCGCCTCTGCCTTTACTTTCTTAGCAGCGGCGTCGGGTCGATTGCGGCGGAAAGCGATTGTTGGCATCGGTCTTGGTGCGTTTGCTGCGTTCATGCTGATTGGTGACGCGGCGATCATCGAACGATTTCAGTCGACGTTTGCGGAAGGTGACGAGCGGGATGCGTCGGCCGCATCTCGGCTCGACTATTGGAAAGCCGGTCTCCGAATGTTGGCCGATCATCCGGTAGGCGCTGGCGGTGCTGGCTTTCATTCTGTCTATGGGATGGGCTACATTGAGCAAATTACTGGTACTGATTACGAAGCGCGTTCGGTCCACAATGGTTATATCAATGAGGCCTGCGACTGGGGAATCCAGGGGTTGATTCTTCGACTTTCATTTTTTGGAACGGCAATCGTCATGCTGGTTCAGTCGATCCGCCGATCCGTTCTAGAAAATCACCATCAAGATGCGTTGACCGGGGTTGCCCTGGTATCAGGGATTGTAGCCTTCTTAGTTTCTGCAATGTTCGGTGACTTTATCGATAATGAATGGGGCTATTGGCTGCTGGCGTTTGCCACGGCGCATGTGCGAGTTGTTGCTGGTCCTGTGGAGGATGGCGTATTCCTAGGCATCCCGAGCACCGACTCGGATTGCGTTGAACCCTCGGCAAATGCTGAAAACTCGGCATTTCCGATGCCCACGCCCGGTTGTTAAGATCGGGCGTTCAGTCTGCAAAAGCTGCCGGGATCGTTGCTTTTGCGGACCGAAAGACGACATCGAATCGCCGCTTGGCTCTAAAACTAATCCAATGCCTTCCATCAATTACGATCGAGTAGCTTAGCAAAATATGTGCGGTATCTGTGGCATTTTTCATCTCCGAGAAAACGATCGCGTCGATGCTGCGCAGGTGGATCGGATGTGCGCGAGTATCGTGCACCGAGGTCCCGACGAAATGGGCGTGCACGTCGAAGGACCGATAGGTCTGGGCATGCGCCGGCTCAGCATCATCGATATCGAAGGCGGCAGCCAACCGTTCTTCAGTGACGATCGATCGGTCGTGGTGGTTCAAAACGGCGAGATTTATAATTTCCTGACGCTGCGAGAGCGGCTACGCACGCTCGGGCATCGATTTGAGACCGACAGTGACACGGAAGTGATCCTGCATGCCTACGAGCAGTATGGCCTCGATTTCGTCCATGAAATCAACGGTATGTTCGCGATTGCCATCTGGGATGTAAAGGAACAGCGTCTCGTCCTCGTTCGCGACCGACTCGGTGTCAAGCCACTCTATTACAGCGAAGAGAAACAGTCGCTGAGGTTTGGATCCGAGATCAAAGCCATTTTAGCTGCCGGGCAAACCTCGACCGAACTCGACGCGCAAGCGGTCTACAATTATTTTGTTCTGGGGTATATCCCGGCGCCCCGGAGTGTTTATGCGTCAGTCCGTAAGTTGCCACCGGGCAGCATGCTGGTGGCCACCAAAACGCAAACCGATGTCACACGGTATTGGTCACCGACTCCTACATCCGTCTTCCAGGGATCCAAGTCGGACGCGGTTGACGAACTGCGGCATCTCTTTGACGACGCGGTCGGCATCCGCATGATCAGCGACGTTCCGATCGGTGCATTTTTAAGTGGAGGGCTCGATTCGAGTATTGTTGTGGCGAAGATGGCTGAGCAGTCATCGCGTCCGGTGAAGACGTTTTTTATCGATTTCGACCATCAAGAGCACAGCGAACGGGAATTCGCACGCGCCGTTGCGAAGCGGTTTCAAACCGAACACCATGAGTTTACGGTCGACCCCGAGACGCTTCTGTCGATGCTCGATGCGATCACGGCGCAATTTGACGAGCCGTTTGGCGACTCATCCTCGATCCCAACCTACTGCGTCTCAAAGCTGACCCGCGAGCACGTGACGGTAGCTTTGGCTGGCGACGGCGGTGATGAGAGCTTTGGCGGCTATCGATCCTATCGGCGGATCCTCGCCAGGCGGGAACTGGCACGAGCCCGGATGCTACTTTCGCCCGCATGCCGAGCTGCCTATTCCGCGATGCCGAGGACAGCGAGAGGTCGTCGTGCTCTCAGGGCGTTTGGGATGTCCAACATGGAGGCATTTCGTGGTGGGATGACGGAGTTGGAAGTTCAGGAAACTTGCTGTGACGATTTTCTCTCTCGCGTCGACGCATCCCTAAGCGAAGACGTTGACGAACCGTCTTCGGGTGCGATGAGCGAGGACCCACTCACACCGTATTCGCAATTTGATTTAACCTGGTACTTACCCGACGACATCCTTACCAAGGTGGACCGCATGTCGATGGCAAACTCGCTGGAGGTTCGGGCTCCATTTCTCGATTACCGAATTGTTGAGCTAGCCGCCCGTTTGCCAACTCAGTGGAAGATTCAAGGCCGCGAGACGAAGCACATTTTGAAAGCGGCATTTGCTGACGATTTGCCTGCGGCGGTGACCACACAGCGAAAACACGGCTTTTCGATACCCCTGAGTCACTGGCTACGAACTGACCTGAGGGCATCGCTCGAAGAGGCCATTTGCGACCGTAAGTTCGTCAGCGAATACTTTCGCGAGGGGATGCTCCGGCGAATGGCGGATGAGCATTACGCTCAGAAGCGAGATTGGTCCTCGGCACTGTGGCGCATCCTCGTTTTCTACCGGTGGAAAAACCAGTCAAAACCTGGACAACTTTCGTGACACATACCAAAGACTTGACGCACCAGATTGACGAGCGAGTGTTTCCAAGCACCAACCACGTACAACGTGAATTTCGAAATGGGCGATGGGTGTACGTGAAGCAATATCAAACGGACGAATGGGATGCCACCGCCGAGGTTATTGCGGATAGAGTCAAATTTGAAATGCGTACGCTCAGCCGTATCTCAGAGCGGACCGATTGGCATCGCCGACTCGGAAAGATGGAAGTACTCAACGCTGACCCTGAACACGGGACGATCGTGACCGTAGAAGTCCCTGGATCGACGTTGACTCAATGGACCGTTGGATACCACGCCATTCAGAAACGCACACTTTTGAATGTTTTTTACCAATCGGGACGGTGGCTGAAAACATTCCAGACGCTTGCGATCACCGACGCGGATTGTCGACCCATTGGAGAAAAAAATCCTAGCGATGCTAGCGACTACTTGCGTATTCGGATCAACGAATTGATGCAGCGTGGGTATCGAGGTATCTCCGATTCCCAGTGGGATTTAGTTCTCGGCACCGTACAAAATCTTCAAAAGCAAATTAGCGAAAGTGATTTGGGGCTGGTCATGTGTCACAACGACTACTCGCCCGGTAATATCATCACCGATGGATACCATGTGACGCCGATCGATTATCAAATGACCGCGCCCGGTAGTCCGTTGTTGGATGTCGTCTATTTTCTTCATCGTTTAGAAATGTGTCGTCTTTACCGCCCTTGGTTGCGACGGCCCTGGGCACAGTGGCAAAACGCATTCATCGCGGGATATGGACGGCCGAATCTCACTGAGACGCCCCTCTACAAGGCACTGCTAATTCGTATGTACGTGCTGCGTCTGCTGACGTACGCCAAACCAAAGAAACCCGGCATCAAAGAATCACTGCACTGCAAGTGGCTGATGACGGCCATTCGTCACAAACTTCTTCGAGAACTGAAGTCCTGAATATGAATGATCATAGCGAAAATGAAGATTCGAAGCTGCTGGAAACGCGTCCAGCGACTGCGTTGGACGCGGCTCAGGAGCGGCGTAATCAGGGCTGGAGCGAGCGTGCCGGCCTCTACAACGATAACTGGAAAGATGCGGGGCCCGAAGCAAAACTCTACCGAGAGTTGGAAGCAAGCATTTTGATTGATCACGTCGGTGCCGGCCCGGGCAAGGAGTTGCTCGACGTGTGCTGTGGCACAGGACGCAACACGATCGCGTTGGCGGAAACGGGTGCCAAGGTGTGGGGCGTCGATGGGGCTCCGGGAATGATCGAAACGGCCCGCGCCAACGCGAGTGAAGCAGGGTTGGACATTTCGTTCGCCCAGGGCGACGCGCGAGCACTGCCTTTCGAGGATGAACAGTTCGATGGTGTCGTTGGGACCCGCTTCATGTACATGGTCGAGGGCGCGGATAAACGCAAGGTGGTTTCCGAGTTCGCACGCGTCGTCCGCCCGGGTGGCAAGATCGCGTTGCATTTCAACAACGGACTGTGGGGCACCAAAAACGAATTGGCGGAAATCGTCCGAGGCAAGAAGCCACGTTTCCGTGATCGCTACCTGTGGCCCGGGCAAGCGTCGTCATTGTTTGAAGGTCTGCAAGTCGATGGCGTCGTGGGCATCAAACTCTTCCGGTTGGGGTTGCTCAGCCGCGTGATCGGGAAAACCGCTGCATTGAAATCGAACGCGATCCTGCGATATCCAGGCATGAGCTACATGAGCGCCTACATGTTGGTATTGGCGACGAAAAAGTGATGTCGGAGAATTGGGCCTTGGCTCGGGCCGTTCAAGTATTGGGGGTGGAGGGATTTTGTTTTCTCTCTTTGATCCCGCGGAAATTGTCAGACAGTAGCCGGTGGTCGAACCCAGCGAATACCACTGGCAAGTGGGTATCAAATAGCAGCCGGCCCCGAGGGGTGGCACGCACCGAGTTTCTGCGACAACCTTTGGAGTCGGCGGCACAATGTGGTTCGGATTCCGGGGATGGCGTTACGCTTGTCCCCGGCAACTTTCAGATAAGTCTTTGAGAGGCCGGTTTAAAAGTGGTGCATTTTAGGAACGCCTGCGTGACACAGCACGTCTCACCGAGTAGCACTGTGAAGCAACTTCTTTACGGTGATTTTCGACCGTCTGGCGACGGTAGCTACCAAACATCTTCGCCGTTCACGGTTGCAGATCGATGATACTTTCATGACAAATCGGCTCTCTTCTACGATTTCAAAACTCCGCAAATTGCGGCGGATGCCGTTTACGGAAATGGCAAGCCGTCTCGGTGATGCGCGCCGCCTCCGCTGTGAACGTCGGGTATGGCGGCGTGGCGAGGTGGCACCGCTGTTCACGCAGGCATCGTTGTTTGATGGACCTGACATCCTCTCCGCCTGCCGGGAATTGGTTCCTGGTTGTCAGTCGTCGGAATTCGCAGACGCTCAGCGGTTGAATCCTACTCGCTGCTCGCGGATGAAGGGCGATGCCGTGCGGATTGCCAACGAGATTAACTCGGCCCGATGGAGCATGTTGGGACATGACTTCGATCTGCGCGGTGAAGTCGATTGGCACCAGGATCCCAGAAGTGAGTTTCAGTGGGATCGTGCGTTCTACGGGGATCTCACTTTTGCAGGGCGTGATGTCAAGTACGTTTGGGAATTGGGCCGGCACCAATATCTCGCCGATCTATCACGCGGTGGGCTGATGAGTGAAAATGACCTGCAATCAGTGCGTGCCGAGACACTGCTGCTCGATTGGATCGCGAACAACCCGTTGTACGAAGGCGTTCACTGGACGAGTGCGTTGGAAGTTGCCATGCGGGCAATTTCGTGGGTATGGACCCTGTCCGCATTGAGCGATCGACTGGATTCCTGCGAAGATTCAATGCGGATGATCGCTAATAGTCTGGCCGATCATGCGACGTATCTCGAACATCACTTTTCGTACTTTTCGAGTCCGTTCAACCATTTGATTGGCGAAGCGACGGGGTTGTATCTGATCGGCTGCGTGCTGCGTCAACATGAACGCAGTGGTCAGTGGCGTCGGTTGGCTCGCCGAGTTCTCAACGAGCATGGGCCCCGGCAGTTCTACGCCGATGGCGTCGGCGTCGAACAAGCGATGGGGTATCAGTTCTACACGTTGGGATTCCTCAGCCTGTCCATCATGGCGGCTCGGAATGAATCGGATCCGCTCCCGGAATTGGAGCAAGTAGCCCACGACGGTTTTCAAGCTGCGGCGGCGTTCCGGAAACCGGATGGTCGGTGGCCGCCGTTTGGTGATCTGGATTCGGCCCGTGCCATGCCGGTCTACCATCGTGACTATTGGCAATTTGGATCGTTGTGTTCCCTCGCCGCGGTGATGTTTAACGACCCGCAACTCGCATTCGATGACGAACCGGGCGAGGAGCTTTATTGGCTGCTTGGCAACGATGGTTGGCGGCAATGGGATGAACTATCGAAAATCGCTTCGGTCGAGAATGCCGTTGCTCGACAACATGTCATGTCGGATTCCGGTTATGTGATCGCCGCGGACAAGGACGACTGGATGTTGTTTGATGCGGGGCCGATCGCAGGAGGCTTGCATGCGGACTCGACGCCGTCGGTTGCCCACGGTCACGCCGATACGTTGCAAGTGCTGTACTGGATGAATGGTAGCGACGTCCTGAGTGATTCCGGCATGCCATTTTACGTAGGTGCCGCCGGTTACGCGGACTACTTTCGCAGTCCTGCAGCGCACAATACCCTCGAGGTGTCCGGCGCAGCCTTGGCGAAAGTTGCGGGACAGTTGGCGTGGTCCAATGTTGCCACCAAGCCATCCTTGTCAGCGAGATTGAACGATCGCGTCTGGCTCGCCCGGGGCAGGATCACGACCGATGACGTCGTCATCGGTCGGTACGTCCTGGCAATACCGGGTAGCGGCATGTGGGTGACCGATTGCATCGAATCGAAAACGAAGCGAGACGTTTCCTGGTATTGGCAACTTGGTGCGAAAAATTTCCAGGTTTCGCAGGATGAGTCGCTTCGCTTTGATGGCGAGCAAGGTTTCACGGTCCAGATGTGGTCGGAGGCCGCGTTGAAAGACTGGGAATTGTCCGCTGCCAATCTCGCCTCCCCTGTCGGTTGGGAGGCAACCGGTTATGGTGTCCGGCACCCCGGCAGCCGTTTGCGGCTCAGTATCCCATGTGAAGGACAATTGCTAATGACAACGTATATCGGGCGAACCGCGTCACCCTGCCGACTGGATCGAGTCTCCGTCGGTGGTCAGCTGGTGACGTGCGCTCACGATGACGTACGCTCGGACGCAATCGATACTGCTGACGCGGAGATCGCGTGGACGGTTTCGACTGCGGATGGACGGCGAGACTACCTCGCAGGTGTTGCCCCGAACAAACTGGATCGGCTGCCAAATAGCCGCGTCGTATCAGGCGAAGGCGATTGGCCCGTGTTCTGCGTTGATGTAGCAGCAAATGGGAAAGCGGGCAGCGATGAGACGTGTATCGTGAAGGGAAGTGCTTCGTGAACGATGCTAAACCCGAAACGCACAGCGAGGAAGTGTCCTCTGCGAAGCGGCGCGTGGTGGTGATGAGCGGCGGCAGCTTTCCATCTAAAAATCAGCCCGTGCACGGTGTGTTTGTCAAGGAACGCGTTAAATTCGTGGCGCAGTCAGGCGTCGATACTCGTGTCGTGGCACCGGTCCCCTATTTCCCACCGATCAAGCGTTTTAAACGCTGGTACCCATGGTCTCAAGTTCCGCGACATGAAATAGTCGATGGGCTTGAGGTCATCCGCCCGCGATATTTGTTGTTGCCGAAGGTGGGCGGCTATTATCATCCCCGGCTAATGTACGGTGCCGCGTGCCGCGCGATGCAGCGGTTAAAACCGGAGTTCGATTTTGACTTGATCGACGCCCACTTTGCGTACCCCAATGGGGTTGCTGCGGTTCGTTTGGGTAAGCGATTCGACAAACCGGTAGTCATCACGGGCCGGGGGGAGGATATCGCCCGGTTTCCTGATCTGCCGGTGATTGGTCCACAAGTTCGCCGAGCAATTTGCGAAGCGACACGTTTGATTGCCGTTAGTCAGGAGATCGCGGATCGGATGGCGTCCTTCGGTGCGAAGCCCGCTCACATCACCGTTATCGCCAACGGTGTCGACACGCAGAAATTTTGTCCGGTTCCCATGGCCGAAGCGCGTCGGAAGCTCAAACTTCCAAGCGACAGACGATTGATTCTCGCCTGTGGTTACCGACTAGAGTTAAAAGGGTTCCATTTACTGGTCGACGCTTTACCCGCGATCCGTGAGCGGTTTCCTGATGCAATGGTTGCGATCGTTGGTGGCCAAGCACGTTGGGCTGCGGACTTTCTTCCGACAATCAACGAACGAATTCTTGCAAACCAATTGGAAGACCACGTTCTGATCGCGGGCAATCGTCCGCAAGACGAACTGAGGTATTGGTACAGCGCGGCCGATGTGTTGAGCATCAACTCTTCGCGTGAAGGCTCACCAAACGTTCTGATGGAGGCACTCGCATGTGGGCTGCCCGCGGTGGCGACGCCCGTGGGCGGAATTCCGCCGCTGTTAGCGGAAGATCCGGCACTGGGGCGTGTCCTCGCGGAACGATCGTCCGAGGCGGCAGCGGCTGGTCTTATCGAAACACTCTCAGAGACGCCGGATCGCGCGAAGATTCGCGCACACATCAAACAGAAGAGCTGGCACAAAACGGCGGCGAGCGTCCGCGATGTATTTGAGCAGGCAATTGAAGACCACCAACGAACGAAAAAGGGCTGAGAATTGAAACAGATCTTCATGCAAAAAAATGCGCTTCGGCGAGCTGCGGTTCAGACTGAAGAAGTGCCGATTCCTCGCTGCACGGATAACACGGTGCTGATCGCCAATCGTCACTCACTGATTAGCGCTGGTACCGAAACCGCAGCGGTTGGCAGCACCAAGGGCGACATGATTAAGAAAGCCCTCAAGGATCCTGATATCCGTCAGAGTGTCGTCGATATGTTGGTGCAAGATGGGGTGAGTAAAACGAAAGATCGTGTTCAATTTGAAATGACAAAGTGGACACCATTGGGTTACAGCGGTGCCGGTATTGCCATTGAAGTTGGCAGTCAGATAGACGGAATTGCACCTGGAGATCTCGTTGCCTATGGAGGCGAACACCATGCCGAATACATTCGCGCCCCCAAGAATCTGTGTGTTCGTGTCCCTGATGGCGTGACAACGCGCGAAGCCGCATTCGTTACCGTGGGCAGCATCGCCATGCAAGCCGTCCGTCGCGCGGAGATACAGGTAGGCGATACCGTAGCGGTCATTGGGCTCGGTCTGGTCGGTCAGTTGGTTACGCAACTGCTCAACGCCTCAGGCGCACGCGTTTTTGGCAGCGACGTGATGGAGTCACGTCTGCAGCTCGGCAAAAAATCAGGATTGGAAGATGCGGTACACGCTAGCCAAGATTTTGTGGACTTGGTTCTTAGGCGAACTGGTGGTGTTGGAGTCGACCGTGTTATCGTCTGTGCGGGAAATACGACCCGAGATATTCTGCAACAGGCAGTTTCCATGTCTCGTGAACGGGGGAGATTGGTGATTGTCGGTGGCGGTACGCTGGATGCACCACGCGATGAGTTCTACATGAAGGAACTCGACCTCCTAATCAGTCGTTCCTACGGACCGGGGCGATACGACAAACGCTATGAAGAGCAAGGGAATGACTATCCGATCAGCTATGTACGTTGGACAGAGAATCGGAACATGCAAGAGTTTGTGCGTCTGATTCAAGTTGGCAAGCTGGACATGAAGCCACTGATCACGCACGAATTTGGCGTCGCGGAGGCCGAGCAAGGCTATGACTTATTGATGAATGATCCGAACAGTTGTTTGGGTATCTTGCTTGAGTACGACGCGTCGACCCAGCCGCACCGACGCCCCGTTCCCCTCACTATCCCACCGGTTGTGCCAGCGGCAGCTTCTCGTCCACAACTAGGGGTAATCGGCTGTGGTGCTTTTGCTCAACAATTTCATCTACCCAATCTCAGAAAAAGCGATCGGATCTCATTTCACACTTTGACAGCATCGACTGCTCAGAGTGCCAAGGAAATGGGGCTGCGATTCGGTGCAGCAAATTGCTCCACCGATACTCAGCAGATGCTCAGCGATCCTGATATTGACGGGGTGATGGTGTTCACGCGTGACAAGTCACATGCGTCGCTTTGTGCCGATGCATTGAGAGCGGACAAGCACGTGTTCTGCGAAAAACCCTTGGCCACGACGCTCGAGGAATGCGAGATATTGACCGCTGTCGCTGAGCAGAGCGAGCGTGTGTGCATGACCGGATTCAATCGGCGATTCTCGCCCATGCTGCAGAAGATGCATGAAGTTGTATCACCGCTGCCAGGACCAAAAATGATGCACTTTCGTGTGAATGCTGGTTCGATACCTAGTGACAATTGGGTCTATGATACTGCATATAGCGAAGGACGTATCATTGGCGAGGCGTGCCACTTTGTTGACTTGTTTCGTTGGTTCACAGGTTGTGAAGCAATTAAAGTTTCCGCTTTTGGGATCGGCGAGTGCCCGACATCACAGCGGGTCGAAAATCTTTCGATTGCAATTGAGTTTTCTGATGGATCACTCGGTAATCTGCTCTATACCGCCGTTGGGTCAAAACTAACGGGGAAGGAACGTATGGAAGTCTTCTGCGACGGTACGTCTGCTGTGATGGAGGACTATCGCCAGCTAACCGTACGTGGAGTGTCACGCATCGATGAAAAGGTACGCCGCCCCGACAAGGGCCACGACCTTGAGTTCAAACACTTTGTCGATGTTGTGACTGGCAAAAAGAAACCTCAAATCACTTACATTGATGGAATCGAAGCGACTCGAATCTGCGTCGCAATCTTAGATAGCGTTCGCTCTGGGCATCCCACCTCAGTGTAAACGACGTCCACAACAGAATTACATTATCGATAGCAGAATTGGCCCACTCCCTCATTCCTCCCCCTCAGAATCGGTTCGCTAGTGGTGGCTTTCCACAAAAGCGAAGAGAAGCTCTCATGAAGATTCTACATGTACTCAATCATTCGGTGCCACAGACAGACGGTTACTGTGTGCGAAGCCAAAATATCGTGCGTTATCAAGCATTGATGGGATGGACGCCATCGATTGTAACGTCCTGTCGCCACGTGCCATTTGCAAACGGCCTAATCGAAGAAATCGAAGGGATCACGTATTACCGTACCTCCGAAAAGCCCGGTCGCATTCCTGTTTTGCGTGATCTTCAATCCGTTCGGTTCATGTCAGAAAAGGTTTTTCAAGTGGCAGCGGCGGAAAAGCCAGATATTATCCATGCCCACTCCCCGTGCCTCTGGGGGCGATCAGCACAGATTGCTGCAAGGCGCTTGGGAATACCATTTGTGTATGAGGTGCGTGGCATTTGGGAAGAAGGATTGATTGACCAAGGACGCTGCACGCGGTGGTCGCCGAAATACCAAGTCAGTCGAAAATTGGAAACAATTGTCGCTAGCACTGCAGATGCGTTGGTCGTTATCTCTGATACGCTGCGTGCCGAATTCATTAAACGAGGCGTCAATTCTGATCGGATTTTTGTGGTGCCAAATGGAGTGAGTCCACTTCAGTTTCCTCCAATACCTCGCAATGAATGTCTCTCTCATTCGCTTGGTCTTCAAGACAACTTATGCTTTGGCTACATCGGTTCACTATATCCCTGGGAAGGAGTCGATTGCATGGTTAGGGCAATGCCGAAAGTCAGAGCAGCGATCCCAAATTCGCTGCTCGTCATCGTCGGACAGGGCGAGGAAACGGAGCGATTGCGGACCCTCGTCGATGAGTTAGGGTGTGGGGAGTACGTCAAGTTGGTAGGGCATGTACCGCACTCGAGAGTCTCTGACTACTACTCAATCACAGATATACTAGTGTATCCGCGTCGACGTACTCGGCAAACTGAACTCGTTACACCGCTCAAACCCCTCGAAGCGTTGTGCATGAAGAAGGCGATTATCGCTTCCGATGTTGGAGGAATTCGAGAACTACTAGGTGAGTCAGGAACTTACTTCCGAGCCGACGATCCAGACGATCTTGCCGAGGTTTGTATTGCACTTGGGCGTGATTCTGCAGAGCGGGAACGATTATCGATCGACGGGCATGACTACGTGGTCAAAATGCGTGATTGGCAAGACGTCATTCGAAGCTACCAAACAGTTTACGGGCAGGTTGTAGACACAAGTCTACGGAGTGGGCGGGAGCCGATCTTCTGAGCGACATCATTTCGTCGTGAACCAACATCGGGTTGATTCCGGGGAGGCTGCGTAAACGTGGAGTTTACGGGGAATCGCCGAGCAACCTTTGCGTAAGAAAACGTTCAATCGAGTGGAATTACATGTGCGGAATTGCCGGAATAATCTATCGAAATAGCCAGCCAGCGTCAGAAGACGTCTCGAGAGCTATGTGCCGACAGATCGTCCACCGTGGACCTGATGATGAAGGGCATTATGTCGACGGCAGTCTTGCGATGGGAATGCGCCGACTTGCGGTTATCGATCTTTTCTGCGGCAAGCAACCGATTTTCAACGAAGATGGATCGATAACTGTCGTCTTCAATGGTGAAATATTTAACTATCGGGAACTTCGCGACGAGCTGGAATCACTTGGTCATCATTTCGCGACGCAGACTGATACAGAAGTATTGGTCCACGGATACGAAGCCTGGGGGAGCGCATTACCTGAACGACTTAACGGGATGTTCGCCTTTAGCCTTTGGGATGCGAGCAAGAAAAGGTTGGTGTTGGCACGCGATCACGTTGGGATTAAACCCTTGTATCTTTACCAGGACCAAGAAAAATTCGCTTGGGCGTCGGAGATCAAGTCTATCCTGGCAATTCCTGGATTTCAGCGACAAGTTGACGAACTCGCAATGTTCGACTTTTTACGCTTTGGCTATGTTCCTGCGCCACGAACGATGTTCAAAGGAATCTGCAAAGTAGACCCTGCAACCGTTCTAGTTATTGAAGACGGGCAAATCAAGTCATCGCGTTATTGGGACGCCCTTTACCAGATCGCGGATACGAACCATCGCGACATTAGGAGCTATCAGGAAGAATTGCACGAGCTTATTAAAGATTCCGTACAGAGACAACTGATGAGCGACGTTCCGCTCGGCGCATTTTTGTCTGGCGGACTCGATTCGTCATCGATTGTTGCGACAATGAGTGAATTAGGCGTTGGTCACATCGCTACCTACGCCATCGGTTTTGGCGCCGAAGATGCATATCACAGTGAACTTGTTAAGGCGAAGGCGGTTGCAAAGCAGTTTGACACCGAGCATCACGAGATTATGGTTGAGCCTGACATCGCTGAAATGATGAAACCGCTCATTTGGCATCTGGATGAACCGTTCACGGACACATCCTTTTTGGTGACCTACATGGTCAGCAAACTCGCGAGAGAAACCGTGACGGTCATCCTTTCTGGCATGGGAGGAGATGAGATATTTGCGGGCTATCGGAGGTATTTGGGATCGGATTTCCAACGATACGTCAACCTCATTCCCGGACCGGTTCGTCGACACGTATTGCAGCCGGCACTAAATCGATTGCCTGTTGATCGCGGTTCGAAAATTAAATCTCTATTTCGATACGCAAGGAGATTTGTCGATCAGGCTGATCTCCCAGAAGCCGAGCGATACCAAGGCTATGTCAGTGTTTTCAACGAGTCTCAGCGAAGCCAACTAATGACTCCTGAATTTGCAGACAGAGAAGAACATCATAATGCTGAACATGTCGCAGAGTTCTACAACGCCGCACCAACGACAGTTCCGCTGAATCGAATGCTATACGCGGACTTGCACACAAGCTTAGTCGATAGCTTGCTGACGTTTACTGATAAGATGACGATGGCTGTTTCGCTGGAAGCACGTGTGCCTCTACTGGACCGCCGGATAATTGAATTTGCAAACACTATTCCACCAAGCATGAAACTAAAGGGCGCTTCAGGAATGAAGCGTGTGCTGAAGGAGGCAATGCGAGATCGACTACCAAAGTCCATCATCGAGCAGAGGAAACAGGGGTTCGGCACTCCGGTCAGTCGCTGGTTACGGGGCAGTCTACGCCCCATGGTGGAAGATTTACTGTCTCCACAACGAATTGAGGCAAGGGGTTATTTCCGCTACGATGCAATCCGGCAGTTGATTGACGAGCATTTGCACCAACGTGAGGATAACTCTGAGCACTTGATGGCATTGATAACACTGGAATTGTGGCACCAAGTCTTTATAGATCAAACCGCATGAGACTATCACCAAAGTTTCCGCCTGTTTTGTTCGGTGGCGTGCTACACCTCTGGCATTCTACGTGGGTGGCTATTGCAGCAGGTGTTCCGTGTCGCTAACACTATCGGCGATTTTCGCTGTGTCCTCGGGACTTTTCGTTTTTGCGCACTGTGGATATGCGCCGTTCGTTTTCTTGCTCTCTCGCCTGAAAAAGCCGCTGCAGGCCGGTTCGGCGCTTCCTTCCGCATCGCTTATTGTTAGCGCGTACAATGAAGTAGGAGTAATTCGCGAGAAACTCGAGAATGCTCTCGCTCTTGACTACCCACCCGACCTTCTTGAAATTATCGTAATATCTGATGCTTCGGATGACGGTACTGACGAGGTCGTTAGTCAGTACGTTGGCAAGAACGTGCGACTCTGTCGACAAGAGGAACGTTTGGGTAAATCCGCCGGTTTGACTCAGTATTGTCCAGAAGCTCAAGGTGACATTCTCGTTTTTACCGATGCCAACTCAATGTTTCATCCCGGTGCAATCAAAAAACTTTTACGGCACTTTGACGACGTCAAGGTGGGTTTCAGTGTTGGAGCGCAACGCTATGACAATACCGCTGCAGGAGCGTCCGCAGAAAGTGAAAATGTGTACTGGAATCTTGAACTGCTATTAAAGCAGTGGGAGAGTCGCCTTAGCAGCGTCGTTGGAGGAGACGGAGCGATTTATGCGTTGCGTAAGGAACTATTTGAGCCATTGGCGGCCGTGGACATTAACGACTTCTTACTTCCCCTCAAAGTTGTCGCCAAAGGATATCGCGGAGTCTTTGATCCGGAAGCGATATGTTACGAGGACACCGCGCCGGATTTCCGGGGGGAGTTCCGACGGAAATACCGGATTGTCAATCGCAGTCTGCGAGCGGTGTTGAAGGTGCCCCAGGCTTTCAATCCATTTCGTGTGGGGTGGTTTTCCTTTCAACTCATCTCACATAAAGTCCTGCGGTGGTTCAGTCCTTTGTTCTTAATGGTGATGCTCGTGTCGAACGCGTGCTTGGCCGTGTCGGAGTGGACGACGCAGGGGGCTCCCGGACCGTTCGGAGTGATGTTAGGGTTGCAGTTTTGCGGCTATCTCGCTGCGGCTCTCTACCT
Organism: Rhodopirellula sp. SH410; assembly: GCF_055811895.1. Taxonomy (NCBI): domain Bacteria; kingdom Pseudomonadati; phylum Planctomycetota; class Planctomycetia; order Pirellulales; family Pirellulaceae; genus Rhodopirellula; species Rhodopirellula sp. SH410. The sequence continues at coordinate 2,804,865 of NZ_CM147949.1, forward strand.
GGTTCCGCCACTGCGATCGATTCGCGTGATCTACATTGCCTATTACTTTTTCCTGATTAATTGCGCAGCCGCCGTGGGGATTGGATTGTTGCTGACTGGACGCACGATTGGAGTGTGGAAGCCGCAGCGATAATGCTTGAAACGCTCTTCTTCTTATCGGCGCTCTTGCTCGTTTACGCGTATGCCCTCTATCCGGCGGCGAGCGTATTGCGTCCCCTGCCAAGATCGAACACGCGATCCGATCAACTGTTACCGATCTCCGTACTCGTTCCGGCGCATAACGAAGCCTCGGTGATCTCGGCGAAAATCGAGAATTTTCGACAACTCGACTATCCTCCTACATTGATTGAGTTGGTGGTTGCTGACGATGGCAGCACCGACGGCACGGCGGATCTCGTCGCTACGCAGTGCGACGGACGCATCCGTCTGATCGGTAACAGCGGGCGTGGTGGCAAAGCGGCCGCGATGAATCGCCTGGTCGCCGCGGCGCAGCATCCCGTTTTACTGTTCACCGACGCCAACGTCATGCTGCATCCTTCCGCAGTGCGGAGGATGGTTGATCATTTTGACAGCGAGGATGTCGGGGCCGTCACTGGCGAAGTTTGCTTGGAAGGCAGCGACGATGCATTTCGCCCCGGTGAGTCACTGTATTATTCGTTGGAGCGGCGGATTCAGGGTGCGGAATCACGCATCGGAAGCGTGATGGGGGTCGATGGCGGCATGTACGTCATGCAGGCCTCGCTATTTGAATCATTGCCCGTCGATACCATCCTGGATGACTTCTTGGCGTCGATGAACGTGCTGCGATCGGGTCGGCGAATCGTCTATGAGAGCGCCGCAAAGGCAACGGAGAGCGGCACGCCGACGGCGCGACAAGAATTTTCACGCCGCGTTCGGATCGCCGCTGGCGCGGTCCAGTTACTTAGACGAGGTTACGTGCCGCGATGGAACCAGCCCATGCTATGGTTCCAGTTCTTCTCACACAAATTATTGCGTTGGTTCTCGCCGGTGTTGTTTGTGGTGCTCTTGGTTAGCAATATCGCATTGTTAACTCGGCACGTGTGGTATGCCATTCCACTGGCAGTTCAATTATTCGGCTATGTCGCACTAATTGCCGTCTACTCGATACCGAGCTTGCGCCGATCGCAGCTCGGAGGTGTGCTGTATTATTTCGGCATCAGCCAGTGGGGGATTGCAGTGGGGTTGGTTCGTGGGATTTTAAATCGACAGCCGCCTCAATGGGAAAAAGGACAACGGGTGGAAGACCGGAAGAATGGGGAGAGACCCGTATGAGTTTTCGTGCTATCCCGGTAATATTGAAGGGGCATCCTGCAGACGAGTGCGCGGAGTGCAGCGAAAGTTTTTTGCAGGCAGAGCGTTCGCATCCAGTGATCTTTCCAGGATGAGTCCTCGACGAACGGATGTTCGCCGGGGACCGGCAACGCCATTGGTGTACCTTCGACCGGGATATCCCTTGCCCAGTTGCACTTCTGCAGAGCTTGACTTCGTTTCGCCTGACAGTCACATTCTAGCCTTGTCAATTCGGAACGAGCGGAGAGACAGTGGCCGAACGCTCCGCGGTCGGAATGATCGACCGCGGAGCGTTCGACCACAATCTCAGACAGTCGTTCCCCGCTCGTTCCTTAGCTACCACGAACAAATCATTGGATACGTGAGGCATGCGTAAAAACCTCCGGTGCAGGCTTCGGTCAGATGAATCAGTGAAGGAGCATTCGGCGAGTCAATTCTCACCGAGGGTTTACCGCAGCTTTTGCAGGTACGAATGATGTCGCCCTCCGGGCTGCTGCTCTACGTGTGGAACCGAACACCTGTGGCTCATGCCGTCGGCGGTTCCTATCTCGCCCTCTCGGCTGAGGGAGGTTTCCGATGAAGCATATTGCGGTAATCGGCATGGGATATGTCGGCTGCGTCACGGCCACCTGTCTCGCCCGGGACGGGCACACCGTGGTGGGAGTCGAGCGAGATCGCGGCAAAGTGGCTGCGATCAATGCTGGGCAGTCGCCCGTGCGTGAACCTGGGTTGGGCGAACTGCTCGCCCAACAGGTGAGTGCTGGCCGATTATCCGCAACGACGGACGTCGCCGCAGCGGTACGCCGAGCCAGTCTAGTAATGATTGCAGTCGGTACCCCATCGAATACCGACGGTAGTGTTGACGCTGCTCACGTGCAGCGTGTGGTCGAGGAAGTGGGCGCGGTACTGCGAGGCACGCAGCACGTATCAACCCTCATCGTTCGCTCGACTTTACTGCCTGGGATACTGGAGGCGTGCCTGGCTCCCGCCTTGGAAAGCAGAGCCGGCGAACCGCTGGGACAGCGAATTTTTCTCTGCAACCATCCCGAGTTCCTTCGCGAGACGACCGCCATTTCGGACTACGATCATCCACCATTCATCATCGTGGGGTCGACCGATTCCGATGTCGCGCGGTCGGTATTGGAGTTGTATCGAGACATCGCTGCCGAACACATCATCACCGACACCCGCTCCGCGGCAATGATCAAGTACACTTGTAATGCGTTCCACGCGGTCAAGGTCGCCTTTGCCAACGAGATTGGTACGCTCGCCAAGTCACTTCACGCGGACGGACAGGAAGTCATGCGGATCGCGTGCCGGGATACTCAGTTAAATATTTCGCCGGCCTATTTGCGTCCTGGGTTCGCATTTGGAGGTTCTTGTTTGCCCAAAGACGTTCGGGCCCTGGTGAGATATGCGGAACGCGAGGCGATTCATACGGGGCTGCTGGGTTCGATTTTGCCGTCCAACCAAGCTCACATCGAGCGTGCGCTGGCCATGATTGCGCAGTCGGGTGCACGACGAATTGGCATTGTCGGGTTGAGTTTTAAAGCGGGGACGGATGATCTACGGGAGAGCCCACAAGTCAAACTTGCCGAGACACTGTTGGGTCGAGGCTACGACCTACTGATTTTCGATCCCGACGTGCGAGTGGAGGGGTTGGTGGGAGCGAACCTCAGTTTTATCGATCACCATCTGCCGCATTTGGCGAAACTGCTGATTGAAGATGAGCAGCAGCTATTCCACCACTCGGAGCTGCTAATTCTTGCTACTGGTGTCGCTGATAAAATTGCGTGGGCGGGCTCGGGTTGCACGATGATCGATTTACGCAAAGATTTGGTCGTGCCTTCGTGCGATGGATATCGCGGGACGTCGTAAGCCGGGGCTGCTCGATCTTGGGTGCCGACCCTCGCTTTCGGCATCGTCTTTTTATTCTGAATCACGAAACGAGAAGGCAAGTGAATGTGCCACCAACTGAAACACCACTCTAGTCAAACACACGCATGACAAGTCTCGTTGTATCGATTGATACCGAAGAGGAAGGGTTGTGGGGGGGCGGCTATTTGACGCATCCGACAACTAAAAATCTAAAGGGCCTGCCTCGCTTCCAACAGTTCTGCGAGGATCGAGGAGTCATTCCGACCTATCTGATCGATGCGCCGGTTGTGCAAGATGACTGGGCTGTTGAACAATTGCAACAATGGCAGGAGACTGAGATGTGCGAGGTTGGTTCGCACTGTCATCCATGGTGCAATCCGCCACTGGACGGGCTGCCCATTGATCCTCGTTCGACGTTCATGTGTAATTTGGACGCGCAGTCACAACGTCGAAAACTCGAATGGTTGACTGACGAGATCGAGTTCCGGGTCGGCCGGCGTCCAACTTCGTTTCGTGCTGGGCGCTACGGTCTGGACAGCGTCGGTGCCAATGTGCTGGCTGACCTCGGGTACATTGTGGACTCCAGCGTACTGCCGTTTCGGAGTTACGCGGGCGAGGGAGGTCCCGACTTCCGAGATGCGCCACTGCATCCATATCGTATCAGTCGGTCCAACCTCCTGGAATTTGAACCCGCTGGCCGCCTGATAGAAATCCCCGTGACGTCAGGGTTCACTCGATCGGGTTTTCAATCTCGCGATCGTTGGCGGCGCTGGCTCATTGAGACACCGCTGCGAAAGTTGCGTCTAGCCGGAATCGCCGATCGATTGGACGTGCTCCGCTCGGTTAAACTCAGTCCTGAGCAATCGACCGTTCGCGATGCCAAGCGTCTTGTCGATGCGTCAATCCGGGAAGGTGCCACAACGTTGGTGCTGATGTTCCATAGCAGTTCGCTACTACCCGGGTTTTCACCCTACGTGAAGTCATCAGCCGACCTCGAGGCATTTTATGCATGGCTGGGCGAGGTGTTTGCTCATTGTCTGGAAAGACGAGATTGCCAATCCATTTCTCTTACGAATATGGCGAACGGCGTGGAGGCAAGTGGTACCTGAGGTGAATCGCCTATCCGAGTAGCTACAATCGTGAGCAGGTGGATACCACCGTCTGGGGACGGTAGCTACGTTCGCGAGAACGTGGATCGCACCATCCAAGCGACGGTAGCTACTTTTGCTGCGAAGCGTATGATTGTCATGCTGTCAGACCAATCCATTTCGTTTCGAGCCGATATCGACAAGCCATGAATACGATGCACATCACCCAAGATGATGTCAACCAATTTGCCCAGTGGTCAGGCGATTGCAATCCGATACACGTCAATCCGGACGCGGCCAAGAAGTCATCGTTCGGGGGCACGATCGCTCACGGCGCGCTGACGACGATCGAGGCCCTCCGCTGCCTCCCCACTGAAATCGCTCACGGTCGCGTAATCGAGGGGCTCGATATCGAGTTTCGCGGCGAGGTCCGGCCGGGCCGGAACTACCCGGTCGAGTGCTCGGAGGGAAACGAGACGTCGACGGTCGTGACGGTCACCGACGGGCAGACGACGCGCATGACGGTGACGGTCTCATGGACGAATGGGCCCACGGTACCGGCGACTGCCGCGGTGGTTGCCTGGATTGATGCGGCGCTGCAAGCGGGCGATCCCAGTTCTGGGGACGACGCTCCCGTGGCCTGGCAGCCCCACGATTTCGAGGCGGGGGCGTGTCACTACGGTCGACATCGATTTGGCCACCACTCCGCGGCCGATTCGTCGCTGACCACCACCCAGGAAAAAGTACTCGGGCTAGGTAGCTTCATCGTCGGCATGAAAGCCCCTGGGCTGTCCTCGCTGTTCACGCGTCTGAGCATTGACTTTGCTGCGGCTGCCGCTGAGGATTGTGGCGATGAGGTGGCGTATCGGTTGACGTTCCAGGACTATGAACCGCATTTTCGTTTGCTCGAAACGGAGTTGGAGATCGCCTCGGTCAGCGGCGAGTTGATTGCCACGGCTCGGGTCCAGAGTTACGTCCGGTTTCCGCAGGCGGATCCGGACCCCGCCGGATACGTCGGTGAGTTGACACCGCCAGCGCGTGAACTGGCGGGCAAAGTGGCGTTGGTGTGTGGCGCCAGCCGTGGTTTGGGGGCCGAATTGGCCGCGGCCTTGGGGGCGGCGAAGTGCAAGGTCTATCTGGCCTGCCGGCATCCCAACGACACGACGCGGGCACTCGTCGAGCGGATCGATGCCCTGGGTGGCACGGCCGTGATCGTCGCTGGCGACGTTGGTGACGCCCAGTGGTGCGAGCGCACCAAGTCCGAAATTCTCGCCGCGGACGGTCGCCTCGATCTGCTGTTTTTGAACGCTTGCGCGGCACCTCGCTTCGGTGGTGTCGCAGGCGATACCGAGGCGGACTCGTTTTCCTACATCGCCGAAAATCTCGCCCTGTCGAAGATTCCGCTGGCGAGTTTCCTGTCATCCATTGCGGATGTCTCCGGAACGGTTGTGGCGATTTCGTCCTCGTTTGTGGATGAGTGCCCGGCGGGATTCGCTGACTACATCGGCGTGAAGATGGCCGTGGAAGGGCTCGTCAAGACGGCCGCTCGGGAGCATCCGAAGACACATTTCCTGATCGCTCGACCCCCGAAACTGCGCACCAGTTGGAACGATACGCCGACCAGTGCGATGGGGGCGATCCCCACAGCGGTCGCCGCGGCCCGCATCATCAACACCCTCGCGAGTCCCGATGATCGCACGCCTGTGGAGGTGCTCGATTCGTTTCCCTTCACCGAACCGGCGATCCGGCAGGTCACTGCTCAACCGGATCAAAGCGTCGTGCTCTGCTCGACGTTCACGCTCGATCCCATTGGCAATGGCTTGCAGCGTTGGTCGGCCGAATTGGATCTGCACCTCGGTATCGAGTTCGCGCCCTATGCGCAGGTGCTCCAACAGTGCCTCGATCCTGTTAGTCTCATGTCGCGCAGCTCCGACGGGGCCGTGATCCTGCTCCGCGTCAGCGATTGGTTGCGCGAGTGGAATTTGGATGACGCGGACGTAGGCGACGTGGAACGCCGGTTACGTGCGGCTGCCCAGGAGCACATCGACGCCATCAAAACACACCGATCCTTCGCCGCCGGTCCGACCTTGCTGCTGATCTGCCCGGGGACCGTTAGCGACTACCTGCCTGAGTCGCTGCTGTACGAAATCGAACATCAGCTGCGAGATTCGCTGCGTGAGATACCGGGGTTGACCTTGATCGAGACGCGTGATTGCCACGCCCTCTTTGAGATCGATGGCACGCAAAATATTTTCGACGAGTTGCGCGACGAGATTGCCCACATCCCCTATCAGGACGCCTATTACTTCTTCCTCTCGGCACTGATCGCTCGCTTCGTCCATCGCCAGAACGCACCGACCAAGAAAGTCGTGGTGCTGGACTGCGATAACACCCTGTGGGGCGGCGTCGTTGGGGAAGTTGGTCCAGCAGGGGTGCAGTTGGAGGATGTGCATCACGCATTGCACCGGCGACTGCTGCAATTGGCCGATAGCGGCATGCTGTTGTGTTTGTGCAGCAAGAACGAAGAGCATGATGTCTGGTCCGTATTTGACCAGCGTTCTGATTTTGGAATCCCGCGCGAGCAAATCGTGGCGGCCGCCGTGAATTGGTTACCTAAGAGCCAGAACATCCAAGCCTTGGCGTCGCGTCTGAATCTCGGTTTGGATAGTTTTATCTTCCTCGACGATAACCCGGTGGAGTGCGCCGAGGTGCGCAGCGGGTGTCCGAGTGTGCTGACGATCCAGTGGCCGACGGACGCCGCATCGGCCACCAAGCTACTGGATCATTTTTGGGAGCTGGAGGCCCGGGGCGCGACCGCGGAAGACAAACGGCGGACGCAGTTATACCGCGAGGAGTTCTCTCGCCAGGACTCGTTGCAGAGTGCGGGGAATTTCCAAGAGTTCATCGATTCGCTCGATCTGAACATCGATATTCAAACGCTATCGGATGCGGACCTGGCGCGCGCCTCGCAACTCACCCTGCGCACCAATCAATTCAACTTCACCACCCTGCGGCGCAGTGAAGCCGAATTGCAGGCGTTGATGGCCGACCCGAACGTTGTCTGTCAAACGGTGCGGGTGCGCGATCGGTTTGGCGACTATGGGTTGGTCGGGTTCTTGATCGGGACCGCGCAGGATGATGCTCTGCTCGTCGACACGTTCCTGTTGAGTTGCCGTGTGCTGGGGCGGGGCGTCGAGCACCACATGGCAGCCAACTTCGGCAAAATCGCCTGCGACCGGGGTCTCGCGTCGGTGAATTGGCGGCATGTTCCGACCGATCGAAACACACCCGCTCGATCCTTTCTGGGGCTCGTCGCCGACGCGCAACCGCCCGAGGATGCCGGGGGTGTTTGGGAATGCTGCACGGATGCGGAGAAGCTTTCCAGTTTCCACTTTCAAGCCGCACAGGCAGACGCCCCCACGGCCGATCCCAAACCGGACGCGTCACCCACCGCCAAGCAATCGCCGACACTTTCGACCCGGGATCGAGAGCGTCAAATTGAACGCATCGCCCAATCGCTTGCTACCTACGGACAGTTGGAGATTGCCTGCGGTGGCGAGCTCACCACCGCTGAGGCCACCCCCGCGAATCTCGACGAGATTGTCGAGCAGGTCACCACCACATTCGCCAAGGCTCTCCGGCGGTCCACTGGCGAGATCGCTCACATCGACCGGCTGGAGGCCCTCGGCTGTGATTCGCTGCGGATTGTGGAGATCACGGTTGCGTTGAGTAAACAGTATCCTTGGCTACCCAAAACGCTGTTATTTGAGCACCGCAGCGTTTCCGAAATCATCGCCGCGATTACCGAGGTCGCGTCCGGTCAGGCCACACGCCAGCTCGCGGGCAGGCCCGCGCTCCATGAACCTCGCCCAAGTGCTGCGGAGATCGGCGACATCGCCATTGTTGGGATCGGAGTTCGGTGTGCCGGTGCTGATTCGGCCGCGGAGCTCTGGTCGATGCTGACCGAGGGACGCAGTGCGGTCGTACGCGTACCGGTCCGTCGCGATTCGTCCGTGGGCACGCTGCAGGATGAACGCGATCATTTTGCGGGATTGGTGGCGGGTGCCGCTAACTTTGACGCTGAATTTTTTGGCGTGTCGCCGCGTGAAGCGGAGTACATGGATCCGCAGTTGCGAATCGTGCTGGAGAACGCTTGGCATGCGTTGGAGGATGCAGGCGGTCTGGGCGATCAATTTGATGTGGCAACGGGTGTCTTCGTCGGGGTGATGTATTCCAGCTACGGTCGGTTTGCCAATGCCGTCGCGACCCAGACGGGGAGCCTCTATCGCTGTTGGGAAGGATTCAGTTTGGCCAACCGCCTGTCGCAGGTGTTGGGGGCCAGCGGGCCGAGTCTGTCGATCGATACGGCGTGTTCGTCCTCGGCGACGGCGTTGCACTACGCGTGCCGGTCGCTCGCCGATGGCGATTGCTCGACCGCCGTGGTCAGCGGCGTGAATTTGATCGTCGACCCGAACCGGCTGGTCCAGCTCGGCCGGCTCGGCATTTTGTCGCCTTCGGGTCGCTGCGTGCCCTTCGGTGACGATGCCGATGGAACCGTGATGGGGGAAGGTGCCGTTTCCGTGGTGTTGCGGCCACTCGCTGAGGCCCAGCGCCGCGGCGATCGAGTTTATGCGGTGATCAAGGGCACGGGGATTAGCTCGGGTGCCGGTTCGGTCGGATTCACCGCTCCCAACCCGACTGCCCAAGCGATCGCAACGCGGCGAGCCATTGTCGCTGCAGGTGTCGATCCGCGCACCATCGGTTACATCGAAACGCATGGCACAGGCACGGAGTTGGGGGATCCGATCGAGGTCCGCGGCCTGGAAATGGCTTATTGCGACCCACGGCTACGGCATCCCGACCTGCAGGTCCGCCATCAGTGCACGATTGGATCGATCAAGCCCAACATTGGCCATATCGAGGCGGGTGCGGGGTTGATGGGTTTGATCAAGGCGGCCTTGCAGTTGCATCATCGGACGCTGGTGCCGAGTTTGACCTCGGAGGCCCCCAACCCTCAGATTCCCTTCCCTGAGCTACCATTCGACATTCAGCGGCAACGATCCCCATGGGCGTCACTCGAGGCGACTCGAGCAGGGCTCAAAATGGAGCTACCGCGACGAGCGGGGGTGAACTCATTTGGCGTCGGAGGCTCGAATGTGCATGTGATTTTGGAGGAGTGCGATTCGCCCACGGCACGCGAGGAAGCTGATGTCGAACGCGGTGCGCACCTCCTCACCCTGTCAGCGAAGTCCGCGGCCGGGCTGCGGCGGCAAGCCCCCGCGTGGCGGGCGCCGCTGACGATGCTCGATTCCCGGGCGGTTGGCGATGCCTGCTATAGCGCGAACGTCGGCCGCCAACATCATCGCACCCGCGCGGCCGTGGTGATCTCCCCCGAGCACGATGTGTCGGGGCAACTCCAACGTATCGCCGCTGGGTTGCCGGTTCCCGATCGCATGTCGTCCCCTGCCGACGACGTGATTGCGAGCCCCCGCATCGCGTTTCTGTTTACGGGACAGGGCGCTCAATATCCGACGATGATGCAAAATCTGTATCAACAGAGCCCAGTGTTTCGTGCCGCTTTTGACGAGTGCGCCGAAGGACTCGATACGCATCTGACGAAACCGCTGCATGAGGTCGTTTTTTCCGGCAGTATCGCGGATCGCGACCACGCCATTGATCGAACCGAATTCACGCAGCCGGCATTGTTCACGATTCAATACTCGCTATGGCAGCTATGGAAATCGTGGGGCATCGAGGCGGATGTCATGCTCGGACATAGTATCGGAGAGGTGGCGGCGTACTGTGCGGCGGGTGGTTGCTCGCTGCAGGACGCGTTGCAGTTGGTGGCCGCGCGAGGCCGACTGATGCAATCGTTGCCCGCTGGCGGTGCGATGGCGTCGGTCGGGTTGGACTACGACCAGGCGCAGCAGGCAATCGCTGGGAAAGGCCACCTGATCTCGATCGCAGCGATCAACGGGCCCACGCAAACGGTGATTTCGGGCGCCGTCGATGCGGTCAACCAAACCGTTGAGGAGCTTAACGCGAACGGGGTCAAGACGACGCGTTTATCGGTTTCGCATGCATTCCATTCCGCCCTGATGGAGCCGATGTTGGACGAGTTTGAGGGCGTGCTGCGCGGGCTCACCCTGGGGACACCGCAGACGTCGATGGTCAGCTCGGCGACCGGCAGGATCATCACCGATGAGATGGCCACGCCGGACTACTGGTTGGATCAAGCACGCAACCCGGTGCGGTTTGTCGAGTCGATGGACACCCTTAACGCGCAGAACGTTACCCATTACATCGAACTGGGGCCTCACCCGGTGATGTTGGGCATGGGACGTGGGTGTTTACCCGCTTCCGACGCGGCGTGGCTGCCGAGTGCCCGGCGTGGGGCCGACGACGGGTCGATCATCCTGGAAAGCCTCGGCCGTTTGTACGTCGACGGAGTGGATGTTGATTGGGCGGCCTTCGATGCGCCCTACTCGCGACACCGTGCCACGATACCGGGTTATCAATTCGATCCACAGCGGATGTGGCTCGAAGAGCTCGAAAACGAGCATGCAGGCGATGTTCTCGGCATGGTTTCGCAGCGTGAAACGGCGCCCGCGAGGACCCCAGAGAGCTTGACCTACCAGCTCGATTGGCAATCGCTGCCACGGACGTTTTCACCTCGCGATGCTGATCTCGGCACGTGGTTGGTCCTGGCCGATGATGCCGCCGCCGCCCATGAGGTCGCCGCCGCGCTGGCGACCCTCGGTGTGCGCTGCGTGAGGGCCGTCGTGGCCGTCCCTCATCAAGATGATTCGTCAGATCACGGGGCCCACGCTCCCGAGGTGAATGACGCGGCAGAACTGGTCGTCTGCTCATCGCAGGCAGAGTTGTCTGCGTTGATCCATGAATATCGTGAGACGTTGCAGCGGATCGTCTATGTGGATTCGTCACCAACGGGCGATCCTGACGCGAAACCGGATCCGTACCAACGCAGCGCTCACTGCGTGTTTCAGCTCTCGCAAGCCATTGCGGCAGCCGACGACGCTCAGCTTCCGCCGCGTAGTTTTTGGGTGGTCAGTCGCCATGCGATCTCCGTCGACACGGCCGATGCCGCTGCGATCCGGCTCAGTTCGTCGCCCCTGTGGGGATTCTCGCGGGTGGCCGTCCTCGAATACAGCTCGTGGTGGGGCGGGATTGTCGATCTCGATGGGCAGGGGGGGATGGCACACATCGATCGCTTGGTCGACGAGATACGAGACCCCTGCGACGATGACCAGATTGCGTGGCGGGCTGAGCAGCGGTTCGTGCCGCGACTCCGTCATCGCCCAGCGACTCCGAATGTGCCCCATGGCGAGGTGAATTCAATCTCCACGCTCGAGCATGGGATCGTGCTGGTGACCGGAGGTCTCGGCGGTATCGGACTGCAAATGGCAGACTGGCTTGCCGATCAAGACGCGAAAAGTTTGCTGCTATGCAGTCGCTCGGGGACCCTCTCGGCGGCAGCGGAAACGACGATCGAGCGTCTTCGTCAACGCGGTGTGCAGGTAACGGTTGTCGCGGCCGACGTTTCAACACCCGCGGGAATCGATGCCTGCCGTGCGGCAATTTCCGAGCAACCTCTGATCGGGATCGTGCATGCCGCGGGGGTCGACCTGCGGCGGCCCATCGCCGAAACCTGCTATGCGGATGTGGAACGTCTGTTGGCGGCGAAGGTGAACGGGGCGTGGCTGTTACAGGAAGCCTTTGCAGAGCAGCCCTTGCAGTTCTTTGTATGCGTGTCCTCGATTGCCGCCGTTTGGGGTTCCGCCGATCGAAGTTTGTATGCCGCGGGAAATTCATTTCTCGATGCGTTTGCCCACTATCGTCGCAGCAGCGGCCAGCCCGCTCTGTCAGTCGATTTCGGACCATGGCAGGGTGCGGGCATGGCCGATGAAGCCGCGCTCGCCGAGTTGGCCCGAATCGGAAATTTCGGGTTGGATGCTAACGCTGCCTTGCAGCAGGTCTCCGATCTCCTCGCCCAGAACGCGATCCAGGCTGTCGTCGCCGACGTCGACTGGACTCGCTTTCGACCGATTTTCGAATCACGCCGCCCCAAACCACTGCTGTCTGAATTGGGGCACCTAACGAGATCGAGTGACGATGCCGAAAAGGTGCCGACCGGTTCGGGCTATCCCTGGGTTGCGCGACTGGAGGGGTTGCCGGAAGACGAGCGAAACCTCCAGCTAGCCGACCTGCTGAAAACAGAAGTCGCACGCTTGCTGCGTATCAAGGATCCGCAGTCGATCGCACTCGATGGCCCGTTGTTCGATCTCGGCATGGATTCGTTGACGTCGGCGGAGCTCGTGATCGGGTTACGCAAACAAACGGGAGTCAGTAGCTCGACGCATCTACTGGCAAATCCAACGATCCGAGCCATTGCCACGACCTTGATGGGTGCGATCCGGTTTGCAGATACCTCGAATACCGATTCGACGGCACGACCGGGGACCACGAACCGCGCCGAGGGCCGCGAAACGTGGATCTCACAACTAGCGGGCACCGACGAGGATCGGACTGAAAGCTTGGTCGCACTTCTTGCGCAAGAGCTCTCCCGCACGTTGGGACGGAAATCGAGCAGTGATCTTTCGGCAACCCAGCCGCTTACCGATCTGGGGCTCGATTCGCTCGGGGCGGTCGAGTTCGCCAATCGGATTCGAGATCGACTGCAACTCACCCAAGCACCTCGCGTGCTCGATTTTCCCCATCTGCGCGCCCTAGCCGCGCATCTCGTCCAGGGCATCCCCGCAGCGGCAGTATCCGAGATCATTGGTTACAGCGCGGCCGTCGAACCCGCGTTGTCCGACTTCCTCACCCAGGCATTCCCCGATCGTCGTCGGGACCTCGTCATGCCGCGTTGGAAATGGATGTTTCTCGAATCCGCCCAACGATTGGGTGTGGATCCGCAAGTATGGTTGTTCCAAGACGGCGACAAAATCGTCGGACATCATGGCGCCCAACTCGTTCGATTCCAGATCCGCGGTAAACAGTCCACCACGGCTTGGTTAATTGAAACGATGGTGCTGGAGTCACACCGCGACCGTGGGGTCGGAACCCGGCTGGTGATTCAGTCGTTGGAGGATATGCCCTTCAACCTCTCGTTGGGGCAAACCGAAAACATGCGTGCGATCCTCGAAAATCTAGGCTGGAAACGAGTCGCGCCGCTACAGACCTATTTGCTGGCGATCAATCCAGGGCGGGTTCTCAAAGGGAAACTACACCCGGCCGCGATTCCTGCGGCCTCCGCTTGGATGCGCCTGCGCGGCAAGGCGCGTCGAATGCTCAGTCCTGCGTCATCTGCACCCGCGACGGTTCGTCAGATCGATCGCTTCGATGGACGCCATGACCGGTTGTGGGAGAAGGTTTCGGGGTGTTATGGATGTGCGACCGTACGTGACGCGTCGTTCTTAAACTGGAAGTACGTTGATCAGCCGGGACAGTCCTTTAGGCGTCTGGAAATCCTAGTCGACGGTGAACTCGTCGCCTGTGTCGTTCTCTTAATCGCGGAACCCGCACCTCCTTACCACTATCGCCGCGCATTCATCGTCGACCTGATCGTGTCAACCCATCTTCGTCAACTGCAGACCACGATTCACAAGACGGTGGAGTACTGCCAATCGATCGGCGTCGACGCAATCACCATGCACGTGATCAACGAGCAGATTGAACAGACGCTGGAATCCTACGGATTCTTGAAGCGGCCATCGACACGGCAGTTACTCGTTGCGATGGATGAAGCGGTGGATCAGCAGAAGTTGCTAGAGCCATCCCAATGGCTGATCACCCAAGGCGATTCCGACATCGATCGGCCGTGACGGTAAACGTTTGCTCAACCACGAAATACACGAAAGCAAATACTGTCGCTCGGCTCTCCGGGCCGAAAGCGTTAAACCTGTTTTGAAAATTCTCTTTCTCCAAAAACGCCCCCTGTTCCCCGCGAATACTGGCGGCAAAATTCGCACGCTCAATGTGGTTCAACATCTGGCGAAGTGGCATCAGTTGACATACCTGTGCAATGTGCTGAACGAGGAAGAGCCGTATCTCGATCAGATGCGAGATCTGGGAGTTGACATGATTGCGATTCCCTGGAAGGAAGCGGCTCGAGACTCGTGGCAATTTTATGCCGGATTGGTTGGTAATCTGTTTTCGCGATACCCGTTCAGCGTCAATAAAGATTTCGACCGACGAATTCGTGGGCAAGTGAAAGAAATCTTAGCGGACCAAGATTACGATCTTCTGATTTGCGATTTCATCCAGATGGCGCGCAACGTTGAAGGTTTCGATAGCGTCCCTCGATTGCTGTTCCAGCATAACGTCGAGGCAATGATTTACCGGAGGTTGGCTGACAACGAAGTGAACAGGGCCAAACGCTGGTTCATCCGTAGTCAACAGAGGAAGATGGAAGCGTTCGAAGCTCGCGAGGGGCGAACATTCGACCGTGTCGTCGCTGTTAGCCACCAAGACAAGCAGGCATTTGCGGATGAATATGGATGGCAACACGTGGATGTAATCGATACCGCAGTTGATACGGACTATTTTTATCCGCTGGATCAGCCGAAGGTTGATGGACGACTCGTCTTTGTCGGCTCGATGGATTGGCTGCCGAATCAAGAGGGGATATTGCGATTTGTAAAAGAGATTTTGCCTCAAATCCAAACGCGACATCCGGGTGTGACGCTGGAGATCGTAGGCCGGAACCCATCGGGCGCGATCAAGCGATTGGAACGTTGCACCGGAGTCAGCGTGAGCGGCACGGTCGACGATGTACGCCCCTACCTATCAAGGGCGCAGCTCTGTATCGTTCCGCTTTACTCAGGTGGCGGAACGAGGCTGAAAATTTTCGAAGCGATGGCATCCGGGACGGCCGTGGTCAGCACGACGCTCGGTGCTGATGGACTGAACATCACCGACGGGGAACACTGGCTCCGTGCCGATTCCAGTGTGGCGTTCTCAGACGCGGTTTGCCGGTTGTTAGAAGATCCACTTGACAGAACACGCATCACGCATGCTGCATTGACGCATGTACGCGAACACTTCAGCAGCGAAGCGATAGCAAGGCAGTTTGAAACGATCTGCCAGTCGCTCAGCAGCAAACGATGATTTAACCAAGTTGCTGCGTTTGCCAGAGAGTGGATTCCACCGTCGGGCGTCGGGCGTCGGGCGTCGGGCGTCGGGTGGCATCTTTCAATCGATAGGCACCAGGCTCCATCGTTACCTATCAATCAGTACTGGAAATGCAATTTGCATCGCAACATCGGTGCCGTTGGCTTGTCCGGCAATTCTTCAATACGATGTCAATGTCATGAGAACTCTTTTATATATGGTGTTTGCATTTCCTGTTCTCTTTATCTACTTTCACCCCATTTATTTGCTGATTTCGCATGATCTGCTGTGGGTGAAATTCACCGGCGAAAAGGCTCCCGCAAGTCTGTTGTCTCGCCGATTCGCGACTGACCCCGCGTTTCGAAACCAGCTGTACTATCGTCTCAAGTCGAGTGGTGGATTTCTAAAGATTTTCGGCTACTGCTTGCAATCTTGCTATGGAGGGTACGAGTCCTTTCAGATTATGACCAAAGACATTGGTGGAGGACTGCGCATTCAACACGGTTTCTCAACTATTATCAACGCGCAATCTATCGGCGAAAATTGCTCGATCAATCAGAATGTCACCATTGGAAGCAACGGACCCGATAGTAAACCTGTTATTGGCAACTATGTTATGATTCGTACGGGAGCTGTCGTTGTCGGAAAAGTCCATGTTGGCGACGGTGCAATCGTGGGCGCCAACGCCGTCGTGACCAAGGACGTACCATCGCACACGACCGTAGGCGGTGTGCCAGCCCGAGTCATCAAAGAAGCGGGCACATTCGATTTTTTGGCCCTTTACGGAATTCACATTTCGCATCCAAGCGATTAGCGGCATATGAGCTGGACAGAGCAAATTTGCCTGTTTTCCTAAACCGCGACTTAACGGCCTGTTGATTTAGTCGATTTTCGACCTGCAATGAGCCGAATGCCGTAAGGCATCGGGTAACACGCGCCACCCGGCCGCTCACGCGACTCGGCTCATCCAATCAACATCCGGTATGCGAGAAACCGAATCCCTCTGTGACCGGTCACTTGGTTTCGTCCAAGTTGGCCCCGCAATGAGCCGAATGCCGTAAGGCATCGGGTAACGCGTGCCACCCGGCCGCTCACGCGACTCGGCTCATTCAATCAACATCCGGTATGCGAGAAACCGAATCCCTCTGTGACCGGTCACTTGGTTTCGTCCAAGTTGGCCCCGCAATGAGCCGAATGCCGTAAGGCATCGGGTAACGCGTGCCACCCGGTCGCTCACGCGACTCGGCTCATTCAATCAACATCCGGTATGCGAGAAACCGAATCCCTCTGTAATCGGTCACTTGGTTTCGTCCAAGTTGGACCCGCAATGAGCCGAATGCCGTAAGGCATTGGGTAACGCGTGCCACCCGGCCGCTCACGCGACTCGGCTCATTCAATCAACATCCGGTATGCGAGAAACCGAATCCCTCTGTAATCGGTCACTTGGTTTCGTCCAAGTTGGACCTGCAATGAGCCGAATGCCGTAAGGCATCGGGTAACGCGTGCCACCCGGCCGTTCACGCGACTCGGCTCATTCAATCAACATCCGGTATGCGAGAAACCGAATCCCTCTGTGATCGGTCACTTGGTTTCGTCCAAGTTGGACTTGCAATGAGCCGAATGCCGTAAGGCATCGGGTAACACGCGCCACCCGGCCGCTCACGCGACTCGGCTCATTCAATCAACATCCGGTATGCGAGAAACCGAATCCCTCTGTGATCGGTCACTTGGTTTCGTCCAAGTTGGACCCGCAATGAGCCGAATGCCGTAAGGCATCGGGTAACGCGTGCCACCCGGCCGTTCACGCGACTCGGCTCATTCAATCAACATCCGGTATGCGAGAAACCGAATCCCTCTGTGATCGGTCACTTGGTTTCGTCCAAGATGGACCTGCAATGAGCCGAATGCCGTAAGGCATCGGGTAACGCGTGCCACCCGGCCGCTCACGCGACTCGGCTCATTCAATCAACATCCGGTATGCGAGAAACCGAATCCCTCTGTGACCGGTCACTTGGTTTCGTCCAAGTTGGACCCGCAATGAGCCGAATGCCGTAAGGCATCGGGTAACACGCGTCACCCGGCCGCTCACGCGACTCGGCTCATTCAATCAACATGCGGTATGCGAGAAACCGAATCCCTCTGTGATCGGTCACTTGGTTTCGTCCAAGTTGGACCCGCAATGAGCCGAATGCCGTAAGGCATTGGGTAACGCGTGCCACCCGGCCGCTCACGCGACTCGGCTCATTCAATCAGCATCTGGTATGCGACGAAATGAGTTAGGGGAAAATCCAGCTGATCTGACGCTTTCGGAAAAGACGGACCTTGCTTTGAATGTATCGCTGTCCAGCGAAAGTGATTCAACCACATCGTGGCTTACGAACGCAAGTCCTTTAGTTTTACCTTCAAGCTGTGCAGGTTCACCGCCCAATATTGCGGATGACACCATTGCACCGCAGAATTGTGTGCTTCGGAAATAAGGCTTTCGATCGCGCCGATATTCCGGGAAGTGTTCACAGAAGTGGAGTATCCATTTTCGGCGAGCAGGTTTCCCGCGATCGAGTCGAAGTCGTGGATCTGGCGCGCCGACATCGCTTGCTTCCATTTGGAATGGTTTCCATGCATCAGTTCCTCTTCGATTTGTGCCGTGGCATACTCAAGTAGTTCGCCTCCTCTGTCGTCGATCTGCAAAAATGGAATCAACTTGGCCAACACACTTTGCGGATCGTCGAGCAAATCTTCGTAGCGGATGGTGACGAACTTCTCTGGTCCCAACTGATCTCCAAACTGTTGAATTCGCTCGACAGACCGTCGCCAATCGCGGGCAGCCACGACCGTATTCTTGATTCCACTGCGGGGATGGGCCATCGCGGACAGGGCCACGTCGCGTCCATCACGGACGATATGGATAAACTGAGAGTTGGGGAACAAATCTAAGATCGCGGGCAGATCCTCGGCATAGGTAGGACTTTTGTCGCCCCAACGCGGGCAACCGACCTGCTTGGCAACTTCGCTGAAGATCGTGTCAAGGATGCCACTATAGGTGCGCTGCCGCAATTGTCGGAGAACCTGGTCGGTCGTGACATGAACGCCAAATTTTGCGGAACGTTTGAAGTATCGTTCTTCCAGGATGGCGTGGACGAGTCGCCGCAGGTTTTTGTCATCTGACAATGGTTCAAAGCGATGGAGATGACATCGCATGCGCAGTATGAACTGGCTTTCGGTCGCAATACCGATTCCCAAATGAACGCGGCAGATGGCGGAGAAGATACTGGTTCCCGATCGTCCATGGCCTAGCACATGGACTGGACCGGGGGCTCGATGAACGACAGGGAATTGCGATGCCACTCGGTCTTGGAGTGGTGTTTTGGTTGACGCGATCATAGTCAATCTCTTAGCTACCGATGCCTGGGAATTTGTCTGCAAAATGACAAAACTCATGCTATCGATGCCAACGCATTTGCTCGTTAAGAAGTGACGAGCAAATGATTAAGATTGGAAGTTTTTTCGGCCAGGAGCTTTCGTTCGCCGCCAATCAGTGTTGGTCGAGCATAGACGTGGACGCAAAGAGAAGATCGACATCCTCAGCTGTCGGGGATTCTTCGCTAGTCGTGCGATCATCCATGGCTATCGATGGAGTCGCCAGGATCGCCCGCTCTACTGCCGACACTGCAAGTTCTTGAATCGTGTCGGAATCCAGTGCGATGCCATAGATACGCAGGTCATCCATTAAACCGTGGAATCCGTACGCACCCCAAATGCTCGTGCCAATCGACATCGGGGCCGTTGACTTGGCTAACGAGGTTCCTTGAAAATCAACTGCTGTTTGCAAAACACCGTCTTGGTACGCTTGGATGGTGGTGCCATCCCAGGTCAGCGAGAGATGAGTCCAAACGTTGACGTCGTAATGACCAAAATAGACGGTGGGCGAATTTTGGCCACTCTGATTGCGAAGTGTCGCAAGAAACTGGTTGCTGGTCGTCGTTCGAATAGCGTAGGAGCGATTGGCGACCAAGTATGCATTCGCCACAACCTCAGGTTTCACCCAAGTCGCAACCGTGATCTGCGTCGGTGTTAGCATCGCAGTCGGATCATTCACGACGACGCGCTGCGTGGAATCATTGAAAACGATCGCTTGCTCGTCTTGACCGCTGATAAACACCGGCGCTGCCGCGCTGCCATCGAGACTGCATTCGCTGTCGAGCAAATCACCATCAAACTGCCAACGCCCTAACGGCTGGATCGGTTCCACCGTGATCGTAATCTGATCGCGTCCGTTCACTTCGCCATCGCTGGCGTTCAGTTCGAGGACGTAGCTGCCTTCCTGGGAAAACGTTGCCTTGGTGGTTGCAGACGCGGCGTCATCGAAGGTCACCTGTCCTGGGCCGCTGACCGTACGCCACTGCATCGTTAGTTGGCCTGATTCGGCAGGCAGGCCTTTGAGGCGAACGTCAGCAGTCAGCTCCGCAGTTTCATTTTTTTGAAGAGCTTGCGCCGGGCCAAGGTCTACGACCGGTGCCACTCTGTTTGCGATCGTAGTCATTGCATCGGGGTCGAGTGCAGTTCGGTAAACTCGTAAATCATCCATCTCGCCGTGATAGGCGTGGACACCATACATGCTGGCACCTATCTGCGTATCAAAATTGGTTTGCCGAAGTCCATCGCCTGAAAATGGAGCCAAAGCAACAGGGATTCCGTCTTGGTACGCGCGGATTGTCGTACCATCCCAGGTGATCGAAACGTTGGTCCAGTTGCCGACGGAGTATTTTCCAAAATAAAGTGGTGTTGATGCAGCCCCCTCACTATTTCGAACTAACACTAGAAAACGTTGATCCGCAGTGGTCCGAAGCTCGTAGGCACCGTTCGCGATCAGATACGAATTGCCGACTTCTGCTGGCTTTACCCACGTGCTAACGGTGATTTCAGGCGGAGCGAGTACATTGGCTGTATTCTTCACTTGCAGTGAGCTCTTGTCGCCAGCAAACGTGATCGCCTGATCGTATTGGCCGGGTGCGAACGCAGAATGATCACCAGTGGCATGATTGCTACGAGCAGAGTCGAGCGTATTTCCGTCGAAGGTCCAGCGAGCCACCAGTCCACCACCGGGTGCTTCGTTGACGGTCACTACGGTGGCATCGGAACCGGTCAATTCGCCATCACTGACGCTCAAACGCAGCGTATAGGTACCGATCTTCGAAAATGTCGCTGACGTCGTCGCGGATTTTGCATCACTGAACGTCGTGAAGCCGGGGCCAGAGACTTGGCTCCACGTGTACGAGAGCGATCCCGGCAGGGGCAGGCCATCGTCCTGAACCGTGGCGTTAAGTAACGCGGCATCCAAGACCGTGGTCGTCGCGTCGTCACTCACTTGAACAACAGGTGCGGTGTTCGGCGGAGCCTCTGGCGACGTTACCGTGATCGTTTCGCTATTGCCGGACGAATTGCCCGCCGCATCGACGGCGCGGACGCGAGCGTAGTAGGTTGTCTCGGGCAGCAAGCCCGTCACGTTGAACGAAGTCGACGTACCAACGAAGTAATTTTGGTACTTCGACACAAAGCTTGAAAACGCAGGGTTGGTGGAAAGGTCGACGCGATATCCGCCCATTTCGACAGCATCTTGTGAGGGATTCCAGCTAAGTTTGACCTGAGTTGCCGCAGGGTCCGCTGCCAGGACGTTTGTGGGCACGGAGGGCGGTTGCGTATCGGGGTCACCCAGTTCAAAGGAGACATCGCCGCTGATCGTCATGTTGCCCGCCATGTCTTTTTCGCGGACGCGGAGGTGGTAGACATGGTCGGGCAGCAGATTTCGCAGGGTCACCTCATGCAGTTTCGCGTAAGTCGGTTCAATCGCGGAGAACTGGCCCAGCCGGCTCGTCGGGCCGTACTGCAGAAATCCGATGGAATCCTCATCAGTGACCCATTTGACGGTGACGGCTGTGTCGCTGAGCGGGGTGACCACGACATCGCGAATTTCGACCGCGCGGGTGTCGGCCTGTGGGTACAAACCTGCGGCTTGCAGGTTGGCGCCAATCGCCTGCAGGTCCGGCAATTCGAATTTACCTTGCAGCGACATCGACCGGATGTAATAGATCAGGTCGCGGAGATCAACGCCGGTGATTTCCGGGCGGGGGACTGAGCCTCCGGCACCGTCGCGAATGAAGTTGGCAAGTTCAACGTCCGACTTTTTTGCGAGATCATCGTAGGTCCCCAGGTCGCCGACGAAGGCGTGGCCACTGGCGCCGTAGAGGTTAAATAGCGAGGGTCGCAGGCTCATCGCGATCGATCCACCATTCAATTGCACGTTGCTGGGCGTGACCGCGTCAAAAGGGAATGACTGAGCCGTTCCGGCCGCAGCGACCACCAAACCATTTGTAAAGGCACCATTGTCAATCATGCTGGTTAAGACATCACCGGGTTGGCGGGGTCGGAGGAGTGTGAACGATGTGCGATGATGCGAAACGACACCCAACGCGGCACTATCATCGTCAATGACCATGCTCCAGGTTAGAGTGTGTGATCCCGCCGCCCCATATCCCGAATTATATGATCCTGGTGGATCACCGAGCAGAACAAATAGAGCATCGTTCATGTTGTCGTATCGCGAACCATCTTCGGACATCCGCACAAACTGACCGCCTACCCGGCCCTCGGCAATAATAAGATCGTCTACTGGTCCGATGTTGCCTTTGCGATCCACGTCAAACCAGCTGTCAGAGATCCCAAACTTGTCTAACATGCGAATTTTCTCGACCGTGTGGGTGGTCAGGTCCAAACGCCGAATCGTGCTCACCACACCTTCCGAAAACAACAGATTCCCTTGTGAGTCGAGCCGCACTGTATATGGATAATAAATGGTCGCATCGGCAGAGGACACGTTGCTGGGCAAGAAATCGTCTTTACTACCTGACTGCTGAATTTGCTGAGCGAGCATCGCTCGATCGGGCACTGAATCGGGACCTTTTCCAACAACCGTTGATACCTGTCCGTTGCGATCGACCTTGCGAATTGCAAAGTTGTATCGATCCGAAACGTACAGCACGCCGGTGGTGGGATCGGCAGTGAGGCTGATGGGGCCATCAAACCGAGCGGAATTGGCGTCTCCATCGACATATCCCGCCGTGCCGACTTGGCCGACAAACGTCGAGAGCGTGGGCACTGCGTGTGAGAAATCGAGTTTGGCAATCCGCTGGTTATTTAGGTCAGCGATGTACAGAATATTCGAGTCCAGTGGATCAAAGGTTAGGTCCCAGGGATTGTCCAGCGGCACATCGTAGGTCCCGATGAATTCTGCTTTTTGATTTTCCAGTTGCGGCGTATTGAAACTGGCCTCGAATTGGTAGGGAATGACGTCGCTTTGGCGACGCGGGCCAAACAGGGTCGTTACCGTGCCATCGCGGTCGACACGAAAGACACGCCCGCTAGCCTCAACACCAATGAATCCGGTGCTGTTGGGGTCCGGTGTGAAGTGACTCGTGTCACTGACCTGGTTGTTATTGCGAGGTCCATCGAAACCCACATAACCTTCTGCCGTGGTCAGACTCCATGCGGAACCTACCTCGGCACTCTTTTCCCCTTTGACCATCTTGCCACCGATAAAGGGATGGCCGTCCGGTGTCAACGCTTCGAACCGATCTACCTCTTCGCGATACGAATAGGCTTTGGTCAACGGCTCCGACACCCAACTGGCGATAGGAATCAAGGCGTCGCGGGCAGCATCGGTTTGCGGTGGACTGACGATCTGAGAGGGAAAGGGTTCTGTCGAGTTCTGGCTAGGGCCATCCACAGTCACCCAGTCCACTCCGAACGCTCCCCCCGGCAGGTTCCAGTAACCATATGTGCCCCGGGTGCCCACTGCGGCAAGCTGTTGCGGCCCCGTGACTGGACCGGCAACATTGTCAACAGTGAGGATCAAATTCCACGGGTGCCACAGATCCAAATCTCCGTCAAGTAGTTCAATCGCGATCGCATACTGACCGTCGGCGAGCGTGGTGGTATCGAAGGAGACTGTTTCGTTGCCCTTAAGCGGGCCACCGAGCGACGTTTCATTGCCTGCTGAGTCAAGCAACATGAGACGATAGCGGGCGTTGTCGGGCGGAACGTCATCCGGGTTGTCACCAGCGGTCCAGGCTTGGCCATGATCCGTTGACGCAATCGCACCAATATCGATTGTCCCCGCCACCACGGCTTGCTTGATTGCCGCATCGCGATTGTAGAAGGCCTCCTTGGCTCCCGAGAAGATGTGAGGAAAGAAGTTGAAGGTATTGCTTGAAGTTGACCAAGGGTGGACATCGAACGTGATCGGCGTGGCCGTTTGATGCCCCTCTTGATCGGTCGCGATAATCGTCGCGACGTGAGTTCCCACTTCAGTGTCCTTCGGGGTCCAGCCGATTCTCGTATTGGTGCCGGTCGTCGAGGACCAATATCCCGTTTTACTGGCGGATGTTGGAAGGCCGTCCACGGAAAGACTCACACCATTTGGCGAGCGGTTCTCAGGATCGATCGCGTCAATGCGGATATCCGAACCGTGAACGGGTGAAATCAAATCCGTGTAATTTGTCGGACGTAGTTCATACGTATTCCATGCCACTTTTTCCGAAATCCGAATCCCCGGGGTGCCGTCGGTGCGGTCAGCGATGTGCAGGTCAACGGTACGTGTCGACTGATTCCCCTGCTCGTCTGTGGCTACGAAGTTCAGGTTGTAATCGCCGGCTTGATCAAAATCGGGCCACCAAATAAAACGTCGCTGCGTCGTGTCAGGGTCTACCTGCAACTCGGCGCCCTCGGGCATTGGGGTTACGGAGTAGGTGAACTTTAGTGTATTGTCTTGCCCGGACTGCACCGTAAAAGGAATCACGAGTGTTTCACCTTCGAGCCCAGTCATTCCCTCTTGAACTACACTGGGACTTAGAATCATCGGCAGCGTCAACAAAAACCGTTTCTCGAGCGTCTGTAGTTGCAATTGCCGCTTCGCTGGTCGACGAGACTGTGTTTTTACGCGTCGCGACCGGGGGAGAAATGGCATCTTGAATTCCTGGACGTAGAAGAGTGGCGTGTGTCGAGAAAACCATTGACAAACTGATTAGCAGCCCCACGCGATCCTTGAAATAAGAGAAAACAGAACGACAGGATCGGCGTCTTGAGGGCGGAGTATTGTAAAAAGGGGATCTCGCGAGCATTTGAGCATAGGACACTTAGGTACGCCGTGGAATTCCCCTCTGGTGGGGTTGTTTCATTCCATTGCAGGAGTGGGGCTAGTTGGGTTTCCGAGGTGTTCTGTGTTTAACGCCGAAAGCGGTTTGGATCTCGTACACTACTGGGCCGCCTAGGTCAAGTGGGGTTGGGAAATCCGAAGCTGAGGCAATCTCGGGTATCACAAAGGAGGCGGCCACTGAGCAAGGGTTCGGCAACGTACCTAACACGCCTCGGCCGCCCACAGGGCAACCACATCCCGCCCCGGCAAGACGTCGTGCCGTTTCTGCGTTGTGAATTCAGGTGGGGCCAGATAGACGGTGGATCTTTCGTTCGCACGCATCAAAGCCGCGCGACATCGCAAACGCAAGGCTCAGACTCACGTGTTTAGGAAGCAGGCAAATCGAGTTTTCGCGATTGTCGCTCTGGCGGCGGCATTGATTCTACTGATCGGTTCATGGACACCATTTCAGTTTGCATCGGTGCCGTTCGCGGTAGTTTGGGAGTCGTTTTGCACGGTGCGTCCGCTGCCTCACTTTTCACGATCCGATGTCGTGGTCAATTTCCTACTCGGGTTTCCTGTCGCCGTGGGGATGTGCGGCTCAGCAACCGCCCATCGAGGCTCCGCCGGTCGGCGCTTCCGCGTGGCGATCGCCGTGATTTGCATGCAGGTGCTGCTCAGTTTGGCTGCGGAGTTGGGGCAGGGCTGGCTGCCTGGTCGTACCTCGTCGATTTTCGATTTTGGACTGCAGGTCGCCGGTGCGGTCACAGCGGTAGTCATCTGGCAGTACGTGGGCGAATGGATTTCACAGCGAGTCAACACACTCTTTGATGTGGATGACGCAGTTCAGCAGGCGACGCGCTGGGACGCGGCGATCACGCTAACTGCGTTGGGAATATTGGCGTGGTCGATGATGCCGATGGACGTGGTGACTTCGCCGGTGGAGCTGGCCCGGAAATATCGCTCTCATGGGATCGAGCTGATTCCCTTTGAACGCTGGGAGCCGTCGCTGTGGGAAAATATTTATCAGTGGATCGCGAGTTTTGTGCTCGGGTGTCCGCTGGGGGTGTGGTGGGGCCGCTGGGCATCCAAGCGGGAGATTGTCGCTGCTCGCTCCGCGATCAAAACCATGGATCGCGGAGCGATCCATGACACTGAAGGCGGAGCCCGCCAATGGACGATCTACACACTCCTTCTGGGGGCGATCGGTATCGGGGTGCTGCCGGAGTTGCTTCAGATACCGATTCGCTCTCGCGTCGCCTCGGCAACCGATGCCTTGTTTCTCGCGGTGGGGGCCGTCGTCGGGACGCTGTTCGCTGTCGGGATCACCACGGGACGCTTGCGTTCGTTCGTGCCGCGATGGCAGCAAACACTTCGATCCCCTGGTTTCTGGCTGGGGCTGTTGTGCTTGCAAGCCTTCGTGATCTGCTTGTTGGCCTGGCTGCCGCTGGATTTCAGCACCGATCCAGCGTTCATCCGTGAACGCTGGCAGACGTTCATCGCATCGCCGCTGAAGAATTCTGCGGGCAGCGACACTTACAACGCCCTGACGCTGTTTCGTTCCGGAGCGATGGGGGCCGTGCTCGGTTCCTTGGCAGCGATGTTCTTGAGTTGTCTGTGGTCGGAATGGAAGGTGTCGCGAGGCGTGGTCCGCAACATCGTCGCGATGCTCGCCATCACCACACTATTGCTGTTCGTCCTCGCCGTGGAGCTGGCCCAATTGCTCGAGCCCTCGCGGACCTGCAGCATGCTGAGTGCGCTGGTCCAGCAAACCGGAGTGGTTGTTGGCTATGTGATCGTCCGGAACTCGTTCGCGGGGCGGTAGAGTCCGACCGACCACGGCAGGATGAACGAGGGTTTTTTCATGAGACGCTTTTTCGAGTCTCGGAGAGACACGGCCTCTCATTGCGGGTATCTTTTTAACTTTGGTTCGTGTGACCGAACCGCTGATCATCAATGCATCTCCATCCCCCAAGATTCGAAATTTCCATGACAACGATTACCGCTGAATCGCTCTGCCAATCCATCGACGAACGGACCTCGCGGGTCGGGATCATTGGGCTGGGGTATGTGGGCTTGCCGCTGATTGATGCCTTCATGACCAAGGGGTTTTCCTGCATTGGGTTCGACGTCGACCAGAGCAAGGTTGACTCGTTGCAGGCGAAGAAGAGCTACATCAAGCACATCAGCGACAGTAAAATAGCGGCTTGGTTCGACCAGGGGCGGTTTGATGCGACGTCGGACATGTCTCGTTTGGCGGAGGCCGATGCGCTGTTGATCTGCGTGCCGACGCCGCTCGACGATGCCCGCGATCCCGACCTTACCTATGTGATCAGTACCTGCGAACAGATTTCGCGGCATCTGCGTGCCGGGCAGTTGATCGTGCTCGAGAGCACGACCTATCCGACGACGACGCGGGATGTGATGGTGCCGATCCTGGAGAAGTCGGGGTTGAAGGCGGGGGTGGATTTCTTTGTGGCCTACAGTCCTGAACGCGAGGATCCGGGGAACCCTCAGTTCTCCGCAGCGGGGATTCCCAAGGTCGTCGGCGCGATCAATGAGGGCAGCCTGTCGGTGGCCACGACGCTGTACAACGCGGCCGTCGCGGGCACGGTCCCGGTCAGTAGCTGCGAAGTCGCCGAAGCGGCCAAAGTACTCGAGAATATCTACCGGGCGGTCAATATCGCGTTGGTGAACGAGTTGAAGGTGTTATTTGATTCGATGGACATCGACGTCTGGGAAGTCATCAATGCGGCCAAGACGAAACCGTTCGGCTTCCATGCCTTTTACCCAGGCCCAGGCCTGGGCGGGCACTGCATCCCGATCGACCCGTTCTATCTCTCATGGCTGGCGCGGAAACAGGGACTCAACGCGCGATTCATTGAGCTGGCCGGTGAAGTCAACCGGTCGATGCCGGCGTACGTGGTCTCGCGGACGGGTGAGTTTCTCAATGACGCCAGCAAGCCGATCCGCGGCAGCAAAATCTGCATGCTGGGCGTGGCCTACAAGAAGGACGTCGATGATCCGCGTGAAAGTCCGTCGTTCGAGCTGATGGAATTGCTGCTCAAACAAGGGGCCGTGCTGACCTACAGCGACCCCCACGTGCTGAAACTGCCGTCGATGCGGCACTTCGATTTGCCCGCGATGGCCAGCCAAGAGCTGACGGCTGAGTTTCTATCGCAGCAGGATGCGGTCTTGATCGCGACCGACCATACGGATTTTGACTATGACGCGATTGTTGAGCACGCACCGCTGGTGATCGATACCCGCAATGCGACGGCAAACGTCCAACAGCACCGAGAGAAAATCCGTAAGGCGTGAGTTCGGGGGTCGCAGTTCTCTGCGTTCGTGGCGGAAACCGTAGCTCATCCGTCTTGACGGATGAGCTATCTGAGTCGTTACGTTCGTGAGCAGGTGGATTCCACCGTCTGGGGACGGTAGCTACGTTCGCGCGACGCGTATGATTGTCGTCGAGGTTGGCCACCGAGCCCGCAGCCCCTTACCACTATCGCCGCGCATTCATCGTCGATTTAGTGGTTTCGACGGATCCACGACTTCTGCAGACGGCGATCCATCAAACCGTCAAATACTGCCAGGAGCTCGGTGTCGACGCGGTCGCGATGCACATCATCAACGAGCGGATTGAGCAGGCGCTGGAGACCTACGGATTTCTGAAGCGTTCTGCCACCCGGCACTTGCTCGTCGCCACCGACGAGACGGTCGATCGCCAGACGCTACTTGAACCGCATCAATGGCTGGTCACCCAAGGCGACTCCGACATCGATCGGCCGTGAAGCGACGTGTAAAAGTTCAGCGGGGACAGTCGCCCGCGGTGAAATCAGTACCTGGGGAGCCCGAAATGCTTCCCAACCCGCCTTTGCCCGCCGACTGCCACGGCATCAAAAAATAGACTCGGCATCGCCCTCTCACGCATGTGTCCACCTCCGCGTATCTCTTGAAGGATGGTTTTCAGGGTGTTTGCCGTGCCCCTCATCAGTGCCCCCTCTTTTGTGGATTGGGCGGGCAGTTATCTCCGAGTTCGCAAGTGACATGGGCGGAAATATCGGGTTGGGGTGTGTGGGAAATGCCATTAGTTGTGCGTGGTTACGGGTGTATTGGAGTGGAGTGGATTTCGGGAACGAGTCCAGTGTCTTCGTTGTTGGGGGCCCCCTGTTGGAAATGTCGTTGGATTTATTTCCGAGGATTTTTAGAGATTTTGGTTGACTCCCCTCTGGTGGGTATTTATAAATACCCACATGCTGATTCGCTTTGCCATGACCGCTTTCCTGTTTGTTGCTGGAGCACACTGTGCCTCGGCGGGGATGATCGTGCACGAAGCGAATACGCCAGCGATTATTGCCGGTGAGGAAGTGATGCCATGGCCGGATGATTGCGACCCGCCTCTACGGGTTGAGCGGGGGGCGACACTGGGGATGACCACGACGGTCGTTTCATCGGGCACGACTGCGTCGGCGAGTGTGTGCATTTGCATTTCTGTGGCGACCACCGCTCGGGAGCCTCTGCGTTGGCGTCTACGATTGGCCAACTCGAGACTGCCTGCCAAGCCACTGCTGAGCGAGCCTCTGAAGCCTGCCTAGCCGATTAACTGTCTCTCATTTTGTTTAGACAGATCGGTTTACGTAGGTTTTCAGAAGGAAATACAGATGTTAAAGAAATTTGTTGCAGCGATGGCACTGATGTGCATCGCAACCCCGATCCAAGCGGGGGTTTTCGGGAGTGCGTTGCAGAACATCACGAACCAGCGCATTGAATACTCGTCGGACTCTACCGATGGTATCGACGGTACGTGGAATCTCGCCTTGGTGACGGATATTAATCCGCAAGGCACGACTATTTCCAACACGTCGCTCGCCACCCTGGGCGCGTCAGTGTACAGCGCTGGTAACTCAGGCGCACTTGACGGGCACATGTCGTACATCGATGAACTCGGTACTGGGAATGGGACAGGAGTAGCCCCCCATGACCGAGGACCACTCAACAATACGGCGTTTGTCACCGGAGTTCCGGGCGGGGCGACTCCCAGTTACAGTCTTGCGGACACCAATGGAGGTGGCCTGCTGGTCGGTACCGGTGACCGTTACACCCAGGCTGTGGCGAGTACGCAGATTGACGATCAGGGATTGAATTCGCAATCGTTCGGCCTCACCACGACCACCGCGAGTGGTTTGGTGGAGTTTCTCGCCGGTTCGGCTGGATTTTATCGGTACGTTGCCGACTACAGCCTCGACTTCACCGTCGATATCGTCACACCACCAGATGGGTACAATGTCGTGTTGGCAAGTGATTTTTCCGGGGCCCTCACCCGGATTCTGGGCTCGCCGACAGGTGGCAACCCCGTCATCGGCCCCGCCAATATTAATTTGCCCACGGGGGATCTGGTCCAGGAGATCACCTACGGCGCAACTGATTCGGAGAATTTTTCTGGGCAGATTGTCTCAACGGGTTTGTTTCTTCGTAGAGGCGACAGCGGTACATTCACGTCCCAGAATAGCGTTGCGGTCGTTGCCGCCGTCCCCGAGCCCGCGACTTTGTTGAGCTTCATCGGCGTTGGAGTGGCTGGTTTCGCCGCTCGTCGTCGACGCCGACGCGTTGCCATGGCAGTTTGACGTCGTTTTCGACGACTGCGGAACGGTCGTCGATTTCAACAATTGAAAAAAACGGGCATGAACTTCGAGTTCATGCCCGTTTTTTTGTCGTTTTGGCACAGGAGTGATGGGCCGTTCTCCGCGTTGATGGAAGTGTCCGCGACGACCCGTCAAAAAGGAATGGCGTGAAAACTCGCCTGAGACACGCCGTTTTGCCAAAAAAAGAAAGGAATGTCGCTCGGGGAAAATTTCCGTCGCTCCTTCATCGCTTGACTTCTGCTGGGAGCGCGACGTACTCTTGGGGTGTATTCGCTTGGAAGTCGTTGCAATAGAATTGCGGCAGCCGCGTTTGCGGGAGTCACTCGCGGGAAGTGCGTCAGCGATGATCGACGTTCGTCCGTGAAAATGCCGCCCGATCGACACGTCGTTCCATGAGTTCGCACGGACTGATTTTGACAAAGTTTTCCATGCGATCCTGCCGAAAATTATCTTTCCGAAAGTTTTTTCGGATTGCGAACTGAATCCCCTCTAATGGAATGGATTGGTATCCAGCCCGCCTCTATGTTCACTCGCCTTCTTCTCACTCTCATTCTGCTGGCCATTGGAACACAATGTGCTTCTGCCGGGATTTTGGTGCGTGCGGAGCAGACGCCTGAGGCGGTGAATTCGATGGTCGCACCGGTGGACGATGAGTCACCGATTGCGTTGCCCGCATTGGAGAAGGGCGATTTTGCGTGTGACATGACGGTCACGTCGAGTTACAGCAGTGCGTCGGGATTTGCGTTGAGCGAATGGTCGTCTGTTTTGCTCAGTGAGGCTCCCCTATCGGAAGTGATCCGGGTGTGGAGTTCGACGCTACCGACGTGCCCCTTTTTGGAAGCTCGATTGAAACCTGCGTAGTTGAGGGACTTGATCAATGAACCAAGTTTTTCAATTTCAGAGTTTCAATTTAAAAAAGTTTCAAATGTTACGTAAGTTTTTGTGTGTTGCTGCGCTAGCGATGTTTTCGGTTTCGGCGAATGCCGGCGTGATTGTAACGTCAAATGGCAGCCTGCAGGTCCAGAACCCTTACCCATTGCCGGGCGTCGCCGCACCGATTCCGGAAGTATTTAGTCTTCACACGAGCGGTGGATTTGGGTTTGTTAATCAGCTGAACAATGTGGCTCCTGCCCTTGGCGAGCGGGTTCGCTCCGCGACGTTCGTGAACTTGCCTTCGGTGCGTGCTTTGCCAGTAGGCATCGGGGCGGCTGACTACAACCCCGTTGAATTGGCAAACGGCAACAATGCTGGATTTGTCACGATTCTAGAGGGGTACATCGTCTCGGTCGGTACGGGAGGTGATTATGAAGTGTTGTTTGATAAGGGGTCAACCTTTTTGGTCGACACTGGGCTCAATCAGACCATCGGTCAAAGTCTTGCTAGCGGAAGCCTGACCACAGGTAGCATCCAAGCCAGGTACGACCTACTTCCCCAGAGCGACGTGTTTTCGGGCAATCCGCTCGGTTTTGGTGGCGCAGGAGGAGCGGTTATTGATGTCTCACCATTGACGAATCGAAGCTCCGTGAACGTTGGAACCACTGTGCTTGGAGATTCTTCGCTGCTATTCGGCGAAACTTCCGTCGGATCCGGTTTCCTGGATAATGTTGCCGACGCTTCTGGTGTAATTGGCCCAGGTGCTGAAAAGGGAATCGATGTCTTGCTGGCGAGGCCTCAGTTAACGACATCGAGCAGTAATAGTGCAGGTGAATCGGATCTTGCAGCTAACTTGGCCAGCATCAATAGTTTCTTCAATGAAGCGTTAGGTGAAAATTTCGCAGATGTTGCTGGGGATTATGATCCTAATTTTGCAGGCGGCCTGTCAACAACTGGTGACTTTTTCTTCGACACGGTACTGGGTGAAGTCAATGTCGGTCATACCGTCGTGCCTGAACCTGCATCGATCTTGTCGTTCTTGGGGATTGGTTGTGCAGCAGTTTGTGCACGCCGCCGTCGTCGCAAGAGTGCCTAGTCACAGCTTTTTTAAGCTTGAGAGATTGCGTAGAAACGGAACGATTCGGGACTGAATGCGCATCAAGTGAACCCCAGGGTCTGTCGTGACCCTGGGGTTTTTTTGTCGATAGCGTGTTGCTCATCCGCTGCGAAACGAGATGCATGCCTGATATCTTGGCGTTCCGATTTTTAGTGCTGGTTGAACGTGTTTATGTCGGCTGGCCGGCAGTCGCGATTTTGTCGCGTGGGAGTTGCCACGGGAATGCTCGAGTTTCGATACGGCGGGTATCCAAGCCGATCTATTTCGGATCTCATCGCGTGATAACATTCCCCGGCTTGGCTGCATTGCTCAGGATCCGATTTGTCATATGAGAGGTTGGCAATGCACACCGCTGCTCTCGGTACGACTGGGGAGATCGTCATCGGCAAATCAAAACCGTATCTATGGGCGATCGGTTCGATTGCTGAGACGAGTCGAAGGGCGTCCGTTCCGGTACAGGGGATGACAGGCGCGATCCAGATCAGTCCGGCATCGATGACTTTGCCAGAATCGGGGCGGTTGCGGTAGAACGCTCCTTCGAGGTGTTTCGCCGAAGGGATGCCGCACAACAGATCGTAGACGTCCGAGACGGTTGTTGAGAGACTTTTGACAGGATCAAAGAGTGTCGAGGATGGTAGGTGGCGCGAGACTCTCGCAAGGGTTCTGACTTGCCAGGCGGAAAAAAATCGGAGTGGGCAGATGCCTCGGAACGCCTTCTTGAGATCACGTTTCTTGGCGGCGACGATGCGGCGGGATCCGTATAGACCGCCCAGTCCGTTCCATTTGCTGATTCCTGCTTTCTTTGCCAACTCTGCCCGCTCGGTGGCGTTCAGAGGGTCGCGCCTGCTACCGCGTTCTCTCATCGCGGCGTGCGTTGATAGCACTCTCAAGTCGTTGGCCATGTGGACGACGCTGTCGATGGTTCCGTTGCGGCGCAGGTGGCCGATGCGGTCGATCATCTTTGCGAAGACGGCCGGGTCGTTTGTTTTAAAGTTGAAGCCCGCGATCGTCTCGTAGCGAGGCATTAGCCACACGGTCATGCGGGTGACGATCCCCGCGTGACTTTGTGGAAAGGTGCCTTGTAGGCAAGGCCCGTTGCCGTACGGATAGACGTGACCCACGTTGCTCTCGGTGATGTCACCAAATCCGGTTCGAACCAGTTTGCCGTCGGGCAGCACCACTTCGTAATTGCACGAGTTTGCATAGTGGTCGCCATAGGGCGTATGTCCGAAGCCCCTTTGCAGCGTGTTGCCCACGATGCTTGCATCGGGTCCCGCTCCGGTGACATCGAGCATCAGATTCGATCCAAAGGTCTGTAGTTGCTCGGCGAGTTGGCCTTGCGACACTCCCGGTTCGATCACGGCATACGCCAACTCTTCGTTGATCTCGACAATGCGATTCATGAGTCGTAAGTCAATGATCAATTGACCGTCCGTCGACGCGCAGGCGTCGCCGTAGCCCCAGTTCTTGCCACGACTGATTGCGTGCCAACGAATGGGATGACGCTCGATCAACTGCATCAATGCGATCACTTCGTCGCATGACTTCGGTGTGACCACGCCGAATGGGGTCGTGGATTGCGGAAGCGTTGTTTTGGCAAGTGTGAGTATCGTGCTTTGATCGTCACGAAACCGTTCCGTTCCGAACAGCTCGAGCAACTCAAGTCGAAGCTGAGATTTATCCGTCATGGGATGCCGCGGGATATTGGGTTGGCGAGCCATGCCGAGCACGAGCACTGTCGGCAACGGGGAGAATGGGACCAGGTGGCGGAAGTGTGCGCCAGAGGTTGTCCAGGCACGACTCGAATGTGCCACGGCGAATTGCCAGTGTGTCCGTGCGAGGGGTGAATGAGGCCACCGCGAGCAATGGGGTCAATCGCTGCAGCGGTGCGACGCGGCAACGAATTTCTCGGTCGATGGTGCACCCAAGTTGTTGTCGCCCACCGGCTAATTTATGGAGCATTTTATTCGTATCCGCTTGACGCATGGCATCAACTGGATGGATTCCTATGCACCGACGCCAGCCTTTAGTTTTGCATGCAAGTTGGCTTGCCCCACGAGAGAATGGCAATACCAGTACTCCTTCTCTGAGATGGGGCGAGGCTGGATGTCCTCGCTTCGATATGCGCCGTCGAAATAGTGGCCTTGCCACCGTTTTCGATACCTCGATCGATCATTGACACTACCAAGGACTGCCACACCTGGCTTGCCGCCGACCTGACGACATCGCACTTCGCCTCCAATGACTTGGAAGCCCATGGCATGCTGATAAAACTTGGCGTGCCGTGGATGAACAACTGCGGCGAGTGACTGAGCGCCTTGATTTCGAGCGAAGAACATCAGTAGTCGTGTCAGTTCGCCGAAAACCTCGGTGGGCTTGGTGTGATCAGGGGCCACTGCAAGTGATGCAATTTCGCTGACACTTCCTTCCGTGCAGCTCGCTCGAATCTCACGTTGATAATAATCCAACATCGGGAGGTCGAACCGGCCTGCCGAGACAAGTGTGACCGTACCGATGATCCGTTCGCCTACGGCCGCAACGAAGACCTGGGACTGTTGCCAACCGTGGTAGGGCATCATCCGAATCCGGCACGTTCCCGAAGATGAGTCGGCGAGACCCGCATCGAGGTAGCGGGTTTGGAGGAGCTCGAATGCCCCCAGGAAATCAGAACGCGAGGAAGCGAGGCGATACTCGATCTCGGCTCCCTCGCCAAAATCAAATGATCGTGCAACACGTGAATCGGTTGAAGGAAGACGACGGGGTCCAGCGTCCACCAGCGTCCTGCGTTTTGCTCCATCCGCATTTTTGATGAAAGCTTTCAGCCTGTGGGCGACGCCATGAACAAAAGTCCGGTCTTCCAGGTTCTGCATAACCGAGTTTCCAAATGCGAGTGAAAAGAGGACCGTTTCTGTGAATTACACGAAAACCAACTGTCCTGAACCGCGTCTAACATGCAGTCATCAACCAGATGATCAAGCAGGAAAAGTGAACGCGATCAAGGGAAAAGAATCGGTCTAAAGTATTTATCACGGTGGTCCCAAATAGAATAACCAATTCTAAAATGGCTGTCGACATGCACGGTGAAATTAAGTGCCGTAAAAACGCATCAATGAGACAAAGTGCGTGGTTAGCGGGGGGGGCCCTTGACCGTAAATGCGGTGATATAGCCGCGTCCCCTCTGTGGGCGAGTGCTGTAGTGGCTCAGTAAGGCTATTGCCTTTTGCCAACGCGAAAGGCTTCCTACTGGAGTTCCCCTATATGAATTTCTTCTGTTGGATAGCCACGCGGGGGGGGCGTGAGCACTAAATGTTTTGCCCGCGGGTGATGCAATGATGCTTGGTCGCGCCGGTTGATGCCGCGAAGTAAACCCTTTTTTGCGACGCCTCAAACCGTAAAGGCTTGAGGATGGTTTCCGAGCGAGGCTCAGGTTTTGGGGATGGAAGAATTTAAATTGATTGAGGAGCAGTGGAGGTTTTCGCTCAGCGATTGGTTTTTGGTTTTTGTCTTTTGAGCCGAGTCGCGTGAGCGGCCGGGTGGCTGCTGGTTTTAGTGCATCTGAGGGTGCATTCCCCTAAAAAGGACGCTGAGGACAAGCGATTTACGGGATCAGGTCGCCAAGGCAGGAGAGTCTTCAATTTTGATGCTCATGTTTTTCGGTTCCCAGTCCCAGCTGTCATGGGCTTCGGTGCGGCGGAACTCCGATAGGTCCGACATTGCTTGATCCCATTGATCAGGAACCACTTGGCTGCGTACTTGAAGCATCGACTCGGCATGTTCACTCTTCCAGAACATCGCATTGCTCTTGAGCCGTAGATTGATCACTCGACGGATACCGCTCTCGATCGCACCGCTTCCGCAAGGAAGACCAAGTTGTTTGAAGCGTACATACTTCAAACGCCCCGCTTCGCCGTGACGATGAAGATAAGAAATCTCAGTCGCAAGTGCTACGTTCGGTTTGTCGGTGTCTTGTAGTTCATTTAAGTCGTCAACGACCTGTTGCCATTGGCCGTTTCGAAGCTGGCTGCGGAGGTGACGATACAACGGGTTTCGTTCCTCGACGCTTAGGCCCAATGAAGCCAGTGCCTGCGAAATGTGATGCACTGCATGGCAGCAATCCAAGACTTCATAGGTCGGGACATCCTTCAGTCCGGCAAGCTGGATGATGCGGTCGATACGATCCCAGATCCAGGGAGCACCATCGGCGACGAACGTCACACTGAGGGCTTCCGCCGCACCAAGCCGATGAAGATGCATTGCCACCACCTCGGCGATCGCATCAGGACCAAGCAGCGTCCCGTCGATGGTCGCTTTGGTTTTCTTGACCATCTTGCCGTGCTCGTCATGGATGAAGATCGTCATCAGCTTCGGCTCACGCCAATCCGCCGAAAACGTTCGACGTGGCGTGCTCTTGGAACGTCCCGGTGCGTTACCAGTCAGCAAGCCGTTTTCATTGGTTGGTTCAATGACAGTGGATTTTGGCTTCATTTCGCCACGAATTTTCATTCGCCCGCCGTCGATTTGCACTGACACGCGTTTGCCCGATAGCTCGCTGGACGCTTTGAGTTGCTTGCTCCGCAACTGTGCAATGCGGTGTCGTCGCAATGCCAACAATCCTGCACCGCACTGATAGGTGATTCGCTTGACTGTCTTGATGTCGATATCAATTCCCTCGCGAGTTAGCTCCTTGTGAGCAAACGCGATCGAAGGACACAACGCCATTTGACGGGCCACCTTGCTTTGCAACCCGGGCGAGACGCCTTTGCCAAATCCGAACTGCGATAAAGTAATGTCTAGCCCGACCCGCGGCGCGTCGTCTTTACGAAAGCGTTTCTTCTTGGGAGCGCAGTACAAGGTGACCGCCCAAACGACCATGCCCCCGAGTAGTTGAACGGCGACGGAGCGTTCGCGACCCTTCTGAAGCGGACGAGAAAATTCTCTCCTTGTTTGTTCAGCCGCCTCCAAAACCTTGCCTTCTTTGATAGTCGCCGCCATCAAACCAGCAACCAGCAAGTCGGCTCCGTGAGCGTACGCCCGATGCACCCTGCGTTCGATGGATTCCAGGTCGCCTGGGCAGTTGATCAGTTGCTGTGTCCATTGCACTGCGTCGACACTGATCTGAGAAGTAAAGCGAAGAATCATTTCTTGATTTGATTCGATCAATTTGCCATGCGATCCATCCACGGTCATTCCCTCCATTAGGTCACCAGCATCCTTGCCACGAGTTAGAATTGATCCATCAAAGCAATCAATTCTAACCTCGGGAAGTCAGGCGAAAACGGGGCAAAGACCAATTCGATTTGCTAGCAAACATGTCCGTAGAATGGGAATGCACCCGCATCTGATGCAATGTTTGCGGTTGCGCGTGGGCATGCGGCTCAGTGCTTGCCCTGTTGTGTTACCCGGTGCCTTACGGCACTCGGCTCAAATGCTCAGTGAGCAGGGGCGGCCGGATGGTTTTTGTTTTTTGAGCCGAGTCGCGTGAGCGGCCGGGTGGCTGCTGGTTTAGTGCATCTGATCGAATGTTTCTGCTTTTGCGTGGGCTTGGGGCTCAGTGTTTTCCCTGTTGTGTTACCCGGTGCCTTACGGCACTCGGCTCAATTGAGCCGAGTCGCGTGAGCGGCCGGGTGGCTGTTGGTTTTAGTGCATCTGATGCAATGTTTCTGCTTTTGCGTGGGGATGGGGGTAGATGATTTTTCTGTTGTGTTACCCGGTGCCTTACGGCACTCGGCTCAATTGCTCGGTGAGCAGGGGCGGCCGGATGGTTTTTGTTTTTTGAGCCGAGTCGCGTGAGCGGCCGGGTGGCTGTTGGCTTAACGTGTCCGATTCAATGTTTCTGCTTTTGCGTGGGGATGGGGCTCAGTGCTTGCCCTGTTGTGTTACCCGGTGCCTTACGGCACTCGGCTCAAATGCTCGGTGAGCAGGGGCGGCCGGATGGTTTTTGTTTTTTGAGCCGAGTCGCGTGAGCGGCCGGGTGGCTGTTGGTTTTAGCGCATCTGGTGCAATGTTTGCGGTTATGCGTGGGCTTGGGGCTCAGTGCTTGCCCTGTTGTGTTACCCGGTGCCTTACGGCACTCGGCTCAATTGAGCCGAGTCGCGTGAGCGGCCGGGTGGCTGTTGGTTTTAGCACATCTGATGCAATGTTTCTGCTTTTGCGTGGGGATGGGGGGTAGATGTTTTCCTTGTTGTGTTACCCGGTGCCTTACGGCACTCGGCTCAATTGCTCGGTGCGCATGGGGGGGCTGTGTTTATGCGGCGCGTTTTTGTTGTGGCAGGAGGCCGCATTCGCGGGCGAGGTCGGGGCAGGCGTTTTCTGCTTTTTCGTACCAGAGGTTTAAGAGCGAGTTGCGGGTGCCTTGGGTCGCAGCGAGCTTTGACTTGCCATGCCAGCTTTTTAGCGTGATCGTGTTGAGCACGGCGAAGGCGTAGACGGTATTGGGTAAAAACTGCATCTGTTTGACAATGTCAAATCCCCGTGGCTCCCGCAGCCAGCTCGATGGGTTGAGGCTGCGTTTATAGAACTCCGTTCCCAACGATACCTGCGAATCGTCGGGTGCTAATGCGAACTGCATCGTCACGACTTTCTTTCGCGTATCGGGATGGGGTTTAATCGTGTAGCCCTCGGTCTCGCGAAAGAGTTCAGGCAGCGCAAAACCGTCGAGATTGACTGCCTCTTGGGAGGGCACGCCGTACCGGAACGCCAATCCCGATGACAGTTTGGAATAAACGGCGTCTTTGAGCTGGCGGCTGCCGAAGGCGTTGCGCACCGAGTACCAAAATGTTTGCTCATCCGCGGGCAGGCGGTTGAGCGAGTCGGCGGTCATTTCAAAGTGTCCGCGAGTGCTCGCGCCGTCCTGCGTTTGGTGGGTCCCATAACCGAATGCGGCATAGTGCTCGTCGGCGGGCAGCATTTCCAGCAATTGGGCATAGGCAGCGTCGGGGATGAAGCCGCCGGTGGTGAAGTGCGGGAATGGATCTTCGGAAAAGGGAGCCGTTTTCACGGCAGCCACCATATGCGACAAAATTTGATCGCGGAATTCGATATCAATACGTGGTTCCATCGCACGACTCCAGGTACGGTGCAGGTGAACGGTTCCGGCTCTAACCAGCCGTCGGGGGAGGACGAGACAGTATGCCCCCCGCAGAATTGGATGTAGCCAGAATCTCGCGGCGGACTCAAGAGCGATTTTTTTCTCGTTCCGCTGTTGCAGTGGGGGGAGCGGCGGAAATAGATTCTCCCGTAGCGGAGACTCGTCAGGGGTTTCCGTAGCGTCGGCAGGCAATCGAACGTCTTGACGATGTCCGCTACCGTGGGACGAGTAAACGAAATCCATGCCAGCTGCTCGCTCACCTTCGCCTCCTCAGGGAGGTCCGTCCGAACGCTGGTGGTCGCGAATTCAGGCCAGCGAGCGACCGGCGGTGGCGTGGGCGACGGCGTGGTTCTTTTTCATTCTGCTGGGATATTTGATCGTCCGTCCGGTGCGTGAAACCATGGGGAGCGTGGGTTCGACAACGGCGCTGCAGTGGCTGATGCTGGCGACGTTCGGCATCATGCTCGCGGCGGTCCCCGGCTACTCGTACCTCGTGTCACGGTTGCCGCGGCGGTGGCTCGTTCGCGTGGTCTATCATGTTTTTGCGGTCGCTCTGCTGGTCTTCTTTGTGCTGATGCGGACCCCCTCAACGGCGCTGCAGCTTTGGACGGCACGGGCCTTTTTCCTCTGGGTGAACGTGTTCGCCCTGTTTGCCACGAGTGTGTTTTGGAGTGTTCTGGCGGACTTGTTTACGAGCAGCCAGGGCAAGCGGTTGTTCGGGATCATCGCCGCCGGTGGGACAGCCGGTGCGATCACCGGTTCTCTGATTACCAGCCAATTGGCAACGCATCTTTCGACGAGCACCCTGCTGCTACTGCCGATCGTGATGATTGAGTGCGGTCTGTATTGTGCCTGGCGATTGGAAAAACAGTCCACTCTTCTGCGTGCCGGCCGATCGCCTGCCGAAGACGAGGCGGTCGCGCTGCCGGATCAAACCGCGACCGGCGGTGGTTTATTGGCAGGGATCACCCATGTCGGCAGGTCACCGTACCTGCTGTTCATCTGTGCGTTCCTGGTCTTGGTGCAAACCTGCGGCACCCAGCTGTATTTCCAGCAAGCCGAAATTGTCTCGACTGCGTTTGAGTCGAAGCAGGAGCGGACCCAGCTATTCGCCTACATCGATCTGGCGACACAGATTGTGACGCTCTTGATCCAAGTCTTCTGCGCCAGTGTGATTCTGCGCCGCGCGGGTGTCAGTATCGCATTAGTGATCTTGCCGGTCGTCTATCTGTGTGGCTTCGCGTCTCTCGCCGTCAGCCAATCGCTCGCTGTGCTGGTCGTGGTCATGATCGCGACCCGCGCCATCGGCTATGGGGTGACCGTTCCGACGCGAGAAGTGCTGTTCACCGTCGTCAGTCGTGAAGACAAGTACAAGTCCAAGAACTTCATCGATACGGTGGTGCTGCGCGGCGGCGACGCGGTCTCGGGGCAAGTGTTCGGCGGCCTGCGATCCCTCGGTGTCAGCCTGACCTTGCTGAACGTGATCGCGATCCCCGTGACGCTTCTCTGGGCGGCCATCGCATGGCGTCTCGGCAAGCGACAGCAACAATTGGCCAAGCGGGCTTGAGTAACTGAGCGAGCCGAGATGCGGCCAGTGGCCCGGTGGTGCAGCCGAGTGCCTGCTGGCACTCGGCGCGTTGCTCACGTGGGCAGGGGCAAAAGCCCTACGCCAGTCCCATGCCGGCGGCTTCGTCGGTGAAGATCGTTTGGGCGCGGTCGGGACCGACCGACAGGATGCCGACGGGCACGCCGACGAGCTCTTCGATCCGTTTGACGTAGGCGAGGGCGCCGGCGGGGAAATCGCCGACCGAGCGCACGTCGTCGACGGGTGAATTCCAGCCGGGGATGGTTTCCAGAATCGGCTTGCAACGGCGCAGTTCATCGGCGTGGCTGGGCACGTGATGAATCTCTTTGCCGTCCAGTTCGTAGGCGACACAGACCTGGAGTTCTTCGAAGTGAGCGAGCACATCCATCATCATCAGCGCCAAGCGTGTGACGCCGGACAGGCGTGCGGTGTACCGCACCGCGACCGCGTCGAACCACCCGCAGCGCCGGGGGCGGCCGGTCGTCGTACCGAACTCATTGCCCAGTTTGCGGATTTTCTCACCGGTCTCATCGTTGAGTTCCGTTGGGAATGGGCCGCCGCCGACCCGTGTGCTGTAGGCTTTGCAGACACCGAGCACATGATCGATCCATTTCGGCGGCACGCCCGCACCGGCGCAAACGCCCACGCCGCTGCTGTTGCTGCTGGTGAC
This sequence comes from Rhodopirellula sp. SH410, assembly GCF_055811895.1. Classification (NCBI taxonomy): domain Bacteria; kingdom Pseudomonadati; phylum Planctomycetota; class Planctomycetia; order Pirellulales; family Pirellulaceae; genus Rhodopirellula; species Rhodopirellula sp. SH410. The sequence goes on from NZ_CM147949.1 coordinate 2,846,439, forward strand.
GAAGGGGTACGTCCCGTGATCGATATCGAGCAGTGCGCCCTGGGCACCCTCGAACAAGAGTTTCTGATTGGCTTCGGCGGCATTCAGGATCAGGTCCGTCGTGTCGGCGATCATCGGAGCGAGCCGCTCGGCCCAAGCCGCCGCCATCGTGACCATCTTCTCAGGAGCGATCGCTGCCAGTTCTTCGTCGGAGGCACCGAGTTGCCGCAGCAGCACGGTTTTCTGTTCCGCCACCGTGGCGATGCGTTCATCACGTGACGGTTGGATCAGGTCGGTCATGCGGATCCCATAGGTCCGTCCGACTTTGTCTCGGTAACAGGGACCGATGCCGCGATTCGTCGTGCCAATGGACTCGCCCTTGACGCTGACCGCGTTAATCGTGGCGTCCTCGATCATGTGCCACGGCATGACCAGGTGTGCGCGATCGCTGACCTTCAGGTTCCCCACCACGTCGATTCCGCGGGCGGTGAGTCCATCGATCTCCTCCAGCATCGTGGTGGGATTGATCACGACGCCGGGGGTGATGAAGTTTTGCACGTCGCCGTGCAGGATCCCCGACGGGATATGGTGCAGTTTGTAGACCTCGTCACCCGCGACAACGGTGTGGCCCGCATTGGCGCCACCTTGGTAGCGGATCACACAATCGAAACGAGGCGCCAGTAAATCGACGAGTTTGCCTTTGGCCTCGTCGCCCCACTGCAATCCAATCACGCATGTACCGGACAAAACAAAAAACCTAAAAAAGAGAGAGGTGAAGGGTTCAGGGACGATGAGAGTTCAGGGATCAGGAAAGGCGTGCGAGGGTGATTGTCGTGTTCAACCCAGTGTCGTTTCCATTGAAAACCCTGCACGGCATCGAAGTGATCGCAGGGACCGAATCAGCCGTCGCTACCGTCGCGAGACGGTGGAAGCCACGTTCTGGTGAACGTGGCGACGGTTTGTGGCTCTATTTTGTTGCTGCGGCGACCACGGCGGCGGCGTTGATGTGGAAGTGTTCGTAGACGGCATCGTAGGGGCCGCTGGCACCGAAACTATCCATCCCGACGAACTTGCCGGCCGATCCGATCCAGCGATCCCACGGCATGCGAATGCCCGCTTCGATCGCGACCCGATTGGTGACCGCGGGTGGCAGCACTTCATCGATGTAGGACGGGTCCTGTTCGGCAAAGATATCCATGCAGGGCATGCTGACGACGCGAACTTTCTTGCCCGCGGCGGTCAAGGTTTCGGCGGCGTCGCGGGCCATGAACAGCTCGCTGCCGCTGCTCATCAGGATCACGTCGGGGGTGCCTTCGCAATCGCTCAAGATGTAGCCGCCGCGACTGCAGCCTGCTGCGGAGGCGAACTTGGTCCGGTCGAGTGTGGGCATGTTCTGCCGCGACAAGACCATCGCCGCAGGATGGTGAGCGTCCAGCATCGCCGTGCGGTAGCACTCGGCGACTTCGTTGGCGTCACCGGGGCGATAGACCTTGAAACCTGGGATCGCACGGCAGGCTGCGAGATGTTCGACGGGTTGGTGGGTCGGTCCGTCTTCGCCGACTCCGATCGAGTCGTGCGTGAGGATATAAAGCGTTGGCAGATGCATGATGCTGCTCAGTCGCATGCCACCACGCATGTAGTCGGTGAACACGAAGAACGTCGCCGCGTAGCCGCGTAGTCCCGACAGGCACAGCCCGTTGACGATGCCTGCCATCGCGTGCTCGCGGATACCGAAGTGCAGGTTTCGGCCCGCATACTGGCCGGGGAGAAACTCGCCCGCTCCTGCGAACGTCAGGTCCGATTTATTGCTTGGCGAGAGGTCGGCTGAGCCACCGATCATGAAGGGCACGTTGGCGGCGATGGCGTTGAGCACTTTGCCGGAACTATTCCGCGTTGCGTCACCCTTTTCGCTAGGCTCGAACACGGGGATGTCCTTGTCCCATCCGGCCGGCAGTTTGCCGTCGAACATGGTTTGCAGCTCAGCCGCTTTGGCGGGCTCGGCGGACTGGTATTTTTCCCAGACCTTGTCCCAGGTTGCCGATGCCTCGGCACCGCGGGCACCCACGCCTTGGGCGAAATGGTCCATCACGCCATCGGGGATGTAGAACTTTTTATCTTCGGGCAGGCCGTATGATTTTTTCGCCAGCGCGATTTCGTCCCACCCCAGCGGCGAGCCGTGGGCACCGGCTGTGTTCTGTTTGTGCGGCGCCCCGTAACCGATCACGCTCTTAACGATGATCAGCGTCGGTTTGCCCGCGCATGCTTGGAATTCAGCGATGGCTTTGCCGAGTGCGTTGACATCGTTGGCATCGGCGACCTTGATCACGTTCCAGCCGAGCCCCTCGAAACGCTTGCCAACGTCTTCGCTGAACGCCAGCGACGTCTCGCCTTCGATCGTGATGTGGTTGTCGTCATAGATCCAGCAGAGATTGTCGAGCTGCAGGTGTCCGGCCACCGAGGCTGCTTCGCTGGAGATGCCCTCCATCATGTCGCCGTCGCTGCAGACGGCGTAGACGTTGTGATTGAACAGAGTGAGGTCGGCAGTGTTGTAGTTCGCGGCGAGCCATTTTTGGGCCATCGCCATGCCAACGCTGTTGCTAACGCCGGCGCCGAGAGGTCCGGTCGTCGTTTCAATTCCGGCGGCGTAACCATATTCCGGGTGCCCGGCACAGACCGAGTCAAGCTGCCGAAACTTCTTGATGTCCTCGAGCGTCACCGACTCTTCGCTGGTCGGTTTTCCGTTGTCGTCGGTGGCCTTGGTACCGATCAGGTGCAGGGTGCTGTAGAGCAGCATCGATGCGTGACCGCAGGAGAGTACGAACCGATCTCGGTCGGGCCAGTTGGGCCGGGCTGGATCGAAGTTCATCGTGTTTTGGTACAACTGGTAGGCGATAGGTGCCAGCGCCATCGGGGTACCAGGATGGCCACTATTGGCTGTCTGGACGGCGTCCATGCTGAGCGTACGAATGGTGTCGATTGCCAAAGTCTGAATGTCAGTCGAAGTGGCTGTCATGAACCGTGCCGAGGGGTCAGTGGAGAGTGGTCGGAATTTTGAAATCCTGGAAAACACCGCGGAAATGGATTCATTTGCGTGATTTCCAGACCCGCCAAAGCCTACTGATCTCGGCCCGCTCGGAAAAGGGGACAGAGGCGGTCACCGCGGCCACACCCTGAACGACTCCTCCGACGGACGCGGACTTGGGGCTGAGTCGCGAGGACAATCACGCTACGACAATCTCGCTATGGCAATCGCGGGCATGCGATTTTTTCAGTGCGGGGTCAGAGCGGTGGGCTTGGGCGGCACGCCGGTGGCATCGAAGTGGGCTGGTGCCTGCGGAGTGAACCGCTTTTCTGGGGGCGCCGGGGGAAACGGACGTGCGTTTGGGCCTGATGAGCGATACTTATCGCATCAGGATGGCACCGAGCTTCTGCTCGCAGGCCGCCACGATATTTTCAACGATGCCGTCCGCGTCCGAGCCGCTGAGCGTTTCAGTCAGGCTTTGCAGCTCCATCGAGAACAGCACTCGTTTCCGATCGGGGCCGTCTTGTTTTTCGTTGCGATAGGTTTCTTGGTAAGCCAGGTTCGTGAGCCGTTCGTCCGCAGCGGACTGGATCACATTGGAGAGTGCATCCCAGCGAACCGACTCGGCCAGCACCAGGTTCAGATCTCGGAGGATCGACGGGAATGCACTGACGGCTTGCTGTTGAGGGACCAGGTGCGAGAGTTCGACCAAGCGCTCGGCGGACAGTTCGGCGGCCACCACGCTGCCGGGCAGTTTCCAAGACCGGACCAAGGAATCGTCTAGGATGCCGAGGTACCCAATGGTTTCATTGGATTGGCCGTCGGCGAGGGTCAGGGCGACCAATCCGCCGCTGGCGAACCCGTCTCGCTCGACGGTTTCGACGTTGAGTCGGCCACGGATTCCCAAGCGGAGTAAAGCGGTTTCAACCGTACCTTTGGCGGCGAAGAAATCGTCGCCCATGATCATGCCGACGTGATAGGTTTCCGCAGGCAAGGCGTCGGCGCCGACTTCGCTCTGTGGGGGCAGGTAGACATGTGCGATCTCAAACAGGTCGGCGTGCAGGGAGGCGGACGCCCAGTTCGCGGCGCGGCTTTGCAGCAGGCTGGGGATCAACGAGCGGCGGAGGCGACGCGAGCCTTCGAGCATCGCGGTGCGGGTCTGCATGGCAGGGCGGTCCGTCCATGGCGACAGCGACGCGTCGAGTTTCTCCGTCACGACACTTGGTGTCATCGCTTCGCTCAGCCCCGCCGACGTCAGCACGCTGCGGAGGCAAGCCATGGCGGAATCAAACGGTCGCTTGCTGCTCGGCGCGACTGGAATCGGTGCGTTCTCAGGGATCTTGTCATAGCCGTGGATGCGTGCGACCTCTTCGATCAAGTCGGCTTCGCGGGTGAGGTCATGTCGCCATGAGGGCGGCACACACTGCAGGCTCGATTCGCTGTGTCCCGGGCTAGGGTCGCGGGTGTCGTCCGAGGCGAGGTCGACCCGGCACCCGAGGCCCGTCAGGATTCGCTGAACGGTGGCGCTGTCGATCTCAATTCCGAGCACGCGTGGCAATTGAGACAATCGCAAGACGATCGGGGCGCGATCGGCGATCGTAGGGGCCGTATCGATCAAGCCCGCGGCAACGGACCCGCCGGCGATTTCAGTGATCAGTTGGCAAGCTCGGCGACTCGCCCAGTCGATGCCGCGCGGATCGACACGCCGTTCAAACCGGAACGACGAGGGGCTGTGCAGTTTCAGTCGGCGGGCCGTTCGCCGGACGGCCAGGGGCGCGAAATCGGCCGCTTCAATGATCACATCGGTCGTGCGCTCGGACACCTCGCTGCTCGCCCCACCCATCACGCCGGCGATTGCCAGTGGTGTGTCCGCGTCAGCGATCACGCAGGTCTGGGCGGTCAGTTCATAGTCGCGGTGGTCGATCGCCTGCAGTTTCTCTTGCGGGCGACCGGGCCGGATGACGATTTTATCGCCGGCGACCGCTGCGGCATCGAACGCGTGCAGCGGTTGGCCGCATTCCATCATGACGTAATTGGTTACGTCGACGACATTGTTGACGACACCGATGCCCAGCGAGCGAAGGGCCTGCTGCAGCCACTCCGGGCTGTCGCCAACGGTCACGCCCTGGATCACACGAGCGGTGTAGCGCGGGCAGGCGGTTGGGAACTCGTTGACGACATCGAGCAGGTCGCCGACCTTCACGCTCGACTCGGTGTACTGCACTTTGGGCAGTTTCAGCTTCTGCTGCGTGAGCACCGCGATCTCGCGAGCGACACCGATGTGGCCGAGGCAATCGCCGCGATTACTGGTTACTTCCAAGTCCACGACCGTCTCGCCGTCGACCGTTTCGCTCGATTCGTGGTTCAACCCTGACAGGCTCAACCGATCCACTAACTCATCGTGGGAGAGGTTCAGGTCAACGTACTGCGCCAACCAGGAAAGCGTAACGAGCATGGTGATTGTGCTTGAAAGATGGAGGGAGAGCGTAGGACAGGCTTCCCGCCTGCCACGGTCGCGGTGCCAGGCGGGAAGCCGATCCCACGTTTGCGACGCTGCCTTAAAACTGCTGCAGGAACCGTAGGTCGCCGCTGTAGAGGTCGCGGATGTCCGTGATGCCGTGGCGACGCATGCACAAGCGTTCGACGCCTAGGCCGAATGCGAAACCACTGACCTTCTCGGGGTCGTAGCCGACCGCTTTGAAGACATTCGGGTCGACCATGCCGGCGCCCCCAAACTCGATCCAGGTACCGTTCCACAGAAAGTCGACTTCGACGCTCGGTTCGGTAAACGGGAAGAAGGAGGGGCGGAAGCGAATCTCGACATCGTCACCGAGGTAATTATTGGCAAACACCCGCAGCACCGTCTTCAGATTCGCCATCGTGACGTTTCGGTCGACGAGCAGGCCTTCCATTTGATGGAACATCGGGAAGTGTGTCGCGTCGGGCGCGTCGGGCCGATAGACACGGCCGAGTGAAATGATTCGAATCGGGGGCTGGTGCGATTTCATCACACGAATCTGCACCGTGCTGGTTTGGCTGCGGAGCAGCCGATTTCCTTCACCGGTTTCGCCCGCCCCATCGGCATCGCTCGCTCCCGCGGTGGCAAGATAGAAATTATCTAGCGGATCACGAGCCGGGTGATCTTCGGGGATATTCAGCGAGACGAAGTTGTGCCAGGGGTCTTCCACCTCAGGGCCTTCGGCGACTTCAAAGCCCATCCGGCCCATGATCTCGGTGAGATGGTTGATCGTCTGCGTGATTGGATGGACGTGCCCGAGCACGGGCCGATGGCCCGGTAGGGAGGGATCGAAGGTGGGATCGATCTGCGCGTCCAGGCCGCCTTCGAGACCGGTTTGAGCGTTCTGGAAGGCGTCATTGATGGCATTTTTGACTTCGTTGAGCCGCATGCCTGCTGCCCGCTTGTCGCTCGACTCGATGCCGCCGAGCAGTTTCTGCACGTCCTTGAATTGGCCATTCTTGGCGCCCAGAAAAGCGACGCGCGCCTGCTCCAGCGATTCGGAATCCGAAGCGCCCGAGAATGCAGACTCGGCGTCGCTTTGGAGTTGATCCAAGCGACTGAGGAAATTTTGCAGCGACATGGCTAGGACCGACCTTACGCCGTTTGCGTTTCGGCAGAGAGTGCGGCTTTCACCGCATCGCATACGTCCTTGAACCCGGCAGGGTCGTGGATCGCCATTTCCGACAGGGACTTGCGGTCCAAGCCGATGTTGGCTTTCTTCAGACCGAAGATGAACTGGCTGTAGCGCAGTCCGTGCGATTGTGCCGCGGCGTTGATCCGGATAATCCACAGTTTGCGGAAGTCGCGTTTTCGCACCCGACGATCGCGGAACGCGTACGCTCCACTACGGAGCAGGGTCTCTTTGACCGAGCGGATCAGTGATCCACGGCCGCCTACAAAGCCTTTTGCACGTTTGAACAGACGTTTTTTGGCTTGGTTCCGGGCGGCACCTTTACGTGTACGCATCTTTCGAGTTTCCTTGTGGAAGAGTTTCAGTCATTGCCGAGTCTCGATTCAGGCCCCGGCAGCAGCTGCCGAAGTTTTGCCCAATCGAGTTGCCGGGCGATTTCCTAAGAGGGTGAAATTGGACGGGGAACGTCTTTAGTTGCTGTAGCCATTCAGAGCGGCGTGGATGGTTGGTTCCATGCAGGTGTCCAACGAGGTGGTGCCACGCAGGTTACGGCGTCGCTTCTTGCTCAGGCCTTTCGCCAAGTGGCTCGTACCGCTTTGACGGTGCATTGCCTTGCCGGTCGCGCTCAAGCGAAATCGCTTTTTGGTGCCCTTGTGGGTCTTGACTTTGTTTCCCATGAAAATTCCATGATTGGAGGGTGTGTTCAATTCGCAAAACGCGTGATTTTCGGCGGATGATAACGAAGTGGCGGTGCATTCACCAGGGGGTTTGCCGGTGCGGTGCAGGCAGCTGTGCGTCCGTTGGGGTATGATGGTCACGCCCCTCGGAGCAAGGGGGCGTTTGTCATGGATCCCAATTCGGGGTGGCGGTCGTGGATCGTGTGAATAATTCACACGGGCTGACGTGTGCAGGATCTCTTGCAAGAACCATGACCGAGTTGCCCCGACTGCCCCCCTGAACCGAACCTCGTTTTGTGAGAGCGATCTCGTTGAGCCCTACCGCCCCCCCTACCACCTCGGTCCCGTCTCCGCCTGTGAGCGTTGATGTTGCTCAGGTTGCTGACATCGCCAAGCGAGTTATCGGAAATGTTGAGCTGGCAATCGTAGGAAAACGCAAACAATTAATCTTATCGCTCGTCGCGTGGCTGAGCGGCGGACATATTCTGCTCGAAGATGTGCCGGGAGTCGCCAAGACGATGCTGGCTCGGGCGCTGGCGAAGAGTCTGGGCTGCCAATTCAAGCGGGTGCAGTGTACGCCTGACCTGTTGCCTTCGGATGTGACCGGCACGTCGATCTTCAACCAGAAGAGCGCGGAGTTTGAGTTTCGTCGCGGGCCAGTGTTTACGCAGATTTTACTCGCTGACGAGATCAACCGCGCCACACCGCGAACGCAGGCGTCACTGCTCGAGGCGATGGCAGAGGGCCGCGTGACGGTCGATGGCAAGACGTACGCGCTCAAGCCACCGTTTCTCGTCATCGCGACGCAGAACCCGGTCGATCACGAGGGCACGTTCCCGCTTCCTGAGGCCCAGCTCGACCGGTTTTTGATGCGTTTCTCGCTGGGCTATCCGACGGTCGAAGAGGAATTGCGGATGCTCTCGATGCTGCAGCATCGCCATCCCATCGACGCGCTCGAACCGGTCGCGACGGCCGAGCAGCTCGTCGCGGCGCAAGCGGCAACCCGCGAGGTCCATGTCGATATCCGGGTGCAGCGATACCTTTTGCAGGTCGTCCATCAAACCCGTCATAACGAACATCTCGCACTCGGCGGCAGCCCGCGGGCGACGATCGCCCTGTTCCGCTGTTCGCAGGCCATGGCGGCGGTGCGGGGGCGTAATTTTGTGCTGCCCGATGATGTTAAAAAGATCCTCGCCCCCGTGATGAACCACCGCTTGATTCTGCGCCCGGAAAGTCGATTGCGCAAAATGACGACGGAGAAGGTGCTCGATGAGGTGCTGGGCGAGATCGCCGTTCCAACGATTCAGGCGTGAAATCAACCGACGTGAACACGCCACTGCCCTCTCCTGCGGCCGGTCCCGCGACGCCTTCTCCGCCCTGGTTCACGGTCATCGCGATCGGTGCCGCCCTGCTGGTGCTGGGCATGATTGCCGGAGCGGGGCTCTGGATGGTGGCAGCCGTCGCGGTCGCGATGGTGATTGGAGTCAGTGCGTTTGTGTCGACACAGTGGTCGATCAGCGTCGTTGCCGTCCGTCAGGAATTGCCCGAGGAAGGCCGTGATATCGAGGTGTTGGTCGGGTCCCGGGTGCCCGTCTGCGTTGCCGTCACCAACACCGGACGATTGCCCGTTGCCTGGGTGCTCGCTGAGGATCTGTTGCCGCGAGCGGCAGTCGACGAAATCAAGGAGAGCAATGATCTCGTTTCGCGGACACGGATGCCGCCGCTCTCGGTCGAAGGTGCTCGATTAGCCGTCCTGGCCCTACTGCCGGGGCAGACAAAATATTTGCGATACAGCGTTCACTGTCGCCGCCGCGGTTATTTTCAAATTGGCCCAACGGTGCTCGAGACCGGTGACCCGGCAGGCATGTTTCGGCGTTATCGGTTGGGCACACCACCCCTGTTCATCACGGTGTTACCGCGTATCGAACTGATCTCGAACTACGACATCGGTTCGCGTCGCCCGATGGGTGAGATTCGCATCCGCGCCAATGTGATGCCCGATCCGACGCGTATCCGCGGCATCCGGCAGTGGCAGACGGGGGATCCGATGCGCAGCGTCCACTGGGCAGCGACCGCCCGCACCGGGACACTGCACACGAAGATCTACGAACCGTCATCGGTGATCGGGGCAACGATCGTCGTCGACCTGCATGTCTCCACCAACCCCGATCGCAATGAGCCGGAGCGAACGGATTTGAGTGTGACGGCCGCGGTGTCGATTGCCGCGGCGCTGCATGAAGCGGGCGAGCCCTTTGGGATGGCGACCAATGGCCGCGACGCAGCGGACCGTGTTCGCACCGAAGGCTACCGTGGGGACCACCGCATCGGAGATCATTTTGCCGTCCGTCGATCGGCCGGCAATGCAACGGCGATGCGGCTCAAGAGTGATCGGCTACGGCCGGTCGTGATTGGCATCGATCGCGGCCCAGAACACTTGAAGGAGATCACGCGGACACTTGCGCGGATCGAGCGAACCGATGGTTTGACGTTATCCGAGTTCCTGATCGATACCGAACCGCAGCTCTCGAGCGAAACAACCTTGCTGGTGATCCTGCAGGAGGCGCCGCCGGAAACGATCGCCTCGTTGGTGGGGTTGTCGCGTCGTGGATGGGCCGTGGCCGTCGTGCTCAATGCCATCAGCATCGACGACTTCACTCGCTTGGCCGCGCCACTCTTGGCCGAGCGGATTCACGTATCCCATCTCTGTGACCGAGACAGCGTTCGCGATGTGTGTCGCGAACAGGTCATGCGATAATCCGTCTGCCGACGGATCGAGGTCTCAGCGGCCGATCGCGCCATAGAGACTGCGTTTGGTCACCTTGGGAACGGCGATCGGTAGCGGTTCGACATCAAACGGGTACTTTTGAGCGACGCATTTTACGGGCACACCCTGGGTCGTTTGGCGTTTGACATGATCTGCCAACTTGGGGTCGACGTTGAAGGCGCGGTACTCATTCATCACGCGTTGGATATCCGGTGCGTATTCGAATCCACCGCCGGGTAGTTCTTTGCCGAGGGAATCGAAACTGCCGATGGTGACGATCGATTGGGTTCGGTCGTGGTATTCGTAGGCTTCGACGCCTTCGGCCCGCAGCAGTGCGACCATTTGGTTGGCGTCGACTCCGCACTGCAGCATCCGCTTGGCACTGGGTTCATAATTCTTTTCCTTCTTGCCGTCCACGATCGTGTTGAACCCGGTGAACGTTCGGACGACGACGGTGTACTTGCCTTCGCAATTCAGCAAGCTGTTCGGTTTGTCATCGTTGAGGCTGCGAACGAACGCGTCGACTTCGGGCGATCGAAAATAGTCTTCGGGCAGCATCGGGTTGCGGGTGAGGAACGCGTTGCCCATGGGGCCGCGTTTCTTATCGGCGAAACGCTCGGTCAAGCGTTGGTGCATTGCCTTGACGGCGGTCACTGGGTTCCGGAAATCGTTCTCCGCGGCCATCTCCTTCTTGTCACCGAAGACGGCGCAGGAAGCTGTTTTGATGCGTTCCAGGTCGGAGTCAATTTGGGGGTGATCGGGATTGTCGTACTCGCCCACTAGGACTGCGTGTGCCTTGTAGCGGATCTGATTCTGGTATTTCATGCGGCGTTGGCTGTGTGCACCGCCGCTGCGTTGGACCGCTGAGCCAGGATTGACTTCGCCGGAGAAATCAAAGTCATCTTCGAAAACGAATGCTGGCAGATTCAGGTCACGCCGGATTTCCAGGGCCAGGCGTTCGGCGCGATCACTCGATCCCTCGCCGACGAATGTGTGAGCGAGCACCAGCCAGGGCCCGTCCTCGGGCGTCAAGGAGTAGGATTTCGACTCGTCCGCGTTGACCTGATGGTCGCCACGGGAGAACATGCGCAGTAGCGATGGCCCCTCGGCGTGGATGCTGGGCATCGCACTGGCCATGACGAGGAACGCGAGCATTGCGATCGATCGGTCACAAAACATTCGGCACATCGGCATTTTGATCATGGAAACAGCTTTCCTGCGGTCGGTGGTCACAGGCTCGGAGCGATCCGGGCGGTGCAATGGGAATCAAACTTCCATGTTGAGCTACCAAAATCGAACGACACAAATCAAGGCCGGCCAGGTGACAATCTGTCAGCCTCTGAGCGGATGATCGCTTCACCCGGATCGTCGAAATCAGTTACACTAAGCGAAGCTATTCATTCTCCAAGGCAGGAACACCCCGATGTCTCGCAACACTGATCAATCCCGTCGCTTAACGGTCAATGCCGCCTTCTTGAAGGACATCAAAGACGACAACCGCGATTTGAAAATTTTGATCGATCGCATGCGTCTGCTCACGCAGCGGCGCGAAGCTGCAGCGAATCATTGGCCGGAGTTGCTCACTCTTTTTGCGGATCTCCGCGACCAGTTGGCGCTGCACTTTGGGCTCGAGGAAGCCTACGGTTACTTTGACGAAGCGATCGGAACGGAGACCGAATTGTCGATCACAGCGGACACACTTCGCTCGCAACATGCGGTGCTGTTTGAGGAGGCTCGACACTTGGCCGAAGCGGCCGTCGACACCCACACCGGTGACGCACCGATCGAAGGCACCACGCCTGAGGTGACCACTGCCCAAGAGAGAATCTTAAATCGTTTCGATGAGTTCCTCGTGCAGCTTCAAAACCACGAGGAAGCCGAATTGAAACTAATCCTCGACGCACTCGACGAAGACATCGGGGTCGGCGACTGAGCGGCGGCCAGGGCGCGAGTAAACACGGGCCGAGCAAAAGATCGCAAGTCGACTTGCGGTGGAGACGTCGGGCGGGCTACCAAGAACAAGGGACGCGCCCGCCTGAGAATCCACGCTTTCGAGCTTTCTAGCTGTGACGAAGATCGACCGCTATATCCTGCTCCTCTTCCTTCGCACCGTGATGGTGTGTTTCCTGTCACTGGCAGGTATCTTTATTGTTTTTCATGCCTTCACGGCATTTGAGGACCTCGTCGCCCAAACCCGCTCGGGCGAGAGTCTGCCATCGGTGCTGGTCCGTTTCTATGGGCCCTATCTGATCCTGCTGTTCGACATGACCGGGGCGATCATCACGCTGATGTCGTTTCTGTTCACGGTGGGGTGGCTGCGGCGGACCGGAGAGTTAACCGCAACGCTCTCGGCAGGGATCTCGCACGGACGCATCTTTCGGCCGATGGTGATCGCCTCGCTGGTGATCATCTCAGGGCAGTTGGTGTGTCGCGAGTTTGTGATTCCGCATTTCCGCAGTTCGTTAACGATGAAGGCGGAAGACCTCAATGGTGAAATCGAACAGTCGGTCCGACCCACTTTTGACCAATTTGCAGGGATCTTGATCGAGGGTTCCCAGTTGCAGACTAAGGCTCGCAAAATCGAGCGGCCTAACTTCCGCATCGACAGTGAGTACGAAGGGTTCGGCGACATGCTGATCGCCAAGGAGGCGGTTTGGATGGATGCTCAGCCAGCCGGCGGCGGTCCGCCCACATCGGGCTACTTGATGCGTGGTGTGAAAAGCCCCGAAGATATCGGTACGATTGCATCTGCGAGTCGCGGTGGCCAGCCGATACTGATGACGTCTGCCGATCACGACTGGCTGGCCGCGGACGAGTGCTTTGTGGCGACGACGGTGCATCCGAACATGCTGCAGACCCAGGACACCGCCACTCGTTTGGCCTCCGTATGGGAACTCAGTGGCCGGATTCGAAACCCAGCCGTGCACAGCAGTTTGGCGTTACAGACTCAGGTGCATGAACGGATCGTGCGTGCACCGTTGGATTTCGCGCTCGTGATGCTGGTTCTGCCGATGGTTGTCAACGCTCGCGGCCGCAAGATTTTTGTGCTGATCGGTTCGGCCGTCGGTCTGGTGCTGGGGTTCTTCGCCTTGAAAACACTCGCGGGCGCCCTCGGCGGTAGCGGCACGATGCTCTCACCGGGCATGGCCGCCTGGCTCCCGCTGCTGGTCGTGGCACCACTGGCCTATGTGCGACTGCGTGCCGTCCAGCGAGTCTGAGGCGTCGCGGCGTGGGGGATTCATGAGCCGAGCCGCGTGAGCGGCCGGGTGGCTGTTTGTTCCCTGGGGCCGACGTCGCGTGAGGCGGCCGGTGGTGTGTGTTACCCGATGCCTTACGGCATTCGGCTCAATTGCGTGGCGAAATTGTTGGCTGGGGTTGGGGATTTATGAGCCGAGTCGCGTGAGCGGCCGGGTGGCTGTTTGTTCCCTGGGGCCGACGTCGCGTGAGTCGGCCGGTGGTGTGTGTTACCCGGTGCCTCACGGCATTCGGCTCAATTGCGTGGCGAAGTTGTTGGCTGGGGTGGGGGATTTATGAGCCGAGTCGCGTGAGCGGCCGGGTGGCTGTTTGTTCCCTGGGGCCGACGTCGCGTGAGTCGGCCGGTGGTGTGTGTTACCCGATGCCTCACGGCATTCGGCTCAATTGCGGGGCGAAATTGTTGGCTGGGGTGGGGTTTTATGAGCCGAGCCGCGTGAGCGGCCGGGTGGCTGTTTGTTCCCTGGGGCCGACGTCGCGTGAGGCGGCCGGTGGTGTGTGTTACCCGATGCCTCACGGCATTCGGCTCAATTGCGTGTCGAAATTGTTGGCTGGGGTGGGGGATTCATGAGCCGAGCCGCGTGAGCGGCCGGGTGGCTGTTTTTTCCCTGGGGCCGACGTCGCGTGAGGCGGCCGGTGGTGTGTGTTACCCGATGCCTCACGGCATTCGGCTCAATTGCGTGTCGAAATTGTTGGTTGGGGTGGGGTTTTATGAGCCGAGTCGCGTGAGCGGCCGGGTGGCTGTTTGTTCCCTGGGGCCGACGTCGCGTGAGGCGGCCGGTGGTGTGTGTTACCCGATGCCTTACGGCACTCGGCTCAATTGCGTGTCGAAGTTGTTGGCTGGGGTGGGGTTTTATGAGCCGAGTCGCGTGAGCGGCCGGGTGGCTGTTTGTTCCCTGGGGCCGACGTCGCGTGAGGCGGTCGGTGGTGTGTGTTACCCGATGCCTCACGGCACTCGGCTCAATTGCGTGTCGAAATTGTTGGCTGGGGTTTGGGATTTATGAGCCGAGCCGCGTGAGCGGCCGGGTGGCTGTTTGTTCCCTGGGGCCGACGTCGCGTGAGGCGGCCGGTGGTGTGTGTTACCCGGTGCCTCACGGCATTCGGCTCAATTGCGTGTCGAAGTTGTTGGCTGGGGTGGGGGATTTATGAGCCGAGTCGCGTGAGCGGCCGGGTGGCTGTTTCTTCCCTGGGGCCGACGCCGCGTGAGGCGGGTGGTGGTGTGTGTTACCCGATGCCTTACGGCATTCGGCTCAATTGTGTGTCGAAATTGTTGGCTGGGGTGGGGGATTTATGAGCCGAGCCGCGTGAGCGGCCGGGTGGCTGTTTTTTCGTGGGGCCGATATCGCGTGAGGTGGCCGGTGGTGTGTGTTACCCGATGCCTCACGGCATTCGGCTCAATTGCGTGGCGAAATTGTTGGCTGGGTTGGGGGATTTATGAGCCGAGCCGCGTGAGCGGCCGGGTGGCTGTTTGTTCGCCTGGGGCTGACGTCGCGTGAGGCGGCCGGTGGTGTGTGTTACCCGATGCCTCACGGCATTCGGCTCAACTGCGTGGCGAAGTTGTTGGCTGGGGTTTGGGGTTTTATGAGCCGAGTCGCGTGAGCGGCCGGGTGGCTGTTTTTTCCCTGGGGCCGACGTCGCGTGAGGCGGCCGGTGGTGTGTGTTACCCGATGCCTCACGGCATTCGGCTCAATTGCGTGTCGAAGTTGTTGGCTGGGGTGGGGGATTTATGAGCCGACGTCGCGTGAGCGGCCGGGTGGCTGTTTGTTCCGTGGGGGCCGATATCGCGTGAGGCGGCCGGTGGTGTGTGTTACCCGATGCCTCACGGCATTCGGCTCAATTGCGTGTCGAAATTGTTGGCTGGGGTGGGGGATTTATGAGCCGAGTCGCGTGAGCGGCCGGGTGGCTGTTTTTTCGTGGGGCCGACGCCGCGTGAGGCGGCCGGTGGTGTGTGGTACCCGATGCCTCACGGCATTCGGCTCAATTGCGTGTCGAAATTGTTGGCTGGGGTGGGGGGATCTATGAGCCGAGTCGCGTAAGCGGCCGGGTGGCTGTTTGTTCCCTGGGGCCGACGTCGCGTGAGGCGGGTGGTGGTGTGTGGTACCCGGTGCCTTACGGCACTCGGCTCAAAACACCGGTCGGGCTAAGACTCGATCAACAGCCTGTTAGGCCTCGACCAGCGGCACGGTTCTGCGTTCTTTCGCGCTGAGCACGGCGGAGTCGACGATCTGTTGGCCGATGCGGCTGATTTCGACCGACAGCGGTCCTTCGATCGGTTTGTCGTTGCGGATCACATCGACCATGTATTGGACCGGGTTTTGGAACGGCGGAACCAGGGTGTCTGCGTCTTCCCATTCACCTGCTTGGCACCATTCGTTTTGCCAGTGGATTCGGTTGTCGTAGTCGTAGCTCGCAATCGTGCCGCGGGTACCCACCAGAACGAACCCTGTTTTGGGTTGGGGCTGGTGCGTCCAGGGATCGGTGTAGGTGCCCCACCGCGTCTCGAACTTGGAAAGCCCGCTCTCGTACCGGGCGATGGTGATGCTGTGCTCGTCAACCTCCAGGCCTTCCTCCGCGTCGACCATGGTCGTGATTTCGAGGGGGCGTTTGCCGTTCATGAACCAGGTCCCGAGGGTGGTGCCGTAGCCGAGGTAGTCCAGGAGCGAGCCTCCACCCTGGCTTTTCTTGTAGAACCAGCTCTCTGATTTTTCCTTGGCGATTTCAGCCGGCGTTCGCTCGATCTTGTCCGCCCCGTGACAGAGCGGACCCCGGTTGCCACCGTAGTGGTGGACCTCCAAGACATCGCCGATGTGGCCTTCATCAACGTAACGCTTGGCAGTGCGGTGACAGGCCATCCAGGCCAACGGCCAGTTAATCGCCAGGCGACTGCCGGATGCTCGGCACGCGGCAGTCATCTGGTCCGCTTCGGCGAGGGAAGCGGCAAAGGGTTTCTCGATGAGGATGTCGCATCCATAGGGTGCGACACGCTCGACCCACACCCCGTGCGTCGACGCGGCGGGGCAGAGGATCGCAAGGTCGGGCTGCGTCGTCTCGAGCAGCTGCCGATAGTCGGTAAACACCTTTTCATCGGCAATGTCGAACGCTTCGCGGGCACCCGCCATCCGGTCAGGCGTCTCGTCGCAGATACCCACTAAATCCACGTCGGGATGATCGAACGCCATCCGCAGCAAATCGCCCATGTGGAAGTGGTCGAAGTTGATGCCAACAATTTTGAAACGATCGCTCATGATAAGTTGCGGTGCTATGCCGCTCCAGGTCGAGTCCACACGGGGAAATGGGAGGTCCCAAGAGCGAGTATATCACATCGTTGAGCAGCGTTTCAAATCGCATGGATGCAGATGCGAAAGGTGGCAGCCGCGGAGCCGCGGGGGAGACGCGGGGGATCACTAACGCTTGCGAAGTTCGTTGCCCAGTGCGATGCGTGCCTCGGTCATGATGCGAAGATCTTCGTCATTGGTTTCGACGCCGCGCACCATCGACGTATTCGATTCGAGCGAGTTGGCGTGACTCGCTTCGACCGTGTCGTAGATGCCACCGGAAATCAAGGCGGTGATCAGAGAAAGTGTTTGGGTAATCCGTGACATTTTTGTAAACCTCATTCAGAGCGGTTGGGCGGGGAACACCATCCGTGATGTTCTGATGAGGTGTTTGAAATGCACGTGGTGTGCCAAGTTGTCGCAGGGGTGACGGAAACCCGGCATTTCACGATCAAAGCCCTGTGAGAACGGGTGTTTTGGCACTGGAGGCCCAAGCGGGTGTCGTGCATGCAATCGCAGGTTGCATGCAAGTCTCTGCAGGCCACGCCGGCTCACCCGTCGGGCTGGGGCACCCGTTGGGCCGGGTCACCCGTCGGGCTGGGTCACCCGCCCGAAAATGTCCTTCAGGATGGCTTGTTCGAGCGAGGTGTCGCGTCCCAGTGGGATCCAGCCGATCGTTTGTGGACTCTCGCCGAAAGTGTCGGCACGGTTGGTGCGTGCTTCGCCTTTCTCGGCACCGATGATCGATTCAGTCGCGTTCTGAGTGCGATCGGTGTCCTCGAGGTCCTTCTGCACGATGACTTCCACGCTGTACCCCGCTGTGGCGGGCCGCACCGTCACGATGGCGCGGCGGCGGATCGTCTGTAGTGTGCTCTGGAGTCTCTCGAATCCGGTCGTGTTGTCCTTCTGCCATGGCTGGAAGATCGAGCCAGCGATTTTGTAGCTGGTTTCAAGTTTGCCTTCGAGCACCAGCCCTTGGCTGTTCACGACGGGTTGTTGCCGGGCGATCCGGAAATAATCGTCGAGCGTGTCGACAACTTGTAACCACAGAAAGTCATCGGCGACGGGGGGCAGTTCGAGCGGATTGGGAACGTATTGCTCCGGCACATCGCTGGTCAATCGGTACGCCAGCGTACCGCACCCGGCCGGCATCACAGCGGCGCCCAACAGCGCGGCCACAAAACCTCGACGTGTCGATTGGCAATTCCCATTTCGAGCTGCTGAGTCGCTCGTCCGCGGTGACGATCTCATTGGCGATTCATGGGTCGGGCGGCGATTTGTGGCAGTGGTTTGGCGCCAGGAATATCTTCTGGGAACAAGGACCAAACGGGCACGCGGCGACTGATCTCATCCAACGCGTCGGCTTGCGCCTTGGCGACTTTCTCGCCTCGCAGGATTTTGCGGATATCTTCTTGGACATCGGCGAGTGGGGTCACGCCTTCGGGTTCCCGATCGGTGACGCGGACGATGTGATAGGCGTCCACGTCTTCGATAATGAGGCTCATCTCCCCGGTGGGGATGGAAAAGATCTGTTCATCGAGGACGTGCGAGGCCAATGCACCCTGATTCGTCCAGTCGTGCACGCCACCGTCGCTGGCGAAGGGCTCTTGGCTTTTCTCACGTGCAATCGCTTGCATGTTGCCGCCGAAGAAGGCCTCCCGGCCCATTGCCCAGATCGCGTCATAGGCGGCTTTTTTGGAGGGGAAGTTCTCAAACTTGACAGTGATTTGCTCCCATTTCGCACGGGATTTATTGTAGAACTCGTCCCGGTGGACAATGTAGTATTCTCGTATTTCGGACAAGGCGATCGGCGGGTCGCGGTCGACTTTGTTCTGCAGATAGACGTGGCCGAGCATTTGGTCGATGAACTCGCGTTCACGTGCGGCCAGGGAACTCGCCTCCTCATGCAGTTTCTCGTCGAGCTCCGATATCGAGTCAACTTCGTACGTCTTTCGCAGTTCCGGAACTTCGGACTCGAAGAACATCTGCCGTGCTTGGGCCTGCATTTTTGCATCTGCTTCGCGGCGTTTTTCGGCCGTTTGCGTGGCGACTTGGTCGAGCAGGAAGGATTCACGCATCATCCGGTTCTGGATCGTTTGTGCCAACAGGCCCCGCACCATCCGCACGCGGGCGAAATGAATCTGGTCCGCAGGGATTTCCTGGCCTGCATTGGCCACGACCTCCTGAATGCGGGCTTCGATTTTCGGGTTGATTTCGCCTAGCAAAATGGCGCTTTCGCCGACAATCGCAACGACGGCGGCTGGATCGGTTGGCAGCTTCGCCTGCATGGCCTCGTCGATCTGTGCCTGGGTGAGCTGCTGCCCCCAGGCCAGCGGCGCAGCAGCCATCACAGCGATCACAACCACCAGGAGGTTTGCAAGCGGCAATCTATAGTTTGGGGGCATGGCAGGCCCGATGGCTGGATAGGGGATGAACAATTGCGAACGATCCATCGCTTGTAGATGAATCGTCGGTGGAAATGCAACAGAGATTGATGGGGCATCCAAAGCGCCCACTTTCACACCTGCTCATATTTGGAAAAACCGGCACGATGCGAACAAATTCTCAAACATTCGTTCGGCGGCATGGACGCGGACGATATCTAGAGTGACCCTCCCTATTGCTCCCGCAGCGCCTCCCCTGCCTGCTGAGCACCTCCTATTTGATCGGACCGCACGAGATGAGCTTTACAGAGCAACTAGAGCAAGGCGAAGTCGCCTTGTTGAAATCACGTAGTCGTAAACCTGTTGCCGACCACAGCCAAGCGGCTCAGTCGCCGCTGGAGATCTATCTGCGTGAAATTAACGAGACGGCACTGCTGTCGGCCGCCGAGGAGACTGAACTGGCGACACGGATTGCCGGAGGCGACGTGATGGCACGTGACCGGATGGTGCGTGCCAATCTGCGTCTGGTGGTCAATATCTCACGGGGCTACACGGGCAAGGGATTGGGGCTGCAGGATCTGATCGAAGAGGGCAATCTTGGTTTGCTCCGGGCCGTCGAGGGGTTTGATCCGATCCATGGAACTCGCTTTAGCACCTACGCAAGTTATTGGATCAAACAGGCGATTAAGCGGGCGCTGATCAACAGTTCCAAAACGATTCGCATCCCCGCCTACATGGTTGAATTGCTCAGCAAGTGGCGGCGTGGGACGGCCCGGCTCAACGAAGAACTCCGGCGCACGCCGACCAATGAGGAGGTCGCCCGCATGCTCGGCCTGCCCAAAAAGAAACTGCCGATCATCCGCAAGGCGATCAAGATTAACAATGCAACTCCGCAGAGTGACCAGAGCGATTCAGGATGGTCGCTCGGTGACATGGTGATGGACGAGCGAGTGAAGTCGCCTGATGAAGCGATGCTCGATCATGATATCCTGAAACACGCGATGGGCCTGCTGGAGAATCTCGATCTGCGAGATGCGACGGTTTTGAAATTGCGGTTTGGCTTGGATGGTTCCGAACCGATGACACTCAAGGAAATCGGTGCCGAACTTGGGCTGACGCGTGAGCGGGTTCGCCAAATCGAAACCGAGGCCCTGCGGCGAATGGCCGATGGTTTGACCGACCCGCGTGACATGGGATTCTAGTCTACGTGGGGACGATGACCACATATTTGACGATGCCGACAAAGTGTACGATCGACGCGGTGAACACGAACAAATGCCACACCGCGTGAAAGTACTTGACGCGGCTGTCATTGATTAAAAAAAGCACCCCCAGGCTGTAAATCACGCCACCGGCGAGCACATATCCGAAAAGTCCCAACGAGATCCGGCCATATAGTGGAATGGCCGGTAACCACCCCAGCATCAGGTAGCTGACCGTGCTGATGGAATGGATGCGGTGGTTCAAGATCGCTTTGTTGACGAATCCCCACAACGCGAATCCCCACATCGCGGCGAGCAGGAGCAGCCGGTACTGCGACGCCGCCATCTGGTAGGTGATCGGTGTGTAGGTACCGATGATCATCAGATAGATCATGGCTTGGTCCCAGGCGCGGTAGCGGTCCAACCGCGGTCGCTCGAGAAACGTGTGCGACAATGTTGAGCATGTGAATGTGCCGATGCAGCTCGCCCCATACGCGGCACAGGCAATCGCCAGCCCCGCGCTGATATGGGACGCCCGCGTCACCAGCCACACCGAGAGCCCCAACCAGATGACCGCGGCGATCCCATGCGTCCAAGCGTTGGCCCACTCTTGGTCCGGTTGGATGGGAGGTGAACCGTCGACGATCCCTCGCGCGGGCTCTGAGTGAACCGGCTCGGGCGGGGCGTGTTCTACGGTTTCACTATTCATGATGTCGCGCAATTCGAGCGGATGTCCATTCGTGTGGGGGGTGACCATCGTTAGACGGCCCAACGGCGTGAACTTAGTGAGCCGGCGGCGCTCGCCGCGGGCCTCGCATCACCGTTATTGCTGCATAAAGACCGAGGCTAGCGCCTACGGCTCCGTTTCGCAGCGAAATTAGATGGCATGGGTCAGACTTCGAAAGCCCATTGTAGCGAGCTGCGCGTGGGCTGCGACCATAGCCAAGAAATCGCCAGCCCGCTCCACGGGCCGTCGATTGCGCCGAATGCCGTAAGGCATCGGGTAACGCGCACCACCCCAGCCTGTTGATCGATTCGAAGTCCGCCCGTCAAAAATGAGCCGAATGCCGTAAGGCATCGGGTAACACGCACCACCCCAGCCTGTTGATCGATTCGAAGTCCGCCGGTCAAAAATGAGCCGAATGCCGTAAGGCATCGGGTAACACGCACCACCCCGGCCTGTCGATCGATTCGAAGTCCGCCCGTCAAAAATGAGCCGAATGCCGTAAGGCATCGGGTAACACACACCACCCCGGCCGCCTCACGCGACGTCAGTCCAGGGGAAAAAACAGCCACCCGGCCGCTTACGCGACTCGGCTCATAAAACCGCACCCCGGCCAACAATTTCGACACGCACTATTGAGCCGAATGCCGTAAGGCATCGGGTAACACGCACCACCCCGGCCGCCTCACGCGACGTCAGTCCAGGGGGAAGAAACAGCCACCCGGCCGCTTACGCGACTCGGCTCATAAAACCGCACCCCGGCCAACAATTTCGACACGCACTATTGAGCCGAATGCCGTAAGGCATCGGGTAACACGCACCACCCCGGCCGCCTCACGCGACGTCAGTCCAGTGGAAGAAACAGCCACCCGGCCGCTTACGCGACTCGGCTCATTCCATCACCAGCCCGCGAACGGCCACTGGGGTGATGCGGATGGAATTCCCCCAAACCAGCTTAAAGCGACAGCGAGTCAATCGAACGCGTCGCATTTCAAGGTCAGCACATGCTCAGACGAGCGGCAAATACGTGGCCGAACGCTCCGCGGTCGGAATCGTCGACCGCGGAGCGTTCGGCCACAACTTCAGACAGTCATTTTCCGCTCGTTCCGTAGCGGTCCGCCCAGCTCAGTTGGGCGGCGAGAGTCGATGGCATGGCAGGCCTCGAACACCGATTGTAGCGATCTGCGCTCCAATCGCGATCACAACGACTCAAGAAAACGGTCGGGTTGTGACGATGGAAGCACTTGTACGGAAACTACTACGACTGCTTGTCGTTGGAGCCTTTCGGTTTCGATTCCAACGCAGGGTGCTTGGCCCAGAGATCAACCGCATGTTAAACAAAAAAATACTGTTAGCTGACCAGCCCAATCGTTGGGCGGCAACGTTATTGCTGATCGCGGTAGCGTTCAGCAGCGTCTCGGTATCAGACGCATTCGCGGAGCGGGTCGACGCTCCCGAACTGCGGCAGGTCGCCGTACCGATCGAATTGGTCGATCCGGTCGCGACGCGATTGAGTCTGCAGTATCACGGGGAGGTGGGTGTCAGTATTACGGCCGACGATCGGGGCGGCGGCGCCGTCCTCGTCATGGCACCACCGTCTCTCCAGGCGAAGATCGCCGAAGATGCGGCGATGTTGATCAAGCACCTCCAGCCAACCGCCCGGGAGGCTGGTGAGCGGACTGCGGTCAAGGTGCAGTTAATGCATATCAGTTGGCGGGAAGCGGAGGATCTGCTCCGTTCGATCGCTGGCGAGCAAGTTGCTGTCACGACCAGTCGCAACGGTGAGCGGGCAACGTTCCAAATCCGCCTCGGCAAAGCGACATCGCCCACCCAGGTCGATGTCGATCGTCGCAGCGACGCGATCACGTTGACAGCGGCTCAGCGGTCACAAGCGGTGTGGTTGCGAATTTTCACGGCGATTGACCAGCCGATACGATTCGATGACGAGCAAACCGAAGTGCTGCGTCTCGTCCACGCCGAGGTCGGCCCAGTGCAACGAGCCATCCGATTGCTCGAAGCTCTTGAAAAGAAAACGGCTCCAGAGCAGGAACAGCAGCTCAACCGGCCAGCCGTGATGCGTAACAAGCCGAAATTCCGGACTGCGGCCTTTGCTCAAGACACCACCGCCAACGAAGAAGTCGTTGTGGAAGAAATTCCCACCCCTTCGGCAGACGTCGCCGCCGCGGTTGCCGACGCAGCCGCCGAGGATACCGACGGCGGTGTGATCGGTGATACGGATATCCAAATCGTCCCGGACTCCGGTTTGATCATCATCAAGGGTGCCAAGCGAGATGTCGAACGAATCAAGCAGGTGATCGCTGAGATCGAAGCCCAGGCCAAAATCACACAGCCTCAAATCGAAGTGCGTGAATTAAAGTACGCCGATTCGAATGCCGTCGCTGCACTGCTCGTACAACTCTATGAAGATGTGCTGTCGGCACGTCAGGGTGATGTCAGCATCACGTCTCTCGATGCACCCAACGCGCTGCTGTTGATCGGGCGGGCCGAAGCGATTAAAGCGGTCCTGGATCTCGTCGAAAAAATTGATCAGCCCATTCCAGAGACTGACAAACTACGTGTCTTCCGACTCAAGCATGCTTCGGCGATCGATGTCGAAACCAGCATCCGCGAGTTCTTCACCAATCAACCCGGTGAAGATTCGGACCCACGTCCGGGTCTGGGCGTTCGCGTCCGCGTCAAAGCCGACCAGCGGACCAACTCGCTCGTCGTGGCCGCTTCGCCCCGCGATCTGGCGGAAGTCACGCGCTTGGTCGATGACCTCGATGTCTCGCAAGCTGCCGCAACGAGCCAAATTCGAATTTTCCCGTTGCGAAACGCTCGTGCCGAGGACCTCGCACTCGTGCTGCAAGATGCCGTCACCGCGGAGCCTGAAAATGTGCCCGAAGGCACAACGCCCAAGACGTCGACACTGTCCATGGTCGGGCTCGGCCCGGCGGGCAATTCAGTGCTCAATTCAGGCGTGCTCAGCGGTACCGTCGTGACGGCCGACAGCAATGCCAACGCGGTTGTGGTGCGTGCCCCGAGTGAAGGCATGCCGTTGATCGCTGAATTGATTCGCCAACTCGACCAGCCTGCAGGGGTGGACTCGCTCGTGAAGGTATTCACGGTCGAAAACGGTGACGCGACCAAGCTGACCACGGCGCTGCAAAACCTGTTCGGTACCGATGCAGGGACCGCCGGAACGAGCGTGGGTGCCGGCAATCAATCTGGGTTGAACGCGCTGTCGAGCACTGACAGTGCTCTGGTCGCTCTGCGATTCTCAACCGACGCTCGCACCAACAGCATCATCGCCAGCGGGTCCGCAGAGGATCTCGAAGTCGTCGAGAGTATTCTGTTGCGACTCGACAGTACCGGATTCGCCGAGCGGATCACTGAGGTCATTTGGTTGAAGCATCAAATCGCCGAAAATATCTCAACGGCCATCACGAGCTATGTCACCGCTCGCCAGCAATCGCAAAACATCATCCCGCAATTGCAGCAGAGCATCGGTCCCTACGACCTGCCCGATCGGGATTTAATCGTCGTGCCTGAGAACCAAACCAACAGCTTGTTGTTGAGTGTTTCGCCACGACTCTATGAAGAGGTCCGCCGATTGATCGACCGTCTCGATCGTCGCCCACCCATGGTTTTGATCAAAACGCTGATCGCTGAAGTCAAGCTCGATGACGGCTTCGAAATCGGTGGCGAGATCGGGTTGCAGGATTCTTTGTTGTTCGATCGAGGGGTTGCCGGAGCAGGTCTGGGAACGCCATCGATCCCTGGTTTCAATTTCAACGACAACGGTACACCGAACCTGAATCGAGCGGGGAGCGACACACTCGCCTCCCAAGGCGTGACGAGTTTCGGGCTGGCCACCAGCCAGTTGATGAATGTCGGGAGTGCGAAGGGGTTTGCCTTCTCCGCAGCGAGCGACTCGATCAGTCTGTTCCTGCGTACCCTGCAAACGGCCAACCGGTTGCAAGTACTCAGTCGTCCACAGGTGATGACGGTCGACAACACCACAGGCTTTATCAACGTCGGTCAATCGTTTCCTCGACCGACCGGACTGAATGTCACCGGGATTGGGAATACGCAGATCGGGATCGAAGACATCGACGTCGGGATTACCCTGCAGGTCACGCCGCGAGTCGGTGCGGATGGTTTGATCATCATGGACATTGACGCCAGCCGCAAGAACGTGAACTTTACCGTCGGCCAGGTCATTGGCACGACGGAGACAGGTACCGATATTTTTGTTCCTGCGATTGACCAAAGTGTCGCCCGCTCGACCATCACTGCCTTCGATGGCCAAACGGTTGTCTTTGGTGGGCTGATCCAAAAGGTCCGTTCCAACAGCACCAAACGGGTCCCCTACCTATCGTCGATCCCCTTGCTGGGCGTCTTCTTTCGGTACGATTCCGAGCAGGAAGTACGCAACGAACTGCTCGTGATCATGACCCCGACGCTCGTTACGGGCGACGAGGACCTCGAGTACGTCAAAATTGAAGAGTCCAACCGCATGAGTTGGTGCTTGGCCGATGTGGTCGAGGCTCACGGTAACGTTGGATTGTCCGGTGGTCACGGATTGTGGGGACCCGCGATCGGCCCCACCATTTTCCCTGATATCCAGCCGACTGTGGACGTTTTCCCCGCCGCCGACATGCCCCTGAATTCTGAAGGTCGTACGGTACCACCGATGTACCCGAACCACTTGATGCAAGGTGGTATGGCGGCTCCAACGGCCGGTGTGCCGCCGGGATCGAACGTGTCACTGGAAACGGGACTGCCGCCTGGTGTGGAACTCGCTCCCGGAGAATCGATCATGTCGCCCGCGGAACTGTTTCAATCCGAAGCGTTCGGGAACACGCATGCCCCTGGCCAACCACAGCAGTGGGCACCCGAGGGATCTCATACCATGCCTGTACCAAGCAGCACACCGGAGTTGATGCATCCCAATGCCGCACCACGTTCTTCGGCGCCAACGTCGTCCCAACCGGGAGCCAGCGGTCAGCCATCGGAGCCACGTATCTTTTCGCCCTCCGACGGTGCTACCAACGCCAAACCGAAGACTCCAGCGACGCCGACCTCGATGAGAACCACGCCGACGAGGCTGCCCGATTCGACGCCCGAAACCAAAACTCCAACGCGACGTTGGTCAAGTTTCCAAGGCAAACTCGGCAGCTGGATCGGACCGGGGAAAGCGACGGCTCAGTAGTCAAGCCATGTTTGGGTAGTGGATCTTGTGAAAGATCCACTACCGCTATTTCAGGTAATTAGCCGGTGGTCGAGCGAAGCGAGCACCACCGGTTCGCAACGAGCGGGAAATGTCTGTTGGGAATGGTAGTCGAACGCTCCGCGTTGGAACGTTCCGGCCGCGGTGCGTTCGGCTACCAAATTTCTGCTCGTCGCTTCGTTGCCGTGCTGAGTTTTAGGATCACGAAACAATCCAAAGCCCCCTTGGGGGCGACCGTAACCCGAAAGAAACGTCATGAAAAAGATGAATTGCAAAATTGTGTCGATGCAACGCGGGCGTTTCCAATCGGGTCGTTCCGCCCTGGCCAGAGCTTGCGTCTTGGTTGCCAGTCGGAGCCTACCCTCAGCCCTGAGTGCCCGTCCCTCAGCCCTGAGTGCCCGTCGTGCTGGCGGCACTCAACCGCTCGTCGCCGGCCTGGGTTGCGTTTTGCTGGTCACCGTCACCGGCTGCAGTACGTTCAATACGAAAGAGTCACTGACCGACACGAGATCGATATTCGATCGGATGCCGTGGTCAAAGTCCAAGAGTGACGTGCCCGAACCGTATCCGAATCCGGTCAAGCTCGCTGCGACCTGGACGCCTGACACGCTCACCCAAGTCGGGCGCGTTCCAACACGTGGATTTGGAGCTCGAGTGTACTTTTACGACGAGAAATCCCGGCCCGTCCCCGTCGAGGGGACCCTGCGGGTGCATGCCTTCGACGAAGGTAGCCCTGGGAAAGAGGAGATGCCGTTGGTGAAACGCTACGAGTTCACCCCCGAGCAGTTCACTCGCCACTTCAGTCGCTCGGACCTCGGCGCGTCATATAGCGTTTGGATTCCTTGGGACGCCGTTGGTGGCAACCAAACCCGTGTCTCACTCGTGGCTTCGTTCACGACGGCCGAGGGCAAAATCGTCCAGGGCTCATCGTCCACCGTGTTGCTGCCGGGCGCCAAACCCAGTGCGGCTGAGAGTCTCGCCCAACGGTTTGCTCCCGAGTACCGACAATGGCAAGCCGCCGCATCGGGATCGAATCCACCGACCAGCGGATTGACGACAACTACGATTCACCGTGAGGCAGCGAGTGCGCGTCTCGTCCCCGAATCCGCTGCACCGACAGCAGGTGTGCCGACCTGGAACATCGCTGGCGGCAAGGCCACCAACTCGCTCAATGTGGCCATGAAACCATCGCAACCGGAGGTCAACGTGGACGACGCCAAGACCGACTACCAAACGCTGCCCGCGAGCACCCGAACGCAGCGCTAAGTAGCTTGGGACCATGGTCCCGAGCGCGCACTTTTGCAACGACTCCGCATACCGAGTTGTCGGACGGGACAATGGTCCCATCCGGGCCCAATCCCCTTCCAAATGACGCCGATCCTGGAAGGATCCCAGCGATTAGCCGGTGGTTAGCCGGTCGTTTTCGCTACGCTCGGGTCGCCGACCGATCGCTTGAGTGGCGTTGGGAATGAGGTCTTTGGGGAGTTGTCGGACGGGACAATGGTCCCATCCTACTGTGCCACCTCAGTCGGTTGGGATACGGCGATGCCGGTGGGGAGGTTGCGACTGATCGCTTCGATCACCAGATTGAAGTTTTGGGGTTGATTGCTGCGGAGAACGAGTTCGTAGTCGATCGATTCGCGTGGTTTGATCGAGCGAATTTCTTCAAAGTAGATCGTGTTACCACCCCGTGTGAATTTTCCCAGTTCAGGGCTTTGGGTTTGGGTCAGACGCTCGATCGTCACGCCGTTGGGCGTATCAAACGAGATCTGTACGGCATGATCCACTTCGTCGGTATCGTTGGTCAATCGGATCGAGTAGCCGATCGGGTCATTCACGCGGGGTGAGATGTCGCGTTGCAATACGTCGAGCCGCAGAGTGCCGGGGGCGCGGCGATCTGAAGGACTCGGCTGTGTGCTCGGCGGTGGCGGGAGCGCCGGCGGCGTGCCGGGGCCAGCGGGGATTGCCGGAGGCGTTTGTGCTGGTGGCAAGACGGGTGGCGCCACCAGAGGTGCGGCGGGGGCATTGCCTGGAAGAATCTGTACGGAGGTTGAGTTTCGGCCGCGGGCGCCTTCGGCGGATTCCGCGGTAAAAATGAATTGACTGGCCGCGCTGGTCTGTTGGGCCGCGAATTCGGCTTCGAGTACAGCGGTCTCGCCAGCGGGCAGTTCAGGAATCGTCCACGAAATCAGATAGGGAGTATCGAGATTACGCGGGAAATCCACCGTCGCTTGTTGGGGTAAAAGATGCGGATCGTACGACATCGTTACCCGCACGCTCTTGAGCGGAATGCTGCCCGTGTTTTCGACTCGCCCCCGCACAAACACGTTGTCGCCAACGCTGATGCGATCGCGGGCCGCCGAGACCATGACCGACATGGCGGGCGTGGGCGGGGCCGGATTGATAACGGTGACGCAGGAGGACAGCGATTGTTGTTGGCCACCCGCTGCGGCGGCTTGGAACGTCACGCAGCGAAGCCCTGAATCGGTGGGCGTGAATCGAACCGTGCTACGCCAGATCTCGCCGGGTTGTAGCGGGCCGTCTGTTTTGTCATTGCCCACCTCGCGGGTGCCCTTTTCACTATGCATCATGTACTGATCACCGGACGCGGTCAGCGAGATGTCACGCAGGGGGCGATCGCCGGTGTTTTCGACTTCAATCTCAAAGGCGACCTTTTCGCCGGTTTCATAGCGATCCCGTTCCGCAGCAACGCGTAGCGCCAATGCGGGGCGGAAAATGTCGACTCGAATGTTCCCGTTGGCGGACAGACCACCATCACCGCGAGCTTCGAAGTCGATCGAAACCGGTGCACCGGAGCTGAGTTTGAGTCCCAGGTCGAGCTGTTGCTGTGGGGGGATGGTGCCGATCTGCCAAACGACGCTGTTGGGGAATACTTTCGCAAACGTGTCACTCGAGATGACTTTCACGCCGTCGGGAATCGCAGCCCGAACTTCGATCCCTGTCGCGTCTTGATCGCCTGGGTTGGCGATATTGGCGGACACGTCGAAAGGCGTGTTGTAGGAGGCGATTTCCGGACCACCGGTGCGGAGAGTCAATTGCGGTGACGACCACGTCACGAACGCTTGACCGCGTCCGAGCGTCAGGTCGGGCATGTTGTCAGCGGTCCCGCCGGGGCGGATGACTCGAACGTCAACGATCGCGTTGCCCGCTGTCCCAGGAATGGGCACGAGGGTCGCGGGAGCGTTGCCGGAGTCGTCTACGTTGACTTCCACGATCGAGGATCCATCGGTGCCCGCGAAACTGGCCAGTTCAGGGTTCATGTTTTCATAGCGGACTTTCCAGCCGCGAGCGGGCAGCGACCCTTCGGCTCGGGTCACGCGTGTGACCAGCTCAGCGGCCACTCCGGCAGTCAGACGCTGCGGCGCCGGGAATACCCAACGGGCATCGACCCAGTAAATCGTCGCCGAAGCCTTGCGTTGATCCCAGCATTCGCTCTCGGGAGCCAGCACGGTGACGTGGCTGGTGCCTTCACTGGGGCTGCTCAAGGTCATCCACGTCTGGCCCTTTTCGAGTTTGACGTCGTCGTTGGGGTTGGTGTTTCCACGGGTAATCAGCATCTCCTTGGTGCTGGTCACACCGCGTGCGTAAGCGCCATCTTGCTTTTTCGCTACGGGAACACTGGCCAGTTTATGGATCAGGCCCGGTGCATTGTCGTCCACAGCGATGATATTGCCCACGCTGTCTCGGCTGAGCATCCACTCGAGCGGTTCGGCGACTTGCAGGTAACCATCGGTGCCACAGATGCCTGAAAGGAACATGACTTCCCCGCCCACGGGGGCGACAATTTTCTGGGGTGACAGAAGGATGCAGCCCCGTTTGCCACGGGAGGGCAGCTTGCAGGCGAGTTTGGGATCAATCTCGCTACCGTAGAGCACAGCGGGGGGACCGACGAGGCATTCGCCACTGCAATCGGGACCGGGCACGCAGGGCTCGTTATTGATCGCGCCGCTGCCAGTCGCGGCACCCGGTTGGGCACAGGCAGGTGGATCGGCGGGTTCGGTGAATGCGGGGTTGGGGAAATCAAAGCCGGGGCAGCTCAAGCAGCACCCCAGATTCTTAATGCACCCGAGGCATTTACATGGATTCAGGCAGCACGTCCCATTCGTACAGGGCGACACCAACTGCGTCGTTGTGGGTAGCGGGGCAAACAGGCATGACCCGGTGCCATCGATTGCGGGTAAACGCAAATGACCGCAGCCGCTGACGGTCACGAGGAGCACCATCAACCACAATGAAAACCCACGCAAGCCACGTGCGGACACACGTTGCTGGCTGCGTAGATCGTCAATGATCGTGGTGAAGTGCATCGTTCCATCGGTAGAACAGAGAAAAAGAATTCGTCCGTAGGAACGCTAGCACGCAGACACACCGGGGGCGGGATTCGCAAGAGACAAAGGCAAAATCTCGACAGAAGCTGGGTCGCCGATTGCGGGTTATCCAGATTGCGACGAAGATTACGCCCCCAGACCGCCCGCCTCCGTTTTTCCGCGTCTACTCAACTCAGCCCCATGTCATCACTACCCATTCGATTCGGCGTCCTCGGCACGGGACGTATCACGCGGCGGTTGGTCGCCGATCTGCAGTCGACGCCGGGAGCAACGCCCACCGCGATCGCCTCACGCAGCGCCAGCCGGGCTCAGTGGGCCGCCGACAATTATGGGATTGCCGCGGCGGTGGAGGGCTATGACGCGTTGCTAGCACGTGATGACGTCGACGCGGTTTACATTGCATTGCCACCGTCACTGCATCACGAGTGGACGCTCGCCGCATGCGCCGCGGGCAAGCATGTCCTGTGCGAGAAGCCCGTTGCGCTCTCAGCGGCGCAAGTTCGCGAGATGCTCGCGGCGGCGAATCGTGCCGACGTGAGATTCCTCGACGCCACGGCTTGGTTGCACCATGAACGCACCGACCAGTTCCGCCACTGGCTGACGACGGCGACACCTCAACCCGATGCCGCGATCGCGGCGGCCAAACAAGATGAATTATTTGCGGACGAGTCCGACGCAGCCCAGGAGCGTTTACCGTTTCGCATCGGTCCCCTGCGGCATATCAGTGCAGCGGTCTCGTTTCCCAATCCCTTTCAGAGCGGCGACCATCGACTCGACGCAAGTCTGGGGGGCGGCGCCCTATTGGATCTCGGTTGGTACGCCGCGGGGCTGATTCGGTTTGCCACCGGCGGGCTACCGGATCAGGTCTACGCGACGGCGGTCATGCGGGATGGCATCGACGTGCGTGTCTCGGCAACCATGCGTTTTGCCGATGAAACGACCGCGACTCTCTCCTGTGGTTTCGATACGACGACGCGGAAGTGGTGTGAGATCGCCGGGGCGGAAGCCTCGATCGTGTGCGACGATTTCACTCGCCCCTGGGCCGACAAACCTGCCCGGAGCTGGGTCCATGAAGCTTCGGGCAAGGTTCACTCAATGCTGCCGCCGAGCGAACAGGAGCTACCCGCGAGTCCCGATGCCGCCGCGCAGCCACTGACTCGCTCGCCCCGCTGCCATCAAGAGCGGGAAATGATTTCGCGACTGGTGGGCTGGATCCGCAACGGATCGCAGGCCGCTGGCGAAAAACCGTGGCAGAAGTATCACGAGCAGGCACTCCAGACCCAAACTCTGCTCGACGCACTCGCCGTCGCTATCGAATTGAAATGAGTCGTCAGGGATCACCGAGACGCGCCCACCCAAGAGCGACGTCACCGCTGTCGAACCCACACCACAGAAGCTATTCTCCCGTATCCCCTCTTTCCGATCCCCCTCTCCCCTCAATCACATCCCCATGGCAGTTGAAATCAAAGCGGTTTATCAAGGTCAGCTTCGTTGCCAGGCCACCCACGGTCCCAGTGGTCAGCAGATTTCCACGGACGCACCGACCGACAACGGCGGTCGTGGCGAGGCTTTTTCGCCGAGCGATTTGGTGGCGACAGCGTTGGGGACGTGCGTGTTGACGATCATGGGCATCGTCGCAGCCCGCCATGAGGTGGATTTGAGCGGTACGGAAGTCCACGTTTCCAAGGAGATGGTCCAGTCGCCGATGCGCCGGATCGGACGCCTGACGACCACGGTGACCTTCCCCGCCTCAATCGAATTGGACGACGCCATGCGTGACCGGTTGACGTCTGCGGCTCGCCAATGTCCGGTCCATCAGAGCCTGCATCCAGAAATCGATGCCCCCATCGAGTTCCAATACTCCTGATTTTTCCGGCAGCCGTGGCGATTTCATGTGAAATCCCCGTCTCTAGGCTGGTTAGTCTGTGGCATGCCGACCATACTGGGAGGTAGATTCGTGCGCGTTACGGACCCTTATTTTACGTCACACCCGTTATCCCTAAGTTCCGCCCCATGAATTCGTCCGACATCGTGATTACCGGCGTGGGCATGGTATCGTCGATCGGGGTGGGCCGTGCAGCGTTTACGCAGTCCCTGCTCGACGGTGTCAGTGGGGTGCGTCACTACGACGAAAATGCGAGCGAGACGAGCGAAGATGTCGTGCTGCAGTATTGCTACGAGGACGGTGTTCCCCGCCTCGTCAAAGAAACAGCGGTCGTCGCGGGGTTGGTTGACTTCAATGGCAAACAGTTTGTCACGCCGCGTAAAGCGCTCAAAGTAATGTCTCGCGAGATTCAAACGGCCTACGCAGCATCGCAGCTGGCCGTCCTGGATGCGGGATTGCAACCGTTTCTGCCCGCAGAGCCCGCGGCAACGGAGCAACGGATCCGGCACGCGGGGGCGGAGCATGCCGAGCAGCGGCCGTGCTACACCGAGAGCGGAAAAATCAGCAGCGATCGGATTGGAACCGTATTCGGCAGCGAGCTGTTGTACGGGCCCCCGTTGGAGTTGAGCGATGCGTTCGCGGACAGTGTCAATGCGGACGGAGCGTTTGCCGCGAGTGAGTTCGGTAACTCTGCGATGCGGCATATCACGCCGCTGTGGCTGTTGAAATATTTGCCCAATATGCCTGCGTGTCACTACAGCATCGTGCTCAACGCCCATGGCCCGAATAACTCGATTACCGTCGGTGACGCCTCGGGAGCGTCTGCGTTGATCGAAGCGTGTGGCTATTTGCACCGTGAGATTGCCGATTTCTTAGTCGTCAGCGCCAGCGGCACGCGTCTCAACGCGACACGTGCCTCGTTCACCGAGGACCAGCCGTTGGCCAAGGTGGTTGATCCCGTTTCACGGACCAGCCGCCCGCACGCGATTGACGCCGATGGGTTGGTCCGGGGCGAAGGTGCCGGCGGATTGGTGCTCGAGCGAGCCGATACGGCAGCGGCGAGAGGCGTCAAGCCGATCGCCCGCGTGCTGGGCTTTGCATCCCGCTTCATCGCTTCGCCCGCCTTCCTGTCGGGAGAACGGACGGCGGACATCCGCCCCGATGCCGGTCGCGGCTCAGCGGATGCCATCATCGCCGCGATGCGAGGCGCTTTGGCCGCAGCCGACATGCAGCCCGAGGACATTGGTGCGGTCGTCGGCCACGCCGCGGGCGATCCGGTGCTCGATGCGTGCGAGCGAGAAGCATTGGCACGGGTGATTCCGGACGCCGCCGTCGTTTTGCCCGCCACATTGCTCGGACATACCGGTGCCGCCAGCGGCATGATGGGACTATTGGCCGGGTGCGTGACCCTGCAGAGCGGAAAAATACCATGCGTGCCCCACGCTGATTCCTGTGTGGCGGGGACGGATTCGACCCTCAAACCACTCAATGTGAGCGATCAAGTTCGACCGCTCGAGAAACGCGTCGTGATGGTGATCTCGCACACCTCACCCGGCCACGCCACTGCCGTGATCTTGGCGGGCTAGTGGTCTGGCACTCTGGATGATGTTTTGAAATCCCCATCAACGGCACGCGTACCGAACGACATCGCTCGCGTTTGATGCGGTAGAGCATCCGCAGCCAACCCCAGGGGAAGAGTTTGAGTGGCTGTTTCTTCCCTGGGGCCGACGTCGCGTGAGGCGGGTGGTGGTGTGTGTTACCCGATGCCTTACGGCATTCGGCTCAATTGCGTGTCGAAATTGTTGGCCGGGTTGGGGGATTTATGAGCCGAGTCGCGTGAGCGGCCGGGTGGCTGTTTGTTCCCTGGGGCCGATGTCGCGTGAGGCCGGTGGTGTGTGTTACCCGATGCCTCACGGCATTCGGCTCAATTGCGTGGCGAAATTGTTGGCTGGGGTGGGGGATTTATGAGCCGAGCCGCGTGAGCGGCCGGGTG
This sequence comes from Rhodopirellula sp. SH410, assembly GCF_055811895.1. Taxonomy (NCBI): domain Bacteria; kingdom Pseudomonadati; phylum Planctomycetota; class Planctomycetia; order Pirellulales; family Pirellulaceae; genus Rhodopirellula; species Rhodopirellula sp. SH410. The sequence goes on from NZ_CM147949.1 coordinate 2,880,828, forward strand.
GCTGTTTCTTCTCCTGGGGGCCGATGTCGGATGAGCGACGCGGTGGTGTGTGTTACCCGATGCCTTACGGCATTCGGCTCAATTGCGTGGCGAAGTTATTGGCTGGGGTGGGGATTTATGAGCCGAGTCGCGTGAGCGGCCGGGTGGCTGTTTTTCCCCTGGGGCCGACGCCGCGTGAGGCCGGGTGGTGTGTGTTACCCGATGCCTTACGGCATTCGGCTCAATTGCGTGGCGAAATTGTTGGCGGGGGTGGGGGTTTATGAGCCGAGTCGCGTGAGCGGCCGGGTGGCTGTTTGTTCCCTGGGGGCCGATATCGGGTGAGCGACGCGGTGGTGTGTGTTACCCGATGCCTTACGGCATTCGGCTCAATCAGTGGGCGGCTCACATCCGAAACGGCTGTTCGAATGAAACACTTCCCTAACCTCGCTTAGCCATTAAAACGGCTCAGGCACAGCGTCACGTTTTGGCCACCGAAACCAAAACTATTATTGAGGGTGTACTTCAGCTCTGCCTCGCGAGCTTGGTTTGGAACGTAGTCCAAGTCGCAGTCTGGATCAGGATTCTCGTAGTTGATCGTTGGCGGCAGGACACTGTCTCGCATCGCCATCAAGCACACGATCATCTCGGTCACCCCGGCGGCGGCGATCAGGTGCCCCATCATGCTTTTCGTGCTGCTGACGGGAGTGGTCGCGGCGAGCTCACCGAAGACTTCGTGACAGGCCTTGGATTCCACACGATCGTTCACCTTGGTGCTGGTGCCGTGCGCGTTGACATAATCAATATCGGCAGGCGTCAGACCGGCATCGGCGATCGCCATTCGCATCGCGGCGATGCCGCCATGTCCGTCCGGCGGGATGTCGGTGATGCGATATGCATCCGCGGTGGTGCCGTATCCGGCAACCTCTCCATAAATGGTCGCGCCCCGCTTTTTGGCTGACTCGAGTTCTTCCAAGACCACCATGGCGGATCCCTCACCGAGGACGAAGCCATTTCGTCCTGCGTCAAACGGGCGGCTCGCTTTGGTGGGCTCGTCGTTGCTTTCCGAGAGTGCCGTCAACAAATTGAATCCGGTCACTCCGAACGGATGGATCATGCTATGGGTGCCGCCGGCGAGCATCACATCGGCCTCACCGCGACGAATGATCTCAGTCGCCTCGCCCACCGCTTGGCTGCTCGCCGCGCAGGCGGTCAAACAGTTGAAGTTGGGGCCTTGTGCGTTGAAACGCGTCGCCAGGTGAGCGGCCGGCATGTTCGGTTCTTGCTCGAGTTCTTTCGCGGGGTCGAGCAAGTCGATACCAGCGGCAATGAACCGTCTGACGTCGTACTCACCCGTCGAAAGCGCAGCGACCATCATACGGCTGAAGGTGCCGAAATCTTGGTTGCCCTCACCGCTACCTAAGTAGACGCCCATGCGCGTGGGATCCTCGACGGAGTCGAGCACACCGCTGTCGGCGACGGCTTGGGACGCCGCGGCGATCGCGAATTGGGTATGTCGACCGCGGCGGACATGCTGGTCGCCATCGGGAACGGTTTTGGTAATATCCCAGTTTTTGATTTCCGCGCTTATTCGCGTAGGAAATCCGGTCGCGTCAAACAGCGTCGTGGCTGCGACTCCGCTGCGACTTTCTTTCAGACCAGACCAGACCGTCGTGACATCCCAACCCATGGGGTTGATCATTCCGATCCCGGTAACGACGACTCGGCGGCGCGGCGACATGGACGCTCAAAGATTCTTGTAGGAAGGAACGGGATTGCCATCGGCGGTAACCGCAACGTGAAAGAAATTCATCATTCGCAACATGGACCGCAGGTCACCCGGATTGAATAGAGAGCCATCAACGAGATGCCCCTCTTCTAAAAATGCGAACATCAAGTCCGCTTCGGCTTGCAGTTCGCCATTGCAATGGCTCGTGCCACTGATGACCGCGCCGAGTGCTTGGGTTCGCCCCATCTTCACATGATAGTTCAGCGTATCACCTGGTTTCGCGGGCGCGTGAAATTTCACTTTACTGACTTTGGCCAGTACGACGCGTTTGGTGAACCCAAAATGTTCATGAACGAGGATCCCGCCCAGCTGGGCTAAGCCTTCAATGATCAATGTCGGTGGCAGCAACGGATAACCGATGCTGTACCCATCGATCACCTCCTCATCGAGCGCGACATTCTTGATGCCGCGCGCATGAGACCCACTGACGAACTCGGTAAATCGATCTACCCAAAACCAACGCATGGTTACGCATTGACCTTGCTGCTGACATAGCTGCACAGGTCACCGACGGTGAGCAGGTTGCCGAAGTCTTGAACCCGTGGGTTTTGCTCGAACTTCGAGAGGTCGGCCCAGGGCATCCGTGACTTCAGTTCCGTCATCCCTTCGGGGGTGACCACGCCGTCTTGGACGTATTGGCTGTTGGTCAAAATGTCTTCAGGGGACAGTTCTTCACGTGGAATTTGGATATTGAAGGACTTCTCGAGTTTGAAGACGATATCGAGAAAATCGATCGATTCAGCACCCAGGTCACCGACCAAGGTCGCTTCGCGAGTCGCTTCGTCGTCGTCCACACCGAGTGCGTCGACCAAGGCGGCCTGGACTTTTTCGTAAATTTCGTCTTGATCAAGCGACATCGTGAGTTCCTATTTTGGTTTAACTGAAAGAGTAAAGTATTAGGGGGTTATCGTTGGTGTCGCGTTCTCGTCGGCCTGCGCGAGGGCAGCCACACAAGGGCAATCACCGTAAAGTTCAAAAAACTGCTCGCGGGCGAGAAGTTTGAGGTCGCTGTCGGTATCAAGATATTCGGGATCGCCACTAGAGCAGCTTTCTAAAATCAGTCGTGCTGCAACCGTGATTCGATCGCCCTTGCGGGCCACAGCCTTGACCGTTGTGATCGCTCCCTCAACTTTAAAAATCTCCGCTTCCACGGTGAGTGTCTCGCCGGGCGACAGGAAGTCGCCGAATTTGACGTTCCGGACTTCTCGCAATAACACCAGGGCATCATCGAAGCCGGATGTCGTGCGAATCAACCATGCCGACGCCTGATGCAGCGCTTCGAGCATCATCACGCCCGGCATGACCGGGAAACGTGGAAAGTGATCCTGAAGGTACTCTTCGTCGGCGTTCAACGTGCGTTCGCCGACCAGCTTTTGGCCGGGTTCGAGCAGGGTGATGCGATCAAGCTGACTGTATTTCATGTGCGAATAATAGTGACCTATAGAAAACCCCTCAACCGGAGATAGGCCCCAGAAATCAGAGAGGGCAGTAATTCTAGCCCTTTTTTGACAACATCAGCCCAATTTCGCGGTCATTTGCGTCAATCCCTCGTCCAACAGTTCGATCGCAGTATCGATATGCGCGTTTGTCGTGATTATCGGTGGCGGCAAAAATCGGATTCGTGCCGGCGCCGCACCGCAGAGGAAACCCAGCAGACCCAAGTCAAACAGCAGCCCCATCAACATCTTGGCGTGATCGAGCGATCCATTGCCCGGCGTGAAGGCCATCATCATGCCTTCCCCGTACGGGCCAGAGATCATTCCAGCATGCTTTTTCGCCAGACGCTCCATCGCGGCCGCGAAGTACGCGTGGCGGCGCATGTTGGCCCCGTCGTCACCGAAGCAGCCCGATGATGCCAGTAGATCGAGTGTCTTCAGCCCCGTGCGAATGGCCGCCGTCGAGCCGGTGAAGGTTTGGCTGATGATGGGCGCGGTGGGCTGGAACTCTTTGCGATACAGCGTCGCGCAGACCTGGGTGATCTTCCCGATGGTGACAATGTCAGCAAACTCATCGAGTCCGTAGTGCTGGAAGGCGAACGCGCGGCTGGTTCGTGAAAACGATTGGATCTCGTCGAAGATGATCGGGATCCCGGCGTCCCTTAGCGGCTGGCACAACGCCGCGAAGAATTCGTGACTGCCGGGGTAATAGCCGCCTTCGCCTGCGATCGCTTCCGCCCAAAATGCCGCGTGTTGCTTGGGATAGCGAGCCAGGAGTCCCTTCAGTATCTCGGTGGCACGCTGCGTCGACCCAGCGGGATCGTGAGGGTCCAGGAACGGCAAGTAGTCGACGTTGATCGCCATCGGGATGCCGTCCCGGTAGGCGGGGCGATCGGTCACGGCCGCCAGAGCGATCGAACGGCCCGCGAATGCATTGTCGAATGCGATCACACGGGTTGCGGGTTGCGCATGATGAAAGGCAAGTTTCAGCGCGTTCTCATTGGCCATCGCGCCACTGGTCGACAGGATCGCGTGCTCCAACGCCGCGCCCGATTCGCTGGCCAGGGCCGTCAATCGGCTGAGCATTCGCACGCTCGGCACGTTTTGCTGCAGGTTCCCCTGCATGACGGTGTCTTCGAGTGCCGCATCGATACTCGCGGCGATCATGTCGGGATGGGAGTGACCGCATCCGTGGACCCCGATGCCACCGATGAAATCCAGCTTCACACTGCCGTCGGCCAGTTCCACGTAGGGCCCGTTGCCCATTCCTGAAGCAAAGTAGGGCCAAATCGGCGGTCCGCCTCGCTCACGCGTGTATTCCGCAATGATCGACTGGTATTGCTCTGATCGCTCGGCATCGGGAGACGCCACGGCGTCGAGTTTCGCTGCATGCTCGCTCACCGCCGCCGAAATCAGGCGTTTTGCTTCAGCAATTCGCGGGTCGTTTTGAAGGGATTCAGCGTGCAGCGGGGTTGGGGTGGTGGAGACGGACATGAATCTCGAATGGGGACAAGAAAACTGGCGTGGATGGTATTACGAGCGGCGCAACCATCATCAGGTTCAGGAGCAGATCTTACAATCTGTCGTCGGCAGCACGACGGGGCGGTTCGATCGTCCGGTGGGATCATTGCCCAGTCGGCGATCTGGTGTCGGCAATCTGGTGTGGGCGATCAGCAATGCGTTGGCTCGCTCGGGGCGATGGTCCCAAGCTACGCGCCCGCCGCATCCTTGGGTGGCTCGCTCTCTCCGAGCAATCGAGCCACGGCGTCGAGCAGACGATCCATTGGAAATGGTTTGCGAATGTACTCGCTCACGCCGAGCAGTTCGGCGTACGCCTGGTGGCGACTGCCCTCATTGCCCGTGATCATCACGACGGGGAGCGGCAGATCGTGATCGCGGCGGAGTTTCTCTAGCACGAGGAAACCGCTGCGTTTGGGCATCATCATGTCCAGGATCATCAGATGGGGGTGCTCGCGTTCAGCGAGCGCCAGTCCTTGATTGCCGTCTCGTGCCACCACGACTTCGTAGCCCGCCGACTCCAGCGCGTAGCTCACCGTTTCGACGATTTCAATATCGTCATCGACCAGCAATACTTTCCGGCCCAGTGGTTTCGGCTGATCCGGCTGGGGTGCCGATGCGGTCTGCTGATCGATCGATGCATTCATGATGTGGCTTTAAAAAAGGTTCAATTCGACGAAAAACCCACCATCTTTCGGGCGGCATCGTCCACTACCGCATCGCCAACGCAGGTCGCATCGGGTCTCGGCGAAATGATCTTATCAAAACACCAGCGGTCAATGTCTTTCAACGCCGCGGTATTCATGACATCATCGTCTCGGTACTGTCGGATTTCAACCTGTGCTCGGATCATCTGCGCCATCGCAATGTCTCGCACGAGCGCCTGCGGTTCGTCATCGACGCCATTGATGGCTTGCAGCCACAGCATCGGTAGCTGGCGAGATCTTAGTTGACTGAAGTTCGGGATCGTGCCATGGGAGTTGGGGAACTGGCCGCCAGCACGGACCACGCCCGCAAACCGCTCGCTGTGGCGCATCGCAACCTGGCACGCCATGGTCGCACCGTTGCCGTAACCGGCAAGGATGATTCGGTCAGGATGAATGCAGTAGACTGCCTGTGCCTGTTCGATGGCGTTGCACACGATTTCGCATGCCTTCGCCGTTGCACTGTGACCGCTGGACCAATCGAAGCCGAATCCACGGACATCCGTCGCCCGTGTCGCACGAACGCCGACACCGACATAGTTGCGTGTACTGATGTGCGGCATGACCTGTTCGATCTGCCGCTCGTTATGACCCGAGGAGTGCAGCCACACGATCAGCGGATACTGATAGCCGGCTTGGTAGTGCAGCGGTGCAAGCATTTGCACACTGCTGCGACGACTATTGATCGTTGGTGGTGCCAGCGTTTCATTGCGGCTCGCGGCGTGGTCGCTCACCTTCGTGGTGTGATCGGGTGCTTCCGCGCTCGTTGTCTCGGCTTGTGGTCTCGATATCCAACGGCGTGAAAACGAACCACTCATCGAAAGGCCTTGTTGCAGAGTAAACAAAGCAGTCGAGCGGCCGATCGGGTCGGCCCCTTAACCGCGAAGGTGAGACGACGTGAAGGCTAGTTCCTCGGCCACCCTGTTGTCAACTCCGAATCAACAGAGGAGACAAAGTTAACGAGGTCGATTTGGTTCCTCTGTTTTGCTAGCAACGCAGGCTCGCAAGTCGGATATTTCCCTGCCCGCCATGGTCAGCAGTCCGGGAGGTCTGTGGTGGGTTATCTCGGTTTTCTTGAGTGTGTCGAGGGCGCTGTCCAAGGCGAGTTAGATGACGTTCGTCTCGATCGTCAAAGACGCGGTCCGTCCCATCGTTTTCGTCAACTTGCCATGCCTTCGGCTGCGTCGCCGGGACTGCTTGATCGACTCGTGCGATTGTGCCCCTGACAGTCCGTTTGTTCTGCAGCGAGGAAGACTCGCTTCGCCGTTTCTTCTAGAAAAAGCTGTGGCCTTTGACTCCGTCGCTCGGCTTGTCTATACTTTGTGCATCACGGGTGAAATTCGCTGCCTTCAGCGATCTGCCCGTGTTCTTCGGTCCCGGAGATGTTTGTGGACGAACGGTTTTGCCAACGCGCAGGGCCGGGTCGCTTCGCATCCGATCTACCCGCTTTCGCCGAGGTTGTTCGCTAAATCTAAAACGCTGTTTCCACGACGTTGTCCTGAGTTGCTCGAACGAGTAGGCAGGCCGCTGCGTCGAACAGGTAGCGCTGTGATGCGGACGACGCCAATGTCACGATTGAACATGATATTGGAACACCCTTTCACTTTCGAAATCTCCAACCAATCTGCGGGACAATTGCCATGGGAATGCCGGGAACTACTGAGCTGTTGATCGTTTTATTCATTGCTCTATTACTCTTTGGTGGTTCAAAACTACCCTCGCTGATGCGGAACTTGGGTAAGAGCGCCAACGAATTTAAACGTGGCATGGCCGAGTCAACGGACGATGTTGACGAGTCGAAAAAGCTACACGAAAAGGTCTGAGATGTTTGGTCTCAGTTTTTTCGAGATGTCGGTGATCGGGGTCATTGCGGTGGTCCTGTTCGGCGGCAATTTGCCCGAGGTGGCGAGAAAGTTTGGCAATTCCTATGCGCAGTTGCGGCGCAGCCTGCATGACGTGCAGCAGCAGTTCCGCGACGCTCAGAAGGATGTCGATCGCGCCATGGCGGTCGACACGAAGTCGAGCGGGAAAGCGGCGAGTTACGACGAGGATGAAGACGACGCTTCCGAGCCGTCTGCACCGAAGTTCACGCCGCCGAGCTAAATCGATTCCCGATGGAGCGATCGCAGTTCAGACCTCAACGCCACGGCCGTGCCCATGACATCTCTTGCGCTTCCCTTTCGCATCGGCCTTGGGTACGACTCACATCGGCTCGGTCGCGGCGGTCCACTGCGCATCGGCGGGATCGACGTCGGTGAGGACGGGCCTGAGCATTTCCATGCGATCGGACACAGTGATGCCGATGTGTTGCTGCATGCCCTGACCGATGCGTTGCTCGGGGCTATTGCGGCAGCGGACATTGGGCGGCTGTTTCCCGACGACGCGGATGTGAATCGAGATCGCGATAGCGCGGAGTTTGTCGCCGCGGCGCTGTCGAAGGTCCGCGAGGCGGGCTATCAAATCGGCAACCTTGACGCGGTCATCTTGGCACAGCAGCCGAAAATGGCGCCGCACATTGACGCCATCCGGCAGCGGATCGCTGGCCTTCTGGATTGCCCCCTCGATGCTGTGGGTTTGAAAGCCAAAACGGGCGAGGGCGTCGATGCGGTGGGCCGCAGCGAGGCGATCGCGGCGCGGGTCATCGTGATGCTGCTACGCGTGGCCTAGCGGCCGGTCATTCAATGTGCCTGCTTCTCGCCCGTGTATCCTGAGCGACTAATTCTGTTTATGCTGGCGAATGCACGGGATACCTACGCCCAACAAATACTCGAGGGTTGTTTTGAAAGATATTTGGATTGGTTTCGACCTGGGCGGCACCAAGATGCTGGCCGTCGCGTTCGATAATGAGATGAAACCCGTCGCTCGGCGACGTCGAAAAACACGCGGCAGCGACACGGGCATTTCGAGAGTCGTCTCGACGATCAAAAAATTGCTGGACGAAAACGAAATTGATCCGAAACGCATCGCGGGAATCGGTATCGGTTGCCCGGGACCCATTGACCTTGATGCCGGGCGATTGATGGCGTCCCCCAATCTTGGCTGGGATACCGTTGATGTGCGCGGAGTGCTCACCAAACAGTTTGGGTGCCCGGTCGCTGTGATCAATGACGTTGATGCGGGCGTCTATGGGGAATATCGCTTTGGCGCCGCCGAAGGCAGTCGCTGTGTCGTCGGTATTTTCCCGGGTACCGGCATCGGTGGCGGGTGCGTCTACGAAGGAAAAATTTTGCAGGGTGCTGGCATTTCCTGCATGGAGATCGGCCACACCCGCATCAGTTCAGGGGTCCGCTGCAGCGGCGGCGAGATTCCGGGAACGCTCGAGACACAGGCGAGCCGGTTATCGATCGCTGCCGAGGCTGCCAAACTCGCGTATCGCGGCGAGGCACCCTCGCTGCTCAAAAATGCTGGCACCGATCTGACATCGATCCGCAGCGGCTCGCTGGCCGACTCGGTCAAGAACGGTGATACGGCTGTTAAGCAGGTCATCGAAGAGGCTGCCGTCGTGATCGGTTATGCTGTCGTCAATGTCGTCCACATGCTCTGCCCCGACAAAATCGTCCTGGGCGGCGGGTTGGTCGAGGCGATGGAGAGCTTGCTGCTCGAGGGCGTTCGCAAGACCGCACACGCGTGTGTCATGCCAGTGTATAAAGATCGCTTCAAAATTGTCGCAGCGAAACTGGGTGATGATGCTGGCGTGATGGGCGCAGCCGCGTTGGCTAAGTCCCGGTTCGAAGGGGACCTCGTGGCCCCCGGCCGTCAGGACGTTGCCGACGACGTTGCGATGAATACCACAGACAATTGAATTCCAATCGGAAAGCCGAAATATGAGTTACGACGCCCGCATCGAGAAGCTCGATCTCGAACTGCCTCCGCCCCCGCAAGCCATGGGGCTGTACAAGCCTATCGTGCAAGTTGGCAATCTCGTCTACCTGTCCGGTCACGGCCCCTTGCAAAGTGATGGCTATCCGCTCACGGGTCGTCTGGGTGCCGATATGGACGTCGAAGGTGGGCAGGCCGCTGCTCGATTGACCGGTCTGGCGATGCTAGCGACCCTGCGCAGCCATTTGGGAACGTTGGACCGGGTGTCCCGTTTAGTTAAACTGTTGGGACTCGTCCGCTGCACGGAGGATTTCGATGCTCAGCCCGCGGTCATCAACGGCTGCAGCGAGTTGTTCCGTGAAGTGTTCGGCAACGAGGCCGGTGTCGGCGCTCGCAGTGCCATCGGCACGTCTGCGCTGCCGGCCAGCATGGCTGTTGAAATCGAAGCCATTTTCGAAGTCGAGTAGCCAGCCCGTTTCCTCTCTTCCCACTCCCCCTTGCCCGAAACTCATGAAAAAACACCTTCCCCACTGCCTTGTGATTCTCTCCCTGGCCTGTTCGTTCGGTTCGGTTGTCGCCGAAGAATACGTGACCGGAATCGACTGGGCTGAGCCGCGCATTGTGACACCCGGTACGACCGACAACGCCCCGCCCTCGGACGCAACGGTTCTGTTCGGCGACGCTGCCGATATCTCGAAGTGGAAGGGCGCCGAGACTTGGAAAACGGACGGCGATGTGATGATTACCGGCAGCGGTATGATTCGTAGCGAAGCCGAGTTTGGTGATTGCCAAGTTCACATCGAATGGTCGGCGCCGACGCCTCCCAAGGGCAATTCCCAAGGTCGCGGGAATAGCGGTGTGTTTTTGATGGGCATCTACGAGATGCAGGTGCTCGATTCCTACGAAAATAAAACCTACTTCGACGGCCAAGCGGCTTCGATCTACAAACAAACGCCGCCGGCCGTGAACGCCATGCGACCGCCAGGCGAGTGGAACAGCTACGACATTTTCTGGACTGCACCGCGCTTCAGTGAAGACGGTGAGCTCGAGTCACCGGCCTACATCACCGCGACCCATAACGGTGTCTTGGTGCTGAACCACTTTGAAGTGCTCGGCGACACACCGTTCAATCGTGCCCCGCAATACAAGGACATCGGCCCCAAGGGACCGATCGCCCTGCAGGACCACGGCAACCCAGTGCGTTTCCGAAACATCTGGGTCCGAGATTACGAGCCCGCGCAGAAAGCGTCAGAGAAGGAATAGTCGGACGGGGCACCCGATCGAATCCGTCGCTGGGGACCATTGTCCCAAGCGACCCGCGAAAACAAGTGGCCGAACGCTCCGCGGTCGGTCATTCCGACCGCGGAGCGTTCGGCCACATTTTTCCGCTCGTTCCTATGCGACCGGGAATGAATAGCCCGAGTCGCGGCGTTCGCTAACACGTGGATTTCACCGTCTGACGACGGTAGCTGCATTGGATTCAACGCGTTTGATTGTCTGGCTGTTGCTAACTCTTGGACGGGACGAGGGTCTCATCCTACGACTTGGATTCCTTTCCCATGAACATCGCCAAGCTACTCGAAAAACGGCACAGCAATTGGGCGGAGTTGGAGCGTTTATGCGAAGCGATGGAGGTGACTGGGAAAACCCATAAAGCGGGCGAGCAGTACCAAGGTGCTGCTGGGATTGTTCGCTTCGCGACGCTCTACCGGGGTGCCTGTGCGGATCTCGCATTGGCGGACGCGTATCAGTTGCCGCCCTCGACGGTGACGTACCTACATCGGCTCGTCGCTCGCGGCCACAACCAGCTCTATCGCAGTGGGAAATTTTCCCCGGTTGGATTTTTTGATCTGGTCTTCAACGAAGCACCCCAGCAGATCTTTGCTGACTCCTGCGTGCGCGTGGCCACCCTCGTTTTCTTTGGCATGTTCGCCCTGTCGATGTACCTTGGATACGAAGCGTCACTGTTCCCGGATTTTGCCACCAACGTCGTCGGCCAGGAACAACTTAAATCCCTCGAGTCGATGTATGCACAGAAGGTCTCCGGATCGCTGAGTCACTATGTCGGCATGTCTGGGTTTTACATCATGCATAATACGGGCATTGGGCTGCAGTGTTTTGCGTATGGGATTTTGCTGATCCCGTGCCTTTATCTCTTGGCGTACAACGGTGTCGCGTTGGGCACGATGTTTGGATACATGGCCCGTGAGAACTCGGTCGGCAGCGAAAATTTCTTTCACTTCGTGACCGCGCACGGACCCTTTGAGCTCACCGCGATCGCGTTGTCTGCCGCCGCTGGACTGCGTTTGGGTGTGGGTTTTTTTCACACCGAGGGGCTCACGCGAATCGATTCGATGCGGCGGTCGGCTCATCGTAGCGTACCGATCATGGCGGCCGCCGCGACGTTGTTCGTGCTGGCCGCATTCACTGAGGGTTTCCTCTCACCGAGTTCCGCCCCATACCTGGTCAAGGCCGCGTGGGCGATCATGTCCTCGGCCATGATCAGTTTCTATTTTGTTGTGTTGGGATTCCCCCGCGCCCCCCATCGTCTCCCGTCTCAATTCGAATAGTCAGCCGTGCAACTCGACCGAACCCATGTTGCGATTCGTGTACGAACGCTCTCGGAGATCGGCGATTTGTCATTGGTGATGATCCGACGCTACCCCAAAGCCGTTTTCCAAGCCTTCTTTTTGGGGGCCGCGTTTTGGATCATTGCGGATCTATTGCTGCTCGGTTGGTTACCGTTGCGGCCGACCGGTGAAGGCCTGTTTGAGGAGGACTCCACGGGCGATCAATTTCGTTATCTATTTTGGATGGCCACGTTGGTGTTTTTGCAAGCCCCACTTGCCGGGGCGCTGACGACGTACACGTTGGGGCAGTCCATCTTCGAGCAGCAAATATCGTTGAGCAAAGCGACCCGTGAGGTGCGTCCTGTCCTGTGGCAGTTGGTGCGTGTGCTCGGTATCCGTCGTCTAGCGATCCCCGCGATGATCGTGGTGGGGATGCGTTGGGCAGCCGACACGAATGTGTTTTTTGATTTTTTCGTTCCGATCTTTTTCTTGCTGGTCGTCGCGTTGATCCGTAGCAGTCGTCCCTTCGTTGCCGAAATGATCGTGCTCGAGCGATGCCCCCTGCGAAGCAAGGATGCCGATGTGATCACGCTGGGACGCCGCTCCAGGGCCTTGCATTCCCCGATGGCAAGTGAACTAGGCGGCCGCTTTCTGACCGTGGCACTGACGCTGACGGTGTTAGTGGCGTGCGTCTTTTTCGCGTTGCTCTGGACGCGTGGGATGGCCTTGGGAGATTGGGCGGTGGACTCCTTCGCACTGCTGGTCTTCTATCCACTGGCGCTGTGGCTGGTCGCGTCTCTGAGCGTTGTTGTCAAACTCCTGGGATACCTCGATGCGCGGATTCGCTTGGAGGGTTGGGAAGTTGAGCTGGCCATCCGGGCGGAGGCAATCCGACAGTTCGGTGAAGACTCGATGTCCACTGTCGCCCCGCCCAAAACGGAATCTGCGGCACCCATCGCGCCAACGCGACAGGATTCGCGGGCCACCCCGGACGTGCCGCCCGGGGCGAATGCGCCCGCGGCGAATGCGCCCGCGGCGAATGCGCCCGCGATGGGGGCGTCGGCATCAGCTGTGAAAACGCTCGCGATCTGGGTAGGCTTTCTGCTGGCTAATCTCGCGTTCCTGTCGCCACTCGCTGCCGCCGCACCGCTTGACAATCTCGCGGCAGATGCTTCGCCACCGGCGATCGCTACCGAGCAATCCGTGGTCGCCGACTCGGCATGGTTTGATTCGGAGCGGCAGCAACTGCGGCCGATCGAGCTACGTGACCAGCGAGTCGATACGAAGAATCGCGAGAGTCGATGGCTGGCTGAACCCGCGTCCAAGTCGGCGCAGCCGAAAACGCAGCCCAGTCCCGCTCAATCGTGGTGGTGGGGTATCACGGGGCCGGGATATTTCGTTGCTTGGGCGCTCCTAATTGCTCTCGTGTGCGGTTTCGTGGCGCTACTGGTGTATGTCTTTGCCCATAGCTCGTTCGAGTTCCAAAGCGAGATGCCCGGTCAAGCGATCGTGAATAGTCACGCTCTGGACGAACAGACGAAACAACGGATTGCTGAGTTGCCCGCCGAATTGAGAGAGACCCAGGTTAGCCCGCGGGCGGAACTGCAGCGGTTGATGCAAACGGGTGAGTTCGATCACGCCATCGTCTTCCTCTACGGACATCAATTACTGATGCTCGACCGGGTCGGCTGGCTCCGCCTGTCTCGAGGGAAAACCAATAATCAATATCTTCGTGAGGCTCAGCAATCCGATCCGAAAGTGGGCGATCAGTTACGCGACACCATCGACGCGTTTGAACGATCGTATTTCGGAAAACATGCGCTCACCCGCATTCAGTTTGAAAGGCTCTGGCAGGAAAATCTGGACATGGAAGCGACCCTCTCTGCCCGCGGAGTGACGACATGAATGCTCCCTTACCCACGCCCGCACTCGCGACCACGCCCGTAGCCACGACCGCGCCCGTAGCCACCGTCGCCAGACGGTGGACCACCCTGTGCCTGCTTCCAGTCCTCCTCCTCACCGGTTGTTCGCAATTTTTAAGCGAGTACGGAGCGAGCGGGGGAGCATCGGGAAGGGAGAGTCTCAACGGATTTGGGGCGTTCCGCACCGCCCTCCAAGATTCCCCTACGGACGTACTCCCCGAGATCCAGACACACGATGTTGCGAGATTGTCCGATCAGGAATCCCAGAGCGACGCGATCGTTTGGATTCCCACGGCATGGTCTCCGAGCAATCTTCAAGCGGCCCAGGACTGGCTCGGCAATTGGCTGGCCCAGGGGCAACGCACGTTGGTGTTCATCGTTCCCGATGGCGGTAGTGCGGAGGCCTATTACCGGGAGGCGTCCGCCCGGGCGCCCGCGGGGCAGCGATTGAACTATCGACGGCAATTGGCCGAGTTGATTAACGAACGCTTGCTCACCGATGCGGAGCGCAGCGAGGTCAGCCTGGGGGATTGGTTCACCGCTGAACCGCTGCCCTACCGAATCGAATTGCCCGATCGGCAGCTCGTCGATTTTTCCGTCGAGCGTAGTCCTCTCCAGTCGGCGAGCTCGAAAAAGGGTTCCGACACGATTCGCTTCGAGCCCCTGGTTGAGGAGAGTTCGCATTCTCCCGCCGGTTCGAATTCGCTGACCACTCTGGCGCGGATCACTCGAAAACGCTGGCAGAGCTCGCAGGTCTTAGTGGTCGCCAGCGGCTCGTTGTTGACTAATTTTGCCATGACCGATTCCGCGGCACAGAAGATGGCGGATGAAATCCGCAGTGAAATCCGGCGTGCTCGCGGCAAGGAAACGGACACTCCCATCCATGTCGCGTTCTTGTCGTCGAGTTACGCTTCGATACCGATTTCGGACGCGACGCCGGGATTCCCCAAAGCAAGAGGCTGGGAGTTGATGACGGAGATGCCACTGAGCCTGATTAATCTGCATGTGGCCTTTCTCGGAATCGTCTTATGCCTCATGCTGCTGCCCGTCTTCGGCCGGCCGCATCGGGTGCGTTACAACCAGCCGACGCATTTCGGTAACCATCTGTCCGCGATGGCGTCGTTGATGCGGCGTAGCGGTGGAACCCAGTACGCCAAGCAGAAGATCAGTGCGTACCTACGGCAGGTCCGCGGCGAAACGTCGGGACCCTGGGTCTTACCCCAAGAGGACGCGGCGGATTCAGATCAAACTAGTGAAACACAACCCTGATGAACAACCCCACCCCACCCGCCGGCGATACCGATCATTCGGCGAGCCGACCTTCCGGCCCCAGCTTCGTGATGCTGAGTTGCGCCCACGGCGCCGAGGGCATTGTCAAAGCAACGATAGCTGAGGCGGGGTGGCGATTATCGTTTTCGCGTCCCGGATTCGTCACCGCCAAACACGATGAGTACCGGAATCCGCCCAGCGGCATTTTTATCCGCACAGCATCCCGCTCGCTGGGCAGTGGCAAGTCGGGAGACGCCGATGAACTGATCGATCGTTTAATCGAAGCGACCCAGACGCTGAGTCTCCCCTTCGACCACCTTCACGTGTGGCCCCGCGACCGCGTGCCGATCGGCCGATTCGACTTTGAACCCGGCCCCGACGAGGTCTCCGCCGCGGTCGCTGACCGAATTCATCAACGGCTCGGCCCCGACCGAATTCGCTGCTCGACACCCAACGAGATCGCCCAGCCGTCGCAGAGCATTCTCGATGTCGTGCTCGTCGATCCGTCCCAGTGGTTCTTTGGTTTTCACACGGCCACGACGTTACCGAGTCGGTGGCCGGGAGGCGTACAACCGGTTGCACCCGAGTACGAACCGATCTCGCGGGCCTATTACAAGGCGGCAGAATCGATTGCCTGGAGCGGATTCGATCTGCGACCGGATGATCTGGCCGTCGAAGTGGGCAGTGCCCCCGGTGGAGCGTGTGGTCGCTTGCTGGAAATGGGGCTGCATGTGATCGGCGTGGACCCTGCCGAAATGGACCCGCGGATCGCTGATCATCCTCGGTTTATCCACTATGCGGCGCGGGCCGGCGACCTGCCGCGGCGAGTCTATCGGGGAGCCAAATGGTTGCTGGTCGATTCCACCGTCAAACCCGACGCGACGTTGAGCACCGTGCGCAATATCATTGAAAGCCGTGAGACGAGTTTTCAGGGTTGCTTGATCACCATGAAACTCGGCGACTATGAGCGGGCCGACCAGATCCCTCGCTGGGAGCGGGAAGTTCAGCGATGGCGGCCCAAGAAAATCGAAATTCGTCACCTGGCGCGGAATCGTTGCGAAGTGTGCTTCGCCGTGACCCTGTGAGGCAGCACAAAGGACCGTGAAGCACCATGAAACTCGCTGCCAAGCTCATCCTCGTTTTCCTGCTCGGTGTCCTGGCGATCGTAGCCATGTTCACGTGGCAAACAATCCGGCGACAGCGAGTCTGGGACGAGCAGCGTCGCTCCGCCCACGCCGCTGACCTCGCCGAAACGCTCGCCCCGGCGATCGAGAAAGCGTACGAGGAAGGCGGCACCATCACCGTCCAACAGGCACTCGAAATCTCCACCCGCCAGCTCAGTGGGCCGCAAGTACGGTGGATCGATGGCCAGGAGGTGACGGGCGATGCCGCGGAACAGGCCACCGAAACGACGGCGCGACAAACGACGAGCCTGTCGATCACCGAAGCGAATGGGAATCGCAAGTCCTATGCATACGTGCCCATACAGATCGGTGACGAGGATGCGGGCACTGTCGAAGTGGCCGAGTCTCTGAGCGACCTCGATGCGTTTACCCAACGATCGGTGGTGACCTCCGTTCTACTGCTGATCGGAGTCGCGTTGCTGTCGGCCGTGGTCATCTTTTTTGGCGGTGTTGCCTTGGTCGGTAGGCCGCTGAGCCGACTGATTGCCCAGGTCAACCAAATCGGAAATGGACAGGTTGACCAACCGCCGGCATTGACGAGCGACGACGAACTCGGACGACTCGCGTCGGCGATCAGCGAAATGAGTTATCGCATCGGGCGGCAACGCGACACGATTCGACATACCGATCGGCTGGGCACGATCGGGACACTCGCGGCAGGGATGGCTCACGAATTGGGCACGCCGCTCAACGTTGTCGCGGGACGCGCGGGCCTGATCAAGAGTGGTAAACTGAGCCCTGACGAGGTCGTCGCGAGCGCTGCCACGATCCAGAGTGAAGCGGAGCGAATGACCAAGATCATTCGCCAACTGCTCGACTTTGCACGCCAGAAACCCTCGGCCCACCAGTCGCTGGAGTTGAACGATGTGGTCACGCAAACCTGTGAAGTGCTGCACGCACTGGCGGCAAAATCGAACGTCCAACTGGTCGTTCAACTGCCCGACGAAAACGTAACGATCGACGGCGATCCCGCGCAAATCCAACAGGTGCTGACCAACTTGATCACCAATGCGATCGCTGCGATGCCCGACGGCGGTACCGTGGCGGTGAACCTCGCCGAACGCGGTGACGAACGGACGCGAGATGCCCAGGCGGAAATTCAGGTCACCGATGCGGGCGTGGGCATTGATCCGCAAGATGTTCAGCGAATCTTTGAACCCTTTTACACGACCAAGGACGTCGGCCAGGGCACCGGTCTGGGGTTGTCCATCGCCTATGGCATTGTCCGCGAACACGGCGGCAATATCCGCTTTGATCGCGTTCCAGGTGGCGGCTCACAGTTCACGGTGACCTTCCCTATTTGCCAATCTGAGCAGCGTCCCTCGGGATCGCAGCCTGTTGATTGAGTCGACGTCCGAATGGCGATGGTGAGCCGAATGCGGTAGGGCGTCGGGTAGCGCGAACCGCTCGGCCGCTCGCGTGGCTCGGCTGATGAAATCAATACGCCGCTCGCCATCGTTGCGATGGGACGGAGGCGGAGCGAATGCCCCTACGTCCGTGTGCGTTGGCTCGTCATTGCCGCTTCAATCGCATCGACGATCTGTGGGATCGATTTCGCCGTCGTATCGATTTGGAAATTGGCGACCTCGCGGTAGAGCGGTTCCCGCTGGCTCATCACGGAGACAATTTCCGCGGCGGGGGTGAGAGGGGTTAATGCAGGTCGTCGCGGCCCGGTTGTCTCGTCGCCGGCGAGTCGCTCGGCGATGACCGCAGGATCGGCGTCGAGCCAGACGCACCAGCCTGTCGCGGCAATCGCGTCCCGGTTGACCGGTCGCAAAATCGCGCCGCCGCCCAACGCGATCACGCTCGGCGGATGCAGCGACACGCTTTGCAGAGCGAGGGTTTCGCGGTCACGGAATCCAGGCTCGCCCTCGTTCGCGAAAATCTTCGCAATCGTGGTTCCAGCGGCCGACTCGATCACGTCGTCGAGATCGCACCAGGGCAGGTTGAGCTGCGCGGCCAAGCGTTTCGCAACGGTGCTCTTGCCGCAGCCCCGATACCCAGTCAAATAAAGATGAGGTCGTTTCATGGAACGCAACATTAGGCTATCGCCCCATGCACGACAATATCACGTACCCAGGGTCCCCATACGCAGTCATTTGTAGCCACCGTCGCCAGACGGTGGGGCCCACGTTCTGGCGAACGTAGCGACGGATTCTTGTTCGGCGATCGGGCGATCTCAGCGTGGCTGTGAGATCGGACTGGATTCGTCTCGTCGAGGTTGCACGCGGCTGATCCGCGCAGCCGGCTCTGCGTCCCCGGGGGCGACGTCCGGCATTCCGCTGGCCACGGATTTTTGCGGCAGAGCATGGCGTGGCGGGCGAAGGATCGACAGCAGCCCGCTGGTTTGCCCCGACAGTGGGATCCAGACACTATGTGAGGGCGCGCATAAGCGTGCCAGATTCAGCGAATCGATCCACTTCCCGCTGGAATACACGATCGGTCGTCCGCCGGCTGAGACCACGACTTCCGCTGGCAGCCATTCCCGGCCCGGGAGACTGCGGCAGATGCCCTCCACCTGCAGCTGGGCGGCGTACAAGTCGAATCGCAGCGCCAGTGCATCGAAGCTGAAATCGTCAGCCGTCGCGACCGCAAGTCTGCAGCCCAAGTCCTCAGCGAGCCTTGGTAACAGCGACGCCGACATCCAGCCTTCGTCGGCAACGAGTTGCCCGGCCACATTGACCGACCAGTCCTGGTCGAGCTGGCAGCGGTCGATTGAGACCGTGCCGCGGCCCCGCACCTGGTGCGGTAGGTTCTGCGTGAGCTGGCCGAGATCGATATCGCGGAAGTGGCCGGCGAGGTTCAGTGACCACGCGGGTGCCGTGATGCCGTCCTGACGCGTGGCCGCGACGCTGCCATCGAACGTCGCATCGGCGCCGAGTTGGCCTAGGAACGGGTAGTAATCACTCAACACCGCGAGCGGCAGTTGTACCTCACCGGTCTGCAGCGACCACGCTGTCGTCGGCGGTGACGTGCGGCGATCCCGGGTGACTTCGAGATGCATCCCCTCGCTGTCCTGGCGATAACCCGCGGGAATGCAGCGGACCGTCGCCCATACCACATTTTCTCGGGTTTCTAACCAAACGTCGAAATCTTGTATCGTCTGGGCCGTCGAGCCGCCGCGCAGCGTGACGTCATCGGCGGCGATCCGCACAGGCACCCGGGTTTGGTCGGGGCGGCACAAGAACCGATGGTGCAGTAATTCGGCGACCTGTTCGAGCGACGCGATATGAATTTCGGGCTGGCTGAGCCGGATCACCGTGTTCTCACTCTGCGAAATCCACTGCAGCGAGCGAACCGTGGCCACCGGGCGGAGCGTTTCGGGATCGGACAGCCGCACGTCCGTCAACCGCCATGTCGACGGATCGGCACGCACGAAATCACCGATCTCGACATGCAATCCCGTCATCAGGGCAACATGGGATTCGATCGCCCGGCGAGCTCGATGATGGTACCAGGGCGTCCATGTCAGTAGGATCGCGAGCATCGTCAACGCCGTCGGGCCCGCGCAGCAGCCAACGAACAGCCATCGAGCAATCGCCCGCGTCGTTCGTTCGTGCATGGCAAATCCGTCCTGAGCGGAAACGAGAAAGAGCAACTATCTCTGAAACTACTCAATTGCCGGTACCGGCCGGAATACCGGAATGGGCGATTTACAACCTGGGGCCCCGATCAGGGGCTGTGGCAGAAGGTCGGCTCGTGTCTCGACGCGGCGATCGACGTTTCAAGGTTTCACCGCCGAGGCACGAACCGGAGGCCGTCGGCGTTTCCGGCTCGGTGAGGCGAGCTCTCGAAATCGATGGATCGCGGAGCGATCCATGACGTTTGATTAGCGGGCCAGCGTTTTGTCGATCCGTTCGATCGTTCGCTCTTTCCCCACAATTGCCAGCGTCTCGAACATGCCGAAACCGCCTGCGGCACCCGTCGTGGCGACTCGGAGGGCGTGGATGATGTCGCCGAGCCCAATCGTTTCGACTTCGCAGAAGCCGTGGACAGCCGCTTCAACACCCGCCGCAGAAAAATCGTTGCAGTTCGCTAGACTCTCACGGATCTTGCCGAGCAGGTCGCGAGCTGCGGCCGGTTTCGTGATGCGCTTCTCAAACGCTTTGGCGTTGATCTCGTAATCGTCCACAAAGCAGTAGTCGAAGTCGATGATGTCGCCAGCCATCTTCAACCGGTCGCCTGCCGCCGAGACGACGTCGGCCAGTCGCTGTTGCGACTCGGCGTCGGCCGGATCCGTCCAGCCCGCCGCCACTGCGAATGGCAATACTCTCGCGGTCCGGTCGTCGTCCGATAAAGCCGCGAAGGCATCGGCTTGAAATGATGTCAGCTTGGCCGGGTCAAACGACGCCGGTGACTTCGTCACTCTGGCCAAGGTGAACAGATCAATCATCTGCTGACGAGTAAACTTCTCGTGCTCCCCGTCGAGCGACCAGCCCAGCAGCATCAAATAGTTCAGCAACGCGTCGGGCAAGAATCCGATCTCACGGTAGAAATCGACGAGCACGGGATTGAAGGTATCGTCATCCGTCGTCAATCCACAACGCTTGGCGATCGCTTGGCCGCGTCCCATCAGGTTCGCGAAATCTCGATTTTTCACGTATTTGTCGAGTTTGCGTTTGCTCAGTTTCGCCGTCCCACCGGGCTCGGCTACGTAGGGCAAGTGAGCGTACTCGGGTAAGCCATAGCCGAGCGACTGGGCAATGAAAATTTGCCGTGGCGTGTTCGGCAAATGCTCCGCCGCACGCACGACGTGGGTGATTTTTAGCTCATGGTCATCGACGACGCTCGCGAGGTGGTACAGCGGGCTGCCATCGGCGCGGGCGATAACGTGGTCCTGTTCGGACGCCCATTCCACAACGACTTCGCCGCGAATTAAGTCCTGGATCACACATTGACCTTCTCGCGGCATTTTCAAACGCACGACACCTTCACGACCTTCGGCTTCGAACTTCGCCGCAGCCGCATCGTCGGCCGCCATCCAGCGACGGTCATACACGAACGCCCCCCCGCTCTGGCGCGCCTCATCGCGAAGCGTCTGTAGTTCGTCGGGTTTCGCAAAATCGCGGTACGCATGACCGCTAGCGAGCAGTTGGGCAATCGCGGCCCGGTACAAATCGCCCCGCTGCGACTGAAAGTACGGGCCGTGGGGCCCCCCGACCTCTGGCCCCTCGTCCCAATCCATACCGAGCCAACGAAATCCATCAAGGATCGGCTGGAGGGCCGCCTCCACGTTCCGGCCAGCATCGGTGTCGTCAATCCGCAGGACAAACTGACCACCGCTCTGACGGGCGAGCAGCCAATTGAAAAGCGCAGTGCGAACACCGCCAATGTGAAGGTATCCCGTCGGACTGGGGGCAAAGCGTGTTCGTATCATGGGGGGCAGTGAGCGTGGGGGAGACGAGGAGAGTGGTTAGCGGCGTGTTGATTTCGTGAGCCGAGTCGCATCAGCGGCCGGGGGGGCTCGCGTTTACCTGATGCGTTTTAGCATTCGGCTCAGTATTGCCGGTCGAACTTCGACTACATGAACAGCCTGTTAGGATGCACGCATTGGCTGTGATCGCCTAGTGGTGTTTCTCACTCCAACACCCGAAGCGACCATTTTTAGCTTCAGCGGTTGGTTGATTTAATCGACGTGAGCAACCCACCACTGAGCCGAGTGCTGTACGGAACCGGGTGACTTCGCCTTGCTCTGCGGGCAAGGCGAGCGGGAGTGGGCTGGGGGGGGGAATCGCGGAGGGGTGGGTGACTGGGCGGTTTGGGTGCCTGCCGTGACGCTGCGGATTTACCCCAGCGGACTGGGGAGTGAAAAAGTTGCATTGCAAAAGGCAATCAGCAAAATATCTCGTGATCACTTCGTGGTTTTCACTTTTGCGGGAATCGCACGCCCACCTCTTTGGCGGACCAACCGCTCAGTCATGGAGGATCGTCGAGTTGGAAACATTATTGCCAAAATCTTCGTGACGATCGAGCGTCCAGACGACACGTTTTGTCTCGGGGACGATCTCGATCAAGACCGGCTGACCAGGGCCAGCGTGACAGTTGCCGAACACCCAGTTGCCGTTGTCGAGAACTTCGACGGTGGTGACCCACGCCAGCCGAATTCCGGGCAGGTCGTCCTGGTGGACTTGACGGACGATCTGTTTGTCCGGGGTGACTTCGAGCAAGCAGTGTCCGTTGCCGCCGCCAATCAACGTGTTGCCGTTTTTGAGCCGAGTCGCCGAGAATAGGCTGTTGCCAAACGCATCGGGGCCGTGGCCGCGGCGGGCAGCTTTGCCAAACATCGGAACCTCGTATTCCCAGATCACCTTGCCGTCGGCGTCGTACTCCCGCACCTTGCCGTCGGCTTCTTGAGCGACAAGGTAGTTGCCATTGCTCAGCTTGCGAACTAATCGGGTATCCGAGTGAGTGCTGGGGTGATCCCTGACGAGTGTGATTTCGTGGACAAGTTTGCCGCTGGGATCAACTTCGATAATTCTCCCGGGGCCCGACTCGGCGATCATCGTGTTGCCGTTCTCAAGACGCTCAAAGGCGTGCACCTCCACGGCTTTCCCCACATTGCCATTTTCGCTGCCGCTGTCGTATTGCCAAACAATCGATTTCGATGTCGGATCAATTTCGACGACGCGTTTGTTCCCTTGGCGGGTGAGAATGTGTCCATTGTCGAGCATCGCGATATCGTGAATTTCGTTCCACGGCATCTGCCAGGAGATCTCACCATCGGGCTCGACAATCACGAGCCCCTGTTGAGTATGCAATAAAATACGGTGGGAGACAGCCTCGTCCGCAGCATCGCAGACACCAGGGGCAGTCAAGCAGGCGGCTAGCAAACCGGTTAGGATGACGCGAAATATCATGGGCATTTTGAGTTGTGGAGTTGTTAGGTGAGATGAAAAAGTCGGTTTCAATTATCATTCCGACCCTCAATGAGTCGCAAACGATTGAAACCTCGCTCCGTTCGGCCGGAGCTTTGGGGGGGCTCGAGATTATCGTCAGTGACGGCGGCAGCGTGGACGACACGGTTGCCAAGGCACGCCACTTCGCCCAAGGTCGCGACGGCGACGTGATTGTAATCAATTCACCTCGCGGGCGTGGACGGCAACTGGCCGCCGCGGCGAGGATCGCCCAAGGCGACGTGCTGTTGTTCCTGCATGCAGACAATCGACTTCCCGAAACGGTGATGAGCCAGTTCAGGCACGCCGATTGGCCCGTTTGGGGTGGGTTTCAACAGCGTATTGACCATGCGAGTTGGCGGTTTCGAGCGCTGGAAATCGGCAATGCCGTGCGCGCACGCCTGTTCGGTCGCGTTTTGGGCGATCAAGCGATCTTCGTTCATCGCAGCGAATACGAAGACGTCGGCGGATTCGCTGAGGTTGAGTTGATGGAAGACGTCTTGCTATCTGCGCAGCTATTCCGCCAACATCGACCGCGACTCCTTCCCGGCCCCGTCACGGTCGACCCCCGTCGCTGGCTGCGCCGCGGCGTTGTCCAGCAAACATGGTTGAATTGGCAAATCCAATACGCTTTCGCACGCGGTGCGACACCCGAGGAACTGCGAAAACGTTATGGCTAAAACACGATCGGCGAACGCCACGGCCTCGGTCGAGCAGCCGCAGCCACGAAACCAGGACGTGGCAAAATCAAGGCGTCAGCCACCATCGCCCCGCCGCGTGAGCGGGGACATTCAATCCAAACGCGTGATCGTGCTCAAAGCTGGCCTGTTCCTGATACTGGGCTGTTTGTCTGGCGGCCTGTTGCTCAGCTCAATCGTCACGCTGCGAAATATGATCTTGTTGGCACTGACGATTTGGAGCTTCTGCCGATGCTACTATTTCGTCTTCTACGTCATCGAGCACTACGTCGACAGCTCCTATCGTTACCGAGGTTTGATCGACCTTGTGAAGCACTACTGGACGCGGTCCAGGTAAGAGGCCTGTTGAACCAATTCGCCGGGGCGACTCGCCGGGGCGCGTACGCGGCCGGGTGGGTCGGGCGTGGTGCCCGATGCTTTTCGGCATTCGGCTGATCCGGTTTCCCACGTCCAAAATCACTCGATTTCGTCTTGTCGTGAGCGATTGATTTTCGCTATCCCGGACAATCCTCAAGCTCCTTCTGCGGACGCTTCGATGCCAACGCAGGAGGATGAGATCGTCAACTCGATCCGCTCCACATGCAGGGATGCCACGATGACGCTCGCGTCTGATACCAGAAAACCTTTTCCGAATCGTTCGAGTGAGAAGAAGCCAACGTCCGGCGAACGCTCTCATTCAGAGCCATTGCCGCCCACGCTATTGCGATTGCCTAATTTGAATTCGACGCGTTCAGCGTTTGAAGAATCGCCTGTGGTAACGACTTCCGAATGCGAACCAACGCAAACCGTTGTCGCGTGCGAACCGGGGGACATGCGCACCAGTGCGGATGCCGCTTCCCCGCGAGAAATCGCATCGGCTGCCACGAAATCAAAATTCGAATCGACGATTGACTCCACGCCGCGGTCTCGTCCCCGACTCGTTGAGCGAGTGGGCCTGCAAGACTTCAACGTCGCCGCGTGGGTGGATCGAGTGGCGACTCGAAAGACGTTGTCGGCGGCTCTCGTCGTGGTTGCTGGAATCGCGATTTGGATGCCGAGACCAGACGATTCACCACTGAAATCGTTGCCGCCCCTGACGTCCGACTCGATCTCCGAAGAACTGGAGGAATCGTTCTTGATGGCTGAGAGTCTCGAGGACAATCGTCTACCGAAACCGACGAATCGGACTCTGCCGGACGGCAGCAAATACGCGTCTGCTCCTGAACCGACCGCATCCCCAGCCAACCAGGCGACATTCCAGCCGGAGTTCTCCGACCAAATGGCTCGAATGACGCCTGCGTCAATTGAGCCTGTCTCGCACAAGACGCCGGGCAGTAAGAATGAACACGCCGGCTATGACACCGATCCGCTGGCCGCGGCCGCGAACGAGCAGATTCGCCGGATGGATGCGACCTATGCCGACCTGCCTTCAGTGTCCGCGATGGATACGGTTTCGTTCGAGCCCGAGGCCCCAGGCCTTGCGGGGAGCGACGACGAGGCCGGCAGCATGGACAGCCTGCTGAAGAGTCGCACTCCTCAGCCTATTCGTAACTGGGCCGATTACTTGCCGCCCATCGGATCGGAGACCTTTACGGGGCAGGACCTCGGCAGCCCAATTCCGCCGACGTCAATGTCTGCACCTGGCCCCGTGGTCGCCGCCTCACTCGATGCCAGCTCCACTCGAACGACGGGGTCACCCGTCGCTCCCAACTTCAGCTTTGGATTGCCAGGCGACGGCGAGCTAATTGACTCAGAACTGATTGACGCCGAGGCACACATCGCCATGCCTCCGTTGGATGCAGCCGACCGGGTCCAGACTCGCTAGATCAATTCACACATAGAAACTTATCGAGAATGCTCATGTCATCTTCCCACAATGCCCCCCAAACAACCGCTCCTGAACCGTCGGCAGAAATGGCGGCGCAGCGACTCCGCGAACGCATTGGGCAGGAAAACGTCACGCAATCCAGTGTTCTGGCGTCACGCAGGTTGGATGAAGCGTTGTTGCGCCTCGAGCGAGCCAGCGCTGGAGATCGAATCTCGCCCCCTCACCCGCAGCGGGCGACTGAGCGAGTTTCAACGTCATCGACGTGCAAACCACCGGTTACACCGGTTACACCGGTTACACCGGTTACACCGGGAACGCGAGTCCGTCAGGATGGACTCGAACCCGCCGTCGCTGGTCCGACTTCGCAGTCCGGGGAACTGTCCGCCGACGCGATCGAAGCGCTGTTTGGTCGCCCTATCGATGTCATGATTCTCTCGACCAAGGCCAAAATCGCCGACGATCGGGTGCTGCAACCAACCGATACACCCGACCCAGCAGCGCAGCCAGGTTTCACGACGCTGCATCCGCCCGAAGCCCCTGCGGGCGAAGCCCGTACGCCCGAAGCCCCTGTGTGCGAAGCCCTTACGCCCGAAGCCCCAGTGTGCGAAGCCCCTGTGTGGGAAGCGCCAAGGCCCGAAGCCCCTGCGCCGCAGCCAAGCAGCATGGTTGCGCAACCGAGTGTTGCGACTCCGTCGAGCGTTGCGTCTCCGCAGGGCGTTGCGTCTCCGCCGCCGAGCCATCTCGTTTCGCCGCCGAGCGTTGCGTCTCCCGCGAAACCGGTCATCGAACCAGCAACACTGCACGAATCCGTATCCGCTCCCGTCGCTGCGACGCTGCCGGCAAGCGAAGCCCCGCAAGAGTTTACCGCGGCCTGGCAGGTGGACGAATTTGTCGTGCCGAGCACGATTGATCAACTGTTCCTGGCGGATTCACTCGCCGAGCAACTCGCCGCTCGGTTGGGGGAGGCTCGCTCGGAGGGGCTGCAGACGATCGCGATCACGAGTGCGAAACCTGGTGAGGGACGCTCGACAGTGGCCTTGGGGTTGGCGCTCAGCATCGCGTTCTCCGGACTTCGAGTCGCATTGGTCGATGCCGATCGTAGCGGCGTCAAGATCGCCTCGGACCTACAACTCGAACTCGACCATAGCTGGGTCGACGCCATCCGCGGCAACCTACCCCTCGAAGAAATCGCGGTCACATCGCAGGCTGATGCACTGACGCTGCTGCCCCTGTTGGAAGTCGATGGTGGGGTGAGATTCGAGCGGGATGAGCTGGACAAGATGCTGACGCGGCTCAAGCAATCATTTGACGTGGTCGTGGTCGACTGCGGTGCGTCAGCAATCGACGATATCATTCTGTGCGGCACGGCCTTGATCGTCCGCGACGAGAGACGCACCGAACCCGGTGAGGTGGAAACGCTCTCGCAAACGCTCCGCAGCCACGGTGTGCATGGCGTGGGCGTGATCGAGAACTTCTGTAGCTGAAGCGGATCATTCACAGGCCGTCGACACGTCTCGACTCACTCTCTCGATCGATCGTTCCTTCCACCGTTTGTGGGAACGAGAATGGGCAGCTATTCTGTCATCATGGAAGTATCTCAACAATTGACCGATCGCTTGCTGCGATGGGTCCACGCGGCGGAATACCGCCCCAGCAAACCGAAACAAATCGCGACCCAGCTGCACCTCGATGGCGATGGCTATCGCGAGTTGCGGCGGGTGATCAAGCAGCTCGCTAATGAGGGGCGTCTGGTATACGGCGGCAATCACTTGGTCGTGGCGGCCGCTGCCGTTGGCGGACCATCGGACAGTGTGCGCGGCAAGTTCCGTCGCGCCATGGGCGGTGGGTTTGGATTTGTTCGCCCCTCAAGCGGTGGCAGCGGGGCGGACGACGACCGGCCGGAAGATATCTTTGTTCCCCCTGGAGCGACCGGCGGCGCAATGGACGGAGACCTCGTCGAGGTCGAGATTAGCCCCAGTCGGCGGGGGGGCATTGAGGGCGTTGTGATCGACGTCGTGCAGCGTGAGCGACGGCAGTTCACCGGGACGTTCTATCACCATGCGGTCCCGCCTGAACCGTCGGATGTCTATAACCGCGGTGCTCATTTGCACCAGATCGATGGGCCCGTCGTGTATCTCGATGGCGTGCATTTCAATGCCCCCGTCAGTGTCGGTGACGTCCGTGGATTGCCGCTCGTTGATGACGACAAAGTCTTCGTTGAAATCGTCGAGTTCCCCGGCGATGACGGTGGCGGCGGCGAGGCTGTCATTCTCGAGCGACTCGGTAGTAACAAAAATCCTTCCATCGATACGCTGACGGTGATGCGGCAGTACGCGCTGCCAGACGAATTCCCACAGCGTGTCCTCGAGGAAGCCCGCAAACGCGCCGATGAATTTGACGAGGACACACTGCCAGAGGATCGCACGGATCTGACCGATCTGCTGACGATTACGATCGACCCCTTCGACGCCCGCGATTTTGATGACGCTATCTCGCTGCAGCGTGAGGATGGGCGTTGGCGATTATGGGTCCATATCGCCGATGTCAGCCACTTTGTGCAGCTCGGTGGGGCAATCGATGAGGAGGCGCGGCAACGAGGCACCAGCGTGTATTTGCCGGACCGTGTCATCCCCATGATCCCGGAAATTATCAGTAATCATCTCGCGTCGCTGCAGCCCGAGCGTCGTCGGCTCGTCAAAACGGTCGAGATCGAGATGACGGACGATCTGACGATCACGCACAGCGAAGTCCACAATGCGGTCATTCGCAGTGACAAGCGATTCAATTACGAACAGATCGATCAGTACCTTGCAGCGCCGGCGGCGTTTCAGGAACTGTGGGGCAGCGAGGTCTGTGAGCTGCTCGATCAAATGCACTCCCTTGCGATGAAGATGCGCAAGCGGCGTTTCGAAGCCGGCGCACTGTCGATGGAACTGCCCGATATCAAACTCGATCTTGATCGCAGCGGAAAAGTCAGAGGGGCGTTTTTGGTGGAGAATACCGAGAGCCATCAACTCATCGAAGAGTTCATGCTGGCGGGTAACCAAGCCGTCGCGACCTGGCTCGATGACCTCGGTCTGAACTTCCTGCACCGAATACACGAACCACCCGAACGACGAAAACTCCGCAGTCTATCTGCGTTTGTGGGGGATCTCGGGTTGGGGATCGACAATGTCGAGAGTCGCTTTGAGATTCAGGCGGTGCTCGACAAAGTTGAAGGCACTCCACTGGAGAACGCGGTTAATTTTTCCGTTCTCAAAAGTATGAACAAGGCGGTCTATGGGCCGCACCGCGAGGGCCACTATGCGCTCGACATGGAGCACTACTGCCACTTCACCAGCCCCATTCGACGCTACCCTGACCTGACGGTGCATCGTCTGGTTCAGAAGCTGATTGAGAAGAAATCGACACCTGACGATTCCTTCGCCGAGCTGGTTAAACTCGGTCATGAGTGCAGCGATGCCGAACGCAACGCAGCAGCTGCCGAACGTGAACTGGTGCAACTCAAACTGCTACATTTTCTCAAGAAGAAAGTGGGTGAGACGCTCGACGCCGTGGTCAGCCGCGTGTTCGCGGACGGGTTGCACGCCCGATGCATCAAACTTCCCGTCGACGGTTTTATCCCCGTAACGACGCTCCCGAGCGACCAATACCGCTTTGAACGCCGTGGACAGATGTTGATCGGTTTCAAAGAAGGAAACCGCTTCCGGCTGGGGGATCTGTTGACGGTGCGGATCGACAAAGTCGATCTGCAGGATCGGCAACTGTACTTGGCGGTCGTCAAAAACCAATCGTCCCAGCAAAACGATCGTGCTGCCGCGGCCGACGGTGGTAAGGCGAAATCGAAGTACAAAACCAAGCGTCGAACCGATCGCCGGGGACGTAAGAAAAAGCGAGGACGTTGAACAGGCGAGGCTCCGATGGCTTGCAGATGGAAAGGCTAGCCGAGTAGAATAGGGTGTCTGGCTAGCCTGGGTTGTGCGTCGTTGCGACGGCCCCCCGGGTGCGATCATCCATCCGTTGTCCCGCCTTCGTCCACTCGATCTCCATACGGAAATTTGATCGACGCGAGAAATTGTGCCGAGCCCCTCTTTTGAATCACACTCTGCCCATAGTCATCCTGCTGGTCGAAGATAGTCCGACCGCTCGATTTCACGTGCAGGTTTGTTTGAAAAAGGGTCTGCAAGGGAACTATTCGCTACTGCAAGCGGAGAATCTTTCGGTCGCGATTTCCATGCTCCGAAAGAATTCGGTTGATATCGTGCTATTGGATTTGAACCTTCCCGACAGCCATGGTTTAGACACCTTTCGGCGTCTCGCCCACCTCAGCGCCGGTGCAGCGATTGTGATCGTTAGCGGTGATATCGATGAGCAGACGGCGGTCAACGCGGTACGACTCGGTGCTCAGGATTACATTGTGAAAGGGGCGGGCTTCACGGCCGAGGTGTTGGGCAGAACCATACACTTTGCGATCGAGCGAAATGCGCGGCACCTGCTCGAAAAGGAACTGGCCAGCGTCCGGTTGGACCTTGAGATCGCCGACACCATCCAACAGCGTTTGTACCCGCACAGCGAATCAGAGTTCCCCAACGTCAGCCTGGCCGGACGCTGCTCATCGGCGACGCAAAACTGCGGCGATTACTACGACTACATCACCCGCCCCGACGGATCACTATTGGTCGTCATCGGCGACGTCAGCGGGCACGGGATGGGGCCCGCAATGATGATGGTTGAGACACGCGCGTTCTTACGCGCCCTCGCCTCGTCGTCGATGCCAGTGGGCGAGATCTTGACGCACATCAATCGGCTGATCGCTGATGACATGCAGCAACAACTATTTGTCACTCTCTTTGTGGCGAGCTTTGACGCCAGTGGCCAGCATTTGAGTTACAGCAGTGCTGGGCATCCCGGCTACCTCGTTAAAGAGGACGGACAGGTGGTCACGCTGCAAACCGACAACACCCCCTTGGGAATCTCGCCCACGGAGACCTATCCGACCGTTACCGTTCCAGAGTTCAGGTCCGGCGATCTGCTGGCCCTGTTCACCGACGGAATTTCCGAAGCCACCAGCGATTACCAGGAGTTCCTGGGCGAGCAACGCGTGATCGACGCGGTGGTCTCAGGACGACACCATCCTGCGCTGTCGATTTTAGATTCGATGTTTGCGCTCGCTGAACGCTTCAACGGCACCGCAACGCAGCAAGACGATCGCACGGCCGTGATTGTCAAGACAGCGACCGCAGATTTTGCGTAAGTTGTCCTCAGAGGCAGAGGGACAGAGCATTTCCTTAACGTATCCAGTTCGACTTATTTTTATGCGTCCTCCCCCAGGAGAGCGAGGAGAGGGACACAACATCTCGATCGGGAGGTCAAAATCCTCGACGAAGTGCTGTGTCCCTGACGGGCGCGACGAAGTGCTGTGTCCGTGACGGGCGCTGACGGGCGGTCCTGACGGGCGGTCCGCTCAGTGGGGTGGCCCCCGTCCGTGTCATAGTGAGGAATTCAACGCAGAGTCGGGGAGACGCAAGGACGCAGAGAAAGCCGATCACTGCCTCTGACTCTCGCTCTTCTCTGCGTCTCCCCGACTCTCGCGTCTCTGCGTCCATTTTGTTCACAGAGGCTGAGGGACAGAGAGGCTGAGGGACAGGGAGGCTGAGGGACAGGGAGGCTGAGGGACAGGGAGGCTGAGGGACAGGGAGGCTGAGGGACAGGGAGGCTGAGGGACAGGGAGGCTGAGGGACAGGGAGGCTGAGGGACAGGGAGGCTGAGGGACAGGGAGGCTGAGGGACAGGGAGGCTGAGGGACAGAGCATTTCGTCTCCGTGTACGATTAGATTTCGGATAGGTCATACCGCTCCCATATCGGCATCGCAAACGTGTTTTGGCGTTCGCACGCCGCCAATGATGCGGAATGGGGCTACTTGTAGCCCACCGGGCGCGCACCTTCATCGCTGGGCCATCGCAACCACCACTTCGGAGACATCGAAAGTCGCAACTAATCCGCGGCCGTCAGCAACTCGCGGGCTCGGCGGCGAAGATGATACCGCCGCTGCGTCCGATGACAGCGCATCGAATCGACGCACTCAGGCCGTCCGGCCACGCTACAGAACAACTTCCCGAAATCTCGGACCACTTCACACCAGGTCTCCGCATCGAGCCCCAGGCGGACCAGCACCGGTGAGAGCGTCTTCGGCGTGCAACCACTCTTGCCAGAGCAAGATAGAGGGACAGAGCATTTCGTCTCCGTGTCCGATTAGATTTCGGATAGGTCATACCGCTCCCATATCGGCATCGCAAACGTGTTTTGGCGTTCGCACGTCGCCAGTGATGCGGAATGGGGCTACATGCAGCCCACCGGGCGCGCACCTTCATCGCTGGGCCATCGCAACCACCACTTCGGAGGTATCGAAAGTCGCAACTAATCCGCGGCCGTCAGCAACTCGCGGGCTCGGCGGCGCAGATGATACCGCCGCTGCGTCCGATGACAGCGCATCGAATCGACGCACTCAGGCCGTCCGGCCACGCTGCAGAACAACTTCCCGAAATCTCGGACCACTTCACACCAGGTCTCCGCATCGAGCCCCAGGCGGACCAGCACCGGTGAGAGCGTCTTCGGCGTGCAACCACTCTTGCCAGGGGCCACCTGTCTCGCCGTCCAGTCCAGCAGCTCCAGGTATCTCTCCAGCGGCATCGCCAAGAATCCCTTGTCGCTACACCGTCTGCCCGACTCGCTCGCACACGGACCGATTGGATCCGATGCCTCGTCGATCGTTAGCGGCGACAGAAACTCATCGCCCAGCATTGTCGGCCGACGACTCCGCCCGTCCCGAGTCTCCCCACCGCCACCGTCTTCTACCCGCCCCGGATTTTCCTCGGGGACCGCTTTCACCAACGCACCGATTCGTCTTTGTACCGATGTGTGATCGCTCTGCTCGATCGTCTCGCAGATCGCTGCCCGGATCGGGTTCAAGTCCACGTAGGCGGCGCAGGCCAGCAGCGAGGCCTCATCGGCCAACCGGGTCGCCCGGTACCGATCTTGGAAAAACCTCCCGTTTTCCTCTTCCTCCCTATTTGCCCGCATTGCCACACGCTGGCACAGCAACCGCATCCACCAACTGAAACTACTCAAACGTTTGCGAATTTCCGCACGTCGAATAGGACACCCTGCAATCGATAGGATCTCGGGCTGCGATGGCGTCATCGGGGAGCCATCCGCTTTCCGGCGATGGGGACAGAGCATCAACCACCGCCGCGCCACCTCTTCATCGTTCCAAGTCGCCACCACATCGGGCCGGGATCTTAAAATCAGATGAAAATGGTTCGAAAGAATCGAGAACGCCAGCAGGTCGATCCCAA
The DNA here is from genome assembly GCF_055811895.1 of Rhodopirellula sp. SH410. Lineage (NCBI taxonomy): Bacteria > Pseudomonadati > Planctomycetota > Planctomycetia > Pirellulales > Pirellulaceae > Rhodopirellula > Rhodopirellula sp. SH410. Next base: position 2,913,768 of record NZ_CM147949.1, read on the forward strand.
AACAGGCGGCAAATTGCTGCAAGTACTCTTCGATCCAGACCTTGCGGTGATCGAAGTTTTTCCCGGAAAACTCATCGTTTCCGAGGAGGTAGCAGCGACGGCATGTCCTTGAAATGACATGCCCGATGACCACCTCATCAGGATCAAACACTTCACTCCGCGCCAAGCGAACCATCTCACACCTCTCGAGGGAAGAGAACCGGCAAACTCACCTAATTCAGGATATACCTCCTGTTGGGATAAGTCAAATACCTCGGTGTCATGCTCTGTCCCTCCTTGTTTCCCGGTGTCATGCTCTTTCCCTCATTGTTTGGCTTCTTGCGATTGCGAGATTTGCAGGGGGCCCACGAGGGGGTGGCTTCGATTCGCTTACTGTGAGTGAGCCGAATCGTCGGTTTCTCGGGGGACGATTTTTGCTTTGGGTTTGGCGTTAACGGTCCCGGGGACCAGCCAGGGGCCGGTGCTGTGTTCGCGAATCAACCGCATCAATTCGACGCTATCGATCGCTTCGACTTCGAGTAAACGCTGAGTGACCGCTTCGAGAACTTCACGTCTCTGTTCGAGGATATCGCGGGTCTGCAGTAACATGTCTTCGACAATTCGCGAGACCTCTTTGTCGATGAGTTTGGCCATCTCTTCACTATGGACGACTTGGTAGTCGCCCATGCCGCCGCCGCCCAGGAATGGAGAGCGAGTGCTGCGGCGTAGGTTAACACGTCCAATGCGGCTCATGCCGTAATCCATCACCATGCTGCGTGCGACTTCGGTGCAGCGTTCGAGATCGTTTTGGGCCCCCGTGCTGATGTCTTGGAACACCATTTCTTCAGCAAGTGTCCCCGCGAGCATGACTTTCATCTGACTCTCGAGTTCACTCTTGGTCATCAGGAACCGTTCGGACTCGGGACGCTGCATCATGTACCCGAGCGCGGCGAGCCCGCGTGGGATGATGCTGACTTTGTGCACCGGGTCGGTATTGGGGAGCGCCGCAGCGACGAGAGCGTGTGCTGATTCGTGGTAGGCGACGCGAATTTTTTCGTCCTCGTTCATGACTCGATTCTTCTTTTCGAGTCCTGCGGTGACACGTTCGACGGCGTCATTAAACTCGTCCATGCCGACCGCGAGACGCTCGTTGCGGGCTGCCAGCAAGGCTGCTTCGTTGACGAGATTGGACAAATCGGCCCCGACGAAGCCGCTCGTTATGGAAGCGATTCGGCGTAGATCGACATCCTCGTCAAGTTTGACGTTCTTGACGTGGACGGACAGAATGTGTTCGCGGCCGGCAACGTCTGGGCGATCGACGAGCACATGGCGGTCAAAGCGTCCGGGACGCAACAGGGCGGGGTCGAGGGTTTCGGGGCGGTTCGTCGCGGCGATCACGATCACCCCTGAATTCGCACCGAAACCATCCATTTCGACGAGCAGTGCATTGAGCGTCTGTTCGCGTTCGTCGTGTCCGCCAACGGCGTTGCCGCTACGACTCTTGCCGAGCGCATCGAGTTCATCAATGAAGATGATGCAGGGGGCGCGATTGGTCGCTTGGGTGAACATGTCACGCACGCGGGCGGCCCCGACGCCGACAAACATTTCGACGAAGTCACTACCCGAGAGGCTAAAGAACGGCACACCCGCCTCGCCGGCGATCGCTCGTGCGAGCAGTGTTTTACCTGTCCCGGGAGGACCCACCAACAGCACCCCCTTGGGGATGCGGCCGCCCAATGATTGATATTTCTCGCTATTGCGTAGGAAATCCACGACTTCGCGAACCTCGTCAACCGCTTCATCGATCCCCGCCGCGTCCTCAAACGTCGTCGGCAGATCTGCTTCACTGTAGAGTTTGCCACGACTCCGCGAGAACGACATTGGCGAGCCAACGCCGCCCATCCGCCGCAGCATGACGATGCCCAGAGCAATGAGCACACCGATCATCAGAAGCTCCGGCCAGTGGGTCTCGAAAAATCGGCTGGGTCGATCATAGTCCCAGCCCACGCCGGATTGATCCAACAGCGTGATTAGCTCAGCCCCGATCGCGTCGTTCGGGTAGCCGCGAATGGTCAAGAAACCGACCTGCGTGGGCGAGACCTTTGCGTCACTGGCCCGGCCCGTCAACACGCGGTAGTCGATTTTGCCAGTGATGCTGTCATCGGCGACGAGAATGTCCGTCGGGCGGCTGTATTCATATGATTTGCCTTCCTCACCGGGGACGATGATCCTCGCCACGGCCTCGTTGGTCGACGCCCCCTCTGGCGACGCGACCATGACGGCATCGGATCCCGTGTCGCTTTGACGGAGAATGACCGTTTCACCGGCCTCCGCAGCAACATCGTCGAGTTGGGCTGGCGATGGAGGACTGGTCGCGACCACGGTGTCCTCGCGCAACTCCGCAGCCTGGCTCAATAACTCAACTAAATGCGGGTAGCGGAGTCGCTTTTGGGAATCCGAGACGAGGAAGGCGCTGAGGAGAACAGCCGCCGCGATGACGATCAGGACAAACCAAATGTTGCCACTGCCGCGCTGCTCGGAAGATCCACGAGAAGATTTGGGTTGATCGCTCATTACAGAAAAGGTTTACGGGGAAGGGCGAAAGTTGCGGATCTCCGGATTGTAGTTACCGCTTGGCTCGTACATGATACGTCCCATTCGAGGATTTTGTTAGGAACAATTAAGGCAGAAATATGCACAACGGACGCCGGATCGCGATTCTCGGTGCGACTGGTAGTATCGGTGTGGCAACGCTCGATGTGGTCGCGAAGCTCAGCCAGAATTTTCCCACCGCGGATTGGAGAGTGTGTTCGGTTTCCGGCCACCGCCAGATCGACGCACTCATCAAGGCGGCTCACGCGGCACAACCACTGCCGGATTTGATTGTCGTTTCGGACCCCGACGGTGCTGCCCAGGCCCGAGACCAGTTGGCTCGGTACGATCTGCAGCGTCGTTGTCGGCTCGACATTGGGCCTGAGGCGCTTGTGCGAGCGGCCACGGATGACGCTGTCGACACCGTGGTTGCGGCGATTGTGGGGCGAGCGGGGCTGGAATCGACCCTCGCGGCGGTCGAGGCAGGCAAACGGGTGGGGCTGGCGAACAAGGAAACGCTGGTGATCGCCGGTCCCGTCGTCACCGCAGCGGCGGCCCGCAGCGGCGCTGAGTTGCTGCCCATCGATAGCGAGCATTCCGCAATCTATCAGTGTCTCGCCGAAGCCCGCTGTTTGAGCGAGCATGCGCCGGCACCCCAGCGATCGATGTCTCGCGACGATGGCTCCCCCCCCGCCGAGTCGGGCGGCGATCGGACGATGAAAAATCTACCGGGGGTTCGCCGCTTGATCCTGACCGCCAGCGGCGGGCCGTTCCGGGATTGGACCGTCGAAGCCATGCAGAATGCGACTCCAGCGGCGGCCCTGAACCATCCGACCTGGGATATGGGGCAGAAAATTACGATCGACTCCGCCACGATGATGAATAAGGCGCTCGAAGTCATCGAAGCGAAATGGTTGTTCGATGTCCCCGCTGATCGAATTGAGGTGGTGATTCACCCGCAGTCCATCATCCATTCGCTCGTCGAGTTCGACGATGGGAGCGTGATCGCGCAGCTCAGCCCGCCGGACATGCGACTGCCCATTCAATACGCATTGACGTATCCCCATCGGTTGCCCTGCCCGGCGCCCGTGTTGGATCGCGAGCGGAGCTGGGAGATGAGTTTGATCCCGGTCGATCTGGATCGATTCCCTGCCCTCAAGCTCGGATTTGAGGTTGCTCGGGTGGGCGGCACCGCCGGGGTGGTGCTCAATGGAGCCAACGAGGTGGCGGTTCCTCTATTCTTGAGCGGCAAAATTCGCTTTACTGACATCGCCCGGTTGTGCAAACAAACACTCGAGGACCACAACCATGAATCCGCACCAAGTCTCAATCGGCTCCTGCAGCTCGACGAGTGGTCTCGCTGCCGGGCCCAAAAAATCGCTGAAACTTTATAGCTTTCGTAGCCGTATTTCCGTTTCGCTTCCCATTCGCTTGCTCCAAATTTATCTGAATTCATGTCTCTGTTTGACTGCATGCACGTCGCCACGCTCTTAGCAGCGACTGACGACCCCGGTTTTTTCGCTTCGTTGTTGAGCGGAACATGGTTGTGGGCCAAGGTGCTCGTGGGTATCGGCCTGGTGATTTTTGTCCATGAGCTTGGGCATTTTTTGGCGGCGAAGCTCTTTGGTGTCAAATGTGAGAAGTTTTACGTGGGATTTGACGTGCCGCTGCAGATTGGCCCGATCAAATTCCCCCGGACGCTCGGCAAGTTCACCTATGGCGAGACCGAGTACGGCATCGGCATCATCCCGCTGGGCGGCTACGTCAAAATGCTCGGCCAGGATGACGATCCACGCAATGCCGAAGAGGAGGCCCGTCGGATCCGCGAAGAGGGAGAGGAAGGCGAGCCGGCCAAGCTCGATCCCCGCTCCTACCCCGCAAAATCCGTTTGGCAGCGAATGATCATCATCAGCGCGGGGGTCGTCATGAATGTGATCACCGGCGTCCTGTTCGCCGCGGTAGCCTATTTTTACGGCGTGCCCTACACGCCGGCCATGGTCGGCGGCGTGATGCCCGGTGGTGCCGCTTGGGCCGCTGCTGTCCAGCCCGGTGGATTGGTTACGTCCGTGGCAGGGGGCGAAGAGGACAGCCAGATGCACTTTAGCAAGATGCAACAGGACATCATGCTCGGCGGTATGGACCACCCTGACCAGCCCGTCGACGTGCACGTCGCCTATGGTAGCGATTCACGAGAATATGCGCTCACCCCGCAACCCCATCCGCTCGAACCAAGCCTGCGGATGATCGGCATCTACGGCCCCGTTGGATCGCAATTGCCAGCGAAATTATTTGCCATACCGGGAACTTCTGCCGCGGAAGTCTTGACGGACGAAGATGCTGCTGCGGAAGTCGTTGGTTGGGACGGGAAAAAGCTCGACGCTGAGTCATCGATGCCAATCGCGCCGCTGCTCAACGAAATCTACAGTTCACCTTCGAAACCGATTGAATTGACGCTCGTCCGCACAGATGGAAAAGAGCAGAAAGTAACGCTCCCGCCCCAGCGTGAGAAAGAATTTGGAGTGCGGTTCCAAGTCGGCAAAATCACCGCGTTGATCAGCGGTGGGCCCGCCGAGGCAGCGGGCATGAAAGTGGGCGACCAAATTGTCGCGGTCAATGGTGACGAATCCATCGACCTGTACGCGTTCGTTCTCCGGTCGTGGCCTGTCGGTGAGAAGGTCGAGGTGACCGTCCGTCGCGGCAAAGACCAAGCCGCCGAAACCAAGACGCTGACGATCACGCCCGTTCCATCGCTGCAGACCTACGCGCCGATTTCCCAACTCGGCGAGACAATGGCCAGCACGCCGCTCGGTTTTGCATACCATTGCGATACGACCATCCAGAAGGTCACCGCATCGGATAGCAACCTGCAAGTTGGCGATGTGGTGAAGGAAGTTCGGATTCGCTTCGCCGACGAGCAAGCCAAAACGACGCTCCTCCAATCACTCGGTGAGGCGGCCATCGAGCAGCTCCAAACAGGCTGGGAAATCGGGGCAGCGATGCCGCTCGGTGTGCTGATGGAAACGGTGCAAATCCTGCCGGTTGGTACCGAGGTGCTCGTCAAAGCCACCCGTCCCCCGGAGGGCTCCGTCATCGAATCAACCATGAAGGTGCGAGAATCGGATCGGGACTGGTACGATCGCGGATTGAATTTCGACAAGGTCTCGCGCATTCAGACTGCCAGTTCGTTTGGCAATGCGATCTCACTGGGCGTCCGAGAGGGCGTTCGGGGTCTCGAACAGGTTGGCAAATTCCTGGGCATGTTGGTGACCGGCAAAGTTCAACCGAAGTTCCTCGGTGGCCCGATTCGGATTGCGCAAATGGCCAGCCACGAAGCGAAGCGTGGCATTTCAGCTCAATTGCTGTTCTTAACCATGCTCAGCATGAACCTGGCAATCTTGAACTTTCTGCCCATCCCTGCGTTGGATGGTGGCCACATGATGTTTTTGATCGCCGAAGCGATTCGCGGTAAAAAACTCGACGAGGCCCTGGAAATGCGACTGACATTCGCCGGCGTGCTGGCGTTGCTCGCACTGATGATCTTCGTATTCGCAAACGATATTCTGCATTTGTAGATCGCCGGACCGCACGCTAGCAGGCTGTTGATTTAGCCGGAGTGCGACCGGCAATGGTGAGCCGAATGCCGTAAGGCATCGGGTAATGCGAGCCACCCGGCCGCTTACGCGACTCGGCTCAAGAAATCGACACGCCTCTGGTGGTTCCCGCCGCACGTCCGGGCGGGCATCGCCATGAAGGGCTATTTGCCTTTCGGACGGGGCCATTGTCCCGTCCAGGGGCTCATATTGGTGACCCCTCGCCAAATGCTCGCTCGGGACCAGGTCCCCCAACTATGACACCAGGCATCGATACGCGTACCCCGTGGGGCTGTTGGAATCGCGACCTGTCGGTGATACTGGGGCTTCACGTTACGTTGCAATGGTCCCTTGGAATTGCTTAGCACGCATGTGTGGAATCACCGGTTCGGTTTGGCTTCGCGACGAGCATCGCGTCGATGATGCGCTGGTCTCTCGGATGACCGATGTGATTTCGCATCGCGGTCCCAACGATGCGCAGATTTGGACGGATCCGGGGCACTGTGATGCCCGTGGAAATCCCATGGGCGTGGCGCTTGGATTCCGCCGTTTGTCGATCATTGACGTGGCGGGTTCGAGACAACCGATGGCCAATGAGGACGGCCGGGTGCGGATGGTCTTCAACGGTGAGATCTACAATTACCGGGATCTTCGTCACCGCCTCCAAGGGTCGGGGCACCATTTCGCGACGGAGGGCGATGGCGAGTCGATCCTGCATCTTTACGAGGATCTCGGTACCGATTGTTTCTCGCACCTCAACGGGATGTTTGCGATCGCCATTTGGGATGCCACTCAAAATCGTTTGGTGCTCGCCCGAGATCGTATCGGCCAGAAGCCGCTCTACTACGCGTTGAAGAATGACCGGTTGGTATTTGGTAGTGAACTGAAATCACTCGCATTGGTTCCGGGTGTCTGTGAACAGATTGATCCGGCAGCGATTGACCAGTTTTTGACGTACCAGTACATCCCTCATCCCGGCACGATTTGGAAGGGGGTGCATAAACTACCCCCGGGGCATTTTGCGGTACTCGATAGCCAGGGATTCCGAGTCGAGCGATATTGGGATTATGACCCATCGCGTGAAATCGCGATCTCACACGCCGATGCCACCGAGCGACTGCGTGAGTTACTCAGTGACTCGGTGCGACTGCGGATGCGGAGCGACGTGCCACTGGGTTCGTTCCTGTCCGGCGGAATCGATTCATCCCTGATCACGGCGTTGGCGGGCGACCACACCGAGACACCGCTGCGGACGTTCAGCATCGGGTTCCCGATTGCGGATTTTGACGAGACGGCATACGCCGCCCAGGTGGCGAAGCACCTGGGCACCAATCACACGCGTTTCGAAGTCACCCCCGACGCCATCGACATTCTCGACAAGTTGGTATGGCACTACGACGAACCGTTTGGCGATTCCTCAGCCGTGCCGACTTGGTATTTATCTGAATTAACGCGTCAGAGCGTGACGGTGGCATTGTCGGGGGATGGCGGCGACGAACTGTTTGCGGGCTATGATCGATATCGCGCCTTGTGGTTGAGTCAAAAAATCCAGCGATTGTTTCCGGTACACCGAGCGCCGGGAATGGGTTTGATCCAACGCTTGCCCGATTCGAATCGGCGCCGCAGCGTGATCCGGCGAGGCAAACGGTTCCTCGAAGCAATCGGGCAGTCTGCGGTTCGTCGCTATCTGAATTGGCTGCAGATTTTCCCCGAGCCACTGCGGGCATCGCTGTACACGGATGATTTTGTTGCCGAGTTGCCGAACGAGGATCCGATTGCGTTTCTCGAGGCCGCATGGGGCCGCAGTGAGGGACGTGATTTGGTGACGCGGGCATCGACCGCCGATGTGCTGACCTATTTGCCCTGTGACTTGATGACGAAAGTGGACATCGCTTCGATGGCGCATGGTCTGGAGGTACGCCAACCGATGCTCGACCACCGCGTCGTTGAGTTTGCCGCGTCGTTGCCGGTGCGGTACAAATTTCGCGGCCGCCGTGGCAAACTGCTGCTTCGCGATTCGTTTAGCGATCGGATTCCCGCGTCGATTTTCACGCGGCCGAAGATGGGTTTCGGGATCCCGATCGGCAGTTGGTTCCGCAACGAATTTCGCGAGTTGGTGCATGACACGATGCTGGCTCCGGACGCGGCGATTCACCGGTTCTTCCGTCCTGAAGCCGTCGCCGCGCTCGTCAACGCTCACCAATCCGGCGAGCAAAATCATGGCTATCGGTTGTGGAACCTTTTGATCTTGGAGACGTGGATGCGGCAGGTCGACGGTGCACGACCGATGGATAACGGCGGTGGAACACACTAGCATGGGGGAACTCATGGTTCACCGGCTCAACATGGCCGCGTCTTTTCGCCTCACAATTCGATCGTATTCATGGCCCCACGCAGTGCATTCGAAACTTGCAAACTGCTTCGCGAAAATATCGCTCAGGTTGTTTTAGGCAAAGACGAACTGATTGATCTGTTGATCGTCGCCATCATGGCTGGCGAGCACATTTTGCTTGAGGATGTGCCGGGTGTCGGCAAGACCCTCGCGGCCAAGGCACTGGCGAGCAGTCTCGACGCGAAATTCACGCGGCTCCAGTTCACACCTGATCTTTTGCCCAGCGATATCACGGGCAGCATGATCTATCGCTCGGCGACGGGCGATTTTGAGTTTTCGCCGGGGCCCATTTTTGCCAACGTGGTGCTGGCCGACGAAATCAACCGGGCCCCGCCCCGAACCCAGTCGGCGTTGCTCGAGGCGATGAGCGAGGGCCAGGTCAGTGTGGACGGAGTTACGCACCCGCTGCCCAAACCTTTCATCGTGATCGCGACACAGAATCCATTCGAATACCAAGGCACCTATACACTACCGGAAAGCCAACTCGATCGTTTCCTGTTGCGGACCTCGATCGGCTATCCGGCGCGTGAGATGGAGCGAATGGTTTTGCAGACGCACCAGTCCGGTGAGCCCGTCGATCGACTGACCAGCGTGTTGTCGTCAGCAGACATTCTCGCCGCCCAAGAGTCGGTCGGTGTGGTTCGCTTTGACGAAACCTTGACGGGATATCTGCTCGATATCGTTGAGGCGACGCGTCGACACGAGGGATTTCAGGTGGGTGTCAGTACACGTGGAGCCTTGAGTTTTTATCGAGGTTGTCAAGCGCTCGCGGTGCTGCGCGGACGCGACTACGTGGTCCCGGACGATCTCAAACAGCTCGCCGTCCCCACGCTTGCCCACCGCGTGTTGCCCGAAGGCATTTTTCAAGGGGGCAGTCGCTCGGTCGTCGAGCAACAGTTGGCGGATTTGATTGAATCGATTCCCGTTCCGGTGTAGCGAAAATGATGGATCGACGCAGCACCCGCCATCGTCTGACGCGTCTGGGGATCCAGGTGATGTTGATCGGCGTGTTTGGTATTCTCGGCGGGTCGCTCAAGGGACTCAACCTGCTCGTCGTCGTTGCTGCGGTGACTCTTGGGGGACTGTTTGCCCAGTGGCGTGTCAGCCTGTCGATGATCGATGGGTTGCGGATCCACCGCCGGATGCCGGCGGAAGGATTTGTGGGCAAACCGATGCGAATCCGATATCAATTGCACAACTCTCATCGACTCATGCCGCTGTGGCTGATTCGGTTGGAGGATACGTTGCAGCGAACTCAGCTAGGCGGCGATGGCGGTTTGCAGAAGGGCCGCCTCGTGGGCCGTTTGCAGCGCACCATGACCGGTGTTGGTCTGCTCATGCCAGGCCAAGCGACGAGTGCCTATTTCGATATCACGGTGACACACCGGGGACGATACCAATTGGATGACTGGTTGGTTTCAACGACCGCACCGCTCTCCCTATCCACAGCATCTCGTAAATACGCCGGGCCTCCGGACTTCGTGGACGTCTATCCCCGCCTGCTCCGGCTGCGGCGGTCATGGCAGCGGATTCTGCCCAGCCAGATCGGCAGCCTGTCGACCGCTGTGCACCGAAATGGGCATGCCGACGACGAGTTCTTTGGGTTGCGAGAATATCGCCATGGCGATAGCCCTCGACATATTCACTGGCGTACGACGGCGCGCCTCAATGAACCGGCCGTCAGACAATTCGAGCAACAACAGCGTTTCGATTTATGCCTGTTGGTCGATGCATGGTCGAACGCACCCGGGGCGACGACCGCACCCGGGGCGACGACCGCTAGCGATCCGCAAGGGATCGACGATACGCTCGAAACTGCGATCAGCTTGGCGGCGAGCATCGCGATGGAGTTGACTCAGGGTGGCGAAAATCAGGTGCTGTTGGTCGTCGCAGGCGGCGGTGCGGGCAAGGGGGTGGGCGTTGTCGCTGGCGGTCCTTCGGTGATGGCGAGAAAACGCATGCTACAATCACTGGCTCACGTCGTCCCAGGCAGGAACGTTGCGCTCGGCGCAGCACTCACCCAAGCTGCCGAGACTGCGGGACGCTTACCGGATCTCGTGGTCATCAGTCCCCGTGCCCAAGCGGATGCCGTTGCGGCGGATGAGACAACGGCTATGGCATTGCGACAATGGAAAACACGCAGCCCAATCAATTGGGTCGATGTTTCCGATAGCGGACGACACGATTGGTTTGCGATGGAGGATAATTAAATGATCCCAACCGACGATCCGATGCCTCGTTCAGACGGTGCTGCGGGCAACCAGCCCCAGGCTCGGTTGGCAGATTGGCAACGCGCCGATTCTCCGCTTCGCATACGAACGAAGTTCGCCTTCGCGGTCGTCACCGGCTTAGGGGGGATGCTACTCGGTACCGGCGCCGACACCGGGCCCCTCGCGGCGGTCGTTGTTGTGTTTGCCCTGATCGGTTTTATCTTCGTCGACTGGTTGAAACTATTCGCGCTGCCAGCGTTAATAGCCTATGCAGCGATGGCGTTGACCGCCGTGGCTTGCATCGTTGATTTTGCGCAAGACTCGTATGTGTTGGCGCCCAAGATGGTCGCGGTGGCACAGTTACTCGGGATCGCCCAAGCGATCTTGATGCTGCAGGAAAAGACCCATCGACTGTTTGAGCAACTACTCACTTTCGCGTTGCTCAACTGTATCGTCGCAGCGGTTTTCAACGATGCATTTAGCTACGCGGCGTGGTTCTTTCCACTGACCATTGCAGCGGGGGTGGCGCTTGCTCTCCTGTCGGCTGACGAAACGGTCACGCGTGCGGAGCAAATCGGGCGTGATCTGGCCGGCGCGCCCGTCCAGGGTATCTTTCGCTACGACAATCGAGCCGCCATTGGATCGTTTTCTCGCGTCTCCGCGGGACTGTCGTGGTCCAGCCTGGTCCTCCTCCTGCCGGCGGTCACTGCGATCGCTGCGGTCATCTTTTTTGCCTTGCCGCGGCGTGTCGAGGCGCAGCGAGGTGTCGCCGCTGAGGCGATGGTCGGATTCAGTGACGACATGGATTTGCGCCAAATTGGGAGGATGCAGAAGAGTCAAGACCGTGCCCTGCGGGTGAGACTCGACGATCCTGCGGAACACAAACCCTACGCCGTCCAGGGTGGTCTTTACCTTCGCGGGCGAGTTCTCGAGGACTATCTTGCCGGCGTTCCGGTGGAGAAGGGTGGTGGATCGTGGCATAACCGCTCTGCCGAATTCGAAGGCAACTCAATACCGCTCCCTCCACGATTCAGTCCGACCCGCGATAGCGATCAAAATTTCTTTGATCGCGTTCACGTGGAAATTCGCTGTGAGCCGATGCGGTCGTCGGCGTTGTTCGCGATCGCGCCCTACCATCGCATCATCGGCAGCGGCGCAATCGTCCAGCATCCGTTCCAATGGACGCTCAGCCGGAACTCGTCGGGTGACAATGCTCCCTCCATGCGAAACGAGCGTATCGAATATCAATTCGGTACCCACGGTTTTCGAAATGGGATTCAAACTCAGTGGATCCACGATGTGTCGCTCGCACCGGCCATCAACGACGATCGTAGACGGCGTCGATGGCTCGCAGACTGGGGGATCGATGATCTCTTCACTGAAGATCAAGATTCGCCCCAGCAGCAGCGTCTGACAGCCTTTCAACGCCAATATCTCGACGGGTTACTCGACTATCCTGCCGACGCGATCCCGGCAGCGAAATCTCTTGCCGACGAGTTCGTCAAGACCATGCCACCGGGGAAGCGGAATCCTTATGAGGTTGCCAAACGGTTGGAGCAGCACCTCTCTCAAGATCGTCGTTACAGCTACACGCTCAATCTCGATAATGAGGTCATTGAGGGGATGGATCCGCTGGAACAGTTCCTCAGCGTTGACCGCCGCGGCCACTGCCAATATTTTGCCTCGGCATTGGCCATGATGCTTCGCAGCCAAGGCATTCCCTCGCGAATTGTCGTAGGCTACCACTGCGAAGAATTCAACAATCTTGGGCAGTACTTCGTCGTCCGTCAGAGTCACGCCCACGCTTGGGTGGAGGCCCTGATCGACCGTAACGACATACCACTCTCACAACACGTCTACGGGCAGCCGGATTCGCTGCGGTATTGGCTGCGCCTGGATCCAACTCCCGGCGGCGGCGGTGTTCCAGACGCCGAAGCCGATGGGTTAGGTGGCGGTCGAAAAATTGCTGAGCTCGCTCGTGATATCTGGAATGACTACATCATTGAAATGGACCCGCAGCGTCAGGACTCGGCATTTCAAACCACGCCCGGCGTGGCAACGATGTCGACGTCCTATCGCACCTGGATCGAGCGTGTCAAACGACTGGCGCTCCGCATCAACTCGGACGACATTGAATGGCCTGGCGAACGAAGAACGATTTTCACGCTGGCGGCGGTCGCGGCCATCGTGCTCGGCGCGTTAGCGATCGTGTTTTTGCGACGTCAGTTTCCGGAAGCGTTTCGCCTCCAGCGGGAGGAGCGACCACAGCAGGTGGCGCGGCCGAGCATCGCGTTTTATTCCGAAGCACTCGAGTTGCTCGAACGAGTTGGGTACGCTCGCTCGGCGGGCCAGACGCCCGCTGAGTTAACGGCGAGTCTGCCCGACGAGCAGCTACGTGATTCAGCATCCGTCTTGACAAGACTTTTCTATCGGCTGCGTTATGGTGTCGTGCCATCGGCGCCGGTAGAGCAGGATCAACCGCTCGATGAAACGATCCAACGGTCACTCGCAAGTCTGCGAGCGAGGCTCGCCCAAACGAAAACAATTGAGACACCAGCAAAATCAGCTCACACCACAAAGTAAGCTGACCATTCTCAGACAGCAGATCGATTCCAAGGAAAAACAACGCATGGGTATGATTGTCACGATCGACGGGCCGGCTGGAGCCGGTAAAAGCAGCATCGCGCGCGGCGTCGCCGAGGAACTCGGTTTTGCCTTTCTCGATACCGGTGCGATGTATCGGGCGATCACCTACGGTGCGATGCAGCAGGGGATTGAGCTTTCGGACGTGGTCACGCTGGTGCAATACGCCGAAAACGCTCGGCTTGCGTGGCGTGACGACCGAATCGATCTCGACGACGAAGACATTTCGGAGGCCATTCGCACGCCTCTCGTGACATCCAATATTCGATTCATCGCTGATCCACCGGAGATTCGCGGTTGCTTGATGAGGCAACAACGCCGCATCGCCCAGGGGCGCGACCTGGTTACCGAGGGACGGGACCAGGGCACGGAAGTCTTTCCAGATGCCGATTGCAAAATCTTCTTAACGGCGTCGCCCGAGGAGCGTGCTCGCCGTCGTCAGTTGCAATTGCAAGGGGCCGGGCGCGCGGTCACGTTAGACGAAGTGTTGATGGCGCAAAACCAACGTGATCTGGAGGACCGCATGCGACCGGTCGGTCGCCTCCGCGCGGCAGCTGATGCGATCGTCATTCAGACCGATGCGATGGCGGCCGAGGATGTCAAACAGGCGGTCCTCGACGCCGTGCGATCCTGCATGGAACAAAAAAAATCATGATCCGTCGGCGGACGGATCATCGCTTTTGCAATTCAACTCATATGCAAAACCGGTTGTATCCTGGGCTGCCTTGGTCAGAGTGAGAGGCGGCGAGATCTTCGGCGCGATCATCCTCTCCGGCCATGGGCGGTGAACGGGCTTTGCGTTGAACGCTTCATCGATTCAACGCTTCGAAACCTGAAACGACATCGAAGAGTTCTTCGTCGATACTGCTTTGACGCTTGCGATGAAATGACGCATTGAGTGTCAGGAGTAGCTCCTCGATACTCTTGTCCGCACGTTGCATGGCAGCCAATCGACTCGCATTCTCGCTGGCCAACGACTCGGAACAGGCTCGGAAGGTCGATACGAAGAGGTATTCGCCCACTAGCTTGCGCATCGTTGGAAGTTCGTTGCCTAAAACTTGAGGCAGGTTCTTCGTTGGCCACAGGATCTCGGAACGTTGGCGGCGCCAGGTGTTGTCCAGTGGCAGAAGCCGTTGACTGACGGGTTCGTAGAGGGAACCGGCCGTAGGGCGATTGTGGAATACCAAGAGTTGGGTCGCAGGGTGGTGTTCGGTTTGTGTCTCATATTGGACGAGAAGTTGACCGACCAGCGGTGCGATCGCTTTCACTGTATTCGGCACGTTGAAGCGACCGATCAACGTCGAGTCTGAATCAGCCAGTCGCGCATGGACGCGCTCACCAACGGCCAAGATTTCGTGTTTGCCGGGAATTGTTGCGAGTGTTCGCAACGCTTCCTCAGCGACGATCGAGTTGAATTGCCCGACAAGTCCCTGGTCGGAACCGAACACGATCGCCACGGTCAGGTTCGTGGCGGTCGCCAGGCTGGGCTCGGAATGGATACTATTGGATTCGGCTTGCCGAATACACACACCTAAAGCGAGTTCGACTGTGCGGCTGTAGTCGGCGAGTGCCCGTACCGAACTTTCGTACTGGACAATGTTGGAAGCGGCCATCGCTTTCATCGTCCGCACGACCGATTGCAGGTCAGTGGCGCCCCCGATCTGACGCTTGAGGCCGGCTATTGTTTGACTCAAGTGGCCGCTCCCTGGTTCGATGGGCGTGTCTTTTCACCCGGCTGAAATGGCTGCAGTGCATCGCGTGCGGCGTCGAGAATATCGCTGCGATCCGCATCGCTTAGCGTGTCGGCTGACTGGATACGATCTTGCGTTTGAGCGGAAAGGCTTCCCGCAGCCGCTCGAACAGCGGCTTCCGCGTCCGCCATCTGGTCCATCGCAATGGCATCAAAGAGGCCGTCCGTCAGAGCCAACAGGACCAACACCTGCGCGGAGACGGAGACGGGCGAGTGTTCAGCCTGTTGCAGACATGCCCGGATGCGCAGGCCGTGCTCGATCACTTTACGACTGGATTCATCGACCCGAGCACCAAACTTGGAAAAGGTTTCCAATTCCTCGAACTGCGCGTACGCCAACTTGAGATCACCTGCGACGGCACGATAGGCAGCCCGTTGTGCCTTGCCGCCAACTCGCGAGACGGACTTACCCACGTCAACGGCCGGTAGAGTTCCCAATTCAAATAGTGACGGTGAGAGATAGATCTGACCGTCAGTAATGGAGATCAGATTGGTGGGGATGTAGGCGGAAATATCTTCCGCCTCGGTCTCAATGATTGGAAGTGCCGTCAGCGAACCACCGCCGAGTTCCTCATGAAGATGAGTGGAGCGCTCTAAGAGTCGAGCGTGAAGATAGAAAATATCACCCGGAAACGCCTCGCGGCCCGGAGGGCGCCGAAGCAACAAAGACAACTCGCGGTAGGCTCGGGCGTGGTGAGTCAGGTCGTCATAGACAATCAGCACGTCGCGGCCTTGCTCCATGAAGTACTCCGCGATGGTCGTTGCCGCGTACGGGGCGACGTAGGCGAGTCCGGGTGGTTCGTTCCCTTCGGCGACGACGACGACCGAATAGCCCATCGCATTCTGGTCCTTCAAAGTCGCCACTACCTTCGCGACCGTCGACGCCCGTTGACCGATCGCACAATAGACGCAGACGACGTCTTGATTGCGTTGGTTGAGGATCGTGTCGATGGCGATCGCCGTTTTACCCGTTTGCCGATCTCCTAGAATGAGTTCACGCTGACCGCGACCGATTGGTATCATTGCGTCAATGACTTTCAGCCCCGTCTGAAGCGGCACCGTGACGGGCGCGCGATCCATGATCGAAGCTGCCGGGCGTTCGACGGGCTTGCGCTGATTGGAGACGATTGGTGCCCTTCCATCGAGCGGACGGCCGAGCGGATCGATTACTCGGCCTAGCAGACTGTCGCCGACGGCGACGTCCATGACTCGGCCGGTTCGGCGTACTTCGGCGCCCGCGTGAAGCGTCGTGTAGTCACCGAGTAGAACGACGCCTATTTCTTCGGCATCGACATTGAACGCGATGCCCAGCGTGCCATTGGGAAACGTCACGATTTCGTCGTACCCAATCCCCGGCAAACCGGTGACTTGAGCGATGCCTGTCGAGACACTCGAGAGAGTTCCGACCTCGTGTGGCACCAACGTAGGCGAAAACGATTGGCGGCCACGAGCAATTCCCTCGAATGCTCGCTCGATTGTGACTTGCATTAGGTCGATAGGCTCCTTCATTGAGCGATCTCCGCTTCCGCACCCGCACTCGCCGGGGACATGGAATCGTCTTCGAGCAGCTGGCCAACGCTTTGTTGAAGCGACTCGAGATAGTCACGGATGCTCCATGCGATCCGTTGGCCGCCGATCGTCAATTCAATCCCACTGGCAACGTCCGCATCGGTTTCAAATCGAACGGGCATCTCCTTTTCGAACACTTCATTGAGTGCTCGCTCGATCGCATCGTGTTGCTCAGCGGATAGCACCAGCGCGCTACGGACAATCGCGGGATCGGAATCGGACACTTTGCATTCACGAACTTGCTGCTTCACGTCGTCGTCGAGCTCTCTCAGGCGGGCGAGAAAGACATCGCACATCCGGTCTTCCAAGTCCGCGCCGGCTAGATCGGACAACGTGTGACGCGCGATGGCGAACACTTCTGATTGAGTCCGCCGGGTGATCTCTGCCCGCATGCTCGCAAGCTCACGCGTCAATGCTTCGTGTTGCTTCGTCCGCAACGCGTCCGCATCGTGTCGTGCTTCGTCGAGCATCTGTTGCCGTTGAGCCTTCACGTCCTCAGTCGCCTTCCTCAACAATTCGTTTTTCTGCTGGTCAAACGCGTCGTTCTTCTTTGTGAATTCGTCGCGTTCCTGCTTGGCGGCTCGCTTTTTCGCATCCGCATCGGCAAGTTCGTTCGCGATGCGCTGCTCCCGCTCGTCGATCGCATCCAAGATGGGCTTGTAGAGAAAACGCTTCAGTAGCCAGACCAAAACCAGAAAGTTGACAGCCTGAGCACCGACGGTGAACCAATCGATGAGCATCGTTTAGTTCCCTGACATGTGGGCGATGACGTGATTCCAAAACGGGTTGGCAAAGATCAGAATCATCGAAACGACGAAGCAATAAATGGCGGTCGATTCGATCATTGCCAAGCCCACAAACAGTGTTCGCGTGATCGTCGGCGAGGCATCAGGCTGCTGCGCGATTGACGTCAGGGCCGTTGCGACCGCTTTGCCTTCGGCTAACGCCGGTCCCATCGTGCCAAAACCGGTCGTGAGCCCCGCAATGACAATCGACGTCACGGCAATCCAAGTTGTACTATCCATATTGTTTCCTTTCAGGTTCCAATTTTATGTTTTTGTGACGGTGGATTCATTTTCGACCTTCGGCAGGCGAATGCGTGTCGCTGCGGCAATATATACCGCTGCCAATATGCTGAAGATGTATGCCTGAACCATCCCGGTCAGTAGTCCGAGCAAGGTCATTACGATCGGGAAGAGGAGCGGTGTGATCGAAAGCAGGATGCCGACAATCATCGCCCCACTCATCATATTGCCGAACAGACGAATGGCTAACGCCAGAGTTCGGGAGACTTCGCTGATGAGATTAAACGGCAGCATAATGAACGTCGGTTCAATATAGGATTTTAAATAGCCGACAATTCCCTGGTCTTCGGTTCCAAACAACGGGACAGCGACGAAGACACACAACGCTAACGCACAGGTGGTCGAGAGCGATCCCGTGGGCGGTTCATAGCCCGGAATGATTGTGAAGAGGCTCGCGGTGGCTACAAACAGGAATAATGTTCCGAGAAACCCGAGGTATTTCTCAGGTTTGCGAAGTCCGATGCTTTTGATTTGTTGGACGATCCCAGTGACGATGATCTCCAGCAGGTTTTGCCAGCGAGTGCGCTTGATCTCCGTCGACAAGGTCCGGGTAATCAGTAGCGATCCGACGGTGAGCACGAGCATGATGGCCCATGTGAAGACAATGGTGCCGTTGAGCTTGATGAACCCCGACTGCCAAAGGATCCATTCATCGGGACTGAGACGCATGGTCGATCTCCTTCGTGGTCGGGGAGGGTGAGCATTCAGCGTTTCGCGTCAGGCGTGTCACGACCACTCTCGCGATCAGAAATCCGGCCAGGCAGAGCAGGAGTCGCTGCCAGTTTCCATTGGCGACGAAATAGAATCCAAGGAGTGCCACGGTCATTCGCGACAACTGGCTGACCAGAAACCAAGTGGCAGGGTGGTCAGACGTCAGTCCTTTGCGAACGGTCCACCATAATCCACCGAAGAAAATGACACCGATGGCCAGGCCTGAAACGAGGGGCAGCCCCACGTTGAGTGACTCATTCATTATCGTCCTCCTTCTCTTCGTGCATCGCCTTGTCCTCGTTGGAAACCCACATCCAGGCATTGAAACATCCGATCAGCAATCCGGCGACCAGCAACATCAATGTCCACGACTGACCCCGCGGGAAGTGATGGTCCAGCCACATGCCAAGGGCCGTTCCCACAAGCGTCGGTACCACGATCGACCAACCGATCAGTCCCATCATGCCCAGTCCAAACCAAACGCCGGAGTCGCGATTACGCCTCGCCTTCATTTTTCGTTTCGACTCCGCATCAATTTGGCGGGTAAAACGCGATGACTGCCCCGCTGGTTTTTCGCTATTCGGTGGATTGGGTTCGGGGATTTTATTCATGGCGCCAATTCGCGATACGGCGAACGAAATCGATTTCCATTCTCGCCAGCACGGCGCGAACGTTCTGTTCTTGTTCATTGAGCGTCAAGAAATCTCGCTGTACCGCTTCGCGGAGTTCGTTCAAATCGACACCCTCGATCGCGTTTCGAACCGAGACCAACACGTTCGTTCCGGCCTTCACAATCGCGCCGTCGTCAACCGCCACAAAGGCCTCTCCGTCCTGCTCTGATTCATAGACGAGAATTCCGGGCGTGATCGCAGCGACACAGTCGAGGCGGTGGGGCAGGAGTCCAAAGGAGCCGAACGGGGTTTCCGCTACCACGCGCAAAACATCATGGCGCTCGACGAGCACTTCATACGGCAACAGGATCTTAAGCGTCATGCGGGCTGCCATCAGAGTGCTCGGCCTCCTCGTTACGATGCCCATCGGATTGCCCGGAGTCGGTCTCACGGAAATTTTTGGCTTCGTCGATTTTGCCAATCATGTACAGAGCTTTTTCAGGGTAGTCCTTGAATTCATCGTTCAAGATCCGACGGCAGCCGTCGAGTGCATCTTCCAGGCTAACCGCTTTTCCCTTCAATCCAGTGAACTGTTCGGTTGTGAAAAATGGTTGGGTCAAGAATCGTTCCAAGCGTCGAGCGCGAGCGACGACGTTGCGATCGCGCGCCGACAATTGGTCAAGTCCCAACATCGAAATGATATCTTTTAGGTCGTCGTATTGCGCGAGCGTGCGTCGAATCTCTTGAGCCAAATCATAGTGGCGTTTTCCAACAATGCCCGGTGTCGCCATCTTGGAATTCGATTGCAGGGGATCGATGGCCGGAAACAATCCCTCGCTTGCTCGTTTGCGTGACAGGACAATCGAGGCCGACAGGTGCGAGAAAGTGTGGACGGCGGCGGGGTCGGTAAAATCGTCGGCTGGGACGTAGACCGCCTGAATCGACGTGATCGCGCCGGAATCAGTGTTGGCGATCCGCTCTTCCAAACCGGAGAGTTCCGTTCCCATCGTCGGTTGATATCCTAACCGCGAAGGCATTTGCCCCATCAATCCCGAAACTTCCATGCCCGCTTGGATGAAGCGAAAGATGTTGTCGATCAATAACAACACGTCGCGGTGTTCCTCATCACGGAAGTACTCTGCCATAGTCAGGGCCGCGTGACCAACACGAAACCGGCTGCCCGGCGGTTCGTTCATTTGACCGAAAATCATGACCATGTTGTCCAGCACACCGGCGGATTTCATTTCGCGGTATAGCTCTTCACCCTCGCGACACCGTTCGCCAATGCCACAAAAAATGCTCGTTCCTTCTTCGTGGCCGACCATGTTGTGAATCAGCTCCGCGAGCAGCACCGTTTTGCCGACGCCCGCGCCGCCGAATAGACCGGCCTTGCCACCTCGTTCCAAAGGCAAGAGCACATCGATCGCTTTGATTCCCGACTCGAACACTTCCGATTTTGTCGATCGACGGACGAGTGGCGGTGGGGCGTGGTGCACGCTTCGCCACTGCACATCGCCCAGCGTAGGGCCTCGGTCAATCGTATTGCCAAAAACATCGAGCATTCGCGATAGAATCGCTTTGCCCACGGGAGCGAGCAAGGGACTCTCTGTGTCCGTCACCTGCATCCCCCGTGCTAATCCTTGCGTGGGGGTGAGTGCAATTCCACGCACGAGATGGGCGTCCAATTGGGCGAGCACCTCAATCGCGATCTCCTGATCGGGCCCCGTCCGCAGCATCGTGTGGATCGCAGGCAAGCGTTCCGTGAAGCGAACATCCACTACGCTGCCGCGCACTGCGACCACCTTGCCGATATGCAAGTCCGGCTGGGAGGCGTCAGCCGAGGGAGGGCGGGTTGATTTGTTTGATGTCGTCATCAGTTGCATTCGTGGCAGTACTGTAGCAAAACAGTGCCGATTCAATCAGGCGAAAAACGTTTGCTCTGAGCTGTCCCTTGATTGCTATGGGAATGTTCATTCTAGAATTACGAGTCTAGGTGTAAATCCCTCGCTTCGCTATCGAGCATCATATTATTCTCAGGATGGCTCATTCTTCCATCGCCGATCGCTCCTTCAGTAGCGAGTCTCGCCAGCGATTGGAGGAACGATCCATCGTCTGGCCAGTTCAGCGAAATTCATTTTCAGGAAGGTTCGAGAGTGCCCTTTCAAAACCTAGCCCGTTGGATGGATAGCTCGTCCATCGGCACGCCTTTTGCGATTAAGTTCATTCCTGTTAAGGAACGAACGCATTATTACTGTGTAAAGTTGTAGCCGAACGCTCCGCGGTCGGTCGGCATCTGGCTGCCGGGTGTGCGTAAACGCTCAGAACTGCGCATGGTTTATGCACAGGTCAGGAACGCTGGCTAGAAACTGATCGAAAGATACCGTTGGTCAGCGACCAAATTTGAAAAACAAAATAGACAACGAAATAGCATGCCATCGGAATGAGTATTGACGAGGATATGGAAGGTTTAGGAACGAGTAGAAAATTACTGTCTAATATTGTGGCCGAACGCTCCGTGGTCGATCACTCCGACCGCGGAGCGTTCGGCTACTTTTGATCATTCCGACCGCGGAGTGTTCGGCCACTAATATTCCGCTCATTCCTTAACGAGTCGATTTATCTGGCACTGGTGCCAGCCTGGGTTACGACAAAGGGGGACAACCTGATGGGCAAAGACATTGTTACGAAACCGTTTCGGGTGCAGGCCGGAGAGCAGGTCGATCTTGGCAGCCGACCGACGAAGGTGAAGCGTCTGTACAAGTCGAAGAAGCAGTATCGTCGCATGCTCAAAAGCCACGTTGAGCAGCTTAGCGAGCTGCAACGCCTGCACTATTCGTCCGACCGCTACGCGATGCTCCTCATTTTTCAAGGCATGGACGCGGCCGGCAAGGACGGCGCGATCCGGCACGTTATGTCGGGCGTGAATCCGCAGGGGTGCCAGGTGTTTAGTTTCAAGCAGCCGAGCCACGAGGAATTGGATCACGATTTTCTCTGGCGCACGAACCGTCGCCTGCCGGAGCGGGGACGGATCGGGATCTTCAACCGCTCTTACTACGAGGAAGTGCTCATCGTCCGAGTGCATCCGGAGATTCTGTTGAATCAAAAGCTTCCAGAGGAGTTGGTCGACGCACAGACGATTTGGCGGGACCGTTATCGCTCGATCGTTGATCTCGAGGAGCACCTCCACCGCAACGGCACGCGGATCCTCAAGTTCTTCCTCCACTTGTCGAAGGAGGAACAGGCCGCGAGGTTTCGCGATCGCATCGATGAACCGGAGAACAACTGGAAGTTCAGCCTCGCGGATGTGACCGAAAGGGAAAGCTGGCCGCTCTATATGCAGGCTTTCGAGGACGCTCTGGGCGCCACCAGCACGGAGGACTCACCCTGGTATGTCGTGCCGGCGGACAATAAGAAGAATGCCCGGTTGATCATTTCTCAAATCATCATGGATGCGTTCAAGGATCTCAATATGTCGTATCCCAAAACCACCGCGAAACGACGACTTGAATTGGCATCGATCCGCGAAAAACTTTGAACGCAGCATATGAATCCGAGTTCTCTGTTTCCACTGCGTAGGGATTGAAATAATGCTCAGGAAACCCAAGGTAGCTTTCACATGAGACGTTTGTTTCTTCTATTCAGCCTGGTGCTTGTCAGCGGTGTGGTAGCAGTCGCTTGGTTTTTGCCATCCGCGTGGTGGTTGTTCCTCGTCGTCGGTCCGCTGGTGCTGCTAGGGATCTACGACATGCTGCAGAGATCGCATGCGATCCTGCGGAATTTTCCTGTGCTCGGTCATTTGCGATATTGTTTTGAACTGATCTCGCCCGAGATCCAGCAGTATTTCATCGAACGCCACACGGATGGAATGCCGTTCTCTCGTAACCACCGCACCCTCGTTTATCAGAGGGGCAAAGACCTCTCGCCCACCCATCCCTACGGCACGGAACTGGATCTTGACAAACCGGAATATGAGGGACTGACGCATTCCATCTTTCCCGTGGACGCACCGGATGATCCGCCACGTGTCCGGTTCGGTGGTGCCGATTGCAAATCCCCCTACGACGCATCGATTTTTAATATTTCCGCGATGAGCTTTGGCGCGATCAGTAAAAACGCGATCCTCGCGATGAACCAGGGTGCGAAGATGGGCGGGTTCTATCAGAACACCGGCGAAGGTGGACTCAGCAAATACCACCTCGAAGGTGGCGGCGACATCGTCTGGCAGATCGGCACGGGATACTTCGGTTGCCGGGCCGATGACGGCAGTTTCGATCCGAGATCCTTTCAGGAAAGAGCCACGCATGATCGTGTGAAAATGATTGAATTGAAGATCTCGCAGGGTGCCAAACCCGGTCACGGTGGCGTACTGCCTGCGAACAAAAACACGGCTGAGATTGCCGAGGTTCGGCAGCTTGAACCCCACACCACGGTTCTCTCGCCGCCCGGACACAAGGCATTCTCCGATCCAGTCGGCCTGCTGAATTTTATTCAAAACCTACGCAATCTCTCTGGCGGTAAACCCGTCGGTTTCAAGCTGTGCATCGGAAAAAAGAGCGAGTTCACAGCCATCTGCGAAGCGATGAACTCCACAGGCATACTCCCTGATTTTATCACCGTCGATGGAGCGGAAGGCGGCACGGGCGCTGCACCTTTGGAATACTCGGACTCCGTCGGATTTCCGTTGGAGCCGGCTTTGAAATTCGTGGATAGCGAGCTGCGGAAAAACGGCTTGCGCGATCAGATTCGGGTCATCGCCAGTGGGAAAGTGCTGACGGCGTTCTCCGTCGTCAAGCTCATCGCTTACGGAGCGGACACCTGCAACTCCGCCCGAGCCTTCATGCTCGCCGTCGGCTGCATCCAGGCCCAACGCTGCGATACCAATAAATGTCCCAGCGGGGTTGCTACCCAGGACTCGATGCTGATGAAGGGTCTCGTGGTCGATGAAAAGAAGCACCGGGTTGCGAACTTCCACCGCCGCACCGTGAAAGCCGCTCTCGACCTGGCCGCCGCTTGCGGCGTCAGGCATATCGCGGACGTCACCCCGGATCTCCTCATCCACGGCACTGACTGGCAGAATGAGGGCGGGACGACAACGGGGGAATCCCAAAAGAATGCTGTGAAACGCCGGTTTCTGCCATCTCGCTCCTAAACACATTCGTTCAAGTATGTCCGATGAACCGCATGTGCTTACCACCGCTTTTACATCCATCACGTGATGTCGGAGGGCATGAAATAGATAAGGATTCCATATCAATGCGACTGAGTTTGCAACTCGCGTCTTATCAATCCAATGGCACATCAAATACGAGGATCTACCTATCATGGCGACAGATACTGACCAGCTCAGAGTTCCTGAAATAGAGTCTGGAAAGAGAACCGAGGCGAAGGATGATCTAAAGTCGCTTCCCATGGCGGAGGTCGAAAAACGGTTGGCTTCGTCGCCCGATGGCTTGACGGGCGTCGAAGCCAAAAAGCGACTGGCCGAATACGGTCCTAACGTAATCAAGGAAGAGAAAACCAATGCGATTCTGAAATTCCTCTCCTATTTCTGGGGCCCCATTCCATGGATGATCGAGATCGCCGTCATTCTTTCGGCTGTCGTCGGACACTGGGAGGATTTCGGCATCATCCTCTTTTTGCTGTTGACGAATGCCTTTGTCGGTTTCTGGGAAGAGCGTCAGGCAGGCAGTGCCATTGATGCACTGAAGGCCAGACTAGCGATCAAGGCCCGCGTGAAACGTGATGGGAAATGGATCAACCCGGCCGCATCGGAGCTGGTGCCGGGCGATGTGATTCGATTGCGTCTCGGGGACATCGTGCCCGCCGATGCACGCTTACTCGACGACGACGAGATTTCAGTAGATCAGTCCGCACTGACCGGTGAGTCCTTACCCACGACTCGCAAATCGGGCGAAGCTGTCTTCTCAGGTTCCATCATCCGTCGTGGTGAAATCGCCGCACTCGTTTATGCTACCGGGAACAAGACTTACTTCGGCGAGACGGCGCAACTGGTGCAGGAGGCGCATGCCGTCAGCCACTTCCAGCAGGCCGTATTGAAAATTGGGAAATACCTGATCGTTCTCGCGATCGCTTTGGTGTCCATCATCATCACGGTGGGCGTCATCCGCGGCGAACCGATGCTGTATGCGAAACCGCCGAAGGATCCAGTCCTCCTGTTCGCTTTGATCCTCACGGTAGCGGCCATTCCAGTGGCGATGCCGACGGTGTTGTCCGTAACGATGGCCGTTGGAGCGAGGCTGCTTGCCAAGAAGCAAGCCATCGTCAGTCGCTTGGTCGCGATTGAAGAACTCGCTGGGGTCGACGTGCTATGCGCCGACAAAACGGGAACGCTAACGCAGAACAAGCTGACCTTGGGGGATCCGTTCACCGTGAATGGTATAGCGGCCGATCAAGTCATCCTCAATGGTGCGCTGGCATCGCGTGCCGACGACAACGACACGATTGATCTCGCCGTGCTCGCCGGAGTGAAAGACAAGGAGGTGCTGGCAGCTTATGACGTCGGACATTTCCAACCATTCGATCCGCTGCATAAACGAACCGAAACGACCGTCAAAGCCAAAGGTGGAACACAGTTCAAGGTGACCAAGGGCGCTCCACAGGTGATCTTGGCAATGTCAGCCAATGCCGCGCAAGTCAAAGGCGTGGTCGAGAAAGCGGTTACCGACTTCGCGATTAGCGGATTCCGTTCGCTGGGGGTGGCTCGAGACGACGGCGACGGTCAGTGGCAGTTTCTCGGCGTGCTGCCACTATTCGATCCGCCTCGCGAAGATGCGAAGGAAACCGTCCAGACGGCTCGCGAGATGGGCGTGACGATCAAGATGGTCACAGGCGATGCGTTGGCGATCGCCAAGGAAACGGCCAAAAAGCTCGACATGGGCACCAACATTCTGGATGCCAGTGTCCTAGGCGATTCGAAGACGGACGAGAGTGACGAGGTATCCGAGTCGATTGAAAATGCCGACGGTTTCGCGCAAGTATTCCCCGAACATAAGTTCCATATCGTGGACGTGTTGCAGAAACGCGGGCACATCGTAGGGATGACGGGTGATGGAGTGAACGATGCCCCCGCGCTGAAGAAAGCCGATTGCGGTATCGCGGTTTCCGGTGCGACCGACGCGGCTCGTGCCGCCGCGTCCATCGTGCTGGTTGCGCCCGGTTTAACGGTGATCGTCGATGCGATCCAGGAGAGCCGGAAAATATTTCAGAGGATGAACAGCTACGCGATCTACCGCATTGCCGAAACGCTGCGAGTGCTGCTACTGATGACACTGGCAATTCTGGTCTTCAAGTTCTACCCGTTGACCGCGGTCATGATTGTGATGATCGCATTGCTCAATGACGGAGCCATCCTTTCCATCGCCTACGACAATGTCCATTACAGGAACAAACCCGAGGCGTGGAACATGCGCATGGTGTTGGGAATCTCCACGGTGTTGGGGGTCACCGGGGTTGTGGCGGCGTTTGGTCTGTTTTATCTCGGTGAAGTGGTCTTTGCACTCGACCGTGAGGTCATCCAGACGCTGATGTACCTCAAGCTATCGGTGGCGGGTCATCTGACGATTTTCCTATCACGCACCCGTGGGCCTTTCTGGTCCATTCGCCCTGCGAGGATTTTATGGGTCGCCGTGCTCGGTACACAACTCCTCGCGACGTTGATTGCCGTATATGGGCTGTTCATGACACCGCTGGGCTGGGGATGGGCCGCGTTTGTGTGGGGATATGCTTTGCTATGGTTCCTGGTCAATGATCGAGTGAAACTGCTTGCGTATCGCGTGTTCGATCCCGTTGAAGCTGAACCGACATCGAATACTCAAGTTAAACCAACCGTTTAGCTTTTCTGGTTCTACTCGAAATTGAATGGGAGTCATCCAGGATGCGGGTTTTTCTGAGTACTTAGGAAATCCATCACGTTGGATCGGTCTGGGCAATCGGTAGCGTGCCACTCCATTCCGTGAAGAGCCCGTATTCTTGCCTCTTATTGAGGTAGGTTCCGAGGTTCTATTCGATGCAAGCCGATGCACCGAGCCGATGCTGTAGAAGAGCCCAGTGGTTCGTTTGAGGTCGGCAACTGAGTAGGAAGCGATTGTCACGCGAGCAACAAACCGATTGTCGATCTGGTCTATCCCGTCGCGGCGATAGACCGGCGAAACAACGCGAGGCTGCCGAAGAAGGCGGCAAGTCCCAATCCCAACATGGCGACGAATTCAGGCCACACATTGCTGAAGCCAACGCCTCGAAACGCGATCGCCTGAGCGAAACTCGTATACTGTCGTGATGGCAGGAACCAGGTCATTCGCTGCAGCCAATCGGGCTGACTTTCCAACGGGCTCATTCCACCGGAAAGCATCATCATCGGAATGATGGTAATCATGCAAAGAAGCCCGAATTGCGCCATGCTTCGCGCAATCGTCGCCAGTAAAATACCGACCGCGGCGGCGGCAAATAGATAGACGACCGTTCCGCTAAGCAAAAGCAGTCGCGAGCCGGCGAAGGGCACTCCGATTGCCCCTTCGACCACAAAAAGCATCGACAAGGTGAAGAACGCCAAAATCACCAGTCCATTCGCCCAGACTTTTGCGATCACGATGTCAAACGAAGTGAGCGGCATGACAAGCAAGTGTTCGAGCGTGCCGTGTTCGCGTTCGCGCAGGATGGCGGCGCCTGTCAGGATGATGGTCAACATCGATAGTTGATCCAACAAGCCCGCGACGGCACGCGTCCAACTGTTCGTCCCGTTGGGATTGAACGCTTTGCGTTTGACCAACTGAATGGGCAGCGAGACAACTGCGTCGCTTCGTTGGACGAAACGATTGATCTCCCTTGTCAAAATCGCCTGAATGTATCCTGCTCCCAAAGCGGCCTGGCGAACGGCGGTCGCGTCAATATTGACTTGAATCTCTGGCGATTGCCCTTCGCGAACGTCCGCCTCGAAACGGGGTGGAACGACCACAACAAACAAGAACCGCCCGGCGTTCATGGATTGGTCGATCTCCGCGGCGGTGATCTCTTCGGGGATTTTGAAATAGGGCGGGTAGAGCGCATCTCGCATATTTCGCGACAGTGTCGATTGGTCTTCGTCCACAAACGCCACTGACGCACGATTGACGTCTTCGGGGACTCCTTCACTTTGTTGGTAGACACTGAAGGTAAATGAATACACCAAGAAACCCATCAATGAGATGCTTCCCAGCAGCGTGCGGAGTTCCTTTGTGCCCAGCCAAAAGATGTTTGCGAAAGCGTTCATCTTCACTTCTCCTGCTTCTTAAGAAGGAGCAGACAAAGCACCCAGAAGACGGGCGAGAACATCGCTAGCTTGACCAAGTCCGGGATCAGCGAAACGGCGCTGAGTCCCTTCGTAAATGTCCCTACGCTCAGGTGAAGATAGTATGCCGCCGGCCACAGGGTTCCCATGACGCGAGCCGCACCTTCGAGGGTCGAAACGGGTTGGAACATGCCTGAGAACTGCATCGTTGGCATCATGGATAGGATCGCCGCGAGCAATACCGCCGTCACTTGGCTGGAGGCGAGATTCGAGACCAACAGACCGTAGCCTGTCGTTGCGGTGACGTAGAGCAAAGCACCGAACGTGAGCGTTAACAGGCTTCCCTTCATTGGGACTTGTAGCAAAAAGACGACGACTAGCGTCAGAATGGCGAAGTTCGCCATGCCAATGGCGATGTAGGGGAGCTGTTTGCCGAGCAAAAATTCCATCCGTCGTGTTGGCGTGACATAGAAGTTGGTGATCGTGCCGATCTCCTTCTCGCGAGCCACGCTGACGGCCATCAAGATTGCCGGAAACAATAGCAGCATCATGGTTGGGACCGTTGGCGCCATGGCATAGATGCTCTCGAACGAAGGGTTGTACCGATAGCGTGTTTCAAACGATGCAACCTCGCTTTGAACTTGTGGTGACGTGCTCTCGCGAGCGAACCGTTCGATGAGTTTTCCGTGAGCGCCCTCGACATAACCTTCGATCGTCGACGCCCGTGACGTGTCAGCGCCGTCGATCCACACCGAGACTTCAGGATTGTGGCCACGTTTCAAATCGCGACCGAAGGACGGCGGAATCTCGATTGCCATCGTGATCTGACGAGTCGCAAGCCTTGTTTCGAGATCGTCTTTGTTCCGCAATTCAGATTGCTCGGTGAAGTAACGTGAACTCGAATACTCCTGCACGTAGGCGCGGCTCGCCGGGGAGCGATCTTGGTCAAGAACGGCAAAGGCGAGATTTTCGACG
The DNA here is from genome assembly GCF_055811895.1 of Rhodopirellula sp. SH410. Taxonomy (NCBI): domain Bacteria; kingdom Pseudomonadati; phylum Planctomycetota; class Planctomycetia; order Pirellulales; family Pirellulaceae; genus Rhodopirellula; species Rhodopirellula sp. SH410. Next base: position 2,943,158 of record NZ_CM147949.1, read on the forward strand.
TCTGAGGAGAGCCCATAAGCAATCACCAGTAACAGCAGGAGGCTGCCGCCGAACGCAAACGTCAGCCGAACGGGATCACGCAACACCTCCATCGTTTCGCGATAGCTGAAGGCAAGCAGACGAGTCAGCCCGGCGAATGAAGGAGTCGTTTTCGGAGGCGATGAGAGCGGCGAGATATTCGCTTCTGCAGCGAATGAATCGCTTGCTGAGACTGCCGATGGATCGCCGGCTCCTTCAATGCATTCAATGAAAGCTTCTTCCAACCCGTGGGCGCCACCCCCGTGGGGGCCTGCGATCGTTTGCGGGTTGTCTTGCACCAACACTTTACCCGCGTGCATCAGCGAGATGCGATCACAGCGCATGGCCTCGTTCATGAAGTGCGTTGAAATGAAAATCGTGACCTTCTGGTTTCGAGACAAGTCGATCAAGAACTCCCAGAACTGGTCGCGAGCCACCGGATCAACGCCGGACGTTGGCTCGTCCAGGATCAACATTTCCGGCTCGTGAATGACGGCCACTGCGAGTGAAAGTCGTTGACGAAGTCCCAGTGGTAACGAATTCGCCTTCTCACTTCGATACGGTGTCAGTCCAAAACGGCCGACGAGTTCTTCGATCCGTTGCCGCGTCTTGGAGGCCGGCATGTGATACAGACGAGCATGCAGCTGCAGATTCTGCTGGACCGTCAATTCTCCGTACAAGGAAAACCCTTGGGACATGAATCCCACTCGGTAACGAGTCGCCATGTCGCTCGCATCCACCTCGTTGCCCCACAGCCAAGCCTTGCCCTCGGTCGGTGACAAGAGGCCGGTCAGCATCTTCATCGTGGTGGTCTTGCCACAACCATTGGAGCCTAGAAAGCCAAAGATTTCTCCAGCCTTGATCTCAAAACTAACATGATCAACGGCTGTAAAGTCGCCAAATCGCTGCGTCAAACCATCTGCCACGATTGCCACCGGGCTATCCGTTTCGGATCTCGGCGGAATCTTCAGAATCCGAGCGTTCCCTTGTTTTTCAGGCGGCAACAAAGCGACAAATGCGTGCTCCAAATCATCTGTTTGGGTGTTCGCTTTGATTTCGTCGGGGGTGCCCGTTGCCAATATTTTTCCCGCGTCCATCGCGATCAGCCAATCGAAGCGTTGGGCTTCGTCCATGTAGGCTGTTGATACCAATACGCTCATTCCCTGTCGCTCGGCGCGAATCGAGTCGATTAGCTCCCAGAACTGGCGCCGCGACAGCGGATCAACCCCGGTCGTCGGTTCGTCAAGAATCAAAAAATCAGGATCATGAATCAAGGCGCAGCACAGACCAAGTTTTTGCTTCATGCCACCTGAGAGTTTTCCCGCCGGGCGATTCAGGAACGGAGCAAGTCCTGTTGCCTCGGTGAGTCGGTCCATACGCGTTTTGCGTTCGCTGCGGGCCTGGCCGAAAAGCTTGCCAAAGAAGTCGAGGTTCTCGTGAACACTTAGGTCCTGGTAGAGATTCTTACCTAGTCCTTGTGGCATGTAGGCGATGCGAGTGCAGACGGCATTGCGGTGCCTCGCGTTGGCCATGCTACCGTCGAACACTCTGACGCTACCGGTTTGCAGCTTTCGAGCTCCCGAAAGCAATCCCAGCAGTGTCGACTTACCGACTCCATCAGGGCCGATCAAACCCAATGTCTGTCCCGCGGGTATTTGGAGGGACACGTCATCTAATGCCAGCGTCTTACCATAAACGTGGCTCAGACCGCTGGTTTCGGCGACATTGGTGACATGCGGAACCGGCTCGGCACGAACGGAACCGTTCATCGTTCGATCTTCATCTGAGAAAGATCGTCGGGGAATAGGCGATTGAGTTCTGGTGGCCAGTCGACGGAGTCATCGAGTTTTACATAGGCCACGCCACGGATACCCGATTTGATTTTATCAATGTGCTTGACGACTTGTTCAGGCGGGACTCGAACCTTGACACGGAACATCAGCTTGTCTCGTTCTGCCTGCGTCTCGACTTGCTTCGGAGTGAACTGTGCTTCCGGCGATACGAAGCTGACTTTGGCAACCCCGGCGTAGCCGGGCACAATATCAAGCACGATTCGAGCGTCAGCACCAATGGAAAGCCGGGTCGCATCCTCGGCCGGCAGAAAAATCTCCATATAGATGTCGCTCAGGTTCATCAATGTCATCACCTTACCGCCACCGGCGAGGACTTCGCCTTCCTCAGCGAGTCGGTACAGGACTCGACCGATCGTGGGCGATTTCAGTTGGGCGTCGGTGATTTGAACTTGGGCTTGAGTCACGGCTGCTTTTGCCACATCTGCCGAGCGCTTGGCTGTATTGATAGAGGCTTCCGCAGCCGCTACCGAAGCTTTCGCAACTTCAACTTGACTCTTCTTCTGGTCGAATTCCTCCTGCGAAATGGCTCGTTGAGGCAGAAGTTTCTCGGCTCGCTCCAAAATGCTTTTTGCGAGGTTGAGTTCACTGGTTCGCTCGAGCAGGATTGCGTCGGACTGGGCGATCGCTTGTTCTGCTTCTGCCAAGCGAGCTTGCGACTGCGCCAGTGCTGCATCCAACTCAAGCGTGTCCATCTGCACCAGCAACTGATCTTTCTCAACCAGATCGCCTTCGTTGGCGAAGACTCTTTTCACTCGTCCGGCGTACTTGGTCGCGATATCAACTTGGACCGATTCGATCCGCCCGTTGCTAAAGGCGATTCCCTCCGGCAGCGGTGCCGGTTGCTGAGCGAGCCAGTATTGCCAACCGAAATACATCCCAACGGAAACAGCGGTCGCTAACGCAACTCGCAAAATCACTCGAGTAGAATTCTTCATGGGGCAGGTTGGCTGTACTGGTTTAACGAAACGGTTGGCGTTCACGAAGGGGTGGCCCTGGTGTGGAACTCCAGCGACTGCTTGTCGGTCGGGAACTCGGCACCGCGAGTAACGCCTTCCCACCCAGCGAAACCCCTCGCGTCAGTCATCGAACTCAGCGACATCGCGAAACGCATGTTGGATTCCTCCAGCTTCGATTCAGATTGTACTCGATGGAGCAAACGCCTAAGCAACGCGGGATCAATAACTGGCGTAGTGGATCTTGTTAAGACGCGCCCGACAAAAGTCTCATACTACCAGCTTCTTTCATGGGCGAGATGCGTTACCTTTTGCTGTCTGGATTTAGCTTTTTTCTTCGAGTGGTCGGTTAGTCAGTGAAAACCATCGAACTACCTACGCAGCAAAGACTTTTCGACCCGTTCGAGGGCGTCATCGGCCCCATGGGGCGAAAGATGATTGACAACGGATGGCAGGGCCTCCTTCGCGACGTGCTCTTGGAGCAGATGCCCATCGGCCTCGTCGGTGAGCATCTCAGTGACGATCAAGGACGACCAACCTTTGAGTTGCACGCGATCATCGCGCTCCTTTGGATCCGTGACTTTCAAGGTTGGACTGTCCCCCAGGCCCACGAAGCACTGCTGTTCCGAACCGACATCCAGTACGCACTGAACCTGGAGCCAAGCACCGAAGTCACTCAGCGAACCATTGAACGCTACATCGCTCGAATGCAAAGCAACGAGAAGATCAGTGAGGAGATCTTCGCAGGCGTTACCGACACCCTGCTGCAAAGCATGGAAGTCAAAGTCAAAAAACAGCGTCTCGATTCCACCCATGTGCTCAGCGACATGGCCACCCTGGGACGCGCCCAAATGATCGGCGTGGCCCTGCGGCGGTTCTTCAAGAAAGTCGAAAAGCACGACGCTCAGTCTGGTTCGGCTAGGCTGATCGACCGATTTGACGACGAGCTTTTGGCCCGCTACCGCAAGCAATCCGACAGCCGAATCTTTGGCGACGCACGCACTACCGAACAGCGGAAAATTGCGTTGCAGCAAGCCGCCGAAGACCTCTGCTTAATCCTCAATGAATTAACCGAAACCAAACCGATCTGCGACTGGGACTCCTTCAAACAACTGCAAACGATCTTTAACCAGCAGTGCGAACTTCGGGAAGAATTCGTCGAAGTTCGCAAGAAAACCGGCGGCCATGTGATCGTCAATCCGTCGGATCCCGACGCGACCTACAGCGGTCACAAAGGAGCCGGATACCAGGTTCAAATCGCCGAGACGTTCAACGAAGACGGCGAGCCGAACTTGATTACTTCGGCCAAAGTCGAAACCGCTGCGGACAACGACGCCGATGCGGTCTCGCCGGTGTTGGAGGACTTGAAAAAGCGGGACGCCATGCCAGACGAACTGCTGGCTGATACCGCTTACGGTGGCGACGCCAACGTCGAGTCGGCTAAGCAAGAAGGCGTCGAATTGGTCGCTCCGGTGCCAGGCTCGAAGAAGTACGATGCTGATGAAATCGGCTACGACCAATTCAAGCTCAACTGCGCCGGTGAACTGGAGTCTTGCCCGGCTGGTCACGCTCCCGAGTCGACCAACTACAACGCCAAAGGCGACTACACTTTCGCACAGATGGATCCCGAGAAGTGCCAGCACTGTCCGCTGCTTGCACACTGCCGCGTTCAACGCAATCGGGACACCGCGCAGCCGACCGGCCGCATTCAATTTACCGGCAGTGCGGTTCGAGCCGACGCGCGTCGTCGCCACGAGCAGAGCGACGAGTTCCGCGATCGCTACCGTTGGCGGTCGGGTATCGAAGGGACCAACGGTTGCCTCAAGCGAATGATGGGCTTGGGTCGGCTCCGCGTTCGCGGCCACAATGCGGTGAAGCTTTCGATCCTACTGAAGCTGGCCGGTTGGAATCTGCTTCGAGCGGTGGCAATGCGCCGCCAGAGAAAGAATTCGCTCCAATTGGCCATTAACTAGGGGGAACAGGGGCAATAGGCGACTAGGACGACGGTTCATGTAGAGCCTGCGACTCCTCGACAGTCAAACCAGGGCCTCCAGAGAGGCCCCGGCTAAAAAATTTTGCACCACCAAAAAAAGTCGCCCGCAGCAAAGCCACCTAATGTCGGTTCCGTCTGTTAAAGATCCATCCAGACCAGGATCTTTAACAAGATCCACTACGGTAAACGCGTCACTTATTGTTCCTGGTATCCTAATCCTGTCCCACGCTGACTGTCCGTCGGAAGCCTCAAGGTCGTCGGGAGTCCTGTTTGCCTCGTGCGGTACAAATGAGGAAAGAGCGGAAAGTTCTGTCTGAAATTGTGGTCGAACACTCCACGGTCGACTATGCCGACCGCGGAGCGTTCGGCCACCTATTTTCCGCTCGTTCCTTAACGCAATTCGGATCGAATAGGGAGTGTTCGCATGACAATCAATGGCGATGTTGTTGGGCAAGATACAGCAAAAGACGGGCGAGGCAAGACAAAACGTCGAGCAGTTTCTGCAACAATTCGAGGTCGACGGGGCGTCCGCATCGATTCGTGGACCATTTCCGTCACCAAGGAGGTGCGGTACGAAACTTGCTGTTTTATTGATTGTAAATTTTGACTTAGCATTGCATGAACAAAAACTGGCGTAGGTACGCTTGCTCAAGGGTGGGCTTCGACCGACTGGCGACGCTCGCGACGGGAGAATTCGTCGCGTGTTGTTCACGCGGTGCTAACTTTGACCGAAACGCACACGTTGCCGTTTTTCACGACGGCTACTTAACCCAGCAGGAACGACGATGAGCTCTCGCACAGAAAATGACACTCAATCACTATCGCCCGAACCCGATGCGCATGTTGTGACGAGACATTTCCGCACGGGTGTGCGGATACTGCTCATCCTGTCCTTAGTTGCCACCGTCGTGTGTCTCTTCTTCTTTCGGGAAGCGGCTTACTTGGCGGCGATTCCAATTCCCGTACTGTACGCCGTGTTGGCGTACACGAATTACCTTGAATTTCGCTCGCGGACGTCGAATTTACGGGCCCATGGCCATGACGGGCTCACTCGCGATGAATTGGAAGTCGATGTTGAGACCGTCGGCATGGTCACGCTGATGAAGTTGATCGGTGTGCTCGCGATCGGAACCTTCATCATTGCGGCGTCATCGTTTGAGTGGCATATGGTCGGAGCGGCAGCGGCTGCTTTATTCTTTATGGTCATTCTGATCCAATCACCGTTCTTGCCACTCTACCTCAGCGAATTTGAGCGAGACGAGCTCGAGAAGTTGAAGCGGCAACGGAGTCACACCCGTGGTTAAGCTGCGAATTCAATCACGCCCCCCACTACTGCGAGCCTGAACATGTCCAAAGAACTCAACACGACCTACATGGGGATGGAATTGTCCTCGCCCCTCGTTGTCGGTGCGTGCCCACTGACCATTGAACCGGAACAGGTCCGACAGATGGTTGCTGCGGGGGCCGGCGCGATCGTGTTGCCGTCGATGCTTCAAGAACAGATCATGTACGGGATCTTGAAACCGGTCGACCCGATCGGGGCTCTTTCAGAGAGCGGTTATCAGCCGCAACAGGATCGCTACAACGGGGGCACTGAGAACTATCTGCAAACGATTCGGCAGCTCAAAACGTTGTCTCAAGTTCCGATCATTGGAAGTCTCAATGGATCGTCGGTGGGGCCATGGCTCGACTACGCCGACGAGATTCAAGCCGCGGGGGCCGACGCTTTAGAGTTGAATTGGCAACGTGGGCTATCCGGTCCCGATGAGTCCTGCGACGCCGTCGAATCTCAGTTGATCGACTTGGCCGGTAACCTCTGTGATCGTCTTTCCATTCCCGTCGCCGTCAAGCTAACGCAGCAGTTCACCAATTTGGCGTCGGTCGCCCGCAAGTTGCAAGCCGTCGGCGTGGAAGGCTTGGCACTGTTTACGCACCGTCCCCAATGGGACGTCAGTATTGATCGTATGCACTGGACCACCCGTTGGGAACTTTCCCCCATCGGCTCTCTCGGGACCATTTTGGAAGGCATCGTTCACGCCCGCACCGGAGGGTTGCAGCTATCGCTCGCGGCCAGCGGCGGCGTGCGTACCGGTGAAGACGCGATCAAGGCAATGATTGTCGGTGCGGACATTGTGATGGTGACATCGGAGGTCTATCGCGAAGGACCCGATGCGATCCAGAAAATTTTGCAAGGGATCTCGCGCTATCTCGACAGTAGCCCGCACGATTCGTTGGTGGCATTCCAACGCTGCCGCCCCGAGGTTGAACTCACACCCGAGCGTCTCGTGCGATTGGAATATATCGATCCGCTTACGAAATCCGAGCACTACGCGGACCCAACGCCTCAAGTTTCCACCGACACCGGTGACGCCTACGGCCACCATGACGAGAGCCGGTAAGGATAACAGGAACAATAAGTGACGGGTTTACCGTAGTGGATCTTGTTAAAGATCCTGTTCTGGATGGATCTTTAACAAGATCCACTACGCCAGTTATTGATCCCGCGTTGCTAAGTCGCGGTGGCCGACATCATTCAAATGGCCTTGCCGAGTAGCGAGGCCTCGTCAGCCACGGCTACATTGCTTCGCGTCGGATCAGATCAAGCAACCCACTGACGGATGTGAATTTGCCAATGACGCTGGTTCTAGGAAACATTAGTTTGGGAATCGAGCCTTCGCCCACTCGTTTGTAAAGAGCTACATTGCGTGCGATGAACTGATCGGGAACGCCTGAAGCTAGTTCCGCATCCAATTTTTTAGGATCCGCCAAGGTTCTCGCTTTTGCGATGGTTTCGGCATAGCTGGGTGCTTCATCCCCGTTCATCATCCACATGTGCAGCGTCAAGAACGCCTCAGGGTCGACTCGCCACATCGCCACAGCAAGCTTTGACAGGTCGCAGGACTCTTTGTAGTGCGGGCCGGTGACTTTGATCGTCGGGTTGCAGTCAGAGTTGAGCGGCAGCGGCAATAAAACGATTGCCAGTTGGTCCCCGAGTTCGGCCCGTGCACCCCGGATTGCCTCGAAGGTTTCACGGCAAGGCGGACAACAATAGTCGAACAGTTCCACCATGACATACTTGGCATTGCTGGGACCGATGTGTGGCCAATCGGCAACCTTCAGCTTGACGGCGCCTCCACGGATGGATGCAACCCGTTCTGGTGGTTGATCCGCGGGGGGTGAATTGCCCTCGACAACGCCGAGGGCGAATAGGCTTGGCGAGGCAAGTAGGCGAACCCATCCCTGATCGCCGAGGGGACGGGCGGCGCTGGTCCCCGGAGCATCAAAGAAGCTATTGTCCGTAGGCTCATTGCTCCCGTCACTCTCGGCGGGTGGAGCAAACTCAAATCCGTCGCCCCCATCAATCGCAGGGGAGTCGAAACGTTCAATCTCGAACGTCGTTGGCGGAGTGGTGAGCAGTTGACCGGAGACCAGCACCATCAACCCGGCGAAGCTGACCACAGCAATCGCCATCGCGGATTTTGCTCTCAGCGGACCCGCGACCAGGATGGTTCCCGTCGCAATGAGCCCACACGTGTGAGCGAGCATGCAGTAGAGGCAAATGTGTTGAAGGACCAACAGCTGGATCGCGATAAACCAAACCGCGCTCATGCCGGCGGCAAACACCGCAGCGGTCACGACCGTCCAACCGATCTCACGCAGCGGACGACTGAAGCGAGCGGAGCTTGCGACCACCAATGCCGCAGCCAATGCGAGATAAATCGCGAGCGCCAATAGACTGACGGGAACCCCGAACCAAGCCGACCAGCGGCTAACGGCCACGCCCTCACAGTCAACCCAACCGCCACCGCTGCCGCAGCCCGCGATGGGTGATGAGGTCACATGCGTCCACAACAAATAGCTGCTTGTGCCAATCGCAACAATGATGCAGATTGCCAGCACCGATACCACCGGCCAACGCGGCAGCGGTTTTGTATCGCGAAGGAGCCAATTGAAGACCGCGACAGGTTTGGATGGTGAGCTGGCGTCGGGTTGGCGTTCGGATGGCAGTGTTGGGTTCGCTGTGTGGTTCATCGTTTCCATGCTCTGTCTTGAGGAATTGCATTTAGGAAAATGGCGTACGCCGCGATTAGCTGATCCCGTGTTTTTCCATCATGCGATAGAGTTTGCGTCGTTCGATACCGAGGACTTTGGCGGCTTTGGACTTGTTGCCGTTTTCGCGTTGTAGAACCTCGACAATATGATCTCGTTGCAAGATCATCAGCGATCCGGTCGTTTTTTCGGATGGGTTCGCAGACGTCATGGATGGGCGGTGCAGCGATTGAGGCAGTTCGTCCATCGTGATCACTCGATCGTCGGCGAGGATCTTCGCTCGTTCGATCACGTTGATCAGTTGACGAATATTGCCGGGCCACTCGTAGGCCTCCATCGCCGCAAGAGCTTCGACATCGAGTTCGTAGTCTTCGCCCATGAAATGCTTGATCAGCAATTCGATGTCGTCTCCCCGATGACGAAGCGGCGGCAGTTCCAGCGACATCACGTTGATGCGATAGTACAAGTCTTCGCGGAAACGGCCCTCGGCAACTTCGTGTGCCATGTCGCGATTCGTTGCCGCGATGATCCGGACATTGACGCGGCGTTCTTTCGCGGAGCCGATCCGCCGAAGCGAGCCATCTTCGAGCACGCGCAAGAGCTTCGGTTGCAACGCCAGTGGCATTTCGCCGATCTCGTCGATGAACAAGGTGCTGCCGTCGGCGACCTCGAACAATCCCGGCTTCATGGCCGTTGCACCGGTGAACGATCCCTTCTCGTGCCCGAACAATTCGCTCTCGACGAGTTGTTCCGGCAGCGCTGCACAGTTGAGGGTAACCATTGGTTTGTCGGATCGGGCACTGCCGGCGTGAATTGCCGCTGCGACCAACTCCTTGCCTGTCCCGGTTTCACCTTGGATCAACACCGATTTGTCCGTCGGTGCGACCCGGTCGATTAACGAGAACAGTTTTCGTATGGGAGCGGACCGGCCGATCATCTGATGGGCGGATTTTCTGGATCGCGTGATGAGTGCGCGAAGCTGTGTGTTCTCCTTCTTCAATTTCCGTCGTTCCATGGCGGCCAGGCATCGGCGTTCGAGATCGCCCATCGGGAACGGCTTCGTTTGAAAGTCGAAAACGCCCAATCGCATCGAGTCGACGGCATTGTTGATCGTGCCTTCGCCCGTCAACACGATGACCTCGGTGTCCGGATGCGATTCACGCATTCGCTGGACCAGTTCCAGCCCGCACAAACCCGGCAGGTTCCAGTCCAAGATTGCGATATCAAAATCGTGGTGGCTGCACAGGTCCAGCGCGCCTTGGCCGCTGGTCGAAATAGCCACTTGGTAGCCCTTATGGTCGAACCAGCGGGCGCAGCCCTCCCCAAAATCTTCGTCGTCGTCCACAAAGAGTATATTGAGCGGGTTGGTCATGTTGGTTCCGTTACTAGGTTTCATTTGGGAAGCTTACGCCACAGGAAGTTGCCCGTATATGCGCACTCGCTGTGCGACATTGAGCGGCTGGCATGAGAGGAAGCATCTTGGTTTCCGTGATCTTCATGCCATTTTTCAGCGAAATATGGTTCGCTAGCAAGTGGGAAGCTTACGCTACGGGTCAACAACGCAAACGACGAGCCAGCTTGATTGCAATGATCGCCAGGAATGCGACAATGGCGGCGAACCTCTTTTACAACCTGGAACCCAGCCATGTCATCGACCACCCGACCCGCTGCCGTCGAAGGGGCTGCCGATTCCCTTCGGGCAGTTTCGCAGGAAGACGTAAAGTTGACCCAATTGAAAATGGAGAGTCACACGCGAATTTTGGAGCACCTGGTTCGTGGCGATTCGCTTGAAAGCGTATTGACGATGCTGGTCGAATTGGCCGAGGAGACGCGCCAAGGGATGCTGGGATCGATCATGTTAGTCGATTCCCACACTCAGCAGTTGCGACACGGTGCGAGCGTATCGCTGCCACGCGAATACATTGACGCGATCGACGGATTGCCGATCGGCCCGAGCGTCGGTTCGTGCGGCACCGCGGCGTTCTCGGGTGAGCGGGTCATCGTCGCCGACGTGCAGACGCATCCTTATTGGGCCGAGTATCAAGACTCAGTCCGCGCCGCGGGACTGCGTGCCTGTTGGTCCGAACCGATTGTGTGCGGCAAAGGCGAGCTGCTGGGGACGTTCGGGATGTACTTCCGCGAACCGCGACATCCCGAGCTGTCCGATCTGGAATTCGTGTCCGAGTGTGCGACACTGTCCGCGCTCGCCATTGAACGTCACCGAGACGAACTACGCATTCGCCAAACCGCTGCGATTGTGGACTCGTCCGATGACGCCATCGTTTCCAAGGATGTCAATGGAATCATCCAAAGTTGGAATCCGGCCGCTGAGCGGATATATGGTTATTCGGCCGACGAGGCGATTGGGCGGCCGATCACGTTGTTGGTACCGCAGGATCGTTTAGAGGAATTAGACGCTTACCAAACGCGTCTGCGGAACGGCGAACGCATCGATCACTTCGAAACGGTGCGAGTGGCGAGGGACGGGACTCCTGTTGACGTGGTCCTCACGCTCTCTCCGGTGCGTGATGCTGACGGCAACATCGTGCAAATTGTCGACGTCCAGAAGAACATTACCGCGTCCAAGCGTGACCACATGGACCTTCAGGAAACTCGACGTCAGCACTCGATGTTGCTGAGCAATCTGCTCGGTGCAGCTTTCCGCTGCCGAAACGATGAAAACTTTACACTCGAAGTCGTTAGCGACGGCATCGAGTCGGTTTCGGGCTACAAGCCCGCACAATTGGTTGGCAAGGAGGTCGACTGGCTATCAACCGTCGAGCCGAGCGATCGCGAGCACCTGCGCTCCGAAATGAAGTTGGCACTCCAAGAAAAGACGTCGTATCAAATCGAGTTTCGGATTCGACATCGGGATGGTACGACACGTTGGCTTTGGGAACAGGGGCGAGGGATCTACGATGACGATGGCAATGGGATCGCGTTTGAGGGATATGTGACGGACATCACCAGCCGAAAAATCGCCGACGTCGCGGTACGAGAGCGCGAGCAGCGTTACCGCTCCGTTATCGAGACGGCCAACAGTGTCATCCTGTGCGTGTCGCTTGATCACCGCATCACCGAGTGGAATGCGGAAGCCGAACGCGTCTTTGGTTACACTCGGGACGAGGCGATGGGGAAGAACCCGTACGAACTCGTCGTGGTGCCCGATCGTCGCGAGGAGGCAATCACTAAGGCGCGAGGAGTCAACGCAGGAAAATCGCTCCGCGCCTACGAGCTCGCGTGTGTCCACCGCGATGGATCACCACGGACTGTGCTGTGGAACGCGAGTCCGTTGCTTGACGGCGATAGCCAACCGATTGGCTTCATCACCATCGGACTCGACATCACCGAGTTGCAAGTGGTTCAGAACAAACTGATTCAATCCGAGCGACTGTCGGCTCTGGGGCAAATGATTTCGGTGATCGCGCACGAAAGTCGCAACGCGCTGCAGCGGATTCAAGTCGGCGTCGACATGCTGGGTTTTACGATGGCCGAGGACTCTGATTCGTGGAAAGACCTGCAGCGGATATCACGAGCGAAAGAAGATTTGCGGCACATGTACGAGGATCTGCGCAGCTACGCAGCCCCGACGAAACTGGAATGTGATGTCTGTTCGGTCGATCAGATATGGCGGCAAGCGTGGGCCAGCTTGGAATCGGTCCGGGGCGATCGCGAGACGTATTTGACCGAAGCTCACGAAACCATGCTTGACTGCGAGATCGACGCGTTTCGGGTCGAGCAGGTGTTCCGCAACCTTTTTGAAAATTCGCTGGCGGCGTGCGATGACCCCGTCGAGATCTCCATTCGATGCTATGAAACCTCTCTTGAGGGGGCTCCCGCCCTAGCAATCCGGGTTTGCGACAACGGTCCGGGGCTTTCCGATGAACAGAAATCGCATGTATTCGACGCGTTTTTTACAACCAAGCAAAAAGGGACCGGTTTAGGAATGGCAATTGCCCATCGCATCATCTCGGCCCACTTCGGAACGATTGCCATCGAAGATGGCGAATCGGGCGGCGCCTGTTTTGAGCTAACCATTCTAAGAAAGCAAGCATGTCTCCCTTGACGGGCGCACTACGGATCGTGGTCGCTGATGACGAAGCCGATATTCGCGATTATCTCGAGGTTCTTTTGCCTCGACTCGGTCACGTCGTTGTGGGGTTGGCTGAAAACGGGCGACAACTGGTCGACTTGTGCTTGCGTGAACGGCCTGACTTAGTCATTACCGATGTCAGCATGCCAGAGATGAGTGGTTTAGAGGCAGCCGACCGGATCGCTGAAACGCAGCCGGTGCCGATCATCATTGTGTCGTCACACGCGCGGAACGAGCTGCGGGAGAATCCCTTGATCGTCGGCTACTTAGTCAAACCCTTCGGTGTCCCTGAACTGCAGGCCGCGTTCGATCGAGCGTTAGGGCTCTAGCAGGTGGCATCGGCCGCCCCCTTGCGATCATGAATTCTGGGCAAGCTCACGACCTCTTCCGCTGTGCGCCCATGCGCATCGCTTTGTCCTGAAACGCGCACTTCGCTGTGTCGTTTGAGACAGGGTGATTATTTGAGTGAGGCCGAAATGTTTACGGCAATGGTGCACCGAATACGAAAGAAATCAGCATGCACATGTGCAGATTTCAAAGGTCGCGTTTCGACTTTTTGCCAAAATAGGATTCGATCGGTCGCAGCATGACCAGAACGATGACGGTCATTAACACGCTGGTGCATGCCAATGCATACTGATCCAGTCCGCATGCGGTCCCCACCGCGGCGGACAGCCAAATCGTGGTCGCGGTGGTCAAGCCAGAGACGGCATGTTCGTGATGAGTTTTGAGAATAGTGCCCGCGCCGATAAACCCGACGCCGGCGGCGATCCCTTGGACGACGCGAGTCATTTCTGCCGCTGAATTGGCTGTCATCGTTTCGCACGCGAGCACAAAAATGGCTGCCGAAAGTGAAACGAGCATATGGGTTCTCAACCCTGCCGCGTGCCCTCGGATCTGGCGTTCCAGACCAATGGTGCCGCCCAATAGTAGAGCCATTCCAGTTGGCAATAGGAATTCAAATTGATTCATTCTCTGAGCCGAGTAGGTGGCGTAAGCTTCCAGCTTGCCTGGGAGTCAAAACGGCCATCGCGAAGCTGACGACGCGCTGCGATGTGGTCGATCATGACCGTAGACCAGAAAACAAACGCGTTGAAAGATGCTGAGGAAGAGGTCCAGCACTGAGCGTAGGGGCATCATTGAATAGATCGCCGGAGTGGTCAAGATCATCAGAAGCGAAGATTTTCCAAAGCGTTCTTCAGCCCCTCATCAAATGGTAACGGCGCATGACTTGCATTCGTCTGCAACGGTGATCGCATCGACACCAGTATAAGGTTCCATCCGACGGGCGGCGTGGCCACCGTCGTTCCCTTGGGTGACCTCGCTCTCGGTTGTGCAGGATAGTTTGTGCTCGCGGTAAACAGGGCTGATCGTTAGTGTCACAAGAGGGGTGACTTCCAGTCGCGGGGGCGTAGCGTTTCGGAACGTCGCAGACCGGTTCGAAAACGGTAGGCTTGCTCACGCGAGAAACGCCGGACGTGCGAGCGGTTGCCTTGTTTGGGTGAGGAGACGTAGGTTACCGATGAAGCAGGTATGATTGTACAAGCCGTGCGTCGAGTTCTCTCCATTCTTGTCGATGAGGAAGAACCAGCAATTCCCAAGATCAGCACCAGGGCAGCCCATTGACTACCGCCACCGAACATTCACACAACGATGCGGGACGGGAAAACAACCTGTCAAAGCCGCCTGCGAATCCATCTCTCAACTGGTGGAGTCGCAAGTCATTCGTTATTGCGGGGTTTGCCATCTTAGCAATTGTCGTGCACCTGGTGCTGCGGTTTGGCGTCCATGCCACCGTTGCGATGAGCGACCTTCCCCTGCTGGTGACGTTGGTGATCGGTGGATTGCCGATGCTCTATGACTTGCTCCAAAAGCTACTCCATCGAGAGTTTGGGGCGGATTTGCTGGGTGGTATTTCGATCATCACCTCCGTGGTCCTGGGTGAATACCTTGCTGGGTCGATCATCGTTTTGATGCTCTCCGGTGGGGAAGCGTTGGAGTCGTATGCGCTGCGCAGTGCCTCTTCGGTGCTGGCAACACTTGCCAAACGCATGCCCTCGATCGCTCATCGAAGACATGACTCTGAGATCGTTGATGTCCACCTGAATGAGATTGCCATCGGTGACACGCTGGTCATCTTCCCGCACGACGTCTGCCCCGTCGATGGTGTGGTCATGGAAGGCCGAGGCGTCATGGATGAATCCTATTTGACCGGCGAGCCCTTTGAGATCACGAAGACGTCGGGGTCAAACGTTATCTCCGGTGCCATTAATGGCGAATCGGCGTTGGTTATTCGCGCGACGCATCTCGCCGCCGATTCGCGTTACGCGAAGATCATGGAAGTGATGCGTGAATCCGAATTGAAACGCCCGCAACTGCAGCGGTTGGGCGATCGGCTCGGTGCGATCTATACGCCGGTAGCGTTGGTGATCGCATCGATGGCCTGGGCCATCAGTGGAGAGGCGATTCGCTTTCTATCGGTGTTGGTGATCGCGACGCCTTGTCCGCTGTTAATCGGAATTCCAGTCGCCATTATCGGTTCCATTTCGCTATGCGCTCGACGCGCGATCATCGTGAAGAGTCCGATTGCGCTGGAACAGATCACGGCCTGTCGCACCGCGATTTTTGATAAGACCGGGACGCTGACGTATGGCGAGCCGACGCTCACTGAGAGCTTGATGGCGCCGGGTTTTGACAGGCATGAAGTGTTGACACTCGTTGCCAGCCTGGAGCGATATTCGAAGCATCCTTTGGCGAGCGCGATTCTTGCCGCTGCGAGTCAAGCCGGCATCTCGCTACCCGAAGCGACCGAGGTTGGCGAGCAACCTGGCAAGGGATTGATTGGAACCGTTTCCGACCATTCACTGCAAATTACTAGTCGCAACAAGCTGGCCCAGCAGGACATAGCGGGCGTGGATCACATTCCTCCTGTCAGCGGTGGCTTGGAGTGCGTGGTGGCAATTGACAATCGATATGCCGCAACCTTGCGATTTCGGGATGCACCGCGATCAGACAGTCGTCCGCTCGTGAAGCATCTCGCACCGCGGCACCAATTCAAGCGTGTGATGATCGTGTCAGGCGATCGCGAATCGGAGGTCCGCTACTTGGCCGACCAGGTCGGAATCACCGAGGTCTTCGCTGAGCGAAGTCCAGAAGAGAAACTGGCCATTGTTCGCAAGGAAACCTCGCAGGCGAAAACGCTATACGTGGGCGACGGCATCAATGACGCGCCCGCCATGATGGCCGCAACGGTCGGTATGGCGATCGGACAGAACAGCGACGTGACGGCGGAGGCAGCCGGTGTGGTCATTCTGGACAATTCACTCACCAAGGTTGACGAGTTCATGCACATCAGCCGGCGAATGCGATCGATCGCACTTCAAAGTGCCGTTGGCGGCATGACGCTGAGCGTGATCGGAATGGGGTTTGCCGGGATGGGATATCTGACGCCCGTCGCCGGTGCCATTCTCCAGGAAGTCATCGACGTCGCCGCAGTGCTGAATGCTTTACGCGCCGCGTTTCCACCCAAAGTAATCCATGACCTCTAACCGCCCATCATCTTTGCCTACCACGCAGATCGATCGACTCATGTCTAAGGACACCAGGAACAATAAGTGACGGGTTTACCGTAGTGGATCTTGTTAAAGATCCTGTTCTGGATGGATCTTTAACAGACGCGCCCGACAAAAGTCTCATGCTACCGGCTTCTTTCGTGGGCGAGATGCGTTACCTTTTGCTGTATGGATTTAGCTTTTTTCTTCGAGTGGTCGGTTAGTCAGTGAAAACCATCGAACTACCTACGCAGCAAAGACTTTTCGACCCGTTCGAGGGCGTCATCGGCCCCATGGGGCGAAAGATGATTGACAACGGATGGCAGGGCCTCCTTCGCGACGTGCTCTTGGAGCAGATGCCCATCGGCCTCGTCGGTGAGCATCTCAGTGACGATCAAGGACGACCAACCTTTGAGTTGCACGCGATCATCGCGCTCCTTTGGATCCGTGACTTTCAAGGTTGGACTGTCCCCCAGGCCCACGAAGCACTGCTGTTCCGAACCGACATCCAGTACGCACTGAACTTGGAGCCAAGCACCGAAGTCACTCAGCGAACCATTGAACGCTACATCGCTCGAATGCAAAGCAACGAGAAGATCAGTGAGGAGATCTTCGCAGGCGTTACCGACACCCTGCTGCAAAGCATGGAAGTCAAAGTCAAAAAGCAGCGTCTCGATTCCACCCATGTGCTCAGCGACATGGCTACCCTGGGACGCGCCCAAATGATCGGCGTGGCCCTGCGGCGGTTCTTCAAGAAAGTCGAAAAGCACGACGCTCAGTCTGGTTCGGCTAGGCTGATCGACCGATTTGACGACGAGCTTTTGGCCCGCTACCGCAAGCAATCCGACAGCCGAATCTTTGGCGACGCACGCACTACCGAACAGCGGAAAATTGCGTTGCAGCAAGCCGCCGAAGACCTCTGCTTAATCCTCAATGAATTAACCGAAACCAAGCCGATCTGCGACTGGGACTCCTTCAAACAACTGCAAACGATCTTTAACCAGCAGTGCGAACTTCGGGAAGAATTCGTCGAAGTTCGCAAGAAAACCGGCGGCCATGTGATCGTCAATCCGTCGGATCCCGACGCGACCTACAGCGGTCACAAAGGAGCCGGATACCAGGTTCAAATCGCCGAGACGTTCAACGAAGACGGCGAGCCGAACTTGATTACTTCGGCCAAAGTCGAAACCGCTGCGGACAACGACGCCGATGCGGTCTCGCCGGTGTTGGAGGACTTGAAAAAGCGGGATGTCATGCCAGACGAACTGCTGGCTGATACCGCTTACGGTGGCGACGCCAACGTCGAGTCGGCTAAGCAAGAAGGCGTCGAATTGGTCGCTCCGGTGCCAGGCTCGAAGAAGTACGATGCTGATGAAATCGGCTACGACCAATTCAAGCTCAACTGCGCCGGTGAACTGGAGTCTTGCCCGGCTGGTCACGCTCCCGAGTCGACCAACTACAACGCCAAAGGCGACTACACTTTCGCACAGATGGATCCCGAGAAGTGCCAGCACTGTCCGCTGCTTGCACACTGCCGCGTTCAACGCAATCGGGACACCGCGCAGCCGACCGGCCGCATTCAATTTACCGGCAGTGCGGTTCGAGCCGACGCGCGTCGTCGCCACGAGCAGAGCGACGAGTTCCGCGATCGCTACCGTTGGCGGTCGGGTATCGAAGGGACCAACGGTTGCCTCAAGCGAATGATGGGCTTGGGTCGGCTCCGCGTTCGCGGCCACAATGCGGTGAAGCTTTCGATCCTACTGAAGCTGGCCGGTTGGAATCTGCTTCGAGCGGTGGCAATGCGCCGCCAGCGAAAGAATTCGCTCCAATTGGCCATTAACTAGGAAAAACAGGGGCAATAGGCGACTAGGACGACGGTTCATGTAGAGCCTGCGACTCCTCGACAGTCAAACCAGGGCCTCCAGAGACCCCCGGCTAAAAACTTTTGCACCACCAAAAAAAGTCGCCCGCAGCAAAGCTACCTAATGTCGGTTGCGTCTTAACAAGATCCACTACGCCAGTTATTGATCCCGCGTTGCTTACCGCATTTTGCCGCTCACCTCCTGCACCGAGACGTCAAGCACTTTTTGGAATCGGAATACGAAGACCCATTAAGTTGGTCAGGAGCACTGCTGGATGACTGCGAAACAACCTTCCGAACGCGTGCGTGTTCGGGTTGCCGATGGCATCGAAACGCTAGGAGATTAGTAATGTCACTGCGTGTATTTTTAATACGACACGGCGAAACAGAGTGGTCGCTCTCTGGACAACATAGCGGTCGCGCCGATATTCCGCTGACCGAGAATGGAGAGAACGAGGCGCGTGAACTTGGTGCTCGGATTCGCATCTTCTCATTTAGCCACGTCCTAACAAGCCCGTTGCAACGTGCGCAGCGAACCTGTGAATTGGCCGGTTTCTCAGATCAGGCGAAGATTGATACCGATCTGATCGAATGGGACAACGGAGACTACGAGAGTCAAACTCATGAGGGAATTGTCGCCATGCGACCGGGATGGAATCTCTTTCGGGACGGTTGTCCCAACGGAGAGATGCCTGATCAGATTTCGGCGCGAGCCGATCGACTGATCCGATCGCTGAGTGAGCTCGATGGAAATGTTGCGCTCTTTTCGCACAGTCATCTCGGACGCGTCCTGGCTGCGCGTTGGATCGGTTTGTCTGTCGAACACGCAGCGCCATTCCTGCTGAACACCGCGTCGCTGAGCATTCTTTGCTTTGAGCATGACCGAACCGATCAGCCTGCCATTGCGTTATGGAACTCTGCTCCACTCGAGAGATATGCCGTCCACGCCCGATGAAACGACGCGCGGGTCAGCGACGTCGCCTTGGCGGGGCTCGTCAGCACGTCGAACCAGTCAGCACGACGAACCAGGGAGCACGTCGGCGAGACAAATTACCGGGGTGGTGTCTTGGTTCACGACGACCGATCTTCCAATGTGCGAAGAGCTTCGAACTCCTGTCGCAGGGTTTTGTTTGACATCCGGTCCATGTGATGTAGGTCGGGGACCTCGATCCAAGTCTTGTGCGGGGTGGTCAGCGAATCGAATAGGGCGCGGCCATTCTTCATGGGCACAATTTGGTCGGGCGGACCGTGGGTCACCACAACGTTGCCTTGAAAACTCCCGAGCCGATCGCTGCTGTTGAATGGGTTTCGAATCAACCAGCGAACCGGTAGCCAGAAATATCGATCCGCACCAATCTGCATCGCGCTGTCAAAGGTGCGATCGAGAATCAAGGACTTCGGCGGTGAACCCCGCGTCTGCATGGCCTCGGCAAGTCCTGCGGCGACACCGCCGCCGAGAGAGCGACCGTAGATGGTGATATTCGGTGCAGCAACGCCGGTGGCCTCGGACAATGCGTCGATGGCAGAGACCGCATCGGCAATCGTGCTCGCTTCGTTTGGAGTGAATCCATCATCCTGAAACCCCCGGTACTCTGCCGTCAGCACGGTTGCATTTGCGATTTCGGATAGACGCCGTGTCCATGAATCCATCTCGACCGCACGGATCCCGTTGCCATGCAGAAACAAAATCACACGATCGGGATGCTCGCGAGCTACGATCCGACCTCGCAGTTCCTCGCCGTCTGCGGCGCGGTATGCCAATGTGGTGACGGACCCGAACGCCGGTTGCTCAGGGGAAAATCGATCCGGGTCTTCTGGCGGCCGACCTTCGATGTACGCACCTGGAAAAACCAGTCGCGTTTCTATGCAAACCAACGTGATACAAATCGCGGCGTACCCCACCGCCAGAAGCACTGCAATATTTGACAAGCTCCGTTTCCATGTTCGCTGCGGCACCGCAGGCGACTGAATCGGTTGTTGCGTTTCGTCGTCTTCGTTTTCCATGGGATCGCCCAAAGGTTACCTCGCGAACTCGTCGGGTGATGAAGTGCCTGCGGTCACTCAGCGGCGTATTGCTGCACGAACGCGGCGCTCATATCGGCAACGTATTCCGCGTCGGACGGGTTTTTAATCAACAAGTGATCCGCGTCACTCAGAGTCACCAGGCTGCACCCTGGCAACCCATTCTCGTCTTCAATCAAGCTTGCGATGCGCAGCGCGTGATCATAGCCGAGCGTCTGATCGACGGGCGAATGAAAGGCCAATACTTTGCAGCGAATCCGATTCAAGCAATCGGCGAGAAGGTGGCTGCGGAAATCATCGAGCATCTCGCGGCGGATCGACCACGTCAGTCCACCGATCACCACATCCCCGCGTCCGCTACTTTGGATTTCTGGGTTCATCCGCTGCAGTAAATCAGCGAGATGTTTCGTATCGCTCGGGGCTGCAATGCTGATGACAACGGCAAGCCGACGACGGAGCTCCTCGCTCAGGGGAGTACTCTGAGGAGGTGTGCACTGCGCCAGCGGCATGCCAGCGGCCGTGGCGAGCGACGCGGCACCGCCGAAGCTATGTCCAATCAAGGCGGTCACCGGCCCGAGCGAATCACTGGCAAAGCGGACCGCCGCGGCCAAGTCGGCCATATTGGTCGAGAAATTGGTATTGGAGAAGTCGCCCTCGCTGCGGCCGAGGCCCGTCATGTCAAAGCGCAGTACCGCCACGCCCCATTCGGCCAAACGGCGAGAAATCCGAGTGATCGCCTTGAGGTCTTTATTGCATGTGAAGCAGTGACTGAACACAGCGACCGGGTAGGGCAGCGGCGCGGATGGGTCACCGTTCTGACCGGCGGGGGTCGGTTGATCGACGATACCCGCTAAGGCGAAGCCATTGCCGCCGTCAAAACGAACTCGATAGGAGCGTCGCTGAAAACCTGCCGTCCGATTTCCATCAACACCGCTCACGCTGGCCCGTCCATCGGCAATCTCGCGTTGGTCGTTCCGATCCGTCCGACCTTGAAGGCTTCCGCCATCGCTTTCGGCACGTCCGCTTCGGCGAGCACGAGTAACGCACGGTTCTCTGAAACACGGGCCTTCATTTGCTGCTCTTGGGCGATTGCCTCGGCGCGTCGCCGTTCGGCTTTGGCGCGTGCCACGCGGGTGTCCGCTTCGGCTTGGTCGCGTTGCAAGCGGGCACCGATATTTTCGCCGACGTCGATATCCGCGATGTCAATGGAGACAATTTCGAATGCGGTTTGCGCATCGAGCGCACGTGAGAGGACAACTCGCGTGATCATGTCCGGATTCTCCAGGACATCGAAATGGGAGGTCGCCGAACCGATCGAGCTGATGATGGCTTCACCAACGCGGGCGATGATCGTGTCCTCGGTTGCCCCGCCAATCAATTGTTCGATGTTGGTACGGACGGTCACCCGCGCCCGCACACGCAGTTCAATCCCGTTCTTGGTGATGGCACTCAGAGTGGTTTTTCCGCTGCGTTTGGGATCTGGACAATCGATGACTTTCGGATAGACGCTCGTTTGCACGGCATCGAGCACATCACGTCCCGCCAAGTCGATTGCAGCGGCTTGGTCAAAGTCCAAGGGGATGCGGGCGCGATGGGCGGCAATGATCGCGTGGATCACATTCATGACATTTCCACCCGCGAGATAGTGGGCTTCGAGACGTTGCGTGCTGACCCCATCGACTCGGCTGGTGTTAAGTTTGGCTTGCGCGGCCATCACTTTGGCCTGCACGATCACGTTCGGATTGACCTTCGTGAAGTGCATGCGAATGAGATTCACTAGCTTCACATCCGCGTCGGACATGTACGCTTGGAACCAGAGTTTGCCGTACTGAATGATGAAGAAGGACAGGACCGCAAAGAACGCGACCGCGATGAGGATGCCCACCGTGATCGCGATTGGGTAAATAGAGACCGGCTTTTCACGCTGTGCCAGCACACCGCCATGAATCAGCAATGCACGTCCCAGCGACGAAGCTGCGGACAAATCAGAAAACAGTGCAGGGGTCAGGAACATAGATATCGATTAGCCAAGGAGGGACACGTGACGCATCAGAGCCGAGCGTCGCGTCGGCGCGATGCTCCATAGTAACTCAAGTGGCGCTCAAATTGTAACGATGGGTCGCTGAAGGGGCCTTTTCGCTGATCGCTTTCGCCATTTTTACGCCAAAAAAACTCATCCACCTCGCCAGCGGAGTGTGAAATCGACCGCTGATGTTGACGCGTCGGGCTGGCCACCGAACAGGCAGCCTACGACGACACGATCCGTGAGATGCGATCGACCGCTTGCCGCAGGGATCTCGCTGCCATGACAAAGTTGGTGTGACCACTGACTTCTGGCTGGATTTGCTCATACAGCCCCGTCGCCCCGACCAGTCGCCGCAGTTTCTTCTTGGCCATTTTCAAATAGGCCGCCGTGTCGATGGTGTCATCGACCGGCCCGACGGCCAAGATGAAATCGTACAGATCTCGGACGATCTCGCGGAGATCGTCGTCATCCTCCGCTTCATCACAGTGCTTTAGGAACGTTCGCACCATCCACACGTGGGTGATTTGAGCATCGATCGCGTGAACCCGCTCGAGCATCTCGTTGCCACCGGCCTGATCGCCGGGGTCAGAGTGATCTCCCGTCGAAGTCAAATCGCCGGCTCTTCAACGGGGTCCGCTTCGATTGAATCCGACGCGCTGGTGGCAGAAACAGGTGCCGCGACGTCACCGGCAGGTTTGGTGGGTACATGAGCGTGCGGTGTATTCACCGCGACGATTACGA
Organism: Rhodopirellula sp. SH410; assembly: GCF_055811895.1. Taxonomy (NCBI): domain Bacteria; kingdom Pseudomonadati; phylum Planctomycetota; class Planctomycetia; order Pirellulales; family Pirellulaceae; genus Rhodopirellula; species Rhodopirellula sp. SH410. The sequence goes on from NZ_CM147949.1 coordinate 2,966,319, forward strand.
TCCCCACGACGGTCAGTGCCATGCCGACCCACAGCAGCGGACTGACGGTTGTTTCGGCGTGCAATTTGAGCATCGACACGATCGCACTCACCGAGACGGCACCGCCGAAGACGATGGGCATGACCAGCAGTGCGTTGCCGCGGCTGGTCATCATGGCGGTGGTCAAACACAAGGCACCGAATGCGCCAAGCAGCCCGGCCAGAAAGCCCCATTTCATCGTAGGGTAGTACTCGCCGGTGAAGCTGAACGAGTCACCTTTGGCAGCCATCATGGCGAGCCCGCCGCAGATCGCAACTAAAAGATAGGCAATGCCGATGAACACATAAGGTTTAAAAGGTGACCACAACGGCACGCCATCCACACGGGGTGACTGGGCGTTACCGATCGTTGGACCGTAACAACCCCAGAAAGCTGCCGTGCCGAGTGCGAAGAGAATGGGTATTAACATTTTGCTCATGAATCCCTCAAGGGGGGCGTTTGGTGACAAAGGTAACGAATCACAGATAGTCTGAGTGAACACCGCCCAGTTGGACAACGCTCATTCGCCCGCGAGATCGCGATTTTGTTGAAAAAAAGGCGTCCCCACGCTCCGTCTATGGGCCGATCAAGAAGTGACAGATGTCGCCATCTTGCATCACGTATGCCTTGCCTTCCGCACGAAGTTTCCCGGCGGCCCGGATATCTTTTTCCGTTTTGTGTTCTTCGAGGTCGTCAAGATTGTAAATCTCGGCGCGAATGAACTTGTGTTCAAAATCGGTGTGAATCACGCCCGCAGCTTGCGGGGCGGTCGAGCCGATCTGGAACGGCCAGGCACGGACTTCTTTCTCACCCGCAGTGAAGTAGCTCTGCAGCCCGAGCGTGCGGTAGGTCTGGCGCGCGATCACGTTGAGCGAAGGTTCTTCGAGCCCCACGTCGGCTAGCATCTCGGCGCGGTCGGCTTCGTCGAGTTCGGCAATCTCAGCCTCGAGCTTTGCACAGACACAGGCCACGCTGGCACCCGATTTCTTGGCGTGTTCACGAACCTTCTGCACCAACTCATGCTCGCCGGCCAAGTCGTTTTCGTCGACGTTGGCGACATATAGGATCGGTTTGGCGGTCATCAATCCATAGCTACTGATCGCCGCCGCCTCAGCTTCGGGCAGCTCCAGTGTTCGCAGCGGCTGCTCGCTCTCGAGGTGCGCGTTGCATTTCTGGATCGCCAAGACCCGCAGCTTCGCCTCCTTGTCGCCGCCGCGGGCACTTTTTTCAGCCTTCGGCAGGGCGTTTTCGAGCGTCTGCATGTCCGCGAGCACCAGCTCGGTTTCGATCGTGTCGATGTCCGCAATCGGATCGACATTCCCCGAGACATGGATCACGTCGGGGTCTTCGAAACAGCGGACGACCTGCATAATCGCATCGACCTGGCGGATATGGCTGAGGAATTTATTACCCAGCCCCTCGCCGTCGGAAGCACCTTTGACGATGCCCGCGATGTCGACCAGTTTCAGTGCGGCCGGGATGATTTTCTGGGGCACGATGAATTGCGTGATGCGATTCAAACGCGCATCAGGCACACTGACGATACCCTCATTGGGCTCGATTGTGCAAAATGGATAGTTGGCACTTTGGGCCGCGACGCTGCTCGTCAGGGCGTTAAATAATGTGCTTTTGCCTACATTCGGCAAGCCGACGATTCCGGCTTCCATCGAATACCTTTGTGGGAGGGGGCGGGGGTCAAGCGAAGAATTTCTCGCAACAGATGCTGCGCTGAAAACGCATGTTTCCAGTGACGAGGCATGTTATCGCTGCTCAGCGTCGATTCGTCGACCCAGGCAATCAACAGGCTGCCGAAAGCGGCCGTGAAGATTCGCTCGCCCGCGGCCGCGGCGATGGTAAAACACGCCGCAAGGGTGTGGAAATCTCTCTAGGTCCGTCAATGGAGAGTTGGTAAAATCCGCGTGATGGCGATACTAACCCATTGACTTAGGAACGGATTGAAAGATGAAAACGCGAATCGGACTTTCGCTGTTGTTGGCCACGGTGCTCGGTGTCTTTTGCTTGCTGACTCCGCGTGTTTCGGCCAGTGGAGCCGCTGCGGACAGCGAGAAAACGTACCCTGTGACGTATCGATTGGGTGATCTGCCGGTCTGGACGAAAGACGGACAGTTCCAGCCCAAATTGATCATGTCCTTTATCCAAACCACCGTATCACGTGAAGGCTGGGAAGGCTTGGGCGGTCGCTCGACGATGGCTCCCTATCCACAGGGCGCGTCCGTGGTGATCTCAACGACAAGTGAAACCCACGACAAAATCGTGGAGTTCCTCAAGCAATATCGGTAGTGAGACGCTCGGGGCAACGGTCCCAGGCTAAGGCTGGCCCAGCAGCTCTGCTTTGAAGAACCGACTAACCTGAGCTTGGGTCTGGGGGTGCATCAGCGTCACGATGTGGCCTTGTTGTGCAATTTCGGTGAGGATGACCGAGACGCCCGCCTGGGTCGATGCTTCGGCAAATCGCCGGCTATTGGCGATTGGCACAATCATGTCCGTCTCGCCGTGAATCAACTGGATCGGTGGGTCCTTTGCCGAGACATGGGCGATCGGCGAGGCAGCCGTGTAGAGCTCCGAAAACTGGCGTCGGGAGCCTTTCAGGAAATAGGACAGCGTCTCATTATCGAGCGGTAGCCCTTGGAAATCACATGGTGGACCGCCTGCACACACCGCAGCGATCGGAGGCAATCGCGACCAACGCGGATCGGAGAGCTGCCAATTGCTCGCGGTGGCCTGCACGTCGCGGGACTCGTCCGCGAGCACGCCGACCAATGCGGAGAGATGCCCGCCAGCGGAATAGCCAAACAGCCCGATACGCTGGGGATCGATGCTCAGCGCTTGAGCATGATCACCCAGATAGACAAGGGCGTCGCGAACATCATCGACTTGAGCGGGGAATTTGGCATTCGGTGCCAGCCGGTAGTTGATGTTCAGCACGCAGATCCCCAATTCGGCGAGCTGCTGTGCGTAGCCGCTGATCGTCCATTTGCTGCCGGCGAGCCAGCCGCCGCCATGAACCACGACAACGGCCGGACGCAGCATGCCGGAGACCCTCACCGGAGGTTGGCTCGGGTCCGCGACTGTTGCATTTTTGGGATGCTCGACCTTCGCGATCGAATCACCGGGCAGGATGGGGATATAGAGATCCGCCAAGCCTGCGGTGCCCGACTGCAGGTCCGCCGACGTACTGAAACGGATGTCTCCGAACGTGTCGACTTGGATCGGCGCGGCTGCCTCGGCCCGCAACGGGACCGAGGCAAACATCGTCGAGACTGCCATCAGGAGCAATCGGAGGGAATCGAGCATTGTGCCTCTCCCGCTCAGTTCGCTCTCGCTAGATTTTGAGCCCGCAAGCCCTCGATGTACTGCTGCGTGATGTTGAGGACTTCTCGGTTGTAGAAGGAGTCATGGAAGACCTCTTCGGTACCAATTTGTGCATCGAGTTCCTTTTCTTGCTCGTCCTTCTGAGCCTTCATTTCGGCACGACGCTGCATGAATTTAACTTCGTTGAGCGAGATCGTCTTGAGATCCTTTTGCTCGACGTACAGTCCAATTCGTCGCATCAGTTCGATAAACTCTTCGTCCTGAGCGATCCGCTGCTGCGAACTGGCTCGCAACGAATTGATCAGATCCGCTGGCACCATCCGATACAAATCGTGCTTTGCTGGTTGGATCTGGTCGTGGGCGAGGGCGTATTCGAGATCGCCTTCGGCAACGGGCATCTTGCTGATCACGCTCGGTATCACGATGTCCGCTGGGACGCCGTCGAGTTGTGTGCTCTGGCCATCGGGCAGATAGAATTGCTGCAGCGTGACTTTCAATGCGCCGTAGTTGGCCCGCCGGATTCGGAACAGCGACTGGCCGATGTCCATCAGCGTTTGCACGGTGCCTTTCCCGTGCGTTTGCGGGTCGCCGACGATGATGCCGCGACGATAGTCTCTGATCGCACCGGCGAGAATTTCACTGGCACTCGCACTGAGCTTGCTCGTCAGGACGACGAGGGGCCCATCCCAGACGGTGCCGGGATGATCATCGTCGTATTTCTGCACCGAGCCATTGGAGTCCTTCACCTGCACGACGGGACCCTGGTCGATGAACAGTCCCGTCAAACTGATTGCTTCGGTCAACGAGCCACCGCCATTGCGGCTGAGGTCGAGCACGACTCCGGCAACGTTTTCCTTCTTGAAATCCTCCAGAATCTTGGCGACGTCACGAGTGCTGCTGCGGTAGTCGGGATCGTTTCGTCGGGCCCCCTCCATGTCCATGTAAAAGCTGGGCAGGTTGAGGTAACCGATTTTAAGTTTGCCTGGCTGGCCGGGGACTTCATGCTCGATGACTTCGCCACGAGCGGCCGAGTCTTTGAGTTCAATGTGAGCACGAACGATCTTCACGATCTCCAGATTCCCTGTTCCGCCGGGGCGGACGCCCAAGCGAACGGTGCTGCCCGCTTTGCCGCGGATCAGTTTCACAACGTCCTTGAGTGGCATCTCGATGATGTCGACCATCTCACCGTCTTGGCCTTGGCCCACTGACACGATCGAGTCATCGGGCTTGAGTTTGCCGTTTAAATCGGCCGCGCCCCCGGGGATGATTGCCTTGACCTGAGTGGTGCCGTCCTTCTCGCCCAACGACGCGCCGATGCCGTCGAGGTTGAGTGCCATGCTGATGTTGAAGTCATCGAGCGTCGCGGGCGACATGTACGTGGAATGCGGATCGTAACTGTTGGTAACCGCCGTCAAGAACATTTCGAGGATGTCGTCGCTGCTGGTCGATCTCCAGCGATTGGCGTAGCGGTCGTAGCGACGCATGAGTTGATCGCGAGCTTCTTGACCGACAACGGGTTCGTCGGAATCTTTCAGGTCGAGCAGTGAAAGCTTCAGCTGTCGTCTCCAGCGGTCGGTCGCTTCAGCATCGTCATGGGCGTACTGGGCGGCGTCCCGGTCGACGACCACTTGCTCATCGATATTGAAATCGAAGTCACCATCGAGCAGCTGGCGGATTTTCGCCACGCGTTGATCCACGCGTTGTGTGAAGCGTTCAAAAATGTAGTAGGCCAGGTCGAGATTGCCGGCCCGCACATGATCATCAACGACCGTTGAATAGCGTTGGAATTGATCGATGTCGCTTTGCAAAAAGTAGAGTTTCAGCGGATCGAGCGTTTGGAGGTACAGATCGAGCGCCCGAGCACTCTGAGTATCGTCGAGGTCTTTGCCCGAGACGTGTTGGCTGGGCATCAATTGGGCGATGAGTTTCGATACCACGCTGTCCTGAGGCGCCGGTTTCGGCAATTGGGCGGGAGCGGGTTGTTTCGCGGCGGCAGGCGGCACCGCTTGCCCTTGTTTTTCCGCTGGGATCGGCACGGCACGGGGCGTGTCAGGGGCTGCATTTCGTAGTTGATCCGCCTCCTGAGCGTGAAGAGGCGTGAGCAGGCCAGAAAAACCCGCAAGGAGCCCCAACGTCGCTGCAGCGAACCGAAGGGGATACGAACCGAGGCGTTGCGACATATGAGTTCTGCGTTGGGGTGAAGTAACCGAACTCGTAGGCATCGCTCACCCAGCAGCTAGGCTGATGGGTCGTTTCCATGCGCACGAGCACGAATTTAGGAGAGGTTATCAGAGGGATAGTAGGAAAGGACGGGAAGTCAGGCAACCGCGATTTTTCCATCATGTTACTCTACGTGTCCGAGCCAATCGTGTTCGGATGGTAACGATTGTTCGGGAATTATCGAATGTCGCGGGCCGGTTGTGCCGATAACTTTGCCTGAAGCGGTTCTGCTGACAACGGCGGGGCGTACTCAGGCAAGCATTGTTTCAGGAATCAGGGATGAACACTCACTCACAACTCGCCTCGATATCGAAAAAATTCTCGGTGGCCGCGTGGCGGTCCATGGTCGCCGCCGGGATGCTCGTCATCCTGTCGCCCGTGATGGTATCTGCGGCTCCACCCTCGCCAGAGGATGATATCGATTATGCCGCTAGTGGCTTTCGACTGCCTCCGGGGGTGCATCCGGGAGACTGGTCCACCGCCGCTAAGGTCAGTGCCGCAGGCGGAATCAACTACGCCAGTCAACCGGCGATCAGCGGCCCCATGATGGGCGGAGCGATGATGGGCCCCATGATGGGCAACACACCATTGTCTCAGAAAATTCCGTCGTCGTTCCCATCCGGACCGATTCCGGGGATGCCGGGGGGCATGCCCGTGTCGACCGGGTTGTCGGGGCCAATCGGCCCGGCCGCGTACCAATCTGCGATGCAGAACCCCTATGGACAGGTCATGCCCGTCAGCTACCAAGGCGGACCGATGGGCTACGCCCCGGCTGGCTATGGCTACGCTTGTGACTCGTATGTGGAGGGAGCCGGCGGTGCTGGTTACTGCAGCGATAGTGCCTGCGGCTGTGCTGGCCCGGGCGGATTTCAGGGGATTCTGCCCGCGATGATGGGACACTGCAATCTGTGCAATGGCCAGGGCTGCGGGGTTTGCAGTTCACAACTGTACCAAAGCGGTTGTCTTGGCCGCGGGGGGATGCTCGGCGACTGGTGCAGCGGCAAGTGCATGCAGGGCGACATGGGAGTTCTGTTGGGGACCATCGGCGGCGGAGCAATCGGCTGCGTGAACGCTCTGCGTCCCTTCAGCGAGGCGGGCAAGTGTGCCCAGCGATGGTACGACCTTTCAGTCGAGGGGCTGTTCCTGGGGAATAACTTTTCACAGGGCAACATGGCACTGACATCGCGGGGCGTTGGCGGTCCGACCGCATTGAGCCTCAATGACGTTAAAGCAAGTGATTTGGAAGCCGGCGTGCGAGTGTCCGCAGCCGTGATCCTGGGAGTCGGTGGGAACTTAGAAGGCACGTATATGGGCGGGCAAGAGTGGAACAACAGCGGACAAGCGTATGCAACGGACCCCAATAATCCCGATTTGTACTCGTACATCTCAGATTACGGAACGCTTCCGGTAGGCGGGTTCGACGATACGGACCGCTCGGTGAGTCAGCAGGCGTATACCCAATCGCGATTCCATAGCGGGGAAGTCAACTATCGCCGCCGGGCGGTGGGACCAGGCTGCCGGTTCCAAGGCTCATGGTTGGTCGGAGCACGGTATCTCCGCCTGGACAACGACTTCGGATATAGCACCGTGGGGATGCCTGATCCGGCCGTCGGCTCCGTCGCCCCCGTGGGATATTATGACTCCGTGACCGGGACCAAGAACAACCTCTTCGTCGGCCAGATTGGATACGACGTGTGGTGGAACATGGTGCCCGGCGTGCAGCTCGGCTTCGGCATGAAGGGTGGCTGGGGACAAAACGACTGGGAACGAACGACCAACGTCTTCGCCAACTCGATCGGACCCGGGGGGACTGCCGGGTCGGCCAGCATCAGCGACCGCGATCGACGCGGCAGTGTGATGGGTGAATTTGAGACGAAACTCGTCTACCGACTCTCGCACTCGTGGTCGTTCCGAACGGCGTATCACATGTTGGCCGTCGACAATATTGTCAACACGGTACCGCCGGCTGACTACGTTCGCTCGTCGCTGGGAACCCTCGGGAGCGGCGGTGTCGTGACGGCCGCACCACCGAGCAGCTTCAGCAATGTGGTTCTTCAGGGCTTCACCGTCGGTGCGGAATACATGTGGTAACGGGAGGCTAAGGTGAACACGCTCCCCGGAGCGTGTTCACCGCCCCACGACGGGTACGAAGAAAGCCAAAAACGCTCTACACTGCTGATTCGACTCCGTTTCCGCAGCCCTGATCGCTTTCTCTTCATGATATCTCGCAAACCCATTTTCCCTGGTGTCATTGAACTGAACTTCCAGGCCGGTGAAGTACTCGGTTGCAATCTGTACCTGATCTACGACCAAGACGAATGGGTATTGATCGACATCGGGTACGAAGAAACAGTGGATGATTACATCCAGATCATCCGTGATTTGGATTTCCCACTCTCTCGCTGCCAAACGCTGATCGCCACCCACGCCGACGTGGACCATATCCAGGGACTGGCGAAGGCGAAACAGGCGCTGAAGACCACAGTGACCTCGCATCCCAACGCGGTCGAGCCCCTGCAGAGCGGCGACACGCTGAAAACGCTGGCTTTGATCGAAGCCCAGAACTTGCGGCTGGAGATGCCGCCGGTGCAGATTGATCATGTGGTCAATGATGGCGACGTCATTCGCGTGGGCAAGCTCGAGCTCGAGGTCTGGCACACGCCCGGCCATACCGATAGCCAACTGGCATTTCGCTTAGGCGATGTGCTGTTCTCGGGCGACAATGTTTACCGCGACGGATGCATTGGCGCGATCGATGCCCACCACGGCAGCGACATCAAGGCCTTCCTGCGTTCGCTCAGGCGGATCCGTGATAGCGACGTGCGTTGGCTCGCCCCGAGCCACGGCCCAATCTTCGCCAAAGACAACGCGATGCTCGACAAAGTCATCGCTCGCGTTGAAGGCTACCTGCATATGGCGGACTTTGGAACGCTCGCAGAGGACTGGCCGCTGATGGACGCATGGGACGAGGAAGTCGCTCAGGGCATCCTCCCCGATGGGCTGGAATTGCCAGGTTAAGGACCGCGACATCCCTTGGTCGATCGAGTCTCGCCGACACAATGAGTTGCGGTGGACGACGCACGCTTCGGTCGGATGAACCCTGTGAGTCGGTATGGAGCACCACGGACTCGCTGGGATTCATTATGCTCTGTGGTGTGGGGCAGCCCCCCAGTCCACCCGTCGAGTCAAGCTAGTGAGAATCTCATGCGCCGTCCATTCACCAGGGATGCTGTGTCTTCCCGATATCCCCGTCTCGAATCGTTGTCGATTGTATTTTGTGGCCTGTTGGTCGTCGGGCAAGCCCTGTGTCCATGCGGTGTGCGGGCCGAAGACGACGAATCCTCGCCTGTCAAAGCACAGCAGGAGGCGAAACAAGAAAACGGCGCAGAGGCCGCTGAGGCGGTCGCGATCGAGATTCCCGATGGCAACGCGGAGGAACTGTTTGCCTTTGCGTCCGAAACGATGCGAAATCGAGGTCGTGACATCAAGTCTGTCCGCCGCGCCGCACGCGCCGTCGTGGACGCCACCGCGAAAATTCGCACACTCGACGACGTGACCCTGGCCGAGGAGCTCAAGGCGATCGCGCTGCAGTTGCCCGCTCTGCAGTTTCTTGCCAACCAAGACGAAGAGGATGCCGAGGAACGCGACGCGTTGCTGGCATCGCTGGCCGCAGACGATCGCCCCGCAATCCGCAATTTTGCGTTGATGGAGAATCTTCAATCAGAGATCCGCGACGCTCAGACAAAGGACGCGACCGAACAACAGAAGCTCGTCAATCAGCTGTTAAAAATGGCCGACGAAGGCAGCATGAGTCCTCAGCTGTATGGGCTGGCGTCGCTACTGGCCAGTCGCCTCAACGCTGGCGATCAAACGGAGATGGCCGTGAGCCTGCTCACTCGGCTCGCTGACCAGATCGACGAATCGGAAGGCGAGCAAATGCAGGATCTCGCTGCTCGTGCCCGCGGCACCGCTCGCCGCCTGGAATTGCTCGGCAACTCCATGACGCTCACCGGAGTGACCGGTAGCGGTGAAAAATTCGATTGGTCGAAATACCGTGGACGCGTCGTCTTAGTCGATTTCTGGGCCTCGTGGTGCGGCCCCTGTCGTGGTGAAATTCCTAACATGAAACGCAATCTCGCCGCCTATGGTGACCAGTTCGCGATTGTTGGGATCAATATGGATACCGATCCCGAAGCGATGCAGAGCTACCTCGATAAAGAGGACATCAGCTGGGTCAATATAGTCGGGGATGAAGAGACCGGCGCCGGCTGGGACCACCCCATGGCGCGTTATTACGGCGTCTCAGGCATCCCGACGGCGATCCTTGTCGATCCCCAAGGAACGGTCGTGTCGCTGTCCGCCCGTGGCCAACAGCTCGACAAATCGCTCGAAGAATTGCTCGGCCCACCCCCTGAATCGAACGACGAGGAAGCCGACACCAGCCTGGAAGCCGAAGCGGAATAGAACACCGCGATCGTCGTCTTCAAACGCCGCCGACCCGCGTCGTCTTCAGCCGCCGCCGACCAGCGTCACGACTTCGACGCGGTCGCCGTCGGCGATCACGTGTTCACCATGCTGTTCACGCGGTACGACGTCCTCATTGACTTCGACGGCCAAGTAATTTTTGGGGACGTCGACGTGCTGAATCAACTCGTCGATCGTCATCGGGCGATCGACTTGCGTGGTGGTTCCGTTGACCGTAATGGTGATCATGAGGCTTCGTCAAAGGCGGCATCGAAGGCCACGTTGGAGGGCGAGAAGTCGAGCTTCTTCGTGAACGCACAGGCCTCGCGTGCACCGAAGGTGCGTTCCATCCCAGAGTCCTCCCATTCGATCGATAGAGGGCCGTCGTAGCCGATCACGTTGAGCGCCCGGATGATCTCTTCGAAGTTCACGCCGCCCCGGCCGGGACTGCGGAAATCCCAACCCCGACGAGGGTCGCCGAAGTTCAGGTGGCTGCAGTTGATTCCCGACTTGCCGTCGAGCGTCACGATTGCGTCTTTAATGTGCACGTGAAAGATGCGATCGGGGAACGCACGGATAAATTCGACCGGATCGATCCCCTGCCAAATCAAATGGCTGGGATCGAAGTTGAAGCCGAACTCGGGGCGATGGTCGAGGGCTTCGAGGGCCCGCTGAGCGGTGTAGATATCGAACGCGATCTCCGTTGGATGAACCTCCAGTGCGAAGCGAACGCCGCACTGGCCGAACACATCGAGAATCGGATTGAATCGCTCGGCGAGCAAGTCAAAACCGGCATCGAGCATTTTCTCAGGGACCGGTGGAAACGAATAGAGCAGGTGCCAGATACTGCTGCCGGTGAATCCATTGACGACGTCGACACCAAATTTTTGTGCCGCGCGAGCGGCGTTGGCGAGTTCTTCCGCGGCGCGTGCGTTGACGCCGGCTGGGTCACCATCACCATAAACGTGTTCAGGGAGGATGGATTTGTGACGCTCGTCGATCCGATCCAGCACGGCTTGGCCAGCCAAGTGGGCACTGATGGCATGGCATTGCAGGTTATTCTTGGCCAGCAACGCGTGTTTTTTGTCGCAGTAATCATCTTCGGCGAGTGCCCGATCGACTTCGAAATGATCGCCCCAGCAAGCCAGTTCGATGCCATCGAAGCCAAAATCGGACGTCATCGCCGCGAGCTCTTCAATCGGCAAATCGGCCCATTGACCGGTAAACAGGGTGACGGGACGAGGCATGGAAAACTCCGACGAGTGGGGTGAAGAAGGACAGATTGCTCGTAGGATAACGGAGCCAGCCGCCCCGTTGTAGCACCCCGACTGAGTCACCGTGGCGACCGGAGATAGACCCCCGGGCTTCGGGGGATATTCGGCGACGCGAGGATCAGTTGATCTGCACGGGGTTGGTTGCCTGTTTGATCTTGTCCCGCATCAGATCCGTGGGGGCGTCCTGGCCGGTGAATAACCGGAACTGATACGCGGCTTGACGAACGAACATGTCGACACCGGTGATCAGCCTCGCTCCCGCTTGCTTCGCGTGCTTGATCAGCATGGTGTTCTCGGGGTTGTACACGGTGTCGAAAACGACCATGTACTCATTGATCGACGTCATGTTGTAGGGCGAGACGTCGACGTTGGGGTGCATGCCCACGGGAGTGCCGTTGACGAGCAGGTGTGCTTTAATCTCATGACGCTGATCCCAGGGGATCGAATGGCAACCAAATTCTTGGGCGAGCAATTGACTGCGTTCTGCGGTGCGGGACGCGACATAGACGTCGCATTTGCGCTGTCGCAGCCCCCATGCGATCGCCCGGGAAACGCCCCCGGCACCGAGGATGAGTGCGACCTTACCCTGCATCGAGTTTTCCTTGCCGCGTTCGAGCGCGAAGGTTTCCTCGATGCAATCCATCGCAGCGCGGTAATCGGTGTTGTAGCCGAGACGCTCTTCGTCGTTGAAAATCATCGTATTGATGGCACCAATCCCCGTCGCACTCGCTTCCGCCTGCGTGCAGTAATCCAACGCCGCTTCCTTGTGCGGGATCGTGATGCTGATGCCTTCGATCCCAATGCTATGGCAGCTGTTCATGAACGTCTGCAAATCGTCCTTGGGGACTCGCAGCGGCAGGTAGCGCGCGTTGAGCCCAGCATCGATGAAAGCGGAGTTGTGAATCAAGGGACTGTGGCTGTGCGCGACCGGATCGGCGATCACACCGAACAGCGACGTTTGCGGATTGATCGACTCGTAGTGGTAGACATTGTTCATCTCCTTCCAATTGATTTGGCCGGGGGCGAGTTTTTTGTCAGCACTGAAGGTGGCGTACGTGAACGGAGATCCGACCCGGTTGGACAGGATCCGGGTGATCATGCCCATCTCGCCCATGCAAATGCCGATGGTGGGAATCTTCGCATTTTCCACCAGCTTAATCATCCGAACATTGTCGGAGAACGTGTTTGCCATCGTGGCGATCTTGACGATGTCGGCATCCTCTTCCGCCATGGCGGCGTGAATTTCCTCCAGTTCCTCGGGCGTGCCGCTGAAGTCGTGGTAGCTGATGATTCGCTTCGTCGCACCATAGCGCGGGATCTGGGCTGCCACATCCGCTTCAATGTCGACATACTCGACTCCCGTCGCGATGGCGCTGCGGAGCAGCATCAGGCGTTCCTGTTCCGATTTCTCCCAGCGACCACCGTCTTCCTTCCGGCGAGCGGTCAGCACGACGGGGCCGGGACGGTCGCCCACGAGCCGCTTCAGGTTGACCGCGCGCGTGATGTAGTCCACACGCAGTTCAACGAGTTCAGCCCCTTGTTCAACAAGAAACTGATGTTCGGCGATCATTCGTTGGTGGCGCGCACGGCCGAGGCTGACACAAATCATTGACAAAAAGCTCGAAAGACAGAAGAAAAACACCGCATTGCGGGACAAAACCGGCGGGCGGACAGCTTATAATAGTCGGGACGGTCTCGACCAGGAGGTCAGCGAAACTGAACAATACTCCAGGGTGCTGGCGTAGGGACAGGTTCTGTCCGGGCTGGAGGCAGCGAAACTGAAACAGTGAATATTGAAATCGATCATGCAAATTGGAAAAACGGACCGTTCGACCCCAGTGACCGCGTTGTTCATGGTCGTGTCCTGTTTACTCGCGAGTGTTGCCACGGCTGAGGCACCGTCGGTCGCCCCTCGGCCGACCTGGACGATGGCCCGTGCCGACAGTGGTGCCAGCGGTGCGATCGACCGCACCCTGCCCGGAAATCTGCGTGTGCTGTGGGAGTCTCAGACGGCCGAAGCCATCGAAACGACGCCGGTCAGTGATGGCGTGAGCGTATTCGTCACCGACGTCATGGGTGGCGTCGAGGCGCTCGATCTCGATTCGGGCCAGTCGCAGTGGCGACGGGATTTTGATACTGGTTTTGTGGCATCGGCCGGTCTCTTGCTACCCGAGTCGATCGACTCGAAAGCTAGCCTGACGTCTCAAATTCCGATCATCGCGGCGGCGCCCGGCGACCATGCGAAGGATTCCGGTTCGGTGTCCCAGGCCGGTCTGGCCCTGCTCGTCGTAGGCGACGTTGAGGGCAACATCGAGGCGCTCAATCCGGTTAACGGCGAGACCGTTTGGAAATACACCACCGAGGGCGAAATCAGCGCAGCACCCTCGTTTTTCGCTGTCCCGCGTGATGACGCTTACGAAATTCGGGTGCTACAATCCAGCCAAGATGGAAGTCTGTATTGTCTCGATGCGAAGGATGGGACGTTGGTTTGGAAGTACGAAACGGGCGATCAAATCCGTTGTTCGCCCTCGATCGCATCGGGAAAGACATTTCTGGGCGGTTGTGACGGGCAATTGCATGTCATTGACCTGGCCACCGGGAAGGCGGCCCGTGAGCCGATGCCGCTCGGCGGTCCCACCGGCAGCACACCCGCCGTCAGTGGTGATGAGGTGTTTTTGCCGATCATGGATGGCACCGTATTCGCGTTCAATCCCAACTCGGGTGACGTCCGTTGGAAATTTGATGACCCCGACCGGCCGCAAGAATACCGCAGCAGCGCGGCGATCGGTCCCGATCGAATTATTGTCTCGAGCCAAAACAAGCACGTCGATGCGATCAACCGTGCGACGGGCGAACAAATTTGGCGGAAAACGTTGCGCCGCCGCGCCGATGCCTCGCCACTGATTGCGGGCGAGGATGTCTGGATCGCGTCGACCACCGGTTTGCTGTTAAGATTGTCCCTTGCCGACGGCGAGGAAAAGTGGTCGTTTGAGTCACGTGGCAAATTCATGGCGGCGCCCGCGATCGTGGGCGACCGGTTGATCATCGCCGATGACGATGGTGTTGTCCGCTGCTTCGGGCTTTAGATAGTGTGTTCAAAGCACCGGTCGAGCGGTTTTCCTCAGTCGTCTGTCGCTCGGTTTTAAGAAATTGAAAAGGTTGAAATGAGAATCGGGAAAGGCAAAAGAGAGATGGAGATGATGCTCGATTTTGCACTTTCCGATTAGCATTTTAACTTTTTTTAATAATTTCACCCATTGAGTGCCGGTTCATTGTGCCGCAGGCCACCCGCCGCTCGCCACCACCGACACCTTCCCATCCGAACCTAACCTCTGCACCCTGGAATCCCCCGCCATGACGAGCACCTCGAGCGACGACAAGACCGAAGTGGGCAGTGTGTTCATTTCCAACTACCCGCCGTACAGCCAGTGGAACGCAGAGGCGCTCGACGATGTTCGCGCCGCGATGCAGGCGCCGCCGGCCAACGACAACCCACTGGGGCTTTATCTGCACATCCCGTTTTGCCGCAAACGCTGCAAATTCTGCTACTTCAAGGTCTTCACGGATGTCAAGGCAGCCGATGTTCAGCGGTATGTGGACGCGTTGTGCAACGAGATTTCGATGGTCAGCAAGTTGCCTGTCATGGGCGATCGACCCTTTCGCTTTGTGTATTTCGGCGGCGGAACGCCGAGTTTTCTGTCCCCCAAACAGCTGACCAAGCTCGCTGACCGGTTGCACGAGCACATCACGTGGGACGGAGCCGAAGAGGTCACATTCGAATGCGAACCGGGCACGCTGAGCGAGACCAAGGTCAAAACGCTGCGAGAGAAACTCGGCGTCACACGGATCAGCCTCGGTATTGAGAACTTTAACGACACGCTGCTCGAAGAAAACGGCCGAGCACACCTTTCCAAACAGGTCTTTGCGGCTTGGGATTGGATCGAAGCGGCCCAGTTCCCCAACGTCAACATCGATTTGATCGCCGGGATGGTCGGCGAGACCTGGGAGAATTGGCGAGACAATATTCGTCGCACAATCGAGATGTCACCCGAGAGCGTGACGATCTATCAAATGGAGTTGCCCTTCAACACGATCTACAGCAAGGACATGATCGGCAACCATACCGAGAGCCCGGTCGCGCCCTGGCAACTGAAACGCGATTGGGTCGATTTCGCCTTCGACGAACTGATTGCCGCTGGATACAAAGTCAGCAGCGGATACACGCTCGTCAAAGACACCGGGAAAGTCAATTTCTCTTACCGTGACAATTTGTGGAAAGGTGCCGATCTGATCGCCACCGGCATCGCGAGTTTTGGCCACGTGGGCGGGGTGCATTATCAGAACCTGCCGCACATGCCCGCGTATCTAGAGACGATCGAGGCAGGCAACCTGCCGCTGGGACGTGGCTACGTCCCCACACCGCATCAATCGCTGATTCGCGAGATGATCTTGCTGCTCAAACGAGGCTTCCTCGAACGTGACTATTTCCGCGATAAATTTGACGCGGACATTGTCGCCCAGTGGTCCGAGGTGTGGAATCGCTATGTTGAGCAGGGGATGGTCGTCATCGACGACAATGAAATTCGCTTGACGCGTGAGGGGTTACTGCGAGTCGATTCGCTGTTGTCCGCATTCTTTGAGCCCGAGCACCAGAACGTGCGTTACACCTGATCAACGCAGCGGACTGGTGTCGCATCGATCCCCGGCAAGACGATCGTTTTCAGTTCATGGTTCGCGGGTCGAATTGACAATTTGCCACTCGTCACGGAAATGTTTTGAGTTTGACCATGAGAGCGTTATTCTTTGACCCTGCGAGCAGCGATCGCCCGCGTCATCTGATCTTTGCATCGCCGGTTCGTTGCTGGGGAGCATTCAAGTCGGTGGCCCGAATCCGATCAGTGGCCTCGCCGCTGGCCGTGCTCGGCGTGGCGATCATCCTCATCGTGGCAACCTGCTCAGGATCGTCCAGCGGTGCCGATGACGCGGCATCGACGGCTCAGGCACCCACCGGCCCGCCCGGCGATCCGCCCCCGACGGTGACCAGAGCGGACGTTGATGCGGCCCTCGCGATCATTCCCGAGCGTGTCGAAGCGATGCGCGTGGAGAGTGGTGTGCCCGGTCTGGCCATCGCCATCGTGTTCCAGGATGAGGTCGTTTATGCGGCAGGCTTTGGCGTGCGCGAACTCGGCAGCGACGATCCGGTCGGGCCGGACACGGTCTTTCAGATTGCGTCGTTGTCCAAGGCGTTGAGCGCCACGGCGGTTGCCGGTGTCGTCGGCGACGGCACGATCGCCTGGGACGACCCGGTGGTCGAGCATCTGCCGGACTTCGCGCTGTCGGATGCCTACGTCACCGAGCACGTCACCTACGCCGACCTGTTCACGCACCGCAGCGGCTTGCCCTCGCACGCCGGTGACCGGCTCGAAGATCTCGGCTTTGACCGCCAACAGGTTTTCGACCGACTCGCCCAGCAGCCACTCTCTCCGTTCCGCGCTCAGCACCTCTACACCAACTTCGGGCTGACCGCCGCCGCAGAGGCCGCCGCAGCCGCAGCGGGGATGCGGTGGGACGAACTGATCAAGGAGCAACTGTTCGCCCCAGCACGGATGAGCAACTCGTCGGCGCGGTTCGACGACTACCTCGCCGCTGACGACCGCGCCGTACCGCACCAGCGCGACGCCGGGGGGAACTGGATCGTGACCACTGACCAGCGTGACCCCGTCGCGCAGTCGGCCGCCGGTGGCGTGTCGTCAACGGCGGATGACCTCGGCCAATGGCTACGTCTGCAGCTGGGCGGCGGTGAGATCGACGGCCAACGGATCATCGACCCGGCGGCGCTGCTCGCCGTGCAGACACCGCACAGCATCACTGGGCCACCGAGCACGCCGAGCGCGCACACGAGCCTGTATGGACTCGGCATGGGCATCAGCGTCCGTGACGACGGATACACCAGCTGGACTCATTCGGGAGCGTTTTTGCTGGGGACCGGCACGAACTTCTCCATGATCCCGGGACAGCGGCTCGGTGTGGTGACGATCACCAACGGCCAGCCCGTCGGGCTGGCCGAGGCCACGTCGGAAACGGTGCTCGACCTGATCGTCGCCGGGGAGGTCACGCGAGATTGGCTCAGCGGGTACCGGGGTGTGTTCGCGAAAATCTACGAATCGGAGACCCCGACGGACTGGGCCGCGGCGGTTGCCGACCCGACGCCGCCGGCGCCATGGACGACCTACGCCGGCACGTACGACAACGACTACTACGGCCCGATGACGGTCGATGATTCGTCCGGGACCCTGGTGATGACGCTCGGCCCCAAGGCGATGAGGTTCGAGTTGACGCCCTACGACGGCAACACCTTCCTCTTCACTCCGCCCGGTGAGAACTCGGTCGGGCCGACGGGGATCACCTTTGAGGTCGAAGGCGGGCAGTCCGTGGCGGTGACTTCGGAGTTCTACGACATGACGGGGCTGGGCACCTGGACCCGGCAGCGCTGAACACATCGTGACCGCTGGTTTGGTGACCGCTGGTTCGATTTCGTCGCTGTCTGACCGATCGTTCCTGCGCGTGTATTGAAAAACGCGTTTGAGTGACAGCCTCGTTCCCGTCGCCGATCACGCGTTCTCGAACGTCGCCGAGCGACCGCAGCAAGTCGCCAGGGGCTGCAGTCGGATCAAAACTCAAAGGATTTACAATCCATATTGTCTGCGTACATCGCCTGAGTTTATCACCGCGGGGTGGACTACATACCTTGTTGAAAACGGGGTCGAGTGAGTAAAGTAAGGGGCTTCCGAGATTTTTTGCACCTACCGCAGCTTTTGACCACGTTCCCAGAGGCCGGGTTTTTCCCGTATTTGATGTCCGATTCCAAAAACGTCGCCGAAGTCGAAGTCGCCCAAAACGAAGTCGCCCAACAGCTCGGCGAATTGCAACGATCCACTGACGTCGATATCAATGCTTACGAAACTCAGGAATGGCTCAGTTCACTCGAATATGTGCTCGATAGCCAAGGCCCCGAACGGGTCAAGTTTCTCATCGATCAGCTCCGTGACCGCGCCGCCGAGCACGGTGTGCCACTGACAGCGGATACCTCGACCCCCTACGTCAACACGATTCCCCCGAACGAACAGCCCGCTTATCCAGGCAATCGAGAGCTCGAACGACGGATCAAATCCATTATTCGCTGGAATGCGATGGCGATGGTCGTCCGGGCCGGGAAGCGAGGCGGCGGCGTCGGCGGGCACATCAGCACCTTCGCCAGCAGCGCAACGCTGTACGAGGTTGCCTTCAATCATTTCTTCAAGGGTCGCGGTGAGGACGGTTACTCAGGCGACTCTGTCTATTTCCAAGGCCATGCTTCGCCGGGAATGTACTCACGGGCCTTCGTCGAGGGCCGGTTGGATGAATCGAAACTCGAGAACTTCCGTCGCGAACTCGAACAGGACGGTGGCCTCAGCAGCTACCCACACCCGTGGCTGATGCCTGACTTCTGGGAATACCCCACCGTCTCGATGGGACTCGGCCCGATCATGGCGATTTACCAAGCCCGCTTCAACGAGTACCTCAATGACCGAGGCTTGAAAGATACGAAGGGGCAAAAAGTATGGGCGTTCCTCGGCGATGGTGAGTGCGACGAGCCCGAAACACTCGGCGCCATCGGTTTGGCCTCGCGAGAAAAACTCGACAACCTGATCTTCGTCATTAACTGCAATCTGCAACGTCTCGATGGTCCGGTTCGCGGCAATAGCAAGATCATTCAAGAACTCGAATCGATCTTCCACGGTGCCGGTTGGAACGTCATCAAAGTCATTTGGGGCGGTGAGTGGGATGAGTTACTCGCTCGGGACACGACCGGACTGCTCGCCAAACGCATGAACGAAGTCGTTGACGGCCAGTACCAGAAATACACGTCGATGCCGGGCAGCTACATCCGCGAACACTTCTTTGGCAAATACCCCGAACTGCTCGAGTTGGTCAAGCATCTCTCCGACGAGAAACTCGAGAAGATCCGTCGCGGTGGGCACGATCCAGAAAAGGTGTACGCAGCCTACAAGCAAGCGACCGAGCTCAATAACGGCAAACCGACCGTCATTTTGGCGAAAACAGTCAAGGGCTACGGCCTCGGCGAAGCGGGTGAGGGACGGAATGTTGCCCACAATCAAAAGAAAATGAACGAGGCTGAACTGCTCGAGTTCCGCACCCGATTTGGCATTCCGATCAGCGACGAGGAAGTCGGCAACGCCCCGTTCTACAAGCCACCAGCCGGCGGTGCCGAGATGAAATATCTCCAGGCCCGTCGCCAGGAGTTAGGTGGGTATCTGCCGAGTCGCCCGACGACGCACCCGACGATGGAAGTCCCCTCGATGGACGACTTCGCCAAGCTCATCAGCAAGCTTGAAAACAAGAGCATCAGCACGACCTTCGCAGCCGTGCAAACATTGATCGCGATGTGCCGCGACAAAAAGATTGGTAAGAACGTCGTGCCAATCGTGCCTGATGAGTCACGCACGTTTGGAATGGAAGGCATGTTCCGCCAGTTCGGCATTTATGCCCACGCCGGCCAGAACTATGAGCCAGCCGACTCGGACCAGCTGTCGTACTACAAGGAAGCCCAGGACGGTCAGATTCTCGAAGAGGGCATTACCGAGTGCGGCTCGATGAGCAGCTTCAATGCCGCCGGGACCGCCTATAGCTGTCACGGCGTCAGCATGATCCCGTTCTTTATCTATTACAGCATGTTTGGGTTCCAGCGGATTGGTGATTCGATCTGGGCCGCTGCCGACATGCGAGCCAAGGGATTCCTCGTCGGTGGCACCGCCGGGCGAACGACGCTCAATGGAGAAGGGCTGCAGCACCAAGATGGTCACAGCCTCCTCAATGCGATCGCATTCCCCACCGTGCGTGCCTACGATCCTGCGTTCGCCTACGAAGTCGTCGTTATCGTGCAAGAAGGTTTGCAGCGGATGTTCGTCGACGGCGAACAGTGCATCTACTACATCACGGCTGAAAACGAAGAGTACCTGCATCCCGCCATGCCCGAAGGCTGCCAAGAAGGCATCATCAAGGGTATCTACAAATTCAAGAGCGTCGATGTCGATGGTGGCAAGCAGCGAGTGCAGCTGTTCGGCAGCGGTGCGATTTTGAACTCCGTGCTGAAGGCACAAGAGATTCTCGCTGAGAAATACTCGGTCGCCTCGGATGCGTGGAGCGTGACCAGCTACACGCAACTTCGCCGCGATGCCGGTGCCTGCGAGCGTTGGAATCGACTCCACCCGACCGAGACGCCACGCCGCAGCTACCTCGAAGAAACCCTCGAGGGCGTCGAAGGACCATTCATTTCCGCCAGCGATTATGTGCGGGCGCTCGGAGAGCAATTGACACCGTGGATTCCCGGTGACTACTACGTGCTCGGAACCGACGGGATGGGCCGCAGCGATACTCGCGAATCACTGCGTCGACACTTCGAAGTCGATGCCGAGTCGATCGTCATTGCCACTCTCTATCGATTGGCCAAAGCGGGTGAGTTCGAGATGTCCGACGTCGCCCAAGCAATCAAGGATCTCGATTACAATCCCGATAAAGTTGATCCTTACTTCGCATAAGAAAAGAAAATCGGGTTCAGAGTGCAGGGTTCAGGAACGAGCCCAGGTGTGTGCTCCTGAACCCTCTTTCTTCCTGAACTCTGAACCCTTTTTCTCCCTGAACCCTTTCTCCCATGCAAATTAAACTTCCTGAACTGGGCGACGGAATCGAATCCGGTGACGTCCTTGAAATCTTCGTTTCGGTCGGCGACGTGATCGAGGCTGGCCAAGACGTCGTCGAGATGGAAACGGACAAAGCCACCGTACCAGTGCCGGCTGACGTTGCTGGCAAGGTAACGAAGATTTCCGTCAGCGAAGGTGACACGGTACCCATCGGTGGCGTGCTGCTGGAAGTGGAAGCGGCAGCGGGGGCCAGCGAGAAATCGCCACCACCGGCAGCGCCGAAAGCGGAATCCAAGCCAGAGCCAGCATCCAAGCCGGCACCTAAGGCCGAGCCGAAACCCGAGCCCGAAGCGGTTCAGGCTCCCGCGCCCGCGCCGCCGGCTCAACCTGCCGCACCGGTCGCTCCAGCGGCAGCCGCACCGACCCCGGCGCCCGCCCCCGCATCAACCGACCCAAGTTCGATTCCCGCGGGTCCCGCGATCCGGAAACTGGCACGCGAAACAAGCGTTGACCTCGCCAGCGTTCGTGGCACGGGCCCCGGCGGACGAATTTCCCGCGATGACGTGCTCGCTGCCGTGCGTTCGGTCAGTCAAGCGAACGCCGCACCGGCCACTGGCGGTGGAGCGACTGCGCCCCCGGCACGCCCCGCGTCCCCGGTTTCAAAGGATCTGCCCGGCAATGCCGATCAAGACGATTTTGGCCCCATCCGTGTTGAGCGAATGAGTAAAATCCGCAAGACAATTGCGGCTCAAATGCACGCGTCATGGTCCAGCGTCCCACGCGTTACCAACTTTGACGACGCCGACATCACCGATCTGGAGCGACTGCGAAAGTCCAGTAAAGAAGACTACGCCGCCCAGGGTTTGAAGCTCACCACGATGCCGTTTCTGATCAAAGCGGTCGCGACGGCACTGCGGCATCACCCCACGATCAACGCGGTAATCGATAGTGAGAACGAGCAAGTCGTTTACAAGGATTACGTTAATATCGGGATCGCTGTGGACACCGATCGTGGTCTCGTCGTCCCGGTTCTGAAGGACGTCGATCGCTTGGGCATTCCAGATATCGCGCGTGGTCTCGCTGAAACAGCGGGCAAGGTCCGCGGCGGCCAGTTCGCCGTCAGCGACCTGAAGGGTGGTTCGTTCACGATCAGTAATCTCGGCGCGATCGGCGGCCAGTACAGCACACCGATCGTCAACATTCCTGAAGTTGCGATTTTGCTGGTCGGACGTAGCCGGAAACTTCCTGTCGTGATGCCCGATGACTCGATCCAGCCACGGCTGATGATGCCATTGAGCCTGTCGTACGATCACCGGCTCGTCGATGGCGGCACGGCTGCTCGCTTCCTCAACGACGTGATTGGATATTTGCAGGCTCCGAGCCGTTTGTTATTGGCTCTCTAATCAACCCAGGGAACAGGCTTCTAGCCTGTCGATTCCCCATGGACAGGCCGAGACGTCTGTCCAGCATCGGCAGAATTAGCGGCAACTCGAATGAGCAATTTCATTGACTAACCCGAGCAAGCCGCTGGATGTTGTGGGGGATCCCCCGTTAACCTCGGCGACCCATCATCCGAAAATCCTCGTTGGCGTGTGCACGTATAACGAGGCGGGAAACATTCGAGAATTGCTGCAGCAAATCACCCGTGCGCTGCCCGAGGCGGATGTCCTCGTCGTCGATGACAACTCGCCCGACGGCACCGCTGCGGCTGTGCGGGATTTTGCTCGGCAGAGCACCGGTGGAACGTCGATCGAGTGCCGGGTCCGCGATCAACGTGGCCTCGGCGGTGCCATTCGGACCGCGATGACTGCGGCGATCGACGGAAGCTATGACTTGTTCTGCAATCTCGATGGTGATCTATCGCATCGCCCCGCCGATCTCCCTCGGCTCGTTGACGCGGTGATGGCCGGTGCCGACGTGGCTGTCGGATCACGATATGTTGCGGGCGGAGAAATTGTCGGATGGCCGCTGCGGCGAAAATGGATGAGCCATCTCATCAACGCGGTCACTCGTCGCCGGCTCGGATTGCCCGTCCGCGACGCGAGCGGCTCGTTTCGTTGCTACCGCGTCAAGAGTCTGGCGCAGCTCGACCTCAGCGACCAATCCTACGAAGGTTACGCGTTCATCCAAGAAGTCCTGCTGAGACTTCATCATGCCGGCGCCCAGTTTACGGAAGTCCCCATCACGTTCACCGAACGCGTCGAGGGCGAGAGCAAGCTGAGCCTATCCGAAGCGATCCGCTCGGGCTGGACCGTGTTCCGAATGAAGTAGGACAGCGGTTGAGGGTGCAGGGTATCGATCGGCCACTCACGCTGGCCCACATGAAATAGGCTAAACTGAGGTATTGTCTCTCCCGATATCTTCTTCTCCCGATCTCCCCCTCTCCTCAACATGAACACGCCCCTTTCCCGTCGCAGCGTTCTCTCAGGTTCGCTTGCCACCGCAGCGGGTGCTGCGACACTCGCCGCGGGCTCCCTGCACGGTGACGAAACCGCATCGGCCAGTCCCGCGGTCAACGCGAAATCAGGTCGACTCAACCAGTCCGTCTGCAAGTGGTGCTACAGCGGCATGTCCCTCGATGAACTGGCGTCGCATGCTCAGTCGATGGGCCTCGTTGGGATTGACCTGCTCGGTCCCGCGGACTTCCCCGTGCTGAAAAAACGCGGTTTGGTCTGCACCATGGTCGGATCGCATTCGCTCACTAATGGATTATGCGACACCCAATTCCATGACGAAGCACTGGAGAAGATGAACGCGGCGATCGAAGCGACCTCGGCGGAGGGTTGGAAGAATGTGATCTGCTTTAGCGGCAATGCTCGCGGGATCGATCGCAAGACCGGAATGAAGAACTGCGTCGCTGCCCTACGCAAGATCGTTCCAGTCGCCGAAGCCGCGAACGTGACGCTGCAGATGGAGCTGCTCAACAGCAAAGTCGACCATGCCGACTATATGTGCGACAACAGTGACTGGGGCGTCGAGCTCGTCAAGCAAGTCGGCAGTGACAACTTCAAGTTGCTCTATGATATTTATCACATGCAGATCATGGAGGGCGACATCATCCGTACGATTGAGAAGAATCACCCCTACTACGGTCACTATCACACGGCGGGCAACCCGGGCCGCCACGAACTCGACGACACGCAGGAGTTATTCTATCCACCCATCGCCCGCGCCATTGCCGACATCGGATACCAGGGATATTTCGCGCACGAATTCATCCCCGCGGGCGACCCGGTCGCCGGCCTTCGTGACGCCGTCGCGCAGTGCACTGTGTGAACCGAGTCACAGCGGGTGAACCGAGTCACAGCGGCCGCTGATCCCACAAACGGATCATGGGGGCTGCGAAATGAATTCCCCCAACCTGATTAGAAGACGAAGACAAATTCGTTCCAGTTCAGGATACTGAGGGCGTAGAGAGCTTCGGCTCGTTCGGGTTTGAGGTCGCTGTCGTTGATGAAGGAGTTCATTAACTCCTTGCCTTCGGCGATCTCTTGCTCGGTCGCTTCCCGGCCGAGGGTGCGGTGGAGCAGGGCGCTGACGAGGAGGCCGCGGTCGGCGGCGATCGCTTCGTCGGTGGTGCCCGCGGCGTGGAGTTCTTCACGGACCGAGGCGAGTAGCTGGTGGGCCTTCTCGTGAATGAATTCACTGTTGAGCAGCGACATCGCTTGACCGGGCTGCAGCGTGACGAAGCGTGCTTCGCATGTGGTGTCAGGCTCTGGGAAATCGAAGGCGGCGAGCATTGGCGTTAGCAACGAACGCTTGACGTGGATGTACACGCTGCGCCGGTTTCGATCCGATTCACTGGAGTCTCCCCAGCCTTTCCCCGGTTGCGACTGCCCGGCCAGGACCTCCGGTGAGAGTTCTTCGTAAAAGCTTGGGCCATAGCTTTCTAGGTTGATCGTTCCAGCGACGGTGAGGATCGTGTCGCGCACTTCTTCGGCGGTAAGGCGACGTGGATCGAACCGCCAAAACAGATCATTGTTCGGGTCGATGACCGATGTGTTGCCGACCGCTTCGGCTTGCTCAGGCGTGAGTGCCGCAGCGGCTTGATAGGTTTGGCTGGTCATCATGAACCGGTGCATGTCTTTGAACTTCCATCCCTTATCCACAAACACGTGCGCGAGGTAGTCGAGGAGTTGGGGGTGGGTCGGCGGGGTGCCGAGTTGTCCGAAGTTGTTCGTTGAACGCACGATGCCGCGGCCGAAGTGATGCTGCCAAATGCGGTTCACGATCACGCGGGTGGTGAGGCGGTTCTCGGCGGTCGTGACCCAGCGTGCGAACGCCAAACGACGCTTGTCCTCGGCGATCTCGGACCCCATGCCCGACAAACCTTGGCTTTGGAAAACGTCGTCTTCGAAAATCTCTGGCACGCGGGGAGTGACGGGGGTTGTGGGCGAATGCGGGTTGCCGCGGAACATGACAAATGTCTCGGCCATCTTCTGTTTCGTAGCGAGCCCGAGGACTTGTTCACGCGCGGGCAGCTCGCGACGGCGTTTTCTCGCCGCGGCGAGTTCTTTGCCGAGTTCCGCATAACGGCTGCGCTGATCGGCCGTGAGATGCTGGTCCAGTTTTTCTCGGAGCACCTTGTTGCGTTCCTTGCGGTCACCTTCGGTGGCACGTTGGTCTGGGGCCGACATTTTGACGATGCCCGCTTGCTCGATTTCGGTGCGTTCGGCTTCAATCCGCGAGAAATCTTCGTCGCATTGTTGATACTTGACCAACAGTTCGGGTGACGTGATATCGATTTGGTTGTTCGTGACATGATCAGCACGGGACGCGTACGGAGCCACGTCAGCGAAGATCGCCAGCATGCCGTAGTAGTCCGTGGTCGGGATGGGGTCGATCTTATGATCGTGGCAGCGGGCACAATTGATCGTCAGCCCTAAAAAGGCTTGGCCGGTCGTGGTGACGAGGTCGTCGAGTTCGTCGTAGCGGGCCTGCAAGGGATCGGCGGGCTCGTCGTCCCAGACGCCCAGGCGGTAGTAGCCCGTGGCGGTTTTGGATTCGGTCGTGGGATGTTCGAACAGGTCTCCGGCAAGTTGTTCTTGGACAAATTGGTCGTACGGTTTGTCTTCGTTGAACGAGCGGATGACATAGTCGCGAAACTTCCAGGCGTTGGGTTTGGCGGCATCACGTTCGTACGAGTTGGTCTCGGCATAGCGGACAAGGTCGAGCCAATACCGGCCCCACTTTTCGCCGTACTGCGGCGTAGCGAGCAGCCGGTCGATGAGCTTTTCGTACGCTTGCGGGTCGGGATCATTCGCGAACGCTTCGACCTCGTCAGGGGTTGGCGGCAGGCCGGTCAAGTCATAGGTGGCGCGGCGAATCAGCACACGTTTGTCGGCCGGTGGGGCTTGGTGCAGCCCCGCTTCGTCTAGCCGTTTGAGCACGAACGCATCGATGGGGTGCACTTCCTCGCCTTCGACTTGGACGTCCGGGACGACGGGATCGGTGAGCGCTTCAAACGCCCAATGCTTACTGAACACCGCCCCCTCTTCGATCCACTGTCGCAATAAACCGACTTCGCTCGGCGTCAGTGGATCACCTTCGGGCGGCATCCGTTCGTATTCGTCGTCGCTGGTGACCCGGGCCAGCATCGCACTGGAATCAGGATCGCCGGGCACAATCGCGTACTCGCCCGATTCGGATTCGACCAGAGCCAGCTCCGCATCATGAAACGCCAAGCCGCCTTCGGACTGGTCGGGGCCGTGGCAGGAGAAGCAGCGGCGGGCGAGCAGCGGTTGAATGTCGCTGGCGTAAACGAGTTCAGCGGCATGAGTCGGCGCGACCGCCGCCATGCTGGCAATGCTCAGTAGGACGGTGCAGCAAGCGAAAAGGGATCGAAGAATCAAATCGGGCATCACGCGTAGCGCTCGGAGCAGGGGGGAGGCGGGGGTTGGGTCGGCACGATCACGGGCTCGGCGAGGGGACTCCTATTTTGATCGAAAATAGCGGTCTTGGTAACCGGTAAAAATAGCCAAAATGGACCGGCGCAATTGGGGTGGCAATTTTTCAGGTTTCGCTACAATGCTTGGCTTGTCAAGCGGGCCAGCGGGAGTCCCTGTGATCGGTCTGGCGAGCGTTTCGGATGCATTGATTGTGTGCGGTGCGTTTCGCGTTACCTGTTTGTTACGAGACCCTGAAACGAGAGAAAGAAGTATGTCGCAAGTCGCTACGGAACGACTGCCCTACAAAGTTCGAGACATTTCGCTGGCCGAATACGGCCGCAAGGAAATCGATCTGGCCCAAAACGAAATGCCTGGCCTGATGGCATTGCGTGCCAAGTACGGCGCCTCCAAGCCGCTGGCCGGTGCTCGCATCGCCGGTTGTCTTCACATGACCATCCAAACGGCCGTCTTGATCGAGACTCTGATCGAGCTCGGTGCCGAAGTGACCTGGAGTAGCTGCAATATTTACAGCACCCAGGATCACGCTGCCGCCGCGATCGCCAAGGCCGGCATCCCTGTTTATGCTTGGAAGGGCATGAGCGACGCCGAATTCGATTGGTGCATCGAGCAAACGTTGCAGTTCCCCTCGGGCCAACCGCTCAACATGATCCTGGACGACGGCGGCGATTTGACCGCCATGGTGCATGACAAGTTCCCCGAATTGCTGGGCGACATTCGTGGCATCAGCGAAGAGACGACGGCGGGCATTCACCGCCTCGAAGTGCTCAATCGCAGCGGTCAACTTCGCGTCCCGGCGATCAACGTCAACGATTCGGCCACCAAGAGCAAGTTCGACAACCTGTACGGTTGCCGTGAATCGCTCGCCGATGGTGTCAAGCGAGCCACCGACGTGATGTTGGCCGGTAAGGTCGCCGTTGTTTGTGGCTACGGCGACGTCGGTAAGGGCTGTGCCCAAAGCCTGCAGCGTTATGGCTGCCGCGTGCTCGTGACTGAAATCGACCCCATCAACGCGTTGCAAGCCGCGATGGAAGGTTTCGAAGTCACCACGATGGAAGAAGCCTGCAAAGAAGGCCGCTTGTTCGTCACCACAACCGGCAACAAGGACATCATCCTTGGCCAGCACATGGTTGAAATGGCCAATGACGCGATCCTCTGCAATATCGGTCACTTCGATACCGAGATCGATGTCGCTTGGTTGGAAGCCCAAGTCGATGCCGGCAAGGCGACTAAGAGTGAGATCAAACCCGCCGACATCGGCGCCGTCGATCGCTACACATTCAAGGATAGCGATCGCAGTATCATCATTCTTGCCAAGGGACGTTTGGTGAACTTGGGCTGTGCCACCGGCCACCCGAGTTTCGTGATGAGCACTTCATTCACCAACCAAGTCCTCGCTCAGCTCGAACTGTGGAAGCAGGAACAGCAGTACGAGAACAAGGTTTACATGTTGCCCAAACGACTCGACGAAGAAGTCGCTCGGCTGCACCTGGGCAAACTTGGCGTGAAGCTGACGACGCTGACCCAGGAACAAGCCGATTATCTCGGCGTGCCAGTCGAAGGTCCATACAAACCGGACCACTACCGGTACTAACAGTCCCGGGCAAGTAGACGGTTTGAGGCTTGTTAAAGGGACTGTCGGCTGAAATCAGCCCAGTCCCCGGATGAGACTTGCGGTCTACGGCAAATGAACGAGCGGGCGGCAGGGAACGAGATAATTCGCGTCGCTGTCGCTCCTCGAACGAATGCAGCCAAGCATTCTTGTGTGAATTCACACGCAATCCGTGGGCAGCCACGTGGCCGAACGCTCGGCGCTCGCTCCGCCTTCGCTCCGGCCACGAGGCAATCGGCCATGGAGCATTCCGGCCACCGGCATTTGCCTGGGGTGTCAGCCCCAGACAAAATGCTGTGTTCACGCCGCGACGTTGGGCAACCTAGACAGCGTCTTTCTTACCTTTGCCGTTGCCCTTGCGGCCTTTGCCTTGTTTGGCGCCAGCCTGCAGTGGTTTGCGAACTGCTTCGGGCAAGGCTTCGAGTTGCTCCTTGGTCAGCGTGCTGGCGACTGCCTTTTGCAATTCGGTGGTTGCTTTGTTCATTTTTTCAAATGTAGCCTGTTCGTCAGCGGTCAGGGATTCGTTGATCTTGGCGCGGAGTTCCTTGCCTTTGAGTCCTGATTCACGAGCCGCCTTCATCGCCACGCCCCGTTTTTTCATCAATTCGGGAGTCAGGCCTTCCTCACGCAGCTGTTTCACTTTGGCCGTAAAGGCCGTGGTCGCAGCTTTGATTTTCGTCTTTTGTTCTTCGGACAATCCGGCATCTTGGAGGCCCTTCGTCAATTTCGCAACCGCTTGGTTGCGGCCTGCACGGTCGCCCTTGTTCTTCTTCGGTGCCGCGTCATCGGCAACTGCGGTCAGGGTGAGCGAGGCAATCAATGCGAGGGCGAACAGGTTTCTCATCAGGGTTTACCATGGGAAAAGTGGGGAGTGTTGACAATACAGTCGGCTTCTTAACCCCAAGCGAAATCTAAGGTTTCGCGATTATCCGCAAAATAGAGATAACATCGATTATTCCGATGGCGGTGGTGGCATCATCGCCTGCATTTGGTCAGCGAAGGCGTCGCCCATGAGGGCAAATGTCTTCGCGCAGCCGAGATAGTGGTAGCCCGCGTTGGAGGCACCTCGCGCCCGCATGGCGGCCTCTTCCGGGGAGATCAGCTCACTTTCAAAGGCGGCCACTGCGGCCTCCATTTCTTTTTGGGTCAGCTTGCCTTCGCTCACCTCATGTTTGTTGAGCTGGTAGCGTTTCTGTGCGACTTGTTGCACCTTGGCCTGGATCGCAGCGAGCGGTTCATCCCAGAACTCGCCCGTTTGCACCGCAATCACATTACCTTGGAACTCTGGATACGATGCCGGTGCCGCCATGGCCGCTCGAAATTGCCGGTTGCCGGGGTTGATATGTTCGCTCTTCATGCCATCGACGCCCATCACCCCAATCACGACTGGCATGTGCGGCGCGTCGAGGTCATGCCGAACGTCTCGAATCAAGTTCGCCAGCCACTCGCTGTACTTCTCGAATCGATTTGCGTCGCTCTCAGGAGGCAATTCCGGGTAGACGTCGCGGTTGACCATGTCATTAAAACCTTGGAACCAGACCAGGCCTGCGATTTCGTAGCCACGATGTTCATCGTAGTCAGGGTAGACACGCTGGATGTCGCTGAGCACGTGTTTGACGTGCTCGATCATCAAGCGGTAATAGTGGCCACTACGCTCGACGCTGTTTCGATTGTTTTCAATGTCTCGTTCGGTCCGCTCGTAGGTACCGGAGCTTGGCGAACGAAAATCGTAAAACAGCGACTTGCCGCCCCAGGCCGTCTTGATAATGAGGATTGGTTCTTCGATCGCCTCATCCATGGCGAGTCCAAAGGTGAACTCAGGGCCAATCTTGCCGCCGTCGGCCGCCGGGTTGGGGCGTGACCCGTAGCCTGCGGTGAGTTTGCCAAACCCCTCGCCGTTTTCGTCTCCCCGGCCGGTGAGGTAAGAGATCCATACGTTGTCGGCAACCTTCGGTGTGCCGTCCGGACCGATCATCTTCCGATAGAGCGGGGCCGTTTGCGGGTCATCGGCGATGTACTCAAACGTGGAGACTTTTGCGTGCCCCTCCATGTTGGACTGACCCGCCATGATAAACACCTTGATCGGTTTTGGATCGTCGGCCGCAGCGGGGCAGGCCCACCAAGACAAGGACGATATGCAAAACAGAAGGGCGGCCAACGGGCAGCGGGAATGCATCGGGGGAACTCCGGCAGAGAGATAGGTTGATCCGTTCGCAAACGAGATGCAGTCGGCATCATGCGGCCTATTCTAACCGCTGTTGCTAGCGAGATGTCGATTCAATGACTCAGCGCGAAACCGCGTCTGCATTCGTAATGCAGTAGATCTTGGTCAGCGTCCGGATCAGCAGTTTGCCGCCCACGATGCTCGGGGTTGCGATGCAGAGTTCATCGAGCGGATTGGTTGCCAGGATTTCGAACTCCGGTCCCGCCTTGATGACGTAGGTGAGCCCGTCTTCGCTCAAGCAAAATAGCTTGCCGTCGTACGCCCATGGCGACGCGGTGAACGATCCCTTGGGTGAGAACCGTTGCTTGCCATAAACCTCAGCACCGGTCAATGCATTCTGACACGTGATGAAGCCTTGGTCGTAGACCGTGTAAAGGTAGTCGCCGTAGACGATCTGGGTCGTGTTGTAAGCCGACGCTTGCGGTTGGTACCAGGTGATGAAGTTGCTGTCCTCGTACTTGCCATCGCGGGCGATTTCTCCCTCGGCACCAGGCGCAATGGCAAACGTCGGTCGATGAGCGTCGCCCACGTATCCCGATGAGATATAGCACATTCCATGGGCGGCAAAGGGTGACGGGATGACCAGCATGGACATGTCACCGTTGAAGTTCCATAGTTCCTTGCCATCGAGCGAATAACTGCGGTTGGCATTTTCACCGGGCACAACGATTTCTGTCCGTTTTTCATTCTCCCAGATGAACGGGGTCGCCCACGATCTCGTTTCGTCGCGATTGGTTTTCCAGATCTGGCGACCGGTCTTCGTGTCAAACGACGCGACCCATGACTCGTCTTCATTATCGTAGACGACGATGACTTGTTCCTCGTGAACCACCGGTGACGAAGCGGCACCGTAGTCCATGTTCGTTTTCTTCGGTTCGATCATCTGCGACCACAGCAGTTCACCATCGAGGCTGTAACAAAACAGTCCCAGGTCACCGAATAATACGAATATTCGTTCGCCATCGGTGGTCGATGTTTCGGCCGCGTACGAGCTTTTGGGGTGTCGCGGCACGATCGGCTGGCCCGTATGAGCCTCCTGTTTCCACAATTGCTGACCAGTGTTCAGGTCAAAGCAAAAGACTAGCCAGTGATGGATGCCTTTGCCCGGGTCGCGGACGCCCAGTCCCAGATACAGACCGCTTTGTGGTTTGAGGTTTTCCTCGTCCGCGACGACAGACGACACGAATACCCGATTGCCGACGACGATGGGGCTGCCCCAGCCTTGGCCGGGCACGTCAGCGACCCAGGCAACGTTCTCATCTTGGCTCCACCGGGTCGGGAGTGCTGGGTGATCAGCGGCAACGCCCGTCGCATCGGCACCACGAAAGCGTGTGAAGTCATCTCCGAAGACCGGCGACATGCTCGTCAGCAGGAGGACGGCCAGCAGCGGAAAGCGATTCATTCTTAAAACTCGTCTTTGACGGGGACTGTGTCCATGAAACCGATCATCATTTCCTCGAAACTCTGTTCGCCCCATCGTACCGGTTTGGATGGATCGGGGTTGGTTAAGTTGCTCTCGCTGTTGTCGAAAACTGCCGTGCACTCGATGCGGGTTCCCTTGGGCAGCGTCAGCGGTTTATCGAGAATGTATTTCAGCTGCCAATTGAAGTCATAGTTCGGCACGTCCAGCAGAGTCTGTTCGCGACCGTCAGGAAACGTCGCGTCGTAGCGAAATGATTTACCACGCAAGTGCATGTGCGGCGTCATGCTGATCAGGTTTTCATCTTGCGGAACGATGTAGGTCGCCTTCACTTCGTGTTGCGAGTCGCCCGCGGGAATCTCGAATTTGTGATTGATGGCTAGCCGCCCGCGCAGACGTTTGCGAACGTTGGCTTGATCGGTGAATTTTACCCCGAGGTAACTCAGGTCCTCCGCGGGGCTGCCATTGGGGGTGTAGTGCATCTCGAAGAGCAACTTGCTGCCCGCTTTGACTTCCAGGGCCACCCCGTCGGTCAATTCCAGCGGCGGCATGCCTGGTGCGTAGCCCGCGACCACTTGCCGAAAATCACGCTTCCTCTCACCGGGCGGAATCACATAGACCAAAATATGATGGACAACGCCGCGTTTGTCCGGTCTCGCTTCCGCCGAGACGATGTATTTATCTTCCTCCCAGCCGGGATCGACGACGAAATGTTGGTAGTCCACGATGCCTTCGGCAGGCACGGAGAACGGTTGTTTTCGCATGGGGAAGACTTCGTCCGGTTGAGCCATCTGCCAGCCTTCGGCAAACTCGGGTGTGGCCGGCAGGTCGTTGGCGTCTCCTTCGGGCATGCCGTTGTCGACCCAGGTCGAGATCAGGTCTCGCTCGGTTTGATTCAGACGCGCATCATTGGCAAATTTTCCGTGCTGGGGGTCAGCGTACCAGGGCGGCATGCGGTTATCTGCGATCACTTCCAGAATCGTATCCTCCCAGCCCAGCACATCGTCGTAGCTGGTTAGGGTGAAGGGCGCGATCTCACCATCGCGATGGCACTTTACGCATCGATCGTTAAAAATCGGCGAAATATCTTTGGTGAATGTGATATCGCCACTCGGCTCGACTGCATTGGCTCGACCGATGTAGCAACCCACCGCTTCGGTTTCGGGTACCTGGATCGTTTGCCCGTTCAGCAACGCGTCAATTGCCACGGTCAATTCGGGCTTGGCCTCACGTTCCTTCGAATAGCCCACGCCGTACTGGTCATCGATGCGGCCGTGATATTGCACAACGCGATCTTGATCGAGCAAAAATACTTCCGGGGTTCGCTCCGCTCCCATCGCGTCGGCGACACGGTTGCCGGGATCCTTGAGCATCGGAAAGTCAATTTGGTGGCGGTGCACATACGCAGCCATTTCCGTCAAACTGTCTTGCTTGTTCGAATTGATCCCGATGACCTGCACGCCGCGATCGGCGTACCGTCGTTGGATCTCGGACAGTCGCGGGCCGTAGAGTTTGGCCAGCGGGCATTCCGTGCCCAGATACACGATCGCGATCGCATTGGCGGACGAAAAGTCGTCCAAGGACACGGCTTTGCCGTAGCAGTTGTCCAAGGTAAACGATTCGATGTGCTGGCCCAGATGCCCCGTTGTGGGGCCCGTCGCGTCAGCGGACCAGCAGGCTGGGCAGCTCAAAATGGTTAATGCGGCGGCAACGAATCCAGTTTTCCACATCCAAAAAACTCCCAAGGGGTTCACAATCACATCGGATCAGACTGTCCAGCCGATCCGCTCGGGTATCATTGGACTCGAAAGTCACTGCTGATACCACTGTGATATTGTGTCAGATTGTACCGGCTCGATCGCGGTGGCTGACGGTTGGCAACGACTGCCGGTTTCTTACCGGCGTCGTTTCTTTTTCCGCGTCATGGGGTTGAGACTGCGGCGAACCTCGGCGACGGGTTCTTCGACTTCGGGTTGTTGTTCCGCGGCCGTCAGGGGTGGCTCGAATCCTTCGAGGGAATCGCGGATCAGCTCTTTATTGATCCGTCGTTCGATACTGGTCAGGATATCACCTTCGCCGGGCACGACGAATGTAAACGCGATGCCGTCACGGCCCATTCGCCCGGTCCGGCCCACACGGTGTACGTAGTCGTCGCAGTCTTGCGGGACATCGAAGTTGACGATGTGTGAAATCGTCGTGATGTCGATCCCTCGCCCGACAACATCCGTCGCGATCAGCAGCTTGAGTTTGCGGTCACGCAAACTCTGCAGGACACGGTCGCGTTCACGTTGTTGAAGGTCGCCGTGGATGCAGCCGCATGCGCCGTGGTAGATTCGCGATAGCTGCCGATGCAGACGGTCGGTGCCACGTTTGGTGCGGCAAAATACGATTGCTTGCTCAGGGTCTTCGCGCTCGAGCAATTGCTCGAGCAGTTCGACTTTACGTTCGTTGGCGACGGTAAAGTAGCGTTGCTCGATCGTGTCGACGGCCATTTCGTTTTGGCAGCAGTCGATCACGGTGGGGTCGGTCATGTAGCTTTCGGCGAGTCGCCGCACGACCGGTGGCAGGGTCGCCGAGAGCAGCAGGGTTTGGCGGCTGCGAGGGCACTTGCGCATGATCCGTTCGATCTGCGGTCGGAAGCCAATATCGAGCATCCGGTCGGCTTCATCGAGCACGACACACCAGGCTTTGTCGAGCCGGAGGGTGCCACGCTGCAGGTGGTCGTGGATCCGGCCGGGCGTGCCGACGACGATCTGGACACCATTTTCAAGTTGCCGCAGTTGGCGATTCATGTTCTTGCCGCCGGAGAGAACCGCGATTTCAGTCGGGACTCCATAGGCTAGCCGCGCCGTTTCAGCGGCGACTTGGTCGGCGAGTTCGCGCGTCGGAACGACAATGATCGCTTGCGGATCGCGGCAGTCCTCGAGCGCGTCGAGTTGTTCGAGAATGGGGATGGCGAATGCCGCCGTTTTCCCGGTTCCCGTGCGGGCTTGGCCGATCACGTCACAGCCTTCGAGGCCGTATGGGATCAAGGCAGCCTGGATCGGCGACGGCTTCGTGAATCCTGTCTTGGCGAGGGACTGACGCATGATCGGCGACAAGTCGAGTTCGTCAAAGGATTCCATTTCGGGCGGCAGCACAACGGGACCGACCGACTCCAACAGGGCGACGGAATCTTCGTTATCTTCGAATCGGGGTGGTGGCCCACGGCGGCCGCTACGGGCATTTCTGGGACTTTTAGTATAGCTCATACCGAAAGTTTATCCGCTCAACGGGTTTTGCAACACTCCCAGATGCCGAAATGGTCGTGTTTAGTTAGGGAGGAGATCGCCCTGTAACGATTGGACGCTGGGTCGAGATCGCCAAGCGGGATCCCAGGCGAGATGCGTAGCCCATCGGTCGGGTGCTCCCGCTTCGGCCTGGTGTTTCCGTTTCCGCCTGGCCGTTCCGTTTCGGTCTGGCCGTTCAGTTTCGCGGTGGGTTGAGCAGGCGGGCGATCGTTTCGTCATTTTGGTTGTCCGGCGTGGCGACAAAGATCCCCGTGTCGACGAAGGTTTCCACCGGTTCACCGCGGATGGCGGCGGTGAGCGTTTCGATGGCCAGGTAGCCCATGCGGACAGGGTCCTGCAGAACGATCGCGGAAACGTGACCCGCTGCCATTGCCTCCCGCAGCGAATCGCTGCTGTCAAATGCAACCAGCTTGATTTTATCCGACAGGTCGCGGTCGCGGATCGCGCGTAGCATGCCCTCGGCATTGGGTTCGCAGGTCGTGAACACGCCGTCAACGTCATTGCCAAAACGGTTCAGCAGCGACTGCGCCTTGTCGACGGCGGACTCGGTCGTCGTGCCGCCGTATTGATCGCTACTGATCACTTCGATTTGCGGGTACTTTGCGATGCCGTCTAGGAATCCTTCTTCGCGTTGATGGGTGCTCTCACTGCCTTGGTGGTATCGCAAGCAGATGACTTTGCCGCCCTCGTCGCCCAGGCTTTTGGCCATCGCATCGGCAGCCATCTGGCCACCGCGAAAGTTGTCTGTCGCGACATAGGAAACGTATGCTTTTTGGTCGGTGTTCAGTCCGCTGTCAAAGATCAACACAGGGACGCCCGCACGGCCGGCCTCCTCGACCGAACGCACGAGCGCATCGGCATCCAAGGGGGCCAAGCAGATTCCATCGACACCGGAGTTCAGGAAGTTTTCAAAGAGGCTGATTTGCTCACTGCGGTCACTCTCTTGGGATGGTCCCTTGAACGTGACTCGGACACCGAGATCTTTACCCGCCTGCTGCGCACCGCTGCGCACGGATTGCCAAAAGATATGGTTCTCGCCCTTCGGGATGACGGCCAGGTGTAGCTCGCGGTCCTGTGTTGCCGCGGTGGGGTCGTCCGCACCACGCGGTGGTCGGCACCCGCACAACAAGGTCAGCAAAACAACTGCAACGATTCCGCGAGAGGCAAGCAAGTGCATGGGTTCGATGTTCCAGGTCCAATGAGATCAACATGAATGAAAAGATAAATTTCTTTAGGTACATCAGTTTACCGTATTTCGTGCAGGCACATCGCCCTGGATAGGCAGTCGTGAAAGCAAGTTTGAAAAACTTTCTGAAACTTGGCTTGACCCGCGAAAGGCATCCCGGCTAAGTTTCCCCCATCGTCGCAAGCGGGTTGTTTCGGCAAGTCGCTCGCGGCAAAAAGACGATCATAGACGGAATGATTTTCGCACGGGTCAAGCTCGCATTTATGTGTGCGTGACTGCGAAGAGGGTAGTTAAAATGGGGCCACGGATGGCGCTGTTTGATCACCAAGTTTCACTATGTTCAGATCGTTCGAGCGGTGCTAGCATGGATGCGACGCACTCACTCGAACATTTTAAGAGCAGCAGTCAATCTGCGACTTGCAACCTGCGAGGCTTTCGACGATAATTCAAGTGCTCAGTGGCGATGTCACTGAAGCGAGAACTACCGCAGCGAAAACAGCCTGAGAAGGCTCGCCCGGGTAGGATACTCAGTACCGACCACCGGCTCCCGGAACAGAAGCGCGTTGTCCTCCGCCCCCCTAGGACCTCGTACTTTCCGGGAGCTTTTTTTATGCGCGCTCAGAATCCGCCCAACCTCTCTTGCGCTGGGCAGGCGTAACTCGCTATAAGGGGTTCCTATCGTGGCAAGCGGATGGGCGCTCGCCCCGCTTTTCTTTCACGAGTCGACACGCGTTTGAGAGAACCAGGGCAGACGCCCGATGGTCGGTACTCCAAAAGAAATACCGACCCGCATCGATGCTCCTGTGGTATCGCCGCGTAGAGATTCGCCCCTCCCTTATCAGCGAGACGCACGGATGCGACGCAGAGCGGTTAGCAATTACGATCTCCAGGTTCGCGAACGCACGCAAGCCGAACATACTTCGCATCGCCGTGCCGATCGATCACGGCGGCGCCGAATGATCGCGTTCAGCATGGCTCTATTCGTTGTCTTGCTCGTTGCGAGCGCACCGTCCTTGGTTAGCGTGTCGCCTCTGGGGCGGTCGCTGTTAGTCCAGGCTCTGGCAGGATATGGATGGGACACGGATGTCGATAGTGTCCAGTTTGGATGGGTCACCCCGGTTCGCATGACCGGCCTGCAACTCGTTGGCAATCGCGCGGGGTCGACAATTCAGGTTGGCGAAGTGCAGACGGGCATTACCGTCACGCAGTTGTTTTCGGGTGACTTGTCCCGTGGTCGTTTCGGCGACGTGGTGCTGCGTGACGTGCGGGTCGCCTGTCGGGTGCAAAATGGCAGCAGTTCGATCGAGACCGACCTGACCGACTTGCTCGCACCCTCGGACCCCGCTTCTGCTATGTCGCCCGCAGGGGCGGTGCAAGTGCAAGGGCTGCACATCGATATCACCGACGATGTCACGGGGGCGACGTGGTCACTGAAGCAGTCCAATGCCTTGGTGCGGATCGATGCCAAGGAGTTGACGTCGGAGTGGCAAGGCGTCCTCAGTCAACCCGGTGGCGGTGAAGGATCGCTGCAGGGCGAAGCGATTGTGGGCTGGGCGTCGGAGGCGGCGATGCCCATCACGTTGAAAATTGAAGCTGACTCGCTGCCTATCTCCGTCTTGAGTTTGGTCTCGAGGCGGTTTCCCGAAAGTGAACTGCCAGCGGCGATTACCGGCGATCTGTCGGGGAGTGCGACCGTTGAAATGCCCGCTTCGGGGTACCCGCTTGTGTCGCTGCGTAAAATTGAACTGCGTGGTCTCGCAGCGTATGCCCCAGGCGATGGCACTCGATTGTGGGGCAACGAGCTCACTCAGCTCGACGGCGAGTGGATTTGGCAGCCCGGCCGGATCGTGGCCCGCCATGTGTCGGCCAAAACGGACTTCGCCACGGTTGCTTTGAACGGTACCTTTTCCGATTCCATTTCATTGGCCGGCGCTGGGTCGAATCCTTTGGCGTGGCTCGACCAGGTGGACGCGACCGCGGATGTTCAAATTGACCTTTCACGCTTGCAAGTCGCGATGCCCAAAGCACTGCCTCTTCGCAGTAACGCGACGTTGCACCGGGGGATGATTCGCGCGACGATCGAACCCATCGAGAACGCACTCGCCAGCGGGAAGGCAAACGGATCGCGGCGCCGCCGTTTGGTGATCCATAGCGATACGATTGAAGCAACATCCGCGGGCAAGTCGGTTGTGATCGCGCCGATGGATGCGACCGCCATTGTCGCCAGCGATGCGACGTCACTCTCGGCGGAACAGTTTGAACTCAATAGCCCATTCGCGAGGATCCAAGGGCACGGCAGTGTCGCCTCCGGTGCAGCCGAACTCAGCGTCAATTTTGGCAAGCTCGCACAGATGCTGAATCCACTCTTCGAGCTCGATCACCAGGACTTGCGAGGTGATGTGGTGGCGACGGTGCGCTGGGATGCCGAGGCCGGCGGGTTGTGGCGTCTGCGCGGGAATAGTCGCATTGACAATTTAATGATTCAGTTCGATCCCGAGCGACGTTTGCGGCAAACCAAGCTCACGTCCACGCTCGACGCGGAAGGCCGATGGTCCACGTCGACGGGCAGTTGGTCGCTCGACGAACTCTCCGGTGGGTCGCTGCGCATCGAAGGTGATGGCGTCAAGGCGGATGTGGAGCTCGTTCGTGCGGTGTCCCATCCCAGCCGAGACCGAATGCTGCCGCTACGCATCAGTGGGCAGGGGCGAATCGAATCGATGGCCGAAATGCTGCACCCTTGGATGCCGGATTCTGCCTCGCAGGTTCGTGGCGGCTTTCGCGCTTCGACGCAGGCGAGTGTGAGTGTCGCGGGCGAAATCATGATGGACAGCCTCGCGGGCGAGCTCAGCGCACTTGAGATCTCCGTCGGTGAAAACCTCCTGCGGCAAGAATTGGTCCAGCTGGATTTCGAGGGCAAGGCTTTGTGGCCCCGCCAAGAGTTGACGATTGACTCGTTGACGCTCAAGGGCGATGCGGTGTCCGCGGCCGTGGAGGGCAAGTGGGTTAACGATGTGACGGATCTGGAGATCGCGTGGCGGGCAGACTTGGATCGATTGCAACCCGCCGCACTCAATCAGGTTGCGCAGCGGTCCGGCCAGGGCTCGGCAAGTGGGAGCCCGCGCGATGCGGGCGGACAGCGAGCGGGCGACAATGTCCGCTCGGTTGGATTCAGTAATCAAGCGTCTGTGCCGACGAGCGGAGGCTGGACGATCGGGGGCCAGCTCGAGGGCAATACGATCGTCGTCGGCGATCTGACGACGTTGCACTGCCAATCGAAGCTTACCGGTCGCGACATGAGTCTCCGGGAGCCGGTTTCCGGGACGAGTTCGCCCCAGACTTCGCTTGTGTGGTTCGAACCGCTTGTCGAAGTGAACGGCAAATTTGACCTGCAGATGCCGGCGCTGGCGATCCAGACCAACGGGTTGCAGGTTTCGACCGGTTGGTGCGGCGTGGCGTTGGAGGGGGCTGCCTCGTGGCAGAATGGCGTTGCCGATGTGCGCCTGAGCGGGCCGGCGAGGTTTAAGATGGACGAGGTCGCCCGCCACCTTACCCGGCTGACGGGCGTGAACATGGTTGCTGAGGGGCTGCATCAAACGCCTCTGGAAATCCTCTATGCACAAAACAGCAGCGAACACTACGCGTTCACGATCAAGGGATCGCTGGGGTGGGAAACGGTCGACACCGCCGGCATGCTGTTCGGGCCTGCGCAAGTGCCTTTTCGGATGACCGAAAGCGTCGTCACGATTGCGCAGAGCAAGATACCGGTACTGGGGCCGAGTCGTTTGACGCCGCAGTTGATCGGGCCGCAGGTTCCGCCGCTAAGCGATCAACCACGTGACCCATCCGGGGGCGAGATCCAATTGGCCGGTGACGTGCATTACCGGCCCGAACTGTATATCGAAATGCAGCCGGGACCGATTGCGAGGAACGTGGAGCTGACCCCCGATATGACGGGGCAATGGTTGAAGTACTTGGCCCCGATCGCTTCGGATGCGGCCCGAGTGGAGGGCACTTTCAGTGCTGAACTCGAGCACGCTGTCGTCTGGATCGACGAACCCCGACGCAGCGAGGTGCGGGGACGACTGGATATTGAACGGGTGCAGATGAATGCGGGGCCGCTGGCCGATCAAGTGATCGCGGGGGCCCGGCAGTTGCAGGCATTGGCGGCAATCGGCACGAGTTCTCAAACCCCGCGCACCGGTCGCACGCTGATCACATTGCCCGCCCAAAGCGTGGCATTCAGCGTTTCCCAGGGAGTTGTCGCTCACCGCGCGATGATGCTGGATATCGATCGCGCTCGGGTGGTCACGAGCGGCCAGGTCGACTTTGACGGACGACTCGACATGATCGCGCAGATTCCGCTCGATGCGAAGTGGCTCGGCGGCGACCTGCGAGGCTTGGCCGGCCAAACCATGACGCTGCCGATTGACGGGACGCTTAGCCGTCCGAGTCTCGATTCGGCAGGAATTCGCCGTGTCGCGGTGGATCTTGGCACCCAGGCGGCTCAGGACGCCGCCGGCAATTACCTGCAGCAGCAATTGGGGCGAGGCCAGCAATCGCTCGAACAGGGGATCAACAAAGGGCTCGAAAAACTCCGGTTTGATAAACTCTTCGGGAACTAATTGGCTCCCCCGCCGTATAGAGCGTCCGGCCACATGCATTGATTTAGGAACGAGCGGAAAAGAAGTGGCCGAACGCTCCGCGGTCGG
The DNA here is from genome assembly GCF_055811895.1 of Rhodopirellula sp. SH410. Lineage (NCBI taxonomy): Bacteria > Pseudomonadati > Planctomycetota > Planctomycetia > Pirellulales > Pirellulaceae > Rhodopirellula > Rhodopirellula sp. SH410. The sequence goes on from NZ_CM147949.1 coordinate 3,007,676, forward strand.
AATGGTCGACCGTGGAGCGTTCGGCCACAATCTCAGACCGTATTTCCCGCTCGTTGGTCAGTGGTCCTGAATTGCCGCGGGATCTCCTGGGAGAACGGCCGATACCGGCGCCATGGGTGTCGCTGGCTCAGGGATTTGGAGCAGGTTTCAGGCCTTGCATTGATTCCTGAAATTTCCAGCTTACGCTATGGTGGTCTCCGTCCATCAGGGTTTCTTCGCTTCCATTGTCAACTGGTACGTTCAACATGCAATCAACAATAACGACGCAAACGCGTGCATTCCGGCCGTGGTTACTCTCGCTGCTCACGCTGCCGGTTCTCGTCGTCCTGCTCTGTTTCACCCCGATTGGCAGCGCGCTGGCGTGCCCGTTCTGTAGCGCCGTTTCTCAAACGCTGCGGCAGGAGATGGAGGTTATGGATGCGGTCGTCATCGCGTCGGCCCTGCAGGGAGACGCGACCCGCAATGCAGACACTGGCGAGGTTGAAATGAAAATCGAAACGGTGCTCAAAGGTGCCGATCACGTGGAAGTGGGCCAGCATGTCAAGGCAGTCTATTTTGGGGATGTCGCAAAAGGGCGTCGCTTCCTGCTGTCGGGTGCCGACCCCAGCGATATGCAGTGGTCCTGTCTCCCGGTGACACCGCGGGCCGAGCAATATCTCATCCGCATCCCCGATGTCGCCAAGCAAGAAAATGCTGATCGATTACGGTTTTTCTTGCCTTATCTGCAAGACGACGATTCGATGCTGTCGCGAGATGCGTATGACGAGTTTGCCATCACACCCTATGCCGATGTGCAGCAGATCAAAGAGGACATGGACCACGACCAGTTAGTGGAGTGGATCCAGGACGAGACAATGTCGCCCGATCGCAAGCGGTTGTACCTCACGATGCTCGGAGTGTGCGGCAGCGACAAGGACCTCCCATTGCTGGAAGGGATGCTCAAAAGCACGCAGAAAGCCTCACGCACGGGGCTCGATGCACTCATCGCGTGTTACCTCACCTTGGCGGGCGAGTCGGGGTTGGAGTTGATCGATCAGGAATTCCTGCTTAATCAACAGGCGTCCTATGCGGACACCTACGCGGCCATCATGGCAATTCGATTTCACGGCACCGAAGGCGGCATTATCCCACGCAGTGCACTTGTCGAATCGTTGCACTTGATTCTCGATCGCAATGACTTGGCTGACCTCGTGATCCCCGACCTGGCCCGCTGGGAAGATTGGAGCCAAGTCGACAAGCTCAAAGAGCTGTTCCTAACTGCCGATGCCGACAATAATTGGGTTCGCGTGCCAGTCGTCAATTATCTGCGGGCCTGTCCGAAGCCAGAAGCGGCCGAGGCACTCAAGGAACTCGAGAAAGCGGATCCTGCGAGCGTTCGTCGCGCCAACACCTTCTTCGCGGTACCAAAGCCGGCGGCGGCCAGTGTTCAGCCGAGCAAGCAATAGCGACAGCGAGAACTTTCCGTCGCGACAGTGAGAACTTGAGAAATGCGTCGAGCGATGGCAGTTGCCGTCGCCAGAGGGTGGGAGTTGCGTTCTGGCGAACGCAGCGACGCGGTGGGTTCATGCGTTACCAAATCTTCAGCTCGAGCTCTTCGTCAGGCTCGAGGCGATCGATGACCGCCTCGTCAAACCCGGGCGGTCCGACTTTGCCTCGCGCGGCATTACTGAAACCGTAGCGTTCGGCGGGAACGCCAAGCAGATTTCGGTCGAGTAGCCCGTTCTCGTTGACGTCTTGAAATGCCGCGATGGCGAACGTGGGCGGCAATAGGTCAATCGGGATCAGGCATTCCGCCTCCGCCTCGGGTTCGATCGCGATCGAACGTTTCCAGATCGCAAATTCGGGCTCATTGAAGTGCTCGCTGGTGGAATAGACGGCAATGCGGATCGTACCGTTGTCGCTCGCGGGGGCCTCCGTCGTGGCACCTTTGATTCGCAAACGGAACGTCGGCCCCTCGATTTGCTCGTCCAGGCTGCCATCGGTCGCGGCGAATGCGTTCGATGTGGACTCATCGGATGGCTTCGCGAACATCTGAGATGACGGAAAGGCGGGTTTGCGAAAGCGATTCTGTTGGAACAGCAAAATCGCGACCCCTATTAACAGGATGGCCGCGGCGAAACTCATCAAGAGCGAGCCATGATTCTCTTTCCACTGATCTGAGTAGGTTCTCCAGGACGGATCGCCACGCTGATGCGGCGGTTTACGCTTCTTGCCGGCATGGTTCGGGTGGGGCGTGGCTGGCTGGTGAGGATCCACAAAAAAATCTCCGGAAATGGCATCGCAGGAACGGTATGAAAAGTCTCGATGGCGTTTTGTACTCTATTTCACCACATTTGCGGAATCTGCGGTTAGTCGCCGCACGCATCTTTCGCGAATCGGTTTGGTGTTCTAGAATGGGCGACGCCGTCGGGAACGATTTCCCCGCGTGATGGTGGCGACCCTTGCGACTGCAAGCTGTGAACCTGGTCAGGCCTTAACTGGAGCAGCCATAAGCAGTGCCGCTTTGTGTGAGGGTCGCCTCCATCGCGCGGGCGATTTGTGACCCGGCATGACCCCTTTTCGGATCGATTCTTACGGTTAAATACACGCCGAAAACATGGGCACTTCTGCGAGCGAACAGGAATCTGGTAACGACTCCTATGTCGTGGTCGCTCGCCGGTATCGACCGCGAGATTTCGATCAATTGGTCGGCCAAGATCATGTGGCCAAGGCGTTGCAGGGCGCGATTGAGACCTCGCGGGTTGGGCATGCTTACCTGTTCACGGGGGCACGGGGAGTTGGCAAGACCAGCACTGCGCGGATTTTTGCCAAAGCGCTGAACCATCCCGGTGGCCCCACGTCGCACCCGGATAGCGAAAGCGACGTCTCCCAAGCAATTGACTCGGGGGAAGACGTCGATGTGATTGAGATCGACGGGGCCAGTAATCGGGGAATCGACGAAATTCGATCCCTGCGGGCCAACGTGGGTGTGCGACCGAGCCGATCGCGGTACAAGATTTACATTATCGACGAAGTCCACATGTTGACGGGCGCGGCGTTCAATGCGCTGTTGAAAACGCTCGAAGAGCCGCCTGAACATGTGAAATTCATCTTTTGCACGACCGATCCAGAGAAAATTCCGATCACCGTGCTCAGCCGCTGCCAGCGATTTGATTTCGCGCCGGTGGAGTCCAGCAAAATCGTCGGTCGGCTCCGTGAAATCGTTGCCGCGGAAAAGAGTACCGCCGAAGAGGAAGCGTTGGAGTTGCTCGCCCGCCGTGCGTCTGGGTCAATGCGTGACAGTCAATCGCTGCTCGAGCAGGTGCTCAGCTTCAGTGATGGGCACCTGACGGCTGATCAAGTCCACACGATGCTCGGCACGGCCGACGATCAACGTTTGCATCGGCTTGCCCAAGCAATGCAGGCTCGCGACGCAGCCTCCGCTCTCACGCAAGTCGACGAGGCTGTGGCGGCGGGCGTCGATGCCGGCCGGCTGACCGAGCAAATGCTGGGGTTCTTCCGCGATTTGATGACTGCCAGTGTGGGGTGCGACGCTTCGATGTTGCGCTACGCGGCCGGTTCGATGCACCCGTCCTTGGTGGAATTGGGCCAGCAGTGGGGGCTGCAAACGGTGCTCGCCATTGTGGGCTTGGTTGACGAAACCTTGGTGCGAATCCGACACAGTGTTCACGCCCGCGTGCTGCTGGAGTCGACCTTGATTCAGATTTGCCATCTGCCCGACCTACAAGCGATTGTCGATTTGACCGCCGCGGCGCAGAGTCTCGCGGCGGACGGTAGCGAAAAAAAAAACGCGATAAATAGAGCGCGGCCCGCAGCGGTCGGTGCCGCGAGTCCTGCGGGTGCCGCGAGTCCTGCGGGTATGGCAGCCACCACGCCTTCCGCAATACCGCAGACGCCCGAACCGCCGGGTGCGGGATCTGCACCACCCGTGGGGACGCCTTCGCCAGGTCCGGTTCCGCCAACAGCAAATCCGACAGCCGAAAATCCGCCCGCAGTCGGTGCCACCTCGGCTGCACTGATTACCGAGGCCGAACTACAATCGTCATGGCGACAGATTCTCGACGAGATGGATCCGATGACGGCAACGTTGGTCAAAGCGGCCGAGAAATTTGGGGTCTCCCAACCAGGGATCGTCGAGTTGACGTTCCCGGAGGCGTCTGGATTGGCGATGAGCCGCTGTGGTTCGCCCCAGAACAAAGACGAGATTGTTCGCACGATCGCCCGTGTCACCGGTCGCCAGCTCAGTGTCACGTTAGTCACCGGAACCAAAGCACCACCGATTCAGCAAGCCGCGGCCAAACCTAAGACGCAGAATCGAATGCAGCGGATGCGAGAGATTGAAGCGAACCCGATGGTGCGTGCCTGCATCGATCTACTCGGCGCCGAAATCGTTCGAATTGATACGCCACGATCTTAAAACCTAACTTATTGAAGGACGATTTCTATGTTCAAAGGACTCGGTAACCTCGGCAACATTGCCTCGATGATCGGCAAACTGCAGGATCTGCCTGATTACATGAGGCAGCTCAACGAGCGAATGAAATCAGAGCGGGTTTCGGCGAGTTCCTCTTGCGGCCACGTGACGGTAACGATGAATGGCATCGGCGAAGTTCAGAATGTCGAGGTCAGTTCCGAGGTCTTTGGTGAGGGAGCCGACGGGGCGCTGCCGCCGGAGCGACTCAGCCGCGCGTTCCAGGAAGCGACCAATTCGGCTGGCGCCGATGCCAAGCAGCTCTACGCCAACGCGGTCAGCCAGCTCGCCAGCGATCTCAATGTGAATATCCCGGGCATGGATGGAATCCTGGCCAGCATTACCGGCGGCAATGGATGAGCAGTCATGCGGGGGCCGTCTCGCAGCTCGTCGATCGGCTCAGCCAGTTGCCTGGAATCGGTCGCAAGAGCGCCGAACGCCTGGCGTTCCACTTGCTGCGCGTTCGGGAAGACGAAGCGTTAGCGCTCGCCGATGCGATCCGCCGTGTGCGGACGGATGTTCGCTACTGCGCCGCCTGTTTTAATTTGTCGGAGCAAGAATACTGCCAGATTTGTGCGGACCCGAATCGCGACACCACGCGGCTGTGTGTTGTCGAGCAGCCGCGAGATTTGCTCAGCCTCGAGGCCTCGGGGGCCTTCAAGGGGCTCTATCACGTGCTGCTCGGGCGGATCGCGCCGCTCGATGGCGTCACGCCGGATCAATTGACGATCGATGCGTTGGTCGATCGCGTCCGAACGGGAAAATTTTCCGAGATTATCATGGCGACCAACCCGACCGTTGAGGGCGACGGGACATCGCTATATCTGTCCAATCAATTAAGCGAATTTCCTGTGGAAATCACCCGATTGGCTCGCGGAATCACCGCCGGCAGCGTTCTTGAGTACGCCAACCGCGAGATCATTGCGGATGCCCTGACCGGGCGACAGAAACTCTGACCGTTTTTTTTGCACGTCAAATTTAAGAAAAAAATCAAACCGTTCTTACCGTTGGCACCGTATTCGCTCTAGAATGCGAGGGACGTGTTATCAGGTAACTTTTCTTAGAGAGAATGGGATTCCCATGCGGATGTCAGTGGGGCTGCACGCCCGACAGAGCCAGGTGCAGAAACTCGCACCTCGGATGATCCAGTCGATGGAAATTCTGCAGATGCCAACGCTCGCGTTGCAGGAGCGGATTGAGCAAGAGATGAACGAGAACCCGTTGCTTGAGCAGGTCGCGGGCGATCCGATGTCGCCCGATGATGCCGACGACGATTCGTCGAGCAAAGATTCTCGCAGCGAAAATGAAAAAGAGCTGGTCGTCGATAACGACCACAACAACAAGGACGATTTTGAGCGGTTGCTCAATATGGACGCCGATTCATCGAGCAACTTCGACGACTCGTTTCGCCGCAGCAGTAACCGCATGTCCGAGGAAGCGGACCGGCGGCACGACATGATGGCCAATGCCCAGTCCCGCCCGGAATCGCTCAACGATTTCTTGCTGCATCAACTCGCCGAGATGGACATCGACGACGAGGTCGAGCAGATCGCCGAGCGAATCATTAGCACGCTCAACGCGTCCGATGGCGGTTACCTGCGCACACCCATCGCCGACATGCTGCCGCCGGGCCATACGAAAGAGGATCTCGCCAAGGCGGAGGAAGCCCTGCGTTTGGTGCAGTCGCTCGAGCCGACCGGAATCGCGGCCCGGGATCTCGCCGAGTGCCTGGTCCTGCAACTCGATCCAGACAGTCCTCACTACGACGAATTGCAGAAACTGATTCGGTTTTACCTGAATGACTTGGCCGAAAATCGTCTGCCGCAAATCTCGAAGAAAACAGGGTTCTCGATCGAGCAGATCCAGGAATTGCGGATGGAACTGCACCTCCTCAATCCCAAGCCCGGCGCTGCGTTCTTGGAAACCTACGTTCCCAACGTCACCCCCGATATCATTCTCGAGCAAGACGAATCGGGTGAGTATCGCGTTCGCCTCGATGACGATCGCGTTCCCAATCTATTTATCAGCAAGTATTACCGCAGTCGCTTGCAGGCCTCGGATTGCTCGGCGGAAGAACGCGAGTTTATCAAGCAGAAAATCAACGGTGCCCAGTGGTTGATTGATTCGATCGAGCAACGCCGGAGTACCTTGACGAAAGTCTCCGAGGCCATTGTCGAACACCAAAAACGGTTTCTCGATGAGGGGCCCGAAGCGATCGAACCGCTCAAAATGCAGCAGATCGCCGACAAGGTAGGCGTCCACGTGACCACCGTTAGCCGGGCCGTTGACGATAAATGGATTCAAACCCCTCGCGGTATTCTGCCGCTGCGACGGTTCTTCGTCGGCGGCACCCAAACCGAGGACGGTGACGATGTCGCATGGGATACAATCCGTTTGAAGTTGCAAGAATTGATCGACAAGGAAGACAAGAGCAAGCCGTTTAGTGACGAAGCCTTGGTCGAGGAACTGCACCATTCGGGGATGACCGTCGCCCGCCGTACGGTCACGAAATATCGTAAGAAGATGGGCATCCCCAGCAGTCGGCAACGACGCGACTGGACACTCAGTTCGTGATCGAAAGGGTGAGGTTTTAAAGTGCCGTCGCGCCGCGACGAACATGTGATGTCCGACAACAATCCATCATCCGATTCCCGCTCCCCGCGTGCCGACCCGTCGTCCGCGGAGATGCCAAGTCCCAGCCAGCGGCTGGCGTTGACGCATGTTGCCTCGCCCCATCCGGCCGTCTGGGAAATCGATGACCTGCTTTCGAAGTGTGAATTCCGCATGCAGTCGCGAAGCGGCCCCGGTGGCCAGCATCGCAACCGCACCGCCTCAGGTGTTTTTGTCACTTTTCGGCCTGCGGAGATCACGGCGGAAGCGACGGAACAGCGGAACCAGCACCGCAACCGAGATGTCGCCATCCGCCGTCTGCGCTACGTTTTGGCCGTCGGCCTACGAACGACCTCGCCGCTGGCGGCGGAGCCCGACGTGCTGCCCGAATCACTCGAGCAGGCAGTCCGAGATCGCTTTCGCGGCACGCCACTGAAACTCGCGGAGGACAACCCGCTCAACCCCGCCGTGATCGCCTTATTGCTGAATGATCTGCATGTCGCCGGCGGTCAGCCGAGCCTGGTGGCTCCCCTCTGGAAGGTCTCGACCAGCCGCATCGTGGCGTTGCTGCGGACGCATCATCCCGCCTGGACGCTGGTGAATCGCATCCGTGCCCATCACCAGCGTAAACCGCTGCGATGAGGGCCGACTGCTAAACACTCGTTCGTTGCGACCGCTGCCAGACTGTCGCGCCCTCGCACGCGACGCGAAACACCGAAAGTTTGGCCTGCGTCGCGATGTCCTTAAATGGCCCAGCAATCCCAGCAAAACGTACTTTTTTTGCTGTCGGCTGGGCCGAGCGAAGCAGACTTCGGGACCTTTGGCCCGCCATACGGCAACTTCCTTGCGCCGGACCCGCGAACCGGGCCTGCGAAAAGTCGGCAACTTTCGTTAAGTTGTGCGTTTTACGCTCAGACTCCCGTTCGTTGTTCCTCTCTCACGTTGCTCTCCGCCGATGCTCGATCGCAAATTTATTCTGCAAAACCCGGATCTAGTCGCCCAAAACTCGGCGCGGCGCGGGGTCAAGGTCGACGTGCAATCGATTTGCGAACTCGAAACGCAGCGATTGGCGGCGCTACAAAAATCTCAGGAATTCAATACTCAAGCGAACGAAACGAGCAAACGCATCGCATCGGCGAAAGACGCCGATGAGCGAAACGCGTTGATTGCCGCCGGTCGAGAACTTCGAGACCAGAAAGATGCCGCCGCCGCGGAGCAGAACGAGCTCGATGCCCGCATTCTCGAACTGCAATCGGCACTGCCCAACCTGACCCACCCCGCGGTTCCCGATGGCGGTGAAGAAGACGCTAACGAGCTCGGGTTTGGGAAAACACCACAACCCGTTTTCGATTTCAAGCCAATCGATCATCTCGCTCTCGGCGAAAAGCATGACCTGTTCGATTTCGAGAGCGGCGCCCGCGTGGCCGGATCGGGGTTCTATTTCCTGCGCAACGCCGCCGTTCGATTGGACCTGGCCCTGCAACAGTTCGCGATCAGTTTCCTCTCCGACCGCGGTTTCACGCCCGTCACCACCCCGGACTTGGCGCTGACGAGCGTTTTGCAAGGCACGGGCTTCAATCCACGTGGCCCGGAAACTCAAATTTACAGTATCGAGAACACCGAGCTGAACCTCGTCGCGACGGCGGAGATCCCACTGGGCGGCATGCTCAGCGGCCAGATCCTCGCGAGCGAAGAATTGCCGATCAAGTTATGCGGTTTGAGTCATTGTTTCCGGACCGAAGCGGGCGCGGCGGGACGTGCATCGCGGGGGCTCTACCGGGTCCATCAATTCACCAAAATCGAGATGTTCGCCTTCACGCTGCCCGAGCAAAGTGATTCCGTTCACGAGGAGATGCGTGAGCTGGAGTGCGAGATTTTTGATGCCTTGGAGGTTCCTTACCGTGTCGTCGACACCGCCGCCGGGGACTTGGGCGGCCCCGCCTACCGCAAATATGATCTCGAGGCTTGGATGCCCGGACGCGGTGACGCTGGCGAGTGGGGCGAAGTGACGAGCACGAGCAACTGCACCGACTATCAAGCCCGACGTCTGGACGTGCGATTCAAAACCCCAGGGCAAAAGGGGACTCAGTACGCGCACACTCTCAACGGAACCGCCGTGGCGACAGGACGCGCCATGATCGCCATTTTAGAAAATCATCAACGTGCCGACGGCTCGATCAGCGTTCCCAAAATCCTCCAGCCCTGGGTCGGTAAAGAAGTCCTCGAGCCGATCGCCTAACCAATCCAACCGCATCCCATCAGAAATAAACAGCCATGAAGACAGACGAACTACGCGAAAAATATCTCGAATTCTATGAAACCAAAGGTTGCGTGCGGCAGCCCAGCGACGTGCTCGTGCCGGCCTGGGATCCCTCGGTCCTGTTCACGCCCGCCGGCATGAACCAATTCAAAGATCACTTCCTCGGCAAAGTCAAACTCGACTACACCCGCGCCACCACCTGCCAAAAATGTCTTCGCACCGGTGACATCGATAACGTTGGCCGGACCGCATTTCATCACACGTTTTTCGAAATGCTGGGCAACTTCAGCTTCGGCGACTATTTCAAGCCTGAAGCGATCGCCTGGGCATGGGAATTTCTCACCGACAAGAAGTGGCTGGGCATCGCGCCGGAACGATTGACGGTGACCATTTATAAGGACGATGACGAAGCGTTCCAGATTTGGAATGAATCGATCGGTCTGCCCGGATCCCGCATTGCCAGGATGGAAGAGGACGAGAACTTTTGGCCCGCGTCGGCACCGAGCGAGGGCCCCGACGGCGTGTGCGGACCGTGCAGCGAGATCTATTACAAGCTCGACGACGGTAGTGAAGTTGAGATCTGGAACTTGGTGTTTACCCAGTTCAATCGCGTTGGCGTGCCGCCGAACAACCTGCATCCGCTTCCCAGCAAGAACATCGATACCGGCATGGGGCTGGAGCGAACGGCCAGTGTCCTGCAGGGCGTGCCGACCAACTTCCACATCGATAGTCTGTTCCCGATCGTGCAGGCAGCTGCGGAAGTTTGTGGTGTGAAATATGAATACGACAGCGATCACGGTCGCCGCCTTCGCCGCATTACCGACCATGCTCGCGCGGCCGTCTTTGCGATTCATGAAAATGTGTATCCGGGCCCCAAAGACGCCCGTTCGGTCATCCGCCGCCTGATCCGCCGCGCCGTGCTCGATGGATACCAGATGAACCTGCGTGAACCGTTTCTGTATCAGCTCACCTCCGCGGTGGCCGATGCGTCCAAGGTTGCCTACCCCGAAATGACCCAAACGACACAGCGTGTTAGTGAGGCGATCGAGTCTGAAGAACGAGCGTTCTTTTCGACGATTGACGGCGGCATGAAACGCATCAGCGGTCTCTTCAACGACATGCGATCGGAATCCTCCGTGATGGTGCCAGGCGCCGAAGCAGCCGATCTGCTGACCACGTACGGCGTGCCACCGGAACTCGTGCAAACACTCGCGGCGGAACAGAACTTTACCTTTGATTGGTCCGGTTTCGATAAGGCGATGGAAGCCCACGCCGGCGTCAGCGACGGCGGACAGCGGGTGCTGTTCCAAACCGGTCCACTGGAAACGCTCAAAGAAGCCCTGCGGGAGACACCGTTTATCGGCTACGAATCGACCGAAGCCAGTGCGGTCGTCAAAGGCATCATCACCAGCGACGGCAAGGCCAAAGGCGACGAGGGCCAATTGCTCGCGCACCTCGACCGTCCCGGCGACGCCATCCACCGACTCGTGCTCGATCACTCGCCCTTCTATGGCGAATCGGGCGGCCAAGTCGGTGATACGGGAGTGATCGAAAATGATCATTTCACGTTTGAAGTGATCGATACCCAGCGTCATGCGTCGTTGATCGTGCATCTTGGCAAGCTCACACGCGGTACGCTCAGCGAAGGTGAGATTTGCCTCGCAAAAGTCGACGTCGAAAACCGCACGGCGCTCGCCCGCGCTCACTCGGCAACCCACGTCCTGCACCACGCCTTGCATAACCATGTGGGGCGCCACGCCGAGCAACAGGGCAGCAAAGTCGAGCCAGATCGCTTGCGTTTTGACTTCACGAACCCGAAAGCCATCCCGGACGAGACGCTCGTCGAGATTGAACAGGATGTGCTGGCACACGTCGCCCAGCGAGCCCCGATCCGCTGGGACACCGTCTCGCTCGATGCGGCGCGGAAGGCGGGTGCCATGATGCTGTTCGGTGAGAAATATCCCGATCCGTGTCGGATGGTTTCCATGGGTGAGTTCAGCCGCGAATTGTGCGGCGGCACGCACCTGAGCAATACGGGCGACATCGGCGCCTTCGAACTCGTTGTCGAAGAGAGCGTTTCAACCGGCACCCGCCGGATCGAAGCGCTCACGGGACAACGCGCGACCGAACACCGTGAGCAGACCCAGCGGTTACTCGATCAGGTCGCTGAGCGACTTGGCTGTCAGGCTAACTATGCTGCCGCCGCCACCGAGGTCCTGATCAACGATGTGCGCAGTCTGAAGAAAGAACTGTCGGCCGGCAAAGCCGCTGATCATCCCGCTGAATTCCACTTTGACCCCCGCGCTGCCAAGGCGACCGCGACGGATACATCAAACTACCATGCTGTCCGGGCGGCCGTCCGCGAGCTGACACGGCGTCTCAATGTCGCGATTGATGACGTCACCGAACGTCTCGATGCCCTCTTGGCCGATCGCAGCCGATTGGTGACCGAGTTGAAACAGGTCACCGCTGGTGGCAACTTGTCGGCGGACGACCTGATCGCCTCCGGTGTTACCATTGGTGATACTCTGCTCGTGGTCGCAGACACGCCCGGAGCCAATCCGAACGTGATGCGAGGCTGGATCGACCAAATCCGCAAGAAGAGCAAGGGCCCGACCGCGGTTTTATTGGGCGCAGCTCAAGGTGACAAAGTCGTCCTGGTGGGCGGCCTCAGCCGCGAACTTGTCGACCGTGGTCTCAACGCCGGGCGTTGGGTCGGTGATACCGCCCAAGTTGTCGGCGGCGGAGGCGGCGGACGCGATGACATGGCCCAGGCCGGGGGTAAGGACCCCGCTAAACTGCCGCAAGCGATCGAGCAGGCACGTCAAAGCATGACCGAGCAATTGAGTAAAGGATAATGCTGGACCGCTAATATCTTTGGCGTTGACGCTATTATCCTGCCTTGGATTTTGATTCCGAGCGAAGCCAAAACGTCCCAGTCTCCCCTCTGCCCCACGAAGCGTGGGGGAGAGGGGAGACTGGACAATGGGGTCTGGTCTTCAGGAGGCGGAGATGCAGAAGAAAACTTGCGCAATGCAAAACGCATTGCAACCCCAACGATTTAGCGGTCCAGGATAATGCCCGGTCGCGATCCTTATAGCGCGTTCCCACGTACATAAGAACACCCTTCCGGTGGATGAGCATAAATTATTTGGCCAAACGCTTGAAGTGATCGCAGATTTGTAATAGACGCCCGCTGCTTAATCGCTAAACTCGTCGCCTGATAAAAAACATGCGACTTGCTCTGGCATAAAAATCGGCACAGGAGTCGGAACCCGTCCAACTAGGCGGTGTTTATCCTTCCAGATGATGAATTCCCGCCAGTTGAATGGTTGAATTCTCGCCAGTTGAATATTTGGCACGCGGTGGTCACCTGCCGTTCTGGGGGGTGGCTCTCTGATTGGTGCGTAAAAACACCAGAATTTGTTACGCACGTTTTCTCTACCTCATATCGAAAAATTGATTTCAAATGCGAATTCCTGGGTTGTTAGTCTTTTCTGTTCTTTTGCTTGCATTCGTCATTGGATGTGGCGGATCGGGTGGCCCGAATGTCGTTACCGAACAGGACGAGCTCGCTACTTACGCTGCGGAAAACCCAACTCCGGAAGGTTCGAATCCAGATTGAACGATTTCGTAGAACTTCAAAATGTGAGCGTCTCTTTTTTGAGGTTATCGCCGTCGGCACCGTGATGCATTTGATCGCGGATTGTTTTCCTTGTTTTTTCTATTTTAAAAAGTTACTTGAATGTTAAGTATGAAACGGAGGCAGGCGTTCACATTGGTTGAATTGCTTGTCGTGATCGCAATTATCGGTGTTTTAGTGGGCCTGTTATTGCCTGCCGTCCAGGCTGCTCGTGAAGCAGCAAGGCGGATGAGTTGCAGTAATAATTTCAAGCAAATCGGCTTGGGGATTCACAATTATCACTCTGCTTTCGACCAGTTGCCCAAAGTCAACGGTGGCACGCCGGGTCTAGTGTCCGGCAATAATGTCAACAACAACAACAACAATGAGTTGAGTTGGCTGGTCGGGTTGTTGCCGTTTGTGGAACAGCAGGCTCTGTGGAACCAAATTAGCAATCCGTTGGATTGGAATAATGACGGCACGATTGATTTTGCGGCTATGGGACCCAACCCCCGTCGTACTCTGAATACCCACGCAGCTTCACCCTACGCCCCGTTTCTGACCGAAATACCTGGACTTCGTTGCCCCAGCGATCCTGGCCAAGGGATACCGGGCCAGGGACGTCATAATTACGCTGCCTGTACCGGAGACTCCGCCTATTACAACCAAGGTCCTGAAGACGACCAGGGTCGATTGACAACGGCTCGATCGATTGCGGCGAAAGCGGGTTGTCGCGGATTCTTCGTGTCGCGAGAAAAATCAAGGTTCCGCGATGTATTGGATGGACTCTCCAACACGATTTGTGCGGGTGAAATCGCGTCCGACTTGGGAGACAATGATGTTCGTACACGTGGTGTTCAGCTAACCACGGATCCTACCGTTGCGGGCGGATCGATTGCCTGTCGGCCTTCGATCGATCCAACTCGGCCGAGCTTTTGGTTGTCGACAGCAAACTTTGCTGGTGAAATTGCGGTTCCCGAAGATCGTCGCGGTATGAAATGGGCATTGGACCGCGGGTTGCATGGAGCCGTGAATACCATTCTTCCTCCAAATAACGAACTTTGTATGCAGACCCATTCATTTAATACTGGGGTTATGCCACCAAGCAGTCGACATCAAGGTGGTTGCCACGTATTAATGGGCGACGGAGCCGTCAAGTTTGTTACTGATTCGATCGAAGCTGGTAATTCGTCGAGTCCACATGTCGGTGAAGGTGGCGTACGTCTACCCGCCGGTTCGCAAAGCCCCTTTGGGCTATGGGGTGCATTGGGTACTCGCGCATCGAACGAAACAGGCGCCTCTTTGTAGTCGCTTCTGCGTCAACGATTGTGATTACAAACCTCACCTGCAGATTGTAGGTGAGGTTTTTTTATTGCCCTGCCGTGGAAGAGGGGCAGAGAAAGAGGGGCAACCAATTTGGAGCCTGGGCTACGGCGTATTTTGCACCGATTTGAGTTCCATCCGCTCTCCGCAGAATGCCGCCACCGATCATCTCGCTGATTTTTTAGCTCGTCCGACGGAAACGTACTTCGGGAGGTGCTGTGTCCCTCATGCGCCTTCGTGTCCCTCAGGTCGAGTCCCCACCGCGGTCATTGCGACGAAAATGAACGCAAAGGCGCGAGAGTCGGGGAGGCGCAGAGAAGCGAAAGAATCAGAGGCCGCAATCGGATTTCTCTGCGTCCTTGCGACTCCCCGTCTCTGCGTTGAATTCTTCACGACGATACGGCCGCCCACCTATCAGAAGCGACACGCCATAGGGACACCGACACGCCATAGGGGCACATCACCTCTTCTGAAATTTTGATTTTCCCATCGGAGCAGAGAAAACGATTTTGGTGCGTGCATCAAGTTTCTTGAGAAGGTGCTGTGTCCCTCAGTTCGTGCTTTGCGACGAAAATGAACGCAGAGGCGCGAGAGTCGGGGAGGCGCAGCGAAGCGAAAGAATCAGAGGCCGCAATCGGATTTCTCTGCGTCCTTGCGACTCCCCGTCTCTGCGCTGAATTCTTCACGACGATGCGAGGTCACCCACCTATCAGAAGCGACACAGCAACTATTCCTGCCTGTCCCCCATCTAATCGCTTCGAACGAAAATCCCCGATGAAGTACGAAGCGAGCTGCTAGAATCGCGGTAGGAAGAATTGGATAGACATTCAACAACATGTACTGACCCCAAGGTGAACCGATGAATGCAACCGAAACCGAGCGGATGAAGTGCATGGAAGTTTGGGGCGGCAATCGAGCTGCCGATCGCAGTATTGAGATGGCAGGATTGCGGATCTGGGCATATTCCATGCCGCTTGCCGGCTCTGATTCTGGGGGTGATGTCTACTTCCTCTCTTCCTGCGCATCGGGGCGTATTTCAAGGATGCTGCTGGCTGACGTCAGCGGCCACGGCGAGGAAGTCTCAGCGATCGCCCTCGAACTTCGCGACCTGATGCGCCGCAATGTCAATTTCATCAGCCAATCACGCTTCGTCGCGGGAATGAACGAGCAGTTTGCAAAGCTCAATGTTCAAGGTGAATTTGCCACCGCATTGGTCAGTACTTTTTTCGCACCGACGGGCAGCTACTCACTATGCAACGCAGGCCACCCACCGCCGCTATTGCGCCGCTCGGCGGACCAGTGCTGGACTGAACTATCCGATCGCGAAGATCATGCAGACGTCTTCTCAGACATACCACTGGGGGTCAGTGATCAGGCAGCCTATTTTCAACATCACATAACCCTGCACCCTGGCGATCTGGTACTCAGCTTCAGTGACGCGATTACCGAAGCAGAGGACGCTCATGGCCAACAACTCGGCTGCGAGGGTGTCTTGCAACTGGTTTCTGATTTGCCAGCTGGTAATCCGGCGGGGCTCATACCCGCATTGGTTGAGCGGATCACCTCGTTGAATCCGCAGAATTTAACCGTGGACGATACGACCATCCTGCTGTGCCAGGCCACAGGCGGCGGCCCGAGGATGAAGGACAATCTACTCGCACCATTCCGATTTTTCAGTGAGGTCCAGGATCGGACGGAATTAGCGTAGATACCCATTGTTGAACTTTGGAATGAGCGGAAATTTACTGTCTGAGATTGTGGCCGAACGCTCCGCGGTCGACCATTCCGACCGCGGAGCGTTCGGCCACTTATTTTCCGCTCGTTCCTTACATTGGGTATACTGCGTTGCGGCAAGAAAACCGGGATTAGGAATGAGCGGGAAATTACTGCCTGAGACTGTGGCCGAACGCTCCGCGGTCGACCGTTCCGACCGCGGAGCGTTCGGCCACTTAGTTTCCGCTCGTTCCTTCATTATCGGGGACTCTCACGCCCGTGTTGGGCGTGCTGCAGGCCGAGACCGCCGGTCGGACTCGCCCGTGAAACGAGATGCCGAAGTTTCGTCGTTTTTTTAACACATCGATGTTGGACGATTCGCCCTCAGGTTAAAAACAGTATGTACAAAATCCTGCCGCTGACCCTGTTGCTCTTCCTTGCTTCTGCCGTTTGCGCCGATTCCTCACGGGCTCAATCTACGCATCCCGGCATCACACCCAGTCAGGGAGAGTCCCAGACGCGACTCCCGGAGTTTTCCTGGGATCGCATTCCGTTGTACATGCATGTCCGGAAAGACACATCGTACACCGATGACGAAATCAAATTCCTGGCCAAGTTCCCATTGATCACGTTTGAAAAAGCCAACGGTCAGAAGGACCACGGCACCGTCGAGGCGGGAACACTCGCTGCGGCGCGAGCGGTCAAGGGTATCAATCCGAAGACCACGATTCTTTATTACCGCAACGTGATCGTGCATTACGGTGGGTATGAAGCGGACGAACAGCTTGAGCGAATTCCTGGGGCGTTGCTCCGCGATCGCAATGGATCCACAAAGCTCGTTCGTAACCGGGTCCAAGCCTACGATCTTTCTAATGCGAATGTGCGCAACTGGTGGGCACAGGCGTGCAGTCGAATGACGAGCGACCCGGCCATCGACGGCATCTTTCTGGATGGAAACATCAAAGCCCTGGAGCCACAGTACCTGCGTGGTCAGATCGGCGCTGGCAAGAAGATGCAGACGATCGATGGCTATCACGAACTGATGAAGCAGACCAGAGAAGCGATTGGTCCGAGCAAATTGATGCTCGCCAATATTATTCGTGCACGGTTTAAGAACGCGGGGATGGAGTACCTCAATTACTTCGACGGATCATACCTGGAAGGATTTTTTCACAATGTCGGCGGGGTCAGCTACGAGGACTATGTCGCCAAGGGTATCGACGCGGTGCAGCAGGCGGCACGCCAGGGCAAGATCATCGCATTAACGACCGGATTCGCACCGCCCGGGAACACGGTCAAGAACACCAGTCGTCTGGGCATCGACGAAGGTCACAGTAACGTTGCATCGGATGCGCAGGCCAGGGCTGGGCTGATCTATCCGCTGGCGATCTTTCTCGTCTGCGCCGAAAAGCATAGCTACTTCCGCATTCATGAGGGTTACTCGGCCAACGAGAACGACCGCTGGATGCGTTGGTTTCCCGAATACGATCGTCCACTTGGACCGCCGCTCGGCCCGGCGACGAAGGACGGCTTTCGCTATTCGCGAGCGTTTGAACACGCTTCGGTGGAACTGGATATCAAGAACCGAACCGCCAGCATCGACTGGAAATAGCGATGAATCGACCATTTCCAGCGTTTCAGATTGCGATCACGTTTCGCCTGGGCGGCGCGTTGTCAGGTGCCTGTGCTGTGCAAGACGCGGTTGCAGACGGCAATGACACGAGCAATACCAAGGGGATCGGCATTAAGAGCTCCCGCGCTATCGGAGACGGTGTTGCGTTGGATACCCAAGTGACCCAAGACGCTATCGATGCGTGTCATGATGCGGGGTGAGGAACGGTTCGCGTCCCCGCCGGAGAGATTTTCCGACTCGTACGATCCAACTCAACAGCAACGTCACTCTGTCGCTCGACGACGGAGCCAGCCCCTAATGAATGCAAGAGAATGAAAATTCGAACGATCGTCGCCATCATGATGGCTGTGACAGCAACCAGCGGAATCACAGCTCAAGAAACACAGCGCCAGACCAATGCTGCGCGGACGCCCAAGGGAGCCAAGTATTTAGAGACTGGCGGAGAACGCCAGCTGGAAATTGTCTACAAAACGGTAGCAGGAAGAGATCTCAAGCTGGACCTGTATCACCCGACGGCCAAACGTTCCGAAAAATCTCCGGTGATTGTGTTTACTCACGGTGGAGGATGGGCGGCTGGGAATCGATACAAGGCCGCCAGTGGATCTTTTGCCGCCGTTTTTAAACAGTTGATCCAGGAAGGTTTCGCGGTAGCGTCCGTGACCTACCGGTTGGCCAAAAAGGGCAGCAATGTGGCGATGCGTGATTGCGTCATCGATTGCAAAGACGCCATTCGCTATTTGGCAAAGCACAGTGAGGCGTTGCACATTGATCCGCTGCGTATTTGTGTGATGGGAGATTCTGCAGGCGGCCATCTCGCACAAATGCTCCTGCTGGCATCGCCTGAACAATTACAGGGAGATCCCGCGCTCGCCGAAGTTCGCTACCGAATGGTGGCAGGCGTCTCTTGGTACGGACCCTGTGATTTTGAAAACATGGAACTGTTCAACCACGATGACCGAGCTGACTTCAAGGATCGGTTTGCTGCTCGCATTCTCGACTCCGATTCGGGGTCGCCAGACAAATTGGCTCGCTATCGTGAAGTCAGTCCGGTCAATTACCTCCGCCAAGACAGCCCGCCCCTGCTGATGATCCAGGGTGACAAAGACACGACCATTCCGGTCAAACATGCTCACTACATGAAGCAGAAAGCAACTGAAGTTGAGGCACCCGTTGAGATCATGATCATCCATAACGCGGGGCACAACTGGCGCAAGGTCGACGCGGAAATCGATCCCTCGCGGGAAGCGATTATCGAACGTACGGTGCAGTTCTTCATGCAGAACAATCGATAGCCCGATTCGCCGCGCGCCGAGTCAATGAAAATGTGCTGGTTAAAAATCACCCTCTTGCTGCTCCTCTGATCTTCTGGCGACGGCATGTCCTTCCTCCCGGCGACCGCGTGGCGATGCATATCGGTGATTAGAAGCGGGGCGGCAGCGAAACGCTGATAAAGATTCAGCTGTATGAGATACCGAATGACTGGCTAATCACTCACCAGGAACCATAAGATGTTTCCACCGACCGTGGGCAAAAACTCGCCCTTCATCCGCAAGGCAATCGCGGCAACTCTGTCGCAACGGAACATGATGAAATACTCAACACTATTTACCTATGCTGCTATCCTTCTGTCGCTAGGGTGGATGCCGCTTTGTCGCGGCGAGGAGACTCCGCCCAACGTGGTTTTGATCTTTGCCGACGATCTGGGCTACGGTGATCTGGGGTGCTATGGTGCGACCCAGGTGCAAACGCCCAATATTGATCGACTCGCCACCGAAGGACGCCGGTTCACCGATGCCCATTCGGTTTCGGCCGTGTGTACGCCCTCACGGTATGCGCTGCTGACGGGCCAGTATCCTTTTCGCGCCCATGGAGGCAAAGGAGTTTGGGGGCCGGCGCCCGTCACTTCTCCACTGATCATCGACACCGACAAGCAGACGATCGCGGATGTTTTCAAGGCCAGCGGCTATGACACGGCGGCGTTTGGAAAGTGGCATCTCGGGTTCGGGGAACAAAAGAATGACTGGCAGGAACCGCTCAGCCCCGGTCCGCAGGCTCTCGGCTTCGACTACTACTTTGGAATGCCAGTGGTCAACAGCGCACCTCCGTATGTCTTTGTTGAAAACGATCGCATCGTCGGCAGTGACCCCAACGACCCATTGGTTCATCTCGGCCGAAATTTCCAAGACGCCACACCGATCACACCCATTCCACCGGAAGCTGCGCAGCGAAGTCCAAATCAATTCGGTGGGGCGAAGGAAGCGCACAAACGATTCAATGACTATCAGGTGGGGACAACTCTGGCGAAGAAATCGGTCGAATGGATCAATGAACGCGGTGGCAAGCCGTTCTTCCTGTACTTGGCAACCACGAACATCCACCATCCTTTTACGCCCGCTAAGCAATTTCAGAACACGAGCAAGTGTGGACTTTATGGCGACTCCATCCATGAACTGGACTGGATCGTCGGCGAAATTCTTTCTTGTCTCCACGACAACGGACTGAGCGACAACACGCTGGTGATCTTTACCAGTGACAACGGTGGCATGTTCAACCGCGGCGGGCAGGCGGCGTTTGAGGCGGGGCATCGACAAAATGGCGACTTGTTGGGTTTCAAATTCGGCGTTTGGGAAGGTGGCCACCGCGTGCCCATGATCGTGCGCTGGCCGGGCAAGGTGAAAGCCGGAACGGTGTCCCACCAATTGATCGGCAATGTCGACATGCTGGCGACGTTTGCGGCAGTCACTGGACAAATATTGGACCAGGACCAGCAAGCCGACAGCATCAATGTGCTGCCTGCCATCACTGGGGAACCGGAGCAAACAATCCGCGACCATCTGGTTCTGGCCCCGTACAAAGGCACGCATCTATCGCTGCGGAAAGGAAATTGGATGTACATTCCGGCTCGCGGCAGCGGCGGTTTCGGCGGGCGGAATCCCGGCGACCACACCTTCGCCGGACCGCCCGCGGCTAGCTTTGTGGGGTCGGTGAACAGCGATATCGAAAACGGAAAAATCAAACAGGATGCACCACCCGCACAACTTTATGATTTGGCGTCGGATGTCAATCAAACGGCAAACGTGCACGACGATTATCCAGACGTGGTGCAGGAACTCAGCACACTACTTGGAAGCTACGCACCTCTGCAGACGAGGCAGCGTCCCGGAAAAGAGGGGCGTTCTTCAGCGGGAAACCCTGCCACAAAGTCAGCGGCAACACCGAGTAAGCGAAGCGCTTCGTTCGATTTCGAATCCGGGAACCTGGCACCGTGGAAAGTGATCGAAGGCAAATTCGGACATCTACTGGGAAGCCGTTCCACGTTCTTTCGAGGCCTGGGCGAGTACAACAAGCAGGGAACGTATTACCTGACCACCCTGGAGCCTTCGGTGAACGCCGTGAAAGGCATGGACAGTCAGACGGGTGTCATCGTTTCTCCTCGGTTCGTCCCTGCGGGCGGCCCGATGACATTTCGAGTCGGTGGAGGCCGCGGTCCGGATACCTACGTGGCATTGTGCCTCGAGGACGGCACGGAGTTGAAAAAGGCGAGCGGTATCAACAGCCAAGTGATGCAAAAGGTCGTGTGGGACCTGACGCCCTACGCTGGCAAGAAGTTGTATCTAAAGATCGTCGATCAATCCGCAACCGGCTGGGGCCACATCACCGTCGACAATTTTCAGTTTGATGGGGAACACGACTGAGGGACACAGCACTTCTTCGAACACGACTGAGGGACACAGCACTTCTTCGAGGATTTTGACCTCCCCATCGGAGCGGAAAAGCTGATTTTGCTACGAGCATCAAGTTTCTTGAGAAGGTGCTATGTCCCTCAGGTCGCTATGTCCCTCAGGTCGAGTCCCCACCGCGGTCATTGTGACGAAAATGAACGCAGAGACGCGAGAGTCGGGGAGACGCAGAGAAGCGAGAGAATTAGAGGCCTTGATGGGATTTCTCTGCGTCGTTGCGTCTCCCCGCCTCTGCGTTGAATTCTTCATGGAAACGCCAGAGGGACACAGCACTTCTTGAAGGATTTTGACTTCCCCATCGGAGCGGGAAAACTGATTTTGCTACGAGCAGCAAGCTTATTGAGAAGATGCTATGTCCCTCAGGTGCTATGTTGTGTCTCCCCGCCTCTGCGATGAATTCTTCACGATGATACGAGGCCCCCAGCTATCAGAAGTAAAACGCCAGAGGGACACGGGTCAACGAGTGATCGCCTGCATGGCACGCATGGCCGAAGTTCGGTTGGGGAAGCTTTGGACTCGGAAAGTGCGCAGCGGCAGGGTGGACTTTCGTAACCTTTGGACGGTGTCGGGCGACGAAGTCAGCGTGACTTGGCTGCCCGAAACCACCAGGTAGTGGATCTGGTTTTCCACGGGGTCCGTCCAGTGTAGCGAGGACAGGTGTGTGGACAGGTCTCGTTCCATGGCGGCGTAGCTTGTGCCGAGGTGCTCCTCGAACAGCGGCGTCTCCGGTTTCGCTCCACCATCGTTCCTATCGTCGTCGGTTCTCTCGGCGAGGTATTCGAGCGGCTGCCGTTGCGAGGCCGCTCGAATGCACGCAAAGAGTTCTTCGCGGTGCTTTCGTGCCATCCAGTGGATCACGCCCCATGAATACGCGTACTCTCTGGAATCGAAGGCGTCGAGCTGGACGAGTCGTGCCAGGTTGGTGCCACTGCCCAGTCGTTGGCCCTGTTTGACGTCATCGACAATCTCTTTCATCCGGAGATCATTGGGTGCCCCGAGCCCTTTCCACTTCGCACCGGCATTGGTTGAAGTGGGTGCGAAGAATTCCGGCAGACCCTCACTGAGCCACATCGGCCATCGCGACAACCGTTGCTGGACACCGATGTTGTGCAATATTTGATGCACGCCCTCATGGGCGACGGTGGAAATCGAATTCATGATCGCGACCTGGGGCGCGACAAGATTGAGTCGCGATTGCTCATACATCGACACGCTGTTGAGGGTGCTATCGTAGTACGCCACAACGCCCTCGGGCATGCGTTTGAATTCCTGAAATTGATCGTCGGTGGCGAACGCGATCACCACGAGCGGGAACTCGGGCTCGTGGGTTTCAATTTTAGTCCGCTGAAAATACTTGCGAACCGCGGGGTACATGGTTTCCAGAATCGTGCGAGTGGCTCGAATGAATGGCTCACTGGTGTTGTAAAGAAACAGAAACCTCTGGCTCTGGATTGATTTCATGCCGAGCTTCGACAAGCGTTCATCGGCTAGCCAGCGGTCTCTGATTTCGTCCACCGACATCGGCACGAACGGATCGTCGGTGGGCGTGGTGAGCTGCGTTTCGTAGGCTTCCAATCGACCATCGGGCATCATCACAATGCGTGACTCGCCGCTGCCGACGTGATACCGGGCAACGACACGGTTGCCTTCATCGTCACGGACGGCGAGCCGTTCATTGTTCGGATGGTAGAGTTTGCCGAACCGAACCTCCAGCCCGCCCGACGGGGCGGGCACGTCGTCGGCCGTCGGTACGGCGGGCCGTTCGGTTTTGCCTCGCATCCCCGCCGGGATGCTCAAGGGCGGCATCGCGATCGGTGCCATCGGTTCGAAAAAGTCTGAACCGAAGCCGCCGGGGATTGATGTTGGCGGCGGGGCGAACGTGTCAGGCTCCCCTGCGATGGGAGACGCAGGCAATCGCCCCTGCGCCAACACACGATCGCTCGACAGGTTTGAAAAAACGCAGCATAGGACGATCGCGATGCGCAGCGGCGACAGGCGGGGAATGCTCATTCCAAATTTCTCTCTGAAGTTAGCTTGGGTGGATGCTGCGTCGATGCAGTCGTTGCATCCGCCGTTCGTTCACATTTCTCGTCTGCAGAATAGCATCCCGATCTGTGCCATGGATGAGTTGTGATCTCCGGCTCTGATTGAGTGTAATCGTTCGAGAGCGGCCACTCAGCATCGTGTGAAGAAAAACGGACGTAGGTACGCTCGGCAGCGCGTGGGATTCGACGCTCCAGCGACGTCGCTATGAGAGCATTCGTCACTTGTTGATGACGCGATGCTAAGGCGATCGCGGGCGTTTTCGCGATGACATTTCGAAGCCCCCAACCCACCGCTGCGTGAGATCCGATGGAGGTGCATCACGCCGCCTCGAGTCGCGATAGGCCGTACGACGGTGAGATCGCGTGCACTGAACAGATGAGTGGCGTGCGCATGAGAAAATACGAAAATGTATAGACCCCAGAAATAGGTAAAACGTCGTGTTTGAGGGCAATTTCGGCAAATACCCCCTCTGGAAATGCAGGATCAACGCCCAAAAAAGATTGACGGAGGGTTGACGAGCCCCTACGATCGCCTTTGTCGCATTGTTCGCAGTTAGTGTCCGTTTTAGCTGCCTTGTTCCTCCGTTAGCCTTGGCGAGCGATTTGACCACATGCCTACGGTTCTCCGCTTGAGCACGCGGAATTCATATTGTTCCTCCTGTCTAAAGGTGCCTCATGTCGAAAAAAGGTCACGCTGGCTTCACGCTAGTCGAGTTGTTGGTTGTCATCGCAATCATCGGAGTGTTGGTGGGGTTGCTGTTGCCCGCCGTTCAAGCGGCCCGTGAGGCGGCTCGGCGGATGAGCTGTAGTAATAATTTCAAGCAGATTGGGCTGGGGATGCATAATTACCATGCCGCCTTCAACCAGATGCCGATCCATGGCATTGGACGTGAGCCGAGCGCCAGATTGAACTGGTATGCGAGTAGCACGCAGGGCAGCAATTGGCGGCTCAGTATGCTCGTTGCCTTGACACCGTTTGTCGAGCAGCAAGCACTTTGGGAGCAGATCTCCAATCCAACGGATGTGAACAAGAATGGGACGGTCGATTGGATCGGTGATGGCGACTTTCCGCCCATGGGGCCGACACCTCAGAACATCAATTTTGCCCCCTGGGCGACCGATATCCCGACACTCCGTTGCCCCAGTGATCCGGGAGTCGGGTTGCCCGCGTTAGGACGGACAAACTATGCCGCCTGTTTAGGCGACTCGACGCATCGCATGTTCTCGGGACGCGGGGTTGAAATTGATACTTGGAGCGGTGGTGCCCTTCGGCCAGGATCGATCTATCCCGCCGAAACCGGCTATAACCGCGACGCGAGAGTCTCTCAGCGAGGTCCCTTCATGATGTTCGCAAGCATGAAATTCCGGGATATCTTAGATGGACTCTCCAATACGATTGCAGCGGGCGAGATCGCTACGGACTTGGGTGACAAGGACAATCGTACGGCCTATACAAAGGTTTCCGCGGGCGGTCCCGAGATCCTGGCCAACCCGAGTTATTGTCGAGATACGGCGGGGTGGATCGATCCGACCCGGCCCCAATACTGGTTACAGACGCTGACATCGGGCCAGATTGGCGGGTCCACCGAAGGGCGTGGATTTCGATGGGCTGACCGCGGAACGACGTTCACGGGTTTCTATACCATCTTGCCGCCCAACGGTGAAAACTGTGGTGATGGCAATGGTGCCGTCGGCAACGCTACCTCGCCCGCGTCGAGTCGTCACCAAGGAGGCGTCCATGTGCTGATGGGTGATGGTGGAGTCAAGTTCATCACCGATTCGATCGAAGCAGGTAATCGCCAGAATCCAATGGTGATCTATGGGGGGACCGGGGCGAATAACAATGCCCCGGGATCGCAGAGCCCGTATGGGCTCTGGGGAGCTCTCGGGACACGTGCTGCAAACGAACAGGTAGGAGATTTTTAGCTTCCTGTGGCGGCGATGACCATTTCGTTATCAGACTGAAAGGTCTTCTGCCATTTCAGTCTTCTTTATCAGTTTTGATCCCCTTCCATGAAGGAAACCATCGAGTGAAGTACTCTCTTAACTTTCTTTTTGTCTGCTGTCTTGTCCCTGCCATGATTGGCTGTGGTGGCCGAGCGCCTCAGAATGTCGCTGAGAATGCCTCGCAGGAGGCGATCGATGCGTACAATCAGGAAATTGAAGCGCAAGAGGCCGCGATGAACGCCGGTTTTGCGAAAGGCGATCCCAACGCCAAAAAGTAATCCGGTTGGCGAGTCGTATTCGTGATCGGCGATTTTCAGTTATTTCGATTTGAGCTGTCACGAACGAGAAACGATGACGAACCAAGATCAGGTGTCTGTCTGGGTTGCATGGACGTGCTTGTGGATTGCCGCCCTGGGCTTTGCAGGTTGCAATCCACAGGTGTCACCTGTTCAGCGGAAAACCACTCCGCGAGCGGATCTCGATTCGCTCGCGGAAATGCAAGCTGCGGCCAGCCACGGTAATTGGCAGCAAGCGATTGAACATTCCAACGCGGTGCTTCTGCAGCATCCCGGCGACCCTGAGCTGATGTCGGAAGTCGCACGGGTCGCTTTTTTTGCGGAGCAGCCCGGCCTAGCCGCTGACTTGCTCCGTGATGCCTGTGTTGCCGAGTCGTTCCAGAGCGAGGAACGCTGTCTGCAAACGGTCGTCGCACTGATTGGTGTCGGAAAGCTATATGACGGCATCGAACTGCTCGAGCAAGCGGTTGTGTCGCATCCACAGCACTTCCAACTCAGGCGTTGGCTTTTCGATTTTTACATCGGTACTGAGGACCGGCTGGCCGCATTGCCTCATGCGCAAGTATTGGTCCGCAACCGGCGGTTCGACGCGGATTTATTGGTATCTTTGTCCAGCATGCCGAGGCGCTCGTTCGATTGGGGGCCGCTCGATGAGATGGTTGCGCGCAATCCGAGCGATCAGCGCCCCTGGCTCGGCCGCGCCAAAAAATTGTTCGATCAAGGAAAATATTCGGCGTCCGTGGATCTGTTGGACCAGATCCTCGAGCAACATCCCGATTCGGCGATTTCCATCGCTTTAAAAGCCCGAGTGCTGGCGGCATCGAGCCAATTTGAAACACTTGAGACATTGGTCGGCGGTGATTCGGCAGCGGCAGATCGTTATCCGGACTATTGGATCGCGATGGGCGACCTCGCGCGATCACGGGGGCAACTCGAACAGGCCGGCCGGGCGTACTGGGAAGCTACCCGTGTTGATGCCAACGTCACCGAGGCTTGGTCCAAACTGGCCGGTGTGCTTCGCGCCGCGGACGGTGTTGCGGAGCTCGATTCGATGGATGTGGACGCTGTTTACCAGCGCAGCGCGAAACTAAACGAGCTCGATCGACTGGTCGAACGTTTTGATCAATTGCACCGCACGTCCCCACTGCAAGCGATCGATATTGCTGAATCGCTGAAGGGGTTGGGGCGGCTTTGGGAGGCCGAGGCCTGGGCCGCCCTGGCAATCAGTATGCAAGAATCGGCGTCCGAGCAGACGACTCGAGCACGTCAGTCGATCGTCGCCAAAATGAGTCGGTCGACTCCATGGCAACAAACCAGCGACCAACCGGCACTGCGGCTTGATCTCTCCGAGCTGCGGATGCCCGTCGCATCGACAGCAGACATCGCGAGTGACGGAGCGGATATTCAAACGCACCGCTCCACGCTTGCCGCCTTCATGGCAGCGAGAGCGCCGATCGAATTGCGAGATGAAGCGCATCAGCGGGGTCTCGATTTCTCAGGCTGGACGCGCCGCGATCCCAGCACGAAGGACACCAAGTTGCACGAGACTCTCGGCTGCGGTGCGGGGGTGATCGACTATGACCTCGATGGCTGGCCCGACTTGTATCTCCTCGCCGCTGGTGGCACACCGTCTCGGGCCGACTCGGACCCCAACGCACTGATGCGAAATCAAGGCGGTCGATTTATCAACACCACGCTAGCAACCGGGGTGGGAGAAACTGGGTTTGCCCAGGGAGTTGCGGTCGGAGACATCAACGAGGATGGATTTGCAGATCTGCTGGTGCTGAACTTTGGTCGGAATCGTTTGTATATCAACAATGGCGATGGCACGTTCAGCGACGCCACGGATCGGCTGGGGGAGAACGGAAATCAACAATGGTCGACCTCCGGTGCGATCGCGGACATCGATCGCGATGGAATCTCGGATGCGATCGTGCTGAACTATTGTTACGGCGACAACATCACCACATTCGACTGTACGTATGAAACAGACGGCTTTGAGCGATCGTGCACGCCAGTCGTGTTTCCCGCCGATCAGGATCGATTTTATCGAACCAACGCAACGGGAGATCTGGTCGATCAAACATCGCATTGGGACGCGATTCCGCGAATGGCCGGACGAGGGCTGGGCGTGGTGGTGGGATCGTTTGATGAACTGCCTGGGCTGGATATCTACATCGCAAACGACCAGACCGAGAACCATTTTTGGAGTGCCCAGGGACCCACCGACTCCCTGCGGTTATTGGAAACAGGGATCACGCGTGGTTTGGCCTCAAACGACCGCTCGTTGGCGCAGGGGTCGATGGGGATTGCGGTGGGCGATTTGAATCTTGATCGGCGTGTCGATTTCTATGTCACGAACTTCTCGGGTGAATACAACACATTGTATGAGCAGCAATCAGGAGGAACATGGAAGGACAACACCGCCCAGAAAAACTTAGTTTCCAGCACCTTGCCGATGGTGGGCTTTGGCACCGTGGCCGCGGACTTTGACAATAATAGTTTGGCGGAGTTGTTGGTTGGCAATGGCAATGTGGATACATACGTCGCAGACGAAGTCACCAATGAACCCATCATTCAGACGCAACCGGTCCAGCTGTTTGGGCTTGATTCCACTCTGGAGTACGTGCCGATCGAAATCGATCAAGCGGAAGGCTACATGCAAAAAATGCATTTCGGCCGAGGCCTATGGACCTTTGACGTGAATCGCGATGGTCTCATCGATGTGGGAGTGACTCATCAAACCGAACCCGTCGCAGTCCTCGTCAATCACACCGATACCCCGAACCACTGGATCGAGTTGCAGCTTGTGGGGCGTGCATCGGCGCGGGATGCCGTTGGAGCCCGTGTGACCCTACACCGCAATGGGTTAGGAACGAGCGGAAAATTACTGTCTGAAGTTGTGGTCGAACGCTCCGCGGTCGATCATTCCGACCGCGGAGCGTTCGGCGACCTCTTTTCCGATCGTTCCTTCGAGCGTGTTGCATGGGTGACATCCGGCGACGGCTATCTGTGCAGTAGCGAGCGAGTCGTGCGATGGGGCGTGGGCAACTCGAGCGAGCCATGCCAATTCACGATCACGTGGCCCGACGGCAGCATCCAAGAAACGGATTCGCTTTCTTTGGGCTCTCGCTGGCTAGTCGTGCAAGGCGACGACGCCTTTCGCATGCATTAACGTCATCGAGGGCCTGTTTCCAATTCCCTTTGGGATCGATCGGCACACCGGCCGTTAGAAATCCATGCCGGGAGGAAGGGGGGCCTGGAAGGATAGCCATTGATCGGTCTTCGGATGTACCAGGGATAGACTGGAGGCGTGCAGGCACAGACGCCCAATGGGGTTCGTGGTCGCGCCGTATTTGGCGTCGCCAGCAACAGGATGGCCAATGGCTGTCATTTGGGCGCGAATTTGGTTTTTCTTGCCCGTTTTTAGTTTGACGCGAATGAGCGTGTGAGCGTCTCGGGAGGTTAGCGTTTCGTATGAGAGCGTGGCTTTGATGGAGTTGCGGCCCGGACTTTCGTGAGCGTGCACGAGCAGTCGATCGTCCTCTTGCAAAAAGTGTGTGAGGGTCGCCTGCGATGGATCGGGTGCGCCTTCGACGAGTGCGTGATAGATTTTGTCTGAATCGCCCCAGTTGTTCTTGATCTGCGATTGCGACCGTTCCGTCTTGGCGAGCAGAAGAACACCGGACGTGTAGAGATCGAGACGCTGGACGATGTAGCAACGTTGTCGCTGCTCGGCGAGGGCTCGGTTGACAATCGACTCGACGGTGCGAGTTTTTTCATGCTTATTGCCGACGGTGAGCAGCCCGTTGGGTTTGTTGATCACGAGGATCGTTGCGTCTTCGAACAGAACATCGAACGGGAACGAGCGTTCGGCGGCAGCCCGCTGGCTGCGAATTTCAAGGGTATCGTCCCCGCAGATTTGGGTATCGTGCTGGGTGATAGACACTCCATTGACGTGAACCAATCCGCTACGCAGCGTCGTTTTGATACGCGACCGCTTCGTATCGCTCAGTATCGTCAACAGGTGCGCCAGCAAGCCGGTGGGCTGTGGTGGACTTGGCAGGGTTCGGTCGGCCATGGTTTTTCTCGAATCTCAGAACGGAATTCTCCGAAAGGATATCAGAAAGAAGCGGACCGTTTTGGCTATTTTTGAATTCGGGTTCGACCCCCGCGAGGCCGAAGTGGGGCGACGGAGGCGTCAACTTAGGATGCTTTGCGGGCCGCGGTAGACGCTCGTGCACGCTGTTTCCCGCTCGCGAAGGTTGAGGTGACCGAACGTCTCGATGTCTTGGCGGCTTCGCGAAGGCCTCCCACGATGGGTTCGCGACAGGCACCGAACCTCGCCAACGCGTTCACTCTGAACTCGAATCGTCGCTGGAGGACGCGCTGTGCCAGCGGATCGCCTTTTGCAGCAATCGATCGAACGTGGCCGCAAATGCTTTTTTATCTTTCTCGCCATAGGGCGCGCTGCCGTTGGTGACGACGCCTGTGCCGCGGAGTGTGTCCATGAAATTTCGCATCGACAATCGACCTGCGATGTTGGCCGCGGAGTACTCCTCGCCGCGGGGGTCAATGACGAGCAATCCTTTGGCGACAAGGTCGGCCGCCAGAGGCAAGTCCGCCGTGATCGCCAGTTCGTTGGGTTGCCCATGTTTGACGATATAACGGTCGGCTTGATCGGCACCCTCCCGGACGACGACCGATCGCGCAGTGGGGGTACCCGGTGGGGTCGCGATCTTTTGATTGGCAACCAGAATCGTTTCAATTTTCAAACGTGCCGCGGCGCGGAACACGATTGTTTTGACATCCGTTGGCGCGGCGTCCGCATCGATCCAGATTTTCATGAGCGAGCCCGCTTCGCTGTAAAGGCGGCGGAAGAGGCGTCCGACGGCATCCGCCAATCTCCGCGTGGAGAGAGCGACACGGAACCTACTTTCGGTCCGTCAGGGACACAGTTGCGTTTGTACTGGCTGGCGAAAAATCGGCGGATGAATGTTTGCAACGTTTTCTCAATCACGGCAGTCGAATGGGCTTCGGTGAACTCCGCTTGCGATGCGAGGAACTGCATCTTGTCGACGTCACAGCCACCACGAACGAAGTGGTAAAGAAAAAAATCGTGCAGCTCGTAGGGACCGAGAGAAGCCTCAGTGCTCTGACGAATATCTCCGTCGCTCGATGGAGGCATCAGCTCTGGGGAGATTGGCGTGTCGGCAATCTCATGCAACAGTTTCCGCATTTCTCCCTCGTGACGGTGATCGGCGAAATACCGCACGAGGTACCGCACGAGTGTTTTGGGGATCGAGCAATTGACGTTATACATCGACATGTGGTCGCCGTTGTAGGTACTCCACCCGAGGGCTTGCTCGCTCAGATCACCGGTTCCGAGTACGAAGCCACGAGTCATCAGCAGTAGCGTTCGCATGCGAGCTTGTACGTTCTCAAAAACGAGATCGGCGGCATCGTCGTCGGTCGATTCCAATTCACGTTGCAAATGGGAGAGATTCGTATCGTCGCTCACGTCGATCCCCAGCGGTGAGTGTTCCAACCCGATGAAGGTATCCAGTGACAGTTGCCGGATGTCGACCAGGCGGCAGGTCACACCGAGTCGATTGACGAGATCGACCGCGTTGCTGCGGGTGTGCGTGGTGGTGCCGAATCCTGGCATAACGAGCGCTTCGATAACCCTGCGATCGCGTTGCAGGTGGTCGACCGCGCCGACGGCAACGAGCAGTGCGAGGGTGCTATCGAGACCGCCGGAAATACCGATCGATAGCGTCAGGTCTGGCGGCAGGCCCGCGAGTCGCTTGACCAACCCACCGGTTTGAATCGCCAAGATTTCCGCGCAGCGAGCCTCTCGCTCGGTCACGTTATTGGGCACGAATGGATGCGGGTCGATTTGACGCTGCAATTGCACACGAGGTTTCGTCGCAGCGGAATCCGCCGCCATCGGCTCGATCTCAATCCAGCGATAGGGGCGAGGCAAGGAGTCGCGAAAATCGTCGAACGAACCCATCACGCGGCGATCGTGAGCGAGACGCTGCAGATCGAGATCACGCGTTAACCAGGTCGGCGCGGGCAGCACTGGATCCTCGCCGTCACCGATCCGCCGCGATTGGCCGAGCAGCCCGCCGTTTTCGGCAATCAAACAGTGGCCGCCAAAGACCAGGTCACTCGATGACTCGTCTCCGCCCGCGGACGCATAGACGTAGCCACAAATTAAACGTCCCGATTGGCTGACGACGAGATCCCGTCGCCACTGGGCCTTGCCCACCGTTTCGTTGCTTGCCGACAGATTCACGACGACGTTTGCGCCGGCGATGACAGCGTGCGAACTCGGTGGCACGGGGACCCATAAATCTTCACAAATCTCGGCCGCAATCACGGCATCCTGGTCGCGAAACAGGAGGTCTGTGCCGAAGGGGATTTCCTCGCCGCCGATCGATACGGTGGTGGGGTCTCCCGCAGCGGAGGCGCGAAAGTGCCGACCTTCATAAAACTCGCGGTAGGTGGGCAGGAATGTCTTGGGAACGATTCCCCACAACCGTCCGCGGGCGACCACCGCGGCCACATTCATCACACTCGTGCCGACGGCTAATGGCAAGCCGACCACGACAATCCCACGCCGTGACATGCTCGCCCGCACGATCGTCAGCAGCGCGTCCTGAGCCGCGTCGAGCAACGTGTCCGTGGCAAAAAGATCGCCGCAGGTGTAGCCCGTCAAACCGAGTTCAGGCAGCACGACGAGATCGGAGTCATCAAAACGCTGCAGCATCTCGATCGATGCTTGGGCGTTGAAGGCTGGATCGGCGACACGCAACTCAGGCGATGCGGCGGTGGTGCGGTAATAGCCATGCTCTCGCACGGGGTCCGGATTTGGCATGCGCGCCGCTTTCATTCGCTGCAGAGGAATTCAATCGTGGGGGGAGGCTGGCTGGTGCTTGGTCACCGCTAGAAACTTGGATGTGAGAGTAGCGGGCCTGCGAGGGATCGGCTCGCGGCAGGATCTTGGACAGAATCCACTCCCCTCAAGTTCATCCGTGACATTGCACGCGTTCATTCGTGACATTGCATGAGGCCCGCGAACCTTTCTCGAACAGCCAGGCTCTGGCAGAGTATAGCGGCTGCACCGATTTTTTGGAGTTGATGCCATGACGCATTGTAAAGCAGGGAATCAGAGTTGTAATTCCTTCCTTTTCGATCGCTAGGTACGGGCGGGTCGAAAATGTCGGAAAGTCACTAAGTTGCAATAGGGAAAGCACTTACGCGAGAAGTTTATGTTTGTGAAATAGTTTTGGCACCACGATTGCATTAACACTCTTTCGTTGCCGCGAGGAGTTAGGACCTCGCGGCGGCCCCCCTTTAACATCTTTTCGAGTTTCAATCCTGGTTTTTCCCAACCGCTCCGTCCGGGCGGTGGGAAACCTGGGCACTAAGGAGAATGCCATGTTGGTTCTGACACGAAAACTGAACGAAAAAATTAAAATCGGCGACGATATCACGATCACGATTGTCAAGCTGCGAAACAACCAGATCCGAATCGGCATCGAAGCGCCCCGCGAAGTCCGGGTTTTGCGAGCGGAGCTCGAGAAGGCTGTTGCCAGTGGATTGGAAACTGCGGATGCAGAACCGACTGCGGTGAAGGTTCCCGCGAAAGCGACCTATACCAATCGAGTGCGTCATTTCCTCGAGGCCGAATCGGTCGTTGCGGATTCTGCTGCGAGCCATCCCCGCGGCAACGATATCGTTGACGGACTCGTGTCGGCCGATGAAATGATCGCTGCCGGGAAGGATAGCGATGACGAGCGTTTCGACGGTGATTCGATGCCCGATCACGACGGCGATCGTTCGCCATCGACCACGCTGCAGGTGTTTTCGGGTAGGATTGGCCGGGATGGTGAGCTTCGTGAGAGCGGCAGCGGTTCGAAAGTTCGGCCATCGCGTGCTCCACTGGCTGGCTATTTTACTGCCCCGTAATCCTCCTGTTCTACCACGATGCGTCGATGCCTGAGCGATCTGCCACCATCCACCGCATTCTGTTGATCCCTGGTCTGCTTGAACCGCGACTGGCGATGTGGCCATTGCGACACCGCCTCGGGAAGCAGTGGGATCATGTTGAAATCTGGCGTGATCGTTACATCTTCCGCGATGTCGACGCCAGCGTCGCGAGATTGGCCGATTGGATCCGAGATGACGGCCGTTCCACACGACTCGCGATCGTCACCCATAGCTTCGGAGATTGGCTGGCACGTCGTGCCATCGCACAGACGCCGAATCATCGTGTATCCGCGTTGGCATCGATCGCTCCGGTGATGCGTAGCGGATGCATTCCCAAAGTGATTCATTACGCAGGCGGCGACTTCATCCCTGAAATCGCGATCATTAGCGACCCCGCGTGTGCGTCGGAGAATTTGAATTGCGACCCCAACGTTCGCCGCATGGTGATCTGGGCCAAGGTTGACATCGGAGTGAGCGCCATCGATCTCAGTGATCTACCCCAACTGCAAACGCATCGCGTTGCCGGGACGCATCTCAGTGTCATCATGCAGCCCAATGTGCACGGGATGATCGAACGATTTTTGGCTGATTCAGCCATCCCATCACCGCGCGAGACCTCCGACAGTCATCCCGAGTCGCTTGAGACCAATGTCCCGAGCGAGCGAGTCGGCCACGGGACCGGACCAGGATCCCATCCCGCGACTCGATCATGATTCGCGGCGTTGAACGCTGTGACGGATCCGGCGGGATGAAGTATCAGCAGAAATCTAGCCGCCAATGGCTTGGCTTCGCAGTTGTTCGGCGCGGCCGAGTACCTCGTCGGAAGATTCGCTGACGGCGGGCACGAGTTCCACGTCGATGATCCGTTCGTCGCGAATTTCTCCGGGCCATAGCGTTTCACTGACGAATTCTGCCACGGGCCATTCGTACCAGGGTGGTTTGATTTTGCGGCGGATCGTTTCGGTTCGGTATCCATCCTTTTCGATTCGAATCTCTCGCGTTCCGTAATACACGAAACTCGTTGCCGCGGGACTGGTGCCGATCAGTTGATTGTCGATCGAAACCGTTGCGCCGGGCGGTGAAGTTCGCACGGTCATGCGGCGGCGGACACAGCCCACGCTGAGGCAGCACAGGGCCAGGACGACCGTGCACGTCGCCACGCGCACGTGACGGCCCTCGTGGGAGATGGTTGTTCGAATGCGGTGGGAATGTTGTTGGGTGTGAAACACAATGGGGTCATACCGATGTCTTGATCGAAATCGCAGAATACATCGGGTCTAGCAACTATCGTCGGACGCTGGCTAGAGCAAACCGTTGACGGCCCACACAAGGAGTGCACCTGACGGTTTGCAATTGGCATGGCCTTTGATCTGTAGATCGGTCAGAATCCCGGTTTCACGGTTCACTTCGGATAAACCAGGAGGGCTAGGATGGCCATTTCACCCAAGAATCGCGCTCGAGCGCTCGAGCTCGCCAAGGAATTAAATGAAATCAATGGTGGTCGTTACCACGACGACGGGACGCCCAAGACCTTCGATGAGCTGGAAATCGAAACCAATGCCCTAACCGATCTGCTCAGTTCGATGGCACTGAACGATTCGGCCAAGGATCTGCCCGACGAAGAAAAGCCCATTCGCTGTCCAAAGTGCAAAGCCGTGCCCAAGCCGCACGACCCTGACGACGACGAGCCGATGATCATTCAATCCGCTCGCGGTGAAGTCGAGTGGATCAACGAAGGCTTCTATTGCCGGCGATGTCGCCGGTCTTTTTTTCCCTCGGCTCGCTGAATTGGCGCTTCGCGTTGAAGCCACCGTCAGCCCCAAGGTCGAACGCAAGATGGTTTACGCGGGAGCCAACAAGGCCAGCTATCAGATCGCCAGTGACGATTTGAAAGAACTGGCTGAACTGGACATCAAGACCGAACGGATCCGACTGGCTACGCTGCGAAACGGTAAGGCTCGGCGCGCACTTGAGAAGATCTTGCAGGACGCCTTCCTCGAGAAATCCATTCCCGATCAGAACTACTCGGGGCCCGCTGACAAAGAGGCTCCTGAACTGGCGGTGGTGATGAGCGATGGCGGTCGGTACCAGCGATTCGATCGCGCTGGCGAGAAACCTGAATCGGGTAGTTTTTGGAAAGAAAGTCGAATGGCGATCTTACTGTCGATGAAAACTAAGTCACACCAGGAAGATCCTGACGCGGAGTTGCCTGACTTCCTGCAAGACGTTTGCATCGCCAAAAAGCTTGCTGATATGGGGTGCGTTGCTGGCGAAAACCCCAAGGGCCAGCGCGTCGAGGTGACGCAGGAGTCTCCTTGGCAACGGCCTGAACTGCTCAGTAAAGACGTGGTTGCTAGCGGTCAAACCTGGAAGGAGTTTGGGCCGATGGCAGCCAGTTCCGCTTGGTACGCCGGCTTTTTCAAGGCGACTGAAAGGGTCTTTGTCTCCGATGGATCCTCGGCGATCGAAGAGATGCAGCAGCAGTGGTTTGGCAACTTCACGAGCGTGCTGGACATCATGCACGCATTGTCTTACAGCTTGGCAGCTGCCCGCGCGATCTACGATAAGCAGCCGCAATCATGGGAGTGCTATCGTCGTTTCGCAACATGGGTTTGGCAGGGAAAGGTCGACGAAGTGATCCTGGAATTGGATCAGCACCAGAAGGAACTTGGGGATCCTCCTGCCGATGCGAGCGACACGGACCCTCGAGAGATTGTTCGTCGATCGCGAGTTTACTATCGCAACCATCGGGGGCGAATGAACTATCCGGAGTACCGTCGGCGTGGCTATCCGCTAACGAGTTCGATCATGGAATCGACGGTCAAGCAGGTCAATCGCCGCATCAAAGGAAGCGAGAAATTCTGGTCGACCGCTGGCGGAGAGGCCGTTTTGGGCCTGCGAGCGGCGTACATTAGCGACAGCAAGCCAATAGAACGCTATTGGAAGCACGCCCAACAAACGGCCAACGGTTGCCGCGCCTACGTCGCAGCTTAAACCTGCAAACTGTCAGGTGCACTCCCACACAAGAAGCACACAAGATGGTCGTGGAGTTGGCTTCACTGGTTTCTCGTTGAACGCACTGAGTCCTGGCCACTCAGAGCGTCTGTGCAGACGTTTCCGTATTGAGTTAGCCGATGGGCGTTCACGCCCATCGGCTAATTTCTAGGTTTTTGTCCGAGAACTGGTGCGCAGGTGCTTATAGCCTGCGCAGACCGTCCTCGGTCATCGGCGTGGGGATCTCGGCGTCGATTTCATCGATCCGCGCTAGCGTCTCGGCGTCCAGGACGAGGTCGGCCGCCGCCAAGCTTTCTCGCAATTGTTCGACCGTCGTGGCGCCTAGAATGGTCGACGCGACGAAGTCATGTTGTTTGCTCCACGCGATGGCCAGTGCCGTCACGGAGACACCGATGGATTCCGCGATCAGCATCAATCGCCGCGTTGTTTCGAGGGTGCGATCATTGACAAATCGCTGCGCCATGCGTTTTTGCCGCTCGCCATCGCCGGCGAGGTAGTCGCTAAAACGTGCACCTGGCGGCGGCCCATCATTGTATTTGCCCGTCAGCACGCCGCCGCCGAGGGGCGAGTAGGGCAGCAAGCTGACGTTTTCGCGGCGGCATACCTGGGCCAGTTCGCTCTCACAGCGTCGATTGATCAGACTGAAATTGTTTTGGACGGTCTGATAACGCTCGACGCCGCACAAATCCGCCGCCCACAAACTTTTCATCAGTCCCCAACAGGTTTCGTTGCTGCAGCCGATCACGCGGACTTTGCCGGACCGTTTGAGGTGTGTCAGGGCATCCAAGACTTCCTCGTAGGGCATCCCATGATCGGGCCAGTGGGTTTGATAGAGATCGATGTAGTCGGTATTGAGCCGGCGCAGCGAATCCTCGCAGGAGCGGATAATTTGATGACGATCCAGAGTCGTGCGTCCGTGGCGCACTGGGGGCGTAAACCAACCGTGCCCGGGGCCCGTAATCTTAGTTGCCACGGTGATCGCATCTCGGGGTTGCCTCGCTAACCAGCGGCCGAAAAACTCTTCCGTTACGCCGACCGTTTCTTTCTGCGGGGGTACGGGATAGATCTCCGCGGCATCGAAAAAATTGACGCCCGCTTCGAACGCCACATCGCAAATTTCATGGGAAAGACGTTCGTCACACAAACCGCCGAATGTCATCGTTCCCATGCAAATATCGGACACTGTCAATCCGCTGCCGCCGAGTCGTTGTTGTTGCATGGTCATGGGTTCCTTGGGAACGAGTCAGTTTGCAGTTACACTAGGTCACTGTTGGGTTGTAGCGTTCTAACGCTCAGCATCAATCCCACTCCCAGCGGCCAATCTCTCGCCCCCCCATCCTCTCCCCCACCGCCCGCCTCGTGTCTGACCATGCTGAATCTGTCGTGCCCGCCCCCTCTGCGGCATCGCATCCTCTCCCCGTCTGCGGGAGCCGCAAGGGAGCCTGTGTGCAGCACACGACGCCGCAGGAACTTGGCGAACCGAAACCGGTGAACGATATCGACGTCCCATTCGCTGTAACATTCACGCACCGTCTGCGTCAGACACTTGATGTCGCGGGCGTCGATTTTGACGTGCTCACCGATCTGCTCGCCGGCGAGACCGAGCAGCCCGCCAAGGTGCAGTTTTGGGTGGATTCCAATTTGCAAG
This sequence comes from Rhodopirellula sp. SH410, assembly GCF_055811895.1. Taxonomy (NCBI): domain Bacteria; kingdom Pseudomonadati; phylum Planctomycetota; class Planctomycetia; order Pirellulales; family Pirellulaceae; genus Rhodopirellula; species Rhodopirellula sp. SH410. Next base: position 3,045,997 of record NZ_CM147949.1, read on the forward strand.
ATGCGACCGGCGATCATCCAGACTTCGCAGGCCGACTCGGCAAGCGGCTCGCCGCGAGCGATCGCGTGGGTCTGGTGGGGCAAACGCACACGATTCCTGGTGGCGAGTGTTGCAAGAACTCGCCCGATGTTCTGCAGAAGCTGCTCAGTCTCATTCACGATTTTGACATGGACCGGCGGAGTTACATCATCGTTGCCGGCGGTGGTGCCGTGCTCGATGTGGCCGGGTATGCTGCCGCGATCGCCCATCGGGGGATCCGCCTGATCCGGTTACCCTCGACGACGCTCGCCCAGGCGGATTCGGGGATTGGTGTGAAAAACGCGATCAATCAGTTCGGCAAGAAGAACTGGATCGGTACCTTTGCCGTCCCCTGGGCCGTGGTCAACGACGCAGCGATCTTGCAATCTCTTCCCGACCGTGACTTCCACTCGGGGCTGACCGAGGCGATTAAAGTCTCGCTCTTGAAGGACGCCGCTTTTTTTCAGTGGATTGAATCCAACGCGGCAGCAATTTATCAGCGTGATCCTGCGATCAGCTCGGAAGTGATCGCCCGGTCCTGCCGTTTGCATCTCGATCACATCACGCTCGGTGGCGATCCGTTTGAAGCCCTCGAGGCGCGCCCGCTTGATTTCGGACACTGGTCCGCCCACCGGCTCGAACCGATGACGCAATATGAACTGCGGCATGGCGAAGCGGTTGGGATAGGCGTCGCGCTCGACACGCTTTATTCCGCGCGCATGCTGGGGCTGGATCACGCCAAAGCGATGCGGGTGTGCCATGCGATCGCCGCGATCGGTTCTCCGTTATGGTGCGATGCTCTCGACGATTCTGACGCGGTGCTGTGCGGGCTCGAGGAGTTTCGTCAGCATCTCGGCGGGCGGCTTACCGTGACCATGCTCCGCGACATCGGCGAGAGCGTGAACGTGCACGAGATTAATACGGGCGTGATGAGCGAATGCATTGAAGAACTCCGCCAGATCGCGACCACCACGATGTGACATACTCCGACTCGTTTCCTCGCCTCGAAATCGATGATGGATTCTCCGATGAAACCTACCGAGCGACCGCTCTGGATTACCGTCCCAACGTTGATTTTCGCCGCACTTCTGTCGGTCTTGGGTGAGTGCGGAGCACCGGACTGGGAGAACGAACAGGTCATCGGCATTAACAAGCTGCCACCGCGGGCGACATCGCTGCCGTACTGGGATCGAGAGGCCGCCTGTGCGGACGATCCCAGCGCCAGTCCGTTTTTTCAAAGCCTCAACGGCGACTGGAAATTTCATTGGTCCAAGGATCCCAGTAGCCGACCCACCGATTTTTATCGCACCGACTTTGATGCCAGTGGCTGGAACGACATTCCGGTACCGAGCAATTGGCAATTACACGGATATGGCGTGCCGCTGTACACGAACGTCACGTATCCCTTCAAGAAAGATCCGCCGCGTGTGATGGGCGAGCCGCCAGCGGACTACACGAACGTTGATGCGCGGAACCCGGTCGGTTCCTACCGCCGCGAATTCGCGATCGACGATGCTTGGGAAGGACGGCAGGTCTTCGTGCAGTTCGATGGCGTTGATTCCGCGTTTTACCTGTGGGTCAACGGTGAGCAGATCGGGTACAGCCAAGGCAGTCGCACGCCGGCGATGTTCGATATCACCGAGCACGTCAAACCCGGCAAGAATTCGATCGCCGTCGAGGTCTATCAGTACTGTGACGGCAGCTACCTCGAAGACCAAGATTTCTGGAGGCTCAGCGGAATCTTTCGCAACGTGTCGCTGTGGTCCGCGGGCAAACAGCACATCCGCGATTACTTCGTCCACACCGACCTCGATGACGACTACCGCGACGCCACTCTGAGTGTTGATGTCGAGATTGCCGACGCCACCGAGGAACCCAGCAACCTGTCGCTCGAAATGGACCTTCTCGATGCCTCCGGCCAAGTCGTCGCACAGCAGACGTCGTACACACTCGCGGACGGCCCGGCCCCGAGGATCTCACTGACGCAGTCGCTCGGCACGCCCGATCTATGGTCTGCCGAAAAACCGAATCTGTATCGCCTCGTGCTGACGCTGAAGGACTCCGACGATGAGATCGTTGAGATCGTCAGCACGCGTGTGGGCTTCCGAACCGTCGAAATCAAAGACGGGATGCTGCAAGTCAACGGGAAACCGGTGTACCTCAAGGGCGTCAATCGGCACGAGCATGATCCCGATACGGGGCACACCGTTTCGAGAGAATCGATGATCGCCGATATCAAATTGATGAAGCAATTCAACATCAATGCGGTTCGCACGAGTCACTATCCCAACGCCCCGATGTGGTATGCGTTGTGTGACGAGTATGGGGTGTACGTGATCGACGAAGCGAATATCGAGTCGCACGGGATGCACTATGGCAAAGAGTCGCTGGCGAAGGATCCCAAGTGGGCCGTGGCGCACATGGATCGATTGCAGCGGATGGTCGAGCGAGACAAAAATCATCCCTCCATCATCATCTGGTCACTCGGTAACGAGGCCGGTAATGGCGTCAATTTCATGGCCAATTACGATTGGGTGAAGCAGCGTGATCCGTCCCGCCCGGTGCAGTATGAGCGAGCTGGGTTCGACGATCGTAACACCGACATTCGCTGTCCGATGTATGCCAGCATCGATCGGATTGTGAAGTATGCCACCGACAATCCCGACCGTCCTCTGATCCTATGTGAGTACGCGCATGCGATGGGCAACAGCGTCGGCAATTTCCAGGACTATTGGACGGCGATCGAGTCGCACGACGCACTGCAGGGCGGCTTCATTTGGGATTGGGTCGACCAGGGACTGCGCAAACCGATCCCTCCACAGTATCGAGTCACCGACTCAACCGGCCAGCATCTCGAGGCCCGGGTGGCGGGCAGTTTCGACAACCAGAATGGAGTTACCGGTGGCGTCGTTTTGCCCGACAATGATGCGCTCGAGTTGACCGGTAGCCTCACCCTTGAAGCCGTTGTTGTCGGCAATCGCGCCGACGGTTTCAACCCTCTGATCTCCAAAGGCGATCACCAATACCTGCTTCGTCTGGATTCGAACGGCGTGAATTTCACCATCTATACCGATGCGTGGAAGGTGCTCCAGGTCTCTTACGACGATGCCGGACTTGTGGAGGGAACCAACCGGATCACGGCGACCTACGATGGCGCGAACATGCGTCTCTACGTCAACGGCCAACCGGTCAAACGGCAATCGATTCAGGGCAAGATTGCCGCCAGCGGATTCCCGGTTAATGTCGGGCGCAATTCGGAGCACTTGGACCGCATGTCGTCGCTGCCCATCCAAATCGCTCGGATTTATAACCGTGCACTCTCACCCTCCGAAGTCAGTGATGTCGATGGCCGTCATCGCGATGGCTTGGTACTGGATCTCGATTTACGACGAGCGGTGCGTGAGGAAACCCCGTCCGGCGCCGACACGACCTTCATGGCATATGGGGGCGACTTCGGCGACCGTCCCAACGATGGCAACTTCTGCATCAATGGGCTGGTCAGTGCTGATCGAAATCCGAATCCCCATCTCTGGGAAGTCAAGAAGGTTCATCAGAACATTAAGGTGACGGCCGATGATTTGGCGGCGGGCAAGTTCCGCGTGCAAAACAAGTTTGTCTTCACGAACACGAACGAGTTCGTCCCTCACGTGACACTGCGGTTGGACGGCAGGGTTGTCGGTCGCGCCACCCTCAAACCGTTCAACATCGAACCGGGGAGCGAGCAGACGATCATCATTCCGACGATGAAGACCGAGGCGATGCAGGGCGAGGCGTTATTGACCATCGCGTTTGACACCGCGTCGGAGACGGCTTGGGCGCCTGCCGGACATCGTGTTGCCTGGGACCAGTTCAGACTGAGTCGGGGCGAATCTTCGGCACCGCAGATTTCCGATGAGAAGATCTCGATCTCGCTACCAGACGATCAGCACTACATCCTGGAGACCGGCAACGTCACAGTCACCTTCGACGCTCGTCGCGGTTCGGTGGCGTCACTGCAGGTCAGCGGCAAAGAATTGTTGCACGGTGAATGGATGCCGAATTTCTGGAAGATCCCCAATGATAATCAGTACGGCAATCATTACGTCGGGCGACTCGGCGCCTGGCAGAACGCGGCAGGCACGATGAAGGTCACGGACTTCGCTATCGACGCGAAGGAAGATCGCGTCGAGATCTCCGTCCAGGGGGACTTAAGTGTCGGTGACTCGAAATGCGAGCTGAAGTACACGGTGTTTTCAGGAGGCATGCTTCGCGTCGAAGCCGAGTACATCCCCGGCACAGGCAAGATTCCGTTGCTGCCACGTTTCGGAATCCAGTTCACCGTTGGTAAAAACCTGGACCACGTTGCATGGTACGGTCGCGGACCACAGGAGACCTATTGGGATCGCCAAACAGGCGGCGAGATTGCGGTTTACGAGTCAACTGCGGAGGAGATGTTCCATCAATATGTGCGACCTCAAGACGCTGCGAATCGCTGCGATGTTAGGTGGCTAAAAATCACCGATGATGCCGGCGATGGAATCGAGATCGCTGGCGAGGAACCGTTGAGCATGAGCGTGTGGCCCTACACGATGTCCGAGGTGGAATCGGCCGCTCATCCCTATGAACTCCCACCAAGCCAGTTCAACACGATCTTTGTCGATCACAAGTTGCAGGGCGTTGGTGGTGACAATAGCTGGGGCGCGAAAACTCACGCTCAGTACACCTTGCCAGGCAACCAGCCGTATCGCTTTTCCTTCACGATCACGCCCATGGGTTCGTGAGTTGTTTCGCCGCTCGCGGGGAACGACTACCGCGGCCCAGCAGTGGATGGAATTCCGAGAGTGACCGCACTGGATGCTTTTGTGCGGAGCTGTCGGGATGCTGCGGGGGGGCGATCTGAGGCTAAATCGAGAGTCGTGGATCTCGGTAAGGTTCCACACGCGACAGGCGTTTTAAGAAGCGAAGGAACGAGCGGGAAAGTTCTGTCTGAAATTGTGGTCGAACGCTCCGCGGTCGACCATTCCGAGCGCGGAGCGTTCGGCCACTTATTTTCCGCTCGTTCCTAAACTGTCAGTCGCCGAGTCCACGCACTTCGGACGTGGGCTCATGTGCACGATCACAATTCCGGTCAACAAGCAGCTGCCGGCGATTGCCAGCCACAACGGCGGCAGGTGACGATTGCCTTCGATCTCCGCACCGAGAAACGAGAGTTTTTCGTGATAGCGTCCCACCAGTTCCAGAGATCCGTTATGCAGAAAGTGCATCAGCATGCCCGGCAGCACGCTGCCGCTTCGGTAGGCGACCCACCCCAACGCGATGCCCAATAATGTGGTCGGCAGAAAGCGTTCGATCAGCAACGTGCTGCCGACGAAGACATGAAACAGCCCGAACAGGACGGCCGTCGCGAGGATCGTTTGCCAAGGCCGCAGGGCAGTGCGGAAGGCAGAGAATAGATATCCGCGAAAACAAAGTTCTTCGACCACCGCCGGTGCGAGTGCCAGCGTCGAGAGCAGCAACACCGGCGAGATCGTCTTCCATTTCTCCAGCACCCCACGGGTCCGTTCCAGTTGGTCTTCGTTCAACAGCGCCAGCTTCCATTGGTCGGCGAGGACGAGCGCCTCGTAGGCAAACGCCCAGGCGCCGAGCGACATCACGACGGCCCCCACATAGAACCCGAGGTTCGCACGACTCAGTCGATAGGTCGACGCCAGCCGGTGTCGGCCTAACAGGGTCGCGACCAGCGGTATCAGTCCAAAAGTTGCGATTAGCGAGCCAGCGTTGAGTGCTAGTTGCAGCGGTATGTTGAGTCCATCATCCTGGCGGCCGATCCACTGCATCAGTGCGTTTGAGACGACGAAGGATGCCGGCAGCAGCAAGGCAATCACCATGCCGGCTTCACCCACGCTCGGCCGCGCGGTGGCAACCGCGGGGCGTCGAAACAAGGACCCGATGGAACGGTCGCTGGTGCGATTGACCGCATCACTACCGAACAACTTGGCAGCGATCGCCAACGCACCGGCCGCGTAAAAGAGGGTGGACGCGACCGCGATTGTGGCGCCGAGCGGGTGAACGTCCCCCGACAGAATCTCACGTGCCAGCAACACAATATTGAGCAGCGGTGCGACCGCGAGCGGCCCGGTCAGGTTGATGCCAGGCATCAAGGACAGCATCGCGGGGGCGAGGGCCAGCAACATCACGGGAATCAGGTACGCCTGCGCCTCCTTGAACGATCTCGCGAAACTCGTCAACGACAGTAGCACGGCTGCGAAAAAGGCGCTAAAGAGGACGAGCAGCAGGAAGATGTATCCCATCTCTTTCAAGCCCAGTCCACCGCCTTCCCCGAGGAGGATCGACATCAGGCCGGTCAGCGAAAGAGTGACAAACATCGCCCCGAGGTTGGCCACCGCCGTCAGCAGCGCCACGCTCACGACAGCAATGTACTTGGCCAGTAGCAGCCACCACCGTGGTACCGGCGATGCCATCAGTGCTTCCATGGTTCCCCGTTCGCGTTCTCCTGCGGTCAAATCGATTGCGGGATAGACGGCTCCGGTGATCGTCATCAGTACCAAGACCAATGGGATGATCGATGCCAACACATTACCACTTTGAGGCTCGCCAATCTCGGTCGTCGTGATTTTGAAAGCAGTGAACTCAGGCACGACTTGCTTCACGATGCGCTCGGCATCCTGCATTTTGAGCCAGTGCAAACGTTCGATCAAAATCCGCCGCGCGGATTGGCTAGCTTGATCACCGGCGAAGGCTGTCACTTGAATCGACGAGGGGTCGCCGTCACTGATCGTCAGTTTCGCGGCGGCATCGAGTTCATTGGCGAGCAATGCCTGCTCGGGATCGGTGTTGGGCGTGACAACAACTTTGAAATCCGCCATTTCACCGCCGCTGGCCTGCAGGATCGATTCGGGGGGGCGACTGCGTGGATTAAGGAGCAGGGACTGCAACCATTCGCTCTCCTGTTCGCTGCCCACGCCGATAACAAATCCATTCGTCCCCGGGCCAGCGGATGAAATCAAAAAGCGATTCATCGCCATGCTCAGCAGCGGATAGACGAGCAGCGGCATCATCAGCAGCGTCAGGATGGTGCGGCGATCGCGCAATGTTTCGCGAAGCTCTTTGCGGCTGAGTCGAGCCAGTCGAGACCAGGAGAGGTTCACGTAGCGATTTCTATCGGGGAGGAGGAGTGATTCATGAGGTCATCAAACATCTCGACGAGATGCTCACGCCCGGTCGTGCGTCGTAGTTCGGAAAGAGTGCCCTCGTATTGCATTCTGCCGCGGTGCAGCAACCCGAAGCGATCGCATAGACGCTCGGCCTCGTCGAGTCGGTGCGTGCAGACCACGACCGCTTTCCCTTCTTGGCGGAGGTGCGAAATGTACCTGAATATCGTTTGCACGCCCACGACGTCCAGTCCGCGAGTGGGTTCGTCGAGCAGCATCACGGGCGGATCATGAATCAACCCGCGCACCAACGTTACCCGCTGCCGTTGCCCGGTTGAGAGCGTCCCCGCGCGGCGGTCGAGCAGTCCTTGGATATCCATGACCTCAGCGAGCGTTCGCAACCGGTCGGCCGCCCGATCGGGTTCGACCCCGTACAAGTCCGCGAAATACAGCAGCATTTCACGCACGCTCAACCACGGGTACACGCCATCGCTGGCCGAGACAAATCCCAGTTTGGCTTTGGCGCCAAATGGATTGATCGATGTGGGAATGCCGGCGACTTCGGCATCGCCGCTGTCCGGGGCGACCAGCCCCAGCACCATCCGCAAAGTCGTCGTTTTACCCGCCCCATTGGGACCGAGCAAACCGAAAACTTCGCCCGGCCCGACTGCAAAAGACAATCCATCGACCGCACAAACCGTCTCGTCCTCGGCCTCGAATCGCTTCGTCAACGCGTGAATTTTCAGCATGAGGAGCGTTTCAGTGGTCGAGTGGAACCGAGAGAGAAAAGAGGGACCCCCACCGCTACGCAGCATCAAAGAGAATGGGTCGCCAGACGGCTCGGCCGGTCGCGAGAAATCGGGAAGCCTCCGAATCACTCCTGCACTGGGCCGCATGCCTAACCTGTGCAATCGCTACGACTGACCCCGTCCCCCGGGTCAGTCGGCTCGATTGTTGGAACGAACACGCGGTCGTGACTATCTTCAGGGTATTCATTTCACTGACCGGTTCCGTCCGAGCCGGTATCTGCCCAAAAACACCGGAGCATCGTCCATGAGCCACGCAGCCTTATCCCGTCGCCACTGGTTGGCCGCAGCGAGCGGTTTGCTTGCCTCAGCCTGTTTGCGCCAGCGAGCTGTTCGTGGGCAAGGCGTCGCAGGCACGGTTGAGCCGGCATCCTCTGAGACGGAAGAGACCTCGTCGGCACCGAGTTACGCCGAGGGGAAAGAATTTGACTGGCAGTTTGGGATGAAGCTCAATACGCCCGTCACGTTTACCGCCGGGCTGGCCACCTTCCCCATTCCGATGGACTGGCCCGAACAAACGGTCACGCTCGCCAGTCGTGATGTGTCCGGCCCAGTGACCCAATTGCAGACGCGAGATCTGCAGGGCGGGGCGCGGCAAGCCGTGGTGGGCATTGCCCGCATGACCGCCAATCAATCGCTCGATGTGCTGCTGAACGTGCGCATCGAAAAACGAAACATCATCGCACCGACCGAGACGGATTCACTCGTGATCCCCAAACGGGTCTCGCGAGAGATGCGCGCCTATCTGGGCAACAGCCCGATGATTGACGCCACCAACGGAAAGATCCGATTGCTCTCACGTGAACTTGCTCTTGAAGCCGCCGACGACACGTCCGCATGGCAAACGGTGCGTCGTATCTACGATCGGGTGCGTGAGAAAGTCACCTACGTGGAGGGCCCGATTCGCAACGCGTCCGATGCGCTGGAAGACGGCCAGGGCGATTGCGAAGACATGACGAGTCTATTTGTGGCCCTGTGCCGAAACGCAGGCGTCCCGGCCCGGATGGTGTGGATCCCCGGGCACTGTTACCCCGAGTTCTATCTGGAAGAAAAAGACGGCGGCGAAGAATCGGGCCACTGGTATCCCTGCCAAGCCGCAGGGACTGAACAGTTCGGCGAAATGCAGGAGGATCGCCCGATTTTGCAAAAAGGCGATCGCTTCAAAATTCCCGAGCAGCGAAAAATCGTCCGCTACGTCAGTGAGTACTTCCGCTGCGACCGCTCCGGCCAAGCTTCACCGAGCGTGAAATTCGTGAGTGAGAGGCAGCATTAGAAAAAGTGTCGCTCGGTGCTCAGGGCGAATCGCGTCTCCACGGCGTTCTCGGATGCCCCGCGGGCGAGAGTGCACCTGACAGTTTGCAGGTTTAAGCTGCGACGTAGGCGCGGCAACCGCTGGCCGTTTGTTGGGCGTGCTTCCAATAGCGTTCTATTGGCTTGCTGTCGCTAATGTACGCCGCTCGCAGGCCCAAAACGGCCTCTCCGCCAGCGGTCGACCAGAATTTCTCGCTTCCTTTGATGCGGCGATTGACCTGCTTGACCGTCGATTCCATGATCGAACTCGTTAGCGGATAGCCACGCCGACGGTACTCCGGATAGTTCATTCGCCCCCGATGGTTGCGATAGTAAACTCGCGATCGACGAACAATCTCTCGAGGGTCCGTGTCGCTCGCATCGGCAGGAGGATCCCCAAGTTCCTTCTGGTGCTGATCCAATTCCAGGATCACTTCGTCGACCTTTCCCTGCCAAACCCATGTTGCGAAACGACGATAGCACTCCCATGATTGCGGCTGCTTATCGTAGATCGCGCGGGCAGCTGCCAAGCTGTAAGACAATGCGTGCATGATGTCCAGCACGCTCGTGAAGTTGCCAAACCACTGCTGCTGCATCTCTTCGATCGCCGAGGATCCATCGGAGACAAAGACCCTTTCAGTCGCCTTGAAAAAGCCGGCGTACCAAGCGGAACTGGCTGCCATCGGCCCAAACTCCTTCCAGGTTTGACCGCTAGCAACCACGTCTTTGCTGAGCAGTTCGGGCCGCTGCCACGGAGACTCCTCCGAGACCTCGCCTCGTTTACCTGTGGGGTTTTCGCCAGCAACGCACCCCATATCAGCAAGCTTTTTGGCGATGCAAACGTCTTGCAGGAAGTCAGGCAACTCCGCGTCAGGATCTTCCTGGTGTGACTTAGTTTTCATCGACAGTAAGATCGCCATTCGACTTTCTTTCCAAAAACTACCCGATTCAGGTTTCTCGCCAGCGCGATCGAATCGCTGGTACCGACCGCCATCGCTCATCACCACCGCCAGTTCAGGAGCCTCTTTGTCAGCGGGCCCCGAGTAGTTCTGATCGGGAATGGATTTCTCGAGGAAGGCGTCCTGCAAGATCTTCTCAAGTGCGCGCCGAGCCTTACCGTTTCGCAGCGTAGCCAGTCGGATCCGTTCGGTCTTGATGTCCAGTTCAGCCAGTTCTTTCAAATCGTCACTGGCGATCTGATAGCTGGCCTTGTTGGCTCCCGCGTAAACCATCTTGCGTTCGACCTTGGGGCTGACGGTGGCTTCAACGCGAAGCGCCAATTCAGCGAGCCGAGGGAAAAAAAGACCGGCGACATCGCCGGCAATAGAAGCCTTCGTTGATCCACTCGACTTCACCGCGAGCGGATTGAATGATCATCGGCTCGTCGTCGTCAGGGTCGTGCGGCTTGGGCACGGCTTTGCACTTTGGACAGCGAATGGGCTTTTCTTCGTCGGGCAGATCCTTGGCCGAATCGTTCAGTGCCATCGAACTGAGCAGATCGGTTAGGGCATTGGTTTCGATTTCCAGCTCATCGAAGGTCTTGGGCGTCCCGTCGTCGTGGTAACGACCACCATTGATTTCATTTAATTCCTTGGCGAGCTCGAGCGCTCGAGCGCGATTCTTGGGTGAAATGGCCATCCTAGCCCTCCTGGTTTATCCGAAGTGAACCGTGAAACCGGGATTCTGACCGATCTACAGATCAAAGGCCATGCCAATTGCAAACCGTCAGGTGCACTCCGCGGGCGAACAATCCGTGAAATGATCTTGCATTTGCCCCTGGAGAATCGCTATCGCTGACCACATGCATTCGTGTTGCGGCGGGTGCTGTCGTCACTCTGGCACCATTTCTTTCTCATCACAACGGAAGCCGCACGATGCGTCGGTCCCCGCTGTTCAGTTTACCATGTCCTCGTCCTCACTCGCTCAACAGCAGTTGTTGCCGCTGGGTGTTGATGATCGCAGCAGCGTTGCCCATGAACCCGGGCTGGGCGCAGTCAACCGGTCCGCAGTCCGCCGACGGGACCGGAAACTCGACTGTGTCGGACCCCTATCTGGTGTTTGTCGCGGATGTGTCGGCGCACCTGCGCTGCGGCCCCGGTGGTGACTACTACCGCACCGATCCGCTGCGGCATGGCCAGGAACTCGAGGTGTATGTCGAGTATGCCGATGGCTGGCTAGGCGTGCGCCCCACCACCGATAGCTTTTGCTGGATTCCCGCTGACGCGACACGCATCATCGACACGAAAAAATCCAAGACGTCCGGTCGTCATGCCGACGCGATCGAGGCGGAAGTCATTGAAGACAAAACCAAGGCTTGGATCGGTACGAACCTCGGCCGCGCCCGCCGCTCGCTTTGGCAAGTTCAACTCGGCCTGGGTGAGGTCGTCACGATTCTTGGTCGCAGTGAACGCGACGGCCCCGATGGGCCGCAGGTCTGGTACCGCATCGTTCCGCCATCGGGCGAGTTTCGCTGGATTCATCGTGATCAAGTCGTAACGACGGCCGAAGAATTGATCGCCGGTTTGAAGCCCTCCGCATCAGAAGTCTCGCGTTCGGAGGAACCCCTCGAGTTTCTGCCGGCCGGCCCGACGTCCGTCGCCAGCCAAAAATCAGAGTCCGAGCGGGCGAGCGAGATCGCCAGCATTCGTCGTCTCGACGAAATCGAAAAACATATTGATGAACGTCAGCGAAGCCGATTTGATCGATTGCGTCAGGATGAGGCTGGCACCGCGTTGGCGGGTGCTCCCAATGCAGCTCATGGAGATTCGCATGATCATCAGATGCGTAGTTTCTCGCAGCGTGTGACCGATGGGTTGGCGATGCTGATCAATGGGCAATCACCCGGGTTGAGCGAGTTGGAGCCGCTGACCGGACAGTCGAGCCGCCGCGCCCCCGAGCTGGTGCCGATCAGCAATGGTCTGGCGGCCGCCGAGCCCCTGTCGCCCAATCCTGTTCCGGCCACCTCGCCCGCCGACGCTGTTGTGTCTTCGGCATCGTTGGTCAGCCCGTCACCGGCCCCTGGAGCTAGTCCATTACCCGCCCCTGCCATTGGGTCGGGGGTTGCAAACCCCACAGTCAGCAGCGTTCCGGGGATGAATCTCGCAGCCCACGCGAAGCCCGTCGCAGCAACCGCTCACCCTGAGTTTCGCTCGAGTGAGTCCCAGGTCGCGATCATGTCTGCACCCCGCCTCGTCGCCAGCACCGAGACGTCGCCTTGGGCACCGCCCGCTTTCGCGGGCCAGTCCTTGCAGCCGACCAAGCTGAGGACGATCACGTCGGCGCAGCTCGAAGGCGTGCAACAATCGGTCGCGACATCGACTCCCGATTCGCTGCCGCTGATCATGTCCACGCTGATGTCGCGTGGTGCGTCGGCGCCCGAGATTCGGATTGTGGCCGATGCCGCGCAGCGATTTTCGATGAATGATCTCGCTCAGCGAGCCCGCGACTACGAAGCCCTGGCGCGGCGCCGAGACGGCGACACGCTCGTGGCAGCATCACCGATGCCCTATGCACCTACGATCCCCGTGACACCAATGCCGCCCGCACCATTGTCCAATCCCGCACCCTCATTCGCAGTTGACAATGCCTTTGTGATGCGTGCGGGCAGTGATCGGTATGTCGCAGCCCCAGGCCCGATCATGCCCACGTCGCACACGGGCGAGATCGCGTCGAGCCCGAGCATCCTGCCCATCGGCAGCGCGCCGAACACGCCTCCGCCAGCCTCCGAGCAGACCGGCACGTTAGTCGAGGTCTATTCCGCAGATCCGAGCCGTCCGCCCTACGCGATCACCGATCGAGGAGGCCGAACACTCGCCTATGTCACGCCCGCTCCTGGCGTCGAAATTCGCGATCACCTTGGCAGTGAAGTCCGCATCCAAGGAGAAACCGGCTACCTGCAAGGACTCGACACGCCCCACATCTTTGCCTCGCAAGCCGAGCGGTTGATGCGCTAGTCGCTTCGCTGGGCTCCTCAATCAAGACATTGTTTTGAATCGCCGCTGGGTGTTGTCGCAGTGCTCGGGGCGGCTTGGTTGTGTCGCGTTCACTGCTCTTCACCGGTGCATCTGTGAAGCCCTCCTTGTGGCGGAACAATGAGTGTCAACGCGGTCGGCGGAACTATGTTTTGGCGATGAGGTTTTTGGAAGGACGTTCGCGGAGGTGTCGATTTTGGCTGGGTAATCGGGTTGCTTAGCAGGCGAAAAAAGGACGGCTGGGCGGTGAATCTCGGGCCGGGTGCATGACAGGGTTTGTTAGGTAACTTTGGTTTTGGTCTTGCGATGGCGGAAGCCGTCGTTTCGCTGGCCTCGACGATGCCAGAAGGCGTCTCGGTCGTGCGTTTCGCTCAGGTCGTCCGCTTTGAGCTGCAGTAGTGGCTCAAGCGAATCGTCTCGCCAAAACTTTTCCGTCCCTTTGATCCGCTCGTTGATTTGCTTCTGAGCCGATTCCACGGGCGAGGTGGTCACTGGAAGTCCCGCACGCCGATAACGAGCATACTGCATCCGCGACGCGTTGTTGCTCAGGTAGGTGATGGCCCGACGCAGGTCTTCGGGAACATCTTCGTGACCGGCAGCTTGCTGTTGCATCGCCGTGATGACTCGATCGACATCACCGCTCCACGTCCACTCGAGCCACTGGATATACAACTGCCAGCCATCTTCGATCCGCCCGCAGGATGCGATCGCACCGCCGTAGACGTAAGCCAAGGCGTGCATGATGTCGACGATCGGCGTGTAGTGCGAGAAGTGACTCGACCACAGCGACCAGTTCACTTTCAAGCCGTCGCCCATGAAGGCTTTGATTTTGGCTTTGTTAAAACCACGCCGATACGCCTCGGCCGCCAACGCCAACCCGAGATGATCATATCCCAGTCGGGTCGCAACGATCGTTTGTACCAACGGATCACCGCCGCTCCAACGCTTGTGATCCTTGCGTGACGACTTGCTGTTTTGGCTGGCTGGTTCTGCCGAAGCTGATTGCTTTGATGACGGCTGGCTGTCACGCGATGGCTCACTCTCAGGTTCGCCTGAATCACTTGATGAACCGCTGCTGCGATGGATTTCATTCACTTTGGGAATAATCCACAGCGGATCTTTCAAACATTCTGGGACCTCGGGGTGAGGGTCCACGTCCGATGGCCTGGACTGATACGTTTGCAGCACGCCGGCCTGAGTCTCTCGCCACCAACGGTGCTTTTTGTCGCTCGGTTTGTCCTGCCCCCAAAGCGAATCGCGAATCTGAGCACGACCGCCGTCACCCTGTATCACTGCGGCACGTCCGCTCCAATCATTTGCTGGTGCATCGTGGCTTTGGCCGTGCTGTTGCTCGGGGATGCTCGCGGCGGTGTAGCGATCAATGCTTTGTTGCTGTTCGCCGAGTCGTTCGTTGCCGATGCGAATGGCGATCCGCTGACATTGCTTGGAAGAGATGGTCAGTTCAGCGAGGTCTCGCAGGTTGCGACTGGCCACCGCATAGGAACGGTCTCTCGCTGCGGCGATGGTAACTTTCTGTAGGACTGCGGGCGTTTGCTCGATGTCGATGTCACACTGCAATGTTCTCATCTGAGGGAAAAAAATCGAGGCGGCAAGCCTCGCAATGAGATACGTCGGTTTTGAATTTCACTTGGCCTCGTCTACTTTGCAGCGAGCGATGCTGAGCCTTTTTCGGTGTCATTTCCATACCGCATTTGGGACAGGCGGTCACCGGATCGGCCTCTCGAGACTGCTTGGCGAGCAGTTCGCTCATGACGATTTGCGTGACCCGGTCGACTTCCTCGATGGTCCGTTGCTCGATCGTCATCAAGTTGGCGTTGGCGAGATCGGGAATCCCGCCACCATCGATGAGCCGCTGCATGACGAGGTCAGCGATTTGTTGGGCGGTGGGTGTGGCTGATGCCGATTCCATGGCGATTCCCTCGAAAAGTGTTCTCTAAAGCTCCCAGCCTTCCCGGCTGCACGCCGCAAAGTGTAATTCATATCCAAATTCAAGCCGACCCCAATCCCAGCCGCAAACCCTGTCATGCACCCCTCGGGCCTTGATGGTGACAGATGGATTGACACTGACACCCCGTTCGGATAGCCTTCTCGACACAGACTTCAGGCAAACCTTTGTTGGCCCGGGCCTTTTTTGGTCCGGGCTAATTTTTTTATCAGGGCTTGGCTTTTTACTTCTCCATCCTCTTTTTCATCTTTTGTCGCCATGAACCCGCAAGACATTTTGCGATACGTCGATTCGCTCCATCGCGACAGAAATATCGATTCAGAGCTTTTGTTTCAGGCCATTGAGTCGGCACTTCAGAGCGCAGCAAAGCGGCAGTACGGCGAAGAATCGGACGTGGTTGTTTCGATCAATCGCGAAAACGGCAAGATCGCCGCAACCCTCGAAGGCGAACCGCTCGGCGAAGACCAAATCGGTCGGATCGGTGCGCAAACGGCCAAGCAAGTGATCATTCAACGCGTTCGGGAAGCCGAGCGTGATGCGTTGATGATCGAATATCGTGATCAAATTGGTGAGATCGTTAGCGGCATCATTGGCCGGGCCGACGGTGGCGTGGCCACTGTTAACCTTGGTAACGTCGAAGCGATCCTGCCTCGCAGCGAGCAGATCCCGGGCGAGAGCCTGCACGCCAACGAGCGGGTGCGGGCGATCGTCTACGAAGTCCGACCGCAGGGCGGTAACCGCGTTCGTGTCGTGCTCAGCCGCACGCGACCGCAGTTCGTACAGCGACTCTTCGAACAGGAGATTCCCGAGCTCAACGATCAAGTGATCGCGATCAAGTCGATCTCGCGAGAACCAGGCTACCGCAGCAAAGTTGCTGTCAGCAGCGAGGATTCTCAAGTCGATCCCATTTCCGTCTGCGTGGGATATCGCGGCAGTCGGATTAAGGCGGTTCGTGAAGAACTCGCCGGCGAACATATCGATGTGGTGCGATACGACAGCGATCCCGAGGTGCTGATCCCCAACGCCTTGCAGCCCGCTGAAGTCGATCAGGTATTGCTCTGCGACATGATCGGCCGCGCCATTGTGCTGGTGAAAGAAGACCAACTCTCGCTCGCGATCGGCCGCCGCGGCCAGAACGTGCGATTGGCCAGCAAACTGTGTGGCTGGGATATTGAAATCATGACCGGTGGCGAACTCGAAGAACAGATCGAGCGCGCCGTGGGTGGGTTCAGCCAGATTCCAGGCATCACCGAAGAAATTGCTCAAACCCTCGTCGAACAGGGCTACCTCTCCTACGATGACTTGTCGGTGATCGAACCCGATCAGTTCGCGGAGATGGCGGGGCTGACCGAGGAACAAGTCGACCAGATTGTCGAAATTGCCGAAGCCCGCGCCGAGGAAGCCGAGCGGGCAGCGGCCGATGAACGCCGCGTCCGTCGCGAAACCGAGAAACTCGATCGCGAACGGGCTGAGATGGAAGCTCACATGCCTGCCTCCGAAAAGGGGGATCTTAAACCAGTGGTCGCGGAAGTTGTTTCCGAACCCGCGGCAGCGGAAGAAGGTTCTGAGCCAGCGGCGACTGACGACGATTCAGTGGAAGCTCAGGCGACTGACGACGACTCGGAAACTGTCCCCGTCGCCGAAGACGCTGCCACCGAAGATGCCGCCACCGAGGACGTGGAGCTAAGCGAAGCGGCGGTTGTCGGCACCGACGACGAGACCCTCCCCCTGGAGGCGGAAGTTGGTGCGGACGAGATTGCTCCCGAAGAGGCCGCTAGCGTGGGTGAATCCGATGCAGCGACGCTAGTTGAGAAAGATTCTGAGGGAAACCTCTAGGAGCGACAGGGGGGGGCATTTTCAATATTCCCCGTTGCGCGTTATCCTATCCGTGACAAGCCTGTGAGGCGACCGTGCCCGCAGGCGAATATTCCATTTTTTACCGCTATGAAATTCCCCGGCCCAGTGAAATTTTCGAGCTTCGATGAAACCAGTTGCTGGCTCTTTGAGACCAGTCGTTGGGCGAAGATTACGAATCCTTAGCGAGGTCGATGGAGGTCTTTTTATGCGATTTTGAACAAAACAACATGGAGCCGAGCAGCCCGCGCTGGGCCGGCGGACTCCATCTATCGACCTTGACAGGATTCCCCCCCAGTGCCAGTACGCATTTACGCGCTTGCCAAAGAACTCAGCCTTGACAGTAAAGATCTCGTTGATCTGGTGAAGAAAGCCGGTATCACCGGTAAAGGCTCTGCGCTCGCAAGTCTTACCGATGACGAAGCCGATCAGGTACGCAACAGCATTTCCAGTGCGTCCAAGGCAGTACCGAAGGCTCCCGCAGCTGCTCCGGTGGCTAAAGAATCACCCACTCAGCCGGTTGCTCCGGTTCGTGACTTGGATCGCAGCTCGATGCGGCGGCCGCCGTCCATCCAGATCGGCCGTCCGCAGACACGTCAGAGCGCACCGTCGGAAGGCAACGCCTCGAAGCGTCCCGCCCCGGTACTGCGCGCTCCTGTCCTGAAGCCAGCCGAGCCAACGCCTCCGCCTGTCAAGCCAGCGGAACCGACGTCGCCCAAGCCGGAAGTACGCTTGCGAGACGTGATGCCCGCGAACAAGCCTGTTGCGGAAATTGGCAAGCCTGCTAGTGAAGCGAACAAGCCTGTCGAGAAACCGAAAGCAACGCCCGTCGCGCCGCTGCCACCTGTTTCGACGCTACCGCCGGCAACGCCTGTGTCGTCGCTACCGCCGGCTCCGAAGCTGCCGCCGGCGAGCACGCCGACTGCCAGTCCGGAAGCTAAGAAACCAACGCCGGCACCGGCCGGTGGGATGGCCAGCCGTATTGCTGACCGGATGGCCAGTAATTCGGGCGGGCGAGTGGTTCCGAATCGTCCAGGCGAGCCTGTTCGCCGCGAAGGTCTCGGCGGCGGCGGTAAAATGCGGTCGCTCGATCGCGCGTCGACGCGTGCCGGAACGGGCAAGCCCAGCGACGCTGCCAAGGCTCGTAAACGTGAGCCACGCATCAAAGTGAATTTGGCTCAGCTGCCCAATGCACCCGCGCCCGCTGCGCCGATCTCCACGACGGGACCGGCTCAGAAGCCTGATATTAAATTGACCCGCGATGTGATCGAAGGTCACAAACAGGGTATGAAGGCTCCTTTGGCGCGACTTGAAAAAGACGACGCCGAACGTAAACGTACGAAGAAGGAAAAAGAGACGACCGCCGTTCCCGATTTGGCTGGTCGCAAAAAGATCATCGAAGAAGACGACAAACCACGTGGTAAGAAGGGTCTTGCCGGTATGGCGAGTGCTCGTGCCGAACGTGCCCGTGGTGGCGGTGGCCGACGGGTGTTTGGTAACAGTGACGATCGCTCTTACTCACGTCGTAATCGCCCCCGGATCCGTCGCAAGGGCACCAACACGGCCGCGCCGCGGAAAGAACGCGTGCAGCTCGAACTGCCGTGCTCGGTCCGCAATTTCTGCGAGGCGTCCGGTGTCGCCATGTCCGACGTGATGAAAACGCTCATGGGCATGGGCATGATGATCAACATTAACTCCGAGATGGACTTGGAGACTGCGGAGCTGATCGCGACGGAACTGAACCTCGAGATCGAACTGAAGGCCTCCGAGTCGCTCGAAGACGAACTGATCACCGAGATCGAAGAACAGCAGGACGAGGAGGAATCGCTCGTGCCGCGGGCGCCGATCGTAACGTTCCTCGGCCACGTCGATCACGGTAAAACCAGCCTGTTGGATTCTTTGATCGGCATCAACGTCGTCAAAGGCGAAGCGGGCGGGATCACCCAACACATTCGCGCCTATCACATCGCCAAGGGCGATCGGGGGGTCACGTTTGTCGACACGCCTGGTCATGAAGCGTTTACCGAAATGCGTGCTCGCGGTGCCAACGTGACGGACATTGCCGTCGTGGTGGTCGCCGCCGACGACGGGATCATGCCGCAAACCGAAGAGGCAATCAGCCATGCCAAGGCGGCCGAGGTCCCCATCGTTGTCGCCTTGAATAAGGTCGATTTGGCGGGCGTCGATATTAACCGCGTCATGACCCAGCTCACCGAGCATGGACTGACCCCGAGTGAATGGGGCGGCGACGTCGAAGTCGTCAGGACCAGTGCGACGACCGGCGAGGGCATGGACGAGCTCCTTGAAACGCTGATGACGGTTGCCGAGTTGCACGAATACAGTGCGAATCCGAACCGCTCGGCTCTGGGCGTCTGTTTGGAGTCCGAACAGCACGGGGATAAGGGCGTTGTCGCCAAACTCGTTGTTCAGAACGGAACGCTCCGTGTGGGCGACATCATTGTTTGCGGTCCCGCCCACGGTCGGGTGCGAGCGATGCACGATACGTTGACGAACAAACCCATTACCGAAGCGGGACCAAGTGTTCCGGTCAGTCTGACCGGTTTGGATACACCGCCGGGTGCTGGTGACCGATTCCATGTGCTCAAGGACATCACGCAAGCTCGCCAGATTGCCGGTAGCCGTGAAGACGAGTACAGCCGTCAATCGCTCTCGGGGATCACCACGAAGGTCTCGTTCGATTCGTTCCAAGACCTGCTCGCCGGTGGTAACCTCGCCGGTGAAGACCGTGCTAAGTTGAACTTGATCATCCGCGCCGATGCACGGGGATCGCTCGAAGCGATCGACAAAGAGCTCAGCAAGTTCGATCATCCCGAAGTTGAGATCCGTGTGCTGCAACGTGCCGTCGGGGGGATCTCCCTCGCTGATGCGACGTTGGCCAGTGCATCCGATGCTGTGATCCTCGGTTTTAACGTGATTCCAGACGAGAAGGCACGTCAGCTCGCCGACCAACGCAATATCGAAATCCGTCGTTACAGCGTGATCTACAAGCTCACCGACGACATTCGCATGATGATCGAAGGTCGCCTCAAACCCGAGGAACGTGTCGTCGAACTCGGTCGAGCCTTGGTCAAACAGGTGTTCTCGATCAGCCGCATCGGCACGATCGCCGGGTGTTATGTCGCTCAGGGATCCATCGTTCGCGGTTGCCGCATTCGGGTCAGTCGTGACCAGCGAGTCATTGGCGACTACCCGCTCGACACACTTCGGCGAATCAAAGAAGACGTCAAGGAAGTGCCGCGGGGAATGGAGTGTGGTATTCGCTTGTCAGGTTTCAATGACATCAAACAGGACGACGTGCTCGAGGCCTACCGCATCGAACAGGTCGCCCGCAAGCTTGAGTTGGATTCTAAATACTAGCGTTTAGCTTCGAGCGTTTTCTCACTCCCGTAATCCCACTCTCCCCCTTTTAAAATTGTCTACTCGTCGCCAACTCAAAGCCGCTGAAGCGATTCGCGAAGTGGTTGCTACAGCTGTTCTGACCGACATTCGTGATCCGCGAGTTCGCGACGTGACGGTCATTTCCGTCGACGTGTCACCTGACATGCGGGAGGCGAAGGTTTCGGTGAGTGTGATGGGGGACGATTCTCAGAAACAACTGTCCCTTCGTGGTTTAGAGAACTCGGCCGGGTTTTTGCAGAGTAAGATTGCCAATCGACTCGATACGCGGTACACGCCGCGGCTTACTTTTGAACTCAATCGAGGTCAAGAGAATGCGCTCGCGGTCCATGAAATCTTGGCTCGTCTGCAAGCCGAAAAAGAAGGCAACCCAACCGGCGATACGCCGGCGTCTGAGAGCAGCGACACTCTGCCGGCCGAGAGCACTGCTCTGCCGGCCGAGGGTACCGAAACGCTGCCTCCCAAAAGCATCGATGAGACGTCGACCGAACTTTGAACCCGAATCCTGAACACCTCCTCAATCCAGTCTCTATGTCCGCATCGAATCGTACGAAACTCATCGCGAAGCTGCACGCTGCCCTGAAGAAGAACTACAGTGTGCCGCCCGCGAGCCCCTCGCGTCCGCTCTTAGAGCACGCGTTATATGCCTGTTTGCTCGAAGATTGCCCCAGCGAATTGGCTGACGAGGGTCTCGCGAAGCTCGAGCAAGACTACTTCGATTGGAATGAAGTGCGGGTCACGACCGTCACGGAGTTGTCCGGTGTGCTCTCCAATCTGCCCGATCCGGCCAGAGCGGCGGGCCGATTGAAGTCGAATTTGCAGGCGATCTTCGAAGAATTCTATTCGTTTGATCTCGATCATCTGAAGAAAGAGAATCTCGGGAAGGCCGTGGCCAAGTTTGAGAATTTGCCCTCGATGACGCCTTTCATCCTCAGCTACATCATCCAGCATGGGCTGGGCGGGCATTCGATCCCAATCGATTATTCGGCCATGGTGATCATGCTCGTCAGTGGGATCGCCACCCAGAACGAAGCATCCGATGGTCGTGTTCCAGGACTCGAACGAGCGATTCCCAAAAGCAAGGGCGTCGAGTTCGCGAGCCTGCTGCATCAACCGGCCGTCGCGCTGTTAGTTGACCCCGCCGACGCGGACGCACGCCAGTTGCTCGAATCCGTGTCGAAGGGTAGTTCAGCGGATCTGGATGAGTGGTTGGTGAACAAAAAGGCGGCTAAGAAACGCGTCGCCAAACGTAAAGCCGAAGAGCGTGAGACCGCCAAGGCGGAAGCCGAAGCGGAAGCCGCCGCCGAAGCTGTCGTGGCAGCACCGACCGGGAAAAAGAAACCCATTCGATCTGCAGCCAAAGCAACCTCGACAACCAACAAGCCCAAAGTAAAAAAGAAGACGGCCGCTGAAAAAGCGAGTGAGGCGGCGCTGGTGAAGGCAAAGGAAGCCAAGGCGAAAGCGGAAGCCGCCGCAGCGGCCGAGAAATCGAACGCTGCCGCCAAGATCGCGGCCAAGAAAAAGACATCTAAGAAAGCTGCAACTGCAAAAAGTGACGCCGACTCGGAGTCAGCTGCCAAAAAAATGACATCCGGACAGGGCGCAGCATCGTCCGGAACGGGTGATGAAAAGTCCGGCGGCGTCAAGAAAACAACGAATCGCAAACTATCCAAACAAAAACCACGTTAAAAACGACGCCGAAGGAATCAGCATCATGGCAGGTCACTCAAAATGGGCCAATATCCAGCACCGCAAAGGCCGCGTTGACGCTGCTCGCGGTAAGCAGTGGAGCAAACTGAGCAAGGCAATCATCGTTGCTGCCAAAGGTGGTGGAGGTGATCCAGCAGCCAACATTCGCTTGCGGAAAGCCATTGATGATGCCAAAGCGGTTTCGATGCCCAAGGATAACATCGAGCGCGCCATCAAACGCGGTACCGGTGAACTCGGTGGCGACGCCGTCGAGGAGGTGCTCTACGAAGGTTACGGCCCCGGTGGTGTGGCGGTGATGTGCCTGGCACTGACTGATAATCGTAATCGAACCGCGCCCGAATTGCGGACGATGTTCGGTAAGCATGGTGGGGAATTGGGGAAGACCGGCTGTGTTTCGTATCTGTTCGAACGCAAGGGGCTGTTTCTCTTCGCACCAGGCACCGACGAAGATCGTGTGACCGAAGTCGCTTTGGAGAATGGTGCCGAGGATGTTGAGACGGACGACGAGGGGCAAATTCAAGTCACTTGCGCTCCCGAAAATCACGACGCGCTGTCAGAGGCCTTTGAGAAGGCCGAATTACAAGCCGACCTGAACGAAGTCACTCAGATGGCATCGACGAACGTGGATGTTGATCAGTCCGTTTCAGGTCAAGTGATGTCGCTGCTCGAAGCGCTTGATGATCATGACGATGTTCAAACGGTCAGCACGAACGCCAATTTCACCGAGTGAATGGGCAGCTCTGCCTGAGACAGGCGGCGGAGTCGATCTGACTCTCAAACCGCGTGGGCAGGCCCCGTCGGGCATTCCAGCGGTGCATCCATTCTGTTCATGGGCTCCACCTGCCTGAAGGTGGATAGGATCTCGTCGCTGGCGAGATCGGCACAACCGTATTTTCGATGGTGGGTCATTGCTATACTGAGCATTCCACTCTCACCATCGGATTGTCTTATGCGTTTGCACCTTCACTCTCTGCGAGTGATTTCGTCCATCGGTTTCGCTGTTTGGTTGCTGTTCCCCTGTCTCTCACAGGCTTCCGAACACCCCAACATTGTCATGATTTTGGCAGATGATTTGGGTTATGGGGACCTGGGCTGTTACAACCCCGAGTCCAAGATTCCGACGCCGAATCTCGATCGGCTTGCTCAGCAGGGCATGCGGTTCACCGACGCGCACAGTCCTTGCACGGTTTGCACGCCGACTCGGTACAGCTTGCTAACCGGTCAAATGGCATTTCGAGTGCCCAACGGTGGTCGAGTCTTTAGCGGCGCAGGCGGTCCGTCTTTGATCGCAGTTGATCGGTTGACGCTGCCTGAGATGCTACGTGAGCAAGGCTACACGACGGCTTGCTACGGGAAGTGGCATATCGGGCTGACGTTCCGCGATACAGCGGGCCAACCGATACACAACGGCGGTCCGGACGGTGTGAAGCGTATCGACTATTCGCGTCGTATTGAAGGCGGTCCGATCGACCATGGTTTTGATCGGTTTTTTGGGACAGCCTGCTGTCCCACGACGGATTGGTTGTACGCCTACATCGAGAGTGATCGGGTTCCCGTGCCGCCGACGGGTAGGCTCGACAAGAGTGGACTGCCCAAGCACGCCTACTCGATCGACAATCGCCCCGGTCTCGTGGCACCGGATTTTGACCTTGAAGAAGTCGATCTGAAATTCTTGGAAAAGAGCCAACAGTTTTTGCGAAAGCATGCAGAGGCCAATCCAGAACAACCATTCTTTCTATTTCACTCCGCCCAAGCGGTTCACTTGCCCTCGTTCCCGGCAGATCAATTCAAGGGAAAAACAAAATCGGGGCCTCACGGCGACTTCATCTTTGAGTTGGACTATGTCGTTGGCGAATTGATGACGACGCTCGATGAACTCGGGATCGCGGAGAATACGATCGTGATGTTCTCGAGTGATAACGGTCCCGAAGTACCCGCCATCTACAACATGCGTCACGATCACGGGCACGATGGTGCCCGGCCTTGGCGTGGTGTCAAACGTGACAATTGGGAAGGTGGCCATCGCGTGCCACTGATCGTGCGTTGGCCGGGGCAGGTTCCCGCAGCGACAACGTCCGACGAACTCACATCGTTGACCGATGTGTTCGCCACCGTTGCTGAGATCATTGACGCTCCCTTGCCCCATGACGCCGCGGAAGACAGTTACAGCATGCTATCGGTCTTGCGTGGCGAGGAACCGTCGCAACCCATTCACCCCTACGTGTTGCAGCAAGGATTTGCAGGCGGGAAATGGCTGGCGATCCGCCGCGGCAAGTGGAAGTATCTTGCCCACCAAGGTTCTGGTGGCAACAACTACGCCACCCATAAAATGCTGCAGGAGTATCAGCTTCCCAATACCGCTCCGAATGCGCCAGGGCAGCTATTTGATCTGGAAAACGATCCCGGTGAGACAACGAACCTAGCGTTGGAGCGTCCTGAAATCGTCAGCGAGTTGCAGTCGTTAATGAACGAGTCCATCGCGAGCGGGCGCAGTCGCCCGTGATTCGTACGGGTGGCGTTACCGATTCGAACTCGGGGTGCCTGTGACGCACGCACGCGTCATGGGGACCGGAGTTTTGATAGGCAGTCACTCGAGGCGGGACGCTACCCGTCGCCGCATGGACAGAAAAAAAGCCCGGTCTTCCCCCCGAAAGACCGAGCTCAATTTGCGACGTGGCGATTTTTAGTTCGCTCACGCCGCTGTCTCCGCGAACACTTCAGGCCCCCCGACCCTGTTGTCAACGATCGGTAAAAACACCGGCTCCCGTCGATCGTGACAAACGAAGTGTTCGTGAAATTTCAGTGCGTTATAGAACGCACAGTCGATAGCTCAGGTAAGGCACCAGAGCAAAGTTGTTATCCGGGGCACTGTTGAGCGAAGTCCCATCAAGGGTGACATCGATCGAGTCGCCGGTGTCCGCAGGCGTGGCATCGGGCCCAGCCTGTTCGAGTCCGTCAAGGTAGTACTGAGGCATGCCGAGTCGCTGGACGACGTAGTCACCCTCGACGAGGTTGTCGAAGAAGTAGAATCCCTCGTCATCCGTCGTCGTCGTGCGTCCATCGGGACCGAGGTCGCCTCCGGTCAACAAGAGCTCGATGCCTGCCAAGCCATTATCGGCTCCGTTCATGACCCCGTTATTGTTGAAGTCTCGGAAGACCATTCCCGAGATTTGGTTGATCGCTTCGTCAATCGACGTCGTCGCCGTAGCAGTGTCAGGTTTATCGTCAGCCGGCTGCGCGGTCGTTGTGGTGACCGTCACCGAGTTCACAACGTCATTGGTGACGCCTTCATTGATGCGAGCGATAATCGTGAACTGGAACGTTCCGCCTGAGGCGAGTGCCGCGTTATTGAGTGGCGTCACGGTCACGGTTTGCCCGTTGGCGGTGAGTGCTCCGTTCGGGCCCGTACCACTGACGAAGGTCACCCCGGTCGGAAGGGTGTCGATCACCGAGACGGCATCCGCAGGTGACGGACCGTCGTTGAACACGTCGATCGTGTAGGTCAGTTCGCTGCCTGCTTGAGCGTGGGCTGTATTGACACTCTTGGTAACGTAGACATCCGCTTGTGCGGCCACAGGGACCACGGTCACGTCAGCGGATGAGGTGTTGTTATCGGTTTGCGTGTCGTAGGCTGCGGCGAGAGACACATTATTGGTCAGATCACCGCTGGCATCGCTATCGACCGTCGCGATGATGGTGATGGTGCGTGTCGCTCCAGGGGCCAGGTCGAATCCGGGCAGCACGATGTTGCCGCCTGTCGTGCTGGTTGGCGTGATCGGTGTCCCACCTGCGGCTGCTGACTTGAAGGTCAGTCCGGCGGGTAGCACGTCGGTGACTACGACATCCTGGGCGAGTGATGGACTGAGCCCATTGTCACCCTCGGTACCGTCGTCGCTGGTATCATGCGAGACCACGATGGTGAACAAGATGTCTGCGAGCGGTGCGACATCTCCCGAACCCACGACGGCCTTCACGATCTGGAGGTCATATTCGGGCGTCAATGTGATCGTGACCGAATCGGTGTTGTTGGCGGGATCAAGGTCCGTTACCCCAGGTGTTTCCACCGTCGCACTGTTGACGAGATCCGCCGTCGCATCGGCGTTCACATTGGCAGTCACGGTGAACGTGCGAGTCTCGCCGACTGGGATCGTTGCATACTCGACCAGCAATTGCCGGGTGGCGGTGTCGAAGGTTGGGGTGCCTGTGGAATCGGGAGCATCAATCAACACACCCGTCAGGCCCACGGGGAGCACGTCCGTCACGTCCACGTTCATCGCGTCGGAGAGACTATCGTCAGCGTGGCTGACCGTGAAGGTATAGATGACTTGATCTTTGCCCGGAACGGCAGTCTGGACGTTGGCGGTCTTGTCGAGTACCAGGTCGACGCGTGCGTCGGGATCGATCGAGACTGTGGCGGTGTTGTTGCTGCCGGCATCGCCGACCTCGGGATCCGTGGTCGCAATCGTGGCGGTGTTGGCGATCGGATCGAGTTGATCGCTGCCGATGGCCACTTCAAAGGTGAACGTGCGTGACTCACCAGGTGCCAAGTCCGGCACCGTGAACGATAAATCTTGGCCGTTGACCGCGATCGTCGCTCCGCTGGTCAATGCATCGAAACTACCGTCGACGAGCGTGAGTCCGGGATCGAGTGTATCCACGACAGTGACCCCGCGAGCGGTGGACGGGCCGGCGTTGGTCGCGATCACTTGATAGGTCACATAGCCGCCGGCGACGACATCGAAGGGTGCCGTGTTGTCGATGATATCACCGCTGGGGTCATCATCGCCGCGGACGTCAGGGATGCGGCTGGAGATCACCGTTTTGTCGACCGTCACATCCACTTCGCGAGCGACTGTGGTGTCATCGGTCGCCGATGCGTCCGGCACATTGTCGCCACCGACCACAATCGTGTTGCTCAGCAGCGAGTCGGGTGCGGTAAAGTCGGGATCAATGAGGACGTCGAAAGTGACCACTTCTTGCTCATTGATGGCCATGTCACCAAACGTGATGCGGAGTTTGCCGTCATCGACACCCCCATCGCTAATCACCTCGAATGTGCCGCTGCCCATCGTGAATGTCCCCGAATCGGAGACGTAGCTCACGCCGGCGGGCAAAGCGTCGAGTGCGACGACCGCTTCGGCGGCGTTACTGCCCGTGTTCTGCACGGTGACCGTGTACGTCAATTGCTCACCCGCTGTCGCGGTGTCCGGCGAGTCGATTCCATCGGTCTTGGTGA
Organism: Rhodopirellula sp. SH410; assembly: GCF_055811895.1. Taxonomy (NCBI): domain Bacteria; kingdom Pseudomonadati; phylum Planctomycetota; class Planctomycetia; order Pirellulales; family Pirellulaceae; genus Rhodopirellula; species Rhodopirellula sp. SH410. Next base: position 3,073,416 of record NZ_CM147949.1, read on the forward strand.
CCGTCAGTGCGACGAGCGCCAGATTGACTCTTTCCGTGGCGATATTGTTCGCCAGCGGTCCCTGCAGCGGTTCGCCGGGTTCGCGGTCGGCATCGTTGGGATCAGCGTCGACCTCAATTTCGTACCCGCTGACGATCACTTCGTTGAGGGGGTCGACTGTGGCCGTCGAGTCGATGGTGGTGTTGATCGTGTAGGTCACGCTCGCACCGGGAACCAGTGGCCCTGGTACGGAGAATGTTTGCACGACATCTCCGTCGCCGTTCGTGGAACTGGTGGTCGTGACAGCGTCACCGTCGCTATCGACGACACTGACGAAGGTTAAACCAGCCGGGATCACGTCACTGACTTCGACTTGCGTGGAGTCGGTGCCTCCGAGGTTTTGAATGGTTACCGTGAACGATGCCGTACCGCCCAGGACCACGTTGCTGAGGCTGGCGTCGATTGCTTTATCGATCCTCAGGTCGGTCGTGGGCACGACTCCGAAATCAACGGTGGTGTTCGTGTTGCCATTGCCGCTTGGTTCGGCACCTGCCGTCAGCGTGATGGCACCCGTGACGAATCCAATTCCCTCGATGAACACACCGTCGTTGTCGCCGTCTACGCTGTCGTTCGTCGTGTCAGTGCCACCGTTTCCGGGGTTGGCAATGGTGCTGCCAATGTAGCCGTATAGCGGCCCCGCCAAATCAAATTCAGTTGTCGGGATCACGACATAGTAGGTGCCTGGGCCGAGATCGTCGCCATCGGTGAGGGTACTGAAGTCGTACGTACCATCTGCGTTAACGGTCGTCGTGGCGATCGGCGTGGGAGTGCCGACCGCGGGATCGGTATCGTACAGATCGACTTCGATCGGATCACTGGCCGATCCGTTGAACGGACCTTCGTCGGAATCCAGTAGCCCGTTGTCTTGGTTGGGCTTGTTGTTGCCGCCACCGTTATCGACGAACACCTCGCCGCCAAGGATCATCGACGGGGTGGATAGGGTCGCAGCAGCATTGACGATGTATTCGTTGGAACGCTGCGATCCCAGTACGGAGACTTCCACGTCCAGGTTGGGTGCTCCAGCACCATTGTTGCTGTTGACGCCGTCAACCAACGCTTCAATCGCGCCGACCTTGGTGTAGTCCATCGCACCGGTGGTGGTGAAATCGGCAAACGGGATGAACAGGTTTTGCAACGCGTTGGCGATCAGATCTTGACTGAAGATCGCGGAGTTTCCATTGACGTCGTAGATCCGCACCACCAAACCGTCCGAGGTCGCCTGGTCGGCTTGAATGGCAACGGCCAATCCAGCGGCTGTGTCGTTGCCCGTCAGGTCCACACCATTGGGACCGAAACCCTGGGGGTTCAGGTCGAGCTGATTGTCACTGACGTCGTCGCTATCGACGCCGTCGTATTGAACTAAAACGGTGGAGGTCACGTTGCCGTTCTGAACCGTGAAGAACGGATTGCTAGGCGTCGTGTCCACGCGGAAAATGCTGCTGTCGCCGGTACTCGTTGCCACGTTGATTTGCACGTCGCGTTCATCGCCGAGCACACCACCATTGGAATTCAGTGCGCCGGATTGGCTAAACGTCACACCGCCGGCAGTATCTTGGGAGATCGGCTGCCCCGGTTGCGCGAAATGGAAATCGTCGATTGTCTCGGCGGTCACTCCCGTATCGTCGGTAATTTGCACGCTCTGATCCTGCGGCAACACGACGTCGGAGATGGGATTGCCGGCGGCATCTTGCACGCCGCCGGTGCCGGGGCTGAACGAGACAACGTAGAAACCGTCGTTCGTTTGATTGATGGGTGACGGCGGTGTGTCCGCGTCGCTGCCATCGAGATTCGTGAACCGGTATGTCCCGTCAGCTCCGGTGGTCATGGTCCCGACCAACGTTTCTCCCACGTCAACCTGCCCGTTCTGGGTAACGTTGTCGAGGTACAGCTTCACCTCCACATTTTTTAGCAACGCTTCGCCGACATCATACGCCTGGTTGTCATTCGCATCGATGAAGGCTGTGCCGCTGATCGCTCCCAAATCGCTGGCAAACAGCTCTCGCTTTTGCAGTGCTTCCAAGCTCAATCGGCGGGCGTTGTTGCCGCGACGAGTGCGTTGACGGGTGGCACGGGTGGGTTGGCCAGTCAGTCGGTTGATCATGCGTTGGAAAATCATCGGTTCACTACCTTCGAGCATTCAGTGTGTGATTTGGAAGCATCACGCTCGATGCGTGGTGCCGGAGGCATTCGCCAAGTGGGGTTGGTAATTCAGAACCGGCGATTCAGCCCGCTCCTTGGATGCTTTTCACAGCGATTTAGTTTCGAACTGATACATGCAGATCAATCGGCGATCTTTCGCCCGTCGCGATAGTCGTCAGGGTCGACACCGATGCAGTCGGCGTAATCCCTATACCTTCCAACTTCTTACGCGAGAGCTGCTTACCAGCGGTAATTCAGCCCAAAGCTGAGGCCCTGTGCCCAGTAGTCGGTGTTGTCAAAGGCGAATTGTGGGAACGTTCCCGTGGGGGTTGGGGCGTTTGCGTTGGGGATTTGTGCTGTGTCGATGATCCGATCAATTTGGTCGCCAGGGCGAACCACATTGGACATGTATAGGAACGTGTATCCGAACGTCGCTCGCAAGCGATCGGTGAGTTGGTAGCCGATCGTCGAGTTGAACTCAGGCAACACAGCAAACTCGTTGCGGTCGTAGCTGCCAATGTTCGAGTTCAACGCCAGCAACCCACCGCTGAGGGCCGGGCCCGTTCCATTGACGATTGTCGAGCCAGCGATCTGGACCGTTTGCTTCATGTTGCCGACACCGAGCCGCAAGCCTAAGTCGAAGTTCCAGTAGCCGATCGAACGAGTGTGATAAAAGCCCAGGTCGATGCCGTTGAATTGGTTGCGGGTGCGGAACGATTCATTGAGGGCGAAAGTCAGGGGGCCCGTGCCGGTGCCGGCGCCAGCGACCATGATGTTGCTATCGATCGCGATCCCTTCGTCGAGTTCGACGCTGCGGAAACCAATACGATGCTCCGAGCGTGAGCACCACCGGGTCGGGCAGGAACACGCACCGGTGTGCGTGCAGCCTTGATCGGCGTTGCGGAAGTGTCGGAGGTAGACGTTCCAACCCGTCAGGCGGCTGTCGACGTCGATGTTCAGCGTTCCGGTGTGACCGACTTGCGAATAGTTGACCAGGGCGACTGCTTCGCCAAGTTCGTCCATGTCGGGTGCTGGGTTATCCAATACCGTGATGATCGGGCGGACCAACGGATCGTTCTGTGAACCGCCTGCGAAACTGCTGGTGCCACGATCCAAGGCGAAGCCGCCCCCACCGATGCCCCAGGTGTGGCACTTGTCAAACCAGAAACCAAAGTCGAGTCGACCACCATTCAGATTGTCAGTGATGACATCGTTGCCACCGTACAAAATACTGCCATTGGCCAAGGGGTCACGATCGGACAGGCGACCGGTCGAAGCCAAGGGGGGCAGGCTCACGCCGTCTTGCCACCACATCAGATACTCCGCCGAAAACCAGCCGTCTTGAGGCCAGCACAATGTGATGCAGGGACGAACGGCGTCGCAGTCGCGGTACTCGCCGCACATCGGATCGCCGTTACTGCAGTATCCGCTGGCACAACTCGAGCCGTCGCAGCCGCCCATCGACTGTCCACAGCTGCCATCGCAGCCCATGTCGTCGCAACCGTAGCTGCCGCCCATGTGAAGGGGTTCGCCAGCGTATTGCTGCATTGGCTCGAGCATGACTTGCCCGTCCATCAGCATCTCGCCTTCCATCACGACGGGCTCGGACAGAACCGAGTTTGACGTCCCTGAGTGCGACACGGGTTGCAACCGGCTCGCATTCGGCTGAGTCGATCGACGAGTTCCCTGTGTCGTTTGACGCTGTGTCGCGGTGGGTGCTTCGTGATCGACTAAGCGAATCTGGCCACTATTGCTCGCCGCGGCCGCCGAGCCGTTGGATAAATCGCGGACGGGCTGCCATGCGGCCCTCGCAGATTGTTCCACGCCAGCGCCGCTCGTCGTGGTTGAACGTGTTTGGGCGAGCAACGGAGTGCTCAGGCAGAGAGCCGCCATGGCGGCGGTTGCCGCAAGCATGATTCGGTGTGTGTTGTTCAGACGTTGCGACACTTTTGTCACCCATCAAATTGAGAAGTCGGGGGGGAGGCAGTGGGTGAAACCGGACTCAACGGGAACATCTATTCAGAAAAAAAAGATGCACGTCGGTCGAGAATCACCGGCTCACCAGCGATATCGTCAAGATGGAGGGCAACAGTGAAACGAAAATCCACAAAATCGGTAGAATCCGCAAAATCATACCAACCGCTAAATGCGGCGGCATCGGAAAAGCTTACCTAACCATCGCAAACTACCAGTTCTTCGCCAGTGGCAGGCCGCGGAGGGTGAACGACGCTGAGAAAGGCATGCGCCGCACGAAGGTTGCCTCTTCCGCGGAATCGGGGGGGCGACATGACGGGCTGGGGCCTGTCCTGGACCGCTAAATCGTTGGGGTTGACGCTATCATCCTGCCTTGCATTTTGTTTCCAAGCGAAGCAAACCCGTCCCAGTCTCCCCTCTGCCCCACGAAGCGAGGGGCAGAGGGGAGACTGGACAATTGGGTCTGGTCTTCAGGAGGTGGAGATGCAGAAGACAACTTGCGCAATGCTAAAGCAATGCACCCCAAAGGTTTAGCGGTCCAGGCCTGTCCCCCGCGGGCGTAACGTCCCCGCGGCCAAAACGTCCCAACGGGCCTAACGTCCCAACGGGCCTAACGTCCCAACGGGCCTAACGTCCCCGCGGGCGTATCGGTTCGAAACATGACGCGTCTCTGAAAAGTGAGCGTCGCTAGCGGAAGACCAGTGGTTCGTCTGGCCGGATCACATGGGGCGGATTGGGTCAAGCTTTCCAGGTGTAGTTGGCCTGTTTTCGAAATCCTTCGACCGCGATTGTTCCGTTGGCATTCAGGCTGACCGTCGAATAGCCATTGTTGTCGGCACCCGAGCCTTCCACCATCGCAACCAACGTGCAGTAGTGAATCCCCCCGATGTCGTTGACGTCGTTTTGGTGGCTGTGCCCCTGGAAAACGGCCAGAACGTTGCCGGAACTCTCCAGCACGCGTCGAACGTCAACACAGTTCTTGACTCCGTGGCTGTTGCTGACATCCAATCGTTGATGAGCAAAGACAATCACGGGGGCGTCGTTGGCCTTCAGATCCGCTTCCAACCACTCCAGTTCGGCAGATGGGACGTTGGCATCCGTCCATACCGAATTGTGGCGACCATAGGGCTGGCCATCACTTCGGAAACAGGAATCGAGCACGATAAAGTGAAAGCCACCCCGATCAAACGAATAGTACGACTTTTCCTGCCCAACGCCGCCTAGGAACTCTTCTTTCGTGAGCGTCTCGACGCAGTGGTTTCCTAGGACATAGTGACGGTCTTTGCTGATTTTCGAGAATTCGCCGTTTATCGTGCTCAGATACTGCTGCTCCGTTTCAACGGTGTCGGCAGCGTCAATCAGATCGCCCAACTCGACAACGAATGCGGCCTCGTCCTGTTCAAATTGAAGAGCCGCCGCGTTGAGCTTGCTAAGCGATTCCCGGTAATGGCGAGTTCCTGCCGCCGGCTTGTCGGCGTAGTGCAAGTCTGTGATCAGACCGATCTTCAACGGCGATTGGTTCTGTTCGGCAAATGCCATGGACGGAGCAAACGAGGCCGTCGCCAAAAGTAGCGTTCCGTTTTGCAGCAGGGTTCGGCGTCCTAGCCGTCGATCATCGGTACTCATGAATGCCCTCAGAGATAGTGGTGATTTTAAATCAATTTGTGCTCACCGAGCATACGCGAAATCCGCGAGCGTTTGTGACATCGGGTGCTGGAAATCTTGATTGCGATAGCACATGGGACGCATCGGAGAGGGGGCAGCCCCTGTTCGATTTCCCTGTTTGATCCTCTATCCGGATGAACGAATCCGACTCGAAATCGGTGAGTCAGTTCCTCGTTCGGCATGCTCGATCAGGCGTCGTTACCTTGGGCGCGTGCTAGCTCGTCGATTGCCAGAGCGAGGTCTTTTTGCCGTGCCAGGCGATCCCCTCGGAGCTGATGGATCTCCAATTCAATTTCGAGATCGCTGCCAGGAGTAACCTCATCAAGGCGGAGTTTACCGCGTGTCTCGTTGAGTCGCTGAGCGGCGAACTGCAGTTGCTCGTCGACGAGTTTCAATCTCGCACCGGCACTGCGCACGTCCAGTACCGCCTGCAGGGTTTCATTTCGGATCACCGATTGGAGGGAAGCTTGTAGTTCTCGGCATTGGCACCGCCTCGCGTTTTGGTCGTTGTCCGTGTTGTCGTCTTTGAAACACTTGAGAATTCCTGTGGCCGCCGTCGCCAATGACAGTCCCACACCGGGGCTGAGCGTGCCCATCAACAGTCTCGCGGCGTCGAGATTGCAGCTATTGAGGTCACGACAGAGGATTTGCACGGCACGCAAGTCATGACGCTGACTCAGCGCGGTCGCGACCGCTTCGCCCGCAGCTATCGAGGGGGCTTCGTTGGGCAGTGCATCGCTCATTGTCGCCGTGGCCACTTCAGCTTCGCTGCGGGCGGTCAAACGAGAAAGTTCTTGGCGAAGTTTCAACGCGTTGAATGATTGCTCTGTTTTCACATCAACGAGATCTAGCCGCCTTTGGCGTAGTTTCAGCGGGTTGGCGTCGGGGATTTCCAACCGTTCCGCTTCCGTAGCGAGTGCAATTAATCTGTCCTGCACAGCGATCGCTTCATCCGCGATTTCCACGGCTCGCGTTGCCGCAATGAGTTTGTGGTAGGCAACACTGGCTTGTGCGGCACTTTCGCTGCGGCGTGCCAAAGCCACCTCACGCAAAACATTTTGCACCAAACGGGCCGCACAGCATCCATCAGAATCGCTGGTGTCGATGCCACGCATCACGGCCTTGGCTTCCGATTCAATCAGACGTGCCGCAGGCGAGTGATCGTACGCCCATCGTGCAACGTCGGCGTGTGAGTAGGCACTCGGCACCGACTCGCCCGTGACCCCCGACGATTCCGAGGGATCGACGAGATCGATGACAACCGTCGGGTTCGGGGCCGTCGGCGGAACCGCATCGGCGAGGAGATGGTCGTCGAGCGACAACGAGTCCTCATCGTGTGCGTCGATCGTGCCTCGCGCCCATGCCAAAGGCGAACCGAGAGCCTGGGCGGCATGTGGCGTGGCATACCAACAGACCGTTCCCGGAGCGAGAAGGGCGAGCAAGAACGATAGACCGAAACGTCGGTAGGGAAGCATGTGATTCGTTGACATCGCTGTCTCACGAGTTTCAGAAAGCGAACGTAGACAATTGTCTGTATTTTCGGACGAATTCCAGTGCCCCCCGCAAAATGGATGAGTGTTGTGGGGCTGTGCCGACTAGGGATGGTCGCTCTGCCGTGAAACTCAGTCAAACCGTTCCGATTCGACCGTTTGTGACGATTGCGAGGGATTTTCTAATGAGGCCGACTGAAACGATCCGATGCTAAATGACGTCGAAACTCCCACAGCACGATGTTGGTCGATGACCACCACTTGGTTGGTCGATGACCGCCACTTGCGACTTTGGAATCTATTCATGCTTGTCACCGATACCTTGACGACTCTCACCCTGGCACGTCACACCCGGGTGTTGCAAATCGCGACGTTCCTTGCTGTGGTGGCATGTGCATCCATGGTGACCGCAGCGGACGCTCGCACGGGTCAGCAGCTCGTTCCGGTCCAGGCAGCTTGGTCTCCGGCACGGGTCGATGCCGACGCATCGGCAATCGCCTCGCGTGCACCCCAACTGGTGCAGCGTTCGAGTTCGCGTCAACAAACGATCACCACGAAATCTGGGAGCTCAACGCAGCGGCAGGGCAACAGTCAGGTACAACAGGTTGGCTTTCTCGAAGACTACGGCGCCCACGGCCCGGTCTGCGATTGCAACGAGTGTGCTGGCTATGGTCCCGCGTGCGGTATGGAGGGCGGCTATCTCCCTGAACCGAACTGTGGGCTGGAGTTCACCGATGGATTTGAGACGAGCTGCGGCCTGGAACCGGCTTACGGTCTGGAGTCGTTTGGCAATGACGCCTGCGGCTGCGATGCATGCAGTTCTGGCTTTGGCGCCTGTGACGGGTTCGGTGAAAATCGCACTCACCGGTCCGCGCGGCTGCCACTCCTTCTGCCCGTCTTGCAAGTCGACTGGAGTCGCTTCGAGTTCTTCTATGGAACCCATGCATTCCTCAACCCCATGAATGTACCCGCCACAGGCACGGGAACGAACGCCAACAGTGGCAGTTTCGGCTTTCACGAAGGCTTCAACGAAGGACGAGATCTCAAACACCTCTTTGGGATCGACCTCTCGGCGCAATTCGGACTCCGTGCCACCCAGAGCAATCTAGAGGGGCAGGGCTTCACCGACCAACATCGCAATCAAATCTTCATCACCGGCGGCCTCTTTCGCCGCGTCGACTATGGACTGCAATACGGCGTGGTGCTGGACTATCTCAATGATAATTGGTACTATAACATGGATCTCATGCAGCTCCGTGGCGAGCTCAGCTGGAAACTGTCACCGAAGCACAACTTTGGACTCCGTTGGATGGCCGGGCTCAACGATGACACCGTCCCGACCCTGGTCTCCGATCAGTCCGGCACGGTGTTCAATGGCACTCAAACCGTCCAGGCCAGCAACCAGTTCCGCGCCTTCTACCGGTACAGCTTCGGACCGACGGGCCAGTGGACCTCCTACGTTGGTGGCACGGACAACGACCACTTCATCCTCGGCAGCGACATGGACGTGCCGCTCTCGGGAGGCTTGTCAATGAAAGTCGGATCGACCTACTTCGCCCCAACGGGTGACTCGGCAGTTCCCAAGTATCAAGCCGAAGGTTGGAATGTCGGTATCAGCATGGTCTATCGACCAGGCGGCCGAACGGCATCCAACCGCTACCTGCGTCCAATGTTCAATGTCGCCGACAACGGCTCGTTCTTCGTCTTCAGGTAATGAAAGCACAGGCGGGAAGGGGTGCAGGGATGAACCCGATCCCAACCTGTTTCTCCTTTTGGAACCGGCTCATTCATAATCCCATTTCATGATCCAGGGATCGTCGAACTGCTTCTGGGCCGCTTTCAGTTTGGCTTGGTATTCCTTCAGCAGTTCTTGGTTACCGGAACTCTCGGCGAGATTATGTTGTTCGTGGGGATCCGCGACGATATCAAACAACTCGAACTGGGGTCGTTGGATGTAGCGACCCACGGTCGTGTTGCCATAGGGAGCATCCAGGCCCTTGGCGAGTTGGGCCTGCCAACTGCTCGCCGCCCACAGATCGCTCGCAAACGGATACGGGAGTGGGTGTGCGATGTTCCAAATCAACTTGTATTTTTTATCGCGAATCACTCGCATCGGATAATACATCTGAATTTCATGGAACGTATGCGAGGCAAAAATTTCATCGTGATGCGCTCGATCTGGATGAGCGAGTACGTCGAGCCATGACGTGCCATGATAGTGGTCGAAGGGTTGTCCCCCATCGCGGTTGTCGATGGGCGACAGACCCTTTTCTTGCCAGTACTTCCGGGCGTTTAGCATGTTTTTGGGAGCATTCTTCTTGCGATTGAGGCCGCCGGCAAAATCCAGGAGCGTGGGGGTAATGTCCACGTGGCTGATCAACGCATCACTTTCCACACCGCGCTCGTCGACGTAGGGGTCCCGCACCACCATCGGGACACGCAATCCGCCTTCGTAGACCGTGGTTTTGCCACCGGCAAACGCCATCCCATGATCGGATGTGAACACAATCAGGGTTTTCTCGTAGAGTCCAGCGTCTTTGAGAATCTTCACCAGACGGCCAACGCCTTGATCGATACGGCTACAGGCTTGATAGTACTGGGCCAGTTCGCTGCGTGTTTCGGGGGTGTCGGGCAGGAACGCTGGCACGATCACATCGGCAGGATCCACGAAGACTTCGTCGACGCCCGGATACGCGGCACGATTGGGCCGGTTGCCGAATAGATCGGGTTTGAGCGGCAATGTCGATGTCTTGTCGACGCCACCACCGCGGTGCGGATCAGACGTGGCGAAATAGAGAAAGAAGGGACGGTCGTCCTGCGAATCGGTGATGAAGTCTTTCGACGCATCCGCCATCGCAACGGCATTGCGAGGGTTTCCCTTCAGGTACGTTTCGAAATGGTAGACTTCTTCTGGAGCCACGTGGTATTTGCCAATTTGGCCCGTCCGATATCCAGCGCGCTCCATGACGCGTGGTAAAGACAAACCGATCACATCGTTAAACGACGAGAACTTATGATAATGGTGTTGATGTCCAAATTGTCCGTTGCGGTGGTTCTGCAGGCCGCTCATGATGACGCTGCGACTGGCACTACAAGACGCTGTCGTGGCAAAAGCGTTGCGGAAGATCATCCCGTCGGCCGCGACAGCATCAATCGCTGGCGTCACCGCACAGGGATCACCATAACAACCGAGCGTGGGGCTCTCATCGTCTGTGATGATGAACAACACGTTCCGCTCGGCCGCTCGGCCGTTCGACGCCAGCATCACGCTGCAGGCGAGGCACGCGAGAAACGATGCGGCCACCGCCCATGGCTGCGTCTGCCAAAGACTGAACGAAAGTCGAGAAGGGGAGCTAGAGATGAACATGAATAACGGTTGCCTTAACCAACGTACTGCGAGACGGTCATTGAAGAGTGCTATTCTAACGCATTCCCTGGGGTTGGGGGCGTGGTTCCTGGTTTTCAGCTTCGCCGTTGCAGTCCCTGCGGCGGACCGCAGCAAGTGCTATCTGCCCGTCGCAACATCCGATCTGACATCCGTCTCAAACGCCTCCGCGGACGCTGCCATCTCACACGCGGGTATTTTTCCCACCGAAGCTGTCGGTATCGGCTCGACTTCCCAAGGTGGTGACGCGGATTGGTGGCGGTACCTCGCACTGTGGCGCAGCCATCACGATGATCCTGATTCAACCGCCATCCGACGTTGGCTCGGCTTGCCGCTGACGGGCGAAGTCCAGATGACCGCCCGGAAGGGGCGTTCTAGCCCTCGGTTCTTGCCCTGGAAGGTGGCGAGTTTTGCCGTTGTCCAAACACCTCATTTCGAGATCCTCACGCGGGCACAGGCGACCGATTCGAAGCAGATCGCACGTGATCTCGAACGCATCTATTGGGCCTGGACCCAACTCTATTTCCCACTTTGGACCGGTCGCGATCAAACGGCCGTCAGTTTGTCGGATTGGGATCCCGCGGCGACGTCTGCCGACGAGTTTTTGTCGGAACACGCGAGATCGAGAATCTCCCTGCGGCAGCGACATCGGGTCGTTCTGCTACCCGATGAGGCGGCCTACCAACAGACCATTGCACACTCTCAGATCGCAGCGGGTAGCTCTTCGACGATCGCCGCCTCGACGGGATTCTACAGCGACTCGTTGAAGACATCGTTCTTCTACCCGCAAGCCGATCAGGCAGCGATGGCACACGAAATTTGCCACCAATTATTCGAGGAGGCAACCGATCGAAGACGTTCGGGTGCGACGACGGCAACGACGGACGAGTTCTGGTTGGTCGAAGGCGTTGCTGGACATTTCGAATCTCTGCAGTACGGTGAGCGTCTGGCGAGCGTCGGTGGTTGGGATAGCAACCGCTTGCAATACGCCCGGTATCAAACGTTGATTGCACGCCAAGAGAATGTTCCCATTGCCGAGTTGCGGGGAAACCGCGCCGAGATCCAGCGACGAGCGGATCTGTCGTATTGGTATTCGCAGGCGATTCTGCATACCCACGACGCGCTCGATCGCAATCCGGAATCACCACGGCGAGCGAACATTCTGGCGCTGCTGGCGGGGATCTACGGCGTCGACGTCACGGACTTTGCCAGCCTGCGCGTGTCCGGTGTGGAGCCAAGGGGCGACGAAGAACGAGTCGATCGTTTTTTGAAGATCGATGACCAGGATTTACTTGCCCATCCCATTACCGGCAATGCGAACGCGATTTGTCTCGCGTCCTGTGAGATTTCGGATCATGGTTGGGATGCGTTGCCGCCGTTGCCGCGAGTTCACTGGTTCGATGCCTCTCGAACTGCGATTTCGGACGCAGCAGTGCACCGCTTGCTCGAAAACGCATCCCAGATCGATCAATTGAGTTTGGAGGCGACCAAGATCACTCCGGCGATCGGCAGCCTAATCGCGGGTGCGAGCGAGCTGCGAGAACTTGATCTGAGTTGGACGGCGATCGACGATTCGGTCGTCCAATCGCTTCAGAAATGCCCGCTCCTGGAAACGCTCTGGCTGACCGGGACGCCCATCACCGACGGGGCGATCGATGCAATCGCTGCGCTGCCGAATTTAACGACTCTTGACGTCCAACGCACCCAGATCAGCGAAGCGGGATTGCAACGTTTGCGAAAGGCCTTTCCCGGAATGAAGATCAATCCGTTGCAACTGTGATCCCGGGCGGATCCCAGTCCCGGGTGGATCCCTGGTGGGGGCGGATCTCCGTCGGTCGCGATCGTTCTGGCATCGGCCGCGGCGATAGGCGGCCGTGAGCGTCCTCTTGGTGGGGCCAGCCAACAGGTTTTTCGATAGCGCACTGTCCAATCCATGCAAGTTCCGGAAATGATGTCACCTTTGTCAGCCACCATGCCAGCGGTTAGGATGCGGCTTTCCGCCAGCCAACCCCGAATTACGGTCGACTGCTGATGTCATCCGATCTCGATCCCACAGCTAAATTGCCCACTCCCGCAACCGATGTCGGCGACTCTCGAGCGTCTGATGCAGATTCTACGGATCCGTCTTCGACTTCGATCTCCACAGTCGGCGGCAGCGGATTGGTGTCCGAACCCATGTCCTTCGAGCGGCAGGCTTCGCGGTTAGTTACCGATGAAGCGATTGCGGCGGCAAGTCAAAACTCCGTTGAGGACTTAGAGGTCAAAGACGCCCAGGTGATCTTCAATACCGTCTGGGAAGACCTGGAAGAGGAAATGGGCCACGAGAACTTGCGGTTCTCGAAGGAACTGATCCTGTTGGGCGGTGCGCCCGGGTCCGGGAAGGGGACCAATACCGAGTTCATCGCCAAGGCTCGGGGGCTGACGTGCCAGCCAATCGTCATCAGTGATCTGCTCAACACTCCCGAGGCCGAACGGATTAAGGTCGCCGGCGGCATGGTCGGTGACACGGAAGTGGTCGGGATCCTGTTCCGCAAACTGCTCGACGAAGTCTATCGTGACGGCTGTATTCTTGACGGCTTCCCACGTACACGCGTCCAGGTCGAGTGTTTGCACTTGCTCGTTCAGAAGATGAATCAGCTCTACCGTGAGTACCACCATACTCCGCTGGCGATCAATTTCCGCAAACCGACCGTTCATGCGGTCGTTCTATTCATCGATGAAAAAACGAGTATCGAGCGACAGCTGTTGCGCGGTCGAAAAATTGCTGCTCACAACGAGCGCATCAAACGCGAAGGCAGCGGTCAGGAAATCGAACTGCGGCCTACGGATCTTGACCCGATCGCAGCCAAACGACGCTACCGGGTGTTCAAGGAAAAAACGTGGGACGCGCTGCAATCGCTGAAACAGATTTACCACTACCACTTCATCGATGCCGACAGCCCCATCGACGAAGTGGAAAAGAAGATCCGCGTCGAGTTGGATTATCAATCGTCGCTGGAACTCGATCCAGAAACCTACGACGCGGTGCGAGGTTTGCCGCTCGCAAGTGAAATGGGGCTGCATGCACGTCAGGAACTCGTCCGCCGCTTGGATAGCTACCAACTCGGGCACCGCGAACTCTTTCATCGTGTCATCGAGATTATCGACAAACGATTCATGCCCATCATCCAGCGTCACGCGATCGCCGGATTGGCGGTCATCAACAGCGAGGATTCCATCTTCGAAGATCCCATCACGCTGGCGATGGTGATTGACGTCTTTGCCGAACGCGGGTTCCGCGGCGTGGCCAATATTAATTTCGCTGAAACACCCGACCATTTCGATCTGAAAACCGGCAAGATCACCTGCCGAACCAAAAAAATCTTCCGCTTTCAAATCCGGTTCGAAGGCAGTGAAATTCGGCGTGGCGGCAGGTAACCACAGTGGCTGCAAGCTCAGCTTGGGATGACGAGATACCCTCAACGGCCACCGGTTCTCGGCTGCTCTTGGTGCCGACGGCGATGGAGCGAGATCGATTGACCTCGGTGCTATCCCAGCGTGGCGACGCGGGCACGATGATACTGGACACGACGCGTATCGAAACGTGTGGATTCGGAGTCGTGGCCGCTGCGGCGATGGCGATGCAAACGCTCGATCGATACCGCCCCGAGTTCGTGATCCTGGCCGGCATCGCTGGGGCGCTCGGACGTGAGTGCAAGGTGGGCTCGGCCTATTGGTTTGGTGAGGTTGTCTGCGATGGGATTGGCGTTGGCGCCGAAGAGTCGTTCTTGTCGGCGACCACGCTGCGATGGAATCATCTCGATGCCGACGGCAGCGGTCAGCCCATTGGCGATCGCATTGCCCTGCACGTGCCCGTCTCGAGGTCTCAGGACGCGTGCCAGTATGGGCTGGTAACCCGCTGCGCCGCATCGGCCGATCCCGTGGCGGCGACGGCAGCGCGGCGACGGGCCGAGCAAGCGTTCATTGAAAACGCGACCGGTTCATCAGCCCTCTTCGCAGCCGAGGATATGGAGGGATTCGCCGTGGCCCTCGCCTGTCGGATCGCCAATGTCCCGCTTTCGATCGTCCGCGGAATCTCCAACGAAGCCGGCGACCGAAATCACGCAGGCTGGCAGATTGGCCCCGCTATCGATGCCGTCGCCGCACAGTTGTGCTCGTTGGACATGATTGACCGGAAGTGTTTTCGACCGGCAAATTACTGAATGAGACGCGGCAGGACGGCAGCCCCATTGATAAACGACTCGGGGGTGCCCGCTCGAATTCGTCAGCATGACGATTCAGGACGGCGGGATCGTGTCAGCGGTGTACGCGTCCACCTCGACAGCCACCGGTGGCTTGGTCGATTCCGGGCCGTTGAGTTCGTAACACCCGCCTCCCCTGGCCCACACGTTTCGTGGTCGAGCGGGGAGACCGAGTCGATTGAGAGAGACGCGATCGGGACTCTTAGAGCGTGTCCGGATTGGCGTCCGCGACGGCTTGATTCATGACTTCGATCGCGGCGTCGGTGTAGCGTTCAAACTCGTCTTGGAAATGGTACATGGACGCTTCGTCGGCAAAGAAAAACATCCGTTGATGGATTGGATCTCGCATCCCAAAGCGGCGTTGACCGGGGACGATCCGACGTTCTTCGAAAAATCGTACGACATCGATTTCGTTGAGCACTGGCGTGTAACGCATCGGGTCAGCGAGAAAGACTTCCATTTTTTCAGCCGAGCTGAACAGATAGAGTTTACCCAAGTGGACAACACCGAACTTGGGGTTGCCCTCAACCCATTGGTCGCCGTCGATCACGGTGACGGCGCAGAAGCCTTCCATCGCGAGTTGGGGCGCTGCGTCAGCTTCCGCATCGAGCGATGCCTGTTGATCGCTAGGTGCCGGTACCGTGGTATCGATCCGCGCCGAGGCGAGGCTCGCAATGCCTCCTCCGGGCATCATGTCTGAACGCTGCCCAGCGGGCGATGGCGGAACTGCCTGTGCAACGGGTGCTGCGGCAGCGGGTGTTGTGGCGACGGGGGCTGCGGCGACATCGTCGAGCGGGACACTGTTTGATCCGCTGTCGGGTAGGCCTGGCAACTCGGTTTGAACATCCCCTGCGCCCGCGAGTTGCGAGGTTGGTTCATGGGGAGTGGTCTCAGGCGAAAATGCCGCCGGCGCGAGAGCCGGCATCTTGCTGCTCGCCTGCGCCAGCATGGCGATGTATTTCGCGGGCTCTTGGGGGCTCACCGTGTGAGCGAGTGTTTCGCCCGCTGGGGTCACGACGACATCCATCGGGAACTTGGTCACCTTGAACATCTTGGCCAAGTCGCGCGACTCGTTCGCATGGATCTTCACCGGGACGAATCCCTTGGCGACGGCAGACTCCACTTCCGGCGACTGAAACGCACCGGCTTCGAGCCGGTCGCAATACACGCAGTTATCCGTGTAAAAATGCAACAGCAGCGGCTTGTTTTGGGCTTTGGCCTCGGCGTGGGCCGTGGTTAATTGGTCACGCCAGGGAATCTCCGCCGCCAGCGGTTGGAAGCAGAGCGAACTACCGGCGATGAGAACGCCAGTACGGACGATGTGGAGAGACTTGATTTGTGTTAGCCAGGCCAGTCGCATTGGACAAAGTCCTTCTTGTCTGTTTGCAGGATTGCTCGGCCCCCTGCAATCGCGGGGGGCTGTTCCATTCAGATCGGCTGTGCCGATGGTGAGGGTTGAGCGGAATCTACGGAATTTTCCGATTCCACCGCCAGGGCAGGCGTGGGGGATTGGGGGGCCAAACTCAATATCCGCTGCCCATCATCGCTCCGTCGGCGCGGTTGCCGAGGTTTTGGTAGAGCGTGGGATCAATCGATTGGGTCAGGAATCGGATCGAACCGTCTGCAAAACAAAATTGTGCGCCGCCTGCATGGTAGCTGTCAAAACCGCCGACAAACTCCTTGTTCGCCATCCGATCTTCGCTTGCGGGCGTCAAGACCGGACCGCTGCCAGGCTGTCTCGGCCGCGGATAGGGCGCGATATCTGTGGCACCGGGGGTCATCGATTTGCCCGCAAACCAGCCGGTGTTGCGCAGCGATGCACGCGTTCCCGCAGCCCATCCCAAACTATCCAGCTGCGGCAGCATCTCACCGATCAAGATCGTGTGAGAACTGCCGTCGGTGATTTCTCCGTAGCGCACGTGGCTGTTAAGAAACATCAATCCCGTATTGTTCGAGTCAATCGGGGCCTCGGTGTGGTGATAACAGCCCGCATAATTCGTCAAACCAGAAGTGCCTTCGTCGTTCTGGGAATAGGGCGAGGACGGGCATATAAATGAGTTGATTCTCTGTTCTCGAGCAGGCGCGTTGGCAGGGTCATACGTGCCCAGCGAGATATTGAACTGGTTGGCGATGCCTTGCTGTTCAATATAGGGACACAACTGCACAAGGTAGCCGACGTCTTGGCCCACCGGCTCGTTGAGAACAGGTCCGGTGGGATTGATCGAACCGGAAGGCAGGTGTTCCATCGAAAATTCGAAGTTGTGGGCCGCGAGGCCGAGCTGCGCCATGTTGTTGGCGCATGAACATCGACGTGCCGCTTCCCGAGCGGCCTGGACTGCGGGTAACAACAGTCCCACGAGAACGCCGATGATCGCGATCACGACGAGCAACTCGACGAGTGTGAACGCCATTCGTGCGGCGGAGGGATTTCGTTTCACGATTTGAGGCATGGGATTTCTCCTAGGGGGTGTCGGGTAAGAACCGAGCGGAATTGGGTGTCGTCTTTTCACCCCGCCAACGCAATGCAACACGCAATGCTTCGCGGAGCGAAAGGCGACGATTGTTTCCCAATCGATCCTGAGTGATCGTCCAGTGGGGTCAGCCGCCGACATTGTTGCCAGTGGGTTTCGTGGGGGCAGGGTGATCGACGGCGGCGGTGTTTTGGTCGGTGTGAACCGAGATGACGCGCGAGCGTTTGGTTTGAAACGGATTCACGTCTTGATTTTGGAGCGTGGCGGTGATCTGGAAACGTTTGGATGTGACTGGGCTCGTTTCCTCGACGTCCGTGACTTGGATCTCGATGCGCGCTGTCGGGTAGGCGTCAAACGCTCCATCGAGGACCCACGATTCGCCGGAATAATCGGCTTGCTCCGCCACACTTCGATGGACGCGGCGAATACCAGCATCGAGCAGCATTCGCGTTTGCTCGAGTTGCCACTCGTGATTGAGCTGTCGCCGAGCACGCAGGCTCCCGTGAAGGGCCACGCCGGTGATGGCTGAGGCAATCCCCAGGCACACCAACACCGCGAGCAGCACCGCACCATCCCGGCGATTGAGAGTCGACATTCGCGTCACGGAAGAACCCTTTCCCGCAACGTTCGCCGAGCGCAAGGCGACAATGGATTCTCCGAAATGTTTTGTTCCGGTGTTCTGAGTCGCGATTTCGACCGAAGATGGTCGCCTCGAACGCGAGTCCGGGGTTTGGGACAAAATGTAGCGGTGCAAGTCGCGAAGCGACGACATGAAATAACGCGCACCCGTCGCCTTGCGATCGAGGCGAAATGCCTGTCTTCGCGGCGCGACTACACGACGGAACTGAACGAGCGCAAGTCTGGACGCCTCGCAACCCCAACGTTTGTGCAGATCAGCGTTCGCCCGCGTTCCTACGCGACAGTCACGAAAACCGGTGCTAACGCCAAAACGGGCAATGGACTCCGCGAAACGCATGGTCTTTTCATCAAGGTGATTGGCTGCAGCTAGGCGGCGACCGTTCATGGCGTTTCTCCTGAAGTGGACGCCGCGCCGCGGACAGGGGTGGCTGAGTTCCACCGGCCCACAGCCGCGCGAATCGCGAGATCCTGGGGCGATGATATGGACGCATCTATCTTCAGATCGCCGTTTGGCGTCGGTTTGTCCTGCTGTCGCCGGTGAACGACAAGCGAAACCCACTGGGGTGATTCGCCGAGGTCCAGGATCACCGCCGCTTGATCGCGGAGTTCATAGGTCTCTTGTCCGCGAATCGTATCTTTTGACGCATCCAACAGACTCCGCCGCACGACGTTGCCATCCATTTGGTAACGCACTGTCGTGTCGTCAACGGTGAAAACAACTTGGGAGCGATCGCCGTCCATTGCATGCGCTGCGTGGGCGTCATCGCGAAACTGCCGGCCGAGCCGCATCAGACTCTGGTGATGCCGCTCATGTCCCCGCAGCACCGCCGCCAGTCGAAATGTTTGATGTATCCAACCCACCGCGATCACGAGCAGCGTCGACGAGACGGACAGTAGGACGATCATCTCGATCAGCGACGAGCCCATGCGAGATCGAGACCTCGGTTCTCTCCGGACAAGTTTCATGGCGACACCTCTGCAGTATCGATCCATCCCACGAGTTGCACCGGAGGAAGGGGGTGGGCCGATCGCCAGCTCAACTTCAAGACGACGCGATCACCGAACGGGTCCCGGATCCGTTCGGCAGTGAGTTTCGGTTGGTCCAAACTCGCCTCCGCCGCTTGCGACGGTTTAAGGTTCGCCAGTGTCTCATTAATTTCATCGAGGGGCAGTTCCGTGATCGACTCCAACGCATTGGCCAATTCATTCATCGCAATTCGTTGATGGGCAACATCGATCCACAGACGACTGATGCGAAATGACATCGTCGTGACGATGCTCATGACGACGAGCAGGATGGATGCAGCGACCACGCACTCGATCAACGTAATGCCATGACGGCGATCGCGACGACGCGGTATCGCGAACGCGATGGGTCGAAAAGATTGAGTCATGCGATTTTCTCCACCTAAGCCAGAGCCTCGACGAGCCCGTAAATGCAGGTAAACATCCCCACAGCAGCGAATGTCACAATTGCGGCCAGTATCAAGAGCAAGATCATCGAGACCGAACGAAGCAGAAACGCCGACCGAAGACTCGCCCAGAGGTTACGATTCTTCGCGGTTCGACGCAGCAACCAAGCCTGTGTCAATCGGTCATTGGTGAGCTGGAGCGCGTCGCAATTTGCTGCGCTAATGAATTGGCTATCGGCGAGCGCCCGCCATTCATTTTCCCCTTGGTGGATCGCACGAGAAGCACGTACCAGACGGCGCCGGATTCGCCCCACCGGATGAACCCTCGACAGTGTGGCAATCCCCACGCTGAGCGGGCGCCCGGACTGCAGGATCACGCATAGCAGATCGAGTAGCTGAGTGCTCGCCTGAGGCATCTGTCGGCCCAGACTCAGTGGCCAGCCCATGTTGTTAAAAAACAGCGGTCGCGAGAGCAACGCAAGCACGTACATGACGAATCCCGGAATGACTAACCATGGGATGTACTCGCCTACGGCGATGAACCATAACATCGGAGTCGGGATGGCGACGCCAAATACGGCGAACATCTTTTGGAGTGTCGGGATGATGAAAACCATCAGGAAACTGAGTGCTAGAGAAGCAATCAAAAATCCACCAGACACCTGGATGAGTTGAGTTTCCATGGAACTTGAACGCGCCTCGAGCATCGGGTCTACCGCAACGCCATTCGCGATCATCGATTCCAGCGTTTCGGGATAGGTGCCCGTCGCCAATCCCAGTCTTAATAGCAGCACCGCTGAGGGATCGAGAACTCCCGGAATTTGCTCGAGCGCATCGACCACCGGTGTTCCCTCGGCCAGCAACCTAGCGACCTGACGCAACGCCCGGTGTGGTCCGCGTGGGAATTCGCCCGCAAGACGGTCAACCATGATCGCAGGATCGAGCCGCCGTCGTTGCGACATCAACAACACACGCACGACGGCACGCTGGTGCGGTACGGTCAACTGAAACGAGAGACATTCGATTTTGTTCATGCCAGCCCCGAGATGAGGCTAACCAACGGAGCGAACAAAGCCAGGACAATCAATCCGACCGTGAACAGGATCCCCATGTAAATGAACACGTAGAGACAACCAAGCTGACTGGCCGATCGCGGCTGCGCTCGATCCCAGTATATCTCCGCAACATCCCGCAGCACGCCTGGTTGATCGAGCGGCATACGTTTACCGGCGGTCTTGCGTGAGGCCTGCGTTTGGGAATTCATATCCATCGCGAGAATGTCGGCAAGCAACGGGCAGGGCAGACCGCGAATATGGGTCATGTGAGCAAATGGATTCTCACCAACGCGAATTTCCTGCGCCCAGACTCTGCTGTCACGTCGCAACCATGCTCGCGTCGACGAGTCACCGGCGAGTTCAATCGCATCCGCTTTGACCAAACCAGCACGCATCAATAAGGAGATGTGCCAAGCCCAATCACCGCACACGCTCCGCTTCGAACGAATGCCCGTACCACGCAGATTCACGCCAGAGGAATGGCCTGCCAGATCGTGGGGGCGTCCCCTAGTGGGAGCTCGTTGCAGGTAAAGAAATACCACCTGGCATAGCAGAATCAACCCGATGCAAACGTACGTCCACGGCGAACTTACCAGATCGGCAACCGCAAACAATAATTGTGTGATCAGGGGGAGCGTCAAACCAAACTCTCGAAACATGGACTCGAAGGTCGGTATCAGCAGCGTGCTCGTCAACACCAAGATCATGCTGCACGCCAGCAGCATGAGCAGGGGGTATACGATCATCGTGAGTAGTTGTTGACGGGCGACCTGGACGGGCAAATGGTTGAGTAAAACACCGTTGACTGCATGCTCCACACTGACGTTCAAGTCGTCTTCGAGGCCGCCGATTGCCCTCTCGCGATCGCCATGAACTGGGCCGGGGCCATCACCATGATCCGAGATCGTGGGCGACGTACGGGGGGCGTCGCCGGTGGAACCCAAGAGTTGTTGACCCGCCAACGTTAGAAAAATTTCCAGCGCCAATGGGTTCCTCAAAATGTCCGATTCTTGTTTTGCGAACGCAATCTCGTCGGCTAAGCGACGCAGCTTTTTCCGTGTATGTCCGGTCAGGCGATCGGCGGTTGAAGTCAATGACAATACAATTTTGTCTCGGACCGGTAGCCAATCGTTGATCCACGAGGTCACGGACGTGACATTGCCGTGCGCTGGGGTCATGGCCATATCTCCGTGTCTGTCGGAATGGTAGCTAAGTCATGAATCAGCATGATGAGAGGTCCGAATAGCAGCAGACCATACATCAACACCCCGCCACCCCCGAGTATCGCAACGAGTAGCATGGGCAGGCTGATCCTCATCCGCAGCAATCGGTGTTCGGCTAGCGAGGAGGCGCTGTCGGCGACCAGCGACCAACCCACACGACGGGCTCGCGTCTCGCGCTGCTCCCGGTCAGTGCCCGGACGTGTTTGGCCATCAGGTGTCGCTGTCTCAACGTCGTCACGCTGACTCCAAATCGCCTGCTCGATGCGGGCCCCTGTGGCGGCGGTGCGGGCGGAGCGATATCGTTGCCCACCCAACCAACCTGCGATTATTGCCGAGCCGCTCGTGGTAAAACCGAGCACGATCAGTCCCAGACTCATTAGGGGCAACGCCACCATGAGCCAACCCACCCGTGGCAGCGACAGCCAGGTTTCGTCGACCGGGGCAGTCGGCATCAACGCCAGGTCGTCTCGAATCGCAGCAAACCGGGGCAGTGAGAACTCGGCAAAGATGGCGACGCCCACTGTGGCTACGAGCAACATCGCGGCCAAATAAAACCAAACCGGACGTACCGTCCCCGCCAGATCTTGAGCGACGGACCGTCGCAGCGAGAGTGAGTCGAGAACAAGATCCATCCGTCCGGATTCGGCGAATGATCGATACGCAGACAGATATCCGACCGCCAGGCCGGACGCTGTGTCCTCCGCGGAGGGTCGACGCTCCGCGGCCACCGGTCGACCCTCCGCGGGGTCGCGAGTCGGCAACGCGATTGGGCGAGATGTCACCCACTCATTCAGGAGTGGGTACAATCGATCGAGTTTTTCAAGCGTCGCGGTGCCACCGAGCGAACCATGGTTTGCGGACCTGTTCGATGCCGCTGCTATTTTGGGCTCTGCCGTTTCCAACGCTGCGGCATCCCCCAGGTCAAGCTGGGCCCCCGCGACGACTGCAGCGCGGAGCGATTGGTGAAATGTTTGCAGTCGCGCCGTGACGCCGTCGGCCACCCCGGGGTCACCACTCATCACTTACCTCCCCGTGTCTCACGTTGAGTTGCGACGCTGACGAACTCGATGAAGGTCTCCGCCAATCGTAAATCACCTCAGTCAATGCCCATTCCCAATCAATCCGTTCCACGCTCGCCCGCTGCACGGCTTGATCATGAACGTCGCCCACCGATCGGCCTTGCGGTGCCACCCGCAATCCGATCTGGCCAACAATCAGCAGCAGTGCCGCTACGGCCGACGAGAATACGACCCCACCGAAGAAACGCTGCCAAAGTAGACGCCGATCGCGACACTGGGCAACTTTTTCCAATATTCGTGCGCGGAGTTGATCTCCGGGATGCACATAGTCTCCTGCGTCGCGAATCAGACTTTCGATATCGGAAACACGGTGGTTTTGAGGCTCAAACATGTTGCGTGCCCTGTTCGTGTCGATCCGCGCCCGCGGTGTCGCCGAGTTCAACGCTCAGTCGATCGCTGAGTTTGGCAACCGCGTAGCGATATCGGCTCGCGGCCGTCGAGGGTGTGATCTCCAGTATGGTGGCGATCTCGGCAAACGTCATCTCCTCCCATATTTTTAGCACAACGACTTCACTCTGCTGGGTCGGTAGCGACCGCATCGCTCGCCAAATCGCTCGGTAGCTTTCCTCTCGCTCAAGCTCGTCGACGCGGCACCGCGTCAGCAGATCGCAGACATCGCCAATTAGGTTCCAGCGTGGCCGCCGACGCAAAATGACGAGTGACTCATTGCGAACCATGCGCAGTAAAAACGCCCAAGGGTCATCGCATTGATGCAGCCGTTCCGGTTGGCTCGCGACCTTCACGATCGCCGTCTGAACCGCATCCTCGGCATCATGCTGGTTTCGAGTAATCGTGGTTGCGAAACGGACCAGACGCAGTGAGGTCAGGTCGATCAGGCCGCTAATCGCGTCCTCACCCAGTTCAGCGAGGTGGCGGGCACTGACGCGAACCCGTTGCGAAAACGAAAGGGACAAGGACGGATCCTCTGCGGCGGACCAGGAACCCGCTGCAGGCGGCGAACCCGCTGCAGGCGGCGAACCCGCTGCGGGCGGGGGGGCCGCTGCAGACAGGTCGGAAGACGGCGGTGGTTTGGAGTGGCTCATCACCCCATAGGATGCGCCCAAGGGCAGGATTTGTCTAACTGTCTGTCGTTTCTTTTAAAGAAGTGTCTTTTTCGTCGCATGTCACGGCCAACATTACAACGGCGAGCGGTGGGATGTTGAGCTTCAGGCTCTGCTCACGCCCGTGGGCGGCTACGTCGTCGCTCGTGATCTTGCCGAGGTTGCCGACGTTGCTGCCGCCATACAATTCCGAATCACTGTTGAGAACTTCGTTGTACGTGCCTGCTTGCGGGACCCCAATCCGGTATCCCACGTGCGGCGCGGGCGTGAAGTTGAGCACGACGACGATCGTACTGCCATCGCTGGCAAACCGGCAGAAGGTAAAAATGCTCTTGTCCGCGTCATCGGCGGCAATCCACGAGAAACCGGCGGGATCGCAGTCCAGTTCGTACAGTGCCGGGTAGTCTTTGTAGATCCGATTGAGGTCACCGATGAATCGCTTGATGCCGTCGTGAACATCAAACTGTAGCAGTGACCAATCGAGCTGGCTCTCGGCGTTCCATTCCGACGATTGACCGAACTCGCAGCCCATGAACAGCAGCTTCTTTCCGGGCGAAGCGTACTGGTATCCGTAGAGCAGTCGCAGGTTCGCAAATCTCTGCCACTGATCGCCCGGCATCCGCGAGAGCAGCGATCCTTTGCCGTGCACCACTTCGTCGTGTGACAAGGGCAGCATGAAGTTTTCGCTGAACTGATAGACCGAGCGAAACGATAGCTCGCCTTGATGGTACTTGCGATAAATCGTCTCTCGTTGAATGTACTCGAGTGTGTCGTGCATCCAGCCCATGTCCCACTTCATGCCGAACCCCAGTCCGCCGGTGTAAACGGGCCGCGAGACGCCACCGAACGAAGTCGATTCTTCCGCAATCGTCAAAACGCCTGGGAAATCAGCGTGCAGGTGCGTGTTGAACTGTTTCAGGAATTCAATGGCGTCAAGGTTCTCGTTGCCGCCGAATTCATTCGGAATCCATTCGCCCTCTTCCCGCGAGTAGTCCAGGTACAACATCGACGCAACCGCATCCACCCGCAGTCCATCGATGTGGTATTCCTTGCACCAAAACCGGGCGCTCGAGTGCAGGAACTCACGCACCTCTTGGCGACCATAATTGAAAATATGTGTGTTCCAATCCGGATGAAAACCCTGGCGCGGATCACTGTGTTCGTACAACCCCGTGCCGTCGAAGTGTGCCAATCCGTGTGCGTCGTAGGGGAAGTGCGCGGGCACCCAGTCGACGATCACGCCGATGCCGTTGCGGTGACAGTGATCAACAAAATATCGAAACTCGTCAGGGCTCCCGAACCGACTCGTCGGCGCAAAGTAACTGGTGACCTGATATCCCCACGAGCCGTCAAACGGAAATTCCGTAATCG
Source organism: Rhodopirellula sp. SH410 (assembly GCF_055811895.1). Taxonomy (NCBI): domain Bacteria; kingdom Pseudomonadati; phylum Planctomycetota; class Planctomycetia; order Pirellulales; family Pirellulaceae; genus Rhodopirellula; species Rhodopirellula sp. SH410. The sequence continues at coordinate 3,098,660 of NZ_CM147949.1, forward strand.
GCATTAATTCAATATGCGTGTAGCCGAGTTCCTTGACGTAATCGACCAGCATCGTGGCCAGTTCACGGTAGCTGTGGTACCGACGGCCATCCCAAGGACGCTTCCACGACGAGAGTTGGACCTCGTACACCGAGACCGGTTGCTGCAACCAGTTGACCTGGCCGCGACGATTCATCCAGTCGCTGTCATTCCATTGATACTGGTCGAGGTCATGGATGATCGAAGCGGTCGCGGGGGGGTGTTCCGCAGCGAAGGCAAAGGGGTCGGCCTTGTCGAGGACCGCCCCCGCTTTCGTCTTGACGGCGTATTTGTAACGAGTGCCCTCACCCGCCCCGGCAATGAACCCGCTCCACACGCCGGAGTCGCTACCCTGCAGCCAATCGCGTCCCGGTTGCCATCCATTGCCGTCCGTCAAAACGCTGACCTCGGTCGCATTGGGTGCCCACACCGCAAATCGGGTTCCGGCAACGCCGTCGCAATTTTCCAAATGCGCGCCGAGCCAGTCGTAACGTTCGTTGCGTGGCATCGCGCCGGCCCGCGATTCGTTCGGCCGCACCACTGCTGGGCGTGTGATCCCCGGTTGCTCACCCACGGCATTCGTCCCAACCGGTTGAGCCTCTTGCGCGGGGGCCGCTGTCGGTTTGGCGTCGGTTGGTTGGGAATCGGGCGATTTCATCAGGATCTGTACCGTTAGAGAATAGGAATCAAACGTGTTGACATGGGTAAGTTTACCGCGCCGAAAGGGCAGCGTGTGACCGGCCGATCGTACGACCAAGGAGACGAACGACGACTTATTGTGTTCTAAATTGGCAGCGATTCGAAAAAGATTTCTGCTCACGGGCGTGAACCTCCACGGCCAATCTCACCTCCTAGGAGTCGTCCGCAAATCGGATGCCGGAATCACTCCTATTGATTCGGTTCACTCCGGGTTCTCCAAAGGGCCCTTCGTCGTACACTGGTGCGAAGCACATCCGAATCAAGTCTTTTTGTTTAACCGCGTGGGCGTCGCCCCGCACAGGGATTCGCGAAACGCGGCCTGCGGGGCACGCGGTGAAACCAGTTATGCCGAATGCTTTTCTCTGATGTGCGTATGGATGATTGCAGGCGTCATGGGAGAATTTGAATTGACAGCGAAACCGACAGCGACGAAACGGAACGCGGGGAAACCAGCCCCCACAAAATGCGAGCGAATTTTCTGCAATTGGGATCGACCACTCATCCAACTTGCGGTCGAGTGGTTGTTGGAAAATCAGCATGCGGACGCGTCCGAAGCGGTGGATCTCAGTTCACTCGACGTCGTCTTGCCGTCCAGTCGAGCGCTCTCTCGTTTGCGAGAGAAGCTTGAAGGGTTCGCTCAGGCCAGCGGCCGCGTCTATCATCCACCACGCTTCTATCTCGTCGGACGCCTGCCCAGCCTGCTGTATCGGCGACCAGCCGATTGGGCATCTGATTTTGAGCAAACCCTCGCTTGGGCGCGTGTCCTATCGCAGTCTGATCCGGAAGCGTTAAAGACACTCGTGCCGGCTCCTCCAGAACCCGATGCGACGACTCCTTGGTTGGATTTGGCGTCGACGACGCGGCGATTGTGGTCCAAAATCGCCGCCGAAAATAGCACCTTTGAAGATGTTCTGGCGAAGGTGGAGTCGGACTCCGAACGCCGTCGTTGGGAGTTCTTGGTGGATTCCATGCGCCGCTATCGTCGCCAACTCGAGGCGGCCAAACGGTGTGACCCGAATGCGGCCGCGATCGACAAAATTGCCGGTGGCAAGTGCCAAGCTTCGCGATCGATTGTGCTCGTCGGCGCGACGGACCTCTCGGAGATGGTCAAGGCGATGTTGGCGCAAGTCGACACGCCCGTCACCGCCCTCATCGCAGCGCCCGCCTCACTGGCCGACCATTTTGACTCGACCGGATGCCTGATTCCGGACCGATGGAAAGACCACACGTTGCCGCTTCGTGATGAACAACTGATCCCCGCTGCTGCTGTGGATGACCAATCGCACGGAGTGGTCGAGTCGCTGGCGGAATTCGGCGAGAGCTACAGCATTGATGCGATTACGATCGGAGTGACTGACGAATCCCAGATCGAACCGATCGAAAATCAATGTCGTTTGCTGGGCGTTCCCACCTACCGGCACCTGGGCTGGACCGTCAACGAGACTTCGGTGGGACGATTGCTGGAATTGCTGGTGACGTACCGGCAGCGGCGAAGTTGGCGAGCGCTGGCCGCACTCGTTCGCCATGCTGCCGTATACTCCATGATCGATCACCACTTCAACGCGCCCGCGGATCGTGGGGCTCCCGCAAAACGCCGCAAGGATTGGTTGAGGACTCTCGATCAGTTGATGGGTGACGCCTTTCCCCGCAGTATCGATCAACCCCTGCCGCCGGCCCGTCCGGAAACGGCTTCGGCCGAAGAGATTCGAAACTTGGTCGAGGCGTGGCTGACGCCGCTGGATCAACAACGCCGCACGATTCGGCAATGGAGCAAAGCGGTCGTGGACGTGCTCGAACACGTGTATGCCGCCGAGATTGAGAGTGGTTCGGGCAGCAACCTGACCCCGCTCGCGATCACGACCACACTGAAGGTTTTGGCCGATTTCGAAAATGTCAGCGAGCCCCTGGACACCGCCGTCGACTCACTCGCGGCACTCGAATTGATATCTGCCCGGATTGGTGAGATCTCACTGGCAGATACACCCACCGCGGACAAAATGGAGATTTTAGGTTGGCTTGACTTGGCACTCGACGATGCGCCCGCGCTGGTCGTTTGTGGGCTGAATCATCCGTTTGTGCCTGAGGCGGCATCGTCGGACCCCTACTTGCCATCGTCGCTCCAAGCGACACTCAGCCAACGGATCAATGATCGGCGATACGCTCGCGACGTGCACGCGATGCAGCAGATGTTGAGCACTCGCGACGAAGTGCGTTTTCTCGTCGGCACGCACTCCGCCGACGGATCACCGACGCCTCCGAGTCGGTTACTCGCGGCGGCCACCGCCGATGACGCTGCTCGCCGCGTCTGCGGATTGTTGACCGAGCATCGAGAGCCGGTGCATGTGGTTCGGCCCACGAGCGTCGATGCACCGGAGAATAGCCCGTCGAGCGGTATTGATTATTTTCGACCGCCGCCGCCGCAGCCCGGTCGCACGATCGAGACTCTCAGCGTGACAGCGTTTTCGGCCTACCTCGCGTGTCCGTACCGGTTCTATCTGCGATACGTCTTGAAGCTGCGCCCGCTCGATGATGCCTCGCTCGAACTCGCTGCAAATCAATTCGGCGATCTTGTTCATGGAGCATTGGAGTACTTTGGCGAAAGCGCTGCCAAAGACGAGCCGGATTCGGACAAGATTGCCGCTGAGTTGATTGCGCAGTTGCATCGCTATGCTGCCGAAAAGTATGGCGACAACACCGCCTCGACGGTGCAGTTGCAAGTACGCCAAGCCGAACGCCGGTTGAGAACCGTCGCCCTGCGCCAGGCCGAACGCTACGCCCTGGGGTGGCGGATTCACCGCGTCGAAGCGTCGGTGGACGAACTCGATTACGATCGCGAGACGAAAAAGCCCAAGCATCCAACGGGCATCCTGATCGATGGCCAGTTCACGGGACTGCGAGGACGTTTTGACCGCATCGATTATCATCCCGAGCTCGATCGCTGGGCCATTCTGGACTACAAAACGCACGGACATCTGCCCGAAAAAAAACATCTCAAAAAGCTGGCGGACGGTTCGACACAGTGGGTGGACCTGCAACTGCCGCTCTATCGTCGCTTCATTCCTGACCTGGGCATCTCCGCGAATCCCGCCGATGTCGAGCTCGGATATTTTAACGTCGCCGAAAAGGACGCGGAAACGAAAATCAATCTCGCCGCCTTTACCCAGTCGCAGTTTGATCAAGCCGATGAGTTGATCCATGACTGCGTGCGACAGATTCGCAACTGTCAGTTCGAGCCGAATCCGGCGGGCGTGCTGTTTGACGATTATGAAATGATGTTCAACGAATCGCTCAACACGATGCTGATCGACGACGACAACGAATCGAGTGAGGAGTCACCATGAGCGATCACCCAACGAATCCTGCCGAGGCTGAATTGACGAACGCCATGGGGACGGAAAACAACATGGACGATGCATTCGACGACCTCCTGCTTGGCCAGGAAATGCTGACACCCGAATTGTTGCGAGGCGCGTTTGAACCGACGCTGGTGCGCGCCTCGGCGGGGACAGGCAAGACGTATCAATTGACCGCGCGTTTGTTGAAGATCCTGCTAACCGGGGCGCCACCCGAAACCGTCCTGGCGACCACGTTCACTCGCAAAGCGGCTGGCGAGATTTTAACGCGTGTGCTCGTGACGCTCGGCCAAGCCGCCGACCCGACGAAGCCCGAGTCACTGGCGGCGCTGCGCGACCAGGTGGGGTTGCCGGGGCTGCCCCGGCACGTGTGTGGCGATCTATTTCATCGGTTGCTGCGGAATATCCACCGGCTGCGGATTTGCACGCTCGATAGCCTCTTCTCTCAACTGGCGCGGGCTCTGCCGTTTGAATTAGAACTGCCGCCGGGATGGCGATTGACGGACGATGTCGAAGAGGTTTGGCTGCGCCAGGTCGCCGTTGGCAATATGATCGACAGTCTCAAACCCGCCGAAATCGAGAGTCTGATCTCGATGCTCGGTCGAGGTGACGTTAAACGAAATATCGCCCGTGAGCTCATTAACGTGGTGGAGACGACATACACGATGGCTCGTCAAGCCGGCGTCGAAGTCTGGGACTCGATCCAGGTCCCAGCGCGTCCCGAATCCAAGATGATCACCTCCACGGCGGGAGCCTTTCGGATGGCCGACCTGCCACAGAAGTCACTGCGAGAACTACTCGAAAAGATGGCGGATCAACTCGATGCTCGCGACTTGGGGCCGCTCGTCGAACAAACCCTGCTAAAGAATATTCACAAATCGCGTCGATTGGACGAGGAAGTTAAGTTTGGCCGCAGCAAGTTCCCACCTGAGCTCGATGCCGGCTTTGATGTTTTATACCAATCTGTTCAGTGCGAAGCCCTGTCGCTGCTGCGGAGTCAGAACAATGCCACCGGCGGTGTTGCGGTGCACTATAACGAAGCGATTTCGGAACTGAAGCAAGCTCAGCGTGCTTTCGCTTTTGACGACATTGCCGTGCGATTGGCGGGTGTCTTCCGCAGCCTCGATGCGGTGACGATCCAACGACGACTCGACGCGAAAATTGATCACCTCCTGCTCGATGAGTTTCAAGACACCGCTCCAGTGCAGTGGCAGGTTCTCAAAGTGTTGGCGCTGGCGACCGTAAAGCCTGCGGGGAACGCGGGCGACGGGGCGGCCGCTCGGGAGTTGGATCCGCGTCGCAGCCACTCGTTTTTCTGTGTGGGTGATACCAAACAAGCGATCTATGGCTGGCGCGGTGGCGTCGCTGAGATCTTTGATGCGGTGGACTCGAATATCGATGGCATCGTCTCGAGTTCCCAGGATAAGAGCTTTCGCAGTTCAGCGGTCGTGCTCGATGCCGTCACCGACGCCTTTCAAAATCTGACACAGCATCCGCTTGCGGAGACGCCAGCGAACGAAGACCCGGCGGAGAAGTCCTGTTATGAGGCAATCGCGTTGCAAACCTTCGCGACCAAGTTCCCCAAGCACACTGCCGCCAAGTCGCTGCCTGGGTTTGTGCGTTTCATGACCGGGCCGCTTGTCCCGCCCAAGCAAGACCCTGATAATCCGAAGGCCAAACCGGTTCGGCCGACCGCTAAAGAGATTAACGATGCCCTGTTGGTCGAAACGGCCGAGCAAATCGAAACGCTGAATCGCGACGCACCGCATCTGTCGATCGGTGTTCTGACGCGAACCAATGCGACCGTGGCGATGTTGATCGATCACTTGGAGTCGCGGGGCGTCGATGTGAGCGCCGAGGGTGGGAATCCCCTGTCCGATTCCGTCGCAGTACGCTGGGTGCTCTCCGCACTGATGATGGTCGAGCATCCAGGCGATGGTCGTTGGCGGTTCCACATCGCCTACTCACCGCTGGCCATGTGTCTTCCGTTATCGGATGTTGATGCGTCCGATGCCGCGGGCAACGAATTGCGATCGATGCTCGAAAACCGCGGTTTGCCAGCAACCGTGATGTTTCTCACCGAAGCACTGCGCGGCACTTGCGATGCTCGAGATCGCGGTCGTTTGGACCAACTCGTCGAACTGGCAACACTGTATCGCCATACGGCTCGTGCACGACTGCGGGATTTTGTCGACCTGGTGAACGCGAAACGCGTCCAACGCCCCCGAGCGGCCGCAGTCCGCGTGATGACGGTCCACCAGTCGAAAGGACTGGAGTTCGATGCTGTCTTCCTACCGGAACTCCACAAAGAATTGATCGGTCGATCGCCCCAGTGCATTGCGGATCTTCCCGACCTCGGCGCACCGCCCACCGGGATGAGTCGCAGCGTCAGCGAAAAACAGTGGCACTATCTGCCGGAGCGTTGGCAGAAAACGTTTGGGGCGAATGTCACCGCCCGCGTCACCGAAGCTCTTTGCCTGCTATACGTCGCAATGACCCGCGCCCGGCAAGGTCTCTACCTATTGGCACCGCCTGCGAGCAAGCCTGACTTCAATAACAAAAATGCGGCCTCGCTGCTATTTCATGCTTGGCATGATGCAGCCCGTTCTGACATCGACCCCACCGCCGGCAACGCGGTGTTGTTCGAGTCTGGCGAGGAACAATGGTGGCAGTCCACCGAAGCCCGCGAAGCGTCTCAACCCAGAGAACCAACGACCGAACGATGCATTTCGTTCCGCCCTCTCGGTGATACGCCCCGACGAAACTTGTGCACCGACACCTGAAAGCCGTTCGAAATCCGGTTTCGGAACGAGCTGAAGGCGACCGTGTTAATTTTGGGGCGAACGCTCGATGATTCCGACCACGGAGTGTTCGGCCGCATTCCAATCGATGATCGGCCGTCTCTATGTGGGAAATGAGGCGCCAAGGCAGATGATCACCAAGTGGTGAATCGAGCTTTCTCCCTTGGGTAACCAAAGGCGGATCGACGCTAGCTAAACTCACCCCGGATATACTGCTTCGTTGCGTCTTCTCGCGGCGACTCAAATAGTTCCTGTGTGTCGCCGAATTCGACCAGATAACCCGTTCGGCCACCTTCACTCGTATCGACGTACATAAACGCAGTGCTGTCCGCGACCCGTTTGGCTTGTTGCAAATTGTGGGTGACGATCGCGATGGTGTATTTCTGGGTAAGCTCACTCATCAGCTCTTCGATCCGTCGAGTTGCGATCGGGTCGAGTGCGGAGCAGGGTTCATCCATCAGCAGGACTTCGGGCTCAGTCGCAATCGCTCGTGCGATGCACAATCGTTGCTGCTGGCCGCCCGATAGCGATAGGCCGCTATTCTTCAGTTTGTCCTTGACCTCATCCCAAAGCGCTGCTCCCCGCAGGGCTTCTTCAACCTTCTCGGCAACGTCGCCTCGATAGCGATTCAATCGCAATCCGAACGCAACGTTGTTGTAGATGCTCATCGCAAACGGATTGGGTTGTTGAAAAACCATTCCGATGTACCGACGCACCGAGACCGGGTCAATGTGAGCCTGGTAAATATCCTTGCCACGGTAATGAACATGGCCATCAAAACGAAAGCCACGCACCAAATCATTCATGCGATTGAGGCATCGTAGGGCACTGCTCTTGCCGCAACCCGATGGGCCGATAAACGCGGTCACGGATCCCCGACGAATCGGTATGTGGCTATCCCGCACGGCGCGGAATGATCCATAGTAAAGGTTGCGAATTTTGCAATCCAAGAGCAGTTCGCCATTTCCATCGGCTAACAAGTCGTCCACTTCATTGCTAGGTGTTGCGATCACGTTGGTTTCTCTGAAGGTACGTGTTAGGTGAGTCGTGTTTTATGAGAGATCACTTGTCCGGTAATGTTGATCGTCAATACCATCAACACCAAGACGAGCGATGCCGCCCAAGCCATCTCGATCTGGTTTTCAAACGGCATTCCTGAAAAGTTGTAGATGAACACGGCCAGAGAGGCGGTCGGCTCCATCACCTGAGATTGGCCGTCTTCAAAAATCCAGTAGTTGCTGAAGAGTGCCGTAAACAACAGTGGTGCGGTCTCGCCCGCAGCGCGGGCGATGGCCAGCATGACTCCCGTCAAGATGCCCGGCAGGGCGGTCGGCAAGACGATTTTCCAGGCTACTTGTGTGGGGGTGCATCCCATACCGATCGCAGCCTCCTTCATCTTAGTCGGCACCATGCGCATCGCTTCTTCGGCCGTCAAGACAATCGTTGGCAGCATCAGCAGCGAGAGTGCGACTCCGCCCGCCGGAGCCGAATAGGTTCCCGTCACCACGACAACAGCCGCGTAGGCAAAAACCCCAGCCAATATCGAGGGCAACCCCGTGAGCGTTTTGGCACAGAAGCGAGTAACCGATGCGGTCCTCGACCCGGAACCGAATTCCGCCAGGAAGACCGCTGTCAACACGCCGCTGGGGATCGCAATCGCCGCCGCAATCGCGACGATCACCATCGTACCGACGATTGCATTTCCGAACCCGCCGCCGGACTCAAATGCGGTCGGAGGCAACTCGGTAAACAGTTCTAGCGAGATTTTTCTGCCGCCGCGATAGACGAGCATCACGAGCACACTGAACAGTGGAATGCAGGCGATCACCGTCGCTACAAACGCGCCAATACTCAACACCACGCTGATCAGTGTGCGTGGATGGCGCAGCGAATGCTCCAATTTCGGGAAGTCAACCTCAGAGAATTCCTCGACGATTTCGTTGGGGGTCATTAGTGGGCGACTCCAGTGAGTCGAGCGGAAGCTCGGTTGAGTACCAGGGCGCCGAAAATGTTGACGACCAACGTAATTGCGAGCAGAATCAACGCGGCATACATCAGCACCGGTTCCTCCTTCTCACCCGCCTCGGGAAAGTGATTTGCCAGTAACGCCGCCAGCGTGTTCGCCGGTGAGAAGAGCGAGACACTCATTTGATTGGAGTTGCCCACTAACATCGCCAGTGCCATGGTTTCGCCCAGAGCCCGGCCGAACCCGAGCACCAAAGCGCCAAAGATCCCCTTCGCCGCGGTGGGCAAGATGACTCCAAAAATTGCTTCCCACCGAGTGGCCCCCAAACCATAGGCGGCTTCTTTCAGTTTGCTCGGGACATTACTCAATGATCCCCGCGAAATCGCCGAGACCGTCGGCAGAATCATGATCGATAGCACCAGAGCGGCGGGTAGCATTCCCGGACCCGACAACGAAGTGCCAAACAGAGGGAACCAGCCGAGGTGTCCGTGCAGCCAGTTCGCCGTGGGGCGAATCATCGGAATGACAACGAATATCCCCCACAGGCCGTAGACAACACTCGGGATCGCCGCCAGCAACTCGACGACGTTTTTAAAGACCCATTCGATCTTGGGCGGTAAGAAGTTCTGTGTCAGAAATATCGCGATCGCGATGCCAAAGAAACCACCGATCAGCAACGCCAGAATCGAGCTGTAAAGAGTCCCCCAGATCTCGGGCAAAACACCGAACTCTCCGTCTTGCAAATTCCATGTCGTCGTCGTCAAGAACGAGAACCCTTGTTCACGAATCGCCGGCATTGCTTTGCCGCCGACCTCGTAGACGATATAGAAAACCAACGCCACGGTTGACCATGCGAAAAGTCTCGTGAACAGACGAAACACACGGTCGCTCATCACATCGAACTTCGTTGGCTCGGTCGCGACTGACGTTTTCGACTTCCATTCTGATGGATTGGGCATAGCGTTCATTTCGCGTTATTGAATCGAATCGAGTTTGGCTTGCACGGCCTCGACGACGTTGGGCGGCAACGCCACGTAGCCCATTTCACCGCTCGCCTCTTGCCCTGTCGTCAAACACCAGCGGACGAGGTCTTTGATCGCGTCCGCTTTCTCCGCGTCCTCGTACTTTTGATAACACAACAACCATGTGTAACTGACAATCGGATAGGCCTGATCACCCGATGGATCGGGCAGCCAAGCACGCATGTCCTCTGGCATCGTTACCGCAGCGAGGGCCGCCTTTGCGTTCTCCAGCGTTGGCGCGATCATGTTTCCCGCTTGGTTCTCTAGCTCCGCCATCGGCAGCTTTGCCTGGGCAGCGAATCCATACTCGATGTAGCCGATCGCTCCTGGAGTCTGCATGATCGTCGCGGTGACACCGTCATTCTTGGGAGCGGCGATGAACTTGTCACTCTCGGGCCAACTGACGCTTTTTCCTGTTCCTGGTCCATCGGCGAATTCTTTGCTGATGGCCGACAGGTGGTTTGTGAAAACAAACGTCGTTCCACTGCTGTCCGCTCGCACAACAACGGTCACGGGAAGGTCCGGTAGCGAGACCCCTTCGTTCGTCTTCGCGATCGCAGGATCATTCCAGGTGGCGATTTCCCCCATGAAGATCTTCGTGTAGGCGTCACGGGACAATTTGATCGGTTGGTCTACACTCGGCAGATTGTAGGCAAGCACAACACTACCTGCCGTCATCGGTAGCAACACCACGCCCGCATCAACCTGCGAGATCTCCTCATCGTTCATCGCCGCGTCGCTCGCCGCAAAATCGACGGTATGCTCAATAAAGTCTTTGATACCGCCGCCACTGCCTTTGGCTTGATAGTCCACTCTCAAACCGTCTGTTTTCGAACTATATTCTTTGAACCAACGACCGTATAGCGGCGCAGGAAAGCTTGCTCCCGACCCCTGTAACTTGACCGTGGAATCACTACTCGATGAATCAGAGGTGTTCGATGATTGCGACGAACTGCATCCGATGCCCAAGGGCAGAGCGAGCAGAAGAGTGAGTGTCAACGCAGATTTGAGCACGAAATGCCTCTTGGGGGAGGTGCCTGGTTGGGGCGGAGGAAGTAGTAGTCATACTTCTAGTCGGGACCTGCCGATTGCAGAACCTCTCTTAACACAAAATTAACAGCATCGAGCCTCGACGGGACGTTTTACGAGGGAAATCGCATTTTGCTCTGACTTTCGAGAGCCCGGGAAACCCACTTAGGAATGAGCGGAAAATTACTGTCTGATATTGTGGCCGAACGCTCCGCGGTCGATCATTCCGACCGCGGAGCGTTCGGCCACTTATTTTCCGCTTGTTCCTTAACGGAACCATTCACAATGGTTTGCGTCCGATGAATGTGTAGTACGGCGCTCGTAGCAATGGCAGATACGGCACCTTACCGCTGGCTTGCTCGACGTGCTGTGGAACAAATCGGCGCGTCAACATCGCTAGATGGTCGCCACTCAAAAACACGCTATCGAAGGCAAACCAGTGCGTCCAAAAGGTCCGCCGCAACCAGTTGTCTTGTCGCAGGTTATGGGACGCGAACTTTCTCGATACCGTGAAGTCGACCACAGCGATTATCCCCCCCGGTTTTAGCAACCGCTCAGCGGTGGAAATTGCCTCGAACCAATCGGGGATCATCGTTAGCGAGTACGAAAACGAGACAACATCTACACTCTCAGGCGGGAGGTCAAAAACCGTTGCGTCACACAGATGGATGCTTGCTTGACTGATCCCATGTTCGGCCATCCGCTGCTCGGCGACACCGAGGAGCGATGGAGCCAGGTCAACGAGATGAATGCTTTTCAAGCGAGACACCGCATCCCCAGCCACGATCACGTTCTTGCCCGTCCCTGCTCCCATGTCGACCCAGACACCGCCATCGGGAAACTCAAGGTTGCCAAAGAGTTGGTCACGTCCATGTAGCAATCGTGAGCGAAACGAATCGTAGTCCTTCGCCTGACCACGATAGAAGCTCTCCAGTCGCGCCGCGTGTGTGTTGCCCCGGGCTGGATGCATCAGCAGATGCCAGAGCACCCTCAGATCTCCACCGATGCTTCCTGCGAATGACGTGATACTCACGCCGCCACTCCCTTCGAGTCCGCACAAGCGGCATTTTTATGCAGGTCTGTGATGTAAAAGCTGCCGTAAGTGTGGACCCGGTCGCGCTGATGCAATCGTTCAGCTAGCTCTGTGTGATAGTGAAGAAGATCCCGCAGGGCGACAGACGCTCCGCCCGTTTGAATTTTCAGCGGATCAACAAAGTCCACGTTGAGTGCTGCACTTCGCCAAAGGATGCGAGTATTGCTAGCCGAGCGATCGACAATGCGTTGCCATTCGGCAGCTAAACTCGCCGGGTATCGATCATAGAGCCAGTCCATGTGATCGAGCAAAACGAATCGCGAGATTTTACATTCACACTGGTCCAAGAATCCTTCTACCGTCATGGAGTACGTTGAAATGCAGTCGGCAAGTCCATTCTTGAGGCGAAGGAAGTTTTCCTGTTTGAGGTATTCGGGACAACACGAACTCGAGTATTGCCCTGTCAAATACACGCGCCAGAAGTAGTTGTCCCGAAGCGATATGCTTTTGAACACATTCTCGATTCGGTCTTGAATGAAACGCGAGATGCCGCCGGTGTAGCCGTTTTGAATCTGGTCACGCTGACTACGTGGTACACCGAGCATCGCCATGGTTGCTTCGCGACGCAGTGCCCATCGCAATGGTTTCTTCCATAGCAGTTCGCGCACACGCCTCGAAATGAAGATCTCTTTCTGATGGTCGATCGACGGTGCCTCCATCATCTCCATCACGGCTTCCCGGAGCCCCGGCGTGCGGCTCATGTAGGCATTGACCATCCATGCGAACAGTCCGGAGGTGCCACGGAAATAGAAACTGCTGCGCCGATGGCTCGCATCGAAGAAATCGAGGCGTTTGTCCCAAACCGTTTGATACGCTGGAGAGAGTTGGTCTCGGACGGCATCGAAATACATCGATCGCCACTGAGGATTGCGACCATCCCCAAACACCGAAAAGAACTCATCGAATGATAAAGCACGGATCGCGGCAAGCTTTAGTTCTAACAACGCGTTTTGCAATGGATTCATGTCCACAGCGAACACATTCCGGGGGCCGTCCAGGGCGTAGTCCAACGCATTGCAACCAGCCGACGTAATGACGAGCACATTGTCGGTATCGCCTAGATTGAGGGCCTGGCGGTCGAGTCGTGGGTCTTCCCAGCATGTGTTGTAGACGAGGTTGCGCTGATGGACAGCCGAGAAACACTTCTGTCCGATCCATTGAGTTACCATCCAATTTCCAATTCAAATTGAGGGAGTCAAACAGGTATCAAATGAGGCAGCGAATTCACTCGGTCCATCATCCATCGATGTGTCCAACCATTCATATTTAGGCAGGCGTCCTAGGAAGCCGAGCTCCCCTTGGGAATCCACCGCGGCCTTGTTTCAAAAGGAATTCGAGCAGGTCATCGTGGGTTACGAGCAATCGCCAGCCACGGAACGTCTCAAAAAGAAATTCGTTGGCGATCTGGATTTGGGAGAATTCTCGCGGCAACGACAGCCGAAATATTAGATCTCGCGGCAATGTTCGGGCTGGCCGAATCTCGATTTCATCCACGCCGTTGATCCTGCGGTCAGGGAGACAAGCAGTTGGCTTCTCGACTGAACGGAACTGTAACAGGCGATGATGTGGATTCAGTTAACAGAACTGTTGGGTTTGATGAATTCGAGCAGTGTTTAGAGCTCACCGAGAGACTGCTGTATTCGTATCGGATTGTGGAATATCCGCTCCGGTGGTCAACTCGCCAATCATCGCCCCGCCGGCCGATGAAGCTGAGTCGATTCGTGCCTTGACAGCACGTCCACCGCCACTCTCACTCTATCCCCATGAGTCTCCGTTGCCACTATGATTGACTTTGAACTGATCACGGGACCGGATGGTGTTCCGATCTATTACCAACGACTTCCCGTCAACACGGTCTCGTTGAACTGGCTGATGTTCGTCGGCAGCGCTGATGATGAGCAGGGGGGCGGGCATGGAGTCTATCACTGGTTTGAGCACATTCCCTCGCGTGGAACACGGAAGTTCCCCGGTGGTTACCGCGATACCGAAGCAAGATTGGTGCGGCATGGAGGCGACAGTGATGCTGAAACCGGGTCCACGCATACTGCGTTTAGTGCCAGTGTTCCCAAACGGGTCTGGCCGGATGCGTTGGAAGTGCTCGCCGACATGGTCGGCCAACCACTGTTACGGCTGGAAGATATCGAAGCCGAGCGTGAGGTGATCCTGCAGGAGATCGGCGAATGGCATTCCGATCCCTACCATCACTCGCTGTGCCTTTTGCCCGGCATACTCTGGCCCAACCATCCGCTCGGACATGACCAGCTCGGTACGGCCAAGCAGTTAAAGGCCATCGACGCCAATCAACTGCGGCATGCCCACGTCTCGGGGTACTCTCGAAATCGATCCGCCTTGTTTGTCGCCGGAGACATTGAGCGGACACAGTTGCTCGACGTGGTGGCGCGCTGTCTCGAACAGATGCCCGATCGACCTCTTTCCCAACGGCGACGCCCGGCGAGCTATGGGCCGCTTCCAACGTGGCAGGCGGGCAAAGTGACCACCATCGACACCACCTACGCTGACACGGTCGTCTATCTGCTGTTTCCAATTGGGCCGCAGAGCGATGGCATTGCCACGCGTCTGGAGTGGGATTTTCTCGAAGATGTTTTTTCAGCCGGAGATTTGGGGTCTCCCCTGAATCGACTCGTTCGCGAGGACGAGCGACTCGCCTATTCACCCGAATTCATCAGCACGACCTATCCTGATGGTGGATACGCCGGCTTGGTAACGCAAACCAGTGCGGAGCCCGAACGGGTGCTGGACGCTTTTTGGCGTTTGATCCAAAGTCCCGAACTGCGTTCACGGACGTGGCTTGACTACGTGCGAGACACGATCCGTGGCAGCATCGAGATGCACGACCCACACGCCTGCGAATACACCGATGAAGGCAGTTCCTCGCTGATCCACTATGGAGAGTGTATCGCGGACGCCGATTTTGCCGCGACCATGCTGGGCTATCAAGATCGCCAAGTAGGCGAATGGCTGGACTCGCTGCAGCCGAGCGATTCCCACGCGATTGTCTTTCGCGGCCAGGGTGAGGAGGAATGAGTGCTTCGAAACGGATCGACCTCCGTCTCGGGCAGCCTGTGGAAGGCGACTGCGCACGAAAAAAGGGCTGGCGAAATCAACGATTCGCCAACCCTTTGAGCCAGAATCAATCAGGCTTTCGCGGAGGAAGAACTATTTCTTCTTGCCCTTCTTACCTTTTTTGCCCTTGCCCTTCTTGCCCTTGGACTTCTTGCCCTTCAGGTCTTTGGCTTTCTTGCCCTTCTTCGTTTTGTTCTTCTTGCCTTTTTTACCAGCCATGTCACTTCTCCTACAATGGTTTGCCGAAAGCGGATGCTAACGACCTCGTTTCCGCCGGCGGGAACGCCCCTCCGACGATGCTACTCAAGTTCAGCGATCGATCCTCACATCAAGAATCCTCCGAGAGCTGACGGCGTGCCTCTTTGACGAGAACTCGCCTCGCCCAATTACTCAGCGAGCGTTCCTCGTTGCCGGAAGCCGCTTCTAGCAACGCGAGCTCCTTCTCAGAAACACGCAGGTTGATTCGTTCGGTGAGTTTCTTTTCGCTTTTGGATTTTTCTTTTGCCATCGTCTGACCTTTCGTCGCAGTTCGAAAGATATCATACGGCGTATGACAAAGTGTGTCAATGCCATCCCTTGGCAATCTTGGATATCGTTTGGCAATGCGCCGTTGCTCGCATCAGCGAAATCAGGCGGCCGTCATGTCCCTTCGTCACCCGCCCATCTTACGGCATGAAGATGCGATGAAGATTCTCTGCTTGGCCCTCAATTCGAGTTCTCAGGACGTTGTTGCTCGATAAGCTGTTCCACATCTCGTGTATTTCAGCCCCCCCGATCCAACGCACATGAACGAATCCTTCGCCATCATCGGCTTCATGCTCGCCGCCTATTCCATCGTCGCCAACGATGCGATTCAGACGCTCGGCACGTTTTTGAGCTCCAATGCGAAACGTCCTTGGTGGACGTTGTGGGCGTTCGCGTGCACCGTCTTATTGATCGTGCTTGTGTACGGCTGGATCGCGAACGATGGCGATGCCTCTTTCGGGCGACTCGCAAAGTTCCCTCAGCCAGCCGGCGGAATCACCTGGCTGCACATCATCCCGCCGATCATCATTTTGTGCTTGACACGATTTGGCATCCCCGTCAGTACGACATTCTTGGTGTTGGCGGTGTTTGCGCCCGGCAACATGACGGCGATGTTGACCAAATCTCTGTTGGGATACATGGTTTCGTTTTTCGTTGCGATTGGCGTCTACGTCGTCATCTCCAAGACATTCGAAAAGAACGTCCGCAGCTCTGGCGACCAATCCGCACGCAAATTCTGGTATCCACTCCAGTGGATTTCCACGGCATTCTTGTGGAGCCAGTGGTTAATGCACGATATGGCGAACATCTTCGTCTATCTGCCGCGCAGGCTGAACGTGCCGTACTTCTTCTTCGCTGCCATCGTGATGCTGGCATTGCACGCAATTATCTTTTCACGACGTGGGGGTGAGATCCAGGAGATCGTCACCAGCAAGACCAACACCAGTGACATTCGTTCGGCAACGGTGGTTGATTTTATCTACGGCATTATTTTGGTGATCTTTAAGGAGTACAGCAACATGCCGATGAGCACGACCTGGGTATTCCTCGGGTTACTGGCCGGTCGTGAGACGGCGATCTCCCTGCAGCTAAAGTCGCCCCCATTTAGGAAGACGACTGGCATTATCTTTCGCGATGCTGGCAAAGCATCCGTTGGACTGGCCGTTAGTGCTTTACTGGCCTTTGGACTCCCTGTGCTCGCCCGCACCATCGATGGAACAGCCGTCGCATCCTCGGGGTCGGAGACAGCCACTGCTCCGGCAGCGGAAACCTTGAGTGAACTTCCCAACTACGAGCCTGTTGAAGTGCCGCGGGGTAACCTGCGTCTGGCCGGTTCCGACACGCTCCGCCCCGTTGCGCAGGCGTGGCTCGACGAGTTCTCGAAGTTCACCCCCACTGTGAAAATGAGCCTTCAATCGAAAGGCTCGGCAACGGCGTTTACGGCCCTCGTCGACGGGACCGCTGAAATTGGACTGCTCAGCCGCCCGCCGACGCGTCAAGAGATTGACGTTTTTCGCACACGATATCAGGCCGCGCCCATTGTCGTTCGAATCGGTTTGGATGCGTTGGCGGTTTACGTGCATCGTGACAATCCCATTCGTGGCATGACGCTCGATCAACTCGCCTCAATCTTCGGCAAACAGAAATCGAATCGCGAGTTGACCTGGGAGGAATTCGTCATGCCCCCGTTCCCCAATTTGCCGATCGAAGTCCACGGGCGAAACGAGCTGTCAGGAACGCGGCAGCTCTTTGCCGAAGTCGTGATCAACGGCGGAGAGTTTCGCCGTGATATCCATTCTCATGGGGACTCGCTCGAGGTCGTCGATGCGGTGGGGCAATCGGTTGCCGCAATCGGCTACGCAGGACTGAATTTCACTGATGAATCCGTCCGCACGATCGCAATTGCCCGTAACGAGGAGGACGCCTATCACCAGTATTTCAGTGAAGGAACGCCTCGCGATCCATTGCTTGCGAGATACTATGAACCCGTCTACTCGGGACGCTATCCACTGGCCCGCTACCTGTACGCGGTTGTTATCAAACCTGAGGGGAAACCAATGAGTCCGGCCACCGCCGCCTTTCTTCGTTACGCCATTTCAAAACAAGGGCAAACAGCCGTTGTTAACGCCGGCCTGGTCCCACTGGACAAGTCATTGCACGATCAGCAAGCATTGATGTTAGCACCTGACTATCAGCCCGGTTTACTCACCTTCTGAACGCCCGCGATCTAGCCAACCCCAAGGGCATTCGTTGCCTTCAAAACGACCTGGGAAATATAGTCATGAACGAACAGGACCTATTGCGAATCCGTGAAGAAATCCTTGATTCCATCGACGAGGAATTCGAGGCGGAACTTGAGGATGCAATGTCGGATCATCATCGAGCTTCAACTGCAGCGACCAGTGGCGATCACAGCCTGAGTCGTCGGGATTACTTTCGGAATCTTCTGCAGTTGCAACAAGAGTTGATCAAATTGCAAGGCTGGGTCGTCGAGACGGGGGCCAAGGTGGCTGTCATCTTCGAGGGCCGAGACGCGGCGGGAAAGGGGGGCGCGATCAAACGAATCACGCAGCGATTGAATCCCCGCGTATGCCGGGTCGTCGCGTTGACAGCACCTTCGGAGCGAGAAAAGACGCAGTGGTATTTTCAACGCTACGTGCCCCATCTGCCCGCTGCGGGAGAAATCGTTTTGTTTGATCGCAGTTGGTACAACCGAGCCGGTGTCGAACGCGTGATGGGGTTCTGTACCAACGACGAGTACGACGCGTTCTATCGTGACGTGCCCAACTTCGAGAAAATGATCGTCGACTCGGGAGTCCATCTGATCAAGTATTGGTTTTCTATCTCGGACGAGGAGCAGCAATTTCGATTCCAATGTCGGATCAGCGATCCTCTCAAGCAGTGGAAGCTCAGCCCCATGGATCTCGAGTCACGGCGTCGTTGGGAGCAATACACCGAAGCGAAAGAGGTCATGCTGGCGAAATCCAATTCGCCGTACTCCCGATGGTGGATCGTCGAAGCCGACAACAAGAAGCGAGCTCGGTTGAATTGCATTCGGCACCTCCTGGAGCAAATTCCTTACCAGGAGACTCAAAACACAGCGGTTGAAATGCCACCGCGAGAGCGTTCAGACGACTATGAACGCAATCCGCTACCCGACGAAATGTTTGTCGAGTCAGTCTTCTAAACGACCGCGAATGAATCACCCGAGTAGTTGCGTTCGCCAGAACGTGGACTCCACCGTCTGGCGACGCTACCGACATTTGATTCGACGTGTTTTATTGTCTCGCTGTCGCTAAGCAACGCGTGATCAATAACTGGCGTAGTGGATCTTGTTAAAGATCCATCCAGAACAGGATCTTTAACAGACGGAACCGACATTAGGTGGCTTTGCTGCGGGCGACTTTTTTTGGTGGTGCAAAATTTTTTAGCCGGGGCCTCTCTGGAGGCCCTGGTTTGACTGTCGAGGAGTCGCAGGCTCTACATGAACCGTCGTCCTAGTCGCCTATTGCCCCTGTTCCCCCTAGTTAATGGCCAATTGGAGCGAATTCTTTCTCTGGCGGCGCATTGCCACCGCTCGAAGCAGATTCCAACCGGCCAGCTTCAGTAGGATCGAAAGCTTCACCGCATTGTGGCCGCGAACGCGGAGCCGACCCAAGCCCATCATTCGCTTGAGGCAACCGTTGGTCCCTTCGATACCCGACCGCCAACGGTAGCGATCGCGGAACTCGTCGCTCTGCTCGTGGCGACGACGCGCGTCGGCTCGAACCGCACTGCCGGTAAATTGAATGCGGCCGGTCGGCTGCGCGGTGTCCCGATTGCGTTGAACGCGGCAGTGTGCAAGCAGCGGACAGTGCTGGCACTTCTCGGGATCCATCTGTGCGAAAGTGTAGTCGCCTTTGGCGTTGTAGTTGGTCGACTCGGGAGCGTGACCAGCCGGGCAAGACTCCAGTTCACCGGCGCAGTTGAGCTTGAATTGGTCGTAGCCGATTTCATCAGCATCGTACTTCTTCGAGCCTGGCACCGGAGCGACCAATTCGACGCCTTCTTGCTTAGCCGACTCGACGTTGGCGTCGCCACCGTAAGCGGTATCAGCCAGCAGTTCGTCTGGCATGGCGTCCCGCTTTTTCAAGTCCTCCAACACCGGCGAGACCGCATCGGCGTCGTTGTCCGCAGCGGTTTCGACTTTGGCCGAAGTAATCAAGTTCGGCTCGCCGTCTTCGTTGAACGTCTCGGCGATTTGAACCTGGTATCCGGCTCCTTTGTGACCGCTGTAGGTCGCGTCGGGATCCGACGGATTGACGATCACATGGCCGCCGGTTTTCTTGCGAACTTCGACGAATTCTTCCCGAAGTTCGCACTGCTGGTTAAAGATCGTTTGCAGTTGTTTGAAGGAGTCCCAGTCGCAGATCGGTTTGGTTTCGGTTAATTCATTGAGGATTAAGCAGAGGTCTTCGGCGGCTTGCTGCAACGCAATTTTCCGCTGTTCGGTAGTGCGTGCGTCGCCAAAGATTCGGCTGTCGGATTGCTTGCGGTAGCGGGCCAAAAGCTCGTCGTCAAATCGGTCGATCAGCCTAGCCGAACCAGACTGAGCGTCGTGCTTTTCGACTTTCTTGAAGAACCGCCGCAGGGCCACGCCGATCATTTGGGCGCGTCCCAGGGTGGCCATGTCGCTGAGCACATGGGTGGAATCGAGACGCTGTTTTTTGACTTTGACTTCCATGCTTTGCAGCAGGGTGTCGGTAACGCCTGCGAAGATCTCCTCACTGATCTTCTCGTTGCTTTGCATTCGAGCGATGTAGCGTTCAATGGTTCGCTGAGTGACTTCGGTGCTTGGCTCCAGGTTCAGTGCGTACTGGATGTCGGTTCGGAACAGCAGTGCTTCGTGGGCCTGGGGGACAGTCCAACCTTGAAAGTCACGGATCCAAAGGAGCGCGATGATCGCGTGCAACTCAAAGGTTGGTCGTCCTTGATCGTCACTGAGATGCTCACCGACGAGGCCGATGGGCATCTGCTCCAAGAGCACGTCGCGAAGGAGGCCCTGCCATCCGTTGTCAATCATCTTTCGCCCCATGGGGCCGATGACGCCCTCGAACGGGTCGAAAAGTCTTTGCTGCGTAGGTAGTTCGATGGTTTTCACTGACTAACCGACCACTCGAAGAAAAAAGCTAAATCCAGACAGCAAAAGGTAACGCATCTCGCCCATGAAAGAAGCTGGTAGTATGAGACTTTTGTCGGGCGCGTCTTAACAAGATCCACTACGGTAAACCCGTCACTTATTGTGCCTGGTATCCTAAGGAACGAGCGGGAAATTACTGTCTGAAATGGTGGTCGAACGCTCCGCGGTCGATGATTCCGACCGCGGAGCGTTCGGCCACTTATTTCCCGTTCGTTCCGAAACGGTGGATCGCAAATCAACGATTCCATCGTGAACCGAGTGCCGGTTGGCAGCGCCAACCCGGCCGCCCACCCGTCTCACTGGGCGGCCGCGAGATCCAGTAACGCCGCTCGCAGGGCCTGGCTATCCAAACCGATTCCTGTGGGGCCGTCCGCAGCGGTATCGCCGCGGAGATGGATGCCCGCGATCGCCCCAGAATCGAACAGCAGCGGCGCTCCCTCGGTCGCTCGAAAGGAAATCCTGGGGTTCTCAAACGTGTAGTTGATGGCGCCCGAGGGTTCGACTCCCGTCACCTTCACGGCGTGGCATTTTTGACTGGCCGAAGCACCTGCAAAAAGCGCCGTCGCCATCCAAAGCCGTTGGCCGACGCGGACCGATTCTGTTGAAAATCTCAGTGCGTTGCCCTTGAACTTCGGGCCTGGCTCGAACGCGATGATATCGAGATCGAGCCACTTCTGTTGTCCGGAATCAGCGTCCACAGGAATGAGCGGTCGACCGACTTCTTTGATGGCATCGGTAGCACCGAATGCATCACCGACGAAGGTCGCCTTGATGGCTGATTTCCATTGGCTCGGTTGGATATCCCGGGCCAGCCCGGTGGCGGTTCCGAGCAGGTGAGCCGCCGTGACGAGATAGGGATGGTCGTCGCTGTAAGGCAGCGCCAGGAATGCCGTGCCGACCGTGTTTCCTGAAGACACGTCGCCTGCGTCGGTGTCGAAGAACGGGCGCCAAACCGAGTACTCGGGGACATCCGGCGAACCCTCGATCCGGGCGGGTTGGTGAATGATCATCTTCGATCGATCTATCGATGACGCTGAGTCACAGCCGGAAATACCAAGACTGGGTACCAATGATAGTGCAACGAGAACAAGGTGCTGTTTTGGACGTGTGGGCATTGCGAGATTCATTTTCAAGTTGATTTGATATCCACCATGTGGATGCAAACAACGCCACCTCCTCAGGAAGTGGCGTCGAAACAGGTTGATGCTCTGATTTCGAGCCAAGCTACAAGCTCGATTCCTCGTCCCTTACTTTTTCGTCATGCTTTTGACTTTCCGCTTCCATAGCAGCATCAATCGGTGGTGGGGGAGGTGGGCCACCGCAGCCGAACTGCATACTGCATCCAAGGACAACTAAAAACAGTAAAGACTTATACTTCGATTGCACACAACACATTATAGTTTTCCTTCGTCGATCACTTCGCCATCATTGATGAGACACAGTTGTTTCCAGACCGTCGCATCCACTGAAAAGGAATAGAATCGGACGGAGCCGTCGCAGAATCCGGCGTTGAGCCCGCCCATGTGGGCAGCACCAAAATAGCGATTCCAGTTTGTCGAGCCGCCTTCCTCAGGTGCGTAGGTCTGTTGGTCGGCGCGTGGTGGAAAGTGCCAACGGACGACGCACTCATCCCAGCCGGCGTTATTCCATCGTTCGTTATCGCCACCATCGACACCATGTTGGCTGGGGTGAAGAGACTTTTCGGAGAACAGCAGCGACATCGATGTGCCGTCGGTAATGTCTGCGAGGGTCCGCTTGTCTCCCAGACCGGGCCAGATGATGGCGCCGCCGCGTTGCCGGGCTAAGCCACCATTGGGAGCGGTACGTGTCCCTTCGGCTGGAGCGCCGAGGGGAGCCTCGGGGATGAAATCGATCACCGAGTCAGGCCGACCGTGATAGAACCCGGCGCTGCCCGCATAGTCAGTCCGACCATAGAATGCGCTGCCATATCCTTTGGCCGAACGACGGGAGGGGCAATAGAAGCTCGACACGAGCTGTTGTGCGACAACGTTCTCGTTGCCATTTCCCGATTGATTCGGCCAGAACGGCGGATCATCGCGACCGAGTTCGTAGACGTTGTTGCCTTCCATGAACGGGAGGATCTTGTATTGAGCACTCCATCCCCGACGTGTCGATGCGCGGCAGCACATGTTGTCTTTGGGGTTGCCCGCAGTGGTAGGTGCTTCGCTTGGATACTCGACGGCACTGAGGTCACCATCGATGGGGCCTTCGGGAAGTTTCTGGTGCGCACTTTCGAAGTTAAGTGATGCCAGCCCCATCTGTTTCAGTTTATTGGAACATTGCATGCGGCGTGCTGCTTCACGGGCGGACTGTACGGCGGGCAATAATAGCCCGACCAAGACGCCTATGATCGCGATCACCACGAGTAGTTCCACCAATGTGAACGCACGTTGGCGGCTCAACTTTCTGTTCCCAGGCGAATACGCGCCCCTAATCGTTGTCGTCATCGATTCTCCTCTGTAAATCGTAAAAGACTGAAGTGCACGTGGCTGGATATTCTCCAAACATCGTGTCGAGCGATTCAACAATGCATCGCTCGATGCGGTGATTCGAGCAACTGAAATTGAAACCGCCTAGTGCTTTCGAGCGAGAATCCAACGCTCTTCATGGAGACTTCATCGATGCGTTCGATTTGTTAAGCTCGGGTGATTGAATGTGTTAATAGTTCGTGAGGATATGGAGATCTTTCACTCACAAATCAAACCTGCAAGCGAGGGCGACACCCCAACCCCTCACCGGTGAAGGGGGGCACTCGCGTCGTGGTCGAATGGCGAGACAACTGTTAGTCTGGGGCGGCAACACATTGCGGCGCGTCGCCAACTGCTGCGGGCAGATGGCGGCGATGCCTCCCCGATCAGATACCTCATTTAGGAATGCGTCGCCGATGCTCCCCTCCAACCCGCCCCCGAACGATTCGATCGACCCGCTGCGTAGCGTCTACCATGAATCCGTAATCGACATCGCTCAGCATCGTGAGCTGTTGATCTCCCGCAACGCAGCCCTGTTATGTATCGACCTGCAGTATCTCGATGCAGCGCCCGGCCATGGCGTGTTCGCCACGCCGGATCAAGGTGGCGTTTCGCCCGCAGGGCAGGCCTACTACTTTGACCGTCTCGAAAAGACGGTTCTGCCGGGGGTGCGGGAATTGCAAGACGTGTTTCGCGCTCACGATTTGGAGGTGATTCACACACGGATCCAGGCGTTGACGCGGGACGGACGCGACCGCAGCAAAGGTCACAAGCGGCTGGATCTGCTCGCTCCTCCCGGATCACGCGATGCCGATTTCCTCGAGCAAGTGGCGCCTGACCCCGAGCGGGATGAGATCGTGATCAATAAGACCGCCAGCGGCGTGTTCTCGTCCACGAACCTGCATTACGTCCTCAATAATATGGGGATCGAGGCGTTGTTCATTGTGGGGGTGTACACGAACGAGTGTGTCGAAACGACCGTTCGAGATGCGTGTGACTTGGGGTACTTGGTGACGCTGGTCGAGGATTGCTGCGCCACGGTGACGCCGGAGCTGCACGAGGCGTCTCTGGCGACACTGCGCGACCGCTACTCGCGCGTGATGACGCTACGCGATACAATTGGCACGATCGAGCGTTTGATTCCAGTAAGTGAGACCACATAATGCAGATAAACACACGGGCGGTATTCATCGCCGTTTTGATGACGTTGGCGCCGAGCAATCCGGCTTTTTCGGAACACCTACCAACGGCCACACCGGCCGCGGTAGGCATGCGAGCAGATCGGCTGGCGGGGATTGAGACGTTGATGCTTGATGGCATCGAGCGGGGCAAGATGCCTGGTGGCGTGGTCTGTGTTGGCCGCCACGGCAAGATCGTTTATCTCGAAGCGTTTGGAAACCGGCAGCTCGGGGAGGCTCCCGAGGAAATGACCGTCGATACGGTCTTCGACTTAGCGTCCCTGACGAAACCCGTCGCCACCGCCACGTCGGTGATGAAGCTAGTTGAAGACGGGCGTTTTTTGTTGCGGGATAAGGTCGCCCGTTTTCTGCCCCAGTTTGCCCCCCACGGCAAAGACGAAATCACGATCCAAGACCTGTTGCTGCATGAGAGCGGGTTGATTCCCGACAACGCGCTGGCGGACTATCTCGAGGGGCCCGATGTGGCATGGGATCGAATTTGTCAACTCAAGCTAACCGCGCCCGTGGGCGAGCGATTTCGCTATTCGGATGTCAACTTCATCGTCTTGGCAAAACTCGTCGAGGAAGTCACGGGCAAGGATATCAGCGAGTTTTCGCACGAGGAGACCTTTGCTCCCTTGCGGATGGACGAGACCGGCTACAACCCTGCTGAGGCACTGAAACGCCGCGCCGCGCCGACACAAATGCGCGATGGGCATTGGATGCGTGGAGAGGTACACGACCCGCGTGCGCATGCTCTATCGGGCGTCGCGGGACATGCGGGGCTGTTCTCGAGCGCTCAGGATCTCGCAAACTATGCGCAAATGATGTTGGGGGAAGGTTCCCTTCGTTTCGAGGACGAGACGGTCCGTGTCCTGGCACCGGCCACCGTACGCAAAATGATCGCGCCCTATCGGGTCTCCAGCGGGGTTCGTGGGTTGGGATGGGATAAGCAAACGCCATATTCGAGCAATCGCGGTGATCTGCTCTCGGCGAGCGCCTTCGGCCACGGTGGATTCACCGGCACCGTGCTATGGATCGATCCCGAACTCGACTTGTTTTTCATCTTTCTGAGTAATCGAGTGCACCCGGACGGCAAGGGCAGCGTGAACTATTTGGCGGGACAAATCCTCAACGTCGTGGCCAGTTCCATCGTCGATGAGCCCAGCCAGGTGACCTCCGAAGTGCTGCCGGGTATCGATGTGCTCCGGTCGCAAGAGTTCCGGGCGCTGGCCAATCAACGGATTGGTCTGATAACGAATCAAACCGGATGCAGCGCTGATGGTGCTAGCACCGCTTCGATCCTGCAGGCGGCGCCGGAGGTTTCGCTGACCGCACTGTTCAGCCCCGAGCATGGGATTGCCGGAAAGCTCGACCAATCGAATATTGCGAACACGCAGGACGCGCAAACGGGACTGCAGGTGTTCAGCCTCTACGGCGAGACGCGACGTCCGACCCCCGAGATGCTGGCCGATGTCGACACACTCGTCTTTGACATCCAGGACATCGGCACGCGCTTCTACACGTACATTTCCACCATGGGCGAGGCCATGCGGGCGGCCTCGGAGGCCGGCAAACGATTTGTCGTTCTCGATCGCCCCAATCCGCTCGGCGGACTCGTCGTGACAGGTCCCATGCTCGATCCAGGTCAGGAGTCATTCGTCGGGTACCTTCGTCTGCCAGTGCGGCACGGGATGACGATTGGCGAGATCGCCCACCTGATCAAAGCGGAGCAAAACCTCGAGCTGGACTTGACCGTGGTGCAGTGCCGAGGCTGGTCGCGGGAAGACACGTGGGATCAAACAAACCTGACGTGGATCAATCCCTCACCCAACATGCGCAGTCTCACCGAAGCGTTCTTGTATCCCGGTATCGGACTGCTCGAGATGACGAACCTCTCCGTGGGCAGGGGCACGGACACTCCCTTTGAAGTGATCGGTGCGCCGTGGATTGATGGACGTGAGCTAGCACTTCAGCTTAACGGCCGAGGGCTCCCGGGCGTGCGATTCATTCCGATTCAGTTCACTCCCGACGCCAGTCGATACAGCGGCCAAGTTTGTGGCGGCGTGAACATCATGGTGACGGATCCCAAGCAAATGGAATCGGTTCGCGTGGGGATCGAAATTGCCACCAGCCTCCTGGAACTCTACCCGGGTGATTGGCAGACTAAAAATCTCAATCGTTTGTTGGGCAATGAAGCGGTTTACCAAAGCATCACGGGTGGGAACGACGGCATGACCACGTGGTTGAAATCGCTCGATGGCGTGTCTGACTTTCGAACGGCGCGCCAGCAGTATCTACTCTATCCGTGAGACGTGGGTTGCAGAGAAATGGTCACGTTCCATCCGGTTTTTGATAGAACTTGCTCAAATCGAATCCTTGCCGCTGTTCCTGCTCCATCAGTTTGATGCGAGTTTCGAGTCTTTCGATGCGGCGGAGCATGGCGGGGATGGTGTCGCGATCCGTTTCGACTTCGACGGGGCGTGGAACGGGTGGGTATCCCAAGTGCCGCTGCATCGCACCGAACAGATAGACGGGATCTTTCTGCCGGTTCGCTAAGGCGATCCGGCCCTCCTTCTCGCCGAACAAAAACGGACCTTTGCCATCGAGATCCAGTCCCTCGGCGATGAGTCGGCGTCGATACTCGTCACTGGCGAGGAACAATAAATCGGCCAGATCGACCAGCCCCACATTGGCGCGAAGGTTGAGTAGCCATTTCGACCAATCGGCGTCGAAGAGGGGATCGCGGCTCATCGCGGTCAATCCGGCGTCATAGCCGAGACGATTACGGGACAAGACTTCGAATTGGAAAAAGAAAAATCCGCTGCGGGCCCGCTGCGCCATCCCCTCGGTCGTCAGTTTCCCGCCCCGCGGTACCACCTGGAACGATTCCCCCAGGTTTCCCGCGACATCGATCGACTCCAGTCTCGCCGTATAGTCGGCACGCAATTTCGCGTCGGCCTGCAGAACCTGCAACGCCAGATGGATCGAGAACCGACCGGCTTCACGCTCCGCTTCTTCAATCAGAAACGTCTGAAACGAAGAGAAATAGTGTCCCAACCGCGACATCGCTTCGCCCATCAGGCCCGAATGTCGCAGCTCTGTGAGCATGTACTCGATCGCCATGGGCAACCGCGTCGTTGCGAGCAGTTCGTGCCTGAGCTGGCCGAGTAATTCCTGCATCGGCGTCCCGACGGCAACCCGCTCACGCAAGAGGTCGAAGAGGTAGGCCTGTTCGACGTATTCGGCGTTCTCGAGCATTGGGGTCATTGTTCGAGCCGGAAGATTGTTGTGCCCAATGGTGGTAAGGTGACCGCGATGCTGTCGGGGCGATGATGATGACCGATCCCGCGGGTATGGCAACCGGGAGAGTTGCCGACTTTGCTGCCGCCGTACTCTTCGTTGTCGCTGTTGAACACCTCTTTCCAGAATCCCGATTGCGGAACCCCGACGAGATACTCTTTGCGGACGACTGGCGTGAAGTTACAGCACACGAGCATGGGGGCGTGACCGATGTCGCCTTTTCGCAGGTAGATCAGCGTGCTCTCTTTCGCATTCTGACAATCCACCCATTCGAAGCCTTCGGGACCGAAATCGAAATGATGCAGCGCGGGGTTCTCGTTGACGAGGTGGTTCAGATCTGAAACGAGCTGTTGCACGCCCCGGTGCGAGGCAAAATCCAGCAGCAACCACTGCGGCCCGTCATCTTCATTCCACTCGTTCCACTGCGCCAGTTCACCGCCCATGAACAGGAGTTTCTTGCCAGGGTGCGTCCACATGTAGGAATAGAGTAGACGCAGGTTGGCAAATTTCTGCCACATGTCGCCGGGCATCTGGCTGATCAACGAACCCTTTCCATGCACCACTTCATCATGCGAGAGCGGCAGCATGAAGTTCTCGGTGAACGCATAAATCATGCTGAACGAGAGTTCATTTTGGTGATGCTGGCGGTGGATCGGTTCAATGCGCATGTACCGCAGCGAGTCGTTCATCCATCCCATGTTCCACTTGTACGTGAATCCCAATCCGCCGTCGCTGGTCGGTTTAGAAACGCCGGGCCAGGCCGTCGATTCTTCCGCAGCGGTCACGACACCCGAGTACGTTTCATGGACGGCGTCATTGAATTCGCGGAGGAAATCAATGGACTCGAGGTTCTCGCGTCCACCGTAGCGATTGGGAACCCATTCGCCTTCTTCACGGCTGTAGTCGAGATACAACATCGAGGCCACCGCATCGACGCGGAGCCCGTCGATGTGGTATTTGTCCAGCCAAAAGAGCGCGTTGGCAATCAAAAAGTTTTTGACTTCGTTGCGTCCGAAGTTGAAGATCATCGTGCCCCAATCAGGATGCTCTCCCTGACGTGGGTCGGCGTGCTCATAGAGCGGTGACCCGTCAAACCGGCGCAGTCCATGATCGTCTTTGGGAAAGTGCGCGGGCACCCAGTCAACGATGATGCCGATGCCATGCTGATGGAGGTAGTCGACAAAGAACATGAAGTCCTCGGGGCTGCCATGGCGGCTCGTCGGTGCATAGTAACCCACACTTTGGTAGCCCCATGAGCCCGAATATGGATGCTCGCTAATCGGCATCAATTCGATGTGGGTGAAGTTCATGCGGTGGCAATAGTCGGCCAGCCGGCGGGCGAGATCGCGATAGTCCAACCATCCGTTGGTGCGTCCGGCACCCTTCTGCCAGCTCCCCAGATGGACTTCGTAGACGTTCATCGGGGCGTGCAGAGGGTCGAACTCGCTACGGCGGTTCATCCAATCGCTGTCACTCCACTGATACGAGTTGATATCCGTAATGATATTCGCAGTCAGCGGCGGCAGTTCGGACGCAAAGGCCATCGGATCGCACTTGTCCATCCATTCGCCGTGCTCACTATGGATGCGGAATTTGTACCGCTGGCCAACCCGAGCGGCGGGAACAAACAGTTCCCAAATCCCCAGATGCGGTAGCTGACGCGCACCGTGTTGACGCCCGTCCCAGCCATTGAAATCGCCGACCACTTGCACCGCCCGCGCGTTCGGTGCCCATACGGCGAAGTTGACCCCCGCGACGCCGTTGACAGTGCGAAGCTGTGCTCCGAGGCGATCGTAGATTTTGTGATGACGCCCCTCGCCAATTAAATATCGGTCAAAATCCGTCAGGAGACTGGGTGTCGAGTATGGATCGGCTGTCTCGGTCATATTGCCCTTTTTATCAATCATTTCGACTTTGTAGTTGCTCTCTGAAGTTTCGTCAAAAATAGCTTCGAACACACCCTCAGGGTGCAACCGCCGCATGGGACGCTTCAACCCCGACGCGGAGTCAACCAACGCGATCGATTGAGCCTGGGGCTGAAACATACGAACCGCGGTCGCTGGAGTACCACGATAGTCGACCGGGTGCCGACCAAGCAAACTGCTGGGGTCGGTGATGCTGCCGTCGAGGAGCGATTGGATACTCGAGAGAGTGAGCTGCGTATTCATAACGGGCGTGCGAACTGAAAAAGGTGGGTGAGCGGAATCTGTTTGGAAATTTCGTGAAATTCGAATGGAAGCTAAATAAGCCGAGGGAACTGCTCTCTAAGATCCCGGTTGTCCGATCATCGCGATCCGATGAGCCCGGTGGCTGGTATCGACCGCCGATTGCAACAGCCAGTCACGCAGGCGGTTGCCGCTGTGCGGCGCCGGTGGCTCGTCATGCGGCGAATCAATTCGAGTGGGTGCGATGCGTCGAGAGTCTGCGGGAGGCGTCGCGACGGTTAAACTGTTCTGCGGGGCGACTGCATCTGGGCGGCTGACCATTCTCGCGGTCAGCAAACAGGCCTGGACTTCGTGAATGCAAAGGGCATGGTCGATCCGTCGCCACAGATCAGCATGCTGCACTTCGACTCGCCGCCCAAAGTGATCCCACACGAAATCACTTCGCCGCCAACGCGGCAACGAATCGGTTAACGAGCGAATCAGGTAGCGATTGTGACTCAGTAGCGTCACCCCGGAAGGCCCGTCAATAGCCTCCAAACCGCGGACTGCCGCTAACAGAGTCAAGCGGTTGAGATCGCCCCGCTCGCAGTCTTCGGCCTCCAGAATCGGCTCGCCGCCAGCGGTCTCGATCGCAAACTGCCAGCGGCCATCGTCCAGCGTGCTGCTCTGAGCCGAGACCACCAACAGCAGTGATGCCAAGTTCGGTGCTGGTGCGGGGGCGGCGTCGATATCCCGATGGAGTGCTCGAGCGACCGCCCGCTCAGCAAACTGCAGGCGATCGAGCGCCAACGAATCGGATGAGATTTTGATGGAGTGTTGAGCCATAATAGGTTAGTTCCATCCGCCCGTCGGCGGTGTGCATGCAAAAGGGTGCGTCGGTGTGCTCAAAATGTCGGCGGCGGCCGGAGTCAATTCGGAGGGGGGGAAACTCGAGACTCAGGCCGCCGCCAGCGATCCGTCGACCGACGGACCATGGCACGTGCGTTGCCGATTGTGCGGGAGGGGTACACAACTCGGACGCGGTTCGTCGAAGCGAAGGCTTGGTGCGACCACTGCCTCGACACAAATAGTTTTCGACAAACTCGACGGGTTCCCCCAAGTCTGCTTGCCCAAAAAAGTCGACCTAGCTTGCCAGGGCACCGACTAACCCGAACATTCGGCATGACCCGGAAGGATGCCGATGGCAGCGAATGCTAGCTGCACACAAACGCCCGCTGCTGTCGAGAAACACTGCATTTTCAATGCGACAACAAACGCTCGCCGCAGGGATTGTCGCGAGCGTTCGATGTCGGATCCGGTGGCCTCAGGCTGCCGACACGTGATCGAGAAGGGCAGGCAGTGCATCGTCCGGTCGCAAGGGTGCGGCCCGACGATTCGCATCGATTCACGCTGCCGGTGGGCACGGAGATCAAATCTCCGATATCCTATCAGCCCGTACGGCATGGAAGCGAGTTTCACCATCCTCCCAGCGATACTGGGGAGGGCCGTGTGGGGAGAGCTGACCACGCAGTGGGAGGTTATCCAGCGTGATCGCTCCTCGCCGAACCCAGCCTCTCGTGGGGCGGGGAGAGGCTCGTAAACCTCTGCCGACCATGCACTTAAAATCTACCCTACCGACATCAATCACCCCGGGAGTTGCCTCCGTGATTGCACAATCACAATCGGATCATCACATGAAATTGCAAACCGAGAATTTGGCCAAGAACGTACGCGTCGTCCGTTCACAGATGTATCTCCTGCCCGTCGCGACGCGTGTCCCACTAAAGTTTGGTGCGGAGACCTTGACGAGCGTTTCCTGTTTGCGAGTTCGCTTGACAGTGGCCGGCCAAGACGGACGCGAAGCGGTCGGGTGGGGCGAAACTCCGGTGTCGGTCCAGTGGGCTTGGCCGAGTTCGCTTGACTACGATACGCGACTGAAGTCGATGGTCCGTTTCGCTCATCGTTGTTCATCAGCTTGGTCCGAGTTTGAATCCAGCGGACATCCCATGGAAGTGGGACACGACTTTGTCAGCCTGCGGTTGCCTGAGTTGATGGCCGAGCACAACGCTGAAATCGAGAACTCCGAAGAGGCATTGCCGTTTTTGGCGGCATTGATCTGCGCCAGCGCCTTTGATATCGCGCTGCACGACGCCTATGGGCAACTCCACAACGTCGACATTTATACGACCTACAATGGCCAGTGGATGAACCGCGACTTGGCCAGCTACTTGGAACCCGCTGACGACTCGGTCGATTTCTCCGGGCGATACCCGGAAGACTTTTTTGTCAAATCAGCACCACAGCGACTCGATGCCTGGCACCTCGTCGGTGGGCTCGACCCACTTCACGAATCAGAGCTCACCGGCGAAGAACCAGCTGACGGTGTGCCGTTGTTCCTCGGCGATTGGATTCGTCGTGATGGTCTGAAGCGACTCAAGATCAAGTTGCGAGGGAACGATCAGGCATGGGACTACGAACGCATGGTCGAGGTGGGCAATATCGCGATTGCCGATAGCGTGACCGCGACGACGGCCGACTTCAATTGCATGGTGACTGATCCCGAATACGTGAACGAAATTCTCGATCGGCTCGAACGCGAGCATCCCGCGATCAGTGATTTGTTGCTGTACGTCGAGCAGCCGTTTCCCTACGACCTGGACGCTCACCCGATTGATGTTCATTCGGTGTCGCGGCGCAAGCCGCTTTTCTTGGATGAAAGTGCACACGATTGGCAGCATGTGCGTCTGGGGCGTGAACTCGGTTGGACCGGCGTGGCGCTGAAGACGTGCAAGACGCAAACGGGAGCCTTGCTAAGCCATTGCTGGGCGAAAGCACACGGGATGGGCATTATGGTGCAAGACTTGACCAACCCGATGTTGGCTCAGATTCCTCACGTCCGATTGGCGGCGCACGTCGGGACGATCGGTGGAGTGGAAACCAATGCATCACAGTTTTATCCTGCCGCCTCCGAAGCCGAGGCGCAGGTGCATCCCGGACTCTACCGCCGACGTGAGGGTGCCGTGGACCTGTCAACCTTGTCCGGACCCGGTTTCGGTTACCGTCTCGATGAAATGGATCGCGTGTTACCTGCCGAGTCCGTCGCGGCTGATGATTCGTTTGCGGTATAATTGAGCCGCATGCTCAACGGAGAAGCATGAAGGAATCCCATGAAAGTAATTTTGCATTCAATCGTGTTCGTCGCTTGCCTCGGGCTCCTGCCTGTGGGCGTTTGTCTGGGTGAGGAGACCGTCCGGCCTCACTTGCGCGTCGGGATCATCGGCTTGGACACATCGCACTGCATTGCATTCGCGAAAGCCTTGAATGATCCCAACGTGAGCGATGAGTTGGCGGGATGTCCCGTCGTCGCCGCTTACCCGAAGGGCAGTGCGGATATCGAGTCGAGCACCAGTCGGGTTCCTAAGTACACCGCTGAAATGAAAGAGCTCGGTGTCGAGATTGTCGAGTCGATCGATGCGCTGCTCGAACGCGTCGATGTGGTCTTGCTGGAAACCAACGACGGGCGACCACACCTCGCGCAGGTCTTGCCAGTATTGGAAGCCGGAAAGCCTGTCTTTGTCGACAAACCGGTTGCGGGATCATTGCGTGACGCGATCGCGATCTATGACGAGGCTCAGCTGAGAAACGTCCCCGTCTTTTCCTCGTCACCACTGCGGTTCAGCAAGGAAGTGGCAGAGGTCACGATGGGCGCGGTCGGTGACGTGATTGGATGCGACGCCTATTCCCCCTGCCCTGTCGAAGAAACCCATCCTGATTTGTTTTGGTATGGCATTCACGGTGTGGAGACTTTGTTCGCGGTCATGGGCCCTGGGTGTCAACAAGTCACGCGAACCAAAACCGCGGGCACCGATGTCGTGGTCGGCGTTTGGAACGATGCGCGTGTGGGAACGTTTCGCGGAATTCGTGACGGACGACGCGGCAACGGCGGAACAGCCTTTGGCACGACAGGCATTCAATCCTTTGGCCGACCGGATAAGTACGAGCCTCTGCTAGTGGAAATCGTTCGCTTTTTCCGAACCCGGCGGCCACCAGTGTCCGCTGAGACAACGCTCGAAATCTATGCGTTCATGGAAGCCGCTGATGAGAGCCAGCGTCGCGGTGGCGCGGCCGTGACCCTCGATGAGGTAATCGAAGCTGCTGCGCAGCGCTAACGCGTACGCCGCGGATCGCTTCACGGATCCAGTCCTGGATAGGTGGAGCGGCCCGCGGCTAGCAAGACAAGTCACTGAACAACTCACTTCATCCCAAGGAGAATCGCCATGCGTTTCCTACTCTGTTTACTCACCGCCATCACACTCGCGTCCTCCGTTGCCGTCGCCGACGACATTGCAGAGGATGACGGCAAATTGCGAATCATCGTCTTCGGTGCGCATCCCGATGATGCCGAATATCGCGCCGGTGGCTGCGGTGCGATGTGGTCGAAACTCGGTCATCATGTGAAATTGGTTTCGGTGACCAACGGGGACATCGGGCATTGGGCGATGTCCGGCGGCGCCCTAGCGAAGCGCCGAACGGAGGAGGTTCGCAAAGCCGCTGAGATTTTGGGCACGACCTCGGAAGTCATGGACATCCACGACGGTGAGTTGATGCCGACACTGGAGAATCGTCGCGCGATCACGCGGCTCATCCGCGAATGGAACGCCGACGTGGTGATTGCTCATCGCCCGTGGGATTATCATCCCGATCATCGTTACGTCGGCGTCCTGGTGCAGGACGCTTCGTTCATGGTCACGGTGCCATTCTTTTGTCCTGACACACCGCCCCTGCAGAAGAATCCGGTCTTCCTGTACGCCAGCGACCGCTTTAAAAAGCCATACCCCTTCACGCCCGATATCGCTGTCTCGATTGACGAGGTGTTTGAAACGAAAGTCAAAGCCATCGCCGAACTGGAGTCACAGGTGTTCGACGGCGGTGCACTCGGCAATGCAGACATCGCCGCCAACTCGCCGCCAGCTCGAATGAGAGATCTGCGGTTAGCTGAAGTCCGAAAAACCTGGGACAATCGGTCCGGAAACGAAGCGGAAAACTATCGCGATACGCTTGTCCGTTGGTATGGGGAAGAACGCGGAAACGCTGTTAAGTACGCCGAAGTGTTTGAGATTTGCGAATACGGCCACCAACCGTCTGATGATGAAATCAAACAGCTCTTCCCGTTCTTCTCGCCAACTCAGTCCGATTGAACGCGCCGCCGCCGCAACGGTGGAATCTCATACAGCGACATAATCGCTTTTATTCCATCGTTTCATCGTCCTGTTGGCTCTGGCGAATCGCCTCGAGGCTGAACAAGCCTACGGGCTGGTCGTTGTCGAAGTAGCACCAATCGCAAACATCTTGGATTGGGAATTCGACTTGGCTGCCGAGCGTGAGGTCACCTAAGTCGACCGGATCGTTGGCGAGTTTGCCGTGCACGTACTTGGGTTCGAGCCCGATCACATTGACCCAAATGAATTCGGTGGAATCGCCCTCGGTGAGACGAGCCTTGACCACAAACTTCGCATCATCGCCTGGGTCGGGTCGCCCTCCGCTCTTTTCGAACGCGGCGACAAACTCGGGCCATCGCTGCCGGGCGGTGGCGACGGCCGCTTGCATCGCAGGATCATCGTCGGCGATCTGGATCACCGGCACGTTGTCTTGATGCGAGAGTTCTTCATACGCTCCCGGCGTCAGCAATCGGTCGGCCACCTCGTCTGACCAAACGTTGATGTCCATCGATTCAGGCCGCACGACGGCCAGGGTATCTTCGTCGGCTAGCGCCACGAGCAGTTGGGCAACTGTCAGGTACGCCTCCCGCATATCGGGGTGTTCATCCCCCGGAGTGAGTAAATCAACAGACACCCAAGCGTGATGATCTTCCACCGCTTTGCGTAATCGGAGTTCACCGATCGCTTCGACGACGTCCGCCTTTTGCTCCCAGTAGTCCGTATCCATATTGTGGACCAAGTACATGCCTGTGGGAGCTTTGATCACAAAGAGCGGACTCTCACCGACCACGAACCCATCGCCCGACGAAGTCTCCTCATCCTCGTTTTCGTCGGTATCGCTTGCACTGGAGTAGTCGCCTCCCCAGGACGCTTCGACGAGCTTGGTTAAGATGATGTCTTCCAGGTATTTCTGTTTTCGCTGCAATAACACCAGCGAGATCATCGGCTTGTCGTCCTCGGAATCTTCATTCTCAGGATTCAATTGCGTGTCCGATCGGGAGCGTGGGTGACCGAACATTTCGGGTGCTCGCAGTTGCCTGAGCCCCTGAAAGGATTCATAGCTGAGTTGGGCGAAGGCCAAGCAATAGACGAGGAAACGCCAATGGAAATCGCCCAACATGCGGACTGCGTGCAGCACGGCCATGACGCCAAAAGCCAGGAACCCCGCCCACAGTCCAATGCTGAGTTCCTGCCAAATCAGGATTCCGATCAGCAGGTAGACGCCTCCGATCACGACAAGCGTCGAGTCAGGCCCGTTCATGATCCCTACTGCGAGCAATAATCCGCCGATCGCGACGGCCCACAGACTGGTCCAAGCCAGCCCGAAGCGAGGTTTCTGCAAAAGAGGTTTCAATGAATCGGCCTTTTTGAAACGGGGTACAGATTGAATGGAACCTCGGACCGACTGAACATCCGAGCTCAGGTATCTTTATACCCAATCGGGCCCCCCCAAGGTCTATCCTGTTTTTGCGTTCGAAGTTTCGCTAGCATTTCAGCATGGAAACGGAAAAGAACACAGCTGTGGGCGAGACTTTGGCGATGGACGCCCTGGTTCCACCGTACTTAAACGAGCTGGCTGCTTTCTTGCAGACCCACATGCCGGATGCTTGGCAGTGGATGCACTCGGATCGCTTTGCGAGAGACGATGCCGAGTCGATTCGCCTGGATTTACTTCGGACAACTGTGCGGATCGATCGAGACAAGAACGAACGATTGTATGGGCTCGCGGACATGGTCGCCGACAAACTCCAGGTCAACATTCCCGTAACGCTGTACCAAACGCAGAATCCGCAGGGCTGGAACGCGGCGGCGGTACCGATCCTTGACCATGCTCATCTGCTGATCGAGGGACCGCTGCTGAAGGAATTCAATGACGATGAATTGACGGCGGTGTTGGCTCATGAACTGGGGCACGTGCTGCTATGGCAGATGGATGATTGCTGTCACCGCACCACTCTACGACTGTTGGATGCCCTTTGCGACGACGCCAACGCTGCGGTGGCGCACGTCCAATCGGATCGACTGCGACGCTTGTACACCGAGATTTTCTGTGATCGTGTCGCCAGCCATGTGCTCGGCGATCCGTTGCCAGCGATCGCTTCGTTACTGAAAGTCGGGACACAGGCCAGCGAGGTCGATCCTGACAGCTATCTGGCTCAGGCTGACGAGATCTTTGCCACCGGTTCGGTCAAGTCCGATCAAGTGACTCATCCGGAACTGTTCATCCGCGCTCGTTCACTGAAACTGTGGTCCGACTCATCGGAAACCGTCCATGCTGAAGTGGACACAATGATCGGTCGCGACGCGGATCTCGACCAGATGGATTTGATTCAGCGGGAGCGAATCGGACAGCTCACGCGACGAACGCTCGACGCGATTCTGCGGCACGATTGGATGCGCAGCGACGCGTCTCTGGCGCACGCACGTCTGTTTTTCGATCAGTACGAGTGGACGACGCTGTCCGCCGACGACTTGAAAAGCCTGGCGTGGAAGATCAGCAAACTAGCGCCCTCGATTCAAGAATTCTTCGCGTACCTGTTGCTTGATTTCGCCACCACCGATCGAGAGCTGGAAAACATTCCGCTGGCGTCGGCAATGGACCTCGCGGAACGGTTCTCGATCAGCGACGCACTACGTGAGATCGCTCGCAAAGAATTGAAGATGCGAGTCAAGCAATGGAACGAACTTGACAAGAACAAACAAGACTTGTTGGCGAAGGTGGATCCGAAATGAGCGAGCAAGCGGATGTGTCAACGATCGATGCGCTGTTGGATGCGGCAATCGCTGATGGTGGCCTGCCGACGGAAGATGTTCTCGCAGCGATCGTGTCGCTGATGCAGCAATGCATTGGCACGCATGCCGCAGGCCAGGTGGCCCCGCTCGAAGGACTCGCGTCGCTCCGCGTCAACGCGGGCCGTCTTTTCTTTCCCGTTGCCGAGCAGCAGCCGTTGCGACGTAATATCGCACCGATTCAAAACATCGAAGCGGCTGATACGGCGACGATGGAGATCGTGGATGACATGGCCCAAGTCATTGGTGCCCAGGGGCAACCACAATTCCTCGATCAACGTGTGGCGGATGCCGGTGAAGTGGTCAAACGACCGGTGTACGTCAATGGGTTCGTAACCTGGGAGCACTTGGTAGAGCATCACGATCCGCTGACCGATGTCTTGAGTCTGGGACAGCTGTTGGCGAGTCTCGCATGCGGAATCGACTTTCGCGACCTCGAGCAGGTCCATCGTTTTGCCACGCACCGGGGCAACCTATTCGCGCTGAAGGAATCATTGCA
This sequence comes from Rhodopirellula sp. SH410, assembly GCF_055811895.1. Taxonomy (NCBI): domain Bacteria; kingdom Pseudomonadati; phylum Planctomycetota; class Planctomycetia; order Pirellulales; family Pirellulaceae; genus Rhodopirellula; species Rhodopirellula sp. SH410. The sequence goes on from NZ_CM147949.1 coordinate 3,137,051, forward strand.
CCCCGTGCTCGCGAGAGCGATCTACCGGATGACGGAGCTGCATCGGTCGCGGCGTGTCCAGGATCTGCCGTCGTTGGTTCTGACGTTGCAGAATTATCGTGATGTGTCCGCTGGGTTCGACGTGGACCTTCCTCTCGATGCGGAACCAACGGCTGAGCAAACACGTTCCACAGCAATTCTCGATCGATTGCGTCGTCGTCTCTTTGAGATCACTCGCCGCAATCGACTGCTGCACTTCTCGCCGACGATGGCGACGATCAATCTGACGCAGGCTTCGGTGCCGCTGTCGTTGGACCCCAGCAAAATCGATTTGAAGAAGCTGCTGATTGCTGACGATTCGATGCTCCGGCGATTGGGGGCGGGCAAGGCCGTCTCGCTGTCCAGTTTCATCAATTTCCAAGAGGTTCTGTACGCCGCCAGCGTGTTCGAACGCATCATCACCGACGACCGACGTGACCGCGCGGAGTACGGATTCGGGGGCCTGCGGCTGGCAATGGCGTTCCTCAATTGGACGGACGTGAAGGCGACCAGTAAGACGCCCGAAAAGTACAACTCGCCGCTCGTTTTGGTGAGCGTGATCCTGAGGAAGAAGAAGGGCGTTCGCGATACCTATTTCTTGGAAGCCACTGATTCCGACGCGGAAGTGAACCCGGTGCTACGCCATATGATGCACCAGTTGTACGGAATCGAGTTGCCGGAAACGATTCCGCTCCAAGGTGGAGCGATTGCGGCATTGGCCGAGCGACTGCGGACCGCGATCGCCGCCAGTGACACGTCCGTCGAGTTGTCGATTGTCGAACGACCGCAGATCGAATTGATCCGCGCGAAGGCGCAGAAACGCTTGCAACAGTACCAGCGTCGTGCTCGCGTCAGTGGTCGTGGGGTACGGCAGTTCGGGGAGCTGCAGTACAGCTATGATCCGGCGAACTACCATCCGCTTGGCGTGCGGTTGTTCGAAGCGAAAATTCGTCAGCCGACTACGAATCTCGAGGCGATCACTCGAAAGGAGATCCCGGCGCGACGCTATTCCATGGCACAATCGCCTGGACGTGACGATTCGAGTCAAACGCCGACAACGGATCCGGCGCAGGAACGAGCGGCGTCTCAGCGATCCATGAATGAAGCTCCCACAGGCGACGAGACGGAAAAGACGTTTTACCGATGGAAGGAAGGCGGCAGCGACAATCCGTATCACTGGCAAATCGATCTGTGCAACATCACTCTGGCGTCGTTCCGGTATCGCCGCATGTCCTTAGTGCGTGATTACGACGCCATGGTTCGCGACGGGATCGAAAACGCCGCATTCGATGCGTTGTTCTCGCCGGTACCACGGGATGTGACACGGCCTTTGCCGACGGAACTTCCTGTGAACCAACGGTTCGACGTGGTGCCATGCGATCCGACCCAGGCGCAAGCGGTCAGCGAAGCACGTGAGGGACGCAACTACATCATCCAGGGACCGCCCGGCACGGGCAAGTCGCAAACGATCACGAATTTGATTGCGGACTACGTCGCACGCGGCCAACGTGTGCTGTTCGTTTGTGAGAAACGCGCAGCGATCGATGTTGTGTTCTCGCGTTTGAAAGCAATCGGCCTGGGCCCGTTGTGCTGTTTGATTCATGATGCGCAAGCCGACAAAAAGGATTTCGTCCACGATTTGAAGGCCACCTACGAAGCATTCCTGCAGACCAACACGACATCCAAGCGGTCCCGCACGACGCGTACCAAGCTGGCGGATGACATGAGCGGCGAGCTGGCTCATTTGCAGCAGATCGATGAGGTCATGAATTCACCGCTGGAGGAGGCCGGCCTCTCGATGATGGAACTACTCGATCGCTGTTTACAGTTGGCCCCCGCCATTCAACGTACGGCAGTGAGCGGTTCGCCATCGTGGCCGAACACGGCGCAGTCGGAACCCTCAACTCCGCAGCATTCCGGTACTGAACTGTCTCGCTCTGTCGTTCCAGACGCCGAACAGCCAACGCTCACGGACTTGGACCGCGAACGATTGCCTCCCTATGCAGACTGGCGAAACAACAACGCTGCCATTGATGCGCTGGCCGCTCGGCTACGGCCCATTCAACCTGATGGCATCCTGGCAAAACACCCACTATCGATTCTACGTTGTGACCTCGCGATCGATTCAGAACCACTCGCCCGCGTGACCCGCGAGCTAACCGTAGCCCAGCAATCACTCGATCAGCTGCTCAAGAAATTTGAGACGCTAGGGCTGTCTCCTGCGGTTTGGCAATCATTTGAGATCGCACGGGCAACCATCGACTACGCCGAAACAGCCGCTCCGCTGGCCGGAGCCGACTTACTCGCCGCGGTCGAAAAAAATAGCAAAACCGCCCGGTCGCTGGCGCAGAAACTTCGCAACCTCAAACGACTGCGAGACAATGCGGACGAATCCTCTGCGGCGAACGCAAACTGGCGTGAAAAGCTGTCTCCTGATGATACCGACATCGCGCTGTCGATCGCTCAGCAGACCGAAGGCCAACTGACGAATCTGTTCAGCCCGCGTTGGTGGCGATTGCGTGCACTGCTCAACCGAACCTACGACTTTTCGCGTCATGCGATCCGCCCCTCTTGGGTCGCCGTTTTGGAACAACTGCGAAGCGAGCACGACCATGCCAGAGCCGTCGAAGTGCGGGTGCAGAAACTGCAAGACGACTATGGCCTGAGTGGAGATCCTCTGCATTGGCAGGACCGCATCGCCCGTGTGCGGGAGTTGCTGTCGGAACAACCGGAGTTGCGGACTCAGCTTCACGAGCGGATGCTCGAGTCCGAGGACGCGGGTGACACGCTCGAGCAGATTGCCGCCGCGAGCGAACGACTCACCAGCGTGCAACAATCGCTGGATTCGACTTGTGAAGCGTGGCGAGATCTATCGCTACCGGAGCTGAGTCAAAGGCTCTCTCAAATGCAGAACTCGCTCGACCAAGTCCCGCGTTTCTTGACCGTCTTGGAATCGCTTCAGCCGATGCCCGAGCGGTTGGTGTGGGCGTTGCGGCGGCTACCCGTCACGCACGCCGCATTGGAATGGGCGATCGTCGACGAGACCTACCAACGACAACTACGCCGCAATCCGACTGCCGAATCGTTCTCGGGTGGCACTCGTGACTCCCACGCTCAACGGCTCGGCACGTTGTACGACCAATGGTTGCAATCCAACAGCGGCGAGGTGTTGCGACAGGTCGCCAAGCGGTTCATGGACCATGTTCAGCGAGCGGAGGATCCGTCGCTGGATTCACGCGAACAGAAGCAATGGCGTAAGACCTATCAAAAAGGTCGCCGTGAGCTGGAGCATGAGTTCGGCAAGCAGATGCGCTACAAGCCGATTCGGATGCTGCTCTCAGGTGAGACTCGCGAGGTGATTGTCGATCTGAAGCCCGTTTGGTTAATGAGTCCGCTCAGCGTCTCGGACACCCTGCCGCTGGACGACGATGTCGACGTGGTGATCTTTGATGAAGCGAGTCAGGTCACGCTGGAAGAAGCGGTCCCGGCGCTCTGTCGCGGGCGTCAAAGCATTGTCGTGGGCGATCAGATGCAGCTACCGCCCTCTAACTTCTTCTCGAGTTCCCAGGCGGCTGATGACGAAGACAACGAGTTTGCTGTTCGTGATGGAGAAGGCGACGATGTTCAATACGACCTGTCATCGGCCAGCTTCTTGGACTTTGCCGATCGTAATTTGCCCTCGACCATGCTCGGTTGGCACTACCGCAGCCGCAGCGAGTCGCTGATCAGCTTTTCGAATTGGCGATTTTACAACGGTCGTTTGCTTACGGTTCCCGAAGAGAGATTGCGAGGCAAACCGATCAGCTTCCATTTCATGGAGGAAGGATGTTACGAGAACCGTCGGAACCGCTGCGAAGCCGAGCATATTGCCGCTCTGGTGCGCGAGCTGTTGTGCGGTGTGACGTCGAACTCGGACACCAACGGGCCGAACCCACATCAACCGAATCGGGGAAACGCCACGGGCAGTCTTCCCAAATCACTGCCACCTCATCCCACGATTGGCGTGATCGCGTTCTCCGAAGCACAGCAGTCCGAAATTGAATCGGCCCTATCACGCTTAGCGGAACAGGACAGCGAGTTTGCAGAGAAGTTGGATGCAGAGCTGGTGCGGGAAGACGACGGCCAGTTTGTTGGTCTACTCGTCAAGAATCTCGAGAACATTCAGGGCGACGAGCGGGACATCGTCATCATGAGCATCTGCTACGGCCCCGATCCGCACGGCAAAGTGCGAATGAATTTCGGTCCGATCAATAAAAGTGGCGGTGAGAAACGATTGAATGTGGCGTTCAGTCGCGCCAAACATCACATGGCTATCGTGACCAGCATCAAGTACAGCGCGATCACGAACGATTACAACAACGGAGCAGCGACGTTGCAGGACTACTTGCAGTACGCGGAAGCGATCTCGGATCGTCGCACCGAGCAAGCATCACGCTTGCTCAGACGCATTGGTCGCCAACGTGCCCGATCTGGAATTGAACCCGAAATCAGCGACAGCGTCTTGAAGGAACAGATTGCCGCAGCGATACGAGAGGCGGGGTGGCACGTGGACCTCGATGTCGGTCAAAGCCACTTTCGTGTCGACATCGCAGTCCGGGGCAGCGATGACGAAACCTACCGCTTAGGAATTCTATTGGACGACGCCACATATCGAGAATCCGACCCGTTCGAGCGCGACGTCCAACGCCCCCAGCTACTCCACGAGTTCGGCTGGCAGATCACATTCGTCCTCGCCAAAGACTGGTATTTCGACCGGTCTTCGGAAACACAGCGTCTGCTGAGTCTGTTGGGATAGCCCACTTCCACCGTCCGCCTGCACCCGTTGATCCAATGCGATCGACCTGAGCGGTACGGCGGCAGCCAAGCATCGCGTGATCAACAACTGACGAATTCTCCCGTAGCCACCGCCGCCAGACGGTGGTCCCTCCACGCTCTCGCGAGCGTAGCTACATCGGTATTCTTCATGCGATGCGAATCGCCGCGCGAGCAGTCACGGGCCATCTCGGTACTTCGATCGCACCACGACCTCCTCGATCTGGTTGCCACTGACAAGCACACCCTACGATGCATGCCCCATGCTACTTTCGTGTAAACTAGCGGTAAATTGCTGTTGGTGCACTCTTGGGTCCCAGCGGCGAGGTGTCCAATAGCGAGGCGACAGCGAGACAATGAAACGCGTTGAATCCACGGCGGCTACCGTCATCAGACGTTGGAATCTACGTTCTGGTGAATGCAGCGTCCAGCCGGATTCATCCGCTGTCGCGAATGAAGGAATGAGCGGAAAATGACTGTCTGAAATTGTGGTCGAACGCTCCGCGGTCAATCATTCTGACCGCGGAGCGTTCGACCACTTATTTTCCGCTCCTAAACTGCTACGCCATGATTCAAAGGTGCTCACGTGAACAAGCAAAGTACAAATGAGAGTAGACGCATCGATCAACTCGATCAATCGAGATCCGATGGGTTGCTCCTCGGCACCGGCGATGTGGTCGCACCGAAGCATCGAATTGACAGCAAGTCGTACAAGAAAGAACTCAGGCGACTGCACGTGGAACTGGTCAAGATGCAGGAGTGGGTGAAGCACGAGAAACTGAAAGTCGTCGTCGTATTCGAGGGACGTGATGCCGCGGGGAAAGGTGGCACGATTAAACGGATCACTCAGTGCCTCAATCCGCGGATCTGCCGCGTCGTTGCGTTGGGACGACCAACCGAGCGAGAAACCACCAGTTGGTATTTCCAGAGATATGTCGCTCATCTACCGGCGGCCGGCGAAATCGTCCTGTTTGATCGCAGCTGGTACAACCGCGCGGGCGTCGAACACGTGATGGGGTTCTGTAGCGACAAGCAGTACCAAGAGTTTCTGCGATCATGTCCAGAGTTCGAACGCATGTTGGTTCGCTCGGGAATCATCTTGATCAAGTACTGGTTTTCAGTAAGCGATAAAGAGCAAGAGAGTCGATTTCAAAAGCGGATGAATGATCCAACGCGCAGCTGGAAACTCAGCCCGATGGACGTCGAGTCACGATCCCGCTGGATTGAATATTCTCGCGCAAAGGACACCATGTTCGCTCATACCGACATCAAACAAGCACCATGGCACGTGGTCAAAGCTGACGTGAAAAAGTGTGCGAGACTGAATTGCATTTCGCATCTGCTGAGTATGATCCAATACAAAGATTTGACGCCCGTTCCCCCGGAACTGGGAGATCGTCCCCACGAAGGTGGTTACATGCGCACGCCCCATGACGATCAAACCTTCATACCCGAGGTCTGGTGAGCACGGAATCGAGTGGCACCGGCAGCGGGATGCTCCCGGCAAAGTGAATCAAAACAATGGTGTGGTTCGGTTGCAGCGAGACAACATCACTGCCCCCCACTCCCGTCGCCAGACGGTGGCCCCACGCTCTGGCGAGCGTAGCTACGTCAGTTTTCTTCGTGCGCCGTTAGCCAATGGTCTCGATTCTCACGCACAAATGCATCGTCGCTCAGATGTGGATACGCGGCAATCACGCGATCGATTTCCTCCGATTGACCTGGCGAGAGCACCTCATCGGGGTTCAGGCACCACGTTCCCGATAATAAACCCTGCCGCCGCAAGACTTCGTGGATTCCAGGGATACAGCCGGCAAAGTCGTTCGCAGCATCAAAGAAGGCTGCGTTGCAATCGGTCACTTCGACGTTCCGGCGGAGCAGTTCACAGGGGAGGTCTCCGCCGCGATCGAGTACCCCGTGGATTTCCTTGAGCAGCTCGACGGCCGTACGCGTCCATACGCTCCAGTGCCCGAGCAGTCCACCACGAATGCGGACCGACTTGACCCCGGTTGCCGTGACGATGCGATAGGGAGTCAACAGGTCAGCGATGATGTTGTCGTCATTGCCGGTATAGAGAGTGATCGTATCCTCCCGACCTGCATCACAAACGGCGCGAACGACATCCAATGTCTGATAGCGATTAAAGGGTGCCAGCTTGATCGCAAGTACGTTGCCAATTTCCGCAAACTCGCGCCAGAAGCGATATGGCAATACGCGACCCCCGACGGCGGGTTGCAGATAGAAACCGACGACCGGCATGACTTCGGCGACTTCTCGGCAGTGCGCGACCAAATCGTCGATGCTGTTGTCCGCCATCGCTGCCAGGCTCAACAAACAAGCATGATATCGCTGCGACACAGCGAACTCCGCTTCGCGGATCGCTTGAGACGTCTTCCCGCAGACGCCCGCGACTTTGAACAGTTCCCTGCCTTGGGAACCGGCGTACTCATCAATGACCTCCGATGCGAGTCGCAGCACCGGTTCAAATAATCCGATCGCCGGATCTCGGATTTCGAATTGAGTCGAATGAACACCGACCGCGATCCCTCCCACGCCTGCGTCGATGTAGTAACGCGTTAAAGCTGTTTGGCGTCGCGGGTCGAATTGTCGATTGGCGTTCAGTGCGAGAGGTTGCGCCGGGATCACCATCCCTTTGCGTACACGTGAGCGGACCATGGTGGGCAGGTCGCTGATATTCATGAATCAATAGGCTCCGTCACTAACTTCAAAATGGGTTGGCTTGCCCAGCGAACGACCGCCCGACTCGATCCAATGAGCCTGCCAACGAATGAGTTGTTCGGCGCTGACCGATGGTGGGCCGAACAGCTTTCTCGCCTGGGAGCTATCGCTCAAATAGGACGCGTCGCCCGACCTTGTCGAGAATCGGGCTGGCTTATTGAGCAACTCGCCCAGTTGACGAGCGACGTCTTCGGTCGCGAGCGTTTCAGGCCCGGTCACATTAATAATGTTTGCCGGCGTCGTGCAGTGTCCTAGGCACGTCAATGCCTGACGATTGGCATCGCCCTGCCAGATGATGTTGAAGGCCGGCGCCGAAACGTCGACAGGCTGGTCATGCCAGATTTTTGTAGCGATGTCGTGCAACACACCGTAGCGAAGATCGATGGCGTAGTTCAACCGGTACAGACAAACCGGCGTTCCCCACGCGTTGCTCGCGTACTCAAACATCCGTTCGCGGCCCAAGCACGACTGAGCGTACTCGCCGATCGGTGCCGGCGGGATACTCTCGTCTGGTGCACTGCCGGCGCGAGCCAGGGGGTAAACACAACCGGTCGAGAACGCAACGATGTGGGAGTCACGAAAGTGGTCGGCGACATTTGCCGGCGCCATCGTATTCATTGCCCACGTCAGAGGTTCGTCGCCACCGGTGCCGAACTTGCGTCCTGCCATGAATAAGACATTGCGGACCTTGGGAAGCTTGGCGACCGCGTCACGGTCCAACAGGTCGCACTGGATGGTCCTGACTCCGGCGGATTCCAAGCGATCGCGAGCATCGGGGGCCGAAAATCTCGCAACGCCGTAGACGTTTTTGGGAACGCCCGCTTTCTCGATCGCCGCCACGGCCAATTGTCCGAGGCTAACGCCCATCTTCCCTGCGATCCCCAAGATAATGAGATCGCCTTCGAGCTGACGCATGAACTCAACCAGTCCATCGGTCGGCTGGGCAAGGAACGAATCGAGTTGCGATTCCGTTTCGATCAAGTCAGGCAAGATGAGAGTCTTTCGTTAAAAGGGATAGTCGTGGATCGCTCCGCCGATCCTACATCGCCGCAGCAGAGCGGGCGACATCATCATGCGGTTTGCTTGGACACTGTTTCACGCCGATCTCACAAACCGGTTGGTGGTCGTGTGCATCGAATCACTATCCTAACAGGCTGTTGATTCCGTCGAACATCGACCGGCAATTATACGCCGAATGCCGCCCGGCGTCGGGTAACGCGACCGCTGGCTTCGCATCATGACCACGCTCATTTCGTTAACCGGAAAGGTCGTGTCCCCGGCGGCTCTGCTTCTGGACTTTGGCCGAACGCCCACAATCATCATGGCCCAAGCGGTTACTGTCGTGGGGGCTCCATTGGCCGCGATCGTATTTTTGTGGTTGGCCAATCGCAAGGATATGATGGGAGATCAGGTCAACGGTCCAGTCACCCAGGTGGTCCAACCATACCGTGAAACCATGGCCTCCGAACAACGGTAGCGGTGACGATTGGTACAATACAAATGCTCACCCCACGCATCTACTTACCGCGTTACCGCGGCCTTGGAGGAGATCACTCTCATGAACCATTTACAACTCAATCGTCGACAACTCGCTAGCTCCACCGCCGCATTGGCGACGGCTTCGATTTTGAGCAACCGGCTCGGTCAGCCACGGGTTGCTAACGCCACGGAACCCGAGTTACCCAATGCTAGTGAACGGCGGCCCAATCCGATTGCTGTTTCGACGTATTCGTATTGGCGTTATCGAGACGACAGCAAGTTGTCGATCGAAGAGTGCGTGAATCTGGCTGGGGAAACGGGGTTCGACGCGGTCGAAATTTTGCATGTTCAGATGGAAGACCAATCGCCTGCGACGCTGCAGCGAATCAAGCAGCGTGCGTTTCGCTGGGGCATGAGTTTGTGCGGGCTTTCCACCCACCAGTCATTTGTGACTCCTGATCGGGCGCAGCGTCAGAAGAATGTTGACCACACGATTCGTTGCATCGAGCTGGCTTACGCGATGGGGATTCCGACCATTCGCGTCAATACCGGACGCTGGGGCACTTCGGGTGACTTCGATGAATTGATGGCGAACAAGGGCATCGAACCGCAACTCGAGGGTTATACCGATGACGAAGGATTCGCTTGGGTCCGCGAAGGATTCGAGAAGTGTCTACCAACTGCTGAGAAGTGCGGCGTCGTGCTCGGGCTGGAGAATCACTGGGGGCTCGGTCGAACGGCCGCGGGCGTACTTCGAGTGTTAGGTGAGATTAATTCACCCTGGCTGCGTGCGACGCTGGACACTGGCAACTTTTTGGAAAACCAGTATGAGCAGTATGCACAGCTCGCCCCCGAAGCGGTCTTCGTTCAGGCAAAAACCTACTACGGTGGCGGTACCTGGTACACGCTCGACATCGACTACGGACGAGTCGCCAAGATCCTCCGTGATGTCGATTATCGCGGCTACATTTCGCTCGAATTCGAGGGCAGCGAATCGTACCAGACCGCGGTTCCCAAAAGTCTCGCGATGCTCCGTAACGCGTTTGCGTAGCCTGCCCCTAACCGGCAGGCGGTGTTCCCGCCTGCTCAGTCTTGGTCGGCTTGGAGGGGTGACAAGTCCTCCTTTTCGCCGGATTCCCGGCGAGATTCGGCGGCATTGAATTCCGCTTGCTTGCGCACCTGTTCGAGTGTTTGGAGTATCGCGGCGCGATGGGCGATCGTGGCCGCATCACCGATGTCCAGCCGCTGTAGGTCTTGCAGCGACTCGATCGCGCGTTCGACCAGTCGGGGGTCCTGCTGGGGGAAATGCCTCTGAAGGTATCCCTGTTCTTGTGTACCTTGAAACCACCCCTGTTGTCGCAAGGCGATCTCGTCGGCTTGCACCATCAATGTGTCAATGATCCAACGTGGGCACTGGGTGCTCTCGATTCCGGCGATGAGTTGGGCAATCGCGGGTGATTGACTGTCACGTTCCGGGAACGTGGGTGGCGGGTCCCAAACAATTGGAAAGGCAGCTTGGCCATCGCGTGTCATCATTTCAATGGCCTCGACGACTTTTTTATCGCGGAGCAGCATGTCGACCTCGGTGGCCCGGTACAAACGAGGCTGGAATACGCTGGCGCCGGCCAGCAGCAAACATGTCGCCGTGATTGGTATCCACCACACCCTCCGATGCATCCTGCCGACGAGGGCACGAAGTTCGTGTTCCGGATCATGTTTGCCACGGAGCATACCGATCGCTGCCAGCCCCATGACAATCATTGGGATCACTCCGTAAAAACAGATCATCAGGACACTGTCCTGATAGTCCACCAAAATCTGTTGTGCCTGAGTCAAACGAATTCCGCCCATGATGGATACCATGGATAGATTCGCTGCCAACAGTGCCACAAACGCAATCATCATGCATGGCAACAGCACCCACGACAGCACTGCGAGCATCGGGACGGCGAACTGGATTGCGATGACGCGACTGAATAGCAGGACACGCCAGACCGAGACGATCGAGAGCATCGTCAGGTTGAACTTCAATGCGCTCACTTCATCGGTCATGGTCTCAATCGGGATCGCGTACAGCCACGCCAGCGGTGCGGTCATCCAGTAACCCGTCATGAACACACGATAGTCGCGCCACAGGTTTTGGCTTCTGCGGCCGATGGAGACCAAGCCAATCGTGACGAACAGAAAGATGATGGAACCAATCAGCAGCGAGGCAGCAAAGGGGGCTGTCAGATCCCGCGGATCATGGAGCCAACTCACCGCGTCATATTCTCGCGCCAGTGCGGCCGTCGCTACTAACGCGAGTGCCAACCAGATTGCTTTCGGGCAACGCTGCACGCGCTGGATGGATGATCGCACGCCGAACAGGAACAGCAGTGGATCGCGAAGTCGTAGGGTGGTCATCGTGTTCTCGCAATCGCTCGAATGGATTTTTGAATCGTGTCGCGTCTGTGCTGCATCTCTTCACGAAATACACGGGATACGAGACCGTGAAATGCGTTCCGCAACTGCTCGGCTGTCATCCGATCCGGTTGATAGACGACGTCGAACAGCGTATAGCGAGAAAAGTCTCCCGGCAGGAGCCGGTCGGCTGCCTTGAGGGAATGATAGAGGCTGGTGCCGGGAAATGGAGTTTGCAGCGTCAATTGGACTTCACCCATCGATGCGGTTTCCAAGAAATCACCGAGTCGCTCGATCGACTCAGCCGTTTCGCCATCGGCACCGACGATAAAACACGCGTTGACCACAATACCAGCGGCCTGAATGGTCTCGACGGCATCGATCATGCGTTGCCAAGCGGCTGTTTTGGCCCCCATTCCTCGATAGCGAAAAACACTCGACTCCAAACCGATCAATGTTTGTCGACATCCGCTCGCCGCTATCTGACGCAGCAGCTCCGGGCGCTCGGCAATCCGCCAATCCGACTCGGTAAACCACCGGGCACGACTTTGGCGGAGTGCGTCAAGCATCGGCCCATGGTCGCGGTCGCTGGCGAACGTGTTGTCATCGGCCAGTTCGATCCACGGCCGCGGCTGCATCGCGGTGATCGCGGCGAGTTCGTGTTCGATTTGACCATTGGTCTTCGTCCGTGCTGGCCCCAGCAGACGACTGGCGGCGCAGAATGAACACGCCCACGGGCAGCCCCGCATCGTCTGCAGGGTATAGCGAGGCGGCGCATCGGTGCCCATTAACTCCCAGCGTGGTGTCGGTGACCTGGCGAGCGAATAGGTGCCATTGGCCGAGTAGCGACGCTGCAAGCGGTCCGCCTCGAAATCGGCCAGCAACTTTGGCAGCGTGACTTCGCCGTCGCCACAGGCGACAACATCGAAGTGCCGTTCGCAGGACGCTGGTGCCGCGGTGGCGTGCAGTCCACCGACGACTGTGACGATTCGCTTTCCGCTAAGGCCCTGCCGGCCAATCCGTTCACTGATCCGCGCCGCACGATCCGCTGCGGGCGTCAGGCACGAGAAAGCCACGACGTGGGGGCGATGTTGCAGGATCCGATCGACAAGATCGGCCTCATCGCCGACGCCGTCGTCGCTGACTAAGTCGACGTCCCAGTCCGCTGGCGCGGTCGCCGCGATCGTCAGCAATCCCAGCGGTGGTAGCTGAGCCAAGGCAGCGGCCCGCCGGGCGAGTCCCGGTAGGCTCATCCCGCGGGCGAGCAACTCGTCGTGACCCACCCGCAGACCGCTCATCGATACAAGGGTCAGCCGGTGCCGTTTGTTGATCACGAAGAGTTGATTTTGCTAGTTACTGACGCGTTCGACGTATTCCCCAGTGATCGTGCTGATCTTGATGACGTTGCCTTCTTTGATGAATCCAGGCACGAGGAATTCCGCCCCTGTTTCCATTTTCGCGGGCTTCGTCACGTTCGTGGCGGTGTCACCCTTGGTGCCGGGGGCCGTTTCGACGACTTCGAGTTGCACGTGCTGGGGTGGTTCGACAATGATCGCCTGACCATTGTATAACGTCATCGAGCATTCCATGCCGTCTTTGAGGTATCTCCAGATGTCGCCGGCAACGTCGGAGGAAACTTCGTATTGCTCGAATGTTTCCCCGTCCATGAACACGTAGTCTTCAGCCTGACGATACAGGAACTGCACCGAGGTGGTCTCGACGTCAGCGGATTCAAGTGAATCACCGCCTTTGTAGGTGCGGTCGAGCGTGGTGCCACGGATCAGATTTTTCATCTTGCACTTGTACATGGCGTTGCCCTTACCGGGTTTGACGAACATCATCTCAGTCATCAAGTACGGTTCGCCATCGATTTGGATTTTCAGGCCCTTGCGAAAATCGCTTGTATTGTAACTTGCCACGGGCGGCTCCACTCCCAAACGGAAAAGAATTCAGTGATTGTAAATCGGAAGGCCGAGAGTTTAACGAGCGAGGGTCAGGTTGTCCCACCCCATGCGGGCAAAGATTTTACCACTTCGCTCGGGCTCGACAAATCTTTTCAGCTGCCGATCCCGCCGGCAGAAGATGCCTGGCTCGATTCAATGCGCCAGACGATCCGCTCCAGCGCCGAGCTGCGGCGGGTCTTGGCCCTCGGCACGGTGCCTGCCCGCGGAGCCGATGGGCAGGTCGCCAATGCGTCCGGTGACGAGGAAAACTACGATTTTCCCGTCTTTGTGCCCCGGGAGTTTGCCGCCCGCATGCGGCCTGGCGATGCGCGGGACCCCTTGCTGCTGCAGGTCATGCCCGTTCCCGAAGAGGGGGTCGAGGTTGCGGGGTTCAGCACCGATCCCGTCGGCGATTTGCATGCCAATGTTGCTCCAGGCGTGCTGCATAAATACGCCGCCCGGGCGTTGGTGATCACGACGGGGGCCTGCGGGGTGCATTGCCGATACTGCTTCCGCCGTGCATTCCCTTACCACGAGACCGGCTCGCGGAGCCAAGCCTACGAGCCGTCGCTGGCGTATCTGCGGCAGCGCAGCGATATCGAGGAGGTGATTTTGAGCGGCGGTGACCCGCTGACCATGACCGACGACGCCTTGGACGCTTTGATCGCAAAAGTTGAAGCGATCGAGCATATCGTGCGATTGCGAATTCATTCGCGGATGCCCATCGTGATCCCGTCACGCGTGAATCGTTCCCTGATCGAGCGATTGCGCGCCTCCCGATTGACGGTGTGGATGGTCGTGCACAGCAACCATGCCGCGGAAATTGACGCGGAAACGTCTGCGGCGCTGCAGCGGATGGTGAACGCGGGGATCCCGGTACTCAACCAATCCGTGCTGCTGCGGGACGTCAACGACTCGGTCGACGCGCTCGAGTCACTCTCACGAGCTCTGATCGATTGTCGGGTGATGCCCTATTATTTGCATCAGCTCGATCGTGTGGCCGGTGCCGCCCACTTCGAAGTGCCCGCAGAGCGTGGTCGGGAGCTGATTGCGCAGCTAGAATCGCGGTTGCCGGGTTTCGCGGTACCACGTTATGTGAGCGAAATCGCAGGCGAGAAATCCAAAACGCGATTGTAGACATCATCTTCATGAGAAACATGTGAACACCCACGCGTCGCGATCCCGCCTGCCCGCACGCTGGAACTTGCCGGTCGGCTTGGGGCTGAAAAACAATCCCGTGCTGCAGCGTGAACTGCTGGTAAATCTGCGTACCAATCGCGCGTTCATTCTACTAGCGGTCTATCAGGTTTTGCTCGCTGCGGTCACCTGGATTGCCTGGCCACGCGACGTTCATCTGGATTTGACGCAGAATCCACCCTCGGCCCGGCGGTTGGTGGATTTGTTTTTTCTCGGGCAGTACGTCATCGCCTCGTTGATCGCCCCCAGTTTCGCGGCGGGGACGATCTCGGGGGAGAAAGAACGCCAGACCTACGAGATGCTGTTGGCCAGCCCACTGCGGCCGGGAGCGATCGTAATGGGGAAACTCGTCGCCGCACTGACGCACTTGGCACTGCTGATTGTCGCTTCGCTGCCAATTATCGTGCTATTCCTACCGCTCGGTGGCGTCAGTGTGTACGAGGTCGCGGCGGCCTATCTGGGGTTGTTCGTCTCGGTGATCTTATTCGGATCGATCGGCGTGTTCTGTAGCAGCTATTTTTCTCGTACCAGCAATTCACTCGTCGTCAGCTATCTCGTCATCCTGCCGCTGGTTATCGGCGGTGTGTTGATGTGGCAGGCACTCGCCGCCGACGGGCTGCTGCGTTTGAAGGTGATCGTGTTTGTCATCCCCGCCTTTGCCATCGCGGCGGTGATCTTGATGGGCGCCGCCACGGCCAGCCGATTGCTGTATCCGCCCGATGTGGGCAGCGAAGGCAAGGAGATCATTGACCTCGAACAGGAGGCCGCCCAGGCCGTTGGCTTGGTCATCCAGCCGGATCAGTTCCCCGATCGTTTGTTTGCACCTCCCCGCCGCGATTCGTTGATGGAAGACGGCGTGAATCCGGTGTACCACAAAGAGATCCACGGCGAAATCTTCAGCCAAGGCACGTTGATGCTGCGGTTGGTCATCCAGATCAGCATCTTGCTGGCGATTCCACTGATGGGCGTGTTGCTGTTTTGGAAGACGCCGCAGGCACCCTGGTTCGCCGTCTACGTCATCGTTTTTAACCTGCTCGTCGGACCTGTCTTCTTAGCAGGGGCGTTCACCAGCGAACGGGAACGGCAAACCCTCGATATGCTGCTGACGACGACTCTTTCGCCGTGGCGGATCTTTTGGGGGAAATTTGTCGTCGGATTCCGCGTGGCGTTCGTCCTGACCAGCTTCCTGGTGTGGCCCATGCTGCTCGGGTTGTTGCTCAATCCTGACTTCTATTCGAACTGGGGATTGGTCGCCGGCATGTTCGCGATCCCAGTCATGGTGGCGGTTGTCAATGCATTTGTGGCGATCACCGCATCTCTCTATCAGACCCGGACGTCGATGGCGTTGATGACAACCTACGTCGTCTTGATCGTGTTGTACGTCATCCCGACTGGATTGAGCACGCTCGTCGCCACGCTGAACCTCTCGGCATCAACCCAACGATTCGTCGATTTCATCGGCGTGACCAGCCCGTTCCGCGCATTGTTCGAATTGCCGATGGATCATCATCTGCTGCAAGTCGATGAGATTTCCCAAGCCTATCATGGCAGCCCGCTCTTTGTGTTCGGGTATTTCGCCTGCAGCGTCATCGTGATTGCCATCTCCCTGTTTCTAATTGCTGCTAGAATGAAGCGTCTGGGGGGCCACCTCGAGTGAGGCTCGTCCGCCGCAGCGCAGTTTATTGAATGGACGATCGACTTCGGCACCGCAATAGGAACTACGTGACATAACAGGCTGTCGATTTAATGAGCCGAATGCCGTCAGGCAACGCGGGATCAATAACTGGGGTAGTGGATCTTGTTAAAGATCCATCCAGAACAGGATCTTTAACAAGATCCACTACGGTAAACCCGTCACTTATTGTTCCTGGTGTCCTAAGGCATCGGGTAACGCGAGCCACCCGGCCGCTCACGCGACTCGGCTCAATCGACTGCCCGTTCAAGATCCACCCCAGGAAACCCAAGGCGTTTTCATTGTCACTCTTTAGCAAGCATTCGAAGTACCACGTCGCACGCCTGCTGGTACTGGCCGTCATGATCGTTCCCGCAATGCTGGGGTGGATGCCACTACTTTTTGCGACCGACGCCGTCAACGAACACGGCCATCGCGAATTCGGCTTGCGCGATCTCCCCGCCCCACCGGCCGACATCAAGGTGTGGTTGGACCGCGGCGAGGTGACATTTCTGATCGGCGGCGAGCGACCGTCGGTGGTCGATCCGAGCCGCTCGGCGGGAGCGAAACGAGGGCGTTTTGATGCCGAGACACGCTACCACATGAGCTACTCATTCAAGAGTCGCTGCCGCTGGCACTGGGCCGATACTTCACGCTCGCAGCGGCTGGCCATCGGAGTTCGCTATGAACAGCTCGAGTTGGAGGTCGAACACCAAGTTTGGCTCCGGGAGATGCCGGAACTCAGCACTTTCTGGGACTCACCACTGGTTCGCCACGAACTCGATCACATTCGGTTGTCGAGCGATCCTCGCTTAGCGGCGCGTTTCGCCACAGCGGTCAAGAAACGTGACCGAATCGAACTGACGCGAGAGCAGAGCGCTCTCGTACTCGCCGCAGCAACGAGACGTTTGAATCATGGCGGGAGACGGTATCGGTCAATCTTGAACGCTCTCGGTTCAGACGACGCACAGCGCTGGTTGGATGAGCAACTGCAAGTCGAATTTGCGCGTACCTTGGACCTCGTCGAAATTCGGTACCAAGAACTCGACCGGCAAACCGACCATGGACGCGGGCCTGTACCGGTGGCCGGTGAGTTGAGCGAATGGTTGTCGCCCGCTGAGTAGCAGCGAACAAACTTTGTCCGCTGCGGATGAATTCTGTCCGCTGGCGGGCGGAGAATTTTGGGGGCCCAAACGCGTCGGCGGAGGGGGCTGGCCGCGCACCCCGCTGCTTGACGGCAACATGGCCGAGCGATCCGGCTAGGCGATCCCCCCTTTGATCTCGTCACGCAGCGGTCCCCAGACGACGCTTGGGCGATGCTTCGTTTCCAGCGTCACGGCCTCTTCGATTGCTATCAGGGCGGCCTGCCACTGATCGCGGCGGATCAAGGAAACCGCTTTATCTGCGGCACGCTGGGCCGCGGCAGCATCCAATTCGACTTCGCTCAGATAGGCCGCAGCTGCATCCCAAGCACTCGATTCCTCACCTGATGTCGCATTTGCGATCAATCGGGCCTGTCGTGACCGCACGTCGAGCAGGTTGAGTTTGCGGGGGCCGTACTGGGTTGCCCAATTGCACCCCCACCACTGCGACGACGCCTGTTGGTGCGTGTTTAGGATTGAATCACGGGTTGGGTGTCGACTTTCCAGAGTATTCACCATCACCAGTTTTCAAGAAGGAGTTCGGCTCAGACGCCGCTCGGCCTGATTGCGTCACGCAAAACCTTGCACATCGCATACCAATGCGATTGGCCAACCACTACAATTTCATCTATCCGCTGCTCGCGACCTCCCTCGCCGTCCCCCTCATGCTTCGCCTCGAACGCACCTCCATCCTGCCAGCCGCCATCGTCGCGGCATTTCTTGCGGTAGCCGTGTTCGCAATGATCACGTTCGCCAATACCGTCTCGATTCGGAAAAGCGAAAAAGCGGCGACCGAAACGTATGCCATCCGGGAGGCGACCTATCAAATACTTTCGGCCATGAAAGATGCTGAGATTGGACAGCGTGGGTATCTCTTAACCAACGACGAAAATTTTTTGGTTCCCTACGAAGACGGCATCGAGCGTGCTGGCCTGCAGGTCGATCAGTTGGTCCGGCTGACCGAGAGCAAGGAGGACATCCATCGAGATGCGGTCCTGCTCAGGGATGCGTTCAACGCACAGAGAGAGCACACAGACCAAACCATTCAACTGCGCAAAGAGGGGCCGCCGCATCAATCCAACGACGAATCTCCCGATACGGCAATCGAGTTGGTCAAGTCAAACGGGCAATCCCATATGCGGCAGGCCCGCAAAGCGGTCGACAACATTCTGAAGGTGGAAGAACGCAAGTTGGCCGTTAGCGAGGCGAGCATGCGCGAACGTACCGCCGTGTCCCGCACCACGATCACCATCGGCAACCTTCTCGCGATCGGACTGATCGCATTTGTGGGCTTCGCGGCGGTCGTCGACCGCAAGAAACGGGACTTCGCCGAATATGAACTTCGACAGCAACAGAATGAACTTCAAGCGGTGATTGAGTCCGCTTTCGAAGGCATTCTCACCTTTGGCGACGATTTGATGATCCGGCACATGAATCCGGCTGCTGCAGAGATGCTGCGCACCGATCAAGTCACGGCTCATCAACGCAGCCTGTTGGAGTTTATTCCCGACTCACTCCAGCAGATCACCCGGCAGAGTGTCAACGATTTCAATGCATCCGGACAGATGGGCCAGTCGCTCGGACGCTTGACACTGCTCCGCACCAATGGTGAAGAGTTTTCCTGCGAAGGTTCTGCAGCCCGTACGCTATCCAATGGTGATCATTTCATCACGATGAAGTTTCGTGATGTGTCTGAAACACAGATTCTGAAGGCTCGCGAGCAGGAATACGCCTTGATATTGGGCCAGGTGCACGAGGCGATCGTTGTCTGCAGTCTCGATGACCGCATTGAATCATGGAATGGCGGTGCCGAAAAACTCTTCAAGATAGTGGCCGGGGACGCGATCGGGAAAAATATCGTCACGCTTCTGTTTCCTCACCACGCCCAACCATGGCAGGCGAATACCAACGTCTTGTTGGCCAAGGGTAGCCACGCGGCGGTGATTTCTCACGTCGATTCGATCGGTCAAGAAAGGGTTATTGAAAAACGGCGCTCGCTCGTTTTTGATGACCATGGCCAGCCGACTGCTCAGCTCGTCTTCATGATCGACGCGACTGATCGGGTCCGCGCCGAAGCAAAAGAGCGGCGATCACAGCGTCTTGAGAGTATCGGAACGCTTGCCGGCGGGGTCGCCCACGACCTGAATAACGTACTGACCCCAATCGTAATGAGCGCCAAGTTGCTCCGCCGGGGCACCAAATCTCCTGAGCGGTTGATGGACAACATCATCGCCAGTGCGGATCGCGGAGCGCGCATGATCCAAAAACTGCTTGCCTTCGCTGGCGGAGAGACGAGTGTTCGGCGTTCCGTGGACGTCCGGAATATCGTATCGGAGCTGGCCGAAATCCTAACCCACACGCTGCCGCCGACCATCGACATGCACGTCCGCGTGCCGCCCGCATTGCGACGCGTTGACACCGACGATACCGAGATTTCACAAGTCATCATGAATCTCGCCATCAATGCTCGAGATGCGATGCCCCTCGGCGGGCAACTCATCATCGAGGCCCAGGACGTCCAT
Source organism: Rhodopirellula sp. SH410 (assembly GCF_055811895.1). NCBI lineage: Bacteria > Pseudomonadati > Planctomycetota > Planctomycetia > Pirellulales > Pirellulaceae > Rhodopirellula > Rhodopirellula sp. SH410. The sequence continues at coordinate 3,156,975 of NZ_CM147949.1, forward strand.
GTCGACGAGGAGCGTGCCTCCCGCAGTGACAACCTCCGCGTGGGGCCGCATATTCTGCTAACCGTTTTCGACACAGGCGAAGGCATCCCCGAAAACATCATCGACCGCGTTTTTGACCCCTTCTTCACGACCAAGGTGCAAGGCAAGGGGACCGGCTTGGGGCTGGCGACGACGATGGGGATTGTACGTTCCTGCGGCGGGGATATTTCGGTCTCCAGCGACCCGGAAACCGGTACCACGTTTTCCATCCTCCTGCCCGCCACCCAATCGCAGCCCCCCTTCGCGACGCCCCAGGGGATGGCGGAGTATGGAATCCCCCACGGGCGTGGTGAAACGATCCTGTTCGTCGATGACGAAGAGATGATCTTGGAAACGGCCCAAGAAACGCTGGAATCGAGCAACTACCGCGTCCTCGCGACACGGTATGGGACCGAAGCGATTGAGATTTTTCAGCGTCAATCCACCGAAATCGGCGTCGTGATCGTGGATATGATGATGCCGGGGATGGACGGTTTTCAAACCAAGGATATCCTGCGAGGATGCGATGCCAACGCAAAGATCATCGCGAGTAGTGGCCTCCGCCGGCCCAGCAACGAGGGCAGCCGCATGCAGGATATCGACGGGTTTCTCCCCAAACCCTACACCGACGAACAACTCTTGCGGCTCGTTCGCGAAGTATTGGACAAGGACGTATGACTCACCTGCTTGTGATTGACGACGAACCACTCATCCTCGAAACGATTGAACTGGCGTTTCCCGATGACCAGGTCACCACGTGCCAGACCGCCCAGCAGGGCATCAACGCGTTTTTAAAGCACGCCGCTGACGTGGTCCTCTGCGATATTCGCCTACCTGACATGTCCGGTATGGAGGCATTCGAGAAACTTCATCGCATCGATCCCCGTGTCCCCATCATCCTCATGACAGGACGCGGTACCGCGCAGACCGCGATCGAAGCGATGCAGCGGGGGGCATTTGAATATCTCCTCAAACCGCTCGACCCCGATACGCTGATCCCCCTGATCGAGGATGCCTCCGAAACGAGCCGGATGACACGGACCCCCGCCATCGTGCCCGATCCAGCGAGTGAGGACCAAACGGGGGATGCCTCCACCGATCTCTTGATCGGCAACTGCTCGGCGATGCAGGAAGTCTATCGCTCCATTGGCCGGGTGGCCCGGCAAAACGTGACCGCATTGATCCTGGGCGAGAGTGGGACGGGCAAGGAAGTCATCGCCCGCGCTATCTATCAATACAGCGAGCGAGCTGCGGGCCGGTTTCTGGCAATCAATTGCGCTGCCATCCCCGAGAACCTGCTCGAAAGTGAATTGTTCGGACACGAAAAAGGAGCGTTCACAGGAGCCGATCGGAAGAAGGTGGGCAAGTTTGAACTGTGCAATAACGGCACCTTGTTTCTCGACGAAATCGGCGACATGACGCCGCTCATGCAGACGAAAATCTTACGGGTACTGCAGGATCAATCCTTCGAACTCGTCGGGGGCACGGAAACGATCCGAACCAACGCGAGAATCATCGCGGCAACCAATCGCAATCTCGAACAGGCGATCGAAGAGAAAGAGTTTCGCAGCGATCTGTTCTATCGGCTCAATGTCTATGCGATCGAGCTTCCCCCGCTGCGAAAACGCGGCGACGATATCATGATGTTGGCCAATTACTTCCTCCGTCGGTTTGCGGCCGAACTCGGCAAAGAAGTGACCGGTTATGCACCGGAAACCATGGAACTCATTTCCCAGTACAGTTGGCCGGGAAACGTCAGGGAACTGCAAAGCGTCGTGAAACATGCCTTGCTCGAAGCCACCGGCCCGATCATTGCCCCGGCTCATCTTCCCGCCGCCGTGCGCGACAATACTCCCCACCGGATAACGTCATCGACAGCGGACGGCAGTACCGTGGGCGGCGGACTCGATTTCCCCGCGCTCACTCGCTCACTGCTCGCCTCGGGAAGCGAAGACATTCACCGGGAATTGGTCAGCATGGCAGAAAAGGAAATTTTTGGCGAAGTCCTGAAAGCAACTGGTAACAACATGACCCAAGCCGCCCGGCATTTGGGGATCACACGAACAACCCTCCGCGCTCGACTCGAGTCCCTCGGAATGTCCAATGGGAAATCCGGCTCGGCGAGCTAACGATTTCGGAACAGAATCATGCAAGATAAATCAGCCAACAAAGTGACCGACGAACGCAACGCTAAGCGATTTTATATCGGATTGGTGCTGCTGCTTTTCACGATCCAGATCACGATTCTCGGCACAGCTCTCTCGCTGGCAATCGGGGATCCCGCACTCGCTGTCGTCCCCGATTACCACCAGGCCGCACTCGATTGGGACTCGAAGCATGCCGCGGCAGGCGCGGCCGAAAAAATGGGTTGGAATCTGCAGGTCGATGTCTCCGATGTCGCGGACGGCCGCGGGCTGCGGGCGATCGATTTGAACCTGCGTGATGAACACGACCAGCCGCTCGCCAACCTCCAAATTTCAGGCAAGGTCTATCATCATGCCCACGCCGATCGAATCGAACGATTTGAGATGCAGAATGTCGGCGAGGGACGCTATCTGGCCACGCCGCCGATGAGCCGTCGCGGTCTGTGGCAACTCGAACTCGACGTTCAAGAGGCGGGAGCGCCGATGACGTTTTCGAAGACGGTTGAGTTCTGACGCCACCCGCACCGACGCACGTGTGCTTAAAATAAACTCGCCGGCTCAGCTTTGAGAAGTTTCCGCAACGCAAACACCCCCGCGGCATTGCACATCAGGAGCGAGAGCACCAGTACCAGACTGACACGCAACCACGTCATTTCGATTGCAATGCCCGAGGCGATCGAGGTGGCATAGTAGAGCCCCACGGATGCGAACAGGGCCGGCGGAAACGCTAGCACGGCGAGTAACGATGATTGCGTCAGCAGAGTCTTGATCAGAAAACGGTTGCTGTATCCCATCGCTTTGAGAGTCGCGTATTCGCTCAAGTGTGCTGTCACGTCGGCAGCTAACACCATGTAACTGATCACGCCTCCGACCAACACGGCCAACGCTACGCCGATGCCGAAGATCATGCCGATCGGGGTCTGCGTGTACCACATCCATTGCTCGCTGGACTTAGCTTGCTCGAGTGTGACCGCATCGGCGTATGCCGCCGTCCCGCCGAGCGATCGCAGACGTTGCTGGACGGCCCGCAGTCCACTGTCGAGCCGTTCGGGCTCGGCGAGTCGAATCAACAGCAGTGAGACTCGCTGCGAGTGTCCGCCAGGGGTTAGTTTCTGGAAGGTATCTCGTGACGAAAGCAGCGCTCCGTTTGCGGCCAAGCCGGTCCCCATCGCGAACGTCCCCTTGATTGTCGCCTCGCTGCCGGCCACATCGGTCGTCACGCCGACGTCCGCAGTGGTGAAGCGGGCTCCCTGCTGCGGGCCGAAATCCTGGCCGCTGGCGTCGTCAATCAACACCGATCCGATGGGGCGCAGGTTCGCTCGCATGCTCGGATTCAACTCGGGGAGATCGAATGCCGGATCGTCCAAATCGATGCCCATCAAGGCGATGGCGCGAAAGGAATGGTCGCTGGGGTTTTGCCACTGCGTGACACCGATATCCAGCGGAATCACATGGCGCACTTCCGGCAAACCAGCGAGCCACTTGGGTAGGTCATCCCGTAATGACGCGGGATCGTAGATGTTGAGATAGTCGGCCGAACGCACGATCACGTCGCACTGCATGCGGTCATATACCACCGTGGCCGTACCGCCCACGCTGCCGAGAAACCCGAGTTGCATGAACATCAACAGAATCGCGAACCCGATTCCGCCGAGTGAGACCATCGTGCGAATCGGTGTATCAGCAAGATTTCGCCACGCCAAGTGCGTGCGCCGGACTGCTGACGCGGATCCCGGCGACTCGATCGAATGGGCCGACCCCTCGTCCGTTGATGAGGGGCTGTTCAGCGGCCGAGACGTCGCGGCGTTCATGTTGACCGCGCACCGTCAGCAGATGGATCATCGTTGGATGGTTCGCCTCCCGCAGCGGACGAGCCCGTCGCAGAATCCGTCCTGACCGCGGGGCGGTTCGTATTCAAGAAAATGCTCACGCTCACTTGCATCTCAATGCGTTGAGCGGCCGCGGGAGTATCAGCGGCGTCAATTTCGATAATCACTTTGGCCGTGTAGCGATCGACCGGTGCCAGCGGAAATGGGCTGGGCATGGCGGGGGTGGTGATCATGGGTTCGATCCGCCCGACCGTGCCATGCAGGGTGCGGGCGAGTCCGGGACTCTTGATCTCGACGGACTGGCCAGACTCGACGCGGCCGAGGTCGGCAACGTTGATTTCAGCGATACAGACCATTTTGCTGGTGTCGGCCAAGTGCATCAGCGGCATCGTCGTGGTGGCTTGGCCCGGCATCGTATTAATCGATAGAATTCGCCCCGCGGTGGGGCTGACCAATTGCGCCGCTTGGACATACAGACGTAGCAGATCAATTTGCTTCTCGAGTGATGCTAACGATCCCGAAGCCTCCGCCGCCAGCATGGACTTTTCGGCGGCAATGATTTCCTGTCTCGCAGCCGCGACGGACAATTCCGCCGTTTCAATCGCGTCATGTGCATCGACCTTGGCCGCTTCGTACTGGGCACGCGTCTCACTGATTCTCAGCGATTCTTCGTCAAGCTTGTTTTCCGACACCAGACGAGCGGTTTGAGGGTCGTTCGATGCGGATCGTAATTGATCGAGTTTGCGTTGGCCAAGTTCCGTGGCCCGCCGCATCAAATCAAGGCTTCCGCCCGGACCCTCGGCAATCTTTAGTCTCCCACGAGACTGCTCAACCTGAGTCTGGGCTTGCTTTAATTTTGCCTGGGCGACCTGCAGGCGAGCGGTGGCGGATGCCTGTTCCGCCTGAAACTGGGCGCGTCCCTCCTCGAGCTTGGTCTCAGCGACATCAAGTTCAATTCGCTTCGCCCGCAAACTTTCGAGTTCCACAAGCAAATCACCGGCAGCGACCGTATCGCCCTCTTTAACGGCAATCTTGGCAACGCGATCCCCCGGCGGCGCCATCACCGCCAACACACCATCCTGGGGCGCGAGTTGTCCCTGGGCGCCCACGAACGTCATCGCGTGGTCGTCCGCGCCGGACAACTGCTGATCTCGCGGCGGCTGACCCGAAAAAAAACTTGAGATTTGGCCGTCACATCCGACCGTCGCGATGACGCCGAATATGCTCGCATACAATCCTGCTCGCAATTTCCCTGCCCCGAACGCGTTGATCGGTAGTGAGTCATGGAGAAGGCGAAACAGCATCGGAAAATCGTAGGGAAAGAAGAAAAACGGATGGTGCCGCGAAAATATACCCGCTATGAGTAGCCACGTCGCTCCGAAACTCGAGCAAGTTTCTCACTGTGAACTCATCGGGTTCACCTGTCTGACTCGCTCCCGATGGAGTCATTCACGATCAGCCCGTAGAATGAGGCGGCCAAGACGTCTTGATAACACCTGCCAAACGGAGCGGTCTTAGTGTACCGCCGTTCTAATCTTCTTACTGCGCGAAAGTAAACGTGAGTTACGAAAACGCCCAAACCAATGGAGACGCGAGCGCCGGAGCGAGCAGTTCGGCGACTGGCATGTTTCGGCGATTCAAGTCCAAGAGCGTTGAGGCTGACCGCCGTTTCGATGGGTCGGCCCTGATCGATGTGTGCGGCATCAATCACCACTTCGGCACCGGTGATGCGCGGAAACAGGTGCTCTATGACAACAATCTGCAAGTCCAGCCCGGCGAGATTGTGATCATGACGGGCCAGAGCGGGTCAGGCAAAACCACGCTGCTGACTCTGATCGGCACGATCCGCCAAATCCAACAGGGCGAGATTCACATTCTCGGCCAACCGCTCCGCGATGCTCGCTCCGGCGAAATTAATACGATTCGCAAACGCCTCGGTTTCATCTTTCAAGCCCATAATCTGTTCGGTTCACTCACTGCACTTCAGAACGTGCGGATGGCCCTGGAGTTGCAACCCGCCGGGGTGTCACGTCGCACCCAGAATCAACGCTGCGCCGAAATGCTCACCGCCGTGGGATTGGGGGAACGGATCCACTACAAACCCAAAAGCCTGTCCGGTGGCCAGAAACAACGAGTGGCGGTCGCACGCGGACTCGTTCACCAGCCCGAAATTGTGCTCGCCGATGAGCCGACAGCCGCCTTGGATAAAGATTCCGTCCGGCAGGTCGTCGAATTATTCCAGCGTGAGGCTCGCGAACGCGGCACCGCCATCGTCATCGTCACCCATGACAATCGCATTCTCGATGTCGCCGACCGAATCGTGAAGATGGATTTTGGGAATATTGCCCAAGACACGAATCTCGACGAAGCCGCACTGCTCGGTACCATGCTCAAACGCTGCGACGTCTTCTCGCGGGTCTCCGTCAGTACGCTGACCACGATCGCCCGCAAAATGAAACGGGAGGAACATGCACCCGGCGACCGAATTGTCACCTACGGCGACGTCGGGGACCGGTTTTACATGATCCGAGAGGGCGAAGTCGTTGTCAGCCAGCCGGACGATGCCGCCCATCGCGACTTCCGCGAAGTCGCCCGGCTCAAAGAGGGTGATTTCTTCGGCGAGACGGCATTGCTGACCGGTCAAACACGCAACGCCCACGTTGACGCCTCCACCGACACGGTCACCTACAGTCTCGATGCCCAAACGTTCAACGAAGTCCTCGCTGGCCAAAAATCACTCGAAGAAGAAGTTCGCAGCACCGTGTTTTCCGAGTGACCACCCGGCTTGACGATCGCCGCAAGAACGTCAGAATAGGCCCCAGTCGAAAGACGGAAACGTTTTCCGACATGAGGAGGATAAGCGAATTGGCAAGCAGGTTGATTCGAAATCAATTGCTCCGTAAGGAGTTGCGGGTTCGAGTCCCGTGTCCTCCGCTTTTCAAAAAACACCGTCTGAAACCATGGTTTTAGGCGGTGTTTTTTATTGGCCCAGTCAACTGGGCCAAAACTGGGACAAAATCGTGTGTCTCACCGGTCAATGTCTTTGACCACTTGGCTATCGGCTTGGCATCACTCCTGGTCCAAAGGTTGCTCGTCGTCGGTGGCGGAACACCCGTCACTTCCTCCCAGCAGGTTCAGTTGATCCATTTTGCGGCGAGACTCCTCATCGTTGAGGTGGTAATAGTGCCGCACCATCTCACTGTCCGCGTGGCCAAGCCAGTTCATGGTGATCCGCTCCGGGATTCCCGTGTTGGCACACGCGCTACAAAAGTAATGTCGAAAGCTGTGCAGTCGGCCATCTTCAAAACCTCGCTCGTTCTCGAACTGTTTTGGGAATCGCGTCTTGAGTGGTGTGATGACTTCTCGGACAAGCACATTTCGTACAGTGTCGGCTTTCAGACGACCGCCACGAGGTCCATGAAAAATGTATGGGTCATTCCTGGGCAGTGCACCCAGAACAGCTAGCAACTCAGTACGAATGGGTATGTGTCTGCTGCGACTACTCTTGTTTGACCGGGTGTCGTACGTCTGGTTTGCGAACCCGCTTTCATCCGCGATCGTCAGCATCTGCTTGTCGATTTTGATGTCTGACCACTTCAGGTTGCACAATTCGTCAATTCGCATGCCAGTACAAGTCAAGCCCACGATCGTGTCTCGAAGCCATAGAAGACTGGTCGATGCCTTGCAAATGCCGTACATCGCTCCAACCTCTTCAGGCGTGTAGCAATAGGCCCGTTCGCACTCGGCTTTCTTTAGCGGCAGTTTGATTGGGTCGCTATGAATATGGCCTTCGCCGATGAGCCATTTGACTGCGGTTTTGAGCAGCGTGATCTCACCATGAATCGTTTTGCGTGCGTAGCCTTTTTCTTCCAAGTACTTTGCGTAGGCAGTGAGCGTGGCTTTGGTAACCAAATGCCAGCCATCAATTCTCTTCGCGACTGCAAAGATCTCGAACTTGTCCAGAATCGCTCGATAGCGTTTTTGCGTCGACTTCTTCGTTCCGCCCAGTCCAACGGGACGGCCGTTGTAATCATCAAACAGTTTGCGACCATCCGCGATTGCTAGCGGTGAGTGCTGATCATGTTGGTCGCTGGGCTCAACTAAACCACGTTCCTCCGCAACAACGCGATCGAGGTGGGGCAGCTGCTCCAGCGCTTCTTCCTTATCGCGGGTCCCGAGGGAATGGCGCCCGCGATTCTTCGAGGTCGTTCGGGCGTCGGCGTACCAGACGCCGTTTTCTTTCCGCTGAATCAATCGCCATTCATAGAACTGGCAGCGGACGGTTTGGTACTTCGGTTTCTTGGGCATTGGAGCCTCCTTATGTTATTTTCTTGCACGCTTCGACCATTTTGGTTTTGGTCCAGCTAGCTGCCTCGGTGGTCGCTCCTCGGTCGAGTTGTCTTCATGTGGATCTGCAGACGCTTGGATTGAAGCGGTCGAGTTCACGCGGTAGAGTTCCCACGGTGGGATCACGATTCGGCAGTTCGTGCCACCGCTTTGCCATTTTTGGATTAGGCCCGCCTTCAATCGCCGATGGACTGTGGAGAGGCTCAGGCCGCTACGGCTGGCAAACTCGTTGGGTGATAATCCGCGTTCATCAGAATTGACGGAACAGTCGGGATTGCGCATGGCACTAGGAGAACGAAACGCAGAGTCACTCATGCCGTGACCGATAGCAGAAACGAAGATATGTCTCCATTTTTCCGGAGGGTGAAATAGCGGCCACGCTATTTCGGAGGCGGATACTCAGCCGCCTTCCATCTCGATGATTGACCGCAGTTCGTTGATCGCCGGTTCTGCGTCCTCCTCCAATTCGAGCTCAGCAAGGATCTGATCGTTTTCGCGTCCTGATCGGATCATATCTCGGATTTGCTCAATCGCACTTGTCACATTGAATCCGTCTTCGTTGCTGGGGAAGTTCTCCAGAACACTGGTCCCAGGATTTTGTTGACTCGACGACAAGGTGGTATCGTCGGTTCCTCGAACCGATGAGGCATGTCGAAGTCGAGAAAGCGATATCGAGTTGACATCGCGGCCAAGATAGCCGGAAAGGTGAAGCACCCCCATCAGCCGCATCCAATTACTGAATGAAAACGGATGCCCGGAGATAAGCTGAAATCCCTGCTGATAGGCATACTTGGCATTTCGATCAGAGGTGCCTAGTTCGCGGGCGACATCTTTGAGAGTCATCGGAGCCAAGCGATCGTACACGCCATCGCGCCACCCTTCTCGTGTGTCCCATGCCGCCAGGTACGATCGCATTTTTGTTTCGCTCGTACGGGAATCCTCGATACCGAGTTTGCTCCGCATTGCGCTGCGTAAATTTGTAATGTCTGAGACGAACTCCTTACTTGGGGCCGAGGGGTTGTACAGAAGAAGTGGCAAGTCGACCAACACGTCGAGATCCGGGCATTTGAGGCCAGTAAAACTCGACAGTTTCTGATCTCGTTCTATCGATCCCGCTTCGCTTTCTGCTGCGTCCAAAAGCATGCCTGATAGAGTCTGCAAGTCACTTGAACTGAGTTTCGTTCCCAGCATTCTTGCGAGCAATCCATAGGTTACCGGCCTAGCAGAACGCTTCAGCCAAAGTAAATTTGTGTCGGTATCGAACAGTTCATTGAGTTCCAAAGCTGGGTCGGAAGGGATTCCGTTGATGCCGAGCATGATCCCGGCACCATGGCAGAGAGGAATATTCAGGAACAATGACTCAGCTTCGCTTCCATGATTTTGCTGGAGAGCCCTCCACGTATTCCAAAGCACAAAGTAAAGTGGATGACGACGGGTCGTCTCCCACTTCATTTCGACTGACAATGCATCAAGGTGCGATTCAGATCGCAGAAGCATCGGATGATCGTCGTGGTCTTCGTCGCGGGTTTTAGGCATCATTCAGAAATTGGTTCGAGTTCTGAGAGCTAAGTGGTCTCTCAAGTAATGATGACACCGATTCGACCGAAATTCGGGTGCATTTCCATCCATGAACCACGAGGCGATCTTTATCAATCGGGCATCACCACCCAGGCCAGTTTTTGCTTCCAATTTAGCAAAATCGCCGTCAAAAAGGATCTCGCCCCCGGGAAAATCGCGTTTTCACACCGCAAAACACGTGAAAACGACATCAACGAGTCGTCAGCGCCGACATCTGCGGGCGCTGACGAGTCCTTGATGGCATTGTCATTCGAATCGACGTCGTTAACCGGCTTGTCACTGGTTCGAGTTTGTATCGGGGAGCCTTTTCGGACATTCGCGAAGTGTGAGTGTCCGTCAGTAAACGCCAAAGGCCGATGCACAAGCATCAGCCTTTTTGCGTTTCTACCCGGCATTTGCGGCACTTTCTGGCCGACGCGGCAAACCCCCGTTCGCTCTCGTCCGGTCGGGTGAGACGACAGGAAAGCAGCTTTCCGGGTCGGACTCCCGAACCCAACCGCCGAATCTCTCAGACTCTCTCCGTTAACATGTCCGCCCCCAGTAAACAGAATCCGGCGGTCAGAGAGAGACTTCGAGAGTTCGGCTGACTCCGGGCCGGTAGAGTGGCTTCGAGCAAAATTTGCTAGCTCAAACGTATCCTTCCCGATCGGGATATCGCTGGCGGTAGGCGTTGATCATCTTGGTGCTCATGGCGACGTGGTGGGTGGGGCCGATGCCTTTTGTGATTTCGACTTCAAAGCCAATATCTTTGAGTAATCCGGGCCAGGAGTCGTGGCGTTTTTTGGGTTTGCCAGGAAGCTCGAAACCCAACTGAAACAAAGCGGTCTTGGCGTGGGCGCGTTCGATTTCGTGGGGATAAGGAATTCGTCCGAGTCGGCGACGGAGTTGGGATTTGACTCGGGTGCGGCGGTAGCGGCCGCCAGCGGGATCGGTTTCCCAATCACGTAGGTTCAAAATCGTTCGGTGCGTGTCTGGGGTCCGCCGGATGACTGCGGCAATCTTTTTGCCGGTGAAAGCGATCGCGTTGTATTGGTGTCGCATCAATAGATAGATGTCCCAGCGATCAGGAATGTCGGGATAGCGATTTTCACTGCCGATCTTTTCATGAGTGTCTTCGAGCGGTTTGCAGTGACACAGGATCGCCTCGTCGTGGGGCTCGAATTCGCGTTTGCGACCGCTGGGCGGCACCGCGGGTAACAATCGCTCGTCAACCATCCACCGGCCGTTGACGGCACCCGACTTTGGTTGCAGCAATCCTCGCCAATGAACCTTGGCGTGGCGGGGAAGACTCGCGTAACAGCCCGAACCCAGGTATCGCTGCAATGGATGGGCAATCGACAGCCGACGCTCGCTGGTGAACGCGTCGACTTGCTGTTGAATGGTTTGACGCGGCATGGCTAAATCGGCATAGCTGAAAAGCACGATTGAATGGCGGTTGATACGCAGATTGTAAATTTACTCTAACCACAACGTTTTGCGAGGGAGGACAAAATTTACAAACCTGAGTGTTGGGAGATGTTTTTCACAGGCCAATTCGACGACCTTCGGCAGACTTAACACTCGGAGCGATTCGTGACTAGAGAAGGTTATCGCTTCTGTTTCGCCCGTGCCCTTTCGTCGCCCCCAAGGATCGCATTTGATTTCTACTCATCCGCTGCCCAACCAACTCTCGTCCCCGCACTACCTGTTCGTCGAAAACCTTCGCGGTCTATCCCACGAAACGCCGTTCGTTTGGGACGCCGACCACACGATAGGCAATGTTGTTGGCATGGCCCGATCGTATCCCGTCGCCCGCACGTTCATCCCGACTCCTTGCTGGCCATCGGATGTCGGCAAACGAGCGATGCTGGAGCGACATTTCCCTTCGCACTCGATCGCACTGAGTTGTGGTGGCGTTGTCGATCAACCGCGAGCGTTGTCGTTTGACGATCATCCAAGTTCGCTCGCAGGCCCAGACCAAGACGGCCCGTGAGATCGAAGTCTGTTCGGTTGAACCTACACGATCTTATGGATGGCCGCCGGCGACGAGAACGAAATCGCGGCGGCGATGGTGGCCGATCGGGATTCACTTGTGGCGTACTACAAGCAAGAACGTGAAAGACTCGCTCTGGCTTCTTGGATGTACGCACACCGCGTTGATTCATTCATCAACCAATGGTTCAACGATTGGTACCTGTCGCGGTTTTGCAGATTAGCCGGTCAGCCGACGATCGAGGTCGAACGTGTCCGTCAAATGCTGACGACGACATAAACCTGTTGGCAGAACTTGTCAAAAACCCTGCCAAACCGTGACTATCGGCAAGCGTCCCGGTTTATTGAATTGAGTCCTCGTCGCTCCCCTTCGTTTCTTCCTCTCCTACCAAGAGTCTTCGCTTGAAAGCAATCTTCACTCAAACCAGCAACAGCTCTCTTCACTCGATCGACTTCTCCGTCGAACTTCCGCTCATCATCGCTGACTGCACAGAGCGTTCGTTCGGCCGCGGGATCTTGATCAGTCGAGCACAGAATCTCAATCGAATCGTCGACGAAATGGTCGAGATCAATATTGGCCGATTCAACCAAGAGACCATCAACGCCGCCCCTATTTACCACGACTACTTGAGCGATTTGCTCTTCACCGATGGTCTGGAGTTTGTTCACCGGTCAGGACGCTATCGAATGGAGATAGCGATCGGCCTGTGCTTTGACACCGAACGGGTTTGTCAGAACATCGCCACGATTGTTCAGCGGCACTTCTATCCAGAGCATGAGCTTTCCACCGAGAGCCGAGTCAATTTCAATTCCGCCAAAACCGGAGACACCAGTGTACACGTTTGAAGTGAAGATTCGCCTTGGTGGCAGTGTTTCCTACGTCAATGTCAACGCTCGCGATTCCGCTCAGGCTCGTCGTTTGATCGACGCACAGTTCGGCGGCCAAGTGACCGTTCTGCAAACCAAAAGGCTACGTTAATGAATCCCCAAGACAACGCAATCAACCGCCGCCAAGCATTAGGCTTGGCGGCGACCGTCGCGGGTATCGACGTGACGCCAGACCGCTGGATGTTGGTGATCCAACAGCCGAACGAATTGGCTCGGCACATCCATGAACTGCGTCGCCAATTAGATCTCTTCAACCGGTACATCGTGCCTCGATTCGTCGATGGTCGCAGCGATGCACCAGCGTATCAACCATGCCGCGCCCGTCACTTCGCCGCGTTGTCAGCCTACCTGCGAAGCAAGTTGGTTGAACGTTTTGTCGAGGTTGTCATTGACTGCTCGCAGGATCATCTTCGTCACCAGCTTGGTCAATTGCATGTTCGCACACGCGTGGACCGTACTTGCTTCGACGACTCGTTCGTCCAGCATCCTGGCATGGCGTTTCTGCGAGACGAACACGGCAAGCCCGGCCACGCATTCGCCTCTTTGGCTTGGGGGTTGTCACCGCAGCGTCTTGAAGAATGTGCCGAACAAATCTGCATGTGGCTTGAGACCCCGACGAGCGGGCCGGAATCGTACGATGTGATTCGCAGCGTGAGTGACAGCGAATTGGGAATTTGCTTTGCGGCAATGAATATCGACGAATATTTTGATTTGGTCGAAGCCCTGTTTTCCATTCGACCCGAGACGCCAATTTCGCTGCTGACTCTGCAACGTGATGATTTGAAACGCAGTCATGGATTGCGCGGAATCATGTCGACCATTTGTGGCAACTTGATGGAACGACTGGCGAACAACTATTTCCATCAGGCCTCGGCGATTGCAAGGTTGCCGGAGTGCGAAGGAAGCTGGCACGGCTTCATCGCCGGGCAGGTCTTCGACATCTTGATGCAGAAGTGGTTGCGACTGATGGGCAGCCCGCGAAGCGACGAAGCGATCGTGCTGGAAGAAGCCGATGGTCTTTCATTGGCGATGCAACGCGGTGTGGTCGAAAGTATGCGGAACGCCTCCCAGGATCAGCGTCAGTCTTCCCAAATGTGAGCGAACAACGGCAGGAAGATACGTCGTTGATCTCCTTCGGTTCGATGAACCAATTGTGATCCCCATTGCGACTCTAACGCATCGACACGGCGCCTGCCGCCTGGTCGCCGCCCCGCCCCTCTCACAGCTTCAAACCTGTCAAAGAACCTTCCAAATCTGGAAGTCTTTTCTGTCTCCCGATATCGTTGCAATTCTTGTTTCCAAACTTCACTTCAACCGGAGTCAACTCATTTGGCCATCACTGTCATCTGTCCCCATTGCGGACGTCCCAACACTGTCCGTGATCGAATCCGAAACGGCACTCAACGAGAAACCTGCCGGCACTGCAACAAGAATCTCGGCGTCCAGTTCCGAAACGGCGAACTGTATGACATCACCCGGTAGCTCATCGCTCGTCACCATCTCCCTCCTTCACCCCAACGGATTCACCACATGTCCCAAATCAAAAGTCTGCTGCTGTTGTCTTGCCTTTCTCTCTTCGTTGGCTGCGGCGGCAATCGAGTGACCAAAGACAACTACGCCGAAGTCAAAACCGGGATGACAATCAATGAAGTCGAGTCGATTCTCGGAACTGGCACCGAGCAGGCCAGTAGCGATGCCAGTTTCGGCGGCATTTCCATCGACATGAAGAGCATGGTCTGGCAAGACGAGGACAAGATCATTTCGATCACCTTTTCGCATGACAAGGTGCAATCGAAATCGCAAATTGGCCTGTGAATCTTCCGGCAGGCATCTCGCCTGCTCCTGTCCCGCAAGTTGACTGACCGACTAACCCTACTCCCCTTGGAGACTCACGTTTGCGAAAGATCGCCAAACTCATCTCGCTATTCTACGGCTGCCAAATGCTGCTTGGCAGCCTTGGCATGGCGTTGTATTGCTACCTCGATCCAAACGCATTCGGAAGTCTCGGCAAAGAATCCGGCATCAACTTGCGGTTGTTCTTGTTGACGGCCGGCTTGGTCCCCCAAGCCGGCCTCGGATTGCTTATGATATGGCTCGGCATGCCCAGCCGAAGCCGCATGCGAACCTGGCGTGTCGCCAGAACAACGATCAAACAGATCGTTGAGAACTAGAGTGTACAAATTTACGTCCTTTTGTTTATGGAGATCCAGTGGAAATTTCTGAACGCACGATTCTCTACGGAATTGATCCCGGTTCAAGTAAATCGTGGGCGAGCTATCGCACTACCTGCCAGAAATCGTCCGCGACTTTTGATAGACCAACGTATACCGAAACACCGATCGTGTCTCTTGACGCATTCATTTCAAAAATTGCGTGCGACGCAAAAGACAGCGCGGTGCTACTCGCGATTGATGCTCCGATCTGCATGCCGCAATCCTTTACGCGTCCGGGTGCTTCGTTGAAGGGATCTTACTGGCCATTTGACCTGAACCCTTTTTCGACACGCCCTTGTGAGAAGGCGTTGGGCAGCAAACCATCTGTCCTCGATTCAAAACTGGAATTCCCCAAACTCGCTGAGATCATTGGCAGACTCTGCGGATGGAAAGGGGAGCACCGAAACCAGTCAAACCGTTCGTTAACGAAAATACACCCAGGACTTTCCGTGTTGGGATATCAAGGCGCGCCGCATGGTCCTGTTGTTCAGCTGTTTCGAGGTCGACTTGCCGAGAGAGCCGCTTCCGAAGGTATTTGTCTGTCCTATTCGCCTAAGGCGGCGACGGGTGCGATCCACGTAATGCGCCCTTGATTTGCTGGGATTGGTATTCATGAAAAGAGGCTTCCTCCTGCAAAATGTTGGTTCTCACACTAACACCGCAGGAAAGGAAGCCTCATGGATGTCAAAGCTAACGTCGGAAGCCTTATTCACGCAATCGCAACTGATGAGATTGCGCAGTTCACTGGCCAAATTGCCGACGATTTGCGGCAACAAGTCACCATGCTGCTGGAGTTGTTCGCCGGGAACGACCCGACACCTTCGCGAACGCTTGACCTGGAAAATGCTCTTCAAGACCATCTTCGGGAATTCGGACGCAAGTTGATACAGTGGCTCGTTTCTCGACTTGAACCGGAACTCTCGCAGATGCCCGGAACGATCAAGCACCAACGTAAATCTTATCGTCGCTTGGCCGAAAAAACGCCACGGACCGACGTTGTCACGCGGTTCGGGAAAGTCACAATTGTTCGCGCCCGCTATCGACGCGGTCGATCCGGTCGAACGATTTTTCCGCTCGAAATGTTGCTTGGCGTGGAGAACGGATTCACGCCCGCAGCGGCGACCCGCGTCGGCAAACAATTTGCTGCCGCAGGAAGTTCTCAAGGCCGAACGCTGGAGTTGGTCGAGGATCAAATGGGTACGAAAATCGGCACCGAGAAGCTTCGCAAACTCGTCGGCACACTCGCTGGTGGCATGGAACCCTTTCGTGAGCAGGCTCAGGTGGACAAGTTGATGAAACTGGTCGAGCAAGCCCGGCAGCGGAAACTGAAGCCGGTGCTGTCGGTTAGTCGCGATGGTGTGGCCTTGGGCTTGGCACCATGGAGCTTCTTCGAGATGGCGAGCGTGGCCTGCGTGAGCGTGTTGGCTGACGGCAAGAAGCTCGGTACAGTCTACCTGGGCTGCACTCCCGAAAGCAATCAAGTCACGCTCTCGACGCAATTGACCAGCCTGCTTCAATCGACGATCCGTCGCTGCGGTGACTGCGTGCCGGAGATCGTGTACGTCAGCGATGCCGGCAAGGTCGAGACGGCATATTGGAAGAACACGTTGCGGAAGTTCTTCGTCGATGGCGTGCGGATCAAGATCACTCGCGTCGTGGATTACTACCATGCGGCGGAGCGTCTGACGACGATTGCCAAAGCGCTCAAGTTTGGCAAGAACAAAGGCAAGCGGCAGGAGTGGCTTGAACATGCTCGCTGGTTGCTGCTGCAGCCCGGCGGACACGGAAGGATGCTTCGCAGTATCGCGAAAATGCGAGAGCTACATAAGTACAAGGCGTCAGAGAAAGAAGAAGCCGTCAAAGCGGAACGATACCTTCGTCGCTACAGTCGTTTTATGAATTATGCTGAGATGAAATCACGAGGCTACCCAATCGGTAGCGGCGTCGTGGAATCGGCTTGCAAGCAAGTGGTCAGCGAACGGATGAAGTTGTCCGGCATGCGTTGGCACAAAACCGGCGGCCAAAGAACCATGAGCTTACGCTGTCTGCTACTGAGCGGAATTTGGGATACTGTCTATAGGGCTTGGCTCAACTCAAAACCAACCGTCAGCGAACTTATGAATTCGGGAACCCTGTGAATTACCGACTCGATGAGCGCAGCACCCAGATCGCACCCGCGGCGACCAATCCGGTCTCGCGTTGCATCTACGTTCTCGAGAGCCATCCAGCTGTCACAATGGCGGTTTGGATTGCTCAGAAACGCCTCGGTGCGATCGACACGCTCCAAAAGTACAAAGGCGATTCTTCCGCAGCAACAAAAATTGGATTTCAAGCGGCTTGCAACGGAGTCGTGGATCTGCTGAGCAAAGAGATTGCGACATTAGATTCACCAGTGTCTTCGGATGATGAATTGGATGCGCTGGTGGGTCTCGCAAATCTTGTTGATTTGATTCGCGGCAAATGTGATTGGTGGGGCACGGAAGACACGGGATATTTTCTGATTCCCAGAATCACGGACAGCCTTTGCTGTCCGACTGTACGCGAAGCCTGGGACAATGCCAACAAATGCGTCAACGAGCTAGAGGTAAACAAGCATGGTTGAAGGAAGTAGATTCACTCTCGGTCTAGACCTTGACGGTTGCATCACTGAAGCACCGGAGTTCTTCTCGGCTTGGACACATTCATGGCCGGGGAAGGTGATTGTGATTACTTATCGACGCGATCGGGCGAAGGCGATTGCGGACTTGAATGAGCGCAACATTCGCTACGACGAAGTGGTGCTGGTTGATCGGATGGATGCGAAGGCGGAGGTGATCGCCGAGCATGGCGTCACGCTTTACGTTGACGATCAACCTGAAATGCTCAAGAACGTGCCTGCGGGCGTGAACGTGATGCTGTTCCGCAACGAAGGCAATTTTGATTTCGCTGACCAACGCTGGATGCTCAGCCAAGAAACCGGCAAGCTTGTTTGCTAGAGAGACAGACCCTTGGAAAGACAATTAAATCAAGTCGCTGAGTTTCATCGTAAAATCGGCGAAACCGTATCCGACTCACTGAAGCTGCTCGACCACGATGCTGACCTTGATCGCGATCTGGCACGAACACTCCGGCAGACCGTCGATTCATTCAATCGCCGTGACAGCCAGAAAACGCAATTGACTCGGCGGGCGTTGATGGCTGTCGAAGAATTGGCTGAATGGATCGAGGCTCATGGCGAAGATGACTTGGTGGCTGCGGCGGACGCGTGGGCCGATCGTATGACCGTGTTGCTGGGCGATGCGGTCGCGACCGGAATGCCGGTTGAACCTTTGCTCGACGAAGTGCACCGTTCCAACATGACGAAACTCGCGGCCGATGAGCAGACCGGTAAGGGAGCGAAGAGGGAGGGCTACGAACGCCCCAATATTCATCAGGTTTTGAACTACGTCGAACAAGGAGACAATTCATGGCGACAGCATTTATCGTGAAAGACGATGGGAAGTTTTGTCGCGACCGCGGCGGCCCGATGACAAGGTTGGGGGATGGAGCATTTTGTGAAAACACAACGACGAAAGGGAGCCAGGAAGATGCAAAAGATGATTGTGAAGCTCTTGGCCGGGAACGACGGCGCTTTTGTGAACACTGCGGTGAGGCAGTGCGGTTGGGTGAAACCGTTTGTCCAGACTCGAAATGCGGAAATACGGCGTACCGACCATGAATTTGAATAAGCAACCACAAATTGGAATCTGGTGGGACAACGGATCGCAGATCGTTTCGTTCCCGCACGCTCCTGGCGAAGTCGATCGAGCGACCGGGTTGTGCGATAGCGATGACTCGCACAACGACCTTTGGCCCGACGCGGCGATGCAATTGGGTCTGACTGATTTTGAAGAATACTTCAGCGTGCCGCGTGGCCGAGTGCTATGGTCGCCGACAAAGAAGACCAGCATCGTTTATCACGGCAACACGACAACACCTGAGCGGTTGCAAAAGATCGCCGATGAGTTCTCACTCGCCGATTGGGAATCGCGGACTGATATCCACTACATGATGGGCGATGCGATCGGTGATCTGTTCGACGCTTGATCTTTTCTGCGTTTGGGATCACTGAGAGTGGACGAGGCGACAAGTCCAGCGGGACGGGACTCGTCGCCTCGTCCACTACGTTAAGAACCGCAAAACCACAATGGCTTAAAAGCATGATCACTACCACGCACATCTGTCTGTTGGGCGATTCGATCTTTGACAACAAGATCTACGTCCCCGACGGCAACAGCGTCCACGAGCACTTACTCGCGAACCTGACAGCGCCCGACACAGTTTCGCTGGTTGCCGTCGACGGGGCAGTGGTCAACTCGGTCCTGCGGCAGATCGAACGAATTCCCGAAGCAGCGACTCACTTGGTGCTCAGCGTCGGCGGCAACGATGCATTGTACTTGCAATCTTCGGTGATGGGCGAGTCGAGCGACAGCGTGTACGCGTCGCTCGGGAAAATGAAGGCGGCCATTGCGACGCTGGAGCATGAGTACGAGCAGGTGATCGGCAAGTTGCGTCAAATCAAACTGCCGCTGACCGTTTGCACAATCTACGACTGCGTACCGGGACTCGACGACGCGGCGCTGGCCGGTCTGGCAATCATCAACGACACCATCACCCGAACGGCGTTAAAAAACGGCCTCGACCTGATCGACTTGCGTTTGCTCTGCAACGATCCAACCGACTACTCAGAAGTCTCACCGATTGAACCGTCGCACGCGGGCGGGGCCAAGATCGCAACGGCAATCATGCGAGCGGTTTCCGGGCATGCAGCAGCGGCCAGAATCTTCTGTTAGGCCCGGTCAAGATGTGGATTTCCTTGACTGAAGAAGCCAACCGCTATCGCGTACCAATCCGAAATCCCAAGTCCTGAATCACACGGCAAGCATGAAAAAGAACAACCACGACTACATCTTCTCTGCCACCGAACTTTCCAACATTTTGGCTTGTAGGCATGCGACATCGCTCGACATGCGGCGTGCCAACGGCGAGATCGAGGTTCCGTTTGGTCACAACGCTCGACTCGATCGACTTGCTGAAAATGGGTTGGCTCACGAAGCCGCCTACTTAGCGATGCTGCATCGACAAGGTTTGAATATCGTTGAACTTCGTGACTTCAACGATGCGACGCAAGTCGAAACGACGGCTGATTTGATGCGGCAAGGCGTAGATGTCATCTTTCAAGGATCGCTGTCCAAAGATGCCTTCGCGGAACGCAGCGATTTTTTGATTCGAGTGGACGAGGCGAACGAGCTTGGGAATTGGTCGTACGAGGTCGCGGACACTAAGCTTTCCCAAGACACCAAGGCGGGCACACGGCAAACGCACACTATAGCACGGGAATTCCCAGTACTTTAGCGAGATAGTCCAGGTTCCAACCAGCGAATCGTCGCCTCATCGCAACGCTGTACTTGTCGTCTTGCTGCTTCAGCATGCTCAGAGCGAAGCGTTTCAGCCACGCCATATTGTTCGCAGTGTTTCGCTCGCGGACTCGATTTTCATCCTCACGGAATGTCACATCAAGGCACCAATGAAGCGTGTTCTCGATCGCCCAGTGACCGCGTACGTAGCGAGCAAACTTCTTTACTCCCGGTGCAATCGAAGCGATGAAGAATCGAACCTCGGTTGAGGACTTTGAGCCACTCTCACTTTGCCGGATAGCGACACCTACAGACCTTCGCTTTGCCGCGTTCGACTCGCCAAGCATTCAAACGCATCACCGCGTCACGACAGGAGTGATCGGCAGAAAGAGTTTGTCCCAGGAACATCCAGAGCGTGATGACCGGAGTGTAAATGCGCTCCCGGAATTGGTATCCAAACTGCCCGCAAGCCTCCACGATTTCAGGGGCCGGCAAGAAGCGTTCAAAGACCAAAGATTGTTCTGGATCGTTTTGCAACTTGGCTGCCACTTTGGACAGCGAGTTGTTATCATGCTGGGACACGGCGGGGTTCCGTTTTGTCAGTGTTGGGGTTGATCGTTCAACACATCAGAGCGGGATCTCGCCGTCTTTGAAAGACGAATCTTGGCACAGCAAATGCCGTCACACTGTGTGCGCTATTTGCTAGCACTACAGGTTGTGGTTGATCGACCGAAATCGTCTACCGGTTGATCAAGACGCTAAAACACGCGGCATTCGGGTCAGACCATTGAGAAATAGACACGTTCCAGCATGCTTCGCAAGCGACTCGGCTGCCGCGTCGGACAACTCAGTCAGTCCGTCTAGGTAGAGATGTTCTCCTTGATGCTTGCCCAACGATTCCGCAGCGGCATCGGACAACGTGGTTAGCCCGTTCAGACATAGCGAGCTCCGATGGTGGGCCAACACCTCGGCGGACGCATTAGACAGGCTCTTTAATCCGTCCAGGAGAAGTACGCCCCGATACTTGGCCAGTGCCTCAGCAGCAGCGAACGCGATTAATTTGCACTCGGTAAACCTTACTGAGTTCTCGTCGTGAAGAAACCCTCTTACGATTTCAATCGTTAAAATTTTGTTTTCCGTGGGTAACTTATCTGAAACAAAGAGCTGGCCCTGGTACTGCGACAACGACTCGGCAGCGGCATTAGACAACGAGGTCAGTCCGCGAAGAGAGAGCGATGAGCCGCGATATCTAGCCAACGATTCGGCAGCGGCGTCGGACAGCGTGGACAAACCGTCTAGGGATAGAACCGTCCCGCGATACTTATTCAACGACTGATTAGCAGCGGCTGACAACTTGGTCGTGGCAGCGGACAGTTCCTCTACGGCGGCGGACATCGTGTTCGCTCCGCGGTGTGTTAGTATTCCCTGATACTTGGACAAAGACTCGGCACCGGCGACCGACAACGCGGCAGCAGCATCGAGCAGCGAGGTCAGACCGTCGAGAGTCAAATCGGCCCCGTGATGCTCGGCCAGTGACTCGGCTGCTGCGTCGGACAACGTCGCGAGGCCGTCAAGCCTGAGTGTGTCGTGATGCTTGGCCAACAGTTCAAATGCGGCGTCAGGTAACGTCGGCAGTTCGCTGAGAACCCATGAATCGAGCTTGCAGAGAAACCAACAATCTTTCATCAACGAGGTGACTGGGCTGGCTGCATGCCTAAAGAGATTTCGGAGAAAGCGTTTGCGAAAGTCCTGATTTTTCGTGAGCAATCGTTTCTCGACAAAGTCTCTGAAGCTTTGGCAGAGGGTCTCGTGTTCCTGCAGAAGTGGTGCGACGGCATTCCAAACTTCAGTATCCCAAGTATTCACAATGATGCTGATGATCGGAGTCGAGAACAAATCCAAAGCGTCGTCGGCCGTGGCACCCGACGTTTCGATCAATATCACCGCCAGCAGGATCTGATCGGAAGTGTTACCGCCAAGCAGCTTTTGAATCTTGCTCTTCTGCTGTTGCGATAAAACGCATTGGCTTGTGGGTGACGACATCGGTTTTCTTTTTGGGGCTCAATTCAGATGACGAATCTGTAACTCTGGGACAGCACGAACGAGCCATTGGTAGGTCAGTCGTACGTCGAGCACCGCATATCGCTGCCATCTACCAGTCGGCTCACCTGTCAAACTAAGTATGGTGCTGATCTGCGAGGGAACAGGGAACGTACATTGGATTTCACTATCATGGTTGTCGGCGTCGATCAGCTCCGGTTGCCCATTTCTTGCGCCAATCGCGATCAACATCCAGTTCCTTAACTCGTAGGTAGCGATCGCATCATTTCGGCAGTTGAGCATGATTGATTTGCCTTGACTGCCGTCGATTCTTAGAAGAATGGGGATCCAGTGTTGCTCGTTTCGGCCAGGCTGAGCACCCAAGTAAATACCATCATCAAGCTTGCTAGGAGATGTCCAGCGCGTGCGTTCGGGCTTTCGCTCGCTTCCGAAGAACTCACCCGGTCGATGATTGATTGCCAAGATCTTGGTGTCGTTGATGAACAATGGGCTGCCCTCTTGGTCAAGTTGGCTGATTTGCCATTCCAAAAGATCGGCGAGCGAGCCAATACCATCCTTCTGGTCTTTAAGCGATTTCCAGCTCGGTTCCCCTAGCCAATCTTCAAACGATTGTTCGCTCACACCGATACGATTCAGGTCCGTGACAATCGCATCTGACGGACGAAACCTTCTTAGGAATTGGTTAGGGTGATACGACGAAAATCGATGAGTCTCCGTCGCGGTTGTTCCCAACAACACCGCGTCCGTGTCACTTAGCTTGATCCAACGCGATGGTATCGCCGAATAACCGCGTTGATTTTCGACCTTCAAGTCAGCCAGTTCACCAACATCCACCATTCGGACTGCGACAGAATGGATAGCCTTGTTCGCATCTCCCTCAAAGCCAGCCGCGATCAAGAATGGTTCGATTGCCTTTCGCAGTTCACGTCGCGTCGCGAGACCATGGCGACGAACTTCCCGCCGGATCAATCTAGCAATGCCCCAAGGCGAAGGGACGCTGTTGTCCTGGTCCGATTCAAGGTAATCAGCGAGCCCTAGCTTGTTCGAGAACTCATTGCGGCTGTAGGTGACAAATGATTCCATCGAGTTATTCTCCCAGTTCCTTTCCAGCGTTCTGTATCGCGGCTTTAATGTCGGCGAGCATTTCTCGTCCGGTAACTAGAAAATGGACGTGCGAGCGGGCGCGTGTACAGGCAACGTACAAGTCCACATGTGAAAAGCCTTTCGAGATTCGGTCCAAATCGTAGACAACAACCACATCCGCTTCGAGCCCTTTGAAGCTTCGGGCTGTCGTGACCAAAATCCCCTCGCCGCGGTTCCATGCACGCGTATCATTGGTTAGAGCGATGCCGGCAATTTCCGATACATCGGCGAGTGATCCGTTTTCGAGGCCGCGCGGTCCGATCAGGACCAATTGTGACGGGCCGATATCGTGTTGCCCAACCAAGTTTTCGACGGCTTTACAGACGATACCTTTCATTGCTGCAAGGGTCGGCACCGTGCTGATCGCTGGTCTCCCACCAAGCGGTGATCGTTTGAAGAACTTGGCCTCCGTTTTGGCGATCGTCGTGCTGGTGCGAGCGATCCAGCGACTGTTGCGACAGTTACGACGCAGATTGTATTTCGTTTGAAACGCGACCGGCGGTTTGGCCGGTGCCCAGTCCCACAATCTTTGGACTGGGTCGGCGAACGCAAATAGCGTCCCGTCCTCGGCATTCTTCAGAAGCGTGCATTGTAAGACTTCCCACCAGCGAGAATGAAAGTCCTGGGCCTCGTCCATGACAATTGCGTCATACTGCATATCTTCCCCCTCCTCCATCGCAAGATAGGCGGCTTGTTCAATCAGATCGGGTACATCATCGACAAAGAAATTTGAACCTGATTGAGGCGACTCTGGCGGATCCCAATCAACACCTGCATCTTCGATGATCTCGCGAGCGAGTTGATGGAAGTGGGCAATCGTCAATCGCTTTTCGAGTAGCCCTTTGTCGGGATGCTGATCGAGGCTCCGGCGAAGATGGTCGGCCAGATGTCGGTTGTAACAAACGAACAACGTGCGATTATCATTCTTGGCCAGTTGAATCGCTCGGTCGAACGCGAGCTGCGTTTTCCCTGAGCCAGCCACGCCGGAGACGTATACGCGGTTATTGTCTTCGTACAAACCACCCAACAGTTCAATCTGCTCGTCCGTCATTTCTTGAATCTTGTCGAACACATCGCTGGCACTGCCGACGATGGGGCGAAACAGTTTGAACTCGGGCAACAAAGCGGTTGCCATTCGACGCCACTGATGGTTGCTTAGCGGCGTGGGGCGTTGTGGCCAACTGGCCATCGCGGACTCGATCGCCGTATCCATCGAGTTCATTTGTCGCCGTGACAGAATCAGCGACACATCAGCCCCCGGCGGAATCGCACCAGTGTAGTTATCGTGCGGAAAGACAACGGCATGACCGTAGCTGAAGTGGTGCGGCCGAACATCGCCGGCGGTCTGTTTTTCGATTCGATCAACGAGATAGTGCATGCTGCCACGAGCTTGCTTAAACGGGTCGGTGATCGGCTCGTAGCCGTGCTTCTTCTTTCGTTCCCAAGTTGCATTTTGGTATCGCAGTTCGCCACCTTTGACCTCCAGCACCAACATGCCTTTCTCTTGATGCAAAACGATGAAGTCCGCTTCGCCCTCGCGCAACGTGCCATCGCGATCTGGTCGCAGCCAGGGATATGAGTGAAGGACAACAAACTCATTGCCGAGCTGTTCTTTCAACGCACGGTAGACAAGCCGTTCTGAATCGTACGGAATGTCGTCTGGG
Source organism: Rhodopirellula sp. SH410 (assembly GCF_055811895.1). NCBI lineage: Bacteria > Pseudomonadati > Planctomycetota > Planctomycetia > Pirellulales > Pirellulaceae > Rhodopirellula > Rhodopirellula sp. SH410. The sequence goes on from NZ_CM147949.1 coordinate 3,182,206, forward strand.
TCGATATCGGGTCGCATAGTCGCCATAGTGAATCCTGCTGAGTTAAGATGCCATTCTGTCAGGCGAGTGAATGGTAAACACCACGCCGAACCAACCCGATTGGTCGACCGATCACTTTGATCGTCTCGGGCGACACACGCTGGCCGGTGGCATTGCGACTTGCTGATAAATACCTGATTTGCACAGTGTCTTTTTCTTGCCATTTACTCCATTGGCAAATGGCAAAGGTGACCGAGCATCGGGTGGCACGGAAAGCCTCGGTCGGCGATTCGATTAGCCACATTTGTCGATCGTGCTTCGATTGATTCATCTGCTCGTCGCATCGCTCAAAGACAAGCACCGTGCCGGGATTCAAGTTCACCTTCTCTTCACCAACGGTAACTGAAAATCTTTCCATTTGGGGGCCGTCGACTTCAAGCAGGATCACCTGATCTGGTTGATAGCCAGCGATACTCAGCTCCGCTCTTGGTTGACCGGTCGCTGAGCCCGACGCCACACTGCGGCAATTGTGGAGAGGAATCCCACTATCGCTGCGTTTCAAACCTTCCGGAAGCGGAGTCGATGCGGTGATTTCATTCCGGACCGACGTGCCGCAACGCTCGACGGCAACTGGTAACGCTCGCTTGATGCACAAATGGTCAATTGGCTGGGCAACGTTACGGCCGGATTGGCTGGCCTGCTTAGCGGCCTCCGTTGCCGGCACACCAGGTAGGAGAGCATGGGAGATCACAATCACTTTGTCGCCTTGTGACTCGAGAATAAGATGTCCAGGCTTGACCACAACGGTTTCGCCATGGTCTCTTAAATCGACGGCCATTGTCTCCAGCAACTTTGATTCCGTTAGTTCGTCAAGCAACGGTTTCTCGCTGCGACCAAGAATGTGGTCGAGAAGTGCAGCACCAATTTCACGATCCAAGTCTTGGTGTAAAAAACGATTGTCGTACGAGCGAAGGCACTTGTAACAGGATGTTCCGCAGCTGCAGGCTTTCAATAGAGCAGAAGCATCCGCAAGCAGTTTGACCGGGTCACGGACGGCTGCCTTAACGAATCCCGCACCGCCAGGTGTCGTGTCGTAGAGGTAGAGATCCACCTCGGTTCCCAGTTTGCCACCAGGGGTTTGGGCCGCACGGAATTCAGCTCCGATGTTCCCGCGATCAAGTTCCAGGTCTTCGGCGGCGACGAGTGCGACCGCTTGTGCGATTGTCGTCAAGCAAATTTTTGCGAGAGAAGTTCCCGGCATCAACATCACGTTGTCGCCCATGCGGAAACGAAACAGCGATACGTCTGACCGAAACGTTGTTCCAAGGCTGACAATCTTCATCAAACCTGTGCAATTCGGCTTTTCACGGTGATTCGGGAACGGTTTGGGATGTGGGATTCTCGCGCGAGTCCGATAGGAATTGTTCAGATACGCCCGGTCTGGGTCACGCCATCCGGCCGGTTCGATTCGGCCGCACCAAGTGCAAAGTATGAATCCACGATCAATGGTCCCCTCCGCGCCTCGGTTGGTCAGGAACAAGTCCTCTTTTTTGGTCCACACTGTGAAACCACGGTTTCCGAATTCATAGTCTTCGCCGGGTAAGTCTGGATCGTTAAACGGTGCCTTCAGTTTTGCTTGGGTCGGACGTGTGTAGTCTGGAGGCTGGTCGACAGCCAATTCCTCCTCCATCTCGGCTGGATGGGCGAATCCAGGTGGGACCATCCAAGTGATCGCAGGACCAAGTCCTGACTGATCGCCACAGGAAGGACATGCAAGCCTTTGGTCTTCCATGTATCCGGAATCAAGTTCCTCTAGTCGAGCGTACCCGCATTTTTCACACTCAAAATAAAGCTTGCGTTGCTCCCAAGCTCTTTTCAAATCGCCAAACATTGGACTGTAAAGAGCAAATGAGTAGAACCGTTTTCCGTCGATAAAGATCTCGCGACCGGGTGCGTAGCTCGATAACGCTTGTTCCAGTCCACGCTGCGGCGCGTACTTGATCACAGGACGGCGAAATGGCTTGGAACGGTTGGTATCGAACACCGTCATGCTAACGACGTCCGTTGGGAAAGCGTAGGACGGAAGCGTCGCCTTCTCGAATAGACGGTCGAGCAGGTTGACCGTTTGACGGCCTGTTTCCGGGATCTCCGGACTTACCTCATTCGTCGCGTTTTCAGCCGCTGTCGTATCGTCGTACCCTTCGTCGTAGAATACATCGTCCGGCATGGCGAAAGCCGACTTGTTACGTTCTTCTGGCGTTTCAACCGGCTCCGGTGTCGCCTCCCCGCAACCGATCTTGGTTAGTTCGGCTAGAAGCAATGATGGAATTGCTTCTATCGAATCCGCCGCGTCGCTTTGCAAGAACTCGCGTGGAACAATCTGCTTTAAGGATTGAAGCAGCGATTCTCCATTGGCTTCTAGCCAACTGGCCAAACCACGGTAGCTGAACTCTTCGGGACCGCCGCAGCGGAAGTCCTCAACTTTTCCGAGAGACGAGAAAAGATTGGAAGTCTGCTGCGTTGCGTCAGTCCCATCGATTCGCTCACGTTGAAACAGGCCTAGAAGCAGTGCGAACCCATGCCGACGGACAATCTCTGAATTCTCAAGGTTCAAGACGGGATCTTTGACAGGGCCGCTAATCATTTCGGCCGGATGCCGGAAGTAACGCTGGTCGTGAGTTCCCTGATCGGCGTACGTGATAACCGTCGACAATGCCGACCCTCGGCGTCCCGCTCGCCCAGCTCTTTGTTGATAGTTGGCACGGTTCGGGGGAACGTTTCGCAGAGCCACGGCCGTAAGACTGCCGATGTCGATCCCAACTTCCATTGTGGTTGTGCAGCTCAGGATATCAACGATCCCTCCGGGTTCTCCACCGGGACCGTCTACATCCAAATCTTGAAAACGCATTTCGTGCCACTCGGCACGCGAAAAAGCATCTTGCGACTCAATGGCTCCAATGGCTGCTGTGTGTTCTTCCGCAACAAATGGTCGAAGGTCGATTGATGTGTCATCGACATCCTTTCGATAGAATCCTTTGCGAGTCATGAAGACATCATGAACGCTGCGGTTTTCTCGCGAGAGTTCCTGAAGCATTCCCTCACAGCCACATTCGGAACAAATGTCGGTATCGAATGGATCGCAGGGTAAAGCCGACGTGCAGTTATCGCACCGAAACCACGATGTCGTGTCGAAATCAATCGCGATCCTTTTTGGATCAAGAACGTATTCATCAGCAGTAAGGCAACACCCCAGTCGTTCCTGGAGGAACACTTGCCAGATCCCAGTGCCAGTGTTTCCGCCGGATAGGTTGGCTCGGTAAAAGGATGGTGAAACACGTTGTGTCATCAAGGTGTTGAATTTGCCGGCGCTTCGCTGAATCCTAACGCCACCCTCGCGTGTTCCGATCCATTCCAGGGGTGTCCCCGGCAGGCGAACGGCTCGCACTCGAACCATGCATCCGATCCAAAAATCGAGCAACGCTTTTCGCCGCTCGCCTTCTGATTGCAGTTGGGCCGGCTGTTCAGGAGCCGGTAAGGAAGACATCAGTTCCCAAACGTAGTCTGGCAAAAGGGGAACGAACTTCCCCAACGCGAGACTTTGCATGCCGCTGAGCGGGTTGAACATGACCTCGTGCAATGAGATCAGCAAGTCCGCAGGCGTCTGTTCGGCGATTTGCTCCGATACATCGAGGAATGCGGCGCGACTCCCTTTGCGTGATTGACAGAGCTGCTCAACTGCCGAAATTGCTCGCTTGAAATTTTCTTGCTCACGTTCCTTCAAACTCGGACGCAGCGAGACTTCTTGAGAAAACGCTCCGCAGAGCAAGGCGGCATAGGCATGCGAAATTGAGATGTCACGGGTTCTTCCTTCAAACCACCTTTCAGCAACGTAGCGAAGCCCACGGATCAGAAGCGGCCGCACAGAATCCCGGAGTGAATTCGACTTCAGCTTTCCAGCGAGCCGCGAGGCTGGTTGTCGCCCATCAGAGAATACAAGGAGCTTTCGTCCCTGGAGCGCGGTTTCATTACCAGGAGTCGGCGGTTGCGACATTAACTGAGCGGAGACCAAGTGTTGGAATGGTTCATCGCCCTTGGTCGCCATGTCGGAAATCTTTGCGTGCTGGACACGGCACCGTGGGCACGTTCCGAACAAGCCGGCTTTCCGCTGAACCCCCGCTTGAAGTTCAGGAACAAAGACTTCGCGACAAGACGGCGAGTCGGTTGCATTCGTGAACAATCGGCCTGTCTTTGGCTCCAGCCACCTTCCGCGGGTTCCATCGGGATTCTCTGGTTCGATCAGGCACAACTGAATCGGCTGAACGGCGTCTTCAGCATCGTCGATTTCCCCCACATTTTCCGTCCAAAGGTAAGTCGGCTTGCGAACGTTTTGAACGTAGGCTTGAAACATCGCGGTACCACAGTTTCGGCAGGCCAACAGCTCAAAGACCCGGCTTCCGCACTCGCATTCGCGACGGGGCTGGACGGTTAGTTTTCCCGTCGGCCCCTTCCCTCTCGCCGCCGCTGGCAAAGCGGAGCAATAACGATCCGCACACGCCCAGATTCCTGGGATACCGCGAAAGAAGCGGTGGACACGAGCTGCAATCAAAGGCGAGCCTTCGGGAGTCGCTCGCGCCATGGAAGCGGCCTCGACGAGAACGTCTGTCGCCGTTTTGGCGTGTTCAGAGCCGCAGCCAGGGAACAATCGTGATGCTAAGCGACCAATCTCCTGTGCTCCCAGATCTGAGTGCGTCTCTTGATCATGCAGGTCCTCGGTTGCTGAGGTCAAATTGACCAACCTTCCGGTAACGGGCAACGGACGCAGCAATTCATTAAGGATGCGAGCCATGCCGAAGTGAAGCTGCTTGCCAGACGACAGTTCGTCGTTGTCGCTTCGAACGACGCATTCGCGAAAACCACCGTCACGAATCGCTTCGACGGTTACCTTCGGATCTGAACAAGTCATCGAAACGATCGTTAGGTACGCGTGTTCGGTTTGCTTCCGACCTCCCGTCGCGAGAATCAGAGACTCTTCACGAAGTTCTCCCTCCTTCGTGAGTCCAACCAGACTCACTTTGCTTTTGGCTTGAGTGGAATCATGCGGGTTCGATTGAAGTTCATAGACTCGTTCCTCCAAACTGACTGCACTGAGAACCAGCATCGGAGCAATCGCCTTTGCGCGTTCGATTGCATCGTCGGAGAGTAGTTCGCCCAAATCGACCGCAGCCAGTGTCTGAGCGGTGGCTTCGTCTCCCGCGAACGAGGGCTCGGCCGGTTCCTTGGTACCTTGCAGACAGGCAAAATCCGTGGCGTTCGTGCCCGTCAGGCCAGCCGCGAATTTCTTCGCTTGCTCTCCATCTTCAAACGATGCACTGGTCGTGATGACTTGGAATTGATCGGCGGACAATTCTAAGCGGTGCCGCAGGCGACGAATCAGCATCGCAACTTCGGTACCTTGGGCACCGCGATACAAGTGAGCTTCATCGAGAACGAGAATGAAACGCTCATTTGGATTCGCGACGAAGTAGTCACGAGTTTGCTGAAAGATCGAACGCTCGATCGGTCGCAGCATCATGTATTCGAGCATCGAATAGTTTGTCACCAAAAGGTCTGGTGCCGATGCCTGCATCTCATGACGGGTTAGCAATTCGGTATCGTCGGGATTTTCCACCGCGCGTCGAAGGTTGCCGTTGGCATCTTTCCATGCCCCACCCGAGCCAAGCCAACGAGCCAGGCCGGGATCGTTGCCGATATCCTTCGCGGGCCATTTTCCCATCGCTCGCATCGCGCCAAGCAGCTCGATTGCATCCTGAACTCCGTCCGCCGCTCGTCGTTCAAGGTCCACGTAAAACCGTAGGCCAGCGAGTTTTTGCGAGATGCGTTTCGTGTCATCAGGAATGACGCCGGGAAACGGTGTCCGACTTGTATAGCGTCCAAACTTCACTGGCCGGCCGCCGTGCTGTTTGAACCAATCACGAGTCGTCGGTGCGCCAAACAGACGACGCAAACGCGATAGTTGATCGTTGACCAAGGCGTTCATCGGATATAGCAGCAACGCTCGAACGGCCCGCGTCTCAAACGAGCCTGGCGACCGTGCCGCCTCGCGACCAAGTCGGCCCATAATCGGCAGCAGAAACGTTTCGGTTTTTCCCGAGCCGGTCCCCGTGGTCACGATTGTGTGTCGCAATTCATTGCCCAGTACCGCCTCCAATGCCTGTGCTTGGTGTTGGTAAGGTTGGGGGAAGACGATGCCACCGCCTTCCTTGGTCGCCAAGAACGACAGCAACTGTTCCGCTTCGGTCGGAATGTTCAGTTCACGGTAGGGCTTCCCGATCGCGTAGCGTGCCGAGCTTTCGATGAACGGAGCATGGCACAGCACTTCCGGCTGTTCCAACAGCTCGCGACGTAACCCGACCAATTGCGGGTCCGACAAGTGATACGCCGACTCAATGTAAGCAAGCAAACGATTGCGAATGGATTCCAGTTCGTTGAACATGGTGGATGAGGGTTTCCTTACCTGGGTTTGTTCGGTTTGTCGATGATGGTTGATTCTTGTTGAGGCGGCGACGCCGTGGCAAACTCGCTCGCCATCAAGCTTACCTCGGCATCGTCATCGGGTTCCTCGGGAAGTGGCACAGGATCATTCTGCATTCCCACAACTGCGACAGCCTGCAAGTAGACACTGGTGGGACTTGGATGCTGCAAGTGCTCAAGCGATTTTTCCAGTAGATCGCACCGCAAACGACAAGCGTGCTCGCTAATCTGGAGGGCTTCTCGCAACATGGAAACTCGCGGCAGGTAGGTTAGCTGTATGGTTTGTTTGTTCTGTTCGCTCGGAGCGGATTGCAACTGCTCGATCTGTCGGTTGGCTTCATTAATCGCAGCCTGAAGATTCCAGGCGACATCAAAGGCCTCGACTCGAATCATTTCTATTCGTTCGGCGACGAGTTCTGTTAACTCGTCCATGCTTTGCCCCCAGAAACGCTTCAGGTCTGCCGCGATAGCGGCTTTAAAGTGCGGGGGCAATCCTTCATGCAGTTTTGGAGCGACCGGATTATTGTTCGTGTTTGGACGCTCATCACGGCTCCAATTCGCGGTCATTAAGTCCGCGGCGTCACATTCGCTGCAAGGCTTTCCGTCACTGAAAAAAGCTAGGCAACACGACTTGGTGGAGGCAACCATGCGTATGAAACGTTGGTCAGCTTCAATTCCAGCTTGGAACTGAATAGCCTGGTTAGCACGCATTTGCTTTCGCCTTGAACCAGTCTCATCTGAAAACGCCTCCGCGATCAGACTTGTGGGTGAAACCCGCTGATACGCATAGGCAGCATCTATAAAACCAACGCCAACAGGATAGTTTCCTGGTATTAGAGATGTACCGTTGGGAAAGTGACGTGGGCCAATGGCAAAAAGAGTGATACCAAGTGGCGTGGTAACCCGACCGTCGTCGCGATAGGTCTGGATCAGTTCTTCATGCAAACTAGAGCCGTGGGATAGAAACTGAAGCAGTACCTCTCGGTCTTGCCCCTCCTTCTTACCCGTGACCACCCGAAGGCGTGGAGGCGAATAGACGTTGCGACGGGCCAAGAAGAAAGCCGGAAACGATTGGCTTCGATCTTCTAGGGATGGAAGGCTGATTCCCACGCAGTCCATTTGTGACAACGTATAAATCGCACCACGCCGTGATCCGTCGGTGTACTTTTTGCTAACCTTCCATGCAGCTGCTTGCTGGTGTTGCTCGAGCAGCTTGATCCAGCTTGCTAGGCATTGCTCTTGCTGATTTGAAACGAAGCCAAGAGGCTTGGTATGACGGAGTTGCGGTTCCAGTGCGTCACCAAAAGCAATTTCGGAATGAACCGAGATCGCATTAGAAACGCTCCAGATAGAGCCGCTTGGTGGCTGTACTTCTCGGACTTTACGAGTAATCGCAGGTGGCTTTTCCAGTGCTGTATCGCGAGACCAAATCTCGCTGGAGATCCGAGTAGAGATGTCGTCGGCAAGCTCACGGTCCATGTCAACTGCCGACTCCAACACACGATATTCGTTGAATACCTGCTCGACGGACTTCGTTGGATCACCGTTTCGGTGAATGGTAACAATTTTGACAGGCTTTGGCGGACTCTTCCGCACCTCCGGAGCGACAAAACCACGTCCAAGACGATCGACTCGACCAATCCACTGGTCTACATCTTCCGGCCTCCAGGGAAGACTGTAAAAAATCAATGCGTCCGCCGATTGCAAGTTGTATGACTGACGAAATGAATCTGTTGCAATCAGAAGCTGCTTTCCACCCATCTTGAATTCACGGAGTTGCGAAGAGGCCATGCTCCGAAGTGCTTCAGACGTCCGGGGGGAATCGTCTTCAATCTCACTTGAAGCGGAGAATGAGTCTCGCGCGGTCGCAATCCGCAGCGGCCTTCTGTGATCACGCGGCCCGATCATCGGAATTCGCCATTCAATCTCGCGTTCAAGTTCTTCGACGGTCGCGTTGTCCTGCGCGGCGACGAGAACTTCACGCGTTGGATCGTCACGCCAGAAACGAACAAGCCAATCGACCAAGAAATCCAAACGAGCGTCAGCATTTGCTCGACTGGTGACCTTTAGCAGTTCTTCGATCTGGCTGGTTCCTCTGTCCTCGTTCTGCCGCAAGGTTCTCAGTTGTGACTGAAACGATTCACTGCCTACTGACGCTCTCCGTAGAAAAACCGACGCTCTTTCGGTGTCCAATCTGAATTGATCTTCTGCATAGCGAATTGCAAGCGAAACTCGCCGAGTCTCGGATTCCGTTGGCTCGATTTTGTCAAACGACCTCGGATGTCGCCTAGGCAGGTGATCTGGGTAGTCTTCACGGTACGACCTGAGAACACGGCGGTATCTCCACGACAGATCCGTCAACATTCGAGACCGACGGTGAATCGCAATTTCGCTAAACGCCGCTGATGCGCCTTCGGGGACGAAGTCTGGGTCAATGATCCCATCTGTTACGGCGGCACAGCTTTGGTCAAAACGATCGAATATTTCCAGTAATTCGGCTTCTTCCAAATCACGTAGCCGCGACTTTGACCAAGTTACTTCGTCATGGAAAGGATCTCGGTCGATCTCGCGACGCGCCCTCTCGATTCGTTGCGGCTCGAGTATTTGCAACAATTCACAAAAGCGTTCAGCGTTGCTGAGGTTAGGAGAGGCAGTCAGCAGTAGCAACGAAGCAAACTCTTCCGAATGCTCAGCGATGAAGCGGAGCGTTTCAACCTTTAAACTCTGAGGCTCGTCGATGATCAGCAAATCAAACGCGTTTGCGTTAAATGTATTTGCCAAAGAATCAATACTTGATTCAGTCACTACCTCGAACCAAGTTTCACCGAAGACAGACTCTGACTTGTCCCAAATCACGACGTGGGAGCGGCAGACTTCTTCGGACCATTGTGATTGCAGTTCACTCCGTCCTACGATGACTCGGACTCGCAAGTGCTCTCGCTGCAGTCGCATAGCACTGGCAACCATCAACGCTTGGATCGTTTTGCCCATTCCGACCTCATCAGCGATTAGGTGTCGGATTCTTGTTGCTGATAGGATCCGTTGCACGTTCTGAATTTGATGAGGATAGAAGTGTGCTCGGGTCCCTGAACCGCCTTGAATGGGGCATGCAAGACGTTCGACGTAGCGCCGCATCGCTTGGACGCCATGCATCGCTCGCTCAAATTGGTCTATGATTTCGGGCGGCTTGCTCATGAATGAGGCTCCAACATCAGAGAAGATTCGAGACGTCGAACTTGCTCTACTCGCCATGCCAGGAACGCACCGGCGCGCGCGACTGGTCGATCTTGAAGCAGCTTTTCAACCACTGATTCCCAGGGATGCTTCCGCAAACGTTCCGGGTACAACAGCAAGTTCAACCAGATTTGCAACTCGCCGGACGACCATGTTTGCCGGCCGCGCCCACGGCTGAGTGAACGCCGAATCCACCCGAGCAGCTCCGTTGCACAATTGGTGATACTCATTTCCGTCACGTGCCATGCCAGCAATTCGTCTCCAGCATCAGCGGGAATCAGAAGATCTGCCAAGTGACCGCCACACAGTTTCTGATTCGCGTGACGGAGCGATGTCGTCAGTGCTTCGGCGTCCACGATGACAGTGTCGTCATCAATCAGGTGTTGGAAGATCGAATCGAGCGGTTCTGCGTCATCCGGCTCGACCTCGGCAATCGAACCATCCCACCAACCAACAGGCAGCACGTCTGCGAACTCGGCAAGAACCAAGTTGGGCAAGGTGGGGGGCAATTCGCGAACTTCTTCCGGTGGCGGTTGCAACAAATCCTCCTCACTTGCTTGGCACTCCCACCAAATCGCCACCGGGTTCACGGATTCAATCTTGGACGACTCGCGTTGCTTTTGGACCCAGTTGCGGCCACACACGCTGTTGAGGATCCAATCGCGAAGCGCACCGGCGGCACCGACACGGTTCACTTCCGCCGTTATTGACGAACTCGTCGCCGATGAGAGTTGTAAATAACGCTGCGTGATCGATCGCATTCCGGGGACGCTACCGACGTCATCCATTTGCCGCAGTGATCGCTGTGGCTCATCCGGTTTTCTGCTCAGGAAAGCATCGCCTACTAAACCAACACGGGCATCGAAATGCAACTCGTTTCCGTCAGCATCCAGTGCTACTGAGATGAAAGGATCGCCATCGGTTGGCTCGTCAATGGATACGCCTTTGATGACGCAATGATTCCGGACGTCTAATGACCCGCTATCGCTAACGGCGATTGGCATCCCATCGGCGTTGTCTTCCCACCACAGTTCTTGCAATTCCGCTTCAAGCAGCCAAGTATCGTGCGAAAGATCCTCGATCTCCACGCTGAGCGACAAATCGCACGGTGATTTCAAGACGGACGGAGGTAACCGATCGCAAAGCTCATCCCACACCGGATGAGTCGCAGAAAGTCGCGTGGGGATTCGATCCAAACGAACGCTCGCCACGGCTTCGCCGGGCATCACGGTCAACTTCGCGTTGAGGTTCTCGATGCCACGATCGCCGATGATGTCCAAATTCAAACGGCGGTTGAACAAGTCTTTACGTGAAAGCTCAATCTCACCGGCATCGACGTGCGAAACCACCGCATGCCAAGGCGTCTCAGGATCCGGTTCGATGAACCCATCGCCCTTGTCATCAACGATGACGAACGAAAACGACTCGATTTCTTCGCCATCACACTGAACCAACAGTTCGTAAGATTCCCTTGAATCAAGTGTAAGCATCGCCACGGATGAAACCGATTCACTGACGATTTCTTTCGAACCCTTTTTCAAAACCAATTGGACCGGTTTGTCACCGACGACCGAAATACCGATCTCATCATCAGTTGTGTAAACAGGCTGGTTCTTTGCGTCGATGGAGACCGGCGAAGGCCGTAGCCATGTGAACGCAGGTCCCGTTTGAGTGTCCACCGCATTGGCTGGCGGCCACCCAAGCCACTGCCGCACTTCCGCATTGTCGGCATCGAACTCCCAAACCTCACCACCTTCGATCGGACCGATGAGGTTGCAATAGGATTCGTCTTCTTCGCTTCGTCGCAGCTCGATCTCGCCGCGTCGTGCCGCCACCCAAATCCGGCCGCGGTGCGGCGTGCGACCAACGATGGCATGAGAGCTATCGTCGTCGGCATTCATCGGTGGAAACGCCAGCATCTCGGCCGCAGGAAAACGAACGCTCTCAAGCCAAAGCTTCGCGTCCTGGTCCACCGACAACTCGTCGACGCCGGTGAAGAAGGGCGTTTCGGCATTGGCTCGAGCTAGGTAACTGAAGCTGACAGGAAAATGCCCACGAATCGAACGCAAACAGTCCGATGGAATCGGACTCGCGCCACCACGTCCCCAGGGCCGCGCCTTCCATCGGCCGCGGATCGGTTTCAACGATAGTTGAATTAGCTTGGGCAACTCAGGCATCTCGCCACAAAGCTCTAGCCCGCCGTTCTCGTCCTGCCGCAGAAAGAACTCGCCGAACCGTTCCGCCTCGGGCTGGTTCCCAGCCGCATCATCATGGTTCTCTTTCAGCCCTGCTTTACGCCCCGACTCAACCTGGCGGACAGCTCGACGAATCTCCGGTTCATTGCGAAGATCCTCGATCAAACGATCGCGAAACAATTTCGAAAATAGCCCCGCTTCATCGAGCGGTTTTCCACCCAGCAAATCACGAACGATTCCGGCCACCACATCAGGCCGCTGCATCCAAGTTCGGAACCGCCGCGAACCCACCTGAGTTGAGATTCGCGACAGATCCGCGACGATCGTTTCGTCCGTCAGTTTTTCATTCTCGACATTACGGCGAAACCGGCGCAAGCAATCCGCGAAGGGGCGACGAATGTCCTTCGCTGCAACCGCGTGAGTGATCGGCCAAGCGATGTGGCGAAACGCTTGTTCCCAGTCACTTGAACCCGGCGTCACGCCACCGTACTTCGCACTCGCTTTAGCAAACCAATTCGACAAACGATTGCGGTCATCAAAACTAAATTCGTGGCTGAGCGTCTCGGCCAGCTTCGGCCAGAAATCTGTTCCGTTGCCCCTGTAGCCGTATCCCACCTCGACAGCGCAAACGATGATCGGCAAATAAGCCGTTTGCCAATCGAAAGAATCCAGTGGCTTGCACTGCAACGCTTCCCGCACGATTTCGCGTAGCGATTCGCACTCCGCGCGACTCAACCCGTGGTCGACGAAGTACCGCCACTTCGGGCCGCCACCCTCGTCACCATGCGCTACCGCGAAATGGTCGGTAAGTTGCCCGTGTTTTTCTCGTAGTCGCTCCAAAATCGCCCCACGCCACTTTGATTCTTAGTTGTCTATTCTAGCGGCGTTTTCTAACCGCATATAATCGTTGTGCATGATTGTACTTGCTCACGACGAGCACGTGTTGTGCCCGCGACCCTTCCTCGATCGAGCCAACTTCCATCACAAAAGCCTGATTGACTACCAATCGTTCGATCAACTTCGCCGGAAGCCAAAGAATCTCGTCGTGCTTAGAATCCGTTCGGTAATGGCGTTCGAGTGAATCAACTTTAGTTTTAAGCAACAATTGGAACCGATGCGTTTTGGAGCAGGCGTGTCTGCTCTGCCTCTGGTCTATGGGAGACACCTGTCATCAATTCAGTCTGTTTTCCCGAAAGCTCTCGCCAGACGACTTCTCAAAGTCTAAAATTTAATCTTACTGTATGTTGCATCCGCGGGCTCACGCCCATCCTTTACCCCAATCGCTTGTCCCAACTCGCGAAGTTCTGAGTACTTCGCGCCGACGTTAACGCTAGCCCGCTACTTCCGGGGAAAGAAGTAGACTCAGCAGTCCAATGGACGAACTCGACCCGATTTCGATGTACGAGCTTTGCTTCCCCGGTGCCGTCACCGGTGAGACCGAAGTGACTTGCCCGCATTGTGAGGAGTTGCTGACGCTCAATGTCGATGATCCGATGGGGACCTACGAATGTCGATGCTGCGAGTGCAACGGAGCTTTTACGGTCGACCTTAGCAAGCAATCCGTTCACTGGATTCCGAAGGAATAAAGGTTTCGCAGCGAACGATGGTGCCAAAAAGCAAACTGCTCACCGTAAAGCTGGCGCACGGGATTCGTGACGGTCACCCTCGGTGTTGCCTCGGGCATGCAGTGATTGCTTGGGGAATGGGCCAGCGCATATTCGCCAGAACAGAATTGTCGGCAGGCTTTCTTGTTAGTTGCTACGCTCGCTTGCCGCCCTCAAGTTTCTCTATCCGCAGGAGCAGCTCTTGCTGCAATCGAGCCTATCGGTAGATCATTGCTCGTAAAACAATGTGGCTTTCTTGTTCTTCCCGATCGCGGCGATCATGTCGCTCGGAGTTGTGGACGGCAACCACACCGACCAGCCCGACTGGGTTCGCTATCACGTAACTCGCTTTGCTGCGCGCCGCATCACTGTTCACTCAACATTGACCATCACTCCAGCGAGTGGGAAGTGGATCCAGCTTGATGCAATTTGGCACCCTTGCTGCCGCAGCATTTCGTTGTAGGCATCTAGTTGGGCAACGTATTTCCTTGCCTTTGGCTCGCAGTTCGCACGGCGAATGGGCGCGCTTTTGTGGTCGATGATGGCAATCGTTGCGTCTGGCATTTCGAGAATCAAATCCAACGTGCCACGATACGAGCCACCCGCCTCGCGACCGGCAATGGCGGGGACTTCTACCCGCCATGTTGCACCGGGAAAAGTCGCTTTCACCCACTCGACAAACCGTCCTCCGACTTCAACCAGAACGCTTGGGGCAAGCTTGCCATCCATTGCGAGGGCAGACAAACATCTTCCGGCGATCACGGTCTTGCGTGCGGCATCAGCATTCGCAAGTGAAGGCAACGCCGCCAAGTAGGCGTGAACGGCATCGCCGAACGCTGAATAGTGCTCTTGGTCGAGGCCTTCGGGAAAATGCGAATCACCCGCCATTTCGTACATGTGGAGCTGGCGGTCATCCGGCTCGCCAGCTTCGATCTGGCTGGGTGAATGAAAACGTGGTGTCGCAACGGCGGACGCATTGTCTGTCTTCGCAAACCAATGGATTGACTGCACTTCGGTGGCGTCGGTCGAATCGCTCGCGGTGAGATGTCGCACGACGTAGCTGGTGTCGATGCCCGCCAGTGAATGTTCACCGGGATTCTTGTCGACGGGAAGAATCGTGTCGACGTTTGGTAAACGCTGCAACCATTTATCGGTGCCGGGTCGGTGTGCGAAAATCAACTTGGATTCAGCTCGGGTGCAACCGACGTACAGCAATCGCAGATTTTCGGCGATCTCGTCATTGGCTTGCTCAACACCTTCCGGCGACGCGACTGCATCTTCGTCCAGTGAGGTGCCGGTACGACGTTTGGGCGGCTGGGCGTCCGTCATGCCAAACGGCCAGGTCCAGGCACGAATGGTCCTGCCATCCAGCGGCTTGTTCACATCCTCACCGCCGCCACCAACAGAGGGCTCCCACATGTTCGGACCGCGGTCGCTATTGAGCCCGCTCAAAATCACGACCGGCCACTGCAGGCCTTTTGACTTGTGGTACGTCATAATCGTGACCGCATTGTGACCCAGCGGCGGATACTTGATGTCTTCATCATCGTTGGCCAATTGCTCCAGGTACAGCACCGCTCCACCCAACGTCGCGGCTTGGCCCGAGCCGACCATCTGATCTTCGTAATTGGCAACGTGTTTCAAGATGGAGTCCAGATTCGACGCACGTTGGGCAACGTCGCCCCACGTCGCAATCCGATTAGGCAAATCCAACGCTTCCAAAACCAGTTTGCAAACCGAATGCGGTGAAGAAGTTTTACGTTCGATTCGTTCCAAGTCAGTCAGATCCGGGTCACCTCCCCACGGCTGTTTCCAAATACGATTTTCGTTGCTGGAGTCTTCATCAGCCTCTCGATCAGATTTCCGCTCAGTCAGCCGGTCGATGATCCAGTCCGGTGTCGTTGCATCCGGCGATGAAAGGAAGTGTTTGATCGTCGCGGCGGCCAATGAATCGTTCCTGTCCAACACCATTCGCAGACCAGCCATGGTCAACACACCTTCACGGGTCGATAACAATCCGGCGTTCTCAAACAAGTACTCGATGCCGTTACGTTCCAGCTCAACAGCGAGCATGGCGACGCCGGCGTTGGCCCGCTCGAGGACGACCATGTCGCCAAGCCGACAACCTTCGTCCTGCAATTCGCGTATCCCCGCGACCAATGCCTTTGCATCGTCGCTTTGGTTCTTCGTTTTGAACAACCAGCGTTCGATGTTGCGATTCGATTTTTCGTTGACCGGATTCTGCTTTGCATCCTCGCCGAAGATCGGTTCAAAGATTTTCCCAACAAACTGAACCAAGCCCTTCTGGCTGCGTCGATTGTCGGGAAGCGGTGGCAATTCTGAATCATGAAACTGCTCCCAAACTTTACTGACCAACGCAGGATCCGTACCACGAAAGCCAAAGATCGCCTGCTTCGGATCGCCAACCCAGCGATGCCGTGGCGAGATACGACGCACGGCTTGGAAGATGGCAAGTTGCAACGGATTCGTGTCCTGGAATTCATCCACCATGACCAACGAGAAGTCGTTCTCGATCAGCTCCGGTAACTGATCACCCAGCAGCGCTTCCAAGAACAACGTTTCCAAATCGGTGAAGTCGACCAGTCCCCGCTCGATCTTGTATCGATTACATCCCGTTTCGATCAAGATCGCGTGCTCGGCAAGTAGGTCGGAGAACCGGCAAACATCATCGTGCAGATCTTGGTGGTTGCAGACTTCCACCGCATGCTCCCGCAAGTTTGTCAGCGCCCCATCGGCACCGGAGCGTTTGCCGGCTTTGAACCCTTTCGCCAAAACTTCGGCATAGGCTTCCCATTTCCCATGTCGCTGAGATTGAAGGTCAGCGAGCTTTTGGCGAATCTTAATCGAATCCTGGGTTGTGCATGTTTGCACGGCGGGATCGCGAAGCGTTTCTTGAACGAGCTCAAGAAAGTTATCGAAGGACGCCGCCAGAAGCGGCTTGCGGGTCGATAACAATTGGCAAACCCTCGTGCCCGAATCCTTCAAATGCTGACGCAGTTCATCGTCACTGATTTGGTTGCTGCGTTTCGCATCAAGCAGTTTCAGGATTTGCTTCTGAAGATCCGTGATACCGAGGCGGTGAGCACAAGAAACCAGTTGCTCCCAACCATCCAACGGCAAGATATTTAGTTGCTCGGAGACCAATCGCTTTGCCGCGACTTCCGACATCACCTCCAACCGCGTCGATAGCCCGAGTTCGACGGCGTAACGTGACAACACCCGGTGGGCGACTCCGTGAACCGTTCCGATCGCGGCCAGTTCCAAACGGTCCGCGGCAAGTTGATTCTGGGTGGCATCGTCCGTGCCCGACAACAGTTTCGATTGAATGCGTCCCTTTAGTTCCGCTGCCGCCTTCTTTGTGAACGTTGTCGCCATGATTCGGGCTGGGTCCAATCCACCGTGAACGGCCGCAGCAACGGTTTCGCACAGGTTGTACGTCTTGCCGCTTCCAGCACCGGCACGAATGAGCTCGAGTTTCGATTTTGATTTTTTCGGCTTGCTCATTGGACCGCCTCCTTACCGCACAACTTCGTGTAGTCGCAATAGCGGCAAACGCTCTGCGATTCATCCCGTTTCAGTTTTTCTTTCAACACGATGTCCGCTCCATCGGGCCAATCATCAATCACTTGAAGCGGCCTAGCTGGAACCGCCGCGTCGGTGGAAAGCCAATCCTCGGCATCAGTGATCGCCCGTGAGAAATTGTTCCAGACTCGCTCGATGGACGGCCCATCGAGAACAGTTGCCGGATCGACACCAGCGAGCGGGCTGCCCAATGGCGTGAAGAACTTTCCGTCCGAGAGCACCAAATACGCGACCGCCGGAAAGTTTCCGCCAGTTTGACGACGACTGTGTGCGTACGTGGCAAGCTGAACCGATCGCCCCTCGGTAATCATGCCATAGAACTTCGCGCGACCGGCGTACTTAAAGTCAACCACCGCTTCACGACCGTCATCGGCCGATGCCACACAGTCAATCCAACCTCGCATCTCTTTCCCGAATGCGGTTCCCGTGATTGGCTCTTCGATTTTCACGCTCGTGTAACCACCACGCGATAAAGTCTCCACAAACAATCGAGTCGCCTTCACCAACTCGTTCCGCAGTCGCTGGCTCTCAACCCGTTTCTCCGGTTGAGCCAACGGGGCGGCGTCGAGCGGCAAACGTTCATTGAAGGTCGACTCGACCAATCGAACCGCTTCCGTCGCATCCGGCAACGAACCGTCGCCAGCAAAGACCCGCTCGAGAATCTTGTGAAACAGATTCCCGCGAAGTTGAAACTCGTCCGGCAAGCTCGCGATCTCGCTCGATCGCAAACCCGCTTGATACCGAAATGTCCATTTCAACGGACACGCCAAGCGATCTTCCAACTCCGATGCCGATACCGTGTCGCGATCCTTTAACAGGCTAGCCGGTATCTCCCAAACGGGACGCTGTGGTTGAGCCGGTTGCGTGGAGACGGATTCACAACGGAATACGAACGGCGCGAGCGCGTCGCAATCATTGTTCGCGACTAAATCCTCGATCGCCGGCGGGCTCCAATGATCGGGGTGATGATGATCAGCGATCTTTTGTTCGATCGCCAACCACAGCGGATGCACTCGCTGTTCCTCACTTGCCGGCAATGCAACCACCAACATCGACTCTTTTGCCAAACACAACCCCCGCGCCTCGGCCGCTCGCAGAGATCGCAGGTTGTGTGTTCCGTCGTCGAGATGGATACCGGCGGCGGCAAAGTCGTTGAGCTGTTTGACCGACCAGCAACTGCCCGTCGCATCCGTCGTTGTTGTGCCCAGCCAAATCAAACGATCGTAGCCATCGGCGATTTCGGACAGCGATCGCACACGCGTCGGCCCACCATCAGCGACCGGGCAAGGTCGCGATTCGACACCGCGGTCCATCACTTCGTCGAGCAATCGCCCCAGTTGCGGCTGCGTAATGGTTTCGCCCGCCAACTCAACCAGGTCACCAAGCAGCGAAGCCTGACGAGCCGCTTCGTGCAGAGCGATGGCAACCTGATTGTCCGAATCACCTCGACTTTCATCATTCCAAATCAATGTGGCACGACCAATCGCCCACTTCGCCACCTTGCGACATTGACCGGCCACCATCGTCGTCGCGATCGGTTGGTCCGCGGGAGATCGCTCGGTGCAGAACCAATCTTGCAGTCTCTGCTTCATCTTGCCGGGGTTCTCGATATCCTGTTCCGACTCTGCGCAGATTTCCTCAAACGCATGATCCCACGCCGCGCTGCCCAGTCCCGGTTCTTCAGCCAACGCCCGCGCCAACCGCGACGCGATCGGACGCCGAAACGGAATCACGGGCAACGTCAACAAGTCCAGCAAGCATTGTGGATCCACGGGATCCCAACACAACTCAAGTGCCAGTGGCAACACCTGCAAGACCGGATGCGCCTTTGTCTGCACCGATGCCCCCATCGTCGGCACGCCGCGCCGCAGCAAGCTAGTGTCCAGCCGGACCGCCAACGAGTCGTCTTCACACAACACCACCGTGCGAGCGACCTTGTCCGGATGGCTTGCATGATCTTCTGACAAAACCGATGCAACTAGCTCGGTCGCCACAGTCTCACTGCGTGCCTTCGCGATCCGCAAACTCTCGTCGCAGCCAAACGCCGTCATCGTGTTCCCTCGCACGACGCATCCGGCCGCGTGCAACGAACCAACTTCTGTGGACAATGGCAGCACCTCATCCGCCGGGCAAATATTCATGCGTTCCAGCACCGCCTGCCACAACGCTGGCCAGACGTCGATAACCTCGTAAAGCTTCAACTCATGGCGCGGCAATACCTGGCCCGCATTGAGCGATTCGAACACCATCGCCAACCGCTCCGCGTCACCGGGAAACGAGCCCCTGTACTCCTTCTCGGCGGTCGCTAGGTCGCGAGTGATTGGCGGACAGCCATCGCTTTTGCTTCCATCCCAACCAGACAGCATCAACTCATCGCGTCGCTTCAGCAGTTCCGACGCCGTTTCCCATTTGTCCGCCTCAAGACTTGGCGAGAAGCAAGCGTTGGGTACCTTCTCCAATGCATCGGCATACTGCATCACACGCGATGCCCGATGCACATCAGCTTGCGGAAGGCCTAGTTGGGTTTCTAACCACTCCAGCAAGACAATTGGCCCTCCAACAATTCGGTCCAAGGAAACAGTTCCCCCGAACAAAGCGGAGCGTCCGGGAGTAAGCCGAATGTGCAATTGCGTACTAGAAAACAATGGTGACTCCGAATCTAGAATTGTCAGGGGATCAGTTCTTCAGCAAACCAACGCATTGAATCGTTGGAAGCCTCTGCGACTACAACTTTGATTTAATGTTCGGTGCCCGCCTCTTACTCGAGCGAATTTTCCGCCAAAATTGATTGCCTCAGGAATCGTTCCGTTCCAAAAACATCCAGCAGATGCCGTTGCAGCGTTTCTCGTTCCACGCAATCCGGCATGAGAGGTTGAAATTTAGTGAGGCGGTAATTGGGAATCGCGGCGGTGATGGATGCATGGAGGGCGTCATTGGCCCAGAAGTCGTCAGTGGAGATTTGGCTGATGGCTTCGCCTAGCCATGCGGATGTTGGGCTGTCGCCTCGGATCTTGATGGCGTAGTTGTCGGGGATGAACGTCCAGGTTGGTTCTAGGAACGCTAGGGCGTAGCGGAGGGTTGAGTTGATTCGGCCTCCGGCGAAGGTCCACCAGCGGAGTTCGTGGGTGTCGCCGTCGATGCCGCCGCGCTCCGGTGTGAGGAAGCCGCCTAGATTGCGACGTTCTTCGTGCAGGACTTCGCGTGATTCGGTTTCGAGATACGGATAGTCTTCGGTTGAGGTGAGGACTTGCAGGATCTGTTGACACAGATCATAGCCGAGAAACTGTGGCAAGAAACTGCCCCAGGACGGTTGCCGTCCCATTGGAGATGGGATGACGAAGATGCGGCGATCGTCGTGATTGATTTGGTTGACGGCCCAGGCTCGGCCGCCGAGTAGGAAACTACTGACGTCTTCGACGAGTCGATCGACGAAGTCTTGTGTGAGCGATCCGACCGGTTGACCTGCGATTGTCATCACCGCATAGGTCTTGGGTGACGAAAAGACCGCGAACAGTTCCATGAAGTTGCGGCGGCCAAAACGACGCTCGGCCGTCGGGCCAAGCGATAGCAGACCGCTGGATAGCACCATTGAGCCGTCTTGAATCATCCAGGCGATCAGACGATCGAATTCGTCGCGCTGGATGCCACAAAAGTCCGGCAAACGGGAGAGGTGTTCCCATGCCTGCTCGGGACGCAGTCCACCGGTCGACAGGGACATCGCGAGCAACTGATGGATCAGCACTGGCCAACAGCGATCGTTGACTTCGATGCTTTCGACCCAGCCGGTTTTCGCTAGCTCAATGATCGCGATCGCTTGCAGAACGCCTTCGCTCGTTTCGCAATAGAACGTCGTGTTGGCTGGATTGTCTCCACGGCGTCCGGTGCGGCCCATTCGCTGCATGAACGAGCTGACCGTGTCCGGTGCCTCGGATTGCAGGACGTAGTCCAAGTCGCCGACGTCGATGCCGAGTTCAAGGGTCGATGTGCAAACGATGCAAGCGTCACTGCCACTGTGGAACTGCTCTTCGGCGAATTGACGCTCTTCTTTGGAAACGGCACTGTGGTGAACGAAGACCTCGGTACCTTCACGTCGCATTTGTTCGGCGACCGCTTCGGACGTCGCACGCGACTGGCAGAAGAACAGGCTCTTGAAACCGCGAGCCTTCCTAGACGCTTCATTTGCGATCGAAGCCAATCCAGCACGGTGACATATCTGCAACTGGCGTTTTGATGGTTTCTTTGGCGGATCCACCACGACGCCTTCTCGCTGTGAACTGCCCTTGAGCCATGTGAGGATCGCCTCTGGATTGCCGACCGTCGCACTCAACCCGATGCGTTGCAAATCGTGTCTGGAGTGAACTGCGATGCGTTCCAGCACGCTCATCAGGTGAGCACCGCGGTCGCTGCCAGCGATGGCATGGACTTCGTCGATGATCACATACCGCAGTTCACGAAATAGCGTCTGTTCGTCCACGCTCTGTGATACCAGCATCACCTCCAACGACTCGGGCGTCGTCATCAGCAACTCGGCCGGCTCCTTCAGAAACTTCTTGCGTTCATTGCTTGGTGTGTCTCCGTGCCAAACGAACCGACGCAGCCCAACCATTTCAGTGTACTGGTCTAGGCGATGCGACTGATTGTTCAACAACGCCTTGATCGGAGCGATGTAGATCGCACCAACGCCATCAACAGGATCGCTGACCAATCCCGAAAGCGTTGGGAAGATCGACGCTTCCGTTTTCCCGCCAGCAGTTGGCGCTAACACAACCGCGTTCTTACCGGCGAGGATCGCCTCGCCGGCCAGTTCTTGAACAGGACGCAGGCTCGTGAATCCGAGACGTGAAACGATGGCCTCCTGCAATCGAGGGGCGAACTGAGAAAAGACGCTCACCAAATGTCCTCAGCAACAGGTGGTTCGCCATCGTCATCCCCGTCGCCGGGCGTGAGCGAGGTACCGCTGATCGCCAGTTGTTCCTCGGCCGATAGCTCATTGGGCTTAAATCCACACTCGGTCATTGGATCGTAGTCTTCGTAGTCATTGACCTTGTCCAAATGGTCAACAAATTGGCGAAGGAATTGACGTGGTACGACTCCAACATCGCCTTTGAACCCCTTAGTAACCTCTTCCACCAATCGTTCGATGAACTCGACGCTGACCTTACTGTCGATACGAGGCTGATCATTTGTTGGATACAGCTCGCGCAGCTTAGCGGCAACGCTTCGCAACCTCCCGGCATCGAACGGCGTCAACTCCAACTGAGCCTGCCGAAGACTGGCAAATCGCCCCTGCTTCATGAATGCAATCCGGTCGTTAAGTGGTGCTAGTCCTGCGACGCCCTGACGTGAATCGTAAAAGTCCGGTGTGCCGGTGAAGACCCAAAGCAGTCCGGGGTAGGATCCCGCTGCATCCGCAATTTGGCGAATTCCGTTGAGCGACTTGTGTCGCGAGTCTTTCCGCATACGCAGGATCGTCTCCGCCTCGTCGATCACGATGACTAATCCCTTGTAGCCAGCCGCTTTGACGATCTCCAACACACCTCGTAGGTAGTCGAGCGCATCGCGGCTGGTGATGTCGCCTTTGATGCCGGCGGCTTTCTTTGCGGACGCAGCCACATTGCCGCTGCCGCACAGCCAAGAGATCAGCGAACCGGCCCCGGCAATGTCGCCCTGCTGCTTTAGGTCAAAGATTGTCTGGATGACGCGTACAAAATCCTGCGGAGCTTGGCCGCCAGTCAGCGATGCCAGGTCTTCATCGAGTCGTTTACGGACCTTTTCGTCGAAATCGTCCGCGTTCTCGTCTTCGCCAGCCGCGATCAATGCGTCTTCCACCTTGCCGATCCAGCGATCAAGGATGTCGCCCATTGCACCTCGCGGACAGACATTAGTGCCAAGTTCGATCATCACCTTTCGGTACACATCGTCGAAACGATGAAAACGCAAATCGTTATCGGACACTACGACAAAGCTGGTCGCGAACCCTTTGTCTTGTGCATCCAGTAGCGACAAACGCGCCATGAACGTCTTGCCACATCCATAACCGCCGCGAAGAAATTTGATCGTTCCTTCGCCGCCTTCGGCTAGCTCCAGTTGGCGCTCCATTTCGCCACGCAGCTTCTCAATACCAACGGCAAAGGCGTCGATGCCACGTTCGGGCACCAAGCCCTTGCGGAGCGACTCAAAGATGTGCTGGATGTCTCGATTCGTCATTGCCGTCATGGTGATTCCTCATTGCTAATTAGTGATCCCGAAGGGATCCCAGCCATTAGCCCCGGGTCGCGCAGCGCACCCGGGGATACGCCCGGCCAACGCGGCGTTGATCCCGGAGGGATCACAGACCGGGCGCTGTCATCCCCTCGGGATGAATGTGCGTGGGGGCCGCCGGAACCCGGCGGTGTTCGCTTCGCTCGACCGCCGGCTAATGGCTGACATCCCTTCGGGATGATGAATTCAGGACTTATCAATCTTGTACTCCGTCTCGTGTTCGCGAACGTATCGCTTGCCGCTGCCAACCACGTCGATTCGCACATCGAATGGTGCCTTCGCCGCGAGCGACTCGAACTTAGACGCGAATCGGCGCGCCTGACGTGCGGTACCGAGGACTCCAACCAATTCGGTTTCGGTAATCACGCCATGCTGAGCTATATGCTCGAAAACACGTCGAATCCCAGGATCTTCAAATTGCTCCAGGCGTATCTGATCAGGCATAACGACAGGAGTGTCTGGATCGACGTCCTTCGGTGGCGGCGTTGTTCGCTCGACAGCGAAACGCCCTTCGATCGTTACCGACGTCACATCCGCTTCGGCACCTGGATGATACAGCTCGATTTCGACGCGAGTGTCCGTGTCGCCGCGCAAACGGAAGAAAAGCTCGAACTCCTCACCCACAGCGGCCAACACACTGCCGCCGGCGATTTGTGAGCCGCCGCCGCGCACTTGGCACAACTCGGCCGTCACGGTCGGCGTGTCCGTTGAACGCACGGCAATCTCGATTTCACGGTGGCTACTGAAATCTAATGCCGGTTGTTCCGACATTGCCTTGATGGTTGCCGTCAAGCAATGCATACCACCGACACCGTCACGCGCGAGACCGTGGATCTGGTACTTCAGCGTGTTTCCACCAATGTCGGCGCGGTGGCTCAGCGTTAGCACCGGGATGACACGTTCCTGCAACGAATTGCCACCGTGAACGAACGTGCCCAACCGCTTGCCCTTGTCAAAGGCCGCCGTTGTCAGCGGAAAGATCAGATGATCGTCGGTGTCGTCGTACCCCAGATCACTCAGCGGCACACGGATCTCGTCTTTCTGGTCCACCGCGAGCGACGAAATCAAATGGCGGCGATCAGGAATGACTTTCGATCCACGCCACTGGACATTGTCCAATCCATCACGAAGCAAGAAACCGTGATCCGCCGTGAACACAAACTGCTTCACGCCGGCTTCGCGAAGCAAACGCCACGCACGACGAATGTTCTTAGTCACCGAATCGAACACAGCCGGACCGAATCCTGCTTCACCCGCCGCGTCGATCTCTTTGCTGTGAACGATCACCAGTTTGGCCCGAGCGATGCTGCGTTTCAAACTCGTCGCGTCACGGTCGACCACTTCTTGCAACTTCAACAACGGGCACGTTGGTCCACCGACGCGATCATGCATCGCCCGCTTTCGAGTCTCCGGATCAAAGACGCGGTACTCGCCAGCATGAAAGCCGCCGATTTTCCCATTGATAATCGAAGGCTTCATCCGGCCGTCACGAACAACGGGAGCCAGTGCGTTCATGCCGACCGAAGTGATCGTAGGTAACTCAGCAAACCGTGCATCGAGTCGTGGCGACGTCAAACGCTCGCCCGTCAGATGCTGCATCAGCTCTGCGGCCATCTCGTATCGAAACGCGTCGATCACGAACAAAGCCGTGGTCGCTTTCGCGTCCATCATCGGCGACACGACTTGGTCAAACAGATTGCGTTGTTGCAGTTCCGCTGGCGGCATGAATCCGTGCGTGCTACAGAACACGTTGAAATCGCGTGCCCATCCGTCTGCCCACTTTCTCCACACTTCCCGCAGCGAATCCAAACAACTCCGCAACTTGTCGAAGTCTGGAAGCCTCGGCCCCAGCAACGCGTGACGACGTTGTTCCAATTGGCGGTGGGCACGATCGACCGGCGCACCGAGGTTCGCGTAGCGTTCAAGGATCGTTGAGAAATCATTGACATCGGTCAGCGAGGTACTCGCTTCCGAAATCCGCTGCCCTAGTTTCGCAGCGTCATCGACAAGCAACCATGCGCTGCGGCGGGTGGCTTCACGGCTGAGCCAGAACGAGTCGTCTTGAATACGGCGTCCGGCCCAATCGACCGCGGCATTCCAGTCGGCATTTTGCAGAGCGTCAATCGCACCGCTCAGCATCTTGGTTTCTTCAAACCGGAACGTATCAATCTTGCCGAGATCTTCCGGTCTTGCCTGTTCGACCTCATCTGGCAACATCGCTTCGGTTTCGTCTGCCGTGCGAGTGTAGAAATCGGGGTGCCGCTGACGCAAGTGCTCCGCGAGCGCACGGCAATTCTCAACCAGTTTGGTCGCCAATCCGCTCGTCGCATTCAAACGCGGATCCACCGGAGCACGGTGCAAATCATCGACGTACTCAACGCTCAGTGCCCAGCTCGATGCGACGAACGCGATCGCTTCAGGCGTTGACTTTTGTTTCTCCCTCTCCTCCGCTTCGGGGGAGAGGGCTGGGGTGAGGGGGCTCGGCATTGGCATGGCTTGATCACGCCACAGCAGTGGCAACCCCAACGCCGCGCCGAATCGTTCCCAAATTGCGTTGACATCATCTTCGCTCGTGATCTGTGACGACAGCGGTCCCTTCGCGGGCGGCGGAGTCAGCAAGTCATCAATCAGCGACTCGGTCGTCACCAAACGCAAGCGTCCAGTCAACGTGCTGGCGGTATCGCCCAGCATCGAGGCCAGCCATTGATCTGCATCGGCAAGCGATAATTCCGTCCCAGCCAAGTACGCGTCGATCTGAGTCGGCAGCACCTTGCCGGCCGCGGCGTCGGAGATGGAGGTCGACAAGTTCGGCTCGAACTTGCAGCCGGCCAGATACATCTCCAGCAGCGGCGTGCCGCGAACGGATTGTTTATTGAAGCCGGGCATGTGAACGACCATCGACTTCGGTGCGATGCCACTGGTCCACGGTTCCAATTCAAGCATCAGCTCCAGCAGGCTGTCTTGAAGCGTGAACACGTCGTAGGTTAGCTCTCCCGCGGCACGCAAACCAATCAATTGCTGCGTCAGGTCCGTGTAAGCACCTTCAGCATCCAACCAGATGACCAGGTTGTGCCGTCGTACCTTTTGACGAAGCTCCGTTTCCAGGTGTCGAGAGATGGGGCCGAGGGCATCGGTCATTTCGCTGCGCCCCCGGTCTTGTTTGCTTTACGTTTTCTTTTCTTAGGTTCTGGATCCGAGTCCATTCCGGGCAGTTCGGGCGGGCAGTACTTTTCGATCAGCTTTTTGCGTTCGGCGGCTTTCTCGGGGTTGGCCTGCTCGAACTTGATCCGGGAGGATTCGTGGTCGGGGTCGATCAGTTGGAAAGGCGCCTTTTGCTTTTTAATGAGTTCGATTTCTAGGTCGTAGCACTCGGCGGCGCAGTTGGCCCACAGGTTGGCGTCGGCGATCGAGTATTCGGTCAGCGGGTTGCGTGGGCTGCGTCGGCTCAGGATTTCGGTACGCACGATCTGCAGTGCTTCGCTGGATCGCGTATGCAGGAAGTCCTTACGCGATTCATCTGAATCGGGAGCGTGCAATTGGAAATCGACTTCCTGGGTTCCGCTGGTGCGAAGTTCCAATGCGAAACATCGTTCGGGCAGCACCGACCAGATGCCGGGTTCGAGGATTCGCATTTCACTGATCGGTTCTTCCGACTTGCGTATTCGACGGGTGAGTTCTTTTTCGATTGCCTCGAAAGCAGTGTCGGGGTGGTCGGCCAAGAAGGTGTCACGATGTTCGTTGTCACCGCCATCGCCGCGGTAGGATTCCTCGCGGATGCGGAACTCTTGCTCGATCTCGTCTTGCAGTCTCAGCTCCCATGCCCATGCTCTGGCGGGGTGGTATTTCCAAAAGCAACCGTGAGCGACGCCGAGCGAGGGATCGGATTGACATTTTTTGTCGACGCGGTTGGGCCAGTAACGCATTGCCAGATGCGACCAGTCGTAGTCTTTCTTGCCCTTAGCGGCGACCAATTCCTTCCACCACTTTTTGGGTTCCTTCCACTGCGGTTCCAGCAGCGGCCACAATGCGGAACTATTAATCATCACTCCGTCGTCGAGGACCGGGTTGTATGCTGCGTCGGATCCTCGTTCGGGTTTTTGTGGATCCGCCGGTGCGGGGCCGCGGAGGGCGCATTGGTTGACGTTCGCAATGAATTCTGCAAGTTCATCTCGCCATGCTTTGACGTCGGAGTAACGATCGTCGGCTTCGCGGGCGGCCTTGCGATCGGAGCTACTGCGTGTGGCGGTCAAGTCGTTCAGTTCGCCGTCGAGCCGTGTAAGTGTTGGTTGCAGGTGATCAGCCAGCAGTACGGTCAGCGTGCGGTCATTTATCCGATGAATGTTGATCCAGGCGACAAATGTTTTCTTGGCCGACGAGAGCGGCCAGTGGATCGGTCGGTTCTCGTACATGCTCTTGTGAACGTCTTTGAAGAAGTCCAGCGACAACCACTGCCGTAGACTGCGGTTCTTCTTGATCTGCGAGCCGTACCTCGCCCAGGACGTGCGAAGCATCGTGGAGGCTGGATGCGACAAGCCATCGTCATCTTCATCAGAATCGAGTGTGCCATCCAAGAACAGGATACCCGCGGGCAGTGCGTGGTCGAGCGAATCACTCGTTGGATCCAAAATGCCTTCGCGATCGGTACCAAATCGTCCGAGTGCACATCCGAGAGCAAAACTCAAGTGATCTGTCGGCGGTTCGGGATCAAGTTGCGAAACGTAGTCCGAAAGCGGTTCGCCTTCGTCGCGATCAACTGCCGCTTGTGCCCAGACTTGGGCATGCCGCCAAGGAGACGGACCAGCACTCACGTACTCTATCGCTGGCTCGCGATGTGACTCGTGTTCTATGAACGAAGTTCGCAGCGATGCAATAATAGCATCAGATGAATCGATCGGAAACAATGGGAGCCGATTTATCCCACCAACAGTAAAATGCAGGGTGGGATTAAGAGACTCCATATTACGCTGACTCAGTCCTGAATTTAGCGCGCACAACGACGACTCAATGTTAGGCGGAAAAAGCGATCGTCCGCTGTTTCCGAAGATTCCCACATGCATGATGAGTCGTGCATTGAACGAAGAACCGATCGTTGCAAAAGCCAGGCTTCCTTCACGAAAGAAGTATTGCTCGTTCGCATAGCGAAAAACCTCTGTATTTGTCAAAGCCGATGCGTAACACTTTGGTTCGACGCCGAAAACACCCCAGTTTGCGACCTGGCGAAGAGGTTCAAACCAAACTGCCCCTGACGCCCCGTCAACGAAGGGTACCCAATCACAAGTAGTTGCCTTAGCGTCCGGGATCATCCTTATTTTTTGAATTGCGACCTCGTGTGGGGCCCGCGTGAATCTGGGATTATTGTATAGGCCTTGTGTCGACCTCGCCGGGCACGTTTCTGAAAGCTTTGGCGCCTCGGCATATCGATCCAAAAACGATTTCGTCCACCAGTAGATAACAGGCCATTCTGGTATTACCTTCAGTGCTTCAGGGGCAAACTCGTGGCGACTGCGATGTATCAATAGTGCCGCCTCGACACGAGCTGGTTGATCTACGTCACGCCGAACTTCTGCTGGGGACATGGGACGGATTGCAACGGATTGGTGCGAATTATTGCTTGCGTTCCGGACTACATAACAAGCCGTTGAGATCAGCGTCCCACCCGTGGTGAATGCTGCTTTTCCGAGGTCCGCGAGGGCTACCAATTGGTGCATCAGGACGTGGGCGCGAAACTCAATAAACGACTTGAGAAACATCCAGTTGGACAACGCGATCATCGCGCATGTCCCTCCCGGCCGGAGAAGCTCAAAACCTCGGACCGTCATTCCGGCGAAAAGGTCGGTCGTTGCAAACGAGTAGTGTGCGTCATACCAACTCGAATCGCGAAGCTTCGATGTGCTTTGATACGGCGGATTGGCCACTACCAGATCGTAACTGCCTTCTTTAAGTAGACGTAGGAACCGCACACCGGTGGCAAGTTGCTCGCCGCGAAGGCGAAGGCCAAGGTCTTCTCCTGCGTTGTGTTTGGAAAGAAACGATTCGAGTCCATCGACGAGTGACCTGCGGGTTGCTTCGGCGTCGAAGTCTATCTTTCGCTGGATCGCTTGCGGCGTGCCAAAGAAGTCGGGCTGCCACGTCACAGGACGTTGCTGAACCTCAGCTTCAAACGCATTGATCGCGTCGTCGACCACTTTGTCGATCTTCAGTAGCGAACCGAGGTGATCGGCTCCGCGAAGTGCCTCGACAATCTCGTTGGTCAACTTTGCCGGAACGCCCGTTTCCGCTTGAACGACTCGTCGCATCTCGACGAGCGCCGGATCGTCATCGGGTAGGCTGGCGATTCCCAGATTCGATGCGACCAAGTTCAATTGTCCTGGATGAGCTTCCGGGCAAGCCTGCTGGGCCTTGAGCCAAAGTGCCGCCGCCGCGATCTGAACCGCACGAGGATCGAGGTCGATTCCGTGTAAGTTGTGTTCGAGAATTCGTTCGACGATGGCCTTGGGGGTGTAGTCATCTGGGTTGAACCCCCTCACCCCAATCCTCTCCCCCGAAGCGGTGGAGAGGGAGCTAGAGGACAGGTGCTTGGCTTCTTCTAGGTACAGCGCAAACAACAAGTCAAACGCGACGACAAGAAAGTGACCGGAGCCGACCGCCGGATCCAGTATTTTTAAATCGCGAACACTTTTCGGCGCATGTTCGACCGCGTCATCAGGAATCGGTTGGGGAACGTAGTACGCCCAACGTCGTTCCATGTCGGTGTGCAGCGGCATCAAGTCGGTCAATTCGACTTCGCCGGCGTCCCGTTTGGATCGCCACTCGACGCGGCGTTGTTCCAGGGCGTCCAGTGCGACGCTTGATTCGCACTCGGGCGTCCAGCCGTGCTTTTTGCACATCGCCAACCACATTGGGCCGAGGCTGTTTTGCAACAGCCAATCGACCATGTAACGCTCGGTGAACATCTGCGTCTTGCTGGCGATCTCGTGCGGCTCGATCTTGCCGCCATCGTTGATCTTGGCGTCCAACTTTTCACGCTCGGGATCGTTCCAATACTGGTAGATCCACCCGAGCGTCATATCATCGGTCCAGCACGATTCCAAATCCGGATCGTCGAACGCTTCGATCACTGCACGAAGCGTCGCCGGCGGGATCGGAATCAACTCCGCAGCACCCGCCGGTCCGTACAGACCGGGCATATCGAGTGCGAGTTCCTCGAAGATCATCTGCAACAGGAACGCAAGCCCTTCATTCTCGTCGTATTTGACTTCGACGAGAGTTCTGGCGATCTCGCGAAACGCCTTGTAGATCGAACTGTTCCAGCCGCCCGTGGCAACTTTCTGTCGCCGCAAACCCATGGACTCCATCAACCGCAGGATCACCATCCGGTTGAGCAGCGTGTAGGCAGCCTGCTTCTCCAGATCGCGACGAAAGTCTTCATGCTTGCGAGCGTTCTTGCGTCCAGCCTGGGTGCGAACTTCCAGATCGACCCATTCGTCAATTCGTCCGCGTCTGACCCGCTGGGCTGCCGTCAATTTGGCCCGGTCAATCTTGGATGCAAATTGATACGTCGACTCGGCCGACGATTTCAGATCGGCGAGAAGACGCGTGCGTAGGGCACGGATCGTTGTGGAAAGCTTCGATTTGGCGTCGGGTGTCATGCTCATGATGTGATGCAGCTTGTCTTTGCCCCCTCTCCCCCGGCTTTGCGGGGGAGAGGGTTGGGGTGAGGGGGCTACTTAGGTTTCCTTCCGCGAAAGGTTGGCTCTTCGCCCAGCTCTTTAGCAATCGCGAACGCGACAGCCTCAACGTCGCCAAGGACGTCTTCATTCGTAAATCGGATGACTTGCCATCCTTTGTCTTCGATCTGTTTCTGTCGTGTCATATCTGCTTCGTAAACTTGTTCGTGGTAACCGCCATCAAGCTCGACAACAAGGTCACGCTCGACGCAGGCAAAATCCACGATGTGAGGTTCGATCGGAAACTGTCGCCTGAATTTCAGGCCACAGAGTCGACGACCACGCAGCACGTACCAAAGCATGGACTCAGCTTCGGTTTGTCTCGCACGGAGATCCCTGGCGTATTCGGTAGCTTTTGGCGATTGTCGGTGTGGCATGGTTTTGTCTTCTTGTTTGTATTCCCCCTCACCCCAACCCTCTCCCCCGAAGCGGTGGAGAGGGAGCAGAGGCAAGCCCCCTCACCCCAACCCTCTCCCCCGAAGCGGTGGAGAGGGAGCAGAGGCAAGCCCCCCTCACCCCAACCCTCTCCCCCAGTTTCTGGTTCGCTTAGGCTCACCAGAAACCGGGGGAGAGGGGGCAAGAAGTTGCTAACTCGTGATGCGGATGCGGACTCCGTTGTTCAATTGCTCGATCAATTGCAATCGAATCTCCGCCAGCAACGCGTCCACGTCCGCTTCGTCTTTGACTTCGCGGTTGTTTAGATTCAACGAGACTTTCTGGACGAGCGGTTTGTTGCCCGAGCTGAGGATCTCGTCGAGTTTGTCGTTGGCCGCTTCCTCTGCACGCCCGAGCCGCAAGGTGAAGGGATCACGCAAATCGTTGAGTGCCGGTGCGACGGCTTCGACGCTGGTGTCGTCGGCTGCTTGGTCAAGGATTCGTAGAACGCTGTGACTTTGATCGGCCGACAGACGGCTGAAGTCGGGCCTCATCTTGATCTGGCTGCGTGCCGCTTCGGTCTCTTGTTCTTGGGTATTGATCAAATCGCTACGTGCCGCTTGATAGGCATCGGTGACGGTGTCGATGTCGGTCCGCAACGAATTAATTTCTCGCCAAGGACGTTCTGCTTCCAGTTGAGTGTCGATCCGCTCAGCCGATTCGGCGACATCGCCAACCAGATCGCCGATTTGTCGCAACTGAGTCAGTTGATACTGGCGGACATTGTGCAGGGCACGAACGGCCGCGACGCTGGCATCATCTAGCTCGGCCTCGAAGACGTTCAGCATTTGGATGCCGTCGCGGAGGGCATCGAGGTTGCGTTTGACCGCGGCGACAGTAGGCTTGGTTCGACGGATGTCTTGAACGCAAGCTTCGATGGCTTTTTGCAGTTTTGTTAGCTCGCTGGGGGCGGTCGAGAAGCCCGGTAGCGACGACAGCTTGCCCATCACTTCACGAAGCCGGATCGCTTGCTGCGGAAACAACTTTGCGACTTCATCAGCAATCAGGTGGTCTTCACGGTCGATCGTGACCTTCAATTGCTCGGCCAGGAATTTGCAAATCTTCGCTCTTGCCTGGTAGCCAACATCGTCATCGCCGACGGGATAGATCTCGCTGCGTTTGAAAACGCGGTCACTCGAAAACAGGTCGGTGACGCCGGCATCTCGAATCGCGGTGATCTCGCCACCGGCTTCAACGGATTGGATCTTGATTTTGGAACCACGCAGGAGACCCGCCACACAGGCTTTCACGACTTCAGGACGATACCCATACGGTGGCCGACCGAAATGCTGCAGCAAATTGACGCCGGAGATTCCGTCTTCGTTTTCGATGTGCTCTTGGATCCGCCGAGGCACAACGCCGGTGCAGGACGGCACGAAGCGACCACTGTCGAGTTCCAGGATGCCGAGATGCTCTTCGGTAAACTTGACGCTTGGCCCGTTCAACTCGGACTCGGTCAGTTGCGTCAGTTCTGCCGGCGTGATGTTGATCGAGTCGAAGTGTGGGAACAACGTCGCCAAAATCTTGGTGGCGGTCTTTGTCAGTGCGGTGTTGAAGGCGTTGTACTCGCTGGCCGAATAGGATTCGCCCTGGAAATAGAAGGTGCCGCCGCGCCATGCCGAGGCAACGGCGTCGCGAACTTCACTTTGCAGGTCGCCGAGACGAACTTCTTCTTGGCCGAGCAGTAACTGCTTGGCTTGTGTCAGCGATCCGCGTTTTTTTCCGTATCGCCCAATCATGGTTCGGCAACGAACGAGCTGACGAACGCGATCGTCAATGTCTGACAGGTCGCCACAAACCCAGATCAGACGATCTTCCAGCAGCGATTCCTTGCTGCGTTCTCGCCAAGTCGCTTCATCGGTTTGATCGCGCGGCAAGAACCGGAAGTCGACTTGAATAGAGGCGTCGTCCTTGGGGTCGATGATCTTTTCGTCACGCTTGGAGGCCGAATCGGAATAGATGCCGCTAATGGGGAACGCACGTTCTTTGTGCTTTGGTTTGTCGGTGTCTTCGATCAGGTACTTCAGTGCCTCTTGGACCTGCTCGCTGATGTCTTCGCGTTTGACGGGGATCTCTCGCTTAGTTCGTTCCCATTCTTCGCCGGCCGTGGACTGAATTTTGTAGCCCAGCTTTTCGCTGTAGCCGAGCAGGTTGTGGGCCAGCAGCCATTCGAGGGCTTCGGTCACTTCGGCGACTTGATTGCCACGATCGAGTGTGTCGAACAGGCATTGCGCAACGAGTTCGGCAGTGGTCGGCTCGGTTTCCTGGATCAGCTCCAGCAGGGAAACGACTTTGGCCGCCCGGATCTTCAAATCGCCAGGCTCAGCAGCACACTCGTTCATGACTCGCGACATGCTCGACTGCGTGTCGCTGTCGAGTGCGGTGTGCTGGATTTCATAGATCAAATCCAATGTGACCAGCGCGCCGACTTCTTTGTCCGCTAGCTTTTGAGCACGGAACAATTCGCCGAGCAATTGCAACAACCCGCGAATCGCTTGATCGTCGCCCTGTGATCGAGTCGATCGAGCACGGAGCGCACTGGTGATCCGCAGCAATAGGTCGATGTGACCGGGAAGCATCGGATAGGTTTCGATGAACTCTTCGGCCGAGATCTCACTGCAACCATAGGCGTACAGTTTGAGGTCGGGTCGATGTTTATCGAATCGCTGTCGCAGCTCTTTCTCGCCGGCAGGATTCTTTTGCAGCAATCGTTTGTGAACCACGTCGCGGATGTTGGTCGGTGCCAAGTCGACGCGTAGGTGCGGCGGGAAGCGGTCGCGTGCCCAAACGAGCGTCGATGCTCCGGCGTCTTCATCAAGCTTTTGCTGGCCAAGGGCCAACAGCCACGCTTTCCCTTTGAGCGTCGCGCCGAGCGCCGATGCGAACGCTCGCAGGCGGTCTTGCCGATCTGGGTTCTCATGGACGTACTGAGAAACCTCGTCGACGACCATGAATAGGTGCGACTGAGGACTGCGGAACTTCAACATGTCGCGGATATCATCGGCCGCGTTTTGCGGTGCTTTGCCGACGGGCGGTTTGCCGCCGTGACTGTCGAGCCAAGACTGCGGGTCTTCGTATCGCGTCGGAAACAGCTTTGAGATCACTTCGGAGAAGTAGTCGTCGGCAAGGTTCTCGTTCTTGGCATCATCCCAAGGCCGACCAAGTGTCTTTTCGGCGACGTCAAGAAAGTCATCGTACAAACCGTCGCGTTCAAGTTTCAGTTCGTAGTCGCAAACGGCATGATCTGCGCGACAATAGCCGAGGCGTCGCTGAAGTTGACGGACCGCGGCGGAATGGACGTGCTCATTATCGAGAGCAATACTGCCGACGTCGAAGACGATGGAGATCGGGTCAATCTTTTGACGGAGTTCGCTCCATGCCTTTTCGAGTTCAGCCGCCTTGGGCGAAGTGTCGCGGCGAAGCCACGCATCGGCCAGGGACTTCCCGCCGGGTAATTCGAGTCCGTCCAATGCAAGTCCGAGCAACTTGGCGAAACTTGACTTACCGGAGCCGTAGAAACCCGAGATCCATGACGTGGGCAGCTCGGGGCCGCCTGGCTTGTCGAGCTCCTTCTTAATGGCCGTTAGCAGACGAACGTATTGCTCGTGAATACCGTTAGGCACTCGCTTGTAATTCGGATGTGATTCCGGCCAGCCCCCGGTGATGATGTACTCGCTAACCTCCGCAGCCACCTTTTCGGGTGTCTGTTCGTAAAAGTAAACGACCGGCGCAATGTCGCGGGTGACGTCGTTGAGAAATAGGTCTTTGATTGCCATGATGTTGACTCGAGTTCGATTGAGCGAGTAGCGTCGCAAGTAAATATCAGTCGACCTATTCGGCTGGAGTAGGATCTGGATCTGGATCGTCCGAAAGCCCTGACCACAATTTCGCTTTCGACTTGTAAAGCCATCCCGTGCATGCCGTCATGACGACGGAAAAGCCTAGTGCTATTGCAAATCCAAACCATATCTCTCCAGCGCTAAACGTGAGTGCAAAGTCTGTCAATCGCTTCAGCCACGGAAGGAGTTTTTCGGCGCGACTCCAATGAAGAATGAACAACGCTCCAAGCATCGCAAAAAACAGATTGATCAGAGATAGGATCGTTGCACTGAAATGCCATTCTCTCGCATGCTGTCGTTTCTCAATGCTGCTCGGAAAGTTTTCTTTATTCTGAAATGTATTCAATTGACGGGCCGTCAACCAAGCCATCATGGCGACGCCCGATCCAGGAATTCGAGCTGCAATAAGTAGAGTGAAGAAGACCCGCTCGATTAGCCCCGTGAACCAACCTGGCAAGTGCGATGGTTTTTCATGTTCGATTGGTCTGCGTATGTCCTTCCACAATCGGTAACTCGTTGCGAGAAATGAGACGATGCAAGCGCCCCCCGCCACAGAAACGACGAGTAGACCAAGCCAGAAATAGTAGGTATGTCGATCCATAGTTGCGTTCTCAATAAATTCTTGGCCGATAGTCGCTATCGGGATTCAGTTCGCCCATGAACGAAAGCGATGTGTGTCCACGTCGTTCGCCGGGATACAACAACACAACTGGCACTTGCCGAGTCTTGCCGTCGAGGTGTTTCAATAGCGCCGAGGATCGAAAGTACGGATACAAGGCTCCGGCGCGTCCAATGAGTGCGATGGTGTGGTCGACTCGGTCAGGATTTTCAGCGGCAAAGTCGGCGATTAACTTGGCACAGTCCGCAGAGATTCCTTCGGGGCCTTCGATCAGTGGACCGATGTTGTTCTTCAGGTCGACCAGCCCACGCTGTGGATCACGTGCCCGGAAGCGTTTCTCACGCTGGATAACTCGCTTGACCCAGCCTTCACCCTGGGCACGGATGCGATCGTAGAGCAGTTTTTGCAAACTGATCGTTAGCACATGCCAACCGTTCTTCTCCAAGTCGATGCTGAGCGCTTGCACCTTTTTCCGTAGCTCGAATTCCTCTTGCGGTTTGTACTGCAGAATCGCGAACCGATAGTTCCGCATCGTGCTGATCTTGGGACCGCCTTCGGGCGTCAAGTCACGGCGGAGTGCGTCGATGGATTCAGCAAGCGTTGTCCTGTCGAATAGTGGAGTCTCACTCATGATGCCTCCACGTGATTTGCAGAAAGCACTGGGGCGACCGCTGGCGTCAGTGACAACTCATGTTCCGCCCATTGGATAAGGCTCTCATACTGCCAACCAAAGTGCAGCAGATCGCCTTGGCGATTAAAACCAAGCGATGGAATTGTCCGCAGTCGCCCGACGAGCGTTTCTAGCTCAAACCCAAGTGAGGCGACGTAAGGGCTCTTCAACAGTGTTCCGGCGAAATTGACTTCGCGAAGCAGGTACACCAGGTAGGCGATGACCGTGTCGCTGACTCGTGGGAATGCGATCGACCGTGGGTCTCGATTCGATTCCAGCAGACCAACCGTCATAGCCGATGTCATCATCTTGCTGGCGATCATCGATCGAGTCGGCACTTTCCATCGTCCTGGCACGACGGACTCGATCCAGTCGATAACCAACTCACGGTCAATCGAAGTGCGTTGGCTTCCATATCTGTCAATAAGGAACGCACCGGTGAATTGTCGGTACAACGGATCTGCCAACTGCGTGTGCAGGTGACAAAGCACGCTGCGGTCCGATGGATTTACATCATTCCAACGCATGAGGACTGTCAGCGAAGAAGGAAACGCATTAAAACGGTGCCGCATGTCAGCAATCAACGTCTCAACGCGCGAGAACGTTCGTGACCCGAAAATGGCTTTCTCAAACGCCTCAGCCGTTGTTACCGGACGCCCAACTTCGCCGCATGCGTGCCAATATGAGCGTGAGTGATCGACTTCGAGGGTGCATTTCATCATCCTCGTGTGATAGGTGGTTTCCTCGGAATTCACGTTCGACATCAGGCATCCCTTTCCTTATCGAATGATGTAGTGAGGTAGAGGATACTCTTCCGAAATGGGAACCAAGGCGCAAACGAGTCCGGCAATGATGCGATCGAGCGATGATGGGACATCGCCTTTGATCCGCCGGCCTGAGGTCGTTTTGGTGTAATTCCCTTCACCATGACCTTCGCACCAATCGACGAATGCTTGCTGATCCCACTTGCCGCCGATCAACTCCATCGCCACAGGCAATGCTTCGCCCGGCGACTTTCCACTTCGTTTGAAATCCTGCAACCGTTCGTCCGTCCGCTCTTCCACGTGAAAACCGAGTGCAAAAAGCGAGAGCAACGTATCGGAGTCATGTGCCTCTTGTCGCGCCGCTTCGTCAATTCGTCTTGCGGCTTCGCGGACGGCTTGAAGCACGGCCCACTCGCTGGTCCGAGGCAATAAACTTCCCAACAAATCGCGGCCACCATCGGCACTCAACAAGTCCGTACGCCACCACCCGAGTCGTCGCTCGTCTTGGCCTCGTTCACCGGCCCACGCGACAATCAATTGTGCTGTCAGAAGCGAATCAATTTCGGACGCAAGCGGAGCCGACGAAAGGACCGATGTTGTCGCTGCATTCGCTTCACTCATCGAAGAATCACCCCTTGCCGCATGTTGACCTGAAAGTGCAGGTAGCATACGCTTTGGCCGTGCGCGACACAATTAGGGGCACCGAAGAGCCACTCTATAGCGAGCGAAGCGATGCAGTTCGGAGAAAGGGTCAAAGACTTGCGATTGCAGCGTGAATTCACGCAGCAATATCTAGCGGACCGCATGAACGTCAGCGTGTCGTACATCAGCAAGGTGGAGAACGGCAAGTTGCACTTCGGCGATTACCCGTCGGAGAAATTCATCCATAAGTTGGCGAGCGAGTTGAAGGCTGACGAAGACGAGTTGCTGCTTCTGGCCGACAAAGTGCCGGCAGCAATACGACGAAAAATCCGGCAACGTCCGGAGCTTTTTAGGAAATTAGCAAAGTTGGACAGACAGTCGCTGGATGCCGTTGAGTCGTCACTGGATGCAGCGAAATAGCGATCGGGGAATCAAAGGGGCAGCGTGGAACGAATTCTTGACTGGCTAACGATCGTGCTGTTGCCCGCCGTTGTTGCAATTTCTGGGGTAGCACCGATCGTTCTCTTCGTTGCCTATTGGCGTCGCGAGCAATCAAAGAAGACGAGACAAAACCCGTTGACTCGAGCACTGCTCCGAAGTCCTGGCCACTCGTTACGCAAGCGGATTGACGATCTAGAAATTGACGTTGATTCGCTAATGATTGCGTGGATGCTCGTATTGCCGTTGCTTTGCGTGTTCCACCTTTTCGACTCCTACGTTAGAGAAACTCCCGAATCGACAACACGTATTGTCCTGGAAGGCCTGCTGGTGATCGGAGCGTCGATCATTATTGGTCGCACCCTGAAAAAGAAGCTTGATGATTTGCGTCATTACAAGCTTGGGCTGGAAGGAGAGCTGGCGACTGGCCAAGAGCTTGATCAACTGATGCTGGAAGGATGTCGTGTTTTCCACGACATCCCGTTTCCGTATGGCAATATCGACCATGTCGTCGTTAGCCGAAGTGGCGTGTATAGCGTCAATACGAAAATGCGCGGCAAGCCCAAGGAGGGCGAAGGCAAGGCAGAGATCGTGGTCGATTACGAGAACGACGAAATACGGTTCCCGGACTTCAAGTGGCGAATCCCGAACAAGCCGCTAGAGACCGAGGCACGTTGGCTTTCACAACACTTGTCAGGAGCGATGGGCGAAACCATTGAAGCCGAGCCAATCCTGGCGCTCCCCGGTTGGTTCATCGCAGACCGAATCGGGCGTGGCAAAGTATTCGTGATCAACCCGGTGAAGCCAAAGCGATTCTTTGTTCAGTCGAGGCAGGTGTTCTCGGATACACGTGTCAGCCAACTGGCCCATCATTTGGAACAACTGTGCCGCGATGTGCAGCCGTCATTTCGCGAAGATCCGAGCTGGGATAAGCAAACCTAAGAGATTCTCCATGACATCAACGTTTACCTGGCTCGACTATTCCGAAGCCGAGCGTCGCAAGATGCTCGATGTGATCGATCTGTTTGGCGAGAAAACGACTCGCGATGAGTTGGGACTCGGTGGCGTGCGTGATGCATTTGCCGACTTGCTGTTTCCTGGGACGACCACGATCCAAACCAGAGCGAAGTACTTCCTTTTTGTGCCCTGGATGTATTTGGATCTTGAGCGGAAGAAGGTGCCTTCGGCCAAAGTTCGTGGACGCGCCCGCGACTTTGAGATCTGGTTGGCAAAGAAACTTGGCGATGCGGATGGTGTTATCGGCAAGGTCGCCAAGGAGTCGCTGAAGCGATTGCCGAGCAGCGTGTATTGGCAGGGATTGTCGGCTTGGGGCATCCGGCGGTATCCCAACTCGCAGAGTGAGTATCACCGCTCGCTCGATCTTTTCTTCGCACGTCATAAAGGACACGCGGCGGGCGCGGCGGAATTTGATGGGGAGGGTGCTCACCAACATGGGCTTGCCAATTGGCACACTGGAATCGTCAAACCAAGTTCGGACTTTCCAGATCAGCCGACAATGGACCTGTCGTTTGAAGAGGCAAGTTATCTGCGTGAAAGGGTGATGACGAAATGTGCTGATTCAATGTTGGCTTATTTGCTACAGCATCACATGAATGCCGTCGAAGCTCAGTTTGCTTGGGAAGTTCCAGGCCAATTTCCTGAAATGGTTTCACGCCCGCTGACGCACGCAAGGAACTTCTCTGAGACGATCCACGGAGCTCAGTTGCTTTACAACCTGATTCTTGCGGACCAAACCAAGAACGTGACTCGGATTAATGAATATCGAAAGAAGCTTGACAAGTGGTGGCAGAAAATTGAGCAGCGTCGAGGCGATTTATTGGCGTGGAATCAGACGGAGTTCTGGTTGACGGTGCAGAAGGTCAATCCGCGAGTGGGCGGCAAAGCAAAGACATTCATCCAGAGCTGGTTTGATTTAGCGATCAATGCGGGTAGTCAAGGCGAGGTTGTTGATTCCGTCAATTCTCGCAAATTGATTGAGGTTCGCGAATTTCAAATCAAGGGAAGCTTGGCCCGCACACGAAACCAACGTGCTCGCGAACTTTGGGGTGGTGCGGCGGGCTCCGATCAACTCGATCTCCGCTGGCGAACGAGTCGGCGTTTGATTGACGATATTCTTCAAGGAATCGAGGTTACCGCTGATGCTTAAACCCAGTGACCGTCGTCTACTATTCGATTCCCTCGCGCCGCCATCGGGCTTTCATTTGGATTGGACGATCGGAACCACTTATTCGCTCGACCTGATGGCGATGTTGGCGGCACCAGTGGCGTTTGCCTTCTCCGATTGGCAAGACCAAGAGGGGCGTCCGATCCCGGATCCGATAGCCCTATTGAAAGCAGTTCGCCAGTATGCCGATCGCATGTGCTTGTTCTATCACGTCGGACGCATCCAAGTTCCTACCGCTTATCAGCCACTTTTGCAAAGCCTCGAGAAGAGTGTTGTCGAAGCGACCGCTCCGCGCGGAGGCAGTTTCCACCCGAAGGTTTGGTTCCTGAGATTCGTTAGCGACGATGATCCGTCACAGATTCGCTACCGGTTTTTGTGTCTAAGTCGCAACATGACGTTCGACCGCGCATGGGACACGATGTTATGCCTCGATGGAGAGCTGACGGATCGCAGCAATGCCTTCGGGCGGAATCATCCGCTCGGCCGGTTCGTGGAGAGCCTGCCGTCGATGAGTGTGCGTCGCTTATCGAAAACCTGGAAAGACCGCGTGAATGAACTTGCCTATGACATTCGCCGCGTTGCTTTCGAGGTTCCTGAGCCGTTCGAAGATATTGCGTTCTGGCCGATTGGGATCGACGAGAATGAAGATTGGCCTTTCGATGGCATGAATCGGCGGAAGCTGATCATTTCACCGTTTGTTAGCGAGGGCATTTTCGAGGAACTCATCGGCAAGAGTGGGAAAGTCGAGCTGCTATCGCGTGCTGATCAACTGGAACTCATCAAGCCGAAGACATTGGAGGCGTTCAAGGATGTCTGGGTGCTCGATGATGCCGCGGCCCCTGAGCCTGGCGATATTGAGCAGGACACCGATGAGCTTGGCAATGACGAGCAGGAAGCAACGGCAACGAAGGACCTGCCGTTGTCGGGTTTGCATGCAAAGGTCTACGTGATGAACGAAGGCTGGAACGCGAGTGTGTTTACGGGTTCGGCGAACGCGACTCGCGCGGCTTTCTATCAGAATGTTGAATTCCTGACGCAGTTGCGCGGAAAGAGGAGCGTTTGCGGTGTGGATGCGGTTCTAGGCCGTGCTGGGGAAGCGCCGGATGGGAAAGTGCCAAGTAAGAAATCGGTGGCATCACTCTCTGATTTGCTGCAACCGTTCAAGCCGCTTCCTGAAGGCGAGCCGGTCAACACGACAGAGAAAGAATTTGAGCGATTCGTCGACTCTGTCGCCAAGGCGATCGCTTCCGCCCTGGTGGTTGCGACTTGCGTGAAGGGTAGCGGCGACGAAGAGGGCTATCGAATTGAGTTGGCTCCGACAAGAAAGCTGAAGCTACCAAAAGGCCAAGCCTTCGACTTGTCGGTGCGATTGGCGAGCACGCCTACAGCGTCACCAATTCCAGTTCAACTTAACGAGCCGATTTGGACGACTTTTCCGTCGGTGACGTTGATGGGGCTGACTTCGTTCTTCGTCTTCGAGGTTGTTTCAAAATCAACGAGTTCGCTGCGACGTTCATTCGTCCTGAATCTTCCCCTGGAAGGTGAGCCGGGAAATCGGAAGGAATCGCTGCTTCGGTCTTTGCTAAGCGACCGCGGTAGGGTGATGCGATTCATGTTGATGCTGCTGGGTGGATCGGATGGAAGCGGGTTCGATGGCTGGCCGGGCGGCAATGGTGGCGACAAGTCATTCACATTCGCATCGTCGCTAGGCGACAAGACGCTGCTGGAATCGCTGATGCGATGTTTAGACCAGGATCCCGCCAGGTTGCGGGATGTTCACGAGCTGCTGACCGACTTGGAACAGAGTGCCGACGGGAAGGCGCTGCTGCCCGAAAACTTTGATTCGATTTGGAAGCCGATTTGGAGCGTCGCTGAGGAACAACTTGGGCTTGTCGAA
This sequence comes from Rhodopirellula sp. SH410, assembly GCF_055811895.1. Classification (NCBI taxonomy): domain Bacteria; kingdom Pseudomonadati; phylum Planctomycetota; class Planctomycetia; order Pirellulales; family Pirellulaceae; genus Rhodopirellula; species Rhodopirellula sp. SH410. Next base: position 3,224,829 of record NZ_CM147949.1, read on the forward strand.
AAAGGAGCCAAGCGATGACTGCCCCCGCAAACAACCGCCCCGACACCGCCGCGGTGCTTGGTGGTCTGAAGGATTTCCAGCGAGCCACTGTTGAACACGTCTTTGATCGATTGTACGGCAGCGATTCGCCGTCGCATCGCTACTTGGTTGCCGATGAAGTTGGCCTTGGCAAGACGCTTGTCGCTCGGGGTGTGATCGCGAAGACGATTGACCATCTTTGGGATTCTGAAGATCGGATCGACATCGTTTACGTCTGCTCAAATAGCGACATCGCACGACAAAATATCAATCGCATGAACGTCATCGGCGGCAACGAGTTTTCGCTCGCGTCGCGCATTACGCTTTTGCCATTGTCAAAGCTTGATTCCAACAAATCGAGCTTTGCGGACTTCGATTCTCAGCGGGTGAATTTCGTTTCATTTACGCCAGGAACGTCGTTTGAATTGCATGGCAGCGGTGGAATCGCTCAAGAACGAGCGTTGCTTTACTGGTTGCTCAAAGACAATTGGCAGCTCGACGGCAAATTGGCATCGCGACCTTTCGAGGGAACCTCTGGACGCAAGGGGTTTCAGTACGAATTGAAGTTGGTTTGTCCGAAAAGCGGCCGATTTGCAATTCATGCCGGGATGCAGAAGGACTTCGTTGCCGCAGTAAACGAGCAACCGAAGCTACGGAAAACGTATGAAGAATTGTTGAGTCAAGTGCCACCGCGAAAAGACGAAATTCCCATCGAACTGAAATTGCAGTGTATTACTTGGGTCGGTTTCCTTAGGCAACTGCTGGCAGAAACGTGCTTGCATTGGCTCGAGCCAGATCTAATCATCCTCGACGAATTCCAGCGATTCAAACATCTGATGGATGGCAAGTCGGATGACGCACCGGCATCGGCAGAGCTAGCCGAGCATCTTTTCAGTTATCAGAATAACGGCAACGCAGCGAGAGTCATGCTATTGTCGGCAACGCCTTACAAGATGTACACGACCAGCGAGGAAGCCGAGACCGACGATCACTACAGCGATTTCCGTTTGACGCTGAAGTTTCTGATTTCCGATTCTTCAAAACGGGCAGAGTTTGAAACGCTTCTTAACCGGTACCGCGAAGAGATTTTTCGGATCCACGATAATGGGTTTGTCGGATTGCTGAAAGTGAAAAGCGAGCTAGAGAACTTGTTGCGAAGTGTGATGGTTCGTACCGAACGATTGGCGATCCACGCGGAGCGAAACGGAATGCTCGTCGAAAAGGAGATGCCAGCATTGTCGCTCGACGCGATCGATGTGAGGCACTATCTCGGCCTGCAACAGGTTGCACAGTATTTGGAGCACGGCGAGATGCTCGAATATTGGAAATCGGCACCGTATCTGCTGAATTTTATGGAGAACTATGACATCAAGCGTAAGCTGAAAGTTGGCATCGAAGCTCAAACAGATTCATCACTTTCAAAAGCGGTTCGCAGTCTGGGCGACGGATTGCTGGACCGCGAGACAATCGAGAGCTACGGCAAGCTTGATCCAGGCAATGCGAAGTTGCGATCCCTCGCTGCGGATACAGTAGGGCGTGAAGCGTGGCGTTTACTTTGGATTCCGCCTTCATTGCCTTACTATGATGGAAGCGGCCCGTATGCCGATCCGAATCTCAGCCGATACACGAAGCGACTCGTGTTTTCGTGCTGGAAAGTTGTGCCCAAGGCAATCGCGTCGGTGCTCAGCTACGAAGCCGAACGGCAGATGATTCGGCAGTTTCGTAAGAAAGCTAAGAACACCCAAGAGGCAAGAGAGAAGCGACGAGGACTGCTGCGTTTTACGTTTAGCGATGGCCAACCATCGGGAATGGCAGCACTCGGGATTCTCTATCCATGCCGGACTTTGGCGTCACGATTTGATCCGCTGCAACTTTTGCAGACGCCCAGAGTGTCCGAGGCGGATGCTATCGAAGCAGCGGTCAAGTCAGTTGAAGCTCTGCTTTCACCAATTTTGGCGGCGCACAAAGGCGAATCGGATGTCGTTGACCAGCGTTGGTATTGGGCTGCACCGCTACTGTTGGATCTGCACTACTTTGCAGACGAAACCGCAGCGTGGCTTGGACAAGCGAATCTTGCCGCAACTTGGGCAGGCAAAGCGGATGACGACAAAAAGGGGGTAGCCGATGGATGGGCAAAGCACGTCGAGATCTTTAAAAGTATTGCCAAAGATATAACGACGCTCGGTCGCCCCCCGGAAGATCTTTGTCTTGTCCTTAGCAAAATGGCACTCGCATCACCTGGCATCGTCGGGTTGCGTTCACTGTCGCGGGTGATTGGCTCTGCCTCAGTCAAAACTGAAGATCACTTCGATTTATGCAATTTCGCCGCGGCGATGGCTCAATCGTACCTGACGCTATTCAACCATCCCGAAGTAACGTATTTGTTACGCAGTAGTCAGCGAGACACTCCGTATTGGCAACTTGTACTGGAGTATGCAATCAGCGGCAATTTGCAATCGATGTCGGACGAGTACGTCCACAATCTTGTCGAGTCACTGGGGGTCAAGGGGAAGTCCCAAAAAGCGTTTTCTAGCCAGCTGGTTAATGAGTTTTCCGAAGCGTTGTCGCTTGGGGCTGGCTACTCACAGGCTGACATGATGACCACAACACAGCGGCGGGTCGTTTCAGAGAAGTCACTACGAATGCAGAATCGTTTCGCCATGCGTTTCGGAGTTCGCGAGCGAGACGAAACGGGCGAGATGACGCGTCCGACACAATTGCGGATCGCATTCAACTCACCATTCTGGCCGTTTGTCCTGGCGTCTACATCCGTCGGTCAGGAAGGACTCGATTTTCATCCGTATTGCCATGCGGTCGTTCACTGGAATTTGCCGGGAAATCCAGTCGACCTGGAGCAGCGGGAAGGGCGAGTCCATCGTTATAAGGGGCATGCCTTGCGAAAGAACATTGCCAGCTGCTTTGCTGATGCTGCAATCTCGCAGAACGAAGCGGATCCGTGGGAAGCAATGTTTGAGCGTGCGAAGAAAGATCGAGACGTTTCGGACAATGACCTAACACCGTATTGGATCTTCCCCAGCGGAGAAGCGAAGATTGAACGCCATGTTCCAGCGTTGCCTCACAGTCGCGAGATCGAGCAGCAAGCGAATCTTCAACGATCACTCGTACTCTATCGAATGGTATTCGGTCAAAATCGGCAGGAAGATTTGATTGCGTATCTACGAGGCCGATTTACGGACGGGGAAATCGAGAAGCTTATCGACGAATGTCGCATTGATCTCTCGCCAAATCCGAAGTGAGATGCATGTCACTTTGGACCGTCGGTCCGTAAACTCTTAGTTCAACCCTAACCCTCGTTGAGGCCCACTATGAACGGACGATCCATTCGCATCTATCTCGTCGACGGCGACGCGTCCGGGTTGCTTACCGCGGAGGTGATGAATTGGAGCGGCAAGATGCTGGTGTCGCCGCGTAGTCGACTGGCGGACTTGGCAAAGCGTGATGAGATTACTCGGACGGGAATTTATGTCCTGGCTGGACCGGACCCTGAAAATCCGATGGGCGAGATTGTGTACATCGGTGAGGGCGACGACGTTTTCCGCCGGCTTGCTCAGCATGACAAGGATGAGAAGAAAGAATTCTGGACTCGCTGCGTCGGCGTGATCAGTAAGGATTTAAATCTCACCAAAGCCCACGTGCGATACCTGGAAAGTCGCTTGATCACCATGGGCTACGCAGCCGAACGGGCCAAGATTCACAACGGCAACGCCCCACCGCTGCCGCCAATGCCCGAAGCCGACGTTGCCGACATGGAAGGCTTTCTGGAACACATCGAACTGATGTTCCCGGTCCTCGGTTTCTCGTTCCTGAAAACGAAGCCAACGGTCAGCCGCCCTGTTGGCGACGAAACTTCCAGCGATAGCGAGTCCCCTACGTTTGAGTTTTCGTCCGGTGAAGCAACGGCAACTGCGAAAGAGATCAACGGTGAGTTTGTTGTGCTGAAGGGTTCAACAGCCACGCTCGAACCGCGCGCGAGCTGGACCAGCTATCGAGAACTTCGCAAGCAACTGCTCGACGAGAAGAAGCTGGTCGAGGTTCCGGACAAAGAGCTGCTGCTGTTCGTCGAAGACGTCTACCTGAACAGCCCCAGCGCCGGTGCCGCAATCGTCGCCGCTGGCAACACCAACGGCCGCGCCGCCTGGAAAACGACCGACACCCGACAAACCTACGGCGACTGGCACCAATCGCAACTTCCCAGCGACGAAGATGAATGATGATCTATCTCGATGACGAACTAACCACGCCGAAGGTTGGGGCCTACCTCGAACTTACGTGCCTACGCCACATGGCGGTACGACAGCAAGTGCCCGCCAAGTTCCGAGGCACAGACAACGTTGCGTTCGACGTGGGCCTGCATGCGCATTGCCCGAAAGTTCCCGCGGCCCATCCTGCTCGTCCATCCAGATGGTCAAGAAACACATGAGAACGACACATCGCGACTGTTGGAAAGTGCCCCTGCCAAAGTCACTCAGTCCAAAGGTTGGCGAACAGGGGCAGGTAGACGCGGCGGTGACCGCCGTCGGTCCGTGTCACCAGTTCACCGCCCCAGTCCGGTTCCAGCTTTTCTAGTCGGCGACGCACGGTCGATTCGGAAACTTGGGCCGCGTCGGCGGCTGCGGCGACCGTTACCCAGCCTGCGGTGCGGTCATAGCGGTACTCTTTGATCGCCCAGCCGTCTGGTGAAAAGGATCGGATGTCGCGAAACGGATTGCGACTTCCTTCCGTTTCTCGTGGGCCGAAAGTGATCTCGATCCAGCGATCGCGTCGTTGCAAGTGGATCCAGCTTCCTGGGGCCTCAGGTGGTGTTGGCATGCGCAGTGCCTGGGCGTACGCGAGCAAGCCCGCATCCCGGTCGCAAGGGATCAACGGGCCGATCACAAGATCGCGACAAGCAATCTCGCCCTGCGATTCAAGTCGCTGCTCGCCAACCATCCAATAGATCGCGAACTCGAGACGGATCAGCGTAAGCGCAATCGCTGGATCATTTTCAATCGGGCGAGTCGATACCTTGGTCAGCTTTGCCGCGTAAGGCTTGTCGGTTTGAAAGTTGTATCGTGTCATGAATATGAGTGGTTTTGGTAGGGTTTTCAGGGAAGACGGGTAAAAAGAAGGCGAGTGGACCGTGCTCTATCGTGAAACACGGTCCCCTCGCTGATTGATGCCAGATCCATTACCTCCAAGAAGCCTTAAACGATTGCGGCGGCAGGTACCTTGGTGATTGCATCGTGTTTTTTCGTCTGGAGGTTGGCGTCGAACACACGAAACGTTTTGTGTACTCCCACCATAACGCAGCGTCCGTTTTGATCGCTGCTTCACCATCCAAAAACCGTTGCCGGATCCCTGTCGCATAGGCAATGCGTTGAGAGGATCGTACGCAATCAGCGGTTCGATCTCGAGGATTCGCTGCTGAAGTCGCTCTAGGATGAGCGGCCCCAACTCTTCGTTCACTGTTTGTGTTTGCTCGTCTTCGGTCTCCGTAAAATACGAAAGAAATTTGGTTTGGTAAGCGTCTGCGATTGGCGAGGTTACCAATGAAGCGGCCATTCGTGCATATTGCTGAATCGAGGCTTCCGAGTAGTTGATCAGCAGGCAGTCCTCAAAGCGAATGTTTCGCTCACGCGACTCGGCTTGCCAACCAACACTCCAGTTTTTGACAGGCTTCCTTGCACCCGGGGTGCGGCGTCGCCAATCAGTCAGTTTCTCTTGGGAAATCTCCTCGTTGGTTTTGGGAATCGAACCTGGAAACGCCTCGTGATAACGCCAAACAGCACTCTTGGAGCTTTTGATTCTAATCTCGAACCTCGGCCACCGTTCGCGACGACATGTGATCGCGTAGTTGCGGCGTGGGTGCCATTTGCCTGTCCAGTGTTTGACCAGCCAGGCGAGATACTCTTTCTTGGGTGTCGGGTCGTGCTCGGCGAGTTCCCGAATCAGCGGGCGGAAATCAGGGTCTTCGCCGAAGTGTTTTTTGAAAAGGAAATCGATTCGTTTGTCGGCTTGGGATCCTTTGAGCGCTTCTGTCGGCTTGGGCTTCCCGCGGTGATGTCCTTGGTCGGTTGGTGGCGAGCAGTTTTTGGTTGGTTTGGTTGGTTTGGACGAGGATGGCGTGAGTGTGGCTGTTTTCAAATCGGACTCCGGGGTGACTGGGCTCTCAAACAAAAAAAACGCGTGCACGTGCACGCGATTGAATATGTACATGTGGCGCCGGCGAGCGTTTCGTTAACCTCGCTCAGGGCCTCAAACGGAAGAAATCCGCATCAGAGGGGGGGCATGCCGTCACAACGAGCACATGAACCGGCATGCCGGCCGCTTCATGTGCTCGATCATGTCCTGCGTGCCGGTGTTTTCGCCGTCGTGAAGCGCGATCAAGGCTTCGCCGACAGCGGCGAGCTCGCGGTTAGCAATCGAGCCCGCTCCGCGACCGAGTTTCCAGTTCGGTTTGATGACGGTGGTTGGGACATCGTTCCGAGCGGCCCACTGCTCGCCTGCACGGTCGGGACCGCGCGCGCCGCGCGAGATGACTTCGGTGATTTGGAAACCAGATTCATGGATCGGGGTTTCGAGAACGCTGGCAAGTTCGTCGTAGTCCCAGCGACGCGAACTGATACGGGCAACGCTGCGAGATCCAGCGATGATCACTTTCAAATGGCTGTCTCTTAATTCGGGGAAGGGCTAGCCCAACGGTGGGCCTCATTGATTCGAACCATCCAACCGGTCCAACGGACTCGCGTGACAGAATTTCTGACAGGTTTCCGGATTGCGGCAAGCGCGTGAGAACCGCCTTGTAAATTTACTCCCGGATTTGAGCAGTCGCCTTTTGGAGCATATTTACAAAAACCGGCGTTAGCGACCAGGAAACACGATGTTCCAGTGGACTTCGCGACAGGCAATACGCTGTAGGTAACGGCGCACTCTAGATAGGCAGACGTGTGCATTTCCATTTTCCGCTGGAGTTGCCTACGGCATGTGTTGCCCCGTCCCCAATTTCCGCCATGATCTTTCCTGCCGCCGACGATCAGATTCTGATCCGAAGCGTGGCCGAGCCCGGAGGTTGGCTCAGCAATGTGAGCCCGCATCCGATTGCGTATGAAGGGCTGAAATGGTGGCATGCCGAGGCGCTATTCCAGGCCTTGCGATTTGCCCCCGATGATAAAGAGGCCCGAGAGGCGGTGCGTGCCACGCGCTCGCCAATGAAGGCCAAGATGATTGCTAAGAGATTTCGGGCGCGGCAAGTGGGTCCGCCGCTGAGTGAGGCAGATGTAGAGAATATGCGGCTATGTCTTGCCTTGAAGTTGGATGCCCATGGTGATTTGCGAGGCAAATTGATTGCCAGCGGCGAAAGGCTGTTGGTGGAAGATTGCAGTGCCCGCGGCCGCCGAGTGAACAATTTGTTTTGGGGCGCGGTGCGAGTGCCAAATGAAGATTGCTCGCTTGAATATGCCTGGGAAGGCAGCAATATGTTGGGCTGCCTTTGGATGGAAGAGAGGGCCATGCTGCAGGCCTCGATTAGTTAGTGATGCGTTCTCCGTGGTGGGAGATTGATTTGTGCGGGGCGGTTGCCGCTTGGTGGCCGCCCCGCCTCTCTCACGGCTTCAAACCTGTCAAAGAACCTTCCAACTCTGGAGTTATTTTCGGCCGCCCGATATCGTCTCACTTCTTATTTCCAAACTTCACATCAGCCGGAGTCAACTCATTTGGTTGTCACCGTCCTTTGCCCACACTGCGGTCGCCCCAACACAGTTCGTGATCGAATTCGAAACGGCACTCAACGAGAAACCTGCCGGCACTGCAACAAAAACTTCGGCGTCCAATTCCACGACGGCGAACTGTACGACATCACCTGGTAGCTCCCTGCTTGTCACCATCTCACTCCTTCACTCCCAACGGATTCACAACATGTCCCAAATCAAAAGCCTGCTGCTGTTGTCTTGCCTTCTTCTCTTCGTTGGCTGCGGCGACAATCGAGTCAACAAAGACAACTACTCCGAAGTCAAAACCAGGATGACAATCGATGAAGTCGAGTCGATTCTTGGCCCTGGCACCGAGCAGGCCAGTAGCGACGCCAGCTTCGGCGGCATCTCCATCGACATGAAAAGCATGGTCTGGCAAGACGAAGGCAAGATCATTTCGATCACCTTTTCGCAGGACAAGGTAAAGGCGGAATCGCAGATTGGGCTGTGAATCGTCTGGCAGGCATTTGGCCTGCCCCTTCCCCGCAAGTTGACTGATCACCTGAAATTTCTTTCCCTGGAGACTCACGTTTGCGAAAGATCGCCAAACTCATCTCGCTGTTCTACGGTTGCCAAATGCTTCTTGGCAGCCTGGGAATGGCGTTGTACTGCTACCTCGATTCCAACGCATTCGGAGATCTCGGCAAGGAATCCGGCATCAACTTGCGGCTGTTCCTATTGACGGCCGGCTTGGTCCCCCAAGCCGGCCTCGGATTGCTTATGATATGGCTCGGCATGCCCAGCCGAAGCCGCATGCGAACCTGGCGCGTCGCCAGAACAACGATCAAACAGATCGTTGAGAACTAATGACATCACGTATTCTTTCGTTTGTAGCTACACTCTCGAACAACTGAGCCGAGTCAGGAGCAAATATGCAATCTTGGATTTACTTTGCCGCAAATGAGACGGCAGACCTACGAGCCACAATTGACCTGGCGCTTGAGAATCGTGTCATATCGCGTACTGCGAGAAATAGCGATGGGAACTTCATCGCACTTGTTAAGTCGCTCCAGCCAGGGGACGATATATATCTCGCTTGCCGCGGACAAGATCGACACATCGCACTCAAAGCTATAATCGGTGTCCCTGTCAACGCAGTTTCGGGCACGGAAGCACTCGACCATCTTCACACGCAATACGACGCTGACGCGATTGACTTGATTCATTTGCTTTACGGTGATGATCGGGATCTCACCGCGATACGACTGATTGACGTGCAGCCATGTTATGTTGATTTGGGTGAACACACCTACCCAATGAACACAATACAGCGATTTCCAGAATTCCTCCTCGAAGCAGTTGTGGAGGACGACCAAGACGATTCACTTGTTCTGGCGAGTCTGTTCCCGTACATCGGCGAGTACGTTCTACAAGAAGGAATGAATCAGACGCTTGCCGCTTTGCCGCAATTGTTCGGATGCTCCGCTGTGAAGCGGGTTCATCGCCAATGCAAACTCGGATTCGATAAGTCCGGTGTCTCGTTCGACGGAAGCGGAACACTCGACCTAGCAATCGAATTGACTGATGGGGGCATCTTGCCGGTGGAAGTCAAGCTTGGCAACAGCGGGCTGCGGCGAGCAGCAATGAATCGCATATTGAAAGACTGCGAGCTCTCTGCTCATACAGACAAGCCAAGGGTTTCTGGTAGGGTTCCGGCAGCGCTCAACGGAAATTTTAGCGAGAGTCTTCGTGGGAAAGTCGGCGATGAAAGCTTGAAAGCATTGATCGACGGAGGATGGAAACCAGTCTTATCTGATTGGAGAATTGTTGCTCGCGACCGAGTTATCAAGTCCTGGGAAACACAGCGCCCAAATTTCGACGATTCATTCAAGGCGATTTCACTAAAAGATCTGTGTGGCGTGATCGGGAAAACCCCCTTTAATCGTATAGTTCAAGGTCTTCTTCAAAAACGAAATTTCTATGCTTCATGGATTGCGGAGTAGTCATGAATAATCTTCAATTCACCCTCGGCCTCGACCTTGACGGCTGCATCACCGATGCGCCGGAATTCTTCTCGGCTTGGACACACTCGTGGCCGGGGAAGGTGATCGTGATTACGTACCGACGCGACCGCCCGAAGGCGATTGCGGATTTGGACGAACGCAACATTCGCTACGACGAAGTGGTGCTGGTTGATCGGATGGATGCGAAGGCAGCGGTGATCGCCGAGCATGGCGTGACGATGTATGTCGATGATCAGCCGGAAATGCTCAAGAATATTCCGGCTGGCGTCAACGTGATGCTGTTCCGCAATGAGGGCAATTACGATTTTTCTGACCGCCGCTGGATGTTTAGCGGCGAAACGGGAAAGCAGGTGTGCTGATGGAAAAACAGTTGGCCCAAGTGACCGAGTTCCATCGGTTGATTGGCGAGAAAGTTGCTGCCGACGCCGAATTGCTCGAGCGAGATAACGAGGCCGATCGCGCGCTCGCTAGCGGATTGCGAGAATTGATCGCCACATCGATGTCTGTTGGGCCCGATCGTTCTCATTTAAATCGGCGAGCGTTGATGGCGATTGAGGAACTGGCCGAATGGATTGAGGCACATGCAGAAGGAGACCTGGTGGCTGCAGCCGATGCGTTGGGCGATCGGATCTATGTTTTGTTGGGTGATGCCGTCTCGACCGGCTTTCCGTTGGAACAAGTCTTCGATGAAGTGCACCGATCGAACATGACGAAAACGCAGCGACGACGATCAACTGGTAAAGGCACTAAGGGAGAACATTTTCGATCTCCTGAACTTCGACATGTGCTTGGAACCGACTCGGAGGCGATCGAATAATGGCGACCCACTTTTCTGTGCGAAACGGGGGTGGATTTTGTCGTGAGTGTGGCGGGCCAATGACGCGACTAGGCGACGAAGCATATTGCGAAAACACAACGACACGAGGTACCCAGCAAGATCCGAAAGATGTTTGTCAGGCGTTGAGTCGTGTGAAGCGATTATTTTGCGAGTTCTCCGGCACACCGGTGGCCCCGGGGCAAACGGTTTGTCCCGTCTGCGGAGAGATGGCGAGCTCACCTTGAATCTAGAAAAGGCATACTCGATGAAATCACAGATTGGAATTTGGTGGGATCATGGGCGGAAGGTTATCGCCTATCCGGTACCTGTTGGTGATCCCGATCCTGAAATCGGATTATGTGATAGTGACGATTCACACAATGATTACTGGCCTGACGCAGCGATGGCACTGGGAGCTTATCCGGTGGACGAATACTTTTCTGTTCCCCGAGGACGAGTCATGTACGATCCCAAGCGGGAAATATCGATCATCTTTCATGGCAATCGCACAGATGCGTCGCGTTTGCCGCTGATAGCAGCGGAGTTCGGACTCGAACGCTGGGAAGCTCGCCGAGACGCCCACTACATGATGGATTGAGCCGAGATCGGGTTTAATGACGTGTTATCAAATGGGATTTTAGGAATTACGTGCCACCTCGAATGATTACTCTGGACCGTCATCAGTTCGAGCATGACTTCCGCCCACGCCGGCGGTTCTTACTATTGAGTGTTCGGCGTCCTGGTAGTCGGTTCGCACAGGGCCGTTCGACATGGGCAACGCTTTCACGATGTGACTTGATGTTGCACGAGTGGAACACCGATGACCCGCCGTTTCCGTTGCCTCTGGTGATTCTTCAATCGCGTCAGGCAGTGAAGGTCGCTGATTGGCTCTCAAAGCACCAAGATGTACTTGAATCCGGTGAAATTGACCTCGTCGTGCAAAGCGAGTGCGCCAGCGATCAGTTAGCGGCGATTTGCAATGCTTTCGAATCGATTCTCGATTGGCCGATGAATAATCGCGTCGAAGTCAGCCCACATCTGCACACGCAAGTGTTGATCGAAATGGCGATGGCTTCGAGATCGTTCGAATCGCAAAGCAACACGACTGAAACTACTCTGACAAACGGATCGTCGTCGAGTGAGCTGAATGCGTTGGGTAAGCTCTTCCAGTTATTGAATGTTGACTTCGTGTTCTCATCGGAACTCGCCCCGATTTCCGTTGTCGACATACAGGCCGCACGTACGGTTGCTGGCCGCATCGTGGAGTCGATCGTTCCCGCAGACGTGGACGAGTGTTCCAATAAACAGATTCACAATTTCATCGAAGGTGTTTTACTGAATCGCGGTACTCGGGTTGGCAACCCACTCGAGAAGCAATTGGCAACGTGCGATATGCCAGCCATGAGGAGTGCGGCTTTGTTAATCGAGCCGAACGATGAATTCGTACTTCAGCATCAATTGAATTTTCATGGAAGCATTCATCTATTCATCCCAAGTTTCGACAAACCCTGGGGTTTGAAATCCATGCTTCTTTCCCGCGGTTCCTGGTTGCTCGAAACGCCCGTCGGAAAATGGCGTCTGTTATCGGTCACGCGAAACCCGGACTGCGTTTGTGAGCTTCTCCACAGGCAACTTCGTCAAACGGATCGGCGTCATGCCTCAAACGGCGACTTCGATCTTGTTTGATCAGATAGTCGTTTTCCGCAGCGCTGCTGCGCTAAACCGGCGTCGGCCGCCGGCGCACGCAGGCGGAGGTCCAAATCTACTCCCGTCGACTCCGCACCTGCGCACAGGCAATTTGCTAAAGTTGGCGCAAGTCCGGTCGACCAGGGCTTGCGACCACGCGCTGCGTGCAGTCGGTTCGCTTGTTGCAACCGGCATCGATCTGGATTCGCTTGTGGATGAATCAATTATTGACGTCGGTTCACACTGCCGCTCAATCCGATCGGTATATCAATGCTTTTCTTGATCCCGTCACCCAACACCGCCTTGAGACCTTGCTGAGTGATGACCAACTCCGCGACTTTCTTAAGCCCCGGCAATTGCCGAGGTTCTACATTTCGCATTCTGACTCCTCGTGCTCCGGAAAGGTGCATCGTGTTGCTGTAGACGGGGAGACCCACACAAGCAGTTTTATTTGTGGATCACACGTCAGCCAATGCAACACTCCCACCTCGCCCGCGTCCGGGAACGACCTTGCCAGCCGACACGAGATCGGTTTTCACGGTGTCGTAAATCGCGTCGCTCCAACCGAGCGTTTCTCGAAGCGATTGATTGCCCGATCGTCCGCCCAATTCACGCAGACGTTGCAGAAATTGGTGCGAAAGATCATCGGAATCAGAACTTGCGATCTGCTGATTGGATTTTGCACCAATCTGTTGAACCCAAGCTGATCCAGTTGCTTCGCCACCTGGGTCGGTCGGGTCTACCAAAGGTACAGTTTCTAGTTGGTTGACAGACGACGTAGGCGCTTTCCGCAATATCGATTGCGTTGCTCCGAATGCGGCATATTCTTCCGGGTTACACGTCAACACAATGACTTGTAGTCCACGTGTTGCCGCAAGATCCAACATTCGTTGCAATGCGTGGATTCGGGTTGGGTCGGAGGAGGCAAATGCGTCATCAAAAATGATTGGCAAGCTACCTCCATGATCGGCCGCCAAGACTTCTGCCATTGCCAATCGAACTGCGGCAGCTAGTTGTTCTCGTGCCCCCCCACTGAGATCATCAAAACCGAACGTACCATGATCGGGACGCGAAAGTTGCAATCCGGTGAACTTGTTGTTTTCCAACCTAACCGAGGCTTGTGCGTTGGGTCCGAACACCGATCGCAGATAGCCCGTGATTTTTTCCGCCAGAGGTTGCGTGAACTTGTCGGCGAGCGATCGCTGCTCCTCTTGGAACAAGCGATCCAGCAAAGCCACTGCATTCGCTTTACGATTTACGGCGTCCCGCTGTTCGCTGGCGATGTGTGCTTTCGCATCGGCAATGGTGAGTGCCGCTCTGGGATCTTCATGACCGTCGCTTCGCAAAGTAGCCCGTGCCACAGCAACCCGTGATTGAAGATCGCTTTGCTGGGTTCGCTTTTGCTCAAGGGCTCGCTCAATTCGCTCTCGATCTGCCTCCAGAAGCTCCGGTTGCAGCTTTTCAATTTCCGCTGTAGTCTCCGACAATTGTCGCTCAGCTGTCGTCTTCTCGACCTGTAACTGATCGAGACGCCGTTGAAGATTACCATCTTTGTCATAAGTCTCGATCAGTTGGCTCAACCGAGTTCGCTGATTGAGCAATTCGGTGTTTTTCTCTTTGGCGGAGTCTGCCGTTTCTTTCAATTCCTTTTCAATTCGATCGAAATCGGACTTGCATTGATCCCATGCGGCCCGAGATGCCGTGTCATTGGCTTGAGTCTGAATAAGTTCGTCGGCAGATTCGGTGACCACGGCCTTCGCAGTCTCCAGATTCTTCGGAAGCGTCACGTCCGGGAGTTGTTCCGAACGCCGCTGAATGCTTGCTTGCGTTTCTTCAAGCTCTCTTTTCGTTTCGCTCCATTCGTGATCGGTTCCCGTTGGATCCATTCCCTCCAATTCGGCGCTTAGTGTTAAGATTTGGGCACTGATGTTGATTCGGTGAGAGTAGGCGTCGGCAGCTTGTTGAAACGTCTCCACTCCCAATTCATCCAAGTTTCTTTGTAGCGTTGTCGCGGTATCGTCTTTCGCCTTCCTTGCTTCCTCCAGTGTCATGCCTCCGCCGGGTGTGATTCGCAGTCGAACGGTGTCGCCGACATTGACGTCGGTGTCTTCCGTAAGAATTAGTTTTTGACCTTGCCCAGCAGTTGTGCCGTTGACGACCACGGTTTGATTCGTCGTCAGTACTTCTAATCCGGCAGCCATCGCCTGCAAGGAGGTTTGTGTTTTCGTGCAATCGGCTTCTAATGCTCGCAGAACGCCAAGTTTTTCTTCATCGACATCTGGGAACTGGGACCGCGTTGTCTCGAGATCGGAAATCGACTTCCGAATCTGCTTAATGGCTTCTACCTTTTCGTCGAGTTTTGATTTCCGCAGGGCAAGCTCAAATTCTCGAACGTGAGCCGACGCCAATTCGTGTCCAAGGCGCACGTCACGAACCGCATCGATGGCGGCTCGATGTTCTTGTTCAGCAGTACGAACACGCTGTTTGGCGTTTGCCAAGGATTGTTCCAACTGCGAAAGCTTTGCGTTCTGCGGGTTCAATTCCCGCTCAAGAATCTTGATCGTTTCCCCTAGATCCGTGATTCTTTGATTTGCATTCTGCAACTCATCAAATCGTCGACGGACGATGTTGGCATTTTCGCGACGAGACAACTCTTCGGTGGCCAGCCTTGTAAGCTCTTTGGATCGTAAGTCGAGCTGCTTTTGTTCTGCCTTGAATGTGATCAAAGTCTTTACGACGTTGGTCAGATCGCTACTCGCTGAATCCAAATCAGCCGCGGCTCGATCCAAGTCAGAAACACGCTGTTGCGCACGTTGCAGTTCGTTTTGGGCGACTTCTGCGTCGTGCAGAGCACGTTCCAATTCGGACCCCGCCTTGGGCTTATTCGCCTTTGTAAACAGCTTGCCGACCTCGTCGGCAAAATAGGCTGCGACTTGGGCATCCAGGTCCGATTGCAAGACGGCAGACGCCCCCATGTCCTGCAGCCGTGTTACCAATGCATCTCGCTGTTGGGTTGCATGGACTGACGGATCATTAGCCGATTCGCCCTGCAACACCCACAAATGAGCCCACTGTGCCAGCGTCGCTTTTCCACTCACGCCGGACTCGACATTCAAGATTTGGGCGAGTTTCGTGTCGGCCGCGTCGCCGGATAGCGAAACCGAATCCGCGGGATTCAGAGTGACCGTACCGGCGTGGCCAAATTGCTTTTTCAGTTGATAGATCTGGCCTCCCGCCTCAAATTCTAACTCGACCTCGGGTTGGCCTGGGTAAAGGGTCGACTTCATCGCACGATGATGTTCCGTATTGCCCTTCGCTTTCAGGAAAAAAGCTCGATGAGTGGCTTCGGCAAGCGTGCTTTTTCCAACTTCGTTAGGGCCGCCAATCAGGTTGCGGGCATGATCGAGGTGGACGGTTAGTTCTCGATGCACACGATAATTACGAATGGTGACTGACTTTAATCGCATGTTTAGGCCCTGGGGTTAGAGGGTGTGGCAGGAAGAATAGAGTTGTCGAAGTGCGGTGCGGGCAACAGCGGCGTCGTCATCGTTGGCAGAGGCCAGAGTGACCAATCGTGAAGCGACGCTTGCAACCAACGGATCGTCGGCACGGCGAACAAGTGCATCTAGCTCGTCTGCACTAGGTGCAAGTGTGGTCCGATTGTTCAATTTCAAGCGAGTTAGTCGCGAGTCCCATGACTCGAGCATCGTGTCGAGTCGCGTCGACGCATCGATTCCCAACGAACCATCCAACTGAAGGTGCAAGAGATCTTCGTTGGCTCGATTGCCAATTCGGTCGACCACTCGGGCAGCGAGCGTTTCAATCGACGTGTCATCGGAAAACGTGAACGAAAGATCGTGCCAACCGACTAGGCCCGTTTTGGCGATCTCGACTTGGGGTGTCTCCTGACGACCGACTCGGACAATAAGAGTATTTCCGGGATCGTGGTCACTACCTTTGACGAAACGATCCAGTTCCGGTGTGCCTGCATACCAAGCTTTGGGGCCAACTTGTTTGGTGCCATGCCAGTCACCGAGTGCGATGAAATCGAATTGGTGATCCGAGAGCCGGTCCAGGTCAATCAGATTGGAGGCTCCGGAACTGGAATCTTCATCGTCGACCAGTCCACCAAAGTCCTGTACGCTGCCATGAGCGATCACAATTCGTGGTTTGTCGCCATAGCTGTGCGTTTCATCTGAAAACGTCCTCAGCCATTCAGTGGGATCATTCAATACATGTCGCCGCTGCAGCGGACAAGGCAGTAGTACCACCTGATCTAATTCCAGCGGTTCAGGTTTGTTCAGCACATGAAAATTCGGTGCTAGTTGATCTCGTTCTCGTTGAAAGAATTCTTGATCCCACAAACAGCCTTCACCACCGTGGTCATGGTTCCCAGGAATGACAAAAACGGGCACACCAATTGCCCCGATCGCACTGCAGGCGGCCGATACAGTTGCCTTGGTGGCGCTGGTCGAATCGAACAAATCACCGGCAACCACGACGAATTGTGCGCTCGACTGTTTGGCCTTTTCAGCGATCCGACGGATTACTTCAAATCTTTGGTTTTGCAGCAAAGCACGTTTTTGCAGATCTTGGACACCGGCAAACGGCTTCCCAAGTTGCCAGTCGGCGGTGTGGATAAAGGTAACACTCAAAGCAGGTCTCCTTTGGGAGTATTCAGATAGATCAAAAGAAGCAAGGTGACGACGGATCGTGACAATCATATCACTGTCATCATGGAAG
Source organism: Rhodopirellula sp. SH410 (assembly GCF_055811895.1). Lineage (NCBI taxonomy): Bacteria > Pseudomonadati > Planctomycetota > Planctomycetia > Pirellulales > Pirellulaceae > Rhodopirellula > Rhodopirellula sp. SH410. Next base: position 3,241,805 of record NZ_CM147949.1, read on the forward strand.
TTCAGCGATGCGATCTTTCGGAAACTAAAACGGTAGGCATTCGGAAGCATCACTGACTGCGGCAGTCGGAGCAGGTTCTCTACCCCGAGGGTTCTGGGCGTCGACTGCTACCAAGGGGAAACAGCTTTAGCCGATGGTGCGTGCTATCACAGCGTCGCAGCGCGGAACATTTTCGATGAGCGGAAGTGATGGACTCTCCACTACGGCGTCCGGCTTCGACATGCCGCCGCCTCCGCCACGATCGAGAGTGCACGTCGCGACCTTTCTCGTGCCTCCGTGGCTGAATTCTCCCGCAGAGTTCGTTATCTTTTGTGCACTGAACCAAACGAGAACAACGCCATGCCCCCCGAAGACTCATCCAATCGGCGATCGCAGCCCCGGTCTCATTCCGAGTTTGCCACGCATTCTACCATGATCGTCGACTTGAAGAATTTCTCGCCGGAGCGATGGAGCAACTTCGTGCTCGTCTATACGCCGTTGCTGGCCTGCTGGATACACACAAAGAATGTCCCTGTGTCGGCAGAGGATGACGTGCTCCAGGACAGCCTGTACGCGATCGCGAAACGAATCGGCAGCTTTGAGCGTGATTCCACGAAAGGCAAATTTCGCGGCTGGCTTCGCACGATCGTTCAGCGGCGTGTTGCCGATTACTTTCGCTCGTTGCCTCAGGACCATTGCATGTCACAGGAGGTGCTCGATGCGATCATGACACCCGAGCAGAAGGACGCTGAGGAAATTGAGGCTGAGCAGCAGGCACTCAATGATGTGAAGGCCCGAGCTATGGAGCTCGTCCGGCAATCCACTGCGGAAAAGACCTGGCAGATGTTCTGGCTCAATACAGTCGAAGAAGTGCCGACAGCCGATATTGCTCGCCAGTTTGGAGTTACGACCGCAGCCGTACGTGTGCATAAACTGCGTGTTTTAAAACGACTGCGAGAGTTAATGGTCGACAATTTAGCCGAAGATTCGTGACGCCGGATTCGCGTGTTACGCCCTTCCGATATTTATCACTGGGAGCGTTCCAGCACACTGACAAAAACTTTCGGTACAGCAAGTATGATCGAATCAGCAAGTTGCCCAACACAAGACGAGCTCATCCGCCTGACCCACGGCGACTTACCGGGGGATCTGTTGGAATCTGTCTGCGATCACGTGATAGAGTGCGAGAAGTGCCAGGATTCCCTTTCTCTGCTCGAAGATCCGCCTGACGAATTTGCGAAACAATTGGCTCGGATCAGCCCTGAGGATCTGGAAAATGCCCGAGTAGCAATCGAAGCTGAAACTCTCAAGGAGACGGCGACAGGAGCATGGGATCTCTTCGCACCGCTGCTGGATTCCCAATACCGACAACTCACACTGACCGTGCCGTGCCAATTGGGTCAGTACGAAGTTCTACGGCTGATCGCTTATGGCGGCATGGGAGAAGTTTACGAAGGTCGCCATGTGCGACTGAAACGCCCCGTCGCTGTGAAAGTGATTCGTGGCTTCCGCCAGGACGATCCGGTATCGCACGAACACTTTCTCAGGGAAATGGAGACCGCTGGTCAGTTGGAGCACCCCAACTTGGTCCGGTCCTACGACGCTTGGGAGCACGACGGCTACCTGTTTCTCGCTCAGGAGCTATTGGACGGGGAATCGCTCCAAACGCTGGCCCACAGAGGGCAGATCAAAACGCCCGACGAGATCGTTGACGCGTTACTGGGCACCTGCCGGGCACTTGAGCAGTTGCACGGCAAAGGCTTTATCCATCGCGACGTGAAACCCGCCAACATCATGCGGCTGACCGACGGCACGATCAAACTGATCGACTACGGTCTAGCCGTAGCAGCCGACTCCGGCAAATCAGCAGGTCGCGTCGGTGCTGGCACGGTCGGCTATATGTCACCCGAACAGGCCCATGGCTCAGGCGCCGTCGATAATCGTTCAGATATTTACTCGGCGGGACGCGTGCTGAAGTATTTGCTCAGCAAGTTGCCGGAAGTATCCGCAGACGCCAAGCAAGCCGAACTCGTCCAAAAGCTCACCGCACTTGCCGAACGACTAACGCAGCATAAACCGAGCGATCGGCTTCAGAGCGTCGACGCCGTGATCGCGCAGTTGGAGCAACTCCAGTATTCGGTCGCGCCAACGCATACGCCGCCGGAAGTGCAAGCTCCACCGGTAACTCCTCCACGTCCGCCGATTGCGAGCGTTAAGGAGACCAACCAGGCGTCCTCTTGCCTGCCCACAGATGTACCGGCAACCCAGCCGAAAGCACCTCCGAAGCCAAAGCGTCGCGGTATGGGCGGATTGGTGCTGGTCGCGTTGATGCTTGCCGCTGCCGGGTTTACTGCCTTTCAGATTGTCTTCAAGACCGACAGCCAAGCCACCGTCCTGGTCGAGAATCATCAGCCCGGTGACGTCATCAAACTCACCAGCGAGGATGGGAGAGTTCGATCCGTCGAGCTAGGAGATCAGGCGAAGTTTGTCGTTGATCGGGGAATTTTTAAACTGTCGCTCGAGGGTCCCAAAAATCGTCGGCTCAGCCCCGCCAACATCACGGTCACTGGCCAAGATCGTTTGACGGTGCGAATCGAGGATCTCCCTGTCAAAAACGATCGTGACGAGCCATCCATTGCAGATACGATTGAGTCGCAACCGATGGATCACGAGCCAATTTCCCGCGCAACCAGAACCGATTCGAAGACCTTAACGGCACCATGCTCCGTTTCCGAAATCCAGGCCGCACGTCAGGCATGGACTCAATCTCTGACGCTTCCGGACGTAATCACGATTGGAATGCCGAACGATCCAGCCTTTCAGTTGGCGTTTGTTCTGATTCCGCCGGGCACCTTCGAGATGGGAGCACCAGAAACGTTGTCAATGATGAGCGGCAACAAACCGGAATGGAACGATTCCAGTCGACCGGCGCATCAGGTCACGATCACGCAGCCGTTCTACCTCAGTCGCTACGAAGTGACGCAAAAGCAGTATCGTGATGTCATGGGAGGCGGGCTGACGCCCGTCACAGGCGACGGAACTCAGTTTCCAGCCACTCAAATCCCCTGGCACGTGTGGGTCGATTTTTAGTAACCGTTCACGGCCTACGGCCATGAACGAGTAGTGTCTGATGATCCGAAGCGATGCATCGTGCTCAGTCACCGGACTGTCCTGGCAAGCTCACTGACATCTCTGCTGAGATGGATCTGAATGTCATGACAATTGTATTGATGTGATGTTCGTGATTTCCATCCGCCTTAAACGTTCGTGGTCGTCAGTGGAAGGTTTTCTCAGGCATCTCTCAAGTATCCAATGATTTTTTCAATCCGGCGGACTTCCGTCGATGCACGCATTTCTATCGCTTGAGCTCCTTTTGCCCATTGGACGCAGGAGCCAATCCTCCGGAAATCCACCATTCTGGATCCCCACCGTTGAATCTGCAGCAGAGTGAGCCTACGAACTATCGCAGGGCCCTGGCAGTAGACTGGGTGACGGCTCGCCCCGAAGAAACTGGCTCACCGACTCAACCAGAAATTCAAACACGCTGCGACCTTGCTGCTCGCAGGTTACCACCACGGTGCAGATCCGTTCAAACCAAGCTTGACCATTCTCGCCACGCGTTCCTTGCGTCATCCGGCGATGAATCGCCACAAACCGAATCGCCTGCTCGGCCAGATTGTTGGTCGGGCCGATCTGCGGGTCACTGATGAAGCGAAAGTAGTCTTCGAAGTGATCGTAGAAACGCTTTGCCATGTTGGCGGCGTGTTGTGTATCGGGTTGTTCGCCAGTCGCATTCCAAGCGATCTCATTGCGGATGCGTTCGAGCGACTGGCGAAACGTTGTTTCGCTGGCGAACTCATCGCGGCGAGCAATCGTCTTGAAAAGCTTGCGAAAGTCTTCACGCAACCGCTGCCCGTAAACCTGGTTGGCGTGCTCAGGGTGGCTGCACAGAAACTTGATGTCGCGAATCAGGTGAGCGATGCAGAACTGCAGCTTGACGTTCTTATCAAGTCGCATGTATTTGTGGTATGCCGAGAAGTAGTCGCAACCGATCGTGCCATCGAATTCGGCTCCCAGCGTTTCCAGCAACACCTTGCTGCCGCGACTCGGAGAAATCCTAAAAACGGTAAACAGGTAGGCACGAAAGCACCAGGTCCAGAGTTTATTGCCGTCGTCTTTGTGACCCGTCTCATCCACATTGAGATGGCTCTGCTGGGAGATCGCGTCCAGCAATTCTTGATAGGGATCGGCGATGCTCTGGCTGACCTTGCCGACGAGCTTTTGAATCAAGCCACGGCTGAGCGTCACGCCGACGACATCGCGGAAATACTTTCTGATCTTCGTAATTGACATGTGGCAAACGCCCTTGAGCCAACCGATCAGAGCGGTCATCTTCGGCCCTACCAATCCAGCCCGTTGAATGTCATCTGGCAAGGCACAGTGATGCGTTTCTCCGCAGTCTTGGCAGGTTTGGCCGACCCGTCGGTGCTCGGTGATCTTGATTGGTTTATCGATCAGCTCCACGCTCTGGAGCGTCTTGGAATCAAGGTCGCCTTCGCATAGCGAACCACCACAGCAGGGACACTCGTCGTAGCGATACTCAAGGATGAGATCGACTTGCTCATCCAGAAAGGATTTCCGCTCGTGCCGTTTATGGCCGAGTTGTCCGCCCCGTTTTCGTTTGGGAGGGCGGCCTGGCTTTTTTCGTTTGGGTGGTGGGTTGGTGATATCGCTCGAAGGTGGCTTAGACGATGTCGCCGAGTTTTTGCTTGCCTTCGCAAGTTGATCTTGGATCGCGGCAAGCTGCTTCTCTAGCTCAGCTATTCTGGCAGCTAATTGGACGCACTCTTGGCACTGGTTGCTTGCTTTTCCATCCATGATCTCAGCATTCTAGCCGGTGTCGCCAAATCGACCGATAGCAATTTCACTGCAGAAATTTTAAGATCTCAATGCGTTCAGGGCCGAAGGCCGTGAACGGTTACGATTTTTGTAATCGTTTATCGAACTCCGGTACGAACATCCCGGCGGGCGGTAAAGTGCGCCTGCCCACCGAAGCCGAATGGGAGTATGCCTGCCGAGCCGGCACGACGACGCGATTCTGGAGCGGTGACGAGATTGGACCGAGCCAGGCCAGCCTCAGGATCAGCGGTCGCGAGATGAACCTGGAGCCTGTTGACTCATTCCAACCCAATCCATTCGGCCTCTACCAGACGCACGGGAATGTTGCCGAATGGTGCTCAGACTGGTTTTCCCCGACATTCTACGCATCCTCTGGCAAAGTTGATCCCACAGGCCCCAGCGATGGCACTCGCAAAGTCCTTCGCGGCGGCGGCTATACCAACCCGCTATTCTCGGCGACCTCCTATTGGCGGCAAAGTTACGAGCCAGCCACCCGCAGCCGCAACATCGGCCTACGCCCCGTCCTCGAGCTGCCCACTCGCCATCGAAACCCCGATTTTCACGGCGTTTATTGATCTTCAGGAATTTTTTTCGGTTTTCGTGTTACGCCCCTGCGATATGTATAGGTGTCGAGGCGAGCCGGTTCTCTGCGACACAGATTCCAGCTCCCGTGCTGGGTGTGTCGCGTGTGAGTGGGGCAGTGAGTGACAGCAAACAGGCCAAACCAGCTGCTTCGGTGTTACGCTCCAGCGATAGAAGTAAATAGGTGGAAAATCGCAACCTTCTTCCGAATCCCAACACAACCAAGTGGCGCGATCATGATCTGCAACGACCGATGCCGAAACGACTGCTCCCCGAGCGGTTCTGTGCCACCCTTCAACCTCAGCACAAACCAACGAATCAAAAGGTAATGACTATGTCGACACAAGCCGAAACCGTCCTCTCGAAAGCGCAGAAGCGGTTCAGCGTTGACAAAAGAAAGCTCCCTGGATTTGAGGCTAAACCAGGCGAATCATTGACTGCCGCGTTGATGAGTCGAATCGCCTTCGTTTGCTTGGCGACCGTTGGCATGCAAATGCTCGCTTTCGCACAGGCATTTGAGGTGGACCGAAACAAATACAGCGAGGGAATTTGCCGAATCGCTCCTAAGCGGTTGTTTCCGTCCCAATGACCCGTATGCGGGAACGGCGATCACTACCGACTTGTCACCTCCCCCTCCAGCGATAATTCCCTCGTTTCGTCACTAGACATCACGCTCCTCGACACAAACAACTAAACGAAAAATGGACTACAATCCGCATAGTGCAGAGTACGCAGCGATTAAGCGGGAAATCCGCGATCTAACCACGAGACAAAAGAAGGTCAGCACTGAATTGAAATGGTATTACGGTATCGATTCCGATGCATTGCAAAACGAACGTAGCGGCCTTGCGGCGAAGTCAAGCAAACTGGCCGACACGATAAAAGCCATTGAGTTGGAACAGTCAGATAATCAACGCGACATCACGAAAACCTCCTCGTTGATCGGTTCATTGTTCAATCCAGCAAACTGGCTTGCGGAACCACAGGTCACACTTCGCCGAAAACAGCAGCAGCTACGCAAGTCAAAACGCAGTTTAAGCGAGCATATGAATGCAACAGTCGATGTTTGCAAAACGGTCAGAAAGAATATCATCGAAATCGACTCGGTGCTGAAACGCCACAGTGAATTCAATCTTAAACTGACCAACAAACAGTTGTGCAAAATCAAGTCCCGCATTTTCGACGCGAAAAAAAGACTCCGTATCGTCGGGAAACGCAAGTCGGAGGTCGACGTACAAATTGAGCCGCTGCTCAAAGAGCTGCGAAAGCTGGAATCGAAAAAGAGCGACGCCCAGTCTAGTCTTCGCAAGGCCAAAGCTCTTGATGACGATTTAACGAACGCGGACAATTCTTATGAACGCGCACTGACACATGAAGAATGCGAAAGCCAGTTCGGTACAGGAAGTCCTCGCTCCGTAGTTCGTGAACAAGAGAAAATTATCAGACGTGCCGAACGCGATTACGCGAAGGCAAAATCGAGAGTCGAAACCATGAGCAAAAAGGCTGCCCGCGAAATCAATACACTTGTGGTCGATGGAAACAACATGTGCTACGAGGGCGGCAAATTCATTGGATTGTCGGCACTCAAAACAGCTATCCCAATACTGACGCGTAAATACTCGATTGTTATCGTATTTGATTCCGCAATTCGCCGTATGCTTCAAATCGACGACGCTGGACTTCGCAAAGAGTTTGTCCCGCACGCTAAGATTCATGTTGTTGCAACTGCCGAACTCGCTGATGCAACCATTCTTGAACTCGCTGCGTCAAACCGAACTTCATACGTTTTAAGCAATGATCGGTTTGCGGACTATAGCGAGAAAGAGGTCGTTAGTCGGGCGCGTGTCATTCGACACGAGATTGTAAACGGAAAGGTGTTGGTACACGATCTGTTCCTAAACGCTAAATATGCTTAAACAGTGCAAGGAGTGCATGACTGAGTTTGCACTTGGGATCAGAGTCGGCTCAGGATCTTGAAGTTTTGTGTCCGCCGGTCTTGGGCCAACGCAGATTCATGTGTCACGAGGAAAACGGGCTTTCCGAGCAACTCTCGCTCATTTCCCACCTGCACCCAAAGAACTACAACACGCATGTTCACCCCGATCAATCGTGGTTAGAATGTTGCGTGGCTCACCGCCAGAAAACCGAGAAATTGAAATCGATTGAGGAATCCGTGTTCAACGCCTATTGGACGATCGTACTAAGCAGCCCACTGGATCAAGTGATCCTGTTTTTCGGCTTTGCGCTGATCATACTGCACTGCTATGGATTGACGATGCGTTTCCAGGGAACAAAGCGCGGCTTCGTTCAAGGGATCGACCGCTATCGTTCATTCCTCTTGCTCCTGACTGAAATATTGCCCGTGCTTGGCCTCCTTGGAACGGTGCTTGGCCTGATGAATACGTTTCAGTCGTTCCAAATGGCTAGTGGTGAGGGTTCCAGTGACTTGTCGGGCATGATCCAGGCGTTCTCGCCCGCGATGAGCACGACTGTCTCGGGACTGCTGATGATCATGCCAAACCTGTTGCTCAACGCTCTTTTGTGGCTCGCATCACCAGTGCCCCAGACGCAGGATGGTTCGCGATGAACAACGCAAACGTCATTGTTCGTTTCATGTCGCTCTTGGACGTTGCGTTGATATTGCTCGGTGTTCTCATGCTTGCGCTGATGCAAACCGCTGTACCTACGCCGTCCAAAGCGAGTGATCGACAGGTTAGTTCGGAACCCGTCTTAGATCAGATCAACTTTATTTATCTCTTTGCAGGCTGGAAGGGCGAGCAGAACGGGCGCTGCTTTGAGCTGAACCAGAATATGGAAATTGGCGACGAAGTTTCCATGCATTCCGATTCCGATATCTCAAAACTGGGTGGACGCAAACGCTCTGGGCCGTCTTCGCCTTCGATCGCGATGCTGGTATTTGAGGAAGACGGCTGGTTCCCAGCTTGGTCGTCCGAAACGATTGCCAATGCTGAGAAGGCTTGGGGAATCAAGGTGATTCCTATCTACGACGTGTCCGTTTCAAATCAATCAAACGAAAGGTGATTCGATGAACCAACTCATCGCAGCAGGTTCTCAGGGGACTGTCGGCTTATTGGCGTTTGCAAACTTGCCTACGTTTGATTTGCAAGCGGCCTTGTTCGTCGGGGCAATCGTTGTCGTTGCTGTTGTCGCGGTGACTGTGATTGCCATCGCAACGCCGTTCGTCGCTATTCAGGCTGGTGCGACAGTGATCGGCACTGTCCTAACTATTGGTGCCATCGCCTCGATTACCGGTATCATCGGAGGAGTGGCTGCTGGTCTGTATGAAGGCGGTCAAGCCGACACTGAGTACAAAAGGAGCCTAGTTCAAATTGCTGGCCAGAGCAACCAGTTGCAAATTAGGTTCTTGCCTTCTGCGAGTGACGCATCGAGCGCGGCTGACTTTCAATGCGAAATCGTAACGTACAACGAGGCCGATCTTTCGTCGCGTCCTCCGAAGGTTGAGCAAGAAGAATTCCAGATCACGGCAGCCAGCGGAAGCGAATTTTTTTCGATCCTTCAAGACAAGCTTGAGATTTGGTTTGCGAGAAGTGTTTTGGCGGACCAAGACAGCGAAACTCGGAGAGTCACGATCTTCATGGAGCCGTATCCAGGAAACGGTGTGTATGAACGTATCGTGGAGTTGGTGGATCAGTGCAAGGCTCGCACGTCCGAAGTCCAGCGTATCAACGGTCCGTGGAGATCTGCTGTTACTGATCAGCAGGTGACTCAGTGAATGTGATCGCAGACGTATTCCTATTTCCACTCGCCGTCGCGGGGCCTTTGCGTTTACTTTGGGATGCTTGGTCATGGCTGGCCAGCCCAACCGTCATCGGATGGATTGGCATTGTCGCAGCGATTATCGCAGCGTTTGCGGTTTCCCCACGCCAATGGATTTCAGGCCCCGTCGTGTTTCTTGGACGCACTGTGGTTGTCGCGATCGTTTGGGTTTCGGTCGTCTTGATTCTAAGCGCCTTTACACCAATTGGATCTGGGGCGGGAACCGCTGCTGGACACGCTGTAGAACGGGATGAACCAGCCAGCGCAGCCCCCCTACCCGCAGCGGGCAGCGGCACGATCGTTATCAAACCGCTCAGTGATACCGATGCTGCTCAGTTCGGAGACGACATCACCATTCGTTTTGTTCCCTCAAAGGCGAATCCCGATCTTGCTCAGCCGTTTGCATGTGACCTGCTTTTGCAATTGCCAGCGAAGTCCCCGTCGCTGGTCGAGATTCGCTCGGCAAGCACCAGCGAACTGGTTGAGCGATTTGCGGCACAGTTGCGCAAGATCGAGATGCAGTCGGTCACTCAAAGTGTTTCGATCCGAATCGAGACGAGTCCCTTTCCTGGGGAACCGGTGATACAAAAACTGAAACAGGTGTGTCGCAACGTGAATCTCAACTGTGATTTTGTTCTGGGAGAATGAGCATTGAAGAAAACTGCAAAGCATCTTGAAGTCGGAGTTTACGGTCGCACTCAAGCTGGCAAGACTCGCTTTCTGTACGAGCTACTGAAGCACTGGGAGAAGAAACGACGCATCTTGAGCCAGTCGGCGTCGTGTCAGAGATTCCTGCAACTTATATCTGATCAAGTCGGAGAGTTTGATAAGCCGCTTCCCACGGCACCCGATTTCAATCCTGAGCCGCTCGAATTGACTATTCGAACGGGAGAGAGCGCCGAAAGCGCAAACTACCGACTAATCGACCTTCGCGGCGAGGTCCTTGAAGGTGAAATCGATGGTTTAGATTCGCTTGAGAAACCTAGTGCTGAAGGACTCCTCACCCGCCAAGTACAGCACTGTGACGCGTTCCTTTTCTTCTTTGATCCCGAGTCGTGGGAGAAGCCGGAAGACATCAAGCAGCACCATGAGCGGGAGTTTCGTCGAGCGCAAATGTTCATTCGATATGTTTTGAATTCGCGTCAAAACGAGTACCTGCCCATCATCTTTGTGATCACACGAGTCGATTGCTGGAAGAACGACGCAAGTATCACCGATTTGGCCGACCGATGGGGAGAACGTGTACTTAAGGAATTGACGTCTGCTTATTCGCAATCGCTTCATGGTCATTTTCCGCGTAGCCTCGTGACGGAACAACGAGTCATTGCCAAAACGTCCGCATTGCGAGCGGATGATGTGGAAGCGGTACTGCTAAACGCACAGGAACTGTCAAAAGACAGTCGCAAATTTCGCCGAGAAGATCGGAAAGCGATTAAACCGATCCTTATTGGTGGTCTGCTGTTTCTCGTCATCGTTTTTGGCATCGGCAGTTGGATCGGACTCAGTGATACATCCTCGACGACAACGAACAAGGCAGAGCCTTCCATCGTTGAGCAAACCGAAAACGATGTCCTGGTGCGAACGCGAGAGTTTCGCGAACTACTGTCGCAAGTCGCACCGCTCAACTCACCCACGGACGCGCACGTCAAGGAGGTGAATGACAAGCTGAAGTGGCTTGTAACTACGATGGAGGTTCAAAAGACTGAACTGTCTGCCGCTACCAAACTGGAAATCGAATGCATCTCGGTCCAGCTTAGCGAGCTTCTTGGTGAATCCGCGAGTCGCGGCCCGAGAGACCTTGGTTTCTTGACTCAGGTATTGCTTGGCGTCGGCGATGCTTCTTCGCTATCGGATGACATCGCTGCTATTCAACAAAAGAGGTACTGGGGCCTTCAACGGGAATCTGTTGTTGCATCGCTGGCGGAATCGATGCAGACCATGAACGAAATTCAGTCCGATCCTGCAACGAGCCTGAATGAATTAGAGGGAAAACTCAACACTGCAAGCCAAAGCATCGAGCAGATCGACGTTTTTGGACCAGATGCAAGAAAGTATCTTTTGAGCGACATAGAAGTTGCGAGCCAGTTTTGCAAAAAGTACGCGAACGACAAGGAATATAGTGCGACGCTGAAGATTGATTCTGCGAGACTTGAGCAAGACGCAAAACCCGAGTTGGCGACGCATGCCATTTTGATTTCGCCGAAAACAGCACATGCGTTTTCACTGCATTACTTGTCTAAAGATGGAAATAACGTTACATTTGGGGCGCTAGCCGAGAATTTTGATCTCGACCTGGAACTCTCGCGATCCGTCAACTGTGTTGTGTCCAAGTATGTGAATCGTCAATGGGAAGAGGTCGAACGCTTTGATTTGGCTCGTGACGACGCGCCGCTTTCTGTGATTGGAATGCCGCTCCACAACACGAATGAATCAGCAATCAGACAAAAGTTTGGGAATGGAGGCTACGAATTTGTATTAGTATTTTCGGGGCTGCCGAAAGTTCCTGCTCTTCTATGGTCCGCGGCTGGACTCGTGGAAGCGAGGCTAGAATGAACCACACAAGCAAGAAATTCCAAGAAGCGACTGCATCATTTATCGTCGCCAGAGTCCCAGGTGAAGGATATCGAATCACGTCGTCTGAAGGCCCGAGTGCAGACGAAATTGAGCCTCAAGTTCTTCGAGTTCTGGAGATGCTCGGTCAGAGTTCATCAACGAAATCAGACGGACAGGTTTTCTGGCTCGGGCCATTTGGGGATTCCGATAACTGGGTCGGGATTCAGCGCCGAGTCTTGGATTCCGGGACCACGGAATATCATCAGGACTGGTTTCGTTCCACCGTCGCAGCAACGAGCAGGGGCATCGGCCTTAGGTACCTGGTAGCTACTGGCTTGATGTCCTTTGTTCTCGGTATCGGATTCATGACTGTATTGAATTTTCAATTTCCACGCGGAGAGAGAACTGGATTTGTACAAGGCATTCAGGATCAGCCTGCGGTTGATCAAAGTATCGAAGAGAAGTTTGCGAAAGATAGAGACGCAACCGGCATCGATAGGTTGCGTGCCAATCTTTCGAAAAACCGATCACTGCGTGTGCAACTGACTGGCTTCCTTTCACAAGACGGTTTATCGTTCGACTCGAGCCTGTCAGTTGTTGAAGAAGAACCATCCGTTATAATGTGCTCCGTCCCAATTCAATCGCCTCCTGGCCAAGGGGTGCTCCACTTGTCGAACTTTCAGGTTCGGCGATTGCTTGAACTATTGTCCGAACTGGCCGAGTGCGAACGCGAATAAAAACCATCCAGGAAAAGTCTTGAACTCTCCAAGCCGAGTAGACAGCAATGAAATTTTGTTCCCTCGTTTTTCTTTTTGCGACGTTCATCCTTGCAATTGGTTGCGACTCCGCCGAGCAGCCCGTGCCTCCATTCCCAGGCACGCCCATGCAACCGCCACAGCCAGAATTTGAAGAGCCTTCCGTCGGTCCCGACGGGCACGCAATGGATCAAGGCGCAACTCCGACGTCGGTAGGTGAATGACAGATTGATGGACAGGAAGCATCTGTTTCCGATGTACAACCTCGAAGAGACCCGATGAGTCGAGTGTCTTTGTTGGGTATTCCAGGCGATGCGTCTGAGCGGATCGACACTGGCGTAACTCGGAGGATCGCGGTAGGGACGGCTGTTGCCAGCCGCCCCCCGCACAGATCCGTACTTGAACCGTGACTCATACGGCTCTTGCCTTGAGTCGGACGCGAAATCGTTCGCTGGGATAAGGGTGCAGTATCGTCGGTTCAGGCACGTACTTTTCAAACATGCGAACGAAACGAGGCCAAGTCCAGCCACGATCAAAGGGGAATCGGTGGTTTCGAGCACGATTGCCATTTATTACCCCTCTCTCTTTTCTTTCTCGGCGTCGCTGACCTGTGTCGGCGATTGACTTTTGTATCACGTGTGCAACAATTGCATTCAATGTGATGTTGAGGCATAGTCTCTCGAATTGCCAAAAATCCCCTCCATTCAACTCGGACTCGTTGCCATGTCTCAATCCGAAATACTCGCGCGCATCCAGAAACGAAAAAAGGATCTTGAGATCTCGGTTTCGGATCTTGCGCGCCGGAGCGGGGTTTCGCGGGCCACGGTGATTCGGGTTCTCGGCGGTGAGGACTACGAGTTCTCGTTCGCCACCTTGCAAGCGATTCTGCTCGCCCTGGGTATCTCGCTCGATTTGACAGAGATTCCTGCCGAGCAATTCAGAGAACAGGTCGCCACCGTAAAAGCGAAACGGTTGGTTGCGTTGACACAAGGCAATGTCGCTCTTGAGTCTCAGGCTGTGTCTGGCGCGTCGGTCCAATCGCATCTTGACGAAGCGAAAGCACGGATTGCATCGTCCAACCGAAAACTGTGGGCGTCATGAACTCTGGTCGCGGTAAAGGCATGGGCACGGGGCTTGGTTCGAGCGGGAAAGATGACGACACGCCGTTTGATGGATCAGGCTTGAAATGGAAGTCCGTCAAAACGCGGCGTGAGCTTAACGAAGTCGAGTTCGCTTCGATCTTGCGCGTGACTGAGAAATACTTGCTCACCAAACCCTCGCGGAAAATCGCACCGTTCAATTTTGATTGGCTTCTCGGGCTTCATCGCGAGATGCTTGGCTCGATCTGGAGTTGGGCAGGCGAGATCCGATCAACCGAGAAGAATATCGGTGTGAGCCCAACTATCATTTCCTCTGAGCTGGGCGTTATTGCGATCGAGGCCGACAAGCGACATGACGAAACGGGGGCCTCCGTAATCGCAACGGCTGCGGAGTTTCATCACCGCGCTGTGTGGGTTCATCCCTTTGAAGATGGCAACGGTCGCTGGGCAAGACTTCTGGCAAACATCTGGCTCATGCAGCACGATCAACCAGCAACACTCTGGCCTGCAACCGACTTGCGAAACACAGAGAGTCCGATTCGCGACGAGTATATTGCCGCCATCAAGCAAGCGGACATGCGAAACTACGGTCCGCTGATTGGGCTGCACCAAAGATTCAGCGAGTGACACTGCAAACACGACGAAAAGGGCAGGGAATGGCTTCGAACTCGATTGTCACTAATTCCCACTTTCCCCTTTTCTTTGCTTCCCATTTCCCTCACTAAATTGCTGCTGGACGTGAACACCCAAACCAACCCGCTGACCACTCCGGTCTCTCATCTCGTCTGCGGCGATCCGCCTCCCAATAGCCAGCCGGCCACTGAGTGGAAGGCCGGTGACGAGTCAGCGCTGCTCTCGGTTCTGCAGGGCCTGGCGGCACTGCATCGCCCACCGCAGGGTGCTCTCCAGGGCAACATCACCGAGCAGTCCTTTTGCCGTGACCAACAAGGGGAGCTGTTCCTCTATTGCGGAGCAAAAACGCCGTCCCAGTGTGAGCAAACGCAGCTCAATGACCGAATGGCCCGTCTGTACGTTCACGCTGGCGGCAAACCCCTCTCTGATGACGATTTGACGGCGATCGGGGTCGTGCTCGCCGAGTGGCTGGTCGGTCTCAAAAATTTGCCCGCTGTCGATGGCGGGATGAAATTCTATCGCAGCCAACTGGCTGAAAAACTCAAGAGGGTTCCACGAGCGAAGCATCTGTCGCAGACTTGTCGAAAGCTGATTGACTCACTGCTGCTGGCTGATGTGCATGGTTTCAAGAATGCTGGCGACTGCCTGGGGGGGCAATCGGCATTGGCGGCGTGGTCGAGCGATGGCAATTTGCGATTTGCAAGTGTACGACAACTTCTGACCACGCACGCTTGGGTGCCGCTCATCGCGTTGGCGATGGTTATTGCCCTGTTATTGACCTCGTGGCAATAGCCAGTCCGTATACACGCTCGTGTGGTTGCCGCTGCTTTTTGCGGTTGCCATTGCGATCGCGGCCCCGCAGCTCTCGCCCACGGGCGAAAATCAACTGTTTCCGTATCTCGTGGGATTCCTGTCTGTTTTGTCCGTAATCTGGATGGCCGCCAGTGGTGCCCACCTCACGGTCACACAGCAATACGAACGCATTCAGTTTGAAAGACTCCAAGGGCTGCGGCCGTACGCGTATCTGCTTTCAAAAACCATTTTCTTCTCCGGATTGGCAGTCCTGCAGGCGACCGTTTTAGCGGGCGTGTTACTGACAGTGCGACATCGCTTCATGCATCAACCTGTTTTTTACGGAACGTCTAAAGACGGACCGGGAGACGGTATCGTCGCGATGGGAACGCTCTTTGTTGAGAACCTTGACGTGAGTCTCTGCTGGGTGTGGGTTGTGCTCGTCGTGGTCGCGTTGACTGCCACGCAAAGCGGGTTGCTGATTTCGGCCATGGCGAGGGGGCGCTCTCGTATTGCTGCAGGCATCTTGCCGCTGGTCATGATGACCCAGTTGATTTTCTCTCCATTTGTTGTGCAAGCTAGAGTGAGCGATCGCTCGGTTCAGATAACATACGAAGGATTTTGGCTTCGTCGACAGTGCGACGGTGTCGAGGGCTGTCCTTCACATCTGGTGACTTACTACGGTGATGGTCGCTATCTATGCATGAACTGCACAAATGCAATCTTAGACGATGATGAACCAATATTATTAGACGACGAGAAACGAAAGGTCCGAGAAGCGGACAATCAAAAAGTGCCCCGCTACCTGGCGACCATCCTTTCTGAAGGAACCATGACACGTCATGCGGACTTGGCGCTGCGACCAGTCATCGGCCTGGTGCGCCAACAGACGGACGACATCAAGCATCAAAACGATTCAGAGCTTCAGTCGGATAGCCAGCTTCAATTTGGTCCTGAATCCAAGGTGGAGGCTAGGAAGTACGGTCATCGCTGGACGAGTTGGAGCGGTTTGCTTGGTCTGGCGTGCCTCGCCGCATTCGCGCACCTTTTCACCGTGGCAGTTTATTGTCCACGCGAGATCCGAGCGAATCTACGTCGACTTGCATTCCGCCTCACCAAGAGCCGGAATTCAGCGTTATTGATCGCCACTCTCTCCGTGTTCACCTTGCCAGCGATCTCGCAATCTCACGAGAATACCCGGACGGTCGAGGTAAGGCTACCGATCGAGGATGGCCGCGACGATGCGTCGGGTTTATCGAATTCGCGAGTTACAAGCCCACACTCAACCAGTGCAGTTTGGTTCCTACTGACGGCGAAGACGAGATCTGCATTGTGGTTGTTGAAGACCACCGGCACGTTGCGGGATTACAGCATCACAGATTCCGAAATGGTTTTGGAATTTGATCGCCAGCATGAAAGTGATTTGCAGACGGCGTTGTTCCCACCACGGTTGCAAAACCTAAGCGATTACGCTGGTGAAGACCGAGTCGCTGTGCTCATCCATGGGCTCGAGGGCGGACTGCTCACGTACCGTGAACTCGCACCGGTGTTTCGCGATGCGGGGTGGTTCGTAGTCGAGATGGTCTATCCCAACGATGGAGGCGTGCAGCGTCCAGCGGACTACTTGCGAGAAGAACTGAAAAAATTTGCTCGAGAACATCCCCATGTCAGAATCGCAGTTGTCGCACATTCTCTGGGCGGTTTGGTTGGCTGGGCCGCACTGTCGAACGAGGCCCCGCAAAATGTGTCCGATTTGGTGACATTGGGAACGCCCTACCTTGGCTCCACAATGGCGTCGTTTCAGCAGGAATTAGAGTTTGCCGACATTGCCGTTCGGTTGTTCGGCAATGATCGCGAGAGCCTCGACATGGTCAGCGACGGAAGTGGCGAGGCAACAATCTTCTTGCGACCAAACAGTCCGGAGCGTGACCAATTGCTATCACATCCGCTGCCCAAGCACGTTGGACTTCATATCGCCGCCGGCAGCGATGGCCCTATTGCGATGTCCGAGCGAGCAAAGTTGACTGCGGGGATCGAAGGCTGGATTGAGCATCACAACCCAGCATCGAGCATGATCGAGAATTTAAGATTGCTCGCCCATGCGGACGAACTCATCGCAGGCCTAGGCGACGGAGCGGTTACGATTGCCAGTGCAACCGCCGCACCGGCAGCGGAAAGTAAGAAAGTCTTCGATCTGTCTCACACCGGCCTTCTGCAAGTGAGAACTCACCCCGAACTTTTTGAGTGGCTTCGCTCTACCATCGGCCCGTAGTTTGGCTTTCACAAGTCAGTGAGAGTTCTCGTACAACGACACTTTCATGCCTTTTACGTACTTCCGCAGAGGCCAAGCAAAACCGCATTCAACGCCTCGCACAGGTCGACAGTGAGTGCTCAATTCAGACGCGGTCGTCGTGATGGCGGCATGCGTCTGGCTTGCCATCACTGGTCTAATCCGCAACCGGACAGAGATAGACCTTGAGGCGATTACCAATCCGACGCACGAACATCGCGTTGATCGTTCCTTCACCCAGTCTCGCCCCGACCTTGGCGACCACCGATCCCGCCGCCACCCCTAGGGCATCTTGCAGTGTCTCTCGCAATTGTTCCTCGACCGTGTCGGCCGCTTGGTCTCCGCCAGCCGCCAAAGCCACCGATAGAAGCGATTGACCCAGGATGTAGCATGTCTCTAAACCACCTGGCCGAACCCCGTACAGTTGGCACAGGTCATTGACCAAGCGGTACGACTGCGCCATCACGATCAAAGAATCAACGCTTCCACGAGGTGAGATCGCAGTCGATGCCCCGACCTGGAGTGAAACTCCCTTGATCAGGTTGGACGCCGCATCGTCGAGTGGCTTGACAATTTGAGTACGAACCTCTTCAAGCCACTGTTCCGGTAGTCCATCGTCCTTTTGCACCAGGTGCTCGATCTTCTCGAAGAACTCGTTATCCGAGATGCCGTTGCGACCAAATCCTGCCGTTTTCATCAATTTACGTTGAGCATTGCCCGACGGGTACTGCCGCAGAAATTCCCGGACTGCAGATTCGGCAGTCTTCTCATTCTCGCGGTGCGATTGACGACTCTCAGCACGATCCTTCATGATCTGAATCGCAGACATCGAAACCCCCGGCGTTTTCTTTAGTCGGATAAAACCCGAGACTAGCTGCCAAGCCGCGAAGGCAATGGCCAGCCACAAAATGCCCAACGAGATGAACCCGATCCAGTTGCCAGGAAACGGCAAAAATCCGATTTCACGCGCGAGCGTCGCCGTTTGCGAAAGAGCAAAAAGCAGAAAGGCGGATGCAATGATTGTCGCGAAGGAAGCCACGATCCAATTGAAGTGTTTTAGTCGCCCAATCAAGTTGGAAGGACCGGCTGCCGCAGCGTTCTCCAAAAACGCTTCGTCTTCTTTGTTTTCATCGGCAAAAAGAATTTCGTCGTCGGCCAGCGGCTCCCCCGGAACGTCTGGCACACCCAGCAAAGCATTCACCTGCTTCACCACACGAGTTTCCGAACTTGACAATGGTTTGGCCGCATGCGTGGACTGCGCGTTCTGTACGGAGATCGGGTCGCCCTCAACTTCAGAATCGTCGAGTAGGGTCGAATCAAAAATGTTCTTGATTGGTCGAATCGGTTTTGGATCGCTCATGGGCTCGACTGGTTCAGGGGGCTGGGTGTCGACAACGATGGAATGGCTTGCAAATGCTTCAGCGACCGTCTCAGGGGACGTGGAAGCCGGAGGTGGATTTTCTTGCGTTGTGCGGTTGATCGTTGCTTTTTCCTCAGAATTTGCTGCGGGCATTCGCACCTGTTTCTTTCGGAGGCGTCTCGATATTCTTGGTTTCCGTGTCTCGGTTTGTGACAGCGTCGATGGTTCGCGGTCTGGTGTTTCCTCCAATCCGCAGGTGCCTGTGGCCTCATGGCTGGAAGGCTGGTCAGAAGCGATCTTTGACGACGAATCGTTCTCAACCGACTGAGACGACGCGGGTGCACCGGTTTGGTCTTCAAGACTTGGAAGACGATCGAAAATATTGTTTCGTTGTTTCATTGGATGACCAGCACGCAGTGTTGCTTCGTAATCGAAAACAAAATCTCAGTAATTCGATCCAGCCCAAATTGCTTGGGCGGTTTTGCTTTGATCACAGGCATGCGAGGAGCGGTTCTAGGAAATTGGTACTTACCGCTTTCCCAACTATCAGGGAATTCATCCGGCAATTCACTCACCGTCGTCTTGAGGGCGCCTTCCCCGTCCTGTTCCTTGTAGCGAAGTTCGTGATTGGGATGCGACTCGGTCGACTCGACCGCCGCCGCCACGCAGTACTTGACTTCGATGTAGCCTTTCGTTGCCGGTAGCCGGACTGCTGGGCGGGCCAAGTCTTGGAGCAACTGCTTCACTTTCGAGCGATCGTCGCGATGGATGCGATCAGCCTGAGTTGCGACAAAAATGATTCGATCAACCTGCGGTGAGACAAAACCCAAAGCGCCGTAATGAAGTGTTTTGTTGAAATATTTTTCCGCTTTGCTAGCAGGTGCTACACCACCGACAAATCGTTCAATGAGTGTGCTCGCCTGGTTCTTCCAACTATCTCCCTGCGAAAAGATGCCAGCAACATCGACGAGGAAAAGGATATCGTGACACGCGCCCAATTTGTCCAGTACCGGCAGCACGACTGTACTGCGGTACTCCTGATAGTATGATTGGCAAAGGTTCCAAATTTCGCTGTCCTTGTCCTTAAAGCAGCTTGGCAGTGGAACGATGGGCTTGCCAGCCACTCCCATCGGACACTCATCCCTAAACCACGTCTTCAACTTGGAGATGCTGGCCATTGAATCTTCGGGAACATAGCAGCCATCCGCGTCGACCAGCATCGATGACGGTGTGATCATCGGGATGCGGTTGAAGAGAAATCTAGCCATCAGCTCTCGATAAGCGGTTTCCAATTCGCCACGGCGCGCTTCGGTGGCGATTGTTGTTTTGTGAAAGAGATTCAGAAAATCCGTGGCGTGGTCCTTTAGTGAATCGTCAATTTCGATCGTGTGAACGATCGCCTCACTCCACTGCGACAGGCACTTGTGGCGAAGCATTTCGGCATCGGCAAGACGCTCACCAGGAAGGTCGTGCAATTTCACTGGCTGATCTCGGTACCAGCTCTTGCAACTCAGGAAAACCGAATAGTCTTCCTGCTGCAATGACTTGTCAACCCATTGTCCGCCAGCGATGGACGAGCGGTTCCTTTCAAATCGACGCTTACCGCTCGCTACATCGTCGCCATCCCAGCGAATCATCAATTCGTGCTTGTCTGGCGTCTTACCGAGTGAGAACCTCTTTGGGTCATGGTTGTTCCAGTGATCCAGAAGCGATGTCAGGAAAGTAGTCTTTCCGCTTTGAGTCAGACCAATGACGCCAATGTGATGTGTCCGATTGAGCATGCCGCCGATTGATCTTCAAAACGGGTGATGGAAATAAAAATTGCCGCCTAAACGCGAGATCACTCACTTGAAAGAAATCTCAATAACTCGATTTACAATGTTAACGCCGACCGACAGCATCAGAAAGGCGTGATGCTGTCAATCGCATCCAGAGACTCATGCTGCCATAATAGCCAAACACCATGGATCTGCAGCAAAGGTTGAACGGAATCGGTTCGTTTCGCATTGACGTTCTCTGAAATCGCGGAAGAAATACCTTCAGGAGGCAGAAAGTGAGCTTAAAATAGTGAAGCGAAATTGCTTCAACCAGAAGTTGAATTCATGCAGTTTTACAGTGAGTTACACGGTAAACCATTGCAAAATCGGTCGAGTTCTACGCAATCGCGTTCGCTGATCTATATAATCCCACCACCTGTCAGTTGGAACACCCCTTCCTCGTCCGGGCCCACGAAGCTGCGGAGCATGACGGTGCGAGCTCACTCCAGCAGTTTGAACATCACCGCGATGAGGAATCCGGCCAGCGTGCTCAGCCCGACCTCATTGGGTCTACCGTGTTCCGCCGCCTCGGGGAACATGGCTGCTGCGATCATCGTGAGTATGGCGCCGGCGGCGACACTTTCGGCGAATACCAGCCAAGTCTCGCTCAGCACACCCGCCAGTAAAAAGCCGAGCCCTGCTCCAATTGCGGTCATCACCATGAGTGCAAACCGCATCAGCAAGATCCGCCGTCGTGACCAACCCACGCCGAGCATGTTGGACGAACTCGACAGGGCTTCGGGCAAGTTGGATAGGAATAACCCAGCGATCAGCGTGAATGGAATCGCGTGACCAAAACGCAGCGTGTCGACCGCAGGGTGTGCCGCGAGCATGAAGTAGAGCCCCGAGCCGATAGCGACGCTTTCAGGGATGCCGTCCAGCAGAATGCCCAACCAAACAGCCAAGGGTGAGCCGGAATGTTGAGTATGAGCATGGCGGAGTGCGAGCGTTGGCAATTCTTTACCGTGCCGCAAAACCTCGGCCGCCGAATGCGTCCATTTGATCGCCTCGCTCAGTCGTATAATCAGGTGTTGCGCGGTAACCGTACACCAGAACCATGGTAGGCGCGGAGTTTAGCTTGGTGGGTTTTGTTTCGTTTCACTCGAGCGGAGAAAACCCATGTCCAAGTCCGAAACCGCCCGACTTTGGGACGAGCGTTTGCAGCGCTTTGATCTGTCCGGCACCACCGTCGCTGCATTCTGTGCAGCTGAGGCCGTTTCCCAGCCATCCTACTATTACTGGCGACGCAGACTGCGGGGGCCGGCCAGTAGAGCCCGATCAAAACCAAAGATTCCGCCCACTGCATTCCTGCCTGTCACGCTCGCTCCCAAAGTAGCCCAGCTCGAACAAGCCACCAAAGCCGAGCAGGCCACCTGGCCTGACAACCCGCCTCGTGTCTGCACGACCATCGAACTGCCCGGTGGTATTCGCATCCGAATCGAAGTGCCGACCGATCCGCAACACGATGCCAATTCAAATTCGGCCGGCGGCGTGGAGGACAGATCATGATCGGATTGCCCACCGGAGTACCGATTTATCTGTGTATCGACCCGGTCGATTTCCGAAAAGGCTTCGACGGGCTGACCGGCATCGTCACCACGTCGCTTGGCAAGAACGTCACTGACGGATCGCTGTTCCTGTTTGTCAATCGAAAGCGGGATCGCATCAAGGCACTATGGTGGGAAACCGGTGGGCTGACGCTTTGGTACCGCAGACTTGAACAGGGAACCGTTGAACTACCGAATCCGCTACCTGGACGACGTGTTGCGTCGCGCGTTGGCCGGGGAGACGGACTGGTCATTGATGGCACCGCACGCCTGGAAAGCAGACCATCCTGAATCGATTCGCGAGTACCGCGCGGACGAGCGTCGCCAAGCCGCCGACCGCAAACGAACCCGCCGTGCCCGCCGCCGCCTCCCTAAGAAGTCAACCCCACCCCACTGACTGGCTCTGGTGTACGGTTACCGATGTAGACACGCTTTCGTCGTGACGGTTCGCTATTCGCTCGCCATCAGAATGTCGCCCGAACCTTTTCGGTCGATATAGTTGATCATCTGTTGAAGGGCTGCCGGTAGATCAACAGAACCGCCCATCGGGCGTAGTCGCCGTTGTTTGTGCCGTTCGATCGCGGTGCGAAACAGTTCCTTTGCCTTGGTTGCTAGCTCAAGCTCGGGATCAAGGAAGTCGAGATCGAACATCCTGCGGCGAAGCATATAGACGACAATAAGGCTCGCCCATCGAAACGGATAGCCTCCGCCGCCGTGTTCCATGCCTTGCTCGAAGACTCCAATGCAGGACTGAATGACTTGTTCACACTTTCGGCTGCAAATTCCCTGTGTAGCATTTGTTCGATAGCGCAAAACCTGTGAGATTGCCTTTAGTTCGTTCGCGCCTGGCGATCCAAGTCGGCCGTTCGAGAAGAAAACATGATCGAAGAGTATTGCGATGCTTTCTGGTCGACGCATCGCAAGTCCCGAGGTATGCAGCACTGCTTGTCTGTCTCGGAAACTGTTTCGTAGATTTAAAGCAAGCCATCTATCAAAATCGGGATCCTCAATTGAAAGGTATCCCATTGCTCTGACAAGCGTGCTGAGCGATGGCGAGTTCATGTGTTTGGTTGCTCGCCACAACTCCAGCAGAGAATTACCAAGTGCTTCAAGCACATCCTGGTCGTAGGGTGCCTTGTAGTCAGATCCAATCGCGGTTGCGTCGTAAGGCGATTGGGAATAGTCCTTGTCTTTTAGGTCGTCTTTGAGCTGCGTGATTGCCCAATCGTCTTTGATGATCGCTTCGGGGAGTTCGTCTGTAGCACGCTGAATCATCTTCTGGGCGGTTGGCATCGCTGCCCTCCACTTGACATGGCTCCATCTTCTCGGGAATAGCTCCGGAAAGGCTCGCGGTTGCATCTTTAAAAACGTTTCTTTGTCGACCGATAGCCCCTCGTGATTGAGAACAGGCTGCATCCGGTCCCAGTTCGCCTGAATCAAACGCGATGGAATTTCGCCCTGCTGCTGCGTCAAGAGCCGCAGCTTTGCGTTACCCTGGGCTGGTGTAGCGGAAACGTGGAGCTTCGCCGAGAGTCGTTGCTCCGCTGGCCGGTCGAGTGTCACTTGCAACTCTCGCACACCATCGTATTCGTCGTGCGCGACGACCAGTTTGATGCTGGTTGCGCCGCGACGTAGCGCGAGCCCTTCAATTGGGCGAGGTAAATTCCACTCTTCGCCGCCAGGGAGGAACCGGTCTGTGTCGCCGAGCAAGCTGAGCCACTCATATTGGTGATTTCGATCAACGAACAACTCTAGATCGGGAAGTGTGTCGAGATAGCTGATGCGATCCTCAACACGATCACGCGCAAAAATCGCTGCGCCACGAGCGAGAAAGCTCTCCCCGGCGACGCGATCGGCGATTAGTGAAGAAGTGTGGCTTACTTCGCGAGCGTGCGTTTGGCGACCAACGTGCTCACCGCTGGCAACCTGATCGGCGAAATCTCCCACGAAGACAATGGCGATTGGTGACGGAATCTGTGAAAGGTGCTCGGCTAGTGATAAATCGACTTGCCAACTGCCTTTCTGCTCTACGGACCAACCTGCAATGTGCTCCAAGAGGTTCGATTTGGATATCGAAGAACTGCGTTCAGGAGTCAAGACGGGTGTCGCAAAACGCTGTTTCCAAATGGATTGAGAATTGGTAGCGTTGCATCCGGCTGCTTCTGTCCAACCAAAGCCCGGTGTGTGCCAGTCGCTGACGATGGGACGCTTGCGAGCCGGGATCCATCGAAACCCTGTCCCTGCTTTCGTCGGCACGAGCTGAAGGGTTGAGCATCTGACTTGCCCCCAATCGGCATGAACGATTGGCAGTGTCAGCGGATCATCGGACGCACTTCGTGGCGGCGTCAATCTGTCCTGCTGTTGCTCAAGCCAAGCCAGCGCCGCGGCGACGGGAAGCCAAAGCAATGATGCGTTGACGCCTGCAACGGCACAAAGGTCAAGCAGTTTTTGCTGTTCTCGCTGCCGGAAGTCGTTGGGGATCACGATCGCTGATGGAGCGACCTTCGCATGCATTTTGGCAAGCTGCGATGCACCGCTCGCAATTGCGTCTAGTGAACTCAGTTCATGATCTTCATCATCAATCGTCCATCGCCAAAGCTCATTGCCGTCGTCGAGTCGGCCGGTCCACGCCGCGGCGATCGGGAAGCGACCACCACCAGTGTCTCGGTTCACGGCGGCTTCAGGTGGCCAGGGTGCAGCGGTTCCACGCGGATGGGGTGGCAACCAGTAGTCCAGCCTCAGCGGCTCGCCGACTGTTCGGCTTAGTAGCACCGACGGCGCAGTGTTTTTGTCG
Source organism: Rhodopirellula sp. SH410 (assembly GCF_055811895.1). NCBI lineage: Bacteria > Pseudomonadati > Planctomycetota > Planctomycetia > Pirellulales > Pirellulaceae > Rhodopirellula > Rhodopirellula sp. SH410. The sequence continues at coordinate 3,266,704 of NZ_CM147949.1, forward strand.
TTCGATCTTCTTTCGATTGCGTGTTGCCCGCGATCAAATGGAATGCCTTGAGCAGACCAGTGCATGGCTCCCACGCTGATTCCCCAGGCATGCTGACTTTGTGTATGCGAGGTCACGATAGACACCATTCCTGGTGAAGTGTGTCCAAGGCTCTCGGGTTCTCAATCAATGCCAGTGGAACGACGTGCTGCCCAACTTGCTTTCCGGTCACACAATCAATCAGCGTGATCATGGCTTGGTTCTCGCCGTAGCTGCCAAGCCTTCCGGTCCGCTCGGTGTCACCAGAAAACGCGACCTCTAACTTGGCGGCATGGTACTTCGTTCGGTTCCACGTCGTGACGAAGGCTGCATGGTCCTCGTTGTCGGAACCCTCGACGAGTCTTACTATATCTAAGTCGACGCCGAAACTCTTGGGGAGTTGGGCTACGTCGCCAATGGATTCGATCGGCCCGATATAGAACGCGGCGTCATCGCCCAAATTCCACATCGGCGGCAATCCAGCCCAATCAAAGAACGTTCCTTGAAGAGGCGTTTCGCGAATCCGTAGATCAAAGCGATGGGCCGCTTTTCTTACTTGTCGGTCAGCTGATCCACGGCTGGCGGAACTCATCCACGCAATCGCTACCATCTCGGCAAACGCTTGATGTCGCCATGCCCAAAGTTGTTGTCGCCGACGTTGCTGTCGAATAACCTCCATGTACGAACGCCAAACCTGTTTGTAGCGTGATTCATGCAGCAGCACGTAATTTGGCTTCGGCAGGCTCGGCAAGCCGGAAACTTCTTGCAGTTGAGGTAGCGACTCCAAACGCCGGCAGAGTTTTCGGAAGTGATCTGTCATCCGAATCCAGTCATGGTTCGGATAATTCGTTTGATGCTGACGGAGGTAAACGCTTGCCAAGGCGATGCACCTTTTCAGGAGATCTCTCACGACACGATTTTCTAGAGTGTCAACGCTCTCGTAGCGTTGGACCGCGAGAACGGCACGACGATGGCCTGATTTCTCAGCGAGCGTGTTGCCTGGTTGACGCGTCAGCCAGCGGACGCAACTGGAATCGAGTTCACGCAGGCGATTGATCGGCTCCATCGCACGTCGTCGCTGCAGAATTCGTTTGGGGTGACCGGCGACGTCAGTTAGTACGTTTGGCAGGTCTCTTGCGAGACGAACGACTAAAGCAAAGGGTGGACGATTCGGTTTGCTCGCGTGACGCCATTTGCAGAGAACCCGACCGACACTGCGGACCGCAATCCGGCTTGGATTTCCTTCCCAGGCAATCGGATTCGGTTTTTCGGAGTCAACTATCTCGTCGGCGAACTGCGCGAACTGCTCCAACGCGTCTAGAACCGGAGACTCCTCCGGTGCGACATCAGCTAGGTCGATCATCGATTCCACCACGCTAGACCTCGGTGCGGTCGATACCCGTCCATTGGAAGTAATCGTCTTTGCGACAGATTTCAATCTTGGTTTTCAAGGCGTTATCGTCGACCTTCTCAAGAATTCGGTCGATTGTCCCGAACGCTCTCTGCACACTCGGGTCTTGGGGGTTCAGCCCCATCAGCTTTGGCAGAATCTTCTGTTCAATCTGATCGGCGATGATAAAGTCCAAGCGACGTTCGATGTCCGGATAATTCGCGGCGTATTCAAGCATCGAGTGCGCGACACGGTAGGCAAACGGACGGTTGACTTGGTCCATGGAACCACGCAACTCACCGATCCAATCCAATAGCGTCGCCCGATGATCGTCACTCAGATTGTCCGCAGTCTTGCACCAGCCTTGCCAAGTTTGGCGAGTCAGTCGAGGACAGTTTTCCATCGCACGACCGTTTCGCTGCGAGGCCGGCACGGGGACAATGGAGTTTGGACTGCCGAATCGCAACACGTTGGCTCGGTCAATCACCTTGTCCGACAATGCCTGCGTGGTTTCATCCTCGTTCATCGTTCCGACGAACAGGACATTTTTGTCGACAAACAATTGCATCGGCGGCTGGCCACTGCGCCGGCCACCGACGTCCAGCGGAATCTCAGCGAGCTTTCGTCTCTGCGAATTGTTGGCGTCGATTCCACGACGAGTTTCCAAGCGGCTTAGAAACTCACTGAAGTAGTACTCGATGCGAGCAAGGTTCATTTCGTCGAGCAGCACCAACAACAACTGATTCGGTAATCGCTGCTTCTCGTAGTCTTTCGGTTGATTCCAACCGCGGTCCTTCTCGGCTCCGATCGCGTCCATCTGGATCAGTGCCCGTGTCAGGTCGGTGGGGCGAAAACGTCGTTCCAGGTAATCGTAAAACCCGAACAAATCCTGCGGGCTATCCCATCGAGGCTGAACTGCCACATTGAGGAAGTTCATTCCAGTCGCTTCGGCGTAGCGTCTGGGCAATTCGCTTTTGCCTGTGCCGCTGACGCCGGCGAGCGTCACCAGCGGTGAGCTGTCGGTCGTTTTCAACGACGTATGGAATGCGTACAGCGTACGGGGATCAAACTTCAAACCGAACGACACAAGGCTGCCGGCGAGGTCGTCCAGGCACTCATGTTCGCTGCGGGAATTTTGTCGCGACGGTTCGATGACGGGCAATACCGGCTGCCAAATCTCGTTTTCCTCAGGCTTGGTTGGCCCATCGTGTTGGCTGACTGCCGACGAAAGCTGATCGAATGCAGACTGCATGACTGGGATCTGAGCACCGAGCGCATGCGATTTGGACTCCAGTTTCTCTACCTCGCTCTTTAGTTTGCGACGCTCTTGTTCGAGTTCTGACTGCTCCTTGGCAAGTTGACCGAGCGATTTCTTCAGCTTCTCTGCTTCGGATTGAGATTCCTCTTTCTGCCGCTTCAGTTCTTTCAGCTTCTGGTCGAGCGTTTCCGCTTCAACTTTGGCAGCCTTCTTTCTGTTTTCAAGGTCTGCAATTTCCTTGGCAACCGAATCCGCCTTTTCGACCTGAGCCTTCATGTCCTGTAGTGCACGTTTTAAGTTGCGTTCTTCAGCGCCCATTGCATCGACATTATCGCGAAGCTGCTTCAGTGACGACTGCAGATCAGAATGCTCTTTGCCCTTTGCTTCAATACCTTTACTAAGGGAATCAAAGTCTCGTTGCAGCTCGTCTCTCTTATGCCGTAGTTCCGCTAGTTCGGATTCAAGGCGATTACGAAGCTCCGAAGCAGCTCGGCGGAGTCGTTCGGATTCTTCTGCAGCCTCAGTCTTCGCTTGCTCTAGACGTTTAATTTCCTCGCGAAGGCGATTGGCTTTCTCAATCTCCAAATCAAGATCGACGAGTTGCTTGCGCATATCGTTGGCCTTGTCTTCAAGCTCGTCGATCTTGCTCTTTCGTTCCGCAACTTCGCCGTCCAGTGCAGCTTTCTGCTCATTCAAGCTGGCCAACTGTGTCTGCTTTGTTTCCAATTCATTTTGGATCCGGGACACTTCTCGCTTGTCTTCTTCGAGCCTCGCGATTTCTTCCTTTGCGTCCTCCATCCATTGACGTTGGTTTTCCGCTGCTTCGATTGTTTGCTGAGCGTCGAACACATTGTCCTTCAGCGTGTTGTACTCCTCCCGCAATTCTTCGATCTGGACTTGAAGATTGGCCATTCGCGTAGCATCAGGTAAACGCTGTTCACGTTCCCAGAATCGAATCGCTTGACGGCGGTGGTGTCCATATGCCAGCAGTGCCAGCAAGGCACCGATCAGAGTCACGGCCAATGCGAGGGCGACCGAGACAATTGACCAGAAGTTTGGATCGCTCATGGTTGCTCACCGTCGGTTTCTTCAGGCGTTGATGCCGGCGGCTGCATGTCAGGCACTTGGAGCTCGCTGACGGCTTTACGAACCTCTGCTGCTTTCGTTGCCATTTCTTGAATCGTCGAAGCGGCCGTCGCAGAGATTTCCGAAAGCGATTTCGAGGCGTTTACCGCGGCGGAGTTGAGTGCGGTCGTCATCGTCGCCATTTGTTCGGCGAGTTGTTGTTCCATCTTTCGCAGATCGGCAAGGTTCGTCTCCGCCGTTTTGACGTCGGTCTGAATCGACGTTAACTCGGAATCCTTTTTATCTCGCGTCGCCGTCTGCTCATCCACTTGCTTCTTGAGAGCGGCTAGTTCATTGGTGGCTTTGGCGACGGCAGCGGTTTGACGACGAAGCTCTTCAGCGGTTGCGTCTAGTTCCTTCGCGGCGTCAGCCGATTTCTCTTGCTGTAGTTTGAATTCCGCAACACTTGCCAGCTTCTTTTGCAGGAACGCATCGAACTGCGTGATGCGAGCTTCCATCGCGGCAAGCTCAACTTCGCTCTTGCTGAGGAGCTTCTCTTGTGTTTCCACCTTGGCTTCGGCTTCCGCGGATTCCAATTCCAGTTTCGCGAGTGCTGCTTTGATCTTTTTCCCACGTTCGATCAATTGATCGTTCAGGCTTTCGGTTTGAGTCGTCGCTGAATCGGACGCCGATACAGCCAACTCGGCCGCCTGCTTCTGCTGGTTCACGTCATCCAACTTCGCTTTCGCTGAGTCGAGTTCGCTTTGCAGCGACTCGCGTGTTTGCTGGAGCGACGAAAGCGTCTTGGTTTGCGACGTCGTGGTTTCGACTAACTGGTCACGTTGCTTTTGAAGCGAGTTGATCGTTCCTTGAAGCAGCGATGATTGCTCACGTAGCTGATCGACGTTTTTGCTTGCTTGCTGTTCGATACTATTCCACGTGTCGGTGGCTTCTTGGCGATTTTTGTTCGACGCTTCCCAAGCGGCCACCTTCGCTTGAAAATCAGATTCCTGCCTTCCCGCATTCAGAAGCCCTAGCAGCGACCAAGTCTGCAACGATAACGCAGCAAGTGCCGCAATCCCGATTAACCACGGCCAAACCGTCGACGGGAGTTCCGGCCGAACGCTGTCCGACAGATCCACCTCGACTGGCGTCTGCGTTTGTCCGGTCGCGGGGTGATCCGGCGGCGAAGGTGGTTCGGGATAAGCGGTCATGAAGGTGAGACGGCGGTATACTTATGAAAACTCCGGTTTCAGCCGTAAATAGCTGCCCTGGGGCACTCATTGTAGTTGCTGTGATCGTGGAGGATAGGCTTCGGGTTTGACTCACCGAAAGCACCGTGCGGCTTGTCTAGCCAGCACCACTGTTGTCAATGGTCTGCTTGATCTTTTCAACACATCGGTCCATGTCTTCACGGAGTTCGTATACCCAGAATCGAAGGATCGTCCACCCATTTGCGATCAATGCCTGATCTCGGCGGATGTCGTCCGACACGCGCTCGCCGCTACCGCTGCGGTGATAGGTTTCACCATCGACCTCAACATCCAGCTTCATCTCATCACTAAAGAGCGCGAAGTCGAGGAACCTCCCGCACGCAGGATACTGCTGGTGAAACTGCAACCCGGCCTTCGTCATCGCCTCGGCCAACGCCGGCTCCCACACCGGTCCCACCAAGTCTTTGCGAAATCCCGATTCAACGGCCTTGGATCTTTCGGCAAGTTCGCGATCGCAAAACTGGGCGAGCGTGCGGATGTGGCGGATGTGGCAACTGCGTGCCCAAGTCAAATCGCCAAAGACATGCAACAATTGTTTAGCGCGACTGACGGCAACGTTGAATCGGTTTGGACCGCCCGATAGAAATCGAAGCGAACCGTCTGTCAGTCCCTCTCCACCGACCAAACTGAACAGAACGATGTCACGTTCGTCGCCTTGAAACCCGTCGGCCGTGTCGACCAACAATCGAGACGTCACGATGAAGTCGTGAGGCAAGGTTTGGTGAATGGCGTCGCGTAGCCGGTTGGCTTGTTGGCGAAACGGAGTGACCACACCAAGCGACCCCCCGTAGCCACTCTCGTGCAAACGTTTCAGTTCGTCACAGATTTGACTGATCTGCTGTTGGCTCAGCGCGCCGCCGCCCGGCGCGGGCTGGCTATCATCGGCAACGTGAGTCCATTGGATTCCTTGTTTGCCGGTGTCTTCCGTCAAAACCGTCCAGGAACCTTTGTAGAACGTCTCGCTGCAATAGGCAGCAATCGAAGGGTGACATCGATGATGTTGGCGAAGCGACACTCGGGATCCGACGCCCGGAGACGTATTGGCCAAGTGAAACATGGATGAGGTTCGATAGCTGAATCGTTCCAACTCAATGTCATCGACACCGAATTGTCGACGTAAATGCCGGTCGGTCGCTGATGAAAGGCTTGTCACATGCGAAAGTTGCATCGGATCGCCAACAATCATGGCACGCTTGGCACGGAACATTAGCGGAATGACCGAAGCTATGTCGCATTGCGACGCTTCGTCGATGACCAACAGATCAAAGACGGCTGGTTCCAGGTTGATGTCCCTGCGAATGGAAAGATTTGTCGTCGCGGCCAATGGAAAGTGTTTCAGGAATATCGGAAACGCTTTCCGCATCGCGTCAGACCAGCGACGATGATCGGCCTCGGTGTCCAGGCCGCTTCTGTTTTCAATGGTGGCCAAAATGTTCGCGAGCAGACTTCGCTCTTCGTCTGAGATCTCCGCACCACTTTGCCGTGCCAATTCCAGAAACGATTCCGCCGACAACTTGGCAACTTCTTGGGCAGCCTCATACTCGGCGCGGCATGCTTCATCGGTGGGAGGCAGTGCATCAAGTCGTCTTCGTAGTTCGCCAACCAAACACGCTGCTTCGTTCGCTTGCCCGATCGGTTTCCAAAACTCCATCACCTGCCTGCTGAAGGCGATGGTTTCTGCCGTTGCGCTGCATCCCATCGGCGGGAGCTTCTTCGCTTGATCGAACACCTGCTTCATTTTGTCGTCGACGCCGATCGCGAGGGTCAGCCCCTGCTGCAGTCGTTTCTTCTGAAACAATCGCTGCCATAACCAAGCCAATGACCACCTGCACGGTGGCGGATCGACAAGCATTTCGATCGCGGTGTTGATCTCGGATTTGCTGGGCAACGGCTCGTGGCCGCGGGCCGCAAGATCTCGATACCCTTCCGGCACCAAGCGTATCACTTCGTCGAGATCGAAAGATCGTTTTCGAAGCGACTCGCGAAGTTCTCCTACTTGCGAAACCGCTCGAGCGGCTTCCGCATGATCGGCAATTCGCCTCGCCAAGGCTTGGCGTAATTTCCCAAGGTGGTCTCGGTCTCCGACCAAGTCGCTTGAAACCAGTTGCCCGATCGCTGCCTGCATCGACATATCAGCGGGCGCACCCCATGGCCGAGCCAAACGCAGCATGATCGGCCAGGGTTCGGTAATTGCGTTAACTCGGGGCACAACCGCTTCGAGTGCTTGGTGGTTGCGACTCGCCGCAAGCCCACTGCGGTCCAGCAACGCTTGCTGAGCCAAGACGGCAGCAACGACACGCGACTTTCCAGTTCCCGGCGGACCGACTACGATTGATAGATCATGTTCGGCCGCAGCACGCGAAGCAGCCATTTGCTCATGGTTTAAGGTCAAGACTTGAGCACCGACGACATCCAACGGGTAATCAGCGTCGTGTCGATTTTCACTTTCCGTTGATGGAGTCTTCGCTATATCGCATGGGAAAAAATGCCGCAAGGCACTCCTGTCGAGCTGTTCGTCTGACGTCTCGTTCGCTAGCTTCAAGAGTTCTTTGTAGAGACCTCCAGTGAACTTCCACTTCTTCGGGATGATTAAACCTGCTCGGTTGTAGATGCCATCCTTCGTGAGACTCGCAAGACTTGGTGATGACTGCACTCGACCAGGATCGAGGGTTTCGACTTGCCAATCAAGATAGAAGTGGTTCAACAGTCGCGCACATTCACTCCACGACGTCGAGTTGATTCTGTCATCACTCGCCGAATCGAAGCTACAAAGTTCCAAGAAGGTGCGACGCTCGTCTATATTCTTGAGACGACGCTCAAGCCAACCTTCATTGACGCGAACCGGACCAACTGATTCAAGCTCAAGGTCAGTGCCATGCAGTTGCGTCCGGCACGGAAGCACGAAGACGGGTGAAACAAAATCGACATCCTCGCCTTTTTGCGGGTCGCGCCACCGGTATCGCTGCAACGGATACCCAACAAAAACATAGTCATCTTCGGTCAGCTTCCGAACCCATTTGTGCCATGACTCCCGCGTTCGGATTCGCAGGGGTGCGATCTGGGTGCTGCGCTCATCGAGTCGGTAATTCACAGGGTTCCCGAATTCATAAGTTCGCTGACGGTTGGTTTTGAGTTGAGCCAAGCCCTATAGACAGTATCCCAAATTCCGCTCAGTAGCAGACAGCGTAAGCTCATGGTTCTTTGGCCGCCGGTTTTGTGCCAACGCATGCCGGACAACTTCATCCGTTCGCTGACCACTTGCTTGCAAGCCGATTCCACGACGCCGCTACCGATTGGGTAGCCTCGTGATTTCATCTCAGCATAATTCATAAAACGACTGTAGCGACGAAGGTATCGTTCCGCTTTGACGGCTTCTTCTTTCTCTGACGCCTTGTACTTATGTAGCTCTCGCATTTTCGCGATACTGCGAAGCATCCTTCCGTGTCCGCCGGGCTGCAGCAGCAACCAGCGAGCATGTTCAAGCCACTCCTGCCGCTTGCCTTTGTTCTTGCCAAACTTGAGCGCTTTGGCAATCGTCGTCAGACGCTCCGCCGCATGGTAGTAATCCACGACGCGAGTGATCTTGATCCGCACGCCATCGACGAAGAACTTCCGCAACGTGTTCTTCCAATATGCCGTCTCGACCTTGCCGGCATCGCTGACGTACACGATCTCCGGCACGCAGTCACCGCAGCGACGGATCGTCGATTGAAGCAGGCTGGTCAATTGCGTCGAGAGCGTGACTTGATTGCTTTCGGGAGTGCAGCCCAGGTAGACTGTACCGAGCTTCTTGCCGTCAGCCAACACGCTCACGCAGGCCACGCTCGCCATCTCGAAGAAGCTCCATGGTGCCAAGCCCAAGGCCACACCATCGCGACTAACCGACAGCACCGGCTTCAGTTTCCGCTGCCGGGCTTGCTCGACCAGTTTCATCAACTTGTCCACCTGAGCCTGCTCACGAAAGGGTTCCATGCCACCAGCGAGTGTGCCGACGAGTTTGCGAAGCTTCTCGGTGCCGATTTTCGTACCCATTTGATCCTCGACCAACTCCAGCGTTCGGCCTTGAGAACTTCCTGCGGCAGCAAATTGTTTGCCGACGCGGGTCGCCGCTGCGGGCGTGAATCCGTTCTCCACGCCAAGCAACATTTCGAGCGGAAAAATCGTTCGACCGGATCGACCGCGTCGATAGCGGGCGCGAACAATTGTGACTTTCCCGAACCGCGTGACAACGTCGGTCCGTGGCGTTTTTTCGGCCAAGCGACGATAAGATTTACGTTGGTGCTTGATCGTTCCGGGCATCTGCGAGAGTTCCGGTTCAAGTCGAGAAACGAGCCACTGTATCAACTTGCGTCCGAATTCCCGAAGATGGTCTTGAAGAGCATTTTCCAGGTCAAGCGTTCGCGAAGGTGTCGGGTCGTTCCCGGCGAACAACTCCAGCAGCATGGTGACTTGTTGCCGCAAATCGTCGGCAATTTGGCCAGTGAACTGCGCAATCTCATCAGTTGCGATTGCGTGAATAAGGCTTCCGACGTTAGCTTTGACATCCATGAGGCTTCCTTTCCTGCGGTGTTAGTGTGAGAACCAACATTTTGCAGGAGGAAGCCTCTTTTCATGAATACCAATCCCAGCAAATCAAGGGCGCATTACGTGGATCGCACCCATTCGCAGTTTTGACGAATTTGGTAACGCACCATCCATACAAACGATGGTTTCAAACTCATCGGCTGCCGTCGCGGTAATTGAAGACCGCTGATCCAAACGAACGCATTCGGCGTAGTAATCACACAGTCGTCGAAATGTTGACCACCGCGAACCCCGACGATCGAGATGACGGGAAGCAACATTCTCCCGCGTCCGCGGTTGGCGTGCAAAACCTTCTGAAGGCTGGGAGCGAGCGTTCTGACTCGGTGACTGACGAGGACTGGCCGGCGGTGGCGACGAAATCGAGGCAGTGAGGTTTGCAGAAACGTTGCTACCCAAATCCGCACGCGAATGGACTGCTGACCATTTGCTTCCGCGAAACGTCACCTGTCCAGCACTTTGAAGCTTCAACAGACACTGATTCACTTCACTGGGGCGGCTCTTCAGTGATCGCGCCAGTTCACGAGTCGTCATTCCAACGGAGCGCCCGCTTAGCCTCCGCAGAATTTCCTGCTCATCCACTGATAATCTGCTGTCTGCCACTGTCGATCTAAGTTGCCTCGATTGTTCATGCGATTTACTTACTCAATCATGATACCGAACATCTGTGAGAAGCGGCAGTTGACACAGACCTGATAGAGCAGCGGGAACGCCCGCGGCAGATTGCTCCACCGGGGGGCGTTTTGCGATTGATGAACTAGGCGACGACTCGCGTGACGACGCCCGAGCCGACGGTTTTGCCGCCTTTTCGGATGGCGAAGTGGTCGCCGTCGCTGATCGCGATCGGTTGCTTCAGGGCGATGCTCAAGCGAACGCCGTCGCCGGACATTGCTATCTGCACGCCGTCCAGCAGCGAAGCACTGCCGGTTACGTTCGTGGTTCGGAAGAAGAACTGAGGCGCGTAGCCGTCAAAGAACGGCGTGTGGCGACCTCCTTCCTCCTTTTTTAACACATAGACTTCCGCCTCGAAATTGCGATGCGGAGTCACACTGCCGGCATCCGCCAACACTTGTCCCTTCGTGATCGCCGTATGAGCGGTCTTGCGGAGCAACACGCCAACGTTGTCGCCAGCATGGGCTGCTACCAAGACTTCGCCGAACGATTCGACTTGCGTGATCACGTCGCTGCCGGTCTCGCTCGCCAATCCAACGATCTCAACCGCGTCGCCTGCACGCACGGCACGTTGCTCGATTTTACCCGTCACGACCGTGCCGCGACCGGCGATCGAATAAACGTTCTCGATCGGCATCAAGAACGGCTTGTCGATCAACCGCAACGGATCAGGAATCGAACCATCGAGTGCGTCAAGCAATTGCTCGATGCACGCGATCGATTCGGGGTTAGCGGGGTCGTCATGAGCCTGTTTGGCGGATCCGCGAATCACGGGCACCTGGTCGCTGGGGTATCCGTACTCGCTGAGCAGCCTCAACCGCCTTTTCGCTCGCATGTGCGCTAGATGACCGGGAACGAAGAAACAGGAAAATGCCATCAATCGGGAACCAACCATCCACAAAAAAGCCCGGCAAGGAAATCACCGGGCGGGCTTTGCGGATCGTTTCGGAATCAACCGTCAATCACAACACACCATCCCCGCCTCTCCCTCGAAGGACGAGTCGGTTGTTGATGATGTAAATGAAGGGAAGGTGTTCAATTCGTTTTCCAGATTTAACGGACTCGGGAAAAGACACACGATGGAGGCGAAGGTTCACTGATAGCTAAAAAAAAGAGATGCCGTGACCGCCCCGAAGGGCGGCCACGGCATCCAGTGGTTAGTCGCGGCGGCGACTGCGTTTACTTCGGCTGCGGCCGACGTTGTAACCTTTGCGGCTGCCAGTGCGTTTGCCGTCCTTATAGGACCACCATGCGACGAAGCCGACGATGATCCATCCTGCTAGACCTTCCATGTTTCCTCCTTTCGAGAACGCGTTAGGGCTGAAAGCCTTGGTGAAAGCTCGTGCCCTGATCGTTTCCTTAGGAAGCGTCGCGGACGGTCCATTCGCCGGAAAGCAGATTGACGCAGGTGTCAGCGTCCGTCGGTATGTTTCGGAGCCAGCGCGTGAACTGGTGCACCATCATTCCCGCAGCGATGCTGGCGGCGTAGATCGTGCTGCGTGACGTGCAGGTTCCTTGCTGGGCTTCCGAAGCAGTGAACAAGGTGGTCGCATAGTGCTGTGATGATTGAGTATCATCGACAGCCAGTACGCGGATCACCTCGCCCAGCATTCGGCCGTCAGCCCAGAAGGCTGCTCGGCCTTCCACTGATTTCCAAATCGCTGACCGCGCCGTGATCGAATCGACACAACAGAACACGGCATTGCCGATAGATTGCCGTGGTCGATAGCGGTCTTCGATGCGTGTGACCTCGATCGTTGAATCGAGTTCACTGATCGCTTCACCGCATGCAAACGGTTTACTCCAGCCGATTTCGTGCTTTCGATAGCCCTGCGTCGTTGTGTTCGACAAGTCGACGTGGTCGAAGTCGATCAGCTGGATCCGGGGCGTGCCGATGGCGGCTAGTTGCAATGCGACTTGGCGGCCGATCGCGCCGACGCCGATCACCGTTGCGGTGACCTGAGCGAGGCGGTCCATCGGGACCAAGTCGCTCTGACGAGCGAACCGGTTGGATGTTGCGGTGGTCATCGGCCAACCTCAAACAAAAGGTCGCTCCACAGATCGGCTGCCGTGGGTGGTTGCTGCCACCAGTCGGCATCCTCGTAGCGATCGGTGGCCGAGCGGCGCGATGCGAATGGATCGAAGACCGTGACGTTGTCACAGTATTCCTCGAACCATTGATCGTGGTCGGTTCCTGGGAACTCGCAATCGAGAACCGTTCGGCAGCGCAGCCGCCGATCCGTTCCGGGGCCGACGTTGAATCTCGCACGGGTATAGGTGTTGCCCTCCTCCGCCAGAATGTGCATGACGCACCAATCCACGCCGCCGAAACAGCGACTGAACGTTTCCTCATCGGTTTGACTCGGTGAGGGTGAGGCGCCGGGGTGCGTGTGGACCCAGACTCTCGCGAATTGCTCTGGTTGGCGTCCGATGTCGACTTGGCTGTCAAAGAAGTCGGCAACGCTGCCGTCGTCAAACTCGACGGAGGTGACCGAGCAGGTTTGCTGGACCAGCTGAATGTCTTCGATCAGCAACAGGTCGTCGGCATTGGAAATTCCAAAGCCGCCGATTTCGGTAGGCCCGATGTCACGCAGGTACACCAGCTTTGCCAACGCAAACGGAGTGAATCGCAGGGCACGGTTGCTCCGGTTCGTCTTCCGTATTCGCTTCATTTTGGTTGTTGAGGCAATCATCACAGGTTCCTTCAGAGAGGCAGGAGGGACAGAAAGATTCGCCGCAGTCGTCGCACGACTTCAGGCACATTTTGCACGCGTCATCGCCGCAGCTTTCGCAGGACGAGGCGCATTCTTCGCAGTAACGTTCACAGCATGAATCGCATCGCGTACTGCAATCCATGCACAATTCCGTTTCGCAGTTGAAACAAGCGATGGTCTGATCGGAGTCGACCGTATCGCCACAGGATCGGCAGGTGACGCCGTTCCAATCATCCAGTTGCACGTATGCAGATCCCGGGTTGTAAGTCCGCAGAATCTGATCGACGATGCAGAAGAAGTCATACAAACGACCTTCATCCAGGGCGCGACGAATCGCGTCAGATCCCTCACCCTCGCAAAGCGAATCGTTCTGGACGTGAGGATGCGTCACGCCCTCGCCATTGGCTGGCTCATTGGGCTCGATCGCGATCACATCGAACGGCGACGATTCTTTGATGTACTTCCAATTTAAGCGAATCTCGAAGCTTCCAAGCAGGACTCCGTCGAGGAGAATGCTCGACGTCGTCACTGTTAGTAGCTGTTTCGAGCGGTCGATCGTCACCGCATTGAATTCCCCACGCAACGCTTGAATCTCCTGAAATACCAACGTCGCAGTTGGTTCGAGGTGAGATCGCGATTGCCGGCTCATGTTGTCGATGAAGTGAGTCGCTCGCATCCGAAGGATGTCGAGTGCACCACGAAGTCGATCATGAGCATCTCTTGCGGCGGTGGGCCAGTTGCGGTGTGTCGCAATTTCAAGTCGTCGCTGCCAGCGTTTGCATTGTTCAATGGAGTCAGCGAAATGAGACATCGAACTTGGCTCACGCATGACACGCACGCACTGCAAGATTTCAACGGCAGCTCGATAATCTTGTTTGATTTCGTTTTTCATGGCATGGCTCGGTGGAAATGTTCAGTCAGGGCGACGGAAGCAGACCTTAAGCAGCGCCTTCGATTTTCTGTGGCGTGAACGAGACGCGGTCGCCGTCTCGCAGCACTTGATCGGCCGCCGCGGGTTGGCGATTGACGCGGATGAGATAGCTGTCGGCGTGAAACGCGCCGACATGCCGCTCGAACATTTGCTGAACCGTCGTGTTGTCGGGGGCTTCGACGTGATGGGCATATCCACCTGCGTCATTGGAAATGAGAAGAACTTTCATGCTTGGTGCTCTTTGGCCGGGAGTGATGGGTAAACGTTTTGCGTTTGGGAAAGCGAAGCCGCCGCTGTCCACGAACGGGACAGCGGCGGCGTTTCGCTACGAGGTAGGAGGGCTGATGGCGAGTGAGCTTCATCGCATCAGCCGATTGCGGCTTCCAAAACGAAGCTATTTTCATCGGGCTCATCTTGAAGGAACTCGAAATCGTCCCAGTCGATGACTCGACCGCCGTGCACGGGATCGGTCGGGTCGTCAATCAGGTCACTGGGGTGAGCGATCATGAATCCGAGTCGTTTGACTGCGGAGATGGTTTCGCCAGTGGCACGAGCCACGGCACGATTCAGGTCGTTCTGGTTCATCGGAATATTTCCTTACGGAGGGTGGAAACGAAAAAAGCCCCGCTCACCTGACTTGCGTCAGACGAACGGGACTTTGGTAAAGGGAGATTTGAAAGAACGGCTATTCCGGTGAGCGGACTAACCAGTTCTGATGAAGCCAAGCGACTTCTGCCGCCAGGGCTTCGCTGCGTTTGTCAAACGGTCCGAGAGTTGGACCAGCGACGGGAGAGAGATCGGAGGTCCATTGACCCACCGACGTTGGCTCAACATGCGAGCCACGCTGGATGGAGATGCAACCTACCGAGCGAAGGTCAACGCGGTCGTCGAAGACCATTCGAGTAACACCGTTGGCGGTCACGACCAGTTCGATGGCACTCACCGCGGGCCCCGAATGATGTTTCGGCGTGGGCGATCCGTCATGAGCTCATCGAGACTCGTTTCGACATCCGTCAGCGATCGTGCCATTCGATCACGCAACGACGCGCGATCACGCAAGTCTCGTGGGTCGACACCGCTGACGACTTGTCGTGCATTTTCAACCAATTGATCGAGGTCCTCATTGCTGCCAATGCTGAGATGCTGGAATCGCTCGAAAAATTCGTTCAAATTGGAAATCGCGGAATCGCGAAAGACTTTCGGTTTGCCGTCCACCGAACCCGACAATCGCTCGGCCAAATGACCGACCAACTGCGACAGTTCCTCGGCGAAGGTTTGCTCGGCTAGCTCGACCGCTTCGGCAAACTTTGCCTGCACTCGCTGGCATTCCTGCTCGTACAGCTCAGGATTCACCGTTCGCAGATAAGCCGGCGGTGTGACGGATGGGAAATCCCAGGTGATCGCGAACAGATCCGAAACGGAGACGGGATAGTCCGCCGAATCAAACAAGTTCCCAAGTTGCGTGCGGGCTTGAGCGACGAGTTCCGCGAAACAGCGGTCGAGTTCGTCGACGGCTTCGCCAAGTTCCGCTTGAATGACAATCATGCGATCGTCGAATTCCGAAACGTCACCCCGGCGCAACAGCCGGACGCCTGGCTCGATGTATGGCAACGTCATTCCCTTCCACAACGCACCCGCCTTCGTTTTGATCGCCGAGACGGCGCGGAATGACGGATGCGATGTGTCGAAGAGACGTTTGGCTGCAGAGAGCGTGCGGCTATCGGCGTCGAACGCTCCGGCAGCTTGTTGTTTCTGGTCGCGACTGAGACTCTTGCGAGTGCCCGGCCAGCGGATGTGCAATCGCACGGCGGTCGTTTCGGCTTGCAGCCGAGTTCCGTGCGATGAGTGATTCTGGGTCACAGGTTCTTCGAGCATGGTGCTCATGGATTCTCCTTGATTAGAGTTTGTTTTCAGTGAGCGCGTCCCATCGCTTCAATTCTGAGACGGACTGGAACGTGACACCCGCCGTCGTGATTGAGGCTTGGCCTCGTGCTGGTAGATCCCAGACTTCTCCGCATCCAAGCAACGACCGCTCGCCCATTGACGCAAACGGTCCACCGATTCGGTGGCCGTGACTGCGACAGGAACAACGTTCAGCCCGGCTTGCGAGAGGGGAATGTCAAGCAGTGCAGACAACCGACAACAAGCACGGATTTCCGCGCCGGTCCATTTTTCGTCCGCCGGACGATTTTGCTCCGCTTCCAGCCCGAACATGGCGGTGTATTGGCTCCAGATGCGGTCTTTCTGGTCACGCTGCGGCAGATCGAGGAACACGATTCCGTCAAACCGTTCGGCGCGAGAAAGCTCCGGGGGCATCCGCGTGATATCGTTGCAGGTCGCGATCAGGTAGACGTTTGAGGTGTGATCATTCATCCAACTGAGCAACGTGCCCAGCATGCGAGACGACACACCCGAATCATTTTGACCCGAACCAGCCGCCCCGCTCAGAGCCTTCTCGATCTCGTCGATGAACAGAATGCAGGGAGCCATGGCGTCCGCGATTTGCAGCGCACGCCGAACGTTTTGCTCTGTCTGCCCCACAAGACTGCCCATCAACGCCCCGACGTCGAGGATCAGAGTGGGACGTCCAGTCTCTTTGCCAAGTGCTTTGGCGAATGCTGACTTGCCTGTGCCGGGAACCCCCAGCAGAAGCACGCCGCGAGGCCGCTTCAACGGGTTGTCACGCCCGTGTTGAAGTAATGACCGTTTGCAGAACGCCTTCAAGCTGTCCAGCCCACCCAGCGATGAGAAGTCGTCGCTGCTCTTGTAGAGTTGCAGCAGGCCAGACTTTTTGAGCATGCTCGCCTTCAGTTCCCAAACCGATTCCGGCAAGATCACTGAATCACGAACCAGACTCAGTCCAAAGGCATTCTCGGCCTCCAATCGAGTCAATCCCATGGCCGCATCGAGCACGGTTTCAAGTCGTTCGACGCCGGGGAGTTCACCATCTTCAGTCGCGATGCCCTCGGCGATCTCTTTGAGTTGTTCACGCGTGGGCAACGGATGGTCGATGACGATGAACAGCTTTTCAAGCTCGACCGGGATTTGCACGAGCGGCGACAGGATGACGAAGATCGTTCGAGTTGACTTGCCGTCAACGATCTGACGCGCCAACGCCTGCATGATTTCGGCGGAACTGAGGAAGCGATGGAAATTCGTCAATACGACGATCGACGGCGTGTCATCGCCAGCGAATGAACGCATCGAGCGAATTGCGGACAAAGGATCATTTGACCCATCATCATCACCGAGCGGACTTCCGCTCACTCGCAAACCCTGATCGATATCCCAGTTCACGAGCCGCCACTCGTGCTCACGACAAAGCTGGCTGATTTCGAGTAGCGCGTCGTCATGCTCGTGACTTTCGATCCAGATGCCGGTGAAACAGGCTTTCACCAATTCCTCCAATCGATCGGATAGTTTCATACATTTTCCTTGTTTTAGAGTGAAATTCAGGATGCCAGCAGGTCCTTGATCGCCAACATCCAAGACGTGATTTCTCCGTCTGGGTCACGCTCGGCCAGCAAGCTGGGCGTCATGTGTTCAACGACAACCGTGTTAAGCCAACGTTTCGCTCGATTCGCCATTCGACTTTGCGAACGTTTGGCCTGCAGTAGCCATGCGGTCTCGCCAGGACGCTGGCGGTAGAGTTCGCGGGCAGTCAGTTCCGCAACGCGATCGAAGTCGTCAAATTGCACGGTGATCTGTCCCGCCGCAAAAATCGCTCTTGGATGCAGGTAGTTTTCAAGACACCGTTTCCGGGTGATGACCGCCTTGCATCCTTCACGATCATTGACCGAGTCTGCAGCTTGCCTGCGGAGATCGGTCTCGGGAGGCAACTCGTGATCGTAAAGATGGAACTCGGGGCGACCGAGCGGGGCAAAACGATTAATCCACGCTCGAACGTGACCGCCGCCGAATGGAACGAAAATGAGTTCTCCCCGCCGCTCCATCTCCGCCAAATTCGGTAGCTGATCATCGGTGGCTTGAAGCATCAAGCTGATGCGACGCAAAAACTCCATGTCATTCATGCGCTCGACGACCAACAGCAGACCAACGCGATCTGCCGTTTTGGTTGTCGCATCATTCAAGTTTTCGATAGATCTGTCGATTATCTCTCCTTTTGTGTTTCCGTGTTGGCGCTGGACTGAGCCGAATAGAATTCGGTTGTGAGTCTTTCGGACTGTCGTTTGCCCAGAGCGGTTTCGAGGAATTGAGTGGCTTCGCGGCATTCACCGCCAGTAAAGCCAATCGTTTCGATCTTGGTCGCACCGGTCGGAGAGATGACAATGTTGATCGTTTTCAACTGGCACCTCCAACTTGGACGGTAAGCTTGATCGATCCGTCAGCCAGTGGTTGTTCAGTCACGGAGTGCCCCTGCTTGCGAGCTTCCAAAACCGATTTTTCAACCGCATACCGCTGGATCAGCTTGTCCAGTTGAGCCTGTTCACCCCAATGACCTCCGTAGTTGTCATAGTGAACAATGCCGCTATCGGTATCGCAGACGATGGGGTAACGCCAGCGTGGAAGCTGGACGCAGTGTCCCGTCGCTTCCGCGGAAAATAGTTTGATGGTCTGATGAATGGGATCATCAAGGCCAAGCTTGCGACACGAAGTTCGCAGTGCGTTTGGATCCCGAATCTCCGTCGTGATCGTGACGATGTGTGACAATATGGTCTCCTTTTGGTAGTGCTAAGTGGATCAGGTAGGTTCGTCATCTGGTGACGATGCAACGCGGATGCGTGGCGCGTTTGATGATGCTTTCGGCCTTTGTGAAAGCAATCGTGGCGTATCCGAGACCAGGTCTTCCAACATCACATCGATGATCGCTTGGTCGTCGGCGGAAGACTGCGGTTGGCGAAGCACGAGCCACGCGACCACGAGGGGCAACAGGCAGGCAAGCCAAAGTCCAATATTGATGACGGCTGCCGCGGTCAGCGAATCGTAGCGGCGCTCGGATGCGATTGAGCGGCGATCCACTTCGAGTAGGTCTCGCTGCTGTCCGATAGCGGTGCGTTCAGCTTGTACCTCACGCTGCATGGCAGTGACCTCTCGGTGAAGCTGGTTGGCCTGTTGGGTTTGCTCGGCTTGCCGGAGCTCGTGTCGCTCCGACATGTCAACGAGACGAGTGTCATTACTTTCTTGGCACCCGGCTATCGAAAGCATCACGATCATCATCGTGAATGGGAGCAAAATCTGATTTATGTTCATCTGACCTCCATCGTTGAACGAGTCGTTTGAGGATTTGTTGCAGGGCAATTCGCAGTCGACGCTCTTTGGCGAACGCGATAGCGAGCAGTAGTACGGCAACAGACATGAGCGTGAGAATGATGTGTGTCAGCGGGCATCTCCTTTCAGTTGAGTGGGTGGATCGGGTGGGCAAGGAGGGCTAAGACAACCCTTGATGTAACGTGCCCCGTTTTTTGCTCGGATTTAGATTTGTTCCGAGCGTCAGGACGTATTTCTGCTTGCATCGCGTGGGCGACCGTTTTTAACAATTGTCGGTGACGGTTCGTCGAGAGCAGGTTCTTCGGAAAGTGCCAATACGATCCGTTTCGCGAGGATCCGAATCAGTCTTTCCATGACGGACGGTTTGCTTGGATTGATTGTCATAGGTTCCTTCAATGCATGAAAAAACCTCCGAGTTGCCAAAGCACCCGGAGGCTAGTGAAAACGAGACCGGAAGAATTTGTGCGTCTACGTGTTTGGGAATCTGCACGCAAATCCAGGTAAGGGATTGAAGCGATATCTACCGTTGAGAATTCGCTTGTAACAATCTGCGGCTGCTTGGTCGTCCCGAACGGGCACCCAAGGATCAGCAATACCGAGCCGTATCATTTCGCGGTCGAGCGCCGCCGCACGTTGCGCCGCTGTGTGTGTGATCGAAAGTCGCGTTGCCACTTCCCGTTCGGTCATTCCAGTCGCCCGCAATTGACAAACCCGTTCACGAAAGACCACGCGTTGCGGCGATCGCGTCAGATCGACCATTGCTGGAATACTTGTTGTCCCCAAACCATCTGGTAGCTTTACTCCACGAAGGGCAGCTAAGTTTAAAGTGAAGACACAACGTGGAGAGATCAGCCCTCCGTCGATGAGTCGGTACGGCAAGACGAAGAAATCCGTCACGATTTCACGCATGATGCGGCCAAATTCGAGATCTTCAACTGCCAACCCCAGAAAGGTTTCATTCGCGATTTTACGAATTTCATCGGCTTTCGGAATCACGATTGTCTTCGGTGCGTTTTTATTCGCGTCGGCAATGGCATCCGACATGGATTGCAATTTTTGTTCGGTGGCGGTCAGCCGAGCCAGAATCGTCGGGCTCGCTAGGCCACCCGCAATCGCGTTGGCAAAGTTATCAATCTCGAGTTTTAATCGAGCAGATTCCTCGTGAAGCTTCCTTAGGCCGCTGTCCTGTTGCACCCGCCATTGCTCGGCTTCCGCGTGAATCTGTGCGTTCAACTCGGTATCAAAGTCTGGCAAGGACTCGATATCGTGAAGGACTCTCGCGGCAACGGCCTGCGCCAGTTCACCCTGGTCCACCGTCATGGCGTTCCAGCAGTCGTAGCTTCGAACGCCGTCGCACATCATGCGTTCCTTTCGACCATGCCCACCCAGAACAAACTTTCGTCCACAAATACCGCAGCGAACATGCTGGCTCGGCCAGCGAGCGTCGTTGCGGGTTCCCTGCTGCCGCCCACGGCTACCATTCGCTTTGGCGATTCCTTTGGCGAACCTTTCGTTTCGCCGTTGGAGCATCCGATTAACGCGGTCAAAGCGTTCGGATTCAATGAATGCGAGACGGGGACATTCGCGTTGCATTAGCAAGGTCGGGGCCGCGGCGACAGATTTGCGCCGTCCCGTGCGATTCACTCGAACTGCGGTCCGACGATTATGCTCACGGATGCCTTTGAGGATCGGGTTTCTAACTGTCTGACCGACCAAGGTTCCATCCCATTGGGTTTTCCGCACCGACATCCCCATTGGAAATTCGATCGCGTTGAACCACGTCGCGATTTCCGCAAATGATTCGCCCCGTTCGAGCCGGTCAAAGCACTCGTTGTAGACTTCTTCGGCCCCAGGAGCCTTGTGACACTCCGCCTCGCTCGCGCCAGGATGAGGTTTGATGTAGCCTGCAGGTAGCTGCCGCACCATGTCCCCGTTGGCAAACCGATTCCGATGCGAACGCTTAATTCGGTTTGACGTATCTCGATTGTAACTTTCATGCCGCATCGTGGCGAAGTAGGCGTTTTGTCGCCAACTTTCTGTCTCTAGTGTGTCCACGCGATCGTTGATCGCGATGATCCTGGTCGCCGAATCCTCAGCCGCTTCACACAAAATCATGACCTGAACCCGTCGCGCAATCCGACCAAGGTCCTCTGCAATGATGAAATCGTACTCACCGGACGCGATCTTCTCGGAAAGCTCAACAAACTCTACTCGGTCAAGGATCTCTCCGCTTCCCTGAGTCGCCATCGTCTCGAGGTCGTAGTCGCCTTCGATGTAGTCGGGAAGCCGCTCGCGGTACAGGGCTGCCTGGTCATCCAAGCTCATCTCGTTCTGCTTATCGGTGCTGATCCGGCACACCGCAATACCACGGTACCGCCGGCCATTCTTTGGCGGCGGCACTTCAATTCTTCCAAAAGTCATCGCATCACTCCGTTAAGAAGTGATGCCAAAACGTTTGGCCCAGTGGGACAAAAACCGTGACAACAGGTGAGAGCACGTGACCACAGCTGACATCAAATGAACAGCTGTAAGTCGTTGCAGTAAAGGGGCTTGTCGCCGAAAGTGTTTGCTCAGTCGCAACTTACAGCAAACGCTTTGGCGAGTCCCGTGTCCTCCGCTCTTTCAAAGAACACCGCCTGAAACCATTGTTTTAGGCGGTGTTTTTTTATGGACCCAGTCAACTGGTCTAAAACTGAGACGAAATCGAGCGCCTCATCGGTCTGGTTGGTACCACTCGGTTATCGGATCGGTATCACTCCGGGTTTCGGGGTTGCTCATCGTCGGCGGCGGAACACCCGTCACGTCCTCCGAGGAGGTTCCCTTGATCCATCTTCCGGCGCGACTCATCGTCGTTGAGGTGGTCGTCGGGAGGCGCGCAATCCCGGGGAGTGACTCCTGAACTGCCCGCGACTCAGCATGAATGGCTGGCCAGTCGGCGGCTTGGCCAGCACATCGCCTGACCGGATGGGAACATCCACCGCCGCTTCCCCCTCAACCGTCACCCTCGCTGGGCGATAAGACGTGCGGGTCGAGGGATGATTTTCACTGGCCCAGTTCCGGCAGTGTCCGCATTTTCGGCAGTGTCTGCATCGGGGTGTCGCCTCTCCGCTTCGACCGGCCAGTTTAAATGGAAAATACAGCTGACCGAATCATGTGGTTCGCCGTTTTCGATAGACTGCTAACCGACACTCTGTACGTTGCAGGTCATGATTTTCAGTTCCACGAGTGTCACGCGTCGGGAGCAAGAGTTGACAAAGCCAGAAATTGATCAAAAGGCGGCAATCATGATTGTCATTGAACACTTCGGTGATATTCCGCCCGGCACAAAGTGTTCAGCGGTGTTCTTTGACACGCCGAAGATTCGTCGGGAAAAGGAGTTCTATGCAAAACTGTACAGCGAGAACGGTGTGCATGATCTGGCAATCCTGCGAGCGATGGTGGCGGCGAATGTGCCTGACGAGCCCTATTGGTTGGTCTCTTTGAAATCCGCCGAGGGTGCGTTCGGCGACGTGACCCGCCTACACAGAGTGGACCATCGAACTGGAAAATTGCTCGCAGAACCAGCCTAGCACTCAAGACGTCCATTCCGAATCAGGTCCGTCTCGGAACGGAGTGGCCGTCCCCTCCAGGCTGCGGGATTGTCAGGGCATGAGCTCCTGTGCCGAGTGCTCAAAAAGGAACCACCGGCAAGCGTAAAGTCACCGAGGGTTGATCTCACCGCGGGCGCCCTGTCGCTCCGTTGACTCGGGCATTGGTTCAACCACGAAAGACAGGAAATAGACCCACGCTGACTTCTCGTGTCATTCGTGGTTCCAATCTGGGAGATCAATGATTCGGTGACCGACCCACGCCTCATCCGATCACTCAATCGATCGCCGCGGCGGCCAGCGGTTGTACGACAATGGCTTCCATTTGACATCGATTCGCGGATTTCTTTGGGAGTGTCCTTCACTGTGTCGATGGTCCACCGCGCCCCGCAGTGACAGGTAACGGGCAGTCATGAGAGGATCTCTGCATGGGGCAGTCCCGCACGCAGCGTTTTCACCCCCTGCGGCGTGACCTGCGTGTCCGCGACGTCGATGTAGTTCAGTTTCATGCCGACGAGGGGCGCAACCGAGGCGTCCGTCACCTGCGTCCCGCACAGGTTGAGTCGAGTGATTTTCGGGAGCCTCGCGATCAGCTCGATCGCACGATCCGAAACGCCGGTCTTCCAGAAGCTGATCCCGTCGAGATTCGTAAGTGGCAGCAGGTCCTCAACGTCAGCGTCGGTGATCTCCACTTCGTTGAAATTGAGATCCACGATGTCCTCATTCGGAATCTCCTGCCGGCTTCGAAAAGGTTCACCGAGGAACGTGAAACGAACCCCGCGGTCCGTCAAGGCGATCAGAGCGGCATCCATCAAACATTCCTCCATCCGAAATCGTCGGCATGCGTAACTTTTCCCGTCGGGCCGGTTCCCACCGGCCGAATTTCTTTTTCCGTAAGGTCGGTTCCCACCGGCCAGACTGCGATTGGCCGTTGTGAAATGGCCGGATTACGATTATCCGCTGGGAATTGGCCGGTGGGAACCGGCCCTACTTGTGACATGGATTTGGAATAGACGCATAGCCGGCATCCATCGTTTCGCAAAAGTCGATCACTGCGTCGGTGAATTCCTGCAGCATGCTGTCGGCGGACTCTCCTTCAATCCGCCCGTAGAAATGATTCATCGCTTCGACGATCGCATCCGGCGTTCCGATCACGGCCGCGATGCGACGGTTCAGAATGAGTCCCCTGTGTCCAAGAACACCGAGTGAAGAGAATTCGCAAATTCGACTGTGTCTTGGTCGACCACGTCTTGGTCGACCGCGTCCAGATCGACGAAGACACACTGCCCGCCCACGTGAACCCCCTCGCGCAAGATGTTTCGCGAGACCTCGATCGATCGTGAAGATGCGTGGTAATCTCATGCTGCGCTCTTGCCCGAACAGGAAATCGCGACGCCAGCAGACGCAATCCCGTATCATACGAAGGAGCGGACGTTGCTGGGGCCGCTGACCAGTGAACTCTCCATGTCGACTGTCACGATCCAGTCATTCTAGACGTTTTCCGCTGGGCCGGAGATTGTTTCAAGGAAGCTGAGAGATTGGGCGCATGCAATCCGATGACCGCGGCTACATGAATTCTCTGGTTCGACGTTTCCCTACACTCGCACGGACCCTTATCGAGCTGCCAACTCGGAGCCCAAAGCGGCGAAACCGCCCATGAGTTTTCGCCAAAAAATCTCAGCGTCAGATCGACTTTTCGCGCAGGGCCGCTCGGCCGGGAGGCTCCTGTTGGATACAACGCCTCCCCCGACATCGCTCTCCATTCAAGAAGACTCGACCAATGTCTGATCACTTAACAATCAACAAACCGCTGCCAACGAAGTGTTTTCTGTGGGGACTGATCGGCTCGGTGGTCCTCGGCGCGGTCCTTGGGATCGTATTCATTTTGCGTGACAAGTGGGGATGGTTCGAGGCGCAAGTCATGCTGACGACGGTCATCGTCGCGGTGACAAGCCTGTGTGGGCTCGCGTGCGATTTATCGCGCACACCCCGCGGTCGCAATCTGCTACCCAAGTCCGGTTTAGTATTCGCGATCGTGTCGGCGGCTTTGATGCTCATCGGAATATGGGGCAATGTTGACTACGAGATGTTTTGGAAATTGACGGCATGCGTCTCAACCCTTGGCGTCGCAACGGTGCATGTCTGCTTGTTGTCGATCGCGAAGCTGGCGAAACGATTTCAGTGGGTCCACTTCATCGGCAGCCAGATCATTTTTGGGTTCGCGTTGCTGCTGTGTACGGTGATCCTCGCGCAGATTGATTCGCAAGCCATTTGGCGATTGATCGCGGCGACTTCGATCGTGATTGGTGCGTTCAGTTTGACCGTCCCGATTTTGCACCGAATCAGCAAACTCGATCGCCTGGGTGAAGATCTCTCTTCACCGATCGAAGAACGCAACCTCGCGGCGATCGACGATGAGATCGCTCGATTGCAAAAACGGATTGCGGAACTGCAGCGAGTTCGCGGGTCGCTTCGGCAGACGCCAAGTGCGGAGCCGCAATTGGCGATGCCTGTTTCGGACGCTGTACTGGCATCGAAATGAACTCCGACGCGATCCCCTTGCCGCACATGTCAGAAAGCAAAGCGGCCATGGCTTGTCGCATTCCCTTGCAGCGTCATTGCGAAACACAGGAACGCGAGGCGACAGAATCGCCCAATCACGTGACGCGGCCGGATCATTGTCGCGATGGAAGTCAGCCGGCTCAACTATTCTATCAAGAACTCGCCGACATGGCTTGCGAGCGAATCACCCACGCCATCTCGCGTGCATTCATCGGCGAACGCCCCATCAAAGCGATGCTCGATCCGTACAATCCGACCGGCAGTACGAACTTCGTTAACTTCACGACCAGCAAAACGATCCGCTGGGAAACCGATTCGCGTCTTTGCCACGTCAACTGGGTGATCTGTGACAGCGACTGGGAAGCCGAGTTCTGCCGCGTGCTCGAATCCCACGACCGCGTGCATGCCTACGTCAAGAACCAGGGCCTCGGTCTAGAAGTCCCCTACAAGATGGGCAGTGAGTCACGAAAGTACATCCCTGACTTCATCGTCCGAGTCGACGACGGCTACGGCCCCGACGATTTGCTGACCCTAGTCGTCGAAGTCAAAGGCTACCGACGCGAAGACGCGAAAGACAAAAAAGCGACGATGGAGACGTACTGGATTCCCGGTGTCAACAATCTTGGCACGTACGGACGGTGGGCGTTTGCCGAGCTCTGCAACGTTTATGAGATGGAGCTCGACTTCGACGAGAAACTCGAGCCAGCCGTTAATGAATTGATCGACCGTTTCGCGAAGCAAGAGGCGCACGTATGATCGTTTTCAGCAGCGAAGCCGCGTCACTCCCCAGCCGCGAAGCTGCGGTAGCACCTAGCTGCGGGCGTCAGCTCGCAGACCAAACGCACCCACGCGCCGCCAGCCGCGAAGCGGCGACAGCAACGCACTGCTACCGCCGCTTCGCGGCTCCGCGCGCGTGTTCGATCCCGTACCATGGGCTGACGCCCACGGCTATGTGCTGCCATCGCTTCGCGATTGAAAACCCCAGCAGCGAAGCTGCGTCATGCACGAGCAACGAAGCGTCGCGATTTCTTAGCAGCGAAGCTGCGGCAGCACCTAGCTGCGGGCGTCAGCCCGCAGATCAAACGCACCCACACGCCGCCAGCCGCGAAGCGGCGACAGCAACGCATTGCTACCGCCGCTTCGCGGCTCCACGCGCGTGTTCGATCCCGTACCGTGGGCTGACGCCCACGGCTATGTGCTGCCATCGCTTCGCGATTGAGATCCATCGTCGCCGCGTGATCCGGGCAGGCAACTGATGGGCAGCTTCACCCAACTGACGTACCACATCGTCTACGCTACAAAGTATCGCCACCCGTCGATCATCGCGGACATTCGCGAGCGTCTCTACGAATACATCGGCGGAACCATTCGTGCCAAAAAAGGAAGCATGATCGAAATCGGTGGTGTCGCCGATCACGTTCACATCCTCACGCACCTATCTGCGTCGCTCGCGGTCTCTGATGTCGTTCGTGACATCAAAGCCAACTCGTCGCGTTGGATGAACGAACAACCCGAAATCAAACGCCCCTTTGAATGGCAAAAAGGTTACGGTGCATTCACCGCAGGCTATTCGCGAATACCAATGATTCGCGGATACATCCAAAAACAAGAAGCACATCACAAGACCGTGACCTTCCAGGACGAATACACCGACTTCTTAAAGCGTCACCAAATCGAATTTCGCCCCGAATACCTTTTCGAGGACGAACATCATGGATGAACCCAACCGCAGAGCAATTTCACGCCCCAGCAGCGAAGTTTCGCCATTTTTTAGCAGCGAAGCTGCGGCAGCACGTAGCTGCGGGCGTCAGCCCGCAGACCAATCGAACGCCGCCCCACCCAGCCGCGAAGCGGCGACAGCGAACCATTGCTGCCGCCGCTTCGTGGCTCGGCGCATGGTTGCGATCCCGTCCCATGGGCTGACGCCCACGGCTACGTGCTACCATCGCTTCGCGATTCAAAACCCCAGCAGCGAAGCTGCGTCATGCACGAGCAACGAAGCGTCGCCATTTCTTAGCAGCGAAGCTGCGGCAGCACCTAGCTGCGGGCGTCAGCCCGCAGATCAAACGCAACCACGCGCCGCCAGCCGCGAAGCGGCGACAGCAACGCATTGCTACCGCCGCTTCGCGGCTCCACGCGCGTGTTCGATCCCGTACCGTGGGCTGACGCCCACGGCTATGTGCTGCCATCGCTTCGCGATTGAGATCCATCGTCGCCGCGTGATCCGGGCAGGCAACTGATGGGCATCCGTCCGACCTTCATGCCGCTGCCCGATTCATGGACCACGACGACTGCGGGCGCCGTGATCGGCGCGTTGGCTTCGTCGCGGGCAACGAACCATTCCATCGTGACCGTATCGTTGACGGCGTCTCCGCTGTCGATGGGCGACGGAAATTGAACCTTCCAATCACCGCGACGCTGCAGCGGATTTTCGACACGCACTTGAAAATCAGCTGGCTGCCAGACCAATCCGTCCAAGCAAGCTTGGGCGTCCGAAGATGCTTCGATGCCTGGAGCAAGCGTGTCCCGTGCAGCGAACGGGGTTCCAGCGAAGGGGGCTCCAGCGAAGGGGGCTCCAGCGAACGTGGCTCCAGCGAACGTGGCTCCGGCGAACGTGGCTCCGGCGGACAGCGGCCTTTCAGCCGCGGCAACGGCTGGAATGCAGACCAGCACGAATATCTGAGATAGGGTTCGCCACATAGATGCTCCTCTGTCTTTGCATCGCTCTGGAGAGAGCTGTGGGTCGGAAACTTCCCCGTGCCAAAATCCGCATTCCGGAAGGTTGCTGGAATCGGTGGAAGGGAGATCACGTTACAATGATCCCGTTATTCAACCCAGGCCCAATCTATGAATCTAACCCTCATTCACGCACGACACGATTTCTCTGCGGGCATCAGCCGCCGCTTCGCAGGCGTCGCGGCGTCCTGCAAGCGATTGTCGATCATGACCGCCGCGGCCGTTCGTGGTGGTCTGCAGGCCCTGACCCTCGCGGGCTTTGCCTTGGTCCTGCCCAGTGCAGTGGCTGTGGCAGCGGAGGAACGGGATTTCGCGGCGTTGGAGGCTGAGACGAAGAAGGTGTTCGAGGATCGCGTCAAGCCGTTCTTCAAGAGCTACTGCAACGATTGTCACGGGATTTACGCGATGGAGGGTGGCATTAATTTTTCCCCGGCGCTGGCGGTGCCCGGAGCTGCCTCCTCGGCCAAGGCGTGGAATCAGGCATTGGCCAATGTGAAGACGCACAACATGCCGCCGGAGGACGTGGACGAACAGCCGACCGATGAAGAGCGGCAAATGTTCGTAGACTGGGTCGAGACGATCAAGTTTCTCAGCCCGAAGGACCCGGGCGCGTTTGTGATCCGTCGCCTGACCAAGGTGGAATACGGCAATACGCTGCGAGATCTCTTTGGAGTGGACCCGGCGGTCGCGGCGGCGTTGCCCGATGAGGTCTTCGGCGAGGGGTATCTCAACACGCTGTCGCCACTCCAGTCGGAACAATATCTCAGCATCGCCAATGAGGTGCTGGAGCAGATTTTGGCGTCCCCCGATCAGCCTCCGACGGAGATTCAAAAGCGGCTATTTGGCGACACGCCTGCGCCGGACGCGGATCACCGCGCAGCGGCGCGAACGGTCGTTACTTCGCTGACTCGGCTCGCCTTTCGCCGGCCCGCTTCGGAAGCAGAGCTGGAGGTGCTGGTGGGCGTCTTCGATCTGGCTCGCGCGAACAATCTCGACTACTCGGCGTCGCTACGTTTGATGCTCAAGGCGGTACTCGTTTCCCCGCAGTTCCTGTTCATCACGCCCGTTGACGAGGCCGCACCTGGGCAGACCATCGCCCCACTGGACGACTACCAACTGGCCTCCCGCCTCTCGTACCTGCTCTGGGCGACGATGCCCGATGCGGAGTTATCCACGCTCGCCGACAACGGCACCCTTCACGAGCCCGCGATCCTGCAGACGCAGGTCACGCGAATGCTCGCCGATCCCCGGTCACGGGCGCTATTCGATGGCTTCGGCGCGCAGTGGCTCGGCCTCATGGAGATCGAAAGCAAGACCTTCGACCCCGCGATGTTTCCGCAAATGACCGCCGAGATGCGGACGGCGATGTACGACGAAGCGCAGCTGTTTTTCGATAGCATCGTCCGCGACAACCGCAGTGTGGTCGGCTTCGTGGACAGCGACTACACGTTCCTCAACGGCACGCTCGCCACGCTGTACGGTCTCGAAGGAACCGTCACCGGACCGGAGATGCGCAAAGTGAAGCTGGAGGACGCGAACCGCGGTGGCATCCTGGGCATGCCCGGCATCCTCGCGACGACGTCTTTCCCGAACCGCACCAGTCCCGTGAAACGCGGCGTGTGGGTGCTCGAACAGGTACTCGGCGAACACGTTCCGCCAGCGCCGCCGAACATTCCGCCGTTGGAAAACCAGGACAAAGAAGCCGTGGAGAATCTGACTCTGCGGCAGCGCACGGAGCTCCATCGAACGAACCCCGTGTGTGCGAACTGCCATAATATTCTCGATCCGATCGGGTTTGGTTTGGAGAACTTCGACGCCATCGGGCGCTGGCGGGACCAGGACGCTACCGGCGGAGCGATCGATGCCGCAGGCGAGCTGCCGGGCGAGCATCGCTTCTCTGCTCCCCGAGATCTAAAAGCCATCATTGCCGCGCGGAAGGACGACCTGGCACGGAACCTCACGCGCAAACTGCTGGCCTATGCCCTGTGCCGCCAGCTCGAAGGCTACGATGAGATCGTGGTCGACCAACTGATGGAGACCATCGCGAAGGATGATTACCGCATGCAGACTCTCATCTCCTCGATCGTCACCAGTTATCCGTTCGTTAATCGCCGCATCCATGAACCCGAGACATCGTCGCCTAAGGAATCGTCCAATGATCAATAAATTTCGCCTTGATCGTCGCACCTGTTTGACGGGGATCGGCGCCACCCTCGCACTGCCGCTTTTGGAAACCATGGGGTGGGCCGATCCAGGCAAGCACGAGACGGACAAACCGCCGGTGCGGCTGGGCTTCATGTACATGCCTCACGGCGTCATTCCGGATCAGTTTTGGCCGGCGAATGCGGAGAGCTTTTTGACTTCGCCGCCGCCCGCGCTCGAATCGTTGCAACCGGTACTCGACCAATGCCTGCTCGTGAAAGGTATCTCGGGCGTGCCGATCACGCCTTTCGGGGGCGCTCCGCACGCGCTGGAGCTCTCGACTTGGCTGACGGCGCAGCTGCCCGATCCGGACAAGCGGAGCGAGATCAGCATTGCGATTTCCGCGGACCAGATCGCGGCCAACTTTGTCGGCGGATTCACGTCGCTGGCGTCGCTGGAGCTAGCCACGATGCCGCAGACGCACAAGGAGAATCAGGAGGGGCTCAACGAAGGATATTATACGCACTGCAGCTTTCGTTCGCCGACGCAGGCAGTCCCCGCCGAGACAAATCCGCGTAGCGTGCTCAATCGACTGTTCGGAAAAACCGACCAACCGGGGCAGCTCGCCAAAGCGGACCCACTCGATCGTCAGATGCTCGACCTGGTGCTCGATGGTGCCAAAGACCTGCGCCGGAAACTCTCGCGGGATGACCAGCACAAACTCGATGAATACCTTGACAGCGTGCGCGCGGTGGAACGTCGCATCGCCGCCATCGAGTACCGTCAAAAAGACGCCGCGATGGAGAAGGCCGATGTCGTTTCGAGCAAACGCAACGCATCCGATTCCCCGCCGATCGAAATTAAGATTCCCGAGGGCGACAAACGCAGCGAGTACATGCAGGTCATGTGCGATCTCAACGTGCTCGCCTTCCAGACCGACACGACCCGCGTGAGCACCTACATCGGCTCCACACCGAACGGCGTTTCGTATCCAGAGCTCGGGTTCAATGACGAACATCACTCCCAGACGCATCACGAGAACAGGCCCGAGCCAGTCGCGAAAGTCGCCGCGATCACCGCGTTCAACATCGCCCAGTTCGCTTACATGGTGAAGAAAATGGCCAGCCTCCGGGAAGGCGACGGCACCCTGCTCGATAACTGCATCATGATGTGGGGCTCGGGCCTGGAAGACGGAAACGCACACTCCCGCGAAAACCTCCCCTTCATTATCGCCGGCAAAGGCGGCGGCACGGTCCACACGGGACGCTTCCTGCCAGACACCCGAGGCAATCAAGGCGACCTGCTCTCCACGATCCTAACCTGCGCGGGTATCCCACTGGATCGGCCCATCGGCATCGCGACCAAGCAACTGACGGAGATGACCCATACTGCCTAACCAGGGAGATTGATTCTTCTCGGAAAAGCCAAATGGGTCAGGCGGTCAGGCCTCTTTGTTGGTATCTGGTCGGCAGGTCGGATCCAATGGATTCCAGGCAGGCAACGAATCGTTGCTGATGAGTTAGGGGGGCCAGCAGAAGAAGACCGAGTCTCAAATTTCGGATCTCGATTCCGCTTGGAAACGAAGCCGCAACGGCATCTATCCGATAGCCCGAATACCTTGCGGATGGTCTTTCGCGAATGCTTGAGCGGCCGAGCGACTTCGCGGACGGACAGACCGTCGACGAGGACCATGCGGCGGATGAGTTCGAAATGTTCCAAAATGAACGCCTTGAGATTTCTCCGGAGCGTTGCTGTGGGTGAAGTTGAAAACTTCCCACAACAACTGATCCGGCGGCCTCAAGTCAGTCCCTTCCGCCTCCCCACCCCGCCATTTTGGTGAGCCCCTTTTCGGCTGCCACCCTGGTCCCCTTTCTGACTGCCATCTCCACCATGATGCTTTCCTTGAGAGAAACAGCACCTCTTCGAGGAGTTTGGCCTACCCCTGAGTGCGGGAAAGCTGATTTTGATGCTGGCAGCAATTTTCTTGAGAAGGTGCTATGTGCCTCTGAACTCTAAATACGCCGTTTTCTAGGAACGATGAGACGGCATTGAAAGCAGTGGATCGCGGGCTTCAGAGCTTCGAGGCGGTTGCCATGGGTAGAAACAACCGCGACTTCAATTTTGGAAGCAGTACGAAACCAAACTTTTGATAGAACGCCATGGCAGCTTCATCTTTGGCGTCGACAACGATCATCGCTGCCGCAATTTCGTCGGCGGATCGTACGCAACGCGAAAGTGCGTCGGCGAGCAGCAAGCTACCGATGCCTGGGAAGTTTTCATCGCGAGCTAACCGACCAATCAGGATTCCGGGAACTTGAGGATATCGCGGTAGACGTTTTGCCAATTCGTTGGGCAGCCCAATCAGTTCGACCGAGGTTGCACACAGCGTGTAGAAGCCTGCGATTCGATTTGGTGCGTCTTTCGGAAAAATGACGAAAACCGCTGCAGTCTTGCGTTTGACATCCTGGCTGGCAGATTGGCGCAAGTAATTGTCGAGAGCGTTGACGCCGCAGGTGAATTGCTTTCGATCGTGGTTCTTCGAGAGAGCTTCGCAGACGAAGTCACGCGACGGACGATCGCTCACCGGCTCGTCACCCGTTTGTGGTGATCTCGTGCAGCGGCACGCAGCGTTTTGTTGGGGGCCGCAGGTGCGAGAAGTGATTCAACGAGAGCTTTGCTTTGTTGTCGATCGAGTTTGATTTTTTCATGCTCATCGATCACCGCCCTCGCGGCCTGCTCAACATTGCCAAGCACAAACTCGGAGACCGTGCGGCCGACGTAAGCGGCCGCACGTTCGATCAGTTCTTTCTGTTCGGCCGAAACACGCGTCTCGATTCTTGCTGACTTGGTTTCCGCATTGACCATCACTGTTCTCCTGAGGCAGAATCGAATTGTACGGCACATTTCCGTACAGGGCAAGTCAATTACTCAACAACGATTGGCGTCACCCATGAACAGAAAAAACGCCCGCGGTGGATTCCTGCGCCACGGGCGTTTGGATGTGGGATATGCTTCCAGCTTGTCAATCCGACAGGTAATCCACTCGGGCCATCTTCGGCTGACCGTCTTAGAAAAGCAGGCGCATCCGACGGAAGGGTGGGTGAGAGTAGAGTGGACGGTTTTTTAAGGCATCACTCCTGTATCGAATCTGTTTTCAAAGAAGCGTCCCTGCCGAACGCATGTTCGGCAGGGACTGACAAGACCATTGGCGTACCCACGGCCAACGCGCACTTTGGGTTAAATAGGCAGCATGCGTCGAGTTGCGCTCGGCCGGTTTTTAGGTGATGATATGGGGGTGATTTGTTTGCTTCCCATCGCTT
This sequence comes from Rhodopirellula sp. SH410, assembly GCF_055811895.1. Taxonomy (NCBI): domain Bacteria; kingdom Pseudomonadati; phylum Planctomycetota; class Planctomycetia; order Pirellulales; family Pirellulaceae; genus Rhodopirellula; species Rhodopirellula sp. SH410. The sequence goes on from NZ_CM147949.1 coordinate 3,300,183, forward strand.
TCCAAAGTTCATCTCTATGGCCGAAATCCAGTTCGATAACGTCGATTCGATACTCACTTGTTTTGACGAACTCAACGACCCGCGTTCCCACGTTAATCGACTCCATATCTTCGGCGATCTACTCGTCATTTGTATCATGGCGGTCATTGCAGGAGCCGATGGACCGCAAGCAATCGGCATCTGGGCGGACACTAATCAAGCATGGTTGAAAAAGCATCTCAAACTCCCCAACGGTATTCCGTCTCACGATACCTTGGGACGCTTGCTTGCAGCCCTCAAGCCACTCGCATTTCAGAACTGTTTCCAGGCATGGATTCAAAAGGTTGCACCGTTGGAGGAAGATGCCGCTATGAATCAGATCGCGATTGACGGTAAGGCTCTCCGACGCAGCCACGATCGGTCAAAAGGACTGGGGCCTTTGTGGTTGGTTAGCGCCTGGGCAGTCGATCGCTCGATCAGCCTTGGGCAACTCGCCACGGAAGAGAAATCTAACGAAATCACTGCGATTCCTGAACTTCTGGACAATATTGAAATCAAGGGGGCGGTGGTCACGATCGACGCTGCAGGGTGTCAGCGAGAGATTGCTAAGAAGATCATTGATGGCGAAGGCGACTTTGTTCTTGCGCTCAAGGGCAACCAGGGAAAGCTGCATGACTCGGTACGGGACTATGTCACCAAGCATATGGAAAATGACTTCGCGGACATCAAGGTACGCCGCTACGCTGAGACTCTCAAAGGACACGGTCGTGTGGATGAAATCACCTACTACCATATGCGGGCTCCGAAGGAACTTGCGAACTTCGACAAATGGTCAGGATTACGTACGATAGGTGTCGCTATCCGGCAAAGTGAGAGTGGCTCAAAGTCCTCAACCGAGGTTCGATTCTTCATCGCTTCGATTGCACCGGGAGTAAAGAAGTTTGCTCGCTACGTACGCGGTCACTGGGCGATCGAGAACACGCTTCATTGGTGCCTCGATGTGACATTCCGCGAGGATGAAAATCGAGTCCGCGAGCGAAACACTGCGAACAATATGGCGTGGCTGAAACGCTTCGGTCTGAGCATGCTGAAGCAGCAAGACGACAAGTACAGCGTTGCGATGAGGCGACGAGTCGCTGGTTGGAACCTGGACTATCTCGCTAAAGTACTGGGAATTCCCGTGCTATAGTGTGCGTTTGCCGTGTTGGCGTACCATCGACCGGGATATCCCTTGCCAAGCCCGCACCTCTGCAGAGCTTCGCTCCGATTTTCCCGGCAGGCCCAGCCTCGTTCCCGGCAGGTCCAGCCTAACGCCGCCAATCCAATCGCACAAATAAATCATGGGACACTTGAGACAGTACTCCAAAACCTCCGACGCACGCTTCCGTCGGATGATCCCGTTATCGCCGTCTTGGTGGGGCAATGTAGTCCTCGGGATCGAAGTGGTGTGTTCTTCGGTTGGTCCATAAGTCTTCGTCGGTGTCGTTGTAGTGTTTCCGGGTTTCCCAGAAGAGCTTTTTCATTGACGCGAGTTTTGTCGCGTGAGTGGCGTCGTCTGCGAGATTGGTCATCTCTTGAGGATCGTTTTTGAGATCGTAGAGTTCCCACAGACTGGCTTCCTCGGTCGCATTCCGAGGCTGGTCAAAGTGGAGGAGTTTGTGGGTGTTGGTTCTGATCGCGCTGTGCTGGGCAACTCCGTGTCCTGGGTCGATGTAGCGATAGTAAATGGTTTTGCGCCAATCTTCCGGCGTGACACCACCACCTTTCAACAGCGGCATTAGGCTGATGCCATCGACCGCCCAGTCTGTCTTCACTCCAGCGGCGTCGAGGAGTGTCGGGGCATAATCGATGTTTTGGACCATGGCTGCAGATCGGCTACCTGGTTCGACCATCCCGGGCCAGCGAACGATGAGGGGCATTTTGAGAGATTCTTCATACGCCCACCGCTTGTCGAACCAGCCGTGTTCTCCGAGATAGAATCCTTGGTCGGCGCAGTAAACCACGATTGTGTTTTCGCTGAGGTTTAGCGAATCCAGCTTGTCGAGGACTCTGCCAACATTGCGGTCAACACCTGCAACGCAGCGAAGGTAATTCTTCATGTAACGTTGGTATTTCCATCGAACCAGTTCCTTTCCTGTCGGCGGGTTGGCTAAGAACGCGGCGTTCTCGCTTTCGAATGCCGCCAGGTAGGCTTTGCGTTGCTCCGCGGTCAGTCGGCCCAACACACTCTTGGCTTGATCGTCTTCGAACAGCATCAGGTCCGACCCCATCCTCATATCACTGTCGATTCCCATTTTGTGATTCGAGGCAGCAACGCGACCTTCGTAGTTGTCAAAGAGAGAAGTTGGTTCGGGAAATGTGATGTCCCGATAGAGCTGCAGCTCTTGGATGCTGGGCTTCCAATTCCGGTGCGGTGCCTTGTGCTGGATCAACAGAGCGAACGGCTTGGTTTCGTCACGGTTCTCGAGCCAGTCCAACGCGACATCTGTGACAATGTCCGTCGAGTGCCCTTCGATCTGACGACTGCCCTTGGGGCCATGGAGTTTCGGATTGTAGTAGTTGCCCTGGCCGCTGAAGACTTCCCATGCGTCAAAACCCTGTGGCTTCGTTTTCATGTGCCACTTCCCGAATACGGCCGTGGAATAGCCACTCTGATTTAGTTTCTTGGGCCAGGTGGGACTGTCGGGGGCCAACGCTCCGCCAAGGTTGACGATTCCGTTTTTGTGACTGTGCCAACCCGTCATCACAGTTGCCCGAGATGGAGTGCAGATGCTGTTTCCGCAAAAACTATTCTCGAAGAGCATTCCCTCTTTGGCCAGACGATCCAAGTTCGGCGTCGGGGGGAGCTCCAATCCATCGTTGTAGGCCGAGATGGCTTGAGTGGTCAGGTCATCGCTGAAGAGAAAGACGATGTTGGGGCGTTCTTCGTCAGCGTTCGCGAATTCAGCGTTCACGAAGTTAGGTGCGATGAGAGCCGCCAACAGGAGGATTCGAGCTGCGAGAGTCATTTTAGGTGCAATTTGGAAAGAGGTTTTGCTGGGGCGCGGCCGATTGCTGCTTTGTCGAGTTGGGCGTCGAGTCCGGATTGCATGCGTTTCCGCGTGCCCTCGTGCTCCTGATCATCCGCGAGATTGGTGATTTGCCCTGGGTCGCGCCGCATGTCGTAGAGCTCTTCAGATCCGTCATGGTAACGCATGTAGGCCCAGTTTTTGGTGCGCCAAGCATATCCATTGGAGAAGGACAATGCTCCATCCTTGACGTTGACGGTGGGGTCTTTCAGGACGGGCACGAGGCTGAGGCCTTGGACGTCTTCGGGCACAGCCACTCCGGCAAGTTCCGAGAGCGTCGGATACAGATCGACCAATTCGGCGATCGAATCGGTCCGGCCGGCGTTGTATCCGGGGGCCGAGATGATCAGCGGGACGCGTGTCACTTCTTCGTGGGCGTTTGACTTCTGCCAGAATGAGTGGTCTCCCAGGTGATAGCCATGGTCGCTGGTGAAGACCACCGCCGTGCATTCACGCAACCCAAGTCGGTCGAGTTCCTCGAGGATGCGGCCGACTTGGTCATCCATGAAGGTGATCGACGCGTAGTAGGCCGCCCACATGCGTTTCTGATTGTCGGGATACTGATCGATCCCGTGCTTCGCCGAACGGCTTGCCGTTTGCCCCAATTTCGGGATGTCAGCGAGGTCGTTTTCGACCTGCTCGGGCACCTGCATGTCCTGCCAGGGATAGGGATCAAAATACTGCTGTGGCGCCACCATCGGGTAGTGTGGACGAACGAATCCCGCGGCAATGAAGAAGGGGTCGCCGCCGTGCTCACGCAACAGCTCAATGGTTTTGCTGGCGGTCTTATGGTCCGGTTGGTCCGAACCGTCTCCCTCATAGCTCACCGTGACAAACATGCGGTGCGGCATCTTGGTTGACTGCCGGCCCTCGAGGGCGTCGGTGAAAATATTGAGATTCAGGCAAGCATAGTCTCCGGGTGTGTGTGCCTCGTCGCCTTGTGAATTGAAGCGTTCGGTCCAGCACTCGGCGACATCGACTCCGTGGGTCCCCGCAATAATGTCGCCGGGCACTTTCATGTGGAAAATTTTCCCGACCCGGGCGGAGTAGAAACCATGCTTCCTGAAGTTTTCCCCGAGCGTTCGCTTCCCACTGCCCTGATAGCGACTGAACATGAACGAGGTGCGTGACGGCAAGCACCATGTTCCCTGACAATAGCTATGCGTAAAGAGCAATCCTTGGCTGGCCAGTTTGTCGATGTTGGGCGTCTTGCAGAATTGATCGCCATAGCACCCCAGGGTATTCGCCCGCAGGTCGTCGGACACGATCAAGAGCACATTCTTGATTGGCGGTGCCGCGTCCTGAGCCCGATCCTGTGCCGCCAGCGAAGTGTCTGTGTGAAAGCATACGCACGCCAAGCATGCCAGCAGTTGGATCGCTCGTTTGCTGCCAGGAGTGTGCTGTTTGGACATGGGATTGATTGCGTCGCAGCGATTGTTTGGGGGGAGTGGCATCATCATGAGCGGCTTTAAAATCATATCACAAGCGAAATCGTTCCGCTGGTTGCGAGGATTCGTTTGCGTCTCAAGACGTTCGGAGGAAGTTATTCGGCGTCACTCGTTGAATCGCTTGGGCAACCGTTGGCGACGCCCGCAGCGCCCCCATCACTCCCTCGCCATTGCAGCCTCGCGGGGCGCGTCGCTTGGCTTGCGAGCCGCGGGGACAAGTCAGCATTTGCCGCCCCTCTTCGTTTCCGATTCGGCAAACCGCCTCGACAACCGTCAGCGCCCCCCGCGATCGTCCGTTTTGGCGGGCACACCGACGTGACGACTGCTGGGATGTTTGATTTCGCAACAGGTCGCCATCCGAAGAACGATCCGTGCGTGCGCAATATGATAATGGAATTGCGCGTTTGCGCACTGCACTGCGGCGAGTATCGGGGTAAAATTCTCGCTCCGCTCCATTCCTTCCTTGCCCACCGCGTCCTTCTCCGACGCCGCGGGAATCATCCAAGTGCGACTCAGCAAAAATGACTTCGAACGAAACTCTCAAAAACTATCGACGCATTGTGCTGCTGACGGACGGCCATTCAACACCCTTTCTCGCCAAGACAGCAATCAGCCTGCTGCGCTATCGCCGCGAAGACATCGCTGCGGTGCTCGATACTGAGCTTGCGGGCAAGGACGCCCATGAAGTGTTTGCGACCGGCGAAGGTATTCCGATCGTCGATTCGATCATCCCTGAAGCCGATTCGATTTTCATCGGCATTGCCCCGCCTGGTGGAGAACTACCGGGGAATTGGCGTCCGATTCTGAAACAGGCGTTGGCACGCGGGATCGATATTGTGTCTGGTTTGCACGAGTTTCTCGGGGATGACGCGGAACTGAGGGCGCTCGCCGCCGCTTCGGGTAGCGAACTGATCGATGTGCGGCGAAACACCGAAAAAGCGACTGCGACGGCCGCTGCGTTTCGCGATGGCTGCTTGCGAATTCACACCGTTGGCCATGACTGCAGCGTCGGAAAGATGGTCGTCACGTTGGAAGTTGAGCGAGAACTACTGCGAAGAAACCGCGATGCTCAGTTCCTCGCGACCGGGCAGACCGGCATCATGATTGCGGGCGACGGCGTGCCGATCGACTGTGTCGTGGCAGACTTTGTCAATGGATCGGCCGAGGCATTAGTGCGTCGGAACGAACATCACGATGTTCTGCTGATCGAAGGGCAGGGTTGCATATCCCACCCAAGTTTTTCAGCGGTCACGCTGGGTTTGCTGCATGGCTCCGCCCCCCACGGCTTGATCTTCTGCTACGAATCGGGTCGCGAAGAAGTCAAGGGATTGGACAAGGTGTCGTTGTTGCCGACGAGGCGTTTGATTGAGGCATACGAAATGGCCGCGTCGCTCCGGCAGCCCTGCAAAGTGATCGGAATTGCGATGAACGGGCGTAAGTTGTCGGCCGACGAAGCCGCCGCCGAACGTGAACGTGTCTCAGCCGAATTTCGTTTGCCGGTTTGCGACGTGTATCGGGACGGGGCCGCGCCACTGGCTGATGCAGTGGAACGTCTTCGAGAGGAGTTGTGCTGATGAAGTTGCGATTGCATCGATACGATCTACCGCTCGAGTTTGAGTTCACCATCTCCCGAGGGTCAATCAACACACAGTCTTCACTGGTCGTTGAACTGGAGCACAACGGGCGCCGTGGTTTCGGCGAGGCGACGGCCAATGAGTACTACGAACACACCGTGGACTCCATGACAGAATCGATTCTGGCCTGTCGGGAGACGATTGAATCTTTCGAGTTCGGCAAACCCGAGCAGTTGTGGCAGGCCCTGCAGCCCTCATTCGTCGCAGACTCCTTCGCGTTATCGGCAGTCGATTTAGCAGCGTACGATTTATTCGGCAAACACAGCGGACAGCGAACGTTTGAAGCGATGGGGCTGGAGTGGAAGAACATCCCAGAGTCGAGTTACACGATCGGAATCGACGAACCGGAGAGGATGATCGCTAAGTTGGAGTCGCGTCCGAATTGGAGCATTTATAAGATCAAGCTTGGTTCCCGGCACGATGTCGAGATCATTCGCATCCTGCGAGAAAAGACAGCCGCGATTCTGCGTGTGGATGCGAATTGCGGTTGGACAGTGGACGAAACCATTTCCAACTCACACGCCCTGAAGGATCTGGGCGTTGAGTTTATTGAACAACCGCTACCCGCCGACTCGTCGCGGGAGCAGCATCAGCGTGTCCATCAAGAGTCGGCACTACCGATCATTGCCGACGAAAATTGTCTGGTCGAAGCGGATGTCGTAAAATGTGCCGGGCTTTTCCATGGTATCAATGTCAAACTCTGTAAGTGCGGTGGACTGACTCCTGGACTGAGAATGCTGCGGCAGGCACGCGAATTGGGATTGAAAACAATGGTAGGCTGCATGGTCGAAAGCTCCGTGGGGATCTCCGGCGCCGCACAACTTTTGCCGCTACTCGACTACGCGGACTTGGACGGAGCTGAACTGATTTCCAAAGACATCGCGACGGGAGTCGTTGTTGATAACGGCCGCATCCGGTTCGCACCGGGTTTTGGCAGCGGCGTTGAACTGAAAAACAAGCACAACGAGAGAACATAAGTCATGAGAGTCATCCGAATTCTGCTCCGCGTCACACTGCTTGTTGGGCTGGCTCCTGCTGCGGTGATGGGGCAGTCAGCAGCGACCAACACTGCGCGTCATGCTCCGGCTGAGCCAGGGGGCCAGGCCGCGAAACCGTTGCAGCACGATTTCGCGCCCGCGATCGAGAAGCTGAAGGCGGCTGTGCAATATGAGGTCGCCGAAAAAGACCTGCCGGCGTTTTCAATCGCGATGGTCGATGGAAATGAGATCGTATGGGCCGACGGATTCGGCTTTCAGGATGCTGAGAAAGCGATCCCAGCGACGGCGCAAACGGTCTATCGCGTCGGTTCGATCTCGAAGCTGTTCACGGATATCGCCGTCGTGCAGCTTGCCGAAGAACACAAGCTCGATCTGGACGCGCCGATCCAAAAATATCTTCCCGACTATCAACCGAAGAATCCATTTGGCGTTCCGCAAACACTTCGGCAGATGATGACGCATCGCAGCGGACTGGTACGCGAATCACCGGTCGGCAACTACTTTGATCCAGACGAACCATCGCTTGCAGAAACCGTTGCGAGTTTGAATCGAACTGAGTTGGTGTATCGGCCCGAGACGAAGACGAAATACTCCAATGCGGCCATTGCCGTCGTCGGTGCGGTCCTCGAACGACAGCTGGATGTATCGCACCCTCAACGCGTCAGTCAGTCGATCCTCGATCCACTGGGAATGAAGAGCAGCAGTTTTGTCATCACACCGGAAATTGCTCCGAACCTTGCCACGGGCTGGATGTGGACGTACGACGACCGCCGCTTCGAAGCGCCGACGTTCCTGCTCGGTACAGGACCAGCTGGAAATCTGTATTCGAGTGTCATCGACCTGTCGAAATTCTTGACGTGTCTGTTTAACGATGGTCGTACGTCAAACGGGCGGATTTTGAAAGCAGAAACGCTCGCTGAAATGATGTCGCCCCGCAAAGATACCAAGGGGAAATCGGTGGGATACGGACTGGGATTTCGCATCGGGGACTTGGACGGTCATCCCAAGGTTGGACACGGCGGCGCGGTTTATGGGTTTTCAACTCAGTTGGAAGCATTGCCGGAACGCAAGTTGGGTGTCGCGGCTGCGTCGTCGCTCGATGCATCCAACGGAGTGGTCAGCCGCCTGGCCGATTTCGCACTGCGGCTGATGCTCGCCACCCAAGATGGCAAAGCGCTGCCGGACTACCGCAGCACAATCGCGGTTCCGGCGGAGCGAGTTCCTCGTCTGCTGGGAACGTACCGTGAGGTTGATGCGGAGACGAACGAGAAAGCCGATGGCAAACGCTTCGCACAAATTTCGCAACTGAACGGCAGAGTGATGTTGCAGCGTGGTTCGTTCCGCCATGACTTGCGTGCGACGGTCGATGACGGCTCTCTCATCATCGACGACGTCATTGGCTCGGGCACCCCTGTAAGGCTCGCAGGCGATGATCGCATTCAAGTTGGCGACGTGACGTTCACGCGTCTTCCCAATGAACCTCCCAAATCAATCCCCGACCGTTGGCGTGGGTTGATCGGCGAGTACGGCTGGGACCATAACACACTGTACATTTTGGAAGACCATGGCCAGCTGTACGCATTGATTGAGTGGTTCTATTGCTACCCGCTGACGGAGGTTAGTGAGAACGTTTTCAAGTTCCCCGACTACGGTTTGTATCTCGGGGAAGGGCTGGAATTCGCTCGCGGCTCTGACGGCCGCGCGACCGAGGTCAACGCTGCGGAAGTTGTTTTCAAACGGAGAGAGGTTGGTACGCGGGACGGGGAAACTTTCAAAATCTCGCCCGTGAAACCAATCGACGAATTGCGAGCCAACGCCAGGGCAGCAAGTCCGCCTCCCGAACACGGCGACTACCGCACCGCGAATCTGGCAGAGTTAGTGGAGCTGGATCCCACGATTAAACTGAGCATTCGTTATGCGACGACGAACAACTTCATGGGAGCTGTCTTTTACGAGCAACCCAAAGCCTTCATGCAACGACCAGCAGCGGAGGCGGTTGTTCGAGCAAACGCCCAGCTCAAGAAGCGAGGACTCGGTCTGTTGGTGTACGATGCCTACCGACCATGGCACGTGACGAAGATGTTTTGGGATGCGACGCCCAGCGACTTGAAAAACTTCGTTGCCAACCCGGCCGACGGTTCGCGTCACAACCGGGGCTGTGCGGTCGACTTGACACTGTATGATCTCACGACGGGAAAGCCCATTGAAATGGTTGCTGGCTACGACGAATTTTCGCCACGATCATTCCCGATGTACCCCGGCGGAACCTCGCGACAACGCTGGTACCGTGAATTGCTTCGTCAAACGATGGAGGCCGAAGGCTTCACGGTTTACGAATTTGAGTGGTGGCACTTTGATTTTAACGACTGGAAGAAATATCGGATTGGCAATGTGACATTTGAAGAAATTGGCAAGCCATGAAGCGTTCCCATTTTTCTGCTTGGAAGATACTCACATGAAAACCGTCTCACTTAGCAACGCGGGATCAATAACTGGCGTAGTGGATCTTGTTAGAGATCCCTCCAGAACAGGATCTTTAACAAAATTCACTGCGGTAAACCCGTCACTTATTGTTTTTGATGTCCTTGCCGTTCTGCTGGTTATCGCAATTGGTTGTAGCCGGGCGGTCAGCGCCTCACCGCCTGGCGGCGCGTTGGACAGCGATCGTCGTGTCGATCCCAACCGCGACAAACCACGTGTGATTGTTTCGACCGATATTGGCGGATCGGACCCGGACGACTTTCAATCGCTGGTACATCTGCTGATGTACGCCGACGTTATCGATGTGGAGGGGTTGATTTCATCGCCGCCGAACGCGGGGCGTGTGAAAGACGTTCGGGAAGTGATCGATGCCTATGCGAGCGATTACGCGAGATTGAAACGGCACTCGAAAGACTACCCCACTCCGAATGCGTTACGCATTGTGACGAAGCAGGGCGCTGTCGATAAGTCACCGCAGGACGGTTGGGGCGAGCCAACGGAGGGTTCGCGATGGATCGTCCAGCGAGCGCAGGCAGCTGATAAACGGCCGTTGTGGATTCTCGTTTGGGGCAGCATCACGGATGTTGCCCAGGCGGTCCATGACGAGCCTTCGATAAAAGGCAATGTCCGGGTGTATTCGATTGGCTCATGGAATACCAAGCTCGACTCTGCAGCCCGCGATTACCTGTTCAACAAGCATGTTGATTTGTGGTGGATTGAGAGCGACACCACGTTTCGAGGCATGTACATGGGCGGAATGCAAGACGGCGAGTGGGGCAATGACCGTTTCGTTCAACGGCATGTGAAGGGGCACGGATCTCTCGGCGATCTTTTCGTCAAGAAGAAAGGTGACATCAAAATGGGGGACACACCTTCACTGCTGTACCTGCTTCGAGGCAACGCCGACGACCCTACCGCGCCGCATTGGGGCGGCGCGTTCGTCAAGACTGATCATGGGGAACACTTTTGGACCGACAATCCGGATCAACGACTATCGATCAACAAACGGGCCGGCGCGAAAACCGTCAGCGACTGGCGTCGTGAGTATCTTGAAGACTGGAAACGGCGGATGGATCGAGTGATTGAGTGAAAGCGATCAGTCTGCCCCTCAGCGAGGCAGCTGTTCGCGATCGTTACCCCCTGGTGTCTTCGGCTCTGATCGCGGCGACTCCCGGTCGCTCGTGCTGAGAAGCGATGTCTAATAAACAGCAGTTTCTATTGAGCTATACGCAAGGAGGGGGATCTCGTGCGTGCGCAGCCGCGCACTTGTGTTATTCTACTGCGCATGGATGATTTCGTTCTGGACCGTTTTCTGGATCATGGACCGTGACAACCACCAACCGACCCCAGCATGTTGGCATTCTCGTTGAGACAGACGATTCTTGGGGTCGGAATGTCGTCGAGGCCGTTTGTCGGTTTGGCCGTTCAAGCGGTTGGACGGTTCTCATTTCACCTCGTGACTCGCAAGGTCGCTTGCGGTTGCCCAAGGTCTGGAACGGCGATGGCATTATCGCTTCGTTGCGAACCGCATCATCTGTCCGCCATGTCAAGAACCTGCACCTGCCTGTCGTTGATGTCGGCATCATGGTTCCCAAATATGAATGGTTGGCACGGGTCGCTACCGACGACGCTGCTCGCGGCAAGATGGCGTTTGAGCATCTTCGTGATCGGGGCCTCACCCACTTTGCATGCTACGCGCCCCCGATCGGACGTTATTCGGACGTGCGATCTACGGGCTTTGCAGACGCGGTAGCTGCGGGCGGATACCGATGTGCGATGTACGAGGCGACCCGCGACGACCCGGCCGGTTGGTTGACGAACTATTCCAACGTGCGTCGCTGGCTGGCGACTCTCCCACGCCCGCTCGGAGTTTTTGCCGCTGACCCATATCCGGCGCGACAACTTGTCGAGATCTGTGCGGTTGAATCGATTCGAATCCCCGACGAAGTGGCCGTGCTGTCCGGAGACGATGATGAGTTGCTGTGCAATGTGGCTTCACCTCAAATCTCGGCGGTCGAACTGGCAAGTCACCGGATCGGTGAAACGGCAGCGCAGATATTGGAGCAAATGATCAATGGCGGAGCCACGGCGACAGAAGCAACACTGATCCCACCGCTGCGAGTGCGAGGTCGGCATTCGACAGATATCCTTGCCATGTCGGACGACGATATCGCAGAGGTCCTCCGGTACATCCGCGATCAGGCTCCATTGGGCATCACGGTTGCCAATTTGTTAAAAACGTTTCCGATTTCGCGAAGAAGACTCGAACAGCGATTTCGCGCGGAACTCAATCGCAGCCCAGCCGAAGAGATTCGTCGCGTGCGGATGGCTCATGCCAGTCGGTTATTGCTGGATTCGGACAAACCCGTTGCCACGATTGCTGCGGAAGCCGGGTTCGCGACGGGGGCGTCGATGTCTCAGGCCTTTCGCCAGCATTTTGGCACCACACCGGGCGAGTACCGACGCCGAAACGGCGCGAAGTAGGTGGGCTGAGATCAAAAATCGAAATTGATTTGCGCATATGCGAATTGCCGCTCGTCTCAAATCAGTTAGCCTGATACCGGTTATTATGGCCACTGCGGCGAAAGCCGGTCGCTGGGCCTCGTCCAAACACACTCACCGGGCGGAGATAATGCAGTGATCAAAGATTCGTTTGCCGTTCGGTTCACCGAGACCCTCGGTACGTTGCACCGTGGCATTGGAAATCGTGACGCTATGTTGTCTTCCGCCTTCGTCCCCTTCACAGCGAATAGACATGAAGGTCCTGCCTTTGACTTTTCCGTTTAACGATCGCTGCACGTTCATGGCAATCTGCCTTGGATGGTTCAGCAGCATTGCCTTCACGCAAGACACCAACCCCATTCCTCAGAAGAGTGATTCCGACCCGAAGTCGCAAGAGACATCCTCTGAGCCCGTTGACTTTGTTGGTGAGATCGAGCCGATTCTTCGAGACAACTGCTACGAGTGCCACTCAGGGACCACCGAAGAGGGTGGCCTGAACCTGGGCATCAAAGCCAAAGCGCTCAAGGGAGGAGACAGTGATACGGCGATTGTTGCGGGCAAGAGCAAGGAGAGTTTGCTTATTGAACTAGTATCCGGAGTCGACGAAGATCGTTTGATGCCGCCCGAAGGAAATAGGCGGCTTACCGACACGCAAGTCAGCCTGCTCCGCGCCTGGATCGATCAAGGCGCAACATGGCCTGATGGCGCGGACGTCGCTGATCCAAAGTTGGATCGAGCCAAAACACACTGGGCGTTTCAACGACTCGGGCCCGTCGATCGACCGTCGCGGCAGACGGACGACCATTGGTCGAAGGGACCGATCGACTCATTCGTGATGCAGCGGCTCAACGACGTTGGCGTCCGACCCTCGCAACCAGCCGATGCACGAACGCTGGTGCGACGATTGTATTTTGATCTGATCGGGTTACCTCCGACTCTGGAACAAGTCCGTCAATTCACGACCGCTCATTCAAAGGATCCCGACTCAGCCGTTGAGAATCTTGTGGACCATCTGCTGGCGTCGCCCCGCTATGGCGAGCGTTGGGGCAGGCACTGGCTGGACGTGGCTCGTTATGCCGACAGCGATGGACAAGAAGCCGATATGGACCGTCCGCATGCGTATACGTATCGCGATTTTGTGATTCAAGCTTTCAACGACGACATGCCGTACGACCAGTTCGTGCGTTGGCAGATTGCCGGTGATGAATTCGAGCCGGAGAATGACGCTGCGGTCTCAGCCACTGGTTTTCTGACGTCCGGGCCAGCCTTCAAGTTGCCCGATTCGTTTCTCGAAAGCGAACGTCTGGCGAATCGGTACAACGAGATGGACGATGTGATCTCAACATTGGGTTCGGGGTTCTTAGGAATCACCGTTGCGTGTGCTCGCTGTCACGATCACAAATACGACGCGTTTTCGGCGAAAGAGTATTACCAGTTGATGGGCGTCTTTCACAGCGGCGACCGTGTGACGGCCAAATTGCCCAGTGGAAAGGAAGCATTCGTCTTTCAGGACTTTGACAGCCAACGTCGAACGACCTGGTTGTTTCGCCGCAGCGACGTGTACGATCGAGAAATCGAAGTCGACATCGGGTTTCCTGCGATGCTGTCATCCGGCGCAGATGCAAATGAATACTGGCAGAAAGCCAAGGAAGCGTACAGCAAGATTGGCGAAGCGAAGAGCACGTTGCAACGTCGCGCTCTCGCCGATTGGATCACCGACACGGAGCAGGGCGGCGGAGCACTGTTGGCTCGGGTTATTGTCAACCGAGTTTGGCACCATCACTTTGGCAAGGGCCTCGTGCGCACAACAAGTGACTTTGGCGTTCAAGGCGACGAGCCCTCGCATCCCATGTTGCTCGAATACCTAACAAACGAGTTCATTGATAGCGGCTGGAAAATCAAATCGCTGCACCGACGAATACTCACTAGTGCAGTGTGGCAGCAGGCCAGCACGCGCGGTGCGGCGGACCAGCGGGGCTCGGAGCAGGATCCGGCCAACAATTTGCTGTGGCGGATGACTCCGCTGCGTCTGGAGGCCGAAGCGATGCGTGACGCGATGTTGGCGGTTAGCGAAACGCTGAACCTGGAAGCGGGTGGGCCTGGATTCAAGCCTTACATCTCTCCCGAGGCGAACCTCGCCAGAAACATCCAGGGCGAGGGCTATCCCAAAGACGCCAAGGACGACGCGACCACCCGGCGGCGCAGCGTCTACATGTTCCACAAACGTCTCATTCCTTATCCGATGTTTCAGGCGTTCGATCGCCCGGACCTGATGACCACATGTGCTCGCCGGCAAAACACCACAGTGGCACCCCAAGCTATGGTGATCCTGAACGATCGCCTGGTTCGCACCGTTGCTGGCGACTTTGCAAAGTTGCTGGTTCAGAAGCAAACGGGGAAATCGAAGGCGGGCGAGTTCGAACTCAAGCCGATCATTGAACTGGCTTTTGAAACCTCGTTCGCCCGCTTGCCGACACCCCGGGAAATTGAAACCTCGATGCAATTTATCGAGGCACAGACCAATGTACGAACCGCGCGAGCGGAACAAGATGCACGCATCGAAGCGCTGACGGACTTTTGTCAGTCGCTGTTCGGACTGAATGAATTCATCTACGTCAATTGAGTGAGCTGACATGACTAAAAATTCACGGTTGTTCCCCTGCGGTCGCGTTGCGAACTTGCTCAGTCGGCGAGAGTGGCTTTGCCGAGCGGGCGCTGGAGCAGGGATGATTGGCATGGCCAATCTAATGGCAGAGCAGAATCTTTTGGCCGCGCCGCAATCGGAAGGTCCATCCGATCCTGTCACGTCGCTGCTTCCGCGCCCAGGCCATTTTCCCGCCAAAGCAAAGTCGGTGATTTGGCTGTTCATGGAGGGTGCTCCGAGTGCTGTCGACATGTTCGACCACAAGCCTGAGCTCGACAAACGGGATGGCGATACGACTGATATCCAGGCTTTCTTTGGCAATCCTGGACCGTTAATGAAGTCGCCGTTTTCCTTCCGGCGATATGGCGAATGCGGACAGTGGGTTTGCGACAAGTACACCAACGTCGCCAAACATGTCGACAAGATGGCATTCGTCAAATCGTGCTACAGCGAATCGAATGATCACGTCCCAGCGATCTACCAGATCAACAGTGGTCTGCCGCGTCCGGGGTTTCCTACCGCCGGGGCATGGGCGACGTATGGCTTGGGCAGCGAAAACCAGGATTTACCTGGCTACGTGGTGATGGGCAACACGCAGGGAGCCAAAGGCGGTCCACATAACTGGGGGGCTGGCTTCCTGCCTTCGACATTCCAGGGAACGCTTTTCCGGTCCCAGGGCGCTCCGGTCCTGAATCTCAGCCGGCAACCGAACGTTACCAAGCAAGACCAACGTGCGCAGCTGGATTTGATGGCCAAACTGAACGACGAACACATGCGGTTGCATACCCGCGACGCCGAGTTCGCAAACCGCATGCAATCATTTGAGTTGGCGTTTCGCATGCAGAAAGAGGCCACCGAAGTCGTGGATCTTTCGCGAGAGACGCCCGCAATGCATAAGCTGTACGGGGTCGACCAACCAAGATCCCAGTCGTTTGGATCGAAGTGCTTGATGGCAAGGCGACTTGTCGAAAGCGGTGTTCGATTCGTGCAGGTTTACAGCGACGGCGAGTGGGACGCCCACGACAACCTGGAGGAGAACCACACGCATCATTGTGCGGCTACGGACGTTCCCGTAGCCGGTCTGCTGGCGGACTTGGAACAACGCGGACTGCTCGACTCCACGCTTGTGATTTGGGGTGGCGAGTTTGGTCGCATGCCGATTTCGCAAAACGGCAAGGGACGCGATCACAATCCGAAAGGCTTTATGCAGTGGATGGCCGGTGCCGGTATCAAGGGAGGCGTCAGTTACGGTGAGACAGACGAGATCGGCTACGAGGCCGTTGAGAATCCCGTCAGCGTGAACGATCTTCACGCCACCATTCTTCACCTTCTCGGACTCGACCACGAGCGGCTGACGTACTCCCATAACGGCCGCAGCTACCGTCTAACCGATGTCGCCGGCGAGGTGATCCAGGAGATTCTGTCCTAGCGGGCTGTTGAGCTAGCCGAAGTTTGACCGGCACCGGTGAGCTGAATGCTGTACGGAGCCGCGTACCGCGAGCCACCCGGCCGCTTACGCGACTCGGCTCAACGGGTTGGAAGTCACCCGGCCGCTTACGCGACTCGGCTCAACGGGTTGGAAGTCACCCGGCCGCTTACGCGACTCGGCTCAACGGGTTGGAAGTCACCCGGCCGCTTACGCGACTCGGCTCAACGGGTTGGAAGTCACCCGGCCGCTTACGCGACTCGGCTCAACGGGTTGGAAGTCACCCGGCCGCTTACGCGACTCGGCTCAACGAGTTGGAAGTCACCCGGCCGCTTACGCGACTCGGCTCAAAGAGTTGGAAGTCACCCGGCCGCTTACGCGACTCGGCTCAAAGAGTTGGAAGTCACCCGGCCGCTTACGCGACTCGGCTCAACGGGTTGGAAGTCACCCGGCCGCTTACGCGACTCGGCTCAACGGGTTGGAAGTCACGCGGCCGCTTACGCGACTCCGCTCAACGGGTTGGAAGTCACCCGGCCGATTGACCCGACCGAATCAACGTGAAACGACGACGATCTCGATGCCGCTACTAAGCAGGTTCGGGAATGTGTTTCGGTCTATTGGCCGTTTTGGCGTCAGACTCGGTTCTAACCGGGGCTAACGCTGGCCCCCTAAATCTTTGGGGTTGACGCCATTATCCTGCCTTGCATTTTGATTCCAAGCGAAGCAAACCCGTCCCAGTCTCCCCTCTGCCCCACGAAGCGTGGGAGAGAGGGGAGACTGGACAATTGGGTCTGGACTTCAGGAGGCGGAGATGCAGAAGAAAACTTGCGCAATGCAAAAGCATTGCAACCCCAAAGGTTTAGCGGTCCAGGCTAACGTGCAAACGGCTAATCGGGTTATGCGGAATAAATAACCCGAACCTGCTAGCAACCGGCTAGAGCATTCTGTCGGTTAGGATGATGGTTGACGTGGAGTTGTTGGATGGTGCGCTTTACGAAATTCCCGCGGAGCACAGCCACAACCTGCTTTGAATGCTTCGTTGAATCGGCTGAGACTTTGGAAACCCGAGTCGAGAGCGACATTCAGGATCGCGTCGTCGGTTGTGACCAGCAGACGTTGAGCGTGGGAGATGCGGTGCTGGATGATGAATGCCGTCATCGTGGTACCAAACGTCTCACGGAACAGAGTCATCGCGTAGTTGGCATGGACGCCTGTTGCTTCGGCGATGGATTGAGAGGTTAGCGGTTGTTGGTAGTTCCTCGCGATGTAACAGGCGATTTGATCAGCCCGAGTCAATGCGGCCATCGAGGTCGTGACGGCCCCGTCGGTCATCCCGTGAGCGAATCGCAAGATTCGAGCCTGTACTTCCAAACGAGCGGCACGCTGTAGCACTCGGTCGTCGGTCTTGAGGTCCTGCTCCCAACGCCGAAAGGCCATTTCCTCCCACGGGTACTCAATGAGATCGACCAGGAACTCTCCCTGCAGGATGCGATTGACGAGACTCAAGTCGAGTCCTGCCCGCAAGAAATCACTCAACGGTAGCGTCACGACGAAGTATGGGGCATCCCCATTAATCTCAACGATCTGATGCGGAATCGCCGCCCAGAAAATGCCGAGTCTCCCGGCCTCGAGCGTTGTCCGATTGCCGCCTAGCAGGTACGTCAGCGAACCGGATGTGAGCAGGTTTAATTCGATCTCGTTGTGCCGGTCCGGACGCGACATACGAGTCGGCGTCCACTGCTCGCAGGCGAAACCGTAGGGCGAGAACTCGAGGCGTTTCGTATCGAATTGCTTCATGGATCTTAGGATACCGTGAACAACGTACCCAGAACAGGGAGAGTCCTCGCAATGTTTAGCGTATTCTATTCCAACTGCAGTCAGGCTTTCACATTACAGAACGATTTCATGCACAAACCATCCTTGATCACTGTGGCAATACTCTGTCTCTGCCAGGCCCCCGCTTTCGCCCAGAGTCAACTGGCGTTCCCGAGCGCGGAAGGGTATGGCAAGCATACCTTGGGTGGTCGCGGTGGCGCAGTTTACGAAGTGACAAACCTCAACGATTCGGGCGAGGGCAGTCTGCGGGCAGCGGTCGAAGCCCAAGGACCACGAACGGTTGTCTTCCGAGTTTCGGGGACGATCACGCTGGCAAGTAACTTGGACATTAGGAATCCCTTCATCACCGTGGCCGGGCAAACGGCACCCGGTGCCGGCATCTGCATTGCGAAGTACCCGCTGATGATTCGCGCCGATGAAGTCATCATCAGGCATATCCGCGTTCGGTTCGGAGACGAGGCCGGCAAAGATGCCGATGCAATCTCATGCCGCTACAACAAGAACATCATCATCGACCACGTATCGGCAAGCTGGAGTGTCGATGAGACGATGTCGATTTACCATTGCGAGAACGTCACGGTTCAATGGTGTTTGATTTCCGAGAGCATGTTTCACACCAACACCGGAAAAGGCTCGCATGGTTTTGGGGGCATTTGGGGCTCAAACAATAGCACCCACCACCACAACCTGCTGGCGCATCATTCCAGTCGGAATCCGCGTTTTGCGTCCGGGTGTGGCAACACAGACTATCGAAACAACGTCGTCTACAACTGGGGTTACAACAGTTGCTACGGAGGCGAGAAGCAGCAGAAGGGGGCTCCCGAGTTCGCGTTCTCCAACATCAACATGGTGGCAAACTTCTACAAGCCCGGACCCGCGACGGCGCCTGGTGATGTTTCCCATCGACTTGCCAGTCCGTCCACCCGCGACGGAGCGGCCGACTACGGAAAGTGGTTCATTGCTGACAACGTCGTCGTGGGCAATGACGATGTTACTGCGGACAACTGGAATGGTGGCGTGCAGGTCGGCGAGTCCGCCATCTCGGGGCTCAGGCTCACCGAGCCCTGGCCTGCGATGGCGATCAACCAGCAGACTGCGGAAGCAGCCTACGTGTCTGTACTCGAGAACGCGGGAGCCACGCTCCCGAAACGCGACGCGGTCGACGCCCGCATTGTTGAGGAAACTCGCCAGGGCACAGCGACCTATGAAGGGGCCTCTTACAAACGAGAGAAGAAGGTTTCCGATGACTCGCAGAAGAGCGGCATCATTGATTCACAGAGAGACGTCGGCGGATGGCCGGAACTGAAAAGCACTCCGGCGCCCGCCGATACCGATCACGATGGCATGCCGGACCAATGGGAAACCACGCACGGGCTTGATCCGCAGGATGCGGCCGACCGAAACAAACTGGCCGACAATGGCTACACGATGTTGGAAGTATACCTGAACAGCATCGATTGAATCATTCAACGTTCCATTCCAACATCGCTAACGGCAACCTCATGAGAAACTCGCTTGCCCATATCCTGCTGCTTGCTGCATTCGCATTCAGTTCGACAATCGCGTCAGCGGACAAGCCGCGTGTGATTGTCACGAGCGATGGTGAAATCGATG
Source organism: Rhodopirellula sp. SH410 (assembly GCF_055811895.1). Taxonomy (NCBI): domain Bacteria; kingdom Pseudomonadati; phylum Planctomycetota; class Planctomycetia; order Pirellulales; family Pirellulaceae; genus Rhodopirellula; species Rhodopirellula sp. SH410. Next base: position 3,319,813 of record NZ_CM147949.1, read on the forward strand.
ACGAATGTTCGCTGGTTCGATTCCTGCTCTACGCGAATGAATTCGACATCGAGGGAATCATCACGTCCAGTTCGCAGTATCATGCTCACGGCCACAAGTGGGCCGGAGACGACTGGGCGCGGCCCTATTTGGAGGCGTATTCCAAAGTCTATCCGAACCTTGTCAAGCACGACCCTCGCTACCCCACTCCCGCGTTTCTTCAGTCCCGCACGCTGCTGGGTAACGTGAAGTCGGAAGGGGAAATGGACGAGGTCACCGCAGGTTCCAAGCGGATTGTCGAGGTGTTACTGGACGAGTCGGACGAACGCCCTGTCTGGATCCAGGCCTGGGGCGGAACCAACACAATCGCACGTGCACTGGCAACGATCGAGCAGCAGCACCCGGAGAAAATGGCTGACGTTGCAAAGAAGATCCGCTTCTATTTCATCTGGGAGCAAGATGAGACTTACCAGAACTACATCCGGCCACGCTGGGGCAAGTACAACATTCCGACCATCATTTCCGATCAGTTCATCGCCCTGTTCTATCACTGGAAGAAGTATATCCCGGCTGACCATCAGGCATATCTTGTCGGATCATGGATGCAGGACAACATTCTGGAAGACCACGGCCCGCTGTGTTCTCTGTATAAGGCGCATGCGAAGGGCGACAAAGGATTCAACGAAGGCGATTTTCGGTCCGAAGGTGATTCGCCTGCATTCTTCTACAACATCCCCAACGGTCTACGCAGTGATGAATCGCCTGACTGGGGTGGCTGGGGCGGACGTTTTGTCAAGGTCCGCGAAAATACGTGGCTCGATCCGGTAGTCGAACCCGGCTATCAATATCCCGCGGGTCGCTGGTACACGAATTCGGCTTGGGGCCGAGAGCGGCTCAAGCAGGCAAATCCTAACGATGTCGAATTGATTGCTTACCTCAAACCACAGTGGCGGTGGATCGGCTCGCTGCAAAACGATTTTGCCGCACGAGCCGACTGGTGTGTGACAGGATTCAGCGAAGCCAACCACGCACCCCTCGTCAAAGTAGACGGCGAATGGACCCGGGACGTGAAGCCGGGCGAAACGGTGAAGCTATCCGGCACTGCAACGGATCCCGATGGCGACCGACTGACGTTCCGCTGGTGGCAGTACAGCGAAGCGGATTCTGCGGTGGCGACGGTTACCATCGCCGGAAGTGATTCGGCGAACGCAGCCAGCTATGTCGTGCCAGATGAACCCGGCAAGCAAGTTCACATCATTCTTGAAGTGACTGACGACGGCACACCATCACTGGTTGGCTATCAACGCGTTGTCTGCAACATCAAAGGCAACTGAATACCTCCGTGGCGTAGACTGCCCGGGTGCGAATACGTCGCAGCAAGGACGACTAATCTATGAGATGCATACCACTGATACTGTTCGCCTTTTTTGGCTGCTGGGTCGCGCAGAAAGCGTCGGCGCAGGCAGTTCAGGCTAGCCCGTATCGCAAGGTTGAGTCCCTTCGGCTTGCCGCAGTGCAGTGGACGGACGGTTTCTGGAAACAGCGTCTGGACACGTGCCGCGACAAAACCGTCCCGGCGATGTGGGAGATCATGCGGGGAACGACGTACAAGCCGTACCTAGAACATTTTCGCATCGCCGCTGGATTGTCTGAAGGTCGATATCGGGGCGCACCCTTCAATGATGGCGACTTCTATAAATGGATGGAGGCCGTCTGTGCTCTGCAGGCATCTGGACCTAACCCCGAATGGGACAGACGCCTCGATGAAATCATTGCGATCATCGGCAGCGCACAGCGAGTGGACGGTTACCTTCATACCCCCGTGCTGATTGCCAACCGCAACGGCGACATGGCAGTCAAGCCGTTTGGTGATCGGTTCAACTTTGAGATGTACAACATGGGCCACCTGATGACGGCAGCTTGCGTGCATCATGATGTGACCGGGAAGGACAGTTTTCTGACCATCGCTCGAATGGCGGCCGACTTTCTTGAAGAAGCCTATCGCAATCCGACACCTGAACAGGCGGGGCACGCAATCTGTCCCTCACACTACATGGGGCTGCTTGATCTCTATCGAGCGACTGGTGAAACCCGCTATCGGGATCTGGCGGAGCGATTGATTCAGATGCGAGACAATATCGTCGACGGTGGGGATGACAATCAGGACCGTCTGCCCTTCATGCGGCAGAAGGAGGCGGTCGGTCATGCGGTCCGAGCGACCTATCTCTATGCAGGAATCGCTGACCTGTATGCCGAAACCGGCGATATCGAATTGTGGAAGCCGCTGACTACGATTTGGACCAATTTGGTTGAGAAGAAGCTCTACATCACCGGCGGCTGCGGTGCCCTTTACGATGGTGCTTCGCCTGACGGATCCAAGCACCAGGCCACCATCACGCGAGTTCATCAGGCATTCGGACGCAACTACCAGCTTCCCAACGCGACCGCGCACAACGAAACCTGCGCAAATATCGGCAATGTGCTCTGGAACTGGCGAATGTTTCTCGCCAGCGGTGAGGCACAGCACATCGATGTGATGGAGCTCGCGCTTTACAACTCTGTCCTGTCCGGAGTAAGCCTGGACGGGACGGAGTTCTTTTACACCAACCCGTTGCGAGTATCGGACGACGCCCCCGTGGACCTGCGTTGGTCCCGAACGCGAGTGCCGTTTGTGACGTCGTTCTGTTGCCCGCCCAATCTCGCACGCGTGATTGCGGAGGTCGGCGGCTACGCCTACGGAAAATCCGATAATTCGATCTGGGTCAATCTCTACGGAAGCAATACGCTCGACACGAGGCTGGACAATGGCAGGCGAGTTCAGTTGGAACAGCGGACCGAGTATCCATGGGACGGCAAGGTTCAAATTATCGTCGCCGATTGTGATGCGGAACCGATGGAAGTCAAACTACGGATTCCCGGTTGGGCGACGTCGGCAACGCTCAAAATCAACGGTGAACCTGACGCGACGCAGTTGTGCCCCGGAACCTACGCTTCGCTTGAACGCCTCTGGCAACCGGGAACCGTGATCGAGCTGAATCTGGAGATGTCGGCGCAGCTCATCGAATCACATCCTTTGGTCGAGGAAACCCGCAATCACCTTGCCGTCAAACGCGGCCCTATCGTGTACTGCTTGGAGTCTATCGATCTTCCCACAGGGACATCGCTAGCTGACGTGCGAATTCCGGCCGACATCAAGCTGCAGGCGCAGTACGACGCGAATCGACTCGGTGGTGCCAGTCTCCTCGTAGGCAACGCGATCGCTACGAAAACGGGCGATTGGCAGGACAAACTTTATCGAGAGTTCAAGACACCTGACGCAACTCCAATCCCGGTCAGGCTCATCCCGTACTACACGTGGTCGAATCGGGGTGCGTCCGAAATGTCAGTCTGGCTGCCATATGAGTAGCCGATTCGGCTCACACGTTTCCACGAAAAGGTACCCCATGAAGATATCATGTCGTCGATACGACTTCGGCTCTCTGAGAGCAGTTCTCGTCGCCGCAATCCTGCTCAGTTCGAGTCCGGTACTACAAGCAGAACCCGGCATCGACGCGAGTCCGTTAGTTGGGTGGGCTGCGGTCAGCGGTAACGGAGTGAAGACGACAACCGGCGGCAGCGATGGAGACGTTATTACCGTCCGCTCGATTGATGCCCTGAAGAAAGCCGCGTCGAGCGACAAGCCGCTGGTTATTCGGATTGAAGGGACGCTTACCGGCGGAGGCAAACTCAGTATCGCATCGAACAAGACACTGATTGGAGTTGGCTCCGACGCAACTCTGAAGAAAACGGAACTCAACATGAGTGACGTTTCTAATATCATCATCCGCAATCTCACGATCACGGGCGCCCGCGACGCGATCGCCATGCGGAGAACGCACCATGTGTGGGTCGATCATTGTGACCTGTCCGCCTGCGACGATGGTTTACTCGACATTACCAATCAATCTGACTACGTCACCGTTTCGTGGACACGATTTTCCAAACATCACAAAACGATGCTGATCAACAGTGGAACATCGCAACCCGAAGATGAAGGCACTTTGAACACCACGGTACATCATTGTTGGTTCGATGGGGCCGACACCCGTAATCCACGGGTTGGCTATGGAAAAGTTCACGTGTTCAATTGTCTTTACACCGCCAATGAATATGGCATTGGCCTGCATTCACATTGTCTTGTACTGGCAGAACGCAACTACTTTCAAAATTCCAACGATCCGATAAAGCAAATGTATCGTGAGGACCCAACCGACATCCATCACGGATTCTGTGAGTCCATCGATAATATTTTCGAGAGCTGCCAAGGCGCGCAGGATGATGAGGGTAAGAGTTTCCTCCCGACGGATTCCTACCAGTACGACTTCGCACTGGATTCGGTTGCCGACGTTCCGGGCATCGTGAAATCCGGAGCTGGGCCAGCCAAGCAATTTGACACCGTTCGACCGCTGCGCAGCGGTGATGCCAGATAGACGATCTCTTTCGGATGACAAACACACAAAGGTGATGCGATGTCGCGATCCAGACCAGGGACGATTTTCAAGCTCTACTTTCTATTTCCGATATTTCTGTTTGTGCTGCTTAATAATACGGTCCAAGGCGAGGAGCGACATCGCGTTGTGGTTTCGACCGACATTGGCGGTACCGACCCCGACGACTTCCAATCGATGGTGCATCTGCTTGTCTACGCAGACGTATTGGATATCGAAGGACTGGTGTCCTCACCGTATGGGGCTGGCCGCAAGAAGGATATTCTGGATGTGATCGATTGCTACGAGATTGACTTCCCCAACCTAAACTCCTATTCGAACACGTATCCGACGCCTGATGCGTTGCGAGCAATCACCAAGCAGGGTGAAACTGAGATCGCTCCGTATCTTGGCCTTCGAGCATCCACGGAGGGGTCGCGGTGGCTCGTCGAATGCGCACGACGCGACGACCCGCGACCGCTGCACGTCTTGGTGTGGGGTGGCATTGAGGATCTCGCTCAGGCATTGCACGATGCGCCGGATATCCTGCCGAAATTGCGTGTCTATTACATTGGCGGGCCCAACAAGAAGTGGGGCCCGAATGCGTATCAGTATATCGCCGACCATCATCCCGAGCTCTGGATCGTCGAAGCGAACTCCACCTATCGCGGCTGGTTCACTGGGGGCAATCAATCCGGTCAATGGGGCAACACGGAGTTTGTGAAACAGCACATCGCGGGGCATGGGGCACTCGGCGAGTTTTTTAACTCGAAGATGAACTCCATCAAAATGGGCGATACGCCTTCGGTGGCCTGGCTGCTGAACGGGACGCCTGACAATCCGTCTCAGGCGGGTTGGGGTGGTCAGTTCGTTCGCGCATGGAAGAGGCCCTATTCTCGATTCGACCGTCTCACAACACCGGACGATCGGATGGAAGTGTTTGGCGTTCTCGAACTGGCGCTGCCGCTGGGCGACAACGTGCCGGAAAAGCCTGCAGCGCAGCTCATGGCTGACAACCTGACGATTCACGGCCACGTTCGAGGCGACGGCACTATGAGATTTCGCTTCTGCCCGAAAGCCGCAAAGAGCTACCTGTTCACAATCCGCAGCAATGTTGCTGGGCTCGATGGAAAGACCGGCGGGATCAAGTCCGTCGCTCCCGCAGCCAGACTCGCTCAGGATCCGTCTCCGAACCTTCCGCATTGGTGGACCGATGACCCTGCTCCTGAATTCGCCGAACGCGAGCACCATGGTGCCAAATTGGTGAGCCAATGGAGAGAGGATTTCCTCAGCGACTTCGCAAAACGAATGTTGCGCTGCAAATCGCCGTCCGTGACTGAAACTAAACGTTAACCAGAGATGAAATCAATGCACAATCAACGCCTCTACACTGCCCTATTGATCACGATGGTGACCAGCATCGCTGTCGCTCAGGAAGACAAAGCGATCCCCGATCGCAATGCCGATAGACCACGAATCATCACGACCACCGACCTCGGTGCCGATCCGGATGACGAGCAATCGATGGTGCGTCTGTTGGTTAGCGCCAACGAGTTCAATATCGAAGGTTTGATCGTCTCGACGGGCTGCTGGAAGAAGAATCAAACCGACACCGGAATGCTCGACAAGATCGTCGACGCGTATGGCGAGTGTATTGAAAACCTGAAAGTTCATGCCGAGGGGTTTCCGTCGGTTGAGTACTTGAAGTCCATCTCGATCATGGGCCAAAAAGGCTATGGGATGAGTGACGTTGGCGACGGCAAAGACTCTCCCGGGTCAGAGTTGATTATTGCCTCGGTCGACAAAGATGATCCGCGCCCGGTCTGGGTTGGGGGCTGGGGGGGAACGAATAATGTCGCGCAGGCGATTTGGAAAGTCCGAGCAACGCGTTCCAAAGCGGAACTGTCCGAATTCCTCAGTAAACTGCGTGTGTTCGACATCCTTGGCCAGGACGACGCCGGCGCCTGGATTGCGAAAAATTTTCCTGAAGTGTTGTACATCCGTGCAACCGGTGTCTATGGCTGGGCACCTTCCGACGAATACCTGAAGGAATCCATTCAAAGTCATGGACCGCTCGGTGCGGTATACCCAAACAGGAAATGGGCGACCGAAGGCGATACGCCCGCCTTCATGCACGTCTATCCGAACGGCCTGAACGATCCCGACGAAATTGATCAGGGCGGCTGGGGAGGGCGATTTGAGCTGACGAAGAAAGCCGGCATCCGCAGCATGAAGCCAGTCACGAATGAGAATGAGTTCGACCCGTATCTGATGTTTGGGAACTCGGCGGAAGGCGCGAATGCAATCAAACGCTGGAGCACGGGCTACGACAACGATTTCGCGGCACGCATGGACTGGAGCATCACCGGCAACTACTCCGACGCCAACCATCACCCGATTGCTGTCGTCAATGGAGACACTTCGCGACGAGTTCTGCAGGTTACCGCTACGGCTGGTTCAACGCTGAAATTGAACGCGGCCGGTTCAAGCGATCCGGACGAAGATGCATTGTCCTACGCATGGTCGCTCTACCAGGAACCCAGTTCCTACAAGGGCGAAGTGAGAATCGACGATCAATCCTCCGCGACGGCCCAGTTGACGATTCCGTCCGATGCCGAGGGCAAGAACTTGCACATCATTTTGGAGCTTCACGACGACGGATCGCCCAATCTCTACGCCTACCGCCGCGTCATCATCAAAGTGCAGTGATCTTGATCACCGAATTCCAGATAGATCGCTCCGTTCGCCTCGGAATGAAGTGGGCAGTCCTCCAGGCTGCGGGATTTGCAAGGCATCAGCTCCTGCGCCGAGTCAGCAAAAACGAACCCCTGGCGGGCGAAAGCTCACCGGGCCTTGTTCGTACCCAGGGCGCGCTATCGACCGGATGATCCCTTGGCAAGTTGCATCTCGGCAGAGCTCGAGTGTGCTATTTCCGGCGCGTCAACGGCACGCGATGCCAAGATGAACGGGTAAATGACGCTACGTCGGAGAACTTCCCTTTGAACATCCACCGCGTTGGATCGGTCCGGGCAATCGGCTGCGTACCACTTCATGCCGAGAAGAACCACACCTTAGTATGTCGTGAGTCTTCGCCAATTTCGCGGGAGACACTCCAGACGAAACGTGAGAGAATTTGCTCTAGGCAACACAGGAAATCGTCAGTCTTAACGGCATATTGATTTCACAAGCCGAGTCGCGTGAGCGGCCGGGTGGCAGCTGTTACCCGATGTCTTGCAGCATTCGGTTCACGAGTGCCGGTCGAAGTTCGATGAACTCCACAGCCTGCTAAGTACCTGCAAATTGGTTCTTGGACAGAACCTCGAATTTAGCCGATGGGCGTTCGCCCTGGTTACCGCGTGGAACCCGGAGCGTGTCGAGAACCGGGGCGAACGCCCATCGGCTAGTTCAATTCGGAAACTTTGGCATCGGTGCATAACGGACTCTAACCCAAGTGAGAAGCAATGACCCCTTCAGCGACTTTGCAGAACCCGGAGAAGTCCATGGCTCAGGCAACCCCTCAAACCGTCCGAGCGGTCGCGATGACCGCGCCGGGCAAGACCGAGATGCGAACGTATCCGTATCCGACCATGGATCACGACTCCGCGATCCTGAAAGTCGAGATGTCGGGCATCTGCGGAACCGATCGACACATCTTCAAGGGAGAAGCCACGGAACTGCGCGGCAAGTCGATCTATCCTTATGTCGGTGGTCACGAAGTCATTGGGACCATCGTCGAGATCGGAGACAATGCTGCTCGGACGATGGACTACGACGGACAACTACTTGTTCCCGGGGATCGAGTGGCCATTGCCGTGGAAGTCAACTGTGGTGACTGCTGGTATTGCAGAAATCACTACAACAACTGCACCTGCGACAACCAAATACAGGCCTATGGACTGCATCCGAATTGCGAAACGAAACCGTACCTGCGTGGCGGATTCGCGGAGTACATGTACATTCGGCCGCGAACTCACTTGTTCAAAATCCCCGCAGAGATGCCTACCGACGTCGCCGTATTTGTCGAAGAAATGGCAGTCGCTTATCACTCACTTGCTCGGGCAGCGGTTCCGTTCGCGCCTGTGAATGAAGGTTTCGGTCCGGGGATGTCGGTCGCGGTGCTGGGCAATGGACCATTGGGACTTCTGCACGGCATCATGGCGAGGATTCAGGGTGCTGGCCTGTCGATCGGAACGGATCTCGCGGATCTTCGCCTCAACACTGCAAAAAATCTATACGCTGACGTCACCATCAATGCCTCGGACGTGGACGTCCAAGAACGAATTCAGCAGGCCAAGGACCTGACTGAAGGCGTCGGCCCCGATCTAGTGATTGAATCGAGCGGAGAGCCGGAAGTATTTCTCGAAGCGCTGCAGATGGTTCGCAAAGGCGGAACGATCATCGAAGTCGGCAACTGGGTCGACCTCGGGAAAAAGGTTCCACTCGATGTCATGCGACATATCGCGTCGAAGAACCTGCACATCCACTCGGTGTTCCATTGCGGCACCAACTGGCGACCGGTGCTGAAGATTCTGCATCAGCAGTCGAATCGGTATGACTTTGCGTCGATGATTACCCACCGCATGGGACTGGATGAGTTGGTAGATGGATTCGGCACGGTGACAAAGTTCGACGAATGCGTCAAAATTGAAGTAGTGCCTCACAAGGCGTGAGACGTATGTGATGAAACGACTGCAGGTGCTCCATGAAACGAACCAGACTCCTCAACAGCGAACTCAGCTACGAGATCAGCCGAATCGGACATACCGGCTCCATCACGTTGTGCGATGCCGGGCTGCCGATTCCTTCCACTGTCAAACGAATCGACCTGGCGATTGAACAGGGGTATCCTTCTTTCCTGAGAACTCTTGACGCCCTGTTAAGTGAGATGATGGTCGAAGAGATTGTGGTCGCCAGTGAGATTCATCAACGCAACCCTGAGATATTTCAGGGCATGATGGACGTGTTTCAGCGTCACGAAATGAAGCCAGTCGTCACCGAAGTTTCTCATGAAGAGTTCAAGCGGCTGACATGCGAAAGCGCCGTTGTTGTTCGGACGGGTGAATGTACTCCGTACGCAAACGTTATCCTTAAGTCCGGCGTTGTCTTTTGATTTCCTCGCATCCATATTTCTCGATCGCAAATAGGGCGACTCTCATGAATCGAACCAAAGCCAGCCTGCGAGCGATTTATCAGCTCCCTTTTTTGCTGCTGCTCACGTTTGCCGCTTGCACCAGCAACACGGCGAGCAATGAGTTGTCTTCAGACGCTGTGGAAGAACCGAAGAACATCGCTGTGATCATCTCGACTCTGAACAATCCGTGGTTCGTAGTCCTGGGAGAAACCGCTCGCGACCGAGCCGTGGAACTTGGCTACCAAGCCAATATGTTCGATTCCCAAAATGACACCGCCAAAGAGGCGGAGCATTTTGATAACGTCATCGCCGCTGGCTATTCCGCCATCCTGTTCAATCCGACCGACGCGGACGGGTCGATTGCCAACGTGAAACGAGCAACGCAAGCCGGCATTCCGGTTTTTTGCATTGACCGTGAAATCAATTCCACCGATGCCGCAACCGCTCAGTTGCTGTCGGACAACTATTCGGGATGCGTCGAACTGGGCAAGTACTTCGTCGAGAAACTCGGCGAGAAGGGAAAGTACGTCGAGTTGCTGGGGCTGGTCGGAGACAACAACACCTGGAACCGTTCCAAAGGCTTTCACAGCGTCGTCGACCGGTATGCAGGGCTGGAAATGGTCGCCCAGCAGAGTGCAGATTTCGATCGCAATAAGGCACTGGAAGTCATGGAATCGATTCTGCAAACGCACGACGACATCAATGCCGTTTTCTGCGGGAACGATGCGATGGCGATGGGCGCCTACCAGGCGTTGCTTGCCGCAGACAAGACCGATCAAGTGAAAGTGTTTGGGTACGACGGATCGGAGGACGTCGTCAAGTCGATCAGCGAGGACAAGATCGCTGCGACTGTGATGCAGTATCCCAAAGTGATGGCCGAAGCGTCAGCCGAATACGCCCACGAGTACCTGGCAAATGGCAAACGTGATTTCGATCAGAAGATTCCCGTTAGCGTCGACCTCGTCTCGTTTGAGAACATCGATGAGTTCGCTGGCTACGGGAAAAAGGAGTAGCCGTGTCGCGTACGAGCTTGATGGCACGTGCTTCGTTGCTGATTGTCGGTGGCCTTGCCTGCTGGCTCTTTCCTCTCTTTCATCTCCGACCGTTTGATGGAGGTTTGTCTGACGCTAGCGATCGGGCCGGGACGCCTGGTCAATCGGGTCCTACTGATCCAGCCGCCTATGTGCGAAAGTTTTGGGACGGACCACTGAAAACGGGCGACGTTGGGACAGACGTCGCTCAAATCTGGAATGCCTTCGATGCCGACGCGTCTGGAGCGAAGAGCCAATACGGCCGACAGGCTGGACTTGGTGGGGCATGGTATTTTTGTATTCGTGGGCAGGGGATCGTCGAGAAAGTAGAGCAGGACCGCGTTGTCCTGACGGTATCGGATAGTCCACGCCGCATCTGTCTCGACTTGAAAGTCGTTGTCGACAACACGGTCCGTGAAGCGATTGGTGTGAAGGCCAGTGACTTCGCAAATTCTCAGTATTTCAATGCCGTCTCCTCGGAACTGAATCGCCGCGCCGAGCAGGAGGTGATCGAATCGAATCGTGATCTCCTGAAGCATCGCGTGGTTGTCGATTTCGTCGGCTGTGCCAAGATTGGCAGCAAGTCAGACCTTGATCCGTTGTGCTTGATTCCCATCCAACTTCAGCCTCGTGGCAGCGAAGAGGGCAACTCTCGTTTGAAAAAAGATGCCGCTGCTGGAGCCGATCTATGATCCCGCCAGTGGCACAGAGCCATGTGGTGTTGGCGGGCGAGGGGATTGTCAAACGATATCCTGGCGTGTTAGCGCTCGACCGAGTTGATTTTGCGGTGCGAGCAGGCGAAGTTCATGGCTTGATCGGTGAAAACGGGGCCGGCAAATCCACGCTGATGCATATTCTGGCGGGAGCGAATCACGCTGACGAAGGTGTGATCCGGCTGGATGAGGAACCCGTTCAATTCACCAATCCACGTGAAGCGTCGGATTGCGGGATCGCGTTGGTGCATCAGGAATTGAATCTCGTTCCGCACCTCTCCGTTGCAGAAAACATTTTTCTTGGTCGCGAGCTGCTTTCCAGGATCGGGCTCATTCGCTCGCAGGATCAGAACGAGCAGTGCCGCAGGTTATTGGCCGATCTGGATGACACGATCGATCCCCATACGGAAGTTCATCGGTTGCGGGTTGGGCAGCAACAGGTCGTCGAGATTGCCAAGGCGATCAATTCGAACGCACGCGTGATCTTCATGGACGAGCCGACGTCGGCGATCAGCGACCAGGAAGTCGAATCGTTGTTTCGTTTGATCCGGACGCTGCGAGATTCGGGTGTTTCCATCGTATACGTGTCCCACAAACTGGAAGAACTGCTGACCATCAGCGACCGGATTACCGTTTTGCGTGATGGGCAACTTGTGGAGACAGTGGATACAGCCGATGCCGATCGGGATTCAATCGTGCGCCTGATGGTGGGCCGACAACTCGAGGATCTCTATGTCCATTCACCGATCTTGGCCGATCAACCCGAGCGTCTGCGAGTTGAATCGCTGACGTTGTCATGCAAGCACGCGCCGCGCCTGCTGGTTGATGGCGTGTCGTTTTCGGTACGCGGCGGCGAGGTGTTCGGCATCTTTGGATTGATGGGTGCTGGACGTACGGAGTTGCTCGAAGCGATCTTTGGGCTGCATCCCCGCCGGATTACTGGAACCATTGCAATCGACAACGTGAGCTGCCAGTTCACATCACCTGAACAGGCATTGCAAAGTGGGCTGGGGCTCGTTCCCGAAGACCGCAAGGACCAGGGACTGATCCTGGGAATGAGCGTGGAACAGAACATCAGTCTGTCGAGTCTTTCGGATATGGAGACCGCTGGATTGCTGAGTGGAAGACGCGAACGAGATCACGCCCAGTCGTTCGTCGCTCAGTTCTCGATACGGACACCCAACGTCACGCAGCCCGTGCGCGCCCTCAGCGGTGGCAATCAGCAGAAGGTTGTGCTGTCAAAAGTGCTTTCCAGGAAGCCGGGGGTGTTGATGCTGGACGAGCCAACTCGAGGCATCGATGTGAACGCAAAACGAGAAATCTATGGTTTGATCAATCGCTTGAAACAACAGGGAATAGCGATCATCGTCGTGTCTTCGGAGTTGCCGGAACTGTTGGGGATTGCTGATCGAATCATGGTGATGTGCGAAGGCCGCAAGACTGGCGAATTCGAGAGATCCGTCGCGAGTGAAGAGGTGTTGATGCGAGCCGCAGTACCTGGAGCAGCAACCCGGAACGAGCCCAACGAATGAAGACAATCACTCTGGCAATAATCGAACATGCGTGACAAAGAACAACTCTGGCAAAACGTAAGCCGTTTTCAATCGCTGCTCGTCCTGGTCCTGATGATCGTGGCGATGAGTCTGTTGTCGGATCGCTTTCTGACTCAGGCAAACGGCTTGAACATCATGCGGCAGATCTCCGTCAACGTCTGTCTGTCGATTGGCATGACCCTGGTGATCCTGTCCGGCGGCATCGACCTTTCCGTGGGATCGGTGCTGGCGTTTTCCGGCGCGATCACTGCGGGGTTGATCAAATCGGCAGTTCCGCTGCCCTGGCTCGGAGTAGAACTGCAATTCACTACCTGGGGTGCGATCGTTGCTGGATTGATCGTGGGTTCGTCACTCGGTTGGATCAACGGCCTGTTGATCACCCGGTTGAAAATCCCACCTTTCGTTGCGACTCTTGGCATGCTCAGTATCGCCCGCGGTATGACGATGCTTTGGACGAAAGGCTTTCCGATTACCGGATTGGGAGACGGATTCGCGATCCTTGGAACACGATCGGTGCTGGGCATTCCGACGCCTGTGTGGATCGCCGGATGCCTTGTCGGTGTCTTTGTTCTGGTCACGAAGAAGACGCGACTAGGACGGTACATCTATGCTGTCGGAGGCAACGAGCAGACCGCCAGATTGTCTGGCCTGAACGTGAAACGCATCAAAGTCATTGTTTACACACTCGCCGGAGCGCTATCCGCAGTCGCTGGACTGATAATGACCTCGCGACTTGACTCCGCCCAACCCAACGCGGGCGCGGGATACGAATTGGACAGCATCGCCGCAGTCGTCATTGGGGGAACGTCGCTTTCAGGCGGACGCGGGACGATTTGTGGCACTGTCATCGGCTGCTTGATCATCGGAGTCTTAAACAGTGGACTGGTGCTCTTGAATGTTTCGCCCTTTTGGCAACAAGTGGTTAAAGGCGGTGTGATCCTGGTTGCAGTGGCCATCGATAGAATGCGGGAGTCCGATGATTGAATTCATCAGTCATGCTCAATCATCTGGCCGGGGTTCTCACTCATGATCTTCTGTCGGAGCGTATCAACGAAAGCGTGCGCCGGAAGGCGAGATTGGGAGATTGGGAGATTGGGGACAGGCACTGAAGGGAGATTAGGGACAGGCACTGAAGCGTTGCCTCCGATCGTGGATAGCCTAGTGTCACCGTGAAAAGTGGATGGCCCTTTTTACGCCAATAGGGGCTGGATTACTTGGCCGTGGACGTCGGTTAGTCGGCGTTGGATGCCGTTGTGGTAGTACGTCAACTCGGTGTGGTCGATGCCCAGTAGATGGAGGGCGGTGGCGTGTAGGTCGTAGCAGTACGTCGGGGACTCGACGGCTTCGTAGCCGAGTTCGTCGGTGGCTCCGTAGCCGATACCGCCCCGGACGCCACCGCCCGCCATCCAGGCTGTAAACGCTCCGGCGTTATGGTCTCGACCGCTCGCGGTAGCCCCTTGACCGGCGGGCTGGCGACCGAATTCCGTGGTGCACATCACGAGCGTTTGATCCAATAAGCCGCGGTCCTTTAGATCGTTCAATAGTGCCGATGCACCGGTGTCGAGGATTCGGCCCCAATACCCATGGTCCCGGACAACGTCTTCGTGCGAGTCCCAGTTAGGACGAATTTTTTGGGCTTGGGTGTTTTCCGCTCCGCAATAGATCTGTACAAAACGCACGCCCTGTTCGACCAACCGCCGAGCCAGCAGGCATTGCCTGCCAAACGTACCGATGTCTTCGTCATCGAGACCGTACATCGCTTGTGTGGCGGCGGACTCCTGTGCCAAATCGGTGACCTCAGGGGCACTTAGTTGCAGCCGGGCGGCCATTTCGTACGCGGAAATACGGGCTTCCAATTCGCTGTTGCCGGGATGGTCTTGCAGGTGTCGACGATTGAGCATCTGCAGCAGTTCCAGGTCGGCTTGGTCGGCAGCCGGTCCTGTGTCGGCAAAGTGGCTGGGCGGAAACAGGTCTTCGATCGGTTGCTGGCCGGCTTGCGTCCGAAACGTGGTGGCTTGATGCATGGCGGGCAGGAACCCGGAGCCCCAGTTAATGGTTCCGCCGGGCGGCAACCCGCGGCTGTCGGGCAGGACGACGAAGGCAGGTAGGTTTTCGCTCTCGCAGCCCAACCCATACGTCACCCAGGATCCCATGCTGGGGAATCCGGGCAAGGTGAATCCAGTATTCATCATGAAACAGCCGGGTCCGTGCAACGCCGTTTTACTCTGCATCGAATACAGGAATGCGATATCGTCTACACAGGTCGCCAGTTTGGGCAGCAGGTCGGATACCCACAATCCGGATTGCCCGTGCTGCCGGAACTTCCAAAAACTGGGTTGGCAATTGCCGGGTTTTGATGCGAAGAATTCCAGTTTGCCATCGGCGTCGAAGGGCGTGCCCGCTCGTTTGGTCAGCTCGGGTTTGTGGTCAAACGTGTCAATTTGACTCATTCCGCCAGGGCAAAATATTTGGATCACTGCTTTGGCCGGCGGCGGATGATGCACCGCCGGCAGAGCCGCCGCATCGGCCCCATGAGCTTCGTCGTGCAGCATCGCGCGGGCCGCCAGCCAGCCGAAGCCACCCGCAGCGGCGGATAGCAATTGTCGGCGACCGAGTTGGGGAGCGACGCGGTGCGAGGCAGCGGGAGAGTTGTGTGGGTTCATTGGGGCGGTCCGCCTGCGGGCGAAAGATGCGACGGGGAAGGGCTTCGGCTAATCAATATTCACGAACTCGTTGGTGTTCAACAACACGCGGCAGAGATGGCTCAATCCTTGTTTGTCGACCAACCGGCGGGCGGCGGCGAGCTCATCGGGGTGTCCCGCGCGAGCGAATACGAGTTGGAAGGCAAGGTCGATCTGCTCGTCGACCATCGCGGCCTCGTCGGCCAATCGCTGAGCAAAGTACTGCGACTGCCGCAGCATGAAATCGTTGTTGAACAGCGCGAGTGACTGCAGGGCGGTGGTGGTGACGTTGCGGCTGGGCGTGAGGGTCGCCGGATCGGGACAATCCAAGGTCGATAAAAATGGTTGCGGCGTTGTGCGTACGATGAAACGATAGATGCTGCGGCGCCACACTTCGGGTGTGTCGGCGGTCGTGTAGGTGTAGATCGGGGCGTAGGCGTCTTGGTAGTCGAAGTCGCGGTATCCCGGTCCGTACATCTGCGGGTTCAGTTTATCGGCGACGACAAGGACCGAGTCCCGAATCGCTTCGGCTTCCAATCGGCGGGCATTCATCCGCCACAGCAAGTGGTTGTCGCTATCGACATGCATCGCCGCCGGATCGCTCGAGCGACTGGTCATGCGATACGTTTGCGAGCTGACGATCAAGCGATGGATGTGTTTCAGGCTCCAATCGGCACGGATCAATTCCGCAGCCAGCCAATCGAGCAGTTCGGGGTGGGAGGGACGCTCGCCACCGTAGCCAAAGTCGCTCGGCGTGCCGACGATGCCGCGTCCAAAGTGGTGGTGCCACAAGCGGTTGACGATGACGCGAGCGGTAAGCGGGTTGTGGGGATCGGTGATCCAATCGGCCAAGGCAATCCGCCGCTCGCTCTCGGGCATGTCGGCTGCGCCAAAGTTGACGGCCGCACCGCCGAGACGCAGCGTTCCCGGCGTGACCTCTGCACCGGGTGTTTCGGGATTGCCGCGGATCAGGATGTGGGTGGCCGGCGGGGGCGCCGCAACCACGCCAAAGAACACCTGCGGCGGCTCGAGGGCGTTTTGTTCCTGCTGAAGTTGTTGCTGGACCGTTTCCAGTTCCGCGATTGCATCACGCGTTTCCTGCGTTGCTGACCTGGGTTGGGCTTCGGACAGCCGGGGATCGCCAAATGAAATTTGATCGTGACCGTATCCATTGCCGCCATCGGTGGAGATGAGCGTCAAGAAATGGGTCGAGTCAGGGATTTCCAGTGCGATCGACACGGTATCCTGACGACCGAGCTTGCCCGTTGATTTCAGTTCCCCATCGAGCAAGACCCAGAATTCGGCACTCGGTTGGACCGTCCGGCCGCCGTATCCAACGATGGTAGAAAACCGTAGCGGGGCGACCACCGCATGCGTGTTTCGAATGGCCTCGAGGTCAAACGTGATCCCAGCGTTGGCGTGCAGGCCCAGCAGGGAATGTCCGGCCGTGGCATAGTCGACATCGCCCCACTGGGTTGAAAACTGGCTGGTGACCGGACCGTTGCGAATCGAATCCCAGGCGTTCTCGCCGTGCTGAGGCAGGCCTGTCGCGGTCAGTCCTGTGGAGCTGATTTGGGTTTGTGAGGCCGCGGGAATAAAGACGCCGTCCACCAACGCCAGATCACAAGCGGCAAAGTAGCCTGGTTGAACGTTGTCGAGATTGGTGAGCGGCGAGACTTGAATCTGGCCGCTGCGGGCATCGATCCCGGCCCCCTTTTTCCCCGCTCCATACCCATCGCCACCACCGACGATATCAGCCAAATCGATGGCTTGAGCGTTCAGTCTGGCAAGGCTGGCGGCAACGTCATCGAGTTGTTGTTGGACGCGGGCGCGGTTGTGCTCGTAGTCCTGGCGGGCGGTCACGCTGACATCGCGATCATCGCGTCGCAAGCCGGCAAATACGGCGGTCAGTTCGAAGTATTCAGACTGAGTGATCGGATCCAGTTTATGATCGTGGCAACGAGCGCAATTGATGGTCATGCCAACGGTGGCCGCCAGCACCTGGGTCACCATATCGTCCAGGTCGAGTGAACGTGCGGCACGCCGCAGCATCGAACTCTTGGTTTCGACGTGTCCGACGTAGTCCCATGGTCCGGCGGCTAGAAAACCGGTCGCCGTGACGGCATCGGGATCGTCGGGGGCGAGCACATCGCCAGCAATCTGTTCGCGTAAAAACTGGTCGTAGGGTTTGTCTTCGTTCAAACTGCGAATGACGTAATCACGATAGGGCCAGGCCTGGTCACGTCGCCGGTCGCGTTCAAATCCGTGGGTGTCGGCATAGTGAGCGATATCGAGCCAGTGCCGTGCCCAGCGTTCGCCAAATTGGGGACGAGCTAACAAACGGTCAATCAGTCGTTGGGCGGCTGCATCGGGCACGTGAGGCTGTGCGGCGGTCGCGGATTGTTGGCAGTCTTGTTGAAAGTCGGCAACCTGCTGCGGAGAGGGTGGCAGTCCCAGTAAATCAAAACTCAGCCGGCGAATGAATGGGGCCGGGGCCGTCGCGGCCGCCGGCGAGAGGTGGTGCTGCTCGAGTTTGTCAAAGATGAACCGGTCGATCGGATTGACTTGCCACGGCGGCGGGGCATGCGAGGCAACGGGGATGTCGACGTTGCCAACGGGCTGCAGGGACCAGAAACCGGCATCTGCCTTGGCGGCCTCCTTCAAAACGAAATTTTTCGGCCAGGGTGCGTCGGCCGAAATCCACTGCCGCAGCGCCGCGGACTCCTGTGCCGTTAACGGATCGCCTTCTTCGGGCATTTCCGGAACCTGCCCGTTGTGCGGCAGGGCCCGCCCATAGATCGGACTTTCATCGGCATCTCCGGGAACCAAGCCGGGGCCACTGTCACCGCCGACCAGCATCCCATCACGCGTGGTGATGTCCAATCCGCCTTGGAGGTTGTCCGGGCGATGGCAGCGGACACATTTTTCCACCAGGGCCGGTGCCAGTAACCGGGGGAACAACGTCAGCGTTTCGTCTGGGGGGCTGTCTGGTTCGGTGGCATCGATCGCCGGCGCGTCCCACAGCAAAGTCAGGACGATGAAACAGTAGAGAAAGGTGGGGCGACGCACTCGATGTTCCTCGGGGTCGAATTGAGGGGGCACCACACTATAGCAGGAAACGATGCCGCTACCGTCGGACCGGACTGCTAGCGGCGTGTTGGTTTCATGAGCCGAGTCGCGAGAGCGGCCGGGGGGCTCGCGTTAACCGCTTTCGTATGGCATTCGGCTCACCATTGCCGGTCGAACTCCGACGCCATCAACCGTCGCACGATTGGGATGTTAGCGCCGCCAGTGAGAATGCTTTTCTCCCGGTTGGATTGCTCAGCTCGTTTTGCCCACTGATTCTGCTGGATCTCCAAATTTCTCGCGTTTTCGATGGCCCCTTTTATCGCCCGATTTCGCATCTTCTGGAGGAACATACGGTTCCGTAAGATTTTCAACAATCAATTACGAGGAAAAGGATGCCACGTATGAAACTGCCCTCTGTCTGTGTCGCAGTCATGCTTTTCGCGGGATGCAATCAAAGTATGACTCCTGCGGTGACTGATCTTGGGAAATTCGAGGGCGAAGTGGTTGCCCAATGGGGCACCGATGGTCGCGAAATGACCTTGATTCAGCCGATTAGCTTCATCGACTCCACCAGCAAACGCTGGGACGCACCAACAGGGTCGGTGATCGACGGAGCGTCCATTCCGTCGGCGTTTTGGTCATTGATCGGCGGCCCCTTTGAGGGGAAATATCGCAACGCTTCGGTGGTCCACGATGTCTACTGCGACGAGATGACGGAACCGTGGGCGGACGTCCACGAAATGTTCTACCAGGCTTGCCGCAGCGGTGGCGTCGAAGATACCCAAGCCAAGATGATGTATTACGCCGTCTATCACTTCGGCCCCCGGTGGGAAATGGTTTCTGAAACGGAAGCTCCAGCGATTGCCAATCAGGAAGGCATCACCGTCAAGCGTGACCGCAAAGGACGGGCGATGGCGCGGTACCGCCCCACGCCGCCGACCGCTGAGGAAATCGAACAAGTGATGGATTTTGTGACAGAGGAAAATCCCACGACCGGCGAGATGCGGCAGCTAGATCGAGATCAGTTGCATCGACGCCCCCGACGCGGCGGTCGCTCTGGTCCGAGCCAGCCGTCTAACGACCGCAATCGTAGTCAACCGTCCAGTCAAACCTCCGAAATCCAACCGGCAGGTGTTACCCGCACCCATCGCCCCGATGCATCGCAGTAACAGCCAACGGAGAGAATTCACCGCTACGCGAATTCGTGGTTGACACCGTTGACGGGTGCAGGAAGACAGTCGTTCAGCCTACCATGACGCAATCATTCGACGGGACACAACTAAGATCACCGCGATAGGCAATCACATTCGAGATGGCTATGAGTGAGAAAAAAACTGCAATCGTTACCGGTGGTTCGGGTGGAATCGGTAGCGAAATTTGTCGACAGCTCGCCGCAGACGGGTTCAATGTCGTCATTCACTTCGGCTCCCGCGAAGACGCCGCCATCGCTGTGTGCGCGGAGATTGAAAGTGCGGGCGGGGAAGCCACGATCGCACCGGCGAACATCAGCGACGAAACGGAAGTCGCCAGCCTCTTTTCCACGGTTGGTACACGCTACGGTGGCGTCGATGTCGTGGTCGCCAATGCAGGTACATTCCATGGCGGGGTGATTGCCGATTTTGCGTTGTCGGATTTTGATGCGCTCATGTCCGTTAATCTTCGAGGTGCGTTCCTCACCTTGCGCGAGGCCGCACGAACGGTTCGAGACAACGGGCGAATCATCTTTACCTCATCACAACTGGCGGAACGACCACGCAGGGGCACGGGCGTCTACTCAGCCACCAAAGCCGCGATCGATGCAATGCTGGTCTCGATGTCCGGGGAACTCGGTGAGCGTGGAATCACGATCAACAGTGTCCGTCCCGGAGCAACATCACCGGGGATGTTCGACGCCAGCGATGAGGAGCGTGCCAACGAATTCAGGAAACTGTCCGCCTTCAATCGACTGGGGACTCCAGGAGACATTGCCTCGGTGGTTTCATTTCTCGCCAGCGACGGGGCCAAGTGGATCACTGGTCAGCATCTTCGCGCTGACGGCGGCATGTCCAACTAATAACGTCGCATCCGCCACGCATGCTTTCTCGAGCAATTTTCGATTACAGCCGTTCGATGAGCTGTTTTCGACTGCCGAAGTGTGTCATGCCGGGGCCGGCTGTGGTGCCACACGCCAGCATCCGTTTGTGCAATGCCAGCGGCCAACGCAGCGGTGGGCCGCCGAGAATGAGCTGAACACCGCGAATGAAGCAAACCTCATCAAGGCAGAGTCACTACCGGCGGCTGCGGCTGAACTCTAAGTTTCCGCCTCGTCCGATCGACGTGAATACGGCGTCTGACGCTCGATGATGGTGTTGCCGGCCGCCCCGCCCCGTCATTTCGGTCCGGTGTTCGGTCCGGTGTCCGGTCCGGTGTTCGGTCAGAAAGGCATCGAACTCGTCGAACGAAATGGTCGCATCGGCGTCGGCCGCAGAAAGCTGGTTCCAGAATCGATCGCTGACTTCGCTCTCGACCAGCAAACCATCACTGTCCGCGTCCATCTCGTCGAACGCTTCGTGGCGCGCGGTCGTGGAAGCTGCGTCGAGTTCCGCCAGCGTGACCAAACCGTCCGCATCCGTATCGACCTCCATCTCAGTCAACATGGCCCACAATCGCACTGACACTTCGTCTTCGGACAGGGCGGCATCCTCGTCGGTATCAAACCTCGTGATAAAGATCTCCGCGTCTCGGTGCAACAAGCCGACGTTCAAGATGCCCGCAGGGTGTTGACCGTCGTCTTGACAGTCTTCCTCGTCTGATTCATTGACTTCATCAACCGGTGTTTCAGGATCATCCACGCCATCGACGGGATCAACGGATTCGTCAACAACGTCGGTTGGGGCCACATCAACGGGTGCTTCATCAGTGGGGATCTCATTGGCCGGTGCTACATCAACGGGTGTCTCGATGGTCGCGGCAGGATCGGCGGGCGCGTACAGGCCTTGGATCGCTGCTACGTCGACCGCCTCTAGACTGCTGAACGATTGACTGGCCGAAACAGACGGAGTTAGCACGCTGCTGAGCACGCCGGTGTGATCGAGTCCGAGCGAGTGCCCGATTTCGTGAACCGCCACGTAGACGAGATCGAACGCCCGATTGCCCGCCGAATTCCCGACTTCCCAGGCATCCGAGATATCGAACTGAATGTCGCCTGCGATGCGAGCTGAATTCACATCATCAGGAAAGTAGGCTCGAGCGAGCGTTCCACCGACGCCGTCAATGTTAGTAAATGCGATGTCGATCGAATCCCGCAGCCCGGCCTGATTGGTTGGCGTGAAGGTAATGTCCGCGGCACTGGACCAAGCCGCCAACGCCGTTTCGATCGCCGCTGTGGTTTCGGCCAAGGAAAGCGAGTCCGGCGAATTGGCAACGTAATAGGATAACTCCGCACCCCCCAAACCCGGGCCATCCCACCCTAAACTAGCCGCCAGCACCCGGCGAGCCTCCAGTGGTTCGGCCGACAATCGGCGAGGTTTGATCGAACGTTCTCGGTTGTGAATGCTGCGGAACAGTGACATCGGCGTGCTTCCTGCGAATAGGTGACGACTGTGAATTGGTTAGAACCAACGGGGCCTGAACTGACAGGGTGTTTCTGCCCACTCGATGTCACACAAAATCTCAAAAAACTTGCTCGCCACAGAAAAACTTGTGGCAATCTTGTGTCCATGTCTGTCAACAGAATCGGTGGGGATAGCGTCCAGGCAGTACAGCGACGCACGTTGTCGACACCCCGCCCTGCGTGCGTTCGCCAAGCCCGTTACCTGCGGGTGCCTTCGCTCGTACGGGGGTGGAACGCCCTGGGAAGTTCTGAATTCCGTTAGGAAATGCGTGCTGTTGGTATCAACGGCCGTTCAGCTGCGGGGGCAGCTTGCCCCTATCGGCGTGTTGATGTCATGAGCCGATTCGCGTCAGCCTCCAGGTGACTGGCGTCACCCGATGCCTGACGGCATTCGGCTCACGATTGCCGCTCGAACTTCGACCGAATCAGCCGGCTGCTAACCGCCCGCTTGGTTCTGCATCATTTGACGCAGCGCTGTGAGCGCTCTCTGCAACTCGGCTTGGTTCAATTCGCTATTGGCGTCAGCGTCGAAGTTGGCGATCATCATCTGGGCAAGCTGTTCGATCGTCGGCATGGTTTGGATGCCCTTCTCAATCTGCGCCGCTTGATTGCCGAATTGGTTTCCAACGTTTTCTAGGTTGTTGAGGTTCGTTTGATTCATACCCGGTGGTGGGCCGCCACGCCCACCCCGAGGCGGTTGTGCGAAAGCGGTTGCAACGAAACAGAACGCTACGACAATCGTTAGGGAAAAAAGGCGATTCTTCATCAGGACACCGTTCTTGTGAAAATGGGGCGAGTGGGCAGAGGAGCTGACGAGTTCCGCTACGGTCGATATTTCGTTGCGTCGAACTTAGGTTTGAACAGTCCTCTCTTGGCCGTCCTCACGTTGTTCTCTCGGCGATGATGGTTCCGTTCGATCAGCGACCGCAATGCCTTCTCCGGCGAAGGCATTTAGTCCGGTTTGCTCCAGCGTGTCACCGTCT
Source organism: Rhodopirellula sp. SH410 (assembly GCF_055811895.1). NCBI lineage: Bacteria > Pseudomonadati > Planctomycetota > Planctomycetia > Pirellulales > Pirellulaceae > Rhodopirellula > Rhodopirellula sp. SH410. Next base: position 3,343,011 of record NZ_CM147949.1, read on the forward strand.
AGGGAACGAGCGGAAAATAAGTGGCCGAACGCTCCGCGGTCGGAGTGGTCGACCGCGGAGTGTTCCACCACAATTTCAGACAGTGAATTTTCACTCGGATGGTGATTCTGACGATCAGCCTCCTCCTCGTCGGAAGTACGCAGGTCGGATCGTTCTGATAGTTCGCCTTCGATGGTTCCGTCAACCGTTAGCGTGTTGTCGCCATCGCCCAGTGATGCTGATACGTTTCCGACCACGATGGCCTCGGCGAGGATGCTCACGGTATCGTCATCGACCCCGGCTTGTAGGTTCAAATCCCTCGCGATTTCAGCGGCGATACCTACCGAATTCTGTCCGTCACCGAGACCGACCCGAACGCCGCCGGACACGACAGATTCCTCACCAAACGCTACGGTGTCGTCGCCATCTCCATTGATGATCGCGACGTTATTGCCAATATCACCGTCGACGGCGATTGTGTTGTCGCCATCACCGAGTGAGAGTTCGAGATTCTCTTGGATGGTGGCGTCGGCAGCGACGTAAACGCTGTCGTTGCCACCTGCGGCGTCAACGACAAGGCTTCCGCTGATGATGCCACCGTCGAGGCTGATTGAATTATCGCCGCCACCCAACGCCGCAAAAATGGAATCCACGGCAACCGTATTGGCCGACAAGTCAATGGAGACAATATCGTTGGCATCCGCGCCGCTGGTATCCAAGTTGATAACGATATCATCATCAACGCCCTCGACGACCTGCACGAAGTCGCCGCCGCCCTCCCCTGCCCCCGATTCGGTGACTTGCAACGTACCATCGCCGAGGTCGACGATCGCGATCTCGCCTGCAGCGTCACCTTCGACGAACAATGATCCGTCGACGACAGAGATCGCTGCGGCGAGAACTCGGCGGTTTTCTAGTTGTTCGATGCCGCGTAGGCGGCGTGTCGTGCGGCGTCTCATGGATCGGCTCCAGTTGAGTGAATGGTTGATGGCGAGTGAGCCTCGTCTCTCACTTTACAAGGGCGATTGGACGTGCAATTTGTCACGTTCCGAGTACGGGAATTCGTTGTTTCCGCATCTTTTGATCGGGCGTCGGTTTGCGAGAACTCCCTTGCGTCATTTCAAACGGAGGGACTCGTGGGGTGGCCCATCATCCCATTCAGCCACGAGAGTCGCGACAAACCCGCCGGCCGAATCGTCCGCCAGTCATGCGGTGGCTTGCTTGATCACCTCAGCAAGTGTTTCCGGTGCCGGGGCGTGTATAGCGGTAGTCACCCATTGACTGACACAACGGACGGGGGACAAACTCTTCGTTGGCAAGTCGCTGTTGCGAGCAAAACCATCGCACAACGGTTAACAAGTTAACGAGCAATAAAACGAATCATGAAGAAACTCTTGTTCCTTTGCACCGGCAACTATTACCGTTCTAGGTTTGCGGAGATGTACTTTCGCCATCTCGCAATCCAACACGGTTTAGACTGGAGTGTCGACTCCCGGGGGCTTCGGATCTCACCTGGAAACGTTGGCCCACTGTCGCATTTCACTCAGCAAGAGTGTGATCTGTTGGGTATCGCTACCGGGCCGATGCGAGACCCACAGCCAGTGAGTGAAGCGGACCTTGCGACCGCCGACTTGACGATCGCCGTGAAAGAAACGGAACATCGCTCGCTGATGAATCTGAATTTCCCAAACTGGGAACATCAGATCGAATACTGGGAAATCCATGATCTGGATTTCGCTACCGCGGACGAGGCTTTGCCAGTACTCAGGCAGCATGTCGACGCACTCGTCCAACGCCTGCTAACAACGCCCTCTTCATCCTGAATTGTGGTCGAACGCTCCGCGGTCGATCATTCCGACCGCGGAGCGTTCGGCCACATACTTTCCACTCGATCCTTAGCACCAAGGCAAACGCGAAATCGAGGCGTCGAGCGGTCCGAAATCATTTGCGGACTCGGTCTATCTGATGAACTGGTCAAAGGAACAGGGCGTTGGTTGAGTTGAACTTCGACCGGCAATCGTGAACCGAATGCCGTGAGGCATCGGGTGAACGCGAGTCACGCAACTCGGCTCACAAAAAACAACATGCCGGTAACGCTCCAGTGCGGCCACCCAGTTGGGGTGATTGAGTCCGTCCGGGGACGAATTTTGCAAGATCAGCGGATACCCGAGTCTTGCGCCGAAAAACCTTCCCACTGTACTCCGACGCACCCGTCCGTCGGAGGGACCAAAATAAATCAACAGCCGACACCCACTCCCTCGTCACGGCTCCCCTGCCTAAGCACCAGCCCATTTTCTCGCAGGGCGAGAGCGAAGCCCATTCGCCTCATCATCATCCAGGAAGGACTGCGTGGCGGGATCGAATGTCAGCTTGCGATTTAGGATCCATGACATCGCAGCGGCATGACATGCAACATGTGAATTTCGCATCACCTCTGCGTTGGCGACAGGCAGGTTTCGCGTCTTGACGCAGTCAAAGAAATTCCGCGAATGGGCTGATACATCGAGCCCCACCACTTTCGCGGCAGCGGCTTGCAACTCACGTTTGAGCGTCGGAGAGGAAACATCCGTACCTCCGCTGTCGCCGGTCTCGATCGATCCTTCATCGCCAACAAACTTGACTGGACAAGTACCCAGTCTGGTGTTCCAGTTCGGGGCGCGATCACCAAACGGCGTAGCCAAAAAGTCGAGGACTAACTTGACTCCGTTTTCGTACATGCAAGTAATCCCCTTTTCAGACGGCTCGTACGTGACGGGTGCCGTCTGATCGGCATGATTGGCCCATTGGCATAGGTCGACCGTATGCGCCCCCCAATCGAGCAGTCGTGCGCCCGAATCGAAATCGTAATAGCCACGCCACCCGCCCGATACGTACTTGCTGTTGTACGGACGCCACGGAGCGGGCCCAAGCCACAAGTTCCAATCGACTACCTCACGCGGTGGCGTCGCTTCGCCGGGAAGCCATGCGTTGCCAAGCGTGGGCATGTAGACCGACGCATACATGGTGTGCAGTTTTCCAATCTTGCCTTGATGCACCAAGCGAACGGCTTGTTCAAAATTTGGAACACTTCGCCGCTGTGTCCCTGCCTGAAAGACGCGTTCGGTCTGTTGCATGGTGTCGGCGAGTTGCTGACACAGTTCAATCGTCAATCCGCAGGGCTTTTCGCTGTAGACATCTTTGCCTGCTTGAGCAGCCATCATGGAAGCGGTCGCATGCCAGCGATCACCTGTTGCAATCAAAACCGCATCAATGTCCTTTCGGTCAAGCAGTTCGCGGAAATCTCGATAGACGGCGCAGTCGGAGTTCGCATAGTGGTTGTCAACCAACTGCTTACCCGCCACACGTCGACTCGCTTGCACATCCGCGATGGCCACCGCTTGCACGTCTTTGAATTTGAGCATCGCTGAAAGGTCATAGGTGCAACGCGGACCAACGCCAATCACACCCAATGTCACTTTGTTGCTCGGGGCGACGGCGCCTGCACGGCCGAGCACATGCGAAGGCAGAATCATCGGCACGACTCCGGCAGCGACCGAAGTTGACAGGAACTGACGTCGAGTAGGGTGGAATGGCTGTTTCATCGGAATGCCTAGACTTCGAGTGTGCATGGCTGTGTGAGTGGTGGGTCGGTGGTCAGAGCATTGTACATCAAACGACGACAGCCTTCATGACATGACCCTCGACAGCCATCCGGTTGAATACAGATCCCTCCGTGCGAACTCGAGTTCTGAGAGTTGAAACTCCAACCGATCGTCGAAGCAGTCGTGTTCGTTGAACGCATGTTGACGGTTGCGGAAACCTGTCGCCTATAGAACCCAAATGCGGTTCAGGACTGGATCGAGGCGAAGGAAGTTGACTTTGCCGGCGAGTCAGCTTCTTTGCCGCTTCCTGAGGATGACGACTCAATCGCAAAAGGGCACGAACCTTCAATCCGACCGGTGAACGGCTACTGTCGGACGCAGTACCGGGAACACGACATCGCTCTGTGGCGTTCTTTCACATATGCATTGAAGTGACGCTTCCATGAGAACTTCATGCATAGGAGCTTTACGGACTCGCACATGCGCATAAGTTCTGAGATAGAACCCCGAGATTACCCGATGGGCGCTGGCCCCGGTTACCGCGTGAAACGCGGAGCGTTTCGAGAACCGGGGCTAGCGCCCATCGGCTAATTCAAAACGGAAACTTCTGCTCAGGTGCTTAAAGCGTTTGCTATCCAAACACTACAAGCATAGGTGACAAAGAATCCGAACCCCGTCGTCGCATAAGGGAACGCAATGAAAGCCAACAATAGCGGAGGGCCCGCGATCAACGCAGGCCAGCCATTCTCATTTCGCATCATTTGCGAATCGAAAAAACGCTTCATTCCGCGATAGAGCATGAATCTTGACGCCGTCACGATACACAATCCGAACGCGAGTCCAGTCACCAAGAACACGGGCGTTAACCATCGGGCATCTGAAACAAACGCTGCGTAGGAAGCAATGATCGGGTACATCGGAACCGATACGAACATCGTACCGTCAGCGTGGTTTACTGCCATCTTGCTACTCCCGCGTGCGAGTTTCTCAGCGTCATGGTTTTGAGCAACGAACCCATTGGCAATGGTATGCAATTCTCGATCGAAGTCTACTATTCGTGGTTCTTCTCGGAATTGAGTGGCTGTCATTCAGGATACGGGATTTTCGAAGGCATGGGCTCCTACGTCCAGTGAGCAAAAAGGAACGCTCGGCAAACGCAAGGTCGCCGAGGGGTGACCGCACCACTGGCTCGCTGTCGACTGGATAATCCCTTCCCAAGCCAGCGTTCCCGCAGAGTTTGAGTCCGTCATTTCCGGCACGTGGATTGTATGCGATTCCAGGATGAATCGCAGAATTGCTGGACGCAGCAGTACGTGCCTTCGGAAATCCACCACGTTGGATCGGTCTGGGCAATCGGTAGCGTGCCACTAAATTCCGTGAAGAACCCTGTTCATTGCCTGTCCCGAACCTCCTGTTCAAGCAACCAATTTTCGATAGCCGGATTTTGCGAATTCAACCACGATCAATACGATCGTACCGGCAATCATCCCGACGATCGCGTTGGAGAGCAAGCCTGAACCCCAGGCCAGTGGGCCGCCGATGGTATCGATCTCGGCGAGGCGTGTGCCGAGATGTTCGATCTGGTGATGTAAGAACGGGATCCCGTGAGTTAAGATGCCGCCGCCGACGAGGAACATTGCCGCGGTTCCGGCGATCGATAAAAAACGCATGAGGTAGGGAGCGGCGGCAATGATACCGTGACCGATCGATTGACGAAGGCTCGTGAGGGAGCGATCTTCGGGCGTCTCGATCAACCACATGCCTGCATCGTCGAGCTTCACGATGCCGGCGACCAAGCCATACACACCAACGGTCATCAATAGACTGATTGCGATCAGGACGGTTAGCTGAGTTGAAAAGGTCGCGGCGCTGACGGATCCAAGGGTGATCACAACAATTTCAGCCGAGAGGATAAAGTCCGTTCCAATCGCACCACGAACCTTCGATTTCTCCATCGCGACGAGATCGATGTTTTCGTCAGCGACATGTACTTCGTGCTCATGTTGATGTTCCTCGGCATCGCGAGGATGGAACCACTTGTGGGCGATCTTTTCACATCCTTCGAAGCACAGATAGGTTCCACCACAGATCATCAGCGGGCCAATCGTCCAAGGGACGAAATGACTCAGCATCAGGGCTGCTGGAACCAAGATCGCTTTGTTGAGCAGTGACCCCTTCGCGACTGCCCAGACCACCGGCAGTTCACGGTTGGCTTTCACACCGGTGACTTGCTGAGCGTTGAGTGCGAGGTCATCGCCGAGAATCCCAGCAGTCTTCTTGGCAGCGATCTTGGTCATCACCGAAACATCGTCCAGGACCGTTGCGATGTCGTCGAGCAATAAAAGGAGGCCGCTGGCCATGAGTCGTCCGGTTTTAGATGGAGAAGAAAGGAGTGATGCTGGGTTCGGCGGGTCGTGCATTCCGTTTGGCACGCCAGCAGGTGACATCGAGAGGGTCGTCATCCTGTCCGAAAGCAATTGTGAATCGGCCATCGTAAACGTAGCGTTCACCGACCGGATGATAGCGGGTAGGGCGTCGCATTGTATGCATCCCACTGAATGACCGCAAGAAATCAGTCATGCATGGATCTTTCCCAGGCTGGGCCGGGTCGTACCAGCGATTCGGTACCAGTTGACACCGGTCGAACGAGAGCAAAGACGCGTCCCCATTTCGAGCGAGAATTGCAGACGCATGACTCAACATCATTCGGATCGGCGAAACCCTATTGAAGTATATGGAATATACCCCGACGGCTAAATGCTCACGGCTCACGGCTCACGGCTCACGGCTCACGGCTCACGGCGATATTGGCGTCATTGGCGTCATTGGCGATCCATCCATTGAGTGATGAACGCGACTGCATTCGCCGTGCCCCGTTCCTCGCGAAGACGCCTGCCCAGCTCAGCGGCTTTGTCTCGCATCGTCGAGTCATTGACAGCGATATCGATGGCGGAACAGAGACGTTCAACGGTCAGATCCTTCTGTGGAATGGGAGTTGGTCCGACTCCTAGGCGTTCGACGTGTCGTCCCCAGAAGGGTTGGTCTCCGAAGAACGGGCAGATAACACTCGGTTTGCCCGCCAGCAGCCCGGCAGATGTCGTGCCGCATCCGCCGTGATGGACCACTGCAGCAACCCGCGAAAAGAGCCAGTCATGGGGAGCAGAGTCGATGAATAGGATCGAGTCAGGTTGTGTCTCATCGACCGGCTCCAAGCCACCCCAGCCGCGGGCGATGATCGCCCGCACTCCGGTGCGCCGAACCGCATCCAGAATCAGTTGTGTTATCCGGTCGGGATCATGGCCAAAGATGCTGCCGAATCCAAAGTATACCGGTGGTTCGCCGCGGGAAAGGAACTCGCTCAAGGTAGACGGAGGTTCCCAGTCCTCAACTCTATCGAGAAACCAGAATCCAGTCACCGTCGCGTTCTTGCGCCAATCGTCCGGTCGCGGGATGATGTGTCGGCTGAATCCATGCAAGGCCGGGATGGGACGCCCATCGGGCAACTGCATCCTGAGTCCGGGGCTGGAGGGACCCAGTCCATTCATCACACGCCACTTTCGAACTCTCTTGGCCGTCACTAATAACACTCCTCGAATGACTTGATAAGTCAGTCGACGATACCAAGGTCCCAATGGCAGAGATGGAAATCCCATTGCCGGAAATGCACGTGTTCCCACGAACATCGGGAGATAGAACGCCAACATGCAGGGCACCCCTAGTTTTTCGGCAAAGTCCGGAGCTCCGATAGCCTTTGGATGGTAGAGAATGAGGTCTGGGGCTGTCGCTTTACATGCCATCCAGACATCTGCGATCTGTCGTTCTTGGAGATCGCCAAACTTTGGAAGCATCCGGACGACGGTGGTAAGCGTTTTCCATAGACTTCCCCCGGTCTCCATGAGAATCTTTCCCTCGGGAGTGTGCATGAACTCAATGATGTCGTCATTGACGTAGGCATACCCGAGCCCATTGTTCCTAACAAACGATTCGAAATGCGCACAGGTGCAAATGGTGATCTCATGACCGGATTCGGCTAACGATCGCCCTAATGCGACATAGGGTTGAACATCACCTCGTGTGCCAATCGTTGTGATCAAAATCTTCATGATGTTACTTCTGGCGGACCGTGCCGTTTTGGGAAAGAGTTTCGGTCTAAGTTTCTGTGCAGAAGCTTTCGTATGGAATGAGGGCTCATCCTGGCCCGCTAAATCGTTAGGGTTGACGCTATTGTCCTGCCTTGCATTTCTATTCCAAGGGAAGCAAAAACGTCCCAGCCTCGCCTTTCCCCCACGAAGCGTTGGGAGAGGGAAGACGGGACAATTGGGTCTGGTCGTCAGGAGGCGGAGATGCAGAAGAAAACTTGCGCAATGCAAGAGCACTGCAACCCCAAGGATTTAGCGGTCCAGGCTAGCGCCCAATCGGCTAGTCTCGGGATTCTATCGCAGAACTTAAACGCAGGTGCTTTTCTGCCATTCCGACCATGGAGCGTTCGGCCACAATATCAGACAGTAACTTTCCGCTCGTTCCTTAGTATCGAGCGGCACGATCATGAATTTCGGCGGAGGAAGGATTCAGGGCGGGAAGGGCGGAGCGTCGACGTGCGAGTTCGCTGGGCGCTCGTGGGCGTTGGACTTCGGAGAATGCCGCCCAGAGCTTCCTGCCATCCCACTCATTCGTGTTGGGTTGGGACGAAAAGAGATCCCGCGAGAGCGCCTGACATTGCTCGCGAAGTGGACGCTGCTGGTCCAGGCTGCAGAGTGTCTCGCCGCGACTCCCATCGTCGCCACGTCGGCACGCGGCAAGCCAGGCCATGAGGGCGGTGTACGCAGCAGGTGCATCGTTGGCAGTGCAGGCCGCTCGCAGTCTTCTCGCGGCAACCGCCTCGGGACGGTTATGGTGCGTTCGCCAGGCTGCAAGCAACAGGGCAATGGGCGTGCGAACGGACCAGGCAATAACGGCAGAGACGAGTAGCCCGATGGCCGCGGAGATCCAGAGGCCCAGCCGTCCGGTCTGTTCCTGGTCGACTCGTTGCATGGCGACCTTGGCTTCAGCCACGTCGATCTCGAGACTGCTCAGGGATTCGCTTTGTAGCATTTCCTGTTCGGGATCCCACCATGTGAAAGTAAGTTCCGGCAGCGTGAAATGCCCGGAACTCTGGAACTGATACTTGATGATGTCAACGCGCAGGGCGTTGGCGTCACCGCGTTGCACGGTGTCCTGGACAACAGGTGCTTCCGAGTAGACTTGCACACCCTCGGGCGCGGTGTCGGGCACCGGGGGCATCAGCATCGCCGTGGTACCCTCGACGTTTCGCGTGATGGTGCGGAGGATGACGTCACCGGCTTCGATCGGATTTTCAGGCAGCGGGTTCCATGACTGCTCAATCTTCATTTCGGTGGCGCTGATCACAACGCCCATCGTGTCGGTGCCCGGTGGGCGTTTCGATTTGAATTGCAGTTGGGATGTCATGCCATCCATCGGTACGGCATCCGAAGTGAATGTCTTCTTGCCGGCGAATCGAACTCGGAACGCGGGGATGACGATTTCGCCGCTGCGCTGTGTGTAGAGCGTGAACTCATGCCGCTGGGTGAGGTACGATTCGCCGTCGATTTCTTGACTCCCAACCAGGGGGGTTCCCGCCTTCACGACAATGGTTTGTGGCAGTTCAGGTATGTCGAAGGCTGCGGTACCACTGAAGGGCCCGGGCGAAAAGAGGGTGATCACGATCGGCACCGCTTGCCCGGTCCAGGCGGTCTCTTTGCCAACTTCGGCTTGGACAGCGTCCAATGCAAACGCCGCAGCACTCGATAGGAAGAAGATGACAAACAGTATCGGGCGAAGAGAAGAGTGGAGGGCCTGCAATCGGGGCCTGGATCGTAAATGCGATTGTCGGCAGGATTGCCTGTCATTTTTGACGTCATTTTCGACGAATTGGCTTTCGGATCGGTTGCGGTTTTTCCCCAACCCGGTTGCCAAAAGTTTTGTCCGTTGCGTGTGTCGGTTGAAATCATGCAGGTGACTTCGGACGTTTTTGATTTTCACTGTCCGGCTCATTGCTGATCATCTGTGGAAAGCTGATACCTGAACTTCGCCTTCAGGAAATCAGCAGGCTTCGTTTGCACGCGGCGGAGCCACAGTGCTTGCATCTGCGAATCGGATAGAGGTTGGTCCCCCTCGACTTCGGTCTCCTGCCCGCCTGACTTTTTCAGTTTGTCGAATACGATTTCGTCTGCGCCAAGTTTCTGGTCCCCCATGTCACCGCCGGTCTTGTCCATCCGTTTCGCACGGGCGGTGGCAATGTCCCGGTTCACGCGGGCATCCTCCATTTCAGGATTGAGTTCCAACGCGCGATCGAATCGTTCGATGGCCGGTTCGTATTTGCCTTGCATGACTAGGCAGTTGCCGCGATTGAACTCTGCCTCGGGCGTCGCGCTGCGTGCGAATGCCTGCGCGGCTTTTTCGAACTCGCCCGCGCGAAACCAGGCGACGCCCTGCCAATTGGGATCCCGAAAGGCGTCAGCGGCAGCTTGGAACTCGCCCCGACCCATCAGCCGTTGTCCCTGCTGGTCCGGCGTGAACCACAGACCCCACCAAGTGAAGGCGCCGATGAAAATCGTCAGTGCGATGGGTTTCATGTGGTTGGCTCGGGGGTTGTGCTGCAGACCCGTCGGAATGAGAGCAACGAAAACAGGGCGAGCAAGGGTACCAGCCACCAGCCCGCTTCTGACCACCGGGTGCCGTCTCCACCGACGTCAACGGCTAGGGGTGCTTTCGCCGTACTTCGGACGAGTGAACGGACGTCTTGGGAATCCGGAGTCAACAACGTGACATGAGAATGAAGCTCGGCGGCGGCTTGTTCGATCGCATCGAACTCCGGTGTATCGTCGCGAGCGATGGCCAGAAAGTAGACCGGCAAACTGCTTGCTGATCGAAACCGATCGAAACTCATTTTGTTTTGGTCAAGGACGGTGTCTGTCATCACGACGATGGAACCGCCCGTGTCGCCGAGGGCACGCGCTGCCGTCCGCAGAGCGTCGGCGAGATCATCGCCCGGTTTCGGCATGATGGCCGGACTGATTTCCGCAGCCATCGTCGCCACCACCGAGGTGTCACGTGTGGGGGGTAACACTAAGTGCGACGATCCGGCATACGTCACCAGTCCTAGCGGTTGCCCTTTGCGTAGGGCGGCAAAGTCCGCAACCTTCAGCCTCGCCCGCTCCATGCGGCTGGGGCTCAGATCGGACAAGTCCATCGTGTCGCCTGCTCGGAGTACGATCATCACGGGGACAGGATCGTCCGCGAACGGTGATGGTTCCGCCCGCCACGTCGGTCCGGACAAGGCCACGATCGACAGCAGCCAGGCAACGAGAAGCCCCCAGCGATACCAAGTCGCGGTCGATACGCGGTGGTGTTGTGAGGAGTTGACGGTTCCACCCACCGTCATTGCGTTGAGCAGTTCGTGATCCATCAGCTCGCGCCAGCCACGTAGCGGGTCTTGCGATTGACGCACCCGCCACCAGATGCCAATGGCGACTGGCAGCAGCAACAGCCATGCGGGACGGATGAAATGGAAGTCACCTAGGAAGTTCATTGCTCGAACGACTCCAGTTCAAAGGTGCGCGGATTGACCCGCAGCCTCACGGTCGACATGCCGGCACGCGAAGGGGCACGCCCGGACCACAGCTTCCACGCGTGGGCTGCGAGCGAAACGAGCAAGCTGGCTGCCAGGGGCCAGAAGTACAAATCACGTCGCGGGCGATAGCTCACCGTTTTCACATCCCGCGTTTCGATTTTGTCGAGACGATCATAGATCCCAGCCAGCTCGTCGCGATTCATCGCTAGAAAAGAGCCGCCTCCGGTTGTCTTGGACACCGATCGCAGCGATTCTTGATCAAGCTTTTCCTCGCCCACGGTTGCCGGATCTCCGACCGCGACGGTGTGAATGGTGATGTCGCGGTCTTTGGCCACGCGGGCGGCTTCGGTAGGCGGCGCACCGCTGCCGGTATCGTTGCCATCGGTTAGGGCGATCATCGTTTTGGTGGGGGCGTCGCTGTTTTCGAACAGACTGATGCCCAGCCCCATGGCGTCGCCCAGTGCGGTACGAGGACCCGCCATGCCGACCTGCGTTTCATCGAGCAGCTGCTGGCAGAGTTTCAGGTCAGTGGTAAAGGGCACCTGCAGGAACGGTGCATTGCCGAACACCACCAGGCCGACACGGTCACCTTCACGGCGAGCGAGGAAGTCGCCGAGGACTTCTTTGACGGCTGTGAGACGATTGACGGGCTGGCCCGCCTGGTTGGTGAAATCCTGCTTGTCCATTGAGGCGGACAGATCGACCAGCAGCAGCAAGTCACGCGTCGGAATCGAACGCTCGATCGGTGGCTCCAACCATTGCGGGCGGGCGAGTGCCGCCAGGATCCACAACCACACGACGCCTCGCAGCACGAGGGACATGCCAAGTTTCCGAGACGTCTCTTCGGATGCACCGGCACCCGCTGCCTGTAGACGTGACAGGAATGGCACACGGACCGCCGGTTGCATCCGCTGACGCGGTGGCATCAGCCACCGAACGATCAATGGCAGCGGCGCGAGCCAGAAAATCCAGGCGTGAGCGAAGGTTAGCATGGGGGCGTTTCTTGAACAGAAGATCGCGAAGAACACGTAGGAGTCATTGAGTTCATGGCTCGTCGCTCCCTTCGCGAACGTCTGTCTGGGAATGGTGATTCAGGATCCAGTGGTTGGCGAACGTGCCCACCTCGTCAACGTTGGCGGAATCGAGTTTCGCATAGACCCCCTTCGTCAGCGCTTCGGCAACTGTCGCGGGCACTGGCGCCCCGCCGGTCTCTTCAAGCCATTGGCACCATTGGGAACCGGAGAGCTGTGCGGTGTCGGTCCGGGGGTAGGCGACCAGCGCGGTACGTTTCAAGATTTCGGCGATCTCGGCAATGGTTGTCGATAACTGCAGCTCGCTGAGTGCAGAACGCCGGTAGGCGTTGTCATTCCATTTTCGGCGGAGCCGTAGAACGGCCGCGACGACCACAACGGCTAGCATGGCCAACACCATCCACCAACCTGCTGCCAGGGGCCACCACGGTACCGGCGGTGGCTCGGCAATGTCTCGCAGGTTGTCGAGGCTGGCGGGATCAGGTTTCATCGGGATCTCCCGAGAGCGGCCATCACCTGCTCAGGCAGAGGGTCATGTGTGCAGATCGGCAGAATTGGAATTCGAACCGCACGCAGCCGCTCACGAATCTGATCACAACGGGCTTGGAATTCCGCCTCGAACCGATTCGCGAACGGGGCACCCACCGGCACCGAAGCTCGTCCGTGGCCGTCCGTCGCCTCCATCTGCGGATGGCCTGTCATGCGTACGCCGAGCGGGTCGTAAACCAGCACGGCAAGAACGTCATTGTGTGCAGCCAGACGCGTGGTCAGCTCGCGCGTTGTATCGTCGTCGCCCTGGTAGTCCGTGATCAAGATTACCAAGCAGTCATGTTTCGCCACGTTGAGAGCCCGGCGCAGGGCTTCGTTGAAGTTGCCCGAGCCGTCGGATTGACGCGAGGCTGACAAACGTCCATTGAGCCGCACGAGCTCGTGACAGATTCGCAAGACATTGCTGCGGCTGCGCTGTGGCTTGATCTCGACAAACTCGTCGTCGTCGAACAGGATCGCGCCGATGCGATCGCCGCGGTCGACGGTTCGCCAGGCGGACATCGCAGCGATTTCTGCGGCTGCGGTTGCTTTGGTGGTCCGGGCGCTACCGAAGAACATCGTCATTCGCTGGTCAACGACCAGCAACACGGGACGATCACGCTCCTCCGAATAGACTCGCACATGAGCCGCGCGGAGCCGCGCGGTCGCCCGCCAGTCGATCGAGCGAACATCGTCGCCCTCACGGTATCGGCGTAGTTCCTCGAACGTCATGCCTCGACCACGCAACCGCGACGCATGCCGCCCGCTCAATAGGCTGTGGACCGGCTGACGCGGAAGTAGCGAGAAGTCGCGAGCCTCATACTGTAACTGAACAAGGTCTTCGAGCGTCGCGTGAATTCGCACAGAAGATTTTTGAGCAGCGGCTCGCGGAGGACGCGGAGAGAAAAATTTCATAGTTCTTTGCTCTCTTGGCAACTACGCAACCGCAACTCGTTCCAGAATCGCATCGACCACGTCCTCCCGAGACTTGCCAGCCGCCTCGGCCTCGTAGGACAAGTGCAGCCGGTGCGCCAAGCAGGCGGGCGCGATTGCTTGAACGTCTTCCGGGGATACGAAATCAACCCCGCGTAACCAGGCCCTGGCTCGCGCTGCGGCGTCCAACGCGATCGTTGCTCGCGGACTGGCACCGACCTGGATCCATTTGGCCAGTTCGTGTCCGTATCGCTGCGGCTCACGCGATGCAATCACCAAATCGACCATGTACTGCTCAGCCGCCTCGGCGACATGCACCGCGCCGACCTCTTTGCGAGCGGCAAAGATCGTCTCTTGCGAGATGGGTTCCACAGGTGGACGACTGCCACCGGTGTTTTCAGCACGTACCAGGCGGAGGATTGACAACTCGTTCTCGGCGGCGGGATACGGAACCTTCACGTAGATCAGGAACCGATCCATTTGTGCTTCGGGCAATGGGTAGGTGCCCTCTTGCTCGATCGGATTCTGCGTGGCCATGACGAGAAACAGTTCCGGCAGCTTGTGTGTTTTACCCGCGACCGTGACTTGCCGTTCCTCCATCGCTTCGAGCAAAGCCGCCTGCACTTTTGCCGGGGCCCGGTTGATCTCGTCCGCGAGAACCAAGTTGCCGAACAGTGGGCCCGGCTGGAACTCGAACGTGCCACTATGCTCGCGGTAAATATCCGATCCGGTCACGTCGGAGGGCAACAGGTCAGGCGTGAATTGGACACGGCTAAACTCGCTTTCGATCAGCTTTGACAAGGTCTTGATCGATCGCGTCTTGGCCGTGCCGGGCAATCCCTCCATCAGCACATTGCCGTTTGCGAGCAGGGCAATCACCAAGCGTTCGATCACGGTCTCTTGCCCGATGATCGCTTCGCCCATCTGTTGCTGGACTTGTAGAATCTGTTCGCGTGAGTTCATCACCTGTGCTCGACTAGAAATGTTTTGCGGCTCTTGATGCGTTGATGTATCGATCGACGGATGGGCAGCGTTTTTTGAAAGGCAAGCCTATGGACGGTAGACCGTCTCGGTGAGTGCTTGGTTGCCGAACATATGATAGATGACGCTTCCCGGCTTGCCTCCGTAGGTAAATCCACGCGCGGTATAGCTTGGGGCATCATGGTGAAAATCGTGCCAAGTTTGACCCGCGTCGGTGCTACGCAGGATGCCTCTGCCGCCATGCAGCGTGCTCATCAACATGATTTCCGGCTTGACGGGATCTATGTACAGCGGCCCGCTGTCGAGCGTGGTCACCTCCTGCCAGTTTTTTCCGGCATCGATGCTCTTGAGGAGTTTGGCAGGTCGGCGTCCTTGGTGGCTCCAATAGTTCTCGTGCTGGCCATCGGAGATGAACAGCGTTTCTTCTTCAAGGGGATGTTGAGCCATGCCGTCGACACCCTCCGCCGCATAGGCAAGCTCCCACGATTCACCTCGATCGTGGCTGGCGTAAAGACCGTTCCGTTTGAGGCACTGTGCATAGATGTGCTGACCGCTCGGACTGGTCATCAGGCTGAGCGCATTTTTTGTTTTCAGCGTATGCTTCCAGCTTGCACCCCCATCGGTGCTCTTGAAGACGCCGAGCTGGTAGTTGGATAGGTACATGATGTTCGCGTTGGAGGGATCGAAGCAGAGATCGCCCATCTCGCTGTCATCCAGCCATTTGCTCCAATCACCACCAAATTGCTCTTTCAAATCGAGTACGAGTTTCCAGTGCTCGCCTCCATCATCGCTACGATACAGGCGTGGATGGCGGGTACCTCCGTGACCATGAATGATGGCGAACCAGGTTCGAGGCATTGTGGGGTGTGCTTTGACGACGCTACCGTCGTGGTTTCGCCAGTCTTCGTCCCACCAGTCGGATTCGATGCGCATGGGTTTCCACGTCGCACCGCCATCGCTGGTCTTGAAGACGCCTTGATCAAGCGCGGCCACCATGGCTTGGTGCGGATCGTGCGGACTGATGGCGGGGCCCTGGAAGTAGCACAGCACCTGCAGTCCCGTTGTGCAACCGGTCCAGCTCGCTCCATCATCCGTGCTCCGGCACATCAGGGAACTGTCGCAGGAGAGCCACGTTTGTCCATCCGCCGTGACTGTCGCCGCACTGCACTTTCCTTCGGGCGAAGCGTAACGATTCATGCCTGGATATGAGCCGCGATCCCAGTTTTTATCGATCCGTTGCCGCGTCCAACTATCGCCCCAGTCTGCACTCACGCTCAGCTCACCGAGTGCCCAGAGCATGATTTTACCTTCGCCACTGACGGCGAGGCCCCCCGCGAACCGCTGTCCCGCCCGCCATTTGTGCGGAGAGGATTTGACGATTTCAAACGTGGCTGCGCGATCGCTGCTGCGATGCAAATCGCCGTTTGAGTCAAACGCGAACAGGCTTCCACTGTGGGGGGCGTTCTTGGATGCGGCCCGAACGCTGAGGATGACGCGATCCTTGAGAACCTGTTTCCACGTGACACCGCCGTCACGCGAAACGGCTAGCCCTTTGGATGGTCGGCTGGCAACGCACAGCGTTCCATCGGACAGTACTATGGGAAATGCGGGTGTCGCGTAGGAATTTTCTGCGATCGGTGGCGACGTCAACTCGCTCCAGGATGCCCCATGATCGTGAGAAGTACGAAGAACGCTCGCGGAGTCCAAGGCATAAACACGGCCATCGGGCGCCACGTCAATCGTGTGTCCAATCCCCGGCGTCATGTCATCGCCGACCGACGGCGGTTCCCCGAAAACCGGCAGCCAACTGACGCCACCATCGTGGCTCGCCCAAATCATCCCACAGGTTCCCCAGTACATGTGTTGCGGGTCCTTGGGGTCAATCGCAAACTGACGATTGTGTGAGACGATTTGTTTCCTCGCTAGCACACCCCGTTCGACATCAGCAGACATCTTGCGCCAGGTCACCCCTGCGTCTTGCGAGCGAAACAGTCCCGACAAATCGGTCATCGCCCAGACCTCTTGAGGATTGGTCGGATGCGCAACAACATCCTCGATCCAACCCCCACCGCCAGGCCCGAAAGGACTCCAAACCGAGTCAGCGCAGGCACTTGATGGCACTAGGCTGATCGCTATCAAGAGAAAGGAAACCAGGCTTGACTTCACGAAAACGCACTCCGGTAGATGTGTTCGGCGAGAATTTGAACTCCTCTCGAATGGACGTTAATGTAACGGCGCAGTACCCCACGGTGTAGCACACGGGGGCCATGTCTTGACGCGACAAGGGGCAGGGGGCAGGACAGGGGCAAGGGGCGCGACGCGGAGGCTGTCGATGGGGCGATGTGAGTGACGACGCCCTTGGGTGACACGATTTAGGCGAGTCGGCACCGGGAATCTCGATGCCTACATCATCGAAGTTTCTGAGCGACAGCGAGACAAAGAATGCGTGGAATCAGATGTATCTCATGCCGCCAGACGCCGGGCATCCACGCTCTGGCGAACGTAGCTACTCGGGTGGTTCATTCGCGGTCGCTTGGGAATTGTCCCGAAGTAACGTCCCGATTTCAGAATGATTCGCGGCTAGCGGTGTCGTTCCATTTTGGGAGGTGTTGATCGAGCTGGATGGTCATCGTCTTCTTGAAATCCTTGGCGTACTTGTGGCCGGTTTCGGAGATTTTGTCCATGATACGAACAATAACGTTAAGCCCCTGCGTGGTTTCTGTCTTTTCGATGTGGTGCTTGGCCACGTCCACGCTTTCGAGCGGCACTCCTTTGCAGGCTCGTCTCACGTGCTGGAAGACGCGGTGTTCGGCCGGATTGTACTTCGAGCAGTACGGCGGGTAGTGGCAGATGCGAATCCGCAGATTCAGCCGATTCGAGAGCGACTGCAAGTCTTCTTTGGAAATGGAATGCGCCGCATTGTTGCTGCCCCCACCGTCGCAAAAGACCAATCGTTCGGTTGCTCCGGGATAGCCTTGCCAACCTTGTTAGCTGAACTACTACTCGGTGCTTTCGCAAGCAAACTCGGAAGTATCCTCGCTGTAATTCAAATGCAACGAAGGTTTGTTCTTGGCAACCTCGTAGATGCCATGCGGGATCACGGTACCACTGCTTGAACTGGTAAAGTCATGATAGTTGACAATTGTTGGTTCGAAACCATCGGTCACTCCTTCACGGTAGGAATTCCTGAGCATTTTCTTCTTTTTCGTATCCATGCTGATTACCGACTGGCCCGCATCGAGATACTGCTACTGCAGTTTGGCAATGTTCTCAAACTGGGCGTTGCCGTCGGCATGCTGGCCCATGGTTCGCTTCTTCTGCGGCTTGCGGTGACGGTAGCCCTCGTTCCAAAGCAGTCGTTTGACGATATCCTTGCTGACTGGCGTGCCAAGATCCGCTATTCGCTTTGCTATCTGACGAAGAGAGAGATTCGTCCACTTCACCTCAGCACGCATCGGGTCGCCAGCGGTGTGGTCCTTCAGGACGATGTAGAGGTTTTCGTTGATTTCAGGCGTGATAACTTCCGCTTTCTAGCGGCCGCCGTTTTTTTCGCTGATGCTTGAGATCCTCCGTTGTGGGAGGATTCTCAAGGTCGGACTTGCCTTGCTGAATCGTCTTGGGATCGCAGCCGAACATTTGGCTGAGGTAGGTGATCCCACAGTGGCCTAACTTGGTCGCCTCGACAGCAGCGTAACGGCGCCGATCCCTCTCTCCGAGCGACTCGAGAAAACTGATCATCCTGACTTCGATTTCGGACGAATAGCCGTCCATGGCAAGGTCCTGGGGAGGTGTGATTTCACCCCAGAGTAGGCGATCCTGCTAGGATCACAAATACGGAATCTGTTTCAGGGCAGTTTCTTACTTCCTGAGAAATCTCCAACGAACGCGGAAGGGAGCAGATGGCATGGACTCAGAGCCTTGCTCGACACCCGCAGCGGCATGCCGGTTATCATTTCTTGTCTACCATGACACACCCTCGAAATGCGGTAACTGAGATGAGATGGTTTTTTCTGATCGCACTGATGTGGTTTTCGCCGACCCTGACTTTCGCGGCGGAACGATTCAATGTGCTGTTCATCATTTCCGACGACCTGACGGCGACGGCGCTCTCGTGCTATGGCAATTCGGTCTGCCAGACGCCCCATATTGATTCCTTGGCAGCTCGGGGAACGAGGTTCACGCACGCGTATTGTCAGGGAACCTACTGTGGTCCGTCCCGGGCCTCGTTCATGTCGGGGTACTATCCGCACGCCACCGGTGTGCTGGGTTACACCAATCCGCGACCGCAGATCGGCGATCGGGCGATGTGGTCGGAGCAATTCAAAAACAGTGGCTACTACTCCGCACGGGTGAGCAAGATTTTTCACATGGGCGTCCCTGGTGGCATCCAGACGCGAGGCGATGGACGTGATCATGATGGCGGCAATGGTGCCGATGACGAACGGTCCTGGACCGAGCGGTTCAATAGTCCTGGCCCTGAATGGATGGCGGCCGGCGACGGCGAGACACTCGAGAACAACCCG
Organism: Rhodopirellula sp. SH410; assembly: GCF_055811895.1. Classification (NCBI taxonomy): domain Bacteria; kingdom Pseudomonadati; phylum Planctomycetota; class Planctomycetia; order Pirellulales; family Pirellulaceae; genus Rhodopirellula; species Rhodopirellula sp. SH410. Next base: position 3,362,197 of record NZ_CM147949.1, read on the forward strand.
GACGGCAAAAGGCCCGTCGTCGGCGGAAATACCTTCGTGGTCGTCGAGGCAGATGGCGACGATGGAGTTCACTCCGACGGCAAGACGGCTGAGAAGGCGTCCGAGCTGATTCTCGAGCACGCTGACGAGCCGTTTTGGCTGGGGGTCGGCTTCGTCCGTCCGCACGTGCCCTTCGTTGCCCCGCGTGCGTATTTCGAACCTTTCCAACCCTACGACCAGCTCGCCTTGCCGCAGCGCATCGCCGACGACTGGGACGATATCCCTGTACCAGGCATCAATTACAAGACCAGCGTGAACATGAAGATGGACCTCCGCCGCCAGCGCAAGGCGATCGGCGGATACTATGCCTCCGTCGCCTACATGGACGCCCAGGTGGGCAAAGTGCTGGACGCCCTGAAGCAGTCCGGTGTCGAGGACCGAACGATTGTTATTTTTACCAGCGATCACGGTTACCATCTCGGCGAACATGACTTTTGGGCCAAAGTCTCTCTGCACGAGGAATCCGCAGCGATTCCGCTGATCATTTGTGTGCCAGGGAAACAGCCGGCGGTTTGTGACAGCCTGGTCGAACTCGTCGATCTCTACCCGACCACCGCCCGTCTGTGTGGGTTGGAGCTGCCACCCCATTTACAAGGCATGGACATTTCATCCATGCTCGACGACCCCGAGGCCGAAGTGCGTGATGCTGCGTTCAGCGTCGCACCCATGCGGAAGGGGTTCCTGATTCGCGAAGACCGCTGGGCATATATTCAATACGGTGACGACGGCTCTCGCGGCCGGGAGCTATTCGATATGCAGGCGGATCCCGAACAGTTCACGAATCTGGCTTCCTCGCCGAAACACAAGGACGTTGTCGCTCGACTTCAAGTCAAACTTGCCCGTAAGCTGGCCGATGTCCGCAACAACGACCTGCCGTCGAAATGAGTAGCAGCGTCTCTTCGAGGCACGGATCCGGACGACTTCGAGACACTGATTCGAGTCTCCGAGAGACTTGACTACTCAATCAAAAGACTCTATTCAGCTTTCTATGTGCACCAACTTCGACTCAACTAGCCAATCCAGCGATCTCGATCCCATCGTCCTGACGACGGATCTGACGAAACGCTATGGAGCCTTTGCGGCGCTGAGCAACTGCAGCCTCGAAGTGCGTCGGGGCGAGATTTTTGGGTTGCTGGGTCCCAACGGAGCCGGCAAGACGACGCTGATCCGACTCTTGCTGGGCTATCTCCATGTGACGTCCGGTGCCGCTCGTGTGGCGGGCTACGATCCCGAATCCGACAGCGTGGAGGTGCGGAGACGGGTGGCCTACCTGCCCGGCGATGCGAGATTACCACGGCACATGCGGGGGCGCGGGGTCTTGGAGTTTTTCGCCCAGATGCACCCCAGTGGCGACTTGACCCGGACGCTCGAAGTGGCCGACCGGTTGGACCTCGATCTGTCGCGGCGAGTCGCGTTCATGTCCACCGGAATGAGACAGAAACTCGCACTAGCCGTCGTCTTTGGTCCCCGCACGCCGCTGTTGATTCTTGATGAACCGACCGCAAACCTTGATCCGAGCGTGCGGGGCGAAGTTCTCGCGTTGGTCTCCAGTGAGCGCGACGCGGGACGCACGGTGATGTTTTCATCGCACGTTTTGTCAGAGATCGAGCAAACCTGTGATCGAGTGGCATTCCTCCGCAAAGGTGAGCTAGCCCGGAAACTCGTTATGGAGGATTTGTTTCAGCGTCATCGGGTGACCGCGACTCTGGACCCCGATGCCATCGTTCCAGGAGAGCAAGAAGTGCCAGCGTTCGGAGACGTTCCCGAGAGTTTGCATGGCCTGATTACCGGCTACGAAATTCGGCCGTTGGGGCCACACGGGCGGCGCGTGCAGATTGACACCGCCGGTGATCTCGCGCCCGCCCTCGCTTGGATCGCCTCTCTGCCGCTGCACCATTTGCGTATTGAACCGCTCGGCCTCCATAGCGTCTACGAAGCCGTCCATCTCGGCCGCTCTGATATTACGACCGGGACGTATGTCGAGACGCCCGCTACCGCAAACGAGGTGTCGTTATGATTCCGCTGCGAGACATCGGCATCGACCGCATGATGGTCCGCAAGAACATCGGCCAATCATCGCTGCTCTTTGTGTTTCTAGGAATTGCGATGTTCTCGTTCGGGTGGGTTCGAGTGTGGGTGGTCAAATTGCTCGACATGGGCAAATTCCAAAACATCATCGAGCAGTTCCGTGACTTTGAGCGGTTCGCGCCCGTTCCCTTCGACGCTTTGTTTACCTACACCGGGCGCGTGGGCATGACGTTCGACGAACCGATTGTGATCCTGTGCACGGTGATCTGGTGCGTTGCACGTGGCAGCGATGTCGTCAGCGGGGAACTGGGCCGAGGTACCCTGGAGATGTTGCTGAGCCAACCGATCAGCCGGACGCGATTTCTGTTGTCCCATGCCGTCGTCAGCATGACCGGCCTGATGGCACTGTGCCTTCTGCTGTGGGCCGGCATGACGGTGGGCATTGAAACCACAACGATCACCGAAACGGTACCGGCGCCCACAATCCAGGTGCCGATCTTTGGATTCCAAATACCACTGTCGACCGATCCGCCGACCGAGGACACATTCGTGTTGGGGCAGCGTGTGAGTCCGGCGACCTACACCGCATCCGTGTTGAATCTATTCGCACTGGGATTCTTCATACTGGGCCTGAGCAGTTGCTTCAGCAGCTTTGATCGCTACCGTTGGCGGACCATCGGCGCGGTGATGACGGTCTATGTCATCCAGCTTGTGATGTTCGGGCTCGGCAAAGCTGCCGAGTCGTTGGCTTGGTTGCAGTCGTGGGCATTTTTCCAGTGTTACCAACCACAGAAAATGACCACGCTTGTCAGAGAAGGCAGCCTCAGCTCACCTTGGAGTTTCACGCAACCGATTGAACCCGGTTGGTATCCACCGCTGTTTTATCCCGGTTTGTTGTTTGCAATGGGCGCTGTCTGTTACCTGATCGCGATGATTCAGTTTCACCGGAGAGACCTGCCTGCACCACTTTAAAAAAGCGGCGGGTAGGGCTCCGGAAACTTCGGTTTCGCGGTGCCGTCGATCGCCACGAAGAGCCACCCCCCAATGAAAGCCTGAGGCAGCGTCTGGTCGACGCAGGTGTTCGGGCCTGGGAAATTCAACGTCCTGGACGCCAGAGCAACGATTCGAAATGTAACGTGACGCACAAGCGAGAAAAGAGCGAAGATGATGACTGAATCTGATTCTAACCCGACGCCGGCTGCCCCCTTGTTCCAGTCCGAAGTCGTCTTGGGACTCTGGCCGATCTCGGGAGTGACCACGATGGGCGTGACGGCACGCGACGCGGAGGCGACGATCGCGACGGCAATTGAGTTAGGGGTTCGCGTATTTGACACTGCGTACAGCTACGGTCTCCATGGCGAAGCAGATCGATATCTGGCGGCGGCGATCCGCGGGGATACCGATCGTTTCCATGTGATCAGCAAAGTGGGGCAACGTTATCTTCCTGATGGAACACGGATCGTCGACAGCCGTCCCGGAACGCTTCGCAGCGACGCCGAGGAGTCGTTACGCCGACTTGGAATCGATTGCTTCGGAACTTTGATGCTGCACAGCATTGATGAGAATGTTGAGATTGAACGTAGCGCCGAGGCGCTCCTCGAGATGCGCGACGCGGGCCTCGCCCAGCGGATCGGGTTGTGCAACGCCGACGTCCAGCAGCGCCGACGCTTTGCCGCGGTGTGTGAGTGTCGAGCGATCCAATGTCCACTCAATCTGCTGCAGCGAGAGAATCTCGAAACTGTGATTGCTGATGCGTCCCAGGCGGGCTGCGATGTGCTCGTGTACTGGACGCTGATGAAGGGACTCCTAGCGGGCAAAATTTCGCCCGATCAAGTTTTCCCACCCGGCGACAGTCGCCCGGGCTATGCCGTTTTTCAAGGAGAGCGTCGCGCCCAAGCACACCGTGTCGTGAATCAACTGCGAGACATTGCCCGGGAAACCGACCGGAGCGTCGCCGACTTGGCCGTTTCCTGGACGCTCTCCCAGGTGGGGGTCACAGCCGCACTTGTTGGCGCACGTCGCCCGGATCAAATTCGCGAAATGGCGTCGGCGCGCCCGCTCGATGCCGCTACGCTCAAACGCATGACCGCTGCGATCGAGGAGCTACGATAGAGACCATGGATTGGGATTGGGAATCGGACGACGAGGACATCCACACGGCGTACCACGAAGCGGGCCATGCGATTATCGGCTGCGCGCTGGGGGCGCAGATTCAATCGGTGTCGCTCTCGCAAGCCTCCGTCTACGACGATGGTGAGGATGGGCTGCCCCGCCGGTTCGGCGATTGCATCGTAAACTGGGGACGCGTGGATCCCGATCATCGCTGGCAACAGCAACGGGAATTGCTGACGATCCTAGCGGGCCCCATCGCCGAGTGGGTTTATCGCGGCGAAGACCTCGACGAATTCGATTCGGCGAGTTGGGCGTTGGACGGGCAGCAAGCCCAGCAGTGTGTGGCGAGAATGGTGGTTGGTCATGAGCAACAACTTCGCCTCCTGCAGGGCGTCGTTGCACGACTGCAACAGGTGATTGCCAGTGAACCGGTGTGGCCTGCCGTCGCAGCACTGGCCGACGAGTTGATGATTGGCGATCCCATTGAAGCGGAGCGGGTGGCCGAGTTGGTGCGATTCTGGTGGCAGGAATAGTGATTGACGCTCAACTCTCCGAATCGAGCGAGAGTCGCGGAACCTCCCCGACCATCCACTTCCATTTCCACTCCGACAGATTGCTCGCGACGGGTCGCATCCAGCGGGAAACCCCAGCGACAACCTAAACGCTGTGCTGCTGCAACTCTTCTAGATTTGCGTACTCGAGTGCTGAAATATGGGTGGCCTCGAGGTGGACCTGGGGGGCTTTTCCCGCTTCGTATGCTTCTTTCCAGCGCGCCGCACAGAGGCACCATCGATCGCCGGGCTGCAAGCCAGGAAACTCATACATCGGCATCGGTGTGCTCAGGTCATTTCCCCGGGCGCGACTGAACTCGAGAAACTCAGCCGTCGCTTCGATGCAGACCACATGCACCCCCACGTCTTGACCACCCGTGTTGCAGCATCCATCGCGATAGAAACCCGTCATCGGGTCGGTACTACACACTTCAAGGTCGGTTCCCAGCACGTTTTTGGCACCGGATTGGTTTTGAGACATAGTGGGCCACAGAGTTTCAAGAATGATGGAGGTAGGACGGGACCATTGTCCCGTCCGAGTAATTCTTCAGGACAATGGCTCGCTTGGGGGCGATGGCTCGCTCGGGGGTGATGCTCGCTCGGGACGATGGTCCCAAGCTACGGCTCCCATCCCAGGCAATACGCTGCCGTCGCGACGCGACGTTTCGCATCAGGCGACCGGCACCCATTTGCCGTTTTCGACGTCGCTGCGACGAAGGGCATCGAGCACGCGTTGAGTTTTTATGGCAATCTCGCTGGCCCGAGCATTGGGTGATCCATTCAAAATGCCGTCCGCAAAGTCGCGGATCATGTTCACTTCCTGAGAGTCCGCTTCGCCCGACGCGTGTTCGCAGACGGCATGCTCGGCGGTATGGCGTCCAAAATTCCAGCGACAATTGTCGATTTGCAGATCGTGCATGTGGCACTGCCATTTCGCTTCCGCATCTACGTACGGCAAGACGAAGTCGTCCATCGTCGCATACCCGCGTTCACCGGAGAAAGTCGCCGTTTGTTGATTGACGCAGCGGAACGAACAGAAGAATCCTGCGGTCAGGTCGTCATCGAACTGCAATTCGCCTTGGAACTCTAACGGCACGCTACCGCCATCGTACGTGGAAATTGCACGCCCGGAGACCGAGTGCGGCATGCGATCGCCTGCCGCCCACAGGCTCAGCCGGATGCAGTACCAACCCAAATCGCCGAGGCAGCCGTGCGGTTCCAGATCGGCATTCGCTCGGATATTTCCTGATTCGAACGAATCATCGGCACAGAACGAAAAGTGACTTTGGATGCGGTGCAGTTTGCCGAATCGTTCGGGATCCTCAAGGGAATGTTTCATTGCAGGCAATCGCGCAGAATGATCAAACATCACACCGTCCATGAAGCCCACGCCGGCCGCGCGACAGGCATCGATCATTTCCTTGGCGTCATCGCTATGAACAGCGATGGGTTTCTCGCACAAGACGTGTTTGCCCGCCTTGGCGGCCGCGATCACCCACTGTTTCCGAATCGTCGTGGGCAGAGCGATGTAGACGGCGTCGATATCGTCACGATCGAGCAATGCTTGATAATCGCCCATGGCTTCGGGCCGAGTCAGGGTCGCCTGACCATCACGACCGACGATCACCGGTGGGGTTTCGATGGAACAATCATGGATGAAGGCTTCGGCACGCGAGGAATCGCGACTGGCGACCGCTGCGACAACACTGTTGCCGCTCATCCGGACCGCCTTCCAATTCTTGCGTGCGATCTGAGCCGCACCGATGAATCCCCAACGGACGATGTTGCTAGTTCTTTTCGGCTGTGTCATGGAGATTTTCATCCGTATCGTTGAGATTTACTTTGGATTGGCTGCCATCGGCGTGGGGCGATGGCCGCGCGTCGTTGGGATTGGTGATCGCATCGTCGGTGCGTTCGATGATAACCATACACATGTCGTCGAACTGCACGGCTTCGCCGATATGTTCGAAAACGCTCTTGATGATCTGCGACTTCACGACCGCTGCAGCAGACTCCCCGCCGCTTGGCGAAACGATCGCGCCGCGAACGATGTCACGTAGTGGATCAGTGCCCCATTCTTCGTCATCGATATCCATCGCTTCGTTGATCCCGTCGGTATACATCACCGCCAGGTCACCTTTCAGGAACGGATAGGTTGTGACGGCATATTCCATGCCTTCGTCGATCGCGATGGGCAGCCCCGACTCTTCTTCGCCCGGCTCATGAATCGAGCCATCCGACGCTGCGCGAATGATGGGGTGCATGTGCCCCGCGTTGACGATCGAGATGGTGTCTCGGTGGGGATCGATCACGACAAGTAGGTAGGTGACGAATCGCTCGACATGCAAGCCACTCATCAAATCGTTCAACCGCTCGATGGCGCGGGCCAGGTCCGGCTCACTGGCTAAACAAAACTTCGTCTCCGCAGCAAGCTTCGCCATGTACATTGCAGCGGCCACACCATGGCCGACAACATCCGCGACGACGACACCGACTCGACCGTCCGACAGATCGATGTAATCGAAATAGTCACCGCCGATATGATTGGCGGCTTGGTAATAGCTCTCTAAAAGATAAGTCGGTACGACGGGAGCTTTCGAGGGCAAGAATGCCTGTTGGACTTCGGTGGCGAGTTTGAGATCGGTTTCCACTTCCCGCTGCCGCAACGATTGTTCGTGCAGTCGTGCGTTATTGATCACCACGCTGGCCTGTGCGGCCACACCGGTGAGCAAGTCAATGTCCTCATCACGAAACTGACCGCGACCTTGGGTCGAGTCAATCTGCAGAGCCCCGATCGCTTTGCCGTCGCCATCATGCAGCGGGGCGCACATCATGGATCGAATTGAGAAGTCGGCGATCGATTCGCTACTGTCAAAGCGGCTGTCGTCCATCGCATCGAGTGACAGAATGGTCTCACCGCTATCCATTGTTTTGCGAATGATCGTGCGGCTGATTCGCAATGTCTCCGACTCGTCCACCTTCGATCGCGTCTTGACCCAGCGCGGTAGTAGCCCACCGTCGGGCGATTCCATCACGACAAACCCACGGTCAGCCGATGGAAAGACTTCGAACAGGCTGCCAAGCACCTTGGGCAAGACTTCGTCTAACGAAATCGCCCCCGTGAGGTTTCGATTAATTGCGATCAAAGCCGCCAATTTCGCTTCGGGTGTCGCAGCCATTTTCAGGCCTTGATCACTACTGCGAAATTCAATCTTCGAGCTCGCGACCACCTGCGTGTCGGAATCTTCGACCATCTGGATACCAAAATTGGCACCGTCGAAAGTCATTTGACTGGTTCCGCTGCGGGCAAACTCCGGAACTTCGTCGAGATGGTAACGCAACTCGACTTCACTGATCCGAATCCGGTCGCCTTCAGCGAGGATGTGCGGGCGAGTGAGCAGTTGTCCGTTGACGAACGTGCCGTTGCGACTGCCGAGATCCTCGACGGACCAATCTTTGCCGACACGAACCATTTTCGCGTGATAGCGACTGACCGCACCCGCATCGACGCCGATGTCGCAATCCGGGTGGCGACCGATTCGCATCTCATCGCGATCGAGATCGAATCGTTCCGAGGGTGCACCATGGATGGTGGACGTTACATAGGCCATGACATAACCCTCGTTGCGTATCGTAGGACAACTGACTGACGTAAACGAACTACTTCTTTGCCCGATAAATTTCCGGGTTCAGCGACGGGTCATTGTACATCTTCATCTGCCGGTAGGTTTTGTGCTGCATCCGGGCGGCAAACAAGTCGTCAATGAGCGTTTGCAGACTGTGAGACAAGTCCGCATGTTGGACTTGGCACAATTCTACACGTGCGCCTACTTTGTTCCGGTGTTCGTCATCGGCATCCGTCCGATCACGCTGCTCGGCATAGTGGTACAACCGCAGCGACATGATCGATAGGCGATCGATGGCACTGCCCGCAGTTTCCGTATTGATGGGAAGTGCGGTCGTGTCACCGACACCTGCCTCGGCCAACAGCGCTGTGATCGCATCATCGATTTGCTCGATCATGTCGTTGCGCTGTTGGTTTAGCTTATCGATCGACCTTTTCACTCCGGCGATGCGTTCATCGTTGACCTCGGGACTGCGCGCGATGTCTTCTTCGTGCCACAGTCGATAGTTGAACTCATGCTGGCGACAGACGAGATGCGCGAATCCGTCGTACGGATTTGCGATCGGTTCGTTGTGCCACTTCTGCACACAGTCGATTTGCAACTGCGTGATTTCAGAAACCGGAGGTAGTCGATTCACGGGATTAAACCTCCTTCTCGTCGATCCAGCTCATCATCCGACGCAGGCCCTTGCCCACTTCTTCGACTTGGTGGAGACGTTCGCGGCGACGAGTTGCCTTGAAGAACGGAGCACCGGCGCGGTTCTCGCTAATCCATTTGCGGGCGAACTCACCGTTTTGAATTTCAGTCAGAATCCGTTTCATTTCTACCTTGGTTTCCGGCGTGATGATCCGCGGGCCCGAAACGTAGTCGCCATATTCGGCGGTGTTGCTGATGCTGTATCGCATGTAGCTCAGGCCACCCTGGTACAGCAGGTCAACGATCAATTTGAGTTCGTGCATGCATTCGAAGTAGGCCATTTCAGGCTGGTAACCAGCTTCTACGAGCGTTTCGAAGCCCGCTTTGACCAACTCGCTGACGCCACCACACAAGACCACTTGTTCGCCGAACAGGTCCGTTTCGGTTTCCTCGGCAAAGCTTGTTTCGATCACACCGCCGCGTGTTCCGCCGATGCCCTTGGCATATGCCAGACCAATTTGCTTGGTCGATTCAGCGGCTCCCTCGCCCAGTGCGATCAGGCACGGCACGCCACCACCCTGTTCGTACTCGCTACGAACCAAGTGGCCGGGGCCCTTCGGGGCGACCAACAGGGTGTCGATACCCTTGGGTGGGTCAATCTGACCGAAATGAATGTTGAAACCGTGCGAACACATCAACACGTTGCCCGGCGACAGGTTTTCGAGGATGTGCTCGCGATAGATGTCACCCTGAACTTCATCGGGCAGCAAAATGTTGATGACATCGGCCGCTTTGGTCGCTTCAGCGATCGACATCGGTTGGAAGCCATGCTCGACGGCGAGATCGTAGTTAGCCGATCCCGGACGTTGCCCGATGATGACGTCGCAGCCGCTGTCACGAAGGTTTTGAGCCTGCGCGTGACCTTGGGATCCGTAGCCCAAAATCGCGACAGTTTTGCCTTTCAAGTGCGAAAGATCAGCATCGTTGTCGTAGTAAATCGTTGCAGCCATCGGTGTGGGGACCTTCTCAGATTTCGAGGAGAGTTATTGGTTGAGTGTTTAGAGAGTGAATTTGGTTTTGAACGATCGCGGTGCGTTGCGACCGCGTGGATCAGGCTTTTGCGTTTTCAGCGGCCGCTCGGGCGGACGCGCCATGCTCGCTATCGCTGCGAACCATTGCGATCCGTCCGGTACGGACGAGTTCGCGAATACCGTAGGGCCGCACGCGTTCGATGAATGCCTGCACTTTGCCTTCGCGACCGCTAATCTCGATCATGATTTCTTCGGGACCGACGTCGACGACTTTGCCACGAAAAATATCCACCAGCTCACGGACTTCTGTGCGAACGCCGCCCGCTGGAGCGTTGATTTTTAACAGCAACAGATCGCGTTCGACAAAATCGTTGGAGCTGATGTCGAGTACGCGGACGACCGTGACAATCTTTTCGAGTTGTTTGCGGACCTGTTCGAGCACGCTGTCGTCGCCGACGACGACGAAGGTCATCCGCGACAGCTTCGGATCTTCGGTCTCGCCGACGGCGAGCGAATCAATGTTGAAACCGCGTGAAGCGAGCATTCCAGAGATGTGAGCCAATACTCCGGGCACGTTTTGCACGAGTGCCGAGAGCAGATGACGGTAGTTCGAATTGGCCATGACGCAAAAACACAACCCCGGCGAGGGGTGTAAAAGAGGGAGCGGGTCGCGACGACGAAGAGCGGCATGATAAATTCGCCACCCGTTGCTGCCAAGGGCGGCACCGCGACACCGCTGGGACGAACCCAGGGCTCGATTTGAAAAAAAAAGGTCTGGAGCGGATGGATTCCGCTCCAGACCTTTCATGTCGTTTGAAACAATACCGAAGGAGGGACTCGAACCCTCACTCCCTTGCGAGAACTGGATTTTGAATCCAGCGCGTCTGCCAATTCCGCCACTTCGGCTTGTGAGGTTGCTAAAATATCGTCTCGGACGATTTTGGGCAAACCCCCATCACGCGAGAATCGGTGAGCTTTCGTCGGTTTCTCGTGCGAGTGCGGTTTCCCCGTCGTTGGCACGCTCTGGTTTGCGGGTTCGGGTGCGCCGCTGTTTCGGTTTGCTCAGCCCCCATTCCTTCGTCAACATCTCAAAAACTTCAGGCGTTTCATAACGCACAATGTCCTTACCTTCGGGCATCGGGCCGATCAGGCCGCGGAATACCGGCATGCCCCGCAGCGCCAAGTCGGTGCTGCAATCGTCGACGCCGATTTGGTCGTAGTGTTCCGCCAGGGGATCGATCGCGGGATAATCTCGCATTTGCAGCGTTCCATCGCGATCGCGGGCCACGATTCGGAAGGTGTTTTTGGTCATGGTGGGTTCCTCTGATTAGAGTTTTTCGGGGGGACGTTGCCGGTCGCTTGCTCTGTCAACGAGAGCGAAGCGTGGGGGGGCCCTTTAACCGCGAGCGAAGCGTTTGGGCAAAGTGTTCGAGTAAACGACCACGATGGCACCGACTGCGATCATCGCAAACGGAAACGTCTCGCCCGGTTGCCACGACTTCGTCGCGGCAACTTGCGAGCCACCCGCATCATCAGCCTTCGATCCTGGGGCGGCATGTAGGTTGGCTGAATCGATAAACATCGACTCCACGCCGATGACTACCAACATGATCCCAATTGCCAGAAATAGACTTCGTAACATTGCTCCACACCTCACGAGACTGAAAAGACGCCTACATGCAGATATCGACGGTTCAGGTGTGGCAGCTCCAGGTGACGGTCGGTCGCCGCGATCATCGGCATAGACCTCACAACGCGTCGTGTCTGAACGACGCGACTCGGATGCTTAGGGGCGGTCTTGATTTAGGAACTGATTCACGGTGGCCACGCGTTCTTCCGGTTCAGGTTCCCCCGGCGAGAACAGCGAGCTAAAAAAGCCAGGTTTGGTGGGTTGGCCTGGTTGCGTTTCGGGCCCTGCAAACAGATTCATGGGGTTCAAACGTGCCGGACTGAAGGTTGTCTTGGTGCGCTGCCACGATTCCGAAGTGGTCGTCTTGATATCGCTGAACAAGGTGTTCTTGCGTTCGACGATCCGTTCTTGATCTTTATTCGGAACGAGGAACTCCGGCATCTGCAAGGTTGGCATCTTCCAGTTCATCGGATTTAATTTTGTCGCCATGGATGGCTGTGTGGTCGCCGGTTCCTCGGCGGAGAGTGTCCCCGCACTGGTAACGGTGGTACTGAGAACTAACAGAGCGAGAGCGGCGATTCGAACGCCACCCGAGCGACGTTTCCCATCGCCCGTTGTCCGGCCAGACTTATTCGATAGAGTCTCCAGGGTCGAATTCGACGTTTGTTGCGAGCGACTCATGGTTGTGATACCTGATTTAGGTGACTTTTGTGGGTATTGAGAACGTCATCAGTCCTGGGATATCGCTCGTGCGAGGACAAGACCGCAAGAGCAAAACCGAAATTACTGATGAAGTTTCTTCGTAATGTGTTGGTATTGATCGGATAGAATGAGTTGTGTGATGAGCTGTGTTGCACCTCGACCGGTCACTTTTGCTAAATCCCCTGGTTTCCCTCCGTTCGCCAGCTGGCTTGCTTTGGTATGACTTGCCCTGATTCTGATCCGACACGGACGACGAACGACGCCATCGGACGGGCCAACCGGGAAGACCTGTGCAGCAACCCGGACGGTGGCGATGCGTCTGGGCCAGTGGGCGAGATCACGCGAGCGGGCGCTACGACGCGCAACGAGACCGTCGCGGGCACGATGCACCGGGGGCTGGAGCCTGGTGAGTCGCTCGATCATTTCGTGTTGATCCGACCGCTCGGCGAAGGGGGCTTTGGACAGGTGTGGCTGGCGACCGATGTGCGGCTGGGACGCGAGGTCGCGATCAAGCTGCCGCATCGCAGGCTAGCTCCGGGCACGGTGGAGGCCCGCCGGTTTCAGCGTGAGGCGGAGATCGCGGCCAAACTTACCCATCCAAATTTGGTTCCGATTCTCGAGGCGGTGCTCGACGATGACCTGGCCTATATCGTTTCGGAATACTGTCCCGGCCCGACGTTGTGCCAGTGGCTTCGCGATCGCAGTTCGCCCGTGCCTCCCCGACTCGCCGTGTCGATCGTGGCGCAACTGGCAGATGGACTACGCGTTGCGCATGAACGCGGCTTGATCCATCGTGACATAAAACCGTCGAATATTATCCTGACCGAATCCGAGACTGAGTTTCCGGTGCCTCGTTTGACCGATTTTGGTCTGGCTCGCATTGGTACGGACGCCAGCGACACGCATGTGGGTGCGTTGATCGGCAGTGGCCCCTATATGTCACCGGAACAGGCCGCCGGGAATACTGATGATCATGGCCCGCATTCGGATGTGCATGCTCTGGGCGTTTTGCTGTACGAATTGCTGACCGGGGAAACGCCGTTCGCCTCGGTCAGTGAGCTTGACACGATTCGACGAATTGTCAGCCAAGATCCACCGTCGGTGCGTCAACGACGGCCGTCTTTGTCGCGAGATATTAGCGCAGTCTGTCAACATTGTCTCGAGAAACAACCCTCGCGTCGGTATCGCAATGCAGGTGAGTTGCTAGACGATCTCCGTCGTGTACTCGGTGGCCACCCTCCCCACGCCAGCCCCGTTGGACACGTTGGTCGCACGTGGCGATGGGCAACGCGGAATCGAGGCCTTGCGGCAATGGCAGGGGCAGCAGTGGGTGGATTGATTATCGGCGTGGTTGGTTTGTCGGCCCTAGCGATCGAGGCGCAGAGAAACGCGACGTCGAGTGAGGCATATTCGATCAAACTGAGCCTCGCCCTGGCGACCGCCCAGGAGCAACGTGCGTTCGCTGAGCGACAACGTGGTAAAGCAGAAGACGCGCAGGCGGATGCCCTCGAGCAACAAAGGCTGGCACATCGAACCCGCGAGCGCTCACGGGCGAAGAGCTATACCAGCGACCTATCCATCGCGTACTCACGCCTCCACCAGGGACACCTAGGCGAAGCGAGAAAACTACTCGATCGCCAAATTCCGCAAGCCGGGGAGGTGGATCATCGAGCGATTGAATGGAAGTTACTCGAAAGCGAAGTCAGCTCACGCTACTCTCTTTGGGGGCGGCACGCCGGCCGCGGCACGGAACTCGCCATTCTGCCGCCAAGCGATGACGCGACTCGCCCCGCGACGGTCGTTTCTGCTGCTCTCGATGGGTTCCTCTCTTTCTGGGACGCCGGCACTGGGCGAAAGATGCACGAGCTGACGGGGTTGGATGGGCGGCTCGATGCGATCGCTGCCATGCCGTCGGGAGAACTAGCGATCTCCGGACCGTCCTGGCTGCTGTTCGGATGGTCGGTCGTCTTGATTGATCCGACGAGCGGTGTGACGCTCAAAGTGCTCCATGCTCACCCGACCACCATCGAGTCCATTCGCGTCAGTTCCGACGCCAGCATCATCGCGTCAGCCTCCCGTTATCAGAACATCCGCTGCTGGTCCAGCGAACACCAACGTAGCATCAGTATCGAGAATGGTACTCGTAACCTTGCGTTTGGGTTGACCAGCGATGGCGCGCGGCTGCTGACTTCGCATCGCAATCCGGATTCATTGCAGCTATGGGATACGAGAACCGGTGCGCTGATCGATCGCTGGAAATCTCGCTCGATTGGACAGGTCACCGTAGCGCACCAGCATCCCTACGCCGCCTACGAAGTTGGTAGTAAAAAGGGCTTTGGGCTGGTGAAGACAGACGATCTGAGTCAGCGTCGCTGGATCAATTCGTCCTCACACCCCAACGCCATTGAGTTTTCAGCGAATGACCAGTTTCTTGCGGTTGCCAATAATGGCGTGGGCGTCGAACTTTTTGAGCGAGTTTCCGACGAGGCCAACGGACACGAAGTCCAATCCGATCAACCACCTGAGTATCGCTCCGTTGCTTATGTCGCAGGACTGGGCGGCCGCATCGAGGATATTAAGTTTATCGGACCGACGGAGTTCGTTACCATTTCGATTGACGGAGCGGTTGAACGCTTTGCACCCTGCCAGTCAACCCATGCAGTCCAAACCATCGCGGCGACGGACTCGCATACGATGCTTGCCGTCGAGGGCCCCACGGGAGTGTTGACTCTTAGCCAGACTGGCGAGTTAGCATATTTTCGCGTGCAACCGGATGCGACCGCACGCACCAACGAAGCCGCTGCCCAATCGCTGTGGCATGGGAAGTCTTCGCTGACGTCCGTCGCGGTAACGGATGACGATGGCATGATCGCCGTCACCGATCGGAACGGAAAATTGCATCTACTGACTCATTGGCGAGATCAGACGAATGTATTGCAGTCCCCCACGGTTCGCACGATTGAGATGCCGTCCCTGCCCTCAACAGACGACCTTGGCATGTCCTGTTTCTCGGTCTCAGGGCGGTATCTTGCGATCATGGGCAACCCATCGGAATTGGTTGTTTATGATTTGCACAGCGATATGAGCGAGCCAACGATTCGTCGATCCTATGAAAACAGGCAATTTTGTCTGGCCTTTTCACCGGACGAACGCTCCTTGTTCATTTGCGGCTTTGCAGGGACCGAGATGATCGATTTGGCCACGGACCGTTCTCGCTTTCGGTTGCCAAGCGAAGATTTCGTTCGCACCGCCTGTTTTTCCCCGCAGGGCGACCGGTTGTTTGTTGGCCTGAGAAATGGTTCCATCGCTTGCCTCGACCAAGAAACGGGCGAGGTGCAATTCACCTTGCACAGCATTGATGTGATGGGGAGCCATTCCGACCAAATCGAATCGATGTGTTTTTTAGACAATTCAAAACTCATGACGGTGGGCCCCGAAGGCACGGCACACTTCTGGAACGTTGATCAACGGGTGCAACAGGGGAGTTTTCCAGTGATCCCTCCCACAATGCAGGGAACGCAATGCAAGTGCCTCGATATTTCTCGTAAGGGCGATGCATTGTTGATCGCGTTAGATCGCAGTACGGTTACCGATGTTCATCGCTGGACCTGGCCAATCGAAAACACGCCAATTGAAAACACGCCAATCGAAAACACGTCCTTTGAAGACGCGCCGAGCGACAGCGAGTGAGCGACCGGTGGCTGGGAGCGGTAGCAGGTTCCCGGTGAGACCAGGAAAGAGGATTTGGCTGAGCCGATATTGATTTACTCAGGTTGGTCGGCAAGTCCGAATTTGTGCCGGCGCTGTCGACGCAGGATCCCACGCAGCGTGTCAATCATCAGCCACTGGACGATGGTGAGACAGATTGGACCGGAGAACAGCACAAACTGGCTGGCTTGCTCATTTCTCACCCATTGGACGCCCGCTGCGGCCATCGCAGCCAGGATTGCCATCACGAGAGCTCCGTCGAGAACGAGCAGGCAACACGTCACCGCGGCGGAGCCATAGGTCATCAAACATCCACCCACCAAACCCGTGAATTTGAAGCGTTTCGCACCGATCCACGGATCACTCTCGATCAACACCGTGCGGGACGAATGGTCGATTCGAGAGGGGGGGTGATCGCGATTCATGACAATCTCGAGGGAACATTGGCAAGCCTGTCGGATCGATTGTACTCTTTCCAGACCCGTTGATCACACCGTAGAATTCGCGATGAGAGTCAATCGGCAGCGGTGCGGCGTGAACGCAGCTCAGATCGGCGCCTCGATCTGGCGGGGCGTAATCGCTTCAATGGGTGCCGCCTGCTATCCGCTGCCACTCGAATGAGAAATGTGACGATCCCTGTGGGAACAAAAATAGTCTCGGTGACCGACGACGCGATTTGTCGCGCCGCACGCTGTCTGCTCGCTGGACAGCTTGTCGGTTTACCGACTGAGACGGTGTATGGGCTGGCGGCGCGTGGGGATGACGCCGACGCGGTCGAACAGATTTTCACAGCCAAGAGCCGGCCGCGAAACAATCCGTTGATCTTGCATGTCGCCACGGCCGCCGATGCATGGGGTCTTTTTACCGAAGAGGATTGCCCACACCTTCAAGAGCGGGCGGAGCGGCTCAGTGTGTTTTGGCCGGGGCCGCTCACATTGATTGGGCCCCGCAATCGATCCGTCTTGGATCACGTCACCGCGGGCGGTGACACCGTTGCCGTTCGAGTTCCCGATCACCCCGTTGCCCTTGCGGTGCTGCGGGAACTCGCCAACATCGCCGGACGCGTTGTGCCGGTTGCGGCCCCCAGCGCAAATCCTGCGAACTACGTCAGCCCGACCACCGCTGGGCACGTTGCCGAGGGATTGGGCGAGCATGTCGCGATGATTCTGGATGGGGGCCCCTGCCGCGTGGGAGTGGAGTCCACCATCCTGTTCCTGCCCGCAGACGCGTCACCGCCACGGGTGCTTCGCAGTGGGGCGATCTCACCGGCGCAGCTCAGCGAGGCGATTGGAGAGCCGGTCGCGGGATTCGCGACGCCTCGTAGCGACGCACCGGAGGTTGCCGCGCCAGGCCAATTCGCCAAACACTACTCGCCACGCACCCCGTTGTATCTCACGACCACCGACACGCTCCCCGTCCAACCTCATCATCGGTCTGGCCGCGTCTTACGAATCGTCTTTGGGCCGCTCGAAGATCGTCGAGGCCGAGACCGGGAAGAGGTTTGGACATTCAATCCCGATGGGCTGCTGGAGACGGCCGCGGCTGAGCTATACGCCACGCTTCGCCGCGCCGATGCCCTCGATTTTGAGCGAATCGAAGTGAGCCAATGCCCAGAGGCGGGACTCGGTATCGCGATCATGGACCGGTTGCGTCGAGCGAGTCAAAGGTAGCGGTGCTCAAAGCAATCGTTGTTTGTTAAATCTCGCGGGCAAAGCCCCAGGCACCATGCCCTCCGCCCTCCGCCCTCCGCCCCGCACGTCGCGAGGTGTACCTCGCGGTCCGCTGGGCAGGCGGTTCCACGACGTTCCACTGAGCTTGTGGGCCGGTGCTCAGAGCCTGTTGATGTCGTCACGTTTGCCGTTTCACCGTTCCGAAATCAATCGCCCGCTTAGACTGAGCCGCCGCTGGCGATTGCTCGATCGAGCCGTTCCATCAAGTCACTAGCGAGCAGAGCGCGCTGGTCCAACACGACGCAACTCGCGCCCATTGTTTGGGCACCGTTCAAAGGCACCGGTTTACGGCTTCGCCGCTCGCTGGTGCCATGCATGCTGCGGAATCCCTCGCCGACCGGGAGGCCAATCGATCGCAATCGCTGCAGCGATACCGCTCTGTCGTGGGTCTCGTCGGCGATCAACGCAAACTTGTAGTGTGCCTGCCGTTGCCCGCTCTCTTCCGCCGTCATCGGTTCAACACCGAGACGCGACCAGTCCCACGCGCGCAGGCGAGTGGCCATGGCGCTGCGGTATTGATTCAGTTCATCGAGTGTCGACCACTGTGGTATCAGTACGGCACACTGCAGTGCCGAGAGTGGCAACGTATCGCTGGGGCGGTCAAGGTACGAGCGTAGACGCGCCGCCAAACGGTCATCGCGTGTTAGGATCGCGCCCCCGTTGCCCGTTGAAAGTAACTTGCTACCACCGAAACTCAGTGTCACACAATCGGCCAAGCATCCAACCGGAAGGAAGCTGGCCGGTCCGTCTGGGCCACTAACTTCCCAGCCCGCTCCCGGGACCTGGCACGCGTCCTCGATCAGCTTCCAATTTCGCTGGTCGCAGATCTTCCGAATCGCGAGCATGTCGGCCAGCTCTCCGTAAAGATGGGAAGCCACCACCGCTTTGATCTTCTCGCCTTCGATCTCTTGCAGCGAATTCGGGTCCATCGTCACGCCACTGAACCGCACGTCGGCAAGCACCGGAGTGGCGCCGAGCAGCTCGATGTTGCGGAAGTTCCCGGGATAGTCGTACGCGGCGATCACCACTTCGTCACCCGTCGCGACGCCGCAGCAACGCAGCGCGAGCTCAACGGCTGCTGTCCCGCTACTGCACAATCGGGCCGTTGGTGATACCTCGATGCGGTCCAGATGATCGCGCCACTGTGAAGGGAGAGCTAAGCCACGCGCGTTCGACGCAGTCATCGCTTGGGCCACCACCTCGACGCACTGTCGGTGTATCAAGGAGTCGTATTTCCCCCACTGGCCGCTGGTCCATACGCGTTGCAATGACTCGGCAATTTCCGCGGTCTGGGGTGGCCACGTGGGCCATCCCTTTTCGCCACCGGCCAGCTCAGTCACAGTCCCATCGTCGCGTCGAGTCCGAACATCACGTTCATGTTTTGAATCGCCGCACTACTGGCGCCCTTGGACAAATTGTCAATGACGCAGACAATGACAGCTCGGCCGGGGGCATCCTTTTCGCCCGACACTCGGACGGTCATTTGAACATGATTTGTCATCACAACATGCTTGGTCGCAGGTAGGTGATCAACCACATGAATGAACGGTTGATCTTGATACGCGTGCCGCAGAGCGTCCATCAAGCGAAATTGGACCGACTGTACCGTGTCGCCTTCATTGAGTTTGGGGTGCACGTAAATCGTCGACAGGATGCCTCGGTCCATCGGCGTCAGGTGTGGCGTGAATAAAACCTGGACAGGTTTGCCAGCGATACGGTGGATCAAGTCCTGCATCTCGGGACCGTGGCGGTGTGCGGCGATCGCGTAGGCGGCGATCGAATCGTTGACCTCGCAGTAAAGTGTTCCGAGTTTAGGTGAACGCCCTGCACCACTGACGCCGCTCTTGGAATCGACGATAATGTCATCGCTCTCGATCAAACCGTCGCGGACCAATGGCGCCAGTGGCATGATCGCCGATGTTGGGTAGCAGCCGGGATTGGCGACAATGTCGGCGGTCGCGATTTCATCGGCATAGAACTCGGGCATCCCATACACAACGCTGCCGATACGTTCGGGCCACGGATGCGTGACCCCATACCAATGCTCATACAGGGGCACGGACGAAAGCCGGAAGTCGGCACTAAAGTCGATCACGCGCATACCCACTGCGGCCAACTCGCGGACCGTCTCGGCAGAGGCCCCATGGGGCAGGCAGCACATCGCCACGTCCGCCTGTTCGGCGATCCGAGCGGGATCGAACGCTTGCAGCGCGACCTCGCAACGTCCCGCCAGCGACGGATGGATTTCAGCTAACGGTTTACCCTCGTCCGAGCGGCTCGTCGCCACCGTCAACTCTGCCTGCGGATGAGCGAGCAATAGCCGAGCGACTTCCAAGGCGGTGTATCCGGTCGATCCGATCAGGGCAACACGTATCATGAGCAGATTTCTTGCGAGGTCGAAACAAAATGGAAAGTGTGATGTCGCTGATCGTAACCGATAGGTGGCAATAGTTTCCAGCCGGTGGGCCCGCTCAGTGTGTTCGTGATCGTCTCCTGTACGGGCGTGGCTCTCGTTGGCTACCCGCAGGGCGATTCAACCATGACACCGCGAATCGACGGCATGTTCTCACCGGCGCACTGAAATTTGTTGACGTCGACCTGCAAAGCGGAAACGGCACCGCAGCTGACCGGGACCTCGGTCCTCGGAACTGCACCGTGCCTCGGAACTGCACCGTGCCCCACTCATTCTCATGACAGGTAGCGGCGGCGGAACCGATCTTGCAAAACCACAAAGCTGGGGACCAACACCGTACGAACATACAGCGTGTCGATCAGCACCCCCAGCGCCAGGGCAAATCCCAATTCCGTGATACCGCGCAGTGTGGTTTGCTGGAATCCAACCGTCGCACTGGGGCTCGCTAACCCCAGCCAAGCGATGATCGGTGGCCACCAGGCTGATGCGGTCATGCTCAGGAAGGTTGCCGCCATGACGATCCCGCACGCGGTGACGATCCCGCCGGTCCTCGCAACGGCCCGTCGGACAGCCGCGAGAGATCCCAAGCGGCGGCGTTCTTCGATGATTCGCGTCACAAGATATACGTTGTAATCCTGCCCCACGGCAACGAGGATCACAAACAGGAACAGTGGCAACTTCCAATCGAGGCCGAGAAACTCAGGGCCATCGATCGCGCGGAAAAACCAGTACGTCAAGCCCAGCGTTGCGTAGTAACTCAACAACACCGTTGCGATCAGGTAGAGCGATAGCACGACCCGGCGGAGCACCACGATCAGGACCGCAAGGACCGCGAGGATGACCGCAATTTTGATTCGCCGCGTGTCCCGCAGCGTCACTTCACGCAGGTCCACGATCGATGCGGTTGTGCCGGTGTAGTATAACTCCCATGACGGACCCGTTTCACTCTGCGAGGTCTGCAGTACGCGCCGAGTTTGATCCTCAATCGCCTTCAATCTCGTCGCCGCGGCTTGCGAGAACGGATCCTCTTGGACAATCACGTCCAACCGGATCAGACGGTTCGTGAACTGGGGTTCATTGGCGACGAAGTGAATTCGAGAAAGCCGGTGATTCTGCAATGTGCGGCGTCGCCAAGCCTCCTTGCTGAGCAGCCCCATTTCTCGATCGGGCGGGAAATCACCCAGAGGATCACTGAGTGAACGTACCCGACGCACGCCGTCGATTTCATAGAGCGTCTCCGTCAACAGTTCCCGTGTTGCAGTCAGGGCCGTGGCGGCCTGATCGTTTTTCGCGAGCGCAAGAACCGAAATGGGTGCGAGTTCGCCCCGACCAAAATTGTGGTCGAGTGTTTGCATTCCCAGGCGGCTTCCGGCCGTGCGGGGCAACTGACCGCTCAGATCGTAGGTTACGTCTTGCTCGTGGATCCGCCCGCCGATGGCAGGCATGATCAGCAACAGCCAACCCGCCGCTAGAGTCCAGATGGGGTACCGCGTCAAGGCGATGGATGCAGCATTCCAGGCTCGGCCACCGCTGCTGATCGTCCGATTGCCGGTCGCTTTTCCACTCTCCAGATCCGAATCGCCCAGGGCGCGATTGGACAACAGTGAGACGACCGGTCGCTGGGTGTCATCGGCAATCCTCGTCGGCCAGAAAACGACTGGTCCCAATAAACACAGACATGCGGGGGTCAAGGTGAGGCACACGAACAAGCCAATGCACAAACAAATGGCGATGATGGGCCCGGTGTGGTGAAACTTTCCGAACTCTGCAAACCACATCATGCCGAGCCCGACGATCGTCGTCAGGGCGCTGCCGAGCAGGGCGCTGCTGACGCTCCCGAGGGCGCGTTGGCAAGCAATCGGCCACGGATGAGTGGCCGCTTCTTCCCGCAGTCGCGAAATCAAGAACAAGCAATAGTCCGTGCCCGCACCAAACAGAATCACGACGACGAAAATTCGACTCGTCGTGTAGACCTTCAAATCCAATCCCAGGGACGGGGTGCTTGCCGAGAGACCGGTGAGGGTCGTCACCACGGCAGTCGCAACCATCACCGCCACGGCGATCGTGACCAGCGGCACGGCGACGAGCAGGGGAGCTCGATACACGACCGCGAGAATGATCAGGATCATGATGATGGTAAATGTTTCGGTGTAGGCGATCGCCGAACGCGCCGCCAGCAGCGTTTCGCCGCCGATCGCTGCCGAACCAGTAATCTGGACCTCAAGATCCTTTGCCTGCGCAAGTTCATCGGCACGCAAGTACTCACGCTGATACTCGATACACTGATCGACGAGCTGCCGCAGTTGGGTGAGCAGCTCGATATTGCCGGTCGCCGCCAGTTCGCTGGCCAAGGGGAGCACCGCGATGCGAGCATGATTTCGCTTGAGCTGGTCACCGATGACGGGTTCCTTCCAACTATACACGTCCAGGAGTACTTGCCATTCATCGAGATTCCGCTCGGTAATGGGAATCGTCGTGGTTTCGATGTTGGGATCGAGCACCTTTGCCGAAGCGAGGTCCTCCGCGATCAATGTTGGATCGGCGCAGCGAGCCCGGGCCAGTTCCCCACGATCCTGATAGGCGATCGCTAATCGCGGCTCGTACGCGGTTGGATCGCGTGAAGGGACACGATCGCCAAGCAGTTTATAAAATTCGGCGTCAATCTCGATTGCTTGATCGAACGCTTCGACGGCCACGCCAAGCCAACGCTGGGCGGAATGGTGGGCGGGATCGTGTATCCCGGGATCCGGTACCATGGAGGTCGCGATCTCTCGCTCGGTAGCGTCGTCCAGAGGGGCGAGTCCGTCGATCCCCGCCACGCTCGGTGCGGAATCGTCCGGCGTCGCATGGGGGATTCGATCGGGCTGCGGTAGCAAGACTTCGTTGGGCAGCACGTCACCACATGTGATCCGCTCGGATCGCTGCCAACAGACTTCGCCCAGTCGGTGGTAGATGCGCCGGAGAACATCCAACCCCAACAGATGGTCTCGCGTTGCAAAAGGTTCACCGTCTTTGGCAAAGACGAGCACCATCTGGCTGCGCGCCCGTGTGCCCTTGAAGGCGCGGTCGAGCAACCGTCCCCCCGCGACGCTGTTCTGCGTCGCGGGCAGATAATCAAAGTCGCCGTCCAGGGCTACCGACTTCCACGAAGGTGCAAGCCCCTTGGCGAACACCGCCACCAGCAGCCAGGCAATGACGACGACGCCAGCGTGTGTAACCACGCGGTGGGCGAATTTCGCCGACAGCGGCTTAGGGTTCAATCGGGTTACCTTCTCGCTTCGAACGGGTTGGGGACGCTACCGATCGCTCGGACGCGGCCTGTCGCCGCCTCGATCTCGCTCGCCACCACGATTTCCTCCTTGGTTCCGATCGCCACCACGGTCCGAACGCCGGTCCCGGTTTCCGCCACCCTCGGTGCGACGCTCGGGGCCGCGATAATCCGAAGTACGGCCTCGTGCTGATTCGCCCATCGTCGTATTGCCCAGTGCAGACATCGCCTGCCTGAGCGTCTCGGCCGAAATGTCACCGGAAAATCGTACAATCTCGATCTCACCGCCAGGCTGAGCCGCTCGATCGAGCTTCTCGATCATCGACACGATCAGTTCCAGTAGCGATTCACCTTCGGCGCTCACCAACAGTGTATTGCCAAGCTCATCAACACCGATCGACAGTTTACCATTAAACGAAAAATCGTTGCCACCACCGCTTCGCCCACTTTCGGAATCCTCTAGCCCGGATCCCTCGGTGCGGTTGCTCGAACGTTTGCCGCCATTGTTACCACCGCCACCACCGCTTGAGAATGCCTTGTCGTTGCTGCTGAGCAGATCGCGATAGGCTTCCTTCACGGTATCGGCAATCTTCTCACTGCGACCATAGCGAACGGTGACGAGTTTCGTAAACCGGCTGAGCTTGGGATTGATCGGTTCGGCAACGTCCCACAGTTCGATCAGCTCGCGAATTGTTTGCAGCTGGGCACCTGTTGCGCCGCTGACGATGATCGTTCCGGTATCCGAGTTGGGCAAGAAACGCAACTTGCCACCCTTGGCTAGCCCCGTGGGGCCTTTATCACTCGAGTCGTCGCCGCCAAAGATCCAGCGATAAAAATTATCGGAGTCACCGTTCTTATTCTCATCCGGGTCCTCGAAGTAGTCCTCCAGATCGAGTGTGAGCAGCGTCACGGACGCGTTCTTGATATGAAAAACCTGGTAGGACCGGCTCGGTGGCTTGATGTCGAGCATCAGATTCTCGAGTTTGTCGAGAGCCTTGGTGTCAGTGCTCGATAGAACCAGATTGCCTTGCGAGTCGAGACGGATTTCGACAGGTGCTGGCTGAGAATCCTCCGCCGCGTCTCCCGCAGTCTGGTCAGCGGTCAACATGACCGCAGCGTGCGAGGCTCGCTCGAGCGGATGCCCGACGGCATCGTTCCAGTTCACGATGGGTTCGTCGTCATCGGCGTCGGTCTCGTCCTGCTTAGGCCGGTCGGGCCCCGGTTCGGGATCCTTTTCCGCGGCGGAGTCTTCTTGGGCCGACGGTTCTGCCTCGTCGTCCGCTGCCGGGTTGCGGAACTGGTCCTCGCTGGGAAGGACCAGCTCATTGGGTGACATCGCCTGCCACTGGGCTTTTAGCTTCTTCAGGTACTCGAGCGTTTCCGGGTTGGCTGAGGCTTCGATGACGCGCACGGTTTGGCCGCTACCGCCGGGCGGTGGCAGTTCGCCGAGTTTGATCAGTAGCGACCGTACCTCTTCCATCTCAATTTCATTCGCCCACAACAGTACCTGCCGGTAACTCGTGTTCGCGGCCACGCGAAACTCATCCTCGTCCTTGTCGTCATCACCGCCACCCCCAAAGCCGTAGTAGGAATACCGGCTGCGCCGACTGTTGCTGTCGTCATCTTCCTTGTTCTTGCCCATCAGGAACGAAATCGATTCGGTAACCGCTGCCGCGTCGAGCCGTCTCAACTGCAGTACTTCAAACCGGCGTTTCCCGCCATCGAGGCGTTCAATCAACGACTTGATGATGAATCGGTCTGCGGCGGCCCCGGATACGATCACAGCCTTGTTGTCTTTGTCGACTCGAATCCGCGTTGTCGGTTCGAGCACGTTCATTTCCTGGGCGATCTCAATCAACTTTTCGGGATCCAAGGACACCAATCGGTAGACTTCGACACGGCTCGTCGCATCCGTCAGAGACTGCAGCGAACCGCCGGGAACATCGATACGTTTGATGAATTCTGTCGCGATCGCCACGCGGTCGATGGGCGCCCGGATGAGCACCGAGTTCTGACGCACGTTGGCGACGATGGAGATCTCGACTTCGCTTTTTGCCGCGGGAGGTTGGCCGCTCTGCTGCTGCTGTTGCTGCATCCGCCGCATCATCTCCATCTGATCGCGGCTCATCGGAGCGGCACTCTTTTCTTTGACCCCGAGAAACTCTTCAAGTAATTTTTTTGCTTCTTCGGCCGGTATGTGACGCAATCGAAACTCAGGTGCCAGTGCATCGCGACTGGCCGCGTCACGTTCTTCTTCCAGCAGTCGAGCGACTTCCCGCAGGTTCACGGCAGCATCCATCGCTTCGAGTCGATTCGTCGTCGCCAGAGCCGTCAGCTTTCCCGATCCGCTGAGCATCGGCGTCAGTTCCAGGGCGAGTTTCTCTGCCGACAGCCAGCCCGCATCGAGCATCGTGCGGACGAAGGAGTGGTTGGGCAGGTTCTGCAGTTCCTCGGGGCTGACCCAGTGCACCATGCCCGGGTTAATCGCATCCGTCTTGACGATCGTAATGCCACCTTCGAGCTCGAGCATCGTGAACCCCCGTGCGAGCAGGTGACGATTGATCAGATCGGCAGTCTCGCTAATCGATAGCCGCCCCGGGCTGACTAGGTTCACCGCGTCGCCGGGCAATTCCTGCCAATCGATCGGTTCGCCCGAAATATCCGACAGCCACCCGACCAGATCAATCCAGCCTTGGTTGCGAAATCGGAACCCGACTTTGCCGTCTTCGCCCACGGTCGCCTTGAGCTCCGCGGGATCTCCCTTGGGCAAATCCAAACCGTCACGACGAACGACCTTTGGTGCCTTGGATTCTTCTCCCGGGGCACCTTCTTTCTTGGCTGCATCCTCGCCTTTGGAAGCGTCTGGTTTGGCGTCTTCCTTTCCCGGTTCGCTGGGGCTGCCCGGCTTGGTCGGGGGCGGACCGCCGCGGGATGGCCTCACCATTCCAGGCGGTCCATTGGCGAACGGCCCTTGAGCCTCGGCGCGGGGACCTACCGTAGTCAGAAACGAAACCCCCATCAGGACGAGGGTGTTGGCAGAAAATATCTTCCAGGAAAGACACATAGTGAAAGCAATCGCCAGCGGAAACTAAAGTCAGAGCGAACAAGACATCCGAGAACTCTGGCCGCCTAGTATGACTGCATCCCGGCTCAAAAACAAACCATTCTCAGGTAGTTAAGGGCAGAGAATTTTCTGGCAGGCCTTATCGGCGCGGTAACCAGCCCGCGACCGATGGCTGCTTCTTCAGCCCAATTTCCGATTCGCATCGCAAATCTCGCTCACCTGACTTGAATCGTGCAAAAAACACGACGGCTTCGCCGTTCGGAATGCGTTCATGCCAACGGATCGGCACCGTGATCGCGAAGCCAGTGGCTGGATTGGCGAGGCTTGAGGTCTCTAGCTGCCGTAGTTTTTCGGTGTCGAAGTCCCAGCGGCCGAGTTGAGCCTCGTCCCCAGTCTTGGACGGATCGAGAGCGATGATCGACAGGTGCGACTTTTTCGGGAGTGGCCGCGGGGCCGCCGTGTCAGGCGATCGCAATGGATCGATAGGGTCATGGGTGCGGCCCAGCACAGCAATGGGGTGGCCATATTGGTCGTCAGCCCGAATCGTCAGGTCCACGCCCTCGGTCAATACGACCGGCGATCCGTCGGCAAGTTGATCTTCTCTCTCTTCAGTGCCCGGGTTTCTGAGCCTCGCTTCTTCTTCAGCACTGATTCGCACTCGACTAGTCGCCGCGTCGATCTTGATTTTGGCGGGTTGGAGTTCGATTTTCGGCGTCGAGCCCGCCACGGGGCCAAGTCCACCAAGCATGCTCACCCCCGGCAACACAATCTTGCTCGGATCATCGTCGGACTCTCCGTCCAATGACCCAGGGGGCATGGGGATACCTGGATCAATCGGTTCAATTTTCAGATCGTCCGTTCCTGGGGGCACCGGTCCGCCCGGTGGAGGAAGCAACTGAAAGTTGGGGGCATCGTCTTTCGTCGTGCCTGACCCATCTGACGAATCTTGGTTCGGTGTCGGTGTCGGGGGCTGCAGCGTTCCCGGATCAACCAGCATCCCGGGGTCGACAAGGTCGCCGGGATCAACCAGCTCGCCAGGCTCGATCAGCGAATCCATGTCTGGCAGATCGTCCTGGTCATCGCCGTCAGAGCGATTGCTGTTGGCATCGGGCACGGCAGTCGCCGAACGCCCCGGAGTGGACGATTTTGGTCCTGCTGGGATCGTCTCAGGCGGGTCCCGCAGCGGCTTGTCGCTATCGGATGAACCACGCGGCGGCGTAATAACGCCGTCCTTGGGCGTGTCTTGGTACCCCTCATCGAAGCGAAACTCGGGCGACTCCGCGGGCACATAGCTGGGGTCCGATTCACGCGGGTCGGCGACTTTGGACGACGACGTTTCTGTCAGACGCTCACGGCGAAGTTTGTCGATCAGAATTCGGTTTTCGTAGTCTGCTTCGTAGAGCTGGTCTTCGAGCTGCCGGACCTCACGCTGGAGAGACTGGCGATAAAAGTCTTCTTGTGCCCGACCGCGACAACCTGCCGCAGCGAACAGCAAGCCCGCGCAGAGAACGCCGGCCACCGGCCAGCGGGACGCAGCGGCGCGAGAATCGGCTCCTTTGTCAGCGGTCGTATGGCGGTTTTGAATGCGTTTCAAGGGATTGTTCGCGAGGGAAGTCAGATGACAGATCACTTGGCTAACCAGCGAACTAACAAATTCCACACCCGGCCGTCAACGTAAATAACGGGTGTCTTCCGACGCGATCAAGAAAAGTGCGTTCACGGCCTTGACGCCCCTGCGGATGACTCGATAAACTCCGCCCCTCACAAGCCAATCAAGTTTACTTGGTTGCAACACCTCCGGGGGATTAGCTCAGTTGGGAGAGCGCCTGCATGGCATGCAGGAGGTCATCGGTTCAAGTCCGTTATCCTCCACTCGATACAAGCCCGTTAAACACGTGATTCAATTTTGAATCCGAGTTTAACGGGCTTTTTTCGTTTTCTGCTTGCTTCTTTGCAGTCCTGGATTTCGTGCCACTTCTGACTCCGTGCGTGCCGGGTTTCATGCCGCGCTGGACGTCCTCTCGAAGTCCTCGTCGGTGACCCGGTTGCAGTGGTCACCTGTTGCCAACCCAGCTCTGATCGCAAATCCCGGTCTGTTTCTGCCGAATTGTTGTCGTAGGCTCGGACTGTTCTCGCACCGGTAATGCGGTAGACAGCAGTCCTGACTTCGTCCGTCGCGAGACATCTTCACAGCGTCTTCCTTCCGCTGACGTCGCCACAACCCGCCGTGGCTGGCGTCGGCCGCGCTGCGAGGGCTCCCCGCCCGGTGACCTCCTGCCGCCGCGTTCAGTTATATGGCGGCATCCAGCCGAAGCAGCCGCGACGCATTTCGTGTGCGTCGCCCAGTCGCTTCGCTCGCCCGGAAGAACCAACGCCGGGGCGGCTTCGTGCCGCAGGTGTGGCGAACTTCGTGTCCCCAAAAATTGGAATGAACTATCGTAGTCTCCGGTGCGACGGTGTGATTCTATTGAAAACTCCCCCCGTCACCTTTTATCGCACGTCACCTTTTATCGCACGCGAATCTTCTTTGGGCGTCACGGAATCGAGGTTGATGAGCGATCTATTTGGGATTGGTGTTGCGAATGGCGGGCCGTTGACGCTGCGACGATGATTGGTGTCCACGAACCCAGGCCGATGGCCGGACTAGGTCAGCAGCTAGGGCTTCGGCTGGGCCGCCAAACCATTGGGGTTGACGCTATTATCCTGCCTTGCATTCTTGTACCGGACACCTTCGTGCTGAATTCCGAGACGCGGTCGTGTCATCTGGTGTGGGCCGGTTCCTGCAGAGTCAGTCTGTGCGGGCGCCATGTGGCTGTGGAATTTCTCGCGTGAGGCGATCGGTGCAACATCGATGCAACGGCGTTTGCTAGACTTGGGGTTGATCAGGGGGATCGCCGCCCCCGCCTTTTCTCGACGTCAGTCCCTTTGCACTCCACAGGACGAGATGATGCCACGTTTGTACTCCACGATATTTCTCCTACTAGTCGGTTTCTGGGTAACCGCCCCGCTGCACGATACGTTTGTTCAATCCGCAGCGGCCCAGGACGCTGCGGCTGACTCTGTGACGAAGTACATTCCCGACGACGCTCTCGCAGCTGTGATCGTGACGCCCAACGAATGGATCAACAGCCCGATGCTGGAAATGTTTCCCATCGAAATCGTGCGTGTGCAGATGACTGAGCAGTTCGGCATCGACCCGTTTGATATCGGGGTGGTGAAAGTTGTCGTGGTACTCGACCCCGCGACGATGCAGCCGAGTGTTGGCGCGATTACAAAGCTCACCGGAGAGATCGATTTCGCGAGAGTTCGTGAGGCGATTGATGCCCGCGATGACATGATCCAGATCGGGGGACATGAGACTTATCCCGTCGACGGTCCCCCGGGGACAGTGATCGCGATGATCGATGATGAGACGTTGTTCTTCGGCACGGCGAATCTACTCGACAGGATGCTCGATGCCGAGCACGGGACTGGGAGACTGCCTACGTTGCTGGGCTCGATGCGAGCTGATTCGGGCGTCAAAATCGCGATGGTGATGGAGCCGATTCGCCCGATCGTCAGTCAAGTCGCGCTGCAGAGCGCCAGCAGTCTTGCGCCCGACTTGCAGCCACTGGCTCAAGTTCCCGGGCTGACCGACGCGATCAAAATTGAGGTTGATCTGATTGACAATTCCGGTCGCCTCCGCGTCGCCTTGGTCGGCACCGACGACGTCGCGGCGCAGCGAATTCAGGCCATTTTAATCGATGCTTTGTCCGCTGCACGGGCACTTGGGATTGCCGAGATGAATCGCAGTCTCGCCAGTTCGGGAGAATCCGCCGCGATGCGGGAGGCCACGAACCGCTACGCCAATCGGATCGCAGACATGGTCATCGCGTCAGTGCAGCCGAAGCTCGATGGGGACGAAGTCTCGATCGAGACGCAGTCGCAGGCCAGCCTCGCGACGACGGGGGTACTCGTCGGTCTGTTGCTGCCCGCCGTTCAAGCTGCTCGGACGGCGGCCCGCCGCATGAGTATGTCCAACAATATGAAACAGGTGGGGCTGGCGCTGCACAACTATCACTCCGCATTCAACCGATTACCGCCATCGGCAATTACGGACGATGATGGCAAACCGCTGTTGAGTTGGCGCGTGGCGATCCTGCCGTTCATCGAAGAGCAAGCGTTGTACCAAGAGTTTCATCTCGACGAACCGTGGGACAGCGAGCACAACCTGCCGTTGTCCAAGAAACTGCCCGCCGTGTACAACGCCCCGAACACGCGGACTCCTGCAGGTAAAACCGTTGTCCAGGCCGTTGTGGGCGATGACATCGGTATGCGACCACTCGAGAAAACTCAGTTTCGTGACTTTCTCGATGGCTTGAGCAACTCGATCTTGGTCATGCAAGTCGATCCTGACAAAGCTGTCATTTGGTCCAAACCAGAGGACCTCGAGATCGATATGGAGAATCCCATGGAGCATCTCGGCAGTGCGGAACTGGGCGGGTTCAACGTCCTGATGGGCGATGGGGCGGTGAAGTTCATCGCCAAGAGCATCGACCCCGATCTCTTCAAGAAGCTGCTGACTCGTGCCGGCCGCGAAGTGGTCGATATCCCGTGAGCGGAGTCGGTCGTCGCTCCGCGATCGGAACTCAGGGGCGCGGAGCGATCTACGATACTCATTGTGACCACGATCCCTAGTTGCTGCGTCAACGAATCGAGGGAGGGTCAATGGTCGAGCGAGACATGATGGCTTAGGATTTGTGGCGGGGACCTGGTCTCTGCCCTGGTCCCGTTTTCTTCTGTTTCCACCATTTTACCCCGATTCGCTTGATGATTCTTGCGCCCGAAGCGCTGCTATTCGTCTACTGCGTGTTCATCATCATGGCCTCGATGATGGGCGGGCGGTTGTCGAAACTGTTTCACATGACCCACCTCCGGACGCAGCTGTTGATGAGCGGCGTCGGTGGTCTGATGCTGGGGATCGCGCTGTTGCACCTCCTCCCCGACGCCACTGAGGTACTCGGGTCATCCTCCAGCGCGGGGGCGGCGGCTCTCACGGGGCTGATCGCGATGTTTCTGTTGATTCGGCTTTTTCACACCCATGATCATGGGGCCAAGGAACACGCGGAAATCGCCACCGCGGAAGGAGTGTCCGATCATGATCATTCGCACGACCATGATCATTCGCATGGCCACGACCATGATCATTCGCACGGGCATCATCATCCGCATGGTCATGCGCACAAGGGTCTGAGCTGGGCGGGCATGTTTTTTGGGCTGGCCCTTCACACGGTGATCGATGGCGTGGCATTGGCGAGCAGCGTGATCGCCGACGCGCACCATGGTGCCTGGTTGGGGCTCGCGGGGTTGGGCACGTTTCTCGCCGTGGCCCTGCACAAACCGCTCGATGCTTTCGCGATCACCTCCGTGATGAGCAAGCAGGGTTGGTCGACGGGTGCTCAAAATATTGCCAACGCGTGTTTCTCTCTGTCCTGCCCAATCGGTGCCCTGTTGATGTACGTCGGTGCGACGCGTTGGACGGACAGCACCGCAATCCTTGGCTGGGGATTGGCCGTCTCGGCAGGCTTTTTTATCTGCATCGCCCTTGCAGACCTATTGCCGGAAGTCGCCTTTCACGATCATGACCGTGGGAAGTTGACCGCGGCGTTGCTGCTGGGAATTGGCATTGCGGTGGCGATCGAGAGCTTGCCCGGCCACCAGCATAGTGCTGATGATGGTCACGATCACACGTTCCCGAGCCTGATCGATGCTGCGACCAGCATCGATCCATCACCCTGAGCGAACGTTCTACTGCGCTCGTGCGAACACCCGCGAGCCCGTCCTAGCGACCCGCTGCTGCGCATGCGGCAGGCGCGGGTCGTCAGCCGAGTGCTGAACGCTAACCGATGCCTCGCCGGCATTCGCGCCACTGTCGCTGTTGGAAAGTCGACCAAATCGACACGCCGGCCGAGCACCGGGAAGCCACCCGATCTCGGCCCCTGGCGCGCATCGGCTCATGACTGCAGGACCTGTTCCAAGCTCCACGTCCATCGAACAACGGGGCTGCTGGATCGACTAGAATGCGGGGCCGTCCTTCCTGCCGCAAATATCTTACGAACCGTTCATGTACCGAACCACCGTCTCGATCGCGTTCTTGATCACCACCGCTGCAGGTGGATTTCAGCTCTCAAACGCAGCGGATGTCGACTTTGTGCGGGACGTGCAACCGATCCTGCAAACGCATTGCTATGCCTGTCATGGGGACACCAAACAGAAGAGCGGCCTGCGGTTAGATATCAAGTCCGAAGCATTCAAGGGAGGCGATGGGTGGGGTGCCAGCATCATCTCAGGAGAGTCCGCCGACAGTCCGCTGGTGGAGTTGGTTAGCAGCGACGACGAATACTCGCGGATGCCTCCCGAAGGTGAGCCGCTCACTGCATCAGAGATCAGCACGCTGTCCGATTGGATTGATCAGGGGGCGATTTGGCCCGACGGCGTCGATCTGGCGGAATTGGAAGATCGGATGGATCACTGGTCGTTTAAGCCGATCGTGCCCCCGGAGGTTCCTGTCGTCGAAGCCGATGATTGGGCGCGTTCGGATCTCGATCGATTCATCGTCGCAAAACTCGAAGAACGCGAGTTGATGCCGTCGCAGCCTGCCGCTGCGGTGACGTGGTTGCGCCGCGTAACACTGGACTTGACGGGCCTGCCACCCACGACGAAGGAAGTGGATGAATTTGTAAAACGCCAGTGCGAGGGTGAGTCGGCCTATGTTGCGGTGGTTGATCGTCTACTTGCCTCACCACGCTATGGTGAACGCTGGGCTCAGCACTGGCTCGACGTTGTCCGATATGCCGATACGCATGGTTTCGAAGTCAACACGGATCGTCCTCATGCATGGCCCTACCGCGACTACGTGATCGAGGCGTTCAATCTCGACACGCCATACGATCAGTTTGTCAAGGAGCAGATTGTCGGCGATGCGATGGGCCAGGATGCAGCCACCGGATTTTTGGTGACGGCGTCCGTGCTCTTGCCCGGTCAGATCGGAAAAGATGCGCCGTCGATTCGCTTGGCCCGCCAGGACGCGCTCGATGAGATCGTCAACAACATCGGGCAGACGTTTCTGGGCCTGAGTGTGGGCTGCGCCCGCTGCCATGACCACAAATTCGATCCCATCAGTGCAAAGGACTATTACTCCATGCAGTCCTTTGTCGCAGGCGTTGAGTATGCCGATCGCGAGATCAAAGTACCCGAGACGGAGCCTACCGCCGAGGAACCTATCGCCGAGGAACCTATCACCGAGGGACTGGCCGCGGAGGAAGCCGTTGCCGAGACGCCCGTTGAAAAGCAGGGCAAAGCCGAGGAACCCAAAGCCGATGAGCCAGCGAAGCTAGTGTTTGCGGGAACGTTTCGTAAACCCGATGACATCCATCTACTCAGCCGTGGCGACCCGGAACAGCCCACCGAACAGGTGGCTCCCGCGGTACTCAGCGCGATCGGCGACTTGACGCTCCCCGTGGAGACTGCTGAGCAGGACCGGCGACGCGCACTCGCCGACTGGATCGTTGCCGCGGATAATCCGATGACGTCTCGAGTGATGGCAAACCGGTTGTGGCAGTGGCATTTTGGCGTTGGGCTGGTCGAAACAGCGAACGACTTTGGACGCAATGGCGCGAAACCAACGCACCCGGAACTATTGGATTGGTTAGCGATCCAGCTCACCGATTCTGGCTGGTCGATCAAGCACATGCACCGCCTGATCGTCTTGTCGGCGACGTACCGGCAAAGCGCTGCCAGTCGTCCGGATGCTGCGGCCGAGGATGCTGACGTGCGATTGCTATGGCGCTATCCGTCCCGCCGGCTCGAAGCGGAGGCGATTCGAGACAGTATTCTCGCTGTGAACGGCCAATTGAATTTAGAGATGGGCGGACGCGGCTACCTCTTGTTCAAGCAGCGTGGCGGCCTGTCGGGCTTCACGCCTATTGAATCGTTCACCGGAGACGGGCTTCGCCGGTTGATCTACGCTCATAAAGTTAGGCGCGAGCGGGATGCGGTCTTTGGCGCATTCGATTGCCCCGACGGAGGCCAGAGTACGGCCCGACGTATCGAATCGACGACGCCTATCCAGGCACTGAATCTGTTCAACAGTCGGTTCACGATCGAACAAGCGGACGCGTTCGCGGCGCAACTGCAAGCACAAGCCGCCGACGACCCCGCTGAACAAATTCGCGAAGCATACAGCCGTGGTCTCAATCGAGCGCCCGAACCGGACGAGCTTGCCGACGCGCTCTCGGTCGTTGGCGACCATGGCCTCAAACCATTTTGCCGGGCGTTGTTTAACTGCAACGAGTTTTTGTTCTTGCCGTGACGTGGTCCGTTCGCAGTGACCACGTTATTGGAACCGACCACCCATTTCATCGCCTCAACCATGAACCCATCAATGACTCACCATCCGCACCGGGATTCAGAATCCACCAGATCCCCACCGAGCCGGCGAGGTTTTCTATCTGACGCCGCATCGGCATTGGGGTCCATCGCCCTGTTGGATCTGTTGGCCGGTGACCGCCTGCTCGCTGAACAGCCGGTCATTGATCCCGCCCGCCCATTTGCTGCCCGATCGCCGCATTTTCCTGCGAAGGCCAAGAATGTGCTGGTGATTTTCTGTGCGGGTGCGGTCAGTCAACTGGAGACATGGGACTACAAACCCGAGCTGATTCGGATGGATGGGAAGGCACTCAAGGGAGGCCCGGCGGTCACCTTCCAGGGCCCTGCTGGAGATCTGGCCCGTCCACAGTACGAGTTTCGTCAGCGTGGTGAGACGGGCAAGTGGGTCAGTGATATGATCCCGCACCTCGCTGAACTGACGGATGATTTTGCGTTTGTCCATTCTCTGACCAGCAAGAGCAACACACACGGGCCGGCGGAGAACTTTTTGTCGACAGGAACGCCACTCGATGGGTTCCCGAGCCTGGGGTCTTGGATCAGCTACGGGTTGGGCAGTGAGAGTCAAGATCTGCCGGCATACGTAGCGATTCCCGATCCGCGTGGAGTCCCTCAGAACGGATCGAATAACTGGGGTGCTGGGTTCCTACCGGCAGCGTTTCAGGGAACACCAATGAGTTCCAAGGAACCGCTCCGGAACCTGAGTGCCCCCGGCGTAACGGCAGGTGCGGATCGGGCGGCACGGTCGCTTCTGCAGCGAATGAATCAGCGCCATCAAGAAATGCATCCGGGTGACAGCAAACTTTCCGCTCGCATCGCCAGCTATGAACTCGCTGCCAGAATGCAGCTGAGTATGCCCCAACTTTCAGATCTGAGTTCCGAGCCCGCTCACGTGATGAAGAGCTATGGAGCAGACGATGAGTCCAATCCCGTTCGCGCTGGCTATGCACGCAACTGTATTCTCGCGCGGCGTCTGATCGAGAGTGGTGTTCGCTTTGTCCAGCTCTTCAACGGCGCCTATGCCAGCGGTGGAGAACTGAATTGGGACGGACACAACAAACTTAAAGAGCAGTACGACAAGCACGCTGCGATTCTGGACCAGCCAACGGCCGCATTGATCAAGGATATGAAAGCCAGAGGGTTGCTCGATGACACTCTCATTGTTTGGTGCACCGAATTCGGTCGCATGCCGTTCTTCCAAAAAGGTTCCCGAGGACGCGATCACAATCCCGACGGCTTCACGTGCTGGATGACGGGCGCGGGGGTCAAGCCGGGTGTCAGTCACGGCATGACAGACGAACTCGGTCAAAAAGCCGTCCAAGATATCCGTCCGCTCTATGACTTCAACGCGACGATCTTGCATCTACTCGGGTTTGACCACGAACGCCTGAACTTCGTGCACAACGGTATCGAACGGCGCTTGACCAACGTCGAGGGCGATGTCATTCACGAAATTCTCGCTTGAACTCGAAGGTGCGGAAGGTGGCCGTCGAGGAGCGAGCCGAAGGTTGCTGACCGGTCGGCGGGGCGGATTTTTCTGATCAGCCATTCTCTCGCCGTTCAGTGGGTATACTGCGGGCCCTACCTCTCCTTCCCGCCCCTCTGTTTCGAGCCTCCTCATGCTTCGAATTTCTTTCCGGCCGCGTATCCTGATTGTGGCGAGCTTGATACTCGCTGGCAGCCTACTGCACCCCTCGCTCGTTCGCGCGAACGATGCAGGTACCGACGCCGACACGGGGGGCCCTGAGGCCACTGCACTTGTTCCCACGGACGCCGAGAAGTTTCATCTTTTCATCTTGGCGGGCCAATCCAACATGGCCGGGCGTGGGACGGTTTCTGATGCTGATCGGGAACCTCATCCTCGTATTCTGTCGTTGGGTGAGGATCGCGCGTGGCAACCCGCCGTGGATCCATTGCACTTCGATAAGCCGGGTATGGTGGGGGTGGGCGTCGGACGGTCGTTTGCACTCGCGTACGCTGAACAGCATCCCGACGTCACGGTCGGGCTGATTCCTTGTGCCGTCGGGGGCTCGGCCATCGACACGTGGCAGCCCGGTGGGTTCCACTCACAAACTAAATCACATCCATGGGACGATATGCAGGCGCGTGTGGAGCACGTTGCTGGGCAAGGCGTCCTGAAGGGAGTGCTATGGCACCAGGGCGAGTCGGATTCGAGCGAGTCCGCCTCAGCACAGTATGAAGCTCGGTTGACCGATTTGATTCAACGCGTTCGAGAGACCTTCGAGGCGCCACAGCTGCCGTTCTTGATCGGACAATTGGGCCAATTCACTGATCGTCCTTGGAATGATGGGCGGCGAGCCGTCGATGCGGCACAACGTCGTACGATCGAGCACGTCGATCAAACCGCGTTCGTTTCATCAGACGGTTTGACCGACAAAGGTGACTTGACGCATTTTGACTCCGCTTCGCTGCGTCAATTTGGCGCTCGATACGCAGCGGCGATGCAGTGGCTCGAGTCATGTGTGCCTGTGAAGACACTGGCGCCCGGCGAAGGGAATCCACGGAACAGCGAGGGCGATTTTGTGCGGCTGGCCGATGGCCGTGTGCTGTACGTCTATACGCGGTTCGAATCGGGAACCAGCGATCATGCTTCGGCAACTTTGGTGAGTCGGATTAGCGATGACGGTGGCACGACTTGGAGTGACGAAGACGTGACCGTCATTGATAAGGAAGGCGACATGAACGTCATGTCAGTGTCCTTGCTGCGATTGGCCGATCAGCGTATCGCACTGTTCTATCTAAAAAAGAACTCCTTGACCGATTGTCGGCCCGTGGTTCGGTTTTCAACGGACGAGGCCGAAACATGGAGCGAACCGACTGAAATCATCCCGGACGAAGAACAGGGGTACTACGTCCTGAATAATGACCGAGTCATCCAGATGGCCAGTGGCCGATTGATTGCACCGATCGCATTGCACGCGACTCCCGATCAGTCCAATCCAGACTGGCAGGGAAAAGTGGGGTGTTATTACTCGGACGATAGCGGGCAGCATTGGCAGCGCTCAGAGTCCCTGTTGATGGGATATAATGCGGACGGCGAGCGGATCACGACGCAGGAGCCGGGGGTGGTTGAACGAATCGATGGAAGTTTACTGATGTGGGTTCGAACCGATCAGCAGACGCAGTATCAGAGTTCGTCAATCGATCAAGGCTGTACGTGGACTCCTCTGGAGCCGCTCGGTCTGTCGTCGCCCGTTTCGCCCGCCTCAATCGAACGTGTCCCCGCAACCGGCGAATTGCTGGCGGTCTGGAACGATCACGAGTATCTCGATGCTCCGTCGTCTGCTCGGACGCCCTTGTCATTGGCGGTCTCGCGTGACGAGGGTCGGACCTGGTCACGCTCGATCCCCATCGCTGCCGATCCCGGCGGTTGGTATTGCTACACAGCAATCGACTGGGTGGACGACTCGTTACTGCTCGCGCACGTTGCCGGCCGTCGAGGACAGGGCCAAGAACTGGCGACTTCGGTCATCCGTCGATTGCCACTGTCGCAGATCGACACTCAGTTACTCAGCAGCCAGAGCGAAAGCCGGCAAGAAACCGCGGATCCTGCCAATGAAGAATCGAGCGGAGAGTAGTCGGCGGCTTTCGTGCCATGAAAGTTGTGTCGCTGCGATCGCCAGAACGGAGGATGTCACTGTCTGGCGATGCTCGTTACGCGATGCTCGTTTGCAGCGAGACCGATTCGCGTTCGACTCGGTGAGCGAAGCAACACCTTTCGCGGCCCGCAAGACAATAAAACGCGTCGAATCAAAAGTCGCTACCGTCGCCAGACGGTGAGGCCCACGTTGTGGCGAACGCAGCTACTCGGGCGGTTCATTCGCGGTCGCTTATCGGCCGCGTGAGTCGTCCGTCTGTCGCGGTGCTGACGCGAGGGGCATCGACCACGCTCGGGCTTTGTACGATCGGTGCCGGTGCATAATGAACTTGTCGCAGGTCGCTGCCCGACGGTGCGCCATCGAGCAGACTTTGCAATTTCATTTTCGCGGTAGGTTCGCCTTGGGCTTCCGAGCCAGGCGGGCTGCCCCAAAACCAGCGTCGATTGTTGGCGCCAGCAATTTCCAATTGAACGACTGGATTTTGGCGTAGATCGCCGTGCACGCCGATGCTGGTAATCTCGAGTTTTTCACGATGGGGGGTCAGTAGGAACGCGAGCAGCGCTGCTGCCTGGACCCGTGAGTCTCCGAATTCCCCTCCCACGCCACCGGTTGGGTACGCACCGGGGACGATGATATGAAGATAGTTCACGGTTTCGGAGCGTGAGAAATCGCCCGGCGGTAGCAACACGCCTTCGCCGTCGATGGCAAAGAAACCGGCTCCGTCATGTTCGGGGTGACGGCTGATCACGTGCACCATCGCCACCGGTTGACGGTACTCCAGCCGCACGTTGAGCCGTCCGCCGGCCATTTTACGCACGCCGACAACGCGGCGGACCCATGCGTTGGAGGCAAACGCGGAGGCTACCTTCGCGCAGGCTTGTTCATCGAGCAGTGAGAGTTGGTCCATCGCCGCATCGCGATAGACGGTCTTAATAATGTCCGAGCGGACATACTTCGGCGGTGCAGTGACGTTGATCGCACTGGCCTGGACGCCATAGTATTTATGCGCAACGTATTCGCTGCCCCATTGCTGCCAGGCAGCGTATCCAGCGATCAACAGAATGGCTGGCCACAATATCGACAGCACAGCGGGCGCAGCAACCAACGTCGCGATCCAGCGGATCTTGGACGGTGTGGCTTCCGCCTCAGAACCTTGACGGCGTTTTGTCGAGGTGCGTTTGGGTGGTGTCGATTCGCTCACGTCGCGGCTCTACATCCTTGCAGGAAAAGCGACTCGGATTGGACGTCAGACTCTCGATTACCAAATCTGCAGGTTCAACCGCAAGTCGATCCCGGTTTGCAAGAGCACCTGCTCTCGCACGCGGTCAATCAAACGCAGGCACTGGTCGCTGGTCGCATTTTCGTGGGCGACGAGGTACTGCGGAGCTGATAGATCCAGCGAAACGTCCCCCTCGCGGAGCCCCGACAGGCCCGTGTTGACAATCAGATCACGTGTCGACATGGAGTCGGGATCGATGAACGGCATCACAATGCGAGCGGTATCGGAGGGGCGTCGTTGGCCTCGATGAATCCAAAGTTTCTGCATTCGCTTGGTGAGCGCCGACACTTCTTTGGGTTCAAGTTCGAACTCCACCGTGAGCACGACGAGCCCATCGAGGGTCGACTTGCGGTGAGAAAAGCCAGCTTCCTCGGAAGACAAGGTTTTTGCCGCCCCGGTCTCGTCGAGCACGTCGATCGAACGCACGACCGAGCCGATGTCCCGTCCTTCGGCAGACGCGTTGCCTACCACCGCACCGCCCACGCTGCCGGGAATGCCGACCAAATGCTCGAGTCCGCCGAGTCCCTCACCGACGGTCTTGATCGCCGCGTGGGTCAGTTTGGCGCCTGCGCCCGCCCGGAGGCAATTACCGGCAATTTCCAGCCCCGATGTGGCCGGTCCGCCGAGCGAAATCACCAAACCGTCAAAGCCCGCCTCGCGGACCAGCACGTTACTGCCGTGGCCGAGTATCCGCACGGCCAGGTCGTGTTGACGGGCGGCTTGGATCAGCTGAGCAATCTGAGCGACTTCGACCGGTTCGGCCAAAAAGCGAGCGGGACCGCCAATTCCCAACCACAGGTGCTCGTTGAGCGGCTGATTCTCGCCTACGAGATGCTGCAATTCCGTGGGAAAGACGTCGGTAAGCGTGAGAGTGGATGAGGCAGACACGTGACAGCAAACTCATGGGGGAAAGGGGGGCAGACAGGCAACCACCGGCTCCTGTCGTGAAACAAGCCTCTCGGCCCGTCTAGTTTGACAGCCTGTAGCAGAATCTGCAATCGAGCCTCGCGATTCGCCTATTTTTTGTCTTTGATTTACAGGAACCCGTGCACGTTGAGTCGCTCGTCGAACGCCACAGCCCCCCGGTCGGTCGAGCTTCGATGCAATCAACTCGCCTGGTCGGCGTGCCTTCTCCGAGAGACGATACCAGATCTCCTAGATACACTCGGTTGCTCATAGCGTGTATATTTTAGTCTTTAATCTTTCTCCTCATTTGGATCCCCACCATGCCAACCCCTCGCCCTTTGGACCGTCGCCGTTTTCTGCAAGCCGCCACCGGCATTGGAGGCGCGGCCATGCTGCCCTCCTGGAGTGGGGCCGCCTCTGCCGCTGATTCACCCAACGACCGACCGGTCTTCGCCACGATCGGGTTGCGGAACCAGGGCTGGGCGATCACCAGCAAATCGACCCCCTTCGCGGATTTCGCTGCATTCGCGGACGTCGACGCGAACGTGTTGGGTGAAAATGTCGAGAAGCTTGAGAAGAAAACGGGCAAGAAACCTGACGGATACAAGGATTACCGTGAGGTACTCGATCGCGACGACATCGATGCTGTCATGATCGGAGCGCCGGATCATTGGCACACAAAGATTTCCGTCGAAGCGATGCTGGCCGGCAAAGACGTCTATTGCGAGAAACCTCTGACGTTGACCATCGACGAAGGCAAACTGATCGAGAAGATTGTCAAGCAAACCGGACGCGTCTTCCAGGTTGGCACGATGCAGCGGACCGAATCGGGGCAGCGGTTCCTCCAAGCGATCGCGATCATCCGAGATGGCCGGATCGGCGACATCCGCCGGGTGACTTGTGGAATCAACGGTGCATCGGGCTCGCCCGTGATCCCGGCGGTCGCTGTCCCCGAAGGCCTCGATTGGGACATGTGGCTCGGCCCTGCTCCCAAGGTCGCCTACCGTGCCTTGCCGGAGATGCGAGTCGGTTACGGCGGAGGGGTGCCGCTGTATACCAATTGTCACTACGCCTGGCGGAACTGGTATGAATACTCAGGCGGCCAAATGAACGATTGGGGGGCTCACCATGTTGACATTGCGACATGGGCGCTGGGTGCGGGGGATACCGGGCCGAACAAGATCACACCGGTGAGCTATTCGCTACCGGTGAAGTATGAGGACGGCTATGCGACTGTCGACGATCAGTACAACTCGCCGACCAAGTTTGAAATCCACGCCAACATGCCCGGCGACATTCCGTTGATCATCACCAGCGAGGGCGACAATGGCATTTTGTTCGAGGGTACGAAGGGACGCATCTTCGTCAACCGCGGCAAATTGACAGGGAAACCGGTCGAGGAACTGAAAACCAATCCGCTACCCGAAGGGGCGGTCGAGGCAGTCTATGGCGGCCCGGTGAGCGCAAATCACACGGCGAACTTCGTCGATGCGATGAGATCTCGCGAGCAACCGATCTCCGACGTGTGGTCCCACAACCGGATGCTCGAGATCTGTCACCTGGCAAACATCTCAATCCGCTTGGGCCGCGAACTGAATTGGAATCCCGACACCCGCCAGATTGTCGGCGACGAGCAGGCCAATGGTTTCCTCAGTCGAGAGAGCCGCAAGGGATATGAGATCAACGTTTAAAACGTAGGGACTCAGCGGCCAAGTGCCTTTCGGATGGGACTCATGTCCCATCCGAGGCCTTGGTTCAGTGAACGGTCGCCCAACTGAGAGCTTGGGACGATCGTCCCAAGCTACTCAGAAATGAAATCGAAATGGTTCACGATTTCAAATGCTCGGTCACCGCCTCATGCCAGGGGGCGGACGACCGACGTGCTGCGGTAGTAATCCATCAGTGTTTCAGGCGAAAGCACGCCGCCGCCTAATCCGCTCTTGTTGACTCCGCCATAGGGCACGCCTTGGGCGAACACATTGTGGGCGTTGATCCAACTGTTACCGGCGACCATGGCCTCAGCGACACGGGCGGCCCGTTTGTCGTCCTGGGTCCAGACACTGTTGGCTAACCCGTAATCGGTGTCGTTGGCCATCGCGATGGCCTGCTCTTCGTTGTCAAACTTAGCGAGATAGGCTACCGGGCCAAAAATTTCTTCCTGAGCAGCAACATTGTCGAGCGTGCCCGCCAACAGGGATGGCTTGATGTAATGCCCTGTGTAGCCTTCGACTTCGGCCTCGCTGCCGCCACAGAGGCATTCGGCGCCGCCGGCTTGGCCCTTGTCGAGATATCCGAGCACGCGGCTGCATTGTTTGGCGTTCACGACCGGACCCATGTCGCTCGTTGGATCGAGCGGGTGACCAACGCGGATTTTGTTCATTCTCGCGGTGCACTCTTTGACGAACTCGTCATAGATCGCACTCTGAACGAACCAGCGGGTTGCGTCACAGCAAACCTGCCCCGAGTGGAACGTGATCGCACCGACTAGTTTCTCCGCGGTATCAGCAACGTCGACGTCATCAAAGACGACCGCTGCGCCCTTGCCACCGAGTTCGAGTTTGACCGGCACGAGATTGCGTCCACAGGCTTCACCCACCATCCGTCCGACTTCTGGAGAACCCGTGAACGACATGCGTTTGATTTGGGTGTTGTTGGACAGGGCCGCGCCAGCGCCAGCCCCACTGCCGGTGACCACGTTGATCACCCCGTCGGGAACGCCGACTTCCTTGGCCAACCGCGCCAGGTAGAGTGCCGACAACGAAGTGTCTTCGGCG
The DNA here is from genome assembly GCF_055811895.1 of Rhodopirellula sp. SH410. NCBI lineage: Bacteria > Pseudomonadati > Planctomycetota > Planctomycetia > Pirellulales > Pirellulaceae > Rhodopirellula > Rhodopirellula sp. SH410. The sequence goes on from NZ_CM147949.1 coordinate 3,405,738, forward strand.
GGCTTGATCACAACCGTGTTGCCAGCGGCGAGCGCGGGCGTGACTCCCCAGCCGATCAGCAGGAAGGGGAAGTTCCATGGGAAAATGAACGCACAAGCACCCCATGGCTGACGATATTTCCAGGCATCGTAGCCGGGGGAATCGATCTTTTCACGCAATTCAACTTGGCCCGCGAGCTTCACGAAATACCGCAGCGTGTCGACAAAGTTTTGCACGTCACCGGCCGCTTGCGACTCGATCTTGCCCGCGTCGAGGGCCTCGATTTGAGCGATCACCGGTTTATGTTGCTCAACCGCATCTGCCAACTTGCTTAGGATCTCGCCTCGATCCTCCTGAGAGAGTCCCGCCCAAGCTGGAAAGGCGGCTTCGGCAATCTCAACGGCCCGATCGACTTCGGTACCGCTGAGGTCGTGAATCTCGGCGATCTTCTCACCCGACCCCGGATCGATCGTCGCGATCGTATTCCCGGACGCCGCGGGGAAATCCTTGCCGCCCACGAAACTCGGGAATGGACTCTGGCTCAGAAACGCCTCAACTTCAGGAAGCAGTTTGGTAGGGGTGGCGACAGTCATTTACTTACTCTGACGAGGTTTGGGGAGCGAATACGACAACGTTCAGTATAGCGTTTTTGATGGCAAAGATGAAGATTCCGCATCCCGTGCGGTTGGCAAAACGTGCTTTCCCGACGGACATGCCCGCGAGGGTGCGAAACTAGTTGGATTGCATCGCATCATCGATGTCCGTCGCGGCGATTCCGGCGGCACGACCGGTACTGAACGCGGCTTGAAAATTGTAACCGCCAATCCAACCGTCCACATCCAAGACCTCGCCGGCAATGAATAATCCCGGGCAGTGTCGAGACTGCATCGTCCGTGGATTGACATCGGCCAGCGACACGCCGCCGGCCGTCACTTCGGCTTTGGCGAACCCGCGTGTATCGTGAACCGGTAGCCGCCAACCCTTGAGGTGATCGATCAGTTGGTTCACCGAAGCGGCGGAAAATTCAGCGAGCGTTTTCTCACCACTCGGCGTCTTCGCACCGCATGACTGCGCCAGTTCGTTCGCTAGGCGCGAAGGCAGCCACTGCGCGATCAGATTCGAGATCGTCTGTTTCCCGTTTTGTCCGCTCCGCTGGGCAAAGAGTGCTCGCAGATTCGCCTCGCTGAGTTCCGGGACGAGATCGAGTTGCAGGCGCGTGTCACGAAACGACGGTGCTGCCGTGATCGTCCCGCTGACATCCATCGCGGCCGGTCCTGAAAATCCAAAGTGCGTGAATAGCCACGAGGCTCGACGCCGAACGAGCGGTTTTTTCGAAGATGCTTTGGAAGCGTCGTGGACTTCGGCAATGACATCATCGAGAGTCAATCCCGACAAGGCGCGCGTCGCCTCGGTGCCGCCCACCAACGGAACCAACGCCGGCCGCGTGCGAACGATCGTATGGCCCAGTTCAGACAACCACGCATAGGCATCGCCCGTGGTCCCGCAGCCCGGCCAACTTTGCCCGCCCGCGGTAACGATCACGCGATCAGCAGCGAGTTCATGCTGGCCGTTGGCCGACGCCGTCGTCACCCTCCAGCCACCTTTGCTAGCAGGTCGAACCGACTGCACTGCGGACTGCAGTTCCAGTATCGCGCCCGCTTCGATCATATCGCGATGAAGGGCATCGCGCACGTCGATGGCGCGGTTACTCAGCGGAAAAATCTTGCCGGTTGATTCTCGCTTGGTGGCTACCCCGAGTCGGTGAAAGTGCTCGATCGAGTCACTCGGTGACCACTTCCCCACACTCGGTTGCAACCAACGGGCGGCGTGGCCAAACGCCTTCGTAATCCCCCTCGCATCGGTGTCATGCGTGAGGTTGCAACGCGTGCCGCCCGACATCAAGATTTTGACACCGGTCTTGCTCGATTTCTCCAACACGATGACGTCCACTCCGCGGCGCGCCGCCACGGCCGCCGCCATCATGCCAGCAGCACCTGCTCCGATCACAACGATTCGAGGTCGATCTGATTGCGACACGTTAGCTACACCCGCGCGCACAATTTAGACGCTCGTCAATCCCGCTGGCTCGAGCATGCATCTGCGGCCAACGAAATTCGAGAAACGGGGCCATGCCGGGAAACGGGCTTTTTTTCATTCGTTCATTCTAGAAAACGACTGACGTCGGGGGAGGTGAAATCGAGGGTTCCGAATTTAGTAACGCGTGAACAGCAAGTGAGAATTTATCCCGTCGCCCGTCTCGCCAAACGATGGGGGCCCGCGTTCTGGTGAGCGTACCGACGTCCGATTTTCTTCACGCGATACTTCGTGACGGTGAACAGCGAATCGAGATATCTAAAACAGATTTCGGTCGCTGCTAACCGGAATTCCATTCTACGCACTCACCGAGACGATCGCAGCCTCGCTACTCAAGTGGCAGCACATCGACGCTGACTTTGAGTATCGGTTTCCCGCCGCCCATCACGATCCCACGCATCGGACTGATGTCGTCGTAGTCGCGACCGAGGCACATGGGAATATGATCGGTGCCCGCGCGAACCGCGTTGGTGGGGTCGAAGTCGACCCAACCGATCTCGGGGCCCGCGTAGACGCCAATCCACGCGTGTGATTCGTCGCAGCCGACCAAGCGGGGTTTGCCCGGCGGCGGGTACGTTCGGAGGTAGCCACTGACGTACCTGGCGGCCAGCCCTAGGCTCCGTAGGCAAGCGATCTGCACGTGAGCAAAATCCTGGCACACACCTGCTCTCTGAATGAAGGCCGCTTCGGTCGACGTGTGCACGTCGGTGGCCTGCGTGTCGTACCGGAAATCTTGATGGATGTGCTTCGTCAATGCGTCGACCGCGTCGATGATGCTGATGTAGGGTTGCATGATCGAACGAGCGTAGTCGGCGAACATCGTGTTCAGTTCGATACGGGGCGATGCAAAGATGTACTCACTCGCGTTCCAATCCGCTGTGCAATCGCCACGTCGCAGCATCGCAGCAAGGTCTGCCCAGGCCGGTGCCCGTAAGAGATTATCGGCATCGGGGATCGATACGGTCACGCGACTCGAGACGCGCACCCGCAAGGACTGATGTAACGACTCAATTGCAAACGAATCCACCACATTGCCAAAGTAATCCGTGTGCTGATGGCGGGATGTCGGCTCCGGATCGATGTCAACATCGCAGGAATGGCAGATCAGGTGGCAATGAGCTTTCGGCCGCATGCGAAGTTGGTTTTGACAAAGCGCCACCGGCTCGCTGTAACGATAAGCCGTTTCGTGAACGATCTTGTAATCCGCAGACTGCGTCATAGTGTAAGACCAAAGGGCGAGTGCGGTTTGGCGGGCTCGCCGGTCAACGACTGCGAAACCGAAGTGTGGTTGAGGTAGCGGGCTTCAATCGCATTGGCGAGTTTCGGAATCGCTACGCAAACGTTGTCGAGCAGTTCCGCCAATGCGGCCCGACTCCTGTCCGGTCCGCAACGCGAGAGGTTCGTGACATCGGCGACCAGTAGCCGACGCATCAAATCAGCTGCGATCCGCTCATCCTCTCCGAGTCCCACCTGGGCAGCGGAGGTGGGCAACTCCAGGAGGACCTGTTCGATGTCCTGCATCTGAAAACGCAACGAGCGCGGATTCGATTCATCGGTGACCAGTAGGTCGATCGTCGGCGCAGGCCGCGTGAGCGATAAATAGCGAGAGCGATAAGTCATCAGACTGTCAGTCGCTTCCAGAATCGCTTCGCATAAACTGCTCTCGTTTCCCAGCGGCACCGTCATCGTCGCGAGCAGGAGTTCGGCCGTTTGATGTGCCCGCTCGATCCTCCGCCCCAACAGCACAAAACGCCAACCATGCGTCCGCGTCAGGCTCTCCGCGGCCAGGCCACTGAAGGCGAGCAGTAACGTGATGCAGTGATTCAGTCTTTCGATCGCGGCGATGACGTTGCCGCCTCGCGGGCGACTTTCCACAACCACCTCTTTGTGCAGCGCTCGCAGGATCCGGTAGGCATCGAGCGAAATGCGATCTCGTACCGCCGATGCGTTGCGGAGTGCCCCAACCGCCGCAGATTGCAATCCACGCGACGTACTGCCGTCAAAGACACTGTCAGGCAACATCACGTCGAGTCGCGGCATCGCTCCGTTGAGCCCCTCGATGGCATAGTCCGGTTCCAACTGTCCCATCGCCGCGAGTGCGGCGGTCAAGCGTGGCATTTCCGACAACTCATCGAGTTCGTCTTCACCGGCGAGTCGCGTTAGGGTCGTCCGCAGTAATCTCGCGATCGATTCGCAGCGTTCGGTGTAGCGTCCGAGCCAGAATAAATGTTCGGCCACGCGGCTGGGCAACTCCGCGCCGCTGCGATGGAGCCGGATGGTTTCCGATTCCAGCGGCAGTAGTGTCGCCTCATGGTCCACCGGTTCGTTGGTAACGATCCAACAATCCTGCGTCATCTGGCCGCTGACCGCCGATCCACCGAGCAGTTCCGGTCGGGGGCTGACTCGTGCCAATCCCCCCGGCAAGACTTCCACGCCATCGGCCGTCTGCAGCTGGAATGATCTCAGCGTCAAATGCCACGGCTGCAATTTCCCATCACTCCAAACCGGCGTGAGGCTGTGTGATAATCGCTCCTGGCCGACAAAGCGATGCGGTTGAGCTTTAATCCTGCGAACCAGATCGGCCTTTTCCTCAGTCGTCATCTGTTCGGGAATCAAGGGCTCGAATTCTTTGACCGAAAACGCGCCGCGGATGATGAGTTTGTCTAAATTGTTCAGGACGAATCGGCAGGGTCCCTCATCACCGCACCAGTAGGTCGCAACACTCGGCAGCGTGAGTTCTTCGCCAAGCAGTTTACGCGCCGCGGCGCGCAGGAACGGCAACAGTGCGGGCATTTCTGCGATCGTCGCTCCAATCGAATTGACGACCGCGATGTTGCCGTCGCGAATCGTTTGCAGCAAACCCGTGCACCCTTCGATCGCGGCAGGATCGAGTTCGAGCGGATCGCAGTTCTGATCGGAAACGTGTCGCCAAAGGACATCGATCGGCAGCAGACCGCCGAGCGTCTTCAAATTTAATCGCTCACCGCGCACCGCAAGATCGCGTCCCTGGACCAGGGTATAGCCGAGATAGCGGGCCAGATACGCATCTTCGAATTCACGATAGCTACCCGATCCGGGGGCTAACAACGCGACGCGCGGGTTCTCGTTTGCATGGGGCGCCAGGGCGCGGAAATGCGATCGCAAAGATTCGAAGAAAGGTGCCAGGCGGCGGACGTTGGCGCGGCGGTGGAGATGCGGCAGCGCTCGGCTGAGCACGATCCGGTTTTCCAACAAATGTCCCAGTCCACTCGGGGCACGCGTGCGGTCACCCGTCACCCACCATCGACCGTTGTCCCCACGCACAATATCGAAAGCCGTGACGTGCAATCGTTTCGCACCTGCGGTCGCCGGCGGTAACGAACCATTCTCGCTCGCTAACTGCTGGTCACGTCCCAGTTGGTGATAGGAACGGTAGAAGTGCGGGTTGCCCCACACGATCTCTCTGGGAATGATTCGATCGCGAACGAGAATTTGCGGCCCAAGTAAGTCGTCAAGCACCGCTTCGAGTACCCGGACACGCTGCGCCAGACCGCTGGAAAGACTTTTCCAATCCTGATCTTCCAATGCAACCGGAACCGGCCCGAGTTGCCATGGTTTTTGATCGCCATCAAACTGAAACGTCAAACCGTGCTCACGAACGAGCTGCTCGATCTGCACCGAGCGGTCATTCAAGCCGCTGGCGCCGATCTGATTGAACATGTTCTCTATCGTCGCCCATTGCGGGCGGATGAGTTGCCCCTCCCCACGGCACTCGTCGAACCGACCGATCGCCTTTTCATAACTAGCCAGAGAAAAGGGCGTTGCCATGGAAGTCGACAAAGTGTGCAGGCCTTTGGGATGGGTGTCGATGTGTGATCGGACAGTCTAGAGTCGACGCAAATCCATTGTAAGCGGGTAGGGCTCGGATCCGTGGAAGGTCGGCAGTGGAGGCACCTGGATTTCGCCACCGGTCAGTGTGAAGGCATCAAATCTCGCCGTCCGGCGAGACTCAGCTTCCTTCGCGTTGATCGGAAAGTTATCGCTGCAGATACCACCAGGATGGACGGCGTGGTACGTGCAGCCCCCAACGCTCCGTCTCGCCTTCAGGTCGATCAGATCAAACCGCAACGGCGTCTGAATCCCAATCGTGGGGTGCAAACAACGCGGTGGTTGCCAAGCTCGGTACTTGACGCCCGCAACCGCCTGCCCTGTCACACCCGTTTGATGCAGCGGCACGCGGTGGCCCGCACAGGTCACCGCATAACGCAGGGGATCCATGCCCTCGACTAGAATTTGCATCCGTTCGAGCGACGAATCGACAAACCGAGCTGTGCCTGCAGACCCTGCCTCTTCACCCATCACGTACCAGGGCTCGATGGCGCTACGCAGTTCCATCCGCACGCCATCAACCACGAGCTCGCCCATTACTGGGAAACGAAATTCATGGTGGGGAGCAAACCAATCCGCACGCACGGGGGATCCAGAGCGTTGCAGTTGATCAGTCAAGTTCTGCAAATCCTGCCATACGAAGTACGGCAGGAGATAGCGGTCATACAACATCGGTCCCCAGGGGACCAAGGGATCGGTGCACGGAGACTCCCAAAACGCGGCGACGATCCCACGGATCAATAACTGCTGAGCCAAGCTCATCTGCGCGTGTGGCGGCATCTCGAATCCACGCAGTTCGACCAGCCCGAGCCGTCCGGTCGAGCTGTCGGGGGAATACATCTTATCGATGCAGATTTCCGCTCGGTGGGTATTGCCGGTGGTATCGACGAGTAGGTCGCGAAACAGTCGATCGACCAGCCATGGCGGGACGTCGGTACCGACCGGTGGTAGTTGTGCAAGGGCGATTTCCATCTCATAGACGGAGTCGCTGCGGGCCTCGTCCATCCGCGGCGCCTGGCTGGTCGGCCCAATGAATTTGCCACTGAATAGATACGACAGCGACGGGTGATTGTGCCAGCACCGGATCAAACTGCCCAGCAGATCGGGACGTCTTAGGAATGGGCTGTCAGCCGGTTTAGCACCGCCCATGACAACGTGATTGCCGCCGCCGGTGCCGGTGTGATGGCCGTCGAGGTCGAACTTTTCTGTGCCCAATCGCGATAGTCGCGCCTCTTCGTAGAGCGTCTGCGTCAAGTTCACCAGTGATCGCCAAGTTGGCGATGGCTGCGTGTTGACTTCGATCACGCCGGGGTCCGGGGTGATCTTGAAGTAGTCGATCCGATCGTCCGCCGGAGGCAAATAGCCCTCCACAACAACCGGGGTCTCCGTCATGGCGCACGTCTGCTCGATCGCAGAAATCAAATCGAGATAATCCTCCAGACGCTGAGCTGGCGGCATGAATACGTGCAGTCGACCGTACCGAGCTTCCACGCACAGTGCCGTGTGGACGACGTCATCGTGGGTGGGCAAGTCGTCTTCGTCGACGTCGTCGAGTGTTTGTTCGTTGACGGTCGCCGCTGAGGCTTCATCGCGACCATCGGGGCCAGCGCCACCGGTGCCGCCTTGCCGAGCCGCGACGTAACTATCCATCCCACGAATGTTTCTCACGTCGTCACCCGTACCGCGAGCCGAACTGGGCAAGGGGCCGTGGGTCATCGTTGGATCCAACGGCGTTGAGTAAAACGGTGCCGCGCTGTACGAATCCGTCGGCAGCTTGTCTAACGGCAAACGTAGGCCGATCGGAGATTCACCGGGAATGAGATAGATCTTCCCACTGCGAATCGGCCATTTCCCGCCCATCCAACCTGGAAGGGCTTGCCACCATGCTCGGCGCAGCGGCAGGACGTACCCGACCGGCGTGCCGAGACCGTTGCCGAAGGTTCGCATCAGCATCGCCCGTTCGTTGGGATCCTTCAGCCGTGGGTCGGCGGAGTCGATGTCGACGGGTAACCGGTCCTCTTTCCATAGGTAATGGAAGATGTCTTCATGGACAGGGAACGCCATCTTGGCGCTGATTCCGAGTTCGCGTGACAAGACACGGATGAAACTTTGTGCATCCTCGTGGGTGTGCCCGTAATCTTTTCCTTCATCGGCGAGCCATTGCTCGTCGTGCCAGATCGGTTCACCGTCGCGGCGCCACAAACACGTTAGTGCCCAGCGCGGCAACTGCTCGCCGGGATACCATTTGCCCTGGCCGTAATGCAACAAACTGCCACTGCCGATTTGATCCGACTCGGTGAGTTTATCGCGGAATCGCTTGAGAATCACGTTGCTGAGCACGCGCTTGTCCTCGCCCACCGCATCGGTGTTCCACTGTGGATGGTCCATGTCATCAATGGACACGAACGTTGGTTCACCGCCCATGGTCAGTCGCACATCGCCGGCCTCCAGCTGTTCATCGATTTGATCACCAGCCGCGAGAATCTCCTGCCAGGTCGTATCGGTATACGGCTTCGTCACACGGGGGTCTTCGTGCACCCTCGTGACAGTCATCTCATGTTCAAACGAAACCTCGCAGGGCTCGTGACCGCCGGTGATCGGAGCGGCACCGGAATAGGTCGGCGTGCACGCCAAGGGGATGTGCCCTTCCCCGGCCAGCAGTCCGCTGGTGGGGTCAAGGCCGACCCAGCCGGCACCGGGAAGGAATACTTCCGTCCACGCGTGCAGATCGCAGAAGTCTTCCGTGGGACCGGACGGCCCGTCCAGCGATTCCTGGTCCGTGGCAAGCTGGATCAGGTAACCCGAGACGAATCTCGCGGCCAGCCCCATCTGTCGAAATGTCTCGACGAGCATCCAGGCCGAATCGCGGCACGAACCGCTGCACAGAGTCAGCGTCTGTTCGGGAGATTGCATCCCCGGCTCGAGGCGAATTTTGTAGTCAATCTTTTGCTGGGCAATCCGATTGATATCGACAATGAAATCGATGGTCCGTTCGTTGGACTGCGGCAACGATTCTATCCATTTTTTCAGCTCCGGAGTCAACTCCCCCGGTTCCAAATAACTCGCTAACTGTTGGCGTGTCTCCGCGTCGTACTCAAACGGGAATTTGCCTGCGGCGTCATCAACAAAGAAGTTAAACGGATTGATCACGGTCATGTCCGCGATCAAGTCGACGGTGACGCTGAAGTGATCGGTGGGCTTCTCGAAAATCAGTCTCGCAATCGGGTTTGCGAACGGATCCTGCTGCCAATTGACAAAATGCTCATCCGGCGAGATCGTTAAACTGTACGCCGGGATCGGAGTCCGCCCATGATAGGCCGGACGCAGACGCACCAACTGTGGCCCAAGCATGATCTGGCGGTCGTAGAGATAAGAGGTCTTGTGGTGCAGCGCAACGCGAATCGTCATGAGAAAACCAAGGAGAATGGAGGGAGGTGGGCACGGCTCGCGTGAGCTGGCTACTTGTGAGACGCCTGGAAATAGTATTCAGCAAGTGAGTTGCCGACTTCGTTGAGTTCGCGTTGTAAATCGTCGACAAACTCATGCATGCCACCGGCCAGTACATCCTTGACCTCGGCCGTGGCCAGGCGATGCTGAAGGGCATCCAACATCTCGCTCGCTGGGCTGGTCTGCCGCATGCGGGAACTTTGGTCGATCTCGCTGAGGGACCAACCCGCCGATGCGATGCAGTGGTGGACGCTTCGCGGAAATGTGCGGTTGAACAAAAAGAAATCGACGACGTTCTCAACGTCGATGTCGTGGTGGTCCCGCCGGTAGGCTTCGAACCCGCTAATCGCCAGCAGCAACGCTGACCACTGCAGCTCATCGATCGCCGTGCCGACGTGATCCACGCTCGGCAGTAGATTGAAATACTTGACGTCGAGAATTCGAGAGGTCTTGTCGGATCTTTCTAGCATCCGCCCCACGTTCGCAAAGTGCCATGTGGTGTCCTGGGCCATCGTGCTCGCCAACACGCCGCTCCACAGCAGGGCGTGCTGCCGGATATCGTCGAAGAACTGACTGTTGCGGTCGAGCGATTCGTTCCGCGACGCATCGTTGACAAACAGATAAAACTCGTTGATTTGCTCGAACGCTTCAGAGGAGAGTTTCTCGCGAACCCCGCGTGCGTTTTCACGAGCAGCACGTAGGCAAGTCAACATCGAGTGCGGATAAGCATCGTCAAAAGCCAGGAAGTGAACCACATTTTCCTGGTTCGGTGCGCCGTACTTTTCCTTGAACCATTGCTCGTCACCGGTCACGCGAACCAAGGGATCCCAAGGATCGACGAGATTTTCAGGTTGGTCGAGGACCAAGTGCAAGGTGACTTCGAGGAACCGAGCGATATTCTCAGCACGCTCGATTTGGCGACTCATCCAATAAACCGATTCGGCGACGCGGGACAGCATGACGTTGGGTTTGTAATAAGAAGTGAAAAGAAGGGAACGACTCGTGTGTGTTCCGTGTCGGATCTTGTCAAAAAATCCTACTCAACGGATCTTCAGCAAGATCCATCGCAGACAGAATTGATCAACCGCCGCGCTACGGTTGAGCGACAGTTTGGCCGGGGCTTGCGACGACCCAAGTGTCTTTGCTGCCGCCGCCTTGAGAAGAATTGACGACGAGTGATCCTTTTTTCAACGCAACTCGTGTCAAGCCACCAGGCAAAACCCAGACGTCCTCGGGGCTGCGGCAGAGAATATACGGACGCAAATCGACATGCCGGCCTTCGAGCTTGTCACTCGTCATCGTAGGGACACGCGATAATTGCAGTGTCGGCTGAGCGACATAGTTGCGCGGGTTCTCGCGAATTTTCTCCGCAAACTCCGCGCGTTGCTCAGGGGTCGCGTGTGGGCCAATCAGAATTCCGTAGCCGCCTGATTCACCTGCCGCTTTGACAACCAATTCGTCGAGGTGAGCCAGTACATACTCACGATCCTCAATCCGCTCACACAAGTACGTAGGGACGTTGTTGAGGATTGGTTCTTCGTTGAGATAGAACCGGATCATATCCGGCACAAACGCGTACACCACCTTGTCATCGGCGACGCCGGTTCCCGGTGCGTTCGCCAACGCCAGGTTGCCCGCACGGTATGCTCGCATTAACCCGGGAACGCCCAACACGGAGTCCTTGTTAAAGACCTCGGGGTCGAGAAAAGTATCGTCAACCCGCCGGTAAATGACATCCACTGGCTGCAAACCATCGGTGGTTCGCATGTAGACGCGATCGTTCTCCACCAACAGGTCGCGTCCCTCGACGAGCTCAACGCCCATCTGGTGGGCGAGGAACGAGTGTTCATAGTAAGCGCTGTTGTAGACGCCGGGTGTTAACACGACGACCGTCGGATTGAGCATCCCACCCGGACCCATTTGCCGCAGCGTGTGGTAGAGACGCGATGGATAATCGCTGACCGGACGAACGCTGGAATCCGAAAACGCACGGGGGAAGTTCTTCTTCATCACCGCGCGGTTTTGCAGTACGTAGGAGACACCCGAAGGACATCGCATATTGTCTTCGAGCACGTACACGGCACCCTCGTTGTCTCGCACCAAATCCGTACCGGTGATGTGGCACCATACGCCCGCCGGCGGTTTGAGTCCCATGCACTGGGGGAGATAGTGCGGACAGGAGTCAATGATGCGCGCTGGAATGACGCCCTCATTGATAATCCGTCGTTCGCTGTACACATCAGCGAGGAACTGGTTCAACGCACGGATGCGTTGCTTGAGCCCCGCCTCGATGTCCGCCCAGACGCCTGCCGAAAGAATCCGCGGCACGATGTCGAAGGGCATGATTTTTTCAGTGCCCTCATTGTCGCTGTAGACGGTGAACGTGATGCCCATCTGGTACAACGACCGTTCGATCGCTCGTTGCCGACGCTGCAACTCACCGACGGGAAGTCGATTGATCAGATCGACTAACGCGACCGAATCAGGCCGGGCGACACCGTCGTCACGGACCACTTCGTCGTAAAACCCGTCACTTTGATAGCCACTCAAACGCGGCAATTCGTCGCCCTGCGACTGTGACTGGCCGCCCTGGGACTGGGTTTGGCTGGTTGAGGATTCTGACTGCGATTGCATAGAGGGATCCATCTCTCGCGTCGATCAGTCCGCCTCTGATGAACGTGGAAGTTTGTAGGTATGTGATGATCCCCAGTGTACCGTAACGCAGAATCCACAACAGGCTCGCGTTTAAAATGATCGCTAAGGTGGAATCGAATCACGCAAGGCCAAGATGTGTGGCTAGGTGCACGCCACCCCGGATGGCGACCACCTCGCGAATTCCCGCTGAGCGCTCGTCTACGGGCGAATCATCGTGGATCGGAGGCGTGTTGTTGTCCCAGCAAGCTTAGAGAGCGTTGTTCGAACGGGCTTTCCAGTAGGCGCCCAGGTGATAGATGATCCCGCAACTCGAGTTGTGCAGATAATCCGTGTCCGCGATCAATTCTCGCAGTCGCTCTTTTTGCACGTCCGATATCGCGGGATGATCAACCATTAGTGGCACCATCGCTGCCTCGCCAGCCTCGCGTGTGAGATGCCACACTTTGCGATACGGTCCCCATTGAGGGTTGTCGTAGCCCGGCGCGCTCTTCAAAACACGCACCGTCCGCCAGTCGGGACCCAGCATTCTCATCTCTTCAGCAGTCTTGTGAGAGAGAGCCTGGGCAACATTTTGCGAGCGTGTTTCGGCGATTTCGGCCAAGTGTTGCATGACCTCGTCCATCTGTGCCTTGAGGGCGGCATCCTCCTCTAACTCTGAGAGCAACTCTAGCGAGCATTGCATCTGCAGAATTGCGTACGCGGGCGTGTTCTTGTCCGGGGTGGCGGATTGCTGCACCGCTTCGGCGACGTACGTTCGCCACAGTTGATAGTACTTCTCGTCTCTTGTGACGTCCCAGGCGGCGGCGTAGATCATCGGGAGACGCGCGGCCTCGTGGGCCTGAACATTCCACATGCGGCAAATTCCCAGCGGGCAGCGTTTTCCATCAGCCCGACAAAAATCGTAGTTGTTGCCGGGCGTCGCAAACTCGATCATGCGGTCTGCCACGGCTGCCAAGATGGTCCGGATCTCACCCCGCGTCGCTTCATCGGCGAGCGGGCTCCGGTAGTACTTCCAGAGCCCGTGTACTCCGTGCGTGTACTGGTCTCGCGACGAGTTGATGTACACGCTCTTGCCGTCTTCACGGCAAACATTCCTGGCGAGAAATCCCGGCACACCGTGAACGGTTGCGCACCGTCGCACGCCGCTGAATACCTTTTTGATCTGCTCACCGAGGCGTTCGTCTTTCGTGACGGCGTACCTGTCCGTAATGATGCTGAGCATCGCGCCGCCCAAAATCATGCCGTCCTCCATCCCCGTGCTGTATCCGCATGGGTTGGGATACTGTCTCTGGACCTCCTCCGCAGTGGGCAGGTGTGCCAGTTCCTTTCCCGGTTCATAACTGCTCAGGTAGTCAGCAAACGTATCCACTTCGGACTGAAAAAAACGCTCCCACACAACCTCCCAAGCCTGCTCCATTTTCGCCTCCAGTAAAACGGGCGAGGCCGCCGCTGAGGTCTCGCCAACAACTGTGTCGTCAGCGTTGCCAAACGAGATCCATAGCGAAACGATGATGGCAGGTACGATGAACAATCGATGTGATGTCATTTGGGAATTCTGAATCGCGAATTGGGTTTGAGACAGGAACCGACCAGCGACGAACACCGATGATTCCTCTCGATAAGCTTCCTCGATGAGAACAAAGACACCGTCTCATCACTTCTGCTGGCTTCGTCAATCTTCAGAGATGAATTGCCAGGTGTCGCTTAGCCGAGTGTGTGACCATAAATTAAAGGGTGGATGAACAGGGCCACATTGGACGAATCCGGTGCGACCGGCTGGATCATCATCGGTCCACAGGCAGACGGTACCACTTTGTGCCAGCTCAGCTTTGTCAATGCGAAAGAGACCGGCTGAGCATGGCGTGGAAATCGTTTCTCCGGCGCGGACCTTGTTCGCGATCCTGTCAATCGAGGAAGCTGAAGCCGCGTAGGCCAAATGCAACGGCCAGTTCGTTGTCGCGATCCAGACAACCAGTCCAATCGTGGAAATTCCAAGCAGCCGCTCGGTGCGTGAGCGACGGATCACTAGGACAGACGCGATTGCGAAGGCAAACAGGACACACACGAAACGCAGTGTGATGGATTCGAGAGGCCATAGGGATGCCAGCATTGCGAGTGACGCCACGCCAGCAAATCCAATGGGAATGATTCGGTTCATGCGTTTGCGAAATTGGTTTTGAGGGAGAAGGGATTGCGATCGAGCCGCATGACCGGGCCTGGGGGAATTCTAACTCGGGCGGTGGGCTGCTCGCCTGACGTATGGATCGTTTGTGAGTTGACCGATGTCGCCACACGGGGGCCGCGACGGATCAGGAAATGCAACGCGGGATCGTCCGGTTGAGTCTAACAGATAGGGCTCCGGGCGGGCTGACTAGACTTCCAAGCCGAGCGGTTGTCGTGGTCGCTTGGTCGTTGCCGCTTGGCCGCTTGGTTAGCTGCCGCTTGGTTAGCTGCCCCGTCGTTAGCTGCCCCGTCGTTGGCGGCCGCGGAGCACGATAGGGGCCGAAGCCCTTTGCCGGGCTGTTGGCGTGCCACCGCCAAAATCTCTACTTCATTTCCCCGTCAGGCCAGCCCGCTCCCGAATGGCTGCAAAGATGGCAGTGGCGATGGCCTGCATTCCTCGGTCGCCGGGATGGGCGGCGACGCCAGCGTGTTCAAACTTTTGTTCCGCACTGGCCTGATTTGACTTGTCATGCCCCTGTTCGGAAATGTCGACAAATGTAGCCCCGGCATCAACGATCGCCTGACGCATGATGTCATCCTTCGTTGAATTGGGCCAAAACGAACTGCGAGCGAAGATCACCGGATCACCATGCTGCTGAAACGTCGCAATCAGCTCGGCGAACGCTTTGGCAAACGCTGCCTTGGCTTCATCCGTGGCTGGCGCGGTCACATTTTCTCCAATGGCCACGATCACCAGGTCTGGCTGGAAAGCCAGTTCGTCCTGGAACTCCTTTGCAATATCAAACGTGCCGTACTCACGTTCAAACAACGCGATGTTGCGAACCATTATCTGAGGCTGCACCCCACTCGCTTGAGCGATGTCCGCGGTCAGCAAGTGAACGTAATCCTTCTCCGCCGCGCTGGCGGCCATTCCCCAATTTCCTGTCCAGCCAATCCGTGGCGCCGGTCCGTGGAGGGTGATGCTGTTTCCGAGGTACAGCACCTTACCGGCTGCCAACGAACCGATCTTTGGCTTCGCAACCGGAGGGTCCGTTGCGTTCACGGTTGTGCCGAAAGCGATGGAAAGGATAACGAGCGACAAAACAAATTTCATGGTGAGATTTCGAGGAGGAACTGGAGGCGGGATCGGCGTCCGGCTTGGTACGGGCGGCCGGCGCCGTGAACGTTATGTTGGTTGCTGGTGGTGCGACCGCGAGGTCGTCTGGTTGATTTCGAGGGAACGAGCGGGAAAATACTGTGTGATATTGCGTCCGAACGCTCCGCGGTCGACCACCTATTTGACGCTCGGTCGTAACCACGTCAGGCGAACTCATTCGGCAAAACTGGTTTCACTGCGGCCCCAACGGGCCGTGTTTCGCTAACGCCGGCGGGACGATGCCCACGCGGGTCAACGGACAGACCTGATCGGAGCTGATTAATCATACTTGCTCGCGATCTGCTCCAACAGCGTCGAGGGAAATGAACGCAGGGCAACCATCGACCCCGACGGTGGTCACTGTGTATGATTGACGGTTTTCCCCGATGCCGACAACACATGAACGTTACAAAAACAATTCTCGCTGGTGTTCTGATCACTGGTCTGTTCAATGGCCTCCAGGCGAATGCTCAGCCGGCGGCGGTGAACGAAATCGTGGTCGAGAAGTACGCGCCGCTAAGTGGCTCGTTCCCGGCCTGCACACACATCGACCATAGTAGCCAAACCGAGATCGTGACCAGTGGCGACCGGCTGTTTTATCGGACCGATTCGACATCACCGTTTCGCCAGTCGCCGATCAGTGTCTTGGCCGATGCCCACGCCGTCGTCTTCAACCCCATCGAAAAACGCTATTATGCAACCGATACCGGGAATCATCGGCTGATCACATTCGCCGATCCGGCGAGCGATCAATGGGATGAATTTGCGACATCACTGGCTGGTGTCAAGCTGCAACGCCCGCACGACATCGTGTTCGATGCCGCTACGGGTTGGATGTATACGCTCAATCCCGACAGCGGCCAGGTGTTTCGGTTCAACGGAACCGAGGGCAGCGCGACGGTGTTGGATCTATCCGAGCATTTGGGCTATTCCCGCGCCCTGACGATATCGGATGGGACCCTGTATGTGGTCGGTTCCAGTCATGGTGTGGTGGTCGAAGTCACGGACTTCGAGAAGCAAGAGTTCGAGATCCACAGCAGCTCCGGAAAGAAGAGGAACGCCGTCGCAGGCAGTTGGCAGGGAACGGGTCTGGTCCTCAACGACGTCGATTTCTACCAGGGGTACTGGTACGCGACCAGCTATTTCTGCCCGGCTTACGCGGGCGACAACAACTGCGATGAACACAAATTGATCCGCTTCAAAACCTGGCGTGATTTAGAAGAGGGAACCTGGGATGACCTCAGTCACCTGCTGCCCAGCAAAGTGGTCCCCTACTTCCTCTCGCCGCATTCCGAGGGCCTGGACGTCGGCGTCTTCAGCCACGAGACACGCGGCACATCGGCGTGCATCTACCGCCTCACCACGGCCCCTGCCGCGCAGTAGACCCTTGACCACCGGTCACCGCCGAGTGAGCGACCACGCTGTGGGGGATGAATCGTTCCAGCGGCGGTGCCCCGCGGCACTTCGATGAAGAGCGAAATGGGGGCCACCTAACAAAATGGGGGCTAATCAACTCTCCAACGCAGTTAACGAGACTTGACAAAAAGGGCAGGCCGGATAGCGAATCCAGCGTCCGCTACGGACTCACTCCGCAAAGTCAAATTCAACGGCAATGACTATTGCGTTGACTCGCCGGGGCTGGGACGAACGTCTCCCGCTGATGGTTCTGGAAGCTCTAAAACCATGACCGCCGTGTCAGGATCTTTTCCAGAGTAAAAGGAGACGTAGTGGTTGTCGCCAATCACGGTGGCGTTCGCATTGCCTGAATCCCACGTCACCGGACTACCAGTGGTGACGGCCTCCGAAGCTGGCCAATGAAGCGGATTGTCGAAGACGACGTCTGGATTAACGACTCGACGCCGTACGATTCCCCGGCCACGTTCGTAGTAATAGTTGCTCAATAAACCTGTTTCGGCGTCCAGAATGAGGCTGGGTGTGGAGGCCAAAATGTCGCCGATGTTGGTTTGCTCTCGAGTCCACGTGGCACCGTTGTCCGTCGACACCATCTGGAATTGAGATGGCCCGTTTTCTGTCCTCGCGACGGCAAGGATCTTGCCATCGCCGAGGTATACCGCGGAGGGTTCGGTGGGCCAGTCCGCTTTCATCAGCCCGGACTCGACAGGGGTCTGTGTCCAGGTCGCACCGTCGTCGGTGCTGGTCATCACGCCCCACGAGTGGACCGCTTCGTCACTGTAATTTCCCGCGAACCACAGGGCCATTAACCCAACCTCGGGGACTGCGAAGACGTCTGTAATCTGCATGGGTTGGACGGCAAGTTTCGGTGAGGCGATGAGCGTGAACGTCACCCCATCTGTGGTGCGGTAGAGGTCGTGATTCCAATCCTTTCCGATTCGCCGCACCCAGAGCAACATGGCCCCCGAGGAATCCAGACCCTTCCCGACCGTGACCTCGCCGTAGCCGGGCGTGTTGGCGACGACCGTTTCCGCCGTCCACGTTTTCCCGCCGTCGGTGGAAGTGCGCGCATACACCGCCCGGGCGTCTTCTCCAATCGTATGTTTCGAACCTCGGCTGTAAGTGCAGACCAGCTTCTCGCCGAGGGCCTGAGTCATCGGCCACGAGTTGTAGCCGCTCACGTCCTGCACGACATGAGGCTCGGCAAGAGCGTTCAACGGGGTCACCTTCACGACCGCCAAACCGGTCGGCCGGGTGAACGTGTCACCGGGGAGGCCAGGCTCCCGCTGAATCCGCACCGTCAGCGGCGCGTTGGGAACCACTTCGTAGTACGACTCCAGAACGACCGTTCGAGAATGAAACGGGCCAGCGGGCAGCGGTGTTCGCACAGGCTTGCCCAACGCGTAACGGAAGGTGAACGGAGCATCCTCCACCATCTGCGATAAGTGAACCCGATAAACATCCTCCAAGTCGGGGCTTGTCTCTGCATCGGTTGAGGTCACCACGATCTCGACCTTCACCGCGACGCACTCGCTGGGAAGACCGTTGACAATACCGGCAACCGATTGCCCCACGGTGCCACCGGATAGAGACCACACGGGAATGTGAGTGGAGCCACGCGACATCAGGACGAGCGAAGGATTTCCCGTTGCGATCGACATCTCATTGGCCGTCAGGTAGAGCGGAGACCCCGCCCAGTTGTTGGAAACGGCCTCTTGGACCGTTCGTGTCTCTGCCGCAATAGCGGGCGAGGACTTTTCGCCGGACAGAATGGACACGGCCAGGATCAGAGGGATTCGCGATAAGCGAAGGTATGTAGGTGGGAATTTCATGGTGGGGGACCGGGGGTGACACTGTGTGAATCGCCGTCATCAAGTGTGACGCAGTAAACAGCGGAGCGAATAGGTGGGATCAGCCTGGAGTGATCCATCGCGGTGTCGCTTCAGCCGGATGGATCGTGCGTCGAACTTTGTCGCCACACCGGGCGTGTGTAGCACGCCGACGCCAGGACGATTGATTTGGCAAAGCGATTCTAGCAAATATGACTCCTGGCGTGTTGACTAGGCTTCCATGCCGGGAAGGGGCGGAAACCTTGGAATCGATTCCGTGCACCGGAGCTGAGCAATCCGGCCGAGCAATCCCGCGGATGCGTTCGCTCCATGCCCAGTTCGGACCCGCGAAAGTACCCCTGACTGGGAGCGAAACGGCCGTTTTTTCGCAGACTGAAAGATTCGCCGACTGGTTGCGAGATACACAGTGAATGGCTACCCGATGACACTGAATACAGTGCGCCGCGAACTTCCGCGAGATCCCGACCTCGATGGGTGGACTGTATCGCAAAGAGTGGTGTGAGCTACAATGAGACCATGTCTACCTCGCTCTACTCGCTCGTGATCGATCGCAACCACCACTCGGTCAGCTTCGGCGTGATCGCCGAGCAGGGCACCGGGTACCCCAACTACAACAGCGTCATCGGCAAGATTAAGGAACTACTCGTGAAGAAAGCAATACTTGAAACACTGGCGGTCACCCCGCTCCTGGCCTGGGCCCTGAGTGCCAGCTTCGCCTGCCCGGTAGGAGCTCAGGAAGTCCTGCCGTTTCCGGCCAAACCCTCCGGCAGCACGGCTGCCTACAGCATGCAGCAATCGACCTACAGTCCGTTGCCGCCTGAGAGTTATTTGGACGAGGACGCGCCCAATATCCTCATTGTGCTCATCGACGATGTCGGGCCGGGGCAGACCGACACGTACGGTGGTGAAATCCATACCCCGACTCTGAGCAAGATCGCGAAAGAGGGGGTTTCTTACAATCGCTTTCACACCACGGCGATGTGCTCGCCGACGCGCGCCGCGCTGTTGACCGGACGTAACCACAATCGTGTGGCCAGCGGTCAGATCACGGAACTTGCCAACGACTGGGACGGGTATGCGGGCACCATTCCCAAGAGCAGTGCCACGGTTGCCGAGGTGCTGAAAAACTACGGTTACAGCACCGGAGCCTGGGGCAAGTGGCACAATACACCCGCTCAAGAAGTCACCGCTGCAGGCCCCTTCGATCACTGGCCGACCGGCTATGGATTCGAATACTTTTACGGGTTCCTCGCCGGCGAAGCCTCACAATACGAACCGCAAGTGGTGCGCAACACGGCCTACGTCGAGCATCCGCAGGCATCCGGTGGGCACGATTACTATCATCTCAGCGAAGACTTGGCCGATGATGCGATCCGTTGGCTCGATGAACACAAGGCGTTCGCGCCAGACAAGCCGTTTCTGATGTACTGGGCCAGCGGCGCATCCCATGGACCGCATCAAGTGCCCGCGGAATGGGCGGACAAATACAAGGGCAAGTTCGACGATGGCTGGGACGAATACCGCAAACGCGTGTTCGTGCGGGCTAAGAAGCTTGGCTGGATCCCTCAGAATGCACAGTTGACCCCGCGGCCTGATACCCTGACCGCCTGGGACTCCATCCCCGCAGACGAAATCCCGTTTCAGCGACGTCTGATGGAGGTTTATGCCGGGTTCACCGAGCACGTCGACGCGCAAGTCGGTCGGATCGTGGACGAAATCGACAAACTCGGTTATCGCGACAACACGCTGATCTTCTACATCTGGGGCGATAACGGCGCCTCGGCGGAGGGTCAGAACGGCACCATCAGCGAATTGCTAGCGCAGAACGGTATCCCCACCACGACCCAACAACAGATCAAGGCGCTCGATTCGCTCGGTGGCCTCGAGGTGCTTGGCTCGCCCAAGACCGACAACATGTATCACGCCGGTTGGGCCTGGGCCGGCGGCTCGCCCT
This sequence comes from Rhodopirellula sp. SH410, assembly GCF_055811895.1. Lineage (NCBI taxonomy): Bacteria > Pseudomonadati > Planctomycetota > Planctomycetia > Pirellulales > Pirellulaceae > Rhodopirellula > Rhodopirellula sp. SH410. The sequence goes on from NZ_CM147949.1 coordinate 3,426,316, forward strand.
ATCAGGGCACCAAACTACTCGCCGCCTATTTCGGCGGCACTCGCAACCCGCTGGCCGTGCGCTGGCCGGCGAAAATTAAGCCGGACCGGACACCGCGTTCACAGTTCCTCGATGTCAACGATGTGGTCCCGACGATCTATGACATCCTGGACATCACCCCGCCGCGCGCGGTCAACGGCCTGCCGCAGGACAAAATCGACGGCGCCAGCTTCACCAGCACCTTCAATGACCCCGAGGCCGAGGAAGTGCAAGACACCCAGTATTTTGAGATCATGGGTAGCCGCGCCATCTATCACAACGGCTGGATGGCCTCCGCCGTCGGGCCTCGCCTGCCCTGGACGCCAGGAACCCCTGCGGGAATCAAGGACTGGAACCCAGCCAATGACACCTGGCAGCTTTACAACCTCAATGACGACTGGACGCAAGCCAACGACCTCGCCGACAAATTGCCGGCCAAGCTCGACGAGATGAAGAAGCTGTTTCTGATCCAACTCACCGAGAACCAAGGCTTGCCGGTCGGCGGCGGTCTCTGGGTTCCCGTCTTGCACCCCGAACTTCGGTTAGCGACGCCATACACCTCGTGGACGTTCCCCGGTGCCATCACTCGCATGCCCGAAGTGACCGCGCCGGCGTTGGGCAACAAGGACAATCTCGTGACCGTGGACGTTGACGTGCCAGCCGACGCCAACGGGGTGATCTACGCACTCGGCGGTTTTTCCGGCGGTCTCACCTGCTATGTGAAGGATGGCATTCTGTCCTATGAGTACAACCTGTTCGAGATCATGCGCACGGACATCAAGGCGAAAACAAAACTATCCGCCGGAAAGCACGCGATCGAGGTTGAAACGACCTATGTCCAACCCAAGCCCGCCGGCTCACTCAAGGTCGTGCTGAGAGTGGACGGCAAGGATGTGGCAACCGGGGTCGTGCCCGTCAGCGCACCATTGTTGTTCACCGCCAACGACGCGCTCGATTTCGGTATCGATCTGGGGTCGCCGGTAGGACTGGAATACTACGACGATGCGCCGTTCAAGTTCAACGGTACCATCGAAGGTGCGACCGTGACGTACCTCGGGACGTCGGCGCAGATCAAGAAGGAAAAACTGGATTCGGACAACGCCATCCCTACCGAGGAATGATTCGCCAGTAAACCACACGGGCCGATCCAGTCGCCTGTCCGGCATGGATCGGCCCGCGAATTCACGACCAGCGGAAATGAAATCGGTTTGGAACAGTAGCAATCGGATATCGAACACGGATGCTTTGGTGCCTCCTGATAAAACCGAGGGATACAAAGACCATGGCATCGACGTCCTCGACTTTTGGGGTGCCTGAAAGAAGCTGCTCGCCATCGCTGCTCGCCATCGATGTCGATGTCGCCTGTCCCACGCAGGAAGTCGACGGCCGAGGGACAGTGAAAACGACAATGGCTTTCTCCGGCGAGAACCGGTGCTTGGAACATGACGGAGTATTCCGTGCGGTGCTGTGGCTGAGGAACGAGCGGAAAATAAGTGGCCGAACGCTCCGCGGTCGGAAGGGTCGACCCCAGAGCGTTCGACCCCAATTTCAGACAGTAATTTTCCGCTCGGTCCTGAGATACTTCCGGATACCAGGTTCGACGGGCCGTTCCGGGGCACCGCATACGGTCTGCTCGAAGTCGCCGAACTGCCAATGACCACCTATGTATAGGACATCAAAATGACGAAACTTGCCTGGATGCTGCTGGCCTTGCTGGCCGCAACGAACACCGCCAACTGTAATTGGAACCTGTACGTCGCCGCCGACGCTGCTGCTCAAGGTGACGGAAGTGAGAACCAACCGTTTCAATCGCTGACCGAGGCACGCGACGCCATCCGCGCTGCGAGGAAGTCGGATGCGATGCCAAAGGATACGCCCGTTGTGGTTCATGTCGACGCCGGCGTCTACCATCTGGATCACTCGTTTGAACTAACCAAGGCCGACAGTGGCACAGCAGAATCGCCAGTCGTGTACCGATCCGTCGATAGCGGTTCCGCCCGACTTCATGGCGGCATCGCACTGAAACCTGCGGATTTTCGCCCCGTCACGGACACGAAGGTGGCGGAACGCTTGCCTCCGCCAGCACGCAAACACATTCGGGTTTGCGACTTGCAAAGTTTCCCAGGGAAGTTTCAGGAGTTCAGCGATGCTTTCCGTGGCATGGCCGCCGGGCCATGGCTGTACATCGATGGGCAACCGATGGAACTTGCTCGCTGGCCAAACGCGGGTGCCGTCGATGGTGGTTGGTCGAGTTTCTCGCAAGTCATTGATACCGGCTTGCCACAACCCAATGCCAAAGATGAATCGCTGCGGAAACCTCACCCGGGTTCGTTTCACTTTGAAGATGCACGCCCCGGTTCGTGGGACTTCGATCAAGGCGTGTGGCTGCGCGGTTACTGGACCCACGATTGGTATGACGAAGTCATCCGAGTGGCGTCCTATGACAAGCACGCGAAGGTGATTCACTTAGCCAAACCGCATAACTACGGGATCATGGGCGGCACATGGGGGAAGGCAGAGCGACGGTTTTACGCGATCAATGTTTTCGAGGAACTCGATGCTCCCGGCGAATGGTATCTCGATCGACCCGGGAAGAAACTTTACGTCTATCCGCACGCCGACTTTCAAAATGCTGAGATCGACCTGGCTGTCCTGGCAACCCCGATGGTGACGATGAGCGACACCGAATATGTCACGCTCGAAGGTTTGTCATTGCAGTTTAGCTTTGCCGACGCGATGACCTTGCGGAACACCGCACATGTGACGATCGCGGACTGCACGGTCGCGAATCACGCCCGCTCGGGGATCTCAATCGTTGGCAGTGAAAACGAAGTCCGCTCCTGTCGTCTGTACAACCTGGGGGCGTCGGGGATTTCGGTCAACGGTGGCGATCGCCGAACGTTGACGCCTGCGAATAACCTGGTGGTTAACAACCATATTCATGACTACGCCAAATTCATTCGCACCTACCAACCTGGCGTTAGCGTTCAAGGGTGCGGCCAAATCGTTCGCAACAACTCAATCCACGACGCGCCTCACAATGCCGTGACCTATGGCGGTAACGATCACTTGATTGAGCGGAATGAGGTCTACCGCGTCGTGATGGAAACAGGCGACTCGGGCGCATTCTACACGGGGCGTGATTGGACGAGTCGCGGGAACATGCTGCGACACAACTACATCCATGATCTGGGCGGTGGTGACGACAAACACATCAATACGATGGGGATCTACCTGGATGACTGCGATTGTGGCGACACGATCGAAGGGAACGTGTTCTACCGTGCCGGTCGCGCGATCATGATTGGCGGCGGTCGCGACAATCCGGTCGTCAACAACCTCATCATCGACTGTCCGATCGGCTTGCACGTTGACGCACGTGGGATGACATGGAAGCAGTGGAACAATCCCCAGTACGCGAGTTGGCATCTTGAGGCCAAAGCTGAGAAATTTGACTACCGGCGTCCGCCGTGGAGCGACCGCTACCCGCACTTGGCAAACATCATGCAAGATTCGCCCCAGGAGCCGCTTCACAATCCGATACTTCGGAACGTCTTTGTCGATGTTTCAAAGCAAGTTTGTAGTTTTGACGGAAACGTTAAAAAGTTACTCGATAAGTTCGAGATCGCTGACAATGTTGTCGTCAACACGACGGGCGCTTCCGAAGGGATTGCAACCGTAACTGGAATCGAAGGATTTAGGAGTCTGGGCGGGATCGGCAAGCCATTTCTCCCTGGATTCAAAGACTCCGCGAAACAAAACTTTCAATTGCAACCGGACTCGAAGCTGCTCAAAGAGATGCCGACCTTCGAGCCGATTCCCATGGATCAAATTGGTCTGCAGTCGGATCTCTGATGCTCTCATCACGACCATCCGAGTTGGTTTCACATCGGTGAGTCAGGTGTGCGAGATTTTCCAGCGGAGAGCTTCTGTGTTGGTGCATAATTCAACTGCCTGCACATCTCCATGCACCGCACCGGAGCAATCCGATTAAGTTCAATGGTACCAATCACCCGGCGGCAACGAGCGACAGTCCCGTTGAAAACGCCCGACGTCGCCGATCGGTTATGCGGAATGAATAACCCGAACCTGCTTAGCGGCCGAACATCCTATTTCCCGGTGCCGCGCATGGTGTACTCCAATGAGAATTGGCTTTTGGGACGTGTGAGGTATTCATCCAGTACCGGCGAATAGGTCTGAACCTCAATCTCGTTCTTGCCAGGACGGAACGTCATCATGCGCAAGAAGCCGCTTCCAGCCTTGATCTCTGGAAGGTCCCAGTACCAATAGTCGGCCTGAACCTGATGGACGGTGTTTCCATGCTTACCCTTGCTGGTCAGTCGATTCTCCATGGCGTGCCCCGAGAGAACCAGAAAGATGTTCTTATGACGGCTGACAAATTTCTCCCAGATGGATTCTCCCGAGTTGCCTTGGACCGCGTAATGGTCAACAGTCGCCCGTTGCGCTGTTTTGCTGGTAAGGTAGGCATGTGTGACAACGATAGTTCGGCAGTCAGGATGCTGCGAAACAACCTGGTTTGCCCATTCCAGCGTCTCGTCGCGAGGTTTGAATTCGAGAGCGACAATCAGGAAATTCATCCCGCCTGCTCTTAGAAAGAGGTAATAGTTCTCAATCTTCCCTTCTTTGTGGAAATGGACGCCTTTCTGCTGTCCGAAATGGGGGCGATACAGAGGATTGTCGATGAAACGCGATGGAGCGAAATAGGTGTTAAAACCACTCTCACGCGAATGACTGGTGCTTCGGTGTTGCGGCGAATATCCCATGTCATGATTTCCCGAACACAACACATAGGGGACGTGATCGTCAATCACCTTGAAAGCGGCATCCGCTATCTTCCACTCTTCATCGTGATCGGTCTGAGTAACGTCTCCAACATGCACCGCCATGACGATGTTCATCTTCTGCTGGTTCTGCTTGATCCACTCCGTCTGTTTAAAAAAACAGGAACGTTGATCGCCAATGCTTGGCCAATGTTTCTGAGTTTCCTTATGCCTGACATCAGCATAACCCTGAGTATCAGGCAGAACGATCAGGGTGAAGAAATCAGAATCTCGTTCAGGTCCGTCCTTCGTACGAACGGTCCGCTCTTCCGCGTCAACAGGAGAAAAGCTGGCCTCATTGTCTTGGCCGGACGAGGAAGTGGGCTGGCAACAGGTAAACACCAGTAGGGCGCACACCTGCCATATCGAACGCTTCAAAATATTTCCTTTATTGACGGCCGTTTACGCCAACGAACCGAGGACGACCGTCGGAAGGCGGTCCAGGTAGAGAGAATGGTCTCGCAAGAACGCAGTATACACGGGGGCCATCAAGACGCAGGGAAATTGGGGACCGGCAAGCAGCAGGGGCTTTCGATCGGCAAAAGCAATTGTGGCGATGGTAATGGGCCGAGCATCACCGGTTTCGGCCACAGGTACTCGTCGATGAAGCGAGTTTGGACTCCTTCAGTTCATTTTCATCTGAGTTTGTGGTTTCGGCCCGATGTGGCGGCGATTTGGGGCGATGAAGAGACGCGTCTCGGCATTGGCTGATGCCCTGTCCCCACTGCCGAATGGTCACCATCACCGGCTCCGTCAACAGCAGTGCCACCTGCGCCATTCCGTTCTCGAGTAGGCACGGCGGCTAACATGGCTAAAAGATCGGCACGCGTAATCACTTCGCGGGAGTCGCCCGACACTCCCCGGGCTATGACATCCAAGGTATGGGCCAGCGGCTCAGCGACCTCATCGACAAACGCACGATTGGATCTGGCAAATTCAAATGATGTCGCCAATACTTCGTCGGGGTCCGATTCGAGCGATTTGTATCCCAGCCAACTCGTGTAGATCACTTCCGTCGTTTCGCTGAACTCTAGGAGGAGCTCCTTTGCAACTAGCTGACGCTGCTGGACAGTCGACAGAAACTCGGATTTGTCCGCTTGTTGGCCGCGCCTTTCAACCTCCTTTGTTCTTGGCGGATTGTCGTAGTCGGGGCGCATCGTGGGGCACTCGCGTTCGATCAATCGGTGCAACCAGACTCGCATTCTCTTTATCATCAATTCTTCGAAGTGCATATAGGAGGAAAACGCAAGATTGCACCCTCACTCGCCAGCCATTCTCCGCTAAAGAGAGACTCGCTTTGAAAAGTAGGCATTATGAATATGCCTCACGTGATGTATTCAGGGTGACTAAATGCGGCGATTGGACTTCGCTGATCTGATCGATAGTGATTCCGTTGAGAACGCTCCAAGCTCGTATTGAGTTGAATCCCTGCAGTCGATCCCATTTCATCTGGGCCATCGATTAGTGAAAACAGAGGATGGCACGATGCGACGTCACTCGTATTCGCCGAGGTGCCAGTCTTGCCTGTCGCAGCCGATTCAACGCAAAGCCATTTTCAGGCCTCTCCAGTGGTGACGTCGTAGATCGTGTCGGTGTCGCAGACCCCGTAAACCTCCACCGCGTCAAAGCAAAGTGAAAAATCGTGACAGTGAAAATTGGCAAATTCCAACTTTGATTCCGACACAGAACAGATGGCCTGGGGTGTCTTTCACCAGATCATCTTCAGGATTCTGCAAGCATCTTCACTCGGCAGCGTGCGGCATCATCAATCACATCAGGTCGATCGCTTGGGCGTGTAGTCGAGATCCGCGATGCCAGCCCTCGTCTTTTTCTGAGGTTTTCTTGGTGCTTTCAATCGTCGTCTGGCGAGATATCGTCTGCTGACTGTTTCATGGGCGAGCCTCGTCCGCCTAGCACCTTCGACCTTGTAACGCCGCGAGTCTTCAAATTCCATCACAGGAGCACGCGAGATACAGAACACAGTCGTGACGGTTGTCAAGGTAAAAAACAACGCGACAGACACCACGGAAATCCATCCCCATGATGGTCCAATGAATGCTGGCGAGGACGCCTTGGTGACCCGCTCGTCGGGAAGCAATCGGGAACTCATGTCGATTGAACCAAATCCCAATCCAGGGTCTTCGGCACGCGACAAGTCAAAGTGAATTGAACCATTCGTCGCTGCCGATTCGGCCTTCCGATAGTCAACCACCTCAAGCCGACTTGGTCCCCGCGAGTCTCCCTCGGACGATGCGGAATCAGTCTTGGGCACCTCTCTGGCGATCGTGTTGCTGACAGGCGGAATGCTTGATCCAGACAGCGAGAACACCGGGTTCGCTATTTCTGGCGAGTCAAGCGATCCGTCAATTTCTAAAACCTTAGCGTTGGGGTAAATCGCATCTCCAACACTTGAACTCCAATCTGAAACAGTTAGCACATCATCGACAGAGAGTTCCCGCCCCTTGCTCACCCGTGCGCTCTTACCCAACCCGGTTGCGGCGATTGTTTGTGTTACCGATGATCTTGGCGCAGTGGCCTTATCGCCATCTGAAGCATCGCCTTCGACAGATGCTGCGATGTGAACGACGTTCGGTGTCGAAGCAATCACGTTGCTCGCTGCGATTGCAGGGGCCGCTGCGACTGCGGAACCGTCTGACTGCGACCGAACGAGAGCTCCCTCATCGGCCGAAGACGTCATGTGACTGTTTGGCGAATCAGTCGCGTTTTCGGCGACGGCAGTCTCGCCAGCAAAAGCCTGTGAGAATGCTAGCGTAATGAGAGTGCAGCAAGCCCACTTTTTAATCATGATTGCCTCGCAAGGGGTAAATGGCATGTTGATATCCGCCCACGTCTTATACGATGATGTCAGGTACGATCGACCAACAAGCTAACGCTGACAACGATCGAGGTCAGAAATGATCCTTCGCCTTGGCTGCCACTCCCCGGATGCATCGCTCGTTCGCATCCAGGCCATGGCAAGAATGGGACTGGGAACGCATTCGTCCAGTGCGATTGCACCGTTAGACATGCCACGCACACAATTATTGCTAACTCGCGTGCATCCCCGTCCTATCTCAGCCAACTGTTTTCCAGCCCGCGTCTGGTCTTCTTCTCTTGTTGGAACAAATTCAGGGCTCTCCTGCGAAGCGTACTGAATGAGAATGTTGGTAAGCGGGCACGTACATCGGGATCAGGTATTGACGTCTCGGCCACACTGGCGGCCTTCGAAGGGCTCAAGCCGCATTGGGCGACGCTGCGACCTCGAACATCCCTCTATTACCCATCTCGCTTTACTGGATTCTCTCTCTGGACTCATCTTGGGAATCTTTCCCCTACTATGAAAGACATGACCGCATTTGCGGTGTCACGCAAAAAAGGATGGAATCCTGAGAAAAGGAGAAGTGATGCCCAGTCGACTCTCTCGGTGCTTCGCAGCCATGAGCCATCAGCCAGGCGAGCGGGATTTTCAACGCATCGCGATGGGGGGCGGGAGTTCTCGTTATCCGAATGCCATCCGGGGCGGATTGGAGCGGCCGGAGGAGCGGCAGAACACTCGGTCGGCAAGCAAATTGCAGGGAAATCGTTCGGTCACGCATCAGCCGAAAGGCGACTTCGGCGGGTGGCGGATGCGTCCTCCATCAGCGAGCGATGACGGGCCGGTGGGGCTGGGATCGACCATGATTCAGCGCGCCGCGGCGATGGGGCGCCTCGCGACGAGTCGAGCCGCCGGTCGACATTGGGCAGCAATTGACTCCCACCACCGGCGACGTTACGCGTTGGGATCTTACGTATTACCTACCGCGACGGCTTCAGTGAGCTAGCCCACGGCCGCACAGACGATCCTGCATCGCCAAAGAATGCTCGCTCTGGAAGCGATGCCTTTTCTGGCACCGACTCGAGGGTCGCACGCTAACGCCAAGGAACGAACTGAAAATAAGTGGCCGAACGCTCCGCGGTCGGAATCATCGACCGCGGAGCGTTCGGCCACAATTTCAGACAGTAATTTTCCGCTCGTTCCCAAATCGTTCGCTGTGCGGTTGGTTTCAGCGGGAATCGTGGGCTTCTCGGGCGAAACCGAATCCATTCTCGATTTCCTCCCAAAAAAACTCAAGGTTTTACGTGACATCCCTGAGTTGTCCCTGTCCATCCACAATAGGAGCTGCGGTGCAGCGATGGCCGGCAAAGATGCGCCGACTGCCGGAGGGCTTCAATCATCAACATTCTAAAAGCCGTTCAACCGACGAGGGCCATGCATCACGATTTCTAAACTTAATCTTCGGAAAATGAAGCATTCTTTTCGTCCAAGCGTGGCGTTTGACCACAAGGCCTGTCTAGTTAGATTGGGAAAGAAGAGCCGATCTGTATTTCGACAAAATTGGCGGTCCGTAAGCGAGCTTCTTATTACACGCAAATCTGGAAATGGCGGAAGCAATGGGTAGAGGAAGAAGGATCGGATTCGGTGTGGAGCGACTGAGTGATCGCGTCTTACTAGCGGCGGACGGATGGAGCAGCGAAGTGTTGTACCCAACGAATGACTCGGTTGCGCTGGAGAGTGCTGACTACTTGCGTTCACTTTCAGAGCAGTTCAACGTATGGAAGACGATTCAGGGGTCGAGTTTTAATCCCTTCGGACCACCGGATTTGGTGAAATACAGCGGCTTCAATGCAAGTCTTGATCTGCGCTCACTGGGTGATCAGTGGTCCAACGCTGAGATCTTGGGTGGGGAGTCTTCGTTGGGTTCGACATTGCGAGTCCTCACGATTGAGGGTGACGTCAAAAACGAACGCATCTACTACCGAAGCCCTGAGGGGGTTTCGGGGACCGATGAAGTTTCGGTGGTTGCCCGTGCAACGGATGGTCGTATTCTTGTTGCGTCAGTTCAAGTGTCGGTGAGCGACAAGGTGCTTGGTGGGCTCTTGAGCGACTCACGTGAGCTCAATGGCGAAATCACGACAGCGATTGATTTTTCGGCAGACGTGGAACGCGACACACCGGATGGTTTCAGCTTGGCCGTTGCATACGATGCGTCTGTCGTGCGTCTTGTCGGTGTGACCATTGGTGCTTCCTACGAAACATTGCCGGAGTACCGAGCGGTTCCTCGCGAGGCGGGTTCAAATCTGGCCGCGGTCAAACTCAATGGCAGTTCCATCTACGGTGAGGGAGATGGGAAGATTGCCGAAATTCAGTGGGAGAGGATAGGCGAAGGTGATCCCGCCATTCGTCTTGAACCTTCCGTCAGCTGGCAATTGTATAGCGACGCAGGCGAGCTTACCCCCGAAGTTGTCAACACGGAAAATCGGTTCACCAACTCCGCGGACGTGGATGGCAATGGGGAGATCACCGCATTGGACGCTCTTCGAGTAATCAATTCGCTCACCGAAAACAGCTCGAATAGTTTTCCAGGAACCGAACGGATCAACGATGCGTCAAAGCATTCTTCGGTGAACGACGTGAATCGTGACGGTAAAGTGACGACGTTGGACGCATTGATCATCATCAACATATTGGGCCGAGAAACGACCTTCCAAGTAGGCTCTTCCTTCGCTTTGTCAGCGGGATCGGTTGATAGCGTATTTGCAAATCAAAGTGATCGTGATGATGAGCAAGAGCGGGGCGGACTCTTTTAGACGGTTCGCAGTCGGGGAATAACTCGGTGTTTTGCCAGGAGCAAAATGAAATGGTTCTTCAGTTGGTTCAGTTGTTTTTCATCACCGCATGCTTCGCGTTTAGCGTGTCTGCAGGTGGTCCAGACACGAAGCGGTCATCTGCGGGAGCAGAACCAACCGAACATGAAGTCACCGTCGAAGACGTCAAAAAACTTTTGCTCAGGCAACAACTTCGGTGTCAACCGGGAGCGTTTGGGCGCGTGTCGCTTCTGGCGTTCGACGAGGTTCGGACTGCGATTGGTGTCAGCAAGCCGGCATACGAGAATCTCGCAGAGCAGGTGAAGATACTCAAGGAGAAGTCGCACCAAGAACTATCCAGCTTGACAAAGGATTCAACAGGTCGACGGCGGGAACTTACCGAAGCCGATATCCTCGTCGTCGCGAAACTTGTGGAGGGATGGATGGCTGAGATTGACGTTCAACTGGAATCCACCATTGAAGATAAGCCAAGGAGCGACTTATTGGCGATTCAGTTTGCTTTGCTTGGGGCGGAGGTTTTTACCGATCCGGCGTTCCAAACGCAGATCAAGTGCTCCAAAAAAGAACGTATTGATATCGAAGATGAACGGAACCGATTTCTGAAAGAGCATTTTGCAACAATCGATCCGTTAATCCCCGTACCCATTCCGGAACGGGGACCCCAAACCGCAGTCTCTTTGGCTGCGGAATTAACGGATCGTCTGACATCGTCCTGCGATATGGCGACCAGGCAAGAAATCGAGAAGTTGAAGACACGTGGTAGTGAATTGGTGAGTTTACTCGAAAGGCTGAGAGGTTCAGCTAGCTCGCCAATTGCAACCCCAACTAAGGAATGAAAGTATGAAGGTTTTTGGTTGTGTTTTGGCAGCGTTGCTTTGCTGCGGCTCAGCACTTGGAGATGATATTGATTGTGGCCCGGGTCATGACTACGACGCAAACGGTGATCTGTTTTTCAACTTGAACTCCGATATCAACGCTGTCTTTGCGAAGCTCGGCACCAGTGATTCGCTGGCAGATGTTAACGGTGACGGAACCGTCACGACGCTGGATGCATTGTTGATTATCAATGCCGCAAACCGGAATTTATTCCAGCGCGATGGCAATCGATTCGATTGCAACGGCGACGGATACGTGACGGGACTTGATGCTCTTCATGTGATCAATCTCATGACGCTGTACACCAATGGCGGTTACCCGCCACCAACGAACTTTCTTGTGTTTCATAAGTGCAGCACGAGCTACGTCGATGTCAATGGCGATGAAGTGCTCGAGTATGCTGACTCACTCGAGGTGATCAATGAGTTGAACCGGCTTCAGGCCTTGAGAAGATAGACGCCTGTGGGCGTGGTGGTCCAACTGGGCTACCACGCTTTTTTTAATGCCGCTCCGCTATCGAACGGTCGGTGGCAGTCCGTCTTCTGAAGAAGGGGTGACTGGTTGGTTCATCGCCAGCGGGATGCGTTGATCGGGGAGCTTCTGATTGGCTTCCGCTTGCTTGCTTTGTGGATGTGTATCCGCAGTTCCCGGCAAGGGGCCAATCATCCCCCAATTGATAGCCGGTCCGCGGTATTCTGGCGACGGGGATTCTTGATTGCCAGCGATAGCTTCATCAACGCTATCTTGCCACGGCCTGGTGTGTTGTTTGGGCGTCAAAATTGCAGCGATATCGATAAACCCATCTCGCTGAGGTGTGGCGTGATTGTTGGCATCGGATTCGATTTCGTCAGCGTCCCGTTGCGGGCTGAAGACTTGGAGTTGCAGCCGAAACTTTGATTTGAATGTCTCCACGAGCGCGCCCTCCAAGAACAATGCCTCGTCGTAGAACAAACCTGCGTGCTTGGACTGCCGTTGGTCACGGTCCTCTTCTGCCCCCTCTTCATCAGAGTCCGTGTCATCGACGGACGATGAATCATCTCGGTCCACCGATTTCGCACCCAGCGTTTTGCCGCCTTCGTCGGGCCAATCGATTTCGTTCCAGTCGTCTGTGTGATTTCTCTCGTCTTCGCCGCGTTTCGATCGCCACCAGTCATCCTTGTCTCGCCGTTGCCAATGGGCGTTGGGATCGTCATCACGAAAGAAAGGGGTGTAGGAAACTAGCGCAACGGAATTGTCATCCGACGTTGCCTCGTGGGAACCGTCTCCCGAATTTGGCAATGCATTAGCGGGCGGTGTCGATGCCGGAAGCTCCGCTGAGGAATCGGCGGGCGGATCCAACAACGGAGGGGCTGTGCGGTCACCCGAGTTGACGTTCGTCGCACTGGGCAGATCGAATGCGGGCGAGGTGATGTTTGGAGTGGGAACCGCGTCGCTAGAGCCGAATAGCAAAACCGGGTCACGTTCCCAGGTAGCCGGAACGACTTGGATATGAACCGGCGCGTCCGTGCTGCCCACCACGAAAGGAGCCTCCAAAAAGAATTGCTCAGCACCTCCGAATGGAGTCACGTTCGACGCGACTCCGCCCAGATTTCGCAGGGACGACCCGTCAATTTCCGCGTCGAGTGTCCTGCATGAGAAAGCTTCATTCACTCGAACGCTTCCCGTCGGCTGAAGATTCTCGCTGAACTCCAAATCCACCCAGGCTTGATACAATCCGCCATTGCCAATGTCGGCTGGATTATCGGACGTCAGATCACGCATATCTTGCACGAAAATTTTGGCGAGATACTCGCCTCCGGCTTGTACAGCCTCGACGAGTTGGTCTTGCAAGTCACGAATTTCGACGCGAAATCGAACGACGGGGGTATCGCCCAACTCGTTCATCGGCGGAGTGATTGATTGGATGGCAGAAGTTTCGGCCCGAGATTGGCCGATTTGTTCCAGCATGCCTTGAGCCTGTGCCGTGTCGAGACCATTGGCCGAGGCGTCGCCCTGCATATCCGGGGACAACGCGGACGCGTTGGCGGTCAGCGCGATCCGAGGCTCCATCACCTCGAAACGCAGGATGCGTGTGTGATTCACGGTGCGAACCTTTCTACGTTTTGCTGCATGCCCGCCAATGCCTCGTGATACCGGGGCTCACCGGGACGACGCTGGACGAGCGATTGCATTAGATTGCGGGCTTGGATCATGGCGTGACGAGCTTCTTCGTCGCGTGTCTGCTGGTGCAGCAAGCGACCAAAATTATTATAGGTGATTGCGAGTTCTTCCGCATAGGGAACGGTCATCGGCATCACTTCGATGAGGTCACGGAAATGCTTGACCGATTCCTCGTAGGCGGCGATCGCGTCGTCGGGTCGCTCCAAACGGGTCAGGAGCGAAGCTTGGTTGCTTAGACTCATCGCCAAGGCACGCATGATTTCGTGGAGTAAGCTCCCAGCGTGCTTAGTGTTTTGGCGGGCAAGCGGGACGCTGACGCCACGGAGTGCCTCAATTGCTTTTTGGTTCAGCACGAGTGACTGTTCAAGATCATCGTCTTGCCAGAGATGACTCAGGTTGTTCCAAAGCATTGCCCGAATCAGCGTTATCGATGGATCGCCACCCGCTTCCTCCGGGAGTCCGTCGAGGGCGAGTTCAAGTTCATGTTTTGCGTGTTCGTTACGATTCATTGATGAGAACAGCAATCCGAGATTGCCACGTACGGTCGCCAGGGTTTCGGGACGATCCAGGTCCGTGAGTCGGTGAATCGCGTCCTGATAGATCGATTCCGCCTCAGCGGTTTCTCCGTGTTCGGCGTGCAATATTGCGATGCTGTTCAGGCAGTGTGCAATATCGTGGTCGCTAGACGGCGACGAAGGCAAATCGACCAAGATTTCAAAAGCCCGTTCGTAGGTCGCCAAGGCGCGCCGACCTCCTCGATGATTTTTGCGGCACGAAGATGGGTCTGCGCCAGCTCGTGTTGAAGTTCATCAGCCGATCCGATATCGTCGGCAAACCTTTCATAGTATGTCAGCAAGTCACCGACGAGTTCCTCACGCAATAATTCCGCGCCGGCGATACCCCGCAGTCGTTCGGCTGCCGTCAGCCCAAAGTGATCGAGCACCTCTCGAGTGTGCCGGAAATTGGTATTGGCTCGTTGAAGATTTCGATCGGCGGCAGAAAGATTTCGATCGGACTGCAGCAACGCCGATTCAAGGGCTGTCTTTTGCTGTGCAAACTTGGCCATCGCCAACATTGACATTACCAATGCGAGCATCACCGCGGCGGCGGAAACGGCAACGCTACGGCGGTGGCGCAGCGTCCATTTCGTCATCCGATCGGCGAGCGACGGTCGTCGAGCGAGAATGGGGTGCCCCGCCAGCACACGCCGCAGGTCTTCGGCGAGGTCGCTCGCGGTGAGGTAACGCTCCACCGGTTCGGCCGCCAACGTCTTGATCAGTACGGTTTCCAGGTCACGCGAAACAAGCGGATTGAGACGTCGCACATGGGCGTGATCCCCCCCGTTGAAGCGTTCTCCACGCAACATCTCGCAGAGCGTGACGCCTAGTGAATAAATGTCGCTGCGATGATCCACGAGCGCGGGATTGCCTGTCGCCTGCTCCGGGCTCATGTAGCGAAGCGTGCCGACGATCGCACCACTCCCTGTAATTCCACTCCGGTCACCTTCGCTGGTTTGGCGGCAACGCGCCAATCCGAAATCGGTCACCCAGAGTTTGCTATCTTGGTCAACGATCAAGTTGGAGGGCTTGATGTCTCGATGAATCACACCGTAACGGTGCGCGTGGTCGAGCGCCTCAGCAGCCTGCAGGGTCCAGCGGATGGCACGCGGGATCTCGAGTGGCTCGTCATAAATGAACTCATCGAGCGAGCGTCCATGAATCAACGGCATGCTGTAGCAATGGACCCCCTCCTCGACACCTGCCCCGTAGATCGGCACGATATTCGGATGGTGTAGGCCACCGGCGGCTTGTGCCTCGATCATGAATCGCGCGATCTGTTGCTGATCCAACGTGACCGAAGTCGGCAGGATTTTTAAAGCGACAATTCGATCGAGGGAAATCTGTCGTGCTTCGTAGACGATCCCCATTCCGCCACGACCGATCTCACGCCGGACTTCAAAATCGCCAATTTTCCGGGCGACCAGACTTTCCCAATTCGCCGCGGCAGCCGGGAAATCGCATTCCGGTGAAAATCCATGAAGCGCGTCCAGACTGGCGAGCAACCCCGGTAACCGCTCAGCAACTGAATTGTCTGCGTAGCGATGCTCGCACTCGACGAGGAAGTCGCGGTGCGAGATCGCGCCGGCCGAACGACGCTGCAGATACTCATCGAGAAGGATCAGCAGTCGTTCATCCGTCGTGGCATGCTCCAGAATCATCGTTCCTTCTCCACGTCGAGTGTGTCTCGCAATGCTTCGACCGCCCGCAGCCACAGCATCCGCACCGCTCCATGGGACCGCTCCATCCGCTCGGCGACTTCGGGGAAGTCCAAGCCTTCGATGCTCCGCAGCATCAATACTTCGCGATGGTCCTCACTCAACTGTGCCAACGCATTGGCGACACGAGCGCTACGCTCGTGGTCGGCCAGTTGCGCCCCAACGGAAGGGTCATTTGCGACGAGAACCGTTTCGAGTCGGATGGAGGACTGGTCCATGCAGTTGCCGACGGCCTCGAGAGAAACTTCCCTCCGGACATCACGAACCTGAGCGTCAACATGCGTTTGGATCAACGTCTGGATTCTTCGCGTCAGGATCGCCCTCAGCCAGGTAACAAACTCGCCTCCCGTGGTGCCGCGAAATTCGGAGAAACCGCGAGCCGCGTTCAACAAAGTTTCTTGGACGACATCCGATTCACTCGCCCGCACGCGTAGGCGAGCACGGATCTGCGAGGCCGCCAATAATCTCATGTAGTTTTGGTACAACCCGAACAGCGTGCTCAGAGCCGCCGCGTCACCCGCTTGGGCGGCTTTCAGCAGACTATCGACGTTCGTGTAATCGGAGTTTTTTGGGGGCGTATCCAAAAATAATCCCTGGCACAGTTGGCTTGGCATGAAAAGCGGTTCCCGGTCATCGTAAAAGCCACGTGCTTCACGCAGTCAAAATTGCTGGGCGTCTCGCGACGTTTTGAAAATCCAGAACTCTCGTAACTACTCCCACAGCAATGGGTTGCGTCTCATTGCCAGTGGCAATGTCACCAGGACTGCTTGCGGAGTGAATGCAAAACCTTCTGCATATTAGACTGGATTGACGATGGATTGTCACGCAAAAACTGGGAAAGAATGAGTTGCTGAGCGATACCGAACTGTTTCCTCGTCGTTGCCGACCTGCGATGAAGACGGGGCCGCGTGGAAGATTCGAGTCCTCGGGGAGCTGCGGGGGCTCGTTGGTATCGCCCCCGTTGAAGTGCTATGTCCCCCTGTATCTGCTCTATATCTCTTGAAGTGCTATGTCCCTCTGTATCTGCTCTTTTGAGGCGCACCTCAAATGTCCAATGATTTTGTCATAAGGCGTCCTGGACCGTGTACAGTCCGCCGAAGTTGAAATGGCCCCAGCCTTCCTTGGATTGATCAACGATCCGCAGGAATAGGCGACGTCCGATTAGCTGGTCCGTCTGGATCAAGTGAGATCGAAGGAAATTGGAGTCCGACGCGTTTTGCACCCGCATTACTTCGCTTCCGGTTACGGAATCGATGAGCGCAAGGTAGAGCCTCTTGTCGGCGCCACCGGAAATCGTCACGTAGTAGGACGCCTCAGTCACCTCGAAATCCGGCGACCGAATTTGGCCGATACGCGAGTCGTCGAAACCTTTTTGGAGCTCGGAGGTACTCACGAAGTAGTCATGCAACGAGTTGAAATCACTTCGCTTCGAATTCGTGAAGGGGCCGGGGAGATTTCCCGATTCGATTTTCCACCCTGCACGCACGCTCGCGTCATCAAGCGACCATAGCGGCTCGCCGAGCGTCGGCTTCGGCAACCATTTCAACCGAGCGATCTGCAACCCATCGAGTTCCGGCGTCAACGCGACAATGAAGTCCTCATCGTTATGATGGATAATCTCCGGTGCAGCGACAGCCAAACGCGTTGCCAAGTATCGTTCGTCCTGGTTAATTCCGAACATCTTGGGATCGTCCGAATGATACACCGTGGAAATTCCGTTGGTTCCATAATGCTGAGTACGAAAGAGGTAGAATTGCCCGTTTCGCTGCACAACGTGCGGGCACTCCGCAGAGAACTTCCCCGTTGTCGTGAGACCTCCGAACGAGACGGTCGTCGAGTCGCTCCAGGTTTTGAAGTCTTTCGTGGTCCGAACGTAAACGGCTCCTTGATCATTTGGATATGCCGTGTAGTAGGCATGCCAGACGTCCCCGACTTTCAGCATGGCTACATCACGAGTGTTTGTGCCGTCCCCTTCTGTGAACATGGCGGTCTTCCCCGAGGGTTGGATAACACGTTGGAACAGCTTACCGTCATCACTTACGGCATGACAAATATTGTTCCAGTCTCCGTAGAACATGTGAAACTGTCCCCCTTCGCGGACGACGTGCGGTGCCTGCAGCCCGCCGGAGACTTCGCCGACCGATGGATCCGATTCCATCGCAATGCCCATCGGTTTCCAATCTTGCTGAGTCAGGTTTTTTCCTTCCCAGCGATGAAATAGCCGCGTGTTGCCGCCACACTTCGTGCGTCGAATGCACGACCATGCTTGCCAGGTTCCGTCCGCTGCCTGCCAGACTGCAAAGTCGACCGGCTGTTGATTCGAACCTGTGTATTCACCGAGGTCAGGATTACCCGCAATGCGAATCCACGGGCCCTGCACGGTCGGAACGAGCACATCGTCGGCGATGGTGACGCTGGCCAAAAGCAACGAAACCAATAATGCGGAAAGGTAGTGGGGCATGAGGAATCTCACAGGGGAAGGGAGGTTTGAAAGTGGCTCAGTGCACCACGATTCGATTTGCTGAATCTTTTGGGGTGTGCTGTACCGCAAGGACGATTTCATCTCCACGGGAGCGCGACCAGTGTTCTGCTCACGGTGTCGCTTTAACAATCGGTTCGTGGGCAAGGATTGCTCGTTGACTGCGATTCGAATCATTCCGACATTTTTCCTCCTGCTCAAAACCAACAAATCCCGTCAACGATTCCAGCAGCACCGGAAACAGCGGGGTGTCGGCCGCTCGGGTGATCTCCGGATGAAACTCAAGGCCGATTTGCTGAGCATCACCGTCCGCAGATCTCATCGCTTGGCGACAACGCTACAATACAATATCTAGCTTGCGAGGGTGCGTGTCCCTTCGCCGTCGCGCGGCCAGCGACGCGGGCTGAGACTCCATCGCCAGACAAGAAGTTCCGAAATATTTTATTAAAAACCGTTTCGGTTGACGTCGCCGAGCCGACGATCCCTCATTTCCTGGGGGGGAGCGTTGATCCCGTCGGGACGAGAAATTAGACCGCCCGACCGCACCACATCATACCAGTTCGTCCTTCGGGGTCAACAAAATGCAGAGATGCATGCAGTTGAGCCTAAACGATCCTGATCGGTTGCTCTGATTGGCGGCCAGTTGATTGGCGGCCAAGTTGATTCGGTAGTCGCTGAGCTAGGGCGAGATGGCGATGGGAGGCGTCCGCTTCAGCGAATGCACTGCGTGTTGCCCATGAAATATTCGTTCAAGAAGGCTTGCCGTTGGTCGCTGGGCGTTCTGGAAAACTCCACCATGGCGTAGAGGCGTTGTTGATCACGGCGTGTTTTTTCTTGCAGGACTTCGTCGCCGAAGATTTCTGGCGAGAGTTCGCCGACTAGCTGAAAGCACTGCGGTGTTCGGGGGCCGGCGACGACGTTGTGGCGGTCGAGCATGGCGAGGGCGGTTTCCAGGCGATGGTCATGGGGGCTGACGCGTTGGAGTTTCCGGTTGAGCCAATCGAGCCCATACGCCTGGCAGCGCTCGGCATCCTCGGTGAGGCAATGCAGCAGGCGATCGTAGAAACCGGCGTCCGGGTTTGCCCAGGCGATGAATTGCATCTGAGTCATCAAATCGGCTTGATCGTAGAGCCACACACAACGACTCGGTTGACCATCGCGACCGGCGCGACCGACCTCTTGGTAGTACGACTCGATCGAGCCCGGTGTCTCGGCATGCACGATCAAACGAATGTCTTCCTTGTCCACGCCCATCCCGAAGGCTGGCGTCGCGAGCACCGTGTCGACGTCACCGCGCATGAATGCATTCTGCATGGAGCGGCGTTGATGGCGGGAGAGATCACCGTGGTAATTCACGTGGTCGATGCCGGCCGTCCGCAATCGATCACTGAATCGCTCGAGCGTTTTGATCAGCGAGAAATAGACGATCGTGCCGCCGGATTGGTGGTTCGGTGCGTTCCAAATCTCGGGATCTCGCAGTGCCGAAATCAAATGCTCGAACTTCTCGTCCTCATCGACCACCGACTCGACCTCCATGGATAGATTCGGGCGATCAATACCGTCGTGAAAGAGTTCGATATCGGCGGCATCGATGCCCATTTGCGAGTAGATATCGTCGCGGCATTCCGCCGTTGCCGTGGCGGTCAGTGCAATGGTGGTCGGGTTTCCGAGCCGTTGGCGAATCTCCGCGATGCGACTGTAATCAGGACGAAAATCGTGTCCCCACTGACTGACGCAGTGCGCCTCGTCAATCGCCAGCAAGCGTACGTTTCGCGTCCCGATCATTTCCAGGAACTCGGTCTTGCGAAACCGTTCTGGGGTCACGTAGAGCAACCGGTACTTGCCTGCGGTCAACTCTTGCTGCCGTTGCAAACGAGCCGCGCGATCCAGGGAAGAATTGATCAAGGTCGCGTCCACCCCGCGAGCTCGCAGCGAATCGACTTGGTCCTGCATCAATGCCACCAATGGCGACAATACCAACGTCAGATCACCGTCACCGGGCTTCGCCCTCAGGGCTGGGATTTGGAAGCATAGCGATTTACCACCACCGGTCGGCATCACCACCATTGCATGGCGGCCAGCGGTGACGTGGTCGATGATCTGCGCCTGGCGGGCGCGAAACGACTCGTAACCGAAATACTTGCGCAGAATCTCTTGGGCTTGCTGCATCGGTTGTTCTCTACAGCTTGAAGAAACGCATCGCGTTTTCGCTTGTCACATCCGCGAGATGTTCTGCGGTCACGCCCCGCGTGTTGGCCAGGCAGCGCAGGGTGTGCTCGACTCGCGCGGGCTCATTCGGCCGTCGGCCGCGCAGCGGTTCGGGCGACAAATACGGGGCGTCTGTTTCAACGAGAAGACGATCTTCGGGCACGAAGGCGGCGACTTCGCGTAGATCGTCGCTCTTTTTGAACGTCACCATACCCGCGAAACTAATCATCAGCCCCAAGTCGAGGCACTGCCGCACCTCGTCCATGTTACCGGTGAAGGAATGCATGACGGCGGCGGGTCGTTGAGATTGTTCGCGGAGTTGGCCGATGATTAGGTCCGCACTCTCACGCATATGAATCACGACGGGGAGATCCGCACGCACGGCCAGATCCAGGTGCCGCTGGAAGAACTCATGTTGCATCGCGATCGGTGTATCATCCCAGTAGCAATCCAAGCCCGTTTCGCCGATACCGACGACACCCTGACGCGAGATCAGCTCCTCGATCAGTGCAAAATCATCCGGTGCGGCCTCGGCGGCGGAGTTGGGTTGGATCCCGACGACGGCGTGCAAGTATCCCGGATGCAGCGCTGCGAGCTCGCACGCACGGCGACTCGTCGCGGCGTCAATTCCGATCACAGCAATGTGTTGCACGCCATGCTCGCGAGCACGACCGACAACATCATCGACCGCGCCCTCGAAGATGTCTGAGTTCAGGTGCGCGTGGGTGTCAAACAGGCGGAGGGTCATGTGTAAACTGCGTTGGGCTCGATCGGGAATTGGTGGTGGCCTATCGCTCGGCGAAAGTTGCGAGGAACGATGTTGATCGTGGAGCAGGTCGATGGGATCGAGTTATCACCGCGATCGTATCCATGTGGCGCCGGACCGACGGCGCAAACCGAACTCGCGATCCTCACTCGCTCGATTCGTCCTCGTCGACTGGCGTATCAGACGATTCCAATTTATCCAACAACCTAGCTCGCAGCCGATTGCCGAAATTGGAAACACTTTGATCCGTCTTCAGCGTCGCAATGGCTTCGGCGATGTCGCCATCGGCTTCGCTCGCCCGGGCTGCGTTATAGACGGCGGCATCGTGCCAGTAGGACTGTTGTTCGTCGTCGAGCACACGTTTGGTGAACCAGTTATTGGCGGTCTCGAATCGACCGTCATCGTACTGCAGCAGCGCCAGCCAGTAGGTCGCGGTGCGTTTTCCTAATCGCATGAAGGTCTGCATCTGTTGCAGTCGGGCATCGTACTCGGCGGGGTCCATGCCTAGTTCACGGCGCAGCCCGTATTCATTTTGCAGCTTGACGTTGATCCGCAAGTCATCGATTTCATACTCAGGGGCGCGTTGTTCGAGATAGTGTGTCCGCGCGCCTTCGATACCGGCAATTTCGTCATCCACAAACTGACCGGTGAGATGCCGCCAACGACCGAGCGCGAGATTGTTGTCTTGAGATCCCGAAGCCTCGAGGACTGCGAAACGCGAACGATACCAGAATGCGAAAGCGGGGTCTCGATCAGCCATCATGGCCATTCCCCGCGCGTAGATTTCCGCGAGCGTGGGCATCTCCCAAATCCGCACGTCGGCGATCCCGGGCACGGCATCGAAGCGTTTCGCCCAATTGTCAGCGTCGACCCACAGCACCATGCGACGATCGCCCGTCAAACCTGATTCCAGCTTCTTCATCCGCGCCGAGAGGGTCTCGGGACGCAGGTTCAGCAGCGCCACATTTTGAGCAATATCCGATTGCGACAACGGATAATCGAAGTAGCCAGCAACATTGAGTCGCCGCATCACGGAAGGGTCCTTCCGCGCCTGGGCCAACGTCGCGACACCGACTTGGTCCGGGCCGGGGATAGGCAGGCCCAAGCGAGGTTCGAACAAGAAGATGTGCTCACCGATAAGCGCGCCGACGGACCACGGATCTCGCGTACCGGTCTCATCGGACTGGGTCGCCAGGACAGCCGTTGGGATACCCGCTTGCAGGCATAATTGAGTGAAAACGCCACATCGCTGCAGCCAGTCGCCTCGACCTCGCCACAGCGTCTGATAGTCGGTTTGGCGAAATCCGGGGCCTTCAAACGGTATTCCCGGTGGCATCGCAGGCACGGGAACCTGTGGCGGCACGGGCATCTCGACCGGCTCGAGTGCGATGTTACGGGTTGTCCAGTCGAACAGCCTCATCGCTGTTTGCAATTGGTCAATTTCACTGATCGTCAGCGGGGAGGTGGGCTCGCGATCGCCTGGCTCACCACCAGCGTCGCTCGCCGCCGCTCGCAATCCCGCCAACCATTGCGAATGGATGGGGTCATCCCGCAGCGGTGTATCGATCCAGCCGACGACATGCCGGTAGAGATTCGCATCTCGCAGCAGCGGCACGTCCTCAACGGTGAATTCAGATCGTGAGAGGGCGTCAACGAGCAGTTCTGGATCCATCAACCCATCGAGTGTTTTGGAAATCGCCGGGGCATCGGCGTTGGCCACGGCGTCCTGACCCGCATTCGCCCGGAGCCATTGATTGAGGTGATAGGCGATCTGTTGGCGTGCTCGATCCTCGTTGAGCTCAACGTATTGGTTCAGTAGCGAGACGGTTTCGCCCAAATGGTCCTGCTGCGATTGCTCCTGCACCGCGACTTGACGCTGGGCCAAAACCCGCTGCATCTGCTTCGAATCGTCGTGGCAACCAGTGAGGCAAGCAGCGAGGCAACACGCCACGAACATCATGCATGGGGAGGAAACGGTCGATCGCATCAGCACGCTAAACAAGGTCAGAAGGGAAGCGGTAGGACGCAAGTCCCAAGCCGCTTAATCGGGGAGAAGTCGCTACCGTCGCCAGGCGGTGAGCAAAGATAAAAAGTGTCCATTCGGCCACGCTACCTCGATTCGGCACATCAAAAAATCATTGGGCATGATTCGCCAAACCACATCCCCAAAAGGGCCGCGTTGGGCGAACGTGTACGGGGCCATGCCCACGCGTGTATACGTAATGACTTGATCGATTGTGCTTCTAAGCCATGCTCTGGCGAGCGTAGCTACAAAGCTCGGAGGCTATTCATAGTTCTGCGACTGTCTCTCGCAGCCGCAGCAACCGGTCAACCAACCCGCTGAACTGATCCAGTGGGATCATGTTCGGGCCGTCGCTCGGTGATGTTTCCGGTTGCGGATGGGTCTCAAAAAACAGCGCATCACACCCGATCGCTACGGCTGCACGAGCCAAAGGTTCAACCATTTCCCGATTTCCGCCTGTTGCGCCCCCCAAGCCGCCGGGCTGCTGCACGCTGTGGGTCGCGTCGAAGACGACAGGAACCCCCAGTGCCCGCATGATGGGAATCGACTGCATGTCATTGACCAAGCGTCCGTAGCCGAAAAAGGTGCCGCGTTCGCAAACCAGTATCTTTCCGGCAGTGGCTTGCTCGTCCGTTTTCACGCCCGCTGTTTGCGAAACCCCGCTGCCGCGAAGTTTGTCGACGACGTAGCGCATGTCCGAGGGGGCCATGAATTGGCCCTTTTTCACGTTGACGCACCGTCCCGTCTTGGCAGCGGCGACCAGCAAATCGGTTTGTCGGGCCAGGAACGCAGGGATTTGCAAGAGCTCACAAACCTCCGCCGCCGCCGCCGCTTGCTCGGGAAGGTGAATATCGGTCGTCACGGGCAATCCACTGTCGGCCCTGACCGCTTCGAGCAACCGCAGCCCAGCGTCAATGCCAGGTCCTCGTTGAGCCGCCAAACTGGTGCGGTTCGCTTTATCAAACGATGCCTTGAAAACCACGTTGACATCGGAACGCTCGTTCAGCCGAGCCAATGTCTCGCCAATTTCCAAAGCAATCTCACGGGTCTGCAAGACGCACGGACCCGCAATCAAGAGCAGCGGCTGAGAATCGCCGCACAGGTATTTACCAACCGAAGCAAGCATGGGGGAGCAGAGCAGAGTGGGAGGGAGTGGGTGAGGGTTAGAGAGTCGCTTGTGCTAATCATGTGAGCGAATTATGGGTATCTTAGGCGGCAGGCACGATCGCGTCCGCCCCCCTGAACCCCGAACCCCGAACCCCGAACCCCGAACCCCGAACCCCGAACCCCGAACCCCGAACCCCGAACCCCGAACCCCGAACCCCGAACCCCGAACCCCGAACCCCGAACCCCGAACCCCGAACCCCGAACCCCGAACCCCGAACCCCGAACCCCGAACCCCGAACCCCGAACCCCGAACCCCGAACCCCGAACCCCGAACCCCGAACCCCGAACCCCGAACCCCGAACCCCGAACCCCGAACCCCGAACCCCGAACCCCGAACCCCGAACCCTGAACCCTGAACCCTGAACCCTGAACCCTGAACCCTGAACCCTGAACCCTGAACCCTGAACCCTGAACCCTGAACCCTGAACCCTGAACCCTGAACCCTGAACCCTGAACCCTGAACCCTGAACCCTGAACCCTGAACCCTGAACCCTGAACCCTGAACCCTGAACCCTGAACCCTGAACCCTGAACCCACCGCCTCCCCTCTCGCCTGAATCTCATTTGCATTTCGTCACGGGGCGGCTTGCTGAGATCGCGCTGCGCGGTGTGGCGGGGGAGGTTGCGGAGCGACATGGGTTTGAACACAGCGTGCAGGTGACCCCGATCACCGTCGCGGCGCTGATCACTCCCAAATGGTTGACGAGGCACCTTGCCGTGCCGGACGGGACCACTCACGTGATCTTGCCCGGATTTTGCGAAGCCGTACTCGATGACCCAAGTGACCCCGCCACACCGGATGTCACGTGGCGATCGCGGTTAGCGGAAATCGCGAAACTCGCCCCCGATCGAATTGTTTGTGGGCCGAAAGATTGCCGTGATATCGATGCCTGGCTGGGCGGGAAAATTCGCGAGGTTGATCTCTCGGCATACTCCATCGAGATCATCGCGGAAATCAATCATGCGCCGCGTCTGAGCGTGGACGAAGTCGTCCGCATCGCTGCGGAACTTCGTCGCGACGGATCGGACCGGATCGACGTCGGCTGTGATCCGGGACGGCCCTGCCCCTTGATTGGCGATTATGTTGCCGCCCTTGTCGGCGCGGGGCACCGTGTCAGCATCGACACTTTTGACGGGTGGGAGGCACGCGCTGCGATCGCCGCTGGCGCCTCGCTGGTGCTCTCGGTGAATTCCTCCAATCGCGAAGCGGCAATCGACTGGGGCTGCGAAGTCGTTGCAATTCCCGACACGCCGGATGACTTGCAGTCTCTGGACGACACGGTCGAGTTTCTGGAACGGCACAAGGTCCCGATGCGTCTCGATCCCATTCTCGAACCGATCGGCTCGGGGTTCGGCCAATCCATCATCCGCTATGCCCGGATCCGCGAGCGGTATCCCGATCACGCGATGATGATGGGCATTGGAAATCTAACGGAACTGACGGATGTGGATTCCGCGGGAGTGAACTTGCTCCTGCTTGCACTCTGTGAGGAATGGGGCATTAAGAGTGTGTTGACGACCCAGGTGATCAATTGGGCGCGAACATCAATCAAAGAATGTGATCTTGCCCGCCGGTTGGTGCACCATAGCATTGCCGATGGCACGCCCCCGAAAAACCTTTCGGATCAACTCGTCATGCTCCGCGATGCCAAACTGCGTCCGTACTCGAATGAGGCCATCGAAGCACTGACCGCGGGCATCCGCGACAACAACTACCGCATCTTGGCCCAGGATGGCGTCATTCACATGATCAGTGCGGGCGTGCATCTGCGTGGCGACGACCCCTTCGCCATGATGAGCGAGTTGCTAACACGGCCTCAATCAGACAATGTCGACGTTTCGCATGCGTTCTACCTCGGCTCGGAACTCGCCAAAGCGAAAATCGCGATCCAGTTGGGCAAACAATACGAACAAGATCAGGCGTTGGACTGGGGCCATTTGACGGTCGACGAGCCCCGCCATCGCATCCCGCGAAAATCCCGCCACCAGAAAAAATAGCCCGCGCGACGTCGCATTCGTTCGTTTTACAGCTGCCTATTCGATCGCCGCGACGTGCTCGGTTTGAACGTCGGCCGTCAGGATCGCTTTGGCGGTCATCCCTTCGTCGCCGGCCGTGGTGATCACAAGGGAGGCCCGCTGAGCGCCTTGAGCTGCGGTTGGTTTGAGCGTCATGTTGACGATGTGAACCTTCTTTTCACTACCATCATTTTCAAACTGGACGTCCCAGCCGGCGCAGTCGATCGACTTGATCGCAAAGGGTTCACGGCCCTTGAGAACGAGTCGCTGCGAGATCTCTTGCCCTGAATGGACGCTGCCCAAGGCGATCGATTGCGGGGACACGGTCAGCGCCGTCACGACATTGCCGGAAACCTGTAACGGCACGCGGGGCATGCTGCGATCGTTCGTTTGCACGATCACTTCATCTTGGAAAAACCCCTCTGGAGCATCCTCTCGGACCTGGACCGTCAATTCGTAGGTGGCCTTACCAGCGGCTCGCTCGATCTGTTTGAAGGTCGGAATTAACCAGGGCTGGTTAGCGCGAACATCAACGACCTGCCAATCGCCGCGTCCCGCATAAAAAATCTTAGTGCTGCCGGTTTGGGATTCGCCTTGATGGACCGTGCCGAACTCGACACTTCCAGGATGGAACACCATATCGCTGCGAATGTATCCGTCGACTTTCAACAGAACTTCGCTGTAAACGGGTTTGTCGATGACAACCGTAAGTGTCGCTCCCTTCTTGCCCCGGAACGTCGGCGTATTAAAACGAGCGAGCAACGTCCCCTGGCCACCAGCGGGAATGTAGTTCGAAGACAGGGTCGGTGTCGTGCAACCACAGCTCGTCCGCACCTCGCGAATGTGCATCTCGCTCCCCGTCGTGTTCACGATTGGGAACGAAAACTCCGTCTTCGACGCGACGGCAACCGTACCGAAATCGTGAGACTTGACCGGAAAGGCCTTGTCTGTCCAGTCCGCCTTAGCAGCTAGCGGAGACAGAGCAAAGAAAACAGCAACCGCAGTGCTGGCGAGCGGTCCTGTGCCGGGCAGCGTCTTCGAAAAACGAAACATCACGGGTCTCCTCCGGGAGACTGGGTAAAATAGGTGGCTGGCGGGGCGTTGTACTCGTTCATGATCCAACGTGTAAGTCAATCCTACCGGCGCTTTTTGTAGAGGCAAGTCAGCCCGACCAAAATTGTGCAAATCTCGCAGAATCCTTTGCTTTCCTAATCCGCTAAGTCAGGCCAGCGTGATTCTAGGGGGATGTCGGATTGGATCGGGAGCGACTTGGGGGCGATTCCTCTTGCGAGTCCCTCGCGTGATTGGCTAATCGTGGCACTCACGTGGACCGCTGTTTCTAATCCGATTGCGAGTGCCCGGCTGATCTGGGGTAGATCGTCAGGCCCCGCATAGCCAGGCTCATCGATTGGACGATGGGCGTCAGCGGCCACATGCCGGCAAGGATGCCAATGTGATTAAGTGGTTGTGGTCGACTCTGTTGGGCAGAAAGAGCTCGGGCGGGCGCTCGTCGGGTGTTCCGCTGATTCGATGGTTCACGCCCAGCCTGACGGTGTCGGGCGTGGTCATGGCGATTCTCAGCGCCCTCACGGGCCAGGTCAGTCTGACGTCGCTCGACAAGTTTCGGGGTACGGAGCCACCGGTCTACGACGACCCGATCGCCGCATCGGTCAGTGCGACCCATTCGCCGCTACAACCCGCCGGGTTTGCCGCACCTCGCCCGCCCTTGGAAAACGTCCCGTCGCGAGGCGTCCCGCAAGAGGGGCTGGTCGCCGCACCGGCGCCGACATCGCAGGGAAAGTCCCAGACCGCGATTCGAATCGCCAGCTTCAACATCCAGGTCTTCGGCGAGAGCAAGTCGCGTAAGCCGGAGGTGATGCAGCAACTCGCCACAATCCTCTTGCAGTTTGATGTGATCGCCGTGCAAGAGATTCGCGGAGACCCTCAGGTCCCCATCCAAGGCTTGCTCAGCGAAATCTCGCGTCAGGGCGGGAGGTATCGAGCTATCCATGGGCCGCCGGTGGGCCGAACTTCTCAGAAAGAATGCTATAGCTACTTCTGGGATCAGGATCGCATCGACGTAATCGAGCACTCCGACTACTTGGTGGGTGATCCCGATGACCGGATGCACCGCGAGCCGATGGTGGCGAGCTTCCAGACGCGAGTGGCGCCGGTGGATTCCCGCCTGCCGTTCCGGTTTACCTTGATCAACGTCCACACAGACCCCGATGAAGTGAAAGGGGACACACCCGACAACGAGTTGAACGTGCTCGACGACGTATTTCAAAGCGTGCGCAACTATGGGTACCAAACCGAAGGCGAAGATGACTTCCTCTTGCTGGGTGACCTCAATGTCGATGTCAAAGGTTTGCGTGAACTCGGTCAGATCCCTGGGATGGTTTCGCTGATCGGTGACGTGCCCACAAATACTCGCCAAACGAAGTGCTACGACCACATGTTGATCGACTCACGCGTGACAGAGGAATTCGTGCGTCGCAGCGGCGTGCTCAACCTGGAGCGATTCTTCGGGATCGACCAAGCAACAGCGTTGAAGATCAGCGACCACTATCCCGTATGGGCGGAGTTCAGTGTCTACGAGGCACCGCGCAACTGGTGATCACGCGACGCGCGAGGGGCCCACATCTTCCACCGCACCCCGTTGGAGCGGGCGTTCCCTGCAGGGAGCGTCAGCCCGCGTTCGGGGAGCGTCAGCCCGCGTTCCAATCGGCAATTGCCAGCGCCCTTTGATTGGCAGCACGATGAGGCAATCTCTCAGGCCCAGGCTGGGGGCACTCTCCCCCCACGAGGCGTGCGGGAGAGGGGAGGCTGGGCAATTGGGTCTGGTCTGCAGGAGGCGGAGATGCAGAAGAAAACTGGCGAAATGCAAAAGCATTGCAACCCCAGAGGTTTAGCGGACCAGCATTCGGCTCGGTGTTGCCGGTCGGAGTTGGATCGAATCAGGAGGCCGCTGGCGCCTCAGCGGGCTCATTCAGAGAGCCTGGTTTTGGCGGCAGGCAGCTCACTCGGGGGCGATTGGGCGCAGGCCTGCTGACGGGTTGGCGACTGATTCCCACGTGCGGACTTGGACTTCGTCGATAACCGCTTCGCCTCCACCGATGACTTCCATCATCACATGCAGGGCCGTGTTCGAGCCGACCTGACGAAATAGAGTCACCTGGGTCCATTGTTGCTGGTCCCTAACGAGCACCCCCAGTTCTTGGCTGCCCACTGAGTCATAGACGAGTAGGCCTTGGTGTGGCCCCAGGAAGCCGAGGGTGCGGACCATCACGTCGATCCGCACAACGGCCGGTTCCTGCATTCGCACTGCGGGGCTGCGAATCATCAGGCAGGTTCCCTCGTAGCCTCCGGGCAGCGGATCGCTGTTGCGCGGTGTGACCCGCATCCGCAGTGCGCCCTTGCCCGCGAAGGCTCCTCGCTCGATCTGGGTCGCTTCGACATCGGCCCAGCGGGCGTGTCGGCGGCCGAGTGTCCAGCCTTCGCGGGCTAAGACGTCATCGCCCGAAACGGCGGTCCCACGCTCGAAATCGCCGCCAGCGAGTCGGTTGACGCTCCACCGAGACCGAGTGCCCGTGTGGTTAACGAAGGACGGAGCGACCGAGGCCAGGTCGTTCACAGGTGTCTTCAGCAAGGGCGACCAGGCGATTTGAGTTTCGATGTCACCAGCGATCAACGGTGGGCTGCTGACATGTCGCCCAGGCGCAGTCTGCGAATCGCCGAGCTCGCTATCAGCAGGCGAATCTCCTAGATGGACCCCCGTGAGCAGGCTGCTGTGGAGCATCCAGTTACTCTTGGCGCCCCACGCGTCGGCGCGACGCGACATGCGAAGGGATGATTCGGGCTGGCCGCTGCGGACCAATCGCTCGGCGTTTTCGAGTGACGTCGTAGCGACTTGCAATAGGTCGACCGGCACGGAGCCTGAGACCACGCGTGCCGCCGCGGCGCCGCGCCAGTTGAGTTCACTTCGACGAACCGCTTCGGTCGCTAACTGCCAGCGGTCGAGGGCTGCTTGACGCGCAAAGCGTTTTGCCGAGCCGGCAATCCGACCCGCTTCAGCAATTTCGTCGCTGATCGCAACCACCTCGACAATGTCCGGCGAGACAATGCTCAACGTCGTCCCCGAGGTGCTCGTGTCAGGCGTCAGTCGCTCGGCGGAGAAATCGGTCAATCGCCAAATCAGCTTGCCTTCATCGGCGGGCGGAAGGCGAATTTCGATCGTTTTTCCGTCACCGGCCATCGCCGCGTCCCCGCGTCCCATGGCGGAAGTCATGATCAGCAGAGTGGTTGGGCCCGCGTTCAGGCGATGGGCGATGTAGATCGGCAAGCCTGATTTGGCGTCATGAATCAACTCGCTCGTGCGGGATGCCTCTGCGGCGCTGATCCAGGGTTCGAGGGCTGCGACAAACCGATTGACGAACGAAAATGACATCGCGCGGCTCTGCTGCAGCGGGGTGCCTGACGCGAGCGAATCGGGTGATCGAATCAGTATCGCATCGGGGCGGTCGCCCAACGCGTCGGCGACCTGTCTCCACATTCCATGCCATTGAAAGGAATCTGGTTCAGGCGTGCCAATTTTTGCGGCAATCGCGTAGTCCTGGAGCGAAGCGGCATGGTTCGCTACCCCCGAAACGCCAATGGCCATTGGCTTTCCCGAGCAGCGAGTGATCTGGTCCTGCCGAAGTGCTTTCGCCGCAACGCTGGAGACGTCACGAACACGAGGCGGTGAGTCGAGTACCACGCTGTCGAGCATCGCGGCGTATTGGCGAAACGATTCGACAGGGCTCCCGATCAACGGCCGCTGCCAGCGGGCAGGGAGGTCGCGGAGCCGTGCTGCAGTTTCGGCGTGCATGTCGACATGGTCCGAGTCCAATGCCTCGTGGCCACCGATGATCCACGCGGACACCGGCTCGAGGAGTGGAGCCAGGCTTTCGTCAGGCGACGAGGGAGCGGGCGCGTACACTTTCATGCGTGCAGCGATTGCTTCGGACAAAATTGATGACGTCGGCGGGTTCGACAACCACACCGCGTCAAAGCCGAGGGAGTGAACCCAGGCGAGTGGCTCGCCGTTGTGCTGCAGAATCCGCGTCACGCGATTGCTCGGGAACGCCGAACCGGCGTTGGGGCTCGGGCCGGTCCGCGATTCCAGTGTCTGTCGGCGTGCGTTGTGCCCACGGGGCTCCAGGACCGAATCGCCGCCCGCTGCACGCCGCGACGCGGCCTCGAGGGACGATGCAACCGCCTCGTCGACGAGCGGCACCATGGCGTCAATTCGCAGTGCATCGAGCCGGAGCGTGTGATTCCCGGGGCCGCCGTAGGCATTGATCACAACCGCATCGACGTAGGGCGATGAGACATCAGCGGAAACGCCGAATTCATTGCGCAGCGAGACTCGCTTGAGCTTTAGGCTGCGTTCAATATCGCTCACGCCGAGGTGCTGGAACTCGCCAATGCGTTCATAGGACGAACCATAGACGAGCAGGGAGGCGGGACGCTTGGTATGCGGATCGAGCAGATAGGGGAATCGAACGCGAAAGCCGATGCGAATTCCCCGTGACAGCCCTTTGACCGAAATCGTTGCCGCGAGCGCATCGATCGGCCGCAGCGGTTCGATTGGGTACACCAGCACCGCCTTCGTCCCGTGCCCCGTCACCAGCGTGATGGTTTCACAGCGTCCGCCGTCAGCGCCCGCATCGCTTGCGTGGCCCTGCTCACTCACCCGCGCGTCACAATCGTCTTCGTCGAGCGACCAGCGAGGCGGGTACGCGTCGAGCGGATCTGTTAACTGTCCCACCGCCGGGCTCAAAAAAGCAAAAATCGAGATGGCAGCGACAAACAATTGAAGCAGCCAATCGCAGCCGCACCGGGGGTGCGACTGAACAGTTTTCCTACCCGGTACAGCCATGTCGGCAAAGTCCGCCAAATGCTTAGACAGAGTCATTGAACGTTGACCGCGGCCCACGCGGGCGAAACAATCCACTCGCACCAAGATCGACCGAGCGATTGTTTCGCACCGAATCAATTTCCAATTAAAATAAGACGTCAGTCGATCTGGTACCAAGTTTCAGGGGTGTCCGTCCATAGCGATCGAGCGTTATCGGGAGACCAGGCCCAACCACAGGCAAATCCAGGAACATCGCTGTAAAACATTTCATGGAAATGACTTACAGCAGACATGAAACGTGCCGCAGCGAAGCGGCGCTGACACTGCAAAGGAAAGCTCTCATCCGGATCAACACCACCACCGCCGATGATTCGGCGTTTACTTTCCAACCGAAAGAACTGACCCATGACCAAGATTGCCGCCACCCAGAGGAAAATCAGTGATGAAACGCCGCTGGAGTTACAGGAAATGGCCGCTGCGATCGAGGCGCTCCCACCTCAATACCGTGATGCCGTTGCGCCGGCACTCGCCCGCGTGGTCGAATGCAGCACGCGGCGACGACGTATTTTGAATCTGGTCCAGGAAGCCCTGTCACAGCTGCGGCTCGACATGAAGTATTTGATTTTTGATCTCGAAGCGACCCGCCGTGAGCGCGATCACTTCAAGGACACGCTTGAACGCGATCGTCGGCGATAATGAAACTGTCCAATGAGTGAACCGAGAAGCGTGGACGGCCGGTCGGTCGATGCTACCCAACGTCGTCCCCGGTTGTTGATTTAGAATGCACAGCGAAAGAACTCGGTGACACTTTATACATTTCTGCTCGTCTTCGTTTCGCTCATGAGCGGTGCCGCTACCACGGAGATCGTTCCATCGGCGAGTGCGGTGCTGGCCAGTGTCCTGTTGGTGGCCGGCTGGGTGCTGGTGGCTCACGTCGCGGCCGTTTGGCTGGCGTGGCGAGCCGTTGAGGGCGCTCAGTCCATCACTGACAGCGCCGAGCAGCTGCGGGTGCTGATGGAAGCGGTGCGCTGGCTCGCAATTCCCATCACGTTGCTCTGTCATTTCGGTCTTTCGCTGGCGGCTTGGCTGTCCGTCCAACCGGTACTCGAGCACAGCATGACGATGCAGGCCGTCGGATTGCTCGCCCCGGGGATGATCCTACTGGTGGCGACGTGGTCGGCGGAGTATTGGTATGCCGCGATTTTGAGAATACGGCCTCGATCGCTCGCTGATTACAGCAGCGTCTTGATACGGAATATGCGCGCTGGGCCAGCGTGGTTGATCGTGCCGACCTTGGCATTCCTCGCCCTGGGCGACGTGGCGGAGCTGTTCAAAGTAAAATGGTTGGACTCGTCAACGGGGCCGGCTTCTCAGGCGAACGGATTGACCTGGGGATTGGTCGCGGGCGGCGGTGCCGTCGTGGTGATCGCGCTACCCTGGCTGGTGCGAGCGATTGCGAAAACCGAACCGCTATCCGAGCCGAATCGACGGGAGATCGAAACTTGGCTGCATCGCTGTGGCATTTCGACGCACCCGGTCTTTGGAATGCAAATCGTGAGATGGGATACGGGCCGGAGGATGCTCAACGCAATGGTCGCGGGCGTCGTGCGACCGGGACGTCTGCTGTTACTCTCGGACCGTTTGCTCGACGAGCTGCCCCGTGGCAACCGCCTGATGGTCGTCATGCATGAAATCGCCCATGTGCGGCGTTTTCATTTACCGATCCGAATGGCGGCGATCCTACCGGCATGGTGCGTTTCGAGCGGGGCGAGTTCGCTGTTAATCGACACGGGCCTGCTCAGCAACGCGTGGGCGATAGGCATCGGAGGTGTGCTGGGGTTGGTCACGACGGTCGTGCTGTTAGGGACGGTCAGCCATTTGTCCGAATTGGATGCCGATACGGTCGCCTGTCGTCTGGCCGTCCAAGCGTGCCGCCGTGATCCCAGTATCGGATCGATTGGAAACGGGCAACTCAACGTCGAGGGGGGGCAGACGCCTGCCGCGGAGATGACCGAGGCGTTGGCGGCCGAACTGTTGGCGGAAGCATTGACCCGCGTCACGGCAGACCATCCGGCATCACGTAAATTCAGTTGGCTGCACCCCAGTCTCGCGACGCGGGTGGAGCGATTGCGGCGGATAGCCCGCCCGCTTCCCGATTTCGCCTCGGACAGCCATACTCTAGCGGTCTGAACGAATGGATCGCTCAGGCATCATTTCGAAACCTTCCAACGAGAGTGAATCCAGATGAGTCAGAGCGGCGTGATCACATTCAAAGGCAACCCGATGACCCTGGCCGGTAGCGATCTTTTGATCGGTCAAGCCGCACCGGATTTTCAACTGCACTATGCCCACGAAGGTTTGCAAGTGCTGACTCTCGCTGACCTCAAAGGAAAGCCCACGATTCTATCGATCGTGCCGAGCCTCGATACACCGACCTGTGCGACGCAGACCAAGACCTTCAACGAGAAACTCGGTGAACTCGGCGACAAAGTCAATGCCGTCACGGTCAGTCGCGATCTGCCTTTCGCCCAGGCACGTTTCTGTGGTGCTGAGAACGTGACCATGCGTACGGCGAGCGACTACCAAACCCATGAGTTTGGCGAAGCGTACGGCGTTGAGATCGAAGAGTTAAAGCTGCTCAGCCGCGCCGTGATCGTCCTCGATAGCGATGGCAAGGTCGTCTACAAGCAGATCGTACCGGAAGTCACGCAGGAACCGGATTATGGCCAGGCTCTGCAGGCACTGACTGACCTCGTCGGCTAATGTTAATCGATCGCCTCCGCACCAGTACGCTCTTGATTGGCGTCATCGCCGTACTTCTGTACGTCGATGCAACCTACTCCAGCCCCGGTGCAGCCGGGTTGTACCTGCTGCCGCTGCTGGTGTTTTTTGCTCTCGGCACGGCTTGGGATATCTGTGGGCTGTTGCTTCGGGCTGGATTTCCGATGCATCGCGGGGTCACTTTGCTGGGGACCGGATTGGTCAGTGCCTCTCCCGCGGTGGTACTGGTCTGGAACGCTGCCGCTTTCGCGATGCCCGCGACAGTGGCTCCCTATCCCGAGAATTGCCCCATTGGTTTGATGGGTTGGACGACGGTGGCGGGTGTGATCGCGATGGTTCTATTCTTCCTCGATGAAATCAAGGACTACAGTGTCGCATCGGATCCGGCGGGCGTGCTCCGCCGTCTCTGTGCGAGTCTGTTCATCGCAGCGTATGTGGGACTACCGATGAGTTTGCTGCTCGTGCTTCGAACTCTCGGCAGCGACGACGTTGGCGATCCGGATGCTTCTAGCGGGCTAGGCAACTGGGGATTGGCCGCGGTTTTGACGATGATTGCGACCACGAAGAGTACCGATATCGGTGCGTATTTCACGGGCAAGGCAATTGGACGGCGAAAACTGATCCCTCGCCTCAGTCCGGGGAAAACCGTCGAAGGTTGCATTGGCGGATTGATCTTAGCGACGCTGGTCGCGGCGGCATGTTTGGCGTTCTTGTTTCCTGCGATCTCCTCAGGCAATACCCCACCGCTGGCACTGGCGTTGGTGCTTGGCCCACTTCTGGGGGTTTCCGGCATCGTGGGGGACTTGGCACAGTCGCTGGTCAAGCGAGCCTGTGGTGCCAAAGATTCGGGAAGTTTATTGCCGGGGATGGGGGGCGTTTGGGATGTGACGGACAGCCTGATTTTCGCGTCTTTGCCGGCTTTTCTATGTTTCGCGGCAGTGGCATGACGTGCACCCCAGCATTGGGTTAAAATGCTTCCATTGCATTCAGATGATTCGACGAGATGGCCAGCAAGTGGTTAGAATCTCGGCTGATGTTGCCCCTTCCTCTGTGAGTATGTTTCGATCAACGGTTCCTGTCTCCTTCTTTTAGCCCTGTGAAGCCCGTCATGCACGAAGCCACACTCTCGACGGCGGGCCCCGATGAAGTCTTGGTGTTGTTCGGTCCACGGGATCAACACGTCCGGAAGCTACGTCGACTTTTTGGAGTTGATATCACGCATCGGGACGGTCGCGTACGCGTAGCGGGCGAGGAAGCGAAAGTTGCCGCGGCGATGAGATCGCTGGAGCGACTTCGGGTGATTGCTCGCAAGAAGAACGGGTTGTCCGTCGGAGACATCGAGACCGCTGCGTCGGAGGAGGGTGCGACAATTGAGAACGGTCCGCCAGCTCGCCCCAGCAGCGAGGCGATCAATATCCAACACGCCGGTCGCAAGATCGTGCCGCGGACGCCCGGACAAGCGAAGTACGTCGACACGATCCGCGCACATGACCTCACGTTTGCAACGGGCCCCGCTGGGTGTGGGAAAACCTATCTCGCCGTGGCCACGGCCGTCGAAGCGTACAAGGCCGGCCAGGTGCGGAAGATTGTGCTGGTCCGACCCGCCGTCGAAGCTGGGGAGAGCCTAGGTTTTTTGCCGGGTGATTTGCGAGCCAAGCTGAATCCATATCTGCGTCCGTTAATGGACGCACTGGGCGAAATGGTCGATTACGATCAAGCCCGTGGGTTGATGGAACAGGACCTGATTGAAATCATTCCGCTCGCGTACATGCGCGGCCGCACGCTCAATGATTCATTTATTATTTTGGATGAAGCGCAGAACACGACTGTCGCCCAAATGAAGATGTTTCTCACCCGCCTGGGCGAACGCAGCAAAATGGTCGTCAGTGGTGATACCACACAATTGGACCTTCCACGGGGTGTGCGGAGCGGTCTGCGCGATGCTTTGTATCGGCTCAATAAAATCAATGGGATCGGAGTGATCCGGTTAGGGGCCAGAGATATCGTTCGCCACCGTCTGGTGCAATCGATTGTCGAGGCGTACGAGGCTTCGCAGCGACGCGAGGAACTGGGCGAGGTTCTGACCTTCGACGACGCGGCTGATCACCAGCCTTGAGCGGATTGGAACGACCATCATGAGCACAGCTAAAACCCAGCGCGCGGGTAAAGAACGTATCGAATCGCTCGGTATCCCCAAGCCGAAATGGGCGACGTGGTGGAACAAAAGCGACAAGAGCAATCTAGCGATTCGCTATGCGCTCGCGATTGCCGCAGCGGCGTCGCTGCTGCTGCTCTGCCGCACCTGGCAGCCCGCCTTCGCATACCGTCTCGGTGCCATTCCTGCTCGCGATATGTTAACGCGAGTAACCTTCCAGATCCCTGATCGAGTGGCCACCGATGATCAGCGGGAGCGAAAACGCCGAGAAGTTTTGACGCTGTATCGAAACGATCCCAATCGGCTCGATCAACTCCGTGAAGCGCTTCGCAACCAGTTGTTTTCGATTCTCGGTGCCTCCTCGTACGAACAACTCGGTGACAAAGAGCAAGCCGCCCTGAAGGAATTCCGTGAGGGCAGCGAGGCATTGCCCGCCGGCTCAGCAGCCCCCGCGACGGCCCCAACGGAACCGCAACCCGCCACTGCGCAGTCACCTGCGGAACGATTCGCGTTGCTCAAACGAGTCTTCAGCAAAGACCCGGAATTGAAGGAACTCGACGCCGCTCTCGA
Organism: Rhodopirellula sp. SH410; assembly: GCF_055811895.1. Classification (NCBI taxonomy): domain Bacteria; kingdom Pseudomonadati; phylum Planctomycetota; class Planctomycetia; order Pirellulales; family Pirellulaceae; genus Rhodopirellula; species Rhodopirellula sp. SH410. Next base: position 3,464,195 of record NZ_CM147949.1, read on the forward strand.
TATTTCGACGAAAGACCTTTACAAGAACGGTGTCCTACAAGCCCCTCAGCATTCGCCTGAGCAGGGCTCGCAGCGGATGATTCGTGTCTTTGAAGGCACCAAGACCGATAGCGCCGTGCCAGTTGAGCTGAGCAAGGTGCGAATCGCTGAATCCGCCCGAGAACTCAACACACAGCTCAAAGATCAGTTCCGTACCCGTTTCCCTAGCAAAGCGGGCCAAGCCGACGACGGGCAACTCGCTGCTGGGATGATTGGCAATTGGTTGCGAGACAAGCTGCCCGATTATGAGACGCTGTCCTACGATGACGAGCTCAGCCAGGTGGCCAGAGAAAAGGCAGCCGATGCTGTCGAGACGGTGCAGATGACGTTCTATTCAGGCCAGTCGAAACTGGCTGATGCGGGCAAACCGCTGTCGGGTCGGGAACTGGCCCACCTGCGTAGCGAATGGTCCACGCTCGTCGAAAACATGCCACTGTTTGATCAAATTGCACGTGTTTTAGCGTATGCAGGAATGATCATTGCTCTTTATCTGCTGTGTGGCTCGTACATTTGGTTTGTGGACGATCGGACCATCCTGACAGATCTCCGACGGCTTTCACGACTACTCGTTTTGGCCGTTGTCACGATCGTGCTGAGTTACTACGCATCGCGTGACGATTGGCGTGCCGAACTGATCCCCCTGGTACTTGCATCGATCACCGCCGCGGTTGTCTACGGACGCGATTTTGCTTTGTTGTTGATGTCAGCCGCTAGCCTGAGCGTGACTTTGTTGCTGGGGGCGGATCTTTCGAATTTCGTGGTGATGATGGCCGCTTGTACGTCCTGCACGTTGTTGACCGGCCGCATCCACAGTCGCACGCACTTGATCACCGTTGCGATTATCTCAGCCGTCATCACGATGCTGACGACGATCGGGGTTGGCATCGTCGCCGGGCAAACTCTCTCCTCGGGCGGTCCCGGCGATGCGCTCGAGCCGCTGTTGCTGGGCGGACCTTTGCAACTCGTTTTGACGGGGCTGGTGAGCGAAGCGGGCTGGGCGGGTTTGTGTATTGTTGTCTCGGCTCTGGCGATGACGGGACTGCTGCCCTTGGTTGAAAAGGCTTTTGGGGTGCAAACGGATCTATCGCTACTGGAACTCAGTGACGCCAGCCACCCGCTCCTACGGCGGCTCGCTCAGCGCGCTCCGGGCACGTACAACCACTCCATTAACGTCGCATCGATTGCCGAGTCGGCTGCGGACGCGATCGGTGCCAACGGACTGCTCGTGCGTGTGGGCGCCTACTTCCACGACATTGGCAAGATGTTCAAGCCGGAGTATTTTATCGAGAACCAGAGCGCGGGGATCAATCAGCATGACTCATTGCAACCTGCAATGAGTACGCTCGTCATCATCGCACACGTCAAAGACGGTGCCGATCTTGCCCGCAATCACCACCTCCCTGAACCGATCATTGACTTCATCCTGCAGCACCACGGAACGACCCTCGTCGAGTACTTTTATCGCGAAGCCGCCCGGCGCAGTGAAGAGGATCCCAACCGTGAATCGGTTAGTGACAAAGACTTCCGATACCCGGGGCCCAAACCGCAGACGCTCGAAGCCGCCGTGCTGATGCTCGCTGATACGGTCGAGAGCGCTTCTCGCACCCTCGTTGATCCCACGCCGGCTCGAATTTCCAACCTCGTCGACGCTATTGCTCAGAAGAAAGTCGCCGACGGACAATTCGACGAGTGCGGCTTGACGTTCTCGCAACTGCATCGGGTGCGGCAGAGCTTGGTCAAGTCATTGACAGCGATCTATCACGCTCGCGTCAAGTATCCCGGCCAACAATCAGCATGAATTCCATGACGTTGTCGGAAGAGCCCGCGGCATGAGTGCCATTGAAATATCGATTGACCTGAACGTCCGCAACCGCGTGCGAGAATGTTCCTCCGACGATCATCCGCTCGATCGCAATCTGATTGAATCGGCGGTCCGGGCAGCGGCCTCGATAGGCGGATGTCGCGATTGCCGCGTGGGCGTGCGCGTGACCAATGATGACGTCATTCATCAGATCAATTGTGAGTTTCTCCAACACGACTATCCGACGGACGTGATCAGTTTTCCCTATGAATTGGCGGTCCCGATGGTCGAGGGGGAATTGGTCGTCAGTATTGACACGGCAGCCGCTCAGGCGTCCGATGCGGGTTGGTCAATCGCTGAAGAACTCTTGCTGTACGTGATCCATGGAACACTGCACTTAGTCGGATACGACGATGTCGATGATGCTGACCGCGCCGCCATGCGGGAGGCTGAACGCCAAGCAATGTCTCTTCTTTTCCCTCGCTCTGATTTCTTGTCCGCATGACTCATCTTCCTCTCTGGGTCGCAGTGGCTTGGACGATTTTTGGCTTCCTTCTAGGGAGCATCGGTGGCCTGGGCGTTGAGCTGATCGACGGTTTCGCTGGGCGATCGTTCGAAGTCTATTGTCGTGTCAAAAAGAACCGGGACCGGTTCGGCTCGGTGCTTGATCACCAAGATTCCGCGGTTAGCGGCAGCGACTACTTGCGTATGATCGGAACGGTGTTGTTCTTGATGTTTGGCACCATCGCAGTGGTCGACTATTTCGGCGAGGGTGGTCGGACACTCGGTGTGTGGGGGATCGTCGCCGGTTTATTGATGATGTTAACGCATCTGTGGTTACCGGCCGCAGTGACCCGGTTCACCTCGGCACCGCTGCTGTATTACACCTGGCCATTCTGGTTGACGTTGTCGATTGCGATGCGCCCCTTGCAGGCGCCCGGCGAGGTGCTCGAGATCATGACGCGCAGGCTCGCCGGGAAGATCGAAACAGATGATGAGGACGAGGAGCAACTCGAAGATGAGATCAGGACAATCGTGGCCGCGGGCACGCGCGAAGGTTATTTTGGTCCAGGTGTGCGTGAAATGATCCAAGGCGTGATGGAGCTGCACGAGGATACCGTCGGCCACATCATGACACCTCGTGGTGATGTCGAAGCGATTGATGCCACATGCTCTTGGCCGAACGCGTTCGCAAAAATCATCGCCAGCGCTCGGACACGGTACCCGGTCTATCAAGACACCATCGACAATGTCGTTGGGATTCTGTTTGTGAAAGACCTCCTGCCGTTCCTCGTCTCGGAGTCGATGCCCGAACAGCCTATCCAAGAACTATGCCGCAAGCCGTGGTCGGTGCCCAAGGATCGCAGCGTTGAATCGCTATTGCGAGAGTTCCTACACAATCGTTCCCACATGGCAATTGTCGTCGACGAGTTCGGCCAAACAGCCGGTGTCGTTACCATCGAAGATGCCCTGGAGGAGATCGTCGGCGAGATTGTAGATGAATCCGATGAGGAAGAGGAGTACGAAATTCGCATCATCGACGACGATACCATCGAAGTCGATGGTCGGGTGATGATCGACGATCTGAATGAACTGATTCACTGGGATATCCCCGAGAGCGAGGACTACGAAACCATCGCTGGCTGGGTGCTTTACAATACCGGTGCGATCCCCGACGCGGGCAGCAAGCTGTTGCTCGCGGATATGGAAATCGAAATTTTGCGAGCGAGTAATCGCAAGATTGAATCCATGCAACTGCGCCGTGGAGGCCTCTCCTAGCCGGCGGTTGACGGAGTCGAAGCTCGACCGGCAACCCTGAACCCAATGCAGTATGGCATCAGGGAACGCGAGCCACCGGGCCGCTCACGCGACTCGGCTGATGAAATGAGCACGCCGCGAGGGGGGCAGTCGCCAATCGATTGAGAGGAGTTTTGTGCGGATCGCTATTTTCTCATGGAGGTGCGTCGTGAAAGAATGGTTCGCGAGCGTTTCGGTGGATTACAATACCACCCTGTTGAACCACAGCCAAATTTTCGTTGGCAGCCGTTCCCTGCGTGTCGAGCTCGTCACGGCACAGGCCGACCGCTGACCTAGACCCAGTCGCTTGATCAGCATCGTTGTCAGAAATCAAGAGCACCATGGCCCGAGCCGAACTCGAATCGACGGTACCCCGCAGCAAGTGTGATGTCTGTGGTTTGGGAATGCTGGTATTCGCATTCAGCCCCTTCGTCCCGATCCAACGGTTTGCCTGGTTAATGTTCTCGTTGTTATCGATCGCCTTAATCGCTGACTTAATCCTCTTGCCCTGCATGCTCTACAGTCCGCTGGGACGCTTTTTCATGCCGTCTCACGCGAAATCCGCCTGATCCCTGGCTGGAATTGCTGCGACGAGCGTGTTGGTAGGCCATGTCGGGATCAGCCGCTCACCGGCGACCGTGGCCTGCCCACGGCAGTTGAGATCTAGCAATCTTCCGTTCGAAGGAGTGCTCACTTATATTGCCAGACCGTTCGTTGCCGCCCATTCAGGACGCTTTGCATTTGCTCCGATCCATGATCCGCAAGCTGAATCGACTTTTCGAACCGATCTGTGCCGCTGGAATTATCGCGTTGTTGGTCATTAGCGGCTTCGTAACGCTTCACAGCCTCACACGCATGTGGGAGGACGTTGATAAGGTGGGCAGCTCCTACGCCGTTTTGGAGTCCCTCGACTCGCTCTCAATCGCCCTTCGCGAAGCCGAAACGGGCCAACGCGGTTTCCTGGTGACGGGTGACGAAAGTTACCTTGAACCCTACCGGGCCGCCGAAGCGAGTCTGGATGATCTGCTCGTGGAGCTGACACAGCGAACGTCCAATAATCGGTCACAAGACGAGGTCCTAAAACTACTCAAACAATCGATTCAAGCCAAACGCAATGAACTCGCATTCACGATCCAACTGAGTCGGGACGGCAATCAAAGCGACGCGAGCGAAATCGTTAAAACCGATTTCGGAAGAGATCTGATGGATCAAATACGCCTCGACACCGAAGTGATGCGAGGCAACGCGCGAGTGAGAAACGCCGTCCAGCTGGCCGAGACGAAACGCACCTACCAAACCGCATGGCTCACCGGATTGCTGCTGACACTCTCTGGTCTGGCACTCGTTGGCGGCGTCATCTGGGCGGTCTATCGGCAGCGGAAACTGAAAGAAGAGAACCGCGAACTCGACGAGCAAATTCGTCTGTTCTTGGAGCAGATTTCGGATTATGCCATCTTCATGATGGACACCCAGTGTCGCGCCACAACCTGGAACGATGGCGTCAAGCAGGTTCTCGGATTCGACGAACATGAATTTCTACAGCAGGATGTCCGGCCTCTGATCTTTACGCCGGAAGCCCATGCGGCGGGAGTCGTCGATACCGAGTTTGAGAAGGCGGCCAAGAATGGCGCCGCCAGCGATGATCGCTGGATGAAACGCAAGGATCACACCCAGTTCTGGGCGTCCGGAATCACGACCTCCATCCGGGACCGCTCCGGTGCAGTCGTCGGATTCAGTAAAGTCATGCGTGACATGACCGAGCAGAAGCAAAACAGCGATGAACTGAGCCGCCTGGCTGCCGAACTATCCGAGGAGTCTCGTCGCAAAAACGAGTTTCTCGCCACACTCGCTCATGAACTGCGCAATCCACTCTCGCCCATCAAGAGCGCTGTCCAGTTGATGTCGATGATGGACGTCAGCCCTGAGATACAGGAATTGCGAGCGACAATGGAGCTGCAGGTCGAGCAAATTGTTCGTTTGCTCGATGATTTGATGGATGTGTCACGCATCGGACGCGGCAAAATCGAGCTCAAAAAACAAGTCGTCGAGATCTCCACGATCATCGACGCCGCCGTCGAGAACTCCCAAACACACGTCGAAAATAACAATCAACAACTATCGGTTCACGTTTCCCGAACCGGGTTATGTGTTGATGTGGATCCTGCTCGGATCACTCAAGTCGTTTGCAATCTGATCAATAATGCGTCGAAGTACAGTGATGTGGACTGCAAGATTGACGTCTCGGCCGAACGGGTGGACGAATTCGTTGTCTTGCTCGTCAAGGACAACGGCAGCGGAATCTCACCCGAAAGGCTCGACGATATTTTTGAGATGTTCGCTCAAATTGAAGACTCGGTCGAACGTGGGGTGGCTGGATTGGGGATCGGTCTAACACTCGTCCGAACACTCGTCGAACTTCACGGTGGAACAGTCGCTGCGGCCAGTGAAGGGGTCGGCCAAGGCAGTGAGTTTACGATCCGGTTGCCAGCGGCCGTCACCCCGCAACGGCAAGAGCCGGTCGACGCACGATCGGTGCCCAACATCGAGCCCATGAGAGTGCTCGTCGTCGATGATATGCGGGCGTTATCAGTTATTTTGGCACGGCTGCTAACCAAATTAGGACACGATGTTCGGGTCGTCGACAGTGGCATGGCCGCCCTGGAGATGCTCGAAACGTTTCCCGCTGAAGTCGTTTTCTCGGATATCTCCATGCCAGGCATGACGGGCTACGAATTGGCGAAGCGACTGCGGAGCGATCGTCCCAATAACGACATCAAATTGGTCGCAATGACCGGCTACGGCCAAGCCAGTGACCGACAGAAAGCACTCGCCGCTGGTTTCGACGAGCACATGGTCAAACCCGTGGACTTCAAAGTCCTGCAGGCATTCTTCCGGAATCGCTGTTGAACCCACGCATGTTCAACGACACATTTTGAACGAAACAGAGATGGCCGGGCGAAACGCTGTCGATCCGCTTTTTTTCGGCTCATCCGACGCAAGGGTGCGGTGGAGTCCAGTGGAAGGCGATTTTAAGGCATCGCTCCAGTATCCAATCCGTTTTCAAAGAAGCGTTCCTGCCGAACCAATGTTCGGCAGAAACTGGAAACACCATTGGCGTACCCATCGACCGGGATATCCCGTGCCAAGCCCGCACCTCTGCAGAGCTTCGCTCCGTTTTCCCGGCAGGCCCAGCCTAATTTCCCAGCAAACCCAGCCTAACGCTGCCCATTCAATCCCACAAATAAATCATTGGATACTTGAGACATGCCTCCCAGACCTCCGGCGCACGCTTCCGTCGGATGATCCTGTTTTTCAGGGTTGCCCCAAGTGACTTCCCGCGTTGGTGCCAGGCGATTGCGGTTGCATCGGATGAGCGAAAGTAGGGCTGGCAGGACTTGAACCCGCGACCTAGGAATTATGAGTTCCCAGCTCTAACCAACTGAGCTACAGCCCCTGGAGGTTTTTAGGCCGTTCGGTACACCTAGCGGTACACCTCGGGCCAGAAAACCGGTATCATCACGGGAGCGGTACACCTCCGCGACAAAAACAAAGCCCGACAGTGCGGTCACACTGCGGGCAAATCACCTTTGCTTTAAGGGAGCAACGATGACGGTTAAAAGTGTATCAGGTGGCAAGAAAAAAGCTACCAAGCCAGGTAAGCCCCGCAAGGATTACCCTCTTTTCGCTCATGCCAGTGGGCAGTGGGGCAAGAAGATTCACGGGAAGCTGCACTACTTCGGAGTGTGGGCCGATCCCATCGCCGCTGAAGCTAAGTGGGAGCGGGAAAAGCTGGCTCTACTCGAAGGGCGAAACCCTGACGAGTCCATCGCTGGCGAAACCGTTGGATGGCTCTGCAACACCTTCATGGACGCCAAGCAGGCCCAGCATGATCGCGGCGAGTTAGCCAAAGGCACGGTCAACGACTATCACGCTGCGTGCAAGCTGGTTGCGGCCTACTTCGGCAAAGGCCGGAAACTGGACTCACTCAGACCGGCAGACTTCGAGCGATACCGTGGCTCGCTTCCCGAGACATGGGGGCCGACAACCGTGAACAATCATCTTCGGCTGGTTCGCGTGTTGTTCAAATGGGCCAACGACACCGAAGCGACGGAACGAGAGATCCGGTATAGGATCGGATTGAAAGCCGTTCCGAAAAGCGTGGTGACGAAGCACACCCACAGGCAGAGAGAATAGGGACAGGCAATGAATGGTTGCCTTCGATCGCGGCTTGCATACCATTACCGATGGTTTCGCTGCTCAAAACCGTGACGCTGACGGAGGTGATGAAGATGCCCAGGCAAGCTCGTGGGGAAGTGATCGATCCGAATGAGATTCAGATCCTCCACTGTATCGAGAGGTGCGTCCGCAAGGCGTGGCTCTGTGGGACCGATCCCGTTACAGGAGAGTCCTTCGAGCACCGCAGGGGCTGGATCCGCGACCGAATGGAATTCCTCGCCTCCGTGTTCGGGATCGATTGCCTGACCTTTTCGATCATGAGCAATCACCTTCACCTCGTTTTAAGAAGTCGCCCGGACGTCGTCGCGGCGTGGTCGGACGAGGAGGTCGCCCAGCGTTGGCTGCGGCTGTTCCCCGAACGTCGTAACCCTGACGGCAGCCCCGCCGTGCCGACGAGACCGGAACTGAACATGATCCTGAATCAGCCGGAGGTTCTTGCCTCGCGGCGTCAGCGATTGTCGGACGTGAGCTGGTACATGCGCTGTCTCGCCGAGAATATTGCCCGCCGCAGTAACGCCGAGGACGAGGCTCGCGGCCACTTTTGGAAACGTGCGGTGCCATGCGTCGAAACTCTCAATTGGAAGAAGTTGAATTTGTCGTGTGCTTACGCAGTAGCTGCGTGAGTTTCTAGCTTGTCTTTCGGACAGTACGTTGCGGGGTCCGAAGTGATTCTGGTGGTGCAGGGCGACCTTGACCGCTTTGGTGCTCAGATAACCGACGCAATCGCTGTACCTCGTTCTCGTCTGCCCAGAACAACCAGACGCGTCCGAACGGTCGTTGGTCGGCAATCGCCCAACCACGCGTCACCCAGTCTTTCAATTTTTTCTCAGCGACTCCAATCGCGGATGCGAGATCGCTACCAAGCCATTGGTCATCAAGTGGCTCGGGGGCAGTCAGTTGCTGACGACTTGTTGGATCGTCCGCTAGCAGCTTACCGATCATCGACGCTGAAATCGGCTTGGTGTGCCGCGGCGAACGATAGCCTTCTTGCTCAAGTATCTTGGCCACCTCAGGAGTTCGACGCCCTTCCAAAACCAACTCAAGCATACGTGTCATGAGTTCACGATAGTTGTCCATCTGCGGATACAGTGTGACCGTTCGTGTTATCTCGTAGACGCTCTCATATCCACCTCGCCACTGCAATCGAACGTCGACACGCTGAGTGTTGTTCTGGACCGCTACGATCACTTGTTGTAGTAGCAGTCGAATGATCTCTTTACGATCGACAATGCTTAACGATTCGTTCCAAAGTGAATGCACATCGCGAGAACACTGAAGGATCACATCGCGTTGAGCCTGTGCGAGTTTTGTTGAAACTTGGCCTCGTAGCTCGTTCAATTCCTGCTCAGTGGCTTGCAGTTCAATGAGCGACTGCTCCCAATTGTTTTCCAACTGTGCCGCTACCAAACGATTGGCCGGATCAACATGACGATAGCCTCGCTCAGCAACCTCAACTGCATAACGTGCTTGCTCGACGCGATCAACAAACAGTTTCTCCATTTGTTGCCTCCGCGTCTCTTCATTCTCGATCACTTGCAGGCTCAGTTCGACGCCTGCTGGCGAGAGAGCTTCAAGGATTTTACTTTCAACGAAGCTATCCAATATCTCACAACGAATCGAGCTGTGACATGGCGTGGCAGCGGCGACCGTTCGGTGGCGAAAGCAGCCATACATTGAATGAGAATTCTTCGGATAGTTGGCCGACAAGCGACGACCACAATGGCCGCACTTGATGATTCCACCTAACAACGCTGTGCCACCGCGAACCGGACCACTGCGGTCGGGACGACTATCGTTTTCGGCCAGACGTTGTTGGTTATCACAGTACTGCTGCCATGTAATGTAAGCAGGATGTCGATCAAGCAGTAGCACCTTCCACTGTTCGGGCGGAAGATGTTTTTTTGACGTTTTTTGTGGTGATTTAAGACCGTACTTTTTTTTACGTCCATAGCCATACGCGCCAGCGTAGAGCGGGTGTTTGAGCATCTCGTAAACGGTCGTCTTGGCCGCCAAACGCCAGTCGATCTCGTTCGTGACCCCTGCTTGTCGGTTGCGAAACGGAAGTCGAATGTGATGCTCAGACAAATAATGAAATAAGGCGTGAGAGCTACCAATCACTTGAAATTGTTCAAAGAATATTTTCATCACGTGACGTGCGGATTCGTCAGGATCGAGTTGTGGCATTCCACGCGCGTCGAGGACATAGCCAACCGGAACATCGTGAAACAACTCCCCGCGCTGAGCTTTGCTCAAACGCCCTCTTTCCAGTCGGACCTTCATGGTGTGCAGTTCCATCTCACTGATGATTCCCTTGAGGCCCAGGACGAGTCGATCGTTCGGATCATGGGGGTCAAAGACACCATCTTCATCTGCAATCAACGTATTGAAAATCGCACATACTTCAAACAGATCGCTCCAGTCCTTTGAGTTGCGAGCCAAGCGGCTCATTTCGAGTCCCGCGACAAGACCGACTTTTTGATCGGTGATTAATTCGAGCAGTCGGCGAAAACCTTCTCGCTGGTGCTGCCGCTTCCGCTGAGACCAAGATCGTCATCAATGACCATCACTTTGTCGGGCTCCCAGCCCAGTGCAATGACACGATCTTTCATCGCGTACTGACGTGCGGTTGATTCCTGATGATCTCGTAGTTGGGCACAGGTGGACTGTCTGACATACACGGCCGCATCAAGCTCGAGATGCTCCGCCGTCACTTTCGGATGAAGGAAGTTCCTTGGGCTCGCTTCGAGAACTGCCTTCGCGCTAATTGCAAAATTATTCATCACTGTCCTCCTCGCCGCGGGGCGACTTCAGTGATGACTTGGCCGCTGCTTGCGACAGGAGTTGCAGAATTCGATGTTTGGTCTGCGGGTCGATCGCATGCTCCCACACGCGATCGAGAGGAACCGCTTTTACTATCGATGGCGACGATAGGCGCGGGGGGGGACAGCGGCGGGTTTTCCGTCGGGGCGCATGGGAGACCTTCCGTGATTTGTTTGCGGTGGTACCGCTCCAGCCAGCAAACGAGCGATTTGAGTGCGGAAAAGTCAATTATCCCGATTTGGTCAGATCGGCCAATCCCGATTTCCATCGCGTTGCGAGGGATGGTTCTGGGAAGGGCGCTTTCGGGCGCAGGTGCTCCTCGATGAAACGAGTTTGTTGGCGTGTGCGGCCTACGTGGATCTCAACCCGATTCGCGCCGCCATGGCGGAAACGCCTGAATCGAGCAAGTACACCGGAGCCAAGGATCGGATTGACGACTTGACTCAATGCTCCGATCGGACCCGCCAAAGCACCCATGACTGGGAGCGAAGCCGCGGTCGCCAGCACAGTGGCTGGATGAGTCCGATCGAAATTGACGAGCAGCACGATCGCGTCGGGCCGCACCTGGATCATTCGGGCAGGCGAGGCAGCCTGAAGGGGTTCCTAAGTGTCTCGTTGGCGAGCTATCTGGAATTGCTCGACTGGACAGGCCGTCAACTCCGCAGTGACAAGGTCGGTGCGATCCCCTCGCACTTGCAGCCGATCCTCACACGTATGGGCTTGGATACCCATGCCTGGTGCGACGTTGTGAGCCGATTTGGGCGGGTGTTCAAGCGAGCAGCGGGTAGCCCAGAACACCTCGCCGAGGAAGCCAGCCGTCGCGGTCAAGGTTGGCTCTGCGCCCGTGACAACCCACTCGGGATATCTTCGGCCTGACCGTCTTCGGAAAACCTTCCACTTTGATTCCCTCCGGGGTCGCTGCTGCGCCGATATCGGAGAATCGGATCAGAATCAGCCAGATGCTCGGTGGCAGCATTCTGCGAGGCCCCGATCGTAGTTAAATCGGCCGAAATACAAACCGCAGCCCGGACTGAAAAGTGGGTGGCCCTCTTTCTCTCTCTTTCTCTTGCCGAGCCGTTTGAACGCTTCGTTGTGAACGTGATGCCAAGCGAGCTGGTCCATCGATTCGCTCCAAATGATCGCTGTCTTGCGTGAGTGGCTGAGCGTCATCACGAAGCCGTAACGCTTGACCAATTCGACAGCCCCGTCGGCGGCCCGTAATCGGACTTTCATCTCCAGCCAATCGCTTTGGACTTGCGCCGCCGGTGGCGTTTCGATCCGCCGGAACGGACGCTTGATCGGAGTGGGAAAACGATCGCGAGCGAACTTGCGAACCGACTTGTAGGAACCGGTGTAGCCGTATTCATCGACCAGGTGAGACCACAGATTCTGGACGCTCGGCGGACGCGATGATGACAGCGCCGCAAGCTGATCCTGCCACCAGTGATCGACCACTTCGACAAGCCCGAGTTCCTCGATCAACGAAAGCTTCTTGCGTCCATCGCTGGCCGCCTGAGCCTGACGTTTGAGGTGGTAGCGAACGGAGCCTTCAGAGATGCCCAGTCGTGCGGCGATGGCCGCGTTGGTCTCCCCTTTGAGCCTGAGAACTTTGAGAGTCACGATATCCTCCTTGGTTAGCTTCACAGCGAATCCTTTCCAGCCTTCGAAGTCGAAAGCGTGAATCAGATTTGCTTCGACGGCCCGGGGGAACCCACCATGGAAACCCACCCAAACGGGCCGTCTGATCGAAAATTCACAATCGTAAATCTTCGGGTTCGCTAACTCGGTTTCTCATCGGTTCTGTGACAGTGGGCGGCGGCATCCAGCCGAAACAGCCGCGACGCACTTCGTGTGCGTCGCCCGCCTCGCTTCGCTCGCCCGGAAGAACCAACGCCTGGGCGGCTTCGTGCCGCAGGTGTGGCGGACTTCCTGTCCGCCCACGAAAAAGGCCACCTTGCGGTGGCCGGTTGAAGCGTCGTCTCACTCCGGTGCAGAACGTGGTTGACTCATCAAAGAGACCTGACCCATTTGATCGCTCTCATTTGATCGCTCTTTGACCCATTTGATCGCTCTTCACTCATCAAAGAGACCTGACCCATTTGATCTGACCCACACGGGTTCAGTCAGCGCAAAACTGTTTCACGCGTGGGGCGGCTTGACACATCGCTGAATCGACATGGAAAATGTGGGTAAACCTAAGGGCTGGCCCCTGACCACACACCATCATCACAGAAAGGAATTCCAAAATGAATTTGGAATCTGCTATTGACCGAAGTTAAGACCGTCGCTGACCCATTTGGCCGCTTCTGACCCATGCACGCACGCACGCTGGATCAAAGAGGCCTGACCCATTTGGCCGCTTTCGTGTGCGTCGCCCGTCGGAAGAACCAACGCCTGGGCGGCTTCGTGCCGCGAAGATGGCGGACTTCGTGTCCGCCAACAAGAAAGGCCACCTTGCGGTGGCCTCGTTTCACTCGGGCGCAGACGGTGGTTCTCAGGTTAAACGGTACCGGACACCTTAATCTTATTAACACTTAAGTCGCTTTTCTCCGGTGCGTGAACATGTTGCGCAGGCCACCAATGAGAAAGGCCACCTTGCGGTGGCCTCGTTGGGCCTCGTTTCACTCCGGTGCAGTGGCTGCCTTACTCATCTAAGAGACTTGACCCATTAGATGATTCCTAGATGGTCATCTCTCCAAAAGCAAGGAAGCCCTGCGACGCCAATTCGACGGGATGTCATTTATTCCTTGCTTTAGGTAAGTTACAAGCTTTTCGTTCATATAGTCGCATCGTTCTGCGAATTGGACTACGCTCGCATATGGCGAGCGGTCTTCATGATCAACGAGTTCAGTCAGCAAAATGTCGAATCTCTGAAAATGTGGGTCGCGTTCACTGCGGTTTAGCTCCTTTAGTATCGCTCCAATCGAATCAATACAGCGGCACAGAATTTCGCTATTGTCTTTATCGACCCGACCATTTCTACCGCAAGCTCTCATCGCAACGTCGAAAAGAGATGGAATTAATTCGACCGCGTTCCTCCCAAGACCACCCGAAAAAATTACCGCAATTCTGCGATCACGAGTGCGAGGCGAGTGAAGCATGCTGTGAAGTTTGTCTTCCATCGTTCGTGCTTAGTATGGTGGTGGACGAGTCGGATCTTCTTTAGGTTCTTTGTCAGGAAGCTGGTCGGGAGACGCGCACACATCGCCATCGTCCCAGCAATCCACCGTATTCCTGCACCCACATTCCTTAACGCTTCCAGGAAGTTCATCCGGGTATTGCTGGATAGTACAGCACCAGCATTCGCCTTCGTCGCATGGGTGGTCATCTTCCTTTTCCACTGGCGGCCTGCTCGAGTCCACAACACGACGCAGTACCCATCTGCACGAAGGTTCTGTACACTTCTCGCCAAACTTTTCACAGACTTTTATCCAGATCAAAAGCCCTATAGCTTGAGGCCCTGTGGGCCCGATCGGGCCCATGGGTTTTGGTCCACGAAATGGAATTGGACCCTCCGGACTTATCCCTGGCGGCATTGTCCCTGGGTTAATCACTGGACCACTTGGCGGAATTGGAAATCTTGGTGGCGCAGACGGAGCACCCAAACCCAACGGATCTACTGCTAACAACGCCATACCTGAAACGTATTCGTACAGACTCCATGGGCTTCCCCGATACCCGATCGGATCTCTGGAGCTAAACCTGCCCAGTTGAGCGTCGTACCACCGGTTCCGGAAGTAGTACAGCCCGGCATCCGGTGTCCACTCGCGGCTGGTGTAGGTGTAGTGGACCCCGTAGCTGCTGATCGCTCGTGGCGTGAAGTCGGCCTCGAAGATGCTCAGGTTGCCGTAGGGGCCGTATTCGTAGCGTTCTTGAACGCTGCCGGAATCGCTCACCACCGCCGTCGTGTTCCAGTTCGCATCGGCTAGGTAATACAGTCGCTCGGTCAAGAGTCCACCCGACGGCGAGATGTCACGGTCTCGGAGTACGAGATCGTCGATGTACCGCATCCCCCACACGTATTGGCGGCGTGGGGTGCTGGAGGTATCGACGTGTTCTTCGACGCACTGCCAGGCGTCGGTGAAGTAGTAGTCTCGCGTTTGGTCGAGGGTTCCCGAGGTGTATTCTTTGGCAACGATCCGGAAGTTGCGACCGTCATACTGGTTTTCTACAAGGACATTTGAGTTGGAGTCATCGACGAGCTTGGTCATCCGGTTCCAGGCGTCGAACGTTGCCGTCATCGTGGCGTTGGTGCCCAGATCAGGACGTGGGTTCGTGGTCGTATTACCGTTCCTGTCGTAAACGGGTGTCGCCCAGACGTCGCTCGGCGTGTTGCTGATGTCCGTGATCTCGTTGACTTCGTTCGCCGTGCGCGTTTGATTAAAATCCCAGGTACCGTCGCCGTTCTCGTCTTGCCGGAATTCTTTCCAGTTACCTGTCGGATCGAGCGTCCAGCACTGGGCCGTGTCGAGCGATGTGATCGCGGTGTGCGTTGCGTTGAGTTGGCCACGCTGAGCAGACTGCAGGCGATGGAGCCCGTCGTAAGCGTACAGCCAGTCGTACTCCCGGTTGGGGTCCGACGGGTTTTCTCGCCACGTGCGGTTGCTGGCTCGGTCATAGCCGTACTCGATCCGGGACAGGTCGGTGCCTGCCGAGACGTCTCGCCAGCGAACGTCCTTTACCCGACCAAAGCGATCGAGACCGCTGTAGATATCACCAGTGTCGGGGTCAGTCGACAGGGTTGGCGAGATCAGCGTGTAGCGGAGATCGGCCTGGGTGCTGTCCTGTTGGACGAATGTGCCGAGACCCAGGTATTCGTAGTCAGCCAAGACCGTGGAATCGTCATCGATCAGGCTGGACACCTGGTTCAGTTTATCGGTGATCGAGCCACTGCTGCCGTAGTCGAGCGTGACGTCGCGCCCGTTGGGATAGAGCGTGGCGGTGGGACGCAGCACGTTCCCGCTGCCATCGGTGTACGACCGTCCCACGCTGGGCGTGGTGGCGGGATTGACCGCGCCGCTGTGCGATTGGAACGTCTTGGTCACTTGTCCGAACCCATCGAACTGCCGGGTGATTTGATTCTCGATCGATCCGCTGCCGACCGATGCGTTATTATAGCAAGTCACCGCCGAGATATTCCCGCGAACGTTGTACGCCTGCTCTACGCGGCGGATCGCTCCGTCGACGCCTGCACCTAAGGTCGTCACCCAGTCCTGCGTCTGACGACCGAGGGCATCGAAGTCGTACTGGCGAGTCGTGCCGTTTTGATCCGTGAGGCTGGTCCGCTGCGACTGGCGGTTGTACGTGTAGCTGACGCTGTCGGACGTGCCGGTTGAATCAGGGTAGATCTCACGACGAAGCAGACTGCTCGATGCAATCGCGCTGTCTGAAAGCGTGGTCCCGTAGATGTACTGCGTCACCTGATTTCCGGTGGAGGCGTTGACGGCGGTGAGTGTTTTGAGATCACCATCGGGTGTGTAGGTGAACTGCACGGTTTGGTTTTGATCGTCCGATGCCGTACACGCGGTGCTGGTGCTCGAACTGGCCGGTGGATCGACGACGTTATCGATCGTTTCGCTCTGGCGACTGGCGGCATCGTAAATGGTCCGCGAAATCTTGCCGGCAGGGTCGATACTGTCGCGCAGTCGACCCGCGCTATCGTAGACTTGCCGGGAGACCAGGATCGTATCGCTGCTGGAGGGAATCGTGGCCGAGCGGGTCAGGGCCGTGCCACCGTTGGTTCCATTCTCCGCCGAGGCGATCATACGGCCCAGGGCATCGGGGTAGTTGGCTGAATATTGTACGCGGGCATTGGGCGTCGCCGAGGGCGAGCCCAACTCACCGGTCTGGGCGGCCGAAGCATTGTGGTATCGCTGCCGCCTGGAGGCTTGGATCGAGTTTCCCGCATCGTCGTAAGCCATGTCCGTTTGCGAGAGGATCACGTCGCCGGTGACGTTCAAGGCGTCGGCATAGGTCGTGTCGTTGCCGTAACCAGTATACGAGTGGACCATCCAGCCCGTGCTGTCAAAGACTTGTTTGGTAAAGCGGCTCGAACCTCCCGGCATGGATTTGACTGGGTTGCCGACCGCATCGAACCAGGTATTGCCGGTGATCGGGTTGCCGACCGTGCCCGTGTTGGGATCGACTGCATAGCGACTGGACTGGTAAACCCGTCCCAGGTTGTCGCACTTGGTCACATTTCGAGAGACCAGATTACCGCTGGCGGAAGTATCGTAGCGGTCGGACTGGATCACCCGGTTCAGGTTGTCATAGGTAACCCGACCAAAGGCATCGAGTTCCCCATTGGTGTCCACCAGCCGGTTCCGCCAATCGTAGGTGAACGCGGTGGTGCGGGTGTTGACGCCATCGACATAAGCGATTTGACTGGTCAGGTTGTTGTCGCCCCCGTCATTGCCGTTGTCGAAGACAGAGCCGCTGACCTGCACCATGTTGTTGCCCGAGGCACCGCCGCCGGTCGGGTCGGACTCGGTGGCCCCAGTGTCATTGGTGCCCACAAAGATCGCGATGACGTTGTCGCGAACGTCATAAACGCGTTGGCTGATCGTGCCGCCGGGCGAGATCTGCAGGTTCTGCCGCTTCTGGCTATCGTAGCCGTAGGTTGTTTGGTCGTAATGGGTCCCACTGGCCCCCTGGCCGGAGGCCGGGATGGTGTGATAGGCGCGCATCGATGAGACGTGGCAGCAGTCGGTATACTGCCAAGTGGTCCAGCTCGTGAACGACGCTTGCGAGAACGTATCGGTGGGCTGCAAGCGACCCGAGGTCGATCCACGCGGCACTTGGATCTGCTCCAGGGTATTCCCACGTGCATCCCGTTGCTGGATGTTGACCGGGTTGATCAGGGTGTAGGTATAGGCGGGACCGGTTCCTGTTGCGTAACCGCTGGCGGTCCAGGTGGCGTGCTGAGCATCTTTGTAAACGGTCCAGGTGGCACGGCGGACAGCAGTGGCGGTGCCGCCGAGGTCGATGGTGTGAACGGGTCCCAGTTGCTGGGTCGTTCGTCCCTGCGAATCGATCTCGTAATCGAAGATCAAGTGCTTACCACCGCCGCTCGGCGTGCTCCAGCCCGATGGCACGCCCGAGAGCAGCGAGGTGTCGGCATCGTCAATTCGCTGCAGCATCGCTCCGAGCACTTGGTCGTAGAACATCCGCGTGATGAACCCGCGGGCGTCCATTGACCACGTCAAGTTACCCCGTTCGTCATAAACTTGCTCTTGCGTCGTTGCAGTATTGGGGCCGTTTTGCGATGTCGTCACCGCCGGTAAAGTCACTGTGCCCAGCTTGACTTGGACCGTGTCGGTGTACCACTGGTAGGCATAGGTCGTCTCAAGTGGCTCACTGCCCGCATCGTCACGGAACTGAGTCTGCTTGGCGATCGGGTAAATCGTGGCCCCGCCACCGGTTCGCTCGGTGTACTCCAGCTCGCTTTGCAGCACCGGTGTGCCGCCGCTGCCCTTCTTCAGCGATGTTGACTCTAAGTAACCAGCAGCGGCGCCGCTTCCCGTCGTCGCGTAGGAAGGAGATTAGGGACAGGCAATAAATAGTTGCCTTCGGTCGCGGCTTGCGTACCATTGCCGATGGGTTCGCTGCTCAAAACCGTGACGCAGATGGAGGTGATGAAGATGCCCAGGCAAGCTCGTGGGGAAGTGATCGATCCGAATGAGGTTCAGATCCTCCACTGTATCGAGAGGTGCGTCCGCAAGGCGTGGCTCTGCGGAACCGATCCCGCTACTGGAGAGTGTTTTGAACACCGCAGGGGCTGGATCCGCGACCGAATGGAGTTCCTTGCATCGGCGTTCGGTATCGATTGCCTGACCTTTTCGATCATGAGCAATCACCTGCACCTGGTTCTAAGAAGTCGCCCGGACGTCGTGGCGGCGTGGTCGGACGAAGAGGTCGCCCAGCGTTGGCTGCGACTGTTCCCCGCACGTCGCAACCCCGACGGCAGCCCCGCCGTGCCGACGACAGCGGAACTGAATACGGTCCTGAATCAGCCGGAGATTCTAGCCTCACGGCGTCAGCGATTGTCGGACGTGAGTTGGTATATGCGCTGTCTCGCCGAGCATATTGCTCGCCGCAGCAACGCCGAGGACAAGGCTCGCGGCCACTTTTGGGAAGGTCGTTTTCGGGCACAGGTACTCCTCGATGAAGCGAGTTTGCTAGCGTGCGCGGCCTATGTGGATCTCAACCCAATTCGCGCCGCCATGGCGGAAACGCCGGAATCGAGCGAGTACACCGGAGCCAAGGACCGGATTGATGACTTGACTCAATGCTCCGATCGGACCCGCGAAAGTACCCATGACTGGGAGCGAAGCCGCGGTCGGCATCGCAGCGGCTGGATGAGTCCGATGGAAATTGACGAGCAGCACGATCCCGTCGGGCCGCACCTGGACCATTCGGGCAGACGAGGCAGCCTGAAGGGTTTCCTAAGTGTCTCGTTGGCCAGCTATCTGGAATTGCTCGACTGGACGGGCCGTCAACTCCGCAGTGACAAGGTCGGTGCGATCCCCTCGCACTTGCAGCCGATCCTCACACGCATCGGCTTGGATACCCATGCCTGGTGCGACGTCGTGAGCCGATTTGGGCGGGTGTTCAAGCGAGCAGCGGGCAGCCCAGAACACCTCGCCGAGGAAGCCAGCCGTCGCGGTCAAGGTTGGCTCTGCGCCCGTGACAACCCACTCGGGATATCTTCGGCCTGACCGCCTTCGGAAAACCTTCCACTTTGATTCCCTCCGGGGTCGCTGCTGCGCCGATATCGGAGAATCGGATCAGAATCAGCCAGATGCTCGGTGGCAGCATTCTGCGAGGACCGGATCGTAGTTAAATCGGCCGAAATACAAGCCGCAGGCCTGGCTGAAAAGTGGGTGGCTGAAAAGTGGGTGGCCCGAATGGCAGCCCGAATGGCATTGCTCAATGCTCTTTCAGAAAAGCTTCAAGCTGACAGCGAACGCATTGATGCGCTCGAAAATGCTTTGCTCGCATCCATTGCCGACCATCCGATTGGCGACCGACAACCGCGGATTCATCCACGCGAAATAAAACGCAGGCCCAAGCCGTACCCCACGATGAAACAACCACGACACGCCGCCCGAAGGTCAGCGGCGTGAAGGACTTACGGCTAAAACACGCGGCATTCAGACTTGACCCATTAGATGGCTTCACAGCTATATGGCGGGACCGGAACTGTCCTTGATTTTGCCCTTCTCTTTTGATCTCGCCAAGATGGTCAAAAGCCAATACACGCTCCAGAACAGACTCAAAGCCGCAAGCCAATGACCAGGATTTATTGGGTTTGTGTCCTCATCAAGAAGCTCGATATATCGTCTTTGAATAACGAAACCCGTGACGATTAAGGCTAACCCAGCGAGGGAAAGGTGCCGCAATCCGTGCATTGAGGCAACGTCTTGCCAGAGCCGATACCACAGCCGGTGTTGGTCGGAAACTTTATTGTTCATTGAAGGTATTTTCGAGAATAGTCTTGAAGAAGCAGACCCCCTCGATACTAACGCAGATCGAGATCGGTTGTGAAATAACCGACCTTTTTCCTGCAACATTCTTCACAGCTGTCTGTTCGAAAGTAGCTCAAGAAATGGCACGGCGAAATATACGTTTCCAAGCCAACACACATGTTGTTTGATGTCATGTCATCGAAAGAGTCAGCGACCGGATCGCCGTCAACAACTAGATCGAGTCCTTCTTTCGCAAGTTGTGCAATCACTCCAACCATCTGCGAGCACTGGCGCGCAATCGCGCAACTAGTTACGCAATGCTTCCAACTGTCGCCAGCATTCGGATGCGCCTTGTTGATTCGAAATGCACCAGATTGTGTTGCGCACAGTAGAGCTGCTGCTTGCACGGCGGACAGCGCGGCACCAATAACAACTACTCCCTCCCCTGTTGGATCAGTTTTCGTGGGAACGAAATATGATGCGTACAAATTATGACCGTCCACATACCCAATGGGATCTCTGGAGCTAAACCGCCCCAGCTGAGCGTCATACCAGCGGTTACGGAAGTAGTACAGCCCTGCATCCGGTGTCCACTCGCGACTGGTGTAAGTGTAATGCACGCCGTAGCTGCTAACCGCTCGCGGCGTGAAGTTGGCCTCGAAGACGCTCAGGTTGCCGTAGGGGTCGTATTCGTAGCGTTCTTGCACGCTACCCGAATCGCTCACTACCGCAGTTGTGTTCCAGTTCGCATCGGCTAGGTAATATAGTCGCTCGGTCATAAGTCCACCCGAAGGCGAGATATCACGATCGCGGAGTACGAGGTCGTCGATGTACCGCATCCCCCACACGTATTGGCGACGCGGCGTGTTCGAGGTGTCGACGTGTTCTTCGACACACTGCCAGGCGTCGGTGAAGTAGTAGTCACGCGTCCGAGCGAGTGTTCCCGAGGTGTACTCCTTAGCAACGATCCGGAAGTTGCGGCCGTCGAATTGGTTTTCCAGTAACACGTTCGAAGTCGCGTCCTCGACTAGCTTCGTCATCCGGTTCCAGGCGTCGAAGGTGGCCGTCATTGTCGCGTCGGTGCCCAGGTCCGGACGTGGGTTCGTGGTCGTGTTACCGTTCCTGTCGTAAACGGGAGTCGCCCAGATGTCGCTCGGCGTGTTGCTGATGTCGGTGATCTCATTGACTTCGTTCGCAGTACGCGTCTGATTGAAATCCCAGGTACCGTCTCCGTTCTTGTCCTGCCGGAACTCTTTCCAATTACCCGTCGGATCGAGTGTCCAGCACTGGGCGGCATCGAGCGATGTGAGCGCGGTGTGCGTGCCATTGAGCTGGCCACGTTGAGCGGACTGCAAACGATGGAGTCCGTCATACTGATACAGCCAGTCGTGTTCCCTGTTGGGATCCGACGGGTTTTCTCGCCAAGTGCGGTTGCTGGCCCGGTCATAGCCGTACTCGACCCGGGAGAGGTCGGTCGCTGCGGAGATATCTCGCCAGCGAACATCCTTCACCCGACCGAAGCGATCCAGACCGCTGTAGATATCACCTGTATCCGGGTCGGTCGAGAGGCTTGGCGAGATCAGCGTGTAGCGGAGATCGGCCTGTGTGCTGTCCTGTTGGACGAACGTGCCGAGACCCAGGTATTCGTAGGCGGCTAAGACGGTGGAATCGTCATCGACTAGGTTGGACACCTGGTTTAGTTTATCGGTGATCGAGCCACTGCTGCCGTAGTCGAGTGTGACTATTCGCCCGTTGGGATAGAGCGTCGCTGTGGGACGCAGCACGTTTCCACTGCCATCGGTGTAGGAACGTCCGACGCTGGGCGTGGAAGCGGGGTTGACCGCGCCGCTGTGCGACTGGAACGTTTTGGTCACTTGTCCGAACCCATCGAACTGCCGGGTGATTTGATTCTCGATCGATCCACTGCCGACCGACGGGTTATTATAACAGGTCACCGCCGAGACGTTGCCGCGAACATCATAGGTTTGCTCTACTCGGCGGATAGTTCCGTCGACGCCTGCGCCCAAGGCCGTCACCCGGTCCTGCGTCTGACGGCCTAGGGAGTCATAGTGGTACTGGCGGGTCGAACCGTTTTGATCCGTGAGGCTGGTCCGCTGCGACTGGCGGTTGTACGTGTAGCTGACGCTATCAGACGTGCCCGTCGAATCCGGGTAGATCTCACGACGCAGCAGGCTGCTCGACGCGATCGCGCTGTCTGAAAGCGTGGTGCCGTAGATGTACTGAGTCACCTGATTGCCGGTCACGGCGTTGACGGCGGTCAGCGTTTTCAGATCACCATCGGGTGTGTAGGTGAACAGCACGGTTTGGTTTTGGTCGTCTGAGGCCGTGCAGGCAGTGCCGGTGCTCGAACTGGCGGGTGGATCGACCACGTTATCGATCGTTTCGCTCTGGCGACTGGCGGCATCGTAAATGGTCTGTGAGATCTTGCCAGCAGGGTCGATGGTGTCAAGCAGTCGGCCGGCGTTATCGAAGACTTGATGGGAGACGAGGACCGTATCGCTGCTGGCGGGGATCGTGGCCGAACGGGTCAGGGCCGTGCCACCGTTCGTTCCATACTCAGCCGAAGCGATCATTCGCCCCAGGGCATCGGGGTAGCTCGCCGAGTACTGAACGCGGGCGTTCGGCGTCGCCGCCGGAGTGCCCAATGCTCCGGTTTGGGAGGCCGGGGCATTGTGGTAACGCTGCCGCGTGGTGGCTTGGATCGTGTTTCCCGCATCGTCGTAAGCCATGTCGGTCTGCGACAGAATCACGTCGCCGGTGACGTACAAGGCATCGGCATAGGAGGTGTCGTTGCCATAACCAGTATACGAGTGGGCCATCCAGCCCGTGCTGTCAAAGACTTGTTTGGTAAAGCGGCTCGAACCACCGGGCATGGATTTGACGGGGTTGCCGACGGCATCGAACCAGGTATTGCTGGTGATCGGGTTGCCGATAGCGCCCGTCGTGGGATCGACCGCGTATTGAATCGATTGGTAAACCCGTCCCAGGTTGTCGTACTTGGTTGCATTCCGGGAGACGAGATTACCGCTGGCGGAAGTGTCGTAGCGGTCGGACTGGATCACCTGGCTCAGGTTGTCGTAGGTAACCCGCAGGAAGAGATCGAGCTCCCCGTTAGTGTCCACGCGGCGATTGCGCCAATCGTAGGTGAACGCGGTGGTGCGGGTGTTGACGCCATCGACGTAAGCGATCTGGCTGGTCAGGTTGTTATCGCCCCCGTCATTGCCGCTGTCGAAGACGTAGCCGCTGACCTGGACCATGTTGTTACCCGAGGCACCGCCGCCGGTCGGGTCGGACTCAGTGGACCCGGTATCGTTGGTGCCCACGTAGATCGCCACCACGTTGTCGCGAATATCGTGAATGCGTTGGCGAATGGTGCCGCCGGGGGAAATCTGCAGGTTCTGCCGCTTCTGACTGTCATAGCCGTAAGTCGTTTGGTCGTAGTGGGTCCCACTAGATCCTGCACCGGTGGCCGGGATGGTGTGATAGGTGCGAGTCGACGAGACCAAGCAGCAGTCGGTGTACTGCCAAGTGGTCCAGCTCGTGAACGACGCTTGCGAGAACGTATCGCTGGGCTGCAAGCTGCCCGAGGTTGATCCTCGCGGCACTTGGATCTGCTCCAGGACGTTCCCGCGTGCGTCTCGTTGCTGGATGTTGACCGGGTTGATCAGGGTGTAGGTGTAAGCGGGGCCCGTTCCAGTGGCATAGCCGCTGGCGGTCCAGGTCGCGTGCTCAGCATCTTTGTAAACGTTCCAGTGGGCGCGGCGAACCGAAGTGGCCGTGCCACTGAGGTCGATCGTGTGAACTGGGCCCAGTTGCTGGGTCGTTCGTCCCCGCGAATCGATCTCGTAATCGGAAATCAAGTGCTTGCCACCGCCGCTCGGCGTGCTCCAGCCAGACGGCACGCCCGAGAGCAATGATGTGTCGGCATCATTGATGCGCTGTAGCATCGCTCCGAGCACTTGGTCGTAGAACATCCGCGTGATGACCCCACGCGCGTCCATCGACCACGTCTGGTTCCCCCGTTCGTCATACACTTGCTTCTGAGTGGTCGCGGTATTGGGGCCGTTCTGTGCGGTCGTCACCACCGGTAAAGTCACCGTTCGTTGCTTGATCTGGACCGTGTCGGTGTACCACTCGTAGGCGTAGGTCGTTTCAAGTGGCTCGGTGCCGGCATCGTCACGGAACTGAGTTTGCTTAGCGATCGGGTAAATCGTGGCCCCACCGCCCGTTCGTTCGGTGTACCCCAGTTCGCTTTGAGGCACTGGCGTGCCACCATTGCCCTTCTTCAGCGATGTCGACTTCAGATAACCAGCAGCGGCACCACTTCCCGTGGTCGCGTAGTAACTGTACAGGCTGATGAGACCCGCAGCCGATCGCAACGTGATCCCCAGGTCCGCTGCACCCGGATTGTAACTAACAACGGCCGACGGCCAAGCCGTTTGAATGAGACGCCCCGCGTCATCATATGTGTCGGCTGTCAACCACTGATCTGACCCGAACGTGAGCACACTGAGCAGGCCCTGCCCGATGAAGTTGGTGTAAACCGTATTAACCGAACCACCCGGACGAGTCTCGGTGGTCTTGCGGCTCCAGTGATTGTAGCCATCGGCGTTCAGACTTTGCTCGTACGCAAAGCTGTACGTGAGCGAGCCGCGATCGACGATCTCTTTGGTCACGCGGCGCTGCGAATCATACTCAAAGTAGTACTTCGAGTACTGCAAGAGCACGGCGTTGCTGACCGTTGTGGGATCGAGCGAATCGGCCAGTAGATCTTCGTAGCCATCCGGCTCGACGACGTATCGCAAGCCGTGCTGGAAGCCTTGGGGATCACCTGTTTTGTAATAGCGATAGTAACTCTGTTTGACATTAACCCAGGTCGCCCCGGAAGGCTCCTGAACACGAACACGCATCAGGTCACCTGAAGACCCAAAGCTGTTCGAGCCATCATAATACTCGTACGTCACGCGGCGAATGCTGACCCAACCGCTCGCATTGGCCTGACGGCGGTAGGTCACCGAAGTTGTGAGTCCCGTTCCGTTGAATTCGTATGTAAACTGCGTGGTGGTTGTATCGCTTCCTACGACCGTTTGACGTTGGATTGTCTGGATCCGACCCGAGGCGGAATATGCAACGACATCGGTCTGCTGTCCTGATACATCGATCATCCTGGTCAACTGACCTGGCACTGGCTGGGCACCTGAAGCCGCCGACGAGGACGAAGACGAACCACAAGGCTCATCGCCAAAGTCTTTGAAGAACCAGTTCTCACCGGAAGGCTGGGTGAGGACGTATCGACGTGAATCGCAGTCGTGCGTCAGCGAGGACTTACCGCCGTAGCGTGCTACGAACGAGACTTCACCACCGGACTCGACTCGATCAAACCACAACGCATTGCGCGTGCTGCGTACGAACGCGATGGTTCCATCGGGCCCTTTGAGCAAGTACGGCCAAGCTTCGACGAGCCAATTATAGCCCAAACCAACCTCGTTCTGGCCCTGGAGTTGATTACTGTACTGACGCCGCTGTGCCCAGGGACCGCCAGCACCCATGGCTTGCATGTCAGTGACGGCAAGTTGCAATTCACCGTTGGAGTAACGCACGGGACGTTCACTGTCCTCTTTGACACCTCCCGCTGGATACTCACAGGTTTCACCAGGCGGTGTCGGCCAAACCAATGGCCCCGGGCCTCGCCAACTACTTGACGACGAACTGCTCGTCGGCGGACCACCTGAACTACTGGAGGAACCGCCCGCACTCGACGAGGAAGAACCCGTTGAGGAACTGCTACTTGAGTTAACCGAGCTACTTGACGAAGACCCGCCGGACGAGCTGCTGCTTGATTGACCTGGTGACGCCGAGGAGCTACTGCCTGAGACACCCGAACTACTCGACGACGAACCGGCGGATGAACTGCTGCTCAAGCCACTGCTTGATGAAGATCCTGGCCATGAGCTGCTGGACGACATTCGCTGACTTCCCGCGATTGAAGTAAAGGGGCGTAATCGGTCGCAAACCCATTGTTACCGTGTCAATTCCAGAAGACAACCTCAGCGGAGAAGATTTCTGACGATGCCGTCCAGTGATTCCGAATCATGCACCAGAATACGCAGCCAATTCGCCGAAAAAGTTTTTCCAGTCACCCAACGTTGACTCCATCGACCAATGCGACGCGAGCCAGTTGCGGGCTTCACGGATCATCGCGTTCATAGAGGGCTCAACATCGCGTTACCGCGAGAAAGACGCAGAGATAGCGAGCGACGCATCCGCCAATGAAAAACAGTCACCTCTCGGATACCGCGTCAACGCCGTTTCGCTCCGGTGCAGGCGTTGGGCACTGCTTATTGAGTCCTGACACCCTTTCCTCGTCCGGGCTTAAATCATGCGGCGACGTCCTGTCGCCGTCGTTCAGCGATCTATCGGAGGGCGGCGGCCTCCAGCCGAAACAGCCGCGACGCACTTCGTGTGCGTCGCCCGGTCGCTGCGTTCACCGGAAGAACCAACGCCTGGGCGGCTTCGTGCCGCAAGTGTGGCGGACTTCGTGTCCGCCAACGAAAAACGGCAGCCTATCGGCTACCGTTTCAATGCTCAACACCGGTGCAGTTTTTGGTTAATCGGTACCGGACACGAATGGCATTGTCTACGCTTTTTACGAGCATTTCGGCGGACCCGTAGGTGTTACCGACCTCGCTCTGATCGCATTTTACGGTCTTTTCCTGCCGAATTGTTGTCGTAGTCACGGACTGTTCTTACACCGGTAATTCGGTAGGCAGCAGCCCGCCGCCCGCAGACCAGAGCCTTGCCCCCCGCGCCTCGCAACCCGCCCCCTTCAACTAAATCGTACCCCGCCTCTCCCCTCGCCCCCCGACTCACTTTTCAGGCAGTCGGTTCGCGATCATTCGAATCCCTGACTCGACCAACTATCCTGCTGGACTTTTCTACTTCAAGTTCAAAAGCCAGCGCCCGTGCGAGCCAGAATCTTCCGCTCTCAAGCAGAACGTGATGAGTTCCTGCTGGAGCTCAAGCTCACCCAGTGCCCCCACTGCAAGAAAGTCGGCGCGCTCAATCGCCATGGGTCCTTGCGCGGATACGACGAGAACAACTTCCGCCACAAATCTATCCGGGCACGAAGGGTCTTCTGTAGCAACCGAAATCAAGCCGCCGGATGTGGACGCACCTTCAGCGTGTGGATTGCTGACAAAGTCAAACGACTCTTTCTCAGTGCAGAGCAACTCTGGGCATTCCTCAACCAGGCCGCCGCGACCGGCAACAAACGCAAGGCATTCAAAAAGCTCAATAGCAGCATGAGCGATTCGGCACCCTATCGAATTTGGAAACGATTGCAAGATGCACAATCCGCGATTCGGACCGCACTGTCGACCATGTGCCTGCCGCCAAAAATCGATAGCTCACAGCCCAGCAACACGCCCGCTGAGAGCACACTCGCTCATCTGATCAAAGCCTTCGCTGGCCACACGCTCAATCCCATCGCCGCCTTCCAGCTCACACTGCAGACCTTCTTCATCTGACACGCTGCGGCCGCACCTCAGCAGGCCGATTCGGTCCGTGATCACACGGCAACCTGTCGATCCTGGCCAGCATCGTCTGCCTCGGATGGTCGATTTGCCATCGTAGCTCACGCTTGCGAAATTCTTTTTTCTGCTCGACAACACAACCCGACGATAGATCCACCGCCGACCGCACTTAGACTCGCCTGCGAATCGATTTCATGAATCGATTTCGTTCAATCAAAAGTCAAAAACCAGCGGAGCGGTCCATGAAACGACCATCGATCTACGTCAAAATGAAAGTCCTCGGAGCGATCGAAGTCGCCCCCGGAAAAACACGTCACGAGAGAATCCACAACGTCGCGGCGATGACGTTCCTGGACGACCAAGGAGACCCACACCAGTTCACCTGGCGGACCATCCAAACGTGGTACTAAGCACGTCGGGTGAATTTATTCGGCATAATTAAAAAGCGTAGGCATATACGACACTTCTCCAAACTCATTGAGTGTTTTCGTAAGTGTGTTTAGCAGTGTACTGAAGCGCTCCCAGGCGCCAGCGGGGAGCAGTTGGTACTTGAGTTTTTTCCAAAGCATTTCAATTGCATTCAGCTCTGGACTGTATGGCGGCAGATGGTAGATGTAGAGTCCTTTCTCTGCCCAGTCTTCCATGCGAGTTTGAAATGCTCCGCTCGTGTGGACTGAGGCATTGTCAAGGACCACAACAGTTGGACCGTCGATTGTTTGGCAATAATCATCGAAAATTGCAATCACCATTTCGCTGTTCACGTAGCCTTTGTGGAGATAGGTGTGGGTTTCACCGTCTTGACCCTGAAACCCAATCGCTTGAACGTTGCTGCCGTGTGCCCCGGTTACGGGTATTTCGTAGCGTCGACCGATCGGTTGCCATCCGTAGGGAACAACTCCTTTGAGCGAGAAACCCGCCTCGTCAAAGTAAACAACGTTCAAATCCGGTTCTTCGAGAAACTCGGCTAGCTCTTCCTTGGCCAATTGAAATTTCTTTTCATCCCGTTTTTGCCGCAAACTTCGACGATAACGTTTCCAACTCAGCCGAAACCGCCTCGCGTATTCTCGCAGAGTGGGTCGCTTGATTTCCTTGCCGGTTTTTTCTTTCAGCTCTTTCAGCACCTTGGCTGGTCGATTCGGGTATTTTCGAAGTAGTCGCCGGAGAGTTTGCTGCTCTGAGGCGTTGAGTATCGGCGGCGCACCGGGATGCTCGGAGTCTTCAAGTGCGTCGGGGCCGCCTTCTGAAAATCTGTCAATCCAACTGGATACCGAATCTCGATCCACGCCAAAGATATCGACAAGGGAACTTATTTCGTACTGTTGGTCGCTGAGTAAGATTGCGTGCGCACGAACTCGCGTATAGTGGCAATGATGACTTTTCCACATTTCCGTCAGTTGCTGTTTTTGCTCGACTGAGCCAATTTGTGCGAATTTTGTAGAGGGGCGTGCCATTTGAATCTCCCGGTTCGTGAAACAGGGAGAAACATGATGCTTCGCATAATCTCGACCATCGAGCATTTGCTAGCAAATCAGAAAGGATTCCCAACTCAACATGGGTGCAAAAAGCTTGCCAGTTATACCGAAATACTTACCCAGATGTGCTTACCGCTACAAAAACGACGGCATCACCGGCATGAATGCTTCACCGCGAGCCGACAAAGGCAAGCCACGCAAGGTCACGCCCGAAGAAGTTCTCGAAGCGATCAACACCGCGCTGCCGCACTTTGTATCTGCGAAAACGGGGCACAAGAGGACGCCCACCAAGTCAGCCGTCTATCGGTTCTGCATTGAAAAGGGACTCCTGCACGCTAGCCAGATCGCTCTGACCACGTTCTGCCGCTTCGTCCGTGAGTACGAATTACTCAAGGACGATCCAGGCGAAAATCGACGCCGACTCGCCTTCAGCATGCAGTACGCCAACCAACTTTGGCAGGCCGATACCATGTTCGGACCGCACATCGGTGGCCGGCAAGCCAAGCTGATTGGCCTGATCGATGACGCCAGTCGTGTGCTCTGTCATGGCGAATTCTTCTTCGAAGAGAACACCGATTCGATGATCAAGGCGCTTCGCTCGGCCTTCTACAAACGAGGCTTGCCCGAACAGCTATACGTTGACAACGGCTCGATCTACTGCAGCCAAGAGATCACGCTGATCTGCGCCCGCGTGGGCTGCATCCTTCGTCACACCGCCGTTCGAGACGCCGCCGCGAAAGGGAAAATCGAACGCTTCTTTCGTCGCGTGCGTGATCAATTTCTAATCCGCAAACTCGACCTCTCCTCGATCGACGCTCTCAACAAACAGTTCACTCACTGGGTCGAACACGACTACAACGCCACTGTACACACGACCCTCGGTATGAAGCCGATTGATCGCTTTGGTGTGGATCTTTCTCGGATCCGATTTCTCTCGCCATCGGAGGATACCGACGAGTTGTTCTACGCCGAGGCGACTCGCAGTGTCAAAAAGGACAACACGTTCAGCTTCCAAGGCGAGCGTTACGAAACTCCGATCGACTTGCGTGGCAAGAAGGTCACGCTGCGGCATGAGCGACATCACCAAGGTGTGGTCGTCGTCTACGAAAACGATCGACGCATCGGCAAGGCCCGGTTGCTCGATGCCGTCGCCAACGGCATGAAACGCCATAAAGACTCATAAATGCCCGGCAGCCAATCCACCGTGATCCAACTCCTTCTTTTTCCAAAAGTCCACCTCACCATGATCCGTTCTTACTTCGGCTTGTCCGAAAATCCCTTCGCGCTACGCGACATCCAACTACTACAACATCAGCAGGAAATCCATGACACGCTCCGAGTCCACAGCCAACAAGGCGGCCTATGTCTGGTCGTCGGCAGACCCGGCACCGGCAAATCCGTGATCAAAGAATCGCTCAAACGACTTCCCGAGAAAGAGTACTTGGTCGCCACGGTTGCACGCACACTGCACACCTATACCAATACAGTAAAAATCCTCTGTGAAGCGTTTCGGATTGAGTTTGAAAGCTCGGCGTTCAAGTGCGAACGCAAGCTGATCCAGCAAGCCTTCAGCCTCAATCGCAGTGGCAAGATGCTCGTCACGGTGATCGACGATGCCCATCTGATGGCGATGGATAACCTTCGCCGACTACGACTCCTCTTGGAAGATTTCCCGAAGAATCACAACCTGATTCTGGTCGGCCAGCCGGAGTTGCTCGCCGATCTGGACTTGGCGGTCAACCTGGATTTGAAAAGCCGGGTGACGTATTCGGTGATCACCAAGCGGTTGCACGACGATGTGATGCGCGCGTTTATCGAACGTGAACTCGATTCGATCGGTCTAGCGCACAGCACGTTCACTGCTGGAGCAACGGAGTTGATTATCCGCTCTGCCGATGGAGTGTTGCGCAAGTGCCGCAACCTGTGCTTAGCGTCGATGCTCGAAGCGGTCCGAGCCGCCGCTGGAACGACGATCGATATCGACTTGGTCAATCGCGTGTTGCTTCAACCGCACTGGCAAAACGAAGTCGACCTAACAGATTTTTAAGACCCAAAAATGCTCCCTCCCCTCCCTCTAACTCCAGGCTTCTGTTATGAAGATGACGAACGACTTACTCCGCGCGATCCGCAACGATCTACCGATGAAACTGACGATCGTTCGGCTCGGCCAGCACGGTCCGATAGCGAAACAAAGCGACGGCTACTTCCGTTTCCAATGCCCATCGTGCAAAGAACTTCGAGCGACCGTGAACCCGAAGAACAATCTCGCTCATTGTTTTAGCTGCGGCCAGAACTACAACAACATCGATCTGATGATGACGCAGGGCCACGACTTCTTGCCGGCGGTCGACATCCTGAGCAACTGGCTTGTGCAATACCAAAGCGACCTCGGCCAAAGAAAGTCTTCGGCCTAATCAGTCAATCGCATCGGCCCCCAGCCAAAGCTCTTTCAATCAGTGCGACCGCTTTGCCCAAGCGATCGCACTTTTTTAATGCGCTGAGCACACACGGCTCCGAGCACACACGGCTCCGAGCACAACAGGTTCGAGCACAACAGGTTCGAGCACAACAGGTTCGAGCCTCGACTCGGTCGCTCCTATCGCACAGCCCCGAAACACGCTCTCCAGAATTCTCAACAATTCGGCAAAAGGACCATTTCGGGCTTCAAATCCCTACAGTCACAATTCGGCAAAAAGTGCGACCGCAATTCGGTCGGTAACAGTTTGGCTCCGTAAGTGCTCTAAATTCAGCGTGCATTTGATTGATCGAATATCCGGTTCGATCTGCCATCGTCCTTCGTAGAGTGCGCCAATCCAACTCGCGTTGGCGGATTCATGTTCGAGTATTGTCGTGGCTACCGTGAAGCCTTCGCAGCGAGCACCGGGAACTGCCGGAGCAACATCAACAAGTCGTATCGGTAACGCCTCAGGGATTTTTCGATACTCACGCTTGCCCATCCACTTCGGCCGCTTCGGACGGTCCCATACGACGATGCGTTCACTCTCGTTGAGTGCCTGCGCACCTTCCGGATGATCTTCGCGTTTGTGGTGATTTTTCATGACAACTTCGACGCCCATCATTGCACACATCGCGACAAGCCAGTACGTGCAGTAGTAACAGTCAGCAGTCAGGACATCGCCCGCACGCAAGGAACCTTTTATTTGACGAAGCAGAGCAGTTTCGCCGGTTTCCTTTCCACTGTACGGTGCCATTGCCAAATCGCTCAGTAAACCGGTTGTCATTGAAATGAGCGTGACGCAACGTAGAATGGGAAACCCAAGCCCTTCCTCCTGGACCGGATTTTGAGGATATTTCTTTTGATTCTCCGGCGTGTCGGGGGCATCGACTGTGAACCCATCAACACTGATAAAACGTCCCTTGATGGCCATCGACCGGATGCCCGCAATCACCCTCGGACTCATCTGGTCTTCGCACTGATCTGCTTCAAGAGGAACTCCAAGATCATCAAAAGCATTCGTTGCAAGCTCAGCTCGCGAGGCGAGTCTACACGCTAGCTTCTTGATCGCACTGACTGGAATCTTCTGCTTAGCTCGACAGTAGTTGCCAGCGTTCTGCGCAACGACTCGTCCTTCAACTTGCGCATAAAGCGAGACGACTCGCCCAGCAGCAGCCTTCACAGATCGCCCCGTTCCACTGAAGAGGAACTGAGAGATCATCGCCCACAACGTGATCGCAGGCGTGAACACATCTTCGTAGGCATTTCCAAACTCGATTTCTTCTTCGCTAAAAACATCTTTGACGAACGAGTCATCGATGATTTCGGTCAACGGCAACGCCGTCGACTGAATCATTGATCGCTTGAAAATACTGAAGCAATCCTTCGAGTCAACTGATAGAATGGACATGACCCTTCCTTGGTCGATTTCCTGAAAGTCCCCAACCAAGGAAGGTCACGTCATCGCCAAATTATATCGGCCGATCGGGTCACGCCAATCTCAATATTCATTTATCGGTGACAATCCGTTGAAACTTCGAATCGCGAAGGAACGCGATTTTTGGTGCTGCGCGGTGGTCGACCTCCGCTGAGCAAAAGTACTCGAAAACCGCGTAGACAATGCCATTCGTACCGGACACCTTAATCTTGTTCACCTTAATCTTGTTCAGGGGCTTTCTTCGAACGGCGATGCAGTCCTTCCGTTAAACTCGGACGATCACTATGGCATAATCGCTTGTGTTCTTTCTCGATAATATCTTCTATCGCTGAATCAAAACGTTTATTGATGCTGGGAGGGATCATCGGAAACCAATGCCAGGGCTCATCTCCATCCAGGAAACGTGCTGGGCATTTCTCCAAATCGTTGAGCTCTTGACGAATTAAGGTAAACGCATTTAGCAAGCAATCAAACGAATCTGTTCCTTTAGCTTCGTACGCCTGTGCGCTCTCTAATTTGATCACGACCTTCGTGGTCCATAGATGTGCTTTCTGCACTGGTTCGTATAAGGAAACCTCGCCAGTCCGATCGTGATAATGTAAGACACGTGACGCGATTATTTTCGCGGAGGATATTGAATTCATTAATCACCGAATACGTAATAGCAGTAGTTGTCCCAGTTAGTCTGACTCTGGTAGACGTGCCGCCAACACTCCGCTCTCGCTTGCGGGCTAGCAAATCCGTTGCAGAAACCACCGCGAGCGTTCTCGCCAGTTAGACCTTGGCATTTGTCCAGTGAGTTCTTCGGTTTTGTTGGCTCGCGATCGGAATCGCAAAGCCAATAAAAATCATGTGTGTACCCCTCCTTCAATTCGCATTTTCGTGCAAGGCAAGTCCCGGCCGCGAATCCTCCGCAGAACGCGGCCAAATGCGGAATTCGCCTTAAAACTAAGCGGCAAACACCTCCACCTACCACAGGTTTCACTGGTCCACCCGGAGGCACATTCGGAATGTTCGGTGAATAACTCGGCCCGCCCGGAATCGGATGATGGGTCGGAATCGTTGTTGTGCCACCGGGTAACAAGCCTGTTTCTAGACCCCAAGGATCTATAGCTGACAACGCTCTACCTGAAACGTATTCGTATAACCCGTAACGCGACCCCTCGTACCCAATTGGGTCTCTGGAGCTAAACCTGCCCAACTGAGCGTCGTACCAGCGGTTACGGAAGTAATACAGTCCAGCATTGGGTGTCCACTCGCGAGTGGTGTACGTGTAGTGCACGCCGTAGCTACTTGTTACCGACCTCGCTCTGATCGCATTTTACGGTCTTTTCCTGCCGAATTGTTGTCGTAGTCACGGACTGTTCTTACACCGGTAATTCGGTAGGCAGCAGCCCGCCGCCCGCAGACCAGAGCCTTGCCCCCCGCGCCTCGCAACCCGCCCCCTTCAACTAAATCGTACCCCGCCTCTCCCCTCGCCCCCCGACTCACTTTTCAGGCAGTCGGTTCGCGATCATTCGAATCCCTGACTCGACCAACTATCCTGCTGGACTTTTCTACTTCAAGTTCAAAAGCCAGCGCCCGTGCGAGCCAGAATCTTCCGCTCTCAAGCAGAACGTGATGAGTTCCTGCTGGAGCTCAAGCTCACCCAGTGCCCCCACTGCAAGAAAGTCGGCGCGCTCAATCGCCATGGGTCCTTGCGCGGATACGACGAGAACAACTTCCGCCACAAATCTATCCGGGCACGAAGGGTCTTCTGTAGCAACCGAAATCAAGCCGCCGGATGTGGACGCACCTTCAGCGTGTGGATTGCTGACAAAGTCAAACGACTCTTTCTCAGTGCAGAGCAACTCTGGGCATTCCTCAACCAGGCCGCCGCGACCGGCAACAAACGCAAGGCATTCAAAAAGCTCAATAGCAGCATGAGCGATTCGGCACCCTATCGAATTTGGAAACGATTGCAAGATGCACAATCCGCGATTCGGACCGCACTGTCGACCATGTGCCTGCCGCCAAAAATCGATAGCTCACAGCCCAGCAACACGCCCGCTGAGAGCACACTCGCTCATCTGATCAAAGCCTTCGCTGGCCACACGCTCAATCCCATCGCCGCCTTCCAGCTCACACTGCAGACCTTCTTCATCTGACACGCTGCGGCCGCACCTCAGCAGGCCGATTCGGTCCGTGATCACACGGCAACCTGTCGATCCTGGCCAGCATCGTCTGCCTCGGATGGTCGATTTGCCATCGTAGCTCACGCTTGCGAAATTCTTTTTTCTGCTCGACAACACAACCCGACGATAGATCCACCGCCGACCGCACTTAGACTCGCCTGCGAATCGATTTCATGAATCGATTTCGTTCAATCAAAAGTCAAAAACCAGCGGAGCGGTCCATGAAACGACCATCGATCTACGTCAAAATGAAAGTCCTCGGAGCGATCGAAGTCGCCCCCGGAAAAACACGTCACGAGAGAATCCACAACGTCGCGGCGATGACGTTCCTGGACGACCAAGGAGACCCACACCAGTTCACCTGGCGGACCATCCAAACGTGGTACTACCGCTACAAAAACGACGGCATCACCGGCATGAATGCTTCACCGCGAGCCGACAAAGGCAAGCCACGCAAGGTCACGCCCGAAGAAGTTCTCGAAGCGATCAACACCGCGCTGCCGCACTTTGTATCTGCGAAAACGGGGCACAAGAGGACGCCCACCAAGTCAGCCGTCTATCGGTTCTGCATTGAAAAGGGACTCCTGCACGCTAGCCAGATCGCTCTGACCACGTTCTGCCGCTTCGTCCGTGAGTACGAATTACTCAAGGACGATCCAGGCGAAAATCGACGCCGACTCGCCTTCAGCATGCAGTACGCCAACCAACTTTGGCAGGCCGATACCATGTTCGGACCGCACATCGGTGGCCGGCAAGCCAAGCTGATTGGCCTGATCGATGACGCCAGTCGTGTGCTCTGTCATGGCGAATTCTTCTTCGAAGAGAACACCGATTCGATGATCAAGGCGCTTCGCTCGGCCTTCTACAAACGAGGCTTGCCCGAACAGCTATACGTTGACAACGGCTCGATCTACTGCAGCCAAGAGATCACGCTGATCTGCGCCCGCGTGGGCTGCATCCTTCGTCACACCGCCGTTCGAGACGCCGCCGCGAAAGGGAAAATCGAACGCTTCTTTCGTCGCGTGCGTGATCAATTTCTAATCCGCAAACTCGACCTCTCCTCGATCGACGCTCTCAACAAACAGTTCACTCACTGGGTCGAACACGACTACAACGCCACTGTACACACGACCCTCGGTATGAAGCCGATTGATCGCTTTGGTGTGGATCTTTCTCGGATCCGATTTCTCTCGCCATCGGAGGATACCGACGAGTTGTTCTACGCCGAGGCGACTCGCAGTGTCAAAAAGGACAACACGTTCAGCTTCCAAGGCGAGCGTTACGAAACTCCGATCGACTTGCGTGGCAAGAAGGTCACGCTGCGGCATGAGCGACATCACCAAGGTGTGGTCGTCGTCTACGAAAACGATCGACGCATCGGCAAGGCCCGGTTGCTCGATGCCGTCGCCAACGGCATGAAACGCCATAAAGACTCATAAATGCCCGGCAGCCAATCCACCGTGATCCAACTCCTTCTTTTTCCAAAAGTCCACCTCACCATGATCCGTTCTTACTTCGGCTTGTCCGAAAATCCCTTCGCGCTACGCGACATCCAACTACTACAACATCAGCAGGAAATCCATGACACGCTCCGAGTCCACAGCCAACAAGGCGGCCTATGTCTGGTCGTCGGCAGACCCGGCACCGGCAAATCCGTGATCAAAGAATCGCTCAAACGACTTCCCGAGAAAGAGTACTTGGTCGCCACGGTTGCACGCACACTGCACACCTATACCAATACAGTAAAAATCCTCTGTGAAGCGTTTCGGATTGAGTTTGAAAGCTCGGCGTTCAAGTGCGAACGCAAGCTGATCCAGCAAGCCTTCAGCCTCAATCGCAGTGGCAAGATGCTCGTCACGGTGATCGACGATGCCCATCTGATGGCGATGGATAACCTTCGCCGACTACGACTCCTCTTGGAAGATTTCCCGAAGAATCACAACCTGATTCTGGTCGGCCAGCCGGAGTTGCTCGCCGATCTGGACTTGGCGGTCAACCTGGATTTGAAAAGCCGGGTGACGTATTCGGTGATCACCAAGCGGTTGCACGACGATGTGATGCGCGCGTTTATCGAACGTGAACTCGATTCGATCGGTCTAGCGCACAGCACGTTCACTGCTGGAGCAACGGAGTTGATTATCCGCTCTGCCGATGGAGTGTTGCGCAAGTGCCGCAACCTGTGCTTAGCGTCGATGCTCGAAGCGGTCCGAGCCGCCGCTGGAACGACGATCGATATCGACTTGGTCAATCGCGTGTTGCTTCAACCGCACTGGCAAAACGAAGTCGACCTAACAGATTTTTAAGACCCAAAAATGCTCCCTCCCCTCCCTCTAACTCCAGGCTTCTGTTATGAAGATGACGAACGACTTACTCCGCGCGATCCGCAACGATCTACCGATGAAACTGACGATCGTTCGGCTCGGCCAGCACGGTCCGATAGCGAAACAAAGCGACGGCTACTTCCGTTTCCAATGCCCATCGTGCAAAGAACTTCGAGCGACCGTGAACCCGAAGAACAATCTCGCTCATTGTTTTAGCTGCGGCCAGAACTACAACAACATCGATCTGATGATGACGCAGGGCCACGACTTCTTGCCGGCGGTCGACATCCTGAGCAACTGGCTTGTGCAATACCAAAGCGACCTCGGCCAAAGAAAGTCTTCGGCCTAATCAGTCAATCGCATCGGCCCCCAGCCAAAGCTCTTTCAATCAGTGCGACCGCTTTGCCCAAGCGATCGCACTTTTTTAATGCGCTGAGCACACACGGCTCCGAGCACACACGGCTCCGAGCACAACAGGTTCGAGCACAACAGGTTCGAGCACAACAGGTTCGAGCCTCGACTCGGTCGCTCCTATCGCACAGCCCCGAAACACGCTCTCCAGAATTCTCAACAATTCGGCAAAAGGACCATTTCGG
The DNA here is from genome assembly GCF_055811895.1 of Rhodopirellula sp. SH410. NCBI lineage: Bacteria > Pseudomonadati > Planctomycetota > Planctomycetia > Pirellulales > Pirellulaceae > Rhodopirellula > Rhodopirellula sp. SH410. The sequence goes on from NZ_CM147949.1 coordinate 3,502,364, forward strand.
GCTTCAAATCCCTACAGTCACAATTCGGCAAAAAGTGCGACCGCAATTCGGTCGGTAACAGCTACTGACCGCTCGCGGCGTGAAGTCGGCTTCGAAAATTCTTAGGTTGCCATACGGGTCGTATTCGTAGCGTTCTTGCACGCTACCCGAATCGCTCGCTACCGCCGACGTATTCCAGTTGGCATCGGCCAAATAATACAGTCGCTCGCCGAGGAGTCCGCCGGAGGGCGAGATGTCGCGGTCTCGGAGGACGAGATCGTCGATGTAACGCATGCCCCACACGTATTGGCGGCGTGGGGTGTTGGAGGTGTCGACGTGTTCTTCGACACACTGCCACGCGTCGGTGAAATAATAGTCACGCGTCTGAGCGAGTGTTCCCGAGTTGTACTCTTTGGCAACGATGCGGAAGTTGCGACCATCGAACTGGTTTTCCAGTAACACGTTCGAAGTCGCGTCATCAACTAGCTTCGTCATCCGGTTCCAGGCGTCGAACGTGGCCGTCATGGTCGCGTTGGTCCCGAGGTCGGGACGCGGGTTGGTCGTCGTGTTGCCGTTCTTGTCGTAGACTGGCGTGGCCCAGATGTCGCTCGGCGTGTTGCTGATATCGGTGATCTCGTTGACTTCGTTCGCAGTGCGCGTTTGATTGAAATCCCAGGTGCCGTCGCCGTTCTTGTCCTGCCGGAACTCTATCCAGTTACCCGTCGGATCGAGCGTCCAGCATTGCGCCGAATCAAGCGAGGTGATCGCGGTGTGCGTGCCATTGAGCTGGCCACGTTGGGTGGACTGCAGGCGATCGAGCCCGTCATAGGCATACAGCCAATCGTGCTCGCGGTTGGGATCGGATGGGTTTTCTCGCCATGTGCGATTGCTGGCTCGATCATAGCCGTACGCGATCCGCGACAGGTCGGTGCCCGCCGAGACGTCTCGCCAACGAACGTCTTTCACCCGACCGAAGCGATCTAAACCGCTGTAGATGTCGCCAGTGTCCGGGTCGGTCGCAAGGGTTGGGGAGATCAGCGTGTAGCGCAGGTCGGGCTGGGGGCTGTCTTGTTGGACGAACGTTCCCAAACCCAGGTATTCGTAAGCGGCCAAGACGGTGGTATCGTCATCGATCAGGCTGGACACTTGGTTTAACTTATCGGTGATCGAACCCGTTGCGCCGTAGTTGCGCGTGATCGTTCGCCCGTTGGGATACGTGATCGATGTAGGGCGAATCGTGTTATTACTGCCATCGGCATAACTCATCGTGAGGTTGGGCGTCGTGCCAGGAGTGACGGTGCCAGCGTGCGATTGGCCGGTATCGATGGATTGATTAAACTCGTTGAACGCGAAGGTCACCTCGTTGACAACGCTGCCGCTGCCCACGGCAGCGTTATCCAGCGACGTGATCCGCGCAAGGTTGCCGCGGACATCGTAAGCCCGCTCGATTCGCCGCACGCTGCCGTCGACGTCCGCACCGAGCGTGGTCACCCGGTCTTGCGTGGGGCGGCCCAGTGCGTCATGGTCGAACTGGTGGACGGTTCCGTTCTGATCGCTGAGCGAGATTTCTTCGGATTGGCGGTTGTAGGTGTGGGTGATTCGGTCGGAAGGGCCAGTTGAATCGGGGTAGATCTCGCGGCGTAGCAGGCTGCTCGACGCGATCGCGCTATCTGAAAGTGTGGTCCCATAAATGTACTGGGTCACCTGATTACCGGTGGAGGCGTTGACGGCGGTCAGCGTTTTCAGATCACCATCGGGTGTGTAGGCGAACTGCACGGTTTGGTTTTGGTCATCCGAGCCCGTACACGCGGTGCCGGTGCTCGAACTTGTCGGTGGATCGACGACGTTATCGATCGTCTCGGTTTGGCGGCTGGCCGCGTCGTAGAGCGTCCGCGAGAGCTTGCCAGCGGGGTCGATGCTGTCGCGCCGTCGGCCCGCGTTATCGTAGACTTGCTGCGAAACCAGGATCGTATCGCTGCTGGCGGGGATCGTGGCCGAACGGGTCAGGTCCGTGCCACCGTTGGTTCCATACGCCGCCGATGCAATCGGGCGACCCAGGGCATCGGGGTAGCTCGCTGAATATTGAACGCGGGCGTTTGGAGTTGCAACCGGAGTGCCCAACGCGCCTGTCTGGGAGGCCGGGGCATTGTGGTAACGCTGCCGCGTGGAGGTCTGGATCGTGTTGCCTCCATCGTCATAAACCATGTCAGCCTGTGAGAGGATCACGTCGCCGTTGACGTTCAATGCGTCGGTATAGGTTGTGTCGTTTCCATACCCAACGTACGAATGGACCATCCAGCCCACACTGTTGTAGGCTTTTTTGGTAAAGCTGTTCGAACCTCCGAAGATGGATTTGATAAGGTTACCCAGCGCATCGAACCAGTTGTTGCTGGGGATCGGGTTGCCGACAGAGCCATCGTCGGGATCGACCGCATAGCGAATGATTTGGTATACCCGTCCCTGGTTGTCGTACTTGGTTTCGGTTCGCGTGACCAAATTGCCACTCGTGGAGGCATTGTAGTGATCGGTCTGAATCACCCGGTTCAGGTTGTCGTAGATGACTCGTTCGAAGGCATCGAGTTCCCCGTCAGTGTCGACCCGCCGGTTGCGCCAGTCACAAGTGAATGTCGTGGTGCGCGTGTTGACGCCATCGACGTAAGCAATCTGACTGGTCAGGTTATTATCGCCCCCGTCATTACCGTTGTCGAAGACAGAGCCGCTGATCTGGACCATGTTGTTGCCCGAGGCACCGCCACCGGTCGGGTCCGACTCGGTGGAGCCAGTATCGTTGGTACCCACGTAGATCGCCACAATGTTGTCGCGAACGTCGTAAACGCGTTGAGACTTCGTGCCGCCGGGCGAGACCTGCAAGTTCTGCCGCTTCTGGCTATCATAGCCGTAGGTCGTCTGGTCGTAGTTCGTCCCACTGGCCCCGTCGCCGGAGGCCGGGATGGTGTGATAGACACGCATTGAGGAGACGAGGCAGCAATCGGTGTACTGCCAAGTGGTCAGGCTCGTGAACGACGCTTGCGAGAACGTATCGGTGGGCTGCAGACGGCCCGAGGTTGATCCGCGCGGCACTTGGATCTGCTCCAAAATATTCCCGCGTGCATCCCGTTGCTGGATGTTGACCGGGTTGATCAGCGTGTAGGTGTAAGCAGGTGCCGTTCCGGTGGCGTAGCCGCTGGCGGTCCACGTCGCGTGCTCAGCATCTTTGTAAACCGTCCAGTGGGCACGTCGCACCGCAGTGGCTGTACCGCCGATGTCGATCGTGTGGACTGGCCCCAGTTGCTGGGTCGTTCGTCCCCGTGAATCGATCTCGTAATCAGAAGTTAAGTGTTTTCCACCGCCGCTCGGTGTGCTCCAGCCCGATGGCACGCCCGAGAGCAACGAGGTGTCGGCATCGACGATCCGTTGCAGCATCGCTCCGAGGACCTGGTCATAAAACATACACGTGATAAACCCGCGCGGGTCCAGCAACCACGTCAAGTTCCCCCGTTCGTCATACACTTGCTGTTGAGTCGTCGCGGTATTGGGGCCATTCTGGGCTGTCGTCACCACAGGTAACGTCACCGTTTGCTGCTTGACTTGGACCGTGTCGATATACCACTGGTAGCTATAGGTCGTATCAAGCCGATCGGTGCCCGCATCGTCAGGGAACTGAGTCTGCTTGGAGATCGGATAGATCGTGGCACCACCGCCCGTTCGCTCGGTGTACTCCAGCTCGCTTTGGAGGATCGGCGTGCCGCCGCTGCCCTGCTTCAGTGACGTCGATTTCAGGTAACCAGCAGCGGCACCACTTCCCGTGGTCGCGTAGTAACTGCGCAGCTTGATGAGACCCTCTGCGGATCGCAGCGTGATCCCCAGGTCCGCCTCACCCGAATCAAAGCTGATCACGGCCGAGGGCAATGCCACTTGGAGGAGACGCCCCGCATCATCATACGCGTTGGCGGTCAGCCACTGATCTGCCCCGGAGGTGAACGCACTGAGCAGCCCCTGTCCGATGAAGTTGGTATAGACCGTATTCACCGAACCGCCTGGACGAGTCTCGGTGGTCTTGCGGCTCCAGTGATTGTAGCCGTCGACGTTCGGACTTTGCTCGTACGCAAAGCTGTACGTGAGCGAACCGCGATCAACGATCTCTTTCGTCACGCGGCGCTGCGAATCATACTCAAAGTAGTACTTCGAGTACTGCAAGAGCACGGCGTTACTAACCGCGTGGGGTCGAGTGAATCGGCCAGCAGATCCTCGTAACCATCTGGCTCGACGACGTATCGCAAGCCGTGCTGGAAGCCTTTGGGATCACCTGTTTTGTAGTAGCGATAGTAACTCTGTTTGACATTGACCCAGGTCGCCCCGGAAGGCTCCTGAATACGAACACGCATCAGGTCACCTGAAGACCCAAAGCTGTTCGAACCGTCATAATACTCGTAAGTCACGCGGCGGATGTTGACCCAGCCGCTTGCATTGACCTGCCGGCGGTAGGTCACCGAGGTGGTGAGTCCCATTGCGTCAAATTTGTATTCGAATTGCGTGGTGGTTGTGTCACTTCCCTCGACCGTCTCACGCTGAATCGTCTGGATTCGACCCGAGGACGAATACGCAACGACATCGGTCTGCTGTCCCGAAACATCGATCATGCCGGTCAACTGACCTGGCAGTGGCTGCGAAGCGGGAGCAGCCGAAGAGGACGAAGTCGAGCCGCAAGGCTCATTGCCAAAGTCTTTGAAGAACCAGACCTCACCGGAGGGCTGGGTGAGGACGTATCGACGCAGATCGCAGTCGTGAGTCAGCGAGGACTTACCGCCGTAGCGTGGCATGAAGGAAACATCTCCACCGGATTCGACGCGGTCAAACCACAATGCGTTGCGCGTACTGCGAACAAACGCGATAGCTCCGTCTGGCCCTTTGAGCAAGTAAGGCCACGCTTCGACGAGCCAATTATAGCCCAAACCAACCTCGTTCTGGCCCTGGAGTTGATTACTGTACTGCCGTCGCTGTGCCCAGGGACCGCCAGCACCCATGGCCTGCATATCAGTGACGGCAAGTTGCAACTCACCGTTGAAGTATCGCACGGGCGCACCACTCTGGCCCGGGACGCCATCAACGTCTGTCGCACAGGGGCTTTCTGGCGGTAGCGGGCATGTACCTGAGTCGTCAGAACCACTACCTACTGATCTCGCCATGCTTCCACCGCCACTGGAAGACTTCAACAAATCACCTGAAGGGAGATCACAAGGCTCGTCTGGCGGAACCGGATCAACCAAAGGCCCTGGGCCCTGCCAATTGCTTGACGACGAACTGCTCGTCGGCGGACCATCTGAACTACTGGAGGAACCACCCGCACTCGACGAGGAAGAGCCCGTGGAGGAACTGCTACTTGAGTTAACCGAGCTACTCGACGAAGTCCCGCCGGACGAGCTACTGTTCCCATGGGATGAGCTGCTCGAAGAAGCTTCCGGGGACGAACTGCTTGAGTTGCTCGAACTGCTCGACACCGAACCGGTGGAAGAGCTACTGCTTGATTGACCTGGTGACGCCGACGAGCTACTGCCTGAGTCAGTCGAACTACTCGACGACGAATCGGCGGAGGAACTGCCGCTCCAGCTACTGCTGCTTGATGAAGATCCTGGCCATGAGCTGCTGGACGACATTCGCTGACTTCCCGCGATTGAAGTAAGGGGCGTAATCGGTCGCAAACCCATTGTTACCGTGTCAATTCCAGAAGACAACCTCAGCGGAGAAGATTTCTGACGATGCCGTCCAGTGATTCCGAATCATGCACCAGAATACGCAGCCAATTCGCCGAAAAAGTTTTTCCAGTCACCCAACGTTGGCTCCATCGACCAATGCGACGCGAGCCAGTTGCGGGCTTCACGGATCATCGCGTTCATAGAGGGCTCAACATCGCGTTACCGCGAGAAAGACGCAGAGATAGCGAGCGACGCATCCGCCAATGAAAAACAGTCACTTCTCGGATACCGCATCAACGCCGTTTTGCTCCGGTGCAGGCGTTGGGCACTGCTTATTGAGTCCTGACACCCTTTCCTCGTTCGGTGCATATAATGGCACTGCTTTTTTTAACTCCCCTCAACCCCTTCGATCGGCGTCCGTGCCGCAAACGTTGGCGGACTTCATGTCCGCCAAAGAGAAACGGCAGCCCATCGGCTACCGTTTGAAACCCGAAACTCGAGCCTGACCCCACGCGAAATGTTTCCCGCTTGAACGTCGTTTCACTCCGGTTCATCTGGCAGTTTCTCCGAAACTACCCCCGTCGCCTTTGATCGGTTGTCGTCGCCTTTGATCGGTCTCTACCCCCCTTCCCCTTTGATCGTGTTCAGCCAGTGAACGGTTACTCCGTCTCCCGAAGCAAGCCAGCTATCTGTGGCCCCTGCGAGGAGACGGACGAATCCGCTTTATCAATTGGACTCCTCCCATGAGAATCACGAGCATGCACGTCGGCACCCGCATGGACAAGCAACCTCACCATATCAAGGTTCTGCTTTGTCACTGCGAGGTGCAATGGCGTAATCTTATGCGGACCATCGACTACAACAGTGGGGAACGAGTCGGCTTTTGCTCCTGATTTAACTAGCAATTGGGCCACCCAAACTGTCGATTCGAGATTTTCGTGTCGCCGCGCTAACAACCACAGCGGCGAGTATCCCTGCAAAGTCGACGCATTGGGATCGGCACCCTTTCCAATCAAGTATGCCGCAAGCATGTCGTTGCCCATGGCAATTGCAACCGTTAATGGGGTCCACTCGTCACCGTTGCGAATCAGTGGGCTCGCATTTAATTCTCGTACCTGATGCCGACTGTCAATAGTCAAATTATCAAGAGCCAAAATCGCCATCGATAGCGATTCTCCGGAAGCGATCGCTCTCACCGCCTTGCCAGCACCTTGATCGGGCGATTCACCAGACACGTTCAACGTGACAACAATTCCTAAAACACCGAGCAATCGAATTCCCATCTGGTACGATTCTCCAGGTTGCTTCAGCGTTAAACAAAGATCAAAAAGCACCGTCAATTGCATCATCCAAATCTTCCTGGAATTCTGGGTCTGCGTTAGGTATTTCGCTAGGACCTAAAGGACTCAAAGGTGGGTAAGGTGTATTGCCTGCTAAAGGCTCAGGCTCAGTATGATCGCGATTGTTCGAGCGAAGGACTTCGAGACGATTCTCAATAAACGTCTCAAATCGCTCTTCTTCTACCCGACAGTCTTCACCATTCATGCACCCCATATCGCTCAACCGTTGATCCGTCAGCGACTTGATGTACGAATTCATTCCATTCACGTAGTTCTGAACATGCCGCTGCTCATGTCCATAAATTTCAGCAGGATTCATACCGAGTGATCGTATGTTGTCGACATCCAAGAAAATGTGAAAGCTCATTTCAACCGAACATTGCAATTGATTGGGGTCACAACAGTCATCGGTACGGTCACACGATGAACATTCACAGTCGAACGAAAACGATTTAGCGGTGTACCCAGTTGCTCGTAAGCCAGGCACCACCTGAATCACTTTATTCGACCAGGGTACACCTTTGGGCGATGATGCTGGCGAATAAGTAGCTGAGATGCTTGAAGAACATGGGGCAAATCCCATCGCATCCATCAAGGATAAAGGCTTACTCCCTGCATACTCATAAATGTTTCTACCGCCCACATACCCGATCGGGTCTCTGGAGCTAAACCGTCCCAATTGCGCGTCGTACCAGCGGTTACGGAAGTAATATAGCCCGGCATCCGGCGTCCAGTCGCGACTGGTGTACGTGTATTGAACGCCGTAACTGCTGGCCGCTCGCGGCGTAAAGTTAGCCGCGAAGATGCTCAGGTTGCCGTACGGGTCGTACTCGTAGCGTTCTTGCACGCTACCTGACTCACTCACTACTGCCGTCGTATTCCAGTTGGCATCGGCTAGGTAGTACAGTCGCTCACTCAAGAGTCCTCCCGATGGCGCGATGTCGCGGTCTCGGAGCACGAGATCGTCGATGTACCGCATCCCCCACACGTATTGGCGACGTGGCGTGTTCGACGTATCGACGTGTTCTTCGACACACTGCCAGGCGTCGGTGAAGTAGTACTCACGCGTCCGAGCGAGTGTTCCCGAAGTGTACTCCTTGGCAGCGACGCGGAAGTTACGGCCGTCATATTGATTTTCGAGCAGCACGTTTGAGCTGGAGCCGTCAACGAGCTTCGTCATCCGGTTCCACGCGTCAAACGTCGCCGTCATGGTCTTGTTCGTGCCAAGATCCGGTCGCGGGTTGGTCGTCGTGTTACCGTTCTTGTCGTAAACGGGTGTCGCCCAGATGTCGCTCGGCGTGTTGCTGATATCGGTGATCTCGTTGACTTCGTTCGCCGTGCGCGTTTGATTGAAATCCCAGGTACCGTCTCCGTTCTCGTCCTGCCGAAACTCTTTCCAATTACCAGTCGGATCGAGCGTCCAGCACTGAGCGGCGTCGAGCGAGGTGATCGCGGTGTGCGTGCCATTGAGCTGCCCACGGTGGGCGGACTGCAGGCGATTGAGCCCGTCATAGGCGTATAGCCAGTCGTGTTGCCGGTTGGGATCCGACGGGTTTTCTCGCCAGATTCGGTTACTGGCTCGGTCATAGCCGTACTCGATCCGGGATAGATCGGTGCCTGCCGAGACATCTCGCCAACGAACGTCTTTTACCCGACCGAAGCGATCCAAACCGCTGTAGATATCACCAGTGTCGGGATCCGTCGATAGTGTCGGTGAGATCAGCGTGTAGCGGAGATCTGCCTGCGTGCTGTCCTGTTGGACGACCGTGCCGAGACCCAGGTATTCGTAGGCGGCTAAGACGGTGGAGTCATCATCGACTAGGCTGGACACCTGGTTCAGTTTATCGGTGATCGAGCCACTGCTGCCGTAGTCGAGCGTGACTTCTCGCCCGTTGGGATAGAGCGTGGCGGTGGGACGCAGCACGTTCCCGCTGCCATCGGTGTACGACCGTCCCACGCTGGGTGTCGAGGCGGGGTTGACCGCGCCGCTATGCGACTGGAACGTTTTCGTCACTTGTCCGAACCCATCGAACTGCCGGGTGATTTGATTGACGATCGAGCCGCTGCCGACCGACGCGTTATTATAACAGGTCACCGCGGACACATTACCGCGAACGTCGTAGGTTTGCTCTACCCGGCGGATGGTTCCGTCGACGCCTGCGCCCAAGGTGGTCACCCGGTCCTGCGTCTGACGACCCAGACCGTCGAAGTCGTACTGGCGGGTCGAGCCATTTTGATCCGTGAGGCTGGTCCGCTGCGACTGGCGGTTGTACGTGTAGCTGACGCTATCAGACGTGCCGGTTGAATCTGGATAAATCTCACGACGCAGAAGGCTGCTCGACGCGATCGCGCTGTCTGAAAGCGTGGTGCCGTAGATGTACTGCGTCACCTGATTGCCGGTAGAGGCGTTGACGGCGGTGAGTGTTTTGAGATCACCATCGGGTGTGTAGGTGAACTGCACGGTTTGGTTTTGATCGTCCGAGGCCGTGCACGCGGTGCTAGTGCTCGAACTGGCCGGAGGATCGACCACGTTATCGATCGTCTCGATTTGACGACTGGCCGCATCGTAAATTGTCCGCGAAATCTTGCCGGCAGGGTCGATGGTGTCGCGCAGTCGACCCGCGTTATCGTAGACTTGCCGGGAGACGAGGACCGTATCGCTACTGGCGGGAATCGTGGCCGAACGGGTCAGGGCCGTGCCACCGTTGGTTCCATACTCCGCCGAGGCGATCATGCGGCCCACGGCGTCCGAGTAGCTCGCTGAGTACTGAACACGTGCATTGGGCGTCGCCGAGGGAGAGCCCAACTCACCGGTCTGGGCGGCCGAAGCATTGTGGTATCGCTGCCGCCTGGAGGCTTGGATCGAGGTTCCCGCATCGTCGTAAGCTGTTACCGACCTCGCTCTGATCGCATTTTACGGTCTTTTCCTGCCGAATTGTTGTCGTAGTCACGGACTGTTCTTACACCGGTAATTCGGTAGGCAGCAGCCCGCCGCCCGCAGACCAGAGCCTTGCCCCCCGCGCCTCGCAACCCGCCCCCTTCAACTAAATCGTACCCCGCCTCTCCCCTCGCCCCCCGACTCACTTTTCAGGCAGTCGGTTCGCGATCATTCGAATCCCTGACTCGACCAACTATCCTGCTGGACTTTTCTACTTCAAGTTCAAAAGCCAGCGCCCGTGCGAGCCAGAATCTTCCGCTCTCAAGCAGAACGTGATGAGTTCCTGCTGGAGCTCAAGCTCACCCAGTGCCCCCACTGCAAGAAAGTCGGCGCGCTCAATCGCCATGGGTCCTTGCGCGGATACGACGAGAACAACTTCCGCCACAAATCTATCCGGGCACGAAGGGTCTTCTGTAGCAACCGAAATCAAGCCGCCGGATGTGGACGCACCTTCAGCGTGTGGATTGCTGACAAAGTCAAACGACTCTTTCTCAGTGCAGAGCAACTCTGGGCATTCCTCAACCAGGCCGCCGCGACCGGCAACAAACGCAAGGCATTCAAAAAGCTCAATAGCAGCATGAGCGATTCGGCACCCTATCGAATTTGGAAACGATTGCAAGATGCACAATCCGCGATTCGGACCGCACTGTCGACCATGTGCCTGCCGCCAAAAATCGATAGCTCACAGCCCAGCAACACGCCCGCTGAGAGCACACTCGCTCATCTGATCAAAGCCTTCGCTGGCCACACGCTCAATCCCATCGCCGCCTTCCAGCTCACACTGCAGACCTTCTTCATCTGACACGCTGCGGCCGCACCTCAGCAGGCCGATTCGGTCCGTGATCACACGGCAACCTGTCGATCCTGGCCAGCATCGTCTGCCTCGGATGGTCGATTTGCCATCGTAGCTCACGCTTGCGAAATTCTTTTTTCTGCTCGACAACACAACCCGACGATAGATCCACCGCCGACCGCACTTAGACTCGCCTGCGAATCGATTTCATGAATCGATTTCGTTCAATCAAAAGTCAAAAACCAGCGGAGCGGTCCATGAAACGACCATCGATCTACGTCAAAATGAAAGTCCTCGGAGCGATCGAAGTCGCCCCCGGAAAAACACGTCACGAGAGAATCCACAACGTCGCGGCGATGACGTTCCTGGACGACCAAGGAGACCCACACCAGTTCACCTGGCGGACCATCCAAACGTGGTACTACCGCTACAAAAACGACGGCATCACCGGCATGAATGCTTCACCGCGAGCCGACAAAGGCAAGCCACGCAAGGTCACGCCCGAAGAAGTTCTCGAAGCGATCAACACCGCGCTGCCGCACTTTGTATCTGCGAAAACGGGGCACAAGAGGACGCCCACCAAGTCAGCCGTCTATCGGTTCTGCATTGAAAAGGGACTCCTGCACGCTAGCCAGATCGCTCTGACCACGTTCTGCCGCTTCGTCCGTGAGTACGAATTACTCAAGGACGATCCAGGCGAAAATCGACGCCGACTCGCCTTCAGCATGCAGTACGCCAACCAACTTTGGCAGGCCGATACCATGTTCGGACCGCACATCGGTGGCCGGCAAGCCAAGCTGATTGGCCTGATCGATGACGCCAGTCGTGTGCTCTGTCATGGCGAATTCTTCTTCGAAGAGAACACCGATTCGATGATCAAGGCGCTTCGCTCGGCCTTCTACAAACGAGGCTTGCCCGAACAGCTATACGTTGACAACGGCTCGATCTACTGCAGCCAAGAGATCACGCTGATCTGCGCCCGCGTGGGCTGCATCCTTCGTCACACCGCCGTTCGAGACGCCGCCGCGAAAGGGAAAATCGAACGCTTCTTTCGTCGCGTGCGTGATCAATTTCTAATCCGCAAACTCGACCTCTCCTCGATCGACGCTCTCAACAAACAGTTCACTCACTGGGTCGAACACGACTACAACGCCACTGTACACACGACCCTCGGTATGAAGCCGATTGATCGCTTTGGTGTGGATCTTTCTCGGATCCGATTTCTCTCGCCATCGGAGGATACCGACGAGTTGTTCTACGCCGAGGCGACTCGCAGTGTCAAAAAGGACAACACGTTCAGCTTCCAAGGCGAGCGTTACGAAACTCCGATCGACTTGCGTGGCAAGAAGGTCACGCTGCGGCATGAGCGACATCACCAAGGTGTGGTCGTCGTCTACGAAAACGATCGACGCATCGGCAAGGCCCGGTTGCTCGATGCCGTCGCCAACGGCATGAAACGCCATAAAGACTCATAAATGCCCGGCAGCCAATCCACCGTGATCCAACTCCTTCTTTTTCCAAAAGTCCACCTCACCATGATCCGTTCTTACTTCGGCTTGTCCGAAAATCCCTTCGCGCTACGCGACATCCAACTACTACAACATCAGCAGGAAATCCATGACACGCTCCGAGTCCACAGCCAACAAGGCGGCCTATGTCTGGTCGTCGGCAGACCCGGCACCGGCAAATCCGTGATCAAAGAATCGCTCAAACGACTTCCCGAGAAAGAGTACTTGGTCGCCACGGTTGCACGCACACTGCACACCTATACCAATACAGTAAAAATCCTCTGTGAAGCGTTTCGGATTGAGTTTGAAAGCTCGGCGTTCAAGTGCGAACGCAAGCTGATCCAGCAAGCCTTCAGCCTCAATCGCAGTGGCAAGATGCTCGTCACGGTGATCGACGATGCCCATCTGATGGCGATGGATAACCTTCGCCGACTACGACTCCTCTTGGAAGATTTCCCGAAGAATCACAACCTGATTCTGGTCGGCCAGCCGGAGTTGCTCGCCGATCTGGACTTGGCGGTCAACCTGGATTTGAAAAGCCGGGTGACGTATTCGGTGATCACCAAGCGGTTGCACGACGATGTGATGCGCGCGTTTATCGAACGTGAACTCGATTCGATCGGTCTAGCGCACAGCACGTTCACTGCTGGAGCAACGGAGTTGATTATCCGCTCTGCCGATGGAGTGTTGCGCAAGTGCCGCAACCTGTGCTTAGCGTCGATGCTCGAAGCGGTCCGAGCCGCCGCTGGAACGACGATCGATATCGACTTGGTCAATCGCGTGTTGCTTCAACCGCACTGGCAAAACGAAGTCGACCTAACAGATTTTTAAGACCCAAAAATGCTCCCTCCCCTCCCTCTAACTCCAGGCTTCTGTTATGAAGATGACGAACGACTTACTCCGCGCGATCCGCAACGATCTACCGATGAAACTGACGATCGTTCGGCTCGGCCAGCACGGTCCGATAGCGAAACAAAGCGACGGCTACTTCCGTTTCCAATGCCCATCGTGCAAAGAACTTCGAGCGACCGTGAACCCGAAGAACAATCTCGCTCATTGTTTTAGCTGCGGCCAGAACTACAACAACATCGATCTGATGATGACGCAGGGCCACGACTTCTTGCCGGCGGTCGACATCCTGAGCAACTGGCTTGTGCAATACCAAAGCGACCTCGGCCAAAGAAAGTCTTCGGCCTAATCAGTCAATCGCATCGGCCCCCAGCCAAAGCTCTTTCAATCAGTGCGACCGCTTTGCCCAAGCGATCGCACTTTTTTAATGCGCTGAGCACACACGGCTCCGAGCACACACGGCTCCGAGCACAACAGGTTCGAGCACAACAGGTTCGAGCACAACAGGTTCGAGCCTCGACTCGGTCGCTCCTATCGCACAGCCCCGAAACACGCTCTCCAGAATTCTCAACAATTCGGCAAAAGGACCATTTCGGGCTTCAAATCCCTACAGTCACAATTCGGCAAAAAGTGCGACCGCAATTCGGTCGGTAACAGTAAGCCATGTCCGTTTGCGAGAGGATCACGTCGCCGGTGACGCTCAGGGCATCGGCATAGGTCGTGTCGTTGCCATAGCCGGTATACGAGTGGACCATCCAGCCCGTGCTGTCGAAGACCTGTTTGGTAAAGCGGCTCGAACCTCCCTGCATGGATTTGACCGGGTTGCCGACCGCATCGAACCAGGTATTGCCGGTGATCGGGTTGCCGACCGTGCCCGTGTTGGGATCGACTGCATAGCGACTGGACTGGTAAACCCGTCCCAGGTTGTCGTACTTGGTCACATTTCGAGAGACCAGATTACCGCTGGCGGAAGTATCGTAGCGGTCGGACTGGATCACCCGGTTCAGGTTGTCATAGGTAACCCGACCAAAGGCATCGAGCTCCCCGTTGGTGTCTACCCGGCGATTGCGCCAGTCATAGGTGAACGCGGTGGTGCGGGTGTTGACGCCATCGATGTAAGCGATCTGGCTGGTGAGGTTGTTATCGCCCCCGTCATTGCCGTTGTCGAAGACAGAGCCGCTGACCTGGACCATGTTATTGCCCGAGGCACCGCCGCCGGTTGGGTCGGACTCGGTAGACCCGGTGTCGTTGGTGCCCACAAAGATCGCGATGACGTTGTCGCGAACGTCGTGAACACGTTGGCTAATGGTGCCGCCGGGGGAAATCTGCAGGTTCTGCCGCTTCTGGCTATCGTAGCCGTAGGTTGTTTGGTCGTAATTGGTCCCACTGGCTGCCGTAATACCAGGCACAGGGGCACCATTGCTCATTGACCTCGTGTTCCCGGAGCCAAATATCGCGTCCGTGCGATTTCGTGTTCTTAGCAAGCAACCACGACAGACTGATCATTCTCTCACGCCAATTTCGGAGCTGTCGGATCCACAGAAAGTGGCTGCATGCCTGTCCTCGGGCAAGGATCCGGTGGTGTCGGCAATCATGCCAACGTTTGGACGCCCTGAGTTAGTCAGCGAATCGGTTGCGATGTTTTTGGCTCAAGACTATCCGCAAAAAGAGCTCATCATCTTGAACGATTGTAACGGACAGATCTTTCGCTTTGACCATCCGAAGGTGCGAGTCGTCAACCAGTCTCAGTGGCTTGCAAATACCGCAGATGGTTTGACGCTGAAGCACTTCAACTTGACGGCAGGCTTTTCCCGGGGGCGTGGTCTCAATATGGCTGCGATGCATGCTTCGAGCGATCGATTGTTATTCCTGGATGCTGACCGCAACGAGTGGGAGTCGCAGTGTGAAGCGACTTCCCTGTCCGAGTGTGCTCTCGCAGGATACGCTTCCGCCGAGTGTCCGAGCGATCCGGCTGGCAATCGCGAGTCCCAGACCGTTTCCTGCAATCCCTTTATTGCGTGCGTCACTGGAGCGAAAGAACGCATCGAACAGGTGCTGTTGATCGGCATCGCTAATTCCATGGCCCGCGTCGGTAACATGCAAAACCGCCTCACCATCGCGTGTCTCCGACGAGACGGTAACCGGTGTCCCGGGATCGCTATACTTGAGCGCGTTCGAAACGAGATTTTCGACGATCTGCGCGAGCAAGGAGGATGTGCACAGGACCTTAGTTCCTGACGTAGCATGATTCTCGATTCTCAGATCGTCCGCCCGAGCCGCGCGCGTCCAGGTTCGCTGGTGCTCCGCCAGCCACGAACGCACCTCAATCGGCTGCAATTGCGGCGGGGCCGCGTCGTCTTCGCTGCGTGCGAGGAACAACAGTGACTCGACAATTTCCTGGAGCGAGTGGGTCTGTTTACGAAGCACACCCAGCGTGCGTTGGTACTCGGTTTCCGAGCGAGGCTTTCTCAACGTGACGTCAATTTCACCCATCAGCACAGTGATCGGCGACCTCAGTTCGTGGGCGGCATCACCGGCGAATCGACGTTGTTGCTCGAAAGCGGCTTGCTGTCGATCGAGCAGTCGATTGAAGGTCGCTCCGAGTTCGGCGAGCTCGTCGCCTGAGTCATCCAGTTTGAGGCGTGTTTGGAAATCAGATCCGGCGATCGAGCGTGCCTGGTGGGACATTGCCGAGACCGGTTGCAGCGCCTGACGGACGAGCCAGCGGCCTAACAACGCCGCAATCAACCACGCCACCATCGGTAGCAGGATCACGAGCACGGTCAGTCGCCCCAGAATGGCATCTCGTTTCACGGTCGACCGGCCGACGACCACCATGACTTCGTCAAACTCGTCGAGTTCGCGTTGAAAGGCGAAGGGCTGGGGAGCCCGCAAACGCTGGTACATCAGCATCATCGGTTCCGACGCGGAAACATCATCGACAATCGTTCCGCTGGAGACTGATGTGTTGGCCAGTTCCATCGCGCGGGCGTGGAATGCGGCATCGGCGCCCCGGGATGTTTCGACAATCAAGTTCTGGTTGCCGACAACGATCCATTGAGCTTCGCCAAACTCATCCAACGAGCCAAATGCAATCGAATGCTCAAGCGGTTGCCACTTGACCTCTGTTTCTTCTACCTCCGCAGCCGCGACAAGAGAATTCAGCGCACCACTCAATTCACGGTCAAACTGAAAGTGAATCTGCCGACTGGAGACCGAGTAGAAGACCACCGAGTAGATCGTCAAAGCGCCTGCGAGGGTGGCGAGAAAGAACGCTGAGACGCGTGTGGTCAATGTCATCTGTCGACAGCCAGTGGAGCGTCGAGGATGTAGCCTTGCCCGCGTCTGGTCTGGATCACTCGCGGTCCAAATTGTTCGAGCTTGCGGCGCAAGTCTTTGATGTGCACTTCCAGCGTATTGGATAGCCCGTCGAAATTTTCATCCCACACCGTTTCATAAATCCGGGTCCGCGTTAACACACGCTGAGGGTTGCGTATGAACATGACCAGCAGCGAGAACTCCTTGGCCGTCAGGTCCAGCATCTCGCCACCCCGTGTGGCACGTTGTTGGGCCAAGTCGATGCGAATGTCACGGTAGTCGAGACTCACGGAATCGGCTTGACTCGGCCGCCGCAGTAACACGCGTATGCGAGCCAACAACTCCTCGAAGGCAAATGGTTTGGTCAAATAGTCGTCCGCGCCTGCGTC
This sequence comes from Rhodopirellula sp. SH410, assembly GCF_055811895.1. Taxonomy (NCBI): domain Bacteria; kingdom Pseudomonadati; phylum Planctomycetota; class Planctomycetia; order Pirellulales; family Pirellulaceae; genus Rhodopirellula; species Rhodopirellula sp. SH410. The sequence goes on from NZ_CM147949.1 coordinate 3,519,171, forward strand.
CAACCCGGTGACGCGCTCGGTCACGCCGTCACGAGCGGTCAGGAAGAGCACGGGAGTGGCACGATTCTTCTGCCGAAAACGCTGCAGCAGTTGAATGCCGTCTTCCCCAGGCAGCCACCAGTCCAGGATGACGAGATCCCACCTCTCTGCCTGCATCCGCAACCAGGCATGACGACCGTCAGCGACATGCTCGACGACATATCCTTCTTCGGTGAGCCCGCGGACGAGAAAGTCAGCGATGCCTGGATCGTCTTCGACCGCGAGAATGCGCACGCTCATCAGGAGATACCTTTGAACATAAAGAAAAATTTAGACTGCTTTCACGGAGGGTTTCAAGTGGACAGTAAGAATGCTTACGTGGTTGGAAACGAGCCTGTTTCGCTTCCAGCCGAATCACTTTCCGCTTTTACTGGAGAACCGACTATGTCCATGCAAACCATCAGCGCTTCCAACTTCACTCAGTCCCAACGACTCGTTCCAACGTTGGCAAACAGCTTCGCCATGATGGGAGCACCGCGGGAGCCTGAGGTCAAGTCACCCTCCGTATCGGTGACGACCTTCTATTCGTTTCAGAATTTAAGTGAGATCATGAAAATGCTCGACACCCGATTTGGTCGACACTTGGGAGTGGCCATCGAACTGCCTGTTCACTTTGCGCCTGACTGGCATCGCCTTCGTCGCACCGAAGGCAAGGGAGGACAGCTGGCGGTCGTGGTCCCACCCCAATCACGCATCACATTGCCGATGTCGACCGCGCAGGGGGAAGATTTGCATATCACAGGTTGGGATAACGCACGACGCTATGTCACGATCGATCATGCAATCGAAGACCTGTTGTCGGCTGATGTGACCCTCGAACGCTGTTTCATCCTGCGACCGGAGTGGCACGACCCAACCGCGGTGTTTTCCGCGATCGGCCGCAGTGTCGTTACCTGCCGTTAGATCGTTCTTGAGAGCTGGACCCTACGAGCCACGCTTGATCCCTGGTCTCGCAATCGTCGCGTTCATGACTCCGCCCTCGGATTTCATTTGGCCAGCAGATGAAAATACGCACGGGCGGCGCGATGAAAGGCGAGACCTTGCCACTCAGCGGCGTGGTCAGCAGGGATCAGTCCGACCATCGTGGGTGGATGATAGAGCGCGTCGAGTGCGGCGTGAACCAGCGCATCCGAAGCGTCGTGTCGACAGACCAGATACGCAGTGGTGCCTAGCGTTTCGATCGTCGCGTCGTCATCGTTGGCAATCGCTGCTTCATCTTCACGCATTGATGAGGTCGCACTCTCGATCGCCCGGGGTTTCGCTTCGGTGGTGTAGGTGTCTTGATACGTCGAGCGTTGCAGGATCATGGGCCGGAGCGTGGGATGTTGCAGAGAGATCGCGACGCTGCCGGTGAGCGATATCAGCTCCCAGCTTCCATCAGCCAATATTCCGCGGACGAGTTCGCTGCCGGGACCGATGCAGATTATCGCCACGGATACCTGGGCCTGCTCGGGCGAAGCAGGAACGAGCATATTTTTCAATTGCGGCCACTCAACATCAATGCGTGGGCAAGTCCCCGCGTTGAGGTCCAAGGAATCCAGGACCAGATCGGCGGCGCGTCGCGAACCACTGCCTGGTGGCCCGACAGCGATCGCGTGCCCGGGCAGATCCGCGATCGTACGAACGGGGCCATCGCGGCGTACCAGAACATGGACGGCCTCGTAAAAGAGCGGCGCCACAACCGCAAGTTCCTCGCCACCGACAGCCGAAGCCTGGACGGGAGCGAGTTGGACGTGGCCGGCGAGCAGTTGTGCGCGGTTGTCCCACGTGCCGTTGGTCGGAATGACCTGACACGGCACGCCTGTCTCGCGTTGCATCATCTCGGCGAGATGTTCGGCGGTGTCCGTGTACAGCCCACCGACCAACCCGCCTGCAAGACGAACTTGATGTGGCATCGCTGCGATGCGGTGGCGATGCCACCATGACCATGAAAGGACGAGCAGCGGTAGTAAAACCGCGAGGGTCAACATGAGGGTCTGAAACCGCCGCTGGCCGAGGGGCGCATCGGTCGTGTGGTGGCCTGTTAATGCTGCGACAAGAGGCACCTGCCGGGTCCATTCGATGGTTTTCCCGAGTCTACTTTTGGAGCGGGCGGTGATGGACCTGCCGGCAAGGTAACAGTCGAGGTCGTCGGCGAGCTTGCCAGCGGTGGCGTAGCGAAGTTGGGGTTGTTTTTCCAAGCATTTCGCTACGATCGCTTCGATCTCGGGATCGGCATGAGGGCACGCGCTTCGCAGCGCAGGGGCGGGGTGATGGGCCACCCGCATCAGTGTCTGCATCACCGTGTCGCCGACCAGTGGCGGGTGCCCGGCGATGGCTGCGAATAGAATCCCGCCGAGCGAGTAGATGTCGCTCTGCGAGGTCGCCTCGTCGCTATTGCCGACCGCTTGTTCGGGCGCCATGTAGTGCGGCGTGCCGATGGCCGTGCCCTGGCCCGTTAAACTGCTGTCGGCATCAATATGTTTTGCCAACCCGAAATCCGTCACATGAATTTGATCTTGCTCGTCGATCATCACGTTGCCCGGCTTGAGATCCCGGTGCAATACGCCGCGGCTATGGGCGTGTTGGATGGCCCTGGCGACATCGCGTACGATCGCGGCGGCCCGCCGCGGCGGCAGCGGCCCGTTGGCCAGCACTCGTTGCAAGTCCGTGCCGGGGATGTACTGCATCGAAAAGAAGTGGTGCCCGGCTAGGCGACCAAACTGATGGACGGCGACAATGTTCGGGTGCCGCAGACGGCCGGCGGCTTTTGCCTCGGTGTAAAACCGTTTGACTTCGTCCGACCCTGCCAGAATTCCGCTGCGAATCATCTTCACCGCGACGAGACGATCAAGGTCCCGCTGCTTGGCCAGGTACACAACGCCCATGCCCCCCATACCAAGGACTTTTAGGAGCGTGTAGTCCTCCATCTCGAAAGGCAGCGACGGTCCTGGATCACCTTGTGCGCGATGAGAGACCGGCAGCGTCGCGTGAGGATCGAGTCCCGACAGATCACCCGCCGTCTCGTGCGGTCCGAGCGCATCAATACCGATGGTCTCCGCATCGATCGAGTGGCGCATCGAATCGCCATGCAGGAATCGGTCGGCGACGGACTGCGTCGGTGGCTGAACGCTGGTGTGCGTGAAGCTACCGATCAGATCGGCAGCTTCCATCAATTCACGCAGTTGCCCCGACAGGCTGGGGAACTGGTTCAGGAAATCTTCACGCGACTCAACTTCGCCTCGGTCGCAGGCCTGTAGATACGCCGCGAACGCTTGATCGATCTGGCTGTCTTCATCGCTGCCCAACGGTTGCCGCTCGCGTGGGTCCGGTTCACTCATGTCGACCACCACGGACTACTATCGGTGTTCAGCAGGGTTCGCATCTTCTGCAACCCACGTTTGAGCAGGCCTGCAACCGCTGTTTCGCTTTTGCCCATCCGTTCGACAATTTCCTTCAGCGGCAAACCCTCCATGTATCGCAACCGAATCGCCTCGGCTTGAGTCTCGGGAAGCTGATGCATGGCGTTCATCATCGCGAGTACTGCTTCCTCGCGAACGGCCACGCCGCTGGGGCTGGTTTTGCCCCCGGGTAGCTGAGCGATCCAGTTTTCCCGCGACCCGGTATCTCCGCTACCGACGCGTGCGTGAACCTCTTTCTTGGTGCTACGCTTTTGCGTCATCACATGATGCGAGAGCGCTGAGGCAACGTTGTTCTTCAGCATGCCGCGCAGCCAGCCCGCGAATTCCGCAGGCGAATCGCCACGGAACGAACCAAGGTCTCGCTTCGCCTCTAAGAAGGTCACCTGCACGACATCAGCGGGATCGATCCGGCGACGGAGTTGATCGGACAGGTAGCGGTGGGCCAACATCAACAAAAAACCGCGATACCTCAGCAGGAGTGCGCCCAACGCCTCGTTGCTACCACCTTTCGATGCGATCACCAGTGCCGCGGTCGACGAGGGATCGACCGGCAAAGCAAGATCGTCGGAGTCGTGCGTGTCACGGTTCACGGAATAAGCAGGCCTGATAGGAGTCAGCGGAAAACACGTCCATGTTACCATACCCCATGAACTGACGTTTCGACGAAGTGGAAATTCCGAAAACCAGACCTTCTTACCCTGGTCACGTCGGATGGAACTCTTTGAAAACGTCGGCCATGGCAGCTTCGTAATCGGCGGCATCGCCTTGGACGCGTCGCCAGACGTCCACTTTCGCGGCTTCGAACGCGAATGCGTCCTCAGGATGCGTGCGAAGATGATCTCGGAGTTGCATCATGCGGTGCAACAGTGGAGCGCCTTGGGTAACAAAATAAATACGGTGAGTCGCGTCGCCGTGGCGGGGCTTCTTCAGCACGAGCTGTTGACGGCGGCTATCTTCTGCCCAAGCGGGTGAGTCGCCCGGGAGATAGTTCAAACCCTCGGTGAGCAGCACGGCGTCGGGAAAATCCACGGGATCGGCCACCACAGCCACCGCATCGATTATCGGCTGCGCAATGATCCCGCCAATCGCAGTCGAACCGATATGCTCAACGGCGACGACGCGACCCTGGCAGCATTGCAGCAGGCTGCTGCGGGTTTGCTCGAACTCTTGTCGCCATCGGGCGTCGTGGTGCATCAGCCGCACGCGACCGGCGGCGTTGTCGCTGCTTTCTGAAAATTCATCGCGGTCGTTCAAGCGGTCACCTGTGGTCCTCGAATACGGTCTCGATCGCAGGGGCGTCGCCCCTGCGAGAGTCTACTGATTTCGTCTCGATACGCAAAACAACATCCACCGTTGGAAGGGTGGGGGTCAATAATCACGATCAGGAGGTTGTTTCAATGCGAGACTTCGGTCTGATTTCGAAAATGGGCGTTGTCGGCTATAACCGGTGGCCAATCCCGTTTGATTGCCAAGCGTACAAATTCTCAGCTCCTGGAGGCACCCCCACGTGAATTCGACAGCCGCTCATACGCCACCCCAGGAAGATCCAGCTGACGCATTGGTCGGTGTGATCATGGGCAGCCGTAACGACTGGGATACCATGTCGGCGGCATGCGAGATGCTCTCGCTGTTCCGTATCCCATTTGAAAAATCGGTCGTTTCGGCACACCGGACGCCGAGCCGCATGTTTGAGTACGCGAAAACAGCTCGCCAGCGTGGGCTGCGGATCATCATTGCCGGTGCCGGCGGTGCGGCCCACCTGCCTGGGATGGTGGCATCGGAAACGATCTTGCCGGTGATTGGCGTCCCGATTCAAAGTCGGGCGCTGCAGGGGCTTGATTCGCTACTGTCGATCGTGCAAATGCCCGGTGGGATCCCGGTCGCCACGATGGCGATCGGCACCGCGGGCGCCAAGAACGCTGGGATTCTCGCCGCTCGAATGTTGGCAATGTCCGACCCCGAGTTGGCTGAGCGGGTCTCCGCTTTCGTCCAGCAACAGCACGACGACGTGATCGCCGCCGCCGATCTCAGCGACCTCTAAGAACACACGTCACTATCGCAGAACCCCACCGCCAGCGCCGCCAGCTCGCGGGGTGGGAACCCTGGCCCCTTTTTCTTCCTGAACCCATTTTCTACTTATGACATCAACCTCGGGGCCGATCTTGCCCGGTTCCACGATTGGGATGGTCGGTGGCGGCCAGCTCGGACGCATGTTTGCCATTGCCGCGGCGAAGCTGGGCTATCGCGTCGGTGTGTTTTGTGGCAGTAGCGACGAACCGGCAGCGGACGTGGCTTCGTTCACGGTCTGTGGGCCCTTGGAAGATCACTCCGCGATCGAGAATTTTGCCCGCCGCTGCGACGTGATCACGCTCGAGTTCGAGAATATTCCCGCCGAGACCATTGCGGTTTGCGGCCGTCACGCGCCGACCTACCCCGACGCCTCGGTGCTCGCGATCGCCCAGGATCGACTGCTGGAAAAGACGACGCTGCGGCAGGCTGGTTTGCCCGTCACCCCATTCGCGCCCGTGCGAGATGCGCAGCAGACCTGCACCGCCGCCGAATCGTTGGGCTGGCCACTGATCGTGAAAACCCAGCGGAGTGGTTATGACGGCAAAGGCCAGCACCGTCTGGCGGACGCGGGCGAAGCCGAGCGAGTCGATTGGCAGGGCGGTGGCGAATGGGTTGCCGAAGCAATGATCGATCTGCAGCGGGAAGTCTCCGTGATCGTCGCACGTCGCGCCGACGGCGTGACCGATACCTTTCCTGTCTTTGAGAACGTGCACCGCAACCACGTCCTCGATCTAACGACGTTGCCGGCGTCGATTTCGCCGGACATGCAACGGAAGGCCCGCGACATGGCGATCGCTGCGGCGGAGTGTTTGGACGTGGTCGGCTTGCTGTGTGTGGAGATGTTTATCGAGAACACCGAGGGCGGCGAACCCCGGATTTTGATCAATGAAGTTGCTCCACGGCCTCATAACTCAGGACACATTAGTATCGAAGCGTGCCGCACGAGCCAATTCGAGCAGCATGTGCGAGCGATCTGTGGCCTGCCATTGGGCGATACGGCGCAGATCACACCTGCGGCCGCGATGGTCAACCTCCTCGGTGATTGGTGGGACGCCCAAGGCGGACAACCCGACTGGCCCGCCGCTCTGAGCGTCCATGGGGTGTCCTTGCATTTGTATGGCAAGCACGCAGCCCGGCCGGGACGCAAAATGGGGCACCTTTCCGCCGTCGGTGATTCACTCGACGAGGTGACGTCGCGTTTGGAACGGGCGCGCAGCTCGCTCGCAGTTCGAGGCGATCGTGACCAAGCCTGATGACCAGTCACGCTGAACAGAGAGTCCGGTTTGGGCAAAACGACGAGAGTTTGCGCGAACCTGGCCACCCCGCCGTCTCGCGACGGAAACCAGGAATGTCTGACGCGCCGTGTTGTCCGGTTGTGACAACGGAATTCAGTGACGAGGCAAGTGGCTAAGGGATGCACGCGCAGCATCGTGGGGACTCAATGTTGCTGGAGGCCGCCTTTGGGCGACCCCGGGGAATAACTTGCGTTTTTGCTCCTATTGCAATTTCCGGTTCCAGGTTACACTTTCCTGGACGTAAGAGCCGTCGAAGGTTCACAGAACTTCGACCGGTTCGGTCTCTGCCCCAAAATTCACGAGTTGATTGCTTGTTGCGATCGGTTCCAGATCGGGGAGCATGCCGAACTAATTCACGGGCTCGTTTACGCGACAAGTCTTTTATCGATTCAGCTCTGGTGATAGATCATCACAGCGTTTGGGTCGTCCAACGGGTAGGAATGTTCAGCGACTAACGCTGGTTCATCTTCCGGGAAGTGAAAGCAGCGTCGCGATCTGTGTTTCGTCACCTCGGTACGTACCGAAGTGTCCGTTCGCCACGCCATCCTTCCAACCCATCCTCGCTCCTGACCGACCGGTTTCGTGACTCGGTTGTGGGAGTGCCATTGCGCAATCGGTACGTCCATAGCGTGCCCAACCCCCCTACTCTGAGAATTTACTGTTGTCTGAAAACGAACAATCCGGTGGCCCCACCCTGCTCAACCAATCCGAGCTCGCCAACGAGATTTCGATGGAGCCCACCCCCGCTACCAACGACGCTCTACTCGCATGCTACGCGCAGGACGTCAGCGTCGAATGCCTGGCGACGACCGCCACAGCCGAAGTCGAAATGATCTGCCCCACGCCTCCCGCGGACGTCGTGGAATTGTATAGCGAGGAACTCGTCAGCTCGGAACAAGCACAGATCGAGCCAGAACCGGTTGCAGCCCAACCCACCGAAACGCTCGCGGCCACTGAGCAAGTATCCATCGAACCATTGCCCGCCAAAGAACCTGTTGCCGAGCAGGAACCGGTCGCCGAGCAAGAACCGGTCGCCGAGTTGGATCCGGTCGCCGCGAAGGAAATTGTTTCCGAGCAGGAACCCGTCGCCGAGCAGGAACCGGTTGCCAAGCAGGAGCCCGTCGCCAAGCAGGAGCCCGTCGCCGAGCAGGAGCCCGTCGCCGAGCAGGAACCCGTCGCCGAACTGGAACCCGCCGCCAAACAGGAACCTGTCACCGAGCAACAACCGGTTGCGAAGAAGAAACCTGCTGCCAAACCGCAACCCGCCGTCGAGCAGGAACCGGTTGCCGAGCAGGAAGCTGCCGTTGAGGCCCCGCCGGAGCCAGAAGCCGATCCTGGGTTTGCTGCTTTCCCGCTTCGCCGCGAGGTTCTGCAGGCCATTGTGAAGTCTGGATACGTCACACCGACGGCAATTCAAGCGGAGATCATTCCCCATATGCTTGACGGCCGCGACGTGCTGGCACAGTCGCAAACGGGGACGGGCAAGACGGCTGCGTTTGCGTTGCCGATTCTGACGACGATCGATGTCAAGAAATTCCATCCGCAGGTGTTGGTGTTGGCGCCGACGCGGGAACTCGCCATCCAGGTCGCGAAATCATTTTCGACTTACGGAGCAAGCGTTCCCGGCTTCGCCGTCGCTGCGATCTACGGCGGCCAGGACTACGAACCGCAACTCAAGCAACTTCGCCGCGGCGTGCAAGTTGTGGTCGGCACCCCCGGACGCGTGATCGATCATGTTAATCGTGGGACGCTTGATCTGAGCAAGCTCGATTGCCTCGTTCTCGACGAGGCCGACGAGATGCTCAACATGGGGTTCCTCGAGGACGTTCAATTCGTGCTCGAAAAGACCCCACCGACGCGCCAGGTCGCCTTGTTCTCGGCAACGTTGCCAGGACCGATTCGCGATATCGCTGACGAATATCTGCGTGATCCCGCCCGAATCACGATCAAGAAGAAGACCGCGACCGCAGAGTCCATTCGCCAACGGGCCCTGTTTGTTTCACCACGAGACAAAATCGATGTCTTGGTTCGCCTGCTCGAAGTGGAAGAAACCGATGGTGTGATCGTGTTTACCAAAACGAAAGACGCAACGATCAGTGTCGCCGAAGGCCTCTGCCGGGAAGGCCTGTCGGCCGTCGCCCTCAATGGTGACATGCCGCAAAAGGTTCGCGAACGCACGATCAGCCAACTGAAGAACGGCAAGCTCGACATCCTCGTCGCCACCGATGTGGCTGCTCGTGGGCTCGATGTGCCGCGAATCAGTCACGTGTTCAATTTCGATCTTCCCCACGACAGCGAATCGTACATTCACCGCGTGGGCCGCACGGGGCGTGCCGGCCGCGATGGCGAAGCGATCATCTTCCTGACCAATGCCCAGCGAAACAAGCTGCGTCAAATCGAGCGAGCGACCAAGCAACCGATTGAAGTCGTCGGCATCCCAACGGCGAAAGACATCAACGCGATGCGGATCAAACGATTCGGTCAGCAGATCACGGACGTCGCCGCTGACAAGGACCTGAGTCACTTCAAAGAATTGATCGCCAGCTTTGCCGAAGAATCCGGCAAGCCGCTCGATATGATTGCCGCCGCCCTCGCGGAGATTTCCCTGCAAGGGCGTCCGTTCTTGATGAAAGATCGGCCGGTAACAGCACGCTCGTCCCAGCGTGATGATCACTTCGATCGGGGCGATAACTCTGGTCGCGGCGATCGACAAGGTGGATTCCAGGACCGCGGCGGCAAAGCACCTCGCCAACTCGGCCCACCACGCGAAGGAATGGTCCGCTATCGTATCGACGTCGGTTGGCAAGACGGTGTGAAGCCGGGCAACATTGTCGGTGCAGTCGCTAACGAAGCCGGCATCGAAGGCCAGTACATTGGTCCGATCAACATCCGTGACGAGTTCTCGACGATCGATCTGCCCGAAGGCATGCCTTCGGATATCTACCAGAAACTTCGCAAGACCTGGGTTTCCGGCAAGCGATTGAATTTGGAAGTGTCGCGTGACACCGACAACGACGGTGGTTCACGGGGTGGTTATTCCCAGGGTGGCGGACAAGGACGGTTCCAGCCCAAGCATGCCAAAGGTGGAGGCGGTTCGCATCACGGCAAACGCACGTTCGCCGGCAAAGGCAAAAAGAACAAACGCAACGCCTAATCGTCACCCGGTTCGGCCGGCGACCAGCACCGTCGCTCGGGACCATTGTCCCGAGCGAGTCGTTCAGTGATGGTTCTCTGAAACGCCGCCGCAGGCCGCGCGTCGGATGAGCCCACAAAAAAACCACCCTGCTGTTATGAGCAGGGTGGTTTCATCTGTTCTTGAAGAGCCCAGCCGCTTTCGCTGCCGGCTCATTGCGTTGGTGACTACTTCTGTTGCTGTTGCAAGCCGGGACGAACTCGTTTGTTGATGTCCGTTTCAAGCACGCCGAAGACCGATTCGTGACGGGCCACTGACATTTGCAGGGCAGCCAGCAATCGTTTGGCGGTAAAGAAGTTGACGATGATCCGTTGCTTGACTTGGATGGGATCCTTCGGCACACCAATCGGTTGAGGATTCAGACCGAAGTCGATGATCAATTCTTCAGGCGATCCGGTAACCCGGCAAAAGTTTGCGTAGGTCGCCAAGGCGTCGTGGTCGTCGACTTGAACCTGTGCCACTTGTTGTGGAGGCGTTTGGGCCTTCGCTGCTGGCGAAGTCGGTTCCACATTTGCGGTCGCGGTTGCCGCTACGTTTTCTTCCGATTCGGTGGTGTTGTCGTCTGCCATCTAAAATTCTCCAAAAGGTGAGAAGGGAAAGGTAATCTGAGTGACGCGTTATATCTTTTCTTAAAGATCCTCTGAGCTCGCAGCGCGCCGGCGGTTCAGGTGGGACCTGTGAACCAATTCGAAAATCAGTTCATGTTTGTGGCGGATCTTGTTGAAGATCCAATTTATTTACTATGCGGATCTTGCAGAAGATCCGGATCAATGAAGTATTGCACCGTACTAACGATCCGATGCAAAAGTAATCGTCCAGGTTCCTTAAAAATCAAAGTTAAATGTCTTGATAATTACGCGCCATAATCGTTGGCCGAGTGACATCGGGTCGACGTGCACCTTGGCCGCGCCGCGGTATCCAGGACGGAGCAACATGTCGGCGGAATCCAGCGGCACGCGGGCTTGATACGACACGCTGCGGGGCCGGACTTGACCCGTCTTCGGATCGATCTCGGTTTGCAAGTCGCCACCGGTTTGACTGGACATTGACGTGCTCGCCGCATCCATGGGTTTCTTGGATATCTCTTCAATGTTGCCATAAAAGGTTTGTAAACGCAGAGAATCGAGCTTCATGTCGACCGACTGACCTTTACGGACGAGCTGGCGATCGCCCTGATCGATAATCAATGCAGCTTCGAACCCGTCGGGGGCACCGATCTCACAGATCATGTCGTCCGCCGTCAACAGCGCGCCACGATTTTCTACTTGTAGCGGGGTGCCGGTCCAGCCAGGCAATCGCCCATCGCCCGGATCATTGGTGGGGCGTTCGGGCGGCGGCAAGACAAAACCACCTTGCTTGGCCCTGACCGTCAAGCGATCAACTTCTTCTTGCGTCTTTGCTTTGAGCGAACGGATCGACTGCAGCATTTCTTCCTGCGTGTCAATCTGAGCGACGACGGCGGGCTCTTCTTGTGCTCGCAACTTCAGATTCTGGAGTTGGACTGAGGCGAATTTTTCCTCACCATTCAAGTCCGCCAAGCGAATTTTCAGTTCCGGGTCATCGAGGACAGCAATCGCTTCGCCTTGCGACACGCGAGTGCCGACGGGGACCGTCTCGACAATGCGCCCGACGGTGCCGGCATACACCGCCCCCGCGCGACTGGGGCGAATCTCGAAAGCGGCGTCAATGTGGTGGGGCAGCGGGATGTAACACACCGCAGCAACGACCACGCCAGCAACAGCCAGCGACGTCAGGAGTGGGCCACGTTTCACTTTTGCGAGTCTCCCAGGAGTACGGATGAATTTCCAAGTTTGAATCATCGGCTGGGCAACCAATCCCGAAAATCCGATCACGGCGAGAATTCGTCCGAGGGCCTGCAAACCATATGGCTCGAGCACCTGCATCACGAACCATACAATCGAAAATACAACAACCCAGCGATAAATCACGCTGGCGACGGTGAACATACCGAACAAAAATCGATTCCGCTGCGGCAAGAACGGATCATCCTGCAATTCCAGGCCGAGACAGGTTTCTTGGAACCACCGCTTGAGTACTTCGGTGGCCTTTTGACGCAGGTTGGGAATCTCCAAGTAATCCATCAGGATGTAATATCCATCGAATCGCAGGAGCGGATTCCCGTTCACGAGCACGGTGCTGACCACGTTAAGAAACATCATGTTCAAACAAAGGTCGTTGATCGTGGTCCCGGATTCACTGAAGAACCACACATAGGCCGCGATCGACGCCAAAATCATTTCAACATAAATGCCGCCTGCACCAATCCAAATCCGTTTCCATTTGTTCGGCAACATCCACGAGTCGGAAACATTGCAGTACAGGCAGGGCGTGAACACAAGCAGCATGAAACCGATCTCGTGGCACTCGCCACCAAACTTTTTGCAGCTCAAGCCGTGCCCAAACTCGTGAATCACTTTCACGATCGCCATTGTGGCCGCCAAGATGATCCAGCGATCCGCGGCGAAGAATTGGTGGAATGTGGGAAGTTTCGCGTAGACCGTTTGATACTGCGTCGCCAGCAACAACGCTGCCGACAGTAGGAAACAGGCAAAAAAGATCAATGCGGGAATCGTGAAGATCCATCCCGCGATCGGTAGCAGCCGATTGAGTATTTTTTCGGGGTCGATGCCTCGAAATCGCACAGCAAACACATTCGACATTTTGCCGAGCAGTTCTTTGTTCTTCTTTGTCCGCCCGCGTTCACGTAGCGATTTTCCTTGCCCGGGCGAGTTGCTGATCACCAATCCGCTGCGGTGCAACATCCCAATGAACTGTTGCAAATCGCCAAACGTGATTTTTTGTGGCGCGAATCGCTGTTCAAATCCATCCTTGATCTGCTGCAGGCTGACGTGCCCATCGAGCATATTCAGGATGAAGTACTCTTCGTCGTGAAAACGGAAGTACTGCAACCCGACGGGCTCTTTCATCACCCAGAATCCCTGCCCCTGGTAGTGGTGCCGACTCGCGGTCAAGTCAGGACGTCGGCGCACCGTCAGTGCACGTGACGAACTGCTTACCAGTGATTCAGCCAGGGTGGCCATGGGGCGAACAAGGGAGTGTGAGAGAGGGGAGGCGGAGAGCGAGTAGTGGGTCTTCTTGCTGATTCCGCAGCAGGCGGATCTTTCGCAAGATCCTCAGCCGCAGGGCCGAAGTTTCAGTTCTGGCAAAGCAATGTCAACAAATGGCTAGTTGGTCTCAGCGAAGATGATTTCGGCATTCATCCCGGGCTTCATAATCCAGGCGCCACTGCCATCCTTCTGATTGTCGATGTCGACCCAGATCCGTACGCGATGACTCAGATCCAGTTCGCTACCGACGAAACCGATTTGTCCTTCGACCACGGTCGGTGTCTCCTGGTTATTGGATGTAAAGACTCGAACGGTAACGGGCAAACCGGCTCGTACCCGGCCCGGGAACGCCAGCGCGTCGACGACGCCCTCGACGCGAATCCGGTCGAGTTGCACGAGGGTCGCAATGGGAGATCCCCCCTGTACCCATTCGCCCTGCTGAGCAATGCGATTCTCGATGTAGCCGTCGAAGGGCGCGAATACCCGTCTGCGTTTCTCTTCATACTCGGCAATTTCGCGTTCGTTCCGCTTACCAATGTACTGGGCCATGGCGATCTTCTTCTGCATTTCCGCCAGATCAATCTTCAATCCACCACGGACCGCCTCGAGCATTTTTTTCTTGACCTCATAATATGAGATCGCTTGTTTCTCATACAGTTTTTTATGTGACTCCGCTTCTGCTTCGGCAAGTTCCAACGTATTCCTCGCATCTTGCACATTGACGTCGTTGTCAGCATTGAGCATCGCCTCTTTTTCCTGGGCTTGCTTCAGCGCGACGGTCAGCTTGGCCGCAGTGTCGTCGATCACTGCGAGCACGTCACCGGCGACGACATCCATGCCCTCCTCGACATTCATCTCAATCAGCTTGCCTTCCACCTCCGCTGGGATGTTGACGTTGCGGATGAACTTGACTGAGCAACGATCCGCCACGACCTGCTTCCCTGGTACGGTCGAACGCGGAGGACGCTGAGCAGTGGCCGATGTGCACGTCAGCGATGCAGCCATTGCGACGACGAGCACGGTCAGAATTCGATTTCGTAGGTTGGGCGGGTTCATAAGTAACGGGGGTCCGCGAAACGCGTTTGAATTTTAAGGAAGAGGTGATCGACGGTGTGAGGCGTGGTTAGAAAATGAATTTCGCAAACCACTCGTAGACTTCATGCAGAAGCACAAAACCACTCGCCCGACGGCCGACATTGACGTCCGCGGTCAGCTTGGTACCGGGGCTCGGGGAAAGTTTCTGCAGTTCTTCTTGGTTGGGGTAAATCCGCATTTTGATGATCGAGCCGTGCTCCTCACTGGCTTCGGCACGCAGTGAAATATTGTCAACCGGCAATGTTCCGGAGAGCGGTTGGTCGGGGTCTGATGCTAAAATGTAGGTAACCTTGAGCTCCTTGGCTCCCGTTGCATGAATGAACTCGTCCAAATGGCCCTCTCGCTTCTCGGGCATCTCAATTTCGAGATACATTGGCTTGTCTAAGTCAGCGATCTCCATCAAGACTTGGCCGGTCGTGATGGGCCGGTTCAGCAATAGCTTCTCGACTTCCCACGAAACGACGCGTCCGTCGATCGGCGAGCGCACGATCAAGTCATCTGCACGCTTGTTTTTGAGTGCGAGTTTGGCGTTTTGGGCCTCGAGCTTCGTTTCGAGTTCGATTTCCTCGCCCTCGAGCGCCCGTCTTTCAGCCCGCTTTAAGGAGTCCCGCTGATTCAATTGGCCGCGTACACGCTGCATCTCCGCCATCGTCGTGTAGATCTGGCCTTCGAGCTCAGTGATTTCGACCTCGATATCCGGATTGATCATCCGCACCAGAGGCTGCCCCTCGGTGACCAGCGAATTATGATCGACAAGCACCTCGCGGACCTCACCATCAATCCCCGCGAAGATCTCGCGACGGGCTTCCGGTTTGAGCGTCCCATCCGCTTCCAAATCAAAATCGAGCGGGATGAATATGCCAGCGACAATCAAACCCAAAATCAACGCCAAAATGCCCAGCGTTTTCGGCAACGTGCGTGCTCGCAGGACCCATGTCGCGCGGCCGAGTGTCCGCCATACCGGCATCAGGAAGAGGTTCGTATGAGCTTGTGAATTCGCAATCGCACGCGTGCCGTGCTCGTAGACCAAGTCGCAGCGTGTCCGGAAAACGTCGGGCGGCAAATCCGTTTCAATTTGCTCGACAATCAGCGCACCAATCACCTCGCCGCGGTGCGCGTCGTCACGATCGACCTCGCCCGCCGCACCTGTCTCCTTTTCATGGCCCAGTTTGCGTTGCGGTGCCCGCAGTGGTAACACCGCGAGATTGCGGCCGTACGACAAATCGACATAGTCCTCGAGTGCTTCCTCGATTTGAGGCGGCAAATCTTCCGTCGACCCGTCGTGCCATAGCGGCTCACCGGCGGCGACCACGCGAGTCGCCAAAACATTGAGCGCTGAAACAATATTCGATCGGTTTTCAATCGTGTCCTGCCCACTGATCGCCTCGACCGTACACTTCCGGCCCTTCTTGATCGCGACGCTGACGCGGTCGCAACCGATCAGTCGGCGACCCTCGTTGGCAACGATGTAGGCGGTCTCCTTTAAATCGAGCGATTCATGAGCGGCCCGAGCAAACGAGTCCGCTTGCTGCCACAAGGTCTGGCGATCGCCGAGTTTGATCAACTTTTGACTGCGTAGCCACTCGGCAGCGAGTTCGCACATCTGCTGCAGAAACCGCATGTATCCTTTTTGCGTCTCGGGAGCAGTGTCGGGACGCTGGAAAATCTCGATCACGCCGTCTTTGTGCCCGTCGTGCTGGAGAGCACCGAGCACCAAGAGATATCGCGTTGGGTTGCCTTCGGCGTCCCCATCCGTCGTGCCGCTATAGGGCGGTACTAAAACCGATTGCCCCGCATTGGCCGCTCGCTGGACCAATCGCATGTGGCGTGTCGCGTCATCGCTGTTCTCCGCCAAAATCGACGGTTCCGCATTGA
The DNA here is from genome assembly GCF_055811895.1 of Rhodopirellula sp. SH410. Classification (NCBI taxonomy): domain Bacteria; kingdom Pseudomonadati; phylum Planctomycetota; class Planctomycetia; order Pirellulales; family Pirellulaceae; genus Rhodopirellula; species Rhodopirellula sp. SH410. Next base: position 3,535,228 of record NZ_CM147949.1, read on the forward strand.
TTTGATACTGCAGACGCAGATGTCGGTCCTCGTCGAGCAACCACACCGCGCCACCAGCCGCCGCTAACGCGGTGATGATCCGGGAGAGCAGCTCAGGGTAAAACTCCGACGCCGTCGAGCCACTCTTGGCGAGCGCGGCGATTTCGTTGACCAAACCGCGGATCTGTGCCTTGGTTTCTTCGACCGATTGTTGATTGACCGACATAGGGCTGGTGATCTGGAGCGAATGAGGACGCGGGGAAACAAATTTTCTGCGTGAAAGGCAGACGTTAGTGAAAAGTACCTTGTTCTCGCCACAGGAAGTTTTTTTATTCGCGGGACTAGACGAGTTATACATTTCGTATAACTTGATGTCTAGTCACTTCGGACGATTTCTTGCTACTTACTTACCTCCCTGCTCCGCCTGCCGACTCCTTGATCGCATGGATTCCGTCTTGAACGCACCGCTGGAACATCTTGCCGCGCTCGCCCGGGCGACCGCTGAGGAGCCGACAGGCTCGTCGGAGGCGCCCAATACCCTCGTTCCCGCCGCGGAGGTGCTCGGGTTACTGCAGCAGGAGGTCAATCGGATCCAGCGATTGATGCGGCTCACCCTGCAGGGAAAGCTGCAGGATCTCGTGGGCCGCTCGCTGGGGTCAATCGAACACAATCGCGCGTTGGCGGGAGCGGTTCAGGCGATGTTGGACCAGCACGGATTTCGCATCCGCTGTCACCAGTGCGGCCATCCCGCGATTCTCCGCGTCAGTCCCCGCAAGGGAGTCCCCGCGGGGGCATTCGTGTTTGACCATACCGTCAATGGCCGGCGAACCTTCCATGGCGGCACCGCCACCGTGCCGCCCATTCACCTGCTCGCCAAACCCGGGCGGAAGATCAAGGCGTAGATGAATCGAGAGGGCGATGGGAAGTATTTTGTGTTGCCACCGTCGCTGAGCCGGGTAGCATCGTGCGATAGCGATCCACGCTCTGGCGAGCGTCGCTACGTAGGCGGCCCACAAATGGGGCTGAACACAGTGTGAACATTATTCGGACGCTGGTGTTTCACTGCAGCGTTTGATGTGGTTGAGCACGCGGCGATGAATGGCGTGAATCGTCGGGGCCGCCCAGGCTTGCCAGTACAACCGGGGACGGACGTCGATATCATACCAAGTCGTGCCCACCAGACGGGTTCGGTTGTCGGGCAAAGGCTCGAGCAGGAACTGGCCGCGTCGACTAACAAATCCCTCATCCAAATGCGGTGGGTGTAAACCCGAGAAGGGGGTCCATTCCTGCATCGGTTGTGGTTGCTCGGCGACGTCGAACGCGAGACGCCCGCCTTCGCGGCCGGGCGAGGGAGGCTCCCAGGCGGTGATGGGTTCAACAAACGGGCCCGTTGTGAATTCACAGTAGCGACACGCGCCCACACCTACGCCATCGATCCGGGCGCGGATCGGTGCCGCGATCCCTGCGCGAAAGAACCATGCGGGCGTCTCGGTGATCTCGGGGAACGCGATGACCTGGTCCCACACTCGCTCGGGCGGCGCATTGATCACCACCGCCGTATCGACGCGGTGCAAGGCTCGGTCGTTGTCGAGCGGTTCGAGCAGCAGGGCCAGCGGCAACAGCAGCATCGTAGCGATCATGCCGCGTCGTTCGTCGTTGGCTCGCAGTTTGGCAACCGAGATGGCGCGACCAGCGATCCCGCCGAAAAAACTCAGCGGCCATAGCAAGGGGAACGCCATGAAGAGACAGATGGCACCATCGAGACCCACGCACAGCATGGCGACGAACGAAATGATGTTCATCACTGCGATCAGCCCGAACAAACTGCCCCAGCCATATCGCCATTTTCGATTGTAAACCGCACCCGAAATCGCGCCCGCAACAATCGGCGTCGTAAAGAACAGGACAAAACCATACTCGCGAAATACCCACACACTGATCAAACCCACCACGACTTGCACCGCACACCCTGTCGCAATCGCCGCCATCGCGGCGGACAACGCGTCGGGCTGGGCGAGCCGCTGGAATTCAAGAGAACCGCTGTCGGTATCCCGGCCCCCGGGTGGCGCGAACGCCGTGGCAACCTCGCGGACCTCCTGATCGGCAATGGCCTCCAGCTCTCGGTTGCGAGTGGGGACGATGGACAATAACGCCATGAAAATCAAATTGACCAGTGGAACCAGCATCGACAGACCCCACCAGGGGCTCCATCCCGCATCGGCAGCACGACGAACGCTCATCGATACAGCGATCGCAACGAAGGGCAGCGTGAACAGCAACCAACCCACTGCCGCACCGGGATACTCATCCACCATTGCGGCCTTGCTGTTGAGCCACGGGTTCAAAAAATCGACCGGTGAGAAAAATCGCCCCGTCAACATCACGAATGCGGACAGTTCGATTAGATATTTGAGCAGGGCCAGCCCAAAGCCAAGCACGACGTACTCTTGGCGAGAGACCGGACCATCAATGCAAAACCATCGGGTGAAGTGAAAGAGAGCGGAATCATCCTTGCCGGACGTATCAATGACGGTTTCATCCATCGTTACCATGCTTTGCAAAATTTCCGGTAGGATGGGACCATTGTCCCGTCCGAGCTCAACTCAACTCAACTCGCTCGCTCGGGACAATGGTCCCAAGCTACGAAGTGACTCCCCAAACTGTCGACCGCAGACGTAGCCCGGCCCATAACCGTTGGTGCTTCCAAATTGCGAGTTGCTCGACCTCTACCTCAGTCGTTGGAACGCTCGAGCGTCAACAGCAAACGTCCATCACCCGGCTGGGTTTCCAGGTCTCGCGGCGCCGGCTTGCCCGGCGGCAGTGACAGGCAGAGCGTCAGGAATCCGTTTTCAAGAGAGAGGAGACCATTGACCGGCACCTTGGCCTCTGGCGTAAACGACGACATCACGAACCCCATGGGAGTCGTTTGGACGTCCATGGAATAGTCCACTCGCGTCGTTTGATTCTCGATCGAAAAGGACACGTTCCCGCCATCGAACTGGAACTCGCTGATTGGGTTCACCGCAACGTCTTCGCCACTGACCTGCGTGCTCACGACCGTCCATGAACCCGCGAGCTCCTGCCGCATTTGAAACCCACGATCGTCACGCTCTTCCTGCGTCAATTCACGAACTTCAAAAAAATCAAATTGAGCCTCGATCTCATCGGCGACCGACGGACCATTGGTCGCCACGATGCCAAGCCACTTGGGGCTGCCGTTTCCCCACACCGCTTCACCCGCAGAATCAAATTTCTTTCCGTCGGTGCTGTAGGTCCGCTCATAGACGTTGCCTCGTTTGATCAGACGGATCCAGATGCGATCGGCGGGCTTGATTTTTGGATCCGTGTCGAGCAGACGAAACGCATTGATCTCACGCATGTATTTGAAACCGATCTGAGACCCGTTCGACTCGACGTCGCATTTCAAATAGTTGTCATCATCGTCGTAGACCAATAAACCAGCCTGTTGGTATTTCATGGTCGGAGCGAATGCCTCAACGCACACGGTCATGACGAAATCGGCATCGTTCTCGGCCGGGTTCGCGACCAGGTAAAGGTTCTTGGTCAGCGGCGTTTGACGGCCCCGGGCGGCCCCGCCAATCGCCCCGAGCTGAGTCGTCAACGTCAGTTTCCCGGGATGGCTGGTCAGTGACACGTGACTGGGGTCGGGACGCACCGGTTGCCAGTCCACCTCGGCCTGGCCATCGAAATCATCCAACAACAGGCTTTCGGGGGTGTCGCCCAAAGCGGGTATGGGAAAGCTGCTCACACCGAACAGCACAGCCAAGGACACCAGTGATCGAAAGTACGAATTCTCAACAGCCATGCGTAACACCGTCGTCACGAAGGAATGGTTTAAGGAACAATTCATCGTGCCGCCGATCGAGGGCGCCAAGACGCGTACGCGACCGGGCTTGGCGACGCAGCCCGATGCCTACCTGCTCTCGCCGCGCGGCACTCGGCTCACGATGGCGACACAAATGTTGATAGCCCGCCCATCAGTGTACCCTGATCCCCACGGCGCCGTTACGATCTGTGAGAAAGGAATGCCTTCGGCCACGCCCCTTCATGCTCCACGATTTGCTTGATTTGCAAAGAAAATATCCTCATCCGAGGGAAGGGTGCGCGGCAGTACAGTGGAAGGCTTTTTGAAGGCGTCGCTCCAGTATCCAATCTGTCTGCAAAGAAGCGTCCCTGGCGAGCGAATGTTCGGCAGGGACTGGCTACACCATTGGCGTACCATCGACCGGGGTATCCCTTGCCAAGCCCGCACCTCTGCAGAGCTTCGCTCCGTTTTCCCCGGCAGGCCCTGTCGAATTTCCCGGCAAGCGGCCTAGCGCTGTCCATCCAATCCCACAAATAACTCATGGGATACTTGAGACAGTACTCCAAAACCTCCGGCGCACGCTTCTGTCGGATGATCCAAACGTTTTCCCCGGTGAGATAAACGCACGGGGAGGCTAGCGGACGAGCACGCTAACTCAAAATCCCCCGCACCACATGGGCCGGTTCGACCCCGGTGAGCTTGAAGTCGAGTCCTTGGAACTTGTAGGTGAATTTCTCGTGATCGATACCGAGCATGTGCAGCATCGTGGCATGGAAGTCTCGGACGTGAACCCGATCCTCCACCGCGTTGTAGCCAAACTCATCGGTCGCCCCGTGACTGGTTCCCCCGCGTACGCCACCGCCAGCCAGCCACATCGAATAGCCTTTGATGTGATGGTCGCGGCCACTGCCCTGGGCCATCGGGGTCCGTCCAAACTCACCGCCCCACACGACGAGCGTGTCTTTGAGCATGTCGCGTTGTTTCAAGTCGGTCAGCAGTGCCGCGGTGGCTTGATCAACCAACTTCGCGGTGTTCGCGGTTCCTGCCTTGACGCCGCCATGGTGGTCCCAGCCGCGGTGATAGAGCTGGATAAATCGCACCCCTCGCTCGGCCAGGCGGCGAGCCAATAAGCAGTTGCTGGCGAAACTACCATCGCCGGGGCGACATCCATACATGTCCACGACGTGTTGCGGTTCGGCGGACATATCCGTCAATTCGGGTACCGACGCCTGCATCCGAAATGCCATTTCGTAGCCGCTGATGCGAGTCGCGATTTCCGGGTCATCGAGCGTGCCATTGCGGATACGGTTGATCCGGGAAATCGCATCAATGACTTCCTTCTGTTGTTGGCGTGATACGCCTGCAGGGTTCCCGACATAGTTGACAGGATTCCCGCTGGCGTGCATCTGGACTCCCTGAAACCGGCTCGGCAAGAACCCAGAGTGCCACTGCCGTGAACTAATGGGTTGCGCCTGGCCACCGCCCACGCTCGTCAGAACGATGTAGCCGGGGAGGTCTTGCGTTTCTGCGCCGAGGCCATACAGAACCCATGACCCCATCGACGGACGGCCGCTGATTGCGGTGCCGGTGTTGAAGAACGTGTGTGCGGGATCATGATTGATCTGCTCGGTGTACATCGACTTGATGACGCATAGATCATCCGCATGTCGGGCCGTGTGCGGGAGGATGTCGGAAATCTCCAGACCACTGTCGCCGTATTTTGCAAAACCATGTTGCGGGCCCATGACCTTGAGCGTTTGACCCTGCAGCTGAGCGATCTGTTGGCCTTGGGTGATCGATTCCGGCATCGGCTGACCATCCAGTCGGGCGAGCTCGGGCTTGTAGTCGAATGTTTCCAAATGACTCGGCCCGCCCGCCATGCACAAATGGATCACTCGTTTCACGCGAGCAGGTTCCCCCGCAGAATCGACAGAAGCTCCTTGTGCGACAGCCGACTCGAGCAACGACCCCAGCGCCAAACCACCGATCCCGGTCTGTCGGAGAAAAGTGCGGCGAGCGAGTTGACGAGAAATTTCGCTGGGTGAATCGCTAGATGGTTGATTGAAGCGTGACATAGTCTTGCAGCCTCACGAGGGAAGCCGACCTAATAACGGGTGATGGTTTCGTGCAGATTTAGAATCACGCGAGCGATGCTGGTCCATGCGGCGAGCTCAACAACGTCGAGTTCGTCGGCCGGCGGCGTGATTCCCGTCGCGACCAATTGGCTGGCGTCTTCACGCTGCGCCGCGTAGGAGATTTGTTGGTGGGCGAACACCTCTTTTAATTCCGCAGCGATCTCTACTTCCGGCGTGCGGGACAACACCTGGCGATACGCCCATTCAATTCGCTCGTCCGCGGTCGCTCCTCCCTCTCGCATGATCCGCTCTGCGAAGACGCGGGCGGCTTCCACAAATGTGGGATCGTTGAGCAGCGTGAGAGCTTGCAAGGGGGTATTGGATCGCGATCTCGCAGCCGTGCATTCCTCCCGACTCGGTGCGTCGAAGGCTTTCAGCATCGGATGCAGGAACGTTCGCTGCCAGTGCGTGTAAACACCGCGTCGGAATTGATTCGCGTCCGTGTCGGCCGCGTAGGTACGCGAGGGAAAGTTCAGCTGGGCGTAGTAACCTTGCGGTTGATACGGTTTCACACTCCGGCCGCCGACCTGCTCGACCAGCAGACCGCTCACGGCGAGCGCGTTGTCGCGGACCATCTCCGCTTCGATTCGGAAACGACCTTGTCTCGCAAACAGCTCGTTATACGGGTCACTCGCTCGGAGTGCGTCGGTGGGACGGGACGATTGCTGGTACGCCGAACTGCTCACGATCGTACGCATCAGGTGCTTGACGTCCCAGCCCGATTCGACGAATTCAACTGCCAACCAATCCAATAAATCTGGGTATGACGGAAAGGTACCCTGGCCACCGAGATCGTCGACGCTGGCACAGAGGCCTCGTCCAAACATCAGATACCACATGCGATTGGCAAACGTTCGTGCCGTCAATGGATTGTCGCTGCGACACAACCAATCGGCGAGGTCCAGGCGAGTCGCCCGACTTGAACCTGTTTCGAGCGTGCCAAGAAACGCGGGGATCGCCGGTTCGACAATCTCACCAGAATCATCCATCCAATTGCCACGTGGCAAAACGCGAATCGAACGCGGCGTGACGGCTTTGCTGACCATCACCGTGGTAGCGGACTGCTCGACGGATTGCCGAGCGGCTTGTTCCGCGGCGATCCGCCGGTCGAGCTCTTGCATCAACTCGGAATCTTTCACGTAATACTCGGTCAGTTTTTGAGCCTGCTCATTGCTGCGTTGGTCGACCGATATCTTCAGTATGTCGACGATGTCGGTGGGCATTGAGTCCGATTCGATCCACGCGGTGTGATCCCAGTAAGCCAATCCAGCGAACTGGGTCCAGGCTTGGCCCACGACCGTGCTTCCGGGCTTCAATCCGACATCTGCGGCGCGGACCTCCAGCCGAATCCATTGGCCCGTCTGGGGGAGATCGCCAGCACGAAAGTAGCCAGCCCAACTTTTCTCTCGCTTGCCATAGACAATCGCGTCGGAGCCCCACACGGCGCGGTGATCCCACGAACCATCGTTGAACTGCAGCATGACAGCTTGAGGTGGATTGTCTGGATCGAGATAGACCCAGGTATAGAAACGCGTGTTGTCGGTGATCGCGATCGTATGGGTCGCCCCCAGCACAACGTGCTGGACCAAACCGTCGGAGGATTGTCGCCGGGATTGACTGCCACTGTACACCGGGCCTTGATCGCGACCGACAAATTCCCACGCCTCCGTACTTTGACCGCCCGTGTCTTGTGCATCTTCGATCCAGATCGTATCGACGTCTTGGACCAGGTCGTGCCGCTCAAGTGCTGCCGTTTCCCAGTCGGGTTGCACCGCGACCAGTTGCTCACGCAGTTCCGAACGCTCGTCCCGGAGGCTCGCGAGTGTTTGATCGATCTGATCGAGTTGGTTTTGCTCCGCCACACTGAACACAGGCATCTGCGGCGGCCTTTGGCGGGCACCGTAAACACCACGCTCCTCCAGATCGGCGAAGAATGCACCGAGTGAGTAAAAATCTTTGGCGGTGTAGGGATCGTACTTGTGGTCGTGGCACTGCGCGCAGCCGACCGTTGCGCCCATGAACACCTGCGATACATTGCGGACGCGATCGGCAAAATAGATCGCCAGGTATTCCTTGGCTTGGGCACCGCCTTCTTCGGTTGTCTGATTGAGCCGGTTGTAGCCGGACGCGATCAGTTGCTCCGGTGTTGGCTCCGGCAACAAATCGCCCGCCAACTGCTCTCGGACAAATTGATCGAACGGCATGTTGGAGTTGAATGCATTGATGACATAGTCACGGTAGGGCGACTGCGACGCATCTTGATCACCGTGGTAGCCCACCGTATCGGCATAGCGAACGAGGTCGAGCCAGTAGATCGCCATTCGCTCACCGAAACGTGGTGACTCGATCAAGCGATCGACAAGATCGCGATAGGCCGTGTCGGATCGATCTTGGACGAAGGCGTCGACTTCATCCGTTGTCGGTGCGATCCCTGTCAGGTCCAGTGCGAGGCGCCGGATCAGCGTCACCCGATCCGCGGGCGTTGCCGGATCCATGTCCTCACTTTCGAGGCGGGCGGCGATGAAGCGATCAATTTCGTTGCTGCCCCAATTACTATCCGGCGTCGACGGGACCGCCGGACGATGAATCGCGGTGTACGCCCAGTGCGGTTCGTATGGAGCCCCCTCGGTGATCCAACGCTTGAGCAATTCCTGTTCTTCATCCGACAGCGGTTTATGGGTATGCGGTGGAGGCATCACCGTATGGTCATCGAGTGAGAAGATTCGCTCAATCAATAAACTATCGCCAGGGTCTTCGGGCGTGATCGCGCCACTGTCGATGGCCTCGTCAGCCGTGTCCAAACGCACGCCTCCGGCGACGCTCTCGGCATCCGGACCATGACACGCAAAACACTTGTCGCTCAGGATCGGTCGGATATCCCGATTGAATCGCACCGATCGCTCGGCGGCGCACGCCAGTTGCGTGAATCCGATCGGAGCAACGCAAAGAGATAGAAAGACGAGGGTAAGGCTGAGGCGGGAGGTCATGCGTAGGATTCTACGGGCGGGGGCGAATCAGAACACGTCATGTCATCGACTATTAGACCAAAATCTCAAACACCGCGTGGCTATTGCACGGCGCTCACATTAGTGAGTCAATTCTCTCGTCAGTTTCGCCAACTTCGCAAGCGTTTTGGGGCTGACGTGGTGCTCGATTCCCTCCGCGTCATGAGCCGCCGTGGCGGCGTCGACACCGATCGCCAGCAGAAAGTCCTGGACAATCTGGTGCCGCTTGCGAGACTGGACAGCCAGCCGTTTCCCCTTCGCCGTCAGCCGGATAGGACGATAGGGTTCTGTCTCGAGCAGTCCCTCACCAACGAGTCGCGACACAATTCGAGTCACCGTGACGTGGCTGACCCCGAAGAAAGCGGCCAGATCAACGACTCGGCATTCGTTCTTATGAGACAGAATATCATCAACCGCTTCGACGTAATCCTCGGCCTTCTCGCTGGAGTGATCCCGGCGAGTGCGTTCGTGCGACTGGGGACCAGGGAGTTGCCGTGTTTTTTTGTTGCTGGTGCTCATACGGGCGCGATCCGAAGGTTCTGAAGACGACGGGTGTCATTTCGGCCCGCAGCGAGAACCGCAATGTACCGGACGCAGACAATTGCGTAAACGCGAAACGCACGGCATGCCTGCGCGAGTGGATTGGTACCGGGCAGACGCCGCGATGCCCACGAGCCGATTTCGCTGCTGCGCAACCGTTTCGTCAAGCACCCCGGATCGCCGCCTCTGCCACGATAGCTCCGCATTCCAATCAGATAAGGGAACGAGCGGAAAATGGCTGTCTGATATTGTGGCCGAACGCTCCGCGGTCGACCATGCCGACCGCGGAGCGTTCGGCCACCTATTACTTGCACCAAACCATCTGATTCGACTCGCGACCAGTGCACTGATTTCTTCAGCGATCGCGGGACGGTGTCGTCGCCATCGCCATCGCCCGTCGCCATCGCCCGTCGCCATCGCCGTCGCCATCGACGCTCCGCGGATGTGGACAGCGGTGAAAATGGGGCCTTGGCCCTGGACACCAAGTGTAGCACAGGCTACTATCGATCCAGTTTCAGTCGGTGTTCTGTGAAGTCGCGGGCTACCGTTTTGCTGAGTATCCGTGTTATTGCGGCCCCTCGAGGAGTCCATTGTCCGATGCAGCGTCATCTTTCCATCTTTACGGCATTGATGCTGGCGGCACTCGTGGCTGGCTGTCATCGTTCCAATAACTCAGCGACAACGTCGCAATCCGGTACCCAGTCCCTGACGGTGGATCCCGACAAGCCCATCGCCGTCGCGGCAACAGTCGGGATGGTGGGCGACTTGGTGCGAAGCGTGGGTGGCGACCGCGTCGACGTGACGCAGATCATGGGTGCTGGCGTCGACCCACACCTCTACAAGGCTACTCGTGACGACGTGCAGACGATGATGGATGCCGACGTGATCTTTTACTCGGGGCTGATGCTCGAAGGCAAGATGACGGACACGCTGATCAAGATGGCTCGCGGCAAGCCCGTTATCGGGATCACCGAAGCGCTCGACGAAGACATGCTGTTGGAGCCTGCAGACCTTGCGGGGCACTACGATCCTCACGTGTGGATGGACGTCGCGGCGTGGTCAAAATGCGTCGACGTGATTGCGGACGAGTTGTCGGCGATCGATCCGCCCTCGGAAGCGGATTACCGCGAGCGGGCGATGCTACTCGGGGGGCAGTTAGCGGAACTGAACGAGTATGGCAAACGTGTGATCGCGACGATCCCAGCGGACAGTCGTGTGTTGGTGACCTCACACGATGCATTCAACTACTTCGGTCGTGCCTATGGACTGGAGGTGATGGGGGTCCAGGGCATCTCGACCGAATCCGAAGCCGGATTGCAGCGAATCAACGAGTTGGTCGACCTATTGGTTGACAAGAAAGTGAAGTCGGTTTTTGTCGAGAGTAGTGTGTCACGGAAAAACATCGACTCCCTCGTCGAGGGTGCTAGGTCGCGGGGTCATGAAGTCAAAGTGGGTGACCAAGAATTGTTTAGCGATGCGATGGGCAGGCCCGAGACGTATGAAGGGACTTACATTGGTATGCTTGACCACAATATCACGCTCGTCGCCCGCGGTTTGGGCGGCGAAGCTCCCGAGAATGGCTTTCAAGGCAAACTCAATCAATGAGCCACGCAACGCAAAAAACCACCTCATCCATAGGCGATACCTCGATTGCCCTGTCGGTAGATGACTTGACGGTCGCCTACCATCGAAAGCCGGTGATTTGGGACGTGGCGCTCGATTTGCCTGCGGGATCACTGATCGGAATCGTCGGTCCCAATGGTGCCGGCAAGAGCACCTTGCTCAAGGCGATCATGAATTTGGTGCCGCGTGCGTCCGGTCGCGTCAAAGTCTTCGGAGAATCGTATCGCGTCAATCGTCACAGGGTGGGGTATGTGCCCCAGCGTGAAAGCGTTGATTGGGACTTTCCTGTCGATGCGCTCGATGTGGTGACGATGGGTTTATACAGCAGAATCGGATGGTGCCTGCCCGTCCGCAAGAAGCATCGCGAAGCCGGCATGGAAGCACTCCGCCGGGTCGGCATCGCGGATCTTGCTCATCGTCAAATCAGCCAGTTATCGGGCGGCCAGCAGCAGCGCACGTTCTTGGCCCGGGCGTTGGTGCAAGACGCGGATCTTTATTTGATGGACGAACCGTTCGCGGCCGTCGATGCGTCGACGGAAAAGGCAATTGTTGAGTTGTTGCGGGAATTGAAGACACGCGGCAAAACGGTTGTTGTGATTCACCATGATTTGCAGTCGGTGCCGGAGTATTTCGATTACGCCGTATTATTGAATATGCGGGTGGTCGCTCATGGTCCGATCGAGACCGTGTTCACATCGGAGAATCTACAGAAAACGTATGGTGGCCGTCTGACGCTGCTCGACGAGGTCGGCGAGGCGATGCGCCGCCGGGAGCGGTCGCTGTGAATCGCAGAGATAGCTTAGGACCGAGCGGAAAATTACTGTCTGAAATTGTGGTCGAACGCTCCGCGGTCGAAGGCTCCGTGGTCGAACGCTCCGCGGTCGAACAACCCGTGGTCGAACAATCCGACCGCGGAGCGTTCGGCCACTTTGTTTCCGCTCGTTTCTTAGTCGCCCCGCTCCCTCGCGATTCGCGCGTCAAGCAGAATTTGGGTCTGGTGTCGGGCAAGGTTTCCCCGACTCCACGCTCCGATGACGAGATAGGCCGCAGGTTGAAACTCGATATGCCCAATGGAATGGGCCCTTGCGGACGATTCATTCGCCGATGTCCAGGCCGCTTGCCCGGGCTAGGCAGACGACTGAGCCTGCCGCCCTCATCTCTGGTCATGGCAACATGGGTCTTTCTGTTGGTGGCGTTGATTCCTTCAATCGCGACCGCCGCGTCATCGACCAGCTCCATTACCGATCGGAGTGTGAATTGGCCGAGCGCGTCGCAGTGGCAGCGGGTGCTGTTCTTGGAAGATTACAACACCCGCGTGGTCTTGTTCGGCGTTGCGGTGTTGGGGGCGGCTGGCGGATTGGTCGGTAGTTTTACTCTGCTGCGAAAGCGTGCGCTGCTCGCCGATGCTCTCTCGCACGCCAGTTGGCCGGGAATTTGCCTGGCGTTTGTCATTGCCAGCGGGTTGGGATGGAACGCCAAGTCCCTGCCCATCCTGCTGCTCGGTGCGACCGTTACCGGATCGCTGGGTGTGGGGGTCGTGCTGTTGGTGCGATCGAAAACGCGATTGAAGGAAGACGCGGCCCTCGGCATTGCGCTGAGCGTGTTCTTCGGTGCCGGAATGGGATTGTTGGGTGTGGTGCAGCAGATGGATACTGGCCGTGCGGCAGGGTTGGAGGGGTTTATCTACGGTAAGACCGCTTCGATGAACTGGAACGATGCACAGCTGATCACGGTCGCGTCCTTCATTGCGATTTTCAGCTGCCTGTTGTTGTTTAAAGAGTTCAAGCTGCTGTGTTTCGATGAAACTTTTGCAGGCTCGCGGGGAATGCCCGTTCTGGCGTTGGATCTCGCTTTGATGTCATTGGTTGTGCTGGTGACGATCGTCGGTCTCCAAGCGGTCGGGTTGATCTTGGTGGTTGCATTGTTCGTGATCCCTGCGGCGTCGGCTCGCTTCTGGACTGAAAAGATGTGGGTTGTGGCGTGGTTGTCGGCGGTACTCGGCGGTGTCGGTGGCGTGGTCGGCGGGGCGGCCAGTGCGTTATTCCCACGGCTGCCCTCCGGCGCGATGATCGTGCTCGCTTCGACGGCAATATTTGTCTTCAGCATGTTCTTCGGTTCAGCACGAGGAGTGACGATCCGCTGGCTAAGGCGTGCCAGCGTGAACCGTCGCGTTCGGAATCACCACCTGCTGCGTGGCCTGTTTGAACTGCTGGAGCTGGACGAGCCAGGTTCGCTCAAGGGGCGAGCGGGAGCGATGCCAGCCTCGGTGTCGTTGGACCAATTGCTCGCAATCCGGAGCTGGTCTCGTAGCCAATTGCGGCGGACGATCTCGGCGGCCCAGCGAGACGGGTTGGTCAGTCGCCACGAAGATCAGGTCGGATTGACGCTCGCGGGCGTCGCACAGGCGGCCCGTTTGACGCGTGAGCACCGATTGTGGGAGCTGTATTTGATCACTCATGCCGATACGGCCCCGAGCCGTGTTGACCGGGATGCCGATCGCATCGAACACGTGCTGGAACCGGAACTGATCGATGAACTCGAACGACTGCTCGAGCAGCAGCCTGTCGAGATTCCTGTCCCACCGAATCCGCACGCGGCATTGCCGGAAGGAACGCAGCCATGACTTGGAATTGGCAGTTGGATGGTTGGATCATTGCGGCAGGCATGTTATGCGCAGTGGCGTCATCCTTGGTGGGCAATTTTTTGGTGCTCCGTCGCTTGAGCATGCTGGGCGATGCGGTCTCACACGCGATTTTGCCAGGCTTGGCCGTCGCATTTTTCATCAGTAACAGCCGCAGCAGTTTGCCGATGTTTTTTGGCGCCGTGATTGTGGGTGTTTTAACGGCCCTCTTTACCGAATGGATTCGCGGAATCGGCAAGGTCGACGAGGGGGCCTCCATGGGAGTGGTGTTCACATCACTCTTCGCGGCGGGGCTGATCATGATCGTGCAAGCGGCCGACAAGGTCGACTTGGACGCCGGTTGCGTGCTCTACGGCGCGATTGAGATGACACCTCTGGATACCGTAACGCTGTTTGCGAGCAGCGATGAAGCCCCTGTCGACTTTCATTCCGGGAAGCTCGATCCCAACGCATCTTTCGCAGCGCGGAAGGCGACCATGGGCAATTCCGGTTTCCAAGGCATTACGATTCCACGAGCCGTCTTGGTATTGGGATCGGTCACGTTGATCAACCTGCTCTTTGTGACTGTGTTTTTCAAGGAGCTCAAGCTAAGTTCGTTCGACCCCGCACTGGCGACATCAATGGGGTTTTCTTCTGCGATCATGCACTACGCGCTGATGGTATTGGTGGCCGTCACCGCCGTGGCTAGCTTCGAGAGCGTCGGGAATGTTCTGGTTGTGGCGATGTTCATTGTCCCACCAGCGACCGCCTACCTGCTCACCGATCGTCTTGGGCTGATGATTGTTCTGTCGACGATCATCGGTGCCGTCGGTGCCGCCACCGGACACATTGCTGCGGTGGTTGTACCGACCTGGTTCGGTTACCGCAGCACGACGACTGCCGGCATGATGGCGGTGATGGTCGGCGTGCTGTTCGCAATCGCCCTCTTGTTCGCACCGCGTCACGGCATTGTTGTGAAATTTGTGCGGCGACAGTTATTGTCGCTGAGCATCTTGTCGGACGATATCGTTGCGTTGCTGTACCGGTACCAGGAACGCGAACATGAAAACCAGGGGACGCATGGATTCGGATCACTGACGAGCTCTCAACAAATTGCCAGCGAATTGTTTGCATCACGCTTCGCCGTTGCGATTGCGATCTCGCGACTCAAGCGTCAGGGGCAACTTCGCCGCGTCGACGAGGGCTGTGAACTCACCGCCGCAGGCACTCAGCACGCCCGCGGTTTGATTCGCTCGCACCGTTTGTGGGAGCAATACCTCGTCACGGAAGTCGACATGGATGCGTCGCGAATTCATGACAAAGCCGAGCGGTTTGAGCATTTTACGGATGCTCCGATGCAGCGGGATTTAGCTCTGCAAACCGATCATCCCGCGGTCGATCCGCACGGTCGCGAAATCCCTCGGGATCCGAACGCCGCGCAGTGACCAAGAGCCGCCAACGACGACCTCGCGCGGAAGACGATCCGCTAGCGTTCGAGCAATGGTGGCTTGAGGGCTTCCACGTCGGAGAGCTCAATCGCTCGCATGGACGAAAACCTCGGTCGTCCCACCAGCGACCTTCATGGCCGCTCGCTCGTTAGCGGCCGCTAATCTCGGTGGCATGGATCTCAGGGTTAGCACGGCACCTGCGGCACACAACTCGGAGGAAGACTACTGATCGAATGAAAAAATCTGCTTCCAATCATTCTGCATGCTGATCACGGTCCAACCATTTTTCGTCGCCTCGTCGTACAGTTTCTGGGTGAAGGTGCCGACCTTCGTATCCGACAAACCTTGGGCTGGCCCGTAGGCATACTCTCGCACCGGATCATCGTGCAGCACGAGCATCGAGAGTCTCGCGCCACTGCCTGCTGCGGTATATTCAAGCATTTGCTGATCGCCGGTGGAATTGCCAACCGCCATCATCGGACGACGACCGATCATCAAATGAATCCCCTCGGGCTTGCCAGCGTCATTATTGTTGAGCAGGAGATCCGGAACCTTCGCGAGGAACGGCTTGCCCTCTTTGTCATAGCCGTATTTGGTACCCAGTGCCGATCCGACAACCTGCTCAGGCGGGATGCCATAGACCTGCTCGGAGTACTGCCTGACGAAGTCCTGGCCGCCACCGGTCACGATGTAGGTCCGGTAACCATTGTCGCGGAGATATTTCAACACTTCTTGCATCGGGAGATAGGTCAGTTCCGTGTACGGCTTCTTCCATCGCGAATCCTTTGCGGTGGCGAGCCACTGCTTGACTTCAGCGTGAAACGTGTCCACGGGCATCCCCGTAAGGGTCGCCACGGCAATCGTTTCGATGTCGTGCAGGGTTAATTTCTCCATCGCGGCGTGATCACCATGGAGCAACTCCAGCACCGTGCTGAATGGTGCGACTTTGGCCAATTCTGGCTTCGCTTTGACGAGCGTGGGGACACGTTCCAGGCAATACATCACTTGGCAATACATCGGGTGTTCGACCCACAGTGTGCCGTCTTGGTCGAAGGTGGCGATACGTTGTTGCTGCGGCACGAAGTCCAGGGAGTCCGCTTGGGTAGTCTTTGCGACAAACTCAAGGATGGCTTGTTTGCTAGGTCCATCGTTCCATGAAGGAAGTGGGTCTTGAGCTCGGACGTTTGAAGTAAGTCCGGCGATCGTGATCGCTAGCATCGCGGTGGCACTGCGGATAAGGTTCATGGTCAGTTCTCGTTCGGTATTGATTACGTGGTAGTGATGTTGCGGACCGCAGCCGAACTGGAATGCGATCCGCGAAGGTCATCATCAAATGTGTTTCGTGATGGGGTGTCCGCGACGGTGCGCTCCTTGATGGATTTGACTTCCTTGGCATCGGGGATGCCCCTCTTTGAGCAGGTCCGTACGGAAGAGGTTCCAGCCGGTAACGAAGGCCGCCCACCGGCGGCGCAGCTCGTTGGCCATGCCCGTTCGTAAACCGTGCTCCTTCGTTGTCGATGCGGTCAATCAGACGGGTTTTATAGCCCATCGTGCCGGAGTTGTAACAGCTCGGGTGGTTCCCTCCGCCACCGTCGCCAGACGTTGCCCCTCCGCAAGCTCCCGTAGCCACCGTCGCCAGACGGTGGTGACTACGCTCTGGCGAGCGTAGGGAACCTCCGTCTTTCTTCACGCGACGCCTCTCGGCATTCGGCTCACGATTGCCAGTCGAACGTCCATTCAATCAACAGCCTGCTAGTTTAGGCCCGGGGCCATCGCGACGCGGAACGCGACGGATGCCATCCAGGGGAAACGGCATCGAGATCGGTTTTTCGCCATGGCTTCGAACGATCCAATGCTACGATTTTTGCGACTTGCGTGCGTCAATTCGCGGGCCGCGCAGTTCGGTGCGTGGCCCGCGGGGGGCATGATCACAATAACCTTGTGGTCCGGCTATCAGTCGCTCGGATGGCCCGAGGCGCTGATCTTGCGTTTCTGCGCCTGGATCTGTTCCATCACCTGGGCCAGGTTATAGGAAGGCGGAGCCTGCATCGGTGGGAACTCAACGAAGGATTCCAAATGCCGCAGTGCGATGCCTTGGCCGATCGGCAGGAGGTTCCAATCGTAGGCGTATGCTGTGCTCGGCGAAGCCAGTGCGCCCTGCATGGACGCTGCCGACTTCTGCCAAGCGCCGACCGCCTGCTCAAACGGATCTCGCTTGATGTTGTCGATCAGAGTCCAGGAATAGGTTTCGAGGCCCATCAGCCAACCGTCAGGCCCCGGCTTTGCCATCGAGTAGTAGAACTTCCAGTTCTTGTAGCGTACTGCGGAGAGCGTGGCACCCGAGTAGTAAATAAACGTCTCGCGCGCGGACTTGTCTGTCTTGTTCGTCAGGTAGTCGATCTGGTTGATACCCGCGAGCTTGGTCTTGACGAAGTTCGGGTACTTTCCGGCTTGAATCTGCTTGTCGAGACCATCGCCCTTGGGGCCACCTGCAATCTCGGTGAAAGTCGGCATCCAGTCATAGGAGGCGAACATTTCCTTGTAGAGCGTGCCGGGCTTGATGTGGCCGGGCCAGCGGACGACGCAGGGAACGCGATAGCCGCCTTCCCAGGCTTGGCCTTTCTGGCCCTTGAATGGAGTGACGCCTCCGTCGGGGAAAGTGATCGCCTCGGCACCGTTGTCAGTGGTGAAAACGACAATGGTATTGTCCAGTTCGCCCATGTCTTCGAGCTTTTTAAGGACGTAACCGATGTTGTCGTCCATCTGCTTCATGCCAGCCTCATTGGCACCCCAGTCCTTGCCGCCGACTTCGCCAATCATGGCTTCATACTTCGGTGAGAGGACGGTGGTGACGTGCATGCGTGCCGGGTTGTACCAGCAGAAGAATGGTTTGTCTGTCTTCTCGGGATCATTACGGTCGAGCCAGTCGATGACCTTGGAGGAAATCTCTTCGTCGATCGTCTTCGAGCGTTCGAGCGTGAGCGGTCCGTCACCGGTGACCTTCTGGTTCTTGAGCGTGCCGTCCGACGAGGTGCTCGAGATCAGTGGTCGTGGCGGGATCAGCGCGATGTGGGTCTTCGCATCGACCGAACCCGGGGGCGGCGTGAGGCCTTCGATCGGGGTGTTGAGCCCCGGAGGCGTTATGCCCTGCTCGGTGGGCGATTTATTGATGTCGGGGAAACTCACCTGCTGCATCGCATCGAGGTGATAGAGATAACCCCAGTATTCTTGGAAGCCTTGGGCCGTCGGCAGCGATTGGGCGTGGTCGCCGAGGTGATTCTTGCCGAACTGCGCAGTCGTGTAGCCCTGGTTGAGCAGGATCTTGGCGATCGTGGGCGTGCCGTCACGCAGCCATGCCGGACTGCCCGGCAGCTGGGGAACGGTGAGACCGACGCGGATTGGCTCCATGCCCGTGAAGAACGCGCAGCGTCCTGACGTGCAGCTCTGCATGGCATAGTAGTCCATGAAGCGGCCACCTTCGGCGGCGAGGCGGTCGATGTTCGGAGTCTCTCCGACCATCAGTCCCTGGTGATAGGCACCGACATTCATGATGCCGATATCATCGCCCATGATGAACAGGATATTCGGCTTCTTGTCTTGGGAAAACGCTGGTGCGATCAATCCCAATAAAAGGGTCGCGGCCAGGCCAACATGGGCCCAACCAGGCAAATGACGTCGCGTGTTCTTCATGTCAACACTTTCCCTAAGCAAATTGAAACCTGCACGCTCCAAGCGATTCAGAGACGTGATCAGGTCAGCAGTTTACTAACGGACTTCCGCAAAGCTATTGCGTGACCCCCCTTGTTCTTGCAGTGGTCTGTATTTGCCCCGTAAGATGCCGGTATCGTCGATAAAGTCATGCCAAGCACCTGTGTAGAAGTTTTCGTAGGGAATTAGCCGATGGGTGCTAGCCTGGACCGCTAAATCTTTTGGGTTGACGCTATTACCCTGCCTGGCATTTTGATTCCCAGCGAAGCAAAAACGTTCCCGTCTCCCCCTCTGCCCCGCTTCGGGGGTGAGGGGGCTGACGACACGGGAGATCCTCAATGGCGAAACGAGGACGACGCACGCGTAGCGTTTCCGAACGTATTATCTTTGCTCCTCAGCAGCGTCAACAAGCCAACGAGTTTTCACAAGATCTGTGGGAGTTCGTTCGCGGTCGCCGAATTCTTGGTGCGAAATTTCGGCGTGAGCATCCGCTTGGCCCGTACACAGTTGACTTTGTGTGCTTGGCTTGGAAACGGGATATTGAAATCGATGGCAAAAATCATTTCACTGAGCCTGGTCGGCAGCATGGTAAGAACGCGATGCGTACGTTCGCAAACAGGGGGGCGCCGTCTTGAGGTGCAATGGATTTCGGGTAACCCAGGACCGTGACGGTGTGCGAAGAGAAATTGAGCAAGCGATTCGGAATCGACGCGACCAGCTAAGGTGAGCCCCCTCACCCTCGATCCCTGTAGCCCGCGAAAAAAGGGGGGGCTGGGCAATTGGGTCTGGTCTTCAGGAGGCGGAGATGCAGAAGAAAACTTGCGCAATACAAAAGCATTGCAACCCCAAGGATTTAGCGGTCCAGGCTAGCGCCCATCGGCTAAACTCGAGGTTTTATCGCATCACTGATGCGCATCTGCTTATGTCGAGCGACCGTCCTGCCGTTGGAACCGGAGTCACCAATGTTCTCGATCGCCCGATGGACGTCACCGTGCTCGACAGGGCGCGGAACACTCAGCTTGGCGAATGCGAATCGCTCTCGCTGGCACGTTTCAAAACCAGTGGCAATCGCGTTGACGATGCTGGCGTTCGAACAGCGAACGGCTGGGCCACCCCAGTCCGGCGGCGCCAACACGCCTCCCGTTTCGATCCCCCAAAAGTGACCACATGGTGTTACAATTCAGACGTATGGAAATCGAGGCTGCCCCAGTCGAAGTCAGCTGACTTAGGAACGAGCGGAGAATAAGTGTCCGAACGCTCTGCGGTCGGAATGATCGACCGCGGAGCGTTCGGCCATCATCTCAGACCGTCATTTTCCGCTCGTTCCTTACCAACTCCCCCACTCTCCCACGGATGGACACCTGAACGATCCCACTCCCATCGAAAACGCCAGCGACCTTCCGGGGGACGAGAGCGTCGAGCCTGCGGCGACGTTTGAATTCAAGGGGCACGCGCATGCAGCGGCGAAGGTCAAGACGTTTCCCAACGAACCCGGCGTCTATCTCATGAAGGACGCCGCGGGGGTGGTGATCTACATCGGCAAGGCAAAGAATCTGCGCAGCCGAGCGGGCAGCTATTTCCTCAAGGCCGCCGAAGCTGATTCTCGCACGGCCGGCTGGATCGCCGACATCGCGGACATTGACTTCGTCCAGTGCGAGAGTGAAGTCGACGCGTTGCTGATGGAATCCCGATTGATCAAAGACATCCAACCGCGGAACAACAAGGATCTCAAGGACGACAAGTCGTTCCCGTACTTGATGATCACGACGCGTGAGGAGTTTCCGCGTGTCGAGGTCACCCGCGAGCCCAAGACCTCGGGGGTGAAACTATACGGCCCCTTCACCAGCGCGGGGGCATTGCGGGGCGCGATCCAAGTGATGCAGCGGATTTTTAAATTCCGCACCTGCACGCTCGACATCAGCGAATCGGATGAAAAGTGGAAGTGGTTTCGCCCTTGTCTCTTGGCCAGCATCAACCAGTGTACGGCACCCTGTAATTTTCGAATCAGCAAAGAGGACTATCGCCGCGACATCAAGCGATTGCAAACTTTTCTCGAGGGCGGCAAGACAAAACTTCTCAAGGACATGAAAGCCGAAATGGCAACCGCCAGTGCAGGACTCGAATTTGAACGAGCGGCTGTGCTGCGTGACGAAATCAAAATGCTCGAACGGTTATCTGAGCGGGGTGAGCTCGACACCCACGCCCAGCCCGAAGTGTTCTACATCGACCCTAAAAAGGGGCTCGCGGGATTGAAAAAAGTCTTGCACCTGAGCGAGACTCCCCGTGTGATTGAAGGCGTCGACATCGCCCACCTGGGCGGCAACGAAACGGTCGCTTCGCTGGTCCAATTCATTGACGGGTTGCCGTTCAAGCCGGGCTACCGCCGGTACAAAATCCAAGATGTGAAAGGAGTTGACGATTTTCGCAGCATTTACGAAGTCGTGTCGCGGAGATTCCGCCGCCTGAGCGATTCAGGAGACAAATTCCCCGATATTTTGTTGATCGACGGCGGGAAAGGGCAGCTCAGTGCGGCCATGGCTGCCTTCCGCGATCAAGAAATCACTCCACCGACGGTGATTTCGTTGGCAAAACGTGATGAAGAAATTTTTCGTCCCGGAAATCCCGAACCGCTCCGATTGAGCAAAAATGCCTTCGCGTTGCGGCTTTTGCAGTACGTTCGCGACGAATCGCACCGTTTTGCCCAACATTACCACCACATACTGCGAAATCGCTCGACGTTTGATCGCTGAGCCCCACTCGATCTTCGAACCTTTGACCGCGACAGACTGTCTCTCAATCAGCTAAAATAAAAGCTTCCATGTCGCTACCGTCGCCAGACGGTGGATTTTCATGTAGCTACCGTCGCCAGACGGTGGACGGAGCCGTAACCTCACTCACGCTCTGACCGCCGTAGCGACGAACACACACTAGCCTCTTCCGCAATCATCCTCTCCAACTGGAGTCCCCATCCACCTCGTGTCTCATCCACACAATTCTTCGGACCTAATCTCGCTCGTCGATAACGGTCCCGAACGCAGCATTTTGGCGCGTCTAATTCTTCCTGGCGTGGTCGTCGATGACGATCCGCTGGAGGAGCTTCACGGTTTGGCAACGACGGCTGGCACCGAAGTCGTTGACGAGTTGACCCAGCGGCGTGGCACGCCCGACCACTCGACCTATCTCGGGAAAGGCAAGGTCGAAGAGCTCCGGCTGATGGTCGAGCGTCACGAAGCGAACGTGATTTTCTTCGACAACGATCTGACACCGGCGCAGGTCCGTAATTTAGAAAAGGCGACGCACGCCAAGGTGATTGACCGCACCGAGTTAATCCTCGATATCTTTGCCGCCGGGGCCCGGACCCATGAATCGCGACTCGCGGTCGAATTGGCTCAGCTCGAATACTCGTTACCGCGGCTCAAACGGATGTGGACGCACCTGTCCCGCCAGTCGATGGGCGTCGGCATGCGGGGACCGGGTGAAAAGCAACTCGAAGTCGATCGCCGGTTGGCCCAAAAACGCATCCATGATTTGAAAGTGGAGCTTGAGAAAGTCGAGTTGCGGCGAGAACGCCAAGTCGCCAGTCGCAACGAGATCCCCACCATCTCGCTGGTCGGATACACCAATGCTGGCAAGAGCACGTTGATGAATGCGTTGACCGGCGCAGGTGTGCTCGCCGAAGACAAGTTGTTTGCGACATTGGAAACGCGAACTCGCCGTTGGCATTTGCCTAATTGGGGGCACGTCCTGCTCAGCGATACCGTCGGATTCATTCGCGATCTGCCACACTCACTGGTCGCGAGCTTTAAGTCGACGTTGGAGGAGACGCGGCAAGCCGATTTGTTGATGCACGTGGCCGACGCCAGTAGCCCTCAGGTGTTTGAACAGATCACTGCGGTTTATCAGGTGCTCGAGGAACTCGGCATCGAGGAGAAAGACACCCTGCTCGTGCTCAATAAGATCGACTCGATCAATGGTCCGCGGACACTCAATCGCGTTCTTGATCGCTATCCACATGCCATTCCTGTCAGCGCAAAAACCCATAAAGGACTGACTCCGCTCTGCGAATCAGTCGGCTCGGCGCTCGCCAAGGAGTTTCTCGATGTGGAGATCGATGTCGCCCATCATGACGGCAAACTACTTGCGTATTTGTCGGCCAAGGGAAAAGTCGATTCACGTGAGTTTCATGACTCGCACGTCACTGTCCGCGTGCGGATGCCTGCCGGCGCGATGGGCGAAGTGCATCGATCCGCCATTCGCGTGGTCCCGACTCAGTTAACGATTCAAAGCGATGCAGAGCTAGCCGTCGAAGAGGACACTCCTCAAGACCCTCCGATGGATGCATCCTGCGATCCAGCCGACACACCTTCGAGTGAGGTTGCTTGAGGCGGATGTCAGTGTCATGGCCATCCATTGCAGCGTTCGTGTTTCGCAAAAACCGACGCTGGCGTTGGCGAGCGGACAATCGCTTAGCGATCGTCACCGGCGCCAGCAGTGGTATCGGCCGCGAACTGACGTTGCTATTGGCCGCTCAAAATTGTCGTGTGATCGCGGTTGCTCGCCGTGGCGACCGACTTGATGACCTCATTGCCAATGCGGCAAATGGAAAGGTGATCCCAATTGTCGGCGATGTTACCGACGCGGTGACACGAGAGACCGCCATGGACCAGGTCCGCCATCTCACCGGCGGTCGACTCGATCTATTGGTCAACAACGCCGGCATCGGCGGGATCGGTCCATTCGCCGCAGCGGATCCGCAGCGAATGCGTCAGATCATGGAAGTCAACTTTTTCGCGGCGACGGAGTGGACACGCTCTGCCATCCCGCTGATGAAAAGTTCGACCGCGGGCGACTCCCATCCTCCCTGCACACCGGTGATCTGCAATATCGGTAGTGTATTGGGGCATTGTGCCGTACCCGACAAGAGTGAGTACTGTGCGAGCAAGTTTGCGTTGCACGGGTGGAGCGATTCGCTCCGTGCCGAACTCGCCTCCCAAGGTATCGCGGTTGTGCTGGTGAGCCCGAGTACGACGCGGAGCGAGTTTTTCGATTCGCTCGTCGGTACCGCATCTGGTCAAGAGTCGAAAAGCATCGGCAGTTGGCCACCTGACCGAGTCGCCCGGGCTACCTTGGCCGCGATCAAGGCATGTCGTAGCGAAGTCATCCTGAGCTTAGGCGGCAAAGCTCTGGTCTATGGCGAACGGTTGTCACCGCGTCTGATGAACAAAGTACTCACTCAAAAGTAAGGCTCCCGGGACTGGACCTCGCCAGTTGCGAAATCGCAATGACAACGTACTCCACCCCAGCAATCACCGCCGCGGTGAAATCAAATCGCTGGCGGACGGGGGGGTTGAGCGTCGGCGGACACTGACCCCGCAGAGAGCATTCGGCGGCGGTTAGAAATTACACCACAGACATTCCGTTTTCTTCTCCTTGACCTTGCCCCGAGAGGCTTTGTTATCGATCAGGAACTCGTGTCGATTCCAGCTGTTTTTGCGTTCCCACTTCGTGTACAGTTCGCTCGGATAACCGCTGAGCATGAATTTGCCTTGGACCGTCGATAACATCTCGAGCAATTCGATGTGTTCGGCTTCGGTCATCTCAAATGCGTATTCGCCGGTTGTCGCACGGGTTTCGTGAACATAGGGAGGGTCGCAGTAGAACAGCGTCTTGGCGCCATCTTGTTTGCCGATGACGTCAACGGCGTTTTGATTGAGGACGACGACGCCGCGCAATCGCTGATGCACCTCCGGCAAACCTTGGACCACGTTGAGCCACGCGGAGGCTTGTTCGTTGATCCGACTACGTGTGCGATTTCTCGACAGCGTCGCAAAGTCTCTCATTAACCCCTGACGGGACTGTCTCGCCAGAATGAAAAACTGGATCGCACGCTCGACCGGTGATGCTTCGACAGCGGAGTCTTGGGACCGAGAAAGCTCCAGCGCCTGATCAAACGCAGCTTCGCTGAACGGCGTCATCTCAATTTGCTGCCGGAATAATTCGAATGATTCTGGGTCCTGCAGTACGCGCCAGAAATTGATGAGTTCACCGTGCAGGTCGTTGACGACTTCACTGCTCCCCTTCTCCGCAGCGGTTAGTTTCTCATCCCCCACAGCCATCCAGTCGCGATTCGGATCACGAGCCAAGAGGATTCCGCCACCGCCGAAAAAGGGCTCCACGTAGTGCAGGTGCGGCGGCATCAAACCGACGATCCAGTTACGTAGATAGTACTTGCCACCGTGCCATTTGAGGGGCTGAGTTAGTTTTGCCATGAGTCAATCTCGCGTGCGAAGGCATCCGGAGTCAGAGGTGTGAACCGCCTGAAAAGATACCTGCCCGCTGGTTCTGCACCAGACGACTAGAGACGACGTGTCAACGAGTTCTGCCGAACTCCTGGGGAGGGGTTGGCATAATCGCGCCGTTGTACGTCTCAGGGTGTCAGGTGCACAATGGTCGGCCAGAAAACACTCGCTCCGTTGGGACGTCTTTGATTCGACCATGAAATACGCAAACGACACGAGATAGACCCACGCTGACTTTTCGCATTTTCGTGGTTCCAACCTCGTGTCCTCGGCGGGGCCTGCGTTCGCCTCCGCTCGGCGTGACGATGCTTGCCACATCATTGAATTCCTTTGAGTTCATGTGCGTAGAACTCAGCAGGACATTTCGAGACTTAGGAACGAGCGGAAAGTACTGGCCGAACGCTCCACGGTCGGAATGGTCGACCGCGGAGCGTTCGGCCACCATTTCGACAGTGATTTTCCGCTCGTTTCTGAGCGTCGCGTCAACCAAAAGTGACGAGGTTTTTGTCGCTACCGACGCCAGTTCTTCTTCACGCGATGCTTGGGCTCGCGGGCTCGCTTGATCAGCTGATGATGCCATGAGCGACTTGACCATGCACGTCCGTCAAACGAAATTGGCGACCCTGATACCGGAACGTCAGGCGTTCGTGGTCGATACCGCACAGATGCATCATGGTTGCTTGCATGTCGTGAACGTGGACCGGATTTTCGGTGATGTTCCAGCCGAATTCATCAGTCGCGCCGTAGACCGTGCCCGGCTTGATTCCGCCACCGGCCAACCACCAACTGAACGCTTTGCCGAAATGATCGCGTCCGTTGGGCTTGCTCGGATTGCCTTGACCGAACGGTGTTCGTCCAAACTCGCCGCCCCAGACGACCAGCGTATCGTCGAGTAAACCGCGTTCTTTCAAATCGAGAACGAGTGCGGCCGATGGACGCTGCGTGTCAACGCATTGCTGTTCCAACTGCGTGAACAAATTGCTGTGCTGGTCCCAACCCGAGTGCATCAATTGGATGAACCGAACGTCACGCTCGAGCAACCGTCTGGCAATCAAACAGTTGTTTGCGAACGTTCCCTTGACCAATGCATCGGGGCCGTAGCGGTCCAGCGTCGATTGGCTTTCATCACGAAAGTCAACCAATTCCGGAACGCTGGTTTGCATCCGAAATGCCATTTCATACTGCGAAATTCGCGTGTCAATCTCGGGGTCACCGTAGTCTTGCAAATGATCGGCATTGAACGCGGCTAAGTCATCCAATAAAGCGCGTCGCGATGCCGCACTGACGCCTGGGGGATTGGCCAAGTAGGGGACTAAATCGCCCGTATTGCGAAATCGAACACCCTGGAATCGGCTGGGTAGAAAACCGCTGCCCCAGTAGTAGTCAAAGAACAATTGACCGCATGTTTTCCCTTTGTCGCTTGAGGTCATCACGACAAATGTGGGCAGATTATCCGTTTCACTACCGAGTCCGTACGCTAGCCAGGCACCCATGCTCGGCCGACCGGGGACCTGCGATCCCGTCATGAAAAACGTGACGCCCGGCGCATGGTTGACGGCTTCGGTATTCATGCTGCGAACCACACAGAGCTCGTCGGCGATCCCACCGATGTCTGGGATCATCTCGCTGAATCGCCGACCGCTCTGGCCATACGTCTTGAAGGGCTTGATCGCGGGAACGCACGGCCACTTCCCATATCCCGATGACATGGTCGACAACCGCGTCGAACCACGAATCGAATCAGGAATGTCCTTGCCTGCCATCGCTGACAACAAGGGCTTTTCATCAAACAAGTCCACATGCGATGGACCGCCCCCCTGCCACAACATCACGACGCGTTTCGCCTTGGGAGGATGATGCGGCAGACCGGCTAGCCCTGGCATCCGACGCTCGTCGACCGTCGATTCCTCTGCGGCGGAGAGATTCGACTGTTGCAGCAACGAGGCGAGTGCCATCGATCCAATCCCACCGACTGTTTTTCCAAACAGTTGTCGCCGCGTCAGGTGCTGCATCGTTTTGAATGAAAGTTCATGGATCATAGGTTTATTCCCGTGTCACGGCCTCATCCAGATTAAACAGCATCAGACACACCGACGTGACGGATGCGTGGACGACGGGGGAGAGTGATTCGTCTCGCCTGCTCGCGCCGACTGATAACAATTCGATGGCCGCCGCGGGATCGCCACCGAAGAGTGCCACTTGCTTATCATAGGCGATCGCGAGTTGCGACCGTTCCGCGTCCGAAGGGCTTCGGCACAAGATACGCATAAACGCATCCTCCAAACAGGCAGACGTCTCAGGAGTCATTGTCGCTCGGTCATCATCAGACTCCCGAGCGTGACTGGTCCCATTACCGTCAACCTTCATCACGTCTTCCGCCAAGACACGTGCAGCCTCGACCCATGTCGGATCGTTCAGCATCGTCAAAGCATGCAAGGGCGTGCTGGTTGTACCAGCCCGAACCCAACAGGTTTGGCGATTTGCCGCGTCGAACATGTTTGCCGGGGCTACCGTCCGCCGCCAAAACGTGTACAGACTTCGGCGGTAGAGATCCGGTCCGCTGGACGCCGGATAGGTGAAATCGCGTTCTTTGGTGATCGCCAACGATTCCCAAACCGCATCGGGTTGATAGGGATAGACGGGCCGCCCGCCAACACGGTCATCCAACAAACCCGCTACCGCTAGCGCCCAATCTCGCAGGATCAGCGATGGCATCCGAAACCGACTGGAACGTCCATACAGGCGATTTTCAGGATCCGATTTGCGGTGCCACTCCAGCATCCGGCTCGATTGGCGGTACGTCGCGCTGGTCACGATCAAACGGTGCATGTGTTTCCGACTCCAGCCACTTTCGCGAAATTCCACCGCCAACCAATCCAGCAAGTCCCGGTGAATCGGGTACTCACTCTGCACACCGAAATCTTCCGACGTGCGGACGATCCCCAAACCGAAGAATTGCTGCCACATGCGGTTGACCTGCACCCGTGCCGTTAACGGATGCTCCGGCGAGACCAGCCAATGGGCCAAACCCAGCCGATCTCGCGGCGCATCCGGTGGCAGATCCGGCAGAAACTCCGGTGTGTCGAAAGACACTTCCTCACGCGGTTGCAAGTACTCGCCTCGGTCCAAAATATGAGTCGTGCGCTGCTTGGAGTCGTCCATGATCATGACTCGCGGAATCTGATCACCACGATACCCATCGAGCTCACTCTTCTCCGATTGCCAAGACGCCACCGCAGGCAAAGAACCCGCCAATTTAGCGACGACGTCACGATCGAACTCCCGGCGCAGGTCGTCGTCCGGCTTGTCAGACGCCTGACTGATTTTCCAACCTAGAAACGCGGCGTCGATCAGCGGCTGCGCCGCACGATACGCTTCCTCGATCTGCAACTCGAGCTCAGCGATTCGTCGCTGGTTTTCTTCAGTGGGCACCTCGAGGAAAGGACGTCCGACTCGTATCCGAGCTGAAAACC
Organism: Rhodopirellula sp. SH410; assembly: GCF_055811895.1. NCBI lineage: Bacteria > Pseudomonadati > Planctomycetota > Planctomycetia > Pirellulales > Pirellulaceae > Rhodopirellula > Rhodopirellula sp. SH410. The sequence continues at coordinate 3,563,884 of NZ_CM147949.1, forward strand.
TGTCCGGGCGACCGGTATCGGGTATCTGATTAAACGCATCGAGCAGGCGGTAGTAGTCACGCTGTGTGATCGGGTCATATTTGTGATCGTGGCACTGAGCGCAGGCGACGGTCAAGCCGAGCCATGTGGTCGCCGTTGTATCGACACGGTCGAACAGATTGTTGAAACGTTGCTCTTCGGCGATCGCACCGCCTTCCCCATTGAGAAGGTGATTTCGATTGAACGCGGTCGCAATCTTTTGCTCGTCGGTAGCATCCGGCAGCAGATCGCCAGCAAGTTGCCAAATCGTGAACTGGTCGAACGGCATATCCTCATTAATGGCTTTGACCACCCAGTCTCGCCATATCCACTGCCAGGTGTCCCCGTCTTGTTGGAATCCGTTGCTGTCGGCGTATCGAGCCGCGTCCAGCCACGGAAGTGCCATTCGCTCGCCGTAGTGCTCGCTGCTGAGTAACCGATCGACGAGTGCCTCGTACGCATTCGGGGCCTCGTCCTGGACGAACGCTTGGACCTGTTCGGGTGTCGCGGGCAAGCCGGTCAAATCAATGGATAGCCGTTTGATTAGCGTCTCTCGACTTGCTTGGGGCGACGGTGAGAAGCCGTGCTCGCGAAGCTTGGCCAGCACCATTCGGTCAATGGGACGATCCCACGTGCCTGCTTCCGCATCCTCACCAGTGCTCGGCAGCTCAGGTCGCGTCGGGGCAACGAACGCCCAGTGCGATTGAAACTGGCCGCCGTCGGCAATCCAACGACGCAACAAAGCCTTTTGTGAGTCGGTCAACGTTCGATTGGAATCCGGCGGCGGCATCACCGTGTCGGGATCGTCCGAGAATACGCGTTCGATAATCCCACTCTCGTCTGGCTTTCCGGGGACCACTGCACCGCTATCGAACGCCGCGTCGGCGCGGTCCAATCGCAAGTCCGCTTCGCGATGGTTGGGGTCTTGGCCGTGACAGAAAAGGCAGCTTTCCGATAGGATCGGTCGAATGTCGCGATTGAAATCGATCTCTCCCGCCACAGCCCCAACCGGCCAAACGAAGACGCCAAGAGTGAGTAAAAGAGCCGGTTTCATGGTGACAATGAACAATCTTGGTTCCACATTTTTCGAGACTCGGACAGCGAGTGAAAAAGGATCAACTCCTAGGCGAGGATCTCTTTGACGACTCGGCCGTGGACGTCGGTAAGACGAAAGTCACGACCCGCGTGCCGATACGTTAAGCGTGTGTGATCGATCCCCATCTGATTCAAGATGGTCGCATGGAGATCGTGGACGTCGACCTTGTCCCGCACGATCGATTTGCCGATCTCATCGGTCTCACCATGCACGATGCCTCCTTTGACGCCACCACCGGCGAGCCAGATCGAAAAGCACTCACCGTGATGCCCACGACCAAACGTGCCTTCCTTTGTCGGCGTGCGTCCAAATTCGGTGGCCCAGACCACCAGAGTATCTTCTAGCATGCCGCGTTGCTTCAGATCCGCAATCAAGGCTGCCAAGGGTTGATCGGACGCCTTGGCCAATGGTTCGTGCTCCTTCATATCACCATGAGAGTCCCAGTTGGGGCGAGAGCCGCTATCAATGAGCTCGATGAATCGGACGCCGCGTTCGGCCAGTCGTCGGGCGACGAGGCACTGCCAAGCGAACGGCTTGGTTTCGCCCCGGTTGAGTCCATACATCGCCAATGTTTTGTCATCTTCCTGCTGGACATCAAACGCCTCGGGGCCAGCGGTTTGCATATGGAACGCAGTCTCGTAGCTCTGCATACGCGCCGCCAATTGCGAATCACCGCCACGGCCCCGCAGGTGCCCTCGGTTCAACTCATCGACCAGGCTCAACTCCATTTGCTGGACCTTGTCTCGTATGGTACGCGGTGCCAAGTTAGCGATCGGCTCGGTTCCCGGAATCACCCTCGTCCCCTGGTGGTAGGCGGGCAAGAAGTCGCTGGCGTAAACCTGCGTACCGCCATAGGGCAGATGCGGTGCGATGACAATGAAGGAGGGAAGATTTTGATTCACCGTCCCCAGACCGTAGCTAAGCCAGGAGCCCATGCTCGGGCGTGTGAATGTGGCCGATCCCGTGTGCATGCCGACGGCCGCCTCGGTATGATCGAAGTGTGCCGACTTCATCGAGCGAATTAAACAAATGTCTTCCATCGAATCACGGATGTGCGGAAACAGATCGCTGACCTGCGTGCCACATTGCTTGTTCGCACTGGACGGAAACACACTGCCCATCAATTTGTCTTTGCCGCTCCCGTCACGGCCTTTCCCAGACGACTTGGGGTCGAAGGTGTCGATATGCGAGACACCGCCGGTGGCAAAAATCATGATGACCCGCTTCGCCTTGGCTGGGAACTGCGGCGACTTCGCCGCAAGGGGGTCGGCGGACACGGAGACCGGTTGGTCGGCAGCCATCAATTCTGACAGGATCGCGGGGAACAGAATCGATCCGCCCACCATCGAACGAATCGAATGGCGGCGAGAAATGGGTGTCATGTTCATGGCAGTCAACCGTTTGGTCCTTTCCTAATCAATATACAGAAACTCATTCGTTCGTATCATCGAACGGACAAATGCAGCCCAGGTTTCACGTTCGCGGGCATCTCGATCCAGCCCGGTGTCCTCAAAAAGATCATTTAACTTCTGCATCCACTCGGTCACCCCGCGGTGTTCCGACGCCGTCGCAGGCCGCCCCAAAATTAGTTGGTAGGCAGCCGACAACCGGTCGGCGGGATTGTCGTCGCTCTGGATCAATCTCGCCGCCAACTGGTCAGCGCGAGCGTGAACGAATGCGTCATTCATCAGGTACAGCGACTGCACCGTCGTCACACTGCTATCACGAACCGACGTGCACGCGTTCGGGTCGGCACCGTCAAACGTCGTGAAGAAGGGACGTGCGTTCAGACGAGCCATCATCAAATAGACGCTTCGCTTGTTTGTGTCGTAGCTTTCGCGAAACGGATGATGCTGGGTGTATTTCCACTGGTCCGCCGGTGGAAACGGATGCGGTTGACGCGGCATCTCCATATCCAGTTCACCGCTGAGCCATAGCAACGTGTCTCGCAACGACTCGGCGTCGATCCGCTGACGACTGAACCGTCCATGCAGATCGTTGTCCGGATCGGTCTGCATCGCATGCGACTCCGGTTCGACTTTCGAGCTCAGTTGATAGGTCCGTGAGAGCATGATGCGACGATGCATTGTTTTGATCGACCAACCATCGGCGACAAATCGTGACGCGAGCCAATCGAGAAGTTTGGGATGCGTGGGTGGAAGCCCGCGAATTCCAAAGTCGCTCGGCGTTTTCACCAATCCAGTGCCAAAGTGATACTGCCAAAGGCGATTGACCATGACACGCGCCGTCAACGGGTTCTCACTCGCAGTCAGCCAGTCCGCGAGTTGCAATCGACCACTTTGTTGGTGCTCGTCGCCGGTGAGCATTTGCCCCCCGAGAACTTCGAGGAAACGCCGAGAAATCAGTTCGCCCGGCTGATCGGGATCCCCATGAATCTGTACCACAGCGTCACCGACAGCTCCCTCGGCCATCGCGTAGACAAGCGTCTTGGAAGGTTTGCCCTGCTCAATGAGCGGCACGAAATCTCTCGGCTTCTGGTCGAGTTCGATACCGGGAAAAGGGTATCGCGAACTTTGGAAAATCCCGTACAGTCCGTAGTAGTCGTCTTGTGATATCGGATCGAACTTGTGATCGTGACATCGTGCACAGGTCACCGTCATCCCCAGCAGCGTGCGCCCGATGTTGTCGAGTGAATCTTCGATCGTCAGGTGCTGTGGATACTTGTCGACGACCGATCCAAATCGCCGTGAGATTGCGAGATAGCCTGTGGCGATCGTTTGTTCGTTACGCTGCTCGTCCGAATCGGCGGGCAAGAGATCGCCAGCGATCTGCTCCCTGACAAACTGATCATACGGTTTGTCTGCGTTGAAGGAATCAATGATGTAGTTGCGGTACCGGTACGCCTCCGGGATCGGATAGTCCGAGTTGTCGCCCGCTGTGTCTGCATAGCGGACCAAGTCCATCCAGTGCCGTCCCCATCGCTCGCCATACTGCGGCGACTGCAGTAACCGGTCAACGACCTTGCCAAATGCATCGCGTGAGTCGTCGGCCAGGAATGCACGCACGTCGTCGGGTGACGGTGGCAAGCCCGTTAAATCGTAGGTCGCACGCCGAATCAAAGTGGACTTGTCGGCATCCATCACCGGTTGCAGTGCATGCGCATCGAGTTCCGCAGCAATGAACCGATCGATCTCGTTGAACGCCCACTTTGCATCGTTTGGGGCAGGGACCTTTGGTTCGGTGAGCGTACGCAGTGACCAAAACGCTCTCGCCTTCTCAACGTCGATCTTCTTACGCACGAAATGGGTTGCATCGCTACGCGGATCAGGGGCCCCCTGTTTGACCCAATGTTCCAAGTCAGCAATCTCTGAATCAGACAGTTTCTCATCGGGTGGCATTTCCATCCCGGCCTCGTACCGCACCGCTTGCACGAGCAAACTGTGATCGACATCTCGGGGGATGATCGCTGGTCCGTTGTCGCCTCCACGCCGTAGCGTCGGGCGTGAATCCACCAGCAACCCGCCCTGCAAATCGTCACTCTCGCTGCTGTGACATTCATAGCAGTGCGTCACCAGCAGTGGTCGAATCTTGTTTTCAAAAAACAACAACTGCTCGTCGCTGATGGGCGGCTCATTGATTCCATCATGCTTGCCACTCCACAATTCGATCCCTGAGAAATTTGCAGCGACCCCCTTGCTGGCCAGCGAGATCGAACCGCTGCTGACGTCGGTGTACCACGGCCCGAGTCGCTGCCACTTGCCCGCCGTGCCACTATTGAAACGCGAAACGACCGGTTTGCCATCGAGAAGTATCTCATAGGTCTCGGGCCTATTGTCTTCCCAGACGTAAAGAAAGACAGTGAATGTCCCGTCGGGAATATGATTCAACTCGACCCGGTTGCCATTCCAGCGACTGCTGCGAATCATCTTGGCTCGCTCAGCGTCGGTGGTTGGAACCAGCCTTACGTTTTGCTGCTCGAAAGCACTGTCATTGCACACATAGTTGGCGGAGTCGCGACCCTCCCAAGCGTTGCCGTCAATCACAACGGCGGGACCATTCAGATTCAATCCGCGAAAAAACACTGCGTTCTCTGCAGCCTGACTCAACGATGCACTGACGACCAGTGAAACCAGCAACCCAGGCAAACAGCTACAGCGTTTCACGCGAAGACTCCAACATCAGCAGGATCCGGTGGGAACTCGGCAGCTTTTCGGCCGAGCCAATGAGGCAGAGATTGACTCTGAAACGCTAATTTTGTCGCACAAAGCGCCCTTGGCAATCGAGTCCATTGTATCCATTGCCCCGTATCCGTCTAGCTGGATAGCCTCGCGAATTCACCTTATCCTTCAACGACGGGCCCGTCGACTCGATTCTGCGGCTTGACGGCGGACCTGTATTTGGAGCCACATGCCAACTCATCGGTTCCCTCCATTCGTGTCAGCACAGTGCTTTCTCGACCGAATACCGCTCTGCGTCACAACGCTCCGATCACCCCTATTCTCGGTCGCCAACTCCTGCGGTCAATGCGGATCGTGACCGGTTGGAAATCGTGGTGGGAGAGGTACTCTCAACGAAGGCGATTCAGTGGCCTGAACAAAAATTGCTTTCTAAGACTCTCCTCGCTATTGCAGCTTCCGTCGGCGTACCGCTCTTCTAGATTGTCGCCTGGCGATGGACTACGATTGAGATCACTACCCGACTCTTAAGGGCGGGGAACGGTTACCTTTCTGACGGTCAAAGACGTTTCTATGAGTTTGTTGCCGCAGCGCCTCCGATCCCCGCGTTTGCTCACGACGTTGGGTTTTCTCGTACTTTGCCAGCCGACAATCGGGCAGCTCAAGGCTGAGGATCGGGCGGAGACGGAGGTCAGTTTCAGGCAGCAAATCCAACCACTTCTGGCACAACATTGCTATGCCTGTCATGGCCCCGACGAAGAAACTCGCGAGGCGGATTTAAGGTTGGATGACGAATCGTCGGCCAAGAAATTCGCCGTTGTGCCGGGCGATCCCGTCGGCAGCGCATTGGTTTCTCGGATCTATTCAGAGGACCCCGAGCTGATCATGCCGCCGGCCAAGGCTCTGCATCCACTCTCGGCTGATGACAAACGGCTCCTTCAACGCTGGATCGAGGAGGGGGCTGCATGGCAACAACACTGGGCGTTCGAACCCATCGCGACGCCTGTCGAATCCCTTGGGAATACGGATCGGCCCCAACGGATCATCGATGGATTTGTCCAACAGTTGATCGAGCAGAAAGGATTGTCCCCCTCTCCTCCTGCGGACAGAACAACATTGCTGCGGCGAGCCTATCTTGATCTCGTCGGCGTACCACCTACCCCTGCGCAACTCGCCACGTTTACAAGTGACTCCGGGCCAGACGCGTTCGAGCGTGTCGTCGACGGGCTCCTGGCGTCACCCCACTACGGTGAGCAGATGGCGGTGGAGTGGCTGGACGTGGCGAGGTACGCGGACACGAACGGCTACCAGAACGATTTCGTTCGCAATATGTGGCCCTGGCGTGACTGGGTGATCCAGGCATTCAACGAGAATCTACCGTATGACGAGTTCATTGTTTCTCAGGTCGCTGGCGACATGCTGCCCCATCCGACGACGGAACAGCTCATCGCGAGTGGATTCAATCGCAACAATCCCTCTGTGACGGAAGGGGGCGCGATCAGTGAAGAGTGGCGAATCGAGAACTGTGTCGATCGCGTGGAAACGACATCGGCTGCCTTCTTGGGGCTCACGATGGGCTGCGCTCGCTGTCACGACCATAAATACGACCCGGTCTCACAGAAAGAGTTTTACGAGTTCTTCGCTTTCTTCAACAACATCGACGAGCAAGGCGTGTACAACGAAGCACGCGGAAACGTCGGCCCGCAACTGCACGTGCCCACGCAAGAGGAGGCCGCTCGGTTGGCGGAAATTGCCGCTCAGATCGATGAGTTGCAACAGCAAATCGACGCCCACGCTGCTGATGAAAGCCGTCTGCAACGTACCGTGGAGACTTGGCGGGCATCGCTTTCCGCCCAAGAGTCAATCTCGCTTCCGCAGCCAGTTTATGTATTGAGCGATCTCGTAGGCATGGAACTTCCCGAAAGCGACTCACCCGTCGGGACGTGTTACGTGTTCCCGGGGCAAGCCGACGCGGCCGGCAGTATTGACACGCCCGCCTACTCGTTCGAGCGAGAGGCTCCGTTCTCTTGGTCTGCGTGGGTGAACGGCAATGCGCGCGGAGCGATTTTCGGCCAGATGGATGAAAGTGATGGATATCGTGGCGTCGACGCGTTGATCTTAGCCGACGGTCGCTTGAAAGTTCACCTGATTCACCGCTGGTCCGACAACGCCATCGCAGTGACTACCAACCCACGATTTCAACCCGGTGCATGGACGTTTGTCAGTGTGACGTACGATGGCGGGAGCAAAGCGAGCAGTATACGCATCTATTTCGATGGCAAACCGGTCGAGGTTCAGATCAACGCGGACTCATTAACCCAATCTCTGGCCACGAAAGTGCCATTCCAACTCGGGCAACGCTCGCAGAGCGAATTTCTCAAAGGCGAAATGGCCGATTTTCGTTTGTATGATCGAACACTGTCCCAATCCGACATCGGTGCTCTGCTGCACCGCGCCGTCGTGTCGCATTTCGACCAACTCACCCAGACCGGCAATGAGGCGACGGCGATCGAGGTCTGTAGTCGATATCTTCACCGCATCGATGGCGGCGAAGCGGCCGCGAAGCTCACAGAACTGCAAGTAGAGCGTGATCAGCTAACTGCTCAGACACAAACGACAATGATCATGCGGGAGCGACCAGGCGAGTACCGCGAAACATTTCGGTTGCAGCGTGGACAATACGACCAACCCGATACGAGCGTGGCCTTGGCGCCAAGCATCCCCGCCGCACTTCCCCAACTCAATGCCGACCAACCACGCAACCGGTTAGGGTTGGCTCGCTGGATGGTCGACCCCCGCAATCCGCTCGTTGCCCGCGTCGTCGTTAATCGTGCGTGGTTGAAATTCTTCGGTCGGGGCTTGGTCGAGACCGTCGGGAATTTTGGCTTGCAGGGCAGCCCGCCGTTGAATCCTCCGTTACTCGATTGGCTGGCAGATGATTTTCGCAGCCACGGCTGGGATTTGAAACGACTGCACAAAATGATTGTGATGACGGCGACGTATCAGCAAGCATCCGACATGACCGAGGATTCGCTCGCTCGCGATCCGGCCAATCGATATTTGGCTCGCGGACCACGGTACCGAATGTCCGCCGAACAGATTCGCGATGCATCGTTGCACGCAGCCGGTTTACTGGTCGAACAGGTTGGCGGCCCATCCGTGTTCCCCTACCAGCCCGCAGGGCTGTGGGAAGAACTCGCCGGCGGTGCGAACAATGGTCCCTACGTGCCGTCGCAAGGCGACGACCTATATCGCCGGAGTTTGTATACCTACCGAAAACGCACTGTCTCCCATCCAACATTGGCCACCTTTGACGCACCGAACTGGGAGACCTGCCAACTCCAACGAGCCCGCACCAACACGCCGCTGCAGTCATTGGCACTGCTCAATGATGTGACCTACGTGGAGGCGGCACGCAAGTTAGCCGAGCGGATGCTAAACGAACCCCAGAAAGCGGCAGGCGGTGAAGCTTCCTCGCGTGATTCGATCCGCCACGGGTTTTTCTTGACGACGTTGCGCCAGCCCAGCGAGACCGAATTGGACGTGCTATTGCAGGGGTTTGAAGCCTACTGTCAGTTTTACGCGGAGCATGTCGACGAAGCTGGTGAATTGCTGGCGACCGGCGATTCGAAAGTCGACCCCTCGCTTCGGCAGGACCGCTTGGCGGCCATGACCTCGGTGGCGTCGATCCTCTTGAATCTAGATGAAACAGTTACCAAGGAATAAATGCCATGATCGAAAATCGACGACTGTTTCTCAAATCGTCTGGGCTGAGCTTGGGGGCCATTGCTGCGGCCGCAATGAACGCGCAAGCCGGACCCAAGGCCGCGATTGCTCATCAATTGAATGCGGGCCCAGGCCTGGCCGGGCTGCCGCATCATCCGCCGACGGCCAAACGAGTGATCTATCTGTTCCAGTCCGGAGCGCCGTCACAGTTCGAGTCCTTCGACTACAAGCCGGGGCTGAACAAGCTCGCCAACACGGAATTGCCCAATGAGATTCGGGATGGTCAACGATTGACGGGGATGACCGCGGGACAGTCGAGTTTCCCGATCGCTCCATCGATCTTCAACTTCCGCCAGAGAGGCCAGGCGGGGACCTGGGTGAGCGATCTGCTGCCGCACATCGGTGGCGTCGCTGACAAGTGCTGTGTGATTCGCTCGATGCATACCGAAGCGATCAATCACGATCCCGCGATTACGTTTTTCCAGACAGGGTCACAGTTGTCGGGTCGGCCCAGCATGGGGGCGTGGGTATCGTATGGGTTGGGATCGATTAACGAGAACCTGCCCACCTTCGTCGTCATGGTCTCACGCGGTACCGGCCGCGCCGCCGGGCAACCTCTCTACGACCGCCTGTGGGGCAATGGTGTCCTGCCTGGGAAAACGCAAGGCGTGAAACTTCGCGGCGGAGCGGACCCCATTCTGTATCTGGCCAACCCGGCAGGCTGTCCGCCGCAAATTAGGCGGCGAGTCTTGGACGATCTGAAATCGCTGAACCAGGAAACGTTCGCGCGTACGATGGATCCAGAGATCCAGACTCGGATCGAGCAATACGAGTTGGCGTTTCGCATGCAAGCGTCGGTTCCTGAGTTGATGGACTTCCGCGACGAACCACAATCCACGCTCGATAGCTATGGCCCGGAGGTGTCCAAGCCCGGTACCTATGCGAGAAACTGCTTGTTGGCCCGTCGCCTGGCCGAACGCGACGTGCGATTCATCCAACTGTTTCACATGGGTTGGGACCAGCACGACCACCTGCCTGACCATATGGGCAAACAGTGCCGTGATACCGACCAGCCCACTGCCGCGCTGATCAACGATCTCGATCAGCGCGGACTGCTCGACGACACGCTCGTGGTGTGGGGGGGCGAATTCGGACGGACAGTGTACTGCCAAGGCAAACTGACGGAGACGAACTACGGTCGCGATCACCATCCGCGGTGTTTCTCCGTCTTTCTGGCCGGCGGCGGGGTTAAACCAGGATCGGTCTACGGTGAGACCGATGAGTTCGGGTACAACATTGTCGCCAACCCGGTCCATGTCAACGATTTACACGCCACGATCCTGCACACGCTCGGCATCGACCATCGGCGGCTGACGATACCGTTTCAAGGTCTCGATTTGAAACTTACCGGCGTGGAGGAACGTCACGCAGTGACCGATATCCTGGTCTGATGGATGAGTTCTACTCGTCGTGTCTGAGACGCAACAAACCACCCGCGCGGATGTCACGCTGAGCGCGCGGCTCGGTATTTAACGCCGGACTCACGGGTGGTTCGAGACAGCGATTTTTGAAGAGCTGTGGAGGGATTTTGCTTGGACGCGTACTTCGACGATTCCGCGCTACTGCCCACTCGAGCCAGTTTTTGACTGATCGACTTTCGCAAGAACTCATAAAACTTCACCTCCCCGATCACCCGCTGTTGCCCTGGATCGAGTAACCGGATCTCCGCTCGCCACGCCTCCAATGGCGGAATCGCCAGGGTCCAGAAACCGGGCCGTGGCTCAGTCGCACGAGTGCCTGTCAAAAATACTCGCTGCCTGACTGCGGCAATCTCAATCGTGACGCGTACCGATTCTTCGCCCTCGAATTGCTTGACATGAATCTGAGGCGGCGTGGCAAAACAGTCAAGCCGCTCTGCTGCAGGAGTCGAACCGCTCGGCTGATCGAGCATCGCGTCGGTATTCGCGTTTGCCGGCAGGACATTGCCCGTCATCCTGTCCAACGGACTGGGCATCTGGGCCGGATCAACAGGCTTTGCCACGTGCACATAAATGGTCGTTGTTTCTAACCTGGCGTGACCCAATACTTTCTGGATGCGGCGAATATCACAACCGTCCTCAAAACTGTGGGTGGCGAAAGAGTGACGCAAGCTGTGCGGCGTGGCAGGCTTGGTGATCCCCGCAACGGCGACGGCTCGCTTCATCACTCGCTGGACAGTACGCGTATTGAGATATCGCCCCGCATTGGACGCATGTCGCGTCGCCGACTCACTCGGGAACAAATACGAGTCGCCGCCACATTCATCTTTCAGCGAACGAAACAGCGAACGGTACGTCTCCGGCAACATCACTTGGCGATCGACGTTACCTTTGCCTTGCACGATCGCGATGACGTTGCGGTCCAGATCAACATCGCGCCAACGGACCCGGACCACTTCGCTGACTCGCATCCCCGTCGCATACATGAGTCCCAACAGCAGTTTGTCCCGCAGCGTCACGGCAGCCTCAATCAACTGCCGGACCTCGTCCTTACTCAACACAATTGGTTTCTTTTTGTCTCGCTTGGGTGTCTCAATCCCCAGTGTGATATCGAGAAAGCAAAACTTATCGAACGCATCTCGGATCGCCGATAGATGAACGCCCAGATGAGAAAAGCCGCGGTCTGTCTCGACGAGGTATAGCAAGTATTCCTTGACCGCCTCTCGATCCATTTCATGCGGGAGTCGCCCCGACCAACGCAGAAACGATTTCAGTGCGGCGATGTAGGGCTTCACCGTCCTCCTCTTAAAATTCCGAATCTTCATCTCACGGTACATCAGCCGGACAAATTCCTGCGGGGTTGGCCGCTGTGTTCTCAGATCGACGGCTGCCATCTCACTGCGAAAATCCCGTGTATCGATCACTCGATCGCGCGGCGCATCGCGTCCCATCGCAGCACGGTACGCCGTCGCGTCGCGATAGCGATGAATCGGATCCCGCAGCGGTTTCTCTGTTCGTTCCTGACCAGAGGCCTCATTCGACCTCAGCGTCTCCTGGGAACTGGCACTCCCCAGAGCCACGGGGGAGGAATTACCCATCAGTGAACGCTGCTCCTCGCAGGCTACCGAGACCGCATTTCGCGAGGTGATCTTCGCCGCCTCATCAAACAGATCATTCGGGTCCATCGCATCGCCCCCCCCTACGCGGCCGGCAGTCGTCGGCGGCCGCATCCGATAAAAGCCTTCAGCTCAAATAGCCAAAATATCCATCTCGAATCTAACGCTCGACACTCACCAATCAAGAAAAAAGACGTCGAATCCGTTAGAAAATCAAGAAAAGCAAAAACCAACCTTGCACACCGCTACCCAAACCACCAAAATAGCCCACTTTCCGACACCTTGCGTTTAATGCGACAGGGTGTCGCCTATAAACATGTTGTGCGGCTCAAATGGCTCTCTTCGTTCATCTTGCACCTGAAAACGACAGCGACTCAATGCGCCGCTCCGGCATCAAGACGCGTCGGGTTCGCAACGTCGCGCGAGATGGCTACGACCGCATCGTCTTTGCCATGCCCGTCACCAACGACTTCTACGTTTCACACCAATGGTTGCGTGAACTGAAGCGCAGCGGGCAACGCACGATCGTCGGCGTTTACTTCCGCATCCCGGACGAACAATTGGTTCTCGTCGGACACTATAATCAGGCCCACACCGAGATGACGGCCAGCGAGGCCGTCGGCGTGGTGTTCAACACCGAACAACCTGAGGGTTTCGAGGTTATCATTCCTCGCAAGATCGACGCCAAGGAGATTCACAAGATCAACAATTTGCCACAGGTACTGGGGTGGCGATACTATCCCGGCGCAAAAGGTCGCAAACCATGCGGTTGCCCCTATTGCATCAAGGGCGACATCAAGTCCAAACGCATTCGAGACGAATACGAACGATCGTTCGACGGTTAACTCCGCTTCAAGAGCCGCACAACATGGTTTTTACGCTGGGGCCTTCGGCACACCTTCGTTGTTTGGCAACGCTCGCTGGCCTTGGTAGAATCTTTCATAGTTCAGACATTGCTTGTTTCGTTTAGGGCGGTGTCGTAAAAACCTTCCGTTAGACGATGCTGGGGTTTGGTTGCGCGGACGGGCTGGTTGACGTGGAGCATCGAATCACGGGCTTGAGTATCAACCGCTTTGGCGGCGTCGTGGGACTCGCGACGAGGCACCCGTTCCGCAGTTCGGCGCTCTGACCATGCGTGTAAATCCGTGTCGATCCGTGGCATAAAACGTGTCCGATGTCGTGCCACGAATCCACACCGTTTTGCGCGGTCGGCTTACACATCTTTCGCGAGTGGATACTGTCTTGGCACTTCAACGCATCGTCTAACATGGTTTTGCCGCAGAGGCCCTACGGGCACGCCTAAGTGGTAATTCACCTTCCCCCAGCGTATCATTAGCTGTTCGCAATTCCACGCCGCTCGCTTCGGTCACCACTGGCGTCGGCAAAACCTTCCGTTGCACGACCTCAGGTATTCGATGGTTGACAATCCCATCACCATCGACGATTCGCTTCGACTCGTGTTCGCCCGCCTCGAAGGTGCGCTCGGCGTGTTCTTCCCCGCCGCCGAGATTGACAGCGTTTTCCTTGATGCCCGCGAGAATCAGCGCGACGAAAAACGCTACGTATTCTTTGACTCGCCCAAAATTCGCGTTTCCGGCTACGTCGAGGATTACGAACCAGAGACTATTGAAATCACGGTTAGTGCGTCGCGTCCGCAGATGGCACGCGTGAATTCGATTATCGCGGATGCTTGCAGTCGTGGACTATGATTGCGGCCGTTTTGGCGGCGCGGCGGTCGTGCAACATGGTTTTTACGCTAGGCCTTCGGCACACCTTCTTTGGTTGGTCACGCACGCTTGCCTTGGTACAATCTCTCGTAGTTCAGACATCACTCGCTTCGTTCAGGGCGGTGTCGTAAAAACCTTCCGTTGTACGCCCCAGTCACTCGTTGATGCAGCCATCACCTCCATTTGACGACGCTGTTTCGACGTTTCGCGACTTCCTCCGATCGCAGAACGTGTCGGACACTCTGCGCTGGATTTGGCGTGACTCTATCATCTCGCGCCGCGGTGTTGGCTCCCGCTATCTGGCGACTCGGCCTATCTACATCGACCAATCACAGCTCGCCGCCGAATCCGACATCCGCGACTACTACCAAACTGGCGTTGACCGCAATCTTGGGATTCGACTCGCCGTATTCTGTGTCGCCAACGACGATCCATACTGCTACATCGAACTTCCTGAGGACGAGGCTCATGCCTCGAACATGATGATGTCGTCCCTCAAATGCTCAATTCCCGATCCACCACCAAACGGCACGCTCATTTGGTTTGCGCTTTTCGCGCGGTTTATGCGTGTATTCAATCGCATGCCCGAATCGTCTTGGGCCAACGAATGTGTCCCGCCAAAACCCAGCGAGTAGGGGCGTACAACATGGTTTTTACGCAAGGCCGCGGCTTCGTCGTTGGAACATCGTTTGGTTTGCTATGGCCTTCGCTTCGGTGACGTGTTTTGGTTTTTCCGTGCCGCGGACACCGCCTCTTTGGCAACGTGGTTTCTTTTTGGTAAACTGTTTGGTGTTGCGACGCTTTTTGACTTCAGAGAGAAGCGGTGTCGTAAAAACCTTCCGTTAGACGATGCTGGGGTTTGGTTGCGCGGACGGGCTGGTTGACGTGGAGCATCGAATCACGGGCTTGAGTATCAACCGCTTTGGCGGCGTCGTGGGACTCGCGACGAGGCACCCGTTCCGCAGTTCGGCGCTCTGACCATGCGTGTAAATCCGTGTCGATCCGTGGCATAAAACGTGTCCGATGTCGTGCCACGAATCCACACCGTTTTGCGCGGTCGGCTTACACATCTTTCGCGAGTGGATACTGTCTTGGCACTTCAACGCATCGTCTAACATGGTTTTGCCGCAGAGGCCCTACGGGCACGCCTAAGTGGTAATTCACCTTCCCCCAGCGTATCATTAGCTGTTCGCAATTCCACGCCGCTCGCTTCGGTCACCACTGGCGTCGGCAAAACCTTCCGTTAGACGACCTAGAGTTCACTGATGGCAGCATCCATTACGATCTCCGCCGATGTTGATACTGTCGTTCACGCCGCGTTCTCGCACGACGACGCTGGCCACGTCCTTTTCGGTTTCGCTGGACGGACCGCTGATCCTGCGCCGCTTGACGCCGTTGTCGCCTCGCCGGTCGTGATTCGTGACTACCTGATGGAACGTGGCCTCCAATACACCGTGCAATTGGTGGCTGACGGCGCTGACACATCGCTCATGATTTCGGATGCCCCCGATGATCGCGTTGATTCCGTGATTTGGTTCGCTCGCAAACATCTTCTTGCCGCCGGATTGGTGTTGGCCGACTCTACTGGCCATTCACCGGTCGTCTAACATGGTTTTGCCGCAGAGGCCCTACGGGCACGCCTACGTTGGTAATTCACCTTTCCCCAGCGTATCATTAGCTGTTCGCAATTCCACGCCGCTCGCTTCGGTCACCACCGGCGTCGGCAAAACCTTCCGTTAGACGATGCTGGGGTTTGGTTGCGCGGACGGGCTGGTTGACGTGGAGCATCGAATCACGGGCTTGAGTATCAACCGCTTTGGCGGCGTCGTGGGACTCACGACGAGGCCCCCCTTGCGCAGATCGGTGCTCTGACCATCCGTGTAAATCCGTGCCGATCCGTGGCTTAAAACGTGTCCGATGTCGTGCCACGAATGCACACCGGTTTGCGCGGTCGGCTTGCACATCTTTCGCGAGTTGATACTGTCTTGGCACTTCAACGCATCGTCTAACATGGTTTTGCCGCTGAGGCCCTACGGGCACGCCTACGTTGGTAATTCACCTTCCCCCAGCGTATCATTAGCTGTTCGCAATTCCACGCCGCTCGCTTCGGTCACCACCGGCGTCGGCAAAACCTCCCGTTAGGCGACCTAGATCAATCGTGACTCAACGCCAACCAACTGCTGCGGAACTGACGTCAATGGTGCGTTTGTCCCTCTGGCGCGATTGGGACCCAATCGGAATCAACGACGTGTCACCTGCTGATGACGAATACGACTCTTACGTCGGAGGCGTTTGTTCACTACTGCTTTCCGGCGCAGACGCCGTTAAACTTCGCCAGCATCTCGCACACATCGAGACCGACAACATGGGACTCTCGTCGCCATGCTCGCATCTGGACGCTGTCGTGACCAAACTTTTGGCGATGGTTGGCCGATAACCAGTGGCAACGGTCGCCTAACATGGTTTTTACGCAAGGCCGCGGCTTCGTCGTTGGAGAATCGTTTGGCTTGTCACGTAGCTCGCTTCGATGACGCGTTTAGGTTTGCCACGCCGTGGACACCGCCTCTTTGGCAACGTCCATTCTTTTTGGTAAACTGTTTGGTGTTGCGACGCTTTTTGCCTTCGGAGAGAAGCGGTGTCGTAAAAACCTTCCGTTATGTGACCTACTCGAATCATGCGCATTGCGAAACCGATTCGCAACATCGGTTACATGTCGATCTCTCTCACGCTTTCCGTGCTGACGTACGCGCTGACGAAACCGCACATTGGATTCGGCGGCCTCGTTCTGGCTGTTGTGCTTTGGCCGATCTACAATCTCGTTGGTGGTTCGCCGATTGACGCTTTTGACTTTTGGCTGCGTCGCAAGACGCGCGATCCTGTTTGGCTGATATCGCACGAAGGTCGCGAATGGCTGGAGACACCAGAGGGTCGCCAATGGGCACAGCAAACGCGATACCGAGGCTGACGGTCACATAACATGGTTTTTACGCAAGGCCGCGGCTTCGTCGCTGGAGCGTCGTTTGGTTCGCCACGTCGATCGCTTCGATGACGTGTTTTGGTTTGCCACGCCGCGGACACCGCCTCTTTGGCAACGTGGTTTCTTTTTGGTAAACTGATTGGTGTTGCGACGTTTTTTGGCTTCGGTGAGAAGCGGTGTCGTAAAAACCTTCCGTTAGCGGACATAAACTAAATGGAGTTCGACGCTTTTCGCCAGTTCGTTGAATCCAACGCCGACTGGTTTCGCGGGCGTCTTCCCGAATCCGATTGCACATTGGCGCAATACGAAGCTGACCTCGAATGCCGCTTCCCACCTTCAATCAAGTGGTTGCTCACGACCTACGGCTACTGGCACGCAACGGGCATTCCCAACCTTTCTGAATCGGTTGCCCTTACTCTCGAACTGCGGCATTCAATCTCTCTTCCGCACCATTTTGTGATCCTCAACGACATGGGTGATGGCGGCGTCGTTGTGCTCGATACTTCTTCGCGTACGCTTGGAGATGAATTCGCAATCCATGACGTTGATGCCGCAGAACTGCACAATCTCAATTCGCGCCCCTTCACTCCTGATATCGTGCACGAATCGTTTGGCCTTTACGTCAAATCCGTCTTGGAAACGGAGCGGTCAATCATCGACCCGCCAAATGTTGTGTACGATCCGGATGCTTATGGTGATTGATGCGTCTTCTCCGCTCCCATGTCCGCTAACATGGTTTTTACGCAAGGCCGCGGCTTCGTCGGTGGAGCATCGCTTGGCGTGCAGATTCGTTCGCTTCGTTGTCACGTTTTGATTTGCCATGCCGCGGACACCGCCTCTTTGGCAACGCGGTTTCTTTTTGGTAAACTATTCTGTGTTGCGACGCTTGTTGGCTTCGGTGAGAAGCGGTGTCGTAAAAACCTTCCGTTAGGCGACTCAGCTAATGGCAAAATTCGACGACGAATCCCTCGTGGAACACGGATTGAATATGCCTTCGATGGTCAAACGTGATGAAGATGGCAGGATTGTCGACGCAGACTTTACTTGCGGCCTGTTGACGGATGGCGCCGTCAAATTGCTCGCAGCTCGCAATGATGTGGCTAGTATTCTGATTCTGAATCTCAGCTGGTGTCCAATCTCCGACGATGCACTTGCATCTCTGACCGTTCTCCAGTCCCTTGAAACGCTCGTACTTTGCAATACCCGGGTGACCAACTCCGGCTTGGCCTTCCTCGCAAAGATGCCCAACTTGTCTCACATTGCCCTTGAAGACACCGATGTTACACATGACGGCGTTGCCAAATTACAACAACAGTTGCCAAATTGTGTGATTGGCGCGAGAGTCGCCTAACATGGTTTTTACGCAAGGCCGCGGCTTCGTCTTTGGACAACTATTTGGTTTACCATATTGACCGCTTCGATGACGCGTTTTGGTTTGTCACACCGCGGACACCGCCTCTTTGGCAAACTGGTTTGTTTTTGGTAAACTGCTTGACGCTGCGACGCTTGTTGGCTTCGGTGAGAAGCGGTGTCGTAAAAACCTTCCGTTATTCGCTCGCAGTCATCACGATGGCCGACCATTCCGCATCCGAAGCTGACGTCCTTCGGTGGGGCTATGAATCTGGCCACTTCGACAAACCTCAGATTATCGACTGGGCCGACCGCCAGCTGGAGGCATGCGACAAGGCCTCAGACGCGCTCATTGACCTTTCGCTCTGCCGCGAGACTGACCCGCGTTTCGTGGTTTCCAACCTTCAATCGCTGGGCACCAACAACCCTCAATTTTGCATTGACCTCCGTTTCGCGTTTCTTGGACTTGCCTTCGGTGCCAAACGCATCTCGCTAGAGCAAGCTGCTCGTTCCCTCTACGCTATCTTGCTCGATATCGACAACGAAGATTTGCTGGACGATTCTCAACGCAATAGCATTTACCGCATCGACGACGGTTACGATCTCGCATCATCTGGTGCCTATGGCTCCATCGCTGAGGTCACATCTGACTTCATTGAATTCGTCACCCCATATATTGCACGGCTCAACGAATATCATGCCGAACTGGTGGCGAGCGGCGAATAACATGGTTTTTACGCTGTGGCCTTCGGCACACCTTGGCTCTTTGGCAACGGGCCATGGCATTGGTACAATCTTTCGTAGTTCAGGCATCGCTCGCTTCGTTTAGGGCGGTGTCGTAAAAACCTTCCGTTGTGCGACCTACTCGAATCATGCGCATTGCGAAACCGATTCGCAACATCGGTTACATGTCGATCTCTCTCACGCTTTCCGTGCTGACGTACGCGCTGACGAAACCGCACATTGGATTCGGCGGCCTCGTTCTGGCTGTTGTGCTTTGGCCGATCTACAATCTCGTTGGTGGTTCGCCGATTGACGCTTTTGACTTTTGGCTGCGTCGCAAGACGCGCGATCCTGTTTGGCTGATATCGCACGAAGGTCGCGAATGGCTGGAGACACCAGAGGGTCGCCAATGGGCACAGCAAACGCGATACCGAGGCTGACGGTCACATAACATGGTTTTTACGCAAGGCCGCGGCTTCGTCGCTGGAGCGTCGTTTGGTTCGCCACGTCGATCGCTTCGATGACGTGTTTTGGTTTGCCACGCCGCGGACACCGCCTCTTTGGCAACGTGGTTTCTTTTTGGTAAACTGATTGGTGTTGCGACGTTTTTTGGCTTCGGTGAGAAGCGGTGTCGTAAAAACCTTCCGTTGTGCGGCTCAAATGGCTCTCTTCGTTCATCTTGCACCTGAAAACGACAGCGACTCAATGCGCCGCTCCGGCATCAAGACGCGTCGGGTTCGCAACGTCGCGCGAGATGGCTACGACCGCATCGTCTTTGCCATGCCCGTCACCAACGACTTCTACGTTTCACACCAATGGTTGCGTGAACTGAAGCGCAGCGGGCAACGCACGATCGTCGGCGTTTACTTCCGCATCCCGGACGAACAATTGGTTCTCGTCGGACACTATAATCAGGCCCACACCGAGATGACGGCCAGCGAGGCCGTCGGCGTGGTGTTCAACACCGAACAACCTGAGGGTTTCGAGGTTATCATTCCTCGCAAGATCGACGCCAAGGAGATTCACAAGATCAACAATTTGCCACAGGTACTGGGGTGGCGATACTATCCCGGCGCAAAAGGTCGCAAACCATGCGGTTGCCCCTATTGCATCAAGGGCGACATCAAGTCCAAACGCATTCGAGACGAATACGAACGATCGTTCGACGGTTAACTCCGCTTCAAGAGCCGCACAACATGGTTTTTACGCTGGGGCCTTCGGCACACCTTCGTTGTTTGGCAACGCTCGCTGGCCTTGGTAGAATCTTTCATAGTTCAGACATTGCTTGTTTCGTTTAGGGCGGTGTCGTAAAAACCTTCCGTTAGCCGCCCCAAGATTTCTCCGATGCCATCCGCAATCGAATCTGCTGTCTACGGTGATTGGGCGGATCACGTTTCTCCGGATGGCCATGTCGGTGAATACTGCGTCGTCGAATTTACCGTGCGCCGAAACCCACCCGACGATTCCTCAGATGTTGTTGTGCTCGGAGTCGTCCCCGAGCAGCGTGAATACACCTCGCCAACTGTTATCACGTTTCGCAATGCACATGTGGGGCGCATCCTGCAAACCAACTACGATCCAGAGTTCAACTTTCTTCCGTGGTCGATTGTCGGTTTTCACTGCACGGACCTCGATGATGGGCAATGGTCGTTCCAGCTCAACTGCGATTCCATTCGAATTGAATGGTCGTCTGACTGGCCCTCGATCGACCGGGTCGGCTAACACAGCATGGCCGCAAAGGCCCTTCGGGCACGCCTTCCTTCTTCATTCCACTCGGGATCTGGTTGTATAATCTTCTGGTTGGCCAACGTCTTTCGCTTCGAAGAGGGGCGGCGTCGGCCATGCTCCCCGTTAGCCGCCGCTAGTCGAACCTGATCCCAACTTTCGTGTCCTTCAATAAAACGTACTGGACACCAGCATGGCCAACCAAAATAAGCAACAACTGTTCGATCACTACCGCAAGAGCGCGGACGCTGCCGGGATGTCTCATCCCGAAGGATCGCTCACTTGCCCACTTTGCTGGGAGCCGACGACCTTCGACACACTCTCGATTGAACACATTATTCCGGGGTCCGTTGGTGGCAACCGTGTTGTCCTTACCTGTACAACCTGCAACAACACGCACGGAAGCCTCTATGATTCACACGGGTGCGATCTGGGTGCTGCGCTCATCGAGTCGGTAATTCACAGGGTTCCCGAATTCATAAGTTCGCTGACGGTTGGTTTTGAGTTGAGCCAAGCCCTATAGACAGTATCCCAAATTCCGCTCAGTAGCAGACAGCGTAAGCTCATGGTTCTTTGGCCGCCGGTTTTGTGCCAACGCATGCCGGACAACTTCATCCGTTCGCTGACCACTTGCTTGCAAGCCGATTCCACGACGCCGCTACCGATTGGGTAGCCTCGTGATTTCATCTCAGCATAATTCATAAAACGACTGTAGCGACGAAGGTATCGTTCCGCTTTGACGGCTTCTTCTTTCTCTGACGCCTTGTACTTATGTAGCTCTCGCATTTTCGCGATACTGCGAAGCATCCTTCCGTGTCCGCCGGGCTGCAGCAGCAACCAGCGAGCATGTTCAAGCCACTCCTGCCGCTTGCCTTTGTTCTTGCCAAACTTGAGCGCTTTGGCAATCGTCGTCAGACGCTCCGCCGCATGGTAGTAATCCACGACGCGAGTGATCTTGATCCGCACGCCATCGACGAAGAACTTCCGCAACGTGTTCTTCCAATATGCCGTCTCGACCTTGCCGGCATCGCTGACGTACACGATCTCCGGCACGCAGTCACCGCAGCGACGGATCGTCGATTGAAGCAGGCTGGTCAATTGCGTCGAGAGCGTGACTTGATTGCTTTCGGGAGTGCAGCCCAGGTAGACTGTACCGAGCTTCTTGCCGTCAGCCAACACGCTCACGCAGGCCACGCTCGCCATCTCGAAGAAGCTCCATGGTGCCAAGCCCAAGGCCACACCATCGCGACTAACCGACAGCACCGGCTTCAGTTTCCGCTGCCGGGCTTGCTCGACCAGTTTCATCAACTTGTCCACCTGAGCCTGCTCACGAAAGGGTTCCATGCCACCAGCGAGTGTGCCGACGAGTTTGCGAAGCTTCTCGGTGCCGATTTTCGTACCCATTTGATCCTCGACCAACTCCAGCGTTCGGCCTTGAGAACTTCCTGCGGCAGCAAATTGTTTGCCGACGCGGGTCGCCGCTGCGGGCGTGAATCCGTTCTCCACGCCAAGCAACATTTCGAGCGGAAAAATCGTTCGACCGGATCGACCGCGTCGATAGCGGGCGCGAACAATTGTG
Source organism: Rhodopirellula sp. SH410 (assembly GCF_055811895.1). NCBI lineage: Bacteria > Pseudomonadati > Planctomycetota > Planctomycetia > Pirellulales > Pirellulaceae > Rhodopirellula > Rhodopirellula sp. SH410. Next base: position 3,586,035 of record NZ_CM147949.1, read on the forward strand.
ACTTTCCCGAACCGCGTGACAACGTCGGTCCGTGGCGTTTTTTCGGCCAAGCGACGATAAGATTTACGTTGGTGCTTGATCGTTCCGGGCATCTGCGAGAGTTCCGGTTCAAGTCGAGAAACGAGCCACTGTATCAACTTGCGTCCGAATTCCCGAAGATGGTCTTGAAGAGCATTTTCCAGGTCAAGCGTTCGCGAAGGTGTCGGGTCGTTCCCGGCGAACAACTCCAGCAGCATGGTGACTTGTTGCCGCAAATCGTCGGCAATTTGGCCAGTGAACTGCGCAATCTCATCAGTTGCGATTGCGTGAATAAGGCTTCCGACGTTAGCTTTGACATCCATGAGGCTTCCTTTCCTGCGGTGTTAGTGTGAGAACCAACATTTTGCAGGAGGAAGCCTCTTTTCATGAATACCTATCCCAGCAAATCAAGGGCGCATTACGTGGATCGCACCCATTCACACTTGTCGCAATTCCAGAAGACAAAAGACGGTTTCAACGGTCACGGAACACTGCCCGTAAAACTGGAAGTGCTTGGCAAACGGGTAACAGCTAACATCGAATGGGGCGACGGATTCAAAAACATCAACATTGTTGGTGAGGCTTCAAACCCCGCTGAAGTCGCGGCGATGCAGGCTGACGCAGAAGCTGGTCGTTTTGGTGAATTGAATCTGACGATCAATTACGGATACATCAAGAACCGTTTTCAGACTGGCTTGCTTCGCTGCGCCTACTTGTCCTTGTACAAGTGTTTCGGCTACGAATACGCTTGCACGGAAATCGTTCAGGTACTGCGACGCCGCATCTGCGACATGAACCGAGAAACCCCTCGTTTGGGATCGCTCATTGGCGAACTGCGAAACGGCGCAGTCCCCTACACGGACCCGTACTTCATCGTTCCGGGAAACGTTAATGGTGTGCAATTCTTTATGGTCGCAATTCGGCTCAAAAAACAAACTGAATCGTATCACTTCGTTTATATGCCGGCTCCCTCTGATCGAAGCGATGAATTCTTCGAGATGATGGAACGATGCTCACGCGACAACGATGGTGTTACACTGACAATCCCGCACGAATTGGTGTTCACCTAGACCGTTAGTGGTCCGCGGCGGCTAACATGGTTTTCACGCTAGGCCTTCGGCACACCGCTGTCGTTTGTTCATGCCTCCCTCTGGTGATAGAATCGTCTGTAGTTCAGGCATCGTTCGCTTCGTTCAGGGCGGTGTCGTAAAAACCTTCCGTTATGTGACCGAGGTGCTCGTTGGATCGTAAACGCGTAATCTACGTTGACGTCGATGACACGTTGATTCGCACTGTTGGCACCACGCAGATTCCCATGCCCGCCAGCGCGGACTTCGTGCGCCGGATGCACGCCGACGGTCACACGCTCTACTGTTGGTCTCGCGGCGGCGGCGACTACTCGCGCGATGTTGCTACGTCGCTTGGTATCGCTGACTGCTTTGCCGGGTTCCTGCCCAAACCTGACATCTGCCTCGACGATCGTGGTGACGAACTCCTTGACTATTGTGACGTGATTCTGCCCGGCAACGCGTCAAACCACTGACCGCAACCAATGCTCGACCCATGCTCGCGGTGACATAACATGGTTTTTACGCTAGGCCGCTCTCCGTTGGAGAATCTTCCGGCCATGAACGTCGTCCGCTTCGGTGACACTTTTCTCCGATGGAGACAGCGGCACACCCTCGCTCGTGGTTCAAGCGGCGAACCGTTGGTACAATGTTCCTTGATTCGACATCTTTCGGTTCCGCAGGGACGGGTGTCGTAAAAACCTTCCGTTGTCGGACCTAAACCAATTGAGCACGCAGCCGTCATTCACGCTTGCCGAAGACCACTGTTTCGGCGGTCATTACACTTGGCAGCTGCAATCCGGCCAACTGCGGTTCACCGGTGACGACGCGTTCCGCCACTTCGACACGTTTCGCAACACGCACTTGACCTGCATCGACGTTAACGACTTGCAATTGGACGCATTTCGCAACGCGCTCGATTTTCTGGACGTTTGGCGCTGGCGGCCTGATTACACACCGATGGACCTTGGATACGACATCGACGATGGTGTCTTGTGGAAATTCACCGCGTCATTCGGTGACAACGAATGCTCCGCTGCTGGGTCCAATGCGTTTCCCTCGTTCGCCGACCCGCTAATCACTGTCGCGTCTCACGGTGCCGGTCGGTACGGGATGCTGCTCGCAACGTTCTGCGGCACTTTTCGCGTTCGCCTTCCCGGGGCCAACTGCTAGATCGACGCGACGGTCCGACAACATGGTTTTTACGCTAGGCCTTCGGCACACCTTCCCTGTTTGGCGACGCGGTCTGGCATTGGTACAATTCTAGTAGTTCAGACTCGCTCGCTTCGTTTTAGGGCGGTGACGTAAAAACCTCCCGTTGTCCGCCCCTAGTCGGTTGCATCCGATGCCAAACTGGCTGCCACGCCGAATTCGTTTGCGAACTTTGTTCGTCTTGGTCGCAATTGCTGCCGTTCTGATGGCATACGCCGGACGCTACGTTCAACTACGACAACGCTCTTACGCCGAGAGCGTCGAGCATGGCATGGTCGGGATACTCTACACGCCTTCCGCCGACGTATTCCGGACTCAAGACTTGTCGCTACACTATCGGCGTTGCGTGATCTTCGCGCCCGCCAACTGGGTTGACCAAACATTCTTTGGCGGTGATGGCCCGATACGTTGCATCATGTTTTCGCTCGAATAGCGATTTGCGCAGTTCAGCCGGGGCGGACAACATGGTTTTTACGCTAGGCCTTCGGCACACCTTCATTGGTTGGTCACGCGGGCTGGCCTTGGTACAATCTCTCTTAGTTCAGGCATCGTTCGCTTCGTTCAGGGCGGTGTCGTAAAAACCTTCCGTTGGCCGACCCAGAAATCACTAATGTCCGTGACAATCTCGATTGCGCCGACCAGCGAGCACACGTGGATCATCCGCAATGCCGTGTACCGATGGCTGGTCGCGCGTGTCGCCGACGTGCATGCTGACCAACCGGACGTCGTCGAACAACTGACGATCAGCGGCTACAACGGCGGAATCTCACTCGACCGCCATCTGCAGGAGTCACCTGAGCTCGCCCGTCGCATCGCGGATGCGCTTCGTTCCACTATCGACCACATTCGCACACATGCTGTTCCGCTAACCGATGATTCCGGTGCACCGTGGCCTGAGCTGCAACCGCAGGTTTACACCGCTCTCGATGACTTGCGGTTGCTGCTTGACCGTTTTCCGGTGGTGACTGATCCGTAGCGCAGGGTCGCACAACATGGTTTTTACGCTAGTCGCGGCTGTCGTCGTTGAAGCGTTTTTTGGTGGGCAAACATCAATCGCTTCGGTCTCGTTCCTTCTGGTGCAAGCCCGCGAACGCCTACGATCTTTGGCAACGTGAGTTCTGTTGGTACAATGTTTGGCGTGCGATGTTTTCCGCTTCGATCAGAACCGGCATCGTAAAAACCTCCCGTTGGGCGGCACCGCTCGAAAGGCAATCCGCTATGTCACTTCAAGAGCTCGAAAACACGATCGAGAAACTACCCCCAGATGAACTCGCGAAATTTCGCGAGTGGTTTCTGAATTTTGATTCCGCGCAGTTTGACAAACGCATCGAAACTGACGCACACGACGGGCGTTTGGATTCGCTTGCTGACGCAGCGCTACGTGATCACGCCGCTGGCAAATCGACGCCGCTATGAATCATTCAGCAAGCCCGGCATTCTGGGATTGCTACAAACAACTCCCGGATGCGATCCGAACGCTGGCCGACAAGAACTTTACACTCCTCAAGGCTGACCCGAATCATCCGTCCCTTCACTTCAAGAAGGTCGGCCGTTACCGATCTGCTCGCGTTGGGCGAGATTTCCGTGCACTCGCTGTCGAGACTGACGACGGTCTTCTTTGGTTTTGGATCGGCAATCATGCAGAGTATGATCGCTTGATTGGCACGTAGGTGCCGCCCAACATGGTTTTTGCGCTAGGCCTTCGGCATACCTTCCATGTTTGGCCACGCGGGCTGGCATTGGTACAATTATTGGTGATTCAAACTCCACCGCTTCGTTTCGGGCGGTGTCGTAAAAACCTTCCGTTGGGCGACCTACTGAATGAGCACTTCTCTTTCGTACGAAACTAATTCTGCGGTTGCTTCCGACATTCGCGCTGCAATTCTGGCTCACATCGAATCCGCTTCCGCCGGCTACGACTGGTGGTGCGAACCTATTCACTTCTACGACGATCCCGACGCACCAGATCGCCTCACCGGTAATACCAAGCTCTTCCTGTTGCACGACGATCCCGCCATCGAGAGCTTCATGGCCCATGCGGACGCCACGAAAATCCTCGATGTTCTTTCGTCGGCGTCACGTGAGTTTGGCGTCAACTGGAACCTGACGCTTGAGGGCGCGGCGGTCGGGACTGTAAACGACGGCCAACCAGATACCGATGCCGTTGAATCGCTTGCGTCACTGCTCGAAATTTGCGAGATAATGGGCATAGATCATTCCGAACTAGACCGTGCCACAATCCTTGCGGACAATCCTGACCGTTAGAGACCGGTCGCGCAACATGGTTTTTACGCTAGGCCTTCGGCACACCTTCCTTGGTTGGTCACGCGGGCTGGCCTTGGTACAATCTCTCGTAGTTCAGACATCGTTCGCTTCGTTTAGGGCGGTTTCGTAAAAACCTTCCCGTTGGGTGTCCCTAGATGAATGTGGTGGTGACCGTTGGTGACGTGCTCGACGCTGCTGCTGACGTCCTGATTTCCACCGCCAACCCTTGGCTCAACATGTCCGGCGGCGTCAATGGCGCGATCCGCGAACGTGCCCCAGACATCCAATCCGAACTACACGCTCACCTTGAATCCATTGGCGAATCGGCCGTTCCCGCTGGCACGGTCGTTCGGACTTCCGCCGGTTCGCTTCCATTTTCGCACATCATTCATGCTGTCGCGATCGACCCGTTTTATGATTCCTCGCACCAAATTGTCGCTGCCACACTCACCACCGCATTCCAACTTGCGGTTTCACTCGAAGCAAAAACCATCGCGATGCCAACGCTTGCGACTGGTTACGGCCCAATGACAATTGACGCATTCGCACGTGCATTCGCGCACTCGGTTATTGGCCGATTCCCGATTGAATCCATTACGATTGTGGTGCGATCTGTCGAGAATGCTGGGACAATCAACTCTGTACTTGCAGCCGAAGCGTAGGTCGCCGGTTCACTTAACATGGTTTTACGCTAGGCCTTCGGCACACCTTCGTTTGTTTGGCAACGGGCGCTGGCCTTGGTACAATTTGTCGTCGTTCAGGCATCGCTCGCTTCGGTCACCACCGGCGTCGGCAAACCCTTCCGTTAGCCGACCCAGATCTATCGAATGGAAGACTCTCTATCGCCAATCCCCAATGCTATCGACGTTCGCGAGTCCCTGCCGCGCCCCAAATGGGAAGTAATCGCTTCGTGGGTCGAGCCCAATGTCGACTCAATTTCACTTGACGATTCCTGGACACAAATTGCTCGTGACTGGCTCGCTCGACTCACTCAATCGCTACCCAGGGGTTACACCGTTCTTGAATCGCCTGAATTCCTGCTGCTCGCTTCGGACGAATCGCTCGGCACGAGATTGCTTCGTTATTCCGAGCGAGCCCGACGAACCATTCTTAAGACGCTCGATGGCGTAGCGAGCGATGAGGGGTGCGGGAAACACGTTGTCTTGCTTTTCGGTGATGTCGACAGCTATTACGACTACGTAACTGACTTCTACCCCGACGAGGGCGAGTTCGCTTTGTCTGGCGGTATGTTTCTCGACGTTGGGTACGGCCACTTCGCGGTCTGCCCTGCTTATGGCGATGACTATGAACGAGTGATTGCTCACGAATTAAATCACGCCCTGTTGCGCCATTTGCCTTTACCTTTGTGGCTCAACGAAGGTGTGACTCAGGTCATGGAGGATGTCGTGCAGGACTCATCGTATTTCATGGTGGATCACGAAGTACGCCGTCGCCATCGTGCATACTGGAATGCCGAAACTATCGACATGTTCTGGTCGGGTGATTCATTTTTCTCTCCTGACGACGGGCAAGAACTCAGCTACCATCTGGCTCAGGTGCTGTTTCGTAATTTAATGTCTGACTACCCCAAGGTTGTAAACGAAATTCTCAACAATGCCACATTTGTTGATGCTGGAAATGCGGCATTCGTTGCCTCGTGCAAAATCCCTCTTGCCGATCGGGTTGCTCAATTTCTGGGTAATGGCCCTTGGGCACCTCGCGACAATTACGTCGTCCCCGATGCGTAGGGTCGCCTAACAAGGTTTTTTGCGTTAGGCCTTCGGCACACCTTCCTCAGTTGGTCACGCAGGCTGGGCAGTCACTCTGTGGTGAGTGGCATTGATTTAACCACGAATGACGCAAATGACACGAATTTAGACAAGACTGGCTATTCGTGTCGTTCGTGTGATTTGTGGTTCAACCGTCTCGCTGGTTGCGTGGCCAGTTCGGCGGTCTCTGACACGGACCGGCCGTCGCTACTTCGACAGGCGGGCCGGCATTCGCTCTGTGGTGAGTGACATTGATTTGACCACGAATGACGCGAATGACACGAATTTAGACAAGACTGGCTATTCGTGTGATTCGTGGTTCAACCGTCTCGCTGGTTGCGTGGCCAGTTCGGCGGTCTCTTACGCGGACCGCCCGTCGCTACTTCGACAGGCGGGTGGGCAGTCGCTCTGTGGTGAGTGGCATTGATTTGACCACGAATGACGCGAATGACACGAATTTAGACAAGACTGGCTATTCGTGTGATTCGTGGTTCAACCGTCTCGCTGGTTGCGTGGCCAGTTCGGCGGTCTCTTACGCGGACCGGCCGTTGTTACTTCGACAGGCGGGCCAGCAGTCGCTCTGTGGTGAGTGGCATTGATTTGACCACGAATGACGCGAATGACACGAATTTAGACAAGACTGGCTATTCGTGTGATTCGTGTGATTCGTGGTTCAACCGTCTCGCTGGTTGGCTGGCCAGTTCGGCGGTCTCTCACACGGACCGGCCGTCGCTACTTCGACAGGCGGGTGGGCAGTCGCTCTGTGGTGAGTGGCATTGATTTGACCACGAATGACGCGAATGACACGAAATTAGACAAGACTGGCTATTCGTGTGATTCGTGGTTCAACCGTCTCGCTGGTTGCGTGGCCAGTTCGGCGGTCTCTTACGCGGACCGGCCGTTGCTACTTCGACAGGCGGGCCAGCAGTCGCTCTGTGGTGAGTGGCATTGATTTGACCACGAATGACGTGAATGACACGAATTTAGACAAGACTGGCTATTCGTGTGATTCGTGGTTTCAACCGTCTCGCTGGTTGCGTGGCCAGTTCGGCGGTCTCTTACACGGACCGTACGTCGCACTTTGATGGGCGTCGCACCAGGATTTTTGTGCTAGTTGGTCTGCGATGACGGCGCTTGTTTTGCGGAGCGGTCACTGGCTGCTAAACTGTCGGGCGACTTAGACTCCATCGCTTCGTTCGCAGCGGCCACGGAAGCAATTTCCGCAATGCGGACCATGCGAGTTGACGCACTCGATTGGCCTCCGATATTCGACCTGCAATATGCTTCCACTTGACCGGAAATGCGACCAAACCCGTATGAACCGACCTGTTTATAGAAAAGAACAAATCATGAAACTCATGCATCAATTCCAACTGATTGCGATTTTGGCGGTAGTGATGTTGGTGCCAGGTCATTCAAATGCCTGGTCGGCTGACTATACCATTGAGTCGCCCGACGGAAATCATGCTATCCGTTTCAAGCTGTCCAACGGAATGATGTACTACGACGTATCGTACCGGGACTGCACCATTCTCTCCGATTCACGACTGTCGCTGACCCTTGACGGTGATGACTTCAGTGAGAACTTTCAAGTCGACGGCACAAGCACCCACGCAACGAACGACAGTTGGATTCCCGTTGTCGGTTCAAAAAGTTCCTATCCGGATTCATACAATGAGCGAATTATCAATCTCAGCAAGGCTACCGGAGACAAGAGACGACTGACGCTGACCTTTCGAGCCTACAATGAAGGTGTGGCCTTTCGTTATACAATCCCTGAACAGGCAAAGCTGAGCAATCTCACTATCTTATCTGAAAACAGCGAGTTTCAGTTCACCGCTGATCACGATGTCTATTGGGATGACTATCCCCAATCAAAGTATTCAAAGGTCAAGCTTTCAGCGATGGGAGACAACTCCATGCGTCCCTTGCTTGTGGAGGCGGGTTCATACTTTGCAGCGATCGCAGAGGCTGGCAGTCTCGAGAACTACGCTCCGATGCAGTTAAGTCGTAACGGCACAAACCGCCTGGTGACATCATTCCGAAGTGGGACAGTTTCGGCAGTGACTCCGGTATCCACCCCATGGAGAGCAATCATGGTTTCCGAGAAGCCTGGTACGCTGGTCGAAAACCACTATCTACTTCAGAATCTTTCGCCGCCCAATGCAATCGGCGATCGATCATGGATCAAGCCGGGCAAATGCTGGCGAAGCGGTCTAACCACCTCAGCAGCCAAAGCCATCATTGATTATGCCGCTGCCAATCATTATCAGTATGTGCATTATGATGCCGGCTGGTACGGACCAGAAAGAGATAGCAAGTCCAATCCAGTAACGTACATAAGCGAAATTGACCTCCCCGAAGTCATTCGGTATGCGGATGCTCGCGGGATCGGATTGATCTGCTACATCAATAAGATCGCGATGTCGCAATACGACTTGGACCACACGTTGAGTACCTATGAGAAATGGGGGATACGTGGTGTCAAGTTCGGATTCGTTGACTGGAAAACGCAGGAGGATATGGGATTCCTGTTCGACGCGATCAGGAAAGCAGCCAAATATCATCTGGTCGTCGATATTCATGACAACTTCCGTCTGACTGGAATTGAAAGAACGTATCCAAATGTATTGACAGTGGAAGGGATCTTAGGCAACGAGGAAAGTGCCACTCGAGGTAATCCTCCCAAGAATGTTTTGACGACTTCGTTTGCACGAATGATCGCAGGAGCGGGTGATTTTACGCCGTGCTATTTGAACGAGAGAGTGGTCAGCCGCTCGTTTCAGTTGGCGTTAGGCGTTGTTTTTTACAGCCCGTTGCAATATCTGCATTGGTATGACCAAGCAGACCGATATGCCGACAAGCCGTTCCCTGAATTGGAATTCTGGAAAGAGATGCCGACCACCTGGGACGATTCAAAAGTGGTTCATGGATCGATAGGCGACTATATGACCGTAGCAAGAAGGAAGGGAGACGATTGGTTCGTTGGCACCATTACCAATGAAGCCCAGAGTCTAGACATCCCAATGTCATTTCTTGGGCCAGGGAAATATAGGGCGAGAATCTATCGAGAAGATCCTTCGGATACGAAACATGTCGAAATTGAGACACGGGAGGTTTCCTCAGCGAGTACCATCACGGCATTCATGAGCAATGGTAGTGGGCATGCCATCTGGATTTCTCCGGAATCATCGCGATAGGCTGTATTGGTTACTTAGCCCCACGAGATAGGTAGGCGTGCAGATCGCGGATTTGTTGGTCAGTGAGTTCGCTGAGTAGATCTGAAGGCATCAACGAGGTCGGTAGTGCCTGGAAGGTTTCGATTTCGTCACGCGCGATCGTCGTGGTTCGATTGTCGGCATTCCGTATCGTCACGGTGGTCGGCGTTTGTTCGGCGATGATGCCATTGATTGCCCGGCCGTCCTCCGTCAGCACCACGTAGGATTGGTACCCTTCACGAATCTCCAGGTTGGGTAATACGATCGAATCGACCCAAAAACCGACCTTGCCCCGTTCGTATCCGTCCAGGGGTGGTCCGATCTCGCCGCCCTCTCCGAACAGTTGGTGGCACACACCACAGGCTTTCACAAAGATCGCCTTGCCTGCTTCGGCGTCGCCTGGTGTGGCGGCGAGCATCTCACGCAAGCGTTTCGTTTCGACGATTTGCTCTGGCGTCGCGATTGTTGAAATAGGACCAAACACCGCTTCAACCTGTTTCGCGATTTCGGGATCCTCGTAGGTGCGGAGTTGCTGAATCACATCGTAGGGAACGTGGTCAGGTTGGATTCGCCACTGCGTCAACTCTGTTAGCAACTGCAAGGCCCACGCCGGGCGTGAGGCGAGGGTCCGGCAAGCGGCCGCTCGCAGACCATGTTCTTCGGATATTCGACTGCCAAATGACGACAATAGCGTCGTGCCAATCGACGGTGTGTCGTACTGACGTAGCGATGCGATCGCGACACGCTGTAACGCCGGTTCGGACGTGCGGCTTCCTGTCGCCAGGGCGAGCAAACGACTCGCCGCGGGAGCGTGATGAATTTCGCCGAATACATTGGCGGCTTCGATCGCCAGCGGCAAATTCGATTGTGGATTGGCGAGCAGTGCGAGCGCGTCGTTAATCGCCTGGGAATCGCCTCGACGGAGGGACAAGATCAAATTGGATTCACCAATGGACGCCTTGTAGTCGGCCAAGGCTTTATCGAGCGATGCGGGCAAGGGAGGAATCGCACGTCCTTGAAACGCGAGGTCGATCCCTTGGATCAATTGCGATCGCGCGGCATCGTTGGGAGCCATCGCGATCAACTGCCCGCAGTGCTGAAGGTTCTCGTCGCCGCCGGCCGACGCATACCGTTGCACGAGACGCTGCAATACGGTTTGCTTGACCATCGTGGAATTCCACAATGTTTCGTCGGCGAACATGGTTTCGATCGCGGGCCAGGCATCCGCGTGGGCTTCAATCGCCCACCAATTCATCAGTGGCATGTGGAGGTCGTGGGCGTCGTCATCATGCCGCAGAAGCTCCGAAACAATGCTCAGCCCGACGGCGGGGGACAGACGTTTCGCGGTCGCGGCCAGTTGGCTACGAACTTGCACGTCCGGTTCCGTCGCCGCCATTGCCGTCAGACCGGTGTGATCTTCGTGACGATCTCCGAGCAACCGCACGACCCAGCGGCGAATATGGGCATCGGAGTGTGATATCCAGCGTGTGGCCAAGGCATGATCGAACTTTCCGATCGAGTTCAATGCCCAGAGCGCCTCGAGCGACGCTTGTTCTTCAACCAATTTGATCAGCGAATCCGCCACTGCCGGGTCGCCTCGCCACCCCAATTCGAGCGAGGCTCGCTGCCGCACCCATTTATTCTCATCGTCAAAGAGGTTCATCAGCGTTTGGTTGTCCGCGCCACTGAGGTCGCCGTGCAGATACGTTGCCGTCTTGTCTGCGGGAACGATGCGGAATACACGCCCGCTCTCTTTGTGCCAATCGTCAACCGGGCTAACATGGCTCAGCCGGCTATCATACCAATCGGCCATATAGACAGCACCGTCGGGGCCGACGCCAGCATAGACGGGACGAAACCAACGATCGGAAGTTTCGAGTAAGTTGGGCAGATCGACGGTTCGATAAGTCGATCCGTCAGGAATTCGCTGGCTATGCCATACGAGGTTATGCAACGAATTTGGTGCGATGATCGTACCGTCAAATTTCGCCGGCAGCAGCCCTCCTTCGTAGACACAGAATGCTTGGGGAAAGCGGCGTCCGTCCCCTTCGAATTTCATGGCGTGAAAATACCCGAAGGCATAGGGATTGGTCAGCGGGCCATGTTTGCCCCAGTTTTTCTCGCTGTAGCTGCCTTGCGGGAAATAGTAGCCACGCGTATTGCCCCCGTTGGTGCCGGTGAACACTCGGCCTTTTGAATCGATTTCGAGACTAAAGTTATTGCCGCCTCCCTCCGCATAGATTTCAAACACTTTGCTGTCGGGATGGTAGCGCCAAACGCACTGGCCTTGAAAACGAACGCCCTTACTAACCGCTGAACTGACGTCGCCGACCGTCGTGCTGCCGTTGCAACCGTACAGCCATCCGTCCGGTCCCCAGGTCATGCTGTTGGCAACTGAGTGAGTATCTTGCAAGCCGAATCCAGAGAGATGAACCTCGGGATCCGAATCGGGCATATCGTCTTGATCCGAATCGGGATAGAACAATAGGTACGGAGGGTTCAATACCCAGACCCCGCCGTGGCCGACTTGGACAGACGAGGCGATGTTCAATCCAGTGATGACATCTTTGTGGGTGTCATAGACGCCGTCGCCATTGGTGTCCTCAAACACCGTGATCTTGTCCGAACCCGGGGTGCCGTGCGGCGGTGGTTCGGGGACGCGGTCAAAGACGGCTCGCAAGTGTTGATCGTAACGGACGATCTTTAGTCCGGCGGGAAACTGGTACTGACGGTATTGGATCACCCACATCCGCCCGCGCGAGTCCCAGGAGACAAATAGCGGTTGGGATACATCCGGCTCGGCCGCCACCGCTTCGATTCCCAGCCCCTCGAGAACGTCGAACTGGGTGACCGCGATATCGACGGGCGTGGGCTGCGAGTCGTCTCGCATCACTCCTCGACCGGGGCGGTTCCGCATAATTTCCGCAACCTCGGCATTGCCCGCAACGGGATTATTCGAGAGCGTGGTGGAGTCGGAATCCTGGGCCACCGCCCCCGTACTCAAACTAGCCACTGCGGTCAGACTGGCCAGTCGGAATAGGAGTGTGAAGTAGGTGAGAAACTCGTTTGCACGAGCAGAAAACGTGCGTTGGGGTTGGGAAGCAAGCATCATCAGTCAAATGTGGGCAGAGAGAGGCAATCGAGGCCTCTCAATCTTAACCCGCCACGCCACGCGAAAGAGGTGTGACCTCCATTTTAGGGTTTATCCGCCGAGTCGATGGGGCAATGACATCAGCGAAGCTCGCCCCCTCCCAGAAACTCGATGTGCTGCGATTGCCGACTCTGGAGATGATTTGATCCACTATTGCTTGGACGGATTGACGTGTTTGAGGAATTTGAAGAGATCACTGCCGGTGGTCATGATCAGCGTGCTGTCGCCACCGAGCATCTCCTGGTAGGTCTCCATCGTTTTGATGAACTCATAAAACGCGACCGAGTCTTCACTTTGGTTGTAGGCGCTCGCATAAATTTCGCTCGCTTTCGCATCAGCTTCCCCTTGGACTTCTTGAACCCGTTTGTATGCTTCGGATTCAATCTTGAGCAAGTCTCGCTCTTTCCTACCGAGAATGACTGCGGCCTCGCCTTCGCCCTCGCTGCGGAACCGCTCCGCAATCTGCTGGCGTTCACTGATCATGCGATCATAGATCCGCTCCCGCACGCTCTCGTTGTAATTGATCCGCTTGAATCGTACGTCGAGCAACTCGATACCAAAATCGGATAATTTGTCGGCAGCCTCGCTGTAGATTTCTTCTTCGATCTTGGCTCGCCCTTTCGTGATTGGGTACAAAACGCCCACGTTTCCGGGGGCGTCGACCAGCACCGCATCGCGGTCGGGCTGGCGGTCCTTGGTTGTTCTGATGACTTCGATCAGCTCATGTTTGGCGATCGCATTGCGAGTTTCGCTGCCAAGAATGTCGTCGAGCCGTGACTGAGCGCTCATCTCGTCCCGCAATCGCAGAAAGAATTGTTTTGCGTCTCTGATCCGCCATCGTCCGAAGGTATCGACGACAATGTACGTCTTGTCTTTGGTTGGCATCTCGTTGGGGCGTCCGTCCCATTCGAGCATGCGTTTTTCAATCCGCGTCACATCTTGTATGAACGGCAGTTTGAAGTGCAGGCCAGCGTCGGTGATGGGGTCGCCAACGGGTTTTCCGAATTGCGTAATGATCACCTGTTCGGTTTCATCAACCGAGTACTTCGTAGCGAAAAACAGAACGAGCAACAGCAGCCCGATTCCGCTCACAATGGTCAGAGGCGTATTTTTCATGAGGGGTTCTTTGTAGATTCGGTGGACAATTGCAACAGCGGCAAAATTTGGCTGGCGCTTTCGTCAATGATGATTTTCTTGCCGAGGTTGGGAACGATCTGGCGCATCGTTTCGATGTAAATGCGTTGCTTGGTAACCTCGGGTGCTTTCAGGTATTCCGTCATCACGGCGTTGAAACGTGCTACGTCACCTTCGGCCTCATTGACGCGTTTGAGTGCGTAACCTTCGGCCGCCTGAATCTTTTGTTGTGCTTCGCCACTGGCTCGCGGGACGACTTTGTTGTACTCGCCGTTGGCAACATTGATTAGCTGCTCACGTTCCTGTTGGGCCTGGTTGACCTCGTTGAAAGAACGCTGAACCGGCAGAGGCGGGTTCACGTTTTTCAATTGCACCTGGTCAATGCTCAACCCCAACTCATACTTGTTGACGAGTTCCTGGAGCTGTGTGAGTGCGTCGGCTTCGATTTCTTGTCGTCCGACTGTGATGACTTCGTCCACGGTGCGATCGCCCACAACGGTACGCATGACCGATTCAGAGAGCGCACGCAGGGTGCTGTCGGGATTGCGGACTTTGAATAAGTAAAGTTCGGGCTCGCGAACCCGGTACTGAATGATCCATTCGACCGTTGCGGCGTTCAGGTCACCGGTCACCATGCCCCGTTCGAGCGTCTGCTCCGCCGAAAACTGGTTGGAGTTAGATGCGCTAGAAGTTCCGAAACCGAATTCTTGCTTCAGTTGGCGTTTCACAGGCACCATGGACACGCGTTCGATGCCGAAGGGCAGTTTGAATCGCAGGCCAGGTTCAGCGTTGCGGACGTATTTGCCGAACCGCTGAACGACGCCCTGGGATTCTGCTTGCACCGTGTAAACCCCCGTATAGAGAACGAGAGCTAGTAGAAACGCCGGAATCAGCCAGAACATCCGCATCTGGCTCCAGTCGATGTCACGCCAGTCAAAGTCGCGCCAGTCGTCAGGATCGAACTTCATGGGAGCTTTCGTTTATTGATGTGGGGAAATGGTCGCGAAATCCGCCAGCCGATCGCTTGCGACAGACTCGCGTAGTCATCTCGATTGCTGAGCTTTCGTAAGTATAGCTTGCTCACGGCGACATACCGAGGCCGTCCTCAAGACATGAGTCATTCGGGGGCATGACCCGACCTACGCTTGCGACTGAGATCTGCTCAAAATCTGGAATAGGGACACTGCCGGGGGGCGGTCGTGTTTTCGGCCCAGCGATGCACCCCCATGTAGCACCCCCGCGTGGGCAGCGCTCCGCATGCGTTTGCGAGAACGTTGCCCATGGGGCACGCGGCTGAGCGGGTGACGCCGAAGGAATTCTCCCGAATGCGTTTGCGCATCCATCGGTTGAGCCGTGTTTCGCCACACGCAAGCAATTCTCAGAGGCAAGGGAACTTAGACGAATCGCCCGAACCGCCAAGCAGCTTTGCCGATGGAAAACCGCGTTTCCGAACGACCGGTCGATCGCGGACGCTCTTAGAATTCATCGCACATCCATTCATCCAGTCGATAAGGGAGCGCAATCGATACAATCTGTTGGCTGTGTCGCGGAATCGTCGCACGGCGGAGCACCGCCATCCTTGCTTCGATCTCATACTCGGCTATCTTTATGAGCGAAGGAACGAGCGGAAAATACGTGGCCGAACGCTCCGCGGTCGGAACGGTCGACCGCGGAGCGTTCGACCACCATTTCAGGCAGTCATCTCCCGCTCGTTCAAAAGCGACAGCGAGACAATAGAACGCGTCAAATCAAATGTCGCTGCCGTCGCCAGACGGTGGAATCCACGTTCTGGCGAACGCAGGTACTCGGTCTATTCATTCGCGGTGTGCTTAGGATACCAGGAACAATAAGTGACGGGTTTACCGTGGTGGATCTTATTAAAGATCCTGTTCTGGATGGATCTTTAACAAGATCCGCTACGCCAGTTATTGATCCCGCGTTGCTTAGGAATCGCGGATTCGTTGGCGCAACCGATACGGTGCAAGCAATCAATATTCAGCCAATAGGGAATCGATGAGCACATCATCTGAACGATCGCCTTCTACCGGCCCTGATGCGGAAGCGTCCTCTCAAACGGTTGTTCCTGCCCAGTACCTCGTTCCCTTTATACTCGTCACCACACTGTTTGCGTTGTGGGGGTTCGCCAACAACTTTACCGACCCGATGGTAAAGGTTTTCAAAGATGTGTTCGCGATCAGCAATGCCCAATCGTCGATTGTTCAAATGGCATTCTATGGCGGTTATGCAACGATGGCGATTCCGGCCGCGCTGTTCATTCGCAGGTTCTCGTATAAGTCGGGGATTCTCGTCGGCCTGGCCCTGTTCGCGACGGGGGCACTGATTTCGATCCCGGCCGCGAGCACCATTAATTTCTGGCTGTTCATCTTTGGGATTTACATTCTGACGTTTGGTTTAGCCTTCCTTGAAACGACTGCCAATCCATTCATCTTGTCCATGGGACCGGCAGAGACCTCGACGCTTCGCCTGAACCTCGCTCAAGCCTTCAACCCGATCGGATCACTCGCAGGGGCTTTCATTGCCGCTTCGTTCGTACTCACCAATGTTCACGTGGCGGACTTCAAAGCGGACATCAAAGGGTTCAAGGAGACGTTCGCTACGGAGGCATCGCGTGAGGTGGAAATGAATGTCTTGCCGATACTCAAAGCCAAAGAACGAAGCCGAAAGGAAGACGCGAACGCGAAAGCCTATGTGATGGCAGGGGGAGCCGATGGCGTGACGGTCGACAAGGCTCTCGTTGATTTCCGCGAAGGGAAGATCGCCTCCTACCAAGGCATGTCGTTTCCAGAACTTCAGAGGCACGACCTGAGCCTCGTGTCGAAGACCTACATGACATTGGGATTCGTCGTCATCGCAACGCTCTTTGTCTTTATTATCAAGAAGATGCCGGATTCATCAGCGCCGCAAGAGAGTGACCACAGTCTCCATGTTCGCGATACGGTTTCGCGATTGTTAAGCAACCCACGCTACGTAGGCGGCGTGCTCGCGCAGATGTTTTACGTGGGGGCACAGATTATGGTGTGGACGTTCATCATCCAGTATGCCGAAGCCGAATTGGGCATGGACAACGCGACGGCCGCCAACCATCAGATTGCCGCACTGGTGATCTTTTTGATCTTCCGTTTCATCTTTACCGCATTTCTGAAGTACGTTTCGCCAGGGAAGCTATTGGCCTCGCTCGCGGTTTGCGGTGTGTTGTGTACGTTGGGCGCGATTCACCTCACGGGAATGAATGGACTTTACAGTTTGATGCTCGTCTCGGCATGCATGTCGCTGATGTTTCCGACAATCTATGGGATCGCGCTCGAAGGCATCGGCGAGGATGCGAAATTGGGTTCCGCTGGCTTAATCCTAGCGATTGTCGGTGCGGTCTGGTTGACGGGGTTCCAAGGTCGAATTCTCGACCTGGAGGGCTTCATGGGAACGACAGCAACCCGGGGCTCATTCTATCTGAGCGTTGGCTGTTTTCTCTTGATAGCGATCTACGGATTCTGCTGCCGAAATCCTCGTGTCAAATCCGCCGCGATCTAGTTACGGTGCGCTGATGGCACGCTAGAATCGAGCGGAAATGGGCCGTCTCGAGACGGGGCGAACGGTCGGATCAGAGTTCTTTGACTTCGATGTCTTTGAACAGAACTCGCATGTTTTGGCCGCCGTGCAATTGCATGCCAAAATAGCCTTTTCGCGGGCTGGGATCCTCTTTGAGAACTGCGGTCTGCACGCCGTTAACGGTGACGGTAACATCGCCACCAAGGGCGGAGATGGTCATTTCGTTCCAATCTTTGCTCTTGAAATACTTCTCAACCTGCTCAGGTTTGGGCTGCACCACCCAGGCTCGCCCGAGGGTCTCGTAAAGACCGCCGATGTCGTTTCCGTTCGCATCGATTTCAGCTTGAAAGCCTTTCACTGAGACGGGGTGGTCCACCCGTTGTGCTCGAAAGTAGAAACCACTGTTCCCCGCGAGAGCCTTGAATTTCAGACGCACGACAAAGTCGCCATATTGTTGATTGGATAGCAACATGCCGTGGCGTTGTTCGCTACTTTCCTGACTGCCGATGATCGCACCGTCGGACACCTGCCAAGTGCCACCCGGTATCGCTGTCCAGCCGTCGAGCGATTTGCCATCGAACAACGACACGAAAGAGTCCTCAGCTTGGGTTGGTGAAACACAAACGAACAGCAAACAGAACAACAGCATCGTCAGTTTGAAACGCATGATCAAGTTTCCCTCGAAATAGAATTGTCATAGCCACCCCATGAATCTTTCAACGATGGCAACTGTAAACCAGGACGCACATTTTTGAAACGCCTCCGGCGCCGAGGGCAGAGGTGCTTGGCCCCCGAACTCGGGGTGGTCAACGCTTCGTCAGCGTTCGCAGAACGCTTCGTCAGCTTCGCAGTCAGAGCCGAAATCAAATCCGAGCGACGCAAATGCCCCGGCCTCCCGCATCGTGTACAATACCGACCACATCATGAACGCTTTCCGTCTAGGTGCATCCTCTTGACTACTGAAAGAACTCGTCGGCGATCCGCGACGAAATCGGCCGTGATACTTCGGCCTTGGACGCGACTGTCGATTGCTTGGGTATCCCTTCGCGGACCCAACAACACAGGCATCCTGTCACGATTTGTCGGCGAACTCGGCGAACTCGGCGAACTCGGCGAACTCGGTGTAGGCAACTTTGACTCCGTGGTATGGAACTGATGACGAAACTATTCAAGTCGATTACTTGCTGGGCAGGCCTGTTGGCGGTTATGAGCACGGTGGCCGCTGCCGCCGAGAACGAGGTGCCGTTCGTTTCAGGTTTCGAAAGGTTCGGTCGTCACGATGAGGTGAACGACTCGCTTGCTGGCGAGGTCCTACTGAGCGAACTGAGCTGCACGGCGTGTCATGCGAGCGAGCGGATCTCTCCCAAGGGCGGCCCTCAACTCAACAGCATTGCGCGGCGCGTCAGTGAAAAATGGCTAGGCGATTACTTGGCCTCGCCGACAACCGTTCACCCGGGCACCACCATGCCCGATATGTTGTCAGGGTTGACGCAGCCGTCCAAGGACGAAGCCATCGAGGCCCTCGTCGCATTTCTTTCGACGTTGCAAGCCGACTACCCAACGGCCAAAGCCGGTGGCGCCAATCCGGTTGAATTCGAGTTTTGGAAGAAGGGAGACTCCGACCATGGCGCGCAGCTCTACCATCAGGTCGGCTGCGTTGCCTGCCATGCGTCCGACGCGAGTTACGAGGTCGCCGAAATCCAGGCTTCTCCGATCGACCAACTGCTCGACGACTTGGATCCCGAGGAGCTCGCCGATATGGGGCTGGCCAGCACCGCTCGAAGAGTCCAATCGGTGCCGCATGGGGATTTGCGTCGGAAGTATTCGCGACGATCCCTGACGCATTTTTTGTTTCAACCCGAACATTTCCGTCCATCCGGGCGGATGCCCAACCTGAAACTGGCACCGCATGAGGCGGCTGATATCGCCGCATATCTACTTCAACGAGGAAATTCGTCACCGGATGATGACCCCGATGACCCGGCGTCGATCGACGATATCAATGACCACGATGTGATCGCGCCATCGACCAACACGGCGCTGGTCGAGACCGGTCGCAAGCTCTTCTCCTCATTGGGATGTGCAAATTGCCATCACGCGGGGAACACAGACCGTCAAGAATACATACCGCTGGCAGATCTGGATTGGGCGAAGACATCAGCATCCTGTCTCGCTGAGGGAACCGGTAGCGGGCCCCATGGCGTCGAGCCGGCCCCGAAATCAGAGGCATTGTCGGCCGGCGACGCCGCCCGGCGGCAGTACGCAAGGTACCCTCTCGATTCGGCACAGATCTCGGCCATCCAAGCAGCGATCGTCGATTTGAAATCGCGCAGACAGTTTAAAGACGATCAACCGGACCAGGCTGATCAAGTCAACCGGACGCTGCTGCAGATGAACTGCTATGGCTGTCACACGCGTGACGGTCTGGGAGGTGTTGGCCGATACCGCAAAGGCTACTTTGAAACCGTCGGGGGGATTGATTTGGGGGATGAAGGTCGCTTGCCGCCACCACTGTCTGGAGTCGGTCGCAAGCTCAAGCCGGATTGGCTCAAGCGGGTGTTTCGCGGGGATCCCAAAACGACGCTACGTCCGCACATGACGATACGAATGCCGACATTTGCACATGGTGATGTCGCGGCTCTCGCTGATCAATTGGGTGGCGTCGATGGAGCGAACTCCGCACCGGCTAGCGAAGTGTTTTCCACTGCGACGACGGGAGCGGAAGCGAAGCCAAGCGGCGAGATTGGGCGTGACCTGATGGGCATCGGCTGCATTGAGTGCCACTCGTTCGACAGCCAAGCGATGCCGGGAGTGGTCGGCGTTGACTTGACTGGCGTGCCCGATCGCGTCTTCCCAACGTGGTTCCACGACTTTGTCATGAACCCGGGACAGATCAAGAACCGAACCCGCATGCCGACTTTTTTCCCAGAGGGCAAAAGCCAAGTTCCCCACGTGCTCGGGGGCAACGCGTCGAATCAGATCGCAGCGATGTGGGACTATCTCGAGCACTCCGACCGTCTCGGCATTCCGCCAAAAATCGAGGCCGAACGCGCCAAGAACTATCAACTGACACCGACAGATCACCCGCTCATGCTGCGGACGTTCATGAATGGTGTCGGGATGCACGCAATCGCGGTCGGGTTCCCCTCGGGCATACACTTTGCAATAGACGCTCGAGAGGCGCGTCTGGCGATCGGTTGGCGGGCGAAATTTCTGGATGCGAGAAGTACTTGGTTTGAACGGTTTTCGCCGCCTATTGATCCGCTTGGCGCCGAGTCGCAGCCCATTGACGCAGGCCCCAACTTTTTCAAAATTGATCCGACCCGCGGCACGCCGGTCGCTGTTCCCACCGAATTTCTTGGCTATCAGCTCGACAGCGATCGTGTTCCCACATTCCGATATCGATGTGGGGGCTATCGGATCGAGGACCGCATCGTGCCCGCGATTAGCGGTGGTCTACGACGCCGGATTCATCTTCGCCCCGATCAAGATGGTGCTACCGAGAAACTCCTGTTCCGTATCATTCAGGGGGACCAAGTGACCCCAGAAGCCACGTATCAGTTTCGCAATGAGTCGGGGCTCTCCGTGGAAGTGCTCAGCCCAAATCAAACGCCTGTGCAGAAAACGGACTGGATGGTCCCGCTGGGTGCCTCTGAAGATTTGGAGCTCATCTACCAATGGTAGTGAACCATCGTCCGGATCGGCATGCACATTTCGACAAGCTCTCGGGACAAACGACCATGCAACTCGGAATGTATCAACCATCAACGTTCAATATCAAAATGCCCTATCAACTCAAACCTCCTTGCCACTCGACCAAACTCAAGGTTGACCAATCGAGAGCCGGGGCGTGCGTCGACTCGCTCGTTGAATCGATCGGCCGATACGCGGCGATCCGATTTGGGTTGTTGATTGCGATCATCGCGTTTTATCTGATGTTCAATTTTGCGGCCGCGGAGGCACCCGCTGTCAGTGCGACTGACAATGCTGGTAGCGAAGCGGACTATTATCGAATTGTTTCCATCGCCACGCCCCAAACCGCGACGGATTCGCGTGACCCGAATTGGAAACCGGCTGAAGATGGTATCGCGTTAGAGGTCAGCGGCATCGCGATCCTGGACGATCATCGCGTGGCGGTCTCGATTCGCAAGGGTGAAGTCTGGATCCTCGACCACGTCTACGATGAATCTCCAGACAAGGTCACGTTTCATCGATTCGCTTCGGCGCTTCATGAACCACTCGGTCTCTTGAAGTGGAAAGATTCGTTGGTCACGGTGCAGCGAACTGAGATGACACGGATGGTCGATCTCGATGGTGACGAAGTCGCTGACCTTTACGAGACACTCGCGACCGGTTGGGGCGTGAGCGGGAACTACCACGAGTACGCCTACGGACCACAGGCCGACCGTGATGGCAATTTGTGGCTGACGCTGAATATCGGCATGGGATTTAAAGGCGACGAGCGGAGCCGGCGTGTTACCGACCCTGTCTTGAATGTGTCGCAATCTCTATGGCGAGGCTGGGCCATGAAGCGAGAGCCCGACGGGAATCTGCGTCCCGTTTGTGCGGGGATGCGTTCACCATCGGGGATCGGTGCCAACGCAGAGGGAGATCTGTTCTACACCGACCAGCAAGGAAACTGGGTCGCGACGAACTCCCTGCATCATCTTCGCGAGGGCGTGTTCTTCCATCACCCCGAGTCGCTGGCGTCGATGACCCAGCCCGGTTCGACGATCCAGGGTGTGACGAACATACCCGACGGGCTGCCCTACCCGGAGGCCTTGAAGCAGTTCCCCGCAATGCGTCCGCCAGCGGTTTGGTTTCCCTACAAAAAGGCAGGCCAATCGACCACCGACATCGTGCTCGACGAGAGCGGCGGCAAGTTTGGTCCATTCGAAAACCAACTTTTCGTGGGCGAGTTCACTCAAGCAGCAATGAATCGCGTCTTCCTGGAGAAGGTCGAGGGGGAATACCAAGGCGCGTGCTTCCCATTCCGTCGTGGCTTCGCCTCCGCGGTCTTGAGGATGGAACAAGGGGTCGACGGAAGTCTCTTTGTCGGATTGACCAACCGGGGATGGAGCAGTTTGGGCACGGCTTCGTACGGACTGCAGCGATTGGTTTGGACCGGAGTAACACCTTTTGAAATTCTCGAGATGCGAGCCAAACCGGACGGTTTTGAGCTGCAGTTCACCCGCCCCGTCGATCCGAGTACCGCCAGCGACCCTAACTCGTACGCGATGAACAGTTACACCTATCTCTATCACAAAAACTACGGTAGCGATGAGATTCAAAAAAAGACCCTGGCGATCGATCGAGCGACCGTTGCGTCAGACGGACTGAGCGTTCGGCTCTATACGAGCGGCCTGCGCCCCCACTTCGTGCACGAACTCGACGCCCGCGGTGTCCGCGACACAGACGGCCAACCACTCTTGCATTCCAACGCGTTCTACACGCTCAACGCGATCCCTAAAAAGGAGTCAAAAACCGTCAATGATTAGCGGACATCGACTTCGATGTGGGAGCCCAAGACGTGAGCGGAGTTCCACGTTCGCTTGAAAGTCGACTCCACCGTCTGGCGACGGCAGCGACCTTTGATTCGACGCGTATCAACGTCTCGTGGTCGCTGAGAAGACGCAGTGCCCCACAATCATTCAACTCATCTCTGACCTGAATCACAACCAAACCTCCAACTCCAGCCACCAGTTTGGTGGGATCAACGAAACAATGCGACTGCCAATCTATCTCACATGGACCCTACTTTCTGTTGCCCTGATGGTCCCAGCGGCAAACACAAACGCTGCAGACGAACTCACCGGTGAGGCGAAAGCACGTTTCCAGCAGGCGGCCAATCGAACCTTCAAACCGTTTGCTCCGGAGCGGGAACAGGCATGGCAAGGCCCGTTCTTCTTTATGCAACTCGCCGATACGCAGTACGGCATGTTCACGGGAAACGAAGGGTTCGAACAGGAAGCCGCTTTGGCTCAGCGGACCGTCGAGCACATCAACCGGCTTCGCCCTCGCTTCGTGATCGTCTGTGGCGATCTCACGAATGCGACTCCGAACCACCCTCGCTATCAAAGTCAGGTCAACCAGTTCCACGGTGACTTCTCGAACGTAGATCCCGAAATTCCGCTTGTCTGCGTGTGTGGTAACCACGACGTTGGCAACCGGCCGAACAGTGGCTCGATCGCGAGCTACCGCGAGAACTTTGGCGATGACTATTTTTCGTTTTGGGTCGGCGGAACCTTCAACATCGTCCTGAATTCCAGCGTCCTGAAGGATCCGAGTGCTGCCCCCGAAGTGCTCGCCGACCAGCAAGAATGGCTCGACCAGCAACTGCGAAATGCCGTCGCCGCCAAAGCACAGCACATTTTTGTGTTCCAACATCACCCGCTGTTTCTTGAGCAAGAAGATGAGCCGGATCAGTACTTCAATATTCCGCTCGAGCGTCGCACGCCGCTGTTGGAGCAACTGAAGCAGGCCGATGTCCGAGCCGTCCTCGCAGGCCACTACCATCGAAATGCGTATGGCCGCGCCGGCGAAATGGAAATGATCACGACCGGCCCCGTTGGCCGCCCACTGGGCAACGATCCTTCCGGTTTTCGGATCGTGATCGTTGATGAAACGAAGATCCAACACCAATACTGGCCAATGGACGACGTGCCCGAAACAGTTGACTTGCCGTGAGCTCGCAGCGACACCGGGACGAGGCCATCCAACACGCGACCGCCAAAGTAGCTACCGTCGCCAGACGGTGGAGTCCACGTTCTGGCGAACGTAGTGACTCGAGTTATTCGCTCGCGTTCGCGACGCCTGTGACAATCCATCAAAATTCACTTCCTACTTTCTATCTCGAGAGAGCCTATCCATGAAGACCATTGTTTCACTATTTGCTGGGGCGATTTGTACACTGGCCTGCTGCAGCGTATCGATCGCTGCGGACAATGAACTCACCAAGCAAGAGCAAGACGCTGGCTGGCAGCTGCTTTTTAATGGCACCGACTACACGGGCTGGAAGTGCAATAACGGAAAGGAAATCGCGTCAGACGTTGTCGATCATGCGATGCAGCCGTACAAGTCGGGCGGGTATATCATCATCTATGACAAGCAATTCGGCGACTTTGTTTTCAAATGCGACGTCAAGATGCCTGAGTCGTGTAACTCTGGAATCTTCTTTCGGGTCGAGAACCCAGCCGATCCCGTGAACACGGGCTTTGAGGCTCAAATCGCGACCGGCAACGGCACAGGCTGCCACGACTTCGGCGCCATCTACGATCTGGTGCCGACCACCCAAAACGCTTCCAAGGGGCCAGGCCAATGGGACAACGTGGAGATTCGATGCGAGGGCGCGGAGTTCTCCGTCAAGGTGAACGGTGAGCTGGTCTGCCAGATGAATGCCGACGAGTTTGATCAGCCAGGCGAACGTGCGATTGATGGCGATCACAAATTCAAACTGAACGGGAAGAGTCGTGCCATCAAGGATTTTTCACGAGTCGGATATCTCGGATTCCAAGACCACGGGCATCCGGTCTGGTACAAAAACGTCAAAGTTCTGCCGCTGAACCAGAAGTAGAACGCAGTTAGGATACCAGGAACAATAAGTGACGGGTTTACCGTAGTGGATCTTGTTAAAGATCCTGTTCTGGATGGATCTTTAACAGACGCAACCGACATTAGGTAGCTTTGCTGCGGGCGACTTTTTTTGGTGGTGCAAAAGTTTTTAGCCGGGGGTCTCTGGAGGCCCTGGTTTGACTGTCGAGGAGTCGCAGGCTCTACATGAACCGTCGTCCTAGTCGCCTATTGCCCCTGTTTTTCCTAGTTAATGGCCAATTGGAGCGAATTCTTTCGCTGGCGGCGCATTGCCACCGCTCGAAGCAGATTCCAACCGGCCAGCTTCAGTAGGATCGAAAGCTTCACCGCATTGTGGCCGCGAACGCGGAGCCGACCCAAGCCCATCATTCGCTTGAGGCAACCGTTGGTCCCTTCGATACCCGACCGCCAACGGTAGCGATCGCGGAACTCGTCGCTCTGCTCGTGGCGACGACGCGCGTCGGCTCGAACCGCACTGCCGGTAAATTGAATGCGGCCGGTCGGCTGCGCGGTGTCCCGATTGCGTTGAACGCGGCAGTGTGCAAGCAGCGGACAGTGCTGGCACTTCTCGGGATCCATCTGTGCGAAAGTGTAGTCGCCTTTGGCGTTGTAGTTGGTCGACTCGGGAGCGTGACCAGCCGGGCAAGACTCCAGTTCACCGGCGCAGTTGAGCTTGAATTGGTCGTAGCCGATTTCATCAGCATCGTACTTCTTCGAGCCTGGCACCGGAGCGACCAATTCGACGCCTTCTTGCTTAGCCGACTCGACGTTGGCGTCGCCACCGTAAGCGGTATCAGCCAGCAGTTCGTCTGGCATGACATCCCGCTTTTTCAAGTCCTCCAACACCGGCGAGACCGCATCGGCGTCGTTGTCCGCAGCGGTTTCGACTTTGGCCGAAGTAATCAAGTTCGGCTCGCCGTCTTCGTTGAACGTCTCGGCGATTTGAACCTGGTATCCGGCTCCTTTGTGACCGCTGTAGGTCGCGTCGGGATCCGACGGATTGACGATCACATGGCCGCCGGTTTTCTTGCGAACTTCGACGAATTCTTCCCGAAGTTCGCACTGCTGGTTAAAGATCGTTTGCAGTTGTTTGAAGGAGTCCCAGTCGCAGATCGGCTTGGTTTCGGTTAATTCATTGAGGATTAAGCAGAGGTCTTCGGCGGCTTGCTGCAACGCAATTTTCCGCTGTTCGGTAGTGCGTGCGTCGCCAAAGATTCGGCTGTCGGATTGCTTGCGGTAGCGGGCCAAAAGCTCGTCGTCAAATCGGTCGATCAGCCTAGCCGAACCAGACTGAGCGTCGTGCTTTTCGACTTTCTTGAAGAACCGCCGCAGGGCCACGCCGATCATTTGGGCGCGTCCCAGGGTAGCCATGTCGCTGAGCACATGGGTGGAATCGAGACGCTGCTTTTTGACTTTGACTTCCATGCTTTGCAGCAGGGTGTCGGTAACGCCTGCGAAGATCTCCTCACTGATCTTCTCGTTGCTTTGCATTCGAGCGATGTAGCGTTCAATGGTTCGCTGAGTGACTTCGGTGCTTGGCTCCAAGTTCAGTGCGTACTGGATGTCGGTTCGGAACAGCAGTGCTTCGTGGGCCTGGGGGACAGTCCAACCTTGAAAGTCACGGATCCAAAGGAGCGCGATGATCGCGTGCAACTCAAAGGTTGGTCGTCCTTGATCGTCACTGAGATGCTCACCGACGAGGCCGATGGGCATCTGCTCCAAGAGCACGTCGCGAAGGAGGCCCTGCCATCCGTTGTCAATCATCTTTCGCCCCATGGGGCCGATGACGCCCTCGAACGGGTCGAAAAGTCTTTGCTGCGTAGGTAGTTCGATGGTTTTCACTGACTAACCGACCACTCGAAGAAAAAAGCTAAATCCATACAGCAAAAGGTAACGCATCTCGCCCACGAAAGAAGCCGGTAGCATGAGACTTTTGTCGGGCGCGTCTTAACAAGATCCACTACGCCAGTTATTGATCCCGCGTTCCTAACGACGATGCTTTTGAGATTGTGCGAGGCTATACTGGGCTCGCCGACCTGCCCAATGGAACAATCCTGCCCATGGAACATTCCTGCCCATGGAACAATCCTGCCAGCGGCCCCCCCACCTCAAAATCCCCCCTCTCCCGCCGCCTTGGTGCCCTATGAAACCGTTGCTCGGTTATCTGTTCATCGTTCTGTCTGTCGGGTCCGTGTCTGCGAACTGTCTAACAGCACGCGAGCCGGCCTGGGTTTTCAATAATGGGCCCGACACCAGCTTGATTTCACTTGGGCAAGGGCAGCTCTACCACGAAGTCGGACTGACGAAGTTCATTCCGACGGGAAGCGATCTTACCCTGACCGTCCCGATGGACGCGGAGGACGCGTTTGCCGCCGACGAACGCCCGTTCTTCGCAGTTCGGTACAAGTACGACACAACCATCACGCAAGCCGGACTGTTTTTCACAACCGATGCGTTGGGCCTTCTTTCGGACAAAAGCTATTCGTCATTTCCTGTCGTCGGGGACAAAACGTGGCGGAACGCGATTGTCGACATGCGGCAACTCAACCATGAGAATTGGAAGGGTACCGTGACTTCGTTCCGGTTCGATCCTACCAACCCGAGCGATACTCAATCGACTTATCAGGTGTCGCGACTCGGCTTCTTCCCGTCGAAGGAGCAGGCCGAACACTTCCTTGACGCAGCCGTGGATGCTCCGGACTATGCCGAGCCGACGTATTTCCTCACGCCCATGACGCGGGTGTTGGTTCCCGGCGGCAGTCTATTTGACGGGTTCGAGCGAGCTGATTTCATGCTGGGGTCGACGAGGGTCGAACATCCATCGGAAACGACCGTGGTCCGCTTTACGCCGAAGCGCGCCCCGGGCGATGGCTCGGTGATCCCGATCTGCCAGACAAACGGACTTGGATACACCCACTTCGTCGCGAGGCAACCGGGAGACTATCGCCTGGTGGATATTGACGTCCCGATGGAAGACATTTCCAGTCTACCGGGGACGGCCCAGAACGCGATTCGATTTGTTGTCGCGCGAGGATTGCTCGACGTAGTGGACGGTCAATCTTTTCGGCCCCACGATCCCCTGACCGCCGCTGACTGGAACCGCGCCGCGGGAGTGTTAAACGAATACGACATCGTCTTGAAGGCCGAGACCAAACCAGCCACCCGCGTCGAGGGCGCGTTTGTACTCAAGGCAGCCATTCAAGATGCGTTGGGAACGACCATTGAATCGCCCTATACGAACGAGTATCTGACCCGCGACCGGATTCGAACCGGAGCCTGGGTCAGCCCCCAGACGCGAGCCATCGGAGCGGATTTCATCGAGACATACCGATCGGGCGGGTTCGACTGGATCATTGCTCACGGTGCATTGGCCGGTCCTGAACACCGGGGAATGCTGCTGCGAGAATGTGACAAACACGGCGTCGAACTCATTCTCGGCGATGGTGCCTACACGAACCCCGCACTGGCGACCGCCGAGTACTTCGACCATCCGTGTTTCGCGGGAACCTATGTGACGGACGAGCCAGGCACGGATCAGTACGACAGCCTCGCGGAGATCTGCAATACCTACTATCAGGCAACCGACGGAAAGATTCCCTACATCAACCTGCTCCCCATGTACGCCAACGCGGCGCAGCTGAAGTACGGGGCGTCTGCCGACGCGATCGAGTACTACGATTCCGATCCCAGCCTGTTCAGGAAATACTGCGATTCGTTCTGCGAGAAGTTCACCGCACCGTATATCTGCACCGACATCTACCCGCTGAACTGGACCAGCGGTCGGCGTACGACTTACAAAGACTATTGCGAATCAATCAATGTCATCGCGACGTCGGCGCGGGAGCATGGCAAGGATTTTTGGTGCTGCATCCAAACGTTTGCCTGGGTTCCCAGCAAACGAACTCCGACGGAATCTGAGTTTCGGTGGCAGTCGTACTGCATGCTGTCCTTTGGCTGCAAGGGACTGCTGTGCTGGACCTATGCCGGGTACACCCCTGAGGCTCCATCGCTGGTCACGATCGACGGGAAGCGAACCAATGCCTGGTATGACGCCGCAACCGTCATGAAGGAAATTCGCAACATTTCCGATGCCTTCGTTCAGTATGAAAATGTTGGGGCGATGACTCACGCATGCACCGACGAGACTCCCTATTTGAAGTTCAGCAACGCACTGGAAAGCTTTCCGACGGTCGAGCGAATTGAATGCGTCGATCCGCTGCTGGTCGGTTGTTTTGAAGAGAAAACTGGCCCCGCAACGGCGCTGACGATTGTCAACATGAGCGAACTGGAAGCGGTGAAAACGACCCAAGTCAAGATCCAACTCCAAGGCGAGAAGGTCATCGCTTGGGCCCGTGGCCAGCGTGAAGTACAACTTCCCGACGCCGACGGCTTCTATCATTTTACGCTGGCCTCGGGCGAAGGGATCTTTGTGGAAGTCGAGTAAGCGTGCCGGGTGAATTCATTCGGCATAATTGAAAAGGGGTAGGCATATAATATACGGCACGTCTCCAAACTCATTGAGTGTTTTCGTAAGCGTGTTTAAGCAGGTTCGGGAATGTCTTTCGGCCTAATTGGCCGTTTTGGCGTTTGCCCCGGTTCTCGCTTCTAACCGGGGCTAACGCTGGCAATCCAATCCACAAAAATAGATCATTGGATACTTGAGACAGTACTCCAAAACCTCCGGCGCACGCTTCTGACGGATGATCCAGCATTTTTCCAGCCCCCGCAGAAATCCCCCCCTTCGAGTATGAAATCGCCAGGAATGGCTTCCACACGACCAAGATACCGATCCCTGAACCCGGTTGGACTTCCTGACCTGCTATCCTGGTTACTGCCTCAGAACATCCGACTGAGTCTTTGCGATCAACCTTCCGCCGCAGACCCTTTCCACCATGAGTTTTTGCAATGCGTTTGCTTGCCTGTTTGTCATTCGCGATCGTTTCGCTGCTTTGGTCCCCTCCCGTCCACGCCGCCGAACGCCCGAACATCGTCTTCATTCTCAGTGACGATCATCGCTTCGATTTCATGAGCTGTGTCGACTCCTGCCCGGACTTTCTGACGACACCGAATCTGGACCGCATGGCCAACGAGGGGGCCCACTTTCGCAACGCATTCGTCAGCACATCGTTGTGTTCGCCCAGTCGCGCGTCGATTTTGACGGGGCGTTACATGCATCATCATGGTGTCGTTGACAACCAACGGCCCATCCCGGCGGGCACCCAGTTCTTTCCGTCGCATCTGCAGCACGCCGGCTACACCACTGCGTTTGTAGGCAAGTGGCACATGGGGCACGATGATGATGCGCCGCGACCGGGGTTCGATTTCTGGGCGAGCTTTCGTGGGCAAGGGGTGTACACCAATCCCGTTCTGAACATCAACGGCACGCAGGAAACGTTCGATGGGTACACGACAGACATTTTGACGGATGTTGCACTGGATTGGTTGAAACAAGATCGCTCTGAGGAGAATCCGTTCCTGCTGTACTTATCCTACAAAGCCGTCCATTATCCGTTCCAGCCGAGTCCGCGGGATGAACATCGCTACCAAGGCGAGACGATTGACTATCCCGAAACGATGGCCAACACGGAGCGGAACTATCGCACGCAGCCTCGCTGGGTACTCGATCGTCGCTACAGCATCCACGGCATTGATCACATGGAAACGGGCGCGTTTGACAAGGATCCCGTGCCAGACTTTGATCAACTGTTCCACCAATACTGTGAAACGGTCCATGGACTCGACGAGAACATCGGCCGCGTACTGACGGCATTGGAAGAGGCGGGAGACATGGACAATACGATCGTCATCTACATGGGCGACAACGGTTTCCACTTAGGCGAGCACGGGTTCTACGACAAACGAGATGCGTTTGAGACATCGATTCGTGTCCCGATGCTGGCTTTGGCACCTGGTCGTATTGCGGCCGGCACGAAGATCGATCAATTGGTACAGAATATCGACATCGCCCCCACTGTACTGGATCTGTGCGGCATCACGCCGACCGAGGAAATGAAGTTTGATGGCCGCTCCATGCAGTCATTATGGCAGCCCCGTTCCAGTTCGACGCCTCCGTGGCGCGACCATATTTTGTACGAGTATCACTGGGAATGGAACTTCCCGGCGACCCCGACAACGCTTGCGATCCGCACCGACCGATTTAAATATGTCTACTACCACGGCGATTGGGATCGAGACAGTTTCTACGACTTGCAAACCGACCCAATCGAACGCCACAATTTGATCGATGTGCCCGCGTACCAGGAGCAAATCGAATCGATGCGCAATCAGCTATTCGCGGAAATGGCAGAGAGCGGCGGATTGAACTTGCCCATTCGCGTTCCCGAGGGCGAACGTCTCGACCAACGCAAACGCCCGTAGGAACGCCTGCAGCACGTCTCCGAGATCCTGTGTATGCTTTTGCGCACGACGACCGTCCCCGCCCCACTTGTTTTTCCTGTCAGTCAATTCCTGTCACTGCAAAAGAGTTTCTTGCTATGCCTCGTCGACCCGTTCTGCTGAATTTCATCTGTTGCATGGTTTTGATCGTGACGACGCCGGTCTCCGGCGAGACGGTATCGGATGCATCGGATGTCAATACGGTACTGAGCGTCGGGATTGCCGAGCAAGATATTACCCCACCGACGGGCTTCCCAATGGCTGGCTACTATCATGAGCGATTGGCCGAGGGAACCGTCAACCCGTTGAAAGCCAAAGCGATCGTCTTTCGAGAAGGCGACACTTCGGCTGCACTGGTGGTCTGTGATTTGATTGGCGTTGGAACCGATCTATCGCGTGAAGTTCGCAAACGGGCATCCGCGGAAACCGGCATTCCCGCAAGCAATATTGTCGTCTCGGCAACACACTCCCACACCGCGCCAGACTACATGAAGGAACTGTATCTCTATCTCGGCCAAGAGGAACAGGAGCCGCTGCGTCGAGGGTACATTGAGAAGCTAATCCAGGGACCGGTCACTGCGATCGTCAACGCGAACGCGAACGCCAAACCGGCTTCGTTGGCCAGTGGCGCGGCCACTCAAGCGACACCGGTTTCCTTCAATCGCCGCTCGGTAATGCAGGACGGCAGCGTCCAAACCTGGCAATCCGAGAGCAATCCGAATCGGATCCGCGCCGCTGGGCCGATCGATCCCGAGATCGGTGTGCTCGCGATCCGCGACGCTGAAGACGGAACGACCCGTGGCATCTTTAGCAATTTCGCGCTGCACTGCGACACCGTCGGTGGAACGAAGTGGAGTGCGGACTACCCCTATTTCATCGAACGAACACTGCGGGAGAAATTCGGCGACGAACTCGTTTCCATGTTCGGTACCGGGTGTTGTGGCGACATCAACCATGCCAACCCTGCTTCACGCGAGCGGAATAAATCGGATTTCATCGGCAATTCCCTTGGCGACTCGATCCGCGCTCAACTCACCGAACTGACGGCGATCGAGCAGACACACTTGTCAGTGTTATCCGAAGTGGTCGAGTTGCCATTGGAAGAGGCGACCGAGGACCAAGTGAAACGCAGTACCGAGACTCTCGAACTCATCAAAGACGGTGGCAAGGTCGAGTTCTTTGACCACGTCATTGCATATAAAAAGCTGATACTCGACCAACTTCGTCACCAACAGCCCGACGGGAACTCCGCGGACTATCTGACTTGGGGCAGGAGTCGCTCGTTGGCTGGGATCGGCGAAACGTTGCCCGTCGATGTGACCGTGATCACCATTGGAGATGATCTGGCCATCGTCACCCTGCCGGGTGAGGTGTTTGTTGATCTGGGGCTCGCCATCAAGCAAGTGTCGCCGTTTCGTACCACGATGATCGTGGAACTATCCAATGCCGTTGAAACCATTTACATCCCGCACCGCGCCGCCTACGCCGGCGGCAGCTATGAGGTCACCAACTCGACCGTGCTGCCCGGCAGTGGCGAGATGTTAGTGGAATCGGCCGTCCGTTTACTGCGACAAGCGGCGAGCGAAAACGAGAAAGTGAAAGCAAATCAACCGGATTCAAACGCGACATCACGGTAACAACAAGTGTTGAATTCTCCCGTATCCCACGAGCCGACAGACGACGAAGCTATTGAGCGAATCGAACACGGCTATTCATCTCTAAAACAAAGATCCGCGATGATTGAACACACCGTCACGTTCCGCCTGAGCCACGCATCGGGTTCAAATGACGAAACAGCTTTCTTGAACGCCGCCGCCGAGCTCGCTGGTATTCCAGGCGTTCAGAATTTTCAAATCCGGCGTCAAACCAACCCCAAGAACTCACACACGTTTGGAATCTCGATGTGGTTCGAATCCGCTGAGGCATGCCAAGCCTACAACGACCATCCGTCGCACGTCGGCTTTGTACAGCAGCGTTGGCTCAAAGAGGTCGTCGATTTCCAAGAAGCTGATTTCGAACCGCTTGGCAACGAGCGGAAGACGACTGTCTGATATGGTGACCGAACGTTTCGCGGTCGACCATTCCGACCGCGGAGCGTTCGGCCACTTATTTTCCGCTCGTTCCTAAATCAATGATCGCGTCCGGAGGACACGCCTGCTTTTTTTTGCGGGGCGGGGGCGTTTTCCGGGGTGGGGGCGTTTGTCGGGGTGAATCAGTGGTTTTCCATTCGCAAAAAATTCGATTTTGGTTGGCGCCACACCTCCGACTTGGTTGGGCACGTCCCGGTGGGGATCGACAACTCGGGAGGCTCGGAGGAATCCTGAAACGTGCGTGCTGCTGCATTGTCGTATAGAATGATGCATCCCTCCTTCGCTTGCCCCGCCTTTCTCCCTCCACAAGTGCCTATGTTCGCCCGTGCCGCCCTACTGATGGTAGGTTGGATTGGATGCGCGATCACAGTTGTCGCCTCCGAACCCCCAACGCTCGCGTCCGACCAGTCACTCGCTGGCGAATTCGAGTACTTCGAGCGAAAAATCCGTCCTTTGCTGAGTGAGCATTGTTTCGAGTGTCACTCCACCCAAGCAAAAACGGTGCAGGGCGGTTTGTGGCTGGACTCGGCGGCGGGGATCGCGACCGGTGGCGATAGCGGCGAACTGCTGGTACCGGGAAAACCCGAGGAGAGTTTGATCATCGAGACGGTCCACTATGAAGGCATGGAGATGCCGCCCAAAGGGAAACTCGCCGCCGCTGAGATCGCTGAGTTGACGCACTGGGTGCAGCGGGGAGCTCATTTCCCGCCTTCTACCGATTCGGTGCCTCGGTCGGAGAGCGGAATCGACTTCGAGGAAGGCCGTCAATTTTGGTCGTTTCAACCGGTTCACGAACAGGCGCTGCCGGAGATCACCGATGCGGCCTGGGCGCGGAACCGTGTGGACTCGTTCGCGAGGGCGGCCATGCAGCGAGAAGGATTGACGCCGTCGCCCCGTGCCGACAGCGCGACGTTGATTCGCCGGCTGAGCTTCGCGTTAACCGGATTGCCTCCGACTCCCGAGCGACTCAATGCATTGGTTGATGACGACTCGGCGGAAGCGTACGAACAGCTCATCGACGAATTGCTTGAATCGCCCCAGTATGGTGAAAAATGGGGCCGATGGTGGTTGGACATGGCGCGGTACACCGACCGCACAGCGAGCTGGTTACCGAAAACGAGTCAGGCACACTTGTACCGCGATTGGGTCGTCGCCGCCTTCAACGAGGACATGCCGTACGATCAGTTCATTCACCGTCAACTCGCTACCGACATGATGCCGGCGACCGGACCGGAAGATCTACCCGCTCTTGGGTTTCTCAGTCTCAGTCCAGCGTATTGGAAGGAACTGAAATTGCCCAGCGAGCTGATCAAGGTGATTGTTGCCGACGAGTGGGAAGAACGCGTCGACGCCGTCTCCCGGACGTTCTTGGGGCTGACGGTTGCGTGTGCCCGATGTCACGATCACAAATTTGATCCGATCAGCGCGGATGACTACTACGCCTTGGCCGGCATTTTCGCCAGTACAAGGCACCTCGAGCGCCCCTTGATTAGCGAGGAAGCCTATCAACCAGTGCGAGCCGCCAAGGAACAGGTCGCCGAGCTGGAGGAGCAGGTGGCGAAGCTGAAAAAGCAGAAGCCGCTGCCGCAGGATCAACTGGATGAACTCGGTGAGAAAATCACGGACCTGAAAGCCTCGACGCCACTTTACGACACTCCCCTGGCCAACGCCTTAGCGGAAGAATCAATGTACGTGGTTCGCGCCGGTGAGAAGCCCGAACAGGGTACCCGCTTGGAGTATCGTGCCGGACCGCGTGACCTGCCCTCGTTTATCCGCGGCAACCCCAATCGTCCCGGACCCATTATCCCACGCCGTTTCCTAACCGTGTTGACGGACGAACCGCCCCGGCCCTACGAGAACGGCAGCGGTCGCTTGGAACTGGCGCAATCGATCACGAACGAGGCCAAGGCACTGACCGCGCGAGTGCTGGTCAATCGCATTTGGATGGCTCATTTTGGCCAAGGGATCGTTGCCACACCGAGCAACTTGGGCCAACAAGGAGAACGCCCCACCCACCCTGAACTGCTCGATGATTTGGCCGCGCGTTTTATCGCAGGGGGGTGGTCGATCAAGCGGCTGCATCGTGAGATTCTATGCTCGGCGACGTGGCAACAAGCCTCGGCGGTGACGCTCGATTCGGAACATCCCGACCCCGAGAACCAGTGGCTCTCACACAGCAATCGCCGCCGGCTTTCCTTTGAGGAGTGGAGGGATGCGATGCTGGTCGCCAGCGGTGAACTGGACTCAACGATGGGCGGTCCGTCCACGGCCTTGGACACGGCGAGTAACCATCGCCGTACCTTGTACGCAACCATTGACCGACGAGATATGTCGCAGACGTTCATGGTGCACGATTTCCCTGACCCGAATCAGCATAGCCCGATGCGGATGTCAACCGTGACGCCGCTGCAGGGGCTCTTCGCAATCAACAGTCCACTTCTGCGAGAACAAGCACAAGGCTTAGTAGCCCGCCTGCATCAACCGCCGTTTGAGGACGACGCCAGTCGGATCCGACAAGCGTACCGGTTGCTGTTTTCTCGCGCCCCCAGCGATCGCGAGCTCGCACTCGCAATGGTTTACCTGAGGTCGCCACCGGATACCGAGAACGCGGACACCGAGGACGCAGACACCGACGCGTCTTTGGCACGCTGGCATCAATACGCTCACGTGCTGTTGGCTTCGAACGAATTCATTTTCATCGATTGAGATTCCTATGAATACGCAACCTGCATCCCATGATGCACAATGCTCGCCCATCGCGGTCGACCATTTACCTTCTGCTCGCTCTTACGATCGTCGCGAAATGCTGCGGCACTTGGGCAGCGGAATGGGAATGGGAATGGGAGTGGTTGGGGGCGCCAGCCTACTGGGGGCGGGACAACCGGTTTCGGCGGCAGCGTCAAACCTGATCCAGACGCCTCATTTCCCGCCTCGCGCCAAACGCGTCATTCATTTGTTCATGAATGGTGGTCCGTATCAGGGTGATTTGTTTGATCCCAAGCCGGCTCTCGAAAAATTTGCCGGCAGCAAACCACCCGGCGCCGACCTTGTCACCGAACGCCCCACCGGTGGCTTGATGCCGTCGCCGTTTAAGTTTCGTCCCCGCGGCGAAAGCGGCATCCCGGTCAGCGATTTGCTGCCGCATTTGAGTCAGCATATCGATGATATCTGTGTCCTGAATTCAATGCATGTCGACAACCCGAACCACGGCCCCGCATTGCTGCAGATGAACAATGGCACAATCATCCCGACGCGGCCCAGCATGGGGGCCTGGTTTTTGTATGGACTGGGCACCGAAAATCAGAATCTCCCAGGCTATGTGGTGCTCTGCCCCGGACGGCCCGTCCGTTTTTCGATCCTATGGAACAGCGCCTTTTTACCGTCAAAATACCAAGGCACGTACATCAATCACTCGACCGTCGATCCGGAGAAGATGCTGCCGCATTTGAGCAACCCGCAGTGGGACCATGAGACCCAACGCGGCCAACTCGATCTGTTGAAACAGCTCAATGCCGATCACATGGCCGCCCGAGGAGGCGACTCACAACTCACCGCTCGCAGCGAAGCGATGGAAACAGCATACCGGATGCAGTTCGAGGCGAGCGAAACGTTTGATCTCGAGCGAGAAACCAAGCAAACCCGTGAAGCGTATGGTCCGGGACACTTCGCCAACGGTTGTCTGTTGGCGCGGCGAATGGTCGAGCGCGGAGTCCGCTTTGTCCAGGTCTACTATGGCAATGGCCAGCCCTGGGATACCCATAGCAAGCACAACGAAACGGTACCCAAACTTTGCCAAGCGATCGACCAACCGATCGCAGCCTTGATGGCCGATCTGAAGCAGCGAGGGCTACTGGAAGATACGCTGGTGATTTGGGGCGGCGAGTTTGGCCGCACGCCCACGTCCGAAAGCGGCACGGGACGCGACCATAATCACCACGGCTTCTCGATGTGGATGGCCGGCGGAGGGGTCAAAGGTGGCATGACCTACGGACAAACCGATGACTTTGGTTTCAAAGCGATCGAGAACAAAATGCACGTGCATGATCTGCACGCGACGATCCTGCATCTACTGGGACTCGATCACGAACGACTGACCTACCGGCACGCCGGACGCGACTTCCGCCTGACCGACGTCCACGGACGCGTCGTCCAGGACATCATCAGCTGACAATTTCATTCGCGTCGGGATGCACCCTCGCAAGATTCCAGCGATGTGCTCGCGAGCCATTGAGTTTTGAGTCGCGTTGTCGACCCACTGAGGCAACACGCCGGCATCCCATTTCCACAACAGAACCCCGCTGGCCGCTTTGGTTCGCGGCTAGATGACTTGCATGACCGATGCCGACAGAACACCACGCGGGGAGTTCCCGAGCAAAGAAACGAGCTCTTCGACGGCTGGGTCGATCGTGGTGGGGATCCTTGTTGGTACCGAAGCATGGACGGACGATCAGTCCTCGCGGCTGGTGATTTCGATCAAGTGATAACCGAATTGTGTTTTCACGGGGCCATGCACTGTGTTCAGGTCGCCGCTGAAGACGACTTTGTCAAACTCGGGGACCATTTGACCGGGGCGGAACGATCCCAACGCTCCACCAGATTTGCCCGACGGGCACGCCGAGAACTCTGCCGCGATGGCTCCGAAGTCCTTACCGCCTTCAATCTGCTCCTTCAAATCGGTACAGACTTCTTCGGTTTCAACGAGAATGTGTCGAGCGCTTGCTTGGGCCATCGGTTTCGCTTTGTAAAATGAAATTTGAGAGTGGGGTGCAACGGTGGCAAAAAGTTTCCAACCGTCGTCGGGCGATATCGTTGCCGAAAAAGATCGTTTCGAAAACCCAGGCGGTCGGAACTGAGCCGTTTTCATGCTCAGCGTGTTGCCGCGCGGACAACCAGCGTGTTGCTGGGCGGGCAACCCGATACCTGATTTCACGCCGCTGCGCCCGCAAATCGTGAATGTCATCGACAGTCGCCCGATCGCTTGGTGCTACAATTTGGGTGATTGGAACGCCGAAATTCCCTGCCATCGTTCCGCAGCACGAAGCTGCCAACGCGAGACAGTGAAGATCGAGCACGAACGCCCGCAAGTACCAACGAGTTACCTGATGTCCTCGAACAGATTGCTGTTAACAGCGTTTGTCCTCTCCACGCTGTTCACCACCATCACCTCTGCCGCGGAAGGCATCCAACCCTGGAAGGAAAACCCATGGTATTGGAGCTTCCACGGACAACCCGTCCTGCTGCTCGGTGGCAGCGATGATGACAACCTGTTTCAGTGGCCCGAGGAGAAACTTCTGCCACAGCTGGACCGACTCGCCGGTGCCGGTGGAAACGTCATTCGCAACACCATGAGCGACCGGAAGGACAAAGACTTTGAGCTGTATCCTTTCCAACAACTGGATAACGGCAAGTACGATCTCAACCAATGGAACGACGCGTACTGGGCTCGATTCGAACGGATGCTGAGTGAGACTGCCGAACGCAATATCTTTGTGCAGATTGAGATTTGGGACCGCTTCGACTATGTCGACCAGAACGGACCCGATCGCTGGCAAATTCACCCGTACAACCCTCGCAACAACGTGAACTATACGTACGAAGAATCCGGATTCGCCAAACGCTATCCTGACCATCCCGGAGCCAACAAGCAGCCCTTCTTCTTCACGACTCCGAAACAACGCAATAACGCCACGGTGCTAAAGTTCCAGCAGCGGTTTGTGAACAAACTGCTCGACCATGCTCTGAAGTTTGATCATGTGCTGTATTGCATGGACAACGAAACCAATGGCGACGAGCAATGGAGTCGCTACTGGGCTGAGTTTGTCAAACAGCGGGCAGCCCAAGAGAACAAGATCGTCTACGTCACCGAGATGTGGGATGACTGGAACCTCGCAGCCGAGCGGCATAAACGGACTTTTGATCATCCCGAACTGTATGAGTTCGTCGATGTCTCGCAGAACAACCACAACCAAGGTCAGAAGCACTGGGACAATTTCCTGCATGTTCGGAAATATCTTGGCGGCCATCCGCGCCCCATGAATACGACGAAGACCTATGGAGCGACTGGCAATAAGTTCGGCCACAGCGATCAAGATGCGATCGAACGCTTCTGGCGACATCTACTGGCCGGGGCCGCCTCCGTGCGTTTTCACCGACCGGATTCGGGCCTAGGCCTGAACGACAAAGCAGTTGCCTGCATCAAAGCCGCACGCAAGCTGGAGACTTTGATTCCGCTGTGGTCCGTCGAACCCGCAGATGAATTGCTCGCACGACGCGATGCGAATGAGGCCTATGTTGCCGCCAACCAGGGAGGGTCGTATGCCGTGTTTTTCCCCGCCGGCGGGGAAGTTGAACTGGACGTGACGGCGGCGCAAGGCCCGCTGACCGTGCACTGGATCAATATCAACAGCGGCGAATTCGGGGAGAAAGAAGAGATCGCTGGCGGCGGCAGCGTCACGCTTTCACCGCCCAGTTCTGAAAACTGGGCCGCTGCGATCGTTTCTCCGTGACACCGTGAAAGTCTGATTTTCTTCCTGTCACCGACCTTGCGGTCGAAGATCGACACCGCACAGGGGCCCGGAAGATTGCTGCGTTTGCGTCCGATTTCAAAATGTTTGCGATTTCGGATACTGCTATTCGACGCCCACCGGCGAGCTTTTCGGTTCCCGATTTGCACGGACTCGCCAGTCTCGGTCTAATGATTTGCGGAGCGTCCGAGACGCCGCGTTGCACACCGCTTGCTGTCGGAAAGAAATGCTCCCCAGAAGATCTATCCAAATGTCATGGGTCCATCCGAGAGGCCTCCAAATTGAGTCGATTCATGAAGCCATCGATGCCCCTGGTCCTTCTGCTTTTGCTGGCATCGGCCTGTGCGCCTCCCTCAGCTCGAAGCATCCCTGCCCTCGATAAGCTTCTGGATTCTCTGCATCAAGAGTATGTGCCGGATGACCGTGTCGAGTTGTGGGACGTTCATGTTCGTACCGACGAGGGGGCGATGAAAGTCCTCGGCAATCTATCCAGCGAGAAGGCTTTTCGTGCGGTTGAGAAAGTCCTTGAGCAAGAGTTTCCCGAAGTGGATAATCAGCTGAAGCTACTTCCAGAGGATGAGACTGGATCGCTCGTCAATGCACTGGTGAATAATTCAGTGATCCAATTGCGCCGCGAGCCCGGCAGCACCAAGGAACTCGTGACCCAAGCCCTCTTGGGGGCCCCGGTTCGGATCCTGAAAACGCAGCGAGGGGTCAGTCTGATCCAGGTTCCAGACGGATACCTTGGCTGGGCGAAGAACGCTGAGGTGCACCCCATCAACCACGAGGAACTGGCGGCCTACCGGGACGCCGAAAAGGTCATCTTCACGCCGCAGTATGGATTGGCCTACAGCAGCCCGGACGTCGAATCCATGCCGGTGACCGACCTGGTCATCGGGAACATTCTTTGCAAAGTCTCGGAGGAGTCTGGATTCACTCAGATCCGATATCCCGATGGACGCCAAGGTTGGGTTAAGAGCAGCGAACTTCTGCCGATGGGTGAAATCTTTCACCAAACCACCTCGCAGGAAAAGCTCGTTAAGACGGCCCTGAAGTTTCACGGAATTCCCTATCTGTGGGGTGGGACTTCGTCCAAGAACATCGATTGCAGCGGACTGATCTGCAATATCTATTTCATGAATGGGATACAGCTTCCCAGAGACGCAAACATGCAAGCCCAGATCGGCAGGGAACTGACGACCGACTTCGTTCCGGACGGACTGGAACCGGGTGACCTCCTATTCTTCGGTAGGAAGGCATCGCGAGAAGACGCGGAGCGAGTAACTCATGTGGCCATGTATATTGGAAATGGAGAATATATCCATGCAGCCGGATACAGGGAGCGTGTCAGCATCAACAGCATGGATAGCACGCAGTCAAATTTCATTGCGAGCTACCCCCGTATTTTTGTGCGAGCAGTCAGGATTCTTGGCGAGGACTACGAGGGTTTCCGGCCCATCCCGGAGAATGCTTTTTACAACGAGATCATCGGTAGCACAGAATGAGAAACGAAAGAAGGAATTTTTTAAAAGCCGTGGGTGCCGCTTCCCTGGGTACCGCTTTGCCCTGGACCCCGTGTGGCGCAGAGGAACGCCCCGCACCGCCGTCTGTACCGGTCGCTCCAGCTCTCATTGGAAGCGGGAAAATGAAGCTCAGCTTCAGACCATATGAATTGCAGCTGAAACACACCTTTACCGTCGCGGGGAACTCCCGGAACACCACCCCCGTGGTGCTTACCGAGATCGAGTACGAGGGACAGACCGGTTATGGGGAAGCATCCATGCCTCCCTATCTGGGAGAGTCGCAAGAATCGGTGCTTCAATTCCTGAGCAAGGTGAATCTCGGGCAGTTTAACGATCCGTTTATGCTGGATGATATTCTCTCGTATGTGGACTCGCTCGATGAAGGAAATCGTGCAGCAAAAGCCTGTGTGGATATCGCGCTGCATGATCTCCTTGGCAAGCTAGTGGACATGCCGCTCTACCGGCTCTGGGGGATTAACCCGGACAACGCACCGATGACCTCGTTCACCATCGGAATCGACACTCCCGAAATGGTGCGAATCAAAACCAAGGAAGCGGATCGATTCAAGGTGTTGAAGGTGAAGTTAGGGGGAGGGAATGACCGGGAGATGATCGAGACGGTGCGTTCGGTAACCGATGTGCCGATCTATGTGGACGTGAACCAGGGATGGAGTGATAAGCACCAAGCGTTGGACATGATCCACTGGCTCGCAGAACAGGGCATTGAGTTCGTTGAGCAGCCCCTGCCCAAGACTGCCGTGGATGATTCAGCCTGGTTAACAGCCAACAGCCCGCTTCCCATCATTGCCGATGAGGCGTTTCAGCGACTTGGCGATGTGGCCGCCTTCAAAGGGGTGTATTCAGGAATCAATATTAAATTGATGAAGAGCACCGGGTTGCGTGAGGCCCACAAGATGATCACGGTGGCCCGAGCAATGGACATGAAGGTCATGCTAGGTTGCATGACGGAAACCTCCTGCGCGATATCGGCGGCCGCGCAGTTGTCACCGCTGGTGGATTGGGCCGATCTGGATGGCAACCTCCTGATCAGCAACGATGTCTTCGCCGGAGTACAGGTTGTCGATGGCAAACTAACCCTGAATGACTTACCCGGTATCGGCATCCGCAAACTGAACGTTTGAGCCCGAGAGGCTCGAACCTTCAGCGCCCTACCGACTCACTCAGCCTGTTTTTCACGCAGGTGCTTGGCAAGATACTTGGCCGTTTCGTCCGCGATCACATTGTACCCCGCCAAATTGGGGTGCCGATCTGAATACCAGCCTGGTAAGTCGCCCAGGATCGCATCGAGCTCATTGTCCATCACCTCCACATTCGAACCATGCACATACGGCGCAACGAGTTCGTGATACTTCGCCGGAACTTTACTCAGTGGATAGCGCCGATAGTTGAGCGAGTTGGCCCCTTTGCTTAATTCGTCAGCGTAACGCGGATAGATATCGAAAACCTCTAAGGACTCATCCGCAGCGGCTTGCCGGATGAGCGTGTTGATCTCATCGCTGGCGGCTTCACCGGAGAACGGGATTACGGTCATGGCGATCAGTTGGGCACCGGGATGATCCCGCCGTAGTCGCTCACACAGTTCAGAGAAGTGTTTGGGGAAGTTCTCGACAAAGTTATCGATTTTCGCTCGATCGTTTAACCCGTAGCGAATGAAGATGTAATCCAGGCCCGGCAAATCTGCCCCGTTGCTCTCGTAGCGACCGGAATCCAAAAGACGGCGGATCGTTTCGCCGCCTTGGCTCGAATTGATCACTTGGCAGGCCGGCAAATCATCTTCGGCAGCCAAGAGTTGTTCCAACGCATCTTCGAGATGGGGCCCCGACGGCTTCAATCGCCGCGGCACGCTGCCTTCGGTGGTGCTATCGCCGAGCAAGAGAATTTGAAGTTTCCCCTCGTGTTCGGCTTGAACGTTCAGAGGAGATCCCGCGATGGCAATCGCGATCCCACCAACGAGCAGACGAGCGACGAGTGACTTCCACTGAAAATGACTAAGAACCATCGGCAATCTTCCTATTCGCTGTGATTGAAATGCATGCAGGATCGAGCGGAAAACAACAATCGAAAGTTACAGTCCAACGCCCCGCCGTCGAGACTTCCCAGCGTGCAGCGTCAGCAGACGCATGCCCCGCTCTTCCCAAATCTAGATGGAAAGAGCTTGGTTGGGACAAAGCCTCTTGTCAACTAACTCGACGCTGCCTCACTTGGCCAAAACAGATATCCGAACGGACTCAACGTAGTCGGTTTTGCCATCCACGGGACGGAAACCGTAATGCAGGCTACGATTTACAACCGTGGCTTTTCTGGCTTCACTGCGGCCTGCCACGGTGCAATGCCTTTCATGTTCGTTTTGCGACGATAAACACTTGTGCCGCTGGTCGCGTAAACCGTTTTCATGTCATCACCGGCAAATACGACGTTGGAAAGTCGCCCGCCATGTTTTGGACGTGACAGAATTACATGAGCACGTCCCGGCTGATCAAAAATTTGCACGCCAAGCTTCGTGGCAACAATCAACTCGCCACTCTCGGTCATTGTGCAACCATCCGCGCCCGTGTTCATCTCATCCTGCGGCGCATGCACGTAGAAATACGGTTGCCCGTTTTTCAAACTACCATCATCCTCAATCTGGTAGCTCCAGACATATCGTCCCATCGCATCGACAACCTGCAAGAACCGGCGATCCGGGGTGACGATCAAGCCATTGGGCTTTTCAGGACCGCTGCCCACCTTTCTCGGTTGGGTTTGACCTTCCGCCAAATACCAAACGCACTTTTCGTCGGGGCCCGTGAAATAGATGCCATGCTCCAAGACCACGAGATCGTTGCATGACATCCCGCTCGCGAGATCAGTTCGAGCGCCGTCAGAATCGACTCGTGTGATCGTCTTGGCTTGATTACGAGCGCAGTACATGCGGCCGCTGCCGTCGAACATCAACGCACTAACGCCCGGCATATCGTCGATGAACTTCGTTGCTCCTTGGCCGTGCTCATTGACCTTCCAAATTTCGCCCCTTGGACCGTCGACAAAATAAACGCTCCCGTCGGGTGCCACGGCAGGCCCTTCGGTGTACTTGTGTCCGTCGCTGACCAACTCCCAAGCCTGATCGGCGATAATCCGGTCTTTCAACTCTGGATGCTCAGTCGTATCCGCGGCAATCGGGTTTTCAAAGCCATCCCAAAGCCAGCGCATCGCCTCGGGGAAGATCGCGCCACCATGCTTGCCGTTGTGTCCGCCGTCGCCCCATTCATTCTTGACTTCATAG
This sequence comes from Rhodopirellula sp. SH410, assembly GCF_055811895.1. Classification (NCBI taxonomy): domain Bacteria; kingdom Pseudomonadati; phylum Planctomycetota; class Planctomycetia; order Pirellulales; family Pirellulaceae; genus Rhodopirellula; species Rhodopirellula sp. SH410. The sequence continues at coordinate 3,630,842 of NZ_CM147949.1, forward strand.
CCAGCCCACTGCAGGGCTGAGAGCATGGTCAAGTTGGCGTTCCACCAGCTGCCCCCGTAAATGTCGAGGTCATTGCGACCGTCCTGCAAGAATACTCGGAGCGGTTTCGGCTCGGACTTCCGGATCAACGTTGGATATTCGTTGCCGCCCCGGAGTCCGACGAACGTTCCGACAGTACTGAAAACGCGTCGAAACTGGTCCGGACGGTTCCAGGCAACTCCGAAGGCCGCGATCGCGCCGCTGCTGCTGCCCGCGATACCTCGTAAGTTGGGGTCATCGGTGATCGTGTAACTTTTGCGTAGCAGCGGCAGCATTTCATCGACGATGAATTGCGAATATCGATCACTGACAGTGTCGTACTCAAAGCTGCGGTTGAAACGATCCTGAGCTCCATCGCCACCCGGCACCACGCCCGGATTGATGAACAGCCCGATGGTGACCGGCATTTTGCCCTGATGGATCAAATTGTCAAAAACGACCGGAACACGCCATTGACCGTTCTCGCCAACGTAATTTTTCCCGTCTTGAAAAACCATCACAGCAGCCGGCTGGTCAGCCTTGTACTGCGCCGGCACATAAAGGAAGTAGTCACGCTGAGTGCCCGGGTAGACCTTGCTCTTTGCAAAATGATGCGAGGTGACCGTTCCTCGCGGAACACCGTCAACACGCTGGGCATCGGGATGAATCGGATAACTTTCGTCAGCACCATCCACGACGGATGAACAGACGAAAGCGAAACAAACGGCGATGGCAATTGACTTGACGAAGTGCATTGGCGTTGTGAATAGGTGGGAATGTTGGCGGGACATGCGACGATACCGATCTGCCGCAGAGAGCATGAGCGTTCTCAGCCTGAGTATAGTCCCCATCCGTCGCCAAGCGGGTAGAGGGAAGCATTTCAGTATCGTAGCCGTTTTGACCCTAGCCCGAGATGTTGAATCTTTGGGCATGCACAGAAGTTGACTTGCGCAATGTTTGTTCTTCATAGTGGCGAAGCCGCGACATGATGTAGCCCCGTACGCGAGTCCGGGGATCGGGTTGCAACGTGTGATCGCCAAGTCCTGAAGGGACGACAGGGATTGGAATAGGGACAGGCAATGAAGTGGAATAGGGACAGGCAATGAATAGTTGCCTTCGCTCGTGGATTGCGTACCATTGCCGATGGGTTCGCTGCTCAAAACCGTGACGGGAGTGGAATAGGGACAGGCAATGAATAGTTGCCTTCGCTCGTGGATTGCGTACCATTGCCGATGGGTTCGCTGCTCAAAACCGTGACGCAGATGGAGGTGATGAAGATGCCCAGGCAAGCTCGTGGGGAAGTGATCGATCCGAATGAGGTTCAGATCCTCCACTGTATCGAGAGGTGCGTCCGCAAGGCGTGGCTCTGCGGAACCGATCCCGCTACGGGAGAGTGTTTTGAACACCGCAGGGGCTGGATCCGCGACCGAATGGAGTTCCTTGCATCGGCGTTCGGTATCGATTGCCTGACCTTTTCGATCATGAGCAATCACCTGCATCTTGTTCTAAGAAGTCGCCCGGACGTCGTGGCGGCGTGGTCGGACGAGGAGGTCGCCCAGCGTTGGCTGCGGCTGTTCCCCGCACGCCGTAACCCCGACGGCAGCCCCGCCGTGCCGACGAGACCGGAACTGAATACGGTCCTGAATCAGCCGGAGATTCTAGCCTCACGGCGTCAGCGATTGTCGGACGTGAGTTGGTATATGCGCTGTCTCGCCGAGCATATTGCTCGCCGCAGCAACGCCGAGGACAAGGCTCGCGGCCACTTTTGGAAACGTGCGGTGCCATGCGTCGAAACTCTCAATTGGAAGAAGTTGAATTTGTCGTGTGCTTACGCAGTAGCTGCGTGAGTTTCTAGCTTGTCTTTCGGACAGTACGTTGCGGGGTCCGAAGTGATTCTGGTGGTGCAGGGCGACCTTGACCGCTTTGGTGCTCAGATAACCGACGCAATCGCTGTACCTCGTTCTCGTCTGCCCAGAACAACCAGACGCGTCCGAACGGTCGTTGGTCGGCAATCGCCCAACCACGCGTCACCCAGTCTTTCAATTTTTTCTCAGCGACTCCAATCGCGGATGCGAGATCGCTACCAAGCCATTGGTCATCAAGTGGCTCGGGGGCAGTCAGTTGCTGACGACTTGTTGGATCGTCCGCTAGCAGCTTACCGATCATCGACGCTGAAATCGGCTTGGTGTGCCGCGGCGAACGATAGCCTTCTTGCTCAAGTATCTTGGCCACCTCAGGAGTTCGACGCCCTTCCAAAACCAACTCAAGCATACGTGTCATGAGTTCACGATAGTTGTCCATCTGCGGATACAGTGTGACCGTTCGTGTCATCTCGTAAACGCTCTCATATCCACCTCGCCACTGCAATCGAACGTCGACACGCTGAGTGTTGTTCTGGACCGCTACGATCACTTGTTGTAGTAGCAGTCGAATGATCTCTTTACGATCGACAATGCTTAACGATTCGTTCCAAAGTGAATGCACATCGCGAGAACACTGAAGGATCACATCGCGTTGAGCCTGTGCGAGTTTTGTTGAAACTTGGCCTCGTAGCTCGTTCAATTCCTGCTCAGTGGCTTGCAGTTCAATGAGCGACTGCTCCCAATTGTTTTCCAACTGTGCCGCTACCAAACGATTGGCCGGATCAACATGACGATAGCCTCGCTCAGCAACCTCAACTGCATAACGTGCTTGCTCGACGCGATCAACAAACAGTTTCTCCATTTGTTGCCTCCGCGTCTCTTCATTCTCGATCACTTGCAGGCTCAGTTCGACGCCTGCTGGCGAGAGAGCTTCAAGGATTTTACTTTCAACGAAGCTATCCAATATCTCACAACGAATCGAGCTGTGACATGGCGTGGCAGCGGCGACCGTTCGGTGGCGAAAGCAGCCATACATTGAATGAGAATTCTTCGGATAGTTGGCCGACAAGCGACGACCACAATGGCCGCACTTGATGATTCCACCTAACAACGCTGTGCCACCGCGAACCGGACCACTGCGGTCGGGACGACTATCGTTTTCGGCCAGACGTTGTTGGTTATCACAGTACTGCTGCCATGTAATGTAAGCAGGATGTCGATCAAGCAGTAGCACCTTCCACTGTTCGGGCGGAAGATGTTTTTTTGACGTTTTTTGTGGTGATTTAAGACCGTACTTTTTTTTACGTCCATAGCCATACGCGCCAGCGTAGAGCGGGTGTTTGAGCATCTCGTAAACGGTCGTCTTGGCCGCCAAACGCCAGTCGATCTCGTTCGTGACCCCTGCTTGTCGGTTGCGAAACGGAAGTCGAATGTGATGCTCAGACAAATAATGAAATAAGGCGTGAGAGCTACCAATCACTTGAAATTGTTCAAAGAATATTTTCATCACGTGACGTGCGGATTCGTCAGGATCGAGTTGTGGCATTCCACGCGCGTCGAGGACATAGCCAACCGGAACATCGTGAAACAACTCCCCGCGCTGAGCTTTGCTCAAACGCCCTCTTTCCAGTCGGACCTTCATGGTGTGCAGTTCCATCTCACTGATGATTCCCTTGAGGCCCAGGACGAGTCGATCGTTCGGATCATGGGGGTCAAAGACACCATCTTCATCTGCAATCAACGTATTGAAAATCGCACATACTTCAAACAGATCGCTCCAGTCCTTTGAGTTGCGAGCCAAGCGGCTCATTTCGAGTCCCGCGACAAGACCGACTTTTTGATCGGTGATTAATTCGAGCAGTCGGCGAAAACCTTCTCGCTGGGCGCTGCCGCTTCCGCTGAGACCAAGATCGTCATCAATGACCATCACTTTGTCGGGCTCCCAGCCCAGTGCAATGACACGATCTTTCATCGCGTACTGACGTGCGGTTGATTCCTGATGATCTCGTAGTTGGGCACAGGTGGACTGTCTGACATACACGGCCGCATCAAGCTCGAGATGCTCCGCCGTCACTTTCGGATGAAGGAAGTTCCTTGGGCTCGCTTCGAGAACTGCCTTCGCGCTAATTGCAAAATTATTCATCACTGTCCTCCTCGCCGCGGGGCGACTTCAGTGATGACTTGGCCGCTGCTTGCGACAGGAGTTGCAGAATTCGATGTTTGGTCTGCGGGTCGATCGCATGCTCCCACACGCGATCGAGAGGAACCGCTTTTACTATCGATGGCGACGATAGGCGCGGGGGGGGACAGCGGCGGGTTTTCCGTCGGGGCGCATGGGAGACCTTCCGTGATTTGTTTGCGGTGGTACCGCTCCAGCCAGCAAACGAGCGATTTGAGTGCGGAAAAGTCAATTATCCCGATTTGGTCAGATCGGCCAATCCCGATTTCCATCGCGTTGCGAGGGATGGTTCTGGGAAGGTCGTTTTCGGGCACAGGTACTCCTCGATGAAGCGAGTTTGCTAGCGTGCGCGGCCTATGTGGATCTCAACCCAATTCGCGCCGCCATGGCGGAAACGCCGGAATCGAGCGAGTACACCGGAGCCAAGGACCGGATTGATGACTTGACTCAATGCTCCGATCGGACCCGCGAAAGTACCCATGACTGGGAGCGAAGCCGCGGTCGGCATCGCAGCGGCTGGATGAGTCCGATGGAAATTGACGAGCAGCACGATCCCGTCGGGCCGCACCTGGACCATTCGGGCAGACGAGGCAGCCTGAAGGGTTTCCTAAGTGTCTCGTTGGCCAGCTATCTGGAATTGCTCGACTGGACAGGACGTCAACTCCGCAGTGACAAGGTCGGTGCGATCCCCTCGCACTTGCAGCCGATCCTCACACGTATCGGCTTGGATACCCATGCCTGGTGCTGCGTCGTGAGCCGATTTGGGCGGGTGTTCAAGCGAGCAGCGGGCAGCCCAGAACACCTCGCCGAGGAAGCCAGCCGTCGCGGTCAAGGTTGGCTCTGCGCCCGTGACAACCCACTCGGGATATCTTCGGCCTGACCGCCTTCGGAAAACCCCGTTTTGATCCCATCCGAGGTCGCTGCTGCGCCGATATCGGAGAATCAGATGAAAACCAGCCAGATGCTCGGTGGCAGCGTTCTGCGAGGACCGGATCGTAGTTAAATCGGCCGAAAGACAAGCCGCAGCCCGAGCTGAAAAGTGGGTGGCCCTCTTTCTCTTCCTATTTCTCTTCGTGTGCGCACGCTCGCCATTGGCAAGCCAAGCCCGAATCGTTCTTACATTCCCGTTCGTCTGATGCATTACCAGGAGAACCCAGGGGAACCCCATATCGATGACGATCCGTTGCTCACCTATTTCGAGGGCACCAATGGACGTATCAGTCATAGTTTCGACCGCAAACTGCTCTACAACTTCGAAGGCAGGAAGAGAGTGACTTCATTTGGCAACGAATCGGTCGGGTATAGCTTGCCTGCTTTTCAGCTAGACCCATTTGTCCGTCTATTCGTCAATGATCGGAACGCAATTGTTGGGGTAGAACCACCTGATGACTTCGAGTTTGTCTCGATGGGCGACAAGCTTCAGACCGAGTGGTTCGAACACGAGGCAGATCCTGGCGCGATTCGCATGTCGGCAACCGACCCCAATAATCCGTTCTACGCGGTCTACACGTCAGGACCTGAATACCTGCCCCTTGAACGGTTAGCACGGCCGCCCCATGGTCCACTGCTAATTGATGTCTCCAAACTGATGACTTTCGACGGATTTCGATACCCCAAAAAGGCAACCTATCAATCTCTCACACCGGATGGAACATCCGGATACATCTGCACCATTGAATTGCTCGACATCCGCGAGATCGACGTCCACAATTTTGAGTGGATGCCACCCTGGCCCGCTGGCACCGAGTGGATGCGTGAAAAGGACAGGAAACGAACTCATGTTCCTTACTCTGATGCACAACTTGCATCGATTCAGCAACACGCTTTGGCCAATGCTCGTGCCGATGCACCGCAGCCGAAGTCGTCTTGGTTCTTCTATCTCAACCTTGGCTTGATAGGTCTCATTATTGCAATGGCGGTGTACCGCTTTTGGCCACGATCCAGTTAGACAGATGATTTCAACAATGCCCCCGCCTCCTGTGATTCCTCGCGAGGGCCCCATCGCCAACTCGCGAGTCAAATACAACATCGAACGCGCGGGCTTTGAAAATTATTTTCGCAAAATTCGAATAAATGAGTTGCCCCCCCCCCTTTCTGCTACGATTTCAATGAGCAGACGTTACCCATAATCACTACTGTAAAGGAAAGCAAGATGACAAAAGCACCTTTTTTGTTTATGGCCATTGCTACGGCAGCACTCTTCACACCTTCTCTGTTGGAGAGTGCCGCTTCCACGTCCAGGAATTCGGGCATCCAACTCGAGTTCTTAGAAAAGATTGGGGGATGGAACGATAAAAGGTGTTTCGAGGACACCGAGGACGCATGTCCAATCGACCAACAAGGAGGGATGGTAGCTGGGGACCCATGCACCAAAATCGACGACGCACGGGCGCAATGTGATCGCAACGAACTATGGAACGAGAAGTGCTACCCGGCCGTCGAGCAATACTGTCAGTGGGGTGCGATCCACGTAATGCGCCCTTGATTTGCTGGGATAGGTATTCATGAAAAGAGGCTTCCTCCTGCAAAATGTTGGTTCTCACACTAACACCGCAGGAAAGGAAGCCTCATGGATGTCAAAGCTAACGTCGGAAGCCTTATTCACGCAATCGCAACTGATGAGATTGCGCAGTTCACTGGCCAAATTGCCGACGATTTGCGGCAACAAGTCACCATGCTGCTGGAGTTGTTCGCCGGGAACGACCCGACACCTTCGCGAACGCTTGACCTGGAAAATGCTCTTCAAGACCATCTTCGGGAATTCGGACGCAAGTTGATACAGTGGCTCGTTTCTCGACTTGAACCGGAACTCTCGCAGATGCCCGGAACGATCAAGCACCAACGTAAATCTTATCGTCGCTTGGCCGAAAAAACGCCACGGACCGACGTTGTCACGCGGTTCGGGAAAGTCACAATTGTTCGCGCCCGCTATCGACGCGGTCGATCCGGTCGAACGATTTTTCCGCTCGAAATGTTGCTTGGCGTGGAGAACGGATTCACGCCCGCAGCGGCGACCCGCGTCGGCAAACAATTTGCTGCCGCAGGAAGTTCTCAAGGCCGAACGCTGGAGTTGGTCGAGGATCAAATGGGTACGAAAATCGGCACCGAGAAGCTTCGCAAACTCGTCGGCACACTCGCTGGTGGCATGGAACCCTTTCGTGAGCAGGCTCAGGTGGACAAGTTGATGAAACTGGTCGAGCAAGCCCGGCAGCGGAAACTGAAGCCGGTGCTGTCGGTTAGTCGCGATGGTGTGGCCTTGGGCTTGGCACCATGGAGCTTCTTCGAGATGGCGAGCGTGGCCTGCGTGAGCGTGTTGGCTGACGGCAAGAAGCTCGGTACAGTCTACCTGGGCTGCACTCCCGAAAGCAATCAAGTCACGCTCTCGACGCAATTGACCAGCCTGCTTCAATCGACGATCCGTCGCTGCGGTGACTGCGTGCCGGAGATCGTGTACGTCAGCGATGCCGGCAAGGTCGAGACGGCATATTGGAAGAACACGTTGCGGAAGTTCTTCGTCGATGGCGTGCGGATCAAGATCACTCGCGTCGTGGATTACTACCATGCGGCGGAGCGTCTGACGACGATTGCCAAAGCGCTCAAGTTTGGCAAGAACAAAGGCAAGCGGCAGGAGTGGCTTGAACATGCTCGCTGGTTGCTGCTGCAGCCCGGCGGACACGGAAGGATGCTTCGCAGTATCGCGAAAATGCGAGAGCTACATAAGTACAAGGCGTCAGAGAAAGAAGAAGCCGTCAAAGCGGAACGATACCTTCGTCGCTACAGTCGTTTTATGAATTATGCTGAGATGAAATCACGAGGCTACCCAATCGGTAGCGGCGTCGTGGAATCGGCTTGCAAGCAAGTGGTCAGCGAACGGATGAAGTTGTCCGGCATGCGTTGGCACAAAACCGGCGGCCAAAGAACCATGAGCTTACGCTGTCTGCTACTGAGCGGAATTTGGGATACTGTCTATAGGGCTTGGCTCAACTCAAAACCAACCGTCAGCGAACTTATGAATTCGGGAACCCTGTGAATTACCGACTCGATGAGCGCAGCACCCAGATCGCACCCTGTCAGTGGCACATGCCTGACATTTGCCCGGGCAGGGTTTTTGTCTGCGAGGCAGATTTAGCTAGTCCAACAGGGGCAAGCTGGCAACTCGATCATGAAGGTGGATGCGGAGCTCGCTCTGATTGCAGCTAAGCACGTCCAGACAAGTCATTGGGTTGTATCAGCCGTCGACCGCTAGCTCACGCGGTTTGCGTTAACCGGATGCTAGCGCATTTCGGCTGATTGAGTGATGCCGAGATAGTTCACCGGATGCGCTTAACTCGTCAGAGCTCCAAAAATTCATCGCATCACCCGAGTTTCATCTAAACAACTCTGTCACGCTACAAATATGATGGTCTTTCGAGCAGTTACCAGAGCGGTTCGCCCCGTGGTCGATTTGGGCGTTATGCGATGCAGTATCAGCCTCATGCTGCTCGTGTCGTGGTGCCTCCACCCCACCGGCTCGCTGGCTCAGTCGCACAGTAACGCCGAAAACGAGTTGTTGAGTGCAGACGATCTTCGTCGAACCCAGATGGTGCCGCGCACATACTTTTACGGCAAAGAGTTTCGATACAAGATCGAAACCGAAAGCCGTACTGGAGACGGTGGCGCAACCTTTTACTCGGGGCACTTGGATACGGGTGCCAACGGTGTGCGCACGCTCGCCATTGGTAAACCGAGTCCGCATCGCTCTTACATTCCCGTTCGGCTGATGCATTACCAGGAAAATCCAGGGGAACCTCACATTGATGATGATCCGTTGCTCACCTATTTCGAGGGAACCAATGGACGTATCAGTCATAGTTTCGACCGCAAACTACTCTACAACTTCGAAGGCAGGAAGAGAGTGACTTCATTTGGCAATGAGTCGGTTGGCTATGGCTTGTCTGCTTTTCCACTCGACCCACTTGTCTTCCTACTTGTTGACGATCTCTGCGCAATCATTGGGTGCGAATCACCTGATGACATTAAGTTTGTCGCAATGGGCGACAAGCTTCAAACGGAGTGGTTCGAACACAAAGCAGATCCTAAGGCGATTCGCATGTCGACAACCGACCCCGATGATCCATTCTATGCGGTCTTCACCTCAGGACCTGAATACCTGCCCCTGGAGACAACGCGACCACCCCATGGTCCATTGCAAACTGATATCTCAGAATTGATGATCTTCGACGGCTTTCGATACCCCAAGAAGGCAACCCATCAAGCCGTCACACCGGATGGAACATTCGGATACATCTGCTCGATCGAAATGCTCGACATCCGCGAGATCGACGTCCACAATTTTGAATGGATCCCACCCTGGCCTGCTGGCACGGAGTGGATGCGTGAAAAGGATAGGAAACGTTTTCATGTTCCTTACTCGGATGCGCAACTGGCATCGATTCAGCAACACGCTTTGGCCAATGCTCGTGCCGATGCGCCGCAGCCGAAGTCGTCTTGGTTCTTCTATCTCAACCTTGGCTTGATAGGTCTCATCATTGCAATGGCGGTGTACCGCTTTTGGCCACGATCGGAGCCAGTCTAATGACCGTTTTCGGAAAAGCCGTCTCTACCTTGATTTTCGGTCTGTGGCTGGCCTGCACGACGGCGTGGGCCTCGAACGACAACGCACAGAACGATAACTCGCAACGCGAGCGAGATCAAAACCACAATTCAAGTGTGAACGAAGAGCCATACCGCAACAACGCGTCTGAGGAGGACGGCTTCTGCGGCTTGGAAACTGCCCTGCGATGTGCGGAGAAATTGCAGGCAGCGTGGCGTGAAACTGACGCGACTCGTCAATTGGAGGCATTGCCGTTTGCGTCAATGGCGAAAGTCAAGGCTGGCCTGGACTCCTTGGACTTGAAGACGCGGGTTCTTGCGTTGACGCCAGCCAACCGCGAATTTATATGGCGAAAGCTAGGTGAAGGCGCTGTCGGCATTGCATGGATGCCGCCCGCCAAACGCGGACCTTACCGTGAATTCGACATAGGTCATTTTGCCCTACTCGAACACCTGGAACCAACAGGCGACGTGACACTGCTCGACGCTGCTTCTGCGCAGATCTTCAAACGAAGTCTTGAGCCTGGCACAGAAATTCCATTGCTCTTGGTGGGTTCCAAGCCGCTTCATGACAGCCATGGTGAAATAGCGAATCGATTCATCAAAGCTTTCTTAACGTCGCCATGGCTCGTTGGGGCATTGGTGATGGCATTTGCGGGGCAACTGGTTCATGCCAGCCGGCTACGATGGCATTACAAGACACTTTTGTTCAGTTGCCTAGCACTGCTCTTTTTAGTGGCCTTTGTTCTCTCGCGGTCTTCAAACGTCAGCACCATCGCTTCACAGTCCGATGCCCCGCCCAAACCTAAACCCGACAGTTCCATTGTATTCGAACGCGCGAGATACGACTTCGGCGTACTGACGAAGGGAAGCGATCAGCCACGCAGCCTGACAATACTTAACAAATCAAATGCGCCCGTGCAACTCAGTGAGATTCGAACCTCTTGCTCCTGTGTTGCTGGAACTCCCCATCCGAGTCTGATCCCACCGAACGGATCGGGGGAGATCAAGCTACAATTCTTCACCTTCAATGACGGTGCCAATGAGTATCAAATCCGCGCTACGTCTGTCGATCAGCAGGTTGCCGAATGCCAGATTCAGTTCACAGGCAAGAGTCCGGTCAAGGTCTTTCCCAGCGAACACCTGTTGGGTTCAGTTTCCTACACACGATATGATGGTGAAAACTGGTCAATTCCTTTGGAGTTCGTCCACCAGGACGGCAAGCCAATCTATGGAGTCAAAGTTGGAGATATCGAAGGGAGTCAGCCGTTGTTGGTTGACGTGGAGACGAACCATCCCGCTGCTGACTTCGCACTCACCGTCCGGCTCAATGACCAAGTGCGACGGAGAGGTTTCGTTTTTCAGGAGGTCCCTCTTGTAATAGCATTGGGAGCAGAAACGGTTACCGCATCCTTGAAGGTAGGGGCGGATTTTGTGGAATAGGGCTCTGCTCGGGAGGACGTCTTGGTTCACCACGATCGAGTTCGCCAACCGCAACCACTTGATCATCTTGATGGTTATGATAGCGATCCAGTCGATCTTGCTGGGATGGCATGCCTATCGGTCTTCGCCTGTTAGTGATGAATACGGCCATTTTTATGCTGGAATCCGATACTGGCATCACGGGGACTTACACTCGTTCAACGTCAACCCTCCCTTGGTTCGTGCTCTTGGAACTTTCCCTGCCTATTTGAATTGGGACGAACTGGCATATTTCACGCCCTCCTTTGACATGATTGATACCCTGAGGTCGGGCGCCCTGAGCCGGGTTTCAGTGCGGAGTGAGTTTCCGTATGGCCGTGAGCTCTATGCCAGTTCTCCCAAGCAGTTTCAACAGCAGCTATTTTGGGGACGACTGCTTGTCAGCCTGTTCGCCGTCGCCGCAACGGTGGCGATTTTTCGTTGGAGCCAAACGTTGTACGGGGTAACACCGCACAATCCGAGTGCGCGCAAGCTGAGTTCGTACGGGTCGGCGATCGGGCTGGTTGCGGCCGGCTTCTGGGCATTCCAGCCACAAGTCTTGGCGCATGGATCGCTGATCACCAATGACATTGCGGTGACGGCAGCGATGCTGGTTAGCAGCCTATGCTTTTGCCGTTGGATCAGGTCGCTCCATTGGCAAGATGCAGCTTTGGGCGGTGCAACACTCGGGCTGGCACTGTCTTGTAAATTCACAGCACTGTTACTTTGCCCGATCTATCTCGCCTTCGTGATTTGGAGATATTGCAGCACCAGGCAGCCGCGCATCATCGGCCAAGCGTCACTGACGCTGGCAATCACCTTGCTGGTGATCGCATTGCCCTATGGCTTCGATGGTGTGGGAAGGCCGCTTGGAGAATTGAAATTCTCCGAAGATGCCCTGTATGGGCAAACAAATGATGAAATCGCGTCCCGATTCGAGAACGCTTGGTTCGGGGGGATCCCCTGCCCGGTTCCCGAACAGTATCTCAACGGCATGGACCGTCAACAGAGTGACTTTCGTGAAGGGATCATCAGCTACGCCGCAGGGATGAACACGACACACGGATGGTGGTGGTTCTATCTGTATTCCATGTTAGTAAAATTGCCAACGGGAACGCTCTTTGCGATAGCCGCCAGCCTGCTCTACCTGATCGGTCGCATCTTCGATCGTGACCATCGTTGGTCCATTTCCTTGGATCAAGTACTTATCGGCTGTATCGCCGCCGCGATGATTGAGATCACCGCCTACAAAAGTGGATTTGCACAACAACACCGATACATTTTTCCATTGTATCCTTTCCTCTTCCTGTTGATCGTCGCGCCGCTGGCAGGTCATCACGAGTCAAAGCCAGGCCAGATCGTCAACGCTGGCATCCTCGTGGGACTCCTGGTCACGTTTATTGCATCCATTGGCATCGCACCCCATTGGCTAGGCGCTTTCAATACCGTTTCAGGTGGTACTGAAAATGGCCATTTTCATCTTTTCAACGACGCCACCGACTGGGGCCAAGACAATGATTTGGTCGCGCATTGGATCGCGACCCATCCGCAACATCGCCCACTCAAATTGATCTCCAGTACAGGGCTCGGAATGGGGATCCGAGAGGCCTATCCAGAATTTGCAACGCTGGGCCGGTACAATGATCCCAACCAAAAGTGGTTGATCGTCAGCAAGTCAGACCTTTCTCGCAATCCCAGCCTTCTGCACTCACTTCCAAACGAGCCCATCGAACCGATCGGCGCAAGCCACCTTCTTTTCCGAGTCAACAACGCAGCAGTGCCACCCATCCGATAGGACTCCCATGAACCAATCTCATTCGAAATCGGGAAGCATCAGGCCGCTTCGCTACGGCATGACCTTGATTGAACTGCTGATCGTATTTGCCATCATGGCGCTGCTGGCGTCGTTGCTCACCGGTGCCGTCCAGAATGCACGTGAGTCAGCTCGACGCACCCAATGCATGAATCAACAACGACAATTGGCGTTGGGCATTCAAATGCACGCTGGCAAGCATAACTACCTACCCAGCAATGGCGGCAACGATGGCACGTCCACGGTGAGGTCGGCGTCTGGCGATCAAGTCCGAATCGGAACTTATACGTTGGCGGCTGATCGACAATTTTGGTGGGGAGTCGGCCTACCCGGAGCCGCGCCGCCGCAACAAACGGGCAGTTGGGCTTACGCAATTTTGCCATCACTGGAACAAACCGAAGCGTATCAGTCCATCCAGGTCGAATCCGCCGGGCCGCTCTTTCGTTGCCCGAGCCGTACGCGAGCAAATCCGATGGTTCCACGGGATGATTCCTACGGCAAGTACTCTGCGGGCGATCGAGCATGGGCCAAGACGGACTACGCGGGCAACCGCCGAGTCATGCTGAACTTCCCAGACGCTCAACGTCTCAGCGCGATCGCAGACGGACTCAGCAATACCTTGGGGACGGGCGAGAAGGCGTTTGACCCGATCATTCAAACAGAAACAAGTTGGTACTACGACGAACCGATCTTCAGTGGCGGCAGCAACGGGACCGTTCGCAGTGGTTTGTTGATCGAGCGAGATGGCCCCGGCGCACGTTATCAAGATAACTGGGGATCCGCCCATCCGGGTGGCGCCCTGTTTTCTAGACTAGATGGATCGACGGTATTCCTCACATCCAGCGTGGATGGCGAGCTGTTTCGTAGCCTGATCGACCCCAAAGACGGCGCGCGCTGAATTTCGACAGAACGACGGACTAGCGGCGATGGGGACAGAGCATCAGCCACCGCCGCGCCACCTCTTGATCGTCCCAAGTCGCCACCACATCGGGCCGGGACCTCAAAATCAGATGGAAATGATTCGAGAGAATTGAGAACGCCAGCAGATCGATCCCGAAACAGGCCGCGAATTGCTGCAAATACTGCTCGATCCAGACCTTGCGGTGGTCGAAGTTTTTCCCGGAAAACTCATCGTCTCCCAGTAGGAAGCAGCGACGGCATGTCCGGGAAATGACATGCGCGATGACCACCTCATCAGGATCAAACACTTCACTCCGCGCCAAGCGAACCATCACACCTCTCCAGGGAATAGAACCGGCAAAGTCATCTATTTCAGGATATGCCTCGCATTAGGGGAAGTCAAACACCTCACAGTCATGCTCTGTCCCTAATTCTCCTAATTCTCTCTAATTCTCTCGGCAATGAATAGTTGCCTTCGCTCGTGGATTACGTACCATTATCGATGGAGTCACTGCTCAAGACCGTGACGCTGACGGAGGTGATGAAGATGCCCAGACAAGCTCGTGGGCAAGTGATCGATCCCAATGAGATTCAGATCCTCCACCGTATCGAGAGGTGCGTCCGCAAGGCGTGGCTCTGGGGGAACGATCCCGCTACTGGAGAGTGTTTCGAGCACCGCAGGGGCTGGATCCGCGACCGAATGGAATTACTCGCCTCCGTGTTCGCGATCGATTGTCTGACGTTTTCGATCATGAGCAACCACCTACACCTGGTTTTATGAAGTCGCCCGGACGTCGTCGCGGCGTGGTCGGACGAGGAGGTCGCCCAGCGTTGGCTGCGGCTGTTCCCCGCACGTCGTAACCCTGCCGGCCCGACGAGACCGGAACTGAACATGATCCTGAATCAGCCGGAGGTTCTAGCCTCGCGGCGTCAGCGATTGTCTGACATGCGCTGTCTCGCCGAGAATATTGCCCACCGCAGTAACGCCGAGGGCGAGGCTCGCGGCCACTTTTGGGAAGGGCGGTGCCATGCGTCGAAACTCTCAATTGGAAGAAGTTGAATTTGTCGTGTGCTTACGCAGTAGCTGCGTGAGTTTCTAGCTTGTCTTTCGGACAGTACGTTGCGGGGTCCGAAGTGATTCTGGTGGTGCAGGGCGACCTTGACCGCTTTGGTGCTCAGATATCGTCCCCCTGACCCGCTCGCAAACCTTCCACTTTGATTCCATCCGGGGTTGCTGCTGCGCTGAAATTGGAGAATCGGATAAAAGTCCGCCCGATGCTCGGTGGCAGCATTTTGCGAGGAACGGATGAAAGCCAAATCGGCCGAAAACAAAGCCGCGGTTCTCGTGAAAAGTGAGTGGCCTTTTTTCCTCTCATTGGCTATCACGCCATGAGCAGGAACTGCTTTGCAGCGGCGGACCCCGCAGCAAACATCCCAAAACAACCTCGAAAGCTGCGGGCTTGCTTTGCAGTCAAACCGTCGAGAGACTCTGCGGATTCTCTCGAGCATAGAACCGGTCCTGACCGCGACGGCACGCTTCGCCCGCAAGGCTCTCGTGCGTGCAGACTGCACGCTTGACGATGCGTCCAGATTTACGCACCACGTCGCACCAAACGTGCATGTCTAAACCAAGCCGCTGCAAGATCGGCTGCCGAACGCTTGGAGCGTCGATGGCCTATGGATCAACTCCTGGAGCGATGAAGTATCCATTTTGAGCATCGCCCGAGATATTAATGAAGATGCGAGGCTGGCTTGGAGAGAACTGAATCTCTCCGTGAGTTAGGATTCGCTGGTTTGAGTTGTTGTATATAATAATACCACGATGGCCAAACGTGAGACTATTGCTGGCCTGCATGGCTGCCCTAGTTCTAAATGCGTCAAGACACAAGCCGATGTTCGGGTCATGATGAAGAAGAAGCAATCTAATACTTTGAACATCAGTCGTGTTGTTGATGAAGCGAACATGCCTATTCATCGCCTATTCCTTTCAGTGAATAGCGTCAGTAAACGTGCAGGACATCCCCTGAGGAGCAGATGCCATCGAGAACTTTGCCTGCGCGGCAGAACCCAACAATCATTGCCGAGCGTGAATTGTTCGTGTTGGGCGTAAATAGCGAAATTTACTTGCTGCACGACGAAGGTTACTGTAGCGATGCGTCCCTGCTGAGGCCGTCAGATTATTTAATACCCCTCGATAGCATAGCATAACATAGAACAGCATCGCATTGGGTTCAGGGAACACAAGTTTCGTTTGCGAGGAGTTTTGCGGGCACGTCGCTGATGCGACTCGAACGTGAGGTGCTGTTGTCAATTTGCATCCAAACAGTACCAGTGACTTTCGTCCCAAACGGAAACGGTTCATTGCATTTCCCCCGCCAAGCACGTCGGGTGAATTCATTCGGCATAAATAGAAAGGGGTCGGCATGAATGGCACAGTCATTTGAATTTTGCGCAGTTCATCTATTGGCGTTCTGCGTTTTTCCGTAAATTTTGCAGATCGCCTGGACGCTGATCTTGCTTCGATACGCTCTCGGCCTCGATGATGTGAATGCCCTCTCTGGTCAATGCTGCTACGCGAGAGCAGGGAGGGTTTTCTATGTCCGTGATACCGAACATCGCACCTCGTCGCAGCTTCAACTTGGGCAACGCGGTTGCTGAGTTTCTTTTGCACCCCGAACTTCCCTTTTCGCAAATCCTCACGCAAGAGCGGATCGCACGAGTCTTTGCTCGGCACGGTGGAACCTTTGGACGCACCTACACCACGGCCATCGGTAACCGTACACCAGAACCATTGTAAGCGCGAGGTTTAGCTTGGTGGGTTTTGTTTCGTTTCACTTGAGCGGAGAAACCCCATGTCCAAGTCCGAGACCGCCCGACTCTGGGCTGAACGCTTGCAGTACAGTTCGGAGGGACATAGCACTTCCTCAAGCGAACTCGTGATCGCCCCTCTCCATCGGCGACGCCAACCAAGGTTCAATATCCTACGTGGGAACGGGACTGAATCGTCTGTGGCTGTCAGACGCTCACAGGCACGCTGGCGAAGATGGTATCGAAGAAGTGTTCGATGACAACACATCGAGTGCAGATCGTATACAGTGTGTTTACCGCTCGACTGGGACGTTCGAATCGTTATCAGTCAGAAACTGAAAAAGCGGACCGCTCCCATCGCCTTGATGATTCGCTTCACCTATCCGCATCTTTGCCAAATTGATCTCCACCATCCCTCTCCGTCTGACGACCCCGATGCCATCGCGTCGTTGGAAGATCAGCCGTATCGTTATCGCATCAACGCTGAAATATTTTACGACGATCTTTGCCTTACTTTTCCTGACTGCGGTCACGGCCGTCGCGGCAGACCCGTCACTGGTGGCCCGCTGGGACTTCGATGGTAATGATCCGATCGAACTCGTTCCGCATGGCGGTGTGAGGTCCGGCGAAGCGGGTCCGGCAGCGCCGGAGTTCCCGGATCTGCCGAAGGGAAACAAGGCGATTCGACTGGATGGGAACGGTGCCCGGCTGATGCTGCCGGTTACTGGGAAGGACACGCGCTTCCAATTCCGCAAGGGCGATCCAATCACCTTGGAGGCGTGGGTGAAGCTCGATGGGAGTTAACCCCGTTCACCCATTTATCTCATCGGCAAAGGGCGGACCGGTGATCCAAAGTTCGGCAAGGACAATCAGAACTGGTCGCTGCGTGTGGTTTCTGGCGGCGGTGGCGCTGCGCAGTTGAGCTTCCTTTATGCGGCCGAGCCGGGCAACGGTGCCTCGGCGTGGCATCGGTGGACTTCCACCGCCGGGTTCGCCGCGAACGACGGCTGGCATCATGTGGCAATCGCCTATCGTTTTGGGGATCCGGAATCCATCCGTGGTTGGATCGACGGCAAGCCGTGCGATGGGCGTTGGGATTTAGGCGGTGAGGCCAACGTGAAACCGTTGGTCGACGAGGACGCGGTCTGGATCGGATCAGCTCAAAATGGAGCCCGTAGCAACAGCTTTCAGGGATGGCTCGATGCGGTGGCGGTGCATCGGGCGGTGTTGGATGACAAGACAATGGGAACGCGATTCAAACGCGTCGGTGGTCCGCGAGTGGTCACGCCAACACCGCAGACCACGCCAGCTCCGGAAGCAATGCCTCGGATTGCCGGTGTACCTGCTGATCGCGTGTTGCTCACCCTGACGGAAGGATTGCCTTCGGAGACGCGGTGGATGAAGGAAGGCGAGACCGATGACGGAGAGTGGATGCGTTTCGTCGGCGATGAATTCATTTTACCCCGTATTCCCTTGCGGCACGACGAATGGGGCATTCGCCAGAGTTGGAAGGTGCCGATGCTCGTGCGAATGGTCGCGGACGTCCAGCTGCCGCCCGGAAAACAGCGCATCATGCTACGAGCACGGGCTTTAGGGCGATTGTGGATTGACGGTAGAGTGGTGGCCCGGACCGAAGCAATCACGGAGCAGCCGCCCAATGGGGAGGAACCTGTCACGCCGGTTCGGGAACCACTGCTGCCGGGTCTGCGCATCGCCGGCTACCATCAACAGGAAGTGTTTGGCGAAGTAACCGTTGAGCCTGGGAAAATGTCCCGGGTGGTTTTGGAATTGGTGGTTGGCGGAGCCCAACTGCGGCCGGAGACGGGGGAATTCTGCGTGGCCATTGAGACGGCAGACGGTGAATCCTATGCGGTCCTGCGGGCGGGAGCCCGCGATCGATTGCCCCTGACCGACGAGGCCGTGGAGCCCGTCTTAGCCGACATTCAGAAATCGCTTGATGAGTTTGATGACAGCAACCGTCGCCGGGCGGCGGCCAGTCAAGATGATTTCTGGGAACAGCGACACGCCGCGGCGAGAGAATGGACCCGCGTGAATCCCGCACCTCCCGTGCCGGAGATCGAGGGTGTCCATCATCCGATCGACGCGTTCGTAAGAGCAAAGATCGAGCGGGCGGTGACGGCAAGTGCGGGAACCAATCGAAAGCAGGCCGAGGAGTTTCATGGAAAGATCCTGCCGCTCTTGCGAGAGAACTGCTTCCGCTGCCATGGCGAGAAGGCGAAGGGGGGATTGCAGCTGGATTCCCGCGAACGCTTGCTGGAAGCGGTGATGCCTGGCGATCCAGGAGCGAGTGAGCTGATTGCCCGCTTGAACAGCGATGATGAGGACGAACGGATGCCACCGACGGGTGATCCGCTGGCCGACAGCGAGATCGCATTGTTGGAAGACTGGATTGAGCAGGGCGCGGCGTGGCCCAGTCCTCCGGTCGATGCGGTCGAGATTGCCGAACGACCTTTGATCCATGATGCCGCTTTTCTGCGGCGGGTATATCTTGATACGCTGGGAGTCCCGCCGACATGGGCCGCCGCGAACGCATTTCTCGCCGACGAAGGTAAAGATAAACGCGAACGCCTGATCGAGCGTCTGCTGAGCGATGAGCGGGGCGCTGATAACTGGGTCGGTTATTGGCAGGACATGTTGGCCGAAAACCCCGCTTTGCTGAATCAATCCCAAGGATCGACCGGGCCATTTCGCTGGTTCATTTATGATTCTCTCCGGGACAACAAACCGCTGGATCGGATGGTCACGGAACTGATCCTGTTACGGGGCGGAAAGTATGAGGGCGGCAGTGCCGGGTTCGGCATGGCGGCTGAGAACGATGCTCCGTTTGCGGCAAAGGGCCACATCGTGGCGTCTGCCTTTCTCGGTATCGAACTGCAATGTGCGCGCTGTCACGACTCGCCTTATCACAGCACCACCCAGCGTGATCTATTTTCGTTGGCGGCCATGTTCGAACGCAAACCTGTCGGCGCGCCCAAGACGAGTACGGTTCCGGCCGGCTTCTTTGAGAATCTGGAACGCAAGCCCCTGATTCAGGTGACACTCCAACCCGGTGAACAGGTTCCGCCAGAATGGCGGTTCGCCGAAGCGACAGGGATGACTGACGGAGATGCCGTCGATCGATTGATGCAGGATCCGAACGACACCCGCGAACGGTTGGCGACGTTGATCACGGCGCCCGGGAATCGTCGCTTTGCCCAGGTTGCGGTCAACCGAATCTGGAAACGGCTCATGGGTGCGGGGTTGGTGGAGCCCATTCACGACTGGGAAGGCCGCCAGGCCAGTCATCCTGATTTGCTGGATTGGTTGGCAAACCAGTTTGTCGCCAACGGTTTCAATGCCAATGCCATCATTCGTTTGATCCTTACTTCCAATGCCTATCAGCGGCAGGCCATCGAAGGCAATCTCGCTGCGTCGACCGAACTGCGATTCTTCAGCGGTCCGGAGCGGCGCCGACTGAGTGCCGAACAGGTTGTCGACTCGCTCTTTGTGGCGACCGGGAATCAAATGAATATCGGCGAGCTGACTTTTGTTCACGACGGCCGGCGACCGCTCAGTAATCGGCAGACGCTGGGCTTTCCCCAGCGTGCCTGGATGATGGCGGATCTCAACAACGAACGGGATCGTCCGAGCCTTTCTCTGCCCGAGGCGCGTGCGATCACCGATGTCCTCGCGGCTTTCGGATGGACGGGTGCCCGCCAGCAACCGATCATGCAACGCGACCTTGATCCAAACGTTCTTCAGCCTGGCATTCTCGCCAACGGCACCCTCGTCACCACCTTGTCTCGTGCTGCGAACGAAAGTGCTTTGGCCGAGCTCGCGATCAACGCCACTTCACCTGAGGAATGGGTTGAAACGATGTTTTTACGCGTTCTCGCACGACGACCGACCGCTGGAGAACAGCAGCAGTTCTCCGCGGCTCTGCGGGAGGGATTTGCCGATCGGGTGATTCCAGCCGCCCAGGTCCAGCCACTCGAGGATTCCGAACCATTGCCGCTGATCACGTGGTTCAATCACCAGCGGCACGAGGCGACCGAAACTCAGAGTGCCGTGGAACGCAGGGTGCTCAAAGGTCCGCCCGCGGATCCTCGTTTGCGCCCGGAATGGCGGAAGAAATCAGAAGACATGGTGTGGAGTTTGATCAATCATCGGGAGTTTGTATGGATACCCTAAATGGGAATCGTCGTCAATTTATCGGTAGCACGACCGCCGCTGCGGGAGCACTCGCGCTTCCCGCTTTCGCCGAACAGACGGAATCGCTGATTCAGGGCAAGGCGGAGCATGTCATCTCGATCTGGCTGGGCGGCGGGATGGGGCAAATCGATACCTTTGACCCTAAACGGAAAGGGGATCCCAAAACACGGAAACCCGGGAGCTACTACGACTCGATTGAGACAGCCGTTCCGGGCGTCCGGTTGTCCGAACATCTCTCCGGGCTGGCTCCGCTGATGGAGCACGTGACGGCCGTTCGAACGGTGAATCACACCGTCATCGACGAGCACGCCGCAGCGACGAACCGGATGCACACAGGGCGTCCGATCAGTGGCACGGTCACCTATCCCTCAATCGGATCGATCATTTCCCACGAGCGTGGCGCGGCCGACGAAGGGGCGCCACCCTATGTGCTGATCGGCTACCCCAATATCACCCGCGGTCCGGGCTTCCTGGGGCCGAAGGCGGGCTACCTCTATACGACCGATACCAGCCAGGGGCCGGCGGGATTGTCCCGCCCGGACGGTATCACACCGCTGCGTCAATCGAGACGTGAGGAATTTCTCTCGATCCTGCAGAACAACACGCTCCCGACGGAAGAATCCCGCCTGCTGGATTACGATGCCGCCATTGAGCAAAGCCTCAGGCTCAGCGGTCCTGAATTCAATCGTGCCTTCCAAGTCGGCGAAGAGCCGGCGGATCTACGGAACCTGTATGGCGGCGAATTCGGTCAGCGTTGTTTGCTCAGTCGTCGGTTGGTCGAGCGAGGTGTGCGGTTTATCGAGGTCTCGCATAATCTGAATTTTATGAATGGCGCGGGATGGGACGTCCATCACGAAGGAATCCTGGATCAGCACGAACTGATTCGGGAATTGGACACGGCCGTCTCAGCATTGATCACAGATCTGAAAGCGAAGCGTCTCCTCGACAAGACACTCATCATGATTACGACTGAGTTTGGTCGACCCCCAGAGTTCGATGTGCGCGGCGGACGTGCACACCAAGGCAAAACATTCAGCTGCGTTTTGGCTGGCGGAGGCCTGTCACACCAAGGAGCCTATGGAGTGACGGACGAACTTTCAAAACAACCGGTTGCAGATCCAGTCAGCGTGCCCGATTTCTTTGCGACTATCTGTGCCGCGGTGGGAGTGAACTATCGCAAGCATCTCTATGATGGCGACCGCCCTGTGCCGATCACCGATCGCGGGACCCCGATCGGCGCGTTGTTTGCCTAGTTGCGCACGGGGGTTCATGACCGCAATCTGCCTCCTCGCCCTCGCCCCACAAGCCCCCACCACCGAAACCGAAACCGAAACCGAAACCCATAAAACACCCCCCGGATCCCAAACCGACGTCATCATCATCGTCGGCGCCCCCGGCACACCCGCCGCGAGGTTCCGCGGCACCCGCCCGATCGCCCAAGCCAAAGACAACGTCTCCTCGACGGCCCCACCGCCGCCCGCCAAACCCTCACCGCCACCCGACTCCCCTTCACTCCCGCCGAACTCACCCAACGCACCGACCTGGAAACCCAACTCGAACCCCTCACGCTCCAACTAGCCAAACTTTATCAAGCCGCCGAGCAGCGTCAGAGCGATGCGAAGTAACGTTCACTGAAAAACCGGACGCACTTCCATATAAGCAACCACTCGCAACCCGAGAGCAAGCAATAAACAGCATGTGGCATGGTGAGTGGTCCCTACAACGTTTTCCAGATGTACTCTCACACCGCCCCACCGAATCGGACGGCTCGATGATCGACAAAGGCAACAAAAGCCCGTCGCCACTCATTGTCGACCGACGGCTCCTCCCGTCGCGAGAACCCAGCGTGAAGCTGCTCATACGGACGGAGCCGTCTGGCTACAATCGTCGACCGACCACTACGGCCGTCGTGAGTCTCCCCACTGCATCAGTTTCCGCTGACTCCTGATGTCCCCCTCGGACTACCGCGCCACCTTCTCCGGGCGGAGCTAACCACCCCGATCATCGCCCGAGTACCTGGAGCGTCCCGCTACGAGATCCGAGGGGGAAGCGAAACAGTCTCGCCCGCCACATCGAATGCGACTTTGCCGCGGAGCGAATACGACCGCCCGTTCTCCACCAGCTCATGAGCCACGCCCATTCGAGCGAGCGGAAGAGTCGCGCCGATGATCGGCTTCACGAGACCGCGCTCGACCAGCGTGGTGAGCGAGTCCAGCTTTCCTCGGTTCTGGCGTGTGAAGACAAAGTGATAGGCGACGTTCCTGCCCCACGCCTCGATGAGATTCCGCGGCTGCGCGATGTCGACGATACTGACGACGCGTCCAAAGTCGGGTAAGCGTTCTATCTTCCCATGTTGACTGGGCCGATAGCCTGGTGGGTTTCTTTCCAATTTCAGGAGAAACCCGATGGTTCGCTTGCCCAATCCCCAACTTGCCGATCAATGGCGACGCCGACTCAGGCGATTCCACAACGCCGACACCACTGTCGCTTGGTTCTGTCGTCAGGAACAATGCTCGGTCGCATCGTTTTATCAATGGCGACGCAAGCTCCAAGACGATCAGCACGAGACCGCTGCAGGCGAGTTTGTTGCTGTCGACCTGACGCCCCCACTGACTCCCGAGATGTCACACGCGATGTTCGGATTGAATTGCCCGGAGGCGCGATCGTTCACTTGGACGCGGAGTCCGGGCAAGGCCTTCTACACAATGTGGTCGCTGCGATTGTCCAAGCCACCACCACTGGGAGAGCATTATGATCTCAGTCGCCCCAGGATATCGCATCTTCGTCTACACCCAGCCCACGGACATGCGAAAAAGTTTCAACGGTCTCTCCGGGATCGTCACGCAGCACTTCGAGGTCGATCTGTTTGCAGGACACTTATTCGTGTTCTTCACTCGCAAGCGTGACTTTGTCAAGATCCTGATGTGGGATCAAGACGGCCTTTCCCTGTGGTCCAAACGACTCGAAAGCGGAACGTTCGAAAAGCTCAATCGAAACACAGAAGGCAATCTGGAGATCGATTCCGCTGAGCTAGTCATGATGCTTCGCGGCGTTCAGATTGAAGGTTCCAGGCGACGAAAACGATACTCGATCAACGATCGAAAAGCAGCTTGAATAGTAGATTAGGGACAGTAGTAGATTAGGGACAGGCAGTGAATAGTTGCCTACGATCGCGGATTGCATACCATTGCCGACGGTTTCGCTGCTCAAAACCGTAGTAGATTAGGGACAGGCAGTGAATAGTTGCCTACGATCGCGGATTGCATACCATTGCCGACGGTTTCGCTGCTCAAAACCGTGACGCTGACGGAGGTGATGAAGATGCCCAGGCAAGCTCGTGGGGAAGTGATCGATCCGAATGAGGTTCAGATCCTCCACTGTATCGAGAGGTGCGTCCGCAAGGCGTGGCTCTGCGGAACCGATCCCGCTACTGGAGAGTGTTTTGAACACCGCAGGGGCTGGATCCGCGACCGAATGGAGTTCCTTGCATCGGCGTTCGGTATCGATTGCCTGACCTTTTCGATCATGAGCAATCACCTGCATCTTGTTCTAAGAAGTCGCCCGGACGTCGTCGCGGCGTGGTCGGACGAGGAGGTCGCCCAGCGTTGGCTGCGGCTGTTCCCCGAACGTCGTAACCCTGACGGCAGCCCCGCCGTGCCGACGAGACCGGAACTGAACATGATCCTGAATCAGCCGGCGGTTCTAGCCTCGCGGCGTCAGCGATTGTCTGACGTGAGTTGGTATACGCGCTGTCTCGCCGAGCATATTGCTCGCCGCAGCAACGCCGAGGACAAAGCTCGCGGCCACTTTTGGAAACGTGCGGTGCCATGCGTCGAAACTCTCAATTGGAAGAAGTTGAATTTGTCGTGTGCTTACGCAGTAGCTGCGTGAGTTTCTAGCTTGTCTTTCGGACAGTACGTTGCGGGGTCCGAAGTGATTCTGGTGGTGCAGGGCGACCTTGACCGCTTTGGTGCTCAGATAACCGACGCAATCGCTGTACCTCGTTCTCGTCTGCCCAGAACAACCAGACGCGTCCGAACGGTCGTTGGTCGGCAATCGCCCAACCACGCGTCACCCAGTCTTTCAATTTTTTCTCAGCGACTCCAATCGCGGATGCGAGATCGCTACCAAGCCATTGGTCATCAAGTGGCTCGGGGGCAGTCAGTTGCTGACGACTTGTTGGATCGTCCGCTAGCAGCTTACCGATCATCGACGCTGAAATCGGCTTGGTGTGCCGCGGCGAACGATAGCCTTCTTGCTCAAGTATCTTGGCCACCTCAGGAGTTCGACGCCCTTCCAAAACCAACTCAAGCATACGTGTCATGAGTTCACGATAGTTGTCCATCTGCGGATACAGTGTGACCGTTCGTGTCATCTCGTAAACGCTCTCATATCCACCTCGCCACTGCAATCGAACGTCGACACGCTGAGTGTTGTTCTGGACCGCTACGATCACTTGTTGTAGTAGCAGTCGAATGATCTCTTTACGATCGACAATGCTTAACGATTCGTTCCAAAGTGAATGCACATCGCGAGAACACTGAAGGATCACATCGCGTTGAGCCTGTGCGAGTTTTGTTGAAACTTGGCCTCGTAGCTCGTTCAATTCCTGCTCAGTGGCTTGCAGTTCAATGAGCGACTGCTCCCAATTGTTTTCCAACTGTGCCGCTACCAAACGATTGGCCGGATCAACATGACGATAGCCTCGCTCAGCAACCTCAACTGCATAACGTGCTTGCTCGACGCGATCAACAAACAGTTTCTCCATTTGTTGCCTCCGCGTCTCTTCATTCTCGATCACTTGCAGGCTCAGTTCGACGCCTGCTGGCGAGAGAGCTTCAAGGATTTTACTTTCAACGAAGCTATCCAATATCTCACAACGAATCGAGCTGTGACATGGCGTGGCAGCGGCGACCGTTCGGTGGCGAAAGCAGCCATACATTGAATGAGAATTCTTCGGATAGTTGGCCGACAAGCGACGACCACAATGGCCGCACTTGATGATTCCACCTAACAACGCTGTGCCACCGCGAACCGGACCACTGCGGTCGGGACGACTATCGTTTTCGGCCAGACGTTGTTGGTTATCACAGTACTGCTGCCATGTAATGTAAGCAGGATGTCGATCAAGCAGTAGCACCTTCCACTGTTCGGGCGGAAGATGTTTTTTTGACGTTTTTTGTGGTGATTTAAGACCGTACTTTTTTTTACGTCCATAGCCATACGCGCCAGCGTAGAGCGGGTGTTTGAGCATCTCGTAAACGGTCGTCTTGGCCGCCAAACGCCAGTCGATCTCGTTCGTGACCCCTGCTTGTCGGTTGCGAAACGGAAGTCGAATGTGATGCTCAGACAAATAATGAAATAAGGCGTGAGAGCTACCAATCACTTGAAATTGTTCAAAGAATATTTTCATCACGTGACGTGCGGATTCGTCAGGATCGAGTTGTGGCATTCCACGCGCGTCGAGGACATAGCCAACCGGAACATCGTGAAACAACTCCCCGCGCTGAGCTTTGCTCAAACGCCCTCTTTCCAGTCGGACCTTCATGGTGTGCAGTTCCATCTCACTGATGATTCCCTTGAGGCCCAGGACGAGTCGATCGTTCGGATCATGGGGGTCAAAGACACCATCTTCATCTGCAATCAACGTATTGAAAATCGCACATACTTCAAACAGATCGCTCCAGTCCTTTGAGTTGCGAGCCAAGCGGCTCATTTCGAGTCCCGCGACAAGACCGACTTTTTGATCGGTGATTAATTCGAGCAGTCGGCGAAAACCTTCTCGCTGGGCGCTGCCGCTTCCGCTGAGACCAAGATCGTCATCAATGACCATCACTTTGTCGGGCTCCCAGCCCAGTGCAATGACACGATCTTTCATCGCGTACTGACGTGCGGTTGATTCCTGATGATCTCGTAGTTGGGCACAGGTGGACTGTCTGACATACACGGCCGCATCAAGCTCGAGATGCTCCGCCGTCACTTTCGGATGAAGGAAGTTCCTTGGGCTCGCTTCGAGAACTGCCTTCGCGCTAATTGCAAAATTATTCATCACTGTCCTCCTCGCCGCGGGGCGACTTCAGTGATGACTTGGCCGCTGCTTGCGACAGGAGTTGCAGAATTCGATGTTTGGTCTGCGGGTCGATCGCATGCTCCCACACGCGATCGAGAGGAACCGCTTTTACTATCGATGGCGACGATAGGCGCGGGGGGGGACAGCGGCGGGTTTTCCGTCGGGGCGCATGGGAGACCTTCCGTGATTTGTTTGCGGTGGTACCGCTCCAGCCAGCAAACGAGCGATTTGAGTGCGGAAAAGTCAATTATCCCGATTTGGTCAGATCGGCCAATCCCGATTTCCATCGCGTTGCGAGGGATGGTTCTGGGAAGGTCGTTTTCGGGCGCAGGTACTCCTCGATGAAGCGAGTTTATTGGCGTGTGCAGCCTACGTTGATCTCAACCCGATTCGTGCCGCCATGGCGGAAACGCCTGAATCGAGCGAGTACACCGGAGCCAAGGACCGGATTGATGACTTGACTCAATGCTCCGATCGGACCCGCCAAAGTACCCATGACTGGGAGCGAAGCCGCGGCCGGCATCGCAGCGGCTGGATGAGTTCGATGGAAATTGACGAGCAGAACGATCCCGTCGGGCCGCACCTGGACCATTCGGGCAGACGAGGCAGCCTGAAGGGTTTCCTAAGTGTCTCGTTGGCCAGCTATCTGGAATTGCTCGACTGGACAGGCCGTCAACTCCGCAGTGACAAGGTCGGTGCGATCCCCTCGAACTTGCAGCCGATCCTAACTCGCCTAGGCTTGGATACCCATGCCTGGTGTGACGTCGTAAGCCGATTTGGGCGGGTGTTCAAGCGAGCAGCGGGTAGCCCAGAGCATCTCGCCGAGGAAGCCAGCCGTCGCGGTCAAGGTTGGCTCTGCGCCCGTGACAACCCACTCGGGATATCTTCGGCCTGACCGCCTTCGGAAAACCCCGTTTTATCCCATCCGAGGCCGCTGCTGCGCCGATATCGGAGAATCAGATGAAAACCAGCCCGATGCTCGGTGGCAGCGTTGTGCGAGGACCGGATCGTAGTTAAATCGGCCGAAAGACAAGCCGCAGCCCGAGCTGAAAAGTGGGTGGCCCTCTTTCTCTCCTCTTTCTCCCGCCCTCTTTCTCCCTCCACAACGCAGTGTCGCCACCGTGTGAGGGATCATATTTTCCCTTGGTACGTGATTCTTGGGAACGTTCATGGGAGGGACTCCCTAATTATGTCCGCATCGTAAATTGGCTTCCAAAGGATGATTCGTTGGATCACTTCGCAGAACTCGGTCACTGGCAATTAGTGGCCGGGTTCTACGACCAGGACGATTGGGAAGCCCAAACCGAGCGGTGGAAGAGCAAGACGGCAGGAATGTCACAAGTTGATGGAATCATGTACTCAACTTATGAACGAGACTACACGCGTCTTGACGCGTTTTATCAAGTTGGTTATGGAGCAGTGAGATATTCCTACACGAAAACCAGTCAACTCCACCCAACGTTGTGAGTGGAGTTGGTCAAGCGCTGCTCACGGCAGATTGCCGACTAATTACACGGCAGCTTGTCGCGGCAGTTTCGCCATTGCTCACCACAAGAAACGTGGAGACGATGGAGCAGTGGATACTCTTTACAATCAAAGAGCGTCGGCGCGGTCTCCGATTTAACGGGTTCGGGGTAGCGAACGTTCACGGCGATTCCCGACAGCGTGCTGGGCATGCTGACCGCATCCAGCTTCGCCTCAATTTTATTCAACTGAGTCGTCAAAGCGAGTATCTGTTCCTGCTCGCTCGAGTCCTGGAGCATGCTCGCGATGCGAACCGGTGTCGATTCCACACGGTGAACGCTCGGCTGGACGGCCAAACGACCCACATCGAATTGCTGTGACGACGCGTGCTGATCGCGGATGGAAACCGTCGTCAGTGTCGGAGCCAAGGTCGGCTGCATGCTCTGCGTCACACCCGATGGCGAGCATCCACTCGACGTTGGGTTCGCCGTCACGGTTGGGCTCGCCATCACGGGCACATGCAGGTGATTCGTCACGCCGTAGGGTGTCGCGACGTAGACGGCAACGTAGGACTGGTTTTTGCCATTCTCACATAACGTCACCGTAT
Source organism: Rhodopirellula sp. SH410 (assembly GCF_055811895.1). Taxonomy (NCBI): domain Bacteria; kingdom Pseudomonadati; phylum Planctomycetota; class Planctomycetia; order Pirellulales; family Pirellulaceae; genus Rhodopirellula; species Rhodopirellula sp. SH410. The sequence goes on from NZ_CM147949.1 coordinate 3,659,828, forward strand.
TGACACAACGCGGGATCGTGACCTGCATCAGTTCGCGGCTGATCAGCCGAACGTGTGGGATACAGGTCCCACCGGCAATCACCTTCGTGTCGTGCACGCTGAAATTGTCTCCGACCAGGAACAGCGTCGTTCCGTCACCTTCGCACGCCGGTAACGGTGAAGCGGCGACGGTTGCGTTATAGGCACGCAACTGATCGGTGAGCTCCTTGCACGTCGCGGGGTCAGCGCAAGTTCCGTTCGAATCGGGAACGCAACCTTGAAAGCAACCACATTTGTCACCGAACGTTCTGACGCCCGGTGCGCCGTACCAGCCAATCAACTCGGGAGACAGGTCGGTCACGCCAGTATTGAACATTTCAAAACCGCCCAGCGTGTTTTCATAAGGCACCAAAGACCGGTAGGTTTGGAGTGGCAGTTCGCGTTCCAGTTGGTCGACCCGTTTAAACAGCCGTCCGAGCTCGCCTTCGCGGTACAGGTGCTGGCATTGGGCACAATTGGCCCGCGAGTTTCGCATGGCAGTTACCGCGCGACTCAGTTCCAGACTATCTTTCATCGTCAGTGCAGTGTTTTTCGGATTAGTCAGTTTGAACCAGTCCGTTCGAACGTCGAAGTCTGCGTAGGGCACGAACGAAGGCATCAGCACCACGGCGACGCACTCCCGCTGTCCCGGCTCAATCTGGCGATGTTTGAGGTCGTAATCTCGCGAGGTCCCCATCAGCGTTTCACGTAGAGTACCGAGCGTGCCCGGCACATCCAACGCCTGCACTCGGGGATAGAACCGCCATCCAAACGTGTCCGCCCCATGGCCGAAGCCGACGACGGTCCGGTTCAGGCTGATCGTTTCGATTTGTGTCGCGATCTTCCGCGAGTACTGGGTCAGCGAGTTGACACCGATTTGACCGGTTGCGAACCCAAGGGCCAATGCAAATTGCATTTCACGACTTCGTTGAGAGACATCGGCGACGTTCTGGTCTTGGTTCGTGGGGTCGACCGCGAAAACGTGAATGGGCCAGCGAGCACTGACGTACCGTTTGAAGACTTCGTTGGCGAGCGAGAACTCGGTTTGAAGTGGTTCCAGGCCCGCGCCCGGCGCCATCACCGAATCGGGCAGAAAGAATCGGTAATCGCGATCAGTGTTCAGTTCGTAGACTTCCTTGGACTTGGCCAATTTGCGAACATCCTGATTCAGCCGCTCGTTCAGTAACGCTGACTCAACCACGATCGCCCAGGCGAGTGCGTCGACACTCGACTTAGCCTCATCAACAATCTGAAATGCCGCGATTTGGCTGAGCAACAGTTCGTCCGCGACACCATAGCATGCGTCTGCCATCAGTTCGATTTCCACTTCCGTCTCGACATGGCTAGTAGGCGAGTGAAGCTGGTTAAAGAAGTAGTGTCGATATTGTTCCACACGTGGAACTTGGGAACCATCGAATTTGAAATGCCCACTGCGAATTTGGCTTGCCAACTTCGAACTGGGCGACGCTAGACTAGCAAACAGCTTGACATGCTCAGGTTCGCTTAGCAGTTCGTATGCGGCCTGTAATTCTGCTTCTAAAAACTTTCTCGCGTCGAGCAGGTCGACTCGGTGTTCAATGCAGCTTTCTTGAACGGCGTTTTTCAATCTTGGATCAGATCCACCATTCCAGCGAATGTATTTTCCGTAGTAGGCTTTCTCAAAGAAACCTGCAATGGTCTCGAGATTATCGGCCCCGATCACTGGCTCGAGCGACGAAGGGTTCAACGGGTTGAGTGCTCGCCTCGCTCGACCTGACGGCGTGACAGTTGAAATAATATCCCTCACATTTCCCGTCGCACTCTCTGTCATGACCTGACTCACGCTGTACAGAACGCTGGTGATTCCGTCTAGAGTGGCTGGGTTTATCAAACGAATTGAGTACATGCTCTCGAATATATCATTTGCAGACTTGTCAGTAAATGCTTTAATAAGCTTAGTGATATATGCTTCATTATTGGTTGCTGAAGATTCTTCAAATGCACTAATTTGAAAATGTTCAAATACATTAGAAGGAAGGGATTCAATACCTCTGAAAATTCGCTCTTGACGCGGTGTTGGTGCGGCACTCGTCTGAGTGGTTTTGGACTCCGCTGTCAAATCACTCTGTCCGTTTTCGGGATCCGACGTAATGAATTTAAAGTGTTTAAGAGCATCAGTTATATCAGTAACAAACTGCTCGTTGTCCATCAACTTGGCAATATATGGACGCATTTCCAATCTAAGAATGTCCGCTGGCTGTGTGGGGTATTTTAGAAAAAGCGTTTGGATATTCGCAGTCGCATCCTTTGCTTCCATCGCATTTCCCAAATCCGTCCGCGCATTCCGAATTCCGACTAGCGACTCCGTCACGCGAACGACGGGCAGCCCCAGGAGATCGACCACGTCGTTAACGGCCAAGTTTCGGAAGGTGGTCGGCATCAGGTCGTCGCTGATTACGGCTTCGGCGGTGACGGTTACTTCGGCACCAAAACCTTCACGAGTTAGCTTTCCGGGTAGGATGGAGACTGGGATTCGGACCAAGTTCATCGAGTAGCCCGGTGAATCGCTGGTGTCGTCGCCTTCGTTGATGCGCCGTAATTCATGCAGATGGTCGAGATACCGCGACATCTGGTCCAGGTGAAGAGTCGGTTCGAGCGCAACGGATGGCGTTTCAGGATTCGTACCGATCCCGAATTTTGCATAGCTCGGGGCAAATTCGGGGGCATCCTTCAGTGTCGCTGTGACATTGCCAACCTGGACGCCCGCCGGTGGGTCTGTCGGAGTCACTGCAGTTGTGGGTACTGTCGTGCCCGATGCAGCTGCGGAAAGCGCGAGTGCTTGTGATAGAAAGGCTCCGTCGCTTTGCGAGATCGCAGCGTTGATCGTATTGTCAAACTTCCCCAGCTCACCGAACATAATGCGTTCGTACTCATCGCGATGTTTGGTTAGCCGCGCTTCGCCCCAAATGTCGGGCTGTTTGGCGACGACGGAACCGTAGGTGTCGATGTGGTGCTCGAGCCAATCGATGTTTTCGGCCAAGCACTCCATGGAACCGTCTTCGCCCATGCACGGCTCGGTGCCTTTGTAGTGGGTTTCACTGAATAGACGTTTGATCCGGCCCAGGATCTCACCCGCGCTGGCCGCCTGCGGCATGAACGCCTGGACCAGCACGAAAAGCGTTAACACGACTTTGGTAACGGGAGAATTCTCTCGCATGGGGTTCATCCTTGAACGTGGATAGCGATCGGTTGATGGGAGCCTGCGATGCGCCGCTGCACTCACCTGTGCAAGCGTGGATCGGGTTAGCACTCCGCTGGCGGCCCCACCGATAGTGGTGCGACGCCCTGTCTACGTGGGTATCGTCGTTCTACCCCCCCGGTGATCTTGCGTATATGGGAGATTTTGCGGCGAAATCGTCTGGCAAACGGCTTTTTGACGCAACTGTGTCGGTTATGCCGGTTCTGAGGCTGGGAAACGGCAGGACAATCGTGCTAGGTAACCATTCGACACCTCATTTCAGTTCGACGTAGGTGAGGAACCCGGGAACAACAGCGGAGCGAGCTCTGCAATCGCTTTCGCTTGATCGCACTCGGCAAGCTCAATTTCACCATTGATCTGGGCCAGCCGATCACGAAAGCATTTCTTCCGATCGGGATCGTCATCATCGGAACATTCGTCCAGTAGCTTTTTGATTGCTGTTTTGGTGGCCCCCAAAGCAGCGAGTTTCGTTTCCGCGTCGAGAATCTGTTGTTGGTGGTCCTGAATGCTCTTTATTGTCGACGGAGGGGCTGCATCGGAGAATTTACGAAATTCAGACAGTCTCTGAATGTGAAGCTGTAACTTCTCAATGGATAGATCAAACAAGTTCACAGTGTACGGTTTGCCTTCCACCAGTTGCACCTTCTCGATTGCCTTGATGTCTTCGATCACGCCGATTTTCTCGCCGCCCTGTTCGATTGGCAGAACGTGCGGAATCATGGAATCTTCCTGAAAAATGCGGATCGTAGAACCGGATTTATTGCGGATTGTTGTTACTGTCACTTTCCATGGCTCGTACGTCAGGATGCCGTTCGTGATGGACACTGTCTTATACCAGCGTTTCTCCTGAGTCTCGGTCTTGACGACGATTACCTTGGGATCGACCGGCGTGGTGCGTAGATCCGTCGTTTCGTTCGACGATAGATTCTTGGTTAAGACGGTGCCGTATTGGAACACACCGCCCTCCATCACCCGCACGTTGCCTGCCAGAATCGTTTCTTTGCCACGGTTGGTTAACTCTGCAACGTTGTAGGCCCGATTCGACTGAGTGCGAAAGTGAGCGGCTTCCTTCCATTCAATTGGATAGTCCGCCAAGGCGGTTAACGGCAAGGTGCTCGCTTGTCCGGCGTCCATCGTGAGCTTCAGGCACATGTCGCCGGTGGGCAGCAAAATTCGCAATTCTGTATCGGCCCAATTGGCGTCGGATCCCGAGCGATCGAAGACCTGAAAATACCCATCCAACTGATTCGTTTTTAGCTCAATCCCATACTTAAAGTTGATGGTGTTGGCCACCTTATTCATAAAAGTGATTCCCACGTTGGCGATTTTGTCGCTGTGAATGAGGACATCAATGGTGGTTGAGTCTTCTGAAATCGATATTTTTGCTGGCAGACTGGTGTGAATCGACCCCAACACGTTCTTGGCGTTATCCGCGGATACCTTCAACGTAAGCCTTGCCTCTTCACCTGCGGCGAGCTTGGTCTCGCAACGGTAGAAGGCATCGGCGACTGAATAGGTGACCTGCTTCATTGAAAAGTTCTTGGGAGTCGACTGAGCCGCCAAATGCTCTGTCGGGAAACAAGCAAACGCGGCGATCAACGCCAAACTGGACAGGAACGGACGCATCGGGATTCTCTTGGTGTTCCGGGGAATTGCGGTATACCCCTGAGATACTAGTTGGCCACCGTCCGGCATTCAATCTTTTTTTGAGTCCGGCCGCATCACGCCTCGACTCGATTTGATTCTCCTACAACGGCACTGGTCTTCATTTCGCTCAGAAATCTTTCACGTTGACGTTCATCCACAACATTTTGCTGGCACACTTTGGCCGATGACGAGTCACGCTTTCAGGTCTGGCATGACAACACATGGAACCAGGGTGCTGCTAGACACCCCCTCTGCGGTTGCATGTCGCTGTTGCTAGCGATATGTTCAAGGCGATCTCGTGATGCTCGTGTCGAGAGCACGATCTCGGTTATCTCAATTTGGGGAACGAAGAAATGGATCTGTTAGCGCATGTGTTGAAGAATGATCCTCAGGTCCGCGAGGAATTGGCGGCGAGAAACGCCGAATTGGGGCTGCCGCTGGCGACCGCGTCTGGAATCGAATCGAGCATGGTTGAGAGTGTCATGCGGAACGCCGAGAGCTTCGCATCGAGGTCCAGCGCAGAATCGATGGCAGACGGCTTGGGTCAGACCGAAGCCGTGGTTCTGTTTGAGGGCCGACCTTCGCTGCTGATCCGAAATAACAGTTTCGCCCTGCCGGATCTGGCGACTTGGCGCGAGCGTCTTCACGTATCCACCGGATTGTTGGAGCGAGTCATCCCGTCGGTGTGCCGAATCGAGTTGGCGAGGCACCCGCTGAGCACGTTCTATCCGATGATTGGAACCGCCTGGCTGGTCGCTGAAAACGTGTTGGTCACGAATCGTCACGTCGCCGTCTTCTTCGGTTTCAAGTCCGGTGATCGGTTCTATTTTCGACAGCATCCGGCCGGTGGTAGCGTGGACATCCGCGCCGACTTTGTCGCCGAGCATGGTGTGTCGCGGGCTAACGAATTCGATGTTGCCGAAATTCTGCATATCGAAGACGACGCCGGACTCGACATTGCTTTCCTGAAAGTTCGAGCTGATCGGCCGATGGGGCAACCGATCATGCTTGGCCAGCCGACGCCTGGTGAATTAGTTGCCACGATTGGCTATCCCGGTCCCGACGCGCGCGTCCCGGCGGCGAAGATCCAGCACATTTTCGAGGATGTCTACATGGTCAAGCGATTGGCACCGGGCATGATCATGGGTAGCCCCAATGAGCGTCTGTTGGAGCATGACTGCAGTACGCTGAAGGGAAGTTCCGGTTCGGTCGTGCTGTCGCTGGACACTGGCCGCGCGGTGGGGCTTCACTTTTCGGGGGAGTTTGGCACAGCGAACTCCGCCGTCAATTCCACCCAGCTGAAGTCATTGTTGTCTCGGATGAATATCTCGGTGCCGAGCGCGTGGATCGAGCCGAGCCAGGACGAATCTTCCGATCGAGAAGAGGCACCTGAGAATCGGGACGGATATCAAGCTAATTTTCTGGGCCCCGGCAACGAGGTGCCGATGCCTGGTTTGGATCACACCAATGCACTCGAAATCCCCGCTCCCACCGGCGGAAAGGAACTGAAGTACCGCCACTTCTCAGTGGTAATGCATAACGATCGGGGCTTGGCGATCTGTGCGGCGGCGAATGTTGATGGCAACTCGTTGCGGTTCATTCCCCGCGACAATCGTTGGAGCCGCGACTCACGTCTGAACCCTGACCAGCAGCACGACAACGCACTCTATCATCACAATGATTTGGATCGCGGTCACATGGTTCGCCGTCTCGATCCGGTCTGGGGAGATAACGCAGAGGCCCAGCAAGCCAACGATGACACGTTTTTCTATACCAATGCGGCGCCGCAGCATAAAAATCTAAACCAAAAGATGTGGGTTCGCTTGGAGGAGCATGTGCTCGACAGCGCCGACATACACGATCTGCAGATTTCCGTTTTCACTGGCCCTGTCTTTGACGCTGGCGACCCACGACACCGCGACGTACAGATTCCACGCCAGTTCTGGAAAATCGTTGCGTTTCGCGACCAGGACAGCGGTGAACTGCGGTCGACTGGATACCTTTTGGACCAGTCGCACCTGCTCGTCGACGTGTCCGAAGAGTTCGCCTTTGGAGCCTTTAAAACGTTTCAGGTGTCGGTCGACTTGATTTCTCGGCTAACCAACTTGAAGATGGATGAACTGGTCTCCGCAGATGTGTTGTCGACCTTCGAGAGCATTCAGAAACTGCCTTTGACCGGTCTGCAAGACATCGTCCTGAAACGACCGGGCGGCCGCAAAACGGGTGGCGAGCCAGCCGGTGGTGTGAGCGGCGACAAAATCAGCACCAGCGAGTTGCAGCGGATGCTGAGCGACATTGACGTGCCGGAGTCGACGTTGCGGAAATACATACGCGTGGATGAACTCCAATCCGAGGCGTTTCACGCCGTGGTCACGATCGACGAAAGTAGGGTCGTGGCGCCGGCCGAAGAAGCCGCTGTGCTGATGAGCAACTTTAACGGGATCTCGCGTTGGCGACGTCAACGGCGCTACCGCCGAAAGATCAATGACTGGAATGGCTTGCGAGTCGTTTCCGAAGGTGACTCTTGGTTTCAGTACCCAGTGCTTCTCGAGGACGTGATCGATCACTTGTTCGATGACTATGCGATCCTCTCCCTGGGAGCTGCAGGGGATCTGTTGCAGGATATTTTGCGACAAGACGAAATGGTCGATGCGATCAGGGAAGAACATGCTGACGTTTGCCTGATCAGCGGCGGCGGCAACGACCTGCTTGGCGGCGGTCGGCTGCAAGAATATCTGAAGTCGTTCACACCGGGACTGCCACCTGGCGAATACCTAAATGATCGATTCCCCGGGTTCTTGGGAGGAATCATTGACCGCTACGAACTGATTTTCGAGAAGTTGACGTCGCAGTTCAGCGATTTGCACATCTTCTGTCACGGCTACGATCACGTGATCCCCAATGGCGGTCGTTGGCTGGGAAGGCCGATGAAGGAGGTCGGATACGAGGATTCCGGTCTGCAACGCCGCATCGTTGCCGAGATCATTGACCGCTTCCACGAAGCCATGACGAACTTGGTCAATGAATATGACAAGGTTCATCATGTGGATTGCCGCGGCGCCGTTCACGAGACGCTCTGGCACGACGAGCTCCATCCAAACAACGAAGGGTATCGCGCCGTCGCGGCGCGGTTCCGAGCCGCCATCAACGCCCATGTGTCTTAGCCCAATGATGACACAACTAACGGCTCGCAATAAAATACTACAGCGACTCGAATCCAGCCTTTCTGCATTCTCAGTGTTGGGACATCACGCTGCGCATTTCAGCCGGCGATGGCGAACACAATACTGGAATGGAAAGAGTTTCATGCAGTCGGCGGAGACACAGCATGCTTAGCGATGAGCAGAGGCGTATGTTGGTGGAACTGATATGGAAGAGTCTTGGCACCAAACCTGAGATTGCTGATAGATGGAATCTTTCAAGAACGCCTGCCCGATATCCCGCGATACGGGTTCGACTTCATTTCGCGGGTTTTAAAGATTGTGTTCCCGCCCAGGGAACCTGGACGCTACTGGCCAGTCGGAACTGTGCGTCTGCAAGGCTAAATTCTCAACGCCAGGCGTTGCGGGTGCCTCGCCAGCCGTCTATGGTGGGGGGGGGGCATGAAGAACCTTCCGCATTCTCCCCGCTCACAGGACGGCTACCATGGCTCAAGACAATCAACCCGCTCAACCAGAGCGTAAGTTCGCGGAGATCGTTCGCCCGCAACCCGTCCAGGAGGAGCGTCTGGCCAATCGCGGGGCTCCGCCGGCCGAAGACTTTGGGCCGCTCGAACAACTGATGGGAGAATGGATCGCCACGGGCACCGGGTGGAACATGATCGCCCTACCGTTTCAGCAGGCTCCGAATAAATTCCGCCTGCTGATGAATCAATACAACGAGAGACTGAGATTCGACTTCGCCGACGCCAATGTCAAAAACCGAGGCCTGTTGCGTGCCGGGGAGTGCATCACGGATCAACTCGTCGCCGTCCTCGATTACCAGCAGGTTACCCATCAGGTCGTGGCCGAGGATCGGCCTTGCAGCGGACTGGCGGGCGATCCGGATCTTGGGATCCATCACGAACCCGGGTTGTGGCTGTTTGAGAAGAATCGCACAGTCAAAGATGACCAAATCGCGGCGGGCGCTGTGTCCGAGGAGACACTCGACGTCGCGCGGCTGGTGTCGGTTCCGCACGGCAACTCTGTGATGGCGATCGGCAAGTCTCAGTGCCACGAGGGCATGCCGGTGATCCCGCCCGTGAGCGGATTGCCCTCAGGCCGGTTTGAGGACACGAGCACGCCGGGCTACGACTTCAAGATAGACCCTTATCTTGAACCGTATAACCACTATATCGAGAACCCGTTCATGGGAGGTGTCACGGACGCAGGGTTTCCGGGGTTCAGCCCGGCGGACATGAACGCGATCCTGCGTTTCGCCAACGAGGGAGTGAACATCGTCAAGACGACCACTCTGACCGTGGACACGGACCGCAAAAGCGGCGGCATCACCAACCTTCCGTTCGTGGTCCGCGAGGCTGACCCCGTCAGCATGAAGTCGACATTTTGGATTCAACAACTCGATGAACAGGACGCCCAAGGCAAACCAAAGTTAAGGCTGCAATACTCGCAAGTGGTGATGATGCACTTCTTCCATCCTCGGCAGGACGAAGCTCCTGGCCGAGCCGTCTGGCCGCATATCAGCATCGCCACGCTAGAGAAGCAGCCAGCAGGCTACCAGCTTGCGCTGGCCTAAGCTTTGATCAAACGACGCGAGAGTCTCGTTGTATCTAAAATGCTCAAAGCCCCTCCTCGTTTCACTTCCGTGCTAGAGGTGAATTTCACTTCCATTCACGGGCGTAAGCGAGGGTTTCGAGTGAACGCCGAGCTACGTCGCCAAGCTACGACGCCACGCGAAAGGACATGAGCTGAGAACGAGACGTGGGATCGATAACTTTGAGCGCTCGAGGTCCTCGCCAATGATCGCTACCAGCCATCGGCTAAGACCTCGACTGCGCTATTCCTTTTTTCCTTGCTCGATCCACTTACGGAACAGTTCTACATTGGCTGAGGACCATGGCACGTCGCAGGGCATGCTGCCGTCGCTCAGCCGGCTAAAGATCGCATCGGCGTGCTTGCTAACATCAGCGTGTTTGCGGAGATCGAACACGGATCGCATCGAATCGGCATCTTTTTGGCGAAACAGAGGTTGAATGTGCTCGGAAAATGTCACCTCTTCAGGAATTGGGCCGCTAGATTTTCGTTGCGCTCGCATCAACGACCACACAAAGTCTAGTTGCACAAACCGCAAGTTTCCCGTAATCGGATTGTCGAATGTTCGCTGTACGAAAACATCTGGCTGCAACGCGCCAACATTTCCGATCGGGACGAACGTCCCGTCTGGAACGGGCTGTAACGACTTGAAAATGGAAAGTCTATTCGCACCGAGTTGACTATCGATACGAGGTCCGATAGTCGCTCGGGCGTGACACGTGATGCACGAGGATGTGTGTTGAAAACCTGATTCGATTTGCGAATTCGACAAAATCGTTGGCTCGCCAAGCGAATCGACGAAGTCTAACTGTGTACCACGAAGGCGATAATTTTCCCAGCGTGTGCCCTTGATCCCAAAGCCTTCGGGATATCCGTCGTCTCCCGCCGCAGAGTCGACCGTTGGGGTCTCCCACTGCCTCGCATTTTCGCGTTTCGGATTGTCAACATGCTCAAACGTGGCCCAAAACCAATTGGGCACATCTTTGGTCGTGATGTGGAGTGCAGTTAGTCCGTAGAGTAGCTTCGAGCCATCGCTGTCAGTGAATTCGACCCAGTGGTAGCGAGATTCTTCTTCCGCCGAGATTGGTCGCCACTGAGCCTTGACTTCCTTGGCACCCACGGGAAAGTGTAACTTGTATTCGTACGGTGCAACGGTTCTGTTCTCGCCTTGTGCTTGTTTGAACAATGCGGCTGCATCAGAAAATAGCTTCTCTTGGCCTTCAATGTTATAGAGTTCGCGATCACGGATGAATTCGAATGCATCCTTGTTGAGATGGTTTTCATTCAGTCCGTCAACGGAAGTGGACGGATCAAATTGCAGGTGAGCATCCTGTGGCAAACCCGCTTGTAATTGGAAAGGAAGTTTCTCAAAATCTTTCGCATTGCGTTTCATCTCGTTGGCGTCAATACCAGCGAACCAATCACCGGGGTCAGTTCCAGTCGACAGGAATACTTCATCATTTGCTCCCGACGAGAATTTCCACGATTCCCAAACTGTCGTTGCATTGTCGCCGAAGTCGCGACTGGAATCGGCCCTACGTTGCGCGGTATCAGCAGGCCAATTCAAAGCTACAAATAGTTGCCACGCATAGTTGTCCGGATCATTGATCGCCGACACGGAATCTTGCGGTTCCTCCCACGGTCCAGCGGTAATATTTGAGCCCTCCGAAGCATGCTGGACGGTTGGAATGCTCTCCAATCCGTTTGTCGCTTGCGTCATCCGTTGATCGGCTGCAGCTAATATACTCCGCGATTGACGAACCGGGTCAAATTCAAGAAACTCGAACCCACTTGACTGCCCATCAGGGGGATAGACGAGCCGCGTGCCTTGCTTGTCGATGTCTGTGAGGAGTAGTTTGCGTCGTTGCGCGTTCAGAGTGTGTTGTCCTGGATTGTTGAAGCCACGACAGAAATAGTGCATCACGGAGACGGGGTCATAGTCACCCAGTGGAATCACGTCTTCGTCAAATACTTCCAAAGTGCCGCAGACCAGCGGGGCTTCACTACGAGGATGCTCATGACGAAATCCCAGCGTGTGTCCGAGCTCGTGGCGGAGGACGCCCACGCGGTCGAATTGCAATCCATCGCCGAAATAGGCATCAGGATCAACGAGGACGTGCCAATTCTCCTGAGGATCGTTTGGAAAGAACGCGGACGCGATCACGGTGCCCGGTAAATCGAGCGACCAAACAGCAAACGTGACGTCCGCATGAGTCGCGTCAAGCGGACTATCGTCAAGTTCCGCGACGTGCGTAAACGTTGGAACGGACGCATCAGGAATGTTGGTCCACGCTTCAGCAGCCTGTTTGATCTCTCTTACGACTTGGGCGTATCTTGCCTCTGCCACCTGTCCAGTGCCAAAGCTCTTCTTCATGACACAGTACTTAAGGTTCGCCCCCGGCTTCCATCGGACGATCTTCCCGCCCTCTTTTTCGGCAACCAGTTCCGCGAACTGTTGCCCCATCACCATCTCTCGAACAGCACTGGGCATCGACTGCATCGCCCGCCATTTTGCGTATTGATGATTCAGTTCTTCGGCATATAGAAGAAGCTGATCCTCATTGATTCGCAGGTCGCCTTCGACAAAGTAATAGGTTGTCTCGGCGATCTTGCGGCTCGGAAGACTGCGTTTTAGCTCTCTAAAAAGCGCCGAATTGAGTTCGCCACGAAGCTTTGGGACGGACTCGATCAACTCCGCTGCCCGTGTCTGACTACGGGATACACGAGCAGTCGATTGCGAAAAAAGGCGATTTGCGTCACAGAAGAAAGTAGTGCAAACAGCGACAGTGAATGTAAGAACCCACTTGTTTTTCGACACGGTGTGCCTCCAAGATAACCATATTATAAAAGTATTTGTTCGGGGTAATGTGTGATCTCCTTGGAGGCGACGTCCTACGCCAAGGCGATGGTGTATGTATATCAGCTAAAATTGTGAGAGCAAGTTTTTCTTTGCTTTTACTCAAAGTGATTCTTCGGGGAATTCGGCGGTATGCATGATGCGTCAAGTCGAGTGTCGACAGCTGTTAGGAAATAAGCCACTTTGAGGGTCGCCGTGGCGGCGTGAATTGACAGATGGCGATCGTTCCATAATCCCGCGAAACGCAGCACGACGCACACAGCACGCGCGAGCGATCCCTTCGATCAGATGCGATTTGCCGAGGCCGCTCGTGCCAACGAATGCGATGTTGTCTCCCCGGGCTAAGAACTCGCGGGTCGCAAGTTCTTCGAACGGGCCGCGCGGGATCGTCGCGGCATTGAACGACCAGTCGAATGACTCCAGCGTGGCATTCGCGGGGAACTTGGCCGTGCGGATGCGTCGTTCGATTGAACGCTCGCGAGCGGACATCGCCGGAATGGCAAGGAACCGTTCATGGAGTTGCCACGAAGTGTGATTGTTCTGCGTCGCATCGCGAACGATGCTGTTGAGTTCTTCTTCACTGAGTCGAATCTTCAACGTTTGTAGATGCTGGAGGATCGAATGTCGCAGCGTTGTTTGCATCGCCGTCGGCTGGGGCCGTTTGTTGCTTGGGCTGGGTTTCTTGTTCGCTTCGCTCATCGGATGCTTCGTCTATCGAGGAGGTGCCGTAAAGAAGGTCTTGATATTCTTGGCTATGACGTACACTGATTGGCTCGCTGTCGGAGAGTCGTTGCAACGCCGCTTGATCTCGCTCGCCCAACTGCTGCCAGGCTGGTTTCGGTGTCGCTTGATGCGCTGAGATGGGTTAGTCCTTTGAGCGAGCGGGCGGCTCGCAAGCGTTTGAGGCCATCGACGAGTACCGTTTGTCCTTCCAGTTGACAGACGATGATGGGCGATACCTGTCCGTAGTCCTTGAGTGACTGCGTCATCTGCTTTTCCAGCTTGGGCTAGACGAGCCGATAGCGTTGCAGCCGCTCATCGAGCTACTTCAGAGCAAGCATGCAATCCTGGTCACCGCGATCGAATTTTTGAATTTCGATTGGCATCTATTGAGATTTTGGCATCGCCGATGGCTTCTCAGCATTTGAAACCCGTATCCACACCTAAACCGGAGTGGCCGCTGGTGTGGATGCTTGAAGTGACAGGTTTGAGAGCGCAAGTGGATTGGCGTTGGATGCGATATGCGTCACATGAAAAAGTGAACAGAACCTTTGTAATGGCGATCGTGGCGGCGGCGTGAAACGTTGGTAACAGCCCGGTCGATCGCAGCAAGATTTTTCTTCAGCCTGGTCTTTGTGATAGCCCTCGCACGGCAGCTCAGGGGCGTCAATTCGTTCATTTTAGCCGTTAGCCAGCTGCTGTTCAGCGGCTTTTAGTTCTTTGCGGCGGACACGATGGCGACTGGCCTGGGCACGTCGAGCCTGCTTCCCTCCGTTCGGATGCCCGGTATTTCAAGTTGGCCCGTGCAAGCTGCCATCGCCGGGCGGCAGCCTTGCAATCATCGCCGCAGTAGCGATCCAGGTAGTGATTGGGCGAGAAAGAACGATCGCCCCCTTGAGCAGACACTTTCTGGGAGTAAGTCAGGGTTGTTCGCCTTGCGATCGGGGCGGCGGGAGAGGATTCTGAATCAGGGCCAAGGGGAGCGGAAACTCCCATGAGGTCAAGTCTCACCGCTGGAGCGTCAACTCCACGGTGAGGCGATTTTTGAAACTTCGCTCCAGCCACAGCCAGCAATCGACGACAGCCTCTGCCGTATAATCCGAGAACGCCCGCTCACCGCCAACAGCCCTCAGCAGCCACTCTCTGCCAAACCGCCAAAGTGGCTCAATCTCAAACCACTGTCGACACTCACACCAACCAATCTCTTGTCGCACCCTACAGGCCTCCAGCACTCGCATGTTGAACGGCGGAACGCCGGTCACACCAGTTTGAAGCCCTTCACCCAAGCAATCTAGCAAGCGAAAACGCGATCTCAGATCTACCCCAGTCGTGCTCTAACGCAAATGTCAGTTTTCAAACCGTGAATAGGTTCTCCCAACTAAGCCTTCGGGAAATCAATCTTCTGAGATTCTCCATTAGCCCAGAAAACCTCAACACCGCATTTGCCCAGATGGGATGTCACATCAAGTGATTCAGTGTAAGGAGCAATTCTCGGAAGCACGATATCGCTGCGACGACAATCGATGATGTCAAAGCCCCAGTATTCCGGTTGCTGGACGTATATTCTTGGTTGAATCTTTACGACAGTGTTAAGATTTGGTTTTTTGCCCGCAGCTATCAAAAACCATGTGTTATTGACAAACCCAGGACGTAGATCAGCTTCCGCTGTTGTATCGTCTACAGTGCGCTTCAGCGGCAAGCAGACCAAGTCATCATCTCCATAGCCCAAGACCGCGTTGAATACAGGTTCCATGCTCACGACGCGACGCTGTCCATTCCGTAGAATATGAATAAGCCTGAAGTCGCCTGAGCTTCCGTGATGGGAGACCAAGTTCAGTTCATTGTGGAGAGGATGTCCAGCAATACTGAACAACCATCGCTCCTGCCCACTTGGATCAGCGACCCGTAATGGTGCGAGTGTAACGTTCGCTGACTGAGGCGCCATTAACGTGCAAATTTGACGATCGCCAAAAGGACCAACTGAACAAGAGTTGGGATCGCAAATTATCCGACCTGTGCCACCGGCGAAATCCACGTCGAAGTTAATCTGGTGAAAGTCTTCAATCGGATGTACTAGGTACGGCGTCTGGATCAAAGTTGCCATATCGTTACTCAACCTTGGTTAAAAAACGGACTTGTGGAAAAAACTAGGAACGGAGATGCCTCCATTCCTCCGAGTAGCAAGAAGTCTAACGACCTACCTTCTTCGTGCAAGCCTTTTACTTAAAACACATTAAGACTCCTCAGCACCGCAATATAATAAACTTCGATAACAGGGTGAGCGCATTTAATTTACGACGGGCACCGAGTTCAGAATTTCAAGCAAGAACTCGAAGTCGTATCCCGCGCGAAGTCGCTTTTGACGGATGCTGGCCTTGCGTGTTGTATTGTGCTTGATCAGAGTGATTGCTAGCCGACGAAGCCAGCTCACATTCTCCGCGCCGTGGTCTTTACGTATCCGTGAATCGTCTTCTCGGAATGTCACGTCCATTACCCAGTGGAGTGAGTTCTCGATGCCCCAGTGCTGGCGAACCGCTGATTCAAATCGCTCTGCGTCGCTGCCAAAACTCATGATGAAATATCGCACTTCTCCATCACCCCAATCTTTCGGATCATCGCTGCGGTAGGTAATCGTTAGACCAATGCTGCGGAGCTTCTTCCAATCGCCACTTTCCTTGAGTCCTTTGGGGGCTGGCATGCTGTAGTACGTTCTTCGCTCATAGCGACCATGCGGTTCCTTCTCGGCATCACTGACCTCATGCGTCGACAAGCGCTTGGGAACGCGATCAAGCGACATCACCTTTTCGAACTCGGCTTTCAATTGTTCGTGCAGCTTTTCTTGATTACCTTTGACCGCCAAACAGTAGTGACCCTTGCGATCGATAATCTTCGCCGCAATCTCTCGCTGGCACCCCATCGCGTCGATCGTCACGATCGCTCCGGAGAGTGTCAGTGAATCAAGAAGCTTCGGAATTGCCGTGATTTCGTTGGATTTCTTGTTAACAGTCGTTTGTCCGAGCGTTAGATGTTGGTCGCTCGCCCAGGCACTGACAATGTGCAGCGGTTTGACGCCTCCGGCTTTGGAACCGCGAAGCATTTTCCCATCGATCGCGATGACGTTACCAAGTTCTTTGCGAAGACCCTTGAGCCATTTTAGGAAGGCTTGTTGGAACGCCTGGGGGTCGAGTCGCGAGAGAGTTCGTCGCAGGGTGTCACGCGACGGAAGGCCACCTGGAAGTTCAAGAAACTGCTGGAGCCATTGCCGATGCGTTTCAGCCCACGTACACATGTCGGCCCATCCGTCGGCATTGCAAATCACTGAGCAGATCGCGATGACGATCATATCAATGAGATTGTGAACGCGCCGCCGATTGATTCTGGGGTCTTCAATTTCGTCAAAGCACTGGACCAGCGAAAGGATTGCGGAATAGTCGTCCGCTGGCACCGCCTTCGGCTGCACGACTTGCGCCACGGTCTTCGCCGTTGATTCGAGGGGTTCTCCCGAGAGCACCTTCTTCTTGTCGTCCTTGTTGTTACAAAGTGCTTCCCAGTGCCGGTTGTTGTCCAACGCAGGCTGCTTCTTATTACCCATGGCCGCGACTCCATTCGCTCGTTCCGGATCAGTGAAAACCGCCCAGGATTTTAGCGAACCCAGCGAGCATGAGCTACCGTGAATGAGACTCGAGCATCGAAAGGCTCGCCGATTTTGCCAGGGAATGACCCAGAATATCGCTGAAACACGAGGATTTAAATGCGCTCACCCTGGGTGTCACGCGAAGGAAGGCCACCTGCGAGTTCAAGAAATTTCTGGAGCCATTGTCGATGCGTTTCAGTCTGCCATATCAGGCGATCAGTCACGGAAAAATCACAGAAGAACCGAAGAAATGCCAAAAATGCGATGAATTAAGAACGAACCCGTCAGCATGGGACGTAAATCTAAAACCCATTCTGGATGCTCTTCATTAAGTCTCTCGCGTCAGATGCATCAAGTCTGAAACCGTCATCATCCGAGGCATGAACGCGCACAACCGCCCCTACCATCCTTTCCGGATTCATGAGGGTAGCAGTGAACGCAAAAGGCTTTTTCTTGCTTGCTGTGCCTCTGGCAAAGCTGGCCCCCACGTGAAGTTTCAATTCATGCTTGTTTTGCGAGGTCCAAATTGTGTTTCCTTTCACGTCGAGAAAATCAATTACAGCAGTCGAATATCCCTTTCCCGAGATCCCCGATTTCCGGACCTCAAGTATAATTTGAACGACGATTTCTTCGTTATGGCCTCGACTGACTTTCCCTGACACCCACGCGGTTGTCGATCCGTCTTTGACTTCAATTCGATTCAGCTCGATTGGATCATCCAGGATTTGATTCACCATGAACAACGCGCGTTGATCCCGCAGGAAATTAAGATGCTGAACGTCAACGTCCGCAACCGGCTTGAGATCGATTGCGGTGATTGGTATTGCCCAACCAATCAGTTGCCCCCTCCCACCTGTAGCGCCGGACAGTCCTCCGTTGCCGATTCCAATTACACGCTTTTTGTCATCCAGAACAGCTGCCCCGGAATGCCCAGGCAAAATTTCTCCTTCGATGCTCAAAATGTTCTGAGTAGGGTCCGGGCTGCCGCGGAAACGTAAGCCGCTAAAGAGTGTCTCAGTAAGTAAGGACTTCATGGGTGTTTGCGGTGGTTCTCGCAGTTTAATCTGTGTCGTCAATTCTTGAAACTCAATATTGAGCGGGTATCCCACCAACTCCAACGCCAAGCCCGCTTGCGGCTTGGCACTCGAAATCGCAAATCCCTTGTTTGCAGCGAACAAGGGCTCCTGGCGATTTCCGATTAACGCCACGTCGTGCGTGATGTCTACTTTCAAAATCTTAAGATCGGTGAATACATGGTCAGTCGCACTTGATTTAGCCCTTATCTTGCTCGCACCAACTACGCCGTGTAGCGCTGTGATAATACCTGCCTCACCCCTCAATTCAAAACCGCTTTGTCGTCCAGTATCGGCATATACCTTGAAGACGCTTGGGTGATCCGCATTGGATGTTCCAGCGGTCAAAACACATGTGTAAAATATCAATGGAAACAGAGTTGAACGATTGCGGCGGGAGAACCTTTTCAAAGTCATCATTGTCCACCTTCAGAGATCCATCCGTTAATATCCTGCATAACCGAATCAGTTATGCGAGTCGCTTTGTTGCTACAACCTCCGTAGTTGTGAATCCCAATACACCCTATACCGGACTCGCTTAGGAGAAGAGGACTTCCGCTTTGGCCCCCGGCAGTGTCGGTCATGTAGCGAATGCGTTTCGGCTGAAAACTAGAGACTGGGTCGCTATCCTTCCACAGTGTTCCAAACGGCATGTCGCCTGGGTATCCACAGACCCATACAGTAGCGTTCGACAGTTCGCGATCCGTAGCAATTACTGGGCGAAACTCGAACGGAGTCGTCCCATTAACCGTGGGGGCAAAAGCGTCATCTAAGATGATCGCTCCGTAGTCGTCTGAGTACGCACCTGAGTTCGTCCAGCCGTTTGAGGCTCGAAGCGTTGAGCTCGTTTGCTCGCGAAATGGACGTTCCGCGGCGCGACAAGCTGGAATTACGGTGACAGACTGAAAGAAGTTCCCGCCGTCTCCTTCGTGGACGCAGTGGCCTGCCGTGATGACTACCGTCGGGCTAACCATGAAACCCGTTGCAATAGCGCGATTACCGTGGCCCATGTCTATAACCAGTTGGCACAAACCACTCCACGGTGCACCGAGGTTGTTTCGTTCAGGTTCTCGCTCGTCAGGTTGGCAGACGCTCTCTTCGTATTCAAAAAAGTATGCGTCAATAGGAAGTAATGCTCCTAAACTTTCAAGTTCCTGCCTAGTTTTCACAGATTGCTTGTTAGGATCTACATTGAAAAGTGCCCATTCTCCACGGCTCTCCGCAAAATCAACGGATTGCTCTTGCCAACCAGGTTTGGCTTCCTGCGAGAAGCGGATCCCGTTCTCGGGTTGCTCAGCTTGCAGACTTGAGACATTAAGAAGTAGAAGGACGAAAGGAATTGAAGAATACTGTTTCAACATTTTAATGACTCCGACTGATTGGTAGTGACTGCGTAAAAAGGGGCGAATAGCTCACCTTGACCGAGAAACGAATTTACCAGACTGGTCCGGAATGTCGACTGTATTCTTGAAGGAATACTGATTTGCATTTTGCTGCCGTATTAGAATTTACATTTGCGTGAAATGATCCGCGTTATAACCGCGTCTGGGGCTTTGCATCGCTTGGTCGTATCCCTTTTGAGCAACGCCGTGACACTGCTTGGCGACTGTCCTTGGGGTGACTCCAGACGCGATCTGCGGCTTTTGCGAAGGCGGCTGTGTATTGGTCGTTTCGTTTGGTTGTGTAGTAGCAGACCGCAGTGACGTTTGCGTTGGATTTTGCCAGGCTGAATCGAATGAGGGCTCGGTTAAACGGGTCTATTTGTTTCGCACATTCAGTTTTGCCGTCTAACGAGTCATAGAATCCCAGCACCACTTGCTTCGCTTTGACTTTTTTATCGAAATGCCGTAGCGAGCAGACCCAATCGGCTAGGGCGTGTTCCGTGTAGGGACTGCTACCGAGTTGCCAGTTCAAGATAGTGATGCCGCAGGGCAAGTAGTTCCAAGAGTCGACAAACGTTCCGTTGACGAACGGAAAATACGATTTTTTATTCTCGGCGTCGACTGCATTGTGGTGCGGGTCGTACATGTCGCTGAATACCATCGCTTCGTCACCGGGAGCGACTTCTTCTACGATTGCCAGGCAGCGTTTCATGCATTCGCCAAGCATGACATGCGGCGAATCACCCTTGGCCAATGGATCGTGGCCTGCCGAGCGCACTTCGTCATGGTTGATCAGCCAGCGTTTCGGATCAAGAATCGCATCAATACGTTCAACCTGCTGTCGAAACATGGCGTCGACGGATGGGTGTCGGAGGCTGACGCAGGCATATTGCGTCTGAGAATCTGGCAGCGAGGCATGGTAGTACGAAACGGCAAGTTCTTGGCCCACTTCGATCGAGGAGGAAAGAATTCTCAGTGCTGTTCCCGGGTGATCGTGTCGAAATTGCTTGTCTTCTGCAATGAACGAGTCTTCCCATCGCTCGAAGTCTTGGCATTCTTTCAACGCAATATCCTGCCCACAGATGCGGACCGAAATTGGGAGTGCTTCGCAGAGTCCAGGCGTTGTTGGATCGTCATCGCGGCGGAGGAGATTGGCACCTCCGACCATCTCGAGACCAATGCCGCTGACTTTCGCAGTACCCGATGTTGCTCCACCGATCCCCACCCAAAGTTTTCCCGCTTTGGCGTCGTGAGAGTTGAGAACCACAGAATAGGCCGTCCATTCCTGATCAGCACCGATCTCGTGGTTGGCTCGTTCGAGATCGCGGAATCCGTAACCCGGAATCTTGCCCGAAACACGCGCATAGAATTCAGGCGATGCGACTCCCGATTGAAACCGCAAGTTCTCGGTTTTGATCGAAAACGTCAAGCGATACTGCGTCCAGGGACGAAGGTCGATGTCTTTCCCGAACTCTACTGGGTGGGCCTCGGGTTTCTTGGCGAAATTGATCTTCAGTGATTGGGTTGAACCGGTCGGTGCATCGTCAGACTGCGATAGTTCCGGAGCGTCTGGAGCGAGGTTCCAGGTTTCAAGAACGTCCTCCCAGGTTGCGGAGTCTGAGTCGGCGGCAAAATCGAAGTCACCGTGGCTGACGAGATTGTTCTGTTCAGGTGCCGCGATCAGTCGGTCGCTATCCCTGTACACCCGAAAAACGCAATCGCGGACAGGTGTGCCTTCGGCCAAGTTTAGGTCGTTGACGAGAATGCTCGCCGAAGGCCCGACGGGCATGACTTCTGGAATGACTTCGATGCAAGCCTTTTTGGCAAGGTCGCGGATCTTACGCATTCGACATTGGACGGCTTGGGCCGTTTCATCTTGATTGGTCGGGTCGAGAAACCGCAGGTTCTGAAGTTCATAGCTGGCCAGGACAATCGCATCGTAGCCTTCCGCTTGCAGTCGCGGGAGCATTTCCAGCAACTGATCCGTACTGTAATTGGTTACATCGCCGGCGCGTTGTTCGTCGCTGTGTAGATTCACGTAGGCGTAGAACCATTTTCCGGGGGGCGCTGCTAGAGCAGAACTGCAATGCGACAAGAAGATCACGAAGACGACTAGCAAGACGGGTGTCACGATCGCCTGAGCAATACTCCGGGTTGGCATGTTTGTCGAGCAGCACGTAAAGTTGTGTTGTGCGCCGCGTTTCGTGACCAGTCGAGCTCGGTACATTACGGACCACCGCTCGCCTTTTCTGGCGCTGAGCCAACAGGGACTTGTCCACGATGTCAAACGTCGCGGGTTGTCGGCTGCGGCGGTGCGCTTAACGCGAGCAATGGCGCCTCGATCGTTCGTTCGGCGTTGAATCATGCTGGCCACTACATCTCATCGCAATCTGAGGTATCGTCCATGCTCCCGCAGCAGAATTACAGCTCGATAGGGGAGTTCGATAATGCATCTGCAGCATAAGTGTCGAACGGACCAATTGAAAGCAATTAGAGAGGGAATTGTCGTTTTTCTAGTCCCGGGTATGATGACTTTCATTGCACACCCTCTTCGACGGATGGTGAAGAACTACGTATAGGTACGCATGAGGAAGTCATTCGGCGTAGAGTAACAGACGGGGGACGGTATCCCTGGTTGTCTCCGGTCCAACGCGAAGTTGCGTAGCAACCGGGGCAGGCGCTGGGCTGCTTTAAGATTGGCTATTGACGTCACGTTGGATCGCGTGGCTTTTGTTCCGTATCCGTGAAACGAGGGCAGGTTGTAGCACTGAACGCATGTCCGGCGTCAACCGACGATACCGCAAGCAATCGCAAAACGCTGGCAGGTTTAGCTGAGCGAGTGGAGCACCTGTCGTCCCTTTAGGACTTTGCGATTACGTGTTGCAACCCGGTCCCCGGACTCGCGTCCGGGGCTGCATCATGCCGTGGCTTCGCCACTAAGAAGAACAAACATTGCGTAAGTCATTTTCTGTGCAAGCCCAAAGATTGAACAGCCCAGGCTAACGCCCACCGGCTAATGCACCTAAAACACTTTCCTTACTGCGTTCGATGAACTCAGTGATTTCGTAGGCAGTTGAAACGAGGACTTCGGCGCAGCGTCCAGAGCCTCGCTGAGCACAGGTCACCATGCCGTAGCCCATCAAACTATTCCTCGGAACCCATGAGCTTGATCTCGCTGAGAAGGTGATCGACTTCCATGAAGGGTTCGTCCGAAATTTCACGCCAGCGGACGCGTCCGTTGTCATCTAGGATGAACGTACCATGCAGCGGAGACTGATGCGCCGCGAGGTAACATTCGTAGTCGCGAAACACGTCACGTTGATCGGATGCGTCAAATACCACCTGGTGTGGAAACATCGGCTCGGGGAAGCCGCCCTCTTTCTCATCCGGAGCTACGAAGACAACCTTGACGCCGTCGGGAATACTAGCGTTGCGGAAGTTCTGCATCTGCTCATTGCACGCCGAGCAGCCTTGGCTTTCCAGAAACACCAGAATGGTGAACTCGTCGCCCATCAAGTCGGTGAGTGTCTGATTCGTCCCATCCACGTCCGGCAGCGTCCAGGGATTGGCCACGTATGGCTTCGCCAGTTTCGTGCCCACCTCGTAGTTGTCATTCACGACCCGAACCACTTTCATCATGCCCTGGTCTTCGTGGTCAAGGATATGACAGTGCAAAACGAAGTCACCGATGTACCGGCGATAGCGAGTACGAACGTTGTAGGTGGTGCCCGAGCGAACCAGCAGCGTGTCTCGCCAGACTCCTTGCGGCGTGGTAATACCGGCGGAATTGGTTTCCGAGACGAAATAAAACGGATTGACGTGGATGTGGAATGGATGATTTCCCCGGTCTGCGGTAAGGTTCCATCGATCGGCACGCCCTAGTTGTAAGGTGATGGGGCGTCCATCAGGATCAAAGGGTTCGTCGTTAATACTGGGCGACGGCCCCAACTGCAGCTTCACCGTTTGCAGACCGAACACCTCTCCGTCTGGAATCGGAGCGGGCCTGCGAACTTTGGAAAAATCGTGTGCTAACGGCCATGCATCGGCACCCTTTCCTTTACTGGGCAGGACCTCAATGATCGCTAAGATGGCCGGATCTTTTTCGGCATCTGGGGCGGAGGGATCGAGACTGACGTTGCCGATGCCGTCCCACATCAGGTACCGCTGGGTTCGTGATGTGTCGTTGGTCAGCCGCACGAGGACATCGCTGCGATAGCCTGGGAACAACGAGATGGTTTCTGTTTTTCGCATGCGTTCCAGAGGAATGCCATCGACTGCGATCTCTCGCATTCCTTCCTCGTTTAATGCTTCCACATCGTATGGAAGATGCACCTCGTCGAGCGCGGACACAGAAGGTAAAGGGGCCAGTTGGACCCGGATTTCGTCTCGCACACCGCCGTGGATGAACCGGAAACGCTGCATCCGCCCCGATTCGATTTCGATCACCGGCTGCACCTGACCGTTGATTGTGGTCCGCCATCCATCTTCAAGCTTGCCTTTGGGCCAGCGTCCGCGGGCAAATGCGGCGTCAAAATTTTCGAGCGTGTAGGTCGTCAGTCCGAGAATGGAACCAACAGCAGCCACCACTTCTGCTGCCTGTTCCTTCGAGATTGGATCGGAAGGCCAAGCCGCGAGCAGGGTTTGTTGAAGCCCTTTGATTTCGTCGAATTTTTCAGTCAGCTTACTTTCGCCAAGATCGGCAGTCATCAACCCCGAGTCGTCGAACACCCGGAAATGCAGGTTGTCGTTAATCTTCGCGACAACCACGAGGCCGTTCCCCTGACTCGGTAGGCTATCGATATCGGGCGCAATGGGGAGCAGTTGCAATTCGTAGCCCAGCGGTTCAGGAAGATACGACACCTGCTGAAGCAAGCAGATTCGTTCTTCAGCATCCGCTATTCCTGGAACCGAATCGAGAGACGTCTGGTCCCCTTCGCGGGGTTCGATAATTAACGCTCCGGCCATTCCACTTGAAACTTGGATGGCGGTCGCTCCGTGTACGTGTGCGTGATACCAAAAGGTCCCGGGTATATGGTCCGTCGGAATCACGATTTCGCTTTCAAACTCCTCTCCCGGATTCACTTCCAGCAGCACGTTGTCAGAGTTCGCCGCAGGAGAGACGTGAAGGCCGTGCGTGTGCAGGTTGGTGCGGTTGAAACCATGTGGCGTATTGAGGGTTGCCGAATGATCTTCTGGTTTTTCTACAGGCAACTGGTTTTTTAGGTGAACGCTGAGAACGTCACCCGCCCGAACTCGCAGCGTCGGACCGACCGGCAACTGGTCGTAGGACCGCATTCGCAGATTGACAACGCCAGCATTGTTCTTGAGCACGAGATCGTCGTTGTCGTCCCGTAGATAGGTCGTGGGACGCCAGCCCTTGCGGTTGCCATAAACGATCGAAAGCGATGTGTCCAAGATCCCGTTTTCAGAGAGACGCTCTTCCCCGGAGCGAAACTCCGGGTGTTCATATTCCGACTGCTCGCGTTGCTTCTGAATCTCGCGAACTGATTCGACGCGAAGAGCTCCTTCGCTTGGAGCAGGTACTTCGCGTGCAGGGGCCAGAATCCCCTCCAGGTCCGAACGATTGACTTGTTCCGCAACGCGGGAGCCGATGTGACTAAACACCTCCGGAGGTGCTGCTGATACAGTCAGCTCTGCAGAGATGCCCACCATCAACCCAAGCGAAAGCGACCCAAGCAAGCGAGTGTGTTTCCAGATCTTCACTGTAGCGTCTCCCTGAAGCCATTGAACAATTAGTTTTCCAGCAGGGGGGTGAGCGTATGGCCAATGCGGGCTGACTGCAAGGGAAATCAGTTGGAAATTCCGTTGTGTCAAGCCCGTCGCGAAAACGGGCTGTGGATAGGCGACACTCTCTCTCGGCAAGCGGCAGATCGGTTCGGACCGAGTAGGCTTGCCTCTCCGAGACACGCGTCCGAGACTCGGCGACTCACGGTGGGGCTTTTTATATCTGCCGTTCGTCCTAAAGGAACTCGGTGAATCGAGGCGAGGTCCGTGGCAAGCCCTTCCGGTCTTGTGGATGGGGGGCGTGGCTGGATTACCGATCTCGGGATTGTCGCTGTTGGATTTCGCCGATTGGTAAGCACGGCAGTTGCTTGCACCGGAGAACGCGTTTGCATTCGATCGCTTGGTGGATAAAAAGTCAGCGGTTTCTTACTGGACCAAACTGTCCATTGCGAGAATTCTCTTGACGACTCACACGAAGTATCTATGCAAGAGTATTTCGATAAACCTCCTTGTGAGATACGTCGTACCGAACCAATTGAGTTTGGTCCGGGTGGGGAGGAAAGGTAGAAAGATGGGAGGCAAAATAATCGAGTAAGAGTCCACGTGGATATTTTTCTGTCTATTGCAACGGCGCTGATGTCACGGGGTGCTTCAAAGTCCCGCACTGTTACAGCAAGTTTACGCAGGGGGGCTTGGCTCTCCATTTGCCGTCTGCAGCAACATTTGCACTTCGGATAGGAGATAGAGTACTGCGCGCTTCTCGCCTTTCGACAAGCCATTTGTCTCTCCATTCGCGTAGGGAGTGAGGACTTGCTGTAATAGGTTGATGTGGTTGCTTGCCTCTTGGAGGTGTTCTGTTGATGGGGCGCAGGTGTTGGGGGTGTCGGTCTTGATCTCGGGGATTTCGAAATGGCGATGGGGTGGGTCGGGGTCGGCGTATTTGAGCGGGCGGGTAGTTGTGGTGTCGGATTGTTTGCTGGGGCGTGGTGTGGCTAGGCGGAGGAGGCCGGCGCCGGTGATCTCCTCGCCTAGGGTGGAGGAGCGTTTGACGTATTCGGTAAATTGTTGGTCGGAGATGGTTGCTGCTCGCTGCCAGCGTTTGGACTGGTTTTGGGTGATTCCTAGGTCGCTGAGTTTCAAACGGTTGTCGTGACCGTTTGATTTTCGGTCGCCGCCTTTGAGTCCCATCTGTGAAAGCATCTTGCCGGCTTTGCGTTCAGCCAACAGTCGTAGCTCGGCGGCCCGATTTTGGACCTCCAGGCTTTCGTTGGCGCTCTTGGCCCAGACCCGGATGGCTTCCGCTCGACTTCGTAGGTCGGACAGTTGATCGAGATCGTCTGCCTCGGCGATCGCTCTGCGGCAATCGTCGAGAATAGTGATCTCACGTGAATTCTCGGCAATCATGGTGTCTCCTGCGTCTTGTCACCGGCTCAGAATCTAAACGCACCGCTTGCGTTAGCTCGAACGGCACGCGGTGCCTTCAGGGGATGCTAATCGTATACTCCGCAGGAGGGGTTGTCAAAAATTCGAGTTGTGAATTTTTGTACAGAGGTTTGGCGATGCCGAATTGGGCGATTCGGGCGAGGATTAGAAGATCCTGGAGTGATCTATGCGCTGGCGGAGTTTAGGGCGGAGTGATTCAACGGAGAGCATCGATTAGAGATTATTCTAGACACGCGGGCCAGTATTAGAACGGCTAATGTGGCGTTGGCGATTTTGAATGGTTTTTATGCGGGCGTCCACCGTCTGGCGACGGTGGCGACAAGAAATTGGCAGCACTTGACTACGGTCGTGCGTTGTGAAAACCGCGCTCGACAGAGTCGTTTGGATCGGTGCTGGTGCCATGATCGCGCCACAGCCAGCGCATCATGTCGGGCAGGATCGCTCCGCCGTGTCGTGGGCTGTGTTTGCCGATGCCCCATGTGTAGTTGATGTCGTAGTCTTTCTCGGTCATCGCTTCGACCAAACGGACGTTCTGTTTGTACCAGTCCCACTGCTCATCGTACTCGCCCCTTCGCTGGCCACGGTTGTCGTTTCGGCCATCTTGAAAGAAGACGCGGATGTCTTTGGGGTCATTTTCGCGAATGATGTCGGCGTAGGCATGTCCGCCGCGGATATTGGTGAAACTCCCGATCAGACTCAGCACCTTATGGAACTGGTCAGGGCGGTGCCAGGCTACCGTGAAAGCTGCGATTGCGCCGGAGCTGGCTCCACCGATCCCACGCTGCTTGGGATCCTCGGAGATGTTGTAGTCGGCAGCGAGAGCTGGTAGGAGTTCATCGACGATCACCCGAGCGTAGCGATCATCCAGCGAATTGTACTCCGTTGGTCGATTGGTATTTTTGTCACCCCAATTGCTGGGCGAGGGTTCGGGCTGCTCGGGGGTTCGGCCGGGGTTGATGAACACGCCCAACATGACGGGAATTTCGCGGCGAAAGATCAGGTTGTCCAGGACGTGCTGCGCGCGAATCGAACCATCGACTTGCATGAAGGCTTGACCATCGTTGAAGATCATCAGGCTGGTCGCCACATCGGGATCATACTGGGCCGGGACATACACCCAGTACGTGTGCTGCGTCCCCGGGTAGGCTTCCGAAGCGATCACGTGCGGCCCGGTAATTTGACCCTGGGGGACGCCTTCCTGCTCCAGCGAGTCGGGGCCTAACTTGTAAAACGCATCCACATTCGGTGTCGCCGCGGATGGATTTTGTGCTGACGCGAGTTGTGCAAGCGACAACAACACGATGCAACTAGTAAAGCAGTGCCACATTCGAATTTGGGTCCTGGGAGTCGAGGTTTTTGTTCGTCAGTTTAGTGAACATCTGCGTGCCAAGCTATCTGGCGGTGGTTTGATTTCAGCTGACTGCCCAGGTAAGTTGTGCCGCCGACTTGGCTCCCACATTATATTTCCGCTCAGCCGGTTTGAACGCATGCTCGCGATGAAGACACTTCTTGCTACGTTGTTGATCAGTAGCGCGTTACTCGCGGCGGAGCTGCCGGGAGCCGAGCGGGCATCGATCTCGCTCGATGCGGCGTCTCGGCAGCGTTGTCTCGACATCCTTCGATCGGGGATGCGTAGCGACGAGTTTTGGCCGTCGATGCATGCTGCTGAGGGCTTGACTCTGGGTGGCCACGGCGACGAAGTCATCGACTATTTGACAGATAAACTCGCCACAGAAACTGATGATCAGCGGCGCTGCGGGATCGCTCGTGAACTGGTGCGAGCTGGTGATCGAGGTCACGCCCGTGTGATGCTCGATATCCTGGCGAGTGATAATCCCCACGGTCATGTCCACGCTGCCGAGAGTCTGTACAAAGTGGTCGAAGTTGGCGATGGAACGGCCCTGCGAAACGCGTTCGCGAGTACCGACAACGTGCGGCTGAAATTGATGGCCGCTGCCGCTCTGGGGCGTTGTGGCAACATGGATGCCATGCAGTTCATTCGAGAATCGTTGCGTAGCAGGGACACGGATGTGTTGCAAATCGCGGTTTGGATTCTGGGACGAATCGGAGACGCGTCCGACATTCCCAGAATCAAGGCAGAACTTCCGCGGTGCGAAGATCCGTTGCTGAAGGCATATGTGAATCATTCCTTGGCGGCGTTGGGTGATGCCGACGGGCTCAGTGCACTGGCGGCGAACCTACACGACCAAGACCCCGCTGTGCGAACCTATGCCGCGACGTTTGCCGGGGACGCCTGGGCCATCGGCACGACGGATTCCTTGAAACAACTTCTGGACGACGAGAACGCCGACACGGCGTATCGAGCAGCTCAGTCGCTATTGTTTTTGAGCGGCGCCGTGCCAGAATCGGCTGACGAAGACATTTCGATCGTGGTGTATCCAGCGACTCCCGAGCATCCTCGATATACCGAAGGGTCCATCATTGCGTTGAATGATGGTTCGCTGTTGTTTGCGGTCACAGAGTTTCATGGCAGCGGCAGCGACTTCGCGAAGGCTCGTATTGTCGGACGCCAGTCCATCGATGGTGGTCGGACCTGGTCGACCTCTCGCGTGCTACAGGAGAACACGGGCGGCATGAATGTGATGAGCGCCACGTTACGCCGTTTGACCGATGGTTCGATTGCGATGTTCTATCTACGGAAGAACAGTCACAGCGACCTGGCCCCATACCTGCGAATTTCGACCGATGAAGCGGTGACGTTCGGAGATCCGGTGCGAGTGTCTTCCGAAACCGGTTACCACGTTGTCAACAATGATCGCGTGACGGAATTGTCGACGGGACGTCTCTTGATGCCCGCTGCGTCGACCCCTGATGTGACCACCGACAATCACTTTCGATCGCATTGCTTTTTCTCCGATGACGGGGGAAGCACGTGGCGAGACGGCGAAGGCAACGTCGATGCGGCCAAACGTGGAGCCATGGAACCAGAGGTCATCGAGTTACAGGACGGCCGAGTCATGATGCTGGTGAGGACCCAGTTGGGCTATCCGGGCAAAGCGTACTCGGAGGATAGAGGGGAAACCTGGGGGCCGTTGACGTCGTTGGGGATTCAGGGACCAGAAGCTCCAGCAACCGTACGGCGAATTCCCTCGACCGGAGACTTGCTATTGATTTGGAACAACACCTACACCGCTGGCGCGGGCCACGGCGGCAAACGAACCCCGTTGACCGCGGCGATCTCGCGTGACGAGGGCGAAACGTGGACGGTGGTTGGCAATCTCGAGTCGGATGCGAGCCGCACGTTCTCTTACATTAGCCTGACGTTTGTCGGCGACCGGGCGGTGATGAGTTATTGGGACGAAGACAAAACCGGGTACTCGTGCCGATTTCGATCGCTGGACATTGGCTGGTTTTATCGCTGAGGGTACCAACGAGGCCGTTTGCAGCCAGGGTTCCCTTGGCGGCATCGCCGAAACCGACGGGAAGCCGGTATCGATGCCGTTTGATTGTTCGGTGGGAACGTTCTTCGCTGTGTCCCCCGTTTCTCCATCGCTCGCAGCCCACGTCCGGTGCTCGAGCAGTTACGATGATGTCCCCTTGGGAAGGAGCGGAAAGCTGCTGTCGAAAACGGGGTCGCACGCTCCGCAGTCGACTGTTCCGAGCGTGGAGCGACCGACCAACGGTTTCCCGCATTTTCGCGATCGATCGGCAGGTTAAAACATGCCGCGACGGAATCGCTCGACGGTTCACCTTCCTCGATCGAAGAATCTGGGCATCCACTGCGTCCTGAAATGTCATCAAGTTCAAGTAATCTAGGAATAGAAATGCGTCGTTTAGTCCTTCTCATGTGCAGTCTTCTTGGCGCCGCCGCACCGGCCACCGCCGGTGAACCGGTGGTGTTTGCGTCGACGTTCAAAACAGGTGAGGAGGGGGCCATCCAGGCATTTCGGTTCGAGACGGAAACAGGAACGCTCAAGCCACTCCGGCAAACCACTGGAATCGGTCAACCGTTCTTCATGGCGGTCTCGCCCAACAGTCAGTTTTTGTACGCCATCGATACGGATGAGTTTGGCGGCGAGGCGGATGAGTTCATCGCGGCGTACGCGATCGCCCCGGACACGGCAGAGTTGACTCGCTTGAACCGACAATCCGCACGTGGTACTGCGTCATGCTATCTCGATGTCGACGCCAGTGGAAAGTCGGTAGTGGTCGCCAACTATGCATCTGGCAGCGTTGCGGCGCTGCCGGTACGCGAGGATGGATCGCTGGAAGAAGCCGTTTCGTTTGTGCAGCACGAAGGATCCAGTGTCGATCCAGAGCGTCAAACGAGACCGTTCGCCCATAGCATCGTGATCAGTCCTGACAACCGCTTCGCACTGGCTGCCGATCTGGGAATCGACAAGGTGCTGATCTACCGACTCGATGCCGCCACCAGCAAATTGGTGGTAAGCGATGCTCAACCGTTCGCGAGTCTGCCGGCGGGTTCGGGGCCTCGCCACCTAACCTTTGATCCGAGCGGGGAACACGTGTATGTCGTCAACGAGTTGGCAAATACGGTCACGCTTTTCGCGTACGCCGCGGACTCGGGCACCCTGACGCTTCAGCAAACCATTTCCACGTTGCCTGCGGATTTCTCGGGGACGAGCCATTGCGCGGACCTGAAAATCACGCCGGATGGTCAGTTTCTGTACGCAACGAATCGTGGCCACGATAGCATCGCGAGCTACCGCATCGCTTCGGATGGACGGTTGAGTCTGGTCGGTATCGAACCGAGTTTGGGTGGCGGTCCGCAGAATCTGTTGATCACCCCAGATGGTCGCTGGTTGCTGTGTGCGAATATGACGGGAAACAATTTGAGCGTGTTTCGAATCGATTCCAAGACCGGTGAATTGGCGGCAAGTGGCGATCCGGTCTCGATTCCCATGCCCTCCTGTCTACGCTGGCTGCCGTAATCGCGATCGTTGGCGACGTCAAACACGATCGCCACTTGGCCTCCAGTCACCCTACGATTTTTCCTTCTCGACCAACATCTCAAGAACTGTTTAGGAACCACAACATGACACGCAATTCCGCATCGGTGTTGACGATGGCGATCATCGTCACTCTCACGCCCCTGGTTACACGCGCCGCCGATT
Organism: Rhodopirellula sp. SH410; assembly: GCF_055811895.1. Taxonomy (NCBI): domain Bacteria; kingdom Pseudomonadati; phylum Planctomycetota; class Planctomycetia; order Pirellulales; family Pirellulaceae; genus Rhodopirellula; species Rhodopirellula sp. SH410. The sequence continues at coordinate 3,691,432 of NZ_CM147949.1, forward strand.
CTGAACTCGGCCCCAAAGCCCCCGAAGGGTTTCGGGCGATCTTTAATGCAGCGGACCTCACCGGTTGGTACGGTTTGAACCCACATTCGGGAGCCAATTTGACGGGTGAGAAAAAAGAGGCGAATCTGAAGTCACAACGGGACGCCTTCTCACAGCACTGGCGGATTGAGAACGGCGAACTCGTCAACGATGGACACGGTCCCTACGCGACCAGCGAAGAGGAGTTTGGCGACATCGAGTTCCTCGTTGAATACCAGACGGTGGCCAAGGCGGACAGCGGTATCTATTTACGAGGCACGCCGCAGGTCCAAATTTGGGACTGGCATCAAATTTTCGATCCCAAGCGACCCACTCGAAAACCACACCTCGGTTCCGGTGCATTGTTCAACAACACGCCAGGAAACTCGGGGCGCGACCCGATGGTGTTTGCCGATCGACCGCTCGGTGAGTGGAATCAGGTTCGGATCCGTCAAATTGGTGACCGCACCTGGGTTTGGTTGAACGATGCCTTGGTCGTCGATGACGCCGTGATGGAGAATTTCTGGGATCGCAACGAAACGCTGCCAGCAACCGGACCGATTATGCTGCAAACCCACGGCGGCGAAATTCGTTGGCGTAATCTCTTTGTACACGATATCTCCGCGGAGGAAGCGGCGCAGATCCTGCAAGCGGCTGACGAGCGAAAGCCCGATCTTTCCAACTCACTCACGTTACACGCCTCCTTTGACAGCGGTTTGGACGCAGATTTCTCACGCGGCGATCGAACGTGTTACGTGCGTGCTGGAAAAGAGCTACACCACGCTGAACCCACCGACGATGGCCAAATTGAGCCTGAGTCGGGTCGGTACGGAGGATCACTTCATTTTACGAAGAAGAGCGGTTTCCAACCGATTTTCAAGAACTCCGGAGTTCTCGACTACAACGCGAAGGACTGGAGTTCAACGGTATCGCTCTGGTTGAGACTCAATCCAGACGAAGACCTCGAACCGGGGTACTGTGATCCAATCCAAATCGTCGGGGATAGCGGCGACAAAGGTTTCATTTTCTTGGAGTTCTCCAAAGATGAAGTGCCCCGCTACTTCCGTTATGCGATTCGTCCGCTGGCTTCGATCTGGAATCCCAACGGAGTTTCGTGGGCCGACATCCCATTCAAGGAACGGCCGATGGTTCAAGTTGAAAAGCCGGATTTCTCAGATGAATCGTGGACACACGTTGTTTTCACGCTCGAGAACATCAACGACGAGAACAACAAACCATCAGGTCGTTTATATATGAACGGCCAGTTGATGGGGTCGATCGAAGATTGGGACTTAACGTTCGACTGGAACCCGGCTTCGGTGTTGATGGTTTTGGGAGCCTCGTACGTCGGACACATGGACGACTTAGCCGTCTTTGATCGTGCACTGAGCGGCGATGAAGTCGAGCAACTCTACGGATTGAAAGACGGCGTCAAGGAACTCTACGAGCCAGCTTCGCAGTCAGCCAAGTAGAGCACCGGCAGACACGGTTAGCAACGCGGGATCAATAACTGGCGTAGTGGATCTTGTCAAAGATCCATCCAGAACAGGGTCTTTAACAAGATCCACTATGGTAAACCCGTCACTTATTGTTCCTGGTATCCTTAATTTGAATTTGTGGTCGAACGCTCCGCGGTCAAACATCGCGACGCGGAGTGTTCGACAAATCCCACCGGCCTACCCTCGGCCAGCGCTCGGCCAGCGTTCGGCTACCCTCCACCACATTGAATCGATCACGTGGCGGTCTGGTATGATGGACGCTCGCTCTTGGTCGCATCGTTCGATCCGATGGTGTGCATGCGGATGAGAATTCGCCGGCAGGGTGGAGGGCAGAGACTTCACGCCTAGAGGTTCGCCCTGAGCCCGTTTCCACTATTTCGTTTGCATCTTGAAAGTGAAATGAATTGCGTATGAGCCAGCATCCTCCCACACGACGCCAGTTTTGCGCCACCGTTGCCGGCAGTGCGATCGCGGGTCTCTGCTCGCCTTCCCTGGCCGGTTTGGGACAGGAGCATTCCACCGATGTGGTGATTATCGGCGGTGGCTTGGGGGGGTGTGCGGCGGCGATTGCCGCGCTGCGAAACGGACTCAAGGTTGTGATGACCGAGGAGACGGACTGGATCGGCGGACAACTTACCAGCCAGGGCGTTCCGCCGGACGAACACGCTCTGATTGAAACAACTGGTGCGAATCAGTCCTACCGTGAACTGCGATCTCGGATCCGGCGATATTATCGTGACAACTTTCCGCTGACCGACACCGCGCGTCAGAGTTCGCACCTGAACCCCGGCAACGGGAGTGTCTCGCGGCTATGTGCTCAGCCGCGTGTCTCGCTGGCTGTTCTGGAACAGTGGCTGGCGCCATTCGAAGCATCCGGGCAGCTTGTGCTGCTGCGTGAACACATCGCGACGGCGGCGGATGTGGACGGCGATCAGGTTCGCGCCATCACCGTTCGTTCCAAGAAAACTGGGGATTCACGGGTACTGCGGGGCAAGTACTTCGTCGACGCCACGGAACTCGGTGACCTGCTGCCACTCACACAGACCGAGTATGTCACCGGTTCGGAAGCTCGTAGCGTGACCAACGAGCTGCACGCGGGTGAGACAGCGAATCTGGAAAACCATCAGGCGTTCACCATGTGTTTCGCCGTTGATCACCTCAGCGGCGAGAACCACACCATCGACCGACCGGAGGCATATGGATTCTGGCGGGACTTCGTTCCCCAGCTCACGCCGCCCTGGCCCGGCCGGTTGCTGGATTTCACGTACACGCATCCGCGATCCAAGACGCCCAAGCGACTCGGCTTCGACCCGAGTGGCGGCCACTCCGTCGACGGAGCGTTGAACCTCTGGACGTATCGTCGGATCATCGACCGATCACTGTTTGAGCCGGGCCGGTTCGCAGGCGACATCAGTCTGATCAACTGGCCACAGAACGATTATGTGCTCGGCAATTTAGTCGGTGTGTCAGAGGAGGAGGCGTCGCGTCATATCGCGAGCGCGAAACAGCTGAGCCTCTCATTGTTGTATTGGTTGCAGACAGACGCACCTCGACCAGACGGCGGAACCGGCTTTCCCGGCCTGCGGCTTCGCCCTGATCTGATGGGCACGACGGACGGTCTGGCAAAAACACCGTACGTCCGTGAGTCACGCCGCATCCAAGCACAGTTCACCGTACTCGAAGAACATGTCGGCCGCGAGAATCGCAGCATCGTGACCGGCAAACCCAGCTCGGAAAACCGGGCCGCAGCGTTCGCAGATTCCGTGGGCGTGGGCAATTATGCGATCGACCTGCATCCGACCTCGAGTGGCGATAATTACATCGACTTTCAGACCTTTCCTTTTCAGGTTCCGCTCGGATCGCTACTGCCTGTTCGAATGCGGAATCTGCTCCCTGCCTGCAAGAACATTGGGACCACGCATTTGACCAGCGGCTGTTACCGACTGCATCCTGTCGAGTGGGGAATCGGCGAGGCCGTCGGATGTCTGGTGAGCTATGCGTTGAAGCATCATCAAACGCCCGACACCGTTCGCGCGGACGAGCAAGTCTTGAGCGACTTCCAGAGATTCATTCACGAGCAGGGTGTCCAGACGGACTGGGCATGAGAAGAAGCAAGCGATGGGGCGTGTTCACGCAACGCGAGAACTGACACTACGAACCCGGGAAGATAAACGATGAGCGATACGAAACGAGATCCAATCACACGGCGAGAAGTGCTCAAGAGCGCAGCGGCCTTGGCGGGGGCTGGCACCGCTGGGCTGGCCGCTCCCCGCGCTGCGGCTGCAGAGCCAACGAGCCGGCTGAACCTGATCCAGCAGGAAAACGCCCGTCCGGGCTCGACCGACTGGCAACTCACGCGGGTCCGCATCGACAAACCGAATGGTTGCCGCTCGACAACGATCGAGGGTTATTGTTCGAAGCAGAGCGTCGCTGCGGGTGAGAAAATCCAAATCATGGTCTCCACCGAGCCCGCCGAAAAGTTTCAAATTGAAATCTTCCGCACCGGCTATTACGGCGGACGTGGAGCCAGGCTGATGACGACGCTGGGGCCCTTTGATGGCCACCTCCAGCCGACCCCCGAGCCGGACGAGCGGACGATGCACGAGTGTAACTGGGAGCCGACCACCGAGTTGACGATTCCAGACGACTGGCCCAGCGGCGTTTATCTCGGCCGGCTGACCACACTGGTGCCCGCCGACCAGCGTCCGTATTGGCAAAGCTACGTGGTCTTCATTGTCCGGGACGACCGGCCTGCCGATATCCTATTCCAGTGCAGCGACAATACCTGGCAGGCCTACAACGGATGGCCGTACAGGTCGTCGCTCTACACGCATCCCAAGGGCAACGGCCCCTGGGCAGACGTGAGTTTCGACCGCCCCTATGGGCGGGAGGCCCAGAATACGAGCATCGTGAACGATCCGCTCTCGGTGGGCTCGGGGGCCTGGTTAACATTTGAGTTCCCCCTCGCGTATTGGCTCGAGCAGCAGGGCTACGATGTGAGCTACTGCTCCAACAGCGATCTGCTGACCCCCGATCGGGCGAGCAAGTGCAAAACCTTTTTAAGCGTGGGGCATGACGAGTACTGGGACATTCGCCAATACCGAAGTGTGGAGGCCCTCCGCGATGCGGGCGTGAACGTGCTGTTCCTCTCGGGCAATTCCGTTTGCTGGGTCACGCCCTTCCAACCCAGTACCGACGGCCGCGACAATCGAGTGATCTTCCGCAACGGGCCCTACGGTGGGACGCATCGTTGGGCAGAAGAACGCATCGAGGAGGACGGTCCGTTCGCGGAACGCGGCCCCGACGAGGGGTACTTGATAGGGGCTCGGAACTCGCGTCCCGTTAACGGCGGCGGTGACTGGATCTGCACGCAGCCCGACCATTGGATGTTTGCCGGTACCGGGATGAAAAAAGGCGACTCGGTACCCGGACTGATCGGCTGGGAGTTCCACGGTGATCCACCTGCGGACCTGCCGGGCTTGGAAATCGTCGGCCAGGGGACAGCGTGGTCAGGAGGCGTGCTTCCCTCGCCTTGGACGGCCACGATCTATCCTGGTCCGCAGGGGAACTATGTGTTCAACGCCGCCACGATTTTCTGGGCGCAGGGTATGAGCATGCCACCGGGCCATACTCTCCCGTGGAGCCACTGGAGCCGGCCCCACGGACCTGACCCGCGGGTGCAGCAGATCACCGCCAACCTGCTTCGACGGGCTGGCTGCAGTGTCTGATCCCGTTCGGCGACATCGAGAGCGACGCCAAGCCAGCCGGCCGCGTCACTGCGGTTGAGTAAAGTCCAATAAGCACCTGCACTTCAGTTCTTGGATAGAACCCCGAAATTAGCCGACGGCGTTAGTCCCGGTTACCGTATGAAACGCGGAGCGTTTCGAGAACTGGGGCTAGCGCTGGACCGCTAAACCTTTAGAGTTGCAATGCTTTTGCATTTCGCAAGTATTTCTCTGCATCTCCGCCTCCTGATGACCAGACCCAATTGTCCAGTCTCCCCTCGCCCCCACGCTTCGTGGAGGTGAGGGGAGACTGGGACGTTTTTGCTTCGCTTGGAATCAAAATGCAAGGCAGGATCATAGCGTCAGCCCCAAAGATTTAGCGGACCAGGCTAGCGCCGAATGGCCAGTTCAAAACGGGAACTTCGGCACAGCTGTTTAGACGACCGGAAACAAGTCACCGGGCAAAACGTCGGTGAACCTCGCGTCCCTCGGGCTGCGGTACCCACGCTGCCAGCGTGTGGGCGTTGCCCACGCGCTTTCAACGAAAACGCTTCCGTACGGGTGCTCAAGTACGGAAGCTTCCACATCTCCCTCCCATTCATTTGGAACCAACATGCGAATGAACTACTTCGTCCTCCCCATCCTCCTCGCTGGCTGCACAGCGGTCGTTCTGGCAGACGACGCAAAGTTTACTCATGCCCCGGCCGGTTCGTTTACGATTGCCGTGATTCCAGATACGCAGGCGTATCGAGGGCCGAAAGCGGGGTCCGACCCAAACCTTCAGAATCCGATCTTCCAAAAGATCACTGAATGGATCGCGAAGAATCGTGAACCGCAGAACATCGTCTTCGTCAGCCACGTGGGCGACATTGTGGACAAAAATGTTCCGGAGCAATGGGCGATCGCTCGCCGGTGCATGGATCAGATCCACGGAGTCATCCCGTACGGCCTGACGGTAGGGAATCACGACATGGTCAGTAGCGGTGACTCATCATTGTTTCAGAACGTTTTCCCCGAGTCACGTTTCGAGGAATTTGACTGGTATGGAGGTTCATTTCACCCAGAGCGCCCCGGGTCAGAAATCTCAGGGAACAACGCCAATAGCTTTCAGCGGATTCGTGCCGGAGATGTCGACCTGCTGTTTCTGCATCTGGAATGCAACGCACCCAATGATGTGTTGGCGTGGGCCAACCAAACTATCGAAAACCATCCCATGCACCGGGTGATCGTCACCACGCACATGGACCTCGGCCCCATGGAGCGGCCGAAGACGAATCAAGGCTACATCACCGATCCAAAGGGACGCATGCAATGGAAGAAGTGTCATGGGAAACGCGGCAACACGTCGGTGCAAATGTGGGACAAGTGCTTCAAACGACACAAAAATCTGTTTCTGATTTGTTCGGGTGATCAGCGACGCAGCCAAGCGATGCATGTCTCGGCGGAGGGAGATCACGGGAATATTGTGCATTCGTGCCTGTCTGACTACAGCAGCGATGGGTCGGTGCGTCTCTACCGTTTCACGCCCGCGGAAGACCGCGTGGACGTGATTACGTACAACACGGACCAAGAACAGTTGACTCGCAGCACGAAGCTCGTTCCGAACGAAAGTGAGCACCAGTTCTCGTTTGAGTACTCCATGTAACGACATGAGGACCGATGCCCTCCGCCGGACCCCTGGACGAACGGACTCGGCATGTGGCATCTCGATGCTCACGAGTCTTGATGATGGGCGACTTTTGCCGTCGTCAATGCCTCACTGGGTGCGGTGAAGAAGTATACAATGCTGTGAACCTGAAACTCATTCCCAGACAGTTTCCCTGAAGAGTCTTCCATGAAACCGATATCGAGTGTTTGCTTTTTTTGTGCATTGCTGTTCACGTGCACGACCAACGCGGTGGCTGAATTCAGAGCCGGGGCAGCGGTGGTGGATGCGTCGCCGACGCAGTTTCCTGTGCTCGTCAATGGCGGCATGACGAGTCGAAGTGCGGATAAGGTGTTCACTCCGATCACCGCGCGAGCGATCGTGCTCGATGACGGCGATGAGCGCATCGGGATCGTCGTCGTCGACAGTTGCATGATGTCACGGCCCCTACTGGACGAGGCAAAAGCATTGGCGGCTCAACGGACCAAGCTCCGTCCCGACCGCATCCTTATCTCCGCGACGCATACCCACACCGCTCCGGCGTCGATGGGATGTTTGGGAACCGATGCCGACCCCAGTTACGTACCGGTACTTCGCGAGCAGATCGTGGCGGCGCTGGTGGCGGCGGAGGCGAACCTCGAACCAGCTCAAGTGGGCTGGGGCGTCGGAAACGCCGCTCCATTCACAGCGCTGCGACGTTGGATTCGCCGCCCCGACCGCATCGCCGAGGATCCGTTTGGCAACCCGACCGTACGAGCGAGCATGCATGCTGGCAGCAATTGGGACGATGTGACGGGCGAATCCGGGCCGGAGGATCCTGACCTGTCGCTGATCTCGGTGCAAGCAAAAGATGGACGCCCGATCGCCGTCCTGGCAAACTTCTCGATGCATTACTTCAGTGGCCCGCCAGCATTGAGCTCAGACTACTTCGGGCTGTTCTGCGAAGGATTGCAATCACGCCTTGCCGCGTCGCAGGAAGACAGCGATCCGCCGTTCGTCGCGATCATGTCTCATGGCTGCAGTGGAGACATTTGGCGGCGCGACTACACCGAACCGGCGGCCTCCCGACAAGAGCCCACGATCGAGAGCTACACCGACGGTTTGCTGGATATCGCGATGGCGACCTACGCCGCGATCGACCACCGCGTGCCCGAGGATCTGGCCATGGCGGAGACGAGGTTTCCGCTGAACTATCGAGTTCCCAGCAAACAGCGACTCGAGTGGGCACAGCGAATCGTTGACGAGATGGGCGATCGACTGCCCAAGACCTCGCAAGAGATCTACGCGCGAGAACAGGTTCTTTTGCATGAGCGGCAATCAACCGAAGTCGTCGTTCAGGCTCTGCGTATTGACGACATCGGGATCGCCAGCACACCCACCGAAACCTATGCACTGACGGGCCTAAAACTGAAACTGCATAGCCCATTGAAGAACACCATGGTGATCGAGTTGGCCAATGGTGGCGACGGATACATCCCACCTCCCGAACAACATGTGCTAGGCGGATACAACACCTGGGCGGCACGGTCAGCGGGGCTGGAGGTCCAGGCGGAACCGAAAATCGCCGCCGCCGCGCTCGGACTGTTGGAGAAGGTAGCCGGCCAATCACGACGCGATTTCAAACAGAGTAGTGGGCCAGCCTCTGAAGCGATCCTGAACGCCCAACCTGCCGCCTATTGGCGAATGGATGAAATGGCGGGCCCGCGGGCGGTTGACGCCAGCGGCCAGAATCGCGATGCGATCTATGAACGTGCGGTGGCGTTTTTCCTGGAAGGTGCCCGCTCCGATGCCTTCTGCAACGAACCGGAAGAGACGAATCGAGCCGCACACTTTGCGGGCGAACGAATGCGAGCGAGGATTGCCGATCTGGGGGACCAATACACCGTCTCGCTCTGGTTCTGGAACGGCATGCCTGTCGAGGGCCGCGAAGTAGCCGGTTGGATGTTCTCACGAGACCATGACAACGGAATCGGCCCCGATGGCGATCATGTTGGCGTCGGCGGCAAAGGAAATGACCCCGGGCGAATTATTTTCCTGCATGGCGACGATGGCGAAGGGGCCAAAACGGTCGCTGGGAACACTGACATTGATCGTTGGAGTTGGCATCAGTTGGTGTTCGTTCGGGATCGAGAACGGGTGCGGATCTACTTGAACGGGAACCCACAGCCGGAGATTGATATCGAGTCGCCCGCAGATTTCCCGAGCGGCTTTGACCGTCTGTTTCTCGGTGGTCGCTGTGACAACGACTCGAACTGGGAAGGCCGCCTGGATGAGATTGCCGTCTTCGACCGGGCACTTTCAGCCGACGAAGCCGCCGCGTTGTCCCCCAACTGACGTCCATCGAAACGCAGTAGGTTGGGCAGAACGCTCTGCAGAGCGTTCTGCCCAAATGAGCGGGCATCAGTTGAAGTATCTTGCACACGCTGGTGCTCGCGTTTTTGCCATCAAACATCACGCTTCGCTCTCGGCACAAAGCCGTTGTCATGCAGATGTCAACGGCTTCGCGACTTCCATGGCGATCGTACTTGATCGCCAGCGATCGACCGCTGCGAGTGTAGCCGTCGACACACCGACCAACCTCCTAAACAATCGACCTACCATGATTCCTCGTATCCTCTTTGCCTCACTGATCATTGCCTGGCAGGTCTCCGCCTCCAGCGTGTGCCTGGCCGCTGAGCGACTGGCCGTCGTTGCCGATTTTGAAGGGGCATCGGTCCGGAATATCGAGATCAACGAGCAAGAGCGTACGGTCAGCTTCATGCCGGGAGGGGATCCCACACGGGGATGGCCGTGCTGGTGGTTCTTCCGGATCGATGGAATCACACCCGATGAGGAAATCACGTTGCGATTGCACGGTTCGGACGCGACCGTCGGTCAGGAGAAACCGTTGGGAGCGTCTTGGGCGATGCCGGCTCGAGCGAACTATTCGACGGATGGTGAGACGTGGCAACCGACAGCCCCTGGGGAACGTCAAGGCGAGTGGATGGTTTATCGGGTCACCCCACATGCCTCGTCTCTTTATGTTGCCTGGGGCCCGCCGTACACTCCTCAGACAGCGGAGAAGTTCATGAGTGAGTTAGGCAGTCGATCACCGTACGCCACTGCCACCGAACTCTGTCGTTCGCGAGCAGGCCGCGCCGTGCCCATGCTCCATGTGCGAGAGGGTGATCGGGAGACGAAAGATCGCTTCGGTGTCTGGGTGCAGGCTCGCCAGCATGCCTGGGAGAGTGGATCCAGCTGGGTGGCGCAAGGGTTCGCGGAATGGATCGTTAGTGACGATCCGCACGCGGCGTGGCTCCGCCAGCATGCTGAGATTTTTGTCGTTCCTATCATGGATGTGGACAACGTCGCGACCGGCAACGGGGGCAAGAATGCGATCCCACATGACCACAATCGCGACTGGTCACCGAAACCTCATTGGAACGAAACCATGGCCGCACAGCGGATGGTTGCCGACATGGTCGCTGAGAACCGGATGAGCGTCTTTCTAGACCTGCACAATCCGGCTCCAGGCGATCCCACGTTCTTCTATACCCTTCCCGAAGAACTCTTGCAGGAGCCCATGATTGGCCTTCGTGACCGATTCATTGACTTGGCCTATGCAAAGATAAGTAAGATCAAACCCATGATCCCGATGAGCAACCGCCCCAAGGAGACGGGGGCGAGCTATCATCCTTTATGGCGGCAGATCAGTGCCAATTGGGTCTGCATGAATGGGAATCCGGACACCGTGAGTTTATGCCTCGAGACGATTTGGAACTCGCCGAACAGCACCACGACAGGCTACCGAGCGGTTGGCGCTAACCTAGCCGCTGCGGTGGAAGAGTACCTGTCCGAGCGTCCCGATTTACCACAACGGTAACCGATTTGGCGTGGACCAACGAATCCGAGCCAGTAGCACGTCGCCCCGGTAACCGTCCCGCGGCATCCACTCGCCGACGGTCACCCAAGACTCCTCAGGACTCGCATGGGTGACATGGAAGTTGCCCATCAGCGCCACTTGATTGGGGTCATCGATTCCATCCCCAACCAGCGGCAGGACGACTTGTTCGGTTGCCTTGATCAGACAGCGTTTGTTGGTATCAACCTGAGCCACCCAGAGCGGTGAACGCCAACGCATCACATTCTCATTGGAGTCATCTTTACGCGTATAGACCAAGAACAGTCCATCGCTATGCGTTAACCAATGTTGCTGCGTGGTCGACATTTCAATCGGTGTTCCATCGTCCCAAACCCAAGGCTGTTTCTCGGCGTAGTGCAGCCCATCGTTGCTGACGCTGACATAACCGCGGCCATCTTCCGCTCGCAGCGTGATCCAGAATTTCCTGTCGAATTGAGTCACGCTCGGTTCCAATAGTCCCCGCCCCTTGTCGTTGTGGATCGCGGGTCCCACTTCTTTGACTTTCAACCATTCACCGTCAAACGAGGCGAGTACTCCTGAGGCCATGCGATTGACCGATTCGGGCCCGAACGTGAATGACATCGCGACGTCTCCGTCGGGCAGAACCACTCGTTGGCCACAACCGTTGGAATAAATATTGGTAGTCCGTGGATCGTCCCATTGCAGGATTTTGCGTTGCGACCACGTCCCATCTTGGTCGCGGGTTGCGTAGATGGGATATCGCGAGAGCTGTTCTTTTCTCGCAAAATATTCGCCTTTGTAAAACACGACGTGCCCCATCGCGAGCAGCGAGTTTGAGACGGGGTCATATTGCGGCACGACATCGCACACTGCTGCTTTTAGATCATCCTCACGTCCAGGAACCGGATCGCGACCGAATGCCGCTATCGGTTCGGGATCGCTCCATGTTTTGCCGAGGTCTTTCGACATCGACCAATGGACTTGCCCAAAATAGTCGGAGCCTCCGATTTCTTGCAGCGTCATCATCGCCACCGGTTGCCCGTCTTCACCCGGCATCATGCAGACTCTCGGATGAAACCAGGTCTGACTCTTGCCATCGCGGTTTTCCCATAGGGTGTCCTTGGAAATCGAAGCGATGATGGGAGCCTCCTGTGAGATCGACGCTGTCGGCGGGTCGTCAGCAGTGGGCTCGGGAGCCGATAGGACCTCGATCTGTCGGTGGACCTCATTGACGATGTCGTTTTCGATTTTGGGCGACCACACGGTCGGCATGCCATAGTAAACCATCGCCCCGCCCCCTTCGTATCCGCCCTCGCCGAGAACTCGGCGTGAGGGGATATAGGCCATCACGTCGTTCGCGTAGCCGGCGACCCAGGTTTGCGTCCCCGCCAACTCGCTCTTGAGGCGAAGGGCGTAGTCAACGACGACTTCACCACCGAGCGTTACAAACTGAAGGTCATCGCCAATGGACCAGGCGCTCACGGGATAGGGGTATGTTTGACTCAGTGGCATACCATTGTCGAGTTGCTCGAGCAGCAACTCCGCTCGGGCGACCTCGTACTGATTCTCTGACTTAGAATTCAATTCGATTTCCTCGCGTGTGGGCAACGTGTCCAACGGCAAATCGATCTCCGCGAAGGTCGTCCGTAGGGTGCCCTCGACGGGGTGCATCTCCGACGTCAACAAAACTGAATCGACAGCCGTCGCCAGTCGACGACCGTAGTGCATCGCCAATTTCTCGGTGCCACGTGGCAGCGGATTTTGGTCAGCACCACACCCGGCAAAAAACAACGCGACACAGTCGGGATGCTCCGCCTCCAAGTCAATTTGAGCGTATCCGGGATAGTCACCCGACCATTGATACCCGTTCAGCGTCGTCGCGTGGCAGGCGTAACCGAACAAGACCGCCGTGAGGTGATGCTCAGCGTCTCGGATGGCGAGGACGGGCACGTCGTAATCGCTGGGACCTTGCAGCTTGCCTTCGGTTCGCCAGAGCGGCGCGGTCGCCGGTGGATTCTCGCGGCGATTGACCGCCAACGTCGTCGTGCCGCTTCCCCAGCTCACGTCGCTCGGGGAGAGCTTGTCGATCGCTTCGCCGACCACGGACACCACTTGTTTTTGAAACGTGGAAACCCAGTTATCCACTGCTTGGCGCTGCGACTCCTCGAGCCGCCGATAATGCAGCGGGTCAAGATTGCGGCCGACCACGGGACCGCTATGAGTGTGTGAACAGCAGATCGCAATCTGGTCGCGTTGGAGACCGTAACGCTCACGCAGTGAGTCGCAGAGCGATTGCGAGAGTTCGCGGCCGATGCCGACTAAATCAAACGTCAGCACAACCCCGCGATGGCCGTCGCGGTCCTCCAACACAACGGCTTTGGCCCACAGATCCGTCAGTTTCTCGTCGGCGGGACGCGTCCGAGAGGCATAGCCTGCCATCCACATCGGCTCGGTAGGCGTGATCGCTACCTTCGCTGCGCCCGCCTTCCACGCAAGGTCGTCGCTGACCGCCACGGAGGCCAGCAACAAAAAAGTTGTCGCGGAAAAAAGTAGTCTTCGGTACATCAAGTCATTCCTAATTATTGAAGTTCTGTTGAGCAACTGTGCTGCAAAACGCGATCGATCACATCGTAGGTCTGTCGTCGAATCTCTGTCGGAAAGTCATGCTCAGAGTCAGGGGTGATCAGGATCAGTTCATCCGGCACGCCCCACAACGAATACACGGAACCCGCGACGGGTATCGCTTTGCGCACACCTGCAATGTCAAAGTTCGCATCATGCAAGGGCGATGCTGAAACAAAGGTGCGCGGCGCTAACGCGGCAATCAACTCATAGAAGTCGAAAGGAACTTCATCAGGATTCAAGTGAAAGCGATCTCGAAGTCGAGGCATGTAGCGGTCACTCGCCCAGCCCTTCAGATCACCGCCATAGTAATCATGAAATGGACACCACCCACAACTGGAGACGACCACTTTCACGCGTTGATCAAAGACGCCAAGAAAGATTGCGTTATGCCCGCCGAGTGAATGACCGATCGCTCCGATTCGATCGCCATCGACAAACGCTAATTGTGAAAGTAGATCGACGCAGCGGCGGTGATTGACGATTCCTTTCATCGTGCCGGAGGCATATGGGTCGCCTGCGAAATCGTAGTCTGCGTATTCGCCAAAGGAAGGATAGTCCGGCGCGATCACGACGTAGCCTCGCTGTGCGAGTTCAATCGCGTATTGACGCCCGGGGCGTCCTCCCTCCCCAGCGACGATGCGCTTGCCAGCAGCACCGGTCGGATGCAACGCCACGATCGCCGCGAGCTTGGCCGTTGACCCGCCCTCAAAAATATCGCTGACATCAACGCTATCGGCGACGGATTTCGGAAGATACAAGTCCAGGGGTAGCCGATCGGAGCTCCCCACTGCAATCGTCATCGTCAGCCGCCGAACGTCGCCGATGGAAACGTCTTCACTGACCTGGATATCGAACTTTGCCTGTGCATCCATTGCCGGCAACTTTCCCATCGCGGCCTCGGCCCCGGCAATGATCTGGGCACGCCGCTTACCCCAGTCGTCAAGGGACTCAATGGGCTTGATCGTCCCATCCGCAGCCTGATAGACCGATAACTCTGAGTGCCCGACTTTCGGCGTTTGAGCAACGTCGTCTTGGCCGCGGGTCGGTAGCGGATTGACGACACACAAACTAGCCAGCAGCAGTAGCCTGCAGCACCAAGGCCGAACGCACCGCCGGGGAAGGAACCGGCGCCGATCCAGCTCGCTGTGTATGCGACGACCTGAAGCGACCGCGTTCACTCTGCAGGCGACCAGAGGCTTGGTCTTGAAGTTGACATCGGAGTCCGTCATGGCAGATTTCTCTCGAGAGGATGAACCGATTGATCGACCTTCAGCCGATCACGTCATGGACGACTCGGGCGGGACGATGTGCAGTGATGATTTGTTCCTGGTTGCCGTGCGGGTAGACGACTTGTTCATGGTTCAATCCGAACAGATGCATTACCGTGGCTTGGAAGTCGTTGGGGGTCACAACATTTTCGATCGCATGGTGTCCAAAGTCGTCTGTTTTCCCAAACGTCATGCCGCCACGAACGCCGCCGCCGGCGAGCCAGATGCTAAAGCCTTGACCATTATGATCGCGGCCCGCCTTCTCGGCGCTGCCATGGTCTTGAGTCACCGGCAGGCGTCCGATTTCGCCGCCCCAATGGACCAGGGTCGAATCCAGCAATCCGCGTTGTCGCAGATCGGCGACCAGTGCCGCAGTCGGCTGGTCCGTCTTGCGACAGATCGATGTTAGACCGGTTTTGATGCTGCTGTGATTGTCCCAGGGCTGGCCGTTGTGGAAGAGTTGGACGAAGCGAACGCCCCGCTCGACCAATCGCCGTGCCAATAAGCAACGCGTGCCATACTCGCGAGTGTCGGGATGATCCAAACCGTACATCGAGTGCGTGGCGGCGGTCTCTTGTGAGATATCCAGAGCATCCGTCGCCGCCGTTTGCATGCGGGCGGCCAGTTCGTAGCTGGCGATGCGCGCCTCGAGGTCGGATTCGCCCGGATGTGACTCGAGATGCTGGCGGTTGAGTTCTTGTAAGAGATCGAGGTTCTGACGTTGGTACTCACCCGCTAAGTGCGGCGGCGGTTGGAGGTTAAAGATTCTCGGCTCTTTGGGCCGGAGCACAGTCCCTTGGAACATCGAGGGCATGAACCCATTGCTCCAGTTCGTCGCGCCGTCAACGGGTGGTCCTCCCGGATCTGCCAAGACCATGAACGCCGGTAGCTCTTGCGACTCGCTGCCGAGTGCATACGTCAACCAGGAGCCCAACGTTGGCCGCCCCAATACTGCTGGGATACCACCGTGAAAGTAGCGGATTGAGACCTCGTGACCGTTCGCGCCCGTGTGCATGCTGCGAATCAGACAAAGGTCGTCGACAACGCCCGCAGTGTGTGGCAACAGTTCAGATAACTCGGTCCCACATTTCCCGTGTTTTTGAAACTGAAAGGGACTGCCGAGCAGCTTCTTGCTGGCTTCGTTGACAAAAGAAAATTGAATGTCGCCGGAGTATTCCGTCCCATCGTACCGCGTCAACTCGGGTTTGGGATCGGTCAGGTCCATGTGTGAGGGCCCGCCATGCTGGAACAACGAGATCATCGCCTTGGCACGGGGCTCAAAATGCGGCGCTCGTGGAACCAGGTCGCTCGCCGGCTTCGCCTTCAAGATCGGAGGCTTTGCCATCGCGGACTCTTGAGCGAGCATCCACTGCAGCGCCAAAGCTCCCACGCCCATTCCGGTTTGTTGCAGGAATCGGCGGCGCGTATCAGCGGGTTGAGGGGAATCCATATTAGATCGCTCCAGAATCATTCGATGTAGAGGAATTCGTTGGAATTGAGCAGCATTTGACAGATGTTGACGAGGACCTGCTGTCCCCGCGATCGGCCCGGCAGCGTACCCCGTCCATCGCGGGACATCAGTACCAATTGATCGCCCGCAAACTGCAGTGACAAATCCAGTTCAGCAGTGTTGGCGGGGCGAGATAAAACGATTTCCCAGGCCGCGTTGATTTGTGCCGGCAACAGAGCGAGATCGGTTTCAGGACCATGAAACCCAGTCACGGAATCATGGATCACGGGTTCTCCATCGGTCCGCGTGAACGTCAATTTCAACGGCCACGTGAAGGAGTCTGATGATTCATTTGCCAAGCAGTCGGTGACAAAGTCGATCGACTCGCCAGCCTGGACGGGCCAAGAGCTCACGGGCGTATCGAGCGAGCCATTTTTGATCTGCCATGCGCCGCGCAGACCATTCGCCGAATAGACCCGGCCGCGAACGCCATCACCATTGTCGCTACCGTGTTGCAGCGTTCCCGCAATGGTGAGTTGACCGTCCGCGGGTGCTGTCCAGCGCCGGATCGCAGGATGCGTGGGGTTCCCCGGATGACCACCACTGGCGTTCAAAATCACCCAGCCAAACTTTGGATCCGGCGCCGTCGGGCCGCCCTGCCAGGAAGTTCCCGTGAAGTGGGGCAGCTCAACCCACTCGCCGATCAACCCGGTTTCGTCATCCACCGTGCCTGAGCCGTAATACCACGTCGGAGCGGGCATCTTCGGCAACCATGCTGCGGCGTCCTCGGCCGGCACAGGAGCATTTCCCGCGGCGCGTTCAACGGCCCGCTCCGCGACAAGATTGGCATGCTCTAAGACAAAGTCACCGTTGAGCATCATCAATGATTGCGGCGCGACGGTCGATACGGTTCGTACGTCACAGTTGACCCCCATCACCGGCGCGTCAAACGCCTGCAGCATGCCGACCGGCTGGCTCCGCCGCACTCGCGCATAAACGCTGCGTCGCGGTTGGCTTGCGTCCACACGGACTTGGCCGGTTTCATCTTCGGCAACACTCACCGGTGGCCCAAACAATTTCGAATCGAGCGTCCCTGCCACGGCCAGCATTGAGTCACGTAAAATTTCGGCGTCAACGCGTTGCAGTGACTTTCGCCAGTAAAATCGATTTTCTGAATCGAGCGTTTCGCCCTCCGGTCGACGTAGCGAGCTTTGCCGCCAAGTCGAGGAAGTCAGAATTTGTCGGTGTAGGTGTTTCAAACTCCAGCCATGATCGACGAAATCTCGCGCCAACCAATCGAGCAATTCGGGATGCGAGGGCTCGCTTCCCAAACGCCCAAACTCTCCCGGTGTCGCGACGATGCCGCGACCAAAGTGGTGCATCCAAACGCGGTTGACGATTGCCCGTGCGGTCAGGGGATTGCCGCCATCGGTCAAATAGTTGGCGAACGCCAACCGACGCCCCGTCGTGGGTAACTCGGGATCATCGACCGGAAACGTGACCCGCGCGCCCTCGGCAGCGGCAACCGTCAATGCCGCAGGCTGAATCTCCTGTTTCGGCTGGTTGAAATCACCGCGGTGAAAGAGGTGGGTTACCGGCACATGCCCCGGTGGCTCGACGAAGGCCTGGATAAACTGCTCGACCGGCTTGCCTGCTCGCAATTCAGCGATCTTGGCGTCGAATTCTTTCAACTTAGCCGCGGCATCCGGACGGTATTGATACAGCACGCCGGGCGTGATGTGGATACTCGGGTGACTGGCCAAAAGCGCCTTTTGGTGGGCATCACGTTCGGCGCTGGCCGTCTGATAGGCCGTTTGCAGTTGTGTGCGAAGTGGTTCGTCGAACTTCATCAACTCCTGCTCGAACACTTCCTGAATGAACGCAGATTGTTGACTCGCCCGCTCCGCTGCGACGATGCCAACCTCGCTCTCAATCTTCGCTGCATCCGCGAGATCCTGTTCGGTTGCCAGTGAAACCAAACGAGCCGCCGGCGGCTTCCATGCTTGCCAATCCAATCCCGGCTCGAAGACCGCCCGCAATGCGAAGTAGTCAGCGTGTGAGATCGGGTCATAGCGGTGGTCGTGGCACTGAGCGCAGTGAACACTCGAACCCAGCAAAGTCGAACATACAATTTGCAGCGTGTCCGCGATCACCTTGTTTCGAGCCTCGGGACTGTTGTCGCCGCTGCCCGTACCGTCGGCAGCCATACGCAGAAATCCAGTCGCGCTCAGCAACTCGATCTGGTGGTCCGTCCAATCACCGTGTTTGGGGCCGGCGAGTTCATCGCCGGCCAGTTGCTCGACGATAAACTGGTTGAAGGGCTTGTCTTCATTGAGCGATTCGATCACGTAGTCCCGGTAACGCCACGCCCAATCGCGGTTGCTATCGGCCGCCGTGTAACCATCACTGTCAGCGTACCCGGCTGCGTCGAGCCAGTGTCGCGCCCAACGCTCGCCGTAGTGCGGCGAGCCCAGCAGTTGATCGATCAAGTGTTCGAACCACTGAGGGTCCGCATCGTGCAGCCAGGGTTCAATCTGTTCGATCGTCGGTGGCAGTCCCAGCAAATCGTCATACGCACGCTGAATCAGCGTGAATCGATCTGCATCAACCGAAAACGACAAACCCGCAGGCATCTCGGCAGCAATCAACGCGTCAATTGGCGTGCGGATGCCCGCATCGTTAACATCGGTGGGAACGACCACCTCTGCGACCGGTTGATACGCCCAATAGTTTCGCTCCTCCTCGGTGATCGGAATGCCCGGCCCAAGTTCTTTGGGCTCATCGCGGAGGGTTGCTGCCCCCCGCTGAATCCAATTTTCCAGAATGGCAATCTTCGCTTCGGGAACATGCGCTTCGCCGGGCGGCATGTCACCGTCTCGCACACGGCTGAGTAACAAACTCGCGTCGGGGTCACCGGGGACGACCGCCTCGCCCGAGTCGCCACCGGAAACCATCAGATGAACCAACCGCAAGTCCAATCCGCCCTCGAGTTCCTCCACCGCCCCATGGCAATCGAAGCAGTATTCACGCAAGATCGGTCGGATCTCGGTCTCGAAATATGGCGGCTCGGTGGCGAACGCCGAGCCGCTCGTGAACGCTAGCAGCACGACTGCCGAGGCAAAGCGAGGTGCGCATCGTGAGGACAACCAAAAGTACATGGCGTCAGTACCGATTCGACAGAGGTGGGATATTGAGGCGGGGCTGGCGCGGCACGCGAACCAGAACACGACAGTATGACGGCCCGCACGGCAGATAGCAATCATGGTCAGCGCAGACGCCTCGGGCCGCCGGCAGTGAGGACGCACCACGCTTCCGTCAAACGTAGCGAAACGACCGTCGCCTTCACCGCACAGGCAGGTTCGGGACGCGCGGAAAAGAAGTGGCCGAACGCTCCGCGGTCGGGATGATCGAGCGCGGAGCGTTCGACCACAATTTCAGACAGTAATTTTTCGGTCGTGCTGGCCCCCCCAGGCTCAACCCTTCGTATTCAATTCGACTCGCTGGCTAAAATCAGAACTCCAATAATGGCCGTCGGAAGCAAAAATCCCGACTGCCATTGCTTGATTCCCTCGACTGGGTAGAGCAGCATGATCACGTTGAGTAGCAGGGAATCGCGGATCGTGAGCAACAGGATTGCTTCTGTGAGCAGAATGAATCCCAGTGACCATCGAAACCGGAATTGCGACGCGAGCAAATACCCGATCAGGCAGGCGATGATATCGCTGATGGAGTTGGCGATCGAGTCACCGTCGTAGTCAAGCGAAATGGTGGACTCGCGATAGCGATTAATAATCCATGGCGAGTTCTCGAGGACCTCCCATGCAGCTTCCATGAACACTGCAATTTGCAGTCGGGTCGGCGCTGAAAGACCCCTCTTAAAAAACCGGTCTGGCAACCATGTCAGCACCCAGAAAAAGATGATTCCGTGCAACACATGCGTGAAGGAATAGGGATCAAGTAGATGCTGCGAATTGTGGCTGGTCTGTGTATCCCATGACCAGGGAATCCAACTTCCGCAACGACACCACCATTGCCGGCCCATCATGCGAAGACAGGTTGCCATCACAACGATGATCAAGGCAATCTGCAGATGACGTGTGATCCTTTGTCTTTGCTCATGGGCGTAATGTTGCCACGCGTTTTGGCAATGCGATGCAATTCAGGACACGACAGGCAGTCGGGGTGGGACTACTTACTGCCTGCAATTTTCAAAAACAAACGCTTGACGATCAACCGTCTCAGCTGTACTATGTGAGGTAGTGCAGAAGGGCGTCCGATTTCCGCGGAGGGTGGTTGATGCAAATTCGAGTGATCCCAGGCAGTGGTGCCGCGATCTATCGACAGATTGCCGACCAGGTTCGCCGGGCCGTGATGGCAGGGGAATTGTCGGTTGGCGATCCGCTGCCGAGCGTTCGGGCGCTGGCCAAGGAATTGGTTATCAATCCCAACACGGTGGCCAAGGCCTACGCGGAGTTGGTCGGTGACGGGGTGCTGGAAACCCAGCCCGGCCGCGGCGCGTTTGTGGCCGAGCGGCGGACCGTGTACTCGCAAACCGAGCGATTGCGGCGGCTCGATGAAGCTCTCGAGACCGCGATCAACGAGTCGATCCGGCTGGATTTTTCTAGCGAGGAGATTCTCGACCGGATGCGAGGCAAACTCGATCAGTTTAATTCTCGAGGTAACGAAAATGTCTGAGACTGACGTTATTCGCACGCACCGGTTGACCCGTTACTTCGGCAGCAAGCCCGTTGTTCACGATCTCGACTTCGCCGTGCCTCGTGGCAAGATCGTCGGCCTACTCGGGCTCAACGGGGCCGGAAAAACGACGACGATTCGGATGCTGCTCGGACTACTCGAGCCCACGCGAGGATCCAGCGTCGTTCTCGGCACCGATAGTCGCGAGTTGACCCCGGAACTGCGTGCAAGAATCGGGTACACCGTTGAGGGGCATTTCCTCTATCCATGGATGCGAGTCCGGGAGTGCGAGCGGTTCGGCCGCGACACCCACCCGCACTGGGACGGCGCCTTGTTCGAGCGTTCGGTGCATCGCTTTGGCATCGATAGCGATGCCAAAGTCGCTTGGCTGAGCCGTGGCCAAAGGGCGGGCGTTTCGCTAGCGTCGACGCTAGCGAGCAATCCCGAGCTGCTGATTCTCGATGACCCCGCCTTGGGATTGGATCCGGTGAGCCGGCGGGCGCTCAACGAAACTATTCTGGAGTTCTGCGAATCGGGCGAACGTTCGGTACTGCTGAGCAGTCACTTGCTCGACGACATCGAACGAGTTGCCGACCGCGTCGCGCTGATGGTCGACGGCATGATGGTGGTCAATACGACGATCGATGACTTCCGCAACCGGATCGCATCTTGGGTCATTGATGCGCCGTCTTCGCCAACGACAGGCGAGACCCTGTCCATGCCGATACCGATCCCACGATTTGTCAATTGCCGTCCCGTCGGAGAGCGCTGGCAACTGACGGCGGTCGACCCTGACGACGACACCCGTGCGGCTTTGGCAGCCATTGACAGTAGCGGCATCGAATCGGTCGACGTGACGTTTGAGGACGCTGTGCTCGCTTACCTATCCCGCTCCCGAGTCTATCACTCGTTCTATACCGAGGATGCATCATGAAACCCCTTCTCTGGAAAGAACTGAGAGAGAACCTCCGCTGGCTACCCATCGGCTTGATCGTGGTCACCGCGTCTTGCTGGATGGCCTATCCCGATTTGGACAACCCCAGTGGTTTACTCGCGAACGTTCTGCTGACGCAGCTCGCGATCGTGACCCCGTTACTCGCCTTTGCGTTGGGCGTCGTGCAGTCGTATCGCGATCTGCAACCGGGGGCTGCCGCTTACTTGAACCACCGCAGCGTCACATCGAGCCAGATCTTTCTCGCCAAAACGTTTTCTGGCTTTGTCCTCTATGCGATCTCGGTCATCGTTCCTGTAGCGATATTGGCGGCCTGGGTTTGGTACGAAGGGATGACCCGGTATCCAATGCGCCCGGCCCAAGTGGTCCCAGCATTCGTGTTTGCTTTAGCATCTTTGCTGATGCACCCCGCCGCGATGTTGATGATGTCGCGCAGTGCGTCTTGGTGGGGGACGCGGGTGTTTCCGCTCTTGCCTGCCGCTGGGGTTTTGTTCGTGTTCTTCCAGGTGCTGAAGGGGGGCGGACTAAAGGGGGCAGCAACAATCTCGGTGATAATGCTACCGCTGATGGCGTGGCTGATCGTGATCTCGCGACAGAGTTGGCATGACTTGTCAGCCGAACCGCCTGCCGCACGCACCAACCGAAGCCTGCGCGGTCGCTGGCTGCTGCCCTTGTATTTACTCATCGCTGCAGCGGTGTGTTGCTCGGCGGGACTCACATTTCTTTTCTCGATTTTAGAAGACCATGAGCGTTCTCGCGGATACGTGCCGGTGCCAACATCACGACTGGCTATCAATGAGCAAACGAATGCCCCTTGGCTGGTAACTTACATGCGAGATGTACGGACACAATACGGAGGATACGAAGACCGAGCTATTGGTGGAACAGCCATTGGAAACGGCGGGGACCTGGACGCAATGAAGTCGCTCGGCGACACCGACGAATTCAGGGACTTCGCAACGATGATACCGATGCGGAATACATACCGTCAGTCTGACGGATTCTACGCTGGGCCAAGCAATCTCGATCAGAGTTCCCGGTGGTATTACTACGACACTCGGGGCTACCTGATCGGTTACGATCGAAGTCAGGGAAACCGTTGGAGCCAAACGATTGCGTCGGACGGAGTCCATCCGGCAGGAGAGATCACTGGCGTGCCGTTCACCACCGACCCGGAGAATGGCAGCTCACTATTCTACAATTTTCGTGGTGCGGGATACGTCGCACCATTGATTGATAGCCAAGGTGTATATGTGATCGACGGTTCGCAAATGTCGATCAAGCGGATCGTTGACCAGCGGATCGACTCAGCGGCATTGGTAAAGACGGGTAAAATGCATGCCCCACGCCTATTGCTACGCGATGCGAACAAAATCGTCGAGTACGAGTTCGTCGACGAGTCGGGGGAAGACACTTGGTACAAGGAGCCGGGTGAGGACGAGCCTATGCGAACTTACAACATACTCAAACCGCTCACTGAAGGCCGAATCAGGGCAAAGCTGGTCAATAAATACGCCGTGCCTCAACCACTGGCGTCGACGGCCAGCCTACAAGTGGGACTGGCCGACAACGTCTTGTATTTGTCTACCTATGCGCTCAAACCGCAGGAAATCTACCGTATTCCAGCCGAAGGAGATTTTGCAGCCATTACTTTCCATCCGCAGTCGCTGGCCTTCCAAGATAGCGATCACGATCGCTTTCAGTGGCTGTTTGTATTCCTTGGCTTGATGCCTGGCGTCTTGGGAGTGGTGACTGCGGGACTGGCAACCTGGATTTCGATTTTTGGCGGGGGCTTCGGTCCAACGTGGAGTGACCTCCTCTCGTATCCGATACAGTTCACGACGCTAGCGGTCAGCTTCGCGTTGGTGACGGCGTTGGCGATTTGGCTCACCCGACGAGTGGCCGATCGGCGGGGGCTATCACGGAGGCAGGCGGCCGTCTGGTCGGTGTCTGTCCTGCTGTTGGGTTTAATCGCTCCCCTGGCGATGGTGGCGATCTACCGCCGCGTGCATCGGCGAATGTGCGATCACTGCGGAAAGCAACGCCGCGTCGACATGCCCGTTTGCGAGCACTGTGGCGAAGATTGGCAGCGACCGATCCAAGACGAGATCATGATCCTGGACGACGCCGCCTAAACGCTCGACGTGCGATTCGAAAGAATCTTAATCCAATCTTCTCTCCCCACGCTTGAGGTTGGGCTGCGTTTCAGTTACATGTTGGCACGTGTTTATTAGACTTTACCCTCCCCAGGCGCAACCAGGGGAGAGCCGAACCAAGCGAAGCATGGTTCGGGGAGGCGCGACCACGCTGGTTTGGGACCTCGATTGACGCGGTCGGCCCTCCCCTGAAATCTCGCTGGGGCTCGAGTCCCGACCCTTCCAGCTTCGCCGGGAGGGTGAAGTAAATCGTTAACTTACGCGCACTTGAGAGCCTCGCAACCTTCTTCGCTAAGCAGGGAGGGGAGACTGGATGGTGCTCCTGCAGCGACCCACCGGAGTCCATCGATGCGTCCTTACTTCTGTCTACTCGCAGTATTCATTGCCGCGACGTTCGTATCAGCCGAGACGATTCGTCTACCGGTCACGCGAGACAACTCGATCGTGATGGTGGATGGCGAATGGAATGTGAACGCGGGTGGGCAAGGCCGCATTCGTATCAAGGGGAACCAGCACATCGTTGCGATGGCATTCGATACTCGCGCGATCGTGGGTAAACACATTGACAAAGCGACACTCGTTTGCGTTCAGGGACAGAATGTTATCTCGGGGGTGACGATTTCGACGATCGCAGCCCCCTGGGACGAAGCTGGGTCGACGGGACTGACCGCGGGCATGCCGGGTCTCCAGGGCTGGGGATACGCGGGAGCGAGGTTTCCAGCGGTGATCGGCGGCAATAGCTTTACACTGGTGCAGCATTCAGGATCGGATCTACAGGACGGCGTCTATCGCTGGAACGTGCCTGCCGACGCGGTGCATGCGATGGCCATCGGCGCCGCTTATGGACTCGCCATCCACGAAGACGATGCAGACTACGGACGCAATCCCACGATCTTCAGCCGTGAACAAGGTGGCAAAAAACCCTACCTGGAAGTGGAGTGCCATGATGTCGCGGGTGACACGCCAGCACGTCCGGTAGCGGTGAAACAAGTGCGCAGTGAAGACGACGTGATGCGCGTCTCCGTGACGGCACCTGAGCACGCTTTTGCATACGATGTTTCAATCGATGGCAAACCACTGGACCGACACAACATTCCGCTGGCCGTGCAGGGCGAGTCGCAGACGATCTTGATTCGAGATCTGCCGGAAGGCAGTTTGGAGCGTGATCATCTGGACGTGAAGGTTATCGCACGCAGTCGTACGGGCCAGTCCAGCGAAGCGGAGGTCGTGCGGATAGTTGTGCGCCGGATGAGCGGACGGATCAGCGACGCTGCCGAGCCGGCGATATTGGACGCGCCTATCCCACAGGTGAGCGTCATTCCGGTTGCGGACAAGTATGACATCGACGGACGGGCAGTTGGTGAGCTGCCTGAGGGGTACCGTGATGCTAATTCGATCTACGATGGACGTCGGATTCGCTTGTCGGCCGCGGCGGGTGAAGTCACTGGTTTTCAGTTACTGCTACGTGGAGAGAACGCTGTCTCGGTAGAAGTCGCATTTGACTCATTCCAACCGCGTATCGATCGGTTCCAGACCGTTTACGTACCCGCCAATGGCCGCCGCATTCCCGATCCGTTGTTACCGCTGGACGCTTCGCTCCAGTTACGGCCTGACCAGGATCGGTCCGTCGTGGCCGATATCTACATCCCGTTCGATGCCGAGCCAGGTCTGCGGCGAGGAGCGGTGCAGGTTTCCGATGGTCGTCGCATTCCGATCGAGATCGAGATCCTGCCGTTTGCTTTACCACGCGAGGCAACATTCTTTTGCGAGATGAATGGATATGGGTTGCCCGATACCGTTGAGCAATATGAGGCACTGCAACAGATTGCGTACGACCATCGGGTGCATGCCAATATCCTGCACTACTCGCATCACACCGCCGCACCGGGCGCCCGCAAAACGAACCTCGATATGCGACTTCGCTCAGGCCGGCGAATGGATAATCGACGCTACGACGATATCGAGCCTGGAACCCAACACGCGTACTGGGACGACTTCGCCGCCGCATTCGGGCCTTATCTCGATGGCTCGCTCTTCGAGCATGGACATCGCGGCCCGATCCCCGCACCCGGTTTCTATCTCAGTTTCCACGAGAGCTGGCCGCTGAATTGTCGGGCATACTACGACGGCGACCCCGACGCTTTTCGTGCGTTTAAGGCAACACCGGAGTACGCCGATACCTATGTGAATGTGCTTCGTGACTTTGTCGCGTTGGCCAAATCGAATGGCTGGAACCAAACCGGATTCCAGGTCTATTTCAACAACAAGGGATCGCATGACGAACAGACCAAAGCACCTTGGGTGTTGGACGAGCCAGTCAGCTACTGGGACTATCGGGCACTGAAGTATTATGGCGAGCTAACCGATCGCGGACACGAGATGGCCGGCAGCGGTCCGGCGGTGAATATCGATTTTCGCATCGATATCTCCCGCCCCGAGTATTGCCGGGGGCAACTCGACGGACGAAGCGATTTCTGGGTGGTGGCCGCCTCGGCATTCCAAAACTACCGGCGTCTGGTGACTGATCAGATGCAGCGTGATGGGCTGCGAGTTTGGGTGTACGGCAGCGCCAACCCTGTTCGACAAAGCAATCGGGATGTCCAAGCTTGGGCACTCGATGCGTGGAGCGGGGGCGCCAGCGGGATCGTGCCATGGCAGACCATCAACAAAGATGGCAAGGCTCTAGTCGAGGCAGACCAATTGGGACTGTTCATTTTCGACAAGGATGCCCAGGGTGAAACAGCGATCCGTCATTCGATGCGTTTGAAAGCGTTTCGGGATGCCCAGCAGTTGATCGAGTACTTGAACTTGCTTCAGGCGAGAAAAGGCTGGTCGCAGGCTCAGATGAACCAGTTCGTCCAGCAATATGTACGTTTAGACGCCACCGTGGATAAGACCCACGAGGCCGACGCGGGCACATCGCGTTACGCGGCTGCGACCTCGCCTGGTTTGGAACGACTACGACTGGCGGCGGCGAAGCTGCTCAGCGAATAGCGGACGGGCTCGCACCCGGGACCACGGAAGGAGTCGAGCGGGAAACGCAAAGATCTGCTCCTGGAACGCCCTTCAACAAGAGTGAGGGAGCGATGGGGGACAGACCGTCGCGTTCATGCAATTGATTTCCGCGTGCCGATCGAGGGAATCAGTGTTCGTCCAACGCGAACTGGACTTCAGTACTGACGATCGCGTCACGCTCGTCGGATACGGTGAAGAACCATGTATTGGCATCTGCGGGTGGTCGTGGTGCCGTGATCGTGCCACCAGCGATGGTTGCGGCGCTACTTTTCCAGTCTCGACCGGATCGCAGCCCACTGTCGCTTGTGTAGTGAAGCGTCGCTGACTTCAGCTCGGTTTGGCTGTCAAACGCCAGCGAAATATTGTCGTCGCCGATCTGAGGTGTTCCCAGCGACGGCAGTGGCGTTGCATGGGCACAAAACGAGTCGATGAACATGCCAATTTCCGGACGGACCCATCCATCGACGTGGCTATGCGGCATCTTTACCGTTACGCACAGCATTTTCTCACCCGGAACGACATCGTAACTTTTCATATAGCTATCCAGGCAGTAATGCACGTCGTTGGTGCCGTTAACGAACAGGATGGGCACACGACATTGATTCAACCAGCTGCCGGGGTCGTACTGCCGCACCCATTCATCGCGACGCTCGCCCAGCCGATCGATACTCGGCTTCTGAACGGATTCGCCTTCGTGCAGAAAACCGCAACCGTAGACGGGCACTGCAGCTTTGAACCGGTCGTCGAGCGAAGCAACCAGGCACGTTGTATAGCCGCCCCAGCTGATTCCCGTTACCGCGGTATGGTCGGCATCGACCTCTGGAAAACTTCGCAACAGCGTATGGGCTCGCATCACATTGGCCACGGCATGCATCGGCCAGTCATCGCTGGCATCGCCACCGATCGAATCGAACTTTTCAGCGTTCCCTTGCATCGGCCCCCCGTTTGCGAGTCGAGTCCGCAGCTTGCGATCGGTTTGGTGCCCGATCGGCGCGCCGGTCTGTGCATCGAACTTGGGATCCGGCGGCTGCATGCCGGAAAGGTCCATCGCGATGGCGGCATATCCGCGTCTGGCCCATAGGTACGCCCACTCAGCAAACGCCGTGCCGCCTCCGCCATGGATAAGCACGACGCCCGGAAACTTCTTTCCCGTTTGGTCAACTCCGAGGGTAGCTGGCGAAGCATAAAACGCGAACACGTCGGTGGGGTGCGATTCGAACGCTTCGCCTTCATACACAAGCGAATGCACCGGAGAATCCTGGCCGATCCATTTCATCGGCGGAACGTCTCCCTGCAGCTTTTCGATGTCCCACGGTCCCGTCCGAACGCCTGGATCGTCCGCAAATAAGTGGACCTGGCTGAGGACCAGGAAGATCAAACTAAAACAAAATCGGTGCATGAAATGTCTCAACGGTGGTGGGGGACAGGGGGGGGGGGCAATGCACGAGGATCGTGCGTTGGATAGCAAATCCGACTGATTCGACCGGCAATGTTGAACCGAATGCCGCCGGGCATCGGGTAACACGAGCTGCTCGGCCGTTCACGCGGCTCATTGACTCGACACGCCGTCAACAATTCTCACGAGAGGGGCGTCTTGAAACTGCGAAGACGCTATGTCAGGCGATGATTTCCGTCACCACGCGGCTGGGGTTCACACCGGTAAGTTTTTGATCGAGTCCCTGATAGGGGAACGTCAAACGCGCGTGGTCGATGCCCAGCAGGGATAGCATGGTGGCATGCAAGTCACGAACATGGACCGGATTCTCAACAACGTTGTAGCTGAACTCGTCCGTCTTGCCATATCGCATCCCACCTCGCACACCGCCACCGGCGATCCAGGCAGTGAAGCAGCGTGGGTGATGGTCACGACCGTAATCATCATGCGTGAGCGTTCCCTGGCAATAGATGGTGCGTCCGAATTCACCCGCGAAGACGACCATGGTGTCCTCCAGCAGTCCATGTCGTTCCAGATCGGCCAACAGTGCACTGGTCGGTTGATCAACGTCGCGGCACTGGGCGACCAAGTTCGACGGCAGTTTGCTGTGGTGATCCCAGCCGCGGTGGAACAACTGGATGAATCGCACGTCACGCTCGGCCATACGCCGGGCGAGTAAACAGTTCCTCGCGTACGAGCCGGGCTTGTCGACGTCCGGGCCGTACATTGCGAGCGTCTCTGCCGACTCGTCGGAGATATCCGTCAGTTCCGGTACCGAGGTCTGCATGCGAAACGCCATCTCCTGTTGCGCGATCGTCGTTTGGATTTCCGGGTCTCCAATCTCAGCGAAATGTTTCTGGT
The DNA here is from genome assembly GCF_055811895.1 of Rhodopirellula sp. SH410. Classification (NCBI taxonomy): domain Bacteria; kingdom Pseudomonadati; phylum Planctomycetota; class Planctomycetia; order Pirellulales; family Pirellulaceae; genus Rhodopirellula; species Rhodopirellula sp. SH410. The sequence goes on from NZ_CM147949.1 coordinate 3,720,638, forward strand.
TGAGTGCGCCGAGACTGTCGAGCATCCGGCGGCGCACGTCTGCGTCGACGCCGCGTGGATTGGACAGAAAGAGGACCGGATCGCCCGCCGTTTGGAAGCTGGTGCCCTGGTGTTTGGAGGGCAAGAATCCACTGCCCCACAAGCGTGAATACAGTCCTTGCACGTTCACTCTGCCGCCCCAAAACGCAGAGGGCATGACAACGTAGTCGGGTAGGTCCTTATTGAGCGTCCCCAACCCGTAGCTCAGCCAGGCCCCCATGCTCGGCTTGCCTGGGATCTCTGAACCCGTGCTGAACAACGTTTTGCCGGGATCATGGTTAATCGAGTCGGTATTCATCGAGTCGATAAAGCAGAGCTTATCGGCCTGTTTGGAGAGATGCGGCAGCAACTCGCTCATCCACAACCCAGACTCCCCCGCCCGTGCGAACTTGAACTTCGTCGATGCGATCAACTGGGTTCGCCCCTTGGTCATCGCTGTCACACGTTGTCCTTGGCTGACGGACTTCGGGAGTTCCTGCCTATATAGCTTGTCCAAATTCGGTTTGTAATCGAACAAATCCATCTGGCTCGGACCGCCCGCCATGAACAGAAAGATGACCCGTTTTGCCTTCGGGGCGTGGTGACAACCCCGTGGGAGATTCCCCTCCCCTGTCGCCGAGAGGTCCCGGGCGACCGCCGACTGAGACAGCAGCGAGGCCATCGCGACGGTGCCCAGTCCCATGCCGGTGTTGGTGAGGAAGCGACGTCGGTTATCCAGCGAGGCCAAGTCTTGGGACGTGATCATGGTTCAATCCTTGGTCTTGGTGATGTCGAGGTTGTAGAGTGTGCTGGCAAGCATCGTCCATGCTGCCAGTTCGGCTTTCGCGTCTGCCTCCGTGCCCCATTCGCTCGGCGAATCCAGCGTCACGTCACGGCACACTTCGTCAGCCAGGTTGGGGGCGGCTCGATACTTCGTCCTCAAATCGGTGAGCAGCGACTGCATGACCGATTTCTCTTCCTCGTCCGCTAGCCGCGACGTGACCGTCTCCCACAAGTAGTCGAGTCGGACGTCGCTGGGTTGATCGAGCGTTCTCGCAGCGAGTTGCCCGGCCGCCTTGAGATACTCCGGCTCGTTGAGCAGCAACAACGCTTGCAACGGCGTGTTGGTTCGCTCGCGGCGCGCGATGCATGCGTCCCGGTTCGGTGCGTTCAGGATCGTCATCTGCGGTGGCGGCATCGCACGTTTCCAAAACGTGTAGACGCTGCGACGGTAAATGGCATCACCCTGGTCCGGACGATAGACTTCACCGGTCATCGACACGGCTCTCCACAAACCCTCGGGTTGTGGAGGTTTGACCGCGGGCCCGTACATCTTGTCGTTCAACAAACCGCTGGTCGCGAGGATCTGATCGCGAATGATTTCGGCATCAAGGCGATATCGCGATCCCCGAGCTAACAATCGATTCTCGGGGTCGGCGTTGAAAATCTCCGGTGTAGCCGCGGATGCTTGGCGATAAGCATTGGACATCACAATCTGTTTGACGAGCGTTTTCACGTCCCAGCCCGAATCGGTGAATGAAACGGTGAGGTAGTCGAGTAACTCAGGATGGCTGGGGACTCCGCCTTGATTTCCAAAATCTTCGGAGGTCTTGACGAGCCCGACCCCGAAGAACTGTTGCCAGAATCGATTGACAGCAACTCGAGCGGTCAGTGGGTTTCCGGGATCGACAAACCACTCAGCCAAGTCCATCCGGCTGGCCACGTCGCCGGATTTTTTCAGTGGCGGTAGGAACTCTGGTGTGTTTCTCGCGACCTCTTCGCCCAATGCATCGTACAGTCCACGATTGCGGATAAACGTGGGTCGAACCTCGCTGCGTTCTTTCATCACCATCGCTTGGGTGACGTCCCTGGATATCAGACCACGTTGTTTGCGGAGCGTTTCCAGTTCGTGTTCGAGAGACTTCTTCTGCTCTGGATCGACGGTCTCGACAGCCTGTTTTTGTAGCGAGGCGATTTTTTCATCGCACTGATCGAGTTCCCGTTTTTGCTCCGGCGTCGGCAGCGAAACAAACGGCGGCTGCAAGCCGTTTTTGGGGTTCGCTTTCGTTTCCGGGGTGGCATCGATGTTATCGAAGAACGCGAAGAGCGAGTAAAAATCCTTCTGTGTGATCGGATCGAACTTGTGGTCGTGGCATTGGGCACACTGCACCGTCAATCCCATGAATGCCGTGCTGACGGCGGTGATGCGGTCGACAACGTTTTTAAATTGGCTCTCTTCGGGAAGAGCGGTGCCGACGTCGATGATGAGGTGTAAACGGTTGAAAGCCGACGCGATCAGCTGGTCAGCGGTCGGATCGGGGAACAAATCGCCTGCGATCTGATAACGAACAAAATCATCGTAAGGAAGGGCTTCGTTGAATGCGCGGATCACCCAGTCGCGATAGGCCACGTTGTTGCGGTAAAAATCCTTGTGCATGCCGTTGGTATCCGCGAAGCGGACCAAGTCGAGCCAGTACCTTGCCATGTGCTCGCCGTATTCTGGGCGACGGATCAACCGATCGACGCAATCCTCCCACGCTCGTTCGGGCGAGATTTTGTAGGCAGCTAGAAATTCATCGATTTCCGCGAGCGTCGGCGGCAAACCGGTTAAATCAAACGTCACGCGGCGGAGCAGCGTCCGTGGATCGGCTGGCGCGGTCGGCGACAACCCTTCCTGTTCGAGTCGACGGAGGACAAAGGCGTCGATCGGACGGTCGCTCCACGCGGAGTTCTGCGGCGTGGGAATCTCGGGCGGCGCCGGCGGCGAGAATGCCCAGAACTGCTCGTATTGTCCGCCTTGCTCAATCCAGCGACGGATCAGCGACTGCTCCTCCTCGGTGAGCGGTTTCAAGTGCGAATCGGCCGGTGGCATTCGCAAGTCGTCATCACTGCTGCTGATCCGCATCCAGACCTCGCTATCGTCAGGCGAGCCGGGACTGATCGCATGGTTCAACGCACCTTCATCCCCGTCCGGAAGGTCCATTCTCAGTCCGGCTTCACGAGATTCCTCATCCGGTCCATGACAGGCGAAGCACTTCTCGGAGATTAGAGGGCGGATGTCTCGGCCGAAAGAGACTTCATCGGCCGGAAGATCGCTCGCAGCGGTCGCAAACACGATCGCTACGAAGGCAGATATCAGCCACTTAGTGACGGAGCTCTTCCGTCGCATTAGGGTAGTTTTCATGACGCTATTGTAGCGATAGAGAAGTGCATGTCCATGCAATAAGAATTGCCGTGTGCGGCCACCCAAGGACAACCGTGCCATTCGGGTGGATCACGACCACTGTCCGCCGCGTGTCAAGCGACTCGGCGCGGGCCCCTCAAACCGCCCAGCCGAGCCCATACCACCAGGTGAGCGTCACCATGGTGGTTGCAAAAACAATCAAACTGAGAGGGGATCCGAAGACCAGGTAGTCGCGTAGTTCGTATCCACCGACGCTGTAGACCATCGTATTGGTTTGGTAGCCGAATGGCGTCAGGAAACTGGCCGATGCCGCGATCATGACACACAGCACCAGCGGTGTCGGATCCATGTGCAGCCCCGTTGCAGCCGACCAGGCGATTTGAAACATGATCACGGCTGCCGCGCTATTGGTGATCAACTCCGTGCAGATCACCGTTGCCAGATAGACCGCCGCCAGCATTTTCACGGGGCCGCCACCGGCGAGTTGCAGCAGTCCGTTAGCGATCATGTCCGCCGCTCCGCTTTTCTGCATCGCTTCGCCGATGCCGATGGCCGCGCCGATAATAATCAACACGGACCAATCCACACTCCGCCGGGCCTCCCCCGAGGTGCAGCAGCGGAACGCGATCATGGCGATGGCCGCAAGCATCGCGGCGGTGAGAATTTCCATCCACCCCAGAGCAGCGACGATCACCATGGCGGCGGTGATCGAGATCGCAAGAATGGCCTTTTCATGGCGGCGGACTTCGCCGCGTTCGACACGACTGACCAGATAGAAATCACTCGAACCTCGCTGTCGGTGCACGAACGAGGGCGACGCCTCGAGCAGCAACACGTCACCGGGCTCGATTCTGACGTCTCCCAGTTTACCCATCAGCCTTCGTCCACCGCGTGCCACCGCAACCACGGCGGCGTTGTAGTTGGAACGAAATTTACCCTGGCGAATTGTTTTGCCGATCAGGGAGCATTGCGTACTCACGACGGCCTCGATCAGAGTCCGTTGCCACGCGGGAACTTCGAGTTTTCGGGATTGGCCATCGGGTGTGGTGAGACCGCGAATTTTTCGCAGATCGACAACACTCTCGAGGGCGCCGACCAGAATCAAAATATCATCGCCGTAGATCCGCTGTTCGGGCTTGGCCGCTTCGATGCGTCCGTCGGCCCGTTGGACTTCCGCAACGTACAAGCCCGGAAGTGCGCGAAGGCCCGCTTGTTGAATGGTCTTGCCAACAAGGGGGCCGAGCGGCACGACTTGCATTTCGACCGTGTACTTCTGCGGGTCGTCGCTGGCACTGACAGGCGGCTTGCGCTCGGGCAGCAACCGCGGCGAGGCATAGATAATGTACGCCAGGCCCAGGATCGTCGCGGGCACGCCGGCAATCGCGGGCGCAAAGAACCCCAGGGCTTCACCACCGACCTGTTTCGCCATGAACAAGTCTCGCACGATCAGGTTGGTGCTCGTGCCCATCAGTGTGCACATCCCACCCAAAATCGCGGTGTAGGACAGGGGCAACAGCAATTGGCTGGGGCTCACCCCGATTCGTTTACTGACATCATGGACGACCGGCAACAGCGCTGCGACGACAGGCGTGTTGTTCAAAAAACCCGACAGAGCCGCAACGGGCATGAGAATCCGCAACAGCGCACTGCGCAACCCCTTCACGCCCCCCAACAGCCATCCGGTGGCGTATTCGGTGCCACCGGTCAGTTCCAGACCTGATACGATGGCAAACAACAATGCGATCGTGACTAGGCCCTTGTTGCCAAATCCAGCGACAGCCTCCGTTGGTGTGGGCAACTTGATTGTGCCGCTGAGGTCTTGGGCCAGGACGAGAACGGCCAAGCCAGCCAGCGCGAGCAGATCCGTAGCAGCGATGCGCATTGCCAAGCTCAACAACAAACCGGCTGCGACGGCAAGCGTCAACCACATCTGCCAATCGGCCGGGAGCATCAACCAAATCTGCCAATCGGCCGGGAGCATCATGAAACGAGAATCTAATGAGTGTAGGGGTTGGGCAGGCTGTAACGAGATCGCTCAGACTAATTCAAAAGCCCGATATCGTCGCCCCTGAATTGCCATTAAACTAGCCCCCGTCGGTTCCGACCCCCACTCCTCTCCGTGCCACCCACCCGTCGACATCTCCCGTCCCCCATCTCTCCCGTCTCCGCGTTCCCCATCTCCCGCCTAATGCCTGCCACACCTCAGCCGCCTGCGTCGGCTCCTCCGCTCGCTTCGAATGCGGCTCATGCCTCCCGGCCCGGTCCTTGGATCATCACCGCACTCGTCGTTTTGTTGTTGATTTTGCATCAGGACAACTGGTTCTGGACCGACGGTCACCTGGTGTTCGGCTTCATGCCGATCGGCTTGTTGTGGCACGCTTGTATCTCGATTGCCGCAGCGTTCACCTGGTTCCTCTCGACCAAGATCGCATGGCCGATTGAGCCTGAGTTGGATGCGGCGATCGCCGCCGAAGCTGACTCGCATAACCAGGCTGATGCAGGGGAGGTGGTCAAATGACATCTTCTGATTTGTTTCTATCATTGGTGGCCCAGGCCCCCGCTCCGGCCGCTGATGGCGGCTGGTTGAATCACCCTGGGTTGCCGCAGTTCGTCATCATTCTGATCTATCTCTCGCTACTACTTCTGCTCGGAGTTTTTTCGAGCCGTTTGTTCCGAGGAACGAGAGAGGACTACCAGGTCGCGAGTCACTCGATCGGCCCGTTCCTGTTGTTGATGAGTATTTTCGGCACCACGATGACTGCCTTCGCGCTCGTCGGCAGCAGCAGCGAGGCGTTCAAGGAAGGCATCGGCGTGTATGGGATGCTGGCCAGTAGCAGCGGAATCATCCACTCGTTGTGTTTCTTTGTGATCGGGGTGAAGGTCTGGAAAGTCGCCCGGGTGAGGGGCTACACGACCCAGATCGAATTTTTCCGAGATCGCCTCGATAGCGACTTCATCGGCTTGCTGCTCTTTCCCATTTTGGTTGGGCTGGTCATTCCTTACTTGCTCGTCGGAGTAATCGGCGGCGGTACCGTGGTGCAAACGCTAACGGCGGGACTGTCACCGGATTGGTTCCCGGTATTGCTCCCCGATGGGGCACCCAACCGTGGGTTGCACGGTGGGATACCGCCTTGGCTCGGGGCACTGATGATTTGCAGCGTGGTGCTGGTCTATGTCTTCATGGGCGGGATGCGTGGGACGACGTGGGCGAACACCTTTCAAACGCTCGTGTTCATGATTCTCGGCGTCGTCACCTTTGTGATGATTGCCAATCGACTGGGCGGACAGGTCAGTCTGCTCGACAACCTACGCGTTCTCGGTGAATCGATTCCCGAGAACCGGGCGACGCGAGTCGACATGAGCAAGAGTTTGTTCTTTACCTACCTGTTGATCCCGCTATCGGTCGGGATGTTTCCGCACCTTTTCCAACACTGGATGACCGCCAAGAGTGCGGCATCGTTCAAAATCCCCGTGATCTGCCACCCGCTTTTCATCATGATCGTGTGGGTGCCCTGCGTGCTCGTGGGCGTGTGGGCGACGGGCGAGTTTGCACCGAAACTGCCACTGATTCCGGGAACGGACAGGGTCAACGCGAACGCGGTGTTGCCGTTTTTGGTTAAGACCCAGACCGGCCCCGTACTCGGCGGCCTACTGGCGGCTGGGATTTTGGCGGCAATTATGTCGAGTTTGGACAGTCAATTTCTGTGCATCGGTACGATCTTTAGCAACGACATTTACACGCACTATCTCGGCGAAGAAAATGTCAGCGACAAGCAACAAGTGTTTACGACGCGAATGTTCATCATCGCGATCGTGGCGGTTACGTACTTCTTGAGTCTCGACAATCCGACGAGTGTGTTCGCGCTGGGGGTGTGGTGTTTCAGCGGCTTTAGTGCCCTGTTCCCGATTGTGTTCCTGGCGTTGTATTGGCGTGGCCTGAGTGCGGCCGGGGCGATCAGCGGCGTGTTCGCGGCGATCACGAGTTGGAGTGTTTTGTTCTACTACGGCATCAACTCCCCCGAGGGACTGCGCGAGTTCAACCTCCATTTAGATCTCGCCGGCGAAGAGTATTTGATCATGCCCGTGGTCGTGATGTTCTTCAGCTGCCTGATCACGACCGTCGTGGTCTCGTTGGTGACACCGAAACCGAAGCCCGAAACGTTGGCGAAGTTCTTTTAGTTTCGGCTTGCAAATCAACCCCCTTCGCTTTTCCCGGGCCCGTCTCGGAAAGGCGCAGGTTGTTGTGCTGCGGCGGGGCGGATTCGTAGCTTGGGACCATTGTTCCGAGCGAGCGTTTTGGCGACGATTCCCCATAAGAAGGTCGCCGACGGGACCGTGGTCCCCTCCGGCGAATGTGGGCCTACTGGCCGGTTTTCCATTCAGCGGGTAGATTTTCGCCCTACTTCAACCGCTGCTCAACCGACCGGGAATACTACTGGTGAATTACGAAACGATCGTCTCCGCCGAACAGCTCGCTGATTTTTGCGAGCGAATTGCGAAGGAGCCGGTGATCGGATTCGATACTGAGTTTGTATCCGAAGACTGTTATCGTCCCGAGTTGTGTTTGATCCAAGTGGCCGCTGGCGAGCACCTCGCGATCATCGACCCCTATCCGGTGGGTGATACCCAGCCGTTCTGGGATCTGTTGGTGACACCTGGACGTACGGTGGTCGCGCATGCTGCGCGCGAAGAAATCCGGTTTGCCTACCGCTACACCGGCAAGCCGATCGTGGGATTGTTCGACACCCAGCTCGCCGCCGGATTTGTGGGGCTGGAGTATCCTGCGTCGTTGGGCACACTCGTCCAGAAACTGGTGGGGCTGACCTTACCCAAGGGTGAGACGCGAACGAATTGGCGGAATCGGCCGTTGACGAGCGAACAACTGACCTACGCTCTGCACGACGTGACGAATCTGTACGAGATGTACGAGAAACTCTGCGGCGATATCGCTCAGCTCGATCGGATGTCATGGGTCGAAGAGGAAACGCAGCGGTTGCAGCAGAAGGTGATGGATGCCGAGGAAGCGGAAAATTGGCAGCGTGTCAGCGGCAGTGCAGGCCTGAAACCGCGGCAACTGGAAATCGTCCGCCGGATTTGGCGCTGGCGTGAAGCGATCGCAAAGAACAAGGACCGTTTGCCACGGCGCGTGATGCGCGATGACTTGATCGTTGAACTCGCCAAACGCGGATCAGCCGACGCTGGCAAAATTCGCAGTATCCGGGGACTCGAGCGCCGGAATTATCACGACCAGTACGATGACATCGCCGCCGCGATCCAGGCGGGACTCGACACCCCCGAAGATGATCTGCCTCGTCGTTCGCGGGGCCGCTCGCGAGCTGCCTCCCACATGCTAAGTCAGTTCCTGTCGACTGCGATTGCCTGCATCAGTCGCCAGCACAAAATCGCACCGGCGATCGTCGGCAACTCGGACGATGTCAAGGATCTGCTCGCTTATGAAATGATGCCGCGCCGCGGCGCGGCCACACCTGCGCTGCTCGAAGGCTGGCGAGGCGATATCGTGGGCAAGAACTTCCGCAAGATTCTTGCCGGCAAGTTGGCGATTCGCGTCGCCGACCTGAGCGAAGATCAGCCGCTCGAATTCTTTGACTGCGAAACGTTGCAGTAGACGCCATCACTCCGGCAGAAAGATCTCGTCCGGGTAGTTCACGCGGACGAGCGTCAATCCGTTTGCGGGCGCGGTAGCGCCGGCGAGTTTGCGATCGCGTGATTGCAGGACCTCGTCCATCCAGCTCAATGGGCGGCGACCGCGGGCAACTTCCAGCATCGTGCCAACGATGTTGCGGACCATGTTGTACAAAAATCCGTTGCCTTCGACTTCGTAGTACCAGCGTTGGCCGAGACCGCAGGCACCATCGTACGAGTCGACCGCGTCGCTGGCCGTTTCCGCGAACCACGCACTGTGGGTAATCGTGCGCACGGTGCTGGCACGCGGCGCACCGGTGGCCTGAAAGGCAGCGAAGTCATGTTCACCAATGAGTGCGCCGGCCGCCGCTCGGAGTTGATCCGTGTCGATGGCGGCATGGATGCGATGGCGCGTGCGAATGGCAAAAGGGTCACGCTGACCACCGAGTTGAACCTGGTAGCGATACCGCTTGCCGACTGCATTGGCGATCGGGTGGAAAGAGGGGCTCGTTTCGCGAACGGCCAAGACCGTGATGTCGGGCGGCAATCGGGAGTTCAACCCACGTAGCACTGCCGTCGTGCCGGCCCGCCAGCCCGGCAGCACGCAGCGGGCCACTTGGCCCCACGCGTGCACGCCAGCATCGGTCCGCCCGCTGCCGAGGATCCGTAGTCGTGACGGTGAATCGGCATCCGTTACCCCGTCCGGCGGCTTGCCGATGAGGGTGGCAGCGGCCTGTTCGAGCTCCCCCTGGATCGTGCGTCTTCCCGGTTGCACCTGCCACCCCGAATATTCCGTTCCATCGTAAGCGATTGTCAAATGGAATGTGCGAGACATAGAGCTGAGGAAGGAGAGATAGAGAGCCAACGCCGAAGTAGAAATATGTGAGCACACGATACATTCTCCTAGCGCGAGCGTGTATCCTAGCAGGCTGTCGCGATGTCTTTTTTGAGGTGCGAATTACGACTCAATCGATGCCGCGACTGCCCAGGCTCACCGGAACTCCAAGAGCGTCCCTCTCCCATCCTTCCTCTCTCGATTTCACCCCCAAAGAGCTATGCCCACACTGCCACGCCGTCATTTCCTGCAAACACTCGCCGCCACAGCTGCCGCGGTGAGCCTTTCCACCCGGTCTGCGATCGCACACGAGGGTGGACATGATCACGATCATGCACCATTCAAGATCTCGTTGGCCGAATGGTCCTTGCACAAGGCTCTATTCAATGCGAAGTCTGGAATTACGAATCTGGATTTCCCGCGGATTGCCAAAGAGGAGTTTGGAATTGACGGAGTGGAATACGTCAATCAATTCTTCAAAGACAAAGCACGTGACCAGAACTACCTCACGGATTTGAAGAAGCGTTGCGATGATCACGGAGTGACAAGTGTGTTGATCATGGTCGACGGCGAAGGCCAGATCGGCAATCCAGACAAAGCCAAACGCAAGCAGTCGGTGGAGAATCATCATCAATGGGTGGATGCTGCCAAGTTCCTCGGTTGCCATTCCATTCGTGTCAATGCCGCCAGTGGTGGTAGCTATTCCGAGCAGCTCAACTACGCGGCCGACGGACTGCGTCAACTCAGTGAATATGCTGCCAAGCAAAACATTAACGTGCTCGTGGAGAATCACGGGGGACTGAGCAGCAACGCGGCTTGGTTGGCCGTCGTGATGGAGCGAGTGGGCATGGACAATTGCGGCACGCTGCCTGACTTTGGAAATTTCAACATCAGCCGCGGAGACAATCCACAATCTTTCGATCGCTACATGGGCGTGCAAGCGCTGATGCCCTACGCGAAAGCTGCCAGTGCTAAATCGTATGACTTCAATGCGGCCGGTGACGAAACGACCATCGACTACTTCAAGATGATGAAGATCGTGACGGACTTCGGCTATCACGGTTACGTCGGAATCGAATACGAAGGCAGCCGGCTCGACGAGTACGCAGGTATTCGGGCGACGAAGGCGTTGCTCGAACGCGTCCGTGAAAAGCTGGCATGAGCTCCACGTCCTGCGAGCCCCCGCCGAAGAAGATTCTGCTCGGTATCGCCGGTGGGATCGCTGCGTACAAAGCAGCGGATCTGTGCAGCAAACTCGCCCAAGCCGGTCATGAGGTACAGGTGGTCATGACCCGGGGGGCATCGGAATTCATCGGCGAAGCAACGCTTGCCGCTCTGTCAGGGCGGCCTGTCGCGACGCAGAGTTTCGATGCGAGATTCCCGCTTGGGCCACATATCGAATTGGCGCGGGGAGTCGACGTGTTCGTCGTCGCTCCCGCCACGGCGGCGACGCTGGCCCGCATGGCCAACGGGCTGGCAAACGATTTGCTCAGCACGCTGTATCTGCAGAATACCGCGCCGGTGGTGCTGGCCCCGGCCATGAGCGATCCGATGTGGAATCAGCCGAGCGTGCAAAGAAATGTGGAAATTCTGCGTGGTGACGGTTGTCAGATCGTCGGTCCGGAAAAAGGTTGGCTGAGTTGCCGTGTCCAGGGTACCGGTCGGATGAGTGAACCGGCTAAGATTATCGCTGAAATCCATGCACTCATTCTGTCACGCCAGAGTCTCTCATGACCGTCCACGTTTTCGGACACCGTAATCCCGATACCGATGCAATTTGCAGCGCGATCGCTTACGCTGATTTTTTACGGCGAACGACTCGCCCCGACGCGATTGCAGCATGCTGCGGAGCGCCAAATGAACGGACCGAGTTTGTTCTCCGGCAAGCCAAGATCGGCATGCCGCGAATCATCATGGATGTTCGCCCCGAATTGAAAGACATCTGCAACCGCGAGATGGTGTACGCGCGGCCAACGGACGTTTTCTATGACGTCTACACACGGATGACCAAGCATGGATTGCGCTCGATACCGGTACTCGACGAGAATGATTGTCTGATCGGGTTAGCGACGCTGCTCGATTTGCTCGACCTCGTTTTTCGCGGTGGGATGGAATCGAGCCAATCGCGAGGTGTCCGCTCGACGCTCCGCAATGTCGTCTCGGTACTCGGCGGCGAGTTCCAGCATGAAGTCGATCCCGATCGCACCGAAGACATGATCGTCACCGTCGGCGCGATGAGTGCGAGTGGGTTCACCGAACGGCTCAGCCAATTCCCACCCGAACGATTGCTCGTCGTCAGTGGCGATCGACCGACGATTCAGCTGCCCGCGCTCGAAATGGGCGTCCGGGCATTGGTCGTAACGGGCGGCTTTGAGCTTTCGAGCGGACTGGTGGAACTGGCACGCAACCGCGGTGTGGCGGTGATCCGCAGCAATTTCGATACGGCATCGACGACGACGCGCATCAAAGCGGCTCAGGTGATTGAAGATGCGATTGATCACAACTGCGAAACACTGCCTGCCAAAATGCCAGTGACGACAGCAAAACAACAGATCTATCGCTCTGCGCAGCCCGTTTTCCCCGTTGTCGAAGGGAAAAAACTGGTGGGGGTGCTGAGTAAGAGTGACCTCATCCATCCGCCCCGCCCACAGCTCATACTCGTCGATCACAACGAGCTCGGACAAGCCGTTGAAGGGGCCGAAGAAGCGGACATTATTGAGGTGCTCGACCATCACCGACTCGGCGGCTCACTGAAATCGACCGGCCCGATGCGTTTTACAATGGATCCAGTCGGTTCGACCTGCACGCTCGTGGCCCGGATGTTCCGACAAGCGGGCATCGATCCAGAGCCAGGCATGGCGTTGTGCATGGCGTCGGGTGTGATCAGCGACACGTTATACCTGCGGTCACCGACGACGACGGACGTCGATCGCAGCATTCTGGAATGGTTGCAGACATTTTGCCAATTTCCGTTGGAGCAATTTGCCACGGATTTCTTCCAGATCGGCTCGGCGCTGCGATCCTGCCCACCCGACAAGGTCGTCCGCGAGGACTGCAAACAGTTTGAAGAGGGCGGCAAACGGTTTTCAATCTCGCAGATTGAGGAAATCGGTTTCGATCTGTTCTGGCAGCGTCAACATGAACTGGCCAAGGCCCTCGATGGCTTGGCGACTGAATACTCACTCGATTTCTCCGCGCTGATGGTGACAGATATCTCCAGTAACGGGAGTTTGCTGTTAATGAGCAGCGAACCGGACGGTTGGGATGAGATCAACTATCCACAGCTCGAAGACAAACTCTACAAACTCGACAACGTCGTCAGCCGCAAGAAGCAGCTGCTGCCGCTGATCAGTAGCTTGCTCGAATCGGCAGCCCTGCCACAATGACCCCGTGACGCGAAACTGGCAAGATCGCGAATCATTCGAACTAACCACTGCCTCACTCTAGGACCGACCTCATGAAAACAACTTATGACTGCGTCGTTATCGGCGGGGGCCCCGCGGGCAGCTCCGCGGCGGCCATCGTGGCCGCGGGTGGGCGGAGCGTCTTGCTCGTCGAACGCGAACCGATGCCGCGGTTTCATGTCGGCGAATCAATGATGCCGGAGACGTACTGGCCGCTGCAACGACTTGGCTTGATCGACCAGATGAAGCAGTCCGGATGGCAGCAGAAAAAGAGCGTGCAGTTTGTCTCGCATTCTGGAAGAGAGTCGGAGCCGTTTTTCTTCCGCCAACACGACGACCGCGAGTGCAGCACGACATGGCAAGTCGAACGCAGCGAGTTCGACAAAATGTTGTTTGATCGAGCCGCCGAACTGGGGGCAGATTGCCACGATAACACACGCCTGATTGACGTCGTCTTCGAGCCCGCGAGCTCGGCGGACGAGCAACCGCGGGCGAGCGCTGTGATCGTTCGTGACCGGGACGGCAACGATCAGCGTATTGATTGCCGAGTGGTCGTCGACGCAACCGGCCAACAAAGTTTCATCGCTGGAAAACTGGGGCTCCGGGAGGTCAATCCGCTGCTCAAGAAAGCCGCGATTTGGACGTATTACAAAGACGCCAAGCGGGGTGAGGGCGACAATGAAGGCGCCACGATTGTGTTGAATTCGGAGAACAAGAATTCGTGGTTTTGGTTCATCCCGCAGTCACGCGGTATCACCAGTGTCGGTTGCGTTGCCGATCACAAGTATCTGCTCACCGCGCGAGGCACGCCCGAGGATATTTTCAACGACGAGCTGACGCGTTGCGCCGGACTGCTGCCGCGCCTCGAGGGAGCGACACGGGTGGGAGAGTACCGCACCGCGAAGGAGTTTTCCTACATGACGAAAGAGCATGTCGGCCCGGGCTGGGTGTTGATCGGTGATGCGTTCGGTTTTCTCGACCCCGTTTATTCGTCGGGCGTGTATTTCGCACTCGAGATGGGCGTGCGAGCGGGTGATGCGATCGTTGCAGGCTTCGAAAAAGATGATCTATCGGCCCAGCAACTGGGACATTGGTCCCCCGATTTCAAAGCCGGTGTCGATCGGTTGCGCCAGCTTGTCAATGCATTCTACGACAATGATTTTAGCATCGGGCGATTCATGCGTGAGTACCCGCAATACCGCGGGAACGTGACGGATCTCTTGATCGGTCGAATATTCAACGAGGAAGCAGGCCGAATGTTTCCCGATCTCCAGCGTAGCATCGAAAGCACGCGTCAACAAAAAATGGCTGCCGCCAACGAGATGAGCACTTGAACGAATTTGCAGACTTGCAGTGGTGGGATGACAATCTTGCCGACCGTTTCGACGGGTTAATTTTCGATTGCGACGGCACCCTCTCCGACTCCATGCCGCTGCACTATCTCGCCTGGCGTGACACGATGTCGGAGCGCGGGATCGAGTTTACGGAACAGCGGTTTTACTCAATGGGGGGGATGCCCACCGAGAAAATCATATCGCTGCTCTGCGAAGAGCAGGGTGTCCGTGTCGATGTCGACGCGACTGCCCTGGCCAAAGAGAACGCATTCGAAGCTTTGATGCACGACCTGCAACCGCTCGAAATCGTTTGCAACGTCGCGGCCAGGCATCGAGGACGTGTGGCGATGGCGGTGGCCAGTGGTGGCATTCGGCCAATTGTCACGCGGCAACTCGAACAGCTCGGGATCGCTGAGTGGTTTGCGACGATCGTGACGAGCGAGGACACGGTTGGACACAAGCCTGAACCGGACGCGTTTTTGCGGGCTGCGGAACTACTCGATGTCGCGCCCCAGCGATGCCTGGTGTTCGAGGATTCCCCCTTGGGTTTTGAAGCTGCCGTGAGGGCGGGAATGCAATTTGTGGACGTCCGCACACAGATTGGCTGAATCGATCAATCCCACCCATTGAAGGTGGTGTTTCGCCCCTTGTTTTCGTCCACTTTGGCGACCAGGACACACCGTCAATGGCGTGCGGATGCCGTTTCGCTACAATGACTTGGTGAAGGCCAACCATTTCTTGACGTTGGTTTTAGCGTCACCCGAGGAGAACCCATGAAGAACATGATGACGATCGCATCGATCTCGCTGGTCGCTTGCCTGACGGTGATGCCCGGCTATGCTGCGGAACCTCAGTTACTTTGGCCCGGCGGTGCGCCAGGAGAACAGGGCGAGATCGGTGAGGAACACGACACGACCAGCCCCGATGAAACAACCAACCGCGTGATCCGGCTGGGTAATGTTTCCAGGCCCACCATCACGCTCTACCGAGCGCCCGCTGACAAAGAGACAGGTGCGACGGTCGTTGTTTGCCCAGGTGGCGGTTACAACATTCTTGCCATGGATTTAGAGGGCACTGAGGTTTGCGAGTGGCTGAACTCGATCGGCGTCCATGCGGTCTTACTAAAGTACCGTGTGCCGCGACGCAAAGGCGTACCACCTCATGCCGCTCCGTTACAGGACGTGCAGCGTGCCTTGGGATTGGTCCGTGCGCAGGCGGAGCAGTGGAAAATAGATCCAGATCGCGTCGGTGTGATGGGCTTCTCCGCGGGCGGTCATCTTTCGGCTGCCGCGAGCACCCACTTTTCCGAGCGGACCTATGAACCGATCGATGACGCGGATCAAGTCAGTTGCCGTCCAGATTTCACAATGTTGATCTATCCAGCTTACTTGGTTCAGAAACAGGGACCGCAACTTTCGCCCGAACTTGTGGTGACCGAAGATACGCCCCCTACATTCCTGTTTCAAACCGAGGATGATGGTGTGCACGTCGAGGGTAGTTTGTTTTATTATCTCGCCCTGAAGCAGGCCAAGGTTCCCGCCGAGATGCATATTCTCGCCAGCGGCGGCCATGGCTACGGGTTGCGTGGAGCGAATCGGGCACCGGCGTCCTGGCCGCGATACGCGGAGGACTGGATGCGTTCTCTAGGTGTGCTGGATTAAGGCGCCGATCGTCATGCTCTTACTTGTTACCGCTGTTGTCACGGCCAGTCTTCTGGGCAGCATGCACTGCGTCGGGATGTGTGGGCCGTTAGCGATCTGGGCCAGTGGTGCAGGGGAACGTGCGTCCCGGCGTCAGATCGTGGTTTCGACGTCACTGTATCACCTCGGCCGTTTCACGACGTACACAATCGCTGGATTGATCGCTGGCGGCATCGGTAGTTTGGTGGATGTGGGTGGTCGCACTCTCGGATTCCAATTGGCTGCGGCCCGCGTCGTCGGTGTCGCGATGGTGTTGATCGGTATCTGGAAACTCGGCAAGCTGACGCTTGCCAGCGGCGGTTCGGTGAGTGCAGGACCGAAGCCGTCACGCATTGGTGGACTATTGGCCAAGCTGCGACCGTACGTCTTTGGACTGCCCCCAAGTGGTCGAGCGTTATCGGTCGGCATGCTCACAACGCTACTACCTTGCGGGTGGCTGTATCTATTTGCATTGATCGCTGCCGGGACGGGCAGTGTGGTGATGGGTGGGATCACGATGGCCGCGTTTTGGGTGGGCACGGTCCCCGCGCTGACAGCGTTGATCGCTGGGACGCAGACCCTTTCGCGTGAGTTTGTCCGCGTCGTGCCGGTGGCTACGGCGGTGTTATTGATTGTCGCGGGCGGATTCACCGCTACTGGCCGGGGCTTCGCGGGGTTGAATTCCATGTCGGATCTTGGCGGTGGCGGTGCCATTGACTTCACCGGTGACAGCGGCGGTCAAATCCCGACCGGCTTTTGTGATGGTGGGGCGATGCAGTACGAAACGAAATCGATCAAGCAATCGCTTGGCGACCCCAGCATGCCACCGGCCGACGGGGGCACATCGAGCAGATGATTTGATGCCATGACGCCAATCACATCGACTTCACCCCACTCACCAACGCGGCTTTCGCGGCCCTGCATTCATTGTGGTGAGCCCACCGACAGCAACGCTGACCAGCCCGCTGATGAGATCTTTTGCTGCCACGGCTGCCGCGGCGCCTACGAACTCATCCACGGCTGGGGGTTGGAGTCCTATTATGGGCTGCGCGATCAACTTGGTCGGAGTACGGCGCCGCGTGTACAGGAAAAATCGTCCCGCTACGACTGTTTTGATAGCGACGAGTTCCTCGGCCCGTCCACGCCACGAAGCTCCGATGACGGGTTGTTGAGCAGCGAACTGGCGGTGCATGGGTTGCACTGTGCCGCATGTGCATGGTTGATCGAAAACGCGGCTCTGCATACGCCCGGATGGCAGGCAGCGCGGATCAAGATGAGCGATCACACCTTGCGCGTGGTGTTTGATCCAGCCACGACCAAGCTCAGCCAGATCGCTCGCCTGCTCGATCGACTCGGCTATGAACTTGCACCTCTTTCGGCCGAACGGGACTCACATTTTCGAGACGAGAATAGACGCCATTTAATTCGGATTGCTGTCGCCGGCTTCTGTGCCACCAACGCGATGTGGATTGCTGTCGCCTTGTACGCGGGCGATCTGCAAGGTGTCGCAGTGGAACATCGCTCGTTCCTTGGAATGATCGGTACCGGACTCGGGGTGGCGGCGGTGCTGTTTCCTGGGCGAACCTTCTTCGTCGGCGCGTTGGCGTCTCTGAAAACCCGTGTGCCGCACATGGACCTGCCGGTCGCCTTGGGTTTGTCGGTCGGCACGGTGGCCGGAGTCGTCAATGCAATTTCAGGCCGCGGGCAACTGTATTTCGACTCGCTCGCGGTGTTGGTGTTTCTACTGTTGATCGGTCGCTGGATTCAGTTCCACCAACAACATCGCGCTGCTAAGGCCGTGGATCTCTTGCTGCGTATTACCCCGCGACATGCCGCGCGCGTGAATTCCGATAACACCACCGATACGGTGTTGGTGGATATTCTCAAAAGCGGCGACTGCGTTCGCGTGGATGCGGGCGAAAATATCCCCGTCGATGGCGAAGTCGTCCACGGCCAATCCTTGATTGATCGATCGCTGTTAACCGGCGAAAGTGTCCCGGTCTCGATCCTCGAAGGTGACCAGGTCGCGGCGGGCACGTTGAACCTGCAACGCCCGCTCGACATTCGCGTGAGCGCCACGGGACGGGAAAGCCGGATCGGTCGCGTCATGCAATCGGTCGAGGAGGCGATGAGCGATAAGATCCCTATCGTGCAGTTCGCTGATTCCATCGGCGGCGTATTTGTGGTGACGGTCACGATCCTCGCGATCGCAACATTCCTATGGTGGCTGCCACAGGGTGGCTCGACGGCGGCGTCGACAGCGACGGCGTTATTGATCGTGGCCTGTCCCTGTGCGCTGGCGTTGGCGACACCGTTGGCGATTGCGGTTTCTCTCGGTCGGGCAGCAAAGCACAAGGTCTTGATTCGCGATGGTGCCACCCTACAACAGCTCGCACGCGGTGGTCGAATCTGGTTCGACAAGACGGGCACGCTGACGACGGGACGACCAGACGCCTGGGTCGTCTGGGGATCGTCCGATGTGATCGCTGCCGCAGCAGCGGTGGAACAACACTGTCGCCATCCGGTTGCCGCCGCATTGGTGCGACTGATGCAACGTACCGGCGTGGACTCGCTGCCCGATGCGGTGCTCGATGCGGTGCATCGGCAAGGTGTGCTCGGCCATGCTGATGGCCAGGAAATTATCGTCGGCAGCCCCGCATTCATGCGGGACCAAGGCTTTGGGCTAGGGCAGGTGGTCGTCGACGCGATTGACGAATGCACAGCGAAAGCGGCCAGCCCGATCGTTATTGCCTGCGACGGCATCGTTGAAGCCGTGGTCGCAATTTCCGATTCGATTAAGCCCCAGGCCGCTGAGACCATCAGACGTTTACAGAATCGTGGCTGGGAGGTCGGTATCCTCTCTGGCGATCATCCTGAGATCGTCCGTCATGTCGCTGAACTTGTCGGTGTCGAGCAGACGCATGCGTTTGGCGGCCTCAGTCCCGAGGAGAAACTCGCGGCGGTGCGCGGTGACCAGCGTTTCTCGATCGGTACCCACGCAACGACGACCGTGATGGTGGGCGATGGAGCCAACGATGCCGCCGCATTGGCAGCGGCCGACGTGGGGATCGCTGTTCGCGGTGGCGTGGAGGTAAGTTTGCAAGCAGCGCCGGTGTTCATTGCCGACGATCACCTCAGCAGCGTGGATGATTTGGTCGATGCGGCTCGACGGACGGAATGGTTGATTCGAACTGCCCTCGCGGTCTCACTGCTGTACAATGTTGTTGCCGTCGCACTGGCGATGTGCGGAAAAATCAGTCCGCTTGTCGCAGCGATCTTGATGCCTCTAAGCAGCGTTAGTGTCCTGGCGGTCACCCTGCTGTGGCCCACATACCCGCCTCAACCACCACCAATGCCAAGGGAACCATCGCCGTGAGCGTTCTTTATGTTGCACTTCCGATCGCACTGCTACTCGGCGGCGGCGGTTTGGTAGCCTGCGTTTTGTGCATTCGCAGCGGTCAGTACGATGACCTCGACACCCCCGCGGTGCGAATGCTGATCGATGATGACGACCGGAAACGATAAGCCACAGCGAATCAATAACCCGAGTAGTGGATCTTGTCAAAGATCCTATGCCACCCGAGTAGTGGATCTTGTTAAGACGCGCCCGACAAAAGTCTCATGCTACCGGCTTCTTTCGTGGGCGAGATGCGTTACCTTTTGCTGTCTGGATTTAGCTTTTTTCTTCGAGTGGTCGGTTAGTCAGTGAAAACCATCGAACTACCTACGCAGCAAAGACTTTTCGACCCGTTCGAGGGCGTCATCGGCCCCATGGGGCGAAAGATGATTGACAACGGATGGCAGGGCCTCCTTCGCGACGTGCTCTTGGAGCAGATGCCCATCGGCCTCGTCGGTGAGCATTTCAGTGACGATCAAGGACGACCAACCTTTGAGTTGCACGCGATCATCGCGCTCCTCTGGATCCGTGACTTTCAAGGTTGGACGGTCCCCCAGGCCCACGAAGCACTGCTGTTCCGAACCGACATTCAGTACGCACTGAACTTGGAGCCAAGCACCGAAGTCACTCAGCGAACCATTGAACGCTACATCGCTCGAATGCAAAGCAACGAGAAGATCAGTGAGGAGATCTTCGCAGGCGTTACCGACACCCTGCTGCAAAGCATGGAAGTCAAAGTCAAAAAGCAGCGTCTCGATTCCACCCATGTGCTTAGAATACCAGGAACAATAAGTGACGGGTTTACCGTAGTGGATCTTGTTAAAGATCCTGTTCTGGATAGATCTTTAACAAGATCCACTACGCCAGTTATTGATCACGCGTTGCTTAGCGAGATGGCCAACTGCGCCGGTGAACTGGAGTCTTGCCCGGCTGGTCACGCTCCCGAGTCGACCAACTACAACGCCAAAGGCGACTACACTTTCGCACAGATGGATCCCGAGAAGTGCCAGCACTGTCCGCTGCTTGCACGCTGCCGCGTCCAACGCAATCGGGACACCGAGCAGCCGACCGGCCGCATTCAATTTACCGGCAGTGCGGTTCGAGCCGACGCGCGTCGTCGCCACGAGCAGAGCGACGAGTTCCGCGGTACGTACCGTTGGCGGTCGGGTATCGAAGGGACCAACGGTTGCCTCAAGGGAACGATGGGCTTGGGTCGGCTCCGCGTTCGCGGCCACAATGCGGTGAAGCTTTCGATCCTACTGAAGCTGGTCGGTTGGAATCTGCTTCGAGCGGTGGCAATGCGCCGCCAGAGAGAGAATTCGCTCCAATTGGCCATTAACTAGGAAAACAGGGGCAATAGGCGACTAGGACGACGGTTCATGTAGAGCCTGCGTCTCCTCGACAGTCAAACCAGGGCCTCCAGAGAGGCCCCGGCTAAAAAATTTTGCACCACCAAAAAAGTCGCCCGCAGCAAAGCCACCTAATGTCGGTCGCGTCTGTTAAAGATCCTGTTCTGGATGGATCTTTAACAAGATCCACTACGCCAGTTATTGTTTCGCTGTCGCTAACGGTACATCGAAGGCTTGCTTTGCGACCGTTGGGATATGGACAGAGCGACGTTCGAATGGCCCTTGCGGGACTCACCCGTCAGCAGATTGACGACAGGCACCATACTGCGACACCCGTCACGGCGCATCGCAGGACTCCCTATCAGCGAGCCCGTCGATGACGGATCTCGCCAAAGCGGACGAGGGGATCACTTTCAGCGGACTTTTCGATTATCCAATAAGAATCGAACACAGTCATTGCCGAGGATCGATCCACGCAGCGTCAGCTGACAGCTGAACTGACTCGCCAATTCGCCGCACGACACCCCCAGTCCGCCATAGCCAGCCTCGCTGACGACGACCTGGTTAGCACCGAACGCGATATTGCGAATTCCTGAGATCGCGGCGGCAGAGAGGCACATGGGACAAGGCTCGGCGGTCGCCAAAAGCCAGTACCCCGCCAGATTCGATTGCCCCAGCGTGCGACTTGCCTCCGAAATGGCGTTGACCTCGGCGTGAGCTGCGGGGTTATTCGTCGACACAACGGTATTATGAGCGACCGCGATTTGGCTTCCGTCCGGTCGGTAAATCGCCGCGCCAAACGGATTCTCACCCGCCTGCACGCCCGCTTCGCCAGCGTCCAAGGCCGCCCTCATCCAACGCGTCAACTGCTGCGTGCTTACCTCGCCCGGCTGGCTCGTCGTTCGTCCTCGGATCATCATTTACTTTCGATTCGGCGTTCGCTGGCGGCAGAGGCCCCTGTCCATCCCGCGTCCGCGCGACCACGCACTGACGAGCGCGGCCATCGGCCTCAGGTCAGAACCACCCGGGACTAGGAGGCATCCTGAGAGTAGATCAGCATCGTATAGGGCGGTAGCTCGATTTGACCACTATGCGGCTTGCCATCGTACGCATGAGACATCGCTTCGATATCTCCGCTAGCCTGGCCGCCGAAATCTTCGCTGTAGTTCTTGCGATCACTACTGAATCGCCGATGCCACTTCCCACTCGCAGGCAACCCCACCTCGTACTGGGCATGATGCTGATTCGCGAAGTTGGCGATGACCACGACATCATCACCTGGACCGCCGTCAAAGCTTCGTTGGAAACCAACGACCTTATCATGATGATTGACATGGAAAACTTCGATTCGCTGCCCGGTTAGTCCCTTCGTGTTGCCATCGAGGTTGCGGCGTAGGCGAATCAATTTCTCGGTCAGCTTGATGATGCCGTCATGATCGGCGGCATGATCCCAATCGAGTCCGTCCGCGTCCTGGAACCACCCGTCCACCAAGAATTCTTGACCTTGGAACAGCATTGGGATCCCGGGTGCGGTCAACACCAAAGCCAATCCGAGCGTCGATCGCTTTTGTGCAAACCAGTCATCGGGTTCGACGGAATTCACTTCGCTGGGCACGCGAGATTTACCATTGGCGACCTCATCGTGCGATTCCGTGTAAATCACGCGACGAAACGCGTCGCCGTCGTAGGCGTGATGGAGGGCGTCACGCACTTTATTCATGTCGCGTCCTGCATCGTCCGACTGCGTGATCACGTCACGGACCGGATGCACGAACGCAGCGTCCCACTGGGTCGAGAATCCCGCGCCACCTTCACTGTCCGGTTTCGTCAGGTAGGCGTTATCCTGTAGGTCCTCCGCGATCGTGATCGCAGACGGTTTGTACGCGTGCACCTCTCGGTTGACCCACTGCGTCAGTCCCCATCCATCGGGAATCTCCTTCTGACCGCTGGCATCGACACTGCGAATATACAGTGTCATATCGTATCGCAGCCCATCGACATGGAAATCCTCGAGCCACATCAAGGCGTTATCACGAATATAGGAACGGACTTCTCCGCGTCCGTAGTCCGGCCGGGTATCACCCCACGGTGTGGACGAGCGATAGTCATTGTAGAAGTAGATCCCACCTTTATTGTTTTCGCTCCACCCATCAAACTGCCACAGATCGAGATCACTGGGGCCGAAGTGGTTGTACACGACATCGAGAATGACAGCAAAACCCGCCTTGTGGGCGTCACGCACGAAGGTCTTGAATCCGACCGGACCACCATATGCGGTTTCAATTGCATACGGGTGCGCTGGATTGTACCCCCAGGAATAGTCGCCGGCGAATTCAGCAAGAGGCATGATTTGCAATGCGTTCACACCGAGCTGCTTTAGATAGTCAAACTTGGTCTGATAGTCCTCAAAAGTGCCAACCGTGTCATCGTCGCGACGGCAGTAGGTGCCGATGTGCGTCTCGTAGATGACCAGCTCGTTCCAAGGTGGCATTTCGAAGTCATCGTCATGCCAGTCAAAATGCGGATCATGAATGATGCCGTTGCCGACCGAGTTGGTGACCTGTCGGACACGCGGATCGATGCGTTGGAACGTCTTTGAACCGTTCTTAATCTCGTACTTGTATTGATCACCGGGTTTGGCATTCTCGACAAATGCATACCAATTGCCTCCCGAATCTCGCTCCATGGGAGCGGCATCGGAAGTCCAATCGTTAAAGTCTCCCACGACAGCAACGTGATCCGCGTGCGGCGCCCACACACGAAAGGCGACACCGTGGTCGAATACGATCGGCCCCATTCCGGTGACTTGAGGAGCGTCTGCAGCGACGGTGGTAGACTCGAGCGTGCAAGGTGCTGGCATTTGATTCAATTCTTAAATGAATGCGAAAAGATTAACTGATTTCAGAACACGACTCTAATTGACTTTATCCACGTCGACCGAAACGGCCCCCGTGTCGACATTCCGCTCGACTTCGACGCCACCGCCATTCGGTGTGTTGATGTCCAGGACTTTCTCCTTGCGTTCACAACCGCTGACAAGCGATCCAAACACTATCAAGGCTGCCATCAGCGAAACACTTCTCAGTGAACTCCTGAGGGACATCATCATTGAACCTGACATTTCTATAATTCCTTGAATTTGATTGAATCGCCCGTCGCTATCGCACATAGGCTGCGGCTCCATCGACATGCAGTCGCAGCCAACGGAGCCTAGCAGCTCACCCCGCATGCCCGCCTTAAGCAACGGGACCACGCCGCCCCATGATCAGTCCGATCACAAAGAGCACGAGGAACACGACAAAGAGAATCTTCGCGATGCTGGCGGCGGTTCCTGCCACACCGAGAAATCCAAACGCGCCTGCAATCAACGCAATGATCAAAAAAGTTAACGCCCAGCCTAACATGGCTATCTCCCAATAGTTGTAGTGGATTCCGCGTAGCAGTGGACATCACCACTCACGCGTTCGAGAGATCACTGTTCGCATTTGGTGTGCCAATATGAAGCGAGGGCAGTCGAATTGATCGCAAAAACATCCTGCAGCATCAATTTACTCTCGGCAAAACCATCAGATCGGCTCCCGAACGTAGGACCACCGTCAAATCAAGGCGCGACGTGCTCGGTAGGACTGTGGGGCTGATCGAATTCGCGTCAAACTGTTTGCCGGGGCACCAACATCGTCGAGATAAGAACTTTGTAGGACGACATCCGTTCGTTAACAGGCTGTTGATCTAGCCGAAGTTTAAACGGAAATAGTGAGCTGAATTCCGCGAGGCACCAGGTGACACGAGGCGCCCGGTTGCTCACATGCATCGGCTCGATACATCAACACGCGATTAGGACTCCTGGGCAACATCACGCCGCCAGCGGGCGAGACGCCGCTGCATGAATCCGCGATTCGACGAATCAGCTGCATTGCCCTGCGGCCTGCCGCCCATGCTCGAACGCTTCCTCGAATAACGCAATGCCACTCAAATCGGTGCAGGCAAAGTGGATATTGCCGATCGACTTTCGCGCGTTCTCGCGGGCGGGATGAAAAATGGAACCGACTCGCGGTTGTGGCATCGCATGCCCCCAAATCATGGCATCGAGACGCGTGATCATCGGTCGAATATCGGCATGTGCGAGCTCGAGGTCCATGATCACCGTCTCGGCAACCTCGGCCCAAGTCCGTGTGAGTAGTTGATCTCGAACCGCCGCTGGTTGGCCATCCGCCAACGCCTGGTACCACGTCAGCACCGTCGGCCCATGGTCCAGGCCCAGCTGGTGAGTTGCATTGACATATCCCAAAGACCCGGAGGACATGATCACGTTGTCCCAGCTCATTGGAAAGCTTGCTTCACGGGGCCGCTCGGACAAGTGTACATTCGCGACCACCCACGACCCGTAGGAGAATACTTCGGCGGGGATGTCACGTTGCACGTTTCGTGATTCCATCCATTTCGCATCGAGCATGCGTGACGCGATGAATTGTGGCACTGCGACGATCACGTGCTCCGCTTCGATTGTTGATCTCGCCGAGGTGTCGCTGTCCATGACATCGAGCAGTAGTGATGAATGCTCGGCATGCGGATCCGTCGGTGTGATTCGCGTGACGGCTTGGCCGAGTCGCAGGCGATCACCCAACGACGCAACCAATTTTTCGACCAGGAAGCCATTGCCAGTGGGCCAGGTCATCACACCTTGGGATGCTCCGGATTCACCATCGATCCGCGCCGCAAAATAGAATAGCCCCGCCCAAGCGCTCGTTTGGTCGGCGCGCAGTCCGTAGTCGTCTCGGCAGGCGTAGTCGACGAGCCACCGTAGCGGCGGCGAATCGAAACCCTGATCGTCCATCCACTGCGACATCGATCGCTGATCAAATCGGCGCGCCTCGCGACCCGATGAACTTTGACGTGTCGGCAGGGCGAACATCCGTCGCCCATCGTCACCACGTTCGAGGGCTAGCCGCTTCATCTCGTCGAGGAATCGTTGTAGTTCCAACTGATCATCTCGAGACGCTACCGCCTCGGGATACAATCCGCCCCACCACTGATCACGCGCAAAGATTCGCTCTTCGGGATCGCGACAGAGATACTGCTCACCAACCTCAACGGCTCCATTGGTGTCCACGTGCAGCACACCGCACTGAGTCAAAAACTCAATCAACGGTTCATTGTCACGTTGGGGAACCGGCAGGTAGTGAGCTCCCCACGGAAACTGAAAACCATCGGCTCTGCCGCAGCGTGAGGTACCACCCGGAACCGCTTCCAACTCGAGCACCAATAGGTCGTCGATACCGAGCCGAGCCGCGTGCCATGCGGCAGACAACCCCGCCACACCAGCGCCAATGATGACACATTGATGGCTCTCGGTCGGCCGCTGAGCCGATCGTGGCACGGCCGCAAGATCTCGGATTTTGTGACCGGTGCGGCGATTCTGCGACAGCAACTCACCGGCAGTCGGCAGCGGATCGGA
This sequence comes from Rhodopirellula sp. SH410, assembly GCF_055811895.1. Classification (NCBI taxonomy): domain Bacteria; kingdom Pseudomonadati; phylum Planctomycetota; class Planctomycetia; order Pirellulales; family Pirellulaceae; genus Rhodopirellula; species Rhodopirellula sp. SH410. The sequence continues at coordinate 3,746,936 of NZ_CM147949.1, forward strand.
AACCATTCGAGCGAGCTGATCGCATCCGATCGAAGACGCAAATAAGCCAGCGGCCGCTGAGCCGAACGCCATCTCGACTAATTCTCGCCGGGAGTACCGCAGCGAATGAGTGCTCATCTCAAGCTGCGTCCATCAATAGGTAGGTCACGTAGCTCACGTAGATTAAAACCAGCACGATGCCCTCGATGCGAGAGACCGTCTGATGCGTTCGCAGTACGAACCAAGTCACGATCGCTGCACCAATCATGACGGGAATGTCTAGGAATTCAAGCGATCGCAAAACGTTCAGGCCGACTGGCGAAACAACCGCCGAGACACCGAGCACTGCCAGGATGTTCAGAATCGTACTACCGACCGCATTGCCAATCGCGATCCCACGCTCGCCTTTGAGCGTGGCCGCTACGGACGTGACGAGTTCCGGTAGTGACGTGCCGACTGAAATGATGGTCAATCCAATCACGGCTTCGGACAATCCAAAGTAGCGGGCAAAAGTAACAGCCCCTGCGACGAACCATTCGCATCCCAAGATCAACGCGCCGATACCGACAGCCAAAATAATGAACTGCAATAGCACCGCTCCGGCGGTACGCACCCACGATCCGGTGGGCATCGGTTCGCCAGCAACATCCTCGACGAACTCTTTGATCGCTTCGGGAGCATTGCGTTTGCCAAGCTTGTACGAGATCCCGAAATACACGAGCAACGCGATCAACAGCCCAATTCCGTCAAACCGGTCGATATTGCCGTCGTATCCGAGCACCCCCATCGCGATACACGTTGCAACCATGAAAGGTGCATCGAAGGACGTGATCTGGCGATCGACCGGTAGCGTCGCGACAATCGCGCTCACCCCCACGATCACCAACATATTGAACAGATTGCTGCCAACGACATTACCGATCGTAATATCAGCCTGACCCTGCATGGCTGTCGCCACGCTCACGGCCATCTCCGGGGCACTGGTGCCAAGCGACACCACGGTCAATCCAATGAATAACGGACTCAGCCTCGCCAGAATCGCTAGCCGTGACGCACCACGTACTACCCCCTCGCCGCCCACGAGCAATAACAGCGAACCGGCCACAAGTTGTCCGACAGCAAAAAGCATGAGAGGTGGCTACAAAGAGAGTAAGGGGAAGGGGCAATTCACACACGTTGATCCAATCAGCGGTGAGATTACCAGAGCCGATTCCCCTCGTCACCAGTCGAGGTGGAGTTTCGGCGAGGCGACAACGTCGCAGGCAAATAAAAAAGCCACGCTATCTCGGATAGCGTGGCTTTTTGAACCGTAGGTAAATGTCCCAGCGGTCGAACTTGATCGACGCAGCACTAACTGGGGTCGTGCGAATCGTCCCAGAATCCGCCCAGCTGATGAATCGCGGAGTGCAGGCGACTCTTAACGGTGCCCACTGGAATCCCCAGTACATCGGCGGCTTCGCGGTATTTCAATCCTCGGTAATAAACCAGTTCGACGACCTGTTGCATCGGTTTGCCCAGTTGGGCAACCGCGTCGTGCACCCACCGCCCATTCTCTTCACGGGCAGCTTCCGCCAGCGGATCGGCACTGGCGCCGACAAGTTTCTCGGACCAGCTTCCACCCCGATCGTCGTCCTGCCATCCACCCGGGCGATCCAAGCTAACCATGCGATGGCGTTTGTTTCGCCGCTGGACATCGATCGCCTGATTTGTGGCGATCGCATACAACCACGGTCGGAAACGGCGGGTCAAATCGAATTGTTGACACTTCAGGTGCACCTGCAAAAAAGTACCCTGGAAAGCGTCTTCGGCCATCTCTGCGTTACCCATGTACCGACGTAGGTAAGCGTAGATCTCACGCTCATAACGTCGCATCAAGGTCTCGTAGATTGCGCGGTCCGCCGTTTCGCGATACCGTGCGATGAGTTCTTCGTCTGTGATCTCGTTGTCCGAAGAAGCCGATTCTGTTCCGCTGCGCAAAGACTCCGATTTTCGCGGCGAGACGTTGATCGGCTTTTCCGGAGCGAGTGTGCTCGTTGAAAAGTTCATGGGTTCCGTCTGCTTAATAAATAAGGAATGAAAACAGCCATCACCGCCAGCTCGTAATAATCACTAGCTCGCGAGAAATGTCCGAAGAAGGCTTGCCTCTCAATCAATAAATGCACATAAGGCGAAATTATCCGCCAAAAAAACCTTCTTGCGAACCATTTTGACACAAGATTCGTTAAAAGACGATGCAACTCGCATCAAAAAACTTCCAATGAACCCGCGAACCTGATTTGCGGCGGGGGCCACCCAACATTATCGCGTGCTGGTATGGGTAAGTCAACCTTTGCCACCGGAAACCATCCTCTTCACGATGGTGCGTGGAGGCCGATTACGATCCCCACAAACAGTGTTTCTTCCCGAACCGTTGGGAATCGCCGCTGTGCCGAGAGGCTCCCGTTCGGCGGGTACCTGTCCCTGATCACACACAGCGGAGTCGGCAGGCGGGCCCGTTCGCCGGCGACACGTCCATTCACGAGCGGTCCGCTCACGCCCCGAGAGGCGACGACCCGTTCGCCCACGAGCCGTTCGCCCACGAAAAGATACCCCATAAAAAAGGGAGCGGCTGCGAACAGACGCAGTCGCTCCCATGGAAGTTGTTTCAGCGCGTGAGCATCATCAAGGTCCTCGGTAGGATGCACCCACTTCAGATGACCCTACTCGCCTTGGTCAGTGAGTTTGCCTGCGAGTAACTCGGTGGCCTCCGCGGACGCCGTTTTCATGACGTCGGCGATCTCAATGGACTTACCCCCGGCCTGCTTGCTCGCAAAGGCGGCCTGCATGAACGCATAGATTTCGATTGTTTCTTGTGGGGCTACCGGCGACTCGTGGGTGCGAAAGAATTTTGCGATTTCAACGAACAGCGGTTCATAGCCGGCATAGGAGCCCACTTCGCTGATGGCCTTCTCGCCAAACGCGGTGCCACCATATCCCGAACGACCTGATTGGATCCCGCGGAACGTCCCCACACGGCCTTCGTCCCACGTGCCTACTGAGAACTGACACGTTTTGGTTTCCGTGTGCTGCACCGAAAGACACCCGGGGCCCATGCAGGTAAAGAGCGTTTCGACGCCATGGATGCCGTACCAGAACAGGTCAACATGCGATGGCTCGAGCGAGCAGGGACTGTAGCTGCTACAGCCGAGCACACGACCAACCTTGCCCGCCCGAATCGCTTGAGCACCCGCGGTGTATCGCAGCGATGATGCGGAAAATACCGGCACCTGGAAATGCTCCGCAGCCCGAAAGATCGCAACCGTCTCCGCCAGATTCGATCCGGTCGGCTTGTCAATGAAGACTGGCTTGGAAGCTCGAAACACCTTCAACGCCTGCTCCAAGTGCAGCTGGCCATCGTTGGTTTCCAGGAATACACAATCGACCTTGGTGAGCAGTTCGTCGATCGAATCAACAATCTCAACGCCTTGCTCTTGGACGTCCGCGGTGTACTTGGGAATCCGACTGGCGCTGGACTCAATCGTCTGACTGCCAAACGGATAGGCCGCAACCACCCGAAACCCCGCGAAAGCCTCATTAGCAGGCTGTGGGTCATTAAAAGTTTTGACGATTGCCGGTGAATGCGAGGTGTCCAGTCCAATGATCCCCAACCGAATCACCGGGGCTGTCGGTGCCGGCTCGGATCCGACAGCGTGCTGAGCGGTCGATGGGAGCCCGACCGCGGCAAACGTACAAAGAATCAAGCTGACACGGGATAGGGCAGGGAACACCAAATGCATGTTGAGACCATCAATGAAGGAGGGAAACGAAAACGCACGGCGAGTGCCCTTCCGTTATTGGGGAAACGGTGCGGCGAGTCCGCCCGAGGTGGGCATCGTAATCTCAAGAGCTTCCGATGATAACACGGGCCTGCTCGCGGTAATCAAGGGCCTTAGGCCGCTGCTGCGAATCGCCAGTATACACGTCGACGCCGAACGAACCGGCACCGACAGACTTTTCGTGGCAGCTGCATCCACGGTAACAGCGCGGGGCATTGCCCGCGCCGTTAGGCGACACCATCACTCTGGCGGTGCCAGCTCCATCGCCAAGCTTCGCCCTCGCCTCAATCAGACGACCGCCAAGGAAGTTCCCAGCGTGACACCCGGTGCTGGCAAAAGACTCGAACCCTGCAGGTACGTATCGATCGCACGTGCCGCACCGCGGCCCTCGTTGATCGCCCACACGACGAGACTCTGACCACGACGGCAATCGCCTGCGGCAAAGACGCCATCGATGCTCGTTGCGAACTTCCCGTACTCAGCTTGGAAATTACTGCGTCCGTCGGTCTTCATACCGAGTGATTCGGCCACGTATTGTTCTGGGCCTAGGAATCCCATGGCCAGCAGAATCAACTGGGCGGGCCAATCTTTCTCACTGCCGGCGACTTCACTCATCTGCCAGCCACCTTCATCGTTCTTGGTCCATTCGACCGCAACGGTCTGAATGCCTTGCAGTTTGCCAGCATCGTCGACCAAAAACTTTTTACTCAGAATTTGGTACTCGCGAGGGTCCTTGCCAAATTTGGTCTCGGCTTCTTCATGCCCATAATCGACACGGAAAACACGCGGCCATTCAGGCCACGGATTATCAGGCGAGCGATCTTCAGCGGGCTTGGGCAACAGTTCGAAGTTGACCAGTGAGCGGCAACCATGGCGAATACTCGTACCGATACAATCCGTACCGGTGTCACCGCCCCCAATCACGATCACATCCTTGCCTTCGGCACTGATGAAATCATCGTTGAGCTTGTCACCGTGAACGCTTTGCTTGGTATTGGCGGTCAAGAATTCCATGGCAAAATGCACACCGCTGCCGTCGCGGCCGTCGATGGGCAGATCGCGAGGTTTGGTCGCACCACAGGCGAGCAATACCGCATCGTATTGATCCCGCAGCTCGTCCGTCGTGATGTCCTTGCCAATATTGACACTGGTACGAAACTCGATGCCCTCGGCGGCCAATTTGTCAACACGCCGCTGCAGCACCTTCTTCGACAATTTCATATTGGGGATGCCGTACTGCAACAATCCACCGACACGGTCGGACCGCTCGAACACCGTCACCAAGTGCCCAGCCTTATTGAGCTGGTCAGCGGCGGCCAATCCGGAGGGACCACTGCCGACGATTGCAACTTTCTTGCCTGTTCGCGACTGCGGCGGTTCCGGTTTAATCCAACCTTCTTCCCACGCCCGATCGACGATCGCGTTCTCAATATTCTTGATCGTGACCGGCGGATTCGTAATCCCCAGCACACACGCACCCTCGCAGGGAGCGGGACAGGTCCGACCGGTGAATTCGGGGAAATTGTTCGTCTTATGCAGACGCTCAATCGCCTCTTTCCAACGGTTGTTGTAAACGAGGTCGTTCCATTCCGGAATCAAATTATCCACCGGACATCCACTGGCCGATTGGCAGAAGGGGACGCCACAGTCCATGCACCGCGCACCTTGGGTGCGCAGCTGATCGGTCTTATGCTCGGTGTAGATTTCGTCGTAATCGTTGATCCGCACAACTGGCAGACGCCATGGCACTTTTTCGCGGTCGAACTCGGTAAACCCGGTGATCTTGCCCATGGTATTGATCCTGTGAAGTTGAAGAGAATGTAAGGTGTGGTGGTCGCCTTTCGCTCGGCGAAAGTTGCGAGTGAGGTTGCTTTCGCGGTGCAAAGACAACCTCACTTAAAAATTAAACGTCGTTAAACGGCTGCCGGAACAGAGCCAGCGGCTTGCTTTTTCTCGCGTTCCTGCAAAACCCGCTTGTAATCGGTCGGCATGACTTTGACACATTGACTGAGGAAGGTGTCCCAGTTTGCGATCGCCTCAGCGGCCACATCGCTCGACGTGAAATCCACGTGCTGCTGAATCATGTCCTTGACGATCGCTTCCTCTTCACCAGGTTGGATCTTTTCGAGCTCCACGGTGGCGAGGTTGCAATTCAAGTTGAAATCACCTGCGCGATCCCAGACATAAGCGATCCCGCCCGACATCCCGGCGGCGAAGTTGCGGCCTGTCCATCCGAGGACAACAACCCGTCCACCGGTCATGTACTCACAGCCATGATCACCCACGCCTTCAACGACGGCGTTGGCACCGCTGTTGCGGACGCAGAATCGTTCAGCAGCGCGACCGCTAAAGAAGGCATCACCACTGGTGGCACCGTACAAGCAAACATTGCCAACAATGACATTCTCAGCCGACGAAAAAGTTCGTTCGCGTGGCGGATAGACAACAATTCGTCCACCCGAGAGTCCCTTGCCAACATAATCGTTGGCGTCACCCTCGAGTTCAATGGTCACACCGTGCGCCAAAAACGCACCGAGACTCTGCCCCGCTGAACCGGTCAGATCAATATGGATCGTATCGTCCGGCAGTCCCTTTTGGCCGTGCACTTTAGCGATTTCGTGGGACAAAATGGTGCCCACGGTGCGGTTGATATTAATGATTGGCGAAACAATCCGAACCGGCTCGCCGGTATCAATTGCCGAGCGGGCTTCCCCGAGCAACTTGGTCATGTCCAATGATTTTTCCAAGCCATGGTCCTGCTTCCGCGAGCAGATGACGCCCACGTTCTCGTGCGGCTTCGCGGCCGGTTTGAGCACTTGGGTTAGATCCAATCCGTCGCTCTTCCAGTGTTTGATCGCGTCGTCCGTCATCAACACGTCACTGCGTCCGACCATTTCATCGATGGTACGAAAACCGAGTTTCGCCATCAATCGTCGAGCGTCTTCGGCGACCATGAACAAGTAATTGACAACGTGCTCGGGCTTGCCTGTGAACTTCTTACGCAGTTCGCGGTCCTGTGTCGCGATGCCGACGGGGCAGGTATTCAAGTGACACTTCCGCATCATGATGCAGCCGAGTGTGATCAGAGGAGCGGTTGCAAAACCAAATTCCTCGGCACCGAGCAGTGCCGCAATCACCACGTCGCGACCCGTCTTCAGGCCACCATCGGTCTGCAGAACCACACGGCTGCGCAGATCGTTAAGAACGAGCACCTGATGTGTCTCGGCAATCCCCAATTCCCACGGTAAACCCGCGTGTTTGATACTTGTCAGCGGTGAGGCACCCGTACCACCGGTGTCACCGGAGATCAGGATGTGGTCGGCATGTGCCTTGGCAACACCCGATGCGATCACACCCACACCCACCTCGCTAACGAGTTTGACACTCACTCGCGCTGACGGGTTGCTGTTTTTTAGATCGTGGATCAGCTGCGCCAAATCCTCGATCGAATAGATATCGTGGTGCGGCGGCGGGCTAATCAAACCGACACCGGGAGTGCTGTAGCGAATTCCCGCGATGTAGTCATCGACCTTCTTACCCGGCAACTCACCGCCTTCGCCAGGCTTTGCACCCTGGGAGACTTTGATCTGCAGTTCATCCGCGTTAGCGAGATATTCAATGGTGACACCGAACCGCCCCGAGGCGATCTGTTTGATGCTCGACCGCTTCGAGTCACCGTTCTCCATTGCCTTGAAACGAACGGGATCCTCGCCACCCTCGCCGGTGTTGCTCTTTCCACCCATGCGGTTCATTGCGATCGCCAACGCTTCGTGCGACTCAGCACTGATGCTGCCCAGGCTCATCGCCCCGGTACAAAATCGTTTCACGATGTCTTTTGCACTCTGCACTTCGTCCAGCGGAATCGATGGGCCAGCGACGCCTTCCCGGAAACCGAGCAACCCACGCAAGGTGCAACGATTGCGGTTTTCTTCGTTGATCACATGTGCGAACTGCCAATAGGCGTCCTCGTTGTTGTTACGAGCGGCGAGCTGCAAACTGGAGATGGACTGTGGACTCCACGCATGCTTTTCACCTTCCGCACGCCAGTGGTACTCGCCGAGATTGGGTAATGAAGGAAGCCGATCGTTGGCTCGTTCGGGATAGCCGAGCCCATGGCGACGCAACGTTTCTTCGGCCAGAATGTCAAAGGTGACCCCCTGGATACGACTGGCCGTACCGACAAAGCAGCGTTGGATAATTTCGTCGCGTAGTCCGAGGGCCTCAAAGATTTGCGCGCCCTTGTAACTTTGCAACGTGCTGATGCCCATTTTGGCCATCACCTTCAACATGCCCTTGCCGACCGATTTTCGGTATGCCGAAACAATCGAGTCGTCGTCAAATTCAGGCGGGAGCAGCCCGTCACGGTGAGCCTGCCATAGCGATTCAAAGGCGAGATACGGGTTGATCGCATCGGCACCGTAGCCAATCAGCAGACAGTGGTGGTGCACCTCACGGGCCTCGCCGGTCTCGAGCACCAACCCAACGCGGGTCCGTTTGGCTTGGGCGATCAAGTGATGATGGACGGCACCTGTGGCCATGAGCACACTGACAGGCACGCGATCATGGGATACCGCGCGATCGGTCAAAACGATCAATTGAATGTTGTCGTCACATGCCGCTTCGGCTTCGGCACAGATTCGGTCGAGCGTATTTTGCAGGCCCGCCTTGCCTTCACTACGATCGAATGTGATATCGATCGTGCGGCTTTGCCAACCCTCGTAGTTGATGTGCTTGAGCGTGGCAATTTCTTCGTTGGTCAAGATCGGATGATCCACGAGCAAACGATGGCAGTGATGCTTCGTCGCGGCGAGCAAGTTCTGCTCGGGGCCGATATAACACTCCAACGACATGATCACTTCCTCGCGAATCGAATCGATTGCGGGATTGGTGACTTGCGCGAACAGCTGTTTGAAATAATCGTAGATCAGCCGTGGCTTGTCTGACAAACAAGCCAGCGCGGAGTCGTTACCCATCGAACCCACTGGATCACGGGCTTGCTCGACGAGCGGGCGGAGCATGAAGTTCATCGTTTCGGAGGTGTATCCAAACGCCTGCATCCGTGGCAGCAACGTCTCACCATCAAAACCGTGCGGTTCCTGTTCCGGGTGCAAATCGGACAAGCGGATTCGCTGTTCCTTGAGCCACTTGCCATACGGCTTGCGAATCGCAAATTCGCGTTTGAGTTCCTCGTCGGGAATCAGACGTCCCTGTTCAAAATCGATCAGAAACATCTTGCCCGGTTGCAGTCGCCCCTTCTCGCGAACGATCGATGGATCGACTGGCAGCACGCCGACTTCACTCGCCATGATCACACGATCATCGTGCGTGATGTAATACCGACTCGGACGCAAACCATTGCGGTCGAGCGTGGCACCGATGTAATGCCCATCGGTAAATACAATGGACGCCGGACCGTCCCACGGTTCCATCAAACAACTGAAGTACTCGTAGAAGGCCCGTTTTTCCTCGGGCATCGTCTGATGCATCTGCCATGCTTCGGGCACCATCATCATGATCGCTTCCTGCAGCGTGCGCCCGTTCATCAACAGGAACTCCAGCACATTGTCGAACGTGCCGGAATCACTCAGGTGCGGTTCGATAACCGGAAATAGCTTCTTCAGCTCGTCACCGAAAATCTCACTCTCAGCCATCCCCTCACGGGCACGCATCCAGTTCCGGTTACCGCGCAACGTGTTGATCTCGCCATTGTGGCTCATGAATCGCAACGGCTGGGCGCGGTCCCAACTCGGGAACGTGTTGGTCGAAAAACGGCTATGGACCATTGCCAAATGTGTCTCAAAGTCATCATCACGGAGATCAGGGAAATACGGCATGACCTGCGCGGGTGTGAGCATCCCCTTGTAAATGATGACCTTCGTCGACAGCGAACAAACGTAAAACACGAGCGCTTGCTCAAGTGTTTCACTGCCCCGCAGCAGATGCGAAGCCTGTTTGCGAACGAGGTACAGCTTCCGCTCGAATTCCTCTTCAGAGAGCCCATCGGCGGCGGCGACGAACAGCTGTTCAATCACCGGTTCGCTGAGACGTGCCGTCGGACCAATATCCGCTGCGTCGGCCTGTTGAGGGACCTCACGCCAACCGATTAACCGCTGTCCCGTTTCGGCGATCAGCTTCTCAACGGTGTCTTTGCAAATTTTCCGCTCGGCGTCATCGGGCGGTAAAAAGATCAGTCCCGCTGCGAACTTGCCCGCTTCGGGTAAATCCACCCCCAAGTCAGCCTTGGCAACTTTACGCAAGAACTTGTGCGGCAATCCACATAGGATCCCCGAACCGTCGCCTGTGTTCGGTTCGCACCCGCAGGCACCACGGTGATCCATATTTTGCAGAATCGTGTCCGCATCGATCACGGTTTGGTGACTGGCGACGCCTTTGATATGCGCGACGAAGCCGACCCCACAGGCATCCTTTTCCATTTCTGGATCGTAGAGACCTTGGGCCGGTGGTAAATGATATCGATTGAGTGGATTCATCGTCGTTTGATTGCTGGCTAGAGTGAAGAGATTTTGATAGGAACGAACTAGATCAGCACGGATGCGGCTCGATCATTCGATTCACATTTGTCGCGGTCCGCCTTGGCCGCTTCGGTTTTGGTGAGCAGGTCATGCTCCATTTCGTGGCCCAGCAACAGCGAGCCGAACTCGATCGCCGCGCGGCTCAATGTGCCTCGTTTGCGAAAGATGATCCCCAAGGGACGAACCATCTGGACCTCGCGACAGGCGATGACACGAAGCGTGCCGTTGGCCGTTTCCCGTCGCACGGCCGCCTCCGGGACAATCCCCAGTCCCCGGTTGGCCTGAATGGCACGCACGATCGAGTCGCAGTTGTCGAACTCCATCGTGGTCATCACCGAGATGCCCGCCGCTTTCAAGCATTGATCGATGGCCTGACGCAGGACGAGCCCACGCTCAAACCCAATCATATCAACACCCTTCAATCGCGACGCCGGAATCTCCGTCTCACTGGCGAAGGCATGCTCCGCTGAACAAACCAATCGCATCGGTTCGGCCTGCCACGGAATCGTGCCGAGAATCTTGGTTGCCCGGGGGAAACTGACCAGTCCGAAATCAACCTTGTTCTCGAGCACCAGCTCGACAACCCGCTGGCTCGAGCCGAATTCCGTTTTCACGTGAACGTTGGGGTGATTTTCCTCAAATGCCTTCGTCGCCTCAGGCATGTAGCTCAGACCCACCGAATACACGGTCCCCACCGTCACGGTGTCACTACGCCGACGGTCGTGGTTCTGTACCTGCTCGACGAGCTCTTTGTACTGACACACGATCTCCCGAACGCCACGCAGAAAAATCTGGCCGGCCTCCGTCAACGCCAAAGGGCGTTTCGAACGATCGAACAACTTCGAACCTAATGATTCTTCCAGGTGCCCGATCGATTGACTGACCGCACTCTGGGTAACGCCCGCCGCCTCGGCAGCTTTCGAGAAGCTCCGTTGGTCGGAAACGTGACAGAAAAGTTCAAAGGTTCGGAGCTGCAAACGTGTACTCTATTAGAAAAGGTGATACCTGTGGCGTCAATCGTAAGAACGGCTAATGAGAGAAGGTTAGCTAGCCGATCGACTGCCGTCAAGAGCGGGGAGCCAGGGCGGTAGAGAGCGACGCGTGGGGGCACGGCACCCGCGCGGGGAACGCGGGGAAATTGCCCCGAGCGAAACAGAGGACCTGCGGGTGCCCCCGATGGGCACACTCACCACTGCCGTTTTTCCGTTCCAAAATCTCGACGACTCCGGCGACGCCCCCAGGCTCAATGTGCTATAAGATATTTCGTCCGTGTTTTTGAACGCACTGGGGAAAATCAGTCCGCGTTCCTCAGATGGGCTCTGCATGTGACGATGAGCACCCTCACGCATGCATCGGTGCGGCGGCGGGTCGAACGAGCGAAATCGTCAAAACCACCGGACGGCGGATGATGGTGGCGCGGTCCGATGCCCCGAGAGTATCACCATAGGATGCCAAACCTGCAGTGCGCGGCGTCGACCTGCATCCCAACGGGCGCGATTCCAATGGGTTCGATTCCAACGGGCGCGTTGTGATGCGCCTGAAGGGGTGACAAAACCAGTCCACTAACACCACAAAACACGACTCGAAACCATCATGGGCGAAAATAGCACCGACCGTTTTGATGACTCCCAACGGCGAGTGGACGAGCATCCATCGGAGGCCTTCGGAGAGACGATGGATGGCGGTGGCGATACGACCTTCCACGCTGCGGGGGCTGCGCGGTCCAACCCGCGAGCCTGGGTGGGACGTCGCATCGGAAAATACATGATCACGGAGCTCCTGGGAGTAGGGGGCATGGGCGTCGTCCTGAAGGGACACGACGCGTCGATTGAACGCGATGTCGCAATCAAAGTGCTCCCCGCCGAACTGTCGGCCAACCCACAAGCCCTGAACCGTTTCCTGGCCGAGGCGAAGAGCGCTGGTAAACTGAACCATCCCAATGCGGTCACGATCTTCGAGATCGCCCAAGATGGAGAGGACTACTTCCTGGCCATGGAAGTCGTCTCGGGTGGGAGCGCCGACGATCACATCAACGCCTCGGGCGCTTACTCCGTTGGCGAAGCCACTCGTATCGCCATCGAGTCCTGCCGAGGGCTCGCCGCCGCGCATAAGGCAGGCTTGATTCATCGCGACGTCAAACCAGCGAACCTGCTGCTCACGGAGGAGGGTACGGTGAAGGTTTCCGATTTCGGATTAGCCAAACGCACCCAAAGCCAGTCATTGGAGTTAACCCAAGCGGGGCAGGTGCTGGGCACCCCCTACTACATGAGCCCCGAGCAATGGGAATCAGGCGATGTTGATGCGCGGAGCGACATCTATTCACTCGGGGCAACCTACTACGGATTGTTAACGGGCCAGAGTCCATTCCAAGATACCGGCAGTGTCGTTCAGGTGATGTACGCGCATTGCAATGCGTCCCGCCCCGACCCGTGCGAGGTCAACCAGCGGGTTCCGGCCGCGTGCGGCCAGATCATTGCGCGGGCGATGGCAACCAATCCAGACGACCGGTACCAGTCGATGGAGGAGATGGAGCGAGATTTGAATTCGGTCTACGCGGCAATTTCAGGCGTTGGCATCGCTCTTCCGAGCCAATCGGGTGTGTTTTCAAAGCCGTCTGCACAGTCCGCAAAGCATGGAACGGGCAACCCGATCGGGCGTCGAGCCCCGGTCCTGCCGGCGGCTATCGCGATCGCGCTGCTGGGGCTTGCCTGCGTGGGCGGCTTTCTGTGGCTCCGAGGAACCGACAGCGACGAGCCTGACCCCTTGTCGACGGGGAAAGTGTCCACAGCCACGGTGGACACGGCCACGGTGGCTCCGAGCGGGGAGCCGATTAAGGTGGGCATCTTGCACTCGCTATCGGGAACGATGAGCGATAGCGAGTCACCCATCGTTGACGCCGCTCTATTAGCGATTGAGGAACTCAATCACGAGGGCGGCTTGCTCGGCCGCCCGATCGAGGCGGTCGTCGCAGACGGTCGCTCGGATTCTCAGACGTTTGCCCGCGAAGCCGAACGGTTAATTGTCCAGGAACACGTCTGCACCGTATTCGGTTGCTGGACGTCGGCGAGTCGCAAGACCGTCGTGCCGGTGTTCGAGGAATTTGACAACCTGTTGGTGTACCCCGTTCAATACGAGGGCATCGAAGAGTCGCCCAATGTGTTTTACACCGGCGCCACTCCCAATCAACAAGCCATCCCGGCTGTGAAGTGGGCGTACGCCTTCGAGGGCAAGCGTCGCTTCTTTCTCGTCGGCAGCGACTACGTCTTCCCTCGCGTGATGCACGAAATCATCAAGGACCAGCTCAGCGAACTCGGTGCGGAATTCGTCGGCGAAGAGTTCCTGCCGCTGGGCAGCACGAATGTTCAGGCGGCGATCGATAAAATCAAGGAAGCCAAGCCGGATGTTATCCTCAATTCGATCAACGGCGATAGCAACCAGGCATTTTTTGCCAAACTACGCAAAGCTGGGATTACGCCGGAGAACGTGACCACAATCTCCTTCAGCATCGGAGAGGAAGAACTCAGGCATTTGGACGTCGATGCCATGGCGGGCGACTACGCCGCATCAACCTACTTCCAAAGCATCGACACGCCTGAGAATGCCGATTTCATTGCTCGGTTCCATCAGAAATACGGGCCTCAACGCGTGGTAACCGACCCGATGGAAGCCGCCTACTTCGGCGTCAAACTTTGGGCGTCGGCTGTGCGTGACGCGGGGACCACCAACACTCCGGAAATCCGTCGCTCCATGCGAAACCAACGTATGCGTTCGCCCGGAGGTGATGTGCGAATCGATGCCACCACGCAGCATACGTTCAGAAAGCCGCGAATCGGTCGCGTCACCCGCGATGGACAATTCGAAGTTGTCTGGACGGCTGCCAAGCCCGCGATGCCAAGTCCCTACCCAGCATCGAGGACGACCGAACAGTGGCGAGCCCTGCTGCACGACCTATACTCGGGGTGGGGTGACCAGTGGGAAGCACCATCGGACGATTGAGACTCGCCCCACATCGACAGGGTTCGTTAGGAACGAGCGGAACATATGTGGCCGAACGCTCCGCGGTCGGAACGGTCGACCGCGGAGCGTTCGGCCACAATCTCAAACAGTAATTCTCCGCCCGTTCCTCAGAACTTCGCATCGCGTGAACAACAGGTGACGGATTTCTCCCGTTGCTACCGTCGCCAGAGCGTGGGTTCTCTGACGCTGGCGAGCGAAGCTATGTCCGATTTTCTTCACGCGATGCTTCAATCGCAGTCGCCCCATCGCAGCAGGGTCGGACTTCCCTTGCCTTTGTTGATGGCAAATTGGCTACGGGTCAAAATCGCGAATGCACCCCATTGAGCCATGCCGCATGCCACCGCAACCATGCAAAGCCTGGTGGGTATCCTTAGGCCCTCTTTAAGGGAAGGAACGTCGCCCGTAGCCGTTCCGCGGTAAACAATCACCTGGCAATGGTGTTATGATGGCGCCGTCCAAACCTGTTCTTGCGAATCAGATGTCGGGTTGCCTCATTCGGCGTCCGCGCACTGGTAGAGGCGTGTTTGGATCCCGCCTGCATCATCCGACCTGACTCAATAGGTCTGCCCACCTCATGCCGTTATCCTTCCAGAAAACGCGACGCGCTTCGTTCGTACTCTGCACCGTTGCCCTCGTTGTGACAGTGCTGAACGCTAACGAACCAGATCGTTCCGCGCAATCACCGACAGTTCCTTCGACCTCGGGAGCGGCTGACAAGCCTCCGACTCTCACCGAATTGAAGGCAACGGGGTCCGAGCGTTCGCGATTCAAAAATTTTCCTGAACGCCAACACCATCAGGAGAGCGGCGGCGAGAACGCGGCATCACCAATCGCAAATTTGGCGGAGTTTGAATCGACGATCAAACCGCTAATCGAGCAGCACTGCATCGACTGCCACGGTGAGTACACGAGCGAAGGGAATTTCAGAATCGATACGCTGGATCCGAATCTCCTATCGGGTAGCGATACGGACTGGTGGTCGGAAGTGTTTGCAGTGTTAACCAAAGGTGAAATGCCACCGCCAGACGACAGTGCACTGGAGGAAGCGGATCGACTGCAAATGATCGATTGGTTAGCGGCCGAACTGCAGACTGCGTCGACGTTTCGTCGCAACTCCGGTGCACATTCTGCATTTCGCCGCATGACGCGGTACGAGTACAACTACGCGCTGCAAGACCTGCTCGGATTGCCCTGGGACTTTGCCAAAGACCTGCCGCCAGAATCACATTCGGAGGATGGCTTCCAAAACAGTTCCGAACTGCTGCATCTGACGGTATCGCAGTTCGAGACATACCATCGGATTGCGCGGAGTGCGTTGGATCGGGCAACTGTTTCGGGTGAGCGCCCCCCGACACGTTACTGGGGCGTCACGATGAAGGATGCCGCTGATCGAGAGTGGCCCAAACAGGACGAGCAGCTGAAGAAGGCGAAGAAGGAGTTCAAGGACGATCCCGAGAAGCTGAAGGCTGAATTGGATCGCTTGGAGAAGAGTTTTCGACAACCGCACCGCACCGCCTACTTTAAAGAGCTTTCAAGCGGACGGACAGCGTTAGCCCGATGGCAGTACAACGGTGCAAAATATGCATTTGCACCGACAGATACGCCGCCTGAGTTACCCGACAGCTATGATTATGTCGCCATCCTGCCAGCGGTGCGCCAACAACAGCTCGTTGTCGAGCTGGGGAACCAATTGCCCGACGAAGGCACCATGCGTGTGACGGTGCAGGCCTCACGCGTCAATACAGATACCGATCGATTCCCAAGCCTACAGCTGCTGTTTGGGTGGCAGGCGAGCAACGAGGGACGCGCGTTGCTACGCGTCAGTGAAGCAGACACGCAGGTAACCGCTGACCATGATCAACCTCAATTGATCGAGTGGGAGGTGCCTTTGGGCGAGATCTACCCTCGCAATTCAGTCCGTAAAACATCTCCGATGGGCGTGACGCCGAGCCCGTCAGAATACATCCGCCTTGCCAATAGCTCGGCGTCGTCGAACGACATTCAGATTGACTATGTACGGGTCGCCGCTCCGGTCTACGATCAGTGGCCGCCCCAATCGCACCAGCGGATCTTCATTGAGAGTGAGCATGCCGATGACGAGTTGGCGTATGCAAGGGAGATCGTGACGTCGTTCATGTCCCGTGCCTGGCGTCGCCCATTGAGCGATGATGAAATCGATCGCAAACTGAATCTCTTCTCCGACCTACGGCCACAGTGCGAAAGCTTTGAAGAAGCGATCGTCGAAGTCTTGGCGACGGTGCTGTCATCCCCCCAGTTTTTGTACGTTACCAATACCACCGAACCACTGCCGACGGCCGAGGCCGCTGAGCGATCCGCGCTGACGCCCTACGCGTTGGCGACCCGGTTGTCGATGTTTCTGTGGTGCAGTGTCCCCGATGACACCTTGTTGGAGCTGGCTGAAAGCGGACAGTTGACCGACCCGAGTGTGCTCGCATCGCAGGTGGATCGGATGCTGGCGGACCCACGCAGCTCGCGATTCTCAGAGCACTTTGTGCATCAGTGGCTCGACATGCAGTTGCTGGATTTCATGAATTTCAACCAGCACATCAAGCATTTTGATCCGCTATTGAAAGAAGCGATGCAGCAGGAGCCGATCGCTTTGTTCGACGAGATGCTGCGGACGGACGCCAGCATCTTGGATTTCATCCACTCCGACTACACGATGGCCAACGAGCGACTCGCCGGCCACTACGGACTCAGGGGCGTCCACGGAAATCAATTTCAACGCGTCGATCTGGATGGCACGTTTCAGCGTGGCGGTCTGTTGACGCAGGCCGGTCTGCTGGCGATGAATTCCGATTGGCCAGACTCCCATCCATTGAAACGCGCGATCTGGGTGCTGGAGAGCCTCCTTAATGATCCCCCTCCGCCACCGCCACCCGCGGTGCCGCAGATCGACCTGGCGGATCCGGAAATTGCAAAGATGACCCTGAAGGAGCGAATCGAAGATCATCGCAATCACGCGGCGTGCATGTCATGCCATGTGAAAATTGATCCCTGGGGAGTTGCCTTCGAGAACTACGATGCTCTGGGGCTATGGCGTGATGAGATTCAGGGCAAACCGGTCGACGCCTCCAGCGAGTTGTTTAACCACCAGACACTTGATGGAATGGAAGGGCTCAAACGGTTTTTGTTGGAGAATCGGCAGGATCAGTTCGTGCGTGCCATGGTGCACAAACTTGCCACCTATGCCCTGGGGCGTCCATTGGCGTTTGCCGACCATGCGGACATTGATGCCATCACCGCCGAGGTTCGTGGCGAGGGCGACGGACTCCGGACCGTGATTCGAGAAGTGGTGACCAGTGATCTGTTTCAATCCAGATAGTTTCAGAGGGTGCCGTGCCGCTCTGAGCGAGATCCTAAACTGAGGATAGTTTTATGCAATCGAATATGAATCATATCGACCGGCGGAGATTCCTGCGTGGGAGCGGGATCGCCTTGGCGCTGCCGATGTTCGGATCCTTGTCGACCGCGACGGCACGCGGGGCCGAAGCGACCGCGAATCCCAAGCGGCTCGCCTGCTTCTATTTCCCCGATGGCGTCCCCATGCCACTGCCCGAAGATCCCGCCTACCAGGACTGGGCTTGGTTTCCTCACGGGGATGGTAGCGATTTCAAATTCACCAAGTGCATGGAGTCCCTGGAACCGCTCAAGGGCGACCTGACGGTGCTGTCAGGGTTCTCGCATATTAACGCGAGAGACGTCCATGGGCACAACAATGCCGACCAGTTTCTAACTGCCGCGGCAACCGGTGGCGGGGATCGCGAGTACCAGAATACGATTTCTCTGGATCAAGAATACGCCCGGCATGTGGGTGAGCAAACGCGTTTTGCATCGTTGGTCATGTCGACTGATGGGGGAACGGGGACAGCCCGCGGCACGCACACGCTCTCGTTTGACCGCAACGGTCGCCCGATTCCTGCCGAGCATCGGCCCAAGCAGATCTTCGATCAACTATTCGTCAAAAGCGATGGCGATTCCGCTCGCCGATTGGCACTCAGCCGCAGCGCACTGGACGACATGCTCTCCGATGCACGCTCGCTACGGCAAACCCTGTCGACCCACGATCGAAAGAGCTTGGACGAATACTTGGATTCAGTGCGGCAGGCAGAAGTCAAAGTTGAGAAGGCCAAACGATGGCTCGATGCGCCCCTGCCTCAATTGGATGGCGATCCACTGAACCTTGAACTGACCACCGATGAGCCACGCGAGTATCTGCGAACCATGTTCGATCTGATTTACCTCGCATTCAAAACCGACTCGACGCGCGTGGCGACGTACCAGATCGGTCGCGAAAACGGTGTCGGCCGTAGCGATCACCTCGCTCGTGCGGTGGGCTTTAATCTGGCTCACCAATTGTCGCATGAGACCAAGAATCCGGGCGGCTGGAAGAATTTCGGCACCTATTGCCAGTTTCTCAATGAGGAGTACGGGCGATTGCTCGGCAAGCTCAAAGAGACGGCTGAACCGGCAGGAACAGGCAGCATGTTGGACAACACCCTGCTGCTCTTCGGATCGGCTTCGAGCGCCTTTCACCTTTCTCGAAACTATCCCTTGATCCTTGCCGGTGGCAGTCACATGGGATTCCAGCATGGGCAGTACATCAACCACGCTGGCATGAATTTCCAAGGTGGCCCGTGGCTCGGCAAGGGAGAGCCCTGGCAAGACAAAGCCAAAGGAGAGGACGTGCCGCTGTCGAACCTGTACGCCACCATGCTGCAACGGCTCGGCGTCAGCACCGATTCCTTCGCCGACAGCACCGGCATCGTCGAAACCGTCTAACCGGCATCCGTTGTCACGCAGAAACGTCACTCAATCGGACGCGTCAACAGGTCATTGTTGACGCGATCAAACCGCCATCATCGATGCCAGGATTGCGATTCGGAACACGACGCGCAATTCAAAAACTTGCGTCGCGAAGCACCTCCGATCCAGTCCGGCCGTTTGACCGCGTGGGCATCGCCCGGCGCGCGTTCACAGTCCGCGGCCGGTCGGGCACGCGGTGAATCGAGTGACGCCGAACGATTTCCCCCTGTTGAGTTGAGATGACATCGAGTGATTCGCACAGGGAGGAGACCGTGGAAAGTCCCTTCGCGTCACATCGTCTGCAAAAACGTCTTCCACGATTCATATCGCGGATCGTCGCACGACAAGGTCATCAGCGGATTAAAGCGTGGCTTCACAGGATGCGACAATAGTTTCATGCGAGCCTGTTGTGGGGTGCGGCCACCTTTCCGGCTATTGCACCTCATGCAACTGCAAACAATGTTCTCCCATGTCGTGGCGCCGCCATGGGAACGGGGCACGACGTGGTCGAGACTAAGTTTGGCCAACGGCTCTGACTTGCCGCAGTATTGACAGCGATACTCGTCTCGGGCGAATAGATTGCGGCGATTGAAGCGTACCGATTGCGCGGGCATCCGATCGAATCGCGTCAAACGAGCGATGCGTGGAACCTTGATCTCGAAATCGACCGCTTGCAAGTACTCCTCGTCGGGCTGTTTTTCCAACGCCGCCAATTGACTCAATTCGCACCACGAATCGAAATCGTAACTGACGTACTGGCCATCATCGCAATCGATCACCTCGGCGCAGTCACGATATAGCAACGTCATTGCCCGACGGACGTTCACAACTCGAATCGGCATGTAAAACCGATTCAAAACCAGCACGTTGGTGTCTAGAACCCTAGCGTTCATGGATACTGCTGTCCTCTCGCCTGGCGAAACTGGGATCACGTATTCGTTACGTCTATACTAGCGGGTGGCACAGCGCCGTTCCACATCCAGTGCCGGATTGTTAAAAAGCGGTCTGAATGGACTCGCTAATCTTACTGTTCCAAAGAGACGACATCCGGTGAAATCGGGTTCGCCGTAAATAGAGACTTCATCGAACCATGATCGAACCGACCGATTTTCTTCACACTCTGCTGGCAGTGCTCGGCAATTCGCTAGTTGCCGAGAGCGCGTCGGTCCCTGCAGAGAGTCCAGGCTGGTTTTCCGGCCTGCAAGATTCGGTGTGGCCGGTGGTCAGTTCGGGGGGGACATTCCTGATCGCATCGCTGCTCGTTTTGACCTGTCTGGCGGCTTGGTTGCTCAATCTGGTCGCCTTGCCGGGCAATTGGATCGCGGTTTTAGCGATGGTCATTTACGCCTGGTTAGGACCCGATTCAGGACGCGGGCAGATTGGGCTGGTGCCGCTGGGGCTGGCGTTTTTGGCTGCGATCATCGGTGAAATCGTTGAATTCGCTGCCGGTGCGGTCGGCGCCAGTCGTGCCGGAGCGAGTCGTCGGGGAACGATCATGGCCATTGTTGGATCCATGATCGGTGCCATCGCCGGCGGCATCATCGGGTTGCCAGTCCCGGTGATTGGGCCCGTCTTGGCTGCCCTGCTCTTTGGCGGTTTGGGGGCCACTGCGGGCGCAATGCTTGCCGAATGGAACGACGGGAAACCTTGGCGTGAGAATTGGCGTATCGGTCACGCCGCGTTCTGGGGTCGAACCACGGGCACGGCCGGCAAAATGATGGTCGGATTGCTGATCATATTGATTTGCCTGATCGCTGTGCTGACCTAGGATTTGCCGACGATTTTGGCTAATCTGACGATGGTTTCCGTGTTTTTCTGTTTTCCCACTCTCGGCCTGCTGCCTCTTCTTTATGCTCAAAGCGCTCGAGCTGGCCGGATTCAAGAGTTTTGCGGATCGCACCCGCTTTGATTTCCCTGATGGGATCACAGTGGTGGTGGGGCCTAACGGGTCTGGGAAATCGAATATCGTCGACGCGATGAAGTGGGTCTTAGGCAGCCAGAGCGCCAAGAGCCTGCGCGGCAAGGACATGTCCGATGTGATCTTCAAGGGCTCGCAAACGCGTGGCCCCGCCGGTGCTGCTGAGGCGACGATCATCTTCGACAACACCGGTGGGCAGCTGCCCGTCGACGCTCCCGAGGTCCATGTCACCCGCCGCGTTTACCGTAGCGGTGAGGGCGAATATCTGATCAATAACCAAGCGGTGCGTTTGAAGGACATCCGCGCGCTCATTCGCGGTACCGGGATCGGCATCGATGCGTACAGCTTGATCGAGCAGGGCAAGGTCGATCGGATGCTCCAGGCGAACGCAAAAGACCGCCGGGCGATCTTTGAAGAAGCCGCTGGAATCAGCCGCTTCAAAGCAAAAAAAGTAGAGGCGGAGCGGCGGTTGGCCCGTGTCCAGCAGAACCTCACCCGGCTCGGCGACATCGTCGACGAAGTCGCCACGCGGCTGAAGACGCTCAAAAGCCAGGCTGGTAAGGCGGAACGCTACCGCCAAGCAAGCGATCGCTTGAAAGAACTGCGAACGGTCGTCGCTTGGACGGACTGGTTGGCGCTATGCGATGAGTTGGAGTCCGCCCAGCAACGCTTTAACGATGCGACGGCCGAACACACCCGGCTTGAACTCGAGCGTGAGTCACTCGAGGAACAGCGTCAAACCGCTGAAATGGGTTTGCAGGCGATTGCGGAGGAAGCCCGCGAGGCGGAGCGGACACGTGGCGAACTGTCCGGCGAAGTCGCGCGGCTGCAGGGTCGCCGTGAGTCCGATCAAACCACCCTGAGCGAGCAGCGCCGCACCCTTGCGGGCCATTACCGCCGGTTGCGAGTCACACGGACGGCGGCGGGAAGTGCCACCGCGGATTTACAGAAAGCCATCACGGACTGGGAAGCCGCCAAGACCCACGCCGCCGAGGTGCTGGCAACGAAACAGCGGATTACCGCCGATCGCGACCGTTACCAAAGCGAAGTCCATCGGATCGCCGATCGCCGTGACGAGTTGCAACGCGAACACTTGGCATCGGTCCGACGCGTCGCCGATCACGAAGCCAACCGGCAGCGCGTCGCACAACAGATCGTCGAAGCCAGACGCGCGATCGCCGAAACGCAGCGCAGCCTGGGGGTCGCTCAAGAAAACTTCCGATCCGCCCAGGATGAGCATGAGGCTGCCACGGCTCATGTGTCCCAGCTCGTTGCCAAGATCGCCGCCTCACAAAAATTCGTGGAGATCGCCGACGCAAAACTTGCCGAAACACGCCGGGTATTCGAACGCCGACGTGATGAGGTGGGTTCGCTAAAAATTCGCCTGCAAGGCATCTCCGAGCGTGCCAAGGTGCTCGGCGAACTCGAAGCACGACATGACGGCGTCAGTGGCGGCGTCCGCGCAATCCTACAGCTACCTGAGGGACCACTCCGCGCCCAACTCGTCGGCCTCGTCGCCGAGAGCCTGAATGTCGATCGACAGCTCGCCATGCTGATCGATGCCGCCCTCGGCCCACGCAGCCAATACGTGATTGTTCGCGGCTCTGCGATCAGCGATGCGATTGCTAGCGGTGAAATCAAAATTCCCAGCCGCGTGGGCATCATCCGCATGGACGAACTGCCCACCCGCCGCCCCGGCGACCAAATCAGACTCGATGGACTCGCTGGCGTGATCGGCCGGGCCGATCGAATGGTTCAGTGCGACGAGGACCTCCAACCACTCGTTCGCCATCTATTGGGCAATACCTGGCTGGTCGATTCGATCACGACCGCGATGGGATTACGAAAACTCTCCGGGGCCGGACTACGATTTGTCACTGCCGCAGGCGACCTTCTCGATAACGACGGATCGAGTGTGCTCGGACCTCCCGGCGGCGAGAGTGGATTGATCAGCCGCCGCAGCGAACTGCAGGCCGCGCGTTCGGAGATGCAGCACTATGGCTTCCAAATCAGCGAAGGCGAAAAAGAACTCGCTCGACTCGCCGATGAAATTGACGAACATGCAGCAGAGTTCGGACGCCATGAACAATCACAACGCAACTGGATCACCGCCCATGCCGCCGCCGAGGCCCGCAGCCATCACGTTGCCGAGCGGCTAGCAGGACGGCAGGCGTCGGTCGATCAATTGAGCGGTGCCAATCGCGAGCATGAACAGTCGTACGGACTCGCCCAAGAACAAGACGGTAAACTCAGTGCAGCGATTATCGCCGGAAAGTCAGCGATCGAATCACTCGAACAAGAGCGTTCGGCCATCGAGTCCGAACTCAGCGACGCGACCGCGAAATTACAGGCCGTGCAAAGCGAAGCGATGAATGTCTCCGTCGAGTCGGCAAGACTAGAACAACAAGTCGAATCGCTCGCCACGGCCGCCGAAGTTGCACGCCGCGACCAAACCCAACGGGAAGCAGCCAAGCAAGAACTACGTGATGCGATTACCCACACGCGGTCGCGCCTTGCCCAAGTCGAAGCCAGCATCGTCAGCGCGGACGATCGCTTGGCCGAACGATTGATTGCCATGGAACTCGTGGACGAACAACTTCGCGAATTCGCACGCCGAGCCGAGACGCAGCGCGCCGCGGCGAAGTCCGTGCAAACATTGTCGAAGGCCGGAGCCAAGGCCGTGACGGCCGCCACCGAAGCGATGGCGGCGATCTCATCGGCGCGCGATGCCGCCGAACTCAAACGCAACACGCTCGCCGAACGGATTGCCGAAGACTACAGCATCGACCTACGCAACGACGAACCGCCCGAAGAACTCGCCGAGATTGACGATCGCGATGAGGTCGACGCCGAAATCAGCAAGCTTCGCTCAGCGGTCCAAAATGTTGGCTCGGTCAACATGGAAGCGCTCGAGGAACTCAATGAGTTGCAGGTCCGCTACGACGAATTACACGGGCAATACCAAGACCTGACGGCGGCCAAAGATTCCCTGCAACGGGTCATCGCTCGCATCAATGCAGACTCGCGGCGACTGTTCCTCGATACGCTCGAAGCGATCCGGCAAAACTTCCAAAAACTCTATCGGAAGTCATTCGGTGGCGGCCACGCGGACTTGGTCTTGGAAGAGTGCGACGATCCGCTCGAGGCCGGTGTGGAGATTGTCGCCACGCCGCCAGGCAAACCGACCTTCAGTAATTCGCTGTTGTCCGGCGGCGAGAAAGCACTCACGGCCGTCGCCCTGTTGATGTCGATCTTCCAGTATCGCCCCAGCCCGTTCTGTGTGCTCGACGAAGTCGACGCCCCATTTGATGAAGCCAACATTGGTCGATTCGTCACCGTCCTCAACGAGTTTCTCGACCAATCCAAGTTCGTCGTCGTCACACACAGCAAGAAGACGATGACCGCAGCGACGACCCTGTATGGCGTCACGATGCAGGAATCCGGCGTCAGTAAACAGGTCTCGATCCGCTTTGAAGACGTCAGCGAAGACGGCCAAATCAACGCCGCGTAAACGTACAGTGCAAAGACTCGCCCCGCTGTTCCCAAACGGCGATCGCCCTGTCGGATGCCCACCACTCAAATGCCAGCGAAGACGCTTCAGCGATTAGTGGCCTGTTGTTTTCATGAGCCGAGTCGCGTGAGCGGCCGGGTGCCGTCCGTGCCCCGATACCTTACGGTTCTCCGCTCACCAATGCCAGCGAAGACGCTTCAGCGATCAGTGGCCTGTTGTTTTCATGAGCCGAGTCGCGTGAGCGGCCGGGTGCCGATCACTTACGGTTCTCCGCTCACCAAATGCCAGCGAAGACGCTTCAGCGATTAGTGGCCTGTTGTCTTCGTAAGCCGAGTCGCGTGAGCGGCCGGGTGCCGTCCGTGCCCCGATACCTTACGGTTCTCCGCTCACCATTGCCTGCGAAAATTTGATTCAATCAACAGGCCGCTAGCCGGTGATGGGGCGTCGCGAACGCCACCGGTAAAGTAAGCCGACGCGATGAAGAATCATGGGCGGTGCGCTGCCTGGACGCTCGCTGCGGGTTTTGCACGGCGTTTCTTGCCTACGATCCCCGCGGCCAGCGCTGTCGACTCACATCACAACGGCACCCGGCCAAACTCGACTCATCCGTGCTACCGACCAAATGTCGATGGAGTCCGCTGGCGAGCGAAACGCACGGCTCATCTTGTCGTCGCGACTAAAACATCCCACCACCACCTCCTCCTCCGCCACCGCCCCAACCACCCTGGATCGGTGGGCCGCTCGGGGCCGGCGGGCGACCGCTCCAGATTGGATCGGGGCCAACGTGGGATTCTCGCAGCGATCGCATCAGGTCGGCAACTTGCTCATGGATCCCGAGTGTCGTGCTGACGAGCAAGCTGGGGCGAGCCGACTCACCATTGCCCACCGAGACCATGGTTCCGACACCGCCGAGTGCCTCCCAACTACCGGGCTCGATGGTTGTTTGAATCATCGACATCGTTGAACCCTGATCACCTCGTGGCAACCCGGTGCCTTCGAGAAAATAGAGCCGCGTCAGCAGACGGCTCTCCGCATCTTCCCTCGTCATCACTAAGATCATGCCGTCGCCGATGGTGTAAACTAAATCGAGGTCGTGCAGCATGAAATTCAAGGCCGCACCGAGCGGCAGCTTTTGCACATGCGACTTCTTATGGGACGCCTCTGATTCCGCTTCCTCCTTTTCAGCGTCGGGATCATCTGAAGTCGTGCGCTGCGGGGAGCCCCTGACGGGAACATCTTCTGTCAGTCCAATCGCCTCGAGCGAGATGCGACTAATATTCATCGGAAAGCCGACGGCGTTGGAGAAATCTGCGATCGCACGGTTGAGTGGGGTTCGATCGATTGCCAACACCACCTCCGTCGCCAGCACTGCGTCAACGCGAGCGACCAGCTCATCAGACATCCCCACCCATTTGTCGGTCAGGATGCCCCGTCGTGTCAGTTCCGAAAAATCGGCAGTGATCACGAGTCCTTCGTCTTGGACCTCTGCCCGCAAGCCGAGAGGTTGCAGAATTTTCCGCAAGGAACTTCGCAGCGGTTGATTATCGCTGGAGAACGTCACGTTGGTCTGCGACGATTCCAGTCCAGCGTATTCGATCGCGCCAACATCGACGAGCACGGGGACGCCGATCTGTTCGGAGAGCTCGTCGGCTAACGTATCCAATCCCGTCTCCAACTGCATACTCACCTCGACATCCAATTTCGCAGCAGCCTGCTTTGCGACATGCGTGCGATACTTCGGTTTTCCGGGCCCTGTTTTCTCCGCCGCTTTCGATGGGGCGAATGGTGCCGCCGCGTGCTGGCGTTGATGCTGATTCGGTGTGGGGGCTGCGTCCAACTGTCCGACAAGCCCCTCGCTACCGGCGCCGCCCGGCCCAGCAACTCGCAGCGTCATCGGTTGCTCGCCATCGCCACCGATCGCGGGGGCTTCGGATAAACACAAACCAGTCACCGTTGCCGCGGCGAGGCACGCCGCAGCAATCCATGAAGAGCTACGTAACATCGAACATCCTGAACTGAGGAGAGAAGATAGATTGACAGGCGATGTGGTCGGGGCGGATGAGGAGCCGCCATGGGGTGACGAGCAGCGCGGGCTTCCACTGCGGACGGCGCGTTGGTGTTCTGGGGGGGGACTTTCTTCATGGCGCCCCCTACGAATAGATAAGCGAGTCTACCCGACGCCGCGTTGAAAATCAACAAACAGGGGGGGGGGAGAGAACCTGTCCCGTTCGCGAGTTCTACATTTTGAGCAATTGTTCAACTTATTTCCCGAGATCGTCGATAATGACTCCATGGGCTACCGAAGTTGACGGTTATGCAGCTTCCCAGCCTTACCGAGACTCTCGGGGATGTGCCAAACGTGCCGCTTAATGGGGTGAAAGCCCCCAAAACGACGTATCAATCCTTTCCTCGATGGGATTCGGAACGATCGATACGAGCCGTACAATAGGTCACGACTTGGACTCACTTCGCCCCACTTTTACTCATAAATGCCAAACGCCATGACGCCGCACGTTCATCTCTGCTTGGTCCTTCACAACCACCAGCCCATCGGTAACTTCGACGGCGTCTTTGAGCAAGCCTATCAGGACAGCTACCTACCGTTCCTAGACGTTTTCGAGCCCTACGAAGCGTTGCAGATCTCACTGCACACATCGGGCCCATTGATGATGTGGCTAGCTGACAGGCATCCCGAGTATCTCGATCGGTTGCGTTTACTCGTTGACGCGGGACGTGTTGAAATTGTCGGTGGCCCGCAATACGAGCCCATTCTGACAATGCTTCCAAGCCGCGATCGGATTGGTCAGATCCAATCCTACAGCCGCTGGCTCAAACGAAACGTCGGCGTCACGCCTGGCGGAATGTGGACACCGGAGCGAGTGTGGGAATCGAGTCTGACGACCGACGTTGTCGACGCAGGCATTCATTACACGGTGCTGGACGACTATCACTTCAAGGCCGCGGGTTTGAAGGATGACGACTTGACGAGCTATTACCTCGTCGAGGACCAAGGCCGTCTGCTTCGGATTTTTCCCGGCAGCGAGCATTTGCGATACACGATCCCGTTCCGCCCCGCGAGCGAGACGATCTCGTATCTGCGCGGCGTCGCCGAGCGTCATCCCGGCGCGGTCATGACATTTGGTGACGACGGCGAGAAGTTCGGGACGTGGCCCGATACGAAGGTGCACGTGTACGACGAGGGTTGGCTCCGTTCGTTCTTCGACTCGCTCTGCGAGAATCAGGAATGGCTGCACACGATCACGATGGCCGAGGCAATTCGCAGGGCACCGGCAGCCGGCAAAACCTACCTGCCCGATGGCAGCTATCGCGAAATGACGGAGTGGTCGCTGCCTGTGGAGTCGCAAGAGACGTTGGAAGACGTCAGCCATGCGTTGGAGAAAAGCTCCGAATGGCCACGACTGAAAACGTTCATCCGCGGCGGGTTTTGGCGCAACTTCAAAACTAAGTACGATGAAACGAATGAGATGTACGCACGCATGATGTACGTCAGCAAGCGTTTAGCGAAAGCCGAGGCGGCAGGATGCGACGGTGGCGTGCTCGCGGAAGCTCGCGACCATCTTTATCGCGGTCAGTGCAACTGCCCGTACTGGCACGGCGCCTTTGGTGGCGTTTACCTGCCGCACTTACGCAATGCGATCTACGAACACTTGATCGCTGCCGATACGCTGCTCGCCCAAGCCGAGGGGACGCTCGGCACACCTCAAGCCGCCGCCGATGACTATGACTTCGACGGCCAGCAAGAAGTCCGTTTGTCGAACGAACACATGGTTTTGTGGCTCGACCCCGCCCGCGGTGGCCGGATGTACGAATGGGACGTTCGAGAAATCAATCACAATCTATTGGCAACGTTGCAGCGGCGACCTGAGGCCTATCACCGTAAAGTTTTGGCCGGTCCAGGCGCCGGCGACGGTGATGTCGCCAGCATCCACGACCGGGTCGTGTTCAAACAAGAGGGCCTCGACGAGTGTGTGCAATACGATCGGTATGCACGCAAAAGCCTCATGGATCACTTCTTTGACAACGAAGCGACCTTGGAATCGGTCATGGCGGGCGATTCGCTCGAACGCGGTGATTTTGTTGACCTTCCGTTCGAAGCCAAACTGCGCCGTGGCAGTGACCGCGTGCAAGTGCAAATGCGCCGAGATGGTAACGCATGGGGGATCCCCATCACACTGACCAAAGCGGTCACGATCGATCAAGACAGTGACACGTTGTCGGTCACCTACCTGTTGGAGAACCTGCCGCCCGGTCGCCCGCTGCATTTCGCGATTGAGTGGAATTTCGCGGGTTTGCCCTCCGGCGCCGACGATCGGTACTTCAGCGATGCCGATGGAAATCGGCTCGGACAACTCGGCGACACAATCGATCTCAACGGCGCCTCGTCGCTGTGCCTTTCGGATCGCTGGCTCGACATCGATGTCGAACTGAAGTGCGATCGAGAAAGCGGCATTTGGGCATTCCCCATCGCCACCGTTAGCCAGAGTGAAGCGGGCTTTGAGCTGGTCCATCAAAGCGTGTGCGTGATGCCACATTGGATCATCCAGGCGGATGCAAATGGTCGCTGGTCGGTCCGCATCGATGTGCAAACTCGCTGCGGCTCGCCGGCCGACCCGATCATTCAGAACCGACTATTTCCCGAAGAACTGAGTCATACCCATCGCTAGGGAACGAGCGAAATGAGTGCCCGAGCGCTCGGCGGACGGAATCGTCGACCGCGGAACGTTCGACCACAAATTCAGACTGTAATTTCCTGCTCGTTCCTAGGCATCTGATCGGTCCCCGATAGATGCTTCGACCTTTGTATAAAGAGAAACCGCGAGTGACTGCAAAGCTACGATTGGTGATGGCCGACCCCGAGCCAACTCGGCGACTGCGTGTAGGCGCACGGCTGGACAAGTACCGTTTGGTGCGTCGGTTGGGCGAAGGCGGTTTCGCCGTCGTTTTCCAGGCCCACGACTCAATCGAAGATCGTTCGGTGGCATTGAAACTGCCGGACCTGTCAAGCGAAGCTTTGTCTCAATCGTTCGACGATGTGCAGCGCGAGGTGCGGATCATGGCGAGATTGACGCATCCAAACGTGTTGCCACTCAAAGACGCCCGCTACATCGATGGCCAGTTCGTGATGGTGTTCCCGCTCGGGGATGAGAGCCTGAACGACCGCTTGAGCCGGCGGTTGGCACGCAGTACCGCGGTGGGTTATGTCCGTCAAATGACCGCAGCGCTCGCCCACGCACATGAAAACCGTGTGCTTCATAGGGACATCAAGCCTGAGAATTTCATCCTGTTTCCCGAAAACCGCATTTGCCTGACCGACTTTGGATTGGCGCGGAATCAATCACGTCGACATCAGATCTCCGCCTCGGGAACTCTCGGATACATCGCGCCGGAACAGGCGATGGGAAAACCCACGTATCGCAGTGATGTGTTTTCGCTCGGGTTGATCGTGTATCGCATGCTCTCGGGGATCCTGCCGGAGTACCCATTTGAAGCTCCGCTGCCATCGTACGCGAAATTTCGCAAAGGACTGCATCCGGACTTCGTCGATTGGGCACGAAAAGCCCTCGATCCGACGCCCTCGAAGCGTTTTCGCGATGGTGTCGCAATGCACAACGCACTCGAACGCATCCGCCAAATCATCACCGATAAATCCGCGACGGGCAAATCGAATCGCAAGTCGGCACAGCGAGCGGCGTGATCATTCAGGGCTCCCATCGAGCGTTCTGGTAGCGGCTCTCGATAAAGCCGCTCACCCACCGCCCCCTGCCACCGACGCGGCAACTCAACCAACTCGTCCCCCCCTTTGAGCCGAGTGCCGTAAGGCACCGGGTACCACCCCCGCACTCTCACCCCCGCACTCTCACCCCCGCACTCTCACCCCCTCCCTCTCACCTGCCCACGCACACCCCGCCCTCGCGACTCCGCTCCACCAGCCATCCGCCGGTATGTTGCGAGTGCGACGGACGACCGCAGCGATTCTCAAAGGAATCGAATTTACAACCGTGACAGCGTCGACTAAAGTCTCCATCTGTGAGGAGCGAGCCTTTTTAGGGCCCGTGTTGAGGCTTTGTCCCCAGTTTGTTTTCGGTTTTGTCGTTCTATCGAGCGCGGTCGCTACCGCTTCGCCAATTCATCAGCGTGCTGCTGTTGGCGGTGGTTTCGTGTAGTGTCATCGGTGTGCCTTTCATGGCGCCCGGTCCCAAAAAAACGGGACGTTTTCCTTGCGAGAACTGTGCGTGCGGCTGTGCGACGGCAGATTTTTGTTGGGACAAGTGCTGTTGCCACTCCGACGCCGAGAAACTTCAGTGGGCAGCCGATAACAACGTTACTCCTCCCGCGTTCCTAGTCGCTCGCGTTTCCTCCTCTGGCACGCAGCCGACGCTAGCGGTGAATCGATCGGCGAAGCCTTCGATCGCGTCGAAATGTGGCTGTTGTTGTGGCCCCAAGGCCGCGGTCTGCGAGACGGTGACGTGCGAGAGCGTCGACTCCGTCAAACCGTCCGCAGTGGACTCGCCAGAACCCGCGGAAGCGGTCTCCCGGATGCGTCTGGTCAGGCTTGAAGATGCTGCGAAATGCCGTGGCGTCACCTGGCTGTGGTCGCTCCTTTCCGAAGTGGTTGTCACGCCGTCGGACCAACCGTTGATTGGGTCGGAACCGCGGTTGCTGTTTTGCTTAGCGATCGTCAACGATCACGCTATGTCTCGGGCGATCTGCCCCGATCCGCCCGTACCCTAGCTCACGGCGGCGGAAGTCGACCCATTCGTCTCTGAACATCGTTAATCGCGAACACTCCCTGGGAGTGCGGTCGTCGATGGGACGTGGCTGATGTGGGTTGCCTTCTCTTCATCATTGACGGCATTCCGATTCGTTGCTGCGCACGTCGTTGCGTAGCAAAAACACCGCTGCCGCGCGGGTGATACGAGGTCTTGCTCCTCACACCAGCGTGGTCTTCGCCGCCGGCGCGGTAGCGTCCTTCGAATCTTCCTGCCCAATCCCCGTTAAACGGCACCGCATCAAAACTCAATCCAATGCGTTGCTCAGGATCGCTGCGCGCCGTCACGAACACGGTTTTTCAGCGGCCTAGGGTTTTTTCGTAATCCAGCATCGCCTCCCTTCCCATATCAATATTTCAGCAAGATGAATTCACCGTACTACCGCCTTTCTCATCGACGGGCATTTACACTCGTCGAACTCCTCGTTGTGATCGCCATCATTGGCGTCCTGGTCGGCTTGTTGCTGCCCGCCGTGCAGTCGGCTCGCGAAGCAGCACGGCGCATGCAGTGCAGCAATAACTTGAAACAGGTCACCCTGGCGATGCATAACTATGAAAGCACGCATCGCAAGATGCCGACGAATTACACGACAGGCGCGGGCACATCCGGCAACTTTTCAGTGTTTGCACAGATGGCCCCGTTCTATGAACAGGGCAACATGCTCAGCATGATTCACTTCGATCAACCGCTCACGGTTGGTTGCTGTCCCGGGCAACTGGTGGCTCCGCACGACACCGCAGCGGCCACAGCGATGCCGACATTGACCTGTCCGAGTGAAAACCAAGACCGTACGTACTACGTGACATCGCTGAGCGGAGCGGGCCCAACACAGGCCTATTCAGCCACCAATTATGCGATGAACAACGGCACCGGTGTGGGGACACAATACGATACCCGCGTTGCCACCAACGGAATCAACTGGATCAACGCCCATGTCGGCTTCGAGGCGGTCACCGATGGCCTGAGCAATACCGCGGCGTTCTCTGAGCATCTGCTCGGCGTACTCGAGCAGTCGCCGGCCGAACCCACCATGGATGCGATGCGACGACGCACGATGTTCAACGTCACCTGCGCATTCATCAGCCGCACGATGCCCCCGAGCACGCCTGGGATGGCCGGTTTTGTTTTGCCGGAGGATCCCAATCAGATGGAGGCCTACACGCGTGCCAGTAGCCTGCACCGGGGATGGTCAGGCCAGCGGGGAGCGGGCTGGATCAGCGGGCGTGAATACTGGACAGGCTATACCCACTACCATCCGCCCCAAAGCGGTATCCCCGACATCCAGAGTTGTGGCTGGGGCGTATTTGGTGCCCGCAGCAATCATCCCGGTGGAGTGCATGTTGCCCGCTGCGATGGCAGCGTCGGCTTTGTCAACGAGAGCATCGACCTGAGCGTCTGGCGATCTCTTGCGACTCGCAATGGCCACGAAGTGATGGAGGGACTGTGATCATGAGAAACCGACGACTCCCCTTCCTGCTCACGATCGCGATGGCCTACGGGATCCTCGACAATCAGGTTGATGCGCAAGCGGTCTGGCCATCATTCCTCGGACAAGGCCGTACCGAGGTCCTGCAGGCCTCAACTCTACCGTTGACGTGGAGCCCCAGTGAAGGCAGACGATGGAAAGCCAGCCTTGTCGGCAAAGGGCAATCCAGCCCGATCGTCTGGGGCGACACGGTTTTTGTCACCAGCATCGAGGGTGACATGAAAGAGACATGCATTGTCACGGCTTTGGATCTGCAATCCGGCGACGAGAAATGGCGGCAGACTTTCGATTCTGCGATGCCGCTGCGTGCGAACTATTTCCAAAGCCGCTCGGCGCCGACGCCTCTGGTCGACGATGAGCAGGTGGTCGCGTTCTTCGAAACTGGGAACCTCGTCGGGCTCGACGCGGCAACTGGCGAGATCCAGTGGCAGCGGTCGCTCGTGGCGGATTACGGAGCGTTTGAATCGGTCATTGGTCTGGCATCGTCCCCCGTCGGCTTGGGTGCACGCGTCTTCGTGATGATCGATCACGAGGGTGAATCCTATTTGCTGGCTGTCGAGAAGACGTCTGGCAAGACATTGTGGCGAACCCCACGTTTCAGTCGCAAGAGCTACGCGTCTCCTGCGATCATTCGCATCGGTGGTGCTGACCAGATCGTCTGCAGTAGTGATGGCTCGGTTGACGGCTACGATCCCGAGACCGGAGAACAACTCTGGACGTTTGAGGAGATCGGCGCGAACACCTCCAACACGCCGCAACAAGTCGCGGAAAACACCGTCTTGATCGGTGCCTCGGCGGGCATGCAGGATGCGAATCTGAGCGATGCCATCGAGTCCAATTTGTGCCTGCGCATCGACCCCACCGACGATGGTTTCGAACCGCATGTTTGTTGGAAGACTCAGAAAGCGACCACGACGTTTGCCTCGCCCATGGCCCATCGCGGCTACGCATACTGGATTACGAACGCCGGCGTGCTTTACTGCTACGAACTGGAAAGCGGTAAGACTGTCTATCGCAAACGCGCCGGCGAGCAATGCTGGATAACGCCCGTTGGCATTGACGATCGGGTGTACCTGTTTGGCAAAGGCGGGACGACGACCGTCATCGCTGCGGGGCCCGAGTTCCGTGTGTTGGCGGAGAACGAATTGTGGGACTTGGAATCGATTCCGAGCACCGATCCAGGTGCGTTCTCTCGTCCTGGCGCGCCGCGAGACCAAGAGGCTTCCCATGCCAAGGCGTCCACTGCCGCTCGCAAACCCATGAGTGAAGAAGACATGGAGTCGGCGCGTGCGAACGGTGAGAGCCGATTCGCCGATCCGGTTCAGTATGGTGTTGCCTTCACCAACGACGCGATCTTGATTCGAACCGGTAGCGAAATCCACTGCCTGGCACGGGAGGTATCGCAATGATCCGCACGGTGACAATGCTAAGCCTGCTCATGCTCGCCGATGGCGTGCAGGGACAAATGGTGAACTGGGAGGCCGAGCCGATCCGCTACAGCGAATCCCCCGCGACGCGAAACCCCGTGGCCCGACTTCAACATGCGATGGACAAGGGCGAAATCCAGATGGAGCGCAACGACGCGCTGCCCCGACTGCGGTGGCTGCTCGAGCAATTGGAGATACCGTCCTCCTCGCAGGTGTTGGTGTTCTCCAAAACGAGTATGCAAAAGCCGCAAGTTGCCCCCAGCACACCTCGCGCGATCTACTTCAATGATGAGGTGTTTGTGGGCTATGTGCAGAACGGCTTGATCGAGATCGCGACCGCCGACCCCGATTTGGGCGTTGTGTTCTACACCCTGGACCCTCATCTTGAGGAGCCACCAACGCTGCAGCGACAAGTAAACCGCTGCCTGAGTTGCCACGGTGGAGCGCGGACCGCGGGGGTGCCAGGGTTTCAAGTTCGCTCGGTGTTTCCCGATCCAAACGGTCAACCGGTGCTTCGAGCTGGCAGCTCACTATCGAGCCACCGCAGTCCGATCGCTGATCGCTGGGGTGGTTGGTACGTGACCGGAACCCATGGGTCGCAGCACCATCGCGGCGGCTACATCCTCGAGGGCAGTCGCCGACCGGTAGAGATGATCAATGTCGATGGCGAGAACCAATCGACTCTCCCCGCCCATGTCGATCTGTCTGCCTACGTGGGAGCGACGAGTGATATCACCGCACTGATGGTCATGGAGCATCAGGTGGAAGCCTACAATTTGCTCACGCACGCAAACTTCGTCGTTCAACATGCCCTCTGGCAAGCCGACGGCGGTTCGCTGAGCACGCCACAGAACCAGCGCATCGCGACCGCGGTCGAGCCGCTCGCGGAGTACTTGTGCTTCCATGACGAGGCCCCACTGGTCGCTCCGATCGCCGGCGTGGGAACCTTCACCGAGGACTTCACGGGCGTCTATCGCGGGGACCACGACCGTGCACTACGCCAATTCGATTTGCAGACGCGATTGTTCCGGTATCCAGTGAGCTATTTGATCAACTCGGACACGTTCGCGAAGCTACATCCCGTCCTGCAGTCCGCAATCGCGACAGCGATATGGGATCGTATCGACGAAGCGAGCGAACTGGGGGCCGTTCTCTCCGAGTCGGGGCCTCAGTGGCTAACCGCCCACAGGCCGGAAAAAACCTCCGCGTCTCCCTAGCGCAAAGACGGGCCCTTCGGGCCTAATCACGATTGAGCGACATGCAGGAAGCAGGTCGCTCGTTCAACCCCGGGCAGGCTGCCTTTTCCCATTCCCAATTTCTCCTAACTAAGAAGTATGATGCTCCGCTACACACTCTCGGTCACGTTGATGATCGCCCTACAAACTTGCCATTTCGCTGCCGCTCACGATGTTTGGCTGCAAACCAGCAGTCCAGTCGTCCGCACCGGAGAAATCGCACATGTTGACTTAAAACTGGGGAACCATGGCAACCACCATCGCGACTTCAAACTGGCGGGACGGATCGATCTCGACTGGGTATCCGTCGACCACCTCACCCCGGACGGCGTCCGCACTGACATCAAAGACAAAATGTTTACGACAGCATCCGCCGACAAGGAGGGATACTGGACAACACCGTTGGTAGCCACTCAGCCTGGCATGCACTGCGTCGTCGAGCAACTCGATCGTGTCATGCAACATGGCAAGTCCGTTCGTGGCATCCGTACCGCGAAATCTTATTTCCTGGTCGCCGACTCGCTCGACAATCCGGTCTTGAACGAACATGTTCATGAACAACCACTCGGGCTGCCCTTTGAGCTCGTGCTGCAGACATGCCCGCTGAGCGAGGTTGTCGTCGGACAACCGATCACCGTGCAGGCTCTGCATCAGGGCAAGCCCCTTTCGGACGTCGTCGTTAGCTTCATTCCCGAAGGCACTCACCTCGCGGGTGAGTTTGATCCCGCGTACGAATTTCGCACCGATCGAGAAGGACGGGCCACGTTCGTCCCCAATGCTGCCAATCGGTACTTGGTCGTTGCACACTACACTGCCGATGACGAGCGGAGCGACGAATACGAATTCACGAGCTACGCGTCAACGATCACCTTGCATGTGCCGCGTCAGCGTCCGTTCGTAAGCGGCAACTAACCAACGAATTCCCCACGGGCGTACTTGCCCATGGTTTCTTGGTATCGGCGTTTGCCTTCCTCGACACTTTTGCGGATCGCCTTGGTGCTCTCATCACTTTCCTTGCGCAGCTCGGCGATCATTTGCAGCGATTCGATCTGGAATCCACTGATGGAATCAACCAGCTTTTGGACGGATTCCGGATCGACCGTGCTGCCGTATCCCGCTTTGAGCGCAGCCCGTTCGAGCTTGCGTCCCAAGTTCGCGATATCTTCAAGGCCTTTGTTCACGCCGTCTTTCATGGCCTCGGTGGCCTGCGTGACTTCGTGCAGGCCGTGCTGACTGGTGTAGACCGTGCCGAGAATCGTAAACACATGCTCGTTCGTTGTGAAAAACGTCACCGCGCGACGGAACACACGTTCTTTGACGTCGTGTGTTTGCTTGAGTTTGGTGATCAGCGTCTCCCCGACGTCGTAGCCAATCGAGAGGTTCTCAGCGATGTCCTTGAGCAGTTGATACGTCTTGTCTTCCTCCTCGAAACGGTGCCGCGCCTCGTCGCGTCGAAGTTCTAACTGGCTCTTGCCACCCTCATCGGCGCCCGCGTACTGATCGACGGCTTTTTGCGCATCGGCGAGTTCCTGCTTCGCTGCGTCGAGTATCGGCAAATCCTCGTCGAGAAGTTCGCGGGCGAGCACCTCCGCTTCTTTCAATGCAAAGCGAAAGTCGATGTAGGCATCCATGATCTGTTCTTCCGACTTCAACGCTGCCTTCGTGTCCTTGGCAACATCCCCGTAGACTTCGACTATTTTCTCAAAGCGATCACTGGGCGTGCCCCGCCGCATATTCATCCACCAATTCGAGACTTTCTCGGTGCCCGAAATCTTGCCGTCGTCGAGCTGCGCGATCAGCCGCTTGCTGTCGTCGCGGACCGAATCGAACATCTGAGCGATGTCCATGTAACGATTGCCAACCTCGACGCTCTCTACGTTCTCGCGAACGAGTGCGTTGAACGAGCTCATGTGCTTGATGACCTCGGCGATCGCGAGCACCTTCGATTCGTCGATATGCTTGACCTCCTCGAGCAGCGTCAGCAATTCCTGCGGCGCCTGGTTTTCTGCGGTCCCAAACTTCTTAAGCGTGTCCAGTGCCCGGTCGAGATAATCACGCATCGACGTCGAGCGAGTGTCGAGATCCTGCGTCCGATCGGTGGTCTGCAACTCGGACTCAGACTTGGGTGCGGCAGGCTCGTTGGCTCGTGCTTGTTGGCTCATGACCGGGAACTCGTGAAAAGCGGAAGTGAACGAAGAGTCTTGCCACTAGGCTATCGTTCTGCCAACCGAGCGGCAATCATCCTCCGAAATTTCGCCGAGTGCCGTGATTTTGGCCAGGGACACGATTCTGGCTCGCCAACGCTGCCTGTACTCCCTGCAACGAAGGGTGTCAGCGTAGAATGAGCTGTAGGGTCAGCGATTCGCAAATTGTCGCTGAAAAATCAACTAGATTCTGGAGCTCGCTTCTTCTCCAGGAAACCACGACGTTTGAGATTGATCGATGACTTCCAGTGCCAACGCTCAGGTGCAAGCCCCGGCTCCTGCCGCCTTCTCGCCGGATGAGCTCCACCGCCGACGCGCTGAAACGAAGCTGCCTGGCGAAGACATGACGATTGCCGAAACGCTGCGGGTGATGGATGTCGCCCGCGAAATGCGACAACAGCGTGAGACCGCTGAGGAGATGTTCCGCCACGACGAGGTCCGCGTGCGACTGCGTCAGAAATTGATGCGGACCGCGGCAATGTCGGGAGACCGGGTCACCGAATCCGAAATTGATGCCGCCATCGATCAGTACCTCGCCAATCTGCATACCTACGCGGCCCCCAAACCAGGTATGAAAAAGTTTTTCGCCTACTGTTGGATCTGGCGGTACCGTCTGTCCGCGGCCGCTGCCGTGGTCGCCGCCACGGGAGCCTGGCTCTTCCTGTAGGCTGGCCGTCGTGCCGACTTCTCTTCTGCCCTTTTCTCATCATTCTCTCTTCTCCATGCCGATTTCTGGACCTCAAGCTCACCAGCAGCTGATTGCCGCCTACAACCGAGCTGCCGCGAAGCTGGAACAGCTGCGTGGGCAGATGGGGCAAATTGAACAGCAGCGTGACCAACTCGCAGACGACCGAGACGAGACGCTGCGAAAACTCGCCGAACACTATCTACCGGACCTAACGGTCGAGTCGGTGCAGAAAACGTGGGCTGAAATCCGCCCGGCCATGCGCGAAATCCTGCTTCGCAAAGAGGGACGCGTGCGGGAACTGAAGCTGCAACTCGATGACGAAAATCAACTCCGAGGCAACCTCGAAACGGGACTGGATGAGCTCAATGAGCGACTCGATGCCGCTGAGAATCGTCAAAACGAGATCGCCGCTCAGGTAGAGCAGTATCTCACTGACCAGCCCGCGTTTGTCGATCTGTCCCATCGCGCCGCAATGGCCGAAGTGGCCTTGCAGCGTGCCCAGGACAATCTCGACGAAGTCAGCCAGGACGCGGCACGCAAACTCCCCGCCTATGACGAGGACCACCTGTTCACCTACCTGAAGGATCGCGATTTCGGCACGTCGAAATACCAGCATCGCGGCATAACCCGACGGATGGACCGGTTTGTTGCGAAATTGGTCGATTACAACAAAACGAAGCGCAATTACGACTACCTGACCAATACGCCCACCGCGATGCGAAGAATCATCGCCGAGGATAGTGCCGCGCTCGACATGGTGATGGCTGAGATCCAAGGTTATCGCGACCATGCGGCAGACAAGTTCGGCTTGCCCGCACAACTCACCCTTGTCGAATCACTCGTCGCAGAACGCAATTCGGCCATTGAGGGGCTGGGGACGCAAACCTCCGCTTGCGAGGCGATCCAGGCTGAGCTCAACGCGATCGAGGGCCCTCGCTGCGAATTTTATCGCGATGCGATCGAGCTGTTTCGCAAGATGCTCGCCGACAAACAATCCAGTGAACTGCGACAGGAGGCTCGCCACACCCCTGAGGTGACCGACGATCAAATTGTCGCATCATTGCGTGGTATCGAAAACAAAATGGAAAACTCGGAGCAATCAACGTTGCATCATCAAGACGCCCTGCAACAGGGCCAGGAAACCTATCAAGACATTGGGCGGCTGATCCAGCGGTTTCGGGCATCGGGATACGATCGTCCACGTTGCCAGTTTTCCGACTCTTTCGATTTGCCTGGCTCGCTCGATCGTATCAACTGTTCCGCAGACGTCGATGCCTTGTGGGATGCCATCCGACGTGCCCAGGGATGGGGGCCCACCGCCCTGGATCGCGTGACCGCAGCGGCGACTCATCCGATGGCACAGATTCTAGTTAACGCGATGGCACACGCGACGGCAGGTGCGATGAGCGATCACGCCCGCCGAGCAGGCCAACGTTCCAATCGGCGAGGCTCATAATCAAATGACCGTTATCCTTTCTCGCCCCTACAACTTCGTACCGCCGCATCGTGGCAATACTTGGCCGACCGTTATCCAAAAACTGCGGCTGATTGATCGACACCTGCGGAAGCGTGAATGTGTCTTGCACTACGAACTACGGTATCCCGATCGTCTCGCCGACTCGATTGCCGCCGGCCACGGCGTGCTGCTGGCGCCGAATCACTGTCGCTATGCAGACCCGATTGTGCTGGGATGGCTGGCCCGCGAAGTCAACACACACCTCTACGCCATGGCGTCGTGGCACCTTTTCAACACGAACGGATTCGAAGCGTTTGCGCTCCGGCGAATGGGGGCGTTTAGCATCAACCGCGAAGGCAACGATCGGCAAGCGATTGAGACCGCCATTGAGATGCTCGTGGCCGCCGAACGACCGCTCGTGCTGTTCCCCGAAGGCACCACCAATCGCACCAACGATTTGCTCAAACCGCTGCTCGATGGAGTCAGCTTCATCGCCCGCGCCGCAGCGAAGAAACGCGAGA
Organism: Rhodopirellula sp. SH410; assembly: GCF_055811895.1. Lineage (NCBI taxonomy): Bacteria > Pseudomonadati > Planctomycetota > Planctomycetia > Pirellulales > Pirellulaceae > Rhodopirellula > Rhodopirellula sp. SH410. The sequence continues at coordinate 3,787,344 of NZ_CM147949.1, forward strand.
AAGCGGGCCTCGGCAAAGTCGTCATGCATCCCGTCGCCCTGAAGTACCTGTGCTTGGGAGATGCCTGGCAATGGGCCGATGTACAACTCCGGCAACTGGAGTCGGCATTGAGCTGGCACCCCGGACCGACGACGCAAGACCCCTCACTATTGCTGCCGCGACTGCTGCGCGTGTCCGAAGCCTACCTCGCGTTGAAGGAGATCGAACATGTTGGGCAAGCGTCAGCGGGAGATCTTCGGCCGCGCCGGGACGCCCTGATCGAATTCCTGCTCTCACGCTGCGAGAATCGCTACCGCCTCTCGGGGAACTCCAACGAAGGGGTGCGCGAACGTGTCCGCAGGATCCGCACCGCAGTCACGGCCGCGTATTTTGCTGAGGCCCCCACGTCCGCAGAGCCGGCGGTTCGTGACCCCGCCCCATTCCTCGCCGATGCCGAAGCTGCCGACCTGGCACAGTTCCTCCTGTCCTTTCCAGACGAGTATCTGATGCCAGGGCAAATCACTGATACTCGAGTTGTCGAGACGATTCAGCGGATCCAGGAAGCTATTTACGGCAAGGCCAAAGAAACGATGCCGATGAAGGTCGTCGTCGAAGTCGACGATGCCATCGAAGTCTCCCCACAGCGAGGACCGCGAGGCCAACCCGATCCGCTACTCTGCCAACTCGACGAAAGATTGCGTACAATGATGGAAGCCTTATCGAAGGAAGCTCGCGATTTCGAAAAGACCTGATTTTTATTATTGCTGAACTCCCCGCTGCCCGCTGCAGATTGAACCATGACTATCCGCACTGCCGATCCCGACCCCTCTTTGTCACCCGCCCATTCAGTTCTGGCCGGTTGCAATTCAGTTCCTTGCCGCGGTCAATTGTCACATCGAAGTGCGAAAAGCACTGCGATGGCCATGGCGAAATCGACGATTGGGGCCTTGGCGACACCATGCGTTATCGTCGCAACGTGTCTTCTTGCGGGCTGCCACAGCGAACCACCACCGCTGGAGTTTGAGCCAAACTTGGTACACACCATGAAGTACCAAATCAAGGAAGGCATCCCCATGGAACAGGCCGGTGAGGATGCGTTCTGGGTCACCACGGAAATGTTTGGCACTCCCGAAGATCCTAAACTGCCCGCGATCGTGACCGAAGATGAAGACCTCGCGGCGGTTGTCTCGCTGGAAAACCTCCAGCGCGCCTCCGGACGAATCGGGCAAGAAGGTCGTGGTCTGTTTCAGACCCACTGCGTTACCTGCCACGGCACAACCGGCAACGGTCGCGGTGAACTGTCCTCGACCATGAGCCCCTACCCACGCGACTATCGCAAAGGCATTTTCAAGTACAAGTCCACGGAGCGGGGGGCGAAACCAACCCGCGAGGATCTCGCCGGTCTGATCAAGAACGGCATCAACGGCACACGCATGGTCGCCATTCCTAACCTCACCGATGAAGATGTCGATGCTCTCGTCGATTACGTCATCTACCTGTCATGGCGAGGCGAACTGGAACGGCAACTAATCGACGACGCCGTTTATGAATTGGATCTTGAATCCGGCGACCGGATCATCGACCCAGCCGCTCGGAACGCTACCGGTGAATCCAAAGAGACCTTCGACGAATCCTGGGAACTCGCCGAAGACTTTGCCGCCGAAATCGGTGAAGCTTGGATGGAAGCACCCGATGAAGTGGTCGAGCTCCCCAATCCACCCGAAGGCTTTGTGGTCCCAGATTCACATGAGGAATTCCTTGCCGCGATGCAGGATGACCGCGCCGAAACTCTGCAGGCGTCGGTGGAACGCGGTGGCATGCTGTTCAAAGGCAAAATTGCCTCATGCAGCAAGTGCCATGGCGAGCAAGGACGGGGCGATGGCCAAAACACCGACTACGACGATTGGACCAAAGAATGGACGCTCAGCATCGGTATCAAACCCGAGGACCGCGAATCTCTCATCAAATTGCTAGCTCGCGGGGCGCTGCCACCGATCAATGCGACCCCGCGTAACTTCTCGCTCGGTGCCTTCCACGGTGGCTCCAAAGCCCAAGAACTCTACTTGAGAATTACCCAAGGCATCGAAGGCACCCCGATGCCAGCGGTCACATTCGTCCCCGGCGAGTTCGAAGAAGACGATGTGTGGCACCTCATCAACTTCATCCGCTCCCTCCAAGTCGAAACCGAGAACGACACAGAGGGAACCCCCGACCCAGCACCCCAGCAAGCCACTTGAGTAGGCAAAAGAGAGCCGTAGGGCCGGTTCCACCGGCCGCACGCGTAGGTTTTTCGACTCACAAGCTCGAAACCGTCCCCCAAGCCAGCGAGATTAAAGACCGAGCCGTAGGGCCGGTTCCACCGGCCACACGCGTAGGTTTTTCGACTCAAAAGCTCGAAACCGTCCCCCAAAACCAGCGAGATCAAAGACCGAGCCGTAGGGCCGGTTCCACCGGCCACATGCGTAGGTTTTTCGACTCACAAGCTCGAAACCGTCCCCCAAGCCAGCGAGATCAAAGACCGAGCCGAACCGCCGGTTCCACCGGCCACACGCGTAGGTTTTTCGATTCACAAGCTCGAAACCGCCGTCCAAAACCACTTAGGGGCGTCTGATTGACGCACTGAGCAAACGCCGGCGATACCTCGCATTGGGACAAGTCGCGAACCTCGCAGTCAAGCTCTGCCCTTGGTCGCTGCCGAAAAGACTCTTCCATCGACCCAAGCACCGAGTCGAGGGGAGACAGCTAGCGAAAGACGACTGAACTGGCACCACCGGGCCCCTCTTGTGAATATTTGACACACCCCCTCAAGGTGCGTATCATCACTGGTGTATTAGCGATCACGCTTATTACCAACCGGTTCGACCGGTATCAACCGAGTTCGTCGCATGAGCAATTTCCATTTCGCGAACTCACCTTTACCGATCGCTTCAAGGTTGCATTCCCTCTCTACCTAAGGATTCTCCAATGCGACGCTTGACTCGAATATCATTGCTGCTGCCTTTCGCAATCATCTGCTCGTTCGCGGCGAGTAATTCCGTCGCCGCGGCTGAAGATGATCGCAAGGCCGATGCGAGTGGGGTTTTTCCTGCCGTGTACAGGTTCTACGATCTTCCAGTCTTCACAGCTGACGGCGAATTTGCCCCCAAGGTATTGATGCATCTAATTCGTGCGAAGACTTCACCAGCGGATTGGGAAGAAGGCGAAGGCAAATCAACCTATGTCTCCTACCCGCAGAACCTAAGTCTCGTCATATCGACTCACCGTCAAAACCACGACAAGATCACAAAACTGTTGAACGATATTCGCAGCGAACACGCGAACGACTGATCCGCGTCAAAACGGCTGGAGCGGCGAGGCCGTTTCTGCCCGGCTTGAGTCAGCTAATTTCGATTGCAACCAGCAATAGATCGTTGCACCGATCTGTTTGTAGCCATCTCCGTTGGGGTGCACACCGTTGTTCGCGGGGTAGCCATCGATCGGATCGATGTTCAATTGAGTCGGCACCACGCTGAGATGGGAATCCGACTTTGCAGCGACGTACTGCAATTCTCTCTCAACCAGTCGATGCTGAATGCGCTTCCAACCCCAGCGGCTATAACGATCTTGGTAGTTCGCTTGAAATGCTTCTTGGCGTGCATTGGGCGGAGTGGTCAAGCAGAAACCGATTTGCGCCTCCGGAGCCGTCTTGCGAATCGCGTCCAACAACTCGTCGGCGTTCGCGAGCATTCTGTCGATCCGAGCGTCAATGCCGGATGCGTTATCCGCTGGGGCGCTGAAGCAATCGTTGATACCTAGCAAGATCACCACGTAGTCGGGAACGTGACCATCGCAGTTTTCCTGAAAGTACCGGTGCAGGTTCAATTGCGGTTGGGATCCATCGCTTGCGAAGACAAACGGACTGCTGCGTTTTCCCTTGCCATCGGGGTTGGGCTCAAACCTAGAAACAAAGTGACTCCACGTCCAACCACCATATCCCTCGTGAGCGACACCATCGGCGGCGGAGCTTGGTTTGTGCGTGCCCAGCATCTCCCAGTTGAGGTGTTCCTGCTGGGAAAGCAGGCGAGCGATTTCGTTTGGATAAGCCGAAGCGTTTGTCAAACTATCACCAATGATGAGCAGCCGAATGGGGTCAGCCGAATGCGTCGATTCACTTTTTACTTCCTCGCCGACAACCCGCAGAACACTCGACGCGGACGCAATCAAGTTGTCGTCTGCTCCAAAAACATCGATGCGAATCGGATGGTTTCCCAGGTCATCGTTTGTGGGTTGGACTGCCCAACTGCGCCGAAGCGACTGGCCAATGTCACAGGTCACTTCGAACCGATACCGATCCAAATGTTGCGTCAGAACGATGTTGTCGAAATAGATATGGGTCGAGACGTCGGTCGCGGCAAAAATCGTCGGCGGAAGCGTCAACTTCAACGCCTCGGTTTTCTGTTGCCCGGGTTTCCGCGGCTCGGAGTTCTTTTGACCTTGGGCAGGAGCAAGGCATGCGAACAGCAAAATGGCAAAAGTGGTGGTCCGAATCATTCATTGAACTCGTAGTTGGGATTTCGACCGGCGGATTGCTGTCGTCAAGTGTAGTCATTCGCGAATCACAGCGGGACCTACGATCAACTCCGCCTTGAAACAGCCTTCAAAAACATGTGCCATGTCACACCGCAGGCCTGATGAACGAAGCACTGAACGCTCCCGGGCATCGTCACGTCCAGACGAAATCCATGCCCCCCAACCGAAGCGAGGCTCGCAAGATATTTGCATCAGCTACGAGCGAGTACCACTGCTACACTGTGTATTCCGACACGCGAGCCTTCATCGACGGGACATGGCGTCACTCCAGCATGGATTGACCACCAGGGCAACGTCGCGGGGATCTACAACAGCCACCATCCGACGAGCATTCCAATGCGGCCTACCTCACTTGTCCTGCTATTCTTTGTCCTCACGATGATCGCTCCAGCAAGGGGTGAGCAGTCCGATTGGGCAGAAGGTTCCTTGCAGCACAACGACGGTGCGAATCGCGAACACTACAACACGGGTGCAGATTTGCCATGGAAACACTTCATGGGCGACTGGCGTGATGTGAACAATACGGAGCAAGGAGAGGCAGCCTATGTCGTTACGCAGGTCGAGGACGATGATACGCGTAAGCCCGTACGCTGGGATGTCACGGCGCTGGTGAAAGAGTGGATCGATGGAACACAACCGAATCAGGGGATGTTTCTGCGGATCACCGATGGCCGTGGCCCGATTATGTTCGGGAGTCGCGAGAGCACGGACGCGACACTGCGTCCCAAGCTAGAACTGACGGGTGAAACAGGATCCGTCAGTCTTGAGCCCGTCGCAGACACGTATCTGACCAAGTCGACATACCGCTGTCAGGGCCACGCTGACGAGATACGCGTCTCCGCTGCGCCGGATCATCTTTTGATTCGATTCGATCTGAAACAGGCCGCGAGAGTCGGAGCGATCTTGAAAGCCACGTTGGTTCTTCAAACGACCAAGCAATACGGTACAGCCAGTATTGGAGTTTTTCGCTGCCGTCACGGGCACGACGAACCGACGTCGCCGCCCGTTTTAGGGATTGCTTCAAAATACATAAATGACCAGCGGATTGGCGACGACCCTGATGTGATTTTTGCCACCGGTTTCGAACAGCCGAACTGGCAAAGCGAATGGACGCGGGCCGAACCCCAAGACAGGATCGACACAGTCCATGCCGAGACACGATTCCAAAACTTCTTGCCATTGCACGGACGGGCATTGCGTTCGCGAACGGCCGAAGGCGAGTTCACCGGGCTGAATACGCTTTTCAAATTTGACGAACAAATCGGGGAGGAACCAGAAGAGATTTACTTCCGCTACTATCTGCGATTGGCAGACGACTGGAACCAAACCGTCCAAGGCGGCAAGCTGCCTGGCATCAGTGGGACATATGGCCGAGCCGGATGGGGTGGACGAAAAAGCAACGGCAACGACGGCTGGTCGGCGCGTGGTCTTTTCAAGATGACCGTCCCTCCAGGAAACCCATTGGCGGGGAAAACACCGATTGGTTTTTACTGCTATCACGCCGACATGGAGGGTTCGTATGGAGCGAATTGGATTTGGAGTCAAGGTTATCGCGGGTATCTAGCGACGAATCGGTGGTATGCCATCGAACAGCACTGTCGTTTGAATACTCCCGGTGAAAACAACGGAGTTCTCCGATCCTGGGTCGATGGCCACCTTGCATTTGAGAAGACAGACATACGTTTTCGTCTGACCGACACGCTCCGGATCGAGCAAGTTTGGATGAATATCTACCATGGTGGGAAGACTCCATCGCCTCATGACCAGCACGTGTTCATTGACAACGTCGTGATCGCGAAAAAGTATATTGGACCGATCGCTTCGCAGCCAATAAAATCAACGCTGCCGGTTACCGAATGAACTGGACACGGGGGCCAACGAAGAGAAGAAGCGAGGGAAGAAGAGGGCACACGCTTTACCAGGAGAAATCATTGAAGGCTGCGGCTTATCCTTTGGCGAATTTCATTTTCATCCGCATCTTCTAGAATGCCGCCCCCGCGCATCGCGTTGATGTTGGTCCGCTTCACCAATGTCCACGCAGCGGCAACCACGGATAGAATGAAACACGGCTCATCCGACGGAACCGCACTTCGGTCGCAGCGCCGACTCCGAGTAGTGGGTCTTGTTCAAGATCCTGTGCAGGTGGGATCTTTAACAAGATCCACTACGCTATCTCCTCCATTTGACTTTTGTCGCACGTTGCAAACCGCGGCAGAGGCGGAGGGACCGATGTTAAGGTTCGACTATTCCGCAGCAGTGTCAGCAGCTTTCAAACTGTCAATATCCTCGAAGACCTTGTCGAGTTCGGGTTTAAACAAGTCGCCAATGAGCAAGTCCGTAATGCTACCTCGATGATGGGGGAACCGGCGTATGAAGTTTCCGAAGCTGAAGCCGTCGTAGTATTCGCAGACCAGCCGACGCATCCGGTTCATGCCTTCGACGTAGCCTCGCTCCCACTTGCCCAACTGGTTCTGCGACGTGTCCCCGATCTGTAGCCCCTCAATAATCGCATCGGCAGCTAGCTGGCCGGACGTCAGGGCCAACAGGACCCCAGAAGAATAGAGCGGATCAAGGAATCCGAACGCATCGCCAACCAACACCCAGCCATCCCCGGCAGCTCGACTGGCTCGGTAGGTGAAATCCTTCGTCGCCTTGACCGGCGCCAGTTTCTCACCCATCGAGACACGTTCGATTACCGCGGGGCAGTTCTGCATCTCTTCGGCATAGGTGGCTTCATGATCATTTCGTCCTTTGAAAAGGTAGTCAAAATCCGCGACGACTCCCACGCTAACCGTGTCATCCTGCATGGGGATGTACCAGAACCACCCTTGTTTGTTCTGGAGGCTCAGCACCATCGTCGCGCCGGCGTTCTTTCCCTGATCTCGATAGGCTCCTTTAAAATACGACCAGAGTACTCCCTTGTTGAGAACGGGGTCGGGAACCCGCAGCTTGAACTTGTTGATCAGTAAAGAACTTTGCCCACTGGCATCGACAACCACGTCAGCGCGGACGTCTCTGGACTCCCCGTCGTCGGTGGCAATCCGAACTCCAACGGCTCGCTCCCCCTCAAAGAGCACATCGAGGACACGTGCGCCCTCGTGCACTCTAACCCCCTGTTCCTCGGCATTTCGCAGCATCATGGTGTCGAATTCACTACGGCGAACCTGCCACGTCTGAGAGCATTCGTGTGGTTTGTTATCGTGGAAGTAAAACGGAGCGGATTGCTTTCCCGTTGCGTTCACAAATTGAACGCTGTACTTCTCAACAAACGGGCTTTGTTTCATCTTGTCGAGCATCCCCAGCCGCTTCAGGACCCAGTACGTCTCGGGAATTAGGGACTCGCCAATATGGTAGCGAGGAAATGTCTCTCGCTCGAATAGCTCGACATCGTAGCCCTGCTGGGCGATCAGTGTGGAAGCGGTCGCACCGGCAGGACCACCCCCGATGACGACAACACGTGGATTTTGACCAACAGACATTTCTGGAATCCTATCAAAATGGGTGCGTTAAATTCAGTTGGCCAGGATCACCCATCGACAAACGATGGATTCTCAGGGTCCTCATGGGGGCGACGTGCGGTTCTCAACAACTCAGCAAGCTGCCGCAACGATTCCCTACTCATGTGTCCAAATTGACGAGTGTGACACTCCTGGACTTTCGCCTGCATTTCATCGAGCAGTTGCCTACCGTCTGCAGTGATGCTGACATCGACAACACGGCGGTTGTCAGATCGGCGGTGACGGCTGAGAAGCCCCCGTTTTTCCAGACGATCAAGCAAACGCGTCATGTCGGGAGCACGGGAAATCAAGCGGCTCCCCAATTCGAGTGTCGGCACGGACTTCGGGTGGGACGACTGCAACAGTCGCAGGGTGTTGTACTGCTGAGCAGAGAGTCCTCGCTGTCCAAACATGTCGTCCTCGATCGACTTCAGCCGATCGTAGGTTCGCCAGAGATTGAGAAACGCTTCCTGCTCTAACGAGTCGAACTTCGGGTTCTCGACGGGCAGAGCAAGTGGTGGCTGAGACTGGTTCATATCCGAGATAATATTCGCCCCCAAAACACTCGTCAAGACAACTGTTGTTTCGACGTGCATCCGAAGTCGCCATGGAAACCTAAGTTGCCAACGCTTTGCGTAGCGATCGCGATAAAGTTGGCTGTCCCTTTCTGTCAGTCCAGTTTCGTTGTGGTATCCTGCGAAAAATTCCTGTCACAATCGAAGGTAAAACATGCACCCCATGCTTTCTGAATTCATCGGTACCGCGCTGCTGGTCTTGTTCGGCAACGGCGTTGTCGCGAACGTCTCTCTGAAGAAAACGAAAGGCAACGATAGCGGTTGGATTGTGATCGCTGCGGGGTGGGGGATCGCGGTCTACATTGGCGCGTTTTGTTCCGACACATTTAGCGGTGCCCATCTCAACCCGGCCGTCAGCATCGCAATGTTCGTGGGAGGAAAGCTCAGTCTTGTCGAAACGATCATTTACATCGTGGGCCAGTTCGGTGGCGCCATGCTGGGTGCGGTCATGGTGTATTTGTTCTATCGCGATCACTTTCGAGCCACCGATGACGGCGACGCGAAGCTAGGATGTTTCTGCACGGCCCCGGCAATCCGCGACAACAAGCAATCATTTTTCTGTGAAGCGGTGGGTACGTTCGCACTGATCTTTCCGATCTTCCTGATGGTCACGCCAAGTCTGATATCGGCTCATGCGCCCGTTGACCCCACACCTGTTCTCGGCCTCGGTTCGCTCGGCCTGCTGCCCGTCGGACTGTTGGTATTCGGCATCGGTTTGTCGCTCGGCGGCACGACAGGGTATGCCATCAATCCCGCCCGTGATTTGGGGCCCCGCATCGTTCACGCGTTGATTCCAATGGGCAGCAAACGTGACAGTGACTGGAGTTACTCATGGGTACCGGTCGCCGGACCGATCGTGGGTGCGGTTATCGCCGCGGTCCTGTATCGCTTGATCGCTTGATCGTTCCAGACACGCCGACGTGATTGTCGTGGGCAGTCTCGAACTCGAGTCTGTGGCGTCCAGAATGTGCAACGATCGCGTCGGGCATGAGGTTTTGGCGGGCAACACCGCCTGATCGCTTGTGTTATGCTGATAGGTCCCACCTCACCTCCCACCCTATCTGCTTGCCAGGAATGCCTTGTGCGTCAGGCCTTTCGTCGATGGTCGATCATCACGCTGACCGGTTTGTCGGCGACATCCGATGCATCGAGCGCCGAGAGCTTTGCTCAGTCAGCACCGGTTTTCTTCCAGGATGCGATCGCACCGACTTTTCAAGACCACTGGCTCGAACGACATCGTGATACCCTGGCTGAAGCCGGGGGAACACGCGTCATCGCACAGGACCTTTGGGACGTGGGCTACATCGAGCCAAGTGATCCCGAATTCGGCGAACGGATCGCATCAGTGTCTCCACTGGGTGCACCCGAAATGCGAAGGGATAAGCAACTGCTCAACCCGAGGCACGTTCGCGTTGTGTCGCCATGGATCCAAGAAGAAGCCGTCGAGCACGCAACGTACTCGCCGAAACAGACTTCGTCTGCCTCAAAAGCCACCTCGCGAGGCGACTCTTAGAACGGGGCGTCACTCACCTTTCCACAGAACGTTTACTCTTCTCCGGGATGAACTCATGTCGGGCAGTATTGAGCATTGCTATGAAATCACCTTTATCTTGTTCGCTTTTCGCTTTCGTTTTCGCCATGACCCTCTCGTCAGGTGATTTGTCTGCGGGCGAGTTCGAATCAATCTTTGACGGGAAAACATTGAGTGGCTGGAAAGCCCTTGAGATGAAGTATTGGTCGGTACGTGACGGAGCGATTACAGGGCAATCGACTCCCGAGATCCCCTGCACTTCGAACCAATTCCTGGTATGGCAGGGTGGTGAGGTCCGCGATTTTGAAGTGAAACTGAAATTCCGCGTTGCTGGGAACGGAGGCAACTCAGGCGTGCAGTTTCGCAGCAAAATCGCCCCCAACGGATTGGCGATCGGGTATCAAGCCGACATCTATGAGAGTGGCCCCTACTTGGGCGGCGTCTGTGATGAGATGCACTCACGAACCGGGCCCGAACTGCTTACGGCAAACGGCACAAGGACCGTCATCGATCAGTCAGGCAAGCGCACGCGCGACGACCTTCACACTGTCGCTGAAATGAAACCACCAGGCGAATGGAATGAATATCACGTTTCGGCGAAAGGCCAACACATCATCCTGCGAATCAATGGTCAGGTATGCTCCGAACTGATCGACGAGGAGGAGGGGCATTTCGACCTTGAGGGCATTCTCGGATTGCAGTTGCGATCGGGGAGGCCGATGACCGTCCAGTTCAAGGATATTTTTCTCAAGCAGCTTTGAGTCGTAAGTTGCTGACGGTTCCGATGACGACGTCGGTACTCTGTCCCCTCTCCCTTCTAATTGAGTGACCTATGTTGCGATCCATCTTGATATCCCTTGGGTTGATGACCGCCTGCGCTGCGTTCGCAGCCGAACCTGCGGACACGAATTACGACGAAAGCAAGGTCCCCCAGTTCACATTGCCGGATCCGTTGATTGACAACGCCGGGCATGCTGTCGGTCCAGACGAATGGATTGAGCATCGCCGATCAGAAGTACTGGAGCTATTTGAGGATTCAGTGTTCGGAAAGACTCCTGATAAGACGCTGGCCGTTCGATACGAAGTGATTGAGACCGATTCGGAAGCGTTCGATGGAAAGGCGACTCGAACTCAGATCGCTGCATATTTTGGACCGGAGCAGTACCGCATCGACCTGCTCATCTACGTCCCCAACGGTTTGGAGGAGCCCGCCCCTGCGTTTCTGGGCATGAATTTCAATGGGAATCACACGGTCAGTTCAGATCCCGCCATTTTGCTAGGAGGCGGCGGGTTTGATCGCGGCTCATCGTCCGAACGATGGCAGTTGGAGACGGTGATCGATCGTGGGTATGCCGTGGCAACTCTGGCGCGGCATCAAGTGGACCCCGACCGCTACCGTATCGACTTCACCGATGGCGTCCATCCGCTGTTCTATCGAGAGGGGCAAACTTCACCGGATGATGATCAGTGGGGATCGATCGGAGCCTGGGCTTGGGCGTTATCACGAGCACTTGACTATTTGGAAACCGAACCCCGGGTCGATGCAACACGTGTGGCGGTGATTGGTCATTCGCGACTGGGGAAAGCCGCATTGTGGGCGGGGGCTCGTGACCCACGATTCGCAATGGTGGTCAGCAATTGCTCGGGATGTGGTGGAGCGGCACTTTACCGGCGATGCTATGGAGAGCGGATCCACCACATGATGAAGCCCATCTCTTATTGGTTTTGTGCGAACCACCGCCAGTTCCAACATCGGGAAAATGAATTGCCGATCGATCAGCACATGTTGTTGGCGTTGATCGCGCCCCGACCGCTGTACGTGGCCAGCGCCACCAACGATCGCTGGGCGGATCCCAAAGGCGAGTTCCTCGCGGCGAAGGAGGCGAGCCCGGTGTACGAGTTGCTCCGCAAACAGGCGTTATCGCAGCACTCGATGCCTGACCCTGATCACCCGATCCATACGGCAATCGGATACCATTTGCGGACGGGCGATCATGCCATCACGGCCTACGATTGGGAACAGTATCTAGCATTTGCCGACGAGCAACTGCGGGCGAAATAATTGTCGGTGGCGGCCCCATCGCTCACGCAAACGTTTTAGCTGCTCCGGCGAAGCGGTGCACCGGAGCCTACCCGGGATTTGCCGGGAGAAACGGAGCGAAGCTCTGCAGAGGTGCGGGCTTATCCCGGTCGATGGTACGCCAATGGTGTTGCCAGTCCCTGCCGAACATTCGTTCGGCAGGGACGCTTCTTTGAAAACAGATTGGATACTGGATTTATGCCCTAAAAAATACTTCCACTGTACTCCCACGCACCTTACCGTCGGATGAGCCGACAAGCCGCTTCCTCTGCGTCCTGCCGCCCGCGAGTGTTCTGCGACGGACCAAGGGCTTCGCGACGCCTCATTGCAAACGTTATTTTGCGAGATCAAGAAACACGATACTCGATGGGTTGCCGACGGGGGTGTAGTCCCCGGTAAAGTCCAGCAAACCGGTTCGTCGGTCCACATTGAATATGGTGACGTTGTCGGCCCGTTGATTGCAGACATAGAGGAACTGACCGCTGGGGTCGAAATTGAAACTTCGAGGGTAGTCGCCACGAGTCCATTCGTTGCCCACTGCGGTGAGTTCGCCGTCCGGTCCAATTGCAAAGATGCCTACGCTATCGTGCAGACGATTGCCGGCATACAGAAACTTCCCATCGTTGGACACCAGGATTTCGGAGCAAAAATTACTGCCCGCAAAGTTTGGCGGCAGTGATGAGATGGTTTGACGACTGTGCAGACGTCCGGTCGCGTCGTAGTCAAATAACACGATCGTCGACCCCTCTTCTTGGATAGAGTACAGCCAGCGACCGTTAGGGTGAAAATCAAAATGTCGGGGCCCGTCGCCTGGCGGTAGCGCAACGCTGGCCGGATCGTTTGGCGTCAGCGTGCCATCCTGATCATTGAACTTCCAGACATAGATTTTATCGAGTCCTAGATCCACATGCAGCACGTACCGCCCAGAGGGATCGGAACGGACCATGTGCGCATGTGTGCGATCGTGTCCGCTGATGGCGAAGCTGCCTGGCGGCGCATGCGTCGCCTTCGTCGGGCCGATCGTTCCCGTATCCTGTTTGACATCTGTCGCCTGGCCCAAGCGACCGTCGGGCAGAATGGGGAATACGGCGATCGAACCGCTAAAGTAGTTCGCCACGAACAAAAATTGACCCGCGGGGTGGATGCTGACATAGGTAGGCCCGTCACCCTCGGACGCGACGGTGTTGAGCAGCGTTAGCTGGCCATTGATGGGATCGATCGCGAAGGCGCTAATCGATCCCTGCTTGGCTTCGCCAAATCGATCGGTCTCGTTACTACTGTAAAGCCGATTTCCTGCAGCATTAATCACCAAACAATCTGGACTCGTGCCAATATCAACCGTCCCCGCAGCACGCAGGGCGCCTGTATCACGATTGACCTCAAAGAGGTGAATGCCACGACCGTTGCCCGGCGGCAGATCAACCTGAGTCGGCAGAACATCGCCCAGCGGTGAACTGAACGTGCCCACGTACGCCATTAGCGGTCGTGCCGCAGGAGAGTTGTCCTGACCAGTTTCCGCCCGTAGCATGCCACCCCAAGCAACCGTCGCCATCGCGATGACTGTCGAGAGACAACAGGCAAATCGGCGAATCAGCTCGGGTTGCGTCGTAGAAAAAGTCACTGGAGATCTCTCGATTCGAGAAGAGTTTAGGGATACCGATCGACACCGAAGTTTAGATTACTAGCGTCACGTTGAGAACGCGTCGCATCGAATCGGGGCGAAACTCGGATTTCGTGTTCACGACGGATTGCGGGCTCCGCTTGACGCTGCCCTCCCCTGCCCCCAATCTACCCGGCCAGCCTCTACGCAGCCGGCAACCTGACGTGGATCAGACAACGTCCATTCGCTACAATCACCCGCGATCGTCGATGGAATGACGCGAGGAGCCGAGAGACACTCGGTATTGGCGTCTAGGAGTGTTCCGCCAATTGACGCAGCGGTTGGGAATTGCATTGCCGCCACAGTCACCGCGTCCCCCGAGTCAAACGATGGTTGCTGAGAGATCATCACCCCCAATCAGTTTGTGCGTCACTGGACTGTTGCCATGTGCGGTATTTCGATTCGAAGGTTGATTGCAGCAATCGCCCTGTTCTTTGTTGCGATTCATGTTCCGGGCAATTTCGCATTGGGCCAAGAGACTGCCTCTGGAACCGCCGGCGTAGAAGAGGCTGAGCACATCGTACTGAAAGTCGGCACAAAGCAGAGTCCACCTTTCGCACTCAAACAGCCGGATGGATCGTGGACGGGAATCAGCATCGAACTATGGAAGCACTTGGCCCATGAGTTAGATCTTGATTTCCAGTTTGAGGAGTTGACTCTCGACGAAATGCTGACCGGGCTGGAGACGGGGCAACTCGATGCCGCGGTAGCTGCGATCAGTGTGACAGCAGACCGTCACGAACGCGTCGGGTTTTGCCATCCACATTTTTCTACCGGCCTCGGCATTGCAGTCAGCGCGCGGAAGCGATCCAACTTGGGTGCGTTGTTGCGCCGAGTCGTATCGAGCCGATTGATCAAGTTTGTTTTCGCCTTGATCGGAGTGGTCATTGTGTGCGGTTTTCTGTTCTGGCTATTTGAGCGAAATCACAATTCGACAATGTTCGGTGGCAGGCGGCGGCGAGGAATCGGGATGGGCGTTTGGTGGTCGACGACGCTTCTACTAGGCAACAAGGGAGTTGTTCCGGCGAGTGCGATGGGACGACTGCTCGCTGGATTGGCGATGTTATCGAGCATCATTATGGTGTCGATCTTAACCGGCGTGATTACGTCGGTTCTGACCGTGCAAACGCTCGACACGACAATCTCCCGCGTGACCGACTTGGATCACATTCGCGTCGCGACCGTGAACTCGAGTACAAACGCGGAATATTTGCGGCAACGGCGAATCCTCTTTCGAGGCTACCAGACACCTGAAGAGGCGATCCAGGCGGTCGCTGATGATAAGGCCGACGCGGTCGTTTATGACTCCGCGTTGCTCAAGTACTTAGCCAGCGGTGAGTTCATCAACCGGATCGACGTCGTACCCATTTTGTTCAATGTCCAAGAGTATGCGATTGCCTTGCGTCCTGAGAGCAACCTTCGCAAACCACTCAACGAGCAACTACTTCGCTACCGAGAAAGCGACGCCTGGGACGAGCTCGTCTTTCGGTATCTAGGCGAAACGGAGTGAGGCCGTTTCAGTGGTGTGGGCGTGCAGGAGCGGTCGATGCCTGCGCTATGCGGCCCGCCGTCGTCGAATGTCCTCCGCCTGTGGGAGCGGCAGGTGTTCGGAGAGTAGGATCGTAGCTGGGCCCCCTGATGAACGGTCGGAGTCAAGTTGTGCTTGACTGAATGTTTCAGCATTCCGTGCGACCCAGATCGCAGTGGTCAGCATCATTGCATAGGCAATGATTTCGATACCTTCTTCGGCGATGAGCCAACCAGATCGCTCAAAAGACTCCGACAACACCAAACAGGCCGCAAACGGCACCGCTGGCCAAATGAACGAGGGGGAGAACCAGATTTTCCTGTCGGCTGGGTAGGCAAACCACGCGTAGGCTCCACGGGCGAAGAACAACAAACCCGCGCACAAAATCACCAGATGTTTCCAGTAGCGAGGCACTGCGAAACTCGTCTCGGTGCCTGGTCCGAGCCCCGCTTCGTTGATTCGAGGAAGTGATTCGAGCGATGGGATCTCTCGGGATGCTCCCACGACCGCGACACACGCCAATGCGATCCCAACCGTTCGCCAACTCGACACCGTCGTGCGGGACAAGGCAAACAGTCCCACAGCGACCGTTGCCACCAGGACACCCAACTGAACCATTTCTAAAATGCCGTTCTCACCGGTGAGTCGCCTGTCGAACTCGCCGCCAGAGTAGCAACGATTAAGTACGCATAATCCGCCACTACAAACTACCGTCAAGACGACCGAATCGCGTAACACATTCGGATAGGGCCACCACAACCGCGCGGGTTGATGGATTTTCTCGGCGCCGCTGACGTGCTGGGAATCCGTTTGACTGGTCATGGTTCTGCGATGCTTTGACGGAAGGTTCGCCTCTTCGCTGCTCGCTGAATCCATTGATCAGTGATCGCGATGACGGCGTGTTCGATACAAATATCCGCGCCGCCGTCGGCAGGAACTTTCTTGGCAATCGCGTGGCGGTGTCACGCAGATCGGGTGTGGGTCAAGAAGCCCGGTAGTCATTTCCACGTCGGCAAAAAGCCGGCAAGGATCGCGAGTAGAGTAGATCGAGAGGCAAATGGGCATGCCAACACGGTTGAATCGATCAAACGAGACAGCCGTCCAAGGAATGGCGTCGTTCTCAGCCTATCACGTTCATCGCCCTCCCGCCCAGTGCGATTCGTCAGAGGGCCGTCCCACGAGTGCACCTGACGGTTTGCAATTGGCATGGCCTTTGATCTGTAGATCGGTCAGAATCCCGGTTTCACGGTTCACTTCGGATAAACCAGGAGGGCTAGGATGGCCATTTCACCCAAGAATCGCGCTCGAGCGCTCGAGCTCGCCAAGGAATTAAATGAAATCAATGGTGGTCGTTACCACGACGACGGGACGCCCAAGACCTTCGATGAGCTGGAAATCGAAACCAATGCCCTAACCGATCTGCTCAGTTCGATGGCACTGAACGATTCGGCCAAGGATCTGCCCGACGAAGAAAAGCCCATTCGCTGTCCAAAGTGCAAAGCCGTGCCCAAGCCGCACGACCCTGACGACGACGAGCCGATGATCATTCAATCCGCTCGCGGTGAAGTCGAGTGGATCAACGAAGGCTTCTATTGCCGGCGATGTCGCCGGTCTTTTTTTCCCTCGGCTCGCTGAATTGGCGCTTCGCGTTGAAGCCACCGTCAGCCCCAAGGTCGAACGCAAGATGGTTTACGCGGGAGCCAACAAGGCCAGCTATCAGATCGCCAGTGACGATTTGAAAGAACTGGCTGAACTGGACATCAAGACCGAACGGATCCGACTGGCTACGCTGCGAAACGGTAAGGCTCGGCGCGCACTTGAGAAGATCTTGCAGGACGCCTTCCTCGAGAAATCCATTCCCGATCAGAACTACTCGGGGCCCGCTGACAAAGAGGCTCCTGAACTGGCGGTGGTGATGAGCGATGGCGGTCGGTACCAGCGATTCGATCGCGCTGGCGAGAAACCTGAATCGGGTAGTTTTTGGAAAGAAAGTCGAATGGCGATCTTACTGTCGATGAAAACTAAGTCACACCAGGAAGATCCTGACGCGGAGTTGCCTGACTTCCTGCAAGACGTTTGCATCGCCAAAAAGCTTGCTGATATGGGGTGCGTTGCTGGGGAAAACCCCAAGGGCCAGCGCGTCGAGGTGACGCAGGAGTCTCCTTGGCAACGGCCTGAACTGCTCAGTAAAGACGTGGTTGCTAGCGGTCAAACCTGGAAGGAGTTTGGGCCGATGGCAGCCAGTTCCGCTTGGTACGCCGGCTTTTTCAAGGCGACTGAAAGGGTCTTTGTCTCCGATGGATCCTCGGCGATCGAAGAGATGCAGCAGCAGTGGTTTGGCAACTTCACGAGCGTGCTGGACATCATGCACGCATTGTCTTACAGCTTGGCAGCTGCCCGCGTGATCTACGATAAGCAGCCGCAATCATGGGAGTGCTATCGTCGTTTCGCAACATGGGTTTGGCAGGGAAAGGTCGACGAAGTGATCCTGGAATTGGATCAGCACCAGAAGGAACTTGGGGATCCTCCTGCCGATGCGAGCGACACGGACCCTCGAGAGATTGTTCGTCGATCGCGAGTTTACTATCGCAACCATCGGGGGCGAATGAACTATCCGGAGTACCGTCGGCGTGGCTATCCGCTAACGAGTTCGATCATGGAATCGACGGTCAAGCAGGTCAATCGCCGCATCAAAGGAAGCGAGAAATTCTGGTCGACCGCTGGCGGAGAGGCCGTTTTGGGCCTGCGAGCGGCGTACATTAGCGACAGCAAGCCAATAGAACGCTATTGGAAGCACGCCCAACAAACGGCCAACGGTTGCCGCGCCTACGTCGCAGCTTAAACCTGCAAACTGTCAGGTGCACTCCCGTCCCACCTGTAATCGGTGTGTCAGCCAGTTGCGGGGCAAACAGTGATCCTATCGGTAAGCCTTCGGCACACGGTCGCACGCGTCTTTAGCGATAACCGGAATCTTCGTGTTCGCCAGCAAGTCCCATCAGATTTTCGCATTGAAACGCAAGGGCCCGCGAGCGAGCAGGCGAAACACGGGTTTCTGGGCTCGCAGTTTAACGAGCAATGCCAAGTGATCGCCCCGGATGTGCTTCTCGGCGGGCATTGGCGAGATACCGCCCCTGGCAATTTCCCATTCTCACCAGGGCACGATACCGTCGTTGCCAGCCCCCTCCTTTCGAAAAACGGAGTGGCTCTGACGGAAGCGTGTTTTTCAACGGGGGGCTCTAAAATCGTACAACCGCATCGGTGCGCGACGACTGTTCTGCTGCGGCGATCAACGCGACGACGTCTCGAGACTGATCGGGCGTGATCCGGTCAGGGGCCTTGCCTTGGACGATGCAGTCAGCAAAGTACCGCAGTTCACTGCGCAGGATGCCAAAACGCTCGCCAAAGATCATCGGCCAGTACATCGTATCGGGCATGCTCAACCCGTCGGCGGCGTGGATTTCCAATCCGGCTTGCCCGCAGTTCACGTACAAGGCGCCCTCGGTACCGATGATTTCCATGCGTGCGTCGATGGCGTAGGGCGTGTTATTGGGTAGATGCCAGATCGATTCGACCACCCCCACGGCTTCATTGTCGAAGCGGATCATCGCCCACGCTGCGTCCGGATACTTGCACACGCCGGGATGAACTTCTTGCGCGTAGACACTGACGGGAGCGGCACCGGTGAACCACAGCATCAGGTCCGCGTCATGAATCGCGTCGCCCATCAAGGCTGAAACCTTGTCCAGGTTCGCTTCGCCAACCGCCTTGGAGAGGTTGCGTCGGGCGTGCATCGATATAATCCGTCCCAAGCGACCTTCATCAATCGCCTGTTTCGCTAAAGCAACCCGAGGGTCGAAGCGGCAAATGTGCCCTACCATGAACAGCGCACTACTTTCCTTGGCTGCCTCGATGATCTCGTTACAATCCGCCACCGTCGGCGCCATGGGCTTTTCCAAGAACACATGTTTGCCGGCGCGTAGAGCAGCGACGGCGATGTCGCGGTGGTCGTGCAGGTGCGTCGTGATGCTGACCGCATCGATCGACGAGTCGTTGAGCAGTTCGCGATAGTCAGCGTATCGGCCTGCGACATCAAACCGTTCGCCGAGTTCTTGCAATCGTTCCGATCGCCGCGTACACAAACCGGCCAAGTCGATCCCTGGCATCTGGGCAAGCGTCTCGGCATGGATTTCGCCGAACCACCCCAGCCCAATCACTCCCCAACGAACATTCCTGTCTTCCAGATGCCGCGTCATGGCTACGTCTCCCTCTACGAGTTCGGAATTTCCGGACGAGCGTTCCGCTCATGCCGGCCTAAGGTTCTCTTCATTCACTTTTTGATCGAAACTAAGCAAATACGTATAAGTTCTGGGATAGAACCCCGAGATTAGCCGACTGGATGCTAGCCTGGACCGCTAAACCTTTGGGGTGGCAATGCTTTTGCATTGCGTAAGTTTTCTTCTGCATCTCCGCCTCCTGAAGACCAGACCAAATTGCCCAGCCTCCCCTCTGCCCCACGCTTCGCGGGGGAGAGGGGAGACTGGGACGCTTTTGCTTCGCTTGGAATCAAAATGCAAGGCAGGTTAATCGCGTCAACCTCAACGATTTAGCGGTCCAGCGCTAGCCCCGGTTACCGCGTGAAACGCGGAGCGTGTCGAGAACCGGCGTTAGCGCCCATCGGCTAATTCCATACGAAAACTTCTGCACAGGTGCTTAGCAGCGATTTCTACGGCAGCACTTCGCTGCGGTTGCCACTCGCGAGTCACGGTGAGGTTGCGTGCAACTCTCGTGAGCCGTCCCCATGTTGACGCATGGGGCGAAATGTAGCCGTCACACCGCTGGCTGAACCAACTGCAGCGGTGAGCATCATCGAAGCAGTTGTGTCACCGGGTTTTCCTCGCGTCGTTCGCTTACAGTGTCACCTTATCGCCCGAAGCAGCCGATTGCTTCTCCGCCAGCACGAGGCGTAGCGACTCCACCGACTGGGCCGGTGAGATAATGTCTGGAACACTCTCGCCACGAACGGCTTTGACGAAGTGCTCGATCTCGTTGGAATAGCCGTCGCCGGTAGCAATCTCGGGAAAATAGGTATCGCCTTCGGCGGGGCAGACTTTGAATGCCGGATCACGTGTGCAGTCGTAGACGATGGTTGCCTTTTCCAGGACAATGTTGAAGCTCATCTCAAAACCAAAGGGAGCGGCCATCGCCCAGCCCCCTTCGGCGGTAATGGCACAGGATTCGTCATAGAGATATTGTGTGACGATGTGGTCGTCACCCCCCGAAGGCCCCCGTGCGGCGCGGCTGAAGACTGCTTGGGGCATGCCGAATAGGTACTGCACAAAGTCGGAATCATGGATGTGCATGTCCAGGGCAGCCGAACCGCCCTTGGATTCGTCCATCAACCAGCCTTGCCAGGACCAGGTCGGCGTCAGGCTCAATCGTTGGAAGGTCGCCGCGAGGACTTTGCCATATTGCCCCGAATCAACAATCTCTTTAGTTTTGGCATATTCAGGCCAGAACCGGATGCAATGGCCGACTTGCAGTAGTTTCCCATGCTGATCGGCAGCCACGATCATCTCCTGCCCATCCTGGGTGTTCAATGCCAACGGCTTCTCGCACAGTACGTTCACACCTGCCTGAAGCGCCTTGATCGTATAGTCCCGATGCATGTACGTTGGCAGCGTTACCGACACGGCATCCAGATTCGCCTCGGCCAACATTTTGTCGAAGTCGTCATACAGAGCGATGCCAGCGAGATCGAACGGCGCGTCGGCACCCTCGATATTCCCGGAGGCGGCACCGTCGCCTTCAAATTTCGTTTGATCAATGTCACAAATCGCCACAACCTCGACATCGTCCAAAGCTTGGTAGCAGCGAAAGTGCATCTTGCCCATGAAGCCCAGGCCGATGATTCCAACACGAGTCATTATGTAGTCCTTATTTGAATAGTTTCTTCATCGCCGCAGCCGTTTTCTCAGGTCGACCCGGCTGATACGGCAGCATCTCAGCGGTGACATATCCGTCGTATCCGATTTGAGCCAGCGCTGTTTTCAGCGTCTGGAAATCCAGATCCCCTTCGAGCATATCGACAAAGCCTTCGGCGGTCCCGACGGACTTCCTAAAATCCTTAACGTGGACTCGCACAATTCGCTCGCCCAGAATCTTCACCCAATGTTCGGGGTATCCGGTCAGCAACACGTTGCCTGCATCGAAATAGCTGCCCACGGCACGGGAGTCGAAGCTATCGATGAAGTCTCGCATTTCCAACGGACTGAGTAAGAACTTGTTCCAAACGTTCTCAATACCAAGCGTCACGCCCAGTCGTTCTGCTGTCGGCAGAATCTGCTCGACCGCCAGTTTGGCGCGATCGTAGCAGACGTCGTAAGGCACAACTGTACTGTTTTCGAGAAAAAACACATCCACAGCACCGGGCACAAAGAGATAGGCATCCGTACCGAGCCACTTTGCAATCTGCAACGCCGCTTTCGTGAATTCAACGATCTTCCTGCGAATCGCTGGATCGTCATCGGTCGGTGAACAGCCCCAGCTCTCACCGCTGGCCACACTCGAGATTTCGATTCCCAACTCCGTGGCTTTGGCCACAATCGCTTCGCATTCGGCCTGCGTGCTCTCATGGGTCAACACGCCGGAACGGGCAACACAGAGTTCGATCGCATCAAAGCCCAGGTCTTTCGCCTGAGCCATCGCATCGGCCACCGGCAATGTCGCCTCCAGCCCGCCTTCAAACATCCAATAACTGGCGCTGATTTTCATCGTCATATTCCTTTGGGTGGTCGTTGCTTCGTAGTTTGGAACGATTGTCACGAGCGAGTTGGACGTTACTCCTGCGGCTTCATTTCCATGAATTCGACGACGGCGCCGTCGTGACTTTGATAGAAGCCGACCGTGGCGATTCCGGCATCAAAAGGTGCCAATAACTCTTTCATTCCTGCGGCGGCTTCGCGGATACTGTCCACCTCATAGGCCACATGAGACATCTCGCGGACCGGTCCCTGAACCGGGCTGTCAGGTTCGAATCGCAGCCACTCCACATGGATAGGATGATTTTGAAAATCAGTGACCCAGACCCGAGTGGCGGGCACGAAAACCTCACCCGGTTTCTTCTCTGTCGTGACGATTCCGATATGGGAGAAGACTAGTTTGCTGCTCATAATAGGTTCTCTTACTGTCGTATGGGGAACATGGCGTGCGTCAGGTACTACCCGGGATACAGGCATGTGGAACGCGTTTTTCCGTCGGCTCGAAACTGCAGCGCGTCATCGACGATGCGGAAGATGTCATACTCGGGTTTGAATCCAAGCACGGATCGAGACTTGCTCATATCAATGCAGAAATCGTTGAACTCACCCACTTCGAATTTCACGACCGGAAGATTCAACTTCTCCGCGACGTAATCCGCCAAGACGTCGTATGCGAAGGGGGCGGGACCGGACACATTGAAGGTTTCTCCAATCGCCGTCGGATTTCCGATCGATAGGAGAATGGATTGCACCACGTCATGGATGCCGACGATATGTCGCTTGCCGGCGCTACCATCTGGATGAACCAAACAGGCGACGGCATCCGTTCCATTTTCGAAGCATGCTTTCTGTTGAGCAGTCACGGCCCAATCCTTCCAGACTGGCACGCCAAGATTGGGTTCTTGAAGTGTCACGTGAGCGAGAATGTCATCCTCGTCGTGCACCCAGGAGAACCGCAAGATGGTGATGGGCGTCTGGTACATGATTTGGTACTGCTCACACATCACCTCTTCGAGCACCTTGGACAAGGGATAGTAGCCGGGGTAGCCTGCATGACGCTGATTCTCGGCGATCGGAATCGGTTGGGGATAGTAGTAGATTCCCGCACGCGCATCGGAGCCCGCCTGGATGAACTGTTTGACGTGACCGGCCTCTTTGATCGCGTCAAGCAAGTAGAAAGTGCCTTTGACGTTGACGTCCAGAAACAGATCTTTGTGTTCCTTGACATTGGCCATGTGAATGACCACGTCCATGTCTTCGATCAATCGCTTGGCGAGCGATGGGTCTCGTAAATCACCCGTGATGACTTCGACGTTTTCCGCCGGTTCCACCTTCAGCCCGTCGCTGTACTCTAGCGCCCGAACGGAGTAGCCCGCTTTGACAAGCTCGGGCAGCGCAGCCTGGCCGATCTTCCCTCCCGCGCCGGTTAACAGAACGTTTCGCACTTTCATGACGGAATCTCCCCTGGAGATAGCTGAAGGAATGCTTCAGGCCGCAGCGTGGGCCTGGCTCGAATTTCAAATTTGCCCGCCAGAATTCACGAGCGGGGTTCCAGTTCGAGGTTGATTCTAGAGCACCGCAGACCACCAGCAATGATGAAGTCCGTCAAACCATTTATGATTTTGCGTCACAGTTCAACCTTCGCACAACGTCCTCCTGATGCAGCTGAACCGCACTATGAGTACAATATCGCGGTCCATGCGAGGCCGGATCCGGATCACCGCAGTGACACGTTACGAATACTCGGCATCTTAAACGCCTGCGCCCCATCCCCTTTGCTGATCGAGACACTGCATTGCACCGACGCCGGAAAATCGCGTTGTTGGTCGAGTGGTCCCGTGCATATGGGCGGGGCGTGCTGCGTGGGATCGCAGCCTATGCCAAGGCTCACGGGACTTGGAAGATTTACCAAACCGAGCGAAGCTTGTGTGATGTCGCGCCCGGTTGGCTGCGGGATTGGGACGGTGACGGGATGATTGCTCGCATCGAGAACGATGAGCTGCTCGAGCAGATTGTGCAAATGAACTTGCCCACCGTGGATCTGTTTGAACGCGGGCAGGCTGGCGGTTTTCCCAGTGTGATTACGGACAACCGTGAGATTGCTTACTTGGCTGCCGAGCATCTGATCGAGCGTGGACTGCAGCACTTCGCCTATTGTGGGCTCCCCGGCATCTACTCGTCTGAAACACGATCCGAGTATTTCGTTGAGTGCTTGAATCGCAAGGGCTTTGAGGTACATGTCTACGAAAGCCACGGTCAATCCAACACCGTATCAATCGCCACAGCTGAAGATTCCGAACTGCGATCCGAAGAGACGATCGCGGCCTGGGTCGATTCCTTGCCCAAGCCTGTCGGGGTGATGGCCTGTAACGACGTTCGCGCCCACCAAATTCTGATGGCCTGTGGCGATCGAGAGATCGCGGTTCCTGAGGAAGTCGCGGTCATCGGTGTGGACGACGAGGACTTGATCTGCGAGTTATGTCATCCGCCGCTCTCCAGCATCAAACAAGACCCGGAGCGAGTGGGATATGAGGCGGCCGCTCTGTTGGACCGACTGCTCGACGGCGAGACGCAGCCTGCCGAACCCATTTTGGTGAAACCGCTCGGTGTCGTCGCGCGACAATCGACGGACGTTGTCGCGGTCGGCGACGCAGACGTCGCTGCTGCTGTTCACTTCATCCGTCTGCATGCTTGCGATGGGATTCAAGTCAACGACATCATCGAACATGTGCAAATCTCTCGTAGCACGCTCGAACGCCGTTTCGCCAAGTTACTCGGCCGGTCTCCGAAATCCGAGATCTCCCGGGTCAAACTCGACCGCGTGAAGTATCTCCTGTCGATGACCGACTATCCACTGGCCAGGATCTCGCAACTGGCTGGATTCGCTTACGTGGAAGCCATGTGCTACTGTTTCAAACGGACGACTGGGCAGACGCCCGGTCAATACCGTAGCGATTGCGACAAAAGGATTCGCGAATGATCACGCCCAAAATCTACGAAGCCCGTCGAATTCCCAACGTCGAGAGCATGCCAGACGGTGGGTTAGCATGCTCCGCATGGGCACAAGCGAATCTTGAAACCGGGTTGAGTTTTCCCTGGGAACAATGCGATGCGCCGCGTACTGAGTTCCGTGCTGTTTACGATTCGCACTCGCTGTACTTTGCATTTCGTGTCGAAGATGACGACATCGTCTTAGCGGAAAATTTCCGCAGCAAGCAGGACGTCGTTTTTGAGGACCGTGTCGAGATGTTCTTTGCCGTGGACGAGGAGTTGGCGGACTACTTCTGTGTGGAGATCGATCCGCTGGGGCGAGTTCTGGACTATCGGGCTTCGCACTACCGCGAATTTGATTTCTCCTGGACGCTTCCCGGGCTGGAGGCTGCCGGTGGGCAAACCCCTGCGGGTTACGCGGTGCACGGGCTGATTCCCTGGACGTCGCTTCGGTCCCTCGGCTTCCCCGAACCCGATTGCGGCCGCATGATCCGGTTCGGCATCTACCGCGCCGAATTCCAGCACACCGCAGACGATCGGGTAAACGAACGCTGGATGAGCTGGGTCGATCCCCGGACGCCCGAGCCTGACTTCCACGTTCCCGAGTCATTCGGATACTTGAAGCTAGTGAGCTGAGCAGCGGCCGGGCGACTCGATACATTCCACCGAGTGCGGACACAAAAAAACGCTTGGCGGTTTTGCCAAGCGTTCTGTTTCACTTCCTAATGGATGTCCTGCGACAACGTCGCGGGACTAGGAGTCCTGATTTGTTTGGGCAGGTTCGCTCGCGGCAATCGCTTCGATTGCCGCTTTATACTTGGCGCGAGCAAGTGCTAAGCGAGCGGACAGTTCGCAAGGCGTTTCGACACCGTCAACGACGAAAACGGGACTAACGCCAGCCTTCTTTGCCATGGTTTTGGCAGCATTGGGGCAACTGCATGTTTCCTCGCCGACCTTGTAATTCATGACCACGAGCGAGACAGCTGAGTTGACTTTCTCAACGGTCTGCCCCGCTTCGACGGGGCACTGGCATGAACGCCCGGCGATCGTGGTGGTTCCCGAACGTTCGCATTTCGAAGCGGTCGTGAACTTCGACACCATCGCTTCGGTTTTGCTGACGAGCAATGTCATTGCGGCAGCTTGGGAATCGAATTTCTCATCACCAACGACATATTGAATGGGTTGTTCGGTGGTTTTAGCGAGCGTGTCGGCTGACTTGCTGCAGCAAGTTGCTTCGGTTCCGACGAGATACGTCATCTTAGGAAGTTTTGCCATCGCGGTTTCGACTGGGCATTCTTTCGATGAACAAGCCGATTTTGCCGCACAGCAGCCTTTCTTCGAGTCGCAGGTCTTCGTCGATTTGCAGCATTGCTTGGATTCACAGGTTTTCTTCGCTTCGCAAGTCTTCGCTTCGCAAGTCTTCGCTTCGCAAGTCTTCGCTTCGCAGGTCTTCGCTTCGCAGGTCTTCGTTTCGCAAGTCTTCTCAGCAGCGGTTGCGGAAACGGCAACCAGGGTCAGACAAAACAGGCTCAGATACATAATCGGGCGGATCAAACTCAACATCTTTAACACCTTGCAGGGACAGGACAGGGAACAATCACCAACTAATGATGTAACGAATTCGCATTGAGTAATGCTAGAGACATCACATCATTTCGAGACCAACGAGTGGCCCGAATGATGTAAAAGTCTAACCGATCGAAAAGTCCGCCGTTTCACTCGGTAGCGAATATTTTTCCGTCGCCATGGGCGGACCCGTCCCAGTGTGAATCGATCGAGGACATCCGCACATTCACGTACCGTTTTCAGACAAACGGTGGGCGAGCATCCCGCCCGCCCACCGTGGTTGTCCTCAGACACTTTCGCGTGAGTGCTTACCCTTCTCGCGATTTACTTCCGTTCGATGAGTGTCTTCATGTCCGCGGTGATGGGCATGACTTCAAAGTCCTTGAAGAACATTTCGCAGTCAGTACCACCGTGCATCTGCAGACCGAGTTTGCCTGTCTTTTCACACTCTTCGTCGACAATGTCAGACGTGCAGAACCCGTTGAGAATCTGGACCAAACGGTCGCCGAATGCGGCGGTGCAGGTTGTGTTCCATTGGTCGTCCTTGTTACGGACCATTTCGATGAACTCGTCGTTGGCGGTGAGCCAGCCACGACCTGGGATCGTCTTGCCGTCGATAATGCCAGCGGTGTGCCAGAGGGCAGAGTCCTTGCCGTTGTTGGCGATTTCGTTTTGGAAGCCACGGAGTACCCAAGGGGCACTCGTTTCTTCGGCTCGGAAGTACAGGGCGCTGTTGCCACCGTGCATGCGATACGTCACGCGAGCAATAAAGTTGTCATAGTTCTTGTTCGAGATGACCAGACCGTCCTTGCCTTGGCTCTTGGAGTGGACCCCGTTCAGGACGCCTGTTTCGGTGAACGACCATTCTTCGGGGAGCACGAACTTGGCATCAGCGAGTTCGTATTTGCCGTCGTCACCTTGGACGAAGAACGATTCCCACTTGCTCTCACCTAGATCCTTGACGCGGATGTTCTTCCAAGCAACG
Organism: Rhodopirellula sp. SH410; assembly: GCF_055811895.1. Classification (NCBI taxonomy): domain Bacteria; kingdom Pseudomonadati; phylum Planctomycetota; class Planctomycetia; order Pirellulales; family Pirellulaceae; genus Rhodopirellula; species Rhodopirellula sp. SH410. Next base: position 3,815,063 of record NZ_CM147949.1, read on the forward strand.
GAACCTGATTTTCCGGCGTGGATTTGCAGCCCGAAAAATCCCTTCATCGACTCGCTATCGAACATGTCGACGACCAGTTTGCCATTCAGCCAAGTCTTGATCGAGGGTCCGACGCATTGAATTTCGACATCGTTCCACTCGCCGACGTGGCAGCTTGCTTGGGCAGCCTCGAGGCGATCCTCTGGCGTGTAAGCGTCGAGCCAAACGATGCCGTGCTTGTGGCCGCGACGGCCTTCGTCATAGATACGGCCAGTCGCATCGCCACCGGGGCGAATCTCGTACTGATAGCCGTAGACTCGCTCCCCATCGCCCTGTGGACGTGCTGCTGAGCGGAACTGAATTCCTGAATTCCCGGCTTCGAGGAATTTGTACTGCAGCTTCAAAACGAAGTTTCCGTATTCCTGTTCCGGACATAGGAACGTGTTCCCGGGGGTGTTGGGAACGCATTTCCCGACGATCGAGCCATCCTCGACTTCGTACTCGGCCGAGCCACCGCGTTTGATCCAACCGGATAGGTCAACGCCATTGAACAGCGAGGTGAACCCCTCTTCGACGTCGGCCGCCGACGCGGTCGGCCCGAAGGGCGCCAAAAGCCCGATCGTCATCACGGCTACAAAAATCTTTCTCATCGTTGTCTCTCAGGGAAGTGGTAATGATGGCTGGGGATGTTGTTACCCAGCCCTCCCAAATTTTCGGGGCGCCGAGGAGGGGTGTCAAGCGTCGGTCGCCAACATTGCTGTCCGGCCAGTCCCCCGTTTGCTCGTTGCGACCGAGCCCACCGGGAACAATCGCGGGGCTCCGCGATCGATGATTGTGAACGCAGAGCGTTCGGCCGCATGCGTTCGGTGTGTTCCATATCACCCTTCGTTTTCGCCTTAAAATGCCGCTTGACTGGAGAGCCAAGACGAACGCGCTCCCTGCGAATCTGATAGATTGCCATTCAATGCCATTCCATCGGCCGCCTGAGAGTTTCCACCATGTTCAACACCATCTGTCTGCTCCTTTCGCTATCCGCAGTGGGGGCCCAATCCACTGAAAATTTAACTGTCCTGGGCGGTGGGAGTTCCACCGCTCCACAATGGATCGATTGGAGTGACCCCGGCTTGATGCTCGTGCATCATCTGAACGACTTGACGCGTGCCTGCCTCGCGTCACGCGAAGAGGCAGTCGGCGAATTGAACAGCGTTGACGCTTGGAAGGAGCGGCAGACAGAGGTCCGAGAGACTCTCGATCAGATTCTTGGCCCCTGGCCCGCTCGATCACCGCTCAATGCCCGCGTTACCGGAAGTCTTCGGAAGGACGGCTATCGGGTGGAGAAGATTGTCTTTGAATCGATGCCCCATTTTTATGTAACGGGGGCTCTCTTTATTCCCGAGGGGCACACCGGTCGTGGGCCCGCGATACTGGATGTCATCGGTCACTCCACACAAGCATTCCGGCGGGACATCTACCAAAACGTGATTCTCAATCTGGTTCACAAAGGGTTCGTGGTGTTCACCATCGACCCACTTGGGCAAGGCGAGCGGTTGCAATACTTCGATTCCGAGAAGGGGAAGTCGCTCGTGGGCTCTTCCACTCAGGAACACTCACATGCCGGGGTCCAATGCTTCCTGACCGGACGATCGCTTGCCCGCTATTTTACCTGGGACGGGATTCGAGCGATTGATTACTTGTTGACCCGCCCCGAGGTCGATCCCAATCGCATCGGCGTGACGGGGCTGTCGGGAGGGGGCACGCAAACGAGCTACATCGCTGCCATCGATCAGCGAGTCGTCGCAGCAGCACCCACCGGGTTCGTGACCAGCATCAGTCGACTGTTAGGTTCCATCGGTCCCCAGGATGCGGAGCAGGTCTTCTATCACGGTCCACTGCGCGGCATTGATCATGCGGATTTACTCGAAGTGCGAGCGCCCCAAGCGACACTTCAAGTGACCACCACGCGGGACTTCTTCAGTATCCAGGGCGCCCGTGAAACGGCGGCAGAAGTGCAGCAAGCTTTTGACATCCTCGGCCACCCTGAGCATTTCGATCAAGTGGAAGACGATTACGGGCACGGCTTCACGAAGAAAAACAACGAAGCCACCTATGCCTTCTTTCAACGGTTCCTGGAGCAACCTGGCAGCGCCCAGGAAGATGCCTACCCGTTTTTAACAGAACAAGAATTGACCGTTACCAAGACGGGGCAGATTTCGACCTCGCTGCAGAGTGAGACCGTTTTCAGCATCAACCGAGAAGAGGCGAAACCGCTGCTGAAGAAGCTAGCCGATGGACGCCAGGATTTACCGCAGCATCTTCCCCGTGCCGTGATCGCGGCGAAGCAGCTGTCTGGCTATCGCAAACCCGAACCGGGAAAGAGTCCCGTGTTTCAGGGGCAGTACCAGCGTGATGGCTACCGTGTCGAAAAGTGGGGTCTTCCCGGAGAGGGCCAAACCATCATTCCCACCTTGGTTTTTGTTCCGGATGAATCCACCGCTCAGACCAGCGCCCGCCCCGCCATCATCTATGCCCACGACAAGGGGAAAACCACCGACGCGGCGGTCGGCGGACCGATCGAGGCGTTAGTACGAAGCGGCTTCGTCGTTGCCGCGCCAGACCTACTGGGATATGGCGAAACCGCGTACAAGTTCAAGCAGGGACACGCCCCAGTGCAACCTTTTTTCAATGCCTTGATGTCCGGGCGGAGCGTGGCGGGTATCAATGCGGGAGACGCAGTCCGAGTGCTGAAGTTTCTACAGGAACGAGACGATGTCAAACCCGACGAGATCGGAGCGGTGGCATTCGGAGATGTCGCTCCCGCGATGTTGCACGCGGCAGCGTTTGAGCAACAGATTCGTTGGTTGGTGCTTGTTGAATCGATGCTGGACTATGAGAGCATTGTCATGCACGCCCATTACGATGTGAACGCCAACTCGCTGGTCGCCGGTGCGTTAACGGCTTACGACCTACCTGATTTGTTGGCGAGTATCGCACCGCGCCGTGTCGCTTATTTGCAACCGCGCACCCACTTAACCACCGCTGCCACAGCCGACCAACTCTCTTCATCTCTCGGATTTGCCCAGCGCCACGCACAGGATCAATTGCGTGTCGAAATGAACGAAGCCGACATCCAAGACGTCGTCCAATGGTGTGTCACGCATTGAATTTGCAAATCAAGCTCGATGGCTCGCGTCCCCGATCGTCAATTCGGCACACCCACCCATCGGGGTGCGACCTTCCATGGCTAGCGACTATGATAAAATGAGTTGATCGAACCGGTTTACGTCCAGTGAATCGACGTTCGGTAGCATTCGCTTGATTTCCCGCCTGCGGCCGTCCAACATGCTGGTCGCAATATTTGCCCGCCCAATCCGGAGAGTTTCCCCATGCCGATCCATCTCAATCCCGCCTCACGCCGTGATTTTTTAAAGGTCAGTGCCGCACTTGGTGGCGCGGCAACCATCTTGGCCGCCGGCCCAGCATTTTCGGCCACCGCGGACCAGCCCACACGTATCGCTCTACTTTCAGACCCACATATTCCCGCCTCGTCTAGCACCGAAGCGCGCGGTGTGAACATGACGGATAATTTGCGGAGCGTGATCGATGACATTTGCAAATTGCAAACGCCGCCGTCGCATTTGATGATCAATGGCGATTGTGCGTATCTGAAGGGATTGCCCGCCGACTATGCCAATTTTGCCGCATGCGTGGCACCGCTGGATGATACGCAGATCTCGCTGCACGTGACGATGGGCAACCACGATGATCGCCAACCGTTGTATGGCGCGCTGTCGAGCCAACGTCCGGCAGACAATCCGGCCGTGATGTCGAAGCATCTCAGTGTGATTGAGACGCCCCATGCGAACTTCTTTCTGCTCGATTCACTTTTGCGTGTCGGCTTGGTCACAGGCGAACTGGGCACGGATCAAATTCAGTGGCTCGCCCACGAGTTGGACGCGCGTCCAGACAAGCCTGCCATTGTGATGACTCATCACAATCCACAATTTGTCGCTCCGCCAGAAGGCAAACCTTGGACCGGCATCTCCGACACGAAAGAGCTTTTCGAAGTGCTCGACGCGAGCAAGCAGGTGCGTGCATTTCTATATGGTCATTCACACAACTGGGCGCACAGTCGTCGCGGCCACTTTCATCTGGTCAACCTGCCGCCGGTCGCTTATGTGTTCAGTCCCAGTCGTCCCAACGGTTGGGTTTGGGCGGAACTGAACGAGGATTCCATGTCGCTCGTACTCAACACGTTCGACCCCAAACACCCGCAATCCGGCGAACGACTCGATGTGCTCTTAAAAAGCTGAGCCGACCAGTAGCGTTTCAAACGCTGGCGTGTTCGATCGCTCAACGTGAATACCGTTTCTACGCCGCCCCCCAATTCCCATCATGAGTTTCTAGACACGATGCCCCATCTTTCTCGACGACGTTTCCTCAGCGATACCGCCATCGCCACGGCGGTACTGGCCGCGGGCTCCCAATGCGTTTCAACCGTATCGAACGCCAGCGCAGCGAACACTCCGACATCGGCAAATGACAAGCTTAACTTGATGCTGTGTGGCGTCGGCGGTCGAGGCCGGTTCCTGTCCCAGTTGCTTGCTCACAATCCTGAATGTCACGTTAAGTACGTCTGCGATGTGGACGAAGCGATCGGGCAAATGCGGCTGGATGAATTTGAAAAGACGTTCCACTATCGCCCCCAGTTCATCCGCGACATGCGTCAGGGGCTCGATGACAAGGGCATCGACGCCGCGGTGATCGCCACCCCTAATCACTGGCATGCATTGGCGGGGATTTGGACGATGCAAGCGGGGAAGGACGTTTATGTCGAGAAACCAGTGTCACATAATATTTCCGAAGGGCAGCGACTGATCGAGGCAGTCCAAAAGTACAAGAGGATTTGTCAAACGGGCACGCACAGTCGATCACTGCCAGGGACGATCGAGGCGGTTGAGTATGTGCAAAGCGGAGCGATCGGCGAAGTCAAGCTAGCTCGAGCACTTTGCTACAAAAGGCGGGGCCCGATCGGCAAGAAGGGAGTTTACGAACCTCCGAAATCGCTCGACTATGACACCTGGGTTGGTCCCGCCGAAATGCAACCCCTCACGCGCCCCAGAGTCCACTACGATTGGCACTTTCAATATCACTGGGGTAGCGGTGACATCAACAACCAGGGCGTCCATGAAATGGATATCGCACGCTGGGCGATGGGGATCGACTCGCTTTGCGACAGTGCGGTCAGTTACGGAGGCCGATTGGGCTATGACGATGCTGGCGACACCTCCAACACCCAAGTTTCCATCTGCAAGTTGGGGGACAAAACGATTGTCCACGAAGTGCGTGGGCTGCCAAGTGATCTCCTCGAGAAGGCGGGGATTGGGAATATCTTCTACGGGAGCGATGGCATGGTTGTGATGACCGGTTGGGCTACTGGCTTCGCATTGGACGTTGATGGAAAGGTGGTGAGAACGTTCAACAAAGGGGCCAAGGGAGCTCAACTGGGTAGCGAACACATCCAGAATTTTGTCGACGCCGTCAAAAGTCGTCATGCCGACGACCTCAATGCCAGTATTCGTGACGGGCATCTTTCAGCGGGTTTGTGCCATATCGCATCGATTTCATATCGGCTCGGCCAACAGGCGCCCGTTGATCAGGTGCAACAGGTTGTCGAGGAATTTGGTGGCGCTGACGATAATGTTGAAACGCTCCACCGCACCGTTGCCCATCTCAAGGGCAATGGCATCGATCTGGCGAGCACCCCGGTTCGGTTAGGCCCCGTGCTGAAGATGGACCCCCAGTCTGAAGTCTTCAGCAATAATCAGGCGGCGAACGCGATGCTGACTCGAAAGTACCGCAAGAACTTTGAGGTCCCTAAGCCGGGCGAAGTTTGATCTCGTTCAATGTGCCGGTACTCGATCCAAACGAATCGGTTTCGATCCCCATTTGCTGCAACATGGTGACGAACAGGTTACTCAGCGGCTGGTTCTGATCGCGTTGAAACGCGAGGTGTTGGCCGTGTTGGAAACCACCGCCAGCGAGCAGGATGGGGAGGTTGGTGTTGTCGTGAGTGTTAGCGTCTCCCATATTGCTGCCGAACAAGACCATCGTGCGATCGAGCAAACGGTCTTCACCTTCGCGGGTTTCGCCGAGCTGCTCAAACAACTTACGAAGTAACACCATCTGCTGACGGTCGGCGTCCTCGAGTTGCTTGATCTTCTCCTCAGACTGCCCGTGATGGCTCAGGTTGTGATAGCCGTCCGTCGTGTTTTGATCTGGATGGAGCTTGAATACGGGCGTCGCAAAGGCGTCGACCATCAGGGTGACAATGCGCGTGGAATCCGATTCGAGTGCTAGCCTCGCCATCGACAGGATCAGGTCGAACTTTTCGAAGAACTGTTTCTGATCATGGATGTCATCCGGAGCGGGGACCACGGTGGTCGGCTTGGGACGCAGTTCCCATTGACGGGTCGAATGCAGACGCTCTTCGATCTCGCGAACGGACGTCAGGTATTGATCGAGTCGTGCCTGATCATCGCCACCGAGACGACGGCGAAACTGCCGCGAGTCGTCGAGCAATGTGTCGAGGACGCTGCCACGCTGGTCGAGCTGATGCAGTCGTCGTTGGACCGCTGCGGGGTCGCCCTGAACAAACATTTTCCGGAACAATGCCGACGCGCTATCCTCCGCCGGAAGCAGCACGCCATCGCGAGTCCAAGCGAGGCTTCGATTCGCCTTGTCAATGTTCACTCCCAGATTTAATGTCGGAAACCGAGTCACTGGCCCAAGTTGCTTTGCCGCGAACTGGTCGAGTGAGATCGTATTGCGGAATCCGCTCTTGGTCGGACCACGCGCCGCTGTGAGAAAACAGTTCTCCGTACTGTGCCCACCATCGACATCGGGATGCGACAAACCGCTCACGACGGTGAAGTCGTCGCGGAAGTCACCGAGTTCGGCCAGATAAGGCGAGAGCTGGTAATCACTGCCCGTTCCGGCGGGAAAGAATGACTTTGGCAGCACGCCCAGATTGTTCGAGATCAGCAACATCCGTCGGGCGGGTGGCGATGCCCCCTCCCGTGCGGAAGCGGATCGGGAACAATCGAGAACCGGTAACGCAAGGGCAACCCCCGCACCGCGAAGGAATCGACGACGATTGACGAGATAGCGACGGCTCACGGGCAGACTTCCTTACCTAGAAAAATTCGACTCTGCACCAGTGCATGCAGAAGATCGCCAGCCCGGTAGCCAGCGCCGGCACAAGCATCGAGGATCGATTCGATCTCTGCTCGATCCGCGAAACGCACCGGAGTTCCCGTTGCATAGAGAGTGAATTGTTGCAGAAGATTGCGGGCGAGTTGTCGTTGATCCGAAATCAGAATGGCCTTCAGTTCACGGATATCGCGAAAGCTGCGACCATCTAGCAACTCGCCGCTGGCGTCGATGGGTTCACACAGGGTGTAAGCATAGTCGTGGCCGGCGCGATCGATACCGGTGATCCGTTGCCCTGCCTCGATTCCCCGATACCGGGTTCTCCAACGGCCCAGGATATCAAAGTTTTCCAAGGCCAGACCGACGGGATCAAACCTCGCATGACAACCCGCGCAGGATTCGGATTGAGTGTGCAGGTCCAGCAATTCGCGAATCGTTTTCGCGCCACGGATGTCTGGCTCGACCGCTGGTACGCTCGCCGGAGGCGGCGGTGGCTGCTGACCGAGTAGACGTTCCATGATCCATGCGCCTCGGATGACAGGCGATGTTGAGGTACCGTTAGCGGTAACCTTCAAAATCGCCGCCTGTGTCAACAATCCGCCGTATGGACTGCCCTCCGGCAAGTCGACTCGTCGTAGTCGCGAGCCCGACACGGGTGCCAGCCCGTAGTGCTCGGCGAGGCGATCATTCACATAGGCAACGTTCGCATCGACCAGCACACTCGACGGCAAGTTGTCGCGAATCATCGCTGTGAAGAACGTCCTCGTCTGACGCTCCATCGACTCGACGAGATAGTCATCGAAGCGATACTCGGGATGCAGCCGAATGTCCGGTTCATCGCGACGAATGTGACGTAGGTTGAGCCAGTAATTGGTGAAGTTTTGAACGAACCGGTCAAAGCCGTGGCTGGCAATGAGCCGGTCCGTTTGCGAGCGAAGTGTGGCCGCAACACGAAGCTGACCCGACTCGGCGAGTTCCATCAAGACATCGTCGGGACGCGTATTGGTCAGAAAGTGCGACAGTCGCGAGGCGATCGCGTACTGATCGACGTCCGCGGTCGTTGGATCAGACGGTTCGAGCAGATAGAGAAAATGGCTGGAGCATAGAAAAGCCTTATACCCGGTGAGCAATGACTCATCGAATGAGCTGCCCTGTTCGAGTCGCGTCAGGACGAGCTGTTCGAATCCTTGAAAGGTTCGCTCAGAAACGGGCTGGCGACTCGCGATCTTGATGAAACGCCGCAACAGTCGCTTGGCTTCAATCGCAAGATCCGTTTGACTGTGTTGGTCGCCTTGTTCGCCAGACGGGCCGCCAATCTCACGATGATCAAACAGGACGCGGTGCGATGCCGGAGGCCAAGTCGCCGGGGGCAGAGGCCCTTCGACGTCCAACCAACCAAACGCGACGCCGGGTTGTCCGCCTTCGGGAAAGGGCGGATAGCGATATGTGGGAGGTCCACCGTTAACGTTTCGGGCCAGCGGGACCGGCAGACCCAAAAGGCTGTATTCAAACGTCTCGGTTGGCAACAGTCGGATGATCGTCTCGTAAACTTGACGTTCCGGCTGAATGTCGATGATGCCACCGGTCGCGCGGACGTCTCCCGAGACGTCTGCCCCCGATGGCTTCCTGGCCCGGAATGTCATCGGAACTGGCCTGTTGGCGGGTCGCAGTTGGTAGCCCTGGGTCTGCAGCACAGCGCGGGCGGCGAACCGTACTCGGTACCGACCCGGCAGCTTGGCGACAAAGCCGCGGGGGTAACCAAAATAGGGCCAACTCGCCGACCGGAACAGTGCGAGCTCGAGCGCTGGGTTGTCCTTGAGATCGTTGAGTTCCTGCGTTCCGACGGCCCGGCTGTCCTTCGCAAAAAACATGGCTTCCCGTTCACCGAACGTGCTGGTCGAAGGAAACAACCGAGTGCCCGTTGCCCGGTACTTCGTGACCATCGGTGGCTTGGCATCGGTCGCCATCGCCTGTCGCAACGCCGCGTCGGCGGCTTCCAGATACGCCGTCAGTTGCACGCGAGACATATCCAGCGTGGCAGCTGTTTTGTTGAATCGATGTCCTTCACGATCCTCCGGCAGCATGTCACGGATATCCAGTTCGGGGAGTCGTAGCACATCGCGGAGATTCTGTTCGTACTCTTCACGGTTCAGGCGTCGCAGTGGCCCCCGTCCGTTCGCAGCGACATCCGCTCGATCTTCCGTTCCAAGAGTGTCGGAGAGTTGCTCGACCACTGTCTGACGCTCAGCGGCGATGAGGTCGTCGGCGTCGGGGGGCATTTCACCGGAATCCACTCGATCATGAACGTGGATCCAGCGGTCTCGAAGGACGCGGTCCTCCAGATTCCAATCCAGCGCCGTCAGATCAAGACCGCCTTCCGCCGAAGACTCATCATGACAGTGGAGACAGCTGTTCTCGATGATCTCGCTGAGTGGCGGCGGTATCTCGCCAGCACCAACAGCCGGCCCCAGCATGCCAAGAATCAACAACATACCGTACCACAGCATTCTCGCCTGATCCGCCACTCCGGCGCTTCGGGTTGGCAGCTTGCTCGAAAGAAGAAGGGGACAACTCATGCGATCCGTTTGGGTGATGTCTGTGCTCCCTCGCACGCAAGTAGTTCCACGATGACATGGCGGTATCCATCGGCCAAACACCGACGACGGGCGTTGATGTTGTCACTCAATTTACCAATTTCGCAAGCGAGCAGACTTGGCATACTCTAGCATAAATGATCCCACATCGTCGTGCACCAACTCAGTCCGCATCTGGTATGGTACAGACTGCCATTCAATCAAGCGTCGTGGGAGAGCAATCGCGGGGATCGCTATGCTTTTCCGATCCAGCCAATCATTCGAGAGTTCATTCGATGAAACGTCGTACATTTGTTCAAACCGCCGCGGCTGCCTCGGTTGCCGGATTCGCTTCCCCGAGCGCTGGTGCTCGACCGGCCGGCAAACGCAAAGCAACGCGCGAGAGAGCTTTCGCGATCGACAACAACAAAGTCACGTTTTTCACCGATGCTGTGACTCGTCCGGCCAATGTCATGATTGTTGCCGACACTCACCTGTTCAGGGACGACGAACGTGGCCAACCGTTCCAGGAATACAGTGGCCGAATGGCGAAGGCGTATAACTCGACGCGTCACGTCACCACAGGTAAGCCAACGAATCCAGAACAGTGTTTCGAAGCAGCTCTCGCCCGCACGAAAACGGGACACATTGACTTGATCGCACTTGTTGGAGACATCTTCAGTTTTCCTTCGGAGGCTGCGATCGATTGGGTTACGCAGCGACTTGCTGCGGTTCAAACGCCATGGTTGTATGTGGCGGGAAATCACGATTGGCACTACGAAGGCATGCAGGGAACACTCGAAGAACTGCGAGCCGAATGGATTGAACGCCGATTGAAACCGATGTATCAGGGCAAAAATCCGCTGATGACAGCCTACGATATCCAAGGCGTCCGCTTTCTGGCGATCGATAATTCAAATTACGAGATTCTACCTGAACAGCTGGATTTTTTCCGGGAACAGGTAAGTCTCGGCCTGCCTTTGGTTCTACTGATTCATATTCCATTGTCGGCACCGGGACGTTCCATGGGATTCGGCTGCGGTAATCCGGAATGGTCCGCCGCGACGGATCGCAATTTCAAAATTGAGCGTCGGCCCCGGTGGCCGGAATCCGGGCATACTCAGGCAACGCTCGACTTCCATCGCGAGGTCTTTGGCGCCGACAACCTGATGGGAGTTTTTACCGGTCATATTCATCGACAATCCGTGGATGTTCTCAATGGAATTCCTCAGTTTGTGACCAATGCAAATGCGGTTGGAGGGTTCATGGACATCCGCTTGGAACCGCTGGTCTGAGTCCATTTGCCAGCCCCTCACTCGAATCCTTTCAACTGAACTTTGAGATGCCTGTCGCACGTGCAGCCCATTCGTGACTCGGCCGGCCGCAATCAAAAGGAAATCAATGAGCATCATTTTCCGTACCTTGTTGCTGTTGGCTGTCTTCCAGCCAACGATCGGACGAGCGCAACAAGAACCAAAGAAGCAGCTCATTACACTGCAGGATGTCCCGGACGGTTTGCCGGAAATCTCGGCGGATGTGCCAATGGCGGACGAGTTCTCTGCCGAAAAGGCAGCTGAGTATCTGGATCGTTCGGCTCTGAATTGGGTGAAAACCAAGAACTGCGCCACGTGCCATACCAACTTGTTCTACATGGCGGCGAGACCGGCATTGCACAACATCCTGGCGGATTCGGGCGAAGTCCGCAGCTTCTACGAAGACTATCGCAAGGTTCGTTGGGAGAAGAAGGGACCGAGTGAGGCTTCCGGATTCTGGCCAATTGTCGTCGGCACGGGCCTGACGTTTCACGATGTACAGACAACCGGTCGACTCAGCGACGTCGCCAGGGATGTGTTGGACATGATGTGGACGGTCCAGCGAGCCGATGGTGGCTGGAACTGGCCGCACTGTGATTACGCTCCGATGGAAATCGATGATCACTATGGCGTGACACTCGCTGCACTGACCATTGGAGTCGCCCCGGACGACTATCAGAACACCGCACAGTCGCGGGTAGGGCTAGAGAAAATGCGGACCTATTTCAAAAACAATCCTCCTTTGTCGCTCCACCATCGGGCGATGCTGGCATGGTGCTCGGTCCGCATTGACGGGATTGCCACATTCGAAGAACGCCAGCAAACGCTAAACGAATTACTGGCCCTGCAACTGGATGATGGCGGTTGGTCGACGGCCGGCTTCCTCACGGATTGGCAAGGACTCTCTCGAGGCGACGGTGAACCACTCAAGACCAAAACGAGTGATGGTTATGGCACTGGCCTGAACATTGTGCTTGCTCGGGAACTCGGTGTTCCGGCCAACGATCCTCGGTTGCAGAAAGGCATTCAATGGATTTACGCAAATCAACGCGAAAATGGGATGTGGTTCACGGAATCTCCCGTCAACGATGCCGGCAATCTAATCTCCAATGCGGGCAGTGCCTATGTCGTCTTGGCGTTGCAAGCGTGTGGTGAACTGCCTGGCTGGCCATTCTCGTCTCCTCCACCTGAGGAGCCGTGATCGATCACAAGACTCTCCTCCGACATCGCCTCCTTCACATCCCACCATCCCAACGAAGCAAAATCATGCAGCCTCCAGTGCCTCACAATCGCCGACAATTTCTGACAACCGCCGCGGCGACCGCCACCTGCGGCGCGCTACTGAACCCCAGTCTCGCTCCACTCCACGCCGCACCTGCGAATACGATCGGTGAAACGGATCACTTCTGGTACCGACTGGCTCCGACCGGCCCGTACATCGATTCGCAGCGGGATAACAAGGCCTTTGGATTTGATCAAGAGAACGTTTTCCTTTCTGAAGACAACGGGCACACTTGGGCTCACCACGCGGCGCTTCCGGATGCTGGCAACATCACGTTCAGTAGCATCCTCAAGAATGGGAACATACTTTTTGCGACCCGGCAGAAACTGTACCTAAGTACCGACAACCTCGCGACCTATCGGCAGATTACGGTTACGGACCGCAGTGGCAAGGACTATCTGCCTCACACGCCCGTCGATCCCGATCAGCCCGGCTGGTATTTCCATCCGCTCGACGGCGAACACACCTGGGACGTGCAGGGCAAGGAAATGCTGGTGTGGGGCAATTACTGCAATGTCATCGGCGGCGCTGTTCCAGTGAATATCTTCTACTCGACCGACAACGGAGAGACGGTCAAGATCGCGTATTCGTTCGGACAAAACCCAAAGTTCCAACAACCAGGAACCGCGTCCGACGCGATGCTGGGCGATGCCACCAATCCGCTCATCGCACGCCATATTCATGGTGTGACCTACAATCCCGACGAAAACGCTTTCTATACCTGTACCGGTGACATTGACCGCGGCTTCGGCAACGAGTGCCACTGGCTGCGTGGCACCTATGATGCTGTGTCAGACAGTTGGGACTGGAAAGTACTCGTTTCGGTCAACTCGGATTCGCGATTCAAATCCGGAGGCATCAACTTTGTCGATGGCCAGCTCTACTGGGCGGCCGACGCGAATGGTCCCAAGGTTGGCTCAAAACATGATCGAGGCATTTTTCGATGTGCTCCCGAGGACATCGCGAACAAGGCAGCCCACACTCGTGTGCACGAAATGGAATTTGAATCCGCCACGATGATTATTCAGGATGGCGTGATTCTGGCGGCTTTGTACGCGCCGGCTTCGACGTTCAACTGCGGCTTTGTCTATTCTCCTGATATGGGGAAAACGTGGGCGGAATACGACTTGAAGGAGCTCGGTCCGCGATCGGGATGCCGTTTTTCAAAGCAGAACAGCGACGGCTGGTTCCGCGTCGATCTCAGGAAAGGCTGGATCGACTACGCTGATGTCCTGTTTATCAAACCGAAAGTTTAAGTGTCCTTTGCGGGACCCTGAAGATCGTCTGGTCATTCCAGTTCGATCGTCACGGCACTGAGCTTACCGGTGAACTTGAATGGCATGTCATAGCCGTCGGCAACGGGCGTGCCCGTGTCAAAACCGATATCGAATGTTTCGTCGAGCGTGACGCGATTGGGGATGCTCTTCTCAACACGGCCTTCGCCGACCTTCTTGTCGTTCGCAAAGAGCGTCACGGTGGCGCCCGCGAACGGCTTGTCCGCATCGGTTTTATAGACGGCCTTCAGGGTCACGTCACCGCTGGGCAGTCTGCTCGCCGACGTGATGGTGTATTGGGAAACGCCAACGAGGTTGTAGTCATAAACAAGCTTCCCATCGCGAACGTAGAAACCGTATCCGGCAAATCGACCGCCCTGCGTGAGCAGCATCCCTTCCGCACCAAGCTCCGGGATAACGACCTTCGCTGTAATCGTGTGACTCTTGTGCTTCAGATCAGGTGCCGCACCTTCAGGAAGCCGAAGTAGATTCGGATACGTGAAGGTCTTTCGTCCCGCAGTCAGGCTGGGACGGTTGTCAACGTTCAATCGCTCGGTCTTCCGACCATCGAGCGGTAACACGTTGTACTTAGATGCTTCGGCGAAAAACAACTTCACCAGCTCTTGAAGTTTTTCGGGATTCGCTTTTGCAACATCGTTCGCCTGGGTGAAGTCTTCGTCGACGTTGTAAAGCTCCCACGGCATGTCCAGCAAATCGATGGGCGGTGATTCGCTGTCCCAAGGAATCCCACGAATCGCGCTGGCCATCCAACCATCGTGATAGATTCCTTGGTTGCCGAGCATTTCGAAGTACTGTGTTGTGCGGCGGTCGTCAGCGTCAGCATCATCGAACGTGTATGCCATGCTGACGCCTTCGATTGGCTTCTGCGCCACACCATCGAATTGCGATGGCGGCCGGACGCCAATGACTTCGAGAATCGTCGGTGCAATATCGATCACGTGATGGAACTGGTCACGAATCTCTCCACGGGCTTTGATTCCCTTTGGCCATGAAATTGCCAAGCCGTTGCGTGTCCCACCGAAGTGACTCGCGATTTGTTTTGTCCACTGGAATGGCGTGTCCATGGCATGGGCCCATGCCGCGGGGAAGTGATTGTAGTGCTTGTCGCTACCAAGCGAATCGATCGCGGCGAGTTTTGATTCGAGCGGTTCGGGGATGGCGTTGAAGAAGGTCATTTCATTAAGCAGGCCGTTGAGTCCGCCTTCGGCACTCGCCCCATTGTCGCCCGCCATGTAAAAAACCAAGGTGTTATCAAGCTCGCCCATTTCCTCGATCGAGTCGATCAGCCGTCCAACTTCGTGGTCGGTATGCGCGCCGAAGGCGGCGAAAACTGCCATCATCCGAGCATAAATCTTGCGTTCGTCTTCGGGAAGCGAATCCCAGGCAGGAAGTGAATCAGGGCGTTTTGTCAGTTTGGCATCGGCGGGGATAATCCCCATTTCTTTTTGACGCTTGAAGGTTTCCTCGCGGTAGACGTCCCAGCCGCTGTCGAATTTACCCTCGAACTTTTTGATCCACTCTTCCGGTACTTGATGTGGGGCGTGAGTTGCCCCCGTTGCAAAGTAAACACAGAAGGGTCGCTGCGGAGCGACCGCTTTCGAGGCCCGTATCGTGCGAATGGCGTGGTCGGTGATGTCTGTTGTAAAGTGGTACGGTGAGCCGTCCTCGTTCGTCGTCGGCGGCTCTATTCGCTTTTTATTTTCGACGAGTGCTGGGTGAAATTGGTCGGTATCACCGCCAACAAATCCATAGAAGTAATCAAACCCCAGCCCGCTGGCCCAGCGATCAAACGGTCCGACAATGCTGGTTTCCCAATCGGGCACGTTATGGTTCTTCCCAAACCAGGCATTCGCGTATCCGTACTCGCGAATGATCTCTGCAAAGGTTGCCGCCGACGAAGGAATCACACCCGAGTAGCCGGGAAACCCCGTCCCAGCTTCACCGATGACGCCACTGCCGACGGAGTGATGATTGCGGCCGGTCAGCAACGCCGCGCGAGTCGGTGAGCATAATGCCGTGGTGTGGAATCGCGTGTATATCAGTCCGTTGTTCGCGATGCGGTCGAGCGTCGGTGTCGGAACCCCACCGCCAAACGTCCCCATTTGACCAAATCCACAATCGTCGATCAGAACGATCAAGATATTGGGCGGATTCTCAAGTCCAAATGTCGCCGGGATTTTCAGTTGCGGTTTCACGGCTTCGGAGTCTTGATAGGTCAGTCCGATTTTGCCAGCGAACGGTTCGTCAGGACGAGGCAATACCTCTTGAGCACCGAGCGGTCCGCCTAGCAGGACCAACGTGAGAAGTAACGACTGTTTGAGAAGAGTTTTCATGTTGGGCGAACCCTAAGTGGAAGTTCGGATGAGCGGAAAAGGAATGATAGCGACTCCGAAACGCGGACCAGATCACTCCGGAATCCTTGCTTTGCCCCGCTGAGCCCGGTCGCTGGATCAGCTTTCATCAGTTAGTGATCGATGAAAGCGGTACACCGATAATCAGGAGTCGAGCGTCTCAACGACCGAACGCGATGCCAGTTCACGAGGATGCGGCGTGACCGCTCGTCCGGGGAGCGTTGTCAGCACGACACAGATGGAATCCGAGGTGGGATCCGCCCAGCAGATCGTGCCTGTTGAACCGGAGTGGCCGAAGACATCGTCTCGTTCAGGCCCCGTCAAACCGCTTCCCAAATCGAATCCAAGACCGCGGGCTTTCATGTTGGGTGGGTTGTGATTCTGGACCATCAAGCGAGCCGTTTCGGGTTGCAGCATGTCTCCCTGAGGATGCAGAAATGCATTCAGGAACCGAGCCACGTCGCCCGAGGACGAGAACGCTCCGCCCCAGGGAGCTCCCAGTTGACGCCAGAAATCACTGTTCCAATCCCATGTCTTGGTACTCGGGTCTCCCGCGCCGGATTCGGGGGCGGCGTGTTCGACCTGGCACCGCATCAATGATTCCGGTGGCAAACGACCGGTTCCCATCGCCGTATGCTTGAGTTGCAGCGGCTGACAGACGACCTCGTCCACCAACGTGGCAATGGGCGTTTGGGCGATTCGCTGGGCCACTTCAGACGCCAGCAGAATGGCCATGCTGGAGTAACTGTATTTCGTACCCGGCGTGAATAGCAATGGAGTCTGGATGGCAGCAGAGACGAATTGCGACAACGGTGCGTGCGCTGCCCGCAGTTTCGCATTCTCGGGTAGCTGATCGGGCAGTCCAGAGTTATGAGTCAACAGTTGCCGCATCGTGATGGTTTCTCGGCCGTCGCCTTGGAATTCCGGCAAATACTTAACGACCCGATCATCCAGCTTGAATTCGCCGGCGTCCCGTAACGACATGAGCGCTGCGACCGCAATGGGCTTTGAGATCGACCCCAGTAAAAAACTGGCGTCCACCGTTTGGGCTCCACCGAATGCCTGTGAGAATTCTTCGTCTTTTCGGCGCACGTAGAAGGTTGCGGATTCGACTTGTCCCGACGCGGTCGCATTCCGCAATCCATTTGCGGCGGCATCGAAATCGCCTACTTTGACGGCCGCCAACAGCGGCGATCCCACGGCTAAACCTAGCCCGGCTTGGAGAATACTGCGTCGTTTCATGATTCTACCTTCGATATGCGATTGGTTTGGGCTACGGTGAACCCGGAGTGGACGGTCATATATTGGCTCAGCGAACAGCAGCGGACGCCACTGAACGGTTCTTAGGCGTCTATTTTAGCAACCAGTCGGTTGCCGCAGCTTGCTGCTTCTCGGCTTCGCCGGTGAACGTCACCAGTGCATCGGTTTGAGCGGCATTCTGATACGCAGCGGTGACCAGGGCGGGCTGTCGCCCCTCGCCAGCGAGCCATAGCGGGCGAGGAGCCAACAGTGCGATCATGCCGGGCAGATCGAGATACTTGGCTCCACCGGGCAGGAACATTGGATCACGGTAGTCCAACAGTTCACCAAAGCGAAATTGTTGGGTGTCCAACGCGGTGCGGTCAATGGCAGCACCGGCGAGGGCACCGGCCGCAGCAACGATGGGACCGGAACCGTTCCATCCGGCAATGGAAACAGAGTTCAACTCAGGATTGGGGCAGGGGCCGTCCTCCGCGTGACGGAGGAAGCTCACCATGCTCAGCACGTCGTGGACACGTTGGGCGAACAACGCGTGGTTGTAGCCGAACGTGTAGCCCGCGAATTCGCGAGGATTCGCAACGACACGAGCCTGCTTGTCCGGTTCGCCCCCAGGCAGGAATCGATCCGCACCGAGAACGGCCACACCCGACTGAACCAGCTTGGCGACCGCTCGATTCAGGCTCCCGTCGTCATCGCAAACCGCTGCCGTGCCTGAATCATCGAGCCAGATGACGACGCGGCCATTCCATTCCTTCGGACACAGCCACACAACGTCGACTTCCTCACCGTAGGTCGAGTTAACCAACGCGGGATCAATAACTGGCGTAGTGGATCTTGTCAAGACGCGCCCGACAAAAGTCTCATACTACCAGCTTCTTTCATGGGCGAGATGCGTTACCTTTTGCTGTCTGGATTTAGCTTTTTTCTTCGAGTGGTCGGTTAGTCAGTGAAAACCATCGAACTACCTACGCAGCAAAGACTTTTCGACCCGTTCGAGGGCGTCATCGGCCCCATGGGGCGAAAGATGATTGACAACGGATGGCAGGGCCTCCTTCGCGACGTGCTCTTGGAGCAGATGCCCATCGGCCTCGTCGGTGAGCATCTCAGTGACGATCAAGGACGACCAACCTTTGAGTTGCACGCGATCATCGCGCTCCTTTGGATCCGTGACTTTCAAGGTTGGACTGTCCCCCAGGCCCACGAAGCACTGCTGTTCCGAACCGACATCCAGTACGCACTGAACCTGGAGCCAAGCACCGAAGTCACTCAGCGAACCATTGAACGCTACATCGCTCGAATGCAAAGCAACGAGAAGATCAGTGAGGAGATCTTCGCAGGCGTTACCGACACCCTGCTGCAAAGCATGGAAGTCAAAGTCAAAAAACAGCGTCTCGATTCCACCCATGTGCTCAGCGACATGGCCACCCTGGGACGCGCCCAAATGATCGGCGTGGCCCTGCGGCGGTTCTTCAAGAAAGTCGAAAAGCACGACGCTCAGTCTGGTTCGGCTAGGCTGATCGACCGATTTGACGACGAGCTTTTGGCCCGCTACCGCAAGCAATCCGACAGCCGAATCTTTGGCGACGCACGCACTACCGAACAGCGGAAAATTGCGTTGCAGCAAGCCGCCGAAGACCTCTGCTTAATCCTCAATGAATTAACCGAAACCAAACCGATCTGCGACTGGGACTCCTTCAAACAACTGCAAACGATCTTTAACCAGCAGTGCGAACTTCGGGAAGAATTCGTCGAAGTTCGCAAGAAAACCGGCGGCCATGTGATCGTCAATCCGTCGGATCCCGACGCGACCTACAGCGGTCACAAAGGAGCCGGATACCAGGTTCAAATCGCCGAGACGTTCAACGAAGACGGCGAGCCGAACTTGATTACTTCGGCCAAAGTCGAAACCGCTGCGGACAACGACGCCGATGCGGTCTCGCCGGTGTTGGAGGACTTGAAAAAGCGGGACGCCATGCCAGACGAACTGCTGGCTGATACCGCTTACGGTGGCGACGCCAACGTCGAGTCGGCTAAGCAAGAAGGCGTCGAATTGGTCGCTCCGGTGCCAGGCTCGAAGAAGTACGATGCTGATGAAATCGGCTACGACCAATTCAAGCTCAACTGCGCCGGTGAACTGGAGTCTTGCCCGGCTGGTCACGCTCCCGAGTCGACCAACTACAACGCCAAAGGCGACTACACTTTCGCACAGATGGATCCCGAGAAGTGCCAGCACTGTCCGCTGCTTGCACACTGCCGCGTTCAACGCAATCGGGACACCGCGCAGCCGACCGGCCGCATTCAATTTACCGGCAGTGCGGTTCGAGCCGACGCGCGTCGTCGCCACGAGCAGAGCGACGAGTTCCGCGATCGCTACCGTTGGCGGTCGGGTATCGAAGGGACCAACGGTTGCCTCAAGCGAATGATGGGCTTGGGTCGGCTCCGCGTTCGCGGCCACAATGCGGTGAAGCTTTCGATCCTACTGAAGCTGGCCGGTTGGAATCTGCTTCGAGCGGTGGCAATGCGCCGCCAGAGAAAGAATTCGCTCCAATTGGCCATTAACTAGGGGGAACAGGGGCAATAGGCGACTAGGACGACGGTTCATGTAGAGCCTGCGACTCCTCGACAGTCAAACCAGGGCCTCCAGAGAGGCCCCGGCTAAAAAATTTTGCACCACCAAAAAAAGTCGCCCGCAGCAAAGCCACCTAATGTCGGTTCCGTCTGTCAAAGATCCTTCCAAAACAGAATCTTTAACAAGATCCACTGCGGTAAACCCGTCAATTATTGTTTCTGATGTTCTAAGTAGCGTGCCCGTTCGTTGCACATAGTCGCCGCGATCGAATTCATCTTGGAGAGCCCATTGAACTTCACCCGCGTTGGCGTAAGAGCGGCCAATGATCGCCTCGACGGCCGGACGGATAACATTCTGCAGGCCTTCGGGGGTCGCCGCGGCAGCGTGGAGTTGCCGGTCGGCATCCTCGGTAAACCACTCCAGCAGGTTCCGCTCGAACTCCGGATCGGCAGCCTGCGGCGCAGGATGCGCCTCGTCCCAAACGGTAAGTTGCTCGGGTGGCAGTGGATCGAAATCCCGCTCGATCACCGGTGATTGGGAACCCAGCGAAAAATGCTTATTTAAGAACGTGTAGAACGCCGAGCGGGTGACTGCGTTGTAGTTGTGGGGGAAGTGCTCGCCACGTTTTAGAAAGACATTGTTTTGCTTGCCATATGCGGCGTAGAGTTGCTGCAACTCCGGGAACCCCTTGGTGGCCAATTCCCGCGTCCAGTCGTCAGCCGTGTTCATGCCTTGCGGCTTCGGCGCGAACAAGGCCGCGAATTCAATATTGCCGGTATTAACCCGCAACAAGCTCGCGTTTTCGCACGTGCAGCCTCCTTGCATGGAGGTGCTGACCATGACGACGGGAAAGGAGAGTTGGACGCGATCGTCGATCGCCGCCAGAATCATCGTCTGTGTCCCCCCACCGCTCGCCCCCGTGACGGCAACACGTTGCGGATCCACCTCCGGCAGGCTGAGTAGAAAATCGAGTCCTCGCACCGCGTTGAGCGTTTGCAGGCCCATGACATTCTGGCAATGCGCTTCGGCTTGCGGACTGAAAAGTCCCCAGTGCTTCGTCGTGTTCATCTCCGGACGTTGCTTCGCGAAGCCATGAACGAGCTCACGCGAAAGCTGAATCGAGTCCGAGTCGCCGAGCATGTCCCACTGCCATACCACGCAGCCCATCAAGGCCAACTGCCGGCACTGCGACTGGTAGGTGCTCTGCCCAGCTCGCTCAAAACGCTCAGCCCCGTCAGCGATCTGATTGCGCAACGTGTTTTCAGGCGTCAAATCTAAACGGGCATCCTTGTGGTGGCCGTGGGCAAGCATCACGCCTGGCACCTTGCCTTGGATGTTGGTCGGGCGGTACAGGTTACCGGTCACGTAGAACCCTGGGGCACTCTCAAAATAGACTCTCTCGACAGTGTATCCGTCACGCTGGATTTTGCCGTGAACCACAGGGTTAAGCGGAGTTTTCGTCGGCATCGGCCAGAGTCCGGTCGCGACCCGTATCTGCCGCTGCACAAATTCCTTTCGCGGCTCCCACTGGTCGAGGGACTCCGGTGGATCAAAAGGAAAATAGCCGTTGAGATCCTTGAGCGGCTGATCCCGAGCATCTTCGGCAGAAGCCATCGTTGAAAAACACAGGAAAACGGCAACCGCCGCGACACGTTGGGTCGCCTGCAACGCGGACAAAAGAGGGTTCATGGGGGATCCAGTAGTTGAGAGGCAATCGCGTCACGCTAGTCGCCTATGAATTCGCCTGTAAGGAACGATCCAAAAATACGTGGCCGAACGCTCCGCGGTCGGAATGGTCGACCGCGGAGCGTTCGACCACAATTTCAGACAGTAAGTTTCCGCTCGTTCCTAAGTAAGTAAGTCAGCGACCGACATCCGTGGTACTCGAAAGTAGCTTGTTCTCGGCGGCAGCGAGAGCCACGCCTCCCCAAGTGTAATGTGTCCGTTGATGTTCGTGTGCGACGTACCGAGGGGTTGCGTGCGTACACGGGCACGAGCGTGTAGACTCTTGCAGGATCGCCGAAGTTCAGCGAAAAGCGCCGATCGGTTTCTACGGTTTTAACGACACAGCGATGAAGTAAGATTATGCAACGCACTGAACCGTCTCGGCGGAATTTCCTCCAAGCCACCGCGGGCGGCCTCATTGTGTCTGCCTCGCTGACTTCGGCAGACACCCAGGCGGTCGCAGCAAATCCAGCAGTCCGCATCGCCAACCCACTCAGCGGGGACGTGCTGCGCACGAATGCAGAACTTTCGCCGGACGCTCAGTTTTTGCGAGAACAACCCCGAGCGATTCCCGTGGCGGGGAACAGTGACGTCCTCGTCTGTGGCGGTGGTCCGGCCGGAATCGCCGCCGCCTTGGCTGCCGCTCGCTCCGGGGCGACGGTTCAATTGATCGAAGTCGCAGGCTGTCTCGGTGGCGTTTGGACAGCAGGGCTCCTGACCAAAATTCTCGATGCGGAGAATAAGTCCGGGATCATGGCTGAGTTACTGCACCAATTCGCTAAACAAGGCAGCACGGTCGCCAATCAGACCAACGGTACCGTTTACGATCCCGAGGTTGCCAAACTCGTCCTGGAGGACGTCTGTCTCCAAGCCGGTGTGAAGATTCGCTTGCACACGCGGCTTGTCGGTGCGGTTACGGATGCCAACCGCCGCGTCGTGGCGGTGTTGACGGAATCAAAATCAGGGCGTGAAGCCTGGTTGGCCGAACGGTTTGTCGACTGCAGCGGTGACGGCGACCTGGCGGCTCATGCAGGCTGTCGCTTCGATCTCGGCGTGGGTGCCGATTGTGACTGCCAGCCGATGTCCATGATGGCGCTAGTGACCGGACTCGACGCCGATGCCGTACGCCCCTACATCCGCGAAACCGCATCCGCGGCCAAACGTTTGCTGTTGAAACTGATGGAAGAACATGGCCTGTCGCCTTCGTACCGGGCACCAACGCTCCGGCATCTGCACAGCGATGTTTTTTCGATCATGACCAATCACGAGTATGGCGTATCCGCCTTCGACGCCGACGCGATTAGCGAGGCGACAATTCGAGCTCGCCGTGAAGTCCACGACCTCGTAAACGGGTTGCGAAGTATCGGCGGCCCCTGGAAGAACATTGCCGTGGTGGCAACCGCCGAGCAGATCGGGGTGCGCGAGGGGCGACGTATTCATGGTCGCTACCAGATCACAGCACACGATCTAGCTACAGGGCTCAAGCACAAAGAGTCCGTCTGTACCGTCAAATTCCCAATTGACGTGCACGCATTGAACACACACGGAAATAAAGAAGTCAATCGCGAGTTCACGCGGAGTGGGCATCAACCGTATGATATCCCTTATCCAGCCTTGGTTGCCGCTGACGTCGATGGCCTGCTGCTGGCGGGACGCTGCATCAGTGGTGACTTTATTGCCCACTCCAGTTACCGAGTCACTGGGAACTCCGTCCCGATGGGCGAAGCCGCGGGACGCGCCGCTGCGATCTCGCTCCAGCGGAACGTCATGCCGCACGAGCTGACATGGAGTGAGATCAAGCCTTCGACGCGCAGCTAGCCAGACGAGTTGCCCGCGTCATCGAATCCGATCGCTTTGTACGCGGCGGGTGTACACATACCCGAGTCAGGTGCGGTGGCGTGGCGGCCGATGGCGACTTCGGTGACAACGACAACACGTAAGCGGGTTGATCCGGTGAGACAAAGCGCGTCCATTCTCCGCCGGACTCGACTGCGACAACGTTGCCCTTCAGCGGCGTATCAGGCATAGCCGAGAACCGCAGGTTGAGTGTTTGTGTTGTGAGTGGGCGAAACTCCTGGCGAATTTCGCTAGGATGTGCATCGTTCGCTCGATCTCGATTTTACGACACGACTGCCCTCGCCATGATCCTCACCGCTATCGACTACCTGGTGATCGCCGCATACTTTGCGACGACGCTCGGTATTGGACTTTGGTTCCGCAACCGAGCGAGCAAGGACATCGCCGAGTACTTCATTTCAGGGCGATCGTTGCCGTGGTGGATTGCGGGCACGTCGATGGTCGCTACGACGTTTGCCGCTGACACGCCGCTCGCGGTGACCGGGTTGACGATCCAGCACGGTCTCGCCGGAAATTGGGTTTGGTGGTCGTTCGCACTCGGGGGCATGATCACCGTTTTCGTTTACGCGAAGCTGTGGCGGCGAAGCGGTGTGATGACCGATGTGGAATTGGTCGAGTTGCGATACTCCGGAAGATCTGCCGCACTACTGCGTGGTTCGCGAGCGATCTACCTGGCGTTGATTGTCAATCCGATCATCATCGGTTGGGTGACGTCGGCAATGTTCATGGTGTTGGACGAAACGATTTTGTTTGAGGTGCCCGCTTCGGCGATGGAGCAGTCGATGTTTGGCGGCAACGCACTCGTCATTCGTCCTTGGCTGATCATCTTCGGCACTCTCGTGATGGTTGGCGTGTACGGCACACTGTCAGGCATGTGGGGTGTCGCTGTCGCGGATGCGTTGCAGTTTTGCTTGGCCATGTTCGGCTGCATCGCATTAGCGTGGCTGGCGATCGCACACTTCGGTGGCACCTCACAGCTCGAAGCCAAAGTCATCGAGAATTTTGGCGAAGGTGGTGCGGCCGCGTTTGACTTGATCCCGGATTTCTCAGGCGACAACGCGTGGTTGCCGCTGCATGTGTTCTTGCTGTTAATGTTGGTTCAGTGGTGGGCGACGTGGTACCCCGGTGCGGAACCCGGGGGTGGTGGATTTATCGTGCAGCGGATGGCGGCGTGCAAGGATGAACGTCATTCCTTGCTGGCAACGCTTTGGTACCAGATCGCTCACTATTGCGTGCGACCTTGGCCGTGGATGATTGTGGCGCTCGCCGCACTGGCGATGTACCCAGATCTTCGCCAGGGTGAGTTGGCCGACCCCGCGTTTAACTCAGGCGTCGGGTTCCCACGGGTGATGCGTGACCTCAGTCCGCCAGGACTGCGTGGGCTATTGACGGTTACATTCTTCGCCGCGTTCATGTCAACGCTGAGCACTCAGATGAACTGGGGAGCGTCCTATTTGGTACGCGATCTCTACCAGCGATTCATCCGCCCCGAC
The DNA here is from genome assembly GCF_055811895.1 of Rhodopirellula sp. SH410. Lineage (NCBI taxonomy): Bacteria > Pseudomonadati > Planctomycetota > Planctomycetia > Pirellulales > Pirellulaceae > Rhodopirellula > Rhodopirellula sp. SH410. Next base: position 3,839,969 of record NZ_CM147949.1, read on the forward strand.
GCCACGGAGAGGCAATTGACCCATGCGTCCCGATATGCGTCCGTAATCATTTTGATCGCCGGTGGAATCGCTTCGATACTGATGTTTGGCCAGTCTGTCGATGCCGCCTGGCGATTGCTCCTGGCACTCGGTGCTGGGACCGGCGCGGTATTCATGTTGCGTTGGTTTTGGTGGCGAATCAATGCATGGACCGAGATCGTTTCCATGTTTGGCTCGCTCCTCTTTTTCTTCACTGTCGAGCCCATCGCGGTCGCGACTGGCATGGTCAACGCCGAGGACGCCGCATCCCCGCTCGGTCCCGAGGTCAAGATGTTTGTGGTCGCCGTACTGACGATTGTGCTATGGCTAGCGGTGACTTGGTTGACACCACCGGTCGATGCCGAAACGCTTGATCGGTTTTACCGAAAGGTGCGACCGGGCGGACCGTTTTGGAAACCGGTTGCCTTGCGCAATCCCGACGTGAAGGTCGATCGAGACCTGGTGCTCTCAATCGTTGCCGCGATCTGTGCCACCGGAATCGTCTACGCAGTGCTGCCCGGCATCGGCAACCTGATCTTCGGACATTACCAGCCCGCGCTCGTTTGTGGTATCGTTGCGGCTGTCCTGACCCTGATCGTTGCAGTGCTGGTGAAGCGACTGACACACGTGAACTCAGAGTCTTAGTAAAACTCGCCAACGAGGCAACGACACAGCATGTCGAACCGACAATCAACGTGGAATTCAACGCGGTCACGGAGCGTTTCGTCTCCGGCGCGATCAAACGTTCCTCGCCTGCTTATCGCGGCGGCGGCATGCCTCCTTGCGGGGCCCACGCAGGCTGACAAACCACAATCGGAGAATCTCGTCTGCTGCGGTGCCGAGAAAGTATTCGTCATCGACGCGGCGGACCCCGGCAACGAATTGTGGTCGTGGACTGCCAGCGATTCCCCGTCCATCCCCGTCGAGTTGCAACCGAAATTCCGGTCCACCGATGACTGCAAGCCCTACGTCGGAAGACTGATGCTGATTACCTCGTCGTCCCGAGGCGTGGCATTGATTCAACGTGACACCAAACGCTGCGTGTTCTTGGCGGAAGTTGCCAGCGCGCACAGCGCATGCCTATTACCCGACGAACAGATCGCCGTTGCCGCGAGCACATCGGGAGACGAAATTCAGTTCTTCTCTCGAGACAAGGCGGCCAAGCCCGCTATTGCGAAACAGCGAATACCGCTCCTTGGCGCCCATGCAGCGGTGTGGGACTCGGTCCGCGAACGCCTGTGGGCGTTGGGCACCCATGAACTTCTGGAGCTTACTTACAACGGCGCCGCCGACGATCCAGCAGCGTGGGAAGTCGCCGCACGACATCCTCTGCCGTCCGAGGGCGGACATGACTTGTCGCCTGCGGAAGACGATTCACACCTGTTCGTGACCACCAATACGCAGGTGCTACGTTTCAATCGGGACAAATCATCGTTCGACGTAGCCCCAGGGTTCGGCGACCAACTGAAAATCAAATCGGTCGACGTCCATCCGTTGACGAAGCGAGTTGTCTTCCAACAGGCACTACCGAACGAGTGGTGGAGTCATACGATCCGTTTCGCCGATGCTCGGCCCGTTACCCTGGATGGCGAGCGTCTTTATAAAATCCGTTGGGACGTTCCTGTTCCACAGCCTTGATTGGACCACCATGACGACCATTTTCCATAATCCACGCTGTTCGAAATCTCGCGAAGCGGTGGCACTGCTTCAGGCACGGGAGATTCCCTTTGAGGTGGTGAAGTACCTCGACAATCCGCCCAGCGAGAAGCAGCTCGGTGAGATCGTTCAGATGCTGGGGATCCAGCCGGAACAGCTGGTTCGGAAAAAGGAAAAGCGATTTTCCGAATTGCAGCTCGGTGACAAGCAGCTGTCCGATCAAGAGTGGCTCACCATCCTCGCGGACAATCCGAAACTGATCGAACGTCCGATCGTCGTCCACAACCATCAGGCTGCTATCGGTCGTCCGCTTGAGAATATCGCTCAGTTGCTCGACGCATCATGAGCGATTAAGAAGTTTGTAGCCGAACGCTCCGCGGTCGGAACTTGTCGACCGCGGAGCGTTCGATCCCATTGATTTTCCGCTCGGTCGAATGCGAGCGATGCATCGTTTTCCAGAAACGGCCGCGATTATCCTGTCACCTTCTTCGCTCGCCCTTTCATATTAGAGAGAGACATCCATGAAGACCCGCTGGATTGCAGTAATAGTTTGCCTACTCGCCTTGCGAACGCTGGCGGTTGCCGACGATTTTGTGATGGAGAAGGACGTCATGGTTCCGATGCGCGATGGTGTCCGTCTGGCGACGGATATTTACCGCCCCGCCGTGGACTCGACCGCAACGACAGAACCACTGCCAGTCATTCTCTCTCGCCTGCCGTACAACAAGGACGGCCAGGCGTCGGCGGCAAAGTATTTTGCGAGACATGGGTACGTGTTTGTCGCCCAAGATACGCGTGGCCGGTATAAGTCCGAAGGGGTTTGGCACATGCTCACTGACGACGGCCCCGATGGCGTCGACTGCGCAGCGTGGATCGGCCGCCAGCCTTGGTCGAACGGGAAAATTGGGATGATTGGGACCTCCTACTTCGGCGGTACCCAACATGCGATGGCGATGGCTGGCGCGCCGGAACTCAAAACGGTGATCCCGGTCGATGCGATGTCGAACATGGGACGACAGAGTATTCGCAATGCCGGAGCATTCGAGTTGCGCTTCTGGAACTGGATCTTCTTGAACGCCGGTCGAGGCAGTCGTGTGGCCAAAGATGCGCCTACGGCTGAGTCCCTCGCCGAGATGGCGGACCAGCGTTTCGCGTACTTGGCAAACCTGCCGACACGCCGTGGAATGACCCCCTTGCAGCTCTCACCCGAATACGAGGACTGGTTGATCTCCGCCATGGAACATGGTGAGGACGATGAATTTTGGGCGCAGAACAATATTGTCGCTGCACCGGAGAAGTACAAAGACATTCCCGTCTACCTCGTCTCTGGGTGGTACGATTCCTGGGGCGGAAACAACACGGCCAACTTCGTGGCGTTGTCGGACGCGATCAAAGGCCCCGTTTACATGATCATGGGTCCCTGGATCCATGGGCAACAGAGCGGCTACAGCCACGGGCAGGTTTCCTTTGGTAAAACCGCTTCCATCGGCGACCAGTGGGCATGGCGACAACAATGGTACGACCACTGGCTCAAAGGTATCGATAACGCAGTCGGCAAAGCGGATCCGTTCAAGACGGAGGTGCGTATCTTCGTAATGGGCACCGGTGACGGAGGGAAGGATTCCAAAGGACGCCTGCAGCATGGTGGATACTGGAGAAACGAACACGAATGGCCACTCGCCCGGACACAGTTCACGGACTTTTTTCTGCAGAGTGATGGCGGTCTGTCAACGGACGCACCCGATTCCACGCCCTCGGTCACTCGTTTTCAATTCGACCCGCAGGATCCCGTGCCGACCATTGGCGGCAACATCTCGTCGGGTGACGACATCATGCTGCAGGGCGGGTGGAATCAGAAGGGCGGCCCACACGTGTGGAACTTCCAGGATCCGATTCCGCTCTCCGCACGCAACGACGTGGTCGTGTTTCAAACCGAGCCGCTCGAGCAAGACATCGAAGTCACTGGCGAGATCGAGGTGCGATTATTCGCCTCCAGCTCCGCGATCGACACCGACTTCACCGCCAAACTGATCGATGTTTATCCGCCCTCGCCAGACTGGCCTGCGGGATTTGATCTGAATATTGGCGACGGGATTGTCCGGGGACGATTCCGCGAGTCCCTCGAGTCAGAAGTCCTGATGACGCCCGGCGAACCCTACGAGTTTACGATCAAGCTCTACCCAACATCGAATGTGTTCAAGCAGGGGCATCGGATTCGGGTCGACATTTCCAGTTCAAACTTCCCGCGTTTTGACATCAACCCCAACACCGGCGAACCACTCAATCGGAACCGCATGACGAAAGTCGCCGACCAAACCATTTACCATGACGCTGCTCATCCGAGCCGCATCGTGCTACCGGTCATCCCGCTGTCGCGTTAGCGGGTTTGGCGAAAACACTGCCGTTCGTCGCCGAACGCCGAGCGTTCGGCGACATTTCTTAAATGGCGCGGTCGAGTGGGTGGAACTGAACCTCCAGCCGCTCGTACCCGACGCTGCGTTGATAGTGTTGTTCACGCTCGATCAGAGGAACCGACTGCAGCACCTCCATTCGACCCACATGCTCACACAGTGACTCCAATAGCGATCGAATGACCAGTCTCGCGTGCGCGGCGCCCTGACAGAGGTGCGTGCGAAAGCCAAAGGAAACGTGGGGATTCGGTCGACGATCTAAACGAATTTCTCCCGGTTGGTCGAAGACGGTTTCATCATGGTTCGCCGAGGCCCAACACAACCCCACGCGTTGATCCGGCGAAACCGTCACGCCGTGAATCTCGGCGCCGGCCGGACAGACACGCCCGATCTGCGTGAGCGGCATGAACACGCGAAAAAACTCTTCACTCGCCAAGATGATTCGCGTCCTATCCTCACGCAAAAATTCCAACGCCGCAGGATTGCCACCGAAGTAGCCGATGATTGACGTGATGCTATGGATGATCGTATCACGCCCACCCGCGAATGTGAGGTTTCCAAACCCTAAACACTCGGCTCGCGTTAAGCGGCGACCCTGGAAATTTGCCTGTGTGAGCGCACTAAAAAAGTCTTCCCCCGGCTGTTCTTCACCACGATCAAACTGAGCGTTCAGATAGTCTTCAAGCACATTTCCCGCCTTGAATTCGCCCCCGGATACCTTGAAGACATGGATGCCCCAGGCGATCCAAATGTCGGCTTCTGAGAGTGGCATGTTTAGCAGAAACGTCAATGCACGCGACTGCACCGGCAGCGAGAATTCAGCAACGGCATCGAATGCTCCGGACGCGCAACATGACTTCACCGCCGAGTCAATCATCTCCTTCACGCCCGCGATAACATCGGATTTCTTGGCACGCTGAAAAAACGGATCGGTCAGCGCGCGATACTCGGAATGCTCAGGCGGATCGACTTCGATGGGGAGTTGGCGGACCGTGCGTACTTCTTCTTCGGATGGGATCGGAACACGAAAGGGTGCGTCGGAACTAAACGTTTGCCAGTCTGCCGCAGCATTTCGGACATCGCCGTGCCGAAGAATCATGGTGATGTCTTCGCCATGAAAAGGGCACTGCATCACACCATCACGCTGTCGCGCCGCTCGGAATGGGTCCGCGCTGTTGATGCCTGATTCGTTCGTTGACTCGTCCATCGTTTCCCTGTGCTGGTATGGTGCTATCCACGCGATCACGATTCGCTGACTCAAATCGTAGCGTAAGTGGACGAACTGCAGTGGTCAGCATCTCCACCCGGAGCGGCATCTCAGCGATTCGAACACCACGCTCGCCGCCGGTGTTGAGCGTCGATCGCATCGGTTGCGTGCCAGCACCCTGTGCAGCGAAGATCGTTGCACCGAGGACGCACTGAACGGTCAGCTCTCACCGTTTGATCGACGACCGTCGGCTGCGGACGGAGGATATTCAATTTGCAATAATCTTCGACTTGACGAACCCGATCGATAGCGCTATCGTATTCCGCATGACAAGTCCTTGGTCGGACCACTTTACCATCTCCGAACTCTCCACACGAATGCCCCTGTGCGCTCGCTGATCCGACCCTGTCTCGTTGTCCTCGTATGCAGCATCGTTGCGATGGGGCATATCCCCGCGTTGCTGCACGTGGCGACCTGCGATGGTGAACATGGCAGCGACATTTCGCCCGCGGCACCCACGTCTGTTGTCGCGTCGTCGGCATGTTCACACGGTTGTCACCACCACGGCGCGTCTGCTGCCGATGAGCAAGTGGCACATCATGATGACAACCCGCATCATGATCATTCGCATCACGAACATGACCATCACTCGTGTTCGATTTGTTTGTCACTGAGCAGCCCTTGCGGTGCCACCTGGGCATTCCATGTCGTAACGGTCGGTTCCGCTTCTCAGGAACGCGTTGCTCAGCTTCTAGAACCTCTGTGTATCGTGAACTTTACGTTCGTCGCTGCACCTCGCGGGCCGCCTGTCTGCGCCTGAGTCCTTTGCTTGCCAACGCGTTTTACCAGCCTCGCATCTTGAGGTTGCTGGCGTCGTGCCCTCTCCAATGACGGTGATCGTACCGCCGTTTGGTCATGGCACCGCTTCATCACGTTCAACGTGAGCAAGGACACCTCTGCAATCGTTTTCGCTTGCGCGCCCGTTATACCGGGTCTGCCCAACGGCTGACCTCGCCTTCGCCACATCGATGCGGCGCGTGCGGTGTCTGGCGGTGCGCAATCGCGACCCGTCGCGGCGTCTTTTAACGACTCGAACGCGCGTCTCCGAGACACGTGTCTGCTCAGCTGAACCCCTACATACAATCATCAACCTGGATCAAAGAATGACCGTCTACTTTCCTCGCCGCGGCAAGCCACGCCGGGCCTTCACACTCATCGAATTGCTGGTCGTGATTGCGATCATCGGCATTCTCGTGGGACTATTGCTGCCGGCAGTGCAGTCAGCCCGCGAAGCGGCACGCCGGATGTCGTGCAGCAGTAACCTGAAACAAGTCTCGTTGGCCGTACATAATTATGAAAGCGTGTTCCAAGTCATCCCTGCGATGACTGGTTCGAGCAGCTTTTCAGTTCAGTCGCGGGTGCTTCCCTTTATCGAACAGGCCGCCTTGAGTGACCTCATCGACTTCGACAAGCCGCTGCTTGTCGGCCCACCCTGGATGGCGAGGTTCAATACCGAACTTCGACAATCCATTGAAACCGTTGTCCCAACCTTTCTCTGCCCCAGCGACGTCGGCGATCCGAGTTTCCACACCGACTTTGCCGATGGATCGAGCGGAACGACCGCTGGACTGAGCTATATGTTTAGCTACGGCAGTGGTACCGGAACACACTACGACGATCGCTACCGAACCGATGGCATGGTGTGGACCGATTCATGGGCTGGGTTTCGAGATTGCCTCGATGGAACGTCATCGACGGTGCTGCTAGCCGAAACGGTGCTCGGCGATGGCACCAACGGCATGAGCGAACCGTCCCCCAACGGTCCGCACCGCAGAATCGCCAACTGGGGTGGAACGACGTCCAATACTGCCCCGGCGCCCGGATTTTTTGAAGGCGGTGCATTGATCGAGAACCCTGACTTGACCACGGTCTTTCCGATCAAGATCTCCTCCTACAGTGGCAACCGTGGCGAGTCGTGGATTCGCGGTGTTCCCTACGCCACGGTGATCAATGGATACATGACGCCCAACAGCCGTATCCCAGATGTGGGCATGCACGGTCGCGGCTTCTACTCGTCACGGTCGTATCACACCGGCGGCAGCATGCACGCGATGCTCGATGGGAGCGTCCATTTCATCACCGAGTCGGTCGACCGAGACCTCTATCACGGGCTCTTTTCCCGGGACGGTCACGAAGTGGTCGAGGTGCCACGATGAAGCGTCCTGCCCATGTCCATCAGTCCATCCTCTTGGCCCTCACTCTGGCAGGCTGTGCTGAAACATCCTCACCCGTCGCAAACGGCCCCAGTGTGATGGTTTCTTATGAATCCCAGCCGCTGGCGGACGTGCAGGTGAGTTTGCATGCCACTGAAACTGGTCCCGTTTTGGCCCAGGCGGTCTCTGCGGCAGACGGTCACGCGCGTTTTCAAAACCTGCCTGTTCCCGAACCCAGCGAGTACCGCGTTTCACTGCAATCACTCAGCGATGGAGGCTGGATCCTGAATTCAAAGTACAGCCGACCTGGCGATAGCGATCTGCGTCTAAAACCCCTCGCTGGTCCCGATCCCCAAACAATTGAAATCTCACGCGGCGCAGTTCGTCCGCTACTACCGACGAAACGAAGATAAGAAATGAATCACGATCGAACGTGCGATTGGCTCGGACACCACTGACGTTGACAGCACCGTTCTCGCGGGCACGTCTCGGTTCGTGATCACTCAGCAATGACTCCTTCTTACGCTAACAATCAAAATTACTAACCAAGAGAATCGAAAATGAAAAAGTTTGTTCCATTCGCGGCAGCCTGCTGTATTGTTCTGATCCAGGGATCGTTCGGCTTTGGGCAAGGCCGAACGATCACGCGAGTATTCTGGCAGGATGACTCAACCGCCACGGTTCGCTATGGCGACCTAAAACGGGTTGCCGAAGGTTGGTCAATTGAGCCAATGTCGATCGCTGGTTTTCCCTCGCTCGACGTGTCTGAACAATCTCTGGTGCAAATGCACTCCGATGCGGGTGTCGTCTTACTTGGCGTCCGTGATCAAGCCGACGGCGAGATTGGCAGTGGCTGGATCGCGATCGACTCGGGTGCTCAAGAGGAGTCCCATGGGGATCATTCCCACTGGCGTTTGAATGAGGCCCCTAGCGTGTTGAAGGCAATCATCAGTACTGACCAGGGAAACCCCGCGCATGTCTACAAGTACGATGAGACATTCGTATTAGCGAACGACAAGAAGAATGGATTCACGACCACGACCACCTCACAACTACGCTCGGCAAAGACCGCACGGGACGCGGCGACGTTCTATGCCGGCGGGAATGGTCACATCACGCTCGCCGTCGTCGACAATCAGGTCGCCTATGCAACTTGGATTGCTCGTGAGGGCGATGAGCGCGGTCGAGTCGACGTGGTAAAGCTCGGAGCCCAAGAGGATGCGTCATATGCAATCCATTGCCCCAGCGGCGTGCTGCATGGTGCGACGGCTAACTCCGGCAGAGTATTTTTCGCACCATCGGATGGTGTCTGCTGGGTCGACGCCGATCTCGAATGCGACGATATCCCTGAAACGGTGCAGGTTCACCACCTGTCCCTCGGAAAAGGCGAGGACGATCTGCCGCTTCGCACCGGGGCTTTCGAGAATCTTGACCAGCGAGTGTTGTTCACTGCGGGCAAAGGCGAGCACGCCAAGTTGTGCTGGATCGACGCCTCCAGCGACTCACCGAGCGTACAGTCCATGGCGATAGAACTATCCGCCGGAGAGTCGCTGACGACACCGAAGGCGATCAAGACACGTGGCGGCAAGTCGTGGGTCTTGATGTTTCGCGAGAATGCGGAGAATCCCGAGAGTGACGCGCTCGTGGTAGTCGACGTCGATGGCAACTCGGATGGCGTATGGAATGATTCCGCTATTCACAGTGAAATCGCACTTGGACGCAGTCAAATCGAGGGCCATTCCGGGCATCATGAACTTGCTCTGCTGCCAACGAAGCGTCATCTGCTCGTTAGCAACCCAGGCGACGGAACGATCGCCCTGATATCAACGGCCGACTTCGCGGTGGCCGCAACATTTTCGGTAGGTGGGACCCCCACGCGTCTCGCTGCCATTGGCGATTGAGCCACCATCGTCTCGTCCCGCCGCGTGTGGTGTTGTCAACCAACGGTCCGACCAACCTGACTGACAGCACCCCGCGGTGGGGCTTTTTTATGACACCAACCGACACGTGAGCATCTCGCTGTGGGACATCGTGAGTTTCGTTGACGGTTCCGACACCCGCTGCGTTTGATTGAACAAACCTGTCTCAGACTCTGTGCGCCCCGTCATGAACGTAGATGTTTCGGGTGCCTGGACTCACCATTTTAATCGTGAGCATTTTCTGCAATACCGCGTTTGGTGGCATGTCTAGAGACGAGCAGCTAGCACGTCATCCGCCGGCGCCATCGCGAGACGCCACCGCCGAGCAAGCAAATCAAGATGACGGCAAGGCTGCTGGGCTCCGGAACGGCGGCGGTGTCAAGCGTCAAGTTGTCGAGTGCGAAATAGGATGGCGTGTTCATTCCGAAGTCGCCGCTGTCGCTCGACGACAAATTGAAATGCAGGCTGTTGGCATTGGCCAGCGAGCTCAAGTCGAGATTCGCCCAATTGCCGAGTATGTAGTCATCAGCGTTATCGCTAAAGCTGAAATCGGCCAGTGAAAAGTCAACTTCGGCCGCCAGGACTTGGTTGTTGGCGTCGATCCCAAAGACGGACAACGAGAAGTAGTCGGGATCATTCCCGGTGGCTCCGCCAAAAACCTTCGCAAAACCGTCGCCATCCTGCATTGAGAGGGCTGCGTAGGTCGTGTTCGTGACCTGGACTGACATCGCATGCGTGTTGCTCGGCAAATAGATGCTCGGTAGCTGCCGCAGTTGATCAACATCATAGCGATCAAACGGGACGGGATCGAATAGATTGGCGTTGACGTCGTTGTAACCGAACGCAACGGCGTACTGGCTCGACCCCTCTGCCCCGGATCCTGGGATCGCACTGTACTGATTCCCAAACCCGGGCGTCGTCCTGTCGGTTTGATTGGAGACCGCGAAGCCACTCCAACTCCCATACGTTTGATTGTTTCGATTGATAAATCCGACACCGTCGAGATCGATCAATCCTGTTAGGTTGGTGCCGCCCGATGAACTCGGTTCGGGGACGGCACCGGGAACAGGTCCGTTGAAGAATCCAGCGGCCCCTAAGGAGAAGCTTTCAAAGTCAACGACGATCTCAGCGGCAAGTTCGCGCGACTGGCTCAGTGAAATAGTTGCGAGCACGATGCTCACGAATAGATGGCGACTCAATTTGGATTCCTGATAGTTTAAAGGTGAATGGGAGATGGCTGAAACACATCCGATCATGTCCTGCGGGATGACCGAGTGAGCATCGGCCCGCACGGGTTCGCGAAACGCGGTCGGGTGGGCACGTGGTGCAAACGAGATGTTTCGAATGGTTTCTGTTGTGCTCAAAATTGCGGGATCACTTCGCCACCACGGCGAGAGAGCAATGCCGCGAAGACTTTCAGATCAAGTTGTTCAGTCACGAAGCGTGTCGAGCCATCCGCCATCAAGAACATCGCGCCTCCAGCGTGGTAGCTGTGGAACTCTTGCCCGAAGTCGCAAAAGTTCCCCTCGTGACTTTTTAAGAAGGAAACGCATGACTGCCACTTCGTTCCGGGGACCACCTGGGCACTGATCGGCGCACTCTGGTCAAAGAGGTTCTTGTGGCCAATCCAAATGGAATGCAATCCTTCAGGCGCCTCGCCGACCATGATCGTGTGGGACGTACCATCGAGAAACGACTTAACCGCCAGTTGCCCGTCTTTCCCGAAGAGGAGCGATCCGCGCCCAACACCATCGGTGATGCCGATGTCGGAGTAGTTGTTTTGACAATTGTGCAGCGGCGGGCAGCGCAGACCACGTTCACCATAGTTCCCACCGTAATCCGTTCTCGCGAACATCACTGTCGATGTGGGCGTGTCGCCGTTGGGACGCAGCAGCGTTGACTTCGGAGCGGACGGGCACAGATAGGTCGGCACGACTTCCGCACCGCCAGCGTGATTGACGTCGTCGAGATAGGGAACGTCCATATCAATTTTCTCTGACAACGCTGATTGCTCGATATAGGGCAACAGCGAGGCTCCCCAACTCGGCCGCCACATCGTTCGGAGAAAGACGTTCGTCGCACTCACTGCCCCCGCGCCACCAACAGGGAACTTCTCAAAGGTGGAGTGGTAGCTGTGGAAACCAAGTCCCACCTGTTTGAGATGATTGGCGCACTGAATTCGCCGCGCCGCCTCGCGAGCCGATTGCACGGCGGGCAATAGCAGAGCAACCAGCACTCCGATCACCGCAATCACAACCAACAACTCGGTCAGTGTGAATGCGGTACGATCGTGACCAGCACATGGCCGCCGCGACTGCCGACGCGAGCGAGCGGCCACAATCACAACCGACTGCTGGTCAGAGTCCAGCGACGACCAATCTACGATCTCGTCGTTTGTCCGACCACAGCCGATACAGACCGCCTCACTGTCGAGCGTGCAGACCAGGTTGCAAGGTGACTCGACAGCATCAGCGGATGAGTCGACACGAGTTGATTGAAAGAAGCTGCTCATCGGACTGACACAAGCCACGATCGCAGTGAGTTCAACGTACGTCTTCGCCGACGCCACAACAGCCCGCACGTCGCCACCGCAAAAATCGCAAAGCTGGCTGGTTCGGGGACCGCCGCCACATTGAGCACACCCACCGCCCCTTTGGTGAGACCGACATAGTCAAACCCGCTTGAGTCGAACGTGGCGTAGTTGTCTAGAATGGCATTGCCCAATGAGTCTCGATCAATCCCCGCGACAGGAATACCGTTTCCATCCATGAGATCCCCGCTGCCCGCCACATCGACCAGACGTACGTATCGGATGCTATTGAGATCCAGCGCACCCGATTGAACCAACGCACTCGGCGACAATTCGCTCAGATCAAATGGCGTTCCCCAATTGTTGGCATGCTTACCAGCCAGGTTATAAATATTGGTAGCGTCGTACCCTTGAAATGCCCCCATTGCGACGGTCGGTGCCGTGTTCAATGAAATCGATGAGAACCGCAGAAAGTCACTACCGTTGGACGATACCTCGACATAAGCCAGCTCCGCGAATAGCGAGGTGGGACCGCCAAATCCAAAACCGTTTTCAAATACGGCGAAGTCGGCGCCAACGCCATCGGCAATCGGAGTCTCGAAGCCCAGTGTGATCGAACCCGCACCGTCGATGCCAAGGAAACCATAGGTATCACTGGGGTCGTTGACATCGCCGCCGAACGACGTGCTGCTGCCAAGTCCAGCGTGGAACGCGTTGGGCTTGGTACCCGTTGCGGGTCGGTAGCGTGAATCGAAACCCGTACCGATTCCGCCCGGCCGTGCGACCGGGCTGTACCGGTCTCCCAACGATGTCAGCCCCGCCGAAAAGTCTTGGAAATTCGGTCCGACTCCCGGCGAGGGACGGTAGTCGACTACCCACGACTCAAACGTCGCTATATCGCCTCGGGCAATGGGATTGTCAGTGGCTCCAGGAGTGAATCCAGAATGGCTGGAGTAGACGCCCGCGTGGGTGTGCATCACACAGACCAACGACAGGAACAAGAACGCAGAAATGCGAAGAGTGGACATCAGAAAACCTTGACGCAGGTACACACTGCTTCGTTGGCAAGGCTCAGCTCTCGGTCGACGCTACGTGGGAACGCAACTCCACAACCGAATCACCTCGCCGAGCGAGCACGAACGCAGAATGGAATGGATCATCCAGTGAGCCTGTGGGGAGTTTCGAACAAATGTTCGAAACCAGCGCACTGCAACGTTTGCCTCAATCCGAGAAGGCACGGAAACGTCTTGCTCAAGGTAGGTCTTCTGACTCACCACCATCCTGAACACTCTCTGCCTTCTCACCTGCACAAGACTTGAAAAGCACGAGGCTTGACGAGCACTGGGCGGGCAATGGCACTTCAAAAGAAAGAGCGTCGGGTGCGATTAATTTCTATCGCAGGTGGAACACAGCGGCTGGACCGTCCCGGGATTGCACCGGAGTTCCCTGTTAACCAGATCGGCAGAAACCGATCCAATCACCTTGGACGGCGGGATTGTTACCAGCATCACCCAACGCGTCAACCGCCATCGGGAGCTGTTGTCCGTGAACCGGGATCACTACTCACCCGCACCCGCGATGGGCAGGCGTGGTGCCCAAACTCTCAACTTGGGCTCTTCCAACGATTTCACGAAGGTCTCAAGAATCAGAAAGGTCCTGTTCGTTTTTCCCCAACGGCTTCAGCAGTGTGGGTTGGGTCGGAAACAGCGGATCGTTTGCCTGCTCCGTTTTACGTCCGAGAATGGGCATGACAGCATTGTAGGTCCGCAACACACCGGGTAGCTCGGACAATCCGTTGAAAAGGAGTGGGTGCATCTGGGTGACATTTCGACACCGAGCGGGTTTTGCTCACCTGAGTGGCTTCCTCCGGCAATTCGGCGCGGCTCGAAACCATTTTGTTTCTTCATTCGCTTGACACTCAAACATGGACCGCGTACTATTGCGAGCAATTCTCATTAGCAATTGCTGGCGACGCAGCAAGCTAGTGTGATCGCGATGTGCCCGCTTCGGGTCAGCCTCGAGATCATACAGCCAGCCACGCCCAGGTTGCCCCCGCTCATCACGATTGATGCGTGGGGCTTCTTGACGCGCAGTTCTGGCCCGATGTGGCAGGACTGCCTTTGCAGATCGGTGGTTTATCATGTCTGAGATGGAATTTCGAGCGCAGCAATTCGCCGGCGTCGAGCGTTTACGGCTGGCTCGGTCACGCTATCAGGCGGGACGGCTCGCTGAGGTCGTCGCGATGGCGAGCCAAGCGGTAGAGCAGCCCGCCGACGACGGGGGGCCCGAGAAAGAACAGGGCCCTTGGCTGGAGTTACTTGGGTTGGCGTGCCACGATCTCGGTCGGCCACGTGAGGCTGCCGATGCGATCGAGAAGGCGAGCCTAGTCTCGCCGGTCTCGGACGAAACTCGGATTGTATTGGCGTCCTGCTATGCGGAGTTGCGCCGGATCGATCTGGCGCGTGACCTGTACTTGCAAATGGCAATTCGCAGGGAGTTACCGGCTGCGTTAATGCTCCAGATCGCCGCGGGACTTGAGGCGATCGACTCACCCCAACTCGCGATGCAGGTCTGCGAATGGGTCACCGAAAAGGATGACTCGGTCGCCCAAGCGTACTACGACATGGGCTTTTACTCGGCGCGTTCGGGCCAACCCTTGTACTTAACGGAGGCATTGACGCAGCGTGCTGTGCAGCTCGATCCCGGCAACTTGCACTACCGGATCGGTCTGGTATCGCTGCTCATCCAGCTCAACCGTGATGATGAGGCCATCTTCGCCCTCGGAACGTTCCATGAAGACGATGTTGAGCGAGTGACCTGTGCAAGCTGCTTGTCGCGGATTAGCGGTCTGCTCGGCCGCCGCGGATTCTTGGACTTGGCCGACGATTGCGAAGACAAGGCAACACGCATCCGAGAGGGGCAATCCGCCACTGCGACATCTCCGTCTTGGGGAATCCAACAATGAGTTTCCTTTCGTTGATTCTCTTGCATGGGGCACTCATCTGTGCAGGCTTTGGCATGATCACTGTCCTTGCGACCGTCGCTGTCTATCTCAGAAATCTCATCAAGGCAGCTGCGTTCACTCTCTCGCACAAACGCAGAGAACCCGCAGTCGATTGTCCAGTGAAACGTGTAGGCTCCGGTCCGACAACGCGTCCGAAGACACCAAGCATTCCCGACCTGCCGGGGAGAACTCGGCTATCACTCTGTCACTGGAGATCGACCCGATGGCAAGTTCAATGAACCAGCCCACCGCTGAGCAACTTTACGACGACCTATCGTTGGTGCTGTCTGCGGGGGATATCGATGCCGCGCTCGAACAGCTCGACATCATTTGCCGAGTTCATCCTCACCACGGCGGTGCATGGGAACTACGAGGACTTCTGCAAGCACAAGCGGGACGACCGAATCTAGCGGTCTTTTATTTTGAGCGGGCCCGCGAACTGGTGCCGCTCGAAGTATGGTCCTCGCGGGTCATGGCGTTGCAGTACTTGGCAATCGGACGGGAACGAACTGCCATCGGCCTGCTCTATACGGTCGGCGTATCCGCCCCGTTGGCCACCGCGATGTCTCGATTGATTTCGCATGACCTGATGACGCTCGGACATCCCGAACTGTCAGCCGACGTGATCCGCAACGCTCTGGCTCGTGATCGCCAGGAGCCATTGTTATGGCACGAGCTTTCGGCCATTCAATCGCGACTCGGCGAGTTCCCATCGGAATGCTTGAAATCTGTCGAACGAGCCATCTTGCTGGCACCTCAAATTGCAGAGTTTCGAGTAACCGCCGCGACTTTGATGATCCGGATGGACATGCCCCGTGAAGCGTATCAAATGGTTTGCGAGGTCGTATCCGACGACTACGTCGATCTCGATTGCGAGTGCTGCCTGTGGCGGCTGATCTGCATTTTTGATTGCTTCGATGATCACCAGCGAATGGCGGTCTGCTACAAACGACTTCGTTCGCTGAGCCGCTAATTGACTCCGAGACCTTAGAACGCGTCTGACTCTAGTTAGCCACGTCTCGCCAGAGGGTATCATCCACGTTCTGGCGAGCACCTGCGACTCGGTCGATTCGTTCGCGGTCGCTCAAGATCACGGCTACAAAAAATCAGGGCATGGTGCTCATGCAAACTTCCACGATGATGAGGCATCGGATATTCTATTCCGCCCCGCCCGCTACATTGGAAAAGTTGACTTGCCGCCATGTCTGTCCCCAGCCATCACCGAACCCGGCTCGACCACGCCAGCGAGGTGGCCGAGGACTATGTCGAGGCGATTGCCGATGCGATCGAGCGGTCGGGCATTTGCCGTGCGATGGATTTGGTCAGCCATTTCGAAGTCACACACGCTACGGTCAACAATACGATCTCACGGCTACAGCGTGACGGGTTGGTGCATACCGAACCCTATCAACCAATCGACCTCACTGCGGCGGGACGGCGATTGGCAGTGAAATCGCGGCAGCGACACGAAATCGTAAAGTCCTTTTTGAGAAAGATGGGCGTCAGCGAGCAGACCGCTGCGATCGATAGCGAAGGCATCGAGCACCACGTCAGCAAGCAGACCTTGGCAGCAATGAAAAAAATCCTGAAAGACGGCTGGCCTGAAAATAGCTAGGATGCGTTCGCCCAGCGGAAATCTTCCTTGACCGCCAAAGTCCGCACCACTAGATTGACGCTAAGTGCGTGGTGGCCACCTTAACGGGCCCCCACTCCCCGCCTGCCGCCCACCTAATGGCTACCTATTCGATAGACTCTGAATAGGATCGGCGATGATCGTTCCAAATTTTTGAGGAATATCGTCGTGATTGATAAGACCAATGTGTCCGCTCAGCGAAATCGATCTTTTGTCGCTCGATCGATCCTTGCAGCCGTGGGGTTGGTATCCAGCCTCGCTTTAGCCCCACCAGGGGCGGCGGAGGATGCCCCGATCAACGCCACACCGGTTAGTTTCCAGACTGAAATTCTACCGCTACTGCGGACGAAGTGCTTTGGGTGTCACCAGGGCGCAAAACAACTCGGTGAATACCGGATGACCGAGTTTGATGCGATGATCCGAGGTGGTGAGTCAGGGGAACCGGCGATTGTGCCTGGTGATGCGGAAGCGAGCTACCTGGTCATGCAGATCATGCCGCATGACGGTGTCTCCGAAATGCCGAAATCCCCCCAACGGCCGCTCGGCCCCAGCGAGATCAAGCTGATTCGCAGGTGGATTGACGAAGGGGCAACCAGCGATCTCTCCGCTCCGTCGGGCCCACGCTACACCTCGTCGAATCCGCCGCAATATCTCGGCCCACCGACAATCCCCTCCATCGATCTATCGCCGGATGAGAAGACGCTCGCGATCGCGGGTCATTTCGAAGTCATCTTGATCGAACCCGCATCGGGCAAGCATCGATCGAGACTCGTCGGCATGAGCCCGCGAATCAACTCGGTCGCATTTTCACACGACGGCGCGAGGCTTGCCGCGGTGGGCGGAACGCCAGGCGAGATCGGCGAACTCCAAGTCTGGAACGTGGAAAGTGGACTCCTCGAACTCTCCAAAACGATCACCTACGACACGCTCACCGGGGTGTCATGGTCACCCGACGATCAACGGATCGCACTCGGTGCCAACGACAACACCGTGCGGGCGTTCGACGTGGGAACTGGCGACCAGGTTCTTTTTCAAGGTGCCCACGAAGACTGGATCCGCGATACCGTTTTTACCAATGACGGAAAGCACCTGGTTTCTGTTGCGCGGGACATGACGTGCAAGCTCACCGAGATATCGACCCAACGTTTCATCGATAACGTGACTTCGATCACACCCGGCGCATTGTCCGGTGGACTCTCGAGTGTCACGATCCATCCGTCTCGCGACGAGATTGTCGTCGGTGGTGCCGATGGCGTCGTGAAGATCTATCGCGTATTCCGTAACTCCGCACGGAAAATTGGCGATGACGCGAATTTGCTCCAGCGACTGCCGGCGATGGTTGGACGGATAAATGCCGTTGCCGTCAGCAGCAGCGGCAACCACGTTGCTGCGATCGCGTCGATCGACGGGGATAGCGAAGTGCGAGTGTGGCGATACAGCATCGATCCAGAAACCCCGGCGAACAAGCAGACGGCCGAGCAGACAATGCAATACCAACTGCCGGGACTCGCTGCTTACAGTCTCGATATTTCGGATGACGGCGGCGTCTGGATCGGGGCCAGCGACGGCGTGGTCCGTCACCTGGATCCCGCTGGCGCCCTGTTGGCCGAACATACGGTCGCTGATTTTACCGCCGGACATTCGTTGGCCACGGACTCTTTTGATGCTGAGCAGTGGACACGTCTCCAGAACGAGAAAACAGCGAAGCGGTTGACTGAACGCGCAACCTCCCCTGAGGCATCATCCACCGAGCCGACGAATATCCCAGAGGATGCGATCGCGTCACTAACGGTTTCACCCTCCAAGATTCGATTGAATTCGCCCTATGAGTATGTCCAGATCGTTGCCGTTGCGACGCTGAAGGACGGTCAATCTGTCGACGTCACCGAACAATTGGAGATCCAACCGCACCCTGCTTTCGCGGTGCAAACCGGTGCCCTGATTCGACCTCAATCCAACGCGGCGGGGGAACTCATCGTCAAAATCGGTCAACACCAAGCATCGATCCCGTTTGAGAACGCGGGCCATGAGAATGTCGACGTTGATTTCATTCGTGATGTCAATCCGGTGCTCAGTCGACTCGGGTGCAACCAAGGCACCTGTCATGGTGCGCAGAAAGGCAAGAACGGTTTCCGTTTGTCCTTACGTGGCTATGACCCCATCTTTGACATCCGGGCGCTCACTGACGACCTCGCCGCGCGGCGGATCAATCCCGCTGCGCCGGAGAGCTCGCTGATGCTTCGCAAACCGTTGGGCCTCTCTCCGCACGAAGGTGGGACGCTGGTCTCAACGGGAGATCCCTACCACGCGATCCTACGACAGTGGATTGCGGCGGGGTCTGGATTACAACTCGACACACCACGCGTGACATCACTCGAACTGTTTCCCCAAAATCCGGTTGTCCAGTCGATCACGGCGCGACAACAGGTGCGAGTTGTCGCACATTACGCCGACGATACGTCGCGGGATGTCACGCGGGAAGCAGTCATTGAGAGCGGCAATACGGAGGTGGCAACGGCACACCCCGGCGCCGTCTTGCACGCCATCCGTCGTGGCGAAGCACCCGTGCTCGCACGCTACGAAGGTGCCTATGCCGCAACCACGCTGACGGTGATGGGCAATCGCGATGGCTACATCACTCCTGAGGCACCGGTTTGGAATCGTATTGACGAGCTGGTGGCAGAGAAGTGGGAGCGGATGAAGATTGTCCCGAGCGAAATTACCGATGACGCGTCTTTCTTAAGACGGATTCATCTGGACCTTACCGGATTACCTGCCAGTAGTGTCGCGGTCCGTCAGTTCCTCGCCGACCCGACACCGACCCAGGAAAAACGGGCGAAGGTCATCGATCAACTCATCGGCAACGAAGACTTTATCGTCTTCTGGACTAATAAATGGGCTGATCTGCTGCAGGTCAATCGCAAGTTTCTCGGTGTCGAAGGTAGCCGGACATATCGAGAATGGATTGGCGAGGCGGTCAAGCAAAACCGTCCCTACGATGAAGTCGTTCGCCAAATTCTCACGGCCTCTGGATCCAACCAAGCCAATCCGCCAGCCTCGTATTACAAAGTGTTACGGACGCCCAAGGAGACCATGGAGAATACGACGCAGCTGTTCTTGGGAATCCGTTTCAATTGTAACCAGTGCCACGACCATCCGTTCGAACGCTGGACACAGGATCAATATTACGAGCTGGCCGCTTTTTTCGCGCACGTCAATCGCAAGCCTGATCCCGCATCGGGCGACCGCAAGGTCGGTGGGTCAGCCGTCGAAAAACCCACGCCGCTGTTTGAAATCATCGACGACACCACGACGACCGAGGTCCAGCACGAACGTACAGGTGACTCCGCCCAACCGTCCTTCCCGTACGAGCTGACAACGTCGGCGCAGCCCACCGAGGACGACAAAACCTTGACCTCGGTGCGTAGTGAAACCGGTGGCGGTGCCAAGGCCAAACCAACCCGCCGTGAAGAACTCGCCGCCTGGATCACGCACCCGGATAACCCCTACTTCGCACGCAGTTACGTCAATCGGATGTGGGCATACCTTACCGGGGTGGGCTTGATCGAACCGATCGATGACATTCGCGCGGGGAACCCAGCAACCAACCCGGAGTTGCTGGACTACCTTACCCAAGAGTTCATCAATTCGGGATTCGATTCGCGAGCGCTGATTCGGCTGATCTGCCAATCGCGAACGTACGGCTTGTCCGTCGAGACGAACCCGCTGAACGTAGACGACCGGCAAAACTATTCTCACGCGACACCGCGACGGTTGCCTGCCGAGGTGATTTATGATGCGGTGCACGCCCTGACCGGTTCGATCAGCAATCTGCCCGGGATGCCCGCGGGGTCTCGCGCTGCCGCGGCTACCGATGCTGGCGTGACGTCACCCGACGGCTTCCTCGCCAACCTCGGACGTCCTGTCCGCGAGACCGCATGCGAATGCGAACGCAGCGATGAACTGCAACTCGGCCCAGTCATGGCACTGATTAGCGGTCCAACCATTGGTGTGGCGATTGACGACCCGCAGAATGATTTGCGAGAAATCGTCGCCGAGCACCCCACCGACCAAGCAATCGCGGATGAGATTTTCCTGCGTGCGATTGGGCGTACGCCGACATCGGCCGAAGTCGCGGCGTTCACGGCCATGTCCCAGCAGATCCAGTCCGATCACGATCGACTCGTTGCACGACTCGCTACTGCCGAGGCGGATTGGAAGGTCGAATTCCTCAAACGCGAATCGGCACGCCAGACCGCTTTGGAGGAAGTGGAATCTCAGTTGGCGGCCCGCCAGGCAGAGATCGCGGAGGAACAAACTCGTCTGGCCGACCAACGGAACGTCGCGATCGCACAGGCGAAAGAGAAACTCGCTGCCGCCCTCGCGGCGGTCCCCGATGCTGTCGAGGCCTGGATCGCGAAAAACCGAGCCGAGGGAGATCCGGAATGGTTCCCGGTCGCCCCGCATGCCTATTCCGCCAGCGGAAACGTTGTGCTCAGTGTGCTGCCCGACCGCAGTCTGCTGGCGACGGGGACGGATGCAAAGGCGACGTACACACTCGATTTTGAAACAGATCTGCAGCAAATTACAGGATTCCGAATCGAAGCGATTGCCGATGAATCGCTTCCCGGCGGCGGTCCTGGACTGCCTGCCAACGGGAATTTTGTTGTCACCGAAATCACCGTCCGGGCCGGGACGGACCCCGCCATCGCCCTCGAAAAGCTTCCCGTTGTGAAAGTCGCCGGCGGCAAGGCCGATTACTTGCAAGCTGGATTTTCCATTGATCTTGCCTTCGATGGTAAAGCCGGAAATCAAAACGGCTGGGCCGTGTCCCCAATGCTACCTCGAGACCATTGGGCGACTTTTCAGTTTGCGGACAAACTGCCGACAAACGTGGACAACAAAACACGCCTACGCTTTGTCATCTCGCAAAACCACTCGGCCGCCAACCACCTGCTCGGTCGGTTTCGGATCAGCCTGACGACTCACGATGGCGACATTCCGCTGAGCACCACCGAGTCACTCGCGATCGCCTCGACTGCGCCGGCCGAGCACCGTACCGAGGCCCAGACGAAACGGCTCCATGACTACGTGCAATCTCAAGACGATCGTATCCAAGCTGCCCAGGCCCAGGTCGCTGTGGCCAGCAAGCCCGTCCCAGCGGACGAAACGGTCGTCGCGCTGCAGTCCCGCCTGGAACGTCTGGCGGTTACCACGGTCGAGGACGCTGATCTGATCACGCTTCGTCAAAATGTTGAGCGAAGTGAAGACCAGCGAATCCACGCTCGTTTAACCGCAACCCAGGACCTCGTGTGGGCACTGATCAACTCCTCCGCATTTTTATTCAATCACTAACAGAGCATCGAGCTATTTGTGCTTAGGACCGAGCGGAAAATTACTGTCTGAATTGTGGTCGAACGCTCCGCGGTCGAAAATCCCGATCGCGGACGGTTCAGTCACCGATTTGCCGCTCGTTACCATTCGCTTGTAGCAAATCGCTAGTAGCGAATAGCTAGATAAAGGAACTCCTATGTTGTCATTCAAAGGCCATCCTGGCAAAGACCTCTGTGATTCCCAGTTGGGATCGACACGGCGAAGCTTCCTGCGTGTCGGGGGTGCCGGGATGCTTGGTTTGTCACTCCCACAATTGCTGCAACTCCAGTCCGCTCAGGGGGCATCGAATGCGGGTGGGTCCACCGGGGGCCCAGGTTGGAATAAAGCGAAATCGATCATCATGGTCTATCTGCAGGGCGGTCCTAGTCAACTCGATCTCTGGGATCCCAAAGAAAATGTGCCGGATAATGTGCGCAGTCAGTTTGCACCGATCAGCACCAAAATCCCGGGCGTCAAGTTTACTGAGAACCTGCCTCGGCTCAGTCAGATCAACGACCGGTTCACAACGGTTCGCTCGATGTCGTACACCCCCAACGGTTTGTTCAATCACACCGCGGCGATCTATCAAATGATGACGGGGTACACGACTGATAAAGTCAGTCCCTCCGGACAACTCGAGCCCCCCTCGCCCAAAGACTTTCCCAATTTTGGCAGCAACATTGTCAAGATGCGTCCCATCGACGAACCGATGCTGCCCTTCGTGATGCTGCCGCGACCATTGCAGGAATCCAACGTGATCGGCAAAGGCGGCACAGCGGGATTCCTCGGCAAAGCGTTCGACCCCTACACGCTCTATCCCAGCGGCGACGACATGTCGATGGACAAAATGCAGCGGATTCGCACCGACGACCTCAGCCTACGCGACGAGGTCTTTGATATTCGCCTGGAACGGCGTGCGAACCTACGACAGCTGCTCAATGAGCAGATGCCAGCGATCAATCAGGCCGTCGAGAGCTTTCAGCTGGACCAGTACTACGACCGCGCCTTGTCGCTGATCATCTCCGGGCGGGCCCGCGACGCATTCAAACTGAGCGACGAAGACGACGTCTTGCGCGACGCCTATGGACGCAATACCTTCGGCCAGAGCTGCCTGCTTGCCCGACGACTCGTCGAAGCAGGTACAAGGGTCGTCGAAGTCATCTGGCCCAAGGTCGCCAACAGCGACAACCACTCCTGGGACCACCACAAAGACCTTAGCAAGCGGATGAAAACCCAATCGGCACCCATGCTCGATGCGGGACTGACGACTCTGATCGAAGACCTCGATCAACGCGGAATGCTCGACGAAACCCTTGTCGTGGCCGTGGGCGAATTTGGTCGCAGTCCCCAGCGAGGGGTGAGCACCAGCGGAAACAATAATTCCGACGACGGGCGTGACCACTGGCCCTATTGCTACACCGCGATTCTGGCGGGAGCCGGCATGCGGCGTGGATTGGTGTACGGAAAAAGCGATGAAACCTCATCCGCCCCCGTTGAAAATCCAGTCCACCCCGCCGAACTGCTCGCAACGATCTACCACAGCTTCGGAATCGCCCCCGAAACTCTCGTCTACAACCACCTCAACCAGCCCCGCGAGCTGGTAAAGGGCCAGGCGGTGACCGCGTTGATGGGTTAGTTGTGCGGGGAATCCCGCAAAAACGCATTCCAAGGAAAAATTTTCCGCCAACGGCTGAGAAACTGCCAGAGTCCTCTTTAGCAACTCGCGTGGGAATGCTAAACTCCGCCCACAACGAGGAACTGACCACAGCTCCTCGCCACCACTACCCCGTGGTGTAATTGGCAACACAGCTGGTTTTGGTCCAGCCATTCTAGGTTCGAGTCCTAGCGGGGTAGCTTAATGGCAAGTCAACAAGAGCCGATTGAAGACATACCCAGTCATTTACGGGGATTTCTTCAATCGGCTTTTTTCGTGTCTCGGGGTTTCCGCCCTTGTCCTGCACAGTCGGTGGTGGATTTGGTGGTGCTTTTGAATCCACCACCTCAGCCGACTTCACCTGCGGTGGAGTCGTAGTCACTCCGATGATCTTGGCACCCTCCACGACAGCCCGGTCGAAACTCGACTGCATCGTCATCGCGTAATGTCGGTTCGCCACGTCCGGAGAATTGCCCAGCCAGCTCGTGACATCCTTCGCGGGATAGTGTGCGAGCAATTCGGTCTCACGGGTCGCACGTAGATTCTGCATCGGCTTTTCCCATGGGACCAAACCGGCTCGGGTGATGATCTTGATCAGGGTGGTGAGAATGTTGTCGGCATGGCCGTATCGCGCCTGGACATACACTGCACCCTCAGGAGCCATTTCCCGGGCGCGTAGCTGCCGTCTGATCCTGTCTTCAGGTCCTTGAACGGGTTCCCGGGTAACAACCGATCTTGCCCCAGCCGCACGCCACGTTGTCATGGTCGCTACGCGCACTGCCATCAACGGCATGGAGTCAAAAGACGAGAACCGGGCGGATTCGGACGCCAAGATGGCGACGGACCACGCGAGCGGGAACCTACCCATGTTGCGGCCTCTGTTCGTGCACGGCTCAGGGCACGAGTTTCGCCATAGGCAGTGTCATCGTCACGCCTACCATCTCGGCTCCGTCGTTGACGGCTCAGTCGAAACTGGCCTTCATCATCAACGCGTAGCGTTTGCTCGCCATCTCCGGAGAATTTCCCAACCCGTCACGGCCTCTCTCCCTTTGGCTTCTCTGCGTCTCGCCGACTCTCGCGCCTCTGCGTCGATATTTCTCACCCACACCTATCAACGGTGCTGGTGGTGGGGCCCAGAACAGCTTCTCAAGTAAACCGCTACCAGCATCACGATCCGCTCGGCCCTTGCGATGGAGAATTCAAGCCGCTCGAAGAAGTGCCGTGTTTCTCGGTAGTGTTGCTCAGCGAAGCGTTGCTCGTCATCGACTGGGGTACCGCTCCGAACTCAAACAGACGTTCTCGCCCGAGTCCGCGGGACGCAAACATCGTCACCTCGCCCGCGTCGCTGTGGGGTAGGCGAGTATCCGGTCGTGCCGCTGGCGATCTGCTGGAGCAGGCCATCCTACGCCCTGAGCACGCCCGGGATCAGGGCACCTCCTCAATGCTGCGTGGGACCTTGTTGACGTCTTATGGCAGCTCCGCGATCACGGCGGCGTTCTCGAAATCCCAGATGCGAATCACTCCGCTCTGCCCACCGGCGATGATCTTCTTTCCATCATCGGAGACTCGCGCTGTGAACAGGAAGTCGCCGTTGGCACCAAAGTTTCGCACCGCTGCCCCGTTGGACGTATCGATCAAGCGAACCTCGCCGTGGGCCAGTGCCGCGATGATCTGATTGGTCGTGCCCACAAATTCAACCGACGTGATTTCTTTGGGAAAACCAGTGATCGTTCTATTCACTTGCCCCGACTCCACATCCCAGACCTTGATCGACAAATCGGCACTGGCCGATGCGAGTGTTCGAGCGTTGTCTTGCCAAGACACGCCCAAGACATGATGGGTGTGTCCTTCCAAGGTTCGGTCAGTCTGTCCGGTGGCAATGTTTAGCAAGCGGATCGTTTTGTCCGCAGCACCACTGGCAAGTATGCGGCCATCGGGTGAGAAATCCAGCGTGTGGACCGTGTCACTGTGAACGTCACCGAAGTCCCGCAATAACTCGCCACTGGGCACTGCGAAAATTTTGACTTCACCCGCTCGGCTCGGTGCGCCGCTGCCCACGGCCAACGACAATCCGTCGCGTCCGAAGTCCAACGCCGTCACACGATCGCTCAAGAGCGGTGAATCCACCGCTCCGATTGTTCGTTCGAGTTGCCAATTTTGGGCTACGGAGAACAGTTCCGAGCGGTGTCGTGGCGCGGATACAGACAACGAGTCTGCGACCCAAAGCAAATCAGAGGTGTCATTGATACTGGCGGCGGAAAACTCGCGAAGCGGCAGCCCATCTGCGGTCGCATAAACCCGCGTGGCACCGTCCACAGCCACGCCAGCGATCCGCTGGGCGTCGGGACTGATCGTGACGGCAACGATCGCGGGTGCGGCAGCAAATTGTTGTTGAACTTGCTTCTCGATTTCGCTGAGTCGTTCTGCACGTCGCGTTTGAATTGCGATCATCGATTGGTGAGCGGAGATGGCTGCGTTCGCAGCAAGCTGGGCCGCTGTTGCAGCTGCGAGCGCCTGCTCGCGATTCATCAACTCCCTTTCGCTCTTCGTCTTCGCTTCCGCGGTCACAGCAGCGGCTTTGTTGTGCGTTTCCAAATCAACGGTCGCCTTGTCCACGATGACTTTCGCATCGGCAGTCAGCGCATTGGCAGCTTTGACGTTCGCGGCGTCCAATACAGCTTGAGTTGTCGCGACGAGCGCCGTCGCCGCGACGTGTTTTGCGGTCGCTTCCGCAACTGCCAGGGTCGCTTTGTCTCGCGCTTCGGTGACTTTCACCAGTGCTTCGTCTTCTTGCTTGAGCAGAGCTTCGAGTTGCACGGTTTTCGCAGCTAACCGTGCAACTTCGGCCGTTTGACGGGCTGCGTCGCGCACAGCCAAATCGACGAGTATGTGCGATGTCTGAGAGCCTTGTGCCGTCGAAACCGGCTGACCATCGGCAACATTCCAAACGCGAACTTTACCGTCACGTCCGCCGGTGACCAGTTTGGTATGGTCGGTAGAAAGCGCGATCGCATTGACGACCGCTTCGTGGTTAATCGTTCGCACGTTTTGGTTGCTGCCCGGCTCGATACAAACCACCCCGGCAGACTCGCTGGCCACGATCGCCAAAGGCGACGGTAGCGACATCAATTCCACCGCCAACGCATCACTAATTTCACCGAGCGATTGGTGGACGCGTTGGATCTTCGCGGATTCGGTTTCGCTAGCGGGTACGACTTGCAGCAGTTCGACATTTCTCGCTGCGTTGAGGATGGCAATCAGTGTGCCATCGCTAACAGCAGCTAAATCATGAATCACTGATTGTGTATCGTATTCACATGTCTTGGTCCCCGTCGCTGCGTCCCAAACAGTCAACACGCCGAACTGTTGTCCGACGATGACGCAGTTTGCTTGAGTTGCGTATGCCAATCCGGTAACGGTTTCGGCATGTCCACTGAGTAGGTGTAATCGCTGTCGATCTGCCAGATCCCAAACTTCAACGTCGCCGATCGCGTTGACGATTGCGGCGGATGTTTGGTCGTCGTTGGTGGCGACCAGACCAGCGGCAGCTGCAAGCGGCGATAGAGGAGGGGACACTTCCGCTGGCGTTTTCCTCCACAGCCGGACAGTACGAAGGCCACCGGTGGCGATGCGATTTCCATCCGGCGCAAATGCGATGGACTGAATCAAGTCCACATCCGCAACTTGGCCCATCTTCAAACCGGGGTCGACTAATTGGCCAACTTCCGCGTGAGTACTCAAATCAACGATGGTAACGTGGTTGGCACGACCAATGGCGGCCAGTGTGTTGTCGGGCGCAATGTCCAGTGCATAAACACTGCGAATCGATTCCGGAATCGGTTGCCACTGGATCGGTTGCATTTTTGCAGCGTCATTGCCGACAGCCCCTTGTTCAATCCACAGTTTCAACAGCCCGAGTTCTTCGGCGGTCAATGGGACTGCGCCGACTGCGTTGTCTTCAGGCGGCATGAGCGGTTCTTCGGCACCGGTGGCGCGTGCAAACACTAAGCTCGAAGAGGCATCGTGAGCCACCACGCCTGGACCCGTGTCACCACCGGCCAGCACAGCAGCGAGCGATTCTAGAACCAGACCGCCTTCGGCTTCTTTTTCGTGATGACACGCCAGACAATTGCGTTTGATTAGCGGGAGGATGTCCGTAGCAAAGTCAACGGGTGCGCTGCGTTGGGTCTCGGCAACCGGCAACGGCAACTCAAGTTCAGCAGCGGAGACGAGAGTTGCAAACATCAACGTCACTGCGGTCGCTAATGGTCTGGACCACGCTGGAACACGCAACCAGGCGTGATCGCTATTGTCATTCATCATCAGGGTTCAACGACTCGGAAGGTAACAGTGGGCGTGGGAATGAACGCGGTCAGCGGCTGTTCGTTGGCGGTCGCTCGGGCGGCTTCAACGCGTTGGTCGGCGATCAAGATTGCTGCCTTGATCGCTTCGAGGTCGCCCGCATGAGCGGGATCGTCATGAAGTCCCTGCAGGTGGGCCCGGTAAGCTTGGGCGCGCTCGAACGACTGCGGATTGGGCTTCAGCTTGATGCTCGTTTCCGCTTGCGCGGAAAGCGTGTGAGTTCCCAAGGCAACTGCGGCAGGAATTTGGATTTGCAGGGTCCCCTCGGTCTGGTCAGCGGGGATCGTTATCTCTACGGCGGTCGCACCGATCGGCAAATGGCGGGGGCGGAGCACGACCGGTGCAGCGGCACCCTCACGGCGAGTCAACTTGGCGACCAACGACAGCGTTCCGCCGTGTTTGACGTCCACCCCAGCTGGCCCCTCCCAAGCGATCGAAATCGGCGACGTATCAACGTCATTGACGCCAATCACTAGTTGTGATGTCAATCGCGACTGTACCGAATCATGCTGATCGTCCCGCGGATGGTTGAGGACTTCGTATGTCGCGGAGGCAGTCAGCGTCGAGTCATCGCTGCGCCCCATAATTTGAATCTCACCAATATTCGCTGGTGCATCGTCGGCGGCGAAAAGGACGATTTCGTTTTGTGCCTGGTTCGGAGCGATGGTCACGGGCGCCGCCGTCACACCGGCAGGCAAGTTTTCGACGGTGACGATGATTGGTCCTGTAAAACCATCGCGGCGGATCGCGAACACGCGAACAGCTTCGGTGCCACCGCGAAACAACTTGGAACCGAACGGTTTGGCTTGGCTAACATCGAGGTTCGGGAAAGGTGTGTAGGCGACCAGTTCAAATCGTGGCTGCACCGCTTGCACACGCAAGCGAAGACGTTTCTGGTCGCTCAATTCCGAGCCAGTATCCAAATCACGTACCTCCACACGATAGCTGGCAGTGGCGGGTGCTATGAAGAATGCAGTCGGGTCTTTGCAATGTAAACGAAGCACACCGTCCGTCAGCTCACGGCTGTCATCGGCGACGAAAATGTCATGCAAAACCGTGCTGCCTGCAGCATCGATTTCGACGCGTTGAACACTCAGTCGCACGTCGGTGGGTTCACCAAACTGTTGAGACTGGACGTCAATACCAATCGCATCGCCTTCGTTGGCCGGGAACTCGAACTCGCTGGCGACGTGTTGCGGCGACAGGAGCCACGATTCGACATGCGGCAATGTGATCGGCTGCGGGTTGGCCGAAGTTCTCGGCTCACCCCACTCCGGCGTCAAAACCGGTAATGAACTCGCGGCGTCTTGGGCGAGCAACTGATAATGATATTCGTCGCCACTGCGATACAAATAGTCGTTAATCACGACCAAGTAGTCTCCTGGACTCAGCGATTCGAGCACGAGAGATGGATCAAACCCGTCGGCACCATGCTCGTCGGCAATGATGCGGCCGCGACCATCACATACCTGGATTTGTCCGATCATCCGCGAGTCCAGTCGCTGGGCGAGCAGTTCAATGCGAATGGATTGCTGGTCGGCTACCGTAAGCGAAAAGTATTGCGGTGACACACCGGCGCACGTTCCGTGCAAGAGTGTTGCCAGCGACAGTGGGGTCGGCTGCGTCGCGTCTTGGCTGATCGCCACGGGCGGCGCATTGGGCAGCGCACTGACGAAGAAGTACCGCGGGTTCGAGACACCATGTCGACCGCTGGCGCGAACTTCGTAACGGCCGGCCGGAACGTCCGCCGCGACCGTGACATCGAAGTGGCCGTAGTTGGGCAATCGCGTTTGAGAAAATGGCAGCGGATCGAGTGTTTGAACCTTGGCCGTGATACCAGAGTGGGTAAAGTGCAAACGGTCGACTTCGTCTGTACGATCGCCCCCCACGACGTCGACTGCTGTGGTCGTTCCGATCGCGGCACCCGACTGAGAGAGCGAACGCAGTTCGATCGGCAGAAACTGGGCAAACGCAGGTGCGACCAATGCGAACACAGAGACGGTGAACGAGACGACTGCGACGAACGAGCCACGTAGGCAGGTATGCATGAGTAAATCGATATAACGTGAAACCAGTGTCTCCCCTCGCCCCGCCAGGCTTGGGTAGAAGGGAGTCAGGCTTTTTAATGTTGGATGACTTCTGCGGCGGTGTTTCGTCGCGGGCGCGACGGCAGCAAGCCTGTTAGTGAATGAACAGAAACTCTTTTGAGTTGAGCAACGACCACACGATGTCCTCGTAAGCCTCACGCCGATTCGGCTTACTGCCCAGGTAGGTTAGTATGGCCTTCAGTTCAGGGGCCGTCGGCGACCGCGACAGTGCCACACGGTATAATTCGGTGGTCTTTACCTCGTCGCTGAGTGATTCATCCGCTGCCATCGTGGCGGCGCGGCCACCGTCCTCGCTGAGTTTCGTCTGCATTTCCTCGGAGTTCAGCAGATGCAAACTCTGAGAAAGGTTCGCATCGCTGGCACGTTCACAATCACACGCCGTTTTAGACATCGGCAGCCCGAATACATTGAGAAAATACGAATCAAACGACGTGTCCGGCAAGGCCACGGCGCGTGTACCAATGGGCATTCCGGTGAAGGACGTTTTGGACTGCGTCACCGCGTTCACCGAGTCCAATAACACTTCGGCACGCATCCGTTTGGGATAGAACCGCGAGTAACTTCGACGATCCCCGAGGTTCTCGTCGAGCGGCTCGCTGGCGACCGCATACGTTTGTGAAGTCACGATCAACCGGATCAGTGATTTGAGGTCGTAGCCGGATTGAATGAACGCGGCGCTGAGTCCATCGAGCAGCTCCGGATTGGAGGGTGGATTGGTGACTCGCATGTCGTCTTCGGGCTCGACTAATCCGCGACTTAGAAAGTGCTTCCAATATCGGTTGACCAGCGCTTTCGCGAAAAACGGATTCTCGGGATCAGTCATCCAGTCCGCTAAATGTACGCGGGGATCGTCGTCGATCGCGATGGTTTGCGCGGCTGCGCCCAGGCCTGCCGGTAGCAGTGCTTGCCCCGTTTTCGGATGCGGCGAGGAGGCACCACCCACGCGAGCGAAGAAATCGGGCGTCAACGAATCACCCGCAGCCTTCGGTGACACGGTGGTGAAGAATGCCGCCAGATGCGCGTAGTCAGCTTGGCTCCACTTTTCATACGGATGGTGGTGACAACGAGCGCATTGAACCCGTTGCCCCAAGAACAATTGGGCCGTGTCCTCGACTCGCTGATTCGTATCAGGAACTTGTTGATACCAGACTACAGCCGGATTGCTGGCGACACTGCCGGACGCGGTAACCAATTCGCTGACAAACTGATCGTAGGGTTTGTTGTCGGCGAAGCTATCGCGGATCCAATCATGGAATGAACGGTTGGCGAATTGCAAATTTCCTCGTTGTCGGCGATTGCGTAAAATCGCATTCCATTTGCCGGCAAAGTGCTCGGCGTAATCGCGACTGTTCAGTAAATTGTCGACCAATATGCTGCGTTTTTCGCTGGCCGCATCGTTTTCAAACGCCAGCGTTTCGTTCAACGTCGGCAAGCGTCCGGCGATGTCGAGAGTCACACGGCGAAGGAATGTGGCATCGTCACAGGGCGGTGAGGCAGGGATACCGAGTGATCGCAGTTTGTTAAAAACGGCGACGTCAACGAGATTGTTCGCGGGTGGTGTCAGCGGCTCTGCCGCAGGCGTCGAGAGTGGAATATCGGCACGGAATACGGCGACGTGAGCTTGATAGCGTGCCATGACGGCAACATCGCCCACCAAATCACTCAGTGTCACCTGTCCGGTCGCTGAAACATTCGCCATCGACGTGTCGTTGGATTCGAAGACGACGCCGCGTGTAATGTCTTGACGCGTGTTATCACTGTACGTGGCGATGACCGATAGCTGCTGCGTTGCGTTTTGCGCCAGTCTTCGTTGGGCGGGAAAGACTTCGATGCCGGTCACTTGCGGCTCGCTACCATCGCCATACCGTAGGCCTTGGGCAATCCAGCGATGCAGCATCCGATATTCGTGGCTGTCGATATCTAGCCGCTGTCCACCACCATGCGGCGCGGCATTGATCGCTTTGAGCAACAGCAAACTTTGTTCGGGCACGGCAGGTGAGACCCGGCGGCCACGTGCTTCACGAACTAAGTGCTCGTAGTCCTCACGCGGCTCAAAGCCCAACAAGGACAACTTGAACCCGTTCTGGCCCGCAGCTTTGCCATGACAACCGCCACCATTGCAGCTCAGTTTGGTAAAGATCGGCACGATTTCACTGGGAAAACTCAGTGGTAGTTCTTGGCCCATGCCCGACACAGTGAGAACGGTTGTCGCTGTGGACTGAATATCTTCCCCGTGCCCTGTATCACCATGCGCTGTGATCGTGACTTCGCCGTCGGCCAGTGGGATCACTAACGCTTCGTCGCTGACTTCAACAATTCCGGCCGGCTCGGCGGTGTACCGGACTGTGTGGGTGGCGTCGGTGATACGGTCATCGCCGCTGCGATGCGTGACGATCAGCTGCACGCGGGCGTCACGACCGCGCAGTTGTCGATGTTGAGTTTCGATTGATAGCGATTGACGTTCGCTCGCCATTAACCAGCCCACGTTGAAGAGCGTTGAGATCGCCAGTAACACGACGAGCCGCAGCCCAGGCCCGAAGCACGCCAAGACTCGCTTAGGATCCAGCGGAGAATAAGTGACCGAACGCTCTGCGGTCGGAATCGTCGACCGCGGAACGTTCAACGACAACGTCAGACAGTCATTTGCCGCTCGTTCCTTAGCGGTTTGCTGAATCGCGGGGCGATGACAGGGGATTGCCAGCGGCGCAAGCCCACGAAAGCGGTGAGCAGAAACGATATTTGAATCGCGGAGTGATGGCATCACTAAATCAACTCGCTCAGAGGAGTGTGGTCGACCAAATACTGCGGTCGGCCCGAGGGATCGACGATCGCCACGGACGATGTATCGATGCCCAGGTTGTGATAAAGCGTCGCCACGATTTCCTGCATGTGGACGGGGCGATCTTGGGGTACCTCGCCCAATCGGTTGGTCGAACCGATGACTTGGCCCGTTCGCATACCGCCGCCCGCCAGGAAGGCACAGCTCACCTGCGTCCAATGGTCGCGCCCGGCGGCAGCATTGATTTTCGGCGTGCGACCGAACTCACCCCAGACGACAACGGTGACATCGTCAAGCATCCCTCGCTCGTCGAGGTCTTCGATCAAAGCGCTCAGGCATTGATCGAGCTTGCTGCCGTGATCGCGAACAAGATCGAAGTTCTGGCCGTGACTATCCCAGCGCCCATAGCTGAGACTAACAACCCGCGCTCCGGCTTCGATCAATCGCCGCGCGACCAATAGTTGCTCGTTGCACGTCGGAGCACCGTCGTACTGAAACTGGTACGGTTTGCCATCGCCATAACGCTCGACCAGGCGAGGGTCTTCCTTGCTCAAATCCAACGCATCAACCAGCTTACTGCTGGTCAACACGTCCATCGCTCGTTGGCCAAACGCATCCATGCCCTCCATCGCACCCGAGACATCGATATCTCGCCTCAGCGTGTCGATTTCGGCGAGTAGCGTGCGGCGGTCGGCTAAGCGATCCAACGTGATACCGTTGAGCGTCATGTTCTTCATCGCCGGTCCATCCGGCTTGAACGGCGCGTGAGCCGACCCTAGAAAACCAGCCGATCCGGAATCCGACCAAGGTGCGTGAGAAGTAGGCGCGGCTAATCCAATATTAGGCGGCACGGACGCATCGACGGGACCGAGCAGTTTCGCGACGGCGGCACCGACCGCTGGTCGACCACCGATACTCTGCAAGGCACCCGGTGCCCAACCGCTCATGCACTGCACTGCATCGTGACCGCCCGAACAGCCCATCACACTGCGGATCAACACGGCCTTGTCCATTACCTGAGCGAGTTGTGGAAAAACCTCGCAAATATCAATGCCCGGGACATTCGTTTTGATGGGGCGGAACTCGCCGCGAATCTCGCTTGGCGCTTCCGTTTTAATGTCCCACATATCTTGATGTGGTGGACCACCAGCTAAGAAAATATTGATCACCGCTTTATGAGACGATGACTTTCCCGCAGCGGCTTCGGCACGCATCAAATCAGCCAGTGAAAAGCCGCCAGCACCGCAAGTCAGTGCGCCGACTTTCAAAAAGCCGCGACGTGTAACTCCGTCGCAAAATCGAGTCCGTGGACCAAGCAGCGACAACATGATGCAGATCGCCCAATAAAATAGGATGGCAGGACGATTTGCGTAACCGCAAACCGTGGGTCGGTGGGAGAGCGTTCCCGGAGAAAACGCTCTGTTAGGATTGCATCATAACCCTAAGCAGCCCCGACAGGCAAGCGTTTTAACAAAACAGCCAGGATGAATCAGAATCGAACACGAATTCGACTCACTTTGGAGGTGATGCACAGAAGGGTCACCGTGTCTACTTCCGGGAATAGATGTCGGGAACCATGAACTCCCCGCGGCACCGGCGAAGGCCAAGGTCGACCTAAAAAAATGCGACCCAATGGACCTTCGCTCTTTCTTGTGGGGTCCAATCGTTTCACCGGAGCGGGTCGGTGTTGAAACGGTAGCTGGTAGGCGGCCGATTTTTGCTTGCGGATTTGAAATCCGCAAGCGTTTGCGGCGTGCCGGCGTGGCTAGCAAGGAAAAGTTGAAAGAGCGGGAAAGGAGATTCAGGGAACCTTACTCGAGCGATTGCGTTTCTTTGCCACGAATCGATCCCATTGCGCCCCAAAGCCCATACGGACTCTTCTTACCTGGAGGTGAAAATGAGCCACCGTTGGCTACCGATGGCTTGGTCAGATCGCCGGACTCGATCGAGTCGGTGACGAAGCGGACGGCACCATCTGCCAGCAAAACGTGAGCGCCACCTTGGTGGTAGCTGGTCACTGACGCTAAGCCGTCGTTCGCATCTTCCACTCGCAGGCAAGAGGGTGAGTTCGGGGGTAACACTGTCATGACAGCTGTGGAATGCCAGTGTCCGTCCGCCCAGCGACGCCCGCGCTGCCAAATACCACCGCTGGCGTACATCGATGGTGTTTCTGGATCGATGTGAGCCCCTGACTTACACGTTGTGGGAGTTGGAATCCACCAGCCTGTCAGGTGATAGACGTAACTGCGGGTACCCCGCTCAAAGTCCATCACACAAAGCTCACCCATCGCGACAGTGTTAGCTGTACCATCCTGGATGTCACGAAACTGTGTCGTCTTTTCTCTTGCGAACAGCCCGCGATGGTGACCGGTGACGCCGGTATGGTGATTGCGATCACCTGGCTCCGGCGATCGACCAGCACCACGGATAGTGTCGCCGTAGCTATTTCCATAGTTTGTTTGCCCAGCACCGTTCAATCGGGCGGCATCGCTGGGGCAGCGATATCCCGCGACCTGGGTCATCCAAGGAATATAGGCTGGGGCGTCCGTTCCAGGATCTTGACCCATGGGCGCATAATTAGAAGTTCCTTGCTGCGATGGAGTGCTAAGTTGCTGCCACAGGGCCTGCTGCTCCACGAACGGCAAGATACCAACAAGGTTCAAGTTAACACGATAATTGTTCGGCGCGGATCCATCCCAAGTGCTCGGAAACATTTGAAAAGCAGCATGATAGTTGTGCATTCCCAAGCCGATCTGCTTGAAGTTGTTGCTGCAACTCATCCGCCGGGCCGCTTCTCGAGCCGCCTGCACCGCAGGTAGAAGCAAGCCAACTAAGACACCGATAATGGCAATCACAACCAAGAGTTCTACTAAAGTGAAACCCTTGGGTCGCTGAGTTGTTGAACTGGACATAGACATAATACGCTCCTGAGTAACGAAAATAAAACGGAATCAATCATTTAGGCGCAGCTGGACTTGCGTTCATTAGCTCTTTCATCTTCTCCGTGTCATTGACGTCACTTCCGACATCAGGATCAAGCTTCACTTCCCCGTCAAGAACTTTTGTACCTGAATCAGAACAGCCAATGATTGGAACAAAACAAAACACGACCATTAAAAGACGACACCACATAAAATAAGACCTTTCGAAATTTGAGGAGTGTGAGATTCCATTGCAGGGGAAATTGTGTCTCAGGCGATCACACTCGCTCCGAAATGGTAGCCAGCGATCTCCGTCCCTCCCCCGCAAGTGTAGCCGGATTCGAGATTTGGGCAACGTCATTTGTTGCAACTGCTGGAGAAGTTGAGCGAAAGCGGTAGCAATACGCGTGCGAATAACCTGCGAATCAGTGATCCGCCATAGGAAGCACGCATGTCGTATGCGCAGCTGCAAAAGAGTCCTCAGGACCCCGCATCGTCTCCCTGTGGCGGAATGCTTCCCCCAGCATAGCGATTTACACACCCTCGACAGAGGGCATTTTCGCAGTTTTGGAAAAAAGTTTACTCTCTTCAAGCGACACGTGCGATGAAACTTGCTTTCCGCACATCTCCGTTTGAATATCTCGGGATTTCGCGGCGGCGTCATTCCGGCGATTCACGCAGTAGTAGCGCCGGTTCCACCGGCCACATACGCTGGTTGTTCGACACATTCGGCGATAACCAGCGTGAGGCTTCAACCACGAAAGACGCGAACCACACGAAAAGCCAACGTGGGTCAGTAGGGCCGGTTCCACCGGCCACCTGCACTGGTTGTTCGACACATTCGGCGATAACCAGCGTGAGGTTTCAACCACGAATCACACGAATCACACGAAAAGCCAGCGTGGGTCAGTAGGGCCGGTTCCACCGGCCACCTGCACTGGTTGTTCGACACATTCGGCGATAACCAGCGTGAGGTTTCAACCACGAAAGACACGAATCACACGAAAAGCCAGCGTGGGTCAGTAGGGCCGGTTCCACCGGCCGCATGCGCTGGTTGTTCGACACATTCGGCGATAACCAGCGTGAGGCTTCAACCACGAATCACACAAAAAACACGAATCCTACGCGTGGGTAAAATTCGTGTCATTCGTGTTTTCCGTGGTCGAAATCACTCCTATAACAACAGAGCGACGAACATTTCCCCAACCGCCCGCGAGAAAGGCCGTACGAGGCGAAGAACACTGCGGCGAGGTTGCAAACCGTGGAGAGGAAGACCGCGAAGATGACCGCTCAGCGAGCAATATCCCCGTCGCTCGACATCTTTTCGCCAAGAACCGCCATCTTACGCACAGAAACCTCATACGGGCAGTGCGGCCCAGAGCAGGGTCTCAAGCAAACCGCTGGAGGAGTCAAACGGCTCGCCGAAGTGCTGTGATCCTCGATCGGTCTTGGCGACGCGTCCGAGCTTGATTTTGGAAACAGTGAACGAAGTCGAAGGCTGGACTGAAAAATCTGATCTCATTGGGCGTGTCGTACCGGGACGTTCGCGGATTTGCGATGAGCGACAACCGTGCCTGTCGTCTTTCCACGACATCGGGCGTCCAACGCGTTTCTGGGTTCGCCGACGTGCAGGCGTGACTGGACTACAAGCGGAATGAGCGGTCTATTTTTCGTCTGAATCAATGTCGATCTGGGGTTCGGGAGGTACAGTCGTCTTGGGCAACAAACGAAGCAAGGACTCAACCTGCCGAAGTGCTTCTTGTGTTTCGGGGGCCGACAGCATTTTCAGAGTCTCGTTCGTTGAACGTATGGTGGACGGTAATGAAATGATCCCATCGACCATGTCCCGCCGAACAAGTTTCGATCCACGAAACAAATCTTCAAACTCCTGAAACAGTCGGTCAATTCGTGGTCCATCCAGCTCGAGTGTCGCAGTGCCCTCACCTCGTGCCACACCGAAACCGCCGATACTGACCTCGAATGAGCCTTGTACCTTGATGCGGATGTCCCCATCATGGATGGCTGGGCGATGAATGGTCGATTCATCGCCGTCTCGACCCACTGAGTCATCCTCAACCTTCTCAGACAGAGTCGGGAGGGCAGATGCCTTTCCACGAATCAGCTGAACTGACTTACTCGTACTTTCTGAGGGTTTGTCGAACGACAATTCCGTCGTCTCGGGGGTAGTGGCTGCAACAGGTTCATCCGCTTGGATGGTGCACTGACCGAACACGCAAGCAAGGACAGCGAAGACGCTGTGCTGGAAAGAGACGCCCGAGTGCTTCACGGAAAATCGACATTTAGCTCTGGAGGTAAGCACATCTGGGTAAGTATTTCGGTATAACTGGCAAGCTTTTTGCACCCATGTTGAGTTGGGAATCCTTTCTGATTTGCTAGCAAATGCTCGATGGTCGAGATTATGCGAAGCATCATGTTTCTCCCTGTTTCACGAACCGGGAGATTCAAATGGCACGCCCCTCTACAAAATTCGCACAAATTGGCTCAGTCGAGCAAAAACAGCAACTGACGGAAATGTGGAAAAGTCATCATTGCCACTATACGCGAGTTCGTGCGCACGCAATCTTACTCAGCGACCAACAGTACGAAATAAGTTCCCTTGTCGATATCTTTGGCGTGGATCGAGATTCGGTATCCAGTTGGATTGACAGATTTTCAGAAGGCGGCCCCGACGCACTTGAAGACTCCGAGCATCCCGGTGCGCCGCCGATACTCAACGCCTCAGAGCAGCAAACTCTCCGGCGACTACTTCGAAAATACCCGAATCGACCAGCCAAGGTGCTGAAAGAGCTGAAAGAAAAAACCGGCAAGGAAATCAAGCGACCCACTCTGCGAGAATACGCGAGGCGGTTTCGGCTGAGTTGGAAACGTTATCGTCGAAGTTTGCGGCAAAAACGGGATGAAAAGAAATTTCAATTGGCCAAGGAAGAGCTAGCCGAGTTTCTCGAAGAACCGGATTTGAACGTTGTTTACTTTGACGAGGCGGGTTTCTCGCTCAAAGGAGTTGTTCCCTACGGATGGCAACCGATCGGTCGACGCTACGAAATACCCGTAACCGGGGCACACGGCAGCAACGTTCAAGCGATTGGGTTTCAGGGTCAAGACGGTGAAACCCACACCTATCTCCACAAAGGCTACGTGAACAGCGAAATGGTGATTGCAATTTTCGATGATTATTGCCAAACAATCGACGGTCCAACTGTTGTGGTCCTTGACAATGCCTCAGTCCACACGAGCGGAGCATTTCAAACTCGCATGGAAGACTGGGCAGAGAAAGGACTCTACATCTACCATCTGCCGCCATACAGTCCAGAGCTGAATGCAATTGAAATGCTTTGGAAAAAACTCAAGTACCAACTGCTCCCCGCTGGCGCCTGGGAGCGCTTCAGTACACTGCTAAACACACTTACGAAAACACTCAATGAGTTTGGAGAAGTGTCGTATATGCCTACGCTTTTTAATTATGCCGAATAAATTCACCCGACGTGCTTATTCATGTATGGCTGTCTGTTGGCGAACGAAAGGGATTTGCGGACCGGGAGAGGACACTTGCAAGCAGACAAAAACGGCTCATCCGACGAAAGCATACTTTCTCGTGTAAGGGGACTCGTTAGCATCACACAGCACAAGCTGCATGGTGGATCTCCGGAGGCATGCCGGTGGCATTCAACACTTTTAACATTCGATTAAGACAACAGTCTGCGAAGCGTGGGGGAAACGAGAGACGGGACAATTTGGTCTGGTCGTCAGGAGGCGGAGATACAGAAGAAAACTTGCGGCAATGCAAAAGCATTGCACCCCAAAGGTTGAGCGGTCCAGGCTAACGCCCAAACGGCTAATAGGTTGATGCGGAATAAATAACCCGAACCTGCTTATCGATCGTCTTGTGCGGGAGGTGGCAGTTCGAGCATGGCCGGCGAATTGTAGGCGGCAAGCTCCTCATTAACGTGCTACCGAAATCGCTGGTACCGATGGCCACCATCGCAGGCGATGTCGTACTGGTCCCAGATCCATTCGATGGTGTTTGCGTCTACGGTGCCGCCGAGTCGTATGTTTAACCGCGATTCAAACGCGAGAATCTCCGTCAAGCTGGTCTGGAAAGGCAATAAGCTATTGCCGTGGAGGTTCCGTGTCCAGTCAACCATCACTTGCCATTGTTTTGCGTTGAGGTTTGCAGGTGTAGTGAGTGACATGGACTCGAGTTTCGCTCCAATGCGTTGGGAAACGCGGGACCGACCAATAATGCTTCGCCTGGCGGCCAGAGCCAGCGCGAACAGCAACGCAATTACAAGCATGGCCGCAAGCAGCTTGCGAAGGCTAAATCTCATTCGAGTCTACCACCGGGGGAGGAACACTTCAGTCGGCTATTGTGCTCGAATGCGGCGTATGGATCATCGTGAGCTTCAAACTTCATCTGACGAACCACTCCACATAACTGATATGATTAAATGCTAGTACCGAGGAAACGCATGCAAGGATAAGGAATCGGGCAACGGGAGCGTTCTGCGGGCCGGGAGGGCTGATGTTCCATTTGAAATCGCTCGCGATCCCGGTTCCGTAAAAACTCATGGTAATCGATTCGGTTGTTTGCTCGTTCCGATTGCGAGCGATGGCAACTTGCTATTCAAGACGCAATTGTTGACGAAGGGCGGCACCTCGTCAAACGCCAAATTAACTCGCGTCCGAATCGTTTGTTAGTGAATTGTTACTTGGTGAAGTGGACGCGTTCCCGTCTACCCAACGGCGATATGCAAGTGATGGTAGTCCGGCGAGCAAGGCGACGGGTAGTGCGAAAACGAAGCCCATCATCAACATCGGAGGTCCCCAACCGACGTTAAGGATACCATGAACAAAAAGTAACGGATTTACCGTAGTGGATCTTGTTAAAGATCCTGTTCTGGATGGATCTTTAACAAGATCCACTACGCCAGTTATTGATCCCGCGTTCCTAACATCGAAACCGGCAAGCCATGATTCGTGTAGCAGATTCAAAATCGACGCTAGGAAGGCGGTGACGAAAGAAGAAATCAAGTAGTTGCGTAGCCAAAGGCTAAGGACAATAGACAATGCAGTAACAACAATCGCGTAGGAGGCAATGCCGGAAAACATGGGCGATCGTTGACCTCGTTTTGTTTGTGATAACGGTAGGGTAAACCCGGATCGCGGAAACGACTAACCATCAGGCAACAGCCACTCGCGATCTCGGGTTGAATCCCTTGGCTCGTCGCTTACCATCGAGTTGTAACGTACGTTTGACCAACCAAAATGCGAGGAATCTTTTCGTTTGTCTCCACATAGTACTGTAGTTCCGCATCCGAGTCGTTTGCGCGTACGGTTTTGACTTCGATCACCGGAAAGGGATAGTCGGCGTCTTTTCGATTTCGCTGGAACCGCATTCCAGGGAAAACATGGTCTTCAGCACCCACGTCAATGGTTACAGTCTGGCGAACGATCTGCTCGTCCTCATTGTTCTCAACGCGCGTTTGAGGCTCGGTTCGCGTTACTTTGGTTGCGATTGGTGGCAAATTGAGGTATGGCTTGAATCTCACAGGCAATCTCGGAATCGCGTTTGCCTCCTCCGCTCCATGAGTCGGCTTCTCGCGTCTGAACAGCCCCATCGGGAATTTCCCTTTGCCACGCGCCGCCAAACAGAAAGCGTGTACTTGCGTCTTGGGAACCAAAAAAATGTTCGACTGATAGGGCACGACCATCAACTCACGCTCCGTAGGCGATCGTCCCGTCCGACTTGGGTTATCCCATTCGACGCGGACAAGCGAGTCGTCGACAGAGATCGTTCCGAAATCCGATTCGGCCATCCAGCCTTCGCTAAGATACGCCGCTCCCTGCGTCGGTGTCAGCCAAATGCACGACGGCCCCGTGTCGATACCCTGCATATGATCGCAGTACTTGCCCGCCCAGAAATGGTCGCCGAGTCTTTCGGTTTCCGTTTGAATCTTTGCTCGACGCGAGGAAGCATCATCGTCCGCCACCAGTGATGCCGTTGCTGCAACTAGAAGCACGAAAGATAGGATTCGCAAAATACGGTCACTTGTGTCGACGAACGAGGTAATAATCGTTGGCTGGTGCTGCGGCGATAAGTGGAGCTTGGGGGTATTATCGCCGGTTGGACCTTCGGTTCCCTCGGTGACACGCGGAGTGTTATCGCCGGTGCGAGGGAATGCTATCGCCGGTTGGCGTCTGCTGAGTATGGGGGCTCTGGATTCTTGGGTCAAGCAAAATGCTGAACAGGTTTCCGGCGAAGCGATTGACTTGTCATTGCAAGCATGCGAAGAATTTGATCGTTAGTGATGCCGCGATGCGGTACGGCGGGGAGGACGACACCTGTCCTGGGAACGCCCATAGCTGGCATCAAAAATGGTCGTCGAAGCGGGTGGTGTTTTGC
This sequence comes from Rhodopirellula sp. SH410, assembly GCF_055811895.1. NCBI lineage: Bacteria > Pseudomonadati > Planctomycetota > Planctomycetia > Pirellulales > Pirellulaceae > Rhodopirellula > Rhodopirellula sp. SH410. Next base: position 3,882,178 of record NZ_CM147949.1, read on the forward strand.
GATGGCGGCTGGGGGAAACGGGTACGTGATCAGCTGCATCGCATCAATTTCGCGAGTTTGACGTTGCCAGGTCCGGTGACCGCCAAAGACGATTGCCATTCGTTTCTCGATGACCTGTCACCGCTGCGAATGTCACGGCCCGTTCTCACGGGACTTCGCGAGACACTTGAGCGAGATTCGTCCGGACCACACCAACGGCCGAGAGTCACCAGCGATGCAAGTCCGCCACGCGAATCGCCTTCGGACGCGGCGAATTTCACTGCCGGTACCCCGACGACCGGGAGCCTTCGAGAGAATCCATGTGCCCCCGACAATCGTGGCTCCTTCAGACATGACGACTGCACAAACTGGAACCCGACCTGTCGTCATCAGTTTAAGGAACCGGGGCTGAAGCCGAACCGGTCCGTGCTCAACAAACCCATCGTGGCCCGACGACAAACGAGCGTTCGATAGCTAATCCAACAGTCCATCACTTTCGTCCATTTCTCGAAGAATCCCTATGGTCGTTCTCCTCATGGGAGTCTAGAATCGCTCACATGCTTCGATTCATTTCTCTCGTGTTGATACCTCTCTTTGTGCTGGGGCAACCTCTGCCTCATTCGCACGCAGGGTCTCGCTTGGGTGAGCCGAGCGATCATGCAGAACGTCCGCATGTGCACCTTCATTCGCATGGTCACAGTCACGACCATAATCGACATGCAGTCGCGGCTGAATCGACGTTGGCGAGCGATGCCGTTTCCGCTGCGCCAAAGCATGATTCGGATGCAATCTATTTGGCATCAACGGATCAATCTTCGATCCGTCCTGCGGACTCCAACTCGATTAATGTTTTCGCGACGGACTGGGTCCTCAGTTGGAACCGTACCGTCGTGGACTCCGGTTATCGGATCTGCGGACACGTTCCACAGGATCGGGCGGCGACGCTACCGCTCTTTCTTCTCACCGGCTGTCTTCGGCTGTAGGGGTCTTCTGCGCGCTTGCTACCACTGCGAGCCGCTTTCTTTTTCTTGGCAGAACTCGCTCTGAGTTTTGATCCGCTTGTTGGTTGGCTGTCAGTCCATGCGACTTCGTCCATCCATTTGTGTTGCCTGCTGAAAATTCGTGAAGACCCAAAACACATGAAACCTATCGCATCGATATCAACGGCCTTGATTGCGCCGGCGCTCATCATGGGCGTGTTCGCAGCCCTCTGGTTCTTTCGTGCGGAGGTGTTTGGCAGCAATCAAGCGAGCAAACAGCCGACGACGGGTAAATCCGCCGCGTCCTCCGAAAAGCAAACCGTGTTAGAGATCAGCGAGCAGGCTCGGAAAAACTTGTCGTTGACATCGAAAGCCGCGCGTCCGCAAACCTATTGGCGGCACGTGGTGATACCGGGCGAAGTCGCCGACCGTCCAGGGCTGTCGGATCGTGGTGTGACCTCGCCAGCAGTCGGCGTTGTGACTGGGATCCATGCGTTTCCGGGCGACACGATGCGTCCCGGCGAACCGTTGCTCACATTGAGATTGTTCAGCGAATACTTGCAAGCCACACAAACACAGTTGTTCAAGGCACGGCAGGAGACGGGGATCGTCCAGGCCGAGATCGATCGATTGTCCGAGGCCGTCACGATTGGTGCGATATCGCGATCCAAAATGATCGAACTGCAGAGCGAGATCAGTCGTCAAAATACGTTGATCCAAGCCGCCCGCCAAGAGCTACTCACGCGCGGGCTCACCCCCGATCAAGTCGCACAAATTGAAGCGGGAACATTCGTTTCGACCGTTGAGATCATTGCGCCACCCGTTCGCGATCTCACAGTGGTTTCCAATCACGCGCCACCTCAAGTGATTCAGCAGGTCGACTATATCAACCAACCGGTAGCCGATGCAGACATCGCGTATGAAGTTCAAGAACTCGCTGTCGAGCTAGGCCAACAAGTCCAAGCCGGACAGTTGCTCGCGAATCTGTCGAACCATCGGATGCTGTACGTCGTCGGTCACGCCTTCAAACGCGAAGCAACTTTTCTCGAACAAGCCGCACAGGAGAAGCGTCCCCTCGACGTTGAGTTCGCCGAGGATGCAGAAGGCCATTGGCCTGAACTCGCTCAGACCTTCAAAATCCGGCATCTGTCGAACTCGATCGACAAAAACAGCCGCACGTTTGACTTCTATATTCCGCTATCGAATCAATCACGATCCTATGACGATCTGGGACGCGTCTTTCTCGTTTGGCGATTTCGACCTGGACAGCGTACTCGAATCCACGTTCCGGTTGAAAAATTTGATGATGTGTTCGTCCTGCCTGCCGAGGCGGTTGTGCGTGAGGGACCAGAAGCTTATGTGTTCCGGCAGAACGGCGACCTGTTTAAGCAGATTCCTGTTCACGTTCTGCATGAAGACCGTCGGTCGGTTGTGATCGCCGACGACGGCGGCATCACCGCGGGAGCCTATTTGGCACAAAACGCCGCAGCCTCTCTCAATCGCGTACTGAAGTCCCAGTCGGCCAGTGGCAAAGAACCTGGGGTTCATGTCCACGCCGACGGGACCACTCATGCTGCACATTGAGATCTAACGCGAAGCCCCAGCCGATTTTCAGGGCGAAGCCCTAGCGGTTTCCCTAGCCCAGACCATCGGTCTGGGTTCGTGGACATCAATCTTCGCCGTCGGGCCAACAAGCCCGACCAACTGCAACATCCATCCCAAACATATCGTTCGTCGAGCTCGATTGAGTGACGCTCGCACATTCGCCGAGACTCCTCCTGAAAAGACGTTAGGACACCAGGAACAATAAATGACGGGTTTACCGTAGTGGATCTTGTTAAAGATCCTGTTCTGGATGGATCTTTAACAAGATCCACTACGCCAGTTATTGATCTCACGTTGCTTATCGCATCATGCTGCGGCTGCTCACGACTGGATGTACCTACTGCACCGCGTTTCAAATGGCTCACCGAAAAGACACTGTAGTCAGATTTCCAACCCAAGATCGAGGAACGTCCGACAGCGTCCTGGGCCCTATCGATGTTTCCGTTTTCATACTCTCGACCAGCTTCGCGGGTCGTCATGGTTCGGGCCAAGCCGACCAGCAAATGCACATGAGTCTGATACACGTCTAGCGAGGCACTGCCGCAATTCGATTCTTCGACACGATGCGTCGACATGCGAAACATTTCATCTCAACACGAACTCTTTTTCAACGGATGGCTGGCGATTCTTGATAGAGAAGATGACGTGCAGCCAGACCTGAGAAAGCGATGGGGACATCGATCGTCAATTCTATATTGGAGTTTAGGAAGTGTGCGAGAACGATTCACATTCAGCCCGATATGGTACCGCGATGACACAAATGGTCGGGGCGTTTACCCGAGAGATGATTTTACTGACACGCAACCCAGCCCGTTGGACTGGGGCAGGCAAACTGATGGACCTTCGGTCCGAAGAGTCAAGCCAATGACCGACATACTGTTGGTGCGCTCGCATCGCAACTTCAAGGAGCATCATCCATGCTAGATCTTATCATCAAATTTTCACTTCGTTACCGAATGCTTGTCCTCGTTGTTAGCCTGTTTGTGCTGATCTACGGATCGTACTCGGCGACTCAGATGTCGATCGACGTCTTTCCCGATCTCGATCGCCCGCGCGTCGTCATCATCACCGAAGCACCTGGTCTGGCGACCGAAGAGGTCGAAACGTTGGTGACGCAGCCGATCGAAATTGCGTTGATGGGTGCCAACGGTGTGCAAGCGGTCCGTAGTCAATCGACCGCAGGACTGAACGTCATCTACATCGAGTTCGATTGGTCCACCGAAATCCGGGCTGCCCGACAAACAGTGCAAGAGCGATTGTCCACGCTCGAAGGCATCCTGCCAGATGGGATTCGTCCACAAATGACACCACCGTCTTCGATCATGGGACAAATCATCGTCGCGGGAATTTACAGGCAGAATGGACCGGACGGTGGGCGACTTGCGCAGGTTGGGAACACCGAAATGATGGCCGAAATGGTCATTGATGAAATCGGCAATTTCAAAATCACGGTTTGGGTTCCGGGCAATCGACATGACTTCTCGACATGGAAGAACGTCGAGACGCAGGAGGTTCAGTGGAGCGGCGCCCCCAATGCCGATACCTCCCGAACTGAGCCGAGTTCGTTCGTCGCGGGTGCGACGCCCGACAAGGGGCCCGAGGCGGTCGTTTCCGACTCACAACGGACACCGATCGGCTCCGCCTCGATCAAAATCGAAGGCAAGTCGCATGCCACTCATTTCTACAGCGATGCGAAGCAACAAATGGAACTTCGCACCGTTGCCGACTGGATCATTCGACCACGATTGCTCAAGACAACCGGCGTCGCTGAAGTTTTCATGTTGGGAGGCGATCGCAAGCAGTACCAAATCCTGATCGACCCGACGGCGCTGCTGGAATACGGCGTCACGGTCCAAGACGTGGAACGGGCGCTGCGAGCGAGCAATATCAACACGAGTGGCGGCTTTGCGGTCACAGGAGAAACCGAGCGTCCGATCCGAGTTCTGGGACGGCTGGGGCCCGAATCGCGAGTCGTGATCGAGGACTTGAAAAAGGTTCCCATCGGGAATCATGTCCAACGCGCCGTGCTGCTCGATCAGATCGCGAGGGTGACCGAGGGTGCACAGTTCAAACGTGGTGATGGCAGCGTCAACGGTCGCCCTGGAATCGTATTCACGACCGTCAAGCAACCTCATGTGGATACTCGCGACCTGAGTGATGCCGTCGCGCAAGCGTTCGTCGAGGTCGAAGCGTCCTTACCCGCCGACATCGTCGTGAATTCGGAATTGTTCCGACTGCGGAACTTCATCGACCGGGGCATCTTTAATGTCGCCGAGGCGCTCGTGATCGGTGCTGTCCTGGTCATCATCGTTCTGTTTCTGTTTTTGTTGAACTTTCGCACGACGTTCATCACCCTCACCGCAATACCGCTTTCGCTCGTGCTAACGATACTCACGTTTCGCGTCATGGGTTGGCTCAGTGGCACGGAGTTGTCCATCAACGTGATGACGTTGGGCGGGATCGCCGTTGCGATGGGCGAGCTCGTCGACGACGCCATCGTGGATGTCGAAAACATTTTCAGGCGTCTCAAGCAGAACAATCGGCTGCCGATCGGACAGCAAAAGTCGTCCATCGTCATCGTCTATCAGGCGAGTAAAGAAATTCGCAGTTCGATCGTGTTTGGGACGGCGGTCGTGATCTTGTCGTTCATGCCACTGTTCGCACTCTCAGGCGTCGAAGGCCGGTTGTTCACTCCGTTGGGGATTGCCTACATCGTCTCGATCCTGTCGTCGTTTGTGGTTTCGATGACAGTGACACCGGTGCTTGCGTTTTACCTGCTGCCGAACTCGCGAGCAACGCACCACGAGGGCGATGGTTTTCTATTGCGTGCTCTGAAGCAGCGCGTGTCCCATCTGATCCGTCTGAGCATGGCGATCCCGCGAACGCTGCTGATCTTGACGTGGATTGCCGTCGCTGTGGCCGCTTGGCAGATGTCAAGGTTGGGCCGGAATTTTTTGCCACCATTCGACGAAGGCAGTGTGCAAGTCAATGTCACGCTGCCGCCAGGGTCGTCGCTCAACGCATCGAACCAGGTCTCCCATGCGATTGATTCCGTGTTCCTCTCGATGCAGAAGACGGAGCAGAACCCGGCCGGTGAAATCCTGCACTTCGTGCGCCGTACCGGTCGAGCCGAAATGGACGAACACGCCTCGCCGGTCAACTTCGGGGAATACATCCTAAGCATGAATCCGGAGTCACTGACGGAGCGAGACGAACTCATCGCCCAACTGCGTGAACGGATCAGCGAAGAAGCTCCCGGCGTTGATATCGAGGTCGAGCAACCGCTCGCGCACTTGATTAGCCACATGATCTCGGGCGTCTACGCTCAAATTGCGATCAAGATTCACGGAGACGACTTAGACACATTGCGGCGCGTCGCCGAGCACGTGAAGGCAACCATTGAAGACGTACCGGGAATCACGCCACCGGTGGTCGAGCCGATTCAAGAGACCGCGGAGTTGCATATTGCATTGAGAGCAGATGACTTGGCGCTGCATGGGTTGAGCCGGCAATATGTCGCCGACGTGCTGCAGACGGCATTGCAAGGCGAAGTGGTCTCACAAGTACTCGAAGGTCAGCGTCGCTTCGATCTGCTCGTACGACTCGAAGAGGAATACCGCACCGACTATGCCAATCTCGATCGACTTCGCATCGACTTGCCAGATCGTGAGGGACAACCCGATCGCGGACAGATCGAACTTCGCGAAGTCGCCGACGTGGGCATTGGCTCTGGGCCAAACTCGATCAACCGTGAGAACGCACGTCGTCGGATTGTGATTCGTTGCAATACCGAGGGTCGCGACCTGGCCGGAGCGGTGGGGGAGATCAAACAGCGCATCGGGGATCAAGTCGAGATGCCGGTGGGCTATTTCATCGAGTTCGGCGGACAGTTCGAGAGCCAACAGCGAGCCACTCAGCTCATCATCGTGCTGGCCGGGATCTCAGTGATCGGCATGTTTGTCGTGTTGTTGATTTTGTTCCCATCGATCCGCATCGTGCTGCAAATCCTCAACGCGTTACCGACGGCGTTCATCGGTGGCGTGTTGGGACTGGTGATCACCCAGCAAAGCCTTACGGTAGCGAGTCTGGTCGGTTTCATCTCACTCGGCGGAATCGCAGTTCGCAACGGCATTCTGCTGGTCACACACTACTTCCACCTGATGAAGGAAGAAGGTGAGGAGTTCACGCAAGAAATGGTGGTTCGCGGTAGTCTCGAGCGACTTGCACCGGTGTTGATGACCGCGCTGACCGCCGGCATCGGACTGATCCCGCTTGTTTTGGGAGGCCAGGAACCAGGGAGAGAAATCCTCTATCCCGTCGCGACAGTCATCCTTGGCGGACTGACCACTTCGACCTTCTGTGAATTCTTGATTCACCCAGGATTGTTCTGGCAATTCAGTGGTAAAGACGCCGCTCGACTTGCAATGCTTGAAACAGAGGAGGACGAATTTATGTGAACCCAATTCGGGGCGAGGCTCCGACCATTTACCTCACCCAACCCGATGGGATGGGTTTTGATATCGCGTGAAAATCGAAGGGCAAACGGCCCTTCGTACGACTCACAGCGCAACAACCCCAGGCCGTCGGTCTGGGCCTGACAGACGACCGGGCCTTGGCCCGAAGCCATTCACCTCTCGCACTCAAGGAACCTTTCAATGAAATTCTCGATCACAACATTTTCACTCATTTTCTGTGGACTCATCGGCTTTGCCGGTTGCAAACAGGAAACCACTACGCCTGCGCCCACTGCAACCACGGGCGACGGCGGCGGGCACGTCCATGCCGATGGCACTGAGCACGCTCCCCATGGCGCGCACGGCGCAGGGCCACATGACGGGACGGTTGCTGACTGGGGCGGCGGCAAATACCACGTCGAGTTCACGGTCGATCATGACAAACAACAAGGCACGGTGTACATCCTCAGTTCAGACGAAAAGTCGCCCGTACCTATCGACGCCGCGTCAGTCGATCTCAGCATTGGCGATCCCTTGATGCAAGTCACGCTGAAAGCTGCCCCCCAGGACAACGATCCAGCAGGGAAAGCATCACGCTTCGTCGGCAACCACGAGAAACTGGGCGTCGTTCAAGAATACGCCGGAACGATTTCGGGAGTCATTGATGGTACCCCGTATTCCGGTGATTTCGCGGAAGAGGCGCACGGACATGAGTAATCGTCGACGGAGGATTGCCGATCGCCGTTTGATGGTGCTCGTTTCAACGTCACTTGTTTTCTGAATCTTGAATCTTCATTCGCCAATCGAATCTTTCCCACACGAATCGTCAAAGCCCTGATCTCGGCAATCGTGACTGTTGCGGTTGCTGAAGTGGCGGGCCGGATGCCGCGAGTGGGTGCGATATTGTTGACACTCCCAGACTCCTCGAGCGTACGCATTCTATTTGCGAGTTCGAACGCTATCCCTCCATTCGGTTTTTCCGTCCTCAAAATGAATGCTTGCAGATCCGACCTCATCGATACGATGGGCATCGATCGGCGAGTTCCGCCGAGGGTCCGATGAGTGCCGTCGAGCGAACACGCCGGGCAAACCGATTCTCAGTGTGTGATTGATTGTTAGACGCTGCTATTGCACACACGGAATCAAAGGGTGGATGTCAGATGCGGAACGTCAGATTTTTATTCGTAGCGATCTGGGTGATGGTCGTTTGCCAAGCGGGAAGATCGAATGCTGAAACCCTGGATGACACAGGGCTCTGGTTCGCCGCATTCGGAAATGGAGAACTGAACGCGACGTCCGATGGTGCCAGCCCACTTCGATGGTGGTTCGACGCGCACTACCGCTTGCGCGACGACGCGGGGGGCTTCAATCAGAGCATTATCCGTCCGGGCTTGGGAGTGTCGCTCAACGAGGACCAGGCACTCTGGGCTGGCTACGCATGGGTGCTTACCTCTCCCGGACAGCGAGGTGACTTCCACGAACATCGAGCTTGGCAGCAATGGACCGCTGCGCCGTCCGCAGGCGACTTTCGATTCCTGCACCGGAGCCGATTCGAGCAGCGTTGGATTGAAACCGGCGATGACGTTGGCCTGCGATGGAGACAATTGCACCGCGCTCAGCGAATCCTTACGAACTGTCCCGAGTGGTCGCTTATTGCTTGGGATGAAGTGTTTTTCAACCTAAATGACACCGACTGGGGCGCCCAAGCGGGGCTGGATCAGAATCGAGTATTCATTGGTGTCGGCTTTCAACGCTGCCAGCGGGCACCGGTGCGGACAGAGATCGGGTATCTCAATCAATTCATCAATGCTCAGGGGCGTACCGACGCAATGAACCACATTCTTTCGATCAACTTCTTTTTCTAGGCATCAAAGAATGCAGCAGACAATCCGTAGACGAGCGGGAGCGGCGTATGCGATCGCTTGAATCGTCGTCCGATTCCCTGGTAGGCGGTAGCCCGTAAGAGCGGAGCAACGCTCCGACATGGGGCTGCGACCGTCAGCGCAGGTGCTCAGCGGCCCCGCCTGCCTGGATGTGGGGGGCACTGAGCAAGTGAGTCGAGCACGCAGGTCGAGCAAGCCAGGCAGCGACCAGCGATTTCTGGCGGTGCCGCGGGAGAGTTTTCGGGAGTTGCTGGACCGGGCGGCGAGGTAGGGCGCATCGATTCATTCGGCCCGCGGGCGCCCACTGCGACAAACTGCCGTTGGCTGCTAAACTATAGCGAAAAACCAACTTGGGAGACGGCTCAACCGACCAGTCGCTAGCGACCAACGGAGATACCGCTTCACAATCCCCCCAGTTGCCTAGTTCCTCTGCTCGTCACTCGCTCGCCCCTGAAGTCTGCTGTTATGCCTCGTCAACCCGCTCCTCGCGAGCAGCCAACTCGTCGTGCGAAGTCAGCTTCTCGCCCAAAAGCGGCGGGGGCGACAAAGCGGCTCAACCAATTACTCGCTTCGGCAGGGCTAGGCAGTCGACGGCATTGCGAAGACCTCATTCGTGAGGGTCGCGTCGATATCGATGGCCAGATCGTGACTCAGCTGGGCGTCAGTGTGGACCCAACACTGCAAAAAGTGCGTGTTGACGGGGTGGCGTTGAAGCCACAGAAGCTCGTCTATTACGCGGTGCACAAGCCGACGGGGGTCGTCTCGACGAATTCCGATCCACAGGGCCGCCCGCGGGTGGTCGATTTGGTACCGCCGACCCAGCGGGTGTATCCGGTCGGACGGCTCGACCGTACCAGTGACGGATTGATCCTGCTGACCAACGACGGCGACCTGGCTCAGTCGCTAGCGCATCCGCGATTTGGTGTTCAAAAAGTCTACCGGGTCACCGTGGCGGGAGAAGTCAAACCCGAGACGATGCGGAAAATGCGTGAGGGGATTTACATCGCCGAAGGTCTCGTTCGCGTTGATGGAGCGAAGATCCTGAAGGCCAAGAAAAAGGCAACGGACATGGAAATCCGCTTGCGTGAGGGCAAAAACCGTGAGATCCGGCGGATTCTGGCGAAGTTTGGTCACAAAGTGCAAACACTTCGCCGGATTGCAATCGGGCCGCTGCGATTGGGCGATATGCCTGCCGGGGCGTACCGCAATTTGACGCGGGGAGAGATCGACAAACTGCATGCGATTGCGGCCCAGGCCACAGCGGCGCCTCCAGAGAAACCAACGGCGGAGCAGGCCGCTGGACGCGGTGGCGCCGATCGTCGCGGTCCAGGTGTCGGCAAACCACGAGACCTCAAGCCAGCCGGCAAGAAAGGCGTCAAGGCGAGCACGAGATCGTCGAAGAGGAGCGAGGGCGGACCGGATGCGCGGAGCGAAAATCGACGGCCCGTGAAAGCGGCGCGACGGCCTACCAAGCTGCCCGAACGGGACAAGAACCGTGTCGGCACAATCATCGTCGGCGACGAGGTGATCGCCGAAACCCCACAAGAAAAACCCAAGAGCAAAACGAAGCAGCGATCGGCCAACGTGAAGGGCTCGAACCAACGCACCGGTCGAGGCTTCGGGAAGGCTGGGAAGTCAGCCGGTAAACGAAAGGGAACTCGGTAATCCACGATGGCTACTCTGGACGCGAAACACTACGCCGACGCAATCGAGCACGTTGACAGCCCACTGCTCGTCAACAAACAGGTTGCTGAGAACACTTTTTTGCTGCGTGTACGGGCCCCCAGTATCGCGAAAACCGCGAAGCCGGGCCAGTTTGTGATGATCCGATTGGCAGGGTTCGACGCGCCTTTGATAGGGCGTGCCTTCGCGATCTATGACGTGCATTTAGATCCCAACGACGACGATGCTGGTTCAATCGATCTGATCTACCTTCGCAAAGGCGCCTTGACCCTGCCATTGTCCGAAGCCCCCGTCGGTACCAAAGTGTCGCTATGGGGCCCGCTCGGCAATGCATTCCGTGACGATCCGTGTGATCGGTTGATCATGACGGTGGGTGGAATTGGCCAGACACCGATGCTGGTGACGGGCCGACACGCCCTGACGGCCGGATGGGCGCAGCAGGTCGAGATGATATACGGTGCCCGGCGATCCTCGCTCTTGGCCGGAGTCGACGATTTCCGTGATGCCGGTTTTGAGGTGACGACGTGTACCGACGACGGATCGGAAGGGCGGCAGGCGCTCGTGCCGGATGTCTTAGCCGAGCGACTCGATGAACTGCAGGAGCAGTCCCCTGACGCAAAAATCCGGGTGTTGACCTGCGGGCCTGAGATCATGATGCAAAAAGTTGCTGAGGTTGGCGCCGCTCGCGGCGTGGACGTTCAGGTGTCCATGGAGACGCCGATGGCATGTGGGATCGGTATCTGTTTTTCCTGTGTTGCCAAGGTGATTCAGGATGACGGCACATGGGACTACAAGCGAACATGCGTCGATGGGCCCATCTTTGATGCAGAGCAGCTGCATTGGAGTTAGAGTATTAGGCCCGTGGAGTCGCGTCCGAGACCTGTTCTGAGTACCGCAATGAATACACAAACCGATGATCACCCGTGGGTGGAACAGGATGGCGTTGTCCTGCGAAGCCCGCCGGCGGAACCCTTCGAACAAGGTTCGCCGGTGAAGACCGCTGCGGTGATGCCGGACTTGTCAATCGTCGTTCCGGCCATGAACGAAGAAGAGTCGCTGGGCACGTTGCACGAGCGGATACTCGATGTTTGCCACCGCGCCAAGCAACGCGTCGAGATCATTTTCGTCGATGATGGGTCGACCGATACGACGTGGACCAAGATGCAATCGCTCGCGGCGGAACATGTCGGGACAAAAGCGATTCGACTGCGACGTAACTTTGGCAAGGCGGCGGCGCTGAGCGTGGCGTTCTCGGTCGCACGTGGCAATATCGTGGTCACGATGGATGCTGATCTGCAGGATGACCCAGAGGAGATTCCCCGGTTTTTGCAGGCCCTCGACGAGAGATCCCTCGATGTTGTCAGCGGTTGGAAACGGGTTCGCCACGATCCCTGGCACAAGGTGTTGCCCAGCCGGGTGTTCAACGCCATGGTCAGCCGGCTGACAGGGGTCCGACTGCACGACCACAACTGCGGCTTTAAAGCGTATCGACGCGACGTGCTCGACGAGGTGGATTTGTACGGCGAGCGACATCGGTTCATTCCCGTCCTCGCTGCGGCGCGGGGGTGGAAAGTGGGTGAGATTGAGGTGCTGCACCATCCGCGTGTTCACGGCTACTCCAAATATGGTCTGTCGCGACTCGGGAAAGGCTTTCTCGATCTGATGAGCATCTATCTATTGACCGGCTACGCACGTCGTCCGCTGCACCTGATCGGCTCGGCGGGGTTGATGTGTTTCGCGGCGGGCTCGTTGGGCATCTTCTATCTAAGCGTGATGTGGGTGCTGACACGCCTCGGTGATGGCGAGCCGCTGCACCTGCACGCGACCGCAGTGTTCTACTACTGCATCCTGGCGATGTTGTTAGGTGCCCAATGCGTGCTGGCAGGGTTGATTGCGGAGCTGATCGTCTCGGTATCGGCGGCTCGTGATCGTTCGCTACAAACACTGCCCGTGAAGCGTTCGAACAACGCGACGGATGGGGCGAGGAGTTCTTTGTCGCGACCGAGTGTCCTGTACAGCGTGTCCGAGGCAGCGGGCTTTGACGCTGCAACCGGAATCGACGGCGACAACCACGACGCGCGGGGCGCGCGTTGATGCGTAAACACGACGAGCCGCGAAATATGCGGTTGCAAATGCATATGATCTTGATTGTGGTGGCACTCGCATTGGTGGCGGGCCGCATCGCGACGGTCATCAACCCCGAGGGCACTGCGGCGTTCTTGAGCGCCAATGATCGTAGCCGCTGGGTCAGCGTCGCCGCATTGGTGGAACAAAACACGTTTGAAATTGACGATCTGATCTCGATTCGAGGTGAACGCGGTCATCGGCTATGGGACACCATCGATAAGGTGCGACACGTCGGCGACGATGGGCGACTGCATTACTACAGTAGCAAACCGACATTACTAACGACCATGGTCGCGGGAGTGTACTGGGTCGTTCATGAGACGACGGGGCTGAAATTAACCGAGCACCCGATCTACGTTCCACGGTTGCTGTTGTTGTTGATCAACCTCCCGCTGCTGGCGTTATTCCTAATCACGATGACGCTGAGCATCGAAATGTCGAGTGCGGCGGATTTGGCAAAACGTTTCGCAGTGATTGCCAGCTGCTTTGCAACCATGCTGACGCCGTTCGCAATCTCGTTGAACAATCACTTATTTGCTGCCGCGGCGACATCGCTAACGCTCTATCTGTATTTACGGGCCACCGAAAAGATTTTCGATTCCTTCGGTGGGGCGACGTACCGACCGACATTCCTGCCCTGGGCCATTGCGGGGGCTGCTGCTGCTTTTGCGGTCGCGTGTGAACTTCCCGCATTGTCGATGTTTGCGCTATGGGCGGTGCTATTCGCCTTGCTAGCGAAACGCAGCATCGTTGGTTTTTCGATGGGAGCGGCTGTCGTGGCCATTGGCATTTTCGGCACGAACTACTGGGCCCACCAAACCTGGAAGACGCCCTACGCTCATCGCGGTGACGGCGACGTGGTCACCGAATTTTCGTCCGGGCGACTCAGTGCGGACGATAGCGGACACGAGCGGAACGCAGTGCTCGAAGATGAACTTCGGAAACTGCCCGCCCTCGATGGGGCCGGGGCGATCTCGCTCCGCGAACTCAGCGACATTGCCAACCAATACGAAGTCATCGCGGAATTCGATCGCGATGGAAAATCCGTGCAGCAGCAATGGAAAGTCCGCCAGACCGTCTCCGATCGATCGGTTTCGACCTGGGAACTCGTGGAGTGGGACGATTGGTACGACTACCCCGGCAGCTACTGGCGAACGGGCCGGCGAGCGGGCGTGGATCGTGGAGAGCCCAGCCGCGCAGTTTACGCATTCCAGGCAAGCCTGGGGGTTTATGGTCTATTTTCGCTGACGCCCATTTGGCTACTAATTCCGATGGGACTCATGCGGCGAATCTCAAATGGGCCGCGAGATCGGCGTTATTTAGCTGCCGCGATTTTGATATCGAGCGTGGTGTGCTTTGCGTTCTACATTGCGCGACCAGAGATCGACCGCAACTATGGCGGGGTAAGCGTTTGTTTCCGCTGGATGCTATGGTTTGCCCCCCTATGGTTGTACGCGATCGTCACGGAATTGGACCGGTACTGTGAAACACGGCGAGGGCGCGCTTTCGTAATCGTGCTCCTGGCAGCAAGTGTTTTCTCGATGTCAATGTGTCTGGATTCGCCTTGGCAAAGCCCCTGGTTGTATCGTTTCGCGTCATTTTTGCACTGGATAAGCTAGCCGGCCCATCGCTAGTATCAACGCCGTCCCGACAGGATATTCATCCGGTCGATTCTTCGAAAAAGTTGCTCTCACGGATGAGACGCCAGCGTTGCCCGCACTGGATTCCACTTCACGACTAAGCTCCGGCCGCAAGCGTTTCCAAACGTTGTTGGTGCTGGTATTGCTATGCCTAACGATCGTCGTTGTCGTCCGAACGCTCGGGCCACAGACATTAGGGGAACAGGCGCGGCGGATTTTTGAAAAACAGCTTGCCGAGCACTATCAGGACTGGGACATCTCGGTTGGCCGGGGTATCTATCGGCCTGGCGTGGGATTGCAGTTCGATGACATCAGGCTGTCTCCGCGTGTGCCGACAGATTACGCAGCGAAAGCCGGGCAAAGTCGAGCCGCTGCGATCAGTGAGTCGATCCTGAGGACTTGGCGTAGCAAGCCGGCGGTCCAGATGAAGCGGATTACCGTTTTTGCAGATATCGATGTTCAGAAGCTGCTCGATCAACGCAACCCGATGGACACGAAGAAGATCGTCGTGGAGGGCGTGACTGCGGATGTGAGCTTGCAGTCTGACGGCCAGTTGTCACTAGCAAAATTGTGGCCGCCGCCTCGACTCGGGCCGATCTGCCCGCGCATCGAACTTCGGGAAGTCCTGGTCAATGTATCGGTTCAAGCGAAAGCGGGTTCGTCGTCATCACGCACGCTAGGTTCCCATGTCAGTGGAGACGCCGGGGCGAGTGACCAGGACCAGCCCCTTCAGTTTCATTGGTCTGAAATCACGATGCAGAACACCGACGAGATTGCGGGAGTGTGTGACGGCAAGCGAACCATCACGATGCGTGGAGACAGCGATTTGTTTCGCCGTTGTGATCTGGAACTAACCCAAACCCTGGCGTTGGGCGTCGTGACTGGGACGCGGTTGCAGTCCAAGGTTTCGGATCTACGTCTGACCGATGGTTTGGCCACACGAATTGAAACGTGGTTGCCCCAACGTCTGCCAGCGGATGCCCAGTTCAGCATCGCGGGCGATTTGAACGTACAGTTTCAAATGGGCTCACCCGCCGAGGGCAAGCACCCCGCCAATCCGAATTCCTTGGCCTATGACATCGACTACCTGGTGCGCGACGGTAGCTACACAGACAGTCGATTGCCTGACCGGTTCGAGCAGCTTCACGGGCGTGTGCGTCTGACCCCGGAGCGAATGGAGCTGCTCCCCACGGAGGCAAAATTTGGCGACGCGACCTGCCATGTCGAGGGATCGACCGATCTCGAAATGGTGATGACACGGTCAGAGTCAGCAATGTCGAGCTACCTCAATCGGCTGCGTGATCGGACTGATTTATTCACCGTCCGGATGGGTGATGCGACCGTGATCACGAAGCTCTCGAACTGCAGAATCAAAGTTGCCGCCAATGACTTGCAGCTCAACGACGGTCTGCGCCGATCGCTTCCAGCCAGCAGCGCCGTGCTGTTTGACCGTTTTCGACCAGCGGGCCGAATCGATCTCGTTTCCGAGCGATTTCACCGGGATCCCTTCAATGGCGAGCCCTGGGAAATTCAAGCCAATGTGCATTGCAAGGGTGTTGATGTGCGGTTTGATAAGTTCCCCTACCCGGTCCAACAGCTGCGCGGCGAAATCCGGGTTGCGAACGGTCGTATCGACACACGGCGACTAACCGGCTTGGCGGGAGGCCGACCGATTCACTGCACCTTCAACGTCCCAATGAAAGTGGATTCTGACTCGGATGCATCCCCCGAGAAGACCATCGTCATTCAATCCGATGGAGCGATTGCGATCGACAATGCCCTGGTGTCCGCATTGACCCATCGTGAAGTCGTCGCTGCAGGGACCGCGTCCGCCGTTGCGGAGCCGTCCAACCTCGAGCAATTTGTACGGTCGTTACAGCCTCGTGGGGCCATTGAGCTCGCTTCCGCGTCGATCACCACAGACGCTGCAGGCGTGACGAGCCGGCAAATCGACTTGAGAGTGATTGGAGGCACGCTGCGATATGAGAAGTTTGCCTATCCGTTGTATAACGTCGCGGGTCGTATCCAAGTCGAAAACGATCTCGTGCGTTTGATCGGGTTCACCGCCAATAACGCGGGAGCTGCCAAGATCGCTTGCGACGGCTTGTATCAAATGCCCCTACAGCAATCTCCCTCGGAACTGAGCCTACGATTCCGCGTTGCTGACTTGGCGATGGAACACTCCCTGCGAGTTTCCCTGCCGGAGTCGTGTCGTTCGGTGTGGGACGCCCTCACGCCCGCGGGGACACTCGACAAGCTCGACGTGCAAGTCCGCCAAACGGGCGTTAATCCCATTCAGCTATCGTTTGATGCCTCACACCAAACGGAAGCTCGCGCGAACCCAAACCCACTGAGCATCCGCCCCAAAGCGATCCCCTACCGAATCGATATTGTGGGCGGCAGGATTGGGTTCCATGATGGGGTCGTGAAAATCGAAGATCTGCGTGGCCGTCACGATGCATCGCGATTGATCGCCGATGGTGTTTGCCAAGCCGAGCCATCAGGGCAATGGCTGCTGACGCTGGATCTGCAGAGTGGGTGCAGACTGATACCGGACGATGAATTGATCGCGGCCCTCCCTGAGCAGATGAGCTGGGCGATGCGTGGGCTCGACCTGCGGGGACCGCTGGGGCTGCGGGGCGTCACCAATATCCTATTGGCTGAAAGCGAGACCGAGGATCCAGTAATCAACTGGGACTTAGCACTGCAACTCGAGGGTAACCGCATCGCCGACGTGGGTCCGGTCCACTCGTTGCGCGGCGAGATCATGATTCGTGGCATCAAAGATGGTGAACTACTGCGGGCCGGAGGCGAAATTGCGATCGATTCGCTACACGCTTACGGCTTGCAACTTACATCGCTGAAAGGCCCTTTTTCAATCTTGGGCGAGGAACTGCGACTGGGAACACTCGCCAGCGATGTGGATCCCATCTCAGGACTGCCACTCACAGCCACCAGCCAGCTCCGACGTGGCGGTGAAGCGGGTGCGATCGGGCAGTCCATTCGCCCCCCCATTTCGGGAAGCATGTTCGATGGGAAGCTCGATGTCAGTGGCACAGTAGCATTGTCGAGCGCCGACTTCGATGTGGGCGTGTCTTTGGAAAATGCTCAAATTGCCACCATCCTCTCGGAGATGGGCCAGACTCGATCGGGGATCACCGGACGATTTGATTCCAACTCGCGACTCGATGGACGTCTCGGAGACTCGGACCTGCTCAAAGGCGCCGGTTCGGCTCGCGTCAGTGGAGCCAATATGTATGAGTTGCCTATGATGGTGCAGTTTTTCAACTTGCTTCGCATCACCCCAACCGAAGATGTCGCGTTTACCGATGCCCAATCTGAGTTTGCCATCTTTGGGGAAGACGTCAATTTCAATCGCTTGTCAGTATGGGGTGATTTGATCGCACTGGACGGCAGTGGGACTTTGTCGCGGCTGGAACATTTGGATCTGACTTTCAATACGAAGGTCAGCCCGACCAATCTATTCAGCAAAGTAATCAGCCCACTGCGTGACAATCGCTACACGTTCTTTACAGTCGAAGTAGACGGCCCCATCTCAGCGCCGACCATTCAACGCCGGACATTGAGCGGCGTGAGCCAAACCCTGGAGTCCTGGTTTCCGAGCATGATCCGATCCACGACGGCGGAGACTGCGACACTGCGATAGCATTTCAGCAGTGCGTCCCGACTAGAATCTCGCCTCTTCCACAGCGACAGTGGATCGAGATGACGGGGCAGCAAGTGTGTTTCCACGAACGCAGAGCAGCGATCATTCAGGGCATGGGCTCGTTGCTCGCGGACGGTTGAATTCGTCGAAGTGCGGCCGGCGATGGCGAGCCGAGAAATGCAGGCGGACGGACCACCGAGGCGTTGCCTAAACCATCCGCATGTTCTTCCAGGAACCCTGTGCATAGCGGCCCGTCATGGCTGCGGCTAATAGGACGACGAAGGCGGTGATCACTTTCCACCACCAATACAGCACCGCGGACACGGATTCCGACATCGATCCGACCTCAGCCGGATCCGTAGGCGTCGCGGCACCCCACAGGGCAGGTTGCCAATCGGGCTCCCACGCGAACCCAATACTCAGCGTGATGAGCGAAACCATCAGTCCCGCGAGCAACACAAACCAAGTATCCCCCGCACCGCGCAGAGCACCCGCGAGAATCAATTGCGTGGCATCGAGAAGAACATAGATCGCGACAAACCCCAAGAGCCCTTGCGCCGTTTGCAGCGCCAGTCTCGCGTCATCGGGAATCGTCGTGGCCGCCGGATTGATCGAATACAGCGAGATCATCGTTTCAGCGCTGAACCAATAAACCACCGCCCAAGCAGCGGAATAGAGCCAAGCGATCGTCAACGCCGCCCGCACACAGCGGACCGCTCGCTCCGGGCCGCTACCAACCAGGTGATTACCAACCAAGACGGAGACGGCGATCGATAAACCAACCAACGGGATGAACGCGATCATATTGAAATTGATTGCCATCGTCGTGGCCTGCAGCGGAACTTCGCCGAGGCGCCCAATCATCAGCACAATCACCGTAAACGCCCCCGCCTCGGTGGCATACATCAGCCCCGCGGGGAACCCAAAATAGACCAATCGTTTCATCATGCCGCGATCCAACCCCAGGCCCTGCATGATGCCATATTTCAAACGATAGTGCGGTTTCAGCAAAATCGCGCCGTAGCAAATCGCTTTGAACCAAAACGAAATCACGCTGGCGATGCCTGCACCGGCGATCCCGAGTTCCCACACCCGTGGCCCCGCGCCGCCCCACCATGCGGGGTCAACGCCAAAGATCAGCAGGTAGTCGAGCAGTAGGTTGACCAGTCCCGAGATGATACTGACGACCGCAATCGTTCGCGTTCGGTGAGTGCCGCTGAAGAAGCCCGACAGGGCTGTCTGCAGCACTTCGCCCGCGCCGCCCCACATCAAAATCTGAAAATAAATCGTCTCCGCGGGGATCAGCGAGGGGGCTTGATCGGTCCAGCGAAACAGCGGTTCGGCAAAGTACGCGGCCAGCAAAAACAAGGGCATGGTCGCTAGCGAAAACCAAACGGATTGCCAGAGCATCCCGCCAATCCGACTGGGCTGCCCCGCGCCCACGTATTGACTGGCGATGGCGCCGGTCATCGACGCGATTCCAACAAAAACACAGATCGAAACCCAGAACAGATTTCCTGCCGCCATGGCGGCACCCATCTCCGCGGGTTCGTGCTGAAACAGCAATGTCCGGTCAGCGAACAGCACGAGCGAAAACATACCCGTGCTGATCATCAGGGGCACCGCGACTCGCAGCACCTCGGCGTACGCAGAACGCATAACGGACTATTCCGAGGCGACAGCCGTCTTTTCAGCGATGGACTTTTTAAACAGCCGATCGAGCACGCCGTTAATGAATCGCGGACTGTTCTCACCGCCATACCGGCGGGCCAACGTCAGTGCTTCGGAAATCGCTACCTGGCCGGGCGTTTTTGAAAAGAGAATTTCATACGCACCCAATCGCAACACATTGCGATCCGTCACCGGCATGCGGGTGAGCGCCCAATTGGTCGATAATCGCCTCAATTCTCGGTCGATCTCATCGCGATGGGCCATGGTACCGTCGAGCAGCCCACTGGCAAAATTGGTCAGTAGTGTGCGGCCTTGCATTCGAGATCGAATGAAACGGCGTGAGGCATCCGCATCGCGCCAATCGTTCAGATCGGCTTCGTAGAGCAGTTGCAGGACTATTTCGCGGGCGCGTCGGCGTGTGGACATGCCTGATAACATGCCCGAAATGGTCGTAGGATGTCAACGGGCGGCAGTTCAAAAAACGACCATTTCTCCGACCGCGTTCAAATCCACTCCGAGAATGATTCCAAAATGAAAATAGAACGAAAGATCTTTCGATACCGCGGTGACGTTCAGGGCGTGGGATTTCGTGTCAACGCAATCCAACAAGCCCGGGGACTTCAGATCGCCGGTTTTGTCAGAAACGAGTGCGACGGCGACGTCACCATGGACGTCCAGGGCCCCGCAGCGTCCATCGAGGAACTCGCCCAACGAGTCGCCACATCCATGAGATATAAAATTAACGAGACCATCATCGACTGCCGAGATCCACTGCCAGAGCGGACAGGATTCAAAATCCGCTAATTGCCAAAGAAGCGTCGATGGGCGTCGCGGTTCACGACGCGCCGATGCGATCGGAAGAATCAGCCCAACTGGCGATCTCGGACCGGATCGCGCCGTCAGACACCCATCGACGTTCCGTGCACGTGCAATCGCAGCGGGCGACGCCGAGATCACTCCCAGTGATATCGCGAGTCACCCCCCACGGGATTGCCCTGCTCGGGATCCTAACGCTCCAGCTGAATGTTTCGGAACCGAACTTCGGTCTTCCCGCCACTGTGTAGCTGGAACGCAATGATTCCGGATTCGGCCCCTTGCTCATCCTCCAGATCGACGCAGAGTTTCCCGTTGAGATACGTGCGAATGTGATGGCCGCGGACAACGATTTTGTACCGGTTCCACTCCCCCGGCTTGATGTGCGCGTCGCCCGGTTGGTCCCACAGCAATCCTCGCCCGTGCTCCTCGTAGAGTTTCCCCCACCAATCCACACCGACGTCCGCTTGGTAACCAGCCACTTCACCATCATGAGCGTGGCTACGAAACTGAATGCCACTGTTCCCACGATTGCCAACTAACTTGACATCCAACGTCAGGGTGAAGTCATCAACGGCCAAGTCACTGACGATCCATTCGTTTTTAGCGAGCCCGTCGGTACGCCCCACCAACTCGCCGTTTTCAACAGACCACAAACCATCTCGCCCACTCCAGCCCTTCAAATCCTTGCCATTGAAAAAGGAGGCGAGATCTTCGTCCGACGCCAACATCGGCGTCTGTTCCTTGCCACGCAAATAAGCGATCAGTGATCGCACTTCATGGTCGCTGAACTGTTTCAGCTGATCCTCTGGCATCATCGACTTCTCACTCAGAATGCGCTCTTCAATTTCATCCTTGGGAACGATGACCACGGCGTCGGACGACTGAATCGTGATCGAGCGATTGTCTTCGGCTGTCACCAAACCGCTGACAACACGTCCGTCATCGGTTAGAAGAATGGTGGGCAGATACTCCTTTGCCATCACTCCACTCGGGTCAACAATGTTGCTCAGCAAGTAATCCAGGTTCGAACGATTTGATCCCGTTAAGTCAGGGCCGATCTTAAATCCAACCCCATACAACACGTGGCACTTCATGCATGTCTTGGCAAACACCGCCCGTCCCAGGGCGAGGTTCGCCGGCGGCAGCGTCTCTGACTCAACGAGCTTTTTGTAACGGTCGATCATTGCCAGTTTATCCGCATCGGACTCGCGAACGGTTCCCCAGACGCGTGAAACAAGATCGCTAATCTCTTCATTCTGTAAGAGCTGAAGTTGACGCACCAGGTCAGCCGTCAAATCCGTGCTGGCGATCTGCTTGGCCTCAATGGCACGCAGCAACGACGCGCCACTCGCTGCGCGGGAACAGAGGGTGCCAAGCACCATGCGTTTCTGTTCTGCGGTGAAGTCGTCATAGTGAGAAAGCAGAGACGCGGTCGCATCACGGGAGTCGTACTGAGCCATGCCGCGAATCGCTGCTTCACGCAAAGGTGGATCGGCTTCCAGCAGCGCGATCAACGTGGGAATCAGTTCGGGGTCCCTCGCACCGAGCAACGATTCGATTGCAACAAGCCGATTCACCGGACTCAACGCAGCATCGGTGATCTGCGCACGCATCCTGGCGGTCGCCGCGGGGTCACCAAAGGTCACGCCCAGGGCGATCGCTTGGGTACTCACTTCGTCATCGTCGCTCTGCAGCA
Source organism: Rhodopirellula sp. SH410 (assembly GCF_055811895.1). NCBI lineage: Bacteria > Pseudomonadati > Planctomycetota > Planctomycetia > Pirellulales > Pirellulaceae > Rhodopirellula > Rhodopirellula sp. SH410. Next base: position 3,904,379 of record NZ_CM147949.1, read on the forward strand.
AACGGTCAGAAACGTGGCTCCACTGCTGTGGCGGGGCCACCTGCCGCTGACCTCGCAACGCCAATCGGATCGCCTTCAAAAAGGCGAGTTGAATCGACGGTGACTTGGCGTCCCCCAAACCTTGCACCAAGACATCGAGCGACTGCCCCGCATCGTCGGCGCTGCCAATGCGACGCAACATGAACTCTTGCACGAGTGGGATCGCCACACCTGCTTGCATGGCCAATGCCAATGCTCGGGATGCGTCGACGTCCGCCAGCGGCTCTGCGGCATACCAATACATCAGCGGTAGGTTGTGGTCGTCAGCGTCGCTGGGGTGACTGCACAGGGCCGCCAATAGATCCCAGCGATTTTCCAAAGCGATGCTCTGTGCTGCCGACGCGAGATACAAACGCACGATAGGAGACGGATCCTGCCGAGCCAGCTCAACGAATTTCTGTAGCATGGTTTCCGACGGTGTGTTTTGCGAGACCTCCATGGCGAGTTGGACCGCCCACCCGCGAACGTATGGACTTGCGTCACTCAGCAGGGTCTGGATGATCTCTTCGTCCAATTCGGCGATGACATGCAGTGCCCAGGCTGCGCGTAGGCGTCGAGTGTCGTCCGCATGGGTTGTTGCAATCTCAAGTAATCTGTTCTGAGCTGCCGGATCGATCTCCCTGTGCGCCGCCCGCTCTTGGAGCAGCCGACGGCTATGACGCACAAACCAATCGTTCTTCTGAAGGACCAATTCGGCAAGCTCTCGATCGGACATCTCCGCGAGCGGCTCGGTAAGCCCACTCAATCGATCCGCATTGTCGGCATCGGAAGTTGTCTGTGATTTCGTTGCTTCGTTGCCGTAACTGATTTTATAAATGCGACCGTTACTGCGGTCGTGCAGGTTCACTTCGCGGCGATGGCACGCCTGCATGTCGTACCAGTCAATCATCCAGGCATTGCCGTCAGGACCGTATCGCAAATTTAGAATCTGCGATGCCTGATCGCCGGTCAGCAGAAAATCTGGTCCGTGCGTGCCGACGTACCCCGAACCACTTGGTTCGAGCCTGTCGACATTCAACCTTTGCCCGTGAATATTGTTCATGAACAGTTCGCCACGGTACGAAGAGGGCCAAGCATCGCCCAAGTAAATCATGGCACCCGCGTGAGCGTGGCCGCCCCCAGCGGAGTCCGAACGGCTGTTCCCACCGTGTGGGTTCGCACCGAGGTAGTGCAGGTGGTCCGCGATGGTCGTGATGTCACGATACGTGTACGGGTTGAAGTGCTGCCCGCCTTGACGTTGGTATCGCGCACCTTGAATGACATGATACAAGTGCGGAATGACACACGCGGTGATGAATGCTTGACCGTGGTCATTGAAATCGACGCCCCATGGATTACTCGTGCCATGGGCGAAGACATCAAACTCGTGTCGCGTGGGATGGTACCGCCAGACAGCGGCGTTGACAGGAACTCGATCCGCATCGGGCGTCCCCGGCTTGCCAACCCGCGAGTGAGTGAAAACACCATGGCAGCCATACAGCCAACCATCGGGCCCCCAAATGAATGCGTTGAGTGTCTCGTGAGTATCCTGATAGCCCCATCCATCGAGCAAAATCTGTGGCGCCTCATCCGGAACGTCGTCACCATCGCGGTCAGGAATGAACATCAGATATGGTGCCGCACCGACCCACACGCCGCCAAAGCCAACCTCCAGACCGCTGACGAGATTCAACCCTTCAGCGAATACCGTTCGCTTGTCGAGCGATCCGTTGCCGTCGGTATCCTCAAAAATCAGAATACGATCGCGGCCTTCGAATCCCTTGGCTCGCTCTGGATACTCAAACGCTTCGGCAATCCAAACTCGACCACGGTCGTCGATTGCCATCGCCACCGGCTGCTGAACGTCTGGCTCGGCGGCTCCTACGGTGACGTGAAATCCATCGGGCACCTTCATCGCCGCAGCGGCCTGTTCGGCGGGTAAACCGGCATGGGGATACTCATCGGCCTGCAAGACAATCTTGGGCGGAGTCAGCTCGGCTGGACGTGTCGCATGCAAGCGAAAGTGATCAAAATTCACATGTCCCCAACCGCCGCGATGCTCGTCGACCAAGCGAACGAAAATCTCTTTTCCGATCAATGGTTTGACGTCGACAACCACCTGCTGCAGCGTCTCGCTGTTGGGCCCGGAATACGCAAAAAACACGTCGCCCGTTTCCTGCTCAACCAACTCAACGCGTGTCTGTTCGTGTTTGCCTCCCGCGGCCAAGAACGTCGCAAACGGCTCTGACACCACAAATGGGGCCGATGCCAGCGTGCCAGTCGCTTCATCGCCGTGCAATTCAAAGCCGCCGATCCAGAACTCACCCTCGTGATCGCTCTGCATATCATTTCGCCGTGCCGAGACCGTGTCACCTCTCACAGGCTGGTCTCGGAATGCGTCACCGGTCGCGGTCCAATCCGCGAGCGTGCCACTCTCAAAATCAAGACTCAGGGCGCGTCCATCGGCCGTTTTGGGCAGTAGACCGTCCTCGGGGTTGATGCCGGCGACATAGGTGCCGTCAGCTTGCTTGACCCGCACGTAGTCGATCGCAAACATGAAGGACTGAACGGCCGAGGGATTCGCGCCAGTGATCTTCACACCGAGGATGTGCTGATTGCCTTCCACCGTCACGTTGGGGAACGCGAGCACACCGGTCGTCTTCACATCGCGTTGGAAAAGATCAATGGGATCCCCGAGCGGCTGATCATCGAGTGAAAGTTGGACGATTCCATAGTCTTTCGCACCCGTCAAAACGACTTCAATATCGACGGTGCCCGAAAACTCCGGTAGCTCCATCGTCAACGAGTCGCCCGGTTTGCCACCCGTCCACCACAACTGTGACTGCCCGCTCCACCGGTCCAAAGAGAAACCACGCATGTCCTGTGGTCTGGCCGCTCCCCCGCTGACATAGAACGTCAACGTTTCAGCTTCGATCGCCCCCGCCGCTCGCGCTGTCCTGGGACTCATCTTTACCTTGGTTCCATTTGCCGCCTGGGCCTGAACGGCGGACTGAGGCTCGAATTGAGCAAAGACTTTCGGCTGAGCCGCTTCCCAAACAGCTTCCGTGACCGGTTCTGTTTGATGAAGCAGGACATGCCCGCCTTTCATGCCTCCCACAACCACATCGGGCAATCCATCGGCATTGACGTCGTCCACGACAATTTGCCGACCGACGCCTGATTCGGAATCAATCAAATGGGGCACCCAACGGACGCCATCCTCGTCACGAACCAATTCGAACCAATACGCGACAGCACCTGCATCCCACATTGGACTCTGGCGATGGTGTGACCAGTACGTTTTCCCGGTAACAATGTCCTTCAACCCATCGCCGTTGATGTCCGCCAGATCAACCGAGTGCAGTTCAGTGAATAACACACCATATCGATTTTCAGATGGCTTGGATCCCATGATACGGTGGTAGCGGAACGAGACATCGTCGCCCGTGCGCACCTGTTCGTACCAGCCCAATCCAAAATCGTGCGCAGCATTGCTCGTGATGATGTCATTATCTCCATCATCGTCGACGTCATAGGCGTACATCTCGGCTCCGCCGTAGGCACTACTGAAGGCAGCATCGAACGAACGCCAACGAGTTTTCAATGCGTTCGCATCAGGCTGTTCGTACCAACCGTGAGCGTGAATCAGGTCCAAACGACCGTCGCCATTGACATCGCCGACTCCCAACCCGTGCGGTGTTCGCTTGGCAGCCTTCGGTTCGGATACGGCATGAAACTCCCAGCCCTCAAAGGCATTGGCGGGATCGAACGTGGCAAAACCAAAGAACCCATCATGAGCACAGACGAGATCTCGACGGCCATCACCATCAATGTCGATAAACTCAGGCGATTCGTTCCCCACATCGTCCATCACACGGTGTCGTTTCCAGTGTGCGCCGGAGGTTGGGTTCTTGGGGTTTTCAAAAATGAACGCGGGAGTTCCCGGCAATCCCACCATCAGGACATCCGAAAAGCCATCGTCGTTAAAATCCTCGATCCAGGTAAAGAAGTTATCCGCGTAGCGATTCATATTCTGCGGAACCGGCTTATAGATTTCGCGTTTCGTCTCAAAACTCGGTCCCTCGAACCAATAAGGACCGTACACGAGATCTTTGATGCCATCCCCGTTGAGATCGCCTACCGCTGCTCCTTCAGAGAAATAGGTATCTGATAATTGTTGACGCTCGAACGAGTGCAGCGTGAACTCGTCGGCAGCGGAAACCGTCGCCGCGGCGGCAACGAAAATAAACAGAAGGAATCGCATCGAACTCTCACTCAATTCGTAAATAAGAAAATTGAACTCTGGGCACCGGGCGGTACGACCGCTTCGTTTGCATCGATTGCAAACGCTTGCTCATGGCATTCCTCGAGATCCGATTGGACATCTTAGTCGGCCGACTCGGCGCTGCCCGAACAATCCAACGCCTAGGATAGCATGCTGGCCAGGGCCCGTCGTTTTCCGACAGAGCAGAAGCCCTCGCTTAGCCAAAAAATCGATTGGTTGCCCACGATCCTATCGCATTCAGTAGTCGCGAAAGGATACGACGAACTAACGGTTGCGGACTTTGGCGAGGATTGACGTCTCGTGGGAGCGATACTGCTGCACCTCCGAAGAAAGAAGTGGCCGAACACTCCGCGGTCAGCATGGTCGACCGCGGAGCGTTCGACCACAATTTCAGACAGTCATTTCCCCGCTCCTTCCTAAGCGACGCGGGATCAGTAACTGGCGTAGTGGATCTTGTTAAAGATCCATCCAGAACAGGATCTTTTACAGACGCGACCGACATTAGGTGGCTTTGCTGCGGGCGACTTTTTTGGGTGGTGCAAAAGTTTTTAGCCGAGGCCTCTCTCGAGGCCCTGGTTTGACTGTCGAGGAGTCGCAGGCTCTACATGAACCGTCGTCCTAGTCGCCTATTGCCCCTGTTTTTCCTAGTTGATGGCCAATTGGAGCGAATTCTTTCTCTGGCGGCGCATTGCCACCGCTCGAAGCAGATTCCAACCGGCCAGCTTCGGTAGGATCGAAAGCTTCACCGCATTGTGGCCGCGAACGCGGAGCCGACCCAAGCCCATCATTCGCTTGAGGCAACCGTTGGTCCCTTCGATACCCGACCGCCAACGGTACCTATCGCGGAACTCGTCGCTCTGCTCGTGGCGACGACGCGCGTCGGCTCGAACCGCACTGCCGGTAAATTGAATGCGGCCGGTCGGCTGCGCGTTATCCCGATTGCGTTGGACGCGGCAGCGTGCAAGCAGCGGACAGTGCTGGCACTTCTCGGGATCCATCTGTGCGAAAGTGTAGTCGCCTTTGGCGTTGTAGTTGGTCGACTCGGGAGCGTGACCAGCCGGGCAAGACTCCAGTTCACCGGCGCAGTTGGCCATCTCGCTAAGCAACGCGTGATCAATAACTGGCGTAGTGGATCTTGTTAAAGATCCATCCAGAACAGGATCTTTAACAAGATCCACTACGGTAAACCCGTCACTTATTGTTCCTGGTATTCTAAGCACATGGGTGGAATCGAGACGCTGTTTTTTGACTTTGACTTCCATGCTTTGCAGCAGGGTGTCGGTAACGCCTGCGAAGATCTCCTCACTGATCTTCTCGTTGCTTTGCATTCGAGCGATGTAGCGTTCAATGGCTCGCTGAGTGACTTCGGTGCTTGGCTCCAAGTTCAGTGCGTATTGGATGTCGGTTCGGAACAGCAGTGCTTCGTGGGCCTGGGGGACAGTCCAACCTTGAAAGTCACGGATCCAAAGGAGCGCGATGATCGCGTGCAACTCAAAGGTTGGTCGTTCTTGATCGTCACTGAGATGCTCACCGACGAGGCCGATGGGCATCTGCGTCCAAGAGCACGTCGCGAAGGAGGCCCTGCCATCCGTTGTCAATCATCTTTCGCCCCATGGGGCCGATGACGCCCTCGAACGGGTCGAAAAGTCTTTGCTGCGTAGGTAGTTCGATGGTTTCACTGACTAACCGACCGCTCGAAGAAAAAAGCTAAATCCATACAGCAAAAGGCAACGCATCTCGCCCACGAAAGATGCTGGTAGCATGAGACTTTGGTCGGGCGCGTCTGTTAAAGATCCCTCCAGAACAGGATCTTTAACAAGATCCACTACGGTACACCCGTCACTTATTGTGGCAGGCTCTCGACGGCCGCGAGAGCCAAGGATTCCTTGACTCTGAGAACTCGCCTCCGAACCTCGAAGAGGCTCGGAGGCTGACGAACGGTCGTTCGAGCTGAACGTCAGTTCTTAACTTTCGCCTGCTTTTTCAGCCGGTTGAGTTGCGGACGGCCACCCTCATTGACTTCCATGATGAATCGAACGAGATCCAAAAACTGGTCCCGGCTTTCTAAGGTGGCGGCAAGTCCAACGGGCATCGTTGAGACTTCCGACTTAATCACCTCTTCAACATCGTCCATCGGGATCACCCGCGGTTTACCTTGGTCAGCGGCAATACTGAGCGTGATGTTGTCCTCGGTTTCCTCGACGAGGAATCCTGACAGGACCGCGCCATCCACGGTGATGACGTTGACCGTCTGATAGCCAGCGAGGATTTTCGCCGATGGCTTCAAAATCGATTCGACGAGGTGCTCATCGGTAATGTCCTTCCGATTGCTCGTCAGTGCAGGCCCGAGCTGGTACCCCACGCTGACATCGTGACAGGTGGCACATCCAGTCTGCTCCCAGTAGAAGAGCTTTGCCCCTCGACCGGCATCGCCGCGCTCACGAGCATCGCGAACCAAACTCGCCACAGGTTCCGAAATCAATGCTTGCTCGAGTTCCGTATTGGCTATGTTCTCTTCCACCATTTCCGGACGACTTCCTTCTGGGAATGGATGCATTTCGAGCAGTTCCTCAGGTCGATAGAAACGCTGACGGTCCTCCGTCGCGGCACGAACTCGCTTGACATCCGCGGCCGTAACCTCGTCGGCGTCATTTCCCCAGCTGTTTCGAACGTAGGTCAATGCGCTGGCGATCTCCTCATCGTTGAACATATTCCCGATCGCGGTCATTGGAGGAACCCCGAGATCCGGCTCAAAGACCTTTCCGCGGACGCGAATTTTTCCCCAGATCCCATGCAGCGTCAGTTTGATTAATCGATCGGGATCGCCGTTGACCCATTCGCTACCGGCCAAGGGTGGGTAGACTCGAGCGACGCCCTCACCGCTGTCCCGGTGACAGGCGTAACAGGATCCCTCTTCAAAGAAAACCTGTTGGCCAAGGTTATACTTTTTGGCGAAGTTCTTGTCTTTGAACTTGTCGGACTTGGTCCGGTAGTCCTTCGGTTTCATCGCACCTTCGAGTTTGCCCGCGAGCAATTCGTTGTACTCAACCAGTAGGCTATCGGGGTCGACGAAACCGTCTTGGACCGCTTGCTCCACGTCTGGCTTGAGTAACATCATCGCGCTATTGAGAGCGTTGCGAATCCAGCGGTCGGTTTTGTAGGACGCCACCGTCAACAACACTTCGGCACCGGTTTTGCCACCGAGCCATGAGCCCGCCGAAAGTGCTTCGAGTCGCACACGAGGATGCTCGTCGGTCGCCGCGGTCAGCAGGTACGTATCAGGGTTGTCGAGCAAATGGAGACAGTGACGCACAACCCGTATGGCTGCAGCGCGGACGCGGTGGTCCTTCGCATGCAAGCACTCGTCGAGCAGTTCCGTCGAGGGTTCCTGTTGGCCCCACGTCGCCCAGAGGGCTTCCAAGACCAAACGCTCGTCGTCCGCATTCTCGCTGGCGAACTGTGCGGCGGCCGCGAGAACGGCCTGCTTGTCACGCCCACGCAGTTCCCGGTGAGATCGCTTGCGTGCGTTCACCTCGGGCAACTTCATGTTCTCGAAAAGCTGCTCGATGGAGGCACCCGCAATCGGCGGTGCTTCCACCAGGGGGCGATCGGAACGGGTGATTCGGTAGATCCGACCATACTCAGAGTTCCGCATCGGATCCCGGGCACTGTGTTGCATGTGACCGATCAGCGTGTTGTGCCAGTCAATGAAATACAGGCTACCGTCAGGTGCCACTTCCAGGTCGCAGGGTCGGAAATTACCGTCAGACGATTGGATCAGATCCTGACGGAATTTCCCCTTGATTTCGACGCCATCTTCGATGGTCTTATACTCTTTGATGCCGAGAAAACCAATCGTGTTGGCGTACAGATAGTCGCCTTGGACTTCGTCGGGGAAGTGACTGCTGTATAAGAATTCAGCACCAGAAGTCGGTCGGGTGTGGTGTTCGTAATTGAACTTGGAAACCTTGGCGATTTCTTTGGAGTGCGGGATTTTGATGGAATACCCCAGCATCCAGTACTGATCACCTCCGGATGCATCGTTCACGAACGTTTGACCGTATTCGTCATGGGCAACACCCCATGGGTTGTTGACGTCGAGTTGCATAACGCGTTCGACTTTCCACGACGTGGGATCAAACCGCCACACACCACCGTCGGTCATCCGCTGTGGTCCCCAAGGCGTTTCGACTTGTGAGTGCAGGAATCGGCCCTCACACATGTAGATGCCGCTACCATGGTCCATGTCGAACGCAGATATCGCATGGTGGGTATCGTGCGAATCGAATCCATCGAGCAAGTATTCCATTTGGTCTGCGTGGTCGTCGCCGTCGGTATCCTTGAGCAGTACCAAAAACGGTTCCTGGGACAAATAGACACCTTCGGGTGCCAACTCGAAACCGATCGGCATGTGCAGCCCATCAGCAAAGACCGTCTCCTTGTCCGCTCGACCGTCCCCATCGGTATCCTCGTAGATCAGGATCATGTCATTGGGCTTCGAATCGCCCGGTTTGTAATGCGGGTAACTCGGCAGCGTCGAAACCCACAACCGGCCTTGGTTGTCAAACTGCATCTGCGCGGGGTTGCCGAGGTTTGGGAATTGTTGCTCGGATGCAAACAGCGAAACGTCGTAGCCGTCCGGTAGCGTGAACTTTTCGATGGCTTCGGACTCGGATTTCAAGTAATCCGGCGTGCCATTCTTCGGGCTGAGCTGAAAGTTGGTTTCGACCGATGACAGGGGGCGGGTCATCGCATCGTCCACTTCAATCGTCGATGACTTGCCTTGGGCGATCGCCCAGATGTTCTCATCCCGCAACACAGTCATTTGACGGATCTTTTCGATCTCCTCGGGATAGTTGAAGTTTCCGTAGGGAGCCCAGCGGCGACCGTAGGCGTGAACGCCATTGAGCATGCGGTAATCGTTTCGCCAGAACCACGCTTTGTCTTGGACAGCCTGATGCAAGACGGAATTTTCCTCGGACGCATCGGGCGTCGCCTCAAAAAGTTGCTGCATCAGAACGGGGGCGAGTTTTTGATAGCCCGCCTCGGACAGATGCACACCGTTGATCGTCAGCGGTTCGTCGGAATTGGTGAACCACTCGAGCGTCGGCGTGAAGAGATCAACAAATCCGACGTTTTTCTCGTTCGCCACGGTCCGCACCGCGTCTGCGTATGCCTGCAAAATCACGTTTCGCTCGCCCGCATCGGGTAGGTTGAACTGCGGGAGTTCTTGCATCGCGATCGGTGTGGCCAGCACGAGACGCGGGGTCTCGCCGGGTTGACGGTCATAGGACCGTGAGAGCGTATGATCGACGAACGCACGCAGTTCGTTTTTGAAGTTTTCGACACCCTCCAAGCCGTCAAACGATTCATTGAATCCAAAAAATGCGACGATGGTGTTGGCTTTGACAATCGTCAACCATTCATCGGGCTTCGGATAATGCCCTTCGCCGAAGTGGCCTTGAATCTCCGGTCGGAATTTCTCCGCGCCGGGGAATGCCCACGGATCAGGTCTGCCGGCTTCCGGACGGAACGCGGGCGTGTGCCCGGGGAAACCCATATTGCGAAACGTCAGTTCCTGGTCCGGAAATTCTTGGTGGAGAGCCGTTTCGAATGCATTGAACAGCTCCATGCGAGCGGCCAGCGTGTTGCCGAGAAACACGATCGACTCGCCTTGACGCGGCTCCAATGGCAATGTCGTTGCTACCGCATCTCCTTCTACTGCAAGGGGTTGCAGATACTCGGGACGCACCCGTTTGGTCTGTTGCAGCTCTGCGTCGGTGACCGTTGTGATCACCTCCGGTGCCGAACGTTCTGAGGGGGCCCCATCATCGGCCATCACGCGCACAGCGGGACCGCCCAGGCAGGCGGCCATACAAGACAAGCCAACGAAACGTTTCAGTTGGCGGAGTGGAAAAACTGTTTTCATAGATAATGCAGGGCCTTGGCCGGCGAGGAAGAGATCGCCCCAGGGCAGGGTAGGTGTGGGGAGGAAAAGACTGACGATCGATCGGATCAGGTAGGATTATAGTCAATTGTAACGAACAAATCGACTCACAGTCCCCACGCTCGCTCGGTTGCCCTCCCAAGGCGTCTGTGAGACAGCCGCGTGAGCGACTCCCGAAACGGTGAGCGGCCTGCCGCCGGGGGGGATTGCGTGCTATCGAGACGAAAACCAGCCCATCCCTAAAAACGGGCGTGAGATCGGGCGTTGGCCGGCAAACGTTAGTCTCAAGAGCATTCGCTCTTACCGACGAACTCGAGACATCCGCAGGGGCAATTCGACGTCCGAAGCACATCCGACGAAGTCGTTCCGTATCGCCACGAGGCCTTCGTCCACCACCCGTCCACCAAACGCGGACCGTGGACCACGCGTTGACACGAATTTGTTCCAAAAGATTTTCCATGGTGTGCCAACCCACCGGCGCGATTGCACTCCCAGTCAAAAGCAACCAAAGTAGTGAACCAGATCTTCCTACTCTTGGAATCGCGGCTTAGGATGAAGTGTTTTTTGACGCTCACCTTTGCGGTCGGTCAGAGTCACCTCCGACGCAACGCTCATGGAATCAGCAGGCGACGAAGTGTCTTCCACACAATCCTTCCACGTAAGGAACGAGCGGAAGATAAGTGGCCGAACGCTCCGCGGTCGGAATGGTCGACCGCGGAGCGTTCGGCCACCATATCAGACAGTCATTTTCCTTTCGTTCCTAACCGAGACTCAATCTTGAACGGACCTCGACCTCTTGCCCCCATGCCGATGCGGCGGCAGCGATTTGCTCTGTCCGTGATCGTTTGCGTGCTCAGCATGACCTCATTGCCTGCCGCTGATTTACTGACGATTGATAACGGTTCAGTGAAGGTTGGCATCGATCGCGAGAAGGGTGGCGCAATCACGTGGTTGTCGTCAGAGGACTATCCGCAAAACATTGTCAACATCGCTGACCCCGGTCGCCTGATCCAGCAATCGTATTACGCTGGTCGCCGACTTGACCGAACTTCGGAAGGACAAAGTAAGTCCTGGAGTCCTTGGTCATGGAACCCTATTCAGGGTGGTGGTGTCGGTAGTGGCGGCCAAAATGGAACTTGGGCGCGAGTGACTGCGTTCGAAAAATCGGATGGCACCTTGTACTCGGAAACCATCCCCAAACTCTGGGACATGGCCGATGAAGAGGCGGAGGCGGTGATGCGTCAATGGACTTCGTTTGAACCCGACATGCCCGGTGTGGTTTGTGTGCAATGCCAAATCCAAACAACCCGGGATGAACATGATCCATGGGGCAAAGCAAGTATGAACCCGCAAGAAATCCCTGCCTGCTACTTCACTCGCAACTTTGAAACGGTACAAAGTTACCTTGGCGATGGAGAGTGGCGAGCAGAACACCAGAAACCGGGTCCGCCATGGGGACACGCCAATCCGCCGCTCAAAGCGATGGCGATGTTCGACTCCGCCGGCCAGGGTGTCGCAGTCTTCTCTCCAACCTCCCGCGAAAAATGGAACTTTGGTCCTCACGGGTCTGGACTCAGCAGCAATCCAACGGACGGCCCCTGCATGCACGTTGCACCAATCGACCGCGTGACATTGGGACGCAAGTCAACGTTTCGCTATCGCTATTGGCTCATCGTGGGTGACGAAACAGAAATCGCCTCGCGGTTGAATGCACTCTGGACAAAATACTCAGCCGAACAGTCTCACCTCAACGAACCTTCCCAATAATCCGCCCGGTAACTCTCACCTCAATCTTCCCCATGAAACCAATCCTTGCATTCCTATTCTGCGTCGCTCTTGCGTCCGCGTCAGCGGTCGATGCCGAACAGCCAAACGTGTTGCTGATATCGATCGACGATCTCAACGATTGGGTTGGGTGTCTCGGCGGACATCCCCAAGCAAAGACACCCAATATTGATCGTCTCGCGGAAATGGGGACGCTGTTCGAAAATGCACATTGCCAGTCGCCCGTCTGCAATCCGTCACGGGCGAGCATGATGACCGGTCGGTACCCACATTCGACCGGGATCTACTTTCTTTCACCAGACTTGAAACAGGCTCCGGTTCTCGAAGGCGTCAAGACGATGCCGGAAGTTTTCGCGGCTGCCGGTTACAAAACCATGGCAACGGGAAAGATTTTCCACACCGGTGACAAACGTTTTTTCCAGGAGTACCAACCCTCTGGCGGATTCGGCCCCGTGCCGAAAAAGAAGATCTCACAGCCACACGGTCATCCGCTCTGGGATTGGGGTGTCTACCCCGACGACGATAACATGATGCCCGATATGAAGGCCGCAAAATGGGCCGCCCGTCAATTGGAAATGAAGCACGACAAGCCGTTCTTCATGGGTGTCGGGTTCTATCGCCCCCACGTACCGATGTATGCGACTCAAAAGTGGTTCGACCTGCATCCAATCAAAGGCATCAAGCTGCCGGTCGTTCGCGAGGACGATCGCGATGACCTAAGCCAATACGCCATCGACCTGACCAACCTCATGCATGTTTCACCCACGCACGAGTGGGTAACCGAAGCGGGTCAGTGGGAACACGCGGTGCAATCCTATCTGGCATCGGTGAGCTTTGCCGATCACTGCTTGGGATTGGTTTTAGATGGACTGGAATCAAGTGACTATTCGGACAACACGATTGTCGTGCTGTTCTCCGATCATGGTTTTCACCTCGGTGAGAAGCAGCGATGGGCCAAACGCTCGCTCTGGGAAGACGGTACGCGAGTGCCGATTGTCATCTCCGCGCCAGGATTCAAAGGCAACCAGGAAACGAACCAGCCTGTCGAACTGTTGGACATTTTCCCAACACTTCTCGATCTCGCGGGCTTACCCGCTGATGCCGACCAGGAAGGGCAAAGCCTCGTTCCGCTGATGAAAAACCCCAATCAAGAGTGGATCCATCCTGCGATCACCAGTTTTGGTCTTGGAAACTTCTCGATCCGAACGGCCCAATACCGCTTCATCCAATATCTCGATGGCTCACGCGAACTCTACGATCTGACAAACGATCCTCACGAATGGAACAATCTCGCATCGGATCCTGAGTACCAATTGATCATCGCCCAACACGCCGCGTTCCTTCCCAAGTACCAACACCCTGTCTTACCCGGTAACTCGACAGGTCACCAAGCGTACAGTGCAGCGAACGCGAACATGGCGAAGTAGTTCGATAGCTGTCAAGCATTTTTGCAGTGTGATCTTTTGGATCTGTCGCTTGGGACCCTTGTCCCGAGCGAGAAACCCTGCATCGGTTCAGCGAGATGAAGACTCGGACGGGCCAACGGTCCCAACCTACGTTCGAAATGTGCTTTACAGGCTTGCCCTGATTGGGACGTCAGCCACGCGGCGTTTACGATCAAGGTTCTACACGAATTCTGGAACTGACATCCCAACCGATTTTCTGACATCATGAAACCTGAATCCATAACCTTACTTTCCCTGCTTCTTGTTGCACTGTTTTCCGCGTCGGCGGCAGGTGCGGAAGATCACACCAAGCCGAATGTGATCGTGATCCTCGCGGACGATTTAGGGATCGTTGATGTGAACGCCTACGCAAAAAAGTTCACTGGCGTTGAACCGGCGCAGATGTACTACGAGACGCCGAACCTGGATCGACTAGCCACGGAGGGACTGGCGTTCTCGCAGGCCTATGCCTGCCATCTCTGTTCCCCCGCCCGCGCCAGTTTGTTGACGGGCAAGTACGCGGCACGCACGGGATTCACGACCGCTGTCGGCGGAAATGTAAGAACGTTCTACAATCAAGCCATCGAACCGCCGCAAGGCTATGTCGCTCAGGACGCACTCGTTTGGCAGGACAAGATTGATATCCAACAAGCCTTGCTCAACGGCACCACCCGCGATGGGCTAGCGTCCGGCCAACCATCAGACAATGGCGAAAACGAAACGACGATCGCAGAAGCGTTGACCGACCATAACTCGGCCTTCATTGGAAAGTGGCACGTGGGCGGTCATGGATCACAGGGCTGGCAACCTTCGGATCAAGGTTTTGAAGAACTCTCCTACTTCGACGAAGGCGGGTCGCCGTACTTCCATTGGCGCGGGATTTGGGACAGCGGTAAACTACTGTTTCCCACAACACCTCAATCGAAATTGCAACGTGGAAAATCCGGGGGAAACCTTGGCCAGGAGTACCTGACAGACGAACTGACCGAGCATGCGGTGAATTTCCTTCGCCGACGAGCTGATTCACAGGCTTCCGGTGGCAAACCGTTCTTCCTGCATTTTTGTCACTTCGCCGTCCATACGCCTTTCCAAGGACGCGCAGACGATGTGGCGTACTTTCGACAGAAACCGACGCGAGGTTGGAACGGCCACGACAATCCGGTGTACGCCGCGATGGTGAAACGGTTGGACGCGTCCGTCGGTCGGATTCTCGATACGCTCGAGGCAACGGGTTTGGATGAGAATACATTGGTCGTTTTCATGAGCGACAATGGCGGTGTCACCTACACGGATCCCGTCGCGACGAACAACGCACCTTTCAAAGGCGGCAAGGCGTTGCACTTTGAAGGCGGAATTCGCGTTCCGCTGGTGGTTCGTTGGAAAGGCCATGTCGACGGAGATCGATGGAGTAACGTGCCCGTGGACTGCAACGATATTTTCCCGACGGTATTGGAGTTGGCCGGCTACGATGTGTCCCGCTATACCCAGCCTGGTGGCATCGACGGCCGCAGTTTAGCGCCACTGCTTGACGATCCAGCCAATACGAAGGGCGAATACCCTCGCGACACGTTCTATCAGCACTATCCACTCAATGTGATCGTGAAGAACCCAGAAGACGGGCTTCCATCGGCCCCTTCATCAGCCGTCCGGCAAGGGGATTGGAAACTGATCTTCGATTGGTCCGGCACGCTGCGTTTGTACAATGTCGCCGACGATCCTTTCGAGAAAAACGAATTGTCCGCTGAGATGCCAGAGAAAACACGATCGCTGTTCATCAATCTAAATGATTGGATCGATGAAAACATCGATGTCAAATACACGCCGGCGCTCAACCCTCATTATGATCCGTCCAAAGAATCTCGTTCGCGACCGTTCGTTGATCTGCGTCGTCAGTATCTGGGAACAGAACGAGCGATTCGGCCGTCCGACAGCGATCCCCGGTTCAAGCTAATTCCGGACGGCAGTTAGCGTCACACGAGCACTTCCAACTCGTTTCCCATGCGACGGACTGGCGTTGGAAACGATGATCGTTGCCACCTCGAGACTTGTCGACGCTCTTGGCTGGAGTGACACGACACTCTATGACACGAAACGGCTCGACCGAACACGGCAATAGCGAGCGTTCGTCGCGGCCGGGTATCACCGTCCATCAGGCCGATTCTGCCAGTCCACTCTGTTCGTCGATACCTGCGGGCATTCCCGCGCGGCATCGAAGCACCTCACTAAACGGCGATTTTCCGACCGCGACGCTGACGGCCGCCCGCCTGCGGACAGCCTGCATGCGGGCGATCGGAAGCTGATCCGAATCTTTCGCCGCCGCGATGCTGGACAGACCGCAGCGATGCCGGAAAGCACGACCACCCGTTGTTCAGCCTCCAGGACGACATCGCTGAGAAGAATCGTCTCGGTGGTACGTTCCCATGCCGCGCGTGCGTGATCGGGATGGATTGGTCCCACGATGTTGATTCGATGATCGAGCCAGCAGGATCACCGGTGGAGCACCGCGACCGCCCAGGCCGGCGCGACGCGGGACATGCCCGGTGGTAGCTCGGTCTGCAAGTCAATGATGGTGCGGGATCCAGGAGACACCGCAAGGTCTTGACCGTGGCCGCTGAGCACACAGATCGCGGCGGGCTGGGATGGGCTGGGTCGGCGTTCGTCGACCAATTGCTGCCACCAGTGATCTGCTGCGGCGACGATCGGGCGCGACGCTGCCGAGACGATCTGTAAGGCGATCTCGGTAACCTGGTTGTGACTGATTTGATCGCGGTCCAGAGCGACCATCCGCGCCAGTCGCGATCGGGCGTGAATGCAATCTCGGGGCTGGCCATCAGCGGTACCGAGATCCTCCGGAGCCTCTGCTTGCAGACCGAGCCATAGCCGAGCATCGTCGATCGTCGCGAACCCTTCCTTCATCACGGGGACCGACTTGCCACCGAAATCCAGTTGCGATACCAACGCGCACACGGGAGTGCGGCGACAGCCGATGTAGACCAGCGACTGATCCGCGAGACGCTCAAAATCGGTACGAGATTCCGTTAGTACCTGGCCACCGGAAATAGCAATCACGTCAGTGGTCGTGGAGCCAACGTCGATCAACAACGCGTCCGCAGCGATTCGCTTGCCGATACAGCTGGCCAGGGCGTGCCAGTTTGACGCCGCGATACGTTCCCAATTTTGCGTGGCATCTGCCGCACCATAAAACCGCCCGTCGGTGCCATAGAACGAAGCCGACTCCAGTGCACAGCGTGGCAAACATTGCATCACGTGATCGACAATGTGGGAGACGCCCACGGCGCGTTTTGGAAAGCAGTCGGCGAGTTCGCCCGTCATGGTAACCGCGAGGTGGCGAACGCCTACGAAGTGAGCAATATCCGAGACGAGCTGCTCGGTGAGTTCACGCCAATGCGTCCACATGGCAAAGGAACGATCAAAGCAACGACCGTCCTCGGTCGCATATTTCAAGTTCGCCCCCCCAATATCGATGCCGAGAATATCTGTGCGGTCAGCTATCTCGGCCATCGTTGACTTGCTCCATTTCCCTGCGAAAGACGTATTCGTTACAGCCCCATCCGGAACCGACGGTGCGGAGATTCTCCAGCACGAAACCATGGCGGCGAAGCGGCATGATGATTGCCTCTGGCGTGGCGACTTCAAAGGGGAGACCGCCAACCCAGTCCACCCAATCGTGCCAGACACTCATGCCGCGGTCCGCACGTTTCGCACGCCAATCCGCAAACGGGAGTGGATTGCGTCGGCGTGCCAATCTCGCCAAGGCGAACTTGGATTCATAGACGCTCGCGACGGCAGCGACGTATGCACCACGCATGAGAGCAGGCAATGCATGATAGCCGCGTTTGATGGCGTGCCAACGACGACTCGGTCCGCCTTGATCGTTGTAGATCGCGAGCGCGAACCAACCGCCCGGCGCAACACGCTCGGATGCTCTGTCAATCGCCGCAACCATGTCACCGGTATGATGCAGCACACCCCAGCTGTAGACAATATCGAAACTCCCCAACGCTGCCATGTCGCCAACGTCGAGCACGGAGAGTTGACGGACATCCCAAGTCGGACGATTCTCAGCTGCGGCGACACCCGCGCTCAGCGACGCGGAGTACTGATCCTTCAATCGGCGGGTGCACTCAACGCTATCACGATCAATATCGATGGAGACAACCGAGGCACCTAGCGACACAGCAGCGAGTGAGAACAGACCGCTGCCTGAGCCGATGTCGAGGAAGGTTTTGCCTGCCAGAGGGAGTGAAAGCTCGGTGTCGAGTTGGAACAACTGCCGCAGCGAGATGACAGCTTGCTCCGCTCTTGCCGCGTCGACCTGTTTGAGAAACGACGACCAGTTTTTCCCAAAGGCAAAGCGTGTCTCGTCCGATGTCAAGCGAACCACTCGACTGCGTTGCGAAACATTGCGAGCCCATCACCTTCGGCGGGCTGTGTCTTGCGCCGTGTCCAGAACGGATGCTGGGTCGCATCGATGTGTCGTTCGGGGTGTGGCATCAATCCAAAAACGCGACCCGATGCGTCGCAGACGCCTGCGACATTGGCGTCGCCGCCGTTCGGGTTACTGGGAAACTCCAAGGTTTCGGATTGAATTTCACCGGACTCGTCGCAGTACCGCAGCGGCAGACGACCGGTGCTGCGAAGTTGTTCGAGGGAGTCTGCATCGCGAGCGACGAACTTGCCCTCGGCGTGCGCCATTGGCAAATACATCTGTGTGATGTTTTTCAGGAACACACACGGTGTCTTGTCGACCGCTAGACGGACCCAGCGGGTTTCGAAGCGACCGTGATTGTTCCACGTTAGCGTTGCAGGTGGCACCTCATGCGGCGAGCTCGAATCGCGCGCCCAGTTCGAACTCGACGCTTCATCGCCACCGCCGGCCACGCCGGCTGCCTGAGGCGCTTCGACACCGGCGGTTAAGACCCCCAAACGCATCAAAACTTGCATGCCGTTGCAGATACCCAGCACCAGATTATCACCGCTGTCGACGAAATGATGAATCATGTCATCGAGGTGGTGCCGCATCCGCGTCGCGAGAATGCGTCCCGCCGCAATATCATCGCCGTAGCTGAACCCACCTGGAATACACAGGATTTGGTACCGTTTGTGTAGCGCCGGATTATCCATCAGGCGGCCAACATGGACCCGCTCAGCCGTCGCGCCAGCGGCTTCGAAGGCATGAGCGGTTTCCACATCACAGTTGGTGCCAGGGGCACGAAGTACAAGAACGCGTGGAGCAGACATTGCCAGAGCGGGAGTGAAAAGTAGGGGGATGTGAGACGTCAGAAAAGGCGATTGAAAGAGTTTTCTCTTTGCTAGAAAACTTACTCGTTTATTTACGAGGGGGCAACGTGGTCGGCGGTGGGGCGGGTGATCAATTCACCTCGCTGTGGGTAGCCTCCATCGACATCAATCTGCTGTGTTTGATGGCAGCGCCATTTTTCATTGTCTGTTTCGGGGAAATCGCTGCGGAAATGCACGCCTCGTGATTCGCAACGAGCCAGTGCTGCTGCCGTCATCACGGACGCGGTCAGCAACAGATTCTGCAGCTCCCAGCCCTCGACGCTATCGAATTGGTGTGGCATGACGTACGCTGAGAGGGATTGAATCTGTTCATGGGCCTGCGCCAGATCGGCGCCAGATCGCTTCACGCCAACGAGTCGGCCCATCAAGCTCTTGAGCGATACGCGGACGTCGGCGATGTCAAACGCCAGTGTTTGCTCGCGTGGGGTCTGTTGAATCCGGTACGCCAGCATCTTATGGGGCCCCTCGGCCGCAGAGCGACTCGCGGCCTCCCCCGCATGCGCTCCATAGACGAGTCCTTCGAGCAAACTGTTGCTCGCCAATCGATTGGCTCCGTGCAGTCCCGAGCTCGTGACTTCCCCGGCCGCCCATAATCCGGGCAATGACGTGCGTCCCTGACTGTCCACGCAAACGCCGCCGATCATGTAATGCGCTCCCGGGCGAACGGGAATCCGATCCGTGGTGATATCGAGACCAAATTGCTGGCAGGTCTCCGCGATACCGGGAAAGCGGCTGCGGACATGATCGGGATCCAGGTGAGCGAGGCTCAGGAAAACGCAGGGTTGCGAGGCCTCGCTCATCTGGCTGACGATCGATTGGCTGACAATGTCACGCGGCGCCAGCTCGGCCCGATCGTCGTATTTGGGCATGAACCGCTCGCCGCGCGAATCGATGAGATGGGCTCCTTCGCCCCGGACCGCTTCGGTGATCAGAGAGCGTGATGAGCCGGCGATATAGAGCACGGTTGGATGAAACTGGATGAACTCCATGTCGCGAAGTTGAACGCCCGCGCGATAGGCGAGCGAAGTTCCATCGCCGGTGGCGACGGCGGGATTGGTTGATTCACGAAAAACTTGACCAACCCCCCCCGTGCATAGAATCGTTTCCTTGGCCCAGACCATCGTGGGCTGCTTGCCGTCACGGACAATGACGGCACCTCGGCAACGACCTTCGAGGGTCAGGAGATCGACGGTAAAGGCATTCTCCCACACGTCGATATTACTGGCCGCACGGGTGTGTTCGATCACCGCGCGCATGATTTCACGGCCTGTCGCATCGCCCATGGCATGGACAATTCGCTCGTGCGAGTGGCCTCCTTCTCGGCCCAAGGCGAGTTCGCCGGCGTGTTTGTCGAACTGAGTGCCCCACCGAATCAGCTCCTCAATTCGCAGCGGCCCTTCGCGAATGACCCGCTCGACGACATCACGGTCACACAGGTTCGCACCCGCGATCAAGGTGTCGCGGATATGATCGTCGAAGCAATCGTCGGGATCGAGGACGCCCGCAATCCCGCCTTGCGCGTAATTACTGTTGGATTCTCGCAATTCATCTTTCGTCACGACGAGTACCGACAGGTTCGGCTCGACGGCATGAGCAGCACGTAGCCCTGCCAAACCACCACCAATGATGAGCACGTCAGTGAACCGGTGATTGGCGCGACGCGAATCAAAGGGGACTAGATAGCGAGGCGTGATCATAGCGGGCGCGGCAACGGCGAGGGAGGCAAATGCAAGGCGGACGTGTTCTCGACAAACGCGTATTGTACTCGCTACTCTTGTTCTCCATGAGCACCCCGACCAATTCTGCCGCACCCACACTTCTATCACGACCGGTAGGACGCGAAACAGTGCCACAACCCGGCGGGGCGGCCGCGATGGGGCCGAACCTGAAACCGATCGCGAGGCATGGCGCCGTGACCGTGCCACGTGAGTGGGTGAGGCCCTCTTTGGTGGGGCGGATTATCCGGATCCCGCAGATTACCGGGGCAGGTCGACCGCTGGATTACTCGCCGAGCACGTGCCGAGTCCGCTTTTCCATGTGCGCAGGCGGATGGGATGATTAGACTGAAACCGCTCGCCGAGTCGTTTCTTTCCTGTCACGCAGCTGTTACGGTCACACCCGCGATCGGCGAGACGAGATTCACCCGGCCGACTGCTTTGCCCCGCTATCAGATAGATCCCCCACCCGAATTGGACACGCTCGGATCATGAGTGAACTCAAACCGCGGCAGCCCGATTCAGAGGGTCCGGAGCCCGCTGACGACTCGGACCTCAATCCCCCCCGCATGTCCAGTAGGCTTGCTGCGGACGAGATTGACGGAGACGACGACTCGCCCAAGGCGAGCCGCTATCGTCGCCGGCGCAGGCGACACTCTCGGAAACGGCGACGTTTAACTCTCGCGGTGTTGCCCACCGTTCTGACCTTAGGCAATGGCGTTTGCGGATTAGCCGCGATCGCGATCGCCGTCAGCACCAGCACCCTCGCCTGGGATTTGGAAACGAAACTCTATGCTGCGGGGCTACTGATTTTCGGTGGCATGTTGTTCGATGCGCTCGACGGTTCCGCCGCCCGCCTGACGGGCCAGGCCAGCCGGTTTGGCGCCGAACTCGACTCGCTCTGTGATGCGGTCACTTTTGGGGTGGCGCCTGCCGTCATCGTGTGGCGAATCAGCGATGCGTTGCCACAGCGATTGACCTGGGCGATCGGTGTGTTGTTCGCCATCTGTGTACTCCTGCGTTTGGCTCGATTCAATGTCGAGACGCCCGAGGATGACGATCACGAGGGGTTTGAAGGATTGCCGAGCCCCGCCGCCGCAGGCACCCTGGCTGCCTTCGCCATCGCGATTCCTGACGTGAAGTTTTACGCGACCTCAGACGAATACCCGGTGTGGATTGGGAAAATGAGTGCGTGGACGTTGGAAGCGTCCCACTTTTTTATCCCTGTCCTGGCCGCGATCCTCGCGTTCCTGATGGTCTCCCGATTTCGCTACCCACACGTTTTTGCCCAGTTATTGCGGGGCCGGCGAACACCCAATCAAATCGGCCAGGCGCTATTCGCGGTCGTCGGCGTGGTGCTGTTGCACTGGGTCGCCTTGCCGCTGATGCTCTGTTACTTCAGCTTTGGCTCACCTCTGCGATCGTTCTTCGGAAGATATCGCGGAGGAGCAGGTACGCCGTCGAACGAGAATGACGAAGAATCAGCAGTTCGCGGCTAACAGGTGGGCTGGAGATCACTGATGGACTAGGGCATCGAGGTGCCCACATGCCCAACGCTCAATCGCGTTGGGCGAATCACAGCCTTCGCGATGCAACTCAGTCCGCAGCCGATGCGCTGACCGCTGATTCTTGGCTTGCCAGGAACCGCTCGGAATCAAGCGCCGCCATGCAACCGGTTCCGGCCGACGTGATCGCTTGCCGATAGTAATCATCCGCCACGTCTCCAGCGGCGAACACACCGGGCACATTGGTGTGGGTGCGGAATGGTTGGGACCACTGGATGTAGCCTGCCGAATTCATTTCGACGGCTCCCTCGAGAAACGCTGTATTGGGCGTGTGACCGATGGCGACAAACATACCGCCCACTTTGAGTTCGCTCACCGAATCGTCCACGGTGCTCTTAACCCGTAAACCCGTCACGATTTTCCCGTCGCCCAGCACTTCGTCGACGACGGTATTCCATTTCATTTCAATATTGGGGTGGTTCAGGGCGCGATCTTGCATCACCTTGCTCGCACGCATCTCGTCACGGCGGACGATCAGGTAGATCTTGTCAGCGCCCTTCAGATTAGCGAGATAGGTGGCTTCCTCGACCGCCGAATCACCACCGCCGACCACGGCCAGCGGTTTACTGCGGTAGATTGGCAGAGCACCATCGCATACCGCGCACGCGCTGACGCCTTTGTTCTTATAGTCCTCTTCGCTAGGCAGCCCCAAGTAGTTCGCTCGCGCCCCCGTTGCAATGATCACGGTATGCGCTTGGATCGGTTCGCCCGCGGCAGGGTAGAGCGTGTGCGGCGACCCCGAAAAATCGACGCGTTCGATGTCGTCACTGACCACTCGCGTGCCAAAATTCAGGGCTTGCTGCTTCATCAGCTCCATCAACTCGGTGCCTTGAACGGCATAGTGAGGCTGGTCATCACGAGTGTGCCCGGCGGGAACCGGCGGCAGGTTGTAGTGGCGGTCTTTGCTAACAGCCGACTCCACAAAGGCTCGTACGTTCCCGGCCGGGAAGCCTGCGAAGTTCTCAACTTCCGTCGTGTAGGCCAGTTGCCCCAAGGGGATCATGTCGGGGCGAAATGTGCCTTCGTACAAAACCGGATCGAGGTTCGCCCGGGCTGCATAAATCGCCGCTGACCAGCCTGCTGGGCCGCTTCCAATGATGATCGTTTTCTCGGGACCGTCGCTGCCGACGGGGCGGGGAGTGTCAGAAGTCGAAGACATGTCGATTCTCGAAAAAAGTGGTTCAGACAACAGCTCTGTGCTGGCGCGGACGCACCCCGAACTCGCGGGAGACGCCGAAGGAGCGGCCAGTATACGGAAAACAATAGGTTCATTACAGGCTAGACGCCGCCTGAATCAATCCTCACGCTACCAACGTCCGGTCCATTGATCGGCGTGCACGATCCGGCGTGCCTCTTCGCTAATTCCATAGCGCAGATTGGGTTGATTGAGTTCGAGGAACACCGTGTATTTCTGGTGCACTGCATCACTGAAAACCACCGGAGCATGCGAAATTCGCAACAGGTGAACGGGGATGCCGTTCCAACGCCGCGTGTAAACGCCAGCGTCGAGGGAGTGCTCCGCTTGCAATCCGTAATGGCTGGTCAACGTGGCGACAATCCGCTCGGAGTCTCCCGTGAACCCGTGCAGATTGATCCGCTGGATGGCACCGGAGTGATCGAAATAGTAGGTCAGAGTACCCGCCAAATCGTCAGCGCGGATCCCGGTGACGACGGGGACGCGCAGCCCTTCAAGCTGCAGATCTGCGAGCACGGTCGAAACCCGTGAAAATCGATCGAGAATCATCGGAGGTGTCAGGTCGAAACGCAGCGCCTCTCGAATGTCCGTGACATTGTTTCCCACCAGACTCGGCGCGGTGGATTGGTCGACAGGTACCGCTCCGAGTTTTCGTGCGAGCTCGTCATCATAGCGATACTTCTCCGATGAGATCGGTCGTAGCGTTTCCACCTGATAGTGCGAATGCACCGGATAGTCGCCCGAGACGGCGGGCGACGGCGCGTCGCCACCCCCTGATACCGTGCCGATGATTTGTTGCTGCACCGTTTCGACCGTCTCGCGTCCCCATTGTGTCTGGTTTGCAACGTACGGAGTACCGACAGCGGCCGCGAGTACCGTAGCTTGTCCCAATTTCCCGCCGATCATCCTTGCCTCTCCGGCCTGCCCATGCGATGCGTAATTGCCGGTGGACCCGCTGCCCACCGTCTAACATCGGATTCATCGTCGCATCGACTGTTTCGCCATCGCAAAAAGTTGCCACACCGCGACAGAGCATACGATCAGGTTAACCCAAGCAGATGACACGACCCCAGGGATCGCTGCGGGTCGCTCCACCGATCCGAAAGATGAATCGCAGGACAGTCCACGACACTATTGATTCTCGCGATCCCCAGTCTTGACGATCTCATCGAGGTCAATTCGGTACAACACTTGGTTGTAATCGTAGCGAGGTGTTGGCGTTGGGTTGCCCGAGAATTGTTGGGTGTAGGTTCCCTCAAACAATACAATGGGCGAACCTGGAGGGGAGAGGTCCGCGTGAATCCGCGGGTTGTAAAACGTGTATTGCTGGTGACTGAGCACCTTGACCGCGTTTTCCCAAGGGCCCGTCGGTGAGTCTGCCTCCGCGTACCAAACTTCGCCGAGCAACGAAGGCTTTCCGAATCGCTGCACAAAAATCGTAACCCAACGCTGGCGGTAGTCGTTCCAAGCGATCGAGCCACTGTGCGGCTCGATCTCAGCGTCATCTTCGGCCGCGCGAATGGTCTCCTGCGGAGAAAGCGGTTCCCACTGCGCGGGATCCTGCCACGCCTCGAACGTAGCCGGGCATCGCATCGTCGGCAGGGGATCGCCAAGCAGCATCCACCGCTTGTCCTCAGCATCGGTGAAGAACGCGGGATGGCCTTGCGGCAGGACTGCGGGTGGTCCCTCGCCATCGGATTTCTTCCACAGTACTTTCAGCTGCTGAAACTTCTCTGCTTCATCATCCCACACGCAGAGACCTTGCTCGTACGCTTCCAATGGCGGCTTGATTTTTGCGTAGAACGCAACGAGTTTCGGATCGCTATTCTGATCCGGTAGGCTCACGTACCCACTCAGCCAGGTTGGCCCACTACCGGGCATTTTCGCAACGCCTCGCAGGCTCGAATTTTTATCGCGAAAATAGTCGTACCGCATGCGTAAGGGCGGCTCAAGCGTCTCGAGAGGTTGCACGCTGGTCGTCGCGCTGCTGCTATCAAAGATACCCAGCGGATAGCTTGCGAGCGTCGTATCGCCCCACAGCCAAAACCGCCGGCCGCGATGCTCGGTCGTCTGCACACTGTCCGAACCGAACACACCGCTCTCACGCCAATCGAGGTCGCCGCCGAGTCGCTGGCTGTGGGCAAATTGCCCCGCACCGGTCAACCTTCCAAGCCGTTTGGCCAGCATCGTTCGCGACACTTCCACCCGCGTCGCCCCACCCGCGGTGGGACGTAAACGCACGCCGCGAAAACCGAATCCGTCCGCAGCCACCTCGTACCCATCACTCCGAACGTGGAAATACACTTCGCGATCGATCAGCTCGGGCGAGTCAATCGCGATCAAGCCAGCGTTGTCAGTAACAAAGGTGAGGTGGTCGGTGGTTTCCAACACAACGAGCGGCACGGGCCACCCGCTCTCTTTGTCAACGACTTCGATCCGAAACGGACTGGTTGCCGGCTCGGCAGAACTTTGGCTAACCGCAATGCAAAACCAAAGGGCCCATACTACGGATTGAGTGAGTTTTCGTGTGGGGATCATCCTCGCAAGTGTATCAGACGTGCTGGGTTTGCACGGCACCATGCTTGGGTTGGTCAATCCCGGAGAGCAAATCCCCGAACCACGCAACGTCGATGTCGAAGGGCTTGCCGCCTTGGATGCGATCGAATTCAATCGCTCGCAGCTCGCCACCGCGATCCTCGTCGTGGCCGATCACGCCGCCGTCGCCCGTCAACGCACACTGCACCGCCTTGCGGGCACACTCACCGATCAAGGCGATGTCTTCTTCATTGGCTGCTGCCGCCCGAGCATAGTAGCCGCTCTTCTGAATCAGTGTCTTTTCAGCACCAAGCATGTCGGCGAACTGTTTGCCAAACCATTTGCCAGGGTTGACCGCGTCGAGTTTGTAGTGGCCAAACGCGTCCCGAGGCACATCTTCACCACGCGATTCCATCTCCTCCACGATCGTATCAACGCCGGCTCCTTCGGAGATGAAAATGTTGACGCAGTCGTTTTGGTCCATGATCGCCCGCAGCCGCTGGGCTTCGGCTTCCAGATCGAAACGCATCTCGGGGATATACACGCCGTGCACTTCGACGCTCTGGCGAGTCAGTCCGATCGCAGGCAGGAAGTTCGTATTGTCAAGCCGCTCGCGGTACTTCATCGCGGTCGCCGCAGTGAGCCACCCACAATTGCGACCCATGACTTCGTGCACGATCAGCATTCGTGGGTTAGCGCTGTGCTCGGAAACGACATTCTCGAAAAACTTCGCGCCCATTTCGGCGGCTGTCCACGCCCCCAAACTCTGTTGGATCGGGATGACATCGTTGTCGATCGTCTTGGGCAGTCCCACAACGGTGAGTGCGTAGTCGTTTTTCGCTAAAAACGCCGCTAAATCCGCCGCGGTGGTGTTGGTATCGTCGCCGCCAATGGTGTGCAACACATCGACACAATCGCGGCGAAGTTGCTCAGCGGCGACCTGCAGCGGGTCTTGCCCTGGCTCGACCAAGCCCCGTTGAACACAGTCATCGACGTTGGTCAATTTCACGCGACTGTTGCCAATGGGACTGCCACCGTGCTCATGCAAAATCACCGCGTGTTCTCGAATTTCAGGCGTCACGAGAAAACTGTCGCCCAACAGCAAACCCTTGTATCCCGACCGGTAGCAGATGATTTCAATCTCCGGCGATGTCTCTGTGTATGCCTGAAGAAGTGCACCAATGGCCGACGAAAGACAGGGGGCGAGTCCCCCCGCCGTGAGAATTCCAACGCGTTTGACCGACATAAGTAGAGTTTTCCTGAACGTGGTGCGGATGCAGGTGAATAAACGGGCGACAGATTAGCGAATTGTCGTCGAATCGTCGCGGGTGCAAAGGGGGAGTGCCCTGGACCGCTAAACCTTTCGGGTTGCAAGGCGTTTGCATTGCGCAGGTTTTCTTCTGCATCTCGGCCTCCTGAAGACCAGACCCAATTGTCCACTCTCCCCTCTGCCCCACGCTGTGCGGGGTAGAGGGGAGACGGGGACGTTTTTGCTTCGCTTGGAATGAAAATGCAAGGCAGGATGATAGCGTCAACCCCAAAGATTTAGCGGTCCAGGGGTGCCCCACTCATCGAAACACCGTCGCCGTGCGAATCCCTAACCACTCCCTCGCGGCAGACAAAATGGCTAGCTCTGATGAGCAACCAGCCACTCGGCCAGCGGAAATTCGTCCGCAGCGATCATTTTCGCCCGTCGCAACGATCTCGCCGCATGCAAACGAGCATGCCCAGCAAAAGTGTCCAGCGTGTTCCTCGCAAAATCGATCCCCGCGGCCACTGGCTTCCCCGCTCCGGCAATCTCGCTGCCAAACTCTCCGCTCAGTCTCACCCCCACGATGCCTGGGAATCCAATGAGCGACCCAAACAATTCAGGATCGCCGAACCCGTCGTTTAGGCGACTGAGCAAAAATCCGTTTGCCAAGTTGGCGAAACTCTCTATCTTGATGCATGATCAGTGGCCGCTCGCTCGTGCGACGCTGAAATCACCATCATACATTCGTGAGGCAAAGGAGGGCCCCGGATCATGAGCGCAGCTTCGATCAGTGACGTCGTCACGTCACCCGCCCGCGAGACTCAGCGACTCGTACCAGCATCGCCTGGTGTGCTTCCGATGTCCGCGACCATGTCACCCGCGACGCTCGGTGATTATGAATTGCATCGTGAAATTGGTCGTGGGGGGATGGGCATCGTCTATGAAGCCACCCAGATTTCCCTGCGGCGAAGCGTCGCGATCAAGACGCTGCCGTTCGCCGCCGTGCTCGATCAACAGCAGATCGCGAGATTCCGTAACGAGGCCCAAGCCGCCGCCTCGTTGCATCATCCCCACATCGTTCCGGTCTATGCAGTTGGCTGTGAACGCGGCGTGCACTACTACAGCATGCAACTGATCCAGGGCGACACCCTGGAACAGACACTTTCAACCCTGCAAGCCAATGAGGCTGCGAAGCAGCGGGGAAAGAAACTCTCCGAGCTGCGACGAGTTGAAGCAAGACAAGCCGCTGCGGAACTGACCGAAGAATTGCATCTTGGCGAGCCGGGTGAAGCGAGCCCCCAAGCGGCACGCAGTTTTGCAGGTGAGGCGACCTCTCGAGCCGTGAAGGATCATGGCAGCACGGTCCAATCCGTACGTGATCGCCACAGTATCCGCTCGGTCGTGCGGCTGTTCGTGGACGTCGCCGAGGCACTTGACTATGCCCACGAGCAAGGCGTTGTCCACCGTGACATCAAGCCTTCCAACCTACTCATTGATGGCTCAGGCAAAATTTGGGTCGCCGACTTCGGACTCGCACGCTGCCGGGGAATTGGCAATCTCACGACCGAAGGGAGTGCGCTCGGCACCGCCCGCTACATGAGCCCCGAGCAGATCGCGGGGCGATCGCAAGCAGTGGACCATCGGACGGATGTTTATTCGCTCGGTATCACCCTCTATGAGATGCTGACTCTGCAGCCAGCATTCTCGGCGCCGTGCCGAGAACAACTCATGCGGGCAGTGGAATTTCAGCAACCCACTCCGCCACGACAACTCAATCCGAAATTGGATACCGATCTCGAAACGATCATACTCAAATCCATATCGAAGAATAAGGACGAGCGTTATGCCACCGCAGGTGATATGGCTGACGACCTCCGCCGCTATTTGGACGGCCTCCCCACCCACGCACGCCGGCCAGGAAAAGTCGACTTGGCTCTTCGTTGGGCAGTCCGCCATCGGCAGATGGTGCTGCTTTCGCTCTTTTTACTGGCGATGACCCTCGTAGGCTTGACCGTCGCCATCGCGATGATCACGCAACAGCGCCGCAACGCGGTGCAGCAGAATAAGCTCGCGCACGTGCACCTCAACTCAGCATTCAATTTTATTGACCGCTTCAA
Source organism: Rhodopirellula sp. SH410 (assembly GCF_055811895.1). NCBI lineage: Bacteria > Pseudomonadati > Planctomycetota > Planctomycetia > Pirellulales > Pirellulaceae > Rhodopirellula > Rhodopirellula sp. SH410. The sequence continues at coordinate 3,933,560 of NZ_CM147949.1, forward strand.
TGGGATGGCCGTTGAGCAACTACAGGAGCTGCCCGGTGGCGACAAACTGCTGCGCGACATCCTATTGGAATCCCAGCAGTATGCTACGAAGTTTCTAAACTTCGCTGAGGGGGATTCATCGTTCACCGTCGAAACTGCCAAAATTCATTTTCTGCTAGGGTCGATTGAGACGAAGTTGGGCCATCCGAAGATCGCGGAAAAAAATTACCAGCAGGCAATCAATCAGTTTGCCGATCTCAGACGATCCCACCCCAACGACATCAAGATCGCTGTCGAACATGCGATCTGCCTTCACTGCCTAGCGACTCTGCGCAAACGCCATGGTCGCTACCAAGACGCCATGCAGCTTTACGAGAATGCTACGGAGCTGCAGCAGAGGGTGCTCGCCATGCCTGGCGACCCTCGCCCGATGATGGCCCTCTGGTCAGCGACACAAACCAATTTTGCAAAATTGCAGTATGAATGCGGTGACGTCGACGTCGCGATCGATCGGATGACGACCACCGAATCCAAACTTGTACAACTCATTCGAGATGATCCCCAAAACGCCAACTTGCGTCTGCCCTTGCTCGAATGCCGAAATACCTTGGCGGGACTGACTTCGGATACTAAGCCTGCACTCGCAGAAGAACTGTTTCGCAAAAACATCGCTGCCTTGGATGCCTTTCCACAATCAACACCTGCGACTCCGAACTGGAGTATCTCGGGAGCAAACGAGACAGCTGGATTGTTTGCGTCACTTTCCCCTGACTGTCGACGCGGCGTCGCTCAAAATAATCTCGCGCACCTGCTTGCCAAAACGCGAAATTATTCGGAGGCCGTCGAGCTGACGACGTCTGCCATCGAAGCGTTTGAACACGTACTGTCGACTAACCCAGATGATCGAGTGGTGCAGCAGCAACTTGCCGTCGCACAAAATAATCGGGGACAGATTCTATTCAGCCGAAGTGACGACGGCGACATCGACGAGGCCGAAGCAGCCTTTGAGCAAGCTCAACAATCGCTCCGAGTGCTGATCTCCGTTGACAGTGACCCCCAGTGTTTGAGCAGTTTGGCGGGCGTGCTGCATAATTTGGGCTATGTCAAGCAACAGCGTGGCCAGCTGGAATTAGCCGTGAAGGACCTGACCACTGCCATCGAGATGCAATCCCTAGCGGTGCGAAAGGCGCCGATGAACGCGATCTTCAGGAAGTATCTCCAACTTCACAGCGAGTTGCTCGATCAGCTATTGCACAAAATCAATCCACCGGCAAACTCGTCTAAGCGTGCTCGGCAGGTGACCACAAGGAAGGTAGGTCTTCATGTTTACTCATAGAACGACGAGTCGGACCGACAAGCGATACGGGGCAAGAAGGATTCGTGGCATACTCGAGCAGCTCGAGTCTCGCAAATTGATGGCTGGCGACCTCAACATGGGGGCGTATGCAATCAACAGCAACGTGCCCGTCAGCGACCCACCCCCAGCTTACGAGCAACCCATCCAGCCCGCTGCGACTGCAGCGACTGTCGTGCTTCCACAGGCGGATCGCGGCAGTCTCAGCGATGTTGATGCTGCTTTGACGGGAAGCGATTCGTGGTTGCCTTCGGGTTTCATTCCATCCTGCCCATCGAACAAACTTAGTAACGTCGCGTCCGAAAAAACGTTCGTCGAAAATGGCGGTGCCGAGGCCAGTCTCACTGAGGATGTGAAGCCTCTGGCGACGCCCCAGGCACTCGGCAACACGGGTGCCCAGGGACCACGGGACAGAATAGCTTCTCGAACGCGGGCGGCGAGCGAGACCTGCGGAACTCTGCCACTCTCGTCGGTGGGTACGGGACCACAATGTTTCTTGAAGATTTCCGATGCGACCGGACCGGCATTCCAAGCCAAAGTGGCCGCGGACGACTTTCACTACTTCGCCACCGACGGGGATCAACACCCGATCGATGGCCCGTCGTTGGTCGATCAATCACTTTTGGAACATGTTCAGACCGATACCTTCATGGCGATGGCACTGCTGCCCGCTACCCAGTCTTCAAGAGAGGAAGACGCTTCAAAGCTGGCGAGCCAGTCTGAATCCGGAACCCGCCGCGAGGACGTTCCGGGATTCGCTGCTGACATCGATGCTCTGGACCTGAGTTCGCTTCGAGAATCAGCCCTGGTTGCCGAATCAAGCGGAATTTCCTTCTCCGTAACCTTCCTCGCAGCCGCGAGGGAGTCGATCTCGGCCGCCGTCGCATGCGTCATGAGCATGGACTGCTTTTCCGGCTCGCAGGACAACGGGGACGCCTCGTTGGTAGCCAAGCTCAATGAAAACCGATATCAGTTCGCTGCATTTGCCTTCGTTTTCACCGTCGTCACCCTGCGGATGAACTGCACCGAATCCGAGCCGGAAAACTCCCATCGGGATGCCGAGCAAGAAGCTTCTCGGAAATCGACTTAGGGCCCCCAGTCGAATCTTAACTTTGCGTTCTCGATTGTCGCTACGCAACATTGGACTACACTAATAAGTCCTTTGTTGCCCATGCCGACCCGAGCTCATTCATGCTGCCCATTGATTCGTTTCGCTATGTAACAACCGCGTGCGTCCTTGTCGTTTGGGGAGCTGTCGCCCACGGACAAAACGTGGCCTCCTTGGACGTGGCCTCCTTAGACGTGGCCCCCGGGCCAGGATTCATACTCCCCGCTGAACCAGCGTACCAACCTAAAACGCAGATTGAACAGCGTTTGGAGGCAACGCCCACGGCTGCGTTCGATAATCGCGACCAAGATCAGGTTTGGCTGGTCAGCAGCCGCCGTTTGGGATCGCGGAATTGCAGCGTGGATTCCCTGGACATTCGCCAACGAGTCGACGGGGATGTTTGGAAGACGTCCTCCGCAGCGGCGTTCTTTGCACCTGATCTGGATGGAGTGCGGCGTCCCATTGTGATCTTCATCCACGGCAATCGCTGGTCGCTTGACAAAGCAATCCGTCGTGGCCTGCAGACTTACGAACAAACCATCCGTCCGTGGCAAGAAGCACCAGCGATGCGATTTGTTACCTGGGCCTGGCCAGCGGACCAAGTCGCCGGTCCGATTCGGGACGTGCGTATCAAGGCGGACCGCGCTGACGAACACGCGTTTCATCTCGCGAGATTCCTGCAGAACATTGACCCGGAGACCCCGGTGTCCATCATCGGATTCAGCTTGGGAGGTCGCGTTTCGCTCGGAGCACTGCACCTCGTTGGCGGTGGTGCGATTGATCGTTGCGCGTTGCCCCAGGCTGCTCGCCCAACGGCACCAGTGAATCTGACCTTGGCTGCTCCCGCAATCCGCAACGACTGCCTACTCACCACACGATGCCGCGCGTACAGTCAAATCAATCATCTCGACTTAGTGTATAACAGTCGCGATGCCTATCTCAGCTTGTATCGATTCACAAAATTCGATAACAAACGGCCCGCGCTTGGTTACACCGGCATCAGCGGACTCAGTCGGTTACCTGACCACGCCACCCGTGTCCATCAGTTCAACGCTGCACAGTTCGTTGGGCGGGAACATGACTATTTAGAATACATTTCCGATCAGCAAATCGAAGCGAGCCTTCGCCGGAACCTGTTGATTGGATTCCCTCAATGAGCACACGGATGTTTTGCGATGAAATTACGAAGGAGTCGACCTTGGGTTGCGGCATTGGCAACTGTGCTGTTGCTCTATCTGACCGGCCCAGGGCTTAATTTCTGGCCGCTGGCGTTTGTCGCTCTTGCGCCCCTGATCGGCTTGGCTCGCTCAGCATCGCAATCACATCGATTGGCAGTGTACGGTTCGTTCTTCGTGTACTACCTGGTGTCGTTACAAGGCCTGCGCTACGCGCACCCTTTGATGATTTTCCCGCTGTTGATGTTGGCCGCTTACCTGGCGATCTATCCGCTGCTGTTCTACACAATGCTGCGGCGATGGTGCTCGGCGCCCGTCCGAGTGGCGGGCGAAATCACGACGCCGACGTGCTGCGCGGGTGTCTCGGTTTGGCGGGCGTACGTTCCTGTGGCACTGGTCGCTGCCGTGCTGTGGACTGGAGGTGAGTGGGTTCGCAACTATTTTGCCACCGGCATCTCAGTCTTGATGCTCGGTCATTCACTCGCTGACATGCCGTCGCCGACCCTCATCCAGATCGTGGATCTCTCTGGCACCTACGGCGTGAGCTTTCTTCTCGTGTTGTCCAGCGTCGCGGTTGCCGATCTATGGCGATGGTTCGCCGATCGCCGCACCGGAGCGCAGCCAATGCAACCTACCAATGGCTGCGCTCAATTTTGCGAGAAATGGCACACCTCAGTGCCCATCGCTCTCGTGGCGATCGTTGCAGCGTACTTCTATGGGGTGTCAACACTCGCTCACCCGGTTCATGACTCCGATACGACCCTGATGCTAGTTGGCCGCGACGAACAGACCGAGTACCAACAGGATCGACCACGCGAGCTGGAGATTTTCTCCGCCTTCGCCCGCCAAACAATCACAGCCGTTCAACAAAGTGCAACTCCCATCGACGCGGTTGTCTGGCCAGAATCCATGCTATCGGGTGGCCAGCCCTGGTATGTGGCGGAGCAGGAACTCGCGGTGCCCGCTGCGTTTGCACGGGATCCACAAGGTCCGAGAATCACCGTCGAACAAATGCGCAGGATCATCACGGATTCCCAGGACGATTTCACACGCCGCAATCAAGATCTCCAGGCCGCCATGTCCGGCGGCTCGTCGTCCCCGCCACCCGCGATCATCGGCGGCTGTGGGATCGTGAAGTACGGCGCGACCGCGGAGCAGTTCAGCGGCGTGGTCCTGGTAGATTCGAACGGGCAGGTTCGCGAAACCTACGCAAAAAACCACTTGGTGATGTTCGGTGAGTATATCCCACTGATCAAGTCGACGCCGTGGCTCAAAGAGTTCGTGCCGCCGGGGTTAGGTCTCGATGCCGGTACCGGCCCCACTGTTTTCAAAGTTGGGGATCTACGAATTCTTCCCAATTTGTGCATCGAAACCGCAGTGGAGCGAATTTCCGTCAATCACATGCGCGACGTCTCCGAGCGTGACCCAAATTCGCTTCCGGACGTCATCGTGACGTTGACCAACGACGCGTGGTTCGACAATTCGGCCGTCGTCCAACACCACCTGCGCTGCGCGCGAATGGTGGCAATTGGATGTCGGCGTCCGATCCTGTCGGCTGCCAATGGCGGACCAACCGCGTGGATTGATAGCAGCGGACGGATCGTCGAGCAATTACCCGCCCAAGCCGCGGGCGAAATTATCGCCACGCCGAAAATAGACGACCGCGTCAGTGTCTACGTTCGCCAGGGTGCATGGCCCGCAGGCGTGATGGGAGTGCTGTGGGTCGGCGGGCTGCTCTTATGCTTGACGCAAGGCATCCACAATCGGAACCGTCGCCGCCTGGATCGCAGGGGCGACGCCCGCAGCAATTCCGACGAGCAATGATACGAGCGTGCCCGTCATCGCCAACCCGAGCGATGGACGGAAGGCAATCGTGGCCCCCTCCGCACCGATCGCAAAGCCGCCCACGCTCAACGCCACCAATGCAGCCACCGTGCCCGCAAGACCACCCACCACGCACAGAATCGTGCTTTCTGCCAAGACCAACCGCATGGTGCGGAAGGGGCGTACGCCAATGGTCTGTAGTACCGCGTACTCCTTGATCCGGTCCTGGACGCTCATCACCGTCGTCGTCGCGACGAGGGATAGCACCAATGCCACGCAGGCATACCCCAGCCAATGTGCGAAACCGATCAGATCGACGAGATCCGATAGCGTGTTCGCCTGAAAGGCGCCTTTGCGACGAGTTTTGGTCGCCACGGTCCCCGCTCGCAGCACCGCGTCGATCTCCCCGGCAACTCGATCCGGATCCGCCTCCGCGCTCAACATCACTTCGTGCTGCGTCACCAACCCCGCAGCATTGAGCCCCCGCGTGTACTGCAGGAACAAGAGGCTCGTGTATATCAAATTCTCCTCCGACGGCACCGTCGATTGAAAGATACCGGCGACGTTGACGGAAATATCACCGATCGAAAACTGGTCGCCCACGGATAACTGCCGACGTTGGGCCACGTTGCGACCCACGATTGCCGCATCTCGCTGTGACGAGAATTGCTGCCACGATCCACTGGTCAGATGAATGGGCCGTGTCTTCTGGATCTGAGCTGGATCGGCACCATTGAACACCACAATATCGAGACTGGCGCGGCAATTATTCGTCCACACTTGTATGGGCATCACGTCCCGCACACCTGGAACCTCTTTGATCTTACGCGCATAGTCCTCCGGCAATCGACTACTCGTCGGACAGAAACGGTTCTCTTGGAATACGATTAGACTTCGATTCGCGTCTGCCCCCGTCGTTAACCGGTGCAAGCCTTCCTGGACCGAGCCGACAAAACAAAACACGAACATTGCTACCGCTGCACCGGAGACCGTCAGCAGCGTGCGTGTGCGATGGCGCCAAAGTGTCTTGAATACGTAGGTGAACATGGGGGAGGCAACCTGTCTTATTGGAGGGCGGCTGTGAGTTTTTCGCGCGCACCGGGGGTGGCTTGCTGGGGTAGAAATTTGCCGCGGTCGAGAACCAATTGACGCGACGCGATTCGAGCCACGTCTTGATCGTGGGTGACCATCAACAGGGTAATGTTGAGCTCTTGGTTCAATCGCTGCAGCAGAATCTGAACTTGTTCACTCGTCTCGGTGTCGAGGCTACCGGTGGGTTCGTCAGCAACAACCACTTTGGGGTGGGCAACGATCGCCCGCGCGATCCCGACCCTCTGTTCCTGACCACCGGAGAGCTGACGAGGATAGTGGTCCGCTCGATCACTCAATCCCACCGCCTCCAACGCGAGCTCGACGCGTTTGCGACGTTCGGCCGATGATAGCTTCAGTAGCAGAGTCGGCAGCTCGACGTTTTCATATGCGGTCAGCACCGGGATCAAGTTGTGCGTTTGAAAGATATAGCCGAGATTCACCGCCCGCCAATCGGCCAATTTGCCGCGTGATAACTTGGTCACCTCCGTTCCGTCGACCGTGATCGATCCCGCATCGGGGCGATCGATCCCGCTGACGAGATTCAGCAACGTGCTCTTGCCCGTGCCACTCGGCCCCATCAACGAAACGAACTCACCCGTGTCGATGTTCAAGTCGATATTGTCGAGTGGTGTGATCGTTTCATCGCCCTTGCGAAAGCTCTTGCAAACGCCGCGAAGCTCTACCAATGCCATTCAATTCACTCCTAGTCGTGGATCGTCGCCGGTTACATTCACGGGGCTGCCTGGTTCGAGATCACCAGCCCCAGTGGTGATCAATTTGTCAGTCACCCGCAGGCCAGATTTGATCTCCACGAGTCCATCGGAGGTTTCACTGCCCGGCTCAACGGCCCGTTGCCGTGCGGTCTCGTTGGAGTCAACGATCCAAACGAACGCGCCCGCGTCATTCTCATTCAGCAGTGAAACGGGCACGAACACCCGTTCACTTGCCATTGTCTGATCAGCGGAATTCTCTGAGATCGGCGCCAAAAATGTGGCCGTTACCAGCATTTCAGGGCTGACGTTCGCGGGAGGATCGATCAACTCCACCTTCACCTCGAGGGTATTCTTCTGGATGTTTGCTGAACTCGTCGACTGTAGGACCCGCCCCAGAATGAGATCGCTGCTTGAGGCGGTTTCGATCTCCACACTCTGCCCCCGGATGACCCGCGGCACGTCTTCCAATCGCACGTCGACGCGTACCTGCAGTCGATCAGGCTCGTACATTTCCACTACCGTACTGGAGCTTTGTCCGGCCACGGAGTCGAGTCCCATCACGCGTGTCCCCGGTGCAGCCACTAGTTTCAACACGCGGCCACGGACCGGAGCCAACACCGTGTTGCGTCGCAGAACCAACTCCGCCTGGCGAAGTTTCAAAGCAGCTTCATCAACAAGTGCTTCGGCAGTCTGAACCTTTGCCTTAGCCGCAGCAACTTGTCGGTTCTCTTCAATTAACAGTTCGAGCTGCCGCTCGAGCGCATTCACCTTGGCCGTCAACGCATCGACCTCACGCTGCAGGTTAGGTTGGCGGTCACGCAGCTCCATCTGATTCGCTTTCGCGGCGGCGTAATCACTCTCGGAGAGGGCAATGACACGTTCGGAGATCGCTCCCTTTGCAGACCGCTTGCCGTTCATGCTATTCAAGGCGTACTCGAGTTTCGCCTCGGCGGCACTGATCATGAAGGGCAGTTTTGCGAGTTCCGTCTTGGTCTTCGCCAACATGCTCTGCGCGTCCGCCAGCGGCGCTTGTAGATGAACTGGATTGGCAACACGAATGAGTGCTGCGTCGAGTTCGGCTTTCATGCCACTGAGTTCGCCCTGCCGAATCGCAAGCGACGTTTTCGCTTGCTCGACACTCAACTCCGCATCAATCGAAATCAATCGAGCCACCGGCTCGCCTTTTTCGACAACCTGCCCCTCGACCACCAGCAATTCTTCGATCACGCCCGGTGCGAGCGCGGCGACACTGATCGCGGTGGGACGCGGCTCGATCCAGCCCGGAGCTTGGAACAACGATGTCCCCGCTTGCTGAACGGCCGCCCGCTTGACGATCAGTGGGATCACTGTCACATCCTGACGAGGCATCAAACCGCGTCCGGCCGCCGCACCGAGCAGGCCCAAAAAGCCCAGCAGAATAGTGGTAGGCATGACATATCGTGTCATCCACCGACGGCGGTGCGGACGCGGCGCCGGTCGCTCACCCTGAGGTGTGCGATCGAGCGCCAGTTGACTCAGATCGAGAGGGCCATTTGTCATCGTTTAGGCACCTGGACGGATGAAGACTTCGCTCGTGGCGACCGAAAGATTGCCCTGATCATCACGCTTGGCTTTGCCTTTGATCACGACGGTCGACAACTCCTTGACCCCTAACAGCTCCCTTGCGTCTTGGGCCACTGGTCTCCCCGATTCGTCGACAATCTTGATGGTCGCGATATTGTCCTTCACCTCATCCATATGACAGCAGTAGTCCCACGGTGTGGGGCATCCCTCGTCAGCGGCACAGTAGGGTACCTTCGCATCGACAATCGTGAATGCGGCCAAACCATCAATAAAAGGTTCCGTCGAACCACCGATCAAGCCCACCAATGTGATGTCTTGCCCATCCTCTGATTTCTCGCGTGCCTCACCAACCGGCATCGCACCAGCGGGCTCCGAATCAACGACATACATTGATTTGGGACCGGCCTGATCTTGACCGTCTCCCGACGCGATCTCCGCCTTTTTCTGGCACCCCGCCACAACGACTAAGGCAGCGGCAAAACACAAGCCAACACTTCGATTCAACAACATCTTCATCTCAATTCTCCAAAGGGAAACTAAACAGCTTTTAAACTCGTCGCGACTTCAGATCGCAACGCTTTGAGCGCCGGGGGCAACGCGCCCAAGACGCCTAACAACAAACCAACGCCGCATCCAATCAGGATCGCAACGCTATCGATGCGCAATGTGAACGCACCCATCGTGAATCTTACCGCCACTCCGTTGAGCATCGTCAACGCGATCACACCCGACAGGAGTGAGCCCGCCGCAGCTAGCAAAACACCTTCCTGGATCAAGCTAATCAGGATTGCTCGGCGGCGAAATCCAATCGCTTGCAGAGTGGCGATTTCGCGTATTCTCCCGGCCACGGCGCCGTACATCATGTTCAGTCCTGCAAAGACTCCCGCACCGGACACCATCACCACCACGAACCAAGCCAAAATGCGAACCGGTTTGTAGTGTTGTTGCAGTGTGGCGTAGTACTCGGTCTCTCCAATCGCCCGTAGTTCGAGATCGATACGTTCCTTGCAGAACAATTTCACTTCCGCGAGCGATCCGCCCGGTGACATCAGCATCGCCACCAAACTGAGGTCCTGGCGTTTCGTGGCGGTCTGAAAGTCATTGAGTTGACACCAGAGTTCCGACTCATAGGCCGCCCCTCCCGCGGCAAACCGGCCGACGATCGTCCACGAGCGACCCTCAAATTCAACGCTCTTTCCTATCCTCATCGCGTCCTCACTACTGCCGAGTTTAGCTGCAGCCAAACGTCCCACCATGACTTCGCCCGCTCCGGGCCATTCCCCTTCGATTAGTTGGACCGAACGCCGGACCAGGGGTGCTGAAATCGTCACACCGCGGACCAAACCCAACCCCTCTTCGCCGCTTGAGGTCTTGACACGCGTGCCCAAATACAACTCCGGCGATACGTGCGTGACACCGAAACGATCGACAACCGAATCGAAACTCGCTGCAACCAACGCAGGAGTCCGGGCGGCAATGGATGAGTTCTCAATATTCTCTTCCGAGTTCACGGAGTACACCAACACCACATTCTCGTCGCCGCTGACCGACAACGATCGTTCCAACCCTCGGATGAAGCCCACCACCACGAACACCAACATCACGACCGTCGCCAAAGCAACGAGCGTCAAGGTCGTCCGCACCGGGCGCCGTGCCAGATTGCGGACTCCGTATTCCCAAGGAAGAAGCATGTTATCGATTCAGTCAGGACGTGATTGATGTAGTGGATCGTGCGACCGATCCAGTAGCGACTACGAGGACAGCAGCGACCTTCTGCAAACAGCGCATGCCGTCTGATGAAAGGCTGCAAAATCGGCCACGCAAAACCACGGGCCGTTTCGTATGGAGATGCAAGCATCAGGAATTGCAGCACGAACCTTTTATGCAGTCGATTGACTGCGAGGTGCCCAAATCAAGATGTCGTCGACTGGCTCAGAGCAGCCAGGACTGATGCGATACGCGTAGATCGCGACCGCTAAGAAAGGGTCTCACCGTCGGAACAGGATCTCGCTCGATGCGTTGGCATTGGCCAAAAAGCAAGCCTACTGAATAAACGAACAGTGGCTCCCCGACGGAATACGAGGATGGAGAGGACAGCTCAATATCCGTCTCGAGAACAGCCCCTTCGCAAATGCAATCTTCGCACTCGCAGCCGTTCCGACACGGCTCCGGACTCTCTGAAACAGGAGCACTGTCGCAATGAGAGCAGCAACTACGAACGGTCTGTGCAGAACCCTGGCCTGCCGTTGTCTTCGCTTCACACGAAATACAACGCAGCGGACAGGTCAACAAGTTGACGATCAACAGCAGTGCAAAAAGAGCAGATCTCATACGGGTAGCATAGCTCGCAATCGAGATCAGGGCAAGTTAGATCGAGAACCCAAAACAGCATTGAGAACAGCATTGAGGGACAGAGCATCTCCACCACCGCTTGGGGGACAGAGCATCTTTACAACGAATCCAATTCGATCTGGTTTGGTGCGATCTACCCGGGCTAGCCTCATGTCAGCTAGGCACACGAAACAAAGACCGGAGGGACAGCGCATCTTCTCAAGCAACTTGCATCAAGCATGAAACTCATCTTCCCGCTCGATGAGCAAGTCAAAATTCTCGATGAAATGCTGTGTCCCTCTGGGGCTTCCTTCCCTCTGGGGCTTCCCTCCGGGGCTCTCTAAGCTTTCGTTTCAGATAGCAGGGGAGGCCCCGTGTCATGATGACAAATTCAACGCAGAGTCGGGGAGACGCAAGGACGCAGAGAAAGCCAACCACTGCCTCTCCCCCTCCCCTCTGCGTCTCCCCGACTCTCGCGTCTCTGCGTCAATTTCCTTCACGATTTCCAATGATCAGAGCGAAGCCAGGGGGACATAGCGAAGCCAGGGGGGACATAGCACTTCTATGACAAACATCAGCAATAGTAAGTAACAGGAGGGACAGAGCCAATACTGTTCGGCACGGCGTTTAGGTACTTGGCAGAAGTGGTGGGCAACGGCGATTGGCACGAAATTTGCGCTGTGCAATAGACTTCCATTCCACTGCCAATTTGACTTGTGTCGCTGTACCTGCACACGTAATGCCCCGAAGATCCCAGCCGAAGCCCGCTGCCAAAGATGTCCAAGGACTGAAGTACCTCAAAGTGCTGCAGCCCCTGCTGCAGTCGTTGCATGAGGTCGGCACACAGCGGGATACCGCTGGTAACCGTCAACTGCACATGGATCACTACTGCATGTTGATCCTGATGTGGATGTTCTCGCCCACCCTGACCAGTCTTCGCGGGATCCAGCAGGCATCGACCCTACAAAAAGTTCAACGCAAGTTCAAAATCCCCCGGGCCGCTCTGGGAACCCTCAGCGAAGCTCCCACCGTCTTTGATCCCGAAAAGCTCAAGCACATCGCCCAGGAACTCGGCCAGCAAATCCCAAAGATCGCCCGGGCTGAGGCGGACAATCCACTGGCAAAGATCGATAAAACACTCACTGCCGTCGACGGATCGGTAGTCAAACTGCTGACGCAGATCGCCGAATTGGCCTGGATCAAGATCGATGACAAGCCGGCCACCTGCGGCTACCGACTGCACACCCAGTTTGAAGTTCTGCGAGGTCTTCCTCATCGCATCGACGCCACCTCGGCCAATCCCAAAGGCGACAACGACGAGCGGGCCGTCTTGGAGCGAACCCTGGAGCCTGACCGGTTCTACGTGATGGACCGCGGCTACATCAAACGAAGGCTGTTTAACAGCATCGTCGAGGTCGGCAGCAGCTATGCCTGCCGAATGCGGGACAAGGTGAAGTACACCGCGAGGCAAACTCGCACCCTCACCAAGGCGGCTGAAGAGGCGGGCGTTCTTGCCGACGAGCTCATTGAGCTGCCGGTGAGCAAGGGATCCATCGCCGTGACTCATCCGGTTCGCTTGGTCTCGGTGCGTTGCTCACCCCACACCTCGCGGGGTCACTACCGAGCTGGCAAGTATTCCAGCACGGCCCCAAGTAGCGACGGGGTGCTTCGAATCTTGACTAATGAGTTGGAATTGCCCGCGGAGTTGATCGCACAGATGTATCAGTATCGCTGGACGATCGAGATCTTCTTTCGCATGATCAAGCAGATGCTCGGTTGCCGGCATTTACTGAGCACCAAGCCGAACGGCGTGGCAATTCAAATCTACAGTGCGATCATCGCCTGTATGTTGATCATGCTCTACACGGGCCATCAGCCAAAGAAGCGGACCTTTGAGATGGTGTGCTTCTACATCGTTGGCTGGGCAACGCTAGAGGAGTTGGAGGCTCATATCAAAAAATTGAGATAACGGCTTTGCATGGGATTCTGCGCTTGTGGCGTACCGAGTCGGCTTGACGCTGCGCTGAGATTATTTTTTCAAATACGAAGCAGCCTAGCGGACCGGTGACGCAGGCGATGACATAGACCCTCCGGCGATGCCGATCCATCGGGATGCTTTTTCGGATTCGAGCGATCGACAAAAAATATTTTACCCGCATCAAAACAGCCTACCCAAACGCCGTGCCGAACAGTATTGGGACAGAGCATTTCATCTGCGTGGTCGATGAAATTCGGATAGGTTTTGCCGCTCCCAGATTGGCACTGCGAACGTGTTTTGGCGTTCGCACACCGCCAATGATGCGGAATGGGGCTACTTGTAGCCCACCGGGCGCGCACCTTCATCGCTGGGCCAGCGCAACCACCACTTCGGAGACATCGAAAGTCGCAACTAATCCGCGGCCGTCAGCAACTCGCGGGCTCGGCGGCGCAGATGATACCGCCGCTGCGTCCGATGACAGCGCATCGAATCGACGCACTCAGGCCGTCCGGCCACGCTACAGAACAACTTCCCGAAATCTCGGACCACTTCACACCAGGTCTCCGCATCGAGCCCCAGGCGGACCAGCACCGGTGAGAGCGTCTTCGGCGTGCAACCACTCTTGCCAGGGGCCACCTGTCTCGCCGTCCAGTCCAGCAGCTCCAGGTATCTCTCCAGTAGTAAGAGGGACAGAGCATTTCATCTGCGTGGTCGATGAAATTCGGATAGGTTTTGCCGCTCCCAGATTGGCACTGCAAACATGTTTTGGCGTTCTCACGCCGCCAATGATGCGGAATGGGGCTACTTGTAGCCCACCGGGCGCGCACCTTCATCGCTGGGCCATCGCAACCACCACTTCGGAGGTATCGAAAGTCGCAACTAATCCGCGGCCGTCAGCAACTCGCGGGCTCGGCGGCGAAGATGATACCGCCGCTGCGTCCGATGACAGCGCATCGAATCGACGCACTCAGGCCGTCCGGCCACGCTACAGAACAACTTCCCGAAATCTCGGACCACTTCACACCAGGTCTCCGCATCGAGCCCCAGGCGGACCAGCACCGGTGAGAGCGTCTTCGGCGTGCAACCACTCTTGCCAGGGGCCACCTGTCTCGCCGTCCAGTCCAGCAGCTCCAGGTATCTCTCCAGCGGCATCGCCAAGAATCCCTTGTCGCTACACCGTCTGCCCGACTCGCTCGCACACGGACCCACTGGATCCGATGCCTCGTCGATCGTTAGCGGCGACAGAAACTCATCGCCCAGCATTGTCGGCCGACGACTCCGCCCGTCCCGAGTCTCCCCACCGCCACCGTCCTCTACCCGCCCCGGATTCTCCTCGGGTACCGCTTCCGCCAACGCACCGATTCGTCTTTGTACCGATGTGTGATCGCTCTGCTCGATCGTCTCGCAGATCGCTGCCCGGATCGGGTTCAAGTCCACGTAGGCGGCGCAGGCCAGCAGCGAGGCCTCATCGGCCAACCGGGTCGCCCGGTACCGATCTTGGAAAAATCTCCCGTTTTCCTCTTCCTCCCTATTTGCCCGCATTGCCACACGCTGGCACAGCAACCGCATCCACCAACTGAAACTACTCAAACGTTTGCGAATTTCGGCACGTCGAATGGGACACCCTGCAATCGATTTGATCTCGGGCTGCGATGGCGTCATCGGGGAGCCATCCGCTTTCCGGCGATGGGGACAGAGCATCAACCACCGCCGCGCCACCTCTTCATCGTTCCAAGTCGCCACCACATCGGGCCGGGATCTTAAAATCAGATGAAAATGGTTCGAAAGAATCGAGAACGCCAGCAGGTCGATCCCAAAACAGGCGGCAAATTGCTGCAAGTACTCTTCGATCCAGACCTTGCGGTGATCGAAGTTTTTCCCGGAAAACTCATCGTTTCCGAGGAGGTAGCAGCGACGGCATGTCCTTGAAATGACATGCCCGATGACCACCTCATCAGGATCAAACACTTCACTCCGCGCCAAGCGAACCATCTCACACCTCTCGAGGGAAGATAACCGGCAAACTCATCTAATGAAGGCTATACCTCGTGTTGGGATAAGTCAAATACCTCGGTGTCAAGCTCTGTCCCTCATCCTCTCTGTCCCCTCGGTGTCATGCTCTGTCCCTCATCCTCTGTCCCTCGGTGTCAAGCTCTGTCCCTCATCCTCTGTTGGCTATCTCACCGGATGGGCGCGTCATCAATGAATCGGGACAGTCTGTCACCGAGCCAAACCCGAAAGTCTTCGGTGGTCGGCGGGCAGTGCTTACAGTTTTCGATCAGCTCGGTTTCAACATTCGGAATAAGCCGACTCACGCGATCCACCACCGCTGCCCCAGGAAACGAGATGTCGTCGGTTCCTGCAAATACAAGTGTCGGCATCCGGAGTCGTTGGAGGTCTTTGTCCGTCGCCAGTGGCGGCAATCTAGGATCCATCTTCATGTCCTTGAGCGAGCAAGCAATCGTATCCGCCCAGTCAGAGTCCCAAGTTGTCATGATCGGACGCAAAAGCGATCGAAGGCTATTGGAAGTCGGCCAAAGCGTGTGGCGGATCATTGGGAACGCCATTTTTGCGAGGCCTGTCAAATGGGAACCGTTGGTAATACCAGCTGGCACCATCAGCGACAGTGTGGATACACGCTCCGGCGCTTTCGACGCAGTGAGCCGCGCGATAAACCCTCCCCAGCTGACGCCGAAAAGGTTGACGTTCGGCAGATCGAGTCCGTCCATTACTTCGATCAGCCAATTGGCGTACGAGTCGTCGTTCAACGGTAGCTTCACCTCCGGACCGCGAATGGACTGTCCCGGAATATCGGGTGCGTAGAGACGAAACCGTTTCGCCAGAGTAGGGAGTTCCGAAAGCAAGAATGACGCTCCCGTTCGCATGCTATGCAGGCAGACGATGGGGCGGCCATCTTCGGGGCCTGAGGCCAAGACGTGAGAGGGCCCCATCGACGTTGGCACGGTCAGTTCCGTCACCTCGGTTTCAACCTTCGATGCGAACCTGTCGTACCAAGTGTTCAACCGATCTCGCCCCGCAGGAGTCTTCCAGATTTGCGCAGACAAAAGTTGCTCCATTGGGATAACGAAATAACAAAACGAATTGCGAGCGATCCGCATGTCACGCGTAAGAAGAGCTTCACCGACTCGGCTGGGCTGCTCGCCTGAAATGCGAATCGATCGTGCACTGAACTTGGTCAATACATTGGGCGGTGCTGGATGTGCAATCCGGACGACTGATTCGTCAGCGTGATTCTAGCAGAGACGAGTCGGCAGTGTCTTGAACGAGCTTTCAGGCCGCGAGCGCGCGTCTGAATCAGTTGTCGCCATTGCATCTAGATTTCCTTTCTACCTTCCAGTGTGCGTTTCGAGTTTCCAACTCGCATAATTCAGTCACGTAGGCTGCCGTCCAGAGGCGGCGATGGATTTCAGGTCGACGATTCACGTACCACCTCATCCAGACGTATCAGCTTCCTCGTCCGCCGACGAGCACACACCTGGACGCGTCGACGTGTCCTAGTGCCAAGTCGGCTTCACGCTCCCAATTGAGCGATCCGAGTTGGCGTTGGTGAAACGTCGCGAACGGTCCAAGAACTGATGGACTACGCCGATGTCTCGGCAACGATGACGTATCTGCATCTGATGAATCGGACTCGTGGGACTGTCGCTTTGGATCGGCACTTCAAATCGGATGAAACGGTCGCGCGGATTCTCGGGCGTCTGGCGACAGTGGCTACGGAGCGATTGCATTCCCCACAGTCTGGCGACGATGTCTACGAAGGGATACGAATTCCTTCCCGGGGTCGGATCGGCGGGGCGATTCGGTGACAATGACGGGAGAGGCAAGCAGCGAAGCAATCGTGTCGATGCGGTTTCGCGACGGCGGGGATCGTGTTAGTTTGTTGCTACGACGAATTCACCTGTTTTCATTTACGGATCTCGCCGGCGGTCGAAATCCACTTTTACCTATCACAAAGGCACGTGGTTTTTGCGGCCCAGACGCTGGGCGGTGAATTTTTCACAACGTTTTGATGCGACCGCTAATACTCGGTCTAACGTTTTTTCTTTTGCTTCAGGCGGTGCCTGTCGACGCGAAAGATCCGTCGGTTGAGCCACCCGACGTGCCTGCAATCGCATTCGCGCAGACTGAGTTTCCTGATGCGCGGGAGGGCTACGTTTCACTGGCGTGGAACGATGTCCTCGACAAGATTGGTACGGAGGCAGGCTACGTCCTTCGTGACGGGCAAGGGACGGTCTACTATCGAGGCACTCTCCCCATGGCATTCGTGTCTGGGTTACCCAATGGCGACTATCAATTTGACGTTTCCGTAGTGGCGACCGGAGGGGATGTTTTGCTGCATGCAAACGAGCCCGCCGTCGTGTTGGTTCGTCACTGGTCGATGACACAGGCGATGTCGCTCTTCACGATCGGATTGATCGTCTTTCTAGTTCTGGTTGGTGTGATTTCGCACGGCGCGTTCCGGTGCCGACGAATGCGCCGCAGCGAGGGAGCACCGACTTGATGACTGCGTATTGCGACCTGACCGCGCATCACGCCAATGGGATGCTCGGCAGTACCCCGATCCTCTCGCCGACAGCGGGATACGTGATGCTCGCACTTTTCAGTGTGCTGTGGATCGCCTTGGGAATTTGGTGGGGCCGCCGAGCGAGCACCTATGAGGGGTTCGCGGTTGCGGGGCGTAACGTGGGTCTCGCGTTGGGCACGGCGACGGCTGTGGCGACATGGATCACTTCAAACACCACCATGCTCGCGCCCCAGTTCGCGTTGCAGCTCGGTATCTGGGGGGCACTCGCCTACTGCACCGCGAGTTTCGGCTTGTTTGCGTTCGCACCGATGAGCGGACGGATTCGACAATTAATGCCCGAAGGTTACACGGCCGTCGAATTTGTGCGGCGACGTTACGGCGCTATCGCCACGGTTCCCTTCCTGTTGATCTCGCTGTTCTATGCGATCACTTGGTTGATCTCGATGTCGATGGCGGGTGGGAAGCTGTTGGAAGTGCTCGCTGGAATTCCCTACGAAGTCGGCATGACCGTCGTGATCACGGTGTGTGTTGCCTACACGCTTTTCGGTGGCATGTATGCTGTCATCGGCACCGATTTCATCCAGAGCTTGATCATTCTGATTGGGCTCGTTGTGGTCACCGTTGCCGTTCTGACCCAGGTCCAAATTGCGGACGTGCACGAAAAGTTGGCGGCCGATCGTCCGATGCTGTTGTCGATCTTTTTCCCTGCGGCGTTGATGGCGATTTTTAACAATATGCTGTTTGGCTTCGGCGAAATTTTTCACTCGAACGTATGGTGGAGCCGGGCGTTCGCGATGCGTGAGGGCGTGGGTCCGAGAGCCTATGTACTGGGCGGATTGCTGTGGCTGCCGATTCCCATTGTCGCTGGCTTTCTGGGGCTGGCGGCACCCGCACTCGGGATCGGAATCAGTCAACCGGACACGGTCGGCCCCTTGGTAGCCGCGACGTTGCTCGGTGATGTCGGGGCGGTGCTCGTATTCATCGTCGTGTTCTGTTCGCTGGCGTCGAGCATCGACTCGCTACTGGCGGCGACCTCGGATTTGATTGTCAATGATATCGCCGAGCCGCTGTTGCCTAGCGGGGCGAGCCAGCAACAAAAGCGTCGCTGGTCAGGCGTGAGCATTGTCATACTCGGAGCACTGGCATGGGCGGTGGCGTTTCCCAATGTGTCCGACCTGGCGACCGTTTTATTCTTCGCCGGACCGCTCGTTGGCAGCTGCATCTGGCCGATCGTGGGTGGGCTCTACTACCAACGTCCCGGCCCCATTGCCGCGGCCGCTGCGATGGTCTCGGGCAGCCTGATTGGGCTGGTGGCCTACTTCGCCATCGGATGGATGGTTGCCTCACTCGTTGGCGCGGCGGTTTCTGGGATCGTGTTCGCCATTCTGGTTTGGCTGCAGCCACACGACTTCAATTTTGAGTTGTTGTCCGAACCTGTTGCGCGTCCTGAGGACGATATTGATCATGACGGCGTGACTCTTTCTTCGGCGGGGGCCTAGACCCATGTTTCCGCTATGGTTGCTTCAGTTTCTCGTGATCGGTGGTTTGGTGCTGACTTGTGTGGGCATCATCACGCTGATCGTATTCCTGGTGATTGATACCCGAGATAAGCAGATATGGTGAGTAAGACTGAAATGGCGGCCAATTCGAAGGGCCCGCGATTGTGGCCTGAGCCACTCTTGGCGGTTACCAACGGTGTTGTCGATCGTGAGGCTCTCGCGGATTTGGCTGGAAAGTCGATTCTGAATCCACGGCAATTGGACCGACGGTCCGTCACTGCAATCGCCCAGCTCGCGGCGGTATTGGAATCGCGAAACGTTGAGATGGACAAACCGCTCGACGGCAAGATTGCGATCACAGCGTTCTTTGAGGCCAGCACGCGGACGCGACTGTCGTTTGAAAGCGCGGTCCTGCGTCTCGATGGAAAAGTCCTGTCGGTGCCGGACGGACAAGTCACCGGTATCGCCAAAGGAGAATCGATTGCGGACATCGGTGAGATGTTCAACACCTATGGCGATGTCATCATCATGCGGCATCCCGATACCAACTCGATCGAGGAGATCAGCAAGAACTTGCATCGCCCGTTGATCAACGCTGGCAACGGGTCGGGACATCACCCCACTCAGGCACTGATTGATTGGTACGCGTTGCTGAAATGGCGTCCGGATTTGTCACGCGTCATCTGCCCCTCCAATCAACAAATTCATATCGGGATCATTGGCACGCCAGGTTCGATGCGCGCCGTCAAGAGCTTCTTGCGACTCGCGCTGATGTTCGAGGGGTCGGTCAAGAAGATCACGATCATCTCTGAACTCGCCGATCCGGTGGGATTGGATTTGACCGAACCGATTGAGGAATCACCGATTCCGATCGACATCACCAATGACGTGCAGGATGTGTTACCGCATCTCGACGTCGTCTACGTCAATTCGATCGCGTTCTTGGGCGACAGCTACCGAAACCTCGACGCGCGTTACCAACTGGATTGCAGCAGTAATCTCAAGCCAGGAGCAGTGATCCTGCATCCACTCGCTCGCAACAAGGAACTCTCGATCGAGTTGGATGGTACGGATCACAACCTGTACTTCGCCCAAGCCGCCGGTGCCGTGTTCGTTCGCCAGGCGCTGCTGACCTCCGTGCTCGACCGCCTCGATCGCATCACTGGCATTAACAAGTCGTAAAGAGCGAGCGGAAAATCACTGTTTGAATGGGTGGTCGAGCGTTCTGCGATCGAAGCATCCGACCGCGGAGCGTTCGGCCACTTTCTTCCCCTCTCCCCCCATCTTAGTCTTCCTATGTGTGGCATCACCGGGTTCTGGAACCCACGACGAAAAAGTGAACGGGAACTCCGCTCCACGCTCGACCGCATGCTCGATGTACTCGATCACCGCGGTCCTGACGAACGTGGCAGCCGATTGTTCGTCGACCAGGGGCTGGCCCTTGGGCATACGCGGCTATCGATTATCGGCTTGGATTGTGGCCATCAGCCGATATCGACCAACGACGGAGACTACGCCGTCACGGTCAATGGCGAACTCTACAACTACAAACGCATTCGCACCCAACTGGCGTGCGAGAGCCTGGAGTGCAACGGAAAGAGCGATAGTGCAATCACGCTGCCCCTCTATCTCAAGTATGGGTTGGGCATGGTGGAGCACCTGCGTGGCGAGTTTGCGATTGTGCTCTACGATCACCGCGAGCAGCGGCTGATCTTGATTCGCGATCGGTTTGGGATCAAACCTTTGTACTATGCCGCCGGCGACAATGGGATTGTCTGGGGGTCGGAGGTCAAATCAATCCTGCAACATCCCGATGTCCCTGCGCGACTCTGTCCCAAAGCCGCGATCCATCAGATGATGCAGGTGATGGTGCCCGGCTCGACGGCATTCGAGGGCGTCGACGCGCTGCAACCGGGGCACATGCTCGTTGCCCAGTTACGCGACGGGCGACTGGAGATTGACACCCAGCGTTGGTGGGACTTTACATTTCCCGATTCGCATGACCCTAACCCCGATCCAGCCGAGTATGTCCAAGGCGTGCAGGATCGGCTGATCGACGCGGTTGCCACGCGTCTCGAAGCCGATGTGCCCGTCGGATGCTATCTCTCCGGAGGAATCGACAGTTGTTCCATTCTGGGGCTGGCGACGACGTTGATGCAGTCACCGGTCAAAGCGTTCACGATCGCTTTCGACAACGACGAGTACGACGAATCGAGCATTGCCAAATTGATGGCCGACCGTACGGGCGCCGAACAGGAACTGCTGCGCCTGACCGAAAAGGAGCTTTACGGGCCCGCCTTTGAACGGGCGACGTGGCATGCCGAGCGTACTTTTTACAACACGCTTGCCGTTGCGAAATGGCACATGAGTCGCCGCGTCCGGGCGTGTAACTACAAAGCGGTGATCACGGGCGAGGGCAGTGATGAGTTGTTCGGCGGCTATCCCTTCTTCAAACGCGATTGGCTCGGCCGCGACGGCGAGGAAGCAGGCGTATTCGCCGGCGCGATTTTAGCCGAAGAAGATCAACAGCATGCGGCATGGCAAGACCTATGCGGGTTCACGCCATCGTGGCTGCAACCCTGGATGCTGGTGCTGCAACGATTCTCACCGCTCCTGTCGAACAGCATGCAGGATTTACTCAACCAGTACGATCCTGTTGCTGAGATTGCCGGTGCGATCGATCCGGCCGCCGTTCGAGGTCGACACCGTCTCGATATCTCGCAATACACGTGGAGCAAGACGATGCTCGAGGGCCAAATATTGACGTGGGGCGGCGACCGCATGGATATGGCCAATTCGATGGAGGCGCGACCAGCGTTCTTGGATCACCATCTCGCCGAGTATGCGACCACGATCCCCCCGGAGATTCGCATTCGAGGTGGTGTGGAAAAATGGGTGCTGCGGGAAGCGATGATCAACGTGCTGCCACGTGAGTTATACGAACGCAAGAAGTTCGCGTTCATGGCACCACCGGCACACACCGACCCGGTCAAACGGGCGGCGGTGCAAGAGATGATCGATCACTGGTTGACTCCGCAGCGGGTCGCGGAACTTGGATTCTTTGATCATGATTGTCTTGTCCGGTTTATCAATGATGCGTGGCGGGAGACCGACGGCACCATCGCCCGCCGCAATGACATCATTATCAATCATGTACTGCAGCTACACATGCTGCACGGTCAGTACGTGGAAGGCCAACCCCTACCCGCGGTGGATTGAGATGCGAGTCAACCTGGAGCGAATTAAAACGGACATTCTGACGTTGGCCGAGATTGGGCGAAACGCCGACGATCGCGGTATCTATCGGATGGCGTTCACCGACGCGGACATCGAGGGGAAACGCTGGCTAACTGAGCAAATCGAAACTGCCGGGTTGGCTGCCGCGATGGATGGTGCCGCTAATGTCACGGCAACCTATGCGGGCACGACGGACGCCCCACGGATCTTAGTTGGCTCACACATCGATACCGTGCCCTGCGCCGGAGCACTCGACGGGACTCTCGGTGTCGTCGTTGGTCTGGAGTGCCTGCGGCGACTTAACGAGGAAAACGCTTCGCTGCGAAGAGCGATCGAGCTGATCGCATTCAGCGACGAGGAAGGGCGGTTTGGAGGCATGTTCGGCTCCCAATCGGTGTGCGGATTGATCAATCCCGAACTGCTCGCAACGATGAGTGATCTCGATGGTGTGAAGCTAGCCGACGAGATGAGTCGACACGGCTACGATCCGCTCGCAGCACTCGATGCCGCACGTGACCCCGAGTCGATTCAGGGGTACCTGGAATTGCATATCGAGCAAGGTCCGGTGCTCGATCATCTCAAGAAGCCGATTGGGATCGTCGACGAGATCACAGGCCTGTTTACTTGGTCGGTTTGGTTTCGAGGCGAAGCCAATCACGCGGGAACGACGCCAATGGAAATGCGTAAAGACGCCTTCATGGGGCTAGCTGATTTTGCTCATGAAGTACCTCGGATCTTGGACGAGAACGGTTCGCTCCGCAGTCGAGCGACAATTGGCAAGGCTCAGATTTTGCCAGGGGCCGCGAACACGGTGCCGGGCCTCGTCGAATTTTCATTGGACGTCCGCGACACGTCCGAAGATATCCTCGCCGAGCTCGCTGCCTCGTTTCGCAAAGCCCTCTCTGCGATCGCGCGCCGGCGCGGATTGATGTTCGAATTTCAGCAGAAAAGCTATTTGAAACCGGTCCAGTGTGGCAGCGATCTCGTCGAGGAACTGATGCGTCAGAGTGAGCGACTCGGACTCGATGCGAATCGCATGCATAGCGGTGCCGCGCACGATGCCCAAATCATGGGTCGGATGGTTCCTGTCGGCATGATATTTGTCCCCAGCAAGGGAGGCCAAAGTCATTCACCCGCCGAGTGGACGGCGTGGTCAGATATCGAAGCGGGTGCGAACCTGATGCTGCACACTTTATTGAGTATCGCTGACCGCCACTGAACAACCGATGGGCACACCGCTGCCGATATCATGGCACCATCGGCCAGAACGTTGCCCCGATTAACGTGACAATAAACCCAGCCAATCCCATCACCGTCAGCGTGGCCGAGAAAGTCTTCAAAGTCTCTTTGGGCGTCATACCGCTCAACCGTCCGATTACCCAAAAACCGCTATCGTTCATCCACGGCAGTGGTTTCGACCCGCACCCAATCGCCAAGAACAGGTAGACCGGGTGAAACGGTAACGTCATCGTCGTTGCCATCGGGCCGACGATCGCGACAGACGTGATCATTGCCACCGTCGCGGACCCTTGCACAAATCGGATCAGGACCGTGACAAAAAACGCGACGCACAAAATCATCAACCCGGATCCTTGCGGCGGCATCTCGTCGACCAATACGTCTGCGATCCCGGTTTCCCGGATGACCTGACCGAGCGCGCCGCCCGCGGCGGTGATGAGAATGATCGACCCCGCATCCGACAATGCTTTCTGGACATGGTTGGCCAGCGACACCCCGTCGCGCCGCGGGGACCACGCCAGCAGCATCAACGCAACGGCCGCGGACAATGTCAACGCGATATTTTTGTCAGACGCGAAGTCAATGGCGGCCGCAGTCCACGAGACACCGACGGCCGAACCCTCTGCGGGAGATGAAACGCCCAGGGCCTGCCAATTCGCGCCGCTGGCCAGCAATACCAATGGCAATAACACAGGCAAGAGCGACAACCACAACGGCGGCAACGGCGCTGCCGCGGACACATGATCTGGTGAATCGTCCGCAGAGAGCGGTTGAATCGAGTTGGAATCCAATTCCGGTACCACCGTCCAGCGCCGATTGATCGCCATAGCGTACGCGTAGCCGACGACGGCGCAGATCACGCCCACGAGCAGTCCAGCCTTCAACGCGACCCCGAGATCAAGGTTCAACTCGCTGGCAACGAGTAGCGGCCCCGGTGTCGGCGGCACTAACGAATGTGCCATGGTGGCGCCGACGACGACGGACATGACGTACAACAAATAGTTCTTTCCCGTCCGCCGGTAGAGTGCCTTGGCCAATGGGATCATCAGATAGAAAACGGTGTCAAAGTACACCGGGATCGCCAGCACGAAGCCGCTGATGACAAACCCGATCGATGTCCGCGAATCGCCTAGCAGCGAGCAAGCCGCGTCGATGATCCGTTGGGCACCGCCACTGACCAACAGACAGTGGCCAATGATCGCAGCCATCGCAATGAGAATACCGATTTTGCGGCAGGTATCACCGAACCCATCGGCAACACGTGAGCCCACGCTGCGACGTCCAAACTCCGAAATTTGATTCCATTGGCGACTGGAGACAAGTCGATCGCCTGGTTCCAACGCCGTCGAATTGGAAACCGCGACCGACACATCCTCGCCAGTCGCGTTTGTCCCCACCCGGAGGACCCCGACGGGATCGGCTTGCTGGCTTTCTGTATCTCCCGCGATCGATGGTGCGCGGAGGATCTGGTAGGATCCTGGCGAGAGCTCCTTTTCGCGGATTGCTTCGGGGGTCATCGTACCCGCCGCCAGATCGTTGGCGTCGATAACGATCGCTGCTTGCCTTATTTCGTGACGCATGAGCGTCGCAGGCGACGTCAGCAGCGCGATTGCAAGAGCCGCCGCAATCAGCGATAAAAACGCGTGCCAACGGAAAAACACGATTCCCGTCAAAACGACGATCATGCCAACGAAGAGAATCAGGAGCGGAGGCATCAGTTGTATCGCGCAGTCATCGTTCTAAGTAAAAATTCATATCCATGCCAACACCACCTCCCCACTCACCCGATCCTGCTGAACGTGATCCCACGAACTTACGCAGCCACCGCTGGTTTGGGCCTGACGACCTGCGCTCATTCGGGCATCGTTCACGACTCAAAGGAATGGGGCTGGCCGATGACGATTACATGGGAAAACCCGTCATCGGGATTCTCAACACGTGGAGTGATCTTAACACATGCCACTCGCACTTGCGGCAACGCGCCGAAGAAATAAAACGAGGTGTCTGGCAGGCGGGGGGCTTCCCCGTCGAAGTGCCGATGATGTCACTCGGCGAGATGTTGATGAAGCCGACGACGATGCTCTATCGCAACCTGCTCGCGATGGAGACGGAAGAGGTGCTGCGTTGCCATCCGATCGACGCGGCGATCCTCATGGGCGGATGCGACAAGACGACGCCCGCGTTGTTGATGGGCGCGATCAGCGCCGATTTGCCGACAATGTTCTTTCCCGCCGGACCGATGCTCAATGCGAAATGGAAAAAGGAAACACTCGGCAGCGGTAGCGATGCATGGAAGTATTGGGCCGAGCGGCGGGCCGGAAACCTGTGCGATCAATCCTGGTGTCAAATTGAAAATTCCATTGCCCGGTCACCGGGGCACTGCATGACGATGGGCACGGCGTCGACGATGACCGCGATCGCCGAAGCGATGGGAATGTCACTACCGGGGGCGTCCTCGGTACCGGCGGTATTGTCCGAACATTCGCGTCTGGCGACCCAATACGGACGTCGCATCGTCGAGATGGCGTGGGAGAACCTGAAGCCTTCTGATATTCTCACTGCGGCTTCGTTCGACAATGCCATCATTACCGACATGGCGATCGGCGGATCGACCAACGCGATCATCCATGTCATCGCCATGGCCCGGCGGGCCGGTATCCCACTAACTCTCGATCGCTTCGACGAGCTTTCACGATCCACGCCCGTCGTCGCGAATGTACGGCCGTCCGGCGACAAGTACCTAATGGAAGACTTTTATAACGCGGGTGGCTTGACCGCACTGATGAAACAAATCGAGAGCTTGCTCGATACTGACTGCAGCACGGTCAGCGGGCGAACGCTCGGTGAGAATCTCGCTGATGCGGAGGTACACGACGACGAAGTCATTCGCACGCTCGAACGGCCCGTATCGAGCGCGGGCGGCACGTTCATATTACGAGGTAACTTGGCGCCTCACGGCTGCGTCGTGAAACCGTCCGCGGCCGATCCCCGCCTGTTCGATCATACCGGCTCGGCAGTCGTCTTCGAGAACTACGCGGACATGAAAGCCCGTTTGAATGACGAGAGCCTCGACATCACCGCCGACTCGGTTCTCGTCCTTCGCAGTGCGGGCCCACTCGGTGCCCCCGGATTTCCTGAATGGGGCATGCTGCCTATTCCCGACCGCTTGCTCAAAGCTGGGGTGCGGGATCTCGTGCGAATTTCCGATTCCCGGATGAGCGGCACGAGCTACGGCATGTGTATTCTGCACATCTCACCCGAATCACACCTCGGTGGCCCGTTGGCGCTTGTCCAAACTGGCGACCCGATCCACCTGAATGTCAATGAGCGACGTCTCGATCTGTTGGTCGATGACGACGAACTGGCTCGCCGCCGTGCCGCCTGGACGCCTCCAGAGGTCTACTACGAACGCGGCTACGGGCAACTGTTTTGCAAACACGTCACCCAGGCACACGACGGTTGTGATTTCGACTTCCTTCAACACGGTAAACCAACACCTGAACCGGATATTTTCTAACATGAACACACAATCGATCACCAAAGAACTCTTGGCGAGCTCCGTCATCGCGGTTCCCCCATTGGCACGTGACGCCGACCACGCGATCGACCGTGCCGAGAATCAACGCATGGTCAAGTTTCTCGAGCAGGGCGGTGTCACGACGCTGCTCTACGGTGGCAACGCGGTGCTCTACCACGTCGCGCTGAGTGAGTACGCCGGGCTACTCGAAATGTTGGCTGAAGTTTCCAGCGAGAACACGACAGTGATCCCGTCCGTCGGCCCGGCCTACGGGACGATGATGGATCAAGCACAGATCCTCCGTGATTTTGACTACCCCACTGTCATGGTTCTGCCTCAAGTGGCAATCGCGACGGCGGCCGGGATCACCACTGGAATCCGGAAGTTTGCCGAAGCGTTTGGCAAGCCGATCGTGCTATACATCAAACACGACCGCTATATGGAGCCCGCTCAAGTCCGAAGTCTCATGGACGATGGACTGGTTTCGGCGATCAAGTACGCTGTGGTTCGCGAAGACAGCACCGATGATCCTTACCTGCGTGAGATCCTCGATGCGGTCGGCCCAGATCTGATTGTCAGCGGGATCGGCGAACAGCCGGCTATTATCCACATGCGTGATTTCGGTTTGACCGGATTCACCTCTGGATGCATTTGCGTCGCTCCCTCCTTGAGCATGAAGATGCTGCACGCGATCCAAGCAGAACAGTACGAGGAAGCAGAAGTGATCCGCAAGCAATTCTGTGGCCTGGAGGATTTACGCAACAACATCAACCCCATTCGCGTCCTCCATGAAGCCGTCAGTCTCGCGGGTATCGCCAATGTCGGCCCAATTTCGCCTCTGCTGAGTTCGATCAGCCCATCCGAATCGAAGCTTGTCGAGCAAGCCGCTAAAGCGTTACTCGCTGCTGATAAGTAGACAGGACCAACGTCCCGAGCATATCCGTTCATGGCCGTCGGCCCTGAACGTGGTGGGGTTCCGGAATTTCAGTTGAAATTCCGCCCCTTCGATTGGTCGACTCCGGTTCAATGGCAAGTCTTGATCGGAGCTCGCTAAAGAAGGCTTTTGCGGAATGCTGCGATGTCTCGGTGGTGCCCCATGACAAGAATGATGTCGGCATCGTCGAGGCAGTAGGACGCATTCGGGTTGAACATCAACTGACCATCGCTCGACTTGATCGCGACCGGTAGCAAATTGAAGTTCCGGTGAATATCAAGATCGGCGATCGTAGTACCGATAAACGGCGTTCCGGGCGCGAGAGAAATCTCGTCTAACTCAACGTCTTCGAGGTCCGCTTCGGTGACCAAGTCAATCAGCTCTGCCGTGGCGGGGCGCGTGACCATGCGTGAGATCCGCTGCGCGCTCAGGACGGTCGGCATGACCACGCGATTCGCTCCCGCTTGACGTAGTTTTGACTCCGTCGACGGCTGCTCGGCACGAGCAACGATCTGCAGTTTTGAATTGAGATTGCGTGCCGTCAATGTAATGAAGACATTTTCCGCGTCGCTGGGCAATACGGTAATCAGCGTTGATGCGCGCTCGATGCCCGCTCGCCGCAGGACATCGTCATCCGTCGCATCGCCATGCACGCTGACAAATCCCATGGTCTGCAACCCCTCGTTGAGTATGACATCCGTGTCAATGATCACGACGGGGCGCCCTTGATGCCGAAGATCCTCGGCCAAAGTGCTGCCCATCCGACCAAAGCCGCAAATGATCACGTGCCGGCTCATGTGTTCCAGTTCTTGGCTCATTCTTCGATCCCCTAAAAGTCGGTTCAATTCGCCCGCCAACATCAGCTGAATGAAACCACCAATGGTGTATACCGCGGCCGAAATCCCCATCAAAATGACCAAGACGGTCCACATCTGAACCCGTGGCGGCAGCGAGCTGTGCTCGCCGTATCCAACCGTGGAGATGGTGATCACCACGATCCACAGCGACTCGGTCCACGAATAGTCGCCAAGCAATCGGTAACCGATCACTGAGACGACAAAGATCACGCTCAGTACCGCAGCCCCCCGCAGGATGCGTCGCAAGGGTGATTCGGACGAGGGGCGAGGCAGCATCAGGCTGGAGACTTGTTCAGCGGCGCGGAGTCGTTTGGGCTCAATCGTAGCGTAGGAACTGACATATCGCGACCAGATCCTCCATTCGCCGATTATCTGACATGCTCGTTAACAAACAGCACTCGGTGAGAATACCGACCGGGCGTCAGGGTTCGCAATCCCGCAGAAACGATCCCTGCGAGGTATCTCAAGAGCATTTTGATTTCGCGAGCCCTGATACGACACCAGTGAGCATCGCGGTTAGAAGAGCCGACGTAGGTACGCTCGCCAAAGCGTGGGCCCCCACCGTCTCGCGGCACTAGCGACGCGAGAATTTGTCACCTGTTTGTTCGCGCAACTCGACGTTGGCCCTTGATGCGATTGTGGCTAAACACCGCAGGGCGATCTGAATTGACAGCTTCCAGCAGGCTGGTAACTTGTCATCCCACGCCAACTTGGTGCCGCCGTATCCGTCGCGTTTTTGGATTTCCATGGGTATTTTGATTCCGCTGATATTGATTTCCTTCACGTGCCTGTTGATTTGGCGAGCCTGCGATGGGTTTGAGGTTGCGTCGAAGTATATCGGTCGCAACATGTCTGAAGGGGTACGGGGTGGTACGATCAACGCGATCTCCAGCTCCGTACCTGAATTGTGCACCACGCTGATCGCTCTGTTCGTGTTGTCCGATCGAGATGGGTTTGCAATCGGCATTGGGACGACTGCCGGCAGCGCCATGTTCAACGGGATGATCATTCCAGCCGCATGTATCTTGACCGTCATCGGGTCAGTGATCATGGGTGTCAAGGTGGCGACGGTCCAAGTCTCGACGAAGGTGCTGCTGCGTGACGGATTGTCGCTAATCTTCTGCGAGTTCGTCTTGATCTTGCTCATCAACGGCGAGCAACTCCATTGGTGGCAGGGATTGGTGTTGATCGGTTTGTACGTTGCCTATTTTGGTTTCATGTTGCTATCGATGAAGAAGGAAACTGGACCGAAGAAAGACGACGAGCCAATCGACGACGAAGCCGATGAGGGGCCGCGTGGGCTGATGGGCAGTTTGTTCTACTGGCTGTCGCTCGGGCCGCTGCTCGATTTAGAGCGCCTGTTTGTCCGCAGTAAACAACGTCAACAGATTGCCAACGAAACGTGGAACGGGTGGCCGTTGCTTTTGTCATCCACGGCGATCATTGGCGCGGCCTGTTGGCTACTCGTCGAGGCCTGCGAGTGGCTGGGCACTGGCAGCGTGGAATCCCCTCACTACACGCTCTTTGGTACCGAACTAACGGGGCTGGGCATGCCGCCCATGTTTGTCGCGGTCATTTTCGCGTCAATGGCCACGAGCGTCCCGGACTTGGTGATGTCGATTCGCGATGCGCGCGATGGCGACTACGACGATGCAGTCGCCAACGCACTGGGCAGCAATATCTTCGATATCTGTTTCGCTCTCGGCTTCCCGCTGTTTCTGTTCACACTGATCCATGGACCGATCGAGATGTCAGCGGAGATTGCGGCCGAAAGTGGAGAGCTGCGACTGTTGCTCTTGGCACTGACTATCATCAGCTTTTTCATTTACTACGTCGGCCGGCGCGGCACCACAGCAGAAGGTGTGCCCTACGTGGAGATGGGACGCGGCAAAGCACTCCTCCTACTCGCAATCTACATCGCCTTCGTGCTGTATATCGTCTGCCGTAGCGAAAGCTTCGCCACTGCGGAGTCGCTCTCAGCGTTCCTGCAAAGCCTGCTGACAAGGTTGCCATCGTACGGATAGCACGTGGTTGTCATGCTCAAGCAGCGATGATCGCCCAGTCGATCGAGTGAGCCGAGTCGCGTGAGCGGCCGGGTGTCACGCGTGGTACCCGATGCCTTACGGCATTCGGCTCAGTAGCGCCGGCGGGAACTTGATTCAGTCAACGGGGGCTGTTGGCTTTTTTGAGCCGAGTCGCGTGAGCGGCCGGGTATCACGCGCGGTACCCGATGCCTCACGGCATTCGGCTCAGTAGCGCCGGCCGGAGCTCGATTCAATCAACGGGGGCTGTTGGTTTTTTGAGCCGAGTCGCGTGAGCGGCCGGGTATCACGCGCGGTATCCGATGCCTCACGGCATTCGGCTCAGTAGCACCGGCCGGAGTTTGATTCAATCGACGGGGCTGTTGGTTTTTTGAGCCGAGTCGCGTGAGCGGCCGGGTATCACGCGCGGTACCCGATGCCTCACGGCATTCGGCTCAGTAGCGCCGGCCGGAGCTTGATGCAATCAACGGGGGCTGTTGGTTTTTTGAGCCGAGTCGCGTGAGCGGCCGGGTGTCGTGCGCGGTACCCGATGCCTCACGGCATTCGGCTCAGTAGCGCCGGCCGGAGCTCGATTCAATCAACGGGGGCCGTTGGCTTTTTTGAGCCGAGTCGCGTGAGCGGCCGGGTGTCGTGCGCGGTACCCGATGCCTCACGGCATTCGGCTCAGTAGCGCCGGCCGGAGCTTGATGCAATCAACGGGGGCTGTTGGTTTTTTGAGCCGAGTCGCGTAAGCGGCCGGGTGTCGTGCGCAGTACCCGATGCCTCACGGCATTCGGCTCAGTAGCGCCGGCCGGAGCTCGATGCAATCGACGGGGCTGTTGGTTTTTTGAGCCGAGTCGCGTGAGCGGCCGGGTGTCGTGCGCGGTACCCGATACCTCACGGCATTCGGCTCAGTAGCGCCGGCCGGAGTTTGATTCAATCAACGGGGGCTGTTGGTTTTTTGAGCCGAGTCGCGTGAGCGGCCGGGTATCACGCGCGGTACCCGATGCCTCACGGCATTCGGCTCAGTAGCGCCGGCCGGAGTTTGATTCAATCAACGGGGCTGTTGGTTTTTTGAGCCGAGTCGCGTGAGCGGCCGGGTGTCGTGCGCGGTACCCGATGCCTCACGGCATTCGGCTCAGTAGCGCCGGCCGGAGCTTGATGCAATCAACGGGGGCTGTTGGTTTTTTGAGCCGAGTCGCGTGAGCGGCCGGGTATCACGCGCGGTACCCGATGCCTTACGGCATTCGGCTCAGTAGCGCCGGCCGGAGCTTGATGCAATCGACGGGGCTGTTGGTTTTTTGAGCCGAGTCGCGTGAGCGGCCGGGTGTCGTGCGCGGTACCCGATGCCTCACGGCATTCGGCTCAGTAGCGCCGGCGGGAGCTTGATTCAGTCAACGGGGGCTGTTGGTTTTTTGAGCCGAGTCGCGTGAGCGGCCGGGTAACGTGCGCGGGTACCCGATGCCTTACGGACGCTCGGCTCAATCGCTCTACCGAAGAACAGTCCGCTAGTTGTCCACGCACGTTTCCAAAAACCGAGCCAAGCGGTGGAAGTCGGAGTTATGCTCGATGAACCGGACTTTAGTCACGAGCGTTTGAGGGTCGACGAGGTCGTCAAAAGGCACGAAGTGCAAGTCGAACTGGCCTGCGACTGAAACCATCACACCGTTGAGTTTCTCCTCGACAAGAGCACGATAGGCTCCCACACCGAGCTGTGAGCCGAGCAACACGTCGTAGGCCTGCGGCGGTGCACAGCGGGCTTCATACCCCATCTGCAGACCATTGACCTTGCGGTACTTGCCCGTCCGTTCGGTGTACCGCTCGCCGATCAAACGCGAAATCAGCGAAGAGAGATTGATCGAGGAAATGTTGATGTGACCATGATCATCGCGGCTGACGCCTTCGAGATACTTCGCCGGCAGGAACTCAGCCATGCCTTCCGCGATCACGATCGTGCCGTAGGGACGACCGTCACGTTCTCTCGCCAGCATCATGTCGACCATCCGGTCGATCACCCGTTCGAGCGCCATGACTTTTCGAGTCGCCCCGGTTTCTGCACTGATGAGTTCTTCATCAGCGAGAGCCCCGGTGATGTCTTCGACGCTGAGCACCATGCTGGCCTCGCCAGCGATCGCGGCCCCATAGGCCAACCATCCCGCACTACGCCCCATGGCTTCGCACAAGAAATAGGCGCGACCGGCGGCCGCATCAAAGTTAAGGTTGCGAATTTCTTCGGCGAGCGTTTCGACCGCGGTGAAAAATCCAAACGTAAAGTCGATTCCCGAGTAATCGTTGTCAATGGTCTTGGGCAGGTGCACGACGGGGAACCGCCGCGCGTCGCGAGGCAAATTATCCTGGAACATTTTTAACTTGTTCGCAGTCTTCAGCGTGTCATCACCGCCGATGGAAATCAACGCATCGATCTCGAGCGAACACAGACCTTCGTACACTCGGCGTAGCGGGGCGACGAGTTCGGGGTCTTTGAGGTGTTCGGGGCTGCTGACGTGCTTGCCTGGGTTCGTTCGCGCGGTCCCGATCATGATGCCACGGCTACTGCGTGCATTGACCAGAGTATCATGCGAAAAACAAATATAGTCTTCACCTTCGCGCAATGGACCCGCGGCGGTGTATTCCGCCAAGCGGCTATAGCCGTGTTTGATCCCAAACACCTGGGCGCCCTCTTCGAGGAACGAAAACGCGGCGGTACTGATGACGGCGTTGGCTGCTGGCGCGGGACCTCCGGCGAACAGAATGGCAACGCGTTTAATGTCGAGATTGTGATGGGCCAGCTCAGGCACGGCGTCACGCTTGTGGTTAGTGGAATTCGGTATTGAACTGCGATGCACGAGATTCTAAGGATTTGCGCTCGCCCGCCAAGATATCTGATTTTTCGAGCTACATGTTGCGAAAGTACTCAACACTCGCAGCGATTTCTTGCTTCGCCGTTGCTGCGGGCATGTCAGAGCGTCCCACGACGAAGGGACCGCGGTAGGGGATGTCTTCCAATTGGCCGAGCAGCGACGGGAAATCCGCGGTTCCTTGACCCACCGGAACGGCAATGCCGCGCCCCGCAGAAAGATCGAGCACACCGTCAACCGCATTGACGATGCGAATCCGATCGCCGAGAGCAGCGACCGCGTCAGCAACGCTGTGCCGGTTCATAATCAATTGACCCGGATTGAGCGCCACGGCGATGTACGACTCCGCACTCGTGTCGATCAGACTGGCCAGATGCGATCCCGGTTCGGTCCCCGTCTCCGCGGCGAAAAACGCGCCCACGCGAGCGCCAAAACGGCCCAAGTCATCGAGCACTTCCCGCATCGTATTCCAGCGTGGGTCGACCTGCTCCGTTTCTCCGGAGGATGACGAATCGCTGTCTGAGGCGGATGAACCGCCATGGGACGAGGCGCCTGCGATCCAGGCCTGGGCTTCGGCAACGCTTAACCCCTCCGGCGGCATCGCGGACCGGATCGCCGTTGATCCGAACGATCCCGTTGATAGCGGTGTCGGCGTCGCGCGGCGATGGGACACCGGTGGCGTCGGAACGGGGCCGATTTGATTGACCACCAAGGGTGCCCCCAAACGGTACGCAGCCCGCATCGCGTCCTTGGTCGCGTCAACACGACGGTCCAGGTTCGGCAGATGATCAAAGCCGAAACGCGTCGGCAAGCGTATCGATGCCACCTGTAGATTCAGATCATCGAGAATCTTTCGTATCGTTCGCACGGCGGTGTCAGAGAGTTCCGACACGTTGAGCAACTGATGACCGCACAGTTCCACGCTGGTCGCTCCCGTGGCGGCAACCCAGCTTAACGTACGTCGCAGTGATGCGGCCGTGGGTGTTTGCTCGCCGAGAGAGTCGACACGTACACCAATCTTGATTTCTGCCATGCTGATCGCCCCTGCTTCGTTAAATGTTTGTCTCGCGAGTTTAGGCGAGTGCTGCACCGAACACTATCGCCCTGAATAAATCCCCACACGTGAATCGGCTCACCACACAGTGCTGGCATCCCCCCGGCAACCGCGAACGCAACGCGTCTGGTGGGGCATGCCGTTGACGGCGGTATTCCCGACGACTGGTGCATGGGTGTTCCATCGAATCCTTTCTATTTGGCCGTGCTAGTGAATCGAGCTTCCCGCACGACCGTGACCTTGATTTCACCAGGATACGTCAGTTCCTTTTCGAAACACAACGCGATGTCCCGGCAGATCGTCGCGGCGCTTTCGTCTGTAATCTGGCCACTGCTCACAATCACCCGGATCTCACGACCTGCGGAAATGGCGTAGGCCTGCTGCACCCCTTCGAATCGATGCGCAATCGACTCGAGTTCTTCCATGCGTTTAACGTAGCGTTCGAGCGATTCACGACGGGCTCCTGGACGGCTGGCACTGCAGGCGTCCGCGGTCGCGACCAGCATCGTGTAGGGGTGTTCGGTGACAACTTCATCATGGTGGCCCCGCGCGGCGTGCACGACTTCGCTGCTTTCCTTGTGCCGTTGCAACAGATCACCACCGATTTTGGGATGGCCGCCTTCGAGTTCATGGTCGGCCGCCTTGCCGATGTCATGCAGCAGCCCCGCGCGGCGAGCAATGTCACCATCCATCCCAATCATCTCGGCAAACATGCCGGACAGGAATGCCACCTCGACACTGTGCCGCAGCACGTTCTGGCTGTACGACGTGCGGAAGTGCAACCTGCCGAGCATCTCGGTTACCCGATCATGCAGCCCCGACACATTGACTTCGGCCGCAGCCTCTTGGCCCTTCTTGATGATGAAGTTCTTGATCTCCTGTGTTGTTTGTTCGACGAGTTCCTCGATCTTCGACGGATGGATACGACCGTCAGCGATCAGCTTCTCCAATGACGAACGAGCGATCTCGCGGCGGACCGGATCGAATCCGCTGACGACGACCACTCCAGGGGTATCGTCGATAATCAAATCCACGCCCGTCGCGGCCTCAAAGGCACGGATGTTTCGGCCATCGCGGCCGATGATGCGACCTTTCATGTCGTCGCTCGGGACGCCGACCGTACTCGTCGTCGTATCGGCGGTGTGCGGCGACGCATATCGCTGCATCGCCGTCAACAACATCTCTCTGGCTTGGTCGTCGACTCGTCGCGACATCTCTCGCTGCTGCTTCAGCACCGCCGAACCGATTTCATGGTCGAGCTCGGTACGCACCGACGCCATCAATTTCGCCGCAGCTTGCTCCTCGCTCATGCCACTGATCTGTTCGAGCGTGCGTTGACTATCCAAGACCAGCCGATCCAGTTCGGCGCGTTCCTCGGTGAGATCACGCATTTGCGCAGCAAGTCGCGTTTGGCTGTTCTCGAGCCCGCGTTGAGCTTTCTGCAACGTTTCCTGGCTAGCTGCGAGCTGATCCTCACGCATATCCAGTTTACGATCTCGCGCCTGCTCCTTTTCCTTCAGCAACGCTACTTCACGCTCGGCCTCCAGTTTGATCGAGATCGCTTTCTCACGCGCTTCGAGCACGATACTTGCGGCCCTCGTCTCCGCATCACGCTGGGACGCTGACAGGAGTGAGGCCGCTTCGCTGCGCAGACGCTCTTCGCGTTGGGTCGCTTGCCGCTTCCCCCAAGCCAGCACAGCAGCGATGCCAAGGATAAAACTGAGTAGACAGTAGAGAATCGTGGTGGCGATTTCTGGATTCATATTGATTTGCGATCCGCCAGCTTTCATCGACGCTTCGCTTGATTCGTTGCATGCCGACCCCGTGAATCGCTTCACGGGCGTGCCCCACACCAGCCCCTTGGCTGCTGCGGAACAGGGTTGTCAGGAAATAGGACCAAATTGTAGGCCACATGGTCGGGAACTTATGCGAGCGAAAAGCGAAGGTGATTCGTCGAACGCACCGAAATCGATGCGCCGCACGAGCGGGAGTTATTTATTGGGAAGAGTGATGGATAAGGGACGCGAAAGGTCTCGCGTCACCTGCGACAGCATACCAGTGCTGCGGGTGTGCTGCGCGGGGGGGCGAGAGCTTGGGCATCCACGGATTGAAAGGAATTGCCCCGGCAAATTGCCCAGTGCTATCGACATTTATCGCGATGCGGCGCCACGGACCACCCGCTCAGATTTTTTTCATTTCACCGCGTGGGCCGTGCCCCACGCTTCCACCGTTGATGTCTCGGTGCGTTGGGCACCGCTCGCAATTCAACGATCATTTAAACGCTTTTACTCAATGACAAAATACGCGGGTGTCAGGGAACGATGCCAGTACTCTGAGACGCCCCAGCGGGCGTGTGCGCTGCGCGACTCGGTGGCGGAGACCACTCGGCTGACAACCCCGATCGGCAAGCCGTTCACACCCCTCCGGCGTCCTTTTTCTCACTTTGGGCTTGGCGTATCCTGTTTGGCGATGTAGAGTTTACCGTCAGTGAACCGTCAAACGGATTGGTGGTTCACTTCCAAAGGTCGATCGGCAACAAGAAATGCAGCCGCTTTAGGCAGCATTTGATCGACCGACGAGAACACGGTGTTGAGCCAAGGTCTCTGCCGCTCGTCTCCCGGTGAACGATTTGTTTACCAACCCGCTGCCAACCGACTCGGTCCTGTCGACCGACCCAGGAAAGCTGCTCCGCGTTTGTGCAAACGGACGCAAACGATTTCGTGACTCTTCTTGTTAGTCCGGAATTTTCGGGAATTCGCGTTGGCGATTTTCCCACAGCTCCCCCTTGAACGCACGAACGATCCAGAATCGCTCCGTTCGTTCTCGCTCGCAGTTCGTGTTGGTACGTTTTTCTCCGCAGCCGGTTTCGTGCTGCCCGTCTAGACATGCAGGCCGCGAGTGACTCACTCATACTTGAAAAAGCAACTCTCTTGAAGAATTTCGAATCTATCGACCTTTACGCTCCCCTCAAAAAAGCACTCGCCGAACAAGACTACGTCACACCGACGCCAATCCAAGCTCAAGCCATCCCGGCCGCTGTGGCCGGACAAGACATTCTCGGATGCGCTCAAACCGGCACCGGGAAAACCGCTGCCTTCGCGCTACCGATCCTTGACTTTTTGGGTCACGAGAAACCACGTGCCGCTGCGAACCGCCCGACAACGCTCGTCCTGGCACCGACCCGCGAACTGGCGATTCAAATCGGTGACAGTTTTCGCCGCTACGGCAAGCACATGAAGTTCCATTCCGTCTTGGTCTATGGCGGTGTCGGGCAGGCTGGCCAGGTCAACTCGATGCGTAAAGGCGTCGACGTACTGATCGCGACGCCAGGACGCTTGATCGACCTGATGGACCAAGGGCACATCAATCTTCGCGACGTGCAAGTGTTCGTGCTCGACGAAGCCGACCGGATGCTCGACATGGGTTTCATGCCAGCACTGAAAAAAATCATTGCGGCGTTACCCGAACAACGACAATCAATGTTCTTCTCCGCAACACTCGCGCCTAAAATTCGGGAACTGGCCAACAGCCTGTTGTTCAATCCGATGTCGATCAACGTGACGCCGAAGAAGACGAGCGTCGAGTTAATCGAACAACGCTTGCGAATCGTGCGACGTGATAACAAAGTCTCGTCACTGACCGATCTCCTGCTCAGCAAAGACGTGACACGCTCGATCGTCTTCACACGCACCAAACACGGTGCCAATTCACTGGTGAAAAAACTCGACAAGAGCGGCATCCAAGCTGTGGCGATCCACGGAAACAAAACACAGAATGCTCGCCAGAAAGCACTCGACGCTTTTCGTAACGATCGCATCAACGTGCTCGTCGCCACCGACGTCGCCGCACGCGGTATCGATATCGATGGCATCAGTCACGTGATCAATTACGACATGCCCGTTGAACCAGAGAGCTACGTACACCGCATCGGTCGTACCGGCCGCGCCGGCGCCGATGGAATCGCCATTTCGTTCTGTACCGGCGATGAACGCGGTGAACT
This sequence comes from Rhodopirellula sp. SH410, assembly GCF_055811895.1. Classification (NCBI taxonomy): domain Bacteria; kingdom Pseudomonadati; phylum Planctomycetota; class Planctomycetia; order Pirellulales; family Pirellulaceae; genus Rhodopirellula; species Rhodopirellula sp. SH410. The sequence continues at coordinate 3,972,439 of NZ_CM147949.1, forward strand.
CAGCGCGATCGAAAGTTTGATCGGTCAAAAGCTCAAAGTCGAAAACCCCGAAGAACGCTTTGAACCCGCCTCGAATGCACCCAAGGGTCGCGGTCAAGGTGGCGGTCGTGGCCAAGGTGGCGGACGATCCGGAGGCGGTCGTTCAGGCGGCGAGAGTCGCTCCAACGGCGGACAATCACGGCGTGGGTCCACCAGCGGAGGCGCCAAGAACTCCTTCCCTCGTAACAAGAAGCCAGGCCGACACGCCTCGGTGTGAGGATCATGACCCGCGTTACCGATTACCTTTCGCAGCTCATCTCGCTCGACACTGTCAGCAGCCGCAGCAACGAGACGATTTCCGATCTCGTTGCGAACTGGCTGGAAGAGCTTCGGTTCGACGTCGAGCGGACGAGCTATCGGGATGCGCGAGGAGTGCTCAAGTGCAACCTCGTCGCCCGGCGAGGCCCGGTTGCCGGTACACCATCTTCGGTTGCCAGTACACCGTCGACGCACAGCGGCAAGTCCCAACGCGGCTTGGCATATTTCTGCCACACCGATACCGTTCCAGCAGATCGTTGGAGCGGGCCAGGCGGTGACCCATTTGTCGCGACCGCCGATGGCACGCGCATTTACGGCCGCGGAGCCTGCGACATGAAAGGATCGCTCGCCGCGATGCTTACTGCCGCTGCAAGCATGGATCTTGCCGTCCAGACCAGCCCACTGTGGATCGTCTGCACTGCGGATGAAGAGGTCGGTTTCGAAGGCGCTCGATACCTCGCGGACCAGTCCACTGCATACGCAGAGATTTCGGCCGTCGATCCGCCGTGCATCATCGGCGAGCCCACTGGACTGCGCGTGATTCACGCACACAAGGGAATCGTCGGGCTACGGGTTGTCTCATCGGGCCAAGCGGCGCACAGCAGCACCAACTGTGGCGTCAATGCCAACGTCGCCATGGTGCCGATGCTGCAAACCCTGTATGAGATCAACGAACGCTGCCAAGCGGATCCGAAACTACGTAACCCCATGTTCGATCCACCCACGCTGACGTGGAATTTTGGCGTCAGCGATGGCATGGACGCAGTCAATATCGTCCCCGATCAATGCACCGCCTGGGCCAGCTTCCGAACCATGCCAGGCGTGGACGGAAGTGAACTGCTCACTGAAATTCAGCAACGAGCAGACGAACTCGGACTCGCGTTCAAGCTGTTTCCCGGTGGCGAACCAATGCAAACCCCCGCCGACGCCCAGTGCGTGGGGGACCTCTGTGAATTAGCAAGACCGTTCATCGGTGAGAACCAACCCGAAGCAGTCTGCTACGCCACAGATGCCTGCGCACTCGACGGTCTCAGCCAACGCATGGTATGCGGGCCTGGGGAAATTGCCCAAGCACACACCGTCAACGAGTTCATCGAAATCGATCAACTCGACAAAGGTGTGCGACTTTACGAATCGGCCATTCGCCACTGGTGCGTTTAGCCACCGCATCCGCGATGGGTGAACCGCAGTCCGTAGCAGGTGCTTGATCGTCTTGCACAATTGAAAGAGGCCGGTATCTGTATGGATACGCAACGCAGGTCGGCATCGGATCGATTCGACCGAAGTAAAATGGACTGACACACCGGTGCTCAATGGCAACACTCATGAGCAGCCCTGCCCGTCACCGATTTTCTCGCCAGTCGACGCTCACTCTGGCCGAAATCGCGGCAACTCCGTTTGGGGCCTCGGTTGTGGCGTGAGGGACTTCGATTTCGGTTGAAAATTCAATTCGGGGATTTGCGTCGGTGACGGAATAATGGATCGCGGCGCAGGCGCCTCGCCGCCCACCCGTTGCAGTTGATCAAGGAACGCCTGCAACTTCCAGTGCGTCTGGGTCCTGGTCGCGACACATAGTAGTTTTTTGTGCTTCATCGGGATCAACTGGATAGTTGAGGTCCCTCCCAATCTTTCCCAGTCGTCTGGTTCGATAACGGTTTCAATCGTATCGATCAAAAACTTCATCGCGACCAGCTTTTGATGAGGATCACCACCACCGGCGAGCGTCGACGCGTCATAGATCCGGACCGCGAGGTTGTCCTCCGCGTCGTACTGCGTAGTGATGCTGACGACACCGTGCCGAACCTCAATCACGCAATCGATCTGCTTCAGTGCCGCAAGTGCCTGGACGAGCAACGGTTTCGGCAAAGTCCCCAGCTGAAATTGAATCTCCACATCGCGCCCGACGCCGAATTCTTCGAGCGCGTGCCAGTCCATTTCGATCGGGCAGATGGGCGAGAGAGAGTCCACCCAGTCATCCAACGCAATACGAGTGGCAATCGGCGTGTACGGCTGGCATAGCTTTGCCCAAATCGCTTGTTCTTGTACCCGCGTCATCGCCGCGTCGACCGGCCACGATTCAATCACCGTATCGAGAATCGGAATTTTGGATGTCGGCGACGGCACCTCCGCATCCTGCCCGTGGCACTCGTTGACCAGGAACAGAACTAAAATCAGCCCCAAGCCAAATGAAGGCTGAGCAGCGTTTAAGGGCAAATAGTTCATTGATTGTTCGCTCAGGCAAGTTGATTGGACGAGGGACGATAGGAACACGACCTAACAGCCGGTTGATTTGTTGAGCCGAGTCGCGTAAGCGGCCGGGTATCACGCGCGGTACCCGATGCCTCACGGCATTCGGCTCAACAGCGCCAGCCCAAGCTCCATTCTACCAACGGGGCTGTTGGTTTTCTGAGCCGAGTCGCATAAGCGGCCGGGTAACACGCGCGGCACCCGATGCCTCACGGCATTCGGCTCAACAGCGCAGGCCCAAGCCCCATTCTACCAACGAGGCTGTTGGTTTTCTGAGCCGAGTCGCGTAAGCGGCCGGGTATCACGCGCGGCACCCGATGCCTCTCAACAGCGCCAGCCCAAGCTCCATTCTACCAACGGCGCTGTTGGTTTTCTGAGCCGAGTCGCGTAAGCGGCCGGGTATCACGCGCGGCACCCGTTGCCTCACGGCATTCGGCTCAACAGCGCCAGCCCAAGCTCCATTCTACCAACGGGGCTGTTGGCTTTTTGAGCCGAGTCGCGTAAGCGGCCGGGTATCACGCGCGGCACCCGATGCCTCACGGCATTCGGCTCAACAGCGACGGCCCATGCTCCATTCGACCAACGGCGCTGTTGGTTTTTCTGAGCCGAGTCGCGTAAGCGGCCGAGTATCACGCGCGGCACCCGATGCCTCACGGCATTCGGCTCAACAGCGCAGGCCCATGCTCCATTCTACCAACGGCGCTGTTGGCTTTTTGAGCCGAGTCGCGTAAGCGGCCGGGTATCACGCGCGGTACCCGATGCCTCTCAACAGCGCAGGCCCAAGCCCCATTCTACCAACGGGGCTGTTGGTTTTTTGAGCCGAGTCGCGTAAGCGGCCGGGTACCACGCGCGGCACCCGTTGCCTCACGGCATTCGGCTCAACAGCGCCAGCCCAAGCTCCATTCTACCAACGGGGCTGTTGGCTTTTTGAGCCGAGTCGCGTAAGCGGCCGGGTATCATGCGCGGTACCCGATGCCTCACGGCATTCGGCTCAACAGCGCCAGCCCATGCTCCATTCTACCAACGAGGCTGTTGGCTTTCTGAGCCGAGTCGCGTAAGCGGCCGGGTATCACGCGCGGTACCCGATGCCTCTCAACAGCGCCAGCCCAAGCCCCATTCTACCAACGGGGCTGTTGGCTTTTTGAGCCGAGTCGCGTAAGCGGCCGGGTATCACGTGCGGTACCCGATGCCTCACGGCATTCGGCTCAACAGCGCCAGCCCAAGCTCCATTCTACCAACGAGCCTGTTGGTTTTTTGAGCCGAGTCGCGTAAGCGGCCGGGTACCATGCGCGGTACCCGATGCCTCACGGCATTCGGCTCAAAGAATCAACGTGCCGCTAGGGCCCGTTTAACCCACCCGGCACCCCCGCGTAATGAAGCATGCCATTGAGGGGGCCGGTCGCTCATGCCCCGCTGAAAACTCGACTACAATGAATGACGCTCAACCGTTCGCTCGCAATGCTGAGACCATTCAGATGAACCGTCTTTTCTGCTGCTTTCTTTCTCTGCTGTTCATGCCCGCGCTGTGGGCCGAGGAACCTACCGCCACCGGCTCGCCCCCGACCGCCACCGCCGTTGCCCCGAGCCTTGTCGAGCTGAAACTCTCATCCGTTACGTTGCATGCAGCGGGCAAGGGATGGTTCGAGTACTCGGGCACCGTCGATGGGTCAGGCAAATTTGCCGTCGACGTGGGGACCTTCGAGGTCGACGAAGCGATCCGCGTCTCACGGCTGACTGACCCCGCCGGCGCGGGCGAAATTCGCTTGGCCGCGGCGACCGACCCCATCCAGCCTGCTCCGCTCGTGCCTGATACGCGGACACTCGGGAACCTACTGTTGACGATGAAGGGCCAGCCGATTGTTGCTACGATGCGTGACGGCCAGAGCATCAATGGCCGCCTCGTCGCAATCGAACAGAGGAGCGATCGCGTGGGCGACGTGAGTGAAGACCGCGAATACATGACCATACTCACCGGCGAAGGATTTCAGACGGCACTCGTCAACGACGCCGCATCCATTCGCTCTACGGACGAGGCGTTCAACGAACGACTGGCCGAGACTCTCTCCGACCTGGCCCACACCAATGATTTACCCTCCAGTCAAATTGAGTTTGTATTTGCGAAGGGCGACAAACGCAAAGTCTCCGTCGGTGTCATGCGCCGCGTGCCGATGTGGAAAATCAGCTACCGGATCGAAGCGGGAAAGCTGATCCATCGCAGTATCGTCGACAACACTTCGGGCACCGATTGGTCCAACGTGGACCTGCGACTCATTGACGGCAACCCGGTCCTGTTCGCGATGGACATGCACTCGGTCGCACGAGCTGAACTTCGTCGCGTCGATCGACCAGAAAGTCACGTCGCCCTGGCACCCTCGTTTGGCGAATCGCTCAGCCGTGACGTTGGGTCGCTCAACGGTGCACTACAGCCCTCCGTTGACAATGGCTACGACGGCGCCGCCGATGCAGCATTCATGGAGGACGGAATGATGATGGGCATGGGCGGTATGGGAGGCGGCATGGGCGGTATGGGAGGCGGCTCGTTTGGCGGTGGCGGCATCCCAAGGCGAACGAATTCTCAATCCAGCCCGCTCGATACCGATCCCACCTCTGCCATGAACCATGTCTTGGCCGAAACGCAGAACGCACCGGCCGGCAGCACGCTGGCACTGAATTTTAACAACGTCGATTTGCGCAGCGGCGAGACAGCACTGCTCGATACCGTCGTCTCGCCAATCACGATGGACGATGTCTCCGTCTACCGCCAATCCTATCATCCAACGGCCACGCTACTCTGTCTAGAAATCCAGAACAATACGCCCTCGTTGTTACCGTCAGGCCCCCTCAGCGTTCTTGCCGGTGACCAGCAACGGGCAATTTTGGGTGAGCTGGTTCTGCCCGCCCTCGGCCCCCAATCCAAGCGACTGGTGGGCTATGCCATCGACGGCGGAGTGCGTGTCACGACTTCGCCCACCATCACGAAATCCGAAACCCAGGGCCTCGCGATCAATCGAGAACTGCACCATATCAAAATCGAGACCCTGCACCAAAAAACAACGGCTTATGAGTTCCTCAACCGCTCCGGAGAAAACCGAACGGTCATCCTCGAGTTCCCCACCCCCAACCCACCATTCCAATGGGTGCACGACGATGAAAGTGAGGTCATTTACGAACGTGCTGACCCGTTTGATCGCGTGCGATTCTCACTGGACAATGGACGAACCGAAACGTACACGATTGCCCATGAACATACCGCGACGGATACCAAAGAGTGGGGGACCGTCGCGGCAGTACAACTCGAAGCATGGATCGCCAACCCTCAGTGGGACGATCCACTGAAGTCCACGCTGACGGACATTCTCGAATCACGACGGAAACTCGACGAAACAAATGAGCTGCTCGCTGCGTTGCTCGCGACGCGAAACCAACTGCTCAGCGAAATCGCTCGCATTACCGGTCAGTTGGAACGACGCTACCAAGGCGCGTCACTGCCCAAGGAACTCACGTCTCGCTACCAAACGCGTCTCATCGAGCTCGAAAATCAACGCGAGAAATCGGAGCAGCGCATGCAAAGCCTGGCCGTCACGCGACGAACATGGATGGAGAAGCTCGGCATGGATCCCAAGTTGCCGCCCGAACTGCTACCGCTGCGAGGATTCGTCATCGATACGAAACTGATCCCCGCCGACATGCCGGACGTGATCCAGCCCACCAACGACGCCGAGGCCGGCCGACAATCGGGCGTTGTCGATCCATTCGCACCCTTCAACGGTGACGCTCCCAACGATCCGTTCGGAGACCAATAGTGTGGCTCACCGGACCGCAGGGTACGCTGAAATGGTTTCGGGATACTGGCTGCTTCGGCGTTGGCTGCTGCTCTTTATGGAACAAGCGGCGAACGCGAAACCGGCCAATGAGGTTGCGGGGATTGCATGCCCCAGAGCTATTTCAACCGCTTTTCTCTTTTGCAGATCGCCTAGTTCGACAACGACGGCCCCGGAAAGTCTCACGCCTCGAAAGAGTTGGACACCAACGGTGACTGCATCCTCAAACGACTTGTTTTGATCAATGAGCGATTCCTCACAAAAGACGCTCGTGCTGCTACGCCATGGGCAAAGCGAATGGAACCTGCAAAATCGGTTTACCGGTTGGACCGACGTTGGGCTGTCCGAGCAGGGACGTTCCGAAGCGATTGATGCGGGACGACGTCTGGCCGAAGAAGGAATGCATTTCGACATCGCCTTCACATCGGTGTTGAAGCGGGCAATCAAGACGCTGTGGCTGGTACTCGAAGATATGGATCAGATGTGGATCCCCGTCGAGCGTAGCTGGAGGCTCAACGAACGGCACTACGGAGCCCTGCAGGGTGAGTACAAGGACGAAATGGCAGAGCGGGTTGGCAAAGAGCAAGTTCATCGCTGGCGGCGCAGTTTCGATGTTCGTCCGCCCGCGTTAAGCGAGGATGACGCGAGGTTTCCGGCGCGAGACCCACGCTATGCTGCCTTGCGACATGATCAGCTGCCATCTTGCGAAAGCCTGAAAGACACCATTGAACGCGTGCTGCCGTACTGGCACCACACGATCGTTCCAGCGTTTGATACCTCCGATTGCATTTTGGTCGTCGCCCACGGCAACACGCTGCGTGCGATGATTAAATATCTCGACGACCTCTCCGATGATGAGATCGTTCAACTCGATATTCCAACGGGCGTTCCCATCATCATTCCCGTCAACGATGCGATCAAGCCGATATCGCATCAACACAAAGAGTTGTTCTCGGTGATGCCGCCGTCGTGACCATCTCATCGTGTTTTGCTCGAGCAATCAATGGGGAGGCATGACACGCCCCGTTCCACATCGCTGTACGATTTTTTCGGTTCTCGATAAACTGGTAGACTGATTGGAGTCCGAGTCCGGCGAATGACCACCCACGCAGAAGGTCGGCATCACCCATCTCACCGGAGCAGCAAGGTGCACCTGATGCCCAACACACAGCCACCGATGCCAAAGAGAGACGCAGCGGCGAACCCGACGCCGCACGCGAGTGGATGGAAGGTGACCGCCGACCATGTCGTCAACAAGGATGCGTCGGCGACGCTACGCCCTGCCGGTCCAGCGATCGAGGGTACACACCGATGAACAGCAAACGTAGCAAAATGAATCTTTTTCGTCTCCTCGGTTTAGGCTGTCTCGTTGCGGGCGCGGGCATCGGCATCTGGTATTGGCAAAATCAGAAAGCTGGCCGCCAAGCCAGCGAACTCGTGGTCTACGGGAACGTGGATGTTCGGCAAGTCGAACTCGCGATCAACGGCAGCGAACGCATCGGTGAATTGTTCGCCCAAGAAGGCGACCGGATCACCAAGGGGGACTTGCTGGCAAGGCTCGAGACTGAGCGACTGCAGTACGCCGTTGACCGGGCGAAGGCGATCGTGGAATCGCAGCGGCAGGTCGTCGCACGGCTCGAAGCAGGCTCGCGTCCCGAGGAGATCGCCAAAGCCAGGGCGGATGTCGCTGCGGCAGAAGCTCTCTCTACCGATGCGAAACGAACGTACCAACGGAGCGTCGAACTGCGTAAATCAAATGCGGCGTCGCTACAGGATATCGACGACGCGCTGGCCGCCTATGACTCGGCGGAGGCACAGATGAAGGCTCGCCAAGCCGAGCTGGACCTCGCCGTCGCAGGACCGAGGCAAGAAGACAAGGATGAGGCGAAGGCGTTGGTCAAACGCTACGAAGCCGAATTGGCACAGGTGGAACACGACCTGAAAGATGCGTCTCTCTATGCGCCTTCCAATGGCATCATCCAAGAACGCATCCTGGAAGTCGGTGACATGGCTTCCCCCCTGAAAACCGTCTACACCCTGTCTCTCTGCGACCCCGTTTGGGTACGGGCGTATGTCTCTGAACCCGACCTGGGCAAAGTCTCGCAAGGCCTCGAGGCCAATGTCGTCACCGATAGTTTTCCCGACAAAGAGTACCAAGGCTGGATCGGATTCATCTCGCCAACAGCGGAGTTCACCCCCAAACCGGTCGAGACTCGCGAGCTACGAACCAACCTGGTCTACCAGATTCGGGTGTTCGTGAAGAATCCGAATAACGAGCTGCGTCTGGGCATGCCTGCGACGGTCAAGATTCCGTTAAATCAGGCATCGCAGGATTCGGGACAGGCGCTGGCTAAATGACACGCCATGGGCCACCTCAAGAGCAACCGCAGACCGCGAAGAGTGATGACTGGGCCTTGCGATTTGAGGTCGTCACCAAGACGTTTCTCGCCCGCCGCCAACCCGTCAACGCATTGCGTGACCTGAGCTGTGGGATTACGAGCGGCCAAATCACAGGTTTGATCGGCCCCGACGGCGCCGGCAAAACGACGCTCATGCGGTTGGCCGCCGGCCTACTGCGCGCGGACCATGGATCGGTCACCGTGCTGGGGCTCGATGCAGCTCGCGACCCGCTCAAGGTGCAAGCCCGCGTCGGCTACATGCCACAGCGATTCGGGTTGTACGAAGACCTTACCGTTCAAGAGAACCTCGACTTGTACGCCGACCTCCAGGGTGTGCCGGTGAGTTCGCGGCAAACGCGTTACGACGAATTGATGCAGATGACGGGTCTGACGCCATTTACCAACCGACTGGCCGGCAAATTATCCGGCGGCATGAAGCAAAAGCTCGGTCTCGCGTGCACGCTCGTTCATCCGCCACGACTGCTGCTGCTGGACGAACCAACTGTTGGTGTCGATCCCGTGTCGCGGCGCGAACTATGGTCGATAGTGGGCCGTTTCGTTCGAGAAGAACATACAACGGTGCTACTCAGCACGGCGTACTTAGACGAAGCCGAACGGTGCGATGAAGTGATCATTTTGGATGACGGCCTACTCGTCGGCCAAGGCCCGCCAAAGCAATTCAGTGAGCCACTGGCTGGACGGACCTTCAAGCTCCACGTCAAGGGTCGCAAAACTCGCGATGTGCAAGAGAGGTTGATCGGTTGGCCGGGCGTTGTCGATGCGGTGATCCAAGCAGACGCAGTGCGCTTGGTCATCGCTCGAGATGCAGAAGTATCGGCCGAAAAGTTGCTGCCCGGTGAACCGGACGTGACACTTGTCCCCGTCCCGCCACGCTTTGAAGATGGCTTCATCGCCACCCTCCGTGAACGCCGTGGTAACGCGGGAAACCCCGCGGCGCCGGCCAGCGCGGGTGCCATCGGAATCCCCAAAACGGCCGCCCCAGGCGGGACCATCATTGCCGTACGCGATGTGAAACGTCGATTTGGAGAATTCTACGCGGTCAATGGTGTCTCATTTGAGGTGCAACGCGGCGAGATTTTCGGTCTGCTGGGGGCCAACGGAGCGGGCAAAACGACCCTGTTTCGCATGCTATGCGGCTTACTCCCTGCCAGTGACGGCAGCCTACAGGTCGCTGGCGTGGACGTCCGCAAGACAGCCGCTGCCGCTCGAGCCCGCATCGGGTACATGTCGCAGAGATTCTCGCTGTACGGGACACTGAGCGTCGGCGACAATTTGCAGTTTTTCAGCAGCGCCTACGGGCTGACCGGACGTCGCCGCCGAGAACACATGGATTGGGCTATCGAGCAATTCGACTTGAAACCCGTCCTCAACGATACGAGCGGCGTCTTGCCTCTTGGCTACAAACAACGACTCGCCCTCGCCTGTGCCTTGATGCATCGCCCCGAAATTCTCTTCCTGGATGAACCGACCTCAGGCGTCGATCCGCTGGCCCGTCGCGAATTCTGGCACCGGATCAACGCGTTGGCATCGGCTGGCGTCACCGTCCTCGTCACCACTCACTTCATGGAAGAAGCCGAATACTGTGACCGCATGGCGATCATGATGGCCGGCGAAGTACTCGCTTTGGGGACACCCCAAGAAATCAAACAACGCGTCCACTCAGCAGGCATCCCCCAACCGACGATGGAAGATGCCTTCATTCACTTGATCAAGGTGAAGGAAGAAGTGGCATAAATGTCTGCACATCGTGGTGGCACACTGATGCGAATGCGCGGGCTCGTCCGCAAGGAGTTCCTGCAGGTGCTGCGAGATCCGAGCTCGCTGGCAATCGCATTTGCACTACCCCTCGTGCTACTGTTGCTCTTTGGGTACGGCGTGTCACTAGACACCGAGCATGTGCCCATCGCGATTGTGGTCGAGAAACCCACGCCTGACACGGCGAGCTTCTGCGCTGAGCTGGAACAATCGATCTATTTCACACCGTCCTACGTCCACGGTCTGGCCGCAGCCCGCCAAGCGATGATGGAGCGCCGAGTCGATGCGATCCTCCACTTTCGTGAAGATTTTTCTGAGAGACTGCGTCGACCGGGAGGGGCATCGATCCAGTTAATCGTCAATGGCGTCGATGCCAACACGGCGCGGATCGTCAACGGATACGTCGAAGGCGCGTACGCGAAGTGGCTTGAACATCGGACGATCGAACTCGGACAGTCACTCGCCTCGCCAGTCGATGTCAATCAACGTATTTGGTTCAATGCCAACGTTCGCAGCCGGAACTATCTTGTACCAGGCGTCATCGCAGTGGTGATGACGTTGATCGGGGCCTTGCTGACCGCTCTCTTGATGGCCCGCGAATGGGAGCGTGGGACGATGGAGGCCCTGATGGTCACGCCCGTCACGATGCTGGAAGTCCTGCTGGGAAAAATCCTGCCCTATTTCATCCTGGGCATGGGCGGGCTGGCGCTGTCGGTCGTGATGGCCGTGTCGCTCTTCGAAGTGCCGCTGCGAGGTTCGGTCTGGGTCTTGGTACTCGGCTCGTCGCTCTTTTTGCTGACAGCCCTCGGGATGGGCTTGTTCATCTCAACGGTCACCCGAGTCCAATTTGTCGCCGCTCAAGTCGCGATCATTGCGACGTTTCTACCAGCATTTATCTTGTCGGGGTTCATCTTCGACATCGGCAGCATGCCGTGGCCGATCCAGTGGATCACTCACTTCATCCCGGCCCGATATTACGTGTCGTTCCTAAAAACCATCTTCCTGGCCGGTGATGTCTGGTCAGTGATCTTACCCAACTGCGCGGCCTTGGCCGTCATGGCGACGGTCTTTCTGGGGCTCACGTATCTACTCTCACGCAATCAGTTGGATTAGGAAAACCGGATGCTAAGACTGCTTGCTCTCGTCCACAAAGAATTCCTGGCCCTATTGAAGGACCCGCGGAGCCGGTTCGTCATCATTGGCCCGCCGATTATCCAGTTGCTCGTCTTCGGCTACGCCGCGACGTTTGATGTCACGGACGTTCCCTTGGCGGTCTACAATGAGAGCCCCAGCGAAGCGTCGCGCGATCTCGTCTCGCGATTCGAGGGCTCACGTAATTTCCGTCGCGTCGCAACGATCACACACCACGACGAACTCGCGCCCGTCGTCGACAGCCGCGCAGCCCTCATTGTCCTGCACATTGGCCCGACATTCAGCCAAGATCTCCATCGCAACGGGCGGTCTGATGTACAAATCATCCTGGACGGACGCGATTCGAACACGGCGCTGATTACGCTGGGGTACGCCCGCCGCGTCGTCAGTGACTTCAACATCAATTGGGCTGCCGACCGCGGCTTCGCCGGCGCGCCCGCTCGGCTCGATGTCCGCTCGTGGTTTAACCCGAATCAACAAAGTCGGTGGTTCATCGTCCCGGGAATTGTTGGCCTGCTGACGCTCGTGGTGACCATGCTGGTCACGTCGCTCTCGGTCGCTCGCGAACGCGAGCAGGGCACCTTCGATCAACTGCTCGTCACCCCATACCATCCCTGGGAGATACTTATCGGCAAAGCGATCCCCGGTTTCGTCATCGGGGTTACCGAGGCGGCGATCATCATCACGGCCGCTGTGTTCTGGTTTAACGTGCCATGGGTCGGCAGCCTGCCGGCACTCTCACTCGGTGTCGTACTTTTCGTACTCGCCGCGATCGGCGTTGGGTTGATGATCTCGTCGCTCGCCGTGACCCAACAGCAAGCGTTGCTGGGAGCGTTCTTATTCTTGGTTCCCGCGATCATCTTGTCCGGCTTCTCGACTCCCATCGCCAACATGCCACCGTTCGTCCAAGCCATCACCTACCTGAACCCCCTGCGATATTTTCTGATCGTATTGCGCGCCTCGTTTCTCGAGGGGCCTCCGTTTCATTTGCTCCTTGGCCAACTCTGGCCGATGGCAGTCATCGCCACGACTACGCTCTTCTCTGCGGGCTGGCTGTTCCGCCGGCGGATGTATTAGAGATGCCGCGTTGCCGACTCGCTGGCCAATCGCAATGAATCCGCTGCGGTTGGGCTGATCCGCATCGATTCACCGATCTAACGTCACGGCAGGCCGATTCTCAAGAGAGATCCTGAAACCGGCAAGTTCGGACTCGCCGCCAAGTCAAGGGGCGAATTCGTTAGCAGTGCCTGACGACACCTGCATAAATCGACGACTTGGCAAGTACTTACGCACTCTGCCAACATCGATTGAAACTGCAGCACACGGGGTATCCGATTCACCACAGTGGACAACAGACGCCGCCATTTCAGCAGCGATCCATTTGACCGGCCACGGCAATTCCACGCTCAAGCATCGATGCGACAGCGGAAGGAGTTCCACTTTCGACTTTCCCGGATGTCGTGACCTGCGGCGCCAACTCGCCACGAACGATCGACACTTCGCGAGGTGCCTCAATTCCGATAGCGACCCGGTTTCCGGCAATTCGATTGACAGTGATCACGATGTTATCGCCGATGACCAACTTTTCGCCTTCTTTACGACTGAGAACCAACATGGCTTGAATCCTTTCGAGTAATTCTGTTCTGGGGGGATGGGGGGATATTTGTGATTTGGATACAAGTGAACTGATGCACGTTCCGGGCCAATTGGCATGTTCAACACGACTTTTCCAGATTTTTCAGGAGGGCGATGAAAAAACACCGTTAATTCCACATAAAAACTTAATTCTGGGTCGTCGATAGCCGACATGCCTGACGTCGGCTCGTGGTCGGTTTCCAAACAAATCACGCGTTTTCCTTGTCAAAACGAGAGTCGGTCTCAACATGAGACACGTCGTCGTCGATTGGTCCTCCCGTCTGACACAAGTAGTATCAGTTAGGGAGGTGACACGTTTGGTCACCCCTACCAGCAATCCGAGTGAAAATATTGCAAAATGGCTGTAGCAATGGGCCTGCGGCGGCCGAAAAGTAGGTTGAACACGGCAGAAGGGCGTGCTTCCGATGTTCGCAGGCGGTACTTTTGAAAAACTCGCCAAAAAATGTCCGCCGAGATGGCTCAACCCATCTTGAAGCGACCCGCCGAGCCCGCTAATATTCCCTCCTCAGGCAAGTGACACCGCTTTCTTCGGAACAGCGTCACCAAGTCCTAATCCCCTGTAGCTCAGTTGGTAGAGCAGGCGGCTGTTAACCGCCTTGTCGCAAGTTCGAGTCTTGCCGGGGGAGCTTATCGGAAAATCTTGGAATTTTCCGACAGCCCACTTAACGCCCGCAGCCGGTAATCGGTTTGCGGGCGTTTTTCGTTTTACCCCGCGTTTCGCGGACCACTGGTCGGCAACGCGGCTGGCACACGCGTTCTCGGTTCTCTTGCCGAGACCGTCAGCCTGAACCCGATCCCAGCCGTCAGGTCCGGTCTCACGGTGGTCTCCCCAGAGAACTCTCTGAGTCTCTGTTTCTCGCCCGACGGTGGTTAACGCGGACGCCATACGCGTCATACGATTCTATTGGAACACCGATGGAACCTGTCGAGATCGCAAGGAAGGACAGTTCCAAATCACGTTCAGTGCGGTCAGTTCCCGTTGGTTCTGTTTACTCCCAATTGCCATGGCAAACAACGATGATTGAAAAAGCCCTACGCCTCTCTGAGTCGGACGAGCAGATATTCCGCAGCTTCGAAACGGAAACGTTAGATCAGCAACACACAACGCATCGGCTGTGGAAGCGTGCGCGACCCGAAGCCGTTTTCGCGGTTCTAGCTCAGTTTGACTGCATGCATCTTGTCGCATCCGCAGTTGGCCCCGCGAATCCGTCTGTCGGACAATCGCAGGTGATAAAGGGGTTGGAAGAGGCATTGTCCCAAGCGGTTCGGTGGTTGCATGACGGGTCAAAGCCATTTGATCTGAACCCAGCCTTTGACACGCGATTGTTGGAGGCAGCAGGTTCATTCGCACGGCTCGCAGGGAAATACATTGACATTGCCGACTTCCACAAAATGTATGGGCGACGTCAGGTCGAGGTAATTGTTGACAGCAAGCTGCGATGTGTGAAATTTCAAACGCCAGCCAACCGTGATCCGGCGACCGCCATGTACGGAATGATCGAAAATTCGTCGCAGCATCGGCTGCTACCAGAAGCGGCACAGCCAAATCAGCTAGCGGCTGATGAGTTGCGAAAAGTGCTGGGTCGAAACGCTTTTGCATCTGATGCGTCAGGTTTGAATCTGATTGTCATCGACGTCGCGGGCAACGCAAAAATCAAAGAGCACCTTCAGAGTCAATTCCCAAAAGAGCCCCTCGCCCTTGATCCGAGCGTTGATCTCGATGGTTTTACGGTTGGGGATCTGAACGCTTTCTATGACGCTATGCGCGCCTATAGCTTTTGTCTGACCGTTGGGTTTCTGCGGGGCATCACCGAATGGCAACAGGAGCAGATCGACGTCGTACCTACGCAATGCCTACCACGTGATCGTTTCATCGAGATCATTCGACTGCTTTCTGGCCTCAATGACTCGGCTATCCAATCAATCACGAATCGTCTTTCCTACGACGATCGCACGAAACAACCAGACTTGTTTCAGCAGCCGTTAATCTTCGGGCCGGACACTGTTAGCTGGAGTGTCTGTCAGATTCTCGGGTCTCGACACCTGCGAAATATGCTGCGTCTGATGAATCGCACGCCGTCTCAACAAAAGCTTGCCTCAACTTTGGTAGGCACCCGCGACAAGATTATGATCCGTGAATTTGGACGAGACTTTTTTGCAAAGCTCGGCGGCTGCTCATTCAAACCTGACACAGATGTCAGTGGTGGCGGTGAAAACGGCGACATTGACATGTTGGTCTACAACCCGAAGTTCGGTGATGAATTGTTGTTGATCGAAGCGAAGGCGATCCTCGCCGTAGATGAGATCAACGAGGTTCATCAGGCAACGCTTGAGATGCAACATGGGCAGGAACAACTGGCGAAGATCGAGCGAATCTTGGAAGCAATGACTCAAGAAGAAAAATCGCAGCTGTTCAAATTTGTTGATTGGAAAAAAGTTCAAACTATTTATGGGATTGTGGTCGCAGCTGAAGCAGAGCCCAACGACAACCTTGATAGCGACAAATATCCGGCTATCTCCCTTCAAACCATTAAGGCAAGACTGAGGAAAAACCATTTCGCGTCCCCTAAGAAATTTTGGACGGCCTGCCGCGATCGACATTGGATGAAAGGCTATGAAAAGGCGATCGAGACCCACCGCCCGGTCAGGGTCGGCGATGTGACTTATGAGCTTCCGCACTTAAGTTTGCCGAAAGTGCTTGAACGCGTTGAATCGGAATCGCCAAATGTAGGACGTCACAAACGACGAAAGGTACTTCGAAATAGCCCGCGCCGGTAGCCGTTTCCAACTTCACCGATACCTTTGGCAAGCGAGCGTGCTGACGTTACGGCCTGATGTCGTCGGTTTGGAAAACCGGTAGAATGACGTAGTCGAAACGAGCAAAGTCAGCCTGGTATTGGCTTGCTTACCAACAAGGAACTATCAGCCGAGAGAGCAAGACGCTTGAACCGCGAACAACTGAAACAACTCGAAAAGCAACTCTGGAGCGCGGCGGATAATCTGCGGGCGAACTCGGGGCTGAAGGCTAATCAGTATTCGACGCCGATTCTGGGGCTGATCTTCCTTCGCTTCGCCGACAATATCTATCGCGGGCACGAGGCCGAGATCAACGCTGAGTTTGAAAAGCTGTCGGGGACGCGGCGTGAGAAACCGATTTCCGAGATTGCGATCGCGAAGTGCGGGTTCTATCTGCCCGATGAGGCTCGGTACGAGTACCTGCTGGAACTGCCGGAAAAGGAGAACATAGCCAACAAGATCAAGCAGGCGATGGTGGCGATCGAGCAGCACAAGCCGGAACTCGAGGACACGCTGCCCAAGGACGACTACTTCGAGCTGATGCCGGACAATTCATCGTCGCTATTGAAGTCATTGCTGAAAACGTTTGCTGACATTCCTGCTGATGCCGAAGGTGACGTCTTCGGTCAGATCTACGAATACTTCCTGGGCAACTTTGCGTTGGCCGAGGGCCAGGGCGGCGGAGAGTTCTTCACGCCCAAGAGCGTCGTACGGGTGATGGTCGAAATTATCCAGCCCCACGGCGGAAAAGTGTTCGATCCGGCGTGCGGCAGCGGGGGCATGTTCGTTCACTCGGTCCAGTTCGTGAAGAAGCACCGCGAATCGCTGGCGAGCACAAACGGGAAAGGCAAGAAAGCATCCGCCGACGACATCTATGTCTACGGTCAGGAGAAGACCGGCGAAACGGTGAACCTGGCCAAGATGAACTTGGCCGTCAACGGATTGCGGGGCGAGATCAAGCAAGGCAACAGCTATTACGACGATCTGGTTGACAGCTACGGCAAGTTTGACTTTGTCCTCGCCAATCCGCCGTTCAATGTCGACGACGTGAACCTGAGCCGTGTTCGCGACGATCGCCGTTTCAGCGATCATGGAATCCCGCAAAACAAAACGAAGGTCAAGAAAGGCGAAGAAGGCAAACAGACCGTTCCCAATGCCAACTATCTGTGGATCAATCTGTTTGCCACGTCGCTGAATGAATCGGGGCGGGCGGCGCTGGTCATGGCCAACAGTGCATCGGACGCTCGGCACAGCGAAGCCGATATTCGCAAAACGCTGATCGAGAAGAACCTGATTTACAGCATGCTGACGTTGCCGTCGAACATGTTCTACACCGTCACGCTGCCGGCGACGTTGTGGTTCTTTGACAAAGCAAAGGATGACGACCGCATCCTGTTCATTGACGCTCGCAACATCTTCACGCAGATCGACCGCGCCCATCGCGAGTTCTCCGAAGAACAAATCGCCAACATCGCGATCATCTCGCACTTGCGAAAAGGTCAGCGAGAGAGTTTTACGAAACTGGTTGACGGATACTTTGCCAGCGGATTCGAGCAACTCGCCACAACCGCGACCCGCGTGGAACCGATCGCAAAGCAAGTCGTCGAGGTGCTCGACAGCACGCCCGAGATCGTGGCCGAAGCGGAGTCGGCGGTGGCGGAGTTGCTGGCGGCGTGGAAGGGATTGGGCAAGTATCAAAAGCAATACGACAAGTATTTGGAAAAGCATGGCGACGAGGGCGGCGTCGACAAGCAAAACAAAGCCCAGCACAAACTTCGCGAGTCTCTCGACCCATTCTTTGAAGCGTTGCACGCCGGTTTGAAGCGGCTCGACCGTGTCGTTCGTCAGCACCAAAAGCACAAGGCGGACGAAGCCAAGGCCGGGGGCAAGCGATCGGGAGTGGATCGCGACACAAAGGAGATCAAGCGTCGTTTGGAAGTCCTACACACCGAGATCAAGAACGCGGAAAGCTATTTCACGCACATCCACTGGCTGCAAGAACGGTTCCCCTCTGCCAAGTACGAAGACGTCACCGGCCTGTGCAAACTGGCCGGCCAAGCCGACTTGGAAGAGCAAGATTACTCGCTCAACCCCGGTCGCTATGTCGGCGTCGTGATCGAGGAAGATGGCAAGACTGAAGAGGAATTCATCGAAGACCTTTCGACGATGCAGGGTGAGCTGGAGTCGCTTGACGCAGACGCAATTCAGTTGGCATCAGTGATTGGTCAAAATGTGCGCCAGCTGACCGGGGACACAGAATGACGAAAGCCGGAGTAACGCTGGACGAGCTAGGAAAGGTAGCGAGAGGAAAGTCGCGTCATCGCCCACGCAACGATCCGTCGCTTTATGGTGGTCCGTACCCGTTTATTCAGACGGCAGACATCACCAACAGCGAACTCTATGTCACCGGTTACAGTCAAACCTACAGCGAGATAGGGCTTTCGCAAAGCAAGCTTTGGAACCCTGGGGTGCTTTGCATCGTGAATGCTGGAGTGAACACGGGTGACTCAGCAATCCTTGGTATCAAGGCGTGCTTCCCTGACAGCGTGATTAGCTTTACGCCTGATCCAGCGAAAGCGGACGTTCGCTTCGTGAAGTACTTTCTGGATTCTGTCAAAACCGGAATTCGGTCCATCACGATGGGAGCGACTCAAGACAATCTGAGTGTCACCAAGTTGCTGACGATCAAGCTGCCGACGTTTGACCTTCCGACCCAGCGGAAGATTGCGGGGGTGTTGTCGGCTTACGACGACTTGATTGAAAACAACCGGCGTCGCATCGCGATCCTCGAGAACATGGCCGAGGAAATCTACCGCGAATGGTTCGTCCGAATGCGATTCCCAGGACACCAAAACGCTAAGTTTGAAAAAGGCGTGCCGGTCGGGTGGGACATAAACAATGGAATCAGTTTTTTCAAAGTGATCAAAGGCAAATCCTACAAGAGCGAAGAAATCGTTGAAGATGGTAGTGGCAGGCCGTTCATCAATCTGAAGAATTTCCTTCGCAACGGTGGGTTTCGCAAGGATGGAACAAAGTTCTATGTTGGCCAGTATCGGGACGAGCAGATGGTTGATACCGATGACGTTGTTATGGCAGTAACGGACATGACCCAAGACCGCGCAGTAGTCGGGCGGGCAGCACGCGTTCCAGCAGGTCTCGGAGGACCTGCGGTGATTTCGTTGGATGTTGTAAAGCTGGTCCCGCACGAGATGTCAAAGCTGTTTTTGTACTCCCACTTGCGATTCAGTGGATTCGGAGACTTTATTAAGCAATTTGCCAACGGTGCAAACGTTTTGCACTTGAAGCCTCAGCTAATCGAACAGCAGAAGTTCGTAATTCCTTCACTGGAGCTGCGAACTGCTTACCTGAACTTGGCCGAGCCATTTCTTCGACAAGCAGATACTCTACATGAGATGAACAACAGTAGCGTAGCTGCTCGCGATTCACTCTTGGCCCGCCTAATCTCCGGCAAGCTCCCCGTCGATAAGCTCGACATTCGATTGCCGCCGAGCATGACCGAGGATGCGGCGGAGGAAGTTAGCGAGGAAGTTGCTCATGCCTAGCTTTCTCTCCGAAGATGACATCGAACGTGAGATCATTCGCGAGATGAAGGCTCGCTGGGGTGAATCGTATGTCTTCGACACGCTGAATTGTTATACGACCGATCCGGAAAACCTCAATGACAACTCGGGACGCGCCGACAAACGCGATGTGATCTTGGTGGATCGGGTTCGTGAAGCGATTTTGCGGCTCAACGAAGTGCCGGAATCGGCGGTGGAGGATGCGATCGAGCAATTGACCGCTCGCCGATCCAGCATGTCGATGGTCGCGGCTAATCGGGAAGTGACGGCGCTGATCCGTGATGGTGCTCCCGTCGAATACGACGACGCCCAGGGACGCAAGCAACACGCACGGGTTCGGTTCATCGACTTTGACGCCGCCGAGCAAAATACGTTCTTGGCAGTGACTCAGCTATGGATCAAAGGTATCGGGCCGGCGGGACGGTTTCGGCGGCCCGATGTTTTGCTATTCGTCAACGGCATTCCATTGGTCTTCATCGAACTGAAGAACAGCAACGTCAATGTTCGAGACGCGTTCGACAAGAACTTGACGGACTACAAAGCCGACATCCCGCAACTGTTCCATGCCAATGCGGTCTGCGTGTTGTCCAATGCTATCGAAACTCGCGTCGGCAGCATGACGGCGACTTGGGAGTACTTTTTCAATTGGCTGCGCGTCGATGACGAGAAAGAGAAACTTGATCGCAAAAAGATCAAAGCCGACACGGACAGCCTGCCGCGGGTGATCGAAGGCTTGCTCGCGCCGCCGCGACTGCTCGATTACGTCGAGAATTTCACGCTGTTTTACAACGAGAACCAAAAGATCCTCGCTCAGAACCACCAGTTCATCGGTGTGAACAACGCCTACGAGCGTTTTGAGCGTCGCGACGAGACACCGGGCAAACTGGGCGTGTTCTGGCACACCCAAGGGTCGGGCAAGAGCTTTTCAATGATCTTCTACGTGCGCAAGATCTTTCGCAAAGCAACGGGCAATTTCACCTTCGTCGTCGTGACGGACCGCAAGGATTTGGATGACCAGATCTATCGCAACTTCTTGAACACCGAAACGGTTCGCGACAACGAGGCTTGCCAGCCACGTAATAGCGACCAGATGCGCGAGTTTCTGGGCAGCAACAAACGGATGGTGTTCACGCTGATCCAGAAGTTCCGGTACGACAAGGGCAAAGAGTACCCGCTGTTGTCGCCTCGCAAGGACATCATTGTGATGGTCGACGAGGCGCACCGGACCCAGTACGAGGATCTGGCGCAGAACATGCGAGCGGGCTTGAAGAACGCTCAGTTCTTGGCCTTCACCGGGACACCGCTGTTGGGTCGCGATCGCAAGACGAATCAGTGGTTTGGCGATTACGTTTCCGAATACAACTTCAAACAGGCGATCGACGACGAATCGACGGTGCCACTGTTTCACCAGAAGCGTGTGCCCGAGGTGCTGATTCAGAACGAGGATCTGACCGAAGACCTGATCGCGATCTTTGACGAAGAGGACATCGACGAACTGCAGCGGGAGAAGCTGGAGAATCGCTTCGCCAAGGAAGACAAGGTGATCTGGCGGGACGATCGTTTGGACACGATCGCCGAGGACATTGTCGATCACTTTCCCCAGCGTGGTTATCTGGGCAAGGCGATGGTGATTACGCTGGACAAGTTCACCGCGGTGACGATGTACGACAAAGTCCAGCATCACTGGAAGGAGAAGCTAAAGTCGCTGCGAAGCGAGATCAACGCGGCAACCGGGCCGACGAAGGATCGGTTGAAACGACGGCTCGACTGGATGAAGCGGGTCGAGATGGCGGTGGTGATCAGCGAGGACGCGGACGAAGAGAAAAAGTTCGCCGATCGTGGCTTGGATAACAAACCTCACCGCAAGCGAATGGAGTCGGTCGACAAAGAGGGCCACGATGTCGAGTACAACTTCAAAGACCCCGATCACCCATTGCAGTTGGTGTTTGTGTGCGCGATGTGGTTGACTGGTTTTGACGCTCCGACGGTGTCAACGTTGTACTTGGACAAACCAATGCGGGGTCACACGTTGATGCAAACGATCGCACGGGCCAACCGTGTGACGTCGCACGAGATCGAAGGCGTGCATAAGACGCACGGCGAGATCATCGACTACTACAACGTGTTTCGGAATTTGCAGAAAGCGCTGCGGGATTACGGCGAGGGAAGCGACGCGGGCGACATGCCGGTTCAGGACAAACGCGTTCTGTTCGATTTGCTGAACCAAGCGATCGACGAGGCGACGAAGTTCTGCGAAGGCAACGGCATGCCGCTAGATGATCTGTCAAAGAACGCCGGCCAGATTTTTAAATCAGTGGGGATCTTTGGCGACTACGCAGACATCCTGTTGGGCGACGAGCAGATGCGTAAGTCGTTTTATGTTTACGAAAACACCGTGTCAGCACTCTACGACGCTTGCAAACCCGAGATCTTCGGCTATCCGGTCGTCCGTCGTGTTGCAGTGTTCCAGTATCTTCGCGGCGTTGTCGACGCATTGATCGAAGGCCAGGACGTGAGCGACGTTCAACGGCGAATCACCGAGTTGTTGGATGAAAGTCTTGTCGTCGACGATTCAGCGCGTGAGGTCGTCAAGGAACCAAAAGAAGAATGGAAGATCATTCAGTCCGGCCGCGTCTGGGACTTGAGCAAAACGAACTTCGAGAAATTGAAGCACGAGTTCAAAGCTGTCGAGCACAAGAACATTGAGATTGCCGACTTGCTGGTGTTCATCAAGAAGAAGCTCGACGAGATGATGAAACAAAACCTAACTCGGCGAGATTTCGCGGTTCGATTGCAGGCGATCATTGACAAGTACAACAGCGGTGGATCGTCGAACGAGAACTACTTTGACGAGTTGGTTAGTTTTGCCGGCGAGATGAAATCTGAAGACGAACGCCACGTCCGAGAGGGGTTGTCGGAAGACGAGCTAGAGATTTTCGATCTGTTAAGCAAAGACAAGATGACCGAAGCAGAATCGCAGAAGGTCAAGCTGGCGGCGAAGGCATTGTTGAAGCGAGTATTGGAAGAACATCCTCGCGTCTTGGTTGAAGACTGGTTCAAAGACGCGCAAACGCGAAAGGTCGTCCGCGACGCCTTGGAAGAAGTGCTGGACGTCAACTTGCCTGAATCCTACGACAAACAACTGTTCCAACGCAAACGCGACGACGTCTTCGACGCGATCCTGGACTACGCCCTCAGCGGCGTGAAGTTCGCGGCGTAAGCGGGTCAATCGTCTCTTGAAACCAAGTAGTCACACCTAGCGCATCTTCCTTCGCCGTCAATCTCTTCGGCCGGAATCGACATGCCGCAAATATCACATTCTGTACGCGATGTCTCTTCGCAATTTACGCAGTACCCTTCTTCGATGACAAAGGAAAACTCACCGCATTCAGGACAATCAACTACGGAGGCATCACCACCGTCTTTCACGTGGTCGTAGTAGTCGCCTCCTCCCCTTTCCGCCACAATCGCCTTAGCGATGTCTTTTTGCGACCAGGTTTTTCCGCACGACTTGCAAATCGCTCCGCCTTTCTCTTGGAAATAGATCAGATCCGAGTAACAACTATCACATGTGACTTCGTCAGCATGTTCTAACGCAAATTCCGATTCGCAATCGAAGTTCGAAGAGGATTGTTCACACCTGGTTTTCTCTGCCTGATAGAAATCTCGAATCTCAATGAGCCGTCCCCAAGTTTCCGCTGACAGGTGCTTCTGTAAATCGCGACCTAGCTCGGATGTCATGAACTCCGAAGCGACAACAAACGCTTTCGCGAGCGCTTCCCTAATCGCGTCCTCCTTAGCAGTGGTGAAGTAGTGTTCAATTTCATTGCGAATTCGACCGATGCTATCTACTGCTTTCCAATCAACTTTCACTCCGAGCGATTCGAAACGCTCTTCCATCGCTTGCCGGTCGACAGTCTTCTGGCCTTTGCCTCGGAATGAGACTTTCCCGGCAACGCTGACCGGGACGATTTTCTGCTTAAGAAGCACTTCGTCAGTACCGTCTGGCGATAACTCGTGTAGTTTTTGCTTGAATAGCAGCAAGACGCCAGCATAAATATTTCGGATCGCGGACTTCAGCCGCGCTTCGCCGCCGTCGTCAAAATCTTGGACACCAACCTCGATTGCCTGAATTGCGTTATCTAAAATGCTCATAACAAACTGTAAATCGCGGGGAATGGTCGGCTAGAGCATTTTCATCTTTGATGTAGCCACCGTCGCCAGACGGTGGCCCACGTTCTGGCGAACGTAGCTACTTTGCTTCGGCCTACGTCATTTTCAAAGATGCTCTAGTAGAACAGACGCGGTGCCGATATGAGGGTTCGCGAATTCCACGGAATGGTTCGTTGACCGCTGAAGCACGATTGAGAATATCCATTTCCTTGGCTGCGATGACCGCGACGGGAAATCATTCAAGATTCGACCTCCAATTCCAATTCCGCCTCGCTCTCCACTTCCACGATCGACTTCAAGTCGAGGACCGCGGTGCGGAGCCGCTCGTAGATGAGGATCTCTTGGCCGACGATCTCGAAGGTAACGGCGATTGCGTACGTTGCAGTCTCGTCGGGATCATGGCTCCAGCCCTGGTGACCACGAACGGCGATACTGAGATCTTCGGGCAGGGCATTCGATTTGACGATTGCCCAGTCCTTTTGAACTGTCCCGCGGTTGCGTCGCACGCCGGATAGGCCATGTTGTGTCATCGGGTGTAGTGTCCACGGTAGTTCGCCATTGCGGTCGCCGTCGGGATCGTCTTCAGTCGCCAGTGCCCGATTCAAAAATGCTCCGGCGGACTCACCTCGCTGGCTGGCAATCCAATCGAGCCAAACCGCCAGATAGCCCCGCGCCGATCGACGTGTTCGACGCGGAGTGGCAGAGTACGAAAGCGTTACGTCAATTCGGATGTCGTACTCGCCACCGGGTGTTCGCAGTTCTGGTGGGATAGGTATTTGGAAAACGTGGCATTGCTTCGTGCCGAGAACCTGGTCGTTCGATGTGGTAAACGTTGCACGATACTGGGTGTTTTCGGTTGCTCGTGACATGTCCGGAATTCCGTATCCCAGGCGACGTAGCACGTTGATCTGCTCATTCATTGGGAGCGGTTCGGCCCACGCCGGCCACTGTGCCGATTGGACGATAAGGGCGCGATAGAGCAAGCACGAATTGGTTGGCATCATAGTCGCCAAACGCGCGGCGATACGTGCAATCTTTGGCGCGGAATAGGAAGTGCCCACATCGTCTTGGGTAACAGCAGGTTCGCCGTGTAGCGTTGACCCGATTAGAATTGGATACGCTGACGCACATGCGACGGGATAGGTCACGCTTGGCGGTGTGGGTGCATGACCGGGTTTGCAGCTTGGATTGGGGTCGGCTTGAAACCTTGGATGATTTACACTTTGAGCATGCAACCGGGAGGTCTGGGAGCTTTGGGTGACACATTAAAGGGAAATTGCCATGGAATCGGCACCGAATCGACCGACCGCTGAAGAAATCGCCGACATGGTCGTACAGCGTCTTGTTGAGGGTGGCGGGATCCCCGATCTCGCCAATGCCAACATGATGACGATCGAAGAACAGACGATCAAGGAAGTTGACCGGGTCACCCAAATCGTCATGAGCGAACTGCTGGCCCAGCAATCTCAAGAGGCTGAGCCGGTGACCGCCTGCCCCAAATGCGGCAAGGCAATGACGCCCAAAAAGGCCCAGCATCGCTCGCTGCAAAGCAGACGAGGCCAAGTGAAATTCAAAACCGATGTATCTCACTGCGAGGCTTGCCGCCTCGATTTTTTTCCCTCAGATGAAAACGTTGCAGTGTGACATCGACATCGAGCAAACGCCTGCGGTTCTGCAAAAGGTCACCATCGCCGCAGCGAGAGACCGATCCTATGCCGTGGCCAGTCGCAACCTACAGGACCTCGCCGCACTGACGATCTCTGCCAAGCAATGTCAGCGGATCGCCATTCGCATCGGCAACGAACGACTCGACGAACAACAACAAGCCATCGACCGCTACACCGCCGCGAGCATCCCCGAGCAACAACACGGCCAAAGCGACGATGCACCGGCGAACGGTTGGAGCGGACGTGCCGCGGTGATTCAGGGCGACGGCGGTCGCGCTCAGATTCGCGATTCGTTTTGGGGAGAGGAAAAGCCGAGTGACAAAAAGCACCGTTGGTGGCGAGAGACTCAGGCCGGTGTGTTGCAAACCTATCAGTCCAAACCATCAGAAGTTGATCCTCACCCCGAAGTGCCCGAGTGTTTGAAAGACCCGCTGTGGATCATCCCAAAAGTCAATGAAATCCACCGAAGTAGCGGTTCATCGAGTGACACCGATAGTGAAGCGTCACCGAGCAACCAGACATCGCAGAGGCAATCAACTTCGACGGATTCACACCTCCCCAACAGCAAGTCGTCCCGCAAAGATCACCGGCGTTGGAGCGGCGGTGATCCGCTGGTGCAAACGATCGTTGCGACCCGGCAGGGCTACGACCGTCTTGGCTTGGCGCTTGCCGCCGAAGCCCATCGGCGTGGCTTCAACAAAGCGAAAGTCAAAGCGTTCATGGGCGACGGTTTGAAAGTGAACTGGTCGTTGTGGGCGACTCACTTCTCGCACTACACGCCGATCGTCGACATCATGCACGCGTTGGCTTACGTCTACGGCGGGGCGATTGCATCGTGCGGCCGGATCGAAGACGGCTGGCAGTTGTATGTCCAGTGGCTGCAGTGGACATGGAGCGGTGACGTCGCTCGGGTGATCACCGCGATGAAGGAGCATGCAGCGGATCACGAAGAGGTTCCCGAAGACTTGCGTCGGGCGATCACGTACCTGAGCAACAATGCCTCGCGGATGAAGTATGCGGAGTATCGGCGTGCCGGACTTCCAGTGACCACGTCGCCGGTGGAATCGGCTCAGAAACAAATCAACGAGCGGATCAAAGAACCATGAGCTTACGCTGTCTGCTACCGAGCGGAATTTGGGATACTGTCTATAGGGCTTGGCTCAACTCAAAACCAACCGTCAGCGAACTTATGAATTCGGGAACCCTGTGAATTACCGACTCGATGAGCGCAGCACCCAGATCGCACCCCCTGCCACCGATCGCATCGTGCGACAAATCTGGCACAATGTAATGATGAAAAATGAAAAACAACTGCCGCAGCATGATGAGTCGACCCTACGAATCGTCTCCCTCTTGCCCAGTGCGACCGAGATCGTTTGCTCATTGGGTTTGCGTGACCGGTTGGTCGGGGTGACTCACGAATGTGATTACCCCGATGGCGTGCAGTCGCTGCCGACGGTAACTCGGACGCTCATTCCGCATGATGCCACCAGCGGTGAGATCGATGCGTTGGTACGAGAACGTTTGAAGACGGAGAAGGCGTTGTACTCGCTGGACATGGAGACGCTGCAGCGACTGGGGCCGAACCTAATCGTCACGCAGGCGTTGTGCGACGTCTGCGCGGTCGCTGAACATGAGGTCAACAAAGCGGCGTGTTCGCTACCGGGGCCCCCGCGAGTGATCAACCTTGAGCCCACGAGCCTGGAGGAAGTATTTGACTGCATTGGCATGGTCGGTTCGGCGGTCGGGATGGACGATAGGGCTCGCGATGTAATCGCCGGATTGAAGGCTCGCGTGGATGCGGTGGTGCAGCGTGCTCGAGCGTGGTCGTATCGTCCGCGGGTGATGTTACTCGAATGGATCGATCCGCCGTTCAGTGCCGGGCACTGGAGTCCGGAACTGGTCGACATGGCGGGCGGACGAGAAGTCATTGGGATCGCCGGCGAGCGTTCGGCGCCGGTGGCTTGGGAAAAAATTGTAGAAGCAGACCCCGAGTTATTGGTGATCGCGTGTTGTGGCTTCACGCCCGAGCGGGCACGACAAGACTTGCCGATCCTTGAGTCCTATCCCGGTTGGTCGTCGTTGAGTTGCGTGCTCCACAACCAAGTTCACTTCGTCGACGGGTCAGCCTATTTCAGCCGTCCTGGCCCTCGGTTGGTCGATAGCTTGGAAATCCTGGCGGACTTGATCGCCAACAGCCAAGTTCCGGCAGTGCGATCATGAACTCACGAGGCATATCCACCGCCGCGATCTCGACCACAGCCGCGATCGCGGCGGTGGGTTGGGGCTGGTGGTCGAGCCGAGAACGACGACGCCCCACTTGGCAGGATCGTCACCTACCAGTCCTGTGAGGCAACTTCGTGACCGGCGCGCGTGGCGACATCTCGCCAGACCTGGAGCTCCACCGATTCGGTGACACTGCGAACGGAACCATCCACCATGGCAACCTGCACCAAGCCAGTATGATGGCTGCGGGATGTGATCATGGCGTATGTCGGATGTCCAGCTGAACCATCCTTGCCCTCCTGCCAAGAATTGTAATCCACTTCTTCGTAAGTGCGTCCGCCGGTTGTGTATTGGATTTTACTATTCGGCGCCATCGCGGCGGTAAAGCCGGTGTGATGGACGCGGCCATCAGGCCATTCTGTATGTCCCGTATCTTTGAACTGCGCACCGCTCGCGACAATGGCTTCGGCTTCCGCTCTCGTCGACGGCATGGTTGTCGAAAGCGGTCCTCCGTTGCGTGTATACGGCGTCCAAGCTTTCACTTCTGCTAACAGAAGAGTATGAGAAGTCCCATCCAAACAGTCGCGGAAGCCGAGGAACGAATTGGGGTAAAACATCCCATCGCCGCCTTTGCGAGTCGATGGGTCGTAGACAAACCAACGTCCAAAATTGAATCCGTAGGTGGTGGGATAGAGTGATGGTCGACTGTCACTGAACACACGCACTTGATCCGTTCCTGGGTCACTTGGGCATGCGAACGCTGCCACTTTGACTTCGTGAATCACCCGCTGACCATCCCATGCCAAGGAGAGGTCCACGCCTCCATACAAGTTTGCTTGTTCGAGCTGCGGCAGTACGCGACCGTGGACGCCCCATGATCCATTGTTCGCGGTACTCGTCAAACTCAGATCCAAGATCGCCGAAGGCGGAAACGTCCTGAACGCACTTTCATAATTATGAGATGCCAACGCGATCTGCTTCAAATTGTTGGAGCACTGCATTCGTCGAGCAGCTTCCCTTGCGGCTTGAACGGCAGGCAGCAACAAGCCGACCAGCACGCCAATGATCGCGATCACCACTAACAATTCGACGAGTGTGAATCCTCTCTTCGCAGGTTGCATCAACGGTTCTTTCACTCGGTGGAACGTAACAAGACATTGCGCGATGTGTGCGCGGCACGACGTATGCATCCCCCGCCCAGTTGCAAGCGTTGTGCCAATGCATCCAAGATCGCGTTTTCCTGCCTTTATCGTCTTGGGCGAGTGCAGACGACGAAACCGCGGTGCATTTCCCAGCAGCAGCGACGGAATATCCACCGCCCGCCTCATTGACTTCGATTCTCCCTCATTTCGATTGCCACGGCCATCGCACAACCGAATCGTTGAGCAAACGCACCTCCATGCCGGTGCGCCGTTTACCGGATCAGGCGAGTTTTCGCACGATGGGCAAGCCTGCCCAGGTAGGCTAGCGCTGGACCGCTAAACCTTTGGGTTTGCAATGCTTTTTGCATTGCGCAAGTTTCTTCTGCATCTCCGCCTCCTGAAGACCAGCCCCAATTATCCCAGTCTCCGCTCTTCCCCGAAGCGGGGCAGAGCGGAGACTGGGACGTTTTTGCTTCGCTTGGAATCAAAATGCAAGGCAGGATAATAGCCTCAACCCCAAAGATTTAGCGGTCCAGGCACGCCCCCGTCGTAGCGACAGAGAGGGGCGGCGCGTTGTCACATCCGGGGGTTGCGACCTAATTGATGACGCCAGCCTGTTCACTGTCCAGCCGCTTGGCCATTTTGTGCTCCTCGTCGGATTGACCAAGCTTCCAATAGCTCGATAAGTAAAGGTGTGTTTGCGGAATGCTACCGCACTCTTGCAGAAGCTTTCTCAAGACCCGCATGCTATTGAATTCACAGGCGGCCCAGACCGCACATTGCCCTTCCAGCCAAGGCAACTCACGAATTTTTGACGAGAGGAACAGACCCTCAGGATCGGGATCACGGTTAATCTCCCAGTGCAACTCGATGTTCGGAGGATGTTCGAGGTCCTGGATATCCGCTTGGCAGGGAACCTCGATCACAGCGTACCCGACAGCGTTCTCCGGCAGTTTCCTCAGGTTGACGCTGATCGCGGGGAGTGCCGCCATATCTCCCGCCAGCAGGAACCAATCGGCATGATCGTTGATCAGTTTTTTGGGGCCAGGTCCAGCGACAGAAATCCGATCTCCTGGCTGGGCTTCGCTCGCCCAGGATGACGCCGGCCCCCGCGGCTGATGGAGGACGAAGTCAACATCGATCTCCGTCGGTCGCTGGTGTCTGATCGTGTAGGTTCTCATGAGAGGGCGTTGGTTTTGGCCTTGGGGAAACAGGAGTTTCACATAGGCGCTCTCATGATCGGCGGGGAACGCCGCAAGAGCATCTCCCCCCAATGTGATGCGCCGCATATGCTCGGTGATTTGTGTGGAGCGAATCACTTCCAGCTCCATTGTCGGGCGATTAGCCATCGTACGTTTTTCCATTTCCTGAGTTATCTGAATTGAATCACTTTTTTTCAACGGGCGCCGGTACTGAACACCACAGCGTGAGAGGATACCTTGCTGCTGAGATCATTTCGCCGAAGCGTGTTTCGTTCGGTTCTTCGGCATCCATCAGCCGATCCAACTGCCGGTTGACGCTCGTCGGATCACGAATCATTCGTGATGCCAACTTGTTCATGCTTCGCCATGCACCGGCATCCAACTCAGTGATCAGAGACAGGGGTTTCTCTGGCGAAAACGACCAACCGACGCTGTTCAGCTCTGCTGCCATTCCAGAGCGAATCTGATGCGTGACACGCCCAACTGCGAATCCAGGCGAGGACTCTGATTCAAAGTGCATCGTCATCGCCCTGTCACTCGAGTATCGAAACCGCTGTTTGCCCAGCAAAGATCGAACGGTACCCAGGCAAGACGTGGAAGCCGAACACGGCGTTTTTCCAATGGAGACATCACCCCTGATTCATGCGAGTTGAAATTGCATGCTCGATCCACCCGGACCGCAGGCTAAGACAACGAGGTCCCAGAAGCAAACCGACTACCTGTATTCTACAGCCATTAACTATTTTGTCAATGGTTGCGGGGTGGGGGATCAGCGGCGGGGCTGGGAGGTCGTTCGCACGAGCGGGCTTCATCGCGTCAACCAGCATGGGCTTGCTCGCCCCGGCGAACTTTTGAGATGAGGCGTCGCTGCAATATGTGCTTTCGCATCGCTCCGCCAGCGGTGTTTCACTGCCGGTTTGCCTGTGAGTCGCTATTTTCGAGAACCCCAGTTTCGTCAATCCGCGAGATATCCAGCCTATCGTCGGCGCCATCGACCAGTGTCTCGGCTTCGTCCGATTCGCCGCGACTCGGCGGCGACAGAGCGCGTTCGGTCGCTAGTGTCAAATTCGGCAAAACTGAACGGCGTCCTACTCACCGATTTGTTGGTTGGCGCCCATCCGCTCGATGAGACTGGTCGTGGCAGGCTTAGATCGACCGTACGAGACGATCTGCACGTCGAGGCCGTGATGACTGAGTTTGTGGAATGCACGCTCGATCGCGGCGACAATCAACGGTTCTGGATTGCCGAAGACGCCGCCGCCGAGGAAAGTGAGATAGACGGTCTTGATCCCAGTGTGGGATGCGTTGATGACCGCAGCGCATAGAGTCGCCTCATAGGCCGCATCAAGGACGAGCTTGGCGAAGTCGCTCCACTGCTCTACCGATCGCTTGGGGGATTGTCGATCGTACGCGATCGGTAGCGCCGAACAGTACGCTTGGCTGACTTGGTGGTTGGCACCGGGTAGTGTGACGTCGGCTTGCCATTGCAGTCCGATCCGCAACTCGCCACGTAGATCGTCCAGATCATCGTCGCTGGATTTTTGCAGTTTGGCGGAGATTTCCTGCAGTCCTTCGGCGGTTGGGAAGAGGTAGCCGTTTCGCATCGACCACAGTCGACCGTCGGAGTTGCCGAGCCGCTTGCCGAGGTCACTGGAACAATCGATCTGAGCATCGGCGTTCTGGCCGATCGTATCTTCCACGGACGCGAAGTAGTTGCGATAGATTGTGCCGGCACCGCAAGCGATCGCGCACGCGGGACCTTGGGTGGGGTCCGATTCGTAGATCCCAACCCCCCGTTCGGGCGCCACCGATGGGCTGGCCATCTCCAGCAGATTGAACTGCGAAGCGACTTGGAACAATGCGCCCGCATTGGCGGGATCGGCATGCAGCGAGCGAACATTACCGACGACCTCGCCGATGGTGGAACGTCGGGGTTCGACCTTCAGATCCGCAACGGATTGCCGGAGCTCAGAAAGCTTCGGTGTCTCGAAACGTCCAAACCCGATCCGATTCCCATTCGGGCAGACGATGCTGTCACCGTCCACGGACAGATGATCGCGAACCTGCTCGGGTGATTGTTCCTCTATTCCGGTGAGTCGATGAAACCAAGTCATGTGCGGCCTCTGTTGGATTTGTATCATGAAGAAACAATTTAAACTCACCCCGAAAGACTCCGGCATTGAATCAATCTAGCGAGTTCACCTATCCCACCACCGAGACGCCCGCCAGGCGAACGTATTGGGTGGTTCAAAACGAGTTGCTCGCAGGAGCATATCCGGGACAGCCAGATCACGCAAAGCATCACGCGAGATTGCAATCGCTGTACGATGCAGGGATACGAACCTTCATCAACTTGCAAGAAGAAGGTGAGACGAACAACGCCGGGCAACCCTTCGTCCGCTACGACAAAGATCTTCGCGAAATCGCTACAAAATTGAGCGATACGGTCGCGTACCTGCGGTTTCCCATTCCCGACGGCGGCACGACATCGGCCGATCGAATGCGATCCATCCTAGACGCAATCGACCTCTCGCAAGCGGCCAATCGAGCCGTCTATGTGCATTGCTTCGGCGGTATGGGACGAACGGGAACAACCATTTGTTGTTGGCTGATGCGGCACGGACATGTCGATCGCAGCAACGTTCTTGCCACGCTCACGCGGCTGCGGAAAGCCGACAAAGAGCGTGCGGATTGGAAAGCTCCCGAGAATGCCGATCAAGAATCATTCGTGCTGAACTGGGCGGAGTGATGTCGCGACGATCCAGCAGAGCTGATTCGGACGGCTGGCCCGATCAGCCTCAGCATTGTCGAACGTGGCGGAGTAGGATGCGAAAATCGATCGTGTGAATCACGCGATCGATCAGAAGGCGTGACCGAAGCGTTCTGTTACGAGGACGACGTCCCCGAACCATGGCATGCGATCATCGATCTGAATGCAATGAAGCCGCATGAATACTTAGTTCCAGTTTTGCACTTTCCGCATGCTATCCGGCGAGCGTCGCCAGGAACGTGAGCAGACGTCTGGAATTATCGTCGGGTGTCGCAGCGAGCGACACCCCCGATAATTTCTCTTCCCAGGATTTGCGGCGTAGCGTCGTGAGCATGTCCGCGAAGCTCGGTTCAGACTTCCAGTGGTACCAAGGTCGATTCGGAAACTGGAGTTCCTCGTGGCCTTCGGTCGCGAACCACAGGATCGACAGGCTGTACAGGAACATCGCCATCGGAGCGGTTCGTTCGACCGCTTTGGGAGTGCGGTTCGCCGGATCTTCTAGTCCGAGATGTTGCTTGCAATCGAAGTGCGTCACTTCAATCGACCAACGTTGCGAGAAGATCGAAAGAATTTCCTGGGGCTTCATCGACACGTCGGTGCAGTAAAAGATTCGTGTCGGCCGCTGACCCACGGTGTCTTGCGAGAGCACCAGGCGAAGCAGTCGGTCGTTGCCGGCTTTGTAGTACAGTCCCGTGCGAGTTTTCACCCGCAGCGATCCGTGCAGCCCGTATTGATCGTAGTGGAGCGTTTGCCAACGTGAACTGTCCTGCTCCCAAGCAGCGGCATCTTTCAACCGCTCACCTTTCTTACGGCGAGGCCCACGACGGACGGTTGTTTCTTGAGGGGCCGGTGAGTAGAGCGCCGCCTTGGCATGAACTGGGCCAATCAACTCAAAGTTCTCAGGCAACTTCGACAGCACGCTCTTGCCGCTGTAAAGACTGTCGACGACGAGAATGAACTGGCGATCTGGGAACCATGCAGCAACCATGGCCACCATCTCAGCCATCAGTTCAGGCCGTGTTTTATGGGCTTTTGGATCGGGTTTGTTTTTCTTCTTGGCGTTCTCAGCTGCCTTCTTCTTAGCTGCTGCGGCTTGCTTGGCCTGCTTGGATGCGGCACGCACCTGCGCGGCGGTGGGATTCTTCTTGCGTTTGCCTTTCCCTTTGGCGAGCCCCTGGCGATTGCGATAGAGCCTCATGCAAATCGGCAGAGAAAAGACTTTCGTCGGTGCCCACCATGGATGAGCAATCACGATGCACAGGTCCACCCAATCGTGCCCCCAGTGACAAATTTTCTTGGACTTCGACGAACTCAACGCATCGTGGTGCATTCCAGCACCAAAGATCCCCAGGCCGCGTTTACGACAGAGGGTGTCATCCCCCGAAAGCACGATCGTGGCATCGGCACCGATCAAGTTGTTCAGGATCAACTGGGCCAACAGTTTCCAGAGATGATCGATGTCCCAAGCCGCTTGCGAGAAGAAGCGGTGGTAATCAGAGAAATGCCCGTTGCCAACGGAGTCGCTGGAAATAATCAGATCGGTGACATAGCGATGTCGGGCTGACAGAATCCAGCCGGTCATCAACAGGCGAAACGTTTGGAAGCTGGGAGCGGTGAAAGCTGGGGAGAACGTGCGTAGCAGAGTCTCGAACGAACTGGTAAGTTCCATGGTGGGCGGCTTCCGTGCCAAAGGATTTGAAAGTTTGAAGGTTCAAATCTCATTGGAACGGGCCGCCTTTTTCGTGCCAATATCAGTTAGCAAAAAGTGCAAAACTGGAACTTAGGAGCGAGGGGAAAATAAGTGGCCGAACGCTCCGCGGTCGGAATCGTCGACCGCGGAGCGCTCGGCCACAATATCCGTCAGTAATTTTCCGCTCGTTCCTTAGAACTTAGCGGACGATTGAAGATGGGGATGCACTGCAGTGCCGGCGGGAGTCTGCGATGAGGAGGGGTGGCGAGTCAGGTTCCACAGAAGGTTGCCTGCACAACTTCCTCTGGCCGCGGCGCCGCCTCGTACTCGGCGAACTCCGGCTGCGCGGAGAACGGCTGCTGCAGCAATTCAGTGAGGCGATGAAAGGGCGTGAAGTCGCCCGCGTTACCCGCGACGATGACTTCCTCGATGCGATGGTTGCGTGGGATGAAGACGGGATTGGTCCGCCGCATCAGCCCAATCGCTTGGCCGTGGTCGCAATCGCCCAGCCGCCTCCGCCACTGGCCAAGCCAGTGAATGATCGCCGCGGGTTGGTCGAAAAGTGCAATGACCTTGTGATCGTTGCCGCTCTCCAGAGCGTCCGAGAGATGGCGGAAAACCAGCGTGAAGTCGGCACCGCCCTCTGACATCGCCGCGAGCAACGCCTCGGCCATCTGCATGTCGCATGTGTCACCCGCTGCGATCCCAATTTTGGCTGTCAAACGCCGTTGCCACTCGGTTTGGTGGATAGCGGCGAACGCGTCGAGAGCACGTTCGGCTTTGTCCACCGCTTGCTTCATATCCACGTGCAAAAGCGGCAGCAAGGTTTCGGCGAAGCGGCAAAGGTTCCACTGGCCGATCGGGGCCTGGTTCATGAAAGCGTAACGCCCCTGATGATCAATCGAGCTAAATGTTTTCATCGGATCGTAGACGTCCATGAACGCGCAGGGGCCAAAGTCGATCGTTTCGCCGGAGACGTTCATGTTATCCGTGTTCATCACGCCATGAATGAATCCAAGCTGCATCCAGTGGGCGATCAGTTTGGCTTGCCGCTGAATGACTTCGTCGAGCAGAGCGAGGTACGGGTTCTCCTCCTGTCGCACGTCCGGAACCTGGCGTTGGATAACGTAATCGGCGAGCACCTTCACGTTCACGTCGTCCTGGCGAGCGGCGAACCACTCAAAGGTACCGATCCGGATATGTGACTTTGCCACTCGCGTGAGAATGGCCCCGGGCATCTTCCCTTCTCGCCACACTTGCTCACCGGTCGCGACGGCGGCGAGCGCACGGGTTGTCGGCACGCCCAGGGCCGCGAAGGCTTCCGAGACAATGTACTCACGCAGGACAGGACCGAGTGCCGAGCGTCCGTCGCCGCGGCGTGAGAACGGAGTGGGTCCCGAACCCTTGAGCTGGATGTCGTAGCGTCCCCCGTCCGGGCTGACGACCTCACCGAGCAGAATGGCACGACCGTCGCCGAGCTGCGGCGAAAAACCACCGAATTGGTGTCCTGAATAAGCCATCGCCAACGGTTGGCCGCCTGCCGCGAGATGGTTCCCCGCCAGGACAGCGAGACCTTCGGGAGAATGAAGCTCGGCGAGATCGATCCCCAACTCAATCGCCAAGGAATCGTTGAGTCGAATCATCACCGGTTCCCTGACCGGAATCGGCTCGGTCCGCACAAAGAAAGCATCCGGCAAACCGGCGTAGCTGTTGTTAAAAGAAAAAGGCATCAGCGGAAAAGTCAGAGAGGGGAGTTAGTCAGTTGGACAATTTTGTGGCGGTGACGGCGGCAAACTGGCCGGCACCTGCAGAAGCATAGCAGAGCAAAAGCCGCACCCGGCGTGTGACCCGCGATGCTTGCGTGAGGAATCCCTTAGCGGCCGACGCCGGAACCTAGAATCCACCGCACCATCGCAGCGGACGCCTTCGCGGCGACACCGCGGGGCCTTCGCGGCGACTCCGCTTCGCAAAGGCAGACCGAGCGCATCGCCAGCGGCAATTGCCAAGAGGGAGCCAACGATGGTCTCACGACTCATGTATGTATTCCCGATTTCACCGCGTCCAAACCCCTGATGACCGAATGCACACGGCTAACGACTGGGGCAAGTTTTTCCGGCACGATGCCTGTCGGCAGTCGCATGAGTTGGCTCTTCCTCCCTCTTTCGGTGGTGAGCATCACGTGAGCGCCAGTTGAATGCTCTCGTAGATTGCGTCCCCCGACGCCGGGATCGCACGCTCTGGCGAGCGTACCGACGGCAGATTTACTTCACGCGGGGTGGTAGGCCGGGTTGAAATGCGTTCCCCCAGCGAAGAAAGGGAGCCGCTTTGAGCGGTGATGCCACCTGGCCGGACTTGAGTTATCTTAGAATGGTCGGCAACATTGCCTGCCCCGGTGAGTGATCCCGCTGCGTTGGCAACCGATCATTCAGCCCTTACGCCAACTATTGCGTTCAACCTTTCATGACCACTCCCTTTCCACGCAGCGTTGCCTTGTGCCTTCTGGCGATGTCGGCATCTATCAGCGTCCTCTGTTTACCTGCCTCATCCGGCGCAGCCGATTCGTGGCCCGTGTTTCGCGGCCCTTTGGGCAACGGGATCGCAAACGCGGACTCAAGCGTGCCGACAGAATGGTCGCAAGAAAAGAATGTGGCGTTTCGCACTCCACTGACAGGTCAGGGCTGGTCATCTCCTATCATCGCTGATGGTCGGATCTACCTATCCGCAGCCATTCCCCTCAACGAGGAAGACGACTCCAACGAGACGCAGTACGCACTGACGTTGATCATCTTGGACGCCAAGAGTGGTGAGCTTTTGAAGTCCGTGCCACTGATGGAGCAGACCGCAGAGAAGAGTCACAGAATTCACAAGAAAAATTCGCATGCGAGCCCGACACCCATTGTCGACGGCGATCGCGTTTTCGTTCACTTTGGCTATCAGGGAACCGCATGCGTTGATCGCGACGGAAATCTGATTTGGAAAAATCGCGATCTATTTTTCAAGCCCATCCACGGCAACGGCGGCACACCCATTTTGGTGGACGGCAAACTGATTTTCACATGTGATGGCGAAAGCGATCCCAAAGTGGTCGCTTTGGATGCCGAAACGGGCGAAGTTGCGTGGGAAGTAGAACGCCCGAACGATGCGAAGCGAAAATTCTCCTTCTGTACGCCGACGCTAATTATCGTCGATGGTCAGAAACAAGTCATTGCACCGGGGAGCGATTGTGTGTTGGCGATTGACCCTGCCAGCGGAAACGTCATTTGGCAGTTGCTTTACTCGGGATACTCGGTCATCCCCAAGCCCATCTACCACGACGGGCTGGTCTATCTTTCGACAAGCTACGACACCCCGAGCATGCTGGCGATCGACCCCACGGGCAGAGGCGATGTGACTGAGACTCACTTGAAATGGTCGATCGACAAGAATGTCCCTCACACCGCGTCAATGCTCGCTCACGAGGGACTCATCTACTCCGTCAGCGACGGTGGGATCGCGATTTGCGTGGACGCTCAGACCGGCGAGATCCTTTACCGAAAGCGAATTGGCGGCGGCTTCTCCGCCTCTCCTGTGTTGGTCGACAACAAGATTTATTACACCAACGAGTCGGGGGTTACGACAGTGATTGCCACCGGCCGCGAATACAAAGTGCTAGCGGAGAACGATCTGGGCGAACGAACACTCGCCTCGGCGGCCGTTGATGGCGACGCGTTGATCATCCGAACCGCTGACGCCCTCTATCGCATCGAAGAATAGTCCTTCGACGTCGCGTTCATCGCCCGGCGTCGCGTTCATCGCCCGGCGTCGCGTTCATCGCCGCTGCCCATTGGTGCGGCCGCCGCGACGGCTCACTAAGAGCGAACAGTACCTTCACATCCATCAACATGAATCAAAAAAATCGAACGACCATGCCGAACCAATCTCACTCTGTTCGCCAGACGGCCGCATCCTTGATGGCGTGCATGCTCGTCACCAGCCTACTGCCGAGCTTTACTACGGTTCTACCTGCCCAAACGGTGGCCCCCCCATCCATATTGGGCGACACGACCATGCCGTCCCCCGACGACGTGTCGCAAACGTTCCCGTATGGCATTACAGGCAAGACGCCACCGTCTCTGACCAAAATCAACTACGAAGGACAACCACCCTACCACAGTCACCGCATCAATCTGCGAGTCTTTCAGGGCTGTCCGCAGGTAGAGATCTCCTCGGGAGGCCGACTCTGGGCAACCTGGTTCGGCTCCAACGTCCAAGCCGAACGAGCACCGTTTCACAAAGACCAATTCTCAGTCATATCGACCTCCGCAGACGATGGCAAAACTTGGAAAGAAGTGTTCGTCTTCGACCCGAGCGAGCTCCTCGGCGGGGGAGCATCCGACCCGATGCTATGGAAAGATCCTCAGGGCAACATCCGCTTCATCGGCCTCAGGAACATCGACTTCAAAGGCCAGGACGACTTCGCCACCTCTGCGTGGGAATTCACCATGCTCGACGCCGAAAAGGAACATACCGCTTGGAGTGAACCACGCTTGCTCGGAAACAAAAACATCTCCGTCATGAAGCCGCTCATTTTCCCAGACGGAACCGTGATGCGTTCGATGGACGACTTCAAATTTGTCGGCACTCCCGACAAGGTGAGGATTCGCTTTTTGAAAGAGGGCGTCGACGGCAAGCCAATCTTTGTTTCCGAATTCCCCATCGACAACGATGCGGTGTTTGCGGAGCAGATGCCCATCATCCGAAAAGACGGCAGCCTCTTCACTTTCTATCGCGCTAAGAAGGGACAGAAATTCGCCGAATCTTTCGACGGTGGCAAGACCTGGGAACTGGGTGGCTACTACCCGATGCAGTTTTCTATCAACACGAAGTGTATCCTTAAAACGCTGCCTTCAGGGCGAGTTTTGTTAGTCGCGAACGATGTCCAGATGAAAGAAACAAACGGTAGAAGACAGTATTACTACACCGACAAAAACGGTAAAGAAATCGAACTTCAAAAACATAAGACTACACGCACTCGCATGACGGCCTATTTAAGCGACGATGATGGCAAAACCTTTCCACATCGAATGCTGCTGTGCGACGAAGGACAAATCAGCTATCCATCGGCGACGCTGGGCCAGGACGGATCGATCTATCTCGTCTACGACCAAGGGCGGGGTGAAATAGGCCAACACACCATCTTTTTGTCAAAGATCTCCGAAGCTGATATCCTGGCGGGTCAACTCGTCCAAGGCGAGAGTTTCTTAAACAACATCGTCAGTCGCCCCAGCGATCAAGGTGGCGGACGTCGCGAAGGCGACAATCTCTAAGCTCACCCCGGCGATCTCGTCGCAATCAACCCAAGCGAACGGTTGCAGAGTCACGTTGTCGGAGTGCAGGAGTTGTCGTCGATCACCACCTCTCCTGCAGGCGGCAATCTGTCTACGGGTGGATAACACGGCGTATGCGTCATCTGATGTCTTCAGAACCAACGGCGTCATGGCAACAGTGGTCGCAATCATGATGATCGCTGCAAACAGCCCATTGATGCTCAACGGTGCATAGCCAGACGGGCTGCCGTCTCGTCGTAGAAACTTCGCCCGACACCGCCGCAGTTGTGAACGCGTGCGTCAGGGAGCTTTTTGCGGTAATTCGGCGAAAATGGTCCAAACAAAGCAGCGTCTGAAGGGGGCAAAGATTAAGCTCCCGGTATGAATGAGCGTCTTTCTCGCAAACCACTGGAAAGAAAAGTGCTGACATCCGGAGGATGACGAGTCATCCGCCGATCAGTGGTATTTGCGAATTTCCGTCGCACAAATTTACCCATTGCGCTCACATCTTCACGTCCGCCCGGTCGCTCGATTGTTCCGTGTTGCAGCGTTTTAGCTGACTTTTACACATGCGACCAATTGGGACGGCTCGGACCGATGAATTTCAAATGGACACGGATCTGTTGGGATAAGTTGCGCAACACGCTGTCACAGCGCCATCACCAATCTCAGGCTGTTGGCCGTCTGCTTCGGCTTTTGACGCGCGCCCGCACGCGAGGGTTTGAGCATCTCGAGCTACGAATGATGCTGGCGGCACACCTGTCGTATGGCGATCAAGATCGCGGCCAGCCGATCACCCTGAGTTTTGATCAAGCGAGTGCCGAGTACAGGTTGATCGACGCAGGGGGGCGGGTGGTATCGTCGGCATCGGGGGTGCCCGCCGATGGTCGAGTCGAGATCACCGGCACGGACGCAGACGACGTCTTGACCTTGGGGTTAGATCATTCACCCTCGATCAGCATCGACTTTCTGGGAGGTGGGAACGACACGGTGGTGGCAAGCGCTGACTCCGACTTTGGGCTGACCGGTTCGACTCTGACGGTCGGCGTTCAAAGCTTCACCCTCAGCGGTCTGGAGCGGGTGGAGTTAACCGGCGGCGTGTCAGCCAATGCGTTCACCTTCAGCGACGTTACCGTGGACGCGGTCACGGTTGATGGAGCCAGCGGCTCTGATTTGATTCTTAGTGGCGATTCCAACACGCAGTGGAGCATTGGTGGTGGCGAGACGCTGGCCGATTCCGGTTCGCTGGACGAAACGATCGAATTTCGTTCGATCGAAAACCTGACAGGTGGCTCGGGCATCGACGCGTTCAGCTTCGTCGATGGCGGGTCGGTCAGTGGTGCGATCGATGGCGGCGGCGGCGAGAACGCGCTCGACTATGACGCCTACATAACGGCCGTCGCAGTCGATTTGCACCTGCACACAGCCACTGGGACGGGCGGAGCGGTCAACATCGCGAATGTGACCGGAGGATCGGGTGTTGACTCGCTGTATGGTCCGGCAGCCGATGCACTCTGGCGGGTGACGGCGAAGAACGAGGGGACGATCGAGTTCGAGGCCGACGACATCGAGGCCAACGACGAGATCGTCCGGTTCTCGGGGATCGAAAATCTGATCGGAGCCGATGCCACCAGTGACAGTTTTATCATCAACTCCGACGGCAGCCTGGATGGTAGGCTCGACGGAGGAGCGGGAAATCTCGGCAGCCTCGTCGTGCAGGAGAACACGGATACCGCCGCCTTTGCTCTGATCAACGTCGCCAACCCGAACGCAGGGACCTTCACCGCGTTCGGAAGAACGATCCGATTCTCGGGGATCGAGCCGATTGTCGGCGGCACCATCGATGCCCGAGTCATTGCTGGCAGCAGTCTGCCCGACAGTTTCCGCATCGAGTCCATCGACGCCGCGACACTCAGGTTGATCAGTGTCGACGTCAACATCTATGACGTCACCAGCGCCAGCCTGATCACGTCGATCCCGTTTACCAATCCCACCAGCATCGAGGTTTCGCTTGGCCGTGGGAATGACCAGCTGGCCGTTGATCTGCTTGCACCGGGACTCTCCCTCGACATCAGTGTTGACGGAGGAGCGGACACCGACTTCCTGATCGGTTCGGATGTCGACAACGAGTGGCTCATTTCCGGGGTGAACCGCGGATCCCTTAATGAGACGGTGTCATTTTCACGCGTCGAGAACCTCGTCGGCGGAGTGGTCAACGATCACTTTGCGTTCGCCGATCAGGCGGCGATGACGGGAGTGGTTGATGGCGGAAGTGGCGGCATCGACACGCTGGATTATTCACTTGACACGCTCGGGCTGGAGATCGAAGTCGGCGTGGGGAACGTCCATATTGACAAAGTAATCGGTGGCGCCGCGACCGATACCCTCGTGGGGCTCAATGCGAACAACGTCTGGACGATTGATGGAGTCGGTGCAGGCACGGTCTCGTCCACCTCAAGTGTGCGGCTCCGCTTGGACGGTGGCGACACGGTCATCGACACAGCAGCCAATCGGATGCGTCTGCCCTACCTGCACGAGTTCTCGACAGGCGATCTCGTCCGGTATACCAGCAGCGACGGCGATGCGGAGTCGCAAAGCGGGCTGATTTCCGGTACCGACTACTACATTCTCGTCGTAGATGAACAGTCATTCCAACTGACGACATCCTCTCCAGACGTTGCTGGATTGGCGACAGGCACGTGGTCCACGGGCACGCGAAGCCTTATGGATGCTACTGGTCAATTGCTACGGTCGCTCGATGGTGGTGAGCTGGTAGATAGCTTTGCCAACACGATCACGTTCACGACCGCGCACGGCCTGAGTGAGGGCGATCTCGTCACCTACGGGTTTGAGGGAGCGCGCGATACGAGCGGACTGGCCGACCAGACCGACTACACCGTGCTTGTGGTCGATGCGACGACCATCAAACTGCTCGTTGCACCGCCCGCGGTTGTGCCACTGGGCGGTTGGAACTGGCCGATGGACCGTCCCACTCACCTGAGTTTGCAGGAAGCATTCCCGACCATTGCGTGGAGCGGGATCGAGGGCCTGCAGGGCAGTTCCGGTGAAGACACATTTGATATGCAAGCGACCGGCCTGATCACGGGCACCCTCAATGGCGGCAGCGGCGTCAACACGCTCGACTATTCCAGTCAGTTCGGCGAGATCACGGTCAATGTGGCGAGCAGCGGAATCGTCTCGATGACCGGGGCGGGCGACATCCGCAACATGGATGAAGTGATCGGTGGAGCAGGTGTGGACGACCTCTTGGTCGGGCCTGACGGGCAGGCGCACTGGGAGATCACAGGCTCCAATGCGGGCCGCGTCAACGGCACCACGTTTTCACAATTTGAAAACCTCCGCGGTGCCGCCAACACCCAAGACGGCTTCCTCGTGCGAGCCGGCGGCAGCGTATCAGGCGTCGTTGACGGTGGCGCGGCGGGTCAAGACGGGCTCGCCATCGAGAATTCGGCGGCTGCCGGTGATCTAGCCTTGATCCTCCCCAATGCCACGGGTGGTGGCACGATCGCGGCCGGCG
This sequence comes from Rhodopirellula sp. SH410, assembly GCF_055811895.1. NCBI lineage: Bacteria > Pseudomonadati > Planctomycetota > Planctomycetia > Pirellulales > Pirellulaceae > Rhodopirellula > Rhodopirellula sp. SH410. Next base: position 4,015,878 of record NZ_CM147949.1, read on the forward strand.
GCGTCTATGCCGGCGTCGCTGCGGTGACGTTTGTCGGGATGGAACAGCCATTCTCGCTGGACACCTCGGTTGCCGATCAGGTCACGCTGCGTGGATCGGCATTCGCCGATACGGTCTCATTTTCCCAGGTTGGTACGACACTGACCGTCACCGAAACGGCGGCCAATCGATTTTTCTGGGATTTTTCGACGCAGGATTTTGTGGCCAAGACAAAATCCTTCACGATCGCGGCAGCGACCTCGGCGAGAACCTTTCGGGCCAGTTTCGACAAGGGCGACGTTGTCACGGTCACGGGTTTCGACCCGGGCAGCAACACGCCCTACGAATTCCCCGATGCTGGTGACCATCGCATTCGCGGCGATGTCTTCACCTATGGCGGCGACGTCACCGTCGTCGGCGACAGCATCGTCGTGGACGCCGGTGTCACCGTCTCGACGAGGGACAACAACGTCATCGGCACGTCCGTCGGCGACTCCGGCGACATCTCGCTGATGGCAAAGACGATCACGATCAACGACGGAGCGAAGCTGCTCAGTTTCGACAATCGCAACGCCCCGACCGACGGGACGCCAGCGGCGATCAAGTCCATCGCCTATCCGGATGTTCTGATCGCGAGCAATGACCAGGTGCTCCCGCTCTGGAAGCCAGGTTACCGGTTCCTGGATCTGGCCACGAAAACCAGCGGCGCCGGCAGTGGCATGACCGTCGACGTCGTCATCGACAAGGCCGGTGAGGTCACGCTGTTCGTCCGCAACGCAGGAACGGGCTATGCCGACAACGATGAGGTGTGGGTCGAGTTTCGCGAGGTGAGTTCCGACGCCAGCATCACCGATGCCTACACACTCCTCGGATTGCAACTGCTCGGTGCCATTGACTGGAATGTTGTTGTCGTTGGCGGAAATACGGCCAAGGTCGCCACCTTCAACGTCGACGGACTGCTGCGGTCCGGCGGGGATATTTCAATCCTGGCCCTCAACCATGAGTACGTGCAGGGCGCGTTCGGCACCGTCACCACCAACGCGCAGATCGATATCCACAACGCGACGCTGCATGGCCGGGATGTTTCGGTTCGTGCCGATGCGAACAACAACGACGTAACGGTCCTCATCGACACGATTGAGGACGGATCATTGGGCGAGTCCTTCGAGTGGCTTGTGGACCTAGGGAACAGCCTCGGGGACACGCTTGAGTCGCTAGTGACCTTGATCTCAAAATACCGGCCATTCTTTGGTGTTGGTATGCTCGACGCCGAGGCGAGCGTCACCCTCTGGGAAGGCACTCAAATTATTTCCGACGGGTCAACGAAAGTGTCCGCTGAGTCGGACTCTCAGGTCTTGTTTGATGTGATCAGCGATCTGATCGGCGGGGGATATGCTGCCTCCACGTCCAACGCCAAGGTCGACGTCCAGAATCGAGTCTCGATCGAAGCAGCCCACGGCGTACAACTTACCGCCTGGTCCGATAACACCATCGCAGTCGGCGTGCAGGTCGGCGGGGATCTTGTGTATGGCACGGTGCGAGGGCTATCCGGCACGCCGTTCGGCATCTCAGTACTTGTCACGGAAGCCAATTCCGACGCCACCGTGGCCGTCAGTGCCGGGGCGAGCCTGCATGCTGTACTGGGCGATGTGATCATCGTCGCGGTCAACACCAAGACCATTTCTGCCACCGCCCAAGCCAAGGGCGAATACAAACTGGTTGCCGCGAGCGCATCCTGGGCGACTGGGCTGGCAACGTCCCATGTCTCGGTCGACGGCAGCATCGTCTCCGAGCAGGGAAATGTGGTCGTGCAATCCCTCACGTCCAGCCTCGGAACCCTGTCCGACACGTATTCGCAGATTGGTGCGACGGCGGCGACGAAACTCAAACGTAAAGGTGGAGACTGGGTAAAAAGTAAAATTGGAGATGCCGGAGACGAAGCGGCGTCGCCCGGGAAGTTTACGGCGTTCAAAAATGGACTCAGTCAAATTGTCTCCGGTGCGAAAGCTGGCAAGTATGGATCATGGTTGTCCGCCGATGACGGCAAGTCGGCCGAGAAGTTCAAGAAGTTTGGCGGCTCCTTCGTCTTTGGTTTTGTCAGTCACGACAGTTCAGCGACCAGCACGATCGGTGGAACTGCAGTCATCACCGCGGGTCTCGGTGTGGCCGTTCTGGCGGACATGGTCGATCGCCCGGAAGCAATCGCCGCCGCAGATGTCGCCGATGGTCAGGCCACCCAGGAACGCGAATACCAGCAGACCAAGAAGGACTACGCGGGCGCATTTTCCATTTTAGTCGCATCCTATACCAGCAAGTCCGTCGCCGAAGTTCTCTCCGGTGCAACGATCGACACCAACACGCTCGCCGGCGCGGCGCTGGACTCCCTCACCGTGCAGGCCAGAACATTCATTCCCTATGACTTTCCGCTCGAGCGGTCCCTGAGCCTTGGCGACTTTTTTGCGAAACTAGGTGAGGTGCTCACGTCGCGGAATCTTGGCGTGACGACCACCTGGGCGAAGGCGAATGCCGCTTCCTCGAAGGGGGCCGTTACCGGCTCATTCAACCGATTCAGTCTCGATCCGACCGCCACCGCCAGCATCGGCTCCGACGTAGCGATCAACCAAGGCGCGTTAGCGCGCCCGGGTGATGTCGTCGTGCGGGCGACATCGGAAAGCCAGATCGTGAATTTCGTCGACGAGCCACTCAAGTTCATCGGCGTGGTCAAAGGCGCGTTCGCATCCCCCGCTGGCTCTTCGGGAGGCGGTTCCTTTGGAGCGGTCTACTACATCGGCATCACCTCGGCGACGGTCGCTTCGGGGACGAACATTCGGGCGAGAGAGGTGGTGGTCGATGCCCAGTCGATATTGATGAACGTTTCGATGGGTATTGCGGGGAGCAACACCAGCGGTATAGCGATCAACGGAGTCATCACCTACACGGACATCAACAACTCCACGCTGGCACAGGTGAGCAGCGGCGCGGTCATGGATGCCACCGGTGATGTCACGGTGACTGCCAATGACGATATCTACAATGCCAATGCCGCAGGCGGCGTCTCGCTGGGCAGGAGCGTGGGGATTGGCGTGACAGGTTCCGGCAACCGGATCGTTCGCAATACCCGCGCTATTCTGGGCGACGAAGTGCAGACGCTCGGGGACAGCCAGGCCACCCTGAACGAGGGCGTCGATGCCGTTGCCAACACAATCGACCTGGGCTATGCCCACGGCTTCGTCACCGGCGATGTCGTCCAGTACAGCAGTCCCGGCGAAGATGGCGTGATTAGCGGACTCGTTGACGGACAGCGGTATTACGTTCGCGTGATCAGCCCGACCGTCGTGATGCTGGCCCGTTCAGCCGAAGAAGCCCTGCAGTCGGCTCCAACATTCGCAGCGGGCGCGATCAACAGCGGAGCTGATCAGATCACCCTGGGATATCACCATGACTTTCAGACCAGTGACGCAGTCGTCTACGACCACGGCACTGGCACCGATACGGGCGGGCTCGTCAACGGCCGCACCTACTATGTCATCCAGGTCGATGCCACCACGCTCAAGCTGGCCGCATCCAAGGCTGATGCGGACGAGGGTATCGGAATTGATCTGGATGTGGCCGCCGATCCAGGCAGCGGCACCAGCCACACGTTGCGACTGGATCTAAACAGCGATGGCGTGCGAGGCGACCAGCACATGCTCGGCCGCACCTTTAACCCCGAACGGCTCGAGGGAGCCGTTGTCGCCTTGGGTGAATCGATTGACTTCGGTCAACCGCACGGATTCACACTCGGTCAAAGGGTGGGCTATGTGGCCGGTGACTCGGACTTGATTGGCGGACTTACTGAAGGTGGCTTTTACTACGTCATCCCCGATGCAAGCAGTCCGAACCTGTTCCAGTTAGCCAGCAGTCGTTCCAACGCCGAGCTGGGGATTGTGCTCGATCTCTCCTTGCCCAACAGCCCTGGTTGGCAGCACGGTTTCGCCGTCACGTTTGATCCGGAGATCGCAGTGAGTGTGTCGGACGTCTCCGACAGCGATTCTTACACGGCCATCGATCTTGGCTACGAACACTTGCTGCGCGGTGGGGACGCCGTGATCTACGACAACGGAGGCGGAAGTGGCGACGATTGGCTGTCTGATGATTCAGGACTCATCAGCGGTCAGACTTACTACGTCGGTTTGGTGGACAACAGCACCAGTTTGGTCAAGCTGAGTGATGCACCGAGCGTCGTCGACCTGAGTGATGAACAATGGACCGCTGGAGCAAGAACGCTCACGGCCGCCGACAGTGAAATGGATTCCATCGCGATGGATGCAACATCGTTGGTCGGTGGTACTGAGAACACGATTACGTTTGCAACCGCACATGAACTGAACGACAACGATCTCGTTTTCTATCACTTCACACGCAACGACGACGTCGACGCATCGGATAACAGTCAGCTGGCGGTCGGAGTCGCTTACTACGTGCTCGTCGTCGATTCTGTCACCATCCAACTACTCAGCGCGGCTCGCCAATTCACAACAATTGGCTTGCCGATTGATCTCGATATCCCGGGATTATTTGGCGTGCGTGCGCCCAAGTTTGGTGTCAATCACACCTTGCTTCTGCCACTCGACGCCGAGTTGGCAGTGACGGAAGCGTCTGCGACACGGTCGGACACGATTGACCTGGGCTACGCTCACGGGTTTGTTACCGGCCAGCGGGTCTTCTACAGCCACGGCGACGGTGACAGCATCGGCGGCCTGGCTCATAAGAATGACTATTATGTCATCCGTGTGAGCGACACGGTGATTCGGCTGGCGAAAACCGAGAAGGACGCCCTAGACGACGTCTGGATCGATGTCGACCCGGCGGTAGCAACGGGCGAATCGCACGCCTTCGGTGCGCCGTTTCAGGCAAGGCAGACCGTCGACAGTGTTGCGGAGACGATTTACTTTCACGCCGTTCATGCGTATCAAGATGGCGATGCGATCGTCTATGACAACGGTGGCGGCACGAGCATCGGCGATCTCGCACAGGGGCAGACCTACTACGTTACCCGAGTCGATGCCTACACGATCAGCCTGTCCACCGACGCGGCCGACCTTTCAGGGACGCTCGTGGACCTTGCCGGAGATCTTGCCGGAGACCTCGCGTCCGGGACGAATCACACACTCACCGGTGTCGGCGGCGTAGGGTCGGTGAGAGCGGTTGGCCTACTCACCGTCACGGCGACCAACACCGGCACGATTGGTACCGGCACACTCGCAGCGGCGGGTTCGAAGACCGCCAAGTCGAGCGATACGGCGAATGCGAAGGAAACGCCTGCGGGCACCAAATGGGGCCTGGCCATCTCGGGCAGCGTCTCGGTCAACTCGATCGACGACACCGCCACGGCGTTGTTGGACCGAGCGGTCGTGCTGCAAAGCGATGATGTGACGGTGCGGGCGACGAATGACACGGACAATACAGCCATCTCCGGCGCGTTTGGGTTGTCATTCAACAAGAGTGGCAGCAAATCCGTCGGGCTGGCCGGGGCCGTGACCGTCAATATTCTGACGAACCAGACGCACGCTTCGATCGACAACTCCACGCTCCTGGATGCCGGCGATGTGATCGTGGATGCCAACGCTTCCGGCACGACGCTGGCGGTCGCCGCCGGTATCGGCGCATCGGCCAATGGCTACGGCGTGGCCGGATCGGTCGCCTACAACACGATCGACACGGACACGGTGGCACGACTCACCAATGGCGCGGTCATGGGCTCGAGCCTGACGGTCAGCGCCACCGACATGACCTCGATTGTCGCGGTGGCCGGTGCGATCGCCTATGGCGGCAAGGCTGGGATTGGTGCCGGATTTGCTTACAACAACATCACGGGGGGCGCGGGCTCGTATCTTTCAACCTCAGATGTCCGGCTCAGCGGTGCCTTATCCGTCACCGCAACGAACAGTCCCACGATCACCGCCGTGGCCGCCGCCATCAGCGTGGCGATTGCCAGTACATCGGAGGCGAACAATGTTCCTCCGAATTCAGCGGACTCTCAATCCTCCGGCCTAGCGTTGGCTGCGGGTATTTCCATCAACGTCATCACTGGCGTGACGAAATCGCATGTCTCCGAGGTTGGGACGCCAACAAATCCGCTTACGGCCGCCAGCGTCCTGGTGAAGTCCACCGATTTGGATTCGAAAATCACAGCTGTGGGCGGTGGAATCGCGGTGGGGTACTCGAGCGTCAACAGCACCAAGGCCCAGGGTAATTCCACGGCCGCGGCAGCGGGCATATCCGTGGTCGACAATTACGTTGACAGAACCCTTGAATCACATATTGACAATGCGGTCGCTCTGATCAGTGGTGACATCGATGTCACTGCAGATGCCGCTGTGGAAATCTACGCACTTGCCATTGCCGGCGCGGTCGCGATTGGCAAGGGGACCAACGGCGCTCGCAGCTTCGGCGGCGCGGGTTCCATGACGGTCAATACGATTCGAAGCGGCGTCACCGCTCGCGTGAAGGGCAGCCAACTCAATACGAATAACGCGGGGACGGTCAACGTTTCTGCGACGGATGATTCCCTAATCACGGCCGATGCCGGCGGCCTCGCTGTAGCGGTCTCCCTTGCCGACGGTGCCTCGGACAGCAGTTTGTCTATCGCGGTGGGTGCCGCCGTTGCGATCAATCAGATCATCGAAGGCTCGACGACAGCCACCATCGAAGACTCCATGATTGATGCGGCCGGCAGTATCGTCGTGACCGCCACGAACAGTGCTGAGATCGACGCATGGGCGGTTGTGGGCAGTGCGGCGTTGAGCAAATCCAATCGCGGAGGCGTTGGCTTTGCGGGTGCCGGCGCATACACCGAGAACGCGATCACAAGCACTACCGATGCTTACATCACCGGTGCCGTGACGCCCCTCGCTGCCGATCCACCCGCTACACTTCGCTCGAGCGCCAGCCTCGTTGTGACAGCGGTGAACGTATCGACGATTACCGCGGATGCCGTTGGCATCTCGCTGGCCGGCCAGAAAGGGGATGCAGGCACCAGTGTAGGTGCTGCGTTCGGCGTCGCACTGGCCTTCAACGACGTGACGCAGACGACATCGGCATACCTGGATGAAGCGGCCGAAGTCTCGGTCGAGGGCGGCATTCATATCACCGCAGAAGCCCGAAGTTCGGATGCCGACGATTCCGCGCCATCGTGGAGTTTCAGCAAAAACGACCTTGCCGGAAATATACTGACGCTGCCTGATCACGGTCTCGAAACGGGTGATCGTGTGTTCTTTGAACAGGGTGATGGAAGGTCTGAGATCGGCGGTCTTCAAGATGGCGGTGTCTACTATGTCGTTAAGGTGGGCGACAACCAAATCAAGTTAGCCGCTACCAAAGCCGCTGCGACAAATACGCCCCCCGAGCCCGTTGAACTCGAGTCTATTGAACAGACGGTCCCTGCCGCATCGGGCAGCTACACACTGAAAACGCGAAAAGCCACCATCGATGCATTGGCAGTCGCGGGGTCAGCCGGTGGTGCGTACGGTTCGGGAACCTCCGTGGGTCTCGCGGGCGCGGGTGCCGGCGCCGAAAACACCGTCGTCAACACCGTCAGTGCATACATCAGCGATAGCGATCGTGTATCGAGCACGACGGGCAATGTCATCATTGACACCCGAGACTCGTCGTTTGCGAACGCGGATGTGGTTGGTGGTTCGATTTCAGTTGGAATCAGCACGGGTGGTAACGCTGGCAGTCTGGCCGTCGGTGTCTCGGTGGCCCGCAATCACATCACCAACACGCTCGAGGCATCGATTACGGATTCGACCGTTGAGGCCAATGCAGGTGGCCTGGACGTTCAGGTCATGGCGGACGCGACCATCATCGCAATGTCTGTTGCTGCCTCCGTGTCCGGCAGCGTCAGTTCCAGTGGCGGCAACGCCCTAGCGCTCAGCGGTGGCGGTGCCGAAGCCCTCAACGACATTAGCAGCGATGCCAATGCGTTTGTCGAAGACAGCACGATCTCCGCAAGGAATGACATTCAGATCGTCGCAACCAATCACTCGACCATCGAAGCGGATGTGTACGCGATCGCGGCATCCGGTTCGATTGGCAACAACGCCATCTCGGCCGCGATTGGCGGAGCCCGTGTCATCAACACAGTTCGAGAATCGGGCGACGACGACAAGAATCAAGTCAGAGCGTTCATCAAGAATTCGAGCGTTATCGTTGCGAGCGGCTCACTCGTGCAAACCGCGATCTCGCACCAGGAAATTGACGCCGTAGTCGGCGCGGGTTCCATCGCTTTGTCGGGCGCATCCAATGGTCTCGCGTTGGGCCTCAGCGGCGCGGGCGCTCAGGCGATCAACGATGTCGGCACGGACGTTCAGGCGTTCATCGATAACACGGACCTGCCGGACCTCACGGGGACAACGGACTCCGCGAATATCCAAATCGATGTTGGTGGCAACCTTACCCTCAACGCGTTAGACGCTTCCACGATCACAGGGGTCGTTGGCGCAGGCTCGATCGCCGCTTCCTTTGCAGGGACGGGCCCGAGTGTCACGATCGCAATTGGTGTGGCCCTTGCCGAGAACACCATCGAGAACGATGTGAAGGCCTACCTCAATCATGTCGTCGGCGTGGACGTGAGCGGTACGATTGCGATTGACGCGATGGAATCCGCAATGATTGCCAGCACAACGGTTGCTGTTGCTGCCGCGGTGAGTGTCGCATCAACGTTTGGCGTGGCGTTCAGTGGTGCCGGAGCGAACGCCACGAACAGAATGAACAACCAGGTTCACGCGAGCATTGATGACAGCACATCCGTGACCGCAGGCCAGAACCTCCAGGTTCAAGCGACCAGCAATGCCGCAGTCACTTCATTGGTTGGGGCCGCAGCGGCATCCGTTGGCGGCGGTGCCACTGCGGCAGCCTCGCTGGCCCTCGGCGTTTCCCTGGCCAGAAATCTGATCGGTTTTCAGTCACACCAGCAGGACTCTCCCACTGAGAACGCAAGTCAAGTACGAGCGAGCATCTCGAATTCGGATGTCACGGCGGCCAATGGATTCGTCCATGTTCTCGCCACTTCCAATGACACGATTGCCGCAGACGCGTTCGCAGGTTCCGTCGCGATCAGTGCTGGCGTCAGTGGTCTGGCCTTATCCGGCGCCGGTGTCGAGGTTACCAATCGGCTGGGGACCGACGTGCGGGCCTCCATCAAAGACTCCGACGTCGAGACGAAGAACCGTGTCAGCGGCAATTTGCAAGTGAAGGCAACGACCTCAAGCGAAATCCTCAAAGCGAATGCGACCGGGGTGGCCGTTGCCGCTGTGATTGCCCCAGAGGGATTTGCGATGTCAATCGCCGCCTCGATCGTCGACACCCTCATGGCCAACACCGTCGATGCGTTCATCGCGGGCACCGCACAGAATTGGATCAACGTGGCTAATCGCGTGGAGGTATTGGCTGACTCATCAAAAGCAAGCATCAGCAATACCAATGCGGTCACGGCATCGGTATCCGCCGGAGTTATTGGAGCGAGTGGTGGTGGTATCAACATCGACAATGTGGTTGCCAATCAAATTCACTCGTCCATCAGCGGACCATTGACCGTGACGGCGGCAGACGCCCTGCGTGTCGAAGCGAACGAGAACGCAGACGTATCGGCAAACGCCACGGGGATCACGGCATCCCTCGCGGCGGTCTCACTCGTCGTTGGCGTATCGATTGTCGACAACCAAATCAACAGTTCGACGACTGCCGCAATCGGTGACTCTGACCATCAAAATGACGTCGCAGGGCGGCCGATGGTGTCCGCAAACACCATCCGCGTGAGCGCCGGATCGATCGCTGACATCTCCCAGACAGATTCACTGGCGATCGGCGCCGGCGTCGTCGGAATCGGCGTTAATACGGCCGATGCGATCGTCGACACGACAGTGAATGCAAGAGTTTTCAACGCCCAATTGAGCTCGTCGAATGGCGACATCGAAGTGACTGCCGATAGCGGTTCGACCGCGTTGGCCGACGTCGATGGAGATGTCGTCGGCATCGGTGTGGGTGTTGGAGTCGTCGAGAGCAATGCCGAAATCAAGGGCGCGACCACAGCATCCGTTCAAGGCACTCTCACCGCCATGCGGGGTGGAACGACGGTTCTCGCCACCAGTCGACCACGGGCGGAGGCGACCGCGACCGCTGCCGCTGGGGGACTCATTGCGGTGGGAGTCAACTCGACCACCGCCAAAATTGACCGCACGGTCACTGCTGAGATCGAAGCTGACTCCATCGTGAATGCGGACGGCGCGGTTGAGGTCAGGTCAATCATGAACCGCCCGGCAGACATCAACTTAAAATCGGCGAAGGCAGACATGCTCGGCATTGATATCGGTGCACTGGCTGTCGGGTCGTCTGTGGCCAATGTGTTCTTGCAGCCAACCCTCATCAGCGACATTGGCTCGGGCGTTCAGATCATGGCACAGACGGTGGTCGTCGACGCGACGTCCAAGCTGGGGCAAGGTTGGGCGAGTTCGACAGCCGGATCAGGAAAGTTCATTGGTGCAACGGTGACGCGATCCGAGCAGACGGTCGATGTGGATGTGCGTGCCGCGGTGGGTGACGGAGCGAACGTTACCGGGCTCGATTCCATTAATCTGAACTCCAATGCGGGAACTACAGATCTTTATAACTACGCCGACGCCTATGTCGTGTCCGCCGCCTCCGGGCAAGACGCGACGGCTAAGGAAACGATTCACACAACCGCCAGTACTGAAGTTGGTCAGGATGCAAATCTGTTTTCCCTCGGGCATGTGAGTGTCAGATCGGAAAATGAGATCGATGTCGAGAGCCTCGCGGACACCGTTTATGTTGGTGGGATTGGAGTCAGCGCCGCACTGACCCAAACCGACATCAGTGGTTTTGATAGTGAGACGAACCTAGTGAAGACTGCCCTGGGCAGCGGTAGCACGATCACTGCACGCGATGTTGATATCGATGCGGTAGTGACAGGCCTGGCGGTGACTTCCCAAACGAGCGGATGGCAGGTAGCCATCGGCGGTGGAGTCCTGACGACGTCGGATGTGACCGTTAGCGATGCCGATTCGAAAGTAGAAGCATTCGGAAGCATCAACGCTGATATCATTGATATTCAATCACGTCATGAAGAATTAGGCATTTTGAGTCATGGCGAGGCATATGGTGTCAGTCTCGAACTGGCGCATGATGCAGACTTCTACGATACGGTCACACTCGATTCTACGATCACTGTGGGACCGGAAGCCTACTTGCGCGGCAACCAGATCAACCTGCATGCGGAAGCCGCCCAAGGGACGAACAACACTGTCAAGCAGGAATCAAGAAACTTCAGTACATCCGTGCTGGGCGATTGGGCTCCCGATAATTTCGAACTGAGTTTTGACGCGGAAGCTAGCGTCAATGTCGCCGGAACGCTGGTGCCTGGATCGAAGAGCGCTCGCCTGATCGTTCATGAAGCGGGAGAAGTCACGCAAGCGGACTACATTGCAATAGAGAGTCGAGGAAACTCTGATCCGATCGTTATCTTGGAGCTCAACGGAGGCGACGCGATCGGACGGTCTGAGGCGGACGCTGATACGATTCCGGTGGGGATCACCATCACGGCAGAGAGTTTCGGTGCAGTCATTTCTGCCGATGACGAAACTCAAACGTTGGAACCTGGCGTCGGTACTGACGGTGACTTTGATGTCTACAGCGTGGCACAAACCGATCGCGTTCACTTCGGCGAAAGTGCCGCTGAAAAGGTCCCGGACAGATTCTTATCGGTGTTCATTGCCAATCGTTCCTCGAATGACCTCGAGATCCGTAGCATTGACGTGGGAGTTGTTCCTCAATGGGTGACGCCTGTCGTTGTCGCGTCGTCCCAGAATGACTTCCCGGCCCCGCCAGCGAACCCTGATGATTTTGTGATCGGCATCGGCGATGTGGTGCTCGATGGACGGAACTTCGGCCTTGTCGAGATCAAGAACGTCAATGTGTCGGGCGGTGACATTATCATCTCCGGTGACGTGAAAAACCAGGGAACCATCATTGACGCCGCGGGAGCCACCGAGATCTCTTCGGCGGGTGGTTCGATTGTCGCAGTTAATGACACCGACCCACCATTAATCACCGCATCGCGACTGGCGATGCAGGCGGCGGGCGGCATCGGATCGACTGCGACTGCGATCCACGCTCACTTGACCAGGCCCCTCGCAATGGTCCAGCGCGAGCTCGACGCGACAGCAGGCAACGAAATCTTCATCACGCTGAATCCCGACACCGACACGCAACCGATCCTTACGCGTGTGACGTCCCACGATGGCGATGTGGCACTCGCCTTCGGTGGCAATGCCATGCATTTGGGGCTCATCAGTGCGGGCGACACCCAAGATGCGTTCGCCAGAACACAAGATGTTCACATCACTGAGGTTGGTAGCATCACAGGCGATCGTGGATTGGAATTGGACATCGTCGCCGATTACCTATTCGTGGAAAGTGCCGGTGATGTTGGAAACTTCGGCGGGCAGCTTGCACTGGATGTCAACCAAATCACCGTCTTGGCGCCCGACGGTCAGTTTGCCAGCACCAACGCGCGTTCCATCATCGCAATTCTTCCAACGCATGCCCAGGGAATTCCCTTCGCATTCGAAATCGGTGGGTCGGTGTATCTCGAATCCGACGGCGTGCTCACGGTCGACGGAAGTATTTATTCGGGTGACACAATCGATGTGATCGCGTACGGCGAGATCGCAGTGAATCCGGGGCTCGTCATCCGTGGTAAAAATGATGTCTCGCTTGTCGCTCGCGATACCGAGGCGGTCAGTGCAAGCGGATTCAATACCGCAGACAGTATCAATCTGGGTGATGATGTTGTCATTGAAAGTGTGTTGGGGAACCTGACGCTACTCTCTGGCGACGATTTTGTCGTCAATGGCACTCACCAGTTGATTGCGGCACAGGGCCGATTAGCGATCGGTATCGACCAGGGCAATGCGGACATTGGCAGAGGTGCCAGCTTTGGCGTGGACGCCGGAGACGAAACCCTGCATGTTCCCGATGGTGCCAGCGGCATCCTCACTGCACAGTCACTCTATATCGTCAGTCAAAATGATGACGACAAAATCATCATCCCGGACCTGTTTTTGCCGACGACCTATGAGGCTGGAGATGGGCTCGACTCATTGGATGTCACTCTGTCTCGCAAATCGACAGACCAGACCAAGCTCACCAATATCGATGTCGACGAAATCGCGTTGATCCACGCTCCGAATCAGCAACAGGCGTCCTACGATTGGCTCATTGATACCGAACCGACCGCGAGCCCGATTAATCTATTCCCGTTTGATTCGATTGCCGACGTCCATACCGTCTTTGTGACGCTTGATGGCGAACGGATTGTTGAGAACAAACACACGCGGTTCGATGGATTTGAATCGATAGATGCGAGCTACACGCTCAGCGGCGCCGACGATCAGGTCAGGATTCTGGAGCTACCACACTCGCTTGATTTGATGGTTGAGGGCGGCAGTGACAGCGTCACCGTGGGCGGAACACGTGCGGACGGAACGCCCATTCACCCTGGACGCGTCAGTCAACCTTTGATGGTGGTTGCCGATCCTGACCGAAGCAGTGCGGGCGACATCGACACGTTTACAATTCAGGATGATCGAGATACCGACGTTGTGCCGTTGGGACGTATTGGAATCAGCACACCGGGGACCGGGTTGGTCAGCGGTTACGACCAACCCCAGTTCGCCAAGGGTCTCGATTCTGTCGCGATCGAGTTCAAGCAGTTCGAGCAGGTCATCGTGAACCTTGGGACGAGCGATTCCATTTTCACGGTGTTCGATACCGTGGCACCGACAGTGGTCAATGCCGGCGGCGGCAACGATGTGGTCAACGTACGTCACCTTTCGCATGAAACGAAAGTCTTTTTGGACGTCGATCCCAACAACCCAGTCGAAGCATCGGAACTTGGCGACGATACGGTCAACATCCAAGGTGGTGGTGAACTGCTTTCGATTGACGGCGGCGACCAATCCGGAAAGTCGCTTGATCTACCCGATGGTGGCGACCGGCTGATTCTGGGCACAACGCGCAACTTCAACACCAATGTCGTGAATGTGTCGGACGCCCTGAACGCAATCAAGATGTATAGCACCGGCTGGGAAACGGGCCAACAGGTAATGTTCACGACCGATGGAGTGGCGCCGCGTGTGAGCCTCCCATCGGGTAGCGGGATTCGACTGGAAGACCGCAAAATCTACTACGTCGTGGCTTTTGGTCGTGAGATCATTCGGCTGGCGGAAACCCGCGAAGAAGCGTTGCAGGCAGATCAGAGCAATGAGTACGACGCGAACCTGATCATGTTCCTCGACGGCGGTTTGGGTGAGCATCAATTGACAATGACTGTCAATGGGCAACCGCTGTGGCCGACGATTGACGGAGACCTCACTGAAGATTCAGCGGCGAGCGCCGTCTACCCGTCACTGCTGAGCTTCACGACAACCGATGGACTAAGCAATGCGAGTGCCCGCTTCACCAACATCGAGAAAGTCAACATCCTGCTTGGTCTCGGCGACGACACGTTCACCGTAAACCACCCATCAGAAACATTCGACTTCGAACTACGCGGTGGCCCCGGCGACGATGCCATCACGCTTGTCAACATTGGCAAACAAGCTGTTATTCGAGGGGACAGCGGCAACGATTCGCTCACCGTGCAAGTCGATCAGAGCCCGCTTCCTGACCAGTTTGCCGACTTGCAGATTAGCGCCGGGATCGAGCAACTCGTGATCGACAACGAGAACAACCCGAATGCTGTCGACTGGGTCGTTTCTCAAGGAACGCTCTACTTCGTCGATGGCAACGAAGTGGATGCCACCGTCCAAACAGGAAGCGATGAATTGCATTTCAACGGGGAACTGGGTGGATCCACGACATTGGCCGAGGGTGACCGGATTGTCTTCTCGGAAGCGGACAACCTTCCCTCAATACTCGACGCCAGCCAATTCTACTTCGTTAAGACGATTGAGGTGACAAACGGCACCACGACAACCTTCACGCTGTTTGATCCGCTGAATGATGCGGCGGCTTTGGATCTCGACGCGATTGCCCCAGGATCGACACTCGAGTTCCGGCGTCTCGCTTTACTGGCCAACGTCGAGGGCGTCGCCCAAGCTGAAATCAAGGCGGGCACTGCCACCGAGAGCTCGAACACTTTACAGGTGATCTCCCCCGTCAGCACGACCATCAATGTCGATGGGAATGAACTACGCGTGGTGGATGGATCGATCGTGTTGGCTCACGAGAACAGTTTGGAGCGTGCTAGCTTTCCAGCCTCGCGAGTCGATGGTTTGCTCGGTGTTCAGAGCGTCGTGTCCACGACAAAGCATTTCGTCTACGCCGCTGGTACCGACGAAAACAAGATCGCGATTTTCGAGCGTGTGGCAGATCCAAACGCGAATCAAAGCGACACCAACCCATCTGAATCGGTGCTGCGATATGTCGGCGTGCTCGGTGTCGACGATGGGGTGCCCAATGTGCCACAGAAATTGGTACTGAGTCCCGATGAGCGTTACTTGTTCGTCATTGGATACGAAAGCATCGTGACGTTTGAGATTGATCCCGACACCGGATTGCCGGGACAAGTGGCATTCTTGAATCAGGACAACATCAACCACATCCCCAAGCTTCGTGGTTTCTCTGATATCACGCTCAGTCGGCCGACCGATCTGGTTTTCAATCAAGCCACCGGAGAAGCCTTTGTCACCGATGCGGGTGAGTCGAACATCGATGTCCTGAGTCCTGGGAAGGGATACCAGACCGGCCGTAACATTGCGGTAACCGGTGGCAGTGGCAATGGCATGACTGTTGACATCGTGCAGGTCGACCCGTCGGGAGCGATTGAGATCATTCGTGTCGCGAGTCCCGGCAGTGGGTATCAACTGACCTACGATCTCGAAATCGAACACCCTGAATCGAATCCCGCGAGCGGTGAGGTGGCGATGATCTCCTTGAGCAATCTTGAAACACTTGGATCAGACGATGGAATCATTGTGCTCCAGTGGGATTCCGCATCGGGACAACTCACCCAGGTCAACCAAAAACTGACCCGCGTGAATTCGTTCGCAACATCCGTGACCATCGGTAGCGATGTATTGCCAAGCACGATCAGTGATGACCTCAACCCTGGAACGCTGCCGGAACGACAGCTCGCTCAATACTGGGAGGATGAACAAGTCTGGCTGGACTCGCCGGCTACCGACACGCTCTCGGGCCGCGGCACCTATTCCTTTTACGCCTCGGACGACACCAGCGAAAGTACGATCACGCCAATTCTCTTGCGAGCGACATCAGAAACAGACCACGTTGACCCATCGACCATCGAGTTTGTGACCGTCGCAACGGGCAAGACACGCACCAATATCGTCAATGGTTTCAATCAATTTGAGTTTGAGTTCTCTGATTTCAACTCAAACGATCTCGGACCAGGCTTGTACTTTGGTTGGATAGGACACCAATTGACGATCCCCTTCGATTTGTCTACCGCAAACAACGCGTACACGAAATCGTCGGGGATCGACCTCGGGTATACGTATTCGATTCAAGCCAATTTTGAGCTCGCCGATGATCAGCCACTCAAAGGAATCAGTGATCCGAAATCGCTCGCGATCTCTGAGAGCGGTGACCAGCTTTTCTCCGGCGATTCAAGTGGCGGAATCGCAACCTGGCGCCGCATCGAAGGCTACGATGACTTTACTTTGGCAACGGCAACTGCCTTTGAGCAAACTCAAGTCTCACTGGGAACCCAGGCTGGTAATAGCCTCGACGTCAGACTGAACGAGACCGTCGTGATCGAATACACGCTGCCTTTGATCGGAGCAAACTACGATTGGACGCTCGATGCAGTTTACCCCGAGTGGACTGAACTCGGGATCACCGCTGGGACACCGGTAAAGGTAGATGGTGCTCACCAGAATTCGACGGTGGATTCAGTCGATGGTCGTTCGATCGAACTATTCCTGAGAGAAGGTGGTGAAGACGCAACATTCGACTTCACCATTTCGATTGAGGTATCACTGGCCGAGTACCAAACGATTTCTGACACGTTGTCGGCTATCCCAGATGCCAACGTATGGGCCAAGGTTGATTTCCAATCGATTGAGGTCGCCACATCGAATGAAGCGTCCGTCGACTTCATTGGTGAAAACGAGATTAGACCGAAGAGCAAAGCGGGTTCTGATGTCGCGACAACCGTCGTGGTCAACGGCGACTATGTGTTTATTGGCCACCCCACCCAAGAAGTTAACTCCGACGCAAGTCATTTCAGTGCAGGCAGTGTGTGGGTCTATCGAGAGGGTGGAGCGGTGGAGGCCCAACGACTCGATCCGGTAAACCCCGTGCCGTACGAAAGCAACGCGCCCATGACGCAAGGCTTTGGTAGCGTCATGGCTTCCTCAGCTAAATCCCTGGTGATTGCGCAGAACTCTGCGTACCTCGCAGGTTCAACGAAGCCTCAGCTAGTTGCTTACCGTCTATCCACAGACGGGAAGTGGCGCCCCGAGCAGAAAATCGCGATCACATCGCCAGCCAAATCGATCGATATTGACGGGGATCGAATGGCCGTTGCAACCGAAGACAACTCGGTTCTCCTTTTCACACTCGATCTCAACAATGCACAGCCCGAATGGGTTCTTATCAACCAGCAGCAAAACATTCCCGCGGTGTCCGTCGAAATCTATCGAGACACTGTATTTGCCATTACTCCGACAGATGTCCACGTTATACGTGAAAATACAACCACTGCAGAATGGACGGTCGTACAGAAACTCGCTTTGACGGACGGTCCAGACGGGCCCTATAGCGTGGTCGTCCTGGATGAGAATCCCTATACCGACCCCAGACGGTTCGTTGACATTACCAGCTTCAGTATTACTGGCGATCGCAATGAACAGAGTGTTAATTTTGGCGACTTAAGCCTTGAATTAGGGGTTCTGTGGACCGGTGCATCCTCAAGTGGCCAAACCGGAAGCGACAGTGGGCTGACAAATAATATCGATGTGACGCTCGGAGCTACGTTCATTTACTTGGAGAGAGATGAATCTGCCGGCGAGGGTGGTTTTCTTAATAACGGTGGTGATGATATTTATGGAACCTTCAACGTGGGAGCTGCTGCTGGCACAAACGGTGTCCAACATCTCACCGCAAGTGCATCACGCGTCAATACAGATCAATTCACCATAGGTAGTTCCACTGCCACTGTTGGCTACACGATTAGGGATACGGTCAATTCTATCTCGATCGCAGTTCCCGCATCCAAGGCCGATGCGGTGGGTGGGTATGTCGCCTTTGTGGATGCTAGGCACGTCGGCGTCGTCCAAGAACGAACTCGCCAGGTGGAATGGTTCGTTGATTCGACGCTGGGCATGGATTCCAATCGCCAGATCACAGACCTACTTTCGGTGGGTGACGATGTTGTCTATGCAACGAGCTCAGGTAGGGTCTATGGGTTCAACGGTGAAAATGAGTCTCCACTTGATTTCGGTCCCCAAACAGATGTCGCCACGTCACAGGGCTTCCAGGTATTGGAGAATGGACCGCTAACGAATGCGAGCTCGATTACGCTTAGCAACGATGCGAACTTTGTTTTCGTTACTGCCGACGGAGGAACCCTTGGTGAGGGTTCTGTTTCCGTTTTCGCACGCGGAGCAAATAACAGACTGTCGGACGTCGCCGTTGACGATGACAGCGGTTTCTACCTAGCTGGAGCCGTCATCGGACTCCAAGAAGCGAACATATTCAACCAAGACTTTTTGCTGCTGGCGGCGGCACAGGAAAATGCACTCGCGTCGTACTTGATCGATTCACAAGGCGATCTGGGTGTCGATCCGGTTCAGCGTTCCAATCCCTACGGCAAGAATGGGCTGGGCGACGGCGATCCCAACGGCGAGGTGACTCGTGTTCAATCTCTGGTCGCCAATCCGATCGTCGACCAAAGCGACACCTCGAAGGTCACCACATTCTACATGGTCTCCCCCGAGAACGATGTCTTGCACGTGCTGCAACGCAGTTCCGAGACCGAATCGCAGGATGCGATCCTGCAAAGCCGCGCCGTAGCGCTGCACCGCGACGGCGTGGTGGGGCCATCAGGGAAACTCGACCGTGGCCTGGATGGCGCGTCCTCGGTGACGGTTAGCAACGATGGAAAACAGGTGTTCGTGGCCGCCGTGGATGCCCAGCATTTTGGTGTTGGTGCAAGTGGCACAGGTGTTGTCTCGGTCTACAAGCAACCAGTCAGCGCTGACGGTACGAGGCTCCTTCCGATGCTCGAATTTGTCGGTGTATGGAACACGGATGTTTTCCTGGCAGCAGAGGGGCAGTCGCCATACGCATCCTTGACGGTTTCACCCGCTGGAGACGAATTGTTCGTCAGTGGCGTGAACGGGTTGGAGGTGTTCCCCATTGACGACCTGTCACCGGGAACGGTTGACCCGGAAGGGATTCTGACATCCTCTTCCACATTACTGCTCTCCGGTGGGCACGGTTTCTTCAGCGACCTGGTCTTCACGAGCGAGTCAGCAGCGTACGCTACTGGCGTGAACACGAATGAGCTATTCATTCTGACCAAGGACTCAGCAGAAGCTTGGAGCGTGTTGCCTGCGACCTTCCTTTCCACATCAGATAATCGTCTGGATCAACCGAGTTCCGTGCAAGTCAGCCCGGAAGTACCGAGCGCTGACGGCAGCGTCCAAGTCGAAGCAGGACGGTTCGCTTATGTCGCCTCCGCCGGGAACAATTCGATCTCAGTGCTGGAGAAGCGAGACGCGAGCAGCCAGACACTTCAATTGCAGCAATTTGTGCGTGAAGGCGTGGACGGTGTACGTGGTCTGCAGGGTGTGAGCGAAATCCGATTCAGCGCGTATGTCGAGGATAGCGTTCTGGATTTGTCGACAGCGACGATCGACAGCGGCAATGACACGATCGCCACTATCAATCCGCATCGATTGCTCGACGGCCAAAAGGTGATCTTCCACGACGGCGAATTCCCGGCTGGTATGGTCGACGCCGGTGCGCCCTACTTTGTTCGCAAAGTGGACGCAGTCCGCTTCCAGTTGGAAGACCGGACGGCGTTAGACTCGCAAGGCCAGCCCACGCTCATCAACTTCGACGACGGAGTGGACCTGAGTCACTTCCAACTGCATACCAGTATCGAAGCGGGCGCATATCTGTACGCTCTCGGCTACGAGGCCAATGCAGTCACGGTCTTTGAACGAGATCTCGATCCGACCAGCCTGAACTATGGACAGATCACCTTCCTGCAGGTGATTCGCAACCGTATCGGTAACACATTCAGTGGCGCCAATGACGGACTGTTCCAGCCGAATTCTCTGGTCGTGCCGACCGGCGACACCTCGAGCGTGTTTGTTGGTGCAGGATTCGATCCGTTGACGAGCCAGGCGTACGGCGGTTTCGTCACCCTGCATAACAACGCCGATGACAGTCCATCACTCGCACCATCCGAGTTGACGTTCGGCTTCAGCAACATCAGCGAACTAAGAATGACGACAGGTTCCGGCGATGATAATGTCACGCTGGCGAACACACCCAATAGCGAGTCCTCTGCGGTTCGGACGACATCAGCAAACGCCATCCCCATGATCATCCGCACGGGGGACGGATTCGATTCGCTGACGATCGATGATCTTCAGGGCGCGTTGACCGCTGATCTCGGTAAAGGAGCCGACACGCTGACGATTCGCAATGCGAACTCGTTGAATACGGACGCCAGCGGTGTCGGCGGCGGCAGCATTGATGTCCGGATCGACACAGGACCAGGATCCGATCAGGTGATTGTCGATGGACTTGGCGCTAACACTGTGGTGACCATTGAAACAAGTACCAGCCCAGGCGACGTGGTGGATGTCGAACTCGATGCATTGGACCCTTCGAGCATGTTGTCCATTGGTATCTCGGCTGGAGATCAGGTGTTCGTGAAGACAGACTTGACAGCCACAGGTGAGAAACGACATTTCGCTGCACCGGGGTCGTCCCAATCGAATTTGGAGTTCGTCGATAGTCCTGACCAAGCTCCAATCTCGCCAAGCGATGTCGTCGTGGGCAGAGCGATAACCGGTACGGCGGCGTTCGAACGGTTACCAGACCCGATTTCGACGTATCCCACCCCAGCGGACGCTTCGACAATCGCTGAAGGTGATGGAATTAGGCTGATCGGGGCTGCGTCTGCTCCAACCGGCTTGTCCGCCTATCAGAGCGAGCAGATTGAGTACGCTTGGGACTTGAATGAAGATGGTTTGTTCACGGAATTGGTCTCGCATCAGCCCCAGATCGATTTGACTTGGGATGATCTGGTCGACTTTGGCTTTTCCGATGGAAAAGACATCGTTGATAATGTTCTGAAAAACCTTCACCTGCGTGTGTTCAGAATAGTGACAGACGAATCGGTGACAGCAGAGTCGGTTACATCGGGAAGTGGGTACAGCGTTCAAAGCGGCCTGTTGGTCACGGGCGGAACCGGCACCGGCATGGTGGTTCAGGTTACCGAAGTCAACGATTCAGGCGGGATCCTCAGTTATATCGTGACCTCGTACGGCAGCGGCTACCGGCCCGGTGACGTGGTCACGGTTCCATCGGGTAATGCCGAGGCGAGCCTGCGAATGGTGAAGTCGTCCACCTGGGGCGACGAACTCGCTCGCGATTTTGGCGACACATCAGTCGCCGTTTTGCTGACCGATACGGCTCCGACGTTGAGCGTGACCGGCGAATCGAATCCTGTGATGGGATTGAACAGCCTTCCCTACTCACTCGATCTCTCAGCCACCGATCCTGGTGATGACCAGATTGTGCGTTGGACCGTTGCCTGGGGTGATGGCGACGTCGATATCTTTGGAAGCGACCCCTTCCCGACTCACATCTACCAGCAACCGGGCACCTACACCATTCAGGTGACCGCCGTTGATGACGATGGGGTTGTGGCAACAACCACCCTGACCACCAACGTCCTCTTCAACGAAGAGTCGATCAGTGCGGGCGGGCCATATGTCATCAGTGAAGGCCAGGGCGTGACCCTCGCCGCCGAAACTGTCGAGACGGCGGACTCCTATCACTGGACCGTTAATGGAGTGAGTGCGGGAACGACGAAAACCCTGAAACTTAACTGGCAGGACTTGGGACGGCTTGGCATTCAAGACGACGGAGTCTTTTTGATCTCGCTCACAGTGGGATATACCGATCGGCTAGGGCAATCGGTTGAGATCGATGCCACTCCAAGCAGCCTTTCGGTCAATAACGTGGCACCGACGGCAAGACTTGCGATCAGTGGTCCGGTCGGCCAGGGAACCGCCGCGACCGTTTCGTTCGTCGATGCCGCGGACCCCTCGACGACGGATACGTTTACCTATATGTACAACTTTGGCGACGGCCGCGGCTTCGTCAGCGGTTCGTCGGTGCAGCGGATTCCCGACGCGGTAACCAACACTCCCGGCGAGCACACCATTGTCGGTCGGATCAGTGACGGAGATGACTTCACCGAGTACGAAACCACGTTAGTGATTTATGATTTGCCGCTGATTCTGCAGTCAACAGAACCGCGACAAACGGTAGTGGCTCGCGAAGGCAGCACCGCCATGGTACGGGGTACGTTCAGCGACCCGGGTGGTGCCCCCGTCTCATTCACCGCTCAAGTCACGCAGGCTGGCGGAGCGGTCACTGACATTGGGACAATCGTCGTTGATCACTTGGCAGGGACATGGATGTGGTCCTATACCCCCAACGACAGCTCGGATCAAATTCAGGAAGTGATCATTGCGGGAACCGATTCGGACGGTTTGAAGACGGAACTTTCCATCCAACTGCAGGTGAACAACGTGGCTCCCACGGCCACCTTCACCGGCGCGAACGTCAATGAAGGCGACGCCGTCGCAGTCGTCAGATTCACCGCTGCAAGCGACGTCTCCTCTGTCGACGCGAATGCCGGGTTCACCTACCTGTATGACTTCGGTGATGGCAATGGTTTTGTGGTCGGTGTTCCAGCGAACTCTGCCAATCCCGACCCAGCAGAGGTGCTCGTGCCATCCGGGCTGCTAACCAGCAGCAGGGAATTCAATGTCCGTGGACGGATCATCGACAAAGACGGTGGTTTCCGCGACGACAACGCCAAGGTCGTGGTGAACAACGTTGCGCCAGCACTCGTCGGGGTTTCGACAGAGACAGACATTCAGGAGAACGGGCTCGCTACCGTCGTGGGTAGTTTCACCGACCCCGGTGCAACCGATACCCATCGTGTCTTGATCGATTGGGGTGATGAGTCATTCTCCTACGCCACGGTCAATCCCCTGGCCCGCACCTTTGAAGCGACACATCGCTATGCCGACGATGCGATCCGTCCGATCGGCACCGCCTCGGACGCGTTGAGCATTCTCGTGAAGGTCCAGGACAACGACGGCGCGGCCGATGCAACCACGCTTTCGACGATCGTCGAAAATGTGGCGCCGATCGCGGAACTCCTCAGCGTCACCAGCGTGATCGACGAAGGCGGTATCGCGACACTGCAAGGGTCGTTTACCGATGTAGGGACAGAGGACAGCCATACCGTCGCGATCAACTGGGGAGACGGTTCGCCCGAGCAAACGGTCAACATCGGTGGTCGTCGCGTCGTTGATTTCGACAACGAGGCCTTGAGCACCGGTCATGAAGTCACCGATCAGCTCTCCGATGGACGCAGCGGATTTACCTTGTCGACCCAGGGTGGCACGACTGCGACCATTGGTGATTTACCTAGCGAGTCTTCTCCGCTGTCGGAATTATCCAATGCGGACCAGGTCCTGTGGGTCACGTCCGGAGATCAGGCTGGTGGTTCTCTGAGCGTTCATTTTGATCAGGCGGTGCGAGTCAACTCCATCGACTTATTAGACGTCAATCAGGGCCGGGCAGTGCTCAACGCCACGATTCAATCGAGGGGCTCCGCCTATCAGGCGGGTGCAATCCTTCCCGCTACCGGCGGCAATGGCGATATGACAATCGAGATCCTCCGGGTAAATCCAGCCGGCGAGATTATCTCGTATCGCATCGCAAATGAAGGAACCGGCTACCATTCCGCTCAATCGGTGAGCATCGCTGGCGGAGCCACGTTCGCGTTGGAAGAGTTCATCATCGGTGGTAGGATCACTCTGTTTGACGTCAATAACCTCCCGATTGCGGAGCAGTGGATCCCGCGGAGGGGAACCAACAGTTTCCAACGCGTCTTCCTCCACTCGATCTCAGCGGACGGGCAGAGCAATGAGGACTTGCCGCATGTCAGCCACATGGAGATCGAGTTCGTCGGTGCTGCGGCAATCGCCCGCCTGGACTACGTCCATGCCGACGTGGAACGCGAGTTCACGGTCACGCATCAATACCTGGATAACCTCGTAGCAACCGACAATCGCGTCGAGATCACCGCCTATGTGGAGGATGACGACGGCGGGCGCAGTAACGGGATGAGTGCCACGCTGACGGTCAACAACGTGAATCCCGTGCTCGATTCACTGCACAACAGCGCAACGATTCCGGGCCAAGTGGTACCACCAAACAATACGGTGACGCTCACTGGTGATTTCACCGATCCGGGCATCCTGGACTCGCACACCGTCATCATCAATTGGGGCGACGGAACGCCTGTTGAGACACGCGTACTCAATACCAATATCGAACCCGTTCATGACCTCGCCGTTGATCAGTACACGGTCGATCGCAGCTTTGCGTTCGATCACGACTACGAGACGCCGGGCGTCTTCGAAATCCAGGTTACTTTGCACGATGACCAATCCGCGGTCGTGTCCCGCGGAACCACGACGGCGTTTCTGTCCGGTGTGTCGCTGCACGATGGTGTGCTGTACATCATCGGAACGGCAGATGACAACTATGTAAAGATTGTGGAATCAGATAACGATTCGTCCGTCCCCAGTGGGCATTCCTTCTCGCTGCACACGGACTTCCCGAACGGGTTTGAGGCAGGTTTGGATTCTGAAAACGCTCCGTTCGTGTATGACGCTGACGAGGTAAAGAGTCTTTTTATCCGAATGATCGGCGAAGATGACAATGATCGCGTTGTCTGGGTCGGGCCAGAAAGTAACGGCAACTATATCTTCACCGCCGATACGCTATTCACGGACGAACGAGCCGCTCTCCTGTTTCCCCATGAGCTTGAGAACTTTGAGTTTGATGGTGGACTCGGTGACGATCAGTTCTTTGTCCATTCGACGGATGAGCATGTCGCCACGTCGTTGTTCGGTGGCGCCGGCAGTGATCTCTTTCACATTGGCGGCGACGCCCCCATCCTTAGCGTCGATACGCACCTAACTCCTCCGACGGTGGGTCCACACACGCTCGACGGTTTGATGGGCATGCTGAACGTGAGCGGCGGAGCGGGTGAAAGCTCGCCTGCCGACCTGCCCCGTAGCATCGACCTGTTGCACGTGTTGGACGACGGGGCGTCGGTCGATCAGTCCGGCACGCTCACCGCGACCATGCTTGACGGACTCGGGATGCTGTCACCATTGACCTACGCGGGATTCGAATCACTGGAGGTTTCGCTCGGTAGCGGCATCGATACGTTCACCGTGGACAGCACGATGACACGGGCGGACGGGTTCCAAACAGTCACAGCACTGAACACCGGCGGCGGCGATGATCACATCACTGTTGATCTCGATCCAGGAGACGGTTTGTTCGCACTCAATGCCGAGGATGGCAATGACACCGTGGACGCTGGGACGTCGACTCGATCTTTGATCATCTTCGGAGGTGACGGCGACGATTCGATTACCAGTGGTTCGGACGGCGACATCGTCTTTGGCGATCGTGGGAACGTGGATTACCGCGACGCCAACGGACAACTCATCACGCGGTTCGGCGTCGGGATTTCGGAACGTGAAACGATTGTTGTTCCGCTTCAGCAAACCGATGGGACCGCCTATGCGGTGACGTCCATGACGACGCGAGACGATACCGTTGGCGGCAATGACTGGGTCGTCTCGGGCAACGGCCCCGATGTAGTATTGGGCGGTGCCGGTGACGACATTCTACTGACTGGCGGAGACGATGCCGCGAAGGATACTGTGATCGGTGACAGTGGCCGGATGACCTTCGGCGGCACGGCAGCGTTTGATGACGGCGAAGAGGCGGCCACGTTGAGTCTCAATTTTGGCGCGAACTCAGAGGACACGATCATTATCGGAGCCGCCGGCGTTGACGACGCTCGAGCTGATCACTGGAACAACCTTTCGGGACTCGGGCCTGATTCGGATGCCTCCGCTCTACTTTTATTCATGGATAACGGATCCTTCGCATCAGGTATCCAGCTGACCTGGGGCCGCAATCTGGATTCAGATCCCAACGACCTGTCGTCGACGGGTCACCACGGGATCGATCCGAACGGTGATCAGGATGCGACTCTGTTCGAGGGCTCGCTCTACCATCGTGGCGAAGACACCGTCGGCGTTGATATTTCAGGCTTGAGCTCGTACTTTGCCAGCTACGACATCTATGTCTATTTGGAACTGGATGACCGCAGTGACCAGCGAGATGCGTCAGTTCGCAGAGTCTCTGACGGAACGACCTCGTTCTACGTCAACGACCCTCTCGGATACTCGTTTACCGGTTCCTACGAACGCGTGACGTCGACCGATCCAAATGCGCCACAAACCGGCAACTACGTCGTCTTCAGTGGTTCAGCTCGCGACACATTCTCGCTCCGCATTGACGATGAAGGCGGCACGGATTCCAACAGGCCAGGCATCTCCGGCATTCAAATCGTGGGGCGATCGCTTCCAATTGACCGCATCGAGACCACTTCGCCAGAGGTCGGCGGGAATGACTATGTCGTCACCGGCGACGGTAGCGATTTGGTACTCGGGGGCTACGGAAGTGATACGATTCAAGCGGGTGCCTTGTATCTCGACTCGCAGGTCGATGACGACGTTGTTGTTGGTGACAACGGCCGGGCAACGCGAGTGGCAGGCGAGATTCGCACGGTTGAAACAACGAATCCGAGCAGTGACTGGACGCACGACGTTGATTTCGATGATTTGATCGTTACCGGTGCGGGCAACGATCTCGTGCTCGGTGGTGATGGCAGCGACATCATTCACGCCGGTCAAGAAGGCTATTTTGACAGCGTCGATCTTAGCCAATTGCCTGCTGATTTCGACGCCACGATACCGCCCAATCTTGCAACAGGCTCATCGAACCTGGATGTTAACCGGGATCGACGTGTCACTGCTCTCGATGCGTTATACGTCATCAACTTCATGAACAATTCAGAACGCACCGAAAGCCAACACGAGGAGGCTGAGGGAAATCATGAAAGCCCGGAAAACGGCAAGCATCATGCCGACTCCAATGGCGACGGGTATGTCACCGCCTTGGACGCGCTCATGATCATCAACTACCTGAACCGCCAAGATGCGATCATTGCAAGGGATCAGGATTGGGTCCTTGGTGACAATGGTTCAGCAACTCGATTTGATGGGAAGGTTTTACAACTGATAAGCAGCCACGCAGCCCAAGTGCCAAACCTTGTTCAGTCCGACCACATCCTGACCGGAATGGATGACGACATCATCATCGGAGGCAACGGCGCCGACTGGTTAAGTGGTGGGTCTGGCGATGACTTGATTTTCGCAGACAACGCAATGGTCCGAATTTTTCCAGGCCTGGCAAATCCGTTCGAAACGATCAGTCCATCGATCGGTGGCGGTAACACGCTCCGGGGCGGCACAGGAAGCGATACCATCGTGGGTCACCCCGGCGATGCCGCCTCCCTTTTTGTCGGTGCCCAACTACGAAGTGATGGACTGTTTGAGTCTGATGAGCCTATCAACGAATTGCACGATCGACTCGACGTCCGTCTGATTGCGGGCGATATCTCGGCTGAACTTTCTGAGGAGCGCTAAACAAATTTGGATTATCCGACGGAAGCGTGCGGCGGAGGTTTGGGAGGCATGTCTCAAGTATCCAATGATTTATTTGTGGGATTGGATTGACAGCGTTTAGCAGGTTCGGGTTATCTATTCCGCATAACCCGATTCGCGGTCCAGGCAAAGGTCGCGACGCTCACCACCTCGGATCTTTGTTCTGCGATGAACTCGAGTGGCACGCCGCTGGTACTGGTGATGTTCGCAGCGACGCGGAACGAGCGGTATCCCGAATCCCGGATGCGATGACACAGCAGGACTACGAGGCTAATTTCGAGTCGCGAGCGTGCCGGAAAGTTTCCGTCTACTGCACCGTGGGCGGACGCAGCTATCTGTACGCTCGAAAGTTAGCTGGCGCCGGTATTGATGCAGCAAATTATCGCGATGGAATCATCGCGTGGTGCCGCGATGGGCGACCGCTCGAATCTACCGACAATCAACCCACCTAAGCTGTGCATCCGTATTGGCGAATCTTTCGCGTACAATCGCGTTGAGTCTACCTCTCTCCCCGATTTCCCAAGAAGTCTCCGACATAAATCAAATATGCGAAGGGCAGTTCGTCGGGATCGATTTGATCAAGTGCGGTGCCGATCGTACTGTGTATGATCTTTTCGCCATCGGCCTGGCCAGCTTGTTGGACAATCGCGATCGGTGTTTCGGGTGCGTAATGAATGGCAAGTTGATCGATGAAGTGTTTGAACTCTGCTCGCATCGTAAACAAGACCATCGTGTTGCGATGGACCGAGAGTTTCTCGATCGTGTCTTCGGTTTGAATCCAATCGCCCGCCGTCAAAGTCACACTTTTCGTATGTCCTCCCGACGTGATTCCGAGCCCGAGTGCCGCGTTGGCGGCATTGAATGAACTGAGGCCAGGAATGACTTGTGGATTCAAGTCCTTGAACTCTTCGAGCATCCACACGCGAGGGCCATATATCATCGGGTCGCCATAATCGAGCACCGCGACCGTTCGCCCCGCTTGCACCGCCTCGCGAACGAGACGTACGAGCTTCGAACGCTTCTCTTGATAGTCTTCCGCTCGCTTGCGATCTTCACCTTTGTACTGGGACGGGTCCCGGCTGAAGAACGGAATCATTCCAGAGAACTCGTGATGAACCTCTTTGCCTTCAAGATACTCGTGGAGGATTTTCGCGTGTTCTTTGCGGCACAGGATTACGTCAGCGTCTTGGATGGTCTTGGCGGCTCGCAATGTCATCAGGTCGGCATCTCCAGGGCCAACGCCCACAAGATAGAAATGCGTTGAGACTGAATCTTCACCGGTGCAGCTGGATGGCGGTATCAGACAGACTGCGGCAAGAGTGAAAAACAAGAGCAGGGAACGCGGGAAGTCGATAGTCGAATTCATGGATTGTTTCCTTGGAATGGGACAGAATGGGATCGATTGAAGTACAGGGAAAGTGTGTTGTTTATCGACAGCGAGACAATAGAAACGCGTCGAATCAAAAGTAGCTACCGTCGCCAGACGGTGGTATCCACGCTCTGGCGAACGTAGCGACTAGGGTGATCCATCCGCAGTCGCTTAGGGTTGCACGACGACTTCATGACCGCCGCGCGTCGACATGGCTCGCCATGTTGTCATGTCGATACTGTCCGTTACGAAGTGGACACTGCCGTCGCCATAAACGACGTTGACGCCCCCCGTATGCAGACTACGGGTAGCCAAAAACCCCCAGTTGTTCTTCACGACATCGGATGTCTTGGCGTTGGGCCCGGGATAGGCATTGAAACTGGTGTCACTATCTTTGCCATGAATCCACGCATTGCATCGACTCCCAGACCAGAATGCAGCGCCCGCAACCGCGGTCGCCAGCACGGGGTTATCGCCGGGCGCTCCATTGAAACCGCGCCCCGGCCCTTGCATGCTCCCGGGCCCACCGGGATAGGACGCCATGTAGCGATCGTGCGGCAATGCCTGGGCGGGAGGCGGCGACGGATACGTTCCTCCGCCGCCGATAAGAGACTCGGCGAAGACGAGAGTATTCGAGGATCCATCTAGCATGTCTCGAAAACCTGTTTTCGATCCACGCCAAAACATGCCGTCTGTTTTGAGCCGCGAATCGTAATTCTTGTCCGTGCCGGAGCCCGTGCAGACGACGTAGTTTGTTCCTGCAAACGTCATCGTGTCACTGAGAACGATGGGATCTTGAGGGTCCGATGGACAGCGAAAACTGGCCAGTGGAGTCTGGGCAACATCCTCGTGGATCGGGTTGAAAACTTGATTGTTCTGCGCCCCAGTATAGAGCGGTTGGGAGTAGTCGATCATCGCTTCGACGCCGGCCTGTTCGATATACGGCAGCAAGAATGCTTGCGTCGAGAAACCGTAGACTTGACTTGCGTTGGCAGTTGAGAACGCGGGGCCTGGGAAAATTCGATACGCAGACTCGTAGTTATGCAGCGCCAAACCAAGCTGTTTCATGTTGTTGCTGCATTGCATCCGCCGCGCAGCTTCACGAGCCGCTTGGACAGCGGGCAAGAGCAGTCCGACAAGGATGCCAATGATGGCGATCACGACGAGTAACTCGACCAAAGTAAAACCTTGTCGAACGGAATGATATTGGAGACGGTTGTCGTTCATGATGTGGGAAGAACCTGAGAAAATATGGTGGGGATGAAACACACTGCAGCAGCGGTGGCACAGCAGACGCTGGCGTGAGGAGCGAACCTTCGATATACGATCGCAGCGGCAGCAGCGTGGAGCGACGAACCACGCAATCCGCAAGCAACATTGGCGCAGCGTGGATCTCGTTTGAGCACTCGATCAATGAAAATGAAGCCAACAAAACGTTGACTGTTAGAAGGCCGTTCGCCAGGGAACAGGCGGTTCCGGTGCATCGAACCTGGAGTCAGCCCGAGCACTCGATACTGTCAGGCAATACAATATCGGCGGATCGGTTGAGCCGACCGCACAGTCTGGTTGATCGACGACTGCGGTTGTCAACGTCGACCACCTCAGCTGTATGCCACGGCATCGTGCGGCGTCTTCGAGACGCACGACTCGCAGACGATTGGTCCCCACTTCCGTCTGCGCTGATTCCACGGCAGCAGACTCAACGGATCCGCAGCAGCAGGAGGCCTTTCCAGCTGTGGAACACTGCCCTGCAGCCACTCGGCGAGGCGATGTTTTCGTGACGCGGGAAACCAAACTGGCGGGCGGGGTGACGTCATGGTCACGCGCCCAACGAAGCTTTTCGAGGTCGCTGTGGCAGCAACATTTGTCCCAGCAATACTCGGCCGAGGGGCAACCACAGGCACAGTCTTCACAGGGAAAACGCCCCTGTTTGCCAGGCGTGGGGCGAGCGATGGGCAATCCTGCCAGACCAGCAGAAAACGCTGCGAGCAAAATCATGCTCACGCAACGACGCAGGGCGACGGACATACAAAGACGGAAAATCACGATTGGCAAGAGCCAAAAAACGAACCAAGAACGGCACGCTCCTCACATCGAAAATGCTAACATAAGTCGAGATCGTTCTTCTAGGACCTGGTGAAAGAGGGAGTTGCGGCCTTTTGTCGCGACCGAATCTCTTTCACGATACCGGCCCATTTTGATGGCATGCGTCGGTGGATCCTGTGATAATGCTCTCCTTCCATCCACTCCCCCCTGAAAGGTGCCCACCTGATGAAACGAATGATTCTGTCTTTAGCCCTGTTGTTTTTAGTGCAGCAAGCGCACGCCGAAGAGACCAAGCGGTTGCAGAACGTGCCGTATGGCGAACACCCGCGCCAGGTTCTCGACTTCTATCAAGCGAAGTCAGAGACGCCGACTCCTGTCGTGTTTTACATACACGGTGGTGGCTGGCAAGGCGGTGACAAGAAGACCAACCCGCAAGCATTTCTCGACAAGGGAATTTCGGTTGTTGCCATCAACTACCGCTACGTGAAGAACGCTGTGGAAGAAAAGGTGGAACCACCCGTGAAAGCGCCACTCGAAGATGCCGCGCGAGCACTCCAGTTTGTTCGCTCAAAAGCGGGCGAGTGGAACCTTGATAAGAAGCGGATCGGCGCTACCGGTGGATCGGCAGGCGCATGTTCTTCGCTTTGGCTGGCATTTCACGATGACATGGCCAAACCTGACAGCGAGGATCCCATTGCACGCGAATCAACACGCCTCTACTGCGCCGCAGTCAACGGAGCCCAGGTCTCGCTCGATCCAAAAGAACTACGTGAGTGGATGCCCAACTATCGATATGGGGCGCACGCGTTTGGTCTGGGCGGATTCCAGGCTTTGATCGACAACCGGGAATCGGTTCTGCCCTGGATCAAGGAGTATTCGCCGATTGAAAACGTTTCCCAGGATGACCCGCCTATCGGGCTGTTTTATGGCGGCGAAGTGCCAGTGGTGGGGGCTTCTCCCAAAGACCCAACGCACTCAGGCATCATGGGTCTGAAACTCGCGGAGCGACTGAGCGACGTTGATGTTGACGTTGTTCTGGTCACGCCAGGCGTGAAAGATCCGGAGTATCGCAACTCAACCGAATACTTGATCGATCGATTGACCAAGTAACGAACGAGCAGAAAATTTCTGTCTGATATTGTGGCCGAACGCTCCGCGGTCGGAATGGTCGACCGCGGAGCGTTGGACGGCGAATTCAAGCAGTCATGTCTCGCTCGTTCGGAAACGCTGCAAATGAGACGCGAGAACCGTGAAAGTCCCGTCGCTGTGACGGGGCTTTTGCTGGGGGGCCAGCAGCACAAAATCTCGCGGCGTCAACGAAACTTACGCGGTCAATGCAACGGATTCCGCAGGCGGTCGCAACATGAATGATAGGCCGATGGCAATCAAGCCGAAACAGACCGCCACCACTCCTACGAGCCAATACTGAGTTAGCGGACCGCCAGGATAGACCTCTCCGATGATCGAACCGGAGATGAGCGGACCGATCCCTGTTGCAAAATGCGACATCGCAGTATTGAGACTTGTGAACGCCCCCCGCGATTTTGGATCCGCCGAACGCAACATCATCGCTTGGGCCGGCACCATACGGCTCGATGCAACGCACATGAAAAGTGTCGTGACGAGCACGGCAATGACCAAACTGACCGGCGGCAAGTTCGTGATCACCAAGGTCATCACGACCGCCGCACCGGCTGCCCCGGCGAAAACGCGTCGCGGGCCAAAATGATCGGTCAGCCATCCGCTGAAGTTCATCACAAACAATGAGAATAGACCCGCAACCGCGTAAACCAGCGGCAGACTGCTTCGAGAGACACCGCAGTTGGCCTGCAAATAGGGGGCGATATACGGAACGATCATGAACGTCCCAAAAATCATCGTGATCATGAACGCGAACGACCATAAGTGATTCGACTGGCTGGCGACGTCCAACAGAGTCTTCAGCGGATGCACGTGCAGATCCCGATGAGTTCCTGGCAGGGACGGCAAGAGCATCATTGCCGCCGCGAGCACCAGCGTGCCAAACGCCGCGATCGCGATGAACGGCGTTCCGAAATGGTGAAACGCATTGGCAAGCGATAAACCAATCGGCAGCCCAATGGTCGACGCAAAGGCGAACGAGGACGTCACCACGCCAATGGCGCGACCACGGCGCTGTTCGGGAATCAACTCGACGATGAATGCCATCACGGTCGAGGCCACGACGCCACCGCATAAACCCGACAGCCCTCGAGCGACCAGCAAGTGCGTGTAGTTGGGCGCGAAACCACAATATACTGTCGCGACCAGAAAACCAACGAACGACCAGAGCATTGTTTTCCGACGATCAAAGCGGTCGATGACCGTCGATGCGATGATGCCAGTGATCGTTGCACAAATCCCGTACGCCGACACGACGAAACCAAATTGACGCGGCGTGATGGAGAGTTCATGGCGCAGCTGATCCCCCAGCGGCATCACGATCACAAAATCCAAAATGTGCGTGAAGTTGATCGACGCCAACAACAGCACCAGCTTCCACTCTCCAGCGGTCAACGGGCTCGGACTCGACTTCGGCACCACAGCGGACTCCCTCACACAACAAAAAAACAGGTGAAGCACAACCCGCCCATCGGCAGTTGCTGCTTCGGAACGAGCGGAAAAGAAGTGGCCGAACGCTCCGCGGTCGGAATGGTCGACCGCGGAGCGTTCGACCACCATCTCAGACAGCAATTTTCCGCTTGTTCCTTAACCAGAGGCATGACCCCAAAATAGGATATTGTGCCCAAGTCCAGGAGCCTGGAGAACCACCCAAGGTTCGCTGCGGGTCATCTCCCGTATCGACGTGTGCTTGCGGAGGAAATACCAACCCCTAGCTGAGAACCCTGCCTGTGATAAATCGACGGGACGCCCGCCGCGATTTCGAATCTGCCGAACGGCGGCAAATCTCACTTGGGCAATCGGGCATTCATTCCGAGTCTGCACCGGGCGTTTGAGATTGGGTGGGGATGCCGAAATTCGCTAGCTCGTCTTCGCTCACGGCTCGATCAAAGACCGCCAAACCTCCGATCCGGCCGCTGTAGAAGTTTCCCCATTCACCCCCGCGATGGACCGCACCGACCGTGAACGATGCCCCCTCCGCTCCACCGTCAAAGAGTCCATCGGCATACGGAAACGGGTTGCGAAACTCCCAGGCGTCGAGTTCGCCATTAACGTAAACCCGTGAATCCCGCCCGTTATAACGCATTGCGACAACGGACCATTGCCGCAAAGGAATCTCGGTATCGCCACTCGAATACGTGACGCAGTACGGGAACCCAGGCGTGGGACCACCGACGGCAGAGACATGCCCATGAATTCGGTTGGACACCGGATAGCGTTTCATTTCGTCGGATCGAGTGGCTGTCGTCGCACCTAGAAACAAGCAGTACTGACGCTTTCGACGAGTCTCCCCCCAGACACCCGCGATCGCTTGCCAGGGTTTCGAGCTCTCCGGGTAAATCCATGCGATCACCGTGACCGCGGAATTCTTCCCATGCACATCGAGACGTTTCAGTTTGGATCGCTCGATCGCAAACCACTGCCCTTTTCGGATCTGAGCAGAGCGGCGTCCAAAGATGCCGCCCTGAACCGTCGCTATCGGACCATTGCTTTCCTTCAACGCATATTCACCCGACATACGGTCCTGCCCCGCCTCCTCCTGGAAATCCCAGAACGCGACCAACCCTGAGGCGGAACGAATCGAGTCTGCATCCTCGGCATAACTGCATGGCACCAATAGCAAACATGCCATCAATGCCACTAATCGAGCGATATTCTTCATCGGAATCACCTTTTTGCGTTTGAGGATTCAATCATAAACTCGCAAAGCATTTCTATCAATGTTGCAACAACCAACACATAACGACCAACGCATCCTCGATCGGTGAGCGGAAAGCGTTGGAATCCCATGTCCGGCTCATGAACAATTGGCCCTTCGTTCCATCGTCGACCCCTGCTTTGCTTGAGCCCCGCGCCGACGCGTTCTAGCTGGAGAAATGAAATGCATCATTCGTTGCCGCCGATCTCATCTCGTATTCACCAAATCTTCCCCGTTCCTTCGCTTGCAAACCAGCACCGATTGGATTCTCCTTCCCCTCGACGCGTCCGAGTGTCAAACCAATTGAACTTTCGTCCCTCTGAGAATCCGCAATGAATCCATCTCGACTTCACCGCTCTGCTCTGGCAGGGGTCCTCTCCTCCTTCATCGTTGTGCCCGTGTGGGCTCATGAAGGGCACGAGCACACGACCAAACAACATCCGATCAGCGAGTCGCCCAAGTCGACCGTGTCGGGATACGTTTTCCAAGACGAGAACGGTAATCAGCAACGCGACGAAAACGAAGCCGGTTTGCCGGACGTGAAGATTTCCAACGGACGCGATATCGTGTTGACGGACCAAGACGGCAAGTATGAGATTGGCGTCGACGACGATAGCATCGTCTTCGTCATCAAGCCGCGTGGCATGATGACGCCGCTAAACGAAGTCAATTTGCCCCAGTTCTACTACATCCACAAACCGGCTGGTTCACCTCCGTCGAAGTATCCAGGCGTTGAGCCGACAGGTGACTTACCAAACTCGGTCGATTTTCCATTGGTGCCGCAAGAAGAGCCGGACCAGTTTCGAGCTCTGATGTTCGGTGACACCCAGCCGCGAAATGTGCAAGAGGTCGAATACATGGCCCACGATGTGATCGAGCAGATCGTGGCGGCCGAGGCTCACGGTGCTTCATTGGGCGTGACCTTGGGCGACATCGTTTTCAACGACTTGAGCGTCTTCGAACCGCACAACCAAGCCGTGGCGCTGATCGGCATTCCTTGGTACAACATTATCGGTAACCACGACATCAACATGGACGCGGCCGATGACGCCATGTCTGATGAAACGTTTGAATCGATCTACGGCCCGGCCTATTATTCGTTCGACTATGGACCGGTTCACTTCATGGCACTCGACGATGTCATGTGGCATGGTGCGACTGACGAAAAGCGAGGCCACTACACGGGTGGCCTTGGCGAAGCTCAGATGGAGTTCATTCGCAATGATCTGAGTATGATCCCTGAAGATCAACTCGTTGTGTTGATGATGCATATCCCACTGATTCAAGTCGAAGATCGGCAAGAACTATACCGGTTGATTGAGCAACGCCCATTTGCCATGTCGCTCTCTGCACACACGCACTATGTGAAGCACCATTTCATCGACGAAGCCGATGGATGGAAGGGACCGAAGCCACACCATCACGTGGTCAACGTGACGGTATGTGGTAGTTGGTGGCGTGGTGCGCCCGACGAGCTGGGTATCCCCCACGCAACGATGAGCGATGGCGGCCCAAACGGCTATTCCATTCTTTCATTTGATGGGAGCCAATATGACTTGGAGTTCCATGCAGCGCGCCGTCCGGAAGATTATCAAATGAATATTTATCTGCCATCCGTCGTCAACGTGACCGAAACGCTGCAGACCCCAGTCATTGTCAATGTGTTCAATGGCACGACGATGTCCAAAACTCGCATGCGGCTGTTGCCGGACGGAGAGTGGCGGGAAATGGAGCGAGTCGAGGGCGTCGATCCCTATTTTGGGGATTTGAAAGAGGCAGAATTGGCAGAAAACCCGCCACAAGGATCTCCCTTGCCCGGCCCTTCTTTGACCGATCATCTGTGGCGTGCATTCTTGCCAGCGATCATGCCTGCGGGAACTCACATGATCGAAGTCGAAACGACTGACATGCACGGCAAGATCTATACCGACCGTGAGAGCATTCGCGTCGTCACTCCGCCAAAACCGCAGCGTTAGGAACGAGCCGAAAATTACTGTCTGATATTGTGCCCGAACTCTCCACGCTCGACCATTCCGACCACGGTGCGTTCGGCCACATGTTTTCCGCTCGTTCCTCACCGCAACGCATTGGAGAATGCTGAAACACTTTCCCGAACCGCGTGAC
Source organism: Rhodopirellula sp. SH410 (assembly GCF_055811895.1). Classification (NCBI taxonomy): domain Bacteria; kingdom Pseudomonadati; phylum Planctomycetota; class Planctomycetia; order Pirellulales; family Pirellulaceae; genus Rhodopirellula; species Rhodopirellula sp. SH410. The sequence goes on from NZ_CM147949.1 coordinate 4,053,184, forward strand.
CGAGATCACACAGACCGTCACCAAAAAACAATTTGCGGAGATGCGTTGTTGTGTGGCCGCCTATTGCGCGCTGGGGAAGTGTTTGTCCAACAAGTATCCCGAGCGAAGCTCCGCAATCTTGTACTCGAACTCCATCCAGTCCGGAATTGCTTCTTCAGCCGACGCGAGAGTCTCATCGTCCCACTCAACGGGCTTGCCCAACGAATCCGCGAGCGCTGAGTTTCGATCGATTACCGGCTTCAGAACTTTGTTGAAGAAATCGGGGTCACCGACCTCTGCATCGCTCCACAATCCAACGGCTTGCTTTGCGGTTGCAACATAGTTTGATCTCGCTGAACGCAGGATTCCTAACTTGATTTGCCGACGCTGTTGTTCGTCCGGTTTCGCGAAATGGATTAATCCAAAATTACCCGTGTCATGAACCTGGCCACCCCAGGTAACTGACGGCCCCCAACGCATCAAGCTAAACCGCCAGTAGTCGCCGTCGAGCGGGAGGCGATCGTAGAGTCGCTCCCAAGGAACAAACAGAAACGTCGCGTAGCCTGTTTCTAAGGCGCGCGATTCGAGCTGAACACTGTCTTTCAGTGAACGGTAGTGACGGTGCGGCATGCCCCAATCGTAGTGTGTCAGTCGTCCCTTCAACTGGTTTACCATCATCTGATAGTAGGGAACGGCATGCATGCCCGGGCTGAAGAACAATTCGAGCCCGATATTCTTGCCTTCATCGACAAAGCTAGCGATCTCGGGCTCTTGGCTGTGAATGTAGATATACCAGCCGGATTCATCGTAGACCATGTAGAACGATGTTTCGTGATCCGTCAATTCAGGATTCGCACTCACATCGCGCAGCGTGGTGGCATCGAGAATCAATTGCTTGGCCGCATCACTATTGTAAGGGACAAACCGGTTCTCTTTCGTTTCGCCAGACTTCACCAATTCTGACGTCGCCCAGGCACTCACGCCATAGGGTGGGTCCTGCATGAACTGACATTCGTAGACCTTTCGCCCCTCGAACTCGTCTGCACGAAGTGGTTGGGCCAGCGCTATCAGAACCAGGATAATGATTGTCAAGTAATTCATTTTGAGGATCCCATTACAGATTGAAGTTTCAAGATATGCTCGATCATTTCGAGTCGCACCGCATTGAGATCGGCCGATTTGTCGTCGAGCAATTCCAGCCACATCAGTGCCTTCTTCGCAGTGTAGATCGCCTCCACGTCGCCGCTAGCAATCGCTCGAGCGGCTTCCTGTTTGAGCTTGGTCGCATAGCGGACGTCGTCGATCCCCTCGCGAAATCCCTCCCACGCAATCGTGTCGATGACACCGTTGGATGTGGGATATACCAAGTTCATCTTACGGAACGCGCCTCCCATCACGTCATTCCAAATGTTCGATTTCTGTCGCTCGTACAGCGATGGATGTAGACCCGCATAGTACATGTAGTTGAATGATCCGTCGTAGTTCGCCTTGTACCGCGTCAGACCTTCCATCCGGCGGAAAACGTCGGGGTTCTCTGGACCGGTGTGAGGGCCAGCGTAGCTCGTAACCTTGGCTCCTATCGCGTGCCACTTATCAGCATGTTCGCGTGTCGGCCAACCACCATGGTTGGCATAGTCGATCACATACCCCGCCAGTTCGAAGTGTCTTCCCTGGTGCGTGGTTAACCACAATTTAATTCCCTTGGACGTGGTATAGCTCGCATAATCTCGGATGATCTTAATACGGTCCACACCGGCTTCATCCCAGCTGGCGATATAGATATCGCGGTGCCCGACTTCGCCGACGAGAGTCTCGATCAGGTCGTCAATGCGGGCCTTGTAATCGTCACGGCTCTTCTCCCCGGCGGGGTATGCCCAACCACGCGAGATTAGCGGCTTCATCTGAAACCCCGCCTCCTTCATCATCCGTAGCTCATGTTGCAGGTGCGCGATGGCTGCATCGCGGTCTCGTTGATGGCTCAGCGTCAAATCAGATCGACAATTGAAGACATTGTGCTCTATCAAGTTCTTGTAGATCCCCATCTGCAGGCGATCGGTGTCCTCTTGCGAGATATCCAATCGCCGGCACAGATCGAGGATGCCCGTTCCGTAGAGCGTGACCAGGTAGTCAAGATCGATATCATAGTAGGTCTTGGGCATTGGCAGCGTGAACGGCAGGACCTTCACCGCCAGTTGCACCTCGTCGGCGGGTTCGCCGTCAGCCAGCAGTTCAATGGTGCCGTGATACGTTCCGGCCGGACAATCTTCAGGAACTTTGACCGTCACCCAAATCTGCTTGTTTTCACCCTGTTGCAGGCGCAGCGGCTGCAACGTCTCGCTGTCGCGTACTGGCTCGGTGAGGTAATTGAAATACTCGGTCGCCTCGTCCCGCGGATAGCTTATCCAGCGGTACTCATCGCCAACACGCAGGTAGTTCTCCTGTTTCTGGCGATCGACTCGAACAAGATTCTCGTCGTTGAGTAATAATTCTGGAACCAGCTCGCGACGGTTGCTATCACCGAAATAGCTGTACCATGCGGTGCCACCTTGGTACCAACACTTGACCACTTTGAGATCAACGTTTTCATGCGGAATCGATATCCCTGCAGAGTTCGACAGCGCCGAAGCCTGAAGCGTCAACTTCGCGACATCGACGTTGGGCGAAATTAGAAACGATCCGGGTTCGTACTCTCCTGGCGTAGCCAGCAATCGCACTTGTTTGCCGAGCCGCGCATCCGATGGAATTGAGTCCGGCAGCCGTGGAATCGAACTGAGGGCAGGCACGTTATATAGAGTGAGTGGCGGATCGTCAGCGTGTCCGATGCCGATCAGAGCAACGCTCTGCAGGAGACAAAATAGTAATGTTGGCTTTATCGATCTCAATGGCTTTGTCCCAACGAGTATTCTACGGACTGAAAAAGACACCTTGTTAGAATTCCAATAGGTGCGTGTGTGCATCGTTCTACTTGGTGGCCGAGCGTTCCGTGATTGGATCCGTTCTGGCCTGATTGTTGACGGCCCCTTACGGCTTGGACGCGTTGATCGCATCTTCATCGCCAACGCGGACCAGTCGAACTTCCTCGAGCAAGCAGCTATACACCAGAAAAGAGGCGTAGACTGCCTCCGAGGGTGGTACGAAATAGGTTTGTGGACCGTATCGCCGCGTCGAACTCCGCATCAGTTCGTTGTCCTTCGCATCGAACACGCGAACGGTGACAACGGAATTGTGGCCGTTGCCAGTCGCCCGTGCTGAGAATGCATAGGTGCCCGGCTCCCGCAGCGGAATTCGCTGGCCGGTGGATCCGTACTTGGTGTCGAGGATGGTCTTGCCGTCCCGCTGCAGCAACTTTCCGCCAGCGGAGATATTTTGCCAGCCTGAATAGTTGTCAGGCCCCAGTTCAAACGAGGGATTGATATTGAGAGTGGAATCGTCGACGCTCGACTCCAACCGTAGATCCGAGAATACCAAGCGGACGCCGTTGCCAGAGGAGAAGCGGATCTGCGCCGTGACGGCATCTTGAGGTGTATAAAACACGTCGTGATAGTCGTGTGGTTTACGGTAGGCCATGGCATACGTTAGCCGCCGTCCGCAGGGCTTGCCGGCGGCGTCGATGAACTGAACCGTGCGTGACGGCAGGTGCGAACTGGTTTGCCCCATTTGAAGGAAAAGGTCAAACCGAGGATTCTCCTCGATCGACTCCACCTCGCCTTCAAAGGACGCCCTCAGCCTGAGGCTGTATCTGCTCGACGGCACCACGGGTACGTCTTGCAGATGGACGGTCGCATCGGCAACCTGCAGGACCGGCACGCCATCAACCATGGCACGCGTCACCCGAGCGGCCGTTGATTCGGTGAAGTAATCCGTAGGCTGGCCATCGGAAAAGTCGATCGCAAGCGGTGGTGCAGCCAACGCGGAATTGGATGCGATAAATATCAATAGACTGAATACAGTTCTCATTGTCAAAACGCCAAGCTCATTTGATATCCCTCACTCGATAACGATTGGGAAATTGCGATAGTAGAGTGGCTTCCCTTGATAGGAAACCTCTTTCGAAGGCTGTTCGCGATGACTGATCTCACGCGTACAGAACCAACGGACGTTGGTCGGTTGTCCCGCTACAAACTGAAACGTAGAGAGCGGGATACTGGCGATCGCTTCCCAGCCGGTGGGTGTTGGGCGAACGTTCAGGTTCCAGTTGGAATCCCAACTGCGGTCGAGATTCTTGGCGTCGTATTGGATACCGCCAGCGTTGAATGCGAATACGTAGCGGGCGCCGCCGCTAAACAGCCAAAACTCGACATGATCGCCTCGCGGCCATTGTTCCGTATTGGGTTCGGCGTTGGGAACTTTCGCTAACGGGTGACCTTCGAGACGAAACCGAAGAAAAAGTGATTCACCATCGTGTACCGCTTGCAGCTTCGTACTGGAAAAAGCTTGCGGGACTTCGCCATCGCGTGTGACCAGTTGGAAGTCGTCGTTCACCATCGGTTTCTCCCACTGGAGGGAATCAAAGTGATCCGCCTCGCCATGGATCTCGGGGATGTTAGCGACCATCAGCCGGGCCATGTCTTTGCCGAACCCTTGGTACTGTTCTCGCATCCGGCGAATCATCATTTTGGAATACGGGTGCTGCGCGGCCGCCTCGCCTTCGCTCAACAAACGCATGCACTCTTTTTCCAGGCCGCGATCAACGATCAGTCCCTTGTACACGCCGGCGATACTGGCATGACAAGAGCTGACGGTATCGTTGTCGGCCGCCAACCAACTGGTTTTGATCAAGTCGTAGTAGGCCCGCATCTGCGGAGCAGCTTCACGATAGGTCCGGTCAATGTAGTAGTGGTACAGCGCATCAACGTCCTCAGTCGGATCCCAAAACAGACGGGTATGCACCCATAGGTTCATCTGCCCAACGTCCCAGCCGAACTGGCCGTTGCCGATCCCATCGGTGCCGAAGTCGTTACTGATCTCGGAATAGATCAGCGAGTTGGGGTGGTCCGGTCGGTCCATCACGGCCCGCAGATTGGCTGCCGCGTAGAACCCCTGAGGCGACGGTTTAGCTTCAAAGTATTCGTAGAACCCCAGTCGATCGGTCATGGTCAGCCACTTTTCGAATCGCCTTCCCCAGGGTTTGGGTTGCCGCGGGTCGAGCAGCGGGAAGTGCTCGTTGCTGGTCGGATAGGGTGCAAACCAAATCCCCAGATCAGGGTGGGGCGGCACACGGGGTGGCTCCGCGAAATGGATATACGCCAACACGTGAATCGGGATTTCAGGCCGCAACTTCGTCCAGGTCTCCATCGCTTCGTTGATGAACATCATGATCTGCGTGGATCGAAACAACGGGTCTTTGATCGAATCCGGATCTTGGCATTTCAATTGTGTGCCGTCGGGCAGCGTTAACGGAGCGATGCAGCGTTCGCATTGGCAACAGAACCAATTGTCTCCCGGCCCCAAACGAACATGATCGACGGGGCGACCGAAACGGGCTTCATGCTTAGCAACATCATCGGCAAGCCCCTGGGCCCAAATGGCGGGTAGCTCTGGAACGCTCAAGCACATCGTGCCCTCGCCGTGCTTGACGAAGCGGCGGGCTTTCTTAATCGGGTCGTAGCCGAAATATTCCGGGTGCTGCTGCTGATGGCGAGCAATCGGAACGGCGAAATTTGTTCCGTAGGGTTCGACCTGGTCGAGGTCCAAAAAACCATCGTAGTTGGCACGGACATCGCGAGTGTTGTCACGGTTTCGCAGCAACCATTCACCCGTCGCACGGTGCGCCGGCCAATTGGGGCCGAACCGGCGGTTGAGAAATACTGGGATGTCGATGAAGTCCGATTCAGCCACTTCAAAATCAGGCGTCTGTCCGTGAACCGTTCCAAAATCCTCGTTCGGTCGGGCAAAGATCAAATCGCTGTTCTTCTCCAACAACGCATACAAACCGTACAGCGTCCCACGCGGTCGGCTACCGAACACATAGATATCGTCGCCCCGGCGGCGTACGGCAAACCCGTCGTTGCCTTGCAGTCGGTCGAGATCCTCGGGGAAGTCACCGGCAAAGGTGGTGCCTACGAAAACTTTTGTATTCGCCAACTCGCTGGGAGCCGAAACAATGGGCACTTTCGCCCCAGTGATCTTCTCAATCCAACCACGAACATCCTCCGTCGCGAAGGACTCCGCGCCCGCTGGCGTAGCCGGCAAGACAAACTCTCCCGTCGGTTTGCCATTGTTCACCAATGGGGCCGCCGAAACCGAGACAGCTCCCAAGCAGCAGGCGACGAAGATCGCCATTTTATGATGCATGGCGCGTTGGCCTCCTAAACGTGTAAAAAAGAAACATCGCGGCTGCTTTCTGGGGTGGGATTGAAGGAAGGAATGCAGCGAGAGGTGTCACTACGAAACGATTTCGTGCAGGACATTCGCTTTTTCGACGCCGGTCAGCCGAACATCGAGTCCCTGGAAGGGGACGGACAATCGCTCGTGATCGAGTCCGAGTTGATGGAGGATCGTGGCATGGAGATCTCGCACGTGACAGGCTCTGTCGATCGGTCCGAACCCGAACTCATCCGTCTCGCCGTAAACGGTGCCCGGTTTAAATCCACCGCCAGCAAACCACATCGTGAAAGCATCGATATGGTGGTTCCGTCCCGTGTTCTGCCGGACTTCTCCCATCGGGGTGCGTCCGAATTCACCTCCCCAGATCACCATCGTCTCATCAAGCATGCCACGCTTCTTCAAATCCGCAATCAATGCTGCGGTTGATCGGTCAATTTCCTTGCAGATGGCAGGAAGGTGCGTCTCCAGGTTCTCAGTGGGACCACCGTGATGGTCCCAGTTCGTATGGTAGAGCTGCACGAACCGCACCCCACGCTGGACCAGTCGTCGGGCGAGCAAACAATTTCTCGCGTAACTGGTTTCATTGGGATCCTTGATTCCATACTCTGAGAACGTCGCCGCCGACTCGTCACTCGTGTCCATCAACTCCGGGGCACTGGATTGCATTCGGTATGCCATCTCATAGGCGCTGATTCGAGTCGCAATCTCCTGGTCACCGGTCGCGACCAATCGCTTCAAATTCAGTTCATTGAGCGTATCAATGAGTTTGCGTTGTTCGGCGCCGGTAATCTCACCGGGCGTGGATAGATTCAGGATGGGGTCGCCCTGATTCCGCAGGGGAACGCCTTGATAAGTGGTCGGCAAAACACCGCTATTCCACAGGGTTGCCCCGCCCCTCGGACCACGCGGACCACTTTGCAGCACCACAAACCCAGGCAGGTTATCGCATTCGCTGCCGAGTCCGTAGGTGGTCCAGGCACCGAGACTCGGGCGTCCAAATAGCCCGGTGCCCGTATTCATAAATAGCTTCGCCGGCGCGTGGTTGAACAAATCAGTACTGCATGTTTTGACGATGCTCAACTCATCGATCATTTGAGCGCAATGCGGCATGTAATCGCTAACCCAAGTCCCGTTTTCGCCATACTGTTGGAACTTGGGAATGAAGCCGAGCAAATCCGTTTTATGGCTGGTTCCCATAAACGCAAACCGTTTCCCCTCGACAAAACTCGGCGGGATCGGCTGGCCATTGAGTTCATTGAGCTTGGGTTTGTAGTCAAACGTCTCGAACTGGGATGGCCCACCCGCCATGAACAGAAAAATCACGTTCTTCGCTTTGGCGGGGAAGTGCGCGACGCGAGGTTGCAGCGGATTGGTCATCTCTGTCGCCGCTGACTCGGCACACAGCTCGCGATCGGACATCAGCGTCGCCAACGCTATCGATCCAATCCCCATCGAACATTGACTGAAGAAGTGCCGACGTGTGGAGGACTGGAGTTGCTGTTGGCGACGTAGTGCTTGGTCGTTTTGATTCATGAGTTCACTCGCGGTTAATGGTTTCGTCCAAGTTCAGCAAAGCACGTGCAGCACCCAGTGAGTTGAGTTGGCTTAACAGTTCCAGCTCCTCATCACTGGGTTGACGTGATGTGCAGCGTTCAAACGCCACCGCGATGCCTTCGGTTTCAATTCGCGTTTTCAATGCCTGGGCGAACTCAAAAAAGGCGAGATCGTTCAGCAGGGTTAACGCTTGGAGGGGCGTGTTGCTACGAAGTCGCCGCGTGCAGCTCCCAAGACCGTCGGGGGCATCAAAGACATTGAGCGAGGGGAACGGGGTGGCGCGGTACACAAACGTGTAGAGTCCCCGCCGGTATCGATCCGCTCCGTCGCTCGTCCGCCATGTCCGGCGAACTTGTCCGAGGTTCATCACACCATCGGGGATCGGCGGAAAGACCGGCGGCCCCCCAATCTTCGGCGAGAACAATCCGCTGGCCACCAACGCGACATCACGCACAACTTCAGCATCGAGCCGCAGACGATTTTGACGTCCGAGTAACAGGTTCATCGGATCACGCTCTTGCAGGTCCGCACGCACCGTCGAGCTTTGTCGATAGGTTTCCGAGCTCAAAATAAGCCGGTGCAGTTCCTTGAGGCTCCACCCGTTTCGCTGCAACTCAGCCGCCAGCCAATCGAGCAAGTGCGGATGCGTCGGCGAGGTTCCCTGCAAGCCAAAGTCGTTCTCCGTCTCGACCAATCCACGCCCGAAGTACTGTTGCCAAACTCGATTCGCGATCACGCGTGCGGTAAGTGGATTTTCGGGTGAAACGATCCACCGGGCGAGGTCCAATCGATTGGGCGGATTGTTTTGCGGGTGCAGCGGAGGCAGCACCGCAGGCGTTTGCGGTTGCACCTCCTCATCGGGACGTGTGAAGTCACCCTTGATGAAAACATGGGACTGGCGTGGCTCGGATCGCTCGGCGAGTACCATCGTGGAAACGCCCCGGCCGAGTTGCTCGGCAATCTGGCCCAGACGCTTTACCCACTCGTCCATGGGCGAGTCGCTCGGCAGCACTCCACTGGCGACTGCAATCGCAACCTTTTGCTTGAGTTTGCGTTTTTCGGCTGGTACCGCCAGCGATTTGAGAGTCGCTTGGGAGAGCGATTTCTTGCTCTCCGGATCGAGCGACGCTTCCCACTTAGCGATTTCCACCGCATGCTCGCTGAGAAGTTTCTGCTGTTGGTCAGTAAGCTTTGTTTGTTCGGCGACCAGCGAGGGAGCATCGACGTCAGTCGGATAGATCTTGATCGACGGTTCGTCTTGGTTGTTAAAAAACGCAAAGAGTCGATAGAAATCCTGCTGCGTCAACGGATCGAACTTGTGGTCGTGACATTGAGCGCAGCCGACCGTCATCCCCAACCACACCGTGCCGGTGGTGCCGACACGATCAATGATACTGTCGATGCGGAACTGTTCGGGATCGATACCGCCTTCTTGATTGATGGGCGTATTGCGGTGAAAGCCTGTCGCAATCCGCTGATTTTGCGTCGCGTTGGGCAACAGATCGCCCGCGAGTTGCTCAATCGTGAACTGGTCAAAGGGCATGTCGGCGTTAAGGGCTTGGACCACCCAATCGCGGTACTTCCATATTTCTCGCGGGGCGTCGATGGAGTACCCGTTGCTGTCCGCGTAACGGGCCTGGTCGAGCCACCATCGCCCCCAACGTTCACCATAATGGGGACTGGCGAGCAATCGTTCGACGAGAGCGTCGTACGCGGCGTCGAAATCCACCTCCGACTCCTTGCGAAACGTTTCAATTTCCTCGATCGAGGGCGGCAGCCCGACTAAATCGAGACTCACGCGGCGAATGAGCGTTTCAGGTTTCGCCTGTTTCGAGGCGGTGAGATTCTCGCTAGCGAGTTTCGCATGAATGAAGGAATCGATCGGATGGGTCGCCTCCGATACTCCTTTTTGTGGCACCTCAACATCGCTGGTCGGCACAAATGCCCAGTGCATTTGGTACTCTGCCCCCTGATCGATCCATGTCTCGATTGTTTCAATCTGCGTGTCAGTGAGCTTGTGCCCGGTTTTTGCCGGCGGCATTCGCATGTCTTGATCTTCGCTACGGAGTCGTTCCATCAACACACTGGCGGCGGCGTCACCTGGGACGATCGCGCCCCCTTCTTCCACGGCCCCGACGCGACTATCGAGCCGCAGTCCGGCCTCCCGGGCATCCGCGTCAAAACCATGACACGCGAAGCAATTCTCTGACAAGATCGGACGAATTTCACGGTCAAAGCTGACCTCTTTGCCAACCGTGAACGAACCGAGCAGAAGGACGATCGAGAGTGAAATCAGTGGGCGAATCATTAGCACATTGGATAAATGGGAAAATATCTTCTGGCGCCATTGTACCCGTTCGGCGAGGTGCTCGCACTGAGAAACTCCAAAGCTTCGCCACGCGGCAGTCCGTCGCGGGCGTCGGGCCCCACCGGTGAAATGGAAATCGACAGACCGACGCTGTTGGACGACACCTCGTCATCTCCAATCGCGAAGCAACGATGACCATTTCGACCAAGAGCGGTGCACGATCACGATCCCATCAGGGCCAAACCTCTATGCACGCGTCGGCAAGCATCGTTTGTAACACACCACCGACAATCCGTTGAGTCTTGTCGATCATCGGTGCAAGCGTTCCAGAGTCGCTGGTGGATGCTTCGCACTGGTGACTGATCGAGGAATACAAATGTGACGGGAATACAAATGTGACGGGGGTAATTCGCAGGGGAAAACCGTATCGGGGCGACGCCCTAGCAGTTTGCCGAGCTCAGGCCATCGGCCTGGGCTCGTGGACACCAATCATCGCCGTAGGGCTAGCGGCCCGACGATTTGCAACATCCATCCCAAACATATTGGTTGTCGAACTCGATTCCGCGACGCTCACACATCCGGCGAAACTCCTGCTGAAAAGACGTTGCCGGGGAAACTAGGAACAGGCAACGAATAGTAACGCCGAGGACGAAGTTAGCAGCCACTTCTGGGAAGGACTTTTGCGGGCACAGGTGCTCCTCGCAATTTGATTGCTCGGTGGCTACACAGCGTGGTGGATTTCCAAGGCATTGACTCCTGCGTCTAATGATTTCTTTGCCTCGCAAGAGGTTAGGCGAGACACTGAATTGTGCCGGGAAAAACGGACGCGGGCACTACGGCGACGCTGGCCTGCGAAGGGATATCTCGGTCGATAGCTCGCCAATAGTGCGAAAAGTCCTCGACGAGAATGCTCCCCGTCGGCACGGCAAACGCACACTATAGCACGGGAATTCCCAGTACTTTAGCGAGATAGTCCAGGTTCCAACCAGCGACTCGTCGCCTCATCGCAACGCTGTACTTGTCGTCTTGCTGCTTCAGCATGCTCAGACCGAAGCGTTTCAGCCACGCCATATTGTTCGCAGTGTTTCGCTCGCGGACTCGATTTTCATCCTCGCGGAATGTCACATCGAGGCACCAATGAAGCGTATTCTCGATCGCCCAGTGACCGCGTACGTAGCGAGCAAACTTCTTTACTCCCGGTACAATCGAAGCGATGAAAAATCGAACCTCGGTTGAGGACTTTGAGCCGCTCTCACTTTGCCGGATAGCGACACCTATCGTGCGTAATCCTGACCATTTGTCGAAGTTCGCAAGTTCCTTCGGAGCCCGCATATGGTAGTAGGTGATTTCATCCACACGACCGTGTCCTTTGAGAGTCTCAGCGTAGCGGCGTACCTTGATGTCCGCGAAGTCATTTTCCATATGCTTGGTGATATAGTCCCGTACGGAGTCATGCAGCTTTCCCTGGTTGCCCTTGAGCGCAAGAACAAAGTCGCCTTCGCCATCAATGATCTTCTTAGCAATCTCTCGCTGACACCCTGCAGCGTCGATCGTGACCACCGCCCCCTTGATTTCAATATTGTCCAAAAGTTCAGGAATCGCAGTGATTTCGTTAGATTTCTCTTCCGTGGCGAGTTGCCCAAGGCTGATCGAGCGATCGACTGCCCAGGCGCTAACCAACCACAAAGGCCCCAGTCCTTTTGACCGATCGTGGCTGCGTCGGAGAGCCTTACCGTCAATCGCGATCTGATTCATCGCGGCATCTTCCTCCAACGGTGCAACCTTTTGAATCCATGCCTGGAAACAGTTCTGAAATGCGAGTGGCTTGAGGGCTGCAAGCAAGCGTCCCAACGTATCGTGAGACGGAATACCGTTGGGGAGTTTGAGATGCTTTTTCAACCATGCTTGATTAGTGTCCGCCCAGATGCCGATTGCTTGCGGTCCATCGGCTCCTGCAATGACCGCCATGATACAAATGACGAGTAGATCGCCGAAGATATGGAGTCGATTAACGTGGGAACGCGGGTCGTTGAGTTCGTCAAAACAAGTGAGTATCGAATCGACGTTATCGAACTGGATTTCGGCCATAGAGATGAATATTGGAAAGCGATGGGAAGCAAACAAATCACCTCCATATCATCACCTAAAAACCGGCCGAGCGCAACTCGACGCATATTGCCTATTTAACCCAGAGTGCGCGTTGGCCGTGCCCCGTCGGGGACTTCCTTTTTTGCTCATTGGACGCATGAGCAAAAATTCCTGAAAAATCCAACATCCGGCACCCCTGCCACTCAATTCCGAGAAGAACCAAACAGGTAGGCGTAAGGGAGTTGATTTTCCGCGTTCGCACGGTCGGTTGCTTGTCGGGAGTGAATGAGCGAGATATGCCGGATCGAGCGGCGGTCAATACCCCTAGTTGAACACAACGGAATCAACTTCGTCCCGTTTAGTTCCGTTGGCTTGCTGGTTTGGATGCGGATTCCTCAGGCGGATCCTCACCCTCAACAAGATCGGAAAACAGTTGGTCGACTTCACGCCGCATCCGAGCGGCGATCGGTGATCCGTCGAGCGACCCAAGGTCCGACTGAGTCAATTCAACGAGTGGCTGAAAGAACTTTTGATGAAAGTCTTCGACGACTACTTCGGCGAATCCGTCGTCGCTCGCAATTTGGACAATCAACTCCATGTGGTGTGACTGATCATTACGAAACATTTCGATTAATAGCTGTTGTGAATCAAACGGACGAAGATTGACGATACAGCCTCGTCCATGCTCAAAAAAACGACGTGAGGATGCTAATGTCGAGACAATTTCTTGCTCAAAGTCTGAGCCTTGATGGGTCAATCGAATCGGAATCTGAATGTCCAGGAGGCGAAACGCTTGCGGAAAATCACGCATCGTTGCACTCCAGAAGCCGATGGCCTGTCGATATTTGCCTAGTTCCCAAGCCGACTTCCCGGCGATTGCTGACACGAAGGCTCGAAACACCTTTTCGGCGCGGGGCGGCAAATCATGAAGCGATTCGTTGGCGAGTCGCAATGCTTCGGTGTCGTCGCCCTTGCGTAGCCGGACGGCCGCATGAATCGCATTGAGGTAGGCGGGAATCCACGGCTGCTTTTCGACCTTCGCAGCCTCGGTCAACGCCACTTCTAAGACGCCTAGCGGAACCAGGTCAAGCAACATGAATCGGTGCCATGATTGCATCTGTGTCTCGATGCCGGGGGAACCTGGCGTGTAGGGACTCACAAGATCAATGACACGATCGCGACTCAGCTCGCTCGTAAATTTTTGCTTCGTCGCCCACATTGATGTTTGAAGCAACGCGATTTCCGCCATCGTGCTAGCGGTGGGTTTCGAGCCGACCGACAGTTGCTCCTGCAATTCTTCTCGCTCATATTTTTGAATGGTCCAGAGAATCAGTGCGTCAGAAACTCGCAGATCACGGAGGTCATTGCTTGTCGACGCGGGGCGGTCGGGTGAGTCCGTGGCGCGACGTGCAAACCGAATAGCTAGGTCTGAGCGATTGTGGGCGAGAAGAACCGAAGCAATCGCTAAATTCGTATTCGCTTCATCGTCTTGCAGAGTGTAGGGTTCTCGCTCACCACGATCGACCTGAGCCTTTTTCATCGCATCGAGTGCCTCGGAAAAACGCCCCTGCTGGACCAGCAGTGCTGCCAGTGGAGCATACGGCGTCGAGTTGCTTAATCCATCGGTTGCTTTCGCCGCAGCAAGAAATGCTTGCTCCGCTTCTCCAAACTTAGCATTGTTGATCGATGCCAAACCCAAATTGTATTGCAAGACTTGTTGCTGTGGAAACTGTTCGCACATCGCTCGTGCTGCCTCCAGGCTCGACTGACGACTCTTTTTCTTGTCCTCGATCACCATCAGTGAATTGTGAGCGTTGACTTCGAACTTCCCCGATCCCTTGTACTTCGCAATCTCAGCAGTTGCCTCGTCGAACCGCTCGAGCTTTATCAACGCAAACGACTTCAGCCAAGGAACCGGTGCGAAAACACTTTCGATGCGATCCGCCACCAAAATGACCTCTTCGGATCGGTCCATCGCATTCAAAATATCCCATTCGGTTGACAGTGCGCGGACATACCATTCCTGTCCGATTGGATCTCGAGGATTGGCTTCTCCCATCGCTTCGGCTTGTTGTCTCATTCGACGAATCGAGTTCAACGCGTAGGGCAAATCGCCTTCGGCGAAAGCTTCGACATGCGCCATCGAGTAAAGCCCGATCATGGATTCTGAATCTTTTCGAAGGATTTGCTCAGACAGTTTTCGCGCCAGAGCGTATTGCCCATCGTTGATCGCAGAGAAAAGATCTTTCTCGACCTGCGGCCTGTCAGCCATGATGGTTTCGTTCATCGATATTTCAAATGTGTTGTCCCAACGCTCCCAGTACGCATCGTATTGCTCTGCGTCGTCCGCCAAGGGCTCTTCGGCAAGTGGGATGATTTCCGGGAATCCATCGACGACATGCTCGAACGGGCACTCAGGATATTGATCGATATTGCTGTGGCAGCCAAGAAAAAAGGTGACTATCAACATTACCGCAGCTACCAATCTTGGCATTGTTTTCGCGGCATTCGATCGGGTGGGCCGTTTCATTTTATCGATTGGCGGCAAAGAGTTTCGATGACAGGCAGCATGACGTCTTCGACAATTTCGTCACCGCTTGCCATGCCTGGCTGCAATTCCAAACGATGACTGAATAGTGGTATTGCAAGTGCTTTAAGGTCATCGGGGGATACGAAGTCGCGCCCACGCATCATCGCTCGAGCCTGGAGGGCGGGGATCGCAACAACCAGAGCTCGCGTAGAAATCCCCAGAGAAACCCGCGAATCGCTTCGCAACCTACTGGCAATCTCAACTAGCGACTCGGTAATCGATCGATCAATTTTGATATCACGTTTCACGATATCACGTGCTCGTGAGATCGTTTCAGGGTGAATGACGATGGAACCGCCGCAATGTTTTTCCGAGTTGAACGCAGACTCAGCGGGCTCATCGAACCGACATTGCGGATACTTCATCGCCAACACTTCCAGCTCGTGTTCTCGCGACAAGAATGTCATACGCACCTTAAACATGAAGCGATCTAACTGGGCTTTGGGAAGCGGATAGGTGCCCGCTTGGTCCAGCGGATTCTGAGTCGCGATGACTAAGAATGTATCCTCCAAAGGGTGCGTTAAATTGTCGACCGTCACCTGCTTTTCAGCCATCGCCTCCAACATAGACGCTTGCACCTTCGGGCTGGTGCGATTGATTTCATCTGCTAGGACGATATTCGCAAAGACTGGCCCTGGCTGATACGTCAGAGCATTTCGGTTCGGATCAAAAACTGTCGTTCCCGTTACGTCAGAAGGCAGTAGATCGGGCGTGAATTGAATGCGGCGGAAGGCAGCAAATCGTTCGTCAGCGTCAGGTGCGCGATGGATGCACCGGCCAAGCGCTTTTGCGAGCGTGGTTTTTCCAGATCCAGGGTGATCCTCCAAGAGCACATGCCCGTCGGCAAACAAAGCGATCAGAATAAGATCAATGACATCCGACCGTCCCTGAACCTCCGCTTCACAGGACATCTTTAGCGTTCGATAGACTTCATAGACATCCGAAAGTGACTTCACCGCTTGCACCTTGCTTAATCCAGTCTTCTAGATGAGGCACATCGCAACATGAAGAAGAAACAACACTGAACGAAATATTTACTCGCGCTTCTGGGAAGCGCAAATTCCGAATTGGGTTCGTGGTATTCTAGCGTATGCGTGCGATCAACGCGCATGCCGCAATCATGTTACATTGAGAAAATGCTGCTCAAGTTAGGAACGAGCGGAAAATGACTGTCTGATATTCTGGCCGAACGCTCCGCGGTCGACCGTTCCGACCGCGGAGCGTTTGGCCACTGATTTTCCGCTTGTTCCTTAGAAGCCATCGCGTCTGTTTACGTTCCGCAAGGGCGGAGATGATGAATCGAGTGAAATCAATTCTCTTGTCGTGCATTCACTGGATTCCGCTCACGCCGCGCGGCGCGGTGTTGATCCCAATGGCATGGCTTGCGCTGCGGTATGTAGCATTCCCAAAACACGACATTGTGTTGCTGGCTGCCTGCATCGGCGGACTGTTTCTGATTTTCATGTTGGCACTGGCGGTTTTGAGTGCGGGCATGTGGCTCAGATTCATCCACCTGCAAATCCCCGGAAATATTGACGCGATGGAGACTGTTCAGTGTGCAACGGGTCTGATCCTGCCTACGCTCGCTCGAATCCCCTGCATTGTGGTGGACATCCGTTGGCTAAATTGCGAAGGCGTCAACGTCACTTTGGAACGCGACCGTGGCGGCTTACACGAGATGATCCGACCGAATCAGCGAGTGCAGCGCAGCGAGGTGGTTCGGAAGTTCGAGGTCGGAGATGTTTTCGGACTGTGCCGCGTTGGATTTAACAAGACGTCCCCGCAGAATGTTCGCATCGAGCCGTTTCCTGCGACGAGCTGCAGGTTTGTTCAGGTACGTCGTGACCAGCAGGGCGACGAATTGGTTCACCCAAGTGGCAAGCCCCACGGTGACTTAATCGAAATGCGTCATTACCGGCCAGGTGATCCACTGAAATTGGTACTGTGGAAACACTATGCAAGAACGCGGCAGTTACTGGTCCGGCAACCGGAAAAATCGATCGCATGCCTGTCGCAAACAGTCGCATGTTTCGTTTCAGGACCTGGAGACGAAGCTTCGGCAGGTATCGCACGAACGCTCGTTGCGGAACTGACTCAGGCTGGCGAGGAAATATTGTTCCAAGCGGACGGCTCAGCGACGGCGACGGATTGTTTGTCAGAGGCGATTAAGCAGATTATCCAGTCGGCGGATGTACGCGACGAGGGTGGTCGGATTATCTCTGGAATCGCATCGGAAGTAAAAGACAACGTCATCAAGCACTGCATCGCATTCTTGCCCAGCCAACCAGGCGTGTGGATCGATAATGTTCTGGCAGGAAAAGCGGCTTCCCAGCTACAAATTGATGCGATCATCGGCGTCGATCAATTGACTGCCCCGTGGCGGAGTCGATTCCTACCGGATTGGGCGTTTCGGCGTGGCGCCAGTGGTGCGATTGAGCTGGAAGGAGTCCGCACTGTAGTTGATCGCCTTTCCGCCGCGGGCATCACGACCCGCATTATCCATCGACGTTCAGGGCGCGCACTCTCCACGGTAGCTTTAGAGAGTGTGCTGCAATGATGGGTGCTCGTTCGCGTTCGATTCAAGACGCCACCAAGGCGACACCCGAAAATTCCGGTGAGCGTCTACATCCGCTTCTAATGGCATTCGGCTACGGATTGTCTGCGATGGTGCTGTGTTCGGCGATCGCGAATGCCGCCGGAGTCATTGCCGGTGGGTTGGGAGCGTTTTCGGGGGTATTTTTGTTTCGCTGGCATGTCGATCAGAAGCTACGCAATTCTGTTCCTGTCGCAACCGGTATCTCGCTGATTCTGTTCGGACTCTTTTTGCCCCAATGGCTCGGACGCGGGTGGATTGTGCCAACCGTAATCGGTATCTCGGCGACTCTTGTGGTGTTGCAAACAATGACTTTGGCGACGATCGGCGCGGGAACGGTGCTGTTTCTTCGAGCAGTCAGCCACAGTACACGTGTTTTTTCAATGCTCGACGGCGTTGCAATGATCACGGCGATCGGTCTGCGATTTGCTGGTCATCGGAACTACAATTGGGGCAACCCGCGTTTTTTCGCAGACTGGGTTGGCATACAGGGCTACGAGCTACCGCAGCTATTTGCTTTGCTGGGTTTGTTTGCGCTATCGATTGGGCTGATCGCCAGTATGCGGCGAACCGATCGGTTACATGCTGCAGCATCCATCATCACGCCCCTTCTGTTGTTCCTATGCCTGCTTTGGATGGGTGGCAAGTTCCTGCAGAATCTCACGTTTGAGCTCACTTCTCACGCTGTATCCAGCGGAGGCTCCGTATCCTTGGACGGAGGCGTAGCCGCGGATGGAGGCGAAGCCGCGGATGGAGGCGAAGCCGCGGACAGTCAGAGTGGGGGCCGCTCTAGTGAGATAGACGATTCACAGTCATCGGGACCGGCATCTACTGGGGCGGGAACAGTTGCGGGTAAATCTGACCTGCGAGGCTCCAATGAGACCGTTTCCTCCGAGACGGAGGCCGGTGGAGGCGGAGGGGCAGCAGGGAAGGAGGATACCAAGGCTGCGTCCCACTCCGCTCCTGACAACAAGAGCAACGATCCACTCCCTCGAGTTGCTAGTCAATCCAGTTCACCTCGACCCATTGCCGTCGTGCTACTGGAGGAGGATGTCCAGCCGTATGAGCAGATCTGGTACTTTCGCCAGACGGCGGTCAGCCTTTTCAATGGCAAACGACTGGTGACCGCATCTGACGACGCTTACGACACTGACATCCCAAGCGGCTTTTCGGACAATGAAGTCTTCATCGGTGGAATTCCTCTTCCCGAACACATGCATCAAATCGTTCCGCTGGTCGTCAACTTGATCGCAGAACAACCGAGGCCGTTCAGCCTGCCAAGTCTGATTTCTTTCGCTCCGATACCGAATCCGAATACTAATTTCTTCCGTCAAAGCTACCGTGCGTCTAGCTGCGTGCTTACCAATTACTTTGATGAAGACGATGAAGATGACGAGACCTACGACCTCTATGCCACACTGTCCTATTTCGACAGCGGAGACTCGCAATGGCATGCGTCCGTGCGTGAGCACTATACCCAATCGCCAGACGACCCACGGTACAAACAGTTGGCCGAGAAGATTATCGCGGAGCAAATTACGTCGGAGTATGAGGATGATCTGCAGGATTCAGCAATGCTCAAAGCGCTGGCGATCAAACGCTGGTTAGAGAAGAACACGACCTATTCTGAGGACCCCAGGTTCGACAACTCTGAAGTCAATCCCGCCGCGCAGTTTCTGTTCGGCGAGCGGCATGGGTATTGCGTTCACATTTCGCACGCAAGTGTCTATTTAATGCGTTCGCTTGGTATTCCGGCAAGAATTGGGACCGGATACATGGTACCGAGGGAACGTAGCGGCAAGTCATCATCGATTCTGATCCAATCAACCGACGCCCATGCGTGGGCGGAGATCTACCTTCAAGAGGCTGGCTGGATTATCGTCGACGCCTTCCCCGAAAAGATCGACGAATCCACTCAGTTACCACCAGAACCCGACAAGACGCTAAGTCAATTCTTGGCAGACAAGGCCCGTGGCAAGGACAAACACCAGCAGCATATGCAAGAAACACGGAAAGTTTCACGTGGGTTTCCGCTCCGCATGAAGCACATACCGTGGGGGCTGCTGCTGGGGATCTTGGTTCTCTATGGAGTCAAATTTTGGATTCTTTTGTCGCCGCGATTCGCCAGTGATTCTGAACGGATACGTGTCACACAGAGAGCGACAATCATGCAGTTGGCGGAAATTGGGATTCAACGCCATTTTGGCGAAACACGAACAGAATTCGGAGTTCGCATGGCCATCAGCTATCCCGAGTTTGCGAAATTAAGCGAGTGTCACATACGGCAGACTTATGGACGCGGTCATCAGCTAGCGCGAGACGTCTGTTTAGATATTCAAAAACAGACCTCCCAACGCGTGCGTCAATCGACAAACCTTCTGAAATGGCTCGTTGGCAGACTCGACCCTCGCTTTTGGGTACTGGTACGCTGACTACCCGTCTCCGCCCCCGAATCGAAGTCGCCGCGATTTCTCACTCCCCTTTCCTAGAGGGACAGAGCATGACGGCGAGGTGTTTGACTTTCCCCAATCCGAGGCATATCCTGAAATAGATGAGTTTGCCGGTTCTCTTCCCTCGAGAGGTGTGAGATGGTTCGCTTGGCGCGGAGTGAAGTGTTTGATCCTGATGAGGTGGTCATCGGGCATGTCATTTCAAGGACATGCCGTCGCTGCTACCTCCTCGGAAACGATGAGTTTTCCGGGAAAAACTTCGATCACCGCAAGGTCTGGATCGAAGAGTACTTGCAGCAATTTGCCGCCTGTTTTGGGATCGACCTGCTGGCGTTCTCGATTCTTTCGAACCATTTTCATCTGATTTTAAGATCCCGGCCCGATGTGGTGGCGACTTGGAACGATGAAGAGGTGGCGCGGCGGTGGTTGATGCTCTGTCCCCATCGCCGTAAAGCGGATGGTTCCCCGATGACGCCATCGCAGCCCGAGATCAAATCGATTGCAGGGTGTCCTATTCGACGTGCCGAAATTCGCAAACGTTTGAGTAGTTTCAGTTGGTGGATGCGGTTGCTGTGCCAGCGTGTGGCAATGCGGGCAAATAGGGAGGAAGAGGAAAACGGGAGGTTTTTCCAAGATCGGTACCGGGCGACCCGGTTGGCCGATGAGGCCTCGCTGCTGGCCTGCGCCGCCTATGTGGACTTGAACCCGATCCGAGCAGCGATCTGCGAGACGATCGAGCAGAGCGATCACACATCGGTACAAAGACGAATCGGTGCGTTGGTGAAAGCGGTCCCCGAGGAAAATCCGGGGCGGGTAGAAGACGGTGGCGGTGGGGAGACTCGGGACGGGCGGAGTCGTCGGTCGACAATGCTGGGCGATGAGTTTCTGTCGCCGCTAACGATCGACGAGGCATCCGATCCGGTGGGTCCCTGTGCGAGCGAGTCGGGCAAACGGTGTAGCGACAAGGGATTCTTGGCGATGCCGCTTGAGAGATACCTGGAGCTGCTGGACTGGACGGCGAGACAGGTGGCCCCTGGCAAGAGTGGTTGCACGCCGAAGACGCTCTCACCGGTGCTGGTCCGCCTGGGGCTCGATGCGGATACCTGGTGTGAAGTGGTCCGAGATTTCGGGAAGTTGTTCTGCAGCGTGGCGGGACGGCCCGAGTGCGTCGATTCGATGCGCTGTCATCGGACGCAGCGGCGTTATCATCTGCGCCGCCGAGCCCGCGAGTTACTGACGGCCACGGATTAGTCGCGACTTTTAGTGACTCCGAAGGTGTGGTTGCGCTGGCCCCGTGATGAAGGTTCGCGCCCGGTGGGCTGCTTGCACACCCATCCGGCATCAATGGCGACTTGAAAACGAAAACGCGCGGATGCCCGCCTGACACCAGGCTAGATCAGGCAGTTTGCACCAAACGAAATCGAATCGAATACGTTCAGGAAGTGCTCTGTCCCCCCCCAAACTCTGTCCCCCCCAAACTCGCCCTCGGATTTACGCTATATCCCTCGGATTTACGTTGAGGGATATGTGCCATTGAGTCGGAGTGACGAAGTCACGGTAGGCGATAGCCCCGGACGCGAGTCCGGGGAACCGGTTGCAAACGATGATCGCGTAGTCCTGAAGGGACGGCAGGTCGCTCACAAACCAAACGATTTGCGCGGATATCATCGAAAAACGCCTGCCATCGCTTCGCGATTTCAATGGCTGGGCGTTTGTGCCCCCGGACTGACGTCCGGGGCTATCGCATGCCACCGCTTTGCGGTTCCAGAGCAATGCCTCGCCAGCCCGTCCCCTTCAAAACGACCCGAGAGTCGGTGCTTCCAGACGGATCTCCACTGAGGGCACAGATCTCCACGGAGGGACACTGCACTTCGTCGAGGATTTCAACATGTCCGTCGACCGGGAAGCTGATTTTGATGCTCTTCGCTATTTTCTTGCGAAGATGCTATGTCCCTCGGATTTACAGATCAGACAGGTCCTACCAAGCCAAATCGACTTAGATGTGTTGAGGAAATGCTCTGTCCCCATATTCGTTCCCTATGTCGGACGACAAAGAGAAACTCCGACTGTTTCTCAATGGTTGGCTGGAGCAACTGACCGCGCCTGACAAGTCGTTTTCTGGCGTCACCTGGAAATCTCTTGGGCATTGCTACGCGAGTATCATTGGCGATGCGCCGCTTCAACTTCAGACTGAGATCTATCTTCTATTGCTCCATCAATTTGTTCACTCTCCACGCTGCAAACACTGGTCCGACGAAGACAGGGCCGCCGTTCTCGGTCAATACATGAATTCCACCGACTCGTAGCCAACGACCTGAAATCTGAATCGCTCGTTTCACACACACGACTTGCCGCCCAGATCGGTGGTGAACCAAGCGGATGCACCGGAGAATGCTGCTCACTCGGCAATTTAAAATTTTTTGGGTCATCAACTTTCATCGCGATTCCAACTCTTTCGATTTGGTCCGCATTCCCAGTGATCCTCGGCGTTCGTAGGCGCTGGTGACCGCACTGACCCGCAGGCCGCGACATCCTGCGCCCGTCATATCTGACGCCAGTGTCCGCTGACGGCCCCGTTGCTAGCGACGCCCAACGCCTGGAAGCTTACACTCGAAATTGCTTGTGCTCGGGTTGACAAGTCGTTACGATGGTCAACGGTCTCATTCGTGTCCGTATTCGTGTGACAGAGTGGATGCTAATGCTACGCACGTCAGTTAACTAAAATGCCAGAAGTCAGCCGATTTCTCGGGATCGTGATTCGGATGTATTACCGTGATCATGCTCCGCCACATTTCCACGCGGAATATGGGGGATACGAAATCACCGTCGAGATCCATAGCGGTATCGTCCATGGAAGGTTCCCGAGGCGCGCGTTGGCCGCCGTTCTCGATTGGTATACTCTCCATCAGAATGAACTGGCGCAAAACTGGGAGAATGCTCTCGCACGCATGCCACTGAACCCTATTGAACCGTTAGAGTAGATCCATGTTCTTACACGTTGCTGACGCTCATTATATTGCGGGCCATCGCGTTCAAGTTTTTTTCAACGACGGAACCACTGCTGAGATTGATCTGTCCGACTCATTAGATGGCCCCATCTTCGAGCGTCTTCGGGACATCGAGTACTTCAAGTCGTTCTCAATTGTTGGCAATACACTCGCATGGAAAAATGGTGCTGATTTTGCACCAGAGTATTTGCAATCGCTGGCCGTGACACCTGCCAGTCGATAACAGTTCTTCGAAGCTGACATCCAGCGTCCGGAATTGCTTGCGTCGCGATCGGCGACACGATACGTTTGAGGGATCGCCGACTGTACGTGGCGCGTCGCTACGCGAAAAAAAAGAGGACAAAAAGAGGACAAAAAGAGGGCCACCCACTTTTCAGTCCGGGCTGCGGCTTGTTTTTTGGCCGATTTAGCGACTATCCGCTCCTCGCAGAATGCCGCCACCGAGCATCTGGCTGATTCTGATCCGATTCTCCGATATCGGCGCAGCAGCGACCCCGGAGGGAATCAAAGTGGAAGGTTTTCCGAAGACGGTCAAGCCGAAGATATCCCGAGTGGGTTGTCACGGGCGCAGAGCCAACCTTGACCGCGACGGCTGGCTTCCTCGGCGAGGTGTTCTGGGCTACCCGCTGCTCGCTTGAATACCCGCCCAAATCGCCTCACGACGTCGCACCAGGCAGGGTATCCAAGCCGATGCGTGTGAGGATCGGCTGCAAGTGCGCGGGGATCGCACCGACCTTGTCACTGCGGAGTTGACGGCCCGTCCAGTCGAGCAATTCCAGATAGCTGGCCAACGAGACACTTAGGAAACCTTTCAGGCTGCCTCGTCTGCCCGAATGATCCAGGTGCGGCCCGACGGGATCGCTCTGCTCGTCAATTTCGATCGGACTCATCCAGCCACTGTGCTGGCGGCCGCGGCTTCGTTCCCAGTCATGGGTGCTTCGGCGGGTTCGATCGGAGCATTGAGTCAAGTCGTCAATCCGATCCTTGGCTCCGGTGTACTTGCTCGATTCAGGCGTTTCCGCCATGGCGGCACGAATCGGGTTGAGATCCACGTAGGCCGCACACGCCAACAAACTCGTTTCATCGAGGAGCACCTGTGCCCGAAAACGCCCTTCCCAAAAGTGGCCGCGAGCTTTGTCCTCGGCGTTACTGCGGCGGGCAATATTCTCGGCGAGACATCGCATGTACCAGCTCACGTCAGACAATCGCTGACGCCGCGAGGCTAGAACCGCCGGCTGATTCAGGATCATGTTCAGTTCCGGTCTCGTCGGCACGGCGGGGCTGCCGTCAGGGTTGCGACGTTCGGGGAACAGCCGCAGCCAACGCTGGGCGACCTCCTCGTCCGACCACGCCGCGACGACGTCCGGGCGACTTCGTAAAACGAGGTGCAGGTGATTGCTCATGATCGAAAACGTCAGGCAATCGATCGCGAACACGGAGGCGAGGAATTCCATTCGGTCGCGGATCCAGCCCCTGCGGTGCTCGAAACAATCTCCCGTAACGGAATCGGTCCCACACAGCCACGCCTTGCGGACGCACCTCTCGATACAGTGGAGGATCTGAACCTCATTCGGATTGATCACTTCCCCACGAGCTTGCCTGGGCATCTTCATCACCTCCGTCAGCGTCACGGTTTTGAGCAGTGACTCCATCGATAATGGTACGTAATCCACGAGCGAAGGCAACTATTCATTGCCTGTCCCTAATCTACTACCTGTCCCTGATCTACTAATCTATTTCCGATAGAGATAGAGTCTGTGGTCGCCACCGCCGCATCACTCGGTACGCGAGCCCAGCAGTGTGGCGACAAAGTTCAACGCACGATCTATTCGCACGTCAGGCGATCAGCTCAACCGACAAAGTTGAGTTTTTTCTACGCCTGACATGCGGATAGATCGCAATTCGTTCGCCGGCCAATCAAGATACAGACGAATCGGCACTTCAATCGCAATTGATAACATGACCGCCGTGAGCGAACAGGAACATGACAGGACGATTGAGGAGTGCACGGAGAAAATCGTAGTCTGTCCGGATGATGTTCACGCGTTGAGTCTGCGCGGCTGGGCTTGGAACAAGAAGAAGCAATACGACAAGGCGATAGCGGACTTTGACAGAGCATTATGTTGGGATCCGGATCGCGTCGATGCCCTCAACAATCGCGGGCTCGCGTATAGCGGCAAGGGCAAGCATGAACTGGCAATCGCCGATTTTACCCGAGCAATCACACGCACGCCCGACGATGATGATCTTCATCATTTCTATTTCAATCGAGGCCGCTCTCGCAGGTTAAAGGGAGCCTTTGAAGAAGCAATCGACGACTTCAACATGGCGATTCGCCTTGACCGTCAATATGTAAAGGCATTTCGATTACGCGGGCATTCTTGGGCCGACCTTGGCCACCCCCGCCGGGCTCTCGCCGATTTTGAACGCGCGATCAAGATTGGTCCTGGCACCGCAGACGACTTTCATAGTCGAGGGAATGCGTGGGTTTCTCTAGGCAGATTTCGCAATGCGATCGCTGATTTCACTAGGTCTATCATCCTGGAACCCAACACAACCGATACTGCTAAGACTTACAACAGTCGTGGTTTTGCATGGAATCGAAAAGGAAGATACGCAAATGTGCTTTCTGACTACGAGCGAGCAATTGCGCTCGACCCCGAATCGCCGCAGAGACGTGCCGTCCTCGCTGAGTTCTTGGCAACATGCCCCGTAGGTCGTTACCGCGATGGTGATAAAGCATTGAAACTTATTACCGAAGCAAGCGAACTGGCAGGGGATATTAGGATACCAGGAACAATAAGTGACGGGTTTACCGTAGTGGATCTTGTTAAAGATCCTGGTCTGGATGGATCTTTAACAAGATCCACTACGCCAGTTATTGATCCCGCGTTGCTTAGCGAAGACTACTTGGGTTGCATCGCATGTGCCTATGCCGCAACAGGCGATTTTCCTTCTGCGATCCATTTCCAAAGAAAGGCACTTGATCTTGCTCGCTTAGAGGAAGACAAAAGAGCCATGCGGACGTACATTGAAGCCTATGAGGCCGGCACGCTCTGTTTAGCGGAGACGCCAACTTGGCGTGCTAGGTGGTCCTAGAGAAATCAAATGTGATGGGAGTAATTTGCAGATCTCAACCATTCCGGGGCGAAGCCCTAGCAGTTTGCCCAGGCCATCGGCCTGGTTTCGGGGAACCAACCATCGCCGTAGGGCCAACGGCCCGACCATTTGCAACATCAATGCCAAACAGACCCTTCGTCGACCTCGATCCCGTGACGCTCACACCTCCACTAGGCTTCGCATCCTCTGCACGGGCCCATATTCATCGCGGCTAATAACCGGCGAGTGAAATATGCTGTGTCCCTCAGTAACTTGTGTCCCTCAGTAGCTTCATGCGGTTGGAACCACGAATCAAACCCCATGGTAAACGGCGACCAACACGGCTAAGGAACGAGCGGGAAATTACTGTCTGAAATGGTGGTCGAACGCTCCGCGGTCGACCGTTCCGACCGTGGAGCGTTCGGCCACTTATTAAGAACGAAAAAACTCCTTCGCCTCAGCGCTCGACAAGGATACCAGGAATAATAAGTGACGGGTTTACCGTAGTGGATTTTGTTAAAAAACCTGTTCTGGATGGATCTTTAACAGACGCGCCCGACAAAAGTCTCATGCTACCGGCTTCTTTCGTGGGCGAGATGCGTTACCTTTTGCTGTCTGGATTTAGCTTTTTTCTTCGAGTGGTCGGTTAGTCAGTGAAAACCATCGAACTACCTACGCAGCAAAGACTTTTCGACCCGTTCGAGGGCGTCATCGGCCCCATGGGGCGAAAGATGATTGACAACGGATGGCAGGGCCTCCTTCGCGACGTGCTCTTGGAGCAGATGCCCATCGGCCTCGTCGGTGAGCATCTCAGTGACGATCAAGGACGACCAACCTTTGAGTTGCACGCGATCATCGCGCTCCTCTGGATCCGTGACTTTCAAGGTTGGACTGTCCCCCAGGCCCACGAAGCACTGCTGTTCCGAACCGACATCCAGTACGCACTGAACTTGGAGCCAAGCACCGAAGTCACTCAGCGAACCATTGAACGCTACATCGCTCGAATGCAAAGCAACGAGAAGATCAGTGAGGAGATCTTCGCAGGCGTTACCGACACCCTGCTGCAAAGCATGGAAGTCAAAGTCAAAAAACAGCGTCTCGATTCCACCCATGTGCTCAGCGACATGGCCACCCTGGGACGCGCCCAAATGATCGGCGTGGCCCTGCGGCGGTTCTTCAAGAAAGTCGAAAAGCACGACGCTCAGTCTGGTTCGGCTAGGCTGATCGACCGATTTGACGACGAGCTTTTGGCCCGCTACCGCAAGCAATCCGACAGCCGAATCTTTGGCGACGCACGCACTACCGAACAGCGGAAAATTGCGTTGCAGCAAGCCGCCGAAGACCTCTGCTTAATCCTCAATGAATTAACCGAAACCAAACCGATCTGCGACTGGGACTCCTTCAAACAACTGCAAACGATCTTTAACCAGCAGTGCGAACTTCGGGAAGAATTCGTCGAAGTTCGCAAGAAAACCGGCGGCCATGTGATCGTCAATCCGTCGGATCCCGACGCGACCTACAGCGGTCACAAAGGAGCCGGATACCAGGTTCAAATCGCCGAGACGTTCAACGAAGACGGCGAGCCGAACTTGATTACTTCGGCCAAAGTCGAAACCGCTGCGGACAACGACGCCGATGCGGTCTCGCCGGTGTTGGAGGACTTGAAAAAGCGGGATGTCATGCCAGACGAACTGCTGGCTGATACCGCTTACGGTGGCGACGCCAACGTCGAGTCGGCTAAGCAAGAAGGCGTCGAATTGGTCGCTCCGGTGCCAGGCTCGAAGAAGTACGATGCTGATGAAATCGGCTACGACCAATTCAAGCTCAACTGCGCCGGTGAACTGGAGTCTTGCCCGGCTGGTCACGCTCCCGAGTCGACCAACTACAACGCCAAAGGCGACTACACTTTCGCACAGATGGATCCCGAGAAGTGCCAGCACTGCCCGCTGCTTGCACACTGCCGCGTTCAACGCAATCGGGACACCGAGCAGCCGACCGGCCGCATTCAATTTACCGGCAGTGCGGTTCGAGCCGACGCGCGTCGTCGCCACGAGCAGAGCGACGAGTTCCGCGATAGGTACCGTTGGCGGTCGGGTATCGAAGGGACCAACGGTTGCCTCAAGCGAATGATGGGCTTGGGTCGGCTCCGCGTTCGCGGCCACAATGCGGTGAAGCTTTCGATCCTACTGAAGCTGGCCGGTTGGAATCTGCTTCGAGCGGTGGCAATGCGCCGCCAGCGAAAGAATTCGCTCCAATTGGCCATTAACTAGGAAAAACAGGGGCAATAGGCGACTAGGACGACGGTTCATGTAGAGCCTGCGACTCCTCGACAGTCAAACCAGGGCCTCCAGAGAGGCCCCAGCTAAAAAATTTTGCACCACCAAAAAAAGTCGCCCGCAGCAAAGCCACCTAATGTCGGTTCCGTCTTAACAAGATCCACTACGCGAGTTATCGATCCCGCGTTGCTTAGCCGACCATTTGGGTTCGTCCACGACGGACGCAAAATTCTCGAATTGAATGGGGCCGTTGATGCGTGTGCGACAAATCCCGGTACCTTCCACGGTCAGACGAGGTACTCGGCGATCCGAATCAAGCGGCCATTGTGCGTCTTCCGATAGGCAGATCGCTCAACCCAGCAAGCTCAATCGGCATCCATTTTACGCTGCTCCGCTGCTTGATAGAGCTTTGCCAGTTGGAGCATCAGCGGTTCGAGTTGGGCGTCAAAGTCGGCGTCGTTCAGGGATGATTCGTCAGGTCCACGTCGTTGTCGCAGTTCCTCCAGCTTTGCTTCGAGGTCTTGGCGTTGGGCCAGTTCGGCAGGAGTGAAGGGGAGGCGAGTTTTGGCAGGGGTGAGGGTGATGCGGGAGGCCTTTCGGCCATCGAGGGTCGCGCCGTCTTTTGCCTGCGCGATGGGGCGGGTGCCGCGGAACAGGGCGGCGGGGGTGCCCCGAGCGTCTGCGTTGTCGTCGATCAAGGCGTGTTCGGTGCTGATCCGGCCGGCCTCCTCGTAGAATTGTTGGACCCCGGCGCTGGCCCGTATGAAGGCTTCTTGAACGGACACCTCGTCGTCGTGGTCCAAGTCGGAGTCAGGGGATGCGATCGCGTCTGCGATGTATTCGCCGAATCTCGCGTAGTTTTGCTCGGTGCCGCTCTTGGTCGCCGTGACGATAACGCGGTTCTTGCCCGAGAGCTGGTTAATGAACGGGCCGCTGGCGGATGCACAGTTGACGATCACGACTGGTCGTTTCGCATCCTGTAACCACTCCGCTAATTCTGTGGCCGAAACGTCTGGGCCGCGGAGGTTGAACTTGGCCATGTTTTGAGCGAACGTTCCATGGCCGATCATTATCAGCCAGAGCGTGTTTTCGGTTTTGTCCGTTGGAGGATTAGCGGTTAGCGTTCTGATTGTATCTAACAGTTGGTCTCGGTCGTTCGAATCCGTTGACTCGGATTGGCCGATGATTGTTGTTGACGCGGCGGCTTGGCCGGAGACTTCGCGCCAGGTGGCTGCCCACTTGGCAAACTGCTCGCCGTACTGGGGGGTGCCTGGGGCGCCGACGATAATGACGACGTCGGTTTGGGGCGTGAGGGGCGCCTGGTCGGGTTCCGTTGCGTGGACTTGTTGAGTGAGGGACCAGACGCAGAGGGCGTTGATTCCCAGCGATTTCAGGATGGCGATTGTGTGGCAGCGTGTGCGATCGCGGCGGGAGCGGTTGTCAGGCATGACTCGAATGTCCAATGATGATTGGGGAGGGCGTCTCGGGCGAACCGAAACACGACCTGGGCAAGAGTGCGATTGATGACGATTCGGGTTCCTCATGCAGGCTGTTCAAGAACCCGAATGTGTGCGAATCGAACACTCATCAAATAGAAAACAAGAAGATCTTCTTCCATCGCCGTGAATATGGCCGTTTGCCCATCCGATTCATTTCGTGCTGATTTTCAAGGCGTTGTCATTGGCGGGGTTGAACATTTGCTCGATGCCTGACGGCATTCGACTCGTTGTTAGCGAAGAAATACGATCCTATCAAGCGTGCGAAGGTGTCACGGAAATGTCGCTATGCTGGTAATCATGCTAGCCCCTTCCATCTCCTGAGGCCCCATTCGCAACACAAGAACAACATCGCTGTTAGCATGACCCAGGGGTGGTGCCAAATCGGGTAAACCCACGCCTCCGTCACTGGCACTTTTTTGTTGGGAAGATCGCTGGCGAATTGGTTGAGTGAATCGTCGTGAATGATTTCACCACCGGACTGTTTCGTCATTTTCTCGAGCAATTCTCGATTGAGCTGTAAATCGCGAAACTCGGCGGCATCGGACTGGGCCGTCCAACCCGCTGTCACGGTGCCGATCGCGCTGCCGTCGGCGGCTGTCACTTTCGCGTTGACGTGGTAACCACCTGGCTCTCTGGACCAATAGGTAGCCGTGTATTGGCCTGGTGCTGAGTCATCGGACTGTGCAGCGATGGTGAAGGGTTCACCGCCGACGGGTGTGATTTCAAAGACCACGGCGGCATTGTCAAGCGGCAAGTAGTCTTCATCGCGGGCGGTGGCGATGATCGTGGCCGGTTGACTTGGATCGCTGCTGGTCTGGACACGCACTTCGGCGCGTTTAGGAACCTCATTGACGAGCCAGTGGGTGATCTGCCGCCAGGCTTGTGCGGGATCGTCACGGTCGGAATCGCCCCGGTGCATCGACCACCGCCACAGGTCAGCGATAAGAATCGCGGCGGCGCGACCTCTACCGAATCGATGAGCCACTAAAGCCGGGGCGACTTCTCCATCATCCGACTCGACCGTCGCTAGCATGGATGCTCCTGGCTTGACCTCCCCGACCGAATTAAGCGTCGCGAAGGGGGACATTGCCTTAAGTCTATCGCTTTCAGCGGACTCGTTATCGCGAAGTCGGATCCAAGGCTGCAACATGCCCTCGCGAGTGAATGCGAGCCGAAAGGCACCGGAGTGTCCCCGCGTCGTCCCATTGGCTGTGTAGACCGGCGACAACTCGCCCAGTGGTGTGTCGCTGAATCTTTTGTCGGCAAACATTTCCTGGCCACCGAGCATTAGCAACCCGCCACCGCGGGTCGCAACGAATTGCCGCAGCAGCAACATTTGGTCTGGCGAGAAGTATTCTGGATCGATGTCGTCGAGGATCACACCGTGGTAGCCAAACAGTTCCTCTGCCGATTCGGGGAAGCCGTCACTTAATTCTTCAGATTCTTTGACTCCCAACCGCAGGATCACGGGTTCGTCGTACTGGGCGGCGGCGTCTTCGGCGTCGGAACCAAGACCGGCGAACAAGGGGTTACTCTCATTGACGCCGCGATCACGAAAACTGAACTTAGCTTCTTTGTTGGCGATTCTTAACAAACCGACCAGCTGGACTTCGGCGTCTTCCTGCAATGCACGACGGATGAACTTAAACTCCCAATTGGGACGACCGGCGACATAGAGGACTCGGTACGGCCCCGATGCGCGGTTGACGGCGACGATGCGGCGGTTGTTGACGAGCGTCGCCTCGTCCGATTCGCTCGACGCTAGATCCGACTGTTCGAACCAATCGCGATCGGCTTCGCGAAACACGTCGACAACAAAGAACTGAACGCCGCTGGAGTCGGGACGAAATCGGAAGCTGACTTCCTTCGCTTCGCCGTCCGCACCGGTGGTGATGGTTTGCTCTTCAACGACTCGATGGGTCGCCGCGTCGCGGAGCTGGACGACGGCCTGAGTTTTCCCCAGTGCGATGGCATCGACCTCCACGCGCACGGTCAACGGAGCCGATTCAAAGTCCGTTTGCGTGATGCTCACATCGGCGATCCGGAGGTCGCGCACGACTTCGTCCTGTGCGGGCAGCACGGCATAGATTGGGAATCCAAGTTGGCTCCAATCCAAGTCGGCCGGCGGCGCATCGGTCATGTTCCCATCGGTAAAGAGCAGCACCCCGCCCACGGGCCGATCAGCAAAACGCTCCGCGAGATTTTGCAGGCTGCCAAACAAAGACGAAACATAGCCGTCGGCCGGCAACTCGTCGGGCTGGTCGACTGCCTCGAGCCGGGCATCGAACGCATAGGTCCGGACGTCGAACGTCTGGGCAAGCCGAACACGCCACGGGGCATCTTTGCTGAGTAACGCCCCAACTCGATCGTTGCGAGTTTGATCGCTGCCGGCGGGCTTAAGCCGCATACTGAGGCTGTTGTCGACCAGAATCGGCAGCACATTGGCGCGCGGACGTGGCCGCGTTCCGCTGCGGAGGGGCTGCAGCAAACAGATCGCCAGCAAGATGATTGCGGCGAGTTTAAATGCCCCCGCGATCACGCGCACCGACGCAACGGTGCCGCGATGAGCGTAATTCCAAATCACCAATAGCGAGAGCACGGTGGCGATCACCGCAGCTGGAATGATCCAGTCCGGGGCGCCCCACAGCAATTGGCCTGCTTCCACGTCGCCAGCGAAGGCAATGCTGGTCGGGATCCGTATCAAGATTGGGGCAGCCATCAGCGTCCGCTCCCCAGACTCTCGTAGTACTTTTGCACCGCGTCGGAAAACTCGGCCGGTACGGGATCTCGATCGATCGGAACGGGAGCGTGTTTCTCAGCGGAGCGTCGCATCAATTCTTCGGCAACGTCTCGTTTCAGTTCACGCAGCGGCTCAGCGATCATTTCCTCGACCGTGTTCCACTGAGGGGCCTTCGCGTGCCGGCGAAAATCGATGCGCACCTCGCGAGCTCGGTCGCGGATACGAGCCGCCTGGGACCGAAGTTCCGGATCGTCAACCATCTCTTCCACGTCCCGGAGTCGGTCCGACCAATCTTGAAATCCGTCTCCGGTCAATGGCGACCCACCGGGACTGTTGGCCGCATACTGGCTCAATCCACCGCCCTCTCCGCGTCCTTCTGATTCAGGGCGATCCTGGGCTTCTGGCTGGCCCTCGCCTTCTCCGCGACCCGCGGGCGGCTCCTGCGAGGGTTGCTCGCCGGACGGTTGACCGTTCCCTCGGCCTTGCCCCGATGACTGGCGTCCCGGCGGTGTTTGTGCTTCACCATTTCCAGAATTCTCGCCGGGCTGCGGTGGCTGCCCCTGAGCGGCTTGATCCCCCTGAGCGGGTTGATCCCCTGCACGGTCGCCCGACTGGCCCGCTGGTTGGTCCTCTTGCTGCTGCGACTCCTCATCGCTGGGCTGACCGCTTCTCTGCTCGCCACTTTCGTCGCCGCGTCCTGGATCGGATCGATCAATCTCTTCGTCCAAACTTTTCGACAGCTGTTCCAACTCCCCGAGTGCGCGTTGTAGGGCCTCGGTCTCGTTTCCTAAAACGGATTCAGCCGCGTCCTCGAGATCCTCACGCAACTCGCCGATACCCTTCCCCGCCTCACGTTGGAATTCACGAGCCTGCGGGTCAAACCCACGATTGAATAATTCCGACGTGTCCCGCAATCGATTTTCAAGTTGCTGCTGTCTCGTTTTGCGGTACGAGTCATAGAGTTTTTGCGCGAGCAGTGGTTCCGCGGTTTCGGCTTCCTCGACCGTCTCCTGCATCTGCTCGAGCAACTCGCCAAGGCGTTCCTGTTGATCGTCGAGAGAATCGAGAATCTGGTCTCGCATATCGTCGCTCCGCAGTCCGGGTTGATCGCTCTGGTCGACCTCTTTCAACTGTTCAGCGATTTGTTCTTGTTGCTGATCCAATTCGCGAGCTTCGTTTCGCATTTCGCGAACGGCGTCGTTCAACTCGCCCGCGGCGCGCTGACGAAACTCGTCACGCATTTCTTCGAACTCTCGCTCGGCGCGTTTGCCGGACGTCAGTGCTTCGGCAGCATCGTCTTGCTGCAACGCCTCGGCGGCGCGGCGAACATTCTCGCGTGTCTGCTCAAGCTTTTCGGACGCTTCCTGCATACTCTCTTGGTTCTCGGGTTGCTGCATCCGCTCGCCCAACTCGTCGGTTTCCCGCAACAAGTCCTGCTGCTGATCACGCAGCCGTTTCAGTTGCCTCTCGACTTCGTCCTGTTCCTCTTCCGTCTCGGCCTGTTCCAACGCGGACTGTAGTTGCGCGAGTTCCTTGTTCAAGTCTTCTTGGCGGCGAGCGAGTTCGCGGAGGCGATTGAGGACCTGGCGGACTTCCCGTTGTTCTTGTTGAGCTTGCGTCTCCTGCGCTTGCTGCTGCGTTTCATAACGATTCTCGTCCTGTTCCAACTCCAATTCATCGAGCTGTTTCTGGCGCTGTTGAGCGGAGGAACTTGAACTACCTTGCTGCTGCTGTTGTTGCGACTGGGTGACCTCGAACTCATGAGCGCGAAGTTTCAATAGCGTTCCATAGGCAGCTTGTTCGGCAACCATCGCGGGATCGAGCGGATCGGTTTGGGAATCCGCTTCCGCCGCAGTCAGTTCAGTCAGGGACGTCTGCATGTGGATTCGTACGATTTCCACCAGTCGTTTCGAATCAGTATCCTCGATTTTCTCGGCCAGCTCCGCGAGCTTCTCGATCGCTTCTGCCTGCGACTCCTTCAGCAACAGGATGTCGCCGGCGAACTCGGCACTTGGCCGGTCACCGCGCTGGCGTCTCACGACGGTCCAGGTCGCGTTGATGATCTCCTTTTGCAGTTCTGCCAATTCCTGCGTCTGCTCAGCATTTTCGCTCGGTTGTTGGCCCGGCGGGGATTGACCACCGGGTGGCGGCTGACCTTCTCGATAGATTTCCTCAAACGGACGCACCTCGGCGAAGTATAGATCGCTGTGCGTGCGTCGGACTTGACCGTCGGGACCAAAGTCATCGGCCCAGAAGTGATAGGACAGGAGTTGGTCGGGCTCGGCTTTGAGTTTTTCGAACTCCACCAAGTGATTGACCTGCTTCTTTTCACCCCGCCCAATCGCCTTGTCCAAGCTGATGTCCTGGCTCGGTCGATCGGCGAAGATATAGGTCAAGCCAACCTCAGCAACACCGAAATCATCGCGGACTTCGGCCGCTATCGGCAATTCTTCCAATGGCGAGACCGTCACATCCCCCGCGACGGCGAGCTTCAGTTTGGGCGGCTGATTGGCCAGCACGCGGGCAACGAGTTCCGGTGGATACTTGTTCTGACGCCCGTCTTCATCGGTCAATTCGACGGTAAAACGCTGCGTCTCTCGAAGGTCGATTTCGGTTGAGAGGGCACCGGGATTGTCGGGGTCGCTTTGTAAGACAATCCGCTCTCCTTCCTTCGTGACCAATTCGCCCAGTGCGATTGGTTTGTTGACAAAACAGATCCATTTTACGCGTGTCCCCTCGACCGCCGAGACGCGGACAGTGTCCTCGACTCGCTTGTCGGTCAGTCCAGTGTAGTCGGGGTAATCCAGATCGGCATCGCTGCGAACGACCTCAGGAAACTCAAACACGTCGATTGAAAAAGTTGGACTACTCCAGTCGGCCCCGAGCACCCGATAGTTAAATTTTTCATTGATTGATGCCAAGAATCCGCTCACGACGGGATCGGCGAGATTCCGCTTCATGGTGATCCGCCGCTCGCTACCATCGGCAGCAATCCGGACCAGATCGGCTTGGCTGGGAACCGCCTCGGCATCCACCCCGCTGAATCGGGCCGTGATGACCAGACTGCTGCCACGTTCCACTTCGGTGGCACCCGGTTGGACGACGACTTTCCAAACGGGCTGGATTCGTGTGGCGACGGACGATGCTTGGTTGCCTTGGTTAGGCTCCGCTAGCACGAGTAACCCTACGACGATCAGCAGCAACACGGTCGCGGCGATCCCCGACAGACGGCTCCATCGCAACCGTCTGGGCGGCACGACATCGATCCAGCGATGAGCGCGTGAATGGTCGTGGATCTCGGTCAACACGCGCCGTTGCAAGTATCCCAGTTGTGGTTCATCGGCGTCGGTTTGACTCAGGGCCGTCAGTAGGCGTTGATCGAGGCTCGGAAACCGTCGTTCGATTTGCGATGCGACTTCACGAGCGTTGCGGAAGCTCAGGCGAGCAACGACCGCGACGACGATGAAGAGAACGATGGCGCCGCTCAGCAGCGCCACCGCCAACTCAACACCACTCCTCTGGTTGGATTCAGCATAGCGGAGCATCCCGACTCCGATGAGTGCGGCAACCAATGCGACGAGAGCAGCAAGTTGCCACCGGCGAACAGCACGAAGTCGACGCGTCACAGGATAGATTCGGCTGAGCAGGTTATCGTGCATCGTTCGTACCTCGCACCAATCGTAAGACTACGGGACGCATTCGAAGGTCGGCGAAAGGCTGAAAGCCAGTGCCACGGGCGGGTTGGATCGACGGTGAATTCATACCGACACGACCTCCGCTTCAGCCGGTCGCCGTTTACTCAGCAAGCCGCCTAGCAAGGTTTCGAGGCCGAGCAGGACGAGGGCGGCCACGAGCAGCCATTGCCACAACCGTTGACGGCTCTCGAGTTCGACGTCGCGGAGTTGGCGTTGGTTGGTCAACTCTTGAGCGGTTGAAAGCGTCGGTGACAAACTGACCCCGAAACGCTCGAGTGCATCCGTTCCAATCGAGTCCGTACGACTTTCAGCGATATCCAAATTGACTGCGATGCTGCGGGACGATCCCCCATCCTTTTCGTCGACGATCTGGTAGATTCCTGGAAAATCCAGGGTCTGGAAATCAGCGGCATTTCGGTACGCGATTTCCACTCCGTCAGGCAGCGTGATTTGAACGGTCGGCGATGGTTCCAACGAAATTCTGTCCCCAACCGAAAATTGGTTGTTGGCCACCAGCGAGGCGATGCTGGGATCAAACAGACTGAAGATCAACGGAATGAACTTGGTCGACAATGCCAGTTGGCTGGCGTCGGGCTGCCAACCGGCTGCCAGCACCCACATCTTGCCCGCACCGATGGTCTGTTCGACCAGCGCCGCATCTTCGTCGTCGAATCGAGCCAGTACCTCCCAGGTTTCAGGGAACTGAGAAAGTATGCGATGAGACCAAAAGCGAATTTTTGTAAAGTCGTTGAATTGCGGATCCGCCATCGTGGCAAACACGGGATGACGGAAATTGATTCGCGACAGCATCGCATAGTCATCTACGGCAGCTTCGGTAATCTCCAACTCATTGACATCCGTGAGTGAGCGTAGAGCAACGGCGGACTCATCGATCGTGCGTTCATCAGCGAGCACGTACAAAAGTTGCCCGCCCGCGTGAATGTACTCGCGCAGCAAAACGGCCGTATCGGTCGAGCAGGGCTCAGTGATCACAATCAGCGGAACGGTCGTGGGATCGGGAACCTCCGTCAATTCCTCAGGCGGCATCGTTTGGGTCGTCACCGTTCTACGGCTCGTATTGAGCGGCACCCGCTGCAAATAATAGAATAGGCTGCTGCGTGTTTGATTCGCCGCGATGGCGTTCGCGGAAACGGCATTGGAACCATCTCGAGAGCCGGGGCGAGCGTCCGAATGGATAGCTGTACCGGCAGCCTCGTTGCCAAGATGCAGCAACGTTAACGACTCAGGCTGGGGGCTGACGACGTACCAGGTGTTATCAAAATCGTGATCATCACCTTGCAAGGTTAGCGTGGTGACATCGGGTGTTGGCGCGGGCATCCGCACCACACGTGACTCGCCCGGTGGAACCTGGATCGGCATTGTCGTGGATTCGATTGGTGTGCCGTCAGTGCCGGTCCAAGCAACGCGAAACGAAGATTGATCGGCATCGGCTGAATTTGATACACGGACACGAACGCGTTCATCTTTCTCCGGTGCATTGTCGGCAACCGGCAACAGCTGCGCCGATGCATTCGTTCTCCGATCGCTGCTGACCTGGCGAACGTCCAGACTCAGCTGCTTGGGCCACGCATAGACTTGCAGGCTTTCGATCTTGCTGCCGGCCTGCATGTCCGTGACGAGAACCATATGAGCCGGTCCGCTGTCGCGGGACATGTCCCGTGCCGAGGCATCCTGTGGATCTGCGTCGAGCGGTTCACGGTCATCGGGTTCGTAGGTCACCGCTAGGTCAGCCGCGTAGCCAATCGCCCGCCCCAGGTCCGTGCCCGACCAAGAGGGCGTCGTCTCGGCGAGCAGTGAATTGACAGACGATCTGACTTGGCCGGGCGTGAGGCGGCTGGTTTGATCGAAACGCAACAGTGTCGTCGGTTCGTTGTCAAATGCCACCAAGGCGATTTCGTCACCGGGGCGAAGGTCCGATAGAACCTCATCGACATTTGACTTGGCCTGCTCCCAAAGCCCAGCACGTTGCATGCTAGCGCTCGTGTCGACGGCGATCACGATCCTCCGCGTCGGTAGAACGGCATCCGATTCGCTGGGGCTACGCAAGTACGGTCGAGTAAACGCAGCCGCCAAGAGCAACAAGGCCAGCGCACGAATCAAGAGCAGTGGCCAATTGTCGAGTCTGCTCCGCCGTGTCAACCGTGGCGGAGTCGCTCGCAAGAACATCAGCGAACTGAATTTGACTTCGCCCCGCGGTCGGCGACGAATCATATGGAACAGGATCGGCAAGCCGATCGCTAATGCTCCCGCGAAATAGAGTGGTGCAAGCAGGCTCACGATTTCCCTCCTGATCGATTCGCACTGGCGAGCATCCCGCTACGAGCCGTCCGAGCACTGCGACGCTGTTGCGAGTTGACCAAGTGGAACAACACCTGTTCGATGGGTTGGTCGGTCGTAACGGGAAAGAAGTCGACGCCGAGTGAATCACAGATGCCTTGGACCTGGCGCTCGTGCTCTGCAAAGCGTTCGACGTAATCGCGTCTGGCCGCTTCGGGATCAATGTAGATCTCTTGGCCGGATTCCATGTCAACAATCATGCTTGGCGACTCGATCTGCAGTTGCATTTCGGCGGGATCAATGACTCGCAGAATCATGACCTCGTGCCCGCGTGATCTCAGGTACGCGAGATTCGTCCGCAATGATTCCACGGGCGCCAGCAGATCGGAGACCAGGATCACCAGACCACGACGGCGAATCAGCGATGCGATCTGCCGCAAAGGGGTTTCCAGGTCGGTTCCACTCCCGCGGATTTCTCGCGACAGTGCCACAAAGATTTGACGTAAGTGGCCGGGACGATTTCGGGCGCTAATGAAATCTCCGATCACTTCATCGAACGTCATCAATCCAACGCTGTCTCGTTGCAGCGTCAGGTAGTAGGCGAGCGTCGCGACCAACGTCCGCGCATAATCAATCTTCGCGTAATCCAGTGAGCCAAACCCCATCGATTGACTCTGGTCCAAAACGAGATAGCAACGGCGATTCGTTTCGTCTTCGAATTTCTTGATGTAGTGCCGATCGCTGCGAGCGAATAGTTTCCAATCGAGGCCGCGGAGATCGTCACCCACTGTGTACGGGCGGTACTCGCTGAACTCGACAGAAAATCCGTGAAAGGGGCTCCGGTGCAGACCATTGTAGAACCCTTCGACAACCGCCTTGGCACGCAATTGCAGATCCTTGATCCGCATCACCGCCAACGGATCCGCCTGCGCCGCTGTGATCGCTCGCGGGTCCGCACCGCTCTGACGTTTGGTAATCGGGTCTACGCTGGCCATGAAGATCCGATCAAGAAGCCGAGGTCGAAACAGTCGTGATCAATCGATCGATCACGTCTTCGATCGAGACGCCTTCGGCCTCCGCTTTGTAGCTGAGGAGCACTCGATGTCGAAGTGTCGGGTGCACGAGTGCGCGAATGTCGTCCATGCTGACGTGTGCGTTTCCATTAAGCAACGCCCGAGCCTTCGCCCCCAGCACCAACGTTTGCGCGGCCCTCGTCCCCGCGCCCCAACTCACCCAACTGTCGATGAAGTCGGGCGTGCCCTCTCGTCCCGGCCGCGTTGACGCCGCCAGCCGAACCGCGTAGGCGCCGACCTCGTCGGCGATTGGGACTTTGCGGACGGCTTCATGGAACCGAATCACATCCTCGCCTGTGAACAGTGGCTCGATTGCCTCGGGCTGCGATGATGTCGTCCGCAACACCACCGCGAGTTCATCCTCCTTCGGAAGGTAGTCAATCATCACGTTGAACATGAAACGATCGAGTTGTGCTTCCGGGAGCGGGTAGGTTCCTTCCATCTCGATGGGGTTCTGGGTCGCCAGAACGAAGAAGGGCTCCTCCAGTTGATGGCGTCTGCCGGTTGCCGTGACCTGGTGCTCCTGCATCGCCTCGAGCAATGCAGCCTGAGTTTTAGGCGGCGTTCGATTGATCTCGTCAGCGAGTACGACGTTGGCAAAAATCGGGCCTTTGACAAACTGCAACTGGCGGCGTCCATCCTCGGATTGTTCGAGAATCTCAGTCCCCGTGATGTCAGCAGGCATCAAATCGGGCGTGAACTGAATGCGTTGGAACTTAAGGTGAAAAACCTTCGCCACGCTGCTGACCAGCAACGTTTTGGCGAGGCCGGGAGCGCCCGTGATCAGACAATGCCCGCCGGCGAACAAACAAATCAATAGCTGTTCGATGACATCCTGCTGGCCAACAATCACTTTGGAAAGTTCGCGGTTGATTTGCTCTCGTCCCGCACGGATCTGTTCCACAACGCGGGCTTCCTCTTCGAAGGACATGGTTTCCATGGGCATCGGCAAACGAACTTCCAGATGAGGTGTTGGGGCAATCCGAAAACGATCGCGATCTCCGCAGCAAACGCTGTCGGTTCAGGATTTTCGGAAGGGAAGGATTGAGGGCGAGGTGTATGAGCCGGTGGACGCCAGCCCCGGTCTATTGAGACGCTTCGCGTCCCGCAGACGGCAACCGGGGCTAGCGCCGACCGGCTCATTGCACCAGCAAATTAAGTTGATTTGAATTTCAGTGTGTCATGGCATAGGTCACGATATTGATCCCCATAGGATAGGCTTTCTTGACGGAGAACTCTTCGAAATACCACTGGTCTTCGCCTTCGCGTTCCCAGCCGTCACCAAGATCGGTGTTGTGGCATATGAAAACCATGATTCGGTCGGCGTCATCGTAAATTGCTCGGTAGTGTGGTACCGAGTTATCGCTTCCGTCCCAGGTTGGCTCCCAGGTACCAACGCTTCCGTCGAAGCCGCGGCGGGCAGCGTTGATGGCGGGGACCTGAGGTTTTTCCTTCAAGTCGTAGACGCAGTGAAAAATCTCATGCGAGAGTGGTACTTCCTGAGGAGCGCGGTCGGGAAAGACTCGCTGCAGCTCCAGACGCAGGTTCTCGTATTGAGAGTCGCCCCAGAAATCGTCCACCATCAAAAAGCCTCCGTTGAGGCAGTAGCGGCGCAGGGCAGCGACTTCCGCTTCGTTAAACACCAATGAACCGGGTTCGATGATGTAGATGAACGGATAGTCGAACAGCTCTTCGTCAGTCAGTTCCAAGACCTTCGGTTCGGGGTTGACTTTCAACGTCGTCAGCTGCTGCAAGCGGAGCGAGAAATTGAGATCGCTATCGCGGTAATCGGTGCGCCAACCGCCACCACGTCGCCCCCGACCGCCATAAGACTCGTATTTAATCCGCACGAACGTAAAGAGGTCGCCCTTGAAATTCTCGTCGACCTCCCAGTCCGGAACACCGTTGCGTTCGGTAGAGATTCCGTCTCGCCACCAACCACGCTGCGCCACAGCAACACCTGAGAACAACACCGCCATCACGGTGAGTCCGACCAGCAGTTTTCGAAATGAAAGACGAGCGATCATCGACTCACCTCGCTCGGTTCGAGTGCGGGCGTTTCATCGTCGCTGGGTGGCTTGGATGGTTTCTCAACCAATTTCAGCAACAAGCGATGCGCGTCGCGGTAGCGTGGGGCTTCCTCGAGTGCTCGTAGCACGTGATGCTTTGCTTGATCGGTTTCTCCCATCGTCGCCAGCGCCTGGGCGAGACGAAAGTCGATGGCTGCGGGATCGACCGGGTCCATACTTGCGAGCGCACGAAGCGAGCGCACGGTGTCGCCGGGTCGATGGAGTTGCTCAGCCGCCCGGGCCAACTGTTCGTGACCGGTCGGCAGCAGCGGGTTAATCGACAAGACGCGTCCGGCATAGTTGGACAATTGATCCCAGTCTTGGTTTTCGACGGCCATCTCCATTAAACGCCGCAGGGCCGGTAAAGCATCGCTCGAAAGTGAAACAATTTTCTCAAGCGTCTCGCGTTCCTTTTGGGGCTGGTCCGTTTCGCGATAAACCTCGGCCAACATTTCGAGCGGTCCACCTCGCTCGGCTGTCACCGCGTCAAGCTCACGCAGGCGTTCGAGCGGCTCACGCGCCTGCTCAAATTGCTTCGCTGAGACGCGTGCCTCGGCGAGACGACGCAGCCCCCAATAGTTATCGGGATGTTGTTCGCCCCATTCCTGGAGCTGATCGACCGACATCTTTTCGGGTAGGCCCTCTTTCGACCAATCAACATCAGGAGCAAAGTCCTCGGCTCTCTGGCGAGCAAAATCGGAGAACTCACTATCCAATTTCCCTAATGATCCGACCGAACGAACAAGCGCATCATTGATGGGCAGGCCGTCTCCAAGATCGTTGAGGACCTGTTTTAACGCATCGATTCCGTACCGCTCGATCAAGAACTCGACGACCAGAGAGGATTCAAAATAGGCGAATTGGAGATGAGTTGCTGAGGGGGGACTGAGAAATGCGGCGCTCAGATTACTGACCCTCGTCAAGTTCTTGTCCAATAACATCTCCCGATACAGCGGCGTCATCGACTCACCCCAGGAGGGATCACGCTGCCGCTCTTCGTAGACGGAAATCCCCTCGCTGAGCCAGCGTGGCATTCGATTCTTGGTTTTTTCCAGCGTGACCACGTGACAGAATTCATGCCAAAGTACGCTTTGCCAATTGCTGGGCCGTGGCCCTTGCGATGCGGGGCTGTTCGCTGTGATCACACGACCGAAACAAACGCCTAGGAAGCCTGCACCACCGGGCAAACCGAATGTTCGGATTGCGAAGTCTTTCTGGTCGGGAAAGATCTCAACGACAATCGGCGCTGTCGGTTCGACGTCGTACTTCGCACACAGGACCGCCTCAGCCTCCGTCAACAGCTCCAGGACCGCTGCGCCGTAGACCTCAGCCTCGTGGCGGTCCATCCGCACGTGAATGTCGCCCATCTCCAGGATACTAAAGTTCTTCAGCCGATCATGGAGCGTGATCAAGTTATGGGCAACGACGTTGTACTCGTCTTCTTCCGCAACGACATGGGCGAGTTCCCACCCCACATCATCGTAACCCAGACGCAACAGATCTTGAGCCAATTGGAAACTGGCGGCGGAATGATCAGGCTCCATCGCCAGCGCCCGACGCTGGTACTCCGCCCCCTCTTCGAACCGATACTTCTGCGACAGTTTACGGCCGATCCAGTGATCCACCTGCGGGTTGTTTGCCCACGTACTGAGCGCCGCAGCTCGCATCAAGGCTTCGATGTCGGCGTTTCCCTGCAGGTGGGCCAGCACTGCCCGCAGCGCCCAAGCCTGCTGCTCGTGCGGATTAATCGCCAATACCTCTTGGAGGGTCGACTCCGCCGCGTCGTACTGTTCCCGGTCGATCTCACGGTCGGCAACAAACAGCAAACTGGGGATGTGTTTCGGGTTTTGCTTGAGTGCCTCCGCGATTGCCAAGGCTGCCTTTTCCGAATCGCTCGGTTCCCAAGCTCGCGCCAACAGGTAGTGGATGCGCGGATCTGTTTCGTCGACCCGCTGGGCTTGTTGGAGCGTTTCGGCAGCGACTTTGAAATCACTTTTTTGCAGTGCCAATTCGGCTGTGGCAATGTAGGCTTCGAGAAAAGTCGGATCGGCATCCCGCACGCGATCATAAAATAGCCTTAGGATTTGCCG
The DNA here is from genome assembly GCF_055811895.1 of Rhodopirellula sp. SH410. Taxonomy (NCBI): domain Bacteria; kingdom Pseudomonadati; phylum Planctomycetota; class Planctomycetia; order Pirellulales; family Pirellulaceae; genus Rhodopirellula; species Rhodopirellula sp. SH410. The sequence goes on from NZ_CM147949.1 coordinate 4,096,920, forward strand.
TGCGTCCTCGCCACGCTCGGAAAAATAACGCCCCGCGGCAACCAAGTTGTCACGGCTGGCCAGACGAGCGGGCGCCGTTTCGATGAGTTGCAGGATCCGGGCCTGCGATTCGGCTGCTAAGTCCGGCAAATGATTGTACCGGAACACTTCCACCCCCAGCATTCGCAGCGTTAGACTCGTCGGATAGCGAGTGATCGTCGCGTTGTACGTCTGCAGAGCGTCAGCGTATTTACCCGTCGTGAGTTGGCACTGGATCAGCAATCGAGGCCAGCGTTCATTCCAAGTCCCACGTTCTACTTCCGCGGCCGCGGCCGACGCCGCCTCCTCGTACTGACCGGCTCGGAACTGTCGATCCGCCTCCGCGTAAACAGCGCCGGAAACCGCCGAGACACCCAATGACAGAGAGCAGATACATGTCACCACCAGCACCACGACAACTCGCAAAGCGGGTCGGGCGTGAGTGCAAATCGACTTCGAAATCGAATCAGACATTCGTGAGCGGCTCCCTTTTCAGAAGATCTTAGGCCTCCGTCATTCTAGCGTTACCGCGAGCGTGTGGTGGCAAAAGAGAGCAGCGGCCAGGAAATTTCAGGAATTGCGTTCGCCTACCCGACACTCGAAACCGGCGGCCGATCGACGAGCCCGATCATACCTAGAAGGTCGAGGTACTGGCAGGACTGAGTTCAACTTCACTTTAATCGCGGGACGGCAGCCGTCGGCGTTGACTTCAAACCGACAGTGTTCACCGTGATGACCTCATACTCGTGTGCATCATCGGCGGCCGTGGTATCAGTGAACTCCATTTTTGCCAGCGGTTGGGCGGGCGTATCGCTGTACTGCAGGTTCTGAAAGAGCTGCCGGCCGAAGTGATTCGGGCCACTGCCGGTGACTTCCGCGAGGAACTTCCCATCACGCATCACGATGAACTTTTCAATTCCGCTTTCCAGGTCCGCCTCGGCGTTCCAGTGCAAGTGGCTGCCGTCGCGTTGGAGGTGCGTCGGTGCGGGCGGTCGGGATCCATCTAGGACGTCCGTGTCTTGGCGAAACTGCATCCACGCATGGGCGATGTTTTCGCCGGGTAACCATCCCATCGCAAGCGGGTCACCCTTGAAATCAGACGCCGGGATCGCGGTCGTTCCCAGCGGTTCGGCCAACCACGCGTTGTCGTCTGAAATCGCGTTCATCGGTTCGCCAGGTAGGCTAGGTAAGCGCAGCTCAAGGCATTTATCCAACCACGGAATCGCCAGGTAGCGAGAGTTGCCGCATTCGTGTGCCGTCAATGGATCAATCGCAACGCCCAGCAATCCACCGCGTCCCCGCACCTGCTCGAAGAAAGCGAGGTTGGCGGGCCATACGTTATTAAACCGACCGTCTTTCACCGTCACGCCTTCCTTCGTCCCCAGATTGCACATCATGGGAACTTGAAGCGCGGCATCGGGAAGTGAATGCGATTGGATCTCGGTTCGATCAGGATTCGGTTGCAGCAACGGCACGCCAGATCGCAGCCACGCCGCAATGATCCGTTCGGGCTGTGTCATCACCATGCCGCCGCACCAGTGACCACCGCCGCTGTGTCCCCACAGCGCAAGCGGCGCCTCGGCGAGTTCCGTGTGACCAGACATCTCGCCGAGGTCCTGCAATGCACGATCGAACGTGACTGCCGAACCGTTCCGCGGATCGCACCACATTTGACAGTCCGCTGCCTGGGGCTGCTCGTAGGACGGAGACAGCAATGCACAGCCATGCTTCTTCGCGAGAGCTTGCCAGTGCAGGTCATAGGCGCCGGTCAATCCGGAACGGCACGAACCTTCCCCGCAACCATGCTGATGGACGATGATGCCGTGAAGCGTCGGAACGTTTTCTGGAATCCAGACGGTGTAGTTCACCGCGTACTTCAACTCGTTCGGTTGATCGGATGCGGGATACCGGACGCGATAGTACGGGGGTTCGGCATCGGGGAAGACATCGTAGGGAGGTTGTTGCGCAATCGCATCCGATGTCGCGATCACCAAGATGGCTACGAAGAAACGATATAGGAGTGGCATGATCTATCTTGAGTTCGGGAAAGGAGGTGGGAGAAACAGTGTAATGGATGTCCGTCGGTAACGTTTTGATTGCCTACGGGAGCTCAGTCACGGGGCCCACAGAAAATCCAAAGAAAATTCAGCGGTTTGACATCCGCTCACACCCGAGTATGCGCATCGTGTAGAATGACGTTCCCGCCAACGAAGACTATCCCACCTCAAAACCTGCCTTTCTGGGAATCTCCCATGCTTAAGCCACTCTATGGATTGGATCGCCGAGGATTGCTGCGCGCCGCTGCGGCGGGTGTCGTGGGGGCCTCGCTGCCGAAAAGAGTTTCTCTGGCCGACGAGCCGATGGCTGGGAAGCCAGTCGGTTTTGGGAAGGCCAAGTCGGTGCTGATCGTGCTGCTCAGTGGTGGCCCGAGCCAGCTCGATACACTGGATCCGAAGCCTGATGCACCGGCGGAAGTTCGCGGTGAGTTCACGCCGATCTCGACCACGATTCCTGGCGTGTCGGTTTGCGAACACCTGCCGAAACTTGCCCAGCAGACCGATCGCTGGGCCATCGTGCGTACGCTCGCCCATCGCGAGCACAATCATTTGCTGGCGACACACGTCGCGTTGACGGGCCGCCCCACACCCTTGCCACGTGGTGGATCTGACTTAGATCGCGTCGAAACTCGGAATGACTTTCCCAATTTCGCTTCCGCCTTGGATTTCATTCGTCCGCGCAGCGATGGCATGCCTTCGGGTATCTCGTTGCCGAACTATTTAATCGAAGGTCCGTTGACGTGGCCCGGTCAGCATTCAGGATTCTTGGGCGCCAAGCATGATCCATGGCAGATCAATGGCAATCCAAACGACAAGGATTTCCGGATGCAGGCGCTCACGATGCAAGACGGTGTCTCGACGGGGCGACTCCAGTCACGACGCGAACTGCTCGAGGAGATGAACCAAGGTCACCATCGGCTGAGTGGCGTTGAGACGGAATCACTCCGCGATCAGCAGAAACTCGCGTTCGGCTTGCTCACGTCCGGCAAGTTAACGCAAGCGTTTGAGCTCGATCGTGAGTCCGACGAAACACGAGATCGTTACGGTCGGAACAAGTTCGGCCAATCGTTACTGCTATCCAAACGCATGATCGAAGCCGGCGTGCCCATGGTCCAAGCGACGATGGGCATCGTGCAAACCTGGGATACGCATGTCGACAATTGGGGCAAACTCAAGAACAAACTGCTTCCACAACTCGATCAAGGCTTGGCAGCGCTGACGGATGATTTAATGGCATCCGGATTGATGGACGACACCTTGTTGATCGTCATGGGGGAATTCGGTCGGACTCCCAAAGTCACCACCTTGCCCGGCCAAACGATTCCAGGTCGTGATCATTGGGCGCACGCGTATTCGGGTTTGTTTGCCGGGGCTGGGATCAGGGGCGGTCAAGTACTCGGCCAGACCGATGCCCAAGCGGCCTACCCGGTGTCGAATTCTTGGTCACCCGCGGATATCTGCAGCACGATTTTCAATGCCCTGGGTGTCGACTCAGGGGCGACCTTGATTGACCCACTCGAGCGCCCACACCATCTACTCAACGGCAACGTGATCTCGAATCTGTACACGGGAGCGACGTCATGAGCGACCGGTCTGCCCATCAGACGGCATCGACATGGCAACACGCGAAGCGTTCGCGCCGCGAGGCGTTGCAAGCCGGTGCGATTGGAATCCTGGGACTCGGGATGAATCATCTCACGGGGTTGCGCCAAGCGACGGCGTCGGAGGGAGTCCCGCCGAGCGGTAAAGCCAAGTCGTGCATCTTCATTTTTCTTTCGGGCGGCCTCTCGCAGCACGACAGCTTTGACATGAAGCCGAATGCTCCGGACAATATCCGAGGCGAGTTCCAACCCCGGGCGACCAAAACTCCGGGGCTGCATATTTGCGAACATTTGCCGAAGCTCGCCCAGCGCAGCCAGATGTGGTCGCTCTGTCGTTCGCTCACGCATAGTTCCAACGAACATTCCGCCGCCCATCACATCATGTTGACGGGACATTCCGACTTGCCGACAGGATTCAGTCCGAACAACGCGAGTCGATCCGATCGTGCGTCGATTGCGTCCGTGGCGGGCTACGCGATGCGGGCGAAACAACAGAACAACTTGCCCACCGCGGTCGTGTTGCCGGAGCGTCTTGTCCATAGCAGCGGTCGCGTGATCCCTGGGCAACATGCCGGTGCGATGGGGCCACAACATGATCCGTGGATGATCGAAGCGTCCCCGTTCCATAGCACGTCCTATGGCGCATTTCCCCAGTTCACGTTTGATCATCAAGATCGCGGCAAGCCGGACGGTCGCCTGTTTCAGGCACCTCAGCTTTCCTTGCCAGACGGGCTTGGCATGCAGACCATCAACGGCCGACTGACGCTGTTGGATTCGTTGAATCGCCAGCGTGAGAATCTCGCCTCATTCGCTCAGGTCGAGAACTTCGATCGGCTGCGGCAAGGAGCTGTCTCTTTGTTGACAGAATCCTCTGTCCATCAAGCAATGGATGTGACCAATGCGGATGACAAACACCTCGATCGCTACGGGCGCAACTCGTTCGGCTGGTCGTTGCTGATGGCCCGGCGATTAGTGGGTACCGGAGTCAGCCTGGTGCAGGTTAATCTCGGCAACGATGAAACGTGGGATACGCACGGCAACGCATTTCCTCACCTGAAAGACAACTTGTTTCCGCCGACCGACCAAGCCCTTTCGGCTCTGCTTGACGATTTACATTCGACGGGTGAATTGGAAGAGACACTGATTGTGGTCGCAGGCGAGTTTGGGCGGACACCGCAAATCACATTGCTTGATAAACATTACAAATTGCCAGGCCGTGACCACTGGGGCGCCGTCCAATCCGTGTTGTTTGCTGGCGGAGGAATTCAAGGGGGCAACGTGGTTGGGAAATCCGACGCGCATGGCGCGTATCCCGACGAGCAACCCGTCAAACCAGAAAACTTCGCCGCGACCATCTACGATGCGTTGGGAATTCCCGCCACAGCAGCCTGGCATGACGCAGAAAATCGCCCTCACCACATCTACGCAGGCGAACCCATCGCTGGTTTGAGTTAGTCGGCCGCGGAGAGCCTATGCCCAAAGGCTCCCCGGCAGGGATCTCGACCGCACACATTCGACCACCAATTTCCACCGTTAAAAGTCCTGGCTCGTTTCCTAGCAGCCGATCCGTTGACGTCCCCTTTCGTCCCACCGTTCTCTCCCACCGTTCTCTCCCGCCGTCGCCCCCCTCCGCTCCCTCCCACCTAGCAAACCATGTCATTTCGTGAAACGAGCATGCCTTCGGGCTGCCGCGAATTCCGACGATCCAATCGCATAAGCCGCCGGCAAGTACTGCAGGCGGGCTCCCTTTCAGCGTTGGGGCTTGGCTGGGGGGAACTGGAGGCGCGACTGGCCTTGGCACAAGAAGCCGGTCAGAGCTTGCCCCAGAAGCGTGCCAAGGCGTGCATCTTCCTATTCATGTGGGGCGGGCCCAGTCAGCTTGATACGTTTGACATGAAGCCCGATGCGCCGGCGGAGGTTCGCGGCAGCTTCAACCCGATTTCCACCAAGGTTCCCGGGACTCAAATTTGCGAGCACTTCACGGGGCTCGCATCGATGACGGACAAGGTGGCGATCATTCGCTCGCTCACGCACGACGATCCCGCTCACCTGTCCAGCGGCCATACGACTCTGACGGGCCAGCTCGCGCCGGTCGTCAAGAGCGATGCTGATCCGCCCAGTGCCAAGGACTCGCCCCATTTAGGCGCGATCGTCTCGAAGCTTCGCCCCAGCACGAATGGTTTGCCCTCGTTCGTCGCGATGCCCTGGAAAGCGTATCATCCCGCCGCGCCAGGCGGCGAAGCCCCCGGGCAACACGGTGGCTGGCTGGGCTCAGCCTACGACGGCATGTTACTCAATGGCGACCTGAATGATCCGAACTGGCACCCACAGGGACTGTCTCTGCCGGCGGACATCGGTCTCGGCCGTTTGGAATCGCGAGTGGAACTGTTGAAGACACTCGATGCGCAGCGTGCGAGCTTGCATCGCTCGCTCGGCGCGTCATCGTATGGAAACCACCAGTCGCGGGCGATGGAGATGATTGGATCGGGCAATGTGCGTTCAGCGTTTGACTTGACTCAAGAAAGCGACGCGACCCGTGAGCGCTACGGCCGGAATATTCATGGCCAGTGCATCTTGATGGCGCGGCGGTTGGTCGAGCATGGCGTCCCGTTGATCTCAGTGAACTGGCACAACGACGGAAAAAACTTCTGGGACACGCACGGGGACAATTTCAATCGTTTAAAGAACGACTTGATACCGCCCGCCGACAGGGCGTTGTCAGCGCTTTTGACGGATCTCGACGAACGCGGTTTGTTGGACGAGACGATCGTTGCCTGGGTGGGTGAGTTCGGTCGCAAGCCACAGATCACGGCGGCGAATGCTGGTCGAGAACATTGGCCGTTCTGCTACAGCGGCCTCCTCGCCGGCGGCGGGATTCGGCCCGGCATGGTTTATGGTTCCAGTGACAAACATGCTGCCTACCCTGCCTCCGATCCAGTCACGCCACAAGACTTCGCCACCACCATCCTGCATGCGATGGGGCTGCCCACTCAAACCGCTCTGCTCGATCGAGAAGAGCGACCTCACCGAATCACTTCAGGGAGAGTTCTGCATGAATTACTCGTGTGACATCGTCCGAACCGTCACGGACACCCCTCTTTCCAATCGAATGGATTCCATGCGAAATCGAATACTCACGCTCTGCTCTGCAAACCTCGTCTGGCTGTGCTTGGCACCTCTACTCTCGGCCCAAACGATCACTGCGGTCCAACCGCGAACCTGCCAGCCGGGGCAAACAATCGAGTTAGTCGTTCAAGGAACCGACTTGAATGATTCGCTGCGACTCGCATCGAGTGATCAATCGGTGCACTGGAAAATCTCGAAAGCGGAGCCCACCAAAGTCACGGTTGCGTTGACGGTGTCGGAGACCGCGTCACTGGGCCCCATGAGTCTTTGGTTGGCAACGCCGACGGGCGTCGTCAGAGCACACACCCTGTTTGTCGACGACCTGGATAGGGTCATCGACAGTGGCAACAATCATTCGATCGAAACCGCACAGGAGCTCGCCACGCAATCAACCGTCGAAGGGGTTTGCGCTGCATCGGTCAGCGATTTCTATCGGATCCACGTGGCCGAAGGGGAGCGGATTTCCGCCCTGGTCCACACCCAAGCACTTCGCTCAACAATGGACCCGGTACTGCGTTTATTCAACGCGGCCGGAGAGACGTTGGCCCAGGCCGACGACACGTCAGTCGGCCCCGACTGTCGGTTTCACTACACATTTTCGGAGGCAGGTGACTACTGGCTGGAGGTTCACGACAGCCGTAACTCGGCCGGCGGCGCACTCTACCAATTGCGGGTCGGTCATTTTCCGATCATCAACCAATGTTTTCCTCTGGCCGCTCGCGGTGGCGAGAAGACAGAGGTTGCCTTCATCGGACCCGATGGGGAGAGTTTGTCGTCACGCGAGATCGAAGTTCCCGCCGAAGGAACTTCCATCCAGCAGGTTCCAGCAAGATTCGACGATGGGCAATCGTCGAGTTGGGTGCCGATCTATCGCAGCGCGTATCCGCAATTCAGTGAGACGGCATCGACGGACAGCCTGACGTTACCGATCGGTATCAACGGCCGGTTCGAGCAACCACGAGAAGTTGACAACTATCTGATTCGCGGTGCCAAGGGGCAAGTCGTTCGTATCGCGGCGAAAACACGAAGCCTCGGCAGTCCCTCGCTCGTGCAGATGCAGTTGTTCAACGCTGCCAACGCAAAACTCGGCGGGACGAACGTCACTAATGCGGACGAGTGGAGCTTTGATGTGACGTTTCCTGAAGACGGTGACTATCGCTTGGAGGTGGCTGACTTGCTCAAACGCGGGGGTGAGGAATTCACTTACTACATCGAGTGCGTCCCATCGGGAACGTTCACCGTCGCGATGAAGGCAGACGCTAAGACGCAGGAAGATTTCCAGGTGGAACCCGGCCACGGCGCCTTGGCTCTGGATCTGCAGGTCTCGCGTTTTGGTTTCGACGGAGAGATCGAGCTCGCGTTGGCACACCCTGAGTCAGGGTTGCGAATTCTAAATCCACGCATCCCCGCAAAAGCCGTCGAAGCCAAAATCTACCTGGCTGCCAACGAAGGCTGGCAAGCGGACGGTCTGGATGTACTGCGAATCAAGGCGACCTCGGTCGAAACTCCGGGGCACAGCTGCTTCGTCGACAGTCGTGCGCTGCGACGCATCCAGGAACCATTCGTACTCGCGCCCGCGACCCGGGCGGATGGCGAGATTCTCGTCGCGGCGACAACGACCACGGATGCACCGTTCACGATGGAACCAACCGGGCCCGTACAGTTTGCCCGTCCTGTCCTTTCCCACTCAGCCGTACTGACGCCCAAGCGGCTCCAGGAAGCTTTCAAAGCGGCCGTTACCGTACTGCCCAATCCACTGCCGCCGGGTTGGAGCGTTACCACGGCAGTCGATAAGGAAACGTACACACTGAGCCTGACACGTAGCGATCGAGTCGCTGGGGAAAGCGGGGAACCTGTCGAACCCGAGCAACTGCCGCTGCTCGTCTATGGTGATTTCAATGGGCACGGCCGGATCGAAACGTACAACCTGCCCATCGCGTGGATTGATCCCGTTCGCGTCACGACTCAGTTCCCGGAACCATGGGTTCGGGGCGGGCGAGTTGGCGTGGAAGTGAACTTGATCCGCGAGGGAGGTGATCCGCAGCCCGTGACGATCAGACTGGCGGATCTGCCCGCCGGCATTACGGGTCCCGAGACAGTCGCGATTGCGGCAGACCAAGCGACTGCGAAATTCGAATTGCAAGTTTCTGGTGACGCGGCTCTCGACACGGCTCACGCGATCACGCTCACCCTCGCCAGCAAATTTGAGGGGAAGGACTTCACGGTTGCATCGACGCATCCATTACCCACCCTCGTCGACAGTCCCACCAAATTGGTCGTTTACCCGAGCGAAATTGTGTTAGCGGATTCTCGGGGCAGACAGCAGATCGCGGTTACCGGGACCCACCAACAAAACCTCCCGCGGGACTGGTCCCGTGATGCTCGCTTGACTTCATCGAACCCCGAAATTGCCGAAGTGCGAGCAGGAGTCGTGTATCCGATCGCCGACGGAGAAACAGAGATCATTGTCGAAGTCGGCGGCAATCGACATGTGATTCCAACCCTTGTTTCGAACATGGCAACGCCGCGTCCGATCGAATTCGAATCGGAGGTGTTGGTCGGATTATCGAAGCAAGGTTGCAATTCGGGAGCCTGTCATGGATCGCCAAGCGGGAAAGGCGGCTTTCGACTATCGCTACGCGCCTTCGATAGGAAGCTCGATGAGTTGACCATGATACGCGAAGACTTTGGCCGTCGGACTAACCCGATTGATCCCGAGCAAAGCCTGCTCCTGCTCAAGCCCTTGATGAACGTGGCCCACGGTGGTGGCAAGCAACTGCACAAAGACGACGCGGCCTACACGATCCTGCGAGATTGGATTGCCAGCGGTGCTGCCGCAGATCCCGAGGGAACCGCACGTATCACGAAGCTTGAAGTCTATCCGAATGCAAAACAGATACTGGCTGTCCAAGATGGTGGCCAGCAGCTTGCCGTTACGGCGCATTTCGCCGATGGCCGTAAACGGGATGTCACCCATCTCGTCGCCTACGAGACTTCCGACACCTCCGTCGCGACGGTGAATACCAATGGGTTCGTGACGCCACATGCTCGAGGTGAAGTTGCGATTCTGGTGCGGTTGTTGGAGTACATCGAATCCGTACCGCTGATGTTTGTCGAGAACCTGGAAGACTTTGAGTGGAAATCTCCACCGCCGAACAACTACATTGACGAGCTCGTCAATGCCAAGCTGCAACAGTTGCAATATTTGCCCGCCGAAACCTGCAGCGACGATGAGTTTCTCCGCCGGGTAAGTCTCGACCTGTTGGGCATCCTGCCGTCTCTCGAAGAGACGACTGCGTTCTTGGCCGACACCGGCGAAGACAAGCGCGAGCGGCTTGTCGACTCGCTGCTCGAGCGAGAAGAGTACGCCAAGTTCTGGGCGTTGAAGTGGGGCGACCTACTGAAGATGACCCGCAAATTGGTCGGCGATGAAGGAGTGTACAAATACCATCGCTGGGTCGAGCAGTCGCTGCACGAAAACATGCCCTACGATGAGTTCGCCACACAGCTGCTCACCGGCGCCGGTAGCACGTTGGCAAACCCTCCCGCCAATTTCTATCGCACGTCCACAGATATGAACGAGTGCGTCGAAACGATCTCCCAAGTCTTCCTCGGCGCGAGGCTGCAGTGCGCGAAATGTCACAACCATCCGTTTGAGCGTTGGACCCAAGACAACTACTACGGACTGGGAGCATTTTTCAATCGCGTACAGCGTCGAAACACCGAACGTCCCGGTGAGATGTTCGTCTACACCAGCTTCACTGGCGACGTGACACAACCGAGGACCGGCGAAGTGATGGCCCCTTGGCTACCTCAAGTGGGCAGCATCGAATCACCCAATGACACCGACCGACGCACCGCGTTCGCCGAGTGGTTAGTGAACCCCGAAAATCCCTATTTCGCTCGCATCGAAGCCAATCGCATTTGGAGCCAGCTTTTCTCACGCGGAATTGTTGATCCTATCGATGACTTCCGCGATTCGAATCCCCCGTCCAACACAGCCTTGTTAGACGCTCTGGCGAACGAGTTTGTCGAAAGTGGCTATGATCGAAAGCACCTATTGCGAGTCATCCTAAACAGCCGAACGTATCAGGCGAGCTATCGCACGACCGAGTTCAACCAGGACGACGCCAAGTATTTTTCGCATCAAGAACCGCGTCTACTGGGTGCGGAGCAATTACTCGATGCGATCAATCGAACCCTGGCACTCGAGCAGAAGTTTGGCAGTCTCCCCGCCGGAACGCTGGCGACACAGTTACCGGCACCGGATGTCGTCAAGGTCGACTTCCTGAAAGTGTTTGGGCAACCGGAACGCAGCACCGTTTGTGCTTGCGAGCGGGCGGATGACTCCACACTGGGCATGGCCATCGAATTGTTCAATGGTCCGATGATCCATGGAAAGTTACGCGACGCGAGCAACCGCTTTCGCAAGTCCTTGGCAGCAGGGAAACCGCTCGAGGATGTCGTTCAAGAGATTTACTTGGCCGCCGTTTGTCGCCCGCCGTCGGACGTCGAGTTGAAGGCGGCACTCCAGCATTGCAGCAAGAATCCAGATCCCGTTGTCGGAGTTGAGGATGTTTGCTGGGCGTTATTCAATACCGATGAATTTTTGTTTCAACACTAAGGCTGATCCATGTTAAGAATCTACATTTTAGCCGTATTCGTGTTTTGCAATTTCGGCAATCGATCCTTTGGCGACGATGTCGCTGCCGTTAGCTTTCGCAGCGACATTGCACCGATACTGCTAGACAGTTGTCTCGCGTGTCACGGCCCCAAGAAAGCCGAGGGTGGCTATCGCGTCGATACCTATGACGAGTTGCTCAAACCAGGTGACTCGGGCGAATTGCCGATCGCGGCTTCGGCCGATCAAGTCAGCGAGTTTCTACGCCGCATCACCTGCGATGAGTCCGAGCGAATGCCGGCCGAGAATGAAGCTCTCGCGCCCGAACAGATCGAGTTGGTCACGAAGTGGATTGCCGCTGGAGCGAAATTTGATGGCCCAAACCCCAGCGAGTCTCTGGCGCTGGTCATTCCACCGGCCCAGTACGCAGACCCGCCGGAAGTCTACAGCCGAGCGGTGCCGATCACGGCGATGACGTTCTCGCCCGACGGGAAGCAGATTGTTACGAGCGGCTACCATGAACTGGCGATCTGGAATACCGAAGACGCAAAGCTGATCCGCCGGATCAAGAACGTCGGGCAGCGAGTTTTCTCCTTAGCGTTCGCGCCGGACGGAAAGACGTTGGCCGTCGGTTGTGGTCAGCCGGGGCGAAATGGCGAGGTACGGCTGGTTGATTTTGAGTCCGGTGAGATCAAGGGAGTCGTTTCTCGAACAAGCGATGTTGTTTTGGACCTCGCATATCGGCCGGGATCCAATGAGCTTGCCATCGCTTCTGCAGACAGCACGATCCGTATTCTCAATGTCGAAACTCTCCAAGAAATCCGCACCATCGCGAGTCACGCTGATTGGGTCACCGCCATCGCTTGGAGCGACGACGGCACACGTCTGGCCTCCGCGAGTCGAGACAAGTCAGCCAAGGTTTACGATGGCGCCACCGGTGATCTACTGTCGAGCTATCTGGGTCACGGAGCCGCCGTACGGGGTGTATCCGTTTTGGCCGACAACCTGCAGGTCGTTTCCGTGGGCAGTGACAACAAACTGCACCGCTGGAACGTCGAGGGGGCGAAGAAAGTAGCGGAGATCGGCATTGGGGGCGAAGGTCAAAAACTGATTCGCGCCGGGACCAATCTCTTTGTCCCATGCTCGGACACTCGGCTCCTGCGAATCGATTTAGCCACCAACAAGATTTCGCAGGAATTCAAGGGACACCGTGATTGGGTGCTGTCAGCATGTTCCCAGCCGACGACAACGGGTGACGACAACAACCCTTCGATTGCGAGCGGTTCCTTTGATGGCGAGGTTCGCATTTGGAACCTCGCCGACGCAGCAATCGTCCGAGAATGGATTGCCAAACCGTAGCTGGGTTCGGAATAAAGAGGGAAACGACGGTCTAAACTTGGGTTTGAAGCTCAGTGGTTGGTGATCCCAACCACCGAGCATGCGGCCTGCTGTTTTCCGCTCAGCCAAACAAGTCTTTGATGGGCTGGCCCTCGTCGAGAAGATTATAGGGGCGTCCTTGCGAGTCTTCCGCTCGGAGGTCGTCGATGCCTGCCGCATGGTAGACCGTCTTAGCGATGTCTGCGGGTGTCAGAGGATGATCCGATGGGAACTCACCCAATCGATCACTCGATCCATAGGTCTGGCCGCCTTGGATTCCACCGCCGGCCATGATAACGCTCTGACAATGCGTCCAATGGTCTCGTCCAGCGCCACTGACGCCGCCAGAACGCGGGTCGCCGATTTTTGGCGTACGCCCCATCTCACTGTTCACGACCAGCAGGGTTTGATCGAGCAAATTGCGTTGGTCGAGATCCTCGACGAGGGCAGAGAACGCGCGATCGAATTCGGGCAGCAGGTGGTTCTTCAAACAATCAAAGTTGTTGCCGTGCGTATCCCAGCCGCCAGCACTCTTACACTGGTTCTTGATCGCTTCGTTCTCTTTCCAAAACACGGTCACAAACGGTGTTTCAGCTTCGACGAGGCGCCTCGCCAACAACAAACTCATCGCATTGACGCCCGTTCCGTATCGTGCTCGAGTCGCCTCGCTTTCGCTCTCCAAGTCGAACACCTCGGTGGTGCTCGACGACAGCAATAGATCGAGGGTTCGCTGTTGATGCATCTTCCAGGTTCGCTCGACCGGAGAACTCTCAAACTGACTGCGTGCAACATCGAGTTGCTTGAGCAATTGCTGCCGCGACTGCAAGTGTTCCGCTGTCACATCTCCCGAGAGCACCAGCGACGGGACTTGAAATTTCAACGGTTCGTCGACCGTTCCTTGGACGTACAGTGGATCAAACTCGACACCTAACCGGGCTGCGAATTGTCCCGGACGCGTGTAAGGCAGTTTGCTGGGTTTATGCGGCAACGTGATCGCGTTGGGTAGCCCATCGAGACTCGGTCGTCGTGATCCAACGACCGAACCCATGAACGGCCAATCGTCGCCGTAGGGGCGGCGATCATTACCCTGCGTTTTGAACGTCGTGTCGGGAACGTGACCGGTCAAATTGTAGTAGTACCCCGCGTGATGATCGTTCGTATTGACCGTTCCACAGACCGAACGAATCACGGCGAGATGGTGAGCTTGCTTGGCGAGCATCGGCATATACTCACAGCACTGGACACCGGGAGCTGAAGTCGAAATCGGTTGAAAAGGTCCGCGATACTCGGCAGGTGCCTGGGGTTTCATATCCCACATATCGACATGAGAGGCTCCTCCACAGAGGAAGAACAGAATCACAGATTTGGCTCGCCCTCCACTGTGGACACTGTTGGATCCAGGCGCTGCTGCGGATTCACCCGAGAGCACCTTTGTGGGCGTACCGAAGTGAAGTCCTGCGAAACCGCTCGCCGATGCGACGAGAAACTCGCGACGATTGTTAACAATGGTCATAAGGCCTTACCGAAAAATGGCTTGGATTGGAGTTTCGTTGGAGATCAACCATCCAAACGAACTGAGTCCGCTCAGGCGTCGCCACTCGCGACACGCCAACCGATCACGTCGAGCCGTGTTGCAATCCAAAAACGAAAACACATCGCATTCCGATCAGCAGCACGTCTCTCGATGATTCCTCTCACTTCCCAACGACTGATCGCACATTGTACAACGAAAACGAGCGTGATCGGGGCTGTGATGAGCCTGTTCCAACGGAAACACAATGTTTCGGTGAAGACGCTCAATCGAGTGCAGCAGGCGAGAGTAGACGGTGAGATTTCAAGGCATGGCGGTGGCATCTCGAAGACTGCAGAACGGGTTTTGATAAACGCAAGTGGTCGGCCGAACGCTGACTGTCCGACAGTAGCCTCCTAGGACGCGGGCCCGACGGAAAGCGGCCTTAGCAACTCGTGTTGCGTCCGTGACGGCGTTGCCGATCACCGGGTACACCAAGGCGACCGAACACCCACATCTGTTATGCTTCTGGCTCGAACGCTACTAACCAATCAGCTTGCCGGTTAACCCAAAGGACAAGTCATGACCACCGTACAGCCCTGTGTCGTTGGGACAAAAGCCCCGCGATATCACTTGCAAGCTGCTACCCCCGACCTTCGCCACTGCGCCATCGAGTCCGAGGACTATCGAGGACGTTGGGTTGCAGTCTTGTTCTATCCGCGTGATTTCTCGTTCGTATGCCCGACGGAGCTCACCGGATTCAGTGCGGAGAAGCATCTGTTCGACCAACGCGGCTGTGAGCTGTTGGGGATCAGCATTGATACGGTCGACTCGCACATGAAGTGGATGGAGACTCCGGCAAGCGAAGGTGGAGTCGAGGGGCTGCGATTCCCACTCGCTTCCGATCCCCAAGGCGACCTGTGCAAACGCTTTGGAGTCTGGCGGGAGGAGGACGGTCTTCCCAATCGAGGTTTGTTTCTGATCGATCCCGATGGAAAGCTTCGCTACGCCGCGAGCTACGACTTGAGTGTCGGCCGCAATGTCGAAGACGTCTTACGCGCATTGGATGCATTGCAGGCGGGCGGCCTCTGTCCAGCCAATTGGAAGCATGCCGATGGCGTCTTGGATGTCGCATCGATGTTGAAACCCGGCCGCGTCCTCGGCCATTACCGCATTGTGCGAGAGTTGGGACGTGGTGCTTTCGGGCAAGTCCTGGAGGCGGATGACTTGCGTCTCGAACGCAAAGTCGCCCTCAAAGTCATCTTGAAACAAGATGGCCAGACGGAAACCAAGCTCCTGCAGGAGGCGAGATCGGCAGCCGGCATCCGCCACCCCAACGTATGCACGATTTTCTCCGCTGATACGATTGACACGCTGCCCACCATCGTCATGGAATACGTGGATGGCCGCTCGCTCGCAGATATCATGGGCAGCAAACTCGACGATCACGACTTTCGTAAACTAGCCCACCGAATCGCCCTGGGGCTGTCCGCCGCCCATTCGCAGGGAATTGTCCACGGTGACTTGAAACCGGAGAATATTCTCCTGCGGGAAGGTAGCGAACCCGTTATCGTCGATTTTGGGCTCGCCCAATCTCTACCTCAAAGCGACGCCTCGATGCGAGCCACCAAGGCGGCAGCGACTCCCTCTTCGACGACCGGGAACGACAATGACGCGGCGGCGCTCAACGAGTTCCTGCAGGACCCGGATGAGACCATGGACCTCGATGTCAAGCAAAACACCAGCACCACGATTACCACGTACCGCTCAGGTCGAATCTGCGGGACGCCGGCCTACATGTCTCCCGAACAAGCCAGTGGAGATTGCTTGACAGAATCCAGCGATATCTTTTCGCTGGGACTGATCCTCACGCAGATGTTGTCCGGTGAATCGCCCATGGGCGACCTGTCGGCGATTGAGATCATCTCGGCATTGCGTCGGAGCGAATTTCTCGAGTCCGTTGTTGAACGCATCCCCCACGCGTACCGCAACGACCTTCGTGACATGTTTTCCAGTGTCCCCGACCAACGCCCCAGCGCGGAGGAAGTGTGCAGACGGATGACGTAGCGACCTCGACGAATGGCCATCTCGTCCGGCCTTTAGCAACAAGCGGAAAACGACTGTCTGATGTTGTGGCCGAACGCTCCGCGGTCGACCATTCCGACCGCGGAGCGTTCGGCCACTTATTTTCCGCTCGCGCCTAAAAACGCAGCAAGGGACGCCACTTAAAATCTGTCCTTACCGGTGGCCAGATTCTTCTCACGCAATCACTGCGGCAAGTCGGGGAAGGTGAGCCAAGATTGCCGTTCGACAGAGAAATATGCGTGCCAGACGCGGAAACCAACATGGACAGGCCTCAATTTCATCGCTGGTACGTCGATTGCGTTCAGACAAACAATCGGGCCGTCGACACGGACCCGCTTCCTCTCGTCAGCCGGGGCCCCCCTGCGAACGAGAGGTGCCTGGCTTCGAACCGCATCTCCGTTTTCAAGTGATCTGACGCATGCAGGCTAAGCCCGTGGTAAACTGTGAGCCCCCGGATACATTCTGCCAGCAGGTTCTCAGTGACGCAGAGGGTTCCATCAGATCGACCTTCAGAGCATCACCGACACGGCCTACAGAGACGTCTCCGCGACTGCACGAACTTCTGCATATGCCCAACCGAATCTCCGCACTTTCCACGATATTGCGGTCACCCATGCGAATATTGGGTTTGGTACTGACGCTGGTCTTCATCGTGGAGCTCGCTGTGATGTTTGCCCTGCCACGCGTCATACC
Organism: Rhodopirellula sp. SH410; assembly: GCF_055811895.1. Lineage (NCBI taxonomy): Bacteria > Pseudomonadati > Planctomycetota > Planctomycetia > Pirellulales > Pirellulaceae > Rhodopirellula > Rhodopirellula sp. SH410. The sequence continues at coordinate 4,114,008 of NZ_CM147949.1, forward strand.
TGGGTCGCTAGGCGACTCGGCGAAGGCGATCGCTGACGCGGTTCTCCTAACGCTCGTGTGTGCCCCCGTGCTATGGTTGGTCATCATCGGGCCGCTGCGTCGAATCGCGATTCGGGAACATGAACGAAGCGAAACGATTGTTGCCAACGCCAGCGAGAGTATTTTAACGTTTGATGCCGATTGGAGAGTGCTGTCATGCAACCGCGCCGCAACGGATCTGTTTGGCGTCGAGATGGATTTGCTTTTGGGGTACTCTCTGCAGAAACTATTGCCGGCCCTTCCAACGGTCCTTGAGAAGCTACCGGCCGAGTATCGATTCGCTGCCGCCCGATACAACGGCGAGCAGTTCCCCGCACAAATTTCGGTCAGCGAGTACCCATCGGAGACAGGGCAAACTCGAATCGCGATTGTCCGAGATTTGACGGCATCTGAAAAGGCTGCTGAGGAGCGAATCACGATGGTTCGAGAGACGGAAGCGTTACGGGCGCAGCAAATGGCCACGCTCGCGCAGCTTGCCACGGGGGTCGCTCATGAGATTCGTAACCCGTTGACCGCAATCAAGATGCTGATTCAGGTGAACCGCGCGAAGTTCGCCGGTGAAGGATTACCGACAGATGACTTGGAGTTGGTGGAGCAAGAAATCCGCCGCATGGAGCGATCGGTCAACAGTCTCCTCGATTACGCGAGACCAGAAGCATCCGAACTCAAAGAGTTCCCCATTCAAGATGTCGTCCGTCGGACGGTCGAATTGATCAAGGGACGTTGCCAGGCACAGAACGTTGACTTGGTCATCGAAGCACCAGATGCTCCGATTTTCATCATGGGCGATGCCGCTCAGATCCAGCAGTTGCTGCTGAACCTTGGGCTGAATGCACTCGATGCGATGCCCGAGGGCGGCAAGATCAACCTGTCAGTCGTTCAAGCGGGCGAACACGTATCAGTATCCATTTGCGATTCAGGATCCGGCATCAGCGAGAGCGTTCTGGGAAAGCTATTCACACCATTCGTAACGACCAAGGCCAGTGGCGTCGGATTGGGCCTGGGTATCTGTCGGCGCATCGCCGAAGCTCATCAAGGCGAACTGACAGGCGTGAATCAACTCACCAGCGGAGCCAAATTTCAATTGACGCTGCCCGTTTGCACCAACGCCAACCCGACCTGAGCCGACGCGATATTCTGCCCCGACGATCACCCGCATAAACTTTTGCCGAATCCAGCGACGGAGAAATGATGCAAAGCCTGTTAGTCATTGATGACGAAGCCGCCATTTTGCGAGCTTTTGAACGCGCCTTCACCAGTGACACGACGACGGTGCTGACAGCGAAAAACGCGGCCGACGGCGAAGCGACTTTCATCGAGGCCCAACCCGACGTGGTCGTGATCGACCTGAGTTTGCCCGACACCTCGGGATTGGAATGTTTTGAGCGTCTTCGCGAGATCGACGCACGGGTCCCGGTGATCTTCATCACAGGGCATGGCACCGTGGAATCAGCAATCGAGGCAACCAAGCTTGGTGCGTACGACTATTTATTCAAGCCACTCGAACTCGATGAGATGCGAACGCTCCTCGACAAAGCATTCAACCTGAGTCGGATGGTGCGAGTCCAGCCCGTTTTAGCTGATGAAGTCGATACCGTCGCCGACGCGATCGTGGGTCGCTGCAAGGCGATGAAAGAAGTCTATCGGGCGATCGGCCGCGTCGCCTCGCAAAACCTGACCGTGCTATTGCTGGGCGAGAGCGGGACGGGAAAAGAGGTCGTCGCCCAAGCAATTTACCATCACAGCGCGCGGGCAACCGGTCCGTTTCAAGCGATCAACTGTGCTGCAATCCCAGACGCTCTACTGGAAAGCGAAATTTTCGGGCACGAGAAAGGCGCTTTCACGGACGCCCATCGGCAACGCATCGGAAAGCTCGAACAAGTCGATCAAGGCACGCTTTTTTTGGATGAGGTCGGCGATATGTCCCCGATGACGCAAGCCAAAATGCTGCGGGTCCTCCAAGATCAAACGTTCGAGCGTGTCGGCGGAAATACGCAGATCAAAGTCGATGTGCGGATCATCGCCGCGACGAATCACGATCTGAAGCAACTCGTTTCGGAAGGCTTGTTCCGATCCGATTTGTACTTTCGCCTCAGCGTCGTGACAATCCAACTGCCGCCATTGCGCGAGCGGGAAGATGATCTGCGAGTGCTGTCTGAGTACTTCCTGCGAAGGTACAGCACCGAGTTCGGCAAAGACATCCGCTCGCTCGCCCCCGAAACGCTCGAACTGCTCCAGCAATACCATTGGCCGGGCAACGTTCGCGAGCTCGAAAGTGTGATGAAACAATCCTTGCTGACGGCCCGCGGCAACATTCTGTTACCCGAGTTTCTTCCAACGCTGGCTAATCAAAGTGCCAACCGCACCGGCGGCAAGCATGACGGCGACTACCTCACGGAATCCTACATCGCCGAACGCTTGTCATCCGGTAGCGTGAACTTGCACGCCGAAGCGATCGGCAAAGCCGAGTACCAACTTTTCCGGCAGGTCCTCCAGCATACCGCAGGCAATCAGATGAAAGCTGCGACGATTCTCGGAATCTCACGAGTCACCCTGCGAAGCAAATTAAAATCGCTGGGTATCGAGCCCAGCGATTTCAATCCATAGCGATCATTCTTGATCACTCAGACGATGAGTTTGTGGGCCATCGCGATACGACTCCCCCTGATTTCATCGCGTGAAGAAACGTTGACGTCGATACGCTCGCCCGAGCGGGGGATCCACCGTTTGGCGGCAGTCGATACGGGACCATTCGCCACTTGATTGTTCACGCGATGCCTAGACGACCTGCGGTTGGTACTCATCGAGGGACCTGTTTCGTTGTTCTCTCGTCGCAAAAGCATTGGTTTTTGCGTCCTTCCACTGAAATTCCATTAGCAACAATGTCACGTCATCGGTCTGCTGACCGGAACCGCGATGCGAGTCAACGATTTGGCGAGTCTGTTCGTTGGTGTCGGATAGGGAATGGTTTTGGTACGACAACAATGCTTCGAGCAGTCTTTCTTTGCTGAACATTTCATCGTCAGCCCCGAACGTCTCGGTAATTCCGTCAGTCGAAATCGCCAGCCGAGAGTTTGTGGTCATCGCCAAAGCGACCTCTTCCCACGACTCATCCTCGTCAATTCCCAGTAGCGTGCCCGTCGAGATGAGTTCTCTTGCGGCGCCAGATGCCTCGATCCACCAGGCTGGATCGTGCCCCGCATTGGCGTAGCGTAGCATTTGGGTTTCCGAATTGATTTCGATCAGAATGATGGACGCGAAATCTCCGAAGATCTGTACTTGCATGAAGATGCGATTCATTTCGCGAAGGATTTCCGCCGGAGAATCCGATTTTTCACTCGCTTGCAGAAGCAATGTCTTCAGCATCGCCGCGCTCATTGCAGCGGGGACCCCGTGACCCGTTGCATCGGCGACGCAGATCAGCCAACGATTATCTCCTTGGGGTAGAATATCCAAATAGTCGCCCCCCACTTCTTCGGCGGGAGAGTAGGTGATCGCGATCTCGACCTCTGGGATTTGTACATCATGCGGAAGGAGGTTCTGCTGGATGTCACGGGCCTTCTGCAATCGCGACTTGCGATCACGCTCGGACTCGGCGAGCGAGTCGCTCATCGCGTTGATTTCCGATGAAAGAAAATTCAGTTCGCGAGTGCGAAATCGAGGCGACTGTACTCTGAAATCTCCTTGACCCACCGAACGCACCTGATCGGCCAGGCATTCCAACGGACGTACGATCAATCGGACGAGCAGGAGACTGACAAACCCAGCGGCGATGGTGCCCATCAATCCGATTCCCAGAAGCCGGAAGAGTTCATCTTCAAAAACGGCAGACCGCAACTGCGAAATATTCTCGCTAACGACGACCTGAGTACCACCCTCAGAGTAGCTTGCCAACAGCACGTCATCATCTTGCAATCGTAGTCCAGGCTGTTGAGCGTTTGCCGCGGCAAAGACCTCGGCAAGTCGCTCCTGGGGGACAATCTGTGACGTGTCTGCTTGAAGGTAGAGATCACCATCAAACCGAATCGCGATGTGGTGTTCCGGCGAGTTTTCGTCATCCATTCGCACGCAAATGCTATCGATGTATTTCTGAATTGTCGCCGTCCCATGATCCTGCAAGTGCACAACGCCCGGCAGAACGGTCCGAGCTTCGTCCACGAGGTCAGCGTACTTTTCGTCAAAGTGATGACCGATTTCCCTACGATAGTCCAGTGTGATGAGAATCCCAACGAACAATAAAATCACGCCACTTGTTGCGGCCAGCAAGCGAACCCGAATGGAATGCAGCCGCGTCGAGGGGGCGGTTGGATTGGCAATTGCTGTTGTAGAAGCAGACATGGTTAAAATCATCAGGTGAAGGAGTACTGCAATTTACGGACGCGACACCAAAGAGGTCGTCGCTGGGATGGGCTCGGTCTCATTCGAAATGTCCCAAGGTATTCCTGCCGGTGACGGACGTGCCAAACGCCCACCCTCGTCGGCTTTGGATTCAGTGCGATGTCGGCTTCGATTCGCCTTGATGAGTCAAATCCATGTGCTGGAGACCACGAGCAAACCAGGGGTACACGCATGGAACGAATAACGACGTCAATAGCGTCGATGTGATCAGCCCGCCGATCACCACGGTCGCCAGTGGTCGTTGCATCTCGGCACCGTCGCTCGTCGACAATGCCATGGGCAGGAAGCCGAGGCTCGCAACGAGCGCAGTCATCAAGATGGGACGGAGCCGAATGAGTGCCGTTTCATGTGCGACCAACCTGAGTGGCATGCCCGATTCCCGAAGGTTTTCGGCGGCGCTGACCCAAACCAAACCGTTGAGCACTGCGACCCCGAACAACGCGATGAACCCAACTCCCGCTGAAATACTAAACGGCATCTCCCGAAGGTACAACGCGATCACGCCACCGGATGCGGCCATGGGGACCGCTAGAAAAATCAAGAATGCGAGACGCATCGAGCCGAGGCTGGTGTGTAAGAGCAGCATGATGATCACCAGCACGATCGGCGTGATGATGGCAAGTCGGCGACTGGCTGATTGCAAATTTTCAAAGTCACCGCCCCACCGGATCTCGTACCCAGCGGGAATGTCCACTTTCTCCGGGACGACGCGCTGCGCCTCGGTGACAAATGTTGCCACATCACGCCCGCGTACGTTGGCGGAGACGAACGTCCGACGGCGATTTCCTTCGTGTTCGATCGTTGGCGGCGTTTCCTCCAAGCGAATGTCGGCGAGCTCCTTCAGTGGAACAGACTGCCCATTTGAATCCGTTACGGGAACTTGTTCGAGTAGCGTCAGATTCTCACGCCACTTCTGTGGCACACGAACGATGATCGGATAGCGAGCCCGCCCCTCGAAAATCTGGCCAACCTGATGCCCTCCGAGTGAGGACACCACATCCAAGACGACCTGAGCGTCAATGCCGTACTGCGCAAGTGCCTCGGGCTTGGTTTGAATGGTCAATGTCGATAGGTTCGCTTGATAGTCTGCTTTCACATCGACGGCGCCGGGAATCGATCGCAGCACCGCTTCGATTTCCTTTCCCTTTGCTCCCAACACTTCCATGTCGTCGCCATAGAGCAGCACGGCTACATCCGCCTTGACGCCGGCAACAAGTTCGTCGACCCGCATTTCAATCGGTTGCGTGAAACCGAATGCGACACCGGGAACATTTGCATTCAACTCTTCCGACATCTGTTCGATGAGCTCATCACGCGTCTTCGGCGTCGGCCAATCATGAATTGGATTGAGCAGCACCCAAACGTCGGTTTGATGGACGCCCATCACATCGTTGGCGATCTCGGGGCGACCCGTCTTAGAGAAAACGGTCTTCACTTCAGGATACTTTTTGAGGATCGTCTCGATCTGAGTTGACATTTCAACAGAGCCTTCCAACGTGGCGCTCGGCAATCGTAACGCTTCAACTAAAAGGTCTCCTTCTTCCAATCGCGGCATGAACTCGGCACCCAAGTTCGCACCCATCGGTAGACTGATCGCGAACAACGTCAGCGCGGTGGCGATCGTCACAATGGGGTGCTTGATCGCGCGCGAAACAATCGGCTCGTAGAACCATTTGACGATTCGTACGACGAACACCTCGTCCTCACTCATCTTCTTGGGCAAGAATATCGACGCCATCGCTGGCATGAACGACAGCGACAGGATCATCGAGCCACCCAAGGCGAACAGCACCGTCAAGGCCATGGGACGAAACAACTTCCCCTCCGTCCCTTCGAGCAACAGAATCGGCAGAAAGACGACGGCGATAATGAGTTCGCCGAACATGGTCGGCTTGCGAACCTCGACCGCAGCGTCGCGGATGATGTCTTCGTGTTTCGCGTCGCCATTGTCATGCGACAATTTTCGAATACAGTTCTCAACCATGATGACGCTGCTGTCCACGATCAAACCGAAGTCGATCGCCCCGAGGCTCATCAGACTCGCGGTGACTCCCGTGACGCCCATCACGGAAGTTGCGAACAACATTGATAGCGGAATCGCGAGTGCGACAATGATCCCAGCACGGAGATTTCCCAGCATGAATAGCAGTACCACGACCACCAACATGCCGCCTTCGGTCAGGTTCGTCAGCACCGTCTTGAGAGTCCGCCCGATCAATGCCGCACGATCGTAGGTGACGTCCAGGTGCACGCCCTCGGGCAATGTGATTTCAATCTCTTTCAGGCGTTCTTTCGCAGCGGTCACGACCTCGCGGGAGTTCTCACCGATCAGCATCATGACCAATCCAGTGACAATCTCGCCGCGGCCGTCGCGGGTGACTGCACCTTGACGGGTCATCGGTTGGATGCTCACGCTCGCGATATCGCGAACGAGTATCGGCGTGCCGTCTGCCTCACGACGGACCACAACATTTTCAATGTCCTCGGTCGAGTCGAGCAGTGACACGCCACGAATGAATCGCTGCTCACCGTGGTGAATAACGTACCCGCCGCCCGACGTGTTGTTATTGTTCTGCAAACGCGAGAACAGCAGATCCATGGCGACGCCATAGCTGCTCATCCGATCCGGGTCAGGCTGCACCTCAAACGTTTTATAGAACCCGCCGTGGGTGTTGATCTCGGTAACGCCGGGCACCTGGCGCAGCCGGGGCGAGATATCCCACTCCAGCATCGTTCGCAACTCCATGGGAGTGTGCCTGTCGCTACGAACTTCAAATTGTAGAATTTCGCCCAACGCCGTCGTTAGCGGTCCCACAGCAGGAGTTCCGTAGCCAGGTGGAATAACGGCCGCCGCATCCGGCAACCGCTCGGCAACCAACTGGCGGGCCCGATAGATATCGGTGCCCTCTTCAAATACGATCGTGACGACCGAGATACCGAACTTAGAAACGCTGCGTAATTCCTCGACGTCGGGCAATCCACCCATCGTGTTTTCGACCGGATAGGTCACGTAGCGTTCGACTTCAACAGGTGACAATGAACCCGCGTCGGTCACGACCTGCACTTGCACATTGGTCATGTCGGGGACCGCGTCGATCGGCAGCTTCAACGCCGAATAGACACCGGCACCCGCCATCAACAACGTCAGGATGATGACAAGGCCGCGATTGACGACCGAGAATTCAATGATTTTGGTGAGCATGGTGGCAGTTCAATAGTGCAGAAATGTGGAATGGGCTTGGGGGCCCGTTCATTCGGAGCAAAGGGGGTGGCGATGGAACCGAGGGGTCACTATTCGCCTTGGAGCAGCAGTTCAGACTTCAACAAAAACGCACCATGGGTCACCACCGACTGACCTGGCGATAGTCCCTCCGTCACTTCGATCCAGTCATCCGATGCAAGTCCTGTTGTCACATCCACTCGTCTGAACGTGCCGTCGTGCATGTCTAGAAATACAAACGACTGGTTTTCGTGCTGGACGACCGACTCTGGTTTCACGGACAGAACGTCTCGGGACTCGCCCATAGGAATCGTCACGCGAACGAACATGCCCGGTCGCAACAGGCCTTCGCTATTTTCAACCGTCGCCACCAACGGGACCGAGTTCGTGTCGGCTTGAACTTCGCGACCAAAATATCGAATGCGGGCTTCGAAGATACGATCATCGAGGGCGGGCACGGTCACCGAAATGACCGTACCTTGATCGAGCGAAACCGCGGACCAATCACTCTCACGGATGCTCGCGGCGACATAAAGTGAAGTGGTATTGGCAAGCACGAAAAGCGAGTCGCCTCGCATGACACGCTCGTTGTTTGCGTAACCGTGCGCCTCGACGGAGCCCGCGAACGGTGCTCGAACTTCGAGTCGCGATAAGGCATCGTCGTCGCTCAGATTGACGGATTCTTTGTCATCCTTGTACCCGAGCAATGTCTCAACCACTTGCCAGGCGAGATTCAGCTGACGATCCGCCTCGGATAACTTGGCCTCCGCATTGAGCTTGGCTTGGCTGGCTGCATATGTTGCCTGATCTCTTGAAGTTCTGAATGCCGTCTCAGCAACCTGGCGTTCAGTCTGACGCTCGCGAATCGTGCGTCCGGCAATCGCACCTGAATCGACAAGTGGTTCGATTTTCGCCAGAATCGCAGCGGATAATTGAACTTTTGCGTAAGCCGAGAGGACGTCTTGCCGGTAGCTTCCCATCGCTCGATTGCGAAAGATATCTTCAATCGCGTCGGCCGATTCGCCTTGGTCCAACATGACCGACATTTCTTCCAGGTTCTTCGCCAGTGCCACCTCTCGCTCGAGCACTTGCTGAGCGATTTCGCGTTCCTTCTTACGCTTGAGGATTTCCGCACGCGCTTTTCCAATCTCGGGACTACGGAGAACGGCGAGTAGCTGACCACTTTCGACATGTTGCCCGGTCGAGACCAATACTTCCGCGAGAATGCCATCCATCGGAGCCTTCACATCGACGTGCTTGGTATCGTCGTACCGAATGCGACCGGGAATCGTGTGAAAGTGTGCAACCGATCGAATCTGTGCCGGGACGGATTCGAATTGCGCCGCGTCAACTTTACCTGCGGGCAACATCAACATGTCCGGTATCGCCTCTTCGCTGGCAACGGCAACCTCCTCTTCTCGCTGGCCACTGGTCTTGATCTGATGAACCGCCAACCAACCGCCCCCCATGACCGTGAGCACAAACAGGGTCGGCCCGAATTTTGTCATCGCACGAAGCAAACGCGAACTCTGTGTCTCGATGCTTTTTTCAGTGCCATGCGTGTTCGAAGGTTCGGTTGTCATCACAGTTCGCTATGGAAAATTGGTTCATTGTTTCACGATGAACCTTCCTAAAGCAGGAACTGTGCCAACGCCTTGAAACCCCCGTTTCTCCCGTGTTTCACGTATGTTTGGAATGCAGCCGTCAAGGCCAGCGTCCGTAAAGAGAAAGACATTCACCAACGCCGTGGAAAGAAACTGTCCACGGCTGAAATGCGATGCTCTTCTGCAGAATCGGTGCGCAAGAACCATTTCAACGCCGCCGACAAAGTGCTGCTGAAACAAGGCATGCGTGACCTCATCGCCAACATTAGCGGTAGGGGAGAGTACGGTGAGGAGTGGATCTTGGACGCCAACTTGACCAGCATCCCAAACGTGTCCGCTGATTCTTGACGCGATGGCAAAGTACCTTTTCGTCTGCCGAGGCAACGCTATACTACGTTTCCTTGCAAGCCGCCGGACGGGCGTGGGCGAATGCTAGAGACGTTTGGACTGGGCGGTGAAATCCGTGAGATGCCCCTATCACGACTTGACAGAATCTCGCCTGAATGTACTGCTTCGCACTTGGAATACCTGAACGCGCCGGCATTCCGCTTCACCATCCTGAGTCACGAAGAATAAGCGAGAATACGTTGGTGGCAGACAAAATCGACGCGAACCCCGAATCCAGATTCCACTGGAGCACGGCATGCAAGCGGTTTGCCAGCGCGGTTCAATTCGCGTTGTTGGCAATATGCTGTTCGCTAGCGACCGCGGCCGAGCCTGTTGCCGCACCGACTCAGGCACCGGTGTTTAAGCCGCATCCACTCAATCCTCCAAAATCGGTTGGGTCGGTGTCGGTGCATGCGACTTTTGAACTTCTCAGTATCAGTGACATTAACGACGAGGCGGAGCAGGTCGGGTTGTCCGGTATCCTCACGCTCACGTGGAAGGACCCTCGGCAGTCATTCGATCCGGTGCAAGAGGGCGTGAGCGAGAAGGTCTTTTCTGGCGATTTTCAGTTCAACGAGGTTTTCGTCGGCTGGTATCCCCAGGTCACCCTTGCGAACACGGCTGGACAGTACGACAGCCTCGCGGTCGTGCTCCGCGTGAAGCCAGATGGAACCTGCACCTTGAGCCAGGCAATCGAGGCGGCTGCGAAGGTAGATCTGAACATGCGGCGGTTCCCCTTCGATCGCCAGCGTTTGGAGATCATATTCAGGCTATTCGGATTCGATTCCCATAACATCGAGTTTGATAGCGAATCAACCGCCGTTACCACGAAAGAATCGTTTACCAAGGTTCCACAGTGGTCCCTGAGGAAGATCCAAGCGTCGAATCGAACGCTCAACGCGTCCAACACCGTCGGGATGGGCGCTGCTTCCGCGTTTGTCGTGGCCATCGATGTAAAACGAGAACCGCTGTTCATGCTCCGACTCGTCGTGGTGCCCTTGAGTTTGATCGTCTTGCTCTCGTGGTCAGTGTTCTGGATGGACCGCTCCTCCGTGGGCGATCGCGTCAGCGTGTCATTCGTAGGGATCCTCACAGCAGTGGCTTACCAGATCACGCTGGTGGGAATTGTGCCCAACGTATCCATCGTCACGATGATGAATGCGTTTTTGAATCTCAGTTTATTAATCATGTGTGCCCCCGTCTTCATTAGCCTGTACGTGGGCACGGTCGATCGAAGTGGACATAAACGGGGTGATCGCATTGACCGGCGTTGTCGCTGGCTCTTCCCGCTCACCTACATTGGGCTCAACGCGGTCATACTCTTGGTGTCCTTTTTCGTACTTTAACCGGGAATCGACTGAGGGAATGTCGGGAAACATCTCAGGTGCCCTTCGGTCGCAGGGCCGAGCCCGGTGGCCGTCCGGAAACGTTGCGCAATTTCACGACAGCGCGGAGAGATGAGCGTGTCCCAATGGGTTGCAGAAGCCCTCGATCGAGATGCCATTCTGGTCGATCACGTGGGTCTGGGCAGTGAGCGGCGTGGCGCCCATTCGATCACGCTGCCGGAACCGCTCTAAGCTCCGATCGACCGAGTACCACGCTCCATGCGGGATGGTGTCGGTCGATCGAGCGGTTTCGTTCCTGCGAAAATAACCAACCGATCGATACGACGATCGGTTGGATTGCCAGCCGCGACATTTCACCAAGCTAGGTGATGCGGCTGCATTGAGTTACTGCAAGTTCGTTTAAACCTGCGGCGCCCAGCCATCGGCATACTCGCGGCCCCACAGGTTTTGGGCGTCGGGATTGTCCTTCGGTTTGCCAGTCGCGGGATCGACGTGCAGCGTGGAACTGGTGCGATAGGCCATGTTGCCGAGATGGCACAGCAGGGTGCTCCGGTGTGCTTCGGCGATATCCGCATTGGGCAGTCGGCCGGTGTGGATGCAGTCGATGAATTCTGCGATATGAGTGGCGTCGCCACCAGAATCGCTGACCGTTTCAATCTCTTTGTTGTGATCGTCGAACAATGTGTACCCAGTCCCGAGCACGACGAGGCTGCCCTCGGAGCCGTGAAAACTGACGCCGACTTGATTGTCATGGGGGCCCATGGGCGACCAACTGATCCCCTCCCATGTAATGGTTTTGTCCTCAGGGAAGTCGTAGGTGACCATCATGGTATCGGGTGTTTCCTGATCGTCGTCATGGCGGTACTTTCCACCACCAGCGGTTACCCGATTGGGATGGGTCACTTCCAATCCCCACCGAGCGAGATCGAGCATGTGGATTCCGTTATTACCAAGCTCGCCGTTGCCGTACTGCCATTTCCAGTGCCAATTGTAATGAACGAGATTATCGACGTAGGGTCGCCGTGGGGCTGGCCCTTGCCACAGTTCCCAATCCAACCAGTCCGGCACGCTAACCTGTTGTCCCATACCGATCGATGGACGGCGACTGTTGTACCAGGTTCGCGCGTATAAGGCTTTGCCAATTCGACCGGACTGAACCAGATCGATGGCCTTGATGATCGCTGGCCAACTGCGACGCTGGGATCCCATCATCACGGTGCGATTGTGTTTACGGGCCGCTTCAACAGCCCACACGCCCTCTTCGGCGGTATGACTGCAGGGCTTCTCCACGTAGACGTGCTTGCCTGCCGCACACCCCATAATCGTGGCGGGAGCGTGCCAATGGTTTGGCATCGCAACGACGATCGCGTCGATGTCCGAGCGGTCGAGTACCTTTCGAATGTCCGTCTCAATGTCGGGTCGGTGCTGGGACAAGTCGGCTACCATGGCAGCCGCCTTTTCAGCCGCTCGCGAATCAACGTCGCAAACGCAGACGACGTCCGCATCGGGGTTGGCGATGAACCCCTTCGCAAGCGCTGAACCTCGGTTGTTAACCCCCAGGATGGCGATGCGTTGTTTTTCGCCCGCCGGAGCCGCGGAGCTCGATTCGGATTCCGATGTCGTATCGGCGAGAGCACGTCGGCTGAGCATGGAAGCGCCGATGGCTACACCGCCTTGCAGGAACAATCGCCGATCGCGTTGATGTTGTTGATGAAGGGACATTTTTCTACTTTCGGAGGGAAGGGAGGTAGGCTAGCGAGAGGGTTGGATTAAGTACGCGATGAGGTCCGCCATCGCTTGGGTATCGATTGCGGATTCAAGACCTTCGGGCATGAACGACTTGCCCGTATTACGGAGTTCCTCGATATCAATTCGCAAAATGGTCTCGAGTGAATTGTCCGGCTGACGGAGCGTGACACTTGTGGCGCCCTCGTCAACGATCATCCCTGCAACGATCCGATCGTCCGCCGTCAGGGTAACAAAATTCAGATATTGAGGATTGACTTCACGGTTGGGATCCATCACCGACGCGATCAGCGTCTCAGCTCCTCGGGTCGCGATGGCGGCCAAGTTCGGCCCCAGTTCGTGTCCCACGCCATCGACTCGGTGACAGCTGCTGCAGTGCTGTTTGAAAAGATCTCGGCCTCGCTGGGTATCACCTGTGAGCTCCAATGCGTCTCGGTAGCGAGCGACGACGGTCTCCCGATCAGCGATCTCTTGAGCCGACCGCCCCGTCGCCTGGCTGAGGTTGCTGCCCGTTGGTTTCGAAGAATCCGGATCGGAATGCCTCGCTCGGGCCGCGATCTGAGCAGTGAGTTGTTTTTGAAAATCTTCGCCAACCTGCTCTGCCAGCAATGGTTCGGATTCCAGGGTGCGAGCGAGCGTTCCAGCGGCGTCTCCGATCGCTGTTTGCACTGCCACTTGAATCCACCGGTCAGTCGGGTCACGTCGTAGGATCGCCTCGAGTCCCGAGACACGTATTTCAGGCACTGCATCGGTGAGCGCGAATGCCAACTCATAGCGAACCTCCATCGAAGGGTCAGACGCCAATTCGACGAACCGCTCTCGAATCGCAGGTGTGTCCTGCATCGCTCGCGATAATCGCACCGCGTGGCGACGAACGTGGGCATCCGAATCATGAAGACCAACGAGCAGCGTTTCCGCGTCCAGTGCATCCATGCCATCGAGTGCATAGATCGCGTGCATCCGCCCCAATGCTGATTTCTCATTTTGCACCATCGCGATCAGCAATGCAATCGCGGACGGGTCTTGACGCTCATACAACAATCGCGAGGCGGTCTCACGCTGCCAAGCGTTCTCGTGGGCGAGCAATGAACACAGCTGCGCAGTGGTCGCTTGTCCCAAGTCGTCGACTTTCCGTTGCTGGAAATCGTCGTTAACAATCCGGTATAAGCGACCGCGATCGCGTCCGGATGTGAGATCGAGATGTTTCTTAATCTCAGTGGGCAGGGAAGCGGGATGCTCGATGACTTCGCGGTACATGTCGATCACATGCAACGAACCGTCGGGGGCGTTGGCGAATTGAGCTGGTCGAAACCAGTTATCCGTTGACCTGACGAACTCGTCATCGACGTCGATCCGACGAGCGATGAATTCCAACCCCTGTTTTTCGAGTCGCTTGCGATGGATCAGGTTACTGCCCACGTCGCCTACGAACGCTGCTCCCTTCCACTGTGTCGGCCAAGCATCGCCGCGATAAATGGTCACTCCGCTGGCGCCAGTGAAATAGCCTGCTGCCCGTCCGCCCCCTTCAACGACGCCCTTGGACAAACCAGAAACTCTCAGCCGAGTCCGCACCTTTCGCCACGGTTCGACGGGGCTCGAGCGATAGACCTCGGCTTGCGGACCGTCCGCGGCAATCGAAATACGCGAGGGGGGCGGCGAATAATATGGGTTCGCAGCAACGTCCTGATCGCGATACATCACCTGTTGAATGTGGTCACTATTGGACGAAACAAACTTGTTTCCCCAATCATCGAACCCCGTTCCGTGCTGGGCCGCACCGCTGGTGGGTTCGAATTGATACGTCTTTGGATTCAAAGCCAAATCGCGGCCGCGAATATTCAGTGCCTGTTCGTCACCAACCGCATAGGGGTTGCGAATTTCGCCTCCCACACTGCTGCATGCGATATGGATGCGGTTGTCCAAACCCCAGCGAAATGAGTTCAGCAAGCCTTGCACGTTGGAGGTGCCAAATCCGGTCAACACACGTCGCTTGAGATCGGCGACGCCGTCACCGTCGGTATCTTTGAAATACCACAAATCCGGTGCATCGCCAACAAACACGCCACCGTCGTAGGGGAATACCGCCGTGGGCCACAACAGCCCATCGGCAAAAGTGGTTCGTTGATCGTAGACGCCATCACCATCGAGATCCGTCAGTCGCGCGATGCGAGAAATCCCAGCTTCGCGGTCTTCACTGTAGCCACGCATTTCGCAAACGTACAATGCCCCGCTGGCATCCCACTCCATCGCAACAGGACTTGCGACGAGCGGTTCCGATGCGATCAATTCCATCCGAAATCCATCCGCAACGTCAACCGTCGCCAACGCCTCGGACGGCGGTGTGGGATCAATTCGCGGCAGCTCATCGGAATAGTCCGGTGTTTGAGACAAATCCGCGGAAGTGTCGACGTCTTTCTCGCTCGCTGCTTCCTCCGGCTTCTCGTTCTCGTTCTCGTTCTCGTTCAAAAGTACTCGCATGCCATCCATCAACACGGCCTCGACTTGAGGGGCCACCTTCGATGCCGCATCGCTGGTTTCGTAACCGCCTTGACCGTAGGCTTCCTCTGTCCCGATGTAACCGGGGCCATAATCACCGTAGGCAGCCATCGCGACGTGCAGGTCCGGACGCATCGCCTTGGCAGCGAGCTGGTATTCGACAAATAGCTCGCCGGGCATGTGCAGGACACGAACGTCGCCGACACTCAGGCAGCCCAAATCAATCGCGTGCTGGCTCTCGCTGCGTAGTACCCATGCGAGCTTGTCTGCGGCACCCCAATAACTAACGCCATCCCATTCGGTGAGCGATTTCAGCAACGCTTCGCGATCAAGATGCGCCGCCAGTGGCAGATGGACCGGTTCGGTAGTCCAACGAACGTCGTCCGGAGTGACGGCGAACTTTTCCGTGTTGGCAAATGCTTGACTCATGCCATCGGCGACCCGTCCGGCGAGTACCATCCGGTTCGCGGGAGAGCCGTCATTGTATTTGCCGGCACCGATGTTTCCGCCTGCCCCATTGAAGTGAACGTTCAGTGTTTCTGGCATGGCCTGTCCGCGAATGAAACGAGCGATCCCAGGAAAGTCGGGGCTCGGTACCCCCGTGCGATAATAGCTCTGCGGGTGACAGGCATAGTAAGTCAGGACGGACACAGGCTCATCTTCGTTCCAAAATGACAACGAACAGAGTTCGGCATCAATCGTGCCCTCCGGCATCGCCCGAATCGCAGGATCCCTCGTCGCGGTATAACGCGTCACGGTCACTTTACCGCTCTCATCCTGGATACGTCGGTTCGACGCGACCTGTTTGACCTTCGCGGTGCCAAACCCGGCATGCGTGATTGGTTGGGCCGACTCGAGCGACTCCTGCAGCGCGATTGCGAGTCGATCAATCACTCGACGGGCGAAGGTGCCATCGTGGGCCCCAAGATCAGGCGCACCAACTTGCTGTAGCAATGACTCCGCACCAAAATTACTTCGCGGCGCGTCGTGCTGATGCAGTGTATGAACGGCAACTCGCTGTGGGGTCGTTCCCACAGCCTCAGCAATCCGCTCACGAAACGCATCGTGACTCTGGTTACTGATGCCGATCCAGTCCACAGCACACAATACGATGGGTTCACCGGCCCCCAACAAAACAATGCCGCGACAACGTAATTCTAATTCATCAACTCGGCGTACGCGGTCATACGCCATCATGAATCCGACCGGCGGTGTCACGTCAATGTCAAAGGTCGCAATGGAAAGCTGCGGCGCCGACGCCTTCTCGACGGGGTCCCCTTCGGCACTGGCCGTTGCTGGGGCAAACCACACACTGCATAGCAGAATGCCGAGGCATCGAGAGATATTGAGCAGCCCTCGAAAGGATTTCCGAGTGTCGCTCGATAATGTCATATCGTACTTGATCATCAAATTGATGCTCCAAAGCGATGGGGTGGGGGATGGGGGGGAGGAAGGCGGGGCGACTGGCCACTGCTCCAAGGTGACGTGCATCGGTCGTTGCATCAGCATAGCCGAACAACGCGACGCGTGGGCGCCCGACCGAGCGTGAAACGAGCGTCCCCACCCCATGGATTGAGCACCTCATCTCGTCTCGGCCGCCCGTTGCCGGCAGTCATCATACTTTCACACTCTGGCGAATGCGGCGATTCCGCTGCCTTCATCCGCTGTCGTGTTGCGGGCGTGCGTGAGTATCCATGAAATCCAAGTATCCTTGCTCTCAATACAAGGGCGGCGACAACGCGGCAGCGTGAAAAGCACTACAATGTCGGCAACGATCCCCTTCCCTTTCCTTCATGAGTGACAAGGCTCCTGTAAATGATTCGTATGCGATATTTGGCATTCTTACCCGCTGTTTGTTTTCCAGTGGTGGCGTCGATGGCTTCCGCGGACATTGTCGATGTTTGGTTTGGCACGACGACGCCGAAGGGTGGCGAGAGCCGTGGGATCTATCACAGTTCGCTCAATACGGAAACCGGCAAGCTGACTCGACCCACGCTCGCCGCAGAGTGCGATAACCCCGGATTCCTGGCTCTTCACCCGGACGGCAAGACGCTCTACGCAACCGGCAAGCCGGGATCGGCAGAGGGCCCCCGCGATGCTGTCTCCGCCTTTCGGGTCACCGGCAAATCGGGTGGCAAGCAGATTGAGTTTATCGACGCGGTCGGGACGGGTGACGGTGGTGCCGCACACGTGTCAACCGATCGTGCGGGCAAGCTGCTTTTTTCGGCCCAGTACGGTGGCGGATCGACTTCGCTGTACGAGCTTGGCAAAGACGGACACATCGCTGGTTTGGTCGAGGTCAAGGAGCATGCCGAGCTCATGCCCAAGGTCGGTAGTGGCGTCGTCGAAGGCCGGCAAACGGCGTCTCACGCGCACTGGACGGGTACCTCGCCGGACGATCGATTTGTCTTCGTACCTGACCTGGGCATGGACCGTGTCGTGATCTGGAAACTCGATACTGACACGCCTGCACTGACCCCTCACGGGTTCGGCGTTTGCCCTCCCGGAAGCGGCCCACGGCACATGAAGTTCAGCGTTGATGGATCGAAAATCTATGTTCTCAATGAACTCGCCTTGTCCATCACCGTTTTCGACTACGACGCCGAGCAAGGTGAGATGACTCCGGTGCAAACAATACCGACACTCTCCGCAGCGGTGAAAGCGAAAGAGACGTTCAACAGCGCATCGGAAATCCGTGTTCACCCCAGCGGTCAGTTTGTGTACGCGGCCAATCGCGGACACGACAGTATCAGCGTGTTCCGCGTCGACGATGCAGGCAAACTCGTCGCCGTTGAAGTTGAACCGATTCGTGGAGGCTGGCCGCGCAATTTCAACATCGACCCCACCGGAAAATGGTTGATCGCTGCCGGTCGTGACAGCAATACGGCAACCGTATTCTCGATTGATGCCGAGTCAGGCGCCTTGACGTTCATGCGTGAGACCCAGCCGGTACCCACCCCCATCTGCGTGCTGTTTGGTGAATAAGGTAGGTTCAATACCTACATTCCCAAACGCCACGGACACACTCGGCGACTCACGAAACGACTGCACGTGAGCGCCGGTTCCTATCCGAGTGCTTCGGCAAAGGCCGCACGGAGGCATTTTTCGGCGTCATCACCGCGTGACGAGTCAATCACAACGTTGACCTGGAGTTCACTCGTCGCGATCATCTCAACATTGATTTTGGCGGCGGCGAGTTGCTCGAACAGCACGGTACCGACTTGGGTGTGACTGCGAAGTCCAATGCCGCTGACGCTGAGTTTGGTGATCCCGCCGGAGCCGCGGACGTCGCGCATGGCGTTCTGCTGGCAAAGAGTTTTAGCGACTGCGATCGCCGGTTCGAGATCGGCTTGGTCGATCGTAAAACTGACGCTGGTGCTGCCGTCTTGGCCATCGTAGCCCTGCACGATCATGTCGACAAAGATGCCCGCCCGGCCGATTTCCTCAAAAATGTCCGCCGCCACACCCGCGCGATCAGGGACTCCGTCGAACGTCACCCGGGCCTGACCTGCGAGAATCGCGATGTTGGTGAGCGTGAGAGCTTCGAGCGCGTCGTTTTGCAAACGCGTGACGACGTCGGCGACATCGGCGTGGCGACTGGATTCAGCTTGGATTTCAACCCATGTTTTCGCGTCCGCGGGGCGTTGGTCGAGCTGGAATGCTTCGTGCACGGCCCGCAGTGCGTTCGCGGCATGGCTGCGAGGAACGAGAGCGGAGATTTTGATTTCGCTGGTCGTGATCATGTGAATGTTCACGCCCGCATCGGCGAGGGCGCGAAACATACGCGCCGCGACAGCTTTCTGCCGCGCCATCGCCAGACCCACGACACTGACCTTGGCCACGTCAGCATCGTAGGTGATTCCGGATGCTCCGATCTTAGTCATGATCGCGTTCACCGCGTCGAGCGTCAGTGTGAGTTCATGACCGGCAACGGTGAACGAGACATCGGCTTTTCCTTGGGCGCCGACGTTCTGCACCACCATGTCGACGGCAACTTTGTGGGCGGCGATTGCCGAAAAAATCGCTTGGCTCATGCCAGGAACATCGGGCACGCCGAGGACCGTCACGCGAGCCTCGTCCTTGGTAAGTGCCGCACCGCTGACGGGCGAGCTCTCCGATTCCGCCTGCGACACGATCATCGTGCCCTCGCGATCCGAGAAACTGCTGCGGACATGAATGGGTACGCCGAACTTTTTGGCGAACTCGATCGAGCGTGAGTGCATCACTCCCGCGCCGAGAGACGCCAGTTCGAGCATTTCGTCGTAACTGATCACATCGACGCGGCGCGCTTCAGGCAGCAAACGTGGATCGGTTGTGTAGACGCCATCGACATCGGTGTGAATCTCACACGCGTCTGCCCCCAACACGGCCGCGAGTGCGACCGCCGTGGTGTCACTACCGCCACGGCCGAGAGTGGTGATGTTGAGGTCATCGTCGATGCCTTGGAATCCTGCCGCGACGACGATGTAGCCCTCATCGAGCAGCGATTCGATGCGTGAGGTGTCAATCGATCGAATTCGGGCTTTACTGAAGCTGTTGTCCGTTTTCATGCCGAACTGGCCCCCGGTCAGGCTCACGGCCTTGGCCCCAAGGTCGTCAATGGCCATGGCCACAAGGGCCACGCTGGTTTGCTCGCCGGTGCTGAGCAGCATGTCCATCTCACGTGCTGGCGGCTTCTCGCTGACAGCGCTGGCGAGGCGGAGCAACTCGTCGGTCTGCTTGCCCATCGCGCTGACTACCATCACGACCCGGTGTCCCTGATTCTGAGCGCGAATGGCTCGACGGGCCGCAGCACGAATCTTGTCAGGATCGGCAACCGAGGTGCCGCCAAATTTCTGGACGATTAAAGACATGGTCAAACGAATTCTAAGTTTCGCGGTGAAGGCTTGTCGTGGCGGGAAATACTCGAGCAGGAGCTTACCAGGGACACGATGTTCCTAAAAGCCGATTGTGCACCACACTGTGCTAGGTTAGTTTTCTGAATAATGTTGTTTAACTGGACAATGTTGCATTTTTTCAGGGCGGTTCAGAGGCCGGCGTTTTCGGGCTAGCGGTTTCGCTCAAGCAAGCACCGCCGGTGATGTGGTGATGTGATCACGGAAGCCTAAATCTATCCGGCGAGGAAATTTCCCGATGGCTCAAATTCGTCCTTTTCAAAACTCGGATCTACCGGGGATTTTTGAAGTTTGGATGCGACACTGGGCGGCCACCCGCCAGTCGCCACCGGTCAGTGTCTCGATTTTGGAGCGGGCCGTACTCGCTCGTGCCTTCTTCCGCCCGTCCGATTTGATGGTCGCGTTGGCCGATGAACGCGTGATTGCCTGGGCTCACTCATTCTGCGACGCCCCCTCCGGTGAGCGGTGCAACACTGAATTGGACGCTCAATCCGCCACGGAAGCGGTACCCGCTCAGAGTGGCCCGAGTGCCACGATCGCTGCGTTGTGCTTTGCCGACGAACCCGGGATCGCGATCTGTGACCAACTGCTCCAAAGCGTTGAGGCGGGACTGCGTGGCGCGGGCGTTAGTCACATCCATGTCGGTCCGGTGCGTGACGACCGGAATGGTTACGCGGGGCTCGCACCGATCGGCCATGGCATCGGCGTGCCCGTGTCGGACGCGCGCACCGGATCGCTGCTCTCTCGCAACGGATACCACGTCGCCCGCAGTGTTGACCGCATGGCCGTTCAAACGTCGACGTATCGCCCACCGATCAACCGCTCATTCCTGCAATTGCGACGCAGCACGCGACTCGACCATGTGCCCTTGTTGCCCGCTGACGAACGTGTCGCCGCCGCCATGAGCCATTTCGACATCGAGCGACATACCCTGGTCGACCACCAACAACAGCAGATGCTCGCGACCTGCGAGTTTTGGCTCGGTGACCCAGAGGTCCAAGTCATGGAGAGTTCTCGTGCGATCCTCTCGCTCAGTCCGATGGGCGGGTATCTCTACAACGGGCAACCCGTCCCCATCCCCTCGAAGCGTTTTGTCGATCCCGAATCGCGTGAACTTTCGGTGGAATGTCAGTTTCTGATTTCATCGCTCGTCCAGTCGCTATCAAACCGCCAGGTTTTAACGGTGGAGACGGCGATCGATCGTGATGACCGCAAGCTAATCGAGCAATTGGGACAACTGAAATTCGAGTGCGTTGAGCAGGGCAAGCAGTGGACCAAACAGTTGGGGGCGTGAGTCTCGGTCGGGAACTGCCCCCATCGGCTTCCCATCGTGTCCATGAGTGAAGCAAATTCTTGCGGTATTTTGGGTCCATCGGCAACCGATCAGCGATATCGAGAGGGGTTTCATTGGGGCGGGATTCCGGCCCAAACCACGAGAGAGCGGACAGGGGGACACCGCCACCGGATTACCTAACACTGGGGGGCGTGTGTTGGCGACAATTGGTGCCCGCATCGCACCGCCACGCTTTCCGCCTGACCACTGGAAAGCTGCGCGAATTCCGCTATTTTAATGGGGTTAGCAGACGGCGGCGGGTGACCCTGCTCAGTCGTGTGGACAGGTGCGGTTGGGTAGATCGTTTTTTGTCCCAATGTTTCGATTCCAGGCCATTGCGAACATTCGTTTCGCTGGCCCTACCAGTCTGAGGAGACTCCCGTTTTATGACAAAGTGCAAGTTGGAGTACATTTGGCTCGATGGCTATCAGCCGACCCAAAGCATGCGCAGCAAAACCAAAGTTGTCGAAGATTTTAGCGGCAATTTCGAGGATGCTCCTGTGTGGTCGTTCGATGGCTCATCGACGCAGCAAGCTCCCGGCGGCGCCAGCGATTGTTTGCTCAAACCGGTTTTCTGCTGCCCCGATCCTGATCGCTCCGGCGTCGGGTTCCTCGTCATGTGCGAAGTCCTCAATGCCGATGGCAGTCCTCACCGCAGCAACGGACGGGCAACCATCATGGACAAGGATGATGATTTCTGGTTCGGTTTCGAACAGGAATACACCATCTTCGATCCTGAAACCAATCGTCCGCTTGGATTCCCCGCAGAAGGCTTCCCTGCACCCCAGGGCCCGTATTACTGCAGCGTCGGTGCGGGCAAGGCAACGGGACGTGACCTCGTCGAAGATCACCTCGAATTGTGCCTCGAAGCTGGCCTGAACGTCGAAGGCATCAATGCCGAAGTCATGATGGGCCAATGGGAATTCCAGATTTTTGCCAAGGGCGCCTGCCAGGCGGGCGACGAGATCTGGGTCGCACGCTTCCTGCTCGATCGCACCGCAGAGAAGTACGGCCTGGTTATCAATTACCATTGCAAGCCTATGCAAGGTGACTGGAACGGCAGCGGCATGCACGCTAACTTCTCCAACACGTTGCTGCGAACCTGCGGCAGCAAGGAAGTTTATGATGCGGTTTGCCAAGCATTCGAGCCTCGGATCAACGAGCACATCGACGTCTACGGTGCCGACAATGATCAGCGTTTGACTGGATTGCACGAAACCCAGTCGATCGACAAGTTCAGCTACGGTATCTCCGACCGCGGTGCTTCGATCCGGATTCCGATCTTCACCGTCGAGCATGGCTGGAAGGGTTGGCTCGAAGATCGCCGCCCCGCCTCCAACGCGGATCCATACATGGTCGCCAGCGCGATCATCGCAACCGTGCGGACCGCCAAGATCCCCGAAACGGTGTGATCGACCTTTGCGTCCACATGTGAAATGACAAAGAGCCTGGATTGCCCGTGCAGTCCAGGCTTTTTCTTTGCCCGCTTCACTTTTGTTGGCGATCACTTTCGCCGGTGGCCCACCGTCGCTGGTTACCCGCCGCCGTTGCGGGGGGTTATGGCCCCAAGCGAACACTGCCCCGAGCGACTGGATCTCACTCCAAGTCAGCGTCGAGCTTCAACGCAAAGATCTGATTGACCCGCCGCGATCCCACTGCTCGGTCATCACCCGGCACGCGGCGAACATACGCGATCTCATCTCCACCGGGGGAGAACACGCACGCCTCGGGCCGAGGAGCAGACGAATCCGGACAGGCCGCCGTCAACCGCAACGTGGCGCCCGTCGATGCGTTGGTAACGCAAACACTCGTATCCATCACGTGTGCAATCCACTGTCCATCAGGACTCCACGTGAACGCAGAAGCGATGTCATCCGTGTTGCGTGTCAACTGACGCAGCTCGCCATCGCGCGGTGAGACGGTCCAGATCTGAACGACACCGGCGTCATCTTTCATCAGGAACGCGATTCGCTCGCCATCAGGCGAACTTCGCAGCCAATGACGCGGCCCCTGAATACCAGGGAACTTGCGATCACTGGTGTTTGTTAGACGACGCTGCACGACACCTTTCGGTGGAGACGGCCGCGTCGTGGGCGTACCGGCCAAGGGCTGAACTCCCGCCCGGGTCAGATCATCGGGCAAGTCAACCACGTAAACCTCGCTGTGATGCCGGCCTCCTTGGCTAACGACCTCGCCCTGAAAAGCAATCGCGCGGTGCTGTCGGTGGTTGTCCCGATGCAGGTACCCGTCATGCCCGACCCATGCGTCTTCAAATGCGCGGCAGATCTCGTCGGAACCGGGAGTGGGATGGTCGTGAGTGCGTGTGACGAGCACTGAAAAATACGCTCCGCCATGATTTCGCGGGTGCTTGGAGTCGACCAAGACAGACCGACTCGGCAGGAATTCCGCCGGCACGCTCACGCCCACCTCACGCTGATTCAACTCATGATGCTGCGGCCCCTCGAACTCTGCGAGCACATGGTCTTCATAGGTAAACGCGACCCATTTTCCATCGGGCGAAAACGTATGCACGTGACTGCCGCCGCGCAGGGCACCTGGGGTAAACGGCGGCACCAAGTCGCGGGCATCCAAGTTAATTGCCGCGCCGCCTGGATCGACATCAACAATCACCCCGCGACGATGCCATGCGTTGTACCTCCAGTCCTCATTCGGGGCGTCAGGCCCATGAATAAAGACGGCCTCGTCGGCCGTAGGAGACGCTGTAACGACTCCTACACAGGCATCGTGATGAGATTGATAGACGACTTCCACAACACCCGTTCGCGCATCGACTCGCTCGATTCGCTGCCCATCGAAGATCTCTCCAGCGGCGTCACTGCGTACGTCGTAATAGATCCATCGACCATCACGCGACCACACATTCGCATTGGTCAGGAGATGGTTCGTTGGCCCCGAGGTGACTTGGCGCTCGCTGCCGCGCAGCGAACGCGTCCCAGGGGTCGGCGGACTCGCGAAACCGCTAGAGGACATCAACGTTAGGCTCAGTGCGCAGGAACAAAAACAGGAACGCAAAATGGTCATGGGCGATTTCTGCTGAACGGCCATTCAATGGGAACTTGGCTGCGACGGATACCCAAGCGTTTTGGGGTCGACGACCGAATCCGACATTTCCAGATTCCGAAAGTCGCTAAACCGATGAAAGGTCATGTAGTTGGCATCGTGAGCACGATGGGCACCACCTTCGCCGTCATCATACGCGGTGCGGATTGCAGCGATCAGGTCATCTCCATCGAACTGCCAATCCGGATACTGGAATGCATGCTTTTCGATATCGGGATGGTAGAGCAGAATGCTCTTCATCTCCCAATTCCTCAGATCCGTCGATTTCATCAGCGCAAGTGTATTGCGAACTGAACCTGCAACGGCTCCTGATTCGCGTGCATGGGGCGTGACGGCATTCGTCAGTGACCAGTACGCCTGGGACTGCGGATCAAAACGAATCGTAAACTTTTTCGCGCCACCGGGGAAATCAATCACATCCTTGTTGGGATCGAACGTCGCCTGCTCTCCGTCAGCACTGATTCGCACGATTGCAGCTTTGCCGCCTTGCCCGCCGTAGTGCATCCGCAAGATGTCGAGGATATCCCCTTGCGGCGTGGCGACCGCATTCCCTTCTAAAAACGCCTGGAAACTTCCTTCCATCCACTGTGGGTCGCGTTGAACCACGTTGGAAAACGTCCAGCTCTCGCGACTCAGCAAGTCTGCGTCAACGGGAGCGGACATCATCATGGCCCCATATCGAGCGCCCCACCTTTTACCATTGCTCGCATCCTCTACGGCACGCCATAGTCGCCCCGCATGAACCAGCACCGGGACCGCCGAGGTGTGGTACTCGCCTGTTTCAGTTAACAATCCCGATTCGCCGTCGAGCGGCTCGGTCCAGGTTCTCCCGCCGTCATCGCTACGGCGAATGACCAAAAAGCCGTGATGTCGGGTCGTCCCGAACACGTACAGCGAACCGTTGTGGACAAACAAATTGGACCAGAACGCGTCCTTGAATTGGGTCGTCTTTTCCCAGCTGCGGCCGCCGTCCTCACTACGAAAAATCACGGTCGTCGCCGACGAATGCTCGTCCGACTTGGGGCCAAAGAAGTCATGCGAGGCAACGTAGGAACCGTCCGGTAAAATCGCGATGCTTGGCGAACCAATGTACAGCCCGCTCGCCGCAGGCGAATGATCAATCACCACGCCCGGAACTCGATCCTGGCCCGACACCGCTGCGGTGGCGCGAGCATCGGCCGCGGCCTTTCCTTCATCCGCCCACCCCCGGCCACGATCCCCCCAGCCCGCGACAACAGCTCCGATGGCGATCGTGGTGAACAAAATTGTTGCACGAGTTCTGTGGTGGGAACTCGTATTGCATCCCTGGATGATTGTCATTCCGCGTTTACCCTGCCTATGTCTATAGATTATTATTATTGTAGATGGTAGTCGATCGAGACCTAAGTTCAAGGCCACGGGCGTCTCGGGCGCAGTTCGCAGCGGCCGCCCGCCCCCGGAACGGGCTCAAGCGTCACGTTCTCATGATAGGCGATGACTCAGCGCTCCGGTCGACTTGTTCCGAAGAATCCTTTTGATGCGGCCGTCCGGCATCCGCTCCTCCTTCAACAGCACGTGCTCGTCGTCGAAGTCGCGGTTCGCCACGGGACCATCGAATACCTCGTCCGCTCGCCAAATGGGTAGGTCGATGGGCTCCCAACGCTTGGTTTGGATCGATCGGTAACTCGCATCCATGATGGCGTTGACGATGTACCCGTCGTAGAAGGTCTCGGTGGGTTCGCGTCCTTGGTCGATGGCATCCAACATGTCCGTGAACATATGGGTGTACCCGAGGGCTGCGACCTCGTCGCCCACCGGGAACATCCAACCGCCGCTGCTCTCAGACTTTTCAGCTACGTAATCGGTCGTCCCCTTTGCCGTATACATTTCCATGCCCGTGCGCAACCAATGGTTCAGCCACAGCGTGCCTTCGGTCCCGGCGACCTCATCACGCAGGTCCATGCCGCCGCGAAAAGCCCAACTGACTTCGAACTGTCCGATGGCACCGTTCTCATAACGCACCATGCCGACGGCGTGATCTTCGGACTCAATGGGATGGACCTGGGTGTCGCCCCAGCACACGACTTCGACGGGGCGGATGTTTTTGCCAATGAACGAGCGTGCGATCTCGATGCAGTGACAGCCCATATCAATGATCGCGCCGCCACCGGCTCGCTCTTTGTCCCAGAACCAATCGCTGTGCGGCCCCGGGTGTGTTTCGCGCGATCGCACCCACAGAATTCTCCCTAAATCGCCGGCTCGAACGGACTGCAGGCCCTTGAGTGTCTTGGGTGGG
This sequence comes from Rhodopirellula sp. SH410, assembly GCF_055811895.1. Taxonomy (NCBI): domain Bacteria; kingdom Pseudomonadati; phylum Planctomycetota; class Planctomycetia; order Pirellulales; family Pirellulaceae; genus Rhodopirellula; species Rhodopirellula sp. SH410. The sequence goes on from NZ_CM147949.1 coordinate 4,140,828, forward strand.
TAGACGAGGTCCTCGAGGTATCCGTGAAAGACGCCCGCCTCCTCTACCGCCCGAAGCATTCGCAGTGCCTCGTCAGCGTTGCGGCCGAGCGGTTTGGTGCACAAGACGGCCTTGCCCGCTTTCGCCGCCGCCACAACGGCTTGCTCGTGCAGATCATTGGGTAACGCGACGATCACGACGTCGATCGCCTCATCGGCAACGGCTTCATCAAGGCTCGTTGTCCAGCGTCCCACGCCCCACTTCGCCGCGAATTCGGCAGCGTTGTCCGGCGAGCGTGAATACACCATTTCCACCCGATCACGGCTGCGCCCCCCATGCAGGGCTTCTGTGTAAAAAGATCCGATCAGCCCGGTCCCGAGCAACGCGATCCGCGTCATGAGCTTGCCCCCGACCGAGAGGTCAATCGCTCGTGGACGCGAGCGTCGTCCCAGCGTTCCAGAGGGCTGTAACTGGCGTGCTTGCCGGTGAGGAAGGGATCGTTGTGGCGAGTGTTGTAGCAGCAAATCAGCGACCAGCGCGGATGCTCACTTTCATTCTTGTCGCTGCGGTGCAGCAGATTCGCATGGAAGAATAAGACGTCCCCCGGCTGCATCTCACAGTGCACCAACTCATGACGCTTCATCGCCTGCTCGACACGCTCCATATCCGCGCCCACCTGCTGCCCCGACTTGCCATGATCGACGCGGCCGATTTGATGGGAACCTCGCAGCACCTGCAGGCAACCGTTCTCGCGGTTGGCACGATCGACCGCCAACAGCGCACTTCCCATATCCGGATAGAGACACCCGAAGTTGTACCAGTACCCGTAATCTTGGTGCCATTCCCAAGCACCACCGACCCGCGGTTCCTTCAACATCATTTTGTGATGGTAGTGGTAAATTTCCGAGCCGAGGAACGCCTCCATTGGATCAACGATCCGGCGTGAACACGCGATTGCCGTGTACATCGAGTCTTCGTCGAGATCATTCCGCACCGCCAAGCGAGTCTCGCCTCCGCTCGCGTCCTGCCGAGTCTTTGCCTCCGCATCGAGCGCCTGATCACCTTTGGAATAGCGGAGCAGCCCCGCCATCTCATCCGCATCAAACACGCTCGGGATCAGCACATACCCGTCGCGGTGAAAGTCCTGAATTTTTTCGGTCGTAAGCATGGGGCATCCTGGGAGGGAAACGGGAGAATCACCATCAGACTGATTCATCGTCAGATTGTACGGGGAGTCGTCCCCCTAGAGAAGTTCGCGTGGAAGAAGTCGGTGCCCATTCGATGATTCCAAGACGCGAGAATGGTCTTGCCTCGCCCGTTCCACCGGATACGTTTCGAGACCATGTGAATGCCCACGTCATTGCTGCTATGATTGCGTGCTCGATGGACACCTAAGAATTCCCCTCAGAGAACTTTTCGCATGCGTTTTCACCCGCCTGTCAAGCTTGCCCTCTTCCTCCTGCTGTCTCTTCCGCTGACTGCACTGACGGTTCCACTCGGCGCCGGGGCCGCGGATCTGCCTGCGGTCGGCAAACGTGAAAACGTCAAGCCGCGAAACGTGGTCTTCATTCTGACGGATGACCATAGCTACAACACGATGGGGTTTATGAACCATCCGTTCCTCAAGACGCCTCATCTCGATTCATTGGCGTCCAACGGCGTGCACTTAAAAAATGCGTTTGTAACCACTTCGCTGTGCTCCCCCAGTCGCGCTTCGATACTGACAGGCCTGTACACGCACAAGCATCGCGTGATTGACAACAACCGGCTCGTGCCGGAGGGAACAAAGTTCTTCCCGGAATACCTTCAAAAGGCGGGCTACTCAACCGCTTTTATTGGGAAATGGCATATGGGAGGTAGCCACGATAGCCCGCGACCGGGATTCGATCACTGGGTGAGCTTTCGTGGCCAGGGCCACTATTGGCCCCCCAATCCAAACTACACACTCAACGTGGATGGCGAACGTGTGAAGCAAAAGGGATACATCACGGATGAACTGACCGACTACGCCGTCGATTGGATGAAAGAGCAGCAGGCTTCCGACAAACCCTTCTTTCTCTATCTGTCTCACAAGGCCGTCCACTCCAACTTCACGCCGGCCGATCAAGACAAAGACTCTTATGCGGACGAGGACCTCAGTTTCCTGCCACGCGGCAAAGGGGTTACTGCCGATAACAACGCACCCCGCTGGGTCCGCGATCAACGCAACAGCTGGCATGGGATCGATTTCCCCTATCACAGCGATAAAGGCATCGACTATCTCTATCGCCGCTACTGCGAAACACTACTGGGCGTCGACGATAGTGTCGGTCGTGTCCTCGACCAACTCAAAGAGATGGGGCTCTACGACTCAACGCTGGTCGTTTACATGGGCGACAATGGTTTCATGTGGGGCGAACATGGCTTGATCGACAAACGCGTCTCCTATGACGCATCGATGCGGGTACCGATGATGATGCAGTGCCCCGATCTCTACCCAGGCGGCACGGTGGTCGAAGACATGATCGGCAACATTGACATTGGGCCCACGATCATGCACGCCGCCGGACTGCAAACGCCGGACTACATGGACGGGACCAGCTTTCTGGACCTGCCCAACGGCCATGAGAGTAAATGGCGAGACTATTTTCTGTATGTCTACTATTGGGAAAAGAATTTCCCTCAGACGCCGACCCAATTCGCGCTCCGCGGCGACCAATACAAATACATCAGCTACTACGGACTGTGGGACGTGGACGAACTGTACGATCTGCAAGCGGACCCCGGTGAGAAGCACAACTTGATCGCCGATCCGAAATACAGACCCGTTGCCAAGAAAATGGAGCAGCGACTCTACGAGATGCTGGGCGAAGCCGGCGGCATGGACATTCCGATGAACCAGCCCGCCGGGGGCTCGCAGAACAAACGCTGGGCAGAAAAAGACGGGGAACATGCTGCCGATTTCCCGGCTGCCATCGTCGTGGACGAACCTCTCAATAAAGAAGCCCACTAAAGAAAGGACCTCGATGATGTCGCGAATCACTCTACTTGTGCTCTGTCAATTTTTCCTCGCGTCGACGACGGTGCGTGCCGCCGAAAAGGTCAAGCCGACCGCGGCGCCGAATCGTCCCAACGTGATCGTTTTTTACACCGATGACCAAGGGTCGCTCGATGCGAACTGCTATGGTTCGACGGACTTGATCACGCCGACGATCGACGGACTTGCGGCCACGGGAGTGCGTTTCACCCAAATGTACTCTCCCTCTGCAATCTGTTCGGCATCGCGGGCGGGGTTGATGACAGGGCGATATCCCGCTCGCGCGGGAGTCCCAAGTAACGTCGGCGACGCGGTGGCCACCGAAGGCATGCCGCATGGTGAAGTGACCATTGCCGACATGCTGCATGACGCCGGATACCGAACCGCCCACATCGGCAAGTGGCATCTCGGCCATCGCCCCGAGACTCGCCCCAATGGCCAAGGTTTCGATTTCTCGTTCGGCCATATGCAGGGCTGCATCGATAACTACTCGCATTTTTTCTACTGGCACGGCCCCAACCGTCATGACCTATGGCTCAACGGTCGCGAGATTCATCGAGATGGTGAGTACTTTGGCGACCTGATGCGAGACTACTGCAAACAATTCATCAGCACGCCAAGCGAACAGCCATTCTTTGTCTATATGGCCATCAATTGGCCGCACTACCCGCTCCAGGGCAGCAAAAAATGGCGGGATCACTACGCGCAACGCATCGACGATCCTCAGCGGCAACGCTACGCAGCACTGTTGAGCACGGCGGACGAATTGATGGGTGAGATCGTCGCTCAAGTCGAATCGCTCGGCCTGCGAGACGATACGCTCATCGTGTACCAATCCGATCACGGCCACAGCGTCGAAGAGCGTGCCTTTGGAGGCGGAGGGAATCCGGGAGAGTACCGTGGATGCAAGGGCAGCCTGTTTGAAGGTGGCTTGAGAGTTCCCTCGGTGGTTTCATGGCCTGCCCACCTACCGAGCAACCAAACGCGAGACCAACCCGTCTTCGGCTGCGACTGGTTACCGACAATTGCCGATTACGTGGGCTGCCCACCTACCGCAAATAAGCTGGATGGCAAAAGCATTCGGTCGGTCATCGAGTCCGCCGACGCCCCGAGCCCCCACGAGCATCTGTACTGGCTGCTCGGTCAAGGCAAGCAAGCCCAATGGGCAGTCCGTCAAGGCGATTGGAAGCTACTGGGCAATCCCAAGGACCCTCGACAACCCGGCACGCTAGGCAAAGCGGACAAGCTGTTCTTGGTCAACCTCAGCGATGATATCTCGGAATCCAAGAACGTAGCGGCTACTCATCCTGACAAAGCCGCAGAACTGCAAGCGATTCACGCTCAGCATCAGGCTGAAATTGAAGGTCGCTGATCACGGGATCAGCAACTTCGTCGTGGATCGCTCCGTCGATCCACCGTTTTCATGACGAACTGTCCGCTCACATCAGCCGGACGGGCGGCAATCAATGAGTCTGATCGACGGAGCGATCAGCGACTTTGCTAGCGAAAACGATTGTGAACACACCGACGCATTCGGCTACCCAGCATCGTATTTCAGATTGCTCAATCGAGCCCCTCGTGCTCGACCTCAGCCCAGTAATCGTCGAAGGCACCGTCTTTGTGGAAGTCCGGGCTGTTGTCGAGATCATGGCACTCCATGCACTTCTCGCGAGCTTTCGCAAGCGGCAGTTTCATCGCCTCGCGAAGCTGTTCGCGGCGCGCGTCAGTCACCTCGAGGTCGCCATTTTCCACAGCGACATGGGATGCGCCCGGGCCGTGGCAGTTCTCGCAGCCATTGCCATGGAGATGCTTGTCCACTTCCAAATTCAAATATCCCGACACGTAAGGATGGTAGTTTTGGGCGTTCCAACCGGTGACGTGACACGAGATACACTCGGGATCGAAGTGCCGCGGCACATCACCACGCTCGCCGGGATGAACGAGACTCTCGGTCGCGTTGAAGTGCGGCGAGTCTTTCCAAATGTCATACGCCGTGGTATGGCACTCGCCACAGGCTTCTGAACCGACGAATTTTTCACCCGAGGGATGCGGGATCGGTTTGATTCCGAGATTCTCCAGACCGAGATCACGGAGTTGCGATTGATATTCAGCCATCAATTGACGCATCTCCGGTGCATCGCCGAACGAATCATCGAGCGGGACGCGGGCGTATCGCATTTGCGAGTCCTTGTAGAGCCCGACCAATCCGACATACATGCCTTTGGCGCCGGTCAAAATCATCTTTGTCGCAGTGCCGTCAATCGGTTCGGGTTGGTAGGACGGTTCACCGTAGCCGCCAGCGACGACAACGAGGTCAAAACCAGGGACCTGGCGTACCAGCTCCTCAGCCTGCTCTTCCTTTCCGTAGAAAGTCAAAACTTTGAAATTCACGTGACTGTATTTTAGCTTTTCCATAATCGATCGCGCCGAAATCACGGGATCGTTCAACGTGATGTCTTCGCTCAGCGGTGACGTCAGCGAAGCGGGATCGAGGATACTCGTGATGCCAACTCGCAATCCATTTCGCTCGATGACTCGGTGATCCTGCATCAGCGATGGATCCAACAGCACGACGTTTGCGGAGCAATAGATCGCATCCTCGGGTGTTTCCGCCGCGGCTTCTTGGATCAAATCGCCGACGCCGATGCGCACATCGTCGGGGCCAAACCCGACGGCATCGTATTTCATCTCGCGAAGGGCCTCGAGTGAGCGATGGAACTTAATTTCTGCTTGGCGACCAAATCGTCGAACCAAATTACCCGCGTCGATCGGCAGCAACTCCCAGCCCGATTCGCGGAGCTGGGTCGCGAAAGTCATCCGCCGCGCCACGCCGCCTTTCTGATTTTCTAAACCCGTGCAACCACATGGCTCGATATATCCGTGCTGTTGACCGGTCACGAAGAGCGTCAGTGCGGGGATTGGCCAGGTGGTATAGTCGACCGGTCCCGACAAGCCATCGCTGGACAGCGATGAGACGGAGTCGCCTTCCGGGGTCGCCGGAACAGGAGGTTTTCGCACGGCGTAGGCCGGCTCAGATGGCCCCCTCGCAGTGGTAGCGGCCTCGGCAGCCTCGCCCTGCTGTGCCGCTGGCGCGAGAACGCCATCCGGATTTTGGGATTGGCCGCTATCGACTGGGGCGGTCACCAAGGTCAGACGCCCGATCGCTCGGTCATCCTGCGACAGTGTTGCGGGGGCATCCTGCGACAGTGATGCCGGGTCGCTCGACGACTCGCTCTGGTGAGCTGAATGTGAGGACTCAGTCCAAGCGGCGGGCGAGCATCCGGTCAGGCCGAGCAGCAATCCCGGCAGCAGGCATCGCCATCGGTTCGATTGAGGACGTGGCGAACCTGAGTGAGATCGGACGGGGTGCGTAGCGGGGGGGCGCATGAATTTCCTTTGTCAGTGCGATGCGAAGTATCCGCCCAGCCTACCGCGCCGGCAATGCAAATTTCAGTGCCAATTTTAGCGGCGGAACTTGGGGGTCATCGGATTCGATCATCACGAATCCATAATCTCCTCTGTTCATTCCTAACCGGTCGACGGCTGACGCCCCGGGCTTCAATTCCAGTTCGAGCGGGTAGAGCGTCATACTTCCCTGTCCGATGGGCTTGCCGAGCCTTGCTTCCACATTACTCGCCGGGCTGACTTCACCGATGGACAGTTTCGCGGATGCGTGATCGGCGCCTTTGAACCGTACGAACGCTTTCGCCGTCATCGGATCGTCCTTGCCGAGAATGCCGAAATCAAAGATATATCCGCCTCCGGAAACACCTTTCAGACGCGAATTGGGCAACATGCTCAACGCGCCCACAATGCGGCCGCTCAGTGGGATGTAAGCCACCCGTCGACTCGGGGATGCGGTGTCGCCCTCGCTCTCGGCGTCACCACCCGATGTCGCATCACCGCCCTGCTTTTGCAGCGTCAGCATCACGTTGGAGCTGATCGGACCTTGCTTGAGCCCCGGGCGAATCGTGCCGTGGACGTGGAATCCTTGCGTCGCCGTTTCATTGACACCGTCCTGCTCGCTCGGCTCGAACGGTGTGACCTCTAAATCGGTGAGCCCATTGATCGTATCTTCAACAACCCTGGCTTCCCCCGCCTCCATGGGGGCGTCCATGTAGCTGAACACGTTGACGTCAAATTCGATATTTTCGCCTGCAGCAGCATCGCCGAAAGCAATTTCTTCCGGAAACATCTTCAGGTCGCGGACGACCGTACCGTTAATTTCGAATCGAATTGCGATGTTGCTGGGGTCGTTCGTCCGTAGTTCAGCGGATTGACCAAAGGTATTTTCGTTGGTCAACACCGTCCAGCTCATCGTCACTTCCGTCTGTTCGCCGGGTTCGAGCAACTCATCCCCCAGTTCGCCCACGGTGCACTTGCACGTCGACGCGCCGACCTTGAGAACCAGGGCTTCCTCGCCGACGTTTTTAACGACGAAGACGTGTTCGCCTTTCTCGTCCGGACGCATCACACCGAAGTCATAGGTGTGTCCGTCAGGCAGTTCCACCTTGGGAAATTTTTCGGACCACTCCTTTTCGAGCGTCGACATCGCGTTGCTGGCATCGATTTCGCCTCGATAGCTGATCGGTCCGAACGCGGGATCGTAGTGTCCATAACGGCGATCATTGATCATGAGTGCCACCGCGACCCCAATCGCGGCGAAGATCAGGCAAGCAACGAGGGTCTTCATGGGCGGAAAAGCCAAGTAACGGGAACAGAACAGAGAAAGAAGGTGCGCCGAACGCTCTACAGCCCGGCAATGGTCGGCCGCAGTGCGTTCGACTCCGTACCTGCTCGCTACGTCATCCCGGGCGGCCTGGTTCGGCGTTTTCTGGGTGGGAAAATCGATTCCGTGAGCAGTGCGCGCGGGCGAGCGTCATGCGAACGCGTGGGGGCGAGACTGAAAGCCGTAACGGCACTCTGGTCACCACTGAGTCGAGCCGAGATTACAGCAACACGCCTTCGGGCGTCGATTGCCAGACACGTTTGGACGGCAATTCCATTGCGGTCAGCAATCCGCCGCCGTAGCACTTGGTGTCCAAGCAGATCAAATGGCCGACATCGACAATTTGTGCGTCCGGATTGGCGGTGTGCCCGACGACGGCCACGTGGCCGCTGACATGACGCTCGGGAATCCCCTCTCGCAGGGAATACCAACGCAGCATCTCGACAGGTTGCTCTTCGAAGGGCAAGCGAGGGTCGTAGGCCGCGTGGGTGAAAAAAAAGTCGTCGTGAACAAAATAGTCGCCCAATGACTCGAAAAACGCGAGATGTTCGGGCGGCAGGAAATCCATGTCGCCATCAAAATCGTAGCTGTCGAGCGTCTCAATCCCACCGAATTTCAACCACGCATGATGCGGTTGGAGCCCCCGCACAACGTCGAGCATCATCTCCTCATGGTTGCCCATCAGTGCGACGAGTTGCGTTTTCTGGCCCCAGTGAATCAGGGTATCGATCACCCCTTTCGAGTCCGGGCCGCGATCGACATAGTCGCCCAGCACGACGATGATATCGTCGGCGGTGGGCTCAATCGCTCGCAGCAGCGTCTGCAGCGGCACGTTGTAGCCGTGAATGTCTCCAATCGCGATCAGTCGTCCGTTCAAATTTTTTCTCCGCGTTTTTACGAGTCACCCAATCGATTCGGATATACTCGGCAAGAGTACAAATCATCGCAGAAAACGTTCCAATGTTAAGCCCACTAGCTTTGAGCACCCGCCGCTTGTCTTCCGTCCCCTCATCCTCACGGCCCCACTCAGCGACATGACTGTACCCTCCGCTGATCCATCGAGCACCCCCGATGTCCCTGGTGACGAACCGGCCCTGTCATCGGACCGCGAGCGATTCTGGGACTCCGACGAAACCGTTGCCATGATTGGCAGCATGCAGGTCCACATCATCATCTTTCTGTCGCTGGCGCTCGTTCAGTTCCACAAGCCCTTCGACGAAAATGCCGTGGTGGTGGTCTCCCCGCCTCCCCAGTACGAGGAGCAGCTAGAGACGATCGATGAAATTGTCGTTAGCGAGACGCCCCAAACCGAGGTCGGCGTGGACGCCATGGCCGAACTCGATCTGGCCATGGCGTCGGCGGACACGTACGCGGAAGCCGCCGATATCCCGAATCCCATCGATCTGCAGCCGACGGATCTGGGGCAGATCATGGTCAACAAGATTTTCAGCCAGCCCGTCGCCCCCCAAAAGCGGCTCGATACCGTCAAAGGGAGCACGGGCGTCGGTGTCGCAGGCGCTCAAGGTGCCGTCGACCAAATCACCGCGGAAATTCTGCTCGCCGCCGAGGAACGACCGACACTCGTCGTCTGGCTATTCGACCAAAGCGGTTCGCTCACGCGGCAACGGGGCGATATTCGAGATCGTTTCGACCGGATCTATGATGAGCTTGGCATTCTGCAAAAATCACCCGAAAACCAGAATCAGAAGCCCGGCGAGGAACGTATCCTCACCTCCATCATCGGCTTCGGTGAAAAAGTCGAACTCTACACCGAGGAACCGATCTCCGACCTTCAGGAAATCAAACAGATTGTCGACAAACTGCCTGTCGACAGCTCCGGCGTCGAACGCGTCTTCACTGCGATCGAATCGGCGGCGAAACAGTACAAGTCCCTGCGCCGTAACGTGGGCCCGCGCGGCCCGAAACGCAACGTTCTCTTCGTCGTGGTTACCGACGAACGCGGTGACGATTACAACCGCCTCGAGACCTCGATCTCGTCCTGCCGCCAACTCGGCGTCCCCGTGTTCGTGATCGGTGTGCCAGCTCCCTTTGGACGCGAACACACACTCGTCAAGTATGTCGATCCGGATCCCAAATACGACCAGTCACCCCAGTGGGCACAGGTCGACCAGGGCCCCGAGACCTTCCTGCCTGAACGCATCCAGTTGAGCTTCAGTGGCAACTTTGAAGACGAACCAATCATTGACAGTGGATTTGGACCCTATGGCCTAACGCGATTGTGCTACGAAACGGGCGGGACCTATTTCACCGTGCACCCCAACCGCAACACCTCCCGTCAAGTTCGCCGCGGTGAAATTGAAGCCTTCACGGCGGACATGCGATACTTCTTCGACCCGTCGGCGATGGCACGGTACAGCCCTGACTATCTGTCGCAATCCGATTACGTCAGTGCCGTCAAACGTAGCCCGCTACGGATGGCACTCGTTCAAGCGGCGACAATCCCGAACGTTACGGGAATCCAGCGCCCGCGATTGCGATTCGTGAAAACCAGCGAAGCTCAATTGGCGGGCGACCTGACCAACGCACAACAGGACGCCGCTCCGCTCGAACCCACCCTCGTGCGGCTCGCTGCGACGCTGGAACCGGGACTCGCCGGACGAGAGAAAGAAACCAGCCCCCGTTGGTTGGCTGGATTTGATCTCGCCTATGGGCGCGTGCTCGCTCAAAAGGTACGAACGGAAACCTACAACGCCGTGCTGGCTCAAGCGAAACAGGGGATGCCGTTCGAAGACGCCAAAAACAATACCTGGATCCTCGAACCCAGCGACAAAATCAGTGTCGGTAGCAAATGGCAACGCGAAGCCGATACCGCCCGTGAATTCCTCTCACGAGTCGTCGAAGACAACCCCGGTACGCCGTGGGCACTCTTGGCAAAACGTGAACTCGACGTCCCAATCGGCTGGCAATGGAAAGAATCCTTCACGGATCTGACGCCGAAAAAGGAAGGCGGCGGTGGCAATAACAACAACAATATCAACGTCCCCAAGGACGACGAACGGCGGATGCTCAATCGAGCCCCGAAACGCCCCGTGCCCAAGTTGTAGACGTGCACTTTTGCAGCCACGCTTGCCAGAGCGAGGATTGGACGTAGGATGGGACCATTGTCCCGTCTGAGGGGACGGCTCGATGACCACGCTCGGTTTCGATGAACCGTCGCCAGTCTGCTTGGCGACCGCGAACGAATAACCCGACTAGCTACGTTCGCCAGAACGTGGATTCCTCTGTCGGGCGACGGTAGATACTTTTGATTTGACGCGTTTTATTGTCTCGCTGTCGCTCGCTAGCACGATTCTCCTGCTCTCTTACCCTGCCACCTCCTCCCTGCACGTTCGTGACCTCATGGCTCTGCCTCCTTGGACCGTTGATCTCCTCCGCCGCGGTGTTGCCGATCTGGCGCGGCAAGTGACCGATCATGACGCCGCCGCTTCTTTTAGAGAGCAAGCCACTAAGCTCGTGGACGAATTGCCCAAAGCGGCGCGAGAGAAAGTCGACGCGCTGTTACGGCATGCCGAAGCAAAGGCGCAGCCGCTTAAAGATGCCTGGCAAAGCAGTGCGTGGTGGGGGGAAGGAGCGATTTCACTGACGCCCACACGAATCATCAACGCTACCGGTTGCCTGCTCGACCAACGCGGCAGTGGTGTTGGATTGCCCACGGCCGCACTCGCCGCGGCAATCCCTCACCTGTCCGGTGACGCCGCCCGTGATCCGGACCTATCCGCCCGGTTGTGTGACGAAATCGCAGCGACCATTGCCCGCCGTCGCGAACAAACGCCCCATCAGCCTGGGCTCAGAGCAATCGTTACCAATTCACTCGACGCCTCGCTCGCACTTGTCGCCACCCTCGGCGGCCGTGGAGGATGCGTGTGGGTGCCGCGTACGTCCGCACAGCCCATACCTGTGGCAGGAGCACCCGCTGCGGGCTGCGAGCTGCTGCTCGTCGATCGACTGCGGCGTTTCTCTCGAGGCACCGTTCGTGAGTTCGGTCATATCGGCGGCGCGGACGACCGACCGAGTGACCAGATTCTACACCGCCGTGACGATCCTCGGCGGGGATCGCCAAATTTCAGCTCCGCACATGATACCGTTCAATACACGAGGGCACAGCAAAATGTGCTCGTTCGACTTGCGCCAGCCGAACCCCGTCAACACAGCGCATCCGAGCCGGGTGAGAACTGGATTGAGATCGTGGTGCTGCCAATGGGCAGCATATTCCCACTGGGAACATCAACCCATGTCGCCAGCGTTACCGAGCAGCTCGCCGGCGGCGCCGATCTCGTTGTCATCGGTGGTGGCGCACTGACCGGGACCCCCGAACTCAGCCTGATCATCGGCGACGAGGAGATCATCCAGCGACTGCGACATTCCCCAACCTTCGACCTTGTCAACGCGCCGACCGCCCTGACTGCCGTGGTCGCCGCGTCCGTTGCCGTCCAAGCCAACGGGCTCGCTCCCGTGGGGCAATTGCTCAGCGTGTCCGAAGAGAACCTCGCCGATCGTGCCCAGCGTCTGGCCACTCAATTAGCCGGTTGCGACTGGGTGACGGCAACCCGGATCACCGCATCACCCGCGACAATTGGACTGCCCCCCAACCTCCAGTCTCCACCCCGCCCGGCCGAGCAGACGGACACCGACGACAAACCCGATTCGATCCCGTCGCGTCAAGTCGTTCTAACGATCGATGCCTCCCGAGATGCCCCAGCGCTCGCCCAACGCTTAGCCGATGCTTCGAGCGGGCTATTGTGCCGTGTCGAGGACCAAGAACTGATCCTGGACCTCCGCTGGATCTCCCCGGAACAGCAAGCCCGGATCAGCGAACTGATGGCTCAGCAGAGCTAACACACCACCACCTGCAGTCCGCTGCGTCAGCACACCGCCGACGAAGAACCTTCCGACCATGAATCACCGAGCCTCCAAAAAACTTGCCTCGTTAAGAAAGTCATTCGGCCGCTCCTCCAGGACACCATGGCAAGCGATTCGACCACAAATCGACCGCCGATCTCTTGACGAAAGAGCAGCCAATTGAGACGATAAGTCTCATTCATCGGGGCGTGGCTCAGCCTGGTAGAGCGCTGCGTTCGGGACGCAGAGGTCGCAAGTTCAAATCTTGTCGCCCCGATTCATCAAAACCCCCTAAATCCTCGTGTTTCAAGGGGTTTTCTCGGTTCTTTTTTGCTGATTGCTCGCCTGCCATTTTGTCAGATTTTGACCCGTTTTGACTCCTTTTGTACGAAGCTGGGGCAACCGCTGGGGCAACGAAACTTTCGGCCTCGGTTCTCTTGGTGCCAATCGGAAGCTCCGGCAGCAACTCGACTGCCGCCGATGTTTGCAGCAACTTTTCGTCGGTGTACGTGTTCATCGTTAACGCGATGTCGCTGTGCCGCATGACAGCCTGGGCGGTGCGAGGCGAGACGCCCGCCGCCGACAGGTGAGTGCCAGTCGAGTGCCGCAGCGCGTGCAGGTGAATCCGGCCTTCGTTCTCGTCCATCTTGTCGATGTCGGCGGCAACCAGGTCTCGGTTGAGTATCCGAAGCAAGCCGGTCGGGACGTTGAAAACGAGCTCGCTCGATGTCTTGCCCTCGCTCCATACTCTCAAGTCGGCGGCAAGGTCGCTCTTAATGGGGACGGTGGATCCTTTGCGGTTCTTCTCATTGCTCGCTCGCAGGACCAGGAACGGAACATCTCCGAAGCTCAGATCGCCAACTCGAAGCGTCCGCAGTTCGTTCGCCCGTAGCCCCGTCAAAATCAGCGTTTTGTAAATCAACGCTCGCTCGGTCCCTAATCGCTCCAGGGCGGCCTGCCGCTCCTTTGTGACGTTGGCACCGAGCTCGCCTTTTCGTGGTCCTGTGCGGATTGTCTGGGCATCCTCCAGCGGACGACGCTGGGCGATGCCGAGCAAGCGTTGCATTTCGTCGAGCGTCATCGCCCGTGCAATCCGCTTGCGGTCGTTCTTCTCGTCGCGTTTACCAAAACCGTCGAACGGATTAGACGCCAAACGACGCTCGCCCGTTTGCGATTGGCGTTTTCCCTCCAACCGTCGACCGGTCAGCCACCAACCGAACGCAACCCACAATGACGAATGCCAGTTGTAGGTCGCGGCCGACATTTCTGAATCTTGACGCAACCACTTTCGCAAAGCTTCCGAATTCAGGTCTCTCAGCCATCGGAACCCGCAGCCTTCGCGAGCGGCTTTCAGACGTGTTTCGCTCGTCTTGATCCGATCGGCGTTGATGCCCCGCGATTTCAGGTCGGTGATGTACTGAGCAACGTGATCGGCAACTGGCGTTCTACTGTGCTCGCCGATTTCCAGGTCACTCGTCGACAGTGATCCGACCCGAATCTTGTCAGCGATCGAGAGCAGCTCATCGAGTTTCTGTTGTGCCGCTTGTTTGTCCCGGCACCCAGTCGCGACTTCCTTGACGATGCCGTCGCCGTCGCGGTATTTGGCGTAGTAGGTCTCCGATTTGGTTCTTACGCGTTGCTTACCCCGCTTGTCGACGACGACCGTTCCTATTCGCTTCTTGCCGTTGCGATCCTTCCAGGTAGCGATTTCTTCGATGATCGTCGTCGTCGATGGATCCTGCTCTAGCTCTTTCTTGTTAGCTGGGCGTTTCTTTGTCGTGATCGTAGCACCGCTGGGCAGCGATCGCGTAACGGTTTTTCGTTTGACGGATGCCATTGGGCATATCCCCTCTTAATTGATCAATTCGTGCGTCTTGCCCTGTGACTGGATTGGCCAGTCGCCCTGAGAGCACCGCTATCGTACGCACGAGTTTTGAATTGGAAAGAAAAGTACCGGGCTGCAGAGCCGTCCCTTGCTCGGCGGCTGCCGGTTTAACTCGAGTCTCTGGAAACGCTTTTACGCTCCTCGTCGCCGAGGGTGCTTCACAGAACGAACGACAGGACAGCCTTCCCTGATCCAGTTTTCGACGACGTCACGATCCCAGCGATTGGAGCCGCCGAGCTTCACCGGTCGCGGCATTCGACCGGAATCGGCGAGTCGGTAAACGTGTCGAGTAGAAATTGCCAGCATGGCGGCCACTGCATCGACTGACATGAGTCGAGCGGCGTCAGTTTGATGACCTGACGTAGGCATGTTGAAAACCCCGGGAAAAGTGGTGAACAACTCCATCCTTGAGCTTGCGATTCGGAACGTGAAATCAACGCTGGCTCAGCATTGACCATCGACAATCCAAAGTATACCGTAGGAATTAATAGTCAAAAGGGTCCTGATGGACCTTTCGGAAAAATTAAATTTGGTATCTAAGAATCGAGGTGCGAGATGCCCCCTAAAAAAGCCGCCAAGAAGACGACGAGCAAAGAGGTAACCCTGAAGGTTCAGTTGGGGCCAGACGAGCACAAGCTCGTAAAAATGGCTGCTGCAGAGCTCGAAATAACGATCGCGGAGTTCTTGCGCAATGCCGCTGTGACATATGCCGACCAAGCGGTGAGATCCTATTACCAACGTGAACTCGCTCGAAAGCCATTCCGACCGACGGAGGAATGATCGAGCAAAGTGAAAAGCCAATGCTCGATTGCCTTCAGACCGGTAACGGTCGTGATTGGCCCGAGGCTTGAACGCTTCGCATCTAGCCAGGCGTGCTCAAAACCAGGTGTCGCAGTGGCTGCCCGCGGCTTGATCAGTTCAATGGAACCGGATGTCGCGTCCTATCGAAAACGGCTGTCATACGGTTGTTCTCAGCATAAGCATGAGATGTGGATTGCTCGCAAGCCGCTTCTTCAGCGGGTTCCTCCCTGACCAGCTCCGCGTGCGACTCCATTCGCGGGGCAAGAGCACGGATCGTGGTCAAAGCCGCGAGAGCCTTCTCATGGCGGCGAGCAGAACGCTGTGACGCTTCAATCTCGAACTTGGGCAACTCAGTGCCTTTACCGACGCACCTCGCCTCTATCAGGCCATGAAAGCCCTGTTCAAGATGCGTGGCAACCACATGGTCGACCATCAGTCGCTCCAGATAGCTGCCGGTGCCTTCTTCGATCAATCCTTGCCGAAGCTCTCGGGTCCTGTTGAACATCACCTCTCGCTCGAACAAATCATGGCCAGACAGGGCGCGAATCCATTCCGTTTGAACCTTTGCTGCGATGTGACCACGTTGGCTGAAAAGATCTGGATGCTCCTGCGTCGCTCGGCGAAGCGTGACTAACGCGTCTTGATCACCGTTACGACACCGGCGGACCACTTCATCCAGAGTGACTTGTTCGGAAACCCATTCACCTGGTTCCAGATCGCTGTCTCCCTGCTCCTGATTCTCGCACTCTGCAGACTTGTTCATCTGAACGCTCCGTCGCTTTCGCCATCCTCGGCTTTTTGGGTTGTGGTATCCGGTCGCATAAAGGTGGGCGTCCAAGAGTAATCGCGTTGAGCTCGCGTAATCCTCTGCCATCGCCTCGAGCTCAACAATTCTCTCTCGAAGCTGCGAGTCAATTTGCTTTTGAAAAGCCTTCGACTCCAAACGCAGCGATTCCATCTCAGCCCGCAGTCCCTTGCCCAAGTACTGTTTATGAACTCGGCCATCCGGCATGCGTCGGCAAAGATAAAAGTACTTCCGACCGCTTTGGCGCTTCTCCCATGCCACGTAGACTACACCCTTTAAAGTTCCCGGTCATACAAAATCTACTCACTTAACATTGTACCGCACGCGCGGTGTTTAGTGAACGCCAATTTAAGTGCTAGAGTCAAGATTCGATAGTTGTCGAAAATTGGTGACTCCGGTCGAGTGCCGGAAATGCCAAGGCTACCCGGCAAGTAGCATTGTTGAGTTAAAGGTCATCGAAAAATCCTCCAGCATCAATCGTATCAACAAAAGGTGCAGTCACTTGACCGTTGGGATGCGAAAGGCATTGATGATCAGCAAGACATGCTGATCGAGTTGGCAGTGGATGTCTGGCATGCACCTTCGCGACCTTTCCTTTGAAGATGCAGAACCAGCCAGCGATCCCATGACCGAACTTACCGACAAGCACGCCCCGAACGCCTGGCAGTCGTGGCGACAATGTTCAGAAAGTGTTTTTACAGTGGCTGCCAAAGACAGTCGCTAAGTCCTAAAAGCGGCCATCGACCCGGTCGAACCTGTCTGGTTTCGGCATCAAAGTGGTTGGCCAGGTTGATTAGCGAGCAGGGTATTGCCAAAATGCGTAAATAAGATCCTCCGGATTTGTATAGTTTCGGCGAGGCGATGTAGGGCAAGTTAAGGATTCTGCTCCGATGATTGCCTACCAACCACCAACTACCGACCTAACGTCCACACAAGAACGTCGTCCCCGCCGTATCCACGATGGGAGAATTGCTGCAGGAATTCTGGTGCTACTGGCCGGTTCAGCGATTGTTTTCGATATCGCGTACC
The DNA here is from genome assembly GCF_055811895.1 of Rhodopirellula sp. SH410. Taxonomy (NCBI): domain Bacteria; kingdom Pseudomonadati; phylum Planctomycetota; class Planctomycetia; order Pirellulales; family Pirellulaceae; genus Rhodopirellula; species Rhodopirellula sp. SH410. The sequence continues at coordinate 4,157,932 of NZ_CM147949.1, forward strand.
TTTGGTCTGATTGGCTGCAACAACCGGCCACCGACGGCATCGGCTCACTGAATGGCAAACTACTCCTATTCACCGCAGGCCACCTCATCGTTCTGCTCGGATGCGTGGCACACTGCCGTCGTCGGACTGGTGTGTTGCCAATCGCCGCTGCCGTGATCGCAACCATCCCGATCGTCACACCCTGGTTCATTCTCGGCTGTCCGTTTGGACTGCGGATGCTCGTCGCCAAAATTCAACTGCACCATCGATCCGACAAGGTGACGTAGTCACAAACACACGGATCTCCGCAGTTTTGACTTCGCGTCGACGCGATGGTTGAGTCACTCACACCACCTCAGCGATGATGATAGCAAGCGAGTCGATTTCAGTGACTGCATTTTCCTCTCGTGGGAGCGTCGATCCCGCTCAGACCACACGAACTATCTTCGCAGTGACTCTGCCGGCCGTCACGTCCGAATTGGCGAACGTTATCCCACGATCGGTGTTTTAAAATCCGGATTTTGCAGCGTGCTTCCTCCCCGCTAATCATCTTTATGCCCGTCAAAAACCCAAGCGGACGCGGTTTCAGCGTGGTCTTGCTGGATTTCAATGCCAATTTCACTAGTCTCCGTGACACTTTGGACGTCAAAGCGAGTGATTCCTCGCGGCACACGTCTCAGTCGGTGTGCTGGGTTCACGTATAGAGAAAAAATAGTTCGTTCGTCGGTGTCACGACCATGCGGACGTGCGAGCGTGAACGGAAGTAGCCTGTGAAGCTCACCTGAGTCATCCTCCACGCAATTTCCAGCAGTCGCAGCAACATCGTGTGGAGTGATCGCATCTTTCCTCGACAGGCCATTGCATTCAGAGGGATTACTGGGTTCACATTCGCTTGACCGACGATTTGGGATCATCCATACTCGGTGAACGCGTGACCGGTTGTCGGCCCCACCAATCCGGCGATAACACTCGACGAGTCACCATAGGCACCGAAGGTGCAACCGACGATAAGTGCTCGAGCACCGCCTTATCACCAGCCCAACTGGCGTTAGTTGCCTGGTTACCCGACTGAAATCCTTCCGACCGTCCCATGTTGCCAGCCGAATACGAAACGGTCGTTTACTTTCGACGCTTTCCGAACAACGACGACTATCCACAACTGCCCAAATATTTCCCGTGCCGGTGTCGCAGAGCTGCAGATTGCATTGCCGGACTGCGAAATCACATACAATGACGGGTATCAATGAGATCCAACGAAGGACGCGAGTCGAGCGGTTTGGCAATGGTAAGTCTTTCTCGAGTCCTCGGTGACGTCCCACGTTCCCCGACGAAATCAATGATCACACGACGCACACCGACTCAACGATACGCATCCTATGTTATTGCGACTTTGCTGATTGTCGCTGCTCTATTCGGACTGCTTTACAACGCAGGTTCACTCTTTGCGGCATTTCAAGGTGCGTTCGACAAAACGCCGGACATCGCTCAACTGCCACACTTCTTCACCGCGTTTTACGCAATGTCCTTGATATGCATCGTTTGCTACATCTCGATCATCGTCTCTTCTGTTGGGCTCTGTCTTGGTTCCGCGACCTGTGCAAGACTACTTGCGATCTTGCTATTGTTTGAAGTGCTCTACTTTTTCGCAATTGGAGCGATGTGGACGCTACCGAATGCGGGCCGTGGAATTGGAGCCGCAACAGGAATTGCAAACGGCGGACTTATGGCTCAATTCATTCTCCTCATGCCGATCTGGATCCCAATTGCATTTGCTTTTCTCGGGCTCTACCGCCCAAATCCAGTGTTGACTGCTGATGGCACGCCGATACCGCCAGACAGCGGGGAACCAAGCGATGCAAGTGCGGACTGGAAATAGTTTGAAGACGAGCGAGTGAGACTCCCGTCTGGGTAGCATCGTTCGCCGACGTAACTTGAACAACGCGTGTCAATGACACCTGAAGAAGTCGAGGAACGACTGAGCGAACTCGGCTCACCAATTGTCTTCCAAGACTTTGGGAAGGTGGAAGATCTGCATCTCGCTCGTGAGATGGTCCACGTCACCTCCACGTTTTCCGGCTGAAAATCACGAATGGATCGCCTCGTATTCGAACGACCTGTTGACAACCGAAAGTATTGGCTGGCAATGGCTGTCACGATCGTTCTGGCGATTGCTTTTTTGGGGGCTGGATCATCCGGCAACTACTGGATGGCCTATCCTATGGCGGCTTTCCAAATCGTGGGTGCTGTCGCCCTGTTGATCCGCAGACCGAGCTCATTCGTTATTGTCGAGGCGGACACGATATCATGGTGCGAAGCTGGACTGTTCTGGCCATCGTCTAGCGTGGTGTCGTTTTTGGAAATACAGTCCGTCGCGTTAAAGCACCAAGGCGGTCGCCAGACAATTGTCCTCGCCAATCGCTTTTCAAAGCCGTGGGTGATTTCTGACAACTGCTTTTTGGACGGGCACGGCGTTATTGACGCCATTCGCGTGAAACGTCCGGGCCTGACCGTCTTGGCAGATAACTCGGAACGGACAGAAACACCATCGCAATGAAATACGGCAATGGTCTCTCTGTTGCGGCGTCTGATCACCTCTTCGCTATCCAGTCTTATAAGCTGAAATTGGAATGTCCCGAGCACGGAATCTAATCGCGTTCGCTGGCCTGTTGGCTGTGGGGGGCTGCTTCGTCCTGATTTGGAACCGACCCACTCACGGCTACGGCTACGGCTATACCCGCGACGCTTCGCCGGTGTACGGTCTGCCTGAGGACGCTTCCGACATCGACTTTTATGATTACGTCTACATGCCGAACAGAGCCGTCAGCTTTCAAACGACCGAAGCAAACTTCAACACATGGAGCCGGACGTTTGGCGGCATCTCGTTGATTTCAGACCGAAGTGGGAGCATCTTCTATATCGAGCCGACGGGTGAGGGGCACGCTGTCTCGACGGGGGACGGAATCGAGTACGGTTGGACCGAGGAGGACCGCGGTCAGCACACCTTGTACGACAGACTTTCTGGCCGTGCCTACTATTGGGGTCACACGCGGTGAACACGCAATGATCCTGCACGTTGACATGGATGCGTTCTACGCATCCGTCGAAGAACGTGAACAGACTGCGCGTAGCCATGCCGTGCAGCGGATTCGGTATCAGGCGTTTAGAATTGGAAAATTAGCCTGCCGTGCCCGTTAACGACTACCGCTCCCCGAGTGAATCAAGCCGTATCCCGAGACATATGCCATGAACAAATCGGACTGTAAATCGGCGATGATTGGGCCACGACGCTTCCAATGGCAAGTTAGCGGTTGGTTCGGTGGCGTGTTCGGTGGGTCGGCCTGGCTCGTTCCAATTGCCGCAATTCTCGCGTTCAATGGCCAACCGAAACTCGCAATATTGCCTGCCGGGAGCTGCGTGCTGATGAACCTTCTGGGCGGTGTTCTTTGGTATCGACGTGACCGGATTCTCCCGTTCCCCGCACTCGTGGGATTGCTTGCTGCGTTTTCTGTCTCAACGCCACTCGTTTGGTTCGCGACTTCGCTCTACGCGCCCCCTGAGTCGCTTGCCGCGCTCAACTGGCCGCAACATGCCATGCCTGGTGTCTTGGCCGCGTTGATCTGCCCGGTCATCATCGCGTGGTTTTGCATTCTTGAATACTCTCATGCCAATGAACCAGTGGCGCCGCAGCGAGTTCATCGGTGACCCCGAACCTAAACCTGTTCCTGGACGCGTGCATCGACCTTGGGCTCGATCCGTCAGCCTGGATTTACGCTGACGACCGCGGCCATCGTCTTACTGTGCCGGCCGCATCCGGCAAACTCGGCCCGATTGTCGTTCACGAGGACGGCGACGAGTTCATTGTCGATGTTGGCACCATCCACCACAGGCACTTTCGCGGATTTCAATACCCGGACACAACTGACGTTCTCAGAGCAGCAATTGACGCGGCTCGTTTCGTTCTCGCGGTGATGTCTGACGGTGTTTGTGTGACCGTCGACTACCTCGATGGTCGCTGCATTTGCTCCAGTCACTTTTTTCTTGACTCAGAGAATCTAACCCCGGATACTATCGGCAATTCGCGTGCTGGCATCCGGGGTGGCAACATTCACACCGAACGCTTTCTTTGGTCCGGTCCTGTGTAGCGACAACGAGCGGAGAGCGATTGCGATGAACCTTTTTGACATTCCCGTTTGGCTTGGACTCAGAAACGAAGATGCCATTCGAATCGCTCGATTCTCGATCAAGCTGTCGCTGCCAATGTTCATTGGATTTCTAGGCTTCCTCAGCTCCCTCGAGTATGTTCCGGGCCTCGATGGATTCGGCCTGCAGCGGCTGTCGGGCTTTTTCGGTTTCTTTGGTTTTACTGGGTTTCTTGGCCTACTGGGCCATGCATTTGTGGTTGATCGCCGGGCTCAGTCTCGAAATCATGGTTAGCGAAACACGTCGATCTATGCGATGTGTAGCGGTTAATTTTTCGCACGTCTGGTTGGGTGCTCGCGAATTCGCTTCCACGAGTACCGATTGATACGCAGAATCCCAACACGAATCGCCTTGTCGGCAGTCGACTGCCTGAATTGTGCAATCGCGGTCGCGTGAACCGTGACTGTCATCAAACTGAAACCCACAACTGCCCAAATGAACAAGCGAATCCGGAAGAAAAGGCGAACTGGAGAATTCCGTGAGGACTGTTTTGACTTGCATTTCCGCGTCGACGCATCAATCTCCCTTCAGGACGTCGATAAGCTGACCGACAACTTCATCGCGATGATCGAGCAGAGCCAACTGCAATTTGGCGGCGGCGGGCAATACGATTGGTCTGGCGTCGTTCAAGGTCCGTGGCGTGGTAGCGTAACACAGGAAGATCGGGAAACGGTGCTGAACTGGCTGCGGCAATGTGACAAAATAGTCGCATGCTCGTGTGGCCCATTGAAGGATCTCTGGCACTGATAGAATTGAAGCGATGTCAACTCACGCTTCAGACTGCTCAAGAACCACGAAGTGATCCGACTGGCGTAGTTTCCTCTGAGTGAAGCAAGATCCGAGAACGCATTGTAAAATCCGGCTTTTAAACCGATGTTACGAAAGTTTGGCGGCCGTCATCGAGGCGACTCGTCCCGAGCATAGCCTGCCCGGAAAGTTGCATGCCAAACGTTCACGAGCTTCGGAAATGCGTCGAATCAAGCTGCCTCCTCGTCTGAGGGGAGTGCCATCTCACGTCATTGTTGACGGACGGGTGGGCGCCAGTGAGAATAGATGTGATCACTCGCGTCGGTGAGACCAGTCTGTTGGATCGATGAGAATGCGCGTGGGTCACTCACCATCCCAACGTGAGGCTGGCGAGAATGCTGGGCTGCTATGTGCTCGCCGGATTAACGGCTAAAACGCAAGGTATCGGACTGAAATGAACCGATCTCAACACAATGCAGCCACCACTGGCAGCTCCGCATTGCGTACCCGAGCAACCGGCATCACCACCGGCCCGCCGTTATGTTCTGTATTCGGTGAAGCGTGAAAGGTGATTCGCGATGGCGATCGTATTTTAGCGTTGCCGGACGGCTCCTCTGCAGGTCGGAGCGATGATCAGTGAGCACACCCGAGCGGTCCCAAGGTTGCGACATTCGCTGACGGCATCGCGTCGTGGACCGATCAACGCGGAGAACATCCAGTGGTTGATTTACGACTGGCTGGCGAATGGTAACGCGGCGCGACGTGTGGGCGGCGATGTCACGTTTCAATGATGCAGCCGGTGGGCATTGCTTTCAATATTGCCTGCTTCGTCGATCGCGAAAGCATGGAGCTTAGGGTCAGCAGTGGCAGGCAGTTCAACTTCCCATTCGGCGAAATTATCTCGCAATGAACGCGCTGATATTCCAGCGACGTCCACCCGTTCAATCCGTCCATTGTCGACTGATGTACCGCGAACAATTTGTCCGCCGGCGGACATGGGAACACTGCCAGTGACGATGGTGACCGGGGGCGACTTATCCTCCAATCGATAGTTGGGAAAGCTCGCCGTTTTGTCTGTCATTTCGATAGCCGGACCGTATCCCCCCATGGGAAAAAAGATCGTGTGAGAGTGGATCTGGCGAAAGGACAGATCATCATATTGGTGCAGATCCATGATGCTACGCCATATTCCGTAGTTGCAGTCGAATACATCTAGACCAGCGATTTTGACCGCTGGACAGTAAGTATGAAACGCCCAATGCGTATCCCAAACTTTTAGACGTTCGATCACCATTGGTTGGCTTGCGTCCGCGCCGATACCGCCGGTCGTGCCTGCGATCGAATTGGCGAGATCTTCACTTGTGCGTTCGTTGCTGAATTGCTGATAGGTCAAACCTCGGATGCCTCCGAGATTCAATCCAAATCGCCGTTGAGTGTGAACCTCGTTGTCCGCGAATCGAATGAAGGGCAGCGTGCGAATGTCTTGTCGCTGCTTCGTTCCATCACTTTGTAAAATCAAAAGTCGAGGATCAAACGCAGCAGATGCTTCAGCTTCGAAGCGGAAGCCGTGTTGATCGCACTCCGCAGCAACATTACGCGTGAATGCGTTGAGACTATTCGCCCACCAAAATCCGGCCCCATCGTTCTTGTCAAACGGTAGAACCTGGCCTGGGAGTGGCCTGCCAACTATCGCCTGCACCGCGAGATTTCGATCGAGGACGTTGTAGGTTTCCGTGCCGTCTTCCAGAAAATACCCATGGCCCACACTTTGAAAACCCACGCAGTCGCGAACCACAAGATACTGAGTTCCGTGAATCGTTATCCAGCGATTTTTGCTATCCCACACTGACGCACCAACGACGCTGCTGCCACGCATGGAGTCTCCTGCGAGATGGAAGTGGATTGGATATCGACCTAGTAAGCCTTCTTTTCCGAGATGTCGAAATTCAGCATAGCTGATCGATCCCGACGATCCATAATGATACATCGTGTGTCCGCGATGAGACTCCGGATCCGCCGATTCGATCACGACGTTCCGCGACAGGTTTGCCACTTCGGCGCTGTACTCACCACCGCGATGAGTCAGTCGCAACGGTTCGTCAATGGTCAGTCGTTGCTGGGACCCCGCCGCCATCGACATCGACGCCGACGCCTCTGGTTTCGCGGCCAAGAACCGGACTTCTGAGGTTGGTGCATCAGTCACATGCTCGGTTTGCGTTCCCGCAACGGGCTCCTGGCGTGACGTACCCGTGATTACCAGACGATCGCCGGGATTCCAGTTCGATACCGCATCGCTTAGAAACAACCGAGTCGCACCAGCATCTGCGGCGCGTGAAAGTTTCACCCAAGTCCGGTTCATAGGCGCGCCGTGAATCTCCATCCGGCCACTGCAGCACACGATCGCCGGCCACGATTTCTCATCCACGCCGGGAACCATGTGCAGGCGAATCAGGCAGCGATGATGTGCCGCGACGGGTTGCCGCGGAGTTCCAATCAGGAGGGCTGCTGGCGATGCGGAATGACGATGGCGATGTTTGTGAATGTCACAGTTGAATCCTTCCTCGACGACTTGATTACCGCCTTCGATTCTTAGCAGTCCCACGTTGAGCTGGGTATCTGCATCGGTGCGAAAACGCAGTATTCCTGAAACATGCACTGCGCGGATGACGTCGTCTGAGTTACTGTCGTAGATGACCTCATGATCGCTGCGGACCAACACCGTATCGCCCGCGGTGGGGACGTGTCCGCGCTGCCAGGTTTGAGGGTCAGTCCAATTGCCGTTGGCGGTAGATTCAACAATCCTTTTTTCGTCATCGGCACTCAGTGAGTTCAAAGGTGCAATTAAGTAAAGGAACAATAACAAGTGGTAGCGGCGAATCGATGGAAATATCATGAATCAATGAAACAGGAGTAAATCAAGTTGAATAAGGTGAGTCGACGGCGCGACCCGCGGGTTTCTCTGGGGCGGCGGAAGGATGCGTTTACGGAATATTGATCGGTGGTGCTTCGTTGTCTATTGTGGAAACGGAAACTCGCCATTTTGAGCCCGCGGGCTGAGAAAATCGTCCACGATATCGATCCGGCACACTTTCGCCCGAGCTGAGGATCTCGTCCCGGACCGCCGGTATCACTCGATCATTAGGCCACGATAGTGTCACGATCCAGTCGCCAGCAGGTGCCCCATCGTCTTTTTCATAAGTGGTCAATTGGTATTTGCCGAGTTCATCAGTGACGGCGTTGGGAAACAGTTTTCCACAGCCGCGAACCGCATTCGAGCTCCGATGGAGAATGAGGTGAACTCCCGAGGCGGGCTTGCCCTTGCTCGTCACCGTGCCAACGACGGGATACACGGGAATACGGTCCGAGGGAGGTTCGCCGCAACCGGCCAATAACATCATCGACGCGAGGGGCAAGATGGTTCGGCGTGCAAGTGGTATCTTCACGGCATTGCCACGACTTCACCGCCTGCCGGTGATCCCAGAGCGCGGAAGGTGTTGCCGTCCATTGACTCCGTAAGAAACTTGACCGACCCATCAGCAATCCCGAACATGCAGCCACCGATATGGAAGCTGTAGGGTTGGAATTGATTGCTACAGTTCATCATACAGGGGCCGGGTCGCGACAGCCCATCTGCCGAGTATGAATTCAGCGCGATAGCAGTATTCCCCGCCCACGGAGAAAACAATTTCACGCCAGGCGCCGCCGGCATCACCATGCGGCCATTTACGTAATAATCCGGATGCCCGCCCATCTCAACGAACCAAAACGTATTGGACAACCCATCGAGAAAGGACGCAAAATTGTGCGCAAGCAGTCCACCGCCCAGTCCCGTTAGCTCTCCATTGGAGCGGGCGGCAAACGAACCTTCCAGCATTTCGTTGGCTGAGTTGCGGACGTTTCGTACGGGAAGATAGTTCGTAATCGCCGCCGTACCGGACGGGAACTGGGCCGACGAGGAGACTTCCGACAACGTGACGCTCTGCTCATTGCCCGGCGACGACGGACACAGAAAGAACGCAATCCGTGAATTGATTGCTGTCTGGTTACTCTCGTGATCGTAACCGACGTTGTAATCGTATAAGTTCTCGACGCTAGACCCTTCCGCGAACGGCAGCAGCAATGGCAGCAGACCATTGAGCGTGCTTTTTCCTTCGCCGTTGGTGAACGAATTGCGTGAGGGTGGCAATTGCCCGAACGTGTCGTGGTAGTTGTGAATTGCGAGGCCAATTTGCTTGATGTTGTTGCTGCACTGCATCCGCCTGGCCGCTTCCCGAGCGGCCTGAACTGCCGGCAATAGCAATCCCACCAAGACACCAATGATGGCGATCACCACCAGCAGTTCTACTAAGGTAAACGCCGATCTTGCTTCGTTCGCGGGTTTCATTCAATCCTCGTTTTCTTGTGGCGGTCATCTCGCAAACGACAGCCGTGAGGCATCACGTACTGCGAGGAGATAGTATCGGTCGCGTAGCGACATGACGTTGCCAATGACACGAGTTTGCATCTGTCTCGAAGTCTGGCGTGCAGCAACATACACCACTTACACGTGAAGCGAACCGGTTCCGCTGGACCAAAATACCACCGGCGACGACGGAATTTCCATCAATCCTTGTGCGATGAATTCGTGTCGATGTTGCACTCAGTCCGGAATAGCTTGAGCGAGGTAGCACACAAGGATAACGCCGGGGAGGATGCGACGGCGATTAAACGTTGATTCGGAATGAATCGCAGGCAGCATCTGCTTACTTGGAAAGCCTGCCATACACCTGCGTCTTGAGTCAGCGGAGCTAGGTCGGGGGAGTTTTTTGTGGATCTGCAGTCGGGGCTGCTCGTGAGAACGTCTAAACTGCTGTCGCTGTGCCGTCAGACTGTTCTCGTCGCAACGACAACTGGCAGATAAGTTAGTCGCTCCAATCAAGAACCCAGCATCGCACATGCCCGATCCCAAGACGCTGACTGTTGGGGACCGGATTCAGATCCTGCGTGTTCCTGCGAATGACTTGCGACAACGCGAACGTGAACTCGCCGAGAAGACGGACATGGCGGGATGGACGGCTGACAGTATTGAATGCATCATCGAACAATCGCCGGTCGCCAGGGTTTCACGCATCGATGAATACGGATGCGTCTGGTACGACGCGGCAGTAGTTGGCCCCGACGGTGTCGAGGTAGAGCATTCACTGATCGTGTGCGATGACGACACCTGGCTCAACGTTGACGCTGCACCGGGAGCCGGGGTTTAAAATCCGGATTTTAAAGCCGCGTTCTGAAATCCTGGTAGCCATCATCGAGTCCGGTCGTCACGCACTTCGACTGAGCTTCTTGCCTCTCAGGTGAACAGTGTAATGAGTGTCGTGCTCGGCGAAGCGAGATCAGGGTATTTGAGCAGACACGCTGCCAAGGAGGCCCACGATGGACTCTCAGGGCCCTGCTGAGCGGTTCAAGGCCTTCTTTGAGCGATTTGCGATATCGTGCAGCAGCGGCCGTGCGGGAGCGTCAGGACTGGCAGGTTTTTTTTTCGAGCGTGTCACACGAGGGAGTCGTTCAGATTGACGATGCGATCGCTTTCCCTGATCGCGAGAGTGATGCGTGGAGTTTTGGTTGGCTCAGCAAGGACCGATATCCAAAATCTTGCTTGCAGACGTCGATAGAACAGGTGGCTCGGGTAGCCAAAAGTAGATCGTCATCGCACTTTGCAAAGAGCAGTGTGAAGAAGTTACTGTGTCGATTCGGTCCTGACTTGATCCCCTGGTGAGTACTCGTCTTCGTGTCGGGTGCGTGAGGGTCATTGTGGCTCAGAATGCGATCGATCTTCTCAAGCGACGTGGCAGTAGTTCAGTGCCGATGGGACTCACTCGATCGGCTTTCGCTTTGAAAGAGCATTTGCAGTAATCTTGTTGACCACGTAATGCGCCACGGTATATTAAGGACCGGCGTTAAACTGGTGCCATGAAGGCACTGAGGTCACAGAACTAAAACGATAGGCTGAAAGATGAAGACGAACGGAAGCAGCGACGTGAAGAAACCAAACAAGTTGATGAAAGTCTTATTCACACCGGACGAACAGACATTCGTGAAACTCGTGGCTAGCATGAACAGCATGCCGGCAAACCAGTACATGAGATCGATTGTTGTCGCACAGGCCAAGAAAGACATCACGGCGATGAACGACAAAATCAGTCAGTTGGCTGGCTCCATTTAAAATCCGGAATTTAAAAAGCGGGCCATGAAGCCAGTGGCTAACGCTTACTTCCAGTCCCGTGAACCTGAACCAACGAGGCCAATTACTGAAAGCACCTGATTACTGAACAAGACGGCTTTTCTTGATTCACTCCCTTGGACTCACTCATGCTGATCGACTTGACCAGCAGCGGTAACATTCGATTACCGAAGAGTTGATTCCTTGCCGCATCGTTTGAAGCCACTCTCGGAAACCGAGACAACCTTCGAGACTTGCGGTTCCTTGAGGTCTCTGTCTGTTGAACAGGTCTTTTCAAAGAGGGAGGGTGTCGAGAAGAACAACTGTCTGAATTTTTGTTTTCTGGTCCCTTGTCCCTATGTCTCTAATAGAAAGGGAGAACATTTTTTCATTCCTGGATGGAGAGGAATATCACCTTGGTGACTCCATCAGTCCTTGGTCCGCTTTATCTACGCATTGAGCACGTTGAACGTGATTCAATGTGTGGAGCCGGCTAAGGATTAGTTCAGAAATAGTGAGAGGATTTCTTTCTTCTCTATCTCTGGCTCCCGCCAGAACCTCGTTTTTTCACGATAGCCGGGGCTGGGCCGTTTTGCTCGGCCCCGGTTGTTTTTCGACGACCCACTCAGATCACCGCGAATTGAGAATATGACCTACCAATCCCTCTCGCCGCTGTGGCACCGCTATCTGCAGCGCGACTATCTCGGCAACCGCTCAGAGGATGTCGAGCCACTGGTGTCGTACAGGGACGATGTCGAGAACTGGGCTCGCACCTCGGAGAAGAGGACGCACGAGCACTGCCAGTCGCTGCTCCGTACCGTCGCCAACCCTCGCATGCTGAGTATCGCCCTCGACGACATCGGTCGCAGGAAAATCTTGGGCGACGACCCGCGAGTAGCCATTGCCAATTGGTATCCGTGGGAGTGGCTGCGTGACATCGAGAAGCGGATCCTCGACGGCAGCTTTCGACGCGGGAAGTTTACGAAGTACAAGATTCCCAAACCTGGCAAAGCGGGCTTCCGAACGATCGAGGTGCCGATGTCCGAAGCGCGGATCGTTGCACGCAATCTTTCGAACTTGTTGACGCCTCTGCTCGATCCTGATTTCTACGATCTCAGCATTGGGTTCCGGCCCGAGCGGTCGCCCGCACATGGTGTGATGGCTGCCAAGTCGCTGATAAAGAATGGCATGCACCACATGGTCGCGTGTGACATCCGCGATGCCTTCGGCACGGTGCCCAAGAAGCGGTTGCTGCAAATCCTACGATCTCGGCTGCATCAGTCACCGGTGATGGGACTGATCGAAGAGCTGCTTGACCCGAAACGCAAGCTCGGAATTCCGCAGGGGCTTGCCATTTCACCGATCTGCCTGAATGTCTATCTGGATCACTTTCTTGATCACTGGTGGGTCAAGAATTTCCCGGGCACGGTGCTCGTGCGATACGCTGACGATCTCGCGATTTTCTGTGAGACTCACGAGGCAGCGGTCGAATGCTGCGAGGCACTCCGAAAACGCATCGAAGCGATCGGAATGAAGATCAAGGAAAGCCAGGAGGACGCTGTTTACGACCTCGCATCAGGCGACCACGTGGACTGGATTGGTTTCCGCGTGCGGTGGGCCAATGGGAAGACGCGAGTCAGCTTGAGCGAATCGAGCTGGTGCAAACTGGAAGCGAAGTTATCGGAGCAAAAGTGCAAAAGCGACAAAGGTGAGACACTGACGGTCAAAGATGTCGCATCCATCGGATTCCAATGGCTGGCACAGAAGGCCGTGGGCGTCACGGCGGCTCAGGTGCCCGTTGTTGCTGAACAGATTCGCCTGTTGGCCGACCAGTGTGGTTTGGACATGTCGCATTTCACCGACGAGAAGGCTCAACTTGCATGGCAGGCGGGCCAAAAAGTTGCCAAGCGTGCCCAGTGCGAAGTGGCGCAGTGGGCGCCACAACCTGTCGCTGTCGTTTGATTCCGTTCGCGAAAAGGTTAATCCGCCAAGGAACGTACACGACGCGGCGATCGGCGGCGTCGCGATGGAAACCGTGAACGCCTTCTAATTTCACGTTTCCTATAGTAGTGCCCTACACGCCCTGCACGCCCGTCACACGCCCACGCTCTGCCTCAAACCAAAAGCCCGCAAACTGCGAATCACGCAGCCAGCGGGCCGACAGCGTGAACTAGCCCTAATTGGCTACGACGAAGTCGAAACGCTCGAGTTCACTGCGCCGGAGCTGAAAGTCCGCGTGACCAAATACGCCAAAGAAGCCAGTCCAGTCGACAAGAACAAAAGCGTCGTCAGCTCCGAGCGGCCCACTGGGCTGGTCGAAGGGGATCGTTTTGATGTTTCAATCGGTGTCGAAGTCATTGCCTGGAAGTACTTCTATCATCTGCCGTTCTACCGCCAGCAAGACCTGTTCGCCGGCAGCGACTGGACGCCCAGTCGTAGCACGCTGGCGAATATCGAAACCTCTGTCTAGTTCGCGCTACGCCCACTGGCTGAACGCCTGCGGCCGTTTCTCAAGACAAACGCTTGCGTGGGCTATGATGACACAGGCGTGGTGTTGATCACGCCCCAGGCGATTCCCGACTTGTCGAATCATCCACGTGCTGAGCGAATCGGCGAGGTGCTTGAAAAGGCGATCGCCTCTGGCAAGCCAAGCAAGCATGTGGAGTTACTACGCCTCCCGTCTTTCCAGTGGTCGCGTGCGACTTCACGGTCAGTCGTCACCGTGACGGCCCCGATGATGTGCTGGCGGATTGCGAAGGAACGCTGCTCGGCGACTGCTGGTCAGGTTTACAAAAGATCGATGTTCGCAGCGACTCGCGAATCACGTTTGCAGCGTGCTGGGCGCATGACTACCGACAAGACGAAGGCCGACAAGCAGCCGACCGCAAGCGAGTCCGGCGCGCCCGCCGTTGACGCCTCAAGAAATAGCCGTCAACCCACCGGGCCGAATGGTACGGGTGAACGGTTACATAGTAGTGCCCGTCACACGCCCACGCTCTGCCTCAAACCAAAAGCCCGCCAACTGCGAGTGATCGCAGCCAGCGGGCCGACAGATGTGGCCTGGGCCATCATTCAGATGATGGCACCGACACGCTATCCGCTCATGAGAGGCATCACAGCGGTGAATTCAGCGGCAACGACACCAGCCAAGCCCAAAGAGGACATCGAGACGGTGAACTGGTTGATGGACGCCACCGCCGTCGAAGCGGCGATCGCTGATCGCTTTTGCACCCCCAACGACGCTGGCTATCCCTTCAGGCCCCGTCAGGCCGGGCTCCTGGCCGCAGGAAGGCGAACGGCAGCAAAGAGCGACCCGGCCACGAGAAGCCCATAGGGGGCCTCAGGGAGGCGATGACGAGGGGATGGCGATTTCGGCCATCAAAGACGCTCACAGGGGCCTCCAGTGGCTCCTGATGTCGCAGGACTGCCAAGACGCTCGCCGAACCGTCGGCAGATGGCCGTGGAACGACTCGGTGAGTATTTGAGTAGTGAAGCTCGAACAATCCGTCACATCGGCCTTTTCAGGCTTGACGCCTCCATGTTCGCCCAGGCCTCCTGATTCAGTGTCCAATCAAAAAGGGCACTCAGTGTCCAGAACAGTTGTTCCGGGCTTGTCGAGTCCTTTGGAAACGGGGGTGAGTCGATCTCCACTGAGATCTCCTTTTGGTTTGTATCGGCTGATCCGCAGCAGTTGCTTCCGCGGGAACATGCCGAGTAAGTCAATGAAGTGAGGGAAGTTGTCAGGTTCGTACAAGGTCATCCAAGGTATCCTCACGGTGTTTCTGAACACCTTGAAGATATCGTCGTGCGTACACGAGGTCGTTTGGCCGACAGCCAACGGAGGGCCGTCGTTCTTGTGGTTCACCTTATTGACGACATCGGTGGCGGTTTTCGGGACCACCTGAATCCCAACGTGTCGTAAGTAAAACGATTGAGTGTAGGGGTTGAGGATCGGAAGCATCAGCTGAACGGTCGCCAAGGCGTTAAGCCGTTGGTGTGGTCCGCGGGTCGAAGGGAGAAACGGCAACTTGTCGATCGCGTCGAAGTCGCGTTTCCACAACAGAATCTTGCTCTCCTTCCGGATCTTAAGCGGAGGCTCGGTCAGTACTCTGAACACATCGAGCATCCGCCGAGAGAAACACCAAGGACACACCCGGGAGTTCCCGCATAGCTTGGTGTACGGAGTAACGTGGAAACCGCTAGGCGGGCAGTTCAGGTCGTACGTGTACTTCTTCGCCTGCTCCTTATTGAACGTTATGGCTCGGAGGTAGTGACCACGCACCGCGAACTGCAAGTTCTTCGTGGCACCGAAAGTAGTCTTAACCGAGGGTGTCTCAGGATCGTTCACCATTACATCGGTAACGCATACTCGCGTGACCTGGGCGAGCGCTGGAAACTCGGATTTAGCGAACGCGTGCCTAACGACCCCCTTCAAAGGAACGAAGTCGACGGGTTTAGGTGGTTTGGCCATGCGAACCTTCAGGGTCAGAGGAGGAAGTTTAGTAGAATTAGTGTATTCTGTCATTTCTAATGACAGAGTAGGGCTCCTAAAGATGCCCATACGCTCGGGTTGGTATTAATAGAGATAACCCGAGGCAAACAAAGTCGAAAACCAGGCGTCTGAAAAGCCGGATTTTAAACGACCTTCAGAACAACGGCATTGGCACCCTGAAGGTTAGGTAAGACTTCACGCTCCAAAAAAACGTGCCATCTTACCTAACCTTCAGGCAAGATGACGCGGGTTAAAATCCGGATTTGAAAGAGTCGGTCGTTGTCGTCTCTCTATTAATACCAACCTGAGCGTATGGGCATCTTTAGGAGCCCTACTCTGTCATTAGAAATGACAGAATACACCAATTCTACATCGAAACGAGAAGACGGGACCTCATGAAGGTCGGGGTCCTGGCGGTCGGAGAGTAGTCTCGGCGTTTCATGATGATTCGAAACCCGTCTTGATTGCAATCGCCAGGGGATTAATGAGGATACTGAACGCCGTGAGTTGAGTAGTGCTCCCCTGCTTCGACGACCTCGCCGAGCGTGGCGGCCGTGGTCTTTGTGAAGGTAGCCATTTAGCCCACGACGCATTTTCGAGGCAATTGGTACATGTTTGGTTCCTTTGGAGAGCATTTGCAAACTGTTTTCTGAAGCTTTGTATGACCCCCACACACCCGTCTTAGCGACTGACGTCAGCGATGTTCGAGTAGTCATGTTTCACTGCGCCTGGTGGACTGATGATAGGAGGCCGTGGTGAGGTGCTGTGCAGGGTGTGCAGGGATCTCTGTTGAGGAGAAACAGCCCTTGCTGGACTCGCTCAATACCTATCGCAGGGGCGCAACACGAGATCTCAGAATTTCCCCAGGGTGCCGTGCTGGCAGAGCCTGAAAGGCGGTTAATGGCTTCATCTAGCCTATTTCCTTTGATTCTGATCGCGGACTTCGGATTGCCTGATTAGTAGCAGTGCCGAAGCACCTGTGACGCAGTTGAGAGCTTCAGGGCCATGAATTGGCTCCAGTTGGCGGAATCGGCTGCCTTGGGGCAGTCTTAGTACGTAACCGTACACCAGAACCATGGTAGGCGCGGAGTTTAGCTTGGTGGGTTTTGTTTCGTTTCACTTGAGCGGAGAAAACCCATGTCCAAGTCCGAGACCGCCCGACTTTGGGACGAGCGTTTGCAGCGCTTTGATCTGTCTGGCACCACCGTCGCTGCATTCTGTGCCGCCGAGGCCGTTTCCCAGCCATCCTACTATTACTGGCGACGCAGACTGCGGGGGCTGGCCAGTAGAGCCCGATCAAAATCAAAGATTCCGCCCACTGCATTCCTGCCTGTCATGCTCGCTCCCAAAGTAGCCCAGCTCGAACAAGTCACCGAAGCCGAGCAAGCCACCAAGCCTGACGACCCGCCTCGTGTCTGCACTACCATCGAACTGCCCGGTGGGATTCGCATCTGAATCGAAGTGCCGACCGATCCGCAACACGATGCCAATTCAAATTCGGCCGGCGGCACGGAGGACCGGTCGTTATCGAACTGCCTACCGGAACGACAATCTATCTGTGTACCGACCCGGTCGACTTCCGAAAAGGCTTCGACGGGCTGACCGGCATCGTCACTACGTCGCTCGGCAAGAACGTCACCGATGGATCGTTGTTCCTGTTTGTCAACCGAAAGCGGGACGCATCAAGGCCTGTGGTGGGAAACCGGTGGGTTGACGCTTTGGTATCGCAGACTTCAACAGGGAAGGCGAACGGGAGCAAAGAGCGACCCGGCCACGAGAAGCCCACTGGAGGCCTCAGGGAGGCGATTGACGAGGAATGCACTTTCCGCCCCATCAGTACGCTCACAGGGGCCTCCAGTGGCTCCTGATGTCGCAGGACTGCCAAGACGCTCGCCGAACCGTCGGCAGATGGCCGTGCAGCGACGCATCAGCACCGCTGACAAAGTCAAGCTCGCCAAGCGAACGGAGCAGGTCTTCCCCGAGGGTGTGCCCACCGCAGACTGCCGCCTTTCCCACACCCGGGTGATGTGGCGACAGGAGAACGAACGAGCCGTGCTGGTCGCTTACGAGGTCTTCCGGTCGGGCAACCGATTCGGCGAGCCTGCCGGTGCGATCGGTCGTGGTGAATTCGGAATCGAAATCATCGTCGCATTGGCCTATCAAGTATTCTGCCTGGGATTGTCGATCGACAAGGCTTGTGCGGTCTTGTCGTTCTTTCAACAGTTATAGCTTCGTAAGAGCCAAGCGGACGCCTTGCTCAATCAACTCGCTGCCGCGTGGGAAAGCGAGTTCGATCATCTCTGCACGCTGCTGGCCCACAGCGCGGTGGTGCATACCGACGAGACTTCTTGGAGCATCAACAGCGTCTGGGCTTTCCTGAGTGACAAGTTGACCGTGTTGTTTTACGGCGTTCACAAAGACGGCCAGACGCTCGGCAGGATTCTGGACAAGGGGACGTTCGCCGGAGTGTTGATCAGCGACGACGCGGCGGTGTACCAGAACTTTACCAAGTCCCAGACTTGTTGGGCTGACTTGATCCCCAAGGCGATCAAGCTGACGCAGTAAGAACCCGACAACGTGCCGTATCGCCAATTCGCCGATCGTTTGCTGGAAATCTGCAACGCTGCCAAACGCATCAAAGCCGATGGGCGTTTGCTCGACTCGACCCGGGCGGCGCGGGCGGCCGAACTGGATGACGAGTTGCTGGAGTTGTGTGGTTCTCGCTGGTTCGATCAGAGCACCGAGGGCAATGAGGTCGAAAACGATTATCGACGGTTGAACACCTTGAGCATCCGTCGAAAGAAACACCAAGGACACACCCGAGGATTCCCACATAGCTTGGTGTACGGGGTGACGTGGAAACTGCTGGGCGGGCAGTTCAGGGCGTAGGCGTAATCCAACGCCTTCGACGGGTTGAGCGTCGTCGCCTGGAAGTAATGCCCGCGTATCGCGTACTGCAAGGTCAACGTCGCACTGAGAGTACTTTTTATCAAACGTAACTCAGGATTGGCTACTAACGCGTCAGTAACGCACACCCTCGCAACTCTAGCGAGAGCTGGAAACTCAGGTTTAGTGAGCTTGTGCCTGATAGCCCCTTTCATGACAACGGGGGCGGTGAGGTCAAAAGGTTTACGCATAACGACCTTCAGGGTTAGAGGAGTACGGTGTAAAATTATCGTACTCCATATCTTCACAGATATGGTGAGCGGGGCTCGTTAAGATGCCCATGCGTGTTGGTATTAGTATGTAGACGTCGTCAAACAGAGTCTAAGATTGGGCGTTTCAAAAGCCAGAATTTAAACGGCTTTCAGTACGCCAAGTTTGACCGCCTGAAAGTTAGGTTAAATGGCACGCCTCTAAAAAACGTGTCATCTAACCTAACTTTCAGGCCAGATGACACGAGTTAAAAGCCGGAATTGAAAGAGGCAGCTGAAAGCAACTCACTATTAATACCGACACGCATGGGCATCTTAACGAGCCCCGCTCACCATATCTGTAAAGATATGGAGTACGATAATTTCACAACCTGACGGCAGAACCCGTGAAAGCCAGGTCCTGCCGCCCAGTGGTTAGTCTTAGCGTTCCACGATGACGCGAAAGCCGTCCAGGTCGTAGGTGCCTGGGGCGAGATGTGGGTAGGTTGATCCCTTCTCCTCGATCACCAACCAACAGGGCCAGCGATCGCAGTGAGGGTTCCGGTTGAGCTGCGTGGACGCAACCACTCGGGGTGCCCTTCAGCTCAATGCACTTTGTTCCGTCATTGGCCATAACAATATCGTTCACAGTCGCTCCTCCCTTCGTTCGGGTTCTGGAAATCAACAATCAAGTCCCGCCACAACGGCGTGACGGCTGTGCTGGGTGTGAAGGGGTTCCCTAAGCGAAATGAAAACCACGCGGGCTTCGTTCCCCAGGCCCCTCGATTGCACTCGCACTGCCCTTGCTGGACTCGCTCAATACCTATCGCAGGGGCGCAACACGAAGTGCCCGAATTTTCCCAGGGTGCCGTGCTGGCAGAGCCTGAAAGGCAGGTAAAGAGCCGGGGACGGCCTTATTTAGCCCGTTTCCGTCGGCTCTGGTCGCGGGCTCTTGATCGCCAGTTGAGTGGCAGTGCCGAAGCCCCTGTGACGCCGGTGAGAGCTTCAGGGCTATGATTGGCTCCAATTGGCGGAATCGGCTGCTTGGGGCAGTCTCAATGCTCACAGAAGCTACCAGCGGCCTCAGGCGGTATGAGGACACCTTCAGCGATGGGAGCCAACTGAGCTGGCGCCAACTTCGCAATTGATGATGACGAAATGCAAGCTTTAGCCGGATTCGCCGCTGCTGCATTCGCGGTGAACGAGGCAGCAACGCCTACAGCAACTGGAAATCGGAAAGGAAGCCGAGTCGAGCGAACTACATGAGTTGGTCGAGGAGCACGCGGGCGAAGAGGGCTTGATGGCTGAAGTGACGGGCGACAACGGCAAGTTCAGCAAAGGGAACGTCGACAGGCGAGTCAAAGCACTCAACAAGGCGATCCGTGTTGAAGATCTCCGGGATCGGCCGGTGTGTCCGGGCTCCTCAGAGCAAACAAGAAGTCAGGTGTCTCTGCCGCCTGCTTGCCGGGCGGTTTCCCCAATGCACGCCGCGTCGGATTGGGACAAGACTGGTCCCCACGATTGCCTAGGATCCGGGTTTAAAATCCGGATTTTGAAGTGCAGTCTTAGATCAAAATCCGTCGACAGGCAGCCGAGCCGTCAAAGCGTCACTGAGCCCAATCCGGCTGTGTGACTTCGGTGGGGACACGTCGGTGGATGCAATACACGTCACCTCGAAGCACCTTGTTTCCGGACGCGAGGCGTAGTCGAAGTATGGGCCTGGAGATTCGCAGAGGCTCAGGGGCACCGAACTGGCATTTCATGGCCCCGAGGCCCATGTGGTGGCTGACGGGCATACGGCGGCAATTCAAGGGTTCCTTGGGATTGGGGCCTCAGGTGCCGGAGGGCCGGCCCTTCCTTGCTGTATTCCTCCGCAGACTCTGTTACCCTTTGGGGGACAGAAACCACGACGGTCTCACTCCACTGACGGGGGAAGAGATGAGCGAGAAACTGAGCGATTACTTGATGACGGCAGAGGCGGCGGAATTCCTGGGCGTCTCGCAGAATACGCTGCGGGCCTGGGCCAAGCAGGGAAAGATTGCAGTGCAGGTCAATCCGGTTAACAACTACCGGTTGTTTCGTCGGAAGGACTTACAGGCATTTCTCGACTCAGTGGCCAGACCGGTGACGCGGGAACCGAAGTGATGGCAATCAACCGAAACACGGACGCGGGACGCGACTGACTCATGAGCCAACAAAACCTCCCGATGCGACCCGATGAACATTCCACGCCGCCATCGCAGTCTCAATCTCAGTCCAGATTGGCGACCCGATCCAGCATGATCGTTGACTTGAAGGGGCTCTCGCCAGAGCGGTGGAACGAGTTTGTTGCGGTCTACTCGAAATGGCTGAGGTATTACATTCGGCACGAGGGGGTGCCACGCGAGGCAGTCGACGATGTGCTACAGGACGTTTTGAATTCGCTGTACGGGAGTATCGGCAAATTCGAACGAGATCCCAAGCTGGGCAAGTTTCGGGGCTGGATGCGGAACATCATCCGTTGGAAGGCTGCCGATTACCGCCGAAAACGGCCCGAGGGCAAACTCGAGTTTGACCCTGCTTACTTTGACGCGGTGGAAGATCCCTTGGTCGAGTCCATGTTGGACCATTCCGCTGGCGACGATGGACGAACCAACGACGAGGATTTGCGCATACTCAGAGAGGCGGTCAGTGCCGCGATGAACATCGTTCGGAGCAAGGTCAAACCCAAGACGTGGGAGATGTTTGAGCGACGAGAGTTGAATGAAGAGGATCCTGCGGACATTGCATCGGATCTGGGCGTGACGCTGGAAAACATCCGCATGAGCGTGAGTCGAGTCAAAGCGAAACTGCGAGAAATCCTCAGGGACGACTTTGCCCCGAAGTCATAGTTTGCTGCATTTCGTGTTACGGTCACGCGATAGGCATGTGCTAGGGCATTTCCTCGAAGACTGAAAACTCAAACACGTTGTCTGCAAATGATCGCATCACCAACTTGCCCTGAGCGGGAGCACTTGATTCGCCTTAGCAGGGGAGAAATCTACGGCGACGAGATCGATGAATTGTACGATCACCTGGATTCTTGCCCGGAATGCCAGCAGATCTTCTTTGGAATCGAGAAGCCTGACGATAACTTTCGCAACCTGATCGCCGGGATCACCCCGGAAGACCTGAAACAAGCGAAAGTCTTCACTGATAGGGAGTTACTCAACGAAACCGCAGTTTCGGTCGTTGATTTCTTCTCGAACAAGGTCAATGCGTCCCGGCGAGAACCTGTCCTCCAGTTGCCGTGCACGATTCGGCAATACAACGTCACTCGGCTGATTGGCATGGGCGGCATGGGTGAGGTGTACGAGGCACAGCACACGAAGCTGAAACGGCGGGCCGCCGTCAAAGTCATTCGCAGTTTCCGACAGGAAGATCCGGCGGCCTACGACCAGTTCATCAAAGAGATTGAGACCGCTGGCCAATTGGGTCATCCCAACCTGGTGCTGGCCCACGATGCGTGGGAGGACAAAGGGTGTCACTACCTGATCCAGGAATACTTAGAAGGCGAGTCGCTTCACGAGTTAGGGCAGCACCAGAAGATCGGCGCGACTGCCGAGGTCATTGAGATTCTGCTCGGTACTTGCCGGGGTCTGGATCAACTTCACGCACAGGGCTTCGTGCATCGGGACGTCACACCGCGAAATGTCATGCGGCTCCACGACGGCACGATCAAGCTGATTGATTTCGGACTGACTTTGGCGACTGAATCCGGAAAGACGGTCCCGCGATCTCGGGCCGGGACCCCGGGGTACATGTCGCCGGAGCAGACGCTGGGGAATGTTTCGATCGACCACCGGTCAGATATTTACTCAGTGGGCCGCGTGCTGATGTATTTACTCAGCAAGTTGCCTGAAGTTGTCACAGAACCGAAGCGAACCGAGCCCGTCCAGAAGCTCACCGCACTCGCGGAGCGATTGACGCAGCAGAAACCGAAGGATCGCCTTCAGAGCGTCTACGCCGTCATCGTGCTGCTGGAGCAACTCGAGTATCCGGACCTGCCAGCGCACGCGCCGTTGAAATTGGACGCTCCTCCGATCGTTCCGCCACCTCCGCCGGTTTCACGTACTCAAGAGACCGAGCAGGCATTCCCTCGCATACGCACAGCTGTACCGGCAGACGCTGCGAAACCGAAACCGAAGCCAAGACGTCGCGGCATCGGCGGGCTGATTCTGGTCGCGTTGATGCTCGCGGCGGGTGGATTCGCCGCGTTTCAGATCATCTTCAAGACTGACCGCCAAGCCACCGTTTTTGTCGAGAATCACCAACTCGGTGACGTCGTTCGGATCACCAGCGAGGATGGGGAAGTTAGATCGGTTGAACTTGGGGATCAGGCGAAGTTCGTCGTTGATCGGGGTACTTACAAGCTGTCACTCGAGGGCCCCGACAATCGTCGACTCAGCCCCGCCAGCATCACGGTCACAGGCCAAGACCAGCTGACGGTACGAATCGAGGACCGCATTGCCAAAAACAACGATATCAAGCCGACCATTACCGCGCCGATGGTTGCTGAGAACACCGCGCAGACCCCGAATGAGCAGGAGCCGATCAGCCAAGGGCCCAGCGCCGGTTCGGCTCCGTTAACGGCACCTCTCACCGCGACGGACATTCGACCCGTTCGCCAGGCTTGGAGCAACGACCGAAAGCTTCCCGAGATGATCACGGTTGGGATGCCCAACGATCGAGCCTTTCAGCTTGAGTTCGTTCTCATTCCGCCGCGCACTTTTGAAATGGGCATGCCGGCAATGCTGCCGATGATGCCAGGAAACAAGCAGGAATGGGTTGACGCCAGTCGACCGGCTCATCAGGTCACGATCACGCAGCCGTTCTACCTGAGCCCCTACGAGGTGACGCAAAAGCAGTTCCGTGATGTCATGGGAGGCGGATTGACACCCGTCACGGGCGATGGAACCAAATTTCCCGCCACACAGATTCCGTGGGACGCCTGCGTCGACTTTTGCGATCGCTTATCAAACTCCGGAACGAACATCCCGGAGGGCGGTAAAGTCCGTCTGCCCACTGAAGCCGAATGGGAGTATGCCTGCCGAGCCGGCACGACAACCCGATTTTGGAGCGGTGACGAGATCGGGCCGCATCAGGCCAGCCTCAGGATCGACGGTCGCGAGATGCAGTTGGAACCCGTCAATTCATTCCAACCCAATCCGTTCGGCCTCTACCAGGTACACGGGAACGTTGCCGAATGGTGCTCAGACTGGTTTTCCCCGGGTTTCTACGCCTCATCCGGCAAAGCTGACCCCAGAGGCCCCACCGATGGCTCTCGCAAGGTGATCCGCGGCGGCGGCTATTCCAACCCGCCATTCTCTGCGACGTCCTATTGGCGGCAAAGTTCCGAGCCCGGCACTCGGAGCGGCAACATCGGCCTGCGGCCCGTCATTGAGCTGCCTGCCCGGTAATCGTCTGCCCTCGGTGGCACCGGATTTCGCTAGATTTCAGGGCGATTTCCATTTTCTGCAGTCTCCGTGTTACGCGCTTGAGATAGGTAGACACCCTGCCTTCAAACGCGATGCTCGATAGGCAGCACCGCACATCGCCCGGCCCACGCTTGAGGTCGTCAATCAGGGAGCTAGCTTCGCCAAACGATATGTCTCCGAGACGGTCGACGTTCAATCGTTCGCGGACCAGATGTGGGGGATCGACTTTTTACACTCTGGTAATGGCGAAGATACTTGAACTATCAGATGGAATTTTCATTCCCTGGATAGGCGCAACCGCCGGTGCATCTGCGTTCCCAAAGTGGTCGCCAGTTCATGCCGGTACTAGAATCCCGCGGATGCTATGCAATAGAATGATATTCGTTGCCGCTGCTGCATCACTCGTCACACAGCCCAGAGTGTGGGGCGAAAGTTCAACGAATTGCGATCTATCCGCTGGTCAGGCGTTAGAAAAGCCCAACTTTGCGGGTTGAGCTGATCGCCTGACTTGCGGATAGATCGTGCGTTGAACTTTGTCGATCGTGATCGCCACGCTGGCAAAAACGTATGCGGAATCAATCAATTGGACTGACCCGGCGACTCCTTGATTCTACTCCACTGGCCACGCCGACCGCAACTTGTCGCGGCAGATGCTCGCCGCCGACTACCCCACAATCCCCATTTTTAACCTGATTTCTCACTTCGGCGCAGCACTCAACCAACAGCATCTCTAACGAGATACGGTATGACAACGATTTGGGAAATGTCAAACGTGTCGCCGGTCTAGGCATCTTCATACCACCTTGGCCGATACCGACTCGACATCACCTCAGTCCATGAGGGTTTGAGCGACGAAGAGATCAACTCCATTGTTTCACCACAATGCCGACACTTCGGTACCGACTCGTCAGGTTCTTCCTCCGGTTTTTCCTCGGCGACGGTCGGCGGTGTCGATTCCTCGACCGCGCTGAGCCACTCGGCACATTCTTTCATGTAGCGATCGCGATGGTGGTTACTGTAACCGCCATAGCGGCGAGATTTTGTAAAACCCTTGGGCAGAATGTGCATCGACCAGCGGCGGACGAACTCCACGCCGCTGAGGGCGTACGGTGCGCTGGCACCATCGCCACCGCCAGTCTGATTGCCAACCCGGGCCCAAAACTCGACTTTGCCGTCGGCGTGCGAAATTAAGCGACGATCGCTGATCGGGCCGCCAGTCATGTAACGTGCCAAGTATTTCGCAACATGTTCGGGCCGGCAATGCTCGTTCGGCGGGGCTTGGATGAATGACACCCATGTCTTGTTCTCGAATCGACTCAGCCACTCGTCCCAGTTCGCCTGATCCTGCAATGGGCTCCAATCGCCTTCCAGCTTCAGCTTGCCCTTACTCCGCAATCGACGCAGTCCTTTCAAGACAAGTTCGCGGTACAACCTGCGGAGTTCTTTCGCGTCCACCAAATAGGGAGCCGATGAAGGCTTGCCCTTCCGCTTGCGACTATTGATCCAGCCCGGTGCCGAGGGGGCGAGCGACGGTCCGCCACCAGGGACCAACGCGTGTACATGAGCGTGTGCGTCAAGCTTCTGATTCCAAGTATGCAGCACCATCGCAGCCGCCGCTTCAAAACCTTGTTCCTTAGCGATTAGAACGCGCAGGGCTTCCCAAGCGCAGTGGAACAGCAGGTTGTAGATTTCCCGGCGGTTTCCCAATGCCAATCCCGACAATTCCTCGGGCAGCGTGAAGACGACCTGAAAGTACGTCACACCGGGAAGCAGCAACTCGCAAGTCGACTCCAGCCAGTCGGCACGCCGAGCACCGCGACACTGGGGGCAGTGACGATCACCGCAGGAATTGTAAACCGGCGTTTCTGATTGACATCCGTCACAGCGATAGACGTGTCCACCCAGGGCCCGCGTCCGGCACAGCGCCGTCTTGGCAAGCGTGCTCTGCACTTGCGGGACTGCCTGGCCGGAGTGCTTCTTCACGTACTGCGAAGCATACTGCTTGAGCAGTCCAGTAACGGTCAAGCCTGACGGTTGCGATGCCGCCTTGCCGAGTTCTCCGTCTTTGCCACCGGCTTCGCTCTTGGCGTCGGGAACCACAACGCTGGTCGGGCCGGGTTGAGCTGGTGCCAGCTGGCGAAGCTTCCTCAGCCCGGCGGCGATGGGGTTGGCAATCGCCGCGACCAGCGGACTTGCGAGGACACTCATTAGGACTCATCTCATGAACAGACGCGGTCACCCCGCGTCGTCATGTTCAGCACTCAGCGGGCGAAAACCCCAACGCTATTTGCGTGCATGAAAGAATCCAGCCACTCGCTTTCGTTATCCGGGCACCAATTTGGTTATCCAACCCCCCGCAGCAAGAACAATCGCACCGAGGGAACCCACCGAATCGCGTTCGCGGAAAAAGAAGTGCCAGCGCCGATGCAGAACGAGCGGTCTATCGACGGCAGTCCAAGGGCGTGAAGTATCAACCGAGTGACGCATCCAACTCAGGGTGGGGACGTTGCTGAAGCGAGAGACCAGCCTTGCCGTCTCGCCATGGCTCGCCGACTACTGAGTCACCTCCGCACAAATCGAAGCGACCGATCACGATCGATTAAGTTCAACGCTCGATCTATCCGCAAGTCAGGCGGCCAGTCCAACCATCAAGTTGGCTTTTTTATCACGTGACCAGCGGATAGATCGCAATTCGTCACGCATGGTAATCCGCTACGCATGACGGGATCCAGGACTCGATCAGTCAATGTTCCGCCGTCTAGGCCACGTCCGTCTCGGCAGACGGTCGCCTGCAATCGATATTTTAAAATCCGGATTTTAAACCGCTCTTCGATCTGCCGGGCAGCGGAGAGGGGAGCCACACCTCTTACTTGGACTTTGGCTTGCTTGCCCCGATGTCGGGTCCAACCTGGAGACCTGCGGCACCCTCTTTGACCAGCAGTAAGTCTTGCTGCTTGATCTTCGAGAGGCGGAAGTAGGGCATGTCCACTGACGCCAAGTCGATGGGTTCATCACTGGCGGCATCCTCGCGAAGCAGTGGTGCGAGGTGTCGTGCGCACAGATTCAGTTACTCGAGGTTGGTACTGTCGTAATCGACGATTTGAGACAGGAATTCGTAGTAGCGAGTGAACGAGATGAGATCGGCACGAAAGATCACCTTGGCAGCCAAAAACCGTGCGAGACACTTCGGTGTCGGCCACCGGAGTATGCAATTAGCATTCGTGAATGAGGAAACCACCCTGGCTTTTGGGAGACGCACGCCAACTTCCTCCCCAAACGACGCCGAGTGTATTTGCCAGCACTTGATTTAGCTGAATTGTTGTCGCTGCCCCCCATTGGCTTCGGCTGCCGTGGCGAATAAGCTAGATTCATTCAGGGTGGCATCATGGAGGTACGGGTTTGGAAGAACAATTCGAGGCAGGCGGCACTTCGCTGGTGACCTGGGGAGGCGGCGTAATCGCGGCCGTGACGACTAGCTGGCAGGCGTGGAAGCATCACAAACGTTTCCTTCGGTTTGCCCGTCAGTTCTCGTGGGGCCGCGAAAAGCTTCGCCAACTGCGTGCTCGTGCGATTGGTGGTCCAATCACGCACCTGCACCAATTGACCCACCTATCGCGACGGATGTCGGCGATATCCATTCAGGGTGCGCACGGAAACCTGACAGGCGTTGAGCACTTGCGAGCGATTGCTCAACAGTACTGCGATGAAACCCGTCAGATGGTCGCATCAATTTTGGAAGACGACGCGAAAGATATTCACGTCTGCATCAAGATGATTTACCCCGCACCGGCGGAAGAAGACGGCCGCAGCGGTGATGTGATTGCAACGTATTCCCGAAGTTCCAATGCAGGGGCGCGAGGCTCAATTGACAGCGACGCCGAAGTCGATCAGCACAGAGCCGGAGCCTGCTCGACGTGGGCTAGCATCTACGGAATCAGCGATGGCAAAACGAAATGGCAGCCATTGCGATGCTTTTGCTGCCCAGATCTTGCTGCCGCCAAGAATCAATACCAATGCACCCGCGAAGATTGGCAGGACCGTTATGCATCCGCGTTGGTTGTTCCCATTCGGTACGCTTCAGACGGTAACGCGGACCACATGGAAACGATTGGTTTCCTGGCGATTGACAGCTCTTCGTCCGAGGGGATGAAGAAGCTGCCCAATGCGTTTGCATACTCACAGAACCCCGCCGCGTTTGAAAATCAGCTGAAGATGCACCCCGTTTTTGACGCTGCGGCGATAGCCGCCGACATGCTAGGTTCCGCGTTCTCGTACACGTTCGAGACGTTGCGACAGACCGAATCTTCAACCGTTACGATGTCGCGTGCGAAAAAACCTTCAGTACGACGTTTGCCGGTTTGTCACGAGACAGAAACCACAGCGAAAAACGAAGTACCTATCACGGAAAGCACAAATGATTGAACAAATGCTAGCGTCTGGTGGAATAACCGTCGGCGAGTCGTACGAAGTGCAGGAGAATGGGAAAACCATTACGGTTCGCTCGATCGGCCCATTTCGTGAACAGTCCGAACCGATTCGGGAAGCCGTTGCCAAACGTCAGCTTCACGAAGTCGGTGGAACTTTACGCGTGCCGAATGAACGCTGAACCTGAACGAAATGCAATCCGCTAAAAGCGATGGTCCGATTCAAGCGGCCTGTTTGTAAGTCAGCGGAAGGCCATCAGGTTGGGATCTATTACTACCCGTCACGGACAGGATTTGACCGAAGCTTCACGCCTGTTCGGTATGCACAGATTGGCGGCAAATAGTCCCGTGATTTATGCCTGCCTACGACACTTGGGCAGATAAGTCGGACGGAATGTCGACGAAAACGAAGGAGGCTTCCGCATTCGCGGATGCCGATTGCATACTTTGGCGATGCCGAATCCCTACGCCGGTCGATGAAACCGGAGCGTCGAATCGCTTTAAAGAGCCCGCCCTGCGTCGGTCGCCGGAGCACAGTCAAGGTAAGTGAATTTGTCAATCAGGCGACCGTCTGATTCGCAAATCGAACCCGTCTCACTTTTCGTCATCCATAAACAAAGCAGGTGCACTCGTCATTCTCCTTGGAAGCCACCAGCCCAACGATGTCCCCAGCCAACCATGGCGAAAGCCATCGTATCAACGCGAAGACGTCAAATAATACCGAGAGATCTGAACAAATGAATCCATCATTGTTGCGGCAGAAATTGGGCGGAAATTAGTTCTCAGAGATGCAGACGTCGCGTAGCCTTTACGTTTCCGCTATACTCAAAAACAGCTTACTCTTTCTTCCTCGTCCAATCCGCGCGGATTGATTGAGTGCGGAACATTAAGAAGGCAAGTTACTCATGAGGACCACATCGATGCGAATTACCTTTTGGAAATGTCTTGCGGTCGCCGCATTTGCAACAACGTTCATCGTCCTTTCAGCCACGAATACCTACGCGCAAACAAAGAAGCCCAACGTTTTGGTTCTTCTCGGATTTTAGTGGCACGCGATTTCCGGCATCAGATCGAGTTTGCCACAGTAAAATAGAATCCTGAGTCGATAAGCACATCTGGGTAAGTATTTCGGTATAACTGGCAAGCTTTTTGCACCCATGTTGAGTTGGGAATCCTTTCTGATTTGCTAGCAAATGCTCGATGGTCGAGATTATGCGAAGCATCATGTTTCTCCCTGTTTCACGAACCGGGAGATTCAAATGGCACGCCCCTCTACAAAATTCGCACAAATTGGCTCAGTCGAGCAAAAACAGCAACTGACGGAAATGTGGAAAAGTCATCATTGCCACTATACGCGAGTTCGTGCGCACGCAATCTTACTCAGCGACCAACAGTACGAAATAAGTTCCCTTGTCGATATCTTTGGCGTGGATCGAGATTCGGTATCCAGTTGGATTGACAGATTTTCAGAAGGCGGCCCCGACGCACTTGAAGACTCCGAGCATCCCGGTGCGCCGCCGATACTCAACGCCTCAGAGCAGCAAACTCTCCGGCGACTACTTCGAAAATACCCGAATCGACCAGCCAAGGTGCTGAAAGAGCTGAAAGAAAAAACCGGCAAGGAAATCAAGCGACCCACTCTGCGAGAATACGCGAGGCGGTTTCGGCTGAGTTGGAAACGTTATCGTCGAAGTTTGCGGCAAAAACGGGATGAAAAGAAATTTCAATTGGCCAAGGAAGAGCTAGCCGAGTTTCTCGAAGAACCGGATTTGAACGTTGTTTACTTTGACGAGGCGGGTTTCTCGCTCAAAGGAGTTGTTCCCTACGGATGGCAACCGATCGGTCGACGCTACGAAATACCCGTAACCGGGGCACACGGCAGCAACGTTCAAGCGATTGGGTTTCAGGGTCAAGACGGTGAAACCCACACCTATCTCCACAAAGGCTACGTGAACAGCGAAATGGTGATTGCAATTTTCGATGATTATTGCCAAACAATCGACGGTCCAACTGTTGTGGTCCTTGACAATGCCTCAGTCCACACGAGCGGAGCATTTCAAACTCGCATGGAAGACTGGGCAGAGAAAGGACTCTACATCTACCATCTGCCGCCATACAGTCCAGAGCTGAATGCAATTGAAATGCTTTGGAAAAAACTCAAGTACCAACTGCTCCCCGCTGGCGCCTGGGAGCGCTTCAGTACACTGCTAAACACACTTACGAAAACACTCAATGAGTTTGGAGAAGTGTCGTATATGCCTACGCTTTTTAATTATGCCGAATAAATTCACCCGACGTGCTTAGTTGGCGAAGGAACGAAAGCCTCTTGCAGCTGACTTAATGGACTGAATCTTACTGTTGAATCCTTCGGCTAGCCCGTTGGTGACATGGTGCCGAAAGTAGCTCAGCAGTCCTGGAAGATGGCTCTTAAGCATTCGGGCGACCTTCTCGATTGGTTCCAGGCGACTGCGAATCGACCAGCCGTACCACGAGCGAAAGAACGTATCCGCCGAGTTGGAATCTTCGCTCAACCAGAAATGGCGAAAGTTCTCTTTGATCGCCCAAGCACGACCTGTTTGAAGATCACTTTTCTGAAGGATCTGCATCTCCACCTGACCATCCTCATTGAGATTTTCTTCGTTGTATAGCAGCAACTGACGCAGGCCCGTCAGTCGTTCGTCGCCTTCGGACTTGAGCTCGCGGTGCTCCCTTCGTCGCACCTTGTCGACGGCCTCATTGAGATACTTGCTGACATGGAATTTGTCGTGCACGATCTCCGCGTTGGGAGCATTCTTGTTGGAACTGGTCATGAATGCCTGCCACATGTCCAGGGACACCGATTCAACCCCATTTCGCTGGTTTTCGTTGAGCGTTTGCCAAAGTTCATCCGTAGCCACGATGGTGCGATCCTTGGTTACATCAAGAACTCGCCGATGATCCTGGTCGGTCAATACCGAGACGTAGTCATGACCTTTGCCGAGGCTCTTTTCGTCAATGCCGACGTGCTTGATCTCGACCAATGTCCGTCGATCGATGCCTCGGGAAACGGCTCTTTCAATCAGCCTATGTACCGACTCCCAATTCAGGTTCAGCAAGGCTGCCGCCCGCGAGACATTCGCCGCAGCTTGGAGAACACGGATGCCAAACGCCTCAAACATCAAAGTGAAGCGAGAGTGCTTCCCAGCCCAGGGGACTGCAACCGTCTTAACGCCACATTGAGCACATCTGCACCGAGGGACGGCGGCCCTGATCTCTGTCTTGAACTGCATGGTATCGAGGTGTCGCCATGATCTTAAGGGAGCCGTATCAGCCTTGCCGCAGCTACTTTGGCATTCAGGGCAGGTCAAAGGACCGCCTCGGTGAGCGAGTTCAATGACGACCGAATTATCCTTCAATTGAAGGTCCACATCGGAGACGGTCCAAGATTCATCGAGACCAAGAAGATCGCGGTAATGTTCGTTCAGGCTGTTCATCTCAGCAATGTACAAAAATCAGCCAAAATCGACCATCGGCCACTAAAATCCGAGAAGAACCAACGTTTTGGTCATCTGGGGTGATGACATCGGTATTCCGCAAATCAGTGTTTACTCGCACGGAATGCTGGGATACCAAACACCGAATATTGATCGCATAGCTCGCGAAGGCATGCTCTTCACGGATGCTTACGGTCAGCAGAGCTGCACCGCTGGTCGTGCGTGTTTCCTCCTTGGACAGGAACCGTTTCGCACCGGATTACTGACGATCGGTATGCCAGGCGATGATCATGGCATCACCGAGTGGATGCCAACGGTCGCTGACGCGATGAAAGAACAAGGATACGCCACGGGTCAATTCGGTAAGAATCACCTCGGCGACCAAGACAAGCACCTGCCGACCAATCACGGTTTCGATGAATTCTTCGGGAATCTCTATCACTTGAATGCGGAAGAAGAACCGGAGGGTTATTTCTATCCGAAGGATCCCGAATTCAAGAAGAAGTATGGTCCTCGCGGTGTCATCAAGTCGACCGCTGACGGAAAGATCGAAGACACTGGACCGCTCAATACCAAGCGCATGGAAACGATTGACGAAGAGTTCCTTGCCGCCGGCAAGGATTTCATTGAGCGTCAAACCAAAGCCGACAAACCATTCTTCATGTGGTTTAACTCCACGCGCATGCACGTCTTCACGCACTTGAAAAAGGAATCGCTGGGGAAGACTGGCAAAGGCATCCACGCTGACGGAATGGTGGAACATGACGGACACGTCGGTCAGCTGCTTGACCTGTTGGACGAGTTGAAGATTGCCGACAACACGATCGTTATCTATAGCACTGACAACGGTGCTGAGATGGCACTTTGGCCCGATGGAGCGAATACTCAATTCCACGGCGAAAAGGGAACCACGTGGGAAGGTGCGGGCCACGCGAGCCATCAATACGTCGTGTTGGACTCGGTCAAAGAATTTTGAAAGGTCCATATCAACGCATCGGCGACGACCACCGCGGATGATCTTCTGCACTTGCCGGACTGCATCTTGAGCCGAGCGATAGGGTCGGTAGCCGAAACTTGAATCGGAGAACTCCGGATCAAAGATCGGCGTGAGGACTAATACAATGGCTGTTTGGATCACACGATCGAGCAAGTTTGGAATGCCGAGCTCGCGTGTGCCGCCATCGGGTTTATCGATGCTGACTCGTCGCGCCGCTGAGGGCTGATAAGTCCCATCGAGAAGTTTCTGTCGAACGCCTGACCAGCACGGAGCGATCCACTCGGGAAAGTCTTGGACCGTAATCCCGTCGGGCCCTGGGGCTCCACGGTTGGCCTTCACTCTCGCCCAAGCCATCTCCATGATGACATCGTCGACAATCTCCTCCATCAGTTCGTTGGCGTCATCGCCCAAGGCTGACTTCTCGATGCCCGCCCCTGTCGAATCATCTCGCTGGATGTTTTGCGATGCGTCGCCGTCTTCAAACAATCGAAGTTGGCGACACGTTTCGTTCGGCGGTTCAGAGGTCATCGGTGGTTCGTTCCTTGTCTTGTGACGTTCAGTCCTTCCCGTCTTCGCTGGTTTGCGAAGGCTCGGTACTACGACGTTTGCTGACTTCTCTCTGCACGGAAGTGCGTTGCCGCATCCGCCCCGCCTTTCGGGCAAGCCCTACTCACGGGTACGCATCGAGATCTCCCCAAATAAGGGACGCCTCGGGTTGATGTAATCGCACCGAGACACGTGATCTGTCCCTGCCCAAGCTCCCCATCTACCTCCGCTCTTTCTTCCGGTTCGGCTTCGCGGTCAGCAGCCCGCTCGCCTGGAGTCGTCGGCCTCGTATGAGGTTTCTGTTCGTAACCTGGCAGGTCTTGGCGAGAAGACGTCCAGCACGTGTGGTTCGCTGGCTTATCGATCGTCTTCGCAGGCTTCCTCCCCACGGTCTGTCACCTCGCCGCAGTTGCCCTCGCCTCGTACTGTCTTCTTATGAGCTATCCATCTGGTACGATGACTCCCTTCGAAGGAACCGGAACTAAGTACAGGGGACTTGCACCCCACAAGATCACGCCCATCGTTGGGCGTACGGCAGCGGCGATCGCCGCGTGGCGTGTTTTGGCTCAAAAAGATCGAGTCGGAGCGCTCGTGTTCAATGATCGGACGGTCGACGAGATTCGTCCGCAACGCAGTCGATCGACCGTTTTGCGAATTCTGCAAAAGATCAAAGAACAGAACCATTCACTGTCGATCACTCCAGACATCACGCCGAATCCCGCAATGCTCAATGAAGTGCTGCTCCGCTGCGACAGACTGGCAAAACATGATTGTTTGGTCTGTATCATCAGCGATGGCAACGGCCAGAATGAGCAAACTCGACAACTGCTCACTCGCATCGCCCACCACAACGATGTGCTGTTTGCGTTTGTTCACGATCCGCTCGAGAGTGAACTACCCATCGCCGGGCCGCTCGTGTTCGGGAATGCACGCCAGCAAGTCGAGGTGAATACCAGCAATCGCGGCTTGAGAGAACAGTTTCGTTCCAGCTTTGCCGAGCAGCGAGCTGCCGGCAAGAAGTTTCTTTTGCAGCGAGAAACACCGGTGATCCCACTGAGCACGGCGAAGGACGTGGCCGAACAGATCCGGCGCCAATTGGGAGCAAGAAATCGATGAAGGTGGATCCCACGGGCCTAGACCGATTGCATGATATCGTTGTGCCAGCCCCGGTCCCGTGGTGGCCGCCCTCGCCGGGTTGGTACTGGGTATTGGCCTTCACGGTGATCACGATGTTGTTTCTGATGCTCCATGGTCTGGTTCGATGGCAGCGAAATCGTTATCGCCGCGAGGCTCTACAGCTACTAGATTATCAGCACGCCGCGTTCATGAACGTCGACGAACGACGTGCCGCCTTGCTTGCCGTTTCGGATCTTCTCAAACGCACCGCATTGACTGCATTCCCACGCGAGCAGGTCGCGACGCTGACCGGAGAAAAGTGGTTTGCGTTTCTCGATCGTACAGCGCGCGGCACTCACTTTCGCGATGGGACAGGGGCCGTTTTGGAAAAGTCGGTTTACGATCCTAGAACGGCGGCGCAGTTGACGGACGAAGCACTGAACGAGTTAACCACCATGGTCCGTTGTTGGATCAAAACTCACTGCGTTGAAGCGAACGAGGCGATGGACGATCCATGTTGACACTCGCCCATACCTGGCTGCTTATTTTGTTTCCCGTGCCGCTGCTGGTTTGGTTATTCGTGCCGGCGTATCGCGAGACGAGACAAGGATTGGTCGTCCCATTTCTGGCGAGACTCGCCGGCAATCGGTCTTCCAGTGGCCCGATGATTACCAGCCGGAGTTGGTGGCGGTGGCTTTGCGTCTGGCTTTGCTGGACTTGCATTGTCACGGCGATCGCGCGCCCTCAAGTGCTCGAGCCACCGATTCGCAAAGAAATTCCGGTACGGGACATGTTGCTGGCCGTCGATCTCTCGGGCTCCATGGAGACCAAGGATTTGGAAGACGCTAGCGGCAAAACCGTCGACCGTCTCACCGCCGTTAAAGAGGTATTGAAAGATTTTCTGACGAAACGAAAAGGCGATCGCGTCGGCTTGATCTTCTTTGGAAGCGCTCCCTTTGTGCAAGCACCGTTCACCGAAGACTTGAAGGTTTGTGAAGAGTTGTTGGATGAGGCGCAAGTGAAAATGGCTGGGCCTCAAACCGCATTTGGGGATGCTTTGGGCTTAGCGATCAACCAGTTTGATCGCAGCGAAGTGAAAGACCGCGTGCTGATCGCTTTGACCGATGGGAACGATACGGCAAGCCAGGTTCCTCCGCAAAAGGCGTCGCAGATCGCAAAAGACAAAGGTATCGTCATTCATACGATTGCGGTCGGCGATCCGAAAGCGGCCGGTGAAGATGCGTTGGACGAACAGACACTCAAGAACGTTGCGACAACGACAGGCGGCATGTATGCACACGCTGCCGATCGCAAACAACTTGCCGAGATCTATGACAAGCTCGACAAGCTGGAAACTCGAAAGGTGCAAACCGTTTCACATCGTCCCCGCCGCGATGTTTATTGGTGGCCATTGCTCATAGCGCTGTCCGTTTCGATGTTGCAGCTGACGTTTCTGGAGGTTCGAGATTGGTTTTTGAGTCGATCAGCGATTGCGGAGCCGCCGCTCGCAGCCGCGTCACTCGCCCACGTCGCCGTCTGCCCGTTTGGCTTGCTCGCAGTGTCAGGTCCGCCGCTGCATTTCATCCGTCCCCTGTGGTTACTGATGCTGATTCCGGCATTGATGCTGTGGTGGCTGTTGCGACGACGCGGCGATTCCAATCGTCGGTGGCTCGACATTGTTGCTCCGCATTTGTTGACTCATTTGCTCAGTGGCCCGGAACACGGATCTCGGATTGGCCCACGAGACCTAGTTGCCGTGCTTTGGCTGGTGACGATCGTCGCGATCGCGGGTCCGACCTGGAAACATCAACCGGCACCGTTTGCAAACGACACTGCCGCGCTCGCGATCGTCGTCAAAGTCTCGCCGTCGATGAAGACCGAAGATGTTCAGCCCAGTCGTCTGATTCGCGCGACGCAAAAGATCCACGATCTGTTGCAAGCGCGTGGTCCCGCCAAGACGTCACTGATCGCTTACAGCGGATCGGCGCATGTGGTGATGCCAGCGACAACGGACGGCGAACTCATCAGTTCTTTCGCGCAGTCACTTGATCCCGAAATCATGCCCGTCGACGGAGACGCGGCCGCGGAAGCGTTCAAGTTGGCTGACCAAACCCTCAAAGATGCCGGTGGCGGTTCGATCCTTTGGATCACCGACAGCGTCGCGCCGGGACAAACCGCTGCCTTGTCTAAGTGGCGACGAGACTCCAGCACCGATCTGCGTTTGTATCCGCCGTTGATGGCGGGTGACGAACTCGACGCTGCGGAAAACGCCGCCCATCCTCTGCGGGCTGATGTCGTCCGACTCACAGCGGACGATTCCGATGTTCGCGAGCTCGCCAGTGCAGCGAAGTTTGCCAACGGCAGGGGTGACGATTCCGAGCTGCGTTGGGCCGAGAGCGGCTACTGGTTGTCGCCTCTGTTGGCCTGCCTGATGCTTCCTTTTTTTCGCAAGGGCTGGATGGTTTCCACGAGCATTTGATGATGAAATCAACCGCACACTCGCACGGTCAATCGGCATATCAACCGCATTCAAGGCCGCTGGCCTTCCGAATGGGAGTCACGATTGCTGGATTGTTCATCCTTGTGATGGTTACGGGAACCATTCGCGACCCGCAGTTTTGGCAGTCATCCAACCGACGCGGCGATCGACTGTTTGCAGAAAAGAGATATGCCGAAGCAGCCAAGACTTACGCGTCGCCAAACCGCATCGGAGCGGCCCAGTACCGCAACGGAGATTTCGAGGCGGCGGCAAAAACTTATGCAAGAGTTGCCGGTGCTGACGGCGCCTTCAACCAGGGCAATGCTTGGTTGATGCATGGGAAGTACGATGCCGCAATCGACAGCTACCATCGGGCGTTGGGCTTTCATCCGCATTGGAAAGAGGCCGAAGACAACATGGCATTGTCGGCCGCACGGAAGAAATTGATTGATGATGCAGGTGCGGACCGCGAAGAGTCCGCAGATGCTTACAAGCCGGACGATATCGTCGTCGATCCAAAAGGTACCGACAAGAAAGGAAAACCGACGCAATTGAATGACGCAAAGATGTCAGACGAAGAGCTTCGCAAGACCTGGTTGCGTCGCGTACAGACCACACCAGCAGATTTTCTAAAAGCAAAATTCGCGTATCAAGCTGCACGCCAAGAGCCACCCGCTGATAATGAGGCGTCGAAATGAGCCCCACTCGATTCTCGTCCGTTCAACTTTCACTCCTGCTGTGCATTGTCAGCGTACAACTCAGCAGCAACGCGCTGGCCCAAGACGCGCAGGTGCGGGCAACGCTCCGAACGAAAGGCGACACGTGGGTTGGCCAGAAGGTCACGGTCGTTGTTGAATTGCTTGCACCAGGTTACTTTGCGAGCGCTCCCGCATTTGATCTTCCTGAACCCCAAGGCGTGCTGATGATGCCGCCTGCGGAGCATCCGGTTGTCGACAGCGAGACGATTGACGACACGATGTATTCAATCCAGCGGCATGAATTGGCAGCCTATCCGATGCGGGCGGGCGAGCAATCCATACCGGCGTTCACGATCAGGTTCTCCTACAAACCAGCGCCGCTGGACCCGAAAGAAATCAGTGCCTCCGTTGAAACGAAGCCGCTTTCCTACACAGTGAAGTTGCCTCCTGGCGCAGACGGCTTGGGTCAAGTGCTTAGTGCACGCGACTTGAAGGTTCAAGAGACTTGGAAACCGGAACCGAGCAAGGATGACGTAATGGCTGGCCAAGCATTCACTCGGACCGTGACGTATACAGCTCCGGACATTCCCGGAATGCTGTTCCCACCATTCGCCGCTGGCAACATTGATGGCTTAGGCATCTACACAAAACCAGAAACGTCAGACCAGACCGACGGTGGTTCCTTGGTGGGCCAGCGGCAAGACGTCATTACCTATGTTTGCCAGCGGCCGGGACAGTACGTGGTCCCAGCGGCACGCTTCAAGTGGTTTGACTTGGAAAAAAGTGAAATACGTGCAATCGATCTTCCATCGCAAACGCTTAACGTAGTGACCAATCCGAAGCTGGCGACGCAAGGAGCTGAAAACTCGGACGGAATATATACACCGACACCCACATCCGCCATCGGTCGGAAAACAGTGACTATCGCTATCCTGACGTTATGCGTGATCGCCGCTGGGCTCAGTCACCCGGGGCGATTACTCCTTTCAAAGCTAACCTCGCCTCTGCGTTCGCAGCATTTGCAGCCGCTCAATCCTGGCGATTCTCAGCGATAGGTCGCGATCTATTGCGAATGACATCGTGGTTGATTTGTATCGTCTTGCGCGGGTCCGAATGCTCAGTGCGATTGCATCTCTTTGTCAAAAGCTGCATTAGATTCACGGAAAAAAACTTTACGTTTCAATTTAATACTCGATCCCCGCAGCCCCAATTGGGTGCTCCGGTGGCCGACGCCGGATCGCTGCTCCGGTCGATGAAGCCGGTATCAGTTCGCAACCGGCGATTTTGCGTGGAGATGGCCGACGCGCCGAACCGAAGTGGCCAGGTCGCTCCGACCGATGCGACCGAAGTTGCTAACAAAGCTATCTAACTGGCATCGGTCTGTACCTTGAAATTGAAATGAGTCCGCGTACCTTTTTTCGCCCGTACCTTTTTTCGCCTATTCTTAAAAGCCGCACGACCTCAACACAGAGCATGCGGGTCCGCACTAGGCGGTTCGTGAAACGCATAAACGGCCACCCAAGCATGTTGAGGTTTGCAGAATAGAGCGGATTGTCTATCTCAACCACCACAACCACCACAACCACCGCACCCTCCGCATCCGCCACAGCCACCGCATCCGCTGCACCCACCACCGCTCGAACCGCTGCTTTGCCGTCCGATCGTTGGTAACAAGGCGGATAGATCGTGGAACTCAGCGGCTGGCAAGGCACTCGCACCAAACAGTGCGACAGGCATCGCGATATCAGCGGCAGTGCAGTGCTGCAAGCTGATCGCCCGTTGGTTCGGCTTAGCGTTGTCGACGAGCTGTTTCACCAACTGTTTGCCTTGCTTTGTTAGCGTTGATGACCGCGCGTTAATCAGGAATGTGAGAATCGCAGTCACCACCATGATGATCACGACGAAGCCCGCTTCTTGGCCTCGGAGCATGGCTTGAGTGATTCGCAGGAAACCGACCGCGATCAACACTCCAATCAAGACGGCGGATGTTTTCGAAATGACCGTCGTAGTGTTCCGTAGACCGCGCTGGGCAAGGTCTTCAGAGATGCGTTCGTA
Source organism: Rhodopirellula sp. SH410 (assembly GCF_055811895.1). Taxonomy (NCBI): domain Bacteria; kingdom Pseudomonadati; phylum Planctomycetota; class Planctomycetia; order Pirellulales; family Pirellulaceae; genus Rhodopirellula; species Rhodopirellula sp. SH410. The sequence goes on from NZ_CM147949.1 coordinate 4,197,927, forward strand.
ATGCGGCTTCACGGCGGTCATCACACTCGTCGCCGATTGGTTCTTTGCCACCGCTCCGAACACATCTCGCAGCAAAGCGGGTTCTTGCGGGCATTCGCCATGAACTTGCATCGTCGTCTTTCCCCACCATCGTTTGCTGATCGTGATTTTCTCATCCACATACAATTGGGCCATGGCCACATGAGCTAATCTCGCTCCGCCGCCGCTGAGCACAGCAATCTGCTGTGGCGATAACTCCGCTACATCGATCGGCGTCGTTGACGTTGACTCCGGGCTGTTGCCATCGGACTGAGACAAACGACTGGCCGCCGTGAAGGCCAACGTACAGAATGCGAATGCAAAGTAGAAAACCAGAAAGCCATCGCCTCCCAAATGGAACGGTGGCACTGGCCAGCCGCCTGCGCCGTGGCATCCTGGCAAGATCAACAGAAACAATATCGTCGCAACGGCGATGGCTGTCACCACGGTTCGAAATCGGGGGATCACCCATGATTGCCCGGTGTTGACCCATCGCCACTCACCCGCATGTGCGAAGCGTTGTTTGACCGAAGGCCAGATATCCGTCGGGGCCGGGTGTCCAAACAGTCTTTCGTAACTCGCGAGTGTCTCGGCGTACCAGTCGCGATATTTCAGTCCTTCGTGTGTCCCGCCGCTGGTCGGTTCGTGATGCAGCGGTTGGCCGAGCACCTCGGGGCAGAAGCGTTCCCAGTAAGATCGCGAGTAGGTGAGGTGGAGATGCCAGGCTTGATCGACATGCTCAGGCGGCGTGACAGGATGCCCGGCGGCAACCGCCATGACGCAGAACCGTTTGTATTCGCTGGTCACGCGTCGCGAATACGCCACTGTCCAGCCATTCTCGCGGGCTAAACGAGCCTCAAACGGCAAGGTTTTCTCGCCCGGATCAATCTCAAAATCTTCCACCCGCCGGATCAGTTCAACTACCGATTCCATTACATACTCCTGAGAAGTCGCAACTTTGATTGCCCCTGTTGGACGAGGCAGCTTTTCGTCCTAGTCGGGGCACTGTGCAGGAATTTTAGCGGAAGTCGCCAAGACATTCAGTAGTCCGATATCGAAGGCCGAAACTCTTGGCGAGTTCTGCTAGGATAAGAAAACCAACTTTGAAACGAACTCCCATGTCACGGAACATCAACGGATAGGAAAAAGTGGCCGGAACCTTTCTGTGATTGTCTGACAATCCGTACTTGAAGACCAGCATCCATCAGGAACCTGGTTTTGCCAAGCAGTACAGGAACTCACTGCGTTGTCCATCGATCTCTTGAGCAACTCGAAGATAGATTCGGTTGCCGCAGATGGTGGGTGTGGCGAACACGGTTACCAAGAGAACGGTGCGCAGATCCATTTTCAAGCAGTTGGAGGTCGCCTTCTATCCTCCGGTGGCTGACTTCGGATTCTGCTCCGGTCGATGAAGCCGGAGCACTTTCGGTGATGGCAATTTCGGAGCTTCGGTGCCCGGATTCTGAAGACACCGACGCGAGTTTCACCCCGACCGAACTCCGTTCGGTCGATGCAAACGAGGCGAGTTAGTCAACCGAGCTGTCAAGGCTGTAAGAGGCAGCTTCGCGCCCTTGCCGCCTCGCCTGTCGACGACATCCCGCTCAGCGCTTGGTGAGAAAGCACGGTAATTCCCTGTAGACGGGGCAATCCCTGGGCGAATCACGCATGAAAAAAAAGCCTTGACTTGCGCCGCTCGCCCTTGTACTTTGTATTGCAAAGTAAAATATTTGACGCCTCTTAATCGGGAGCAACCGGTGGAGCTTCGCGAAGCACTTCAGCAGATCTCCGAAATTCGGCAGCAGATGGCACGTAGCGAAGTGTTTCGTGGCTATCGCTCGTTGACGGTCGGTTTTTCAGGAGTGCTTGGGTTGATCGCTGCCGCTTTTCAATCGCAGTGGGTGGCTTCGCCCGCGACTGATTTGAGTCGTTATCTGGTTCTCTGGGTGGGCGTCGCACTGGTCAGCGTTACGATTGCTGGAGCCGAATTGTTTCTGAGAGCCAACGGCGCAGGTTCGGGACTTGCTCGAGATATGACGCGGTTGGCGGTGGAACAGTTCTCGCCGTGCCTAGTGGTGGGAGCGTTGTTGACTGTTTGTATTTATCGCAGTGCGCCGAACGTGGCGTGGATGTTGCCCGGGCTTTGGTCGCTAATGTTCGGCTTGGGAATATTCGCCTCCTGGCGACTGTTACCTTCGGCGGTTGTTTGGGCTGGCTTGTACTACGTCGTTTGCGGTTGCTGTTGCCTGCGATGGGGACAAGGAGAATACGCTTTTTCCCCTTGGCAGATGGCGTTTGCCTTTGGTGGTGGGCAGTTGTTGTGCGCGGCGATCCTATATTGGACCTTGGAGCGAAAGCATGTCTCGTAATGCAAAACCACGAAAAACCGAAGACGCATCATCGTCATCGCAGCACGCTGGTCGGTTCTCCTATCACGGCCTGGATCGCGTGATGCACGAGAAAGCGCGTCTAGGCATTCTGGCTTCCTTGGCCGCAAACGCCGACGGAGTATTGTTCAACGATTTAAAGCAACTTTGTTCACTCACCGACGGAAACCTGAGCCGGCACTTGGGCGTACTCAGCGAAGCTGGCCTAGTGGAAATTTGGAAGAGCAGCACTGGCTCGCGCCCACAAACCATGTATCGACTGACGAACGCAGGACGCGAACGATTTGCGGACTACATCAGTGTCTTGGAAAAGGTCTTGGCTGACGCACAGCCCCAGCCCCAAGCCAATCCCGAAATCGATCAGCCAGGATTCTCGGGCGGTTGGTCGCCCACGTGACGACGTTCTCTTTTTTTGATCAGGCACTTTGCAGTGCAAAGCTAGCGAAACTACTCAAGCCGAGACACAGCATGAAAATCGTACGAGCCGCCGAGATGGGGATGTGCTTTGGTGTTCGCGACGCGTTGCAGATCACGAGAGAGGTAAGCGATCCAACGCGGGTCACCATTCACGGCGAACTGGTCCACAATCCAAACGTGATTCAGCAATTAAGCGAGGCGGGTTTCAGCCAGTCGCCCGAAGACAATCGAGAATCGATTGCGTCGACGCCGCTGGTGCTGATCACGGCGCACGGTGTCAGCAACGCAGAACGAAAACGTCTTCAAGCAAACGGCAAACAATTAATCGATACGACATGCCCGCTGGTGCGGCGAGTCCACGACGCGGCCATGCAATTGGCAGCCGAAGGACGGCATGTGTTGTTGATCGGAAAACCCGGGCACGTCGAAGTGCTTGGGATCGTCGAAGACTTGGAAAGCTGCGACGTAATCGCCAGTACACAAGACGTGCGGACGTACGAAAGTGAGTGGTTGGGGATCATATGTCAAACCACCATGCCGTCGCAGTTCGTGGAGGAAATCAAAGCGTGCATTGCACTGCGAAATCCGGCGGCCGATATTCGTTTCGTTGACACGGTTTGCCATCCAACCAAGCGTCGGCAGCAAGCGATGTCGGAACTGATCAGCCGCGTTGATGTGGTCGTGGTCGTGGGCGGCCGCAATTCAAACAATACTCGACGATTGGCAGAACTCTGCAAGCAGCACAACGTGCCAGCCCTGCACGTGACTTGTGCGGATGAGATTGACCCGAATTGGTTCGGCGACGCAAGAACAATCGGCCTCACCGCCGGCACATCGACTTTGGATGATACTATCAACGAAGTCCACAAGCGGCTGGAACAAATCGCAGCCAGCAAGGGATCGAAAGAAAGATAGGAAACACCTACGCACAGATCAAGCGAGTCAGCCGTCGCGATACATGACAACGACCTTCTAAACGGATCTTCGAGAATATCATGGGCAAATACTGGGTTCCGCCTGATATGCGAGTCGCGCCCGAGCTGGACTCGGCTAAGAACGTTGGGCCTGTTTGCGAACAACATGCACTACTGATCAATCCGTTTTATCCCAAGGATCCGCATGCGAGTTTCGGCAAGCACGTGCTCACTCCCACGTTGGCCCTGACCAGTATCGCTGGCAGCACGCCGGATCACTGGCATGTTGAGTACTGGGACGAGAATCTGCTGCAGGGCCCGCCGCCGTGCGCTCCTGTTCCCGCTGTGGTCGGTATCACTGTGCATTTGACGTTTGCCAAGCGTGCCTACGAGTTAGCTCATTGGTATCGTGATCGTGGATCAATTGTCGTCTTGGGTGGTTTGCACGCGATCTCATGTCCTGAAGAAGTCGCGCCCCATGCTAATGTGCTGGCGATTGGAGATGGCGTTCAGCTATGGAGCCAGATCTTAAATGACATCGATGCGGGCGATCTGAAAGAGATTTACCGCGCCGACTTCAAACGACCGTACCGCGCAGATCCTCCGCCGCGACGTGACTTGCTGAAGCGGAATGGTTATCTCACCACGACCAGCCTGATCGCCACCCGTGGTTGCCACAATCGATGTGGCTATTGTTACCTGTCCACCAAAGGACTGCACATGCCGTACTTGATGCGCGACGTGCAGCAGATCGCCGACGAGTTTCAGCAGGACGATCAGCCATATGCGGTATTCACCGACAACAACTTGGGTTCCAAGCCCGAATACCTACGTCAATTGTGTGCCGCGTTGCGACCGTTGGAGAAGATTTGGAGCGCAGCGGTCAGCATCGACATCACGGATGACCCGTTATTGGTGCGCGAAATGGCCTTGGCGGGCTGCACGGGAGTGTTCATTGGGTTTGAGTCGCTACAGAACGACAACATCACCGATGCCAATAAAAAGAGTCCGCGTACCGAGGACTACGCCAGACGAGTCGAATTGCTTCACCGCAACGGGATCCAAGTCAACGGAAGTTTCGTATTGGGATTCGATCATGATCGCGAAGATGTTTTTGAGACGACCGTGAAATGGGTGGAAGAGAACCGCTTGGAGTGCGCGACGTTCCACATCATGACTCCGTATCCTGGCACGCCATTGTTTCGGAAGATGGAGTCCGAAGGGCGATTGTTGCACACCGATTGGAGCAAGTACGACACTGCGAACGTCGTGTTCCGTCCCAAGCACTTGACTCCGGAGCAATTAGCTGAGGGCTACGAATGGTGTTATCGGCGTCTGTTTTCTGATGCATCCATTTGGCGTCGTCGTCCGCGGGACTGGCGGGCCGTGCCGGCCTACTTAGCAATGTCGTATTTGTACAAACGATCCAATCGGTTCTGGCATCTGTTGATCAAGTACCAAATGACCGCCCGAGCCTGGCGACCGCTGGTCGAACTGACAAGACGCCGACACCTACGATTTCGCCGTCGATTGGCTAGGCAAGATGTGGCTGATGTGGGGCGTAGCAGCAGTGTCGTTTCCGCTGGCGTGTAACCGAGAGCCGATCGCCGACTGCGCGATGTGGCTACCTTCCTGAGACAAACGAAGATGAAACGAAATCTTGTTCTGCTGGGCATCTACGCGGTCGCGATGGCGCTACTGGAAGCGGCTGTTGTGGTTTACATGCGTCGTCTTTACTATCCCGATAATCCGCTGGAACTGTTTCCCCTACATTTCCTGAACGATTTCGATCCGCTCCTGGAACTCAGCCGCGAAGTTGCGACGATGGTGATGATCTTGACCGTCGCGTTGCTGGCCGAGCGAAAATCACTGACGCGTAGCTTCGCCGCTTTTGTTTTCTTGTTCGGAGTCTGGGATCTGTTCTATTACGCCTGGCTAAAGATTTTGATCGGTTGGCCGCAACGTTGGTTGGAATGGGACGTCCTATTCTTGATCCCTAGTGTTTGGTTGGGGCCTTGGATCTGCCCCGCCGTGATTGCGATGTTGTTTATCATGTGGGGATCGTGGACACTCTTGTCGCAGCGTGAAATCATGTTCACCTTCACAAGCTCGGCAATGTTCGTTGCCGGTGCCGGGCTGGGGCTGGCAACGTTCATGCAACCCGCGATTGCAAATGGCACCGAGACGCTAAGCAGCTATCTGCCCGGGGCGTTTTGGTGGTGGCTGTTCTTGCCGAGCTACTTGCTGATGGCCGCGGCGTTCGTGTTGACGGCATGGCCGCCCAAAAGTCAAACGGTCGCGCATGGCTGACTCTAAGAAACGCGGCGTTTTCATTGCTTTTGCCGCAGTGGCGATGCTGCTGGGACTCGCCTCGCGGTGGTATGGATTGTCTTTGCCAAGTTTCGTAGCCGAAAACGCTGGCGATGCGTTTTGGACCGCGTTGGTTTATTGCGGGATCAGTTTCTGTGTTCCCCATGCCAAAATCATCTCTCGTGCGGCGATGACGCTTGGGTTCGCCTACGCAATCGAATTCGGTCAACTGTACCACGCACCGTGGATCGATTCGGTCAGAGATACGACACTAGGCGGGTTATTGCTTGGTTTTCATTTTGTGTGGGTTGACTTGATTCGCTACACCGCCGGTGCGATGTTGTGCGTTGCCGTAGAAGTGGGGGCGACGCAATTCGGACGCCGAAAGCTGATTTCTTGGTGTGTGTTTTTATCGGCATGTTCTCATTACTTTTGACAGGCCTCCTTTCGAAGGGCTCTATTGCTCAAGCGTGATTTGACCGGCTGTTTCCAACGATGCATCGAACTGCGTTTCCGAACCCACCCCGCTAGCCTCGGAAGTTGATCGTCATCCCCGTTCCGGATCCCCCCGCTTTCATCGTCAAGGTGTACGCGGACGCTGCCGGCGTTCAAGTAACCCCTAAAGCAGCTCCGCTCGGTCACTCTCAACTCGCCGAGGTTGGACCAGCCGCCAGCTCGAAGCCAATCCGCTCCACCGCTTCGGTGACCCACACCGAAGTGATTTCCGACAACAGTTTCGATGCTCCGGCGGCCGACACCGGTGCGTACTTCGATTTGTTCTGGTGGACTATACGATCGGTTCGGCGTTTCGCCACTGACGGATCTGACCATCGCTAAGGCGTCGTCCTTGATCGATGAACTGATGGAGTTGGCAGTCAGGAAGGGGGCCAGGTTGGCAGTCTCTGATTGCCAATGAAAGTCTGCGATCCGCAACGGTGTCGCAGGCTTTTGCTATTGCCCCGATCCCGGCCATCGAAAAGCATGGACTCCGGCGACCAGCGGCGATTCAGCAGGCGAGAGCGTGTCCAGTTACGCATGACGGGACCCGGGGCTCGATCAGTCACGTTTACGCTGTCTGGGTCACGTAGGTCTCGGCAGACGGTCGCCTGCAATTGGCGTTTTAAAATCCGGCTTTTAAATCGCTCTGCGATATGCCTGGCAGCGGAGATGGGAGCATCCCCAAGGGGCGTTGTTCACGAGTTCCCAGGGGCAGCACGACGGGACTCGTATCGGTGCCACTGCGGCAGAGACCGGCGAGATCGATGCGGAAAACTGGAGATGCAGACGATTGGCGATAGTTGCCGAGAATATTCAGAAGGCTGATTCGGACGACGAACGTCTTGAGTACGTCGCGACACAATCATGGCTTCTTCAATGGAGACCTGAGCGAATGCCTCTCTCGCCAGGAGATGCACCAGTCGAATCGGAACGGGGCGAGGAGCCCTTGCTTGCCGAGCTGCTTAGGCCAGCGGGAATCGGGCCCAACGATTGGCAACAGTTGATTGCCTCGCAGAGGCGTTTGCTTGCGGTCGATACTGATGATGAACGCAAAGAACACTCGCAGGCAACTATCGGATTGGCGAGACAACTTGAAAAAAACTTTCCGACAAGTTTTCGTCTGAGTCGCAGCAGTTAACTGCCGTTCGTAGCGTACCCAGCGGGTGTCAATGCGACTAAACTGAGTGTTAGGCGGCAAACTGCTGCAAATGGTCGACGAAAGGACCGATTGTGGTTCCCACAGCGACTGATCTCTGCCTAGCTTGCCCAGTTTTCGTTGCGTTTGCTGTGGCAATTCCGGTACAGCTCACAACTGACCGCGGTCAATACGAACGCCGATGGAGCCGAAACGAAAGCCGTACCTATGAAGTCCCAAACCCTTCGCAAGCTGATCCGTGCCATCGCTGCACGAAGCAACGACGATTTAGATCGCATCGCTTTTCAAATCGTGCGTGACGAAAAGCGTGTCGGTCACACGCGTCTCGCCGAAGAACTGGATGTTCTTTTGAAATCAGAGACCGCGACCAATCGCGAAAACAGCGAGGACATCGGCCCGACTTCGTCGGATGTTGGGAAACTTACCGAACTCCCACGAAGTCGCCGTTACCGCGATCCGCTCGCGACGATCATTCCGCGAGAGCAACTTGAGCACCACATGGTGCTGCCTCCGGAAGTAGAATCGCGGTTTGCAAGAATCGAGAAGGAATACGCTGCTCGGCATCGACTAGCCAAGCACGGGATGGTGCCGCGGAAGAAGATTTTGCTGTACGGCCCGCCCGGTTGTGGGAAGACTCTTGGGGCGAAACGACTGGCTTGGAACCTTGGGCTACCGCTCATGAAGGTTCGATTTGATTCGCTAGTGTCATCCTATTTCGGTGAATCGTCATCGAACCTGCGAAACGTATTCGACGCAAGCGCAGCCAACCCGTGCGTTCTTCTTTTGGATGAATGCGATTTCGTTGCCCGATCTCGTCACCAAGCCAACGACATCGGTGAAGCATCGCGAATCGTCAATACGATGCTGTTGCTTTTGGACGAGTATGAGTCTCCGGGTCTTTTTGTAGCGACCACCAACGTAGCGAACAAGTTAGACGCAGCCATCTTCCGTCGGTTTGACGAGGCTTTTGAAGTCCCACCACCAAGCGAAGATGAAATCGAGCGATTGCTGCATCAAACACTGAGTTCGATGGATGTCGATCCCAAGATCAAATGGGTAGAATTGGCGGGGACTATGGTGGGAGCCTCTGCAGCAAAGGTTGTGAAGCTATCCCGTGATGCCGCAAAGCTTGCGATCTTGGATGAGCGTTCAAGGATCGAAAAGAATGATCTCGAACAAGCATTAGCGGACAACGATATCGATACTCTTTAGCTTCGTGAACTATGCCCGAGACGGAATTCCCTCATCTTCAACTCGTCAAACGCACCAGTGGTTCATATCAGACTCCGGATCACCAGCAACGAGGCTATACGCCGGAGCATGAGAAGGAACTGAAGGCGAATTTTAAGACGCACGCTACTTCGCTTAGCCGTTCTGTCGACGAGATGCGGGCAATCTGGGCCAAGATCGAAGAAGAGAGGCCCGATGGAGCGCCCGCACTCCCTGCCGGCAAACCAATTTTGCTGAAGCTGGATCCAGACAACCTTGATCTGGATGAGATAAGACGTCGCTTAGACTTCGAGATCGTGTGCCAAGAGGAGGACGGGTTTGTAATCGTCGCCTCGCATGACGTTGATGTCGTGACGTTCAACGAAGTCGTCGACCTATTCAGTCGCTTGGATCGTGGTGGCGGCGTCGCAGCCAGAATCTACGATGTGTCGGCCAGTTCTGGCGACCAACGACTCCAGCACATCCTTTCCCCCACGTTGTACGAGCGGTGGGGCGAAATCGACGATGACGAGGCAATTTGGATCAATGCCGGTATCTCCTGCAACGGTGGCTACGAACCCCGTCTAACACCGATGGGAAAGAAAGAAAACGAGGAAACTTATCGAGCTCGCCACCGCTCGGAACTGATAAAAGCCTACGACCGATGGGATCAAGTCCGAACCGACCGAATCGGCCAGATCGAGAAATTTATTGAAGCCTACGACAGTTACATCGACCCAAGCACAAAAGAACCCGACACTGACGTTCCTGATGAATTTACTGCACGCATTCGCCTACCAGGCGTCGGGCTGCGAGACTTTGTTTTCAACTATCCCTATCTATTCGATGTCGAAGAAGCTGATGTCGCGGATCTTCCCGTTGAGTCCTCGACGGTTTCGACCGGTTCCACCAGCCCGGTCGTCATCACCCCGCCTGCATTCGATGCGGTCGCCGTCTGTGTCATTGACAGCGGCATTCAGGAAAATCATCGGCTTCTCAAAGCGGCGATCGACTCGTCCGAGTCACGTTGCTTCTTCGGGAAAACTCCGAGAGACGTAGCTGACTATGTGACTCCATCAGGACACGGAACCCGAGTCGCAGGCGTCGTACTGTTCGGCGAAAACATTCCAACGAGCGGGACTCACCAAGCCGAGTTTTGGATCCAGAATGCCAGAGTGTTGAACGATCGAAACAGTCTGCCGGATGATCGAGCGATCTTCGATATGCTCAGCGAAATCGTTGAACACTTTCGATATGGTCATCGCGGCAGTCGGATCTATAACCAGTCCATCTGCAGTTGGAGCGTATGCCGCATGCGTCACATGTCGCCATGGGCAGCCAGAATTGATGCGTTGTCGGATCGCCATGACCTACTGTTCATTCAGAGTGTCGGCAATGTTTTCCCTGACGCTACGGGGCGCATGCGTTTAGGAATTAAACAGCATTTGGCTGCGGGGCGTGACTACCCAGGCTACCTATTGATGGATTCGTGTCGTGTCGCGAATCCTGGTCAAAGCTTGCAAGCACTCACGGTCGGCTCGATTTCAACCGACGTTTACCGGTCATCTACCTGGAATAGTTTTGCGGACGGTCCCGAACGGCCGTCCGCATTTTCTCGTACGGGCCGAGGGATTTTCGGAGTGGTGAAACCGGACGTGGTTGAATTTGGTGGTGACTTCGTTCGCAATCCCAGCAACGACATCTCGAACAACCCGAGTGCCAAAGCGGTTTACCCCGACCTCGTCCGCTGCAATCTACACGCTGCAGGACCATCAACCGATCGCGACCAAGTAGGCACCTCGTTTGCCGCTCCTAAGGTGACTCGATTGGCAGCTCAACTGCAGAAGATATTTCCAAAGGAATCCACGCTTCTGTACCGGGCCCTGATTGCTCTGTCCGCTCGTTGGCCAGACTGGGCATTTTTCGGTACGCGGCTGGAACAAATTGAAGCAATTCGCCATTTGGGGTACGGACTGCCAGACCACGACCGGGCGACGGGGAACACCGACTATCGCGCCACCATGATCACTTCTAATTTGCAGAAGATCAAAGCGAAGCAAGTGGATGTCTATCAAGTCAACATTCCTGATCGGCTTCGTAAGCCAGGCAATGCTTCGGAAGTGTTGATTGAAGTTTGCCTATCCTATTCGGCTGCATCGAGGCGAACCCGACGTGATCGAAGAGGCTATCTCGCCGTTTGGCTGGATTGGCGGACAAACTATGCTGGTGAGACAGCTGAAGAGTTTGCCGCGAGGTTGGTGAAAGAAGAAAGTGGCACGGTAACGACGGATCGTGATCGGTTCAATTGGGTCGTTGGAGAGAACGCCGGAGCTGGCAAACTGACGGCAAGCAGCCGCACGGCGGGTACACTTCAAAAAGATTGGTTCACAATGCCTGCGGACCAGTTACCCGCATCATTTTGCATTGCGGTTGTGGGACACCAGGGCCACAGCGTCAGCCCTCTGGATGAAGCGAAATACCACTTGACGGTTGCGGTTGAATCTCTCGGTCAAGAAATTCAACTCTATCACGATATGGAGTTGGAAGTTGATCTGCTGTCGCGTAAGATCGAGGCGGCGGAAGCGGAAGTCAATGTGGAGTTGCTGTAGGCGACTGATCAGGGCCGGGTGGCAATTAGCGAACGCGGCCGAACCTCCTATCACCAATTGCTGTCCATTTCTGTTTGCTCATCTAACTCGAGATCGAAGCGACTTCACGCGGCAAGAGAATCACTCGCGATTCCCACCCGAAACCAATCCGTAACTACAATGGGCCTGGATTACGTCGAGAACTCGGAGGCGCCGGTTTGGAAAATTCGGGGATTTACTTCATCACGTGTGAATGCTTCGGCGTAAAGTTCGTGAAGGTCGGGAGATCGACCGACGTCGCCAGTCGCCGACGCGAACTGCAGTGCGGCTGTCCATTCGAATTGGTGATCGAATACGTGCAGCCGGTGGATGAGGATGAGGCGCTCATGCAGGAGCACCGCTACCGCGCGAAGCTCCGTTCGCTGGCACAGCGAATCCAACAAGCGGACGCCTGGCAGCTATCTGCTAGCGAGAACCTGATGCCGAGATGGTTCCCCTTTGTCGGTGAGATCGAAGCACACGTGCTCGAGCTGAAAAATGGGGAATCGCCGGAATCGCCCTTCGCGACCGACCAGCAGGCAATGTTGTTTTGAACAAGAATCGACGACCGCTCTCGGCACAGTTCGTTGCCAGCGAACGCCGCCCCTCCACGGCGTGAGCATGCGCAGCAACCATTGTCGTCTCATTGGCGACGCTGACGAACATCTCCGCATGATCGGATCGTCCAGTCGTCGTCGGCAACAACCGGCGGGGAATAATCGTGAATGAATTTAGTTTTTTGCAAGCTCTTGGGCAAGTTCTGGCTCCAGAAGTTCGGCGAGTCTTTCACGACTGGATGTGAGTCCATCCGTTTGAAATGGCCTGTGCGGCTACTGACAGGGCGCCCAGGTGCCAACGTTCGATTCAAACACCTGGAAGCAATTAAGAGACGGCAATTTGCCGGTCTTCTATTGCAACCTGGCAAAAGCATCTTGGGCATTTCGAGCGTAAGGCAATTTCCGCGACTTTGTCAAATCCGGATTTCACACGGCTCGCTTGAAAAGCCCCGCTTCGAGCATTTTCCGAAAGTGGAGAGACGTCTTGGTTGCCAGGTGGCTGGAGTTCAGGTGCAGACCGACCTCGATGTTTCTCTGCTGCGCCGCTTCGGTGAAGTTGGCTGACGAGATAAAAACGTGAGCGTTGTCGACGATCACGCACTTGGCGTGCAGCGATGACCGAATTCGGACTTCGTCGGAAACGGATCGTGGATCGTAATAGACTTTCGGCAACCGGCTGTCCTTCGGCCACTGGGCCGTTTTGAAACGTTCTACGAATCGGGAGACCAGTATCTCAGACTTGGTCGTATCGCGATCGGGGCGAGGGACGTTCAGAAAGAATTCGACATCCAGGCCAGGAAGCTCATTCATGCGTTTTGCCAAGGCCTCGAAGACCATCTGCCCCTGGTAGATCGCGTAGCCGACCACAATGACGCTATTCGCGGCATGCGAGAAGAGTTCTCGGACCACGACGGCTGTGTCCCGATTGGTCAGCCCTGGTGCTTCAGGGCCGGACGTGACCAAGTCAATTTCGATTTTTGCCCCACCAGGATTTTCAAGACGATCAAGCGAGATCATGTTAAGGCAAGCGGCAACTTGACCGGCACTGAAGAATTGCTCCGCCAAGTAGCTGATCGCTGAAATGACATCGTCGACCGCGGACGCTGAAATCAGGCGACGAAGCTGCAATGCCGAGCATGGAACAGAGATCCGTCCTGACTCCAGCCCCATGGTCAAAGCACGTAGATCGGAGTCGCTCAAGCGAGCGAAGCTGCTGGACGTATTCCGGATGCTCATCGGTTACCGTGTTGTGAAAAACTCGATGCCAAGGTTGTCGACGGTAGGAACGACCAACGCCCGATCCAGGAATTCGTTGTGTTGTTCACAAGACGTCTCAGAGATCAAAAGACAACCGTGACAGGCGGCACCATGCAGAAATCGCCGTTCGTGCTGATTCGCTGGCTCGTGCTGAGCACAGACGGGATCGTTCGAGCAGAGTTCGCCCATTTCGAGTGCACCTCGAATGTGTTCATCAATTCGACGACCGACCTGAATGAGTCCACCGAGTGTCCCCTCGGCATCGGAAGTTCCGGTGTACAGGAGCACTCCGTAGCCAATATCGGGAATCGTGTAGATTCGCTCGCGAATGGAACTAGCTGGGTATCCGCATTCAAGCGAAACCGCCGTGATCAACATGTGAGCGAATGAGTGAAATAGGACGTACGGCAGTAGTCCACCTTCCTCGACAAACTTCTTCGTTGCTCCACTGCGTTCATCTTTCCATGCCTCGTAGCCACTGAGTAGCCGCATGCCGCGGGCTTGAACCTCAGGCCGAGTGGCCCAATTCTCGACAACGTCTTTCTTAAACTGAATAAAGATTCCCTCGCCACGATTCTCCACCGCCGGCAGCCAGGTGATCTCCCGAGCCAGCGACGCTCGGCGAACGCCCATTTCGAGTTCCCCGTCGATGTCGGGTGACACCGCCTCGAACCGCGTGAAGCCAACCTGAGCCATTACTTCACGCAGGCGATGGACTAGTACGATTCGCTCGACTGACTGCATCCACGGCTTGTCCCAAATCTGCTTGGGCAGCGTTCTTGCGAAAAAGTTACCGTCAGGCTTGTCATCACCTAGCTCGTCTTTGCTGGCGATCAGCGTTTCCATCTCAGCTTGCTTGATGGTCTTCGGTGGGCCAGCGGATTGTCCGCGACGCATCTTGATCTCGGCGAACACCTCATCGTTCTCGTAGCCGTCCAGAACCGTGTTTACCTTCGCCTTTTTTCGTTCGTATTTCAGTTCGCCGACATCTTCGACTTCACCGATGAAGTCCCAAACTAGCTCCACAGCTTCACGAAGTTCAACGTTTCGGTCCGGTAGCGAGATGGCACTCATTAGCTGAGTAAAGTAGGCGTTGCTGGCCGTCCGAATTAGCAGCCGGTTGGGCTCGCCACACTTCTCGTTCGCGTACGGTCCCAACCACGGACGCTTACCATCGCATCGAAGCATCGTATCAGGCTGCTCAATTGCCAAAGCCATGCTGCGTTCTGCATTGCCACATTCACAGCGAATATAGACTTCGGCTAGGTCACCACTCGTTCCGCGTTCTTCAATCCAGAGCTGACGCCGACATTCAGTATTGCCACCATGAACGAAGTTGTACCAATCGATGTCACCAATATGCCCATTGCGGCAAGCACGCACAAATCGAACCGGCACAACGCTCCGCTTTTTCCGATTGTCGTCGATGAACTTCCCCTTAGTCAGCCTCTTGCGATGGACCAACATGCGAGCACGCACCACACCAAAGCTAGCGTCGCGATCAACGTCCTGCGTGATGAACCACTCGGGGAACTGCCAAGCGGTAATCCCGGTCTGTGGTGCTGTCGGATCATCATTGTCCGGCGGTGGGCTAATCAGTTTCAAGACCTGGAGTGGCGGATCAAACAGCTGCTTCAGCTTGTCTACCAGCCGCGGCTCGATGATCTCTTCACCGCCAGTTGACCATGCATCAAGACCGCCAATCAGAACGGAGTGATTGGGCAGGTCCATCATTGAGCCGGGACCAAAGGATGTGATCAACTGGCTCTGTCGGATCTGACCGTGAGGACGGGCTCCGGGTTTCCTACTCATTATTCGTCCTCCGATTCGATCTCAACACCATCAATCGTCTTCAGCCAGAGGTTCACGCTCGGTTCAACATCACGCATTGAACGGTTAGCTCGGAATTTTTTGTGTCGTGCTGGCAAGTTTTTGAGGTCTGGATTGAGGAACTCGTAGAGTAGACGCTGGGCACTCCCTACTTCCGTTTGATACTGCAACGCGCCACCAGTGTCATGCAGCTCTTTCGCAATCGTGCTCCAGGTATCCAGCAAGTCCTTGCAGCGATCCAAAACCTTCTGACGAAGCTCGGCAGCATCGGTTGATGAGGAATCGTGATGCGTCTCCAGGGCGCGGTCCGCGAGTTGGACAATGGCGAATTGCAAACTTGGCATCTCCCTCAAAATTTCGGTCGCCCCACGTGGCGGTGTCATTGGTGAGTGGCCGTGTCTTGCCAAGGCGATGAACGTGCCCGCCAGACCGCGATCAAGTGCTCGTGGCGAAAACGGTGTCACACTAGTGGCTTCTACACTGCGGTAGAACGATTCGTGAAAAGCTGCGAAGCGTTCAAAATGAGATCGATCGCGAGGTCGGTGAATGTTCAAAATCGTGATCACCAGCCCCGGTCGCTTGTCATCACGACCAACACGGCTGGTCGCCTGGATGTACTCGCTGCTTGTCTTGGGCTGGCCGAAACAGACCATCAGCCCCAGCCGTGTGATGTCCAAGCCAACCGAAATCATGTTTGTCGCGATCGCTACGTCGACTCGGTCCTTTCCTTTGAAAGCCTGCTCAAGCCGTCGTTTCGCTTCAGAAACCTTGTCCGTGCTGACCCGGCTAGTCAACTCTACCGGTTCGTAGGCAATCGTGCGGTCTTTAAACACTCCCTCCATTTCGCCGACACGCTTGCGGCTGCCTCGGCCCGTCAACTGTGTGCGGATTTCATCCTCGATCAATCGACGTGCCCCACCCAGTTCTCGCAAGCTGTTGAAGTAGCCGAGCAACGTCATGTAGGGATCGGCTGGGTTAGAATCGACTTTCGCACCACCGAGTTCGTCGTACGCCTTTTGCGATGCCGCGAGCAGAGCGAGATACAGCCTCAGCATGATGACTTTGGGACTTCGACCCTGAGCCGCGATGCCAACGTATTTGCGGGCGTTGCTTTCAGACGTAGAGTGTGTGCGGGCGAAAAATGAATCGCGGATGTCTGGTCCCGGAGGCGGAAACACGTCCACCTCCCGTCGGTTGAACAGGGCTCGAATCTGACTGAGCGCTCTCCGAACCGTCGCCGTCGACGCAATGATCTTGGGTCGTATATCTTTGCCATCGACTTGAATGGTGGACAGTTCGTCCAGTGCCGTTTCGTAAAGCCCTACCATCGTTCCGAGTGGCCCCGAGATCAAATGCAACTCGTCTTGGATCACCAAATCCGGCGGCGGCAACCGATCAATAGGCAACGGACGGCCCGAACCTGTATCGCAAGGACCGTAGAAACCCTCGGAATCCACTCGGTTGACCTTGCCAAAGAACCCGCCCACTTCACCCGTCCACGGCATCGCTGCAAACTTGTCGACCGTCGCAATAAGAAAGCAAGGCAAGCGGCGATAGATTGGCTCATCAACCGACAGAATCGGCAGAGGATTACCGCGTGAGAATTCACAGTGGCGATTCGCACACGTGACTCGCAAGTCTGTGGGGTTGTCCGTGTTGGGAACCAACTGAAACGAGTTCGACTTAAACTTCGAGCCGCACCACGGGCATTCTTCCAACGGAATCGGTGAGGGCTTTCGATCATCATTCTTGAATGCGATTGTTTTCGCTCTCGCAGAATCACGATTGCTTTCGCCTTTCCGGCCCATTCGGTTCGGTGTTGCCGCACGACCGACCCACAGCCCGATTTCGAATGGCCACTCGCCAAGCTTCTCGACATCCTTTTGTCGCTCCAATTCCAAAGCACAAACCAATGCCGCCGCACGGCCAAGTTGGTCAAGTGTCAACAGTCGCAACGTGTACCTCATCAGCACGCTCAAGCCCGACGATGTCAGTCCTGGATTTCGCAATCGACGCAACACCAGCGTGAATGCCGCCAGACCAAGATATGCTTCTGTCTTACCGCCGCCCGTCGGGAAGAAGAGCAAATCAACCAACTCACGATCGTTGCTGGCCGGATCCGCAATTCCTTTCAGGTTCATCAAAATGAATGCCAGCTGGAACGGACGCCACGCCGGCGTGATTTCTTCAGGAGCTTTCCCCAACTGCAGAGCCAGCCGCCGCCGACCTTGGTCAGCCATTGCCTTGTTTGCAATCCGAAACGCTTCCAAGCAGTCTGGATCCGCCAGCAGCTCGATCCCAGCTTGGATGCGATTTGCGGCCAGCCCCGCGCGATGCAACAGTTCTTTGGCCGTTTCCATTCGCCGCGGTGAAAGCCCCGCTAGCCCGGCCGACTGCTTCTTAATCCAATCGCGGTAGCTGCTCGCAAATCCACCGAGCTGCTCGAGCGCGTCATCACCATCTCGCAGGAAGGCGAGCGTCTCCATGTTCAGCGTCACGCCGTCGATTTTCGACGGAGCTACCTTCTCGACCTCGGCGGTGGGCAAGTGGCACGTGCGAACCGTTTTGCACTGTCCGTCTTCCACGACCGACTCCGTTGCCACACTGTGCCCCACCGAGAACTCGTACGAGTCGCGATACTGCAGATCCGCTACCCGCTCATCCCAGTCATCGCTTTCAAGGCTGTGAAGATTCGGGCGAGCAATGAAGGAGGTGTCGCACTGCACTTCCAATTCGACCTGAAAGATAAAACCCTCGTCACGAACTTCGTCCGGGGAAGCCTTGCGTCGATTGACCACAAACATCGACAGGCTTCGAGTTCCCTTAGGTAACCCACCGTCAATGTCGCTATCAGGCACGCCCCGCAGCGACCAAACAATTTCGACCCCCCGACTGCCGTGAACTTCGACAACACCTTGCGCAGGAACCTTGCTGCCAAGAGCAACCGAAGCGATTTCTTCGTGCGGATTGCGACGCCACTGAACCGGCGCCCCCTGCTTTGGCCCTTCTTCCTGCTCGACCCTCAGGTATTCACCAAAACGAACGATCGCTTGCAGTTCCCGCGTCGCGGCCGGCACCAAAACGCTCAGCCCAAGACTACTCGGCAAATAAGATCGTCGAGCCGCTGATTTCTCGGGCTCTTGATTCTCATCGACACCGGCAACCGCAGGAGCCTGATCGACGTCATCATCGCTGTTGGGATCGAATCGTTGCTCTTCATCCGCGTCTGTCGGCACCAAGAATCCGGTCAGATACCAACGTGACGGAGCCTGTGGCAAAACTTCGCGGTGATCGCCCAATACACCCGACGGGCCAATCAAATCAATCTGCAAAGCATCCAGCAACGATTGGCGGACTTGGATCGGTTCAGTGCTCATCGAATGGCTTCATGCTCGATTGTCAAAACTGCAGGGTCTGGGGAGGGCTGATTGTAGCACCTCAACGACCACCGCCATACAAGCCCGAAGCGCAAGCGAATGACACTCCTGCTCAGGTCGCTCTCTTACACGTCAGGCTTGTATTGTTCGAGCTCGCACTCTCAACCGACGCCGCAAATCAAACTACACACCCACTAACTCGGGGATGGCCTCAAACTCAGGCCCGCTACATGGCTTGAAATCGGCTGGCCAGCATCCTTGAAAGCGACACAAAAGTCTCTGCTGGAACGGTGCGTCGGGATTCACCTTCTGAGCGAATAAATTGACGGTGCCGCTGGGACAATCTCGCAGCAGTCGGGTCAAGTCATAGGCCAAATAGCGAGGTGCATAGCCGATGTGCGTTTGGCCCGAATCAATCGCAACCGCGAAAGGGTCGACCGGGTTGTCGGGTTCACATCGCAATGTGAGACGGTCCCCGGCGTGCATTTGCAACAAAGCCTGGATCGCATCGCTGCGGTCCAGTTGATATCTCATGCCGTGTACGAAAAAGTGGTTCAGATAACAACCATGGTCATCTGGAACCGGGCACGGGAACACCTCGATCGCATCGGTTTTCTTGATTCCCTCACTGCGCTGAAGCAACACCAATGGTTCTGGCGGATCGGCGGGATTGAAGTCGTTCCAGCGAAGAAAGTCATTGTATTCTGGGCGTGACTTTGGAAGCAACCGATTCAACAGCACCGGAAACAATGCTTCCGACTGATAGACCGCTCCCAAATCTGTCATTCCATCAAACGGCCGGAAACCGTCCAAACCACGAGCGCCTTCGGTGTAACAGAAGCGATAATTCACCGCGTTTCCGACGGACGACCGCATTGCATCCACCCTTGCCACTGGCCCCCAACGAGGGCTTGGCTGTTCGGTGTGCCAAGCGACAAAGAGTGACGAAATGGGTTTCACGAGATTTCAGTTCCTTGAGAAAGCAGAAGGTGTTGATTGGTCAACAGCAGCTCCAGTGTAAATTCTTTCGCCGACCGAGTCATCCGCCCTTCGGGCACTTGCTCAATCAGTTCCGCAAATTGGTGACGCTCGATGCCGCTAAGGCGCTCCATCCAAAAGTCACCGACGGATCTGTCGATTTCCCGCCACTTAGCGAAGCAATCGTGACTCCGCAACGTTCGGCTATCCGAGGTTGTGTCGTAGAACCCCGACTTGGCTCGCCGGGCGAAGGCTTCCATCTGCCGCTGGCGATCACCAGCATCCAAACGACGCCGGCGTTTGAGATCAGGTTCGTTACGTGCCAGTCCCGCGCCGTGATCAAACGTCGGCGCGAGCCAGCTTCGATTACCTTCCCGAATCGCACCCCAGTTCTGATGGTGACGATCTTGGTTGGCGATCAACGTGTCCAGCATCACATAGCCAATGAAAACATCCACCGCACTGCTGCACACGCCCTCTGGACGCCAATGCTCGTCGATCGGTGGAGGATCCAACTTTTCAAGGACTTTCGCGACGGCCGAAACCGTGTGCTGACGGACGCCGTATTTCTTCTCCTCTTCTGCGGGATATTCGGGGTCGACCTCGACCATCAATTGATTACCCAAGACAAGCGCCCTCGGCTTGTTTGCAATATTGGGGCAAACAACGCCGGGTAGGTCATTGCGAGTATCGTGCGCGAGCTCGTAAGGCACATGCGGCAGACCGAGCAGCTCACAGATCCTCGCGGCGATCACTTCTGCCCAGTCTTCACCGGTCTCGCGATTGTCAGCTTTGAACAACGTTCGATGATTTCTAAACGTGAACCAGAACTTCGGTTTGGTGCCGAGCTGCTCCAAATCTTCTGAAAGACTAGCGTCAATTTGATGAATAGAGTAGGGCGTCACGACAACCCACCAAGCATGGCGTTATCGCGATCCCCTCCAGCATTGGGCAATTCAACGAGTCGATCGAGCACCTTTTTCTCAAAGTCATCTGGCCAGCGAAGTCGAGGCTCTTTTTCGTCTTGGGCCGATCGCCGAAAGAACCGTACCTGCTTGACTCCGGGTGGTGGAAGAAACTCGCATCGAGCTGACAACGCCAGATCTTGCCATCCGTAGGCGTTGAGGACCGCACGGTCCATGACTTCGTGAAATCCTCTCAGCTTTTGAATCTCTTCGCTGGTTTCGTTTCGATCATGGAAGCGATCCATCAGCTCGATCAGTCCCGCATCTGAATGGATCAACGTGTTGGTCCGAAAGTCGAAAAACTCCGATGTCGCCTTCTCGAGTAATTCATTTGAGCCTGCCGGCATAGGCATCATTTGAGGTCTGGCGATCAACCGTTGCGATACCGCGTCGGAAGCAAGTTGTTGCTGATGGGCATTCCAAATGTCCGACACTCGAGACAACGACACGGACAGCTCCAGCCATGAGTCACACCGATCCCGAGGTCGTGCAGCGTCCAATGCCGCCACGCTGGTCCTTTGGTCGCGGAGGTCATCTAACGATATCAATCGTGAATCTCGTTCGATGAACACTTTCAAGAAAACGCTTCCACCGAAAGATTTCCGATCGGGCTCAAACTCCCGGCTGATCCGTGTGAGTGCCTCGTTGATGCTATCGACTTCGATATCCAATGCAGCAACACGGCAATGTCCGCCGGCAAGCCCCGCCTTCTTCCCCGGAATCAACGAGAGCGACACATCGGACAAAAGCTCGATTGGCACGTAGGCACTGGGGTGCCCCGTTTTTTGAGGCTTCTCAAGTGCTTTTTCTTTCATTGGACCGGGAACACGATTCCGGTTCACCTGCGCCAGCAGTTCCGTTCCTGCGGTCAAGAAAACGACGGTCTCGCCCGCCGTCCAACGTTCGCGTTCTTCATCCATCGCCAAGGCGATGGCGGGCATGAACAATTCAGCGCAAACGTTCGGCTTCAACTCCGGCAGCTTTCCACCGCCGATCAACTGCCACTGTCCGTCGATCCATTGCACGGGAATCCGAACGGTACGCTCAAATGCATCCGGGATCATGGATTCTTCGCCGTCTTAGCATTCCAGCGTTCAAACTGTGGGTCATTCGACTTTGGAGTGGGGAAGGCATCAGGAATTCGCACGCGAGTTGGAAGTGGAATTGCAGATCCAAACAAAAACGCCTGCTGACGTGGCAAACCTGAAATCGCCGCAACTTCTCTTCGGTCAAGCCACTCGGTGGCATTGCTGACCGCTTGTATGTCGGCTTGTCCGGTTAGCCGAAAGCATGCCCACGTGCCGCATTGAGATAGAACTGTGCCGGAAACCTCCGATGGCCGCTGAGTACTGATCCAAAGGGCCCGATTGAACTTCCGCCCTTCTTTCGCAAGCCTCTCGTACGCCAATGCATCGCCGGTTGATCCATCCTCAAGCGATACGGAACGCAGGTAATGGTGGGCTTCCTCCAAGACAAGTAATGTCGGATAGGCACGGTAGGCGACTATCTCTTTCGTAGTCGACATGCTGGCAGTTGTGGTGTCGTCATCGCTTGGATCGAGTCGACGAGGGTAAGCTTTCTTTTTTGCCATTGTTGATGCTGTTGAGAATTGGTTGGACAAGAGTAGACGCTAGAACTTCAGCTTCAGCAACCGACCCGCAGGTTCGCGGCCGTGGAGGATTAGGCGGGTGTGAGGTTCGTTTTCGATGCGGTAGCTGGGGGGAGCGTTGGTGGTGGTTACGATGTATTGGAAGGACGGGGGTGAGTTGCCGAAGACGCTTTCAAGGTAAACGGCGACGTCGAAGAGGCGTTTGAATAGCGGCATCTCCATTTCGCCCTCCCGAGGACTGTCGTGAATCAGGAACCTGGGGTGGTTGCCGACGCCGGCGATGCTGGCCATCACGCTGGCCAGATCGAATGCGATGACCGAGGCCATCGCGCTGAGCGCGCGACCATTGGGGGTCAGCTTTTGAGCCGGCTTGGGTTGCAGCCCGTTGCCGTCGACCTGGAACGTGCCGGTGGCGTCCTCGTCAAAGAACCGCTGCAGAACCTGTGTGTACGCGACCGACGCATCGTGGACCCGTTGGCGGTGGTCCATCGCTGACCGCGCGACATCCTGAGTTTCGTTGGAGGCCTCGATCGCCTTGGATAAGTTGGAAACGTTTTGCTCCAGTTCGGTCGTCGCGTGCTGGACGCCGTCGAACCGCGTGGCGTCGCTCACGTGTTGTTTCCACTTGCCGATTTGCTCGATGAGTTTGGTTTCACTCTCAGTCAGACGTTCCTTGGCCAGACGCAGGTCTTCCTTTGCAGCTTTGACATCCTCCTCGAGTCGCTTTCGCAATTCGCCCGCTTCCTTTTCCGCCGTGGTTTGCTCTTCGATGGTTTGGGCGGTGTCGGCCAGACGTTGGACGTTTCGTTCGTCTCGGGCGTGTTTTTGGTCTTGCTGCCGTTTTTCGCGAAGCCAACACGGATCGGCCTGACATTTTTGCAGCAGCGGTGGTTCGTCACCAGCAGATTGCAAGTCGCGTTGATACTTTCTATTCCATTTGACCGACGTCGAAGCTTCCGTCTCCGCCGCCTTCGCTTGATCTAGCCTCGATTCGATCTCAGTGAGCTTGGCTTCCAAGCCTGGCACCGGTGACGACTCACGGACTTCTCCCAGTATCGCGTTACTTTGATCCAACATCGCTTGTGCGTGTTCTAGAAACGAGCATTCTGGATTGCCCGCGAGAAACTGCGAATCATCGCCCTCCGGAGATTCCGTTTTCGGGGTGTACCCCATCGAATCTCGCAGGTTCTGCTGTGTCAACGTCGTCGTCTTCGATTGTCGTTCGGCGGCGGCTTTGGCTTTGCGATGTTCGGCCAACAGTCGACGGTGTTCGTTCTTCACCCTCGCCTCGTCCGGCGTCATCAGCCCGCATAGCCACTGCATCATCAGTTTGTGAATATTCAGATCGCCCGGCGAACCGGAATTGGTGTCGGCGTGTCGCCAATCATTCGCTTGGCGATAGCCGCATTCGCAATCACGGGCCAGCCAACCGAGAATGTCCAACCACTTGGGAGTTCGATCTTTGGCGATCTCCAATCGAGGCAAGTCGCCCCCGATGGCGGCATCCAGGCGTCGAAGAAACACTTTTAGTGATTGTTTCTCGGCGGAATCATCCAACGCGGCCTGCCATTGGTCGCTTTCGATCGCATCACTTTCCGCAGCGTCGTGTTGGTGCAACGGCCGGCGGACGATCCAATCCTGCCCATCTACTCGCCAATGAGCGACCACGACGGCATCCGGCAACACCTTGGCGAGTGCGTTTTGCGATTCATCGGAGGTGTAATTCGTTTCACCGGCGGTGTAGCGGATCAATCGCATCAGTAGCGTCTTGCCCACGCTGTGGGCGACAACACGTTCTTCGTTCTCTTTGCGTTCCTCCGTGCGAATGATGTTCAAGCCACAGTCGAAGGGAATGTCGCGAATTACCGCATCACGATCCGGCTGCCGCAGAACGACCAAGCGGCGAATCCAGACCAGCGGTTCGGTGCGATGGGTGTCGGGCACCAAGTCCTCATGCAGAGGAAACAAGACCGGGTTTGGCATCGGTCACCCCCTCGTTGCAAGTCGCCATGCCGTTGTCGGCGTCGATGGCTTGTTGAAAGATCAACCGAGTCTCTTCGAGTGCCTCGGTTTCCTTCTTTGAGATCGTTCCGAGCGGCGGAGGCGTTTCGCCGAGCGTCCAGATTTGCTGGTGTTCGCTTGGGTGTTTGGCCAGAAAGCCCTTGTCGACCAAGCCACCGATCACTGCGTCGCGGCCCGGATCGGCGGCAGGAATGGTCTTTGGCAGATCGCCCAATCCAAGCTTTGCCTTTCGCAATTTGGGATAACGCATCGCGATGAAACCTTCATCGAGTCCATCACGAGTAATTAGGTTGAAGTGCTGGACCAGCAGCACCACGGTGCGTTCGTCACGATCAAGCTCCTTGAACAGCGGAGTTGGTTCGACCTTCTTCGGCTTCTTCGCTTTCTCCTTCTTCTCTGGCAACTGCGAACTGGCAACTAACAACTCTTCTTTGTGGCGTTGTTCGTTGAGTTCGAGGAGGCGGGCGAGGACTTCGTCGCGGAATTCGTCGGGCCAGCGGAGACGCCAGGGCTTTTTCTTTTTGGACTTTTTCCGCGCTCCCGCTGCGGGCGGCCCCGCGTCAGCATCGTCTTCTTCCTCTTCGTAGTCGAGCAGGAACTCACAGCGAGCGCTCTCGGCGAGGTCGTCCCAGCCGTAGGCCCGCAGCACCGCTCCATCCATCAAACCGTGAAGACGACGAAGCTCTAAGATGCCCTCCGACTGCTCATGCGGATCATGAAAGCGGTTGTATGTCTTCGTGAGTCCCTCATCTGCGGAAATCATGAGTTCCGCTCGAAATTGGTACAGTGCATCGCCACTCCGCGTCAGGTCCGCACAAGTTGATTCACCTGATATATCCGCGAGGTTCGGCACTGGCATGGGAAACGTCTCAAAAACGTCGGAGATTACATATCGCAATCGGTCCTCCAAAGATGACCCAAAGAACCTAAACCAGGTCTCGTGAATCTGCGATTGAAGAATCGCAAATGTTGCGAACGAGTTCTGCGCAAAGACGACGTGCGGGCCGGACACGATCGTTTTCGCGTCTATTCTCGCGAATGCAAGATACGTCGAAGTAAACGGGTGCATCAACACAAAGTCCAATTCTGCGATAGTGTCTTGCAGTTCTTGTCGCGGTCTCTCAAACTGCCACCACGGCGCGGTTGAATGCGATCCGCGCTGCCCTTTCACTTTCGACTCGACGATCGAAATTAGATCAGGCCATCGTCTCGCTTCCGCTTCAGACATGGTCCCAAAGTTGATTATGAAGCGTCGGTGTTCGTGTCGCGGATCATTCAGCACTTCATCGCCGCCGATGTACGGGAAAATCCGCTCTTGATTCGCAGGATTTGCGTCGATCAAACGCCGCATCTCATCAATGGGTGTTGCTACACCTGATTTGTCGTTGTCGTCAAACGTCAGCCCCATTCCGAGCGGAATTGGCCCTTGGAAAACAATGCCGTCATTCGCCTTTAACGTTCGTGGATTTTCATGCCCTCCGGCATGGAACAAATAAGCAGAAATGAGTGGCACGTCGCGACCGTCCAAAGTGCAAGCGCCGTTAGCAACAGCTTCGGGCTTTTTGACAACATTCACGATACTGACAACGACTGCGGCAACTCCTGGCCACTTGTAGCGGCGAATTGCATTGAAGATCGTTCCACCATGCGTGCAAATCCATCGAAGCCCTGTTGAACGAGTGTCACCTTGACCGATTGTGTTGGTCGCTATCAGGCCGAACGCGCCACCTTGACGTAGTAAGTCGAATGTTCGACGGAAAAAGTGTGCAACTAAATCAGCATTGCCATGCGAATCCGCGTGAACAGACTTTAGCCAATCAGGAAAGCTCCTATGGCTTCCTTGGGAAATAGTGTTCTTCCCCGCAAACGGCGGATTCCCCACAAACGCATCGAACCCGCCATTCTCCCTCGCAAACACTTCAGGAAACTCAATCTCCCAATGAAACGCAGGGATGGGGTGCGAGCCTGCGCGCAGCCGCGCGGCGGCCTGGCCCAAAACGCGACGCGACTCGAAATCCACCTGCTTCCCACGCCCCGCGGTCAAACTCTCTAAATAAGAGCTGGCGACTCCAAACAGACGCTCGGCGTGCTCTTCACGCTCCTTCTTTTTCTGACCCGCAAAGAAACCGCTCACACACGCATCGCCCACCAGACGGATCAGGTCCAGCGCCTCATTGGCGAGGGCCATCTTTTGTTGTTGGTCGCGATAGGCGACGTCTTCGCGGGCATTAAGGATCTTGGCCCGCGCTTCGGTCGCTCGGTCCAGACGCCGCTGTATCAGGTCTTCGCCAAATTTCTGCTGCTTTTTCACTTCCCAATGGAAGCCAATGATTTGCTCGCGCGTCAGACCCACCAGCGAATCGCCGTGACGCAGGGCATGGTCCAGAAACGTGAAGGCGTGGTCTTTGGCTAGCGTCACCAGCCATAGCGAGAGTTTGGCCAGATCGACCGCCATCACATTCTTGTCCACTCCGTACAGACATCGCTGGGCGATCAGACGGCGGGCGTAAAGCACTTCGTCTTCATCGGGGGGAATGTCGGTCGGGACGACATCGTGCGCGTACCACGCTTTGATCAGTTCATCGCCCAGTTGGCGGCACGCTTCGACCAGAAAGGCTCCGCTGCCCATCGCCGGGTCGCAAACTTTCAGGCCGAGGATTTGGGAGGGGTGGGGTGTGCCGACGGTGCGGGCGGCTTGAGCGTGTTTGACGGCTTTCTGTGACAAGCGAACCCGCGCACCCAGTTCGCCAGCAGTGTAACGTCGTTTGTCTTCGCGGCTGGGCGAATAGACAGCTGGTTCGGGTGCTTCCCGATCGCACAACTGTTTCAATATCGGTTCAAGAGTCGTGCGAACGATCGGCTCGGTCAACGACCGCGGGGTGTAATGCGATCCGCTGCGACGTCGTTCGTCCGATGGCTGCAGAACGATCGCCCCAGCCGGCACCACTCGCGGCGTGACTTTCTTAGCGATTTTCTTATCGAGTGCGGTGAGCAGTTCTTCGATGTTGGTCGCAGCTTTTAAAAGTTTGGCATCGGCGGTGCCGACTTTCTGATCTGCGTTCTCCTTGAGCCACTTGCCTCGATCCTTGCCTTCGGTTTTTAGCAACTCATCGAGGTTGGCCGTCGCCGGCGCACCGTGTGATTTGACGGGCTTGATCGCGATCGACTTGCCGGCAGCGACCTGCAAGTTGAATCCCATCACGGTTTCATACACGCTGCCGATCTGTTCCACGTCGAGCGTCCGGTAACTAAGTCGTTCACCACCGAGGATGAGCAAGTTTTTCAGGACGCGGAACACAATTCCGTCCGAGACCCGTGGTACCGGCGTTGGCTGGTCAAGGGCGGCGTCGCGTCGGGCAAGCGAGGACTTCGTATCCTCGTTGAGCTTGAATTCTGGTGTGGCTTCGGCAACTCTTTGGGCTTCTGATTCGGCTTGGTTGACTGGAAATTCAAGAGTTACTGGGGGCTCGGAAGGGGCTTGCTCAGGTCTAGCTTCTAATGTGCTGTCACTCGATGCGGTCTCCGTCGAGGCGGTGGATGATCGGCCTTCCAAGAATGGATAGCGATCGGGATCGAACAGGTATCCTTTTCGGGCGGGTAGTTTGAATTCGCCGTGCTGGCCGCCTTCGTAGACCAGTCGGAACAGCGTGACGAGTTGACTCCAAGCGCCAAACCGCTGATCCATCGTGTCGGGGAACCGGCCCTCATCTTCTCGCAGACGCTCGAACAGCCCGGTGACGCTGTAGTGATTGCTGTAGATCGGATCACTGGACAGCAGGTCGCGGTCTTCCGAGTAGAGGATGAATACCAACCGCATCAGGACGGTCAGTAACCCGGAATAAACTTGGTTCGGATCGCGGTCGAGAACGCCTGATAACAATTCACCATTGCGAACGTCGTTGGCAGCTTGAAAGCCGCGCATCAATTCGTACAGTGCCGCCAGGACCTGCTCCGCCAGTTCAGTGGAGACCGTATTTTGATACTTGCGGCTGTTAAGCAGGATTGCAGGCAACCGTTGACTGTCGCCCATGGAGAACATGCGTTCGGCCGACAACAGCATGTGCAGGGCGGCGAACATTGGACGACCAGCAACCTGGGCCATTTCATCCACATTGAACGTGGCGTAGCCACTTGTTTCGCCACGAGGCGAGTAGACGAGCCGAAGGGAGCGTCCGTTGGACAATAGCCCAATCGGAACTTCGGTCTCACGCAGCAATCGTTCAAACTTGGCCTGTGGTGAAGCGTTCCAATGTCGACTGCTATCGGCGTCGCCGGCGTCATCAAGGTCCGTGGCGGCGGGCCATTCCTGGATCAACAGCATCCATGGGTTCTGATCTTCGTCGGGCTTGAACACGGGCACCGCATGCGTCGGCCGCAGTGTTTCATTGTACTGAGGCAAGACGACTTCCAGCTTGGCCATGTTGCCATGCAGGACTTCGCGAGCCGGTATGTCAATTAGGTCTTCGGCTTCCCAGCCCAACACAGCCTGGACGAACTCACGCAGATCGCGAATCTCCGGGATCGTCGTACCGGCCTCGTCTTGCACCAAGCATTCCAAGAACCGGGCATGTTCGCCCATAATGTTCTTGTTGACGTAGCACTGGGCTTCGAGCATCGCGGGGATCGAAACGACAAGCCCGATGGGCTGGACGTATCCCAGCCATTCGATGTGAGCGAATTCTTCAGGTGATTTAGCCATGGATTGTTACCCCGTCACCGGCCAGAGGTAGACCAGCCCAACCGGTTCGATCCGCTTGGCTTGGACTTCGTAGATGCTTGCGATCCGATCCGGCTCCGTTTTCAGTTCCTCGCGGAGTTCTTCGAGACGCTTTGCCCAGTAACGCTTGTTGGCGTCAAGTTGCAGTAGTTCATCGTCGATCTCACCAAAGTCGAATCGCATTTGCTTGGGGTCGAGTTTGGAAATGCGCTTGATGGTCTCGGAAATGTGTTTGCGCTGCGTTTCCAAGATTTCTCGCATCGCCTTTGCCTCGGCGACTCCACGGGCCGTGAGTTTCCTTTCCGCATCGGCCGCGTATTCCTCGCCGCGGGTTTCAAGATGCGTTAGCAATTCGCCGATGTCGCCGGCGGCGGACTGCCTGAGCTGTTCGATGACCTCAGGGGTGAGCTTTATGCCACCACCATCGAGCAATGAGTCGTTCAATAAGCCCATCGTCTTGGCTTCCGCGTCTTTCGCATATGGCGAAAGCGGGTCTTTGCGGATGCTGGGGGCCGACCAACGTGCGGTGACGGGAATGAGTTCTTCGTGCAGGCGGGCAGCACCCTCGCCATACAGTGCCAGACGCCCGAGAAGCACGACGCGGGGAATCGAGTCGGTTGCCTGGGCAAAGCAGGCTCGCGATAGATCGTGATGAACGAATCCCTGAGCCGTGAACCGTCCAAGCAGGCGTTGGACGACACGTTGTTCGAGGTGCAAATGAACGAAGTCATCACCGACGACGCCAGGGTCTTCAAATACAACGGGGCGAATGGGTGACGATCGCCGCCATTCCCACAGTTTTTGGTCGCGTCGGCGCGGGACACGCAGCGTGTCCATCGTTTCGGCCCATGTCGGATCGGCACCGGACCGTTCGTCGATGGCGGGAAAGGTAAAACACCTGGCCCCATCGTCGTCTTTGGTCTCGTCGAGAGTCTCGGTGCCGAGCAGAGCCAGCGAGCATGAGATGGCGGATTGAAAATGTTCGTCGCTGAGTCCAATGCTCTTGCGAGATTTCTCGAGCAACGTTCGCAGTCGATCGATCTGCTGGCGAAGATCAGTTTGCCGCTCTCGCGAGGCTTCGAGTTCGTCTTCGATAGCCGCTCGATGATTTTCGGCAATGTCGGTGGCGTCGATCTCCGCTTCGAGGTCGTCGATGGCACCGTGTCGAATGCCCAGGCTCATGGACTTGGTCAGCTTGGCGTCGATGACCTGGGACAGGCTTCCCAATTCCTTCTTAATCGTTTCTGTCTTGCGAACCAGGACTTGAAGAATGCGGTCTTCGGGCCGCTGGGTGTAGACGAAGTAGTGACAGAATACTTCGTCTTTGGCTTGCAGCTTACGGTCGATTCGTCCGTTTCGCTGCTCCATTCGGCTTGGGTTCCAAGGCACGTCGAAGTGGAACAGGTTGCTGCAGTGTGCTTGCAGGTTCAGACCTTCGCGGGCGGCATCAGTAGCGATCAGAATCCGAACCGGGTGTTTTCGCGGATCGGTGTTGAAGGCCTGCTTAATCTCTTCCCGTTTGGGTGGCGGTGTGGGGCCATGAAAGATGTTGATGCGAGCGTCGGCGCGGTCGCTGCCGGCAATGGCAGCTTCCAGGCGACTCACCAAATAGCGTTTCGTGTCGTCGTACTCGGTGAAGATCAACACACGAGTGTCGTTCCACTGGGCATCTTTCTTTCCCAGGTCGGGACACATGTTGTCGCGAATCCACTGGATCAGTTTTTCCGTTCGCGTGTCCGTCTTGCCCCGTGATTGCTCGGCAACGTCGGTCATTTCCTCTAGCAGTTGTTGCTCGCGAGCGAACAAGCCTTGGGACGCTGCGTCTTTCGTCGGCCCCATCGTTGTCGCGGAGACTGCTTCGACTTGGGACGCGACCTCGTTTTCCATTTCCTCTTCGGTCAGGGTGGCTCGCTCGTCGTCATTGTCGACACTTCCGGATAGCAGATCGGCTCGTCGCGGTGTCTCGGCTTCGACGATCGCCTCGGCTTGCATCTTTTCCCATTGTCGCTTGACCGTCTTGCGATGCACTTTGAGTGTCTTCGCGAAGGCTTCGATCGACGACAACAGTCGCTGTTGAAGGCCCGTGATCAGCAGGCCGGATGCGGCTTGCTTGCGTTTGGTTTCGTTTTTGAGGCGTTCTTCACGAGTCTGCCGGTATTCATTCAGCAGACGTGAGAGTTTGAGTTCGGGTGCATCGTCTGGCAGTCCGTCGATGGTGACCTGGACGACGCGGCGTTTTGGAAAACCACCTTGAATTTCACGAATGTCCTCTTTGATCCGGCGAACGACCGTTTCGTCACGAAACTTCGCTGATACAGGGACACCGCGACAGAAGCGTTGCGGGTCGAGGATTTCTAGCAATGCCGAAAAGCTATTGGAGTGCCCGTTGTGGGGAGTCGCGGACAGGAACAAACGGTGCTCGAAACGCGGGGCCAAGTCGCGGACGGATCGAGTGATTTGGGAGTCGATTGCGTACTTTTGCCCGCTCGATGGTGCCGCGTGGTGGGCTTCGTCGAGAATGAACAGCGATCCACTGCGAAAGGTGCCGAGATGATCGCGGAGTGGACCGGCGTAGGCTTCGTCGATGAGCAACCGATGGGAGATTAAGAATCTTGTGTGGGTGCTCCATGGATTGACGCTGAAACCGCGCTCCCGTCGAACCCGTTTCATGTAGTCCTTGTCCAAAATCTCGAACGTCAACCCGAAGCGGGCTTCGAGCTCTTCTTTCCATTGCAGCAACATCGACGGCGGGCAGGACACGAAGATCTCGCGGACCTTCTTCCGCAGCAAAAGCTCGCGTGCGATGAGTCCCGCTTCGATTGTTTTGCCCAGGCCCACATCGTCAGCGATGAATAAATTGACGCGAGGCAGCAACAACGCCTTTCGCAGAGGTTCCAGCTGATAAGCGTCGAGTCGGATACCTGCACGAAACGGTGATTGAAAGAGTTTCGGATCGGTCGATGTGACGCAGTTCCACTTGAGCGTGTTCAAGTAAGCGGCAAACACCTTTGATTCGTCGAAACCCTTTGCCGCGATTGACTCCCAGGCTTCGCTCGTCAACACTTGCGGATCGAGTTCTTTTTCCCAGAGAACTTCAAGAGGCGCACCTTGGTTGTCGTCATCAACGCAGGATAATTTCACCAGAGTGCTGTCCGCGACCCGTTTCGGCTTTACGATTTGCTCAACCAAATAGGTGCGTTGGCGTACGCGAGCGATCTGTCCAGGCTGAAGTGTTTCAATGGTCGTTGTCATGCTGGTCTTCCTGCCCTGCGGCTTGCTTACGATTACTTCTCAGACTTACTTCTGCCTCGCTGGCGTCTTCGCCGGTCGCTAAATTCGTTTCTGGAACTGCTCCAAACTCGGCGGACACAGCGGTCAACGCCTGAGCGGAAAGCATGCCTGGTTGGAAAGTTTATTCGGGATTGATTCCTCGTGGGCGCACCGGCCTCGGACCGTCGTCCCGATAGGGTACCAAACCGTGCGGCAACATGCTGCTAGGTTCACAGTTTGCCTGAAATAACCTCATCTAGCTCAAAGCCCCACGTTTTCGCAAACTCTGCGAGTTCGCTGAAGCCGCGAAAGTGTGTGGTCCCCCAATTTTGCACTGAAAATCCACTCCAAAACACGACACGTCATCTCGGTGTCCAGCGGGACGCGATTGTACGGACGAGCAGTGTGCCAGCAGTTGTTCATCGACGACCAACGAGGCCCACTTTTCTGAACCGATAGCACTCCCGCTCGCTTCGTTAGCTTGCACCCTGTAGTACATTCCAAACTCGATCAGTTATTGCTAAGAACATTTGGCTGATAGCTAAAAAAAAGCTCACGATGCCCAACCGGATGCGATCCGGCTGGGTTCGCGAGTCGGGGTGTGGTGAACGTCATTTCGACGCGGGTTGTTTGCCTTTCAGCTCATCGATCAACGTGGACGCCTCGCTGATCGTCAGTGCTGAGAGTGCCGATGCACCAAACCGATCGTGCAGCGTGCGGTCGAGCGTGATGCCTTGTCGCTTTGACATGATGGCGATCGCGTTGATCTGTTTTTCAGTCGCAAAGCGTTTCATCGATGGTTGGTGACCGGTCGGTGCTGTTTGCGAGGGATCCCGCTGCGACGGCTCGTTCGGAAGCGATTGTTCTGCCAGCATCCGGCAACGCCGGACGGCAGCAAGAATCGCGTCATTGCTCGCCTGAGCGTCCAGGGGCACGGACACCCGGACTGCTGGTCCTGACTGTCCATGTGAGCTCTCGGCCGTAATGCCGAGTGTGATTGCATTATGCAAACGTGTTCTCCTGAATGGATGATGTGAATTCGCCAGCGACGTTCAGTTCGCTGGCGAGTAAGTTAAAGGTGAAATCGCTGTCCAGTGGCATATCGCGTAGCCAGCGAGTGAATTGATGCACGGACAAGCCAGCGGCAATGGATGCCGCGTAGATTGTCGATTTTGCTGTGCATGTTCCTGCGTGAGCGTCACCCTGAGCGAACAAGGTCGATTCGTACGAGTGACGTGATTTGCTGGGCTCAGCCGTCAGTAAACGAATCGTCTCGCCGTTCATCCGAGTATCAATCAGCAGTTGGATCCGCCTTTGAAGGCATCGCCACACCGCTGCCCGCGTCGCGATGCTGTCGACACAACAAAACACGACTTCACCGACGGTGTGCATTGAGCGGAAGCGGTCGATGATGTAGTCGATCTCGATCGATGGATCGATGCGTTCGACTTCCAACGTCGTGGCAAGGGCCTTCGCTTGCCCGACCTCATCGGCCCGGTAGCCTTGCGTGGTGACGTTC
Source organism: Rhodopirellula sp. SH410 (assembly GCF_055811895.1). Lineage (NCBI taxonomy): Bacteria > Pseudomonadati > Planctomycetota > Planctomycetia > Pirellulales > Pirellulaceae > Rhodopirellula > Rhodopirellula sp. SH410. Next base: position 4,231,561 of record NZ_CM147949.1, read on the forward strand.
GTCAGCTCGACGGTGTCGAAGTCAATCAGTTGCAGCTTCGTGACGCCGATCGAGGCGAGTTGCAGAGCGACTTGACGACCGATGGCTCCGACGCCGATCACCGTAACGCTGGTGTCGCGGATACGATCTCGTGGAACGAGACTCGCTTGACGCTCGAAACGATCTTGGTTGGTATTCAAGATGCCACCCATTCACTTTCCGACCAGCCGGTGTCATCCCGCCACTCAAAGGGATCACTGCTCAGTGTCCTCGGACGCCGAGTGAACGGATCATGAACCGTGACAGCGGCTTCGTACTCGGATTCCCAAAGATCTTGATCGGTCTCCGGGAATTCGGTGTTATAGTCGACTTCGACGCCCAGCCGCTTGTTGCATCCCGGCCCGACGTTCATCCGCAGCCGAGCGTATGTGGCACCGCCGCGAGCGACGATGAACATCACGGCCCAGTCCGGGGTGCCAAAGGCACGCTGAAACGTCTCTTCGTCCGTGCCACTGGGTAGCGGTGACGAGCCGGGATGCGTGTGCAGCCAAATTCGTCCACACGTTTCAGGCGTGTGCCCCTCGTCGATCTGATCGTCGAAATAGTCCGCAACAGCGGAGTCATCGAATGACACCGTAACGGGCGTGCAGATCTGTTGGACCATCGCCACCGACTCGATCAGCAGTAGATCGTCGGGACTGGTGATACCGAACATTCCGACCTCCGTGTTTCCCAGGTCACGCAGGAATAGCAATTTGGCCCACGCATAGGGCGTGAACCGTAGGCTCTGACGATTCCTCGCTGGGATCCGACGTCGACTCCCCTTCTTCTTCGTTAACGCAATCATCGCATGTGTCCTCCGTTAGACAGTCTTGGCAAAAGGGTTTGTTGCATCGGTCGCAGCTTGAAATGCAGCTTCCGCAAAATTGGTCTCGGCAGCCTTCGCACTTCGTCATGCAGTCGTCACAGTGAGTTTCACTGCAACCGTCACATGAGCACGTACATCCGCAGCAGATCTGGGCGTCACATTGATCACACGAGCAAATGTCGTCTTCATCAACGGTGCTGCCGCAGTCCCGGCACTCGGTACCCGACCAGTCGCCCAGCGTGGTGTAGGCACTGTGTGGGTTGTAGGTGTGCAGTACCTGATTCACGATTGTGAAGAAGTCATGCAGTCGTCCTTCGGTCAGAGCCAACTTGATCGGCCCCTGGCCCTCGCCTTCGCAGAGAACTTCCGACTGCACGTGCGGATGAGTTGTCGAATCACAACTCGACGCTGGGTTGGGATCAACTGCGACCACGCGATAGGGACATGACTGTCCCAGATACTTCAGCTCCAGTTCGATTCGGAACGCACCGAGGTCGGTGTACTCGATCTCGATGGGTTCAGTGGTGACCGCGATGGTTTTCTTCGTAAAGTCAAAATCGCAGGCTGGAAATTCAGCTTCGATCGCCAACAGGTCGGCTGTGACATCAGCTAGCGAAATGCTACGTCGTGGAGCCATCGACGCGGCTGCCGCATAAATGGCGTCATCGACTTCGCGTTGAAGATCGTTCAGAGCGTCAAGCAGACGCTTGCCAAGCGACCGCTCAGCACCGTGATATTGACGTGATCTAGCGACTGATATCAAGCGTTGCCATCGCTTCACCTTATCCGCCGATGGGACTCGAAGCGTCTTTTCCTGCTGTGAGCAATGACGATCAACGGCCGCCTTGACGAGTCCCGCCATCCGCCAAGCACGCTTGACGGTGCGGCGGCTCTGTGGTGTGAGGCGACTCACGATCCGGCACCTTCGATCTTGGTTGGCGTGATCGAGACACGGTCTCCTTCGACCAGGATTTGGTCGCTGGAGACTGGCTGGCGGTTGACTCGAATCAAGTAGTTCGATTCCCTGCCTTCACCAATGCGTTGGTTGAACAGAGATTGCACCGTCGTATCGGCTTCGATGTCGATGTGGTTGGCGAATCCGGCTCCGTCGTTGTTGATAAAAAGGATTTTCATGGTTTGTGGTTCCTGGGTTTGTTGTGATGGGGATGTGCGGTCGTCGCCGGCGTGTGTTGGTGTCTTCGCCGTCGGGTTCCGCGTGGGACAAAAGAGCGACCGGCGACACGTTCAGAGTGCCGCCGGTCGAGGGTCGCAGTGGTGAAACCGGTGTCCGGTTTACAACGCTGCAAAATCAAATGATGTGGTCGCATCGAAGTCCTCTTGGTGGGCCTCGAACTCGTCCCAGTCGATGACGTGGGGGCCTAGGTGTTCGGCTTCCGGATCGCTGATCGGCTGCGAGGGATTGGCGATCAGAAAGCCGAGACGCTTGATGGTGGAGACAGAGTCGCCGGTGGTACGAGCGATGTTGCGGTACATTTCAGCTTGAAACATGTGCATGGTTCCTGAGTTGGAAGGTGTCAACGAAAAAGCCCTCGTCGATCGGCATGGTGCCAATTCGCGAGGGCTAGGAGAGAAACGAATCGATTGGTGAAGGCTTAGCGGGACGCTGGCAAAAGCCAGTGCTCGTTGAGCCATTGAAGTTCGGCATCGAGTGCCTCACTACGGATGTCGAACGGACCGAGCATCGGACCGTCGACGGGTGAAAGGTCGGCCATCCATTGGCCGTCGTCGGTGGGTTCGACGTGCGATCCACGGCGTATATCGATGCTCCCGAGTCTGTGAAGCTCGATCGCTTCGCAGTACACGGTTCGCATCATTCCATGCGGCGTGATGACAATTTCCATGTCACCGCTCATCGGGGTCGTCGCTGGATGTTGCGGCGTGGACGATCAACCAGAAGCTGATCCAAACCAGCTTGCACCGACGCCATTCGAGTGGAAACACTCTGGCGAAGTTGCTCGCTCGTTCGCAGTTCCTGCGGGCCGATTCCGTTGACTGCCGCTCGGGCCTGACTGACCAATTGATCGAGCTGCTCATTGGATCCGATGTTGAGAGATCGGAAACGATCGAAGAATTCGTTCAGGTTCGTCACAGCCGAGTCGCGAAACACTTTCGGCTTGCCGTCCTCTTGGCCAGCGATCCGCTCAGTCAAGTGCTCGACGAGCTTCGCAAGTTCTTCCAAGAACGCTTGCTCGGCAAGCTCGACAGCCTCCACGAAACGAGACTGCACACGGCGGCATTCCGATTCGTAGACTTCCGGGTTAAGCTGCCGCAGGTAGTTGGGCGGCTCGACAGCCGGAAAGTCATGCGTGATCGCGAACTCATCGACCAGCGTGGCTGGGTAATCGCTCACGTCAAACAGGTCGCCGAGTCGGTCACGAGCGGCTTCACGCATTTCAGCGAAATGCAGATCGAGTTCGGAAACGGCAACAGTCAGCTCGTCGCGAAACACTTCCATCTGTGAGTCAAAGTCACCGATGGTTTCACGTTTGATGAGCCGCAATCCCGGTTCGGGATAGGGAAGCGACACCGTCTTCCAGTACGACACTGCTCGCGATCGAACCGACGTGACCGCTTTGTACGCGGGATGGGTCGTATCGATCAGCTTCTTCGACGCCGACAGGTATTTCGACTCAGCGTCGAAGGAATCGGCAGCCTGAGTCTTCTGTTCGGACGTCAGCGTCTTGCGAACGCCGAGCCAGTTGAAACTGAGCCTGGCCGCAGCCATCGTTGATCGCAGTCGATCACTGGAGGTGGTGACGCTTTGGGACGTCGGTTCTTCGAGGACAGTGGACATGTCAAAAATCTCCAAAAGAAAAGCCGGAAGCCGATCGCGATGATCGACTCCCGGCAGGGGTGGCAAAAAACGAGTGGAAAGAACAGCTAGCGGTCGCTAAGTGTTCGAGGATTGCTGTCGCAATCTTGGGGACGAATCTACTTCTCGATGCGGCCTTGATGGCCTCCTTCTGGGACGATCTCATTGACTTACGAACGGCCATCCAGTTGAAGATCAGCCGGACGGCATCCCAGTTGGGACACCGTCCAGTCAGGTTTAAAATCCGGATTTTAAACCCGGATTTCAGTCACGGACTTTAGTTGTTCGACGGTTCTCGATTGACTCGGCGACGAGTCTTTGGCGAACCGTTGGTCTGCTGATAGATGCCAGGGCGACTGGCCGACAGACATCGACCGCTGGCCCAGGAACGCAGTTGCCCCACGGACTCTGCCGCGGTCACCGCCACCGGCACGACGTTCTGTGCCGCCTGATTCAACGGCAGATCAAGTAACGCTGCCAGACGGCAGCACGACTTGATCTCGGCCCCAGTCCAGTTCGTGTCATCGGGAGCACTCTGCGCGGCGTCAACTTCATAGAGATCCCGATAGATCTTCCAAATCGCATCCTTCTCTTCACGACTGGGTAGATCGAGAAAGAACACACCGTCGAAACGTTCGCTGCGGCTGAACTCAGGTGGCAGCTTGGAGACGTCGTTCGCTGTACAGACCACGAACACATCCGACTCGTGATCATTGAGCCACGATAGGAACGTGCCGAACATCCGTGATGCCACGCCTGAGTCTCCACTGCCGTTCATTCCCGCAAACGCTTTTTCGACTTCATCGATCATCGCCACGCAGGGCGCCATCGCATCGATGATCTTCAGTGCCTGACGAGTCCGTTCCTCAGACTGCCCGACAAGCGAACCCATCAGACTGCCGACATCGATGTTCAAAACGGGCCGACCAACTTCCTTTCCCAGTGCTTTGCAGAACTGAGACTTGCCGCATCCTGGTGGTGACAGCAATAGCACACCACGCGGTCGATTGCGTGAGTTGCCTCGGTGCGACTGCAGCATGGCCCGCTTGCAGAAAGCCTTGAGTGCCGACAGGCCTCCCAGGCTGCTGAAATCCTCGCCGCCGCGGTACAGCGAAAGCAGACCACTTTTCTTTAGCGTTTGGGTCTTCATTTCCCAAACCGCATCGGCAGTGATCCGTTCCTGACGGACCAGTGACAAACTGAAAGCGTTCTCAGCTTCCATGCGAGTCAAGCCAGCCGCAGCGTCGATCACCGTTTGAAGCTCGGAGTCTTTCGGCAATTCTCCCTCTTCGGTGGCGATTCCCCGCGCGATCTCATCGAGTTCCTGGCGGTTGGGCAGGTCATGCTCCATCACGACGAACATCTTTTCGAGTTCCGTCGGGATCTGCACCACCGGTGAAAGTACGACCACGATCGTGCGGTTCTGTTTGCCAGCCACGATCTGCCGTGCCAGTGCCTGGACGACTTCAGCGGACTGCAGGAACCGATGAAAATTCTGCAGTACGAGAATCGCTGTGCCATCAGGCGAGGCGAGAGCGTTGATCGACCGGATCGCGGTCAACGGATCGTTGCCGATCGTGTCCTGCTGCGGTTGATCGGGAACGTTCAAGCCGGATTCAATGTCCCACGTTGCCAGTTGCCACTGTTGATCGCGGCAGAGCTGAGCGATTTCGGTAAGGGCATCTTGGTGTTCGTGTGATTCGATCCAGATGCCCGTAAAACAGGCTCTCACGTACTCCGTGAGACGGGTATTGAGTTTCAAGATTGATCTCCTTGTTAGTGGTGTTGTTGGTGGGATTGCGACTGATTGGCCTGCTGATGAAACTCAGCGGTCAGTTGTTCGCTGGTACGTTGACCAAGAGCCTGCTCGATGAACTGACTGGCCTGTCGGCACTCGCTGCCTGTAAATCCCTTGGTTTGGACTTGCGTTTGTCCCGTCGGCGTGACGACGATTTCGATGGTTGGCATCATGCGGCACCTCCCACCGTGACGGTTAACTTGATGGAGCCGTCAGCGAGTGACTGCTCCGTCACGGTGTGCCCCTTCAGATGAGCTTCCCGTTTTGCCTTCTCGACAGCGTAGGCTTGCAAGAAGCGATCGAGTTGAGCCTGTTTGCCCCAGTGGCCGTTGTAGGTGTCGAAGCGAGCCTCGCCGGATCGCGTGTCGAACACAGCCGGGTATCGCCAGCCCGAGAGATTGACAATCACGCCGGTTGCCTCGCTGCTAAACAGCTTGACCGTGCCCCGCGTGGGCGGATCCAGCTTGAGGCGTCGGCAAGCGGAACCGATTGCGACCTCGTCTCGGACTTCGGTTTTGATTTCCACAATGTGGCTCATGGATTGGTTCTCCTGGTGTTGAGATAAATGGTTAAATCGGTGGCTCGACGTCCGTCGAGGCACCACTGAACAATGCGTGATTGTTTTGCTCGTCGTCGTGATCCAAAGCTGGACGCCAAGACGCAGGCCCCGGCAACAACCTTGGCTCATCCGATGTCATTTCGAGAACGAGCATCTCCGCGACCGCCGCATGGTCCGGTTCCTGCAATTGCATTTGCCGGATCACAAACACCGCGACCACGAGCGGCAGCACGCACGCAAGCGTCAGTCCCAAGTTCTGAATCACCGTCGCGATGATAGGATCTCGGTGACGTTGCGATGCGATATCGCGACGATCCTGTTCGAGCTGGTCATGGCCTGAGTAGATGACCGATTGCTGCTCATTGAGCTGCGAAGTCATCTCAGATTGGGCGGCGATCAGTTCCCGGCGAGCTTCCGCGTCGCTTTTGACCAGTTCCTTCGCGGCTTCCGCGAGTTGGTGGCTTTCGGCCACGACGGCTTGTGACTGATCAGCGATTCGGTCGTTCTGCATGCGCTGTTCGGCCATCGATTGTTGAGCGAACTTAGCAAGCCGTTCGTCAGATGAGTCACTGCACCCGGCGACGCTGAGAATCAGCAGAACCAGGCACATCGTGACGCGTTGAAGATGATTCGTTTGCTTCACGAGGATTTCTCCATTGGGAAAAGACTCGGGCCAGGAGCGACTGCAGAGCACGCCGCAGTCGAATCTCCTTCACCCAAGCCAGGGTGAGTAGCACGACCAGCACGCTGCTGGCCGCCAGAACGGCAAAGGCCATTGGGTCTCCTTCAAAAACGATGGGATAGAAACGAAAAAAGCCCCGCAATCCAGGCATCTCTGAGTGAGATGACTGAACGACGGGGCTTTGGCGGGGGTTCCGGGGACTCAGAAAATCTAAGTCTTCCCTATTAATAGTGACACCAAAAACGCCGAAATTCGATTCTAACCGCGTGATTTACGTGTTTTCTACGCAAATCAGGCTGTTTTCGGCATTTCTGGAGATGGCAGCGAAAAAGGGGACCACTTTGGCAGCCTAAAAGGGAGCCAGGTGGTTTAAGAGGGGATGACTTGGGGGTGCCGGTGCGATGAGCTATGCCGATCGTGGTTTTAGCTCTTCTCGCACCGGAGGATCCCAGGGTGCTCAACATGCTCCAGTACGAACTGATTCGTCGAATGGTCTTGGTCGACGGACTCTCCCAGCGAGAGGTCGCCGAGCAGCTTGGCCACTCGCGGAAGACGATCGCCAAGGCCATTCAGTCTGCGTCTCCAGAACCCTACAAGCGTACGGCACCGAGGCCGCGACCGATGCTCGATGGATTTGTCGAAATCGTTCGCCAGTGGCTCATCGAAGACAAGTCCCGACACCGTAAGCAACGACACTCGGCTGTCCGCATTCATGAGCGGCTCGTCGATGAACACGCCTTTGCCGGTAGCCGACGAGCGGTCAGTGATCTTGTCAAAAAGTTGCGTCGGGAGATGCTCCCGCCCGAGGTCTTTGTCCCCATCGAACATCCGCCAGGGGCTGAAGTTCAGATTGATTGGGGGCAAGCGGAGGTTGTCTTCAACGGCGAGCTTACCAAAGTCATGTTGTTCTGCGCGCGGTTGGCCCACAGCAAGGCAACCTATGCACGAGCTTACCTACGCGAAGACCAACCAAGTTTTCTGGACGCTCACGTTCACTTGATCGATTACCTCGGTGGCGTTCCCAAGACGTTTGCCTACGACAACCTTAAGAGTGCCGTCACCAAAGTCACGGGCCGCGAGCGAGCGCTCAATCGTAAGTTCATTGAGCTACGAAGCCATTATTTATTCCAGAGTCGTTTTTGCAACGTTGCTCGCGGTAATGAAAAAGGGCACGTCGAAAACGCCGTCAAGCGAGCTCAGCAGAATTACCTCACGCCGATGCCTTCGATCACGCGAGTTGAGCTAGTCCCCAATTCCCGTACCACCGACTAAGCTTCATTTTTGAGATTTTTGCAGGTATGCTCCGGTCGTTCACTGTCACCGAATCAAAGGAGAGATTCATGGCGAAGCAGCGAAAGACGATTGGAGCGAAGCAGAAGGCCAAAGTGGCGCTCGAGGCGATCAGGGAGCAAAACACGGCTCGTGAGCTTTCGACCAAGTACAAGATCCATACGACCCAGATCAATTCCTGGAAGAAGAAGCTGATTGACGAGGCTTCAGAAATCTTTGAACGCGGACACGCCGGATCTCGCGAGCAGGAGTTCCAGCAGCGGGAGTCCGAGCTCTTTGAGGAGATTGGACGGCTGAAGATGGAGCTCGAATGGCTCAAAAAAAAAGCTGACCAATTCAGTTGAATCGCTTCGAGCGATGGTCGAACCGGGCCACTGCGAACTGAGCATCCGTCGGCAATGCGAACTCCTCGGCCTACCACGTTCCAGCTATTACTCGGAGCCAGCCAAAGAGTCTCAGGACAACTTGAAACTGATGCGGATCATCGACGAACAGTACCTCGAACATCCGCATATGGGTCGCTTGAGCATGACACAATGGCTTAACGGCAAGGGGCACAGAGTGAACATCAAGCGGGTCCGGCGACTGATGACTTTGATGGATTTGACGGCCATTTACCCGCGTCCAAGGACGACGATTCGCAACAAGGAGCACTCCGTCTATCCGTACTTGCTGCGAGGCGTGAAGGTCCAAAGAGTCAATCAAGTATGGAGCACTGACATCACTTACATTCCGATGGAGCAAGGATTCATGTATTTGGCAGCTGTCATTGATTGGTACAGCCGGCACGTGCTTTCGTGGCGGCTTTCGAATTCACTCGAAGGATCTTTTTGCATCAACGCACTGGAGGACGCGTTGACGATGACAGGCCGAACCCCGGAGATATTCAACACGGACCAGGGCGTTCAGTTCACGAGTCACAGTTTCACCGGCGTGCTCAAAACCAACGGAATCCAGATCAGCATGGACGGCAAAGGACGTGCAATCGACAACGTCTTCATCGAACGATTCTGGCGAAGTCTGAAATACGAGGACATCTACCTCAAGGCATATGAAACGGTAGCCGATTTGATTGAAGGGCTGAGGCGTTATATCGAGTTTTACTCAAATGAGCGGCCTCATCAATCGCTAGGCGGGCAGACACCCGCGAGCGTATTCCACCAAGCAGCCTGATACCAGGCGAGCAACGAAACACCAACCAGTTCCTGACAATGCCCGACCAGGGCAGCCACACGGCAGCATCTTAAATCGCGCCGTCGGTGGTACGGGAATTGGGGACTAGCTCAAGTTGACCAACTCAACGAACATCTCCTGGCAAGATGCGAAGCCGACTTAACAAGGACCGATCGATCAACCGGACTTACTTACGGCCAACTCCTTCAGCACGAACGCGGTTGCTTCCACGAACTACCCGCTGAACCGTTTAGGGCATGTATCCACCGACCGTCGCGTGTCGACCGCTACGCCACGGTTCAGCATGACGGGGTTCGCTATAGCGTCCCCATCAAGCACGCCTGCGAACACTCAGTTGTTCGTATTGGTATCGAAGCCATTGAAGTGATCGTCAACGATGCGATTGTGGCTACACACCGACGCGGTGAACCCGGCCAGTGGGTGCTGTTGATGCAACATTACCTCCCCGCTTTAGAACGCAAGCCTGGGCTGCTTGATAGCGGAAAACCCTTTAACAGCGGGGCTTTCAGTGAATCCGAACAGTTGCTCAGACGGGAGCTTGAGTATCGGTATGGTGAGGACGGAACGCGCCAGTTCATCAACATCTTGCTGCTTTCCAAACAGCATGATTATCAACTTGTCCAACAAGCCATCGAGCGATGCGTTGGGCAACGCGCCTTTCATGAGCAGGCTGTGCGGCTGGAGCTGCATCACCTCACCTGTAGCCACGGCACAGAACCCGCTGTTGCACTTGCGCTACAGGACCGCGAAGACCTATTGCGGGTCGATGACGGTTGCCGCGACCTATCGATCTACGACCAGCTCCTGATCGACGCGGCGGACAACGGTTCCGCGGTGATGTCACCGCCAACAACATCTGCATCCAAAGACTCTGTCTCTTTTTCAATTCCCGTGCAATGGAGTGCACCTCATGACGTCGAAGTTAAACCAGGAAACGATGGCGAGCGCCAAGGTGAACAAGCCAATCAATCTCAACGCCGCGACGCCTCACCTGGAGAACGATCTCAAGCGTCTTCGCTTGCCAACCTTTTTGGCGGAGTATGCTTCACGCTCTGCGGAATGTTCTCGTGAAGACGCCAGCTACGAAGACTACTTAGCCCGTCTCGCCACCGCGGAACTCACGGAGCGCGACAGCAAGTCAATTCAGCGCAACATCAACGCGTGTAAACTGCCATCGTCCAAGGAACTCGCCGACTTTGACTTCAAGTCTGTGCCCTCATTGAACAAGGCCAAGGTTCATGAGTTATCGCGTTGCGGGTACATCGGCGATCATACGAATCTCGTCATGCTGGGACCGCCCGGTGTCGGAAAAACACATCTTGCTATCTCGCTGTGTCTTTCGGCGTGCCGTAGTGGTTACCGTGCCAAGTTCTTCACGGCATCATCGATCGTCAATACTTATCGTGAAGCACGCGATGAGCGGTTGGTGACTCGCTTGGAGTCGAGTTTAAGTAAGCTCGATGTGATCGTGATTGACGAGTTAGGATACTTGCCCATCGATCGCATGGGTGCAGAAAGTCTGTTTGGATTTTTCAGCCTTTGTTATGAACAAGTCAGTGTGATCGTGACGACAAATCTACCATTCGCTCAGTGGCCTCAAACGTTCGCCGGTGACGAACGGATGACCGGAGCACTCCTCGATCGCCTGACTCACCGAATCGAGATTCTGTCCATCGAAGGCGACAGCTACCGCCTCAAGCAGAGCCGAAAAAAGAGTCGTTAATCAAACCGTCAGTGAAAACAGGCCCTCAAGTGGCCCCCTTTTAGACTGCCAGCGGCAACTTTTAGGCTGCCAAAGTGGTCCCCTTTTTCGCTGCCATCTCCAATTTCAGACTAACTGGCTGAAATCGGAGCCTCAGAGAGAGATGGCACGTCTAATGGCCGAAGCAACTAGGATAAAAAGAATGAATGTCGCGTACGGCATTGCAATATGATTCGTCAATGAGAGTTCCGTAGACGAATATGAAGCCTCAATGATCCCTATGAAAATCCTCTACCTGCACGGCTGGCACAGCGTTATCGGCGGCATCAAATCGACGTTTCTCTCGAACGCTGGTCATGACGTCATCAATCCGAAACTTGATGACGATGATTTCGATGCTGCGGTCGCAACGGCACAAGCGGCGTTCGATGAGCACCAACCGGATGTGATCGTTGGTTCATCGCGCGGTGGTGCGATCGCGATGAATATCACGTCAGGTGATGGCCATCTCCGGTGTCACACTGACGACGACACATTGTGTCTTTACCGTCAGAACAAGCCAATGAAAGTCGTCCAATACGACATGACCAAGACCTTCTCGCTTGGTGCTCTCCAACCAACAGCTCGGGCGGCCGCTTATCCGTTGGCTGCAACACGCGATACTGGGCGTGTGGCTAGCAGTTACCCAGATGGGAGTCACACCCGTTTGTCAATCAGACCATGCCAGTCAGCACGTTCACCGGTTTTGTTATCCGCATTTGGGCTGGGATCTTCGTTTGCAAGCAGAAAACGTGCGTTCGTCGCCGGAATCGCCCGTCAGCATTGGCGACGGTGGAGCATCATCAGCCCAGGCGACGATAGCCAGTGCTTCTGCATACTCGGCATCGGTTAGGCCGTGCAGAATAGAACGTACATTACGATCATACATGTGTTTCGCAAGTACCGGCGCATATTCGGCGAAATCATACCCATCGCATCCGTAGTAAACGAAGCGATCAAACGTCACATCAGGACCACGTTTGCCGGTGTACTCCTTGTGCGGCCCCACTCCAATCCAATTGACCAAGCGTGCGATTCCGTGAGACTGTGCCTCAGGACCAATCCCTCCGACACCGATTACCGCATCATATTCGCGATCACGAACAATGCCCATGCAGTCATAGACGCCAAAGCAGCCATCAGGGCCGGGGTCGCCAGCGTGGGTTCGCTTGTAAACGAGGATGTTCATGTGGACTGAGTCGGGTAACGATAGGGTTTTGCGGGCCGGAACGGTCGATTTGCCATTGCCAAACGCTCGCAAATCCGGCTCCGTAACAACCCTTGGTTCAAGACAGTCAACCATCGCACACGCCGGGGCGTCGCGTATGAAAGCAAAAACCATACTGGGTTGGCACTCCACCGGGCTTCTTGAACAGAGGACTTGAGCTTCGGCTAGCCGATCGCAATTCTACCCGCGACGAACGGAGTCAATTTGAAAAGAAAGTGACTCAACCGTCGCGTTTACGAGAAGTCAAATCCTTATTGGTTATCGCAATCATACACGATTCGCCGCGTCGTCATGGGATGCCTCTGTAACAGCGGGCATGACTTGCGCAGCAATGCTCAGGGCGCTGGAATTATGTAGGACGGATCTAAGTAGGCCGCGAGATAGAGCGTCGGAAGGTACGCCGCACCAATCAGACCAATCACGACAGCCCACAGAGCTAATCGGCGTGGAGAGCGAAAACAAGTAGCGACACCGATGACGACACCGGGAATACTAAGCGACGCTAACCAGAATACAAATGCGAACAAATATGGAGGTGCGAATCCCGCAATCGAAACACCGCCGAAGCCGGCTAGCGAAAACAAGAAACCAAGACGTCCGGCAGTATTTCGTTCAATGCGCGACGACGTACAAAGTTTTGATGGCGACTCGTATGGATTGTCCATCAAGGCTTAGCTTTCCTCGCGGCTTAAATAGATCCTGTCCACCCGAATGAACGTGCTGCACCGACTGTCGGCCCACAGCATTGGTGTGCGATAACGGTAGCGTTTTGCGGGCCGGGACGGTTGATGTTCCATAGCCAAAACGCCTGCAAGCCCGGATCGGTACCAACCCATTGTTATTTGCTTCCTTAGTTCACAGGGGACGGACCAAACGATGCGATGATGTTCCTGGCATCGGGGGTATAGACGGGATCACGCACAGCAACATCCTTGGGTATTCCCTCGAAAGTTCTGTCGGATTTTGTATCTGTGGTCGATATCGAAACGGGAATTGGCCGTCCATCAAGAATGCCTGTCACTAAAAGCGTGCGATCGCTTGGATGCCAGTCGAACGACAGTCCGTCTATCACTGGTGGCGTATCGGCTCTAGGCTTGATGATCGCAAGAGTATCGATTCCCTTGTCTGCATTGATGGTCGCAGAAGCAGAGCCACTACCGTCTTTTAGTGGGCCGCCAAATGCGACCAACCGATCGTTAGCCTTGCTCCATTCAAAGTGATAGCTTAGTTCCCCGAACGGCGACTCTGATGGCGCAAATACATTCGATGTATTACCAGTCGCCACGTCGTACAGTCGCAAGCAAGACTTTGGCACGGCGTTACCGGCATCGTCTAGACCACCGTGGAATACGATTGATTTTCCATCCGGCGACCACCGCCCACCCCACGCTCCCTGATCGGCAAGCATCTTCTTGTTTTCCCCGTCGGAATCCATCATCCAGACGGACATTCCTTTCGCTCCATCTTCCTTAGCGTATTTCGGAGGCCGACTGACAACCAACTTGGCTGCGTCAGGCGAGAACGAAGGCATGACGCCATCAGAAATATCTTTCGCGTTCGTGCCGTCAATGTTAACGACGATGACCCGTGATTCTCGCCAAGTGAATTCGCCGGAAGCGGTCCAAGCATCGAAGACGACAAGTTTGCCGTCTGCGGAAACTTCAGGTGTGCCTTGCCGGTCAAACTTGTGACGCAATGTTACGTCGGACACCAATGGTCGTATGGGTGAGCCGTCGATTTCGCAATAGTGGAGCAGAAGACGATTCAGCTGCGATGGGTCGACGTCAATTGCGCCACCCTCGGCGAAAACGCCGTTGGTCATAGCGAGCGTTACGCAAACAATAATGGCAACGCGGATGAAATTATTGCGCATCGTCAAAGTTCCATTGAGGGTTGAAAACGGGATACGTAGTTTCAATCAAATAACGACCGGCGTCACCGGGCGGGGAATGTAAAGTTGTCCATTACAAATCCAGCCGCAAGCCCCGCTCCGTCATCAGTACGCCCAACATGGGCGTGATCTTGTGGGGTGAGAGTCCCCTGTACTTAGTTCCGGTTTCTGTCTACGAGGCAGTATACCAAATGTAATCCAACAGAAAGACAGTACGAGGCGAGGGCAACTGCGGCGAGGCAACAGACCGTGGAGAGGAAGCCTGCGAAGATGATCGATAAGCCAGCGAACAACACGTGCTGGACATCTTCTCGCCAAGACCTGCCAGGTTACGAACAGAAACCTCATATGAGGCCGACGACTCCAGGCGAGCGGGCTGCTGACCGCGAAGCCGAACCGGAAGAAAGAGCGGAGGTAGATGAGGAGATTGCGCAGCGAAAGTTCACGTCCCTTATTCGGGGAGATCTGTGAGCGTACCCGTGAGTAAGGCTTGGCCTGAAAGGCGGGGCGACCGGGGTGACCCGACTCGTGCGAGCAGAAGTCAGCAGAGGTCGTAGTACCGCACTTCTTCGCAGCCTGCGGAGACGGGAAGGACCGAACGTTTCTTGACAAGGAAGAACTATCCATGAACTCAGTCGATCCGAAACACACAGAACTGACCTCCGACAACCACAAAGGAGCGGAGGAAGCAAACGGCCCGTGCTCTTCGGAGTCCCTCACAGGTCAAGTCGACTCGGCGATCATGGAGAAGCCAGCCTTGGACACCGTGGCCATGAACCTCATGGAACAAATTGTTGACCCGGCCAACCTTGAATGTGCCTGGGAACGAGTCAAAGCCAATCGTGGCGCGCCCGGACCAGACGGGATTACCATCGACGAGTTCCCCGACCACTTCCGAGACCTCTGGCCGAACCTGCGTCAACAACTCTTGGAGGGGACTTATCAGCCCGGCCCCGTACGCCGGAAGTCGATTCCAAAACCCAATGGCGGTGGCACTCGCGATCTCGGCATTCCAAACGTGATCGATCGCGTAATCCAACAAGCCATTCTGCTAGTCTTAACGCCGATCTTTGATCCGAGCTTCTCGGAGTCAAGTTTCGGCTTTCGGCCTTATCGCTCAGCCCATGAAGCGATCCATCTCGTTCAGCAACACATCCGGGCGGGTTACCGCTGGTGCGTTAACATGGACCTTACGAAATTTTTCGACACGGTTCAACATGACGTTCTCATGTGTCGTGTCGCTCGCAAGGTTCGCGACAAGCGATTGTTGCGTCTGATCGGGAACTACCTACGGGCTGGCGTGATGGTCGATACCGACTTCCACCCATCGAACGAAGGGACCATGCAAGGCGGGCCGCTCTCGCCACTACTTGCGAATATTCTGTTAGATGACTTCGACAAGGAAATGGAACAACGAGGGCACCATTTTGTGCGATATGCAGACGACTTCTTGGTATTCTCCAAAACTGAGCAGTCAGCAACACGAGTCTTTCGGTCAGTGGAACGTTACCTCACCAGAAAGCTCAAGCTTGTGGTCAACCACGACAAGAGCAGCGTTTGCCGCACGGAGGACGTCGAGTATCTCGGCTACCGCTTTCGTGGCTTCGGCGGACGCTTCGAAGTGAGTGCGAAGAACCTTCGCAAATTCAAAGATCGCGTGAAGGAGATAACACGCCGCACCGGAGGCCGGTCGATGTCATCACGCTTCATTGAACTACGACGGTACTTTCAAGGATGGATTGGCTACTTTCATTACGGCCTACGCAAGACGCAGTTGCAGTATCTCGACAAATGGGTTCGACGGCGCATCCGCGCTTGCTACTGGAAACAGTGGTACCGAGTCCGCACACGGGTACGAATGCTGTTGAAACTAGGAGTGCGTAGGGACGAAGCCATCTCGCACGGATGCAGTGGAAGAGGATACTGGGTGATGTCATCGAGTGCTGCGATGCACGTCGCGATCTCGATCGACTATCTCAAGAAGAACGGACTAGCGAGCCTTGAGGAAATCTGGAGCAAGTTTGCTTCCAAGAAACGAACCGCCGGATGCGGACCCGCATGTCCGGTGGTGTGAGAGGGGTCCGCAGCAATGCGGCCCCTATCTCGATCATTGTTACCCGCTGGTGCAGGTCGTCCAATGTAGCACATTTTCGTCACGTAGCAGGATGCCGCTCAGCAGCCGGATGTGAGAATTAAGGATTCAGGTTGCCGCGCGAACTGGTTCCGTTTCAGCTGCGATCTCGGCGGAGGGGGTCCCTCCTACGCCACACGCGGCCGAGACTCCCGACGTCCCATCGCGGCGGACCGGTACCGCCGGACCATGCGGACCCGCCGGATCAGCCGCCCCCTGCGGCGCGGATCTTCTCGAGCGTCTCGGTCGCCCTCTGCCGGACGGCGGGGTTCGGGTCCTCCGTCGCTGCCGTGACGACCGGCACCGCTGCTCCGGCCGCGCCCCCGTATTTCCCGAGTGCCTGAAGCGCGTACAGGCGAACCGACGTCGATGCATCGACACGCACCAGCTCGCTGAGCGCGGGGACGCAGTCCTCGGGAGCCGCGCCGAGGCTACCGAGCGTCCGGGCCGCCCGCCACCGCACGTTCTCGTCCGGGTCCTGGAGGGCTGCGACCAACGCCCCGGCCGCCTCCGGCCCGCCGCCGACGGACTGGAGCGCCTCCGCCGCACCGAACCGCATCCTCACGTCCTCGGACCGAAGTGCCTCAATCAGCAGGGGGACGGCGGCCGGGCCGACATAGGCGAGTGCCTCTGCCGCCCCGGTTGCCTTGCGGCTCGCGAACTCCGTCGCCGGGCCCTTGCCCTGGACTGCGTCGCGGAGCAGGGGCAACAGCCGGATCAGAGCGGGGATCGCCGACCGCCCCTGTCCCTCGAGGAGGCGGAACGCTTCCACAGTGGCGATGTTGTCAATCATGTCCGAACCGGCAAGGTTCGACGCCTCCTCCGACTTCCCCTGCCGCTCAAGCGCCGCGATCCGTTCCAGCAGCCGCTCCGCGTAGGGGGTCGTCGGGTTGAGCCGTTCGACGAGCACCGGGATAGCGTCCGGGCCGATCGCCAGCACCGCCCGCTCGGCGGCGTCCACCTTTTCCCGGTCGGGAAACCGGCCGTAGTCGAGATCGCCGAGCCACGACGTCAGCGTCCTGCCCCGGTGGACCGGCTCGTTCGCCCCAGCCCGGTCAATCGGGTCCGGTACGGGCGCGGCCTCGGCGCCGACAAACCGCAGGTCCGCGTGCGGGTCCTCCGCTGCGTGCCTCAGGATGACGCTCACTTCCCCGTCGGTCGCGATCCGCAGGGTAAGTCGGTCGGCCCGGCCGCCCTCGAAGGCGAACCCGAACAGGCGGTTCTCATGCCTCCCGTCCCCGCCGGGCTCGCTCCGCCGCCGTTCCTGGACGACATAGAACTCCCTCCGTCCCCCGGCAGGCCCGAGCAGCACCGTCGCCTGGATGTCCGCCGAAAGGGGCAGTCGCTCTCCTTCAGAAGCGAGTACGCATGATACCTTTCGCGACGGGGCGAACTGAAACTTGACGGCGCCGCCGAGCGTCCCGTCGGTGGCGACGGACGCCCGGAGCGACGGCGTTAGCGTAACCGTGCGGTGCGGCGCGACGGGGCGGGCGACTTCGACCGGCGGTTCGATCGCGGCGAGACCGGCGACCGTGTCGTGATCGGCTGGCGATTCATCAGATCGCACTTGAACCGCAAAGAATCCGAATGTAAGAACGATCGCAACGATAAAAGCCTTGGGCTTCATGTTCATCTCCGAGTAAGTAGAGGTCGATCGGGTAACGTCACTGGGAACGCGCGGAAAAGTTTCTAACGCCAAAACCGCTAGGCTCATGTTCTCAGGCGTACTCGCTTTTCACCCGCCGTCTTGCGGAATTTGGTTTCGTCAAGCGTCTGCGCCGTCAAGCGTTAGTCGCCAGTAAGTGTGAGAAATGTACAGCAGTTTGGCCCCTGGAAACAAAAACACAATACGGTCGGACGCGTCAGTTTCGGGGTGAAAAAGATGGTCGGCAACCCAAATCCGAGTTTGAACCCAGTGCCCAGGTTCGACGGTTAGCCGATCAATGCCGTAGAGTTTACCGACGACGTTGATCGTCCAGTCGTGATCGGTACGAGCCAACGGTTGCGCGGACGCGACTGAAGGAAGTACAAACGTCGCGATGATCGCGAGGGCGAAACAAGCCAGGGTTACTTTGCAGTTGCGCATTTCAGTCGGGTAAAGAATCCATGTAAGTCCAAGGTTTGACGGGTGGGAGCCATTCGTTAAAAAACTGGCGACTCAAACCCGTGATCACGGCAGCTTGCGACTGCCGGTCACATTCACTCCACCCACCAAACACATGAACTGAAATCACATGAAGATTCTCGCACTTGACCTCGGCAAATTCAACTCCGTTTGCTGCTTGTTCGACTCAAAAACTCGCAAAACGCAGTTTGTCACGACACCCACTACGAGAGAACACTTCGGTGTCATCTTCCACGACACCAAGGCCGATCTGGTCGTCATGGAGGCCTGCGGCCCCTCGGGATGGATCAATGATCTGGCACAACATCAAGGGCATGAAACACTCGTCTGCTCCACCAACGAAGAAGCCTGGCGGTGGGCCAACGTCAAACGCAAAACCGATCGGGACGACGCTCTCAAGCTCGCTCGCATGGCCGCCATGGGTGAGCTCAAAGGCGTTCACACACCGACGCTGGAACATCGTGAGTTCCGATCGCTCGTCAAATACCGCAAGACTCTCGACGGACGAATCAACAAAACCAAGAACGCCATCCGTGCTTGGTTCGTTAACCACGGGATCGAGATCGCAACCGGCGAGAAAGCCTGGTACTCCGGTCGCGAGCACATCAACTCGTTTCGCAAACCCCTGACTGACTGTGGACCTGACGAGCTTTGGAAAGGAGAACTCGACATCGAACTGACCATCCTCGATTCGCTGACCGAGCAACTCACTGGTGTCGTCAAGAAGCTCGAAGCGATCGGCAAGAATGACGAACGCATCAAGCGAGTCCAAACGATCCCCGGAGTCGGACCACGAACCGCTGAAATCCTGGTCGCGTGTCTCGACGACCCGCACCGCTTTGAAAACGGACGACAAGTGTCGGCCTACTTCGGCTTGGTTCCACGGCAGTATCAATCCGGCGAAACGGATCGCAACGGACGCATTACCAAGCGTGGCAATCCACTGGCACGAACGATCCTCGTCGAATGTGCTTGGGCCTCGCTGCGATACAACCCATGGGCCAAGGGCGTCTACGAAAGGATCTGTGGCAAACAAAAAACACGTAAGAAGAAAGCGGCTATCGCGTTGGCTCGTAAGATCGCTGTGATCGCCTGGGCAATGCTGCGAGACGAAAAGGATTGGGATCCCAAGCAAATGATCCAGGTCACTGAATCGTTCGGAAGGATGCCGACGGGGCTCAAGGACTCACTGCAAAACATGAAACCCAAAGAGAATGCAGATCAGCGAAAAAGTCGTCTTCGCAAGGAAGCCCGCGCGGCGAGAGAGGCCGCCGAGAGGGGTGCTTCAAAAACAACTGGGCAGAATCCCGTGAAGAGAACGAGCACTGGATCTGCCAAGCCGACCGCTTCCAAACGCAAGGCGACCAACTCGCCGGCGACGCGCTCGCCTCGGTCCACTTCTCAAACAAACGGGAAACGACAAACGAAAACCTCCAAGCCACGGCGAGCAAGAAAGCCAGTATCGCGTGACTGATGCTCCGACATCGGCGTAACGAATCGGCCTTGCTCGCCGCTCTCATCTTCCGGTCACCAGGACAACCTGTATCGGCTGCCTGATGCTTCGACATCGGCGTAACGAATCGGACCTGCTGACCATTCAAACCATCTCATTACTCCAACCCTATCGTCATTCCTTCAGTCAACACCACCCGGTCACCCCAGGAGCCCGCTGCCAGCCCACGACACGAACCACCAAGGAACAGACCTGCCCTCCGTACTGAGCACCGACCCAAGTTGATGCGGACCGTTCGATTTAGGATCGATCCATTGCAAAGGATCGCTAGAACTATCCGACACATCGCCCTAAAGAATGTGCCGTACCGAAGGAAGACCACTTGCTGCTCATTGAAGCCTCCAGGCAAGTGCTCGCCGAAACACGTCGCCAGTCCGAATCAAGTGGCTGGAACCGTGCAAGGATAACTGAGGGGACGCCGCCATCATGAATCATGTTGGCCCACCAGGACCAAGAGCGTTCACACCTCGAATAGTCGTTTAATCCAGCTCCTTACCCGTTCGTGTCAGAAGCCGTTGATGCATCCGTGATCGACATCAACCGAGATGGAAACCGGTGCCATTCACCTGCGCCTTTTTTCGGTCGCCACTAACGGGCGAGCGACCGAAAAAAGCCTCCGGCGAACGGCACCTCACCTCCACCAGCGGAAAAAAATGAAGTAAGACAAAAAACAACCCAACACCACTTGTCAAACCTTGGACTTCATAGTCGGTAACGATCACGTGGTCGCCGCGAACGACTAACCACTTCAACAAACTCAGCTCGGCGACTCACGTGCATCGTCTGGTTCGCCGCTTCCTCGCACCCCGAAGGTCCGTCACAAGGCGGAACCATCTGTATCGTGCGATTCGCTTTCCGGTTCAACAACGATCATGCGAATTGCCTTGGCACGCACCATAAAGCGTCGCCCAACCGCGTCTTCTAGGATCACCATGCCATTTAGTTCATACGGCACGTGTGTCTTGATGCTTTCGGTATTCGTAAATCCTACGAACCGCACACGATCGAATGTCTCGGAGCCGGTCATGTGAACGGTGGCCCAAGTGTTCTTCTTTAGCACCCCGCGAATGGACATCGTGTCTGGTTTCGCGCCGCCACGGTTGACGCGAGACAATACAGTGAAAAAGATCGCAAGTGCCATCACGCCCAAAACGACACACAGCACACCAACGCCCAGCGTGCTGAACATCTCGATGGCAGTGGGGTTCATGTAGTGCTTCTCACGTCAGGTCTAAAGATGCTGCTGTCTGTCGGCGAACGGTAGACATCACGGGGGACGGACGAAAGACTCTCCACTTCAAAAAACCGCGCAAGCCGTCCTCCCGTGCATGTCATGGTTCTGCCTTCCGATTTATGACCGAAATCACGCGTCCGTCCTGGACCAAGTATTCACGATCGTCGGGACTATTGGAAGACGAAACACGTATTGTCTTTGTTCCATTCTGTGTCAGTTCGCATGCCAACGCAACTGTAGAGGCACGAAAGGGATAGTTGCCTACGCATATCCGTCCGCCATCCCGATGCTCCCAGACCTGCCAGCTGCCCTCGTCATCAGGCGGCTGAACTGCGTAATCCGCGTCGGGATTTTCGCGAAGATACGTCACAAATGTATCGGCGTCTTGTTTCGACGAGGCTCGATAGATTGGATTGTCAAATCCGCGTGGGTCGTTGCGAATCACGACATGACTCGATGGCGCATCAGGCAGCGTTTCGACATACCAAACATCCAGGAGATCAATTGAGTTCGGCAGCGGCTTAAGTGCAAGCAGCGTGCGCCACACGAAACCATCGGATGGCAGCCGCGTTGTGATTGTGCAAACGTCGCGCTCGATGGGATCGGTTGGCAAATCAAGCGTCAAGTAAATGTCATCGATCCGTGCATGCCAACGGTGAAGAGGGGCAGGATATGTCTCCTCGCAATCCGTGATGTCAGGTTCAGTCGGCACGGAACGCCGGAATTCAGCGGCGTCGATACCCACACAGAGTTCATGTGGGTGGCCAGGCAAACGACCGACTCTGTCAATGAAGTCTAGAACGTTGCGATGTGTTAGCCACTTCACGTAGCGAAACTCTCCGTGGCAGAACGACCAACGTAACCGGGCCGCCGCCCAGTCCGTTGACATTCAGTTTGATGCGGACGGCGGCTCCGGTTCACGTAATTGTTCTGTCGCGTTCAGTAATGGTTTGCACTCAGCTTTGCATTCAGCGGTTGTTGCCGTTGGATTATAGCCTGGAATGCGACCAACAAGGTCAGGAAATGCCGATGTCAAGGCCGCCCATCCTGCGGTGCGACGATGCATTTCATCGGATGCCAGCAGTGATTGGACGAATGGTAATTCGCGTTGAATGTCGGAGCCACGTCGGTTAAGTTCAAGCAGGAGTATGTTCGGAGTCAGGCAGGCGGGATCATGGAGTTCGCCGACCAATTGTTCATCGGTCATGCGATCAAATCGTCGTGACATCCACTTGAGGCAGACGATGAGAGGCATCTGTCCAATCATCGCACCCATCACGAATCCGATTGGGATGCCCACAACACAGCCGAGTATGCCAAACGTGTTCCATCCGGTTGATCCGAGAACGACCGCTCCACCCACAGCGGCAATTAATCGAATTAGGTCAAACAGGGTAAACATGCCATTGACGTGAAGGTGGTCTTAGCGACAGAACGTTGGCCATCAGTGGGGACGGCAGAGCGACGTTCGCCTGCCAAGACGTGAGCACCGTCCTTATGGTCACCGCCGCATTCATCCTAATGACTTGAACGTGTCGGAGCCACCTTGCAGCTCAAGACAAACGTTCAATTCAATTGAAAACAGATGCGGACGAAAAAAAAATTTGTTCGAACTAACCTGGAACCAACCGTCGGAGCGTCCGACGGAGGAATGCCGCTTGACTGATCGTGGACGAATTTACCGTCCTGCCGCACCGCAATCAAAGACTGCGTTGACGGCTAAGTGGAGACCTTCGCCACGATCGGTAGCGGGATTTGCCTAACGACTACTCAGATGACGCCTTTCACAAAAAAGACCATCCATAAGGACGTCGACGTGCATCTCCCTGACTCAAGCGGAATCGCCTGCAACTCGTTCACTACAACCTCCCAAGTTTAACTCATGAGCCAACAGATTACCGTCTCGGTCGGCATCGATTGGGCCGATGCTAAACACGATTTTCATCTCATCTCGCCCGATGGTCAGAACCATACCGGCGTCTTTGAACAGAACCCAAAAGCCATTGCCGACCAAGTCGCGGCTTGGCGTAAGCTGTGCCCAGGAGCGATCTTTGCCGTTGCGATCGAAGCCACCAAAGGGGCTATCGTCAATGCGTTGTTGGAGTTTGACGATCTCCACATCTATCCCGTCAATCCAGCGGCGATGGCCAACTACCGAAAGGCATTTGCTCACGGTGGCGGCAAGAATGACCCGGTCGACGCAAAGCTTTTGGCGCAGTTCATTCATCACTATCGAGAGCAGCTTAAACCGCTCCAGCCCAACAGCGAACTGACTCGCAAGCTTGCCGCAATGGCGCAGGACCGACGGCGACTGGTCGACCAGCGAGCCGACCTAGCCAATGAGCTGACTGCACTGCTGAAAGCCTATTTCCCTGCTGCATTGGCATTGAAACCGGCCCGCAGCTACTGTGATTTCTTCCTCAAATTCTTGCAAAAGTATCCCTCGCTCGCTGCAACTCAGAGCACTGGAGCGACGCGACTGAGAAACTTCTTTCATGGTGTCGGTGCCAAACGCAAAGCCGATGACTACGTCAAAACCTTGCTGGCCGCTGTCCCGCTAACCACCGACGCGGCGACAATCGAGATGTCGGTCCTGCGTGTTGAAGCGGTGATCGATCAATTGCAAGCGCTGACCAAGCACGTCAAGCGTTACGAAAAACAGATGAAAGAACAATTGCCACAACACGATGGCTAAGCACATCTGGGTAAGTATTTCGGTATAACTGGCAAGCTTTTTGCACCCATGTTGAGTTGGGAATCCTTTCTGATTTGCTAGCAAATGCTCGATGGTCGAGATTATGCGAAGCATCATGTTTCTCCCTGTTTCACGAACCGGGAGATTCAAATGGCACGCCCCTCTACAAAATTCGCACAAATTGGCTCAGTCGAGCAAAAACAGCAACTGACGGAAATGTGGAAAAGTCATCATTGCCACTATACGCGAGTTCGTGCGCACGCAATCTTACTCAGCGACCAACAGTACGAAATAAGTTCCCTTGTCGATATCTTTGGCGTGGATCGAGATTCGGTATCCAGTTGGATTGACAGATTTTCAGAAGGCGGCCCCGACGCACTTGAAGACTCCGAGCATCCCGGTGCGCCGCCGATACTCAACGCCTCAGAGCAGCAAACTCTCCGGCGACTACTTCGAAAATACCCGAATCGACCAGCCAAGGTGCTGAAAGAGCTGAAAGAAAAAACCGGCAAGGAAATCAAGCGACCCACTCTGCGAGAATACGCGAGGCGGTTTCGGCTGAGTTGGAAACGTTATCGTCGAAGTTTGCGGCAAAAACGGGATGAAAAGAAATTTCAATTGGCCAAGGAAGAGCTAGCCGAGTTTCTCGAAGAACCGGATTTGAACGTTGTTTACTTTGACGAGGCGGGTTTCTCGCTCAAAGGAGTTGTTCCCTACGGATGGCAACCGATCGGTCGACGCTACGAAATACCCGTAACCGGGGCACACGGCAGCAACGTTCAAGCGATTGGGTTTCAGGGTCAAGACGGTGAAACCCACACCTATCTCCACAAAGGCTACGTGAACAGCGAAATGGTGATTGCAATTTTCGATGATTATTGCCAAACAATCGACGGTCCAACTGTTGTGGTCCTTGACAATGCCTCAGTCCACACGAGCGGAGCATTTCAAACTCGCATGGAAGACTGGGCAGAGAAAGGACTCTACATCTACCATCTGCCGCCATACAGTCCAGAGCTGAATGCAATTGAAATGCTTTGGAAAAAACTCAAGTACCAACTGCTCCCCGCTGCGCCCTGGGAGCGCTTCAGTACACTGCTAAACACACTTACGAAAACACTCAATGAGTTTGGAGAAGTGTCGTATATGCCTACGCTTTTTAATTATGCCGAATAAATTCACCCGACGTGCTTATCAGGTAGTCAAGTCACTTCCGGGTGCGGCAGTAAACACGCAAGCGAGAATCATTGCAGCGTTGGGTGACGATCGCAGCCGATTCGCAACTGCGGCGAATCTACAAGCGGCGTCGGGAATCGCACCAGTCACATCACAGAGCGGTCGTCAAAAGTTCGTCAATGCTCGGTGGGCGTGCCCCAGGTTCGTGAAGCAAACGTTCCATGAGTATGCCGGCTTATCGATCGCGAAAAGTCGCTGGGCCAAGGCGTACTATGAGCAGCAAAAAAAGAAGAACAAAACCAAACGTAACGGAACTCAAATCGCGAAACGTGCGCTGGCCTATAAGTGGCAACGCATCATCCACCGACTGTGGATCAGTGGCGAGCCCTACAGCGAAGATCGCTACATTGCGAGGCTTGAAGCGACAGGATCGCCGCTGTTCAAGTTACTCTCCGACGAAGCATAACCGCCAGTGGAAAACATGTCGAAAACTGCCCCTTTCTATGTGGAAACAATGTCTCAAAAAATGACCAGTAAGCCGCGTGCCCCCTAGACACGCTGCCTCAGATGTCTCCACTGCATGGCTTTGTTATTTGCTAGTTTGTGGTGCGAACAGGCTCGACGTCAAGTTAACGAGCGGGTCAATTGTTGGGAAATCGAGTGCCGTCTGAATATGAGCGATACGACCGTCGCAAATCCAGATGAGTTCACCATATCCGCCCAATCGACCAAAATACGGACGCCCGTCGCGTGTGGGCCAGCCAGGAAGCGCCGTAAGCGGTTGGTAGTGGCTAGGCCCGTTAGTGAAGTCGGCGAAATGGAATCCAATTGGCGTGGCCGGATAGATCTCGCTCCACCGGATAGCAAGTTCAGCGAAACGGTCAAGTTGTGGACGCATAGGTGCCCACCCCACATAAACAAAGACAATTGCACGTTTTGAGTGAGCGGCATTGCTGATGACGTTTTCAACGTCCGACTGAGACATGCCCGTCGCCTCCTCGAATGATGCGAGCATAGTCGCAGTCGACACGGTCGCCATTGGCACCGACTCGCTTTCAGGAGCGCAGCCGCATAGCAAGAAGCATGCGGAGGCGAGCAGGAGATTCGTGACAGGCATATTTGAATCAAATAACGGTTGCGACAACCGAGTCGCGACGAGTGATTCTCAATTGCCAACAACGGCGACTCCGCGACTTCGGTTCGTCGCATTGTTACGAGTCGTTTAGTGTAGCGTAGTACCCGTGGGCTTACCCTTGACTTCGGTCCGCAACGAGCACTGCGGCACAGTCACCAATTGTTCAGGCGTCGGACCATGCCCCGCAGGGCAGGCGTTGGTTGATGCCCCGCAGGGCAGTACTGCTTCGTGCCCCGCAGGGCTGGCGTTGGTTGTCACGACTCGGCGTCGGACGATGCCCCGCAGGGCACACTTCGCTTTGCATCCACACTCGGCTTCAGTACGGCTTGATCTCGTAACGTTACCCGTCACCGCGGACGGACGGTTGATGTTCCATTCAAGTAAACGCGCAAGCCGTCCTGCGGTGCACGGGATTGTTATTCGCGGTTTTCGGGATCAAGGTTGGACGCATCAATACCTTCGAGTTCTGAGACCAGTTTCCATCGTTGAAGCTTTAGTTTGGGGAAGATCGGAAAGTCGATAATGCGCAATCGCGTAGTGTAGCCTAGCGGATTCGCAACGGCCTCTGTCGTGTTGGTTGGATTTGTTGGTGTTCTCAAATCAAGCACGGGAACACGCTCGATAGCGTTAGCGGGAACGGTGCCGGTCAACATGCACAAATATCGCTCGCCAGCTATCACGGTTTCGTATTGGTGTTCGATATTGATTCCGGATTCGATATCGACACGGCGAAGAACCGTGTGCATCGAAAGTACCGGAACCGGGGAGGCGGCTTTGTCGAGAGACATTCGATTCACGCGAGCGTAGACCCGTGCCGCATCACCAATTAGTTCAAGATCTAGGAGTTCGCCTTCTTTGAGAGGCGGAGGAGTCTCGTCGGCAACTAATGTTCCGCCACTCACGGTGAAGGCAAGAAGAGCAACTGCAATCCATTTGTGCATCAAGACATTCCTCTGGGTCGTGAAATGATTTCAATCGAATAACGAATTGCGATCTATCCGCTGGTCAGGCGTTAGAAAAGCCCAACTTTGCGGGTTGAGCTGATCGCCTGACTTGCGGATAGATCGTGCGTTGAACTTTGTCGATCGTGATCGCCACGCTGGCAAAAACGTATGCGGAATCAATCAATTGGACTGACCCGGCGACTCCTTGATTCTACTCCACTGGCCACGCCGACCGCAACTTGTCGCGGCAGATGCTCGCCGCCGACTACCCCACAATCCCCATTTTTAACCTGATTTCTCACTTCGGCGCAGCACTCAACCAACAGCATCTCTAACGAGATACGGTATGACAACGATTTGGGAAATGTCAAACGTGTCGCCGGTCTAGGCATCTTCATACCACCTTGGCCGATACCGACTCGACATCACCTCAGTCCATGAGGGTTTGAGCGACGAAGAGATCAACTCCATTGTTTCACCACAATGCCGACACTTCGGTACCGACTCGTCAGGTTCTTCCTCCGGTTTTTCCTCGGCGACGGTCGGCGGTGTCGATTCCTCGACCGCGCTGAGCCACTCGGCACATTCTTTCATGTAGCGATCGCGATGGTGGTTACTGTAACCGCCATAGCGGCGAGATTTTGTAAAACCCTTGGGCAGAATGTGCATCGACCAGCGGCGGACGAACTCCACGCCGCTGAGGGCGTACGGTGCGCTGGCACCATCGCCACCGCCAGTCTGATTGCCAACCCGGGCCCAAAACTCGACTTTGCCGTCGGCGTGCGAAATTAAGCGACGATCGCTGATCGGGCCGCCAGTCATGTAACGTGCCAAGTATTTCGCAACATGTTCGGGCCGGCAATGCTCGTTCGGCGGGGCTTGGATGAATGACACCCATGTCTTGTTCTCGAATCGACTCAGCCACTCGTCCCAGTTCGCCTGATCCTGCAATGGGCTCCAATCGCCTTCCAGCTTCAGCTTGCCCTTACTCCGCAATCGACGCAGTCCTTTCAAGACAAGTTCGCGGTACAACCTGCGGAGTTCTTTCGCGTCCACCAAATAGGGAGCCGATGAAGGCTTGCCCTTCCGCTTGCGACTATTGATCCAGCCCGGTGCCGAGGGGGCGAGCGACGGTCCGCCACCAGGGACCAACGCGTGTACATGAGCGTGTGCGTCAAGCTTCTGATTCCAAGTATGCAGCACCATCGCAGCCGCCGCTTCAAAACCTTGTTCCTTAGCGATTAGAACGCGCAGGGCTTCCCAAGCGCAGTGGAACAGCAGGTTGTAGATTTCCCGGCGGTTTCCCAATGCCAATCCCGACAATTCCTCGGGCAGCGTGAAGACGACCTGAAAGTACGTCACACCGGGAAGCAGCAACTCGCAAGTCGACTCCAGCCAGTCGGCACGCCGAGCACCGCGACACTGGGGGCAGTGACGATCACCGCAGGAATTGTAAACCGGCGTTTCTGATTGACATCCGTCACAGCGATAGACGTGTCCACCCAGGGCCCGCGTCCGGCACAGCGCCGTCTTGGCAAGCGTGCTCTGCACTTGCGGGACTGCCTGGCCGGAGTGCTTCTTCACGTACTGCGAAGCATACTGCTTGAGCAGTCCAGTAACGGTCAAGCCTGACGGTTGCGATGCCGCCTTGCCGAGTTCTCCGTCTTTGCCACCGGCTTCGCTCTTGGCGTCGGGAACCACAACGCTGGTCGGGCCGGGTTGAGCTGGTGCCAGCTGGCGAAGCTTCCTCAGCCCGGCGGCGATGGGGTTGGCAATCGCCGCGACCAGCGGACTTGCGAGGACACTCATTAGGACTCATCTCATGAACAGACGCGGTCACCCCGCGTCGTCATGTTCAGCACTCAGCGGGCGAAAACCCCAACGCTATTTGCGTGCATGAAAGAATCCAGCCACTCGCTTTCGTTATCCGGGCACCAATTTGGTTATCCAACCCCCCGCAGCAAGAACAATCGCACCGAGGGAACCCACCGAATCGCGTTCGCGGAAAAAGAAGTGCCAGCGCCGATGCAGAACGAGCGGTCTATCGACGGCAGTCCAAGGGCGTGAAGTATCAACCGAGTGACGCATCCAACTCAGGGTGGGGACGTTGCTGAAGCGAGAGACCAGCCTTGCCGTCTCGCCATGGCTCGCCGACTACTGAGTCACCTCCGCACAAATCGAAGCGACCGATCACGATCGATTAAGTTCAACGTTACCAATCACCCGGCGGCGACGAGAGATTGTCGATTGTCAAAACGCCCGACTTCGCCGCTCGGGGAGAGTAGACCGGGGTCTCTTTGGTTTAGGTTATGCTTTGTGTTCACTGTTTGCCACTGGTTTCCCGTTGTGGTGTCACAATATTTCAACCTTGCCTCATTGACCCTCGGCCCCTCGCAGATCCGGACGTGCCGCGTTACAGCATCCGGCTCCCAGATGTCACTTGTCCCTCGCACTCAGCAACTCACGGTTCATCGCGATCAGGTCCTTCAATTTGGTCGGGCCCGCCAAGGGATGAAGTTCCGTGAAGCGATTGAAATCGTCCCAGTTCACATAGCTCTTCTGACTCCGACGGCTCAAGTGACGCTTCGCCATCCGACGAACCTTGCTACGGTAAGCCATCAGCATCGGCCAATTGTCATTGATGCCGTAGTACTGATAGTGACCGCGAAGTTTCATGTTAAGCGTTTGCCACATCTCGCCGACCGGTGTCGAGAGCTGATGATGAAACCACAGACGCATCTCCATCAACTTCACACGAAGTTTCTTTCCTGACGTTCTCCGCTTCAGTTTGAACTTTCCTGCACGCGACAGGCCACAGTAATGAGTGAATCCGAGGAAGTCGAACGTGCTCGGCGCGCCTTCGCCACGTCGCTGGTGATCGCGACTCGCAAAACGTCCGAACCGGATCAACTTGGTTTTCTCCTCGGCGACTGACAACGAGTAACGGCCCAGTCGCTTAGGCAACACCGCTTGGTATCTCATCGCATCGGTTTCGAGCTCAAAACAACACACAAAATCATCAGCGAAGCGAATGATTTCCGCTTCTCCTCTGAGTCGCGGTTTGACTTCACGCTCGAACCACTCATCCAACACATAATGTAAATACACATTGGCGAGCAGCGGTGAGAGACTGGCTCCTTGCGGAACGCCGTCTTCGGTGGCCTGCAACCGGCCTTCGATCATCACCCCTGCTTTCAGAAAACATACGATCAGCCGCAGCAACTTCGGATCGCTAATGCGTCGTCGCAGTAGCTCTTCGAGGTGCTGGTGTGACACGTTATCAAAGAATCCCTTGATGTCAGCATCACTGATCCAGTTTACTTTCCGCGTGGCGATGAATCCTCCCAGCGTCGACAATGCCTCGTGACAAGATTTGCCTGGACGGTAACCATACGAAGTATCGTAAAAATCCACTTCGTAGATTTGTTCCAGGATCATCACGACTGCGCGTTGGACAAGTTTGTCCTCCACGCAAGCGATACCGAGCGGTCGCGTTTTCCCATTCCCCTTGGGGATGTTCTTTCGCAAGCTCGGCTGCGGGCGATACGAGCCTCGATGGAGTCGCGTCAGTAGACCGCGAAGGTTCGCTTCGAGATCTGCTTCGTACTCTTCCACCGTGACGTTATCGACACCAGGTACTTTGCCTCGTTTGAGTCGGCGAAAGGCATACCACAACAGCTCATGAGTGAGCAGCGAAAAGAGGTTGTTAAAAACCCCTTCGTGGTCAGCCTTCGCTCTCTGAGAGATGCGATCCAGCCGAGTTAGCACCGAGTCTCCGTCACTGAGTACGGTCGGTGCCCGGTCTGGACCGCGTGTCATCCCGATCCGCTTCCCTGCTCCGATATTACTCGGCATGCCGCGTCCCGATTGGCATTCGGGCCGCTGCGGTACTACTGGATCGTCCGATTCCCTGAAAGTCATTTGTCTTCGTTGCTTATTCCACTTCTAGGACATACTCGATCGATCGAGATCGGCAGTCGCGAATCGATCAAGAACCTCAGGGCCTCACTGGTTGCCTGATTGACATGGTGTGTAGCGCGAGCGGGGCGCCGACTCCGGATCTCCACTCACAGCTTGCCGGTAGCGCTGTGAGCAATGTTGCCTTAAGGCATGCACAAACCTTGGGCAGATTCAACAGTTACAAAATTTCGGAGCTAATCCCGTTCACGGTCACAGGGCTACCTGCGATCCATTCACCCTCACTACCTTTCTGTGTACGCTTCAACCAACGACTTCGGCGGTGACGCCTTATACGTTGGCTGCAACACTCGATACCGGGCGTGTGGCTAGCACTTACCCGGACGGGATTCACACCCGCTTGTCAATCAGACCTTGCCAGTCCGCACGTGCATTGGATTGTTCTGCCTCTACTACGCATCCGAGTTGAGGTTGGAGTCCAGTAGTTCGATCATCTCGTAAACGAATCGGCGTTTGGACTCGTTCAGGTGCAAACGGTTACCGATTGTCTTGTCCGCCCAACCGCGAGCACTGCCACCGTCTTGTCCGAATTCCTGCGACATCGCCGTCCAATCGCAGACCATTTCAATCAGGTCGACATCCGTCATGTCGTTCGGGTCACTGTGGAAGTCAGGGTGATGGCGGTTCGTCGTCATGTGGTGATCGATTGCCGACCGGACACGTTCTTCCATTCCGTCAGGGTATGCGAACGGTTCGCTAGTGCGGCGGCACCGATGAAACTCGGTGAGCCAGATGTAGGGTATCCGTTCTTCGGGGCCGTATTTGGACGCGTCATGAACGCGTGCACGCTCATCTAGTTCGTCGGCGTATTCGGTTACGGAAGCCATCACGGTCAAGCATCGACGGACGCGATCGATGTGCTCCGCGGTTCGGCGTTCGTAAAAGGCGACCATCTCTAAAGTTGGTTCAGATGTTGTCATTCCGTGATCCGTCTGATGGCAGAACGGTACGCGTAACCGGGAACGCGCGGTGAAGTCTCTAACGGCCAAATCGCTTAGCTCGCGTTCTCCGGTTCACGCGATGGTTACCCGCCGGGCTCATCGAATATGTGCGTCCAGCCGTGGTCTCGCCACATTGCAAAATAGTGCCCGACGAGTAGTCCGAACAATGCGACAAAAATAGTCGATCCTACGACGAGCAGGAAGAGCAATGGAGGATCAATGAACCGAGTCGCTGACGATAATCGGCCAAGGCCACCGTCCGATACCAACGGGTATACGACACCCCGAATTAGGACCAGCAGCCAGTAGGCTAAAACTGAGACGACGGTTGCAGTAATGCGTGGAGAAGTCCTGGATGTACGTGCCGACCTAAAAGCAGCGCAAAACGTGCAAACCGCGACCGAGACGCATATCGCCGGTGCTGTCGCAAGTGGCTGTGCGGCAAACACGCCCGCAAAAGCGACGACAAGAAGCAGCAGGTCGATTGTCCGATAGGTCATGTACCGATATTAGTCGGGTAACGAATTGCGATCTATCCGCATGCCAGGCGTCGAAAGATCCCGGCTTTGCCGATTGGGGTGCTCGCCTGACGTGCGGATAGATCGTGCGTTGAACTTTGTCGCCACACTGCTGGGCTCGCGTACCGAGTGATGCGGCGGTGACGACCACGGTCTCTATTCTATCGCGTAGTAACTACCGGATTCTAGTCCTGGGAGCATTGCCTGGCTGCTTGGAGCACTCTCTGGATCCAGCGTCGCCGCCGCGACTGCGTATGCACCTTCTACCTGGTGTTTCAGGTACCAATCGTAAAAACCGTCACCATTGGCACCGTCCCAGAACGCTCGATCTGATCCTTGCAACGAGCCGGAGTACCAGGCTGGCACCGTTTTGCTGCCACGTGAAAATATCTCTCGCCAAGATGGACGCGGAGTCGTCGATACCACTCGCAGGGTCGCCTGCTCGCAACGCGGGCACGTTGGCTGGGTCGATCTTGGTTCGGTGGCCTCAGGTTCCGCGGGTGGGAACTCCATCGCGCCAGCGGCATACGGTAGCTCGGCGGCGTTGATGTCATCGATGCAACGCTGCTGGTAACTCGCTTGTTGACTGTTGCTCCAACCGCCAAAGTATCTTGTTTTCGTCAGTTGATCGGGCTGGATATGGAGGCACCAACTACGCACGAATTCAAGTGTCGACAGCGTCACCGGAACTTGCCTTGACTCTCCGCCCTGCTTCGTTCCCTCACGAGCCATGAATGTCACTTCGTGTTCGTCTGCGGTGACGATGCGTGAATTGCTGATCGGTCCACCGGTCAAGTAACGCGTCAGGTAGCGTACCAAGTCGCTCGGACCACTCGATTCCGATGGTGGTGGTTGGATGTAGCTGACCCACTCCAGCGATGAGAGATGTTCGATTAGCGAATCCCAGGCAGCAGCCTCTCGCAAGTCACCATACTCACTGTCTGTGTCGAGTTTGAGTTCGCCACGCTCCCGCAACCGTTCCAAGTGCGAGATCGCAAACTTACGAAATGAGGCGCGGAGATTGATCGCATCGACCAAGTAGTGACTGTCGCTGTTGTTGGACTGTGGCGGTGCCGTGCTGATCTGCCAACCGCTGTTTTTAACGCCCGGTCCCGCCCCGGGGACTAACGCATGGACGTGCCAGTGGGCTTCCAGTTTTTGGTTCCACGTGTGCAACACCAAGATCGCCGCAGGATCATAGCCCTGTTCACTGCGGATTGTTTTTCGAAGACTTTTCCAGGCCGATCGGAACAGCAGGTCGGCGAGTGACTCGCGATTACTGAGCGCCAACCGCGAAAGCTGGCTCGGCAATGTGAACACGACTTGGTAGTAGTCCACTTCATCGAGCAGCAGCTTGCCAGCCCGCTCGGCAAAGTCGTATCGTTTGCTGCCGCTGCACTGATTGCAGTGCCGGTCACCACACGAATTGTAAACATGGCAAGTCGACTCGCAGTTGTCGCACTGGTACTTGTGTCCGCCCAGAACAGAGGTGCGGCACAGCGATAGCTTGGCCAACACACTCTGCACGTGGTAACATGCTCCGCGATCACGATACTCGGCGACGTACTCAGCCGCACCGAGTCGAATGATTTGAGCAACGCTGAGTTTCTTGTTTTCTGCCGTTACTCGGCTGGATCGCCAGGCGGCTTGCTCTCCGGTTCGTTGGCCGGTTCCTCCTTGGGCGTCTCGCTGGTCTCCGGCTGGCAGTTCTCCGCGGGTGGTTGATACGTCGGCAGTTGCTGCACGGGCAACCAGTCCAGTGGACTGGGCGTCGAGATCATGTGCTCTCGTCGGCAATGCAAATAGATCATTGTCGTGACGAAACTCGCGTGGCCAAGTAGTTTGCTGATCGTCAGCAAGTCTACACCCGCTTCGAGTAGCCCCGTCGCGTAGGAATGACGAAGCGTGTGCGGCGAGATGCGTTTGCGAAGCTTCGCCATACTGGCCGAGTGCTTGATCGCCTTGAGAATCGACGTGTGGTTGTAAGGACGGTCCGGCAGGTTGCCGGGGAACAAGAGAATGCTCGGTTTGTAGATCAGCCAGTAATCTCTCAGCTCGGTCAAGAGTCTCGGTGAGAGCGGCACTTGTCGATCCTTGCCTCCCTTGCCGTGGCGGATGTGAATCTGCATCCGCTGCGAGTCGACGTCGACCAGTCGCAGATTGGCGGCTTCGGAGAACCGCATCCCGGTCGCGTAGAGCGTCGTCAGGAAGGTTCGTTGTTTGAGGTTCTTGGTGCACGTGAGCAGCTCGTTGACTTCTCTGCGGCTGAGGACCACAGGCAACGTCTTAGGGCTCTTCCCAAACGGCACCATGGAGACCGGCCATGGGACACGGATCGAATGGGTGTAGAGAAACCGTAAGGCACAAACGGCTTGGTTGAAGCTGCTATATGCGAGATTCTTGTTTTCGATCAGGTAAAGCTGGAAGCTTCTAACGTCTTCCGGGGTTGCCTGGTCCAGGGGCTTTTTAATGAAGTCACCAAACCGTTTGGCGTGGTAGGTGTAAGCATCGATCGTCGCGCCCGCCATATGGCGAATCTTCATATCCTCGGCGAGTCGCTGCGTGAGTGGGCAAAGGCGTTTCTGGTACGGAGTCATGCTGGGTATTCCAGTAGGTAGGCAACTTGCCAGCTCCCGAAGTGGGAGTGGTCAAGCAGGAGCCCCAGTACAGTTGCCGTCACAAGAAGCGCAACCTCTTTAATCACTTTAATCGTTAAACGGACGAAATAGGTGTCGCTCCCATCCCCTACAACCGGCCCGACACCGAAGTCCTTGCTCACGCCACATCTCACCGCTTTGATGTTGTCGACGTAACATGCTTGCCTTGAAACGCTGGGTGAGAATCACATCAGCGGAGACGCCCGATTTCCAGCACCGGTATCCCAAAGAAAAAAGAAAACAGCGAGCGTAGCTCATCACTTCAGTTCTTGGCTGGCATGGATGCCAGCCCTCCGCCCGCAGGGATGCGGCCAGTCATCTGAAAGCTGAATACCCCAAGCTGCACAGGAGCAATTCGATTAAGTTCAACGGCAGCGACAACCGAGTCGCGACGAGTGATTCTCAATAGCCAACAACGGCGACTCCGCGACTTCGGTTCGTCGCATTGTTACGAGTCGTTTAGTGTAGCGTAGAACACGTGGGGTTACCCGCAGCTTCGATCCGACACGAGCACTGAGTCACAGTCACCAGTTGATCAGGCGTCGGACAATGCCTCGCAGAGCAGGCGTTGGTTCGTGCCCCGCAGGGCTTGCGAGCTTCGTGCCCCGCAGGGCAGGCGCTGGTTGTCACGACTCGGCGTCGGGCGATGCCCCGCAGGGCACACTTCGCTTCAATACCAGCTTGATCTCGTAACGGCGGCGATATGCGGGCGGCGGCGAGCGACTCAACCACTGAGCCAACGGCGACTACGCCGCTCCGTCATCATTGCATTGTTACGAGTCGTTTAGTGTAGCGTAGTACCCGTGGGCTTGCCCGCGAGTTCGATCCGCAACGAGCACTGAGTCACAGTCACCAATTGATCAAGCGTCGGACAATGCCTCGCAGAGCAGGCGTTGGTTAATGCCCCGCAGGGCCTGCGATGCTTCGTGCCCCGCAGGGCAGGCGATGGTTGCCGCAGCTCGGGCGTCGGACCATGCCCCGCAGGGCATACTTGGCGTTTCATCCACACTCGTCTTCAGTCCGGCTTGGTCTCGTAACGAGGTAATTATCGCCGGTTGGCGAGGAAGGCACCCGGCGATAAGTAGCTCGTGGGGGTGTTATCGCCGGTTGCACCTTCGGTTCCCTCGGTGACACGGAAAGTGTTATCGCCGGTTCGAGGGAATGTTATCGCCGGTTGGCGTCTGTCGAGTATGAGGGGCCTGGATTCTTGGGTCAAGTAAAATTTTGCACAAATTTTGCCGCCAAAGCATTGACCTGTTTTGAGGACACGCGAAGAATCGGCTCGGTAACGCTGCGGCGATGCGGTACGGCGGGCAGGACGGTTCCAGTCTGGGAACGCCAACGGGTCGCATTGGAAGGGCCGTGGAAGAGGGCGGCGGTCTTCACTGGGAGGCTGCGGGAATCTGGGACGGAATCTGTTGCGTACGATCGACTTGGCGAGTTTCTCGTCGCCGAGTCGGGTGATTGCAAAGGACGATGTCATGGCTGGCTCTAGTCAGGCTGAAACGAGGTGGCCTCAAGACAATTGGCACGAGCAGCGTGATAAGTGGGCGAAGATTTGGTTCGAGAAGCTCAGTCGCTTCCATGGTCGCAAGCCCCAGGCGACCTGGGAATTCACAGCCGACGATGTGATCGCGTTCCTCCGCGACCGCCTGCGCCGCAAGACACCCGCTTGGAAACGTCTCAAAATCATTCAGTCGCTGATTTGCTATCGCCGTTACGTCCAGGCCGCTCCGTTTGATGACCTGATGTTCATTCGGACGAAACTCGAAGATCTTGCACTCGCGGAGAAGGTCAAAGAAGAACGGCTCAGAGAGTCAGGTGACGTCACGGCCGAGGAGATCGAAGACGTTGTTGGTCATATTGATCCGAGTGAGCCGGACGTGATCCAGAACCTGCGTCGTGCCATACGGGGGCGGCAGGACACGCTCGAGACCGAACGAGCGTATGTGTCGAATGTGAAGGCGTTCATGCAAGATCGAGGGCTCAAGTGCCAAGCGGATTTTGCTGAGATGCACGCGACCGATGTGGAGGCCCATTTGACGGATCTCGCAGTGGATGGGAATGTTGCCCCATCGACTCAGAATCGAGCTTTCTACGCGCTCTTGTACGTGTTTCAACATGTGTTGAAACGCGAAATGGGCGAAGTGCAGGCGATTCGCTCGAGCAAGGGGAAACAGATTCCCACCGTACTGAGCGTGGATGAGATTGAGCAGATTTTCGCCCACCTAAACGGCGTTCATTTGTTGATCGCCAAGCTGCTCTATGGATGCGGGATGCGGATCAGTGAAGCGTTGCGGCTGCGAATGAAGGATTTCGACTTTGACCGGATGGTGATCGAAGTCCACGCCTCCAAGGGAGGGAAGAGTCGAATCGTGCCGATGCCAGCGAGCGTCGTGCCGGACATCCGGAAGTGGATGGAATCGCGTCGCGTGCTGCACGAGCACGATTTAGAACAGGGTCAAGCGTCGGTGTGCCTACCGAAGGCGCTGGAGCGGAAGTATCCCGCTGCTGCACGAGAATTGAAGTGGCAATATTTGTTCGCGTCCCACCGCCTGTCACGCGACCCACGAACGCGTGTACTGCGACGACATCATTTGCACAAAGACACGTTCCCAGCGAACTTGCGAGCGGCGGTACAGAAGGCAGGGATCCACAAGCACATCAGCTCGCATGTTTTTCATCATAGCTTTGCCACGCATCTGCTGCGTGAGGGAACCGATATCTGCACCATCCAGGAGTTGCTCGGTCACGCGGACATCAAGACGACGCGGATTTACTTGCACTCGCTCAACCGCGAGGACGTGAAGGTGGTCAGTCCGCTGGATCGGATGACGTCGAATCACGCTGCGATTGCCCCCAACCACGAAGCGGCTGACACGAGAGACTCGGCGCAGGCGGAATCGTGTGGCGGTGCTGGAACAGTCGAAGGCTCGGAAGCGGAGTCAGCAAATCCTGAGCACCTGGCGGCTAGCGAGAACGTCGGTGTTGCTCACACGCTCACAGCGTTGGAGAGCGAGCTGTCAGCACCCAAGGGCCACACGCTAAAGAGCCGCAACACAAGTCCACGCAAGGCAGATCCAAGCGACGCGGCGACCAAACGCGTGAGTGATGCGAGACCAGCACCCGCAGCATCATTGGCCGGGCCGCCGCGAACTCGGTTGAGGTGGTGGAGCCACGCGGCAAGGGCATTCCAGCGGGCCTCAGTCGTAGTGGGCTGCTTCCTGCCATTGAGCTGATCGGACAGGTGGTTGCTGCATGTTATTCGGAGAGCGTCGACGGGCAGCACGATAAGATGTGCAGCTACCCAAGCTCCTGAAAGGTGGGATTGGACTGGTGCACCTCACCTGCCATCCTCAGCTACCGAATCGGTCCGTCGCTGCTCCGTTTGGGGAGTAGTACGCGTCATAGGCGGCGGTACCACTTCGGGAAGATCATGCTTCGATGCGGCCAAAGTATCGCCACTTGCGTCCTTTCTCCGCCGTCGGGCCAAATCCGCTCTCGATTGCCTGCTCGGTAACACTCTCGCGGGTCGCTCCGACTTTCTAGATGGCGTGTCACCGTCACCAACCAACGGCAACTCAACCGGGCCGCGGCGATGGTCGAGCGAAGTCGTTCACTTGCCGACCGACACCGTCCGGCTAGTTTTACAATCCGGATTTTAAAACGGGCTCAGTTGTTCGACGGTTCGCAGTTGAATCGGTGACGAGACTTTGTCGCCCCATCGGTCTGCTGATAGATTCCTGAGCAACTGGCCCACAGAGACCGACCGCTGGCGATCCATGGACTCAGACGCAGTGACGGCGACAGGAACCACGTTCTGAGCCACAAGTTTCAGTGAAAGATCCAACTGTGTCGACAGACGGCAGCAGCACTTGACCTCCGCACGCGTCCAGTTCGTGTCATCGGAAATGCTCTGTGCGGCGGCGATTTCATAGAGATCCCGATAAATCCTCCAGATCGCGTCCTTCTCTTCACGAATGGGAAGAATAAGATCGGTGCATATCGTTACCCCCAGATTTGATTCCATTTCTGACACGGTATGCTAAGCCTGAACGTTTGCCGTCCACAGTCCGAGGTACTCCAGTGCTGTTTCAAGTTTCCTTCGATTATCGTCCCTGCCCGTCAGAACCGGATGACTATCTGTGCCCCTTCACGGTCGACGTTCTGTGCTGGAACGCGGACACAGAGGAACATGTGCTCGGAGGACGGATAAAAGGGTACGATCTCGATATCTTTCGTGTGTTGGGAATTGGTCGAGGGATTTGGGACGTATTCGATGCTCATTCAGGAGACTTGGAATATGTGGGGACAACCCTGCTCACAGACGATGGCGAGTTGCGGGAAGAACTGAGCGACGATTTCGTCTCGCGATTGATGCTGATTGATGACGTTTGCCTGCATCCAATACTCCATCGGTGCGAACGCTTTATTTTGGATCAAGTCTCGACCTTGTTTTCGGAGGCTTCGGTCCTTGTCCTGTGGAAGAGTCAAACACTTGTTTCGGAGAAAGATCTAGCTCAAATGGGCTTTCAGAAAATTGCTGACGCCGATGCGATTTTCTTCCGTCTGAACATGAACAAATAGGAATACGAGGCCAGTCAGGACAGAGCGATTGCTGAAGACATTGAATTACCACCTGATGCCGCAACGTACATCGAAGATCTCTGGCGGCAAAAGTTCTTGCATTGATGGTGGCAAACCGTTGTCTGAATAGCCCGACCAGTCACTGGGCTGACCCCAAGCGAAAAGGACATGCGAAAATGAAGAGCATACTGGACGATCCAGCGATCAGCGGTCGCTACTTGTTTCCACAGGATCGCAACGTTGATGACCCTTTCTGGGTAAAAGCCGATGGTGCGGAGTTGGCGTGCTATCACAGGATCGTCGACGCCGAGGCACTTACGGTGATTCACTTCCACGGCAACGGTGAAGCCGTTGCTGACTACGTGCCGTTCATGGCGGACGTGTTCACTGACTTGGGGCTGAACTCTCTTTTTGTCGAGTATCGAGAATACGGCGGATCGACCGGACACGCAGAACTCGTTGCGATGCTCGGCGATGGCGAAGCCGCAATGAACGCGGCTGGCGTTGTCGCAGAGAAAGCGATCGTGTTTGGACGTTCAATGGGGTCGCTCTATGCGATTGATTTGGCGCATCGTCTGCCGGCTATTGCGGGGCTGATCATCGAAAGCGGCATCGCCGATCCTGCCGAGCGATTCCTGACTTCCGCTGATCTGAAATCGGCTGCATTCGCTGAGGCCGATGTTCGCTCCGAGGTCAAGCGATACTTCGATCACAAGAAGAAGATGTCAGGATACACGAATCCGCTGCTACTCCTTCACACCGAGAACGACGGCATGATCGACATCTCTCACGCCGAACGCAATCACAAGTGGGCAGGGTCACGCCAGAAGCAACTTGTTCGATTCCCTCGTGGGAACCACAACACGATCTTTGGTGCGAATGGAAAGGAATACTTGGCTGCGGTTAGCAGTTTCGTGAGGAGCGTCCGAGAATAGCCGTTGATGTTATAAAATCCGGATTTGAAAACTCAAGTTGCAATCGCTGAGTTGTTGCAGGTAACCCGCCACGAGAGGTTTCGTCGTTCTGACCATTCGAAACAAGCCATATCCCATCAAAAACCCAACTTGCCAGAGAAGATTTGCGTTTCTTGCGGACGAGTGTTCCGATGGCGGAGAAAATGGGCGAAGGTTTGGGCCGAGGTAAAGTATTGCAGCGACAAGTACCGCAAGATTCGTGGCGGAAAAGCAGAGACTTCGTAAAACTTGTCGTGACCATTGTCGGTCCCTTTCAACTGCTGGCCATCGCCGCATCCTGGGTATGCGGTTTCAGGGGGATCTTTGAGCCGACGTACGACGCTCTGGGTTTCCGAATCGGATACGCCGTGAGCGGCGGCGGTTAATACGCGGGCATGGGCTGGGAGCGATTGACACTTCTCCTAAATCACCAGACCTCGCACTCCGCTGCGGGAGTTTCCACCGACCGAACCAGCGTCATGATAGTTTGCCGGATGTGCTGCGGTAGTTTCGGCCAGCGGGTGAGCAGGAAAACAAGCTCAAGCTCGGTCGGGGCCATTGAGTATCCATGGGTGCCGCTCAGCAACTGCAAATATTCTGAGACAGGATTCTGTATGGTGGACACTTCCTGAAGCTGCTCCCACGAGAGTTGTTGGGGAACGTTATTTCCATTCGAAGCTGGCTTTGATGTGGCGGAAGTGCCTTCGCTGGGGCAACCGCTGGGGCAACGTAGATCGCCCACGTCGATTTGCTCGGCGATTTGCGGGGTTTCCGTCACATCGCTCTTGCTTTCGGGACGCAGAGGTCGCAAGTTCAAATCTTGTCGCCCCGATTACCTAAGTCCTTTTAAGCAAAGAACTTACATCGCCTGGTTGGTGATACCTTTTTGGCCGTTTCGTCGGTGATACCTTTCGTGATACCCTCGGTGATACCTTTGAGAGGACGGAGGGTAGCTGGGCGACCCTGAAACAGCCTTTCAGCTCAAGCTGCTGAGATGTGTCGCCACGGCCTGCATTTGGCCTGGCCTTCGTTGATTCGAGGACGCTCCCTCTGGGGCAGACCGCCGTCCTTTCAAGCTTAGCGTCTGGTTAATTGCCGGACAGCTTCGAGCCCAAGCCGGCTCAACGGGCGAAGCCCTGATCCTTTTGCTGGGGCAGGACCACCGTCGTAGTCGCCTTTGCCCAGCCGATCCTTGAAGAGGCTCCCGACCCGCTCGCAGGCTAGACCTTTGGGCTTCAGGAGCACGACTCCGCCGTTTTGGTGAGCACGCGTGCAGTTCTGCGGGCCTGCTCTTGGCCTGTCCGTGCCCGGCGGAAATCACAAGGTACGTCCTGAGGATACTATCGGCGGATTCCGTGCCTGGGCTCAGTGGTTGACTCCAATGGATCTGGGCTTGTTGATGCGGATCACCCAGCGTCCCTTCCTCAAGGAGTGCTTTCCCTGTTGTTGTTGACCGGGGGTCGGGCACCAGCGAGAATAACTCACGAGCGGCTGAGAAAAGCCTTGCGAACGCGGATAGTTTCCTTTCTCACCGGGGCGACCGCTGAGAAACGAGTTCATCGGATGAAGAGGTCTGTGCATGAACATTTTCAAACGGCCATGGTTGATCGCTGGACTGTTCATCCTCTCCCTTTGTGCCGGGTTCGTTGGCCGGGTCGCCTATGTGTGGTGGCATATTCCTGAGGCTTACGCTGCGTGGGATGCCGGTGACATGCTGCTTTGGTACATGCGTTCCCACAACAACGACTGGCCCAACAACTGGGATGACTTTCAGTCTGCCATTGAAAGTGAACCTGAGTTGTTCTTGCGGGGACGCCATCCCGAGGAACCCGACTATATGGGACGGATGAGACGTACGATCAAGATTGACTGGTCATTTGACACCGCAAATCCTCAGAGCCCAACGCCCGTAACGAGGCCAGATGGTTCGCCTTTGCACGCATACTGGAGTGACCCTAATGGTATGATCTACCAGTACTTGGATCGCCTGAAAGCCAATGAACCAAGCGACGGACCCGAAGCCGTCGACGACGCGTTTCCAAACGGCTGACCGGTCGCGGGGGCCAATGCTGTTCAGCGAGATCGATTCTCACGTTTTTCCACTCGGAATTTCCTGATGCTTGGCCTGATCCCTAAGCTCGACGTTTTGCTGCCGTTAAATGAACAAAATCCCTCTGATCCTGTGGCAGAAAACAATGACGCCCAAACACTCAGGCAACGATCCAACGTCTCGCAGAACGACGATTGCTTGCCGCTCGGGGATTGTCGCCAATGGTTACTCGAACGTCGCCGCAGGAGTTGAGTCAGACGCCCGGCGACTTGTTGAGGCGAAGTACGCAGACGAATGGAACGCCGCAAGCCTACTACGCAGATGGAAGCTGCAGCGTCTAATGGATGCTGAGATTGCGGAACTGGCTGCCAAGCTGATGCCCAACCTATCACCTGAAGCTCTGTTCTAACGCCGCATGCGTTGACCCACGAAGGTACCCATGGAGCCCAGACTTCTCCGAGCTCAATGAGGTTTCAGCTAATCGCGAAGACGGCGAATTATCAGCGTGGATTTGACTTCGCGTCGACGCGACGGTTGAGTCCCCTATTCTCTACATGATGCTCGTGCATGCGGTCGCCTGCTCGCCCCTCGCGACCTGTGCCTCTGGATTCTGCTTGCAACCGGATCCTGAACCCTTTACCGTGAACCCAGTCCAGACGGGGTGCACGCGATAAGTCCCCGCCGAACCGGCCATAACGCGTCGCGTGTCACCGAAGAAGCCGAAGGTGCAACCGGCGGTCACACTTTTCTCTCGTTCTTGTCCCTGGCCCAACCGGGGATAGTTACATCGTCATCCGAATGAATCCCTATCTTGGACCCGTATCAACCCTCCTCGACAAACAACGCGAGCGATTCGCCT
This sequence comes from Rhodopirellula sp. SH410, assembly GCF_055811895.1. NCBI lineage: Bacteria > Pseudomonadati > Planctomycetota > Planctomycetia > Pirellulales > Pirellulaceae > Rhodopirellula > Rhodopirellula sp. SH410. The sequence goes on from NZ_CM147949.1 coordinate 4,275,120, forward strand.
GCGGTATTCAACCGATCGCTGCTTACTCGGCATCTGTACTCAATGCTTATTGCCGGCATTGCGATCTTTTGCCTGCCTCGCCTGCTTGACGTCGTTGACCAAACTGGTTCGGTGACAGACCGATTCCGGACACTACCGTTCTTCGCCGATTCGTTCGGCTTCGCTGGTGGAGCGATTGCAATCTGGGCGATACACTTACTTTCCGTGGTGCGCAAATGCGGCCGCTAGCTGCCGAGTGAATACTAGACTCGGCCCGTTGTAATCGGATAACGAGAGAATCGCACGCGAGCGGGCGACGACGGCTGTTCTTGAAATTTTGCATGTCACTCGCCCGTCACCTGAAAGCGACCGTTACTCGTACAAGCTTGTGCCTGCATTTGAACGACTGGTCATTCGCCCTTCCTCCGTGATCTCTAGCTTTGTTCCCTGAAATCCATCGAACATGATGCGTCGACTCCTCCTCTGCACTGCCGTTGCGATCGTACTGGGCGTCATCGCGATTGTCGGTGCTGCTATCGCTTCGCTGAACCGTCTTGACGATGCTTACGCTCAATGGGGTGCCGCCGACATGCTCGTTGACTACATGAGCGACCACGATGGCGACTGGCCAAGCCAATGGGCTGACCTAAAACCCTATTTCGACGCTGGTGGAGGCCGTGTCTCTGGCTGGGACTTCAACCGGTTCACCAAACATGTTTGGATCGATTTCACTGCTAACGCCGACGAACTGCGTGCCGCGTCTGCTTCGCGGGACTCCGCTCCGTTTGACGTTGTCGGCTCAACGTCCATTTTCGGCCCATGCTTCGGGGATGGGCTAGATGATATGCTGCATCGTCATTTTAATCCCGACGCACCTAACCCGAACCCGCCAACAACCGCAACCGTCGCGAAAAGAGGGCCACCCATTTTTCAGCCCGGGCTGCGGTTTGTATTTCGGCCGATTTAACTACGATCCGGTCCTCGCAGAATGCTGCCACCGAGCATCGGGCTGATTCTGATCCGATTCTCCAATATCGGCGCAGCATCGACCCCGGAGGGAATCAAGGTGGGAGGTTTTCCGAAGACGGTCAGGCCGAAGATATCCCGAGTGGGTTGTCACGGGCGGAGAGCCAACCTTGACCGCGACGGCTGGCTTCCTCGGCGAGGTGTTCTGGGCTGCCCGCTGCTCGCTTGAAAACCCGCCCAAGTCGGCTCACGACGTCACACCAGGCATGGGTATCCAAGCCGATGCGTGTGAGGATCGGCTGCAAGTGCGAGGGGATCGCACCGACCTTGTCACTGCGGAGTTGACGGCCTGTCCAGTCGAGCAATTCCAGATAGCTCGCCAACGAGACACTTAGGAAACCCTTCAGGCTGCCTCGCCTGCCCGAATGATCCAGGTGCGGCCCGACGGGATCGTGCTGCTCGTCAATTTCGATTGGACTCATCCAACCACTGTGCTGGCGACGGCGGCTTCGCTCCCAGTCATGGGTGCTTTGGCGGGTCCGATCTGAGCATTGAGTCAAGTCATCAATCCGATCCTTGGCTCCGGTGTACTCGCTCGATTCAGGCGTTTCCGCCATGGCGGCACGAATTGGGTTGAGATCCACGTAGGCCGCACACGCCAACAAACTCGTTTCATCGAGGAGCACCTGTGCCCGAAAACGCCCTTCCCAGAACCATCCCTCGCAACGCGAGGGAAATCGGGACTGGCCGATCTGACCAAATCGGGATAATTGACTTTTCGGCACTCAAATCGCTCGTTTGCTGGCTGGAGCGGTACCACCGCAAACAAATCACGGAAGGTCTCCCATGCGCCCCGACGGAAACCCCGCCGCTGCCCCCCCCCGCCTATCATTGCCATCGATAGTGAAAGCGGTTCCTCTCGATCGCGTGTGGGAGCCTGGGCATCTTCATCACCTCCATCAGCGTCACGGTTTTGAGCAGCGAAACCATCGGCAATGGTACGCAAGCCGCGATCGAAGGCAACTATTCATTGCCTGTCCCTAATCTACTATTTTACTACTTCCCGCCGAATAGCTTGCGTTGACGAGAACGTCCCTGTCGCCTTTTCATTTGGTATCCTTAGCTGAGGATTTGCAGGTGCCGGGTAATGCCCGGCCTTCTTTCCTGACCAATTTCAGTCCCCGTCACCAATCCTTCCCAAGTAAAGCCTACTGATGCGCATCGTCTCCCTCTGTGTGGCTCTCGTGGTCATTCACCTTGCAATGATGGACACATCCTTCGTCTGCGCTGACGACGTGATTGATCTTGGCAGTCGTCGTGAATTGTTTGTCGACCATTTTCTCATCGACAAGCTTGATAACGTCCAGCTGACACTCAATCGTCCCCGCGACGAAGGCGTTGCGTTGGAATTCGACAAGCCGTGGGAGGGGATGTTCTGCGGGTATTGCACGGTCATTAAGGATGGGGACCTGTATCGACTTTACTATCGTGGCAGGCCGAATGTTGGCGCCGACGGCAGTCCAGAAGAAGTCTATTGTTACGCCGAGTCCCAAGACGGCATTCAATGGACCAAACCGGACTTGGATCTCTTCCCGCTGGAAGGCCACCCGAAGACCAACATCATTCTGGCGAATGCATCTCCGATCACCCACAACTTCAGCCCAATGTTGGATACTCGGCCTGGTGTCGCAGCCGAACATCGCTACAAAGCCCTCGGAGGAACCATGACGAGTGGTCTGATCGCCCTTGTGTCAGCCGACGGTCTGCGATGGAAGAACCTGCGTGAAGAACCGGTGATCCCTGTCGAGATGGTTCCGTATAAATACATGTTCGATTCGCAGAACCTCGCCTTCTGGTCCGATCTGGAACAAAAATACGTGTGCTTCTTTCGCGTTTTCGAAGACGGGATTCGACGCATCGCCCGGGCAACCAGCGACGACTTCGTTACCTGGTCAGCTCCCGTCCTCATGGAGTATCGCCATCACGGCGGGAGGGCGCCGATTGAGCATCTTTATACCAATCAAACCCATCCCTATTTTCGAGCCCCACATCTGTACGTTTCTGTGGCCGCTCGGTTTATGCCCAATCGCCAAGTCTTGACCGCCGATCAGGCGGCGGCCATCGACGTGTCTCCGAAGTACTTCCAAGACACGTCGGATGCCGTGCTAATGACTTCGCGAGGTGGAGCAGTTTATGACCGCACATTTTTGGGAGGATTTGTTCGGCCCGGTATCGGTGCACGAAATTGGGTCTCGCGAACGAACTATCCCGCTTTGAATATCGTTCAGACGGGACCGACAGAAATGTCCGTGTACCTGAATCAGGATTACGCTCAACCCACGTCGCACCTGCGCAGGTATTCGATGCGGCTCGATGGATTCGCTTCCGCACAGGCCACCTATGCTGGCGGCGAGCTCGTCACGAAGCCGCTGACGTTTGCGGGCAGTGAACTTGAGATCAACTTTGGGACGTCAGCGGCGGGCGGTATTCGCGTTGAGATTCAGGACATGGCGGGACAACCGATTCCCGGATATTCGTTGGCGGAGGCGACAGAACAGATCGGCAACGAGATCGCTCGCAAAGTGATGTGGAAACAGGGTAGTGATGTCTCTGCGTTGGCAGGCAAACCGGTTCGTCTACGATTCATGTTGAAAGATGCCGATCTGTACTCCTTCAAATTCAACGAGTAAGACGGCTGGTCCGATGAAAACTGATTTGCAGAACGAACGCCTCGGACCGCACAAGTGACAGCGATTCAATACCTGCCGTCGTGGATCTTGTTAAAGATCCTGCTGCATGAGGATCCTTAACGGCGTGTCAATTTAGTCAGTTTTGCTGTCGACACTTGAGCCTATCGCGCTAGACTGCTGCTCACAACGATGGAAAGCTACATTCGCTGAGAATCACATGACGTGGGCCAAGCCCAAAGAGAGTCACGATCGGATCGTGCTCTTTGCTGAAACCCTTGACGACACCGTCCCTATCAACCATTCGGTTCGCACATTCGATGCCATTCTGGGTCAAGTCGATTGGTCGACGTGGGAAGCCATCTATGATCTCACGAAAGGTCAACCACCGATCCATCTAAGAGTTCTTGCCGGTGTGATTCTCTTCGACCTGCTCAAGCGTATTCGTATTTCGCGAGCTCTCGAAGAGGCGTTCGCGGTGCGGATCGCACTTTCGCTGGTTGACCGAAGGTCGCTCGATCGACCATAGCACGATTGCGAATTCCCGTACTGCTCATGGAGAGCCGTTGGCTGACCTGTTTGTTCAGATTGGACTGATTGCTCAGCAGATGGGGCACCCCACGCTGGTCACTCTGAGCTACGACGGCACGCGTTTACGAGCGAGTAACCGAAACACCGGCACGCGAACCCCCGACGAACGTCGCAAAGCAAAGCAGCAACTTGCCGGCGAATTCGCGTTGCACCGCGAAGCGATAGAGAAAACGCAAGCGAGCGAAGAGGAAGCCTTTAACGCCGCTGCGGCAGCAGAATCAAAACAGCGCGGCGAACAACGTCAGCGCCAAAGCGACCGAATCGAGGCGGCTCTGGCAGAAATTACGAAGATCGAAGCTTCTGGCAAGAAGACTCCAGCGCGCCTTCCCATTACCGGTCCAGAGTGCCGTATCGCTCCGAACAAGGAGGGTGGCTTTGCGGCCAACTTTCCCCCCACCGTGACGATCGCGGTCGATCGCGGTCTGATTGTCGCCCGCGATGTGATCAGCGGCATGGACGAACAAAGTCACATGCACGAAGCGATTGGTGAGGAGTGTCCGCTGCGGGCGAAATGCTTTCAGGACAGTCGTAATAACTACGATCGACAGATCGAAAGTGACCCAAACGAAGCAGCCCAACAGCCTCATGCAGCGAAGATGCAAGAGGAGGATTCTCGTGAGAAGTACTCGCGACGTGCCGCGGTGAGCCAACGTCCGTTCGCGGTCATCAAGCAAGTCTTCAGTGCTCGAGAATTCCTCGTTCGAGGTTTGGAGAAAGAGCGGGAGGAGTGGCGTCTACTTTGCATCGCCCACAACCTTTGCCGTCTGTTTAGCCTGATTGACCAGCAGCGTGCTCGGGAGAGCATTTCGTAGCGAACCATTTTGGCATCGTGCCCGATTCTTTGTCCGCATTTCCTACAACCGCCTACGATGATTGCGCAGCAACCGCTGTGCAATCATCGTAGGCGGAGAAAAGGTGAGAACCAGCTATGATTAGCGTTCTCAACCATCGATCGACACGCGGTTAAAGATCTTGCGCACAGGATCTTTAACAAGATCCACTACCAATTGCAAACGCTGTGCAATCATCGCAGGCGGAGAAAAGGTGAGAACCAGCTATGATTAGCGTTTTCAACCATCGATCGACACGCGGTTAAAGATCTTGCGCACAGGATCTTTAACAAGATCCACTACCAATTGCAAACGCTGTGCAATCATCGCAGGCGGAGAAAAGGTGGAAACCAGCTATGATTAGCGTTTTCAACCATCGATCGACACGCGGTTTAAGATCTCGCGCACAGGATCTTTAACAAGATCCACTACCAATTGTTGCCGTATTCTACGAAGAGCGAATGGAGGGAAAAAACCGAAGCCGCAATCCGCATGAAAAGTGGATGGCTGTTTTTATGTCATTTCATCTCAAATTCATCGGCGGATTCTCATCCCCTTCGAGCCTTTTCAATATTACGCATCGTGAAGTCGTCAGCGGCGGCGGTTTGGACAACGGCGACCCGAACGCCAGGCAGTTGCTTCGGCTCAGAAAGAAGCCAACGCACACTATTTCCTGTGGACAGGGAGAGGGGTGCCTGATCTGGGTACGCACCCAGCGCAAGTACGCCATCATTCCCAATCAGCAGACGAACTGACCACGTTCCCCCAATCCAGAGTGCAGGTTGCTTTTTTTCACCTCCCGTTATCAACTTCCGCATTCCTGTTTTGCCGGCGTTCCTTTACCCTGCTTGCTTGGGTTGTGAAAAGCGCAACCTACATGCAAGCTTGCTGAAACCGAATCGCGAATCAAAGAAAGGCTCAGTCGGCATGAATCCATTGCCCCGCCGAATTATCCAGGCAGTACTCTACGAGGTCATCGCGGTTGCCGCCGTTGGGCCTGCATTAGCACTACTCTTCAAAGAACCAATGACCTCGACCATGGGGCTCGCCATATTGATGTCCACAATCGCACTTGGTTGGAACTACGTGTTCAATGGGTGGTTCGAACGATGGGAAGTTCGTCAGGAAACGAAGGGTCGCTCCATTCAACGCCGCTTAATGCATGGGCTGGGCTTCGAGGGCGGCCTGGTGATGATACTGATGCCCGTCATGGCGTACTGGCTTAACACATCCTTGCTATCCGCCTTCATTGCGAATCTCGGCGTCCTCGCATTCTTTTTCGTGTATGCGGTCGGATTCACGTGGGCTTTTGATCGGATCTTCGGTCTCCCACTGTCTGCGTCCGAACACCGTCAGGATTAGCAACCGCAGGAATGCCCCCTGCACTATCGCGATGCTGCCGAGTCACACTAGTGATGCTCTCCAATACGTGCTATCGCTCGCAATTCGAGGTGTTTGCCGGCCATCTTCCCTCGAGAGGTGTGAGATGGTTCGCTTGGCGCGAAGGTGAAGTGTTTAATCGTGATGAGGTGGTCATCGGGCATGTCACAAGGACATGCCGTCGCTGCTACCTCCTAGAGCACGATCAATTTTCCGAGGAAAACTTTGATCACCACACGGTTTGGATCGAAGAGTACCTGCAGCAATTCACGGCCTGTTTCGGGATCGACCTGCTGGCATTCTCGATTCTTTCCAATCCGCTTCATCTGATTTCGAGGTCCCGCCCTGACGTGGTGGCGACTTGGACCGTTCAAGGGCCGTCCCAGCGGTGGTTGACGCTCCATCCTCCATCGCCGCTGCTTGATTTCCATTGTGCCGCCTATTGCATGGAGTGGAGACCGATCACATTCCCCTCGGTGTCTGTCGCAACCGCGATGAACCCGTATGGACCGATAGCCATTTTGGGTTTGCAGAGTTTCCCGCCGGCCGGTTCGACGCGTGACGCCTCGTTGGCACAGTCGTCACACGAAAAATACACCAACGTGCCCATGCCGCCCGACGGGCACCCGTCCATTTTGGCCAAGGCGCCGGACGCTCCGCCTGCTTCCATGTCCATGGGGAACGCATGCATCTCAAGGTCAGCGTCCGGCGAGTCCAACTTCATCAGCTCAACCCCAAGAACGGTTTCATAGAACTTCTTGGCCCGGGGCATGTCTTGCACATAAATTTCAAACCAGCCGACAGGATTACGATTCATAGGAATTCTCCAGTATCAGGTTCAGGAAGTTCAGGTAAATCAAACAGTGGTCGGATTTCGACAGTACCCTTCTTGGAAGGTGGCAGTCGTGCGGCGATCGCGATCGCTTCGTCAAGATTGCCCACGTCGATGACGTAGTAGCCGCCTAGCTGTTCCGTGGTTTCCGCGAACGGGCCGTCGGTAATCTGCTTTATACCATCCCGGACACGAACGCTGGTGGCGGTTGTCACCGAGTGCAAAGGCGAAGCCGCGATCCACTTACCTTGCTTTTTTAGTTCCTCGCTGATGCCCATCGACTCGATCATGCATTCCTTACGTTCGTCTTCGGTCCAGCAGCTTTCGGCACCGTAAATCAAAAGCATGTACTTCATGGTTGGTTCTCCGAGGCGTCCGGTTTGTCATTTCCCAGGGCAAGTCGGAACACGTCGGGCGTGCGAAGTCCCAGCGCAATCCAGGCGATCACCCCGATGATGATTGGAAAAAAGAATGGCTCGCCGACACGAACGTGAGTTGCCGTGGCACCGCCCAGGTAGGCCGCCAACAAGATGGCGGCAATGAATGCGGTTCGCGGAATCAGAAACAAAATCGCAATTGCGACTTCGGCGATCCCGATTTTGAACATCACGTCTTCCCCCCAGCCCAAATTGGCAAACATTTCGGACTTGCCCTCCCACTGTGTGAACTTGCCCGTTGCGCTGGCGACGATCAAAAACAAGGTGATCAGGACGCTCAGCACCCAACCGGTCATTCTCAGCTTTTTCGATCCGCTCATTTTTCAACCTGCCTCTCCTGGAACCATTACCATCCACCCCACACCAAACTTGTCGGTCACCATTCCATAGCTTGGCGACCAAAACGTTCTCATCAGTGGCATATCCACTTTCCCACCGTCTGCCAGTGCACGGAACGCGCTGTCGGCGGCGGGCTGGCTTGGAACGGAAAGCGCCAACCGAAATCCGTCGAACTTCGATTGCTCATCGCAACCGTCGGATGCCATGATCGTCATTTTCCCGACAGTGAACGACGCGTGCATGATTTTGTCTTCGAAACCGGCTTGCAGCGTCCCCTCGGGGACAGCGTCGGGACTTTCGCTGAATCGCATCTTCATGAGGACCGCAGCGCCAATCGCTGCTTCATAGAACGCCAATGCTTCTTCGCAACGACCACCGAAGAACAAGTAGGGCTGAACGGAGGCCTCTTGCAGTGCCATGGTTTGCGGCATCGCTTCCCCCTGCGCACGGACCGTTCCCTGCAAATCGCTGGGCGCAAAATCTTCGATTTCGTACAGCGGACGAATATCGATGTCGGAATCTTCCAGCATCGGGTTGGGACAGCGTTTCACCCAGTCGATGGCTTCCTGCATCGACTCGACTTCCCACAACCAGAATCCGGCGACCAACTCTTTGGTCTCCGCAAAGGGCCCATCCGTCACCGTGCGTTTGCTGCCATGGAAGTGAACTCGTTTGGCTGCTGAACTCGGCTTCAGCCCGTCGCCAGCTTTCATGATGCCGGCTTGAACGAGTTCTTCGTTGAATGCTCCCATCGCAGTCAGCAACTCCTCGCTGGGAAGTTCCCCCGCTTCGGAAGTTTGGGTTGCTTTGATAATCACCATCACTCTCATATTATCTTCTCCAATGTAGTTAAATTCAGTATTCAATCGTTCGGTAGCGGTTCTTCTCGGTCGCGACGAGGGCGTTTGCCGACAGTCCAACCGGGGAAACCGGCCCCTAACGCCCCCTGCCGCTCATGCGATTCGATTCAGAGCGATCAACGAAGGACGCTTCGTCTATCCTTGCATCGCATCCACATCCATCCACATCATTTCCCAAACGTGGCCGTCCAGGTCCGCCAATGCGCGGCTGTACATGCAACCCCACTCCTGCTTTGGATTGATGTCGGCAGTGCCATGATGCAGCGCCGCTGCATCATTCAACTTGTCTACCTCCTCTCGGTTGTCGCAGGACAAGGCCAGCATCACTTCGCTTGAGTCTGCCGCGGGAATGGGTCGGGTGGTGAACGTCTGCCATTTTTCATGCGTCAGCAACATGACATGGATCGTCTCGCTCCACACCATACAGGCGGCGGTTTCATCGGTGAACTGCGGATTATTCGTGAAGCCAATCGCCCGATAGAAAGTGATTGACGCCTGGAGGTCGGCGACGGGCAAATTCACAAAGATCATTTTTGACATTCTGTTTTTCCTATCTCGATTTTTCGACAAACTGCAAGCCATCGCGCGAACATGTCTTCTCGGCAAGTCGCGTTCCGTCCGACCACAATCAATCACAACTGAACGAGTTCCGGCGAACCGTACTCGTCGTGCCGGCGCCACCAAACGTAGGGTTCCGACTGCGGCCATCCCGTTGGCGAATCTTCCCAATTCTCCTGTCGGCCCAACGGTGCCATGTCGAGCAGCGTAAAGTTACTGAGCAGCACTTCGACGCCGCGGCGACCCGTGAAATAGGTCTGATACACATCGTCTCCCTCCCGCAGAAACATGCTCAATCCATGAGCCTCGCCCTGTGGAGTCGTCACGCCAAAGTCTTCGTTGAAAGACGACCCCGCCGAGGAGTACCAAGGCAGACGCCAGCCCATCCGCTGTCTGTACTTTTCCAGATTTCCCAGCGGCCCACGCGACACCAGGGCCAGCGAAAGATCCCTTGCTTCAAAGTGAGCCGGATGGCCGATGTTGTCGACCAAACAGGAGCAACCTGAACAGCCAGCAGTCGGCCAGCCACCGACGCCATCGGCAAACATGAAGTGATAGATTGCAAGTTGCCGCCGGCCCTGGAACAAGTCAATCAGCCCGACCTTTCCTGATGTCCCCTCCAGGCGGTAGTCAGTCTCGATCTTCACCATGGGGAGACGACGACGCTCGGCAGCCAGTGCGTCTCGCGTGCGGGTCGCCAACTTTTCTTTTGCTTGACATTTCCCGAGAGCCTGTTGCCACTCGCTGCGCGACACGACTGCTGGGCGCCCGTCCGGGGGGCTTGCCTGTCGGCTTTCTGATTCTGTGTCTTGGGTGAATTTCAAAGCCCGCGCGGCGATCAAACCGTTGACGTGTTCATCGGCGGGACGAATCTCGAACGGCCCCATCGTCACGCCCGGATGTTGTGACATCAGTGCGATGGCGTGATTCAAGTCGCGAGCTTCCAGCAATAGAATACCGCCGAGCATTTCCTTCGTTTCGGCGTAGGGGCCATCGGTCACGTCGGCGGATCCGTTCTTGATTCGCAAGGTGACCGCATTTTGGGTCGATTGCAATGCTTCACCCCCTAGAAAATGCCCTCCGCGACGCAGTTCGTCGTCATAGGCGAAACACTCCTCCATCATCCGCTGGCCCTCTTCTTCGGACATCGACTCCCATTTGGACTCTTCGATGAATCCCATGCATACAAACTTCATCGTGCGTTCTCCTGTTCATTCGCCTAACTGAATTCGAATCATTTTGCAGTCGGTTTGATAATGGTCGAACGGAAAACGCGGATATCGACATGGTTCCAGAAACTTTCTGAAGAATTTCAAAATCCGGATCGATCGATCCAGGACCCTGCTCCACCTCGCATTGAGTATCGAGCGTGCAACGAGTTTCTTCAGGAGGTGCGATGTCCCTCTGATCTCGATGCAGTGGTGCAGAAAATGAACGCAGAGACGCGAGAGTCGCGGAGATGCAGAGAAGAGGTACAATCGGAGGCCTTGATGGGCTTACTCTGCGTCCTTGGGTCTCCCAAACTCTCGCGTTGAATTCCTATCGACGACACAGATCCACCCCACGAACTGAAACGACATAGGACTATCTCTTTTGTCCAAAATCGCCCAGAAGCACCAGTGTGGGACACCGAAGATGAGCCAGGCCGGACCAGAACGAGTCACATTGGATAAGTTCAGAAAGTGCTCTGTCCCTAGCTCTATCGCTGTCCCTAGCTCTTTCGTCCCTAGTTCAGTTTGTCGGCTGAGCCGTATAATCGGAACCGACTTCCTCGTCGACGTTTTGAATCTCGATGAAGCCATTGCAGTAGCTGCAAAACTCCCCGGCACGAGGCGTGGCACGACTGAGATCCGTCTGAACATTGAACTGCCGGGATTGTCGTAGGTTGTCGATGAGCGTGCATGAATTTGAAGTCCTTTACCGAACCCACTCGCGGAGAGTATTTGCCACACTCGTTCGCATGTTGGGCGATTTCGACTTGGCCGAAGAAGCAACCCAAGAAGCGTTCGCCGCAGCGTTAGAGCAGTGGCCCAAACAAGGAATGCCAGCCAATCCGACAGCGTGGCTCGTCTCGGCGGGGCGGTTCAAGGCTGTGGACATGCTGCGTCGTCGAACACGGCAGTCAACGCGACAACCCGAATTGTCGCGTCGACTGGCTGAGATTGAAGCGGCCAACCAGTCAATCGCCGAACAGGAAATCGAAGACGACCGCCTGCGATTGATCTTCACGTGCTGTCACCCGGCCATTGACCCCAAACTTCAGGTGCCTCTGACACTTCGCGAGGTATGCGGCCTGACGACAGAGGAGATCGCAAGGGCGTTTCTGATTGCGCCAGCGACCATGGCACAGCGGATCGTTCGCGGCAAAGCAAAGATTCGCGACGCACGAATTCCTTATATCATCCCGGCGCTAAATGATCTCCCGGAGCGACTTGAACCCGTCCTGTCGGTGATCTATCTGGTGTTCAATGAAGGGTATTCGGCATCGAGCGGCGGCAGTCTCACTCGCGTCGAATTGTCGGACGAATCCATTCGTCTATCGCGTCTGCTGTTGAAACTCTTGCCGGACCCGGAAGCCCGTGGGTTACTAGCTTTGATGTTGCTTCACGAATCGCGCCGGGCGTCACGATTGAACGCTGAAGGAGACATCATCCTACTAGAAGATCAAGACCGCGGGCTATGGAACCAAGACTTGATCGCCGAAGGCAAGGCTTTGGTAGAACAGTCGCTGCGTTCCCGTCGGTTTGGAGTCTACACCATTCAAGCGGCGATCTCGGCAGTACATGCGGAAGCCGAGACGGCGAGTGAAACCGACTGGGCACAAATCGTTGCCTTGTACGACGTATTGCTTAGAGCGCATCCATCGCCCGTCGTCGAACTCAATCGGGCCGTGGCCATTGCGATGCGAGACGACATAGCCTCGGCCTTAGCCATCATTGACGCGATTTTGACTCGTGGGGACTTGCAAGATTATTTCCTCGCCCATTCCGCCCGCGGTGAATTCCTGCGCCGACTCGGACATCACGATCAAGCCAAATTCGCTTTCGAGCGAGCTTTATTACTCGCCAGGCAAGAGCCAGAACGGCGATTTCTACGCCGCAAGCTCGCTCAGATTGATAGTAAATGCTAAGGCTTCCATGCGGGGCACACGATCGTTTGCCAACAGAGATCACCGAACTGAGGGACACAGCACTTGTTGGGGAATTCCCGCTGCGTCATCGAAGCGGATACGCCGAGCTGGATGCTTGCGGCGATTTTCACGAGAATATGCTCTGTCCGTCCGACTCCTGTCCCTCCGACTCCCTGATCTTGGTGCGGTGGTGAAGGAAGTGACGCAGAGACGCAAGAGGCGGGGAGACGCAGAGAAGAGGGACAGCAAGAGGCCGTGATGGGCATTCTCTGCGTCCTCGTATTTCCCCGACTCTGCGTTGAATTCCTCTCGACGGCATGCGTCCACTCACCGATCTGAAACGACACAGGGGCGACTCATTTAGCAAAAACCGCCCAGACGTACTACTTCCGGATCATCCGACGAAAGCGTGCGTCGGAGGTTTTCGAGGCGTGCTCGGAAGTGTCCGACGATTTATTGGTGGGACTGGATTGACAGCGTTAGGCTGCTTGCCGCGAAATTAGACTGGGACTGCCGGGAAAAACGGAGCGAAGCTCTGCAGAGGTGCGGGCTGGGCAAGGGATATCCCGGTCGATGGTACGCCAATGGTGTTGCCAGTCCCTGCCGAACATTCGTTCGCCAGGGACGATTCGTTGAAAACCTATTGGATACTGGAGCTATGCCGTAAAAACCTTCCACTGTACTCCCGCGCACCCTTCCGTCGGACCAGCACTACTTGCCCGAGAATTTTGACTTTTCCATCGGAGCGGACCAGCTTAGTTTGATGCTTGCAGCGGTCTTCTTGACAAGGTGCTATGTCCCTCTCATGTTCTCTCTGAACCGGCAAATGCGAGCAAGCGATGAGAGAAACATATGCCCCATAGTATTGTCGGTGATCGTTATCTCGCAGTACCCGCAACATCGACAACCACCACCCAAACAGACTACAAACTCGCTCCGTCTACTCCATAAGGATCTTGACTAATTTCCGAGCAAACTTTTTCGAATAGCTCGCGGAGCAGGTATGTCGCGCCATGAGCAGATAAGTGATTATCGTCATGGTACAGGGAACGCGAACCGTCAAAAACAATGGAATTTCCGTTCGCATCAAAGCAATAGGGCCAAGGGTCAATTACTCTTGGACCTATCACGCGGAGTTCATCGATAATTGCATTCGCCTTATTGTGTCGGTCAGTGTTCCAATCCCTAGACGCTCCGCTGAAATCGCCTCCTTGAATCATCTTGGCTATGATTAGCTTGCTAATGAGATCGCTTGGTTGCGATGGCACCTGCTTCATCACCCAAACACGTACCCCCGCTTTCTGCAGAGATTCAATAGTTCGTCTAAGACTTCTGGCAACCGCTGCTTCTGCGAAGTCAGGCATGCCAACTTCAGACTCAGCATCGACAATTAGCATGTCCTTATCGCCGTTTAATCGGCCTTCGATATAGATGGACCATCTAGCAACCAAGACTACGTCAGCGACGTTGTTTTCCTGAACATACTTGAAAACGGCCCTATTCCAGCGAACGATATCTTGTTTGGGTCTGCCAATGCACCAAGCGTCGAGCAAGGGTGGAAAACCGCCCCAGGCGGCAATAGCACCATTGATTTCTTGCTTCAATAGTGCTTGATCGATCACGTCAACGAGACTTCCAAGATGGCTATCACCCCAAAAGAGCACACTCTGCTCTACAGTGCCCGTTGCTCCGACCGCTGGAAACTCTCCTCTTTCAGCTCCTTCTATTGAGCATATCCCGTTACGAGGAAGCTTACTGTCGGCAATCAACAACGTCTCAGCTGAAAATCTGCTTGGTAGTCCCCGACTCTTGTAAATGAATGTCGATAAACCAGCTACCAGTACAGTTACGACCAAAGCTCCCGTAAAGTAGACGCGTCGTGGCAATAGTCTCTTATTGAGTCGAAAAGGAGTCTCTACGAATCGCCAAGAAAGATACGCCAGAAAAACACTTACTCCTAACAGCGCTGCTCCGGTGATCTGATCCGGACCATCAAACCAACGTCTCCAAATTGCCAAAATCGGCCAATGCCAGAGATACAGCGAATAGCTGAGTAGACCGACAAAGACGAACGGCTTTGAAGCTAACACAGCGGCGGGGAAAGAAAGCCGGAGCGAATTACAATATATCAGCAGAAAGGCTGCGCCGCACGGCACCAAGGCGTTCAGTCCCGGAAACGGCGTTATTGGTGTAAAAAACCATCCGGCAACCAAAATGGCGCAAAGCGAAAGCCAGCTAAGAAGACTCAATAGCCACGGGCGGAGGCGATTTGGGGGGGGGACAAAGCAGATCAGACCTCCGACAAGCAACTCCCACGCTCGTGTCGGCAACAGAAAGAAGGTTGCTGACGGATGGTGTTCCACGCCGTATTGGCTTATCGATATTGAACCAAGCGCGAGTAGCCCAAGAACAAGGAGGGAGATGCGGCGACCAAGCCCGTTAAGGAGCATCAGCAGAAATGGGTACCCTAGATAGAACTGCTCTTCGACGGCGAGCGACCATGTGTGCAAAAGGGGCTTCAAATCAGCGGGACCATCGAAGTACCCTGTGTTTCGCCAGAAATAGATATTGGAAAGCATCAGCTGTTGAGCGATCGTCGACTTGCTGAGATCCGCATAGTCAGCCGGTAGTAGAAGAAAAAATCCGGCAACGAGTACTGAAACTACCATGACCGTCGCTGCGGGAATGATCCGGCGTATTCGACGCACCCAAAAATTTGCGAGGCTGAACTGTCCGGCGTCTTGTTCTTTGAGAATCAAACCGGTAATCAGAAACCCAGAAATGACAAAAAACACGTCCACGCCAATGTATCCACCCGTGAATCCAAGCCCTGCATGAAACAGAAGGACAAGTGTCACTGAAACCGCGCGAAGTCCGTCAATATCTGGACGGTATTTGAAGTCAATCATGGACGCGCAAGATTCGATAGTACAGACAGGCGGGTGTGCAACAGCCCACGACTGGTGGATTCCGGAATCACTTTTTTAGCTTGCTAGATTGCTTTGGTAAAGAGCTTCGAGCTCCTCCGAGGGTTTTGTAGCCGAGAGCCTGATGGATACACACGGTGTTTTCAAGCATCTCGATGTATTCAAACAGACTCGGCTGTGCATGTTGTCGATTGACGCAGGTTTCGAACTTGGTCCACTCATGCTTTAGCAACCAGAAGAGTCGTTCCATCACGGCGGTATCGTAGCGACATCCGGCGTGGCTCATCGAGTACTCGATCCCGAGTGACCGAAGCGTACCTCGATAAACATCGCTAGTAGTCGAAATTGAGAATCTCGATGAGGCCATTGCGGTAGCTGCAGAAATTTCATTCAGGCGGCGTGGTACCTAAGAAGCGTTCGCCGCGGCCTTAGAGCAGTGGACAAGCTGCATCGTCGAACACGCCAGGGCGAGCTACAACAAGAACTGACGTGTCGACTGGTGGAGATTGAGGCGGCTAACCACTCCAACAGCTTATCACGAAATCGAAAACGACTGCCTGCGATTGATCTTCACGTGCTGTCACCCGGCCATGGAACCGAAACGACAGGTTTCGCTGACACTTCGCGAGGCATGCGGCCTGGCGACAGATGACATCGCAAAGCGAATATGAGCACTGAAGGACACAGCACTTGTCGGAGAATTCTGGCTGCGTCATCCAAGCGCATACGCCGAGCTGGATGCTTGCGGTGATTTTCACGAGAATATGCTCTGTCCCTCTGATTCTCTGTCCCTCTGATTCTCGCTGTCCCTCTGATTCTCGCTTCGTCCTGATTCCGGTCCCTCTGATCTTGGTGCGGTGTTGAAGAAAATGACGCAGAGGCGCGAGAGGCGGGGAGGCGCAGAGAAGAGCGGGGGGCAGAGGCGGTGATCGGATTTCTCTGCGTCCTTGCGTCTCCCCGACTCTGCGTTGAATTCCTTACTACGACACGGGCCACCCATCTAGAACTGAGGGACACAGCACTTGTCGGAGAATTCTGGCTGCGTCATCGAAGCGGATACGCCGAGCTGGATTCTTGCGGCGATTTCCACGAGAATATGCTCTGTCCCTCTGATTCTCGCATCGTCGAACACGCCAGGGCGAGCTACAACAAGAACTGACGTGTCGACTGGTGGAGATTGAGGCGGCTAACCACTCCAACAGCTTATCACGAAATCGAAAACGACTGCCTGCGATTGATCTTCACGTGCTGTCACCCGGCCATGGAACCGAAACGACAGGTTTCGCTGACACTTCGCGAGGCATGCGGCCTGGCGACAGATGACATCGCAAAGCGAATATGAGCACTGAAGGACACAGCACTTGTCGGAGAATTCTGGCTGCGTCATCCAAGCGCATACGCCGAGCTGGATGCTTGCGGTGATTTTCACGAGAATATGCTCTGTCCCTCTGATTCTCTGTCCCTCTGATTCTCGCTGTCCCTCTGATTCTCGCTTCGTCCTGATTCCGGTCCCTCTGATCTTGGTGCGGTGTTGAAGAAAATGACGCAGAGGCGCGAGAGGCGGGGAGGCGCAGAGAAGAGCGGGGGGCAGAGGCGGTGATCGGATTTCTCTGCGTCCTTGCGTCTCCCCGACTCTGCGTTGAATTCCTTACTACGACACGGGGCACCCATCTAGAACTGAGGGACACAGCACTTGTTGGAGAATTCTGACTTCGCCATCGAAGCGGAAACGCCGAGCTGGATTCTTGCGGCGATTTCCACGAGAATATGCTCTGTCCCTCTGATTCCCTGTCGTCAACTCGGAGAAACCATGAACCACCATCGAATTTGCGTTCTCACTTCGACCGTCACGCTGCTCGCCATCTGCGTGGCAGTCCATTCGGCGGCCGACGAGCAACAGGCAAATGTGAAGACAGACCAGCAACCTTCGTTTACCCAAGGTGAAGCACAAACGAATATCACGAAGCTCTACCAATGGGCGGGAAACAATCCACGCACGGCAAATGTCGGGACGATCAAATCGGCGAATGGCGATGAATGGACCGTGCCTGCCAAGACGCATTTCCAGTCGGCCACCCAAGCGGCAGACCTGTACAACGAAGCCAATGGATTTGAGCCAGACGGGATTACCGACGTTGATCTTGCAGCGATTCCGGTGATCGACATCGGCGGCGACGAGATATTCACGGCTTACGTCTTTGGCGACAACTATTTCGAGTTTTCCGTAAACGGCAAACTGTTAGCGGTCGATGCGGTTCCGATGACACCATTTAACAGTGCCATTATTCGTTTCAAGACACAGCGACCGTTCACCGTTGCGATCATGGGCGTCGACTGGGAGGAACGTCTGGGGCTGGGTTTTGAAAAGTTTCGTGGCGCTTCTTTTCACCAAGGGGATGCCGGATTGGTAGCGGTTATCAAGGACGCAGCAGGCAAAACCGTTTCCGTCACCGATTCGAGCTGGAAAGCACAAACGTTTTACACGGCTCCCCTTCAGACGAAGGAATGCCTGATACTCAACGGTGCCATTCGGGACAGTTCCCAGTGCAGCACGGATGATGTGGCAGACGGCACTGCTTTCTTTGCTGCCCATTGGCGGATTCCCGAAAACTGGGCCTCCGCCGATTTCGACGATCGCGATTGGCCCAACGCAAAAACGTTCACCAACGATTATGTTGGCGTCGACAACAAACCGGCGTACACGAACTTCACCGACCTGTTCGACGATCCGAAAGCGGATGCGAAGTTCATTTGGTCATCGAGTCTGGTGCATGACAATCTCGTATTGATGCGAACCACCGTTGGCAAGCCGCGGGACTGAATGAGGCGATCGGTCGCTACCGACAAACGACACCAAGCTCGCCCGTGAACCGCGACCAGGCCTACCGAAGACTTGTTCTCTTCCGGATCGCCAGCGGCGGAACGTCCCGCCGTTGGAAGTGATCGACAGATTAACCACCCACCCCAGGCCGCCGAACGTTTCTACGTTGCGGCGTCGTCACCCCAGGTATTCCATGACAACTTTACGAGATCAAACGAATTCGCAGTTCGCGAAGCTGCAGGAAGTGAACCCTGATTTTGCGAACCTGATCGAGTCCCTGTTGGCCCGAGCCCGTGATTTTGGTGAAGGCAAAGATGCGATTGCAGTGGGGCAGCTCGCTCCAGGATTTGTTCTGCCGAATGCCAAAGGTGAAGCGATCGAATTAGCGGCTTTGCTCAGGGGCGGCCCCGTGGTGATCATGTTCTATCGTGGCAGTTGGTGTCCTTACTGCAACCTGCAACTCCGCGCGATGCAGGACCGATTGGCTGACATCGAAAAGCTGGGCGGCCAACTGGTTGCGGTGAGTCCTGAGGTTCCCGACGGATCACTGTCGTTGATCGAGAAGGCGGAACTCAAATTCTCAGTGCTTTCCGACCAAGACGCTCTGGTCGCCGCGCAGTATGGAGTCGCTTGGGAGGTCCCCGAACCGATTCTCAACCACATGCGCAACGACCGCGGTCTTGACTTGACCGAGATCAATGATGGCAATGGCTCCGTGCTACCGATCCCAGCGACTTTCGTCGTTTCACCTGATGGCATCGTGGCATGGCGATACGTCAACATCGACTATCGCCATCGTGCTGAACCCGACAACGTCATCGATGCGCTTCGCAGTCTAAAGTGATGACGGAACTATTTAGTTAGAGGTACTCTTGGACGAGAAGCACTTTCCACCGTAAAGCCCTCCCCTCGTACTCTCATTCTGATGGAGTGCAGTTGCTATACTGTATTAGGACACGAGGCCGGAACAAGGTTCAGGGGACTCTGCTCCCACAAGCCGACGCCCACGTGAGGCGTGCCGCACACGGAATGGCGGTGGAGAGTTTTCGCAAGTGGTTGCCTGGTTTCCGCCGACGGACGGCACTGGCCATTGCGTCATCCCACTGACCCGAAATATCGAATCATATGACCACTGGTAAAACGATCGCCATCATCTTCGCCGCATGTGCTGGCTTGGGCATTGTCGCGATCGGCTTTCTCTGTGTCCTTGCGGCTCCCCGACTCTGCGTTGAATTCCTCTCAACGACTCGGGGCATTGAGATTTGTGGTCCGGCGAACTCTAGGCGGGGATTTCGACTATCGGTGTTGCTGAAGAAAATGACGCAGAGACGCGAGAGGCGGGGAGACGCAGAGAAGAGGGAGGGGCAGAGGCGGTAATCAGTTTTCTCTGCGTCCTTGCGGCTCCCCGACTCTGCGTTGAATTCCTCTCGACGACACGGGGCACTGAGGAAATGCTCTGTCCCTAAATGCTCTGTCCCTAAATCTCCTAAATCTCGTTAATGGAACGGTTGAGCGGATCGCGCTATCACTTCACCAAGGTGAGTGGGGGAGCCTTCCAAGAGCCATCCAGAGCGGCTTCTTTCGGCCAGTAGAGTCGCATATACATCGCGAAAGGCCCTCTCGGGGCAGGCAGCCAGTTCGATTCGAGCTCCTCACCCGGCGACTGGTTCTGGATGTAGATTGTCAGTCCGCCGTCGGCATCCTGCTTTAGCTCCGGCAGCATCGGCGAGTTAATGAGATAGCGGTTGATGGGATTAGCCACCAGCAGGCTTTCCGGAAGCTCATACATCGTCAGCGACCAGAAAGCGTTGACGGGCGGGAACTCCTCAGGTGCGAACCGCAGCGTGTAGCGATTGGCGCCATGGAGCATCTCCCCGGCGGAATCCACTTGGTACACCGGATACATCGCCTCCTGTTCCGAGTTACCGTAGATGCCAATCGTCGCCAACCAACGGTACAGGTAGTTGTTCTTCATAAATTCGCGAGTGCCAAAGCATTCCCCCGAGGTGATCTTTCCTTCCTCAAGCTCTTTGGCTGCTCCGGCAAACTCTTCCCACGCTTCGCTCCGACCTTGTTCGATGGCGGCGTTCATTGCGGGCGAAAGTTTGGTTGGATCGAAAGTCTTGCCGCCCACGATACCGATTTTGGCGAACCGCTTGCGCAGCTCCACTTCACTCGAGTCGACGGGGCAATAGCCCAGCACAAAGTTCATGACATTGAAGAACTCAAGCGAGGTTTTCTGCTGTTCCTTGGTAAGCGGCTTGACCCAATCGACGGCCGGCACGACGTCCGGAGCGGGTGTGCTGAGGAACTCCGATAGTGGTTGGACTCTGTATTGATCCTGGATTTTGATGACATTCTTGATGTCGGCGGGATTGAACAATTGCGTGCGGAAGACAGCAATGTTGAATTCCGTCTCGGACTGAATTACCTCCTCAATGCCCTCCGGCTTTTCGCCTTTCCAGCCCGGCCCGGCGATCAGGAAGCTACCCGCGTCATTGCCGGTGGTGCGACTGCCGGCGTAAGCGAAGTTGAAGGTGTAGGCGTCAATCAACTGGATGCTGTAATAGCGGCTCTTCTCGATCTCCGGTACGGTGATCACCACCGGTTCGGCCCGCAGGTCGAGGCCCGCCCAAGAATACGGCGTATCCGAGTTCGGCGTCTGGACCGCGGTATCCGCCGGGGTATAGACGTTAGGTATGTTTTTGAGAAAGTTCCAAGGGGCCTTGAACGACTTGTCGCTCGTGTCCACGAAGTAGGCGTATTGAATTCGGTAGCTGTCTACCAGCGGATAGCCGTAGACATAGGCCTCCTTGGCAATGGCGCGAACTTCGTCGGGTGTTGGTTCTTCCGCCGAACCCGGCGAGCACAAGACCAGCGTAGCGACCGCTACAAGTAGGTGGGGGATTCTCAGTATTTTCATCGGATAAGTCTCTGCTGATGATTGTGCGGCAGGGTGATTTGTGACTCCGTTGGACCTCTGATCGATGGCATGCATCGCCTGGTCTGGTGTTCAATATCGGAGCCATCCGTTCCAGTCAGATCGAACGAGATTAGACCACCGACCGCTAACAACGTGAAAGCAGAGGTGATTGCCCGATTAGAGGTCGCGAAGACAGGACTGAGTTCGATATACCACCAATTTAGCCGAAGTCACCTCCTACGAACAGGCAAACGTGCGTCAGAAGCCCCCGGACACTCATGTAGCGGGTACGTGCCCATTCTGGCCGCCGCGTCAGCGACACGATGTCGGTTTGTTGTTACCGGGGATGTCTTGAACCGCGGTGTGGGTGAACCGTGCGCAATGGCGGCGACGAGTAGCGGCGTACAGCCATGGACACATTGGGGCCGAAATCGACTGCCTCTGTCCCGAACCCTGTTCCAGTCGCAACCGGTTCACCTCCCGCGGGAACCGGATGCCAGCGAGCACTTTCGGCAATCGAATTTCATTGCAGGGTGCTGGTCTCAACCGAAGCGACAGGAGTGAGTTCAGAGAGGGAGAGTTCAACCTCTTCGAGAATGTCGCCGGAGGGAGTGATCAGTCGGAATGTGACGGAGGCTTCTTCGCCAGACACGTCAAAGGTGAACTCGCCGAATGCTACGAATCGGTTTCCCTGGTCGTCACTGCCACTGTATCCAAAGAGTTGCTCCGGACAATTTTTGACCAAGCCGGACGGCCCCGACACGCCACCGAGCGTAGCAGGTTCGAACTCATAGAACGCGAAATCGGATGGTCTCGGAATCCGAAACCCGCGTGCGCCATGACGATCACCACTGACCAACAGAACACCACCGATCGATTCCTCCTCGATCAGGCTGAAGATTTCCTCACGGGCCTCGCGGTCCCAGATCCCCCAGGAGTCTTTCGCGTTGCTGACGTAGTCGCTCCACATCGTCCCACTACTAATCACTTTGAACTTCGCGGTTGAATTCTTCAGCGTTTCTTTTAGCCAGTCCATCTGAGGCTGGCCGAGATAGGAGCCGTATTGACCACGTTGCCGACCATCGCGACATGAGCGAGTGTCGAGCATGATCACTTCGACCGGGCCAATGCGTGCATTGAAATAGATACCTTCGCGGCTATCGTCCGCGGGTGGATTATTCCAGTTTTCGTGCCAGACCTTCCTGACGTTCTCACGATCTTGCGAAGTGAACTTCCGGGGAATACCACTCAGGTCGTTGTCAAAGTAGTCGTGATCATCCCACGAAGTGAAGACCGGCACGTGGGCGACAAAGTCGCGCCACGGTTTCGAAACGTCTCGCAGTTGATAGTCGGCGCGGTGCATGGCGACCTGGTCGTTGCGATCATCGACTGCGATGTCACCGAGCAACAGCATTGCATGCGGTTGACGATTGGCAATTGCTTGGAACAAATTTGGATTGTGAACGCCGATTTTGTGGCAGCATGATCCGAAGGCAAGCCGAAAGGAGCCCTGAGCGTTGTCCGACGGCGCCGTTTTAAATTTGCCCGACGCGATCGTGCGTCCCTCCGCCTCTACCGCGTAGTCGTAATTGGTGTTGGCCAACAATCCGTCAATTTGAACCCGAATCGTTTCACCGGGACGATGGGGTTGGGCGGAATAAGATTTTCCTGCAACGGTGACCGACAACTGGACATCGGTCGCGGGCCTCATCCAAATGGTAACGCCGTCTTCGCTCAAATCGCCGAGCATGGGTCCGCCCATCAGCAGCACCCCATTCTTCTGCGCGGACGCAACGATCTCCGAATCGGTGAAATCGCCCCGTTCGCTGGTCTCAAAAACATGGCGCGCTTCCAAATAGAACTTCCGTAGATTTTCTTCTGGCCCGCCGTAGCTATCGAGCAGTCGTGTATCGACGTCTAAGGTCCCCTGATGCGCCTCCCGCAGCGTGACTTGGAATGTCGGCTCAATGGCCTTTGCGAAAATGCGTCGGACGGGAGCCAGAACGGTCGCTGACGCGAACAGGAATAGACGACGTTTCATGTTGGTCTCCAAAATCAGGACGAGGGGCGAATCATGAGCCGGTCTTATTATGACAGGTCGACGGCAGGATCGGCAACGCTGCCATCGGCAAGGGTTGCCATCGGCAAGGGTTGCCATCAGCAAGGGTTGCCATCGGCAAGGGCTGCCCCGGAGCGAGTCGCTTGATTCCACGCCTCGGTCGAGGGTGGGTCTCAAGCCGAAATTTGCGAATCGTCTAGCGATTGCGAATCGTCTAGCGATTGCGAATCGTCTAGCGATTGCGAATCGTCTAGCGATTGCGAATCGTCTAGCGATTGCGAATCGTCTAGCGATGGTGATGATCGCGTTGACGACCACAGCAGCATGCGTCACGGTGAAACAAACGCTCAGCGATCCAAGTTAGCCGCCGATTCGGCGTGCGTTCCCACCACCCCTTCGGTTTTCGATGCATTCGGGCGTCGTGATGCCCACGTTGAGAGCGAATTCAATCCGAGCTGCGATCAATCGTGGAAGTTGACGGCATGAGACGGCTGCAGGCGGCTCACGTCTGCAAAAGAAGCCGCTATGATATCCGGCGTTGATACTTTCGTTGTTGTCCACAGCCTTCCCCTCGGCCGCATTTTCATGAGTACTCTTTTTATCGCCGTCGCTTCGGTGATTGCCTTTTTGATCGCGTATTACACTTACGGTCGATACTTGGCGCACCGTCTGTTTGACTTGCGAGATGACGAGGCCATGCCGAGTGTGACGCATCGGGATGACGTCGACTTTGTGCCCACGGATCGGAGCGTGGTGTTTGGGCATCATTTTACGAGCATCGCGGGCACAGGACCGATCGTTGGGCCCGCCCTGGCCGTATTTTGGGGCTGGTTGCCGGCTTTACTGTGGGTGGTGTTTGGTTCGATTTTGGTCGGGGGCGTCCACGATCTCGCCGCCCTCGTTATTTCGATTCGCAATCGAGGCGAGTCGATCGGGCAAGCGGCTGGGCATCTGATCTCGCCCCGCGCGAAGTTTCTGTTCCTGATTGTCTTGATGATGGCGCTATCGATCGTGCTGGCCGTGTTCGGTTTGGTGATCGCCAATATTTTCAAGCTCTACCCCGAATCGGTGTTGAGTGTGTGGGCCGCGATGCCGGTGGCGGTGCTGATCGGATGGGGGGTGATCCGCCGGGGCCGAAATCTAATTCTGCCCTGCCTGGCGGGCTTGATCGTGCTGTACTTGACGGTGTACCTCGGCGCGTATCGCTGGCCCATTGATTTGACGGATGTCTTGCCCACCGGCAGCGTTTATCTCACGCCCATTGTGGTTTGGACGGCGTTGCTGCTTGGGTACGCGTTCATCGCCTCGGTGTTGCCGGTGTGGCTGCTCCTGCAACCACGTGATTTCATCAACTCGCTGCAACTGCTCGTGGCGCTTGTGCTGTTGCTCGCCGGGCTCGCGGTGGCGTCATGGGTCGGTCAAGCGGACCTGATTCGCTCGGCACCAGCAATCGCCACCAACATTCCCAGCGATGCACCGCCGATGTTCCCGTTCCTGTTCATCACGATCGCGTGCGGCGCCTGCAGCGGTTTTCACTGTCTGGTCAGCAGCGGCACGACCAGCAAGCAGCTCAAGAGTGCTTCGGACGCGCAGTTGATCGGCTATGGATCGATGCTCGGCGAAGGCATGTTGGCCGTGCTCGTGATTCTGGCGTGCTGTGCCGGCGTGGGAATGGGCCGTCTGGAGCGAACCTTGGTCGATGGTCAAACCGTTGTCAGTCGCGTGGCACCGGATCTCGAAGCAGATGCCGCGGCGTCGGCAGATCAAGAAGGATCGGCAGCGTGGCGATCCTATTACCAGACCGGTCAAACCACATCGGCGGTTGCACTCGCCGCCGGGGCGACCGGCGACGCGCCAACCGCCGAACCAGGTGGCTGGCGAAAACAAGGCTTGTCCCAAAATCTGGCCGCGTTCATCGACGGGAGTGCCAACTTTCTCTCGGCGATTGGCATTCCATTAAAGATGGGTGTCGCGATCATGGCGGTCATGGTGGCGTGTTTTGCAGCGACGACACTCGATACCGCGACGCGTCTGCAGCGATACGTGATCAGTGAATTATCCGAGTCGGCTGGATTCACACCGGGCACGAACAAGTACGTGGCGACGGCCATCGGAGTCGGTATCGCCATGTTGATCGCGATCTTCGCCGGCGATGCACCGGGAACGGGCGGGCTGATCTTGTGGCCGTTATTCGGCGCGACCAATCAATTGCTGGCGGGACTCGCGCTGATGGTTGCTGTATTCTATCTGGCCCGTCGCAATCGCAGCGTGGCATTGGTTGCGATACCGATGTTCGCCATGCTACTGATGCCAGCGTGGGCGATGACGTTCGACCTGATCGAAAATTGGTGGCCCGCCCGCGATTGGGTTTTGGTTGTATTTGGATTGGTCATCCTGAGTCTGCAAGTTTGGATGGTTGGTGAGGGCGTGGTGCTGTGGCGGCGTGGCGTTGCCGACTCCCCTGCAGCAGACAATCAGGTAAGTTAAAGTTCGCCAAGAGATTCTTCCCCACTACGCAGGATTGAGTAGCCAGATGACTGTTAACGTTGCCATGATTGGACTCGGTTTTGGTTCTGAGTTCATTCCGATCTACCAAAACCATCCCGATGCGAACATCATCGCGATTTGCCGTCGCAATGAAGAGCAACTGCGTGAAACAGGGGACCAGTTTGGAATCGAGAAACGGTACACCCGTTACGAGGATGTCCTGGCGGATCCCGATGTGGACTTCGTGCACATCAACAGCCCGATTCCCGATCATGCCTGGATGTCGTTGCAGGCGCTCGACGCGGGCAAGCATGTCATCTGCACGGTGCCGATGGCGACAACGGTCGAAGAGTGCCGGCAGATCGTCGAAAAGGTCAAGGAGACCGGACTGAAATACATGATGGCTGAAACGGTGGTCTATAGCCGCGAGTTCCTGTTCATTCGAGACATGTACGAGAAAGGGGAGTTGGGCAAGATCCAGCATCTCGCGGCCTCACATCCACAGGACATGGACGGTTGGCCGAGTTACTGGGAAGCGATGATCCCGATGCACTATGCCACGCACGTGGTCAGCCCGTGTCTCGGACTGATGAATTCACTCGCCGAATCGGTGAGCTGTTTTGGTTCGGGACGTGTTCGCGAGGAGATTGCAAAAAAATCAGGCAGCCCTTTCGCGGTCGAGAGTTGCCATATCAAACTGAAAAACAGTGATGTGGCGGCACATATTTGGCGGTTCCTCTACGACGTCGCACGCCAGTACCGCGAAAGTTTTGACGTTTATGGAACGAAGAAGAGTTTTGAATGGACGCTGGTTGAAAACGAACCGCACGTGATCCACACAGCGAAGAAACCGGAGCACGAGATTCCGGAGAAGATCGAAATCCCTGATTTCGCACACTTGCTACCCGAGCCGATTCGCCGCTTTACGCTTCCCGCCGAAATTCACAATGATCAGCATCTGTCGTTTGTTCAGGGTGGCGGACATGGCGGATCGCATCCCCACCTGGTCCACGAATTCGTCAGCGCCTTGGTCGAAGACCGCGATCCGTGGCCCAACGCGGTCACCAGCGCGAACTGGACCTGCACAGGGATCTGCGCCCATGAGTCCGCGATGAAGGGTGGAGAACTGGTGCGGTTGCCTGACTTCACCCAAGGTTAAGCCAGAGCGGCCCCGACGTGTGCCCTCTCGCCGCCCCAGCCATCGTGGATTGGCCTTAGCAGGCTGTTGATTTCGCCGAAGTTCGACCGGCAATCGTGAGCCGAATGCCGTAAGGCATCGGGTAGCACGAGCCGCCCGGTCGCTCACGCAACTCGGCTCAAGAAATCAACACGCCGTTAGGGCGTGTCGCTAACCGAGTCCTCCTGCCCGTCTTCATCTTCCGGCCGGAATCGGTAGGCAGTGTTGGTGCGATCAAAATCCAGATCAGTCAACTTGGCGTTGAGATCGATTTTAGTGATCGCATACTGTTCTTGCAAAACCGGTTCATCGTCTGGCTTGTCTGACCACGAGTACGATGAAAAATAGACCGGCAGTTCGAGCTCGTTGTCGATGTAGACTTTCGCCACCTGGAACTTCGAGTCCGGTGTGTGTTCGATCTGGCTAACTTCGATATGTTGACACGGACGCCCATCGACCTTCGCGTCCGCAAAGTACCGGATCTTGACATTCGCGGGATCGATCTGGGACTCCATACGATCGAGAATCTGTTCGAGCATCGGACGGATGCCGGTTTGCAAAATCGAATAGTTGCTTTTGCTTTTCGCCAAACGCCCCTCGGGGTCCAGTTCGAGCGTCAGGTTAGGCAAACGCGTCCCGCCGCGGCGCACCAAGAGGTCACCGTCGCGTTGGTTTTCGACGTAGAGCACCTCTCGGCCCACCACATCGCTGGGTTTCAGGAATTTCGCGTAGAGACTCTGCGGCTGGATCACGCGATCATCGACCACGCGTCGTTCGCGGATCTTCACCCGAATGTATTGGGCGGGCTCGAGGCCTTCTTCGAGTGTTTCTCGTTTGACGAGCAAGCAGGTGTAGGCATCGATTTCGCTTTCAAATCGGAGCAACGATTTCCGTGCAAACTCAATCAGGGGCTGCAGTGAATCGGGTGGTCGTCTACCCGGGCCGATAAGATCAATGGGCATTGAGGATGCGTCATCGGCTTCCGCATCAGTGAGATCCTCGCTGGACTCGGCTGCGGCCGGTTCGGACGTGTTCACCGATGCGGCCGCGCTTCCGGCGGCGTCGTTCAATGTGGGTTCGTCGGCCGATCCGAGTACTGGATACATGACGACGAGTACGAATAGCGCACTCGCGTATAGTCTGTACAGACGATCAGACAGATTACCAGAGCTCTTTTTGCTCACAAGATTCGTAAACGTCATTGGGTCAAGCCAGCTTGGAAGAGAATGGAACAGGAGTCCACGTATGAGTCTCCATAGTCTGGTTCATTGAGGTGTGCAATCGAGATACCATTTTGCGGACGATAGCAGCGCCACGCCATGCGAAGCAATGCGAAGCTCGCCATCGGACGATGGCGAATAAATCTGTTGGCAACGCACCAAAGGAGTCTGGGCATGGGTTATAATCCGCAATCTCACCCCACGTTCCCACCTCCATGCGATCGGTCCGACGTCTGCCCGGCAGACATTGCCCGCTCGACGAGCACTTCCATTCAAATTGACAGGGCGTCGATACATGCGTTTTTCCCGTTTATTCTGCTTGCTTCTCCTGTTGCCGGTCGGTGTTCCGGTTGTTGGTTCTGCCGGGGCAGCGGCCCCCTCTGCGGCCGATTCGAACGCATCGAAGAAAATCGTGTTCCTGGCGGGTCCTCCGTCTCACGGATATGGCGCCCACGAGCACTATGCGGGCTGTCGACTGCTCGCCGAGGCTCTGCAGGAGGCGAATCCTGGCTACGAAGTCGAGGTCGTCAAAGAGAGCTGGCCCACAAACGGGGTCGAGGCGTTAAAGGATGCCGATTCCGTCGTGGTCTATTGTGATGGGGGGGAACGCCATCTGCTCAACCAACATATCGATGAAGTCGATGGTCTGATGAAAGACGGAGTTGGCTTGGTATGCATCCACTACGGTGTCGAGACGCCCAAGGGAAAGACAGGCGACGCCTTTTTAGACTGGATCGGTGGCTATTTCGAAGCGGACTGGTCGGTCAACCCACACTGGGAAGCGAAGTTTGAGAGTTTCCCGGATCACCCGATCAGTCGTGGAGTCAAACCCTTTGAAATCAACGACGAGTGGTATTTCCACATGCGATTCCGAGACAAGATGGAGGGTGTCACTCCGATTCTGTCCGCCCATCCACCAGAATCCACGATGCGCCGGCCCGACGGCCCACACAGCGGAAATGCGGCGGTTCGCAAAGCGGTCTCCGAAGGCAAGATTCAACACATGGCGTGGGCGGCCGAGCGGGATGGTGGTGGTCGGGGATTCGGATTCACCGGCGGCCACTTCCATTGGAATTGGGCCGATGAAAACTTCCGCAAAGTCATGCTCAATGCAATTGTCTGGACCGCGCACGGTGAAGTCCCCGACGAGGGGGTCAGCACAGCGAATCCGACCGAAGCAGAACTGGAAGCGAATCAGGACGAGCCCAAGCCAAAAAAAAAAGGCTAGAGAAGGCAGCAGCGAGTAAGCCCGGGCCGCAAATCAAACAGTCGGTCTCGCGAGTGAACGCGAATCGCGCCGATGCGGAGCGAGCCAAACCAATCTTCCAAAGCGAAGTGATCACGAAGCAATCCGGTGGTCACGCTGTCGACATCGATGTCGCTTTGGGTGGTGCCAAGGAGCTGTACTTGGTCGTCAATGACGGAGGGAACGGCTACTCGTGCGATTGGGCCGACTGGGCAATGCCTCGATTGGTCGGTGCCCAAGGTGAAAAGCGGCTGACGGACCTGAAGTGGAAGTCAGCGGTTGCCGGGTATGGCGAGCCCCGCATGAATCAAAATTCCGGCGGCATGCCGCTGCGAATCAATGGCGAAGCGGTGCCATACGGTATCGGCACCCACGCCAACTCGATCATCGCCTATGAAATCCCCGCTGGGTACGACCGTTTCCGGGCGCGTGCCGGTTTGGACAACGGCGGTAGCGATCAAGGTGGCTGTGGGAACGATGCCAGCGTTCAGTTCCTCGTCTACACCTCGGCACCGCCCGAGTTGCCCGGGTCAGGCTCGCATGAACCCGCCGATGCCCTGGCGGGGCTGGACGTCGGGGCGGGATTGACCGCGAGTCTGTTCGCCGCCGAACCACAACTCCGCAGCCCTTCGAACATCGACATCGATCACCGCGGGCGAGTGTGGGTCTGCGAAATCGTGAACTACCGCAGCCACAATGGTGAGCGAGTCGAAGGCGACCGCATCCTGATCCTTGAAGACACGGACGGCGACGGACTCTGCGACAACGAGAAAGTCTTCTACCAAGGCAACGACATCAATTCGCCGCATGGTGTTTGTGTGCTGGGAAACCAAGTCATTGTGTCCGCCGGAGACAAGGTACAGGTCTTTACCGATCATGACGGTGACGATCGACCTGACGAGCAACACGTCTTGTTCAGTGGCATCTCGGGTAGCCAGCATGATCATGGCATTCACGCATTCTTCTTTGGCCCCGACGGAAAGCTCTATTTTAATTTTGGCAACGCAGGCCGTCAGATCAAAGACACGCAGGGCAATCCGATTGTCGACAAAGCCGGCAATGTGGTTGATGACCGGCGGCAACCCTACCAGGACGGGATGGTGTTCCGTTGCAATCCCGACGGCAGCGAATTCGAAACGCTGGCGTGGAACTTTCGCAACAACTGGATGGTCACGGTCGACTCCTACGGAACGATATGGCAGTCGGACAACGATGACGACGGCAATCGCGGTTGCCGCATCAACTATGTGATGGAGTTTGGCAACTATGGCTATAAAGACGAGCTGACGGGGGCGGGCTGGCAATCGCCGCGGACCGGCATGAGCGACGAAATTGCCGAGCGGCATTGGCACAGCAATGACCCCGGTGTTGTGCCGAGTTTGCTGCATACCGGTGCGGGATCGCCCACCGGCATCACGGTGTATGAAGGGGATCTGTTACCGATGTTTCGGGGCGATTTGATTCACTGCGACGCAGGCCCGAACGTTTGCCGCGCCTACCTGCTGTCGAGCGATGGGGCGGGTTACACGGCGAAGATTCGCGACCTGTTGACGGGCACGCAAGATAAATGGTTCCGTCCCTCGGACGTGAAAGTTGCTCCGGATGGTTCACTCGTGATCGCCGATTGGTACGATCCAGGCGTTGGCGGACATGGCATGGGTGACGTGGATCGCGGACGTTTGTTTCGCATCACTCCCGCCTCGGGAACCGTGGACTACCCGGTTCCAAAATATGACTTCAAATCCGCTGGCGGGGCGGTCGAGGCGCTCCAAAACCCCAACGACGCGACACGAGCGATTGCATGGCAGTCGCTCCACGCCATGGGACAGGACGCTGAGAGCGAACTGCAAAAACTCACAGGTTCTGACAATCCCATCTATCGCGCCCGAGCCCTATGGTTATTGGGCAAGATCGAGGGACGCGGACGGAAGACCGTCCACGAAGCGATTGCCGATGACGACGAAAACATTCGCATCGTGGGAATTCGCTTGGCACGCCAACTGGGCATCGACGTCAACGAGTATGCCGCCTCAGTCGAGAAGGATTCATCGCCCGCGGTACGCCGGGAACTCGCCATCGCATTGCGAAACAGCGACTCACCGCAAGCGGCGAAGATCTGGGCAACGCTCGCGATGCAATACGATGGGAAAGACCGCTGGTATCTCGAAGCTCTCGGCATCGGCGCAGGCCACGGTCATGATGATGAATTCTTTGACGCCTGGATCGCAGCGGTCGGTGACGACTGGAACACGCCAGCCGGACGCGAAATTGTGTGGCGCAGTCGCGCAGCCAACGCAGCGGGCTATCTCGTCAAAATCTTGCAAGATCCGGCAACGCCCGCCGCTCAGCAGGACCACTACATGCGGGCCTTTGATTTCCACGAGGGACCGGCCAAAGAGGCCGCACTCCAAGCCCTGCTTGGACTATGAGCGGGGCATCGGCCACACGCCACGTCCCCCGGTCCAGCCAAATCTGTCACATTCTCGTCTCGCCCCCTCCCCACTCAACCGCGGTGGAGAGGCGAGGGCGGGGACTGAATTTTTTACACCACCTCAATCACGTTCCATGCACTCTCGAAATTCGATTCATTTCGTCGCCCTGCTCGCCCTGCTCGCCCTATTCACCAGCGGTCTCGCTACCGCCGCAGAAGAGGCAGCACCGCTGGCGGCCAAAGACAAGCTCGTTGTCGAAACAGTGCTGCGTCTGAAGAGCTTCAACCTCGAATCCTCGGCACCGGCCAAAGCCGCTGTGCTTCGATATCTCCGCGCTCGCCCAGGGACCACGCAATCGTTCGATCTGATTGAGCGATTCAAGCCTGTCGAAATCGCTCCGGACTTGGCCGCGTTCAGCCTCGACCACGCCGACCAAACCTCCGGAGTACGGGCTGCCGAGTTGTTGTTCGCAAT
Source organism: Rhodopirellula sp. SH410 (assembly GCF_055811895.1). Classification (NCBI taxonomy): domain Bacteria; kingdom Pseudomonadati; phylum Planctomycetota; class Planctomycetia; order Pirellulales; family Pirellulaceae; genus Rhodopirellula; species Rhodopirellula sp. SH410. The sequence goes on from NZ_CM147949.1 coordinate 4,307,475, forward strand.
GGATCAACAGACTCGATTGTTGGAAGTATCCCAAGCGGAAGAACCGGAACAGGCACTCAACGCGATTGCTTTGATTGGTCGCAGCGGTGGCGTCCAGGCTGCCGAAATACTGCTGCCGATCGTGACATCCGAAACGCTCACGATGGATCGCCGTATCGCCGCGGTAACGGCGTTGGGCAGCCACACCAACGGCCAAACACAGATTCTTGACCTCGTCAAGAAGTTCGCGATTCCCGATGATCTGAAATTCGCTGCTGCCAACGTGTTGCTGTCTTCGGACAACGATTCGATCGCGAGCGAAGCGAGCAAATATCTGACCCTCCCCGAGACCGCTGACAGTCACCCCTTGCCCCCCGTCGCCGAGTTAGCGAACCGCAGCGGCGATCGGTTGGCGGGCGCGCGTGTGTTTCGGCAGCAGGGTACCTGCATCCAGTGCCACACGCTCGGTGGGGAAGGAAAAGCCGTCGGTCCTGACCTTTCTGAAATCGGCAGCAAACTCTCACGCGAAGCGATGCTGGTCGCGATTCTCGACCCCAGTGCCGCAGTCAGTCACAACTTCGAAACCTATGTGCTGCTCACCGAAGATGGCACTGCGGTGACGGGACTGCTGATCAGCCAAACGGATGCGGAAATCACGCTGCGGACGAACGAGGGGATTGATCGTACGGTTGATCGCGACGAAGTAGAACTCTTCGAGAAGAAGTCCCAATCCATGATGCCGCAAGATCTCCAGCGATTAATGACGGTCGAGCAACTCGTCGATCTGGTCGAATACCTAATGAGCCTACGGAAGACGAATTGAGAGTCACTATTTGCTCTGCGATCGGGAGGAGCGATCGCGCTGAGTGGGTCCCATCGATCGATCTCGGGGCGATCCACGGCTCCAATTCGAGCCGCGTTGAGTCGGACATGCTTGACCGATCCGGACGGCTACGGCAACCTGCTTGACGACAACCCTGCTTTTGGCGTCTGATATGTTGTCCGCATTTTTCTTGCCCGCACGCTATCGATTCCATGACTGCTGCTCCGCTCCCACCCGATTCCACTCCCCGCACCACGCCGAGCTTCCCGCTAGGCGTCGCGGAGATCGAGCGGATGATTCCGCATCGCGCACCGATGCTACTGCTCGATCAAATTGTCGAGCTGACGTCGACGACCATCCACGCGCGGAAGACCTTTTCGGCGGACGATTATTTTGTGCAGGGACATTTCCCCGGCTATCCACTCGTGCCTGGGGTGATCCAGTGCGAATGCTGTTTGCAGGCGGGTGCGATCCTGCTGAGCGAGCAAACTCCGGACGTCGGCGAGTTTGTGCCGGTGGCCACACGGATGGATAGTGTGAAGTTCAAGAATATGGTTCGGCCTGGGGATACCGTCGACATACATATCACGCTGAAGGAGCGACTTTCAAACGCATACTTCTTGACGGGCAAAATGCTGCTCAACGGAAAAACCACGACGCGTTTGGAATTTGCCTGCAGCATCACCAACCCTCGTGACACTGCGGCAGGTACCGGGGGCAATGCGTCGTGAGTGGTCCCGATTCAACGCCAGCAGCTTTCGATTTCCTGGGTTTCACCGGGAAGACGTACTTGGTCATGGGCGTGGCCAATCGCAAGAGCGTCGCGTGGGCGATTGCGAGCCTGATTGAACAGTCCGGTGGTAAGGTAATCTATACCGTTCGCAGTGATGCCCGTCGCGATAGCACCGCGAAGTTGCTGGCCGGTCGGCGCGTGATCGTGTGCGATGTCGAGGACCAATCCAACATCGATGCGCTCGCTAAAACGCTCGCCGACGAGGACGTTACGCTCGCGGGCTTTGTGCATGCGATCGCGTTTGCCGATTACTCGGAAGGCATACGACCGTTTCACGAAACCACACGCAAGCAATTCTTGCAGGCGATCGATATCTCGGCATTCTCCTTGACCGCGGTTTGCCATGCACTACGAGACCGTCTCGCCCGTGACGCGTCGGTGGTAACGATCGGCATCAGCACCACGCGGATGGCGAGCGAGAGCTATGGGTTCATGGCCCCGATTAAAGCCGCTCTCGAATCATCACTCGCATTCCTGACGAAATCCTTCAGCCGATTCAGCGAAGTGCGGTTCAATAGCGTTGCTGCGGGACTGCTGAAGACGAGTGCGTCGGCGGGCATCCCTGGCTATGTCGATTCGTACCTGTTTGCGGAGAAAGTCATTCCGCGAGGCCGCGCGGTGCAGACTGAGGAAGTCGCCGCAACCGCGGCGTTCCTATTGTCGCATCGGTCGAGCGGCATCGCAGCTCAATCGCTCGTCGTCGATGCGGGCATGTCAATCAACTACTTTGATGCCAATGTGGTCGACGCGGTGACCGCAGCATCGGTTGATTGAGACTTCCTCGGACCGTGATCCTCTTACTTCTCACTTTTGACGACAGAAATCTCTCATGGCTCAAGCGATCTACATCAACGGCGAATACTTCACGCGAGAAGACGCCAAGATCAGTGTTTACGATCACGGGTTGTTGTACGGTGACGGCGTGTTCGAAGGCATGCGCATCTATAACGGGAAAGTATTTGCCCTCGAAGATCACCTGGTCCGCCTGTACGAATCGGCTCGTGCGATCGCGTTGACGCTGCCCATCGACATTGACGCCATGCGGACCGCGGTCAAGGCAACGGTCGAAAAGAATGGCTTGCAGGAAGCATACGTGCGATTGGTGTGCACACGCGGTGGCAACCAATTGGGACTGGACCCGAACCGGTGCGTTGATCCGCAAGTCATCATCATCGTCGACAAAATCTCTCTGTACCCCGAGAAATACTACACGGAGGGTTTAGATCTGATCACCGCGTCGACGATCCGCAACCACCCGGCGGCATTGAGCCCACGGGTCAAGTCACTGAATTACCTCAACAACATCATGGCGAAGATCGAAGCGATCCGAGCGGGTTGCATCGAAGCGGTGATGCTCAATCATAAAGGCGAAGTTGCCGAGTGTACCGGCGACAATATCTTCATCGTCCGCCGTGGACGTTTACTCACGCCACCGGTTCATGCAGGCATCCTAGAGGGGATCACTCGCAATACGGTGATGGATCTTGCTCGCGACGCGGGCATCGAGGTCGCCGAGGAAACGTTGACACGTCACGACCTATTCATTGCCGATGAGTGCTTCTTGACCGGCAGTGCCGCTGAAGTCATCCCCGCCGTCCGGCTTGATGGACGATTGATCGCCGACGGCAAAGTCGGCCCGATCACCAAGCAGCTCAACGAGCTGTTCCGAGCCCACGTGAACCGTGGCTAGCAGCCCGTTTCGTTCCTCGCATCCCGGCGGGAACAACATCGTCGTTGAGAGGAAGAGCAGACCGCGGCCCGCCTTCCTCATCAACGGATGCGCAGAGACAGAATCAACCGATACGCAGGGACAGCGATACGCAGGGACAGAGCATCTCATCAGCGTGTCCCGTTCGCTTCCGATTGCGACGGCCCGTTTTATCGAGACTCGGGGCCTTCATTCCCACGCCTTGCTGCTCCGTCAAACCGTCCGATGAGAGGGCAACGAATCGGCCCACTCTGGGTGTCCGGCAACACTGCCGAAGAACGGTCTGAAATCATGGACCAGTTCACACCAGGCCAGCGCATCGCGTCCCCGAGAGCCCAATACGCGCCCCGCTTCGTTTTTGCACCGAAGTGGGATCGCTTTGCTGGGTCGTCTCGCAGGTCGCTGGCATGGTATGCACGCGGGGCTATTTGATTCGACGAATGGCCTTCGCCACCAGACGCGGCAAACCACGCTGGATTTCGCTCCACTCCAAGACCGCGCCCTTTTTAGGGCGAACGACGATGTCAAACCCGGCTGGCATGCTGGCCCGCTGTGTTCGGAATGACTCGCGAATCAGCCGTTTCCATTGATTGCGAACGACCGCATTGCCTGTTTTTTTGGGGATCGTGACACCGAGGCGAGACGTATCGCCGCGGTCGACGGCTCGTGGTCGAGCGAACACGACCAGCGTCCCGTCGGCGGCACACCCTCCGCGCCGCATCACACTTGTAAAATCGTCGCCTTTGACCACACGGAGCGATTTAGGGAAACTGAGATCCGACATCGACACAATACAAAGAGAGATGGACTGGCGTGAATGAGTGGCCGTGAGTATTCCCTCGCGACCGCAAAGCCACACGACGCCTCGTTTAAAACGATCGGTCGCTGGCCGACGTCGCAAGCCACGTTCTGGCGAGCGTAGCGACTCGGCTAATTTCGTCCGCTACGCTGGATTGGGAAATGGTGACACATGCGAGAGTGTAGCGTAGAATCACCTGGTCGCGTAACGACAAGCCGGGGCACCGGCGGCGCGCGCCCTCACGTGTTTTGAGCCACCGATTTGTCCGTCACTCTGCATACGATTGCTGAATCCGCTAGCGGGGCCATTCATGTGGTCATTGGAGGCTATCGTTCTCGTCCGACGGCGAGCCTAATCGGGGCCGCGGGACTCACGGGGTCTACCTATGCCGTGCACTGGGCCTCGGGCCGTTGGAGCGAAGCCGGTGCGTCCGTAGGCATGGCGGCGCGTGGAATTCGATTGGGCATCCCAGCGCTGCGTGCAGGAAATACATTGCTAGGCATCGGCTCGCTCGCCGGCGGTGCTGGCGGCGCACTCGTGATGGGCGCGGGACAGTTTCGCCATCGTTATTTCTGCGCTCGCCGCGACGGTGCGCTACTATTCGCCCTGCTACGCGATATTCCAGGCATCACCAAACGCCCGCTGATTCTGTACGGCCACTCACTTGGGACGGTCGTGATCCGTTCCGCATTGGAATCGCTCGAGGAGCACCATTACCGGATCGAAGACGTTGTGCTGATGGGCGGGATGGCCTCACGAACGGGATGGGATCCGCTGGCGGAACGGTTTACCGGGCGGTTAATCAATCTCTACTCGCCACGTGATAGCATCCTGTCGATTGCACCCGTTTGGGGTCGCGTCGTAGGGACGGGCGAAGTACAGCGAACAGCGGAGAACCTGCTGCCCGGTGAGCGAGTGATCAATCACAACATTACCCGCGTGCTCCCTCATCCGATCAAAGCGGTCGCGCACCACAGTGGGTACTGGCGGCACTTCGGTCGTTTCGTGGGACGAGGCGCACGGACATGAGCGAGCGTGTTTCGGATGCGTTGACGATCACGCACCTCAATGTTAGCGCGGCGGGCAACGAGTTGTTGCGAGACGTCTCGCTGAGCGTTCCCGGTGGCAAGATCACAGTCCTAGTCGGCGGCAGTGGCGCTGGAAAATCCGTGCTACTAAGACTACTCGCCGGAATCTTGCCGCGTGAACAATCCCCCGTGTACTGGGAGGGCGACCTGCGTTTCGGTGACGCCCCGCTGGAGTCGCGTTCACACGGTCGCACCGGGATCGTCTTTCAACAGTTTGCCTTGTTCGATGAGCTCACACCGACCGCCAACGTCCAGTTCGCGATTGATCACCGCGCCGATCGCGCTGAGACACCGCGTTACTCAGCACCAGAATGGCTGGAACTGCTCGGCGTGCCCGTTTCTCCACCGGTCGCTGCGCTCAGCGGGGGCCAAAAACAGAGGCTGGCGATCGCCCGCACGTTGGCTGCCGATCCGGAAATCATTCTGTACGACGAACCGACGTCGGGTTTAGACGCAGCCACGGGGCACCGCGTTGCAGAATTGATCCAGGAAACACAGCGTCGTTTCGAGCGTACGAGTCTAGTGGTGACACACGACTACACAACGCTACTGCCTATCGCCGATGAAGTCCTGCTGCTCGATGCGAACAATGCGACGATCGTGTCAGTTCCACGTGATCAATGGGACCAAATCCCCGATCGCCTACGCGCCTCGGCGTTGCACCGCGCCTCACAATCAACTGATCGGCCACCTGACACAAGCGGTCGCGGGAGTGCCCTTGGCCGCCGAATCGGCCGAGCGATCGGTGATTTCCTGGGGTCCACCGGCGCTGCCCTGCACGCGATTGCTCGGCTGCCGATTGATGCGCGACCGATCGTCCCCCGCCTGCGATGGGCGGGACGATTCCTGTGGCATTACCTCGGCCTGATCGGGGGACCGACGGCCTGTATTTACCTCGTGGTCGCGGGTGTCATCGCGGGATTCACGACGACCTATTTCACGCTGCGATTCCTGCCCTTCCGATTATACACGCAGCCCTTGCTGATCGACGAACTGCTGGCGGCAATCGGTTTTGCGCTGTACCGGATTCTGGTGCCGATCTTAGCGACCGTGCTGATTGCAGCGAGGTGTGGCGCGGCCGTCGCAGCGGACGTGGGTGTCAAGCAGTACGGTGGGCAAATCGATGCGTTGAAAACCTTCGGTATCCGCACCCCTGCGTACTTGCTGGTGCCGATTCTGGGGGCGTTTTTGATCGCCACTCCGATCCTTGAATGGCTCGCTTTCACCGCTTCCCACTGGATCAGCCGACTCACGTTCGTTTTGTCGTATCCCGAGATCGGGATTCATTTTTGGTACCAGCACTTTTTTCGCGCTGTCGTACTGCCAACGGACTCGCTGGGGCAGCCCGCCTGGGGGTCCAGCCTGCCGGTCGTTGGTTGGTTCCTGCTGGGCAAGGGCTGGGGCTGGGTACTGCTGAAAAACCTACTCTGTGGATTCGGCACCGCAGCGATTGCCTATCACCGTGGGATCACGGCAAAACAGTCGGCGAGCGACGTCAGCCACTGCATCACGTCAACCGTGTTGTGGGCAACGCTGTATGTCTTAGTCGTGCATTTTGTGGTAGCTTTGTTGGAGTTTTGATCAACAACACCTCTTCATCACAGCCGGTATGGACAAGAAAGCTAAGAAGCGACTCGACATCATCAACAAGAAATTGCAGACGCTCCGACCACGCTTGGCCGGTTCGAAAGAGCAAGCCGACGACCCGAACGAGTTGGCTGAACTGGAGAACGAAATTGCCAAGCTCGAAGCCGAAGCTGCAGAACTCCGTAAATCGTAGCAGTCGGACTGCCCCGACAGTCTGGCGCAGCTCGATCACAACTCGCCGCAGGGAAGCACTCGCGATGGCAACTTGACCATCGAGAACTCGCAAACCCAAATCATCGGCGAATTTGAGCTCAAGGATCGCTCCCCTTAAAGAGCAGCGTGCCGAGCGGGTGCGAGCATGCGAGTGGATGCCTCACAGGCGCCCTGAGGGCTCGTCTGAAAGGCGTGTCAAGCGAATTACGGTCAAGACTCGCCGCGGCCGATAAAGTTCGGCGGACCGTTGTGCGCCGCGTGCCGAGACATCCCGGCAGGCGACTCTGAGAAGCGGGAATGAGTGGGTGGATCATCCCCAACGGCTTACGGTCCGACGGGACATCTCCACGAGCTGCCCATCGAATCCTGCCGGATCATCACGTCGCCGACTGGCGAACGTCCTTAGCCAGCCATTCGCGTGATGCGATTGTGGGGCTGGGCGAGCTCCTCGGCGCTGGGCTGGTAGCGAAACTGCATCAGGTAGGCGTCCTCGGTCGCATCGTCGTAAAAATCTCGCAGTACCGAGATGGCTTTGAAGCTGAGGTTCTTAAAGAACAGCTGCGCTTCAAGGTTGGTTTCGCGGACTTCGAGCATGATTCGGTTGCGGCGTTCTTGCGAAAGTTTACCGAGCAACTTTTGCATCATCACATTGCCAATGCCTTGGCGGCGATAGTTGCTGTGGACCGCAAAGTTGAGAATATGCAAACGATTCTTGTGCAGTTCGTAGATCATAAACCCGACGACTTTGCCGTCACATTCGGCCACCATGCCGATGCAATTGCGTTGACGCAGGCAGCGAATGAAATCATCCTCAGTCCACGGAAACTCGAAACAATCACTTTCGATGCCCAGCACGTCCGGCATGTCGCGTCGGATCATCCAGCGAATGTGGGCGGTTTGGCAAGCTTGTTTAGTCTGTTCCACGTCGGACTCCCTTCCGGTGCAATGAAGATTCCATGGCCGCTTTGGAAGCCATCCTGGCCGCCGCGGCGATAGGACGAAAATTAGCAGATCATTCATTCCGCACCAAGACAGAAAAGCAAAAAGCTAGAGACTCTGCGAAATCAGCTTTAAAAACTCATCCTCGGACAGAATCTGCACACCTGCACCATCGGCAATCAGGGATCGAGCCTTCTCCTCTTTGGTGCTCCGGGAGCGTCCCGAGCGGCGTGTGCGTGCGTCCGGCTGGCCGACGACCAGCAAATTGGTGAGTTTGGATACGCTCGCCAAACAGCGTCCACCGCAAACCTGCGTCAACCGTTCGGCATCCTCCCTGTCGATCCGAGTCAGAGTGCCCGTAAAAACCACACGTTGCCCGGCGAGCGGACGGACAAATTCGGCACGAATGAAAAGCCGCTGCACGTCCACGCCCGCCGCGGACATCATCACATCGGCCCCCGCAGGCTCAGAGGCGGTTGCCAGGCTGCCGCGTGCGGGGTTCTTGGCAGGTGAACGCCGGGCTGCCGCTGGACCCTTTTTTCCCCACTCCCCCGCCACGCCGCGGCTGAGTTTCAGACTCTTCTCGAGCTGTTCGAGCGACTCGGCACCCACGTGTTCGGCCGCTGCGAGGGCAATTTTGGCACATGCAATCGAATCCTCGAGCGCGTCATGGTGCTTGAACTGCACGCCCAACCAATCCGACAATGGCTTGAGACCGAATCGGGGTTGATCTGGCCACGCCCGCCGAGCAATCGCGCGGGTGCAACTGTACTGCATGTCAGGCGTCGGATGCCCATGCGTCGCTAGACAGGCCATCAGCACCCCGAGATCAAAACTCGCGTTGTGGGCGATCAGGCAATCATCACCGAAGGTCTGAAAAATTTCTGGCCAAAGCTCACCGAACTCCGGCGCATCTTGCACCATTTCGGGGGTAATGCCGTGAATCTCAATATTTCGCGGGCTGATGTAGAACGGTCGTGGGCGAATCAGCCAGCTCGCGCTGCTGACGATTTCGCCGCCACGGACACGAACGGCCGCGAGTTGACAGGCGCTGTCGCTTTGATGGGTCGCCGTTTCAAAATCAATCGCCGTGAAGTCCACTGATTTAGTTTCCCTGCATCTTCAAGACAGGTAATCGTCCCCGCTGGTCGATCTGAGTGGCAATCGAAGCGGGGGTCTGATCGACGGGACGAGGTCGCTGCCTCGGGGGCACCTCTGGCGCAACGAAACGGGAACCCTGACGCGATCCTCGACGAGCGAACTCAGCGTCGATTTCGTTTCGGATCGCTGATTTCTCGAGACACCACTTGGGCTCGATTAAAAACTGCGGTGGCGCGTCGCCGCTGACACGTTCCACGATTGTCGTCGGCGGGATGCGTTCGAGAAAGTCGACAACCGTGCTGACGTATTCCTCGCGGCCCATCATCTCGACTTTGCCTGCGAGGACCTCGTCGCCCAAGGGTGTGCCATGAACGCTGTACAGGTTATGCAGTTTGATGGCATCAAAGCCAAGCACACCGACTTCGTCGGCGGTCTGCATCATCATGTCGTGATCCTCGCCGGGGACCCCCAAGATCACATGGCCGCAGCACTCAAAGCCGCGACCGCGGGCGCGATCGATGGCATTAATCATGTCCGCATGCGTGTGAGCGCGGTTCATCCATCGGAGCGACTCGTCATGCACCGACTGCATCCCGAACTCTAGCGAAACGGTGTGCTCCATGGCGAGGCCTTCGAGCAACTCCAAGACACTCTCGGGAGCACAGTCAGGACGTGTTCCGATCGCAAGCCCCACAATCCGTGGATCGGCGGCCAACGCGAGCTGGTAGACTTCGGCGAGCTGGTCGACGGGGGCGTAGGTATTCGTCGCCGGTTGAAAGTAGGCAATGAACCCATCGACATGGTCGTAGCGCCGGGTAACCCGCTCAATGCCCGCGCGCAGTTGTTCACTGACGCGTTGCAGTCGTACCCGCCGCGACGGGCTGAAGGAGCGATTGTCACAAAAATTGCAGCCTCCGGTCGTGACAGCACCGTCGACGTTGGGACAGGTGAATCCGGCATCCACACTGACCCGCTGGATCCGCCCGCCGAATTTCCTCCGCAGGTGTCGCCCGAACGCATTGATCAATAACCCCTCACGCTGCCACGCGTGAGGGGAACTGTCTGGCAGGGGGGAGTTTTCATTTTCGGGCATAAATGGACCGGGCTAGAGGCGACTCAGCGAGCAATTCCCCACGATATCAGGCCTGATGCCACGGGCAAGGCGAGAACACCCCGAACCGACCGCAGGAATGCGGCAATCTTGGCAAGGGCCTGGATGGAATCGAGGCATCCCCCCCTGCGGAGAATCGGAATTTGGTAGAATGAGCAGTGGCGAACAGGCGGTCGTTTTATTCGGCGCTGGTGCGTCGAGTGAGATCAGGTACCGGGACTCCCACCAGCCCGGCCACCAACGTGTCTCGGCTTACTATATCGTCAGCCCGTTCAGGAATCCACGACCGTTCGCTTGTTTCGTGCTAGTCGAGGAGTGAAAGCTGTTCCATGCGTCGTTCATCATCCGAAGCGGAGACAGGGCCACCGGACGATCAGAGATCGTCTGTCGCCGAGGATGGTGATGACTTCGTCATCGGCTCAGCCGATCGCATGGAGGGTCTCGACCTGCCCGAGCTCCCCACCGATCGCTACCAGATCATTTCCCTGCTCCAGTCGGGCGGCATGGGGCTCGTGTATCGCGCCCGCGACCAGATGTTCGATCGGGAGGTGGTCGTAAAAGTGTTGCGTCAGGATCGGGCAATGAGCTCCAACGCGGCGGAGGACTTTGTGAAAGAGGCGCAAGTGATGAGTTTTCTTTCTCACCCCGGCGTCACTCCAATCTACGAAACCGGTGTCTGCGGCAATGGCCAACCCTTTCACGTGATGAAGTTAGTTGATGGCGTAACGCTCCGTGAGATGTTCGCAACCGGCCGAGTGGAGACCGCCGAGTTACTGAACATCTTCACCGATGTTTGCCAAACGATCGCGTTCGCGCACACCCGGGGGGTGATTCATTTGGATTTGAAGCCATCGAACATTATGGTTGGTGCGTTCGGGGAAGTGAACGTAATGGATTGGGGGCTGGCGATGTATACCGGACGATGCACGGTCGGCGCGGCGGTGCCATCGAAAAACAGTCCCGATTCTGCCATATTCGATTCGGCAACTCGACGGTCGGCCGCTGCGGAATCCGCAGGCTCGATCATCCGGCAACCCCAAGTTAACGGCACACCGCAATACATGTCTCCAGAGCAGGCTCAGGGGACAACGCTTGACGCTCGCGCCGATGTCTTCAGTCTCGGAGGTATTCTCTGCGAGATACTTTGCGGGCACGCTCCTTATGAGGGCGAAAGCCTGCGTGAAGTTTATCACTGCGCGGTGCATGGAAAGACCTCCCATAGCCTGGAATGTCTCCGCACCTGCGGTCTCGACAATGCCTTGGTACGACTAGCAGTCAACTGTTTACAGGTTGCCCCTGGCGATCGCCCGCAGAGTGCGAAGGTACTCGCCGACGTGATGCAAGCCCATCAGACGTCGACGCTGCGCAGTGTTCAAAGCGACATGAATCGCTTTTTCGAGTTGTCTCCCGACATGTTTTGTATCGCCGATCGGAATGGTTTTTTTGTGCGTGTCAATGACAACTTCAGCAAAGTGCTGGGCTACTCGACGGACCAATTACTTGCCAAGCCGTTCCTGGCATTCGTGCACGAGGATGACGTTGTTCAAACGCTCGATAAAATCAGGGCACTCAACGAGGGACGCACGGTGATTCGATTTCGAAACCGGTACATCACGACCCATGGCGTTCCAGTGATGCTCGAGTGGACAGCCAAGGCGATTGCCGATGAACAGCTCATTTTCGCGGTCGCCCGCGATGTGACCGAACGGCCGTCAGACGAGATCGCGATCGCGAACGCCCAGCATATACAGGACGGCATCGAGCCCGAGGGTGGAGACTTGATGCCGGGCTGATTCTCGCACAATCGGCTTGGCATGGAAGGCGATCCCGAGCCCCGCACGGGAGAGCATCGGCAGGTCGTTGGCGCCGTCCCCGATCGCGATTGTCTGCTCGCAGTCGATGCCCATGTCCTTAGCGAGTTGCTCGAGCAACGCTGCCTTTCGCTGCGCGTTAACGATTTCTCCGACAACGCGTCCTGTCAGTTTGCCGTCAATGATTTCGAGTTCATTGGCATGGACATGATCGATGCCAAGACGCTCGCGAAGGTATTCGGCGAAGTAGGTAAAACCACCTGAAAGGATGGCGGTTCGATAGCCAAACCGCTTCAGGTTGGAGAGCAACCTCTCGGCCCCCTCGGTCAGTTCGAGTCGGGCGGCAATTTTGGGTAGGACGCTTTCGGGGAGGCCTGCGAGAGCGGCCACACGTTGGCGAAGCGATTCGTCAAAATCGATTTCACCGCGCATGGCGGCTTCGGTCACCGCGGAAACCTGTTCACCGACACCGGCCTCTTTCGCGATTTCGTCGATCACCTCGGCCTGCAACAGGGTCGAGTCCATATCGAGTGCGACAACCCTACGAATACGGCGAAAGGCGTCATCGCGTTGCCATGCCAGGTCAAGATCCAAGCGTGTTGAAAGTTCGAGCAAACGCGCTTTGAGATCGTTGGGGTCGATGGGATCGCCGCGCAGAGAGAACTCCACACAAGCCCGTGTCGGCCCGCCATCGGTGATGCGTTTGGGCCGACCCGACAAACGCGTGATCACGTCAATATTGAGTCCCTGATCGGCGACGAGTCGACTGACGGCGGCGAACTGTTCCGCCGTGACGGCGCGGGAGAGGAGCGTCAAGATGAAACGCGATTTCCCCTCTTCGCCGATCCAGACATCGTAGGCGGCCGCGGCGATGCGGGTGTGTTTGCACTTCAGCTCGAGTTCGCTCGCACGCATCCGCAGTGCGTCGATCACGGTTTCAGATGCCACCTCGCTCGGCACGCTGACCATCAGGCCGAGCAGCAGCGAGCGATGGATGACGGCTTGATTGACATCCAGGACCCGACAACCGAAATGTGCCAAATGGTCGGATAACGATGCAGTGAGTCCCGGTCGGTCTTCGCCGGTGAAGCGAAACAGGATGGTCGTGGCGGTAGCAGTCTCGATCTGGTTCATAGCCCGCGAATCGTAACGACCTCGCGGCGTGTCGTCAAAGTGGCATTAATAATCAAGTTCGCCACCGAGTTCGCCTTCGTCGCGTGGATCGCCACACCATTGGTTGAGGGCGTCGATAACGCGGTCTCGGTCCTGGTGATTGGTCCACAGAGAATCATCCACATCCAAGCGGATTTCGTAATAGCCTTCGCGAACGCAGTCCTCCTCGCCGCAGAAATGCGGCAGGTCGGCCACCCACACAATGCGGTAGAGAGGAACATGTTTGTCGTCGATTTTGATGATGGGGGCGTGCATCCAAGTTCTCGCTTGAGGGCGCGTGCAACGGTGGGTTGGTTTCTACTGGGCCAATTCGCGACTGCGACCGGCCGAGGCGGCGACCGCGTCGATCAGGGCCGCGCGGATGGCATTCTGTTCGAGCACTCGGATCGCGGCAATAGTCGTTCCACCTGGACTGCAGACTTTGTCCTTGAGCACGCCGGGGTGTTCACCGGTGTCGCGCACCATCGTGGCGGCACCACGCACAGTCTGAGTCGCCAGTTCCAGGGCGATTTTCCGCGGCAGCCCCTCCGCCACGCCGCCGTCGGCAAGCGCTTCAATCATCAAAAAGACATAGGCCGGCCCTGAACCGCTCACACCGGTGACGGCATCGAGCTGGCTCTCGGTCACCTGGGTGACATAGCCGACACTTCCCAGCATCACTTCAATGGATTCGATATCACTGGGGGTGGCGTCCGCGGCGGTACAGTACGCCGCGGCACCTTCGCCGACCAAGCTGGGCGTATTGGGCATCACCCGTGCAACTCGCTCGTGCCCCACCCCTGCGGTGAGTTTCGCCAGGGGCACGCCAGCGGCAACGGAAATCACGAGTTTGCCTGCCAAGCCGTCCCCCACATTGTCGAGCACCGTGGGGATGATGTACGGCTTGACCGCCAGCATCACCATTTCACTCTCAGCGATCGCCTCGTTGCGTGAGGCCGCCGAGTCGGCGGCAAAAAAGCGACAACCCGGATAGTTTTCTTGCCACCACTGGGCGGTCCCTTCGCTGTTGGCAACCACCGTGAGCTTGTCTGCGTCGAGTACGGATTGGTCGATCATGCCGCCGACCAAGGCGCGCGCCATTTGACCACCGCCAAAAACGGTGAGCTGAGGAAGTTTCATGAGCTAGGGTGACAAACGGAGGTGAGCGTTAGCGAACACACGCGGCGATCAAAACAATGCGTCTGAACGAGGTTCAGTATCGGCGAGCAATTTGATCAACGCGATGCGGAGATGTTTGACACTCAAGGGTAATGGTAAGAGGGCTCGATGGGAACCGCGAACCGCTCTTTGAATCAAGTGCTTTTGATTCGGATCAACGAGCAGGATCGCAGGGATATCCTTGGTATCCTCGTTCTCAGCGAACGCGTTGTAGGCCGCGAGCGCATCATTGCCGAGTTCAGCGGCCCCGAAAATAACGCAATCGGCGGGTTTATCGATCGCATCGATAAATCGGTCCAGTGCGCGCTGCGGGTTGGCAATGATCAAAACTCGGTAACCACGGGCCTTAAGTCGATCGCGTACCGCGTTTTGCAATCCCGCCTTGGACTCAACGAACATCACCACATAGCCTTCCCCTTCGTTGGTGATCACGTGATCGTCGCCCACGTCCTCCGCGTTGACTTTCCCCGAAAGATCCGGTCCCCGCGCCTCGGCGGGCCCCTTCTCGAGTGTATCGATCACCTTTTTGGTAGCCGCTGCCAACGCCATGCAGGTTTGAATGCGTTTTTCGGGATTGAACTCCATCGCCGCGAGCAGCAATTGATTCACGATTCCAGGAAGATCGGGGACGTAGTCATAGATCGATCGAATGTCCTGGAAGCGGGAAATATTCAACCGCGCCATCCGGTCACGCGTTTCCGTCAATGCGGGCGTCCCGGCGAGCATGTGATAGAGCATGTTTCCCGCGAAAAACACATCGCTACGCGGATCGTCCTTGCGGACGTTCGTCCCGCGTTCGAGTGCGGCATAGTCAATCGCTCGCGCGTTGGGGCAATCCGCGACGACTTCGGGGTTACTACGGTCGGCCAGTGCCGCCAAACCAAAGTCAACGAGTTTCGCCACGCCGCCGGAACTGATCAGCACATTGGAGAGTTTCAAGTCACGGTGCGAAATTCCGAGTGACGCGGCAAACGCGAGCCCTTGAGCGATTTCGTGCATCAATTTCAGGGACAGGTCGACAGGTAGCTTCCCGCGAATTTTGACCAGTTCACGCAGTGTTTGGCCTTCGACGAACTCCATCACCAGGAAGGGGTTGTGTCGGTCCGGCACGACTTCGAGAATCCGCACGATGTTGGGGTGTTTGAGTTTCAGCCCCATCCGACCTTCGCGGAGAAACTGCTCGAGTTCATGGGCTTCGTCTCGGAAACGCTTGCGGAGCACTTTGACGGCATAGACCTGGCCATCTTTTTCCGCCCGATAAACACGAGCGAACGTTCCCGCACCGATCAGGTAGAGGATTTTAAAGTCGCCATAGAAATACCCGACTCGATCGCCCCGGATGATCTTTTCAGTCTGCAGCGTTGTAATCAATCCACGGCTTTGCAGTTGATCGACGACCTGCGGCAACGAGACTTCACCGACGCCGAGTTCCCCGATTGCACGACTGACGTCCATCCGCTCGGCGACACCCGTCGAGATGACGCGTTCGATGAATTCTTCTTTGGTGATGCTCATGGCGTGTGTGTTGATTTCGATGAAGTGGGTCGGCGGTAATCATGAACCGACACGCCGACTGCTTTGAGTTTTTCAATTGCCCCCTGCCAAGCCGCCGCCTTTTCTGACCGCATATCGAGATAGAGCTCCAGGTATGGTGCAAATCGTCGATTTTCGCCGGCATCTCCAACACACATTTTGACAATTGGGTCGAACGAATCGATCGGATTATTGGGCATGATCAACATCGACAAGTGCGTCAGGCCGACCAGTGGCGTGAGCGACTGGACTCGGCAATCGGAGATTTCGAGTGTCGTTAGCCCCGTCATGCTTGACACAGGCGACAGGTCGACGATGGGGTTGCCGGCGAGGTCCAGGGCACCGAGTTTCTTCCAATCGGCGATCGCCGAAATGCTCTCGACTCGATTGTCAGCGAGATAGAGCGTGCGCATGCTCCTCATTTTCCCGATCGGTTCGAGATGCTGCACCTTGTTTCCAGACAGATCGAGAAGCTGAATGGCAGTGAGTTCAGCCAGTGGCGAGAGGTCTTCAATTCGGTTGCCCGCCAAGGTGACTTTCTGCAGCTTTTTCAATCCCGCCAGCGGCGTGAGGTCACTGATTTCGTTGTCCGTGAAATCAACCAGCATCAACGACTCGCAATGCTCCAGTCCCGCCAGACTGCGAATCCCCTTCCCGGGAGCGACGAGACGAGACATGCCTGCGACATCCTCGCTCGTCAGCGGTTGATCACTCTTCGGTTTGCCCAGGACGCCGGCGCGGACGACAGCCTCCAGAGCCGGATCAGCAAATATCGACGCCGGCTCCGATTCAGGCGTTTGAGCACAGGCAGTGGTGCTCGGTCGGCCCAGCGAGCAAACGAACGTCAGAGCAATCAAGCTAAGGTGGGAGCAGCGAAACACAAACGCAACCATTTTCTCAGGGAGAAGGAGTGGACCATGAAAGAAAACTGGACCATGAAAGGTAGAGTACAAAGTCTCCACCCATCCTAGTCAAGGAGCTCGTTCAAGGCGTTTTCGCGGCTGAGCGTTTTGCGATCTCATGGATCGTGCTGACTGCTTCGGCCGGTGAGCCGTACAGAATCGTCATCCCCTCGGTGCTCGCGGCGATCGCATAGGCCTGCTCGACTTCCTCCGCAGTCAGCCAGCCCTGTGCACCCATGTACTGAATTTCAGCGAGTTTGCGTAGCAGCGAGAACGAGGGTTCGGCCAGCACACCGGTCACCCGTCGACGCGCGATCTCAGGGGTCAGTTCAGGAAACGCTTGGACGCTGAGTTTGCTGTCCAGGACAGCCCAGAATTTCTCCAATGCTTCGTTAACGTAACTTTCCGCAGTCCCGCGTTTAGTCTTCAGCAGCCTTTGGAGTTCACGATTGTCCATCTCGCTGGACGTGATCAGGGTTCGTCCACTGCGTCCGTCGATGACTTTCACCCGCGTCGAGTTTTGCGGTGAGCTGTTACGGACCTCCTTCATGGAAACGTCGAAATGCAGCAACAACTCGATGCCTTGCGTCGCCGCTGCCTTGGCCATCGCCTGCGAGCTGCCCTCGCCCAGATAGACGACACCGGGGATCCACATGCGAGGTTCACTTGGCTGGACGTAGTCACCATCGACCGTGTCGCCCTGATCGGTCGCTTCCGGATCGACATCGACTAACGCGGAACCGAATTGACCGCTCGCCATCCGAGTCTGCATCGATTCGCGGACCGTCGTGGCAACATAACCCATCAACTCGTCGAATCGATCGCTGATATTGGGGTCAGTCATCTGCGCCTGGGGCGCCGCGGCAACGGACGCGTTCGGATTGATCGGACGCCCATTGCTGTCATATTGGGGGCCGCCGCCAGCACGGAATCCACCGTCCATGTCCATCTCAGAATTCTCGTATCCTTCGTAGGAAGGCGACGAGCTTGGTGGCCCCGACATGGGCGTGCCGCTCGAGGAGCTCGGACTCCCCATTTCGCCCGCCATGTCGTAGGCAGTGGAATCGTAATCGCTGGACATCTCCATGCCCGAATCCATCCCGCCGAGTCCACCGGCGGCATCTGCTTTGATGGGAGCAAAGTCCGTAACGTCCGTGTCGCCGTGCAGGCCCAGCGAGACGCCCCACCGCAGCTGCCACACTGGGCGGCGAAAATAGTTACTGAACTTCAGACTTTGCAGGTCCTCCTTGGACTCACTCCCACCCTGGGCCAGAAACCCAAAGTAGAGATCACGGGCGAGCGGTAGGTTGCCATACCGCATGGCAACATTGGCTTCGTTTCGCAGCAAGGGACCCACCATCTGCGGCTTCGGCGGTGTGGTCGACGGCGTCAACACGCGGACAAATTCTTGGCGGAGCGGCTTCCAATCCGGCTGGATCAATTGGAAGAGTGACATCGGAGTGGGCCCCGTCGTCAGGTTGGCGACGGGCTCAGCGGCGGCGGCCCCCGGTTCGGTACCGTATTCGCCGCTCTCGTAACCGCTTTCGTACGACGAGGCGTCCGGCGATTGATCGGGTCCTTGCCCCGGGCAAGCTCCCGCCGCCGTCCAAACCATCACCCCAGCCATTAGAACGCTCCCCAAACCCCGGTTGCGGAAGCCCTGGGCCGCTGCAGACGCAAAACCGGACAGCGTTTTCCGGCTGACGAGTTCTGTCACTCGATATTTTGTGGCAAGTGGTATCATGCGAATAGACTTTGGTCGAAATGAGTCAATAAAAGAGCAAAAACTGCCGCATTGCTTGAATTTCTTGAATTTACAGTAACCTTTGCCGCAATGCTGCGTTCATAATAAGCCAATCGAAACCGCGAGACGAGCATTTTCGAGACGGTTTCCCTCTACCGAGGGAACTTTTTCTCCTCCGAGGGCGTCGTAGTCAGCGGATGTCAACCGTCATTCTGGGTAACCGGTCGCCCCGCCGCATGATGTGGATAAGGCCTACCGGCAACCTGTTATTCACGCGATTATTCTAAGATTCAGAGTTCATGCCACGCCATCCGTATCGCACCACGCGACGACTATCTCTTCAAGTACTCGATGACCGCCGGGTACTGGCAGCCATCGTGGGGAGTGTTTTCCACGATGCGAACGATTCACTGCGCCGTGACGCCGACGAGAGTGGATTGGAAAAGCGACTCGTTTATGTTGATCAAAACGACAATTCGAAGATGGATCAGGGCGAGCGGTTCGCGTTCACCGATGGCGGCGGTGCGTTTTCGATAGACAACCTGTCTGACGGCGACTACGCCGTGCGGTTGTTTACCGGTGCGAAGAGTCAAATTCAAACGACACCGTCCTCCGCCATGCCGCATCACGACGCCTTGCTGCGGACGGATATCACGGTCGTCGTGCCTGCGATGGTGCTCGATGAGGGTGCCCCGAGCGAACGCACCGCCCCGGCGGTCCTGGCCAGCGGCACGGGCCTGCAAACGATCGCCAGCGACGGCACGCTGTCGGATCCCGTCGAGATCGGTGGTGAGATTACGCAACTTTTGCGACTCGCCGATGGCTCACTCGCCGTATTCGCGAACACGAGCGATGGTGGTCAGGCATGGATCCTCGACGACGCGCTCGCTAACTCAACCAGCCTCGGCTCAACCGGATCCGAAAGTTTTATTGTTTCCGCTGGCAGTGATGATGTGGGGCGAGGCGTCATTCTCGTGAGCCCTCGCGAGGAGGGCGGTCAAAGCGAATTATGGGCCCTCGATGCCTCCAACTCGCCGATTTCGGCGACCGGCGTTATGCTCGCGCCCGGTTCCGTCGTGACTGGCGATTCGACGCCGCGAAGCGACGATGGTCCGACCCGCAGCGTCGTCAGCCAGGCGTCGCTCGTCGACGATGGCAACGGCGAGATAACACAAACGCTCGCCATTAGCCTGTGGAGCAATACCACCGCCTCGATGCTCGGTGAACCCATCGTCGTCAGTGGCGCCAGTGAAGTGGTCGCCTTCAGCGATGAGGCTGGATTGCTAGTGCTGCGAACGGGCGAGAACCTCTCCGTCTACGATGTCGACAATCATCTGGCCATGCTCTACAGCGTCGACAACACCGAACCGGTCGCCGCGATCGACGCGAGCCGGGGATTGATCGTCACCCGCTCGCCACGCTCATTCAGTGATGAGGGATCAACCCACGATAGCGGATTGCGATTGATCGATAGCGAGACCGGTGCCGTCTTCGCTGACATGCCCATTGACTTGCCGGCACTCGGAGAACTGGACGCGATTTCACTCGACGCGAGTCTGCGATCGGTCGTGGTCACCGGTGCTGCGGGACTCAGCCAACTGTCACTCCGCAAACCCATAGCGGCACGCGTGTCAGTGACGGGCGGCCAGGCCGATCCGGTCGTTTTTGGTGTCCAATTAATCGGCACCAACAGTGCGCCAACCTATACCGAGACGCCCTCCATTTCCGGTGCCGAAGACACGGTGTTCACGGTACCGTTGCCCACCGCAACGGACGGGGACCATGGCGACGAGCTCGTGATTCTACCGCTGCACCCACCCGAGTTCGGAGTCGCGACGATCGGGCCGGATGGACAGATTGAGTACACGCCGAACGATAATTTTGAGGGTACCGACACACTCTGGATCCTCGTGGGGGACGGTCAGGATTTCACCGAGACGCCCGTAACGATCAACGTCACTCCAGTTCCGGATGTGCCCTCAGGGGTAACAGCGGGGATTGATCCCGTCCCCGAAAACCTACCCCCTGGAATCGCAGGCGGTTCTCAACCGATCGGTTTCGTCGGGGTCATTGACGTTGATGCTGTCAATCATTTTGGCGTGCAGCTTCTCGACATGAATCGAGTACCTGATGAGCGTTTCCAGGTCGTTGACCTGAAGATCTACTTCGTGGGTCCTGAACCGCTCGATGCTGAGACCGAATGGATGATACCGCTGATCGTAAGCGTGGACGATCCCGATAGCGGCGGCAAACTCGAATTCCTGACAGCCATTACTGTCCTGGATGAGGACGATCCCGTCACCGATATCACGCCCGATGAGGCTACGGTGCATGAGAACTCGCCCGGTGAGCTCATCACGCCTCTCGGTGTCATCGATCAGGACGTCGGCCAGTCTCACGAACTTAGCGTTGACGATGATCGTTTCGAAATCGTCAACGGCGGCCTGAAGCTGAAGGATGGCGTTTCACTCGACTTTGAGGCGGGTAGCGCGATTACGGTCAATGTTACCGCCGAACACGAAGACGACTCCTTTACCAAAGCAATCCAGTTGACGGTGCTCGATGAAGTCGAAACCCCCGTCAACATTCAACTGAGCAACAACACGGTCATCGAACTCCAGGCCGCTGCGGTCGTCGGCGACCTAACCGTCGATGGTAGCCCCGCGGCCAACGGTCATTCATTGACGGTGAACGACTCGCGTTTTGTGATTGATGGTTCAACACTGAGGCTCGCGGACAACACCTTCATCGAACGGACCCCGGGACTCGACGACGAGATTTTGGTTGAAATCACTGCGACTCCCCATGCGAGCGGTATCGACGGTGCGACCCAGGAGTTTGTCATCGCGGTCATTGGAAATAGCACTCCGTTCCATAACGGCAACTATCCAGAGGACGTCAATTTCGATGCCGGAGTCACCGCCGTCGATGCGCTCACCATTATCAATTATCTCAACGCCTACGGTGCCGGTCCGGTCGGCGAAGGCGATCCAGCATTTGGATATGATGTCAATAACGATGGATTTGTCACGTCCCTCGACGCACTGTTGGTGATCAACGAACTCAATGCGATCAGCACGGGCGCAACGGGTGCGGTTGGCAACGAACCGAGCGGCGAACCAGACCCCAGCGGCGAACCGAAGCCCGGTTCCGGTAACCCAAAAGCGTCGAACCGGATGGCGAATGATCCAGTCGTTCCCACCCCCTCACAAGCACCGCAATCCTCTCCGCTGCGACGCTCTATGTCGCGAGATTTAGCGATTGCGAGTTTGATGGACGCGGTCTCCACGAAGGCGGTTGATGGCTCGACCCATGACGTGATGGACAAAGCGGTCGCAGTCATTTCCATCGAGCCACTGCGTGCTGATGACGATGCCACACGCGCTGACGAAGTCTTTGGCGAACTCGAGATCGATCTTTTAGACGAAGCAAGGCAGCTTACTTAGCGACCACGCGTGATTAGACCGAGAAGCTACCTGCCATTCGACGCGATCTTGGTTTGCTGTCGGCTAGTAAGATGCCCGGCAACGTGAGCCCTCGGCCGCTCACGCGACTCGGCTCATGAAATCAACACGCCGTTAGCGGGGCGTTGCTTCTAAGAGCGCATCGAGCTGAGTGCGGTCGATCGCAGGAGCCGCATCGGGCGATGGCGTTTGCGTGCGTTCCGATTGGGCGATTTGGTCGATGAACTCTTGAAATCGTGGATCGTCGGCGATACTTTTACGCCCCAATCTCGCCTGAACGAGCGCCTCACCTCTTAAATCACGCTTCAACAGTTGATCGATGAAGTCAAGCCGATAACTGGCCTGGCTGGGTGCCAAACGAATGGCCTGTTGATAGTGCGTCTGGGCATTGGGGACGTCTTCCAAAACAAAGTTGATGCGGCCGAGCAGCGATTGACACTCTGCCCGACGATCCAGTGACTCGCCGTCATCACATTCAATGACCGTGATGGCATGCTCGAGAAATTGGGGGTCGAGTTGTTCCCACTGAAGGTAAGCGAGGGCTGCGAGTCGCATCACATCAGAGTCGTCCGGAATGACATCGGCAATTTTGAGATCCGGTGAGTCCCGCAGTAATTCCATCACCCGCGGTGTTAAATCACGGTTGGTTTCCAATGCCGAACGAAGCCCCTGTGCGGCTGCGTCGAGGTCTCCACGAGCGAGTGACGCCTGTCCCAACGCAAACTGGCGAGTCGAATTGCCCTGATAAAAAATGAGCAACTGCTCCGCAGCCGTGTGCGCAACGGCTCTCGCTTGCGACGAGAATTGCTTCCCATCATTTTCGCCGCTGCCGATGACTGGAGACAAACGCAGCAGACTGCCACGTGGTTCCTGAGCGAGCGGGCAAATCCGCAAGGTATCGAGACTCGTTTTCCAGGCATTGGTGTAATGCTGCCAACTTAACAATGTCTCTGTTCGCAACGCGGGCGATTCGGGTGGGTAGTTCCGCTGCCGGTTACTCAGGTCCGTTTGCTGGTATATCTCGCGAATCTCCGCAGGCGATCGCGGACGCCACTCGCGGGTTTCGGCAAGATGCGCACGATCACGTTGGACGGTGCTCAATCGCGCCAACAACAACGGTGAGGAACCCACGGAAGTACGCGCCTGCAAGGCTTCCTCCATCTTCGCCAGTGCATCGGGATTCAATTGCCACTGTGCATACTCTTTGTTGAGGCGGCTGAGCAAAGAATCCGTAATCGCGTCCTGTTTGAGGCTGGGAAGAACAATCACCGAAAGGGTGACCATGGCGACAGCCAAACCGATCGCGGTCGCTTGATGGAAGGGCCAGCTTCGCCCGGCAACCCACTCGCGGAGCCCTGGGCGTGTGAGCGATTTTGGCGTCGGCGAGTTCTCAGCAGTTACCGCGAAACCCTCTCCGGCGTTGTGGGACGACGCTGAAAAGGAAAACCACTGTGACTTTCCTCCGCCGTTGGCAACATCGCGAGAAATGATCGCCGCCCCCAGCACCGCGGCGACGAAAAGGTTCGCCGGTAATGCTAGACCGAAGTCGAAGAACTGTGAGACGATTATGGCCCCGATCGCGTACCACCCCGCAAGCCGGACGCCTTGGTCGAGAGGATCCACCGACGCCGACAATCGGTTCAGTGAAATCAACAGCAGCGTTAACAGCCACGCCCCCACCGCCAAACCAACCAATCCCGTCTCGACGAGCATCTCCAGCCACAGATTGTCGGCGTGTTCATACCACGAACTCGGCGAGAAGTTTTGATAGGGCAGGTAGGCGTAGGCGTAGGTGGACAATCCGGCTCCCCCGGGCAGGTACGCTTTGGCCGCGCGCCAGCCATCCTGCCAGTGCAGTAATCGCCCATCGGTTTGCAGGGTGTCCGCATCGCGGGTGGATACCTCCCAACGCTGCAATGACTCAAGACTCAGGTTCATCGGCGTGATCAAAATCGCGACCGAAACGGCGATGATCACGATCAAGACGGGGAGGCTGATGAAGCCGCGGCGGGGACGGACGTAGCCGAATGCCAGAGCCAGACCAAACAAGCCCGCGACCAACCCGCCGCGGGATCCGTTGATCAGCAACCCGGCGATACACGTGGTTGCTGAGATCAACCCGACCATGGATTCACGATCGGTGATCAGCGAGAACAGATCGTTGAATTCAAACTCAGGGGTGTCCATTTCGATCTGGTGGATCGCCATCATCCGCCACGACAGCAGCCCGAGACTGGCGGCCAACCCAAAATTCAACATCAACGCCGCGTTGTTTCGATTGACAAATCCACCAAACGCATTCGATTTCTCTTGGAATATCCACAGATCCGCAGTCGGATCGAGTTTTCGGTACACTCCCAACACCGCGACGCTGGCACCCGCGATCGCGATCGCACTGAGCAACATCTTCAATCGAGAACGAGCGTGAAAAACCACCGATGCCGCCCAACAGAGTGGCAGCAGCAATGTCAGGACCGCCGCCGCGTGGGCGGTGTCATAGGGTGATACCGATAGGGACACAAAACTCGCCTGGTCGTCTCCCGGGGAACCTGTCAGCGCCCCCAATCCACCGCCGAATCCATCGAGCCACTGCGTGTACGCAGCGTAGGACCCCGGGCTCAGCCAGGTGACTAGGCTTGGCGGCAGACCGGTACACTGCAACCAAGCCCAGAGGACCAGCATGCCGATGGGCAGCAAAATCGCGTGCTGACGAATTCCCGACGAAGCGGTGTTATCGGTCAATCCCGGTAGCGCCAACGCCGTCGCGAGGACAATCCCCATCGCCGCAAAGTATTGACTCCAGTGATAAATGCCGCCGAAATCCAGCGCCAACATGACTGGGATCACCACCATCAAAATGGCCGAGGTCCACAAGCAAACATTTCGCAGTGAGGAATACAATGGAACTCTGGGCTGATAGAGGAAGTGACGTAAACCGGGCAAATACTCATTCCCGTATTGGTTTCAGCCTGCCGCTAGGTGCGTCCGTCAGTTCCATCGCGGCAGGATGCCGTCAACGCGTGGATCAGCGTCTCTTTATCCCAAAGATCGCGTGAGAAAGCGACCCATTCTCGCGTCGGAATCCAAACTTCAACGGATGCCGCTGCGGTTAACCGCAAATGCGATCGGGCGGCGCCTGTTCATCGCACTTCTTACACTGCAGCTCGTATCCAATCATTGCCTGGCGGCCCGCAATCGTGGTCACCCAGGGCCGGCTCATCCACGGCGGGTCATGACGCACGTGCTGGTTATGACCGCAGGCGAGCTCCGCGACCCAATGCCGTTCTTCGTCGCGATGGTATCCCGTGATGGGTTGGTTCATTGGGGATGGACTGCTTGCTTGGAATTTCGGAACGTCGCCATTGTGGCACCTCAGGTCGCAGCACGCCCCCCCCGCGGCCGTGCTTTCCCGTGCAACCATTGGACGATTCCCACACCGGTGAACGGGAGACCACCTGCCCAAGTGCAAAACTTTCACGGGGAAGCAATATGCACCTTGACATGCACAACCTAACATGTACCTTAGCATGCAGATATTCTATTTCAATTCAGGTACAAGGACAACGGGCGCGATGCTGAGCGAAAAAACCATCCAAATTGTCAAGGAAATCACCCCCATCGTGGCGGCCAACGCGGAGGCCATCACGACTCGGTTCTATCTGCGAATGTTCGAGGGCAACCCGGAGGTTCAGTCGTTCTTCAACCAGGCGCACCAGCATTCCGGTGGGCAGCAAAAGGCCTTGGCGGGTGCGATTTGTGCCTACTTTACCCACATCGACAACCCAGCCGTGTTAATGCCGGCGGTGGAGTTAATCGCACAGAAACATTGCTCGCTGGGGATCAAGGCGGAACACTACCCGATTGTCGGCAAGCACTTGCTGGCGGCGATCAAGGACGTCATGGGCGATGCGGCGACCGATGATATCATCGCTGCGGTTACCGAGGCGTATGGATTCCTGGCGGATATTTTCATCGGTCGAGAGGGCTCGATCTATGAAGAGCAACACTCCGCCCCCGGAGGCTGGAACGGCTACCGCAACTTTGTCGTCGAGCGGAAAGTTCCCGAGAGCGACGTGGTGACATCGTTCTACCTGCGTCCCGAGGACCAGGGGCCGCTACCACCGTTTCGCCCTGGGCAATACATCACGGTCCATATCGACCATCCTGTCACGCCTACCTCTCCGCGGAATTACAGTCTGTCGGATCGACCGGGCGTCGATCACTTTCGGATCAGCGTCAAACGTGAAGAGCGGTTACATCCCGATGCGCCCGATGGTTTGATTTCGAGTCATCTGCACGATGAGATCGAAGAAGGGCACCGCGTGAAAGTTGGTCCGCCCTGCGGCGAGTTCACAATCGATCCGGAAGAATCCGATGGGCGTCCCATCGTGTTGCTCGCCGGTGGAATCGGTGTGACGCCGTTGCTGTCGATGGCAAAGTCGATTGTGCACACACATCCCGATTCGCCCGTCTATTTCCTGCAAGCGGCCCGGAACAGCAGCGTACATGCTTTTGCCGACGAGATCAAAAACCTACAGTCGCTCAGTTCCAACATGCACGTCAAAGTGCTGTATGACGCGCCGCTCGCAGGGGATCTGGAGAGTGGCAAATGCG
Source organism: Rhodopirellula sp. SH410 (assembly GCF_055811895.1). NCBI lineage: Bacteria > Pseudomonadati > Planctomycetota > Planctomycetia > Pirellulales > Pirellulaceae > Rhodopirellula > Rhodopirellula sp. SH410. Next base: position 4,334,015 of record NZ_CM147949.1, read on the forward strand.
ACGCATCCGGATACGTGACGACCGAACTGCTACGCGGTTGGACCCCGTACACTGAGGCTGATTTCTACTTCTGCGGTCCCAAACCGTTCATGAAAAACATTCACGCTTGCTTGCGCGAACTCGGGGTCGATGAACATCGTGTTCGCTACGAGTTTTTCGGTCCGCAGGAAGAGCTGGTATCAGCCGGCACATGATCGTTGAGTCGTGGATGCTCACGGCAACGATGAATCGATAGATCGTTGGCGATGAAGCGATTCATCGTTGGCGATGAAGCGGTGGTGTGTCCGGCGGCGATCGGCGGCACCATCCGTTCTGGGCCTGAGCATAGGATTGTTGTGGTATCTGGCTGCGTTGGACCGAAAGTAAGTATGTCGCCCGTGGCTTCGAATCGTACCAGCCGAACGGAACTAATTTGGCAGTCGATCGAGAGCCTTAGCCCCGACTATTTCGCCATGGTGATGGCCACGGGCATCGTCTCCCTGGCTTGCCATTTCGTTGGATTCGAATTGATTTCCAAGGTCCTCTTGGGGATCAATGTTGCGGCGTATCTCATCCTCTGGAGTCTCAACGGATTGCGTGCCGCGATCTTCCCGAAGGCCTTCTTCGGCGACTTGGTCGACCACCGGCAAGGCGTCTGTTTCTTTACCTGGGTGGCAGCTACCTGTGTTCTGGGCAATCAGTTTTTAATCGTCGTCGATTCACGTAGCATCGCGATCGTGCTGTGGGCGATAGGTATCCTGCTGTGGTTTGTGCTGACGTACACCATTTTCACGAGCAATGTGATCGCCACGAGAAAGCCGTCCTTCGTCGATGCGTTGCATGGCGGATGGCTGGTTTCAGTGGTGGCAACACAGTCCGTTTCCCTACTCGGCTCGACCTTGGCCTCTGGCTTTGATGCCTATCGCGAGCCGGCGCTCTTCTTCGCGTTGATCATGTGGTTGGGGGGAGGCATGCTCTACATCTGGATCATTTCATTGATCTTCTATCGCTACGCTTTCCTGCCCATGAAGCCCTCGGACCTTTCGCCTCCGTACTGGATCAACATGGGGGCGATGGCGATTTCAACGCTCGCGGGCGTGAGCCTGATCGCCGCTGCCGGTGGAACGGAATTGTTACCGCAACTGGCACCGTTCTTGAAAGGGCTCACGCTGCTCTTTTGGGCGACCGCCACCGGATGGATCCCGATGCTGATTATCCTGGGGGTTTGGCGGCATGTGTTTTCACGGTATCCGTTCACGTACAGCCCCCAGTACTGGGGCCTCGTCTTTCCGCTGGGCATGTACACGGCGTGCACCTACCGCATGATGTCCACCCTGGGTCTACCGTACCTGCATATGATCCCAAGCGTGTTGATTTGGGTCTCACTAGCGGTCTGGTCGGTGACTTTCGTAGGGATGCTGCGCTCCCTGCCGATCTGGCCCACCGATCTCGCCTCAGATGAACCATGCCATTCGCCGCAATAATCGCGTCGGCGAATGGCATGGGCTTAAGAAGTACGAGGTCGGGCCACGTTCAGCGCGAGCAACTCAAAGTTTGCCCGCCCACGTGTTGCTACCGACGATGGGATCAATCTTCGCTAGCAGCGACTCGATCACTCGCTTGGCATCCTGCGTCTCGACACTCAGAATGCGAATCAAAACACCGGGTACGCCGCCGGGCAGCGCCTGAGCGATCGACATAGTCTCTCCGCCTCGTTGCTGAGACTGCTCATGTTCCCGCTGCAGTAGATCGCCTGCCAACTCGGTGAATTGGTTCCCCAACACGATCACGAGCGCACAGCAGTTGAAGTGCCCCATGCGGAACTTCGACGTCAGCGGTCCCTCGGCGGGACACAACCGGATCGCATCCTCGATGAGATGCTGCCCCGCGTAATAGATACTCTGCCGCGATTGGAAATAATCAAATTTAAATCGTTCGCCAACCCCATATCGACCACTGGTAACCCAGTCGACCAAGACGAGGTTGCCACCATCGGCAATATCGAATCGTTGAGTTTGATCGTAGCGTGATTCCGCAAAACAACTAATCGGTTCAGGGGCCAAGGTGAAGATCGCATCACTGCCGATGCGAACGTGCATTGTTTGGCTGCAGGGCAGACCCCGCGGATTCTTGTAGATCTTCGTCGACGCCTGTGAACTCAGAACGCAACGACTGCCCTCGTCCAGATCCACCAGCAGATCGGTTTGGTCCCCCGCGAGAAGCCCACCACCATAAGAACTGGTGTAGACGTGCGGTAAGGCCGTCTTACGCCGCGGCACGAACAATCGCAAAGGACAGCGTGCCGCAGAACGGACGACTGTTGACCCCGTACCACGACGAGAAACACGGATCAGTCCCTCGCCGTCACGAAGGTTACGATGCATGCGTTCGTCGTCAAACGGCCCCAACGGATCGCAACTCAATTTCGCGACCGGGGGACTGACGTCCCCCGGTGTTGTCGGCACAAGTTTCACAGGCAGGTTCACGCCTTCGCCCCCCGCAACCGGCGAAGGTTGTCCTCGGGAGTTGTTGCCTCGGCAGGAGGAATTGCCACCAAACCGGTAAACGCGCTTTTCGAATACAGCATGATCCAGGTGACAACCACGAAGGGCGCTGTATAGGGTGCGAGATGCAACGGCAGGAGGATCGCAGCGAGAGCCGCGTACAACCATGTTGTGAACACAATCCCCAGCAACATGAAGATGAAACTCCTGACGGTCAGCAGGTAGAACAATCCACCGATGGCAATCGCCGTCAGGATCGCACTATACGAAAACATGCCCATGTGAATGGTCGTCTCTCGAATCTGCAGCGCCTCAGCGACGCCAATGGAGATCAGTGCCCCGATCGCCGCCATGACTGCTGAAATACGCGAGTTGATGGCGATGCCTAACAGGATCAGGTAACCCGAGACGGCATTGTCCTGGAAGAAGATCTCGCCAAACCCCTTGCCGACGCCCTCCCACCACGTGTGGATACTGTAGGCGTCGTCTTCGACCTTGTGGTCACCGGTCGTCTCATTGGCCGTTGGGGAAGGCTTAAAGACGTTGTGGTGTCCCGGTTCAAGCGCGGGCGAAAAGTGAGTTCCAGCAACGAACAACCAACTGGCGAGAACAAACGGAGCGGTCAGCGCGGGCACTTCTCCAGCGGACATCATCGAGCCGATCGCGGCTGTCAGAACGGTCGATAAGATCGCGCCAAAGACGACGTAGGCTCCAATCATCCACCACGAGATGTCGATCGCATCAAACGCGGTTTCACAGTAGAAAACGATCGCAATCGCGGTGAGCACCCCGTTGAAACCGTACAATCCCGCCGCAACCATCCCCTTGTCGGTTTTCAGAAACATCGCCGTGAGGATGGAAACGACCGAGCCAATGACTGCGGCGGTACCGAAGTCGATCGAATGGTAGAAGATCCCCGCGAGAATCACGGCCCCACTGACAGCGTTGTTCTGCAACACCACTTGGCTGAAGTTGCGCAGCACGATTAGCAGGAACCCGACCAACGTGTAGGGTGAGTCGGATGCGTCGACAGGTGCTGAAACATCACTCTTCGAATCGCTCATTTGACGGTGACTCCCACAGCATCTTCCAACGCCGCCAGAATATGCTCGGCGATCTCGGGAACCGCTTTTCCGTTTTTGACTTGAGCGAAGAACCAGGGGCCCTCCCCTCGCATCCTTTTCGTGTCGCGTTCCATCACATCCAAGTCCGCACCGACCGCCTCGGCCAAGTCGGTCTTGTTGATAACCAGCACATCGGATTGCGTCGTCCCAGGGCCACCCTTGCGTGGCACTTTGTCACCACCGGCCACGTCGATCACGTAGATCGTGAAGTCCGCCAACTCGCGGCTGAAGTCAGCCGCCAGATTATCGCCGCCAGATTCGATCAGCAGCAGATCCGGTTTGATCCGCTGACTGAGCTGCTCGAGTGCCCGCAGGTTGGCAGTGATATCCTCACGAATCGCGGCGTGGGGACACCCGCCGGTTTCAATCGCCATGATGCGGTCTTCCGCCAACGCACCATTGCGGATCAAGAATTCGGTATCCTCACGCGTGAAGATGTCATTCGTCACCACGGCCAACGACATGCGATCTCGGAGATGTTCGCAAAGAGCCAGCGTCAACGCCGTCTTACCGCTACCAACGGGTCCGCCAATTCCGACGGTGAAGGCACGCTCTTCAAAATCACGCGTGGCCAATCGCGTGGGACGCTCATGGTAAAAGCCTGCGTTCTCAAGTTTCTCATGAGTGTGGCCATGTCCGCCGTGATCATGGTCATGGTCATGCGAGTGGTCGTGATCGTGTGTCGGTGAAGTCATGAAGTTTACCTTGGTTTCAGCTGTGGAATAAACGAGAATACAGACGGTCGTGTGACGATTGCCAGAAATCCAGCACGGGGGCGGACTGAGTCACGCGGCGAAAATCAGTGATCGGGGTGCGTTGCAGCATTGTTTCCGCGTCAGCGGCGAGCATCTGTTGCAACGCTTGGCTACGCAGCGGGCCCACGATGTTCAGCCGAATGGCGGCTGACAAAACGGTCCGCAACGCGACATAGTGAACACTACGACGAACGTCCATCAGTGGAATCGCCAAGTGTTTGAACACCGCTCCGTAGAGCGGCGCGGCATGGGAGGGCCATTCGTCCCGCCGCGAGGTTCGTTTCAATTCTGCAAAGAAGTCATCATTTGGAAATGCAGCGGTCGCGGCCACTATCAATCCATTTCCCTGAGCACGGCTGGCGCGATTCGCTACCGGATTGACCAGAAAGGTGTCACAGTGTTGATCGGCGTCGATCAGGGATTCGGGAGTTCGATAGACGGCGTCCACATAGGGGAGCACCGTCTCATTAGTCTGTTGAAGTACCGTTTGCGAAAAATCCGCCAAATCTTCTTCGTCGCGAACCTGCCCGGCCTGCTTGGCAGCCTCCAGTCCGACTGAATGGGCGAAGCCGCCTGTCGGGAACGCAGAGTCGACGACTTGCCACAATATCCAATCGGGATGCATGAAGGCCCTTGCCTGAAAAGTTCAACGAAGAAGTGTTGGCGAAAAATGTCAATCAAACGGCGAAGCCGCTTACAGTGTGAACCACATCGCTGCGGCTGCAACGACTAAAGAACCACCCACGGCGCGGCTAAATCCGACCAACGTTTCCTTCGACTTGATCGATTGAATCGCTACGCCCGTACCGATCGAAACGGCCAATACCGCGGCTGTGCTCAACAACAGACCCGCAGTGTAACTGCCCATCGCAGCTCCGCCCATCTCATGAATGTGAGCGAAACCGTGGAACAGTCCAAAGACGGGAACGCAGAACAACGCGATCGTCGAGGCCGATTGACGCCGAACCAGCAGACTACCACATACCAGCACGGACGCAACAATCATCACTTCGACCCACGGCATTGCGGCACTCGACGCCGACATTCCCGCTGCGACTCCGCCCACGATTCCACAGGCGACAAACGCTGCCGGCACGGCCCACAGGGCACGCCCACCAACGCGAACGGACAGCAACGCTACCGCAGCGATGACGAGCAGGTGATCGAGACCGCTGAGCGGGTGCATCAGACCCTCGCTCCATCCACTTTCCACTCCGTGACCGGGGTGCGCCATCGCCACGACAGGCGACGCCAACACGATCGCGGTTGCGATCAAAAACGGTTTCTTCGTTAGCATCATTCGACTCCATTAAAAGGTGATAATCAGTCGCCGCAAGCGTCGCGACGAGCGTTCAAGGCACGGTAAAAAAGGCGACTGAAGCACTTCACGTGTTCAGTCGCCAAATTGCATACTCGATCAGAAGAAGTAATATCGCTGTGTCAACGGCAGCCGATCGGCTGGATCACACATCATCAATTCACCGTCGGCATGAACCAGGAATGTTTCCGGATCCACCTCGATCTTGGGAGTCACGTCGTTGAACTTCATGTCCTTCTTGCCGATGTTACGTGTATTCTGCACCGGTGCCAAACGACTCTTCAGCCCATATCCCTCGACTCCACGCGTGTGGATAGATGCCTTGGAAACAAATGCCAATGACACGCCGGCCGCAGCCCGTCCGGTGGCACCGAACATCGGGCGAAGCAACCCGGGTTGCGTCGTTGGGATGGACGCGTTGGCGTCGCCCATATTGGCCCACGCGATCACGCCGGCTTTGAAGATAATCTCAGGTTTCGCACCGAAATTCGCAGGACTCCACAGCACCAAGTCGGCCATCTTTCCCTTCTCGATGGAGCCAACGTAGTCCGACACGCCTTGCGCGATGGCCGGATTGATCGTGTACTTGGAAATGTACCGTTTGATGCGGTAATTATCGTTGCGTTCGGAATCTTGCGGCAATGCGCCACGTTGATCCTTCATCTTGCTCGCAGTTTGCCAGCAGCGGCTGATCACTTCCCCAATTCGTCCCATCGCCTGTGCGTCGGAGGAATAGATACTCAGAGCACCGATGTCGTGCAGCACGTCTTCGGCAGCGATCGTTTCCTTGCGGATACGGCTTTCGGCGAAGTGAACGTCTTCGGGCAAGTCCGGGTTGAGGTGGTGACACACCATCAACATATCCAAGTGCTCGTCGATCGTGTTCTTCGTATACGGACGAGTTGGATTCGTCGAACTGGGAATCACGTTTGGCTCACCACAAGCCTTGATAATATCGGGGGCGTGACCACCACCGGCACCTTCGGTGTGATAGGTGTGGATCGTGCGTCCCTTGAACGCCGCGATGGAGTCTTCGACGTATCCCGACTCGTTGAGTGTGTCGGTATGGATGCAGACCTGCACGTCATACTCTTCGGCCATGGTCAGGCACGAATCGATGGCCGCAGGGGTTGTCCCCCAGTCCTCATGCAACTTAAAACCGGCCGCACCGCCAACGATCTGCTCGCTCAGACCGTCTGGGTGAGAGGAATTCCCCTTTGCCCAGAAGCCAAAGTTCATCGGCATGTCGTCGACCGATTGCAGCATCATTCGCATATGGTGCGATCCGGGCGTACAAGTGGTGGCGTTGGTGCCGGTGTTCGGTCCGGTACCGCCACCCATCAGCGTCGTCAATCCTGCTGCGATCGCCTCTTCATAGAGCTGAGGGCAGATGAAGTGCACGTGCACGTCAAGCCCGCCGGCGGTCAGGATCATGCCTTCGCCAGCCATCGCCTCGGTGGTGGCACCGACGTTCATGCCAGGGGTGACATTCTTCATCACGTCGGGATTACCGGCTTTGCCAATACCGGCGATCAGGCCATCTTTGACGCCGATATCTGCTTTAAAGATCCCGGTATGATCAATCACCAAGCAGTTGGTGATCACGAGATCGAGTGCTTCGGCTTGACTGCATTCCGACTGCACGCCCATCCCGTCGCGGAGCACCTTGCCACCGCCGAAACAGGCTTCGTCACCGTAGCTGGTGTAATCTTTTTCAACTTCAAGAATTAGTGAAGTATCGCCGAGTCGAACGCGGTCGCCCGTGGTCGGTCCATACAGCGACGCGTAGCGGGCTCGATCAATTTTATACGCCATGGTAATGCCTCTATCTTGTTTGGTTTAAAAATGAATTGGGTTTGACGGTGACTATTTCTGTGGAACGTGTGAGAACTTCCGCTCCTTCACGTTGGCCATCGCGATCTCGCGGTTGTAGTCGTTTACAATCCCGGTCCCCAACCCATTGCCGCCGAAAATTCGCTTGTCGCCAGCGAGCATCACCAGGTTGACCGTCTTCTTCTCGCCCGGTTCGAACCGAACGGAGGTACCCGCGGGAATGTCCAATCGATGACCGTAGGCTTTCTCACGATCGAACTGCAGGTATCGATTCGTTTCGATGAACGAATAGTGACTGCCGACTTGAATCGGGCGATCACCGGTGTTGACAACATCCAAGACAACTGTCTCGCGTCCTTCGTTGAGCACAATCTCGCCGTCATCGATCAAATATTGACCAGGCTGTGGCATGTCGGCGTCGAGATCCTTGGCGAAGTCAGCGACTTTCGGAACCGGGAGGAAACTGCCGTACATGGCCAAGTTCAGATCGCTGTTCTCTTGAGCGATCGGGTTGTGAATCGTGACCAGCTTCGTGCCATCGCGAAAAGTACCTTCCACCTGCACCGTGTGCAGCATTTCGGCAACGCCAGCGAGCACTTGATTGGTACCGAGCAACTGGCGCCCGTGGTCCATCAAGTCTGCGACTGACATTTCTCCATCTCGAATTCGTTCAAGCACGACCGTGGCAATCAACGCCGTCGCTTCCGGATAGTTCAAACGAACTCCTCGGGCCAGTCGTTTCTGGGCTAAAAAGCCCGCCGCATGAAGATGAAGTTTGTCGACTTCGCGGGGGATCAAGTGCATCACCTAGCTCCTTGGTTTTTGGGAAAATATTAGAGAACAACTCTGTGTCGAAACGGATCGACGTAACCGCATATTTATAGGCGTCTCAGCAGGCAAATACCAGCATGCCAATTCGCGATCGGTTGGTTCACCTGTCGCTCAACACACCATCGTTGTGCGGGCAGTGCACCGGCAGATAGCAACCGGATGTTTGCAACCACCATGCCAAACACAGATGAAATGTTTTTTACCGACCATGAATGTTCGCCGGCCTGAGACAGCGGACAAAAATGTCGCGGGATCATTCGTTGTCGCTTCGCATCCGTCACGACGCAGTGTAGAATCTTCGCCAGACTGTTCAGCCTGTGATTTGAGGAAGGGGCGTCGGGATTGAGGGCTCGCAAAATACATCGACGCATCGCTGCACGCTGCGCGGCAGGATTGGCGTTGGTGGCGTGCATCGCCGTGCTCGGTTTTCAGCCTGGTACGCATCACAGCCACCATCTCGGCGATGGCACGCTCGCTCACCGGCACGCCGTCGAGCATCCGGTGCAGTTGGCTGAGCGCGAGCATGCTGCGCCAGAGAGTGCCAATCATCATCACGTGGGTCTGCATGCGCACGCTCACGACCACCCGCATACGCACACGCATCGTGGCGAGCACACTGAGCATGACGGGGGCAGTGAGCAGGGCGGGGGCAGTGCATCTGCGACTGAGATTTCGTCCGCTCATTCACACTGGCACGTTCGTGTTTTCGGTTGGCAGCTTACGCTGGTCGATGGGGATAGCGATTCGCAAACGCTTCACGACGTGAACAGCGACATTGGACGGTCCCACCTGCCGGTCGCTGACGTGGTGATGCGCTGGCTGCGAATTCGCAGTCCGATGCCGCCCGCGGCTACCCGGGTTTTCATTTGCCAACGCGCTGAGTTTCACTGCGAGTCTCAGTGGATGTGTGCTGGCTGTACTCGTGACCAACCGGCGACGCCTCCTCCTGAACGGGTGGATTGCTAGGTCACTAGCCACCCGATCTCGATTGACCGCGATCGCGATTTCGATCGCTCCGGTTCACGATCGGCTTCTATCAACAGCGCGCACAAAGCTCTCCGCTCGGTGAGTTTTTCGTCGTCGCGTTCGTATCTCGCTCCAGCGCGGCGTGTTCTATCGCGTCGTTGGCGGAGCATGGCGTCACCATACCTCTCCAAAATTCATGCAAAATTTACAATGATCAAAAAAATTGAACGGCCCGCCCATCACCGCCTCGATGGTTTCACGCTTGTGGAACTCTTGGTGGTCATCGCCATCATCGGTGTGCTCGTGGGGCTATTGCTACCCGCCGTGCAAGCGGCACGGGAAGCAGCCCGCCGCATGTCGTGCCAGAACAACTTGAAGCAGCTCTCCCTCGGCCTGCACAACTATGAATCGGTATTTCAGCAGTTCCCGCCCGGATACCTGCATGTGTTCGGTCCCGCTGGGCCGATGCAACCGGCCAATCACAAGGGGTTCTCGTGGGGCAGCATGATCCTGCCGCAGATTGAGCAAGCTGCCTTGTTTGACAGGCTCAACTTTAGCGTGCCGAGCTTCGATGTCGCGAACTTGGAGGCACGTGAAACTTCGCTGAAGACGTTTCTGTGCCCCTCTGACACGTACTCGGAGGGCTCCTTCGTGCTGCGAGATGACACCATCACCCCGGTTCTTCGCTATGCGGGTGCGTCGTACGCAGCGAACTGGGGACCATCAACGGCAGACGTGAACTTGGACGATACGCCGCTGCTCAGCGAAGGCGTTTTCTATCGCAACAGCCAGACTCGCGCTCGAGATATTCTCGACGGGCTCTCCAATACGCTGGCCCTGGGCGAACGCACTAACGGCCCCTTGCCCGTCAGCACACCGTCACCGGGTGGGCATTCCCATTTCGAAACGGCATGGTGCGCCGCGTCATATGACCGCGACGTGTTGCTCGATGACCATGGGCACATGGTGCTCTTTGAAACGCAGTTTCGGCCCAATGAAATTGACGGGGACGACAAGGGGCTCTCTGCGCCACACATCGGGCTCTGCCAGTATGCGATATGCGATGGGTCCGTTCGCGCGATCACCGTTCAGATCGACGCGAAGATTTACAACGCTCTGGGCACCCGGCAGGGGGCAGAAGTTATCTCAGAGCCGCAGTGATCAGAACTGCAACTGAGTTCCCAGCACGAACACGTTGATGTTATCTCGCCCATTGGCGAGATCGCGTTGGCCCCAACCCGCTGACAAGCGGGCGTTGCTGCCGGAGATCACGTATTGCAGCTCAAGGTCGGTTCCGCGTGTGATCGCGGCAGGGTTGACAGACGAAGCAACACTGAAGGTACGGTCGTACTCTTGCCAGCGGAACAGCGGACGCAGCTTTCCGACAACGTTGAAGATTCGTAACTCGCTCGCCATCATGTAGCCGACTTCCACCAGTCCCGCGCGACCGTCGATTGAGTTCGCATTGGCGTCGTTGGTGGTCACACCGGTATCGTAGTAGTAGTAGGCCCCTGAGAGCGTGAGCACGCCGCCGTTGTTGAGTTTGCTGTCGTAGAGAACATCTGCTGTCCAACTGTTGTAGTCGCTCACACCATCGGTGGCCGAATAGATCCCGTTGTTTTGATGGATGACGGCGGCACCGACGGCGAAGATGTCTTTTTCGCCGTAGTAGGTGCTCTGGTTGTAATAGCCTGTTTCGGGATCGAGGAAGTTGTACGCGAGCCGCGCGTTGAACTGGGGTGAGTCGCTGGGGTTGGCGCCGCCCACGACGCTGTTGGCTCCATCATAGAGACCGACCGAATATTTCAACGCTTGATTGCCAACCAAACCCCAAATCGTGGTCCCGTCTTGACGACCGTCAAAGACCGCAGGTTCGTTGCTGACGAAGGGGAATTCGTACAGGTTGGTGTAGAACGGCCCGCTGAGGTTGGCTCGATCCGAAGGTGGCAGCATGCGTCCGACCCAGCAGTTCAGAACGCCACCGTCGCCGAATTTCGCTATCGCATCAAGCAGGCGGAACTGCAGCGCGGAGTCGTCGGTGACAAAGGGGCGGAGGTAGTAGTTTTGAACATCTGTGTTGACTTCAAAACCAATGTATTTGTGCCCGCGACCGTTGAAGTAAAGACGCATGTTGTCGAGGACTTGGTCTCTGCTGTAGCTCGTCCCGTTGGCGGCCTGGTCTTGCGCGGCGACGAAGCTCGTCCGCAAGCCGGCACCGACGCTCACGTATGCATCTTCGCTCCAATTGAAGCGATGGTAATAGTTGCAAACCGAACCGCTGGCCGTGTCACCACAGTGGTGCGGGCAATCAGCATTCGTGCATGCTGGCGACGCGCTCGGGTCGCCTGTCCAGGGACTCGCCTGTACGGCGGCCATGGTTTCGGCATGATCGAGTCTTTGATTCAAGACGCCCAAAAGATTCTGGAGCTGATAGATCTGCTCCTGCATCTCTGCTTCTGACGCAGACGATGGGGGCGCTACCCGATCCGACGGCGACGCACTCGAGACCGAGACGCTGGGCATTGGCACCGCCGAGGCCGGCTCCGTCGAGGCGTTCACTTTCGGCGACTTCGAGTGCGATGGTGCTGGATCGGAAACCTGAGCCATTGCGGGCAGCGCCGCGGCGATACAGCCGGCGGTGACAGCACATTGGACGATACGAAGACTTCGGAACATCGCTGTTAACTTCCTTGTTTACGGACAATGGGATTGTGAGCGCGATGCGAATCGCAGCTCGATCCCGAACAGCCGGACGCAATCCTGGCGTCAACTACGGCTCCATCCCAATCGGCCTTTTTTAGACCTAAGGTGAAATTGTCTCAGGGGATCCATACGACCATCGCCACTATGCGCAGGTATCCCAAACTAAAACTGGGCGTCATATCTTGCCTATTTTGTCGATGGATCGAGTCGCCTTCTAGACAACCGCGTCGGCGGCTTGGGTGACAGGCCGGATTCCGTGATCTCTTCGCCAGGACGAAGTCCAGGTCGCAAGTCGGGGCTGTCGATTGAATGAGCCACGTCGATAGACGCACATCATGGTCTTGCCGCAAGGCCGCGGCGATCGTCGTTGGAGAATGCCGGTCGAACTCTGGCAAAATCGACTGCCCGCAATCACAGTGGCGTGATCGACCTACAAGCAGGCGTCATGCTCAAACACGCTCTGATAGGCATCATTGTCTTCGAAATACTTCAGTACATCGGCGTAGAAATCATGGATACACAGCGTCGCGCTATCGCCGACCACGACGAGTTTTCGCTTTGCCCTCGTCATCGCCACATTGCTGCGCCGTCGATCCGATAAAAACCCGATAATGCCTTCCGGATTGCTGCGGACCATCGTCAGCAACACGACCTCTTTCTCGCGGCCCTGAAATCCGTCGACGGTATCAATCTCCAATCCCTCAAGATCGAGCCGCGAGCGCAGCAATCGGACCTGCGCCGCATACGGAGCGATGATCGCGATTTCCTCGCCCTCGATCCCAGCATCGACCAATTGCCGCACCAAGTCCACGATCACATTCGCTTCGCCTGGGTTCAGTTTGCTCTGCCCGTCCGGCTCCAGCTGCTCTTCCAGGCCGGCGCCTGCGGTATCAATCCAGAGCAGGGGAGAATCGGTGAGCGGCGTGCTGTCGACGTCCGTGAGATCCGACAAAAGGTGTCCGCGTACCGAGGCGTCAGCCACCAGCGATCCTTCATAGAAATGATCGCTGCTGAATCGCATGATTGATTCGTGCATTCGGTATTGCACCGTCAGGCGCCGATAGATGGGGTCGCCGAAACGTTGGACGAGCCGTTGCATCAATGAATCGCGCATGCCAATCTTTGCAGCCTCGTCACTGAGCACCGTCGGCGGCAACTGACAGTGATCGCCAGCGATGATCAATCGGTCGGCACGTAGAATCGCTTGCCACATACCACCTTCAGTGCTTTGACATGCCTCATCAATCACGATGAGATCGAAACGTTCGTCGCCGAGCAATTCTTCATCAATCGTCGTTGTTGTGCAGATCACATCGGCGCGATCGAGCACGCCGCGAACGATTGATTTTTCCAGTGAGCGGATCTGACCGCGCAGTCGACCGGCTTGGGCGAACCACTCCCCCCGCTCCCGACGCCCACCGCTGGCACGCTGCGCCATTCGCAAGCATTGTTCGAGTTCTTGACGGAGATCCTTGACCACATGACTGGAGGGATCTTTCTCGACTTGGCCGTCAAGCGTGTGCTCACGAAGGTGTTCGAACACTCGTGCTGGGTGACCGACGCGAACAACATAGGGCACGAGACGTTGCAAGCGTTCGAGGAGATTATCGACGGCCGTGTTGCTGGCCGCACATGCCAACACCCGCTCGCCCCGCTCGACGGCTTGCGAGATCACTTCGGCGAGGGTCGTGGTTTTACCGGTGCCGGGGGGGCCGTGGATGATCGCAACATCATCAGCCAACAGTGCAAAGGCGACGGCATCCTGCTGTGGTGGATTGAGCTCGGTCCGAAATCGGATATCCGCGCGTTCCTCGGCGATCGCATCCTCGCTCACCGGCCCCGCACTGAGTTTACGACCGTCAAACCGCGGCGAATCGATTCCCAGCAGCACGTCGCGAAGCCGCCCGCCTCGACCACGCTCGGTCCGGGCCTTCGCCATCGCGACGAGCTGCCGCTTTCGAGTCGTTTCATCGGGCGACAGATCCACACGATAGCGGATCTCCCCAATCGATGAATTTCGATGCTTGCTCGCTTTGCCCGTTTTTACATGATGGGCGTCTGGATCGGGAAAGACCTCTGTCGCAATCTGGATCTGATCATTTTTTCGCAGGCTGACGACTCCGGCGATGCCCTCGTCAGACGGATCCGCATCATTGGACAGGACGACGGGCGAACCAACTTTGAGCCGGTTCATCGGCAGTTGCTGTCCCGCCGGCTTGGCGAGGTCCAAGAGGTAGCGACCAGCCAGCCCCGTGTGATAGTCGATCAGATCGAGGCCTACGATCGCTTGCCCGGTGCTCTCGACATCTCGCTCGCTGCGAATCTGTCGGAGTCGGGCCAGTCTCGCCCGCTCAGCGTCAGCCTCGAGGTCCAACCACAAGGCGAGCTGGTCAAAATAGTCGTTAACGTCGAGCGGGCGATCGGTCGGCAAACCGTGCGGGTAGGGCACATTGCGAGGCGCCGCGTCAGAAGCATCAGCGAGTTTGGCGTGCTGGGCCGCCTTTTTCTTCTTGGACGACTTGCCCCCCGCACCGGAGGTTCCTGCGGAGATGCCATCGCCGAACGAATCGGCGGCCTGCCCCAATCGAACCTCGTGCCCGCTGGAATGGCTTCCCGGGCGTCGGTTTTGTGGTTGAGAGGTGTCCGCAGTGGCGGATCGACCTTTACGAGTACGTGCCGACATGCGATGAGTCCGGGTGGAAAACTGAAACAAATAATGGACTCGGTGCCCATGCGCTATCTAACTATCATCGCCATTGAAATGATTCTCGCCAGTGCTCTAGCCATCGTTTTGTACTGGTGGGATAAGCGTATGGCGAGAAAAGGTGCTGGATCGAGCGCCGATCGCACGAACGCGTCTGGCCAATCTCACCGCAACCGCACGCGGCACCAACGCATTTCCGAGCGGACGCTGCTCACGGTCTCGCTGATCGGTGGATGGCCGGGGGCGTGGTGGGCGTCGCAGAAATTCCGGCATAAAACGCAAAAACGCTCTTTCCGAATTCGATTCTGGATCGCGGTATTGCTTAACATCGCGATCGTCACGGTGTTGGTGATGGGCCTGTGAAAACGGCGGGTGATTTCGTCGATGCTCGACCCGCAATGCGGAGCCGAATGCCGTCAGGCATCGGGGAACGCGGCCCACCCGTCCGCTCACGCGACTCGGCTCATCCAATCAACAGCTCGCTAGCAGCAAAACCGAGCCTGCAGCTCAGCAATGAGGTTGCCGGTGGCCCCCGAAGGCGACTCCATCATCACTTTGCCCTGAGCGTCGTGCACCGTCTTGGCGAACCAGAGCCCGGTATCGGTGCCCATCAACAGCAGCGCATCTGCGCATGTGATTGCCTCGGCGGTCAGCGACGCCTCCCGGGTCATCAGCGACAAACCGCTCGCGAGCTCGCAGACGCGGGACTGGGTGACTCCAGGCAACACGCGCCCGGCGGGCGCAAAGACGATCTCGCGTCCAAACACCAGAGCGATGTTCGCAACACTGGATTCTGTCCAACTGCCGTCGTCATCCTGCAGGACACCGGTTGCGCCGGAGATAATGGATTCGGCTTGCACGTCGGCGAGGTAGTAGTGCAACCGACAGCGAACCTTTGCTTGCCGTGACCAACTTCCCGCTGCTGGCTGAACGATGTCGGTGAGCACGACAGCTTGCCCTTGCGTTCGCCGCAGGCTGAGAGCGGCATGGTCGATCCGATTGAGATGCAGTGCGAAGGTAGGTCGATCACCGATCCGGCTTCCCGGCGTGGCCCATAGCGTGATGCCCACATCGCCATGAGCTTCCCGGAAAGCCGCATTCCGCTCGAACGATTCGTCAATCAAGCCGCTCAGGACCCGCGTAGGGGGCACGCCGTCGATGCGAACGAGACGTAGCGTGTTTTGAAATCGATCAAGATGCTGGCGCACGCGGAATGGCGAGCCGGAGTAGGTGCGAATTCGCTCGACCGCTGTGACGCCTTGGCGAAACCCCAGATCACCAACCGGCAGGCTGAGCTGCCGATAGGGAAGCCAACCATCTTGGTCGATCGATGGGCAGACAAAATAGGCGAGATGATCAGCGAAGTCTTCGCCGCGGTGGACGGAGACTCTCACGCGATATTTCGTTCCCGCGAGGCTTGGCTGCGACGCCAAAGTTTCACGATGGCAGACGTCAGCGAGGGCTCCGTCGTTTGATGGTAGATCGAATCGGCGGGCAATCCCTCAGTCAATCTCCGATGGGCTTCGCCGAGGTTGTGATACGGCAACCGCGGGAACAGGTGATGCAAGGCGTGAAAGCGAGTTCCAACGGGCCCCCATAATTCGGTGATCCAAGGACGCGAAGGAAAATTGACGCTATCGAGTAACTGCTCGTCAAACGTCATCTCCTCGCCATGGTTGGTCCAGCGGTGAGCTCCGAGCGTACGGACTTCGTTGAGCACGAGAATCCCCACCCCGACGCTGTAGGCGACCAACCAAAAGGGATCGATCCACATGTCCCGCATGATGCCTCCGCGAACGAGGAACCAGACACACCAGAGGAAACACAACACTTCTTGAAAAACCACCATCCGCATCAACTTCGGTGATGCATCGGGTCGCTCGTAGGTGGGGTCGACAAGCATCGTGGACATGTGCCGGTGGACGAACGGACGCAGCCGAGGGAACAACCAACACAGCGGGCTGATGAGAGTGAATCGCACCATGGCCAACAGCGGGATCACGAGGGCTTGGACGATAAAACCCACGATCATCCAAGGCCCATGATGGCTCAGCGCGAGATATTCGCCATCGTGCTCGGTGCCATAGTGTTTGCGCCGATGATGATCGACGTGCGGATAATACAGAAACGAAGGGATCAGAAAAAAAATCCCACAGAGTGCATTCCACCCCACTCGAAACGCCGTGAAGCCCTTTTCCGGCAAATGCACCAACTCATGGATGAACATGACCGCTCGCATGTAAAGCAGCACGGTCGCGACATAGCAGACGCTCATCACGCCGATCACTACCGGAGTGAAGCCATACCAAACGGGCAACCAAAAAATAGCGTGCAGCGTCACGTGCCCAAGAATGATCGAGCACAAAAAGTCGACCCAATAAATATTCTTGTTCGGTCGCTGCAGGTCACCGATCAGGGACCGCGCCTGCGAAAACCGAAAGGCGTGACAGGTTTCACGGGGGGCTGGCGATTCAACGGACGCCGGGATCGTGGACGACTCGGTGGCCGAACCGGCGCCGGTCGAGGATTGATCTTCTGACCCAGGCGGCATGAACGACGAAATGCTTGTAGACATGGCTCTTATTGGAATGGTCGTAGCTGGCGATATCGTTTCGGCAGGGTGCTGCGAAAATTCGTGAGGTCGCTTGACCTGCCGGCCACCCCCAAAGAAGTGGGGGCGGTGAACGGAACCGATAACATCGATCAAAGAGACCTGTGGCCCCCCGCTCAGAATACTCTACGACATTCTTTTTCAGCGGGCAGCGGAACCCACGAATTAAGCAAAATTCGTGGGTTCGAAGGTGACTCCCACGGCGCAGGCACGTGGGAAACAAGAAATAGCGATGAGCGGACTCGAACCGCTGACCTAAGCCTTATGAAGACTCCGCTCTAACCGACTGAGCTACATCGCCGAATAATGCACAGCAAAACTGTGACTCCATACGTCACCAAGGGACAGCACAATCCCGTCCCTGGTTCGTCGCGAAAACAGGTGTCGTCTTCGCGATGGCGGAAACTTACGACAAATCGGCTCGTTTGAAAAGACGTCCTTGGCCAGGTATTTCCAGATCTTGGCTCAAAACGTACCGGATGTCGCGTTAGCGGGTGTTTTCGGTATATTGTTCAACCGCTCGCCACCGGCCATGATTGGCTATTTGCCCGCCCGCCCTAGAAATAAAGAGGAAAGTTGGTTGCACACCGAACCGGCTCACGAATCGCCTAAATCGTCCGTTCCGTCTTCGCAGAGCCAAACAACTGGCGGGAAGCCTGCTGGAATGCAATCGAGCGGAGGAGACGCTCAGGCCGGAACTTCCGCCGACTCCGCTTTGGCGCGCGGGCACGTGACCGAGCACGGCCGCATCGGCCGCGTGGGCGGGATTCGCGTTGCTGGCACGGGCTCGTATGTGCCCGAGCGGATCGTAACGAATGAAGATCTTGCGGATCTCGGGTGCGACAGTGATTGGATTGTCCGCCGCACCGGCATCCGCGAGCGGCGGCACGCTGCTGAAAACGAGGCGACCAGTGACATGTGTTTCCACGCCGCGACGCGCTGCTTGGAAAATGCTGGGGTCGCCGCCAGCGACGTCGATTTGGTCCTCGTTGCCACGATCACGCCGGATCACCAGACGCCGTCGACGGCCAGCCAGTTGCAAGGTCGCCTGGGCATCGCGGCGCCCGCCATGGACGTCGGCGTGGCGTGCTCCGGGTTCACCTACGCACTCGTCACGGCGGCCCAATTCATTGCTGCCGGGAACGCGAAAAACGTGCTCGTTCTGGGTGCGGACCTGATGACGCGCACCATCGATCCTGACGATAAAAAAACGTATCCCTTGTTTGGTGACGCCGCGGGCGCCGTGTTATTGACCCCCACGCCATCGAGCGGCAGCGACGGTGCCCATAACGCCGGTGACCCCGGCCCGGCAGCCGATGGATTGGTTTCCTACCAGCTCGGCAGCGAGGGGATCTGCGGCGAGATGCTATGCGTGCCCGCTGGTGGCAGCCGCCAAATGCTCACACCCGAAGCGTATGCGGCCGGTGAGCATTTCATGAAAATGGATGGCCGAAACGTTTTTAAGTGGGCCGTGCGAGTCGTCGACGAGAGCGCCAAAGATGTCCTCGCCCACGCCGGTGTCGCCGCCGACGAGCTCACCCTGCTGATTCTGCACCAAGCGAACCAACGGATCATTGATTCGGCGGTAGCAGGGCTAGCAGTCGATCCTGATCGCGTATTTGTGAATCTGGACAAATACGGCAATACCTCCGCCGCCAGCATCCCGTTGGCTCTCGACGAGGCGGCACGGGCCGGCCGTTTGCAGCGGGGTGATCTGTTGCTCATGAGCGGATTCGGGGCCGGCTTGGCCTGGGGAACCCTGCTGCTGCGATGGTAGGCCCAAGCGTCTAACGGTCTCGCCTGGAATCGTGATCCGTTGGACGGCCTCACCACCCGATCGATCGCTCGAGGGAAGCGTGCTTCCCTGATTTTGATCCACGAGCCAATCCCGCGTTATTCGCAGGCGGCCCCTCCTGGGAATCGAGCGATGAGCCATCGCGATCGATGCTCGAAACCCATTGCCCGGCATCTTCAAACCTGAACGGACGGGATGCGGAAGCTCCGTTTTGTCGTCCCTTGTCTTGTCTCGCAATGCCTCGGTGCCCATTGCCTCGGTGCCCATTGCCTCTTCGTGCGATATCGCACGCTGTGGCTGTGCATTTTGTCACACTAAGGGAGTCACTTCCCTGCCGGTTCTTTCGTGCAACCCCTTCTCGGTTGGAAGACATTCGTTGTGGCGGGCTCGAAAACGGGCGGGTTGCAGTTCAGTGGCCGTCCACATCGATGTACTTTTCAGAACGAACGTCCACCGTGGAACAAGGTTTGCGAAAGCATGATGGCAATACCTACGCGCTGACCGCAGGTGGATTTCAAAATTGTCCACTTTTCGGTTTCGCGACCACTCCTTGGAGATCAGATGAAGAAAAATGAGCCGCTGACAAAGATCATGTCAACAGGATTACAGACGATCCACGAAGGTGAACCCGTTTCAAAGTTACGCTTAATGTTTGAAGAAGGCGGTATTCATCACATCCCAGTTGTTAGCGGGGAGAAGCTGATCGGCATCGTGAGCTGGGGCGACTTCGCGAGAATCTCCTTTGGTGAGTTTGGGAATCAAACGTCGAACTCGTTAGATCAGACACTCGATCACCTCTACAAGATTCACGACGTGATGGTCACCGATTGCGTCACGATCGAAAAGTCGGGGACGATCCGTGACGCAGCGAGGCTGCTCGGGTCTCACAGTTTTCACTCCCTGCCTGTCGTCGAAGGCGAAAAGCTTGTTGGCATTGTCACATCCACCGATTTGATTCGGTATCTCGCTGACCAGTAGCCATCACACCTCGCTCCTTTCTCGCCCTTCTCTGAGGCGTACATGCGTGCAAGCGCACATTTCTGTCCGGTGCAATCCACGTAGTACGCCCGTTTTGGGGCGGATGGGTATTGGGGAACGTCCTCAACATTGTATCTGAAACGCGGAGCGTTTCGACTTGGAGATCCGCCGCCAACCAATCTGGCGAGAGGGACTGAGGCCCCCTTCGTGTTTGAGTGAAACGCGAGGGTGTTTCACTCTCCGCGGGAGCTTGGGTAGACGTCCAACCACCGTGAACGGCAAGGGTCCAGTTCATGGTGGGTTTGAGAAGACGAACCTGCTGTTCGATGCGTGTGAAGTCGAATGGGCCGGGTGAGGGTTCAATTTCGCTCCACGTGACTCGGAAGAGCCCACCGTTCATATGCCTATTTTTGGACGGCACGTGGAGTGATCGTGCTCGCGTAGGTACCCGTTGGTTTATCAAAGTCCTCGCCAAAGCCTTCGGAGGCGAAGAACAAGGAGATAAGCAGAAGTGAGAGCATCTTTTGAGTTTTCATGATGATTGAACCCATAAAATGCCCAAAAAAGTTTCGAGACTTGAAGCAGATCCTGGCCGCTTAACCCGGATTTCCTTGCTCCTTCCGGGTGAAGCCTGGGGTGTTAAAACTTCGGGGCTGACAACGGTTTCTGTTTACGCAGGTTTTGTTCCATGAACTTGCTGCTGACTTTAGCCCGGAGGGCGGCATATGAATTGCCGGTGGCGTGAGCCACCGGACTGAAACTGAACTTACGCTGCTAGCCCGGAGGGCGACACCATGACACATGCAGGCCAGTTGTGTCGCCCTCTGGGCTAGCTGACTACGAGGCCTCTGAGACCGGTGGCTGACGCCGCCGGCAGGTGATGTGCCGCCCTCCGGGCTGAAAAAGCGGAACAAAACCCTTGCCCGATTCGCTGCGGTCAACCCAAAAGTTTTAACAGCCCAGGTTAAGCCTGGGGTGGAGGGCCGAGCCGATCCGCCCCGGTGAATGTCATGCGAATCACCACACCATGTCGCGATGTCGATCCCCAGCGAACAGGATCAGTGACAGGTCCGCTGGGGTTCCACTCCGCCAATGCCGCGACGGGCGTTACTTTTGGTAACGCTTGTCGTCGGGGTTGCCGCCGGACATGAGGTAACCCATCAGGTCGCGCACTTCACCGGGGCTGAGGGCGTCGAGTAGCTCGAGCGGCATCTGTGATACCGGCGACGCGCTGATTTCTTCGACATCATCCGCCTCAACTTCGATCGGCTGGGCATCGGCCAGGTTGGGATACACGGTCAAATCTCCACCGGCGCGTTGGATGACGAGTCCCGTGAGCAAACTGCCGTCGGCGAGTAAGACCGTTGACGAGCCGTATTGATCCGAAATCACTTTACTGGGGTCGATGATGGCCTCGACCACGTAGTTCTGATCGAACTTGTTGGGGATACTCGTTAGATCGGGTCCGATGTTGCCTCCGAGGCCAGCCAAGCGGTGACAGGATGCACACTTCGCACTGAAATACAGCGAACGCCCTCGTTCAAAGTCTGGCTTCCCGCTGCTCGCGGCTTGATTCGCCGACGCGATGTCCCACGCTTGACCGGGGCCTTCAATCGGGGCGATTTCGAAATCGGGGACGGGATTGAAATCCTCGCCCGTGATATCTTCCAAAGCCTTCCGCTGCTCATCGGTGCACGACTGGAGGGCCTCGTCACGCGCCCGGGTCAGGTACCCCGGAAAACTCGCACCGCCAGAAGTCTTGGCCGCTTCGTTGAGAAAGCGGAAGTACTCTCGACGCAGCGGGAGCGTCCATCCCTGACGAAGGTTGCGGAGCATGAACGCGTAAAGGATCTCGCGAGAAGGTGGTGGGTTGTCCAGCATCTGTTGGACGCCGCGACCGTAACCACTGTTTCGCGCCGCGATAGCTGACCAATCGGGATACTCCGGTGCACCGCGATTCACAATCAAATCCATCGCCCGCGCGGCAACCTTGGCACTCTGCAGATAGGTCAGCACGCGAACCAGTTCCACGTTCACATCGGCGAATGGACTTGGCATCAGCGGTTCGAGCTTGGCCAGCACTCGACTGCGCTGCTCGGCCGTCGGCTTGTCGAGCTCAGTGAAAACCAGAGCGAAGGCCCGAAGCACACCGAGTTGTTGGGTTTCGGTGAGTTCACCGATCGGCAGTTTCAATAGACGGTCAAGCAAGGGCCCTGCATGAGCGGGTTGCCCCATTCGAGCCAGTGCCACGGCGGTCGTGATCGCGGTTTGCGGGTCCGCATCCGCGAGAGCTCGTGCCGCCCAGGTGTCCACGTCTTGGCTTTCGATCGCGATCCGGGCAGCATAACGGAGGAATCGATCTTGGCTGGCCAGGAACGGCCAAGCGGCGTCCACGGCAGCGGCATCTTTGACGCCATGGAACGCTTCTAACTTGTGGCGTTGTTGACGCGCCGCAACATGTTCGGGCTGAGGCGGTGCGGGGGGTGCCGTGGACTCATCACCGATGTAGTGGACTCGGAACAAAGCGGAATCAGTGCCGCGGCCACCGACGGCGAAGTACATCGCGCCATCGAGACCGATGACTGCATCGGTGACAGGCAGCGGGGTACCGTAGACAAATGCTTCCGCTTCGCCTCGGTAACTCGATCCCTCAGGCTGCATATGGATGGCGTAAATCGTTCCAAACGTCCAGTCCAGAGCGAACACCGCGTCTTGATATCGCGTGGGGAAGTGGGTGCCTTCGCCGGAGATCATCCCGGTGGGCGATCCAGGACCGATGTCGACGACCGGAGGCAGGCTGTCTTCGTAGTAGGCAGGCCATTTACCGCTGCCGCTGCGCCAACCGAAATCAGCACCGCTGACGACATGACAAATCCGTGTGGGCCGGTACCAGGGCGTGCCCATGTCCCATTCCATATCCGCGTCGTAGGCGAACATGTCACCGAAACGATTCAGTGCAACGTCGTACTCGTTGCGAAAACCGATCGCGTGGAGCGTTTGCGTTTTCGCATCAACATCGAGCCGTGTGACCCAACCGCCGGGCGCCAATAGGCCTCGTGCGTGCCCGTTGGAATCCCACATCCGCGGCAGCAGCAGCCCCTCGTACCATGTCGGCACTCGGCTGCCGACGAGTTCGCCTCGCTCCGCATGATTCCCACCCACCATGTAAATGTCTTGGCCGTCTTCGGTCACGACCACGGCATGGTTGCCATGCTCGCCACCGCTGCGGCCCCCTGGAATGATTTCGGCATGATCGAGCGTATCGTCACCGTCCGTATCGGTAATGCGGACTAGGTTGCCGCCATTGCGGTGGAACCACAAACTGTCAAATGCCCACACCAACCCCTGGGCCGAGGAGAGGTCGGCCAGGTTGCCGACCGAGACCTTCTCGACAATCGGTTTTTGCGAGCCCTGCATGGTGACGCGATACAGGCCTTGTCCGCCCTGATCACAAGCATAGATCCGCCCCTTGGGATCCAACGCCATCGCCACCCAACTGCCTTGCTCCTTCGGGATCGTGTAGACGCGTTCGATCGCAAAGCCGGGGGGCACGCTGATGTTTTTCGGATTGAGCGGGTCGGAGCCACCGGCGCCGTTCTGCTCGTGATTGGGAACGCCCCATGGTTGCTTGCCCAGCGGGCCGAGTGAAGTTGCTCGCTGCCAGGCCGCGTCCTCGAACGCCACCTGCTGCCATCCGTCGACCAGCTTCTCACTTAGCTTCCAATCTTGATTCGAAACGATCGTTTGCGTCGTTCCATCGGTGAGTTCAACCTCCACTTTGCAAACGAAAGCCGCCACGCCGGTCTCATTTTGGCACTCGGCCGCAATCACATTGCGACCGGACGTCAGCGCATCGGTGATCTCTTTCTCAATGGGCCCCCTCCAATCCTTGGACTCCGCCACCAACTCTCCGTTAACCCACAGTTTCACCGAGTTATCGCAGGTTGCATACACGCGTGCAGACTTGATGTCGCCATCAATATTCAGGCCGCGACGAGTCCATATTTTTTGATTCTGCTGTGGTTTGGGGGCCCAAATCCATGTGGGTTTCGGCTCGGCTAGCAACCACTTCCCGTCGATAACCTGAGGCAATTCTGCCACCGCAGCGACGGCGGCCGCAGATGCGTCGATGGCGTTTTCCAAGGTCGCCTGCGCGTCCTGCCCTTCAAGCGGACGCAGCAGCAGCGAGCGAAACTCGACTTTCATGGGCGGCCCAGCGTGCAATTGCAGCCCGAGTTTTCCAGACGCTTTGGCACCGGGATCATTGTCCGTGATGTCGACAGTCGTGATCCCATTGACCTGATGAATCAATCGGTTTCCCACCGCGATAATGCGGAGTTCGTTCCAGCCGCCCGCAACAAGTGATTCCTCATTACCGACCTTGCCAACCACCTCGGTTTTTCCGTCGGCATCGACGACGATGCGTTGCCCGCGGGTAGCAATGATGCCCCGTGGGGTCCGTTCGCCGTACATCATGCCAAAGTAATTTTGGTCGGGGTGCAGATCAGCTTGATAACCCGCCATCGCGAATTTGCCGGCATCGACGACCTCACTGCGGTACTGCACACCGGAGTTATTGCCCTCGAAACGGACTTTGCAGCGGAACTCGAAATCTCCCACTTCGCCGCCCTGCCAGACCAAAAAGGTATTCCCATTGGTCGGCATTTCAGAAGTGGTTTGCCCCTGGATCGCGCCATCGACGACCGACCAAAATCCGTCCGATCCACTCCAGCCATCGAGTGACGTGCCATCAAAGAGGATTTGAAACGTTGGGTCCTGGACCGTTTTTGGCGCAGGCGGCTGACCGACAGCCGCAGGAAGTCCGAGCAATACCAAACACAGGCAGCCATAGCAGGCTGCCGCACGAAGGTGAAAAGACATGGGGGGGATCACAGAGGGGTTGGAAAGGCGGAAGTTTGAACAACGCGATGAAATACTTTTGGTAGCTACCGTCGTCAGAGAGTCGAGGTTCGCAGGCGACGCCAAAACCCAAGCTCTGAGGAGCGTCGCGACGACTGTCGATGACCGACCGATCGCGGCCAAAAGTTCAATCCAGCGTTAGACTTCCGTGGTGGGGGGGCGGGAAAACGGCATCGTACGATACTGATACCGAATCTCCGCACACTTTATTTCGGCACCCTCCGGGATGCAAGTCGCCAGGACTACTGCATGTCGGCGAGCGTATGCATGGAATCGCTCAGCCGCACGTAGAGGTCCCGATACACGGGGAACAGGCGGTTGTAGGTCGCCTTCGCCTTGGCATCCGGTTTGGTCTCGCCCGCAACTTCAATGGTGGCGGCACACGCGGACGCGATATTTCGGTAGGCACCATCCCCTACGGCGGCGAGCAGTGCCACGCCGTAGGCCGCTCCTTGCTCGACTCGCAGCGTGGTGATTTTTTTGCCAAACACGTCGGCTTGCATCTGACGCCACATCGTGTTCTTGCTGCCGCCGCCGGAGGCCCGGATTTGTCGCACTGGCACACCGAGCGACTCGATAATGTCGAGGCTGTCGCGGAGCGCAAAGGTGATTCCTTCCATCACGCTGCGAGTCATCGCGGCGCGATCATGAGTCAGGTTCATGCCAACAAACGCACCACGGGCTTTCGGATCCGCGTGCGGGGTGCGTTCGCCATTGAGATAGGGCAAGAACAGCAGCGCACCACTGCCGGCGGGCGCCCCAGCGGCTTCCTTCGTCGCTGCGGCAAAGGATTGACCTTTCGGCATTCCCGCTAAGCCTTGCAGCACGTTCTCCACCCACCACTGCAGCGATCCGCCACTGGTCAAATTCACGCCCATCATATGCCACTTGCCGCGCACCGCGTGGCAGAACGTATGCAACCGTCCGGCGGCATCGATGTTGGGTTCATCACTGTGCACAAACATCACGCCGCTGGTGCCGATCGAGGTGCTCAATAACCCCTTTTTGACGATCCCGTTGCCAATCGCTCCGGCGGCACAGTCGCCGGCACCACCGACGACCTTGCACTGTGTGGTTAGTCCAAGTGCCTTGGCGGCAGCCGACGTCAGCGTCCCGGTGACGTCCTCGGATTCCACCACCCGAGGCAGCAGTGACGCATCGAGCCCGAGTTTTCCGAGCAACTCGGTCGACCAGTCGCGTGCTTTAACATCGAGCAGCAACGTGCCGCTCGCGTCGCTGACCTCGGTCACGTAGTCACCGATCATCCGCCGGCGAATGTCGTCTTTGGGCAACAACACTTTCGCCAGCTTGCCGAAGTTTCGCTTTTCATTGTCCCGCAACCATAGGATCTTCGGTGCTTGGAACCCGGTCAGGGCGGGGTTGGCAACCATCCCGATCAATTTTTCACGCGAGCCGGCTGCTGACGTGATGGCATCGCACTGCTCGGCCGTGCGCTGATCATTCCACAACAACGCCGGACGGATGACTTGATCGGCTGCGTCCAAAAACACCGAACCGTGCATTTGGCCGGACAATCCGATTGCCTTGACCTCCGTTTTATCCACTTTGGATGCACGCATGACCGCACGGACGGTTTTGACGGTCGCCTTCCACCAGTCCTCCGGATCTTGCTCTGTCCAGCCTGGGCGAGGTTGCGCCATCGGATAATTGGCGTCGGATTCAGCAAGCACCTTGCCCGCTTCGTCGATAAGAAGTGTCTTCGTGCCGCTGGTGCCGATATCGATGCCGAGGTAATAACTCATGCTGCGTGCTTGATCGAAAGAAGGAGTGTTGAATAGAGAAGGAGTGTTGAATCAGGTGGATTGGGGGGTGCCCTGAACAAAACGACAATATAACGCGTATCATGGCCGCGTTGTCCCCGCGGGCCAACGTTTTCTTTGCTCCGAACCAGTACTACCATTCCATGCGATCACCCGACCACGCGAGCGAGCCTCCATCTCAGTCAACCACTCGTCTGCCACGCCGTGAGTGGATCGCCGGGGCGGGTTGCCTGATCGCCAGCTTGGGATGTCGCCCCGATCACCAGAACTCTCCGGAAGCGACCCAATCCCGGCCCGGGCGCACCGATGTGCCACTGCGGGTGCTATGGATGGGCAGGAACGCAGACGCAGAAGTGCTCGAGCGAACCTGGGCATCGATCAGTGAGCAACCGCTGGATATTCGCCTGATCGAACCGCTTCGCGAACTGGAATCAAACGACGCGCCTGATGATCCCTCACCAGGACTGGCGAACGATTTTTTGAACCAGTCCAGTGCGACGGATGTCTTGCTGTATCCGGTGTCGATGATGGGCGAACTCGTTTTAAACAAACGTGTCATGCCGCTACTCGCCGACGCAGCGGTTTCGGAGGGCAACACGGACCCGGAAGTGGATATTTTTGCCCGGCCTGATCACGCGACCCTTCCGGTCGCACTTCGCTTGGCGACATCTTTCTCAGGCGAACAGATGGCAACGCCCTTGGGCGGTTACCTGCCCTCGTTGATCCTGGGCGAAGACTCCAACGATGAATCGATACAAACCTGGAGCCAATACGCTGACTTCATCGACGCAACAGGCGGCAAATGCGCTGAACCCACCGCGATGGGCTGGGCGGGTGCGATGTATCTGTGGCGATTGGCCAGCAGTCTGCAGACAACATGGTTGTTCGACCGCGAAACACTTGCCCCCCTGCTGACGCAGCCCGATTACGTCTCGGTTTTGCAGCAGATGCGGGATGCCGTGCAGAAATCCAGTCCGGAGTTTCATGATCTCGCGCCGGGCCAGATCTATCGGCGTGTGGCCAGCGGTGAGTTGCAAGCGGGCATTGGCTTCCCACAAGGCGACTCGAACCCCGCGGATGCCCGGCCCAACGCGGACATTGTGATGACATACTCAACGCTGCCTGGTAGTGGCAACACCTCGTCGAACAGCAATGCTCGACCGGCGCGGCAACGCGCCATGGTCGATCCATTCATGCTGGTCGGATCGATGGCATCGTCCTGCCGCCAGACCGCGGCCGCGGATGCATTTCTAGAATGGCTGTCCGGCGGTCAAGGCAGTGAACCGTTGTATCGCAGCATTGCGTCGTTGGTCGACGTCACGAACCCCGCGAGTGATTCGTCGGTCGACATGACTGAACGGTATCGCGCCTGGTTAAGCACCCAGTTATCGAAACCGGGCTATGTCCCGACGCTCCAACTCGCCGGCGCCGCCGAATACTACCACGTGCTCGACACGAACGTACGCGACTGCATCCTGGGCGACACCACAGCGGAGGATGCCTGCCAGAAAATCGCCGACGAGTGGAGCCGGCTGCATCGCAAATATGATCTCCCCAGTCAAAAGCGAATGTGGCGACGCGCCCAATCGATGGGCTAACAACTCGTTCTTGCTCCCCGGAGCGTTTGCGGATGGTCGATGTCGTCGCCGGTGGTGGATCATCAGTCGCTATCGTGAAGGCGTGGTTTCACTCGATCGCATTGATGAATCGAGCGGGCGCATTGATGAATCGAGCGGGCGATCGAACTCGGCCAACACCATTGGATCGGTTTCCTCGCATTGGAATCGTGCCAGAGTCTCCTGTACGGCTTGACTACCATCCGGGTCCGTGCGGCTGGCGATCTTCCGAACCGCCCACACGCAGGCGGCTCGCACGATGGATTCCGAGTCCCGCAAGCCGATTTCCAGGGTATCGATGCAATCCAAATCGCCGATATTCCCCATCACGATGGCTGCGTTTCGCAGCAACCCACGCCGCCGCGTTCGCCACATCGCGGTGCTGCGGAACTGCGTTCGAAAGCTATCCTCATCGAGCGAAAACAACCGCAGCAACTCCATCCGCCCGCGTGTGAACGGTGCTGGCGGCGGCTGACCCGCATCCGGCACCGCCTCCTCGGCCATGGCGCGGCGTGTCGGTTTGCGATTCCACGGACACACTTCCTGACAGATGTCGCAACCGAACACCCAGCCGCCGATCCCTGCACGCAGTGGTTCAGGAATCAGTTCGCGACTCTCAATCGTCAGGAAACTAATACACTTGGACGCATCGAGCACGTGTGGGCCGACAAAAGCGTCCGTCGGACACGCATCCAAACACGCCGTGCACGTCCCACAATGGTCGGCTGCGAAGGGTACGTCCGGGGGCAATTCGATATCGACCAGCACGCAGGCCAGAAAGAAGTAACTGCCCATCGTCGGGTTCAGCAGCAGAGTATTCTTGCCCCGCCAGCCAAGTCCGGCGAGCTGGGCAACTTCCCGCTCCATCAACGGCGCCGTGTCGACGATCCCACGAGCATGGGCGTCAGGACAGAGCTCTCGAACGAGCCGGCAGATTCGCTTGAGCTTGGGATGAATCACATCGTGGTAATCGGTACCCGACCATGTGTAGCGAGCAACGCGTCCATGAACCGCCTCGGCTCCGACCTGCTCCGCTGACACGGGGTCGGTCGCCGGATAGGGAAAGGCCAACACGATCACCGAGCGAGCACCGGGCAACACCCCTCCCGGATGGCGGTAGGCATCCAGTCGCTTTGCAAAATAGTCCATTTCCGCCACATAACCGTCGTCGATCCACTTCACCAGGTCAGTAAAGCCCTGACTGTCGATAGCCGGTGCAAAACCACACGCCGAGAATCCTTCCGCCGCGGCCGCAGCGCGAATTGCCGCAGCAACTTCCTGCAGGTCAGGCGTTTGGGAAAGTGGCATAGGCTTGTCGTAGGAAGATTGAGTAATGTGAAATCGGCCGCAACTCAGTGTGGGCCGGCGCGATCGAGATTCATTCCGTCGGCGCCGGGGCCACCGATACTACCACTTTCGCTTCAGTTTGGCCGCGCGACGTGCCGACTGTAACGATTAGATAGGTTTTCCGCTTTTTTCGTTTTGTGCCGCTTCGGGACGTCGACCATGTCATCGGTTGAAACACAGTTTCACGCACCACCGTTTCCACCCTTCCCCAGCGCCTCGCGATATGTTCGCGTCGGTTCTCAGGACGATGCACTGCAGCGTGTACGTCACGCCGTCGAGGCATGGGAAGCGGTTTCGCTCGTCATCGGCCCACCCGGCACCGGCAAATCCTTGATCTGCCAGGTCCTCCAGCAGTACTTCTCACGAGACCGGGAAGTCATCGTATTCGGGGACACGACCCTCGAGAGTCCGCTATCACTGCAGCGTCACCTACTCAGCCGACTCGATCGGATCCGCGGGATCGCACCGACGCCGCCTGCACTCGGAGATGATCCGCAACTTGCTATCATCGAACGCATCGCGGGCAGCTCGAAAGAGTTTTCAGGTCTACTCCTGCTCGTGGACGAAGCCCAATCATTGCGTCCCGAGGTGCTCGAGACGATTCGCATTTTAACCAACGTGATGTCCGATGGTCGCCCCCGTGTGAGCGCCGTCTTGCTCGGCGGTCCCCAACTCGACGAAACCCTCGCGCTGCCGTCGCTCGATTCGCTCGTCCAACGCGTCTCGACACGTTGCTACCTGCATCCACTCTCTAGCGACGAGACCGTGCAGTACATTCGCCGTTCGATCGAGAGTTGCGACGCAACGGCCAGCTTCGAGATTGACGAACCAGCGATTCGCTCGATTCATTCCGCGTGCAGTGGTGTCCCTCGCTTAGTCAACCAACTCATGACCGCAGCGATGTCATTTGCGAAGGCAAAAGAGGTCACTCGTATCACCACCAGCATCGTTGATGGCGCGTGGTCGGTCCTGCAGCAACTGCCCGGACCCCTCGTCGATGAACCCGAACTGAGCCGGCCCGTGTCGGACGTCGAGTTCGGCCCCCTCCGGGACGACGATGAATCAAGCGTCGAATCCTGCGAACTCTCGGACTCGTCGTATCCCGATGAGACCACTGAACCGACTTTGTTGGATGAGCGCGTTTGCGAGGACGACAGCGACGCTCACGACTCATGTGAATCGGAGCAGGAGATCGAAGCACCGGAGTTTACAATGCTAACTGAGATCGCGTGCAACTGTGATGACGCGTCACAGTTCGGTGCTGTCAGTTTCGACTGCCAGCCGGCGAGCGATTTTGACTACGACCGTGTCACGGCGTGTCAGAACGAGGAGACTTCATTGAGTCCTCTGCTGCAGATCGAAGAAGAAGTACCCGTGAAACCAGAAGCTAGCGGAACCCTGTCGCCCGACGAATTGTTCGGTGATTTTGATGATGAAGAGCCCGTGGTCGACAGCGTCCAAACCCCGAAACTTCATCAGGGTGAATTTGCTGAGAGCGAGCTGGGGGCCGATCAAACTGCGGAGTCGTCCGATGTCGAATCAGCGCTGCATCGCGAGGTACTCAGCCTGCGGGCCGCCGCGGCTCCCGTTCTCTGGGTCGAGGATGCCGACGACGAAGAACTCGTCCATGATGATCGCGACATGCTCGTGATTGAAGATGACGTGAACGTTGATAGCACGGTGGTCGTCGCCGAGATCCGCACCGATGCTCCCGCCGAGCCATCTGTCGCAATCGACTTCCATGCCATGCTCGCCAAGATGCGGACGTCCAAACGGTAATCAAGATGGCGAAGAACCTCCACGTGGTCAATCCGATCCGCAGCAGCGATACACTCACGACACTTCTCTACCATGCGGTTTCAACGAACCGCAGCGAGCAGAAGACGTTGACGTTGGTATTGCCTGAAGGCGTCGCACTCCAACCGGCGTTCTTTTGTGATCTCGCTGAAAGTTGGCGAGACTTGCGTCGCAAAATCTCGCTCGGCGATAGCGTCGCCCTGCGGGTGGATTGCTGTCGCGACGAAGGTGCCATGGGGATATTCCGAAGGACTCTGCTCCGGTTCGAGCAATTGCGTTGCCAGCGTGATCTGAAGCAGCAGAAGCTGCATGACTTGATCTCACTGACACGCTGCCTTATTGTCGGCCGCCCCACTCGCGATACGTCTGCAATCGTCATGGGGGTCGCCGATCCGTCGGTCATGCTGCCCGATTGGGCCGAGCCGGCGAGAATGTCCATGCCGTCTCATTCGACGAACAGTGGCCGCATGTGTCGCTCGTAACTATTCTCAGTCACCTGTTTGCCAACGATCTCTTCGTTGGCAACGTGCAAGTCGGCGAACATACCCGCGAGTGATCTGCAGTGGCGTCGACAGCTCGGCAAGCTCGAGCGTGCCGACCAATTCACTGTGGCGATCGACGAACGCACCGATATCGCTCTTCGGCGCCGCCTTGCCGATCCAGTCCGCGACATCAATCGTGAAGAAATCGCTGCACGACCAAAACGGCTCCACCGTCGCAAGCTGAATGTGGTCGGCATCAACCTGCCATGGCTTCGTCCATCCGAGCTTCTCCACGGCCGCTTTTGCCGCATCGCACACGGCCTGCGGCTGCGAGCCGACAAACGTATGCTCTCGATTGGAGTTATTCCAAGCCGGCGCGACGTCGACGCGGGTTTCAGCGAGCTTTTGGAAGGCGCGTCGTTGCGCAGCAGCTTGGTGTGCGAACCGATCGCCCACGCCAAAAGAGTATTTTTCAATGGTCAGCATCGGTTTCTTTTCCCGTCATTCGATGTGGCACGCTTTCTAATCGATGGCCTGGAAACCGGCTAACCGAGCCCCCAATGGCAGCCCCGATCGCGTTATCATGAAACGCAGGTGTTAGTCCACCAGACATCAACTCCAGGTAACGGAAAATGAGTCAATCGAAAAGCTCCACCACTGCGAAAGCAAAATCGGCAGCTCCAAAGAGCACTCCCACGGAACAAAATCGAAACGGTTTTACGCGTATTGAACTTGCGGTAGTCATCGTTTCGATTGGAATCCTGCTCGGATTGCTGCTGCCAAGCATTGACAGCGGCCACCGTATCCAAGCTCGTCGCAATCAATGCTCCATCCAGCTCAAGAACCTATCCCTCGCCGCGATCATGCACGAGCACACCAAGAATCAGATGCCCACTTGGGTGAATGACTTTGGCACGTTCGGCCTCGAAAGCCCTTTGAGCGATCCATCTGACGCCGAAGTGAATCCAGACACCCTGGCCAAGCATCGAAAAATGGGGACGTGGGCTGTCTCGATTCTGCCCTTTCTCGACGCTCAGCCGACCTATGAGGTATGGACGGAGGACCGCTATCCGGTCGTCAGCGGCGGCAGTCCCCAAAACCCTCTTTCGTCGGGCGTCAGCGGCCAAGGCTTTTGCTCCAACGCGGCACCGAACCTGGCAATCATGCAGTGCCCCAGCAGCGAGTATGGCGACGTCGAATTTGGACGCAACAGCTACATCGCCAACACTGGCCTGGCGTTTTCGGTCGGTTCCGATCCGAGTCAAACCCAACTCATTCATACGCCTGGTGGTGAATCGCTACCACTATCCTTTGCCGATTCCCTACTCCCGAAGTATGGGGCGATCAATAGCCGATTGGATGCTCGCGCCCCTGGTGCGATCGATGGCTCGATCCGAGTCCCTGTTGGCCCTGCGATTCGGCTCGATGATTTCAAGGACGGTCATGGCTACACCGTGCTGTTCTCCGAATCACTCAGCGCGCTGCCATGGCACCGTAGCGGATTCACCGATCAAGCGGACCTGGTTTTCCGTGCCGATCCCGATGAAGTCGTCTTTCCCAAGTTCAGTCGATTCACAAACGGCTTGGTCTGGCACAGCGTCGACTGGGAACGCGGGCGCAAGAGCCCGCCGATTCACCGGATCAATGGCCCGGCACCCGGCGGTGATCTCAGTGCAGCGATCATCACGCCAGACAACGTGGCCGATCTCGCCCGCCCTTCGTCGAATCATGTCGGTGGAGTCAATGTGGCCATGGCCGATGGCGGCACCCGATACATCACTGACACCATCGACATGCAGGTCTGGCAGGCTCTATTGACACCCGCGGGGCACGAGACCATTGACGACGACGAAAGCTTCTAGAGAGTGGATGACACGGCGGGCAAAGCTGTGACGCATCGCTCAAACGTAGCTTGGGACCATCGTCCCGAGCGAGCAACTTTACGACCGCCAAACGTAGCTTGGGACCATCGTCCCGAGCGAGCAACGTTACGACCGCCAAACGTAGCTTGGGACCATCGTCCCGAGCGAACAACTTTACGACCGCCAAACGTAGCTTGGGACCATCGTCCCGAGCGAGCAACGTTACGACCACCAAACGTAGCTTGGGACCATCGTCCCGAGCGAGCAACTTTACGACCACGTCGTGCAAAGAACTCTCGGACGGGACAATGGTCCCATCCTACGATTTTGTCACAGGCGGCAGAAAGTGGCGGGGATTCTTAATACGCGAGGTTCGGCGCGAGCCAGCGTTCGACTTTTTCGATCGGCCAACCTTTGCGTTTCGCGTAGGATTCGATTTGATCCTTCGTCATCCGCTCGACGGTGAAATACCGTGCTTCGGGGTGACCGAAGTACAAACCGCTGACGGCGGCGCCGGGGATCATCGCAAAGCTACTCGTTAATTCGATCCCGGTTTGCTTCTCAGCATCGAGTAGATCGAACAGCGTTTGCTTCTCGGTGTGATCAGGGCAGGCGGGGTAGCCCGCTGCGGGCCGAATCCCGCGATACTTTTCGCCGATCATTTCTTCTTTGGACAATCCCTCGGTGACACCAAATCCCCAGTCGCCGCGGGCCTGCTCATGCAGCTTTTCGGCGAGTGCTTCAGCGAGTCGATCGGCGACCGCTTGCACCATGATGGCTTTGTAGTCATCCAGTTCGTCCTTGTATTTCATCGCCAGTTCCATGGCACCGATACCGGTCGTGACCGCGAAACCGCCAATGTAGTCTTCCCGCCCGCTGTCGATCGGTGCGATGTAATCGGCCAGAGAGCGATAGTCGGCTTGCCCCTTGCGTTCCCATTGCTGCCGCAAGAAGAACAGCCGTGTGAGTTCTTGGCTTCGGGATTCATCGGTATACAGGATCACGTCTTCACCGTCGCTCGCGGCGGGCCAGAAGCCATAGACGGCGTTTGCAGTCAGCAGATTGCCGGCAATGATTTCGTCGAGCAGGCTGTTGGCATCTCGAAAGAGCTCCTTGGCTTGCTCACCGACGACTTTGTCCTCCAGAATCTTCGGGTACTTGCCTTTTAACTCCCACGTGCTGAAGAACGGTGACCAATCGATGTATGGCCGGATCTCCGCGAGGGGGATGTCTTTCAGGACGCGTGTGCCCGTGAACGACGGCTTGTCAACTTGCACGCTCGACCAATCGGTCTGAAAGTGCTTTTCGAGTGCTTCGGCATAGGGAATGAGTGTCTGTTTGCGACTCTGGAAACTAGACACCAGTTTCTTCTGCGTCTCGACATTCTCGGCAATGAATCCGTCCCGGTGCTCTTTGCTGAGCAAGCGTTCGACGACGTTCACACTGCGGCTCGCGTCGAGCACGTGCAACACGGGCCCATCGTAGCCGGGAGCGATCTTGACCGCCGTGTGTTTGGCGCTGGTCGTCGCACCGCCGACCAACAGCGGCATCGTGAATCCGGCCCGTTTCATTTCTCGCGCGACGTGCGTCATCTCGTCGAGCGACGGTGTGATCAGGCCGCTCAATCCGATCATGTCCACGTTCTGCTTGATCGCTTCCTCGAGAATTTTTTCCGAGGACACCATCACGCCCAAATCGATGACTTCGTAGTTGTTGCACTGCAGGACGACGCCGACGATGTTCTTGCCGATGTCGTGCACATCGCCCTTGACCGTCGCGATCAGGAACTTGCCACGGGCAGCCTGGTCTTGAGTTCCGGCCAGACGTTTTTCTTCGTCCATGAACGGTTCGAGGTAGGCCACCGCCTTCTTCATCACCCGTGCCGATTTCACGACTTGCGGCAGGAACATCTTGCCCTGTCCAAACAGATCGCCGACGACCTTCATGCCATCCATCAGCGGCCCCTCGATCACCTGGATGCAGCGATCAAAGAACTGGCGAGCCTCCTCGGTGTCCTCGGTGATGTACTTGTCGATTCCTTTGACGAGCGCGTGCTTCATCCGCTCGGCAACGGGCGCCTCACGCCAGGTCAAATCTTCGCCGGATTTCTTTTTGCCGCCGCTCTTGACGGTCTCGGCGAACTCGAGCATCCGCTCGGTCGCGTCGCTACGCCGGTTGAGCAACACGTCTTCGACCCGTTCGAGCAAGTCCTTCGGGACCTGTTCGTAGACTTCCAACTGGCCCGCGTTGACAATCCCCATGTCCAAACCGGCGGCGATGGCGTGGTACAGGAACGCGCTGTGGATGGCTTCCCGCACGGGATCGTTGCCACGGAAACTGAAACTGATGTTACTAACACCACCGCTGGTTTTCGCGCCGGGGCACTCGACTTTGATCCGCCGGACCGCGTTGATGAAATCGACCGCGTAGTTGTTGTGCTCTTCCATCCCCGTCGCGATGGTGAGAATGTTGGGATCGAAGATGATGTCTTCGGTCGGGAAGTCGAGTTCCTTGGTGAGCAAGTCATAGGCACGTTTGCAAATTCGTACCTTGCTGTCTTCGTCGGAGGCTTGGCCCTTTTCGTCGAACGCCATCACAACCGCGGCGGCACCGTACTGACGGATCAGGCTTGCGCGGCGTAGAAACTCCGCTTCCCCATCTTTGAGCGAGATGGAGTTGACGATCGCTTTGCCTTGGACATTGCGCAGCCCCGCTTCGAGCACTTCCCATTTGCTGCTGTCGATCATCAAGGGCACCGATGCGGCCACGTGATCGCCAGCGATCAGACGCAGGAAGCGCGTCATGGCCTCCACGCCGTCGAGCATCCCTTCGTCAAAGTTGACGTCGATGATGGTAGCGCCGTTTTCGACCTGCTCGCGTGCGATCTCGACCGCTTCCTCGTAC
The DNA here is from genome assembly GCF_055811895.1 of Rhodopirellula sp. SH410. NCBI lineage: Bacteria > Pseudomonadati > Planctomycetota > Planctomycetia > Pirellulales > Pirellulaceae > Rhodopirellula > Rhodopirellula sp. SH410. The sequence goes on from NZ_CM147949.1 coordinate 4,370,825, forward strand.
TTTTCATCGCGAATCAGCCGCGCAAACTTTTTGCTGCCCATCACGTTGGTGCGTTCGCCAACCATCGTGAACGGGATCTCCGGCCGCATCACCATCGGCATTTGGCCCGACAGACGCGTGTAGACCGGGCCCACAGAATCCTGCTTCGGTTTCCGACCCTTGATGCGCTCGGCCATCGCCCGGATATGATCCGGCGTCGTGCCGCAGCACCCGCCCAAGATGTTCACCCAGCCGTTGTCGGCATACTCGCCAACTTTGTCCGCCATCGCCTTCGGTCCGAGGTCGAACTCACCCATCTCATTGGGCAAGCCCGCGTTGGGGTGACAGGAGACAGGGATCTCGGCGACGTGCGATAACTCTTCAATATGGGCCCGCATCACATCGGGACCGAGGGCGCAGTTCATTCCCACTGACAACAGCGGAAAGTGATTGATCGCTGTCCAGAACGCTTCGACGCTCTGAGCACTGACAAACGTCCGGCCCCCGTCGCCAAACGTGCCGCTGGCCATGACCGGTACACGGCGGCCACCGGCCCGATAAAAATCAGAAATCGCGAACAGACAGGCCTTCAAATTCAACGTGTCAATCGCCGTTTCAGGCAACAGGATATCGACCCCCGCAGCGACCAAGGAGTCGACCTGGGCACGGTAGCTGTCGACCATCTGCTCGAAGGTTGCACCACGGTGAGCCGGATCCTGCTCCGTACTGATGGCGAGTTGTTTCGTCGTTGGGCCGATCGAGCCGGCGACAAAACGCGGTTTGTCCGGTGTCCGTTCGGTCCACTCATCGGCGGCAATCCGGGCGCAACGGACCGCGGCGTGATTGATCTCGTCAACCAGTTCCATTGGCAAATCGAACTCGACCATGCCAACCGGGGAAGCCCCAAACGAGTTCGTTTCGACGATGTCGCTGCCGGCCTCGTAATAGGCGCGGTGGATCTCGGTGATCTTCTCAGGGTGCGTCAGGCAGAGAATATCCGAGAAATTCTTGAGGTCTTTGTGGTGGTCCGCGAACCGCTCGCCACGCGCATCCGCTTCGCTTAACCCAAATCGCTGGATCATCGTGCCCATGGCTCCATCGAGCAGCAGAATGCGCTCGCGGATGAGCCCATGGAGGGGTGAGTCAGACACGTCGTGAGCCATGTTTATTCTAAGCTGGGATGGTTGGATAAAAACAAACGGCGGGCTTGCTGCCCGCAATATCGGGGACTCTTACCGAATCGTGCGATCTTGACAACGAATCGAGTTAATCCTAGAAACATTCACCCCTATATACCTGTTTTGCAGATATTCGTTAACCCGCGTCGTATTGAGACGAAGGAAATTGGTCGATGAGTGAAGAAGAACCGAAGAAGTCCAAGATCGAGCTGCTCAAGGAAGAGAGCATCGGGCTGCGTGGTTCGATTGTGGCCGAACTCGCCGACCCAACGACCGACCAAGTCGCCGACGGCACTACGAAGCTGCTGAAGTTTCATGGTACGTACCAGCAAGACGATCGTGATTTGCGAAAATCTCGACGTAAAGAAGGCCTTGGAAAAGCGTACTCGTTCATGGTCCGTAACCGCATTCCCGGTGGGAAAATCACGGCGGCTCAGATCCTCGGTGAACTGGACATCGCTGATGAACTCGGCAATGGCACAATGCGCATCACCACCCGCCAGAGCATCCAACTGCACGGCGTGGTCAAAGAAAACCTGTGGGGCGTGATCCACCGCATTAACGAAATCAAACTCTCCACCAAATCCGCTTGCGGTGACGTGACGCGGAACGTCTGCTGCTGCCCCGCGCCGCTGCGACAAAATGGCCTGCGCGATCAACTGCAAAAATTGGCGGATGAAATCGCCGTCCATGTGCAGCCCACCACTCAGGCCTACCATGAAATTTGGATCAAAGATCCTGAGACCGGTGAAAAGGAACAGGTCGTTGGACCGCCCGCCGAAGCGGAACCCGATCCGATTTACGGCAAGGCCTATTTGCCGCGGAAGTTCAAGATCGCGTTGGCGTTATGCGACGACAATTGCATCGACATCTACGATAACGATCTCGGATTGCTCGGAGTCACCGAAGGCGACGAACTGATCGGCTTCAATATTTTGGCCGGTGGCGGCATGGGCACCACGCCGAGCAAGAAAAACTGCTTTCCTGCGTTGGCGAAACGCCTGACGTTCGTGAAGACGGAGCATTTGCTGCCCATCATCACCGCGATCATTCTCGTCCAACGCGACTTCGGCAACCGCGCCGACCGCAGCCAAGCGAGAATGAAGTACCTGATCAACAATCTGGGGCTGCCTGCATTCCGGCAAAAGGTCGAAGAATATCTGTCGCAAGCTGAGGCCGTGTGTGGTGTCGCTGACGGCACCGTGCCACGACCATTGCCCGAACCGCATGCCGCGGACGTCAGTGGACACAACGACCACATGGGCTGGCACGAACAAGGCGACGGCAAGTGGTTCCTAGGCCTGCCGATCGAAAACGGACGTGTTAAAGATGAAGGCAAACTGCAATTGAAGTCCTGCTTCCGTGTGCTGTTCAACGGCCACGTCAGCAATGCTCGCCTGACCATGCAGCAAAACATCATTCTGTGCGATATCGAGCCCGAGAAACGCGGCGAGATCGAAAAGATTTTGGCCGATCACGGCGTCGTTCGAATTGAGCAGATCAGCAACGCGCGTCGGTTCGCATTCGCTTGCCCCGCCCTCCCCACATGCGGTTTGGCGGTCACCGAGAGCGAGCGTGCCCTGCCCGGCGTGATCGACGAAATCGAAGCCGAATTGAGCGATTTGGAACTGGCTGATGAACAGTTCACCATTCGCATGACCGGTTGTCCTAATGGCTGCGCTCGTCCCTACAACGCCGACATCGGCTTGGTTGGCCGCAGCGTCGATGGTAAATCGGGTGAAGGTCGCTACACCGTCTTCCTCGGCGGTAACTTACTGGGCAATCAGATGGCAGAGATCTACAAGGATCAAGTGCCACGCGGCGAACTCGTCGCCACTCTTCGGCCCGTATTCATCCACTTCAAAGAGAATCACCACCCCGGTGAGAGCTTTGGCGATTTCTGCCATCGCATTGGCGTTGAAGCATTGGGCAAGATGGCCGCAGCACTCGCCGAGTAATCGGCCTTGGATCGGACGGCCCTTCGGGGCCGATGATGATGAGAGATTCGCTGCCTAGCGACGGCGAATGGATACCCCGCGTAGCAACGTACGCCAGAACGTGGATGCCACCGCCCGGCGACGGTAGCGACATGCGATTTGACGCGGTTTATGGTCTCGCTGTCGCGTGCGAGTGAGTCGAGTCGTTGCGCCCACTGGGGGGCACGCTCAATGGACGGGTCAGCGTCTCGACCGGGTCGCCTCATTCCAAGTATTGAGGCAACTTTGCTCGCATTTCATTCCGCTGCACTTCCATATCGGGTACATCGCCACAGAGGTCGATGGCGTGCAGGCGGACGGCGGCAGCTTCGCGTGGATCGAGACGATCGGCAATCTTGCTCCAGCGACTGGCGAGCTTGGCACGAGCGTCCAACTCCGCAGTCACCGAAGTCGTGGCGAGTCCCTCGGACTGGATCAATTTCCATTCCGCTTTCGCAGCAGCCGCAACGGATGGGTTGCTCGTTTGCCCAAGCCAGGCAATACCATCATCCCAACGTCGTTGTTGGAGACAGTAAATGCTGGCCATCAACCCCGACGGCTGCTCGGCGGACGCCAAACGCGTCCAATCGGCCGCATTCGGCAGAGTGTCAATGGCCGCCAATAACGAGGTCGTTTCATCAATCGACTCTTTATCGCTACATATCCTCGCGAGCTGCTCGGTATCAATACGCAATACCGCGAGCAGATCGCTGCGATCGTTTGGTGAGAGTTGGTTGCTAATGACGATCCGGTCCAACAAGACATTGGCTTGGCGGAGCATCTGATCCAGATCGTTCGTCCGCACGACCCGCTTGCGAGCCGCCCGCCATGAAACGATTAACTGCTCGACTTCGCCATCATTCAGATTGGCCGTAATTTCCAGCTCACCAACGCTCGCATTGGCATAGCCACTGGAAACGGATGTCTCCGTTTCACGAAGTTGTGCAACGATTTTGGCGAAAGGGCGGACCAACCATGAGGCTTGCCGTATCAGGCGTTTTGCCGCCACGTTCTCGGCCGCCCCGGAACGCGAGAGGTCAGCGACCAAGTCCCAGGCAACGATCAAGTCAGCGGCCGCAGAGTCCGTAAACTGGGATGCCGCTGACTCCGTTTCCGACCACAGGGTGGCAACCGCTGCGGCGATCTCTGCCTCGTCCGGGGGCGGCAAGTCCTCGCTAGGTTTGACGTCGGGTTGATCACGATCGCTCGGAGCCGGTACATCGCTCGGAGCCGGTACATCCGCGATCGCCGGCGAGTTGGAAATGCTCGCAGGGGGAGGGTCGTTCGTCGGAGGAGAGGTACTCGGGGGCATCGGTGTTGAGCGGATGGGCATCGGGGGGACGGGATCCTCCATTTCCGACGAATCGATTTCCGGGATCTCAGCAACCTTCGCCAGTGCCGCCATCAACTCCTCCGTCGTCAGTTCGTGGGGGACGACCTCCGCCGCCGGGGACTGAGGAAGCATCCTTTCTCGAACGGCCTGATCCGGCAGGGGCGGTTCCGCTAAATCCTGCTTCGGCACCGTCATCTCGGGCGTGGGAGAGACGCCAGCGGCGGGCTGTACTACGCGAGGCAGGGAATCTCGAGCCGTGCTTCCAACCGCGGCCGGAGATTGGCGAGGCGCCCCCTTACCCGGAGCATGCGTGGCGACCACCTCATGTGATTCGCCGGGGATTTGGCGTGGCAAAGCCATACGATATACCGCGATCGCCGTTACGATAAAAACAGCGATTCCAGTAAGCGTGAGAATCAGCAGCGGTCCCCGAAACCATCGTGTCCAGCTCGCGGAATCCGGTTGAGACTGCAGTTCGGCGAGCACCTCAATGGCCTCTTCCCGATGATTTGACCTGAACTGCCGGCGACGCCTCGACTTTCTCATCGGTTTCTTAGGCGTCAGACGAAACTGCTGCTGCACAGCCCGGACGGAATTGCCCGCAGGCTCACCTGCAGCGAGCCCGATAACGTGCCCAAACAGCCGGACACCATTGTGTTGATCGTCGCGAACCGATGGCTGAAGGGATGCCGGCGTCCCATCGATGCAGGAAGCCGACTGCAACGCCATCGGCAGCAGCCGTCCAACGCGAACCTGTTGAAAATAGCTCCCGCGGAAGCGAGGATTGATCAACCGATACGTCGACAGCACGATCTGAGTCAGCTGATGCTCTTGCGATTCGGAGGGCGCAACCAATTGGCTCGACGCGATCGCGTCGGCACTACGAAGAGCGGCGCTGCGAATAACCGGTAACCGCCACTCGAGATTGCGGACGCCAATGGTCGCAAAATCCGCCTCGCTGGCACCGGTACTATCGGTACCCACCGAGCTATCGGTACGCATCGACTCCGCCGCGTCGTCGAGCGAATCCTCATCGAGTGTATCGCCCCGCAGATCCAGCTCGAACTCGCGGATCAACTCATCGACTGAAACCGCGTCTTCGCCGCGATCCGTATTCGTACTGACTCCGCCGCTGTGGTCGTGTTCCCTACCTAGCAGCGCGCGATTGAACGGCGGAACGCGATTGAGCGGATCCATCGGCGACGAGCTGTTGGTGGAAACGGGTTCAGAAATTGTGGTCAATCCATTGTGCCCTATTGTACGCTCCCCACACGGGCGGGGGTCGTAATTTTTCTTGTCTCTCCATTGGCCGGTTTCCGCCGCCCTCAGGGCGCAACCGCCCGCCAAACATGATGGCACCCGCATAGCCGATTTCCAGTCGCTAATCCAGCTCAGACCGGCCCAAATCGATTCGCGGCAAGATTCGGCCCCGCTGAATGATTGCAGTGGCGGACGGCAGTGAATCCACTCAATCCGAAAGAACCCGCAAATTCAGGTCAAGTCCCCTAATCGTTAAAGTCGATAGTTCAGGTGCAGGACGGACTGGCGATGGATCGCCGGGCCTTGTTACACACAACTGCGTCGACAAGTTTCTAGCCGAAAGATTGAACTGCCGTGATACCGCCTTGCTCTCGATTGAAGAAACACAGTTTTGTACGCGAAATGGAAATCGACCGTGTGTCAGGATTGGGAAAAGCGAAGTCAGTCTCGATTCCACTGGCCCAAATCACCCGGCTGTTGATCGACGCCAGCGAGTCCAACTGCTCGTGGCTTCGGGATTTTGCCGATGACTGCGTGAAAATTGACTCGGATTTATACGAAGTCTTGCTGGCTTATCAGTCGCACCGCGGCTTGTCCCGCTAGCGAGTGGGCGGCGGAGTGTTCCGCCGCGATGGTTCTCAGTGTGCTCAGCCCCTCTCATAGGAAAAACGTCATGCGCTCGATCGCAGTTATCAACCAAAAAGGCGGCGTCGGGAAAACGACCAGCAGCGTGAACCTGGCCGCCGCTCTCGCCCGTACCGGACGCCGCGTGTGCGTGATGGATCTGGATCCGCAGGCGCACGCGTCTTTGCACTTAGGCATCACCGCCATCGATGGCGAGGCGACGATGTACGAAGTCCTCTGCGGCGAAGCGACGCTCGCTGATGCTCGCCAGCAAGTTGACGAAAACTTGTTTGTCGTGCCTTCGAACCTCGACCTTGCCGCCGCTGAAATGGAACTGGCCTGCGAAGTCGGTCGCGAAATGATCTTGAGCGATAAACTCGCTGAAGATAACGAGGATTTCGACTACTTGATCCTCGATTGCCCGCCCAGCCTCGGCGTTCTGACCATCAATGCGTTGGTGGCCGTCTCGGAAGTTTTCCTGCCTCTGCAGCCGCACTTTCTCGCGTTGCATGGACTCAGTAAACTCCTGCGGACGATCGAGGTGGTCTCCCGGCGCATGAACAGCCGACTGCGTCTGTCCGGTGTGGTGCTATGCATGTACGACTCGAACACCCGTCTGGCGGCCGAAGTCAGCACGGACATCGACGAGTTCTTCACGGCGTCGAAGGACTCACGCGAGTTCTTTCGCGAAGCCAAATTCTTCGATACTCGAATTCGCCGCAATATCCGTCTCGCCGAAGCCCCCAGTTTCGGCAAGTCGATCTTCGACTACTCCCGCGAGAGCAATGGGGCGGTTGACTATCAATCGCTAGCCGACGAAGTGATCGCTCAAGAAACGAGCCGATCCCAGACCATCGCCACTCCCATCGCTGCATAACGTGTCCATTCGACGGGGCGATCGTCCCGTGCGAATCGGATCGGTTCGCTCGAAGTCCATCACAACCTCTTTCTAGGATGCTGCGTTCCCTCGCGGTTCACGACACGGCCAGGATCCGGCCCGGAAATTGCAGGAAAATTCTTTCGCTCCTTTGTGAGACTGGAATCAGGCTGCTCGATGGCTCCGTGAAGTCATCGCGAAGTCAGAAATCAAACCGACTTGACGCGCCGACAGGGCGGTCAAGGTCCGTTGAAACTCTACCGCGCGATGGCGGGCCGCTGGCACGATGGCCATGCAGCAGCTCTCTGTCGATCAGTCAAGTGCACCTGACGATTCTGGATCAGGTAGGATAGCAGCACAAACACCTGTCGATTTGCTTTCCTGGGTTGGCATACCAGGAACAATAAGTGACGGATTTACCGTAGTGGATCTTGTTAAAGATCCTGTTCTGGATGGATCTTTAACAAGATCCACTACGCCAGTTATTGATCCCGCGTTGCTTAGAGGTGCTGCGGGCGGTGGGTGAAGCGGTGAATGTTTGGAACCGAATATTTGCCTGACGACCGGACGACCACTTTCAACGGAGAATCTGCATGTTGACTCATGGACCTTTTGCCCAGAATCGCGGGGTGTCACGCCGCGATGCATTGCTCAGCGGGCTCGCCACGGCCACTTTTGCGGGCGGTGCCGCCACGGCAATCGGCTCGGACTCCGATTCTGATGGCGGGTCTCACGGCAACTCAGGTCCTGATGACCGCCGCGAATCGCCGACGAAGTATTCGTTTCGAAAATCGATCAATTTGTGGGCGTTCCCCTATCCCGACCGCATGACGCTACGCGAGTGCATGGAGTTAGCCAAGCGGGCGGGCTTCGACGGCATCGAACTCAACTACGATCTTGAGAACGATCTTTCACCGAAGGCATCGACCAAGCAACTCGCGGCGATCCGACATATGGCCGACGATATCGGTATCGAAATCAGTGGCTTGTGTAGTTTCCTGTTCTGGCCATATCCACTTTCCAGTAACGATCCTGCAAAGCGAGATCGCGGCATCGAGTTGGCCGGATTGATGGCCGAAGCGGCCCATCAGATGGGCGTGGAGAATCTGCTTGTCGTTCCAGGGGCCGTTCACATCCCGTGGCGTGACGATCATGAACCGGTTGCGAATGATGTCTGTTTGAGACGGGCGAAGGACGCGGTCGGGAAACTGGTACGTCAAGCCGAATCGTCGGGGGTCTCACTGAACATGGAGAACATCTTCTTCAATGGGTTCCTGATGACGCCGATGGAAATGAACGAGTTCGTCGATAGCTTCGGCAGCGAAGCCATCCAGGTGCACTACGATACCGGCAACATCTCGATGTTCCAGTTTGCTGAACACTGGGTCCCTATTCTCGGCGACCGAATCCAAAATGTTCACTTCAAAGAATTCTCTAAGAACGGCACCGACTATTCACTTGAGACCTTTCGCCCACTGCTCGATGGCACGACGAACTGGCCCGCCGTGATGGACGAACTCGAAAAGATTAACTACCAAGGCTATGTGACGTTCGAGTACTTCCATCCCTATCCGCACTACCCGGAAGCACTGATCTATCAGACATCCGACTCACTCGATCGAATGCTCGGGCGGCTGCCAGCATGATCATGGACAGTTCACTCGGGGAATCAGGAATGAGTTACCCAGATCGACTTCGCTCCCGTTCACGGCGCTGTTGCTACGCGATGACGTCGTGGATGACGTGACCAAAGTCCTTTTCGAGGCGCTGGCGCCCCGGGACAACCAACTCGTGCGGATTCAATCCGAGTTGGTGCAACACCGTCGCGTGAATATCGGTCACATAATGGCGATCCTCAACGGCATGAAATCCGAGTTCGTCAGTGGCGCCGTGTGTGATGCCACCTTTGATACCGCCGCCGGCCATCCAAACTGAAAATCCATAGGGATGGTGGTCACGACCGTCGGAACTCTGAGCCCCCGGAGTTCGGCCGAACTCCGTCGCCCAAACCACCAACGTCTCATCGAGCAGCCCACGTTGTTTCAGGTCCTTCAGTAGTGCGCCGATGGGTTGATCGGTTTGCTTGCACAGCTTGCCATGGCCGGCCTTCAAACCTTTGTGGCTATCCCATTGACCAGCCCCACCGTTGCTACCGTGATAGACCTGCACGAAGCGAACACCACTTTCCACTAAACGGCGGGCGGTCAGCATCTGTCGCCCAAATACTTTTGTTTCCGGCTGATCGAGACCGTACTGTTGGTGGGTTCGCGCCGACTCATCTTCCAGTCGCACAACCTCGGGAACCGCCGTTTGCATCCGGAACGCCAACTCATAGGATCGAATACGGGCGCGCAACTCGTCATCCTTGGGAAATTCTTCTGATGACAACCGGTTGAGCTGGCGGAGCAACTCAAATTGCCCCGCTTGCTCTTCGCGATACACGCCCTGTGGCGGCGCGGCATATGGTAACGGGGTGTCCGAATCAATGCTCAGTGGAACGCCATCGTACTGGGGCCCCAAGTAGTTCGCGCGATGACATTCTCGGCCACCGCAACAGTCGGCTACCGGAGTTCCCATCACGACAAATTGGGGCAAGTTGTCGTTCAATGACCCCAAACCATAGGTTGCCCACGAACCAATGGTTGGAAAGAATCCGTCGACGCGGTGTCGACCGGTGTGAAATTGTAATTGGGCGCCATGGTTGCTGTCCTCGGTCCACATCGATCGAACCACGCACAAATCATCCGCACAGGTGCTCAGGTGAGGAAACCAGTCACTGATCTCGATCCCACTTTCTCCCCGTGGACCGAAGCCAACTTGCAAGGGATAAATTTCGTTGCGAATAAAACCATTATTGGGATCGAAAGCCACCACCCGTTCGTTCGCCAAAAAGGGTGACTCCAGGACGCTGGCGTATGGTGTCTCCGTGATCGTTTTCCCAGCCAACTGGTTCAACCTCGGCTTCGGATCGAACGTCTCCATGTGGCTCGCACCGCCGATCATGAACAGCCAGATAACGCTTTTGGCCTTCGGTGCGATCGTGCTCAAACCGGTGCTAGCGAGCGAATCGCCTTGCAGAAGACTCGAAAGGGCGATACTCCCCAATCCCGAGCCGAAGTCTCGCAGAAATCCGCGCCGGTTTGGCTCGGCGAAAAAATCACTTCCAGCGTTTCGCAAATTCATAGTCATCGCAGCGTCACAAAATCGTTATGGTTAATCAGCACGTGGATTAAATTTTCACGCGCACGTCCACTCGCATCCGATGCTGGTGGTACCGTTGTTTGGGCGGTCCCCTCGGCGAGCGAGAGATGTTGCGGATCGGACAGCAATTTGGTTTGCTGCTCTAGGAACTTCTCACACGTGGAAATCTCACGCGCTGTCGCCTGACGGCCCAAAATGACGACGTAGGCGCGTCTGACGAACGAGGAATCATCGCGGTTGTCGGCGTTCAGCCGTGCCGTCGCTAACCTTGCCTGATCGATCGCGAGAGTGCTATTGGCCAGCGCGAGGGCCTGCTGCGGAACGATGCTTTCCGATCGCCGATAGCAGTCCGTTGGATTGGCCGCATCGAACACAACCAGCAGCGGCATTTGTTTTTCGTACGCGTGACGAAAGTACAGGCTCCGCCTTAGCGTCGTTTCACCATTGCGGAAATCAATGTCCGCCCCGCCCATCGTTCGATCGAGCGTTCCTGCAACGGCAAGTAAACTGTCCCGCACTTGCTCCGCATTCAATCGGCGAACGTTCGCACGCCAACCATAGAGGTTGTCTGGATCGATCGCGGTATTCTTGGCAAATTCTTGTTCAGCGCCTGGCGTGGCCGATGTTGCGATTCGATACGTGCGTGAATTCAGGATCAGTCGATGGATGTGCTTCATGCTCCAATTGTTTTCCATGAGCTCGACCGCCAGCCAATCCAATAACTTCTGATGCACCGGCCGGGGTGCTCGCAGTCCAAAATCGTCGACGCTTTGAACCAGCGGCTCACCAAAGTAGTGCATCCAAATATGATTGATCGCAACCCGAGCCGTCAGCGGATTGTCACGGTGCGTGAGCCAGTCCGCCAACGCCGTTCGTCGCCCACTGCTCGTCTCCGGATAGCGAATCCCCACGGGCGTGAACTTGCCGTCTACGGCGATAAGGTTCACGGATGCGTCGACCAGTTTCTGCTCCGATTCAGCACGCTTCGATTCGGCTGCCTCGATGGCCGATTGCTTTTTCTTCTCATCGGATTGCGTTGAACGCTTTGCATCTGAAACGGCGACTCGTTGCTTCAACACATCCAACAGGGCCTGTTGAAAATGGAGTGCACGTTCCGCTTGGGCCGCTTCGACCGCAAGATCGGCAGCATCCACTGCTGCGTTGAGTTGACCTTTGGTTGCGCGCCAGCGTTTCCTCAACGACTCGATATTTGCCGTGGCCACGGCGACGTGTTGGCGAGCAATCCCCGCTCGCCCTTCCCCGGTGCCCTCGTCGTCCTGGTCTGCGGCAAGCCTATTTTCGGCCGCCCGTAACATGCCGGTCGCCTCGGCGAGTTCCTCTGTTTCGATGTAGTCCCGTAGAAAAGGGTGCGATGCCACAGCGGAAAGCTCAATCGCATGCGTTTCGAAAGGAACGTGAATGATCTCCGGGACGGACGGACTCAGGGGATGATCCTTATCTGGATTCTTCTCATTGCCACTGACATACAGGTAGGTCGGGATATCCAGATCTGCGTCATAGGCGCGCGGCAGCCCCTGTTTTTTCGTATCGGACTGGCCGGGCAAACGCTCTGTCCGCACTCGATGAGGTTCGAAGATGGCGCGAAACCCGTAGTATTCCCGCTGAGAGATCGGATCGTATTTGTGGTCGTGACAGCGGGCGCAAGCGATGGTCATCCCCAGAAATGCTTTCGCAGTGTGCTCGACGGTGGCATCCAACCAAATATCGCGATTGCTTTTGTGGAAGTTGCGGACCAGGAAACCGGTCGCGCGGAGCACATCCAAATCACCGGGCGAGGTCTCGTCACCCGCCAGCATCTCGCGGGTCATCGCGTCGTAACCTTTGTCGGCGTTGAGCGATTCAACGATCCAGTCGCGCCAATGCCAGATGTGACGCTGGCTGCCACGCAGTTCATCCTTGTAACCATCCCAATCACTGTATCGCCAAACATCCATCCAATGACGTGCCCATGTTTCGCCGAACGCTGGATCGTTCAACAAACGATCGACTCGCCGCCGCCAGGCATCGTCAGATGTGTCGGCAAGAAAGGATTCCTGATCATCGAGCGTGGGCGGCAAACCGATCACGTCAAAATGAAGTCGGCGCAGGGCTGCTGCTGGATCGGCAGGTTCCATCGGTACCAATGCGACTTCCCGCCACTTCTCGAACATCATTGAATCGATCGGATTGGCCAACCACGATTCGGGGCCGTTCACTGGCAACTCGGCTTTGACGGGCGGGCGATATGCCCAATGTTCTGACGGCGAGTCCATGATGACTTCATCAGGCGGGCTGGGAGCTCCTCGCTCGATCCATTCGTAGATTTGTTGAACCTGTTGTTTCGTCAGCGGAGTCCCCTGGCCTTCGGGTGGCATTCGCTCGTCCATCTCCGTCGCCGTGACTCGTCGGATCAGCAGACTTGCCGCAGGGTCTGCGAAATCCAGTACGTCGTCCTGGCCATCCTCGCCACGAATGAGTGACCCCGCGTCCAATCGGAGCCCGGCTTCCTGTTGCAGCACCCCATGACAGGCACCACATTTCTCTTCGAAAAGGGGTTTGATGTCGGCTTCATAGTCTACTTCCGCTCTGAGCGGGGACATGAGAGACAGGCACGCGGCAAGCGCAAAGATAGTTCGCGGCATCGGTAGGACAGCTGTTTCGCGGAAGGTAGGAACTGCCCAGCATAGCAGGTTCGCCCGCACCGTATCTCACTTTGCTGAAGCGGCGAACTCCCAGAACTCCAATCGCTTCACCGCTCTGAGCTCACCGTCGGTGCCGTCTCATCACAGTTCGATGCGCCAAAAATGCGTAAGCTCGCGTTCTTGCCCTTGACCATTTGGCGAGGCAATTCAATAAACTGCTGCGGGGTTGAGAGCGCATCGTGAGTCGCTCCGGTGACCAACAAGTCATGCCCGATACGCTTCGTCAATGCTTCCACCCGAGCGGCGACATTCACCGTATCGCCCATGGCTGTGTATTCTTGGCGTTCGGGCGCACCGATGCTGCCGACCATCGCGATGCCTGTATTGATGCCAACTCCGATCTTCATCTCGAGCCAACCGACGCTGGCAAAATCACTCTTCATGGCGGCGATACGCGTCAGAAGTTCACGGCCCGCCGTGACAGCGGCATCGGAATGCCGATCATTGATTGACGGATCACCACCGATGCCAAAGATGGCCATGAACCCATCGCCGAGGAACTTGTTGACCATCCCACCGTTTCTCTCCACAATTGTCACCGCCTCGCCAAACATTAGATTCAATCCGGCAATCACATCATCGACGGGCGCATCGGCTGATTGAGCCGTGAAGTTCCGCACGTCAACGAACATCACCGAGATCTGTTTCTTGGTCCCCCCCAGGGTCCCCGACGCATTACTCATGTCCAGATCATCTTGCGCTGCCAAAATTTGCTTGACGGCCTCACGCCCAACGTGCCGACCAAACGTTGCTTGCAAACGCTCACGTTCGGCGAGCCCAGCGATCATGGAATTGAACTGGTTAATCAACATCCCGAACTCGTCGGCCCGGAGCGTCTTGATTCTCGCGGTAAAGTCGCCGCTGGCAACCGCCACCGCAGCAGCTTTCAATTCCAATACCGGGGATGCGACCAGTCGCCCCAGCAACCACGACGTTGCCATACCAAAACTCACCGCTACCACGGCGACCACGATGGCAAAGGTGGGCGCCGATTTTGTCGCGTCCGGCACTAAAATCAATAAAACAAGCGACAGCACCGGGCTCACCACCGCCGCAGCCGACCACATCAATCCGCGTTGAGAAATCGTCATCGGCGCGGTGCCCGCGATGTTTGCTGGCGTTCCGGTCTGAAAGAAGACAGGAAAGAGAGTTTGTTGAATCACGAGCTCGACGGCGAAGAAACTGTGCGTGACTGCGATCATCGATGCGATCAAGAATGACGTTGTCAAATGAACGATGACATTGCTCGACAGTGGTTCGTCCAGACTCGCCAGTGCGAGGGGGAAGACAGGAATGCATGTCAACCATCCCGCCGAAGCGACGGCCAAAAACCACCACGGTAGATTCACCACCTTTCGCTGCGACATCGCCAAAACATCATCGCTCACCGTCCGTCCGTTGATCAGGTCACGATGGATCGGCCGCAACTGAAAAATGGGAATCAGGAACAAAAGCACCGCGAAGGGATAGACAAACATGTTAAACCACTGCCAACACGACGCGAATCGCGCCATCTGTTGATCGGATAGCAACGGTTCGATCTGCCAGAAGTTGTATAAGATATTGAATACACTGCCGACCAAATTCGCGACGACTGGGGACAGAACAACAAAGATCAAGCCGTGACGTTGAAAGAACGTCCAGTCGCGTCTGGATATCGAATCCGACGACATGGTTGAACCAGCGTGGAGAGTTGGGTCAATGACATCGGTAGGCAAAGCACTATTCCAGTTAACGACTAGCTTCTGTCTGGCGTTAGAATCGATTCGAGCCTAGCAGGCTGCTGATGGAGTCGAAGTTCGAGCGGCCATCGTCAGCCGAATGCCGTCAGGCATCGAGTATCCCGAGTATCCCGCCCGCTCACGCGACTCGCCGCATGAAATCAACACGCCGCGAAGCAAAAGAGGCTTCCGGCCTGCCCTGCCCCAATGGATGGACGAATAGCCTCTCGGAGCATTTGGGGGGTAGTATAGCTGCTTCGATCGAAACGAGTCGACCTGCAAAGATCGACTGCCGTGGGTTTCGTCGCAGTGCTGTGAGCGGTGGCCGATGAAGTGACCGAAGAACCGGCCGAGGACGCGGCCGAAGAAGCGGCTTGCCTGTTGGGGACGATGGTCCCAACGGGCGCCGGTTGTCGACACAGACGGGACGTCGATGTGTCGGGGGCGCATAAAAAAACGGAGTGAGTCTCTCTTTCGAAGAAACTCAGCCCCGATTTAGCGTATCGACGTTTTGATCACTCTGGGGTCGATTCCCCCCGCCCGAATCCCCCACACCGGCTGCTCGTTATTCGAAATGTTATCCGAACAGACGCGGTGTATGGGACTCGTTATGGGGAAGCGATACTCAGCGTGGAAAGCGTCCTTGTAAACTTCGCTTACTACTCAATCCATCAGGATGGGTGACTAGCATCCGCAAGCTGGTGCTACGTCGCAGCAAGGCTCAGCAACTTCGCAGCCGCAGTTGCGGCTTTGGAACAGTTTGTTCAACAGGCCCTTCAGGCACGATTGACGAGGAGCACAGCAAGGGGCTGGGCTGCAGCAATCGGAAGCCGATCCGCAAGTATCGCAACCGTTGTCGCAAGGGCTAGCTGCACTGCAGCAAGGCTCTGGGCAGCAAACAGTAACGGGAACTTGACGGCAGACGACGCGAGGAACGCACTTGGTTACGGTGTAAGGTTCGCAAACTTTGCGGCACTTAGCAACACGAATCGTTTCTTGGTAGCATTCTTTGCGGCATACCGTGTGGCACACAGTCTTGGTGCGGCATTCGGGAACCATCTTGCAAACTTTGTACGTGCAAACCTTCGTGCGGCATTCTGGGACCATCTTGCAAACGGTGTAGTTGCAGGTCTTTTGACGGTTTTCGCAAACCATCTTGCACACGGTGTAGTTGCAGGTCTTCGTTCGGCACTCTTGAACCATCTTGCAAGTCGTGTACTTGCAGATCTTTTGACGGTTTTCGCAAACCATCTTGCAAACTTTGTATTCGCAGGTCTTGGTGCGGCACTCTGGGACCATTTTGCAAACGGTGTAGTTGCAGGTCTTTGTGCGGCATTCTGGGACCATCTTGCAAACTTTATATTCGCAAACCTTGGTTCGGCACTCAGGCACACGTCGGCACACAGTGTAAGGAATTTCGCGGGTGCGGCATTCTTTTACGTACTTGGTGCAGGTGATTTCACGTTCTTCACAGGTAGGAACCCAGACTTTCTTGCAGATTGTCTTGGGGCAACCTTGAACACATTCCACGCGGCAGGCGCCGGGGCAATATGTCGTGCGGCAGGTGCAAGGATCGAAGTGGCACGTGCCGGGCTCACGCACGACGCGGCGAATCATCGGTCCTGGAACCGTTTCAGTGATCGTGTCCCAGTGGCCACCCTTGACCTGAATGGTCTTGGTGTACTGCTGGGGAACGGTGACGGTGTAGTTCTCAGTGCGAACTTTGTTTTCACGCACGGTGTTGTAAACCGTGTAGTTGATGTTGCGTGTACGAGTTTCGTAAACGGGCTTCATCACCGTGTAGTTGGTCGTCTTTGTACGAGTTTCGTACACAGGCTTGTTAACGGTGTAGTTGATCGTCCGTGTACGAGTTTCGTAAACAGGCTTCTTGACCGTATAGTTGATCACACGTTCGTGTTGTTCGTAAACCGGCTTGCTAACGGTGTAGTTGATCGTCTTTTGACGAGTTTCGTACACAGGTTTCTTGACGGTGTAGTTGATCACTCGTGTGCGAGTCTCATACACAGGCTTGTTGACTGTGTAGTTGATCGTCTTTTCACGGGTTTCGTACGTTGGCACCATGACGGTGTACTGCACTTCTTTTTGGACCGTTTCCGGCACCATGCGAGTGCGATTGACGACTTGGTCAACGTAGTACGTTTCGTTACGTGTGCGATGGCGAGTCTCTTGGACTTGCTCCATCACTGTTTCACGAACGGTTCGCATCACGGTGTATGACCCACTGGCCGCACCTTCGCTAACGATCGCACCTGGAGCGGCGTCCGCAATGGAGCCCTCGACAACAACCGAATCGCCTTCGACAACACCGCCGTCGGCTACAACAGATCCGCCGCCACAGCTGCTACAGCCCTGGTAACTGATCGTGCTACAATAAGCAGCATGAGCAGCATTGGCACCCGACACAACTGCGATCAACGCAAGTGCGGGTAGTAACCACAATCTTTTCATAACACTTTCCTCTCAAGTAACGACGCATCGCAGCGCCGTAAGACTTAGCTTTCCACTGGCAGCCGGAACCCCCCGGCATCGCCCATCAACATCACAAGTCATTCTCACCAACCCAATCCATGTGGAGCGAAAACGGTAGTTACCGCGTTGCGTCCCCGATATCTCTCTTGTCCGCTTGGTGCCCGTCGGCCACACTGAAGCCCTACGGTCGCTGACAAGATTGGGAGGGTCGAGTTGCAATCATTCGCCGCTAACAAGTGCACAAGGTGTGCGGGCTAGTGAAAGTGATTCCGATGCACAAACTACATCGTCTGCGGATGAATCATGGAACAAAGAAAGATGCCTGACCAGGTAAAATATGGCGTCTGGGCTGTGCAAACGTGCCGTCCGTTCCGGATTTACCGATTGTCCTTATTTTGCACACCTCCTCACCTGAGCCACGTTTCATGAAGCCACCAAACTCGCTTGGGCCAACCGATGGAGAGCGTTCCCATGAGATTGTTCGCACGGATTTGTCGACTCCCGCGGTGGGGCGGCTAAGTCTGTACTACCGCGAGCTCCATCGTCTGCTCGACGCTGGCGAAACATCGACGAACAGTCGTGACCTGGCGGCGATGGTGAACGTCTCGGCCGCCGTCGTCCGGCGCGATCTCAGCTCGATCGGATCGATCGGCAGACGCGGGGTCGGCTACGATGTCGCCTCGCTGGCCAATCACATCGGTGTCGTCCTGGGCAGCGGTGTGCGCTGGAAGGCCGTCATGATCGGCGTCGGCTTCCTCGGCAATGCATTGCTCCGCTACCGAGGGTTTGAACGCCTCGGATTTTCGCTCGCCGCTGCGTTCGATACCGATCCGACCAAAATCGGCGGCGTCGTTGGGAATACAAAGATTTTGCCCATGGACCAACTCGAACCGGTACTGCGGGAACTGAAACCCGAACTGGCGATTCTCGCCGTGCCAAGCGAACAAGCAATGGATGTCGCCTCTCAAGTCGTGGCACTCGGAATCCAAGGTATCCTGAACTTCGCTCCCACCACGCTGCGCGTCTCGTCGGCCGTGGCGGTCATCAATGTGGACCTGGCGAGCGAACTGCAGCAACTCGCTTTTCGCATTCAAAACGCCTGAGCAACTTTCAACGCCGCTTTCAACTCTCCCGACGTAGAATCTGTGGGCCTATTGTCCGAAGGGATCGCTACTTGCTGTTTTGACCGGTTGTGTCCTCCCCAGCGGTCCTTCGAACAAGAAGATCGTGTCGATGCCCGGCAATTGTGGTCGAACGCTCCGCGCTCGACCATTCCGACCGCGGAGCGTTCGGCCACTTATTTTCCGCTCGTTCCTAAAAAAATGGTTACGGCGTGGCTCGGCGGAGGCGTTGCCACCCATTTTGACGCTGGTTTTTGCGTGCAAGGGATGGGTACCCCCTTGCCACGTCTCCACTCGAAAGTCACAGGATCCCTAGTTCAGCCGAATCACAATTCCCTTGGTATCTACGGATTTGGTTGCCTTCTTGGCGGCCGATTTTTTCTTGACAACCTTTCGCTTGTTCACGCTGCGACTAATATCAATTCGTATTTTTGTCGACTTTTTCTTCGTCGGCTTCGATACCCGCTGCTCGACCGGCTCGATCTTCGCGGTTGCCTTGACAGACTGTTTACGTTTGGTTGCCTTCTTCTTTACCACTTTCACTTTCGGCTTCTTCCCAACGTCCGTTTTTTTCGTCGCTGCCTTTTTCACTGCCTTCTTTTTTACTGCCTTCTTTTTCACTGTTTTACGCGACTTTTTCGCCGCAATCGGCGTTTGTGTCACTGGCGCCATCTCGATTCCAAATATCGCACCAAGATCTTCACCGGCAAGTTCAGAGTCACTCTCCAAGCCCATCGCGGATGTGGCGTTCTCCGCTGCCATGGCCTGTGAGATCAGGTCCTTTTGATCCACTCCGCGCAGCAAAAACAGCAGCTCGGGAGCCGCGTCGAGCCGATTGCCAACCCCGTAGAGCGTGGCCGCGAGATGTTTGCAGAGTGATACACCATCGGGACAATTGCATCTCATCTTGATCTCATTGCCCGCTGGAAACATCCCGTTTTCCGGGTCGGTCATGCGGCGGATCACGTCGTCGCCCAGCTTGCCACGCATGAGGTCAATCAGGGAATGAATCGAGGTGCTGCAATCACGACAAATCGCCCTCCACTGAGCATCCGCCAAGGGCGTGATTTCAATCGTGATATCATACAATGATGAACCACAAACCATCGAAGTGATCTTACCGCGAGTAACCCGCAGGTCGGCAATCGATCCATTGCGTGCGTAGGTGCGCCCGCGAGGTAGGCGATTGGCGTAGTCACTATATTTTTCGAGATGCGTGCACCATTTTTGACCCCAGAACGTCGTCGCGATCCTGTTCCCTGCGATCGTGACGGGCTGCAGGCTCTCACCCTTCTTCATCCGTTTGGAAGCTTGCTGCTTACCTCGAGCCTTACGTTGGGCGACGGGAACATAGGGGGCAAATCCGCCATACCATGACATGTGAGCATTTCCTGGAAAACAAGTGAGCAACGGTGCAACAATCAGGTGCGTTTGATGCACGACCGCTTAGGTGCCACCATCACCGGACGGAGGAATCCACAACATGGCGAGCATCGCTACTCCACTGCCTTGTTGAGATCGAGCGACACGAAATCGAGAAGTTGAGCGTCGTTCATTTCGGTCAACTGCAATTCGTCATTGCCGTCGGCACCGAACAATTCCCGACTGAGTGCTTTCTTGTCACGGATCATATCATCTATCTTCTCTTCGAGCGAACCGCGACACACAAATTTGTGCACCAGAACGTTGCGTTTCTGGCCAATTCGAAATGCTCGATCGGTCGCTTGATCTTCGACGGCAGGGTTCCACCATCGATCAAAATGGACAACATGGGAGGCGGCCGTGAGGTTCAGCCCGGTGCCACCGGCTTTCACCGAGATCACGAAGAACGGCGGGCCCGTTTCGGCTTGGAATTCGTTCACCAATTGGCTGCGTTTCTTGGTCGCGGTTTTTCCCGTGAGTACCAAGCCCTCGGTTTCGAAGACACTCGAGAGAAATTCGGCCAGCGGCCCACACATCGACTGAAATTGCGTGAACACCAGCATTTTCTCTTGCTTTTCGATCAATGTCTCGGCGATCGTACGCAACTGTGCAAACTTGCCCGATGCCTCGGGTGAAAAGGTCGACTGTTTCAGGTGCAGTGCCGGGTGATTGCAAATCTGTTTGAGCTGCATCAGCGCGCCGAGCACCATCCCGCGACGCTGGATTCCCGTGGCAATCTCGAGAGATTCTTTGAGGTCGGCGGTAACCGCCTTGTACAACGTTGTCTGCACGCGAGTCAGCCCACAATCAACCCGCATCTCAGTTTTCTGCGGCAAATCAGGCACAATGAGCGGGTCCGTCTTCATCCGCCGCAGCACGTAAGGCCGGATCAGTTTGCGAATACTGGCGAGCCGCTCCGAGCGACTCTCCTCATCTTTCGTATTCACAAAACGCTTGAATGCGGTGGCCGTGCCGAGCAGTCCGGGGGCACAGAAATCGAATAGCGACCACAGATCACCGAGATGATTTTCAACCGGCGTACCGGACAACAGGATGCGTCCACGAGCTGGGATCTTCTTGATTGCTTTTGTTTGTGCTGCACCGGAGTTCTTGATCGCTTGGGCCTCGTCCAAGATGACGAGATTCCAATCCATTTCGGTCAGCCACTTTTGGCGGCGCGCCAGCCCGTAGGTGGTTGCGACGACATCGTAGGGAGCGAGTTCCTCGTGGGGATCGGCTGCGATTCGCTTGAGCGCATCGGCATCGAGGCTGCTGCGATGGGCGACGAGCATATTGAGATCGGGCGCAAACCGAGCGACCTCACGCTGCCAATTCCCGAGCAAGGACGTGGGCAGTATCAACAGGCTGGGCCGGCTCGGCTGGGGCTCCCGAGCAACTTTCGCGGCATTCTTGGTGCTGCTCTTCCGCTTCCCCTTCGCGGCGCCCGTGGCGGCGCCCGTGGCGGCGCCAGGGACGCCGCCCGTGGCTTCGGTATCGTCTGGATATTTAAGATGCAACAAAAGCGAAATGATTTGAATCGTTTTGCCGAGTCCCATGTCATCGGCGAGACAAACGCCGAGCCCCAACTGTGTCGCGAAATATAGCCACGCGACACCATCAGACTGGTAAGGACGCAGTGTCGCGTGCAGACGCGGGTTCTCAGCGATCTCGACTTTGCCACTCGGACTGCGGAGTTTCCCCAGCGTTTCGCGGAGCCAATCACCGGCCTCAATTCGCGTCCAGGGTTGCACCAGTTCGTCCACGTCGTCACCGGTAATCGCCGCACCGGCGAGCAGTCTCATGCCTTCTAGGAAACCAATCCCCGTGGCGTGCGCGTCACGAAGTTCCTCCCACTGCTGAAGGGCCGATTGCAAGTGATCCGCATCGACTTGCACCCATTTTCCTCGCAGCAGAGTCATGCCCTCACGGGCGGCCAACAATTGGGCGAGCTCGTCATCATCGAGGGGCTGCCCGTCGATCGTGATGCCAACGTCCAGGTCGAGCGACTCACTGCCGAAACGGGATTGCTGCTTCGACCCCACTCGCACGGCCACCTGCGGTCGCGGCGGTCGGGAGGCGTTCCACCAATCGGGAATACGCACGACAACGCCGGATTCTTCGAGCTGCGGGACACTCGAGAAAAACTCGAACGCTTGCGAAATGCCCCAGGCCTGGGGTGAAAACAAGGCCTTGGAGTCAAGCAGTTTGGCGATCGCCGGACACGCTTGGGCCGCCCGCGAGACCGGTGTGAGCAGGGCATCGAGTTGCTCCGAATTGCCACTGGCGATCGACGCTTTGAGCGCTTCGGAGAGTGGGGTATGACGCGGCACGTCGCCACTCGCTTCGCTGCTTGTGTACGTCGCGAGAAAAGCGAACGGACGCTCAGGATTTTTTTTATTCTCGGCCAAATGAAAAGTGACGCGCCCGAGCAGATTCCATTCGGGTCGCAAGGCACGCAAGAACGAAGCCAACCCCCCTTTGCGTTTTTGGGCTGCAGTTGCCGCGTATTCGTCGAGAGTTTGCCAGAGTTCACCGACAACGTCCGGCGTGGCATTCTCCAAACCGACCATCGGTGGTGCCGCAGCCAAGATCTCCTCGATCGTGGCCGCGTCGGGAGGTTCAGGAGCACGCCAGGCACCGCCACCGGCCGAATTGCTTCGCCGCAGCGCCGTAAAATATCGGTTTGCGAATGCTCGCCAAAACTGTAGCGACGCCGGCAACGCTCCGTCGGCCGAGCACGAGACCAAAAAAACCAATCCCGCCGCTGTGGAATCGGCAAACGCCTTGACCAGCTTGGCGGGCAATACCGCCGCGGCCCCGAAGGCGACATCCTCATCTGTCCCGGCGATCAATCGAAGATGCCCGGACGGCGTGACGGCAATTCGGTAGGCGGGTGTCATAGTTTTCTGCTAATAAACGGAGGACAAACTCGTTGTCACTCGTATGGCGGATCGGTTTCGCCTCATTTCTAGTCTTTTCCATTTCTGAGTTGAACCACCATGGTGGCAAAAGCGGTATCCGATGACCCCCGCGAGGTTTGCGGTGCAAGCGAAGCAGAGGATGCGAGCGAGGTCATTGCGCGGGCCGTTGACGAGCACCAGCAGAGTTTGCTGGCGTATGCGGCTGGATTGCTGCGTGACCCGGTAGCGGCCCAAGACGCGGTGCAGGAGACGTTCTTGCAGTTGTGTCGAAAAACGCGTCAGGTCGCCGGTAGCGACGGCCCACCGACGCTGGCCGAGTTTGCCGCCCGCCTGGCACCGTGGTTGTTCACCGTCTGCCGAACGCGAGTGATTGACATGCAACGCAAAAAGACGCCTCAAAGTTTCGCCATGCGGCGTGACTCCGACCTGTCGGGCGACAATGCCCCCGAAGCCGCGGTGATGGATCCTGGCCCGACACCCGCGGACGCTGCCCAGGCGAGTGAAGAGCACCGCCGTGTGGCGGACTCGCTCTGCGATCTGACGCCGAAACAGCGTGAGATCCTGCAGCTACGCATGCAAGCTGGCTTGAGTTACCGCGAGATCGCGGCCGTCACAGGCCTAACGACATCCAACGTTGGCTTCCATCTACATCAAGCCGTCGCGTCGCTGCGAAAACAGCTCGCGACAGTCTAGTCGCTGGCCTCGATCGACACGTGGCGCGATGTCACAACAAAATAAAAACAATCATCTTAATAGGTTCACACACATGTCCACGACCAATAATCCATGGGACGATCCGCGCATCACGGCTTACGTGATGAACGAACTGTCGCCCACTGAAACGGCTGAATTTGAAGCCGCGATGCAGGGGCACCCCGAGCTCGCCAAGGCGGTTGATGAGGCCCGCCGCGTCGCTGAGAAACTCTCTGTTTTCTACGCCGCGATGCCAGCGGCGACGCTTGATGCGGAACGCCGCGAACAAATCACCGGAGCCGCAATCTCCCAGCCGGCTCGATCCTACACAGACGCAGGCTACTCAGGTCGAATGATCGCGATGTGGGCGATCGCAGCGTCCATTTTGATTCTCGCTGTCGCCCTCCCCTTGTCGCGAATGTCGACGATCCGCACCGCGGGCCATTCGGATGCGGAAAGCACGTCGTCCCAAGTTCGTATCGCCACCGAGCCTCAATTGGACAGGGTCAAGCCCAGCGAGACGGAAGCGGATGTCAGCGCACGTTCCAGCTCAATGCTCGAGGTCGTGGAGAGTCCCGAACCCGCGGAAGTTCGGATGTCGCTATCGGCCACCAACGAGAACTCTCAACTTGCCGAGGCCCCCCCCATGCTGAAATCCGCGCGAGCCCGGGTCATGTCATCTCCGCCGCCGAGTGCTCCGTTTCACGCTCCCGCTCCGGTCGCTAAAAAGAATAGGGAAATGGCGGGCAGAGGAGCCACCATGAAGACGATGCCGACAGAGATGGACTCCGGCGTGGACGGCATGGCAGAGCAGATGGATACCTTGGACGCAGGTGCCATGATGGGCCGAAACGCCATCCCCGCAGAAACTTATCACCGCAATCCAAAAACGGAGACTGCGGCGGAGATGAGAGCGAAGCCATCGGACCAGGGCACCGGCCCAGGCGCTCCCGGCGACAACTTCTCGCCGCTCGGTGAAAATGAGTTCCGCCGAGTATCCGAGCATCCGCTGAGCACCTTCTCGATTGATGTCGATACGGCGAGCTACGCGAAGGTCCGCAGCTATCTGCACAGCGATCAGCTGCCACGGCCGGCCTCGGTACGGATTGAGGAAATGGTCAACTACTTCGACTACGACTACACCGGTCCGACCGCGATCGATGGCGAATCGACCGATCCATTTTCGGCCGCGATGACAACGACGATCTGCCCCTGGAATCCAGAACATCGGCTGGTGCGAGTGGGTCTGCAAGCCAAACGGCTCACCGAGCAAGAACGCCCCCAGTGCAATCTCGTGTTCTTGATCGATACGAGTGGCTCGATGAGCCAGCCCAACAAATTGCCGCTCGTGACCGAAGGACTGAAGATTCTCCTCGACGAACTGCGTGATGACGACCGAGTCGCCATTGTGGTTTATGCGGGCTCGGCTGGCTTGGTCCTCGATTCGACTCCCGTCGAAGAACGGCAACGAATCGCTCGCGCGTTAACAGAACTACGAGCGGGGGGCAGCACGAACGGTGGTGCGGGGCTGCAACTCGCCTACAGCACCGCTCGAGAGCACTTCATCCAAGACGGCGTCAACCGCGTGATTCTGTGCAGTGATGGTGACTTCAACGTCGGCATCACGGGCACCGACGCGCTCGTAGCGGAGACACGGGCGCAAGCGAAGTCCGGCGTCGATTTGACCGTGCTCGGTTTCGGCATGGGGAACCATAACGATGCCATGCTGGAAAAGACCTCCAACGATGCCGAAGGCAACTATGCCTTCGTCGATACGATCGCCGAAGCCCGCAAGGTGCTCGTCGATCAGTTGTCGGGAACGCTCGTGACGGTGGCCAAGGACGTGAAGATTCAAATTGAGTTCAATCCCGCCGTCGTGTCAGCCTACCGATTGATCGGCTACGAAAACCGATTGCTTGCCACGGAAGATTTTAACGATGATAGGAAAGACGCTGGTGAAATTGGTGCGGGGCACCAGGTGACAGCGTTGTACGAAGTTGTTCCGGTGGGCGCGAAAATCGATGCGATCGCGCCGCCAGTCGACCCGTTAAAGTATCAGCCTGAACCGGTGGAAGAAGCAATATCCACCCCGACTGACGACGACGTTGCCACGTCGACATCATCGGAAATGCTGACGTTGAAGCTGCGTTACAAACAGCCACAGGGGACGAAAAGCAAGCTGATGACGCGAGTGCTCGATGATTCGCATACCCCGTTCGATCAAGCGGATGGCGACTTCCGATTCGCCGCATCGGTTGCCGCCTTTGGGATGCTACTTCGTGACAGTGCACTCGCTGGCAACTGGACGTACGACCAGGTGCGGCGGGTGGCAGAGCGTTCCATCGGATCGGACCCGCATGGCCTGCGGTCTGAGTTCGTCGGCTTGGTCAAAACCGCCGAGACGCTCGCCGTAGGGGAGTCCGCACGATAGCTCGCAACGTCTTACTTCACTGAAGTACCGAAAAATAACCGAAACGCGGCAAGCGATCTTCGTTGCATGAATGATGGCTGGATAACATAATTCTCGAATCTCTGTTCTTAAAGTATTCAAGTCAATCGTGTTAAACCGCCCATTCTACTACGACCATCATATTGTCGCGAGACACACCTCAGGGATATCACACCCCCCATCGGCTTGGGTTATCGGTTGGATCGTCGCAGGGAAGCGCAAGCGATCGGCGACGTGCCCGCTTTGACATCGCCCACACCACGCAGGGACGGCTCGTCACATCCGCTGGCAGACCGCCGACCGTTTCGGCAGCCCGGCAGCGTCGCCAAAGCTGCCGCTACGCGGCTTGACTGCAAACCAACCATCGCCAGACGAAGAAATCCTCGTGCTGGCGAACGTAGATACTCGGCTGATTCACGCGATCTTCTTTGCAGGCCGTTGATTGAGTCGAATTTCGACCGGCAATGATGAGCCGAATGCCGTCAGGCATCGGATAGCACAAGCCACCCGGCCGCTGACGCGCCTCGGCTCATGAAATCAACACGCCGTTAGGGAGCAGCGACGGTCTGGCGAGGTGCCGATTCCGTGGCGGTGACCGTCGCTTCAGAATCGATATCTTTCTTCAGCTCAGGATGTTCCTCGAGATATTGGGTAACTTCATCTTCGTTGGCGACTGGGCCGCCGCTATCTCCGCAACCGCATAACACAACACAAAGAGTTAGGGCTGCAAAACAAGAGAACGGGCGTAGGATGGATTTCATAAATTCAATCATTTGAAAAAGGGTTAAGAGACGATATCGGACGAACCATGGTCAGAATGCCGAGTCGATTACTTCGCTCGATGCCGACGTGCCGAGTGCCCCCCACAACCCAAACGGACTCTGCGATCCAGCTGGAATGGGACCTCCCAGGTAGACCTGCGAGTTTTCCTCTTTGCCGGACTCGATGGAATCAGTGATGAACTTGACTGCACCATCACCCATCAACACATGGCAACCGCCTTGGTGACGGCTACCCGGAGGAACGATCGCGGCGTTGCCGTGGTAATTACTTCGTCCGCCGGTGCCTTTCGCGATGCACATCTCCTTGTTGGGCGCCAGAATCGTATTGACCTGACCATACATGGGTCGTCCGGATGCCCACTTGAATCCGCGTTTCTGCTCGCCGTCTCCAATATTCGTTCCGCTCTTCCAAAACTGAGGGCGTTCGGGATCGATATATGTACGGCATGACAAGGCTTCGCCAGGCCCGCGGATCCCCTGGCCGGTTCCGCGACCGCTCGCGGCTCCTCCCAGGTCGGCTTTCCCGTGAGTCCGCTTGTCTTGATCACCCAAGCCGGAAGGGATTTCACCCATCGCGATGGTATTCGAAAGTCCGTCCAAGACGTCACGGAAGTAGGTATCACCCCGCGATTTGAAAACACCACGACAGGATGTCTTGGCCAGTTCCGCCAGGTTCGTGGGGCTGCGTTCGTTCCCCTCTTCATCCGCAAAACCATGGTTGTTGATATACGCCGAATCTCCCGAACAGGCGGCGTAATTGCTGCGACCGGCCGCGGGCAGTCCCCGACCTGGATCGCTGGGGCAACGCAGCCCGGGGATTTCCGTCAGCCATGGTTCGTAGCGGCTGATGGCGTGGTGGGTCAAGTTGGCTTGCGGATTGCCGCCCATCGGTTGATGGATCTTCCCGTTCTGGTCTTGCAGCGGGTTGGAGATTTGTTGCCACAGAGCCTGCTGCTCCATGAACGGCATCAAGCCGACCAAGATGCTCAATTCTTGGCGGTTATTCGAGAGGGGAGCCGTCGTTCCACCGTTCGGTGCTCCCGACGCGTTCGTGCCGCCCTGTAGCCGAGGAAGCTGATTGTAGGCCGAGTGATAATTGTGGATTGATAAACCAAGTTGCTTGAAATTGTTGCTACAGCTCATCCGCCGCGCAGCTTCCCGAGCGGCCTGGACCGCGGGTAATAGTAGACCGACGAGCACGCCGATAATCGCAATAACGACCAACAGTTCCACCAACGTGAAACCTCGATTCATCTGCGGGGTCTTTTGTGAAGTCATTCAAAAATTCCATGAAAAAGGTGTTTAGGATGTGCGAAAAATGCAATTAATGGGCATTAACGGCCCCATGTTATTCTATGCCGACAAATTTTGCCACAGTGCCGAGAGTCTCCTCGAATAAGCGGACTTTCTGATCACCGTCCTGAATTATCGCGAAAAACAGTCCAATAGAGCGAATCCGTCTCCCCCCAATGCTCAAGGGAGCAGGGAGAAAATTGTGACTCAAGCGACTACCAATCTCATCTGTCAATCTGTTGTGATGCCAACCAACACTCTCACCCCCCGAATGCCGAACCGATTATTTAGGAACGAGCGGAAAATAAGTGGCCGATCGCTCCGCGGTCGGAATAGTCGATGGCGGAGCGTTCGACCACAATTTCAGACAGTAAATTTCCGCTCGTTCCTTAACGAGTTCGCAGCATGATGGTATTTGCACCGCGCGTTCGATTGACTCGTTGGGCCCACGATATTCGGTAAGAGGCGAGACTGGCACTCCATATGAGAGAGACGATGCGGTTTCCCCCAACGCCAAACCCCCTCTGCCGCGGATTGCGGGAGAGGGGGGCGAATGACAGACCTTAGCGAGAGGGTCTCAGAATTAGCGAAGCACGTTTTCGTCGGACGAATCCGTTTTCTCAGCAATCTCAGTCGCCGGCAATTCGCTCGCGTCGCGAGGTGCCTGAAGCGTCGCCATCGCATACTCCTGCCATTGGCTGATCGTGTCGATCACCTGCAAGAGCGAGAACGCTTCAATCGGAGCGATCAACGTCAGCTCATCTGCGGCTGTCGATGTTTCCACCGGGGCCGACACCTCGTTGGCAACGAGGTGCTCTGCGATCGCAGCATCAGAACTTTCATCGGCAACCGGTGCGAGTTGCTCGGCATCATGGCCATCGATCGCCACAATTTCTGACACCGCGATTTCCACTGCGGCGGGGGACTCAACCTGCTCGGCTGCCATTTCAGCGACCGCGACTTCCTCGCTAACGTCCGTTTGCGTCTCACTGGCGGCAACCTGTTGCGTCGCAATCGCATCGGGAGCTTCGTCAGCGACAGGTGCGGGAATCTGCTCGCCGTCGATATCCATGGTCAAGATATCCGTGACAGCGATTTCCTCGACGGCCGGAGCGGCGACCACATCGGCGGCAAGCTGCTCGAGCACAACCGCGTCGGCGGCATCCTCGACGGCCGGTGCGAGGACCTGCTCGCCATCGGCATCCATCGCCAACACTTCCGCGACAGCAACTTCCTCGACGGCCGGAGCAGTCGCCTCATCGGCAACGACTTGCTCGAGCACAACCGCGTCGGCGGCATCCTCGGCGACAGGTGCGAGGACCTGCTCGCCATCGGCATCCATCGCCAACACTTCCGCGACCGCGACTTCCTCGACGGCCGGAGCAGTCGCCTCATCGGCAACGACCTGCTCGAGTGCAACGTCGGCGTCGGCATCCTCGGCGACAGGTGCGAGGACCTGCTCGTCTTCCAACTCCATCGTCACCACTTCAGCAACGGCAATTTCTTCGACAGCCGGTGCATCGACCGGGTCGATGACGACCTGTTCTGGCGAAGCTTCTGCTGGCGTCTCTTCGGCAATATCGTTGACGATGTCCGTGGTGCCGCCGGTCGACATTGCCAGCCAGCTGCCGACGGACTCGCCCAGTGCCGCGAGCGTCAGGTCACCGAGGTGATTCTGCTCGACAAGTTCGGCAGTGCCGTGGATCAGCTCGTCGAGCAAGCAGTCCGGCGACATCTGAATGGCCGGTTCCGAGACGGCGACCTCACTGGCGACTTCAACACCTGACGGTTCCGAAAGCGATACGTAGTTCTTCGGACGGATCGGCTGGACCGTGGTCAACGACAGATAGTCCAGCTCAATGTCTCGCTGGGCGATGTCGTAAGGGAAGTAGGCATCTGGAATCGTTGCGATAACCGGAGCAGACCCGACGCATGAGATAACATCATTGACCACAACTTGGTTGGCGCTGGCGGCAGCGGGCGACGAAACTTCGCTGTTGTCGATCGCGTCGACGCTCCACACGACAGGACCGTCATTGAGCCACCAGAAATTCAATGCCGCAATCTCATCGAGCTGTTGCTGCTGTTGAGATGGTGTTACGGCGTCCCACTCCGTTTCCGTATCGGCGGCTGGAGAACTCTCCAACGATGTCGTTGCTAACGGTGCCGACTCAAGCGGCCGCGATGAGTATGGGCTCGACTCCGGGGAGGGCGACCCGAGGGGTCCCACCATCGCGAACGGTTCCAGAAACTGCTCCACCGGGATACCGATCCTCGCTGCTGAGGCACTGACGGCTGCGGCGATAGTCTGATTGAATTGACTGGACGTGCGATGGATGGGATTCGCGGTCACACGGTCGAGGTGATCAACCGGTGAGGTTACCGCCGCAGCGGCTTGGGGGCTGAACTCGTGGACGAGAATTGAGATGCCACCGAGATGGACAGGGGGCCCATCGGCAGCCACGGCCGGCGCTGCGGCGGCGATGAGCGAGCCACCCGTAAAGAATGCGGCGAGCAACATCCGCCGACGACGTCCACGACGGGTGGCACAAAAGCGAGATGCGAAGTTTTTGATAGTTTTGAATGATTGCGATTTCATTTGAATAATCCTATGTAATTGAACCTGCGATCCTTCGCTGGCGTGAGCCTCCCGTGCGGGGGCGGCTTACAATATGAACGGCGATAGGTTTCAGAGGTCAGCGAGCAATAAACAACGCCCGCTTGAGGTGGGAAAGTTGAGGTGGGATTCGATCGATGTAGGCCGACACGGATGAATGTGCGATCCGGATAGTAGATAAGAAACCGGTCTTATCGCCCGTGTGCCGACCTGCATCAATCGCGGCATAGCACGTTATCGACGACCTCACCGACTAGGCGATAAGATTCGATAAGCGAAACTGGGCCTTTAGGCGAAAACTCCCCGTTTGTATCGATTGCAGGGGAATGATCGCGAAATCGCCGCCTTGATCGTTCGATCTTCTCGCCCCACACTGATCGAATGCCTCCCCTTTCTCCCCAATCCCGATTGATTGCTCATGCCCCCTGATTCCAAACAGCTCGTTGACTCAACCATTCTGTTTCGATTTGAGGTACGTTTGCTGCGTCAGAAGATGGAATGGACCGCACGCGGGCTGAAGCTGCCTGAATCATGTCGCATGCCCTCCTTCGCCGCCCTGTCGGGCGGCCCCATCTTTGCCGACCTGCGCGTGGCCTGGTCAATCGAGGGCATTGGATTTACGGTCAAAGTCGCGGGCAAGCGAGCCATGCCATGGTGCCGCGACACCCGTCTGGACGAGAGTGACGGACTGCATCTTTGGATGGACACGCGAAACAGCCCGAATATCCACCGCGCCACGCAGCACTGCCATCGCTTCCTGTGGCTTCCCGCTGGTGGCGGCCCCCAACGGGAACGCCCCGTTGCCCAGCTCGTGCCAATCAACCGAGCCCGTGGCAACCCGAAGCCCATTGGCAGTCAAGCCCTGAAAATTCATGCCGCACCCAAGCACGATGGCTACGAAATGTCAGGCTGGATCCCCGCCGATGCAATGACCGGTTACGACCCCATTGATCAACCGCGAATGGGATTCTTCTATATGGTCGCCGACCGCGAACTGGGGAACCAATCGTTAACCCTGAGCGAACAATTCCCGATCACCGAGGATCCTTCGCTGTGGGGCGAAGTCGCATTGATCAAGGGCTAGTTCCGTTTTCCGGGGCCGACGCCCCACGCGGTACCCAACCGTCGCTATCGCTGCAGGTCCAACCCGGCCAGCGTGCGACAAACCAAATGCGGGTGCAAATGGGTTTCGAACTCGTGATGCGATGAACTCTGCAGCGCCGAGGCAATGCAGTCACAATCACCACCGGTGACGACCACGCAGTGCGGGCTGCCATAGAGCCGCACGAGCCGTTCGATACCGCCAACGACGCTCGATAAAATCCCCAATCGAATGGCTGCGATCGTGTCCTGTGCAGGCACGCGATGCGACGACGAGAGGGTGCTCGATTCGCAGGACGCCTGCCAATCAATCTGTGGTAACGCATCCGTGCCCGAGGCGAGGGCTCGTGTTTGCATCTCCAGGCCTGGGATGATCGCACCGCCCCGATAGACACCCTCGGCATCCACTAAATCAACCGTCACGGTGGTACCGGCATCGACCACCACGAGCGGCCGGTTATAGCTCTTGGATGCGCCGACGGCGCCGACGAGTCGATCGATGCCCACCCGCTCGGGAGACTCGGTCGCGATTGCAATCGGCAAATCGTCAAAGGTGATTTGACGGAAGTGGACATGATCACCAGTGAGCGAACGAGTGAGCGAAATGAGCTCAGTCGTTTTTGCACGATTGACATTGGCGATGCGCACGTCCGCCGGTTCGCTGCGCGAGCGTTCAGACAACGTTTGCGATAGTGATTCCATCGCCTGTGGATCGGAGACTCGCTTGACGATCGTGTCCGTTTCCTCGGCGAAGGCAACTTTGATCGCCGTATTACCAACATCGATCCCGATGATCACGCTTGCTCGTCCGGCTTGGCATGGTCACTGGCTTGGGCGCCGCTATCCGGAGTCGCGAGCGTCCGCCCCATCGGCGATTGCTTGCCCCACATTTCCGGGATATCACGTGCTTGGTGATCATTTGAAAGTGACGCAGTGGGCCCTAGTTTGTGAGGTGACACCCGTCGTTTTCGCTTGCTATGGACCGGCACATCGACTTCGCGAATCGGGTTCAATTCCTCGCCCGCTTCTAACATCTGCTGGCGTCGGGCAGCAACGCGGTCCATGATGGCTTCGACAAGTTCTCGCAATCCAATTTCTGCGGCCGCACTGATGCCGAACAACTCGCGAGTATGCTCAACCGGGTGTTCCGCGAAGTATTGCTGCATTTGCGAGAACACCTCGCCATCGATATCGAGTTCGCTTTTCGTCAGCACGACCATTTCGTCACGATCGGCCAACCCCACATCGTATTGACGCAGCTCTTCGCGGATTGCTGCATAGTTTTCAATGGGATCACTTCCGTCGACAGGCGTGGGTTCGACGAGGTGCACGAGTAAACCGGCGCGCTCGACGTGCCGCAAAAATTCGTGGCCAAGTCCAACACCTTCGCTGGCACCCTCGATCAGACCGGGGATATCGGCGGTCACGAACGATCGTTCTTCATCAACGTCCACAATGCCGAGGTTGGGAAACTTAGTCGTGAACGGATAATCGGCGATCTCCGGTCGGGCACTGGAAATGCGTGACAGCAGCGTGCTCTTGCCGGCATTGGGTTTACCGATCAACCCCACGTCCGCGATGGACTTCAGCTCCAATACCACGTGGCGTTCTTCACCGGGCTCGCCAGGTGTGTGCGCCCGTGGAACTTGGTTCGTCGACGTCTTGAAACGCGCGTTCCCATGGCCACCGCGTCCGCCACGACACAGTACAAACGTTTCGCCTGGCGTCGTCAGGTCTTTGATCACGAAGCCATCGGCGATGTCGATCACGCTCGTCCCACAGGGGACGTACAATCGCATCTCACGGCCTTTACGACCGTGCCGCAGTGAGCCTTCGCCATGCCGCCCCTTATCAGCGCGAAAAAATCGGCGGTTGGCAAATGCTGCGAGCGAGTTCACCCCCACACGGGCTTCGAAGATAATACTGCCGCCCTTGCCGCCGTCACCGCCATCGGGGCCGCCGCGTGGGACAAATTTCTCACGCCGGAAGCTCGTGCAACCGTCGCCGCCCCGGCCAGCAGTGAATTCAACTTCGACGCGATCAATGAACATTCTGAGAGAGCTACTAGCTTGTTCGCTTCTAGCTGCTAGCTTTTTCGGCTGGCGACTGTGGGCGGTGGAGAGAAACAAAAAAAAGGCGTGATGACGGTTCATCACGCCTTCATGGTAATGGAAATGGCGTCGAGGTGTAGGATGGGACCATTGTCCCCTCTGACGCGTATCAGATCGCTCGGGACCAGGGTCTCAAGCGACGATATTCCTGCGTTCGCAGCTTGTTCCTAGAGGAACTTGGCCAAACGGCTGCACAGGTCTGCGGTGCGGCAGGAGTAGCCCCACTCGTTGTCGTACCACGACACAACCTTGACGAACTTGCCGTTGTCTCCGAGGACTTGGGTGAAGTCCGAAGCGAAGATACTGCTGTGAGAATCGTGCACGATGTCACTGCTGACGATCGGGTCGGTGGCGTAGAAGAGGATGCCCTTGAGTGGCCCTTCGGCAGCCTTCTTCATCGCTTCGTTGATCGATTCCTTGCTAGCTTCCTTGGCCAGGTTGCAGGTCAAGTCGACCACGCTGCCTGTTGGCACAGGAACCCGCATCGCGATGCCGGTCAACTTGCCTTGCAGTTCTGGAATCACCAAACCGACCGCTTTGGCTGCACCGGTGCTCGTTGGGATAATGTTCAGAGCGGCCGCACGGGCACGATACAAGTCGCTGTGCGGTTGGTCTTGAACGTTTTGATCGTTCGTGTATGCGTGCACGGTCGTCATCAGACCCTGCTCGATACCAAACGTTTCATGGAGCACCTTGGCAACGGGTGCCAAGCAGTTGGTGGTGCATGACGCGTTGGAGATGCACTGCAAATCAGCGGTCAGCTTGTCGTCGTTGACGCCCAACACGCACGTCAGGTCAGCACCGTCTTTGGCAGGCGCGCTCAACACGACTTTCTTCGCACCGGCTTCGATGTGGCTGTCATAGCCCGGCTTATCGCCAGACGCACGTCCGGTGAAGAAGCCTGTCGATTCGATCACGATATCGATTTTAAGATCCTTCCAAGGCAACTTGCGAGGATCTCGCTCTGCCAAGGCCGCGATCTTTTGGCCTTCGACCGTCAGCGACGAATCGTCGTAACTTACTTCGCCAGGATAGCGACCGTGAACGCTGTCGTACTTCAGCAGCATCGCCAAGGTGCGGTTGTCGGTCAAATCGTTGATGGCGACGACTTCAAATTCGTCCTTGCGTTCCATCAGGTTGCGGAAGGTCAAACGTCCGATGCGGCCGAAGCCGTTGATTGCTACTCGAATAGCCACTTTGCTCAGATTCCCTTGTTGGTGAAGTTCAGTTACCACTGTTGTTGCGCGGATTATAGGAACCTTCGCAACAATTGAAACAGCCCCCGCATCGTCGCTCCAACCGCTAACCGCTGCCAATTCCATGCCTGAATCGACTCCCAGCTCGCGAGAATCCACATCGCCGGGGATCCCCAAACGCCCCGCCGCGGCGGACCAAACCGCGTGGCGCCGTCCGGCGGGGGTGTCCGCTGGGACGTGGCGATATACCCACGAAGGGACGATCGCCTCCCGCTACAACGAATTTGTGGCCGGCACGCCGCTTTGCCGCGTCGATCTCGAATTGCTCGCAGAGATTTTCCCGGCCGTCTGTGGCTCCGAGATGGCGGCAGACATCCCCCCACCTTTACCGCATCGCGGCGCAGACGAGGGGCGCTCGAGCGCAGAGAATGCGGCCGAGAAAAAAAATGTGCAGTCGGAAAAATGGGTGCTCGATCTAGGCTGTGGTACCGGGCGAGCCTCCGAATTACTCTCCACGAGCGGTTATGACGTGCTGGCGATCGACCTCTCGCTGCCCATGCTACGCGAGGTCCGCAAGCGGAACCTGGCGTCGGTGATCCCGCTTCAAGCCAATCTCGTGGAACTCGACAGCTTGGCTGAGAACATCGCAGACGGCGCCGTGTGCCTGTTCAGCACGCTCGGCATGATCCAAGGTCGCGACAACCGGCGGCGTTTCCTCTCCCATGTGCGCCGCATCGTTCGCCCCGGCAACCCATTTTATCTCCACGTGCATCATCGCTACGCCGCGATCACCAACCTGCCCGGCCTGCGGCAACTCGCCCGTTCGGCAGCACGAGGTCTGTTCCAGCGCAATTGGGAATTCGGTGATGCCGTGTACGCCTACCGAGCACTGCCAGACATGTTCTTACATCAGTTCTCCCGCCGAGAGCTACGCGCCGACTTCGCAGCCTCGGGCTGGCAAGTACAGCGTTGGGAGCGATTGTCCCTCGATGGCTCCAGGCTGCTGGGGGACAGGGAGAGATCCATCGCGGGCGGATTTCTAGTGGTCGTGGAATAACTGGTGGTCGTGAAATAAGCAGTGTCTTGCAATCGCCAACGCATCGACGCAATCGACACGCTGTCCCTTCGAGTTGGCTTGTTTTCGCTGGAAAGCAAACCGTAGGGCCCGTTCCCACCGGCCATTTCCGGAAAGCAAACCGTAGGGCCGGTTCCCACCGGCCATTTCCTGAGCGTAGAACGGCACCGAGCCACCCCCGCCGGTTTGCTCCCTCAATGTATCGAACCGAACATCCGGGCGACGGTTACCGATAGGAACCGGATCGACGGGGCGCTGAACAACTTACCCCCGCATTGCATGTCGGGGCAATCTGGACAAAAGATGTTTTGTTCTACAAATTTCCACACATCGAAACCTGTCACTCCCCCGCCAGTTTGCCTGGCGGGAGGAAACGTTTTGCAATGGGATTGGTTCACTCTTTTCGAGAGGATGTCTCGTGCGACGCGCACATCGGCTTAGCCTCCTGGCCGGCGGAGCCGTCGGTCGACAATCCAGCATCATCGATTGACCTCCGTTGCATCGACAGCAGCGACTCGCGGTGAGGTCTCGGGGCTAATCGCCAGGGCCAGCCAACCGTCACGCAGTTCGAGTTGACTGATGGCGAGTCCTTCCATGGCAGGATGTCCGATGATTCGTGGTCCGGTCAGCGGGATGTGGCGTTGTTCCGACAAAATCTTGTTAAACAACGCACGAACTGCAATCCGCTGGCCCATCGTCATTCCGGGGCCGCGGATACTCAGGTGCCCGTCACGCACGAGATGCGCATCGAGGCCGTCGACTTTTGGCGCGTATCCCGCCCGCACGATGAACCGCGTCAGCGCCGCGCCCTCTGGCTCGGACAGCCGCACGACGCGCAAAGTGATCCATACTTTACCGTCGACAATTTCGATAGTAATCGGCCGCGTCGATGCAAATTCGATCATCGCATCGCCCGGGACATCATCGGGCAACGGCTTGGCATCCTGCCCGAACAGTTCCATCGTGTCGTCGTAAAACTGCTGGATCGATTTCGCGTGCCCAGTGGGGAGCAGACGTTCCAAGGTGTTGTTTAGCGCCGATTGGTGGATCTGCGCACTCATCCAGCTGTCGCTCCACGCACGCGGGCGAGGCGTGTGAGATGCGAGCTGCCAATCGCCGGCCAAACGGTAGCGGGCAACGAGCCGCTGCGGTGTCGTTTCCAAATCGATGACTTTGGGATCGAGGTCGAGACGACCGAGCGGGCCCAGCACCATGTCGCCGAGCTGCATTTCGGCAGCGAGCGTCTTTTCAGCGAGCTGAGTCTGCAGCTCCGTGGAAACTTCGCTGCGGATCCGATCGCTGCTGATTCGTTTGGCAACTGGGAGGGCCTCTTCGTAACGACTCTCAGCGATGCCGTGAACCAACGAGCCGATCAATGGCCAGCCTGCATAGGAACTCCGAATGCCTCGCAATCGCTGGTCGCCGGTCACGCTGACCTGGGTTTGACCAATTTGGTAGCCATTGGGGCGGATAATCAGCGGTGTCCGAGCGTCAAAATTATTGTGCCCGCTGCTCAATACGGTCACGCCCGATTGTCCGCCGTGACTGCGTGTCTGAACATCTCCATTGGTGCCCAGGGTGAGTTGCCATGAATCGGGTGACGGCTGCAGTTGCAGATTGAGATCCGATTTCACGGTGCTCACACCACGCACGGCGTTGCCGAGTATCGTTGCCTGGATCGGCTCGGTACGTGTTGGTACCGCCGGCAGGAATCGATTGAGCAATTGGGCGGAGATCGCGGTCCGCACATTCGCATTGCGATACGTCACGTCGATCGCTTTGGCGACGCGAGCGGCCTCCAGGCTCTCGGAAAACCGCAGCGTTTGAAAGGCTTCACTGACCTTGATCGCAGCCAAGTCGATCGAGTCGGTCTCTCCCCGTTCGAGATCGCTGAGCAGTCGGGCGTAATCGATCGGCTGCGATGTCCAGGATTGCAGTGATGCGGCGAGCGATCGAATCGCATCGTGCTGCAACCACTTGCGATGTTCGCTCTGCAACGAAAAGTGATCGAGCCGCGACAGGAACCGCTGGGCCAGGAGGGCGCGTTCGCCCGCGTCCCCACTCCGAGCGACGGCATCGATTTGGTCGAGCAGCAAGAAGGCGGCCCATCCCGATTCGTCGCCGGTTGCCTGCAACTGCTCACGAACGGCGGCGACCCGCAAAGACATTTCCTCGCCATCACTGCGAGCGTTCAAATCGGAGCGTTCATTTTGAAAACGTGCGAGAGAATACCCTGTACTCTCGGTCGCCCGTTCAGCGTCGGGGACCGATGTTGCAGATTGGCTGGTGGGTGAATTATTTTCTTCACCTGACATACGAGCCAATTGCCAAATCGGTCCCCAAACGGCAGCCCGACGGGAGAGCGCGTGGGACGCTCTCAACCATCGAACTTGTTGGTCGCGTGCCGGCACTCGTTCGGCTAACTGCAACCCTGTATCGGACAATGCCGCGAGCTCGCGGATTTGGTCTCCACTGCGTTCGTCGCCGATTCGCGGCAACCGGTGCAGTTCGTCGAGCGACCGTTCGACTTGCTCCGCCCACTCGCCCATGGCCAGCGTCGTTGCTTGACGTTCCTCCACCGGCGCAGGCACATCGTCACGATCAAGACGGTCCGCGCGGTCGAAGAGCTCCTGCATGATCTGCTCGTTGGTATGCAACCGCAGCGACCCAGCAGGGTTGTCGGCAGGCGCCGTGACGGACGCCAACATGCTATCGCCGCTGATTCGGCGCTGAGCCCGCACTTGCTGTGCGTCGGTGGAGATGCCCGCGAGATCTTGATAGAGTTGGATCGGCTGCGGCCACGTCACTGACTTTCCAGTGAGTGCAGACGCGCGTTCCTCTCGGACCACGGGTCTCGACGCCGAGACCGCTTCGGAGCGACGCGCGTCGGCGGCATCGCGAGTCGCTTGATCGATTGTCGGACCGACAAACTCGACAGGGCGCGGAGACTCTTTCTCGACGCGGTGCACCGCCGCAGTGTATTGCGCGTCCGACGCGACCGTCGCTGCCCAAGTGACCATCGGGGTCAAGCGATTCAGCCAGTCGTCAAGACTCTCTCGCGAGTCAACAACTCGCTGCGAAGAGTTCCCGGTGGCGGCGTAGGGATCGTCCATTCCAGGGGCAAGAATGGAGGGGAGGTCGAGGCAGGCTGTGGGAGGAGCCTCCTGTCCCGAGTATCCCGCGAGCTCCGCCACCGGGTCTAATACCGGCGCCAACAACGTCTGAGCGATCACCTGGTTGCTCGATCCCAGGTCCGCTACATCTGACGAGCGTCCGCTCTCGTCACGACCATTTCCCAAATCGATGCTGCTTGTCAAAGCATCCATCGACGCACCGGCGAAACGCACTGGCGTCGCCAACCCTCGCATACCTCGGTCCGGCCGATGCTCGGGACCAACGTCTTGCAGCGACCGAAACATCGAACTGTTCGCCAGTTCCTCGCTGTCGATGGCTGCGATCTGCAGGGAGCCGTCGCCGACATCGGGGGTGGAACGGAAGACACGATGGGCCGTCGACACGATACGTGCCATGGTGGATGTACCCAGTGTCAACGAACGTGACGAAGTCGAGTAAAACTGTGAGTCCCAACACATCGGTAGTGTGGTCGCCGCGACCAGCGCGGTCGATGCGAGTATGGGCCACAGAAGCAGTGCTCGTTTAACGTCCTTGTCCATTGTTCCAATGCCCGGTCGAGGCATCCATTGCAGTGCGGGGGAGGTGCACGGGGCGAACGTGACACGTGAAACGCAACGGCAATCGTTGCCCGCAATTCACATCTTCACAACTCCTTCGGGCTCTCCAGCAATCGATGGTGTAAACACCCCAGATTACCTAAGCCCGAATGACGACGTGCCCCATAAACTCTCACTCGTCGTCACCCTTGCTATCGTCGACCGGGGCCGCGGAAAATCAGAATGGATTGCCGCGGTGATGCAGAGGTTAAGAGCGTGGGAATCAATAGGATCGCAACAACCCGTACAGGCCGCAGAAAGGGAAGCCGGGAGCGGCGGCGAGAGCCCGGCCGCGTTATTTGAGATAAAGATCCCGATTAGGAACCGGGCGTGTCCTCCACATGCTGCACCGTTCGCCCGCTGCTCGGCAGGACGAGCTGCATGATGGACATGTCGTGCAGTCGCCCAATCTTGCGACCGACATTGCGAATGTTCCCGACGAGTTCGAATCCACAACTCTCATGCAATCGGGTCGAGCCCTGATTCAGCGCCCCGCCGCCAATGAACGCGACCAGATTGAGAATCCCCTTCTGTTTGCAATCATCGATCAATCGCATCAGCAATTGCTTGCCAACACCGCGACCGCAAAAATCTGGATCGAGGAAGATGCTGTTCTCAGCACTCGGATGGAAAGCCGTCCGGCCGTAAAACAACTTGGTGCTGGCGTAGCCGACACAGACCCCTTCCAGCTTGGCAACGAGAAACGGGTAGTCATCATCGAGACACAGATTGATTCGCTGCCGCATCTCCGAACAACTCGGCGGCACCTCTTCGAAGGTCGCGAATGTGTTGATGACGTAGTGTCGATAGATCCGCGCGATCGCTGCCGAATCCAGGTCAGGATCGACGGTCGAAATCTGGATTTGCGAACGGTTGCTGCTCAATGGTCTGGCCCTCTCTGACGTGCGACAAAATGGAAGACTCGAAATTCTCACAGCCGGTCCGCTGTTTGGATACGGGGGTGCGCCGACGTCTCCTCTGCACTTCCGTGCCCCCCACCAAGTGGCGAGCGAGTCATTGCTCACATCGAGCCGCCCACCCCGTGAAACAGCGTGAAACCCCGCCGATCATCGCTGCCAGACGAGATCTTTCGTCCACGTCCAAAGCGACCGTCGGTCAATGAGAAGCTCGCGTCGCGATGGACGACGCCCGAAAAGAGGCATGCTCACGGCTTGCATTCGGCGCCCGCGATCCCATCAATCCAACGCGATCCATCCCGCCATCTACCACCCTGCGGTGTCGTGCGACATTCGGCTGGCGACGAGCTACCGAGCGAATTCGCCGGCGCAGCGCCGCGAGAAAGAACGGGCGTGGACGGACGTGATCCAACGGCGCTATCATTTCATACTGCTCGTCCTGCCGGTGACCATGCCTAGCGAAGAACGGCTGAAGCCGAAAACATGCAGGTCCGGGAATGTCTTTCGGTCTACTGGCCGTGTTGGCGTTCGCCACGGCTCTCGCTTCTAAC
This sequence comes from Rhodopirellula sp. SH410, assembly GCF_055811895.1. Classification (NCBI taxonomy): domain Bacteria; kingdom Pseudomonadati; phylum Planctomycetota; class Planctomycetia; order Pirellulales; family Pirellulaceae; genus Rhodopirellula; species Rhodopirellula sp. SH410. The sequence continues at coordinate 4,412,146 of NZ_CM147949.1, forward strand.
CGGGGCTAACGCTGGGCTGTTAAAACTTTGGGGTTGACGGCAGCGAAACGGGCAAGGGTTTTGTTCCGCTTTTTCAGCCCGGAGGGCGGCACATCACCTGCCGGTGGCGTAAGCCACCGGTGCCAGAGGCCTCATAGTCAGCTAGCCCAGAGGGCGACACAACTGGCCTGCATGTGTCATTGTGTCGCCCTCCGGGCTAGCAGCGTAAGTTCAGTTTCAGTCCGGTGGCTCACGCCACCGGCCATTCATATGCCGCCCTCCGGGCTAAAGTCAGCAGCAAGTTCCTGGAACAAAACCTGCGTAAACAGAAACCGACGTCACCCGCGTCGCTGGCGATGGATCCAGAAAAACCTCGACCGGCAATCGTGATCCGGATGCCCTCAGGCATCCGGTCATGCCACCCCCACACGCGTTCACGCGAGTCGACTCCTCCAATCAACACGCCCCTCGGGTCCGCGGCAACTAGGTGGCATGCAGCCGATTCCCCAGACCGGTCCAACCCGGTGGACTTTCAAAGGCGTCTTCTCCTGCGCCCAGTAGCCCTGACATCCACCCTGGAACGTCGCACCATTGACGCACCAGAAATATCGGGCGAGATCTCTACGGGGACGCAACTTGGCAAGGGATCACCCGTCCATACCACGCCCGTAGTGCGGTCAGCCCAGGGTGACTCGACGCACGCCGGGGTGTCCAAATTCGCTCACTCGGCGCAGGAACTCCTACCTTGAATATCCCGCCACTGGAGGGCCGCCACTTCAATCCGAGCAGAGCCACGGCGAAACAGCATTTTGCGAGACAGCAGATCGGGCTGCCCCGCTGGGGCCCAAGCACGCCAAGAGCAATTCATCTTGCTACCATCGACGTGCCCTGAGATGAACAGACAACGGACAGAGCGTTGTCTGGGGTTTTGATCGCGCCGCGTCTTCCAGCTAGAAAACGACGCAGAGATATCGCACCGCCCGTGTTTAGCCGGCGACCTTAAGCTGCGGGCGAGCAGCGGATCCGAGCAGATCACGGAGGCGTTCAAATTCTTCTGCGTCGGTGAAGTGGATCGTGATCTTGCCGCGGCTACGCGCCGATGCCTTGATCTCGACTTTGGTGCCGAACACCATCCGCATCTCTTGCTGCATCGCCTCGATGTGTGGCGGGATCGGCTTGCGTTTCTGACGCGACTTATTGGTGACCTTAACACCAGTATCTGCATCTTCCTCGTTTCGCAGCATTTCCCCGACAGCGGTTTCAGTCACGCGTACGTTCCAGTTCTCAGCCAAGATTTTGCCCGCCATTTGGAGCTGGACATCTTCTTCACCGATCGGCAGCAGTGCACGAGCGTGTCCGACGGTGAGCTCACCGGAGGTAATCATCTCGAGAATCGCCGCAGGCAGTTCCAGCAATCGCATCAGGTTCGCGATCGTACTTCGGTCGATGCTCAAGCGTCGGGCGAGATCGTCTTGCTTACATTGATGTTCATCGATGTAGCGTTTGAACGACATCGCCTTTTCAATGGGGTTGAGATCCTTGCGCTGCAAATTCTCGATGATCGCCAGTTCGGCGACCAACCGGTCATCAGCTTCGCGAACTTCGGCGCGAATGGTTTTCAGACCTGCATGGATGGTCGCACGAAGACGACGTTCACCACTGATCAGTTGGTACTTGCCGTCGACGACGCGCACGAGCACCGGCTGGAGCTGCTGGTGGTTCTTGATGCTCTCGGCGAGCGACGCGATCTCGTCGGGGTTAAACTCGCGACGTGGCTGAAATGGGTTGGCGCCGATCTCGTCAATCGACAGTTCGAGAGTTCGCACTGAGGATGCACTCCCCTGCTCGCTCGCGACAGGCGTTTGAGTAGCGGCACTGGCACTCTTGCCCTCAGGAGCAAATGAGCTGGGTTCTTCCACGGGCATGCCGTCGTCGTCCATCGACGATCCGAGCAGTGCAGCCAGTCCCTTGCCGAGACGCCGGTCTTTCCCACCACCGGAACGTTGCGCGGCACCACCACCACGATTCGAAGAGTTGGATGAATTCCCGGACGAGGATCCTTGGGTCGTTGCACTAGTCACGCTGCAGCACCTCCATGCAAAGTTGAGTATAAGCGAACGCACCGCGGCTGCGCGGCGCGTATTGAAAAACAGTCTGGCCGTGACTGGGGGCTTCGCAAAGAGCGACGTCCCGCGGCACGACATTTTCGAAAACAATATCGCCGAAGAAGTCACGCACGTCTTCGTCGATCTCACGAGTCAGTTCGAGTGACTCGTCGTACATCGTCAGCAAGATTCCGCCGAACGTCAGTCGGCCGTCGGTAGCCCCGATGACCTTCTTAATGGTCCCGATCAGCTGAGCCACACCGACCATTGCAAAGTACTCGCACTGAATCGGAATCATCACCTCCGTGCTCGCCGTCAGAGCGGTCTCCGTCATCGCGCCGGCGCTGGGCGGGCAGTCGATTAGAATATAGTCGTAGTCGTCCATCACACTATCAAGATGAGCACGCAACTGCGCCGTCGCGTGGGCATTCGAATTAGCCATCACGTCGGCGTCTTGAAAGCGACGGCTGCCGGGCAGAAGGCTGAGCCCGGGTGTCTCCGTTTGGATCACCGATTCGCTCAGCGGCGATTCACCGAGCAGAGCATGGTGAGCGGCCGGTTCACTACCAACCGCACCGGTGGCATTGCACTGCGGATCAATGTCGATCAGCAAGGTGCGGTTGCCGGCCAGCGCCAATGCCGCAGAAAGATTTACGGACGTCGTCGTCTTGCCGACTCCGCCTTTCTGATTAACGACACTGAAGATCCGAGCCACCGTGGGGAGTTCCTAATATTGCGTCCTGTCCGACTCACTAAGCCACTCGTTTCTAGGTGAAACTCGTCCAAAAGAACAAGGTCGGTTTCACAAGAAACCGACCTTGACGAGACGAGGACAGTTTGACTAGGCACGTTTCACATGGAACCAAGAGCCCCATTCACCCTCAGCCCCCTAGCTGTGTTCGCCAGAACGTGGACTCCCCGCCCCAACACAAAGCCGCCCCCAGCGACCACCAACGCTAACTAGCCGCCAAAGCCGCCACAGCGATCAAGCACCCCGCAACTACCTTCGCCAGAGAGCAGGCCCTTCATCTGGCGACAGCAGCACCGACAACATCAGTCGGGCTGACGAATCCAGTGCCGCTGGCGCGCAGGTGCCTGGTCGCCAACAACTTCATTCTCGCGGGGGCGGGAATCGCTTGCCAAGCGTCCGACGACGGCGCTCGGTTGTGACGCGGGATTTTGCACCGATTCGCTCGACGTCGTCGGTACTGTTGGTTCCTGCAGGATGGACTGCGGAAGATCACTCGCCATTTCCCACGGCGGAATTTTTGCAGCGGCCCGGGACTGACCTGCGGCCGACGTTTGCATGGGCTGGTACTGGCGGCCAGAAACAAACCGATTTGCTTTGGGAGCAGGCTGAGGAGCCGATTGGCGGTTCGCCAGTGCATCAAAGCGGCCATCATTGAAGTGTGTCGTCGTCAATGGCACAGCGAGATCATCGTAGGTGAGGGGCAGTCGCAAATCACGCCGAGGCCTTGCCTGCGCGTCCGAAGGGATGCCCCGCATGGATTCCGCCGATTGGGACTGAGACACCAGCGACATCGCCGTACTGGTCTGCTGCCGCATCGCGGCCGCACCACTGGATTGCGGATCAACGTACCAAGGGTCGTAGGATGGATCACCACCCGGATCGTAGGTCACCGTATCACTTGTGATGGCGAGCTCCGATTCAAAATCGGACACAACGCTCCGCACGCTGCTGCTGGGGGCCGGATCGACCGACGCACGGCGAAAGGGCAGCGCGGCAATGGTGCCACCGCAAACGATCACAGCACCGATGGTAAGACTTCGCACAGCAGGGGACTCTCAAGCTGGATGGTGAAAAGAAGACCAGCTTCGTCCTTGAAACGCACATGGATCGCTTCATGCGTGTGCTTCTATCTCACGTATCGGCGCTTTCGTTAGCCAAAATCCTCAGATTTTCGATTGTGCGGAAGAACCCGAGTATTCGCAAAAGTCCCAACAACGGGTAGCGATGCGGCCGCGCGTGAATCCCCCGAGTCGCTGCGTTCGCCACAACGCGGACTCCACCGCCTAACGACGCTAGCTACTTCTGATTCGGCGCGTCCGCTTTTGGATCATCCGACGGAAGCGTGCGCCGGAGGTTTTGGGGGCATGTCTGAAGTATCCAATGATTCATTTGTGGGATTGGATGGACAGCGTTAGACTGGGCCTGCCGGGGAATCAGACTGGGCCTGCCGGGGAATTAGACCGGGCCTGCCGGGAAATTAGACTGGGCCTGCCGGGAAAAACAGAGCGACGCTCTGCTGAGGTGCGGGCTTGGCAAGGGCATATCCCGGTCGATGGTACGCCGATGGTCTTGCCAGTCCGTGCCGAACATTCGTTCGGCACGGACGCTTCCTTGAACACATATTGGGTACTGGAGCGATGCCTAAAAAAACTTCCACTGCACTCCCACGCCCCCTTCCGTCGGATGAGCCCTTCTTTTCTCGCTGTCGCTAAGCGGCGCGCTCGATCAGCTCGCCCGACAGCTCGCCGATGGCGGTGCCCAGTGAGTCGAGAGTCTCGTCACGGCACGTGACTGATCTGCCAACCCAAGCTCGATTGAGGACGATCTCGATCCCCAAATAGACATCTGGCAAGAATTGCTTGCGAAGGGATTTTGTCAACGAATCGTTCGTACCTCGCCACGGATGGTTGCGGCGCACTTTCAGTTCAGGAGCGGAAAAGGATAGCTCATCGACCAAATCCATGCACCAGTCGATCTCGTCTTGGCGTGATGGATCATAGAGCAGCCCCACATCACCACGGCGCCAGTCCCCATCCCGAGTCTTGGCATTGAAGGTGCGTACCGACAGATGCACGACATACGACCAACTTCGCAGCATATCCAGAATCTGACGCTCGACTCGGTTGCGGTAGGGCGTGTAGATCTCCTCGACGATCGCGGCGCGAGAGAGCACAGGCAGCTCTCTGACCGCGGGCGCAAAGAGCTCGCGGTGATGCAGCGACCGCCCCACATCGATCAAGTCCGCTCGATGCTCGTTGCAAACGGCAACGCCACCGCTGCGATAGGCTAAGCGACGGGCGGCAAAGTTCGCCTCCCGATCGATACCCTGTCGAACCAATCGATCAGCTCCGATCCGGCCTGCCACCATGCCGGGGGGCGATGAAAGGTCAACGCTCTCCACATGCGACCGAAGTCGCATGGGGGTTTTCCAACCGCCGGTATCGCAGGTGATCAGCAGACTCACGCGTTAGGCTCCGGGGGCGAGCCGCCAGACGCCCAGTGATGAGCGCGTCCTGTTAACGACTCTAAGTCAGCCCAGAACTCCGGATACGTTTTCCGGGTGCAGGCAGGATTGACGATTTCAATGCCAGCGATCCGTAGACCGAGCAAGGCAAAACTCATGGCCATGCGGTGATCGTTGTACGTCTCGAGGACGACGGGCGTTTGAGCGGCAATGCGTTGTGCCGTCAGCGGATGGACGGTCAGACCATCTTCGTGTTCGTCGATCTGACCACCGAGCTTACGCAGTTCGATGGCCAGGTTTCCAATACGGTCGGTCTCCTTGAAACGATTATGCGCAACCCCACGGATTCGTGTCGGACCGTCGGCGAACAGAGCGACCACCGAAAGTGTTTGCACGGTATCGCTGATTTCGCCCATATCAACGTCGGTCCCGTGGAGCAGCGGCGAGGCGCTACCGACGGGCGGATCGGCCGGTCGACAATGGCCCTCGATTTGAATGCCGGCTTCGGTCGCGGTGAATTCGCAGCCCATCTGTTCGAGCACACGAGCAAAGCCCACGTCGCCTTGGCAGGCGTCCTCGTTTAAGTCACGCACGAGCACGCGGCCGCCGGCGATGGCCGCCGCAGCCCAAAAATAGCTCGCTGCCGAAGCGTCTGGCTCGATCGCGAATTCACAACCAAGGTACTCCCCGCCGACGGTGACACTGGACAATCGCCCGCGATCGTCCTGCTGCCACTCGGTCTGGCCACCGAATGCATTCATCAACTCGGCAGTCATCCGCACATAGGGCAGCGAGACCATTTCGCCCTGGATCTGAATTTGCGTTGAATTGCCGGCGATCGGTGCGGCCATCATGAGACCGCTCAAATATTGACTGCTCACCCCACCGCTGACACGGAGCGACTTGCCAGACCAACCGCGAGAATCGATTTCGACCGGCGGACACTTTCCCGGTGATACCGCCGCGATGCGGCCCGCGATCACAGGTTCGATCGCATCGACCAGATCCCCGATCGGTCGCTCGTGCATCCGAGGGATCCCCGCCAGGCGGTATCGCCCCCCGAACGCGGAGAGTGCGGCGGTCAGGAAGCGGATCGTCGTACCACTGTTAGCGATGAACATCTCGACGGGTGCATCCGTGCTGATCCGCCGTGCATCGTCACTGACGACTCCGCCAATCCCCTCGATGACCAACGTCTGTCCACCGTCGATGGGCTTGATCGAGACTCCGATCTTGGCCAGTGATTCGATCATCACCTCTGTGTCTTCGCTGACGAGTGTGCCCGTCAGCCGACTCGTGCCGCTGGCGAATGCGGCACAGATTAACGCACGATTGGTCAGGCTCTTACTGCCCGGTGGCCGCATCTCACCATCGACGGGCCCACCTGGAACGACGCACACCCGCGTGGACGGATTTGCTGCGATAGGGTCGGTCATGGCGGCAGTCATGGCGGCGGGGAGTCAGGACGATGTGGGATGGTCGCGGCAGGAGCGGAAACGATTCTCGCAGAACAATGGGCGACGATTCACGGTGCGATAAATTTCAGGGTAGACGATCTTGAAAACGATCCTGGGCGGTCAAACGAAACGTCTGCCTACCCAGCAAAGAACGGATCCTCGGTCTTATTATAGGCTTGCTGGCCCGGAATCCAAAGCGACCCCACCACCATGAGCGAAAGCGTTGCAGTATGGATCAGCCAGGCAGCATTTTGCGTCATCACGGTATGGGCAGTAACCAGGGACATCACAATCAGCACGGCCAGAAAACGCCGTTCGGCTCGCCTGGCCGCCGTCCCGGTCGTCAATTTTGCGAGCAGCAAGGCAGCGATGGCCACTAAAGGCAGTCCGAGCACGCTAAAAGCCGAGGTAATGAATACGATCTGAGCCATAACTTTACATCCTTGTGTGTCGCTGAATAGGCTCGGACATCCCGTCCGAGCGTCCGATGGGCGTCCTTGCCAACCTGACAATCCGCTTTTCACCTATTTCGCCCGTCTCAGGGAAGGCTGAACTTGAGTAAATTCCGATTTTTTTTCCCACAAAAAGAGCCCTCACCGGAATAATCGGCAAATTCTTCCTATTTTGACTGGGCGAGACCCTTCCGAAACGCCGAAACCAAGACCGGACACTTTTGTCACCCGACGATTTTTTGAACAAAAGCAATTCAATTTCGGTTTCTGCCATGACTGTTTCACGATGTGCCCATTTCCGTTTCGTGGCACCTAAAGCAACTGCGACGGCCTGGCTCAGCTGCATGCTGTGCGGCCTGATGCTCATCGGTGGATGCCGATTGTGTGCCGACTGCGACGAAGACGCCTATCCGTCGTACGGTGGAATTTGGCAGCGAACCCATCGCGATTCAGGCCGCGTGGGTAGCATTTTTGACCCGGGCGGCAACCGCGTCTCAGACCTTTCAGAACAGGCCCAGTCGGACGGTCCGAATATTACGAATCATGCTGGGTCGAGCGCGGACGGCGGGCAGGGCTCAGCCGGACCCAATCAGGGTCAAGAACGTGACATCATGGACACCGACGGCTTGGAACCGCCGCAGCCAGAGCGACCAGACGACTTGCAGGATCTCGAAAAGCGGTACCGGGATTTGCAATTGGAGGAAATCAACCACCGACGTCCCCCCGTCAACGCTGGACAATGGCAGTAGAGGAGCAGGCAGCGCGAAATATCCCTGCTAAGATACCGGGTTTTGGTTTCGCCAACGCCATCGTATCGAACCCAATAAGCCGCGACCGGCGCCGTCAACTGAACGTCTCCGCTCCGGTTCCCGCAAAGGCTCCCCCCTCCTATTTCCCTCCCGCAACGTGAGCGAGCGTTAACATCCCGTGTTCAAGGTTGATCCTCGCAAACTCGTGGGCCCAGCGATGGCAGTGGTGCTGTTCACCTTCGCCATTCGGTTGCTGCTCAACGAAGCCGGCAAAGTCTCGCGTGACGAATTTGTTCATGGCCTGACCAGTGTCCAGCCCGCGTACCTGTTCATTGCCGCTTTCTTAATCGCATTGAACTATGGGCTGCTGACGTGCTACGACTTGCTCGCACTGCGATATGTGCGGCGGGTGTTGCCACTGCGACGTGTCCTGTTGGTTTCATTCCTCGGCTACTCGCTCGGAAATAATCTCGGCACTCTGATCGCCGCCGCTCCGATCCGGTATCGCTTCTATCATCGCTGGGGATTGACCCACACTCAGATTGTGGCGCTCGTTTCGGTGCTAGGACTGACGTTCTGGTCGGGCGTCTGTGTGCTGGGTGGGGTTGCCCTGACGCTGGCGCCGATCGAACTGCCGGAGAAATATGCGTTACCCATTGGAACGCGAACGCTAGGCATCATCTTGCTCAGCATTAGCGTCTTCTACGGACTGGTCTGCGCGTTCTGGCACAAGCCTTGGCCGATTGGCAAATTACATCTGCGACCACCTTCGCTGGGTCTGGCGACCGTCCAAGCGTCCGTCGCAGCCGTTGATTTATTGATCTCGGCGACCGCCCTCTATCTCGTCATGCCCGGCAACGCGGTCGTCCCGTTTCCCATGGTGCTGGCGGCGTACTTGGTGGCGATTGTCATTTCGCTGATCTCACAGGTCCCCGGTGGATTGGGCGTTCTGGAACTCATCCTCTGGACCCTGCTCAAAGACACCGTCGGCCAACCGGTGCTCGCCTCGGTGCTGATCTTTCGCATTCTGTACTACTTCCTGCCGCTCTTCTTTGGCATGATTGTGTTGGTCGCGCACGAGATTTACAGTGGGGCTGTCGAAGCACGCACCGACGCGAAATTTGAGGCGGACCATCCGCTCAGTTTGTCGGGTGCCGAGATTCCCGCCCCAACCTCGACGGAGGATGCAGAATGAAATCGAGCTACAACTCACTCAGTGCCGAAGAAGCCCGCGTGATCCTGCACAAGGGAACCGAGGCGCCCGGCCCCGGAGGATACACCCACACGTCAGATGCCGGCACGTATATCTGTCGCCAATGCAACGCGCCGCTCTACCGCAGCGACAGCAAATTCGACAGCCATTGCGGTTGGCCCAGTTTTGACGATGAAATCGAGGGCGCCATTCTCCACGAGGTCGACGCGGATGGACGGCGCACGGAAATCATGTGCCAGAACTGCGGCGGCCACCTCGGACATGTATTCCAAGGCGAGCGGCTGACGGAAAAAAATACTCGCCACTGCGTCAACAGTATCTCGATGCGATTCATTCCCGCGGGTGGGGAACTGCCGGCGACGATCCAGGATCGTTGACGAGATCCGCGACCGCTCAATTGCTCTCGCTCTTCTGCTGACGAGCGATCGTCCACTCGATCGCGGCGATGAGCGCCCGGGCTTTGTTGAGCGTCTCCTCGTATTCTTTGTCGGGGTCACTGTCGGCGACGACGCCACAGCCAGCCTGCACGTGGTAGGCATTGTTCTGGAAAACGATCGTGCGCAGGGCCAAGCACGTATCCATGTTGCCGCGGTAGTCGATGTAGCCGACGGCACCCCCGTAGGGTCCCCGCCGGTGCGGTTCGATCTCGTCGATGACTTCCATCGCTCGCACTTTCGGCGCTCCGGAAACCGTGCCCGCCGGCAAACAAGCCTTGAGCGCATCGAAGGCGTCGAGCCCTTCACGCAGTCGTCCCCGCACCTCGCTGCTGATGTGCATCACGTGAGAGTACCGCTCGATCACCATGATCTCAGTCAGTTCGACGCTGCCGAAACGGGCCACCCGGCCGATGTCGTTGCGTCCCAGATCCACCAGCATGACGTGCTCGGCACGTTCCTTGGGATCCGCCAGCAGATCTTTTTCGAGAGCGATGTCCTCGGCTTCGTTGTCGCCCCGCGGCCGCGTTCCGGCGAGCGGACGCACCGTGACGACGCCGTCTTTGACGCGGCACATGATCTCGGGACTGCAACCGACCAGCACGCATTCCGGGGTGCGGACGAAAAACATGAACGGTGACGGGTTGACCACTCGCAGTGAGCGATAGACGGCGAACGGGTCGACGTCACTGTGCACCGTCAGACGCTGGCTAGGCACGACTTGAAAAACGTCACCCGCGCGAATGTATTCCACACAGGTGCGGACCGCGTCACAGAACGACTCTCGGGTAAAATTGGACTCGACGGGCAAGCGATGCCGCTGGTCGGCCTCAATCACCTCTTCGCACTGGTGCGGCAGCGGTTCGTTGAGTCGTTCGATTGTCCGAGCGAGTTCAGCGGCGGCCGCGGCATACACGGCGGCCGTGTCACTCGGCATGACCGCCGACCCACTGCCCTCGCCCGAGCCGCTCGTGTCTCCGTTTTCACAACGCGATGATCCATCGGCCGACGACGCGGTGATGCCCCGGCAATCCGCTAGCGATACGACCGTGATGGTTTTATCGACGTGATCGAAAACGCACAGCGTGTGATAAAACGCGAAATCCAAATCCGGCAGATTCCGATCGTCTTCGGTCGAGTCGGGTAGGTCTTCGACGTAGCGCACAACGTCGTAGCCCGCATAGCCGATCGCGCCTCCGATGAACGGGGGCAATGCATCGAGGGTGGCGGTACGATCATGAAAACGCTTGCGGAATTCATCCAGTGGATCATCGCACTGCGTGGTGACGGTCTCGCCCGTGGCCATGTTCGTTTGCGTGACGGTCTTGCCTTTGGCGGCGAATCTCGCCAGCGGCTTGGATCCCAAAAAGCTGTAACGGCCCACCTTCTCACCGCCGATCACGCTCTCGATCAAGAATGCGGGACCGCCGTCGTCCAGCAACGTGAAGGCGGTCACAGGCGTCAGTGAATCGGACAACAGACGACGATACACAGGCACGAAATCGTACTCACGAGCGAGTCGATCGAATTCGTCGGTGGACGGATGAGGCATGTTGGCTTTCTAAGGGAGTCGCGGCAAGCAAGCAGTTTGGACATTAAATGAATAATCGACAACCGGGACAACGCAAGCGATTATTGGGTTCACAGGCCTCTCCGAGCAACCCTCTCATCACTGGCGACGTTGACACTCCAATGCCCAGCGATAGAATCCTTGGGCAGTCCAAGCTGAATTCTGAAACCCTCCCTACTGAACTATCTTCGCTCTTTCGATCCTCTTTCCACCCTCGACCGTAATACCGACACCCCCCCCACGCGAGATCCTCATGAAATGTCAGTATTGCGATAAACCAGCGACCTTTCACATCACCGAGCTAACCGAGCCCGATGGTCCGCAGATTCTACATCTGTGTGAGCACCACGCTCGAACGGTGCTGCAGAAAGATGAACCCAGTCCGATCAAAACGATCACCGGTGCCCTTGCCAAACAGCTGCAGCTCGGTCAGACCAAGGAAGAGCTGCGTAAACTCGACAAGAAGGCCTGCCCCTCGTGCGGGATCACGTTTTTCGAGTTTCGCAACACCGGTCGGCTCGGCTGCCCGATGGATTACACTTATTTTGAATCGGATCTCACCCCATTGCTAGTGAACATCCACGACTCGTTGGAACATACGGGGAAGCGACCCTCACGGGCTGCGGCCAATGTGGACGCTCAAGCCGAACTGATTAGCCTGCGGAAAGACATGGAGGCGGCCGTGCGGAGCGAGCAATACGAGAAAGCCTCGGAGATTCGCGACCGGATTAACGAAATCCAGGGAGACCCCAAGCATCCCGGTTTCGTCGCCCCCGAGACCAGCGACTTTGATGAGGATGCCGTCCAAGACGCTCCCGAAGAATCCTCTGGAAGCGGTGGAGACGAACAGTGAAAGAACCTTCCGACCTCAGCATTTTGGTAAAAAACAGCGGCGAATGGCTCAAGGGCACCGGTCCCGAATCAGACATCGTGATCAGCAGTCGCATTCGCTTGGCCCGCAACCTCGCGGGCTTCCCCTTCATCAAGAAGTGTAGCGAAGACGATCGGCGCAAGATCGAGCGGCAGGTCCGCACGCGACTCGAGGCACTCCCGGCCTGGAATGAGATCCAATACGTCCACGTCGATTCGCTGTCAGAAATCGATCGCCAGTTCCTCGTTGAACGTCAACTGATCAGCCGCGAAATTGCCGAGGCCGAGGGCAGCCGCGCCGTTGCAATCGATCCGGGTGAACAGTATTCCGTCATGGTCAACGAGGAAGACCATCTGCGAATCCAAGTCATGCACAGCGGCCTGGATCTGCTCAGTGCCTGGGATCAAATCGATCAGCTCGATGACGCCATCGAAGGCGAGCTGCTCTACGCGTTCCATCCAAAGTATGGGTACCTCACAGCCTGCCCGACAAACGTCGGCACGGGCCTACGCGTCAGCGTGATGTTGCACTTGCCCGCCCTCGTGATCACGCAACAAATCGACAAAGTGTTCCGCAGTATGCAGCGGATCAACGTCACCGTGCGCGGCCTCTACGGAGAAGGGTCGCAGTACACCGGCGATTTCTACCAGGTCAGTAACCAGGTCACACTCGGTCACACCGAACGAGAACTCTTGACCATGGTGGGCGAGGAAGTCGTGCCGCGAATCATCGACTACGAACGCAAAGCACGTGATTTCCTGATGGAAAAAGGTGAACAGGATTTGCTCGACGACGTCAGTCGCGCGCTCGGCATCCTTAGCACGGCTCGGAAAATCAGTAGTGAAGAGACGATGCACTATTTGTCCAAAGTTCGACTCGGTGTGAACTTGGGTCTGATCGACGACGTCGAAGTCGCAACGATTAACAAACTGTTCATCCACACCCAGCCCGCACACCTGCAAAAACTGCGGGGACGCTTGCTGACGACGAGCGATCGACACGTCGAGCGAGCGAACTACCTGCACCAGCACTTACGAAACGGCGGCTCGGCGGACGTGAATTGATGGCAAATCTTCGCCAGACGTCCGCGCGTGAGATCACGGTCAAAGGCGCCCGAGAACACAACTTACGAGACGTCGATCTCTCGCTGCCACGCGGGAAACTGATCTGCTTCTCAGGTGTCTCCGGCAGTGGCAAGAGTTCGCTCGCGTTTGACACGCTCTATGCGGAAGGCCAGCGGCGGTACGTCGAGAGCCTGAGCAATTCCGCTCGCCAGTTCATGGGGCAAATGCCCAAACCTGATGTCGATCTGGTCTCCGGCCTAAGCCCCTCGATCTCGATCAGCCAGAAATCAACCGGCAATAATCCCCGGAGTACTGTCGGCACGATCACCGAGATCCACGATTTCCTACGCGTCCTCTTCGCACGCGTCGGCACGGGCTACTGCCCGCAGTGCGATGTTCCCATTCAAGCACAAACCAGTGACGCGATCGTCAATCGCGCCCTCCGCTGTGTCGCGGACGCCGATCTCACGCCCGCACCAGACGAGGAAGGCGACCGTGAACTTCACCGTGACGAAAGCGACCGCGACGAAAGCGACCGCGACGAACCCGATCACGAAGAAAGCGACCGTGAAGCGTCCGCCGCACTATGGATTCTCGCGCCCCTAGCCCGCGGCCAAAAGGGCGAATTCAAAGACCTGTTCGAAGACCTTCGTAAACAGGGCTTTAACCGCGCCCGCGTCGATGGCGAGACGATTCGATTGGCTGAGCCACCGCAGCTCGACCGCACCGTACGCCACGATGTCGAAGTCGTGGTCGACCGCATCGTGCTGCCGCGATCGCTCGACGCATCACTCGATCGCGCCCGGGTCAGCGAAGCCGTCGTTTTGGCTTTGAAGCTTGGCGAGAGCACCATGATCGCCTCGGTCGGTCACGTCGATGCCGACTTCATGGCGCCGGTGCAACATGACCATCTCTTTTCATCACGGTATTCATGCCCTCAGTGCGGCACCAGTTTCCGTGCACCGACGCCGCAGTTGTTCAGTTTCAATAGCCCTCAGGGAATGTGTGGATCCTGCGACGGGATCGGGCGGATGTACACCTTCGTTCCGGAACTATTGATTCCGGATGGGTCAAAGTCCATCCGCAAGGGCGCGATCTCGCTGCTGGGCAAATGGGGTGATGTCGGCCGGTACCGTCGGCATATCTATATGGGGTTCGCCGAAGCGATCGATGAAGCCTTCGAACTCGAAGCGGGGTCGATGCTCGACACGAGCTGGGACGAGCTGCCCGAGCCGGCGCGGCACGCCTGGTTATGGGGCGTCGACGACTCGCTCGATCTCTCCAATGTCTCGGGCACCAAAGCCAAGAAATACATCCAAGACTTTGACGGGATGATCCCTGAACTGCTTGATCGCTATCGAACAAGCCGCAATAAATTGCAATTGCGGCAATTCGAAAAGCACATGAATACGATCGATTGTCCCGATTGCCACGGGCGCCGATTGAACCCGCAAGCTTCTGCAGTCCGGATCACATCGAGTGCAGAATCGTTCGCCAGCGAAGCGTCTAAAACGCTCCCGCAACTATGCGAATTGCCAATTGAACAGCTCGCTGACTTCTTTCGCGACATTGCACTCTCGGGCACCGACGCCGCCATTGCTACCGAAGCTCTCAAGGAAATTCGTGGGCGGATTGGTTTCCTGCTCGGTGTCGGATTGGACTACCTGACGCTCGGCCGAACCGCCCCGACGCTTTCGGGTGGCGAGTCGCAGCGAATCCGCTTGGCAGGGCAGATCGGTTCCGGGCTCGCCGGGGTGCTCTACATTCTCGACGAACCCTCGATTGGTCTGCATCCCCGCGATAACGATCGGCTGATCGCGACCCTGCTGCGACTGCGTGACGGCGGGAACACCTTGATCGTCGTCGAACATGACGAAGACACGATGCGCGCCTCGGATTTGATCGTTGACTTCGGTCCGGGGCCCGGTGTCAAAGGCGGGCACGTCGTCGCGGTCGGAACGATTGAAGAGATTTGTGAATCACCCGACAGTGTGACAGGTGCATTCCTCTCCGGCCGCCGCTCGATTCAAGCGCCCCCCACGCCGCGGGTGATCGATGCCGCCAAGAAGCTAAAAATCCGAGGCGCGAAGTATCACAACCTAAAAAACATCGACGTCGAGATTCCCCTCGGTGTCGTCGTTTGCGTCACGGGCGTGTCAGGCAGCGGCAAGAGTTCTTTGATTAGCGGGATTCTTGAACCTGCACTGCGCCGTGATCTGAATCGGGCCGAATCGGAACCCGGTGAACACGATGCCATCGAGGGGATCGAACATCTCGATAAAATCATCGCCATCGATCAGTCACCCATCGGCCGAACACCGCGCAGCAACCCGGCAACATACGTCAAAGTCTTTGACGAAATCCGCAGCTTGTTCGCCAAGCTAACCGAAGCGAAAACCCGAGGTTACGCGGCCGGCCGATTCAGTTTTAATGTCGATGGTGGACGATGCAGTGCTTGCGACGGCAACGGCGCCAATAAGCTCGAAATGGATTTCCTCGCCGACATCTGGGTTACCTGCCCGGTCTGCGAAGGCAAGCGGTACAACCGTGAAACGTTGGCGGTGAAGTTCAAGGGCAAGTCCGTTGCGGACGTGCTCGAGATGGATATTTCTGAGGCGCTCGAACTCTTTGAAAATGTTCCCAAAATCGCCGAAAAGCTGCAAACGCTCGTCGACGTCGGCCTCGAGTATCTGAAACTTGGCCAACCGTCCCCAACGCTCTCCGGCGGTGAAGCCCAGCGTATCAAACTATCCAAGGAACTCAGTCGCCGCGATACCGGCAATACGCTCTACGTACTCGACGAACCCACCACAGGCCTGCACTTTGCCGACATCGAACTGCTGCTCGGTGTCGTCAATCAACTCGCCGATCGCGGTAACTCCATCGTCATCGTCGAGCATAACCTTGACGTGATCAAAACCGCAGACTGGGTCATCGACATCGGTGTCGAAGGGGGCCGCGGCGGCGGCGAAGTCGTTGCGGAGGGACACCCCGCTGATGTCGCAAAGGTTGCCGCCAGCTACACCGGAGAAGCCCTCGCCAATGTGCTGGGCATCAAGCGGGCCAAACGCAAAGCGATCGCGCAGGTGATCCGTGAAGTCGCGACACCGGACGCTCGAGCGCGTACTCACGTCGTGGTGGAGGGTGCCTACGAACACAACCTGCGACACGTCAACGTATCGGTCCCCCGCGATGCAATGACGGTTTTCTGTGGACCGAGTGGCAGTGGCAAGAGTTCACTGGCGATGGACACGATCTACGCGGAGGGTCAACGTCGCTATGTCGAGTCACTGTCGAGCTATGCCCGGCAATTCATCGGCCAAGTTCAAAAGCCGAAGGCGGAGCGGATCGAAGGCTTGTCACCCGCCGTCGCACTCGAGCAAAAGAACCTCGGGCACTCCCCACGCAGTACCGTCGGTACCGTGACGGAAGTCTACGATTACCTGCGCATCCTGTTTGCAAAACTCGGCACGATGCACTGCCCGGATTGCGAGCAACCGATCGGCACGCAAACGCCGGATCAGATCATCGACAAAGTCCTCAGCATGCCCGAGGGCACCCGAGCGCTCTTACTGGCGCCCATCGAGGTTGCCGCCGGCGAGGCATCGTTGGAAACATGGCAGACATTGCGAGCGAGCGGTTATGCTCGCGTGCGGATTGACGGGGAAACGGTCGAGCTCGATGACGCGAAACCGCTTGATTCACGGCGTGTGCAAAGCGTTGCCGTCGTCGTCGATCGGATTACCGTCCGCGATGACGAACGTTCGCGGATCAGCGATAGCGTTGAACAAGCTCTTTCCCTGGGCGTGGGGGTGATCGAAATTGCGTTTGCTGACGCTGATCGCCCGGAACCTGAATGGAACATCGTCCGGCACAGCCAGCACTTGGTATGCAGCTGCTGTGGTCGCTCGTTTCAACAACTCACCCCGCATCACTTTTCATTCAATTCAGCGATTGGATGGTGTCCCGGTTGCCAGGGACTCGGAACGCAAACGGGAACCAATCCAGCAGCCCTCATGGGGACGCCGCAACAGACGCTCGCCGACGGTGGGGCGCTGCTGTGGCCGAAAACCGACCAGGCCGTCAGTCGCTGGATGTTGCAGGCGCTGTCGCGATCGACGGGCATTCCAATTGACGGGCCCATCGAGCGGTTGACGCTCTCACAGAAACGGATGTTGTTCCACGGACTCGGGCCACGCTGGGTCGAGGTTCGTCGCAGCGATGCTGTCGGCACGTCGGCGACCTCAGCGGAGACCACTGCGGCAGGTGGCAAGGCGAAAGGACATCCCGATGACATCCTGTTCCGCTATCAGTTCAAAGGTTTTTATCCGGCACTCGAGGAGGCCTCTCGTTTGACGCCCGGTCTACGTGCCAAGCTGGAAACGTTTGTCGCCGAGATTGACTGCAGCGTTTGCAACGGTTCGCGTCTGCGTGACGATGCCGCTGCCGTTCGCTTTCGATCCCATACGATTGGCGATCTCGTCCACATGCCACTGGACCGCATCGATGCCGAGGTCAACGCCTGGAAGCTTGATCCACGCGAGCAAAAGATCGCTGGCGAACTCGTCCGCGAGGTCCAGTCGCGAGTCAGCTTTTTGCGTGATGTCGGACTGGACTACCTCTCGTTGCACCGGGGTGCGGCGACATTGTCGGGCGGTGAAGCCCAGCGGATCCGCTTGGCCGCTCAGCTCGGCAGTGGACTATGCGGCGTGCTCTACGTGCTCGATGAACCCACGATCGGGCTGCATCCACGTGATAACCTGCGTCTTCTCTCGGCGCTGCATCGGCTGCGTGATCAAGGCAACACACTACTCGTCGTCGAGCACGACCACGACGTGATCGCCGGCAGTGATTACCTCTGCGACTTCGGCCCCGGCGCCGGACGGCACGGCGGCAAGATTGTCGCTGAAGGACCGCCGCTGAACATCCAACCGGCTGCCACTTCCGTGACCGCCCCGTACCTGTCCGGTGAAAAACAGATCGAACTGCCCGCTGTGCGGCGTCCCGTGATGTCAGGCACGGGCAAACCGATGGTCGATTTCGTGAGCATCCGTGGCGCTCGCGAAAACAATCTCAACAACGTCGATGTCAATATCCCCCTCGGCGTGATGACGGCAGTCACCGGACCGAGCGGCAGCGGTAAGAGTTCGCTGATCAACGGGATTCTTTACCCCGTCCTCGCCCGGCGACTGCACCGAGCGAAGATCAAGGCAGGCCGTCATGATGAGCTCACGGGATTGCGGTACGTCAACAAAGTGATCCGCGTCGACCAGTCGCCACTGGGCAATTCCCCGTCGAGTAATCCGGCTACCTACACCGGCGTCTTCGATCTGATCCGCGGCGAGTTCGCGAGTCTGCCAGCGGCCAGGGAACGACGTTTCACACCGCGCACCTTCAGTTTCAACGTGGCCGGTGGACGCTGTGAGACTTGCGAAGGCACCGGTCAACGCAAGATTGAAATGCACTTCTTGCCCGACGTTTGGATCCCCTGCGAGGAGTGTCAGTCGCGGCGGTACAATGAGGACGTTTTGCAAGTCAAGTTGCACGGTTGCAGTATTGCCGATGTACTTGAAATGCCCTGTTCCGAGGCGGTCGACTTGTTCATCGACCAACCGAAGATCCAGCACATCATCCAGACGCTCTGCGACGTGGGGCTTGACTACGTCACCCTTGGCCAGTCCGCGCCAACACTCTCCGGTGGCGAAGCTCAACGCGTCAAACTCGCCGCCGAACTGGCCCGACCGGCTACCGGACACACGTTGTACCTGCTCGATGAACCGACCACCGGACTGCATTTCGGCGACATTGAAAAGTTGCTGCAGGTGATGCAGCGACTCGTCGATATTGGCAACACGGTCATCGTTATCGAGCACAACTTAGACGTGATTAAGTGCGCTGACTGGGTAATCGACATGGGACCGGGCGCGGGCGTCCACGGTGGCAGCATCGTATTCGAAGGCACCCCCGAATCGCTCGCAGCCACCACCCAGAACGCCGCTGGATCGGCATCCGTCACCGCCCCGTTCTTGGCAGATGCGCTCCACGGTACTCGCACCGCCCAGCCCCGGCCACCTCTCGCTCAGATCGATGTCGCGTCAGACCCCGCGTCCTCCGGTGCAACGCTTGACACCCACGAACCAAAAATCTCAAACGGTTCGGCAGCACCGGACAACGCACATCCTTCGGCTAAGGAACTCGACCAAAACACTTTGCCCCACGCTCCGCTGACAGAATTGTCGAGTGCCGAGCGTTCGTCCCCCGATTCAGTCCGTCGGTCTCCGCTCGTTCCCGAGACGGTCGAGGCGGAAGTCGTGGTGGAGGAGACCCCAGAGCCATTTTCGGCACCTTGGAGAATCCTCGGCCGGCGATGGCACACGCTCCCGAAAGGCTTCCCTGACAACGCCCCGCCGGACTGGCCACTCGAACTCGTCGACAGCGTGCTGGATTTACTAGCGAACGTCGCGGGCGAGCATGCCCTCGATTACCCCGCCGCTGACCGGGTCAGCGTGAAGCTCGAAACGGGAAACACCAACGGGGACTTGCCCCGGTGGGCGGAACTCGAGACCAAGCATCCCGACGGTGTGCGGCTACGGCTTCACGGCCCCAAAACAGCCATCGATCTCGATCAACTGCTGTCGCTCGATTTGCTGCACGCCCCCGACACCGACGGCACGGTCAACCTCCATGACCCTGACAACGTCACGCTCACGCTACGTCTGACACAGCTCGATCCCGCCCGCGGCAAACAACTCCGCTCGTTTCTACAAACCCACCTTGATCGGACAAGGCTGAGTAGCTGAGCAGATTCGCGAGAGGAATCCAACGCGCCGGTGCCGAGCCAGTCGGGCGAGCCGCCTGCGGAATTCAGACTCCGCCGCCCGATCGCTCCTCCCCGCGGGAAAGCAGGAACGGTTAACTCGTCCGATTTGGCATCGCTTCCCAGGCCAATTTCAATGCGCCTTCGACAGGATCTTCCACCAAGCAAAATTGACGAGGCGTGACCCCCAAGCGGTCGAGTTCGGTTTCCAGCATTCTCTGATACATGGGTTGCTGCAACAGCACACTGCCGGTTGCGGTGAGCGTGAAATCGCCTGCCGAAAACTTCAGTTCTCGCGCCACCGCAGCGACGAGCAGGGCCAGTGCGTGGGAACCAGCGCGAACGATTTCCTGAGCGGCGGCGTCGTGAGCAGATTCCTCGAACAAGAGAGGGGCCAGCGAAGCGATCTGACGTCGCGGATCGGGTGACTCATAGCACCATCCGATCAGCTGGTCCGCCGATGAGAGATGCAAGTGCTCCAGGACCGCTGGCAACAGGGTGGTCTGCGTTCGCCGGGCGTCCGCCGCCATGCAGACGTAACGCAATCCCTGAGCAGCCAACCAGTATCCGCTGCCTTCATCATCAAAGAGATAGCCATTGCCACCGGCACGCGAGGTATTGCCTTCGGCATTGCGTCCCCAGACCATCGATCCCGTGCCGGCGATCAATGCGACACCGCACCTACCGACCGTCGCCAGCAAACACTCGGCATCCCCGACAATGGCCGGGTACGCGGCGAGTTCCGTTTGGATGCACCAGTCGAGAATCCGTTGACGTTCCTCATCACGGCCCGCCCCAGCCACGCTCAAACAAGCATGCGAGGCCATCGTCGGCAACATCCCGGCGTCGTGGAACGCTCGCTCTACGGTCAGACGAATCGTTTCGAAGGCTGCATCAAAACCGACCGATCGAGGATTCCCGGCTGCTCCGATGGCGCTGCCGATCCGTCGCATCCGTCCATGGGCGACTTCGCCGAGCAACACGCGGGTCTTCGAGCCACCGGCATCCACGCCAATCAAGAACGTTCTACTCACGCTCCGCCGCCACTTCGTTGACGGCTTCGCGCAAACGCCCACCAACGCGGCGGAGTCGATCTCGAGCAGCCTCCGCATCGATGCCGCCCAAGTGCGAAAGGATCGCGGTTTTAACATCACCCTCGCACGCGCCGAGCAATTGCTCTGAAGCATCTCGAGGCAAGCCTGTCAATTCGCTGACAATGCGGATACTACGCTGTCGCAGTTTTGCGTTGGAGGCGCGAAGATCGACCATCAAATTCCCGTAGGTCTTGCCAATCCGCACCATCGCGCCGGTTGTCAGCATGTTCAGAATCATTTTGGTTGCCGTCCCCGCCTTCAACCGAGTCGATCCGCTGACCACCTCGGGCCCGACCACCGGTGCGATCATGATGTCGGCATGACGGTGTAGCTGGGAATTCGCGTTGCACGTCACCCCGACGGTGGTGGCACCACACTGGCGAGCATAATCGAGACCGCCGATCACGTACGGCGTTGAACCACTCGAAGCAATCCCGACGAGCGTATCGCTGGCACAAAACTGATGCTTCGCCAGATCTTGCCCGGCGAGCGTTAACGAGTCCTCAGCTCCTTCAATGGCATGCCGCAACGCGGTATCGCCTCCCGCAATGATCCCAATCACCATTTCCGGTGGTGTGTTGAAGGTGGGTGGGCATTCCGACGCATCGAGCACACCCAATCGCCCTGAGGTACCGGCACCGATATAAAACAGACGCCCCCCCGACTGGAAACTCTCAACAATCACGTCGATCGCTTCGGCGATGGAGGTTGCCTCTTTGCCGACCGCCCCCGCTAACAAGGCGTCTTCGGAGATCATTAAACGTGCAATCTCGAGCGCCGTAAGCGAGTCGAGATTGGCCGAGCGGTCGTTGTGAGTTTCGGTGGTTAACTCGCTCGTCGAATCCATGGTATGTCTTGCTTTCGTTGATAGGTTATAGTCGCGTCTTACCCAACTCCTGCTCTCGACCCGAAGGTTGAACGTTGCTTCCGATCGGTTACATCGACGCCGTGGTCCTCGTGCTTTCCGTTGCGACTTCGATCGCGATTGGTTTGCGGTTGAGCGGAAAAAATGATTCAGTCGAAGCGTTCTTGGTCGGGAATCGAGACCTTCCCTGGTGGGCGATCCTAGGCTCGATCGTAGCGACAGAAACCAGTACAGCGACGGTACTCAGTGTCCCCGGGGCGGGTTACGGACCGGTCGGGATGCGGTTCCTGCAAATTACGTTTGGCTTTTTGATCGGACGAACGATCGTCGTCCGGCTACTGCTACCGCTATTCTTTCAAGGCAAACTGATGAGCGCCTATGAGGTGCTCAACGAGCGTTTTGGGGGCATCGTCGAAAAGTTCGCGTCACTGTTGTTTTTGGTCGCTCGCAATATTGGGGATGGGTTGCGTCTGTTTCTCGCTGCCGTCGTGCTGCACAAGCTGGTCGGCTGGGAATTCAGCACCAGCGCTGTCGCGATTGGCGTCATCACGATCTTCTACACTTACTTCGGGGGGATGAAAAGTGTTGTTTGGAATGATTGTATCCAGTTCGTGATCTACATGCTCGGCGCGGTGGCGACCGTGTTGGTGATTTCCAGTCAGATCTCAGGTGGTTGGTCCGCATTTTGGGAGTTTGCCAGCTCGCATGACAAGCTAACGGTATTCCAATTTTCGCCGCCGGTGGGCGACACGCGTTCGATCGGTTTGTGGGTACTCTCTGAGCCGTTCAATTTCTATGCCGCTGTGATCGGTGGAGCGGTGTTGTCCCTGGGGACGCATGGCACCGATCAAATGATGGTGCAGCGTTACCTCAGTGCACGTAGCCAACGCGATGCGGCGCGAGCCATTTTGCTGAGCGCCGTTGTGGTGATGATCCAGTTCGCTCTGTTCCTGTTCATCGGGGTGCTGCTGGCATGTTACTACGCCCAGGCCCCGAGCACCGTTTTCGAAACATCCGACGAAGTTTATGCGGACTTCATCGTTCACCACTTCCCTCGCAACACGGGCTTGGTGGGATTGATGCTCGCGGCGATCCTTGCCGCAGCGATGTCGACGCTTTCAAGTTCACTCAATTCGTCTGCTTCAGCGGTCTTGAACGATTTCTATTTACCGCTGACAAAGGCGGCTCCTTCACCGGCGAGGCTGTTGTCGATCACACGCCGTCTGGCGATCGCCTTTGGCGTTATTCAAGTTTTGATTGGCATTTGGGCGATTTCGCTGGACGCCTCTGTGGTGAGTAATTCGCTGACGATCGCAGGATACTCAGCGGGCCTATTATTGGGATTGTTTCTGCTCGGCGTGTTGACGACGTCCGTCCGTTCGGACCATGCGTTGGTGGGCGCCGTCTGCGGGCTGGCAGCTCTGCTCTTCGTGCAGTTCGTGCTGCCCTCGCTCACTCGCTCGGCTTCCCTCGAGTCGGGTGTGCAAGTCGCTTGGCCGTGGTATGCGTTAATCGGATCAAGCGTGACATTCTCCGTAGGCCGCGGCTTGGCGGGTGTTTCCCAATGGCGTAAGGCCTGATTCCCGCACCGCCCTGCGAGCCGAAAGCCGTCCCAGGCCCGACGATTTCGCTCACAGCCTGGTTCTCCTTGCCCTACGCCAGCGACGCGAACGGGGAGATGGATTGATTCGATAGGACGCACAATAAACGCAGGATCCAAGACAGTCGTTTTGTGCCGTTGCGTTTGCGAAATGAAGAAGCCCAACGCGAGAACGACGAGACAACATGAGTTATGCTAGCCTGAATCATCTGGCCCACAGTTCAACCAGTCCCCACCGAACCTCGAGAGTTTCTATGTTCCGCCTCATTATCTTTACTAGCGTCATCGTCTTGGGCGTGGTTTGCAACAGTCTCGACGCCGCAGCGGAGACCTGGAGCGATACAACCGGCAAATTCTCGATCGAAGCGCAGTTCCAGGGCGTTGAGGGCAAGAGCGTCGTCCTGCTGAAGTCCAACGGTAAAAAAGTCACGGTTCCGATCGCTAGACTGAGCCCCGAGAGTCGAGCGCAAGCGAAATCGATGTACGAAGCAATGATTCGTGAGGCCGATTCTGCCATGAGCTCCGATGCGAGTTCGGCTCCCGACACGAACGCCCCCACGCACGCTACGCGATCACTCAATTTTCAACCGCCGACACCACCGGCGATGGCAGCGATGCCCACCTTCCCCGACGGGATGACGATGGAGCAAACGCTAAACTTCATCGAACAGCAGGTGTTCGACGGACATCCGGAAGTTTTCTGGTACGCCATGCCCAAAGAGATGCGAGACACTTTTGATGACCCAAGACTCCGCAAAGCGGTCAATCCCTTTGTCACCGAGCAGCAGCCCATGATCGAGGAGGCTGAATCGTTGGTTTTCAAAGGGATCGAGGTGCTGGTGACGAAGAAAGAGTTTGTGCTCGGATCCGCGCAGGTCGTCAATATGCCGCCGATGATTAAACCGCTCATCGCTCGGGGCTACGATCCCGCGGTAGGCGTTGCCTACGAGTTGGCGGACCTCGGCTTTTCACTCGATCCGGAAAATCGCAGTATCAGTGAAATGGTGGACTATCATCTGCCGCGAATCGGTGCCCATTTAAAATCGCTGTTGGCAATGATTCCCCCAGAACTGCGTGCGACGCTGCGCAAGGATGTGAGCGTGGAACAAATCGATTCCGATCACGCGGTGGTGCACCTGCCCGTCAACCAGCAGCCACAAACCCCGGGCGACAACCCGCTCACGGTCAATCCCGTCCCGGAGGAAGTCCGCATGGTTCGTGTCGCCCAACGCTGGGTGCCCGAAGGGCTTGTTGACGCGTGGAACGATTTGAAAGTTAAGCTTGAATCGGGAAGCATTGACGAGACGGTCGAACAGGTTCAATCTGACAACGCTGACCAAACGCAGGGTGCCACCATGATGATGGGCATGTTCAAAGGCATGATGGAAGCCAAGCTGGATTTGATGTTGGCAGCGAAAACGCAAACGCAATTCGATACCGTTCTGGCGCAGGAAGCATCGCCGCCAGACGCTAATTTTGGAGAGCTGGAGTGATTTTGGAGAACTGAAGTTTTCCGATGACTCCACAAGGCAATTCGAAATGAATGCCAGCGATATGCGGGGCGGCAACGAACCGATTCCCAGAGCATCAGGGCCCGTCCCCGAAGCACCGGGGCCCGTCCCCGAAGCACCGGGGCCCGTCCCCGAAGCACCGGGGCCCGTCCCCGGAGCACCGGGGCCCGTCCCCGCAGGATAGCCCCTGGAAGTCGACGCGATCAACATTCCTGAAATATCGGCGTTCGGCTACTTTGGGGGGCCGAAGGGGTCAAGATCGCCACGGCCTCGATCGAAAATCACATTCTGTATTTCTGCGACAGCGGTGCGCACCACTATCAGCCTCCCGAGTACCCCTATCAGCTCTCTCCAAAGCAAGACAGCGTCCAGTGACCTCGAACACAATATTCAGGTGCGTGGGGCCCGCGTCCACAATCTCAAAGATGTCGACGTCGATCTGCCACGCAATTCGCTCGTTGTTTTCACGGGCGTCTCTGGCTCGGGAAAATCCTCACTAGCCTTCGGGACGTTGTTTGCCGAATCGCAGCGACGTTACCTCGACTCGGTGTCACCCTACGCTCGGCGATTGATCGACCAGGTGGGCGAACCCGATGTGGATTCCATTGACGGTTTGCCGCCTGCGGTGGCCTTGCAGCAGCAGCGTGGTACACCGTCGGCACGCTCCTCGGTGGGAAGCGTGACGACAATCTCCAATAGCCTCCGGATGCTCTATTCGCGAGCGGGAACCTATCCCCGTGGTCAGAAAATACTCTATGCGGACGCGTTTTCGCCCAATACGCCCGAGGGTGCGTGCCCTCGCTGCCATGGCATCGGTCGCGTGTTCGAGGTCACCGAAAAGTTGCTGGTTCCCGATAATTCGCTGACGATCCGCGAGGGCGCGATTGCCGCCTGGCCGCCGGCATGGCAGGGAAAAAACCTGCGTGGCATTCTGGTCTCGCTTGGTCACGACATCGATAAACCATGGAAAAAACTGCCCCGTAAAACTCGCGATTGGATTCTGTATACCGACGAGACGCCAGAGGTGCCCGTCTATCCGGGCCTGAACTGCGAGCAGGTTCGCGAGGCAATCAAGCGAAACGAATCGCCCAGCTACCAGGGGACGTTCGCGAGTGCCCGGCGGTACGTGCTGCACTCCTTTGCGACCACGCAAAGCCAGCGGACAAAGCAGCGAGTATCGCGATACATGCAGATTTCTCAGTGCCCTGAATGTCTTGGTAAAAAGCTGAAACGAGAATCGTTATCGGTGAAATTTGCCGGGTTGGACATTGGGGAATTGTCCCAGTTGACGCTGACGGAACTCGCTGGAAAGCTGAAAGCCGCGGTCCATGGACCATCTAGCGAAAGTGACTTGCATCGCGAAAAAACGATCGTTGCCGAGCGTATCACCCGAGACGTTCTCGCCCGGGTAGAAACACTCACCACACTGGGCCTAGGTTACCTGTCACTGGCGCGTAGTACGCCCACGTTGTCGCCAGGTGAACTGCAGCGATTGCGACTGGCGACGCAACTTCGCTCTCAACTCTTTGGCGTTGTTTATGTTCTCGACGAACCGTCAGCAGGCTTGCATCCCGCCGACACGCAGGCGCTGCTCGGAGCGTTCGACGAGCTCAAACGAGTAGGCAATTCCATCTTTGTTGTTGAGCACGACGTCCGCGTCATCGAACATGCCGATTGGATTGTCGACATCGGGCCGGATGCGGGACAACATGGTGGCGAAGTGATTTACAGCGGCCCCATCGCTGGACTGCGGGGTGTCGAAAATTCGCACACGGCCGCATATCTCTTTGCCGACGAGGATGCCACGAAGACGGCAGTGAATGGCGATCTGCGCCAACCAACAGGCTGGTTGAAACTCGAAGAGCTGACGCGAAACAACCTCGATGAATTGAACATTGAGTTCCCACTCGGGGTGCTGACCACCGTGACGGGCGTGTCCGGATCGGGCAAATCGAGTTTAGTCAGCCAGGCGTTGGTCGAGCTCGTTCGCCAATCGCTGGGTCAGAAGCAGGAAGTCGAACTGCCCAGCAGTAGTGAGACCGACCTGCTCGAGCAATCGACTGAGGCGCCCACCGCTGGGCGCATCATCGCCGGCATGCACCTCGTTCGACGCATCGTCACCGTCGACCAGAAGCCAATTGGTCGCACGCCGCGATCAAATCTAGCAACCTATACGGGCTTGTTCGATCACGTCCGCAAGCTGTTCGCGGCAACCCGCAAAGCGAAGGCGCGTCGTTACGATGCCGGCCGCTTTTCGTTCAACGTTGCGAAAGGGCGATGCGAGAATTGTGAGGGAGCCGGTTTTGTCAGTGTTGAGTTGCTGTTCCTTCCCAGCGTGTATAGCCCTTGTCCCGTATGCCACGGCCAGCGATATAACGACCAGACGCTGGAGGTCACCTACCGCGATAAGAACATCGCCGAAGTGCTCGACATGACCGTCGAAACCGCGTCCAAGTTCTTCGCCGACGATACGCCGGTACTTCGCGCCCTCGACGCGTTGCTGCAGGTCGGGCTCGGCTACCTCCGTCTCGGCCAACCTGCCACCGAACTGTCCGGCGGCGAAGCCCAGCGGATTAAACTGGCCACCGAACTGCAACGCGCCCAGCGAGGGGACACGCTCTATGTTTTGGATGAGCCAACGACCGGTCTCCACCCGGCAGACGTGTCCCGGTTGATGTCGCAATTGAATGGCTTGGTCGACGCGGGCAATACCGTCATTGTCGTCGAGCACGATATGCAGGTAGCCCGCAACAGTGACTGGATGATCGACATGGGGCCCGGTGCGGGCGATCTCGGTGGACGTGTCGTCGCACAGGGAACACCCGCAAAGGTCGCCAAGTCCAAGGCGAGTCGCACCGCTGAGTTCTTACGCCGCTAGTCATTGTCAATCTTCCGTGGGATGGAAATGCAATTCCATCACACTGTGCCGGCGGGGCCTACCGCTGGCACGAGCGAAAAAATCTCACCGAAAGTTTTTGTGTGGGAGCAACCTATTCGGGTACGCTGTATGTGGAGAAGGGCTCGATTCCACTCAACCTATTCACGAGATGAAATGATGAGATTTTTCACGGCATTTCTTGCGGTTTCCACACTAGTGTTCGTCTGCCCACCCCTGCGTGCAGCAGACAACGATTACGGCACAATCACGGGTTGGGGCCAGCTGATTGATCCCGACGGAGATTGTCATTTTACGATCGGTCAGGACGTGATGACCATCGGTTTCAGCGGCGCCCTGCATGGCTTGGATGCTGAGGCCGGTCGCATGAACGCCCCGCGTATCGTCCGCTCAATCAAGGGCGACTTCTCCGTTGAGGTCACTGTCGATGGAAACCTGCCGCTTCCTGAGGATGACGGTGTAAGAGCGTATGTCAGTGGCGGGCTGGTACTTTTGAAAGACGATCGGAGCTACCTCCGTTTTGAACGAGCCAGTTTTACATTGGCGGGCCAAGTCAACCACTACGCCAATTTTGAGCAGCGCATCGATGCTGAGCGGACCCGGATGGGACGGTTTGCCGATTTCCCGCTGCAGAATGACCAGCCTGTCGACTTGCGTCTGGAAAAAAAAGCCGGCAACGTCCGGGCCCTGATCCGACATGCGGGCCAGCAGTGGCATCAGATGGGCACGGCAACTGTCGATGAATCGGCGACTTTCCTGGTCGGCGTTTCAGGCGTGAACACCTCACAAAAGCCGGTCGATGTCACGTTTCGGCGATTCCAAGTCCAGCAGATGGACGGTCACGTAACAGCAGCGTCCCGTTCCGAATTGCGACTTTCGACGCCTGTGGAAATGCCAGCAGGGGCCGACGATGATGACCATGCGAAAGCGGATGCCCTCGACGCCCAGAAACAATTGCGCGAGTTCATGATGGCGACGATGGCGATTCAGCGACGCGCCAATGAGATTGAAAAGATGGATGACGCAGCACGCCAGAAATTGATCGAGGATGCGACGAAGTTGGTGGCTGAGGATGAGGGTCAAGCCAGCAGGCGATTGGTACCCATGTTGGCGATGGGCTTGAGCCGCGCCTTTCAAAGTGCCGGTGACGACGACCGATCGATCGAGGTTGTCGATCGCATGATTGCGATCCTGGAAACCAGCGACGACGACGGCATGAAAAAAATGGTCGAGCAATTGAAAGCCAAGCGTGACGACGCCCAATTCAAACGGGACATGATCGGCAAACCACTTCCCCTCGAAGGCAAGACCTTGCTTGCAGATGACTTCGATTGGAGCAAATACAAGGGTAACGTCGTCTTGGTCGACTTCTGGGCGTCGTGGTGTGAACCTTGTCGCCGCGAAATCCCCAACGTCCTCTCGCAATACAAAAAGTATCACGATCAGGGATTCGACGTCGTGGGTATCTGTCTGGATACCGACCGCGAGAAAGCCGAGAGCTATATCGCTGATGCTGAGATAAAATGGCCTTCGTTGTTTGAGAAGGACGCGGGATGGCGGCACCCGATGGCTGAACGCTTCAAAATCCATGCGATCCCGACCGCAATTCTGGTCGATCGGGAGGGCAACGTTGTCTCGCTCGCCGCCCGCGGCAAAAATTTGCAGAGCCTGCTAGCCAAGCAGTTTCCCGACACCGCCGACGGCGTCGAAGAAGAGCCAGCGGAACCATTGGAAGAAGAACCCGGTGACGCTTCCTAACCATATCAAGGGAGATCATTCGGCATGACTCGTCTCAGAGCGCGTCCCTCGGGCCGCGTTTCGCGAACGCGTGCGGGGCGATGCTCACACGGTCAAACTGAAAGACTTGATCGCAGATACTTAGAGGAACGAGCAGAAACAAGTGGCCGAACGCTCCGCGGTCGGAATAGCCGAACGCGGAGCGTTCGGCCACAATATCAGACAGTAACTTTCCGCTCGTTCCTCAGCATCTGCGTCGTTCTAAGCCACGCTCGTGGATTCTTCCACCGATACGAATAGCACGCGGCCACCGACGATGGTGTGGGTGACGCGACCGAACAGTTCGCGGTCTTCCATGGGGCTGCTCTGACAGCGGGACAGGAATTCGCTCGCCCGCACGGTCCACGTCGCGTCTGGGTCGATCAGTGTCACATCGGCGGGGGCGCCGATGCTCAACGTACCCGCATCAAGCTTGGCGATTCGAGCCGGGTTGGTCGACAGGCACTCGATCGCACGTGACCAGCTTAGGATATCCGTGCGGACCATATCGGTCAGGACGGCCGCGAGAGTGGTTTCGAGCGTCGCCGCACCGAACGGGGCGAGTTCAAGATCGTTGCCCTTCTTCTCGCGTGCTCGGGGCATGTGGCCGGACTGGATCGCGTCAATCGTGCCGTCGGCGACAGCTTGTTGCAAGGATTCGACGTGCGCGGGGCTGCGCATCGGCGGATGGACTTTGAAGCGTGAATCGAACGACCGCAGCAGCGCGTCGCTGCCATGCAAATTCTGTGGACAGACCGAAGCGGAGATCGGCACGCCACGAACCTTAACACGGCCGATCATGTCGATCGCACCCATCGTACTGACCGGCCCGACATGCAGTCGCCCCTTCGTTGCTTCGGCCAGGCGAACATCGCGAGCCACCGCGAGATCCTCGGCTTCGGTGGGTAGGCCCTTGAGTCCCAGCACTAAAGAAACCTGGCCGTCGTGCATCACGCCGCCTTCGGCGAGGCCCGGAACTTCTGGGCGATCGAAAATCGGCAGATCGAACATCCGGCAATAGTCGAGCGCTCGCTTGAGCAAGGCGTCATTG
Source organism: Rhodopirellula sp. SH410 (assembly GCF_055811895.1). Classification (NCBI taxonomy): domain Bacteria; kingdom Pseudomonadati; phylum Planctomycetota; class Planctomycetia; order Pirellulales; family Pirellulaceae; genus Rhodopirellula; species Rhodopirellula sp. SH410. The sequence goes on from NZ_CM147949.1 coordinate 4,442,865, forward strand.
GGCATCGATCGCGGCGAGTCACTGAATCCGATGGCCCCCGCTTCGGCGAGTATCGCCAGTTCCGCCATCTGCTTCGCATCGCGTCCCCTGCTCAAACATCCAATCGGATAAACCCGTACGCCGCCGAGGCGCTGGGCGATTTGAGTGACGAGTTCGACCGCGGCGGCAGAGTCAATGACGGGGTTCGTGTTGCTGCAGCAGAGCACCGATGTGTACCCACCGGCCAGGGCCGCGTTGCTGCCCGTTTGTATAGTTTCGTCTTCCTCGCGCCCGGGTTGACGCAGCTCCGCGCCGAGATCGACCAGCCCCGGTGCCACGATTCGCTGCCGCGCGTCGATCCAGTGCGCATCACCCGGGCAATCCCCGTCACTCGGATCCAGGGCGGCAATGCGTCCCTCGGTGATTAACAAGCGGCCGATTCGATCGATGCCGTTGGCGGGGTCAACAATGTGACCGCCCTCGATCACGATTGGCTGGAGGGGTGATGGTGTGGGGAAGGCCATGACGAGCGTACTTCAACTTCAACTAGGTAGGTTGGATTCTGATAAGGCCATATCGCAGGCGCCCGATAACAGCCACAACGCCGCCATTCGCACGGCGATGCCGTTGGTGACTTGCTCCAGGATCACCGAGTGCGGTCCATCGGCGACTTCGGGTGTGATCTCGACGCCACGATTGATCGGTCCGGGTGCCATGATCAAGATGTCCGACTTGGCCCGCCGCATGCGGTCACCGTTCATCGCATAGAGCGCCGCGTATTCACGCACGCTCGGGAAAGGACGAGTGTGTTGACGCTCGAACTGGATTCGCAACAGGTTCAACACATCGCAGCGTTGCACGATATCGTCGAGCCGATGGGCGACCTCGAATCCGATCTCTTCCCACCGCGGGCTGACGAGTGTCGGTGGGCCGCAAATAATCACGTGTGCACCGAGTGCTTTGAGTCCCCAGATATTGCTGCGGGCCGTGCGACTGTGAGCGATATCACCGACCATCGCGACCGTCATTCCCGCCAACAGCTGACTGGCATCGAGTGACGAATTCTGCCAGTCGCGCGGGCCCCGATGCTGCACGATGGTGAGAATGTCGAGCAACCCCTGTGTGGGGTGTTCGTGCGGCCCGTCGCCCGCATTGAGAACGCTGCAGCCAAGTTCGCGAGCGAGCAGGTGTGGCGTCCCCGGTGTCTGGTGCCGCGTCACGACCCAGTCCACTCCCATCGCCTCGATGGTTTTCGCTGTATCAACAAACGTTTCGCCCTTGGCCACACTGCTGCCGGCACTACTGAACTCGACCGTGTCTGCCCCCAGTCGTTTCGCAGCGAGTGAGAAACTATTTCGAGTCCGTGTACTGTTTTCGAAAAAAAGGTTCGCACATGTCTTGCCTGACAGCAGCGACAATTTCCGGCGACAGCCGTTGGTCAGTTCCTTCAATCGCTCGGCTGTACTCAGAATTGCAAACAGCTCTGCTGCTTGGAGTCGCTCGAGATCCAATAGATGGCGGTGACGCCAGATTGATGGGAAGGGGAGCGGAGTGGATTCAGTCATCGTGGCCATGCTCGAAATTGTAGGGCCCAATCAGGCATTGCGGGAGGAGGGTTGAAGGAAGGCGATCAATATCCACGCAACGATCCAGCACCCGCCACCGATGGGCGTGATCGCACCCAACCACGGCGTATTGGTCAATACGAGTAGGTATAGACTGCCGGAAAAAAACAGGATGCCTGCGACGAAAAACCGAAAGCTCCACCGCAGTGCGGCACCCGGTTGCACAGGGAGAGCAATCAATGCCAACAGCACGATCGCGTGGGCGAGATGATAGCGAGCCCCCGTGTCGAACTGGGCTAAACGTCGCGGCAGTGTCGCGGCATCGACGCCGGCTTCCGCCAACCAATCAGGCAGCCCGTGGGCGCCAAATGCGCCGATCAATACCGCCAGTGCGCCCGCAATTGCCGCGAGAATGAGTGGAGTACGAGGGGGATTCATCATTTCACCGCCAGCATCCGTTCCAACGCGATCAAACTCCACTGCATCGTCTCGTCATCAACGCGAATCGGGTTCACGATATTCCCGTCACGCAGGTTTTCGAGTATCCAGCACAGATGCGGCAGGTCAATTCGGTACATCGTCGCGCACATGCACACGACCGGGCTGAGGAAGTGGATCTCTTGCTCGGGATGCTCAGCCTTGAGTCGGTTGACGAGGTGCAGTTCGGTGCCGATCGCCCACTTCGTACCTGGCGCAGCGGCTTGGACGGTGTTGATAATCTTGCCCGTGCTGCCACTGATATCAGCGATATCATTGACCTCGCGGGGGCATTCTGGGTGTACCAGAATCTTGATACCCGGGTGTTCGGCGCGAAATTGGGCCACGTGTTCCGGGCGGAACATCTGATGAACGCTGCAATGTCCTTTCCACAAAATGACGCGGCTGTTTTCGATTTGCTCCTCTGTGTTGCCGCCCAGTTCGAGTGCATAGGGATCCCAAACCGGCATTTGCTCTTCGCTGATATTCATCGTCAGCGCGGTATTGCGTCCGAGGTGTTGGTCGGGGAAGAACAACACGCGTTGGCCGCGTTCAAAGGCCCACTTGAGTACCGCCTGTGCGTTGCTGCTGGTGCATACGATGCCGCCGTGACGGCCACAGAACGCTTTTAAACTCGCGGCGCTATTAATGTACGTCACCGGGATCACTTGCTCGGTATCGATCAACTCGCCCATGTCGTCCCAGGCCGCTTCGACTTGCCGGATGCCCGCCATATCCGCCATGGAACAGCCTGCCGCCATATCGGGCAGCAGCACGTCCACGCGCTCGCCACCGCGCGCGGCAACGCGGTCGGGTGTGTTGGCGAGAATGTCAGCGGTTTCGGCCATGAAATGGACGCCGCAGAATACGATCGTGCGGCACTCGCCGCTCGATGCGGCCATCTCGGACAATTGGTAGCTGTCGCCGCGAAGGTCTGTGTGGGCGATCACGTCGTCTTGCTGATAATGATGCCCCAGAATGAGCAAACGTTTCCCGAACTCCTGACGTACAGACTCAATCCGCTCTCGCAATTCAGGCTCGCCCAGTGTTTTGTAGGACGCTAACGCTCGTATTGACTCTGCGTCACGAGCACACCCCACTGTAGAACCGCTGATTGAATTCGTGCTCGGCAAACTTTGGCGAGGTGACGTGGACGATGTGAATTCAGCCATGGTGATTGCTCAGGTTTACTGCAGCAGAAGGGGAGTGTCGGTTGACGACCTTGATTCTACCCGCCATAGCCCATTTCAGAAACTCCTGCCTCGCCAGACAAGCTCGCCCCCCGGACCGGCGACTCGACCGGCGACTCGACCGGCGACTCGACCGGCGACTCGTCCGGCGACTCGTCCGGCGACTCGTCCGGCGACTCGACCGGCGACCGGATCTCGCATTGCCGAAATGCGTTTTGCAACATCTCGCTCGGTATGGTTACAATAAGTCGTTCCTGCAGCTTCCCTCTCCTCCACTCTCCCACCTGCCCTCCATGGCCCAATCACGCTCTCACTTCTGCGGCCGCACCCGTCGCGAGTTCATCTGGGAATCCGGAGCCGGATTCGGTGCTGCTGCCCTGAGCAGCATGTTTTGCGATGACGGCTTCTTTCCATCCGCATCCGCCGCGTCGGTTGATGGAGGCGCGACGGCAGGACCGATGGCGGTCAAACCACCGCATTTTGCGCCCAAAGCCAAATCAGTGATCTTCCTGTTCATGTACGGGGGGCCGAGTCACATCGACACGTTCGATTACAAACCTGCCATGAAGGGCATGGATGGAAAGACAGTCGACGTCAAGACATTTGGTCGCGGTGGGCACAAGGCGGGCGGCCGAATCGTCGAGCCACGCTGGGATTTCAAACAATACGGTGAGTGCGGGAAATACGTCAGTTCCCTGTTTCCGAATGTCGCTGAACATGTCGATGACATCGCGTTCTTGCATTCGATGACGGCTGACTCGCCGATTCACGGCTCGGCCATGCTGATGATGAACAGCGGCAAATTGCTGTCTGGAAATCCCGCGATGGGGTCGTGGGTGACCTATGGACTGGGCAGCGAAAACCAGAACATGCCCGGGTTCGTCGTGATGCTCGACCCGAGCGGTGGGCCGATCAGCGGTGCCAAGAACTGGAGCAGCGGGTACATGCCGGCTACCTATCAAGGCACCGTCTTCCGCACCAAAGGCGCCCCCATCCTCGATTTAGCCCCACCGAAAGATTTGCCGCCGGGTGTCCAACGTCAACTGATCGATTCGATTCAATCGGCTAACCAGCGACATCTCGTCGGCCACGGCTACGAAGAAGCACTCGCATCGCGGATCAGCAGCTACGAACTGGCGTACAACATGCAGACCGCCGCCCCCGAGGCCGTCGACCTGTCCGATGAAACAGCCGAGACGCTGGCACTCTACGGGGTCGAAGACCCCAAAACAGCGGACTTCGGCCGTCGCTGCTTATTGGCCCGCCGGCTCGTCCAACGCGGTGTGCGGTTTATCCAGCTGTACAGCGGCGGCGCCCATAACGATGCGAACTGGGATGCCCACGGGAACTTGGAATCCAACCATAATCTACACGCCGGCGCAACCGATCAGCCCGTTGCCGCACTGCTGGCCGATCTCAAACGAACCGGATTGCTCGATGAGACGCTCGTCGTCTGGGGCGGCGAATTCGGACGCCAGCCTACGGCCGAATATGCCGAGGGGACCGGCCGTGACCACAATTCATTCGGTTTCACCATGTGGATGGCCGGAGGCGGAATCAAAGGAGGCGTCAGCTATGGCACCACCGATGAACTCGGCTCCGTCGCGGTCGAAAATCCAATGCACGTGAAGAACCTGCACGCGACAATCCTGCATCAGATGGGACTCGATCCCAACCATCTGTCGTACTTTTACAGTGGACTCGATCAAAAACTCGTGGGGGTCGAACATGTCGAGCCCATTCACGCGATTATCTAACCCGGCCTACTCGTCCTGATGCTGGAAGCGACCGGGAGGGCTGGTCGCTTCGATGGCCACCACGGCTTCGATAATCCGGTAGTGATGCGGAGCACCGGCGGGGACGAGCCACGAGTCGCCCGGGTTTATCGTCGCAAACTGCCCGTTAATCTCAATTTCCATTTGGCCGCTGATGAGATAGCCCACTGTCTCGTATTGACGGCAGGTCGATTGACAGGCGTTACCGGCAGACTCATCCCAGCGTCTCAGGCCCACGTGCTTCCCAGTGACGAGGTACTCTTGCCCCATGTCACCGAGGCTGGCGTCGTGCGTGTTGACGACGTGAGGAATGTCCATTTCGTTGCTCTTCGTTTGAGGCGCGATCGGCAGCCCCGATAATGCGGCGGGAATCTCCAGTGATTCCCGATCGCCTATTCGTGCTGCTCATCAAAGATGCGATTGCCGGTCGACAACAGCCTCGCAAATCCTGTTCCACTGATGCCCACGAAATCGGCGAGCGGGCCGCGGCGATCGCCGGCTAGCCCTTGATGCGGTAGCCCAGATCAGCAAGGCACTTGCTCGCCGTCGCGATGTGGTCACCTTGCAGTTCGATAAGATCTTCTTTGCGTTTGACCGTACCGCCAGTGCCGCAGGTGGTTTGCAGCTGAGAGAGCAAAGCGGGCAAATCGTTGGCGGCGGCCGTCAAGCCATTGATGACGGTGACTGTCCGTCCGCCTTTGCGACGTTCGTTACGAACCGTCGCAGTTTGATTTTCGGGAGCGATTCGCTCGGATTCCGACCGCCGTCGGGATTCCGCCTTGTCTTTCTCCGCGGGAGTGCAGGCGCACTCCGCCTCGAGTTGCCCGCACAAGTCGCAGGTCGGCGGGATGTCAAATGGGGTGCCAGCAAAAAGTCGAGACATTTTATTCTTTCTTGATGATCCCTTTCTTCTTGACCGCTTTTTTGGCTGCCTTTTTCTTGGTCGCCTTCTTCTTGACGGCTTTCTTCTTCGCAGCCTTCTTCTTGACCGCCTTCTTCTTTTTCTTCGAAGGTCCCTTGGCGGCGCGTTCTGCGAGCAGGTTCAGTGCGGCTTCAAAGGTGACTTCTTTGGCGTCGGTTCCACGTGGAATCGATGCGTTGGATTCACCGTCGGTCGCATAGGGGCCAAAGCGCCCCTCGAGGATCTTGACCTCTTGGTCGGTGACCGGGCTCTTCTTTTCGAAAGCGACAATCGGCTCTTTGGGTGCGGCGCGGCCGCGTTTCTTGGGTTCCTTCAACAGCTTGATCGCTTCGTCAAAGGTGACTTCGATCGGTGAAACCCCCGGAGGCAAGGAACGCGTTTCTTTCCCGCATTTGACGTAGGGGCCATATCGCCCGTCGTGCGCCAACACGGGCTCGTCGTTCTCTGGGTTCTTGCCGAGATCACGCGGCAAAGTGAGCAGCTGACACGCGATTTCAAACGTCAGGTCTTCGGGAGCGACGCTCTTGGGAATCGATTGATTGCGTTTTTCTTCGTCGTCCTTCTCGCCGAGCTGGATGTATTGCCCGAACCGGCCCGCCTTGATGTAGACGTTTTTGCCGGTTTCCGGATGGACACCGAGCGGTTCGTCTTCGCGAGCGGAGGCGTCGAAGAGCTCCATCGCTTTGGCGAGCGTCATCTCATCGGGCGGTGTGCCTTCGAGGATCGCCGCCTTGCGATCGCCTTGCTCAAGAAACGGGCCGTACTTCCCGACGCGGACGAACACCTCTTCGGAATGATCGCCTTGCTCCGGTGTTCCGAGCGAGAACATTGCCGACACGCGGGGATCAATCTCTTCGATTTTTTCAGCGAGTCGCTTCTTCAGACCCACGGCGGCCTTTTGATTGGGGGCGAGCTCAACGCCTTCTTCATCGCCAAAATAGAAGCCTTTGAGATACGCAAGCGATTCGGCTTCTTGCCGACTGATCGTATCGAGGAAGTCTTCCATCTGCGCGGTGAAGTCGTAGTCGACCAAGGCCTCGAAATGCGTCTCCATCAAGCGAATCACACTGAAGGCGGTCCAGCTCGGCACCAGGGCGCTGCCTTTCTTATAGACATAATCGCGCTTTTGGATCGTATCGATGATCGATGCGTACGTACTCGGCCGGCCGATGCCTTTCTCTTCGAGCGTGCGGGTCAGCGATGCTTCACTGAATCGCGCCGGCGGCTGGGTGGTGTGGCTCTTGGGGTCCATTTCGGCGACCTGCAACGGATCGCTCTCGGACACCGTTGGCAGCAGGCGCTCTTTGTCAGCGAGTTCGGCTTCGGGATCGTCACTGCCCTCGACGTAGGCTCTCAAAAATCCTTCGAAGAGGATGCTGGTGCCTGATGCTGTGAACGTGCACTCGCCACCGCTAACGGTGACGGCAATGCGTTGTTTCTGCGCATCGGCCATCTGGCAGGCGACAGTACGCTTCCAAATCAGTTCGAACAACCGAAATTGGTCAATATCGAGTTCGCCTTGGACCGCCGCGGGAACGCGGAAGGGAGTCCCCGCCGGCCGAATCGCTTCGTGAGCCTCTTGTGCGTTTTTAACTTTGCCTTTGTAGGTTCGCACGCTCTCGTGCAGGAACTTCTCACCGTACTCGCTCCGCACCAATTCACGGGCCGCATTGACCGCTTCGGTCGACAGTGTCGTCGAGTCGGTCCGCATGTAGGTGATGTAACCGTTTTCGTAGAGCCTCTGGGCCGCCTGCATGCAGCGCCGGGCGGTCATGCCGAGCTTGCGGTTGGCCTCCTGCTGCAGCGTGCTGGTCGTGAACGGGGCTTTGGGGCGTTCGACGAACGGTTTGACCTCGACTTTCGTGACCTGGAAATCCCCATTCCGCAATCGCTCGGCAAGCTCTTTGGACTCGACCTCGTCCATCTGCAGGAGTTGCGTATTGATCAGTTTCCCGGTATCCGAATCAAAGTCTTTGCCGGACGGGATTTTACGTCCCGAAACCGTGCTCAGCGTCGCGGGCAGGGAATCACCATTTGCCGTCGTGAAGATCGCTTCGAGATCCCAATATGTCGCGTTGTGAAACGCGATGCGTTCACGTTCTCGCTCGACAATCAGCCGGACCGCGACACTCTGCACGCGGCCCGCCGAGAGGCCGCGGCCGACCTTGCGCCACAGCAACTGAGAGACGTCGTAGCCGTAGAGTCGATCGAGAATCCGGCGGGTTTCTTGGGCCCGGACCAGCCCATCGTCGATCTGGCGGGGCGTATCGAGGGCGTGCTGGATCGCGTCCTTCGTAATTTCGTGAAAGACGAGCCGATGGACGGGCACGGTCGGTTTGAGCAACTCGAACAAGTGCCAACTGATCGCTTCCCCCTCGCGATCCTCGTCCGTCGCCAGATAGAGGCTGTCGGCGTCTTTGAGTGCCTCTTTGAGCTTGTCCACCTGCTTTTTTTTGTCAGCGGGGACAATGTAAACAGGCTCAAAATCCTTGTCGACGTTCACGCCAAGGTAAGCCCATGGCTCTTTCTTATACTTTTTCGGGATATCCTTCGTCCCCCCCGGCAAGTCACGGACGTGCCCCACGCTGGCCTCGACCTGGTATCCACTGCCGAGAAATTTCGAGATCGTGCGGGCTTTGGCAGGTGATTCGACGATCACCAAACTTTTGCTGGTCGGTTTAGCCATGAAGGAACGGGGCGTGGGAGAGAGGAAAACGGCGATAAATCTCGGACACGAATGTTGGCGTTGTGACGGAAACGGCGCCAGACGTCAACATGAGCTAATGAACCAGACGGCAGATTCCACACTCAACGCAACCCCCGACCGCGCAGATATTGAGTTGAAAACGAAGCGATGGCAGCATGCGGCAGGCGACCGCCCTCGCCGTCATGGCACCCTGCCGTTCAGATTGATCATCGACGCGCGATCTCTTGCCACTGACCATCAATGAGGCGCTGCTGAGGCATAAAGCGAGATTTGTAGTTCAGGTGCGGATTACTGCGGACGTACAATCCCAAGTAGATCCATTTTCGCTGTTGCTCAGTGGCCCATTGAATCTGTTTGAGCACAGCGAGCGTGCCGGGGCTGTATCGCGATGCGGCGGGATCGAAATGGGTGTACACCGCGCTGACACTCGTGCGGCCCACGTCCATAATCGAAATCCCAATCAGCTGATCGCCCTTGCGAATCTCCAGTTCGAGCGTCGGCCAGCACGAATCGGTCAAGAAGGAGCGATAGTCCGCCGCGTCGATCGGCGGACTGTCTCCCAGATCCCGTCCGGCGCGGTGGGCGTTATATAGGCGGACTCGCGCGGCATCGACGATGGGAGTTTGCCAGGTCAAGGTGAGCTCCCTCTCTGCCCGGCGGAGCACGCGTTTGTACGAACTGCTGAGATGAAACTCCGAAACGTCCACGCGTGTTGGCTCGCACGCGTGGCAGGGTGCGCATCGGGTGTAATACAACAGCGAACCACTGCGGCGGAAACCGCCCGCCAACAGCCGATCGACGTCTGCTCCGTCGAGCGGTGTGGCGGGGTAGAACAGTGGCATCCGGGCCGTCACGGAATCGATGTAGGGACAGGCCGACGGGCTGTCCTGAATCGGCAACAATCGATCGCGAATCGGCAAGACTTGGGAAGGAAAATCGTCAGCAGAACGTGGCATCGAATTACTGTACCAGCCCCTCGGTGACCTGTAGGAAGACATCTTCGAGACTTTTGCGATGGGAGGCGATTTCCGCGACCGCAAAATGGTGCTCGACCAACCAAGCCACCAATTCCGACTGATCTCGCACATCACCAGCAAACCCGAACCGTAGGAGTTCCCCGTCAACGATGGGCTCACCGAGAACATGGGATGCGGGGGAACCGGCCCCCTGCTCGGCGCCACTGAGCAGCGCGGCCGCTTCGGTGGCCCGGTCGAGAATCCGCACGGTCAGCTCGCGGGTCTGGTTCCGCTGGAGTTGGATCTCATCAACGCTGCCGGTGGCCAGCAGTTGGCCTTGTTCGATAATTCCAACGGCATCGCACATCTCGGCCAGTTCGGTGAGGATATGACTGCTGATCAAAATCGTTTTGCCGCGATCCGCTAACTCGCGAATCATCTTGCGCAGTTGAATCCGAGCCCGTGGATCGAGCCCCGCGGCGGGTTCGTCGAGGATCATCACGGCGGGGTCGTGTACGAGCGCACGGCCCAAACACAGCCGCTGTTTCATGCCTTTGGACAACCCCCGAATCGGCTTATCCTTCATGCCGATTGTGCCCGTGAACTCCAACACCCACTTCAGTCGCTGCGTCCGCTGCCGGCCCACCAAACCATACGCACGGGCGAAAAAGTCCAGGTATTCTTCGCAATTGACGTCCCGATAGGTACCGAACGAATCGGGCATGAAACCGAGTCGTCTGCGCACCAACTCGGGATCGTTGACGACGGAGAACCCGTCGACAAATGCGTCGCCGTAGCTCGGCAGGTCGAGCGTCGAAAGAATTCGCATCGACGTCGTCTTGCCCGCGCCGTTGGGGCCGATAAACCCAAACACATGGCCGCGGGCGACACTGAAGGAGATGTCGTGAACCGCCTTCGTCTTCCCAAAATAACGATAGAGACGCCGCAGCTCGATACAGTCATTGCCGTTGGTGTGAACATTCATGGCAACGTTCCAAATACGTAGTGAATACTGTCGGTGACCTCTGCGGTCGAGATCGCCACAGCGTCGCTGGTCAGATCCGTCAGGCCGAGGAAACTGTTGGCGGGCAAGTCCGCCCGGAGCTGCATTCGCTCTTGCAGTTCGTATTCGAACGCTCCTTCGTTTGGTTTGCTCACACTATCGAGTGTCGATAACTGCTGCGTGAGCAGATCGGTGGTATCGTTCTGGCGGCGCACATTTCGCCGGGTCGCCGCGTTCCCCTGGCCGACAACGCTGCTGATCAACCATTGTCGTTTATACATCTCGCCCATCCGTTTCGAGGCCATCTCCCGACTGATCCGAGTTGCCTGGGCGGTGGCGCCTGCGGCGAGTTTCTCGATGTAGAAATACCGTTTTTGAGCGTCACAGATCAGCAACTCATCCAGCGCGTTCGCTGTCTCACTCGATACCATGACCGACTCCGGACCGGTGTAATCCGTACCGTCTTCAAACTGCTTCGTCGATGTCGTCGCCGATCCGCCGGGAACCGGTTGCAGGCGGATACGGCCCCATCCGTTGCTGGGCCGATGGACAACGAACTGTCGCTGTTGACGGCTGGGCAAAAAGTCACGGTCGAAACGAACCGCTTCGGATGTGGCGGTCACGAGCCCCCGGGTTTCGAAACGCTCATCTTGACGGGACTCCCAACTGCGATTTTGGTTATCCGGATAAAGAGTGATCTCGGCGTCAGCAGCAAACGTCAGCCCATCGGCGGGCCGAATGCCAGCAAAATACGTGCTGCGAGTGCGTGTGAACGCGTCGCCGGTGGCGCCGTCAACCCACGTGATCTGTCGCGTTCGCACGCGGGTGCCAAAACCATCGGCAACGACGCCGTAGCCCAACATGGCACCGGTGGTGGCCAACGCCAGAACCGGGGCAATGGCAAACATCAGATAGCTGCGCCCCGCCCGCGCGGTTTTTCGATAAGCGACCGGCCCCACCAAAATCACGAACAGACCAAGTAGTCCCATGAACGTGTACACCGGTGGCTGCGCCACACCGGGAATCACCCACTGGAAAAAACGCTGACTGCCGAGAATCGGCTCGGCACCGTTCCGGGTCAACCGCGGACGATGCCAACTCATCAAATGATAGACAGCCGCCCACTGCAGGATCTGCACGGGTTCATCGTCTATCCGCGGTCCCAAGAAGATCACCATCCCCGCCAGATCGTCATGGCGACGCACGCCTGACGGTCCGGTTGCCCGCGATACCGGATACTGCTTGAGAGACTGCCGAATCATCTGGGCGCCCGTCGGGAACCAGGCCTGCCACTCTTTGATTCGTTCTGGGGTGAGATCGGCGTACGGGGCTTGGTTCAGAAACATCTGCTCGTCCATCCTGGCATAGGCCTCAAACCTCGCGGCCGTCCCCCCGTTGGCGACCACCTCGAGTGGCTCCTGCGCAGGAGCGATATCCGCTGGCACTCCACTCGCAGCGACCGATTTCGGCGACGCGTCGCGGACGATCACCACCCCGCCGGCGTGCATCCAATCACGAAACGCGACCGCCGCTGGGGAACTGGACGTTTCGACAGCCTCCCAATCCGTGCGGTGAATCATGATCGCGTCAAAGGGACGCAACGCCCGCCAATCCAGCGGCATGTCCTGCATCTTCACCGTGGGGAATCGATTGGGATGCTCTGCCCCGCGGGCGCGTGGTCCGGGAATGCGGCTCCCACCGATTTCAGCCCACTGCTGCGGCGTGCTGGCAACGACAAATGGAGCGGCATTGTTTAACAGTGACCAGAGCTGCAGCGATTCCTGCCGGACCGCTTGATCGACATCTGACTCGATCCATAAAACTCGCCACGCGTTCTGTTGCGCCTCGTCGACATAGGCCGCATACCCAGGATCCGCAATGGGTTCTCCCATGACGACCCTGCCATCGGGAACCTCACGGCCATCCTCTCGCAATTCAACCTGATAGAGATTGCCAAACGAAGTCTTGGGGACATGGCGGCTCCATCGCATTCGGCTTGTGCCCTGCGGAATCGGCAGCGGCAGGGAAATACCGACGCTCGATTGAGGCGGCGAATGCCCCGATGCCAGCGGTGTTAGTCGCACTTCCAATTGCCGTTCCGCGGTCGTCGGGCCGCCCGTGGTTGCGAATTCCATTTCCACCCGCATCGTGTCGGCCGTAGCGAGGGTTGCAGTTCGGATACGGACGGTCCAACCCGTTCGATTCGTAACCGTGGGCAGACGCACCTCTTGACTGGTCTCGTCGTCGAGAAACCGCGGCACCACTGGGGGAACACTCTGCGATGGCGTCTGGGCGTGCACCGTCTCGCTCGCGAGGGCTGCCACCAGGAACGTTGCCACCACCAGGAGACAGCCCAGAGAAAGCAAGGACCTAAGGATGCCATGAACAATAAGTGACGGGTTTACTGTAGTGGATCTTGTTAAAGATCCTGTTCTGGATGGATCTTTAACAAGATCCACTACGCCAGTTATTGATCCCGCGTTCCTAACGGTCTTGCCCGAATTCGCGTAGGCCTGGGTCATCACTGTTCCCGTTCACGTGGTTTGAGCAATTGCGGCGGTAGCTGGTCTTTGGCAAACGGATTCCCTTCGCGGGCGTTGTCGAACTCACCAATCACCAACCGCGCCGTCAGCCACGCCAGCAAGAAAGCGCCTGCGGCGATCAGGAAGAAGAAGCCCAACATTGCCGCGGCGACCACAACGGCTTTGGCCAACGTGGCTCCATCGCCGGCGGCGCGAGCAATGGCCGCGATCAATGCTGCCACCCCGGTCCACAGCATCATGGCGCGAAACGAAATACGTGGCAGCACGCGACTGCGAACAATCGGCTGCATCGACGACGGGGCCGGCGGCGGCGAGGAGGAGGTCGTTGGCATGCTGGTGCTGTCTGGGTAGGTGGATCACGACCGAGCCCGAAACGAAACCGCGAAATGCGGCTATTCGCGCGGTCGATGGGTCTCGAACATCGTTTGTGTGCTCTGTTGCAGCTCCTGAATATCCTTCAGTGCCTTAACCGTCTTTCGATACAAACTTTCCTGCGCTCGAATCCGCTTTTGTTTTTTGCCCGCGACCACCCGCTCGTAAGAACCGTCGCTACGCATGGCCCACGCATTCTGATTGTCACGGAAATACAACTGTAACGTTTCTCGCAGGCGTTTGCGAATTGCGGGATCGATAACCGGCACCAACAGTTCGATACGACGGTCCAGATTTCGAGGCATCCAATCCGCGCTGCTGATGAAAAGCTGCGGATCACCTCCATGGCGAAAGTAGATCACGCGTGCATGTTCCAAAAACCGATCCACGATCGAAACCACTTCGATCGATTCACTGAGCCCCTCGATCCCCGGTCGCAGGCAACACACACCACGAACGTTAAGCTGAATTTTCACTCCCGCTTGGCTGGCCTCGTAGAGCGTATCAATGACTTCCTTGTCCACGAGCGCATTGAGCTTGACCATGATCTGAGCCTTTTGGCCTTGCCGTGATCGCTCGGTCTCGCCGCGAATGAGTCCGAGAATCGTGCGGCGGAGGGTGAGTGGCGCGATCGCGAGCTGTTGCAGTGGCTGCGGATGGCTCGCACCGGTCACCGCGTTGAAAAACATCGTTGCGTCGGAACCGAGCGTTTCGTCTTTGGTGAGGATCGAAATGTCACCATAGAGATTGGCGGTGACCTCGTTGTAATTGCCGGTTCCGAAATGCATGTATCGCACCAACCCGTGTGGTTCGCGGCGGACGATAATGCAGACCTTCGCGTGAGTTTTCAACCCCCGAATTCCGTAGATCACCTGCACACCGGACTGCTCCATCTCACGCGCCCATTCGATGTTGCGCGCCTCATCAAAACGAGCCTTCAGTTCCACGATCGCAGTGACGTATTTGCCACGCTCGGCCGCCCGCTTGAGGGCCGCGACGATGGGGCTGTCGCGACTGGTCCTGTACAAGATCTGCTTCACCGCCAAGACATCTGGATCCGTTGCCGCTTCTTCGATCAATCGGACAACGGGATCGAAAGTCTCGTAGGGATGCATCAGCATGATGTCCCCAGCGGCGATCGATGCGAACATGGGCTCGGCAGGATTCACCGCGGGGCTACGCTGCGGTGGCCAAGCCTCGTCACGCAGTGAATCAAAGCCTTTGGCGCCGTGCAGCCCAAACAGGTAGGTCAAATCCAAGGGCCCGTCGATCCGGAAAACGTAATCGGGATCCACGTAAAAACTCTCCGTCAGGTAGTTGCGGATCTCGTCGCTCGCGGTGGCGTCCATTTCCAGTCGCACCACATCAGAGAGTCGTCTGCTCTCGAGCACCTCCTCCATCCCGCCCAGCAAATCGCCCGCCCCGTCTTCACGTAACTCCACGTCGGCATTGCGTGTAATCCGGAATGGTTTGCACTGCACCACTTCTCGGCCAGGAAAAAACTCGTCAACAAAATGCGACACGAGATCCTCGAGCAGCACGTAGCTGAAACTCGATTCGTGGGCCTCAGAAGGTCCATCGCTGAAGACGTCTGCCGATAAATCCGTCGCGTGCTTGTCGATCGGCAACGGCACGATCCTGGGTAACGTCCGGCCGAGCGGAATGACCGCGAACTGCGGTTCGTCCCGATTCGATTCCGGGTCAGTATGTGGCGCAGTACTCGGCTCATTCGCGGGCAGAATCTGAGGCATGTTCTGGGGCGCCAACTCCGCGGCACCTCGGAGCTGGACGCAGAGGTGGATGCCCAGTCCCGGCAGCATCGGAAACCGACGATCGTGCAACGCCTGCGGTGACAAGACGGCGACGACATCGCCGCGAAAGTGCTGCTCGGCAACCGTTCGCAGTCGTTCGCTGCAACGTTCCAAGTCGACCCGAGTGATTCGGTGCTCGGCGAGTCGGGGCTGCAGATCCTCGAGCAGGATTTTGTATTGGCGGCTAACGTGTCGATGACAACGCGTCGCGACCGCCTGCAATTGCTCGCTCGCGGTCAATCCCGCTGGATCGCGACGCCCACTCGCGCCCTGACCCTGCAGCTTCAAACTGCCGACTCGCACCATCACAAACTCGTCGAGATTCGACGCCGTGATCGCCAGAAACTTTGCTCGCTCGAGCAAGTCCACGCGCCCATCATCCGCCTGATCAAGAACCCGAGAATTGAACTCGAGCCAGGCAAGCTCGCGGTTGAGGTAACGTGGCTCAGCTGCGGCAGTGGACGATGACACGTAGCTATCTCAATTCAAAAGGACGTAAAGGGACAGAGGATCGGCGGGACAGTTGCCGCAGCTATTTTTCTTGCGGCTCCGACGGCGCCGTAGGATCGGGTTCGGTTCCTGGCGATGCCTCCGCAGAGCCTTCCTCAGGTGCCTGATCCGATTCGAGTGGGTGACCAAGCAAAATGCTGATCGCTTTGGGGTAAAACTCCTTGCCGTAGGTCAACTCGCCGCCTTGATGCCCGACGGCACCCACCAGCACCGCGACCAATAATAACCCCGCCTTCCAAGTCGTGGTCAAGCGTTGCGAGCGATTTCGAATTGAAAAATAGGCCACAATGGCGAAAAAACACGATGCGACGGTGACAATGACAGCCGTCCAACGATGCCAAAAAATCTCCGCATCGAAGTCCAACCGATTCCACGAACCGTAGCCCTTCTCGACGCTGAAAGACCATCCCATCAACGTCGCGACGAGCGCCGAAGCAGCACCGATCCACAAGCACGCCAAAGGGATCTGCGTTCCCACCGCAGGCCACTTCCATCCCAACACGACAAACAACGCTCCGATCACCAATAAAGCAATCGGAAAATGAACGGTGGCGGGATGCAAGAAACCCTGGAAGGACCACACACGCGAGGCCAAGCCTCGGTTGTGAGCCAAAATCTCGTCGACAGCGGGCAGCGGGACTCCCGATCCATCGAGCATCGCATCTTCCGGCCAATCAGCACCCTCGTCGATCCACAGCCGAACGATCGCCAGCTCGCCAGGACTGAGTGGCCCCCCATGACTTCGCGGCGGCATCAGCATGTCATCGTCTTGGGTAGTCAGATAGTCCGTGAACAGACTGCTCGAGAGAGCATCATCCGCGGTAACGTAGTCAAACATCAAATCGGGATCATCGACGCGAAAATCATTCTTGGCCTCATCGGGGCCGTGACACTGCATGCAATGTTTCCGCAGGATCGGGATCATGTCACGCTCGAAATTCACGACGCGTCCCTCCTCGTCGACGGGCTGCCGGATGACCGGCTCAACGGCAACGTCTTCCATCATTTCAGTCGTGGACTTCCCCACGATTTCGTCTTCGCTCGCTACCGCGGTGGGGCACCAGAGCGTCAACGCCCCAATGCTGAACGCAACGGCAGCGACCATGGTTTTCGAGAGGTGATAGCGAGGTGGGATATGCATGGTAAATCCGTGCCGTAGAGGCAACCAAGGTGGGAGGCGGGAGAGGTCGGTGGGAGAGTAGGCCAGGAAAGGCAGCAATCGAGCTACATTGTAGTGTGATTTCCACCGCTCTACCAACCACCAGCAACCGACACCGCCGCAGCCGCACGCCCAGTGCCCGCGGTGAGCGATCGCTGCGGTGGGTCGGGTGCCCCACTGGCCCATTGACCATGAGCAGGCGATGGCCTTCAATTGGAACTCCTGCCGTCTCGGGACGCCTGCTAAGATGTGGGAGGATTTCCAGATGTGTGCTGGCGAGCGGCCACGCCACCGCAGGACCGCACAGGACCCGCAACAACGCGGCGGTGGTGAATCTCCTAGTTTCCACTGAGCAGCTTCCACTGAGCATCCGTGAACGTTTGCGAACCCGACTATCAACCTAGACTGCGTGTGAACGTCGTTGAGCCGCTCGCCATCGCCTGCGTCATCATCGTGCTGGTCATCAGCGGCGTCGTCGCGCTGGGGAATATCCATGAACTACAGGAAAACCGCCTGCTGGTCCGGCACACCAATCAAGAACTCTCGGCACTGCGGGAAATCGAATCCTCCGTCATGGATGCTGAAAGTGCACAACGAGGATACTTGATCACCGCCAACGAAGCCTACCTGGCGTCCTTCCACTCAGCGATCATCAACGCGGAAACGTCACTTGATCTCTATGCTCAGCTAACACGCGATAGCCCGAGCCAACAACGTGCCGGAGCCGAACTCCGCAAATTGGTGGAGGATCGTATCGCCGAACTTCGATTCCTCCTCGCCGTGCAAGATCACGACGGGCCCGAGGAAGCCCGCCTGACCGTTGCCACTGACGTTGGGAAACGCACGATGATCCGTATCGCCGAAAATGCGGATCGGATGAGGCAAAGGGTAGCGGATCTGTTGTCCGAGCGAGAGCAACTCGCATCTCACTCCTACCAGAGCGGCCGAACGACCTCGGTGCTATCAACTCTGATCGGACTGATCCTCGTCGGCGGCGTGCTGTATCTCCTCCAGCGAAATCGACGCAAAGCCGAGCAGGCCGCGACCGTGCTCGCCAAGACCCGGGAACGATTGCAGATGGCCCTCGACGCGGCGGAAATGGGATCATGGAATATCGCCCCGGCGACCAATGAACTCATTGGGGATGCCCAGTTCGAAAAGATCTTTGGTTTTCAACCAGGCGGTGTGACCTACCAACGTGCCATCGATGCACTCCATCCCGACGATCGAAGCCGCGTCGAAGCAGCGATTGACGCGGCGATTCGCACCGTTAATCCGCAGCCGTATGCCTCCGAATATCGGGTGGTGCACCCTGACGGGGCCGTGCGTTGGGTACTGGCCAAAGGCGCGGCCCATTTCACGGGGCACGGCCGCGAACGCGTTGTGTCGAGCTTTGATGGGACGATCACGGATATCACGCAGCGCAAAGAGCAGGAAGAACGACTGCGTCAGAGCGAGCGTTCTGCCCTGGCGGCCAGCCAAGCCAAAAGCGAGTTCTTGGCCAACATGAGCCATGAAATCCGCACACCGATGGCGGCGATCCTCGGCTACGCCGACGTCTTGCTGGGCCACCTCCAAGACCCCGATAACCGAAATTGCGTACTCGTCATGAAACGCAATGGACAACACTTGCTGGAATTGATCAACGATATCCTGGACCTCTCGCGAATCGAGGCCGGCAGACTAGACATCGATGTCGATGTGGTCTCGTTGCCGCAGCTCGTTGCTGACGTGCAATCATTAATGCACGTCCGCGCCGCTCAAAAAAAACTCCCCTTTCACGCGCAATTCGACAGCAGCGTCCCTGAAACCATTCGCACCGACGCGACGCGACTGCGGCAGGTGCTGATAAACCTGATTGGTAACGCAATCAAGTTCACCGAGCAGGGCGGCGTTACCCTCGCCGTCGCGTACGATCCCGCCCAACGGCTGTTAATGTTCTCCGTCGAGGACACAGGGATCGGCATCAGCTCCGATCAGCAACGACGCCTATTCCAACCTTTCTCTCAAGGCGACTCGTCCGTCACTCGGTCCTACGGTGGCAGCGGTCTGGGGTTGGCGATCAGCCAACGACTCGTGCACATGCTCGGCGGGGAACTCTCCATGCACAGTCAATTGGGAGAGGGGGCAACGTTCACCGTGAAACTTCCGGTTTCCGCAACGGATGACGTGAACCTCATCCAACCGGATTTGGTGTCCCTGGCGCCCGAACACGACGATGCCCCCGCCCCTGATCCCGTCTTGACGTGCCGCGTCTTGGTCGTTGACGACCGCCGCGACGTTCGACATATCAGTCAGCATTTTCTCGAAAAGGCAGGCGCCGTCGTCTGCACCGCCGAAGACGGACGGCAGGGCGTTGAGACCGCCATGACAGCCCGCGATGCTGGGCGGCCGTTTAACTTGATCGTCATGGACATGCAGATGCCCAACGTCGATGGACTGCAAGCCACCGCGATGCTGCGGTCCGCTGGCGTGCTCGATCCGATCATTGCGCTGACGGCCGACGCGATGAAAGGCGATCGGGAAAAATGCCTTGCCGGTGGTTGCGATGACTACCTCTCCAAACCGATCAACCACGCACAATTGGTTCGCATGGTCGCACGCTACACACAGGACGTTTCTCGAGACGAACTGCAGCAACTCCGACGCGACCGGGCACGCGAAGTGCCATCGCCCCTGCCATCGCCCCTGCCATCACCCCTGCCATCACCCCTGCCATCACCCCTGCCCAAATAGCTCTCCGTCCCAGTGTTGCCCCCCCCCCAGCTTCATCACCCCCCAACACCGAGCAGCGCCACCGCGACGTGACAACTCAGCCCCCCCCCTAGACCGGAGGGCGTCTACGCGTCACTGCCGTTATCAGCTATGTTGTGCAATTCCTTTCCCGAGTCGGGACGAACGCAACAGGTTTTCTGCCGAACGATGAAACTCATCATTGCCATTATTCAACCCTCCCGGCTCGATGCCGTTAAAGAGGCCTTGACTCGCGTCGAAGTCCATCGCTTGACCGTCGTAGACTGCCAGGGGTTTGGCCGCCAACGAGGACAAACCGGTGGCATGCGAGGCCGGGATTACGGCGTCAATCTGCTGCGAAAAGTCCAGTTGCAAATCGGCGTCAACGAAGAATTCGTGCAACCGACGATCGACGCCATACTCGCCGGTGGACGCAGTAGCGAACAAGGCGAACTCGGCGACGGCAAAATTTTCGTGCTGCCCATCGACGACTGCATCCGCATCCGCACCGGCGAACGTGGCAGCGACGCGATCTAAAGTGCCCTCACCGGCCGCGCCTCATTCGAAAACGCCCCCACCCGCTGGACCGCCCGCCTCGCGTTAGCTAAAATCCAGGCTCAGACACTTGGGGTTGTAGCTCAGCTGGGAGAGCGCTGCGTTCGCAATGCAGAGGTCGAGAGTTCAAATCTCTTCAGCTCCACTTTTTAAGTCCTTTCCCGATAAGGACTTGCGTCTTAGTGTCGGTGATACCTTTTTGGCCAACTCACTGTTGATACCTTTCGTGATACCTTGGGGAGGACGGAGGGTAGCTGGGCGACCCTGAAACTGCCTTTCAGCCCAAGCTGCTGAGGCGTCTCGCCACGGCCTGAGCTTCACCGCTTCAACTACGCTCTCGCTATGGCTTGAGACCGCCGTCCTTTCAAGCTTAGCGCCCGGTTAATTGACGGACAGCTCCGAGCCCACATCGGTCCCAACGGGGCAAAGCCCTGCTCCTTTTGCTACGCCAGGACCACCGTCGTAGCCGCCTTCGCCCAGCCGATCTTTGACGGGGTTCCTGACCCGCTCGCAACTCACGATCCGCTCGCAGGCTATATCGTTAGGTTTCAGGAACCCGACTCCGCCGTTTTGGTGAGCACGCGTGCAGTTCTGCACGCACCTTCTTGACCTGCCCGTGCCCGGCGGAAATCACCAGGTACGTCCTGAGGATACTAGCGGCGGATTCCGTGCTTGGACTCAGGGGCTGACTCCCATGGATCTGGGCTTGTTGATGCGGATCTTCGCAATGCAATTCGGTTCTTGTCGGATGAAGTCACTCCCTGCCGCCCGCTTCTCCGCGATTCAGCTCCCACGCTTTTGTATCGCTAATCCACGCCAAGTTCGTGACTTTGCAAAAGGGCCATGGCTATTTGGAGAAGAGCGACGTCATCGATGCCCGAATGATTCGACGTTTTGGCGAGGATGTCGAGATCCATTTGACACAGCAAAGGTGACCCGAAGAGAAACGCCACCAATCGCCTGTGCGTCGGCGTTGCCAAGTCATAGGCTTGCTCAACGCGGAGAGAAACCGTCTTGCGCAAACACATGATTGCTATGCTTGCGAATTGATCGAAATCATGATTTCATACCTGCAAACGCAGCTAAAATCGATTGATGAGCGGCTGGAGGCGTTGCTCACCGAGCGAGCTAAGGATGCCATGAACAATAAGTGACGGGTTTACTGTAGTGGATCTTGTTAAAGATCCTGTTCTGTAGTGGATCTTGTTAAAGATCCTGTTCTGTAGTGGATCTTGTTAAGACGCAACCGACATTAGGTAGCTTTGCTGCGGGCGACTTTTTTTGGTGGTGCAAAAGTTTTTAGCCGGGGGTCTCTGGAGGCCCTGGTTTGACTGTCGAGGAGTCGCAGGCTCTACATGAACCGTCGTCCTAGTCGCCTATTGCCCCTGTTTTTCCTAGTTAATGGCCAATTGGAGCGAATTCTTTCGCTGGCGGCGCATTGCCACCGCTCGAAGCAGATTCCAACCGGCCAGCTTCAGTAGGATCGAAAGCTTCACCGCATTGTGGCCGCGAACGCGGAGCCGACCCAAGCCCATCATTCGCTTGAGGCAACCGTTGGTCCCTTCGATACCCGACCGCCAACGGTACCTATCGCGGAACTCGTCGCTCTGCTCGTGGCGACGACGCGCGTCGGCTCGAACCGCACTGCCGGTAAATTGAATGCGGCCGGTCGGCTGCGCGTTATCCCGATTGCGTTGGACGCGGCAGCGTGCAAGCAGCGGACAGTGCTGGCACTTCTCGGGATCCATCTGTGCGAAAGTGTAGTCGCCTTTGGCGTTGTAGTTGGTCGACTCGGGAGCGTGACCAGCCGGGCAAGACTCCAGTTCACCGGCGCAGTTGAGCTTGAATTGGTCGTAGCCGATTTCATCAGCATCGTACTTCTTCGAGCCTGGCACCGGAGCGACCAATTCGACGCCTTCTTGCTTAGCCGACTCGACGTTGGCGTCGCCACCGTAAGCGGTATCAGCCAGCAGTTCGTCTGGCATGGCGTCCCGCTTTTTCAAGTCCTCCAACACCGGCGAGACCGCATCGGCGTCGTTGTCCGCAGCGGTTTCGACTTTGGCCGAAGTAATCAAGTTCGGCTCGCCGTCTTCGTTGAACGTCTCGGCGATTTGAACCTGGTATCCGGCTCCTTTGTGACCGCTGTAGGTCGCGTCGGGATCCGACGGATTGACGATCACATGGCCGCCGGTTTTCTTGCGAACTTCGACGAATTCTTCCCGAAGTTCGCACTGCTGGTTAAAGATCGTTTGCAGTTGTTTGAAGGAGTCCCAGTCGCAGATCGGCTTGGTTTCGGTTAATTCATTGAGGATTAAGCAGAGGTCTTCGGCGGCTTGCTGCAACGCAATTTTCCGCTGTTCGGTAGTGCGTGCGTCGCCAAAGATTCGGCTGTCGGATTGCTTGCGGTAGCGGGCCAAAAGCTCGTCGTCAAATCGGTCGATCAGCCTAGCCGAACCAGACTGAGCGTCGTGCTTTTCGACTTTCTTGAAGAACCGCCGCAGGGCCACGCCGATCATTTGGGCGCGTCCCAGGGTGGCCATGTCGCTGAGCACATGGGTGGAATCGAGACGCTGTTTTTTGACTTTGACTTCCATGCTTTGCAGCAGGGTGTCGGTAACGCCTGCGAAGATCTCCTCACTGATCTTCTCGTTGCTTTGCATTCGAGCGATGTAGCGTTCAATGGTTCGCTGAGTGACTTCGGTGCTTGGCTCCAGGTTCAGTGCGTACTGGATGTCGGTTCGGAACAGCAGTGCTTCGTGGGCCTGGGGGACAGTCCAACCTTGAAAGTCACGGATCCAAAGGAGCGCGATGATCGCGTGCAACTCAAAGGTTGGTCGTCCTTGATCGTCACTGAGATGCTCACCGACGAGGCCGATGGGCATCTGCTCCAAGAGCACGTCGCGAAGGAGGCCCTGCCATCCGTTGTCAATCATCTTTCGCCCCATGGGGCCGATGACGCCCTCGAACGGGTCGAAAAGTCTTTGCTGCGTAGGTAGTTCGATGGTTTTCACTGACTAACCGACCACTCGAAGAAAAAAGCTAAATCCATACAGCAAAAGGTAACGCATCTCGCCCACGAAAGAAGCCGGTAGCATGAGACTTTTGTCGGGCGCGTCTGTTAAAGATCCTGTTCTGGATGGATCTTTAACAAGATCCACTGCGCCAGTTATTGATCCCGCGTTCCTAAGACGGATCCGAAGGTCAATATTCTTCTGAGCGTACCAGGTGTCGGTAGCAGCACTGCTTCGACCATTCTGGCAGAATTGCCTGAGCTGGGCACTCTCAGCCGGGCACAGATTGCAAAGCTCGTCGGGGTGGCGCCAATCATCAATCAAAGTGGCAAGTCAGACAAGAAACGCCGTGCACGAGGAGGCCGCTCGCAAGTTCGCTGCGTGCTTTACATGGCAGCCATGTCCGCAGCCCAACACAATCCGGTGATTAAGCGATTCTACTCGCGGTTGCGCTCACGTGGAAAACTAGCCAAGGTGGCCCAAACCGCAGCGATGCGAAAGCTGGTCACAATCCTGAATGACATGGTTCGCAATGGGGAATCATGGCGGAAGGCGGACGTAAGCCTATCGAAATAAACGAGGCGACCACAGCACCGTCGTAAAACAGCAACTCTGATCGCCTCACGTGCTCGATACATCATTGAGGCATCGGCGACGGGGTGATCCCTCACGAGGTTGCATCTCTGCAGAGCCTCGATCTGTTTCACCCAACGGGTGCATTGCAATGCTGCGCCCAGAGATTGAAGAATCATTTGAACATCTGGCGCCATGCCTGAAAAATCTCGGGGGTTCGGGGGCTGGCCCCTGACCAGCACGCAAGCTCGGCTGCGGGCGGTACGATCCTCGATGGAGTCGTGTGAGTAGACCGCGAAGGTTTGCTTCGAGATCTGCTTGGTACTCCTCCACCGTGACGTTATCAACACCAGGCACTTTACCTCGTTTGAGTCGGCGAAAGGCATACCACAACAGCTCATGAGTGAGCAGCGAAAAGAGGTTATCGAAAACCCCTTCGTGGTTCGCCTTCGCTCTCTGAGAGATGCGATCCAGCCGGGTTAGCACCGAGTCTCCGTCACTGAGTACGGTCGGTGCCCGGTCTGGACCGCGTGTCATCCCGATCCGCTTCCCTGCTCCGATATTACTCGGCATGTCGCGTCCCGATTGGCATTCGGGCCGCTGCGGTACTACTGGATCGTCCGATTCCCTGAAAGTCATTTGTCTTCGTTGCTTATTCCACTTCTAGGACATACTCGATCGATCGAGATCGGAAGTCGCGAATCGATCAAGAACCTCAGGGCCTCACTGGTTGCCTGATTGACATGGTGTGTAGCGCGAGCGGGGCGCCGACTCCGGATCTCTACTCACAGCTTGCCAGTGACGCTGTGAGCAATGTTACCTTAAGGCATGCACAAACCTTGGGCAGATTCAACAGTTACAAAATTTCGGAGCTAATCCCGTTCACGGTCACAGGGCTACCTGTGATCCATTCACCCTCACTACCTTTCTGTGTACGCTTCAACCAACGACTTCGTCAACACGCCTTATACGTTGGCTGCAACACTCGATACCGGGCGTGTGGCTAGCACTTACCCAGACGGGATTCACACCCGCTTGTCAATCAGACCTTGCCAGTCCGCACGTGCATCGCGTGGTTCCCCGCTCCGCAGCGGAGTAACGCCGACCACCAAGATCGACATCAACCCGATCATATCGAGCAAAACGTACGACCGCAAAGACGACCACAAAAAGCAATCCGTTTCGCGCGTCGTCCACGCAGCTATTGCGACAGCAAGTTGTCAGTCTCAATTCGTCACAGTCGTTGGCAAATCCAAGATGCTCAAATGTAACAGACGACAGTATTATGGCGCTCGGGTTCGGCGGAGAACAGCTACGATTCCCGTCATCGCTAGCCATGCAATGAGGATCGCGAGCGATCCATATGCGAGGATGTTCTCACCGCGTGTGGGTGGACGTTCGCTATGCAGCGAGTAGCCAACGCACGCGATCATGAAGATCGTCAATGCACCGCCGAACCATTCAGATGTGAGAGTCCGCGCTAGCATCATTTCAGTCGGGGAACGGTTGCGATGACCGGGCCGCCGCGGACGATCATCCACTTCAGCAATCACGGCTCGGCGGCTCCGTGTCCATCGCTTGGTTCTGCCTTCGGTAGGTCATCGAGTTCAGTGACACCACATGTGTCACGCAACCACCTATCAGCCGTATCATCATACCTCGCCCCGTTGTTTGACAGCAGGGAGTAGAACTTTTCGTTTAGTTCGTCAAATGGATCGTGTATATCGACGTAATTGGGGACCGGAAACCGTTCCAATGCGCGAATGCGTTGTTCCCTGGACCGCGGGTAAGTGCCATCGGTGAGAGTAGTCATTGCCTCTCGAATCACGTTGGCTACATCCTCAAGTCCAGCCCGATCGCACCATTCAACCATTTCAGGAGCGAACACTCCCGTACCATTGTGAAAGAATTGGTGGAACCCGCCGTTGTCGATGTCGGATTTTCCGTAGTCCATTCCGGATAGAAGTTGGATGTCTCGTGGAAGGTCGGAAAGTGATGGGTCGTATCCATCGTCAGTCCAGCAGTCGAATGGATACACGTCGTGTTCACGTCGCCATCGATCATGAAATGGAGGCTTGTAGTCGCCGAATGACATGCGATCAAAGTCTGAGTTTGTGGTTGATGGTACCCGTGCGATCCGGCCCAGCAGCAACCACACCGCTAGGAAAACGATGCCAAAAAAGCAGAGGACGAGTTGCCGTTGCGTCACGTCACGATCTCAATGGCAGAACGAATTGCGATCTATCCGCATGTCAGGCGTAGAAAAAGCTCAACTTTGTCGGTTGAGCTGCTCGCCTGACGTGCGGATAGATCGTGCGTTGAACTTTGAACGAATTGCGATCTATCCGCATGTCAGGCGTAGAAAAAGCTCAACTTTGTCGGTTGGGCTGCTCGCCTGACGTGCGGATAGATCGTGCGTTGAACTTTGTCGCCACACTGCTGGGCTCGCGTACCGAGTGATGCGGCGGTGGCGACCACGAACTCTATTCTATCGCGTAGTAGCCACCGCATTCTAGTCCTGGGAGCATTGGCTGGCTGCTTGGGGCACTCACTGGATCCAGCGTCGCCGCCGCGACTGCGTATGCACCTTCTACCGGATGTTTCAGGTACCAGTCGTAAAAACCGTCACCATTGGCACCGTCCCAGAACGCTCGATCTGATCCTTGCAACGAACCGGAGTACCAGGCTGGCATCGTTTTGCTGCCACGTGAAAATATCTCTCGCCAAGATGGACGCGGAGTCGTCGATACCACTCGCAGGGTCGCCTGCTCGCAACGCGGGCACGTTGGCTGCGTCGATCTTGGTTCGGTGGCCTCAGGTTCCGCGGGTGGGAACTCCATCGCGCCGGCGGCATACGGTAGCTCGGCGGCGTTGATGTCGTCGATGCAACGCTGCTGGTAACTCGCTTGTTGACTATTGCTCCAACCACCAAAGTATCGTGTCTTCGTCAGCTGATCAGGCTGGATATGGATGCACCAACTACGTACGAATTCGAGTGTGGTGAGCGTCACCGGAACTTGCCTTGACTCACCGCCCTGCTTGGTTCCCTCGCGAGCCATGAACGTCACTTCATATTCATCCGCCGCGACGATGCGTGAATTGCTGATCGGACCGCCCGTTAAGTAGCGAGTCAGGTAACCAATCCAGTGGACTGGGCGTCGAGATCATGTGCTCTCGCCGGCAATGCAGGTAAATCATCGTCGTGACGAAGCTCGCGTGACCGAGCAGCTTGCTGATCGTCAGCAAGTCCACGCCCGCCTCGAGAAGTCCCGTCGCGTAGGAGTGACGAAGCGTGTGAGGTGAAATTCGTTTGCGAAGCTTCGCCATACTGGCCGAGTGCTTGATCGCCTTGAGAATCGACGTGTGATTGTAGGGCCTGTCCGGCAGGTTGCCGGGGAACAGGAGAATGCTCGGTTTGTAGATCTGCCAGTAATCTCGCAGCTCGGTCAAGAGTCTCGGTGAGAGCGGTACTTGTCGATCTTTGCCTCCCTTGCCGTGGCGGATGTGAATTTGCATCCGCTGCGAGTCGATGTCGACGAGTCGCAGATTGGCCGCTTCGGAGAACCGCAACCCCGTCGCGTAGAGCGTCGTCAGGAAAGTTCGCTGTTTGAGGTTCTTGGTGCACGTGAGCAGCTCGTTGACTTCATTTCGGCTGAGCACAACAGGCAGCGTCTTAGGTCGTTTCCCAAACGGCACCATGGAGACCGGCCAGGGGACACGGATCGAATGGGTGTAGAGAAACCGTAAAGCACAAACGGCTTGGTTGAAGCTGCTATATGCAAGATTCCTGTTTTCGATCAGGTAAAGCTGGAAGGATCTAACGTCTTCCGGGGTTGCCTGGTCCAGCGGCTTTTTAATGAAGTCACCAAACCGCTTGGCATGGTAGGTGCAAGCGTCGATCGTGGCGCCCGCCATGTGGCGGATCTTCATGTCTTCGGCGAGCCGCTGGGTCAGTGGGCAAAGGCGTTTTTGGTAGGGAGTCATGCGTGGAATTCAGTAGTAGGCAACCTGCCAGCTCACGAAGTGCGAGTGGTCAAGCAGGAGACCCAGTACAATTGCCGTCACAAGAAGCGCAACCTCTTTAATCCCTTTAATCGTTAAACGGAAGAAATAGCTGTCGGGTACATCCCCTATAACCGGCCCGGTTACCGACGCCCTGATCCGCACCGACTTGACGGTGCAGGTGGAGCATCAGCCAAATGAATGGCCCGCGTGCTGACGGGGAATCGCATCAGGGGGACGCCACGGTGCGTCGGAGGCATCCCCGCGAAGACTCAACGAGCGAAGCTGATCAACTCAGTCCGTGGCTGGCAAGGATGCCAGCCCACCACCCGCAGGAATGCGGCCAGCCAACTGAACACATCACTCCAAGCACTGCACCGGAGCAATTCGATTAAGTTCAACGGTAGACATCACGGGGGACGGACGAAAGACTCTCCACTTCAGAAACCGCGCAAGCCGTCCTCGCGTGCATGTCATGCTTCTGGCTCTTTTTGAAGACAGTTGCGAACCATAGACGTTTAGTATTGTACAAAAGATCAACCGCGTGCGGAGATCAGTAAATCGGCAATTTGGTTGCGAAGCAAGAACGAAGCGACATGAAACGCAATGAGGAGGGACGCAATGAGCAGAAATCGCTGACGACGAACGGCCAACGCAAGCACGATTCCGTAGACTGCAAACTGGGCGAAGTACATCGTGAAAGCGGCAATGTTCTC
This sequence comes from Rhodopirellula sp. SH410, assembly GCF_055811895.1. Classification (NCBI taxonomy): domain Bacteria; kingdom Pseudomonadati; phylum Planctomycetota; class Planctomycetia; order Pirellulales; family Pirellulaceae; genus Rhodopirellula; species Rhodopirellula sp. SH410. Next base: position 4,471,424 of record NZ_CM147949.1, read on the forward strand.
AGATCGAAGCAGAATGCGGAGAGGACGATGCAACGGAAATAATACGTCGTCGGCGGAACCATCTCCATGCCCGAATCCGTGCGAAAGCACCGCCAGTCCCATCGCGACAGGAGTCACGAGAACTCCAAGTAGGATCGGCCACCACCATCGCGTTGGAATGTCGGGGGCAGAAGATTCCTCGTCGGCGCGTGTTTCGTATGGGTTTTCCATGCAGTGTTTTCGCGGAAACTACTTTATGGCAGAACGCCTGCCGTAACCGGGCACGAACGGAAGACTTTGATTTCAGCTGCCGCATGAATGAGTGCTCCGGGAGAGTAGACCGGGGTCTCTTTGGTTTAGGTTACGCTTTGTGCTCACTGTTTGCCACTGGTTTTCCGTTGTGGTGTCACAATATTTCAACCTTGCCTCATTGACCCTCGGCCCCTCGCAGATCCGGACGTGCCGCGTTACAGCATCCGGCTCCCAGATGTCACTTGTCCCTCGCACTCAGCAACTCACGGTTCATCGCGATCAGGTCCTTCAATTTGGTCGGCCCCGCCAAGGGATGAAGTTCCGTGAAGCGATTGAAATCGTCCCAGTTCACATAGCTCTTCTGACTCCGACGGCTCAAGTGACGCTTCGCCATCCGACGAACCTTGCTACGATACGCCATCAGCATCGGCCAATTGTCATTGATGCCGTAATACTGATAGTGACCGCGAAGTTTCATGTTAAGCGTTTGCCACATCTCGCCGACCGGTGTCGAGAGCTGATGATGAAACCACAGACGCATCTCCATCAACTTCACTCGAAGTTTCTTACCTGACGTTCTCCGCTTCAGCTTGAACTTTCCTGCCCGCGACAGGCCACAGTAATGAGTGAATCCGAGGAAGTCGAACGTGCTCGGCGCGCCTTCGCCACGTCGCTGGTGATCGCGACGTGCAAAACGTCCGATCTGCTTCGTACCCTTCCACCGTGACGTTATCGACACCAGGCAATTTACCTCGTTTGAGTCGGTGAAAGACATACCACAACAGCTCATGAGTGAGCAGCGAAAAGAGGTTATTGAAAACCCCTTCGTGGTCAGCCTTCGCTCTCTGAGAGATGCGATCCAGCCGGGTTAGCACCGAGTCTCCGTCACTGAGTACGGTCGGTGCCCGGTCTGGACCGCGTGTCATCCCGATCCGCTTCCCTGCTCCGATATTACTCGGCATGCCGCGTCCCGATTGGCATTCGGGCCGCTGCGGTACTACTGGATCGTCCGATTCCCTGAGAGTCATTTGTCTTCGTTGCTTATTCCACTTCTAGGACATACTCGATCGATCGAGATCGGAAGTCGCGAATCGATCAAGAACCTCAGGGCCTCACTGGTTGCCTGAATGACATGGTGTGTAGCGCGAGCGGGGCGCGGACTCCGGATCTCCACTCACAGCTTGCCGGTAGCGCTGTGAGCAATGTTGCCTTAAGGCATGCACAGACCTTGGGCAGATTCAACAGTTACAAAATTTCGGAGCTAATCCCGTTCACGGTCACAGGGCTACCTGTGATCCATTCACCCTCACTACCTTTCTGTGTACGCTTCAACCAACGACTTCGGCAACACGCCTTATACGTGGGCTGCAACACTCGATACCGGGCGTGTGGCTAGCACTTACCCAGACGGGATTCACACCCGCTTGTCAATCAGACCTTGCCAGTCCGCACGTGCATTTCATGGTTCGTCGTCAGTATCTGGGTTCGTGGCGCACGACGATGCCGGGACAAAGTTCCTTGAGTTGCGCAACGCCGTCATCAGTCACAAGTGTACCTGATAGGTCAACGGACATCAGATCGTTGATCGACGAAATGGCAGGTATGGCTTCGTCCGTTACATGTGATCCGTTTAGGCGGAGGATTTTGAGTGATCCGACGTTGGCGAGTAATTCAAGCTGTGAGTCAGTGATATCGCAATCCGTCAGATGGATCGCCATGATTCGTTCGAGTCGGGCGATTTTGCGCATTGAAGCGTCCGTCACGTGTGCGCCCGCAAAGTCGATGTGCTCGAACGATTTGTATGTGGCAATTTGAGGAGAACCAATGGGCACTACGAAAGACACCCAATCAGGGTTGTTGTTCTCGTCGAAGCCAACGTGGTACGCACCCATTGAGCGCAAGTCTGACTCAATGCGAAGACGCTTTCGATAGTCGCGGGTCGTCATCGCCACAACGGTAAATACGATCACCACCAAAGCAACAATCAGCAGTGATGCACGGACGCTAAATCGCAAACAATCTCCAGTTCGACGAACGTCGGCCATCAGTGGGTACGGCCGATTGATTTTCTACTTCTAAACGCCTGATGCCGTACTCCACTGCATGGCTTTGTTACCCGCCGACCATCACGGACAAGATCACAACGAGCATCGCAGCAATAACGACGCATGCCGACCCACCAGATCGTCGCCAACATGCAGCAGCAATCCCTGTGAGTGAAGCAACTGCGGATGTGGCCAAAAGGAGCAAAGCGTGACCGAAATCCAAGCCGTAACGGCCAGGTCGATCGAAGCCAATGTCGCCGAACAAAAAAACAAACGAACAGGCCAGTAGGATACCCAATACGATCCATGCAACGACGGAAATCTGTGGAAGGTCCACTTCGTCGATCTCCGACGCGCTGCCAGCATGGGGCGGTTCGTACGGCTCAGGCTTCATCAGGACAGTGGTGCATCAGTGCGTTCAGTCGGGTAACGAATTGCGATCTATCCGCTGGTCAGGCGTTAGAAAAGCCCAACTTTGCGGGTTGAGCTGATCGCCTGACTTGCGGATAGATCGTGCGTTGAACTTTGTCGATCGTGATCGCCACGCTGGCAAAAACGTATGCGGAATCAATCAATTGGACTGACCCGGCGACTCCTTGATTCTACTCCACTGGCCACGCCGACCGCAACTTGTCGCGGCAGATGCTCGCCGCCGACTACCCCACAATCCCCATTTTTAACCTGATTTCTCACTTCGGCGCAGCACTCAACCAACAGCATCTCTAACGAGATACGGTATGACAACGATTTGGGAAATGTCAAACGTGTCGCCGGTCTAGGCATCTTCATACCACCTTGGCCGATACCGACTCGACATCACCTCAGTCCATGAGGGTTTGAGCGACGAAGAGATCAACTCCATTGTTTCACCACAATGCCGACACTTCGGTACCGACTCGTCAGGTTCTTCCTCCGGTTTTTCCTCGGCGACGGTCGGCGGTGTCGATTCCTCGACCGCGCTGAGCCACTCGGCACATTCTTTCATGTAGCGATCGCGATGGTGGTTACTGTAACCGCCATAGCGGCGAGATTTTGTAAAACCCTTGGGCAGAATGTGCATCGACCAGCGGCGGACGAACTCCACGCCGCTGAGGGCGTACGGTGCGCTGGCACCATCGCCACCGCCAGTCTGATTGCCAACCCGGGCCCAAAACTCGACTTTGCCGTCGGCGTGCGAAATTAAGCGACGATCGCTGATCGGGCCGCCAGTCATGTAACGTGCCAAGTATTTCGCAACATGTTCGGGCCGGCAATGCTCGTTCGGCGGGGCTTGGATGAATGACACCCATGTCTTGTTCTCGAATCGACTCAGCCACTCGTCCCAGTTCGCCTGATCCTGCAATGGGCTCCAATCGCCTTCCAGCTTCAGCTTGCCCTTACTCCGCAATCGACGCAGTCCTTTCAAGACAAGTTCGCGGTACAACCTGCGGAGTTCTTTCGCGTCCACCAAATAGGGAGCCGATGAAGGCTTGCCCTTCCGCTTGCGACTATTGATCCAGCCCGGTGCCGAGGGGGCGAGCGACGGTCCGCCACCAGGGACCAACGCGTGTACATGAGCGTGTGCGTCAAGCTTCTGATTCCAAGTATGCAGCACCATCGCAGCCGCCGCTTCAAAACCTTGTTCCTTAGCGATTAGAACGCGCAGGGCTTCCCAAGCGCAGTGGAACAGCAGGTTGTAGATTTCCCGGCGGTTTCCCAATGCCAATCCCGACAATTCCTCGGGCAGCGTGAAGACGACCTGAAAGTACGTCACACCGGGAAGCAGCAACTCGCAAGTCGACTCCAGCCAGTCGGCACGCCGAGCACCGCGACACTGGGGGCAGTGACGATCACCGCAGGAATTGTAAACCGGCGTTTCTGATTGACATCCGTCACAGCGATAGACGTGTCCACCCAGGGCCCGCGTCCGGCACAGCGCCGTCTTGGCAAGCGTGCTCTGCACTTGCGGGACTGCCTGGCCGGAGTGCTTCTTCACGTACTGCGAAGCATACTGCTTGAGCAGTCCAGTAACGGTCAAGCCTGACGGTTGCGATGCCGCCTTGCCGAGTTCTCCGTCTTTGCCACCGGCTTCGCTCTTGGCGTCGGGAACCACAACGCTGGTCGGGCCGGGTTGAGCTGGTGCCAGCTGGCGAAGCTTCCTCAGCCCGGCGGCGATGGGGTTGGCAATCGCCGCGACCAGCGGACTTGCGAGGACACTCATTAGGACTCATCTCATGAACAGACGCGGTCACCCCGCGTCGTCATGTTCAGCACTCAGCGGGCGAAAACCCCAACGCTATTTGCGTGCATGAAAGAATCCAGCCACTCGCTTTCGTTATCCGGGCACCAATTTGGTTATCCAACCCCCCGCAGCAAGAACAATCGCACCGAGGGAACCCACCGAATCGCGTTCGCGGAAAAAGAAGTGCCAGCGCCGATGCAGAACGAGCGGTCTATCGACGGCAGTCCAAGGGCGTGAAGTATCAACCGAGTGACGCATCCAACTCAGGGTGGGGACGTTGCTGAAGCGAGAGACCAGCCTTGCCGTCTCGCCATGGCTCGCCGACTACTGAGTCACCTCCGCACAAATCGAAGCGACCGATCACGATCGATTAAGTTCAACGTTTAGGATCACTGCCCTCGCACGTGGAGGCATTTTTTGTCGATAGGCGTGGATGCGAGCGCGGTGCATCCTATTGTTGTACTGGGCACTATGGGCGGTTGCAAGTCGCGAATCAACGGCTCAGTAATGGCTTTGCGGGCTTAGTGTTTTACCATCGCCGGCAGTGGTGGAAATACAATTTGGCGTCGTTGCTTGATATCGCATCCTCCGCAGCGCGCACCTTCGGTTCCTTGGGGTGTCGCGTTTTGCTTCGCATGGAGGTGTTTTTGAGAGCGCGTCATGCGGCTTGTCCGTGAGTTGATTGACGAAAGGCGGCCGCAGGTGGTGACCGCCCGGCCTGAAATGAATGGTGGCTGACCAGAATCGCACCGCACTTGGGGCACCGGCACGCTGAATCCATGCCAGCCGCCTCGCAGACCTCCTGCCAACTCGGTGGTGCTGACCCCTCGCTCGACAGTGCGGGCTCGCCTAACGCTGCTCTCGCGATCGCCAGTTTGGAATGCGGGTTGCCGCAGTACAGCCCGTAGCCTCGCACGCACTGGTAGGCTCGTGGTGGCACGTGCTCGAACCAACGGGCTAGAAACACGTTGACGGGCAGTCGCATTGCGCCTTGACGCTTGCCGTCGCCGCCCTCGAGTTCACTGAGCCGGTAGCGGAACTTGACGTACCCATCTTGTTCGTTGATCAATCGCGAGTTGCCCATCGGGCCGCCCTTGATATAGCGTGCCAGATAGGTCGTGACGCTCTGGCCATCGCGGTAGGCGTCGTGAATCTTGACATTCCACGCATCGCTGAGCTTGAAGAGCAAGGCATAGAATTGGTTGCGGGTCAACTTCGGTGGCAATCGTAGCTTGCCCTTATTGAGCTTCTCTCGCAGGATGGCTTTGAACTTGCCCCGAAACTTGATCATTAAAACTTTGCGTGGTAGCAGGCATTTCTTCTGCGGCGTAAGCCACTCTCCCGTATCGCTCAAGCCGCCCGCCGTGACGAGGACGTGCAGGTGAACGTGGATATCGAGTTTCTGGTTCCATGTGTGCAGGGCCGCCAGGATACCGGGTCGCCCGCCAAGATACTGTGGATCATCGAGCAGTTGCGAAAGTGCTTGCGAAGCGGCGGCGAAGAGCGTGTCAGCGAACTCGCGTTTGTTGTAACGCCAGAGTTGGTTGAGCTGGTGTGGGACGGTGAAGACGATGTGATGATGGGGCACGCTGAGCAACCGTTGCTTCCATCCATTGAGCCATTTTTCGCGAGGCAGCCAAGCACATTGAGGGCAACACCGGTGCAAACACGAGTTGTAAGCGACTTGGTGGTAATGCCCTTCGGGGCAACTGTTAACGTGACCGCCCATTTCGCGAGTTCGGCAGTGGATGATGCACCACGCCGCGTGCTGCATGTCAGGCGTCAATTTCCTTGTTGACGTAAAAGCGTCGAGATGCCGAGTGAAAAGAGTTTGCATGTCGAGCGACATTAGACTCACCTACCAAAGCGTCAAGCTCGTCAACGGGATTGATGCATTCCCTGCACCTGTATCCCAAAAAAGAAAAAACAGCGAGCGAAGCTCATCAATATAACTGTTGGTTGGCATGGATGCCAACCTTCTGCCCGCAGGGATGCGGCCAGCCACCTGGACCCTGGGTTCCACGCGGTGCTCCGGAGTGGCTGGTTTGAGATCCGCAATCAGCGAGAGATGTCCGACTCGCCAATACAACGGTAAAATACCTTAAGATTCTCCGTGGCCAGTACAACGGCGGCGATATGCGGGCGGCGGCGAGCGACTCAACCACCGCGAGAACGGCTACCAACGCCGCTCAGCATCATCGCATTGTTACCCGCCATTTTCAATGTTTGAGTCGATGAGTTCGTAAGCAACAGGATACCAATACGATTCGATCCAGTCATCACCGATCGGGGCGATGCGATCAACCGTCCAACCGGCCTCGCGCATCGAGAACATCATACTGTCGGCGGCGGGGGCGTTCGTTGAGTGAATAAGAGCGGGGCAAGTCGCGTTTTGCGTGGTGAGAAATGTCGACACGTCGCGTCCGTCACCGGGATCAGGATCATCGGGCGAGTCGACGAACAGGTCATGGTCAAGGCACAACAAGCACGGCGTCGCATCGAGCAACGAATAGGCTGCAATGAAGGCTGGCGCAGAACGATAGACGTCAATTCTAGCGTCGGGATGGTGAAATGCGACGATGGCATTAAATCGCCGGATGCGGTCCCGATCGTCTTCGAGCATCACGAGGTATCGCATCAGCGTTAGGTTATGCGGGAGTCAGTCGGGTAACAATAGTTTCAACCCTTGTCAGTAGGGTCGTATTCGGGAATTTTGCCAATACGACCTGAGTGAGTTGGGGTGTTTGACCAATATCCCGCAGGCCTCTGTGGTGGTAGTCGATGATAGTCTTCTCGGGACGCAAAAGCAACCTCGCTAACTCGAAGGATCATTCTGATGACACTTTTGAAATTTGAGATCGCGGTGGCGTCTGCCGATGGCGTGGGGGAGAGCGACCGGGTTTGGTTCCCGAAGTGGCTGCGGCGGTGTGCGATGACGTTCCCCCAGGGCCTGGTAAACGAGTTGGCTGTCAATCGCGAAACGACGCTGCAATTTTCCCGCATGTTGTTGGAGGCGGGGGCTCCGGCTTGGCAGCGTTGGCAGGCGGTGAGGTCTCTGGAGTGTTATCGCGACTTGGTGCTGGGACGCTCCGAGCCAGATTTGTCGAGCATCCTTGCGAAACTCGCGCAATTGGGCAAGCCAGAACGCAACCTCGCCTTGGAGGTACCGCCGACCGAGGAGGAATTGGCAATTATCCGTGGCAAGATGGATCCTGCCGAGCCCGTGCTGGTTCAGACGATGCGGGGCGACATGCGTGTGCTGCACTACTCGATGGCGACGGAGAAAGCATACGTGCGGTGGGTCAAGCGATTCATGGGACACGTGGGGTCCATGGAACTGGCGCTGTTCAACGAACGGGATATCGAGTCGTTTTTGACCAAGCTGGCGGTCACTGGGCAGGTGGCAGCGAGCACGCAGACGCAGGCGCAATCATCGCTGCTGATTCTTTACGAGTGCATCCTGGGCAAGCGGGTACGAACATCCGTGAGATCCTGCATTTACTTGGACACAACGATGTGAAGACGACGGAAATTTACACGCACCCCCGTAGTCGTGCATGATGTCGTCAAAGGTAACTTCGTCGATCCGGCAATCATTCGCATCGCCGTGTCCATAGATCAGAAAAGCACCGGCGCTGCTCTGAGAGTCTGCGATGAAGCAAGCATTCTCATTGTATTGGTAACAGTCTTCGAATTTCTCGAGGACGCTATACCCGACAATCGCTTCTGATTCCTGGCGTTTCATCTCTTTTCCTGTCTTCGTCGAGGCGACCTGTTAAACCAGCTGGTTTTGGAAGCCTCACTGCCGGATGCACCTTCGGTTCGGTCGGTGACACTGCCGGAGTTATCACCGATTTAAGAGGACAGCAGATCACCGATCGCTCCAGCGGCAATGATTATGAGGGAGGCGAGCCCGCAGGTCAAGCTTTTTGCGGAACGTGTTGACGTCGCAACTGTCATGTTAAGAAATTTGCCCATATGTGCCATCAACACTTACGACGAGATGACGGTCGCCGTGGACTAGACCGCCTCGATGCACGTCCTGGATAGTTTCGGATTTTGGCCTGAGTTAACCGCCCGTCAGCAATGTCGCGACGCCGCCAACATTGGCAGTGGTTTCCTGTCATTGAGCTGATGGGCAATTAGCGTGCGCGGACGCATGATGGCCAGGTGGTTGCGGCATGTTGCCCGGGGAGCGTCGACGGGCTGCGCGATAAGATGTGCAGCTACCCAAGCTCCTTAAAGGTGGGATTGAACTGGTGCACCTCACCTACCATCCTCAGCAACCGAATGAGTCCGTCGCCGCTCCGTTTGGAGATAGCAACGCGTCATAGGCGGCGGTGCCACTTCGGGCAGATCCTGCTTCGATGTGGCCAAAGTGTCGCCACTTGCTTCCTTTCTTCGCCGTCGGGCCAAATCCGCTCTCGATCGCCTGCTCGGCGATACTCTCGCGGGTTGCTCCGACTTTCTCGATGACGTGTCACCGTCGCCAACCCATTGAAACTCAACCGGTCCGCGGCCATGGTCGAGCGAAGTTGTTTACTTGCCGACCGACACCGTCCGCCTAGGTTTAACATCCGGATTTTCACATGGGCTCAGTTGTTCGACGGTTCGCGGTTAACACGGCGAGGAGTCTTTGGCGAACCGTTGGTCGCTGATAGAATCCGGAGCAACTCGCCGACAGACACCGACCTCTGGCCCAGGACCGCAGGCGATCCATGGACTCAGACGCACTGACGGTGACAGGAACCACGTTCTGAGTCGCCAGCTTCAGTGAAAGATCCAACATTGCCGACAGACGACAGCAGGACTTGATCACGGCACCCGTCCAGTTCGTGTCACCGGGAATGTTCTGCGAGGGATCAATTTCATAGAGCCCCCGGTAGATCTTCCAAATCGCGTCCTTCTCTTCACGACTGGGGAGACCAAGAAAGAACACGCCGTCAAAGCGTTCGCTACGACTGAACTTGGGTGGCAGCTTGGAAACGTCGTTCGCTGTAGGTGTCGCTATCCGGCAAAGTGAGAGTGGCTCAAATTCCTCAACCGAGGTTCGATTCTTCATCGCTTCGATTGTACCGGGAGTAGAGAAGTTTGCTCGCTACGTACGCGGTCGCTGAGCGATCGAGAACACGCTTCATTGGTGCCTCGATGTGACATTCCGCGAGGATGAAAATCGAGTCCGCGAGCGAAACACTGCGAACAATATGGCGTGGCTGAAATGCTTCGGCCTGGGCATGCTGAAGCAGCAAGACGGCAAGCACAGCGTTGCGATGAGGCGACGAGCCGCTGGCTGGAACGTGGACTATCTCGCTAAATTACGGGGAATTCCCGTGCTATCGTGTGCGTTTGCCGTGTTCTACAGACTTTGCCGTGCTCTACAGACGTTGACGGACGCAGCACTTTTTACTCGCAACTTCCTCACGGCGATGAACAGCGGCCTCGCAGAAGAACCAAGTCACGGGAAGCTGCAATCTGTCTTTGATTCCGCTCGTTGAAGAGCTAGGTCCTTCAGCGTATTGTCCCTCAGCGTCTTGTCCCTCAGCGTCTTGTCCCTCAGCGTCTGTCGGTGCTCGATGACAGACGCTCCCCTATCGAAGCTCAAACCGGCGTTCTGCCACCGGTGCACCCGAACACTTCCGCCGTGACGTAGCTGGCCTCGGGACTGGCCAGCCAAACGTACAAAGGAGCCAGTTCGATGGGCTGCGCAGGACGCTTGAACAACGTGTTGTCACCGAAATCCTGCATGTGGTCTTGGGGAATCGAGCCTGGGATCAAGGGCGTCCACACCGGCCCGGGAGCGACCGCATTGACACGCACTCCGTGCTCAATGGCCAATTTCGCAAGCCCCTTGGTCATCCCCAGCAGCGCGGACTTGGTCGCAGAGTAGGGCAGCAGATACGCCGACGGGTCGTAGCCTTGGATCGACGCCGTATTGATGATACTGCCTCCGGCGGGCAGCCGTTTCAGCACGGCGCGACACAGCCAAAACGCCGCGTAGACGTTCGTCTTGAAAATGCGATCGAACGTCTCGGTCGACCACTCATCCATTTCTTCACGCGTTTCCTGGTACGCCGCATTGTTCACCAGTATGTCGAGCGTACCGAGTTCATCGAAGGTGCTGTCGATCAATAATTTGCAAAACGCCTCGTCTCGCAAGTCACCGCGAATGACAGCAGCCCTGACGCCAGCCTCTCTCACCAGTTCAGCGGTTCGCTCTGCGTCTTCGCTCTCGGATAGATAGTTGATCGCGACGTTTGCCCCTTCCCGGGCATAGCAGAGCGCAACAGCGCGACCGATTCCGCTGTCACCACCTGTGACCAGAGCCGACAACCCATTCAACTTCCCAGAGCCACGATACGACTGCTCGCCGTGATCGGGCACCGGCTCCATTTGCGATGTCGTTCCGGGCATGTCGATCGTCGGTTGATCTGTGAATGGAGGTTGCGCATAGGCTTCGCGAGGGTCAACTAGCTGAACTCGTTCGGTGGTCTGCGTGGACATGGGAATGGCTCCTGCGATGGCTGAGGTGGATGGGCCGCTTGAGTTGGGATATTTGATACTACGGCCAACGCCAGATTCGCAAACCGCGTTCCAATAAGTCTGCGACGAAGAACTGCTCGACCAATCCTGCCAGGGCAGCGACCTAGCTCGCGATACAAAACCGTCCATCCGGGCTCATCGTGGGTAGAACCAGCACCCTGACTCTGCACTCGGAAGATCGCATCGATGCGATTGTCGTCGCGACTCAGTCCGAAGCACGTTTCGGGCGGGTGAGCCAACAAAACGCGTCGAATTAAATGTGGCTAGTGTCGCCAGACGGTGGAGACCACGTTCTGGCGAACATAGCCACTCGGGCTATTCATTCGCCCTCGCTGAGTGAGTTGACGCAACCCGGGATGGTTTTGTCTGCCCATCGCTCAGCCTGCTCGGTTTTCGTTACGTCGGCGGCTTCTGCCACACGCCGTCCTCTTCTTCCGCGGTACGACAAGCGATGAAACATCGCACATTTCCAGGAATCAACCGGAGGCCAAAGATTCGCGTCGCAAACCGCGGCGTTCTGGCACACGAATCGCATATCCGCATCTCTCCATCGTGCAACTCTACATCCCTTTCAAACGGAGAATTCCAATGACCATGAAAACCCTCGCCGACGCCTTCTACGACGAACTTCGTGACGTCTATAGCGCCGAGAAGCAACTAGTCAAAGCGCTGCCGAAAATGGTCAAAAAGGCATCATGCGAGAAGCTAACCGCTGCCCTCGAAGAACACCTCGCTGAGACGCAAAAGCAAGTTGACCGAGTCGAAAGTGCATTCGAGGACACGGGCAAAGCCGCCAAGGCCAAGACTTGCGAAGCGATGAAGGGGCTCATCACGGAAGCCGAAGACATGCTCAAGGAAGACGCTGATCCGGCCGTCAAAGATGCCTTCATCATTGCCTGCGCTCAAAAGATCGAACACTACGAGATCGCGACCTACGGAACGCTCTGCACGTGGGCCGAGGCACTCGGATACGACAACGCATTAAAACTGTTGAAACAGAATATCGACGAAGAGGAGTCGGCCGACAAGAAACTTTCGCAGCTCGCCCAAGCGATTAACAAAGATGCGTTAACAGTTGGTTAAATCACTGCCGCCTGAAGCCGTGGTCGATTCGGGCCACGGCTTCCTCTTTTTGACACACCACCATCAGGCACAAGCTCATGACCATCCAGGCCGCCATCCCCCGTCGACGGGCATACAGGACTCGCGCTGTTGCGGTGATGAAAGAATGGTTACGCTGCCCGTCGCAGGTCGCTTCGATTATACCCAGCTTTCCGTTTCTTACCGAACAGATTGCTGATCGCGACTGCGTACGATCCGCCCGACGAATCGTCGACCTCGGACCAGGCACCGGAGGGACCACAGAAAGCTTGCTGGAGCACGCGGGCCCCGATTGCCGTGTCCTGGCGATCGAGAAAACCGCAGGTTTCATTGAACCACTAAGAGAGATCGGCGATTCACGCCTGACAGTCGTGCTGGACGACGTCGTGGGCCTGGAACGCGTGCTGATGATGAACGACTTTCAATCGCCCGACGTCATCGTGTCTGGGATTCCGTTTTCGTCTCTGGATTCTGAAACCGCCGAGTCGGCGATAAAGGCAATCCATCGAGACCTCGTTGTCGGCGGCACCTTCATCGCCTACCAACTGCGAAGTCATGTTGTGTCATACGCTGAACCACTCTTTGGACAGCCTTCCGTCAGCGGTGTGCTACTGAACCTACCGCCCCTGCGTGTGTTCACATGGACCAAGGCCGCAGAATGATCGGGCGCGTGACGACAAGCTGCCCGGAACGAATGAACCATCCGTTGCACCTACGTTCCGATGGCGCAGACAAGGGAAGTCATGGAGGGACACAGCACGATTCACACGCAATCTCGCAGTTGCGATAAACACGGGGCGTGGAGAGGAAGCAATGCCTAGGAGAAATGCGAATTTTCGTTGATGTACCACTCGGTAAAGTGCTAGGTCACTCGGAACCTTTGGGTTCCTCTTAGTGACGAGCGGCAAATCAGTGGCCGAACGCTCCGCGGTCGGAATGGTCGACCGCGGAGCGTTCGGGGGCGATATCAGACCGCAATTTTCCGCTCGTACCTTATTGACGAAATCACGGCAGGCGACAGCCCCGGACGTCAGTCCGGGGAACCGGTTGCGAACAACGGCCGCGTAGTCCTGGAGGGACGGCAGGTGTTTTGCACGGCAAACGATTCGCGGGAATAACGCGAACAACACCTGCCATCGCTTCGCGATTTCGAATGGCTGAGCGCTGGCGTCCCCGGACTGGCGTCCGGGGCTATCGCATACCACCGCTTTGCGGTTCCGGAGACACGCCGCTCCAGCTGACCACTTCCAAAACCGCCCCCGTCGATGTTTCCAGACGGAGATCTGCTCACGGGCGCGGCGCGATTGAGCGTTCGCTGCAGAACGCTGCAACCGCGTCTTGAGTTCGTCCTAGTGACGAAGTCACGGCAGGCGACAGCCCCGGACGTCAGTCCGGGGAACCGGTTACGAACGACGGCCGCGTAGTCCTGGAGGGACGGCAGGTGTTTTGCACGGCAAACGATTCGCGGGAATAACGCGAACAACGCCTGCCATCGCTTCGCGATTTCGAATGGTTGAGTCCCCGGACTGGCGTCCGGGGCTATCGCATACCACCGCTTTGCGGTTCCGGAGACACGCCGCTCCAGCTGACCACTTCCAAAACCGCCCCCGTCGATGTTTCCAGACGGAGATCTGCTCACGGGCGCGGCGCGATTGAGCGTTCGCTGCAGAACGCTGCAACCGCGTCTTGAGTTCGTCCTAGTGACGAAGTCACGGCAGGTGACAGCCCCGGACGTCAGTCCGGGGAACCGGTTACAGACGACGGCCGCGTAGTCCTGGAGGGACGGCAGGTGTTTTGCACGGCAAACGATTCGCGGGAATAACGCGAACAACACCTGCCATCGCTTCGCGATTTCGAATGGCGGAGCGCTGGCGTCCCCGGACTGGCGTCCGGGGCTATCGCAGGCCACCGCTTTGCGGTTCCGGAGACACGCCGCTCCAGCCGACCACCTCCAAAACGGCCCCCGTCAATGTTTCCAGACGGCGATCTGCTCGCGGGCGCAGCGAGATTGAGCGTTCGCTGCAGTCGCGTCTCGAGTTCGTCTTGAGTGCGTCCTAGTGACGAAATCACGGCAGGTGACAGCCCCGGACGTCAGTCCGGGGAACCGGTTGCGAACAACGGCAGCGTAGTCCTGGAGGGACGGCAGGTGTTTTGCACGGCAAACGATTCGCGGGAATAACGGGAACAACACCTGCCATCGCTTCGCGATTTCGAATGGCTGAGCGCTGGCGTCCCCCGACTGACGTCCGGGGCTATCGCATACCACCGCTTTGCGGTTCCGGACAACGTGCCTTGTCCCTCTGCCTTGCCCCTCTGCCTTGATTGTCCGCCAGCCACTAATGGTCAATTAACTGCCGTTGAGGACCCCGAATGACCTCGGCGTGCGCACCGCAGGCGGCCTGTGGCCCCCATTCGGTCAGGCGACTCGATCGCGCCCGCCCAGCATGCACTCGATATTACCAATAAGTATCGAATTACTGTTGAAATTGCTCTCACGCCAGAGTCGTTGCCGGCCGCGTTCTTCTTTCATCGAGAATGCCAGTTGAGGGCAGCAGGGGGGGGTTAGCGAAGACGGGGTAAATTCTCTGGTAGTTTCAGTTAAAGCGTTGCCTCGGCCCATTAAGATGGTAGGATAGGATAGCTGTTACGGGGTCGGCTTGGAACATTTGTCGAGCGGCTAGCCATGGAGCCATTGCCGCGAAAAATTTAAAATGATCATCCGAATATTTCAGTCCGTGACGGCGTTTGTGGTGGCCTCTCTGGCCATGGCAGGACAAGGCCAGGCAGCGCTCATCACGACCATATTCGCCAGCAATAATGGTGGGAACAGCGGTGGACTTGTCTATTTTGACATCAATGTCCTCAGCCCCACTGGGATTTCTATTCAGAAAATATTTTCCAACACCCAAGAGTCATTCACTGCAGGAAGCATGAATATCTACACTCGGACGGGAACCTACTCAGGGTTCACGGGTAGTGGTGCCGGGTGGACGTTGGCCAGTTCCGGCCTGGGGGATTCAGGAGGGTTCGACTCTCCCTCTGAGTTTGATGTCGCGGATTTCATTTTGGGACCAGGCGTTACGGGTATCGCCATCGAATCGGAGTTCGACGTTTGGGGGCACAGTTACACAAACGGGACTGGCGGCAATCAATTCTACAGCAACGGCGACCTAACCATTTCGCTGGGGGCTGCCACCAACGGCGCATTTAATAACGGCACCCCTTTCACGCCACGGGTTTGGAACGGAAGCATCCAATACATCGACGCGTCTTCCGTGCCGGAGCCTTCGTCGCTGGCTCTGATCGGCGTGGGTGTCTGCATTGCAGCAGTCAGGGCTCGTCGCCGTCGACGTCAAACGCAGCAAAACGTCTGAACTGCGTGGCAGCGATGGCTCATGTTGTGATGCACGTCTTCTTGCTGGCAGAGAAGCTCGTTGCGAACGTTCTCTGGCACGTCAACGCGGACACATTTAGGGGCGCCCAACTGTTTCACCACGTGGACATCGCCCCGCACGAGGTCGCCCAACGCGGCCCATCGGTCACGCCGTGAAATGAGCGATGCCGAGTGATGTCCCCTGATGTGTTCGTTGATCCGAAGCTGTCCCACTGTGGTCGGCGAGCTTCGGTTTGCCGAGGACGTTTTTCGAGAAAATCATCGGACCGTTGAGCGATGCTCGCCAAACTCCAGTCACCACGGAAGCACGCTTCCGTCGGATGAGCCAAAATTGTTCGAATCGAAAAGCGTGTTAAACCGCATCAAGAACGAGCGTTTGAAAGCGTACCATGGCGATATTCGCCAGTCTCGCACACGCGTCGGGCTTGACCGTGTCCGTGCCGAACAGGTACCAAGTTGCCTGAACTCTCGATTTTCCCGAACTCTCTTTTTGCTCGAAGGTCTGTGTTTCATGTTTCGATCCGTATTAGTTGCCCTGGCGGTCACGCTCGTATCTCTGGGGTTTGTGAACAGCCAAACGGCTGCTGCCTCTGAAGTCGTCTCGTACCGCTGCGAAAAATGGACGACCCGGCATGAGCATGACCAAAAGCAGGCCGACCAAATCGTGGACACGCTCAAGAAGCTCAAGTGCGAGGTAGAGCAACACAGTCATGGCAACCACTCAGACATCAAATATCGCTGTCCGAAGTGGCTCAGTCACAAGACCAAGACCCACGAAGATGCCCACAAACTGCAGGCGTGGTTGAAAGCGTTGAAGTTTGAGACGAAGCACGAGCACTAACACGAACCGGCCGGCGAAAGCCGACGTGAAGAACCGTGATATGATCAACGCGTGGGCATCCCACCGCCCTTGCTCGCAGGACCGCGGCGGATGAGCAACGCGGTTCAACGAATACCGGGAAAACTCGTTTCCCGGCTCGTTGATCTATTCCAAAATCCCCCTACTGAACACCGAATCTCATGTCCAAATCAGCCATCACTGTGAGTCTAGTCCAGGAGGCCCGCGGCGGGCCGTTTGTATTTTGGGACGGATTGCCAGATGCCTTTGCACGAGCTGCCGCACTCGGTTTTGATGCAGTCGAGATCTTTGCCCCCGGTCCTGACGCGGTTGATCGGACGGAACTGCAACAACTCGTCGACAGCACCGGGCTCGATGTGGCGGCAGTCGGGACGGGAGCCGGAATGGTCAAGCATGGTCTAAGTTTGACGGATCCGGATGCGGGCCGGCGGGCGGCGGCGCGAGATTTCGTGGCCTCGATGATCGACTTCGGCGGCCAGTTTTCGGCTCCCGCGATCATTGGTTCCATGCAAGGCCGCTACGGTGGTGACGTCGGCCACGAACAGGCACTCGATTACCTTGCCGAATCGCTAGAAACGCTCGCCTCGCAAGCTGCCTCGTACAACGTGCCGCTCATCTACGAGCCACTGAATCGTTACGAAACCAACCTGATCAACACGGTCAACGACGGCGTTGCATTCCTCGGTCGGCTCTCGACTGATAATGTCAAACTGCTGGCGGACCTGTTTCATATGAACATCGAGGAAGCAAATATCGCCGAAGCGATTGTGGCGGGTGCCAAGCACATTGGGCATGTGCACCTTGTCGATTCCAATCGCCGGGCCGCTGGCTTGGGGCACATGGATTACTCACCGATCGCCTCGGCACTGCGAGCGATCAACTACGAGGGTTACCTGTGCGCCGAAGCGTTTCCGCTCCCCGATTCGCAAACAGCGGCAGAAAAGACGATCGAACTGGTCCAGCAATACTTTGCCTGAGAGCAGTCTCGATGAGATTCACTCACAGCCCTCTGGACCGTGTGTGAGTGGCCCAACGCAGTCGGCTCGGCAAACCGAGCGCGCCCCCTGAACCCTGAACCCTGAACCCTGAACCCTGAACCCTGAACCCTCCCCCTCTTCGCTACTCCAATACGTGTGCCGGTACGGCAGCATGCGATTGCTGGGTGTCATGACGGCAAAGGAATCATTCCGCTATGGGGAGGAAATTGTCATCCATAGTGATCGTGGCACTGAGATTGGCACAGTGCTATGCGAAGCCACACCGGCGGCAATCGGTGGTTTACACGAACCGACGAGCGGTCGCATTCTTCGCCGTCTCGATTCGACCGATCGTGGTGATTGGTCTCAAATGTCCGCAATGACGCGGCGAGATCTTGCCGCCTGCCAACCGCATGTGGAGCAATTGAAGCTGCCGATGCAGTTGATCGACGTCGAGCGTTTACTTGGTGGCGAACGGGTAATTGTTTATTTCGTATCCGAAACGCGGGTCGACTTCCGGGCCCTGGTCAAATTGCTGGGCAAGCAATTTCAAACTCGCATTGAGATGCGCCAGATCGGAATTCGCGAGGAGGCGAAGCTGCTGGCGGATTTCGGTGATTGTGGACAAGAGGTCTGCTGCAGCCGTTTTCTCAGCAAGATGCCGCCGGTATCAATGAAAATGGCCAAGTTGCAGCGTGCTTCGCTCGACCCCACCAAGATCTCCGGTCGCTGCGGGCGACTGAAATGCTGTTTGCGATATGAGTTCGACACCTACGAGGCGCTGGCGGCGGAACTACCGCCGATCGGCAGCAAGATCTTGACCCGTGACGGGACGTGCCGCGTGATCGCTCAGGACATCCTGGCCGGTCAACTGATTGTTCATACCGAGGACCAACGCCGGATCATGGTCCCCCGCGGCGAGGTGATCCAGGTTCTCACCGTCGGTACTGGACCGCCGGTTCGAGCGAAAAAGAAACCACGCAGGACTTAGATAAAACGCTCTCAGGAGTGTCACCCCCCGCCGATCACGAGTACAATTCAAATGAATCGGAGCGATATTTTTCCACGGCAATCCGGTTCATTTTAGTCCTGCTCTCAATTTTTCTCTTGCCGAACTCACGCCCATGACCTCGCCCCTCAAAGCCATGCGGGATCTTCTTCGTGACGATCCCCGTTACAAGCTCGAAGCCTATCAATTCATTCGTGAGTCGCTGCAATACGCCCATGAGAACCTTGATCGGATCGGACCACTGGGGTACTGCCAGGGCGACGAACCCGATGTCAATGCGCCCCGGCACCTGACCGGCCAACAACTCTGCGAAGCGTGCCGTTTGTACGCGATCGACCAATACGGATACCTCGCGCACATGGTACTGGGACGCTGGGGACTGCATTCCACCAGCGATTTCGGTGAGCTGGTTTACAACCTGATCCGCATCGAGCAAATGCGAAAGAGCGAAACCGACCGCCGCGAAGACTTCAACAATGTCTATTCGTTCGATCAAGCGTTTCAACCGCAATTTGAACTGGTTACCGATGATGCGGAGTAAGCATCCGGTGGACAGCGGCAGTCTCATCTCGCTCCGCAGCAGTTGCGTTCGAGTATGCTTTCGCAGAGCGAACGTCGACACACCAAGCCCCGTCCACCGCGAGCATCGAGCGACTCCGGGCGTGCTGTTGACCTGCCTGCTGAGCGCATTGATTTCGATAGGGTATGGCCCGGTCACCGCGCGATCAGATGATCCGGCGACGTCCCTGCGTGGTAACACGGTCGCGACGCAGCCAAGCGATGCAGGAAGTGCGACGACCGACCAAGCAGATCCGCCCCGGCCCGACGAGCGGGCGCGCCGCACCTACATGGGCCGGATCGTGGCGCAGCCAATGTCGCATCTCGGTGCGAACTGGCTGATTCGTCCCGAGCGGAACGACGAGGAAAACGCACTCGAAGCACTCGGTGAACTCCAAATCAAACCCGGCATGACGCTCGTCGACCTCGGTTGTGGCAACGGGTACTGGACCTTACCCATGGCTAGGAAGTGTGCGATCCAAGCAGCGGCGACTAAAACCGATGCGACCGTCGATTCCAATCTCGAAACCAGCACTGATGCCGGGGAGTCGCTCGCGGGCCAGGTGCTGGCCGTCGACATTCAGCCTCAGATGCTGCAGAAATTGCGTCAGAACATGCTGCGTCAGGGCGTCGACAATATCCAACCGATTCTCGGCACAGTCGACGATCCGCGACTGCCGGCGGGCCAAGTCGATCTGGTGCTGCTCGTCGATGTGTACCACGAGTTCTCCCATCCAGAGTCAATGCTGTGGGCGATCCGGCGGAGCCTGAAGCCCACCGGCGTGATCGCGCTGCTTGAATACCGAGCGGAAGATCCTGAGGTTCCGATTAAACCTCTGCACAAAATGCCAAAAGCCCAGATCATGAAGGAGTATGCGGCGTCCAACCTGAAGCTCGTCCGAGAATACAACGAACTGCCCTGGCAGCACCTCATGTTCTTCGCCCGCGACGACAGCCCGCTGCCCGAGATCGAGCCGAAAGGGCCAACCGAAACTGAATAGACTGACTCGACACGTTAGCCAAAACGTGGCCCCCACCGCGCCTGGTCAGCAGTGGCCGCGAAGTCAATCGCCCTGCCGACATCCAGTAAAATTTTCGACTAGCCAAACGCTAACTGTCGAGTCGACCAAGTGACTCCCCCCAAAAGAGTACGTGTCATCAAACTGGGAGGCAGCCTGCTCACGCTGCCCAATCTCAAAGAGCGATTTCAGCGGTGGTGCCGTGAGAACCCGCACCCGCTGAGCTTGATCATTGTCGGTGGTGGTGGCATCGTTGACGCTGTACGCGAGATCGATCGGAACCATGCGCTGCCCGAGGATTTTGCGCATTGGCTGTGCATTGACCTGATGCGGCAGAGCGCACGTTTGGCGCACCAGATCCTCGGCAACGTCGATCTATTCGAAACACACGAACAGCTTCAGCGGTCCCTTGCTGGACCAACGTCGCCTCCGACCAGTCCGATCCTAGCGATCGTCCAGGTGGGCCTCTGTTTCGACCGGGCGTATCCGAATCGAGGTCTGCCCGAGAACTGGGAAGTCACGTCCGACGCTTTGGCGGCGGCATTTTCGCAGATGTACGCAGCCGAAGAGCTGGTGGTGATGAAGTCGAGCGATGCCCCTGGCGATGCATCGCAGCTTGAAAAGCTTGCCGCCGCAGGCTTCGTCGATCCGTACTTTGCGGATTTCGCAAAAGCGATCGACAAGGTCACGTTCGTTAATTTACGAACCGAGGGCGTTTCCCAACAGGCATAAAAAAACCTCGCAACACACAAGGTTTTGCGAGGTTCTTTTCGTTGTAGCGGAGGACACGAGACTCGAACTCGCAGCCCCTTACGGGGTACCTCAGTTCCAGTGAGGCCGCTCACCAATTCGCTTATCCTCCTCTTTGATTCCGCATTCAGCGGCGTGTTGATCTTCAATATCGAGACCAACGACCCGCCCGTCACGGAATCGTGCCCGTCCAAAAGGTGACTTTGAACGTGCAGGCCATAGTTTGCAGTACGAGCCCGATTTTGGCAACACCCGCCCGCATTTTCGAACGTAAATAGGCCCGTGAAGGAAGAAAAAGTAACTTTCATGCGATTTTGGTGTGGTCATTTCGCTACAATCATGGTGTCGGACCGGGGCGGTCCGACTGAAACGGGCGATCTGACAGCGAGTCGTGAGCGCCGTGATAGGGGTTCGCAAACTCAAAAATTGAAGGATGGCACTTATGCGGGATGAAACGTCGCCAACGCCTCGCCAAGCTGAACCACGCCAAGCTGAAACACGCCGAGAAAACGCTCGCGACGAAATCGCGAATACACGTGAACTCATCGCGTTTCGAGTTGCCGTCGCTCGGCCAGAAAACGGGTCGCTGCTCCCCGCCCAAGAGATGCCCCCCAAATCGATTGAAACCGTCGACATCGAACGCATCGACAGCCAACATGTCGACAATGCCAAGAGCGACGATGAAAAAACAGGGATCGCGACCGCTACGGTGGCCACCTCCCAACCAGCGATTGTCGGGGCCACCGACAACCTGGCGCGGCGCGAGCACGACGCACCCTGCCCACCGCCTATCGCCGCCCCCCTGTTCATCCCCACGCCACCGCCCGTCCTCAGCACAGATAGCGTCAATGAGGTGCCGGAGGAGAACGTCGACTCCAGTGCCCGGAGCGACAACAGCCCGATCATTCAAAGCCTGACGCTGATCGCATCGATGATCGTGATGCTGCTGATCGCACGATTCAGCGTCCCCCGAATTGTCGAAGAGGTGCGATACTCTTGGCACCGCGGCGAATTGCGAGCCGAGTATGAAATGGGTGGCGAGGGCTTAAAAAATGTCTCCCTCGATTCGCTCAGCCGCGCCTACGAAATGGTCACGTCCGTCGTGGCACCATCGGTCGTACACATCGAAGTCAAACGCAAACCGACGGCGACGGACGAGCAGATGCACAAGTTGCTTGGCGGCGATTTCTTCGGGATGTCGGATCAAGGCAGCGGAGTCGTCGTCGATAAAGACGGGTATGTGTTGACGAATCGACACGTCATAGCCGGCGGAGAATCCATTTCACTGACGTTGAGCGATGGCCGTCGATTGCCCGCGCGGGTCGTGGGCAGCGACGCGTTGACGGATCTCGCCGTCCTCAAAGTCGAAGCGGATCGCTTGATGCCGATCCGCTGGGGTGACAGTGACAAACTGCGAGTGGGATCGCCGGTGTGGGCCGTCGGCAGCCCCTTCGGACTCGATCGCACGATCACGTTCGGTATCCTCAGCGGCAAACACCGGTTGGTTCGCGCCGGTGAGCAACACGGCGCCAGCGGGAGCTACCAGGATTTCATGCAGAGTGACGTGGCCGTCAACCCAGGCAACAGTGGCGGCCCGCTCGTCGATGCGAAAGGCACCCTCGTGGGGATTAACACCGCGATCGTGGGTGATACCTACCAGGGCGTCAGTTTTTCCATTCCCAGCAATCTGTCAAAACAGATCTATGAGTCCATTCGCGCTACCGGGCGAGTGCAACGAGGGTATCTCGGCGTGAGCCTGCAGCAGGTCCCTGATGAGCTATTGATGAGTGAAAACACCCGTGTACGCGGTGCCATGATCAACGCCATCGCCAGCCCCGCGTCGCCCGGCGGCTTAGCGGGCTTGATGAGCGGCGACATGGTACGCCGCGTCGATGGTGTCGAGATCCAGGACGTCGGTCACTTAATGCGGATCGTGGGCGCCGCTGGCTCGGGCGCGGTCATTCAGTTGGATGTCCAGCGTGGCGACGAGGCGCTGCAACTGACCGTGAACCTGGGCAACCGCCCCTTTGAACTCGATCACTAAAAAGGGCCCGACGAGAGCCTCATGTCCAGCTCCGCCGATCCTTCCGAGTGGACAACGAAGCACCTGCGAATAGGCCCTTGGAGAGACCCCCGAAATTAGCCGCTGGGCGTTTGACGGCAGTCGACCGCATCCGCCAACGCGAAAAACAGAGAGAAATCAGCTTCTCCGTGGTGACGGGCATGGACCCAACCATGAACGACACGAAATAGATCCACGCTGACTTTTTGTGTGATTCATGGTCTCAAAAAACACATCGGAGACACATCGTGTCTGCTGATCCAGGAAGACTGCACGAAACACTGAACATCCCAGCGAGGTGGAACCGCTCGGATTGGTGAACTACGCCAGCACGTAGCGTGGGTCACTCAATCTTGCTTGAGCTCGGTAGGCTTTCGCGGCGGCTTCGGGGTAGATCGCGTTGATCATGGCACCGGTCGAAAGCTCAAACCCAGCCAACCGCGAGACCCGCGGGAAGATGTCCATCGCCCAGTGCTGCGATTCGGTGGCGCCATTGAACGCGACGGGGCAAGTATGAATGAGCATGTTGTAAGCGGTGCCGGGGCGAAGTGCTTCGAGCCAGCGAACGATCCGCAGCGTCAGCCGGGCCAATTCGGCGAGTGGCCGGGCGCGCAGATCGCTGAAGCAGGGCAAGTGTTCTTTCGACGTGATGCGAACCTGCATCGGAAAGCGACTGGCGAAGGGACAGTAGGCAACGAACGAGTCCGTTTGGCTGACCACGCGGTTTTTCTGCTCAATTTCGGCCCGCAACAGGTCGCATTGCAGGCACGATCCGACGCGTGCATGGTGAGCTTGCAAGCGACGTGTTACTTGCTGGACGAGTCCCGGCACCCGATTCGTCGCAATCAGTTGCGAGTGACTGTGCTGCAGCGATGCGCCCGCATCCCGACCCACGTTTTTGAAAATGCTCACGTGCTGCACGCCTGGAACGTTTCGCCAGTAGCGAACGCGTTCAGCATACGCGGCAAAGACGAGCGAGACTTCCGCGGTGTTCAGTTCTCCAAGTGACTCCGTGTGACGAGGTGATTCAATGATCACCTCGTGTCCGCCTCGGGCCGCGTCACATGGAAACAATTTGCTGGCCGATGAGGCACGGCGGCGTGATCCAATTGCAGGATGAATCGTTTGTGCGTGTTGGTACGACGTCAGCGCCGTACTGGAGCGGTGCATTCGTGCCGAAACAGGCATCGCTTCGTTCTCAGAGCGGTTATCTCCAGCATCCGCATCCGGAGTGCGTACGCCCGCATCCTCAAGACGCGTCACGGCGGGATACAGATTCGGAACCACCCGCACCGACCAAGCATCCGCCTGATCGCCGGCGACGGAAGTGGCGACGGCGTGTGAGCCGCTTACATCGTCCAGTCTCGCGACCCACACCGGGTCCGGTGTTCGGTCTTCCTTTCCACAACAGAAGGGACAATCGAGCTCCACTTTGGGTTTCGCCGCACTGTTGGCATATTGATCGGGGCGTTGCGAACGGGTCGTGGCGAACCACGTCCATTCGCCCGTAATCAGGTCCAAGCGAGATTGCCCTGCCTGTGGATCGTGTGTTTGCGCCGGATTCGCCATCAGGCTGGAGATGGACTGGGCCTCGGGATCCGCGGATTGCAAATGAATCGCCTCGGCGGACGCGCGAGAATCGACGCCTGCTCGATCAACGATCGCTGGGATTTCTCCCGAGTCACTCAACGAATCGTCCGTCGGGCACTGCGTGGGCGCTTCCGCCGTCGAACACGGACCCGAGAAAACAGCTTTCAGATTGCACAGCCGGCTGTCCGTTCCGCCCAAATTCGTTGTCGGCACCTGATCCTGGCCATCCCCAGCGGCGCCGTCGGCCTGCGGCTGATCCGCATCGGGACCGATCGCCGGCAGCGTCTCTGCCACGGATTGGGTCTGGGTGTCCCCCTCCTGAACTCGCGATGGTCGATCGCTCAGACGGAGCTGTCGGCTGTCACGACGCGTTCGTAGGCGTCTGCCGTTGAGATCAACGTGCGAGATAGGCATGATGGATTCCGTTGGGTCAGAGACAGGTTCGCAGGAGCATACTCTGGGGTTATCGCGGCGTTGTGCGATAGTCAACCGCTTATTCTACGGAAATTTTACATCCTGATAGGGGGTGAGTTGCTATCAAAACGCATCTCAGGTGCGGTTGGCTTCAGACTGGAGATCCCGCATTCTGTTTAAGGGAGATCGTTTTCGCGTAGAGATTGATGTACTGGGATGCACTAGCCCCCCATGACCAATCGCACGCCATGCCGCGTTCGACAATTTTTTTCCAGATTTCTTTTTCATGGAATCGCAACCGCAACGCATCACCAATGGCGATCTCCAACGATGCCGCATCGTGAGACCGCATATGAAACCCGGTCGCTGTTTCATCCGCGATCGTATCTGGCGTGGTGTTAACAATCGTATCGGCCAATCCGCCCGTTTTTGTCACAACACAGACGGTCCCGTATCGCAGGCTGTACAACTGGTTCAAGCCACACGGCTCGTACCTGCTGGGCATGAGAAACAGATCGCTGGATGCTTCGATACGATGCGCCAGAGCATCACTGAATCCGATGTAGGCAGCAATTTGGTCAGCGTGTTCAGACGCCAGCCACGCCAATTCACTCTCGATGACTGGATCCCCACTGCCCAGCACCGCCCACTGCGTGGGGCGTCCTTCCCGCAGATGCTGACGCATCACCGGTAAAATCAGATCCCAGCCCTTCTGGTCGGCGAGCCGGCCGACCAATCCGATCAACGGAACGTCCGGGTTACTCGGCAATCCCAGTTCCGCTTGCAGAGCGAGCTTGTTCTCGAGCTTGCCCTCCTCCCAGGTGGTGGTGTCGTAGTTGCGGACGAGATTAATGTCCTTCGCTGGGTTCCAGATTTCGGTGTCGATCCCATTGATAATTCCACTGACGCGGTCGCCCAAGCTACGGAGGATCGCATCGAGGCCGCAGCCGTGCTGCGGAGTCTTGATCTCGTCGGCGTAGGTGGGGCTGACGGTGCAGACCTGATCGGCGGTGACGATTCCTGTTTTGAGAAAATTCATGCCGCCGTAGTACTCGAAGGAGTCACTGCGAAAGCGATCCCACGGCAGACCAGTCGACTCAAAATTCCCCGCGGGGAACGCGCCCTGATAGGCCAGGTTGTGGATCGAAAGCACCGTAGGCGTATCCTGAGGAAAACCGTTGGTACCGTTCTGAACGAGTGCGGGAACCAACGCCGTTTGCCAGTCATTGCACTGGATCAAGTCGACCGGCATGTGCATCCGCTTCATCACCTCGATCGCGGCGCGGCAGAAAAAAATGAATCGTTCGGCATTATCGCGATAATCGCCGTGTTTGTCGCCATACAGGAACGGGCGTGAAAAGTACTGCGGCTGATCAATGAAATAGACAGGGACGTCGCTACCGGGCAGCTGGCTCCGCAACACACGGCCACCGACGACGCGGGCGCCGGGCATCTCGATCGCGAAGCTCATGTCGGTTTGCTCAATCGACATGTGGGAGCGTCGAATTGAATCGAAGGCGGGCATGATCACAGCGCAGCGGTGACCAGCTTCTGCGACAACGCTCGGGAGTTTACCGCAAACGTCAGCCAAACCACCCGTTTTTGCAAACGGGACCGCTTCGGTAGTAAGATAGACAATGTTCAATTCAATACCCAGAGTTGGCAAATCAAGTCCTGACGTCGTACGGATGCCACATGGCGGCACCGCACACAATAAACTAAAGCAAACATACAATGGGAAATTCGCCCAAGACGATTTCCCCATCACCCTTTTTTCGTTCGTTATTCGATCTTCTTTCATGCCGCTGCCCCTCGTCGATTTTTGGAAACGCTTACTCAAGAGCGGTCTGGCAGATGCGACGACCCCGAGACTGTGGGCGGCAGATTTCGCCAACGACCATGACTCAACGCCTCCCTCCGACCCATTAACTCTCGCCAAATGGCTGGTCCAGACCGACCGCCTGAAGCCATTCCAAGCAGCCTGTTTGACGCGACCGAATCCTCACGCGGATTCAGAGGGCGAACAAAATCATGAGTTTCGATTTCCGGTATTGCGGATTGCACCGCTCACGCAGGTGGCCGAGCAATCGCGGCCGACTTTCGCGAGCTGGCTGCCGGTCACCCATGATTCGTATCCTGGGGAATCAGGCATCGTCCTGCAGATCTCACCCGCAGGGCTGAAACCGCACGACGGTGATCGGTTGCGATGGATTGCCGAGCTTCGACATGCTGGACTGCCCCAGTATGAATTGATGGTTCTGCCGG
Source organism: Rhodopirellula sp. SH410 (assembly GCF_055811895.1). Classification (NCBI taxonomy): domain Bacteria; kingdom Pseudomonadati; phylum Planctomycetota; class Planctomycetia; order Pirellulales; family Pirellulaceae; genus Rhodopirellula; species Rhodopirellula sp. SH410. Next base: position 4,498,459 of record NZ_CM147949.1, read on the forward strand.
GGGCACCGCTGGGTAATTATTTCACGACGATCCCGTTGGAGACTTCGCTCGATGCCATTGGTCTATTTGCACGGGTGCCTCCCGGTGAGTCGCTGGCGGAAAAATGCGTCCGCGAGCCGACGTCTCGCTGGACGGCCGACCAAGTGGTGCCCCTGCTGCAGACACTGATCGGCGCCATGCAGCTGCTCGCCGGTGGCCAGCTCACCTCCCCACCGATGCCCTCGCCCGATCGCATCTGGATTCCGCATGATGCTCGGTCGCCCGCAATTTTATGGATCGACCCTGCGGAATATCTCTCACCGAATGCTCTTGCCTGCTCGAGAACGATCGCCAGCAACGATTCACCGTTGCTCTACACCGCTCCTGAAATGATCGCGGGCAGTATGCCCCAACCGAGTTCGTGGGAGAGCCGAGCGGTCTACGCGTTGGGCTGCCTCGCGTACCGCCTACGGTTCGGACAGCATGCCTTTGCGGCGGCGAAGGACGAACAGATCCGCTCCCGCCAACTTCGTTTTGAACCGCCCGAATTGAGCGAGGCGGTCGCCCAAGGCGCTGCGGGAGATCCGCTACTTCGGGTTTTAGCCTATGCGCTGGCCAAAAATCCCCAATCTCGTTTCGCCAGCCTCGAGGCGTTCGCGCAAGCACTCGCTGCGACACTGCCCCTCGCCGACCAAGTGTCCACGCCAGAGGTGCCCCGCGGAGAGGTATCTCAACGTACCAAACCGCCGGAAAAATCGCCGCCGCGGAAATCCACCCCGCGACCTGAGCAGCAACCCGCCGCTACGTCGCCCAAAGCCCCTGCCCCTGCCCCTGCCCCTGCCAAAGTCGCCGCCAAAGTCGCCGCTACTGCCGAAGACAAGGCCGAGGTCAAGGCGGAGGACAGTGCTGCGGATCGTCAACCGGCCAAGCCAAGGAGTGGCACAGCCCGGGGGCGAGATGGCAATCGGACTGCTATCGCGTCTACCGCTGCGGCCCGGGCAGAGCCCTCCCAAAAGGTTGAGCAGCCTGCCCGCGAATCCGCGGCTGCGGAGGACCACCCTACCCAGGCGCCTCCCCCTACCCAGGCACCGGTCGCGGGAGCAGCACAGTGCGCCGCTGAGCAGCCACGCGTTGCTGCGGTAGCGACCGCGAGCGTCAAGGCGTCGGCGGCTGAAGCGTCACCCCTTGCCGCAGCATCCTCTCGCAATGAAGCGACCGCCGAAGTCGAAGTTTCATCAACAGCGGCCGCTGAAACAGAAGCGACCAGCGGTTCCGTACCCGCGGCGTCGCTCCCGGACACGCCCCAACGGGCCCCCCGACGGCCGAGTCGGCGACGGACGGCGTGGTTGGTTCTGGGCGGCATGTGGATCCCCATTTTGCTGCTCATCGTGGCCCTCGCCCTGCAGGACCCCGACGCCCCACAACCGGTCGCCCAACGGATACGCCCCCCCATGCCTGCGGTGATCCCATCGGTCACGGGAAGGCGTCCGGCGCCACCACGGCCTCGGCCTCGCCCCAGCACCGACGCGGGATCGGGTAACGCAGACAGGATCGAAATCGTCTCGGACGATCGCATGCTGTGGGCCCCCCCCTCTGCACTCGCTGCGGCCGACGTCGCCGATGAGCGTGTGCGGGCAACCATGTTGCTGCCGCCCGGACCGGCGGCGCTGACCACATTCAATTTGCCCAATCTAGACGCGACGGGTCTGAGCGAGATCTTTGATCCGGAACTATCGCCACTGTGGGACCAATTGCAGAAACGGATCGCCGTGCCCATCGAGGACGTTCGGTTACTCGCCTTGGCATGGTTCCCGGGCCGCGACGGGGTGCCCGAATTCGCGATGGCAGTGCATTTAAAGTCACCGCGCACACTCGATGAACTCACCGACTCGTGGGAGGCATCTTTAGCAGTCGTCCCCGGTGGTGCGAGAATCTATGCGGGCGACGATGCCGACAGCGACGCCTACTACCCGCATTTCGTGGCGAGCGATCAGTCGGAGGACGAATCCGCCCAAAATTCCGCCGGTACACGACAAGTGGATGCGTTTGCGGTGGGCTCGATCGCACGCGTGACGCAGGTGGCCGAGGTCGAAGGTGCGCCGGTGCTGCTGCCCCGACAGCTCGAGGAACTGTGGCAAACGACACGGCCCACCGATGCGGTTGCGATGCTAAGTGTCCCGTACTTTTTAATCGCGGACTCGCGCGCGTGGATCAACCGAGCAGCCCCCCCATTGCTGGACTGGATCCGCTCGACGCTGACACCAGAGTGCGGAGGGCTGCTGGTACGAGTTGTCGCCGCCCCCGACGCGTCGACCGGCAGCGACACCGCAGCGCACCGGCAAGGCAGCTACGTCGAACTCCGTCTGGCGATGGCACCGGGTCAGAATCCAGCCGCACTGAAATCAAAGGTCCTAGCTCGAATTGACGAGGCTTCCATAACAGCGGAGGATTTCTTGGTCAGCCGCGAAATCGATCCCTCGTGGCGACTTCTGGCGGCGCGGCTGCCGAGCATGTGGATGTTCACGGGCGAACAAATTCGCTCGGCGGCAATCCGGCGTGAGGTTATTTTCAACGCCTACCTACCGCCGCTGGCTCTGCCACAACTCGCCCTGGGTACCCTACTTGCCGCGAATACCACTGCCACAACGGCAGCTGCAAGCACGCCTCCATCGATGGAGAAACTCACCATCGAGGAGATGCTGGATCGGCCCATGTCTGTCAGTTTCGGTCAGGAATCACTGCAATTCGCGATCGACACCATTATCAATGAATTTGCGGCCGATCTGCCCGAGGGCACCCCGGCGCCCGCAGTGGAGATCATTGGCGGCGACCTGCAAAAGATGGGAATCACACAAAATCAGCAGGTTCGAGATTTCTCAAAAACGGACCTCCCCCTGCGAACGGTGCTGACCGATTTGATGCTCGGCGCGAACCCGGATCGCACCGCCACCGGGCCCGACGACCCGAAACAAGCTTTGATCTGGGTCGTCGTTGGCGAAGGCGACTCGGCAGAGATCAAAGTCACAACCCGCGAAGCCGCCCAAGGGACGTACGAACTGCCTAAGGAGTTCCAGATTCAGGAGTAGTGGTGGCGATGGACATTGTTTCGATCGACAGGTCGCTGGCCCCGGGGTACAATGCCAGTGACCTCTCAGATGATCAAAATCACGTCGCTGCGTCTGCCAATATGGCGGCGAAAGGCGTTTGGCAAGCAATTTGCTATACTCGTTCGATCTGTTAGGTTGTCAGCGTTTGGTATTGATCTCTATCGAGGTTAGCCATCACACTTTCAATCGTCGACAAATCCCCCCGTCTCACATTTTCGCATTCGTCCTTGACAGGAGTTCATCTCACGATGGCCATTAAACTTACAGAACGCGCCGCCGAAGAAGTCCTTCGCTTCCGCAAAGAGCACAATTTCGACGACACGATGCTACTGCGAATCGGTGTCGCTGGCGGCGGTTGCAGCGGTTTCAACTACACGCTGAACTTCGACGACAGCTTCGATGAAAAAGCTGACAGCAAGTATGACCACCACGGCGTCAGCGTGGTCGTGGACAAGAAAAGTGCTTTGTACCTCGACGGGACCGAAGTCGATTGGTTCGACAGTCTCGAAAAACAGGGCTTCACGTTTAACAACCCCAACGCGGTCAAGAGCTGCGGTTGCGGAAGTTCCTTCCAAGCCTAAACGAGGCTTCGAAGTTTGCTCGTTTCGGGGCCCATTCTGGGCCACTGAAACGTGGGTGTCACGGAGGGCTTGACCGCTTTCGCTGGTTTCAGCTCTTCGTACATACACGCACTCGAATTAAACGTTGCTGAACCTCGTGCCGATGGGACCGTGAGATAATCGGTCGAGGCGCGGGGGGTAGATGCTCACGCGGTTAAACGCGAAGACGTGACCGGGATAGGCGTTGCATCCTCCGGCTCAGTTCCCCAGTGTGAGTTCCCCAGTGAACGTAGAGGGCAGTGAATGCTGGGGATATCGGCCCCGTCGCCGTCCAAGCGATCTCACTCACTGACCCCCGTACGCGGCTTTCTGCATCGCGTCGGAGCGGTTCATCCAGATTTCGGTGCGGCTGCCGTCGCGACGATCGGATGCCGAACGCATCACGCCCCGGATCTCGTGCGTCCACCCTTGGGCTTGAGCAATCGAAATGGCAAGCTGCAATTGGTATCTCGCCTGCGGCAGGATCGGCACGCCTCGGGCTGAGAGCGATAGCTTGCCAAGATCCAATCTGCACCATGAGTCGCCATCGATATCCTCGTCGATCGCGGACTGTAGCGGCGCGGGAAGTGAATCAATTGCCCCCGCGTAGACCTCAACATCGACGCGGCTGTTGTGGGGAGAATACAAGGCCCACGAGGTCCAGTGATCCCAGTGCCATGCGTTGCGATCGTATCGGCCACGCCGCTCCGTCAGCGGCAATAAAACCGCCAGCAGTACCAACGCTCCAGCAGCGATCACGCCGAGCGAGCGAAACCTGCCGGCGACCTCTTCGCCAGCATCGACGCTCCGTTGACGGACAAACAACCAGTACGCCTGCCCCGCCAAGACAGCGTTCCACATCATCACACCGGCGCTGTGATGCATGCCCCACGGCGACAAGAGAATAATCAAACCGAGATGCATCGTGATTGCTAGGCAACCACCGACACGGCGTGTGCGCGGGAAGCATAAAAGGAGCGAGATTGAAAGTTCAACGGCAGGAAATCCCGCCGCCATGATCAACCGGCTGCGATCGCTCCAGCGGCCGATGTCGAGATGGGCAAACTTGGCCGCCGTGGCCAAAAACTCCTGTCCAACGGTGTGTAGAAACTGATAGTCAAACTTGCCGATCGAGCTGTAGAAGTAAATGCTGATCGTAATGACTCGAAAAGCAGTCATGCGCATGCTCGCGGGCAGGAGTACGAACATCCAGGCATACAAAAACGTTTGGTAGGCCCATGGCTGAAGGCGGTGCTGATCGGTCAGCCCCCCGGCGGCCAAGGCTACGGCAACGCACAGCCATCCCGCGCGCTGCCAGCGTGAAGTTCGGGGCCCCAAGACGATCACCGCCACGGCGGCAGCCATGACTGGCACGAGTAACATCGACAGGCCGTTGGATAACCAGTGCGGCATCGCTACGGACGGAATCGAAGGGTAGTACCCGGTCTGCGTCCACTCGGCGGGCAACCACAGGCGGTAGGTCACCAGCACCAATAGGATTGAGGCAATTGCCCAGTATCGCGAGAAACGCTCCCAATCAGGGCGTGGCGAAACGTCGGTGCGAGTTAAAAAAGCGAAAATGAGAACTGCAAAAGTAAAAATGGACGGGCTGATGAACGGTCAAACGCCGGCGTGACGCGAGAAAAGACGAAAAGTATCCGTGACGTTTTGGTCTTCATCAACCGCCACAGATCACTTTGCGTTTTCGAATTCGCCAGTTAGTTCTTGGGGGCCGTGGACTGCCCGAGTCCGCGCCGAAACGCCTCAAAGACGTCACGAACATCGGCCGGTGCAGGGCGGCGGTTACCAGAATCGCGGAGGCTGCGGAGGCTATCGGCCGCCTCCCCGCGAGTCGTTTGGGTCGTTTCGCCAGGACGCATTCCCAGGCTGCGCAGTGCCTCCTGGATTTCATCGGTGGTGGCTGCGTCTGTTCGTGGACCGCTGTCGATCGGCTTGACGTTTTTCCAACGATCGCGGAACCGTCGCAGGTCCTGTTCGCTCCATTTGAGCCGCTGCAGTAACCCCGGATCGGGATCGGTACGTGTTTCATCGATGTAGTCGAGAACCATGTCAGTGGCTGCCTTCGTGTACTCCAAATCGACAGGATCGGGAAGCTCGTCATCGATCGCGCCCTCGGTCCCCTCACCGCCGCCGGATTGCCCGCCACCACCGCCCCGTGACGACTCACTTCCATCCGCCTCGGTATCTGACGGCGTCGACGAGTCACCTGCTCGATCGGATTGCCCCGACGTTCCCGAGGGACTGGATTGTTCCTGCGAGCCGTTTGAGTCCGATGAATTGGGGGCCTTGGCCCCGCTTTCTGAGCCGCCCGCGGAGTCACGGCTGTTCTGATCACCGGACGACTCGCCATTCTTATTTTTCGAGCCCTTGCCTTGCTCGCCCGCCTGACCTGCATCGCTGCGTCCTGCGTCGTTGGACGACTCGCCGGCTTGATCGCCCTGGGCACCTTGGGAGTCCTCGCCGCGGCCAGGGTCGCTGCCACCGGCACTTCCCGCCTCGCTCGCCCCCTCACCGCCGGCATCACGATCACTGCTGCCATCTTCACCGTGCGGCTCGTCGCCTGTCGAGGATTGTTCGTCGCCAGCCATTTGCTCGGGTGATTGCCCACTCTTTTCCTGCCCAGGGTCACCGGGTTTCTCCTCGGCAGCTTGCCCGGCACCGGACTGATCATCGCTGGATTGATCGGCACCCGTCTGTCCATCGCGGCGCCGATCGTCGGCTGAGTCGCCTCCGCCGCTCTGACCCTCGCTGCCTTGGCCTTCGTTGCCTTGGCCTTCGCTGCTCTGCCCTTCGCTGCCTTGACCCTCGTTGCCAGACTCACCCTCTCCAGAATCGCCGTCACCTGGGTCAGCACCGCGTTCGTCGCTGCCCTCACCCTTCTCCCCCGCCCCGTCTCCCTGCTCGCCACTACCACCTGGAGGTTGCCCGGATGCCTCGCCACTGGAGTCACTTTCCCCCGACTTAGGGTTATCGGTTTGGGTTGGTTCCGCTTGTTCGTCACCGTTCTTAGGTTGACCTGAGTTCCCCTCATCGGCTTGATTTTGATCTGAGTTCGCAGCGTCGCTCGACTCGTCGCTCGACTCGTCGCTCGACTCGCCGCCGCCTTGAGCCCCATCCTTGCTGGGTTCACCTTGCGTTTGTTTGAGGTATTCCTGGATCCGTTCAAACGCCTCCGCATCGTCTTGAGGAGGTTGGGCTGATTGCCCATCGGGGGAATTCCCGCTTTCGCCGGAACCCGGACCAGTACTTTCGCTCTGTGGCTGCCCCTGCTCACCCGATGGACCATCCGCAGCTTCCGACTCGCCGCCGCTGGAAGGGTCCCCCGGACCAGATTCGTCATCTCCTGCTTGCTGATCGTCCGCCGGATCACCATCGCGAGGGCTGTCACCTCCCTGCTGACCCTCGCCTTGTTGTCCTTGTCCCTGCTGACCTTCTCCCTGCTGACCTTCTCCCTGTTGTCCTTCTCCCTGTTGTCCTTCTCCCTGTTGTCCTTCTCCCTGCTGTCCTTCTCCCTGCTGTCCTTCTCCCTGCTGTCCTTGTCCCTGCTGCCCTTCTCCCTGTTGTCCTTCTCCCTGTTGCCCTTCTCCCTGCTGCCCTTCTCCCTGTTGTCCTTGTCCCTGTTGCCCTTCTCCCTGTTGACCTTCTCCCTGTTGACCTTCTCCTTGCTGTCCTTCTCCCTGTTGACCTTCTCCCATCCCACCCTGCTCTTGCTCCTGCCCCTTCGGCTGCTGTACAGCGGCAGTAATTTTCAATCGCACGGGCTGTGTTTTTGAAACACCGGGAGCGATCTTTTCGTCGTTGGGGTCAAATCGGTTGTCGGTCGCGATCGCGACGACTTCGACTTCGTCACCCACGTTTAGTCCCGCACCACGCCGCGCTCCGGCGCCAGCCACGACGATCATCCGCGACGGCTGAAAACGATATTCGATGACTTGATTGCCCTGTTTGCCACCTGGTTCTTTCCACAGACTCGAGCGAGCGATCACGTCGATACCGCGTCGGACTTCCAGTTCAACTTCGGCGAGCCCATAGTCAATATCGGTGGCGTGGATCTCAAAGTTCTGCACGCCATTGATCGGTACGTCGACTGGCGACTGCTGTGGAACAACGATGGTAATCTCAGGTGGCAGGTCCTCGACGATTTCGATGGGATAGACGATCGGGTCGGAATTAAATTGTCCTGCATCGTCCCAAACACGCAGGCGATAATCCTGCAGGGCGATCGCCGCACCTCCCCGCAATCGCAGCGTAAAAGCAAACTCGACGTTGGTCCCATCAGGAGCGACCTGCATTTCCCGAACACCCGCGGTCGCCTGGATATCGCGGCCGACCTTGCGAGGATTGAACTCGATGACGGCGCGTGTGATCGGTCGATTGACTGCGGCAACCAATTTGACACGCGTTCCATCGCCCGCTCGCAAGGCTCCGGTGTGACTGGTGTGGCGAGGTTTCCCGGTATAGGCGGGCGGTTCGTAGACGACTTCGCGAATCTGCACGACCGGTGTGTCGCGAATTGACACGCGGAAAGGGCCTACGCTGGCATCCCCAGCGACGATGCGATACCGACGTGTCCCGTGGGCATGATGCGACACCGGGATACTGGCGCGGAACCGATCGGGACCGTCGTCCTCCTCGCTGGGTAACAACCGAACCTGCCTCTGAGTTTCGTTCGCAGTTGCCGCGGAGGAGGCGGACGAATGTTCGCTGCCAGGTGAGCCGGATTCCCAGCGAAAGTAGACCGGTTCGTCGTCATGAAGATTCACCACCGTGGCGGCGACTTCCAAATTCCGCCCGGCCAAACTTTCGGCATGGCCCGGCGAGACATCGGTAATTTGTACGCGTTTGGGTGCTTCCAAGGAGGACATCGGCAGTGCCAACCGAGCGACTGATTGGATCGAGTTCTTGGGAGACGCCAGCGTGTAGATCGCGACCACCGCGATCATCACGATCGTCGCGGCCCACCAAGCCGCCATTCCCGTTGCCTCGCTGGGCGGCGCGTCGATGTGCCGGAGTTTCGCCGCGGCGCTGCTACCGACGGACTGCACGACACGCTGGGCCAACTGCCCCTCCGGGTGCTCAGCACGCTGGCGTCGCAGGCTGACGTAACTTGACAGCGCGTGGCCGAGTTCGGGATGGTCACGTTCGAGAGCGCGGGCAGCGTAGTCTTCACCAATACGCAGATGCATCACTGGCCATAGTCGCAGATAGACGTACGTGACTACCGCCCCACAGAACCCCGCAGCAATCAGGCTGCGACCGATCGGGCCAGGGGAAAACACCCACTGGTCGACCGCGATCCACACCAGCCCAATGGCCAACGCCGCGATGAAGAAGGCTAGAAAACGACGCGTCAACTCGGCTCGCCAAAGCGCAGACTGAGCCGCTTCGATCCGCGAGAGCACAAAGACTTCCGTCGCGTCGCGGGACCTTGTACGAGAGCTCGCGGCGCCATCGGAGTCGGCGTGACGGCGCGCAGGATTCGGGCGTTTGGTCGCCAGGACAGAAGGAGGCGTCGACTCGGGCAACTTGTTTCTCGGGTGAGGGACAAAGAGATACGGATAGTGAGACGGCGATCGGCGACAGTGAGATCGCCCGTTCTAAATTTTACGGTAACGGAGCGATCCCCAAGCTTCATTCTACCGCGATTGCGAGCGACGGGCTTCTTCGAAGACGACGATTCAGGGGATTTCCTCCTGCCCAGGCTCGGATTTTGTCGCCTGGAAAATGCTCTTCGTGTCCGAAACGTTGCCTCCTCAACAGCATCGGTCGGCAAAATTCACCGTGGGTCACGCCACAAAGCGAGTCACGCCGAATGGCGTCCCCTGATGTGCTAAGGACCGAGCGGGAAATTACTGTCTGAAATGGTGGCCGAACGCTCCGCGGTCGACCATTCCGACCGCGGAGCGTTCGGCCACTTATTTTCCGCTCGTTGCTAAGGCGGCGGACCCGGCGGCAATGCCTGATGCCGTTACGGCACTTGACTCACCATGGCGTCGCCAGAGCGGCTCCCCTCAGCCGCCCGGGCGAGAAAAAACACGTCAAAACCTGGGGATCGGCAACGGAATCATGCACCGGCCCCTCTCAATCGAATAAAATCAACGCAGGCTTCGCCACGGATAGACCAGTGACAGATCACTTGGTAGGGTGAGGCTACTTGCCCTTACGGGATCGCTGGCGCATCATGCGGGCGGACGCGATATTGGTGAATGGGTGAACTTTACCCTTAAAAGATTATCAATCTTGTGCGGTCGATGGGTTTTTCACCTCGCGCGACTCGGTTTCTTTTCTCTTCTCCTTATGCTGTAAAAGAGCACCTATGAGATACGCCTTTCGGCTTGCCGAACTCCTCGGCCACACCCCTGACCGTCGCAAACGGCCGGGAACGATCAAAGCGATCGTCGAGCACACCGGCCTCGACCGCCATCAAGTGGCTTCGCTGCTCAAAAACGAAGCAAAATACATTCCTTTGGACGCGCTCTCGCGTCTATGCGACTACTTGATCGATCAAGGTCACGCCACGGCCGACGAGTTGCCTGGTGCGTTGTTCGCCATCAATGCGGAAAACTTCTGGGAGCTCTTGGCTCGCCGCAGCGATATCGAGATCGTTGTGGGTGTTCGCCAAGGCGAGGGCGAAGCGTCGCCGGAGAATGCCATGGTCGTGGCCAGCGATTCGGTGCTGGTGGGTGAGTTGCTCAACGGTATCTCCACGCTCGGTGGCGTGGCCAAGCATCTCGGTGATAAATCGGCGACGGATGGATCGACACGAGCTGCCGAAGTCCCCAGTCCCGATCGCATTCAACAATCACTGGTATGGAGCCCGGGCCAAGTTTCCCTCGAAGATGCCCGCGAGCGAGCGACGGAAGTTTTCGATGGCTTTCAAAACGGAGCTGGTGATCGCGGCATCATCTGCATCGGTAGCGTGAAGAGCAATCCAACCGTCGAACTGCTGTTTTCCGAAGCGTTCGGATGCACGCCGTTTGTCACCGAAGACGACGTCGATGACGTCTCCGCTCGCTCATGCCCGTTCTTCTTGCGGTACCGCGATAACGACCCGAAACCTGATGGTGCGTCGGCGGGGATGCGATTGAGCAAAAACGAAGATGCCCCGCACCCGGGCTTCTACTACGAAAAAGACAACGGCACTTGGGAATTTGCCGGCGGCAGCGGCAAGGATGTGGCGTTGGTGTTTTACCTGTTCCGCGAAGCACTCGGTCGACTGGACATGGTGCTCAGCGGATTCTCGGGCCGCGCCACCCGTTTGCTCGCCAAAACGTTGGCCATCCGCGGCGAAGAGTTTTGGCCACCGGTCTACGAAGAAAGCGGAATCCAGGTCGGGGCGTACTTGGTGCAATATGAAGACGCCGAGGGGAAACCCGATCGCGCCGATCTCCTTCACAATACCGGCGGAGCGGCGAAGATCATGCCGCTACCCCGCGAGGCCATCGCCCGCCGATTTGCAAGAAGGTAAAAACGAGGGTTCAGAGAAAGGAGGGTTCAGGGTTCAAAAACAAACCAGGGGTCCGCTTTTTCCTGAACCGCTCTCTACCGATTCCCAGACCCCTTTTTTCTCTGAACCGTTTTTTCAATGTTTGATTGCGTAGCCCTCGTTGGTGCCACCGGCGCTGTCGGCCGAATTGTCCTTGATCAGCTCCACGCCCGGAACTTTCCGATGCGTCGGTTGCGGCTGCTCGCCTCGGCGCGCAGTGCGGGATCCAAGGTTCGATTTGGTGACGAAGAAATCACGGTAGAACTGCTGGAACCGTCGGCGTTCCAAGGTGTTGATTTGGTGATCGCCAGCACACCCGATGAGGTGTCCGCCGAATTCGCACCGTGGGCTGTCCAGGCGGGAGCGGTCGTGGTTGACGAAAGCGGTTATTGGCGGATGGACCCGAAGGTGCCGTTGGTGATCCCGGAGGTCAACCCGCGCGCCGTGGAGAACCATCATGGCATCATCGCGAGCCCGAACTGCAGCACCACGCAGATGGTTGTTGCCCTCGCGCCGCTACACGCCGCGGTCGGCATTCGCCGCGTCGTGGTCAGTACCTATCAAGCAACCAGTGGTGCCGGACTAGCGGGCAACCGCGAACTCAACGCGAGTATCGAAGCGTCGCTCAAAGGCCAGACGCATGCCCCGGCGACGTTCCAGCACCCGATCGGATTCAATCTCATCCCCCAAATTGGATCCCATAAGCATCTCGGCTATACCAGCGAAGAGATGAAGATGGTGTACGAGACCCGCAAAATCCTCGGTGACGATTCGATTGCGATCTGCCCCACCGCGGTGCGCGTTCCCGTGGCCACCGGACACAGCGAATCCATCTTGGTCGAAACCAAACAACCGCTCACGGTCGAACAAGCCCGAGAGCTATGGGACGCCGCCGAAGGCGTCACGGTGGTCGACGATCTCGACAGTCAAATCTATCCCATGCCCCGCGATTGCGAGGGTCGTGATGACGTGTTCGTGGGCCGAATTCGAAAGGACATCAGTTCGGATTCAGGCATCGCATTTTGGTGCGTGAGTGATAACCTGCGAAAAGGTGCTGCCACCAACGCGGTGCAAATCGGCGAACTCCTCGCCCGCAACGCGGTAGCGAGTTCCTGAAGAAGCGGTATAGAATGCGCAGTGAAAGTTGATTCGACTTTCGTGCCATGCCCTCCTCCGTCAAGAATGCGATGAAGCAAGTCGTCACCGTTGTCGCACCGCACCTCGCTGAAAAGGTCTTGATGGCCCTGCAGCGGGCGCCTCTGGAGGGGCTCTCTGTTCATGAGGTGAAAGGGTACGGGCGCCAAAAGAGTTATCTCGACCAGTACCAGGATACGGAGTACTCTCAAGTCTTCCTGCCCAAAGTTGAGATCACCCTTTGGGTGGACGATGCTCGGCTCGATGGCGTGCTGGAGAAAATCGTCGAGGTGACTCGAACGGGCCGAATTGGGGACGGTAAGATCATGGTGCTACCCGTCGATAGCTTGCGGTAAGAACAGAAATCAATGGTGGCTGATTCATCGCAACAGACAGGCGAACAGGAGATTGCCTGTCAATCCTGCGGTGCAGTCTTGCATGTGGATGCAAACATCCGTTCGACCACGTGTCCCTACTGTGCGTCGCCGTCGATCATCCATCGCCCGCCCAGCCACAATCGCCCCCAACCCGCTTTCCTAGTGGCATTCGTGGTCAATCATGACCGCGCATCGGCAGCCGTCCGGAAGTGGATTTCAGGTAGCAGCATCTTCGCCCGCTCCGATTTCAAACGTGCCGTGCCCAAGCTGACTCACGGCGTCTATTTGCCTGCATATTTGTACGGTGCCGTAACCAGCTCTCAGTATTCGGCTCGGATTGGCGAGAACTACACCGAGACGGAAACCTATACCACGACCGACTCGAACGGGCGTACGGTCACACGCACGCGAACGGTTACCAAGACGGAATACCGCTCCCTGCAAGGCCATCACGAATGCTATATCGTCGACGTCCTCGTCACCGCCTCGAGCGGTGTCAGCAATGCGGCGCTCGAAGCGATTGAACCCTTCAATCTGCGTTCCCTGCGTCCTTACGCGGACTCTTTCATATCCGGTTGGCTGTCCGAAGAACCCTCCCGCAGCAAACAGGAGTGTCTTCAATTCGCTCACAATGAAACGCTCGCGATGGTCAATCGAAAACTGGCCAGCTTCATGCCGGGCGATAGCTCTACGCTGCTGCACACAGACACGAACGTTTCCAATGAAGTCATCGACCTCGTGTTGCTACCCGTCTGGTCGTATGCGATACGCTACGCCGACGATCGCCCCCCGATCCAGATTCTTGTGAACGGACAAACGGGCCGCGTGGGGGGCACCGTCCCGGTTTCAACTACCAAGATCGCCTTGACGGTACTTGGGGTAGTAGTCGTTTGCCTTGTCTTGTTTATCTTGATTTCGATGATGCAATGACGCATGCTCCACCGCCCTCCGACTCAACCATCGACCGCTGCTGCCCACGGTGCGATTCACCGCTCGAGGCCGGCGACCTCCGCTGCGCCATTTGTGGCGCGGCCGCTCCCCGTGTAGCGACCACGGATCGAGTCGAAACGGCGACCACGCTGCTGCGCTGCCAGGGATGTGGTGCCGCGATCACGTACGATGCTGACCTCCAAGCTCCTGCGTGCTCCTTTTGCGGCGACGTGCTCAAGGTGCAGACGATCACCGATCCCGTCGAGCAGACCGAGGTGTATCTGCCGATGACCGTCACGATTGACCAAGCCCGTGCAGCCCTCCGAACCTGGTTGGGGACGCGGGGCTGGTTCACTCCTTCGGATCTCCTGGCGACCTCCCAGCTGACGGAAATTAAACCGCTGTGGTGGGTCGCTTGGATTTTTGATGCCGAGGCGTTCGTCAGTTGGACGGCCGATTCCAATGCGGGTTCAGGCCGTTCCGCCTGGGCACCTCACGCTGGCCAAAACCAAATTCGTTTTGACAATATCCTCGTCTCCGGTTCACGCGGTCTATCGGACGCGGAGGCCGAGGCGATTACGCCCGGTATGCAATTGGCCAGCGCCGCTGACACTCCCCAAGGCGGCGGTGACCACCCGCTGCTCGAACGGTTCGACATTCCCCGCAGCCAAGCCCGTCAACAGGTTGCGGCCGTGATCGACTCATCCGCCGCTCAGCAGATCCAGCAAAATTACATCCCGGGCACGCGGTTTCGCAACGTTCACGTCAGCATTGTATTGCGACGGCTCATCACGAGGCGTTATTCGCTGCCCGCTTATGTGCTCGCCTATCGCTACCGCAAGCAACTCTACCGCGTCGTCATCTGCGGTCAGGACACCCGCTATATCATCGGCACGTCACCGTTCTCGTACGCGAAACTGTTCGTGCTGGTTGCCGGCATCGCACTTGGGGTTTTGGTTTTGCTGGGCGTCGTGTCGCTGCTGAACTGACCGATGCAACGCGGTGTCGTCTCGGGCCATTGATTTCGCCGAAGCTCGACCGGAAATGGTGAGCCGCATGGCGTCAGACATCCTGCATGGCGTCAGACATCCTGCGAGGAAAACTGACGTTGCGATACGCGTCCGAGCGTGGGGGCCGACCGCCTGGCGACGGTGGCTACGGAAAACTTCTCACCCGTTGGTCACGCGATGCTAACGCAGACTCTTGCCGAAGGCTGTTTGCAGTTTGCCAAGATAGCTGTCCGCATCGCCGACTTCGGCCAGCACTTTCTGGCTCATTTCCTCGATCGAACGATCCGCCGATGCGAGCAGAGACTGAGCTTCATTCTGTTGCTTGGACATCCATTCACGTAGCTGCAGCATTTGCTCACGATGAGCATCATCGACCTTGGCCGCGAGTTTCGCTTTACTTTCGTCGAGTTGCTTGGCGATCGCATCGTGGACGGCATCACCGAAGACGTCGCCGAGATTTGTCTTGAGGTCGAGGTTGAGTTTCTTCCAATCGCCATGGAAAGCAGCGTCTACCTGGATGTTGTCGACACTGGCCAACGACTGGTTCATCGACAACACGGCAGCAGAGTTGGCAGAATCGCCATCCACGTCGAGGTGCATGTTCACGCCCACTTGCTTGCTGACCAGACGCCCTTGGACCATGTCGCCCTGACTATCGAGTTGGACCCACACCTCACGTTGACCGCCGCTGATGGCAACGGCCACGTTTTTGCCGTCGCCCAACCGCATCGGATCGGCACGCATCTGTGGCCAGTGCAAAGTCAAACGATCATTGAGCGAGCCATGGCGGCGGTCGCGGATGTAGTCAACTTGCACGGTTTCAGGACCTTCGAGCAAGAGTCGAGCGCGAGTGGGCTCGTCCAGATACTCTGGCTGCGGGGTCATGTTTTCGATCATGCCCGTGAGCGAGTACGTCTTGCCACTGGCACGCATCAATCCGTCGACTTGGCATTGTTCGACCAGCATTTCGGGGCGTCGATGCTTGCCGAGGAAATCGAAGTTCTCACCGCGAACACGATCGGTGTCAGGAGCGACCACGGTGTAATTGGCGAGCGTCCGACCATTATCAAGATACCCACGGAGCTGTGTCAGGTAACTGTGAATTTGCGCTGAGATCAGATCGACGCCAAAGTTCTTCGATTCACTCAGGTCGCCGGGTATGTAGGCGTCGAGTTTTGCCAAGTCAGCTTGTCGAGCTTCTTCCAGCTTGACCAGGTCGCCACGTAGTTGGTCGGGCATTTTGTCCATCGCTTCGCGAACGCTAAGCAGTTCTTCGCGTGCGGTTCGTGCTTCGGCGAGCGTTCGCTCGAGTTCCGGCCAATCCCGGAGTGGGTTGTCGATCCCCTTGGCGGCTTCTTGAATCGTCTTGACGCGTTTCTCGAGATTGCGAGCTTGCGTGACGAGCGTCTCGTACTGAGTTTTCCAGCGACGACGAATATCTTCGCCCGTCTTCACGGTTTCTAAGTCGCCACCGATCTCTTCAGCTTGATCGGCCAGCCCGTTGGTGGCCTTCGAGAGCATCTGTCCGATCATCGACGGCCCCGCCGCTTCGTCGGCCACTTCAGGCTCGGCGTCGAAGTGTCCCGAGGTTTCCCGCTGCGAACCGATCTGCAGACCGCTGATCTTGCCTTCCCGGATCACCCAACGACGGCGTAGAAGCGCGTCGCCATCAATGGTCAGTTCGATTGAATCAGCAGCGAACGCATCCCGCAGCTCTTTGCCGTCACGTGGGTCGGCGACGCGCACGTTCGTGAATCGTATCGAGGGCGGATACAACCGGACCGAGGTGGATTCAATGTCGGCTCGTGCACCCGTCGATGCCTGTAGACCCGCCACGGTGATGTAGCTCGCCACCGGGCCCAGACCCAAGGTGAGGATCATCAAGATCGCAACTGCGAGAATCAGACGTGTCAATAAAAATCGCCAACGAATCATGCTGCATCCTTATCTTTGGAATCACGCAACTGCCGAAGCAAGTAACTAAGCGCTTCATCGATTTTGTGTTGTTCATCGGCGGGCGATCCATGCGAATCGACTGCCGTCTTGGATTGTGCGTTGCGGGTCGCAACCATGGTTTCGGTCGTCGTCACCGGTCTCGACACCGACGTACCAATCGCGATGCGAGTAGGGCGTGGTTGGAGAGGCGGCGTGGCGAGCTGCGGACTGGGCCTCGAGTGCCCCGGGTCCTGTGCCGGACGAGGCGTCGCTGGCAATGCCGCCGCTTGTCGCGAATCGGAGTGACGACCGCGAACATCCGGCTGACCGGCCTGCTCGGTCGCAACCTCAGCGATCGGACTCAACGCGTCCACCTTCGGCGATTCCACGCCAGCGACGTCGCATGTCTCGACGTGGCTGCTATCGCGACGGGAGTGACTGGTATCGATTCGTTTCACGATTGGATTCGTGTCGCTCGGCTCCCCCGACTTCACGCCCTCGGCGAGCACGGATGCTTGATCGCTCTCCGCACCATCTTCGGCGTCCTCGTCAGCGTCCGCATCGACGGGTGCCCAGGCTCGGAATAGCGGATAGGTGATCATGTATAGCGGGCCGACCGAAGCCAGACCGATCATGAAACTGCCCATGACGATTGTATTGTTTAAATCCGTCCAGGCCACGAGCGGATATTGCCATGCCAAGGACAGTCGATCAGCGACCTGCGGTTGTTCGAAAATCCAGCGGCCCAGTGCATTGAAGGTTGGATCTAACCGTGGTGCCAGAAAAGTGACCGCCACGCCGACCAGCGCCACCATGGCGTGATTGATCTGCAACATCAACACGAACAGCACCAAGGCAACGGCCAACAGGTTGCCGTGTGGGATGATCCCAACGAGGGCACCGAGCGCGACGCCCCAAGCGAGTTGGCCGGGATGCTGCCTTCCCGCAATCGCCTTGCGAACGCTGCTGATGAGCTTGATCGTCCAGAGAATCATGGTTTCCGCCTCTTGCGGTAAAACGCAGCACAAATCGATAACGTGAGCGGTCTGCGGAATGACCTACTCGAAATCGATTGCACTCTATGCGGTGGTGGGAACGGCGCAGTCGGTTTGGTAACGCGCTATCCCATTCAATCGGCACAATTGGCCAAGAGATTGAATACAATCCGCAAATTCGTCGCTGCCAGCCCAATACGAAGCTTTTGCTCAGACGGTACTAAGCCCGGCGCACATGGACAACGTGGCGAGGCCATAGAACGTGTACTCCACGTCGGCTGTCTGATCGAAGGCGAAACCGACGAACCCACCGTCGATCGGCGACTGCATCGACTCGGCGTATTGAATCACACGGGGAATCGAAAGTTCCTCAGACGCTTTTAAATCGACCAGCGTGGTCAGCCCCGTGAAACTGCTCAATAGATCCGCAAACGGGATCCGCGTGTTCGCCGTCAGCCCACCCTCGTCACCCTGCATCTCCAACAAAAATCCCACGGTGTCGAACTCGCGGGCAATATCGAGCCGGCCGAGGGCTTTTAGCATCCCGATCGCTGCGGCAGTGGGATTCACACCGGGACGCTTCGCAGCTCGGATTTCCAAGTAGCCGCCATCGGCGTGCCGCTGCGATTCGATGAACCCCAACAACCCATCGACGTCCGGGACAGGCACCTCCATCAGCTCATGGCAGAGCACACAGAGAAATGATTGGTACGTACTGCCCGCACGCCCCTCAGGCGTTTTCGCAAACCCACCATCGCTGCAGCGCAGTTCGCCCAACAGTCCCGCCACATTGCTTCGCCATGTCGTGTCCTCATCCGCAATCACCACCTCGCCAGCAGCCATTTCCAAAATGGCGGCACCGAAAATCAGTGAGATCATGTCAATCACACTGTCACGCTGGGTGAGACGCTGGCGCAGGAACATCCCAGCACGTTCGGCTACGGACGCGTCGAGCCGGTCGAGGATCCACAGCGAACGCAACGCGAATGCCGAATAGTACGGATCACTCTCGCCCTCGCGACCGGCGAACCCGCCGTCGTCCCGCTGTTGGCGGAGCAACCAGCGGGCATGTCGATCGCGGAACTCCGGCGGTAGCGCCGACGCACCAATCGCTAAGCGCAGAGTGAGTTCGTGTAGATATCCGCTCATGAAACGATGACGTCTTTCCAACGTCCGGGGACGCCTTTCCAAGTCGCGTCATACGTGGCTTGAAGTGGCACGTTGACATACACGTCGGGCGTCAGGAATGCTGGCATATCAATCAACGTCTTACTAACTGCGATAGGTTCAAAATAGGAAGTGAGCGATAACTTGCTGCGATAAGCAGATCATCCCAAAGGATACTCCGCCGTGACACCGGGCGCGGCACCCTCGCCGCACGGTCCCGCCAAAATCTCGCAGATCCTCCCTCGAGGATCACCGGAACTTGGCCCATGTGCCGGTCGAGCACAAGCTGGTGCATCGAGCACTGCCACGGGCGAAAGTGCGGCCGGATAGGAGACTGGGCTCGATCGAGACGCATCACTGCGAGCGATCGGTCGCGTCCGACGTCTCCGCTCCGAGGTATCTGTCCCCAGGTCTTCGGTCCCAGGTCTCCAGCCCCAAGTCACGAACGTCTGGGACCGGCCCGCTGAACGACGTGCTCGGCGAGGGCGTCGAAATGGTCCCGGGGTCGCCCCGCGTTCCAAGTCTGTCGGGTTTCGACAATCCGAGACCGATAAAAATCGTGGACGATTCCCGCTCCCACATGGCTGCCATCGTGAATTGCCATCACGTGCTCGCGGCGGTGGGTGGCTCGGTAGATGACTGGGTTGAGTCTATCTCCTCGAGGCCGTCCATTTAATGGGCAGTTCCCTTTTCTGACATCTTGCGTAGAGTGAAAGGGAGGAGCGGCCTCGCAAATTGCTCGCGAAACCACCTGCCCGGCTTACTCCTGTCGCCCATTCCTCTTCGCCAAACGATATCTCCACGCCGATGCCCCACCCGCAGGACAATCCCAACGATCAAGACATCTACCAAGAGAACGTGCTCGACCACTACGAGGACCCCTACAACCGGGGGGCTTTAGCGAGCGCAACTCATGCTCACGATGGCAAGAACCCGCTGTGTGGCGACAAAATCCACATCGATCTCTTGCTCGATGACCAGGGGCGTGTCGCCCAGGCGTGGTTCAATGGAGATGGCTGCGTGATCAGCCAAGCGTCGGCATCGATGTTGCTCGAAGAACTCGAGGGCAAGTCCATCGAGGAAGTCAAGAAATTTTCCGCCGATGACATGCTCAAACTCTTTGGCCCGCAATTGACTCCCAATCGTCAAAAGTGCTGCCTCCTCAGCTGGAAGGTACTGCAGGGAGCGCTGCAGCGTCCGATTGGTACCGACGCAGAAGCGAGTGTGACGGAGAACGACGACGAATTGGATACCGATCCGTCGACCTCCTTTGGTGGACCGTCCCTGGAGGAAGAACAATGAGTTTACTCGATACCGACCGTATCCGTCAGGATTTCCCAGTACTTGATCGCACCGTCACGAGTGGATTGCCACTCGTCTATCTCGACAACGCAGCGTCGACCCAGCGGCCGCGCGCGGTGATCGAGGCGATGGATGACTGCTACCTGCGGTATTACAGCAACGTCCATCGCGGCATCCACACGCTCAGCGAAGAATCCACTCGCGCCTACGAGGCGGCCCGCCGGACGACTGCGGCATTCGTGAACGCCTCTTCGACACGGGAAATCATATTCGCCGCGGGCACGACAGCCGCGATCAATACCGTTGCCCGCTCGTGGGGTGACTCCCAGGTTTCCTCCGGCGACGTGATCTTGGTGCTGATCAGCGAACATCACGCTAATATCGTCCCCTGGCACCAACTTGCCGCCCGCACGGGCTGCCGCGTGGAGTTTGTGCCGCTGGATGAAAACTTTGAAATCTCGGATGAGATCGTCGCTGAGTACCTCGACCGATATCGGCCAAAAATGTTTGCCTTCGCCGCCGCCAGCAACACGCTCGGCAGCGAGTACCCGGTGCAGCGTTGGACAGCGATGGCTCATGATCGCGGTGCGACCGTGTTGATCGATGCCGCTCAAGCCGCACCTCATCAGCGGATCGACGTGCAGGCATGGGACGCTGATTTCTTGGTCTTTAGCGGCCACAAAGTCTGCGGGCCAACCGGTATCGGCGTGCTCTATGGGAAACAGGAATTACTCGATGCGATGCCGGCGTTCCTCGGTGGCGGTGGCATGATCCTCAATGTCACCACGGCGGGTTTCACGACTCATGAACTGCCGGAAAAATTCGAAGCGGGGACGCCACCGATCGTCGAAGCGATCGGCCTGGCCGCCGCTCTCGATTATCTCACCGCGATTGGGATGGACCGCATCCATGCTCACGAACGGGTGCTCGGCGAACGCGTCGATGCGGGATTGCGAACCATTGAGGGCGTGCGCGTGATCGGGCCCGCGGCCGACAAGAAGGCGGGCATCAATAGTTTTCTGATCGAGGGCGTCCACGCACACGATGTCTCCCAGTTCCTGGACGGACGCGGCGTGGCCGTGCGGGCGGGCCATCACTGCACGATGCCGCTGCACCAAGCCATCGGCGTGACCGCGACGACGCGGGCGAGCTGCTATTTGTACAACACGCCTGCCGAGGTTGACCAATTGCTCGAGGCCGTTGCGGATGTACGGGCGAAATTTGCCAAGTCGGGGCGGCGACGACGGTCGCGGCGATCCGCCGAGTTGCCTTCATGACAGGCGGCAACCAACAGATTCCGTTTGATTTTGGCGGCGATGATTTTTCCGGCGAGGATTCAGCGTCTGCGCCATCCGCCCAAGCGAAACCAAGTGTAAAGAAGAAATCTTCGACACTGAAGAAATCTCCACGCAGCAACCCTGCCACTAAAAAGCCCGTGGCGGCGACCGCCGAAGAAGCCCTTAGCATCAGCGAAGTCACGCTGCGAATCAAACAGGCAGTCGAGTCGTCGTTGTCGAGCATGTGGGTGGCTGGCGAGATCACGGACATCGCGCGGCCGCGTAGCGGGCATTTGTATTTCACCCTCAAAGATGAACGCTCGCAATTGCGAGGTGTGATGTGGCGGAGTGTGGCCGAGCGTTTGCCCTTTGATCTCGATGATGGTCAAAGTGTGCTTTGTTTTGGCGATATTGAAGTTTACGCGGCGCGGGGCACCGTCCAGATGGTTGTACGCAAGTGCCAACCGCAAGGCATGGGCGCCCTCCAGCTCGCACTCGCTCAACTGCAATCGAAACTCGAATCCGAAGGCTTGTTTGCACGGGAGCGGAAACGGGTATTGCCACGCCTGCCGCGAAAGATCGCGATCATCACCAGTCCCACGGGCGCGGCAATTCGTGACTTCCTGCAAGCCGCAGCGGCGCGGCACGCGGGCGTCGAAATCGTGCTGATCCCCGCCAGCGTTCAGGGGCCAGGCAGTGTCGACGCGTTGATCGCCGGGATCGCTGCGGCGCACCAGCTCGAGCCCCGTCCTGACGTGCTGATCGTCTCACGCGGCGGCGGGTCACTCGAAGACCTATGGTCGTTCAATGACGAGCGATTTGTCCGTGCACTCGCCCGTTCGCGAATCCCAACCGTCTCGGCTGTCGGTCACGAAATCGACGTGACGCTGTCGGATCTCGTTGCGGACGTCCGCGCCCTGACGCCCACTGACGCGGCGAGTCGCGTGCTGCCCGACCGGGAAGTCCTCGTCGATGTCCTCGAAGCACTCGAGGCCACCATGCGGCGGTCATTGTTTCAGCGAATCGACGGGTCACGTCAACGACTCGGCTGGATCGAATCACGACCGATCTTCCGCAACCCGTTTGAACTCGTCCACAACCGCAGTCGCTTGGTCGACGAACTCGATGAGCGTGCCCGCTCAACGATGTGGCGGCGCGTCGAGCAACAGCGCAGCCGTCTACAACAACTCGCCGCCGCAGTCTCCGCTCTCTCCCCACTCGATGTCCTCGCACGGGGCTACAGCGTTACACAGAACGAGCAAGGCGATGTCATCCGCGTCTGCGGTGACGTGCAGCCCGGCCAAACTCTCCGTAGCCGAGTGACCGACGGAGTGATCCAATCGATCGTCGTTGATCAGCAAGACTAAAGAGATCAGAGGGACAGAGATCAGAGAGAGGGACGATCAGAGGGACAGAGCATCTTCTCAAGAAAACTGCCGCAAGCATCCAGATCACCGTATCAGCTCGATAGAGAAGTCGAAATTCTCCACGAAGTGCTGTGTCCCCCAAGCACCCGAAGTGCTGTGTCCCCCAAGCACCAGCAACTTCTGTCATGAAGAATTCAACGCAGAGACGGGGAGACGCAAGGACGCAGAGAAAGCCAGCCACTGCCTTCTCACCCTCCACTCTTCTCTGCGTCTCCCCGACTCTCGCGTCTCTGCGTCAATTTCCTTCATTCGAAAGCTGAGGGGACACAGCACTGCGAGGAGGAGACTCGCTTCTCAAAACCCGCAAACCTCTCGTTTTAAGCACTCTGCCTCGCATCGGGACATTGTCGAATACCTCAATGTCAAGCTCTGTCCCTCCCTGTCCCTCCTCTTCGGTCGCCTGTATTTCGTTGTGTTGACAGTCGTCGTCGTGAAACTACACTGACGAGCGAAGCAGATAATTGCTTTCACCATTTTCTGCGTGGCACGCATGTTACCGAAGTTCGTTCGCTCGCCTGTTCCCATGTTGACGGAGATGATCCTTCTCGCGTTGATGATGTGGCCTGCGCCGATCCCAGTGGGGCATCGACATAGTGAATACTCTTCCCGAGTATCCGATCAGCAGATGGCTCAGCACCTGCAGTGCTACCATGGCGGGTTTTCCAACGCTGAAAACTGGCCAAACGACTGGCATTGGCATTGGGTCTACCCGACCGAGCATGGTGGTCAATGGGACGCTGATAACCTCCGTCTGAGCACAGCCCCGATGGTGTTGGGTCGTCCCCTCGCCCCATCCGTTTTGCCGCAAATTTCGTTGTTGGATTGCGTTGAGT
This sequence comes from Rhodopirellula sp. SH410, assembly GCF_055811895.1. Taxonomy (NCBI): domain Bacteria; kingdom Pseudomonadati; phylum Planctomycetota; class Planctomycetia; order Pirellulales; family Pirellulaceae; genus Rhodopirellula; species Rhodopirellula sp. SH410. Next base: position 4,522,038 of record NZ_CM147949.1, read on the forward strand.
CCAAGATACTCTTGGTCAGGCCCAGCATACCTTTCGAACACCGGCATTCCTTCCAAAGCGTGGCGCTGCTGCACAGCCGCCAATCTCTGCCCGAACTCTTGGGCGTCATCCGCTGCTAGACGGATGAATAGTCGTGGATCGCTCTGACGATCCAACGTTCTCGTGATCCGCTAGTCCCTAGCGTCTGCTCCATCGGTGCCCAAAAGGCAACTGATTGGCGACTATTCCCGTCGTGGAATCCACAGTCTCGCGACGGCAGCTACGACAACCGAAAATCCATCCTCTGAATCCGCCCCTCGGAAGCACGCTCCATGAACCAATCATTCCCCGCGATCAAGCCTCGTCTCTTCCTGCAACGTCCCTGGATGATCACCCTGATCGTCATCGGTATGTTCGTTACCCGCTCGCCCGCGTTCGCTCAGCCGCCGTCGAATGATGCGGCCGTCGCGCCCTCTGCAAACGCCTCCGTCGTGACGCTTCCCCAAGACCAGTGGCGAGCCGCAGGAATCAAGCTCGCCCCGGTCACACTGGGGCTGTTTGAGAACACTCTCCGATTGACGGGCAAGATTTCGCTCAACGAAGATCGTATCGCGCATATCTATTCCATGGTCGAAGGGACCGTCAGTGAGGTTCCGGTCAGCTTGGGCCAGCACGTTCATGCCGGCGATCTGCTCGCAGTCATCCACAGCCGAGAAGTTGGTGAGGCCAAGCTCCAACTCTATCAAGACCGTTTGCAAGTGGAACTGGCAAACATCCAGCACCAGATGCAAACCAAAGTCGCTAGCAACGCCAGCGAATTGCTCGATGCACTTCGTAAAGCTACGGGAATCGACGAAATCGAACGCCAGTTTCGCGATCGACCGATGGGCGACTTTCGCGAACGAGTTGTCGCCGCGTATGCGGCCTATCTCAAATCCGCAGCAGATGTCGTACGGCTCGAAGGAATCTCTCAGACCGGTGCGGTTTCAGGAAAACAATTGTTAACGGCCCAAGCCAATCTCAATTCAGACCAGGCCACGTTTCAGTCTCGTATCGAACAGATTCAGCACGAGCTGCACACGTCCACCATCATGTCGTCTCAAGCCGTGAAAATGGCCGAAGCAAAAGCGTTGGTTTCCGCAACCAGTTTGCGAATACTGAACGTTCCTACAAATGAAATCGACCAGATCGATCCAGTCAGCCGAGGTGAAACGATATCGCATTATGCAATTCGGGCACCTTTCGACGGCACGGTACTTACCAAAGATGTCGTGTTGAGCGAGCAGATTCGCCCCGACGTTCTCCTGTTCAGCATTGCGGATCTCTCGACGGTTTGGGTGACAGCCAATATCTATGAGGAGCACTTGCCACTGCTCAATTCGTTTAAGAACCAAACCATCCAACTACACAATGATGCGTTGCCCGACCGCGACTTCACCGCCAAAGTTTTCTATACGGGTGATGTCATGGACGAAGCCACACGAACGATCTCGCTGCGAGCGATCGCGGACAATGCTGGTCATTATTTGAAGCCGGGCATGTTCGTCAATATCGAACTGCCAACGGCACAGCCAACCAAATCAATCTTAATCCCTTCGTCTGCGGTGCAAGAACACGAGGGTCAGACTTTTGTATTCGTTTTCCAAGGGACGAACACGTTTCACCGCCGTGATATCCAACTCGGACTCGCAAACGAAACTTCTGTGGTTGTGCAACAAGGCTTGCATGAGGGTGATTCCGTCGTCGTTCAAGGCGGTTTTATTCTTAAATCGCAGTTGCTCGCCGATTTGATGGGAGAGGAATAATCATGGTTAACCACTTAATTGATTTCTCACTGAACAATCGCTTTATCGTCATACTCATGTCCTTGGCGATCTTGGGGATGGGCGTGTTCGCCGCATCGACGATCCCGCTCGACGCAGTGCCTGATTTAACGAACGTGCAGGTACAGATATTGACGAATTCGCCCTCGCTCGGCCCGGTGGAGGTCGAACAATTCATCACGTTTCCAATCGAAAACGCGATGAGCGGGATCCCCAAGGTGGACGAAATTCGCTCGATCAGCCGCTTTGGATTGTCGGCCGTGACGGTCGCCTTTGAGGATGGCACGGATATCTATTGGGCCCGTAATCTCATCAATGAAAGGTTGCTAAAAGCGCGTGAAGAGATTCCACCCGGCATGGGAACGCCTGAGTTGGGGCCGATCGCAACCGGGATGAGCGAAATCTATCAGTTCGAAGTTCGCGCCGATCCGGGCTCTGAGCACTCACTGACGGATCTGCGAACCATCCTCGATTGGCAGATCGCATTTCAATTACGGAGCGTTCCAGGCGTCATCGAGGTCAATACGTTTGGGGGCAAATTGAAGACCTACGAGGTCCAGATCGATCCCGACAAGATGCAAAACTACGACATCTCCTTGTCACAAATCACAGACGCTCTGGAGCAGAACAACGGGAACGCGGGCGGCGGCTATATCGCTCACAACGCCGAACAGCGACTCATTCGCGGTGAGGGCTTGGTTGGCTCTCTCGATGACATTCGCACGATTGTCGTTGACAACCGTGACGGGAAACCGATTCGGATCGCCGACGTGGCCAACGTTGCATTTGCTCCCATGCTGCGCCAGGGAGCCGTGACTCGCGACGGGGATCGTGAGGCAGTCGTGGGGATGGTGATGATGATCATGGGCGGCAACTCACGGCAGGTCGTCGGCGATGTGAAAGCAAAGATCGCTCAGATCCAAAAGTCCTTGCCCGCAGGTGTGAGCATCGACACCTTTTACGACCGAACTGAACTGGTTGCCAAAACCATCCATACCGTCGGTGAGAATATCGGCTTGGGCGTGCTGTTGGTAATTGTGACCCTGTTTGTTCTGTTGGGTGATGTGCGGGCGGGATTGATCGTTGCTGCGGCGATCCCACTGTCGGCAATGTGCGCGCTCATCGCCATGCGTTACGCGGGCGTGTCTGCCAACCTGATGAGTCTGGGGGCGATCGACTTTGGTGTGATCGTCGATGGTGCCGTCGTGATGGTCGAAAACTGCGTGCGGCGGGCAATGCAGTATCAAAAAACCCACGATGGTGAGAGGGTTCCCGAAAGTGTCTTTCGGGAATCGGCGAAGGAGGTCGGCAAGCCGATTCTGTTCGCCGGTCTGATCGTGATCATTGTGTTCTTGCCCATCCTCAGTTTACAGGGCATGGAAGGAAAAATGTTTCGCCCCATGGCGTTTACGTTCATGTCCGCACTCACAGCAGCTCTGATCTTGTCAGTGACCGTCATGCCGGTGTTGGCATCGTTGTTTCTCGCCCGCCGGGTGAAGCAGAATGAAACATTTGTGGTCCGCACGCTGAAGCAAACCTACCAGCCGATGTTGATGTTTGTGATGAAGCGGCCGCTGGCCATGTTCTCGGGGTCGGCGGCCCTGTTTGTTGGCAGCGTCATCCTGGCCAGCGGTTTCGGGGTCGAGTTCGTCCCCACCCTCGACGAGGGCGATATCGCGATCCAAGCCGTGCGCCTACCGAGCGTGTCCCTGGAGACGTCGGTCGAAATGACCAAAGCCATGGAACGGACTCTGCTGAAATTCCCCCAAGTCGAAACGGTCGTCTCTAAGACCGGACGCCCGGAAATCGCCAATGATCCGATGGGCGTCTATCAAACCGACATACTCATTCGAATCGATCCGAACGCTCAATACACCGCAGCAGAATCGAAAGCCGACCTCATCGAAAAGATGAAGGCGGCGCTGATCCGTGAGGTCCCCGGCAACTCGTATAGCTTCACCCAGCCGATCCAGCTGCGTGTCCAGGAACTGGTCGCGGGCGTCCGGTCGGACATTGGGCTGAGCCTCTATGGCGACGATCTGGAGACACTTAAAACCAAGGGCGATGAACTGGTCCGTGCATTGAGCCAGGTGCCGGGGTCCGCCGATGTCATGGCCCAGCAGATTGCGGGGCTGTCCTACTTTCGTGTCAAGGTGCGCCGCGGCGACCTGGCACGCTACGGAATCAACACCCGCGATGTACTCGATGCCGTCAGCACGGTTGGCGGGATGCCGATCGGTCAAGTGTTCGAAGGACAGCGGCGGTTTCCGCTGCAAGTCCGACTGCGCCCGGAAGCTCGCGAGAATACCGCACAATTGCTGAACCTTAAGATTGACGATTCCCAGGGACGCCCCATCCCAATCTCTCAGGTTGCGGACATCATTACCGAGGACGGCCCTGTTGAGATCAGTCGCGAAGCGGTTCGCCGCCGGTTACTGGTCCAGTGCAACGTGCGCGGGCGAGACTTGGCCGGGTTTGTTGCCGAAGCTCAACGGGTTGTCGATGACGAAGTCGAGCTGCCAACCGGTTACACGCTTCGTTGGGGCGGGCAATTTGAAAACCTGCAACAAGCTACCCAGCGATTATCCATTGCCGTTCCAGTCGCATTGATCCTCATCTTTGCGTTGCTGTACATGACATTCAACTCCGTCAAGTTAGCCCTGCTGATTTACCTCAACGTGCCGATTGCTGCGACCGGCGGGGTGCTCGCGTTGTGGGCACGGGACCTACCGTTTTCGATCTCGGCGGGCGTTGGATTCATCGCACTCTTTGGCATCGCGGTGATGAACGGAGTTGTTCTGATCGAACATGTCCGGCACCTACGCCATCGTGGTGACTCGCAGCGTGACGCAGTGATCCACGGTGCCATGGATCGATTGCGCCCGGTCCTGATGACTGCATGCTGCGGTGCGCTCGGCTTTATTCCGATGGCGGTCTCAGCAAGTTCCGGTGCCGAAGTGCAACGCCCGCTGGCAACGGTGGTCATCGGTGGCTTGATCACGTCGACAGCACTCACCTTGCTCGTGCTGCCGACCATCTACCGATGGTTCGAACCGCGACAAGCCGATCCGCAGGTGAATCGTTAATCACCATCGGATCTCCGAGTATTTCCAGACGATTCAGTCGGTCGCGGTGTGTTGCCGCGACCGGCAAGGTTCCCGGTCTTGCCTACGACTAGCCTCGTGAGGCCGGGAACCGCTTTTACATTGCAGAGCAGATCAGAGGGACAGAGATCAGAGAGATCAGAGATCAGAGATCAGAGGGACAGAGCATCTTCTCAAGAAAATCGCCGCAAGTTTTCAGATCACCGTATCAGCTCGAAAGAGAAGTCGAAATTCTCCACGAAGTGCTGTGTCCCCCAAGCACCCTCTTCTCTGCGTCTCCCCGACTCTCGCGTCTCTGCGTCAATTTTCTTCACGATTTCGCAGCGAGCAAGATAGAGGGACAGAGCATTTCGTCTCCGTGTCCGATTAGATTTCGGATAGGTCATACCGCTCCCATATCGGTATCGCAAACGTGTTTTGGCGTTCGCACGCCGCCAATGATGCGGAATGGGGCTACTTGCAGCCCACCGGGCGCGCACCTTCATCGCTGGGCCATCGCAACCACCACTTCGGAGGTATCGAAAGTCGCAACTAATCCGTGGCCGTCAGCAACTCGCGGGCTCGGCGGCGCAGATGATACCGCCGCTGCGTCCGATGACAGCGCATCGAATCGACGCACTCAGGCCGTCCGGCCACGCTGCAGAACAACTTCCCGAAATCTCGGACCACTTCACACCAGGTCTCCGCATCGAGCCCCAGGCGGACCAGCACCGGTGAGAGCGTCTTCGGCGTGCAACCACTCTTGCCAGGGGCCACCTGTCTCGCCGTCCAGTCCAGCAGCTCCAGGTATCTCTCAAGCGGCATCGCCAAGAATCCCTTGTCGCTACACCGTTTGCCCGACTCGCTCGCACAGGGACCCACCGGATCGGATGCCTCGTCGATCGTTAGCGGCGACAGAAACTCATCGCCCAGCATTGTCGACCGACGACTCCGCCCGTCCCGAGTCTCCCCACCGCCACCGTCTTCTACCCGCCCCGGATTTTCCTCGGGGACCGCTTTCACCAACGCACCGATTCGTCTTTGTACCGATGTGTGATCGCTCTGCTCGATCGTCTCGCAGATCGCTGCTCGGATCGGGTTCAAGTCCACATAGGCGGCGCAGGCCAGCAGCGAGGCCTCATCGGCCAACCGGGTCGCCCGGTACCGATCTTGGAAAAACCTCCCGTTTTCCTCTTCCTCCCTATTTGCCCGCATTGCCACACGCTGGCACAGCAACCGCATCCACCAACTGAAACTACTCAAACGTTTGCGAATTTCGGCACGTCGAATAGGACACCCTGCAATCGATTTGATCTCGGGCTGCGATGGCGTCATCGGGGAACCATCCGCTTTACGGCGATGGGGACAGAGCATCAACCACCGCCGCGCCACCTCTTCATCGTTCCAAGTCGCCACCACATCGGGCCGGGATCTTAAAATCAGATGAAAATGGTTCGAAAGAATCGAGAACGCCAGCAGGTCGATCCCAAAACAGGCGGCAAATTGCTGCAAGTACTCTTCGATCCAGACCTTGCGGTGATCGAAGTTTTTCCCGGAAAACTCATCGTTTCCGAGGAGGTAGCAGCGACGGCATGTCCTTGAAATGACATTCCCGATGACCACCTCATCAGGATCAAACACTTCACTCCGCGCCAAGCGAACCATCTCACACCTCTCGAGGGAAGAGAACCGGCAAACTCATCTACTGAAGGCTATACCTCGTGTTGGGATAAGTCAAATACCTCGGTGTCATGCTCTGTCCCTCATCTTTGTGGGCCACGTTCTGGGGAACGTAGCTACAAAAGGTGTGGTGGACTGACTATCCTGCATTGCTACCGACGGTGAGCGCGCCGGTCGACGGTCGTACCAAACCACTGCTCCGTTTTCACGAGAAATCCTTTGATATTTTCACTTTGGCGTTCGCGTTTGCTGGCTGTGATCGGCGTGTTGATGGTCTGCAACCTCAGCGCAACGGCGGATGGGGTGCGCGACGTCGCGCCGACGGTCGGGCTGCGCGAGAATCCTCCCCACAGAGCAAGATAGAGGGACAGAGCATTTCGTCTCCGTGTCCGATTAGATTTCGGATAGGTCATACCGCTCCCATATCGGCATCGCAAACGTGTTTTGGCGTTCGCACGCCGCCAATGATGCGGAATGGGGCTACTTGTAGCCCACCGGGCGCGCACCTTCATCGCTGGGCCATCGCAACCACCACTTCGGAGGCATCGAGGGTCGCGACTAATCCGCGGCCGTCAGCAACTCGCGGGCTCGGCGGCGCAGATGATACCGCCGCTGCGTCCGATGACAGCGCATCGAATCGACGCACTCAGGCCGTCCGGCCACGCTACAGAACAACTTCCCGAAATCTCGGACCACTTCACACCAGGTCTCCGCATCGAGCCCCAGGCGGACCAGCACCGGTGAGAGCGTCTTCGGCGTGCAACCACTCTTGCCAGGGGCCACCTGTCTCGCCGTCCAGTCCAGCAGCTCCAGGTATCTCTCCAGCGGCATCGCCAAGAATCCCTTGTCGCTACACCGTTTGCCCGACTCGCTCGCACACGGACCGATTGGATCCGATGCCTCGTCGATCGTTAGCGGCGACAGAAACTCATCGCCCAGCATTGTCGGCCGACGACTCCGCCCGTCCCGAGTCTCCCCACCGCCACCGTCTTCTACCCGCCCCGGATTCTCCTCGGGTACCGCTTCCGCCAACGCACCGATTCGCCTTTGTACCGATGTGTGATCGCTCTGCTCGATCGTCTCGCAGATCGCTGCCCGGATCGGGTTCAAGTCCACATAGGCAGCGCAGGCCAGCAGCGAGGCCTCATCGGCCAACCGGGTCGCCCGGTACCGATCTTGGAAAAACCTCCCGTTTTCCTCTTCCTCCCTATTTGCCCGCATTGCCACACGCTGGCACAGCAACCGCATCCACCAACTGAAACTACTCAAACGTTTGCGAATTTCGGCACGTCGAATAGGACACCCTGCAATCGATTGGACCTCGGGCTGCGTTGGCGTCATCGGGGAGCCATCCGCTTTACGGCGATGGGGACAGAGCATCAACCACCGCCGCGCCACCTCTTCATCGTTCCAAGTCGCCACCACATCGGGCCGGGATCTTAAAATCAGATGAAAATGGTTCGAAAGAATCGAGAACGCCAGCAGGTCGATCCCAAAACAGGCGGCAAATTGCTGCAAGTACTCTTCGATCCAGACCTTGCGGTGATCGAAGTTTTTCCCGGAAAACTCATCGTTTCCGAGGAGGTAGCAGCGACGGCATGTCCTTGAAATGACATTCCCGATGACCACCTCATCAGGATCAAACACTTCACTCCGCGCCAAGCGAACCATCTCACACCTCTCGAGGGAAGAGAACCGGCAAACTCATCTACTGAAGGCTATACCTCGTGTTGGGATAAGTCAAATACCTCGGTGTCATGCTCTGTCCCTCATCTTTGTGGGCCACGTTCTGGGGAACGTAGCTACAAAAGGTGTGGTGGACTGACTATCCTGCATTGCTACCGACGGTGAGCGCGCCGGTCGACGGTCGTACCAAACCACTGCTCCGTTTTCACGAGAAATCCTTTGATATTTTCACTTTGGCGTTCGCGTTTGCTGGCTGTGATCGGCGTGTTGATGGTCTGCAACCTCAGCGCAACGGCGGATGGGGTGCGCGACGTCGCGCCGACGGTCGGGCTGCGCGAGAATCCTCCCCACAGAGCAAGATAGAGGGACAGAGCATTTCGTCTCCGTGTCCGATTAGATTTCGGATAGGTCATACCGCTCCCATATCGGCATCGCAAACGTGTTTTGGCGTTCGCACGCCGCCAATGATGCGGAATGGGGCTACTTGTAGCCCACCGGGCGCGCACCTTCATCGCTGGGCCATCGCAACCACCACTTCGGAGGTATCGAAAGTCGCAACTAATCCGCGGCCGTCAGCAACTCGCGGGCTCGGCGGCGCAGATGATACCGCCGCTGCGTCCGATGACAGCGCATCGAATCGACGCACTCAGGCCGTCCGGCCACGCTGCAGAACAACTTCCCGAAATCTCGGACCACTTCACACCAGGTCTCCGCATCGAGCCCCAGGCGGACCAGCACCGGTGAGAGCGTCTTCGGCGTGCAACCACTCTTGCCAGGGGCCACCTGTCTCGCCGTCCAGTCCAGCAGCTCCAGGTATCTCTCAAGCGGCATCGCCAAGAATCCCTTGTCGCTACACCGTCTGCCCGACTCGCTCGCACACGGACCGATTGGATCCGATGCCTCGTCGATCGTTAGCGGCGACAGAAACTCATCGCCCAGCATTGTCGGCCGACGACTCCGCCCGTCCCGAGTCTCCCCACCGCCACCGTCTTCTACCCGCCCCGGATTCTCCTCGGGTACCGCTTCCGCCAACGCACCGATTCGCCTTTGAACCGACGTGTGGTCGCTCTGTTCGATCGTCTCGCAGATCGCGGCCCGGATCGGGTTCAAGTCCACGTAGGCGGCGCAGGCCAGCAGCGAGGCCTCATCGGCCAACCGGGTCGCCCGGTACCGATCTTGGAAAAACCTCCCGTTTTCCTCTTCCTCCCTATTTGCCCGCATTGCCACACGCTGGCACAGCAACCGCATCCACCAACTGAAACTACTCAAACGTTTGCGAATTTCGGCACGTCGAATAGGACACCCTGCAATCGATTGGACCTCGGGCTGCGTTGGCGTCATCGGGGAGCCATCCGCTTTCCGGCGATGGGGACAGAGCATCAACCACCGCCGCGCCACCTCTTCATCGTTCCAAGTCGCCACCACATCCGGGCGGGACCTCAGAATCAGATGAAAATGGTTCGAAAGAATCGAGAACGCCAGCAGGTCGATCCCAAAACAGGCGGCAAATTGCTGCAAGTACTCTTCGATCCAGACCTTGCGGTGATCGAAGTTTTTCCCGGAAAACTCATCGTTTCCGAGGAGGTAGCAGCGACGGCATGTCCTTGAAATGACATGCCCGATGACCACCTCATCAGGATCAAACACTTCACTCCGCGCCAAGCGAACCATCTCACACCTCTCGAGGGAAGAGAACCGGCAAACTCATCTACTGAAGGCTATACCTCGTGTTGGGACAAGTCAAATACCTCGGTGTCATGCTCTGTCCCTCATCTTTGTGTTCTGGGGAACGTAGCTACAAAAGGTGTGGTGGACTGACTATCCTGCATTGCTACCGACGGTGAGCGCGCCGGTCGACGGTCGTACCAAACCACTGCTCCGTTTTCACGAGAAATCCTTTGATATTTTCACTTTGGCGTTCGCGTTTGCTGGCTGTGATCGGCGTGTTGATGGTCTGCAACCTCAGCGCAACGGCGGATGGGGTGCGCGACGTCGCGCCGACGGTCGGGCTGCGCGAGAATCCTCCCCACAGCGTGCTACTTCGCGGTGCGACGTTGATGACCGGCCCGGAAGATTATTCTGATTCGTCATCGAACGATGCTGAGACTCCCAAGCAAATCGAGAGCACAAAGGGCGATGTACTGATCCAAGGCGGTGCGATCGTTGCCGTCGGACCATCGATCGAGCCCCCGCCCGGGTGCCAGATCCTCGATTGCTCCGGCAAGACATTGTCGGCGGGCTGGATCAATGCCTGGCACGAAGTAGGAGCGGACCAATCCACGCCCGCGGGATTGGATGATGATTACTGGAACGCAAATATCGTCGTCAATCGACGCATCCGTGAATTGTCAGCGGTGCCGGATGCGGGGAAACTTCGCAGCCAAGGATTCACGACCACCGTTTTGGCGCCACGCGGACGAATCCTCGGTGGGCGTCCTTCGGTGTGGTCGTTGAACGAGTCAAAAGGCAATGCCACCGGACCGCAGCGACTGGCCGAGACGACTTGGATGACGGCGGCGCTGAGCGTCCCGAGGCCGAATGATGCGGGCGAGCGTTATCCCAATTCGCCCATGGGAGCCGTCGCGTTGTTACGCCAGGCGTTCTACGACGCCCGCTGGTACGGCGAAGCAACAACGGCTTATCAATCCGATACGACGCTGCCCAAACCCAACCTCTCGGCGACCCTCGCCGGACTGCAGCCCGCCATCGGCTCAGCGACGTTTGTGTTCGATGGCTCGAACGAGCGGATGGCATTGCGTGCAGAAAAAATTGCGACGGAGTTTTCCTTACGAGCAATCATTCGCGGCTCGGGGATGGAGTATCGCGATGCCGACGCGATCGCTGCGACCGGTCGACCACTCTTGTTGCCCGTCAACTTCCCGAGCGAACCGAGCGTGGCGACTCCGGAAGACGCTCGCGAGGTGGATTTGATCGATCTGCTGCACTGGAAGTTCGCCCCCTCGAACCCGGCCGAGATGATCGAACGTGGCGCAACGGTTTGCCTGACGACGGACCGACTCGATGACGTGGGCAAGTTTCGATCTCAACTTCGAGACGCTGTTCAAAGCGGCTTGTCTCACCGAGATGCGATCGCGGCACTGACGACGACGCCCGCGCGGATGCTGGGAATCGATGCCACCCATGGCCGCATCGCTGTTGGCATGACCGCCGACCTGATTCTCAGCAATGGAGACTTGTTCAACAAAGACACCGACGTGCTCAAGGTGTTTGTGGCCGGTCAAGAATTTGAAATCACCGCCAAACCAGGCGATGAATTGACGCCAATCGTGGGGACATGGCGGTTGGAGACACCGGGGCACGACAAGCAAACAATTGACCTCGTCGTCAACCAGAAAGACGGTCGCGTGTCAGCGGAGCTGGTCACCAAGCAAGAACCCGAAAAGCCCGTCACCACCGAACTCAAGAAGCTCGTCCAACGGACTGATCAGTTCGCCGCTCAAATCAACTGTGCCGACGGCGCGTCGTCTACCTGTGCCGCCTTGGGTCTACCAGCGGGAACGCACCGCATCGTGGTCAGTTCGCCCGGAAAATCACTTGGCGATGTGTCGGCTGATGCACCCTTGGTCGTGCAAATCTATCCCACCTCAGGCCCTACCCGTCGTTTTGCAACGGATTGGATCGATCCGGAAAAGGCAAAAACCGAGGCCGAGAATGCAAAGGCTGAAGACGCCGAGCCCAAAGATTCAGATCAGAACAGTGTTGAATCCGATTCAGCCACAGAGGAATCTGATCGCAAAACAGAGGAACAAATTGCCGAGTCAGATGCCTCACAGGAAACCGCCGATCCCATCGAGATCGTTTTCCCGCTCGGTGCCTATGGGCGTGAACACCCCGTGCCACGTCCCCATCGCGTGCTATTTCGCGGTGCGATGGTGTGGACGTGCGAAGATCGTGATGACCTAGACGTTCCTGACAATCCGCAAGATGTCTTGATCGAAGACGGCAAGATCGCCGCGGTGGCCGATCACATCGAACTCGAGAAGGGCGATGACTGCGTGGTCATCGATGCTCACGGCAAGCACCTCACCCCTGGATTGATCGATTGTCATTCGCATGCGGCCACCGATGGGGGCATCAACGAATCGGGTCAAGCGATCACCTCTGAGGTGCGTATCGCTGACTTCATTGATCCGACGGACATCACCGTCTATCGGCAACTCGCCGGTGGCGTCACGACGGCCAACATCCTGCATGGATCGGCCAATCCCATCGGTGGACAAAGTCAAGTCGTCAAGTTTCGCTGGGGTGATTCGATGGACGATTTTCGATTCACGGGAGCCCCCGCGGGAATCAAATTCGCGCTCGGTGAAAACGTCAAACGATCCACGTCGCGATACCCCAACACACGGATGGGCGTGGAACAATTGCTGCGTGATCAAATGCTCGCCGCCCGCGAGTACGCAGTTGCCCACCGTCGCTGGCAGGCCGGCGAGCGGGGGACGCTACCGCCGCGAATCGACCTACAGCTCCAAGCGATCGCCGAAATCCAGGACGGGAAACGCTGGATTCACTGTCACAGCTACCGGCAAGATGAAATTGTCGCGACGCTTGACGTGCTCACTGAGTTCGGTATCAAAATCGGTTCGCTGCAACACATCTTGGAAGGCTACAAAGTGGCTGATGCCATGGCCGAGCATGGCGCGATGGCATCAACATTCGCCGATTGGTGGGCATACAAGTTCGAGGTCTACGACGCGATTCCCTACAACGGCGTGCTGATGCATCGAGCCGGCATCGTCGTCTCCTACAATAGCGACGATCCCGAATTGGGACGGCACCTGAACACCGAGGCCGCCAAAGCGGTCAAGTACGGCGGGGTGCGGCCCACCGAAGCGCTCAAGTTTGTGACGCTCAATCCTGCGAAGCAACTGCGAATCAATGACCGCGTCGGGTCGATCGAAGTTGGCAAAGATGCTGACGTGGTACTGTGGAGTGGACCGCCACTATCGACGACGACTCGTTGCGAACAGACGTGGATTGACGGACGACCGATCTTCGACATCGATAGCAACGCGAAATTGCGGAAACGCGATCAAGCATGGCGAAACGCACTGATCCAGGAGCTACTCGATGGCAAGCCCAAAGCAGCGAATTCCGAAAAGGAAACAGACTCCTCAGAATCAAAACACGCAGTTGCGATGTCCGCGAATGGCCGAGACACTCAGACGCATCCGACCCCTGCGGCGGCCGTTGACGAAGCCGACAGGTGGCTTCGATATGACGAATTCTGCAACTCACGAGGCGCCCAACAAGCCACGATCGAACAACGTACAGGAGATTCAAAATGAAAATTTCACGTCGTAGAGCACTGCTACTGTCGATCGCCTGCTCACTACTCACCAATGGCGTCGTGGACGCGCATGATATCGTACCGGGACGACCACAGACGCGTCCCATTTTGATCGAGAACGCAACGCTGCACATCGGTGACGGCTCGGTGAAAAAGAATACGTCACTACTATTCGATCAAGGCGTCATCACTCAGATCGGACGCGGGGGCGACCGGCCGCACCAGACCCTCGTCATCGACGCTCAGGGCAAGCATGTGTACCCAGGCTTGATTGACGCGTTCACCGACCTCGGCCTCCGTGAGATCACGGCGGTCGATGTGACCGTGGACAGCACCGAACGCGGTGACGAAAATCCGAACGTGCGTTCATGGATCGCATTCAATCCTGACAGCGAGTTGATCCCGGTGGCGCGGGCGGGCGGCGTCTTAGTCGCCCACGTCGTTCCCGGTGGTCGGTGGATCCGTGGCCAATCCGCCGTCATGCAACTCGACGGCTGGGCTGCCAAAGACATGTCGCTCAAGGCGCCCGCCGGATTGTGTGTTGACTGGGAAACGATGGTCCCACGCGGTCGCGATGCCAAAGAGAACGCGAAAAAGTACGATGAGCAAATTGCAAAAATCGACGAACTGCTCGCTCAGGCCCGTCGCTACCGAGACCAACGCGCCGCCGATCCGGCGACGCCCACGGACGTGCGACTGGAGAGCTGGATCCCGGTTGTCGACGGACAGCGGCCTGTTTTTGTGCAGGCCGATCGCATGGCGACCATTGAGTCTGCGATCCAGTTTTTCACAACCCGCGAGATCCCCATGGTCCTATGCGGTGGCGCCGATGCCATGCACTGTCTCGATGCGATCAAGACCAACGACGTCCCCGTCATCCTGATCGGGACGTACCGTTTACCCCGCCGGCGACATGATGCGTACGACGCACTCTATGAACTGCCTGCCCAGCTACACGAAGCGGGCGTGAGATTCGCGATTGCGGGCGAAGGTTCGGGATATCCCGGGGGCGCGTCGAACCTTCGCAACCTGCCCTATCACGCTGGCATTGCCGTCGCGTACGGGCTCGATCGTGAACAAGCCGTCCACAGTATCACTGGAGCCGCGGCAGAAATCCTCGGAATTGCCGATCGAGTCGGCACCTTGAAGGCAGAAAATGACGCCACGCTCATTATTGTGGACGGGGACGTACTGGAGTCGGAAACGAACGTGGTCGATGCCTACGTCCAAGGCCGGAAAGTGGACCTGAGCAGCCGTCATCGCCAGCTCTACAAGAAATACCAGCAAAAGTAATCGATGTGGTTGCCTGTCGCGGGACCGCATCAGAATCCCGCCCGCCCAGGTCCCGTTATCGCTATTGCTTCAATCCTGCCGGTCGTTTTGGGTAACTTGTCCGAATTTTCCCGTTTTGCTGTGGCCAAAACTTGATAAATCGGAAATATTTAGGAGCACAAGTTTTTTGGTTTAAATTCCCGCACGGATTGGGTATCTATGACTGCTTATTCACCGATAGCACCTGGACACTACACACATCGCATCGAGGAGCAAACGCTCCGCATCAGCGCCGCGGCGGGATCGCCAGTGGAGTGCAGCGGGGCCGCCAGCGCTGTCGTTTCGGTGCTCGCCCAGAACGCCGTCGCAGAACTACGCCGTCTGCATGTCATTGAATCCGACCAATCGATCTATCTGAGCGGCCGGGTCCGCAGTTTTTATCACAAACAGCTCGCCCAAGAAGCGATCCGGCCCGTCGCGGACGGCCGACAAGTGATCAACCGCATTCACGTTTGCGAGACTGCCTAAGTCAGTGGACGTCGCCTCGCGTGTCCACCGCTGACGCCTGGGCACGCGGTTCAATGACATTTTGCCTGATGACAGGTACGGGGGTGCTTGGGAACGAGCGGGAAATTACTGTCTGAAATTGTGGCCGAACGCGGAGCATTCGGCCATTCCGACCGCGGAGCGTTCGGCCACTCCGCGGAGCGTTCGGCTACTTATTTCCGCTCGGAATTGAGTGGCACCCAGGCGATTACTCAGACCGATCCAGCGCGGTGGACTTTCGAAGGCATGTTCTCCTGCGCCCGGTGATTTTGCCGTGCATCCTCGATTCACGCACCATTTAAGTGCCCGAACTCACGGACTCAAGCCTTGCGGGCACGCAACGGGGGGGATCCTCCGGTCGATCGCGAGTCTGCGGTACAGTCAACCCTCGGTGTGCATGCACGTGCCGGGGTTCCTGTTTGCTCGCTCAGCGCAGCGACTCATGTTGCGAACACCCCGCCGCCTGGAAGACAGCCGATCCATTTCTAGAAAACCAAAAAAAAGGCAGTGCTCTGGAAGCACTGCCTTTGAATTGTTTCTCGACCTGCGGGTCTTAGAACTTAGATCGCATCTTCGTCAATCACGTACTCTTGCCATGGCACATCGCTGGATTTACCGCGTGGCGTCATCAGAGCTTGGTAGACCCGATAATCGATCCCGGCGGTGATGTAGCGAGTTCCGCCATCAGCCGTTCCGATATTAACACCATCAACGTGGGCTGACGAAGGTCGTGCCAGGTCATAAGGTTCCGTTGTGCCGACGCGGTTCGTCATCGTTTCAACAAAAATAGCTTCACTAGCCAACGGACCACGCCCGTTGATCTTGTGTTTCACATTCACTGGATTCGGCGCTCCATGGCTCCAGGGAATCGATGCGGAATTTTGAGGGTCTTCATAAAACCAAACCATCCCTTGCGCGTAGCGAGATTCCGGTGGATAGGCAACCGGGGACGATGTCAGGTCCGTGGCGTTCATGAAACCAGGACGATTCCATGGCAACGCTTGGACATTCTCGCTGAACAGCATTGTGTAACCTTGGCCGTCCTTGAAGTCATCGAGTCGCATCTTCGCACCGACGGGAGCGGGAACGGAGGCCGATACTGGACCATCGAACTTGTTGTTGAACGCACCGTTGGCGCGCTCCATCGACTGGGCGAAGGACACGAGCGTTCCTGCCGTTGTGCCGCCACCGGTTGATGTTGGCAACGCAAACATCCCATTATTCGTGACGTAGCTGTTCCGAGCGAACTCACCGTCGCTGTTGGGATTGCTGGGGCACTGCATGATTGCCAAGTTCGGTGCCGAGCGTTGGTGGAAACCGACCCCAGCACCATTTGCTTCGTTGGTTGGCGAAAGTTCCCCACTGCCTCCCGAAATGATTGGATAACGATCTTCGGTCCAAATCTCGTAGGTGGGTTGTGCATCGAGGAATGGCATCAGAGCCACGACCCAGGTACCCAACTTGAGGTGCGCTGAGGGAGGGGTAGCGGTCGGATCCGACGGATCAGTGCTACCGGTGTAAGTACCATAACTTTTCAAATACCCGGGCAGTTCGCCTTTCGTGTTTTCGTGCTGGATCGCAGCCAACGACAAGTTCTTCATTTGGGTGGCGCACTGATTCCGCCGGGCGGTTTCACGAGCAGCGTTGACAGCGGGGATGAGCAGGCCCATCAGAATGCCGATGATCGCAATGACCACCAACAACTCAACGAGCGTGAATCCGGGACGGTTATTTTTCATCTGGCGTGGGTCCGGGGCTGGGAGAAAGAATAGGAGGACAGACGCGGGATGTTTTCCAAATCCCCCCTGGCTGTCACTGTAGGTCACGGCTGATTATATCCCACGGGCGCCCTAACATGCAACCAGTTTTTCGCATTGTCCCGCTCAACAGGCTGTTATTCCCACCCTATGGAACCCTCGTTTCGATTGGGCTGGCAATGCGAGGGTGATCGGCCCGGCACGACGCGACTCCGCCCGCCTGGCCGGCTTCCAAGTGCTCGTTCGAAGTGCTCGGTGGCCGAGCCAGTTCACCGGCCAACGAGCCCGCACACACTCAATCGCTACCAACAAAAATTGGCACAGAATTCGCTCTCGATTCGTCATCGTACGAACTGGACATTTAGTAACGATTTTTCCGTCGACGTGGCGGACAAAGGCGATCTTTGTTCATTTTCGTGTTAACGTTCGAGACGGATGGGCTGCGCACTCACATCAGTGAGCGTGGAACCATTCGCTCCCCCCCTCTTCGCCACGCTTCATGGAGAAGCCTAGTATGACTCGTTTTCTGTTTTCCCTCGCCGCCCTGTGCATGTTGTCCGCTCCGATTGCGACCGCTGCCGAACCCACCAAATCGTCCCAGGACGCTACTTCCAAGGGGTTGTGCGCTGGCGACGGCGTTGGTGCCTTCCTTGTGACCAAAGTGGGTGGTGCTGCGAACGACGGCGTCGATGATGGTTCAACGCTCTGCTATCGCTGCAAGTACGGCCAACGCCCGATGGTGATGATTTTCACCCGTACGACCGACGGCTCGGTGCCGAAGTTAATCGAGCAAGTCGACGCTGCCGTTGCCAAGCATTCCGGCGAGCAGCTCAAAGGTTTAGTCACGCTGATTGGCAAGGAACCCAAAGAGTTGACCGGCCAAGCCAAGGCGTTGGCCAGCAAACTCAATGAAAAGAACCTTCCCATCGCAGTTGCGAAGGACTCCAAGAACGGTCCTGCCAACTACAAACTTGACGCCAACACCGCTGTCACGGTCCTGCTGGTGAATCACTCACAAGTTGTCTCACGGCACGATTTCGACGCTGACAAAGTCGACGTGGCCGCCGTGATCAAGCAAGTCAACGAGATGTTGAACTAGTTTTCCGCGTAGCGTTTGAGTTTTCGATCGAGCGTACTTCGCTCGATTCCGAGAATCCCGGCCGCTTTGCTTTTGTTACCGCCAGTACTCTGCAAGACTTGCTCGATGTGCTGGCGTTCGAGCATCGCGAGCGAGACGTTTGGCGGTGCCGGTGACGCGGCTGCGTTGGGCGGCGCCGCGACGCCCCCCTGCATCGCGGGGGCCATCAACAGGTCGTCGGGGCCGATTTCGTGTGGTCCGCGGATATCCAGCGGTGCCATCACGACCGCCCGCTCGAGCACATTGCGTAGCTCGCGGACATTCCCGGGCCAGGAATAATCCAGCAATTTTTGCTTGGCCGACCGCGACAGACTCATCGGCGCGCGGCCCATCGACTGCACAAAAGAGCCGACGAAGTGCTCGGCGAGCAGCACGACATCGCGACCGCGGCTGCGAAGGGGTGGAACGACGATCTCGATCACGTGCAATCGATAAAATAAATCTTGCCGGAACTCTCCCCGACTGACCATGGCTTGCAGATCCCGGTGCGTCGCCGCGATCACACGGACATCCACGCGGACGGGCGATTGTCCGCCAACACGCTCAAAAGGATGCCCCTCGAGCACGCGGAGCAGTTTGGCTTGCAAGTCGAGGTTCATCTCGCCGATTTCGTCGAGCATCAAGGTGCCGCCCGAGGCGGCTTCAAATTTTCCTTTTTTGGAATCCGTGGCACCGGTGAAGGCACCTTTCTCGTGACCAAACAGCTCGCTCTCGAGCAAATCTTTCGACAGAGCGGCACAGTTCAGGCACACCATCGGCCCATCAGCACGACGGCTGGCGAAGTGGATCGCCGAGGCGACCAATTCCTTGCCCGATCCCGATTCACCGCGCAGCAGCACCGCGGCATCGGTCCGGGCAACCTGGGCGATCTGAACCTGCACGTCCGCAATCGCGTCGCTGCGGCCAAGAATCTCGACGCGTCCTGCGAGTTGCGTCCGGAGGCGGCTGATCGTCTGTTTGGACTGGTGCAGCGTTTTTTCGAGTTGATGTCGCTGATGCAATGATCGGCAGGCTTCGCAAAAAATTTCGCAGGCGGTAACGATCATGGCGAGATCACGTTCTTGCAACGAGGCATCGCCTGCGCCGGTGGTGACGTGGACGAGGCCGCCAGCGGGACGGGCATGCGCCGCAACTGATTTCGGATCGCTTGTTGGCACGTGCAGTGGTGCTAAAACGAGCGACTCGACATCAATCTCTCCACGCGTGTCGGCGGTGGCCAAATGGCGATCGCCTAAAATGTTTCGCGCCAGTAGCGCCGCCGCACCGGGAGCGAGGATCTGTTGGACGAGGTTCTCCGGCGGTCGGCGATAGCGGTGTCCGGGCCGCTGATGGACGTGGCGGGGCAGCGGCAGGTCGCGGGCCTCATCAAATAAATACAACGCGATTTCAGCGGCAGGTAGTTGGCTGGACAGAGTCTGCGTCAGCAGCGTGCTGGCGGGTTCCCAATCGCCTTCGGCGCTGTCCAGTCGCCCCATCGCGAACGCCATCTGCAGCAGCGAGAGGTTGGCTGAGTCGGAATTGCCCGACTGTTGCGGCTGGATTTCTCTCGATTCCAGCGTCCGCGCGGGTGACTGAGAGACAATATCGAGCCAGGGCGACTCCATTTCTGACGCGAAGTCATCGCCGAGCAGCATGCCGTCCTCGGTCGCCCCCTCGTCGAGGCCTGGCCCCATCCCATCATCCACCGCGGTTGCCGTGGGCGGCCCCGCCCAGCGGGCCAGATCATGGGTGAATCGCATTTCAAACCCCGCCACCTGCAGCCGATCGCCTTCGCTGAGCGGTACCGGATGTTGCGTATTTACCCGCGTGTCGTTGACAAAAACGCCATTCCGGCTGGCCAGGTCCTCAACGAACCAGCCTGCGGGCTGGCCGAAGATCCGGGCGTGCCGGCGACTCGCTCGACCGCTGCGGAGCACAATTTGGTTTTGCGATGATCGCCCCAAAAACACCTCTTCTGAGCCCGCGAGTCGGTAGACGTCGGTCCAGCGGGCACCGCGGTGGAGTACCAGGTAGGCATCCATTGTTGAGGAAACTGCGGCAGAATGGTTGGTCTTGCTTGTCACTGGAAAATACCACAAGTATTCTAGACACTTGCCGCCATGTTACGAAACTTTTCACCTGAGCAGGAATCTGTCTCGATGCGTTCTCTCATCCAACGCCCGTTTGCCCATTCGCACCGTGACGGAACCCCGTTCGCGAACGGAACCCCGTTCGCGAAATGCGGCGTGTTCGTCTCTCTCGTCTTTCTCGTTTTCATCAGTACTCCGCTGCACACGGCCCATGCTGGCCTAGGTTTTGGAAACCGGCAAGCCGTCGGGGGAGTGATGATCGATCCCGAAGGCAATGTACGAGCGGCGACCGAGGCTGAACAGAAAGAGATGGCCGAGAAGGTACGAGCGGCCATTCGCCAACCCGGCGGCGATTTAGGCCAAGCCACCGAGAGCCGTGTCATTTCGCTGGCGCGTCTGCAAGATGCCCTGCGTGAGATGCACGAAACGGGCCGCGACCTGGACGACGAAACCGCATTCCTGGCTGGATTGCAGCGCATCGAATACGTGGTCGTCGATCAAGAGAACCATGACATCCTGCTGGTCGGTCCCGCCGAGCCTTGGGAAGTCCGCGCCGACGGCACCGTTGTGGGCACGAAATCGGGCGGTTCGGTATTGCGTCTGGACGATTTGGTGACGGCGTTTCGTAGTGTCGAAGAAGCTCGTCGTGACGGCGGCATTCTGTGCTCGATCGAACCGACCGCCGAAGGTCGCCAACGATTGCAGGGTTTCCTGAAGAACATCGTGCTTCGCCCAGGGCAAAACCCAGCGTTCCTCGAAGCCGGGATGCGACAAGCCTTCGGGCCACAGATGATCAAATTGGCGGGCGTGCCCACACAAAGCCGCTTTGCTCGGACACTCGTCGCGGCGGATTTCGAAATGAAACGAATCGCCATGGCGCTCACACCTTCCCCCGTAAAGGGCTTGCCCAGCTATTTGGAAATCGCCCGCAATAAGCGGCAATCGGCAGCACAGAGCCCACGCTGGTGGATGGCCTGCAATTATGACGCGATCGCTCATGATCCCGACGAACAGATCTGGAAAATCAGTGGTCAGGGCGTCAAGACGCTGACCGAAGAGGACATTGTCTCCGCCGATGGCACTGTCGCGTCGGACGGACGCCAGGATCCCTTGGCACTGAAATGGGCCGATACGATGACGGACAAGTATGACGCATTGTCCAAAGAGCTGCCTATTTTCCGCGACCTTCGCAACGCCATGGACTTCGCCGTTGTCGCCACACTGATCACCCAAGAACAACTCGATCACCGTAGCGGTATCGACCTGGGCGTTCTACGTGGCAGCGACTCGTTGATTGAAACACCGAGTTTTGACCTGCCGCGTTCGCTCAGCCCACAGTGCAGCTTCATTCACGGGATGGCCGGTTGGACAGTGACAGCATCCGGCGGCGTGAATATCAATGCTTTCGGAGTGGTCGAAAATCAAGTCGAGCAGCCTGAATTGCAAACCCTCGTCAGCGTGAAAAACGGTAACGATTCGGGTAGTTGGTGGTGGAACGGCGAATAGGTTTCACTTGCCGCGGCGGGTGACATTTTGGTAGGACGGATGCTTCCTCAGCAGGTAGCCATCCGTTTTGGGTGTTGTCGCCGATGGGCGGATGTCGCCACGGTGTCGTCGGTGGGGAGCCTGTTTCTGCGGCTCCACCTACCATCGGGCGACAATCGCGAGATGGCTTCACGTCTCGCGGCGGTAGCGACCAGAGCCACCGTTTGGCGACGGAAGCGACGTCCTCAGAGCCCACGTCTGGCGACGGAAGCTGCTTGGCTGGGGGCATGTGCCTTGAAACCGTTCCGCCAGCCCCTCGTCCGCCGCCATGAGTCAATTCCGTCGTCAGGACGACCGACGCCGCCGCGTTCTGATGACCACCGCGTCGGCGACCGCCGCCAGCCCCACGAGTGGATCTCGCAGCCGAATCGACTCACTGCGTGAAGCGCGGCGACCCACGCTTGTGTATGGGACCCGCGTTCGCGAAGGCCTCCGCGGCCGCTGGTTCTCGCTGGTTCCCGTCGACCGATCCGCAGTCGCGAAATTGATCGCCGTCCTGACAGCCGCCGTTCTGGCGATTGTGCTGATGAATGATGCGACGGTGCGATTTGTGTCCATCCAAAGCCGCCCAGCATTCGTTGACGTTTTTCAAATAGCTCGGCTGGGAAGTCTCGGTCGATACGCAATTGGCGTGATGTACCTGGCGATGGCCGGTGCAGCCTGGATGATCTATCAACTGCGCCGCTTCCGCAACGATGACTTTCGCGGCAATTACCGGCTGTGGCAATGGATCGTCGGCGTATCCTTGGTCGCCAGTGTCGCGACCGTCATACCGCTGCTCGCCATGCTCGGTGCCACGGTCGAACTGTTGATGGGGCGTCGGATCGCCTTGTCCGGTCATGACTGGATCGGTCTGTTCCTCGTCGTCGGCGGTGCCGTGTTGGCTCTGCGGACGGTTGCAGAGACGTGGCACTACCGGACGAGTTTAATTTTGCTGGTTGGCGGTTGGCTCTGCGTGGCGATCCCGGTGGCGGCCCAGTGGAATATGATCGCGGTCGATACGATTTTGCGATGGTCCATCATCACCTCGGCCCCGTTACTCGCGGTGATGCTGTGGTTTTCCGCTTCGGTAATCTATTTGCGTTCGCTCTATTGTGAAGTCCGCGGCATCGAACCGGCGATTGGGTTTCTCCAGCGATTGCGAGACGCTGCTCCACGAGGATTTTCCCTGCGTGGCTCGCTCGAGCCCGGCGACACACCAACGGCGGCTGACCCCAAGCCCGCTCGGAAACCAGCGAATAAGCCAGCCGCAAAACCGAGCAGTCCATCACGAGTCGCCGCGAAAACAGTCACCAAAGCCAAAGTGGACGTCAAACCGGAACCGGACGAGGACAGCGATTCGGACAACGCACCCGCGAAACGACGCTGGTTTGGACTACTGCCAGCCGCAAAGGCACGGCCCGCTGAATCCGATTCAACCGATGCCAGCCCAGAGCGGACACCGGCTCCCCAAGAGAAGCTCGACGACAAGCCCGCCAAAGCGGCACCCACCCAAAAAGATCGCTCGGGCGAGGAATCCGACGACGAAGCCGACACCGAACAGGCACCCCGAGAGCGCCGGCGATGGTGGCCCACCCTGCGTGGCCGCACCAAGTCTGAAGCGAAACCTGATGTCGCCGAAGAAGAGACCCAGGACACGCCGCAACGGGCTGAACCGGACACCACCGAGGAGCAGCCCAAGAAACGCCGCTTTGGGCTTGGCTCGCTGATGAAGCGCAAAGCAAACACTGATTCGGACGCCGCCGAACCGGAAGAGGAAAACAAGCCTTCGTCGAATCCACGCGGCGCCTCCGGCCCGCCTCCGAAAGGCGGTGCCACCGCTGACGAAAAGGATGACGAAGACGATGACAACGACGAAGAGGGCTTCTCTGATGATGACATCGACTGGTCGAGCATGAACAAGGCGGAACGCCGCCGCATGCGAAAACAGCTCAAACGGGGTGATCGGGCGGCCTAGGACCGGTTCCAACAACACGCCTGACATGAAACAATTCCGAAATGTCGGCGGTGGATCGTGTTAACCGGCTGTCGATGGAACCGAGACGCGTTAAAGCCCCGGCGGGTGTTGCTGCCCGGGATCATGACCGCACTTGGCTCACAACGGCGCCGACGATGCCAATCCAGTCGACAGCGCGTTGACCTGATCCACTGCCGCGTGTCGACGATGTTTTTTTACACTTCTACTTGTCAGCCCCCCAAGTCCCTATGAAATTTGCTTCGCTGCACGGCGCCCATTGTCTCGTCACCGGGGGCGCTGGCTTCATCGGTTCCCATATGGTCGGCAAGTTGCTTGACGCTGGCGCGAGGGTCCGCGTCGTCGACAATCTCTCGACCGGATATCCCGCAAACCTGCACAGCTTCCAGCAGGGTGAGTTCGCCGACCGACTGGAATTTATCGAAGCCGACGTGTCCGACGCGGACACCGCCACGGAGGTTGTCGACCAGATCGATCATGTCTTCCACCTCGCTGCGATGGCGAGCGTGCCACGCAGCATGCGAGAACCTGCGTTGTGTCACCAGTGGTGTGCCACGAGCACGGTCCAGTTGCTGACGGCGGCGGCGAAGGGGGCGACGAAGCGGTTTGTTCTGTCGTCAACGAGTGCAGCGTATGGGGACTCGCTGTTTGTTTCTAAGCGAGAAACCGATGCCCCCTCTCCATTGTCACCCTATGCGGCATCGAAACTCGCCGCCGAGAGCTACTGCGCCGCCTTCAATCGCGAGTTCGATATCGAGACCGTTGTGCTGCGTTACTTCAACGTGTTCGGTCCACGCCAAGATCCGCAGAGTGAATACAGTGCGGTCATCCCCCGATTTGTTTCCATGATTCTCTCGGGAGAGCGTCCGGTGATCTACGGCGACGGGCACCAATCACGCGATTTTGTGTACGTGGGCGATGTCGCCGACGCCAATTTGCTGGCCGCGACCCAACCGGAGGTTGCGGGCGGTACGTTCAACATCGCGCGGGGCGAGCGAACGACGCTACTCGAGCTGCTCGAGACACTGCGTGAGCTGCTCGGCCGCGACATCCAACCGATCCATGAAGCCGCTCGGGCCGGTGACGTTCGCGACTCATTGGCCGATATCATCCAAGCTCGCACACGATTGGGCTTTGATCCCTCCGTGACCATCGCCGAAGGACTGCGGCAAAGCATCGACTATTACCGCGAGATCTGCTCGGTATCGTAGTGGATCATGGATCGTTGCCCGTGTGAGGACGTGTCGCCACGTCCAGCGCGGGATGTGGGTGCCTACATGCCGTCGGTCAAGATTTTTCTTGCATCTTCGGGGGATGCCAAATCCAGACGTTCCCGCTGCTCGGGCGGCATCGATTCGTACTGCTCGGCCAACGACAGTGGTTTGGATTCACCACGGACCTTGCGCCGCACCGCTTCGTGGGCCCAGTCCCGGAGGATCATGCTTTGCATCCACGGATCGGACACATATTGCTGCAGCGTATCCAAATCTTTCGTGGGCAACATCGATCGAATCGTATCAAGTTCCTGGTGGCTCAGCGGCGGAATTCTCTGTTGGGGCGATTCATCGCGTGAGGAGCGCCCGTCTCGACTGTGCCAATTGGGATCTCGAACGAGCGTTGCCAAGGCGAAAGCTCGATAGGCGATTTGAGGGTCGTCGCCGCGCCGGGCCTGTTTCTCAAACCACTCCAGCAACTTTTGGGAGGACGAGGGTTCACCTCCACCTGCCTCATCGTCGCGCAACCGCGATTTGACGAGCTGGATGACCGTGAAATCAATCCGCTCGATCGCGTCTTCACTGAGATTGCGTCGGGTGATGCGGCCGATGGATGTGATCATCTCTCCGATGGCCGCATCAATTGCGGGAAAGCGTTCCTCTCCCGAACCGGTTTCGATTTGAGCGACCAGTTGATCACTGAGCTGTTCACGCATGCGGACGTATCGCCGCAGCGTGTCGAGCCGTTTGGCGGCATCCTCGTTGGCCTGCAGTCGCGCGGCCAATTCGCGGAGTCGCTCCTTCGATGGCTCGTCCAATCGATCAAAGCGGTCCCATCTCGCCAATGCGATCATCCGTTGCTCGGCAGGCACCTCCCGCAACCGGTCTGCGAACTGCGTCGGCGATGGCTCCAAATCCTCGCCGTCTGGACCGCTGTAGATGGATTGCGCTGACTGTCGATCGATCACGGCATCCACGCCTGGGGTGATGGATCCGCCCACGACGGAACTCCAACGCGGCGCCGCCATGAGATCGTCGACCAAACCGGGCTTCTCACTGAGTCGGTATGCGTCCATGTCCAGCGCGATCGGGAAATCGGCGACCTGGCGGCGAAGCTCACGCTGCTGTTGCCAGCGCACCATTGCGAACATGATCGCCGCTGCGAGCAGCGGCACGCCCAACAAAAGCAATGCTCGGCTCCAATAGCTACTGGCCGATTTCCGCGTCTCCTGGGGATGCAGGGGGGCCAGCGCGGCAAAATCCTTGCCGGTGCTGCTGGCGCCGTTTTGGGTCAGATCGGCGACGACGAGTTGCAGCGTCGTTTCCACCGAATGCTCATTGACCACGGGGCTTGGCAGCCAATCGAGCAAGTCCCAACTGCGTTGGAGATTCCGCAAACGCACACGCAGTGAGTCGTCGGCAACTAACCGGTTTTCGATCCGATCGCGTTCCTCTCGGGATACTTCCCCATCGAGGTATGCGACCAGCAATTCGTCATCGGCATCGATCATCTTGGGATCTGTCATGAGTCACCGCCCGACGGATCACCCGTCGATTTGTCTTTCGGATCAGGTTTTGATCGCTCTGAGCGATGTGGCTCCTGAAACTGCTTGAGCATTCCCGATGTCGACGGCAGCGACTGGGAGATATGGAGTTCGTCGTCCAGCACGCCGCTTTGCATATAGGAATCGAGCGTCTCTTTGAGACCGACACGCGCTCGACTGAGTAGCGATTTCACCGCCTTGGTGGTCAGTCCCATGGTCTCGGCGATTTCGACGTAGTTCATGTTTTCAAAACGCGACAGAATCAGCGCCATCCGCTGGCGTTCACTCAGTGACGCGACTGCGGCGCGAACCAATCGTGCGCGTTCATCACCTTCGACCAGTCGCACGGGCATCAACCCGCTCGCATCGAGCGCCGTCGTGGCCAGTAGCGGACCACTCTCATCGGCCCCCCCGAGGAACCGCGGTGCGTCCATCTCGCTGATCTCGTGCCGCCGCGAGGCCGTGCGTTTCGCATTGCGGGCAACGTTGCCCGCGATCGTAAACAACCAAGTCGAAAATTTCGCCCCGGGCTCATATCGTTGGCGGGCCCGATAAACCCGCAAAAATGTTTCTTGAGCAAGGTCCTCCGCGAGGTCCGTGTGGGGCGCCAAGGTTTGCATCAAGCGAACTAAACGCGGTTGATAACGGCGCACCAATTCTTCGAATGCCCCCGCGTCATCGTCGCGCACCCGCAGCATCAACCGAACATCAGGATCGGTTTGCGTGTAACGAAGTACAGTAGAATCGGAAGCAGGCAATAGAGTTCAGAAAAAGTAAGGCAGGGTTCAGGAAGCCAGCAGCGAATCGCTAGAAGCTGGTAGCTATCTTCCCCGGCATCAGAATGCCGTAAACTTCGATCGTATGGTTATTCTCGTCGAGCACAGGGCGACCGCGTGTCAGCAGGCTACGGTAGTGCCCATCGTCGTCGCGGCGACGAAATTGGATTTGAAACGCGGTGCCGGTTTTCAGAGATTGTTTGAGCACTTGACGAAACCGGGTTCGATCCTCGGGGTGGACTTCAGCCAAAAATTCTTCGTAATTCGGTTCCGCTTTGCCGGGATCACGTCCCACCACGCGGAAAGTCTCCTCGGACCAGTGCACGGATTGTGTGTTCGGATCAAAGGACCAAGCACCTAACCCCGCCAGCCGCTGCAGGTCTCGCAGGCGTCGCCGACTTTGCTCTAAGTTACGCTCGGCATCACGTCGCTCAGAGATATCCCGGATCGTGGACATCAACATCTCGGTACCATTGACCGTCACCGTCCGGGCACTGATTAACACGTCAATTTCACCATCGATCGACTCGGTTTTCCGCAAAAACTGAGTTTCGAAGTTCTCGATGCGACCTTCACGAGTGAGCGTCTCGATGAACCGTTCTCGCCGCTCGGCGGAGGCCCAAATCTCCAGCTCAGCGATGGATTGCCCCACCAGATCGCCCAGTCCATAGCCCAGCAAGGCTAGGCAAGCTGGGTTGGCTTCCAGCACAATGCCGTCTGACCAACGAATCAGCAACCCAGCTTCGGGCGATTGCGTGAACAACGCAGAGTACTTTGCCTGACTTTCCTGCATCTTGTCCCGCTGATCCCGATCGCGGCGAACTCGAACAGCGGCCTCGCAGTCGCCCTGTCCCGCCGCGTCATACAACCTCAACGATAAGTCGAGGTCGCCTTGGCCGGCGGCAAATCGAGCAAACTCAAGTTGGACCTGGCCGAGTGTCCGCGTCGCTCGCGCATTTTCGGGCCATAATTCGATCGCCTCATGCAACAACGCTTGACCGATTCGGAATCGCTCGTAGGTCTCCTCTGGCGCATCGCCACGTTTCGCCAGTGCCGCGTCATCAGGCCATACCCGCCGCTTTGCTCGGCGAACCAACCGCTCGCTCTCCTCGTGGATACGGTGGTCCTTGATCGACTGCACGAAGCCCTCGACGCTGGGGAACCGCTTGGCGACATCGGTCGCCATGGCTCGCAATGCTGTGTCCATCAACTCGCCAACCACCTCGGTCGGCTGGATCTCGTTACGCGCCGCCGCTTTGATGCACTGCAGCAGGTTTTTGCCATGATGCGGCGGGCATCCCGTCAGAATTTGGTACAGGATCGCCCCGAGTAGGTACACGTCCGTTGCTGAGGTAATCGAGTCGAGCCTGCCCATTGCCTGCTCGGGGGCCATGTAGGCGGGCGTGCCGCCAATCGCACTATTGCTATCCGGAACCGCGCTGGCGACTGCCCCGCGGACGGTACTGCCGAGCTGGAGCGCCAACCCCCAATCGGCAACCAAGGCCTCGCCGAAGCGACCGAGCATCACGTTCTCTGGCTTGATGTCTCGATGCACCAGGCCGCGTGAATGAGCGTATCGAATGGCATCGGCGACCCGCAACAGGACCGTCAGGTTCTCCTCCACACTGAATTGGTCGATCTGTTGGTCCCAGCTCGTCCCGTCAATACGTTTCATCGCATAGAACAGATGCCCGTCACCGTCGATGCACAAATCATGCAGCGCGATCACATTGGGGTGGTCGAGCGAACCGATCACCCGGGCCTCGGCGAGGAAGCGTTGTCGCGATTGCCGGTCACCGGCGAGCTCGCGTCTCAACACCTTGACGGCGACTTCGCGATCGATCGCACGTTGATGAGCTTGGTAAACGACCCCCGTGCCACCGCTGCCGAGTTTGCCGATCAGGCGATACTCAGCATCGGCAGTGTCCGCCACCGAACAAACGTCCGGCGCCGCCTCAGACGACGGCTTGCCCCACGTGACCACTTTGCGACAGGGGACAAAACCTTCGTCACGACGCAGATCCGGGCCATCCGCGGGCGTGTCAATGGTGTCCTGCAACTGGTGGTCGACGGATGCATCGACGGACCAGTCAGGATGCTGCAAATTAAATCCGTGGTTGGCGAACGACAAAGTCAACGTCTTCGAATCCGCTGGCATTTCGGCCAACCGTTGCGCCAAGGAATCATCGTCGGATATCGTGTCGAGCAGCGTCGCCATGGAACTCATTCATTCCTCTAAAGTGTCAAACTCTTGGAGAGCCGCGTGCCGAAAGGCATCCCGCGGCACCCGCCACAGCCCGACCGCTTACGCCGCTCGGCTGAATCAACCGACAGCCCCGCTGGCGTCGGACTGCAAACCCTTGCTCAACGACGCTTTGCACTCTTCTTTTTCACGACTTTCTTCTTCGCTGCTTTCTTGGTCGTCTTTTTGGTTACCTGCTTAGCCACCTTCTGCTTAGCCACCTTCTTCTTTGCCGGTTTCTTCACGACAACCTTCTTCGCCGCCTTCTTCTTGACAGCCTTCTTCTTAACAGCCGCTTTCTTGACCGCTTTCTTCTTCACGGCCTTTTTCGTCACCGCTTTCTTCTTGACCGATTTCTTAGCCGCTCGTTTCACCGATTTCTTGGCTGCCTTGCGAGCGGACTTCTTAGCGGCTTTCTTCACCGACTTTTTCGCCGTTGACTTTGCGTTCTGTCTCGCCGGCGATTTTCGCGCACTTCGTTGGGGCGTCTGCGCAGACTTCTTGGACGCTTTGGCGGCGCGTTTGGTTCGCTTGCCAGCGGGGGAGCTCTCGTACATCGCCACGACCTGATCGCGATCGGTAATCTGATGCTGGCGGGCTAAAATCGCCAGTTCCAGAGCCTGGTCCTGGCCGTATTTATTCCACGCAAAGCTAGCCTTTTCTCGCTTACCATCCTCGGTTACCCAAGAGGCACAGTACGCGTAGTATTCGCAACCGGGATAACGGTTGTCTTGGGAATAGGCAACGTGCACGCCCACGATGCCCGTCGTGTTGCGTGAGGTCAACTTATCACGAGTCGAGTTTTCCGCTGGCCCCAATTCCTCGAGCAGCTCCTCGT
Source organism: Rhodopirellula sp. SH410 (assembly GCF_055811895.1). Taxonomy (NCBI): domain Bacteria; kingdom Pseudomonadati; phylum Planctomycetota; class Planctomycetia; order Pirellulales; family Pirellulaceae; genus Rhodopirellula; species Rhodopirellula sp. SH410. The sequence goes on from NZ_CM147949.1 coordinate 4,552,516, forward strand.
ACGCCGTCTTGGCGGCCGCCAATGCCTTCCGCTTGCCACCGTACTTCGAATCGGAGAAGTATTGGTGGATGCGATTGCCGCTACGAGCAATTCGCACCATGTATCCACGCCGATTTTCCAGGTCGAATCGAGTGATACCTTTGGCAACAGTTTTAGTAGGCATGCGATTAGGTTCCAAATGGGTGCAAAGTATCAGTCGCCCGGCGATACCGACGCGCTGGGGTCGTCAAAAACAAGCGAAATATCAGCAATCATTAAAATCTCTGGCCCCTCGGACTACAAGGCGTTGAACCTGAGCCACAGGATCGACCCTGGTCTCGTTGAAGACGGATCCCGAGCGTGATCGCCTTCTGGACCGAGCGTGATCGCCTTCTGGACCGAGCGTGATCGTCCTCTGGACCGAGCGAGATCGTCCTCTGGCAAGCGTGATCGATACATGAACGAACGTTTGCCGATTGCCTGATCTTACTCGCTTTTTAAACGCGGCACCCCTGATTTTTGCTACAATTCCACCCTCGACGGTTCGCCCAACGCCAATCGCATTTTTTGACTTCTGCGGAGGATGCCGCATCATGATTTCGTTTTTTCGTTCCCGAAGTCGTGCGAAACGGCCCAGCAAAAACGTCGCGCGCGGTGCTCGCGCCGTCCGGTTCGAAGCTCTCGAATCGCGTCGCTTGCTGGCCAGTGGTAACTCGATTCCCGCTGGGGAATCCACCAGCACCGTCCATTTTCGATTCGACTACTCGAACGATACAGGTTTCTTCAGGGATCATCCCGAGCGGCGAGCCGTGCTGGAGTTAGCCGGCCGGCTGCTAACCGATCGGCTGACCGATACCCTCGATGCGATCCCGGCATCCAACTCATCGATCCGCTGGGAAGCCCACTACACGAACCCCAGCACCGGGGCGAACACAGCATTACCGCCTGGTTTTTCTGCCGCCGCGAACGAAATCGTGGTCTTTGCCGGCAGCCGTTCCCTGCAGAGCCTGGATTTCCCAGGCGGAATAGTCCGCTCCTACGCAGACGGGGTTAATGTGCCCTTCAATTACTCGTGCCCCGCAACGACTCAGGCCCAGTGCACCGCATTTGGCACGGCGCTCACCACACGCGGTGAAGGCGTGACGCAGGGGGCGGGCGCCGTCGACTTCGCTCCCTTTGTCGCGTCGCTGAGTTTCGACAACCGCAGCGATACCATCGAAGACTGGAATTTCGAGGACGGACCGCTGCAGTCCGGCCAGTACCGTTTTTTGACCTTTGCTCAACACGAACTGGCCCACGTGCTCGGATTCGGGATCTCGAATTCGTTTACCACCAAGGCTCAAACAGGAACATTCATCGGCCCGAAAACCGATATCGCCTATGTCGGTGCCGGACACCTGCCACTCAACGGTGGACACGTTGGCCAGTCCGTCACGGGCGAGCAAGCGACGATCATGACCTCGAACATCCAAAACAATGGACTTTTCGCGGCAGTCGATTTCGCCGTCCTCGACGATATCGGCTGGCAAGTCGTCGGCGATTCACGCCGCACCGTGACGATCTCAACCTCAGCAAAAGCACTGCCCGAAGATGCGGGTGCCTTCGAACTGACCGCGACGCTCTCGTCGGCGTCTGCGGTGCCCATCAGCGTCCCCTTCTCAATTCGCGGTACCGGAAAACTCGGTACCGACGTGACGCTCTCGGCGAATCAATTTGCATTTGCCGCCAATCAGCGGACGGCGACAATCTCGGTCCATGTCATCGACGACAACGTCTACGAAGCTGCGGAATGGATGACGGTCGCTCTGCTCGACAGTGCCGACGCCCAACTCGGCAGCACGACCGACGTCCAACTGACCGTTTTCGACGACGATGGTTTTGACTTGGCGACGGTACGACGTGACGATCCAACGACCACGACCAGTTCGCTCACGATTCCCGGCGACAGCCAACCGCACGGTATCGTCTTTCGCGCCAGCCAATCACAAAATCTGAGCGTGAGGGCGCAGAACGTCGACCACATCGACGCGGGGGTACTCTTGTACGACCGCGATCAGAATATCGTTGGTCAGTACGATGCGACCGGATTGAGCTCGGCCGCCCTAACCAAGGGTGAATCGTACGCACTCGTGTTTTATCCGCGAACGAGCACGCAGACATTCGCAGTCGCGTTCCCGGGAGGACTTGCGGCCGTGCCGCCGCGTCACAATGTGCTGTTTCCCGCGGACGTCAATGGCAACTACAGCGTTACCGAAGTCGATGCATTGCAGATTATCAACCAGCTCAATCAAGCCAATGGGAATTCGTCCGTGGATGCCCCAACGGTCAGCGGCGATGGATTCTACGACGTCAATGGCAGTGGACTGATCACGGCTGTCGATGCTCTGCAGGTGATCAACTATCTCAATGTCCACACGCCCGGTGGCGAACCGCTCGCGTCCGCCAACGCAGTGATGATCGCACCGATCCCCGTGTCATCCGCTACCGCGATGAGTCGTCATGCCCCATATGTCACGGACACTCCGGTGCACGCCCTGGAACCACCCCTCAACCAGCATACTGCGCCGCTCGACCCCAACGCGTTCGCAGCGGACGCCACGCCGTCGCCGCGTACCGTAGCCATCGACCGTCTATTCGCCGAAAGCGAAGATTTCGAGCCGACCTCTATCGATCAGGATTCCTTGCAGGCGGGTCGTCAACCGGATCTGGCGACCTCAGCGATCGAAAAAGGTTAATCCGGTGCAGGACCGCTCATCGTGAGACCGCGTGGGCGATGCCGCGCACTTTCTCGTCCGTCCGCGTGCTATCTCGAGGGTAATCCATGTGCCGGACAACCATTGGACGTCGAGCGACAATGCCCGGACGCCCCGATGCTCAGAGCGCCGACGACATCGATTGGCATACAAATCGCAGTACGCACCGTTCGGTGCGGTACACGCTCATTCGCGACCGAACTCACCGACAACTTTTGAAAACTCTCACATACGAGGATGCTGTCATGCAGGCAATGGTATACGACGACTATGGTGACGCGAGTGTATTACACGCCGCTGAAATCCCCACCCCGGAGCGACTACCGGGGCAAATACTGATCGAAATGCATGCTTCGAGTATCAATCCGGTTGACTATCGGCTGCGCAGCGGCGAAATGAAAGGGCTCCTGCCGGGCGGTTTTCCCCGCGTGCCAGGCTTTGACGTGGCGGGGGTGGTGGCCGATTGTGCCGACGACGTGCCATTCAAAATCGGTGATCGAGTGATGGCGTTTCTCGATGCGGCCCGTGGCGGCGCGAGTGCGGAGTTCAGCGTTTGCGCCGTCGACGCGGCAGCCAAGCTACCCGACGATCTGTCGTTCGAAGACGCTGCCACGATGCCGCTGGCCGGCAGCACCGCCCTGCAATCACTCCGCGACCACGGCAAAATGCAACCGCACCATCGGGTGCTCATCAACGGCGCCAGCGGTGGCGTGGGGATGTTCGCGGTGCAGATCGCCAAGGCAGCAGGCTGCCACGTTGATGCCGTCGCGAGCGGTGAGAACAGAGAGTTCTGCATGTCCCTCGGGGCCGACCATTTCTATGATTATCAACAGGTTGACTTTACCGCCTCGAGCGAACGCTGGGACATCGTGTTTGATGCCGCCGGCAAGTCTGGGTACTGTGACGCTCGTGATGTGATGAACCCCGGCGGTCGATACGTCTCGACCGAGCCCGACGTCAAAGGGATGTTGATGACGGCCCTGACGTGGCCGCTATCCAAATCCGGCACGGTCATGCTAGCCCGCCCGCACGCGAACGACTTGCGTGAATTGATTCGGTTGCACGAGGCGGGCCAACTGCAAATCACCATCGATAGCCGCTTCCCCCTGAGCAAGCTTGCCGACGCCCACCGCAGAATTGAGGCGGGTGTGGATCGAGGCAAAATTGTGATCTTCCGTGACCCAGTCGCAGCGAGCTGAGCTGAGCCACGGACGTTGTCGCCAGACGGCTTCGAGAGCCCCGGCGTTAGCCCAGTCCGGGGACGTGCCATCCTTCTCGATAGGTTCGCGAGACGAGCGAAGTCGCCTCGGGGCTATTGGGAAACGTCAGGCTTTCGCGGTCCCAGTCCAGCCAATCCGTACTGACCCGATCGGCCATCGCACCGACCAAGATGGATTCGGTAAGTGGTCCACCGTGGTCAAATTCGCCGCACGCTTTGCGTCCCTCAACAATGGCGTCGACCCAATCATGGTAGTGATCCTGTTTGGCCAACGAACTCCCATTCGTGTCGGAGAAGGATTTGGAATCGGTCATCACGACAGGCATCCCCCGGCGATAGTTTTTATAGATGGCCCCCGTTTCGCCGATCCAGCAGGTGCCCGATTCTGGCAGCGTGTCGACTCCTGCGGGCAATGGGATCTGGCTTGCGTCGGGTCGCAGGTCGCCGTCATGCCATGTCAGCTTGACGGAATCCCCAGCGGTCATGTCGGTGCCTGGGAAGACGAGTTCCACCTTTCTTCGTTTGCCCCACAGCGGCCCGGTGGTGATCGGGGACAATTGTCGCACGCGCAGCGGCGCGGTCAATTTCAACGCGTCGAAACTGATGTCAAAATGGTGACATCCCATGTCTCCCATCTCGCCGACGCCGAAGCCGTACCAGGCCCGCCACGTTTGGGGATGGTACGTGTTGGCGAAGTACGGACGAGGCGTTTGCACGCCCAGCCACAGATCCCAATCCAGGGTACCGGGAATGGGGTCCCCTGCACCGCTAATATCAGTGTTCTTCGGCCACCAACCGAGTTTCTTGTTCTCCCATAGAATCACTTCCTTGATCTTACCGATCGCACCACTACGAATAAGATCGACGGTGTGCCGACTTTCAATGCTTGAGCGGCCTTGGTTGCCGAGCTGCGTGACGACGCCCGCCTTGGCTGCTTCGTTGGTGATAACACGGCATTCGTGCAGCGTCGTCGCCATGGGTTTTTGCAGGTACACATGCTTTTTGGCTCGCATGGCCGTGACCGCAGGTGCGGCGTGCATGTGGTCGGGGGTACCGATCGTGATGGCATCAAATTTGTCGCCCTGTTCGGCCAACATTTCTCGCCAATCACGATGCTGCGAAGCCTCTGGATATTTCTTCGCGGCAGCGCCAAGGTAATTGGAGTCGACATCGCACAACGCGGTAAGCTGAACCTTCGGATGAGACGCGACACTGTTCATCGTGTGCGCTCCCATCCCACCGACACCGATGCAAGCGACCTCCAGCTTTGAATTCAGGGAAGCCCCCCGCACAAACGCGGGACACCCCATCACTCCGACCGCTGCCGCAGTGGTGCACTTGAGCAATTGCCGGCGAGAGAGAGATGGGCTGTGATGACTCGTCGCGGGTGAAGAAGGTTCTTTCATGAATTGATCCGATGGATGGAGATGGTTCGATGGTTGAAAAATGAGATCATAGCCCAATGGCATGGGCCGGAGATGAACGTCTCGACAAATATCATACAAGCTCGAAACGATCAATGCGAAGCGCCGGAGTCAGGAATTCGATCGCCTCTCGAAATGACTCGCCTGTCGAAGCAAATGCGTCTACGTTCTGGGGGAGACCCCCGACATACAAACGCTTCCGCACAGGTGCTTGGCATCGCGTGAACCACAAGTGACGAATTCTCCCGTAGCCATCTTCGCCAGACAGTGGGCCCCCACGCTCTGGCGAGCGTAGCGACGTCCGCTTTCTTCACGCGGTGCTTCGAAGCATCCAGTGCACGCGATTGACTCACGGCAGCCCACGATCGATACTGGGTGGACTTGCCGCATCATCAAGCCCCGGGTCACCAAGTAATTCGGTATGGCCGCCCTGAGTAAACGAGATGAAACCGGCCCGCCATCATGTTGACGTCGCGACGTCGAGTCATGTTGACGCCCCCGCACCGTTGAACGGAACGCCCTCGATGAAACGAATGTCTAGCGTCGTCTTACTGTTGCTTGGTTGCCTGAGTTTGTCCCGCCCAGGGTACTCCGAGCAGCCAAACCTGGTCATCTTCTTAGCCGATGACGCGGGCTGGGGAGACTACAGCCAATCGGGAAACCACCAAATTTCGACGCCCAATATTGACTCGATCGCGCAGGGAGGTGTTTCGCTCGATCGCTTCTATGTGTGCCCCGTCTGTGCGCCCACCCGCGCTGAATTCTTGACCGGACGTTATTACCCGCGAGGTGGCGTGCGTGGTGTTTCGACGGGTCAGGAACGACTGGATCTCGACGAGCGCACCATTGCCGACGCGTTCCGTGCGGCGGGCTATGCGACGGGAGCATTTGGAAAATGGCACAACGGCAGCCAATGGCCCTACCATCCCATGGCACGAGGTTTTGAAGAGTACTTTGGGCACACGTCGGGTCATTGGGGCGAGTATTTCGATGCACCTCTCGAATCCAACGGGCGGATGATTCGCACTCAGGGATACATCGTCGATGTTTGCACAGACCGCGCCCTCGACTTCATTGACCGCAACCAAGACCGGCCGTTCCTTTGCTATGTCCCGTTTAGCACCCCGCACTCGCCTTGGGCGGCTCCGGAGAAGGACTGGAAACGTTTCCAAAATCTAACCATCGAGCAGACCGCAACGGATCCCAAGGCCGAGGTCGCCGATCAAACTCGCTGTGCGCTGGCGATGGTCGAGAATCAAGATTGGAATGTCGGGCGAGTGCTCGACAGGCTCGCCGAGTACGGTATCGAGGACAACACGATTGTCGTTTACTTTTCAGACAACGGTCCCAATGGGTACCGCTGGACGGGCGGCATGAAGGGCCGCAAGGGCAGCACCGATGAAGGCGGTGTGCGTTCGGTGTGCTACATCCGTTGGCCGGGGAAATTGCCCGGCGAACACACCGTCACGCAGATTAGTGGCGCGATTGATTTGATGCCGACCCTGACGGCACTGGCCGGCGTGACCCGTGTCGGTGAGAAACCACTCGATGGACGTAACCTGACACCCCTGCTGATGAAGCAGAAAACGGACTGGCCTGAGCATCAGCACTTCTCGACCTGGGGCGGCAAAGTCAGCGTACGGACGCAAACCCACCGTCTCGACCACCAGGGCAAGCTGTTTGACATGAGCGCCGATCCCGGACAAACCACTCCTGTGAACGAGAAGGAGCCTGCACTCACCGCGGAGCTTGTGCAAGCGGTGAAGTCATGGCGTCAAGAAATGTTCCCCCCATCGAACGCGTTGGCAAACATCGAACCAATCAAGAACAAGCCCAACGCCGTGGACCCGCGTCCCATTCCCGTTGGCTATCGTGATTTTCCGATCACGATGTTGCCGGCCCGCGACGGCGAACCCAGCGGTGGAGTGGCCCGCAGCAGCAGAGCACCTAACTGCTCCTACTTCGTCGATTGGACCAGCCTCGAGGACTCCATGATGTGGCTGGTCGATGTCCACACTGCGGGACGCTACGAGGTCACGATTGACTATACCTGCAAGTTGCCTGACGTGGGTTCCACGATTGAATTGAGCTTCCATGACGCTCGGCTATCTGGTCAGGTCACGCCTGGGTGGGATCCGCCCCTGAATACGAATCAGGACACGCTGGAACGTCCCCCTGCGGAAAGTCAGATGAAGGAGTTTCGTTCGATGGTACTCGGCGAGATCGATCTCCCCGCCGGCCTCGGACCGTTGACTTTGCGAGCGACTGACATTCCCGGCGCATCCGTCATGGACGTGCGACGTGTCACGCTGACGCTGTTGCCCTGAGTCGCGCCGGCATCGGGGTGGGGCGAGAGACCTTGATGAGAAATGCTCACTTGATGCGGTTGTTACTCCTGTGAGCGTTTGGAACGCCCCACGTCGTCACCGGTCCTGGGGCGAGCATTCGTTCGTCAGCCCACCGCGCGACGAGATTGCCACGGCAGGATGGGCTCTGCCTCGCCACTGAGCATGCTGCCTGATTCGCCCCCTTCCGATGGCGGCGAGTTACTGAAGTGGACGACGAATGCGATCAAGGATATTGGGATCGAGGTTGGTGGTGCCATGGATCATTTGCGACGCCTCTCGATGGAGCATCAACATGTCGGCCAAATCAAACCACAAAACTCCGCCGAGCGTCATCGTGCCGTCATGCCCGATGATCTTGGACACCACCTCCTCGATGGCTGCTTGGGACTGGCGTAGTGCGTCTTGGCTTGCCTCTTGATCGCCGTTCTCATGATGGATCATTGCCATCGGAGCGTACGTGAGTCCCACGGCGGGCCATTGCTCAGCGTGCTGAGTTTGCTGCATCCGGCGCATGGCCTGCTCCAACTCCCCTGCTCTGAGATGAGCAAGGCCGGTGATATAGAGACAAACGGGCATTGGCAAACGCGGTACGTCGTCCAAGCGACCGAGTCGATTGGCGGGTGAGCGCGTCGGTTTGCGTGGTCGATCGGCAAAATCGAAATCGTCAGGCGGCGGTCCCAGCCAAAATTCTCCTGGCGGCGGGGGCGGCGGGCGTCTGGGGTGGAAGTCCTGCGGTGGCCTCCTTTCCGCCTGCTCGAGCCAAGACTCCGCTTGTCGGGCAAACGCCACAAACTGCTCCTGCGAAAAGACACTTTTGTCCGTCAAGCAGTGACGCAGCATCTCCCAACTCGTGAGCGCCGGTTCCGTCGCGACAAGCTTTTGAAGCTGACGGGTGTACTGCCGCTTGGCGTCGGGTTGGTCGGTCAACCGAAAGAGCGTCGGCACGCCCCACCACTGTGGCGAATCCACCGGCGCCTCTAATTGGACTGCCGTTGCGTAACTCTCTGCGGCCTCCTGCCACCAACCGATACGCGCGAGAAACTGCCCGCGGCTGGTCCACGGAAGGTAGTAACTCGGTTGTTGCTCTACCGCCGCGTCGTATTCATCTAACGCCAATAACAACCTGCCCGAGTCAGCATTATTCTGGGCACTGGCCACCATCCGATGCGCCTGCGTGATCTTCTTCGCAAAATTCTCGATCTCGACCAGCGCATTCTCTTTCTCGTCCCGTTCGTTCATCGCCGCGCGCATTTGCCACAGACTCGCGGCCGTCCCGATCAGCATCGTCAGCAAAATCGCCACGGCGGTCGCCAACGCGAAACGGTTTCGCCGGGCAAACTTCACCATTTGATACAACATGCTCGGAGGGCGAGCATGGATCGGCTGCTGGTCGAGATAGCAGGCAATATCCGCCGACAGCGCGGCCGCCGAGTCGTATCGACGATTGCGATCCTTCTCAAGCGCCTTCATCGCGATCCAGTCCAGATCGCCTCGCAAAGAAGACGTTAGCCGACTGGGTTCGAGACGCCGCGAACTGGACACCGTTGTCACTCGCGTGCCGAGCGTCGTAAGCCGTCTGCTCGGCCGTGGTGGTTCTTCTTCGCGAATGATACGGCGCAGTTCGTCGAGCCCGGCAGAGTCCAGACGGTCGCGATCGAATGGCGTTGCTCCCGATAGCAATTCATACAACAGCACCCCCAACGAATAGATATCGCTACGAGTGTCAATGTCCAGACCGCTCATCTCAGCCTGCTCGGGGCTCATGTACAGCGGCGTGCCGATCATCGAAAAGAAGCGTGTATAGAGCGTTTTGTCAGTTAGCGATTGACCAATCGCTTTGGCGACACCGAAGTCGATGACTTTCACCACCGGCTTATCGTCGTGCAGCGTGACCATCACGTTGGACGGTTTGATATCGCGATGAATCACCCCTTTTTGGTGGGCGTGATGAACCGCAGCACAGACGTCCTGGAAAAGCTGCAAGCGTTCACCGATCGTCAATCGGTGTGCATCGGCAAATTCGGTGATCGGCACTCCTCGCACCAATTCCATCACAAAGTAAGGCCGACTATCGATAGCGACGCCAGCATCGAAGACGCGTGCGATGTGGGGGTGGTCCATCATTGCGATGGCTTGCCGCTCGGCCTCGAAGCGTGCGATGACCTCCTTGGAACCCGATCCGGGTTTGACGATTTTCAGTGCCACACTTCGGCGAAATGGCCGTTCTTGTTGAGCGACAAACACCAGCCCAAAACCGCCTTCGCCGATCTGTTCCATCAACCGATAGGGACCGATCATCGTGCCGATCAAGGGTCCATCCATGCCGTCGCATTGGTGCGTCAGAGACAGCCCTTCGTCGATGGCCACTGGAGGGCGATCGAGCAGGTGGTCGGGTTGGTCACTCGCCCGTAGCAATGCGTCGACACTGGGTCGCAGACGTTTGTCATTGCCGCAGGCTTTCGCTAGATAGTCCTCGCGTACCTGCGGGTCCTCCCGTTCGATAGCGTTGAGGAAGATAGTTCGTTCGGAGGGCTCACTCATTTCTCGTCTTCCTCCATTTCCCTTCGTAGCCACGCGCGGGCATAGACCCAGTTTCGCTTTACCGTTCGTGGTGACGTATCGAGTAATTCAGCGGTCTCGTCGATGGTCAGCCCCGCGAAATAGCGGAGCTCGACAAGCTTGGCGAGGCCCTCATCTTTCACCTGCAATTTCGTTAGTGCCTCATCCAATGCGAGCAGCGCCTCGGCGTTTTCCGGGTGGATCTCCGCAACGTCAGGCAACAGTTCGGATCGCTTCCGATCGCCGCCCCGTTTATCAGCATTCCGTCGTCGCGCTGACTCAATCAAGATGCGTCGCATCGCTTCGGCTGCCGCCGCAAAGAAGTGGCCGCGGCTCTCCCAAGACGGGCTGCTGTCCCCACCGACGAGTCTCAGAAACGCCTCATGGACGAGCGCCGTCGGCTGCAGGGTGTGCGATGCCTTCTCATGGACCATCTTCTGCGAGGCCAATCGACGCAGCTCCTGATAAACCAACGGCAACAACTGCTCGGTCGCCTGAGCGTCTCCGCTTTCGATCTGTTGCAGGATATGACTGACGTCGCTGTTCATGAACTCAATTCTATCTTCTTCGATTGGTAACGGAGATCGCCAAGAGTCTCCGCCGCATTGATTTATCGAAAGTCACGACGCCTTCCGCGACACCGATTTCCCGATCAATCATACCCAGCTCAGATCGAGAGCATCGTTCGTCAACAGTGACAGATCGGTAAGCGTGTCCTCCTCCTCGCGATTCGAATCGTCTGCGAACAAGCCGCTAATCACCCCGTCAACGACGTCTTGATGAGATTCGCGATCGCCGGCCCAAGAAGTCCCCGCCAGCGTTCCCGCGTCCGGCTCCCCTAAGGCCACCCCTTCAGAAGCAACCGTTCTCTCGCCGAGATTCGGTGACACATAGGTTTGCAATGGCACCGCAAGCTCCGCCGCCTCAGCGGACACGCCTCCCACCACCACAGCACCTTCGGAATCGGCGAGCTGACGACGATTCAGTTCATTGATCACAATCAACGCATCGAGCGCCGAAGTCGCTCCGTCTTGGTTAACATCGAAGAGTGAACCATTTGCCACCGGCTCACCTTCTCCAGCGGACGCCCGGTTCAGCTGATTGATGATCACCAGAGCGTCCAACGCAGTCGTTTGACTGTCACCGTTGGTGTCTGTGGGTTGCAGAAAATTCGTTGTCGCTGTCATCGTGAATGCGTCGCTGCCTGCTGTCGAGCGGACGGAGTAGATCCGGTCGCTCGTTTGTGCTTCGAAGATGATCGCATACATTCCGCCCGCGCTCACCGTGGCTTGGGCGACACCGCCCACGTACTCGCTGACCTGTTGGACGTTGCCATCGACCAAACGGATGGTTTCACTTACCGATGCAAATCCAACGGACGTGACCGTGATCGTGCCGGTTGCGTGCGCGGCGAACAGGATTGCTGTCCGCACACTACTGGCCGGAATGATGTGGGGACGGACCACATACGCCGGTGAAAAGATCTGGGCCGGAATCACGGGCGCCTCGTCGGTGTCCTGATTGGTCACGACGATGTCCGAACTCCCAACCGCTGCATAGTCAGGGTCTTCGCTCGATACGGTGAGCGTCACCTGAACCGATTGATCGCCGTCAACGCTGTCATCAGCCACGCCTGACACGGTGAACGATTGCGCAACGTCCCAGTTGCTCGGGGTGAACGTGAGCGAGCTGGTCGTCAGGGAAACCTCGCCGGTGTCACTGCTGGAGATGGCAACGGTAACGTTCGCAGTGGGTTGACTGGTCAGGGACACATTGACCGTATCGCTGGTCCCGTCCTCGTTGACCGATGTCGATCCGCCAGATTCGATCACGATCAATCCAGCTGCAGCCGCGGCCGCCGAAACACTGACGGTTGCACTGCTGACGCCGGTCGCTCCGTCATCGTCGGTCACTTGCACGCCGACGGTAAACGTTCCCGTCGTGGTGGAGGTGAAGGAGGTCGTCACACCCACCGCGTCGTCGTATTGGCCATCGTTATCGAGGTCCCAAGCGTACGAGACGATCGTGCCATCGCTGTCAGTGGATCCGGCTGCCGTTAGCGTGATCGGGACATCGACCAGGCCGCTGTAGGGGCCTGCTGCGTCCGCGGTCGGTGCGACGTTCGTGGTGGTGTCGTTCACATTGGCGGCGCCCGGCGTGGCCGTCGTCATCGAAACAAACGCATCACTTCCGTCGGGGAATCGCCCGTACGAAACGTCCGTGACTTGCGCATCAAAGACGACCGAGTCGATCAGGGTGGCGCCATCGGTGTGGTACAGCCCAATTTCTTCGCCGCCGGTGGACAATTTAAAGGTTGCGTGGTTGTCACCTTGTTCGGTGTCTCCATCGGCCCACACGATCAAATAGCCGCCCGCAGCAATGGTGGTTCCCGTAGCAAACTGCCACTGAGTCGGATCGGCCAAATCATCCGTCATGTACATCCCACCGAGGTCAATCGCTTCGGTGCCCGGGTTGTAGAGTTCGACCCAGTCGTCGAACTCACCCGCCGCGTCGGGATCTTCGATCGTGGCGTCGTTGTCCGCCATGAACTCATTGATGTACAGCACCACGGGTGTGACAGCAGCGGATGAAACGGTCACGGTTGCATTGCTGACGCCGGTCGCTCCGGCATCGTCGGTCACTTGGACGCCGACGGTATACGTTCCCACCGTGGTGGAGGTGAGCGAGGTCGTCACACCCACCGCGTCGTCGTATTGGCCGTCGTTATCGAGGTCCCAAGCGTACGAGACGATCGTGCCATCGCTGTCAGTGGATCCGGCTGCCGTTAGCGTGATCGGAACATCGACCTGGCCGCTGTAGGGGCCTGCTGCGTCGGCGGTCGGTGCGAGGTTCGTGGTGGTGTCGTTCACGTTGGCGGCGCCAGGCGTGGCCGTCGTCATCGAAACAAACGTATCACTTCCGTCGGGGAATCGCCCGTACGAAATGTCGGTGACTTGAGCATCAAAGACGATCGAGTCGATCAGGGTGGCGCCATCGGTGTGGTACAGCCCAATTTCTTCGCCGCCGGTGGACAATTTGAATGTTGCATGGTTGTCACCTTGTTCGGTGTCTCCATCGGCCCACACGATCAAATAGCCGCCCGCAGCAATGGTGGTTCCCGTAGCAAACTGCCACTGAGTCGGATCGGCCAAATCATCCGTCATCGACATCCCACCGAGGTCGATCGCTTCGGTGCCCGGGTTGTAGAGTTCGACCCAGTCGTCGAACTCACCCGCCGCGTCGGGATCTTCGATCGTGGCGTCGTTGTCCGCCATGAACTCATTGATGTACAGCACCACGGGTGTGACGGGATCGACGACGAGCACACTGGCGAGATTAGCGATTCCAAACGTGGGCTGGTCGGTCGTTTCCAAGTCACCTTCGCCATCAGGCACACGAGCGAGTGACGTATCCTCAGCCATCGCAGCGTCGTAGGTAACGGTATCAATCACAGTGACACCGTCGGTCAATTGCAGCGTGCCGCCCGTGGCACTGAGCGAGAAACTCGTGTGGTTGGATCCTTCGCCCGCCTCGCCGTCGATCCACAGCGTTAGAAACTCGCCATCGTCGAGGCTACCCGACGGCATCGACCACTTCGTCAGATCATCAACATCATCGGTGAGATACAACCCCGAAACATCGACCAAACCAGGCCCGTAGTTGTAGATTTCGACCCAGGGATCAAAATCACCCGACTCATCTTGGGCCGTCGTCACGTTGACGGACATCAACTCATTGAGACGCAGGTCGGACGTCGAAGCATACGTGTCTAATTCGGCGTCGAGGTACTGTGCACGCGTATCGATAAACGAGGCCAATCCGTAGATCGTTCCCATTCCCGATGAGACATCGCTCGTCAAGTTTTGTTCAAACTGCGCCGTCGTGTACTGCTTGTTCGGATCCGCCGCGACATCATCGCGAATCACATTGGCTAGTTCGTTGATTCGAGAGGTCGCCGACGTGCTATCAAATCCTTCGCGAAGCATCTCGGCCAGGTCGCGTAGGTAGTCATCGCTATACTCGTCGACGGCCCATAGGTTCTCCATCAATGGGCGTGACTCTTCAGCGCCAACAGCAACACCATCAGTGGGAACACCATCAGTGGGAACACCATCAGTGGGAACACCATCAACCGGGACTCCACCGACAGGCGGTCCACCAACAGGCGGCCCGCCATCAACAGGGATCCCATCGACGGGAGGCCCATCACCTCCGAGGCCACCCCCTGGCCCTCCGGTCGTCGTCGCGACCGGCAGCCAGAACGGATCGAGTTCTTGCAGATCTTCGCCGGGAGTTACGAACAGACTGAATCGCCCGAAGGACTCATTCGCATCCCACAGGATATGCGTGAACTGCCCCGAATCATCACGATCATACAGATAGTAGTTGTGAGCCGATCCATTGTACGAATCGAGGTTCGCAAACAAATTATTGATCGCGAGCGATGCCAACGTATCGTCGACATCCAACAACGGTTCGATGGCTGCTGGTAAGTCTGCGGCGGACGTGTTATTGAGGACATCGATGAGCTCAACCAAGTCGGAATAGTCGTTCGCCGTCTCGTTCGTTTTCAGTTGATAGTTGGCCTCGTAAGCGACAGGATCATCACCCAAGTACGTCAAGTCCGACCCGAAATCGGCATTGGGATCGTCGGCATCATCCGACGCGGCACCCTTGAAAAGGTTGCCGTCTTCGTCGCTGCCGAACCTGGTTTGCACATATGTTTTGTCGACTTGCTCGACGGCCGTGTAGACGCCAAACAGTTCGCCATTGATCGTGACGTTGGTATGGACCGCTCGGCTGGCACCTTCCACGAAGTTCGACGCAAAGTCATAGAGCAACTTTTCCCGTAGCATCGTCGGGTCGTTGTAGTTGTTGTTCAGGTTCAGCTTTTTCAAACCGAGGTAAGTCAGGCTGTCATTGGTCTCATCGAACTCGTCGAAGTCAATTTTCAGCGACTTTTTGATGCCGGTACCGGTGAACGACGAATTGCCTTTGAATCGCACGCCGACGTTTTCCATCGTGACGCCGTCGATCGTCACGTCAGCGGCAAAATAGGGATCAGCGGAATCGTTGGCGTGCGAATCGAGCAGCACGTCGTACCAATCGCTGTTCTCAAAGGTGATCGAAACCTCATGGACGAAGCTGTCGTCGAAGAACGCGGCCGCATCGTCAGCGACTTCGGCGTGAGTCCAAGCGGATTGGCCGTCCGCAATCGATTCGCCTGCGGCGACGGACACCCCAGCACTGACCGTACTGACTTCGGCCGTTATGTCATCGGAGACCTCCAACAGCGAGTCGCCATGCAGCATCCGGCGCTCCTCGAACAACTGAAGGCATAGTACTCGACGCTTGTTTTGACGTGAATGATTGGCTCGCCGTGAGATCATGTCGTGCATTCGGTTCGTTGGAAGCTGAGTAGCGAAAGGCATCAGGACTTTCGGCCAGCGGGACGGTAGGGAGTCGCGGAGGTCGTGGAGGTCGTGGAGACCTTCGATCCTGCTCAACGAAACTCTCGACGAGTTCCGCTACGATGGATCGGTCATACGCAAACGCCGGCCTTCTCTATGCGTGCTTCCACAGCCCATTGGGCCAACGAACTCTTTTTTAAATGGTTATTTGAGTTTGCTGGCCCGAAACCGCAGCCCACGACGCATGAGAAACTATGGCGGAACGGCGAGTCAAACCCGCTCTCCCACTGCGGAATCTCCAGGCGTTTCGCCGTCTACCGATCCATCACCCGCGAAAGTTTTGATGACTTCCGCTACGTTTCCCCACAAAAGGCCCTCCCATGAAACGAAAGCTCGTTCTCGCCTGCTCGGCCGGTGCGGCCAGCGTGATCGCCATGATCGCGATCGCGCAAGGACCACCGCCGCCGCGACTGCATAAGATCACCGAGAAAGGGGTTCTAAGACCGCTGCCCGCAACTTCGACGCCACCGGTGAAAAACGAAGTCACCATCGAAATCGTCGGCGACGAGCGGATCATTCGATCCAACGGCATCCCCAATCACCAAACAGGCAGGTTTCCCAACCGAGGAAATCCCAACTCGATCACCGCTCAGAGCCACGAATACCGCGTGCCGGCCAACCCCAAGATCGCCGACAGAGTGTCGCCGATGCACGGCGAGTTCGGGGTCGCGATCAACGGTGTGCCGTTTGATCCGGGTGCTGCCGAGTTCTACGACGGCGAACCGGGCTGGCAATATGAACCGCTGTCCGGTGCCGTGGCCCTTGGCATCGATGTTTCTCATGCCCACGTTCAACCGAACGGCAAGTATCACTACCACGGGTTGCCAACCGGCCTGATCGACAGTGTCAAAGTTGAGTCGGGCAAGCATTCGCCACTGATCGGCTGGGCCGCTGACGGGTTCCCCATTTACGCGGTGTATGGATACAGCGATCCAAACGACCCCGATTCGAGTATCCAAAAACTCACATCGAGCTACCAGTTGATCAAAGGCTCTCGACCGGGTGGCAATGCGCCAGGCGGCGAATACGACGGTACGTTTGTGCGTGACTATGAATACGTCGCGGGCAGTGGTGACTTGGACGAGTGCAATGGACGATCATGCGTGACGCCGGAGTTCCCCGAAGGCACCTACGCGTACTTCATGACCGAAGAATGGCCCGTCGTGCCACGCAACTATCGCGGTACGCCGTCGGAAGATTTCCGGCATGGCCCCCGGCCCGGCGGGACACGTCCCGGTCTGGCGGGCAACCGTGGTCCTGGACATGGCCCCGGCGGATCACCACACCCCGGCGGACCACCACGCCCCGGCGGCCCACCACGCCCCGGTGAAGTATTGCCTTCCTTTGTTCAGGAGTCACTGAACTTGAGCACCAGCCAAACCAAGCAACTCGCCGCCCTCCAAAGTTTAGTCGATGAACGACTCGAGAAAGTTTTGACGGAGGAACAACGTCAGCAACTGCTGAACGTCGGGCCACCCGGCGGCGGACCCGCGGGTGAATACGCATCGCCCGGTGGGCTTCCGGAAAGAGATCGACGTGACATAGATCCACGTGAAAATGGGCCTCCCGGAGGTCCCGGTGGAGCCCGCGGACGAGGCCCTGGTGGGCCTGGAAGAGGCGGACCTCCGGGCGGTGGCCCGCCCACGCCCGGTGAAATCCTGCCTTCGTTCGTGAAGGAATCACTGAACCTGACCGCCAAACAAACTCGTCAAATCGACGCCTTGCAAAAAAACGTCTTCACGAGACTGCAGCGTATCCTGACGAGCGACCAGCAACAGCAGTTACGTCGCGGCGGACCTCCCGGTGGACGTTCCAGCGAAAATGGATCTACTCGGCGCGGACGACCTGAGTAAGCGACCACGAGACAACAAACGGCGTCGAACCCAAGGATGCAATCGTCGCGAGTCGGTGGACGCCACTTTCTGGCGAACGCAACGACTCGCCTGATTCATCTGCTGCCGCGACGCGTTTATCTCTTGTTCGTACCGGAAGTCGTCAAGACTTTCTGCCCCCCATCCCATGGGTTCCACAGTTTCGATACTCGTCCCGAATGCGCATGCCCCTTCGCCGCTTCCAATATTCCTTTTAGGCACCCCCATGAGATCACTGATTCTGGCGTCCCTCCCGTTTTTCGTAACCTTCATCACCGCGTCGGCTGATGACTGGCCCGCGTTCCTGGGACCGAACGGGTCCGCTCATTCCACTCAAACCGTACCGACGACTTGGAGCGAGTCTGAAAACTTGGTTTGGAAAGTGAATCTGCCCGGCAGCGGTTCCTCCAGTCCAATTGTGGTCGGCGATCAAGTCATCGTGACCTGCTACGTTTCCGGCGACGCGGCCAAACGGCAAGTCGTCAGCTTCGATAAGAACACGGGAGAGCAACAGTGGTCGGTCGACTTTCCAATCGACTATCGCGAAGATACCTACCAGGGTTACATCACCGAACACGGTTACGCCAGCAACACCCCGGTGACTGACGGGGAGAACGTGTACGTGTTCCTCGGCAAGGGCGGCGTGCATTCGATCTCCCTTGCCGGCGAGACGAACTGGAGTCGCGACGTCGGCAAAGGCAGCAGCAATCGACACTGGGGATCGGCCTCTAGCCCAGTGCTTTACGGAGACAAGTTATTCGTCAACGCGGCCGAAGAAGCCAAGGCCATGTTCTGCTTTGACAAAAATTCAGGCGAGGAATTGTGGCGAACCGATGCCGACATGCTTGAACTGACCTATGGGACGCCACGCATCGTCAGGCCGGACAACGCGGACGTGGAATTGGTAATCAGTGTGCCCGGTGAAATCTGGGCACTCAATCCAGATACTGGCAAACTCAATTGGTACGCCAGCACGCCCATGACCGGCAACGTGACGCCCTCGATCATCGTGGACGAGGATACGCTCTACAGCTTCGGCGGCTATCGGGCCTCGGGTAGCATCGCCGTCAAAGCGCGCGGCGGAACGGCGAACCCCAAAGACATCACCGACTCCAACGTTCTGTGGACGAACCAATCCAGTTCCTACGTCGCGACCCCCTTGCTTCATGAAGATCGCTTTTACTGGATCGACGACCGGGGCATCGCCTACTGCACATCGGCGAAAAATGGCGAGGTGATCTACCGCGAGCGTGCCCGCAATCTCGAAAGTGGTCGGCCCGTCTACGCTTCCCCCATTTTGATTGGACAACACATCTACATCGTCACTCGACGCAGTGGCACGATCGTGTTCTCGCCCGGTGAATCGTTCACGCCCGAGTCTCAAAACAAGTTTGCAAGTGATGAAACCGACTTCAACGCGTCACCAGCGGTGAGCGACGGCAAGCTCTATCTACGCAGCGATCAATCGCTCTATTGCATCGGTAGCCAATGAAGGCGCATCCGGAAACGCCGGTTCGATCGCTGGCGTCGAGACCGCAACCGTCGCCACCGTTTCCACGACAGACCCGGACCTAGAAAGCACTGACACCCCAGGTTGCACCACCGAAGAACAAGGAATACTTGGTTTTAAACGGAAATCACCGGGACAGTTCCAAGGGCAGCACCGCCGATGTGACCGATGAAACCTCTTGGTATGCCGCTGGAGCACCGGTGCCCACGCGGCAAACAGAACGCCTGAGTCGCATCTGCTTAGTTCCAGTTTTGCACTTTCCGCATGCTATCCGGCGAGCGTCGCCAGGAACGTGAGCAGACGTCTGGAATTATCGTCGGGTGTCGCAGCGAGCGACACCCCCGATAATTTCTCTTCCCAGGATTTGCGGCGTAGCGTCGTGAGCATGTCCGCGAAGCTCGGTTCAGACTTCCAGTGGTACCAAGGTCGATTCGGAAACTGGAGTTCCTCGTGGCCTTCGGTCGCGAACCACAGGATCGACAGGCTGTACAGGAACATCGCCATCGGAGCGGTTCGTTCGACCGCTTTGGGAGTGCGGTTCGCCGGATCTTCTAGTCCGAGATGTTGCTTGCAATCGAAGTGCGTCACTTCAATCGACCAACGTTGCGAGAAGATCGAAAGAATTTCCTGGGGCTTCATCGACACGTCGGTGCAGTAAAAGATTCGTGTCGGCCGCTGACCCACGGTGTCTTGCGAGAGCACCAGGCGAAGCAGTCGGTCGTTGCCGGCTTTGTAGTACAGTCCCGTGCGAGTTTTCACCCGCAGCGATCCGTGCAGCCCGTATTGATCGTAGTGGAGCGTTTGCCAACGTGAACTGTCCTGCTCCCAAGCAGCGGCATCTTTCAACCGCTCACCTTTCTTACGGCGAGGCCCACGACGGACGGTTGTTTCTTGAGGGGCCGGTGAGTAGAGCGCCGCCTTGGCATGAACTGGGCCAATCAACTCAAAGTTCTCAGGCAACTTCGACAGCACGCTCTTGCCGCTGTAAAGACTGTCGACGACGAGAATGAACTGGCGATCTGGGAACCATGCAGCAACCATGGCCACCATCTCAGCCATCAGTTCAGGCCGTGTTTTATGGGCTTTTGGATCGGGTTTGTTTTTCTTCTTGGCGTTCTCAGCTGCCTTCTTCTTAGCTGCTGCGGCTTGCTTGGCCTGCTTGGATGCGGCACGCACCTGCGCGGCGGTGGGATTCTTCTTGCGTTTGCCTTTCCCTTTGGCGAGCCCCTGGCGATTGCGATAGAGCCTCATGCAAATCGGCAGAGAAAAGACTTTCGTCGGTGCCCACCATGGATGAGCAATCACGATGCACAGGTCCACCCAATCGTGCCCCCAGTGACAAATTTTCTTGGACTTCGACGAACTCAACGCATCGTGGTGCATTCCAGCACCAAAGATCCCCAGGCCGCGTTTACGACAGAGGGTGTCATCCCCCGAAAGCACGATCGTGGCATCGGCACCGATCAAGTTGTTCAGGATCAACTGGGCCAACAGTTTCCAGAGATGATCGATGTCCCAAGCCGCTTGCGAGAAGAAGCGGTGGTAATCAGAGAAATGCCCGTTGCCAACGGAGTCGCTGGAAATAATCAGATCGGTGACATAGCGATGTCGGGCTGACAGAATCCAGCCGGTCATCAACAGGCGAAACGTTTGGAAGCTGGGAGCGGTGAAAGCTGGGGAGAACGTGCGTAGCAGAGTCTCGAACGAACTGGTAAGTTCCATGGTGGGCGGCTTCCGTGCCAAAGGATTTGAAAGTTTGAAGGTTCAAATCTCATTGGAACGGGCCGCCTTTTTCGTGCCAATATCAGTTAGCAAAAAGTGCAAAACTGGAACTTAGGATACCATGAACAATAAGTGACGAGTTTACCATAGTGGATCTTGTTAAAGATCCTGGTCTGGATGGATCTTTGACAAGATCCACTACGCCAGTTATTGATCCCGCGTTCCTTACAGACTCTCTGCCAGCTCGTTCAAATCCTTGACAACATAGTCAGGCCTGGCGACGTTCGGATACAGAGTCTTACCCGGTCGTGCAATGAATGCTGTTTGCAGTCCGACATTCTTCGCCCCCGCCAAATCCCATGCATGGGCGGCAACCATCAACACTTCGTCGGGTTCGACACCGAGATCTGTGAGTACCATACGGTAGGTGTCAGGGTGCGGTTTGTATTTCTTGATGCTCTCGACGGTGTATCGCTTTTCAAACAGGTCGGTCAAACCAGCGTTTTTGAACTGAGTCTCCACTCCGACGGCCGACGAGTTGGTCAAGCTGACGATGCGGAACCCGTCGTTCTTGAGCTTCCGAATCGCTTCGACAACGTCGGGATGCGGTGGCAACGAACGAAGCGGTGTGACGATGGCCTGTTTGGCATCTTCGTACTCAAGGTCAATACCTTGCGTCTCGGCGACCATCATTAACGCGGCGACTCCGATCTCTCCAAAACCGTGGTAGTTGTCGCTGAGCGTCTCCACTAGCGAGTAGTGAAGCATCGTGGAGAACCAGAGCGGCAACAAATCCTCTCGCCCATTGAGCGCCTTGCCGACAGAAATTTTCAACGGAGCAAGATCCAGTAACGTTTCGTTGACGTCAAAGATGATGACCTTTGGTCGTGGCATGGCTTCCTCCGACTTGAGATCGGAATTGGGCTGCGGCCGCAAAGTGGAAACTTGCGAATGCGCGGTGCTGCCCCCCACACTCACCGTAAAAACGAGAAGTGTGAGGAGGATGTGCCTGACGTTCATATAGGGTTCTCTTACGGTGTGACTAAACGGTGCGCAGCCAAACGGCGATTTCAATCGGCGGCCTGACGCGTCGCAAACCGTTTCGCGGGCGACATGTCTTGTTCTCAGTATTGGGCGCTGCCAGGCAAATGGCAATCGTTTCTGAAATGCCAACAACGGAACATCCGGCGACGATTTCGCCTTCGCAACCCTTCGAGATGATGCGGACTCGCTTGGTGTGATCCCATTTGCCGATAGGCGTTCGACCCGGCTAGCGCGTGAAACGCGAAACATTTCGAAAACCGCGGCAAACACCCATCGGCGAATTCCATACGGAAACTTCCGCATCGGTGGTTAGCAGCCTTGAAGTGCTGTGCCCCTGTGTGCTGTGCCCCTCTAAGCTCTATCCGTCTGTACAAAATTCGGCGAAAACGAATGTGACGATGGCGTCCATCGAGCGAGATGGACTGTCATCGCTAGGCTGGCGTGGCGGGTTCCACTAACCTGAGGCTTTCCAAGCCTCTTTCATTTGACGCCCCGTTCCATGCAAACACCGATCTTGATTGGCTGGTCCCATGTCAGTTGACAATGCACCTCCCCGTCCGATGGGGCGTCCTCGCGAGTTTGATCGTGACGAGACGTTGCTCGCGATCGTCGATCTATTTTGGCGATTGGGTTACCACGAAACCAGTTTTCGGGAGATGGAAGCCGCTACGGGCGAGGGACGCCAGAGTTTGGTCAACGCGTTCGGCGATAAGGCCGCTATCTTCCACAAAGCCCTGCTGTGCTACATCGCTCATCGTGTGAATGAGATCGTGGAAATACTGCGTGGCGATGGCGATCCGCTGGTGCGTGTGAACCGTGTTCTTCAGCGTTGGGAAGCCGATGCCAAGGTTTCAGATCGCCGGGGATGCTTGCTGGTGAACACAGGCGGCGAGATTGGCCCGAAAGATGCTGCTATTGCTGAAGTCATGTCCAAAGCGACGCAGAGTTTAGTGGATGAGTTTACCAGGACGTACCAACAAGCAATCGACAGCAACGCGATCCCGAAGAGCCCATCGGCAAAGATGCTCGCTCGACTGACCGTTGCCACTGCTGACGGAGCCTTGTTGCACTCGCGCGTCAGTGGTCGTTCGGTGGCAACGAAACAGGCGCTGGCGACTCTCTCGGAACTCATCTTTCGTCGTTGACGTGGCGATCAAGCTGAGCGGCGTGATCCGCTCGCGATGGAAGGACAATGCCGGGAGTTGCCTGGCGGATGCTCGACGCCGTCGTACATTCACATATTGACCGACCATTCAACAAGTCATCCCTAACCCATGACGGAGTCCCTTATGAACGTTCAAGATTTCCGAAAACGTCAACAAACCCTTTCGCTCGACGGTGTAATCGATGAGCCACTGACGGTGGCCTACACCGATGTGGGTGCCGGTGAACCGCTGTTGTTGCTGCATGGGATACCAACCTGGTCGTTTCTCTTCCACGATGTCATCGACACGCTGGCGAAGCACTATCGAGTGATCGCACCAGACATGATCGGCTACGGATACTCCGACCGCCGCGATCACTTCGATCGCTCTATCGAAGTGCAAGCCGACTTTGTGGAGCGGTTTCTGGAGGCGATCGATGTCGAGAGCGCCCATTTCGTTGCTCATGACATTGGCGGCGGTGTCGCGATGATACTGGCCGATCGCAACCCAGAATTGGTCCGATCGATGGTGCTATCCAATAGCGTCGCCTACGACAGTTGGCCTGTCGACGAGATGCTCGCAATGGGGCACCCTCGCAACGCCAAACTCTCCTCTGAGGAGATGACCGGCAAGCTCGTCGAGAGTTTCCAATTCGGCCTTTCTCGGCCAGAACGTTTAACGGACGAATTCAAAGAGGGGATTGTGGCGCCGTACCAAGACCGTGAAGGAATCGTCAGTTTGGTCCGTAATGCGGCAAGCTTGAACACGAACCACACCACACCTTTGACCGGTCGGCTCGGAGAGATGCAGCAGCCCACGTTGCTGCTATGGGGCGTCGACGATCGTTGGCAACCATTCTCAACCGCCGAGAACCTGGTGCGTGACATGCCCAACGCCAAACTGCACCCCATGGAAAATTGCTCGCATTGGGTCCCTCAGGACAACCCCGAAGAATTCACACGAGCAACCCTCGAATTCTTGCAAGCAACTCCCGTCGCGGTCTGACTCAATCGTCGGGCCGCTACGATGCCGAACACGCGGTCGACTTCGAGACGAGCGGAAAATTGTAGCCGAACGCTCCGCGGTCGGAATCGATCGACCGCGGAGCGTTCGGCCACAATTTCAGACCGTAATTTTCCGCTCGTTCCCTCGCCGAAGTTCAACCGATATCGATGCGATCAGCTGAACTGCTTTTGCATCGCATCGAGGAACGGCTGGAACTGATCCGCTGGCAATTGGTTGATTCCCGCTGCGGCCTTTCGTCCGCCGCCGGTCGGGAATTGTCGGCATAGGTCGTCGGCACCAGACTTGGTTTCCAGCGGTGCACGGACGCTGACCAAGTATTCGCCCGATGGCAGCAAGCTGGCTAACGCGTGGGCGCGCTGCGGGTTGTCGCGAGCCAATTGGTTGCTGTAGACACCGCTGACGCGACGCGAGAACGATTCATTTGGGAACAAGAACACGGCGCACCGCTCTGTTTCCAGCACCGGATCGATCGAACCGGCCCGCGTCATGTCGCTCTCGTACCCATCATGCAGTGTTTGAAAGGTCGTGTCGGACGTGATGAACTCGAACGGATCCGCGTAGGGCTGGACCTTGCGATACAAATCATCCGGCGAAAAGTAAAGGTCCGCGATCGTGCTTCCATAGCCGTTGTAGTTCAGCAGTGTGCCGAGCGTTTCGAGCTGTTCTAGCTGCGATTCATTCAACTCAAGCGGGGCCGCAGCGGCCCGGGCCGCTGCGTGCAGGTTGTCGCCGAACAAGGCGGTCACGGCCCATGGAAGATATGCACCATCCAGGAACCGATTGACCAACAGCCCCGTGCAAACGTCACCAGCGGTATCAATATGCGCGGTGAGGTTTGAGGAATCGGGGAGTTCACCAGCGAAATGGTGGTCGAAATACGCGACCTCAACGCCACCATCGAGCAGACGGGTGAGATCCTCTCGGTTTTTGTCCAGCGAAATGTCGAGCACCGTCGCCGTATCGCCCGACTGTGCGTGGACACGCTTGAGGAGATTAATGTCTCGCTTGACACCGGTGACTAACGTGCTTTCACGTGGCTGGGCCAGACGAAGCTGATGGAGAGCACAAATCCCATCCGCATCACCGTTAAAAACATCAAAATGAGGCACGCCTAACTCCTGTGAGCACGATCGGAAAAACGTAAATGTAACCTCGCGAAGGCAAACGGAAAACAGACGATCAAACGCCCCCCCGCCAACCCAAACAGCCAGCGATTCCGCTCAAGGGATATCTGATGTGACAGGGATCGCTTCGGCGAGAATCTCACCCCCCACCCAATCTGGTTGCTGACTGGAGGTTGGCACCGAGGGAATGCGTCCAGGTCGATCGATAGTGAGGATGGATTTCCAAGCGATCAGATCTCGGCCAGCCGTCTTTCTCCAGAATCCCGCACTGGGTGCGTTCAGTTCCCGCCCTGTTTCAAGATGGCCCTGCTCCATCTTCCCGGATGCCGCTGATTGACTTCTCCTGGCTCCGCTACAACTTCGTGAGAATCGCGAATGCTGAGCGAGGATTTATCCAGAAGAGATGGATACAGAAAAATAAGAAGCAGGCGATCAGAGCATTTTCCTGCTTCCAACTTTCCGCCCAACTCTCCTTCACACGATCGTTCGAAAAAAACGAATGTGACGATCATCCCTACAAAAAAACACCGACAATCAATGCGCCTTGGGACGTGAAGCAGTGAACCCGTGCCGTCGCGTCAGGCTTCCTGCCCAACACTTGCGAAAACCAAGATGCGACATCCCGCTTAAGGTAGCCCAGCTGGTTACTCGAAGAGTCGAAAACGGCAACGGCGTACGGGTCGTGTTCGTTGGACGGTTCGCGCCGCAACAGAATCACATCCCCAACCTCCAGCCTTCGGATGCAATCTTCGCGGTTTCCGATGAAATCGCCAACCACCCGAAACGTGTATGTTGGATCCGAAGCCGAGGATCGGTAACGTTGAACTGACGCGGGCACAGACCGGGTAGACGATTCGTTAACGGGTTCCGCTTCGACAATATCTGGAACAAACATCTGAGTCGGCGAAAACCCAAGCACTGGTTCGCCACTACAAGCGAACTCAGCAACTAGAGCAAATCGTGCCTGCGGAATTTTGTCCATTGGGATTCGCAGGAAAACGCTCTTTCCTGATGAGCGATTGAATAGAACTCCGTCGATAAAACGACTGACCCTTTGGACCGATGACAACGTAAACTTCTTGGACTGAAGTTCTCCGACCATCGATACCTGTTTCGTTGTTAGATACGCCCTGCCACTGCCAATTTCTTTGAGGTAGTAATCACCGCCAAGAGGTATACCGGCAGGCCGTTTGAGCATCACGACTTCATTCCATGTGACATCGCAATCGCACAAGAAGTTCTCTTTCGCCGCCATCTTGAATGGAACGTTTGTTGTCGCATCCGGGACGAACACGCCTGCGTCAAGCTCATAGGCTAACTGACAAAGAATGATACGCAGCTCGTCGTCCTTTAGAAACTTCAACTCGACACCCAAAGAAACTGCTAGCTGGCTTAGCAGCTGTTCTTCACGTGGCTCCAGAATCCCATCGTCAAGTGCTTCTTCAAAGACTTCTCGAATGAGTTGACTACTTTGTAAATTGATCGTCTCCTTTACTTCTGTCTCGGAAATCCCCGCCTTGCGAGCAAATTTCTCGATTGCAACCCGATTGGAGCTCGAGATACTGCCCGTTTCAATAATTGACCGAATACCCCGCCTGAGCTTTTCTCGGTTCTCGCTCTCCGCCTTCTGCCGTCGTTTCGCCTCCCGCTGACATCGACCTTGCTCTGCAGTTCGCTGCGAGATGCGATCGCTTACCAGTGACAGATTCAATCTCGCAACGTCGACCCATTGCCCTTTCGTCAGCTCAGGACTCTTGACTTCGTCGCCAGCCGCGATGTGTCCTTTGCGAACCATTTCTAGAAATTCGGTGTCCGTGATCGGTCCCACATCCTCTCGCCCTTTCAGCAGTCGCATGCGTTGGTAAAACCACGAAGTCGACAATTGTTCGTCTGCATTGCGATTCCTGTTATCGACGACAACAACTTGCTTCTGACAACTCGGGCACTTCCCCCGCCGGCCCATCTGTTCCGCGCTGCAACGAACCGGTTTCTCACAGAAAGAGCAAATGAAGACTTTCATTTCAGCTGACATCACAAAACCCCTATTTTGGTTTCAATCTATTTCAGGACATGACGCCAAACTTAATCATCAGCTGTTCCGATTCGACGACATCAGCGGGCTCGATCTGAGCATGCTTCTCTAGGTCCGCGATGGTTCGTGCAACGCGGGCGAGGCGATCAGCGGTGCGAGTCGTCACCGTTGATTCCTCAAGCACATATTTATATTTAGAGAAGCCGTCGGAAGAAAACTTGCAGTAGTCGGCAACTGCACCTCCGGGGATCGCGGCATTGCAGCTGATTTGTGTACTTTGGAACCGTTCCGTCTGCGTATCGCGAGCTGCTTGGACGATGCCGCGAAGACGCCTCGATTCACCCTCCTTGGTGGGCGCAAAACGCTCGTCCGTAGTCAACGGTCTCATTGCCACTTGCAAGTCGATGCGATCAAGTAACGGACCACTGATTTTTTGCTGGTACTTTTCGACTTCCGTCTGCTTGCATGCACACCGCTCACTCCCCGCGTAGCCGCAGGGACATGGATTCATTGCGGCAACCAAAGTGAATCGCGACGGAAACTCTAAGCTAGCTTGCACACGAGTAATTTGAATTACGCCCTGCTCAAGGGGCTGCCGAAGCGCTTCAAGCGTGCGGCGTGAGAACTCTGGAAGCTCATCAAGGAAGAGTATGCCGTGATGAGCCAACGTGATCTCGCCTGGACGCGGTACGCCAGAACCACCGCCCACTAGCGCCGGCATCGAGACGCTGTGATGAACGGTCCGCATCGGCCTGCGAGTTACTGCGTTCCCGTCATCCCCGAGCTGCCCCACCGCAGAATAGATTCGCGTAAGTTCGACCATTTCAGATTCTTGTAGACGAGGCAAGATTCCAGGAATCGCGGATGCCAAAAGTGACTTCCCTTCGCCAGGCGGCCCGACCAGCAGCAGATTGTGTCCACCCGCGGCCGCAATCACGGCCGCTCGTTTGGCCTGTTCTTGCCCACGAATTTTTCCAAAGTCAACTGCCTTGTCAATCACAGGGTTGAATCGAATTGGTTCTCGAAGTGCATTGCGCAACTTCGATTTGCCTCGAAAGAACTCCAACACCTCCTCGAGTGTATCGGCTGGATACACTCCGCAGCTCTCATGACCGGGTTTGGCCAAAATCAGAGCACACTCCTTTTCATTACCCGCCGGCACAATCAATGATTGGCCTGCAGTTGCCTTGAATGCTAGCGACAGAGCACCGGGAACCCGTCGAAGGCCGCCGTGGATTCCGATTTCACCGAACATCACAAACTTATTTCCCTGCTCTTCAGGAAGATCCGGGAGCAAACCTGCGACTTGCAACATCAGCACGGCGAGTGGCAGGTCAAGCCAAGCACCGCCTTTTTCAAGCGCTGCCGGTGCAAGGTTGATTAGGATCTCAACCGGCGAATTCGGAATGCCAAGCTTACTGAATGCTCCGCTGATTCTAGTCACCGCCTCGATGACGGGACCACGCGTCATACCCGTCACTTGAACACACTCCGCAACGGGGCGAGCGGTTCGCAGAACCTTCGTCGCACGTCCTTGCAACTCAATGTTGTGACCTTCGATCCCAAACAGGATCCCGCCATTGAGCGTATGGTCGCGACGCAGAAGGTGATCGTGAAAATTAAACCGGTTCAATTTGCTGCAGCCCTTAAATTTGATTGAACCAGATCATATCATTCGCAGGCTCAGAGGTGAATCGGATTGGAAATATCGACTTCATGCAACAAGTAAGCGTGCCCTTCCCGAAAGCTGCAATCCCCGATTCGCTCTTTTCGCGAGCAATTTCCGAAGTCTCTAGAGTCTCGTCTTGTTACACTCGATTGTTCACCAACCCCGTCGCCTTCGGCTACATCTGATTTACGCGCGCACGGGCTTGTAGGGAACGAAAGTGAGATAGGGCGGTTTCCGATGTGCTCACACAGTCGTCGTACCCCCAAGCGATTTGGTTGCTGCTTGCTGCTTGGCACCCAGGAAAAACGCGTTGGCCGATCGACAGTGCGCGTGGGCTCACAGGGGCATAGCATCCATTTCGGATCTCGTCACGCATTGTATTCCTGAAACACAAGGTGCAGGCTGGATTTCTGGAGCGATGGCGGTGGCGTCCAAAGTGTTCTTACTTCAATTCCACAAAGGTCTGAACGCAGGCGTGGACTGCCGTCAGACGAGAAACACACTTCACGTCCACCGATCGCGATATCCCTCGGTGAGTCCGCGTCACCACGGAGTCCACTTGCGTTGCTTCCGACGCATTCCGAATAGGGGTTCACTCCGCACGAGGCAAACAAATTGGATGCCACCGCAATGCCTTCCAAATCCACCACTCTGGCTCCGCACTGAAAACATCGCACGCCCGCGATTGCCGTAGCGTTCCGGCCCTAAGTGCGTCTCCATCGGATGAGCCGAAATATCAATCTGGATCATGGATCGCCACACGATATCGCGGACTCTGCAAACCTGGAAAACACAGTTAGGAACGAACGGAAAATGACTGTCTGAAATTGTGGTCGAACGCTCCGCGGTGGACCATTCTGACCGCGGAGCCCTCGGCCACTTACTTTCCGCTCGTTCCTTAGCCAACGAGCAGTGCGAGGTGTCAAAACGCGGCGCCCCCCATCGCTGATCTACGGACCGCGATCAACGCGAACGTGGGACGCAGACCCATCTTCCCAATCAACCGCCCCATCGCATTTGCAATGAGTTCCCCAGACGCGTACTACGATTGGTCCGGAATGGTTTCCTTCACACCAGTTACTCGCATTTCGAGTTCTTGAATGATTTGGCGTGTTTGAATGACGAATGGATGTTCGCTCTCACTGGGATCGATCGCAGCTAAATCGTCGATCGCGTTGGTGATGGCTTCTTGTTCGCATTGATCGTCCCCCGTGAATCGGCAAAGTTCCGCCTGCGATCGATACAGCAAGGCGCGCCAACACCGGTGCGATAGATCTTGAGGCGATGCCGCAACGAGAGTGGACTGAATTGCGATCGCTTTCTCCAGTTGATCGCTGGCCTTCGCGATCTCACCACTGGACCGTGCGAGACTGAACAACTTGTGGCGAATATGGACTTCGGACACCGCAAAGACGGGCGTATCAGGAAATCTGGACCGCAACGGCTGAAGTTCTTCGAGCGATGCTTCCAATCTCGAGATGATGTTCCGGCGTTGAAAACGCGTGCGAATTTCTCGACGCAAATTCACGCTCGCCAGCGTTTCGACCAGCGTGAATCGGACGACCGCGTCGTCGGGCGCGACGTCCAATTGATGCCGCAGAATTTCGATTGCGTTCTGAAAGCCCGAGTGTTTCAGGCCGGGGTCCGTTTCCAGCCGAGACTGAGCGAGTTGAACCCTGGCGCGAAGAGTCTCCACGTCACGATTATGAGCGTTCGATTTGTGCAGGCCTTCTAGCAACTCCGTTGCGATGCTCAAGTGCTCTCGGTGCGACTGCGTCTGTCCGTTTGCCGAACCTTCCATCCGGCGGCGGCGCGGTGGCAGAACCCCCAGCGCGACATGGCCTCTGGCCCGTTGCAATTGACCTTCGCTGTCCGTAGGTGCAATGGTTTGCGCGGCAAGAATCGCGGCTTCGTATTCCGCATCGGATTTGTCAAATCGCATCTCAGACGCGTAGAGATCCCCCAATTCATTGTGCAGGGACGCCAACAGGAGTTGCTGATCTTCCGCTGGCAGACCGGCTTGCTCGCTTCTTTCGTTGAGAACTTGGATTCCACGACGAAGCGATTCGGTGGCGGCAGGCGCGTGACCAAGCTGTCTTTGGATCAGTGCCAATTGGATACTGGCGCGCGTCATCTGGACGATAATGTCAGGGCGAGTCGGTGACTGCTGTGACAATCGCTCGTACAACGGCTGAATCCCTGTCAGCACTTTCGCCGTATGGGGCGACGGATTCAGTCGCGGGGTCGTGTCGTGGACGTCATCAAGACCAACATCACTGATGGTCGTCGGTGGAACGGCAACCATCTCAACAATCCCCTCGAGCGATTGTAGCGCCAGATCGACGGTCGCCTCGGATTGATTCAGCGCCGTTGTCGTTCGCTCGTTGGCGGCGGACGTGAAGATCCAACCTGCCGTGGAAGCACAGGTCGCAATCATCAGGGAAGCCGCCGTCACTGCTGCGGCGATCGCGACTTTGGGATTTCGTCGACACCACCGCGTGCAGCGTTCAACGGACGACAGCGGACGCGCCTGGACCGGTTCACCAGCGAGAAAGCGTTCGAGGTCGTTGAACAAGTCCATCGCCGTTTGATAACGCAGCGATGGTTCGGAGGCGATCGCCTTCGCGACGATCGTGTCCAGGTCTTTCGGCACATCGAGACGAAGCGTCTTGAGCGGTGGCACGCGGTGATGACGGATCGCATCCATCAGATGATGCGGGTCAGTTTCCGTGAACGCCGGCCGGCCGGCCAACATTTCATAGAGCGTTAGACCGACGGCATAGACATCACTCTGCGCATCCGAGACGCCGCAAAACCGTTCCGGTGACATGTAACGCAGGCTGCCGCTAAGGGTGCGCGTAACGGTTGGGTCGTCCTGCGTATTGCGGGCGAGACCAAAGTCGGAAAGCTGTGCCGTTCCATGTTCATCAATCAGGATATTGGCTGGCTTGATGTCACGGTGCAATACGCCACTGGCATGAGCATAGGCAACGGCGCCGGCGACTTGCATGGCGATGTGAGCGGAATCTCTGTCGCTGTATCTGATTTCCGAATGGACGATCCGATGATCCAGGGATTCGCCATGGACCAATTGCATGACGAGGTAATGCATCCCGTCGGTCTCACCCGTCCCGAACACGGGAACGATATTCGAATGATGCATTGCCGCCGCTGTTTTGGCTTCGCGATGAAATCTCGCAAGCGAGTCATTGTCGAGCAAAATCTGTTTCGGGAGCAACTTGATCGCAACGGTTCGGCCGAGGGATTGTTGCTCGGCTTCGTAGACGATCCCCATGCCGCCGCGACCGATCTCACGAATCAATCGAAAATCGCCAAGCTGTTCGACTCGCCTGCCCGCCAGCGTGGCGCTCCCATCACGGGCCACCTGCTGATCGACTTTGACCTTCTCGACCGATAGTACCAGCGGAAACATCTTGCGAATCAGCTCGCTCAATTCCGGATGCCGCCGCGCGTACTCGTCCACGGTCGGGCGATCGCCGTCGCGATAGCGAGCAAGAAAGTCGCTGGCGAGGACATCGACTCGCTCGTAGCAGTCGGTGGTGTCGTCGAGTGTTTCGGTGTCGAGCATAGGATCAGAGACTTGGGAAATTCAAAAAGTCACAATCAGGCGGAACGCATTGGCCGGGACGTCCGAGAGTTTCCGCATGCCCTATCGATTCGCCAAGCAGTCGTACGACCGCCATCGACAGAAGCGAGAGAGAAAAGCGTTTCATGAATGAGTTCCCTGGAGGTCCGGCTGGAAGAGTCTCAATAGGTTAAACCCCGCAATTCCCTAACTTCTACTGAAAAGACAAGACCTTTTCGGAGCAAAGGCGGCCGTCACGGCGTCTCATAGCTTTTCCAGAACGTTTCGCAGACGCTCCAACGCACGCATGTACCGAATACTTGCGGCCTTGGGAGTGATGCCCAGTTCGACAGCGACCTCCTGATTCGTCAGTTCTTCGAAGTGTCGTAACGCCACGACTTCGCGATCGATCTCGTTCATCGAATCAAGCGATTTCTTGACTTCTTCGATCAACTCGACTTTCACCGCCGCTTGACTGGGTGAGGTCAGATGGGCAACGAATCGCTGCGACAGGCACACCGATGTGTTGCCCGGCAGCGCAGCGGACTCCGGCGCGGATTCACGCAGCGTCGATCGCGATTCGGTTGCCAGGTGCCGGCGGTGGACATGGCTGAGCGTTTGGCGGGCGATCAACCGGAGCCAGAGAAAGAACGATGGAAAGTCCCCTGCAACGAAGTGGTCGAGCCGCTGTTGGGCATCGAGAAACACCTCTTGCAGCACATCATCGGCATCGACACGAGCCCGGATGTGGTTACTGAGTCGAAAGTGAATGATCTGCCACAGCCGAGCTCGATGATGCGAAAAAACCTCCGCAAACCGTGAGACATCACCGTCTTTGAGTCGCTGCTCGCAATCATCAATCGTTGAGTTCACAAAACTTTTCAATGAGTCTGTAGAGGGCCGTCGTGGGGCCGAGCATCTATCACAGCAACACAAACCGAATCACCTTCATTGTAGCTGAGCCCGCGTCTGATGAAACCAACTCTCCCGAGCGTAGTGCCGGTCTGGATCTTCGCGGCTGCCGCCCCCCATGATGGCGAGCGCCGTGGGAGAACCGGCCCAGCAGAAAACCTGCCTAAGTTTCTGCTAGAGTATGCTGCCGTACCAAGGGAACTTGGGTGCCCTTCTGTCCGTCGTCGACGGAACAACATCAACCGTGGAGCGAACGTCTTTCCAAGTTGATCGTCGAAAATGAATCGGCAATGTTGGATCACGGGGCCATCGACCGCTATCTGTTTCTTGCACTTCATGAACACCTATTTCAAAATGGTCTTGATCGCTCTCAGCTGCTGCTGGTTGAGCATCGTACACGGTCAGGACGCCGATTGGCCCGAATATCTTGGGGGGAAGGATCGAGACCTGTATTCGTCGCTCGACCAGATCAACCGTGGCAACGTCTCTGGGCTGAAAGTGGCCTGGACATTCGAGACCGGCAATGCGGCCGAGTATCAAGCGAACAACTTGATTGTAGGCGGAGTGCTTTACACGCCGACCGCGACGCGCAAGGTGATCGCGTTGGACGCGGCGACAGGGAACGAACTCTGGCAATGGGATCCAGCCAACGAACACACTGGCGCCGGTAGCCCGCGGCAACGAGGGTTGGTTCATTGGGCCAGCGAAACCGGGGGGGAGCAGCGTTTATTCTCGGGGGTCAACGGCTTCCTGTTTGCCATCGATCCGCAGACCGGCGAGACCATCCGTGAATTCGGCCAGAACGGCTCGATCGATCTTGGTTCAGGCCTCAACACGCCAGGCGTTACCTACCAAGACCTCTTGATCGTTG
Organism: Rhodopirellula sp. SH410; assembly: GCF_055811895.1. Taxonomy (NCBI): domain Bacteria; kingdom Pseudomonadati; phylum Planctomycetota; class Planctomycetia; order Pirellulales; family Pirellulaceae; genus Rhodopirellula; species Rhodopirellula sp. SH410. Next base: position 4,586,781 of record NZ_CM147949.1, read on the forward strand.
GCGGACTTGGCGGAAAGGGATCACTGCGTGCTTTCGATGTCAGAACCGGCGAGCAGCGTTGGATCTTTCACTTGATTCCACATCCTGGCGAAGTGGGCTACGACACGTGGCCCGAGAACGCCTATGAAACGGCGACCGGTTTGATGCCTTGGTGCGGACAATCGCTCGACGAAAAACGGGGCATCGTTTACGCCGCGACCAAGACGGCTGAGCCGGATTTCTATGGAGGTGAACGGCATGGCAGCAACTTGTTCGCCAACAGCATCGTCGCACTCAACGCCGCTACCGGAGAGCGGATCTGGCATTTCCAGATCGTGCACCACGATCTATTGGATAAGGACTTGCCCTGCGCGCCGGTTCTGCTCACGGTGAATCACGATGGAAAACAGATCGATGCGGTCGCCCAAGGGACCAAACACGGTTTGCTATTCGTGTTCGACCGCGTCACGGGTGAGCCGCTCTGGCCGATCGAAGAACGACCGGTTCCGCAGTCCGATTTGGTCGGCGAGCAGACTTGGCCGACTCAGCCATTCCCTACCAAGCCTCCGCCGTTGATGCGGCAGGCCTACACGCCAGCGGATGCCTCGAACATTTCGCCCGAAACTCATCAGATGACTTTGGACCGGATTCTCGCCGCGCCCAACTTCGGCCCTTTCCCCGCGCCAAGCCTGGAGGAGTCGGTGATGTTTCCTGGATTCGATGGCGGCATGGAGTGGGGCGGCGGGGCCGCTGACCCTGAGGGGATCTATTACGCGAACGTTAACGAGATGCCTTGGCTGCTGCAAATGATCGAGACCCGCCATGCAGATGGCTCGAAACTGGCGACGGGCGAACGTGATTACATGCTCTACTGCGGCGTGTGTCATGGTCTGGATCTGAAAGGCAACGTTGACCTAAAGTTCCCCTCGCTGGCCGACATCGATAAACGAAAAACCCGCGCCGAGATCGAACAGATGACGCGGCAAGGTCGTGGGCGCATGCCCTCCTACGACACGATGCCGGAAGAAAAACGCGTGGCGATTCTCGACTACGTGCTCAGCAAAGGCGAGCCACCCCAAGGGGCCCGTGACGAGGCCACGCAGCAAAAGCCGCCCGCCTTGGAGGCTGACGAAAAACCGACCTATGCCTTCGGAGGATTCCGTCGCTGGTTGGACAGTGAGGGCTACCCTGCGATCAAGCCACCGTGGGGCACCTTGAACGCTGTTGATCTCAACACCGGCGAAATCAAATGGAAGGTTGTCCTGGGGGAGTATCCCGAACTGACTGCGCGAGGAATTCCACCGACGGGTACCGAGAACTACGGGGGCCCGCTGGCGACCGCTGGAGGTTTGATCTTCATCGGAGCGACTGCGGACGAAACCTTCCGCGCCTTCGACAAGGAAACCGGTGATCTTCTATGGAAAGCCAAACTGCCGTTCGGAGGTAACGCGAGTCCGAGTACCTACATGGTGAACGGACGACAATATGTCGTCATCTCGGCCGGCGGCGGTAAAAGTGGGCGCCCCCGTGGCGGAACTCTCGTTGCCTTTGCGTTGCCCGAATGAAAACGGGCCAGACGGTTGCCGACACTGCACGCCTCTTGCCCTGGGAACTTCGCTGCCGACTCGTTCAGACATCAGCCTTTTTGGAATCTCCATGATCTTTCCTGCCCCCTCCCGCCTCACGGCAGCCGTTCTCCTCGGTTGCTTCTTCAGTCTCCCATCCAATGCAATCGCGATCGAAACAGATGTATGTGTGTACGGGGGCACGTCCGGAGGTGTGATGGCGGCGGTGCAGGTAGCGAGGATGGGAAAGCGAGTCGTGCTTGTCGAGCCGGGACAACACCTCGGTGGTATGACAGCCGGAGGCCTGAGTGCTGTGGATATCGGTGACCCACGCAGTGTCGGCGGGATCACGCGCGAGTACTTCACACGATTGGTTGCCAGCTACGGACAGCAGCTGGACTGGGGCACTGCACTTGAGAGAAACGGGGGACCGGCAACCGGTGGCGCCTACTCGATTGAACCGCACGTGGCCGAAGCATTGTTCGATTCGATGGCGAAGGAAGCCGGAGTGGTTGTGCTGCGTGGTGCGAGATTGAAATCCGTTGACAAAGAGAATGCTCGCATCGTCGAGATCGAAACCGACAACGGCCACACGGTTCGCGCCAAGATGTTCATCGACGCAACCTACGAAGGCGACCTGATGGCGGCCGCTGGTGTTCGTTTCACTCTGATGCGTGAAGGCAATGCCCAGTACGGCGAACACTACAATGGAATTCACTACACCGATAAATACCGGCCTCGAACGGGCCACCAACAGCCACAAGCCAACGGTCGCGTTCCCGGTGGTCAGGGCGTTTGGGATCGCGATTTCCCGCTGGATCCCTACGTGGTCAAAGGCGATCCGAGCAGCGGACTGCTCCCGCTGCTCGATGGCGGTCAGCCGGGGTCCCAAGGCGAACCTGCTCCGGGCGTGATGGCGTATTGCTTTCGCTTGTGCCTGACGACTGACGTGTCGAATCAAATTCCGATCGAGCCGCCTGCGAACTACGACCCAAATCGATACGAACTGGTCGCTCGCTTTATCGATGCCTGCGTTGCCAACGGTGACGACATGGATCTGCGTTGGTTCAGCAAGTATGATCCTCTGCCGCATTCGAAATGGGATTTCAATACGGCAACCTTCGGCGGTAATTTGCCCGGTGCCAGTTGGCAGTGGCCGGAAGCAAGCTACGATCGCCGTGTCGAAATTGCCAAAGAGATCGAAGACTATCACCGCGGCCTGCTTCATTTCCTGGCAACCGATTCGCGAGTGCCCTCGAAAGTGCGCGACGAAATGCAGCGGTTCGGACTGCCCCAGGATGAGTTCACCGACAACGGGGGCTGGCCGCACCAGTTGTACGTTCGCGAAGGCCGCCGCATGGTCAGTGATTTGGTTTTGACAGAACATCACACCTTCGGTCGAACGACGGCGCCACACTCTATCGGCTTAGGATCCTATGGCACTGACGTTCACGAAATCCGTCGGATTGTGAAGGATGGTGTGGTTGCTCGGGAAGGAAAGATCGCAGGCGGACGAGGTGGATTCGGTCCGTACAACATCGCATACGGGGCAATCGTGCCGAAACAAACCGAATGCGAAAACCTGTTCGTCACCTTTGCCCTCTCGGCAAGTCATACCGCGTTCGCCAGTATTCGCATGGAACCGGTGCTCATGGTAACCAGCCAATCAGCCGCGACCGCCGCCTGCATTGCGATCGATACGGACGTCCCGGTTCAGCAGGTTGAATACGATCGATTGCAGACGCGTCTGGTGGCCGATGGGCAGGTGCTGCAATGGCCGTTTGCCAAAGCAAAAACGCCGCCGCGAAAGATTACCAGAGCGGCGGACCTTCCCGGAATCGCCATGGACGATACGGACGCGGAGTTCACCGGCGATTGGATCCAAAGTTCCGGCCAGCCAGCGCTGATCGGATTGGCTTACCGGCACGATGGCAACACCAACCGGGGGCAGAAATCAGCGACGTTCACACCGGTCATTCCTCGCGACGGTCGATACGAGGTTCGTCTGCTCTACACAGAGCATGCCAACCGATCGACGAAAACCCAAGTCACGATTCGCAGCCTCGAGAGCGACGAGGTGGTTCATGTTGACCAACAACAGGCCGCACTCGTCGATGAAGTGCCTCGATCGCTCGGCGTCTTTCAGTTCCAGCGAGGCACGTCCGGTCAAATTATCATTTCAAATGAGGCAGCCGATGGCTACGTTGTCGTCGATGGCATTCAGCTGGTGCCTGCCGTCGACACAGTGCCTTCACGCTGGTGACCACCGCCCGCTTCCCAACGAGTCACCTCATTCGGAGACGGTGACAACGTTGACATCTGTCTCCGCCCTGGTCGAGGCCGTCAACTCAAACCGATACTCAGTACCGGATTGAAAGCCCGGGCAGACTCAATCGCGTGGACGAGCCACGACGCATGGTTGTCGGTTGGTGTGTGCCGATGACGCGACGCTGCGACGTGTGAATGTCGTGTTGCTGAGTCGATCCGTACAGCGACAACTCCATCCGTTGCAGCAGCGGTAATGCTTCACCGGTAATGACTTGACGCATGTGATGGATGGCAACGTAATCGTGGTGGCGTACCCCATCAAAACCTTGGTGCTGCAACTCTCGATGCAGCGTCACCAGCAGCGAACGGACACTGTTCATGTCCTCGGCGACGTGATGGATCAGCCCACTCGATGCATAGCGAGAATTGGCTGCGGCATGCAGCATTTGATGCATGTGTTCTTGTAGCCTCTCCAGCTTCGTGACGGTCAATTCGATGGAACGCGAATGCTCATAGCCTTGGCTCAATTGGTGCGCGTCGTCATGCAGATGGCGGGTGACCTCTGCGAGTTGATCGGCCAGCCGGTCCAACTCCGCCACGCGCACGTGACGCACGGGAGTGACAACGTGGCTGCCGGAACGATGCGAACGGTGAGGATCATTGTGGTGGCGGTCCACCGTCGGCACGGAACGGGGATAGAAGCCGAACCGATTGAATCCCTGGCCGTGCGCCGAGGTGCCGGTGAACAGGATGCAGGTGAACGTAACAACAGCGGCTGCGAGAAGGGGAATGGCTCGGGTCATCGGAAATCTCCAAAGGAAAAGGGGGCGGGCTCGTTGGAGTTTCACAAACGCATACCCCATGCCAATACAGTGAAAATGGTGTTTTCACCGTGTTTCACGAGGTATTGAGGAGTGGAGCCAGCCCCAGCGCTGAACCAATGTGTCGTCATTTCGACCCGACGAGTGTCGTCGTTCTGATGGCGCACTCTCCGGTTCACTCGGTCGCTGCGGTCTGCTGGGACGCCTGCAATCAGACGTGGGGGGGGAGGGAAACGAGTGAACCGCGTTGGGGTGTTTGAACTCGAACCGGTCGACGTGCTGATCCGAGTCGGTTTGCGTCTCTCAACCTGCGATCAGCTTTCCAATCAAACCGATCAGAAACCCAGCGACAGCGCCGAGTGCGGGAAAGCTGGCGTGTTTGAGTTTGGCTTGCGGCGCAACATCTTCAAACACCAGATACAGGATGCCCGACGCGGCGAACACTTGCATCCATCCAAGGGTTCTCGGGGAATCCGCAAGCACCCAAAATCCGAATGCACCCAGAACCGGTCCCAACAACGCGGCGCCGACGAACCATGCCAGGACGGTGGACTTGCCCAACCCACCCTCGGTTAGTTCTCGGAACGAGTTGAATCCCTCGGGAACATTCTGCAAACCGATCAAGCCCGCCAGCAACAGCACGCCACCTTCTCCCGTCGCGATCGTTGCCCCTAATGCGATGACTTCCGGAATGAAGTCGGACAGCATGGCGACGAGTTGCGACATCGACGACTTGCTGCGATCGAGTAGCGTTTGCAAACCCCAAAACGCCAGACCACCGGCGGCAAATGCGGTGACCGTCTCCCACGTCGCGATCGCTTCGACGCTTTCGGGAATCAAAACGAGTGCCACCGCAGAGATCAAGGCTCCACCCCCGAATGCGATGACGGTGTGGCGAAATTCGTCTTCCAACCATTGCGGATGAATCCGTTCGATCGAAGCGAGAAACCCGCCAACCGGAATCGCCGCACCGGCAAGAGCGGTGTATAGAAAAAGTTCAAGGTATAGGATCACGCCTGCTCACTTCCCGTCACGATGTTCAACAAATTTTCTTGATCGTGGACTCGGTTCACTCGTCACCCAACTGATGCACACGCATCCGCAGTGGATTGACCAGGAACGCGTTGGTGGCACGGTCGTGTTCAGTGTCTTGGTAACCGATGGCTTGCTACCCGCCTGAAATCGGTAGAATAGCCCGCCGCAATCATACCTGACGCCCCAAAACATCAACAGTCTGCCTCAGTCGCCACGCCGATGACCACGTTCCAATGTCGCGACATCATGGACTCCGATTGGCCGACGATCCTCCGCATCCAAGACGAGGTCTATTACGAGTTCGCTCCCGAATCGGAAGCCGTGATGCGATCCAAAGCAACTCGCGGCCCCGACACCTCCTTCGTCGCCGTCGAGCAGCAGTCCGCCGTCGTCGCATACTGCCTTGCCCATCCGTATCCACCCAACCAAGTCGCGGTACTTGGCATCGCTGAATCGAGTAGACTTGAACCAACGGACAACCTTTACTTGCACGACCTCGCCGTCCAAAAAGCATCCGCGGGACTCGGCATCGCGCAAGCCTTGTTCAACCACCTCACCACGGTTGCTCGCTCAAGTGGCTACCGAACGATGTCGTTGGTCGCCGTTCAGCAAGCCGCTGGGTTCTGGATAAAAATGGGTTTCACCCCATCTACCCATGCGACCATCAACAGCTCCTACACCGGCGACGCCACCTTCATGACCCGCCGTCTCTAAACCGTCCCCCTTCCCCCTTCCCCCTTCACCCTTCCCCCTTCCCCCTTCACCCTTCACCCTTCACCCTTCACCCTTCACCCTTCACCCTTCACCCTTCACCCTTCACCCTTCACCCTTCACCCTTCACCCTTCACCCTTCACCCTTCCCCCTTCACCCCTTCCCCCTTCACCCCTTCCCCCGTCACCCTTCCCCCTTCAACGCATCGGTCGCTTCAAAACAACGTGGCTTCAAAACAACGTGAATGGCCGGCAAAGATTCACAGCATCGTTCATGATGCTGCGAACCAAGCCGACCATGGCGTGTCTGGTCTCGATGTGAGTGCACCACCTGTGGAGAGAAATAATGAGCATGGCAGAGGGCGATCGGTACGGTTTTATTGGCCGGTTCCGAGATTCAACCGACGACGAGCTGATTTCCGCGTTCAACTCCCAAGTCGGCATCAATGCCTGGGTGACCGCTCGAGCACACTATCTGTCCGCTCTCCGTTTGGAAATGTTAAGCCGGGACTTCGATTTCGGCCTGATCGCTGATCAAAGAGGACTCAACCTTCACAAGCGAGTCCGACGTGTTGCCAACCATCTCGAACACGTCGATGGCTGAGGTCCGGCTCGAGCATCAGCGATGGCGCCGATTCACCATGGCCTCAATCGCACGAATCCCATTTTCTGTCTTCGTCCATGCCGATCCATCCCAAGCCCCCCCTCCCCTCGTAACCGGTCCCGCGGATCGTCGTCGCCGAGGTCATGATCGAAGCCTCGTGATGCGAAGTGGTATCTCAATCATTCCTGCTGTCATCTCGCAGCCAAATTGAAGAACAACAGATTCGTCGTTGAGGTTTAAAATGAGCATGCAGATGAATTACGCGATCGAACCGAATCTTACGCCGGCTGAGTTCATCGACGTTTTGCTGCGTTCGACGTTGGCGGAACGACGGCCGGTCGAGGATCCGGCACGGATCGCCAAGATGCTCGCGGGAGCTGACCTGGTCGTGACGGCGCGGGCTGTGGACGGCACGCTTGTTGGCGTCTCGCGGGCGATCACAGACTTTGCTTACTGCACATATCTGTCGGACTTGGCCGTTGATGTGACACATCAGGGGCGTGGAATTGGGCGCGAGCTGATTCGCGTGACACATGAGAAGGCTGGGCCGGCGACTCGGCTGATTCTCTTGGCAGCTCCGGCGGCAGCCAGCTACTATCCGCATGTCGGCATGGAGCAACACCATTCGTGCTGGATGATTCCTCCGCGAGAAAAGGAGAGCATCTCCAAGGTAGAATGAACCATTCGACGAAGGCGTCGCCGCAGTTCGATCGGATGAGCCGTTCATTCTCCGCTCTGTCGCCGCGACTCTTTGCGGCGTGGTGACTGCACATCACGTCGGAGTGCCGTCCGGATGACGGGTCCACGCTCTGGCGAGCGTGGCGACGTCCGTCATGCACTGAGGGCATTTACCGGCTCGCGGGTCTCTGCCGAGGGCGTCCTGCCGGTCTCTGGCCCGCACCGGAGCGGCCTTGACCGCCCTGGCGTGCACCTCCCTGACCGCCCGGAAAGTGACTGCGCCCGTTAACCATTCCAGCCGATTCATCTTCATCGAGCCAGACGGTGAATTCCTGGTGCACGGACTTGCACCAGCCCTTTTCTTTGTTGCACGCAAAGTACTGGATCTTTACCGAAATCGGTTTGCCCACGTCCCAGTCCTTCACATCGACCAAAAATTCCCGTGGCTCATTGTCGGATTCGACTTCCAAACGCTTGGATAGCCCTGCTGCCGGCGAGACGGTTGCACCTTCGGCAACGATTTTATACTCCGGTGGACTGGCCAGGTTATTCCAACTTGCTCCCAGTACCGGGTCTTGGCGAAATCCAAGATACAGCGTACCGGTCCCGGTCTCGAGCAAGGGTTGGTCTGCTTCGGCCCGTAGCTTCACATAACGATTGGACTGATTGAAATCGATGGAGCGTAAAACAGAGACGGGATTGCTCTCCCCGTCAGACTCGACACGTAGCGGGATAGCCTTACCTTCCACGCGAAGTCGTTCCACGAGCATCTCGCTCTGGGGTGTGAGGTGCCGTTCGAAACGAGGAAGGTTCAAGTCTTGGACGGTGGTCAGCGTTTCCGGTTTGCCGACGAGGGTCTCCAGCGATTCGCGAAGACTTGAGCCGTGCCCCCATGAGTTGCGATGCACGACTTTGCCCGATTGATCGAATACGAACTGAGAATTCGGGGTCAGGACGAAATAGGTTTTTAACCGGTTGTCGATCGGATCCGTCAACCATGGGATCTGGGTTTGCAAGAGTTCCTTGGCATGGTCGACTTGAGCAAAGCGGTCCTCGATCGAAGACGGCTGCACGAATCCCCAATTCTCCGGGTGTGTCAAGGATTGGTACAGGAAGTAGAAATCAACGCCTCGATCCTTGAAGTCGCGAGCGACCGCCTCGATTTCGGGGTAGGAATTTCGGTACTCGGGACACGTTAAACAACCACTGACGATCACGGTGTACTTCGACTGGAAGATGCTATTGATGGGCACCAGCTCCCGATCGACGTTGTAGACTTTGAGGTCCTCAGGCAGTTCGGCTCCGATGGGAAATTTCTCGTTGAATTCGATATCACGCGGACGAACGCGATCGCGAGGCCGGCCGCCCTGCGATGCTTGTCCTTGCCCCCGTCCCGAACGACCCTGCCCAGCACCACGCTGACCTTGGCCAGCACCACGCTGACCTTGGCCAAACCCTTGGCCACCTTGCCTTTGGCCCTGCGGAGGTTGTGCTGCCAGTGTGCCGGAGATCAGCACGATGGCGATACAAGTCGCCAAGCGGTATAGGACGTGAGTGATGGAACGTTTCATGGTTGACTCGTCAGTTTTAGGCGGTTGAGTTTTAGACGGCTGCGAATATTAAATGGAACCTCGCCGCTACGGGCGTCGGCCTTGAGTTGGCGCGTTCATGGGCGCATCGCCTGTTGGATTTAGTTTGTTGCGGCGAAACTGCGACGCCAGGACAAGTCGCTCTTTGGCGTCCAACGCGCCATCCTGGTTGGCATCAGCGATTGCAAATGCTTCGTGCATGTGCTCGGGCAATTCGGACTTGGCGAGTGTCCCGTCCTTGTTCTCGTCAAACGACATAATGTCCTTCGCAAACGCTTCGTCAGCCTGGGCAGGATCGCCGCCGCGGCCACCGCCGCCGCCGGCAGAACCGCCACCAGGTCTCCCTCCTCCGGCAGGCCCGCCGCCCGGCCGACCGCCAGCTGCCTGTCGCGATCCGAGCCCCTGGCGCCCAGAACCCTGACCTCCGGGCCCCTGACCTCTGGGACCGGACGGACGCAATTCTTCGGCGTTTAGTTTTCCATCGTGGTTTTGATCCAGTTTTCGCAGGACGTTTGCCGCCGCGTCGATCTCTTGCGACGAGAGCTCGCCATCGCCATTTGCATCAAAGAGGCGCAGGAGTGGTGGCGTTTGTTGAGCTCCCGGCCCCCCCATCCCTTGTCCACGCCCGCCCGGTCCACCAAGACCGCCTTGTCGTCCGCCTCCTTGACCCAGACGGCCACCGGGAGGCTGAGCGTGGACCAAAGAATCGCTGAACGACAAAGCGATCACGCAGAATACAGTGAGCAAAGACAAACGCTTCATGATGAGTTCCGTAGAGGTTTCAGTGAGGAGGGTTCACTGCCTAAAACCCGACCGCGAGGGAACATCTACCGGAAACTCAGAAAGATTCTTGAAATACACGGACACGGATTGATTCGTATCAATGGGCGACGGGAAAGTGAAAAACGATTGCCCGTCCGACGGCAGCGATGCGTGGGTGGCTTTCGAGGATCGCTCCCATGTCCAATGACGATCCGTGTGCGTGGGTACTGGATCATCTCCTGGATTTGCCAGCAGACGCGGAATCGAGCTCTGCAAATCCCCCGCAAGCAGCCGCCCATATCCGCTTCGGTGACGGCACTCTTCTCCTTTCTTGAGAAAATGCCTGTAGATCATTGAATTGCGTGGGGTTTCCTAGATCATGCCTCGCATTGTCTCAAACACCCGCATCGGAAATCCCGCCATGCCCCTATCAAACTATCGACCGATCCGACTCATTGGTTGCTCACTGGTACTGCTGACTGCCACCGTTTTGGCGGCTCCTTCGATTGCACACGCCGAAACTCACAAGAACATCGTTATCTTGCTCGCTGACGATCTCGGCTGGGGCGACGTCGGCTTTCATGGTGGAAGTGCTCAAACGCCAAACATCGACCGTTTGGCGGCCGAAGGCGTCCGGCTGAATCGGTTCTACGCCTACCCCGCTTGCAGTCCAGCCCGTGCGGCCATGCTGACGGGTCGCTTTCCTCAACGCTACGGCATTGCTGGTCCTGTTCGCCCCCGCGACGAAGGACTTCCTACCAGCGAAGCAATGCTGCCCACGGCATTTCAGAAGGCTGGCTACCAAGCGAGCCTGATTGGTAAGTGGCATCTCGGGCTCGCCGACGACATAGCGAATCCCAGTCAACGAGGCTTCAATCACTTCTATGGTTTTCTCGATGCGTCCATTGACTACTACCAACACACCACCGTTCAAGGGAACGTCGATTGGCAGCGCGACGGACAGACGATCAACGAAGAAGGTTACGCGACAGACCTATTGGCCGACGAAGCGGTGCATCAAATCAACCGCAGCGTCCCAGGCAAACCGTTTTGCATGGTCGTGTCATTCAGTGCTCCGCACTCGCCGTTTCAGGCGCCCGAAACCCTGATCGCCAAGTACCGAGGTCGAATGAATGAGCGTGAAGCGACGTATGCCGCGATGGTCGACTCGATGGACCAAGGAATCGGCCGGATCCTGGCTGCGATCGACAATCAAAACCTTCGCAACGATACCATCGTCGTGTTCACGTCGGATAATGGAGCGGTGCGAGTCGGAGCCAACGACCCGTTTCGCGGGCAGAAACGGGAAGTCTACGAGGGGGGGATCCACGTTCCTTGCATCATCCGTGCTCCGGGATCATTGCAAGCGGGAACAGAGAACGAGCAACTCTGCGCGATCCATGACTTGTTCCCGACGCTCGCCGAGGCTGTGGGCGTCACGCTTTCTCCAACAAAGCCGCTTGATGGCATCAGCCTGTGGCCACAATTGGTCAGTAGCAAGCCGACATCAAGAACGATCGTCCTTGCCGAACACGATCATGCAATCATCCGCGACGATTGGAAATTGATCCAATTCGCTGACGGCAACACGGAACTCTACAACCTGCGGTCGGATCCCACGGAGGCAAACAATCGGGCCGATTCGGAGACCAAGATTGCCTCGCAGCTGTTGTCCAAACTGGCCCAGTACAAAGTAATCGTCCAAACCGATGGCCCCGTCCCACCGTCTGGCGACGGTCGCCAGAACGTGGTTTCTGGCCAACACACGCTCGCCAAAACCACACCCCAAGAGTTGCAAGAGGGCGAGTCGCTTGCAACGGCCACGCTGAGAGGTGATGCGAAATACGGCGTCCTCGGTGACCCTCGAACTGAATCCAACGGACGCGGTGTGCGTTTGCTTTCGGGTGAAGATTCCGATGGCAATGGCACGTTCGCCGGCGAGGCTTCGCTGATGAGCACCGACGTCTCCTCGGACCAGCGTTGGTATCGTTTCTATATCTCCGGCCTCGCACAGGACAACTTCGCCGTCGATCAAGACGATCTGTATTTGAAAGTTCAATTCTTTCAAAAACACGGCACCGATTCACTGGACCTCATCCAAGAGCGGATCTACTCACAGGTCTTGCAGCAGCGAAAGGACTTCTTTGATAAAGACACAAACGAGAGTCTCGGCCACGCCACTTGGCGAACCTATGCGATGGACTTTCGCACGCCGTTCGCGGAAGTCGATGCCGTGAAGTTGAGCGTCGGCTTTGCCAGTGGCAAGGGCGAGCAGAAACGCAGCGAGTTTTGGGTGAGTTCAATGGAGTTGGAGCCGATTGATACACCCCAGAAGTATCTAGCTGCCCAATCCACCCTACGCGACTTCCCGCAACCGGACGCCGCCACGCTGGTGCCACTCGGCGGACGCTGGTACTACGACCCGCAAGGTGGCGAGCGGACGCTCCCCAAGCAGTTCGACTACACGAACTCAGATCAATTGCTCTACAAGTCCGATCGGTTGGAAGCACCCTTTGCGGGCAACATGAGTTCATGGCTGCGTGCAGGCTATCTGGACTTCGACGGCAATACCGTCGAAAAGGACCAACACAAACCCTACGCGGTTGTCATCACATTCACCGACGAGCATCTGGTGATGCGAAGTCGCAATCTGCCCAACCACCCAACCGCGACCTTCCCCGATCGTTGGCGGATGCTCGACGGCAACCCGTCGTACATCAAGGAACAGGCGAATACCTGGCACATTCCACTGGAACCCAAACGCGATCCCGACGCATTCGCCATGGACGAAAAAAACTCCAACCAAGCCTTGCCGATGGGCGCGATTGGCGTGGCGACCAACGGCGTGATCTTTTTCAATCCATTCGACCACATTTTTGAAACAGATGCCGTGTGGCGTCTGGATCGTTGCTGCGGCCACCCAAGTCCTCAGCAGCAATACCACTATCACAAGTATCCCGTGTGCGTGAAGACTCCGTGGAGCGACGAGGGTCAAGCTCATTCGAACGTCATCGGATTCGCCTTCGATGGGTTCCCTGTCTATGGGCCATACGAAGCAAAGGGGCTGCTTGCCAAAGACGACATCAAGAATCCGCTCAACGGTTTCAATCTTCACGAAGACATGGATCGTGGTCCACACTATCACGTCACGCCGGGCGAGTATCCGCACATCATCGGAGGATACTGGGGACAACTCGAAACGCTGAATCGCCCCGGTCGCAGAAGAGAGTAGTCATGCCGACGACGGTCATCGTCACCATGGCAAGTCGATGTGGACTCGCGTGCGATACTGGGTATGACGTCATCGATGGCGCAAGGAGCCACTCATGCCCGCATCGACTCAGCCACGCATGGTGCATGGATCAAGCGACGTTAGACTCTCGATGACCCGGCGAACGCGGCACGGGAGTGAACCAGACAGCTTGATAAAGTTGATGTTCCGGCGAACGAGATCCGCCTCAATCTTCGTCTGAAACTTCTCCCGATGCACTTCGCCACTTCGATCCCATGTGTCGTCATATGGGATGTCTGTGTCGCAAACAAAGCAGAGTTGATATCGATCACGACAGGTGTCCGCCAACTCTGCCACGGTCGGGTGAGCCTCACCGTGATAGTCAAGAGAGAACTGATACGTCGTGGTCGCGTCGGTATCGACAAACAGATAGCGATTCGCGTTCGCAATGATCTCGTCCTCACGTTCGCGATGGCCGACGGCGATCTCAGCGAGCTGTTCTAGCGTGAGACGGCGGTCGACTTGATGGGACTCCCAATACTCACGACCGAACTCCCGCACCCATTTCGTTCCGAAACGGTTTGCCAGTTCACGAGCGATTGTTGTCTTGCCCGTTGAAGGGGCACCGAGAAATACGACCCTTGTCACCAGGTCGCTGTAGACGATGGTATCCAGGTAGCTGCGGAAACGATACGGCGCTTGCCGAATAGCGGTCCCGGAAACAGGAAATTGCTTTCGATCCTCATCAACACGGCAGTCCATCGCCCCCAAGGCCTGACTCACGTGATGCCCATAAAACTCGCTGCTGTAGAAATGCGTGACGTCTCGGCCCGTCAATAGTTGGCGCAGGTAGGCGTCATGGAGCGAAGTGATCTCAGCGGTATCGCCCACCACGGTTGGCCCATCTTTCGCCAGGATGACTTCCACGCTCGGATACAATGTCCTGATCCAACCGGCTCGCGTTTCCAACGGAACAGCTGTGACTTCCGGTGCGTCGTAGATCACTACGATGGCATGGTCGTTCTCGGCAATTGCTCGCTCGATAACCAATTGATGCCCACGATGCAGCGGTGCATATTTCCCCAACGTCAATCCCAAAGTCACGTAGCGACCTCGCCCGTTTTTTGCTTCACCAACTGCCTATTCCAAATCACCATCCCAACGCTGGCCAGAACCAAAAAAGTGATGTAGAGGACCGCAGTCGCATTGAGCTCTTTCGTGAAATAGACCCAAATGGCAACGATATCGACACCGATCCAGAATCCCCAATTTTGAACATACCGTCGAGCAAGCAAGAACTGAGCAACAAGGCTTGCCACGGTTGTGAACGCATCGGGATAGGGGAGCGAGGCATCCGTCCACAAGGCCATTGCCCACCCCAGTCCGATCGTTCCCGCGACCGTTACGGCGAGCCAACAGCCGAGCCATGAAATGGCAAGCGTTTTCACGATGAGGTCCCCATCGCCAGCACCTGCACGCGTCCAGTGATACCAACCATAACATTGAAGAAAAACATAGATCACATGCAGTGCGAAGTCTGAATACAGTTTCGCATCGTAAAAAATGATGATGAACAGCAAGACCTGAATCAGTCCGGTCGGCCAGCACCAGACACTCCGGCGGATTGTCAGTAAAACGCACAGAAATCCGAATCCGGTCGCAGTGAGTTCGATTAAGTTTATCACGACACGTTTATCCGGAATCCAGAGAGTCTCTGCGGCTGGGTGGAAAGCACAGGACCACCGTCTGTTGGTTGCTGGATTCCATCAATGCATGTTGATGCCGTCGAAGATTCTAAATGAAAACCGCCCGCCCCGGGGCATGCTCCCCCGCAGACCGTTGATTGCGGGTCAGTCTGCGAGAAATAAGTGGCCGAACGCTCCGCGGTCGGAAAGGTCGACCGCGGAGCGTTCGGCCACAATATCAGACAGTAACTTTCCGCTCGTTCCTTATCCAAACGAATCTGTCAATGCAGGATCCCCATCCGCAAGTGAACAACCAGTAACAAATCCTCCCGTAGCTACCGTCGCCAAACGGTGGACCACTCACACCCTCGCGCCCCGCCCTACGCCAGTATGCCTGCACGCGTTGCACAGCCGCTCAATCCAGCCTAAGGATACCAGGAACAATAAGTGACGGGTTTACCGTAGTGGATCTTGTTAAAGATCCTGTTCTGGATGGATCTTTAACAAGATCCACTACGCCAGTTATTGATCCCGCGTTCCTAAGACGGAATCGAATCCCAACAAACGCACCACTCGATCATCATGCCACCGGTGGTCACACGTGAAGCTGGACCAACGTTATCGACAGCGGATCCTGCGCACTCGTACTATTGGCCAGACGTCCCGCAATGTTACATGACGATACAGGCGTTCTACGCTATCTTGGGACACCTGCCAGTGCTGGCAGGACACGACTGCCAACGACAATGCGTTCACAAACACCGCACTCATCTGAAGAGCCCCCAATGACATATCCACGAAGCTTTTCCCACATCGGCATTTCCGTCACGGACCTGGACCAGGCCGTCGAATTCTACACAAAAACGCTGGGATGGTACGTCATCATGCCGCCCACCGAAATCCTTTCGGATGACTCGGCAATTGGAGTGATGTGCGACGATGTCTTCGGAAGAGGTTGGGATCGATTCCGAATCGCTCACCTAGCAACCGGCGACCGAGTTGGCGTCGAGTTGTTCGAATTCAAAAATGCTGAAAAGCCAGAGAATAATTTTGAATACTGGAAGACAGGCGTCTTTCACTTCTGCGTTCAGGACCCAGACGTCGAGGGCCTCGCGAAGAGAATCGTCGCGAACGGGGGCAAGCAACGGATGCCCGTTCGCGAATACTATCCCGGCGAGAAACCTTACCGCATGGTGTACTGTGAGGACCCTTTTGGAAATCTTATCGAGATCTATTCTCACAGCTATGAACTGACGTATTCAGCTGGTGCCTATCAATCCGCTTCCGATTCCGATTGAGCGGTGACCGTCCCGCCGTACTTGGAGACTTTCGTCGCCTTCGGCACCAAACCCATCACGAGCGAATCGAGCAGTTCAACGAGGGACACCAGGGACAATAAGTGACGGGTTTACCGTCGTGGATCTTGTTAAAGATCCATCCAGAACAGGATCTTTAACAAGATCCACGACGCCAGTTATTGATCCCGCGTTGCTAGGTTCTTCTTTTCAGCATGGGTCATGGTTCACTCGCTATGCCAACTTGGCTCCGTTAGGGATCGACTGATCGGGAACCGCCAAGATGACCGATCCATCGTCGCGATAGAATCCGACGATGAGAAACTCCGACATGAATGGGCCGATCTGCTTCGCCGGAAAATTCACGACGCCGATGATTTGCCGACCAACGAGCTCCTCTTTGGTGTAGTTCACCGTGATCTGAGCACTCGTGCGGCGAACGCCAATTTCGGAGCCGAAGTCAACGGTGATTTTGTACGCCGGCTTGCGAGCCTCTGGGAACGCGTCAACGGATGTGACCGTTCCCGCGCGCAGGTCCACCTTTTGGAACTCTTGCCATGTAAGGATGCCTGACTCGCTCACTTGGCTTGCTCCGTCAATGTATCGATGACTTCTTCGACACGCCTCTCTCGTGTTTCGACCATCTTGGCCGAGTCGACTCGGTAACAGAAACCGCGGCGTCTGCCGGCGGTCCAACTGTCCCAGACCTCGCGAGCCGCATCGTTGGCTTCCAAAGCGAAGTGCAACTCCGTCGGCACCGTGATCGCATCCTGAACCGCAATATCGAACGAAACCGATACGCGATCGCCCAGCGAGACGCCGCATAGCTTCTGCAACTTCTTAGAGACCATCAGATACCATTTCCCCTTCGTTGGCATCAAAGCCGCTTCGATGCGGATGCCTTCGACCTCGCCGTCAACTCGCAACCGTTTCGATTCTGTGAAGTCCAACTGGGACAAGATTTCCTTGGGTACATAAACGACTGAAAAATGGACCTTTCCAAAACCATATTTCACGATCTTGGCGTCAAAGTTGTAGGGATAGTCACTCATCGTGTTTCAAATCGCAGGCGGTTAGTTCGACTCGATGACCATCGGGATCGCAAACGACTGCGCGCCTTCCCCACGGTGATGCCTTGGGCGGGCTGACTGGTTTGCCACCGGCTTGGACCAGCCGTGCAAAAACGTCGTCAATTTGCTCCACGGCGAAACCGATTCGTGTCTCTGTCGTGGGTGTGGCATTGTCTGCCAATGGGTAGATTTCAAACGTATGGCTGGCGGACTCAGACGCATAATGCTCTGGCCCGCTGCCGTGGCGATGTTTGGTGAAATGCAAGCCAAGGGCTTCGTAGAAACTCGCTGCCTGATCAACCTGGCGGGATCGAATCACCAACAGGTTGCATCGCACATCGGCTGCTTGATTCTCGGTACTCATACGGTTTCCCGTTCGTCTTCAAGTAGAATGACTTTGGAAGAACCGTTTGGGAACTGTGCCATCAGTTTCAGCGTCCCGCCGAGCGACTGACAATACTCCCGCAGCGAACTGATCTTGATGTCGCCTCGCCTTTCCATTCTCGACACGGCTCCCTGCTGAACACTCAGTCTTTCCGCCATTTCAATCTGTGAAAGCCCAAGTTCACGTCGAAGTTCCGACAAGCGGACCGCAGCAGGTGGCGAAGTTTCGCCCCGTGACAGCAGCAACGAAAGTACGCGATGACGAACGGCATCACTGTCATCATAGACTTCGTCGGCCCCTTCCCCATAGTCAGCATCAGGAGAACTTGACACACCAAACCCGTGCTTCGCTTGCCACTGCACGTTGACATTGTGATCATCGCGGACGATATCCAGAAACCAGACACCGCTTGGCTTTTTCGGTTTGTCGACCGCCACGGACGCACTGGGGCAGTCCTCGGCTATTCGCTTACCAAGGGTTTGAATTGGATTCTCATTCTTGCTCATAATTAACTCCGTCGCCGTCCCTTCCCGGCTTGCTGAGAAGGACGTTACTTTGCAGATCTCTAATCTCGATGGCACCGTTGTCACGAATCAATGGGTTGTGGCCTCGCGAACGATACCGCATCAAGTCACGCCGATTCTCAATCTCCCGTGCGTTGTCAGCCTGCGGCGGATATATTCGCCCATCGGTCCGCCAATTCGCAGGATCGTTCGGAATGTCTGACATTTCATCTTTCACCGCTGTCAATGTTTCACCAACCAATGTCAGGGCTTCTGCCGCCGTAGCCACGTTCTCAGCAGATTCCAATCCACGAACAAACTCCTGAAAACGCTCCTTTTTGTCGCGGCTCAACTGTGTTCACTCCCTAGAATTATTACATGCAGTGCATATTCCGTCAAGGTAATAACAGAGTCTCGGCATCGGACGCACCGAACTCCCGATCGACGACAGCACAATCTCAACCCAACCTACCAAACGAGCGTCGAAACCTCGGTTTTCGGACAAAGTGAAAAGAGAAAAGAAAGGGGCGAAAAGAGGGCAACCCACTGTTCAGCTCGCGAACACGGAGGCGAGGAACTCCATTCGGTCGCGGATCCAGCCCCTGCGGTGCTCAAAACAATCTCGCGTAACGGGATCGGTCCCGAGAGCCACGCCTTGCGGACGCACCTCTCGATACAGTGGAGGATCTGAATCCCATTTGGATCGATCACTTCCCCACGAGCTTGCCTGGGCATCTTCATCACCTCCATCAGCGTCACGGTCTTGAGCAGCGAAACCATCGGCAATGGTACGCAATCCACAATCGAAGGCAGCTATTCATTGCCTGTCCCTATCCTACTACTCATGATCGAAAAAGTCAGGCAATCGATCGCGAACACGGAGGCGAGGAATTCCATTCGGTCGCGGATCCAGCCCCTGGGGTGCTCGAAACAATCTCCTGTAACGGGATCGGTCCCACAGAGCCACGCCTTGCGGACGCACCTCTCGATACAGTGGAGGATCTGAATCTCACTGGGATCGATCACTTCCCCACGAGCTTGCCTGGGCATCTTCATCACCTCCATCAACGTCACGGTTTTGAACAGCGAAACCATCGGCAATGGTACGCAAGCCACGACCGAAGGCAACTATTTATTGCCTGTCCCTAATCTACCTCTCTCTATTCTACTACGACGCTAACTCCCTTCAGAATTCGCTTTCTTGGGTGCCGTCTTTGTCTGCCGGAGTTAACAGAGCGCCGAGCACGCGGACTTGAATTGAAGACGCAATGAATCGGGCGCTGCCATCAACCATCGCAAAGTTTGCTCCCGCGATGTGTGCCGATCCCCAGTTGTCTCGGTAGGGAATGCCTACCAAGTCCGGCACGATGAGCTTTCCACGACGAACCGTTCCGTTGCTCCCGCCGATCCAGATCGGCTCGTCCCAGTACCAGGAAGAGGGTGTTTGCACAGTGGGGTCGTAGGCCTTCTCGCCGATTGCAATAGTGTTGCTCAAGCCGTCTTGGACGTCGCGGAATCGCTTCCATTGGGGTCGATCCGTCATCAGCCACTCATTGCCTGCATAATCCGTTTTTGCAATGATCAAACCACCTGATTCGTACTCACCGTAGAGGTCATTGACCGTGGCCGTGGGAGTCCGGTTGGAACGGGACGGGCACCCGTAGATGGGAATGTTCGCGACGGGGCGTGTGCCATTGTACAAGTTCCCCAGTTCAAGTTGTGGGAGAATACTGTAGGTCCAGGGGCCAGTCTGCATCTGGCCGACGCGCTTCGGGTCGCCGACTCCCCACAAAAGCATATCGTTTGCGTTGCGTTCGAACGTCGATGGTTGAATCGCGGGTCCACCTAGCAGAGACAAATCATTGCCGGACGCTGGGCCGCCGTTGGGAGGGATCAGACTGAATGACCCATGGAAATTCTGCACGCCTAAAATCTGCTGTCGCATTCGATTCAAGCAGTCCAAACGTCGAGCTGCTTCCCGACTGCTCTGGACGGCGGACAGTGTCAACGACACCAACAAACCGACAATCGCGATCACGATCAAAAGTTCGATCAGCGTAAATGCATATCTTCGCATCGACATCTCAAAAGCCCTTTCTCTGGAGTCACTGTGGAGAATCTTCTTCTGGAACACGCCAGATTTCGGGGATGGCATTCAGGTTCTCTCGGCACTGCTTCCCGCTAACCTTGTAAACCAAATATGCCCCGTGAATCGAATCGACTGGTGTTTGATGCCACAGCCATTTCTCATCACTCCTCAGGCTCAGCGATGATTGGCTGACAATAAGCCAGCAGTCGCCATCAGGTATCGTTGGCAAAAAAGACGTCACCTGCACGGAGCCTGTCGTGTCGGATCGCGCCAATTCATCGCGTGCCACGGTATCGGTCACCAAAAATGCCGGCCTGCCACCAGGATGCTGTTTCAACCAATCCTCAATATCATAGCGTGACTGCTCCCAGTCCGTGGCATCGTTGTACAGATAGCGGAATCCTTGCGACGATCCACCGACAGCGTGGTTGAAAAATGGCATCCAGTCTGGTGCAGCGCTCAATGAGGCTGTCACAGACAACAAGCAGCCGAAGATTGCCAAACCACGCATCAGGTTTAAAAGAGCATGTGTGCGCCGCGATATCGTCTCGCGATCCGAGAACGCATTGGCGACCAAGACAAACAGAAACGGGTAGGCCGGGATGACATAGCGAACCTGTTGTCCAATCCCGGCTTTCACTGAAATGACGAACAGGATCAACAGGGCTGCGGTTGCCGCGAACGCGATCGAGTGGTTGAAATGTTGAAATCGGCTAACCGTTGCGGCCAGTCCCACGCCGATTGCCAACCAAGTCCCCAAAGGCAGCTTGACCATCATCGAGTAGAGGTAAAACCACCACCAGCTTCGCGAATGATTCCTACCCCAAGCATAGGAAGAAAGACCGCGATCAAAGTCAAATTGCTGGCGGTCAAGCCCTTGAAGGTACTGAGCAGGAATCAATGTCGGCAAATGCGCCAAGAGAGTTCCGCGGAACCGATTTCCCGTCAACGAGTGAATCGGCTCTTCTGCCTGGCTGAGTGTGATCGAAAAAAACTCATGCTCGCCGAGCGGTTGCAAGACGCCAGCGAATCGATAGGGAAGGCAAATAATCAGCCAGCAGATCGCGAGACACAAGCTGGATTGGTAGAGGGTCGCTTTCCATTGATTGGGACGAGTGGCGATCAGAATCCACATTGCGAAGAGCGGGACCAACAATACCGCTGTGAACTTGCAAATCAATGCGATTCCAAAGGCCACTCCAAAGCCAGCAGCATGAATGATTGTCCGGCTCTGAATCCATTTGGTGAATAAATAGGCTGATGCGACCATCATCACGGCGACGGGAACATCGTTTGTGATTAAGGATCCATGGCTCAGAACCTGAGGCTGAAAGGCCCACAAGGTTGCGGCGCATACACCTCCGATGCGGTTGCTGAGGTCCCGAGCCCACAGATAACAAACCACCGTCCCGACGATCGCAAAGACACTGACCAGCAATCGGCCTTGAAAAAGAGCCGATTGAAAGTCGTTTGGATGTTGCAAGAACAAGCAGCGACCAGCAAGGAATTCAGGACGATCGGGAGGGTCCCAGTCCGTTCGATCCAAATTGTTCATCAAGGACGAGCGTGACGCTGGAAACGTACCGAGCGCGCGAATCAACGGTGGGTTAACGTTAAATAGCTGAACATCGTCGTGTTTCCAATAAGCCATTCCAGCAAAGAAGTGGCCGAACTCGTCATGCACGGGTGAAGAACGGTAGGCGTGCCATCCCAAACAGGCGGATTGAAGCGACAGCAGCACCAGCATCAAAGTGACTGGCCAAGTTCTCGCGATCAACCCATTGAGCACCCCGCTAGTCGGCAATCTCAACTCCAATTTGTGCCAGCATCGGAGTCATTTAATTGGACACTCCGCCGCTGGTGTCACTGATGTTCACACGAATATTCGAATAGAAGAGTCCACGAAATTCTGAGTTTTCTTTCAGTACAATACCGATTTGCAACGGCTGCTGAGAATTGGATTCCTCGGCAGAACTCAGGTCAATCTCGATCGGTGCGTCATCTTGCAACAAGTCCACTTTCGTAATTTTAATTTGACTTGTTTCGACGTTTTCAAACTCCAGATTGTGCACCAGCCGATTCTTCTTCTGAGCTGAGATCACGCCAACGAGCGACATCCGAGGTAAAAGCCGAGGACCGTTGACCCCATCGAACACTAAGGTCGCTTCATCAATCGTTTCTTGATTGGACTTCACGGTCAGCTGATGAGTGTTTTTTCCCAAGTTGGCGGCCGTAATCTGGATGTCAATTTTGTGAACTTCATTGGGCAGCAAGACCATTTGTCGCGGGTCAATTAACACGCAACCGCAGCTAGGAACGATGTCGTCGATCTGCACGACCTGGTCGGTTTGATTGACCAAATGAATTTGATGCTGTTCACCTGAGCCAATAATGATCGATCCAAGTGAAACCTCATCGCCCTGAAAAACGATCGGTTGACCCGGAGAAGCGACAACGTGCGATTTTGAAAAGTTTTTGCGCTGAGTCAATGCGTAGCCCGCCACACATACGCCTCCGAGCAACACGACTATTAGTCCGCGTCGAGCAAAACTCAACGCGGAGAAAAGATGCAATTCACGACGGTTATTGATCAGTTTCGATTCACTTTGTCTGAATGATAAGGCTATTAAGACACATGCCAGCAGAATAAACGGTGATGTCACGCCGTTTTGAACACTGGATGCCAGGATCTCACCATACCCAAGATGTTGAACTTCGATCGGCGAACTACTGACCAGCAACAAATACGCAGCTTGATTGTCTGCCAACTCGCGACGATGCACCTGTCCGTCTTGTCCGTCAAAGCAGACGAGTTGATCTTCGGAAATCCCTGTCAGCGTCATAAAATGCCCTATTGACTCTCCAGTTTGAATCCAGGTTGCTGCGTTACCGCGATCCCAGATCACAGCAGCCACATTCGCTGGTTTCCGATTTAAAATCGACCGCAACTCTGGCAAATCGTCGCGTTTCGCTGGATAGGGCAGAGCATGCAAATCAAGGGACTCGATTGCTGCCTGGATCTCATTGAAACGGCAGATCGGCATGTCCTCGAGCGCACGTACCTCAGCCGTCTGCCGCCAGCGGAGTCCCAGATGCCCGACGCAAGCCTTGGCGGCAATGGATCCACAAAACGCGTCCTCAGGCACGGTGTCTTCCGTCGCACACATGGCCTCACATGAGAAAAAGAGGGAGACACAGCATGCCACTGCTAAACGCATTATCATCATTCAGCCCGAATGCTCTTATAGACCTTGAAACCGATCAAACTCACCAAAATGATTAGTAGCAGGGAGTTCACCCACGTCCAGAGCGACCAGCCTATCGCTGGCAACCCCAATTTCTGGGTGGTCAAGATGTAATCTTGAATCACATTCATCTCGTCAGAACTGAACGGGATGCGAAGGATCTTGTCCCGGGTTTTGTCTGTGACCGACGTGCCACGCGGCCAGTCAGGGAACCAATCTGCTGCGCGGGCGGGTGTATCGAAATCTTCGACCGAAATCAGTTCATACTCCCAGGTGCACCCGCGATCCTGCCGACTGCCCTTCGCCGGAAATCGGTGCTGGTTGAATGTCGCAATTTCGGTGATCGGCCGATAAACTTGGCTATCACTCGAAGCGAAAATCGTCAAGTATTCAGGAGCATCTAAGGTAATATTGGTCAGGGTGCCATCGCTCTCGTCCAACGCCTTCGCCCGCGACTCAACGCAAGCTCCATAGGGAGGGTAGTCGATTTCTCGCGAATCAATCTCATCAAACGAGTACGGGAGGTTAGGAGCTAAAGCTCCTGAGCATCGATGTCGACTCAAGCCGGTCAAGAATCCAAAAAAAGGGTCGAACGTAAGTAAGCGGGCTGAGTTTTGGGCACTGACAACACCGTCATGGTGCAAGCCCTGACTGTGCTCGTCGAATAAGTTGTTCTCCCAACTCCGGCTTTCCTTTCCGTTGAAGGCGTACCACTTCCAAATGACTTGATCGTCTTCATAGATTGGGATTCCTGGATTCTCAATCTTGTGGGCAATGTACAGGGGAAAGATGTTACTGCCGGAATACGGCTTGCCAATGATCAGTTCGCGTTCCGTGTCCGCCAGCAAGTCTGCTCGTGTCCCTTGCAGGTGAATTGGCGGCGATCCGCCCGAATCAAAGATGCAACGGACTCGGTAACGGTATCGCTTGCCGGCAAACCAGTCCTGATGGGTCATCGCATCGTATCGGGCTGCTTTCTCTTCGGTCGTCAACGGACGTCCATTGTCGAAGTCCGTTGCGTTAACCGTTGAGAAAGCAAACACGCATCCGAAGATTGCCAAGGCAAACACGGCACAGAGCCGTCCCCAACGCAAGATGTCCCGTAGTGTGCCGTTGGCCATAATGTCACCCTTAGATAATAAATTTCTTAAGAACCGCAGCGGGTCACTTGGCCGCATCCCGGTGATCCAGCTCCGGAGGGTGCCCATTTCAGATGGTAGTTATAAGGATCTTGAGTGCAAACTACGTCAACTGATGGGCAGATTGAGTAGCCGGCCATAACACAATTAGCAAGAAACTGCACTGTGCATGAACGGGGCTCTGGATTGTCCTTAGGATGCCATGAACAATAAGTGACGGGTTTACTGTAGTGGATCTTGTTAAAGATCCTGTTCTGGATGGATCTTTAACAAGATCCACTACGCCAGCTATTGATCCCGCGTTCCTTACAATGCACCGCTGTTTGTCCAATTGTGTTGCATTTCTGTCCTTGCTCGTAGCTGTCATTATTAATGGGGATATTGCACGTTTCCCCCAACGACTTTTCACAACTATGTCCATTCTAGCCTCCACGCAGATTGGACATGGGCGAAATGCGTTCGGTGAAATGAGAGGCAGCGATGCCAGCGACAAGCAGAGCCACAACAGAAATAGTGGTTTTCATCTGTTTCAGTCATCCTCGTAAATGTGATTCGAGAGTTGAACATCCAATACGACGGGCGCATTCTACCCCCCCCCAAGAATGCGATATCAACAAAAGTCTTTCAGAATTTCCCAGAAAAAAAAGAGGGCCACCAAAAAGAGGGCAAAAAGAACAAAAAGAGGGCCACCCAATTTTCAGTCCGGGCTGCGGCTTGTCTTTCGGCCGATTTAACTACGATCCGGTCCTCGCTGAATGCCGCCACCGAGCATCGGGCTGATTCTGATCCGATTCTCCGATATCGGCGCAGCAGCGACCCCGGATGGAATCAAAGTGGAAGGTTTTCCGAAGACGGTCAGGCCGAAGACAACCCGAGCGGATTGTCACCGGCGCAAAGCCAACCTTGACCGCGACGGCTGGCTTCCTCGGCGAGGTGTTCTGGGCTGCCCGCTGCTCGCTTGAACACCCGCCCAAATCGGCTCACGACGTCGCACCAGGCATGGGTATCCAAGCCGATGCGTGTGCGGATCGGCTGCAAGTGCGAGGGGATCGCGGCTTCTTAAAACGAGGTGCAGGTGATTGCTCATGATCGAAAACGTCAGGCAATCGATCGCGAACACGGAGGCGAGGAACTCCATTCGGTCGCGGATCCAGCCCCTGCGGTGCTCGAAACAATCTCCTGTAACGGGATCGGTCCCACAGAGCCACGCCTTGCGGACACACCTCTCGATACAGTGGAGGATCTGAACCTCATTCGGATCGATCACTTCCCCACGAGCTTGCCTGGGCATCTTCATCACCTCCGTCAGCGTCACGGTTTTGAGCAGCGAAACCATCGGAAATGGTACGCAAGCCGCGATCGAAGGCAACTATTCATTGCCTGTCCCTATCCTATTAATCCGCTTCTAATGCGTCTGGTCCATCACTGGTGTCAGACTCGGGTTTCGGGATTGATTCCAGGTCGCGCGCGTTGGCCGTAACTCGTGTGACTAATACTCGATGAGCGACACGTTAGCTCCGGCCACGTTATAGCAGATCTGGCGCCGCTGTAAGGTGAAAGCTGACAAGGCGTCGTCATTGTCCAACGCTGACGCGCATTGTCCTCAGTGCGCACCGGTGGCCGACGCCGGAGCGTCAGTTTCGATCTTCCAATCGCTGCATCTGAAGCACGCAAGCATCATCACATCGTTTGATCGCATGATTGATGCGGAGGATGAATCCACCGCCCCGACTGCGCGCAAATCAGTGGCAGGTCCTGAGCGCTAACGGATACCATTCCCCTGCCCTTCTAAACAAACTTAATAACTCAGTGCTTCGAGTTTCCGCACCAATTGCTCCAGGCGAAACTTCGCATCAGACAAACTACTTTGCAAGTCGATGCGATTCAATTTGAGAGTGAGCAATTGAGACTCAACGTCGGCGCGTTTCATTCCCAATTCGCTCCGGTGCTGGGAATCCTCCGTCATGCTCATCGCATCATTGATCCCGTTGATTTTCTCTTGCTTGGCAGCGATCTTTTCATTCAGTCGGTTGAGACGAGTTCTCTTTTCACTGACGGATTGCTTTTGACTGCTGATCTCGCTTCTCAATTTCTCAATTTTTCGCCTCTTCTCAGCTGCGACTTTATCCTTCCGTTCCTGCTCTCTTCGCTCTCGCTCTTCCTCGAGCCGCATTTTGGATTCTCTTGCGGCCTTCTCCGCGTCCTTGCCTGATTCGATTGAACGCGATGCAGACTTCCCCCCACTTAAACTTTTCCTGCTGCCATAGTTGCCAAAGCCTGATCCCCTGACCTTCGGCCTAGGTTCTTCTGGAGAACCCCAGCCAAGAAACCCTCGCCCCGCCGATCGACTTGACGTGCCGCGGTCAGGATTGACGTTCTCGATTGGTGTTGCAACCTTTCGATTTCTTCCCAATATTTCGTCGACAATTTCATCCATTTCCTCATCATCCAATGGATTCTTCTCATCATCGGGGCTATTCCCCAAGATTTCATTGACAAGCCGCTGCGCCTCTTCGTCGATGACAGGGGCCTGATCATCTTTCGGATCGATCGAGACGAATGCATCCGAAGACTCCTTCATCTTCTCGAGTCGACTTCTCCGAAGAGGCTGGGCTTCACTTTCGTTGTCGCCGGGTTCCGTTGAAGAACTCATTGCATGTTCCTTTTTGTTCCACGAGCAGAAACGAGTGCCCTCTTCGTACTCGTGAAGCTGATGGGAATGAAAACCAACTGGGCATCAAAGAAATCCCAATATACCGTCGTGGACTGACCGAGTGGTCAAACTCGAAACTCCGGCAACGGCAAGACCATCGACTGGCCTGAGTTGACGCTGGATGCTTTTGGGGTTTAAAGGGATAGAAAACAAACAGATTCGAACTCGATTTCCACACTGTCCCTTTTGTGACCCGATCGGATTGCATCCACTCGTTGCTCAGCAGGTTCGCAGTCTTAACTGGACTTCTGGCTGATGAGGAGCGAGCGGAGAATTGCTGTCTGAAATTGTGGTCGAACGCTCCGACCGCGTAGCGTTCGGCCACATCGCCTTCCCAATGCGAACCGGACCGCCGGCAAAGCTCGAAGACTCGCCGTACTCTTCGCCAGTGCTGTCTCCGCCCCGAAAACGGAGCACGTCACTCACTTGATTGCGGATCCGATGCAGTACAGGTGAGTGTTGGAACGTAGGAATAGTTTGCCGTCACTGATCGCGGGCGTTCCACCAAACCCACTTGAATCGAAGGTCATATCGTTGGACGCTATCAACTTGAACTCCGGCTTCGCCTCAATGACGTGAACGAATCCCGCGTTTGTCACGATGTAAATTTTCCCCGCCGCGACCACGGGCGATGCAATATCATCACCTCCGCCACCGCGACCGCGACCGCCGCGTCCGCCACCACGCGGTGGGCCGCCACGTTCTCGACCCTCACGTTCTCGACCCTCACGTTCTCGACCCTCACGCTCACGACCCTCACGCTCACGACCCTCACGTTCTCGGCCGTCACGTTCTCGATCAGGGCCGCCGCCCAACTCGCCTCGGTCCGGCGGCTGGGGCGCCGATTCGTTGGTCGTGTTCGAATGACTTGCGGTGATCCGTTCCTGAAATACTTGTTCGCCTGTCTTGGCATCGAGGCACTCAAGCACCGAACCGCTGATGGAGAACAGATGGTCGTCCACCAGGACGGGCGTCGCGAAGCGTGGTCTCGATCGACCTTCCCAGAGAGTATTCGTTTTCGTGACATCACCGGTGCCGCCGACTCGGATGGCGACCGCTTCTTCTCCGATTGCATAGACAATTCCATTTTCACCAGAGAGCACACTGACTTGTGCGTTTCGCGCACTGACGCCGTCTGCGTACCACGACAGATTCGCAGTTTCACGGTCCAGCCCCCAGACTTCGCCGATCACGGAAATCACCACGTCCTCCTGATCACCATTTTTCATCAGAACCGGTGTGGTCCAACATTCGCCGAGTCCATCGGATCGGTACCGATGCTTCTCCTCGCCAGTCGACTTGTCCAGCCACACGATTGAGAGCGACTCGTCGGCGGCATTGACGATGACATAGTCCCCGGCAACGATTGGACTCGCGGCCGACCCAAATCCCTTCTCACTGGGTTCTGCACCAACGGATTGATTCCAGATTTCATTTCCCTCCAGATCGTACGCATAGACACCCGACTTGCCAAAGAACGCGTAGACGAGCGTGCCATCACTCGCGGGCGTATGGCTGGCGTAACCGTGTGTGGTCACACCGGGCGACCGATACGGGTCTTCAGGCATCTTCACGTTCACCGTCCGAACCCAAAGTTGCCGGCCCGAGTTCTGGTCAACACAGACAAGATGCCGCTTCAGGTCCTCCAGTTCTCCTTCGCCGTCCCCCATCCCATAACCGGAATAACAGGTTACCAAGACGCGGTCACCGACGACGATTGGACTGGAGACACCGCGGCCGGGAAGCTCCCGTTTCCAACTCAGGTTTTTGTCCTCACCGAATTCGACGGGAGCGTCGGAGGTAGTGATCCCGGTCCCATTGGGTCCACGAAACCGGTCCCAGTCCGCAAAAGCGTTGGTGCCGCAAGCGGCCAAGGAAACTGCAAAGATACCCATGCAAATCTGCATGCGTGAATTGGGCGTCATGAAAAGTCTTTCAGAAAAGTGATGAATCGTCGTGAGAACGCAGTCCCCCCGACTTCGAATCGGGGGCGCGTGGGGCAAAGTACTCTCTACCGTTCGTACAGAACATCCAAAGTCGATTCGCCAAGCAGGCTGTTCTTCATTGCCTTGCGCAGGTTGGCTCTTGTTGCCTCGCGGGGAGGTACGTCGATTCTTGATGACAGTGCAAAGACTGTGATGTGATATTTCTTCAACCCGGGGCCTTTGGAGCACATCGGATCGTAGTTGGTGTCTCCTCGATCGTTCGCTCCAACGCTGCCGACGCCTCGGGAGTTTTGCTTCAGCGATGAAACGCTCGCGGGAATGTTGTACACAACCCAGTAGGATTTCTCCTGGTCGGGAGCCGTGTGCCAAATGCTCACCGCGAAGAACTTCGTTCCCTCGGGAGCCTCATTCCAAGCGACCGCTGGCGATTCTGCAGCACCGTCGCAGGTGCAGTCGACGGACAAAAAGTGTTTCTTATCGACCGAAGTGCTACTGACCACGAAGCCGGGGACACTCGTTCGCGACATGGAGGAGAGATCGACCGGCGGATCGACTCTGCCGGGGCCACCGGGCGGTGGGGGCGCGTCTCTGCCGCCACGCGGCGGCGGGGCCATGCCGTCACGCGGTGGAGGTGGTTGCCGTGGGTCACCGCCTCGCGGGCGATCGTCGCGTGGCGGTGGCGGACCGTCGCGTCGGGGATCACGTGGCGAGTACTTCTCCGATGTTTGGCGGCCGTTGGGATCGACGAACGTGAACTCTGCGGAACCGTCTTTTGCCAGCGTGTAAGAAACGGATCCCTGCTTACCACGAACGTCGTAGACGAGGCGATAACTTCCCGGCTTCGGTTGAGTGAACTCGGTGATCTTCGCATCTCGCAACGGAGTCAAGTCCGGTCGAACCGGTTCAGCTCGAGGTTGCGGATCGACCTGACCATCACGCTTCGTCACTTCACCATAAAATCCGCCGTTGATGTAAGGGTAAGTCTTGGTGGCGTGATAGTGATACTTGCCGCCCGCGTCTTTGTGGCCACCCAATGAATCGAGCGGCGCAAAATCGCTGGCCGTTTCGTCTTGGTATCCGAAAATCGGATAGCCGTCCAAGGCGTAAGCAATCGGCTGGTCTTTCCCGACCGTCTTCTCGAGATGCATCGGGGCGATGTGGTAGTGATAATCGTCTGCACGCCCACAGTGACCACCGTACTCGTCCAATTCGCCAAACAAGAGAGCGTCGTCGCCACGGTTGTTCAGTGGATTGAAGATCGGAATACCGTTCACGGCAAGCGCGATCGCTCCACGCAGAAAGTCGTCCTTCGTCGTCATGGGTTGCTTCGCGGGAACCGGGTGCAACGGAATTCGCCAAGCGTAATCACCAAAGTACTTTTGAGGAATCGGAACCTGTTGTTGCCAGGAACGAATTCCAATCATCATCGGGTGGTCTGGCATCCCATTGGAACCCACATAGAAGTAGTCGTCGTCCCAACGCAGTTTCAACGTGCTCGAAAACGGTTGAAAGTGTTCGCGGATCAATGGCATGGGATTGGCCTTCTCCTTTGTTTGAATGCCATCACGGTTTGTCGGATTCTGCATAACAAACCGTAGCTGACGCTGCCGATTGAGGGTGTCAATGGTTTCGAGCCGCTTCGCGATCCACTCACGGTCCGATGCGACCAGGCGTTCGATCTTCAGGCTGACCAGCCGGTTGTCGTCACAACGGATTTGAACGTCGTCACCGGACGCGGCTACGAAGGTGCCATGCAAGTGGGCGCCTTCATCACCGAGGGTCCATGTTCTTGATGCCTTGACCGCTTCTGAATCGCCATGATGGGGGCCATCGTGGGCCAAGACAGCGTTGGAGACCGTCAGCATCATCGCAATCGCAAGCACTGAACGGAGAGATCCGTGGGTGATCCCATGAATGCTTCTTAAATTCATCGTTTTGGCTTTCTCGGTGGGGAGTCGGGAACAATGTTGTTCAGGTTAGAAAAGTCCGGTCGAGACACTCCATCGGGCGAATCGGCGACGTGATGGCGGAAGATGACGGTGTTGTCGAGTTCGATGTCATCGGTCCAAATGAAACTCGCCCCGCTGAAGTCATGCTCAAAGAACGGTTCCTTCGGGCCAACTTGCTGTTGCGAATACTCCTTGGCGAACGCCCAGGATGTGTCATCGAAGTCGATCTGGTACCAGTTTTCTGGTATCGGCAGATTCTCAACTTTGGGGTTCTTGGTGTCATGGTTGATCGGGCCATGAGAAAACGACTTGGCTTTCCAGCTTGCATCGGTCACCGTGCCGTCGCCAAACTTCAGGATGAAGCCTGCATCACCGATACTGGTATTGGCGTATTCCATGCCGGTTTTTGAATCGGCATTGTCTTTTGCCATGACAGCGATCGTCATCGGATACGCTGGCAAAATATCAACACTGACCACGTTGTGTGGCATGAACTTGATCGAGTCGACCGCAACATGCTCGCCGTTGATATACAGGGTGAACCAGTTGTCGGCGTACACATTCGCTTTCACTGTGTCACTAATTCTGGGTTTGCCCACTCGTTTGGTAGGTGGGCGTTGATGGGTCGGAGGCTGCGCAAAAACTTGCAACGCGACGTGCGTGGTGCCCAAGCATGCTGCGAAACCGATCGCAATCCAAAGGAAACGTTTCATATCTCTTTACTCGAATTCCACGACCCGTTCGGGGCCGTGATGGTGTGAATGGTCGAAATAGTCGTCGGGGAGTGATTCTTCTTCGATAGCGGTCATCGTCAACGTGATTTGTTGGGGGCCGTAAGACATCTGAACGAACCGCAGCTCGTAAATCTGGCCGCTTGATTCGGCGTAACGGATTTCCACCCTCGTTGCCCCGCGGAAACCAGGTTTCTTGACAGCAATCATCCGGCGATAGGTTTCACCATCTCGCTCGGCTGTCGGGTCGGCGTCCTCCTCAGGCAGCATTTCCAAGTCATAGGCGGTTCGCAACGCTTCCAGTCCGTCGTGCAGATTATTGATTGGCAATCCGTCTTCATGGCCCGGAAGGTCTCGAGCGAATCGGAACAGATCATTGCTATAGCGAACCGGCCCATCGGGTCGCACGGCCCAGCTGGTCGTTCCATTACTCCCCGTGACGAACGATTCCCCTTGCCCTGTCTGGCGTTTGAGAACGAACTGGTCCGGACCACGAACATCGAGCACCGCGCCGTCAAGGGGAGGCTTGGGCGGACGCTGACGCTCAGGTGAATGACGATCTTGATGTTTCGGTGGGATGACTGCGTCGAGAACTGAAATCAAAAACGTACGATCCATGGGCAGATCGCTCGCCTCGATGATCCGATTCAATTCAACGATCGCGGCCGAAGCCGAAGGTGTGTCCACGGCTTGCCACAGCAGCGAAACGGCCAGCAGCACAGCACAGGCGGTCGACGCCAGGGCAAACGGCCAGCGTCCCCACGCTCCGGATTGCGACCTGTTGGGCAACACCACTTTCGCTGCATCCTCGGCGGCGGTGGTCAATTCGCTACGCAGTCGATCATGCAGCATCACGCTGGATGCGAACTGCCTCGCGTTCTTTGGATCCGACTTGATCCACTCGTTCAACTGAGCCTGCTGTTCACTTGACAGTGAATCGTCGAGGTGTCGATGAATCAGTTCTTGATAATCAGGATTCATTACGCGCGGGCCTCCTGTGACCTGCGTTCGGTGTACTCGCTGAGCTGAACTCGAATTCGCTGCAACACTGTCGCGCCCGAATTCGGTGTCATGTCAATTGGCGAGACCACTGGCTGGGCCAAAGTCCATTGTCGGGTCGCGTGACGGATTCTCTCGTCCAAAAATATCTCCTCAGAAAGATTGGCTTACGTAGTTACTTATCCGCGTGACCTCGTTTATGACCAACCTTCTGCATATTTTGAGAAAATTTCCCGTTCTACGCTAGAATGACCACCTCAAGTGAGGTCGCCAGCCATGTTCCCCCCGCAGAGATCGCAGTCGGAGTGAAATAAATCGGGAGGCAACCGGGAGCTGAGGAGGACCCGGCCAGCAAATCAGCACGCCAAGCCGGAACCACCGCCATCGACGCCGCTAGCGGCATCGTCGTCCTACTGAGAATCGAACCGGGGGATCGTCACGTCAGTGCACAGATTCTCGCTCCGCTGGCCGTTATTCAGAATCGACAACGCCAGGGAATTGGCGGGCGTTTGATTCAAGCGGGGTTACGTTCACCACAACGTGGATTCCACCGTCTGGCGACGGTCGCTACATTTGATTCGACGCGCCATATTGTCTCGCTGTCGCTTGGCAGGCTGCTGATCCGGGAAAAATCCGCCCGGCAATGGTGAGCTGAAGCCGTCAGGCAGCGGGTAACGCGAGCCACCCGGCCGCTCACGCGACGCGACTCAAGATCAACACGCGGTGGGCAGTGAGCAGTGGGCAAGGCAACGAATACCGCTTTCGGACTCGGCGATTCAATGGTCCGAGCGATTGCGAACCGCAGGAAAACCACGCACCCTACGAAGATAAAGAAACAGGTATCGCATGAACGAAACGACAAACAAGACCGCAATCGTGACTGGTTCGTCACGCGGGATCGGCGCAGCCATCGCACAGCGTCTTGCCAGCGATGGGCTGAACGTCATCGTCAATTATGCTGGGAGCGAAGATGCTGCGACGGAAGTCGTGAGCAAGATCGAAGCCGAGGGAGGCCGCGCCATCGCGGTCCAGGCGGACGTCTCTGATTCCGCGGCCGTCAAACGGATGTTCGACAGTGCCGAGACGGCTTTCGGTGGCGTCGATGTCTTGGTGAACAACGCGGGCATCTTGAAATTAGCCGCGATCGCGGACTGCGACGACGCGGTCTTCGATGCTCAGGTCGCGGTGAACTTTCGCGGCACGTTCAACTGCCTGCGCGAGGCTGGAAAACGCCTGCGTGATGGCGGGCGGATCGTCAACTTCTCGACCACCGTGGTGGGGATGAAATTTGAGACATACGGCGTGTATGCGGGCATCAAGGCGGCGATCGAAACGATGACCGCGATCATGGCCAAGGAGATGCGTGGACGAAACATCACGGTAAACGCGGTCGCTCCCGGACCGACGGGCACCGCATTGTTCCTCGACGGCAAGTCCGCGGAACTGGTCGAGAAATTGTCGAAAATGTCACCGTTAGAACGGCTGGGCACGCCCGAAGATATTGCCAATGTTGTGGCGTTTCTCGTCGGGCCAGATGGAGCGTGGGTCAATGGTCAGACGCTGCGTGCCAATGGAGGCATGGTCTAGCGGGGCTGCTGATTGATTGAGCCGAGTCGCATAGGCGGCTGGGTGGCTCGCGGTAGACGATGAGGTGGTCCACCTGCATCCACTCGTTGCTCAGCACGTTCGCGGTCTGAACTGGACTCCCGGCTGATAACCACCCTCCGCCGACACCGTTGACGTTAAGGTCAGCGATGACGTAGACCGTCGGTTTCGTCACCGTGAAGCATTCGCTGCAAATTTTGAATCGTCATCCTGTCCTCGTAATTTCGTTCGCACCTCAACGAGCAATCGTCCGAGCATATTTTTGCCACGTCCGTCGACACCGTCTGCCCAGTAGTCGTCGTTGACGGTGGCTGAGCTGCGCCACTGCATTTGTTGTCGCATAAGCTTAGACTTTGGTGCAGAAGTCCATACCTGGCCGAGAAACGAGGGGATCTGTTGAGATGAATGTCATTGTCGATTTATGTGTCGTCCCGATGGGAGTCGGTGTCTCCGTAGGCAAGTACGTCTCTGAGTGTCAAAATGTATTGCGGGAAGCTGGGCTAAACCACCAGGCTCACGCATACGGCACCAATATCGAGGGTGACTGGGACGAAGTGTTTGCCGCGATCAAGCGTTGCCATGAACGTGTTCACGCGATGGGCGCACCGCGAATCACCACCAGTATCAAAGTCGGAACTCGCACGGATCGCGAGCAATCCATGCAGGACAAAATTGACAGCGTTGTTGACAAGAATACTTAAAATTTGCTTCGGACGTGCACGGGAACGTCCGTCAAAATCGAAGACAGCCAAGCCACCGACGGCCGATCGGTACGCTCTAGTTTGCGAGATGGAACCCGGCTCCATCGGCAAACCGTTTCACGTCAGACGCATTGTCCGTATTCTGCCACGACGTCGATGATTCGCCCCTGCTAACCTTGCCCTATTTGCCATGGGCGGCAGCATGCCGTTGGGCAGCTATTGGATTGATGGCTCTGAGAACGCCCGTCCAATGGGTGCGATGCTTCTCCACCGGCTTCGAGGAAGCCGTTCTCGTTACGGGGCGCGTCGCCTCGCTCGGCCTCGTCCCACTGCTCGATGTCACCGCCGTGATGCCGACCGATGTCGAAATGCGTGATGAAACAGAACGGAGTCTTACTGGCGAACTATTTCAAGCAGTAGCGCATCGAGTCGTTCCACGGTGCCTTCATTCTCGGGTAGCTGTGCAACGTTTCTCGTTGCGATGTCAGACTGTGAATGGTCGTACAGCTCTCGAGCACCGACCTTGCCGTCCTTTCGTTGCCATCGCGTGTAACGCCAATTGCCGCTGCGAATCGAGTATCCCATTCCTCCACGAGGGTACTGGCTCAATGCCGCTTGCTTCCCCGGCAGTGCTGGATCACCGAAGAGCGGTAACAGACTCTCACCTTCGCATGTTTGCGGAATCGTCAGTCCGCACCACTGAGCCAGGGTTGGGTAGATGTCGATGTATTCAACCAATGCCGCTGATCGCTCTCCGCTTGGGACCCCCGAGCCGCTAAAAATCAGCGGAACGTGGGTGTCCAATTCAAAGTTGGTGTGCTTGCACCAGTCACCGTATTCGCCAAGCTTCCAGCCGTGATCGCTCCAGAATACGATGAGCGTGCTTTCCCGTAGTCCCTGCCGGTCGAGTTCTTCCAGCACACGGCCAATCTGGGCGTCGACGTACGACACGCAAGCCCGGTAGGCGTGGATCATCAACCGCGTCTGTGCGTCAGAGAGATCCCCCTTGGCGGGAATGCCGGTGTACGATCGCAGTTCACCCCAACTCGTGGTGGCTTGTTCGGCAACGCCAATGGGTGATTCTCGTGAGGGGATTTCAATCTCGGCCGGATCGTACAGGTCCCAGTACTTCTTCGGCGCGACCAACGGCAGATGTGGCTTCTTGAAACCAACCGCCAGAAAGAACGGGCGATCGTCCTTCTGACGCAGTTGCTCGATCGCGGTGTCAGCGATCACGCCATCCGTGTAAGTGCTGTCGGATACATCACCGTTCTCATAAGCGGGCCCCTTGATGAATTGCCTGAATTCGTTGCCCTTCAACTTTTTCGCCTTCGCTCGCTTCGCTTGCTGCTCGATGGATGCCAAAGTTTCGGGGGCCGCATATGCAGGCCGTGAGCAAGCATCGAGTACATCCCAGAATGCTTGGTCGTCTTTGCCGTGGTGGTAGATTTTGCCCAGCGAAACGGTGCGATAGCCATTCTGTTTGAAGAATCGCGGCATCGACATCGCGTCGGGCAATGTCTTGTTCAATGGATGATTCAGGTCATAGACCCCCGTCGTATCGGGACGCATTCCCGTCATCAGACTGATCCGTGACGCCGCACAGATCGCCTGCTGGCAGTACGCATGTTCGAACAACAGCCCCTGCCGCGCAAGTGCATCAATGTTCGGCGTCTTCATGTAGTCGTCGCCGTAGCAACCGAGATCCAGTCGCAAATCATCGACGCCGATGAAGAGAATGTTCTTCTGGGGTGATTGAGCGGATGCTACCGAGCCCAATAGCAGCAGGGCGGTTGTGACAAGTAGATAAGGTTTCATGTTCGCCAATCAAAAAGAAAAAGGGGAGGCTCGCCGTGGATCGCTCCGTCGATCCAACGCTGAATCGGCGGAGCGTTCCACGACTGTATGCACTCCGGCAGTCCTCGCAAAGATCCGTTTGAAAGTGAGATACGGTCTGCCCTAATTAAAATACTGCAAATGCACTTCAACGTGCTCGCGTTTCAAACGCATTTTTCCCATTTCTTGATCAGACCGCGTTCGAGAGGGATCAGCTTGAAACGAATCGCAACCGCCCACATCTTTGCGGGCAACACGATCCAACACGGCTTCGATCATCGCCTTCTCACTCCGCTGATCGCTGGTGAGTGCGAGGAAGCCGGCAATCGGTGAGAACAAAGCCGGTCCAACTTTTCACCAATCCAATGTCCCTGTGGTCGACGTGAAACGATCGGTTTCGATCCCAGCGTTTTGCAACATCGTGACCAAGACATTACTCAGTGCGCTATCGCCCTCGTTTACTACCGCGACGTAGCGCCCGTGTTCGAATCCGCCACCCGCGAGGATGATTGCTAGGGGCGTGGGCGTCCACCTTGCTCACTGACGCACCCTGGTGAAGTGAATTCACACATCAAAGATGTCCTCAGCCAGAACTCGCGAGATTGAGCGAAAAGATGCCCCCCGATGAGAAGACGAATCATACGACACCAATCAGTGTCAAATGGTTGCGTGCCATGACATTCCTTTCGCATGCTGTTGGAAAACGTCAAGCGAACACATCGCGAAACGCATCCAAATTTGCTTTGCTCTGGCGTCCCTTGCTGGGGATCGCGAATACGATCTCGTCGATGCCGCCGCCGTCGGTGCCGATTGCGGCCTTGGCGGTCCGTGCGGCCATGGCCGGATCGCCACCGAACGCACCGCAGCCCCAAGCCCCGAGTAGAAGACGCGTGACGCTCTGATCCCTTGCGATGCGGAGCACGTTTCGCCAGCGTCGACGAAACGTGTTTTCCAGTTCGTCGGTCGCGGTTGGGTTGGATCGCAGGAACGGGCCACTGTTGGGTGCCGGTGCCGTGATGACAGAAACGACAAACGGCTCGGCCAGCAGGTCACCGGTGCCGCGAGTCTTGAAGAACGGAACCGACGGGCTGAAGATCGCGTGATCCGTGTACAGCAACGATGACTGATTGCGATTGGCGTCATAATATTGCGAGCAGGGAACCAAGCAGGGATACAATCCGCTGCACCGACACAGGTCTTCCTCCTGAGCCTTGGCACCGTTCAGGAAACCACCGCCCGGATTGCGAGCTGAGGCAAAGTTCAGCAGGGCAACATGACCATCTTTGGCCAGGGACTGAGCCACGACCTGCGTCGTTCCATCGACGACGCAAATCGTGGGCGATCCATCGACCGCGGTCGCTTCGATCGAATCAAACTCATCGGCGCAGTAGACGCGGGTCTGGCTCACCGCAACTGCCTGCGCAGCAGCGAACGAGACCGTCTGATCACCGACCTCGTAGGCGCCCGCCTCAATCAGGTCGAGCGTGTCCTTCGCCAATTGCTTCAATGCCATCGCAGGTTCTCCGCACAATAGATACTCTATGCTGAAACAAGAGAAGAAATCAGTTCACAAGGTTCGCTTCGTCTTCATTCGGCCTCTTTGATCCGATGCCGTGATACGTCGGCAGTCGAATCGAATAGATTAGTACGGCTGTCGTGATTGGCAAGACGAGCCACAACGAGTGAAGAATCGATACATCGGCGATCAAACAGCCGGTGGTAAGAACCAGAAACGCTCCCGCCCACACGAGCTCCGGCTTGCGTGGGACACGGAAGATGTTGCAGAACAGAAAGAAGTGTCCGAGGACAAATGGAAACAACCACGCCACTTCTCCCAGTTCACGAAGACCCCAGATGGTCGAAGCAATGCAAACGACAATCGCGAAACCATCGGTGAGCGAAAACCGAAATCCGTGCGTCGGATGATGCTTCCAATTCATGTTCATCAAACGTCCCAGGTCTTTCGCTGAATCACGCCGTGATTGCCGAGTTCACACGTCAGCGTGCCGAACTTGGTTCGGAAATTTCGGATCCGCAGATCTCGGCATGTGTAGGTCACACTGTCGGCATCACAGTCGATTCCGACGCAAAAGTAGAACGCAGAAAGAGATCGCATCACCTGCCATTCCCGGCATTGGGTAATGGTTTCGGGAACGCTTTCGTCCAAGATCGCAATGAGTTCCCTTTCCGTTTTAAGGCCAGACCTCGCATCAAGTGTGAATGTGTCAGCCAGGCCATCTCGTTGATGACAAATCAAGAAGCGAAACGGCGACCACGTTGTCGGTATGATTGACGTTGGCCTCAGTTGAATGCTCGCCGAATTTAACAATCTCATCGCTCGGCCCGCGATGACGCTCCGCAGTCCGACATACGACACCAACGTCATTACAAAAATGATTGATAGCCATCCTAGAACTTTCTGGTCGGTCTGAAATAGGAACTGTGCAACGAGCGTCACCACGCACAAGCCAACGACGGTCGCGTCGATGAAGAAGATCCAGTCCAGTGCAAACCGTTTTTGTGAGAACGGCCACAGGCACTTCACACCATACGAGTTGGTGAGGTCGAGTCCGACATGCATCGCCATGCCGACGACCAATCCGATCGCCAGTTCTCCCCAAACCGGGATGCCTGCCATCCATAAACCGGCGCCGACAACCAACACGGTGGCAACGGCTCCGACGGAATGCGTATATGTTTGGTGAAAACGCAAAAAAGCGTGCTTGCCGGCAACACGAGACAACGCATCCAAATCCGGAGCGACGTTGCCCAGCACGAGACCAACAGCCAACGCCGGTTGCGTTTGAAACAGACCGGCCGCGGTTGCTGTTCCGATCAGAGCATGCGTCGCGATATCCATCCCGTTATGATAGCAAACACGCGAACTCCCGTAGTGGATCTTGTGAAAGATCCAAAGCACTCGATTTCAAACCAGACGGATCTTTAACAAGATCCACTACCGAAACAACCCTTCCTTTCGCAAAAAGGAGACCGTCCGATCAAACTGGCCCCAAAGACTCGCAGCAAACGCGAGAACTCCCGTAGTGGATCTTGTGAAAGATCCAAAGCACTCGATTTCAAACCAGACGGATCTTTAACAAGATCCACTACCGAAACAAACCCTTCCTTTCGCAAATAGGAGACCGTCCGATCACACTGGCCCCAAAGACTCGGAGCAAACGCGCGAACTCCCGTAGTGGATCTTGTTAAAGATCCAAAGCACTCGATTTCCAACCAGACGGATCTTTAACAAGATCCACTACCGAAACAAACCTTCCTTTCGCAAATAGGAGACCGTCCGGTCAAACTGGTCCCAGAAGGTTGCGTCGAACGGCCGAAGCTGTGGATAGCCAGGAACGACTGATCCAGTGAAACGATATTTTTCATACCCATCCATAGGAACCAAGCCTGCTCGCTCTGGATTGCGCGCGATGTATTCACAGACACCGCGAAACGCAGACTCCTGGCGTTGCGTCTCCGTGAGGACATGATCGTACGCTTGATCCTGCAACTCATAGTCAATGCGTTTCAGCGATTCATTGATCGACTTCCTAAAGTGCTTCATCGCTTTGAGTTGATCGGTGCCATCAAATAGTCCCATCCAGAACAGATGAAAATGATCCGGCATCAAGCAGAAGATGGGGCACACCAGGCCATACCGAAAACATGTGTGTGTGAGCAATTCCCGAAAGCGATAGAAGAATGCGACCGTCAGCCAATCCGACTTGCGTTCACGAATCGTCAGTGACCAGTGAACGATCGCTAACCCGCGATAGTAATCGGTTGGCAATCGTTTCAGGTGATCTCGTTTTTTCATCGCGACTCCCGTATTGGATCTTGTCAAAGATCCTCTGAATCTATCAAAATCCCGAACACGAGGGATCTTTGACAAGATTCACTACGATGCATATCGACTACGACAAGATGATGCAGCACGTCGACACGCATCCGTATCCGCTGCTGTTCGCTGGCCTCAGCGGAGCGCACCTGTACGGATTCCCGTCGGCCGATTCGGACTTCGATCTGCGTGGCGTGCAACCAAGGCCACAAATCGGATGGCGTATCGGTCAAACAGAACATCGACGGCTCGCTCGTCGCCAGATGTCCACTCACGCACCAACAAACCAACCGGCCGGTCCGTGATCGATTCGGCAATTTCCAATTCATTTTCTTGGCCGGTGTCCGGTTCCAAACTTGCTTCCGCACCTCCAGGGTAGTGGATCTTGTTAAAGATCCTGTTCTGGATGGATCTTTAACAAGATCCACTACGCCAGTAATTGATCCCACGTTGCTTACCGGTTTGGCCGGCTGAATATTTTCACGAAGACGAGTCCATGGTCTACATCGCCCCCGATCAATGTATCGACTGCGGGGCTTGCGTCCCGGAATGCCCCGCAGAAGCGATCTTCTACAAAGACGACGTGCCGGACCAATGGAAAAGCGACATCGAACTGGGGCGTACCAAGTCTGCCGAGTGTCCGTCGGCTCATGAATAAAACGCGTCGGATGCGAAATCACAGGCTGACATTACGTCAGCACGGGAAGACTTCTGAGTGAAGGCGGCTTCGACATCTCGAGGTTGATCTCGGGCCAATTTGCGGGGATGCGTTCAAGCAGATTGTCTCCGTAGATTCGGTCGAGTGCGAAGTCGTCTCGGTGGACGTAGCCAATGTGGCATCCACACGTCGAGTTCGGGCACACGGCCGGCCGCAGACGTTCCCAAATGTTGTCGCGATAGATATTTCCGATGGGAGCATCCACAAAGTGACAGCGGCGGGCGTCACCCTGGCTATCGACGGTGAACGACGTCATCCCCGTTTGACAGGGCTTTCCACGACTCGGCCAACGCTGTGCGTTCCAACGAAAGTACGGGTCGATGAAACTTAGAAACTGGATGTCGGCATCCGAGTATTGCACTCCGCTGCTCTTGGGCACATTCACCCATAGATAAACATCAGCCGATAAACGATTTCGCAAGTCGGCGATGACCTGGAAATGCTCCTGGAAGCCGACCACACCGACACTGAACCGAACCCCCAAATCCTGCAAGGTTTTGCAACGCTTTAAAAAACGCGTTGCATCGGTTTCGCCGGGATGGAACGTTGCCCAGACCGCTAGCCGATCTGCCTGCGCATCTTTGAAATCGCCCAGATGCCCGCTCAAGTTCGTCTGGATAGCAACCCGCCGCACATGGTCCATCCAAGAAAGGCGAATCATGGCTTCGCGATAATATCGGTGGATGATTGCCTCGCCCCACGGTGTGAAAAACACACCGGTTGGATTTCTGTGTATAGCGACCCAATCAACAAATCGATCAAGCTCATTGCGGTCACGAGCGAGTTCCTCACGCGTGTTGGTCGTCTTGCCAAATGGGCAGTAACCGCAGGCGTAGTTGCAGCTAGACAGAGAACCACGGTACAGAATGCGAGTGATATTCATTTCAGCTCAAACTGCTCCATCCGTGCTCGTACCGCATCGGAATACAACCAAGGGCCAATGACGTCACTGTGAGCAAGACCATCAGCACTGAGTCGCAATCGCTGGTCCACCCAAACGGCATATTCATGCTCGACCAGTTCATCGACTTGAGGAAGCAAGCTACGCACGTCGCCTCCGTATCGGTTCTGAAAAGCAAGTCGATCCAGACCGTCAGTTTGCAGCAGCGAACGGATCAAATATCGACGGCACTGTTCTTCGTGAGTGAGCCGTACGCCATAGTCGGCAACCGCGAAGTCTCGCTCGTCACGCCCGCAGAAATCAGCGATGATTTTTCGGACGCCGCCGCCGCTGACCGCGTAGTCGCTGCTGTAGTGCAGGCCAGACGTGTAGCTACGAGCGCCCGGTCCGAGGCCGATCATGCCGTCTTCCTGGCAACAATGCTGGGTGGAATAGTCGACGTCGCTGCGGCGAAACATGCGCATCGAGATCTGCTGATAGCCGGCTTTCAACAGCATATCGCGACCGAGCTCGTAGAGATGTCGACGATTTTCCGCAGGGCTCCGTCCCGTTCGCCCAAGGCCAGTCAATTGACGAACATAGAGCGGATACAGAAACATCTCTTCGGGTCTGTACATCAGTCCTCGCTCGACTGTTCGCATCCAATCCGCTTCGCTTTGATCGTGGTTGCCGTAGATCAAATCCAGGTTGAATATCTCGACGCCACACTCGCGAATCAAGTCAATCGCTCTTTCGACTTGCTCGTTTTTCTGCGGGCGTCCCAAACTGCTGAGGTCACGCTGCACAAAACTCTGGACGCCCATGCTGATCCGTCGCACACCATATTCGACCATCACACGGAGTTTCGTCGCATCCACGGTCGCCGGTGAAGTTTCCATTGAGAACGGCACGCTGCCGATGGAAACGGGCCAATCCCGCTCGATCATTTCGAAGACACGCTTCAGTTCGGTAGTATCGAGGTAGGTTGGCGTGCCGCCGCCGATTGCGATTTGCGCGATGGATTGCGGGCCCACGGACTCGAACACCATTCTCGATTGAATTGAAATCGCCTGCAGCGTTCGATCAACCAGTTCGCTGGGAGGCTGGGAAGCGGTGAACAGATTGCAGAAGCCACATCGCATCTCGCAGAACGGCAAATGCAAGTAGAGATAGAGTGCCGTCCGATCTTCCTCCGACCAAACGCTGGACAGGTCGACGGGCGGATCGAGTCGGCGATAAGACGTCTTATGGGGATAGGCATAAGCGTAACCCGCGTACTGATCACTCGCGATCGCCGCCGCTAAACCACTCGTTCGATTACCACTCGAAGTCGGCATAAGGTACCTCCCATACGACCGGATGCGCCAAACGATGCCCCCAATGCCCCTCTTCTCCGTATGCGGTCCCATGATCGGAGCAAATAATCGCAAACAGCCCACCGCGATCGTGAAAACACTTCCACAACTGAGGAAGCTGGCGGTCAATTTCAATCAACGCTGCTGCATGACTAGCAAGCGTGTCACGACCATCGGCAGGTTGCACGTCCGAGGCGAAAAACCAATTGGGCTGGTGGATCGCCGAAAAGTTGATGAAGCAAAACACATGTTTTTCGCGTTGACGCTCGATCGCGGCGACCGCACACTGGACCTGGTTGAATGCTGAGTCTCGATCAACAACGCTCATCGACGTCGACCAATGAGATTCGTCAAATAGTCCCGGCAGAACGCTCCCCAACGCGTTTTCAGGGTTGAAGAATCCAGTGCCACCGACACAAATCGTGTGGTAGCCGATCCTCGAGAGCGCTTGCGGAAGGGTCGCTTCGGGGAACACAAACGTTTGTTCCGATGTCGTCTCGCTGCCCACAAACTCCGCTGCAAACAAACGTGGGTGCAGGCCAGGGGAAATCGGTGTGGGCAAGAACCCCGCAAAAATCGCATGGTGTGCCGCGTAGGTAAATGTGGCAGGAGAGTGTCGACGATCCCAACCGACATCCGGCAGATACCGGGCAAGATTGGG
Organism: Rhodopirellula sp. SH410; assembly: GCF_055811895.1. NCBI lineage: Bacteria > Pseudomonadati > Planctomycetota > Planctomycetia > Pirellulales > Pirellulaceae > Rhodopirellula > Rhodopirellula sp. SH410. Next base: position 4,631,368 of record NZ_CM147949.1, read on the forward strand.
AAGTCGTCCCCTCTCAAAAAGGGACTGCGCCACGTCGTAACGAAGCGTGTCCAAGGTAATCAGCAGGACGTCGCTGCGTCCGATATGATTCAGCACGGCACACCCTCCGCGAGTTCTCGCAAGTGCATCATCAACTCGGAGGGTCCACGAACATGGCGAGCCTCCCATCCAGCGGCTCTCGCACCGATGATGTCGCTCTCGATGGAATCACCAAAGTAAAGACACTCGCGGGGCTGCAATCCGAGGGCATTCGCAACGAAATCGAATGCTCGCGGATCAGGTTTCTCAAAACCGATGGCTTCCGATACGAACGTACGATTTTGAGGAAATACTTCACTGAGTGACAAACAACGGATCTTAGTGCCCTGCGTCCAAACGCCACCGTTGGTCAAAATCGCGATCGAGTAGATTGACCGGAGGTGTTCCAAGCAACGAATCAGTGATCGGTCCGGCTTGAGGAATCGCACCAGCGAACGGACAAAATCATGGTGGTCAATCTCATTGCCGGTCGTTAACCGGGCCTGCGCAAAAAAGGTCTCGCGATCTCCGTAACCATTTTGGTCGAGCGAACGCAATCGTGCTTGATCGCCGCTTCTCAAAGGCTCACCGCCACGACTCTGACTCGCAATCCAGTCGTCCATCGCACTTTGACGATCAAACAGCGTCTGGTCGAGATCAAACACAAGAGCCGCGGGATTCAAACCAAAGCCTCCCGATTGCAGCCACTGGATTTTAGAATGGCTTCGTAAACCGTTTGGCCGGCCGCGATCAGATTAGGCAGGAAATCTCCAAAAGCGTTGACTTCACAAACCAGAGGTGCCCCCGACCGCGGCAACAGAATGTCGACGCCGCAGTATCGAGTTCCCGGAAAACACCTTGCCGCGTGCAATGCCAAATGCCGACATGCCTGCAATCGCTCAGAACCAACAGCCTCGATGACGCTCTCAAGCGAAGCTCGCGCGTTGCCCAGATGCAGATTGGTGATCGGCGAAGAACTTTGTCTTGCAACGACATGGTCGGCTCGCCCGCCAACAACGACGATACGCAAGTCGAACCGATCACCATCGACGCGTGCTTTGTTGACCGCGACTTCCGCGATCATGCCTTGAGGTCCCAGTACACTGAAGATGTCTTGGATGTCGCGTGGGCAAGTGTACGAGCGAACTCGAAGCGAATTGAACAGTCCAACGCGTCCCGAATCACGAACAATTTCAATGGGTGCAATCAACTGCTGGCGATGGTTGCAGACGCGGTAGCAGCAAACACCCGATGCCGATGACGCATATCGAGGTTTCACGAAAACACGTCCACCACAGTCTTCAACAAACGCAGCCAGAGTCTCGACAAACCGAGTGGGTTCGATTGGCAACAGCGTTGTCTTGGGACGGTGCGGTAGCATCAGCCCGTGGGTTGCCCATTTGTCGAACATCACTTCGATGTCATTTGGCTGCTGATCAAGCTCAATGTCGGGGCGTCTGATGGACCAGTCATTCACACATCGCAGGACTCGGCAAATGCCCCTGTATTGGTGATCGAGTGACAGAATTTGGCCGATTTGCGGAAATTCGCCCCCGCCGCCATGGCGGATCAGCGACGCGATCACATCCGGGCGCTGGCCAAATGAGTCAATTCGCAGCCGAGATCCACTGGCGATCGGATCCAAAGCATCGGCAGCCTCGCTAACAACATCGGACCAGCCAACGCAACGAGGCTGTGGCAAACCACATCGCCTAGCATCAGCGATATAGTCAGCAACGCGGCGACCACGCGGATCGCCAAGGATCCAATGAGCTTGCTCCCGAGAGACCATGGAGCTATTCGCCTACTGCCACGAATCGCCACTCGTCGTCATCGTCCATGTGACTCGGCTTCGACAGATCCATTTTGATGGGCAGCTTTTTAAGCAGTTTGGTAACCTCGCTGGTTAAATAGTTGAAATGAAGACTGACGTGCTGGAGGCCCCCGCCGGTCGGAAGCGACAGGAGTGCCCGTCCACCCTCATCCGTCAGGACGCCCAGCGAGAGGTCCAGTGTTTCAATTCGCTGGACCAGCGGGCTGTTGACGATGACCGCAGCGATGTCATCGACATACTCGCAGTTCCGCAAGCCGAGGTACTTCAATTTTGGAAACAGCTCACCACTCAGTATCGGCTGCAAATCCTCGACGGAACTGTCCCCTCCGTACTCCTCGGTCCCCAACCAAAGTTCCAGATGCTCAAGGGCGGGAAAGTCCGATCGCCCAATCGAGCGAACCACTTCGGCCGACAATCCGCCTGACTCGCAGATCAGACCACGGAGCTTCGCATGCTTGGGCTTGTTGATTGCAAGGTCATTTCCACCGCGCGTTCGTAACAGCTCAAGGTCGGGGAACGCTTCGAGCAAGGGCGTCATGTCAGCTTGGTGAATCCACGACATTTCGTTTTCTTCCGAAATGATGTCACCAACGTAAATGGCCTTCAGGCTGCTGAGCCGATCGCAATTTTTGCACAGCAGTTCGATCACACCACGTGGATCGCTGTCGCTGTCATCTCCAGCCCAATTGCCGATCACAATCCCGATGGCTTCGGCAGCGGCATCGGTCTCAAGAAAATGCGTCAAATGAGGAATGCAATTCGCCTCGTCGTAGTCACTACGAAAACGATAAACCGTTTTCCCTCCGCGTGCGGCCTTCTTGTCAGGATTGTAATCGGCCACGCGCCGGCCGATGAAAGTCTTGGCATTGTGGCCAATATCGTCCTCTTTCAAAATCGAACGAAAAGCGAGCACCGGTAAACCGTCGGCATCGTCGCCCGTCGAGGCCGTCGCGCTATCGGCATCGACATAACCCTTCTTCATTTTTGCCGCGACGAGTTTCTCGAAATCCTTCTTGGCAGCTTCCTGATCCGCAAACGACTTCGTTTTCGTTTGGCCATCCGTACCCGCTCGCCCATACGTGACGGTGTGGCTGTTCCCGGAAAGCTCTATATTCCAAAACTTGTTGGATGCCGAATCCATGAAAACCAGTTCGCGTCGATCCATGGGGTACTCCTGATGATGAGAAGGTGCGAATGCCGAGTGAGAACCAGTAATTTAGCAAATTCAAACAAGCGGGGTGTGGCCAGCAAGCTGTTGACGTCGTCGACATTCGACCGCCGATCGTCCGCCCAATGCCGTGAGGCATCGGGTAACGCGAGCCACCCGGCCCGCTCACGCAATTCGGCTCATGAAATCGACTCGCCCTTAGGTTTCGATCACCGGTTCATAGAGTGCCGGATCATCAAACCCCGCCATCCACGCAGCGGCTTGGTGGCACGTTTCCATGCTTGGCGGCACCCGCAAAAAATATTGCCGAGCCGTTGATGGACATCGGCATGCCAACCCAACGAGCGGTTCATCCTCCTCGATGTCAATCTTCAATAGCTGCCGTTTCCCACCGGCATCCGTATCTTGATCGAGCTCTTTCGCACCGACTTCCTGGGAAAATTTCAGGTACCCCATGCGCTCAATCATGACACGACGAAGCTCGGCATTTTTCTCCGCCAAGACTTGTTTTGACGTGATTTTCTCCGCCTCGAAGGCGATTCGATGCGTCACCGGGACACTTCGCCATCGCAGCGGCGCGGCTTGAAGTGAATTCGGCAGCGATGAAATGCTCGAACCACCAATGTCGATCCACCCGGACACGCGCAGACCGTCGGGCACGTCATGCAAATTCACACATCCCGCCAAGTCCAGTTGCCCCAACGGTCCCATCCAATCGGGAAGCGAACGGATTTCCAGACAATTTCTTAACTGCACATTGCCATTGCAGATCGACGCCTCCTTTGGCCAATCCGATAACCGTGGACAATCGCTCGCATTCAAGAACCAAGTCGTCAGACGTTCTGGCAAGCGTTCCAAAAACGTGCAGCCACGCAGGCTGAGAGATCCGCATGAGAGTCCAGCAGGCAAGCGTTCGAGTTCCTTGCAATCGTCCAGATTCAATCGTGAACGCACTTTCACTCTGGACGGAAGGGCCTGGATGGATGTGCCACTGAGATTCAGGTCGTTGCAAACAATCGAACATGGGATCGCTCTCAGGTCGGTGCCGCTCAAGTCGATACTACCGTCGACTCGAACGGACTTCGTTTCGCCCGCCACGATGTGATCGCGAGCTTGGTTGGGTGTCATGGTTGATGCTTTCGACATGGCTTCAATCCCGGATGGTGCGGATTTCTTCGGGAGAGTATTCGCGTTGTCGCCACACGCGGTAAAAACCTGAATCGAGCTTGATCGCATCGTGCTCATCATGCACCAGCGTCGCTGCCTTCGCCGTGACGTGCAGAAACATGCCGTCTGGAGTGTCGTACAAGTCCGCAACACCCCGCTCGGCAATTCGATGACAGTGTCCCGTCAATTCACCGTGAGCCAGAATCGTGTGCTGAGCCTTACGGCGAACTTCCGGGAGCATCGCGACTTCCTCGACCATCACGTCCCCGTGACGAAATTGAGACATGGTATCCCTCTTGAGTTGGTGTGTGAGATTCCTGATCTCTGCCAATATATGCGGTCACTGGACACGTTTGGTCACTCGCCACCAACCATTTTCACTTCAGCAACCGGTTCATTGCCGCAGCCACCCCCAGCGTGACGTCCGTCATGCGGGGTAATCGAGTGTGTCGGGGGTGTCGAGTGTGTCGGGGGTGTCGGGGGCTTGGTGGTAGTTCGGATTGCGCAGGCAGCTGGTGTCGGTCAACATCAAGGCGGGATAGCCCTGGCCCCAGAACGAACGGTTGTCGCTGAGCCGAATCTCGTTGATCGTCTCAGGCAGGCATCCTGCTGGTAAATCGCCTGGACGCTGAAGAATCGACAATCCGCTAGAATACGACAGCGTCCTACAACGCAACAGACTCCACCTTTCAACAATTCACCTCTCACTCTTCGAGCTTCCACCATGACTTGGCGAGACTGGTACGACGCCCTCGACAAACCGGCCTGGACGCCTGAGCCATCGACGATCGGCCTGATCTGGCAGATCCTCTACCCCATCATCCTGATCACGTTCGCATACGTCTTCTACCGAGTCGCCCGCAAACAGATCCCTTGGCCCGTCGCGATCCCGTTTGCCATTAACCTAGTCGCCAACATCGCCTTCACGCCGATCCAATTCGGGCTACGAAACCTCCCCCTCGCCGCGGTCGACATCGCGATCGTGTGGATCACAATCCTGTGGGCCATGAAAGCCATCTGGCCCCACCACCGCGGGATCGCCCTCGCCCAGATCCCGTATCTCATCTGGGTCACGATCGCGAGCGTGTTGCAGTTCACGATCACCTGGAACAACGGGTGACTTGAGCATGGTCCTCAGCCTGCACATCAGGTTGTGTCGCCGAGGGATGAATCATAGAGTGACTTTTCCCCACGAGCGGCGGCCTCTATTCAGAGATCGTCGAAATCGAACCTTCATTACCTTTCCAACCTGAGCAAGAACTTCTGTGAGTTTGCCACGAGTCGTAGCCGATGGTCCGCTTTCGCCAGCTTTGGACGCGATGCTTCACGGACATGTTGAACTGCTGCCCTGGTCGGCGATCGATGCGGGCTGCGACGATTCGATCGACGGGGTTTACACCTACGGGCATCCGACCGTTGATGGGCAAATGATGGATCGATTGCCCAGTTTACGGGTGATCAGCAACAACGGCGTCGGCGTCGATCACATCGATCTGGAAGCGGCCAGGCAGCGGAAGATTGCTGTCGGAAATACGCCGGGAGTCGTGGACGGAGCGACCGCCGATATGGCGATCGCGTTGATGCTGGCCGTCGGCCGGCGAGTGGTGGAGAGTGACCAACTCGCTCGCGCTGCGGATTTTGACCAGCAGCGACCGCAATTGCTGATGGCTCATGAGGTCCACGGGACGACGATCGGTATCGTCGGATTGGGACGCATTGGCCGCCAGGTTGCGAAGCGGGCCGCTGGATTTGATATGCGAATCCTCTACCACAACCGCCGCGAACAAGTCGGCGACGGCGTGGACGCAACGTATGTGTCGTTTGACCAGCTGTTGGCTGATTCGGATTTTGTCGTTTTGACGGTTCCGTTGTCGCCCAGCACCAAGGGCATGATTGGGACACGCGAAATCAATTTGATGAAGTCAACAGCAGTCCTCGTCAACATCGCGCGCGGGCCCGTCGTCGATACCGCAGCGTTGACACAAGCGTTACAGGAGCAAAGGATTCGAGGTGCCGGTTTGGACGTGACGGACCCAGAACCTTTGCCACGAGACCATCCGCTGCTTCGCCAATCCAATGTCGTGATCACACCCCATCTCGGCAGCGCCACCTTCGAGACGCGGCAGAAAATGGCAGAGCTTTCCGTTAAAAATCTGCTTGCCGGACTTCGCGGCGACACGTTAACCCAACAAGTCGTCTGAAGATCGCATTCCAGAGCAACGTTCGCGGATAGTAGTGGCTCAAACAGGACGCTGAGGGAGAGAGGACGCTGAAGGACAGGGACGCTGGTGTCGTGTTGATGTTGCTCGTCCCGTTTGCCTGGGCACAACAGCCGGCAAACGAACATGTCGGACACACGACATTCAAAATAACTGATAAAAAACACTCAATATCCCCGAACCAAGGAATAGACGATGAAAGCGATAGGCTACAAGAAATCCGGTCCGATTACGGATCCCGAAGCACTGATCGAATTTGATGCGGAGACACCGGAGTTGCAACCGCATGATTTGCTGGTCGAAGTGCACGGCATTTCAGTCAATCCCGTCGACGTGAAAGTGCGAGCCGGAATGGCCCCTGAGAGCGGCATCAAGATCATCGGGTACGACGCGGCCGGGGTTGTTAAACAAGTTGGCAGCGACGTCAGCAAGTTCAAAGTTGGCGACGAAGTTTTCTACGCGGGCGACCTCACGCGGCCCGGAACGAACTCGGAACTGCATGCCGTTGACGAGCGGATTGTCGGGAAGAAACCGAAGTCGCTGGGCTTCGCGGAAGCCGCTGGCTTTCCGCTGACGTCGATTACTGCTTGGGAACTTCTTTTTGATTCGCTGGGCGTCAAAGAGGGCGACGGCCAAACCGATAGCCTGCTGGTGATTGGTGGCGCGGGCGGTGTCGGGTCGATTCTAATTCAGCTTGCCAAAAAGCTCACCGGGCTAACCGTCATTGCCACCGCGTCACGCCCCGAAACAGTCGATTGGGTCAAGAAGATGGGTGCCGATCATGTCATCAATCATCGTGAATCGCTGGTCGATCAACTGAAAGCTCTCTCGATCGAACCACGGTACGTCGCTGCCCTGACAGGAACCGATGGACATCTCCCGGCCATCATCGAACTGATTCAACCGCGCGGTCATGTCGCGTTCATTGATGACCCTGAAGTCCTGGATATCAAGCCTGGCAAACCCAAAGCCCTTAGCTTTAGCTGGGAATTCATGTTTGCTCGGTCCATGTTCCAAACGGATGACATCGAAAAGCAGCATGAATTGCTCAATCGCGTATCGGAAATGATTGACGATGGCATGCTGATTTCCACCGTGAACAACAACCTCGGAAAGCTCAGCGTGGAAACGCTCAGGGCAGCCCATGCCGAACAAGAGAGCGGACGTGCGATCGGCAAAAACGTACTTGACGGATTCCAGTAACCGACAGCGAGATAACAGAACGCGTCGAATCGAACGTCGCGACCATCGCCAGACAGTGGAATCCACGTTCTGGCGAACGTAGTTACTGGGGGTGATTCATTCGCGGTCGCTAAACAATTTCCCACTCAGCCAACGAAGTCAGTGAGTTGCTGACGCCCAGGCTCAATTTTAATTTTCCATTTCAAAACCCAACTCTGGCGAGAATCAAAACATGTCTCATCTAACCATCGTCGCAAACATCACAGCCAAGGCCGACAAAGTAGAAGTGGTCAAAGCTGAATTATTGAAGCTGATCGCTCCCACACACGCCGAAGAGGGATGCGTGCAATACGACCTTCACCAAGACAACGAGAACCCGGCTCACTTCGTGTTCTATGAAAACTGGCAGTCGCGCCAACTATGGCAATCCCACTCGGCAAACGAACACTTGAAGGACTACTTGGCGGCAACCGACGGTATGGTCGAAGAGTTCACGGTTAGCGAATTGACGAAAATTTCCTAGCGAGATGCTGTCAAGCGACTGGCGAACACCGTTCGTTCCGAGCTTCCAATGTGAGTTAGGAACGAGCGGGAAATAAGGACACCAGAAACAATAAGTGACGGGTGTACCGTAGTGGATCTTGTTAAAGATCCTGTTCTGGATGGATCTTTAACAAGATCCACTACGCCAGTTATTGATCACGCGTTGCTACGGATCGCCAGACCGACGCGTTCACCTCAGCTCAAGACGAAATCGACGGTCAACAAGCCAACGCGTCGATCGCCGACTGGCCCCTCGTTCCCGAATCCCTGTCGAGCATCACACCGATACTCTGAAAATCACCGGCGACATCGATGATTTTTTCAGCCGCGGCGACATGAACCGGTTGTGTTTGATTCGAGATCCCTTCGTCGCCGCATCCATGCAAGCTTGCTTCTGTGAGTTCACTCACATTCGCGGGCGGAGTTCTTTCCCCCAACCGTGTGTCGTCTCACGAAGTTGCGCGATACTGCTGGACGATGGGAGTCGCAAGGATCCATTGCGAGCTTTATGAGGAATCGTCGGTGTTCTCAGTTGACCGGCTTTCAATTTCTCAAATCGGTTTCGTCACTCACGGCGGAAAGAGGCGGGCAATCGCAATTACTCAGACAGCAACCTCCGTCACCAACACTCTCCATCAACAGAACCAACAGGTCGTCCAATGAAACTCACTTCCCTTGCTACCTTCGCAGTGTTGCCATTTGCATTCGTGTTGCTTGCCGGATGTACGGATGGGGGCGCAATGGCATTTCGCAAGACGTCCTCTAGCGAGATAGATGCTCTCGTGCCTGAGGAACTCGTAATGCAGCCTTCAGAAGCAGGTGACCCGGAGGTGATTCAGCGACAGGAAACGCTCGTCAGCACCGCGTCCGCAGCAATGCCACACGCTCCATCGCTTGTTACCCTTGCACCAGGCGAAGATTTGATAGCAAAGGTCAACAACGCTCACGGACCCGTACTGCTCGATTTCTACGCCGACTGGTGCGGTCCCTGCAAAACACAGGGAAAGATTCTCCACGAAATGGAGCAAGAAGCGGCAACGAGCGGAACTCTGATGATCAAAATCAACATTGACGACCACCCACAGATCGCTGAACAACTACAAGTCGAAGGAATCCCGACGCTGATGATGATCAAGGAAGGTCAGGTCGTGAATCGACAGTCAGGTGTTGCCGACAAACGCAAATTGACACAGTGGATGCAGTAATCAGGTCAAATCAATCGACATTCAACGCCAGCAACGACCTGAGCGGTTGAAAACGTTATCCGCGATATGACGAACGGATCTGGGTGAGCAATGTGGAGGACAACATCAGCGGCTCGCAATCTCGGTTTCAGGTCGAAACGCATACCATGCGAACCAAAACGTATTCATCCAGTGAATTCCGGGATCCGCCTTGACGACTCGAATCGTTTGATCTTCGACGTCGAAGGCAACCGTGAACCTTTTGCTACCGAGCGACTTCTCGATCTGCATCGACTTGCCTCGAAACGCAGAAACGGGAATCGCCAACGCGGCGGCATCATCCCAGACTCCGATCACGCTCTCCTTCAGCGGCAACGCCTTGCTAATTGGCTTTGCCGGAAACATCAGATTGGGCTGTTTGAAGTAACGAGCGTATGGGCTGGCATTGTAATTTCGTCGGTGGCCGGTATCGGATGAAACCACGGTCGTGTTTGGATGACGTTCTTGCCATGCAGCCCACGTGGTAAGCTCCATTGGCAGAACGGTTAACTTCATTCCGGCGCCGGGCCCAGAGACGCCTTCTCCCTTGACCTGCGACCAGAGACTTTCCGTATTGGATCGGTCAAACATCAACACGTTGCTGTTGTAAAGCAAACCGGAGACGCCGAACTCCCGCTCACCAAGCGGAGTCCGGCGATCAAACACGACTGCCGAATCACACAGCGGACAGTAGGTGACCGCAATCGGCACCTCCCCGACTCGATCATTGATAATCTCATGGTAATTCAAAATCGCTAGCGGATAGGGCCCCCATTTACGCCACTTTTGGCTGCCGTCCCGGTCCTCCGCTAAGGATACCAGGAACAATAAGTGACGGGTTTACCGTAGTGGATCTTGTTAAAGATCCTGTTCTGGATGGATCTTTAACAAGATCCACTACGCCAGTTATTGATCCCGCGTTGCTAAGTTCCAGTTTTGCACTTTTTGCTAACTGATATTGGCACGAAAAAGGCGGCCCGTTCCAATGAGATTTGAACCTTCAAACTTTCAAATCCTTTGGCACGGAAGCCGCCCACCATGGAACTTACCAGTTCGTTCGAGACTCTGCTACGCACGTTCTCCCCAGCTTTCACCGCTCCCAGCTTCCAAACGTTTCGCCTGTTGATGACCGGCTGGATTCTGTCAGCCCGACATCGCTATGTCACCGATCTGATTATTTCCAGCGACTCCGTTGGCAACGGGCATTTCTCTGATTACCACCGCTTCTTCTCGCAAGCGGCTTGGGACATCGATCATCTCTGGAAACTGTTGGCCCAGTTGATCCTGAACAACTTGATCGGTGCCGATGCCACGATCGTGCTTTCGGGGGATGACACCCTCTGTCGTAAACGCGGCCTGGGGATCTTTGGTGCTGGAATGCACCACGATGCGTTGAGTTCGTCGAAGTCCAAGAAAATTTGTCACTGGGGGCACGATTGGGTGGACCTGTGCATCGTGATTGCTCATCCATGGTGGGCACCGACGAAAGTCTTTTCTCTGCCGATTTGCATGAGGCTCTATCGCAATCGCCAGGGGCTCGCCAAAGGGAAAGGCAAACGCAAGAAGAATCCCACCGCCGCGCAGGTGCGTGCCGCATCCAAGCAGGCCAAGCAAGCCGCAGCAGCTAAGAAGAAGGCAGCTGAGAACGCCAAGAAGAAAAACAAACCCGATCCAAAAGCCCATAAAACACGGCCTGAACTGATGGCTGAGATGGTGGCCATGGTTGCTGCATGGTTCCCAGATCGCCAGTTCATTCTCGTCGTCGACAGTCTTTACAGCGGCAAGAGCGTGCTGTCGAAGTTGCCTGAGAACTTTGAGTTGATTGGCCCAGTTCATGCCAAGGCGGCGCTCTACTCACCGGCCCCTCAAGAAACAACCGTCCGTCGTGGGCCTCGCCGTAAGAAAGGTGAGCGGTTGAAAGATGCCGCTGCTTGGGAGCAGGACAGTTCACGTTGGCAAACGCTCCACTACGATCAATACGGGCTGCACGGATCGCTGCGGGTGAAAACTCGCACGGGACTGTACTACAAAGCCGGCAACGACCGACTGCTTCGCCTGGTGCTCTCGCAAGACACCGTGGGTCAGCGGCCGACACGAATCTTTTACTGCACCGACGTGTCGATGAAGCCCCAGGAAATTCTTTCGATCTTCTCGCAACGTTGGTCGATTGAAGTGACGCACTTCGATTGCAAGCAACATCTCGGACTAGAAGATCCGGCGAACCGCACTCCCAAAGCGGTCGAACGAACCGCTCCGATGGCGATGTTCCTGTACAGCCTGTCGATCCTGTGGTTCGCGACCGAAGGCCACGAGGAACTCCAGTTTCCGAATCGACCTTGGTACCACTGGAAGTCTGAACCGAGCTTCGCGGACATGCTCACGACGCTACGCCGCAAATCCTGGGAAGAGAAATTATCGGGGGTGTCGCTCGCTGCGACACCCGACGATAATTCCAGACGTCTGCTCACGTTCCTGGCGACGCTCGCCGGATAGCATGCGGAAAGTGCAAAACTGGAACTAAGCGTTGCTTCTCATGATTCATGGTGATCTACCATTTATTTGTTTCGGAACGAGTGGAGTGTATGAATAAGGCACGTGGACGCGTTTCCTTACAAAGTTTTCGCTGGACCACCCACGACGGAATGGGTGAGCGGTGTATCAGTCGATCGACGGCAATCACGTGACGAACGCAGTGCACAACGAAAGTCCAGAAGGAACTGCGGCGAAGGCTATCGAGCAGCCTACGTTCGTGTTCAAACGAACAAACGTGAATCACGCTTCAGGCCTGGCCTATCGCGAATAATCGACGTCAAGATTCGGGTACTTGTGCACGATCTGCTGGAACACGTTCAGCGTGGCACAACGCCCTTACCAGTCGCCTCACTTCGGCGTCCATTGGCGAAGGCATTCACGATAGATCTTGCGAATTCCGGTCGCAACTGGGCATCGTTCCGTAAGGAGTCTCAGCCTCCAACGGCCTCTCCGCGGTTTCCGGTTTGAATGAATAAGATCGCATACCAAAAAGCTTCTTCTCGGAACTTAGAACCGGCGGAAAGTGACTATCGAAAATGGTGGCCGAACGCTCCGCGGTCGATCATTCCGACCGCGGAGCGTTCGGCCACTTATTTTCCACTCGTTCCTAAATTCCGTGAAGAACCACTCAAAATGCCACAGACGATTGCATGTGGATTGAACAATGCGAAGCAACGGGATGCTTCATGCAGCGGCCTTGAGCGTACTGAGGTTTCTCGGCTTTGAGCAGGCCTTCAAGAAACGTCTCGCTGGAATCTTGCCCGGCAAGGGATTGACCTTCGGTGGCGGTCTCGTCAGCACCGAGGCCACCGCGTACGGATGCGCCGAATTCCGGGAGAACAGGTTCAATCACATCGACAAGAGCCCCAAGAAAGACCATCCGAAACTCTGGCGTGTGCCAGCCGGCACCAGTTTTTTTCGCCGCAAGCATTGACTCGCCGACCGTTAGCTGTAACATACAGGTACAACGCTCGCGAGTTTTCACCCCGCGAGTCAGGTGAACAAACGTGCTACCTCAACTCGCATGAGCCGAGTGATATGCCTTCATTAGAAAAACGTCGCGTTCGACTTCCCCGTCTCGCCTTCGTCGTGCGGATACTCTTCGCATTGTTCCTCGTCGGCACGGGGATCATGACGATGGGCTTTGGCGTGAATGGGTATCCCGTTGGCGACCCGCCAAGTGAACTCGATCAATTCATGCTCGCACTTCAGAAAACGGGCTATCTGATCTTTTGGGTTGGCTTCCTCAAGACGGTCGCGGGCGGGCTGATGTTCTTCCCACGGACAACGCCACTCGCGATCCTGATGGCGCTGCCCTATGCGTTCAACATTCTGCTGTACGTGATCTTCTTTGCTCATCAATACCTTGTCGTCGGGCTTCCCGATTTCGCAGCGTGCGTGCTACTGATTTACTGCTACTTTGATTGGTATCGTCCGATCTTTGCTGAGCCGACAACCGCCGCGATACACGATCCTTCCGGAGGGGAACATGCACTTTGACTCAGAATCCTCGCCCGGATTCGCAATCGGGCGTGTCGCCTACCTGATTCGTTCGGGAATGGCTGCGGTGCTCAAGAGTGCTGGTTGGCCGTTTTCGCCAGAGGAAACGCAGACACTGATCACTTTGCTGGATGCCGATAAACGGCTCAGCATGAACGAGTTGGCGTCACTGATGATTCGTGATCCAACGACGGTGAAACGGCAGCTCGATCGACTCGTTGAACGGAAGTTTGTCGAGCGAACCGTATCGAGTGAAGACGCTCGGATCGTGATGGTCGGATTGACTCGCCGCGGCGAGCAGAAACTTCAAACCGTCTTGCCCCTGCTGGACGATTTACGAAAAACCACGCTCAAGGGCATCTCGACCTCAGAGCTGGAAGTGACGCAACACGTTCTGCGAAAGATGCAGAAGAACTTAACCAAACACGTTTCTTAGGAATAGTCACATGAACAAGACCTTCTCTTCTCTCTGCTTCCCTACAAGCTCGCAAACAGTCGGTCTGCTTTGCATTCTTGCACTGACTGCCGGATCTGCCAGCGGACAAACGCAGGTCGCGCCCGACACGGCACTTCGGATGCTCAATGCTCAGCAGCAACAGTTCCACAAGGGTGTAGTCAAAGTTGCGGACAACGTGTTCACCGCGGTTGGATTTCACGGCGCGAACACCTCGATGATCGTCGGGACGGACGGTGTCATCATCGTCGATACTCTCTTCGGTCCGGCCAGTGCGGCCAGCGCCGCGGAAGCTTTCCGGCAATACAGTGACAAGCCGGTCAAGGCGATCATCTACACGCACAGCCATGGCGATCACATCGGCGGAGCCAGTGCCTTTGCTGGTGATGAGAAACCGGATATCTACGCCACCGAAACGTTTGGCTCCGCCGAAGGCGTCAATCAAGCGGTTGATCCGGAAAAGCAGAAGCGAAATATTCGTCAGTTCGGTCGGCAGCTCTCGCCGTCGGAGATTACCAACCGCGGTGTTGCACCAGCGGGCACCGAGGACAGCGACCGCGGCAAAGGATTCCTTCCACCGACCGTCACCGTTCCCAGCAGCGGACTCAAAACGACGATCGCGGGTGTCGACATCGAATTCCACACCGGCCCTGGGGAAACCGACGATGCAATGTATATCTGGCTGCCCAAGGAGAAAGTGCTGTTCGCGGGCGACAACTTTTACAGTTCCTTTCCAAACCTGTATGCGATTCGGGGCACCGCCTATCGCGACGTGCTGGATTGGTCCGAAAGCGTTGCGAAGATGGCCGCACTGAAACCACACGTTGTCGTTCCTGGCCATACGATGCCCATCCAAGGACAGGAAGCGGCGACGACGGCACTGACAGACTACAGCGACGCGATTCGCAGTGTGTACGACCAAACCGTGCGAGGCATTAACGCCGGAAAAGGTCCTGATCAACTCGCTCACGAAGTCAAACTGCCGGAACACCTGAAAGAAAAACCGTATCTGATTCAGTTCTACGGCACGGTACCCCATGCCGTCCGAGCAATCTATTCAGGCCTCTTGGGCTGGTACGACGGAAACCCGACGACCCTGAGTCCGATGGAACCCAAGTTGAAAGCGCACAAGATTGCCGAACTCGCCGGCGGCACACAAAAATTGACCGAGCAAATGAATGCAGCCTTGGCAGCGCAAGACTACCAATGGGCATTGGAGTTGTCGGATCATGTGAAATGGCTGGACGACGGCGACAGCAAATTGGCCCGTAAAGTGAAGATTCAGGCACTCAGAGGGCTGGCTGCACGAGAGTACAACGCGCCAAACCGGAACTATTACCTCAGCTATGCCAACGAACTCGAATCCGGCAAGTTGAGCGAGCTGTGGTTCTAGTGACCACTCATGGGAACATCCGTCCGTCTCAGCAACCCATGGGAACATAAGTGTCGAAGTTGGTAGTGGACGAGGCGACGAGTCCGGAGGCTGAGGACTCGTCGCCTCGTCCACTACGACAGAAATGAATCGTCCGTTGCCTATTTTGAGAAACCAATGTCAGACAAACTCACGATCGGAGTCACTGCCGCCAACGGCCAGCTCGGCTCAGCAACCGTCCACGCCGCTGTCGAGTGCGTCGGCAAGGAAAATGTCGTTGGGCTTGCTCGGACTCCGAGCAAGGCTGAATCGCTAGGCGTGGAGGTCCGACCAGGTGACTATACAGCGAGTGATGAGCTGACAAAGTCATTACAAGGCATTGATAGCCTGCTGCTGGTTTCTGGAATGGACGCGCCAGACAAACGGATTGGTCAACATCGCAACGTCATCGAAGCTGCCAAGGAGGCAGGTGTTTGCAAGATCGTCTACACCAGCATCCAGGGCGCGGAAGAAGGCACTGGGTTTTCACCTATTGTCCAAAGTAATCGTCAGACGGAACAAGACGTTCGCGACAGCGGGCTTGAGTGGGTGATCGGCCGCAATGGTATCTATATTGAACCAGATGTCGATTATATCGAGACCTACAAACAACGTGGTGAGATTGCAAACTGCGCTGGTGACGCAAAGTGCGGCTACACAACTCGCGGCGAACTGGCCTTTGCCTACGCCCGCATGTTGACGGAATCGAAGCATGACGGCCAGACGTACAATCTGCACGGCGAAGCGATCACGCAGCAAAAGTTGGCCGATTACTTGAACGACGCGTTTGGCACGGAACTGAAATATCGCACCATGACAGTTGATGAGTATCGCGAAGACCGAATTGCAGAACTTGGCGAGTTCCTCGGCACGGTAATTGCAGGCATCTATGAAGGCATCCGCAACGGAGCAGCGAACAGCGAAAGCCACTTTTCCCTTGCTACAGGTCGCGAGCATCAAGGTTGGCAAGCATACTTCGACCGGCTCAAGGGTAACTTGGCACAGGCGTAGGACCGTCGCTGCCTCTGTACCTTCTCGTCAACATTGATTCAACAGGACCGACACCATCAATACGCTCGAACAACAGCAGACCAGCGAGAACTTCCTTGCCGATGTCATCGAAGGACTTCAGAAACCGAAGAAAACGCTGCCTTGCAAATACTTCTATGATGGTGCCGGCTCGAGACTGTTTGATGAAATATGCGAACTCGATGAGTACTATCTGACTCGAACGGAACTCGCCATCACGAGTGAAAACGCAGACGCCATCGCACAACAAATGGATCGGCGTGTCATGCTGGTCGAATTCGGCAGCGGCAGCTCGATCAAGACTCGAATTCTGCTGGATGCACTGATCGATCCGGTGGCCTACGTGCCGATCGATGTTTCAGAAGAACATCTTGTGATGACAGCTGACGACTTGCGTTCACGCTATCCTGAAATCGAGATTTGTCCAGTGGTGGCTGACTTTACGAAACCGTTTTCGCTGCCGACAACCAAGGCCCCCTATTCGCACGTGGCCCTCTATTTTCCGGGATCAACGATTGGCAACTACACGCCGGAAGAGGCAGCAGGACTTCTCGCATCGATCGCCAAATTGCTTGGCCCCCAAGGCGGGTTGCTGATTGGCATCGATCTTCAAAAAGATGTGTCCACCATTGTCGCTGCCTACGATGATTCTCAAGGCGTTACCAAACAATTCAATCTAAATCTATTGGTGCGTATCAACCGTGAGCTGGAAGGTGATTTCGTATTGTCCAACTTTCAACACAAAGCGATCTACAACTCGACTGATCATCGCATCGAAATTTCGATTGTCAGTCTTGTGGATCAAAACGTGACGGTCGGAAACACAGTCGTTCATTTTGGGAAAGGCGAGGAGATTCAGACCGAGTATTCGCACAAGTACAGCATTGAGGGTTTCGCCGAACTGGCCAGGCCGCATGGTTTTAGCTTGCACCAACAGTGGACGGACAGCGATCGCCTGTTCGGCTTGCTGCATCTTGTGCTAGATGGAGCGACAGATGAATATGAACGCTGAGAACCCGACTTTGAGCGAACAGTTCGAGAGTGTTCGGCGATTTTCCGATCGCATCACGGCGTCGCTTTCGCCGGAAGATTGCATGGTGCAGTCGATGGAGGATGCGAGCCCAGTGCGTTGGCATCTCGCACATGCGACATGGTTCTTTGAAACGTTTGTACTGAAACAGGAAGCGGATTACACGGTATTTGACGAACACTTCTCCTATCTGTTCAACTCCTATTACAACGCGATTGGCGAGCAATTCCCCCGACCCAACCGGGGAACCATCTCGCGGCCTGGACTCGATTGCGTTCGGGAGTATCGCCGTTACGTTGATCGGGAGTTGCTCAGCAGATTGCAATCGCCCGACTTCGCCGCTCGACATGCTGAAACGATCACCGTAGGCTTGAACCACGAGCAACAGCATCAGGAATTGATCCTGACGGACATCAAGAATGCGTTGGCGTCCAATCCGATGTTGCCCGTGTACGAAGACCGCGAATTTGCGTCGTCAAATGGAACGACGGATTCGTGGGCAGAGATCACCGATGGCAAATACGACGTCGGACACGATGGAGATGGGTTTTGTTTCGACAATGAATTGCCTCGTCACACGGTATTTCTTCCGGCATTTCGTGTCTCGTTGAATTTGACGACCTGTGGACAGTTCATTGAGTTCATCAACGATGGGGGATACGAACGACCGGAGTTATGGCTCTCACTCGGCTGGAACGCGGTCAAGGAACGGAGTTGGAACGCACCGCTCTACTGGATGCGCCGAGATGGTCGATGGATGCAATTCACGTTGGCAGGGCTTACGCCGGTCGATCCCAATTGGCCCATTTGTCATGTCAGCTATTTTGAGGCGGATGCGTTCGCACGATGGGCTGGCAAACGACTCCCAACCGAATTTGAATGGGAGGTAGCATGCCGAAGTACTAACAGCACTTGCAGTGACGCTGACTCAGGCCAATTCGCTGACGAGTTGTTTGCTAACAACGTTCCTATTCATCCGACGTTGTCGTCGGGTGGATTTCTTGGTTCGGTTTGGCAGTGGACGGCGAGTAGCTATCATGCCTATCCCGGTTACCACCCGCCGCCCGGTGCGATTGGCGAATACAACGGAAAGTTCATGTGTAATCAATACGTCCTGCGTGGAGGAAGCGTGGCGACGTCGCGTTCGCATATTCGCGACTCCTACCGCAACTTTTTCCCAGCGGATGCACGCTGGCAGTTTTCGGGCTTTCGATTGGCCGAATAACCGGAGGTCGTCGATCCACAATTTCCACGACACGTTTCAAACCTCAACGGAGAGAACCAATATGAACCGAGCCTACTTTCCATTGATCCTGCTGCTCGTAGCGGCCCCCGTTTTTGCACAAGACAATGCTGCGACCCGAAAGCTGACGCAACAATCAAAACAGCTTGAAGAACATTCGTCAAAGTCGCTGACAAAGTCCACGTCGCAGTCGGCCTCAGCCCCGCGAATGTTTCGATGCTCGTTGGTGAGGATGGCGTTGTCATTGTCGATACGGGAATGACGCGAGACGACGCGGATCGTATCGTGGCGGAGGTTCGCAAGATCACCGACGAACCGGTCAAGGCGATCATCTTTCGCAACGCGAGATCAATAACTGGCGTAGTGGATCTTGTTAAAGATCCATCCAGAACAGGATCTTTAACAAGATCCACTACGTTAAACCCGCCACTTATTCCTTACGCACTCACATGGTGACCATACCGGCGACGTGACTTCGTTTCTTGGAGCAGAGCGACCGCAAATCTGGGCTCACCACAACTTCCGCAGCGAATACCGTCCATTGACGGATGCTGGTGTTACGTTTCAATCAGTACGAGCAGCAAGGCAAGCTGGATTCAAGTTGCCACCGGAGCAACGGATCAACATGGTCAACGCAACCGCTCGCAACGACTACCTCACCGTCGCCCGCGAGCTACGGGAATGAATTCGGCTTTAAGCGATGCACAAACACGACGAAAAAACCAATGAACGGCGAAGCGAATCTACAGACATTGCTGCAAACCATGCGTCCCGAACTCCAAGATGGCGAGTTCGTGTTTTGCTCATTGGAACCAGCGGTCGTGTCCAAACTTTCCCTTTCCCCCATCGGTCAGTTTCTCGAAGACGAGGGCTTGACGTTGATTCTTGCGAAGGACGAAGCGGAAGCGAACCATCTCGACTTCACGTTTCCTTGCAGGAAGATCACTCTCAAAGTGCACTCCAGCCTGGAGGCAATTGGTTTCCTTGCCGTCGTCACTGAAAAACTCGCTGAACAAGGCATCAGCGTCAACGCAATCTCGGCCTACTTCCATGACCACCTGTTTGTCCCGTCCGAAAAAGCCAAAGAAGCGATGCGTGTATTGAGCGATGTGGTCGAGCAATCGTGTCGCTCGTAGTTCGAGTCCGAGACGTTGTCTCGAAAATCAGTGCCGACACGATGATCACCTTTTTACCTTCGCGTGATGACTGCTCCCCTCTCAGCGGCGAAGCACCTACGAATCAGTGATGGGATACCCTCCCCGAAATTTGCCGATGGAAGCTGGCCCCGGTAACCGCGTGAAACGCGAAGCGTTTCGAGAACCGAGGTCAGCGTCCCACGGCCAGTTCAACACGGAACCCTCTGCATCGGCGTTCAGCCGGGATCGCGGGGAACTTCCTTTCCAACACACTAAACTGCAGCCACCCACGAAACCACGTATTCACCCCATTCTCAAAACCATCCAAAGATGACAAGCAATATGAAAACTGGAACACTACTACTGCTCGCGACATGCACCTTGCTCTTCGCAGGCTGCAAGAATGACTCAAGTGAGGCACTCACAAAAGCAGAGCCTCCAAAAGGTGGCGAAAAGAAAATACTATTTGTGGTTACTAGCCATGACGAAAAAGGAGACACTGGAGAAAAGACTGGCTACTACCTAGGAGAAGTATCTCACCCATGGGAAGTATTGCATTCCGCTGGTTACGAAATTGACTTCGTAAGCCCGAAAGGCGGAAAAGCACCCGTGGATGCGTTTGACATGAGTGACCCGATTAACAAGAAATTCTGGGACAATGATGTCTATCGCAACAAAATTGAAAACACAAAGCAACCCAGCAAAGTCAACCCAGACGACTATGTGGCGATTCATTATGCAGGAGGACATGGAGCCATGTGGGACTTCGCTGACAACAATGCCATTGCCGAGATCGCACGAAAGATCTATGAAAACAATGGTGTCGTGAGTGCCGTCTGTCACGGACCGGCTGGTCTTGTAAACATCCGATTGAGCGATGGAACGTATCTGGTCGATGGAAAACAAGTGAATGCCTTCACCAACGAAGAAGAAGTCAAGGTAGAACTCGAGGAAGTCGTTCCGTTTCTGTTGGAAGACAAATTAATTGAGCGTGGGGCGATTTTTGAAAAATCGGAACCCTTTAAAGAACACGTAGCGGTCGACCAAAGATTGATAACTGGCCAGAATCCCCAATCGGCCAAGAATGTTGGCATGGCGACCTTGAAGGAGCTGCAAACGTTGAAAGAAGCGTCCGAGTAGCACGCGAAAACAGAATCAGTCGCGGGGTGCTAGGAAACGCAAGTGGTGAGCGGCATGTGCAGTGTGAATTTCCTCAATCCGCTCACGCGGTAATCGCCCAAACGCGGGATGCGGAGCATAGTCACCAAGGTGAGCGTAGAACCGAACCACGCTCGCAGCAAAAGCCTCTACTTCTCGAACGTCATCCAGTTCCGCTGGCGGAACAAACATCGACGCCGTACGAATTCCGCGAGGTGAATCGCCGCTAAGAACTTTCGGCAAGAGAATCCGTCGCATTACAGGACGCAAACACGCAAACAGCGACATCCACTTCGGATAAGGAACGCGGGATCAATAACTGGCGTAGTGGATCTTGTCAAAGATCCATCCAGACCAGGATCTTTAACAAGATCCACTACGGTAAACCCGTCACTTATTGTTCATGGTATCCTAACCATCCACACTCGGATCTTGCACGAGTGCCAGATGGCGGCAAATTTGCCCGAGTGACCAGTTGCCATTCCGGTTGTATCCGCTCTTCAGTAACGACCGAGCCTCGTCGATCGCTGCGTTCAGATCGTCGAAGCGAAGTTCACGTAGTTGTTCCATGCGGTTAGTCTAACGCGATCGAGTCGTGCTGCAACGACATCGTCGCATCCATGTACGGCAGATTGAACGTTGCCCTCGCCACGCGAACAGCAACTTTACTCTCGGCGTCGAGCGAAAAGAACCACACGCCCGGCTTGCCATCGACGCTCACGTACGTCCGCACGTTCAGTTCCAAAAAACGACTCAGCCCCGGAATCAGCGGAACCCAACGTGGTGCGATGTTCGACATCAAAAACGGCACCACGCCGACCCACGCTTTCCCATCCAGGGTGTCCAACGTCACTCCGTCCGGCAGATGCTTGACGACCAACTCCGGCTCGACCGGCCAATGAGCGAACAACAAATCCGACCAAGTCATCCGCATCACCCAAGGCTGCTTCGGCAGCGGCCACGTTCGATCGGTTTGCCTTTCGTCACGCACCGCCATCACACAAATCCTTGATCGCCGTTTCCAGTTCGGGAAAACGAAACGCGAAGCCCTCATCCGCCAATCGCATCCGTCACCGGGACCGGGGTCGGCCAGTTCGTCCCAGCGTGATTCAAGTAAATCGGTTCATCCATGCTTTCTATTCACCTTGCTCATTGAAACGACCGGTCTTCACTTCGTACTGGTCGGGGACATGAAAGATCCGCCAGTACGGATGCACGGCAGTGGTCACTTCTTTGTTGGGAGACTCCAGCGGCAACCCTTCGCGGCACCAACCCAGAATCCCGTCGCGATAGTTCGTCGCGTCCACACCGGCGGCAACCAGCTTCCGAGCGTACAGATAGCTGCGTCCGCCGACAGTGCAATAAACCACGACCCTCCGGCCGGCCAACTCACCCGCGTCAGCCTCGTATTCCTGCTGCGTCATTGCCCCAGGGATTCGAGACACCGCAAGTTCCGAATCGCTGCGAACATCAACCAGCACCACAGGCGATTTATCAAGACTCAACGCCGAGCGAAGATCCGACGTCGTGGTCGTTCCCACCTCCGGCCGTCCCATCAACCGCCGCACCATCTCGATGGCTCCGAAGCCGCCATTGCAAAGTCGAATGGTCAGGTCACCCAGTGGCATCACGATTCACCTGGTCGCTATCCGCGACCACCCTCGCAGCACGTCTCGCAAATCCGATGGCATTTCGTGCATTGCAACTTGCCACGAATGTCAATCAAGCCGCCACCGCAGACCGGACAAGCCGGGTCACAGGACGACGCCCGAGTCTCTTTGGGCGGCTGTTCTTCGGAATCGTTCTGCATCGTCTTATGTTCTCCTTCTCGCGTGATGGTGAGTTATCTTAGCTGCTTGCCGAGGGTGTCGGGTTGGTGTGTAGCAGATTCGGAGTGCCACACGTTTCGCAATCACGATAGAAGCAGCTGCCTTTCTTGCGAAGTTTGGCTTTGCTTCCACAAACCTCACATTTTTGTGGAACCGTTTTCTTGGCATCGCATTTTCGACAATGAACATAGTAGCCGTAGCGGCCATACAAGATCTCGACTTCAGCATCAGAGCACGCGTCGCATTTCACAGGAAAAGCAACCGTTTCCAAATTCTTGTCTTTTGAAACTGCTTCCGGAGTCGCCCTGACGCTGGCTTTCGGCGACGGCCTATTTCGGCGCGGCGGGACAACGGTCGCAACTTGGTCTATCAGGAAATTCTTGATCGACTCCATTTCTTGGTCCGTAAAGGGACCGACATGGTGATCTTCTAGCCGCTTCCCATCATCGCTTCCAGCCGTGAGATATCTTACAAAACCTTTCACTCCTTGTGTCTTTTGATAGAGCTCGGTTTTCCCAAGAACCTCCCTGACGACTCGTTCCGCCTTCATCAGTTCGGGTGGATTCGATCCATTGCGTTCAATCACACCTTTGTCCGAGATCGCGACAAAAACCTGAAAGCGTTCATCTCCGAACTCAGGCTGCAACTTGCCGAGTAGCTTTTTCGGCCGCAGCGATGCCTTAGTATCGTTGAGCAAATTCTGCAGCAACTGAGCCTGCAAGCGTGCCTGTTCGACGGGAGACCTCATGCCAGACCGTTTGCCACCGTATCTCCGAACAAACTCATGATGTTCATTGACTTCCACGGTTCCGGTGACCGATTTGCTCTCCACGATTATGAAACCGAAGCGATGAACAACCAGATGATCGATCTGTGCCCGCTCGCCACCTCGTTCTAGAGTGACGTCATTCAAAATGAAAACGTCGAGACTCTCGCCAAACGCACGTCGCAGAAAAAAGGCCATCTGCTTTTCCGCCTCATAACCCGCGTTTCCCATTGGATCCGTCGGCCGGGCAGATTCCTTTTCTTTTACGATCATAAGTTACTCACAGAAGGGAAATAGTTCTCAAGGAGGAAAACGCTGTGCATGTCAGAAAAATAATATTTGGCTGTGGATATGGGAACGTGTCGATCAAGCAAACGAATTCACCGATCACTCGCAATTCTTCCGCCATATCAGCAGCCACCTCGATCGGATTATATTCGTTGTTGAGTAGTAGAATAGGGACAGGCAATGAATCGTTGCCTTCGATCGCGGCTCGCGTACCATTTCCGATGGTTTCGCTGCTCAAAACCGTGACGCTGACGGAGGTGACCCGCTCGGAAAACCTCCCACTTTGATTCCATCCGGGGGCGCTGCTGCGCCGAAATTGGAGAATCGGATCAGAACCAGCCCGATGCTCGGTGGCGGCATTCTGCGGGGACCGGATCGTAGTTAAATCGGCCGAAAAACAAACCGCAGCCCGGACCGAAAAATGGGTGGCTCTCCTCTCTCTCGCTCTTTCCTGCTCTTCCGGTGATCAACTTCGTCTGGACGTGCGACCTGTCCGAGTCCGAAATAAACGCGATGACGAAATACTACGGCGTCGAACTACCGGCGTTTGCCGAATATCTCGGGACGCTGGGACTTCGCGATAACGACGGAAAGAACAAGCCAGTCTGGAAACGCGTGCGAGAAAACGTGGCAAATCGAGCAGACTGAAACGCGTTTACAATGCCACCCTTGCCATCGGTGCGACAACGGCATTCTTCGACGTAGTCATTGCCTAGCCGAACGAGGCCGATTTTCGATAACCAGTGGAGGGACTCGCCGCCTCGTCCACTACGCCAGCGTTTGGTTGCTCGCGCCAACTGTGCGACGTAAACTGTCTGTCAGCTTTCAAGTTGTTTAATCGCCAGCGAGGATAGGATGGCTTCCGAATTCAAGGTGAAGCATTTCAAAGTTCACGGTTCTGCTGACGACGAAATTACGATCCATCAGTGGGAGTCGGTCAAACACACTTGGCCGCGTCACTCACACCCCGAATACAAACTGGGCGTCTCCGAAGGCGGGACGGGCACGTTCTTCTATCGGGGCGAGCGATACCACACCGGACCGGGAAAGCTACTTGCCATCCACCCCAACGAGGTACACACCTGCACAGCGACAGGGGCATGGCGGTATCTCTATGCTGCCCCAAGTGTCATCGCGAGCATCGTAAAAACGTTTGACCGCAATGGTGATATCGAACCCTTGTTGCTGCCTCCGGTCATCGACGATGCTCAACTTGCAGAACTCGTTTTGCAGGCTCACCGGGCGATGGACGACGGAGCTTCGCAATTGGACCAGGAATCTGCGTTCTATGAAGCAATCTGTGAAGTCCTGGTTCGACACGCATCATTGCCCGACCTACCGAAGCAGGAAGAGCGTGCGAACATCTGACCATCAAATAATCTCATTACAGACACAAACAGGACAAATATCCGATGGACCTACAACTAAACAACCAAACAGCCTTGGTCACTGCATCGACGGGTGGCATTGGCCTGGCGATCGGGACTCGCTTGGCTGCCGAAGGGGCAACCACCATCATCAACGGTCGCAGCAATTCGAGCGTTGACAAAGCGATTAACACAATTCGCCAAAGCAATCCGAAGGCCGACCTGGTCGGACTGGTGTCCGACAACGGGACCGTCGAAGGTGTCGCTCAAACGATCGCCGAACATCCACAACTCGATATCCTCGTCAACAACCTGGGCATTTTTGAGGCGGTCGATTTCTTCGATCTGACGGACGAAGCCTGGCAACACATTTTCGACATCAACGTGATGAGTGGCGTGCGTCTTGCCCGGCATTACCTCAAGCAAATGCTGGAGCAAAACACTGGACGCATCATTTTCATCAGCAGCGAATCCGGCGTCGTGCCGGCTCCTGAAATGCCACACTACGCGATGACCAAAACAGCGCAGCTTGCCGTCTCACGTAGTCTGGCTCAGTTGACCAAAGGAACCGCTGTTACCGTGAACACCGTGATGCCGGGTTCGACGTTGACCCCAGGCGTAAAGGAATTCGTCAGCAATCTGTTTCCGGATGAGCCATATGAATCGGCCGAAAAACGATTCATGGCAGACAACCGGCCGACCTCGCTGATTCAGAGATTGATCGAACCAGAAGAGATTGCCAACATGGTTGCGTTTGTTGCCAGCCCACTCGCATCGGCGATCAACGGAGCACCAATACGAGTCGACGGTGGCATCATTCCAACGATTGCGTGAAGCGAGCTACCGCGACACCGGTCAACCCAGCGCGGCCCCAGTGCGGGATCTGCACGCGACCGACCTGCATCTTCTCGGCATCGACCATGAAGGATTCCGTTTCCGCTTTCAGGGCCTGGACCACAAACTGACCGGTGTCGAAGAGTTCCATCTCGTCACCGATATCCTCCGATGAATTTTTTTGCCCACTTCCTCTCGCCTGAATTCCCGAACACGCGGGCCGAAGTGGCGGGAATCATCTTCTTGCCTCTTTCGCTTTGAAGAGACGGAGGCGTTCAGACCCGGTAAACTGATGGTGATTTGCTTCTCCGGTCGCTCTTTTCTTTGCGAACTCTCCATGAAAATGCTTAATATCGATTGCTGGGCCGTATCCATTTTGCTGCCGTTGTCCTGCTTGCTCTGGGCTGGCTCTGTGGCCTTTGCTCAGCAACCCCACCCCCCGCATGGCACCCGTTCGGTCGCGCGCTGTCAAGTCATTCCTCAAGTAGGACATCAGGTTTCCATGCAAATCGATGGAGTTGAAAAATTGCGATGGAATTTCAGCGAGACATATGCGCGACCGTTCTTCTTTCCGCTCAACGGTCCCTCAGGAACCTCGCTGACGAGGATCGGCCATCCAGGTGCCCCGGACCATGACCATCATCTCAGCGTTTGGTTTGCGCATCACGACGTGGACGGTCATAGCTTTTGGAATAACAACGCTCGAACGAAGGTCGTTCAGAAGGAATGGTTGGCTTACCAGGATGGTGAGGACGCGGCCACGATCGCGGTCGCCAATCAGTGGTGGGATGAGGAAGGGACGCTGCGGCTGGAACAACAGGTGATCGCTTCTCTAATTCCGATCGCCCAAGGCGAGTCGCTATTGGAACTACAGACCACGTTGTCAGCTCCCCCGAACGTTGCGTCGGTGACGCTGGGTAAAACAAACTTCGGATTACTTGCGGTTCGTGTTGCCAAAGATTTGTCGGTCGATTTCGGCGACGGGCAACTGACCAGCAGTGAGGGGAGAACGGGTGAACCAGCAAATTTTCAACTGTCTGCTCGCTGGATGGACTACAGCGGTTCGGTTGGATCCGGTAGCGGCGATGAGCGAAAGATTATTCGTGAAGGCATCACCTACCACGATCATCCGAGCAACCCCGGGTACCCGAGCGGATGGCATGTTCGCGCCGATGGCTGGATGGCAGCCTCCCTCACGATGCGAGAACCGATTCAGATCCAACAGGGGAAACCGCTGACGGTCCGTTATTTGTTGCACACACATGCGGCCGATCTGGCTAGCGAGAGGGCCAACATCATTCATTCCGCGTTCGCATCTCGTCCTGGCTGGGAACTAAAAAAAGCTCCTCGTGCGAATACCGCTTGGGAAGTGGTTCGCCAAGGCTTGTAGCGAATTCAGTGTTGACCACGCCACCGGCAAATCATACGGACAAAGTGACGGTCGATCGAATCGCCCATCATGTAGTGAATGTCGGAAGAAGAGATCAGGATACCAGGAACAATAAGTGACGGGTTTACCGTAGTGGATCTTGTTAAGACGGAACCGACATTAGGTGGCTTTGCTGCGGGCGACTTTTTTTGGTGGTGCAAAATTTTTTAGCCGGGGCCTCTCTGGAGGCCCTGGTTTGACTGTCGAGGAGTCGCAGGCTCTACATGAACCGTCGTCCTAGTCGCCTATTGCCCCTGTTCCTCCTAGTTGATGGCCAATTGGAGCGAATTCTTTCGCTGGCGGCGCATTGCCACCGCTCGAAGCAGATTCCAACCGGCCAGCTTCAGTAGGATCGAAAGCTTCACCGCATTGTGGCCGCGAACGCGGAGCCGACCCAAGCCCATCATTCGCTTGAGGCAACCGTTGGTCCCTTCGATACCCGACCGCCAACGGTAGCGATCGCGGAACTCGTCGCTCTGCTCGTGGCGACGACGCGCGTCGGCTCGAACCGCACTGCCGGTAAATTGAATGCGGCCGGTCGGCTGCGCGGTGTCCCGATTGCGTTGAACGCGGCAGTGTGCAAGCAGCGGACAGTGCTGGCACTTCTCGGGATCCATCTGTGCGAAAGTGTAGTCGCCTTTGGCGTTGTAGTTGGTCGACTCGGGAGCGTGACCAGCCGGGCAAGACTCCAGTTCACCGGCGCAGTTGAGCTTGAATTGGTCGTAGCCGATTTCATCAGCATCGTACTTCTTCGAGCCTGGCACCGGAGCGACCAATTCGACGCCTTCTTGCTTAGCCGACTCGACGTTGGCGTCGCCACCGTAAGCGGTATCAGCCAGCAGTTCGTCTGGCATGGCGTCCCGCTTTTTCAAGTCCTCCAACACCGGCGAGACCGCATCGGCGTCGTTGTCCGCAGCGGTTTCGACTTTGGCCGAAGTAATCAAGTTCGGCTCGCCGTCTTCGTTGAACGTCTCGGCGATTTGAACCTGGTATCCGGCTCCTTTGTGACCGCTGTAGGTCGCGTCGGGATCCGACGGATTGACGATCACATGGCCGCCGGTTTTCTTGCGAACTTCGACGAATTCTTCCCGAAGTTCGCACTGCTGGTTAAAGATCGTTTGCAGTTGTTTGAAGGAGTCCCAGTCGCAGATCGGTTTGGTTTCGGTTAATTCATTGAGGATTAAGCAGAGGTCTTCGGCGGCTTGCTGCAACGCAATTTTCCGCTGTTCGGTAGTGCGTGCGTCGCCAAAGATTCGGCTGTCGGATTGCTTGCGGTAGCGGGCCAAAAGCTCGTCGTCAAATCGGTCGATCAGCCTAGCCGAACCCGACTGAGCGTCGTGCTTTTCGACTTTCTTGAAGAACCGCCGCAGGGCCACGCCGATCATTTGGGCGCGTCCCAGGGTGGCCATGTCGCTGAGCACATGGGTGGAATCGAGACGCTGCTTTTTGACTTTGACTTCCATGCTTTGCAGCAGGGTGTCGGTAACGCCTGCGAAGATCTCCTCACTGATCTTCTCGTTGCTTTGCATTCGAGCGATGTAGCGTTCAATGGTTCGCTGAGTGACTTCGGTGCTTGGCTCCAGGTTCAGTGCGTACTGGATGTCGGTTCGGAACAGCAGTGCTTCGTGGGCCTGGGGGACAGTCCAACCTTGAAAGTCACGGATCCAAAGGAGCGCGATGATCGCGTGCAACTCAAAGGTTGGTCGTCCTTGATCGTCACTGAGATGCTCACCGACGAGGCCGATGGGCATCTGCTCCAAGAGCACGTCGCGAAGGAGGCCCTGCCATCCGTTGTCGATCATCTTTCGCCCCATGGGGCCGATGACGCCCTCGAACGGGTCGAAAAGTCTTTGCTGCGTAGGTAGTTCGATGGTTTTCACTGACTAACCGACCACTCGAAGAAAAAAGCTAAATCCAGACAGCAAAAGGTAACGCATCTCGCCCACGAAAGATGCTGGTAGCATGAGACTTTTGTCGGGCGCGTCTGTTAAAGATCCTGTTCTGGATGGATCTTTAACAAGATCCACTACGCCAACTATTGATCACGCGTTGCTTAGGCAAGAGATATAAAGAGATTAGGAAGAGAAGAAGAGAATAGGGACAGGCAATGAATAGTTGCCTTCGATCGCGGCTTGCGTACCATTACCAATGGTTTCGCTGCTCAAAACCGTGACGCTGATGGAGGTGATGAAGATGCCCAGGCAAGCTCGTGGGGAAGTGATCGATCCGAATGAGATTCAGATCCTCCACTGTATCGAGAGGTGCGTCCGCAAGGCGTGGCTCTGCGGAACCGATCCCGCTACTGGAGAGTGTTTTGAGCACCGCAGGGGCTGGATCCGCGACCGAATGGAATTCCTCGCCTCCGTGTTCGCGATCGATTGTCTGACGTTTTCGATCATGAGTAATCACCTACACCTCGTTTTAAGAAGTCGCCCGGACGTCGTCGCGGCGTGGTCGGACGAAGAGGTCGCCCAGCGTTGGCTGCGGCTGTTCCCCGAACGTCGTAACCCTGACGGCAGCCCTGCCGTGCCGGCGAGACCGGAACTGAACATGATCCTAAATCAGCCGGCGGTTCTTGCCTCACGGCGTCAGCGACTGTCGGACGTGAGTTGGTATATGCGCTGTCTCGCCGAGCATATTGCTCGCCGCAGCAACGCCGAGGACAAAGCTCGCGGCCACTTTTGGGAAGGTCGTTTTCGGGCACAGGTACTCCTCGATGAAGCGAGTTTATTGGCGTGTGCAGCCTACGTTGATCTCAACCCGATTCGTGCCGCCATGGCGGAAACGCCTGAATCGAGCAAGTACACCGGCGCCAAGGACCGGATTGACGACTTGACTCAATGCTCCGATCGGACCCGCCAAAGCACCCATGACTGGGAGCGAAGCCGCGGTCGCCAGCACAGTGGCTGGATGAGTCCGATCGAAATTGACGAGCAGAGCGATCCCGTCGGGCCGCACCTGGATCATTCGGGCAGACGAGGCAGCCTGAAAGGTTTCCTAAGTGTCTCGTTGGCGAGCTATCTGGAATTGCTCGACTGGACGGGCCGTCAACTCCGCAGTGACAAGGTCGGTGCGATCCCCTCGCACTTGCAGCCGATCCTCACACGTATGGGCTTGGATACCCATGCCTGGTGCGACGTCGTGAGCCGATTTGGGCGGGTGTTCAAGCGGGCAG
Source organism: Rhodopirellula sp. SH410 (assembly GCF_055811895.1). Taxonomy (NCBI): domain Bacteria; kingdom Pseudomonadati; phylum Planctomycetota; class Planctomycetia; order Pirellulales; family Pirellulaceae; genus Rhodopirellula; species Rhodopirellula sp. SH410. The sequence continues at coordinate 4,661,903 of NZ_CM147949.1, forward strand.
CGGGTAGCCCAGAACACCTCGCCGAGGAAGCGGCCCGTCGCGGTCAAGGTTGGCTCTGCGCCCGTGACAACCCACTCGGGATATCGTCGGCCTGACCGTCTTCGGAAAACCATCCACTTTGATTCCCTCCGGGGTCGCTGCTGCGCCGATATTCGAGAATCGGATCAGAATCAGCCCAATGCTCGGTGGTGGCACTCTGCGGGGACCGGATCGTAGTTAAATCGGCCAAAAAACAAGCCGCAGCCTGAGCTGAAAAGTGGGTGGCCTCTTTCTTTCGCTGGATGAAACGTGAGTGCTCAAAGTCGTTCGCTGCGAATCTCGGACGTTAGACAAAGATTGTGGTGACCAACCAGTTCTCAGTTTGCCAGAGCCCGACGCAATGCTCGGTCAGGATCGCCGTAGAAGACCAGTTCGAGGTTTTCTACGACTTCCTCTGGTAACGCTGCGAACTGATTTTTATTGGCGATTGGAACCAATGCTCTGGTCGCTCCGTTGTCTACCGCGACTTGAAGTGGTTCGAGGATGGAACTGAGCCCTTTGATGTTCCCTTGGATTGTGAGATCTCCAAGGATCACCATGCTGGTATCGACGGGACGATCATGGATGGCCGACATCATGGCGATAAAGAACGGAATACCACAGCCGGCTTCAACTCTTCCGCCCGTAAGCTCGACAGCTTCAATCATCAGGTCTTTCTGGGCGATCGATGTCGTTAGGCCCATTTTGTCTTGATTGACCTGCAGGTAGGAAAACGCGCGTTGAAGTGACTCCTTCAACGTCTTCTCCATGCTGGCCGGTGATTTCAGTTTCCCAGTGCCCGGCAAGCAATTGACTTCGATCCGGTACAGACCAACATTGGCTTCCAAGTCGATCACACCGGCATAGACAGAACCTGCCGGCAATGGATCTTGGCTGATGGAACCAGTTCCACTTTGTTCGGGAACAGCGACCACAACTTCGTGATTGGTTTCATTGTCGATGTACGAAAAGCTGGTCTTGTGAAATTCCGTGAAGTGTCGCTTCTTCAGCTGTTCTTTCACGCGACGGCGACCTTCTAGCGCCAACTCAACGTACTCTCGCACCTCTTCCTTCTCGTACTTTCCGTCTGGATGTAACAGCTTCACGAAGCCGCTCACCGTTCGTCGGACAGCTCTGGCATCTCGGCCCTCGACGTGATTGCCCAGCCGGTAGAACTTCTCTGTTGTGTCTGTCTGGTTGCTCTTTGCCAGATGGCGAAAAGCTTCAGCCAGATAGTCTGTCACGAATCCGTAATGCTTAGTCAGGATGTCCGTTGAATTCTTCGGCACTTCCCAGCCGGGCAGGTAAAAGTGCAATCGGTCGATCAATGCCAAGTCGAATTCTTTGGGCAATGGCTGGAACAGGTCGGTAGCGGAATTTGCGACCAAAGATTCCACCGGCTGATTAAGGTTGCCGACGAAAACCAGCGATGCCTCGGCGGTAATCTGAGCCACGCCCCGACTGAATCGTCCATTTGCCGCATAATCCTTCATGATCTGCATCACATCAGGATCACTGACCTTCATGCCGCCCACTTCGTCAAACGCAACAACATCCCAGTAGCCAACTAACCCGACTTTCCGCCGAGCATTGTTGTAGAACAGGTTTGCACTGCTGGCTTTGCCACCTGAAATAAGAATGCAGTACGGGGAGAACTCACTGTATGCGTATGACTTGCCTGTGCCGCGCGGCCCGAGTTCAATAAAGTTGTAGTTGTGTTCGACGAATGGGATCAGACGCGACAACAACAGGAGCTTTAGCCGACGATCAAACGTCTGCGGTTCCAAGCCGACGCTACGAATCAGGATGTCAATCCATTCATCGGTGCTGAACTCTGAACGAAGCTGGGCATATTCCTCGAAGTCGAATCGAGCAAGCTGGACGGGTTTGATTGCCGCGATGTGAAAAGGACTGCCTTTTGGTCCGTCGTCATTTGCGTGGTATTCGACATCTGTGATTGCCCAGATGCCACCTTCAAGCAAGCGCTCATAGCGGCGGTAGTATTCCTGTGCGACGTGGATACGGTTGAATCCAAAGTTGTCCATCGAAGCCCAATACTTCGATTCGCTTGCCAAGAATCGAACGTCGATGCGATCGATAAAGCGATACTTCCCTTTCTGCTCGACAAGCGACTGCGCCTTGTTGGCTTCGTCGTGGCGGAAGTAGTTCCGAGTCAGCGTATCCTTGACGGCCTCGATTCCAAGTTTGATTTCCTGCTCGTCATCGGACGCGCAATATTTTCCGAGCAGGTACTCAAGCACGTACGAAGGAACGTTCTCTCCACCTTTGAGTTGATGTAGCAGATCCTTACGCACGACTTTGCCGGCGAATATGCGAGTAACTTTTTGATCAAGTGCGTCCATCGACACGGTATTTTCCCTACATCAACATTTTGTTTTTCAGTGTTTTTCTTGCCAGAACGACACCCGGTCCATCGGCGGCGATCACACGCACTTCAATTTGCTTTCCTTCAAAGTCATCATCAACTCGCAGAGGAACCTGAGTCTCGCCTTTGCCCAGCGTAATCAAACCTGTATTCGGGTCACGTGCGTCACAGTCGGCTGCTTCACCAATGGAATTGGCCTTCGCACCGGTCCCATCATACGCTTCGAGTCGAATAAGCAACGCCTCATCAAACAAACTGTTGTGAAACAACTTCAGTCCGATGATCGGACTGGTGAAGCTGTCGGTTCGGTAGCGGATCTGTATGTCCGTCGAACTTGATGTTTCTTGTTTGGCCTTGGTTGATGTCAAAACAACGATCGGAAGAACGCACTCCTGCAGTGATATCCCTTCATGGAAGTATCCGGCACCTGCTTTGAAGACGCGGAAACCCGATGCGACGGCCATTTCTGGAACAGGGACATCAATGCCCAACTTTTCTGTCTTGATGATCGTCACCCCGCTGGCCGGCCCGGTACTGTGACCGAGCAGGCAACGTCGCTTCTCAAGTTTCCATTCTCCCGGAGGTTTCTTGATTGCGTCACCAGCAGCGATCTCGGGAAGAAGTACATGACCGTGATCCGCCACGTACACGAAGTGCGTGTAACCCAGCTTCGCTAGGCGGTTGGTTGCAGTCACCAATTCACCAAGAATACCACTCATGTGCTTACGAGCCTGATACAGCGGCATCACTTCACCGTAGGCATCCATCTCCTGAGTACGAACAACGACCAAATCTGCATTGGCAATCTGTTTTGGAGGCCGCTTGTCTTTGATCGTAAGCACGCTCTCCAGTGTGGCATCAGCAAAACGGTCACCGAATCGACTTTTGAGCAGTGACTTTCTCTCTGTCACTCCCGGCATCACATCATCGCCAAGGGCAGGCAGCAGGTCGTTCTTCTTTTCGATGATCTTCCACGCGGCTTCAGCACCGGGCATGAGTGCGGACATTCCGAATGGCGTCACCGTAGGCAGAATGCTGACTGAGGACTCCACGCGGACGTTACCGTGACCTTCCAAGCTGGCTCCCAGATCATGACCCATTTCGTAACGCATAGAGTCAACAAGGAAGTAGGCGACTCGTCCGCCTTCTGCCAGAAGAGGTGCAACATGCTTATCAAATGTTTGCGTGTGCCGGCTCGTTGCTTCAGGGGGCCATCCGTCGCGGGCGACAGCTTCCAAGAACGAGTCCTGTGCCTTGCCGGCGATCGCGAAATACTCTTTGCGACACAAATCCACCAACGGTTCGATTTCCTCGTCTTCCGAACAACTCGCTGAGCCATGTTCTACTAATCGCTGGTGTTGGTCGATCAACCACAGCCCGTTATCGCGACTGACATAATTCTCGACGTGCTGTTTGGGACTTTGCGATGGTGGCAGGATCTTCTTGGCACATACCTTGGCTATTCGCAGGAAATCGACACACCTCTCTGCGACCTTCCACAACAGGGCCCGTTCCCCCAGAGATGACCAAACCGAACTGCGTCTTGCGTTGATTATATTGGCAGCAGCATCCAAGTCACCTGACTTGACCAGTTCCGGCAGACGCTTCAGGAACCTTTGTTCCTCGAAAGGGAACGTGTCACGAACTCCAAGTTGGTCGCAGTCTTCAAACGATTCACGAAGCTTCAATTCGTCTTCCAACCGCTGAGCCAAACTAATGTAGCCCTCACGGAAATCATCGTTTCTTCGCATTCGATCGCAGACTGCAAAGATTCGGTCTCGGTGAGCAGTGTCGGCAACGGTTAGGTCGCTCAGTCCATCCGGCACTGCAGTCTGCAAGTCGAATACAAATTCTGACAACAGCACATACGCACCCAACGGGGCTAGCTTCGCTTCGACTTTGGCCTTGCGCGGTGGAGGCGAATAGCCGTACTCGTCGTGCAACATCCTCTGCAGTTCATCAATAACGCCGGCAGTCCCTTCTATCTTGCCGACAATTCCCTTTTCACAAAGAACCTTGGCGACCACATCCATCGGTGAATCGGTGCCCAGACAATCCTTGATGAGCGGAAACGACTGTCCGACTTTTAGATTGTCGAGCATGGTAAGCGTTGGCTGACCCTCATCGAACAGTCGATCGATTTCACCAGATCGATCGGGCATTGCCTGCCGTGCCAACGATTGCAGCTTGTCACCTTCGTCGTCACCAAAGGCCGCGCCAATAACAGCGAAGACCTCAAACGGGTCTTCGTACCTTTCTTCTTCTCGTTTGCCACGACCTCTAGGACAGTAAACCAGCAAATGTTTGTGCTTCAGTTCCGAATCATCCGGGTTGTTGATCCCAGCCAGAACACGATCGGATTCACGTCGAGACTGGAGAGTTGACAGCGATGTATCGACGACGATGCAGTTGGGTACGGTGAGTTTCGCGACCAATTCCGTGAAGGACTGTTCTGCGTCATACCAGACGACGACACGCTGCTCTTCAAGCAGATCGACCAGTCGGCGGTGAATGAATGTGCTTACGCTCATATTGCCTCTACGCCTTTTTCTTTCGTGATCGTTTCGGTGCCGCACTTGCCACGAACAGTTCTTCTCGATCATGCGCAATGGCAAGCGAACGATCCGATCGGCATTTTTCTGTTACTTCGTCGGTGCGAATGTTGAACGCCAAATGCGACCAGTCATATTCACCACTCTCAATCGACTGCCAGCATTCTTCGCAGTCATTGGACCAAGGCCGGTGACGAAACAGTTCATGAAGTGGCGCGGCGTTGATGATCACACCATCGTTTAAGTCTGGGCGGTAAGGCAGATCAGCGATCCGAAGCAATTCGGTCTTCAAATCATTGAGTTCATTCAGAAATGCCTGCTGTTCAGTAAGTTGATCTTTCAGACGCGTTTGCTCAGCACCGCTCGCCCCAGCCAGTTCTTCTTCCGTTCGTGTTACTGCTCGCTGAACCTCGTCAATCTTTCCCAATTCCAGATATTGGTTGACGATGGTGTAAATGGTCTGATCGGTAAGCCGGTGATAGTAAACCCAAACCGTGTATGAGCCCGATGCAGTAGACAAAGGCCAGTAAATGGGAGCCTGACGCCGGCTCTTCTTGTATCGTGAAAGATGATGAGCAAAGAAATGACTTGGCGTCCGAAAGAACTCTCGGATTGATTGCACACCAAGCGTTTGGCAAATTTCCAGTTCAATCGCTTCTGCGTGATGCGGCCAAATCTGAGCGATGCCATCTCGCACGCGGCTCACAATATCCGAGTCATGAGGGCGGTGTCCGTCCAGTCCGGGATCATCGACAAGAATGCCGTTGTCGGCGATTGTAATGGGGTAGCTTGCAGGTGCCGCCGTGAGCGGCAAGCCGTCATCGCCGACGAGCATACCCGGTGAACACGCAGGAAGTTCTGCAAACGGATCAGCAAGGTCGGGACGAAGATTAGGATCAATTGCTTTCCGTAAGTCCCACCGTCCGAATGCAGCACCAACCAAGTAACTCAGCGTCCCTGCCGCTACTTCCTGCAAATCTTCTGAACGCAGAAGTTCAGCTTCCTGACGAAGTTCAGCAAAGCGTGCTGGTGTGATCTCGAACAAACGGCAGATTGTTGCTTCGGAACGAAGTGATTGTTGCTTCTTACGACGAGATTCCACTCGGACATCCGCAGAAGCATCTTCTCCACCGGGAAGACGGTCGCCGGGCAACACCTTTTTGGTCAGGTACGCGTCGCGGAACACGTCAGCATCAATGGCTTCAACGCATTCGAGTTGGTTGAGTGGGAACTCCAACTCCTCACTCATTATCTCAAAGTCGCTCTCCGTAAATCCGAAGGCTGCGGCTACGACACGATCGAGTCCTTGCTCAGACTCAGACCATTGAATCAGTCGGTGTTCACGTTCCACTACCCATTGCATAGTAGATTGACGAATTGTATTTGCAGAAAACTTGACTGCAGGTGGAACGGTGAAACCGGTCGTCGTTTCATCGACATCAAACTGCGCGATACGGACTGCATCAATTGCTTGATTAGTCAACTCTCCGATTCGTCGTTCCGCATCATCAGACAAATCCGGGTATGGGAGAGCCCCGATTAGTCCCACTTCATATGATTTAGAGGCCGAGCCGGGCGCGTTGTCGCCAGCACCAAGGCGGACTGAGAGAAGTAGCCTGCTCGGACGGGTCGTGAGGATTCCAAGTAAAACGGCTGGCGAATAGCCTGCTTTTGTGATTGCGGCTGGGCCCTTATCGCCGAAGGCGCACCCTCTGGAGAACACTCTTGGCCCAAACGGACTTGTTGTGCGGCGAGGCCACGTAATACCACTTGACCCAAAGAACTGCGTGTTCTGTGGGCGTCCACTACCTAACGCGATAAGTTCTTCGCCATTGCGAATCCACTTTAGGGTGAGATGAATGTCGTCAAAGAAAGGCGAGTATTCACCGCCTTTTGCAAATCTGGGCCAAGTACCCTGCAGTGACAACTCCGACGGAGGAACTTCCCAAGCCAAACGCAGGAAACGAAAATCTTTTCCGCTTGCGAGTCCCTGCTTAACATCCGCAACATCTGGTTTGATCGCATGTTTTGGGGAATATAGTTCGATCAATTCGGTTGACATCCAGTATCCATAGACGGCTTTCGGCATGTCCAAGAACCGTTTCGCGTTTGCGATAAACGCGGATGGATGCAACGTGCCATTTTGCACCTGCAAAATAATTTCGGACAGCATCTCCTCTTTTCGTCGAGTCTTTAAGAGTCGCGTCCATATCGCTTCCGTTTCCTCGGTCGCACCTTTGCCAATTATTGTCGCAATCGTTTCTACCTGTGCCTCCAGTACGAAAGAGCCGAGGTCTGCAGCAGTTTCGATGGCCCCAAGTTTGGTGAATACGTTCGTGCGGAGTTCCTCAAACGTGGGTAAGCCCAGCCAAGTACGATTGGTAATTGCGCCTACCTTGCCCCCCTCGGAAAGCCATTGAAGTGTTCGTTCAAAGAACATTCCGTAGAGATCGTTGCTCGTTAAAGTAAATGCGTCATCAAAGAACTTTTCGCACTTCACCGGGGGCTCACCAAAGGGAGGATTCATTAGAACGACATCGTATCGATTCCGACACACATCGATGAACGCGAACCCCTGAGCGGCATCCTCTTGAAACAACCCACGACGAACCGATGCTCCATTTGTAGCCTGATCAGCGTACCGACGAAGTGCATCGACAATCCGGCTCTCTGCTTCGTGCCAAAATTGGTCATCTGTGACATCAGAAAAATCCAATGTTTGCTGCTTGTCCTCTTTGATGGCGTCCAACTCGCCGACGGAGAACAACAGCTCATTTCCTTGTTTGTCTCTTGCTTTCTCCCATTGGTTCGTCCATTCTTTTTGCGCGGCAGCGATCGATTCGCTGATCAACTCGTCCACTTTCAAAAGTGAACCTGCTTCGCCGGCAAGTTCCATCGACTCGAAGACACGTTCAACCAGTTGTCCGAGTAGTGGTGGCTGTAGCGTTGCAATAAACTCAGCACGCAGGTCTTCTTCTCCGGGCATCGGCTCAGCAGTCACAATGTTCGACTTGCCGATTCGCGGACGATCCGCTGGCGATATTTGCAGTTTTTCATAGCTGCGTTGGGCTCGCAGCCAAAGTGCGAGAGAGGCAATCTGACATGCGCGTGAATCAACATCGATGCCATGCAGGTTATGACGAAGGATCAATTCTGGTATCGCACGTCGCAGCTCGTCTTCGGTCGGGTAATCGACCTTTAACGTCCGCCCCGTCGCTTCGGATGCCGGTGGCCGTTGATCTTCCCATGCTTCAAGATAAATCGTCTCCAACAAGTCGAATGCATACAGCAAGAAATGCCCGGAGCCACAAGCAGGATCGAGCACTTTTAGATCGCGAGGATCTTTCTTTGCACGATACGGAACGAAAAAGTCATCTTCGAGGGATAGCTCCGTGTCATCGTCGTCTGACGCAGGTGGTTGTTGCCCCGATGAAAGGAACACTTCATTCATTCGACGCACGAGAAATTCACATTCATCGGTGATTGCCGTTTGACCAGTACGCATCTCGTACCAGATTCGGCCCAGAGTATTGTCCGTCAAAAACTTGACAACGTATCGTGGCGTAAAGAACTGATTCCGCACCGCCAGTTCGCGTGAGTTGCGAGGCGCAGAAACTTTACGCATCTCCCGCCGCTCTTTTTCGTCATTAAAGTCCTGATAGATCCAGCCGATGGTTTCATCCAACTTCCAAAGGTTGGCAACGTCAGGTTTGTTGAGTTCCGTGACGACGGCCTTCAGGCAGTCTGGACCCGGAAAGATCAGTGATTGAACGGCTCGACGATCGAAGAGCAACCCGAGATCAATCGCCAGCTCGTCGAACATGTGTTCAAGGAAAACTCGATAGGTCGTCTCTCGATCACCGATGGCATTCCTTGCCAACTGCTCATACAGCTGAAACCCTGCCGATTCCATCCCCTTCGAGACACATTCGATGATCAGGCCACGCCGTCCGTCCCCACGTTCGGGACATTCGCACGTCCGCATGGCGGCAAGTCGATTGAGAAAAGTAAATGCGGTTTCGTGCTTGATACGAAACACAGCATTTTTCCGGCGTGTTGCCTCATCGCCAGACGAATCTGAAACTGCCAAGTGGTCGAGCCACTGCCGAAGCGCGGTAGCGATCTCTCGTCCTCGATCATCAAGTCGAAGTTTCGTTACATCCGATGCCGTACCATCCGGCTGAATGCCGTAAACCGACTGCAGTTGCGTACCGATATCAGCGGAGAGAAGCCGCCTGCATTCAGCGACCATTCCTGCGAGGTGGTTTCGAGTTGTCTTGTCAAATGCCATGCTAACGTCTCGCCCTGCGGTTTCTTCGCGCTTGCTGTGTGATGCGTTCCAGACGACTCAACAGTTTTCCGTACGACGGCGAGTAGCCTGCCATGTACGATCCAAAACCGAGTGCCGCCGTCAGTTGCGGCTGATGCGCAGTTGGTGAATAGGGCTTCGTTGTTGCCATGCACTCGGATACCTTGCGTTTCGAGCCACCCGGTTCTTCGACATCGTAACCATCGCGGAACTTCACCTGAGTGTGAAAAACGCCGCGTTGCTTCAGTCGGCGGTAGCCTGCGAGAAACCATGCTTCGTATTCACGATTCGCAACAACAACCTCTACCGGAATTCCATCCGCTGCCGCTTGCGCTCGGCGCGTCAGTTCTGGGCCAAGTTGTTGGTCAGCAGGTTTCCCCCGACGCTGAATGCACTCTTTGTCGGAATCCAATATGACCAAGATTGCATCTGGCCGTGCAGCACGAGCCCGTCGCACATAGTGCTCAATGCCGTTTTCACGTTCCGCATCGTACGGAGCGATCATCGCACTTTGCGGTGCGAAGACAGCTTCGTCGGTCGTGTAGAAATTGAAGAAACGCCGGAACTTGAACCAATTCTTCAGGAGGATCGGCACTGCGTCTTTTTCCCCGTCGCCTTCCACGATTGGAATGATCAAGTACCTAGTCCTTCCCGTCATCGGTGCCCACCTGAAAAAGATCTCCTATAACTTCTGAAGGCTGGTCTTCCTTCCAAAGCGAATTAGAACGAAGCAACCGACCCACGGTTTCAGGCGGTTCCAGTAATTCACGCGTGCCTTCACCAATCCCAAAGACGTAACTCCTATCCGACTGCCAATCAACAATTCGCACATTGTCGGCGTTGACAGTTTCATGTGACAGTGCGTCCGTGCTGTGTGAAGAAACGACAACTTGGCAATGATCAGTGCTGGTTGCTTTAGCAGCATTCATTAGCGATGAAAGCGCCGCTGTATGAATGGAGGCTTCAATTTCGTCAATGAAAACCAGCGATGGTGCCGGCTTCTGCCGCAACGCGACTAGCACTCCCAAACTGTGAAGTGTTCCGCTTGACATGTCAGTCGCCACGAACTCGGTGTCTTTCCCGCCCATCGTCTGTGTGAAACGAACAACACGCCTTCCCGCCGAAGCGCCTGCCCGGATTCGACAAATATCGCGTGTCACGGCATTCATGTGAGCGATGATCCAGTCCATCTCTTCTTTGTCGTCGTCTAAGCGTCGCAACACGTCGCCAAGATTTGATCCATCGCGAGCGAGCGACTCCTGACTTCCAATCCGCGGCTCTGACTGCATGATTTGCGGTGAAAGATCGTATACGAGCATGCGTCGCAGAACGTCAAGCGTCATCTGCCAGACGTCCTCTTCCCCAGCCACGAGCGGAAGGACTAACGACTCGCGATGCACCGATGGCTTTGCTGATCTGATCTCCGAGTTGAAGGTTCGACCCTCCCGATAAAACGAAAACGATTCTTTCGGATACGTTCTGAGATACTCTCGCTTGACCTGAAACCCCGAACGTCCGCGATAAGGACTAAGCGTGAAGCCATACAGCACATTCGTATGCGTTGTTGGTGTCAGCGGGATCTGTAGGTCGATTGCAATTTCCAAGTCTTTGCCAACGGAACGTTTAGTGCCTTCGACCGTTTCGACACTTTCTGGGATATCGCCGGAACTGCTCGGGCGATGCAGAATCGAGTTAATGCCACCACGGCGTTCCAACGCCGTCAATACGGAATGCGTCACTGCGTCCTGCACAAAGTCAATCGCTTCCATCAGCGTGGACTTACCGGCCCCATTTCGACCAACAATCACCGTGAAATCGTTAAGCACCAAACGTGCATTCTCGAAGCCACGAAATCGTCGAAGCCGCAATTCACGAATATGCGGTCGCGTCAGTTTCTTTTCGTTTTCCATAATGCCCCGCTAATCCTTGAAATGGATTTCTTTGTATTCACTCAAGAGCGTCACCAATCTCTCTCGAAGATCACTGATCCACTCGTCAAGGTTTTCCGACGTGATCGTCACCGGCTCTACAAGTTCCTTTGACGAGATGTTGACGATTGTTTCAGACTCTTCTTCACTCAACTCTTCTTCGGGTTGCTCTTCGGGAACACGTTGTTGAACCTCATGCGATAACGTGTCCATCAGACCTGCAAGGCCCATTCGACGCGTGAGCAACAATCGCAGGTCGGCGAGTTCTCTGTCTGGTCGAGGTTGGGATGGCAATTCCGATGATGTCATTCGACCAGCAATATCCTGACGATCATCGGGACTCAATTTGACCCAATCCGGCAAGCCTTCTAATTCGTTGCGAGAGTCTTCAAGTTGATCGTCGAACTGCTGTCGCAGTTCTGTAAATCGTGCGGAAATGTTGTCATTGATTCGACGGACGGCTCCACGTAACGCAGGCAACTGTTCAAAGAAGTTCTCACTCTGCTTGATTGTCTCAACCGTCTGACGCTGATCTTCTTCAAGAATCACCGAGGACTCGCCTTTGAACAGTTCGTCCAACTCGTCAATCGCGTCGAGTTGTTTTTGTGCTTCCCGGATAAGCCGTTCTCCGTCGTCGGACAGAGCTTTCAGCACCAACTTGGACCACTCGATGTCAGCTGGCAGTTTGCAGTCAGAAGCCCCTAAGACCATCGCCGCACCGCTTGCGTCTTCTTTCAAAAGGTCTGCACACGTTTGAAGCAATTGCTGAGCCCGATCCCGTCCCGGAAGTTGCAGCAAACGGAGTCGATCTGGCAGCGAGCCAACACTTTCGAGAACTGTTGGGATGTGTGTGCGTACGGCTCGACTGATGTGTTCTTCCAATGGAAGAACTTCGATGGCGAACAGTTCTTCCAGTCTTCGAGCAGCTCTGTCCATTGCATCAAGTGGCGGACGACTATCTCGAATCGAAACACCAGCTCGATTGAACGATGTGGTTGACTTGAAGGCTTCAATTGCCTGTGGGCCGGGAGTTGTGACTGTCCCTTCCCCCGTGTGCAGTTGAACTTCACCTGCTCGAAACAGGGCCGCGAAGATGTATCGTGTTGCATCCTTCGTCCAACCGTACTCCGATTGGAAAAAGCGATCCTGAAGGACTTTGCCTTGAATGCGACCAGACCCGGATGCTTCGGCAAGCTCGGCAAAACAGCGTAGTGCTTCAACCAAGACATCCTTAGTTGTCTGAACGGCATATTTGCCACCAACTTTTGCAACGAGTTGCAGTGGGTCTTTCTCGCTGGGCATCCGGTCAAGACGCTCGACTTCCAAAAACTTTGCCGCGATGTCAGTGTTTGGACGAATCGGAGCATCTTTGAATTTGGGAAAGACTGTTTTGGCAACTTCACCCACGATCTGCCGGCAAGCTGCATCGAGAGTGCTGCCAAGCTCTTTCACTGGCTTTGGTTGTGATTTGAAGATGAATAGGCCCTGCTGCAACAGCGTCTGCTCAATCAGCTTTTGAGCTTCTTCCTGACTCTTGTTCATCAGGGCGCGTTCACTTCGCAGGAACTGTGCTACGTCTTTGTCGGCATCACGTTCAGGGATGGTGCCGATGATGAAGTCGGAACGCCGAGCTTCGATGAGTTTCTCTTCAATCTCATCCGGGAGCGTGACCAAGAGTGCCACAGTGTTCTCAAATTCACGCGTGTTGTTCGTAGAGAGCAACAGATCTTCACGACGAGCATCAAAGCTCTCGGCAGAAGCCGGCTCAATGCGAATTTGGATATCGTTGCCTTCGCCCACAACCGGCGTCTTTTGGTAGCAAATCCCAGCTTCAACCTTCTTGATATTCTCCAGCATTGATGACGGCAGCTGTTCAAATATCCGTGCCAGTAACTGCGAACGAAGGCGATTGATCTCACCGCCTGTCGGGTTGTATTCGTTTCGCTTGTCGCGATAGACCTTGATTCCTTCGCTGAGAAATCCGTAGCCCCCGGTCTGAGGATCGTTTACCAGTCCCGATTCTTTCTCTCTAATCAGCTTGGCAAGTGAATCCTTAACTGGTTGGTCTTGAGGTTGCTCACCCAATTCTGGATACAGCAGCGCGGCAATGTTCTCTTCAGTTCTTGGGAAGTGTTCCTGCAAGGGCTGAAGTGCTGCAATGGCCTTCGCAACACGAACGGTAAAGGGATCGCTGGCGAAGATTCTCTCAACCTTTTCAATCCCGTTAAGAACGTGTGGAAGCACCTTGCCGATATCGTTACGCAACGTGTCAAAGAAATCGTCAGCGCAAGCGAGTGTTCCCACGGGCCGATCTGCCAATGGCTTTTTCCCAGCTGGCATTGGAGTTCGACTGACATTAACCAACAAGTCTTGGATTACTCGAATTGCAGATCGCAAGCCCACACCACCGGTCGAGCGTGCCAGCGTTCGGATCAACTCCATCAGCAAATCAAAGTGCTGCGGAAGGAATGGGTAGAAGCGGGCAAACGTATCTGGGTCCAGATCCGCATTGAACAGCGACCACCCTTCGAGCTTGGTCGCAGTGATCAGCTTCTGACCTTGCTTGCCAAACCTTTCCTTGAGTGCTTTGTGTGATTCTGGATCTTTGGTGAGAAGGCGTAGGTACGTGATTTCCTTGATGTCACGAGCGTCCAGCTGGATGCTGATTGGAAATCGATCTCGCAGTTTGTTGAGTTCCGCAGAGTTGTATGCCGCTTGTTCGACAATTTCCTGAAGCGTTTGCTGACCGGTAGCCGCAATCCAAACACGCCCTTTGCCAAGCTCCTTCAAGTTTCGAGCTAGACCATCAAGGTTGAGAATCAACTCACCACGCGGAGCAACATACTGGCCGGCTTCGTCAATCAGGAATAGCACGTTTTGGTGCTTGAAGTGCCGGCGAACCAAATCCACCATTCGCTCAGCAAGCTCACGAACGTTCAACTCCAACTCGAACTTTGTGCTTCGGAATTCTCCCGGTTCATACTCACTGAAAAACTGTGGCACCAACTGGTCAGCGCGTGCCATTGCGATCAAAGGGTCGTTATGGATGTCACTCCACTCACCTTTGTTCGGAAATTTCTTCTTGTACGCCTTCTGAAAGTCTGCGTACCTGCCTTCTTTGTCGAGCCGAAATTCCAGCTCTGCGAGTTTCTTTTCCTTCGAGAAGCCGATCTTTTGCAGAACCTTCCAATACAGAACCTTAGTGACCGGGGCCGTTGCTGTGTCGGCCAACTGTTCCGCTCCGAGGTCGAGCATGATGACAGCGGTAGGCTCGTTCTTTGCAAGAGTCTTGAGTTCAGACTCAACAGCAGGTGAGTTGAGACGATCGCTCAGAAGATCAATGAACGGTGTGCCGTTGATCTTTCGATCTGGATCAAGCGCAAAGCCAAGGTACTTGGTAAACGAACTCTTACCAGATCCATAGAAGCCGGAAACCCAAATCCCAACTTCTGTAATGTCACCGGTGCGTACGCCGGCACCAAAGTGCTCGACAAACTTCCTGAAGCAAGCCTCAACATTGTCGGTGACTTCGTACTCTTTGATTTCTCGTTCGAGCCAGTCGGGATCATCACGCTGATAATCAATGACCTTCTCAATTTCCCGATCGATCTTGCGATCAGTTGAAAATAGCTGCCGAATCGTTTCGCTCATGCTGTTCCTCCGACCAACGTTGATCGGTAGTTTCCGTCAACTGAGTAGAACCCAAGAAACTTGAGGCCGTACTGCCCCGATCTCTTTCCCGGATAGAAGATGACCATTGGTACTTTCACTCGATCATGAAGTCCGCTTTCTAAGGTGCGAACTCTAAAGTACGGATGCAGCAGTCCGGTGTCTGTGAGAAACAGGACGCGATTCTCGACCGGCTCAGAGACCAATGCCGCTACTTCCCCAATCAGTCCATCATCTCCACGCAAAACATCTCTCATCGCACTGTTGATATCAGCGGGCTCGGCATCTGGTTCAGCTTCGAGCCATGATTCCCATCGCCCCGAATTATCGATAATCTTCCACGCCAGTTCCGCCATCGAAACGGTTTGTACCTGCAAGTCATCCTGCCGCAGTTTTGCTGCCCAGAGAGGCAGTTTCTGCTTCAGTTCGAGTGTCTCTTCAGGCGCATGAATGAAGTAAAAGACCGGATCACTCTTTGCTGGATTGAGTGCGTCCGTTCCCTTTAACTGAGACTGAAGTAGTTCAAATGTTGAGTCCAGCGAGGACATCTACAGCCTCCTCCATAGTTGATGCGTTCCATGTAATGCGAACGACGTTGCCTGCAGCTTGAAAGACCCACAAACCGTGTCTGCTAAGTTCATCAAGGCTTTCACGAACAACTGCTTTATTGCTCTGCCAGATCGACCAGTCCTGATGAGCCACAACGCCAGCGTCAGATTTGCCAGAGAAATGCAGGTCGTAAGCCAGATAGGCAACAGCGACGGGATGCGGTCGAAAAGAGAGAATCTGCCTCGGCTTACGAGAGTCGGTAGACAAGAGTCCGAATTCAGCAAGAGATTTTAGGACACCGCGAGAAACCTTCTTCTTTGTTTCCGCCGCCCACGCAGATTCCATCATCCCGTTTTCCTCAGCTTCACAGAGGAATGCCACCGCTGTGTCAACGGAGACGGACAACCGCCCTTCGTTCATTGCGTCAGCTAAGAACACGGTGATTGAATCCCGAAGCAGGCGATCCGCACGAGCCGCGTACAGAAGACACAAATCCCGGAACCAGTCGTTGGAACTTCGGTTCTCAACGAGTCGCTTCAGATGGCGTGCGGGACAGCCATCAGGGTTGAGTAGCCTTGGCGCAAAACATCGCTGAACAATATCTCGAACACGGCGTGCCGTGGCTTTTCCTAAGAGGTCATCTTCAAGGGCACGCTCAGCCAAGCTGCTTGAATCCTCATCAACTCTCCATTCGCGCAAAAGCAGCCGAGTCTCGGGAAGGAGTGCGGCTCCTTTCGAGATGCGTATCGTGTAGGGATCGCTTATATGGTCTGTCATTACGCTACTCATCGTCCGCTGCCTCGAAGTAGGGATACACTCGCTGTTTCTTCGCGATGGACGCGGCATACAGCGAGGCAATGACCCGTGGCGTCGAAGCCTTGTTTATCTCTGCAACTTTGCCGAGCGACTTCGGTCCCTTGGCAAACTTGACATCACTACCTTCAGACATCTCCTGCAATAGCCGAACGATGTCGGCAACATCGGTCGGCAGTGACCAGTCGGCAAACTCGTTCGCAACATCAACCAGTTGGTGCTCAATACTCGAAGGAAATCGAAACAGATGAAACGAACGAAGCCCGGTCTTATCATCGTGATCACGTCTGGCTGCAACGGTCGCCGAAGAGAGCGCAGCAACCCCAGTGCTTCTCGGGAAGATACGCTGCCCAATGTTCATTCCTGTTGGCGTAAGAAACTGACTCTTCCACCAAGGTTCACTGACACGCTCACCCAATGCCGCGACCAGAAGTCGTGCTTTTAGGAGTCCGTCGATGATTGAATTGTTCGCCATTTCTATTTCCCGCCTGCCTCACTCATCATCCGAAAGAGTCGGACTATCAAGTTTCTGACGCAGTTCTTCCAAATCAACTCGCTTGAAGAGGCGATAGTTGTTCACTGCGTGTCGATACTCCGCAATCTTCTTGGCCGCGCCCCAGCTTCGGAGCGTGTTCGGTGACACGCCCAAAAACTCAGCCGCTTCTTTTACTGTCATGAATTCGCTGTCGGTGCTCATATTTCCCCCGTTTCGGGATGGAATGAGTTGATCCGTCTGTCTCGACGCAACCTTACCAAAGGTTGTGAACGTCAACAATCAGACTCGATCAAGAGGATTGTTCGATTGCCAAAGAATCCAACGTTCAATCTGCGCCACAACCTAGAAATGGCACAAATCACTCAATCGATGCCGTTTATCTCCCGGCACTTCGGGTAGTTGGTACACGCCCAGAAGCGTTTGCCGGCGTGTGCTCCTTTCGCTGCTTTGCGTTGGACCATTGCGGTGTGGCACTTTGGGCAGGAGGGTTCGCTTGATGACGCCAGCAATGTTGGTGGAGCGGACGTGATGGATGCGGTGTCGGGCAGAACGTCCGCGATCTGTTGCCGGACCTCAGTGATCGAAAAGGTGCGGGCGGCTTTGATGTGCAGAATCGACAGACCTGCGGCGCCGAGAGCTTGGTCGAGGAAGGCGTCGCGTTCTTGTCGGTCCTTGCGATTGTGGCTTGCGTCGTCAAGCTCGATCGCCAGAACGGGCTGCATCGCGGTGGGATCGCAAAGCAGGAAGTCAATGTGCTTGCTGCTGATCTTGTTTTCGTAAGTGCGGCTGTCGTCTCGTCGCGGGACGTACAGCACGTCCCACAGTCGCACCTTGTTGTTGATCGAGTAGGATTGCCCGACAGCTTGCTCAAGGACACGATAGAAGGCCAACTCGGCGGCTGACAGGAAATTGTCTCGTAGTCGGTACGGGAGGTCGTTCTTTCGACGCCCTGCTCCAGCACCTGGACCGATGCCCAACAGTTTCAGAAAGAAACCAAGACAGCCACTTTGTTTAGGATTGCTGGCCATCATTCGGCTTCCGGTTCGACGTGAAGAGTAAACACCTCGGCGTCGCCGACTGAAACGGAGTAGTCTTCGGTTATGAATGTCCCAATGGAAATAACCGTCTTATAGTTTTCACTGCGAACCCAAAAGACAGACTGAGACTTCGGAGGGCGTCCCACCGCTCCAAACTTCCCGTCCAGAAATGTCAGCGAGCCACGAAACAACAATGGCTTGCGAGTTTGCAAGGCCCCAGCCTCTTCCCGCGACATCGGAATGGCGAGCGGCTGCGTCGTTGCAATGTTAAAAGGCATCCTCGCTGATGGCTTGTACTTGCGAATCGGCGACTGAGTCTTGATCGTCGCAAAATCATTCCGCCAACCGACAGAAGCGATTTGCACCTTGTACTCTAAAACGACGCCATCGAATTTCGCGTGAATTTCCTCACGCAGCTTTGCCAGTGAATCCTCTTGCTCCAGTTTCGTATTGCCGACTGGAACGCGCCGAGCGAGTAATTGCATCTCTTTGAAGAAGAGTTCAACCGGCATCGTTACCGGCTCGGGGGATGCGGAAGGCTCATCCGCCCTCGCGGTGTTGCCGCCAAGAAACAGCCCAAAAATGACTGAAATGATTGTCGAAACGATTCCAAATTTTCCCATGCCCACGCATTGCCCCTACCGAACGGAACCCTAGTTTTCTTTGCTTCAGCCACATTTTACCAGATCAGGCATATTCGCTAAATCGGGTAGCTTGATGAACCTTCTTCCAAGCCGATACCGTCCTATTCCGAACAAGGCCTCGAATATTCGCGTTGGCGACTTGTCGAGATCGAAAACTCTTAAACGATCGAACGTAACTTCATGAAGATTTGGTTCATTTCTGACACTCACAACGAGCACCTTGGATTGCAGGTTCCTGAAGTGGACTTGGTGATTCATTGCGGCGATGAGTCGACGCACGGCAATGCTTGGATGAATGAACCCGAGGCGAGACAGTTCTTCGATTGGTACTCGGCGTTAGATATCGAAACCAAGGTGTTCGTGCCTGGGAATCACTCTACTGCGGTGGAACAGGGACTGATCCGCGCCGAGGAGTTCCCCGGTGTTCGGTTCCTGGTCCATGAGTCGATGCAGTGGAACGGGCTGAAGTTGTTCGGTTCGCCGTACACGCCTCGTTTTCACGATTGGGCATACATGAAGAAGCGAGGACAGCTTGATCTCGTTTGGCAATCCGTTCCCGATGATGTGGACATTCTCATTACGCACGGTCCGCCAAAGGGTGTCTTGGATATTACGCACGATACCGAGTCAAAGGAACTCGTCCAGGTCGGCTGCACTGCTCTGCGACGACACGTCGAAGAACGGATCAAGCCGAAGATTCACGCCTTCGGTCATTTGCATGACGAGAAAGGTATCAGCAACTACGGGATGTTCACTCGTGGTGCGACGCGATACATCAATTGCTCATGCTGCAATCTCGCAGCCAAACTGAAGAACAACGGATTTGTTATCGAGTTCTAACCAACACGAAGACGCCCGCGGGGGATTTCTCCTCCGCGGGCGTTTCGGTTTTGTTCGTCTTTCGACTTACAGTTCGACGGATTCGACTTCCCGGACGAAGCGGGATGCGTCGTTTTCTAGGAACGATGAGACGACGTTGGACTCGCCGCCCTCGGCCCAGAACACCCCTGCAAACGTTGACCACTTTCTTCGGATAGCACTCCGGGACTTCATAACCTGGAGGTCAAATAGTACAGAGACACGAGAGACCTTTGGCCGCGATCGCTCCAAAAACCGCCAGCGTCGACGGTTCATCAGGAAGCAACGTTCGACGATCAAGCCGTTCACGCCGTACTTTTGCGGGTCGAGTGCACCTGACAGTTTGCAGGTTTAAGCTGCGACGTAGGCGCGGCAACCGTTGGCCGTTTGTTGGGCGTGCTTCCAATAGCGTTCTATTGGCTTGCTGTCGCTAATGTACGCCGCTCGCAGGCCCAAAACGGCCTCTCCGCCAGCGGTCGACCAGAATTTCTCGCTTCCTTTGATGCGGCGATTGACCTGCTTGACCGTCGATTCCATGATCGAACTCGTTAGCGGATAGCCACGCCGACGGTACTCCGGATAGTTCATTCGCCCCCGATGGTTGCGATAGTAAACTCGCGATCGACGAACAATCTCTCGAGGGTCCGTGTCGCTCGCATCGGCAGGAGGATCCCCAAGTTCCTTCTGGTGCTGATCCAATTCCAGGATCACTTCGTCGACCTTTCCCTGCCAAACCCATGTTGCGAAACGACGATAGCACTCCCATGATTGCGGCTGCTTATCGTAGATCGCGCGGGCAGCTGCCAAGCTGTAAGACAATGCGTGCATGATGTCCAGCACGCTCGTGAAGTTGCCAAACCACTGCTGCTGCATCTCTTCGATCGCCGAGGATCCATCGGAGACAAAGACCCTTTCAGTCGCCTTGAAAAAGCCGGCGTACCAAGCGGAACTGGCTGCCATCGGCCCAAACTCCTTCCAGGTTTGACCGCTAGCAACCACGTCTTTACTGAGCAGTTCAGGCCGTTGCCAAGGAGACTCCTGCGTCACCTCGACGCGCTGGCCCTTGGGGTTTTCGCCAGCAACGCACCCCATATCAGCAAGCTTTTTGGCGATGCAAACGTCTTGCAGGAAGTCAGGCAACTCCGCGTCAGGATCTTCCTGGTGTGACTTAGTTTTCATCGACAGTAAGATCGCCATTCGACTTTCTTTCCAAAAACTACCCGATTCAGGTTTCTCGCCAGCGCGATCGAATCGCTGGTACCGACCGCCATCGCTCATCACCACCGCCAGTTCAGGAGCCTCTTTGTCAGCGGGCCCCGAGTAGTTCTGATCGGGAATGGATTTCTCGAGGAAGGCGTCCTGCAAGATCTTCTCAAGTGCGCGCCGAGCCTTACCGTTTCGCAGCGTAGCCAGTCGGATCCGTTCGGTCTTGATGTCCAGTTCAGCCAGTTCTTTCAAATCGTCACTGGCGATCTGATAGCTGGCCTTGTTGGCTCCCGCGTAAACCATCTTGCGTTCGACCTTGGGGCTGACGGTGGCTTCAACGCGAAGCGCCAATTCAGCGAGCCGAGGGAAAAAAAGACCGGCGACATCGCCGGCAATAGAAGCCTTCGTTGATCCACTCGACTTCACCGCGAGCGGATTGAATGATCATCGGCTCGTCGTCGTCAGGGTCGTGCGGCTTGGGCACGGCTTTGCACTTTGGACAGCGAATGGGCTTTTCTTCGTCGGGCAGATCCTTGGCCGAATCGTTCAGTGCCATCGAACTGAGCAGATCGGTTAGGGCATTGGTTTCGATTTCCAGCTCATCGAAGGTCTTGGGCGTCCCGTCGTCGTGGTAACGACCACCATTGATTTCATTTAATTCCTTGGCGAGCTCGAGCGCTCGAGCGCGATTCTTGGGTGAAATGGCCATCCTAGCCCTCCTGGTTTATCCGAAGTGAACCGTGAAACCGGGATTCTGACCGATCTACAGATCAAAGGCCATGCCAATTGCAAACCGTCAGGTGCACTCTTGCGGGTCGATCGTTTCCATTTCGTATGGATTCGCAGGCATCTTTCTTGGTATCCTTGGGCGAAATCAACGGCTATCTGGGGAATCGTATGTCAAACGAAGCGAAGTTGTTGCCAAACGTCAGCGTGTCGGGTTTGAAGGCTCTCGCCAGCGGTTTGCTTGCTCCGCAGGCACAATCTCATTTGGATGATTTGCTGGCTCGAAACTCCGATGGAAAGCTGAGCGAACAAGAAACGAAAGAGCTCGATGATTTGATCGAACAAATCGACGAACTGAATTTACTCAAAGCGCGTGCTGCGTTCACGCTCAGCCGACACAACCAAAACCCGTGAGCCAATACGTTCCGGCCGATCTCCGGCGGCGGGTTCGTGAGACATTTTTCGCTTGTTGTGCGTACTGCCAAACAGCCGAATCGCTGACTGTTGCAACCTTTGAAATCGAACACATCGTCCCAAGGTCGATGAGCGGGGTGACGGAGTTCCAGAATCTTTGCCTCTCTTGTCCGGCGTGCAATCGCTTCAAATCAAACCGGACTCATGGAACAACGGACGCCGGTCGTGAATCAGTTTTGTTTCATCCCCAACAAGATATCTGGCTCGAACATTTTGATTGGTCGGTCGATGGAACGGTGATCGTCGGATTGACCGAGGTTGGCGAGGCAACGATTCGATCGCTTCGGATGAATCGGCCACAGGTCGTTGAAGTGAGGATACTTTGGGTCGAAGCTGGACGCCATCCGCCTTCATGACGATCGTCGTCATCCGGCTCGGGTACTCCGCCGGGGAACTTTCGGATCGCTGTGTTGACGAGTGATTTGGCGATGACGCGGGTAAACCTTCCATGGGGCATGCCTCTTAGTTCCAGTTTTGCACTTTTTGCTAACTGATATTGGCACGAAAAAGGCGGCCCGTTCCAATGAGATTTGAACCTTCAAACTTTCAAATCCTTTGGCACGGAAGCCGCCCACCATGGAACTTACCAGTTCGTTCGAGACTCTGCTACGCACGTTCTCCCCAGCTTTCACCGCTCCCAGCTTCCAAACGTTTCGCCTGTTGATGACCGGCTGGATTCTGTCAGCCCGACATCGCTATGTCACCGATCTGATTATTTCCAGCGACTCCGTTGGCAACGGGCATTTCTCTGATTACCACCGCTTCTTCTCGCAAGCGGCTTGGGACATCGATCATCTCTGGAAACTGTTGGCCCAGTTGATCCTGAACAACTTGATCGGTGCCGATGCCACGATCGTGCTTTCGGGGGATGACACCCTCTGTCGTAAACGCGGCCTGGGGATCTTTGGTGCTGGAATGCACCACGATGCGTTGAGTTCGTCGAAGTCCAAGAAAATTTGTCACTGGGGGCACGATTGGGTGGACCTGTGCATCGTGATTGCTCATCCATGGTGGGCACCGACGAAAGTCTTTTCTCTGCCGATTTGCATGAGGCTCTATCGCAATCGCCAGGGGCTCGCCAAAGGGAAAGGCAAACGCAAGAAGAATCCCACCGCCGCGCAGGTGCGTGCCGCATCCAAGCAGGCCAAGCAAGCCGCAGCAGCTAAGAAGAAGGCAGCTGAGAACGCCAAGAAGAAAAACAAACCCGATCCAAAAGCCCATAAAACACGGCCTGAACTGATGGCTGAGATGGTGGCCATGGTTGCTGCATGGTTCCCAGATCGCCAGTTCATTCTCGTCGTCGACAGTCTTTACAGCGGCAAGAGCGTGCTGTCGAAGTTGCCTGAGAACTTTGAGTTGATTGGCCCAGTTCATGCCAAGGCGGCGCTCTACTCACCGGCCCCTCAAGAAACAACCGTCCGTCGTGGGCCTCGCCGTAAGAAAGGTGAGCGGTTGAAAGATGCCGCTGCTTGGGAGCAGGACAGTTCACGTTGGCAAACGCTCCACTACGATCAATACGGGCTGCACGGATCGCTGCGGGTGAAAACTCGCACGGGACTGTACTACAAAGCCGGCAACGACCGACTGCTTCGCCTGGTGCTCTCGCAAGACACCGTGGGTCAGCGGCCGACACGAATCTTTTACTGCACCGACGTGTCGATGAAGCCCCAGGAAATTCTTTCGATCTTCTCGCAACGTTGGTCGATTGAAGTGACGCACTTCGATTGCAAGCAACATCTCGGACTAGAAGATCCGGCGAACCGCACTCCCAAAGCGGTCGAACGAACCGCTCCGATGGCGATGTTCCTGTACAGCCTGTCGATCCTGTGGTTCGCGACCGAAGGCCACGAGGAACTCCAGTTTCCGAATCGACCTTGGTACCACTGGAAGTCTGAACCGAGCTTCGCGGACATGCTCACGACGCTACGCCGCAAATCCTGGGAAGAGAAATTATCGGGGGTGTCGCTCGCTGCGACACCCGACGATAATTCCAGACGTCTGCTCACGTTCCTGGCGACGCTCGCCGGATAGCATGCGGAAAGTGCAAAACTGGAACTAAGAATCCTCTCAAGCAGTTGTTGATCGAGTAGAGAGGTGATCGTAATGATTGAATCGCGATCGGATCCATGATCTAGATCGAACCCCGATATCACTGCGAATGCTCGCTCCCAGTAGGCTTTGCGCGCCGACTCTTGGTTCGAGTCCGTGTTCCAACCTGATAGACCGTAGAGTCGCGCCAGGGTCTCTTGAAACTCTGAAACCACCCCCATCCGGTTGTTGTGCTCCATAAAGAATGCAGATAGATGAGTGAGTTCTGTATGGTGTTCCGCCATATCAATCATGACATCCTTGATCTCCTGGTATCCAAGATCCCAAATCGACCTTAGCTCGGCTTCAAGGCGAGTGGTGTTTATCCAGCGATGGTCGTGCAGGTCACGAGTGTATTTATCGAAGACGGTTTGTGCCTCACGCTTTCTCTTTTCGGTCAGTCGATACACGGTAATCCGATTCCTGAATGGTCAATAAAGTGCCTACGCACGGAAGTCACGGGCATGCGAATGCACAATTTTCTTATCCTCTAGTTCCATCAGCCACGTGGCGATATGTAGATAATTGCGGAAAGCTTTTCGGTTCGTTCATTCGTGATCAGACAATTTTCTGCAGCGTCGCTGTTTCCGAGTCGTATCGATAGCCACTGATGCTGCCGTCTTTGATTCGATCAACCACCTCAGCGATCACCGGCAGCGGCACAAGGAACCATTCACGCGGGTGAACCTTGTCGCCGAAGCGGTCGGCTAGGGCGAGGTCGAGGCGGGCTTTGGCGAAAAATTTGTGCAGCGTTTGTTCGAGTGCTTTGCGGTTGATGTTCGCAAGTTTGTAAGTGGCGACCAGTTCGGCTTCGGCCAACAAGAACGTCGGGTCTTTCTTGGCTCCCGCGATGCGGGTAGCCGGATCGCCGCCCGTGACGCCGATCTTGTGCAACACCTCGCGGTTCTCTTGGATGAACGCATCCTCGGAAAGGCTACGGGCGACGTAGATCGTGCCTGATGCCGTGTCGTCGTCATCGACGTCATCGGAAAACAGTGGGCCGAAGTCGCTATCATCCTCTTCAGTTTGCGGCTGGGGTGGAACGATACGCCGGCTTGCCTCGTCTTTCTGGAGCGCCCGACGGAGCGAACGCAGCAACAAATCCGACTCGGTTCCGTTGTCAAAGATCACGCGCAGCCGTCGATCTCGTTCCACCTTCTGACCAGGTTTACTCGGCTCTGGCATGAACCATTTGTCGGCGTCGGCAACCAATGCTTTTTGGCCATCAACAATGAACCAATCACCCTTGGCGATCTTCGTTCGCGTGCTAGTCCGGTAAAGCTCCGTCGTCTGTCGACCGGTTTCGATGTCAGCCTGCACCGCATCGAACTCCGGCCGGAAATCATCGAAGTCGTCACACGGTTTCCGTTGAGCGACCTCGTCCGGGGATGAGCGTTCAGCATTTCGCTGCGATGCCGTCCGGACATGCTTCATCGTTGTGATGTCGTCGTCGCTTGGCCCGACACCCAACGCCTCAAGCAATTCATCATCGCTGCCGACCTCGTAGTCCTCGCTAGGTTCGGCAACCCGGTCAGTCAGCAAACCGTCGTCGTCCAAAGGACGCAGCAATTCCAAGCATTCAGCATCGGCCAGAATTTGGTCCAGTCGCACAGCATACAGCCTCTCGAAAATGTCGTTACCCTCGCCGTGCTGAGGCGACCGGCCGTGCTCGCGAGCAAAACGTTGAATGTCCTCAAACCCGGCGATGATCCGCTCTTGCTTTGGTGTGTAGGTTTTGACCTTCTTTACCTCTGTTTCAACACCAAGTTCGGCGAGAAGTGCTTCGTCATCATCAGTGAAACTGACGCTTGCAGTCTTTCTCTTACCCATCGGCATTCTCCTGCTTCATGCGAGCCAGAAACGCGATACCTTCCGCCATCCGTCGTTCCCACGCATCCTGACTGGTGAGCGACGGAAGCTTGCCTCGCTGCTGTTTGAATTTCAAAGCGCGTTTCGCTAGATCACGGGCCTCGTCAGGTGTCAACTGCACTCGCCTGCCCGCGATTGCCATTTGGACCTGACGTAGTCGATCCTCGTTCATCGCCTTAGCCAGGATGTTGTACGCTTCGCCAAACGGATTGATCGAGTCAATCAAGTCCACATTCAAATCTCGAACATCGGTCACGTAGCGACGAATGCCGTCGATCAAAGCCGTGTTGGCCGCCGGTGAACCGTTACCACGCGTTGCGCGAGTCGCCTGTTGAATCAGATTCAGGGCAGCAACCGCACGTTGGCGAATGGCTTCCTGATCTTGGTCCGAGAGATCCGGATACTTGTCGCGGATGATCTTGCCCATCCGTTGTTGGGTTGTTTCCTGAGGCGGCAAGTCCTCGTTAAACAGACCATCCTGAACCGTCCGGGTATCTTGCACAAAGCTGGCCACGACTTCATTCAAGTCTTCGCGACAGATTCTCGTTCCTTCCTCGCTTTCCGGTTCAGCCAATCCATTGATCTCAACCTGAACGGCCCCGGTTTCTCCGTTCACCCCAACATTGCAACCACCGTCGTCGTAGCCATTCGGACCGTAGTCCAAACCGGGCTGAGGCACGTTGGCGGGCGTCTTAGGGCGGAACTCGAAACGAGGAGCCAAAACTTGCTCCATAAGCAAACTCGCCGCGATTGCTTTGAGTGTATCGTTGACCGCTTCGGTAACCGTTTTCTCGCCTGCGTCAGGTTCCGCGATCAGATTTGTGAACCTGGATCGCGTTTTGCCGGGAGCATCTCGCGTCGCGCGGCCAATGATCTGCACAATCTCAGTAAGACTACTGCGGTAACCAATTGTCAACGCGTGCTCACACCACACCCAGTCGAATCCTTCTTTTGCCATTCCCAAAGCGATGATGATGTCAACATGATTCGGATTGTTGCGGCCTGCTGGCTCACGAAGCGCCGCAGCCACCTTCTCACGCTTTATTGATTCGTCATCAACCAAGTCGGCAATCCGCAATACACGACCGGTGGATGTCTTGACCAATTGAAACCCAGTTGTTTCATCAGTCCCTTGCCACTCGCCTAAGGTTTCGAGAATATGCTCGACCTCTTTGTGCTTGTCCTGCGTGCTTTCTCGGCTGTTGACGTTGGGGATGTGGATGATTGTCTTTTCGTCTTCGTTAAGCACCTTCGGCAGGTCGTCGATGTAACTTCCTGAATAGAAGTAGTAACCGATGTCGAGCTGCTTTAGATACTGATAGCCTGCGAGTTGCTCGTAGTAGGTGTAGGTAACAGATTCAAAACGGCGCTCATCCTCAGGCATCAGCACGGCGGCAGCGTCGCCGCGGAAGTAGCTGCCTGTCATCGCAATCAAGTGTGTCTTGTCTCGCTCGATCAATTGACGCACAAACTCGCCCAGTCGGTTGTCTTCGCTGACTGATACATGGTGAAACTCATCGACGGCAATCAACCGATCATCAAATGCCTCGACTCCGAATTTCTCAAACGCAAAACGGAATGTCGCGTGCGTGCAAACAAGCGTCTTATCATCGCTCGCCAGAAATCTACCGACCGCGTCGACCTTCCCGCCATCGGTGCCGGGTGCGTTGCACAGGTTCCACTGCGGTTCTACTTTCCAATCGGCGAAAAACCCGCCCTGAGTGAGCTGTGTATCTGCAAAGCTGGCCCCGATTGACTTTTCGGGAACGACCACGATGGCTTGTTTGAGTCCTTGTCGATGCAGCTTATCGAGTGCAACGAACATCAACGCCCGGCTTTTTCCCGAGGCTGGCGGCGATTTGAGCAGAAGATACTGCTCGCCACGAAATTGCCACACGCGCTCTTGCATCGGGCGCATGCCCATCTCGTTCGCCCGCGTCGAACGACCATCGCCCGCGTAGCGTACCGACACCGACGGGATTGATCTTGGTTTACTTGCTTTCGCGGCGATGCGATCGTGGTGTCGCGCAACCAAGTCGGGCAACTCGGTAGCGACATTCTCGCGAACTGCTTTGTATTTCGCCGCTTCTTCCGAGGTAAGTCGACGATCTCGTTTGATTCGCTTCATGGTTGCATGCGTCTTGGGACGTCGTAAGCGGTAATGGGATATACAGTTTCTGCGTCGATCTGTTCGTAGACCACAATCAGGTGCCTGCCGGTTCGAGTGTCACCGAACGCGACGGGATAACCGGACGAGTGACTTGTGTCCCTGTCCGTTGGATTTGCCAGGACATCTTCGACTTCTTCTTGTGCCACGCCGTGTTCAGCAACGTGGACAACATTTCCTTCGGGGTCGTCATCAAGATCCCAGATGATCGAAGAAAGCGGCATCAACATGACCTCGCAACGTAACTCATTATAGACTTCGCTGGTGATCGGTTCATTTCGCGTTCCCCGTCGTCAACTCGGTGTACATCCGAAATAGCGTTTCGAGCCGTTCAGTGTCGTTCTTAAAGCGGCGACCGATGTAGATGCGTTCGAGCGTATCGTCGTTTCGATCATGAGCGGCCCGCAGATCATCCGGCATCTTGTCCGGGTCATACAAATCCGCGATTGTCGCCGGCCAATGAGACTCTCGCGCCAGCAAAATGTCTTCGGCACAGCGAGTCAGGTCGGCTTTGTTTTGATCGGTGAGCGTTGGGACGGGAAACGTATTCCAGCCGAGAGTGCTTGAATAACGAATTCGAGTTTCAAGTTTTCCACAAACGGTTGCAATCCAAACCAAGTGGATGGTTGATACGACCAACGACAAATTCCATAGTGCTTCGTTAAGAAACGCGTACGCCAGATTGCTAATTACGGTCCCTTTTGGTTCGACGGCAACCGGAATGAACTGCCTTGTCTCTGAGGACACACTCGGCACGACGATAAGCAGCTCATCGCCAATTTGCCGAGTCTGTTGAAACCTATGAGCGGTCGCAGCTCCTCTTTGTGTCATCGGCTTTGGGCTTTCTCGTCTCATTTCCGCTACTCTCGATATTCGATCTGCGATCTCCGGGATTTCAGTCGCAGCATCTTTCTCATCATCACCTATCCAAAGGCAAAATCGGTGCTTTCCATTAATGGCATCTTCGGACCCCATATACTTGCGGACAAACTTCACAGCATGTTCGGCGCTGCAACGTAGCCGCCTCGCTTCGTCGCAGGACAAGAGCAGGTGCCCTCCGTCGACCGGCTTACTTCCATTAATTAAACTTCCGACGCCCGATAGTTGATGAGTTCTTGCACGCACAATTGTCGCGTTGTCTGGCACAAGGTACGGACCTATGAAAGCAACGCTGCGGCATCTGGATTCAGTTCCATTCTCCAAGAAATAGATTTTTGCTGCAGAGTCAATGCGACTAAGCCCAATGATTACAACAGTGACGCCAGCGTTGTATGAGGCAAGATTCGCCCATCGAAATGACTGATGAGCAAAGCAAATATTTTGCCCTCGCGCAAAAATGAGAGGCCAGAGTCTTGCAACTTGCTCACCTTGAACAATCGAATTTGTGCAAACAAATGCGCAAGTCGCGGGCGTATTGCTGGCGTAGTTTGCAAACTTCATGAACCATCCGCATACATAGTCGAGCGACTTCCAACTGCTACTCAATGTCTCAAACACGTGAGACATGTCGGATTTTTGTTCTTTGTTTTGCTCCGTTCCTCCCTTGTACGGCGGGTTTCCACAGACATACGTCTCCCCACCTTCATTCTCGAAATCAATCTCCGGTTGCTCCAATGGCGTCTGAAACAAGTCGTCTTCAGTCAACTTGATTCCACCGGTGCCGGTCGGTGGGCATACCTTCAACCAATCCAGACGCAGCGCATTGCCGTGCGTGATCCAGTTCTCCTTGTTGAGCGGCAGAAACTCGGCGAGTGCCAATCGCTGGCCACGATAGAGTTCGTCGCATTGGTACTCGGCGATGATCAACGCCAGTCGAGCAACCTCGACAGCGAAGTGCCGTAGCTCAATACCGCGGAAGTTCGTGAGTGGAATATCCGACGCCCGTTCCGGTTCGCCGCGAAGAATGTTAATCTCCGATTCGATCGCACGCATCTGTTTGTACGCGATGACCAGAAAGTTGCCGCTGCCGCATGCCGGATCGAACACGCGGATGCGGGCCAGCCGCTTGCGGAGATTCAATAACTTGCGAGCGTTGTTGCCGGCCTCTCTCAGTTTCTCATGCAGGTCGTCGAGGAAAAGTGGATTGAGCACTTTGAGAATGTTAGGCACGCTGGTGTAGTGCATGCCCAGTGCCCCACGCTCTTCATCGTCGGCAACGGCCTGGATCATCGAACCAAAGATGTCCGGGTTGATTCGCGTCCAATCGAGCGAACCGATGTGTAGCAAATACGAGCGAGCGATTTGGGTGAACTTGGGAACGTCGTCTTCGCTGGTGCCGCCGCCGAACAAACCACCGTTGACATAGGGAAACTGGCTCGCGAACGGACGAAGGTTCGCCGCGTCGCGATCCTTCATCGGAACGTCCATCGCCCGAAACAACTCGGCCAAAACCCAATGCGTGTTCCCGCCATTCGTTTCGCTCATCTGGCGAACCGTCTCAGTAAACAGATCCTTTCCGTGAAAGATGCCAGTGTCCTCGGCAAAGAAGCAAAAGATCAGGCGAGCAAAGAAATGATTGAGTTCTTCTCGGCGTGTGTCACCGTCCCAATCGGGATTGTTCCGCAGTAGCTCGACATACAACCGGTTCAGCCGCCCGGTCGCCTTGATATCGAACGCATTTTCACGGATCTGCCGAACAGTCGAGATGCCGGCAAGTTCCATGAAATAGCCAAAGTGATCGTCAAGGTCCCTGAACTCGCAAACCAACGGTGGTTCGTCGGAATTCAAACTCACCGCATGGACCGTATCACCGTCGGTCGCCAGAGCAAACTTCGCCTTGTGCTTCGCCGTCGCCGCACTATCGGTCAACTTACCCAGCAAATCTGCGACCACATCAGGACCGCCGCCATCGCAACTGGCGATGTGGATGTTGTTTCGTTGCAGCACAGCAACCACGCCATCGCCCTCGACATCGGACTTGTTGGTGGTGTTCTTTCCGACGCTGCGCAGACGCTTGATCGTCGCGTCTTTGTTCCCGAACGCCTCCAGGAACGCATACGGAAACTCCGCCGCATCAAACGCTGCTTCAACCAGCTTGCTGACTGCCTCCTCAATTTCAACTGCGTTCAATCGCTCGATCCCTCGTGCCAATAATTGTGGTGCAAAAATACATGGTTTCGTCGCCACGCAGCATGTTGCCTGCGGACTGCTACAAATGTAAGATTATCTGCGTCCGGTAACAAGCAGGCAGGCAGATCAACATGAATGCATTCGGTGCCCGAATTCGCGAGTTGCGCAAATCGAAGGGTTACTCGCTGCGCAAACTCGCACCGCTGGTCGGCGTCGGCTTCTCGTACCTCAGCAAAGTTGAACGCGGTCGACTCGACTTCGACGGTTCGCCGTCGGAGTCACTGATCCACCGCTTGGCCGATGTGTTGGAAGCGGACGAAGACGAACTACTTCTCTTGGCTCGCCATCTACCGCAGAAAATGGCAGATCGCATCTTCGAGCAGCCTGAAGTGTTTCGAGTCCTCGCTAATTGCGATCAGAAGCAACTTAGATCGCTTGTAAAGCGGGTCGAAAAAACAGCCGGGCATTAGGCAAGTCAGCAAAACTTGACATCAAAGGGCAAGACGGAGCGAATGGCAATCAAACCACGGACGAAGCTGATTCTCTGGACTCGATCGGGATGTCGATGCGCTTTTCCGGGCTGCCGACGGAAGCTGTATCTCGAAGGCGATGAACAGACGCCCGATGTAATTCTTGGCGAAATGGCACACATCGTCGGTCAGGGGGATGACGGACCACGTCGAGACAAGACGATTCCAGGCGGCGAAATCGACGGATACGAGAATTTGATCGTTCTTTGCACGGAGCACCACACGATTATCGATCGACAACACGAAAAATATACCGTCGATCGTCTGGTACAGATGCGAGTTGAACATGAGCGTTGGGTGGACCGACAGCTTTCATTCGAGGATCGCTTTCGCAGTACTTTTGACCCTGGTGACTATGAAGACGAAGTCGTCTCCAGCAGCCTTCTGCCGGTCGAGAGGATGCCTCGCTACATTTTTTCGGCACCATGCACTGTCAGTGAGCGAGCAGTGAAGACTGGCCTCATTAAGCATGGTGGCGTCGGTTTCATGACGCCTTACATCATTCGAGAAAAGCGACTCATGACGTTTTGCGATCTTGAGTCAGTCGATTCGCCCTTTGCCGACTTGATCGACCATGCGGACGTGCGTGATGAGGATGCATTCTCTGATTGGTGGCCGAACCCAGATCGCTTGCGCTGGTATGTCGATTTGTTGAATCGATCGCTGAACAAGATGACCGGCAGAAAAGGATTGCAACTTGACCGAGATCACAACCGCTACTACTTCGACCCTGACGAATCCGGAGAAAAACGGTCGGTTCGATACCAAACGCTGACCGGACGTTGGTCGACGCTCGGTGTCGCATGGGAACCAACGTCAAAGAAAACTGGAAAAGGCAAAGGCTATTGGGAACACTTGGCGGTTAGCCTTCGGTTTGAAAAAGTCGGCGATTCAAGCTGGTGTTTTTCAATTCGACCCGAACGCCGGTTCACCAAAGATGGTCTGGCGGAACTAGCAGGCAAGGCGACCGGAAAGAAAGCAACCAGTCGGAAGTCTAGAATATACAACATTGACTATCGACAAGAGTTGCAATTTTGGCGTGACTATTTCTGCAACGGAACGCCTCGCATCTTGTTTGACTTTGGCGGTCAGTCGCTGGTCATTCAATCTCAATTCGTGGAGCCAACCGTCAATTGGCCTGGTGTTCATGGCGACATTCCGCAGCCAGACGAAATCGAATACGAGGATGACTTGTTTTCGTTTTCGGAGTACCACCAATTGATTGACCATCGTTCGGGAATCAGACATGAGTAAATCAGCAATCTCGGCGAGTGGCGAGCTTGTTACCCCTCGCGTTACTTGCATTTTTCACGACGAACCAGCTATCCGGTTTGGTTGCGAACGAGAGCATGTATCGCCTCAAGCTGGGCTGTCGTTGTACGGTCCGCGATTTGTTGAGGACGATCACCAGCACCCATCGACGGTGCGAGTTGGGTTCATTGGTTCTGGCAAGTCGATTGGGTTAGCCGAGCAATGGATTAGCGATTGTGCCGATGGCGTCGCTGGCGATGGCGTCAACTTGGATTTCCCTGGCTACAAAGAAGACCGAGGTTTTTATTCGCGTTTGTCCATGTCAACGAAGTGGCGCGAAAAAATTACGACAAACGAGATTGCTGCGATCAGCTCTCTAAAGTTCAGACGCGATCGATTCGAGCAAGCACTGCGACTAATATCCGAAAAGGCTCACTACCTCAGCGAACTGGATTCCGAACCACAGGTGTTAGTTCTTGCATTGCCCGATGATCTCCTGGCACACTGCAAGACCGTTGAGTACAAGGATCCCGACGCTGGAAGAGTGCATCGAGATTTTCGGCGGGCGTTGAAGGCGGAGTTGATGCGATATCGGATCCCAACGCAAATCCTGCTGCAGCACACGACAGAGGCAACGCCAGCTTCACGAAACGTTGACCACAAGTCTCGGTGCGCTTGGAATTTCTTCACCGGAATGCACTACAAGGTCGGCGCTGCCCCGTGGGGGCCAATCATGGACTCAGCTGGATCACTGTTCATTGGAATCAGTTTTTTCAAGGCATTGGGAACACAGCAGGGTACGATCCGAACCAGCGTTGCCCAGGCATTTGACGAACGCGGCGAAGGTATCGTTCTACGCGGAAAAAGCTTCGAGTGGGACGAGAGTGCCAATGGAAGAAGTCCGCACCTAAATGAAGACCAAGCTAAGCAATTGATTGACGATGCGGTGAAGCGCTACAGCCGGGAAACCGGTCACACTCCAAAGCGTATTGTCATACACAAGAGCTCTGAGTACTGGCCGGGCGAATTGCTTGGATTTCGCAGGGCTCTCGAATCGGTCCGTGAGCACGATCTGGTTTCGTTTCGTTACAGCGATCGGATACGTCTGTTGCGGCAAGCGAGCTATCCAGTGTTAAGGGGAACTCAGTTCACTGTTGGTTCCCGTACATTTCTTTACACAACCGGCTACATTCCAACCCTTCGGCGTTTTCCACATGGTCACGTTCCGTCACCGCTTGAGATTTCAGAACACCACGGTGACTCTTCCATGGAGGAAATTTGCCGTGAAATCATGTCCCTAACGAAACTGAACTGGAATTCATCCTTCTTCGCTTCGACAGAACCGATCACCTTGAAGTTTTCAAGAAGTGTTGGCGGAGTGATGAAAGAGATGTCAGACGGCTTCGAGCCGAGGCCACAGTTCAAATACTACATTTAGATAGCTTCACTAGCCCTACGGGTTAACCGGTAACTTGGTGGGCGGCAGTGAGGCAGCCGTTTTCGGAAAACGCGGCGGGGACTCATTGTGAACGAATTGGTGCAGGTGTTGTTGCTGACGACGATGGCTGGGGCTGCCATTCCGATTGGTGGTGCGATCGCGATGGTCGAGAAGATTTCCCCCATTGAATCGAAGAAGAGTTTCGTCACAGCGTGATTGCGTTCGGTGGCGGCGTCTTGGTGTCGGCCGTTGCCTTGGTGCTGGTGCCAGATGGTGTGAAAGAGTTGTCGCTGGGCTGGATCGTTACCGCCTTCGTTACCGCCTTCGTTGCCGGTGCGATTGTTTTCTGGGGACTGGAGACACTGCTGGCGCGGTCGAAGAGTTCGATCGCCCAGTTGGTAGCGATGCTGTCCGACTTCATCCCCGAGGCGATCGCACTGGGAGCCGCCTTCGCGCACGGCGAGGAGACCGGATTGTTGCTGGCGGTTTTGATCGCGCAGCAAAACTTGCCCGAGGGATTTAACGCGTATCGCGAGCTCAATGCGACCGGAGATATCGGCGGTAAGAATCTCGTTTTGTTGCTGGCGGCTTGCATCCCGCTGGGTCCGCTGGCTGGGTGGGTAGGCTACGAGCATCTCGCGGTTTACCCAAGAGTCGTCGGTTTCATCATGCTGTTTGCCGCCAGCGGGATTCTGTATTTGACGTTCCAAGATTTGGCACCTCAATCGAAGGTCGAGAACCAAAGGGCACCCGCGATCGGTGCCGTGCTCGGATTCTTACTCGGCGTCGTCGGCCAAGTCTTGCTCAACGGATAGTTCGCATCGCCGCTCTCCATTGAGGCTGGAAGCCGGCAATTTGGGCTTCTCAGTGTCTCTAAATCACATGACCCGGCAAACGGTGTTTGTGCTCCGTTTCGGTGGGTCGCTACGAAGTGGGTGATTGGAAACGTCGCGATTTTCAGGGGCAAACGCGGTTCTCAACTGGACCGAAAGGGAGGTCGCTACGGCTCCTAACCCAAACCGGCTAAGACACAGAGAACGTAAGAATTCTGGCCCAGGAACCGAAATCCGGCCGCGAGTGCCGGCCAGCGTGTTCTCAGGATTCTGAGACGACTAAGAAACCGCCGCCGCGAACATTGACGCAAGTGGTTGCGGGATAACGGGATAAAACGAAAAAAGCCGACGTGGAGCACACGTCGGCTTTTCGTTTACTTGCGGGTCAGAACGTGTTCCAACCTTTCAGAGAAGTTGCGGGAGCCGGATTCGAACCGACGACCTCGAGGTTATGAGCCTCGCGAGCTACCGGGCTGCTCCATCCCGCGGTATTTAGTAGACATTTCGTTTGAGTCCTGGTTCACTGAAAACTGACCCTTTTTGAGAGACTGTTTCGGAGTGTGTCGCAGGCGACTTGTCTGGGCCAGAGAATGGCGGATTGTGCTCGTGCTGTCAACCGTGGATGATGTCTTGTCGCGAAAGTTTTTCATTTCACTGCCGCGCGGCCTATTTTGCTGGGGTAAACTCAACGTAGTTGTCTCGCCTCAGTTCGGTTGTTACGTTCGAACCGTTGTGAGGCGCCCGCTCACCTTATCTCTCCTCCCTCGAACTTCAAACAGCGCAACTCCCGCTCAAGTCGGGATTGCAGGTTTGCTCTATGTCCATGTCCCATTCGGATCCTCCTTCGGCATCTAGCTCAGGCGATTTATCGCCCCTGCCACCGAATTCGAATGTGGTTGGAAATTCGCAACCTCCCCCCGTGCCGAGTCCCCCACCCCCACGTCCGCCACGGCCCGTGCCATCCGCCGTGCCGCCGCGACCGGCAACGCCCAGCCAGAATCCGCCTCCGCCACCTCCTCGCGCGACCTTGCCACCGGTCGCTGCGCCACAACAGCCGGTCACGAGCGTTCGCAAGAACGTGGCGGGCGGACAGCCTGCGGAATCGCGACGGGCAGAACCGTCGGTCGACCATGGGAGCCGATCGCGTTGGCGTGGCGAGGTCCCGGCCGAGCCGCCTGTGAGCGAGATGGCGAACGAGTCCGCGAGTGAGGCGGCGGCGCGCCGGGAGGAGGAGGACGGAGACGAATTGCTCGCTCCGGTGCGGAAGTCTATTCCGGCGTGGTTGGTGAGCATGATCATCCATATCGCGTTGCTGTTGGCTCTCGCGTTATGGACGCTGCCGGTCAGCAACGGCATTCGCACGCTGGTGCTGGAGTTTGGTGAGGCGCCCGAAAGCGAGTCGGCGGAGTTGAAAGAATATTCGCTCGAGAGCTCGAACGCGGATGTGCAGCAGGAGGATACTGAGCAGGAGACGGAGGACCCCGTCGATCTCGATGTGGAATCGCTGATCGAATCAATCGATATCGCCGAGCCGACCGAAATGGTGCCGGTGGAAATCGGCGAGACGTCGCTGGAGATGGAGGTCAAACCGATGTTCGGTGGACGTCGCGGCGCGATGAAGGCCGCGTTGCTGGCGATGGACGGCAGTCCCGAGACGGAAAAAGCGGTGGAGCTCGGCTTGAAGTGGCTGGCTCGCCAGCAGCGTAAAGACGGGTCGTGGAGTCTGCGCGGTCCCTATGAGGATGGCTCCTACCAAGAAAACACGACCGCCGCGACCGCGATGGCTTTGCTGGCGTTTCAGGGTGATGGCAATACGCACCTGGACGGTCCCTATGCCAACACGGTCGGCAAAGGCCTGAAATATTTGTTGAACAAACAGTCGAAACGCAACGGATTTTTCGCGGAGGGTGAGCCTGACCGACAACAATCCTATGCGCACGCGCAGGCCACGATTGCGGTGTGCGAACTCTACGGCATGACGCAGGACTCCCTACTGCGTCAGGCTGCCGAAGCGGCGGTGCAGTATTGTGTGCGTGCCCAGTCGCAATCGGGGGGCTGGCGGTACCAGCCGCGCAGTGATTCGGATTTGTCCGTGACGGGATGGTACGTGATGGCCCTGGTCAGTGCGAAATCAGCGGGGATTCATGTGGAGCATTCGACGCTGGCGGCGGTTCAAAGCTATTTGGACCGAGTTTCCGTCGAGGATGGGGCGGGGTACTCCTACCAAGAAGGACGCCCGCCGAGTCAGACGATGACGGCCGAAGGATTGCTGTGTCGCCAATACCTGGGATGGTCGCGTGAACGTGAGCCAATGGCGATCGGGCTCAATACACTCGTCCAGGACTGGCCGATCAATCGCGACGGCATGAATGTCTATTACTGGTACTACGCGACCCAGGCACTGCACCATTTCGGCGGCTCGGGATGGACGATTTGGAACAACAACATGAAACAGGTGTTGCCGGCAATGCAGGTCAAACGCGGTAGCGAAACGGGCAGTTGGTCGCCTCAAGCTGACGAATATGGCAACGCATCGGGAAGACTGTACACGACGTGTTTTTGCATCTATTGCCTCGAAGTTTATTATCGCCATCTGCCACTCTATAAGATGGGCAAAGAGTAGGAGTGGGGAGCTTTTTTCCAGAGCCAGTTGGCAGCGGATTGGACTTCGTCGCGATGTTGGTGATCGATCACTCCGCCGTGGTCGAGGTCCGCGAGCGTCACGACACGATGGTCACCAGCGTAGGCTTCGTGGATGCTGCGCTGCAGCGGTGGTGGGACCAGTTCGTCGTGTTCCGACATCAGGAAGACCGCTGGCAGGTTGCATTTCGCTGCGTTATCAAGAGCACTGAGTTGTTCGGGTAGGTGGGCGACGACACGCTGCATCCAAGCTCGGGCCGCATAGCGGTCAGCGACTCGCAGGATGGTGTTGGCGAGGTCAGGCGGGTTTCGCAACCAGAGCAGGCAATTGCTGGGTGCCACATTCGGTGGCAACCAATCAGGCAATCTCGCCGCGAGCGATAGCGCGGGCAGGCAGCCGAGACTGTTCCCGCACAACCAAAGTTGAGTCTGTGATCCAGAGCGAGCCCGGGTGACTTGGGAGATGAACGCCTCGGCCGTTGGAACGAGGTTGGCGAGGCTTGCTCGACCACTGCTCCGCCCATAGCCCGGCGGGTTCCAAGTCCAAACTTCGTAGTGGTCCCCGTCGTCGATCGACGCCCCCGCCCGACACAAGGCTTCCGGCCCCCCCGTTCCCCCGCCCCTCTCGCTATCGCGTGATCCCCCCGCACCCTCGTCCCAGTGAGCGGCAATCAGGTTGGCGGGGAACGGAGACGATCGCTCGGCACGACCGGCAGTGCCGGGAAACTTGATGACAAGTGTCCGGGGTGGTGGAACGTTCAACCCATCGGGCAATCCGCGAACGTACCCCGGTGGCGAGCCCGATGGGATCGCGTTGAGAGGTCGATTGGTGGCGAGGAACGCTTCGAGAGTGGTTGCTTGATTGGAATCGGGCAGGCGCAGCGGCAGCTCGTACCGCGTCAGATCGCCAGCGTGGATGGCATGGCGTGACGGGCGTAGCACGCAGCGATCGAGGAAGTGATCGAGGAAGCGATTTCGCAGGGCGGCGAGAGGGTTCAAAATGAGATGGCAGGCGAGTGTGGGCTTGAAAGAGCGAGTTCTAAAGCGGACTTTTCAATCGCGTTGCATATTGTGTGTTCGCAGCGGTTGATGCCAGTGGCATGGCGGGGATGTCGACGGCGGGGCGGATTCGCATCGCGTGAAGAAAAACGGCTCGTCCGGCGGAAGGGTGCGCGGGAGTACAGCGGCAGTTTTTTTAAGGATCGCTCCAGTATCCAGTATGGGTTCCATTTTTCTTCTGCAGCTCCGCCTCCTGAAGACCAGAGCAAATTGTCCCCGTCTCCCCGTCTCCCCGTCTCCCCTCTCCCCGACGCTTCGTGGAGGAGCGGGGAGACGGGGACGTTTTTGCTTCGCGTGGAATCAAAATGCAGAGGCAGGATGATAGCGTCAACCCCAACGATTTAGCGGTCCAGGCCCAGTCTAACGCTGTCAATCCAATCCCACAAATAAATCACGGGATACTTGAGACATGCCTCCGAAACCTCCGCCGCACGCGTCCGTCGGATGATCCAGAAACACTGACGTAGGTATGCTCGCCAGACGGCGAAAACCACGTTCTGGCGAACGCAGCGATGCGGGTGATGCGTTCACGACACGTTGGCGAGTAGGTCTTTGATGCCCGTGGAGAGAATGGGGTCGACCGCTGGGGCACACCAGGCAACGCTGGCTGCGTAGCCACCTTGGGGAAAGCCGTCCGCTGTTGGGATGTACCATGGGCCACCATCCCCGTATGCCGCGCAGGCGACAAACCGGTTGGGAGCATGAGCCTGCGACCGAAGTTGGTATTCGACGAAACACTCCGAAGGCAGATGGAGCAACGAAACATCGTTGATGTGCAGCCCACTGAGGGTGATGGGGATCTTCTTTTTGATCCGCCGCGACCAGGCGACGGCATAGGAGGGCCGATTGCGATTGACGACGCTTTGTCCCGAATCCGAAATCTGCGTCATCAGTTTGTCTTCATCGATCGCTGGATTCACCGGCGGCAGGATGTCCTGGGTCACCCAGTTCACGGAGTCAATTTCGCGCGGCACTAAAGTTTTTGCTGACTCCCGCAT
Organism: Rhodopirellula sp. SH410; assembly: GCF_055811895.1. Lineage (NCBI taxonomy): Bacteria > Pseudomonadati > Planctomycetota > Planctomycetia > Pirellulales > Pirellulaceae > Rhodopirellula > Rhodopirellula sp. SH410. The sequence continues at coordinate 4,701,510 of NZ_CM147949.1, forward strand.
CCCCGCCAAGATGCGATTCATCAGGATGGGCCTCATTTCCTTCGAACCATCGTTGTACTTCCCGGCACCGATATTGCCGCCGCAGCCATTGAAATACAGGTGCGTGCAATCCGGTTCATCGATTTGCATCTGTTTTCGGGCGAGACCGCAAAAGTCCGAACTGACTCGGCCGTCGCCGTAGTAGCTCATCGGATGACAAGCGTAATAGTAGCTGGCGGCGACTTTTTGATCGCCGTTATAAAACGCCACCTGTTTAAGCATCGGGTCGATCAGCCCCTCGGGGAACTGCTGGTGCGCCGCCAGCCGGGAGCTGCTGCCACGTTGCGATTGGACTTTTCCGTCCAGACCAATCAGCCTGCGGTTGCCGGCAACCTTTTCCACAGCTGCTTGCCCGGAAGCGATGTGGGTAATAGGAACGGTTGCCTGCATCGCGGTTTCGACAGCGTGCCCCGCCGCGGCAAGGCAGCGGTCGTAGAATGCTCGGTCCACGGTGAGTGGCAAGTCACCTTGTGCAGCGAGAATTTCGTTGGCATCCAAACAGGCAAACGGTGCGTTATGTTGGTGGACGCAGTGGACGGTGACTCGATCGATCGTCGTGCCGGCGGCATCCGCCAAGGCTTGTCGCCAATTTCGATGGGCCGAATTCAGCAAGCCTGTCCAATCGACAACACAGACCACGATTGGTTTCCCACACCCCAGCAACACGTACCCGATCGCCTCCAACGGGTCATCGACGGCTGCGACCGGTTTGATCCATCCTCCGCAAAGGGGATGCCCCACGGGCGGAGTAACGTCGAACCGAAAGGCGCCTAGCTGCAGACCATTCTCCGTGGGCGAGGGTTGGTCTGCAGCCGCCCCGACGCGGGCGGCGACGGATCCGGCTGCGGCGGCGGCGAGCATGGTTCTGCGGCTGAAAGCACCGCTAGGGGAAGTCATCATGGTGTTACTCCGGTGAGGATGCGAGAAAGGTAGGAAGCGAGGTCGGTCGATACAGGATGCTCTGCCCGACGGGCAACCAAATCCGATTGGCCCGGCAAGGCATCGAGCGGAAAAGACGGTCAGAGTTGGTGGTCGCACGCTCGGCGGTCGAAAACCCCGACGTCGCGAGCGTTCGACCACTGATCGGCCGATCAATCCCAATGGGAATGGCCGAATCGGCCTGGTCTGAGGTGAAATGGAGGTGGGTGCGGAGGGGGGAGGGGAAGGCTGTCTCAGTGTTGACGTTCTTGGTGCAGAAATCGATTGTAGGGCAGATCGTTGCCAACCGGCCCCTTTCGCTCTGATAGAATCAGTGGCTTCTTAAAGTCTATCCTTGTTGGGGGCCCTGCCGATGAACTGCGTTCTGCTGATCCGATGGTTACCGATTCAGAAATTCTCGTTTTTGGTTGTCGTTCTGTCGTTCATAGCTGCCTGGGAAGGAACCGCTGTCGCGAAGGAAACCCGTGTTGCGGCTTCGAGTAGCGAACAATTGGCAGAATCGATTCGGCCTCTGATGTCCATTCTGTCGGGAAAATCTCAGCAGTTCGCGGTATCCGCACAGCTTGATGTCCAAATCGATGATCAAATTCAACGCGTCGATGCTCGATTGATTCGCTTTGACAGTGAATCCTTCGACATCCAACTTACGCATTCGGATTACAGTTTGCAAATTCGTCGCCGCAAGAACGGGACGGCGTTCGCACTTCCGCACCATAACGTTGTCTTTGCAGGGACAGGAGCGATCACGGGCGAGGACCAGTTAGCACCTGAGGGGATGGCGGCCAGGCTGATTGGCCCCGGGTCGGTGGCCGCTGTGTATGCGCCCATCATCTTAGGGGGCGACCCGGCGGTGGTTTCTCAAGTATTGACCAGCTTCATTCAGCCGGACTTCGACCAGGAACAGCGTCGCTGGCAATTTTCAGACGATTTCTCGCTGCAGTTTTCCGATGGCAACCGGAACATCGCGGTCGAGGTGGATGATCAACATTCAGCAATCGTGAAAATTGAAACGGAGATCCCTGCCATGGCAGATGCCTTTGATTGGCCGGGATACGAAACGGTCTTGATCGAGCGCAAAGAGATTGAACAAACCGTCGCGAGAGGTGTCCGCCGAGCGATGGAGATTCTGCTTCCTTCGCGTCAGCTGATTGACCCGCCGCAACGCGACCGCAAGGTAGCCCACGGAGAGCTGCGTTGGCGGGAGGGGCAGCGAGTGGTTCTGCTGCATGGGACGCCGCAGCAAGTGGGGCATGCCCATGGAGCTCTGTTGGCCGACGAGGCTCAGCGTTGTATCGATTCGGTTCTCTACACGTTTGGAATGGTGAACACGATTCGCACCGGCACTTGGTTCCGCCACGATCTCGACAAGGCCTACGACAGGCTCGCCCCCTTCATCCCGAACGATCATCAAACCGAAACCCTTGCGTTTGCGGACGCGATGGAATTGGACCCACAAACCGCACAAGCGATCAACGTCTTCCCGGAACTCTTCCATTGCAGTGGATTTGCTCTCTTCGGCGACGCCACCACAGACGGAAAGCTACTGCATGGTCGAGTTCTCGATTACATGACGACCATCGGTCTACAAGATTCCGCGACGACGTTTATTATCTCCATCGACGGCAAACACAGCTTTGCGAATATTGGCTATGCAGGGTTCATGGGTAGTGTTAGCGGGATGAATGACCAATCCATATCGCTGGGTGAAATGGGCGGTCATGGCGAGGGCCAATGGGATGGTGTTCCGATGGCGACATTGATGCGGCGTGCCCTGGAAGAATGCAGCACGCTGCAGGAAGTGCAGGAACTTTGGACGTCCAGCCCGCGGACGTGTGAGTATTACTATGTCTTTGCCGACGGGAAGACCAACGAGGCCGTGGGCGTGATGGCAACTCCTGAAACATTGCTGTTCATCCATCCCGGTGAATCGCACGAACGACTCGGCGAAGGCATCGAGGACGCGATTGTACTCTCGGCGGGCGGGCGGTTAGAAACGTTGCGTCAGCGTATCGAGGAGAATTACGGGGAGGTGGATGTGGAGGTCGCGAAGTGGCTGATGAGCCGACCGGTGGCGATGTCCTCGAATCTGCATAATGTCCTCTTCGTTCCCCAAGACCTCGTCTTTTATGTCGCCAACGCCAGCCATTCTCAGCCCGCGGCGAACCGACCCTACGTCAAAATGGATCTTCACGCACTGCTGAAGACGATGCCCGCCCCAGACGTTGCGGAGTAGAGATTTTGGGAGGCAGCCGTTCGGAACGATTCTCGTAGTATGGAGTTCGATGTGATGCGTGTTCTACTCTGTTTGATTTGCCTGGTTGTCGCGACCCCGCTGTGCTCAACTCGGGCAGCGGATCGATTGGCATTGGACGGCGCCGATTTTTCGGCCGAGGATTCGCTGAACGTGCTTCCCGATGCGTCCGCTGATGCGAGCGCCTGCCTCGCTGGAATCGCCTGGCCACCGGCCAAGTTTGTCGTCCAGACGGCGCCACCGGTTTCCTGGATGGCGGATGCATTGATCTCGTTTCCATCACCGGTTCCCAGCGGGGACCCGCAAAACGATCGCGTGACGATGGAATGGCATGCTGCACGCAATAAAGAAGGGCAAATTGCAACCCGGCCAGCGGTGGTGGTGGTTCATGAATCCGGTTCAAAGATGGCCGTAGGACGCTTGTTTGCCTGGGGGTTTCAAGCGAGTGGTGTGCATGCGTTTCTGATTCACCTGCCGTATTACGGCGAACGCTTGGGGACCGATCGCAAGCATGACCGAGTCGAATCGCTGGATTCGATGATCCAGGCCGTCGCCGACGTTCGCAGGGCGCGGGATGCGATTGCCGCGCTGCCCTTTGTCGATGGGGAACATGTGTCCGTTCAGGGGACGAGCTTGGGTGGGTTTGTCGCGACAACGAGCGCGAGCCTCGACAGCGGCACAGCGGGTTCCGGCTACGAAAATGTCTTCGTGTTGTTGGCGGGCGGAAACCTGATCGATGTGATCCGATCCGGAAAACGCGACGCTGCGAAGTTCCGAGAACGCTTGCTGGAGGCGGGGCTCACCATGGACCAGATCCAGGAACGCTTCGATGCGGTGGAGCCGATGCGGATCGCTCACCGTTTGGATCCGAAGCGGACATGGCTTTTTACCGCAAACCAAGATCAGGTAGTCCCGTTGAAAAATGCCCTCGCCTTGGCTGCGTGTATCGAGGTGGAACCGACGCACCATATTCGCTTTGAGGCCGACCATTACTCCGGCATCTATTTTGTCCCCATGGTGCTGAGCGATATGGTACGCGCCATTGAGGCATCGGCAGCTTCGGCTCCCGAATCGAAACCCGAATCGAAATCGCCCGAATCGGAATCGCCCGATTCTTGATCGACGATGGGCGGATGATCAACGACGAGATTGCCGGCGTGCTCTTGCGGGGCCGGGAGAATCATCGCATGCCTGGTACCGAGTCAGTGTGCTTGGCACTGAGTCACCTGGCACCGAGTCAAAATCGCTAACGTCATCACGCGAGATTCCCACGGGTGGCGATGCTCGCTGCCCAGCGGGTCGAGCCCGACAACCGGCACACGCTACCTGCCGGTGCTACCAAGCCGGCCTCACACTGGCCTGGCAACATTGGCCTGGCAACACTGGTCTGGCAACATTGGCCTGGCAAATCCATCGCCGCATCGACGATTGAATCCGCACGATCACTGACCGGTGGGAGAACGAATCAGGGGCTGCCGATTACAGCAACTCACTAACCCAGTCGAGTTCGTGAGCGATGTCAACGGCGAGGTTGCCCGACCGCATGTCTTCGGGCAGGACCGACCACGCGTACGTTTCGACCTCCAGGTGCCCGGTGAACTCGAGGGTGGGCTTGTTCCGGGAGGATCCCTTTGCCGAGGGTGACGAAAGTTGCTCGACCGCATCGAGGGTCTCGGCAATTTGGTCTTGGGTGGTTTGCAGGTGCCCGAATTTCTCCATAAAGATCGGCACGTGGAAATGGATCACCCAGCGTTGATCGGTGACAGGAGTCTGCGTCATTTGAGCGAGCAGTTCGGGTAGATCTTCGGCCAATTCGAAGCTGCCGTCCGCTCGCAACCGACCGGTCTGGTGGAGGTATCGGTCTTCGGCGAACGATCGGAGCTGTTCCAACGTCGCGGCGTGGTCGGCGGGGTCGATCGATTGCCAGTCAGCGACAATCGCGCTGCTGATCTGAATCTTGCCGAGCACGATGCCCGCCTCAGCGTATCGCTGCAGCGTCTGGCGTTGGTCTTCCATCATCACGGCGGAGTGGCAAACGTCGTGACAGACGCCGATGTACCGCCGGTGAGTGGGATCGGGGAGCTGGGTCTCGAACCACTCCACGAGCTGCTCGGCTCGCTCGATCAGGCAGCCGGGTTCGGGTTCGATCGCGACAACGATTCGTTTTCCCGTCCGGTTCTCGAGCATCCGAAGATCCTCAGCCAAACGGCGGAAGTTAGTCCCAGCGTGATGCACCTCGTCTTCGCTGGCGTCTCGCAGACACGTTTCCTCGTCGCTGGATTCAAACTCGTCGACCTGCCGTGGCCAACCAATCGGTAGCGTGCTGATGGTGCCCATGGTCGTCTCTTCGGGCAGCAGTTCCGCGAGCACCTTGGCCAGGTCACGGGTGTACGCGACCCGCTCGTCGGTCCACCACGTCGGCAGATACACATCATGCTTAACGCGTTCTTTGTGGAAATCCTCGTAGGGGAATCCGTTGATCGTGTACGCCAGCAATTGATTTTTCTCGATTGCGTTGACGAGCGGTGGCATGCCGTGTCGGCGCAGGGTCGTGCAGGCGGATCGCGGCAACCAGAGCCCCACGCCGAGCCGGCCGTCAGCCTGTCGCAGACGGCCCACTTCCGCGGAGATGTCGTGGAGGGTATCGCAGATCTGCGTTACCTCCGTGCCCGCGTGAATATTGGTGCAGTAACCCAGAGTCCATTGGGAGCGTGGATCAGATGGCATGGAGCAAACTCTACCTTGTCGAAATGGTGGCCGTAGCGAATGGTGCAGAGAGTTCCGCTACGAGGACGTAGAGCGTAAACTGCGGAGGCCGGCTTGTCGCCCCGGCAACGTGCTTTCCCTTGCCAACGATTCTCAGCGATGATTCGGTTGCCGGGTGCCTTACGGCACTTGGTTCAGCGTTCGGTGCTTTGCGGCACGCCTGCTGTTGCCGGGTGCCCTCGGGCGCGCGGGCCAGCGTTTCCCTCCAACTACGAACACCTTCTCAGCATGTCACTCCTCACGGCAGAAATCATCGCGATCGGCGATGAAATGATCAGCGGCGCCCGGCTCGACACGAACACCGCATGGCTCAGTCGGCGGCTCGCTGAGCTCGGCGTCGAGGTACTCTTCCACAGCACCGTGGGCGACACCCTTGCTCACAACATCGACGTCTTTCGGATTGCGGTGCAACGCGCCGACCTCGTCGTCGCGACCGGGGGACTGGGGCCGACCCAAGACGATCTGACTCGCGACGCGATCGCTCAATCGCTCGGTGTTCCACTGCGCTTCGATCCGGAATCATTGGCACATATCGAAGCCATGTTCAGCCGCCGGGGTCGCGAGATGCCGGAGCGGAATCGCAGCCAAGCGACGTTTCCGGTGGGTGCCACGCCGATTTTCAATCCCCAGGGGACCGCGCCTGGGGTCGACATCGTGGCCACGAGAGCCGATGGCACCGGATCCCGCATATTTGCGTTACCGGGCGTGCCGGCGGAGATGAAAACGATGTTTGACGAGTCCGTCGCCCCTGCGATCTTGTCAGGCGGCGACGGGGATCAACAGATCCGACACAGCGTGATGAAATTTTTCGGTTTGGGCGAGAGCGACATGGAGGCTCGATTGGGCGATATGATCTCGCGGACTCGGCAACCACGTGTCGGCATTACCGTCAGTGCCGCGACGATCTCGTTGCGAATCAGCGCGATGGCCGCGAGCGTGGCAGAGTGCGAATCCATGATCGCGAGGACGCGTGACGAAATCATGCTGCGGGTGGGCGATCTGTACTTCGGCGATGGCGAGACCTTCGAGCAACAGCATGCGGTCGACGCCATTTTGCGAACGCGAGCTGAGCGACTCTGTGTGATTGAACTCGGCCACGCCGCACCGCTGGGGGATTGGTTTGCTGCCATCGGCGATTCTCCGGTGCTTGCCGGTGGGTTGTCGCTGGTGGGACTCGAGGAGCTGCGTCGTTTCGCGGGTGCTAACGCTGCCCATGCCCCGCTACAGGAATGCGTCGAAATCATCCGACAGCGTTTTTCAGCGGAGTGGTTGTTGCTGGTCGACGCCTACCCCGACCAAAACCTGCTCGAAAATAACGTGATGCCCGAGGCGACCATCACGTACTCGGTGAGTCATCCCGACGGTCAGTGGACTTCGACGACCCAAACCATCGGCGGGCACCCGAGCATCGTGCATCCGCGAATCGCGAAGGCGGGCCTGCGGTATCTGCGTCACTGCCTGTGAGAGTCACCAGGTCAGTTGGTCCCAGCGTCTTTCGAGTTCACGCGATCGCACGCGATTCCATGCAACCGGTGGCGGGCACGAGAACGTCATCGGCTCGCGCCGCGTTGGATGTTCGATCGTCAACTGCATGCTGTGCAGAGCAATCCCATGGGGCCACTCGGTTTGACTGCCATACTTGCGATCGCCGAGAATCGGCCAGCCCCTGGCGGCCAACTGCACGCGGATTTGATGTTTGCGTCCTGTCAGCGGAGCGACCGCCAAGACACTGCTGTGATCACTCGTGATCAGCGTTTGATAAACCAAGGATGCGGGTTTGGCATCGGCCCGCGGATTATTCGCCGCGCGCATGCGGTGGGCGGCGTCGTCTTTGTAGAGCAGGTCATCGAGCCGAGCGTTGGCGGGCAGGGGTGCCGCACGGTTCGGCTCCGCCCTGACGACGGCGAGGTAGGTTTTGCGGATCGCCAGCGGGCTGGAGTCGTCCCCTGCGGCCGCACGGGCGGCATCAGCATTGAGCCGCTGGGCATGATCGGCGAACTGCGTGTTCAAGCGCGCCGCCGCTTTGCTGGTCCGGGCCAGCACAATCACGCCGGAGACGAGGGAATCCAGGCGGCTGACGATACCGACGTAGACGCCGTGCGGCTTCCGATATTTTTGCTTGAGGTACGCCCCCGCGAGACTGTGCAGGGTCGTACGATCGCCGTCGCCCATCGTCGCCAGTCCAGCTGGTTTATTGACGACGAGCAGATGATTGTCTTCGTAGAGTACATCGAGCTTCACTTTTTTTCCCTACGTGACGTGAGGTTTGAATTAGAATAGTGTGCTGTCTCCGACTTCTGTTCCGCCCCACTCTTCCACTTTGCCCCCCATGATCCTCTTCATCTGCTGGGTTGTTTTCATACTTGTTCTGATCATTTCGGTCACCGTCGCGGCTGTCCTGGACAAGCGAGGACAGGAATCGCCTGCCGTCGTGGAAGAGCCGATCGACAGCAGTTATGAGGACAGTGAGGTATCCGAGGACGGCGAGGCGGTGGAAGAGTTTGAAGCCGTCGAAGAATTCTCCGAGTTTCCTGCCGAAGGCGGGGAGCCCGCGGACGATTTCGCCGCGTTTGACGAAGAATTCAAATAGCGATTCGGATCACTCACGCGTCCGAATCGTCGCCCCGCCAGGAGGGGCGTTTGCGGCGTGCTCGAGGGTGGTGAAACACGATCTCGTACGGGGAATCGCTGGCCTTGAGCTTCCGGCCGGCCGGTCGATGGGTGGGCCGCACGACCTTGGCCCGCAGTTTTTTCGTCAATTCATAATGATCGTCGTCGAGTTCAAACTCAACGTACATCTCATTTTGAGCCACGATGCGGGGATCAGACTCCCAGGCCATCTTGTGAAAAAAGACATCCTCGCGGAAATCTTCGGCACGAATGAACCCGAATTCACCGTCGTCGCGAATGTACTTGATCTCGCCCAGACGCTTGATTTGAATCCGAAACGGCTTTTTTTTGACTTCGTCATCGTCGTCACGTGAGCGACCTTTCGATGAAAAGCCAGATAATGGGCGATCAGACACAGGTGAATTTACTGAATTGATGGAAAAAAAAGATCACAATGCCAATGGCGTTAGCAGAGTGCAGTAGCCCCGGATCTTAGTTGAGCAGGTGGGAGTCGGCAACGTGCGTGACCCCCGCCCATCGCGAGACGCTGCCTGCCGTCGCCGAACGAATCAATTTCGGCCATAACCATTCATCGGCGGTGGAGAGAATCTCGTTGGTAGCGCGAACGCGGTGCCACACACCACCCTCGATCTCGCTGGTCAGTTGCTCCTGCGTCCATCCGAGGTGCCCGACGATCAAACGGTACGGTACGGGTTGCTCGGCCTGCAGCAGTGCTTCGAGATGATCGCGCTGGGCGGCGACGAAAATCCCCTCGCCCGCCTCAGCCTCGGCAAGATGCGGCGCACCATGCACGGCGACGACCGGACCGGAGAGCGGACCCCCGAAATACAACGATTTGCCCAACAGAAACTTACCCGCATCGGGATCGTCCGAGGGCCCCACGAAGGCGATGGTGTGCGGGTTGGCCGGATTTTGCTCGTCCACCTCGTCAGCGACCTCAAGATCCTCACTGGCGTGTGGCACATCGGCTGTCTCCAGCGACTCGAGATCGACCAGCGGTGACAATCGGTGCGATATTGATTTCGGAGCAACGTGGGGCGAGCCGGTCGCGTTGTTCGTTGATGGATCCCGGAACATCTGCATGGGCCGATTCAACATCACGCCGACGGCGCTGTTCTCGTCTTCATAGACGAGCAAGCACACGCCACGATTCAAAACGGTACCATCGACTTCCGTCGTTGCCACCAATAAGTCGCCCACTTGAGAATTTCGCACGATAGAACCTCACTCAGAAAAGAAAAACGCTTCCCGCCCGATGGGTGCTACTTAAATGAACAAACACCCCATTTCACGGACCTTTTAGCCCTTTTGGCGATAGCCACAGTGGTCCGTTGCACGGGCGTGAAAAACCGGGGGGCACCGCCCACACGGCTAATCAAAATAGAACCGTCCAGGTAGAGTCACCTTGGCAGCCACCTAAGAAGCGATTCCTATAGAAGGCAAGTGGCGCGCCAAAGAGCTCGCTTTCCTCGAAAACCTCTCCAGGAAAACCATCTTGGGGGTTACTTTCGCACTGTTTCCCATGCAAAACACATGAATTCATTTGCCAAAAACGATTCTCCGGCCAAACGCGTCCACCAGATGCGGCAAGATTACACGCTCGGCGGGCTCCGTAAGCAGGACGTCACCCCCGACCCCTTGGTTCAGTTCGAGCTGTGGTTTGGCCAGGCGACTGGGCGAAACCCCAGCGATTCGGCCACCGCGGACGATTGCGTAGCCAAACCATCCGGGCTGCCTGATTGGATGGAACCCAACGCGATGACGCTTTCAACGGCGAGTCCTGCGGGCGAGGTGACCAGCCGCACGGTGCTGTTGAAGGGAATTACGGACAGCCATTTCATTTTCTACACGAGTTACGAATCCACCAAGGGCCGTCAGATCGCCGCGAACCCTCAGGTGAGCTTGTGTTTCTTTTGGCCGCACCTGCAGCGTCAGGTGTTGGTCATGGGCCGAGCCGAGCGCACGGACCGGGAATCCTCAGCCGTCTACTTTCACTCGCGTCCGCGCGATAGCCAGCTCGGGGCGCACGCAAGCACCCAGTCGTCGACGATTGAGTCTCGCGAGGTGCTCGAGACGCGGATGGAGGAACTTGCCCAGCAGTATCCGGCGGGCTCAACCGTGCCGCTGCCCGAGAATTGGGGCGGGTACGCTGTCACGCCGCACCGGATCGAGTTTTGGCAAGGACGCAGCAACCGGTTGCACGATCGCATCGCGTACACCCGACCGCTCGACCAGCCGCCGGAAACTCCCTGGCAAATCGCGCGGCTGTCCCCATAGATGGCCCTCCTCTTAGATGCCCGACCGCTCGCACCGCCCGAGCTGATTCCGGTGGTGTTCGTGCTTTCGTCGACACTTGCCGCGAAAGCATCCGCTATCGAACCCACACCGGATGCTCCCTGAGCACCTCAACGACCTCACGCACCAAGTCGTCGATGGGACGCTCCGTTTCCTCCTCACCTTGATGCGTTGCGATGAAACGCAGCTCGCCCATCGAGCGGAACCAGGTCTCCTGGCGGCGGGCGAGTCGGCGGGTGTGAAAGAGCACCTGTTCGGCAACGCGTGACCAATCCGGTGGAACGTCTGGGTTGGCACTCCACGCCTGGAACTCTTCGCTTTCCAGCACCTCGCGGTAGCCGACCGCGGTACGAGCCGTTTTCGAGAGCGTAGGATAGACCTCGGTGAGTGCCCGAATTTCATCGACCAACCCGCCCGCAAACATTTGCTCCACGCGGCTCGCAATTCTCCGGTGCAACACGCTGCGTGGTGTTTGGAGAGCGAACACGAGGCCTGCCTGGGGTGTCTGTTCGATCTCAAATTGGTGCTGGCGATGGCTAATCGGCGTGCCTGTTTGGCGAGCGAATTCGAGTGCGCGGATCATTCGCCGCACGTCGTGGGGCTCAATTCTCGCGGCCGACAACGGATCCACTTGTCTGAGCCGTTGGTGCAAGGCGGTCGCTCCGAACTGCTCGACATCTCGCATCACCGCATCGCGAAACGCCTCATCGGCAGGCGGACCGGGATCGAACCCGCGTAGGATCGCCTTGAGATACATGGGGGTGCCCCCGACAAACATCGGTCGATTCCCACGCTCATGAATTTGATCGACCAGGGCATGGGCGGCGGTCAAGTATTCGGCGACGCTGGTTTCCTGATCTGGCTCGACCACGTCAATCATGTGATGAACAACGCAGCGTTGCTCGGCCGGCGACGGTTTAGCCGTGCCAATGTCCATCCGCTGATAGACAGCGATGGAATCGAGCGAGATGATTTCGATCTGGGGTTGGGCGGACGCCTTCGCCGAGGCCGTTGCAACCGGCACATCCCGCATCGCATTAGCAACCCGCACCGCGAGCGATGTTTTTCCCGAGGCTGTGGGCCCGGTCAATACGAGTGCGCGATCGAATAGAGGCGGAAAACACGCGATTTCGGCCATCGGAGTCGACGGCTTGGGCGTCATGGAAGCCAAATAATAAGTCCAGTTCAGGTATCGCTCATGTGCTAGAATGGAGCTCTCGTTTGAGCAGGAGGACTCTCAGTGTTGTGCAGCGACCACGTTTAGGAAAGGGGATTTGCATGGGCATGACTTATTTTCGTCGCTACCGAATGGAACTGGACCTGCGTGAATTCCGCGGCGACTGGGACCAGGAATCCCTTGCTTCGGCAGGGTATCAATTCGTGGGCTTCGACGAGGGATTGATTCGTGATCACGCCCAAGCCAAGTATCAGAGTTTTCGCAGTGAGATCGACGCGGATGTCTTCCCGTGCCTGGGTCGGCGCGACGGATGTTTACGTTTGATGCGTGAGATCACCTCCCGGGCAACGTTTGTTCCCGGTTCGACATGGTTGCTGAGGTATCACGATCGCCCGGGCGGCCGTGGCATGCCGGTCGGCACCATTCAGGGACTGGAGTCGGACGGATGGGGTGTGATTCAAAACATTGGCGTGATCCGTGAACACCGCGGCCGCGGCTTGGGACGGTTGCTCATCAACCGGGCGGCAACGGGATTCCAAGCGGCGGGAATCGAAAAGATGCACTTAGAGGTAACAACCGCCAATACGGTTGCCATCGGTCTCTACGAAAAAATCGGGTTTCGCCGGGCCCAGGTCGTCTACAAGGCCTGTGAAGTGGTGGGGTAGCGGTCGCAGGGCAGTTCGCCCCCCGTCCATTCACCCCGTCCATTCACCCCGTCCATTCACCCCGTCGGATCAAACGTAACGACCGTCGCCAGAGCGTGGGCATTCACGCGTCTGGCAAAGGTAGCGACTGACTGACACGTTGCGTTTTCAACAATAGTTTCTAAGTTATTGGGCTAATCGACGTCGAATCCCCGCTCCGCACTCGCGAGACCTCATCGCCATGAAACGGCACGCCCTCCCCACCTTACTGCTCCTGATCGTCCCCACCCTCCTGATGACGGCAGGGTGTCGCCGCGAGACAGCGTCCACCGCGCCCGAAACGAGCGTCAAGTCGATTGCCCCCAGCTCGCCAGCGGCTCCCCAGTTAGAACCAGACTCGCCCGATGCGATCGCTGCGATCGAGGCTGCAGGGTTCTCGGTCGGCAAAAACAGCGAGGGAGTTGTTGTCGAAGTCAGTGGCGGAAACGACAAAGTCCATGAGGTGTTGGCTCAACTCGGCGGCGTGCCCAACGTGCAGACGATCGCATTGATCGGGCCGACCGTCGACGACGAGGGGATCGAGAATCTCGCGAAATTGACCAAGCTGCAGCGGCTCGATCTGACCGGCGCCGCGATCAGTGACAAATCACTCGAAACGGTCGGCAAGTTAACAAACCTGATCGCGCTCCAACTCCGTCGTACCGCAGTCACCAACGAGGGACTCGGTAACCTGACCGAGCTGAAAAAATTGCGTGCGATCGACCTGAGAAATACCAATATTGGTGACGCTGGCATGGAGCCGCTGACGAAGCTCGATGCCCTCGAAGACCTGCAATTGGAAAAATCGCAAGTCACCGATAAGGGACTGGTTCAACTGGGACCACTGAAATTGAAATCAATCAATTTCAACTACTGCACCACGATTAGTAATGACACGATGGAGGTACTGGGCAAGATGCCCTCGCTCGAATCTCTGCAGGGTGATTATTCCAAGGTCGACGACCAGGGCCTGGAAATGATCAAGGGACTAAAGAATCTCAAGCGTCTGCGGTTGCGGGGCTGTGACGTCACGGGTGCGGGACTCGAACACATCAAATCGAATCCAAAACTATCGCGAGTGGAACTGCGAGATTCCTCATTGGATCGGCAGGGGCTCGAAATTTTGTCGGCGATGCCATCGATCACATTCCTCGACATGAGCGAGTGTCGTCTGGCCCAACCTGAAGACATCGCCTTGGTGGGCAAACTCAAGGGACTGACTTACCTCGGCCTGTGGGAAACCAACACCGATGATGAATCGATTGCCGCGATGGGTGACCTGACTCAACTGAAAGAGCTCAATCTGAAATCGGCTGCCGTGGGCGACGAGTCGCTGCCGACGTTGAAGAAACTGGTGAGCCTCGAGCGGCTCAACGTCGCCGGCACCCAGTTTACCGACGAAGGTTTTCTGGAACTCGGAAAGCTGCCGAAACTGAAATACCTCAACGTCGCCAACACGAGCATTGGGTACGACACGATCGACACGTTGACCGAGACGCACGATGGACTCGAAGTCGTTGACTTTGAGAACTAGTAAATCGGTTCGGTAGCCGCGTTCGCCAGAACGTGGATCTCAGTTTCGTAGCCACGTTCGCCAGAACGTGGAATGTGTTCGCCAGCGGCCGAACGGTCCGCGGTCGGGAGTATCGACCGCGAACGTTCGACGATCCGTTCAAGTAGAATCCATCGGCAGGCGATGGAGGCGACAGTTGACCGTCGCGCGACTTCAAGTTTTCCGCAAGAGTTGTCCACAGCATGAATACAAAATCGCGTCGGCCAGATGAGCACGATTTGTCCCTGCCGGGGCACTGGGCCATTGTGGACCGGGTGGCGGGCGACTGCATTTTAAAAGTGCTCGCCGACCAGCTCTACTGGATGTGTGACCTCGGCAGTTCGTTGTCAGCAGAGCTCGTCGACCGTGTCCACGCACCCTATGGGTGGACGGTTCGGCAAGTTGTCGAACACTGCGTTGACGCGGAACGGATATACGGTGATCGGATGCTGAGAATCGCGGCGGGCGATCCCACGGACCTGCCTGCGTGGGACGAGAACGCGTACGCGGACGCGAGATTCGGGCTGGGCAATCTCAGCCACCTGATCAGCGAATTGGGGAACCTCAGGCAAGCCAATTTGATGCTCCTCGGCCGGATCATCCCCGGAGCTTGGGATCGGGTGGGCCATGTTGATTCGCATGCCATCACCCCCCGTGGGATCGCGTGGCTGGCCGCCGCTCACCTGCAGCACCATTTCGAGATCATCGAAAAACGGTGTGAGATTTCCCCGCAGCGTTCACCGATGTGACCCCTGTGATTTCCCGTCCGATGATCGGCGTTCTCCATGTCCGACGCTCGACCCGTCAAACCGCCTAGCACGACCGCCGCAACGATGCGTCGCCGGGTCGTTCAGCGCCCCGAGGATGCGGGTGTGCGGCAACAGATGTACGACGTCATCTTCGAAGCGGATACGCCCGCCGGTCGAGTATTCGATATCGGGCTGCTGATCGCGATCATTGCGAGCGTCGTGTTGGTTTCGATCGAGACTCTGCCGCAATATTCAGGTATCGACACCACCGTTTTCCATGGTGATCTGGACACGCTTGATGAAACGTCCCCCCTCAAGCACATTCCGCTGTGGTTGACCGCGGGTGAATGGCTATTAACCATTCTGTTCACCGTCGAATACATTGCGAGATTGGCTTGCGTGCGGCATCCCATGCGATATGCCAAGAGTTTCTGGGGCATCGTTGATTTACTCAGTATCCTGCCGAGCTACCTCGTGTTTTTCGTTGGGCACTCGGCGAAATCATTTGCGATTCTCCGAAGCGTCCGCTTGTTACGTGTGTTTCGAGTTTTGAAGCTATGGCGAATGATGAGCCAGGCCGACGAGCTCTCCAACGCGGTGTGGCGGAGTCGTGACAAAATCATAGTCTTCCTTTCGGTAGTACTGGTCGCGGTGACCATTAGTGGTGCCCTGATGTATCACATTGAAACCGTGCTGGTCAACGATCCATTCGATAGTGACTTCACCTCCATCCCACAATCGATGTACTGGGCAATCGTGACGATGACGACGGTCGGGTATGGCGACGTGGTGCCGCATACGACGATTGGTAAAATCATCTCGGCCGCCTTGATTCTACTGGGCTACAGTTTAATTATTGTGCCGACGGGATTCGTCAGTGCGGAGTTGTCGCAACACATGTCGGGGAATTCGATCGACCTGTGTCCCTGCCCCAATTGTGCCGTCGCGCGTCACCGCAGCGATGCCGACTATTGCTACCGCTGCGGAGCCCCTTTGGCACATCAGATCAAACCGCCAAATGACTAAGGAACGAGCAGAAAATCACTGTCCGAAATGGTGGCCGAACGCTCGGCAGTCGACCCTTCCGACCGCGGAGCGTTCGGCCACTTATTTTCCGCTCGTTCCTACGCACAACGGGTCAAGTCGAATCATTGCCCCTGATGTGCTTCGCGACAGCGAGACAATAACACGCATCGAATCAAAAGTAGCTACCGTCGCCAGACGGTGGGATCCACGTTCTGGCGAACGTAGCGACTCGGGTTATTCATTCGCGGGCGTGTCGCGAGCGAGCTGCCATCTCAACCTGTTATAACAATACTAGTCACCCTGAACCCTGAACCCAAAACCCTCTCTCCTATGCCAATTGCAGTGAAATGCGGCTGTGGCAAACAGCTCAATGTTCGTGATGAACTCGCCGGCAAGGCGATCAAATGCCCCGGGTGCGGTAGTGTCATCAAAGTAGCTGCCGGCGGCGGAACCACCAAACCACGCGCCGCGGCGACCCCACGTCCCGCCACTACCGCCGCACGACCCGCACCGGCGTCTCGACCCGCACCGGCGCCACGGCCCGCGGCGGAACCAGCGAGATCGGAACTCGATGATCTGTTCGCCGAAGAGGGGATGGATCGCGAGATGGGAGCGACCTGCCCCGCCTGTCGCAAGGAGCTGCCCCCCGGAGCGGTACTCTGTACTAAGTGCGGTTTCAGCTTGCAAACGGGGGAACGCTTTGATGGACACAAAGTGGCTGGCGTCGATATCGACAAGGGCACGATGGCGCTCGACAAAGCAGAGCGGGATATGAACGAAGCCAAACGGCTGCAGTTGGAGATGATTGGCAAATCGGGCATGCCCGCGTGGATGCTGGCCCTAATCTTGTTCATCCTGGGCTGTGCGGTGGGGATCGCTGTTTTGGCGGTCAATGCTTCGCGGCGTGAGGAGGCCGTGGCGTTCAAGCCCATGCAGATGTTCATGAACCTGGGCGGATCGGCCTTCCTGCTGGTCGCCCTCGGTGCCACCCTAAGCTTAATTTCCGTCGCGTTTCGCTCGGATACCAAGCAAGGCTTATTGTCGCTGACGATCCTTTATCTCTTTGTCTTTCCGTTCAAGCACGGCAAAGGCACGTGGAAGATTTTAGCCGTTGCGATGCTCTGCGGAGGGATCGCTGGCGCATTCTTTTTCGGTGCGTCCAGGATGTAGCCTACGTTGAAGAGATACCGCGACGGGCCGGCCTCAGCGGAGGCCCCCGGTGGCCCAAAGGCACCACGATCGATCACGCGGCCGCTCGGTTGGATCGCCTCCGGCATCTCAACGGCGCAGTGGTCATCGCTCCACGCCGCGCCTAACTCCCCGTCGTCGTCGACGACGCCATCGTGGTTATCGTCCCAGCCTGCCCAGCCTGGCTGACGATCACGGCCGGGCGTGATCCAGACGGGTCGATTTGGATCCCAGACGTCCACCCCACTCGGAACGATCTCGAGAGCGGAATGCCCGCCTAAGGAGACCGCATCGATGTTGGCAAACGATACCCGCCAGGGCTCCGGATGCGACGGCGTCGGGGCATTGCCGAGCTCTGCGCACTGAATTTCGACCTTTCCGCGGACTGCGTCCGCAAGGGCCGTCGTATCGGGCACTCCGGCTGCCAGCCACAGCCCGCGCCAGACTGCCAGGGATCCGACGACAGCCAACGCGATTCCATTCCAATTCATCGCCATCCTGCTCACTTGCCGTCGCGGAAACTGTCAAAATATTGTTGTGTTTGGTCGCGTTCGTCGCGCGGCAGTAATTGGTCGTCGAGCGGATCGCCCTCTTCGCTCATCGACGCGTCGATCACGCTCTTGATTGCCTCACGAGTGATGCCTTTCCGGTTGGGGCCATCGGCGAAGCCCGCGATCACGGCGCGCCCGCGTTTCACGTCCCCTTGGACCTTGGTGTCGTATGTATTGGTGTCGTCGTCCTCGTCGGCGTTCTTGCCGAACCCTGGCCCCAGTCCGTTTCCGGGGCGTTTATCCTGGCCCATGCCGCCACCGGCGTTCATGCACTGCTGGCACCCTTGTCCGTTGCAATTCTGGCAGTTCATCTGCCCTTTGGACTGGGCGAGATCATCGAGGGCGGACTGCAGATCCTCCAACTCGCTCATCGCGCTCTGCATATCGCCGAGTTCATCGCTCATCGCCTGCATCGCATCGGCGGCCGCCTTGGAATCGCCTTGCTCCATTGCTTCAGCAGCATTCTGCATCGCCTCAGCCATATTTTGCATTTGTTGCATTTGCGCATCAGCGGCTTGCGCGTTGTTAAGCTTTTCCTGGAGTTTGGCCGCATCGGCACTGCGACCTTCCCGCTTGGCTCGCTCGATCTGTTGCTGCAGTTGCTGTTTCTTCTGCTCGTGCTGTTGCACTGCGGCGTTCATTTG